>NZ_CP027618.1:0-4971441 GCF_003010695.1 Enterobacter cloacae complex sp. FDA-CDC-AR_0132 | reverse complement strand
GTAGGGAAGTCAGATGCCTTCCCGGTCATCGCTTCTTCACGCACGGCAGGAGCGATACCATGCAGCCTGACCTGCTCGATTTACACGTTTTACATCAGTTTCGAACCCGTTCCCCGCTTACCCACTGTATGACCAACGATGTGGTACAGACCTTTACGGCCAATGTGTTACTGGCGCTTGGCGCTTCTCCGGCTATGGTGATTGAAGCCGAAGAGGCCGAGCAGTTTGCCGCGCTCGCAGATGCCCTGCTGATAAACGTCGGGACGCTGACGGCGCCGCGCGCCCAGTCGATGCGCCGGGCGATTGAGAGAGCAGTGACAGCAGGGAAACCCTGGACGCTAGACCCGGTTGCCGTAGGGGCGCTGACGTTCCGCACCCGTTTTTGCCACCAAATTCTCGCCCTGAAACCGGCGGCCATTCGCGGCAATGCCTCGGAAATTCTCGCCCTTGCCGGGATGAGTGCGGGCGGGCGCGGCGTCGATACCACCGACACGGCGGCGGCTGCGCTGCCTGCCGCGCAGGCGCTGGCTCGCCAGACGAATGCCATTGTGGTGGTCACCGGTGAACGGGATTACGTCACCGACGGGCAACGCACCCGCACGGTCGTGGGCGGTGACCCGATGATGACCCGCGTGGTGGGAACGGGATGCGCGCTCTCGGCAGTCGTGGCGGCGAGCTGCTCGCTTCCCGGTGACCGGCTGGATAACATCGCCGCCGCCTGCGGATGGATGAAACGTGCCGGAACGGCGGCCGTCGCCCGGTCTGGTGGTCCCGGCAGTTTTGCCAGCGCGTTCCTCGACGCGCTCTACACTCTGGAGGAACGGGCATGAATCGGATTAACGCCCTTACCATTGCCGGTACCGACCCAAGCGGCGGCGCGGGCATTCAGGCTGATTTGAAAACTTTCTCCGCACTCGGGGCGTACGGCTGCTCGGTGATTACCGCGCTGGTGGCGCAAAATACGCGTGGCGTGCAGTCGGTTTACCGCATTGAGCCGGACTTTGTCGCCGCACAGCTGGATTCGGTTTTCAGCGATGTGCGAATCGACACCACCAAGATTGGGATGCTGGCCGAGACCGACATTGTTGAAGCGGTGGCAGAACGGCTTAAACGTTACCAGGTGCAAAACGTGGTGCTGGATACCGTGATGTTGGCAAAAAGCGGCGACCCGCTGCTGTCCGCCTCCGCCGTCGAGACGCTGCGAAATAAGCTGCTGCCGCAGGTTGCGCTTATCACGCCTAATCTGCCTGAAGCCGCTGCGCTGCTGGATGCGCCGCACGCGCAGAATGAGCGCGAAATGAAAGAGCAGGGGAATGCGCTCCTGGCGATGGGCTGCGGCGCCGTGCTGATGAAAGGCGGTCATCTTGATGATGAAGAAAGCCCTGACTGGTTGTTTACCCACGACGGTGCGCTGCGTTTCACGGCCCCGCGGGTACAGACCAAAAACACCCACGGGACCGGCTGCACGCTCTCTGCCGCGCTGGCGGCTTTGCGCCCCCGTCGTGACAACTGGGGGGAGACGGTCCGCGACGCTAAAATCTGGCTCTCCGAAGCGCTGGCAAAAGCCGATACTCTCGAGGTTGGTCACGGTATTGGTCCGGTACACCATTTTCATGCCTGGTGGTAAGCCGTATACTGGCAACACACACCAGGCCTGAGAAAAACAGAGATGGAACAAGCGCATACCCGGCTAATCGACCAACTGAATGAACGCATTGCCGCCCCGGACAACACGCCGCTGTATCTGAAATTTGCCGAAACGGTAAAAAACGCGGTACGCAACGGGGTGCTGGAGCATGGGAATATACTGCCCGGCGAGCGCGATCTCAGTCAGTTAACCGGCGTGTCGCGCATTACCGTGCGCAAAGCGATGCAGGCTCTGGAAGCCGAGGGCGTAGTGACGCGTGCCCGCGGCTACGGGACGCAAATCAATAACATCTTTGAATACTCGCTCAAGGAAGCGCGCGGTTTTTCTCAGCAGGTGGTGCTGCGCGGCAAAAAGCCCAACACGCTGTGGGTGAATAAACGGGTGGTGAAATGCCCGGAAGAGGTGGCCAGCCAGCTGTCAGTGCCGCCGGAGAGCGAGGTCTTTTTGCTTAAGCGCATCCGCTATGTGGATGATGACGCCGTATCGATTGAGGAGTCCTGGGTGCCGGTAGGGTTGATTCACGATCCGGATGCAATTGGGATTTCCCTGTATGACTACTTCCGTAGCCAGAATATCTTCCCGCAACGCACCCGCTCACGCGTCAGTGCCCGCATGCCGGACAGCGAGTTTCAGACGCATATCCGCATGGATGACAAAATCCCGGTGCTGGTGATCAAGCAGGTTGCACTTGATCAGCAGAACCGGCCCATTGAGTTCAGCATCAGCTACTGCCGTAGCGATTTATACGTCTTTGTGTGCGAGGAGTAACGCCTCGCGCCCTGGCGCGCAGTCGCCGCCGCGGTGGCTAACGACCCAGGCCGCCACTGCATTGCCAAGCGTAACGGCATCAGCCAGCGACCATCCTGCCGCCAGCCCGGCAAGCGTGCCACCGGCGTGGCTGTCGCCCGCACCGATCGTGTCGACGACGGTTGCGGGAAACGCCGGAACGTAGCCCGATTTATCACCCTCAAACCAGGCGGCACCGTCTTTATCGTGGCGAATAATCAGCGCCGAACCAAAACGCTGTAGCCACTGCGGACCGAGTGTTTCAGCTTCCATGCCAAATCGTCCCGCTGCCATCTCCGCTTCCTGGCGATTAAGCGATACCATCGGCCTACAGGCCATGATCCGCGCCATCAGCGCATCAGGAATATCGGCAATGCGCGGCCCAAAGTCGATAAACGCGGTAACGTTTTCCAGGCCTTCCAGCCAGTCCGTCAGACGCTCTCCGCACGGTGACGCCAGCTGATAGCCTGAGAGGTAGACCAGGCTTTCAGGCAGCACGTGCAGCGCATCCAGCCAGCGCTGTTGCCACTGGTTCTCCACGCCGCTAAACGACATAAAGGTCCGCTCACCGTCCGGTTCGACCAGCGCCAGACACCAGCCGTTGTCGCCCGTTTCTACTTCGACGACGCTGTGCAGATCCTGTTTGGCCATGGCGTTACGGATGATGTCTGCCCACACTCCGTGGCCGACGGGGAGCGCGTTTTGCGCGGCGATCCCGAGCCGTTTCAGCGCAATAGCAATATTCAGCGCACAGCCGCCGATATTGACACCCTGTTGTTTGAGTTCGATATCACACCCGCGCCAGGGCAGGGCATAGGCGTCGGCGATCACGTCGATGACCGCGGCACCCAACACCGTGACCGGGCGAGTGGCGTGCAGTGTTTCAAGGCGTGCAGCAAAAGCACTCATACGCCCTCCCTTTGCTCCCGGAAGTGCAGCAGTTTTTCACAGTAGTGGTTAAAGTCGAGGCGGTTTACGGCGTCGAGTTCCTCCTTGTACGCCGGGTCAATCGCCTGTACGCCGTGAAGCGCACCGCAGATTGCCGTCGCCATCGCGCCGATGGTGTCCGTATCACCGCCGAGGTTGGCGCACAAAATGGCGCAGCGGTTCGGGTCGGTGCCTGCCAGTTCGACCATCGCAATCGCCGCTGGAACCGACTCAAGCGTGCTGGTGCCCGCGCCAATAAGCTGGTAAACCTGCTCGCTGGCGGAATCGATGCCGTTGGCTTCACGCACGGTCTTAAGGGCGAGCTCAATCCGTGCCGCCAGCGATGCGCTGAAGGTGGTTGTTTTCGCTTCCTGTGCGTAGCGGGCAATGCCTGGCAGGGCATCGACGATGTTCTGCCAGCGTTCACCGTCAATGGCACGCGACACTGCCCAGGCTATCACCACCGCGCCGGCAATCGCGAGGTCGGATTTATGGGTCGGGCTGGAGGCCAGCGCCACCTCTGCGACAAAGTGCTCCAGACGCGTGGCCGGCAGCAGGCAGCCCAGCGGAGAGGCGCGCATCGCCGCACCGTTGGTGACGCCGTTGTTTTCCAGTTCACTGACCGGCTTGCCGTCACGAATAGCGTTAAGCGCAATCTTCGATGTCGGACCTAACACATTCTTGTTAAACGCATCGAACGACTCCGCCCAGTGCAGAATATGTTTGCCGATAACATCTGCGTTGATCTGCCCGTCGCATTCGATAATCGCATCCGCCAGGCATAACGCCATTGACGTATCGTCGGTGAATTCTGCCTGCTTAAAATAGCAGGCGGCGTTATTTTCAGCCGGTCCGGGTAAAAAACGGTCGATCCAGCCGAAGTGCGCTTTGACGCGCTTTCTCGGCCAAAGCTCCGACGGCATGCCCATCGCATCCCCTAACGCTTGCCCGTAAAGGGCACCGAGAACACGTTCTTGTTTCATTTAACTTCCCCTCGTGTCAGCGCGGTATCGCTTTCAACCACCTCAATTGCGGTGATCTCTTTGTCCGATTCGCGGAAAAACAGCATAAACAGCACGGCGATCACGGCAATCATGATCCCTCCGAATGCCCACATTCCGGCCCAGTTGAAGGTCAACCCATTCACCGGCTCTTTGTATGCGAACATTTTTTCCATCATCACGCCGCCCAGGCGGTAACCTAACAGGCTACCAAACCCCTGACAGCACAGCGTAATCAGGCCTTGTGCGGCGGTGCGCATATGCACCGGCGCTTTTTTATCCACGTAGATATACGCGGTCACATAGTAGAAGTCGTAGCTCACGCCATGCAGCAGAATGCCGAGGAACAGCAGGGCATAGGTGAAGTACTGGTCGGCACCACCGTAAACAAAGAAGCCATAGCGGATGGCGGCGGTGAGCAGGCCCAGCAGCAAGACCTTCTTAATACCAAAGCGTTTGGTGAAGAACGGCAGCGCCAGCATAAAGAAGATTTCGGAGAACTGGCCGAGCGTCATCCAGCCGGTGGCGTTTTTCATCCCCACTTCGGTGAGATAGCCGTTGGCAAAGATGTAATAAAAGGCCAGCGGCATTGCGAACAGAAATGAGCAGAAGAAGAACACCAGGAAGTTTTTATCGCGCAGCAGGATCAGCGCATCCAGCCCCAGCATGACTTTGAAATCCATCTTGCCGGTACTCTTCGGCGGGGTGTTCGGCAGGAACAGCGCAAAGACACCGAGCAGGGCGGAGCTCCCCGCCGTCATCAGCAGCGGAATATTGGTATCGGAAATGTCGTTATAGCCCATCATCTGCGGCAGGAAACCGCACGCCAGTCCCGAGGCGATCCAGCCGAGGGTGCCCATCACGCGGATACGCGGGAAATCAGCCTCCACATCATCCACATTGGCGAAGGCAATACTGTTGGTCAGCGCAATGGTCGGCATATAGGTCAGGGAGTAAACCAGCAGCAGCGGGAAAAAGGTGCTGAACTGAGTTTGCTGTGCGGCGAAGTACATCACAATGGCACCGGCGAACATCAGTACGGCCAGTACTTTCTGCGCAGCGAAAAAGCGGTCGGTCAGTGAACCCACCAGAATGGGGGAGAGGATCGCGGCAATCGCGGTACAGGCATAAGACCAGCCAATTTCCCCGGCGGTAAAACCGCTTTTGCTCAGCCATAACCACAGCGGTACAAACCACGCGCCCCAGATAAACCATTCAACAAACATCATGAATGACAGTTGGACTTTCGTTTTCATTGTTTAATCCTGCATGTCAGAGAGGGTACGCCTTTAACATACCACTTAATAATACCTTTTAAATACCTTTGCGGTGATTGTTTGATCAATGTAACAGTTTTGTTGTACACGAATCGAGCCAGCAGATTGTGCTGAAAAAAAATGCAAATGCTGGAAAATCTGTTAAGTCGGTACCAGGCTTAGTCTGCCCATAACGCTATGGGTCTGGATAAACACTCACCGACATCACGTCGGGCTTACGGGAGCATCACATGACTGATATTGCGCAGTTGCTTGGCAAAGACGCCGACAGCCTTTTACAGCATCGTTGTATGACCATTCCAGCCGACCAGCTTTATCTGCCTGGCCACGATTACGTCGACCGCGTGATGGTTGATAACAACCGTCCGCCTGCGGTACTGCGAAATATGCAGACCCTCTATAATACCGGGCGACTGGGGGGAACCGGGTATCTTTCTATTCTGCCGGTTGACCAGGGCGTTGAGCACTCCGCGGGCGCCTCCTTTGCGGCGAACCCGCTGTATTTCGATCCGAAGAACATCGTCGAACTGGCGATAGAAGCGGGCTGTAACTGCGTGGCGTCCACCTATGGCGTACTGGCCTCCGTATCGCGTCGCTATGCCCACCGCATTCCATTCCTCGTCAAACTGAATCACAACGAAACCCTGAGCTACCCGACCGAATACGATCAGACGCTTTACGCCAGCGTAGAGCAGGCGTTCAATATGGGTGCGGTCGCGGTCGGGGCGACGATCTACTTTGGTTCTGAGCAGTCGCGTCGCCAGATTGAAGAAATTTCTGCTGCCTTCGAACGCGCGCATGAGCTGGGTATGGTCACCGTTCTGTGGGCGTATCTGCGTAACTCGGCATTCAAGAAAGACGGAGTGGACTACCACGTTTCTGCCGACCTGACCGGCCAGGCGAACCATCTGGCGGCAACCATTGGCGCGGATATCGTGAAGCAGAAGATGGCGGAAAATAACGGCGGTTATAAAGCGGTAAACTTCGGTTACACCGATGACCGGGTCTACAGCAAACTGACCAGTGAAAACCCTATCGATCTGGTGCGTTACCAGCTGGCGAACTGCTATATGGGACGTGCCGGGTTAATTAACTCCGGTGGTGCGGCGGGTGGCGACACCGATCTCTCCGACGCGGTGCGCACGGCGGTTATCAATAAGCGCGCGGGCGGTATGGGGCTGATCCTGGGCCGTAAGGCGTTTAAAAAATCGATGGCGGACGGCGTGAAGCTGATCAATGCCGTGCAGGATGTGTACCTGGACAGCAAAGTGACTATCGCTTAAGACTTTTTGTAAAACGCTGGCCGGGTCAGGCGTTACCGCCGCCCGGCCACACTGTCAACGCAGAAGCTGGCAGTCCGGTGGCAGCCGGCACTGTAGCGCGCCCGGTAACACCTCAATGCGGAACTGCTCCCCGCTCAGCGGCTCTCCGTCAAGATTAAACGTCATGCCGTGTGGGGTATTCACTTCAAACCACGCGGATTTACCGGCAATAATATTCGGGCTCTCCTCTGGCTGGGTCAGGGTGGTAAACAGCGCAGGCAGCAGGCCATCACCCGTGAAAATACGCAGCTGTAACTGACCATCATTGATCAGCGCCTCCGGGCATAACTGCTGTCCGCCACCGGCCTGACGGCCATTGCCGATACCAATCACCAGCGCATCACCCTGCCACTGAAAGTTCTCGCCGTGAATCTCACAGCGGTCCGGCTTCAGGGTATCCATGCGCATCAGGCCATGGATCAGATACGAGACGCCGCCCAGCGCTGCCTTCAGCTTTTCAGGGGTTTCGCTGGTAATGCGCGTCCCGAATCCACCGGTCGCCATATTGATAAAACAGGTTTTTTCATTCACCTGAGCAATATCCACGGCGGTGGCTTTGCCGAGGATAGCCAGCTGCAGGGCTTTTCCCAGTTCTTCGGGGATGCCGGCGCTGGTGGCGAAATCGTTGGCCGTACCGAGCGGCAAAATGCCCATCACCGGGCGGTCGGTTGCGGGAAGATCTATCAGAGCGCCAGCAATTTCATTAATGGTGCCATCGCCCCCGCCAGAAATAATGGTTTCGACCCCGAGCTTCCGACCTTCGTCGATATAGCGTGCCGCATCACCTTTTTCCCACGTCACTCGCACGTGTATACGCGCACCGTCTTCACGCAAATCCGTCACTGCCTGGCGCAACAAATCGTTGCCCGCACTTTTGCCATTGAGAATCAATAAACTGTCTGGATAGATTGCCATCCGCGCTGCTCCCTTTTTTAGCGTTAGTAAGAGTGTATAGCAGGGAGGAAAAAAGCGGGTAAGAACAGGATGAAAGGGAAAAAAAATAAGCCTGTGTAAAGGAGATTTTTCCCCCGTATAACGTAATCTGTGCCCGGTGTCGTTTACACTTTTTACGTCTGTCAATCAATGGGCTATTGCCCTCAACGTTTGAGTCGCGACATTTGCCTTGTCTCTATTTTCAGCTGTTTACGCCAAATCCGATTATGTAGCGTTAGGGCGATTGAACGGTAAAAGAGTGATGTATTCATCCACACGACATTCATGCAGAAAAATCCCAACCCTAAAAAAGAGGTTATTTGCGGGGTGTAATTCTCAACAGAGCCGAATAAAAGTGAACTCCACGTCCAGATAAAATAAACGATGCTCATCAGTCCAGTCATCGTGATAACGGAAATATGCGCTTTAAATCCAGCCAAGGACCCCCGAGCAGTCAGAAACATAGTACTCATCGCAATCATGCAATACGCCACTGCTGCAAGAAATACACCCATCATGACTTTAAATTCGGGTAAGCCGAGCAGGCGAAATAGTAATATCCAGACAGAAACTTGTAGCATAGCGTAGCAAAAAATGGCGAGTAACATACTGATAGCCAAGGGAATGCCTGTCATATGTACACCTACAGGAACGCCAAACTGATCTTTTAAGCCATCTTTTAAAGACTCAAGCCGTTGGAGATCGTCAGTCGCCATTTGACTTGTGATCACAGTACTTAATGCCAGGCTCTTCTTGATGTATTTTATCATGCTCAGGTCAATAACTTCCTGTAAATGAAAAAGACTGGATCAAACCAAAAACGTATTTTCCAGATTGTGTAATATTCTGAGGATTCCTGATTGTACCCGAGACCGCACTTCCAACAAAAGCTGAGGAGTTGGAAATGGCATTCAACAGCTCACGCTGTAAGAGCAACTGCAGCGCTTCCGATGGGTAACGTTTAGGGTAAACCCCAGCTTTCATCGCTGCTTTAACACCTGAATTCGAGATGCCGGGATTTCGGATGCGAATAATTTCCTCCGTTAACCTCGTGCGGTCCTCTCGGCTCATTTTTTGTAATAAAGAGAGTAAACTTTCAGACGTCGAGCGATTAAGAAGGCGGTAGGTCAATACCGCGCTTTTTAGACCCGCAGCGGCCCCAGCAAGTGAAATCGCATCCAGAGCGGTATTGGTTGCAGTATACCATTCCTGGGAATCCATCCACGCTACATAGTCATTATGATTCATGGCAATAAGTGACAAGCGGCCAAGCCCGTTCGCACACTGAATTCCTGTTGCCACACCACCGGCGACAATCACGGCAGCAACAGCACCGGAAGAGCCTGCGGTGAGAGGAATGGCCATACCTGCGCCAGCAGCAAGTACGACAGTGAGAATGGCGGCTCCGCAAGAAATTGCCGTAGAACCGATTTCAGTCGCTAATGAAGGTGACTGAATCGTAGTCGTCGTTGCCTGGATGGCACTACTTGAGGAAGCATTTACTTTCGTGATGACTACATGGCTTACCGAGCTTTCGTTTGGTGTCGCAATCCGCCTTGAGGGCCTTACTAACCACTGACGCGCACCGTCTGAGTAGATGATCCCAACCTGGCTAAAGTTTCGGCTACAGTCCAGGTGACTGGCAAAATCGTTGAAATTAATATCGCCGCCGGAGGCAAGGCCCAGACTGCGTGCGAGTTCGTAATTCGGAATGTCCTTTGAAAACTGACCGGGGAATGTCATGTCGTCTCTCCGTCCATGTGAAAACGTATTGTGCTAAGAAATCAAGAGTAAAGGGCATGCTATGGTCGGGAATTAGGAATGCTCTGAATAACACTCCCGCCTACCAGATCCAATAATAGTTGTGATGAATATCATAGGTCCGTCCGATTTTCATGAACGGTATTCCGGCATACGTTATTGCGAATACACACCCTTCATATGGTGGGTCTATGCCATTGCATTCTTAATAAGTGGACTGAATTGTACAAAAAAATAAGCCCGCGTAAGGGAGATTACGCAGGCTAAGGAGGTGGTTCCTGGTACAGCTAGCATTTATGGGTTATGTTTTTCAGCGGGGGGATAATACCCGTATTGAACGAAGCGGTATGTGATCCGATTCTAAGAATTATCCCAGCGCGAAAAAATTTCCCTGCTTGACTATTTACTGTGCGGGTTACGGGTACTTTCACCGTTGAAATTACGCATCAGCAGCGCAAACTCCAGCTCCACTTCTTCGGGTACCGGCAGCCAGACGGTATGGCCGTTGCCTGGCGCCACGTCAATTGCTTCGCCTTTACCGTTTTCCAGATGTTCCAGGGTGAAGTTCATGTTGCCCTGCGGGGTCATCAACTCCAGGCTGTCGCCTTTGGTGAATTTGTTCTTCACCGCCACGGCGGCCAGCGAACCTTTGCGCTCACCGGTAAAATCACCGACAAACTGCTGGCGCTCGGAAACGGAATAGCCGTGTTCGTAGTTCTGGTAATCGTCATGGGTGTGACGACGCAGGAAGCCTTCGGTATAACCGCGATGCGCCAGGCCTTCCAGGGTTTCCAGCAGGCTGGTATCGAACGGTTTGCCAGCAGCGGCATCGTCGATGGCTTTACGGTACACCTGAGCAGTACGCGCGCAGTAGTAGTAGGACTTGGTACGGCCTTCAATTTTCAGGGAATGCACGCCCATCTGCGTCAGACGTTCAACGTGCGCAATCGCACGCAGGTCTTTGGAGTTCATGATGTAAGTGCCATGCTCGTCTTCAAAGGCGGTCATGTACTCACCCGGACGTTTGGCCTCTTCAATCATGAACACGCTATCAGTTGGCGCGCCGATGCCTAAGGTTGGCTCCACGTTGGTCACCGGGATCGGCTCATGTTTGTGGACGATATTGCCGATGTCGTCTTCTTTGCCTTCCTGAACGTTATATTCCCAGCGGCAGGCGTTGGTGCAGGTACCCTGGTTCGGGTCACGCTTGTTGATGTATCCCGAGAGCAGGCAGCGACCGGAGTAGGCCATGCACAGCGCGCCGTGAACGAAGATTTCGATTTCCATATCCGGCACCTGCGTGCGGATCTCTTCAATCTCTTCCAGCGAAAGTTCACGAGACAGAATGACGCGGGTCAGCCCCATCTGTTTCCAGAATTTCACCGTTGCCCAGTTAACGGCGTTGGCCTGAACGGAGAGGTGAATATCCATCTCCGGGAAGTTCTCCCGAACCAGCATGATTAAACCCGGGTCCGACATGATCAGCGCGTCCGGTCCCATATCAACCACCGGCTTCAGATCGCGGATGAACGTTTTCAGCTTGGCGTTATGCGGCGCAATGTTGACCACCACGTAGAATTTTTTGCCCAGGGCATGTGCTTCGTTAATGCCGAGCTGCAGGTTCTCGTGGTTGAATTCATTGTTACGCACGCGCAGCGAGTAGCGCGGCTGGCCAGCATAGACAGCGTCAGCGCCATAGGCGAAAGCGTAACGCATATTTTGCAGCGTTCCCGCCGGGGAAAGGAGTTCCGGTTTAAACATGTTTGTTCTCGTTCTGATGACAGGTCAGATCCGCATGCACCAGGTGCAGCGGTAAGGGGAGATCCCCCACTTTAAGGGCGGGCATTGTAGCGCTGAGGGACAGGGAGGTAAAGCGCCGGGTCGTACCATCGCTAACCCGGCCGGAGGCGTGTCGTCAGGTATTGTCTTTTACCGTCTGGCTTGAACCGTTAGTTTTGACCGACGCGATGCCTTTATCTCGCGACTGTTCCGAGGCATACATCTGGCTGCTGCCAATAACCTGATGATTCCCGGCCTTCAGATTGAAGTGGAATTTACCGTTGGTGGCCACTTTCTTCTCATAACGTTCATCAGAAGGGCTATTGGTGCGAACGGAGGCGATACCGTTTTCGGCGGAATTTTTGGTGGTGTAAAGCTCACTGGTCAGGATCGTTTCTCCGTTTCCTGCTTTGAGAACAAACCTGAACTGCCCATCACTGCTTTTGTTTAACTCGAACCAACCAGACATAGGAACTCCTTGAACGAAGTGGAATTATCTGCACCAGTTATCAATAAGCGAACCGGTAATGTGAGTATGGTTGATTCTTCGTTGCTTTCCAGAAATGAAAAACCCGCCAGCAGGCGGGTTCGGTAAGCTAAATGCTCAGGCTATCCTGCAGGCATCGGCTTCCCATCGGTAGCCCACGCCATACACCGCGCGGATAAATGACTGCTCCGCATCGAGCGCTTCCAGCTTGCGGCGCAGGTTTTTAATATGGCTGTCGATGGTACGGTCAGTCACGACGCGGTAATCATCATACAGACGGTTCAGCAGTTGCTCGCGGGAGAAGACCTTCCCCGGCTCGTGGGAGAGGGTTTTCAACAGGCGGAATTCGGCGGGGGTGAGATCCAGCAGCTTGCCGCGCCAGCTCGCCTGGAAACGGCTTTCATCGACGATAAGTGGGCTTTCCGCGTCCAGTACCTGCAGTTCACGATGGGGCTTACAGCGGCGCAGAATGGTTTTTACGCGCGCGACCACTTCACGCGGGCTGTATGGCTTGCAGATGTAATCATCCGCGCCAATTTCGAGGCCCAGCAGGCGGTCGATCTCTTCGATTTTCGCCGTCACCATCACCACCGGCACGTCTGAGAAGCGACGAATTTCCCGGCACAGGGTCAGGCCATCGGTTCCGGGGAGCATCAGATCCAGCAGGATCAGGTCCGGCGGCGTCTGGCGCACATAAGGCAGCACCTGATCGCCATGGCTGATAAGCGTGGGGGCATAGCTTGCCGCGCGTAAATAGTCGATCAGTAACTGCCCGAGCTTCGGCTCGTCTTCGACAATCAAAATGCGTGGCGTGTTTTCGTCAATCGGTAACTCGGTCATGCTTCTCTCGATAAATCCCGTTCCAGAGGTAACTCTACTGTAATGCTTACCCCGCCAAAAGGCGAATGGGCGGCGCGGATCGTGCCATTATGGGCCTCGACGATGTTAACGCAAATCGCCAGTCCCAGACCGGACCCGCCGCTGGCGCGATTGCGGGAGCCTTCGGTGCGATAAAATCGCTCAAACAGTTTTTCCAGCTGTGCATCCTGCACGCCGGGGGCGGAATCGGCAAAGGTCAGGGCAAAATGCCCGTTTTCTTGTTTGCCGGAAATATGCAGGCCACCGCCGCTGTCGGTGTAGCGCAGGCTATTTTCCAGCAGATTGTTGAACAGCTGCATCAGGCGGTCTTTGTCGCCAAACACCACGGCGCTGTCAGGCAGTGAGAGATCGATTTTCAGGTTGCGGCTGGCGAAACGTTCGCGGAAGGCACCGCTTACCACCTCCAGCACGTTTATCACATCGACGGGCGCTTTCTGATAGGCCAGCGCGCCTTCGTCCGACATGGAGAGCTGGTGGAGGTCATCGACCAGTTTGGTCAGCGTGCCCACTTCCGCCTGCAGCGAGGCCACCGATTCGGGAGTGAACTGACGCACGCCGTCCTGGATAGCTTCCAGTTCGCCGCGCAGCACCGCCAGCGGCGTGCGGAGTTCATGGGAAATATCGGCCATAAAATCGCGTCGCATCTGCTGGTTTTTTTCCAGGGTGCTGGCGAGCTGGTTAAAGTCCTGCGCCAGCTTGCCGAGTTCGTCCTGGCTACGGGTATCGACGCGGGTGGAGAAATCCCCGGCGGCCAGCTTATGCGTCCCTTCCACCAGCCGTTTAACCGGCGCGAGCAGACCGCGGGCCAGCGGGAAGGTCGCGAGCGCGGCCAGCAGGGTGGAGAGCGCGACAATCAACCAGCTGGTGCGGCGCTGCTGGCGATCAAAGTTGATATCGGTGTTGCGCGTCAGGCGTTCAACCGGCGAGGCGATCACCCAGCCGACGGTGGCGTTATTCACTGTGATCGCCCGCTTTGTGCCATCCGGCGGAATGGGCGCGCGCGGGCCAACCAGTACGCGCATATCCTGGTCTATCACCCAGAACTGGGTGCGCCAGCCGTGCGGCGGCATCCCGGGGCCCGGGCGATCGTCACCGGTATCATGCTCAAGCGAGCGCAGGATCTGGAATACGAAGCGGTCGTTATTGCGCAGAAAACGCCAGTTACCGTGCAGGGCATACTGATCGCTCAGCGCATCGCTCAGCCCCTGTAAACGCTGTTCATTTCCATGCTTGATGTAATCAATAAAACCCCGTTCGAAACTGACCCGCACGGCCCAGTGCATGGTGACCAGCAGCACGATACAGGTGGCAAATATCGCCACAAAGAGTTTACCGGTAATGCCCGGACGCCAGAATTTCATGGTGCACTCCTTTTGCCGTGTCGGATAACGACGTTCTTACGGGTATCATCCGGCACTCTGGCGAAGATGAACGCGGGCAGGGCGATAATCACCGCCATGCTGAGATAGGTATACAAAAAGACCTGATGGGCGACCGGCGTGTCGACGCTGAGATGATGCTGTCCGTACATGCCGAGCAGTAAACCGGCAAGGGTCACCCCTACGCTCATGGAGAGCTGCATGATCATCGACAGCAGGCTGTTTCCGCTACTCGCCAGGTCATCCGGGAGTGCTTTTAACGTCAGGGTATTCATTGATGAAAAGCGCACAGAGTTAATTATGCCCTGGCAGAACAGCACCAGCGGCAGCGCGTAGTACCAGCCCAGCAGCGCCACGGCCATAAACAGCAGGCTCACCAGGGCCAACCCAAGCGTCGCGGCAACCAGGACGTGGCGATAACCAAAACGGTTAACCACCTGCACCACGATGCGTTTCATTCCCATGCTGCCAAGTACCATCGGGATCATCATCAACCCGGCGTGAAACGGTGAAAATCCCATTCCAATCTGCAAAAAGACCGGCGTCATAAAGGGCAACATGCCGCTGCCGACGCGCCCGGCAAAGCTCCCGAACAGGCCCAGACGATAGGTGGGGTTTTTAAACAGATCGAGCGTGAACAACGCGCTCTCGTTACCTCTGGCATGCCAGAGGTACCACAGGATAGCGGTAATGCCGAGCGCCACCAGAAGGCCAAGCGTCAGGGCGGAAATCCCGAGGCCTTTTTGGCCATCAAGCGCGAGGGTGAGCATCGCCATCCCCGCCGCCAGCAGGATAAAACCCAGGAAATCAAAGCGCCGGGTCTGCATGGTGTAGTTAGGCATCAGCATCAGGGTGGCAATCGCGCCGATGATGCCCACCGGCAGGTTGATTAAGAAGATCCAGTGCCAGGAGGCATACTCCACCAGCACTCCGCCCAGCGCCGGGCCAAGCAGCGGGCCGACCTGGCCTGGCAGGGTGACGAAGGTCATCGCGGCCATATACTGCTCGCGGGGCACAATCTTCATCACCGTCAGCCGCCCGACAGGCACCATCATCGCCCCGCCAATGCCCTGTAACGCGCGGGCCATCACCAGTTGATCCAGCGTATTCGCCTGGGCGCAAAACAGCGAGCCTGTGGTAAACAGCACGATGGCGGTGAAAAAGATATTCCGCACGCCCACTTTGTCCGCCAGCCAGCCGCTGGCCGGAAGCATAACGGCCACCGTTAATACATAGGAGACAATCACCATATGCATATGCAGCGGACTCTCCCCCAGGCTTTTTGCCATCGAGGGGAGGGCGGTATTGACGATGGTTGTATCCAGCGACTGCATAAAGAAGCCGAAGGCGACAATCCACAGCTGCCAGCGTACGTGACGTGGGAGGTCGGTCATTTATTCGGTTACCATCGTTCTGTTTTTACGCGAAAAACGCACCCGCAGACGGTCAAAGAACAGATAGACCACCGGCGTGGTGTAGAGCGTCAGCAGCTGGCTCATCACCAGCCCCCCGACAATGGTGATCCCCAGCGGCTGGCGCAATTCTGAGCCGTCACCGCCGGAAATCACCAGCGGCAGCGCGCCAAACAGCGCCGCCAGCGTGGTCATCATGATCGGGCGAAAACGCAGCAGACAGGCCTGGAATATGGCCTCTTCTGGCGTCAGGTTGCCATTTCGCTGGGCGTCCAGCGCGAAGTCCACCATCATGATGGCGTTTTTCTTCACGATGCCAATTAACAGCATGATACCAATCAGCGCAATCAGGCTGAAGGGCGCGCCGAACAGCTCCAGCGCCAGCAGCGCCCCGACGCCCGCCGACGGCAGCGTGGAGAGAATGGTCAGCGGATGGACGTAGCTTTCATAAAGCACGCCCAGCACGATATAGACCGTCGCAATGGCGGCCAGAATCAAAATCACCTGCGAATTCATCGTCTCCTGGAACACCTGCGCGGTACCGGCAAAACTGCCGCGTACCGTGGACGGCACGCCAAGCTGGGTCATCGCACGGTTGATCGCATCGCTGGCCTCAGAGAGGGACGAACCGGCTGGCAGGTTAAAGGAGATGGTCGATGCCGCCGAAAGGCCCTGGTGGTTCACCGACAGCGGCGCGTTCGCCGGCTGCCAGCTGGCAAAGTAAGAGAGCGGGATCGCCTTACCGTCGTTATTAATCACAAACATGTTGTCCAGCGCGCTGATGTCCTGGGTGTAACGTGGGTCCACCTCCATCACCACCTTGTATTGGTTCATGGGCTGGTAGATGGTGGAAATCTCACGCTGGCCGAAGGCATTGTTCAGCAGGCTGTTGGCGGCATCGACGTTAATCCCCAGACGTGACATGGTTTCGCGATTGTAGGTCAGCGCCATTTCTGCGCCGTTGTCCTGCTGATCGGAGTTAACGTCCGCCAGCTGTGGCAGAGCGGCCAGCGCCTTGCGGATCTTAGGCTCCCACTCGCGCAGGGCGGCTAAATCGTCAGAGAGTAACGTGTATTGATAGCTGGCGTTAGCCTGACGCCCGCCGACGCGGATATCCTGAACGGCCATCAAAAACAGATTAGCGCCCGGCTCTTTGGCGAGCTTCACGCGCAGGCGGTCGATAACCTGCTGGGCGGTTTCATTGCGCTCGTCACGCGGCTTCAGGGTGATAAACATCATCCCGCTGTTCACCCGCGAACCGCCGGTAAAGCCGGTCACGTTATCTACCGCTTTATCTTCGCGGATGATCTTCATAAAGTCCTGCAGCTTGCCGCGCATGGCCTGAAACGAAATACTCTGGTCTGCCTGGATCCCGCCCATCAGCACCCCGGTGTCCTGCTCCGGGAAGAAGGTTTTCGGGATAGTAATGTACATCCAGACGTTGAGCACGATGGTGCCAATCAGCACCAGGCCGACAATGCGCGTATGCCTCAGCACCCACTTCAGGGACTTGCCATAGCTCTCTTGCATCGCCAGCAGGAAGCGACCAAACCCCTTACGGCGCGGCTGAGAGTGGGGCTTGCTGCGTTTTAACATCCAGCCGCACATCATCGGCGTGAGCGTGAGGGACACGATCAATGAAATACCGATGGCGACAGAAAGCGTGACGGCAAATTCCCGTAACAGCCGGCCAGGCAGGCCGCCCATCAGCAGTAACGGCAGGAACACCGCCACCAGCGACAGGCTCATCGACAGTACCGTAAAGCCCACTTCACGCGTTCCCTGCAGCGCGGCCTGCAACGGTTTCATCCCCGCCTCCAGATGGCGCGAGATGTTCTCCAGCACCACAATGGCGTCATCCACCACGAAGCCGGTGGCAATCGTCAGCGCCATCAGCGACAGGTTGTTAAGGCTAAATCCGCACAGATACATCGCCGCGAAGGTCCCTATCAGCGAGACAGGCACAGCCACCGCAGGGATCAGCGTGGCCCGGCCTGAACGCAGAAACAGGAAGACCACCAGAATCACCAGCGCAACGGAGATCACAAGCGTCTGCTCCACCTCTTCGAGCGAGGCGCGAATGGTGGGGGAACGATCCTGGGCAATCTGCAGATCGATTGCCGCCGGGATGGTCTGCTGGAGTTCCGGCAATCTCGCGCGGATACTGTTCACCGTCTCAATAATGTTGGCTTCCGGCAGCTTGCGGATCATCAGCAAAATGGCCGGTTTAGCGTTGGTCATCCCGGCATTGCGCACGTCCTGCACCGAGTCGGTGACGCTCGCGACATCGCTCAGGCGCACCGCCGCACCGTTGTTGTAGTGAATGATCAGCGGCTGGTATTCCGCAGCGGTTTTCAGCTCATCGTTAGTCTGGATTTGCCAGCGGTGGCTACTGTTCTCGATGGCCCCCTGCGGTTTGCGCACGTTTGCATTGCTGATGGCAGAGCGCACATCGTCCAGTGAAACACCCTGGTTAAACAGCGCCTGCGGGTTTAAGCCCACGCGCACGGCGGGCAGAGAGCTTCCGCCAACGCTGACATCACCCACGCCGTTAATCTGGGCGAGAGTCTGTGCCAGTTGGGTGGAGGCGAAATCGTACAGCTGCCCCTGCGAATAGGTGTCCGAGGTAAGCGTCAGGATCATGATCGGCGCATCGGACGGATTCGCTTTACGGTAGGTCGGACGGCCCGGCATCCCGCTCGGTAGCAGGTTCTGCGCGGCGTTGATCGCCGCCTGCACATCGCGCGCGGCGCCGTTAATATCCCGGTCGAAGCTGAATTCCAGAATGATGCGCGTGCTGCCAAGCGAGCTGCTGGAGGTCATCTCGTTGACCCCGGCAATTCGCCCGAGTGAACGTTCCAGCGGTGTGGCAACCGACGAGGCCATGGTTTCCGGTGATGCACCGGGCAGCGAGGCGCTGACCATGATCACCGGGAAATCCACCTGCGGCAGCGGGGCCACCGGCAGCAACCGGAAGCCCAGGACGCCGCACAGGGTGATGGCGAGTGAGAGTAAAATCGTCGCCACCGGGCGATAAATGAAGAGGGCGAAAAACTTCATTTACGCCTCCTCTTCACGTTTCGGGAAGCGGCTTTTCGTCCACAGCGCCAGACGGTCAAACAGCAGATAAATGACCGGCGTGGTGAACAGGGTCAGGACCTGGCTTACCAGCAGGCCACCGACCATACCAATCCCCAGCGGACGACGCAGCTCGGCACCAACACCGGTACTGAGCATCAGCGGCAGGGCACCTAGCAGGGCGGCGAGCGTGGTCATCAGGATCGGGCGAAAACGCAGCAGACAGGCCTGGAAAATTGCCTCACGCGGCGACATCCCCTGCTCGCGCTCGGCGGCAAGGGCAAAGTCGATCATCATGATGGCGTTTTTCTTCACGATCCCGATAAGCAGGATGATCCCAATGATGGCAATCACGTCCAGCTCGCTCCCCGCCAGCATCAATGCCAGCAGCGCCCCCACGCCCGCCGTTGGCAGGGTGGAGAGGATGGTAATGGGGTGAATGAAGCTTTCATACAGCACACCGAGCACGATATACATCGCCACCACGGCCGCGACAATCAGCCAGATGGTGTTGCCCAGCGCGGCCTGGAACGCCAGCGTGCTGCCCTGGAACTGGGTCTGAATATCAGACGGGAAGTTCAGCGTCTTCTCTGCGGCCAGAATGGACTCCACCGCTTCGCCCAGTGAATAACCGTCCGGTACGTTAAACGAGATGGTGGTGGACGGGAACTGATCCAGATGGTTAATCGACAGCGGTGTGTAGCGCTCTTCCACCGTCGCGATGGCGCTGAGGGGCACGATGCCCCCGTCTTTGCTGGTCAGGCGCACCGAATCGAGCGCGGCCAGGCCGGGCGTGTTTTCCGTGTTGTGTTCCAGCACCACGCGATACTGATTCGCCTGGGTATAGATGGTGGAGATCAGACGCTGACCGAATGCGTTATACAGCGCGTTATCCACGTCGGCCATGGTGATCCCAAGCCGGCTGGCGGTATCGCGGTTGACGTTCACATATGCCGCCAGCCCTTTGTCCTGCCAGTCGCTGCTGACGTCCGAGAGCTGCGGCAGGGCGTTGAGTTTATCCACCAGTTGCGGTACCCAGGTGCTGAGCGCATCAAGGGTGGTGGCCTGCAGCGTGAACTGGTACTGGGTACGGCTCACCTGGGTATCGATGGTTAAATCCTGAATCGGCTGGAGGTACAGCTCAATACCCGGCACGCGCGCCACGGCAGTTTGCAGGCGTTCGATCACCGTTTGCACGCGGTCGTCGCGATCGTCAAGCGGTTTAAGGTTGATCTGCAGGCGGGCACTGTTCAGCGACGGGTTGGTGCCATCGACACCGACATACGAGGTCAGGCTCTCTACTGCCGGATCTTTCATGATGATCTCTGACACCTGCTGCTGACGCTGCGCCATGTTAGCGAAGGAGACCGTCTGCGGTGCCTGAAGCGTGCCCTGGATAATGCCGTTGTCCTGAATCGGGAAGAAGCCTTTCGGGATGAAAATCCACAGCATAACGCTGAGCGCCAGCGTACCAAGCGCCACGCCAAGGGTTGCCCATGGATGGTTAAGCACTTTCGCCAGCACCCGTCCGTAAGCGGCAATAATGCGTTCGAACATCCGCTCAGAGGCGCGCGAGAAGCGGTTTTGCTTGCGCAGGGAGGCGTGGCTCAGCATACGGGCGCACATCATCGGCGTGAGGGTCAGTGACACCACGGCGGAAATCAGAATGGCGACGGCCAGCGTCACGGCAAATTCGCGGAACAAACGCCCGACGATATCGCCCATAAACAGCAGCGGGATCAGTACCGCAATCAGTGAGAAGGTGAGGGAGATAATGGTAAAGCCGATCTCGCCCGCCCCTTTCAGCGCCGCGGCTAACGGTTTTTCACCTTTTTCGATATAGCGCGAGATGTTCTCGATAACAACGATAGCGTCATCGACCACAAAGCCGGTGGCAATGGTAAGGGCCATCAGCGTCAGGTTGTTTATCGAAAAATCGAGGAACACCATGACGGCAAATGTTCCCACCAGTGAGAGCGGCACGGCGACGGCAGGAATGAGGGTCGCCGGCACGTTACGCAGGAACAGGTAGATGATCATCACCACCAGCGCAATCGCCAGCATCAGTTCAAACTGGGTGTCAGTCACGGACGCGCGAATATTGGTGGTCCGGTCAGACAGCACTTTCACGCTCACTGACCTGGGCAGGCTTTCAATCAGTTGCGGCAGCATAGTGCGAATGCTGTCTGCGGTTTCAATGATATTGGCACCCGGCTGGCGCTGGACGTTCATCACGATTGCCTGCTGTTTGTTGGCCCAGGCGCCGAGCCAGCTGTTTTCCGCACCTTGCTCAACGGTTGCCACATCGCCCAGACGCACCGGCGCACCGTTCTGGTACGCGACGATCAGCTGTCGATATTCATCCGCGGACTGCATTTGATCGTTCGCCGAGAGGGTGACGGCCCGGGTTGGGCCATCAAGCGAGCCTTTCGCCGAGTTGACGTTGGCATTACTGATGGCGCTGCGGATAGTTTCGCTGGTAAGGCCCAGCGCGGCAATGGCCTGGGCATTGAGCTTCACGCGCACCGCCGGACGTTGACCGCCGGCAAGCGTAACCAGCCCCACGCCAGAGACCTGTGAAATTTTCTGCGCCACACGCGTTTCGACCATGTCTTCGACCTGGGTCATCGGCATGGCGGAGGAGGTGACGGCGAGCGTCATGATCGGCGGATCCGCCGGGTTTACTTTGCTGTAGACCGGTGGGTTGGGCAGGTCCGATGGCAGCAGGTTGGTGGCTGCGTTAATCGCGGCCTGTACTTCCTGTTCGGCAACGTCGAGTGAGAGCGTAAGCTGGAACTGCAGCGTCACCACGGATGCTCCGCCGGAGCTTTGCGAGGACATTTGCTTCAGGCCAGACATCTGACCAAACTGGCGCTCCAGCGGCGCGGTGATGGCCGACGTCACCACATCCGGGCTCGCACCCGGATAAAGGGTGACCACCTGGATGGTGGGATAATCCACTTCCGGCAGCGCCGAGACGGGCAGGAAGCGATAGCCAATAATCCCGGCCAGCAGGATCGCCACCATTAACAGCGTGGTGGCAACAGGGCGCAGAATAAACAGGCGTGAAGGCCCACCTGTAGAGCTCGGGGGCATAACCTGCATCAGGACGTCGCTCCCTGCTTAGCAGGCTGTTGCTGGCCTTCAACCACTTCGACTTTCGCCCCCTCGGTGAGACGATCAATACCGTCGGTAACCACGCGGTCACCTGCGGAAAGGCCGGCGCTGATCACCACCGTCTGGCTGTCCTGAATGCCGGTTTTCACCAGATGCTTGCTGACGTTATTCTCACTGTTAAGCACCCAGACAAAGTTCCCTTCGTTGCCCATCTGCAGTGCCGCCGTCGGGATAACGACCGCATTTTCCTGTGTTGCGACCAGCATCCGCGCATTCACGAACTGATTCGGGAAAAGCGCATCATCCTGATTGTTAAAGCGGGCTTTTAACTTGATGGTGCCGGTGGTGGTGTCAATCTGGTTATCCAGACTGAGCAGGGTGCCTTCGCTCAATTTTTGCTTGTTGGCGCGATCCCAGGCCTCCACAACCAGCCCTTTGCCGGCTTTTTGCGCCTGAACCACGGTTGCGATGTCGCTCTCCGGCAGGGTAAAGACTAAATCGACAGGATGCGTCTGGGTGATGACCACGATACCGGTGGTATCGCCGCTGGAAATCTGGTTGCCAATATCAACCTGCTTCAGACCGACGCGGCCGTCAATCGGGGCGGTGATGCGGCTCCAGTCGAGCTGCAACTGTGCGCTGGCCACGGCGGCTTCGTCGGCTTTAAGGGTGCCCAGCGCTTCGCTGACCAGAGACTGCTGCGTATCCAGTTCCTGACGCGATACCAGGTTGGTTTTCACCAGTTGCTGATAGCGTGCCAAATCGCGTCGGGCGTTCGCGAGCGTGGCCTTGTCTTTCGCGAGCTGGCCCTGCGCCTGCGCGAGGGTGACTTTAAACTGGCTTGGGTCAATTTCCGCCAGTAAGTCCCCGGCTTTAACCTGCTGGCCTTCCTGGAAGTGAAGCGCCATCAGCTGCCCGTCCACACGGCTGCGAACCGTAACGGTGTTGGCGGCGGTAATGGTTCCCAGCCCGGAGAGATAACGGGGCACCGCTTTATTTACCGCAGTAGCCGCCTGAACGGGAGCCAGCGCACCGCCGCGCATGCCGTGACGCCCGCCACTCGCGGGACGCTGTGATGGACTGCTGGCACCTGCGGAAGTGTCAGAAGAGTGATTGTGCCAGAACCAGGCGGCGGCAAGAGCCACCACAATGATGCCAGCGGCGATTGCCCAGCGGGATTTGTTACTGCCTTTCATCGTTATACGTTCTCATCCTGAATACTTCGGGGAATGATACTAGTTTAGTCAGGCAACACGGCAGAAAAATGGAGGAAATATGGAAGACTGTCTGGATTTGTCTGATTGGCAGGGGGAGGGGCGCGGCGTGAGACGGCCTTCAAATCGGAACAATTGCCAGTGCATAATTTACCAGGAATATTCCCTGCCACCTGAAATATTCTTATTATTTATCTGCCGGGTGAGAAACGGAGAAAGATAACAATTGGTTTTATTATTTAATTTGTCTTTAGGAAAATTTCATTATTCATCATGTAAGGATCGGAATATTCTCTGTTATACCAATATTTTTCATTTTGTTATCAAATCATTAACAAACTAATGATTTTTTGCAATGTGACGTATTTATTTGATTTGAAATATGTTTTTGTTATTCCTTTCATTGCATCACTTTTGATTTGTATCAAAAAGCTAAAACAGTTTAAATTACCTAAAATTGCGATAATTATAGATTTTTATTTTAAAAATGTTATTTAAATGGTTTTATATTTTTATTTAAGCGATCTCGTTATGAATGATTATGAGAAAAATCCTAGCGACGGAGGGTTTTTTCGTCATTCGATTGGTTGTCCTGAAACATAATTCAAATAATACTTTTTCGGCGCGGTAAATCCCGTTCGCATTTAAATGGAGCTTCCAGGTTATTTATTAAATGGCACCTGGCAGTACGTTTGTTCTCAGGAGATGAAAATGAAAAAATTATTACTGGTGGCCTCTCTGGTTTCTGTATTTGCTGCTGCAAATGCTATGGCTGATGTTACGGCATCTGCCACCGCATCATGGGATGCAACGGCAACGAAAGATACAACCAGCCTGCTGGTCGTGACCCCATTGAACTCGCTGACGTTCCAGTATGCAGAGGGCCTGAATGGGTTTAACACTCAGGATGGCGCTTTTGATGTGACGATTCAGGGACAGGAAAGTGCAACCGATTTTGAACTGACTGCTCAGGTCATCAGCAATACGCTGACCAATGCAAGCGGTGATGCATCTACCCTGAATGTGGGCGTGGCATGGAATGGTCAGGCGCTGTCTAACTCTGCCGAAACCGTTCTGGTGAATGCGGCTTCCACTTCAGGTCTGGAAAGCCTGCTGGCCGATGGCGCCTATAACGGCGCTGAGCGTGTAAGCGATCAGTCCAGCTTCAAATTCTCCATCGCTTCAGCGACTTCTGACGGTTCGACTGCTGTAACTGACTATTCTGCGCTGCCGGATGGTTACTGGACGGGTGACGTAAAAGTTCAGTTCAATGCAACCTGGACCACTCCAGCGTAATGAATATTAATTCGGGAGAGGCTCTCTCCCGAATTTCGCAGGAATGCACTGATGAAGAAATATTTGCCACTCGCAGCGCTGGCAGGGATGGCTATATCCTTTTCCAGTCTGGCGATTAATGTGGGTGATATCACGTCAATAATGACGGCCGATCAAAACGCGTTATCAAAAGAAATTATTAACACCACTGATTCCGCCCGCTATGTGAGCGTTACCGTAAAAAGGCTCTCTTCACCGCTGCCTGACGGAACAGAAATGCAATTTGAAACGTCGGGAGAATTACTTTCTACACCGGCGAGCCTTATTTTACCCGGTGAGGCGAAAGATGTTTTTCGCTTTTTCTATAAGGGCCCTGAAGATGACAAAGAACGTTATTACCGGCTGCAGTGGGTTGACGAACCCGTAAGCGAAAGCGCATCGACTAAGGCTGGCAAAGCCGCGATTGCGACGGCGTCGGCAGAAATCGGGACAATTCTGGTCGTGGCGCCACGCAAGGAGCGATTCGAATACGGTCGTGACGGGGATGTCATCACCAACAAAGGCAACGTCTCGTTTCGGGTCATTGCTTACGGAGCCTGCAAAGAGGCGTCACAGGATCGGGGACGAGGGTGTCGCGAGCGTTATTACGTCATGCCAGGCACAAAAATAAGATTGCAGAAAAGCGATGTGTCAAACAGTCGCACCCGCATTGGGATTTGGCATGGCAAGCAATTTATTACAGTGAAGTAATACACGGCGTCATTTCCGGTACCAGTAATAAAAATACCGAAAAGTAAGGATGCGTATGTCTTTTAAATATCTTATAGGAGGGAGTTTATTACTCTCTTATGCGCTAACATCAGGGGTTGCGCATTCTGCACCGGTTAAGATTGGTAATTATGTTATTCCAGGGGCATTCGCGCGTTCTCTTGAACAGGGGATGACGGTCCCCGTTTATATCCGCTACCAGGAGACGGATACAAAAAGCCAACAAAAAATTGCTGATGCGGTCATCTCGCTGGTTGAGGGAAATATCGTTGTAAAATCCATTATGATTGCCGATTTGCCCAATAACGCGGTGCTTTCAGAGAAAACGCGCGAGATGGTGGAAAAAATAGGCGATGCGAAATTTATCGACAATACCTTTCTTGCCCTTTCGCGAGACGCACGGCTGAAATTAAACGTCTCCTCTTTTCATCTGGAGATGATTGTCAGCCGGGATGCCCTGACTGAAGCGGTGGTCGCCCGCAGTTCATTGCTGGGACCGTCCAGCGTTGACCGACTGTCTACTGTGCTGAATTACAACTTTGGTACCTATTACAATGACTACCGCAATGGCAGCAGCTCTCGCAGTTATTTAACACTCGATAACACCACCTCGTTGAGAGAGCACCACCTCAATATCAATGGCTCGGTCTATGGTATTGGCGAGAGTAACCGCTCCAGCAAACTGTATCGTGCCATGTATGAGCGCGATTATGAGGGTTATCGTCTGGCGTTGGGCATGCTCGACACCTGGAACGTTCAGTCGATCGCCAGCCTCAATGCGCTGAATGGCGGCAAGATCTACGGCGTCAGCTACGGCAATAAAGGCAGTACGGTGGTTGAAAACACCTCCCTGTCCTTGATCCCAATAACCATATTTTTACCGTCTGCCGGTGAAGTGCATGTGTTTCGTGATGGGCGCTTGTTAAGCGTTCAGAACTTCAACATGGGCAGCTACGAAATTGATACCAGCCGGTTCCCTTACGGTGTGTATGACGTCACGGTGGATGTCGTGGTAAATGGCCGGACGGTGAACACCCGCGTCAGTCGGGTGAATAAAATTTTTGCCCGCCAGCAGGCCGCAGGCCTGCATGAAGTCGCATGGCAAATTTTTGGCGGTTCACTTGATTACGACCGCGTGAGTTATAAGCGCAATCATTACCGTGATGCCGGCAGTGAACAGACCTGGATTGCGGGTGGTGCGGCCTCGTTAACCCTGGCAATGCTCTCCGGGCTCACCCTGAAAACGACAGGCTATGGGTTTGATGACAATGCCGTCAATGAAACGGACATTACTCTTAACGTCAACGAATATGCCAGCGTCGGGACACAAACGCTGGTGGCGAACGACGGAACATGGCGCAACGTCAGCAGCGCCAGTCTTAATGCTCCAGGCGGGTTTGGATCGCTGTGGGCGTCGCGGGAAGACAGCAAAATCGGTAACCGTCTGCCGGTGCAGGAGCGGGATAACTATTCGGTTGGCGCAACATTGAACCTGAGCCGGTTTATTCCGCACGGTGGCACGTTAACTGTCAGCCAGACCGAAAACCGCTATTCCGGTAATACCTACCGAAACCTGGATTACAGTACTACCCTCTATGCGGGACGGTACGCCACAGTGGGGTTACGGGCCGGGGTACAGCGCTATTACTACAACAATACGAATGATGACGGACGTCAGGAACGCTATGTCAGCCTGGATTTATCGCTGCCGCTGGCCTCGTGGATGAGTGTCGGGGTTTCACGCGATCGTTACGGCGCAACACAGGGCAATATCAGCGCGCGTAAACAATTTGAGGATAGCGTCATTACGTCTGCAGGCATTTCCGCCTCGACTCGCCTGAGTGGAGAGCAGAACTACGACAACAATTACGCTGTAAATGGCAACCTGAGTTATGACACCCGCTATAACGGCGGTACGGTTTCGGTGACCCGTTCAGCGGACAACTCGACCAATATGAACTTCTCCTCTCAGGGTTCCGTTGCCTGGGCGGGTGGGGATTTTGGTCTGAGCAAAGAGCGACAGCGCTCGGGCATTATTGTGAAAACCGATCTTGTGGGTGACGGAAAGCTGGCCGCAAAAATAAATAACCGAAATTATATTCTTAGCGGCAAATCGAGCTTTATTGCACTCCCGCCTTATGCGCAATACAAGCTGGAAATTATGAATGATAAAAACTCTGAAGACAGTTTTGACATTGTCTCGGGCCGTAAACAGGCGCTTAACCTTTATCCCGGTAACGTCGGCGTGGTGTCACCTGAGGTGAAAAGCATGGTGACCGTGTTTGGCCGGGTGCGATATCCGAATGGTGAACTGGCGTCAAATACGGACATTCATAACCACATCGGCAAAACGCGCACCGACGCGAAAGGTGAGTTCGCTATTGATATTGATAAGAAGTATCCCGTTATTACCCTGGTGTCCGCCAACGGTAATATCTGCGAAGCGGATTTAGATCTGGAAAAAGCCAGGGGCGCTGCGTGGGTAGGGGATGTTAAATGTGCACCGCAAACCACGATGGCGCAGAGATAATGCTATGAAAAAAAGTGCTTCCGTTTTTATTTCGCTCCTGTTTTTGGCGGGGTTAATTCCCTTCTCCGCAAGGGCACTGACTGCCTCATCGTCAGGGGCGATCAACAACACGTTTTTATTTATCGAGAACGACATTGACGGTGAGTATTTCATTACGCCGTCCGCGTTAGATCCCCGTTTCAGCGGGTCAAATACCTGGGTTAAATACGGTACCTCCCAGGTCAGCCTCGGTTATCTGGGTTATGTCATTTGGACTGCGCCGGCCAATAATTATCAGGATATGTGGATTGATAATTCGCCCATTGATGCTCCTTTCACAGGAATACGCTGCTACCGAGGTTCGCAGTGTCCGACGACGGGCTACATTGCCGGGCAGGGGGTGGATAACAATGGTTTTTACCACGCGCAGGTTGGATCCGTGGCGGGGGTTATTGGCGGAGCGTATGGCTTTGCTTCGCTGAGCAACTCAGCCTATGAGTATTTTCGTAATATGCCGACGGGTGGCAGCGAAACCTATGTTTTTAACCGCTGCTATACCTCGGTTAACTATGATTACGCCTCAGGACAACGCTGTAAGGATCAGACAACAGGTCGCTGGAATTACATCAATTACACGTTAAACAAGCGGGGACATCTGGCGCTGGAATCAACAAGTGCCTTTCAGGAGCTGTGGATCGCCAGTGATGGAACCCCAAGTATCACAAATGATTCCGGATCCTGTGAGCTGGGTGTCGTCAGTAACGTTGATGGCGTAATTTGTAAAATGGTCAAATACAACCTTGAGCAGACACAAAATTTGACGGCATCGTTGACATTCAGAGCGTATATCGATTCTGCTGCGTTGGGTTTTACCCCTTCCGCAACCACCGTGAAATATTCAGGAAATGGCTCGACATGGTATAACTTCAGCGCCTCGACGGCGTATTACAACGTCTTTTCGACATCTGGCCAGTATATCTATGTCTTTTTGTCGAAAACATTCCTTAAGAATCTGGTGGATGCAGGCGTCAGTATTACCAACAGCCAGCCCTTTACGTTTGCGTTTACGAATGCATTAACCCCGGAGTCAGGCTATTACCAGTTTACCCCCTCTTTGCAGCTCAATATTGTGCCGAAGGAGTATGGGATTAGCATTGTCTCATCGAATAATACGGCCTCTGCCAGTGGAAGCGGCACCATCGGAGATGACGCGCCGATCGAGATGGATTACGTCGTCACCGTATCGGGACCCCGTCAGGCCGACAGTATTACGGCCCAGGTTATCGGGGACAGCACGACAATCAACGATACCCCTTACTGCCTGTTTACGTCGGCACAGGGGGGAATAAACGTGCCTGTCCCTGCCTATCTGCAATACAACACCGCGTCGGGAAGCCCTACTCAGGTGAGGAACAGCTGCAGTGAAAATGCCATTAGTCTGAACGATGCGTTATGGCAACAGGTGCCATGGGATGCCAACAACACGGATGATGGCAGCTTTTTCAGCACCAACTTAACGCTGCTGTTCCCGATGAATGATTCCCGCTCAGCACTGACGGTGGCTGGCGCTGACTGGGAAGGCGTGGTCAGCGCCAGTGGTGAAATCAAAGTCACCGCGAACTGGCTGGGAGTAACAAAATGATGCGCTGGCGGAAGGTCACGGAGGGTGTGGTGGGACTCTGCATTGCGCTTTACACGCTTTCTGCCCACGCGCTGTATCTGGACTCCACGATCTATGATATCCCCGCAGAGCGGTCGTTCATTAGCAAACGTATTTACAACGACAGCCACAAACAGAATGTGTACAGCATTTCGGCGATTAAAATCGACCGTCCAGGACCGGGTGGGGAAAAGCGTCTGCCAATAGAGGACGGGGAGTTGCTGTTTACACCGCTCACGTTTTCGCTCGCCCCGGACGCCGGGGAGTATTTTAAGATCTTCTATCGCGGGCCCGAGGATGACAAAGAGCGTTACTACCGGATTCAGTTTCGCGAGATGCCGGTAACGCTGTTTGCTCAACGTCATTCAGGCAAAGCAAGTGAAGCTGTGCCCGCTATTGCATTGGATACGATACTGGTGGTCAGGCCCAGAAAGCTGACGCTAGGTTATACTCTGGATGAGCAAAAAGGGGCGCTGACAAATACTGGCAATACGTTTTTCAGGATCATCGTACACAAGGGATGCCAGTCAACCGATGACGAGGCGACGATGCGCTACCTGCTGCCTGGAGAGACCTACCGAAGCGGCGCGTTAAACACTAAAAATAAAAAATTCATCGTTGCGTTGAAAAAATATATACCGATAGGCGATGGTTGTTTTAAAAATAACAGTTAAAGTTTAAAGAAACAGTTCTTATATTGCTAACTGAACTCTGGGAATATATTCTGTACTGCGTGCTGGCACTGCCGCCGATAATAAAAGAGTTCCCGGATGAAAAAGATAATCAATGATCATATTGTATACGATTCAGAGACCAGAGCGCTAAGTGTACAGGGAGAAAGAGTGGTTCTGTCCGCTGCAACGGCAAGATTACTGGAGCTCTTTATTGCGAATAACCGCAAACAATTACATCGGGATCTGATTATAGAAGAAGTGTGGGGAAGGTATGGGTTGATCCCATCAGGTCACAGTCTGAATAAAAATGTCAGTATTTTGCGCAAAACGTTAGCAGAACTGGGAATGGATAATCTGATCGCAACTATCCCCCGAGAAGGATTTGTTTTTCAGGCGCAGATCGAAAACGTAAAAGAAGATGCGTTGCCGCATAGCATCACTGCATTAACCTCCGCCACCAAACCCGGGTTAAGGCGATACGGTAAAACGATCGTTGGCGGAATGTTAGGCATCAGCCTGGTGATATCTGGCTTTGTCCTTCTGCCAAAATTATTACGAGATACCGATGGTGTAGTGCATGTACAAAAATCCGGTTCCTGTGAAATATTTACGACAGATGATAATTCAGTTGAGAAAATATCCACTTTTTTGAATTCATCCCGATGGCAGCAATTCAAATCTATCTGTAAGGGAAGAAATAAGGTCATTGTGTTTTATGATGACAATGGATTGTCTGCGGGTAATAAACTAAAGGAATCATTTTTCAGTATATGTACGTTAGGCTCCCGGGGAGTTGCACATGCGTGCGAAAATTATGTATTTTAGTCTTGCCGTAGCGCTTGTTATCATTTTTTTGTTTTTATTTAAACGTCATGAGGTTCCGGCAGCGCTGGTATGCTCAGCGAAGAACCATCTTGTGCTCAATACGCAAAAAACAGGTATGCACATCGAAGGGGAGGTATTGCTGGTTTTCAGGATATCATCTGCTGAAGAGGGGGTATTGTCACAAGTGGGCGTGATTAATGTTAATGGGAAAAGCTACGCCATTAACCGTTCCACGATGCTTAAATTTTTAGGTAATGATAGTGACGGCTACATACGTACCCAACGGGTTTCTGTGATCAAAAATGATAATGATGATTTGCCTGATGAGATCACGGGATTAATTATGTCTAAGCAACACAACTTCTATTATAAAATAATGCATATTGCGCACAATGTGTACGGTATACGCGATTTGCGACGCACCCTGTTGGTGTGTCGGGCAGCGTAATCCTCAGAATAGGGTATCGTCTTATTCTGAAATAATAACCTATGTGTCGCATCATTTATGGTTTTTTATTCTGTTAAAATAGTGTTTATTATCACTAAAGTTTGTCCGAATGTGAATATAAGCGCATAAGTTTGTACTCATTTCGGACCTCAGAATTCGCTACCGATACAGCAAGAATATTCTTATCATTTCCCCTGCGCTCAGTTTTATTGCAAGGGGGATGAGCTACTACACACTATGCAATCTAAAGGCATTTTATTTGTTTTACCTTAAGTCTATGTGAATACCAGGTCAATTGTGAATACACTTTCCTGTTCGGGAAGGCTGCGTTTTACAATGAAAACGTGATGGTGATTATTATGAATAAGAAAAAGGTCTTCCTGCTCAGTTATGACATTTATCTTTTCGCCGGGCTTAGGGCTTTTTTGCCTAATCTGGTACTGGTCGACAGTCAGACATTTATATCAGAGTCAGACCTTTCTTTTCAGCAATACAACTCCTGTCTGTTAATTGTTGATAACCGGATGCCCTTTTTCCTGGTGAAGAAATGGCTACATCGTAACAGTAGCCAGTTTATCATGGTAAACAGCGTTGTTCTCAGGTTGAGCGAAAATGAGTGTATTAATCGAGGCTATGAATACAGTACCTCAATTGATGTAACACTGCATTATACGACCGTCATCGATATACTCACGCGTATACTGATGACCACCCCGCAACCGGAATCACGCGTAAAATCAGATGAGCTGGACGTTTTCGCGTTAACCGAATTTGAGGCAGACATGCTTAATGCCATGATGACGAAAGAGGGGCAGGCCGAATTCTGCCGGGCAAATTCATTGACCACAAAATCCCTGTATCGCTACCGGGATAAAATAACGCACAGGCTTGGTTTTAAAAATTTTATTGAATCTATTATTTTTCTTATCCGCAATGGTTTCCTGACTGAAAGAGATGTGGGGCAGAACAGTACGTTAATGCGCAAATCCACCGGGCGTAGTTATGATAATAATGATGCGGGGCGTCTGAGTCTGGCACTCAAAAATGATGAAATTTTACCTTATTATCAACCCGTTGTCGGTGCAGGTGGTGAGCTGTGTGGTATAGAGATTTTGGCCCGCTGGCCATTAGGGCATAATTACACGATTTCGCAGCGAGAATTTATTCCGCTGGCAGAAAGCTGTGGCCTGATTAACGAACTCACCAGCTATTTAATGCATAAAGTTGCCAGTGACTTAAAGCAAAAGAATAACGGGTTAAATACACCGCTGTTTGTGGCGTTTAATGTCAGTCCAACCACGTTAAGTAACCCGGTGTTTTATTGGGAGTGCCTCAATTTTTTAGAGCTGACAGAATCGTTACCGGTGAAGCTCATGATTGAGATCACCGAAAATCAAACGCTGGCCGTGACGCCTGCAATAAAAGAACTGATACGTTCACTGCGTAATCGCGGGGTGATGTTTGCGCTGGATGACTTTGGTACAGGATACGCGAATTTATGCTATCTGAATGAACTCGAACTGGATGTCATAAAAATTGATAAGACCTTTATCAACGCTATCCAGGCTGATAACCAACCGCTGCCGATGCTGGAATCGATTATTAATCTGGCGATGATTCTGGGGCTGCGTACCGTGGCGGAAGGGGTGGAGTACGCTTATCAGCGAGAGTGGCTTATCAGCAAACAGGTGGATTACCTGCAGGGGTATCATTTCCTGCCCCCGGTGCCGTTCGCTGATTTCCGGCGATTTGTCGAGCAAAGCCAGCCGACGACACGAGAAGCGGCATGCAAAAAGGGCAGCGTGCTGCCGAGTAAAAAGGAAAATGTGCGTTTTAACGCGCTGTAAACAACGGAAGCCCTGCGCATTTCGAGGGCTTCCGTCGGGGCTTAACGGAACATCACCTGTGCCCAGCGGGCCAGACCTGCCGTTACGGAGCCAAAGTCATCGCCACCGGCAATCGGAATACCCGGAAGCTGTTCCGCCAGCGCTTTCTTGATAAGCGGTGAACGGGCGCTACCGCCGGTCAGGTAAATCACATCCGGCTTCTCTTTGCCATTCTCCAGCGCCAGTTGCACCTGCTCGAGGATCCGCTGCAGCGGCTGGGCGAGTGCCGTTTCCAGCCCTTCCTGCGATATCGCGGTCACCAGCTCATCACTGATAAAAGGTAATGAGACAGCGTGTTCAGCACGGTCAGAGAGGGCGATTTTGCTCTCTTCAGCGGTACGCACCACGCGATAGCTGAGACGCTGACGCCACACTTTATAGAGCAGGGCGACTTTATCCGCGTACTGCGCGTCGCGTACCAGATCGTTCAGGAAGCGCCCGTTCGCGGTGCTGTAAAAATCACTCTGCGCCGGAACGTCGTTGATGGCGATGGCGTTCCACCAGGGCAGAATTGGCAGGGCAATGCCTTTTTCGGTTTGTCCGCCCATGCCGAGCAGCGGCATCAGGCTTTTAAATGCCAGAGCAATGTCCAGGTCGTTACCGCCTACGCGGCAGCCGCTGTGGCCCAACAGGCTAGTTTCGCGGTCACGACGCTGATGCCATTGTGGCCCCATCAGCAGTAAAGAGCAGTCGGTGGTGCCCCCGCCGATATCCACAACGAGCACGCGTTGCTCTTGCGTTAATGTGGCTTCAAAATCCAGTCCTGCCGCTACCGGCTCATACTGGAAGACCACGTCACGGAAACCGGCTCGGTGTGCGGCGCGCTCGAGGATCCCCTGCGCTTGCTGGTTAGCCTCTTCACCGCCCAGACCCTGGAAGTTGATCGGGCGACCAATAACGGCCTGGGTGATGGGATCGGGTACCTGGGTCTGCGCCTGGTTACGGATGTGCAGCATCATGGCGCACACCAGGTCTTCGAACATCGCCACCTGCTGTGGTTTTAATCCGCTGGCGCCCAGAAACGACTTCGGGGATTTAACGAAGTAAACCTCTTCCGGATCGTCAATGTAATGGCCCAGCGATGAGAGGCCAAACTGCACGCTGGAAGGGGTCACGTCGATATCTTCGTCGCGGTTAAAACTGACCGCCCGGCGCAGCAGCGCCTGGGTTTCCGCCGCGGTAGCGGGCACCTGATGATGACGGAACAGCCATTCGCTGACCGCTTCGCGAGTGGGTGCGCAGAGCATTGATGGCAGCAGTGTGCTCTCTTTTTCCATCTTCAGGAGCTGTGGTTGCCCGTTTTGCATAATGGCAACCGAACAGTTTGCCGTACCGTAGTCAAATCCAATAAACACGATTAATCCCCATGCCAGTGAGAAGGGGCGAGACTTTAGCGAAATGTCTGCCTGGCGACAACAGGAATATGAAAGCAAGGCGAAACAAGGCCTTTCGGTTTATGCTGAGGGGAACAAAAAAGGAGCGATGATGTATACCCTGACCTGGCAACCCCCTTACGACTGGCAATGGATGTTTGGTTTCCTTGGCGCACGTGCGGTAGCGGGCGTAGAGACCGTCACGGACCACTATTACGAGCGCAGTTTCGCCTGTGAGGGGCATCAGGGGATATTTCGCGTTACGCCGGACAGCCAAACCCCTACGCTTACCGTGACGCTCAGCCCGGGCTTGATTCCGGTTGCGCAGAGCTGTCTTGAGCGTATCGGGCGACTTTTCGATCTTGACTGCGATCCTCAGGCGATCCGCTCGACACTGGGGGATCTGGGGGCCGCACGGCCAGGCTTACGGTTGCCGGGGGCGATGGATGCCTGGGAGCAGGGTGTGCGGGCGATACTCGGGCAACTGGTTAGCGTGGCGATGGCGGCAAAATTGGCTTCCCGCGTTGTCGCCCTGTGCGGGGAGCCGGTTGAAGACGCCCCGGGTTATCTCTGCTTCCCGACCCCGCACGCGCTGGCCGCAGCGGACCCGCTGGCGTTGAAAGCGCTTGGAATGCCGGTAAAGCGGGCGGAGTCGATCGTTCATCTGGCTCAGTCTGTGGTGGACGGGACGTTTCCGCTTTCCCCTCCTGCGGATATTGAGGCGGGAATGAAGGCCTTACAGCAGCGGCCCGGGATAGGACGCTGGACGGCAAACTACCTGGCCCTGCGCGGCTGGCAGGCGAAGGACGTTTTTCTGCCGGATGATTATCTGATTAAGCAACGTTTTGCCGGGATGACGCCTGCGCAAATTCGGCGCTACGCCCAGCGCTGGCAGCCCTGGCGCTCGTATGCGTTGCTGCACATCTGGTATACCGATGGCTGGGCGCCATCAGTTGATGGCGAAATAGCTGGTATTAAGCAGTAGATCCAACGGCTGCGGCTCGGCGATGGTGTCGCCGTAAATAAAATCAATGCCGATGCCGGAGAGCGTGTCCATCATGATGGGCTGGTTACACGGACCGGCGATGGTTTTCATGCCCAGGCGCTGGGCGTGCCCCTGAACGATCGTCACCATCATCTCATCCATCAGGTTGCCATAAACATTCGTCACCATTTCCGTATCAAGCATCAGATAATCGGCCATATTGGCGCTGAGGTGGCTAAAGACGTTCATATCGCGTCCCACCTGGCTGAGCACGACACGGCAGCCAGCATGGCGAAGCTTTTGCAGGCCCTGCTGCAGGTTCTCATCCGGGTTACATACCACGTCGGCAGCGATAACCAGATGCAGCAGACGGCCCGGCATGGGGCTCTTCTCCAGCAGGTCGACAAGTTCATCAACCAGCGTGACGCTTGCTAAACCCGCTTCAGACAGCGGAAACCCGACCCCCATGCCTTTGTGGGCGACCTGTGCGGCGGAGGTGCGGAAAAACTCGTTGAAGATACGTCTGTCAAGGGCGTGCAACAGTTCAGGCTCCGCAAGTCCGGAGCGGAACGCATGCTCTTCCTGCACTTCGCCCTGGCTGGTCCACAGGCGTAATGAAATCAGCCAGAAGTTGCAGCTTTCCGGTATCCGTGGAGACGCGACGCTGCGGGCAATCATCATCAGGTGATTGTCTTTAATCATGTGCCACTGCTCATCAAGCGACATCATGCTGCGCATGCCGTGGTCCCGTTCCTGCTGGGGTTCGTAAACCGTGACGACACCGCGTCCGCTGTTTTTCGAGGCGTAACAGGCGATATCCGCCTGCGACATGATTTCTGAAGCCTGATGGTTATTTTCATCAATCAGAGTGATACCCGCGCTGGCGCCGATCCGGTGCAGACGTCCTTCCCACATAAAGTGATAGTCATTGATGGTGTTAATCAGGCGGCCGGTAATATAACGCGCGCTTTCGATATTGCAGTCCGGGAGCAACAACCCGAATTCGTCCCCGCCGAGACGAGCCAGCACGTCGCTGGAGCGGAGCATGGTCAACATTAATGACGAAAGCTCCCGCAGCAGAGCATCACCCGCCGCATGGCCTGCGGTGTCGTTGACGGCTTTAAAACGATCGAGATCGATAAACACCAGCGCATGACGCTGGCGTGTCTCCTGTACGGTCTGTAAGAGACGTTTGAGATGATTTTCGAAACTGACCCGGTTTGCGAGGTGGGTGAGGGCATCGTGCGAGGCACTGTAACTGAGCTGACGCAGCATTTTGCGCGATTCCGTCACGTCCTGAATCACGATCACGGAGCCAATGTTTTGCCCGTCCAGCGTACTGAGCGGGGTGATGCTGTAATGGATATCGTAGTTGCCGCCGGTACGGCAGTTCAGCACCACGTCCTGGTCTATATCGGAACGGGACATATCGCCGCTGTGAATATTCTCCATCAGCGGTCCCTTTTCACCAAAGGTGATGTGCAACACCTTCAGGACAGGCTGCCCGATAGCCTCGGTCTGCAGCCAGCCGCTCATTTTCTCGGCAACCGGGTTCATAAAGGTGACATTCATGTCGATATCGGTACACAACACCGCTTCGCCGATGGAATCGAGGGTAATGTGCAAACGCTCTTTTTCCTGGAACAGCGCTTCGTTGAGCTGCTTCACCTCGGTCATGTCCATGTTGATGCCGAGCAGGCGTTCGACTTCACCCTGTTTGTTCAGTACCCGGTTCGCCAGAGAGCGTATATGGCGCACGCCTTCTTTAACACGAATGCGGAACTCAAGCTTAAACGGCAAACGTGAAATGAGGGAATCCCGGAGCACCTTTTCAGCGTGAGCGCGGTCTTCCGGGAGCATCGTTTCGTGCCAGAGCTGCCAGGTGGGCTTGATGTGGGGCGGGATCTCATACAGCTCAAACATCCGCTTATCCCAGCTGATAATGTCTGGCTCCAGATCCCACTCCCAGATGCCGATACCGCCCGCTTCGTTGGCGAGGGTGATGCGCTCCATCAGGCGTTTATTGACCCACTCGGTCTGCTTCAGGTCGTTAATATCTTCAATCTGGGCGATAAAATAGAGCGGTGAACCGTCGGTGTGGCGCACCACGGAGACGGCAAGCAGGGCCCAGACCACTTCACCATTGCGGGTGTAGTAACGCTTCTCAAGGGTGTAGGTGTTGATGTCGCCGTTGACCAGCTGCTCCAGCTGTTCGAGATCGGTATTCAAATCTTCCGGCCAGGTTAACTGCTGGAAGGTGAGGGCCTGAAGCTCCGTCTGGCTGTATCCCAGGAAGTTACACAGGGCTTTATTGGCCTGAAGCCACTGCCCCTCAATGCTGACCAGCGCCATGCCGATGGCGGAATACTCCATTGCGTTACGAAAACGCGCTTCACTTTCGGTGATATGTTTGCGTTCGGCGCGAAAGGCATACATCACCATGGTCATAATATTGGCCGGCAACAGCATCATCAAAAAGGGCAGCCAGGGCGCGTTTAGCGTCACCAGCAGGTTTTGCGGCGTCATGGATGCAGGGTTACGCGTCATGATCAGCGAGACCATCATCACGGTGACCAGAAACACCAGAAACGCCTCCATTCGTGGCAGGCGCACGGCGCTCCACATAAGCAGAACGATAACGCAGGTGAAGGGCCACGGCAGCCAGGTAATCGCCATCCAACTGAGAGCCAGCGTCACGGCCATGGTGGCCAGCGTTTCCAGCAGCAATTTTGGGTTGCGGTGACGCAGCAGATAATGTGGTTTAAACAGTAACCCTAACGGCACCAGCGCCAGCGCACCAATGGCTTCTGATAACACCCAGACGAGGAAATTACGCAGCGGCTCCGGACCCGGCACCAGAAGATACACCAGCACCCCGCCAACCAGCGGTGGCACCAGCGCACTACCGATGGACAGACGGATCCAGTCATTCAGATTCTGCAGGGGGTTATACCACGGGAGCAGTTTACGCAGTAACACCGCGCCAATCACGGCTTCAACCACGTTGATAGCGGTATAGGTCGGGTTGATCGACGACCAGGAGAAAAGCATCCACGCGGCCAGGATATTGCCAAACGAGCAGGCCAGAGCGATACCCGGCCACATCTTTCCTGCATGACGGTAAAAGGCCACCATCATGATGGCGGTAGGGAACCAGAGCGGGGCGAGCAGGGTGCCGAAGCGGGTCAGCTCCAGCGAAAATAAGGTAAAGATAAAGGTGACCAGGCCCAGACAGACAAGTCGCAATAAAGGATGTGGGGTGGTAACCAAAACCCGCTGGTATTGTTTATTCATTACCGCTTTATCCAGAGACGCCATGCCGTCAGGAGAGAAATCCGGACGAGTGAATTTGATAATTTGGTTTATGCTAGTACAAACAATTTACAATTCATATGGCGACTGCTCATAATTTGACATCATAGACTTATTAAATAGTTACTCAGTAAAAAATCCCCGACAAACGCTGAAAAAACGTGCGTTTAAATTTCACAAAGGGATCATTTCGTCGCTTTTCACCCTGTCTCGCAGAACCTGCGCTTTCGACTGGTATCATGCCCGCGAAATCCCTATAATTGCCGCGTTTGACGCTCCGGCGTCGTCCTTCCTTAACATCCAGGTTAATCAGGTCGCTAAATTTATGACTGATAAGTCTCATCAGTGCGTCATTATAGGCATCGCCGGCGCATCGGCTTCAGGTAAAAGTCTTATTGCCAGTACGCTTTACCGCGAACTGCGTGAACAAGTTGGTGATGAGCATATCGGCGTCATTCCCGAAGACAGCTATTACAAAGATCAATCCCATCTGTCGATGGAAGAACGCGTAAAAACTAACTATGACCATCCTAATGCGATGGATCACAGCTTACTGTTCCAGCATTTAGAAGCACTTAAAAGCGGCCAGGCAATAGAACTTCCCGTCTATAGTTATGTAGAACATACCCGTACGCAGGAAACGATCCGTATCGAACCGAAGAAGGTCATTATTCTTGAAGGTATTTTGCTTCTGACCGACTCCCGTCTGCGTGAATCAATGAACTTCTCGATTTTCGTCGATACGCCGCTGGATATCTGCCTGATGCGCCGCATTAAGCGTGACGTCAATGAGCGTGGACGTTCGATGGACTCCGTGATGGCGCAATACCAGAAAACTGTCCGCCCGATGTTCCTGCAATTCATTGAACCATCCAAGCAATACGCCGATATCATCGTGCCTCGTGGCGGTAAAAACCGCATAGCCATTGATATCTTAAAAGCGAAAATCAGCCAGTTTTTTGAATAAGCCGCGCGAATTGTGTACCGTTCAGGGATAACCTGGTTTTGCCCTGAGTCTTTATGGCTTCAGGGTACGATGCATGAAAGGAGAAAGTGCGATGCGTCTTTGTGATCGCGATATTGAAGCCTGGCTGGATGAAGGCCGTCTGTCTATTACACCACGTCCACCCGTGGAGCGTATCAATGGTGTGACTGTTGATGTGCGCCTGGGAAATAAATTCCGCACCTTTAGCGGCCATACCGCACCGTTCATCGACCTTAGCGGGCCGAAGGATGAAGTCAGCGCCGCGCTTGATCGCGTGATGAGTGATGAAATCGTTATTGACGAGGGCGAAGCCTTTTATCTGCATCCGGGTGAACTGGCGCTGGCGGTGACCTATGAGTCCGTGACGCTGCCTGCGGACCTGGTCGGCTGGCTCGATGGCCGTTCTTCTCTGGCGCGACTGGGGCTGATGGTTCACGTGACCGCGCACCGTATTGATCCAGGCTGGTCGGGCCGTATCGTGCTCGAGTTCTTCAATGCCGGTAAACTGCCTCTGGCACTGCGTCCCGGGATGATGATCGGTGCGCTGAGTTTTGAACCGCTAACCGGTCCGGCAGATCGTCCTTATAACCGCCGTCAGGACGCTAAATATCGCGACCAGCAGGGTGCGGTCGCGAGCCGTATTGATAAAGACTGATCGTTAGTCCACTGAGGATGCTATGAGAAGAGTTCTGACAACGCTGATGATTTTGCTGGTGGTTCTGGTTGCTGGCCTTTCGGCGTTAGTCCTGCTTGTTAACCCTAATGATTTCCGTGCTTACATGGTGCGGCAGGTCGAAGCGCGTAGTGGTTATCAACTGAAGCTTGATGGGCCGCTGCGCTGGCACGTCTGGCCGCAACTCAGCATTCTCTCAGGCCGCATGTCGTTAACCGCGCCGGGTGCCTCCCAGCCGCTGGTCTCTGCCGATAACATGCGTCTTGATGTGGCGTTGATCCCGCTCTTTTCACACCAGTTGCAGGTCGACCAGGTGATGCTGAAAGGGGCGGTGATTCAGCTGACGCCGCAAACTGAAGCCGTGCGTGACTCGGATGCACCGGTCGCCCCGCGGGAAAATACGCTGCCCGACGAGCCGACGGATACGGGCTGGTCATTTGATATAGCCAAACTGAAAGTCGCCGACAGCGTGCTGGTTTTCCAGCATGAGTCCGACGAGCAGGTAACCGTCCGTAACATCAACCTGAAGATGGAGCAGGACGCCCATCATATTGCCTCGCTGGAGTTTAGCGGAAGGCTGAACCGCGATCAGCGCGATCTGAATCTGTCGCTGAACGCCAACGTGAATGCCTCGGATTACCCCCATCAGCTCACGGCGGATATTCAGCAACTGAACTGGCAACTGATGGGAGCCGATCTTCCTGCCCAGGGGATCACCGGTCAGGGAACGCTGCAGGCCGTGTGGCGCGAAGAGCAAAAACAGCTTGAGCTGGATAACCTCAATCTGCAGGCGAACGACAGCAGTCTGACAGGGCAGGCGAGCGTCACGCTTGAGGAGAAGCCGAAGTGGGTAATGAATCTGCAGTTTGATAAGCTCAATCTGGAGAACTTACTTCCGCCTCAGCCAGCAGGTGCAACCGACGGTAACGCTGCTCAGAATGGGCAAAGCCAGCCGTCCAAGCCGCGTCCGGTCATCTCCTCGAGTCTTGATCAGCCAGACTATAACGGTCTGCGCGGATTCACGGCCGATATCTTACTGAAAGCTAACAGCCTGCGCTGGCGCGGTATCGATTTTACCGACGTGAGCAGCCAGATGTTTAACCATAACGGTTTGCTGGTGATCTCCGAACTGAGCGGCAAAATGGGCGCCGGACATCTTTCTCTGCCGGGCACGCTGGACGTGCGTAAAGAGACGGCCAGCGCCGAATTCCAGCCGCGTCTCGACAACGTTGAGATTGGTACCATCCTTAAAGCCTTTAATTACCCGATCTCCTTAACGGGCCAATTGACGCTGGCGGGTGACTTCTCGGGGACGAAGATTGATGCTGAGGCTTTCCGCCGCGAATGGCAGGGGCAGGCCCATCTTGATCTGAAAGATTCCCGTATGGAAGGGCTTAACTTCCAGCAGCTGGTGCAGCAGGCGGTGGAGCGCAGCAGTGATGTCAAAGCCCAGGAAAACTACGACAGCGCAACGCGCCTCGACAGCTTTACCACTGACCTGACGCTGGATAACGGGCAGCTCACCCTCGACGGAATGCAGGGAATCTCTTCACTCCTGTCGTTAACCGGTGAAGGTAAGCTGGATCTGGTGAAAGAGACGGCGGATACCCGATTTAACGTGCGGGTACTTTCCGGCTGGCAGGGTGAAAGTAAACTGATCGACTTCCTTAAAGAGACGCCGGTTCCACTCACTGTCTATGGCAAATGGCAGGCGCTGAATTACAGCCTTCAGGTGGATCAGATCCTGCGCAAACATCTGCAGGACGAAGCGAAACGTCGTCTGAACGACTGGGCGGATCGGAATAAAGATTCACAGTCAGGGAAGGATGTGAAGAAGCTGTTAGATAAGCTTTGATGCCCGAGCGCCCGGTAGCGCACATGCTACCGGGCAAAACAACTCACTAAACCTCATAGTCCAGTTCTTCTTCATCCCGCAGTGGAATGAGCTGCACCTTCTGTACACGGTGGCTCTCAACCTGCAACGTTTTAAGCAGATAGTCGCCCACCTGAACCTCTTCTCCCGGTTGCGGGATACGCTGCAAATATTCCATCAGCAGACCGGCAATAGTGTGGTATTCGCGTTTTTCATCCAGCGGCAGCGGCACATATTGCACCAGGTCTTCCAGCGGCATATGGCCGTTCGCCGTCCACGACCCGTCGGCATTTTTCTGGATGTCGTGGCGCGCATCAATCTCATCCACCTCGTTGGGCAAATTACCGGCGATGGTTTCCATGACGTCGCTGAGCGTGACCAGTCCTTCAACGGAACCGAATTCATCCACCACAAAGGCAAAGTGAGTGCGCGCGTTACGGAACTGCTCAAGGGCAGAAAGCAGCTGCAGTCCTTCAGGGAAGACCAGCGGCTGGCGCACCAGAGCGCGCAGATTGAGTGCTTCACCGTGCAGCTGCTGTTGCAGCAGGTCGATGACGTGCACCACGCCCAGCAACTCCTCTTCCTCTTCACCACCGGTGACAACCACGCGGGTGTGCTGGTTTTTATCCAGCAGGGCGCGAATGTGCTCCTCCGGTGCCGTCAGGTCGATATGCTCGATGTCATGCCGTGATGTCATGATGCTGCTGACCGTCCGCTGATTCAGATTGAGCACCCGCTCAATCATCAGTCGTTCCTGCGGATTAAAGATCAGCCCGTCACTGTGATCGGCAAGCATCGCGGCGGATTCCGCATCCAGTTCTGCATCCTCTTTTTTCCCGCTCAGCAGGCGCATGACCGTGTCGGCCGTGCGTTGACGTAACGTCTGATTTGCTGAGAGGAAGCGGCGACGGTTGAATATCGCCAGCTGGTTCAGCGCTTCAATCATTACTGAGAAACCAATGGCGGCATACAGATAGCCTTTCGGAATGTGGAATCCAAACCCGTCTGCCACCAGGCTAAAGCCAATCATCAGCAGGAAACTCAGGCAGAGAATAACAATGGTCGGGTGGCTGTTAACGAACCGGGTCAGGGCTTTACTTGCCATCACCATCAGCGTAATGGCAATGATCACTGCGGCCATCATCACGGCCAGGTGGTCAACCATCCCGACGGCGGTGATCACCGAGTCCAGTGAGAAGACGGCGTCCAGCACCACGATTTGCGCCACCACAGGCCAGAATTTTGCCCCGCGTCGCTGGGTCGGGTTTTCACTGTCTTTGCCTTCGAGCCGCTCATTAAGTTCAACCGTCGCTTTAAACAGCAGGAACAAGCCACCGAAGAGCATGATCAGGTCACGGGCGCTGAAGCTCAGGCCGTGAACGGAGAACAGAGGCTGTGTCAGCGTGACCAGCCAGGAGATAGAGGCCAGCAGCAGCAACCGCATCACCATCGCCAAAAGCAGGCCCGTTACGCGAGCGCGGTCACGCTGAGAAGGGGGCAGTTTTTCGGCGAGGATGGCGATAAAGACCAGATTATCAATACCGAGCACCAATTCGATGACGACCAGCGTCACCAGTCCGGCCCAGATTGATGGATCGGCAATCCATTCCATAGTAATAGCAATACCTTCTGTTATATGACGAATGTCACACTTCGATCATGGATAAAGCGGCGGGAAATTGCAATGCCGGGCTGAGATTTCTCTTAATAAGGCCGAACAAAAAGAGAGCAATACGCTGGCGCTGTAAATAAGGTAATTACGTATATTTTATTACGCACAGTACATTTTAGGATATATCGCAATTAATGGTTTTTATTGCTACTTTGTCAATATAAAGAAAATCCTAAAAGGTCAAAACTTTGCTCTTAATATTAATCTTAAAAACAGTTATTAGGACAGTTGTCTCCTTGCCTGCTATTAGGTTAGCTGCAACAATTCCTCCAGCATCAAATGTTAAATCTCCTTGTTGCTATTATTGTTTCGGTCTTCAGGAATGGTTATTGATTATCCGTCGGGCGTTTTGCGGCTGATATATTTCCAGAAGACCTTGTTCAAGAGGGTGTCTATCCATAACACATTGTTTAGTCAGTGGATTGGTAACTGAAAGCCAAGGGCGGTAGCGTGCCTGAAAGCGTGTGAATCAGCCTCGATTATTCTGTCAATAGCCAATGGATGAATAAGCTTTTTTTAGGACTGATGCCAGTTATATTTCTATTTGATTAACTGCATGCTGAAACCCAATACGACCCGGCTTATTTTAAATTGCACAGGATAATTACTCTGCCAAAGTGATAAATAATCAATGATGAAATCCAAAATGAAATTGATGCCATTATTGGTGTCTGTGACCTTGATGAGTGGTTGTACGGTCTTTCCCGGCAGCAATATGTCAACAATGGGTAAGGACGTGATCAAGCAGCAGGATGCCGATTTTGATCTCGACAAAATGGTGAATGTTTATCCACTCACGCCACGTCTGGTCGAACAATTACGCCCACGTCCGAATGTTGCTCAGCCGAATATGTCTCTGGATCAGGAGATTGCCTCCTACCAGTACCGCGTGGGGCCGGGTGATGTCATCAACGTCACCGTCTGGGACCACCCTGAACTGACCACACCAGCGGGCCAGTACCGTAGCTCAAGCGACACCGGTAACTGGGTACAGTCAGACGGCACCATGTTCTATCCCTATATTGGCAAGGTACACGTTGCCGGGAAAACGCTCGCCGAAATCCGCAGTGATATTACCGGCCGCTTAGCGCAGTACATCGCCGATCCGCAGGTGGACGTTAATATCGCCGCATTCCGCTCGCAAAAAGCCTATATCTCCGGACAGGTGAATAAATCCGGCCAACAGGCCATCACCAACGTACCGCTGACCGTTCTGGATGCCATTAACGCCGCCGGCGGTTTAACCGACGGTGCCGACTGGCGCAACGTGGTTCTGACGCACAACGGCAAAGAGCAGCGCATTTCGCTGCAGGCGCTGATGCAAAACGGTGACCTGACTCAGAACCGTCTGCTCTATCCGGGCGACATTCTCTACGTACCGCGCAATGACGATCTGAAAGTGTTCGTGATGGGCGAAGTTAAGAAACAGAGCACCCTCAAAATGGACTTCAGCGGCATGACCCTGACCGAAGCGCTGGGTAATGCAGAGGGTATTGATCTGACCACCTCCAACGCCACCGGTATCTTCGTGATCCGTCCGCTGAAAGGTGAGGGCAGTGCGAAAGGCAAGATTGCCAACATCTACCAGCTGGATATGTCCGATGCGACGTCTCTGGTGATGGCAACGGAGTTCCGTCTCCAGCCATACGATGTGGTGTATGTCACCACCGCACCGGTTGCCCGCTGGAACCGTCTGATCAACCAGTTGCTGCCAACCATCAGTGGCGTTCGCTACATGACGGATACGGCGCGCGACATTCATACCTGGTAATCCGCGATGTTTAACAAAATTCTGGTGGTATGCGTGGGGAACATTTGCCGTTCCCCCACGGCTGAACGGCTGCTGAAACTCTACCAGCCCGAACTGACCGTTGAATCCGCAGGGCTGGGTGCGCTGGTCGGTAAAGGTGCCGATGAGCGCGCAACGAGCGTGGCCCGCGATCATAACCTTTCTCTCGACGGGCACATCGCCCGTCAGGTCACCGGCCGTATGTGCCGGGAGTATGACCTGATCCTGACGATGGAAAAACGCCATATCCATGCGCTGTGTGATATCGCACCGGAGATGCGCGGCAAGGTGATGCTGTTTGGTCACTGGGACAATGAACGCGAAATCCCCGATCCATATCGCAAAAGCCATGAGGCCTTCGAGGCGGTATACACCTTACTTGACCAGTCTGCCCGTCAGTGGGCGCAGGCACTGAAAGCTCAGCAGGGATAACAATGACAGAAAAAACAAAACCTTCTGCCGCCCCGACTTCGGGCAGTGATGAAATCGATATTGGTCGCCTGGTCGGCACCGTCGTAGAGGCAAAGTGGTGGGTGCTTGGGATCACCGCCGTGTTTGCCGCGGCGGCCGTCGTCTATACGCTGTTTGCGACGCCAATCTACAGTGCCGATGCGCTGGTGCAGATTGAGCAGAATACCGGTAACTCGCTGGTGCAGGACATTGGCTCCGCACTGGCGAACAAACCGCCGGCCTCCGATGCGGAAATTCAGCTGATCCAGTCGCGCCTGGTTCTGGGTAAAACCGTTCACGACCTCGGCCTTGATATCTCCGTCACCAAAAATACCTTCCCGATCTTTGGTGCCGGCTGGGACCGTCTGATGGGACGCAGCAACGACACGGTCAAAGTGACTGATTTTGTGCTGCCAAAAGGAAGCGCGGATCAGACCTTTACCCTGACGGTGTTAGGCCCGAAACAGTACCAGTTGACCAGCGATGCGGGCTTTAGCGCGCGCGGTGAAGTGGGGCAGATGCTGACGAAAGAGGGTGTCAGCATGATGGTCAGCGCGATCCACGCCCAGGAGGGCGGTGAATTTACCGTGACCAAATTCTCCACGCTGGGAATGATTAACAATCTGCAGAACAACCTGACCGTCACCGAAAACGGCAAGGACACCGGTGTCCTGAGCATGACCTTTACCGGTGAAGATAAGGATCAGATCCGCGACATCCTCAACAGCATCACCCGCAACTATCTTGAGCAGAACGTTGAGCGTAAATCGGCTGAAGCGGCGAAAAGCCTGGCATTCCTCGCTAAACAGCTTCCGGAAGTCCGCGCTCGTCTGGATGATGCCGAGAACAAGCTGAACGCCTATCGTCAGGATAAAGACTCTGTCGACCTGCCGCTGGAAGCGAAATCCGTTCTCGACTCGATGGTTAACATTGATGCGCAGCTTAACGAGCTGACCTTCAAAGAAGCGGAGATTTCCAAGCTTTATACCAAGCGTCACCCGGCCTACCGTACGCTGCTTGAGAAACGCCGCACGCTGGAAGAAGAGAAGGCGAAACTCAACGACCGCGTCACTGCGATGCCTAAAACGCAGCAGGAAATCGTACGTCTGACCCGCGATGTGGAATCCGGACAGCAGGTGTACATGCAGCTGCTGAATAAACAGCAGGAGCTGAAAATCACCGAAGCCAGTACCGTTGGTGATGTGCGCATCGTTGACCCGGCCATCACCCAGCCTGGGGTGTTGAAGCCGAAGAAAGCCCTCATCATTCTCGGCAGCATTATTCTGGGTCTTATCCTCTCCATCGTTGGCGTGCTGCTTCGCTCGCTGTTCAACCGTGGAATCGAAAGCCCGCAGGCACTGGAAGAGAGCGGTATCAACGTCTACGCCAGCATCCCGCTGTCGGAGTGGCAAAAATCGCGTGACAGCGTCAAAACCACCAAAGGCGTTAAGCGTTACAAACAAAGCCAGCTGCTGGCCGTGGGTAACCCAACCGATCTGGCCATCGAAGCGATTCGTAGTCTGCGTACCAGTCTGCACTTCGCCATGATGCAGGCCAAAAACAACGTCCTGATGCTGACCGGTGTCAGCCCGTCAATTGGTAAGACCTTTGTTTGTGCCAACCTGGCGGCGGTGGTGAGCCAGACCAATAAACGGGTGCTGCTGATCGACTGTGATATGCGTAAGGGCTATACCCACGAACTGCTGGGTACCAATAACGTCAACGGGCTGTCGGAAATCCTGCTGGGCAAAGGTGAGATTAGCCAGAGTGCAAAACCGACGACGGTGCCGAAGTTTGACCTTATTCCGCGTGGTCAGGTGCCGCCGAATCCATCAGAGCTGCTGATGAGTGAACGTTTTAGCGAGCTGGTGGAGTGGGCGAGCAAAAACTATGACCTGGTGTTGATTGATACCCCACCGATTCTGGCGGTGACCGATGCCGCCATTGTGGGCCGCCATGCCGGCACCACGCTGATGGTGGCGCGTTACGCGGTGAACACGCTGAAGGAAGTGGAAACCAGCCTGAGCCGCTTCGAGCAAAACGGAATTGAAGTGAAAGGGGTGATCCTGAACTCCATCTTCCGTCGTGCGACCGGTTACCAGGATTACGGTTACTACGAGTACGAATACAAGTCTGACAGTCACTAATCGTTAGCTTTCGGGGAAGACCATGACTACACAACGCCCTTTAGTTTCTATTTATATGCCGACATGGAATCGTCAGCAGCTGGCGATCCGCGCAATAAAATCTGTGCTGCGACAGGATTACGATAACTGGGAACTGATCATCGTTGATGACTGTTCTTCCTCGTACGAACAGCTGCAAAAGTTTGTGACTGACCTTAACGACCCGCGCGTGGTTTACACGCACAACGAGATTAACTCCGGTGCGTGCGCGGTGCGTAACCAGGCGATTATGCAGGCTAAAGGCCAGTATCTGACCGGCATCGACGACGATGACGAATGGACGCCGAACCGTCTGTCGATCTTCCTGTCGCACAAAGCACAGCTGGTGACGCATGCGTTTTTGTATGCCAACGACTATGTCTGTCAGGGTGAAGTTTACTCGCAGCCTGCCAGCCTGCCGTTGTATCCGAAATCGCCTTACTCACGCCGCCTGTTCTATAAACGCAACATCATCGGTAATCAGGTCTTTACCTGGGCGTGGCGCTTTAAGGAGTGCCTGTTCGATACCGAGCTGAAGGCTGCGCAGGATTACGACATCTTCCTGCGCATGGTGATGGAGTATGGCGAGCCGTGGAAGGTGGAAGAGGCGACGCAGATCCTGCATATCAATCACGGGGAGATGCAAATCACCTCGTCGCCGAAGAAATTCTCTGGTTACTTCCACTTTTACCGCAAGCACAAGGACAAGTTCGACCGTGCCAGCCGGAAGTATCAGCTGTTTACCCTCTATCAGATCCGCAATAAGCGCATGAACTGGCGCACGCTGCTCACGTTGTTGTCCGTGCGTAACGGCAAGCGTCTGGCTGATGGACTTCGGGGGAAATAATGTTTCTGGAAGATTGCCGCGCTAACAGCTGGAGCCTGCGCCCGTGCTGCATGGTTCTGGCGTACCGCATCGCGCATTTTTGCTCGGTGTGGCGCAAGAAAAATGTTTTAAACAATCTCTGGGCAGCACCGGTGCTGGTGCTGTACCGCATCATTACTGAATGTTTTTTTGGTTATGAAATTCAGGCCGCTGCCACCATTGGTCGCCGTTTTACCATTCATCACGGTTATGCCGTGGTGATCAACAAATTCGTTGTAGCCGGTGATGATTTCACTATTCGCCACGCGGTCACCATCGGTAACCGTGGGCCCGACAGCCTGGCCTGCCCGGTGATTGGCAATAACGTCGAGCTGGGCGCGAACGTGGTCATCATTGGCGACATCACGATTGGTAACAACGTCACGATAGGCGCAGGCAGCGTGGTGCTGGACAGTATTCCGGATAACGCGCTGGTGGTGGGTGAGAAAGCCCGCGTGAAGGTGATCAAATGAACATTCTGCAATTTAACGTCCGTCTCGCAGAGGGCGGGGCGGCCGGTGTGGCGCTGGATCTTCACCAGCGCGCGCTGCAAAAAGGACTTCAGTCTCGTTTTATTTACGGTTATGGCAAAGGCGGTAAGAAAAGCGTCAGCCACGATAACTACCCGCAGGTACATAAGCACACGCCGCGCCTGACTTCCGTGGCCAACATTGCCTTGTTCCGCCTGTTTAATCGCGATCTGTTTGGCAATCTTAATACCCTTTATCGCACCGTGACGCGCTCCCAGGGGCCGGTTGTGCTGCATTTCCACGTGCTTCACAGCTACTGGCTGAATCTGGAAGAGGTGGTGGCGTTTTGCCAGAAGGTGCAGGCCCACAAACCGGATACCCGCTTCGTCTGGACGCTGCACGATCACTGGAGCGTGACCGGTCGCTGCGCCTTTACCGACGGGTGTGAAGGCTGGAAAAGCAACTGCCAGAAGTGCCCGACGCTGAGCAACTATCCGCCGGTGAAAGTGGATCGTGCCCATCAGCTGGTGGCCGGAAAGCGCCAGCTGTTCCGCGACATGCTCTCGCTCGGCTGTACGTTTATCTCCCCAAGCCAGCACGTGGCCGATGCCTTTAACAGTCTGTATGGGGCAGGGCGCTGTCAGATCATCAATAACGGTATCGACGTGGCGACGGAAGCGATTCTGGCCGAACTTACCCCGGTTGCAGAAACCCCGGGTAAACCAAAAATCGCTATCGTTGCGCATGACCTGCGTTACGACGGCAAAACCAATCAGCAGCTGGTGCGCGACATGATGGCGCTGGGTGACAAGATTGAACTGCACACCTTCGGCAAGTTCTCGCCGTTCGAAGGGGCTAACGTGGTGAATCACGGGTTTGAAACCGATAAGCGCAAACTGATGAGCGCCCTCAATGGGATGGATGCGCTGGTATTCAGTTCGCGCGTGGATAACTACCCGCTGATCCTGTGCGAAGCGCTCTCCATCGGTGTGCCGGTGATTGCCACCCACAGCGATGCGGCACGTGAAGTGCTGGAAAAATCGGGCGGGACCACGTTTGCGGAGCATGAGGTGCTGCCTTTGGTGCAACTGCCGAAGGCGCAGATCGCGCAGGCCGTTTTTGGCACCGACCTGGAATCGTTCCGCAACCGCAGCCGCAAGGCCTACAGTGGACAACAGATGCTGGAGGAATATGTCTCGTTCTATCAGAGTCTGTAGTTATCTGCTGCTGCCGCTGATTTACCTGCTGGTCAACGTCAAAATTGCCCAGCTTGGCGAAAGCTTCCCGATAACCATAGTGACCTTCTTGCCCGTTCTGCTTCTGCTGTATGTCGACAAAATCAACCTCAAGAAGCTGATGATGGCCTTAGGGCTGGGCGTGGGTCTGACGCTATTTAACTACATCTTTGGTCAGTCTCTGGATGCCAGTAAATACGTCACCTCCACCATGCTGTTTGTTTATATCGTCATTATTATTGGCATGGTCTGGAGTATTCGCTTCAAGGTTATTTCGCCACACAATTATCGGAAAATCCTTAGGTTCTTTTATATTGCCGTTGCGTTAATTGTTATGCTTGCCGCACTGGAAATGGCGCAAATTATTTTGACCGGTGGCAGTAGCCTGATGGAGATAATTTCGAAATATCTCATTTACAGTAACAGCTATGTATTGAACTTCATCAAGTTTGGCGGAAAGCGTACGACAGCCCTCTATTTTGAACCGGCGTTTTTTGCTTTGGCACTAATCTCAATTTGGCTCAGCATCAAACAGTTTGGTATCAAAACCCCTAAGACCGATGCTATGATTCTTGCAGGAATTGTTCTGTCAGGATCGTTCTCAGGGGTAATGACATTTATCCTGTTTTACCTGCTGGAGTGGGCATTCCAGTACCTGAACAAAGATGCGATTAAGAAAAAACTGCCGCTGGCGATTATCTCTCTGACAGTATTTATGGTTGGCGTGATATTTGCCTTCCCATACATCTCAGAACGTCTGGGAGATTTGGGAACCGAAGGCTCGTCATCCTATTATCGTATCATTGGTCCGCTGGTGATGGTGGGTTATTCCTTAACCCATATCGATGGTGTAGTAAGATTCGGCTCACTTTACGAATATGTTGCATCATTCGGAATCTTTAACGGTGCGGATGTCGGTAAAACCATAGACAATGGCCTGTATCTGTTAATTATCTATTTTTCGTGGTTCGCCGTACTGTTGACACTGTGGTATCTGTTTAAAGTTTTCAAAATGATGATTAACGCGTTTGGTGATAACCAGAACTTTCGCGTGCAGCTTTATCTGTTTACACCGGTGTCGTTGTTTTTTACCGGGTCAATATTTAGCCCGGAATATGCTTTCTTGATTGTCTGTCCGTTTATTCTGCGCAAAGCGCTTAATATTACGAACGTATGACGAAATGAGGTGATTTATGTTTCTTAGCGTCATTACTGTCGCTTTTCGTAATTACGAAGGGGTGGTAAAAACCTGGCGCTCGCTGCGCAACCTGGCGCGCGATCCAAGCCTCACCTTTGAGTGGATTGTGGTCGATGGCGGCTCGAACGATGGTACGGCGGAGTTTCTGGAAAAACTCAACGGTGAGTTCAACTTACGTTTCATCAGCGAGAAAGATAAAGGCATCTACGATGCGATGAATAAAGGCATCGACATGGCGCAGGGCCGTTATGCCATCTTCCTGAATTCCGGTGACGTATTCCATGAGGATGTGGCGTTATTTGCCCGTCAGCTGGCGCGCCAGAAAGAGGATGCGATGTACATTGGCGACGCGCTGCTCGATTTTGGCGATGGCCATAAAGTTTGCCGCAGTGCGAAACCCGGCTGGTATATCTACCACAGTTTGCCTGCCAGCCATCAGGCCATTTTCTTTCCGGTAAAAGGTCTGAAAAAACAGCCTTACGATCTGCAGTATAAAGTTTCTTCAGATTATGCGCTGACCGCCAGCCTGTATAAATCAGGTTACCCGTTCCGTCGAATTAAAGGGCTGGTATCTGAATTTTCAATGGGCGGTGTGTCAACGTCTAATAATCTGGAACTGTGCCAGGATGCCAGAAATGTGCAGCGTAAAATATTAGGCGTGCCGGGGTTCTGGGCGGAATTATCTTATTTATTACGTCTGCGTACCACCGGTAAAACGAAAACCTTATATAACAAAGCCTGAATATAAGGAAACGTAATGCAGGATCTTAAAGGTTTCTCCGTGCCGAAAGGCTTTCGGGGCGGGAGCGGTATTAAAGTGCAGTTGTGGTGGGCCGTACAGGCCACCTTATTTGCCTGGTCACCGCAAATACTGTACCGCTGGCGAGCTTTTTTATTGCGTCTGTTTGGCGCAAAAATAGGAAAAAACGTAGTCATTCGCCCGTCGGTAAAAATTACCTACCCGTGGAAATTAACGCTTGGGGATTATGCGTGGGTAGGGGATGACGCGGTGTTATATACCCTTGGCGATATTACGATTGGCGCAAATTCAGTGGTTTCACAGAAGTGTTATTTGTGCACCGGCAGTCACGATTTTATGAGTCAGCATTTTGATATTACCGCCACTCCGATTGTGATTGGCGAAAAATGCTGGCTGGCGACAGATGTTTTTGTTGCACCTGGTGTTTCTGTTGGCGATGGCACGGTAGTCGGTGCCCGCAGCAGCGTTTTTAAATCGCTACCGGCAAATAAAATTTGCCGTGGCAACCCCGCAGTGGTGATACGCGAACGCGTTGAAACTGATTAAATTCATAAGTAGAGGAATATAAACATGTCTAAAGTCGCTCTCATCACCGGCGTTACCGGACAGGATGGTTCTTACCTGGCAGAACTGCTGCTGGAAAAAGGTTATGAAGTACACGGTATTAAGCGTCGTGCTTCTTCATTCAACACCGAACGTGTGGATCACATTTACCAGGATCCTCATGCGGCGAACCCGAAATTCCATCTGCACTACGGCGACCTGACCGATACTTCCAACCTGACCCGTATTCTGCAGGAAGTGCAGCCGGATGAAGTGTACAACCTGGGCGCGATGAGCCACGTTGCGGTCTCCTTTGAATCTCCGGAATACACCGCTGACGTTGACGCAATGGGTACGCTGCGTCTGCTGGAAGCGATTCGCTTCCTCGGCCTTGAGAAGAAAACCCGTTTCTACCAGGCATCCACCTCTGAGCTGTACGGTCTGGTGCAGGAAATTCCTCAGAAAGAGACGACCCCGTTCTATCCACGTTCTCCGTACGCCGTGGCGAAACTGTACGCGTACTGGATCACCGTGAACTACCGTGAATCCTACGGCATGTATGCCTGTAACGGCATTCTGTTCAACCACGAATCCCCACGTCGTGGTGAAACTTTCGTTACCCGTAAAATCACCCGCGCTATCGCTAACATCGCACAGGGTCTGGAATCTTGCCTGCACCTCGGCAACATGGATTCCCTGCGTGACTGGGGCCATGCCAAAGACTACGTAAAAATGCAGTGGATGATGCTGCAGCAGGAAAAACCAGAAGACTTCGTTATCGCAACCGGCGTGCAGTACTCCGTACGTCAGTTCGTTGAGATGGCTGCCGCTCAGCTGGGTATCAAACTGCGCTTCGAAGGTACCGGCGTGGAAGAGAAAGGCATCGTGGTTTCCGTAACGGGCCATGACGCACCGGGCGTGAAACCGGGCGACGTGATTGTACAGGTTGACCCACGTTACTTCCGTCCTGCTGAAGTGGAAACCCTGCTGGGCGACCCAACCAAAGCACACGAAACACTGGGCTGGAAACCAGAAACGACTCTGCAGGAGATGGTTTCCGAGATGGTTGCCAAAGATCTTGAAGCAGCGAAAAAACACTCCCTGCTCAAGTCACATGGCTACGAGGTTGCCATCGCGCTGGAGTCCTGAGAATGACAAAACAACGTATTTTTGTCGCGGGTCATCGCGGAATGGTGGGTTCCGCGATTGTTCGCCAGCTTGAACAGCGCGGTGATGTCGATGTGATTGTCCGTACCCGTGACGAGCTGAACCTGCTCGACAGCAAAGCGGTACAGGACTTCTTCGCCAGTGAACGTATTGACCAGGTGTATCTGGCGGCGGCGAAAGTGGGCGGCATTGTTGCCAACAACACGTATCCGGCGGATTTCATCTACGAGAACATGATGATTGAGAGCAACATCATTCACGCAGCGCATCTGCACAACGTGAATAAGCTGTTGTTCCTCGGCTCATCCTGTATCTACCCGAAAATGGCGAAGCAGCCGATCGCCGAGAGCGAACTGCTGCAGGGTACGCTGGAAGCAACCAACGAGCCGTATGCGATTGCCAAGATTGCCGGGATCAAGCTGTGCGAATCCTACAACCGTCAGTATAACCGCGACTATCGTTCGGTGATGCCGACCAACCTGTACGGACCGCATGACAACTTCCACCCGAGCAATTCGCACGTGATCCCGGCGCTGCTGCGTCGTTTCCACGAGGCAACGGCCGAAAATGCACCGGATGTGGTGGTGTGGGGCAGCGGTACGCCAATGCGTGAATTCCTGCATGTGGATGATATGGCGGCTGCCAGCATCCACGTAATGGAGCTGGATCGTGAGGTGTGGCAGGAAAACACCGAACCGATGCTGTCGCACATTAACGTCGGTACTGGCGTGGATTGCACCATTCGTGAGCTGGCGCAAACCATCGCGCAGGTGGTGGGTTACAAAGGCCGCGTGGTCTTTGACGCCACCAAACCGGACGGCACGCCGCGCAAACTGCTGGACGTGACCCGTCTGCATCAGCTGGGCTGGTATCACGAGGTATCACTGGAGCAGGGGCTGGCAAGCACCTACCAGTGGTTCCTTGAAAACCAGCACCGCTTCCGGGGGTAATGATGTTTTTAAGTCAGGAAGATTTTGCCACGGTAGTGCGTTCCACTCCGCTCATCTCAATTGATTTGGTGGTGGAAAACGAACGCGGCGAGTTCTTGCTGGGAAAACGAACCAACCGTCCTGCACAGGGCTTTTGGTTCGTGCCCGGCGGGCGCGTGCAGAAGGATGAGACGCTGGAAAATGCTTTTGAGCGTCTCACTCTGGCGGAACTGGGCCTGCAACTGCCGATGGCGGCAGGCCAGTTTTACGGGGTCTGGCAGCACTTCTATGACGATAACTTTTCGGGCACCGGTTTCACCACGCACTATGTGGTGCTCGGTTTTCGCCTGAAGGTGAGTGAGGCAGACCTGCGTCTGCCTGATTCTCAGCATGACGACTACCGCTGGCAGACGCCAGAGGCGTTGCTGGCCAGTGACAATGTGCATGACAACAGTCGTGCCTATTTCCTGGCCGATCGTCAGTCCGGAGTGCCGGGCTTATGAAAATTCTGGTGTACGGAATCAACTATTCGCCGGAGTTAACCGGCATCGGTAAATACACCGGCGAAATGGTCGAGTGGATGGCGAGCCAGGGACATGACGTGCGGGTCATTACCGCGCCGCCATACTACCCGGAATGGAAAGTAGGTGAGCGCTATTCAGGCTGGCGCTACCGTCGCGAAGAGGGTGCCGCGACCGTCTGGCGTTGCCCGCTGTACGTGCCGAAACAGCCCTCAACGCTGAAGCGGTTACTTCATCTGGGCAGCTTTGCCCTGAGCAGTTTCTTCCCGCTGATGGCGCAACGTCGCTGGAAGCCGGATCGCATTATCGGTGTGGTGCCAACGCTGTTCTGCACCCCAGGTATGCGCCTGCTGGGCAAACTCTCCGGCGCGCGCACGCTGCTTCACATTCAGGATTATGAAGTGGACGCCATGCTCGGCCTGGGAATGGCCGGCAAAGGTAAGAGCGGGAAGGTGGCGAAACTCGCCAGCGCCTTCGAGCGCAGCGGCCTGCATAACGTGGATTATGTCTCGACCATCTCGCGCTCAATGATGAACAAAGCGCAGGAGAAGGGCGTACCGGCGGAAAAAGTGATCTTTTTCCCTAACTGGTCTGAAGTGGCGCGTTTTCGCGACGTGACAGACAGTGACGCGCAGGCGCTACGCGCTCAGCTCGGTTTGCCTGACGACCAAAAAATCATTCTTTACTCAGGCAACATCGGCGAGAAGCAGGGGCTTGAGAGCGTCATCGACGCCGCACAGCAACTGAGCCATCAACCCTGGATGTTTGTCATCGTCGGGCAGGGCGGCGGAAAAGCGCGACTGGAAAAAATGGCCAATGACCGCGGCCTGACGAACGTGAAATTTTTCCCGCTTCAGTCTTACGAGGCACTGCCTGCGTTGCTGAAGATGGGCGACTGCCATCTGGTAGTACAAAAGCGCGGCGCGGCAGACGCGGTGCTGCCGTCCAAGCTGACCAACATTCTGGCAGTGGGCGGTAACGCGGTGATCACGGCGGAAGCCGAAACAGAATTAGGCCAGCTGTGCGACAGCTATCCGGGGATCGCCGTTTGCGTGGAACCGGAATCGGTCCCGGCGCTGGTCACTGGCATTGAACGGGCACTTGCCATGCCAAAAACGAACACGGTGGCACGTGAATATGCCGAACGCACGCTCGAGAAAGAGAACGTGCTGAGCCAATTTATTGCAGATATACGGGGATAAATCATGAGTCAAACCACTTTGTATCCGGTTGTGATGGCAGGTGGCTCTGGTAGCCGGTTGTGGCCGCTGTCCCGCGTGCTCTATCCAAAACAGTTCCTCTGCCTGAAAGGGGAGCTCACCATGCTGCAGACGACGGTTAACCGCCTGCAGGGTGTGGAGTGTGAAAGCCCGGTGGTGATTTGTAACGAACAACACCGCTTTATTGTCGCCGAGCAGCTGCGCCAGCTGAACAAACTCACAGAAAATATCATTCTGGAGCCTGCCGGACGTAACACCGCCCCCGCGATTGCGCTGGCAGCGCTGGCGGCCAAACGCAGCAGCCCGGATTGCGATCCGCTGATGCTGGTTCTGGCGGCAGACCATGTTATTCAACAGGAAGAGTCGTTCCGCGAGGCGGTACGCGCGGCTATTCCTTACGCCGAAAACGGCAAACTGGTGACTTTCGGCATCGTGCCTGACCTGCCGGAAACCGGCTACGGGTATATTCGTCGTGGCAATGTGACCCCGGGCGAAGGCGACAGCGTAGCGTTTGACGTGGCGCAGTTTGTCGAAAAACCGAATCTGGAAACCGCGCAGGCGTATGTGGCCAGCGGTGAATATTACTGGAACAGCGGGATGTTCCTGTTCCGCGCTGGCCGTTACCTGGAAGAGCTGCGCAAATATCGCCCGGATATTCTGGACGCCTGCGAGAAAGCGATGGCGGTAGTGGATCCGGATCTCGATTTTATCCGTGTTGACGAAGCGTCTTTCCTCGCCTGCCCGGAAGAGTCAATTGACTATGCGGTAATGGAACGCACGGCCGATGCCGTTGTGGTACCGATGGATGCGGGCTGGAGTGATGTTGGCTCCTGGTCCTCCCTGTGGGAGATCAGCGCCCATACCCCGGAGGGTAACGTCCACCACGGTGATGTTATCAGCCACAAAACGGAAAACAGCTATGTCTACGCCGAGTCCGGTCTGGTGACCACTGTTGGCGTGAAGGATCTGGTGGTCGTACAGACGAAAGACGCCGTGCTGATTGCTGACCGTAATGCCGTGCAGGACGTTAAAAAAGTGGTGGAGAAGATCAAGGCCGATGGTCGCCATGAACACCATATCCACCGCGAAGTGTATCGTCCGTGGGGCAAATATGACTCCATCGATGCCGGTGAACGTTACCAGGTGAAACGCATCACCGTGAAACCGGGTGAGGGGCTGTCGGTACAGATGCACCACCACCGTGCCGAGCACTGGGTCGTGGTGGCGGGTACCGCCAAAGTCACGATTGATGGCGAAGTGAAACTGCTGGGCGAAAACGAGTCAATCTATATTCCGCTGGGAGCCACGCACTGCCTGGAAAACCCGGGGAAAATTCCTCTCGACTTAATTGAAGTGCGCTCCGGTTCGTACCTGGAAGAAGACGATATTGTCCGTTTCCAGGACCGTTACGGGCGGGTATAGCGCCGTCTCTAAAGCCGGATAGCGTTTCGCGCATCCGGCCTGCGAATGAATAAAAACAAATTTGCCTGTTAATCGGGCGGGCCAACTGTTGCCTGAAAAAGGGGTCATCATGGAAAAATTAACCTGTTTTAAAGCCTACGATATTCGCGGCAAGCTGGGCGAAGAGCTGAATGAAGACATTGCGTGGCGCATTGGCCGCGCATACGGCGAATATCTTAAGCCACAAACGATTGTCCTGGGCGGCGATGTGCGCCTGACCAGTGAGTCCCTGAAGCTGGCGCTGGCAAAAGGGCTGCAGGATGCGGGAGTGGACGTGCTGGATATCGGCTTGTCCGGCACCGAAGAGATTTACTTTGCCACCTTCCACCTCGGCGTGGACGGCGGTATCGAAGTGACGGCCAGCCATAACCCGATGGACTACAACGGTATGAAGCTGGTGCGCAAGGGCGCGCGTCCTATCAGCGGCGATACCGGTCTGCGTGACGTGCAGCGTCTCGCCGAAGCTAACGATTTCCCGCCGGTGAATGAAGCAAAACGCGGCAGCTATAAGCAGATCGACCTGCGTAAAGCGTACATCGACCACCTGCTGGGTTACATCAACGTTGCAAACCTGAAACCGTTGAAGCTGGTGATCAACTCCGGTAACGGCGCGGCCGGCCCGGTGGTGGATGCGCTCGAAGCCCGCTTTAAGGCCCTGAACGTGCCGGTAACCTTCGTTAAGGTCCATAACACCCCGGACGGCAACTTCCCGAACGGTATCCCGAACCCGCTGCTGCCGGAGTGCCGCGACGACACCCGTAACGCGGTCATCGAACACGGTGCCGATATGGGTATCGCCTTTGACGGCGATTTCGACCGCTGCTTCCTGTTCGACGAAAAAGGCCAGTTCATCGAAGGCTACTACATTGTCGGCCTGCTGGCGGAAGCGTTCCTCGAGAAGAACCCGGGCGCGAAGATCATTCACGATCCGCGTCTGTCCTGGAACACCGTGGATGTGGTGAACGCCGCGGGCGGCCAGCCGGTGATGTCCAAAACCGGTCATGCTTTCATCAAAGAGCGTATGCGCGAAGAAGACGCCATTTATGGCGGCGAGATGAGCGCCCACCACTATTTCCGTGATTTTGCCTACTGCGACAGCGGGATGATCCCGTGGCTGCTGGTGACCGAGCTGCTGTGTCTGAAAGGGCAGACCCTTGGCGAGCTGGTACGCGACCGCATGGCGGCCTTCCCGGCAAGTGGCGAAATCAACAGCAAACTGGCGCAGCCGGCCGAGGCCATTGCCCGCGTGGAGCAGCATTTTGCCCTCCATGCGCTGGAAATTGACCGTACCGACGGCATCAGCATGGCGTTCCCGCAGTGGCGTTTTAACCTGCGCTCTTCAAATACCGAGCCGGTGGTGCGCCTGAACGTGGAATCCCGCGCGGATACAGCGCTGATGGAAGCGCGAACGAAGGACATTCTGGCGCTGTTGAATCAGTAAATAGCTTTCCCCCTCACCCTGATGTGGGGTGAGGGGGCAGGTGTTGAACTAAAGGAACAACGATGACGAATCTAAAAAAACGCGAACGAGCGAGAACGAATGCATCGTTAATCTCCATGGTGCAGCGTTTTTCTGATATCACCATCATGGTCGGCGGATTATGGGTGGTGAGTTGGGTAAGCGGGCAATCCTTCTTCTACATGCATCTGCTCATGGCGCTGATTGCGCTGGTTGTGTTCCAGATGATCGGGGGGATGACCGACTTCTACCGTTCGTGGCGTGGTGTGAAAATGACCACCGAACTGATGCTGTTGCTGCAGAACTGGACATTAAGCCTGATCTTCAGCGCAGGGCTGGTGGCATTCAGCCATGATTTTGATAATCGCCTGGTGACGTATCTGTGCTGGTACCTGATTACCAGCGTCGGCATGGTGGTATGCCGCACCCTGATCCGTTTTGGTGCCGGCTGGCTGCGTAACCGCGGTTATAACCGTCGCTTTGTCGCCGTGGCGGGGGATTTGCCGGTAGGGAAGGTGCTTCTCGATAGCTTCCGCAAAGAGCCATGGTTAGGTTTTGAAGTGGTCGGGATTTATCACGACGCGAAGCCTGGCGGCGTGCCTTCAGACTGGGCCGGTAATTACGAACAGCTTATTGAGGACGCCAAAGCCGGCAAAATTCATAACGTCTACATCGCGATGCAGATGAAAGATGAATCCCGCATTAAGAAACTGATGCGTGAACTGGCCGATACCACCTGTTCGGTGATCCTGATCCCGGACGTCTTTACCTTTAACATCCTCCATTCCCGTATTGAAGAAGTGAACGGCGTGCCGGTCGTGCCGCTGTATGACACCCCGCTGTCGGGTATCAATCGCGTGCTCAAGCGCCTGGAAGATATCGTGCTCTCTTCACTGATCTTACTGCTGATCTCCCCGGTGCTGTGCTGCATTGCCCTGGCGGTGAAGCTGAGCTCTCCGGGCCCGGTTATCTTCCGTCAGACCCGCTACGGCATGGACGGTAAGCCCATCATGGTGTGGAAATTCCGCTCAATGAAGGTGATGGAGAACGACAAGGTCGTGACCCAGGCGACGCAGAACGATCCACGCGTTACGCGGGTGGGGAACTTCCTGCGCCGTACCTCGCTGGATGAGCTGCCGCAGTTTATCAACGTCTTTACCGGTGGCATGTCGATTGTCGGACCCCGTCCCCATGCCGTGGCTCACAACGAACAATACCGCTCGCTGATTGAAGGCTACATGTTGCGCCATAAAGTGAAGCCAGGCATTACCGGCTGGGCGCAGATCAACGGCTGGCGTGGCGAGACCGACACGCTGGAAAAAATGGAAAAACGCATCGAATTCGACCTGGAGTACATCCGTGAATGGAGCCTCTGGTTCGATATCAAGATCGTCTTTCTGACCATCTTCAAAGGTTTCGTGAACAAAGCGGCGTACTAAGATGAGCTTACGTGAAAAAACCATCAGCGGCGCCAAATGGTCAGCGATGGCGACCATTGTCATCATTGGCCTCGGCCTGGTGCAGATGACGGTGCTGGCGCGCATTATCGATAACCACCAGTTCGGTCTGCTGACCGTCTCGCTGGTGATTATCGCGCTGGCCGATACGTTGTCTGACTTCGGCATTGCTAACTCGATTATCCAGCGCAAAGAGATCAGCCATCTGGAACTGACCACGCTCTACTGGCTGAACGTTGGGTTGGGGGTGTTCGTTTTCGTGCTGGTGTTCCTGTTGAGCGATATCATCGCCAGCGTGCTGCACAACCCCGATCTGGCACCGCTGATGCGTACGCTCTCGTTTGCTTTTGTGGTGATCCCGCACGGGCAACAGTTCCGCGCGCTGATGCAGAAAGAGCTGGAATTCAACAAGATTGGGATGATCGAGACCAGCGCCGTTCTCGCAGGGTTTACCTTTACCGTGGTCAGCGCCCATTTCTGGCCGCTGGCCATGACCGCTATCCTCGGGTATCTGGTTAACTCTGCCGTGCGTACGCTGCTGTTCGGCTACTTTGGTCGCAAGATTTACCGTCCTGGGCTGCATTTCTCTCTCGCTTCGGTGTCATCCAACCTGCGTTTTGGCGCGTGGCTCACCGCCGACAGCATCATCAACTATGTCAACACTAACCTCTCCACGCTGGTGCTGGCACGCATCCTCGGGGCGAGCGTCGCGGGCGGGTACAACCTGGCGTACAACGTTGCGGTAGTACCACCAATGAAGCTCAACCCGATTATCACCCGCGTACTGTTCCCGGCGTTCGCCAAAATTCAGGATGACACCGAGAAGCTGCGCGTCAATTTTTACAAGCTGCTCTCTGTGGTGGGCATTATCAATTTCCCGGTTTTGCTGGGGCTGATGGTGGTCTCGAGCAACTTCGTGCCGCTGGTGTTTGGCGAGAAGTGGAACAGCATTATCCCGATCCTGCAGTTACTGTGCGTGGTGGGGCTGCTGCGATCCGTTGGCAACCCGATTGGCTCACTGCTGATGGCTAAAGCGCGGGTTGATATCAGCTTCAAATTCAACGTGTTTAAAACGTTCCTGTTTATTCCGGCGATTATCGTCGGTGGGCATATGGCCGGCGCCATTGGGGTCACGCTTGGTTTTCTGCTGGTGCAGATCATCAACACCGTTCTGAGCTACTTCGTGATGATCAAGCCGGTGCTGGGCTCCAGCTACCGGCAGTACATTCTGAGCCTGTGGCTGCCGTTTTATCTGTCACTGCCTACCCTTGCGGTGAGCTATGGACTGGGCATCGTGCTCACTGGCCATCTGCCGCTCGCGGCCATGCTGGCAATACAGGTCGCAGCAGGTGCACTGGCGTTTGGCGTGATGATTGTGCTGTCACGTAATGCGCTGGTGGTTGAGATGAAGCGCCAGTTTTGCCGTAACGAAAAAATGAAAACGCTGCTTCGCGCAGGCTAGTTATTTAAGAGGCCATTATGAAATTACTTATTCTTGGCAACCATACCTGCGGCAACCGTGGCGACAGCGCCATTCTGCGCGGTTTATTGGATGCGATTAACACCCTTAAGCCTGAGACTGAAGTGGACGTGATGAGCCGTTATCCGGTCAGCTCTTCCTGGTTATTGAACCGCCCGGTAATGGGCGACCCGCTATACAGCCAGATGAAGCAGCACAACAACGCTGCCGGCGTGATGGGACGCGTGAAGAAAGTTCTGCGCCGTCGCTATCAGCATCAGGTGTTGCTGTCCCGTGTAACTGATACCGGCAAGCTGCGTAACATCGCCATTGCTCAGGGCTTCACGGATTTCGTTCGACTGCTGTCGGGCTACGACGCCATTATTCAGGTCGGAGGATCGTTCTTCGTCGATCTTTACGGTGTGCCGCAGTTTGAGCACGCACTCTGCACATTCATGGCGAAAAAACCGCTGTTTATGATTGGTCACAGCGTCGGGCCGTTCCAGGATCCGCAGTTTAACCAGCTGGCAAACTATGTCTTCGGCCACTGCGATGCCCTGATCCTGCGTGAGTCGGTAAGCCTCGATATGATGAAACGCAGCGAGATTGACACTTCGAAAGTGGAACACGGGGTGGACACCGCCTGGCTGGTGGATCATCAGGACGACAGTTTCCAGGCGAGCTACGCAGTGCAGCACTGGCTGGACGTGGCGGCGAAACAGAAAACGGTCGCCATCACCCTGCGCGAACTTGCACCGTTTGATAAACGTTTAGGCACCACCCAGGCGGCGTATGAGAAAGCGTTTGCTGACGTGGTTAACCGTGTGCTGGACAGCGGATACCAGGTGCTGGCGCTTTCAACCTGTACCGGCATCGACAGCTATAACAAAGATGACCGCATGGTGGCGCTGAACCTGCGCAACCTGGTAAACGATCCGTCCCGTTATCACGTGGTGATGGACGAACTGAACGACCTCGAGATGGGCAAATTGCTCTCAGCCTGTGACCTCACCGTGGGCACGCGTCTGCACTCGGCGATCATTTCGATGAACTTTGGCACGCCGGCCATTGCGATTAACTACGAGCACAAGTCAGCCGGCATTATGCAGCAGCTTGGCATGCCTGAAATGGCCGTTGATATTCGTCATCTGCTGGATGGTTCGCTTGGCGCGATGGTGGGCGATACCCTGGGGCAATTGCCTGCCATCAATGAACGCCTGGCCGTCGCGGTGAAAGCCGAGCGCGAGAAGGGAATTGGGATGGTGAAATCGGTGCTCGACCGCGTCCGGGAGGGGAAATGAAGGTTGGTTTCTTCTTACTGAAATTTCCGCTGTCGTCTGAAACCTTTGTGCTGAACCAAATCACCGCGTTTATCGATATGGGATACGACGTGGAGATCATCGCCCTGCAAAAGGGCGATACACAAAATACCCATGCGGCGTATACGCAGTATGGGCTGGAGGCGAAAACCCGCTGGCTGCAGGACGAGCCCTCAGGAAGAGTAAATAAGCTGCGCCACCGGGCCAGCCAGACCTTACGCGGGATCCATCGTGCGTCGACCTGGCGCGCGCTGAATGTTTCCCGCTATGGCGCGGAATCTCGCAACCTGATCCTGTCTGCCATTTGTGGTCAAACGGCGCAGCCGTACCGCGCCGATGTGTTTATTGCTCACTTTGGCCCGGCGGGCGTGACCGCCGCCAAACTGCGTGAGCTGGGGGTGATTGACGGTAAGATTGCGACCATCTTCCACGGTATCGACATCTCCAGCCGCGAGGTATTGAACCACTACACGCCGGAGTATCAGCAGCTTTTCCGCCGTGGCGACATGATGCTGCCCATCAGCGACCTGTGGGCCGGGCGTCTGAAAAACATGGGCTGTCCGCAGGAAAAAATCACCGTTTCGCGTATGGGCGTGGATTTAGAGCGCTTTACCCGCCGCCCGGTCAAGGTACCGGGAAAACCGCTGCAGATAATCTCTGTTGCGCGTCTGACGGAGAAAAAAGGTCTGCACGTGGCCATCGAAGCCTGCCGCCAGCTGCGAGCGCGCGGCGTGGATTTCCGCTATCGCATTCTCGGTATTGGCCCGTGGGAGCGTCGTCTTCGCACGCTTATCGAACAGTATCAGCTGGAAGATTATGTGGAGATGCCGGGCTTTAAGCCAAGCCACGAGGTGAAGGCCATGCTGGATGAGGCGGATGTATTCCTGCTGCCTTCCGTCACCGGCGCCGATGGCGATATGGAGGGGATCCCGGTTGCGTTAATGGAGGCGATGGCCGTCGGTATTCCGGTGGTGTCGACCCTGCACAGCGGGATCCCGGAGTTAATCAAGTCTGATTACTCCGGCTGGCTGGTACCGGAGAATAATGCGATGGCCCTTGCGGATCGTTTAGCCGAATTTAGCGGCATCGACCAACAGGCGCTGGAGCCCGTTATCCACAACGCCCGACAAAAAGTTGAAGCAGATTTTAACCAGCAGGTGATTAATCGCCAGTTAGCGAGCCTGCTGCAAACGTTGTAACGCCGAGGTTGTATGCTGAAAAAGATTACCCGACGCACCTTTGTCTCTTCTTTATCCGTCCTGGCGGCTACGCCGCTGCTGTCGTCCCGCATTGCGCGGGCGGCAACCGGAAAGACGGTCTCTGTTAACCAGTACAACAACAACGACTGGATCGCCGCCTTTAAGCAGGCATTTAACGAAGGCGACACCGTTGTTGTCCCTGCCGGGCTCACCTGTAAAAACATCAATACGGGCATTTTCATTCCTGACGGTAAAACGCTGTTGATCCGCGGTGCGTTAACGGGAAATGGTCGCGGACGCTTCGTGCTGCAGGAAGGCAGTAAAGTGATTGGTGAAGGTGACGGTCGCACGGAGAACATTACGCTGGACATTCGCGGTTCAGACTGTGTGATTAAAGGGCTGGCAATGAGCGGCTTTGGACCGGTGACGCAGATCTACATTGGCGGCAAAAAGCCGCGCGTCATGCGCAACCTGCTGATTGATAACATCAGCGTAAGCCAGGCGAACTACGCCATCCTGCGCCAGGGATTCCATAATCAGATAGATGGCGCGCGCATCACCAACAGTAAATTCAGCCATCTCCAGGGCGACGCGATTGAGTGGAACGTCGCCATTAATGACCGTAACATCCTGATCTCCGATCATGTGATTGACAACATTAACTGTACGAACGGCAAGATCAACTGGGGCATCGGCATTGGTCTCGCCGGCAGCACCTACGACAACGATTATCCGGAAAAGCAAACCGTGAAGAACTTCGTGGTGGCAAATATCACCGGCAGCAACTGTCGTCAGTTAGTCCACGTCGAAAACGGTAAGCACTTTATTATTCGCAATATTAAGGCCAAGAATATCACTCCTGACTTCAGCAAGAAGGCGGGAATAGACAACGCCACGGTAGCCATTTATGGCTGTGATAATTTCATTATTGATAATGTCGATATGGTCAATAGTGCCGGCATGCTGATCGGCTACGGTGTAATAAAGGGCGACTATCTCTCGATACCTCAGAACTTTAAGCTGAACGACATTCGCCTGGATAATCGCCAGCTTGCGTACAAACTGCGCGGAATACAAATTTCCTCCGGCAACGCCACCTCCTTTGTGGCCATCACCAACGTTGAGATGCAGCGGGCTACGCTTGAGTTGCACAACAAACCGCAGCACCTCTTCTTGCGTAATATCAACGTGATGCAGGAAGCTGCCGTCGGCCCGGCGCTGAAGATGAATTTCGACCTGCGTAAGGATGTGCGAGGCAAGTTTATGGCTAAAGATGAGACCCTACTGTCGCTGGCGAACATCAAGGCTGTGAATGAGAAAGGGCAGAGCTCCGTGGATATTGACCGCGTGGACCAGCAGGTGGTGAATACGGAGCGGCTGAATTTTGCGCTCCCGCACAGATAATCGACAATTGTCTTTTTTTGCGACTATTCCTGGCACAGAAACGCGATCTATTCAGATTACAACTACTGTTTTTTGTGATGTGGTCCCCTAACATCATATAAGAATCACGGCAAATCATGCTGGCGAAAACAGGTTAAAGAGCTATAATTCGTCAACCATTTTAAGGTGGAAGAAATAATGATTAATTTGAAAGCAGTCATTCCGGTAGCAGGCCTGGGCATGCATATGTTGCCAGCCACAAAAGCCATTCCTAAAGAGATGCTGCCGATTGTCGACAAACCGATGATTCAATACATTGTCGATGAAATTGTTGCTGCAGGGATCAAAGAAATCGTCCTGGTTACGCACTCCTCCAAGAATGCGGTAGAAAACCACTTCGACACCTCTTACGAACTCGAAGCGTTGCTTGAGCAGCGCGTAAAACGCCAGCTGCTGGCTGAAGTGCAGTCTATCTGTCCTCCTGGCGTAACCATCATGAACGTGCGTCAGGCGCAGCCGCTGGGTCTGGGCCACTCCATTCTTTGCGCGCGCCCGGTCGTGGGTGACAACCCGTTCATCGTTGTACTGCCGGATATCATTATCGACAGCGCATCTGCCGATCCGCTGCGTTACAACCTGGCGGCAATGGTGGCGCGCTTCAACGAAACGGGCCGTAGCCAGGTACTTGCTAAGCGCATGAAAGGCGATCTCTCCGAGTACTCTGTTATCCAGACTAAAGAAGCGCTGGAGACGGAAGGGCAGGTGAGCCGTATCGTTGAGTTTATCGAGAAACCGGATCAGCCGCAGACGCTGGATTCTGACCTGATGGCCGTTGGCCGTTATGTTCTCAACGCGGATATCTGGGCCGAGCTGGAAAAAACCGAGCCGGGTGCCTGGGGCCGTATCCAGCTGACCGATGCGATTGCTGAACTGGCTAAGAAGCAGTCTGTTGATGCGATGCTGATGACCGGTGACAGCTACGACTGCGGTAAGAAACTGGGCTATATGCAGGCATTTGTGAAGTATGGCCTGCGTAACCTGAAGGAAGGTCAGAAGTTCAGAAGCCGGATTGAGAAGTTGCTGGCTAACGACTGATTCACATCTTTTCACTTTATATAAGCGGTAGTCGGTATTTTGGTGTTGTAACATAACCAGAATGCGGGCTACCGCTTTTTGTTATTAATTTCAGTGATAACAGAGAGTTATCTGATTTAAATCTCGACGAATTTGTAACGATTTGTGCTTGTTTCTGATGCCATTTAGGACGACAATTAACGCCAGTTTTTTGTCTGTATCCAGACAAGAAAAATCATTTAATCAAACATCGCTCAGTGCACTGGTAGCTGTCAAGCCAGGGGCGGTAGCGTGCTTAATTTCTGAAAGCGTTAATAAACGATCGGATTTCAGAGCGCCAGTATCCAGACATTTCCAACAGGCGGAATAGATAACGTGAAAATTCTTGTGACGGGTGGAGCCGGCTTTATCGGCTCAGCGGTTGTACGACATATTATTAAGAATACCCAGGACGTCGTCGTCAATGTGGATAAGCTGACTTATGCCGGCAACCTTGAGTCGCTTAGTGAAGTCAGTGACAGCGAACGATATGCTTTTGAACATGCGGACATTTGCGACAAAGACGCCTTGGAACGTATCTTCGCAAAGCATAAACCTGATGCGGTAATGCATCTGGCTGCTGAAAGTCACGTCGATCGTTCAATTACCGGCCCGGCCGCGTTTATTGAAACGAATATCGTCGGCACTTATGTGCTGCTGGAAGCCGCTCGCGCGTACTGGTCAATGTTGGATGAGCAGGCGAAGAAAGCGTTTCGTTTCCATCACATCTCTACCGACGAAGTGTATGGTGATTTACCGCATCCTGATGAGCATCCGGCATTAACTGAGCTGCCACTCTTTACGGAAACTACCGCGTATGCACCTAGCAGCCCATATTCAGCGTCGAAAGCATCCAGCGACCATCTGGTTCGCGCCTGGCTGCGTACCTACGGTTTCCCGACCATTGTCACCAACTGTTCAAACAACTACGGCCCATACCACTTCCCGGAAAAGCTGATCCCGCTGGTCATCCTGAATGCGCTGGACGGTAAAGCACTGCCTATTTACGGCAAGGGCGATCAGATTCGTGACTGGCTGTATGTAGAAGATCATGCGCGTGCACTCTACACCGTTGTCACCCAGGGGAAACCGGGAGAGACCTATAATATAGGTGGCCATAACGAGAAGCAGAACCTGGAGGTCGTACATACTATTTGCGATCTGCTGGATGAGATTATGCCAAAAGAGGGCTCTTATCGCGATCAGATTACGTATGTTGCTGACCGTCCGGGCCATGACCGTCGCTACGCCATTGACGCTGAGAAAATTGGAATTGAGCTGGGCTGGAAGCCAGTGGAGACCTTCGAAAGTGGGATCCGTAAAACTGTTGAATGGTATTTGGCAAATAAAGAATGGGTGGATAACGTTAAAAGCGGTAATTATAAATCCTGGATTGCACTCAATTATCAGAATCGTTAAGGGCTGTTCATTTCGTTTATTGCAAAAAGTTAATTAGCTGATAGGGGATGATAATGAAAGTTTTAGTGACAGGGGGGACTGGTTTTCTCGGTGCTACTTTAGTCAATACGCTGAGAGCAGCAGGTCATCAGGTAATATCTACTACGCGTCGAGAAGAGAATACCGAGCAGGGTATGTACAACCTTGGAGATATCTCTGCGCAAACTGATTGGAGCACAATTTTACAAGGTTGTGATACCGTCATTCATACAGCTGGCAGAGCACATATCCTTAATGATGACGCCAAAGATGCGCTGACCGAATTTCGTCGTGTAAACCATGATGCGACAATGAAATTAGCGAATGACGCTGCAAACTGTGGCATAAAACATTTCATCTTCATCAGTTCAATAGGTGTTAATGGCAATTCCACTTCAGGGATGCCTTTCAGTGAATTGACACCGGCCAAGCCCACGTCCGATTATGCTATATCTAAGCTCGAAGCCGAGGAAAGTCTTCTCAAGACATTTTCAGGGAGTGCAATGGCTATAACCATTGTCCGCCCGGCATTGATCTGTGGTCCAAATGCTCCTGGCAATATTCAACGCTTATTAAAACTAGTATCTCGAAATCTTCCATTACCATTTAAATCAGTAAAAAACAAACGTGCTCTGGTTTCTTTAGACAACGTAGTCAGCTTTGTCAGCGAATGTGTTACGAATGAAAAAGCAAAGAATCAGCTCTATCTATTAGCCGACCAGGAACATCCTTCGACCGGAGAAATGATAAAAGCCTTCTCAACCGGGATGGGGATGAAAGGTCGGATGGTTTATTTTCCCAAGAGTATATTGAAAGTATTGCTTTCAGTATTAGGTAAAAAAAATATCTATGATCAACTCTTTGGCGATCTGGAAGTAGATTCAAAGAAATCAAGAGAGCAACTTCAGTGGACGCCACCTGTTACATTGCAAGAAACGATGGTAAAAACAGCAAAGAATTTTATTGAAGGTAACAAATAATGTTGTATCTGGAGATTATCGTTTTTGCATTCTGTTTATCATGTGCATTGACCTGGGGATTAAGATTATACGCCATCAAGAATAATGTGATCGATCAGCCAAACCAACGAAGCTCACACAGTGTGCCAACGCCACGTGGGGGAGGGGTAGCTATAGTATTAACATTGTTAGCTACATTAGTTTGGCTGGTATTCACCAGCCATCTCTCTCTGGAGACATTTTTAGGTTTCTTCGTGCCGGGGGTATTGATTGCTGTTATTGGTTTCCTTGACGATCATGGCCATATTGCAGCACGTTGGCGTCTGCTAATGCATTTTTTAGCTGCAGCAATAGGGCTCTATTTCTTAGACTCGTTCCCTGAAATTGATATGTTTGGCTATGTCGTGTCCTTGCCATGGATTGGAATGATTCTCGGAAGCGTCTATTTAGTGTGGATGCTTAATCTCTATAACTTTATGGATGGCATTAATGGTCTTGCAAGTGCGCAAGCTATTACCTTTTCGCTGTGCAGCGTCGCGTTGATAACGCTCAATCACTACTCTGGCTCCTCTGATGCGATGGCGATGATTGCAATGGCGCTCGCTGGGGCTGCGGTGGGATTCATTGTCTGGAACTTCCCAGTGGCGAGGATCTTTATGGGGGATGCCGGAAGTGGATTTTTAGGCATTACCATTGGCCTGATGATTCTTTATTTTGCTAAGCTAGATCCCCATGTTTTGATCGCGGAACTCTGCCTGCTTGGTATTTTCATTGTTGACGCAACCACAACCTTGCTTCGAAGATTACTCGCGGGAAAAAAGGTATACGAAGCACATGCAAGCCATTGCTACCAAATACTTGCCCGGAAATATAAGAGTCATGTGCCAGTTACTTTGGCAGCGATCGCAATCAATATCATTTGGTTATTCCCCATTGCATACCTAATCATTTCGGCAAAAATTGACGGAATCACAGGCCTAATCATTGCATGGTTACCGTTGATTTTTATTGCTTTCAAATGTGGTGCTGGAGTCAAAGATAAAGAGAACACATAAATGTATGACCTGATTATTGTAGGCGCTGGTGGTCATGGACGTACGCTGTATGATACGGCTAAACTTTTAGGGTATGAAAATATTGCCTTCCTCGATGATAATGAATTGTGCTCTGATATGGCAGAAATTCGTGTTATCGGGAAAACCTCCGAGCTTAAGCTCTATGCGAGCACTGCCAAATATATTGTTATTGGGATTGGCAACAATAAGCTTAGAGAGTTGTTCCATCAGCAGCTTTACTCCTTAAACATTACCCCTATAACGCTCGTTCACCCTTTTACATTCGTGAGTCCTTCCGCTACTTTGGGGAACGGCAGTGTAGTTTTAGCCGGTGCCGTTATTGGCGCAAACTCAGTCTTGGGGCAGGGAACGATAGTTAATTGTCATTCAACGGTGGATCATGATTCTACTCTTGGTGATTTTGCGCACTTAGGTGTGGGTGTGCATCTTGCTGGGGGAGCGAATATCGGTAAATCGGCATTTCTCCAGGCGGGAACAGTGGGTGGATATAGTGCTACAGTGGACGAGCATGTCATATGCCCTCCTGGTACTATTTTATAAACTAATAGCAAGCTTTAACGAGGCGACTAGTTTTTAGTATGCTAACTTATTTAATTTCTTTGCCAAGACCGGTAAAACGGATTATAACACTCTCTATTGATGTTGTTCTGTTAATGTGCGCATTCTGGTTTGCATTTTGGGTCCGTATTGACTCTATGACGCCATTAACTAGCGTATCACATTGGCTATTACTTACATCAGTAATTGTCATTACTTTGGCAATATTCGTTAAACTGGGTCTTTATCGGGCAGTAATACGTTATATAACAGCGAAAATACTACTTGTTGTAGCTGTTGGGATGATGACTTCATCGTTGCTACTGATTATCGCCGCCTTTTATACTAATTTATATCTCCCAAGGACAATTCCGTTCATTTACTTCTCGTTTGGCGTCTTGCTCATTGCCGGCTCACGTCTTGGAATGAGAATGTTGATAAACCGCGGTTTAAAATTAGGCACTCGAGTAATTATATATGGGGCCGGAGCTTCCGGACGCCAGTTACTTCCCGCCTTGAGTCAGATGGACGAATACTATCCTGTTGCGTTTGTCGACGACAATCGCTCCTTGCAGGGTCAGGTCATCCATGGAGTAAGCGTATTTTCACCAGAAAAATTAGCATGGCTGATTGATAAGTATGAGGCGAAGAAAATCCTGCTGGCAATGCCAAGTGCAAGCCGCGCGAGAAAAAACGAGGTAATATCCACCCTGGAGGGGCTCCCTTGCGAGGTACTTTCAATTCCGGGGATGGTTGACCTGGTTGAAGGAAAAGCAAGAATCGATTCCTTGCGTAAAGTTGTGATTACCGACCTTCTGGGCCGCGATCCTGTTTCTCCAATCCCTGAGTTAGTATCAAAGAATATTCAGGGTAAAACAGTCATGGTAACTGGCGCAGGTGGCTCGATCGGTTCTGAGTTATGCCGACAAATCATCAGAAATAGGCCTTCTCAACTAATTCTTTTCGAATTATCAGAGTTCTCACTATATTCTATTGATTCTGAACTCCGAAATTTAATTGTATCGAAATCGCTCAATATTAAGATTTACCCAATCCTGGGGAATGTTCAGAATATGGAACATCTTGAAAGGCTAATTAAGGCATTCAACGTTGAGACGATTTACCATGCTGCAGCCTATAAGCACGTTCCGCTAGTTGAATTCAACGTAATTGACGGTGTCCGAAATAATATCTTCGGAACCTGGAGTTGTGCTCAAGCTGCGGAAAATTGTGGCGTCGAAAGTTTTGTTCTGATCTCTACGGATAAAGCTGTGCGGCCAACAAACACTATGGGTGCAACGAAGCGTATGGCGGAGCTCATCCTTCAGGCGCGAGCATCAGAGTCCCGTAAAACCTGTTTCAGTATGGTCAGGTTCGGAAATGTCTTAGGTTCGTCCGGTTCCGTTGTTCCATTGTTTGAAAAGCAGATTGCTGCAGGTGGCCCGGTAACGTTAACGCATCCTGATATCACTCGTTATTTCATGACCATTCCTGAGGCTGCACAGCTTGTGATTCAAGCTGGAGCAATGGGCAGCGGAGGGGATGTCTTCGTGCTGGATATGGGTGAGCCGGTTAAAATTATTGATCTCGCGCATCGAATGATTGCTTTACAGGGGCTTACCGTTCGTGATGATAAAAATCCTTATGGGGATATTGCTATCAAAATGACGGGATTGCGACCGGGTGAGAAACTTTACGAAGAACTGTTAATTGGTGATAACGTCTCCATTACACAGCATCCGAGAATCAAAACTGCGAATGAAGTCATGCTTCCTTGGGTGGAAATGAAAGACATTCTTGCAAAGCTTGATACCTCATGTAGCAATTTTGATTATGAGCAGGTACGCGAAATATTGCTAAACGCGCCAACCGCATTTAATCCAACCGATGATATCTGTGACTTACTCTGGAAAGAGAATAAAAGCTAAGCAGTATTAGTCACGACGTTAATCTGATTGTAATCAACAAACTTGATGGGAAAGTGATACTTTCCCATCGAAGGATTTTAAATGAAAGTAATTCAAACCCCTTTAAAAGATTGTGTGATCATTGAGCCTCAGGTTTTTGGTGATACCCGTGGTTTTTTCCTTGAAGCCTGGCATAAAGAAAAATACGAAGATGCAGGAATTAAAGGTAATTTTGTACAGGATAACCGCTCACGTTCGAGTCGAAATGTTTTGCGCGGATTGCATTTCCAGAAAACGAAACCCCAGGGGAAATTAGTCAGCGTAATCAGTGGTGAAGTTTATGATGTTGCAGTAGATCTTCGCCAGGATTCTGATACGTTTGGTCAGTACGTAGGTGTTATTCTTTCTGGCGAGAAGAATAACCAAATATACGTTCCCCCTGGGTTTGCTCATGGATTCTGCGTATTAAGTGAATATGCCGATTTCCATTACAAGTGTACTGACTTTTACGATCCAAAGGATGAAGGTGGGATTATCTGGAACGATCCGGATATTGCGATTGAATGGCCGGTAACATCACCACTACTCTCTGAAAAAGATGTTAAATTAATTACACTTGCTGAGTACAAAAAAACGTTATGAAAATACATTATACAGTGATCGGTGGGCGTGGTTTCATTGGCAGCGAAATCGTTGAAAACCTTCTGGCGAAAGGCGAAACAGTTGTGGTTCCACCGCGAGATGATGAGACTCTGTTTGAAAAAGATCTGGGGATTGTAATCTATGCTGCTGGCAATGGTGATTGTGCAAACACACCATTTGATGTTTACAAATCGAACACCGAATTGCTCGCTACAGTACTTGAACGCGCCAAATTCTCAAAGTTAATCTATATTTCATCAACGCGTGTATATATGGAACAAGATGGCGCTTCAGAGGATGATAATCTTACGGTATGCAGTAACGATAACCGAAGACTTTTTAACTTAACCAAACTAGTGAGTGAAGAGTTATGCTTAAAAAGCACTAGAGATACGATTATTGTCAGGCCGAGTAACGTATATGGTTTGGCATTGAAGAGTAAGCTATTCCTGCCAAGCATTATCAGAAATGCGATTTCGAATAAACATATTGACATGTATGTTGCGCCTTCATATGCAAAAGATTATGTTTCAGTTAAGGATGTCGCAGAAGTTATTTATCAGATCAGTCGTAAGAATGAGTATGATATTTACAATATTGCTTCTGGTGTGAATACAACAGCCTCTGATATTGCTGATTTAATTGCTAGTCGAACAGGTTGTTCGATCAAATGGCATGAAGGCTTTAAAGGTGAATACTTCCCACCGACAGATAACACCAGAACTGTAAATGAGTTTGGTCATGTCTATAACAATGTCTTGTCAGATATAGAGATAATGATTGATAACTTTAAAAAGAATATGACAGATGTCTAAATTTTTATTGTTAGCTATAAAAAAAATTGTGGCGGAAGAAGATAAAAGAAAAGTCTTTATTAACTTTTTTTATCTTAGTCTTGAGCGAATCACTCAGCTTGTTATAATCATTATCATTAACCGGTTGTTAATTAATCACTATGATTTTGGTGATTTCAGTAGCTGGCAATATTCTCTCGTCATTTTAGCCATATTTATGACAGGCACCTGGATCTGTGGTGCCGAGGTGGTTATTCCTAAATTGCTGGATGCGCCATCCAAAATAAACTCCATAATTAGCAATGTAATTGTATTACGTCTTGCAGCAGGGATTTGCGTTGCATTATGCATGATGGCATGGGGAATGTTTGCGGCCAGTGGATTGTCCAGACAGTTTATTATTGGTTTGGCTATATCTGTGGCATTGCGAGAAACGTTCATTGTCGGTTTAACATGGTACCAAAGCCAGGCCCGCCTCAAATTGCCTTGCCTTGTGCTGATGCTCGCTGCAATAATTAAGCTGATTGTCATTTATATTGGTGTAAAAAATCAATTACCAATAAACTATCTCTGGGTGGCTTGGGTTATCGAATCACTTTTACCTTGTGGCTTTATCTTTTATACGTTTAGAAAGGCTACAGGTTTTAGATTCGTGAAAGTTGATACGGAGGTTTTTGCGTATTTCAAGATTGGAGTCGCAGTATGGTTCTGTCTGATTATGCAGCAGGTGACCATGAAGTTTGACCGAGTATATCTCGAAGGAAAAATTTCCGGAGAAACGTATTCAAACTATGCAGCAGCACTCCAGTTAGTCGATAATTGGTATGCAATATGTATTCTTTTTGTTCAGGCAATTGCACCAATCTTTATCTTTAAATTTATTGATATTGCAACAATAAAAAGAAAATTGCCGTTCTGTATCTTCGCTACACTTGCCGTTACCTGTGCCGGTGCACTAGCTACCACAGTACTTGCCGATATAATAATTCATATTCTTTATGGTACTAAACTCGTTAATGCCTATAGTTATTTACGGACTTTTGTATGGTTAACACCTATTTTAGCTATAGACCAATTACTCAGTATGGTTTTAATCAGAATGAAGCAATTAAAGAAATTAGCGATTAAATGGCTAATAGCTTTCTGTCTAGTTGTCGCTATTGTGCCGGCTATTTTCCATTATGTAGGCGTGAGTAATATTGTCATTGGTTTAGCAGTGGTTTACGCTTTCAATATAATTTATTCTTCGAGGTGCATTAGTGCAGTACAATGATAAGATTTCAATAGTGGTTCCTGCTTACTGTGAACCATCGAAAGTCAAGCGGTTCATGGATGCCATACTGAAAATTGATTATCCAAACAACCTTGTTGAATTAATTCTTATTGACGATTGCAGTCCGGTTTCTCTGGCTGAAATCGCAGCATCTTATGCGGAAAGATTTAAAGATAAGATAACTTTCTTATTCCACAGGAATCATGTCAATTCTGGTCGGGCAATTTCCCGCAATGTGGGTATTTCTCTTGCGTCAAATTCTTTGATAATGTTTATTGACATCGATAATCTTATTGAACCTAAGGCGATAAAAAAGATTGTTTCCTTTTTTCATGGTAAGCAATACACAGCAGCCAGAATTAATATACGAATCGATCCCGCCAGACTCTACACTAGCAATTATCTCCGCTATTTTGATAGTCGTTACCTGGGGGCACGAAATATACCTGAAGGGACTATAAGTACCCGCTTCTTCGCAAGCGATGGCATTATCCTGACGCGGGATATTATTGATACGATTGGTTGTTTTGATGAGACATTTTATCATTACGGCTGTGAAGATGAAGAACTCGGTATCCGAGTTGCAAAAGCAAAGTATGACTTTTATTTTTTACCCGATGCAAGGGCAGAAGACAGCGATACACCTACGTTGCGCCGAGCTTCAGAAAGAATGATTGTGTATGCATCTAAATCATTCCCTGTGCTGAAAGAAAAACATCCAGAGTGTGTTAAGGATAGCCTCTTTTCATCCTATGAAGTGATGTTGGACGATAATAGACTCCTCAGTAAATTGCTCATCAGTATCATACATAAGCTTCCTCTAACAACGACAAGAAAATTCCTTCTTCGGTTGTGCGAAATGTTAGATACCAAAGCAATTAAAATACCAGATTTCTTATATAAGATCGTATTGGCACTTTCATACATTGAAGGTGGAAGACTTCGATTCTTGAGGAACTAGGATGAGTATTTTTTTTATGTCCCCAGGGTTTGTATATGCTTCAACCTGGCTTTTCACAATCTTATTGTACTCACTTGGGCTGACGACTAATATCAGCTCGCTCTCAAATGAGATGACTGTATTTTTATCCATTAATATCGTTCTGGGTTTGATTTTTGCACTTCCATTTGTCACACCTGGTAGTATTAATCGTGTTCGCCTTAATGACATTATGCCGTCCTGGCGAGCGACTAAAATATGGCTAATTATTTGGTGCTTTGCGATAATTCCAGATGTGATTGTGGCAGGTGGCATTCCGATGATTATGCAATTTAGAGGGGGGTATAATTACACTGAGTTCGGAATACCGACATATCATGGGATAGTTAATATGCTATTCCTTTTTATTTTCCCATCTCTGTATTATCATTTCCTTTTATCAAGGCGGAAAATGTTTCTCCTTATATTACTTTTAATGAGCATTTGGGAAATGCTGGTGTTCAGGCGAGGGATCCTTATGTCTGGCCTCGTGGAAATATTCTTTTTATTCTTTATCTATAAAAAATTCACAAGAAAGATGTTTATTTATACAGTTCTTGCTGTTGTGACAATAGTGTTACTGTTCGGAGCTGTAGGTGATATTAGGGGAGCAGAAAACCCATATCAATATTTATTGTCACCCCAAGGGCAATTCCTGGGAAGTCTGCCTTCTGGTTTTACATGGTTTTATGTTTATATTACTGCTGGACTTGCTAACCTGGCATATAATTTTGCGCACATAGTTCCGGTATACGACTTCACAAGCTTCCAGGATCTTTTCCCTAGCGTTATCCGAAATCTAATTTACACTGATCTAGGCTTTCACGATACGATGGCATTGGTAGATGATAATGCCAATGTTTCAACCATGTTTGAAAAGTTAATGCCCGATCTTGGCATCGCGGGTTCACTTATTGTGGTCACTTGTTTATTGTTGCTTTTTAGTGTGGCCTATAAGAATTTATTAAGATCGTATCGTTATAGTCTTTTTCCTTACGCTATTGCGATGCAATGTGCGATATTTAGTGGTTTTTATAATTTATTTTTTATCCAGACGTATTTCTTGCTTTTCATTGTAACTCTTGTCTTTGTGAGAATTAAAATAAATATTCGGAGTCAACCTCATGTTTGAGTTGGTGAAAGATGATGTACTGAGATATTACAATCTGACTGGGCGTAACAAATCAAAAGTATCTTTACTAGGAATAGTGTCAGCATTTTTTGGTATGAAGATGACTCCTGTTATATTATATCGCATGAGTCATTTCTGCTATAAAAAAAGAATTCCTGTTATAGGGAAAATCTTCTCGCTACTTAATTTTATTATTTTTGGTGTTGAGATCGCTTCCAATTGTGAAATTGGCGGTGGTTTTTTTATTCCGCACTCGCAAGGTGTCGTTATTGGTGCATCTAAAATTGGCGTTAATGCAACGATTTACCAACAGGTTACTCTTGGTGCGAAGAATGTAGATATCCCCTTTAATCACGCAAATCGTCCTGTTTTGGGTGATAATGTGGTGATTGCTTCAGGAGCGAAAGTTCTTGGTGGTATTCGAATTGGCGACAATGTTATTGTTGCTGCTAATGCTGTTGTAATGCAGTCCTGTGATGACAATGTACTACTTGTAGGCATTCCGGCGATTGTGAAGAAGAGTATTTGAAATGAAAGTGTTGTTTTTATGCCCACGCTTTTTTAATTATGAAAACGAAATATCAGATGGTTTGAGACGAGCCGGAGCCACCGTTGATTATTTCGATGAAAAGCCATTTAATAACGTATTTTTTAAAATATTACTCAGGCTTTGGAAAGAAAATAACTTTCTTAAGCGCATTTCAGATGCGTATTTTGATAGGATTTTGCTTCAAACTTCTGATGATTATGACTATGTCATTGTCCTCAAAGGTGAGTCTCTTAACAGAAAAAATCTACTTAAATTTAAAGAGAAATACAAGAATGCCACGTTTATTTACTATGCATGGGATTCTATTAAAAATTATCCCCATATACAGGAGTATTTAAACTTATTTGATCGGGTATTTACATTCGATGATAACGATGCGCGTGAGTATGATTTTATGAATCATCTACCATTATTTTACTCACCTGATTTCGTAAGCACTGCGAAAAAAAATGCATTACCGAATGTTAAGCCGAGCATTGCATTTCTGGGCACCGTTCATAGTGACAGATACAAACTGCTGGGCGCAATTTATAAAAAGTATAAAAATGAATATGATTTGAGATTTGTTCTTTATTTTCCATCAGTTGTTGTATTGGCGGGTTTTCTTGCCTCCAATATCAAAGATGTAATTAAGTTCAGACTTTTCAGTTTTACACTTCGCTCCAGGAATAAAAAGCAGATTGCAGCATTTTTCTCCGATGCTGATGCTGTTCTTGATATTCAGCACCCCCGTCAGACTGGTCTGACTATGAGAACAATAGAATGTTTGCCTCTAAAGAGGAAATTTATAACCACAAATTCCAGAGTTAAAGACTACGATTTTTATTCAGCGAAAAATTTTTATTTCATCAACCGTGAAAATATCTATATTGACTCTGCTTTTTTTAATGTCTCGTTTGACGACACTTACTCAGATGAAATTTCGCGTTATAGTGTAGACTCTTGGATAAGCACATTGTGCTCAGCTGATATCAGTAAAGATGCAGTTTAATTCATAAATATCTAATCTAATTTAGCTTAAAGTATTGAGGTAGTAGAATGAAGGGTATTATTCTGGCAGGTGGTTCAGGAACTCGTTTGCACCCAATTACGCGTGGAGTCTCTAAACAGCTCTTGCCCATATATGATAAACCGATGGTTTATTATCCAATGTCGGTGCTTATGCTTGCGGGTATCCGAGACATTCTCTTAATCACAACGCCTGAGGATCTGCCATCATTTAAACGTTTGTTGGGCGATGGTAGTCGTTTCGGAATTAATTTATCCTATGAAATTCAACCTTCTCCTGATGGCCTCGCGCAGGCATTCATTATTGGTGAAGAGTTTATCGCTGGTGATAAATGTGCCCTGGTATTAGGCGATAATATTTTCTTCGGGCAGAGCTTTGGCAGGAAACTTGAATCGGTTGTTTCAGGCAATACAGGCGCTACTGTTTTTGGTTATCAGGTAATGGACCCTGAGCGGTTCGGCGTTGTTGAGTTTGATGAAAACTACAAAGCATTAAGTATAGAAGAAAAACCTTCGGCACCAAAATCCAACTGGGCGGTTACTGGTCTCTACTTTTATGATGAAAACGTGGTTGATATGGCTAAACATGTCAAGCCATCAGCTCGCGGTGAGCTTGAAATTACTACCCTTAATGAGATGTACCTGGAGCAGGGAAATCTTCAGGTAGAATTGCTTGGCCGTGGCTTTGCATGGCTCGATACCGGTACCCATGATAGTCTAATCGAAGCATCACAATTTATTCATACGATTGAGAAGCGACAGGGCTTTAAAATTGCCTGCCTTGAGGAAATTGCTTACCGCAATGGTTGGCTCACTGTGGATGAAGTTCTGACCTACGGGAATGAGATGAGCAAGACCAATTACGGTCAATATTTGATTAATTTAATTAAGAATAGCAAATAGCGATTACAGAAATATCATAATATTATATGTTTTATGGCTATCAGGTTATAATTATCTAATATGAAAGCAAAATTTTTTTTCTTTACCTCTGTATTTTTGTTACCCCCTGCATTTTCTGACGAAAAACAGCAATGCGATTTCCTCTGGGGCACTGCATCCTCCTCATATCAAGTTGAGGGTGGTTGGAATGAAGGTGGAAAGGGCCCTTCAAATTGGGATTACTTTACCCATAATGAAGTGACCAAATATATTATTGGTACCGCTGAAAATGGCGATGTCGCGGCTAATCAAATTTCACGTGATGTTTATCTTAAAGATATACAACTCATGAAGGAATTAGGAGTAAATTCATACCGCTTCTCCATTTCCTGGTCTCGAATAATGCCAGATGGAGTTACAGTAAATCAGAAGGGGTTGGCTTATTATAATCAACTGATTGCTGATTTAAAAGATGCCAATATTGAGCCTGTCATTACACTTTACCACTGGGATATGCCATTAGCGCTGTATGAAAAAGGTAGTTGGTCTAATCCTGAATCACCTGTCTGGTTCGAAAAATATGCTGAAGTAATTTTTAAGAACTTTGGTAATAAAGCTCATGATTTCATCACCTTTAATGAGCCTGAAGGTTATGTTTTTACTCTGGAACCTCTTGCTGAGAATCTCATTGCAAAAAAAACGGACGGATATCGTGACGTTTTGTCTGCAGCTTCACGCGGAAAGCAAGCGGTAGCACTGCATAATCTTTTGATTGCGAATGCGTTAGTGGTACGTAATTACCATAAGGCGAAATATGATGGTCGCGTTGGTATTGCTTTAAACTTATCTCCATGCATCGACAGTGGTCAACCAAACAGTCCTACTGAACAGTTATGTAACGATCTCCATAATAACTGGATCCTGGATGCGCTTTATAAGGGGAAATATCCAGATACAGTATTGAAAATGTATCAGTCTGCATATCCTCAATTCAAGCCTACCTCTCAGGATATGCAACTTATTACCCAAGGCAAACCTGATTTTATCGGCGTAAATTATTATGGCCCTACGTTGGTCAAGCATGATAAAACTGAAGCGTTTGAAATAGGGAATGCTCCTAATCCTGATAAAAAACCCTCTGTCAACGGTCCGGTTTCTCCAGAAGCATTGGTTACGATGATGGAAAAGATCGATGCTAAATACGCCCATCCTACCTTTATTATTACTGAGAATGGGGCTGGTTTTGGTCCAGATGATGAAAAACTTAAAGACGGCGTCATTTCTGATAAGTTGAGAGCCGACTATCTCGTTAGACATGTGTCTGCAATTATGGAAGCAAAAAAGGATGGCCTGGATATCCAGGGCTATCTTTTCTGGAGTTTACTCGATAATTTCGAATGGCTCTGGGGCTACAAAAATAGGTTTGGCATAATTGGTGTTGATTTTGAAGATAAGACATTAAGACGAACGCCAAAGTTAAGTTATTATAATTATCAAGAAATCATTAAAGAATATAAAAATAAAAACTCATGTGTCTCATCGACGAAAAAATAATCGCACGTTAAAGCCTTGCTTTTGGTATGGCTTAAATGGATTAATGACCATAAATACCTACCTCTGCTCTCGTTTTCTGAGTTAAGATAATTCAATATTATATCCGCCGGGAAGTACCCGGCGGGACCACACCTGACAGGAGTATGTAATGTCCAAGCAACAGATCGGCGTTGTCGGTATGGCAGTGATGGGGCGCAACCTGGCGCTCAACATCGAAAGCCGTGGTTATACCGTCTCCGTTTTCAACCGCTCCCGTGATAAGACTGAAGAAGTGATTGCCGAGAACCCAGGCAAGAAACTGGTTCCGTTCTATACGGTGAAAGAATTTGTTGAGTCCCTGGAAACGCCTCGTCGTATCCTGTTAATGGTGAAAGCGGGCGCGGGTACCGATGCTGCTATCGACTCTCTGAAACCTTTCCTCGAAAAAGGCGACATCATCATTGATGGCGGCAACACCTTCTTCCAGGACACCATTCGTCGCAACCGTGAACTGTCTGCTGAAGGTTTTAACTTCATCGGTACCGGTGTTTCCGGTGGTGAAGAGGGCGCACTGAAAGGCCCATCTATCATGCCTGGTGGTCAGAAAGAGGCGTACGAACTGGTTGCGCCAATCCTGACAAAAATCGCTGCGGTTGCTGAAGATGGCGAGCCGTGTGTGACCTATATTGGTCCAGACGGTGCGGGCCATTATGTGAAGATGGTTCACAACGGCATCGAATACGGCGACATGCAACTCATCGCAGAAGCTTACTCTCTTCTGAAAGGCGGCCTGAACCTCTCTAACGAAGAGCTGGCTGAAACCTTTACCGAGTGGAACAAAGGTGAGCTGAACAGCTACCTGATTGACATCACCAAAGATATCTTCACCAAGAAAGATGAAGAGGGTAAATACCTGGTTGATGTGATTCTGGACGAAGCTGCGAACAAAGGTACCGGTAAATGGACCAGCCAGAGCTCTCTGGATCTGGGTGAACCGCTGTCTCTGATCACCGAATCCGTATTTGCGCGTTACATCTCTTCCCTGAAAGAGCAGCGTGTTGCGGCATCCAAAGTGCTGTCTGGCCCACAGGCTAAACCTGCGGGTGACAAAGCTGAATTCGTCGAGAAAGTTCGCCGCGCTCTGTACCTGGGTAAAATCGTCTCTTACGCGCAGGGCTTCTCTCAGCTGCGTGCCGCGTCAGACGAGAACAACTGGGATCTGAACTACGGCGAAATCGCGAAGATCTTCCGCGCAGGTTGCATCATTCGTGCACAATTCCTGCAGAAAATCACCGATGCTTATGCGGAAAACGCGGGTATTGCTAACCTTCTGCTGGCGCCATACTTCAAGAAGATTGCCGACGAATACCAGCAGGCGCTGCGTGACGTTGTGGCCTACGCTGTGCAGAACGGTATTCCTGTTCCGACCTTCTCCGCAGCAGTGGCGTACTACGACAGCTACCGTGCTGCCGTTCTGCCTGCGAACCTGATTCAGGCACAGCGCGACTATTTTGGTGCGCATACCTATAAGCGTACTGATAAAGAAGGTGTATTCCATACCGAATGGATGGAATAAGTTAAATAACGCGTTGTAATTAAGGCCCGGAGCTCGTCTCCGGGTTTTTTTTACGCAAAATTTGGCTCGCGATACTCGAAGTAGTCTGAATGTCATCCTGCGAGCAGGGATTACTCCTGGTTTGCCTTGACAGTTCTGTTGGCCAGGAGGTACAAAGCCCAACAGTCAGGTTTATCGCGATGGTCAGGCGGCCATCAGTACAGTTAACTCACAGAAGTCATTAGCGAATGAAAATAACAATCTCCGGAACAGGCTATGTCGGTCTCTCAAACGGCATTCTGATTGCCCAGAACCATGAAGTGGTTGCGCTGGACATCGTACAGTCCAAAGTGGATATGCTGAATCAGAAGAAATCGCCGATTGTAGACAAAGAAATCCAGGATTACCTTTCGAACAAACCGCTGAATTTCCGTGCTACCACCGATAAAGAAGATGCTTATCGTGATGCGGACTTTGTCATCATTGCGACCCCAACAGACTACGATCCAAAAACCAACTATTTCAACACTTCGACAGTTGAAGCGGTGATCAAAGACGTTATCGCGATTAACCCGAATGCAGTGATGATCATTAAGTCGACCATTCCGGTCGGTTTCACTAAATCAATCAAAGAAGAGTTGGGTATTGATAATGTCTTCTTCTCGCCAGAGTTTCTGCGCGAGGGCAGGGCGTTATACGATAACCTGCACCCATCCCGTATCGTGATCGGTGAGCGCTCTGAGCGCGCGAAGCGTTTTGCTGCTCTGCTTCAAGAAGGTGCAATCAAGAAAGATATTCCGGTGCTGTTTACCGATTCCACCGAAGCCGAAGCGATCAAGCTGTTCGCGAATACCTACCTGGCAATGCGCGTGGCTTACTTCAACGAGCTGGACAGCTATGCCGAGAGTCTGGGCCTGAATACCCGCCAGATCATCGAAGGCGTGTGCCTCGACCCGCGTATCGGCAACCATTACAACAACCCGTCGTTTGGTTACGGCGGCTACTGCCTGCCTAAAGATACGAAACAGTTGCTGGCGAACTATCAGGCTGTGCCAAACAATTTGATTTCAGCGATTGTTGATGCAAACCGTACGCGTAAGGACTTTATTTCCGATTCCATTCTCGCGCGTCAGCCGAAAGTGGTGGGCGTATATCGCCTGATCATGAAGAGCGGTTCTGATAACTTCCGCGCCTCTTCCATTCAGGGGATCATGAAGCGTATTAAGGCTAAAGGCGTTCAGGTGATTATTTATGAGCCAGCGATGCAGGAAGATGAATTCTTCCATTCTCGTGTGATTCGTGACCTGGATGCGTTCAAGCAGGAAGCGGATGTGATTATCTCTAACCGTATGGCGGAAGAACTGGCCGACGTGGCGGATAAAGTGTATACCCGCGATCTGTTTGGTAGCGACTGAGTCTCTGCTTAAGGGGCATAAAAAACCGGCCAAGTGCCGGTTTTTTTATGTTTTTATACTTTGTAGAAGTCGCGATACCAGTCAACGAAATTCTTCACGCCTTCTTTAACGGAAGTCTGCGGTTTGAAGCCAATAACGTCATACAGCGCTTTAGTATCTGCGCTGGTTTCCAGTACGTCACCCGGCTGGATTGGCATCATATTCTTCTCTGCCTTTTTCCCGAGCGCCTCTTCAAGAGCCGTAATGTAATCCATCAGTTCAACCGGAGAGCTGTTTCCGATGTTATAGACGCGATAAGGCGCAGAGCTGGTTGCCGGTGAACCGGTTTCAACGGTCCAGTTTGCATCGGCCTGAGGAATAACATCCTGCAGACGGATAATGGCTTCGGCGATGTCATCAATATAGGTGAAGTCACGCTTCATCTTACCGTAGTTGTAGACATCAATGCTTTTGCCTTCAATCATCGCTTTGGTGAACTTAAACAGCGCCATATCCGGACGACCCCACGGACCGTACACGGTAAAGAAACGCAGGCCCGTCGTGGGCAGGTTGTACAGGTGGGAATAGGTATGCGACATCAGTTCATTGGCTTTTTTGGTCGCGGCATAAAGTGAGACAGGGTGATCGACCGAATCGTCAGTCGAAAAAGGCATCTTACGATTCAGACCGTAAACGGAGCTGGAAGACGCATACAGAAGATGCTGTACCTTGTGATGGCGACAGCCTTCCAGCACGTTGAGGTGGCCTACCAGGTTGGCATCTGCATAGGCGTGAGGGTTTTCAAGCGAGTAGCGTACACCTGCCTGTGCGGCCAGGTGGATGACGCGATCAAATTTCTCACGGGCGAACAGTGTGGCCATGCCTTCACGGTCGGCCAGGTCCAGCTTGTGGAAGGCGAAACTGTCAGATGTCAGCAGATCCAGACGTGCCAGCTTAAGATTGACATCATAGTAGTCATTCAGGTTATCAATACCGACGACCTGATGACCGGCATCCAGGAGTCGTTTGCTGACATTTGCGCCGATAAAGCCTGCTGCACCCGTTACCAGAAATTTCATACCTTCCCTCATAAATATGTGTTCTTACTGATGCCATCACGCATCACATTGCGTCTATCATAGCGCGGCGGATGCCAGTTACATAACCCATCTTTCCGATTTAACTCATCGGATTCTTATAGAAAAATCTGTAGCAACAGATACACTATGCAAACACAATTGTTTTTGCCCTTTTTCATCTGTTAGGGATTGTATGACGCAGAACAACTATAGCCAGGTCAACCGAAGCAATGACCCGGAGCAAATTGATTTAATTGATTTAGTGTTGCAAGTATGGCGTGGGAAGTGGACTGTAGTCGCTTTTGTCGCTCTATTTGTCGTGCTTGCGGGGATTTATATTACGGTTGCAAAAGAGAAATGGACATCATCCGCCATCATCGCTCAACCTGATGCGGCTCAGATTGCTACTTACTCAAATGCATTAAATATCCTTTATGGCAGCGCAGCTCCTGCTATGCTCGATATTCAAACGCGAGCAATTGGACGTTTTAATTCCTCATTCTCAGCTTTAGCACAGGCTCTAGGAAATCAGGAACAACCTGAGAAACTGTCCATCGGGCCTACAGTCAAAAATCAAGAATTGCCCCTGACTGTGACTTATGTCGCGGAGTCCGCTGAAGCTGCTCAAAAGCAACTAGCACAGTACATCCAGCAGGTTGATGAGCAAACTGCAAAAGAACTTTCCGTTGATCTTAAAGACAATATCAAAGAGCAGATTAAAACCCTGAACGACTCTCTAGAGAACCAGGAGAAGGTCGCTCAAGAGCAAAAAGATCTGCGCATTAAACAGATTACGGAAGCGCTGAAGAACGCAGAGGCAGCGAAAATCACCTCTCCGCAAATTCAGCAAACTCAGGACGTGACGCAGGAAACTATGTTCCTGCTTGGCAGCGAAGCGCTGAAGTCAATGATTGAAAACGAAGCGTCTCGTCCGTTGGTGTTCTCAGGTGCGTACTATCAGACTAAGCAAAATTTGCTGGATATCGAAAAACTGAATGTGAACCCTGACACAATCCACGTATATCGCTATGTTATGAAACCGGATCTTCCAGTCCGACGTGACAGCCCGAAAAAGGCAATTATTTTAACTTTGGCAGTCCTGCTTGGCGGGATTATTGGTTCGGGTTTGGTTCTCGGCCGCAACGCATTGCGGAACTACAAACCAAAAGCGTGATTCTCATCAGATAAAAAAACCGGGGAAATTCCCCGGTCTTTTTTTATTTATGCCGCTTACGAAGATTCTCTATCACCGCCGTTAAATCCAGCTCTTGATCCTGCAGCAGTACCAGCAGGTGATACATCAAATCCGACGCTTCATTGGTCAGCTCCTCGCGGTCATGCACCGTAGCGGCCAGCGCGGTTTCGACGCCTTCTTCACCCACCTTCTGCGCAATACGCTTGGTGCCGCTTGCGTACAGCTTCGCGGTATAGGAGCTTTCAGGATCCGCTGTTTTACGCTCAGCCAGTAACTGTTCCAGTTGATACAGGAACAACCACTGGTGGCTTGCCTCACCGAAGCAACTGCTGGTGCCTTTATGGCAGGTCGGGCCAATCGGATTGGCCAGTACCAGCAGGGTGTCGTTATCGCAGTCAGGCGTAATGCTGACCACATTCAGGAAATGGCCCGAGGATTCACCCTTGGTCCACAGACGCTGTTTCGTGCGGGAGTAAAAGGTCACTTTGCCGCTGTCGAGGGTTTTTGCCAGCGCGTCCTGGTTCATATACCCCAGCATCAGCACTTCGCCTGAAACCGCATGCTGCACAACCACCGGCAGTAATCCGTCGGTTTTTTCCCAGTCCAGCTGTGCCTGTTGTTGCTCTGTTAACATACCCTGATCTCCACGCCCTGGTCGGCCAGGTACGTTTTTAACTCACCAATATTGATAATCTGCTTGTGGAACACGGAGGCGGCCAGCGCGCCATCCACGTTCGCGTCGCGGAAGGCTTCCAGGAAGTGCTCCATGGTGCCCGCGCCGCCGGAGGCAATCAGCGGTACGTGGCAGACCGCACGGACTTTTTTCAGTTGCTCAAGGTCATACCCGTTACGCACGCCGTCCTGGTTCATCATGTTCAATACGATTTCGCCCGCGCCGCGCTTCTGCACTTCCTGCACCCAGTCGAGCGTCTCCCACTGCGTCACACGCGTCCGGCTCTCATCGCCGGTATACTGGTTGACGTGATATTTACCCGTAGCGGCGTCATACCAGGTGTCGATTCCCACGACAATACACTGCACGCCGAAGCGATCGGCGAGACGGGTAATCAGCTCCGGGTCGGCCAGGGCAGGGGAGTTGATGGAGATCTTGTCGGCACCAAACGAGAGAATTTTGGCGGCGTCGTCAGCGGACTTAATCCCGCCTGCCACGCAGAAGGGAATATCAATCACTTCTGCCACGCGCGCCACCCAGCTTTTATCCACGACGCGGCCATCGCTGGAGGCGGTGATATCGTAAAACACCAGCTCATCTGCGCCTTCTTCAGCGTAGCGTTTTGCCAGCGGGACGATATCGCCAATGATTTCGTGGTTGCGGAACTGCACGCCTTTCACTACCTGGCCGTCACGTACGTCCAGGCAAGGGATTATCCGTTTTGCCAGCATTGAATCGCCTCCGTTACAGTAAATTTACCTTCCAGTAGGGCCCTGCCCACAATCACGCCCTGTACGCCCGTTCCGCGCAGCGCGGCAACATCAGCGATATCACCAATACCGCCCGACGACTGGAAGGCCACCTGCGGATAACGCGCGCAGATTTCTTGATATAAAGAAACGTTAGAGCCTGCCAGCGTGCCGTCGCGGGAGATATCGGTGCACAGCACGTGCTTCAGGCCAACGGGCAGATACCTCTCGACCAGCTCTTCCAGCGTCACCCCGGAGTTTTCCTGCCAGCCGCTGACTGCAACCTGCTTGTTACCCTGTTCGTCGATACGAACATCCAGCGCCAGCACCAGCGCGTCAGCGCCAAAGCGGCGGAACCAGGCTTTAACCTTTTCAGGATCGTTAACGGCAGTCGAGCCGACGACCACGCGCGCCACGCCAGCGTCCAGCAGCGCCGCAACGTCATCTTCCGTACGCACGCCACCGCCTACCTGGACGGGCACATCCACGCCGGCCACCAGTTTTTTAAGAAGTGGGATTTGACGTTTTGTCGGATCTTTTGCGCCAGTCAAATCCACCAGGTGCAGCACCTGCGCGCCCTGGGCAGCATAATCCTGCAGACGTGGCAAGGGGTCGTTACCGTAGTCGCGTTGCTGCCCGTAATCGCCCTGATGGAGACGGACAACCGTGCCGTCGATTAAATCTAAAGCGGGAATAATCATTACATCTCCAGGAAGTTTTTCAGCAACTGTGCGCCTGCGGCACCCGAACGTTCCGGGTGAAACTGCACGCCGAAGAAGTTATCTTTCTGCACCGCCGCGGTAAATGCTTCGCCGTAATTGCACTGGGCAATGGTGTACGGATTTACCGGCATGGCGTAGCTGTGCACGAAGTAAAAATAGGCCCCGTCTTCAATGCCGCGAAACAGTCTGTCACCGGCTTTGGCATAAACACGGTTCCAGCCCATGTGCGGCAGAGGCAGACCGTGATCGGTCATTTTCGGCACGTCTTCGTCAATAATCCCGAGCAGATCAACGCCGTTGCTCTCTTCACTGCGTCGGCCCAAGAGCTGCATGCCGAGACAAATTCCCAGCACCGGTTGAGTACAGGCTTTGATGAGACTCACCAGCTCGCGCTCGTGGATCTGATCCATCGCCGCCTGCGCTGTCCCTACGCCGGGCAGAAAAAGCTTATCGGCGCGCAGTACGACGTCAGGGTCGCGACTCACGTCCGGCGCATAGCCGTGACGGGCAATTGCCGATTTTACGGAGTTCAGATTGGCGCATCCGGTATCCAGAATCACCACATTCATTACAGCACTCCTTTCGATGAGGGCAGGGCGTCACCTTCCACACGAATCGCCTGGCGGAGGGTACGGCCAAAGGCTTTGAACAGGCTTTCCACGCGGTGGTGGTCGTTCTTGCCCTTGGTCTTGAGGTGCAACGTCAGGCCCATGGTGTAGGACAATGAACGGAAGAAGTGTTCAACCATTTCGGTGCTGAGGTCGCCCACGCGCTGGTAGGTGAAATCCGCTTTGTATTCCAGGTGTGGGCGCCCGGAGATATCCATTGCGCAGCGCGCCAGGCACTCGTCCATCGGCAGCACAAAACCAAAACGGTTGATGCCGCGTTTGTCGCCGAGTGCCAGCTTCAGCGCTTCACCCAGCGCCAGGCCGGTATCTTCCACGGTGTGGTGATCGTCGATATACAAATCGCCTTTCACGGCGATCTCCATGCGGAAACCACCATGGGTCGCGATCTGGTCCAGCATATGGTCAAAGAAACCCACACCGGTGTGGATCTTGCTGCCGCCTTCACGATCCAACCAGACCTTAACGTCGATTTGCGTCTCTTTGGTGTTGCGCTCAACGTGCGAGTAGCGGTCACGCTGGGTCAACTGCTCACCAATTTTTGCCCAGTTAAGGGTGGAACGGTCATAGCGCAGCCCGGAGATACCCATGTTCTCCGCCAGTGTAATATCGGTCATGCGATCGCCAATGACATAGCTATTGGCTTTATCCAGCACGTCATCCGTCAGGTAGCGTTCGACCAGCTTTACCTTCGGCTTGCGGCAGTCACATTCATCGGCAGGCAGGTGTGGGCAGATCAGCACCTCATCAAATTCAACGCCCTGAGAGGTCAGCACCTGCATCATCAGGTTATGTGGGCCGTCAAAATCCGCCTGCGGGAAACTGTCGGTACCCAGCCCGTCCTGGTTAGTGATCATCACCAGCTTATAGCCGGCTTTCTGCAGCTTGAGCAGCACCGGGATTACATCGGGTTCAAAAGCCAGTTTGTCGAAACGATCGACCTGAAAATCGGTTGGCGGCTCCGAAATAAGGGTACCGTCACGATCGATAAAGAGGGTCTTCTGGCTCATACTTTCTCCGCTTTCAGGGCGTCAATCACGCGCTGACTCTCTGCACGGGTGCCTACGGTAATACGCAAACAGCCGCTTAAGGATGGTTGTTTATTTTGGTCTCGTAAGATAATGCCCTGATCCCATAAAGATTTAAATACGGCACTCGACGCGGTAAAGCGTACCAGGATGTAGTTGGTTTCAGAGTCGAATACCTGCTCCACGCAGGGAATATCTTTCAGGGCAGTGACCAGATACTGCCGTTCTTCAAGAATTTGTGCCACGCGTTCGCGCATTGCCTTGATCCCCTGAGGGGCCAAAGCCTGCGCCGCAATGTCGGCAACCGGCGTAGAGAGGGGATATGGCGCAATCACTTTCATCAGCAGGTCGATGACTTCTTTATTGGCCAGCGTAAAGCCGCAGCGCAGGCCAGCGAGAGCGAAAGCTTTTGACAGCGTACGCAGTACAACCAGGTGCGGGTACTCCTCGAGCCAGCCAGCCAGCGTCGCCTGCGGGCAGAACTCAATATAGGCTTCGTCAGCCACCACCAGCGCTTTACCGCGCGTCATCTCCAGCAGGGTTCGAATGTCCTGCGGGTTGATAATCTGCCCGGTCGGGTTATTTGGACTGCAGACGAACACCACCTTCACGCCGTCAAGATTATCGGCAATCCCCTGCAGATCGAGCTGCCAGTCTTCCAGCGAAAGCACGTTACGGCACGCCACGCCAAAGGTTTCTGCGCTGACGCTGTACATTCCGTAGGTTGGCTGGCAGTACATAACAGCATCTTTGCCCGGTTCGCAGAAGGCTCGGATCAGCAGTTCAATGCCTTCATCTGCACCCCGGCTGACCAGCACCTGCTCAGGCTTTACGCCTGCGTACCGGGCGTAATTTTCGATAACCGCTTTCGGCTGGCATTCCGGATAGCGGTTCAGCGTTTGCTGCGATAGCTCGAACTGTACGGCCGTCGGGTATTCGTTAGCGTTCAGCCAGACATCACCGTTGCCACCCAGACGACGAGCAGACTGATAAGGCGTCAGGCGACGGACATTTTCGCGGGCTAATTCTTCAATGCTCATGCTTGCTCCTTCAGGGCTGCAACGCGCAGCGTAACGGCGTTTTTGTGGGCGGTCAGACGTTCGGCGGCGGCCAGGGTCTCAATGGTGGAGGCCAGAGAGGCAAACCCCTCGCGGGACAGCTCCTGTACGGTCATGCGTTTCTGGAAATCCGCCAGCCCGAGGCTCGAACAGGTTGATGTATAGCCGTAGGTTGGCAGAACGTGGTTGGTGCCGGAAGCGTAATCGCCGGCGGATTCCGGTGACCAGTCGCCAAGGAAGACCGAACCTGCGCTGGTAATGCTGTCAACCAGATCTCGCGCATTGCGGGTCTGGATAATCAGGTGTTCCGGGCCGTACTGGTTGGAGATGGCAATGCACTGCGCCAGATCGCGCGCCACAATCAGGCGGCTTGCTGAGAGTGCCTGGCGTGCCGTGTCGGCGCGCGGCAGGTCGGCAAGCTGACGTTCAACGGCTTCACCCACGCGTCTTGCCATATCCGCTTCCGGCGTCAGCAAAATAACCTGTGAGTCCGGGCCATGTTCTGCCTGGGATAACAGATCGGAGGCGACGAAGTCCGGCGTTGCACCGCTGTCGGCAATCACCAGCACCTCAGAAGGACCGGCCGGCATATCAATTGCGGCACCGTCCAGACGCTGGCTGACCTGACGCTTTGCTTCGGTCACATACGCGTTGCCCGGGCCAAAAATTTTGTCCACTTTAGGAATGGATTCGGTACCAAACGCCAGCGCGGAAATTGCCTGTGCACCCCCCACTTTATACACCGCCTGTACGCCACACAGTTTTGCCGCATAGAGAATTTCATCGGCAATCGGAGGCGGCGAGCACAGTACTACTTTCTGACAACCGGCGATGCGTGCCGGGGTTGCCAGCATTAATACGGTAGAGAACAGCGGGGCGGAACCACCGGGGATGTAAAGCCCCACCGACGCAACCGGACGCGTGACCTGCTGGCAGCGTACGCCGGGCACGGTTTCCACATCGACCGCCTGCAATATCTGCGCGGTGTGGAAGGTATCAATGTTTTTCACCGCGACGGCCATCGCCTGTTTGATCTCATCACCGAGGCGGCTTTCCGCGTCCGTGATTTCCTGTTCAGTTACCTTTAAAGCGCCAACCTCGGTTTTATCAAACTTTGCGCTGTATTCCCGCAGCGCATCGTCGCCACGGGCTTTGACGTTATCAAGGATCTCGGCCACGGTGCGGGTAATGCTTTCTGAAGCGGAAATCGCCGGACGCATCAGCAGCGCGCGCTGTTGTTCTTGCGAACAATCGTTCCAGTTGATGATTGTGTTAAAGCTCATGACCATCACTCCATCATCTTCTCAATTGGCAGCACCAGAATTGAGCTTGCGCCCAGCGCCTTCAGTTTTTCCATGGTCTCCCAGAACAGGGTTTCGCTACTGACCATGTGCATGGCGACGCGCTGCTGGTCACCGGCCAGAGGCAGGATGGTCGGGCGCTCTGCGCCTGGCAGCAGGGCAATGACCTCATCAAGACGTTCGGTTGGCGCGTGCATCATGATGTATTTCGATTCACGGGCCTGGATCACGCCCTGAATACGGGTCAGCAGTTTGTCGATCAACTGCTGTTTCGCATCGGCCATTTCGCCGTCGCGCTGGATAAGGCACGCTTTGGAGCGGTAAATCACTTCCACTTCGCGCAGACCGTTCGCTTCCAGCGTGGCGCCCGTAGAGACGAGGTCACAGATGGCGTCAGCCAGACCCGCGCGCGGCGCCACCTCAACAGAGCCGTTCAGCAGGCAGGATTTAAACTGCACGCCTTTCTGATCCAGGTAACGTTTTAACAGGTGAGGGTAGGAGGTGGCGATACGTTTGCCGTTCAGCGCGGCCGGGCCGTCCCAGGCTTCATCGACAGGCGTGGCCAGCGACAGGCGGCAGCCACCGAAGTCCAGACGACGCAGGGTAAAATAGCGTGGATCTTCACCCTGGGCGCGGCGGGTCAGGAGCTCTTCTTCCAGCACGTTTTCACCGATGATGCCGAGGTCAACAACGCCATCCATCACAAGGCCGGGAATATCGTCATCACGCACGCGCAGAATGTCGATGGGCATATTTTCAGCCAGGGCAATCAGGCGCTGGGTGTGCAGGTTGATTTTAATCCCGCAGCGGGCGAGCAGTTCGCGTGAATCATCACTCAAACGGCCTGATTTTTGAATAGCTATGCGTAAACGTGAGTTATCTAACATTCTGTTTTCCTCGTTAACCTGTTTTAACCTGTCTGAATTTGGTCCAAAAAAAAGCCCCCGGAAGAAGATCTTCCGGGGGCTTTTTCATGCGTTCATGCACCACTGGAAGATCCAAACGTCTTCCAGCACACATCGCCTGAAAGACTAGTCAGGATGATGGTGATGATGGTGGTGTTTAAATTGAACGCGTGTCATAAAATTCTCGATGAATGCTTATTCATTTGATGTCTTTTAACCTAAACCAGTTGTATGACTGATTGCAAGGGCTTTTTTTGATCATTAATTCATTTCATATTGACGCTATGAATTGTGTGTTCTGTCGGGCTGGCGTAGCCTTAAGAAAGACGAGTAAAAGTCAGGAGAATTCGCATGAAAAAGGTCGCGATTGTCGGTTTAGGTTGGCTGGGAATGCCGCTGGCGATGTCATTAGCCGCAAAAGGCTGGCAGGTGACCGGAAGCAAAACCACGGCGGATGGGGTAGAAGCGGCGCGCATGTGCGGTATTGACGGCGTCGAGCTGCGTCTGGAACCCGAACTGGTGTGTGATGCTGACGATCTGGACACGCTGATGAACGTTGATGCGCTGGTGATTACGTTACCGGCACGGCGCAGTGGCCCGGGCGAATCATTTTATCTGCAGGCGATGCAGGAGATTGTCGACAGCGCGCTGGCGCATCACGTCCCACGCATTATTTTTACCAGCTCAACCTCGGTCTACGGCGATGTTGACGGCGTGGTGAAAGAGACCTCTGAGCGTCATCCCGTTACCGCGAGCGGTAAAGTGCTGAAAGAGCTGGAAGACTGGCTGCATCATCTTCCCGGCACCCAGGTCGATATCGTACGGCTGGCAGGTCTGGTTGGCCCCGGACGACATCCAGGGCGCTTCTTCGCGGGAAAATCCGCGCCAGACGGACAACATGGCGTCAATCTTGTGCATCTTGATGACGTAATTGCCGCAATAGAACTACTCTTACAGGCTCCAAAAGGTGGGCACATCTATAATATATGTGCGCCTTCTCATCCAGCGCGTAGCACGTTTTACCCGCTGATGGCACGCCAGCTGGGTCTGGTTCCGCCTGTTTTTGGTGAAGCAAAGGACGAAAGTAAAGGCAAAATTGTTGATGGCAATCGCATTTGTCATGAACTGGGGTTTGAGTATCAATATCCCGATCCGCTGGTGATGCCGATGGAATAAGTTTCTCAGCGGAAACGATCGCACACCGGAAGGGGGCGAACATGAAACCGCTGCTGGATGTTCTTATTATTCTGGATGCACTGGAAAAAGAGGGGAGCTTTGCCGCTGCTTCGGCAAAGCTCTTCAAAACCCCGTCGGCGCTGAGCTATACCGTTCATAAACTGGAAAGCGATCTTAATATCCAGATCCTCGATCGCTCTGGTCACCGCGCCCGTTTTACCCGTACCGGGCAGATGCTGCTGGAGAAGGGGCGCGACGTCCTGCATACCGTTCGCGAACTGGAAAAACAGGCCGTCAAACTGCACCAGGGATGGGAGAACGAACTGGTCATCGGCGTTGATGATACTTTTCCGTTTTCTCTTCTGACGCCGCTGATTGAGGCGTTCTATCAGCACCACAGCGTAACCCGATTAATCTTCATTAATGGCGTGCTGGGCGATTCATGGGATGCCTTAACTCAGGGCAGGGCAGATATTTTTGTCGGTGCGCTGCATGAACCGCCCCAGTTAAGCGATTTCGGTTTCGCCCGGCTGGGTGTGCTGGAGCAGGTTTTCGCCGTCGCGCCACACCATCCGCTCGCGCAGGAGCCGGAACCCCTTAACCGGCGCACGATTAAAGGCTACCGCGCCATTGTGGTCGGTGACAGCTCGCGTCCCGACTGTGCGGCCTCCACGCAGTTGCTTGATGAGCAGGAGGCGATCACGGTGTTCGACTATAAAACCAAGCTGGAGCTGCAAATCAGTGGCCTGGGGTGCGGCTATTTACCCCGCTATCTGGCACAGCGGTTTTTAGACAGCGGTGCGCTTGTTGAAAAACAGGTGCTTGCACAAAGCAGCAATGAATCGGTGTGGGTCGGCTGGAATGAACAAACTGCGGGGCTGGCAAGTGCCTGGTGGCGGGACGAAATTTTAGCAAATAGTGCTATTGCTGCCGTTTACTCGCAAAGCAGCGTCGAGAAATCAGCCAGTTAGAAAAAAGAAAATCGCCCCGGGCGTTGCAAAGTATTGCCTTTTGTATCCGATGTGGGGCAAAATGCGCCGCTGCAACCAAATGAATAATCGACGATATAAAAGGCGTCGGTTATTTTTTTTTGCACGTATGAAACGAAACTAAAAACCAAGAGGCCGGGCTTCGTACCGGATAGATATTTACTAAAATCCGACAGTTGTTGTCGCTGAGGAATACAGAAATGGGGCAATTTTTCGCTTACGTGGCGGTTATCACCGTAAAGGAGAATAACTATGTCGCATAACGCAACTCCAAACACCTCTCGCGTGGAATTACGTAAAACCCTTACGTTAGTTCCGGTTGTTATGATGGGCCTTGCCTATATGCAGCCAATGACGCTGTTCGATACATTCGGTATCGTATCAGGCCTCACAGACGGTCATGTGCCGACGGCTTACGCCTTCGCGCTGATTGCGATCCTCTTTACCGCGCTGAGCTACGGTAAACTGGTCCGTCGCTATCCGTCTGCCGGTTCCGCCTACACCTACGCCCAGAAATCCATCAGCCCGACCGTTGGCTTTATGGTGGGCTGGTCTTCGCTGCTCGACTATCTGTTCGCGCCGATGATCAACATTCTGCTGGCTAAAATTTATTTTGAAGCACTGGTGCCGTCGATCCCTTCGTGGATGTTCGTCGTGGCGCTGGTGGCCTTTATGACGGCGTTCAACCTGCGCAGCATCAAGTCCGTTGCGAACTTTAACTCCGTTATTGTTGTGCTTCAGGTCATCCTGATTGCCGTGATTCTGGGCATGGTTATCTTTGGTGTCTTCCACGGTGAAGGCGCAGGTACCCTGGCGAGCAGCAAGCCGTTCTGGTCTGGTGATGCGCATGTGATCCCGATGATTACCGGGGCAACCATTCTGTGCTTCTCCTTTACCGGTTTTGACGGCATCAGCAACCTGTCTGAAGAGACCAAGGACGCAGAGCGTGTTATCCCGCGTGCTATCTTCCTGACGGCGCTGATTGGTGGTCTGATCTTTATCTTTGCGACCTACTTCCTGCAGCTGTACTTCCCGGATATCTCTCGCTTTAAGGATCCGGATGCCTCTCAGCCAGAAATTATGCTCTACGTGGCGGGTAAAGCGTTCCAGGTTGGCGCGTTGATCTTCTCCACCATCACGGTACTGGCATCCGGCATGGCCGCGCACGCAGGCGTTGCACGTCTGATGTACGTAATGGGTCGTGACGGCGTATTCCCGAAAAGCTTCTTCGGCTACGTTCACCCAACCTGGCGTACGCCGGCGATGAACATCATCCTGGTCGGCGCTATTGCTCTGCTGGCGATTAACTTTGACCTGGTGATGGCAACTGCGCTGATTAACTTCGGTGCGCTGGTGGCGTTCACCTTTGTTAACCTGTCGGTTATTTCTCAGTTCTGGATCCGTGAAAAGCGTAATAAAACGCTGAAAGACCACTTCCAGTATCTGTTCCTGCCGATGTGTGGTGCGCTGACCGTGGGTGCGCTGTGGGTTAACCTGGAAGAGAGTTCCATGGTGCTTGGCCTGATTTGGGCGGGTATCGGCCTGGTTTACCTGGCGTGCGTCACGAAGAGCTTCCGTAACCCGGTTCCTCAGTACGAAGACGTTGCGTAAGAGCTAAGTAAAAAAAAACCGGAGACCATCGCCTCCGGTTTTTTTTCGCCCAAAATCTGTCAGACGATTTCCTGCGCATACTGATACAGCGCTTTTAACAGCGCCTGCTTTTCAGCATTTCCTTCATACTGGCTATACAGCATCTCCAGATCCTGCGCGTAGCTCTGCAGAAACTCCGGTGTAAACACATGACGACGATGCTGAAGCCAGCGCGCCTGTTCGGTTTCATCCAGCGTGCCAGGATAGTTGCGCGCGCGGTAATTAAACATCAGTTTTTCGATACGTGCATCCGCGAAGGTAATATCCAGCGCGGGTAAGTTACGCGGTTCGGTTTGCAGAACAATATTCATTGCCGCACGGTCTGCGTCGCTGAAAAAGCCGTTGTACAGCTGCGCATCGACGTTGTCGGACGGAACAAAGGGTTCGGCTTCGGCAAAGATCGCCACCACTTTCTCACGCACCTGCGGGTTTTCACGCAGCACCTTGAGGTTATCCAGGCAACGCTGACGGTTAATCCCCAGCCTGTCGGCATCCTCCGCGCGCAGCGTATTGGCCTGGGCCAGGACCGGGCATTTATTGATATGGACCAGTTTGACCGGGACCGCGGGCAGATCGCCGAGTTCATCTTTTGGGGTATAGAGCCGTTCGCGCAGCGTATCGCTGTCGAGCTCGAGCAGCGGTGCAATATCACCGGCTAAATCCACCATAATCACGGCATTACGGTTATCCGGATGCCAGGCCAGCGGAGCGACCCAACTGGTATTGCCGCGCCAGGCGCCAAACATACCGGAGATATGTACCAGCGGTTTCATCTGCGGCACATCAATCAGCGTGGTGAGTTTCTGCTTGCTGCGGTGGCTCAGCAGATAGTCAAACAGCCGTGGCTGAGCGGTTTTCACCAGCTTTGCCATAGCAATGGTGGCGTAGACATCGGCCATCGCATCGTGGGCATTGCTGTGCTCAATACCGTTCGCGCGCGTCAGGTGTTCCAGTCTGAAGCTCGGCAGCCCTTCATCATTCTCAGGCCAGTTGATGCCTTCCGGGCGCAGCGCATAGCAGGCACGCATAATGTCGAGCAAATCCCAGCGCGAGTTGCGGTTCTGCCAGCTCCAGGCATAAGGATCGTAGAAGTTGCGGTAGAAGATATTGCGCGTCACTTCGTCATCGAAACGGATGTTGTTGTAACCGACCACACAGGTATTCGGGACGGTGAAGAGGTCGTGAATGCGCCGGGCGAATGCGGCCTCGTTCACGCCTTTGTCCCGGGCTTCCTGTGGGGTGATCCCGGTGACCATTACCGCGCCGGGCTGGGGCAGGTAGTCATCGGCCGGCTTACAGTAAAAGACCTCAGGTTCGCCAATGATGTTGAATTCATCGTCGGTACGGATGGCCGCAAACTGTGCCGGTCTATCCAGCGCCGGGTGGGTGCCAAAGGTTTCGTAGTCGTGGAACAAAAATGTAGGGCGCGCGGCTGAATCAGACACCAGTAATACCATCCTGTTAAAAAATGACGTCTCTATGGTAAACGATCGTGCAGGTCAGTCCGAATAAAAAGCGCCCTCACCGTGCAAATTTGCGAGGCCGCTTCAGCGTAAAATCTGCTTTCTGTCACATTTTTTTGCAATTAAGCCAGGTAACGACAACAGAACTCCCGTAAAAAGGTCATCGATTTTTAATGACCTGAGGATATACCGTTGAAACGCCGTCTGTTTATTGCTGTTTCTTTACTCGCTTCGAGTGTCTCTTCTGCCTTCGCGGCCGATCCGCTGGATTTTTCGCCGCAGCCTCCGGCCATTCAGGCGGGCTCCTGGGTGCTAATGGATTACACGACTGGTCAGATCTTAACGGCGGGCAACGAACATCAACAACGTAATCCGGCGAGCCTTACCAAGCTGATGACGGGCTACGTTGTCGATCGGGCCATCGACAGCCACCGCATTACCCCGGATGACATCGTTACCGTTGGCCGCGACGCGTGGGCAAAAGGGAACCCGGTGTTTGAAGGATCGTCGCTGATGTTCCTGAAAGAGGGCGATCGCGTCTCGGTGCGCGACCTGAGCCGTGGTCTGATTGTGGATTCCGGTAACGACGCCTGCGTGGCGCTGGCGGATCACGTAGCGGGGGGGCAGCCGCAGTTTGTGAAGATGATGAACGACTATGTACAAAAGCTGAATCTGCGCGATACCCACTTTGAAACCGTCCACGGTCTGGACGCGCCGGGCCAGCACAGCTCTGCCTATGACCTGGCCGTGCTCTCCCGGGCTATCATTCACGGCGAGCCAGAGTTTTACCACATGTACAGCGAAAAGAGCCTTACCTGGAACGGGATCACCCAACAAAACCGTAACGGCCTGCTGTGGGATAAAACCATGAACGTTGATGGCCTGAAAACGGGGCACACGTCGGGAGCGGGCTTTAACCTGATTGCGTCAGCGGTTGACGGTCAGCGTCGTTTAATCGCGGTGGTGATGGGCGCTGACAGCCCGAAAGGGCGTGAGGAACAGGCCCGGAAGCTGCTGCACTGGGGGCAGCAGAACTTTGATACGGTGCAGATCCTGCATAACGGCAAAAAAGTGGGAACAGAGCGTATCTGGTACGGCGATAAAGAGCAGGTGGAACTGGGCACCGACCAGGATTTCTGGCTGGCCTTGCCTAAAACAGAAGTTCCTAACATCAAAGCCAAGTACGTGCTGGATAAAAAAGAGCTGGAAGCGCCGATTGCGGCTCATCAGCTCCAGCTTTACGACCGTGACAAAGTCGTGGCGCACTGGCCTCTGGTGACGCTCGAAGCGGTGAATAAAGGCGGCCTCTTCTCCCGTCTGAGCGATTATCTGCATCACACGCTGTAACGGCCTGCGTTAAAGCACATGAGCAGACTGGCGCGGTTGCGAGTCTGCTCACATAATAAACACTCCTCGTTTGCTGAACAGTTAAAACCTGCTTTATAGTGTATAAATATACAGTAATAAAAGGAGGCAGCATGGACTACAGCATCAAGCAGCAACAGAAACGTAAAATCGCCGGCTTTCATCTGGTCGGGCCGTGGGACAAAACGGTAAAACAGGGCTTCGAACAGTTAGTCATGTGGGTGGATGGCCGTCACATTCAGCCGCTGGAGTGGGTTGCGGTTTACTACGATAATCCGGACGAGGTCCCGGCAGAAAAATTGCGCTGTGACACGGCCGTAACGGTCCCGGACGATTTTGTCATTCCTGAAAACAGCGAAGGCGTCATGATGACGGAAATCGCCGCTGGAGAGTATGCGGTGGCGGCGGCGCGCGTTGAAAACCATGACTTCGCGACCCCATGGAACCAGTTCTTTAATTCCCTCTTGCAGGACAACAGCTACCAGATGGCCCCTAAACCCTGTTTCGAGCGCTACCTTAATGATGGTAACGCGGACGGTTACTGGGACATCGAAATGTATATTGGTGTAGAGCACAAAGCGGGTTAAGCCTGGTTATTACAGGGTTTTTCAGCCGGGTGTGATCCGCCCGGCTGAAAACACAGTACAATTGTGATTTGCCGTGTAGCTGGAGAGCGGGTGTGCGTCCCGACAAATCATTAACCCCTTTTGAAATTCGTCTGTACAAACACTACCGCGTGGTACATGGGTGCCGTATCGCGCTGGCCTTTGTGTTGACGTTTGTGCTGGTTCGTTTGCTGGATGTTCCTGAGGGAACATGGCCGCTTATCACGCTGGTGGTCGTGATGGGGCCTATTTCGTTCTGGGGGAACGTTGTTCCACGCGCCTTCGAGCGCATTGGCGGTACCGTTTTAGGCTCTGCCCTGGGGCTTATCGCGCTGAAGCTTGAGCTTATCTCGTTTCCGGTTATGTTGATCTGGTGCGGTGCCGCGATGTTCCTTTGCGGCTGGCTGGCTTTAGGCAAAAGGCCCTATCAGGCGCTGCTGATTGGTATCACGCTGTCGGTGGTGGTCGGTGCACCGGCAGGAGATATGACGACCGCCCTGTGGCGAAGCGGGGACGTGATCCTCGGCTCACTGCTGGCTATGCTTTTTACCGGCATCTGGCCACAGCGTGCTTTTCTGCACTGGCGTATTCAGATGGCTAACTATGTCACCGCGTTCAACCGCGTCTATCAGGCTGGATTTTCCCCTAACCTGGTTGAGCGCCCCCGGCTGGAAAAACATCTGCAAACGATCCTCAACGATGTGGTCAGGATGCGCGGGCTGATTACCCCGGCCAGCAAAGAAACCCATATCCAGAAATCCATTTTTGAAGCCATTCAGACGGTAAGCCGCAATCTGGTATGCATGCTTGAACTGCAAATCAACGCGCACTGGGCTTCTCGTCCCAGCCACCTTTTAATGCTCAACGCCCATACCTTAAAAGAGACGCAGCAGATGACGCAGCAAACGCTGTTGACCATCGCCCACGCGCTTTATGAAGGTAACCCGCAGCCCATCCTGGCGAACAGTGAACGTCTGAATGAGATCGTTGCGGAGCTGAAGCAGTTAATGAATGAGCGTCAGAGCGATAACGTCGCGGAAACGCCTATTCATGGTTATGTCTGGCTGAGTATGGAGCTGGCGCGGCAGCTGGAGCTACTGTCGCATCTCATTTGCCGGGCGCTGCGCAAATAAAGAGCAGCTATCTCCATATGTGACGCCTGCTGCTTCGATTCAGCATCAATTGGGGTTATGATAGCTTTAAACGATATACTCATTGTCATTCGCAGCCGCTGTCAGTAAGGTTATTGTTACAACGGTTGCTTTAACGAATCCGAATCTCACATTATCAGGGGTGTAAAAATGGAAACTACCAAGCCTTCGTTCCAGGATGTTCTGGAATTCGTCCGCCTGTTCCGCCGCAAAAACAAACTGCAGCGTGAAATCCAGGACGTTGAGAAGAAGATCCGTGACAACCAGAAACGTGTCCTGCTGCTCGATAACCTGAGCGACTACATCAAGCCAGGCATGAGCGTTGAGGCTATTCAGGGCATCATCGCCAGCATGAAGAGCGACTACGAAGACCGCGTTGATGACTACATCATCAAAAATGCTGAGCTGTCTAAAGAACGCCGTGATATCTCCAAGAAACTGAAAGTAATGGGCGAAATCAAAAACGGTGAAGCCAAAAGCGAGTAATCGCCGATGAATACAAAAAAGGCTCTCTGGTGACAGAGAGCCTTTTTTATTACGCAGTACGCGGCTGTAGCTGATAAATCCAGGCGTTGACCTGTTTTCCATGCGGCGTGGTCACATTGACCTCAACCCGATCGTAGCCGTCTTCAAATTCGTCCAGCATTGGCCAGTGTGCACTCAGGCTATCAGAGATAAACAGAAAGCCCTCCACGCGTGGGCCGTCCGGATGCAGCACTATCCCCGGAAAATCTGCCGCCGCGCCCCAGCCACGTTCGTAAAACGTCCCGGTGACAAAACCGGCCTGCCATTCGCCACCGATGTTTTCAAGAATATGTGCATTCGCGTGACCCGGGCGTAGCGTGCCGTAGACAAACAGAGCGTTCATTTTCCCTCACCAGCAAAGCAAAAAGCCTGCTATAAAAGCAGGCTTTTTAAATTTGGCTCCTCTGACTGGACTCGAACCAGTGACATACGGATTAACAGTCCGCCGTTCTACCGACTGAACTACAGAGGAATCGTTGTGGAGGCTTATCTTAGCGGCGAAAAAAGTTTTGTCAAACCTGATCTTAGCGATTAGCGATCGATTGATGATTCTGTCGACAGTTTGTTGTAAATCCACACATCTTTTTATGGAAAATACTTTGCAGGTTTAGCATTTCTCCCCCATCATTTGAAATGGAGTTTCAACTTTCTCGTTAAGGTCCATTTTGAACGTCACTGCCCCCCTACGCCAGGCGATTATGCGCACGCCATGGTATGCAAAGCGTAAAAGCTATCGTGTTCTGTTCTGGCGTGAAATCACCCCCCTTGCCGTGCCTATTTTCCTGGAAAACACCTGCGTTCTGTTGATGGGGGTGCTGAGTACCTTCCTGGTCAGCTGGCTGGGTAAAGAGGCGATGGCCGGTGTCGGGCTGGCGGACAGCTTTAACATGGTGGTTATTTCGTTCTTTGCTGCCATTGACCTCGGGACGACGGTTGTCGTCGCCTTTAGCCTCGGCAAGCTCGATCCTAAACGTGCGCGCGAGGCTGCCCGACAGTCGCTGATGATCATGACCATTTTCTCGATCGTGCTGGCGGCGGTGATCCACTATTTCGGCAGGGAAATTATCGATTTTGTCGCCGGTGAGGCCACAAATGAAGTTAAAGACCTGGCGCTGACCTACCTGGAAATGACGGTCCTGAGTTATCCGGCTGCAGCCATCGCGCTGATTGGCAGCGGCGCGCTGCGCGGGGCGGGCAACACCAAAATTCCGTTGCTGATAAACGGCGGGATGAACATCCTGAATATCATTATCAGCAGCGTGCTGATCTACGGCGTCTTCTCCTGGGACGGGCTCGGGTTCGTGGGTGCCGGGCTGGGGTTAACGATTTCACGTTATATCGGCGCGGCCGCCATTCTCGGGGTGCTGATGGCGGGGATCACGCCGTCACTGCGCCTTACGCTGAAGAGCTATTTCCGCCCCTTTAACTTCGCCATTATCTGGGAAGTGATGGGAATTGGTATTCCCGCCAGTATTGAATCCGTGTTGTTTAACGGGGGCAAGCTGTTGACGCAAATGTTTGTCGCCGGGATGGGGACTGACGTTATCGCCGGTAACTTTATTGCCTTCTCCATCGCCTCCCTGATAAACCTGCCGGGCAACGCCCTCGGTTCGGCGTCGACCATCATCACTGGTAAACGGCTGGGAAAAGGGCAGATAGGGCAGGCGGAACGGCAGTTGCGGCACGTCTTCTGGCTGTCAACCATTGGCCTGACGTTGATCGCCTGGGGAAGCGCCCCCTTTGCCGGGCTTATGGCCTCTTTTTATACCCACGAAGATGATGTCAAAGAGGTCGTTAAGATCCTGATCTGGCTGAACGCGGCCTTTATGCCCATCTGGGCGGCTTCATGGGTTCTGCCTGCCGGGCTGAAAGGGGCACGCGATGCACGCTTCGCGATGTGGGTGTCGATGCTCGGCATGTGGGGTTGCCGTGTGGTGGTGGGTTACACGCTCGGGGTCATGCTTGGCATGGGGGTAGTCGGCGTCTGGCTGGGGATGTTCCTTGACTGGGCGGTGCGTGGGGCGTTGTTCTACTGGCGTATGGTCAGTGGGCGCTGGCTCTGGAAATACCCGCGAATAAAACAGGAACCAACGACCACAGAATCAACAGAATGCCTGACAAATGCGCGAAGTGGAGAATAATTCGGCAAACAGTCAGAAATATGCATTCTGCCTTTGACATCATCGGGGAGCATCGATAATATGCGCCCCGTTCACACGATTCCTCTGTAGTTCAGTCGGTAGAACGGCGGACTGTTAATCCGTATGTCACTGGTTCGAGTCCAGTCAGAGGAGCCAAATTTAAAAAGCCTGCTTTTAGAGCAGGCTTTTTGCTTTTCTGCGTTCTGAAAAGGTCTGATGCGACGGGCTTACAGCCGGGTCAGGCGAAACCGCCGCCCGGCATCCACCTGATAGTTCTAGTGGTTAACCCCAACCGGCATCGTCGCCTCAAGCAACCATTGCCGCGCGTCGCTGTCGACCAACGGTAACAGGGCCTCACGCACCTGCTGATGATAATCATCCAGCCACTGTTTTTCCTGTTCGTTCAACAGCTGTAACTCGACCTGGCTCAGGTCGATCGGGATCAGCGTCAGTGAGGAAAACGTGCAGAATCCCGGACGGCTTTCGACAATCTCCACCTGGTTTTCAATGCGGATCCCATGGCTGTCCGCCAGATAATATCCAGGCTCGATAGTCATGATGGTGCCGGCCACCAGGGGCCACGGGTTAACCTTTTTGGCGAGACGATGCGGGTTCTCATGGATAAGCAACTGATGTCCTACGCCATGCCCTGTCCCGTGATCGTAATCCAGCCCCATTTCCCACAACGGGCGACGCGCGAAGGCATCGAGCTGATGGCCCTGGCTGCCGGAGGGGAACTGTAAGGTTATCAACGACAGGAACCCTCTCAGTACGGCGGTGTAGTGCAACTTCTGCTGTGGCGGCACGCTACCCCATGCCAGCGTACGCGTGGCGTCAGTGGTGCCGTTATGGTACTGACCGCCGGAATCATTAAGGTAAAAATGATGATGACCGATGGGCTTATTGCTGGCTTCGCTTGAGTGATAGTGGCACATCGCCGCATTACTGGAGGAGGCGGAGATGGTGGCAAAACTTTGCTCAATAAATCCAGGCTGCTGTTTACGGAACGCAAGCTGCTGCGCCTGCGCTTCCAGCTCCGTCAGCGGTTTTCCCGCCGCCTCACGCAGGGGGACTTCACGGCTTAGCCAGGCCAGGAAATTCACCCAGGCAGCACCGTCCTGGTGATGACACTCGCGATACCCGGTAAGTTCGACCGGGTTTTTAGTGGCTTTCATCAGAGTGATGGGATCGGTTCGCCAGACTATTTCGCCCTCTGGCTCAATGGCAAAGCGCAGGGCGACCGGTGCGGAATCGGCATCAAGCATCACCCGCTTGCCTTGTGACAGGCGCTGGCAGCGTTCGATAAAGGCATCCTGTGGCGCAATCCTGAACGCGTTTCTCACGCTCTCGGGTAGCTCGCTGAGCTTATTGTCGTTAACAAACCACTCCACGCTACCGTCACGATCAAGAAGGGCAAAGGAGAGGGGAACAGGACTGGATGGAATGTCGGCGCCACGCACGTTCAACAGCCAGGCAATGTTATCTGGCAGAGTCACGGCCAGATAATCGGCATCGTGTGCGGCCAGCACGGCGGCAACGCGCTGGCGTTTGGCGAGGCTGCTTTCGCCACTGACCTCCACCGGCATTTCTCGAATACGTCCCGCCGGCGCGGCAGGGCGATCGTGCCATAAGGTATCAAACGGCGACTGACTGAGCGGAACCAGTTCACAGGGTGTTGCAGACAGCTGCCCGAACTCCGTATTGGTCATTAGCAGTGCTTCAAACCCAATACGCATGCCGGCCCCGACGTTGGCTGTGAGCCATTCGGCCAGCGGTTCATTGTGCAAATGGTGGATTTCAATTTCATCCATATTGACCTGAAGGCGAGCCTGAACCTGATAGCGGCCATCGACAAACAGCAAGGCTGTGTTTTTCAGTATCAGCGCCAGACCTGCGGAGCCATCAAAGCCCGTCAGCCAGGCCAGCTTTTCATCGTACGGCGCGCAATACTCACTCTGCCAGGCATCCGCGCGCGGCACGATCATGCCATCAAGATTGTTTTCCTGTAGCCATCGGCGCAGGGCCGATAAGCGTGATGGGGTGTGCATGGTTATTCCTTGTTCTGGTTAGCGGAATGGCGGCTCGTTGAAGGTACGTAATTTACGGGAATGCAGCCTGTCACCTTCCGCACGCAGCAAATCAATGGCGCGAATGCCGATTTGCAGATGTTCGGAGATTGCCCCTTCATAGAAACGGTTGGCCTGACCCGGAAGCTTAATTTCGCCGTGCAGCGGTTTGTCGGAGACGCACAGCAGCGTGCCGTAAGGGACGCGGAAGCGATATCCCTGTGCGGCGATGGTGGCGCTTTCCATATCAATCGCGACGGCACGGCTGAGGTTGAAACGCAGCGCGGAGGCGGAGTAACGCAGTTCCCAGTTGCGGTCATCCGTCGTCACTACCGTACCGGTACGCAGACGCTGTTTAACCTCTTCACCCGGCATACCGCTCACCTCTTTGGTGGCGTCATACAGCGCACGCTGCACTTCGGCGATGCTCGGGATAGGAATATCCGGTGGAAGCACAGCGTCAAGCACATGGTCATCACGCAGATAGGCGTGGGCCAGCACGTAGTCGCCAATCAGCTGGCTTTCACGCAGGCCGCCGCAGTGTCCAATCATCAGCCACACGTCCGGGCGCAATACCGCCAGATGGTCGCAGATGGTTTTGGCATTTGACGGACCAACCCCGATGTTAATTAAGGTGATCCCCTGGCCGTCAGCGGTGATCAGGTGCCAGGCAGGCATCTGGTGTTTTTTCCACGCCAGGTCGGAGATGGCCTGCTCGGGTGCCTCGGTTTCCGCGGTGATCCAGATCCCGCCGGCGCAGGACAGCGCGATGTAAGGGCTATCCGGGTCGAGGATCTGGCTACAGCCCCAACGGACAAACTCGTCGACATAGCGGGTGTAGTTGGTAAACAGTACAAAGGGCTGGAAATGGTCGACGGGCGTCCCGGTGTAGTGACGCAGGCGCGCCAGAGAGAAATCCACGCGGCGGGCATCAAAGTGCGACAGCGGTGAAAATTCTGCCGGGTGGTAGATCCCATCCGCCGTCTCATCGCCAATCTGCGACAGCTCGGTGGTCGGGAAATGGCGCGTCAGCCCCGCGCTCATGGAGCGGTCAAGGGTTAATGCCGAACCGTCAATCACATACGGATACGGGATCTCATGCTGTGAGGGTTCAACGGCAATGTGCGCGCCGTAATCCTGATACAACAGCGTGAGTTGCTCTTCAAGATAAGGGCGGAACAGTGCAGGGCGGGTGACGGTGGTGCTGTAGCAGCCGGAGTGGGTAAAGCGTGCGTAGGCGCGCGTTTTCGGTGTGTTAGTCGCGCTGCCGTCCCAGGTGACGGAAAGCGATGGATAAACAAAAAGGCCCTTACTTCTGGCCTTTTCGTCGGGGAGTTTCCCTGTTTCGATATACTCACTGATGGCGCTGCGCAGCGCGTTGACGGACTGTTCATACAGTGCATCGAGTTTTTCCAGTGCCTGAGCCGGGGTCAGGCTGGAGCCCTTATTATTCATCTCTGTCTCCTTGTTCCACAGGTGTGCGACTCTACCCGATAGTATGTCACACGCCTGTGAAACAAAAGTGAGATCAGGTGTGGCTCGTCTCTTTCATCAATAACGCCGTCGCCGCTGACAGCAGGCAACCGGCCAGCAGATAAAGTGCCACACTGTGCCAGTTGCCCCCGGAGAAGGTCACCAGCGCGGCGGCAATAAATGGCGTAAACCCGCCGCCGACCACGCTTGCCACCTGATAGCCTACGCCCGCGCCGCTGTAGCGATAGCTCGCCCCGAACAGTTCGGTAAACATGGGCTGCTGCACGCAGACCACCATATCGTGGGCGATGTTAGCGAGCATGATGGCAAAGAAGACAATCCAGAAGATCGACTGTGCCTCCAGCGCCATGAAGAACGGCCAGGCGCTGAGGGTGCCAATTAGCGCCCCGGTGATATAGACGCGACGGCGACCAAACCTGTCCGCCAGCCAGGCGAAGCAGGGGATAGTCAGGCAGCTGATCCCGCCGACCAGCAGGCCAATGTTCAGGAACAGCTCGCGGGGCAGACCGAGATTTTGCGTTGAATAATTGAGGGCAAACGCGGTCACGATATACATCGTCAGCAGTTCGCACAGGCGCAGGGCGATAATTTTCAGAAAAGCGCCAGGATGCCGGACAAGCGCCTCCATCACCGGCAGCCGTTTTCTGGCAACGGGCGGTTCTTGCCGCTGTTGTTCGAACTCAGCAGATTCTTCCATGCCGTTGCGGATCCACAGGGCAGCGACAACCAGCACGATGCTGAAGATAAACGGAATGCGCCAGCCCCAGCTCAGGAATTGTTCATCGGTGGTGAAGTGGCTCATCAGCGACACCAGTCCGGTGGAGAGCAGCAGACCTACGCCATAGCCCACCTGCACGCCGCTGCTGTAAAACGCTTTCTTGTTCTTCGGGGCACTCTCAACGGATAACAGCGCCGCGCCACCCCATTCTCCGCCTACCGCGAAGCCCTGAATGGCGCGCAGCGTAACCAGCAGCACCGGCGCCCACCAGCCAATGGTGGAAAATGAAGGGAGAACGCCAATCAGCGCGGTGGCGATGCCCATCATCCAGACGGTGAGCATCAGCATGCGTTTGCGACCGAGACGGTCACCGAAGTGGCCGAAGATCACTCCGCCCAGTGGACGAAACAGGAAGCCGACGCCAAAGGTAGCAAACGCGGCGAGCGTACCCATTGCCGGGCTAATCTGGGGGAAGAATTCGCGGTTAAACACCAGCGCGGCAGTAATGCCGTAAAGCAGAAAATCATACCAGTCGACGACGGCACCCGCGAAGCTGCCGAGGGCTGCGCGGCGGGCACGATTGAGCGAAGGTGTCTCCTCGTTGGGATGTGTGGAGGTGAGAGTGGAGTCCATAGTTGTCCTGTCTGCACGTATTTCTAATTATTGGTATAAAAAAGGTCACTCACATAGCCACCGTCATATAAACGGAACGTATGAGACTACCGCGCCAGGGCGCGTGTGCAAACTGATTTTATTTCCTGATGGGTAATGCAAAGCGGCTACGCTATGCTTAGCAAATCAAGGTGCGACTGAGGAAGGGAATATGTGTCGTATAAATGTGTTGAGTTGTCTTGCTGCATTACTTATCAGCCAGAGCGTTCAGGCGGTAAGTTATCCTTTACCGCCGACAGGCAGTCGGCTGGTGGGCACTTCGCAAACCATTACCGTGCCGGAGCACAATACGCTACCGCTCGAAGCGTTTGCCGCGCAATACGGGCAGGGTCTGAGCAATATGCTGGAAGCGAACCCGGGCGTGGATCCTTTTTTGCCTAAATCCGGTACGCAACTGGTGATACCCCAGCAGCTGATTTTGCCTGACACCGTCCGCGAGGGAATTATCGTTAATGCGGCAGAAATGCGCCTCTACTATTACCCACCGGGAAGCAACACTGTTGAAGTGTTACCCATCGGCATTGGTCAGGCCGGGCGCGAAACCCCGCGAAACTGGGTCACAGCGGTAGAACGTAAGCAGGAAGGCCCCACCTGGTCTCCTACGCCGAATACGCGCCGTGCCTATGCGGCAGAGGGGAAAACGCTGCCTGCATTCGTGCCCGCTGGGCCCGATAACCCAATGGGACTGTATGCGATTTATATTGGCAGGCTGTATGCCATTCACGGGACAAACTCCAATTTTGGCATCGGACTGCGGGTGAGCCAGGGTTGTATTCGTCTGCGCAATAACGACATTAAATATCTTTTCGATAACGTCCCGGTAGGCACCCGTGTACAGCTTATCGATCAGCCCGTTAAAGTGACGACAGAGCCGGACGGCAGCCGCTGGGTAGAGGTGCATGAACCGCTATCACGGAACCGGGCTGAATTTGAATCGACCCGGAAAGTGCCTTTGCCGATATCTGCCTCGCTGCGAACCGAGCTTGTCAACGAGGGGGCGGGCGCGGAACTGGAACGTCGGTCAGGGATGCCGGTTAAGCTCGGCAACTGAGGGCAATTTTACCTGCCCCAGAAAAGCAAAAAGCCTGCTCTAAAAGCAGGCTTTTCAAATTTGGCTACTCTGACTGGGATCGCCTTTGCCAGTAACTGGCTAATATTCAAGCTAAACCTGAATCCACTTTCTGTCAAGACCACCAAAATGACCACCAATAGTAGCGGGTTACGTAAGGCTGGGTTGAGTGAACCTCGGATATGCTGATCGTTACTTTGGTGTTCCATGGATGGGGGGGATATGAAAGTTATCTATTCGCAGAACCGTATGGGTACAGCAATTGACGCACGTAATGCAGTAAATACTGGCCGGACTCTCCGCTTTTGAGTGAAGCCGCAGTTGTGGATTTTATTAAAGTGGCAAATGCGTAAAAATAGATCAATGAATAGTATAGGTTTAGGCCCTATTGTGTAATATGTCCGCAACTCTAGGTGTTTAGGTAAAGTACAGAATGAAGACGCTTAAAGCATCGTTGCTCAATGCTCTGCAACAGATGAGGGAGGCCGTGGTGTGAGTCAAGAGGTATTTTATCTACCTTATTTCGATGGAACGCGACCTTAAAAGTCCTACCTCGAACAAGTTAGCCTACTATGCGATTTGATGGAGATCCATCCGCTCACGCTGTTGGTTTATGCAGGTGTCGGACTACTTGAAGTCTCCAGCTTTTATAAATTGTTCTGTACTAGTTGGATATCCTCGTAGTGAACAAGGAGTGCAAAAGAATGACTTACTCTGTTTCGCCGTCATCACTACTCACCGAGTACGGCAACGACAACATATGCCGTGTTCTCGCACTTGATGGTGGCGGTGCAAAGGGCTTTTATACACTGGGTGTCCTCAAGGAAATTGAGGCTATGCTTGGGTGCCCATTATATAAGAGGTTTGATCTTGTATTTGGTACTAGCACCGGTGCGATTATTGCCGCGCTCATCGCTCTAGGATACGAAGTAGATCAAATACACGCACTGTACACCGAACATGTACCACGAGTTATGTCCAGCCGGTCGGCTGCGGCAAGAACAATGGCGCTCCAGGATTTGGCTAAGGAAGTTTTTCAAGACAAGACATTCGAAGATGTTCTGATGGGTATTGGCATCGTCGCAACTCGATGGATGACCGAAAGACCAATGATCTTCAAAGGTAATGTTGTGCAGGCCCATGGTCGCAAGGGAACCTTCAGTCCAGGATTCGGGGTCAGCATCGCTGATGCAGTGCAAGCGTCTTGCTCGGCTTATCCGTTCTTCGAAAGGAAAGTGATTGTTACCGCAGCAGGAGATAAGGTTGAGTTGATCGATGGAGGTTACTGCGCAAACAACCCCACCTTGTTTGCAATCGCCGACGCCACTGTCGCTCTGAAAAAAGATCACAAGGATATCCGGGTTATAAATGTCGGTGTTGGTATCTATCCAGAACCTAAACCAGGTCTCCTTATGCGGATTGCTAAGAAATGGCTCGCAGTCCAGCTGCTTCAAAAAACTTTAGAGATCAATACACAATCGATGGATCAACTACGCGACATTCTATTCAAAGATATTCCGACGATTCGGATCAGCGACACATTCGAACGGCCTGAGATGGCGACAGATTTACTTGAGTACAATTTAGATAAACTGAATACCCTTCGACAGCGTGGTAGGGAGTCTTTTGGAGCTCGTGAGGCACAATTAAGAGAGTTTCTGATATGAGTGAGGCGAAATAATATGGGAATACCTGAATCACAGCTCGATACATGGTCCCACCAAGGATCTATTGCACAGTCTGCCTCGACTTATAGCATTATAAAGAATGCATTAGAGAGCGCAAACACTAAGTATCATGGAAAGAATTTTAAAGTATTCCTTCAGGGCTCCTATGGAAACGATACTAACATTTATGCTGAAAGTGACGTTGATGTAGTCATATGTCTTGATGATGTCTACTACAGTGACCTCACACAGTTATCACCAGAAGACAAAGAGGCGTATGACCGTGCATTTGTTCCTGCAACCTACTCGTATACTCAATTTAAGCAAGATGTGCTTGAGGCTCTTACAGAGCGCTTCGGGTCTGATGTTAAGGTCGGAGATAAGGCCATAGTTGTAGCGGCAAATGGAAGTAGGCGCAAAGCTGACGTTATCGCATCAATGCAGTTTCGTCGTTATTGGAAATTCAAGGGGCATTACGACTCACAATACGATGAGGGCATCTGTTTCTTTAATGGCGCTGGTGAACGGATTGCCAATTACCCCAAGCAGCATTCAGAAAATCTCACCTTAAAACATCAGGCCAGTAATAAATGGCTAAAGCCCATGGTTCGCGTACTGAAGAACCTTCGAAGTAAACTCATTGCTGACGGAAAATTGAAGCCAGGACTTGCACCTTCCTATTACCTTGAAGGTCTACTCTACAACGTGCCAAATGAAAAGTTTGGCACCAGTTATGCTGATTGTTTTGTCAATGCCATGAATTGGATTCAGACAGAAGCAGATAAAGACAAGCTGCTATGCGCCAATGAACAGTATTACTTGCTTTGGGAGGGGACACATACCTCATGGGAGAAAGCCGATGCGGAAGCGTTTATCGACGCTGCAATAAAAATGTGGAATGAATGGTGAAGTGAGTCGACAAAACTGCTGGTCTTAGGGCACGGCAAACAGCAAGCAGGAGAAATCGAGGTGGCAGGTAGCATCATCAACCTTTTTATGTGGGGATATCAGGACAGCTACAGAATTCACATCCAGATTCTGGCACGTAATGTACTGAAAAAATTGGGTGCACCGGCTGATGCAGAAGTGCTACTTGTTGGTGCTCGCCGCCCTGGCAGTAAAAATGCGAATCCGATATGCGTAGAGCCAGAAGATGGTAAGTGGCATCTATCTTTGTTTGAAGGATTGCTGGATTCAGTTGAATCGATTTACAAGAATCATCGGTTACAGAGTATGATTTTTGGTGATGGGCCAAGCATGCGCGACAAGCCAGAGTGGATACGTCGCGACTCAGTGCGAACATCGGTTAGTAAGGCACTCGAAGCTTTTGATACCGAGCATAACGTAACGTCATTTTGCGGAGAGTCTAGGCGAATAGACGACTATTATGTCACCCCAGTCATACAGATTCCAAACGACACTTTCGAGAAATTCCCTCCTTTGCTCTCCAAGTCTGTTGACGAAAGCCAACAAGGACATGGATTTCGCAGTCTGATACATGCAGCGATGTATGCGGTTCTTCGTGAGGCTACCGAGGAATTGCATAACCCTGATCCAGGACGATTTATCCAAGGCAGTATGAGAGATGCCGAGGAAATAATACGGATTGCTGCAAAGGACTTTCTGCACACCGCAGGCCTCTCGATCGAACGAAGATACATTCATACTGATCTTTTCGATGCTTTGAACCTTGTCTCCTCTCTTATGTACGAGGGGGCGAAAGGCATAGGTCAGCTCATTCTCGTCGATCCAGATAACGAGGCGGTTGAGTTCTTGGCGAAGTTTGTTGAGCCAGTTCCCTTTCGTGAGCCACGATGGGTTCGGAAAGTCTTGCAGATGGCGGCATCAGGTGTCGGCATTATCGCAAATAGTCAGTACATCTATGGACTTGGGAGACTGAAGGAGTCGCACGATCCCAGGGCACAAGATGCGTTCACGGTAGATTTTATAGATCATTATCACTGGCAGTTGTACTGCGGTAACCAAGCACTGCTACTCAGTCAATATGCTGTGCCCAAACTTCCACAGGAGCCTTTTGACAAAGCTGCCTTCCTGGCAAATTACGCGAGACTATTTCCGTTGTCTTCACAAGATAGTGGATTGCACTTGTGGAACCTTCTGATGACCCAAACCAGTCAGGGGCATGGGAGCATGATTGTCGTTGCGGAAGATGCGGCCTGCGAGGCGAATCGACTTTGCAAGCAAGGTACTAGAATCGTGCCAACTAGGCTCACTGAATCACTCCTTCGAAGTGTCAGCGGTATTGATGGCACAATACTGCTTGATCCTGCTGGTCTTTGCCATGCTATCGGGATTATTCTCGACGGTGAAGCGACCGATGAGTGTACGCCATCAAGGGGATCTCGGTATAATTCCGGAGTGCGTTACGTACAAACGAGCGGCACTCGAAGGCTTGCGATCGTCGTGTCGGATGATCGAACAGTCGATATCATTCCTCAAATCAAGCGACTGTGCAGTCGTTCAAAAATAGAACAATGTGTCGTAACACTGGAGGCGGCAACGCTCGACAACTATCATGATTCTCGGAATTGGTTAAACGACCATCGCTTCTATATCAACGCTGAGCAATGCGCTCGAATTAATGCCGTACTCGACAAACTAGATGCCGTTCCAAAAGAAGTAGGTCTTATCTATTTTGAAACTGAGAGATTTGAAGTTGACCCAGAGATGGACGAAAGCTATCTCATAGACTGACCGAATACCGTTGCGTGATGTCAATATTAGGTACCTCGTGCCAATATCATGGCCTAACGTTTGTTGGTGTAAGTAGGGATGTTATCGTCGTTGGCCTTATGGTTAGGAATTATCTTGCCTGTGGGGGGCTTCACTTTAGGTCAGGCAGGCTTCAAGAGTTTGGTTCATCGGACACTGCCTGATAGTGCCAGTGGATGTCACGTACCGCAAAGAGTCATCGAATGATTCTTCTTCGTTTCAAATGAAGACCTTCCTTTGATTGGATATAAAATGTAAAAATTCTAACTTTACAGGTTAAATCAGCATGTTTTATAGAATTAAAAGTGTTTTATACTAATTACAAAAACACTGATTATTTGTACATTGAAAAGAATAAAAACAGACATATCTTATAGCTATATTCTCTGGTTATGGGGTTTTCAATGTCTGAATTGCATGTAGTCAATGACCATGGAGTACGGCTACTCTGCCTAAATGGTGGTGGGGCCAGAGGGATGTTTACAATCAGTGTGCTTGCTGAGATTGAGAGGATACTTGCCTCTAGGCATCCTGACCAAGAAATCAGAATTGGCGATTACTTTGACCTCATCGCTGGGACATCGATAGGTGGGATCTTGGCTCTCGGCCTTGCTAAAGGCAAGAGTGCTCGCGAGTTGGAATGTGTTTTCTTAGATAAAGCGAATGATATTTTTCCACCAAGATGGTGGCCATTCAATCTCCTTAAATCACTTGTTTCTCCCATTTATAGTAGTAAACCACTTCGACAAACAATTGAAACGATGATCGGTGGTGAGACCACCTTTAATGACTTGGTCCGGAGAGTAATGGTCCCGGCAGTCAATCTTTCAACAGGAAAACCTCAGTTCTTCAAGACACCACATAACCCAGATTTTACCCGCGACGGTGCACTTAAATTGATTGATGCCGCACTCGCAACCTCCGCTGCACCGACGTTCTTTGCACCACACCATTGTGAAGATCTTGGTTCTTATTTTGCTGATGGAGGTCTGGTCGCCAACAACCCCAGTTATATCGGATTTTTGGAAGTTTTCAGGGACATGAAGTCTGATTTTCCTGATGTTGCTCATAAAGACATACACATACTTAATATCGGTACTACCGGGGAAGAGTATTCACTTAGCCCAAGGCTGCTGAGCAAAAAATGGTGGAATGGCTACTGCCGACTTTGGGGCGTAGGTAAAAAACTGGTCCTTACAACCATGACGGCTAACCAACATCTCCATAAAAATATGCTCCTGCGCGAGCTTACGCTCCATGGTGCCTCCGATAACTACACCAGTCTGGATGAAGTGATCCCTAATGAAGCTGCCAGCGACATCACTCTGGATAATGCCACGAAGAGTTCCATTGAAAATCTGAGTGCAAGGGGAAGACAACTCGCTACTGTGCAGTTCGCTCAGAACCAGAAGCTTAAGAGCTTTTTCACTACACCTGCAAAACCCTTTAAGCGCGCAATCGCGCAGGAGAAATTCTGATGCCTTGGGATTTTAACAATTACTATAGTCACAATATGGATGGCTTAATCAGTAAGCTCAAATTGAGCCAGACTGAATCCGATAAACTCAAAGCACTTCGTCAGATCGTACGTGAAAGGACGAGAGATGTATTTCAGGAAGCTCGCCAAGTCGCAATTGACGTGAGAAGGCAAGCGCTGACACTTGAAAGTGTCAGATTAAAACTTGAGAAAACAAACGTTCGCTACCTCTCCCCCGAAGAACGTGCTGATCTAGCGCGACTTATTTTTGAAATGGAAGATGAAGCACGCGATGACTTCATCAAATTCCAGCCTCGTTTCTGGACTCAAGGAAGTTTTCAGTACGATACGTTAAACAGGCCTTTTCATCCGGGGCAGGAAATGGATATTGATGATGGCACCTACATGCCCATGACGGTGTTTGAATCCGAACCGAGCATTGGACACACTCTGCTCCTCCTTCTCGTGGATACATCACTGAAATCACTAGAAGCTGAAAACGATGGCTGGGTATTTGAAGAAAAGAATACCTGCGGACGCATCAAAATCTATCGGGAGAAAACACACATTGATGTGCCGATGTATGCGATCCCTAAAGAACAATTCCAGAAAAAACAAACAGCAGCAGATTCCGCACACCTCATAAAGTCAGATTCGGTGTTTGAATCTTTTGCATTGAACCGGGGGGGACGCGAGGCTTATGCCGTTGAGTCCGACAAAGTGAACCTAGCACTTCGCGAAGGGATCAGAAGATGGTCAGTCAGCGACCCCAAAATTGTTGAAGACTGGTTCAACGAAAGCTGTAAACGTATCGGCGGGCATCTGCGTTCAGTTTGCCGGTTTATGAAGGCTTGGCGGGATGCACAATGGGAAGTAGGGGGCCCTTCATCAATCAGTCTGATGACTGCGGTCGTCAACATCCTCGATAGAGAATCTCATAATGGCTCCGACCTCACCGGGACGATGAAACTTATTGCCAGGTTGCTGCCTGAGGAATTCAATCGCGGTGTGGAAAGTCCCGACGATACTGACGAAAAACCATTGTTCCCTGCGGAAAGTAACCATAACGTGCACCATAGAGCTATCGTTGAAACTATGGAAGGTCTGTACGGTATTTTACTTGCCGCTGAGCAATCAGTAAGTCGGGAAGAAGCGTTACGTAAAATCAACGAAGCATTTGGTAAACGTGTGACTAATGCTCTATTAATCACGTCAAGTGCTGCAGCTCCGGCATTTCTCAATGCACCATCCAAAGAGCCATCATCTAAACCAATCAACAAAACGATGGTAAGTGGCTGATGGAGGACGGGAAGCTCCATCAAGTGATGACGGGATGCGGGTATCGCTATATGCGTGCCCGCAATCTCCCTGAAAAATCGATTCTGCACAGCAGGGAGCGAGGTGCAGGATATTACACGAAAGAATACGCGACTGATGCCGGTAATTTTAATGTTGCATTGGTGATTCATCCCGACCCTTTCACAGAACTGCCGACAGCATTCATTATTGAGCAACCTGAACAGTTCAAAAGTTGCCTTATGCCCCATGTCGCCCTGGAAGGGTTCCTTTGCTATGTTGAGCAGATGGAAGCAGACTGGGATTCCAACGAGCTGGAAGCGACATATAAAGAAGTTGATGCACAGATACACCAGACCCTCATTAATTCGGTATCCGCTGCTACGCAAGGGGTAAATGATAAGAGAGAACTGGAAGGGGAGTTTGCCGCATACTGGCGTCCCAGCGAGACACTCTTTCTTCTGTCAAACGCAAGTCGGGGGACCACACTTAAAACCTCTTTGGCAAAATTACTTAAGTCTGATGGAACTACAAGACAGGAGTACATAACGGTTGAGGAATCCTCCCCGGAGGACTCGGAAGCCGTTATGACCAAGTGGCTCAAACAAAGGTATTTCCCCAGAACTTCGTTAAAAGAAATACCCATCAGCACGCATTACATTTCTGTAAATCCCAGCCGTCTTGCCGGGATGAAATGGCCACCGGCTTCATTCCGGGACTTACTGGAATGGCTTGAAAAATCAGACCACAATGCCAGAGATAGAGTCATTGAAAACATCAAAGCCGAAGGGAAGAAAAGGTACATTTTTCTCTTTGATGTTTTAAACCAGGACATCTTAGCTATCTATGTTGAGTTCAATACGCTGTCTGTTGATTTCAGAAGGTACCGGAAGACAGCCAAAAACTCAACGGTCAAGCTTGCGGCGATGTTGGGTGGCAAAAGTGTTTGCACGGAATATCAAAGGCTGGGTGTCATTCGTGCTGACATTGCGACGCTCCTTAGCCGGAATACACGACGGAAGGGGGCAGTAAGTCTTTCAACAAAGCGTATAGCGTTGATAGGTTGTGGAACAATTGGAGGGTATCTGGCCGAATTATTACTCCGCAACGGAGCCGGATGTGGTAAGGGTTATCTGCATCTTTATGATGATGATATCTACAAACCCAGTAATTTTGGCCGTCATACCCTATCATCACATGATTTCGGGTGGCCTAAATCCCTTTCACTTGCGGCAAAGCTCCAGGAGTCTGTGCATTTACAGACAAAGGTTGTTGGATTTATGGAACAATTCCGTATCAGCGCAGATGAAATGCAGAAGTACGACATCATTATTGATGCGACAGGACGCCCACCTGTGTCAAAACGCATCGCTGCGGTGGTTAGACAGATTCCACTGGAGCAAAGACCATTTATTATTCACGCGTTCAACGATGGCAACGGCCGGGCATCAAAAGTCTTTATTGATGATGGCCGAAGCTGTTACGGGTGTATGGTTTCTAACCCTGCAAAATACCATAAAGGAACCGATTCAAGGTTTAATGATCTTGATATATCAAGCGAAAAAAATAAAAGTTGTGGCAGCACTTACACCCTTTATGATGCAGCAGTTAGTAGCATAACGTCATCTCTGGCCCAGATGGCCGTGTTAAGTACTCTAGAACCAGAGTTAAAGTGGACTTACAATGAACATATCCTTGAGGGGGGGCGTTCGCTCAGGCCTCAATTTTTGCCACATCAGCCTAATTGCCCTGTGTGTAATGAACATAAATGAATTGGTATTCATCGATAATTTTGACAATCATGTAGTGGTCATGAGCGAAGTCGTTCGACTGCTCAAATCATATCGCCAAATGCAATATGTCAGCACAGAAGCTGGAGGGGTTCTGATAGGAGAACGCCGGGGACCTCACATCGTTATAACTCACATTTCGGAACCAGGGCCGGGTGACATCAGGACACGTAATCGGTTTGAAAGAAAAGGTGACCATCATCAGCTGAAAGTAGATGAACTGTTTGAACAGTCAAATGGCTTTCTTGTTTATTTAGGCGAATGGCATACACATCCCGAAGATTTTCCTCAACCGTCTTATACAGACATGAAATCTTGGCTGACTGGACTGAACGCAGCAGAGACAATGCTCCTGATTATTGTAGGCAGAAAATCTGAGTGGGTAGGAATAAAAAACGGAAATGATATAAAAAGTATAAGAGAGAAGTAAAAAATAGATGAAGTTATTGAGTTGCACTCATTTTTCAGATATTAGACATTATTAACAGTATAGTTTATGTGTTAAAAGAAATTTAATATGATGTCTATTTTGGGGGCATCTAATGGAGAGAGGGCGAAAAAAAAACACCACTCGAATTTTCCTCGCGATTCTTTATAAGTGGAGACGCCCACAATAATCAGTTTTGATGAAGTATATGGGGTGTGCAGGGGTATTGTTCTAGGGAAATGGCTACTGAAAGGAGTTTATCCATGATTAATATATCAGTAGCGCGAATTATCCTTCTATTTTAAAAGAACGAATATGGATGATTGTGGTAATTAAACATTCCGAAAATTAATAAAAAGATATGTCGGAGTCAGTGTTAAGTGATATTCTTTTTATTGATATTCTCCCCACGGATTTTCTGTCTGTATAATATCGACCAGAAAGTTGGAGCGCATTCTTACTTTCAATTACGTCGAATATGGTCGAGCCAATATACTCGCTCCAACTAGGGTTTTTAGGGGTTGATTTATATACATAATACAATTTGTTGTTATCCAATTCCTTAGTTGGCGTTGCTTCTAGCGTAACAGATTTAACTGTGGGGCCGTGCATTTCTATCTTTGTTACAAGGAGTGCTTGCTTTATTTTGGCGCGGACTTCAAATTCATCATTTGTTTCTGTGATTATATGTCCAACCCAAATTCCATTTAAGTCAGGATATATGTCTTTCTTGAAAAACCTTATTGTTCCCCATATTAGTCTTGATATCTTTGATGAAAGTAGAAAGAAGTTTATGATAATGGATGCTAATGATGATATTGATAACAATTTGAACAGGCTTAAGTCAGAAGACAGAACTGTCTTAAAGATCCAAAATGAAAGTATTGTGACAAACAAAGAGATTAGTGATACCGTTTTTAACAACCAGTCAAATCTTATTATTCTAAACATTTCGCACCATTATAATATGTCTTTGTAAATAGAAATCATATTCTTACCGTTGCTTTTAGAATTTAACAGTGCAACATAGGCTTCTCTTAGATTCGCTCCCACACCAGCTGAAAATGTAATTTCGTCAAAGGAATAGGATTTTATCTTATCAAAAACAAAGTTAAGATTGACCTCGTTGTCTGTTTTCGCTGTAACACCATCTGCGGCTTGGAAAATTATCTCAAATCCATTGGATAAGAGCATTTTAGATATTTTTATTGTGGTATCATTTAATTTGTTGCTTATGTATTTCAACCTCTCTTCTGAGTTGGATAAGTATGATGAGGTTATTTTTCTCCCCACATCATCACCATCTATCGCTATGTACATATTAACTCCAAACTAACATGGATTATTATCTAAGTGGTTATATTATATCAACCCTGAATGCTTAGTTGCAAATGAATTTATTTACTTAAAAACGTTGCGGTTTAAATTGTATTTATACCCAGCCAAAACGAGGTTTGCATTTTAAATTTTTTAATGTTAATGGGTTTAATCCTATGTCTTGTTAAATACATCAAGTGTATTGAGACTTTATATGTTCAATGTGGCGATTAATTCAATTGTTCTGCTTGTAATCTACACTTAAATGATAATTATTAAATCTTTACACTAAAAATTTTTCATGACATTGGCATTATAATTAAGTGAAATAATATACCTGTTAAGCCCTTTGAGAATAATTCCCCGGTTACGGTGCTGTGGCCATTTCCAAGAAATCTCTCACCCCAGACCTAGGTGGTGGTGGATAGACTGGATGCTGCGTTCAATAATGAGACAGCCCGGCTCCGGTTGTAAGTGATGTCGGAACGAGACAATTAATTTAAGAACAAACCGCCCCCGGTTAGCAGGATCGTCTCGTCCGGCAGCAAAGCATGCTAACACCTACATGAAGTCCCTGTCAGTGCAGGCCCCTGACTCAACACCACCATTTTACTTTTCACCACTGCGAAGTAAGGAGCGCTACGCCCGGCTATGCAGGGGCAGTTTTTCTCCTGTGCGCTTTTCGTTCCTGTATCGGCTTTCTGTTAATCGTTTCCCAACACAACCCGTCCCGCAAGGGTAAATGGCACGCATGCTGCGCCTTTGCAGGACAGAACGATGCCGGGAAAGCGAACCGTCAGGCGATACGAAGACGAAAATCACACACTGACGGAGAAAAAACCATGACAATTTCCCTGCTTAACCCCCGGACAAGCGCCCCTAACACCGCAGCGGCGACCAGCGTATCCCCGCTGGACCCGTCAGGCTCCTCAAAAACGAAATTTTCTAAAACCAGAAAGGATATTTATCAGACCGTTACCGACAACATCATTGCAGCACTGGAAGCCGGTGTTAAACCCTGGTCCTGCCCTTGGCAGCGTGTATCCGGCATGTCTGGTCTGCCATCCAATTACACAACCGGAACCCACACTTGAGAAGGAAAACGACGCCGGAGAAGTTGAACAAATCCCGATGCTGAAAACCTTCACCGTATTTAACGTTCAGCAAATCGACGGTTTGCCCCTGACAACGGAAACGGTCAGCCCGGAAGCGACATTTGACCCGTTGCCGCAGGCTGAAAACCTGTTCAGGAAGAGCGGTGCAAACATTATTGAGAAAGGACAAAATGCCTTTTTCCGACCCTCAACTGATGAAGTCTGGTTACCGGAGCGCCATCTGTTTCGGATGCGGCTAACTTCTACGCTACCGGTCTGCATGAGCTGGCTCACTGGAGCGGGGGTAAAAAACGCCTTAACCGTGAAATGAAAGGGAAGTTTGGCAGTGCGGATTATGCAGAGGAAGAACTTGTCGCGGAGCTAGGAAGTGCTTTTGTGATGGCTGATCCTGGCATTGAAGGAGAGGTACAACATGAAAGCTATATTGCTTCCTAACTGAAAGCGCTGAAAAACGACAAGCGTTATATTTTCAAAGCGGCCGCTGCGGCATCAAAATGCATCGTTATTGAATGATTTAAGCTCAGGGTTAAGAGAGGGACAGTGGATCAAAGCAAAAAGCCCGCTCAGGTTTCCCTAAGCGGGCTTCTTTAAATCTGGCTCCTCTGACTGGGATCGCCTTTGCCATTAACTGGCTAATAAATAAGCTAATACGGAACTCACTTTCTGTCAAGACCACCAGAATGACCACCATTAGATAGGATATTGCCTGACCTGAGAATTTTAAGTGATCTGGCTATGCTTTACATGAAATAGCCTAGATTTTTACGCTTCTGTACTTGTAATTTGTAGCAAAATGTGTAAAAAAATTTCTATTTGGATGGAACTAGATGGTGACTTCAAGAGTGAAAGGGCAACCTCAGACTAGGCGTAAGACTGAGGTTCCAGGTCAGGCACTAGGCTACAGCCTTCAATTCACACGACTCACGCACATGCTGCTTCAAGCGCCGGAGGGAAGTGTGTGCAGTTTAGAACTTCTTGATGATGTAGCTCAAGAGGATGGAATTGGCGGTGTTAAACTCGTTCAAAGTAAAAGTGCCCTAACTGCTAATCCTGTGGCTGATCGAGCAAAATCACTTTGGAAAACGCTCTCAAATTGGGTTGAGCTTATTGCATCGCCAGGGTTCGATGTGAATAAAGCCATTTTCGAGCTTTATGTTTCTCGTCCTGTTGAAGGGCCAATCGTTAATAGTTTCGCCAACGCGAACACTCAGGAAAGCGCTCGGGTAGCTATCGCACAAGCTCGCACTGCATTATGGGGTAATGCTCCTCACTTTGATTTTAGAAAAGATATCTCAGCAGAAATTGCGCCATATATTGAAAAAGTATTTACAGCAGACCCTGATCTTGTAGAACGACTCATTTGCAATTTTCAATTGACGCATGGTAGTGGCAGTCCTCAGGCAGACCTTGAGGCGCTAGTTCGAAGTCATCCAGTATCCCCATCTAAGGTCTGCGATATTTGCAATCACCTTTGCGGGCAGGTCAAGCGTCATATTGATATGCTATTAGAGGCCGGTCAGCCAGCAGTTATTGCACGTAATGACTTTCATATCTGGTATACATCGTTCGTCCAAAAAATTGATCGACAAACGGTCCTTTCGAGTCGCGCTCAGGCACCATCAGAGGAGGTCTCACGAGAATATCTTCCCGATAACTTCGTTAAACAAATGGACATCATTGGATTGTCATACGAGGAGATGCTCGGAGCTGTCAACGATTATTTAATGGCCTCATTTGACCGCACCGATTGGGCTGTAAGAGGTGAAGTTGATGAAAGTTCTTTTGACGATCTTGATGAGATTCTGACACGCTCATGGAAGAATAAACAGAGAGCCTGTCGGTTGAATCATAGAGAAAAGTCTGAACAGGACCAAGGCCAAATTTTATATTCAGACTGCATGCAGTTTGCTGTGCCGGTTCAGTCAATGTCACCTCCTGGATACTTCATCCCAGGCTGTTTCCACATGCTGGCCGATGATTTCGTCGTAGGATGGCATCCTGGCTATGAGACTAAGCTAAAGGGCAAAAAGGTGGCGTAAGATATGCTGGCTAGAGAAGTCCAAAATGTTCAGAATCCTGCATTAGGTGCTACGCTCGTCTGGCGTTTTTGTTGTGGCTATGTCGAGGCTCATCGCGTAGATGCTTCACCGCCTCTTCCTTTACTCTTTTTCGTGCTCCCTATCATTTTGCATCAAGCAACCTCAGAGTTTGTGAAGCGCACTTATAAAAGCTCGGGTCTACGGGCATTTGCGGCAAAGTTTGGGGATTCCTCAGTGTCCAAACAGGATTTATTGCTTCAAGTGCAAGAACGATCAATTCGTTGGCGTAAGCTCAGCTTGCAATCCATTGAACTTGCAGTCGCTGGACAACTGATCATTCTCCAAGATACAGGCGAGGTAATTCCACTTTCGAGAACCAAGGCAAGGGGTTTGCCCGACGAGGTGAAGCAACTTATAGATTTGGCGGAAAAACTTGGTGCATGGTGCGGTGAACTTACCATGCATGAGGTTTTGACAACGTTGAAGGTGAAACTCTAATGTATTTCCAAATTCGAGGTATTGTGCTTTGGCCGCGAAACAAAAAATTCAAACCTCGCACGTTGCGGTTTGAGCTTGGTAAGGTCAACGTCATTAGTGGGGCTTCGCGCACGGGTAAATCAGCTGTTATTCCCATCATAGATTATTGTCTCGGTGCCAGTACTTGCTCAATTCCTGTGAATACCATTCGTAAATACTGTGAATGGTTTGGCATTGTTGTGGCGACTGAGCAGGGTGATAAGCTCTTGGCTCGAAAGGAACCAGGAGCTCAGCGTAGCACCAATGATATGTTCCTGCTGGAAGCAAAGGAAATAAATAAGATCCCCCACCATCTTAGTAAAAATACTAATGTAGTAGCAGTTAAGAGACTACTTGATGACCTCGCCAATTTGCCTAATCTTGACTTTTCTGGTGGAGAAGACTCCTCGGGGTTCGATGGTCGTCCCGCGTTCCGAGATTTAGCTGCATTCACATTCCAGCCGCAGAATGTAGTTGCCAACCCGGATGTTCTATTTTTTAAGGCTAACACTTACGAGCACCGAGAGAAGTTAAGGAAGATCTTCCCCTACATACTTGGCGCAATCACATCGGCTTTGATGGCCAAGCAGTTCGAGTTGAACAGAACTCGCCAGCTTCTACGCCGCAAAGAGCGAGAACTCAGAAATGCTCAGGATGTCTCCGCACGGTGGCTTGCCGATTTAAGATCTAAGTACAGTGAAGCACAGGAGCTTGGTTTGGTCCCCAGGCTGGAGGGAGAGATATCACGAAACCAAATGATTGAACATCTTGAAGAAATAATCGTCCGCACAGACCTAACTTTGGCTGTTAGCACATTAACGATTTCGGATGCGCTACGCGAGTTAAATAATCTAGAAAGTGAAGAGCGGGTTGTTTCGCGTGAACTCACTACGCTTCGTCATCGTCTGGAAGAAATGAATCGAATGCGAGCGGGTGTTCAGCAGTATCATTCGGCATTATCAATGCAGAGAGATCGTCTTCAACTGTCGAGTTGGCTGGTTTCACATTCAAGCGATGAGATGGACTGCCCCATGTGCGGCAGCCACACTGACTCAGCGAAACGAAAATTGCAGGTTCTGGCTCAGCGACTGGAAGAGGTAGAGAGTGCTGCGAATGTCGACAAGGACAAGGAAGTGCCAGCAGCCTTCGATCGGGAGTTGCAGCGCGTCACATTAGAAGTTGATAGCACCACCGAACGATTGAGATCCGTGCAGGTCCGTAAAAGAGCGTTGACGAGTAGATCGAAGGAAGCCAGTGATCAGCAATTTTCTGTGAAACGTACCGAGCGTTTTATAGGCAACATCGAATCGTCATTGGATCTACATCGTAAACTGGGCAATGACAGTGAACTTGTCGAAGAAGTGCGAGTGCTCAAGCAAGCTGTGCAGACATTAGAAGTTGAACTCCACGAGCAAGATATTGAAACTCGTAAACATAAAGCACTGCGAGTTATCAACAAAAATGCTGGGAAACTTCTACCCTTTCTTGATGTAGAGAATCCCCATGATCCAATCTCATTAGAAATCAACGATTTAACTATTAAAGTTCATGGAGTTGAGCGCGATGATTATCTTTCAGAGATAGGAAGTGGCTCGAATTGGCTTTCCTATCACTTGGCAGTGTTGCTCTCACTTCATCAATTCTTTCTAGGACAATTAGGCAGTCCTGTACCGGGATTTCTTGTGCTTGATCAACCTAGCCAAGTTTACTTCCCCAAGCCCATATCACATCAGGATATAGTTTTAGAAGAAGAACCCAAGGTTCGTGATGAAGACGTGGAAGCTATACGCAAGGCTTTCGAAGTTATGGGCAGTGTTGTACTTCAGGGGAATGGAAATCTTCAACTTTTAGTCCTGGATCATGCATCGCGAGCAGTGTGGGGAAATATTGATGGGGTTGTTGGCCTGCCCGAGTGGCGTGATGGAGTCAAGCTTGTTCCAATGGAATGGCTTTCAGAGAATAAATGAAAATATTCGTATTGGTAAGAAAAAATATGATTCAAATGAATAGATAAGTCTTACTATCTTTCTGTGGTTAGAGATATTTGACAAGTTTTTATTTATCACATGAATCTTTTTCGATAAATAGTTCCATTATAATATGGAGTTGAAAATGTTTGAATTGTGTATTTTTGATTTAGATAATACTTTGATACATACAGATGATTTGAAAGAAATAAGAGAGAGCCTTGCTAATAATGATGATGAGGGTATTCTAGACGATTTATCAGAAGCCCTTGAGGAAGATGTGGATAGAATTATATATTCTCAGGATCTTATACAAGAAATAATTTCTAGACATCCTAACATCTTCTTGATTATTTTTACTAGGTCACCACGTAGTTATACCGAAGCAGTTTTAGCGTGGGCATACCCTGATATAGAATGGGATATGCTGGTTTGCTACGAGGATGTGAGGCCAACGAAACCATATGGGAAAGGAATTCATTATGCTATGAAGGAATTTGATATTGACGATCTTGAGCGAGTTATAATGATTGGTGATACAGATGTCGATATAAAAGCTGCTTACAATGCCGGTTGTTTTGCAGTGCTTGATAAAAGTGGTTGGCCATACAAGTATGCACAAGGACATTGGAATGCACTCGGTTTAATTCCTGATGCAATTATAAATAGTCCTGAGATAATATTAGATGTTTTAGATGAACCATGTAAATTCTTACCAAGTTTAGAATGTTTATTATCTTCTGATTACATCATTTCTAAAAGATTTGACAAACTTAATCATTTTATACCAAAAGCTATTGGTGGGGATACAACCACTTTCCCTATATATTCAGCTGGCAGAAATTTTTCAAATTATGAATCGCTTAGTTACAAAAGGTATGAACATTCACTTACTAATTCGATAGAGAATAACAAAAGCTCTACCAACTTTCCTGCTCAGTGGATCAGTAGTCTCAGAGAATTTCTTCGTACTGAATGTGCAGGCTTTTTTGGGGCGACAACGACAATAATTACCTGTGTTCCTCATCGGCCTGGGCGTGTTCCTCGCTTAGAGCACCTACTTAATCAATTAATGATTTCACTAGCAAATGATCCAATTGAACACTGTAATGTTATACTGGTACCAGATCTATTAGCCTACCGTGATGGAGTTCGTTCGCAGCATGGTGAGCATTTGAGCCACGGGGACCGATTTATGAACGTCAGAGATCATTTGATTACTGGTAATGTATCTAAACTGGCTTTGGCTGATAAAGTGCTTGTAGTTGACGATGTGGTCACAACAGGAGCATCGTTAATATATGCATCTAAATATCTAAAAGATGCAGGGGCTAGGAATGTTATACTATTTGCTTTAGCTAAAAATATAAGTGACATCTTAAGATGAACAACAATTTAACAGGAATCATTACTCCTTCTACAAAGTTATTACTTACACTCTCGATGATTAAAGGAGTAGGTCCAGTTCTACTTAAAAAAGCAGCATCTTTATTTTCATTTTCAAATATTTCATCAATAGATGAACTGTCAAGAACTGATCCGAAATTTTCGTCGTTGGTCAACAATGCAGAAAATTTTTTGTTGGCAAAGGAAAAGGCTGAAAAGCAAATTGAATATGCTGACAAATATTCTTTTCGAATAATATCTGTATTGGATGATGATTATCCAAAGTTATTGTCCGAAACAAAGGATGATCCTTGCTTATTGTATGTTAAGGGACGTTTATTTAATTATCCTGATAATTCCGTTGCTATCATCGGAACTAGAGAGCCGACTCATCATGGAAAGCTGATTACGGAAAGGATAACGAAATTCTTTGTAGAAAAGAATTGGAGTATTGTGAGTGGATTAGCATTAGGCTGCGATGGTATTGCCCATGAAACTGCATTAAATTGTAATGGGCATACTATTGCTGTCTTGGCTCATGGTTTACAAACTATCGCACCTTCTCGCCATAAAAAATTGGCCTATAGAATAGTTGAAGAAGGAGGTGCGTTGATAACTGAATATCCATTTGGGCAAGACATACAAAGACAACAATACGTAAAGCGAGATCGCATTCAGGCAGGCATGGCTCGTGGCGTTGTTATGATTCAGTCTGACATAAAGGGGGGAAGCTTACATGCCTCAAGAGCATCTTTGGATTATAACCGATGGCTTGCAGTACCATATCCAACAAAAGATGATGTCGAAAGAAATGAACCTAAAACTCAAGCTAACTTACTAATAGCAAATGGGTCCGATTCTGATAAAGTCAAAATTCTTAATTTTGATAAAACTAAGTTGGAAAATATTATCGTTTTGAATGGAAAAAATGATTATAATAAATTAATTGATGGTTTTTATTTGGAAAGAAATTCCAGAAATGCTCCATCTGTAATTGATATGTTTGATTCTCTTATTAAATCAGATGAATCTCAATTCGACGCAGATAATGGTTACGTTTTACAGGAAAGTAACCGGCCCGATAATAAGACAATGACCCTCGATATGGCATCAGATATTTCCATTCAAACAGGAAAATCATCTCAGAATAACTCTGTAGAAACAGACGAGATGAAGAATTCAAAAGTTGGGAAACTGATGGTATCCAGTGATTTTACTTTTGATTTTAATTCGGCATTGAAAAAAATAACCGTTAAAAATGAAAAGTTAATGACAAAGTTAGATAAGCAAGATGAAAAATTACAGCTTATTAAACTACGGTTGAAAATCATTGTCAGGAATTTAAAGTTGTTGCATGGAAATAAATTCCATGAGGAAAAAGAAACTGTTAACATTCTAAAAAACAAATTGATAATCGAAAGTGTTCTTGTCCATATGCTAAAGGTTATAATTCTTTGTAATTTTGAAGGTTCTGAAGCTGACGACATAGTTCCGTTAAAAGGTAAAATTGAAAATATTTTGTTCAATTTTCCAGATTCAATTGTTTTCTGTGATGTTAATTTTCAGTCAGATGATAGTTGTAACCTTTTTGATAATCATAGATTAGTTAAAGTGTTAGAAGAATTTAATCGGTTAGTCTTATCATGAATGTGTTTCCAGGAGGGGTTACCCTCCTGCTGACATTGAATTTCAAAAAAGTGGTTTTTTGTGAGATGGTTATTCCAGTTTTTGATTGGCATTCGTTTTTTTAAAATTTCAATATCCTTTTTTTGTATTATAATAAAAAATCTCTTGGTTTTTTAAATATGAAAACACCTTGGCTTTCAATATCTCACATAGATATTGTATGCAGTTATTAATTTTTATGCCATTTACACCAAGGTTTTATTTTTCATATGAAGTGTGAATTTTATATTTCCCATGCATGTGGTGAAAGTTATTTAGCCCTGCTGTATTAAAGTTTCAGGGCTGTTTTTTTGATTGTCATGATTTAATTTGTTTTTAATTCATCTTTAGCTAGTGAGTCGTAGAGAATTTTCGTTAGAGGAGACTCAAGATAGTCATCACTTAATAATTTTATGAAATGTTTTTGAGATTCTTTAGTCTTGATAATTAGCTTTCTACCATCCTCACTAACAATTAATACTGTAGATAAGTAAGTATGATGACTAACATAATGGATGATTACTGGGACATCAATTTTTCCTAAAACAGGGGAATGTTTTGAGATTTTGGCAAGTTTTCTTGAGAAAGAGATTTCTTTTGCGCTTTTTTCAAGGTGAGAAAGGTCATCAATTAATGATGACGACCTTAAAGATTCCAGAGCGACAGTCGCCTGAGCTTCAATTACTTGGTGGAATTGCATTGTAACTTCGAGAGTTTTCTGGTTTTTTATTAAAAAATCATTTTCCAGGAGAGCAAGGTCGTAGTTGTAATCCAATCTAAATACTTGATTTGGTAACTCTTTCAAGTAACCATCCGAATCAGGTATCAAGTTGAATAATTTACGGCTTTGTTCAAACACGGTAAGGTTGGTTTTGTTTTTATACAAAGATAGACACTTATTATTTCCACGTAATTGAATTATTATCCCTTTAACATCGGTAAATTTATTCCTCAAATCATAAAAATCCTGCGAGTTAGGGGGGATGGCTGTAGCACTTTTAATAAATCCAAATTCTTTAGGTTGTTCCTCATAATCAAATTTAAATAGAGCATTCTTTCTATCATCAAAATTTGATAAAAGAGGTATGGTCAAATCATCATTTTCTATCATATCCTCTTCAATTTTTCTTTTAAATCCTTCAACAATTTTCGGCAGAGCCCCTGCTTCAATTTTTGATAATTTTAAAGAATAACTATCCTCAATCTTCACAACGAAAATAATTCTGATGCCAGTAAAATTATCGAAGATATCAGAAACTTCACGCTTAAGAATTTCAGGAGTCATTGTTTTTTCCTTGCTATGAAAACATAATCATCTAAAAAACTGTAAAAGACTTTGTCGTTAACAGCCAAAATATCAGTGGATATTGCAATAACATTTTTAACTTCAACGCTTCCTGTATAAGAAACATTAACTCTATATAATTTGTATCCAAAAAGGGCTAGCGTAGGGTTTGCATAATATTTATCCGTTTTGATGAAGATTAAACCAATGATTATTACTAACAAAAGATAAGCAATATTTTTCTGAATGTCATCGAAACTGAAACCCATAAAAGGAACTATATACGTAGCTAAAAAAGTTAAACTTTCATAACTCTCACTTTGGCAGGATGTTATTGTAACAGTGTCAGCATTGTTGATTTTAATTAATGAGCGAAACCTCTTATAAAAATAGCATGCTAAAAAAATAAAGAAGAAACATATTATTGGTATTACATTGTCGATGGCTAATTTATAAAAACCTATAAATTCACATGAGTCACCATAACACATCGGAATTTTTGCACTTAAGATGATAATAAAAACAAACAACAGCATTAAAGATAGTATGTACAACCCTATCTTATTAAATGTGCCTTTGCTTTTCATTTTTCATCCTCCAATTTAAAACATAATAATTAAAAATCTCTTAACTGAATACAAAAATCATACACCATGATACTGGTTATTTATACAGTTAATTTTGAGTATTTTTTGTTTCACCACTGCGGAGTAAGGGCCGCTACGTCCGGCTATGCAGGGTCAGTTTTTTTCTCCTGTGCGCTTTTCGTTCCTGTATCGGCTTCCGGTTAATCGTTTCCCAACACAACCCGTCCCGCAAGGGTAAATGGCACGCATGCTGCGCCCTTGCAGGACAGAACGATGCCGGGAAAGCGAACCGTCAGGCGATACGAAGACGAAAATCACACACTGACGGAGAAAAAACATGACGATTTCCCTGCACACCACCCGGACAAGCGCCCCTAACACCGCAGCAGCGACCAGCGTATCCCCGCTGGAGCAGTCAGGCTCCTCAAAAACGAAATTGTCTAAAACCAGAACGGACATTTATCAGACCGTTACCGACAACATCATTGCAGCACTTGAAGCCGGTGTAAAACCGTGGTCCTGTCCGTGGCAACGCGTATCGGGCATATCTGGTCTGCCATCGAATTTCGCCACCGGAGCAGCCTACAGCGGTATGAATATCATGCTGTTATGGTGCAGCGCATCTAAACAGGGTTTCAGCGATTCACGCTGGATGACCTACAAACAGGCACAGGCAGCAGGTGGACAGGTTCGCAAGGGTGAGCATGGAACAACAGCCATTTTCTACACCACACTCGAAAAGGAAAACGACGCCGGAGACGTTGAACAAATCCCGATGCTGAAAACCTTTACCGTGTTTAACGTTCAGCAAATCGACGGTTTGCCCCTGACAACTGAAACGGTCAGTCCGGAAGCAATCTTTGACCCGTTGCCGCAGGCTGAAAACCTGCTCAGGAAGAGCGGCGCAAACATCATCGAGAAAGGACAAAACGCCTTTTTCAGCCCTTCAACGGATGAAGTCTGGTTACCGGAGCGACATCTGTTTTCTGATGCGGCGAATTTCTACGCTACCGGCCTGCATGAGCTGGTTCACTGGAGTGGTGGCAAAAAACGTCTGGGCCGTGAAATGAAAGGGAAGTTTGGCAGTGCTGATTATGCAGAAGAAGAACTGGTGGCGGAGCTGGGAAGTGCCTTTCTGATGGCGGATCTGGGGATTGAGGGCGAGGTACAACATGAAAGCTATATTGCTTCCTGGCTGAAAGCGCTGAAAAACGACAAGCGTTATATTTTCAAAGCGACCAGCGCAGCCTCTAAAGCACATCGTTATCTGATGGATAAACTCTGAGGCCGGAGCCGGACAACCGCAAGGGAATGCGGTTACATGGTTTTTAACCGGCAACGCTGCAAGGCGCAGACTGAGGCGGAACGTAGCACAGCGAGTACCGAACAGTCTGCGCCTCGCAGTGGAATAAATAATTTCTGGCCTGGCGGTATCGCCGCCAGGCCGGTGAGGCCACCATGATGGCCTGTGTAAAAGCTTACGTATAGCTGTCTAATGACAGGCGTTTCAGTTCATCAAGGGTATAAATGCGAAACACCCGGCGGTGGCGTTCTTCCAGCGGGACGTGCTGATGGTTGATGATGACATGCCTGATGCTGGCAAACAGCAGTTCAAGTGCACGCTTCTTCTGTGGATCGGGTACAACATAAAAAACGTAAATCCACTGCTTGCGGGTACGGGCCAGCAGGTGGCTTGCCATGATCGACTGATACCGGGCTCGGGTTTTCAGGCGGCGCTCGGTTTCAATGGCAATAACGTTACCGTCGGGCAGCGTCAGTAATCCGTCCGGGCGATGTTTTACCTGATACTGGCTGAGAAAGGTGGCCCGGTCGCCGTTAATCCATCCCGAAGTGCCTTTCTTCTCCAGAATAAGTCTGGCGGCCTGATTATCAAGATGGTGCTCCAGCGTCCAGCCGGTGATTTTTGATGGTTCAAACCGCGCAGGAAAGATTTTATCATTCGGGGTTAACACCACCGCCAGCCCGTCGCTGGTGATCCCCCATAATGAAATCTTCATTGTTCGTGATTTAAGCACATGCTTCTGGATTAACCCCATTTGCTCAGTTTTTGCCAGCAGCGAATAAAGCGATTTATGATCCCGGAAACCAAATAGCAGCATCAGCGTTTTGAAATCGCTGTAGGTTTCTTCTTTCAGGAAGTTCAGCAGTTGTTTTATTTTTTCTCTGTTGCGTGTCTGGCGCTCTTGATATGTCGAAATCAGCATAACCGCTCCTTAAAAATCCAGCGGGGACAGATGTTCTCCCGCATCAGGTTGGGGCTCTGCCGGTTTGACTTCGCTTTCGTTGAAGAAAAGACCCGGGTGCGTTGTCATTACATCCTGTATGGATGGTTTATCATCCTCGTCAAAATCCAGTGCGATTTTCACCGGTGCCGCCGATGCGGTAATATCAGGGGAAACCGAGAAGATTTTTAGCTGACGCTTTCTGATCTTTATCGGTGAAATCAGTGAGGCAGAAGGTAGCGTTTTTGTCGTAAAGATAAAGCTGACAAAATCGGGCAGGTTCAGGATCATATTGCTGTCAATAAAGAAACGCTCGGCCTGGCGGATTGTGCGCTCACTGTCGATGGTCTCCGTGAGCATATTATCTGTTTTAGCCTTACGGAGTTCGTCATCCACCAGAATAGTGCCTGACATTCTCGCTACCCATTCCGCTGTATCCGGGTCCATAACCCGGTAAACCAGTTTGAATTTGGCATTTTCAACGACCGCACCGACAACGGCGTCACCTTTCAAATCTGCCGGGCAGTCTTTTAAATCGGCAATGGACTGGTGGTCCATAATAATATGCACGCCTTTATCCCGCGCCGCACCTAAACCTTCCAGCGCTGGCCGGGATAAATGGTATTTCAGTTCGGAAAGATAAATAGCTATGGGGCGGGGGACGTTTGTTACACGGTCGCGCCTTTCTGCTAACTGGTACAGGCGAACCAGCAGCATACGCTGCGAGGTAATAATCTTGCTGTTTCGCATAGAGCCGATAACATAACAGCAGCCGCCTTCATCAAATATCTCATTAAGCGAAAATCCTGTCGGCGCATTGATGGCATTGAGCAAGGCCAGTTCCTCAATCTTTCCGAAAAAGGCTTTGATCTTTTCGGCAATACTCTGAACGTAATCACCGTTATAAACATCCCGGATTGTTGTCGATGGATTATCGCTGACAAATTGTGCGGCTATTCGGGCGGCCTTCCGGTCGTCGATCCGATAAAAGTCAGATTCCTGACCTTTTTCCGCCAGACTGAAACCTGCAACAAACAATTCTTCCAGTTCATCGGGCGTAATATCTTCAATCAGGTTTAGCTGGTATTGCTGTTTTCGCAGGTCAATTAAGGCAAAGGGTTTTCCCGCATCCTCGCAGGCTTTGCGGTAAAGGTGTGGTGCCCATTCATCATCCTTGGGGTCCATAACAAACACACCTTCACCGGCCAGAATACTTTGATAAAGCAATATGCCGGTGGCAACCCCTTTACCGGCTCCGGTGGTGCCGATAATATCCGCGTGCTGTTTCTGCCAGTCTTTTAACGGGAGATACATTGGTTCGTTCTCCCTGTTTATGCCAGTAAAAATGCCTTTATTCAGGTCGATATAATCCAGCGGATCATAATGCAGTGTTTCCGGCAGCAGGGAGTTTACGGTGCGGACATCGGTGCGCAATTCCCGTTCAAGAGTGGTCTTTTTAACAAGGCGTTTCTTTATTTTGTCCAGTTCTGGCGTGAATACCCGGCGAAGCATAATATGAAAAATAATCCCGGTTACAGTGAAAGCAATCCGTACTGACCACGCCAGTACCGTATTATCACTGGTGAGTCTGGTCTTATACAGCCACTGGAAGGATCCGATAACTATCGGGGCCAGTGTGCCGGAGAGAAAACACAGCAGGGAAAAAGAGATAATCAACCTTTTCCATAACGGGGCTTTCTGCCGTTCATCGCTTTTCATTGATACAAAAAACGGCATCGTCAGCCCCGCTAATAACGCCAGCATCAGTTGTTGCTGTTGCACAAAAGCGAGCAGTGCCAGCATCCCGTTCACTATCGGCGACAGTGAAGCGGCAAGCTTATTTAAAATCATGATGCCTCCTTCGTCAGCGATTCGCCCCATGACATCGCCCCATCAGTTCGCCCCACGGTGTCGGGCGAAAACGTGGGGCGAGCGTATGGGGCAAAGAAGGTGGCCGCTGCGCGGCCATATGCAGGAAAGCATGCTTCCCTGCACGAAACGGTGTGCGCCAGTACATGCGGGCTGGACGCCCTTATTGCCTGTCGCATGGGGGTAATGTCGTGGCTGGACGCCGCGTCAAAACCCCCAGGGTCAAAGGCGGCACACCGTCGCCCGCTACGCGCGACCAACCCCTTTAAGACGCGCGTTTAGCCTATTTTTTCTTCGCAAGCTCGAAAAAATGGGAACGCTGCTTTAAAGGGGTTGGTCGCGCCTAATCGGCATATTCCCCGCCGGGGCGGGAAATATAGCCTGGCTGCGACGGTGTGCGGGGCAAGCCCCCCACAAAAACCGGCACGTGGGCGTGCCTTTTTGCTCGCTGGGGCGGCAAAATTTTTGCGGCTCCCCCCGGCCCGCTTCAATTCGCTGGGGCGAATGTTCGCGGGTGGACGTGGATCCTGAAAATTAGCAATTTCTCCGAAATTGAATTTTCTGTCCACGTTCCACTTCATTATTTTTCGTCTTAACAATTTCTTCGAAATTGAAGCCAAAAATAATGAAGCCTTAAAATCCCGTCGCCTGTTAGTCTCTGTATTGTACAATACACTTTTGTTTTGTGTGATTACATTTGCTCGCGGTATATTTCAGCCCTGCACTCCCTTTCAGCTTCCAGTGCTTCACTGTAGGACGCATCATCAATTTTCGTACCTTTACTCTCGGCATAGCGTCTTAATCTATTTGCGTCAGCTTCATTAAGTTCTGAAAGATGATCGCGCAAAAGACCGATAAAACAGCTTTCGTATATTTCGTAATGCAGCCCACAACCTCTGTGGGCTTCTTTTGATAACGTGTCATATACCATGGCTACAGATATTCTGTCCTGATTTTTTGAGTGTATATTCTTAATGAATAAATCTTCGTTTATCATTTCGAACCTCTCATATCAAAATGGATATGTCAGTTATCCTTTCACTCTGCCAAATTTTGAAAGGATTTTACTTATTGATTCAGGGTCTGCGGCTTTGCACCCCCCTAAAAATTCTTTTCGCATATCGAATGTTTTACCCGGATTGAAACGATGGTGTTTTTTAAATGCGTTGATTTTAAAAAATGCGCGTTCTGCTGAACTGCATTCACTCCCACCACTATTACCTGTAGCTTTTCCGTACATGCAAAGAACAACTTCGCACGGGTCAGCGGCAAAGGAATAAATCGGCGTTCCTGCGGTCAGGCATAATACAGTCGCCGCGATAACGGTTTTTTTCATGATAAATCCTTATTAGATTGTGTTGCTTAAATGGATTAGCGAGAGAAATAAATAGTGGTTTCTCTGCACGTCAGGCAATTAAATACAGGCTGGTATTCAATAACGCCTTTTGCGCCATTCTGGCGAAGCCAGTTTTTGGCATTAAAGAAATCAGTGCCGGATTGTGCAGTGACGACAATTCGTGTTGAATGGGCGACTGCGTAAAATACTGCTGGAGTCCATATTGTATCGTAGAAACTTTGTGCGCTGATTGATGATGTCCATTTACCGTTAACTGTCGGGGAAGGGACTATAACGTTATTGTCACTCCATTGCGGTAAACTGGTATTTAATGGGTCAGCGGCTTTATCCCACTCCACAGGAACGGGAGGCGGCGGCGATGAACATCCGGTAACTATTGCTGCCAACATGATGACTTTAAGTTTCTTTATCATGCTTTCATTTCCTCAAAATACTGGTTTCGATGAATTGGACGGAAATAGATGTCATTCATACGGCGAACATTTCCGTCTAAATCAATGCTCACAATCACGTCCAGGCTATCCAGAACCTTACGTAACATAAATGTATAGGGGAGCTGGGCGCACTGTGGATTTTCATAGCAACGGGTAATAAACCCATCTATAGCTTCTTTCGCTGATCCTGCATGAATGGAGGTCATACTCCCTTCATGGCCGGAACCTGTTATTTTAAGGAAGTCCCAGGCTTCCGCACCGCGAACCTCTGTTAATAAAATGCGGTCAGGGTTCATACGGTAATTCCAGCGTAAAAGGCTCGCCGGGGTAACGATAGAACCTTTTTCATCTGATGATTCTGACGGATAAAAAAGATGGACGTAGTTTTTATGGATAAAGAACGTGATTTCCGGGTTGTCCTCAATGGTTGATATCCGAAGATGTACAGGAATATACCCTATCAACATTTTCATATAGGTGGTTTTCCCGGTGCTTGTTTCCCCGGCGACCGCGAGAGTTTTACCGTACTCGACGCATTTCTCCATAAACAGAGGAATATTTTTTGTATTGTACAATGCAATTAATTCCTCGTCGTGCGTCTCCGTTTTTTCCTCGCCTGTTACCCGGTTATAAAATCCCGCATCGATGTATGACTGATGCGGGATTTGTACCTTCGATGGCTTACGGATGGTGATAGACACCGTATCGCGCTCACAGGCCGGGGGAACAATCACCTGGCACCGTTCGCCAGATTCCAGCGTGGCTGACAGCCCCGGCTTAATATCTTCGATATTGTCGCCGTGGTGCTTTGCCAGGCACCGGGCAAAGTTGTAGCAATCCTCATAGGACAAAGGAACGGCGTGCTGCTCCCATACGCCGTTGATTTTGGTATACAGCTCACCTGGACGATTGACGGCGATCTCCGTCAGGCCGGGAAGCTCTAGAAAGTCGCCAAAGAAACGCTGTTTATAGCGGTCGAGGGAAATATTCTTAGCGGTCATTTTTCAACCTCAGTGTATAGATGTTGGAAAAATCAATATCCTCGCCTGTGATTAGGTTGATGATCTCGCCCTGATTCTTATAGAGCGTTGGGGGAATATTGATGCTGTTCTCCAGCGTGGTACGTGCCATATCTGCCATAGCCTGGCGGCTGTTTTCCGTATAGTCCGTATTGCGGTCTTTTTTACCCGCGCTGTTGGATGCCCATGCGCCAATATCGGGGATCATGCCGACCATTAACGCGCCGCCGAACCGTTCCCAGAAGTGCGAATCTATCCAGCCATCAACGCCAGCCTCGCCCAGATCGCCAGCCGCGCTGGTATCAACCAACGGGATATCGAGATAAGGCGGCTGGCGGGTGCGTAGCTTCGTCGCAATGATGAATGCCCGCCCTTGCCCGTGCTTCATACCTTCTTCCGCTATGGCGCGGTAAAGTAATGATGCGGTGGTGCCTTTCTCTATCAGCTTCGTGTTGCCGCTGGCGCTCCAGATGTCAGTAGTGACCGTGCAGCGAAGTTTCCCCGCCCGGTCAGATACAAAGCGGCGATCCAGTGAGCAGGGGATCGAGGTATTTTCCGGGATGTACAGGTCAGGGTTATAGGGTATGCGGCGCACTGGTGCGGGGCTTTGTCCCGGCGGCGGTGCGGCGGTATTTGTGGCCGCGCTGCTGTCCTGTTGTCCGGTGGTCGTTGCCGATGTCAGCGTCATTTCCTGCTGCCGGGTTTTTACCGGGTTCTGTGTGGTGGCCGAACCATCACGGCGAATAAGGAAGCTGGCTTTGTTGAGTTCTGGCGGGGCGGCCGGAGCCACCTGCCCTGTTCCCCCCGTGCTGCTCTGGCCGTTATCCTGTTGCTCTGGCTCTTCTTCGGCTGTATCGGTGGACATACCGAGATCGTTACGCTGCCGGTAATCGGTTTTGTTCGTCTGCGGGGCTGTGTCCTGTTTCTTTTCTTCCGTAGGCTGCCACAGGATATTGCGATAAACCCAGTTACCACCCCATGCCAGGAAGATAAGCGTGACCGCGACAATGGCAAGAAAGGCGGTTGCTTTGCCCCGTTTGCGCTTTTTCAGCTTGTTAACGGCGGGTTGTACCGGGTCTTTCTCTTCGTCGTCCTGCGCATTGAGAAGCTCGGCCTCCCTTTTAGCGCGGGCTTCCCGCTCAAGCGTGGCAATATCATCCTCAGCGTGTGCCGGGAATGCCTGCGCTTCATCCGGCACAGGCATTTTGTTTTCGTCGTTCATATGCACGTTTCCTTTTATAAAAATATAAAAATATTTTTATAGGTTAATTGGATTCCGGTTTTTCCACTCTTTCCACCTGCCGGGATACGGTGGAACCATCGGCGGCGTGTACCTTGCCAAATCCGCTATTTTCCAGACCCACAACGGCATTACCGGAACGCAGTACTAGGCGTGGCGTCACCTCCTGAATCACCAGTACGGTGAAATCGCCTTTCTTCTGGATACTGCTGTTAACCACATGCTCTTTGCCGTTCAGCTCTTTGGTGACGGAAGGAATGGACTTAGACGGGGAGAAGCCCACGAACGTAAAGCGGCCATCGTCGTAAGCAAAATCGGGAACAATGTTGAAACTGCCTTTGCCCGGATATTTGGTGTAACTCCAGTTGCGGGGCGTCTGCGCCGAGTTCAGCGCTTTCTGGACGCTGGCCTGTTGCTGTTTCTGCTCCCACTCGCGCTGTCTGGCCGTCGCCTCCCGGCTCGCTTTGTCCCGTTCTTCGCCCGGATAGCGATAGCTCACCTGGAAAGCGGGTTGTTGTGCCGATTTATCATCGATGACGTTCAGCTCGACGTTGTACAGGCGCTTACTGGTGACAACCAGCATATTGGTATGCCAGTCCCGGCTGTTCGGGGGGATCACGACCTGCGTTGTGTTGCCATCTTCTCCGGGCGCTCCCTGCGTGAGCGCGACCGGGCGAACGTTGACCCGGTTTGCATCCGGCGTGGCTTCCCACGCCTCATCAAAGCCAGGTTTGGCGCTTATGACCGCCTCATCGTTATCAAAGACTAGCGTTGTCATAAAGCCGGGTTTGGTGTTAACGACAGTGACGTTCTGCGGGTTATAGATAACCTGCTGCACGCGGGAGTCATAGCGGCTTGCCTGCGGTATGGCCGCAGCCCATGCCGCGCCGCACATCATCAGTGCCAGTGCGGTAAACGTTAACTTTTTCATCATTCACCTCCCCGGATTTCGCGGTCGGTCTGCCAACTGGTGACGGTAAAGCCGAAGTAGTTGATCTCGCGTTCCGCATCGCTCATTTCCTTGTCAGGGTTAGAATGGAACGTGAACCGGGCATCCCAATATTCGTTGCGGGTGCTGTTATCAGCCAGACGGCGGATAATCTTCTTGTAGCGGATGGTGGCGACCCTATCAGGGGCTGTCGCATCGGTGATCTGGTTGGACAAGATCTCCACTTTCACGGTGTGCGCCCCGTTCTTATAAACCTTGTCTGGGGCGTTTTTTCCGGCGTAAAGCGCCAGATAGTCATCGTTTACCTGGGGAGCGTTGTAGACTTGTACCGTCTCGTAGTCGTCCTGCAAAGAGGGATAGACATACCGCTCACGCACTTTGACGTAGTTTGCGGCCATCGCCTTTTGATAGGCTTCTGTTGCGGTCAGGCTGGTTTTCGATGTCCGGGTAACGTGTTCCACCCGTCCTGTGTGGTTATCCAAGGTATACAGCTCAACGTCCGTCTGTTTCAGCGGCAACATCACGACCACGGCGACGAGCGCCAGTACCGCAATCAGCAGACCCATACCGCCAACAACAAAACCGGCTTTTGTGGCGCGTTTATCCCGCTCAATCATTTGCTGCTCAAAAGTGCGGGATTCAGCTATTAATTTCTGTTCACTCATGACTGTTTAACTCCGCCATAATTTGAGGGGTGTTTACGGGTTCTCCCTTACCGCTAAAGGCAGAGGGAGGCGTGTTCTGGGCGCAGCCAGAAAGCGCGCACAGCAAAGCCAGCGCAATCAAGCGTTTCATCAATGATTTCCTCAACTAAATTAGATATATGAAAATATAATTATATTTTCATATGATGATATTTCGGGGGGATGGACGGGAGACGTCTGGCCTAGCTGTTGAACTTCTTAACCGCGGATTCTCTCGACTGTGCCAGCCTCCGCGCTTCGTTCCGGGCTATCATCTGCTCAATCGCGTACTTCCGCGCTTTAGATGCGTTATAGCCTAACTCACCTCCGGGCTTGCCGGGCTTACCTGCATTCGCATCCTTCCAGCCCTGAATGTTGTCCTGGGCGGAACGTTTGGTTTCTTTAACTGCACCCCCGGCTAGCTTCCCGGCACCAAAAGCAGCCGCACCGATACCTACAGCGGCCAGCCCCTGCATGGATACGGTAGCGCTTGCCCCGGCCAGAGCTGCGGCTACCTTAGCGGAAATATACACCAGTATTGCAGCGAAAATACCTGCAAGGCAGACTTGAGCACCAAGTTCAACAATTGTTGAACTGTCTGCTACCTTCGTCGCCTTATTAAGAACGAGATTCAAGTAATTCACTACAATTCTCAATGAGAGAGCGGCAAATAGAATTGTTAATATTCCTGCAAATATATTTTGCAACCAGTTATTGAACATGGGGCGGAGGAAACCATACATAAGGCAGAATATGAAAATAGGTGCAGTTATTCCTAATAGTAGAATCATTACTTCGGCAACCATTGAAACAAAGCCCGCTAGAATCATAAGTGCGAATATTCCAAGCCATACACAAAATTGAGCAGTCATTCCCTCATCTTTTACATATGTAGAATTATCCATGTCATGTAGCGTTTTCCCTAACACTTTAGCCTTATTCCATAGGGTGTCTAATAACTGCCATATATTATCACTACCAGAAAAACCCTCCTTTATTCCGTTTATGGCATCAATAACGCCATCGAGGTAGCCGCCTAAATTAGTCACAAAGGACAGGATGATCGCCATCCTCATGATGTCCCACATCGTGTCTTCCATAGGCGTAGATAGCTTACCAGCCAAAGTCTGGTATCCACGCCACATGATGTAGATGGTAGCTGACGCTGCTGCCAGCCCCATCATCATAGAAGAGTACGACATCATCAATCCCTTTGTGGCGTCTGTAATTCCTCCTATCAGGTATTTCTCAACCCCAACAAAAAGACCGCCACTCATATATTACTCCTCTAAATTATTTAAGTCTGGAGTTGGTGCGTTTAGCTGCTTGATTTGATAGTGGGCTTCATTTGCATTCTTGCAATTTTCAGAAGCGTCACCACTCTTTTGGCACTTTTCATAAACTAGTTTTAATTCGTCAGGGTGATCCCTATACCATTTTGTTGTTTTAGCTTCCTCTTTGCATCCAACAATAGAAAAGCACAGGGTGATCGTCGAAATTAAAATAATTTTTTTTGATAACATAAATACCTCATAAATTATTAAGGTCAGCAGTTGGCGCGTTTAACTGCTGCTGATTCCACTGCTTAACACGCTCCGCTTCTAGCGCATTTTCGCGCTTCTCTGCTGCTTTCACGCTCATTTCCCATTGGGTGGTAAGCGTGTTCAGCATGACAGATTTTAGCTGAATACTGTTTGCAAGGTCTTGAGATTCTTTCGAATCTTTGGCTAACGCTACCCTGTTGGAGAGACTGTTTATTTCCCCCAGGGTCTGGCTTACCTGGTTCTGAACCTCGTCGGTTTGCTCAAGCTGGATAGCCTTGTTGATGACCTGCTGCTTGCATACGTTGGCATAACTCCCCGATTGCGCAGTGTTGCAGGTGTCGAAAATTTTATACTTCTCGTACAACGCATCGAACTGCCCGGAGGAACCGCCGGAGAGAAGCAGGTCATTCAGTGCCTGTCCGGGCTTACGCAGCTTTTCAAGGTCAGCTTTCAGGCCTTTGGCCTGGTCAACAAAATCAGCAATATCACGAACGCCAGTGGCCGTCGCCAGTTGGTCTTTATATGCCTGTATTTGTGACTGGTAGTGTCTGGCCGTTTCCATCCAGCGTTTTAACTCCTGCGCCCACTGCACGTCCCGCATAGGGTCAGCATCAACAGCGACGGGAATACCAGCATGAGCCAGTGGGCTTGCAATGACGCAAGCCAGAATAAGAGTACGAAAGCGAGTTTTCATCGTATATCTCCTTTGGGTCAGAGCGCTTTAGCCAGGTAGGTATCGAGCCATTCATGAGGCTGCATTCCTTCCCGGTAAATCGATTCGAATATTTCGAGGTTGGGGGCATCGCCGCTCATGACTTTGGTGTATCTGCCGATACCCGACAGGTCGAGCGTGACACGAGCGGCAAAACGTTTGGTATCGCCGCGCTTGAACTGATTTTTCACCACAACATACTGGCGGGCTTGCGGGTCAAGCCCTTTCACCACGTCGAACACTTCCGGTTCAAACTTCATACCGTCAACATAGTGTGCGCGGTCGGCGTTGGGGTTCGCCGCCAGAATCTGTGTCCCGCACTGCTCAATCACTGCCGGGGCGATATCATCTTTGATGATCTCTGCCGGGGATTGAGTACCGACGACCAGCATCCCGTTCAGCTTACGGATGGTTTTCAGCTTGTTATAAGCAAAGTCCTTAAACACCGGGTCGCGTAACCACTTCCAGAATTCATCCATGAAAATGACCAGGCGTCGCCCGTCAAGCAGGCTGGTAATGCGGTACAGCAGATAAAACGAGATTGGCGCACATACGCTTGCATCGTCCAGGAACTCCGTTCCGTCGATGCCGAAGTTATCGCAGTTGCTGATATCGAACGTGTCAGACTCGTTATCAAACACCCAGCCGAACTCACCGCCCTGCGCCCACTGTGACAACCGAATGCTAAGGCCGTTTTCCTGGGCTTCTTTCGTAGCCGGCTCAGGCAAATTTTCCAGCATTCGGGTAATGCCGTAGACGCGATATTGCGGCTCGTCATTCATCACAGCATTGACCGCATCACTCAGACGTCGTTCATCGCGTGGGGAGATCGTCGAGCCGTTACGGGTACAAAGGATTTTCATCAGTTGCTTGATGAAATTGATATTGCGTTTGGTTGCTGGCAACGAGAACGGGTTCCACCCTGTAGACTCACCACTGATAACCCGATAGTAACGGCCACCCAGCGCCCGGATGTTCATCTCTGCGCCCCGGTCTTTATCGAGGTAAACGGTTGTCAGCCGTTTGGTTTTGGCATCCGGGGAGAAGCTATCCTCGCGCCCGTATTTCTGCTGCATGATCTCAAAGAACGTCATCAACATGGTTTTACCCGAACCGTTCGTACCGAGGATGCAGGTACTGGCCGGGTTCTTCTCGTTGAATTCGTCCTTATCTGCCAGTGTGTTATGCAGGTTGATATAGTAGCCATCGCCTGACGGGGTGCGCAGTAAAGCCATCGCATCCCCCCAGGGGGCTTTATCGCGCTTGCCCGGATAGAAATTATGGAGCGCGGCCAGCTCCACAAAGTTCTGGCTACTCAGCTCCCCTTTACGTGGCCTCAGGTTGTAGTTGCCTGGCAGTTGCGCCATATACGCCGCTGAAAGCGATATTTCTGCCGGAACAGGCGTTATCCCTATGTTGTTCAGCGCGTTACTGATTTCATTCGTATCAGCAACCAGGCTTTCCAGCGACGGGGAATACACCATGATGGAAAAATGGTGCTTGCCGTAAGCGATTTTCCCCGATGTCAGCAGGTCAAGCGCCACATCCAGATCCAGCCGCTGGGAAACAGCATCGTCGTCGGCACTCATCAAAAGGCGACGGGTACGCTTAATGGCTTTCTTCGCTTCCTCGCGTGACATGCAGGTATAGGACTGCGTGATCACGTAATCGCAGGGGGCGTAAAGAAGGGAGTCCATCATCCCCGTGGCGGTCTCTTCGGAGAACTCTTTAACCTCCAGCCCCCGGAAATATTGCGTACCGTTGGCGTGGTTTATCTGCCCGGATTCAGCCGAAAAGAACAACGCCGCCGCCCCCATCACGTCATAGGCCGGGGTACGGGTGACGCGCACTTTTCGCCACTGGTGCGTTAGCAGATATTCATAGAAAGCCAGTTGCGACGAAAACACCGCGTTTCCTTCGGTAAACGTACCGAGAGGTCGCGCACCATAGCGCGACAGCGCGGTATCGAGCGTGCTTTTTATTTCCAGCATTTCCAGCAAAGCACCGTCCAGCTCCTTTAGTTTCTGGCTGTCTTTCATCCGTTTGCGTTCTGCTTTTTCAAGGCTGACAAACGGGCGATAGCAGACCGTCAGGAACAGGCGGTTGCGCCGGAACAGACCGACAGAAGCGTAGTAAAGACGGCTAACTTCATCGGCATACGGGTTGCCGGAATCTTTATGAAGATTGTCGGTAAACGTATTGCGGTCGTTATGGATATAGAAAGTAACTGGCATACCTTCGAATGAGCGGATTAGCCCGTGTAACTGGTTCGTCCCGAACTGGAGCGACTCGTCAGACTCGCAGTCGAACGGCGTTCCCATCAATTCCCAGGTGCAGTACAGATCGCTCTTAGGGGAACGAACCACATGCTGATGAATGTGCGATGAGTACGGGATGTACTTCTTGATGGTGGCACACTGATTTAGTTTCATGGCGTCGAGAAACTCCTTGATATCAACATCATCATGCTCAACGGGCATAAATGTTGTTGCGCCAAATAAACGGTTTGCTACCGGCTTTCCCTTCGCTCTCAGCCATACGGCAATCAGATTGAACCGCATCGGTTCATTTCTGGTAAGGGACTTCATCACCAGAAATTGCACAGGAAGTAAGAACAGGAGAGCGACGGAAGTCCAGATAGCAACGATGATGGTTACACCCGTGACAGCCAGCAGGGGCACCATTGGCACCCCCCACAGCGCCGCCGGGCGTTTCATTGCCTTGAGCAGCTTTGCCATATGTTCAGCCTCTTAGCTCATCAGCAGAGCGCCGATTTCACTGCCTCCGCCAATTAAAATGCCGCCAATGATGATGTAGCCGCACTGCGACAGGCTCTCGCCTTTCCACAGGGTCTTATAGCCAATCCAGATCACGGCCACGGTGATCGTGATTGCCGCCAGACCATGCAGCCCGGTTGACACTTTTTGCATGACAGTATTTGCCCGCTGAAATCCGTCGGCCAGTGCCGGGGTTGCAGAAAAAGTCGTCAGCGTACAGGCCGAAACGGGGGGGACCACAGCTTTTAGCTTGCGGAAAAGTATCATTATTCCTCCTCCTCACGGGGTGACAGGGAGAAACTCCGGCGCACTGACGGCGCGGAGAACGGTGCGATGAAGATTTTTTCTTGGCGGAGTTTCGCAGGGACGCCACGGACGACGACTCCGGGCCAGATCACGTGGTGACGGGATGAGTCACTGGCAGGGGCGGTTTTCAGGGGAACGGCAACTGATGATTTGTCCTCACGGGTTCCGGGGACCGCATAGCGGGATGATCCCGGCGGATAACCGATTCGCTGGATATAGCTCGTTCCGGAAAACGCCGTTTCAGGTTGTTGCCCGGTACTGAAATTGCCGGAATAATAACAACTCAGCGCCCTTTTCAGCGTGCCGCCGCGCCGGTAGCAGTCTCTGAGAATGTGTTCGAAGACGGACAGATTGGTACAGGGATCAAGTAGCTCTGTGGCGGACACACCATAATGGCGGAAATTGGTGCTGGTGATTTGCATCAGCCCGACAGAGTAACGGCGATCCTGTGCTGACAGGCGACGGAGAATATGCTCTGCATCTCCCCGGCTGGCTGGCAGGTGAGAAATAATGTGTTGATCGCCGAAAGAGGGGCCGGCCTTCGGGACAATCTCAGCGATGGCATAAGGGTTAAAACCGGATTCCACCCGTGCCACGTCGAATGCCGTGGACGGATGAATGCTGGCGGCGCACTGCATGGCTATCGCCAGAAAGGCTGTGGTGGAAAGCATGGTGACCTCAGTAAACAAGTGACATGCAGGGTCTGCTGATACTGCATGCTGTGGGAACAGAATTAAGGGTGGTTACGACACGGTTTCGATGGGGCCCGTATTCTGTGGTGGATTATTTTCCTCCCGGGGCTCAAGCAGGACCAGTTTGCCGGAAACGGCAATACCGGGCGTCAGGACAATATTCAGACCGGATTTACCGTGGTGGGGAAAGGCGACTCCGACCTTTGTCCACCAGGTATTTTTCTCACCCTGAGAGTCCGGATGACTTTCCTGGGCAACATACGCGTAATAAACAGGCTTTCTCATAATGTCCTCGTTTAATTAAAATTGTTGAAGATGATTTCTTCGATCACATTCCGATCCTGCATTCCGGTTTTAACGGGTCAGCGAGAACATTCAGCGGCACCCTGAATTATGGTTGTGTGACAGCCCGCTCCATATTGTTAAAGAGCATGGTCAGGATGCAGGAGGGGTAATGAAATTTTAACGGGAAAATAAATACCGGAAGGAATGATAAAAAAGTATGTGAAATTAACGTATTACTGGCACGGTGTGTGTGTGCATGAATGATGACGGGCGGGCTGATAATAATATTTGTTGATTATTATCAGGTTAAATTAAACATCCGGAGGAAGACTTTCTTTATATGTCAGATGGGGTTGTATGCTGTCTCTGTGGCTGAATTTGGTAACGACAATAATGTGTAAGGCGTGAAAGACAGGAATACAGTAGTCCCTTTTGTTGTAAGGGACGGTCTTTAATCTGGTTAAACGTTTCCCGGCCACTTAGGCCGATACTTACCGGGCCGGGTGGTGAAATTCGTTTTCATGCCGCAGTGGTGTCCGTCTGTACCTGTTGCATAAAAAACACAGAGTTATCTGACATATTTCCAGACATTACCGGGAACCTTATCAAAGTACTGGTTCATTACAATCTCTGCGCGGCGATAATCTGCTGCGGCATAAAGCATTTCAAGCTCATTCCCTGTGAGCTTTTCTTCCATATGCCCGACAACCTTTTCCAGCAGGCTGCCGTCATTTATTTACCGCAGTTTTCTGACGAATTCCATCTTGTTTGCCGGTTTGTTCATGTCTGACCTCTGGTGTACTGACTGTAAAAAAGGATTGCCACAGCAGGAGATGTGAGCAGGTTATTCATCCATGACATGGAGGCACGGGAACCTGAAAACAAGCCGGCTGGTGCATATTAAAATGTGCGGAGCTATTCTCCTCCGCACATACAGATTTAACGTCTGCGTTTCTCCAGTATCGACTGACAGTCAGTACAGGTTGTTACACCCGGCAGCGTCTGACGGCGTTTTTCCGGAATAGCCTTGCCGCAAAATCGACAGTGCTGCAGGGAAGGTGTCGGTGTGGGTCTTAACCGGCTTTGTTCAATCAGTGCTTCTAGGCACCGTTCATTAAACGCCTGATCGCGATCGATTTCATCTGGCACGTTGTATTCTCCTTACCGTGTTCTTTCTTTCGCAATGCGTGATGCAGTTCCAGACAACGGTCAGCGAGGGGGCAGTACACGATGAAAGGTTTTCTGTAACCTGCATCATGGCGTCCAGCGCCTCCGGGGAATCAATGTTTTCGACCCGATATTTTTGCCACTGATGCCAGATTGCAGCATCGGTTTCTTCATCCGGAATGGGTGTTCTCCCGTTTGGAACGGAGACACCGAGTAACCGGCGGCGTGCACAGGTTTCTCTGGAGCCAACCCCGAAATAACGGTTCATCAGTGCGATTGAGCCCCCCAGCCTGACAGCTCTGTTCAGTTGTTCCTGACGCCTGTTTTCCTCGTGGGATGATGCCAGTAATTTTTGCAGGACATCATGGCGGATAGTAATATCGACAAGCGGTAAAGGTGCCTGACTGAGGGTGATAAGATCGTTTATTGATAAGCAACCGAGCAAATTCATTTCATCGTAAGTGAATCCCATAGTTTCGCAGTGATGAATATTTCCTTCCCGTAGCGCCTGAAGAGCAACGGTTAATATAATATGATTCAGGGATGGAAGCATGAAATTGACTCCTTAACTGAATAAGTGCTCAGTAATTCAGCTGAATATTCAGTGAATGGTATAGTGTCATATAGCACAATACCGGGCAGCTCTGAAATATACATGCAGGTGCTTTTTTTTATACCTGCAGGATCGAAGTTTATGAGTGCCGGGATATTAATGTTCATCATCTTCTCCTCATTGCGTCTTTATCGGTCAGATAACTTTTTGTTGATCCACTCGTCAATCTCAGACTCGAGCCAGGCAACACTAGCAGGGCCTATTTTTATTGAACGGGGAAATGCACCCTCTTTCATATAAAGGTATATCTGTGAACGCTTCAGCCCTGTTTTTTGCTCAACCTGTCTGAGGCGTAGTAACTGATAAGATGTCATATATCCTCCTGTGACTGAAATAAACGGTGGCCGGAGAATAAAAAAACACAGTGGAAGCCTGAGAGAAAGCTGGTGAGCCCTAAATAAGGGATGCAAAACCCTTATTTAGGGTTGTCGGCCATTACAAATGGGGATGGTATTAGCCGGATAAGGATGTCGAAGATGGCGAACCACGCTTCAGCGCATTTTTCAGTGTTTCAGCGTCCAGTTTTTCCCCGATGCCATCGTCTGATGCCCATTGTTCAAAAATAGAAAGGAGCTTATAGGGATGATTCAGCAGTGGGCTGATAGTATCATTGTGCTTGCAGGCCAGCCAAAACAGGCGTGATAACGGTGTTGTCATACGGGAAGGTGAAATGGGATGACTCTCCCTTTTTTTGTATAAATTAATTAGTCTTTCGACTTCGGTGTGGCGAATAACAAAACAGGCATCAGGCGGTAATGTATAAAGAGGAAAGCACCCATTGTGATTATATTTTATGGTCGTCACTTCTGTTAGTTTTTTTATGACATCTAATGCTGTGTTTTTAGGTAGTCTGGAAATTTGTTTTTCTACGCGTTCTTTCCAACTCATCGTTTCGAAAATTTGAAAAAGCTCCTCTGAAAATCTTACTATAATACCATGGTTAGTTTTTCTTGCCCCCACAATTGGGGAGGGGAATTTAAGTTCACGTGCCAGTATGCGCTGAATCAAAACATATTCATAGCCTATCAGGGGGGTATCTATAATTTGTTGCACAGGACAAACATATCTGGCTTCTGTACAGAGTCTTAAATTTTGACCATAAATAAAACCGTCCCTGTCAAGCATGCATAGTTTATCAAGTAGGTCTCCCTCAAACTGCCTGAATTTTATTTTTCCATTAAAAGTTTGTATCTTCTTAAGTATCACAGGAGACTGGAAATAGACCGATAGTAGGATGTTGCCACTCAAGGCATGACGATAAATATCGCTAGGAGTAATTTTTTGTTTTATGGCTTTGGTAGTGATCTCAACTGCTTCCGTTATAGTGACCCATGTTGACATATAATGAGTTATAAGCAATGGCTGATATTTTTTTGACATAATATTATCTCCTTCTACACAACAATTCGTTCCGTTAAGGAAAAAGATTGGTGCCACAAGTATTTATTTATGATTAATCAGAGGGTTTATGACAGAGAAAAGGATGTATATTTCTGAGTGAACATGTACAGGCCTATGGGGTGACTATTTAATGAGTAAATGCCGAATGATTTTCGGGGTGATGATTATAACTTGAGGAAAAATCCCAGCGTGGTTTGAGTAGTGTACCTGAGTGATATTTGTGTTATGTATGCATTGATTGCAGAAGAATAAATATAGTTCAGGCTAGTATAGTTTGTGGTAGCTATGAGAATATATAATCTATTTTACCTATAAAATAATTTATATGTATGGGGTGGTTTTTTTGTGGCGAATTGGTTTTACTGAACCCTAACTTTTGATTTTTAAGTTTGCACTTATTGATATGTTAATATGATAAATGCTTTATATCAGTTTTACTCTACAGAATTTCAAAAAAATAGATGTGTTAATGACTGTTTTTGCCGATGAAATCTTTGAGTTTTCGAAATTGTTTTGAGTTGAGGGTGTGTAATTGTAAAGGTTTTATTAATTCGGGTTGTTTTTTTTGGTTGTTTGTCTGTGCTTTTATATTCTGGAGATGTGCCTTGTATATAGGATTGTTTGTTGGTTGTGTTTTTAATGTTGCACTGTTGTGAATTTTTATTTTGATATGATTATTTCTTTAGTATAAGGAGAGAAAGGAACGAGAAAGTTAAATCTATTTGTCCTAATCGCAATTTCATTGTTTAAATAATCACTATGGATTAATATTTTTTGCGACTCTGCTGAGTTACTGGTTTTAACTAGTGGTGTAAAAGGGATACCTTTTCGGTATCCCTTTTACAATAATCAGAAGAAATCAATTCGCGTATTGATACCGACGGTGCGACCCATATTGACCTGTGCGACGGCGCTGCTGCCGTTCATGTAGCCATAGGTACGGTAACGACGGTCGAACAGGTTATCGACATAGACGGAAATGTTCATCCGTTCAGTCGCTTGCCAGCCCAGGCTGCTGTCCAGGGTGGCATAGGTGCCTTGCCGCAACTGGTTGTCGCCATCGAAATAATGCGGCCCGACCAGATTAACCGCCAGTCGGGGCATCAGTGCGCCATAGCGCGTATCAATCACGCCGTTCACGCTGCTTCCCGCGCCATAACGTGGTACGAACGGCACCCGGTTACCGTGATACAACTCACTGTCATTGGTGAATTCGGAACGGATCACGTTGCCATTGATATCCCATGACCAGCCTGGCGCAAACCGCCACTTCGCTTCAAGCTCAACGCCGGTGGCGTCGGCTTTACCCGCATTGCTTAATGTCTGCATCCCGACCGGGCCAGAGTAAAGCTGCATGTCTTTGGTGTGGGTATAAAACGTCGCGGCTTGCAGCGTGACGTCAGCGGTTTCGTAGCGGGTGCCAAGTTCATAGTTGATGGATTTCTCGGCGACGAACGGTTTGGCATCAAGACCCGCAGTAGGCACGATGTTGTACCCGGAAGGTTTATATCCCTGGGCTACACGGGTATACACTCTCCAGTCATCGGTCAGCATATAGCCTGCGGATAGCTGCCCGAGCACCTGATCGTCATTGCTCTTACCCTGGTCGCCAAACGGGTTGCCGAGCATGCTGCCGTGATATTGTGTACTGGATTTATCATGCGAGAAGCGCACGCCGCCGCCGATATCAAAACGATCGGTTAAATGCCAGGTCAGGTCACTGTATGCGGCCAGCGTTTCAGCGGTGGTATAGCCGGTACTGCTTAAATAAGGCATTGTCGGCATGTCGTAGGCTGAATTTAACTTCTCGCGGGTGTTCTGCCGGTACAGCCCAAACACCATATCAACGGTACGCGCATCGCCCAGGGTTGCGGCGCGCAGCTCCTGCACATCCTGATTCCAGCGCTGAGGCATATTGACGATTAACGAACCGGAAGGGAAGGTGCGCGAATAATGCTGCTGCTGCCAGGCGCTGATCAGGTTGAAAACCCAGTCATCGGTGGTGTATTTCCCACTCAGGGTCTGGCTGTCAGTGCAGCGCCGCATGTACGGGTCTGGTGAACCATCGCTGATCGACAGCTTACGGCCCTTAATATCATTCCATCCCACATAGGCGTCCTGGGTGGCGCGGGTACATTCGCGTGAGGCGGCAAAGCCCATTTCCCAGGGCTGATCGTCCGGCGCCAGACGCAGTTTCACATTCCCTATGCTGGCGCGGGTGCCGCCTAAGTCATCGCTTCCCGTCGCGGGGTTAATCATGTCGCCGTCATCAACCTGGCGTAACAGGGTGACGCTGCCGTACAGCAGGCCATCCTGAATGGGGCCGCTCAGGTTGAACTTACTTCGATAACTGTCGCGGCTACTGACGCCGCCTTCAATATAGCCGCGCGGCGTGCTGTCCGGCTGCTGGGTGACGATGTTGATGATCCCGCCCTGAGCGCTTTTGCCATATAACGTTCCCTGTGGGCCTCGCAGCAACTCCAGGCTTTGCACATCGGTAAGCGCCTGGATGGTGTTGGTGGAAAGCTGAGGGACGCCATCGACATACAGGGTGACGGCGGGGTTATAGAAGTCCTGCGCTGAAGAGACGCCGCGTAGCGAGATCGTCGAAAAAAGCATGTTGCCGCTATTTTCAATATTGAGCCCGGGCAAGACTCTGGGGAGTTTGTCGCTGGCGGTGACGCCGGCGTCGCTTAATTCCGGCGCGCTGACAACAGTAGACGAGACGTTGTTGGCTGATGCCGAGCGGGAAGATTGTTTACTGGCGGTAACCACCAGCGTGCTTTCGTCTTGCTGTGAAGTCTGGGCATTAGCAATGGCGGGGAGCAATAATCCCCCCAAGGCCAGAGGATAAAGCCGTGTCATTTTCATTGTTGTGAGTCCCTGTAAGACGGCGAAACGCCAAAAATACCGACAATGGTGAATTGAAAATGATAACTATTTCTAATAGTGGTGCTACCCGAAACGGGTTTATTTCAACCTGTTTCGGGTCGGTTTGCGCTTATTGGGCAGAATGGCGATAACGGTCGACGGCGAGAGCCGTCAGGCGTTTTTTGTCTATCTTGCCGACGGCGGTGAGCGGCCAGTGGTCCAGAAACTCGATTTGGTCAGGAATTTTCCACGCGCTGAGCCCCATACGGGTCAGTTGTTGACGCAACTGCTGATAGTCAGTTGGCACCTGCTGCGCGATGATAAACGCGCAAATCCGCTCGCCAAGCAGCGTGTCCGGCGCGGCGACCACCGCGCAATCTTGCACTTCCGCTAAACGCAGCAGTGCCGATTCCACTTCAGCCGCGGCTATTTTTTCTCCGGCGCGGTTGATCTGCTCTTTTATGCGTCCCTCAACGTGCAGGTTCCCCACCTCATCCAGCCTGACATTGTCGCCTGTGCGGTAAAACCCTTGCGCGGTAAAGGCCTGCGCGTTGTGGGCAGGGGCGCGGTAATAGCCCGAAATGGTATAAGGGCCGCGCGTTAACAATTGCCCGGTTTCGCCCGGCGCGACGTCGTTCTCGTCTTGATCAACGATGCGGATTTCATCCAGAGGGGACAACGGGCGCCCCTGGCTGTGGAGAATGGTGGCATGCGGATCGTCCAGCCGGGTAAAACAGAGCAGGCCTTCCGCCATACCGAAAACCTGTTGCAGGGTACAGTCAAAGGTGGCGATAACCTGCTCAGCAAGCGTCGGGTCGAGCCGGGCGCCGCCTGCCTGAATGACGCGCAGCGACGAAAGGTCGCTGTCTTCCCACTCCCTGGCCTGCACCCATAATTGCGCCAGCGCCGGAACCAGGGCGACGTGAGTCACTCTTTCCTGCGCGATTAAAGGCATCACCTCATCACAGCTGGCGCTGTCGGTCAGCACCACTTTTCCGCCGCAGGCAAGCGTTCCCAGAATACCGGGGCAGGCCAGCGGAAAGTTATGCGCCACCGGGAGGACGGCGAGATACACGCTCTGTTGGCTGATGCCGCACAGTTCAGCAGAAGCGCTGAAGTTATAGCTATAGTCGGCATGTCGGCGCGGGATGAGTTTGGGCGTGCCGGTTGTGCCGCCTGAGAGCAACAACAACGCGGTGGCGGAAACATCAGGCTGCGGCCATGCCTGTCGCTCACCGTGAAGGGAGAAGAACGGCGTAAAATCGTCGCTCACGGTCTCTCCAGCGACCAGAACATGACGCAAGCAGGCGTGTTTGTGCGCCATCTGTCGGGCCAGCTCTGCGTGGTTTTCCACGTGAATAACGTAAGCGACGGGTTGCGCCAGCTCAATCAGCGCGTCGATATCCAGCGCCCGTTGCGAGGGCATCGCCAGCACGGGGATAACGCCCAGTCTTAACAAGGCGAACAGCAGGGTAACAAACGCGTTGTCGTTGGGAAGCTGCACAATTACATGCTCCCCCGAACGCAAACCCAGTGATGACAGACCTGCGGCAAGTTCGTCAACTTGTGCATCAAGCGCGCTGTAGGTTAACGACCCCTTTGCATCAACGACGGCAATTCGCGAGGCATAACGGGCCGCCCAGTGGCGCAACTGTTCGGCAATGGGTAAGGGATACTGTTCAATCAGAGATTTAAAGGAAGAATTCATGCGTCACCTTTCTGAAGTACTGGGCTGTTTTTGCAACGCGGTCATTGCAGAAAATGCGTGGGGAAAATGGCGGACAATCTGCGTAAAAAAGGACCGGGCTTGTTGAATGGGATAGAAATGATCGCCGTCAATCACCACCGGGCCTGTAACGTGGCTCAGCCACTGACGCCAGGCATCGACCTGCTGCCAGGAGGCTTCGCGATCGTGGCTGCCGCACAATAACAGCGCAGGCGTGCGCAGCGGCGGACAGACGTCGGGCGAGTCGTAGTGATAGCTCTCGGTGGCGTAAAAATCAGCGCGCAGAAGAGGAAGAAACAGCGACATTAATTCCTGGTTTTCCCGCAGTTCAGGAGAACATCCGCCAATGTCTATCAGCTCAGCGATAAAGTCGGCATCATCGCGATGGCTGAGCTGGCGTTCAGAATGCAGATGCGGGGCATGGCACCCGGAAATAATCAGTCCTTGTGGCGCAAGCCCCCGTTGCTCCAGAAGTCGGCAGGTTTCAAACGCCACCTGCGCCCCCATGCTGTGCCCGGCGAGTAAAAGCGGCGTGTCAGGCGATACGGATGCTTCCAGCTCGTTCGCCAGCAGTGCCGCCAGTTGTGTAATGCTTCTGAGCGGTTCCAGATGGCGAAGGCGATCGCGCCCCGGCCAGGTCACCAGAGAAAGCGCGCAATCAGCCAGTTGCTCAGCTTGCCAGTGGCGAAACGCGCTACTGCTGCCGCCAGCGAAAGGGCACATGACCAGATGCGCAGTATTGCCGTTCCGGGCGGGCCACAGCGGGATGCACATTGCAGATTGCGTCACAGCGCCTCCTTATCATCATCGTTGTAGAAACCGGCTAACCGGTCGTGGTGAGGCGGTGTCAGGCGTCTGATCTCCGCATTGCCGGTCTTACGTAAAATCTGCTGCCATAAACGTGATAACGCGATCTGATGTACGCTTTGGCAGGCCGCTGGTGGATGTTCGCCCGCCAGATGGCTGCGCAACTGGTGTAGCAACCAGCTGACGCCCTCCGGCCCGACGGTTTCGCAGCAGTCGCGCCAGCTCAGGGGCGCCGCGCTGCGCGTCAGACCCGGCAGATCGCGCAGGATCTCCGGTCTGCGGTAGAGGCTGTGGGCGTTCTCCTGATGGTCTGCGACAAACAGGCTGGATGACCAGATGACGGGGCCGTAGCTCGCCTCCAGCGAAAGATGACCTTCCGGCCAGCCCAGCAGCAGGCGGTGCATGATAAGGCTATGCATATCTGGATCGTCAGGATCGAGATAGCGCTGAAGCAGCAGGCAGGCTTCTCCCTCCGGCCAGAAGAGTCTCAGACAGTGAAAATCGCTAAAGCTGCCAACCACGTCGCACTCCACGGCGGCGGCATCAACGCCCAGAGCCAGCAACAACAAATCCAGAGTGGAGTAGAGCAACTGTCGGCTGGTGGTGGCGTGGACTACCGGCGGCGTCTTAGCCAGGCAGCGACGCAGCTGCTGAGCATCGCGAAGCCATGTGCGTCCCGCGCGCGTATGCGGATAAAACGTGTTTACCCAATAGCAGCAGCCCTGTTCCTGCGCCAGCGTTTGTAAGGAACTGATGTCATCCGGGTGGAGGGGATGCTCCTGAATGACGTGTACGCCGCGCGTCAGAAAGTGTCTGGCAAGCTGCGTACCGGTTCCTCCGGCGACGGTCGAACGCACGACAATACAGGCGATATCCGGCATCTTGGTTATCTGTTCCGGCGAGGTATACAGCGGAATGCCAAACGCATGAGCCAGCTCTCTTGAACGGGCGCTTCCCTGCGCCAGCAGGCCGACCAGTTCCAGCCCCTCCGGGGGCTGCATAAAGGCATTCAGGTACATTTCGCCAAATTTGGCGCCCACAATCAGTACGCGTTGTTTTGGGGAGGCGGACGGCATCATAACGTGTTCTCCGGTTGCATTGAGGTTGCGCAAAGCCAGCGCGTAATGTGTTGCGCACAAGCCTGAACGTGGGGGGCTTCCATCATGATTTGCCAGTGGCTGGCTTCAATCACAGCGTCGTCGGCGTTGTTTATCCAGCCCTGCCACTCGGTTTCTGCTGGCGTCCAGCGCGCGGGTCTCCCGGCGGCATACACCATGAGACAGGGGACCGGAACGCTTTCGCCCGGCGTATGCTCAGTCAGTAAACGCAGCAGATGCGCGATGTTGTCGAGCCACGTTTCTGCCGCTTGCAGCGTCAGGTTTTGCGACACCATACCGGCCGTTTTAGCGAGGCTGATAAAGTCGGCAAGCTGGCTGTCGGGCGTCTGCTGGTCGAAATGTTCGGGCAGTGCCAGAGGCGTTTGTCCTTCGGCTAACAGGCGCAGCAGGGCCGCCCGGTTTTCGCAACAGAAATCCTGTCGGCACACGGGATCGATTAACACCATCCGAACCTGCTCGCCTTTGGCGTACAGGCGCTGTGCGGCGCCCGCTGCAAGAAACGCGCCATACGACCAACCCGCCAGCACATAAGGGCCGTGAGGCTGCTGACGACGGATGCACCCGACATACTCATCGATCATCTGGTCGAGCGTGGCAAAGCGCTGCGGCGATTTTGCTTGCAGGCCGAAAACGCGCCTGTTCAACGCGCTAGCGAGCGGCAGCCAGGCGCTGATATCGCCGTCTGAAGCGTGGAAGACAAACAGGGTTTCCTCACCGTCGCCCTGGCAAAGGGGTATCGGGTTGTCCTCTCCTGACGTAGCCGCCTGTAGATGGGCGCAGAAGTCGCTCAGCGTCGAATGGCTGAACAGATCCTGAAGGTTAGCCCTGGCAATCCCTCTCCGGTTTAGCTGCGCGACCATCCTTGTCGCCATCAGGCTGTCGCCGCCCAGTTCGAAAAAGTCGTGATGCCTTGCCACGGGGCGAGACAGCAGCGATTGCCAGAGTTCAGCCACCTGTTTTTCCAGCGCCGGATTCCCCCCGGCAACTGGCGTGGGTTTGGCTGGCTCAGTCGGCGTATCAGACGGGGCATGCAGCGGCGTAAATAACGCTTCTCTTTGCCGGATCTGTAAAATGGGCAGACCGGTGCCAAAGCGCTGCTGTAAATAGCGGCTCACGGCTTTTTTATCCGGGCGATTTACGCCAGGCGAACGCGCCACCAGCAGATGCTGGCGCAGCGGCGACGATTCCTGCGCGGGCCACGCCAGCTCGTTTGCAAACCCGGCCTGAACGAGAACCTCCTGCCATGCGGAGCGGGTGAGCATCGGTTTCTCATCCCGGCGGCGGAAATCGCGGTATCCGCTTAATCCCTCAATAAAGCCCACGCTCGCCAGCTGGAATACGCTGTTTCGCTCCGTCGCTTCAACGATCAGCAAACGTCCGCCGGCTTTCAGCAACAGTTTTAATCTGCGCAACGTCTGGACGACATGGCTGGCGTCGTGGAGCACATTGACGGCAACGATCAGGTCGTAACCCGCCTCCGGGTGGGCGGTGAAATCCAGCGGCTGGTTGATGTCGAACAAGGCATAAGACACCTGCGATTCATCATGGAAACGGGCTCTGGCGTCATTGAGGAACTGCGCGGAGACGTCCGTGAAGTGGTACGACTGCCGCGTGTTCCGCGTGGCCTTCAGCACCGGCGCGGTAGTGGCTGCGGTTCCGGCGCCAACCTCCAGAATCCGTTCTGCGCTGCACAAGGCGGCAATCTGCGCGGTATAGCGATTCAGACAGGCGCTGGCGGGGTTGTCGCGATACAGCGCGTCGGTAACGCGATGCTGCTCGTTGAACAGCAATTCCAGCGGAGAACACCGCCCGGAGAAGAGGGCGTCGTGCCGGGCGATGCAGGTTTCCAGATACTGCGCCAGCGCCTGGCTCCATTGGCTTTGCGGGCACGCTTCCTGAGGCTCAGGAATCTCGCTGAGCGGAATGCGGCAGCGCCAGCTTTCACCTTCGCGGATTAACCACTCTCTTTCCGTCAGACACTGTAGCCACTGGCGCAGCAGACGCTGGTGAGACGCTTGCGCGGACAGCGCCTGTACTATTGCGCTAAAGCGATGGGCGATCTCCGGCGTGGTAAACAGGCCGTGACGATTTAGCGTAGCCGCGATCCCCTGTAGCGCACGCGCCTCCAGCCAGCGCCAGGTCGCCTCCAGCTCATCAAGCTGCGCCTGCTCAGGCAACGGCAGCGCCAGTTGGGTAAGTTCGTGCTCATCAGGCATCGCCGCTGATGGCGACGGATCGTCGGCCATCACGATATCCAGCGTCAACGCGCCCTGTTCGGTTATTTCCGCTCTGGCCTGCCGGATGCCGGGGTATTCGAGCGTCGCCTGCTCAATATCCCGCAGGTCGTAGTCCGCCTGCGCGTTCAGCGGCCAGCGTCGGCGGGGAATGTGCCCGGCGATGCCGCTGGCGAGAGTCTTCAGGCTTTCAGGGGCGGCGATGACGGCTTGCAGGATGGCGCAATAGTCATTAAACATCGCCTCGGCAGCGCCGGGTTCCAGCACGTTGTCCATGCAGTACCAGCTAAACATCAACTCGCCGTCGCTCTCCATGACCTGATGATCCAGCCAGACCTGCGGCGTTTGCGTGAATACATAGCAGGGTTCGCCGAACAGATGGCTCATCGCCTGATCGATAGTCATGCCTTCCAGCGTCATCCCCAGCATACTGGTAAACACTACCGGCATCAGCGGTTGACGTTGTGATCCGCGCAGGCGGCCCAGCTCACGGATCACCTCAACACCGTTCATTTCACTGTGCGCCATGTTTTGCCAGAGGCGCTGTTGGGTCTGTTGCATCTGCTCTTGCAACGTCACCGGCGCTGAGAAGTTAAAATCAACCAGCGTGACGGAGGTAAAATCACCAATCAACTGGTTGATTTGCGGATGGATCGGCTGGCGATTGAAGAACGTCAGGTTCAGCGTAAATGTTGTGGTACGGCTCCAGCGCTCAAGGGTGGCGGCAAACAGCGTGAGCAGCGCGGCAGACGGTGTGACGCCTTGCTGCTGCCAGCGCTGTTTCACGGCCTGCCATTCTGTCTTGCCGATCGTCGATTTGAAGGTGGTGAAGTGTGGCGTTTCCGGGGGCGTCTCAACCACCGGCAGCTCTGGCGCTAAGGGCAGTTGCGGCAGTTTTTCCTGCCAGTAATCCCAGGCATCGTGCCATGCCGATGTCTGTCGGCGCGCCTGTTCAGCCATCACATAATCACGGAAGGTAATAGCGAGCGGCGCCAGCGTTTCACCGCGCCAGACCTGCGCCAGGTCGTCCATCATGACTTTAAAACTCTGCACATCAAACTGCAAAAGGTCGAGGTTCATATGCAGACGGTAATGGCAATCGTCGATTTCGCTGACCACCAGCTCAAAAAGAGGCCACTGGTCGGCAGGCAAAACGCGATAGCTCAGTTCATGCCGCCGTTTTTCCAGCGCGATGCGCTGTTCTTCCGGGGAAAGCGCGCGCAGATCGTCACGCGGGATGTGATACTCCGGCGTTGTCGCCAGGATTCGCTGCTGCCCGTCGGCATCAACCACCATACGCAACATATCGTGGCGTGCGATGAGCTGGTTCCATGCTTTCTCCAGTATGGCGAGATTGAACTCATCGTGGCGTTTATCCCACTCAAACAGGACGTGACAGGCGACGCCGCCATAGCCAATGAGGTGGGTTCGCCCCAGCCAGTAGGCGTGCTGAATGGGCGTCAAAGGGAAGGGCGCATAACGCTCGTCGGCGTCGTGCCGCAACACTTCCGGCTGCGAAGCGGCAGGCGTCGCCTCTGGCTTAGAACAGATAAGCTGCGTGAGTCCATGAGGAGACAGATCCTGCCACGCCCGTTCCGCATTGATGCGTACGCCCAGGTAGTGCTGAATATCGCTACTGAGTTCAAGGAAGAGCAGCGAGTCCATGCCGAGTTGCAACAGATCCTGGTTTGGATGCAGTGACGCCGGATCGCTCAGCCTTAGCTGAACCGCAATCCGCTTTTTCAGCCATGCCATCACCGCTGTTTCATCGCTCAGGCTGCCGTTAAAGGCGTTGTCATCAGCAGGAGGAATGACCGGCGTTGCGGCTTTTTCTGTGGCGCTGATGTTAAACAGAGCCTGTTGTAACGGGGGCATTTTGTCGGTAAAAACGCGCATCGCCAGTCGCCACGGGGCGCCGCGCATCACCGCCTGTTCCAGGTGCCAGCAGCCTTCGGCATCGCTTAACGCGCCCATACCTCGGCTGGCGAGCGTCGCCAGCATTTCCGGCGTGGCCGCCCGACCGCTTTCTCCCCATGCGCCCCAGGCGACAGAGAGCGTTTTCGGCGCATCAAGGGTGGAAAACTGCTGGGCCAGCCCGTCCAGGTAGCCGCAGGCCAGCGCATGGGCGCTCTGACCCGGCGCGCCGAGGGTGGCGGCAGCGGAAGAGTAGAGAATAAGATAGCGTCCGTCGTGGTTGCGCAGGGTTTGCAACAGCTGGCTTGCCGCCTGCGCTTTTACCGCGAAAACGGCAGCCAGCTGGTGGTCATCAAGCTCCTGCAAGGGCGCGTCAGCCAATACGCCAGCGGCATGAATCGCTCCGGCAATGCCGCCGTTGGCCGCCAGATCGTCAAGAACCGTGGCCAGTTGCCCGGCATCGCCCACATCACAACGGCAGACGCGCGTCTGCCCGCCCTCCACGTCGCGTAGCCATGACTCATCCACGCGCGGCGCCAGCAGGGCGATGCGTCGCGCCCCTTTTTCTCTGAGCCAGTTCACGGCAAGGCGGCCTAATCCGCCAAACGCTCCGGTCACCAGATGCCAGCGGCTATCGCCGGTAAACACGTTTGCCGGTAATTCAGCGGCGCATCCCGTATTGGGCGCCAGTGAAGGGAGCCAAAGGGTGTCACCCCGTGCGGCGAGCCAGCGCTGTGATAGTGAGACTGCGCTCAACCCTTGATGCAGCGTTTCCCACGGGGGGTTTTCGGCGAGATCGATGGCGGCAAGCAACCGTTCCGGCTGTTCGTTGGCCGCGACGCGAAGCAAGGCCCATAGCGCGTGATGGGATGCAGAGAGTGCTTCATTTTCCTCGACTCGCCACGCGCGGCGAGTAACCACAATCAATCCGGCTGCGCTGGCGGTGAGCGCTGCTATCACTTTCTCCGCTAAGGCCAGCGTATCCTCGCTCTCCTCAACAATCATCAGTCGCGAAGAGGCGTGCGGATCGTGAATGATGCCGTATTGCGCCAGCTCGTCGCTGCGCGCAAGCGTACCGGCGCTGAAGCTAAAGGTAAGCGGTTGGTCAATGCTGGCGACGTTGAGGGGCGTCCAGCGCCATTGATAATGCGTCTGCGGCGCAGGAAGAGGCGCGGCGGGCGATAGCGGCAGCCACTCGCCAGCAGGATGACGGGCTTCAACGCGCATCTGACCGCGGGAAAAGGCTTCGTTTTGCCAGCTTAAGCGAACCTTCCCCAGCCACTCCGGGGCGGCGACGGGGGGCGGTTCCACAGGCAGAGCGTCGCCATGACGCTGTGAAAGCAGACGCCAGGCCTCCTGCCAGCGGGTGTTAAACCGTTCGGGCTGACCTGCGCAATCAGACCAGTCGGCGAGATAATCACCGTTATCCGTCAGCGCCTGCCCCAACACGGGTTCTGATGGCGCGGTGAATGTTACGGCGCTAACCGCCTGACCGGGCAGCGTGGCGAGAATGATATGTTCGCTCATCCCGGCGGTCGGGCTGCCATCCTGCGGTAGCCACGCCACTTTGCTGAATCCGGCGTGGCGGCACTGTTGTTGCCACTGAGCGGTGGTGAGGAATAACTCACCTTCGCGGGCGTCGAGATCCTGTAGCGGAAGAACCAGCGGGCCGAAAACGAAGTCAAACAGACGCATTGGCTGGGTGATTTCGCGCATCAGCAGGCGCCCGCCCGGCTTGAGCAGGGGGCGCAGATTATCGAGCGTGCGGCCAATATGGCGGGTGGCGTGAATCACGTTCGCTGCCACGATAAGATCGTAAGACTGTGCCTGGAAACCCTGAGACTGCGCCTCTTTTTCGAGATCCAGCTCGCTATACTTCACAAAATCATAGTCGGCGAATTTCTGCTGGGCGCGACGGGTGAACAGCGCCGAGATATCGGTGAAATGGTACTCCAGTGCCGGAACGCCGTTGAGTTCCGGCAGCAGCCACGCGGTGGTGCCGCCGGTTCCGCCGCCAACTTCAAGAATACGCAACGGCTGGCGGGGCTGACGCGTCTGGACAATGCCGCGTAATACCCCGGCGGCGATTTGGTTGAAATAGCGGCCAAAGCTGAATTCCTGATACAGCACTTCCACGCCGTCGGAGGCGCTTTGCGGGAAGATAATCGCCACCGGTTCTTCCGCGCCGCTCATCATTTCATATAACCGATCGCCGGCACGGGCGATGGTGTCGGGAATAGCCTGAAAACCTTCACAATAACCGGCAAGTTCCGTCAGCAGTGATTCCCGCTGTTGATGTTCAATGGGGCGGGCGCGGACGTATCGCCCGTCGGTGCAGCGGTAATCGCCGTCGACCACGCAGTTATTCAGCAGGCGCTGGAGTAGCTGCTGGTAGCGGGGCAGCAGACGTCCACGGCGCATGATGGTCATGGCGTCCACGCCGTTCTCAATGGCATCGCCGGTACAGCGTTGTACCAGTTGATCGACGTAGATGGCGTGCAGTCGCGTGGCGCACTGTTTAAGCGCTTCCAGGCGAGGGAGATCGAGCGCTGTCGCGGCGCGACTCGCCACCTCCAGCCCGGCAGACAGCGCTGCGTCGGCAGGCTCGCAGGCCGGGGAGACGCGCTCTTTCCAGTAACGCTCAGTATCAAACGGATAACATGGCGCAGCGATACGTTGTCCATCGCCCGCCAGCAGGTCGGCCCACGGTAGGGCGACGCCGGCAGCGTAAAGCTGGAGCAGGGCCTGATTGAGGACATCGCTCGCCTCTTTGTTACGCCGGGCGCTGGCTATCCAGTATGCGTTATCGCGGTATTCGCGCTGCCCGCAAGCAACCAACTGGGCATCGGGCCCCATCTCCAGAAAAACGCGGGCGCCGAGCTGATGCGCCACCTGAATACTCTGGATAAAACGCACCGGCTGGCGCATGTGTCGGCGCCAGTAATCCGCCTGGTTGAGCGTTGACTCATCAATGACGTCGGCGGTGAGCGTGGAAATAATCGGTATTTGCCCCGGCTCCGCGTGCAGTCCCGCGCAGGCGTCCTGGAACCGATCGAGTATCGGCTCCAGTAAAGCGGAGTGCGCCGCACCGGTTACGCTCAGGCGACGATAGTTAATGTCATGCTGCGAGAGCGTGGCGCAAAATACTGCGAGACGGGCTTCCGGCCCGGAAAATACCGTATGTTGCGTACCGTTATTGGCGGCGAGATCCAGCTCAAACTGGCGAGCCAGCGGCATCAGCGTGTCTTCGTCTGCAAATACCGCCACCATCGCGCCGCTTGCGCACTGCTGCATTAGCGCGCCGCGCCGACAAACCAGTGGCATGACCTGTTCAATCGTATAGTGTCCGCAGACAACAGCAGCGGCAAATTCACCGACGGAATGCCCAATGGCGAAGTCTGGCTTCAGTCCTTCAGCACGCCAGTGCGCCGCCATCGCGATTTCAAACGCGACAATCGCCGGCTGCGCCCAGGCCATATTGTCCAGTTGCGCCGAATCGGGGTTAAACATCGCTTCGCGCAGTGACGGCGTGAGCATTTCGCTACAGGCGGAAAAACAGCGATCCAGCGTGTCGGCAAACGCCGTTGAGTGCTGGTACATCGTTTGACCCATAGTGCGCCAGTGCGAGCCCTGGCCGGTAAACAGCCACACCTGCTTGCCGCTGGCGCCGTGGCCGCTGTAAACCAGCGCCCCCGATTTCTCACCGGCCCAGGCGCTGAGCGCCTCGGCGGTTTCACGGTTTAATGGCGCCGCCAGGCGGAAGGGGAGATCGAGACGGCGCGCGTGCAGGGCTGTGAAGGCCAGAGAGCTGGCATCCGCATTCTCTCTCAGCGCCCCGGCATAATCCGTCGCCAGCCGCCGCAACGCGCTGTCGCTGGCGGCGCTGAGCAGCAGCGCGGTACTTTTTCTGCCGCTATCCGTATTGGGGAGGCGCGCGTTGAGCGCGTCGGGCAGCGAGGCGACGATCATATGGCAGTTGGTGCCGCCAATACCAAAGGAGGAGACGCCCGCATAGCGCATTTCGTCCTGCCATGCCTGTGCCGACACCGGTATGGTAAAGGGGCTCTCTTCAAGTTTCAGCGCCGGGTTGGGGGTGTGAAAATTCAGTAAGGGAGGAATTTGCCCGCGACTGACTGCCAGAACGGTTTTCAGCAGTCCGGCAATGCCCGCCGCGGTATCCAGATGGCCCATGTTACTTTTCACGGAACCGAGCGCACAGCGCTGATCCTGCGGGCGAGGCGCATAGACGTTGCGTAACGCTTCAATTTCAATCGCGTCGCCCAGCGGTGTGCCGGTGCCGTGGGTTTCAATGTAACCTACCTGCCTGTCGTCGATGGCCGCCAGCATTAACGCCTCTTCGATGACTGCCTGTTGCCCTGCGACGGAAGGGGCGGTATAGCCGACCTTTCTGTTGCCGTCGTTGTTGACCGCGCTGGAGAGGATCACCGAGATAATCGGATCGCCTGACAGCAGCGCGTCTCTCAGGCGACGCAGCACCACGCAGCCGAGACCGTTACCGGCCCAGGTGCCCTCAGCCGAGGCGTCAAAGGGACGACAGTGACCATCAGGAGAGAAAATCATTCCGGGCTGGTAGCGGTAGCCTGCCTGCTGGGGGAAAGAGAGCGCCACGCCGCCGGCAACCGCCATATCGGATTCGCCTGCGCGCAGGCTTTCACAGGCCAGATGCACGGCAACCAGCGAGCTGGAGCAGGCGGTCTGTACCGATAACGCCGGGCCGTGCAGGTTGAGTTTGTACGCGGCGCGGGTGGCAATATAGTCTTTATCATTGCCCATCAGAGATTGCAGACCTTTTACCTGCGCGACTTCTGTCACGTTCAATGCTTCGCGACCGGGGTAGGTACTCATCCGGGAAGAGGCGAAAACGCCGGTCTTATGGGGGACGGCGCCGGGGGCATAACCGGCATGTTCCAGCGCATGCCAGACCGCCTGCAAAAATAGGCGCTGCTGCGGGTCCATCGACTCCGCTTCCTGTCGCGAATAGCCAAACAGGGTGGCGTCGAAGCAGTCGGCGTTGTCTAACACCGTACCGATATTGACATAATGAGGATCGTCAATGATGGCGGCATCCAGACCGACGGCCAGAAGCTCTTCGCGCGTAAAGCGTCGGCTGCATTCACGACCTTCCAGCAGATTTTGCCAGAACGTTTCGCCATCCGGCGATTCAGGAAAATGGCAGGCGTAGCCGATAACCGCGACAGGTTCGCAGTCCGGGTAGTGTTGAGCGATCGATGCATCAATGGAATCTGCTGTCGGCGCAGAAGAGAAGCGCAAGTTATCCATAATCGGTCCCGTTTCCTAAGATTCACAAAGTCAATGGAACGCCATGCGTTCGCGATGGCGTTCCGGGGAAAATCAGTTTGCTTCGCGCTATATCCGCCGCTGACGACGGCGAACAGGGCGAGGTCGTTTTGTTTTCTCCACCGTGGCGACGCCGGCCAGATAATCGGCCAGGGCAGCAGGAGAAGGGTGGGTGAAGAGGTCAAGCAACGTCAGGGTGGAAAATTCGTGACGTTGTAACAAAACGTGCAGTTGCACCAGATTCAGCGACGTTGCGCCCGCCTCAAAGAAGTTTTCTGCGGGCGTGACAGACTCGCCAACCACCTCGCGGAAGGCGTCGCAAATCAGGCTGACGGTGCTCTCGTCCGCCGCAATGTGTGGCTGAGATTGCTCAGGGCATACGCGCGGTGAGCGCTCTGCGCATTGCCCTGCGTGTTTAACGGGAGGCACCAGCGCGGCGAGCGGCAGTTGCCAGCCGCTTTCATCCTCGGCCATTCGGTTTAGCAATGCGCAATACTGTTCAAACTGGCGCTCCACCTGCCCGGCAGGAAACAGCGCGGCGACAAAATCCCAGTTAAAGCGCAGTTCGCCTTCGGATTCATAAATCTGGTGATCGAGCCAGACCTGCGGCGTCTGGGAGATGCCCCAGACCGGTTTGAGCAGATTACGCCGGGCGAGGAAGTTATCCTGCTCAAAGCCCAGCGCGCTGGTAAAGACGACGGGCATCGGAACGGCAGGCACGTTTTGCTGTTGCGCCAGTTGACGCATCACGCGGATGGCTGACACATCGCGGTGGTTGAGGTTCTGGCTCAGCCGCTGCTGTAGTGACTGCGCGCTGTGCAGCCAGCTTTCGCCGGGATGCCAGCTCAGCAGCATCAGCGAGGTGAAATCGCCCAGAATCTGGTTGATTTGCGGGTGCAGCGGTCGCCTGTCGAAAAGCGTAAGGTTAAGCGTGAACTCAGGCTGTGCACTCCATGCAGAGAGAACCGTTGACCACACCGACAACAGTACGGCCGACGGGGTGAGATGGGCGTCAGCCGCCCGTTTTTTCAGCCGATGCCAGCGCGTGCTGTCCAGCGCGCCGTTCAGGCGGGCGAAGCGCGGTGTTTCAACCTCCTGAGGCAAGCAGCGCAGCGGCAACGCAGGCGCCGGAGGAATATCATCAAGCTGCGCCTGCCACCATGCCAGAGAATCTGGATTGGGCGACTGTAGCGAGGGTTGTTGCAGATAATCCCTGAAGGTGACGGGCAGCGGCGGAAGCAGCTGTTGCGGGTAGCGGTAGCCGTGCTCCAGCTCCGCCAGCAGGATCTGCATGCTCAGACCGTCAAGCAACAGGTTATCCAGACACAGCCACAGGCGGGCAGGCATCCCGTCCACGTATCCGACCTGGAGATCGAATACCGGCCACACTTCGGGGTTGAGTACCTGATGCGCCAGTTTTTCGCGCACCCGCAACGCCTCTTCAGGCGTATGGAGGGTGTGTGCGGGTATCACCCAGGGGGGCGTCTGTTCGAGCACCTGTTGCTGTCCATCACGCACGATGGCGCGCAGCATATCGTGGCGGGCGATTAATCGGTTCCAGACCGTCTCCAGCCGGGTGAGGTCCAGATCGGCAATTTCAAATTCAACAAAGAAATGTGAGCCGACGCCGCCCAGGGCAAAGCCCGGCTGACGCCCCACCAGGTAAGCCTGCTGCACGTCGGTAAGCGCAAAGGGCTGGTAGCGATCTTCAGGGGAGTGGACGAATGGTTGTTCGACCGGGACGTCGGTTTTCCGCAGCGTGGCGGCAAAATCCGCCAGCCGGGGATGATTAAACAGGTCGCTTAATTGCGCTTCATAACCTGCCTGATGAAGTTGCCCGGTCAGACGGGTCGCCAGCAGGCTATCGCCGCCTTGCTGGAAGAAGTCGGTTTCTCTGGTGACATTGCCAGTTGATAAGAGTTGCTGCCAGAGGGCGGCAACCTGTTTTTCAATGTCGCCCTGGGGTAAATCCGCTTCGGCCGGGTTTTCCGCTTCAGGGGTATGACGACGCTTCAGCGCCTGGTAGTCAATTTTCCCATTAGCCGTCAGCGGTAAGGCGTCGAGGAAGACGATCCGTTGCGGCACCATCCACCCCGGCAGACGTCCAGCGAGGGCGGCCTGAAGTTGACGGGGATCGCGGCGCACCTGCCTGTCAGGACATTGTACGAGGAAGCGTTGTAACCCCGCGACCTCATCGCCATGCTGACAGTTGAAGGCGGCCGCGCTAAATAATGCCGCCCAGTCGGCGCTGTTATGCAGCAAGGCCTCCGGCTGCCCATTGGTTAACAGGAGCGTGCTGAGCAGGGCGGACGGCGTTAACTGGCGAAACTCCATCACGTAGAGCAGCGCGCCGGGAACGGCAAGCTGTTGTAATGTCGCAAGGAGCCCGGGATCTTCCGGCAGCAGACGATGCAGGGCGTTATTAAGCCAGATAATGTCCGCCGAGTGAGCGTGCGCCGCCAGCGTGTCTGCATTCCAGAGGGACAGACGGGCGCCAGGCCAGGGGGCGAGCCTCTGCCGGGCGCTCAGCAGCATCTCCTGGCTCTGCTCAAGCCCGACATACTCAATCTGTCCGGCGTTGAGCTGTGCTAACAGCGATTCTGCGGCGCGGCCAGTGCGGGTTCCCACCTCAAGCAGGCGTATCGGGCGCTGTAAGCGCTGTGCAAGCTGTTGGCAAATTGTCGCCAGTTCCTGAATATACGGGGCGCTGGCCGGATGGTTAAAGGCCAGGCTTTCCGGCGACCACTGCGCGTCGTTCAGTAACGACAGTTCGTTACGGGCACCGCGAAGAATTTGCGATAACGTTAAATCATGTCCGCTGAAGTGCGGGTGCTCATCCTCGCGTTCTTCACCAGCGCAGACCTGATAACCTTCAGCAGCGGGCTTCAGTCGCCGTTGTGTCACCAGAAATGCTAACCAGCGTTCCACCACGGCCTGCCAGCGCGGCTGGATAGCGAGTGAGTTCATCAGGGGGAGAGGATCGGCGCCAGCGGTGTGACCCGGCTTCAGTTTTAGCAGGCGATGCTGAAGGAAATCGGCTACCTGTTCTGCGGAGATCTCTGGCGAGATGGCGCAACAGGGCAACGTTCCCGCAAGCGTGTGCCACGCCTGCGGCAGTGCCGGGTTCCGATGATCGGTAATGCAAAAAGCCTCGCCTTGAGGAACAACGTATGCCGCCAGCGTTTTTTCTTTTTCGCCGATCGCCAGAACGGTTGCTTGTTTCACCCCCGCCAGCTGGCTGAGCGCGCTTTCGATTTCGCCCAGCTCGATGCGATATCCTCCGACTTTGACCTGCTTGTCGCGACGACCGAGGAACTCGATTGTGCCATCTGGCCAGTAGCAGCCGAGATCGCCGGTGCGATACCAGCGCTCGTCCGGGAGCGTCAAAAATTGCTGCTCGCTACGCAGGGGATCGTTGAAATAGCCTTCCGCGACCCCAATGCCGCCAATCCATAATTCACCCGGCACCCAGTCAGGGCAGTCCCGGCCCTGTTCATCCACCACCCGGTAGCGTTGGTTGGTTAGCGGAAAACCGTAAGGGATGGAACGCCAGTGGGCGGGGACGTCGTGAATTTCGCAGGCGTTAGACCAGATAGACGCCTCGGTGGCGCCGCCCATCGCGATAAATTGTCCTTGTGGCCGGAAGGCCCGATAACGGGCGGGGAGGTCAAGCCCGATCCAGTCGCCGGAAAGCATCACTGCGCGCAGGTTTTCCGGCGTGGCGTCGGCGAAACCTTCACACCAGGTCAGCAGCATATCGAACAGCGCCGGGACGCTGTTCCAGAGCGTGACCTGATGGCGCTGGATCAGCTCACACCATGCGTGAGGATCGCGCCGTTGATTTTCCATCACCATCACCAGCGCGCCGCCCGCGCGCAGTACGCCAAAAATGTCGTAAACCGATAAATCAAAATGTAGGGCGGAGAGGGCCAGCACCCTGTCATGCGGGCCAACCTGATAGCGGGTATTGATATCGCAACAGGTGTTAAGCGCTCCCCGGTGAGAAATGACTACCCCTTTCGGCGTACCGGTAGAGCCGGAGGTGTAGATAATGTAGGCCGGTTGCGTGGGGGCGCGTACTACCGGGTTGGCGATCGGCTCCGCCTCAATGGCCTGCTGCCAGGCAAGGACGGGAATATCGTCTGACCCGGCGCTGGCGTCGTGCTGACAAATGAGCACCAGCCGGACGCTGGCGTCAGCGTAGATTTTCTCGCGCCGTGCGGCAGGCTGATCCAGCGAAACCGGAACGTAAACCGCCCCGGCCAGCAGGACGGCCAGAACCGCAACAAGTTGTCCTGCGCCTTTCGACATCGTGATAGCCACATTATCGCCGGGCTGAACCCCGCACTCGATTAACCTGCCCGCGCAACGGCGGGCATAGTCTGTCAGCTCATGATAATTCCACTGATAACGCATGTCCGTTACCGCCAGCGCCTGCGGCTGTTGCAGAGCGATACGGAAAATGCCTTCATGCAGCAAGCCTTCGGGAATGGGGGCGCCGGTGGCGTTGACCCGTTCGCGTATCGCGCGCTGGCTGGCGGGCATCATATCTGCGAACGGCTTTTGCCAGGCGCTTTCGTCATCGCAGAGTTGGTTAATCAACTGGCAGTAGGCGTCGAACAATGTTTCGACTAACGCCGGAGGGAACAGCGCGTCGTTGCTGTCCCATTGTAGCCAGACCTCGCCGTGATGCTCGAACGCCAGATGATCTATCCAGACCTGCGGCGTTTGCGAGATGCCCCATTCCGGCTCGCCCAACGGCGATTCTGCGCGGCTGCTGTAGAGGGAATGCCCCAGATTGCTGGTAAATACCACCGGGGCGCCGTGGGGGTAGCGCTGCTGGCGTTTGAGTTCACGGAGTAATTCGACGCCGGACCAGTGGCGATGCTCCCAGTCCTCCGTAAACGTGAGCTGGTTTTTACGCGCCAGGTTGCTGACGGTATCGCCATCGCAGGCGGTATCCAGCAGAAGAATATTGGTGAAGTCGGCAAGCATCGCGCCAACCGCCGGGTGCAGCGGCTGGCGGTCGAATAAGGTGATGTTAAGCAGCAGACGCGTCAGGCCGCCCCAGCGAGCCAGCACGGCAGAAAAACAGGTCGCCAGCGCCATTGTCGGCGTCACGCCATACTCGCCGGCCCGGTTGCTAAAGGCGTGCCAGCGTGTTGCCGGGACAATCATGCGGCGTCGGGTATTACGGACTTCACGTAGCGTGGCGGGTTCGCAGGCCAGCGGCAAGACGGGCGCGGGGGGAAGCGTCGATGCTTTCGCCAGCCAGTAAGCGCGCGCGTCGTCTCTCAGTGGTTGATTGATCTTCTGCTGGTGCAGCAAATACGAGCGGAAATCATAGCGGGTGTCGATAGCCGGCAGCGATTCTCCGGCCAGCAGGGCGTTAAGCTCATCGAAGAAAAGCGTAAAGCTGGAGGCATCCATAATCAGCAGGTCAATATTGACATGGAGGCGGTGGCGATTGTCCGGCAAGAGCGTCAGCTGAAAATCAAACGTTTCGCCGATTTCCACGCGTAAAAGACGGTGGCTCAGGCGCTGGCGCAGTGCGTCCAGATAGGCCTGGCGGCTTTCAGCGTCGTTATGGCGTAAATCATGAACGGTGACGCCGTTCCAGTAAGGTTGCGGTAGCCAGACCTGCTGCCCGTCGGGGCGAAAGGCGATATGCAGCATTGGGTGGCGTTGCAGCAAGGTCGTGATGGCCTGCTCCAGCTGCGACGCCGTCAGACAATGGCCTTCAAACTCCTGATACAGGTGGCAACCCACGCCGCCAAGCTTCTGCCCCGGCATGCGGCCCGTCAGGTAGGCGTGCTGTACTGGCGTCAATGGGAAGGGGGTACTTTCGGTCATGTTCGGCCAGGATGATTCGTCGGGCGGCGTTTCTTCTTCCGCGTTCTCAGGCGACCGGCTGAGCATTAACTGGTTCCATGCCGCCAGCGTGGGGGCGGCATACAGCTCGCGAAGGGTAAGGCGGTAGCCATTTTTACGAAACCAGTGTAACCATCTCATCAATCTTATGGAATCCAGGCCGGCCTGGATCAGGTTGCTCTCTTCATGTAACTGCTGCGGCGTTAAATTCAGTTCCTGTATGAGCCGCTCGCGTAATTGTTGGTAATCAGCCGCGTGGCGGTTGTCCGGTAACAGCGAATCCTGAGATGGTGCGCCAGAAATCATTCTTCCTCCTGATGGCACGTCTTACCGAAAAGCATTGCTCATATGAGAATAATAATTATTAACAATTGGATGCTACCCGAAACGGGTTTATTTATGCCCGTTTCGGGTTGGTAACAGGCGGAAAGAACAGAGGCCCGGATGGGGTATCCGGGCCTCTGTCAGGGAGGAGTTTAGGGGGGCGCGACCCCGGTTACATCACGCGTTTAAAGGTCGAAGGGGTTACGCCAAACTGTTTCTGGAAGGCGGCAGAGAAATGGCTGGCGTTGGCATAGCCCAGATCGGCCGCCACCGTCATGACGGAGGTATTGCCGTTGGCCAGGCGTCTTCTGGCTTCCTGCATTCGTTCAGCCTGAAACAGGCCATAGACGCTGTTGTTGAACAGAACGCGGAAGCCTCGCTTAATTTTGAGAACGCTCAGACCGGACTCTCTGGCCAGCTCCGCGACGCCCGGCGCTTGCGTCAGATCAGCCAGCAGCAGATCCTTCGCCCGCAGCAGTTTCTGGCGTTCCATCGGGTTGAAGTGGCAGGAGAGGCAACTGGCGTCTTCGCGATGTTCATCCAGCACCAGACTGAGCATGACCAGACTTTGCCCCTGCAACCATAGCGTCGACGGCTTTTGTTCATGACTGAAGCCGCCGTGCATGCGCATCAGCGCGTGACGCAAGGCCTGAGCCGTTAAGTGGGTTTCAGCATTACAACGCTGCTGCTGGCAACAGCAGTGGGAGTCGATCTTATTCTTAATGACCGCGCTAATATCCGGCACCCACAGCGCGAGGGTTTCAGGGCTGAAGGAGAGGGTAATGCTCTCGAATCGGCCACAATAGGAGGCGCTGCCGCGACAGTCTGGCGTATGGGTAATGTAATGGCGATTGCGCGCAAGCTCCCAGTCGGTGTGGCGCCGGAGTCCCTGAATCGCAAAGCGCGATGTGCCTTCCAGGATGCACGAGAAGTTAATCCTGCCCAGATCGTCGTGTAGCTGCAACGTCTCAGGCCGCGCAAAATGGCCCCTCCAGAGCAAAATATCCATACCTTCCTGCAACGAACAGCGCAGCAGTTCACACTGAGCAGGAATATTGCCATCGTTTGCAGGTTTCCCGACCACCAACTGGTGAATAGAGATTTCAGATTGCGTTTGCGGTGACTCCGTCATGACCTGGTTATCTCCCTGTGGCTTAGACCAATGCGGGTATAAATAGAACCGAATGGGGTAGATGAGTTATTGATAATGGTTATTATTCACATTAATTCTCAGAACGCCACCCTGAATTGTCGTTTTTGGCGTCCGTAAAAATTCATCAGGAAATTCAGTTACTCCCATGTCATCTCAATCATCCAATACTGAATCGCTGTCCCGATTTCCTCTCTGGCAGGTGATTACACCGGTTCGCAGGAAGGTTATTTTAGCTATGGCGCTGGCGGGGCTGGCGGCATTAACCAGCCTGGGGGCGCTCCTTTTTCTGGCGTGGAGCCTGCGTGACATTCGCGCGACGCCTGACGCTATTCCGGCCTGGCCGCTGGGCGGCGTGATCGGCTGCGTGGTCTTAACTTTTGTTCTGCGCTTACAGGCGTTCAACACCTCTCATTACGCGGCTTTTCATCTGGAGAACATTCTGCGCAGCAGGTTAGCCCGTAAAGCATTGCAGCTTCCGCCTGGCGTGTTACAGCAAATGGGCAGCGGGTCAGTGGCGAAAGTGATGCTGGATGACGTGAAGTCGTTACATATTTTTGTGGCCGACAGCACGCCGCTCTATGCCCGCGCGATCATCATGCCGCTGGCGACAATCGTTATCTTGTTCTGGCTGGACTGGCGGCTGGCAATCGCGACGCTGGGGGTACTGGCGTTTGGATCGGTTGTTCTCGTGCTCGCCCGCCAGCGTTCGGAAGATATGGCTCAGCGTTATCATAAGGCGCGCGAGCAGGTTAGCGCGGCGGTGATTGAGTTCGTGCAGGCCATGCCCGTGGTGAGAACGTTTGATAGCGGCAGCACCAGTTTTTTGCGCTATCAACGCGCCCTTGAAGAGTGGGTCGATGTGCTCAAAACCTGGTATCGCAAAGCCGGTTTTTCAGCGCGTTTTTCCTTCTCGATTCTGAATCCTCTCCCGACCCTGTTTGTCCTGATCTGGTCGGGATACGGCCTGCTGCACTATGGCAGTTTCGATTTTATCGCGTGGGTGGCCGTTTTACTGCTGGGCAGCGGAATGGCCGAAGCCGTAATGCCAATGATGATGCTCAATAACCTGGTCGCGCAAACGCGTTTAAGCATTCAGCGTATTTATCAGGTTCTCGCGATGCCGGAGTTATCGCTGCCGCAGTCTGACCAGCAGCCGCAAGAGGCGAGCATTACCTTTGAGCAGGTGAGCTTTCATTATCCGCAAGCGCGTACTGGCGCCGCGTTGCAGGAGGTGAGCTTTCATGTGCCTGCCGGGCAAATTGTGGCGCTGGTCGGGCCAAGCGGCGCCGGAAAAAGCACCGTGGCGCGCTTGCTGCTGCGTTACGCCGACCCGGACAAAGGCCATATCCGTATTGGAGGCGTGGATCTGCGTGATATGCAGACGGACACCCTGATGAAGCAACTCTCGTTTGTGTTTCAGGACAACTTCCTTTTTGCCGACACGATAGCCAATAACATTCGTCTGGGCGCGCCGGATACGCCGCTGGAGGCGGTAATAGCGGCGGCCAGAGTGGCGCAGGCCCATGATTTTATTAGCGCTCTGCCAGAAGGTTACAACACACGAGTCGGGGAACGTGGGGTATTTCTCTCCGGCGGCCAGCGGCAGCGCATTACTATCGCCCGGGCGCTTTTGCAGGATCGCCCCATCCTGGTGCTCGATGAGGCGACGGCGTTTGCTGACCCGGAAAACGAAGCGGCGCTTATCAAGGCGCTCGCGGCGGCCATGCGTGGCCGGACGGTCATCATGGTCGCGCATCGTCTCTCAATGGTGACTCAGGCCGATGTGATATTGCTGTTTTCCGACGGACAGCTCAGGGAAATGGGGAACCATACGCAACTGTTGGCGCAGGGCGGCCTGTATCAACGGCTCTGGCAACACTATCAGCAGGCGCAGCATTGGGTGCCGGGTGGAACACAGGAAGAGGTGGTGGAAAATGAAAGACAATAATCCTGCGGATAACCTGGCCTGGCGCGTCAACTGGCGCCAGCTTATCTCCAGCGTTGGCAGTCAGGCCAGGATGCTGCGACGCAGTATGCTGGCGCTGTTGCTGGCGGCATTCATGCAGGGGATCGCCTTTGCCTGTCTTTATCCGATCATTGATGCGCTGTTACGGGGAGACGCGCCGCAACTTCTTAACTGGGCTATGGCCTTCAGCGTCGCCGCAATTGTGACGCTGGTGCTACGCTGGTATGGCCTGGGCTTTGAATACCGTGGTCATCTGGCGCAGGCCACCCATGAGTTGCGCCTGCGACTTGGCGAGCAGTTACGCCGCGTGCCGCTGGAGAAGCTCCAGCGCGGCAGGGCGGGTGAAATGAACGCCTTGCTGCTGGGCAGCGTGGATGAAAACCTCAATTATGTTATTGCGATAGCCAATATTTTGCTGCTCACCATTGTCACGCCGCTGACGGCGTCGCTGGCGACATTGTGGATAGACTGGCGGCTGGGGCTGGTGATGTTGCTGATCTTCCCTCTGCTGGTGCCGTTTTATTACTGGCGCCGCCCGGCGATGCGGCGACAAATGCAGACGCTGGGGGAAGCGCACCAGCGTCTGAGCGGCGATATCGTTGAATTTGCTCAGGGGATGATGGTATTGCGCACCTGCGGCAGCGATGCCGATAAAAGCCGGGCGCTGCTGGCGCATTTCAATGCGCTGGAAAACTTACAGACCCGCACTCACCGTCAGGGCGCTGGCGCGACGATGCTGATCGCCAGCGTCGTGGAGTTGGGCCTACAGGTGGTGGTGTTATCCGGGATCGTCTGGGTAGTGACGGGCACTCTGAACCTCGCCTTTTTGATTGCCGCCGTCGCGATGATTATGCGCTTCGCAGAACCGATGGCGATGTTTATCAGCTACACCTCGGTTGTGGAACTGATCGCCAGCGCCCTGCAACGGATTGAGCGGTTTATGGCGATAGCACCGCTTCCCGTCGCAGAGCAAAGCGAGATGCCGGAACGTTACGATATCCGCTTTGACAACGTCAGCTATCGCTACGAAGAAGGCGACGGCCACGCGCTTAATCATGTTTCTTTGACGTTCCCGGCAGCCAGTATGAGCGCGCTGGTGGGTGCCTCCGGCGCAGGCAAAACTACGGTCACCAAACTGTTAATGCGCTATGCCGATCCGCAGCAAGGGCAGATTTCTATTGGCGGCGTCGATATTCGCCGCCTGACGCCGGAACAGCTCAATAGCCTGATTTCTGTTGTTTTCCAGGATGTCTGGCTGTTTGATGACACGCTGCTGGCGAATATCCGTATCGCGCGCCCACAGGCGACGCGGCAGGAGGTAGAAGAGGCCGCCCGCGCGGCGCAGTGCCTTGAGTTTATTTCCCGTCTTCCGCAAGGCTGGCTGACGCCAATGGGAGAGATGGGCGGCCAGCTATCGGGCGGCGAGCGCCAGCGGATTTCCATTGCCAGAGCGTTATTGAAAAACGCGCCGGTCGTCATTCTCGATGAACCGACTGCCGCGCTGGATATTGAAAGCGAGCTGGCGGTGCAAAAAGCGATCGATAACCTGGTTCACAACCGGACGGTGATTATCATCGCTCACCGTTTATCCACCATCTCCGGGGCCGGAAACATTCTGGTGATAGAAGAGGGACAGGTGGTTGAGCAGGGTACTCATGCGCAATTGCTCTCACATCATGGACGTTATCAGGCGCTGTGGCAGGCGCAAATGGCCGCGCGCGTGTGGCGCGACGACGGGGTTTCCGCGTCTGGAGAGTGGGTGCATGAGTGATGTTCAGTCGAATGTGAAACCGCTGACGTTGACGACCGGGCGGGTGATTTTTGCTATTGCCGGCGTCTATGTGACGCAGAGTCTGGTATCGGCGCTGTCTATGCAGTCCTTACCCGCGCTGGTGCGCGCTGCTGGCGGATCGCTGGCGCTTGCCGGTGCGACAACCCTGTTCATGCTGCCCTGGGCGCTGAAGTTTATTTGGGCGCCGTGGATCGAACGCTGGCGGCTTCCGCCCGGTAGCCAGGAACGCCGTTCGCGGATGTTAATCCTGCGTGGTCAGGTCGCGCTAGCGGCGATCCTGATGATTGCCGCAGCGATTGGCTGGTTTGGGCGAGAAGGAGGATTTCCCGATACGCAAATCGTCGCGTTATTTGTTCTGTTTATGGTGGCAGGCACGGTCGCTTCCACCATTGATATCGCCAGCGACGGCTTTTGCGTCGATCAACTGACTCGCGCGGGTTACGGCTGGGGAAACAGCGTGCAGGTCGGCGGCAGCTATCTGGGAATGATGTGCGGCGGCGGGGTGTTCCTGATGTTGTCGGCAGCATCCGGCTGGCCTGTCGCCATGCTGATGATGGCGATGCTGATTATGGCGCTGTCATTCCCGCTGTGGCGCATTACGGAGCCGACGCGAACAGCGCCTATCCCGCATGTTCCGGCGTTAGGTTATGCGCTAAGGAGGAAGCAGGCGCGCCTGGGCTTACTGCTGGTATTAATGCTGAATTCAGGCATGCGGTTTGTGCTGCCTCTTCTGGCGCCGCTGTTGTTGGATCATGGGTTGAGCATGTCTGCGTTGGGCGCGCTGTTCAGCGGCGGCAATATTGCAGCGGGCATAGCAGGAACGCTGGCCGGCGGATTACTGATGAAATACACCTCACCCGGCAGAGCGCTGTTGACGGCTTATGGCGTCCAGGGGATCGCGCTGCTGGCGGTGGTGATGACGTTCATGATGGCGCCGGGTCATCTGTTGCTGCCGATTCTCCAGTGTCTGGTCATTGTCCAGTCCATTTCGCTGGCCTGCGCGCTGGTCTGTCTTTACGCCACGCTGATGTCGCTTTCATCGCCTTTGCAGGCCGGTGTCGACTTCACCCTCTTTCAATGTACTGACGCGGCAATCGCCATCCTGGCTGGTGTTATCGGCGGCGTTGTTGCTCAACATTTTGGCTATGCGGCCTGCTTCCTGTTTGCCGGGGTATTCACGTTGCTGGCGGCGTGGGTTGCTTATATCCGGCTGCATTCGGCAAGAGAACTGATGACAAGCGCAATTGATTGATCCGGGAATAACACAGAGAGGTAAGGGATGAAAATCAGTGAATTTTTACACCTGGCGTTACCAGAGGAACAATGGCTGCCGACGATTTCTGGCGTTTTACGCCAGTTCGCAGAAGAAGAGTGTTATGTCTATGAGCGTCAACCCTGTTGGTATTTAGGCAAAGGGTGCCTGGCACGGTTGCACATTAATGCCGACGGAACGCAGGCGACATTTATTGATGATGCCGGGGAGCAACAATGGGCGGTGGATTCCATTACCGACTGCGCGCGTCGTTTTATGGCACATCCTCAGGTCAAAGGACGTCGGGTTTATGGACAGGTTGGGTTCAACTTTGCGGCGCATGCGCGGGGGATTGCCTTTAACGCCGGGGAGTGGCCGCTGCTGACGTTAACCGTTCCCCGTGAAGAACTTATTTTTGAAAAGGGAAATGTCACCGTTTATGCGGACTCCGCCGACGGGGGCCGACGTTTGTGTGAGTGGGTAAAAGAGGCCAGTACAACGACGCAGAACGCACCACTGGCGGTGGATACCGCCCTCAATGGCGAGGCGTATAAACAACAGGTTGCACGCGCCGTTGCGGAGATCCGCCGTGGCGAGTATGTCAAAGTGATTGTCTCGCGCGCTATTCCCCTGCCATCGCGGATTGATATGCCCGCCACGCTGTTATACGGGCGGCAGGCAAATACACCTGTGCGCTCGTTTATGTTCCGTCAGGAAGGACGCGAAGCGCTGGGCTTTAGCCCGGAACTGGTGATGTCAGTGACGGGCAATAAAGTGGTCACTGAACCGCTTGCGGGCACCCGCGATCGCATGGGAAACCCGGAGCATAATAAGGCGAAAGAGGCAGAACTGCTGCACGACAGTAAAGAGGTGCTTGAGCATATCCTTTCTGTCAAAGAAGCGATTGCTGAACTGGAGGCCGTTTGCCTGCCGGGCAGCGTGGTGGTTGAAGATTTAATGTCGGTTCGCCAGCGCGGCAGCGTTCAGCATCTGGGGTCCGGCGTGAGCGGTCAGCTTGCGGAAAACAAGGATGCCTGGGATGCGTTTACCGTGCTGTTTCCGTCGATTACCGCCTCAGGTATCCCTAAAAACGCTGCCCTGAACGCGATTATGCAAATTGAGAAGACGCCGCGAGAGCTCTATTCCGGCGCAATTCTGCTGCTGGACGATATGCGCTTCGATGCGGCGCTAGTTCTGCGTTCCGTATTTCAGGACAGCCAGCGCTGCTGGATACAAGCGGGGGCGGGAATCATCGCGCAATCTACACCGGAACGCGAACTGACGGAAACCCGGGAGAAATTAGCGAGCATTGCGCCCTATTTAATGGTGTAGGAGTAACTGTTTTCTAACCTCACAACCAGACTGTCCAAAGACAATTGAGTCGCTCTTTGATTCCTCTGTGACTCTATTGTCTTCTTTTTGGATAAAATAGGTGTTTTTCGTCATGAAGTTGATAAAAGTCTATATAGAACCACCTCCTGTAGAGGTGGTGGTAATTTGCCAGAGTGTGGGATTCGTTAGTATACTATGGGATAAACTTATTTTTACCAATTGTATAAGGCGGTGCATAAGATTCTCGGCATGCTTCCAGATAATCCGACCACCACTGCATCATCGCTTTGCGGGCTTCTAGGTGCTCTGCCTTATGAATATAAGCCATGCGCACGGTATTGCGCTCCTGATGACTCATCTGGCGTTCTACTGCGTCCTTTGCCCATAAACCCGATTCCATCAGCGCACTGCATGCCATTGCCCGGAAGCCGTGACCGCAGATATCCTTTTTCGTGTCGTAACCCATCACCCGCAGTGCCTTATTGACCGTGTTTTCACACATTGGCTTATACGGGTTATGGTCGCCGGGGAAGATCAGTTCATTATTACCGGTGATATCCTTAATCTGTTTCAGAATGGCGATGGACTGTTCTGAGAGGGGGACGATATGCGGCATTCGCATTTTTGCCCCGCGGCCGGAATAACGCACGCCAATAATGGGTTCTCGCGTCGCGGGTATCGTCCAGACTCGGTTTGTGAAATCAATCTCTGACCAGCGGGCGAAACGCAGTTCACTGGAGCGAATGAACACATGCAGCATCAGCAGAACGGCATGCCGGGTCAGTTCACGGCCCTGATGATATGCCCCAATACGTTCAAGCAGTTCAGGCAGCCGCTCCAGCGGCAGGGCAGGATAGTGCCGTCTGACAGGAGGTGTGGTCACGCCGCCAAGGTTTGCTGCAGGGTTCGTATCGATTAACTCCTGATGGACCGCATGGCGCATTATGTTACTCAGGTGCTGCCGTGTGCGGGACGCAACCTCCAGCAGACCTTTTTCCTCGATCCCTTTCAGCAGGTCAATGAAATGACGGGGTTTAAGTTCTGATACAGGTAGGTTCCCGATGACCGGAAAGATGTGATTGTTCAGGCTGGCAAGCAGACGGTCGGCGGTGTTCTGCGACCATTTCCTGTTACTTTTATGCCACGCCAGCGCCACGTTTTTAAAAACTTTCTCCGGTGTTCGTGAGCCACGTTCAGCAGCCCGCTGCTGTACCGGGTTGATATTCAGCGCCAGCATTTTACGGATACCTTCACGTTGCTGTCGCGCATCAGACAGGGAGATGGCTGGATAGGCACCCAGCGCAATGCGGGATTCTTTACCGCTAATACGGTATTTGAGATACCAGTGGCGGGAGCCACCCGGCTTGACCAGCAGATACAGACCGTGGGAATCGGAGACTTTAAAGGGTTTATCAGAAGGCTTGAGGGTGCGGATTTTTGCGTCGGTAAGGGACATATGGGGGTCACTCCATTATCGAACTAACCTGACCCCAGATTTGACCACCAATTTTTCCCGATGCGTAGGGTAAAATCAAAATGCACCGGGAAGAGTTTTCACACTAACCTGTTGAATCAACATCAGATAAGGATTCGCAAGGAAGCATGAAAACAGAAAATTGGCTCCTCTGACTGGCACAGACGCCCGACCTGGTATTGCTTGATGAACCCACCAATCATCTCGATCCTCCCGGGCGCGAGGAACTACTTTCCCTTGTAAAAACCAAGGGAATTACCGTCGTGGCGGTATTGCACGATCTGACACTGACAGAATCATTTGCTGACCGTGTTCTCCTCTTGTCGCAGGGGCAATCAGTGATCTGTGACACACCGGAGAGGGTATTGGTATCAGAATACCTTTATCCCATCTTTGGCTTGACCAGTTTTACCGTACCGCATCCCCATACAGGAAAGGCGTTGCGTATTTTTGAAGTTCCGCATTGTGCATAAATTACTTTCTGAGAGTCAGTGATGAAAAAATTGTTTATATCCCTGCTGGCGGTACTGTCTGCCTCAGTAGCCAGTGCTGCTGATTTTCCTGTTACTATTGAAAGTTGTGGGACTCCTGTCACATTCGCCGGTCCGCCGAAAAGGGCTGTTATCAACGACCTTAATATGTCAGAAATGGCGTTTGCACTGCATTTACAGGATCGTATTGTTGGGCTGACTGGTATTAGTGGCTGGTACAAAATGACGCCGGAATTTAAAAAGGCGATGGGCTCGATCCCAGAACTGGCACCCAAATATCCCACTCTGGAAACATTGCTGGCAGCCGAACCTGATTTCTTTTTCGCTGGCTGGAACTATGGGATGAAGGTGGGTGGCGAAGTGACGCCGGATACGCTAAGCAAATATGGCATCAAGACTTTTGTTCTGAGTGAAAGCTGTGTGTTCACCACTGCGCACAAAAATAAAGCCACCATGGATCTGCTGTATAACGATGTCCTCACGCTGGGTAAGATTTTTGGCAAGCGCAATGACGCACAGTCCCTGGTCAGCGGCTGGAAAAAGAGGTTGAATGAACTGCCGAAGCCAGCGGCAGGTACCCGTCCTTTAAAGGTGTTCGTCTACGACTCAGGCGAGGATAAACCGTTTACCAGTGGTAAATATGCGATGCCTACGGCCATAATTGAGGCGGCTGGTGGTAAAAATGTAATGGAGGCGGTGGATACCAGTTGGGGAACGACTTCCTGGGAAAGCGTGGCCGCTACTGAGCCGGACTTCATTATTTTGTTGGATTACCAGACGGGCAGCGGTGCGGATGCACTGCGTCATTTTCTTGAGAATCATCCGTTAATGAAACTGACTCCGGCTGTTCAGCATCATCGATACCTGAAATTACAATATGCTGAACTGACACCGGGGCCTGCCAACGTTGATGCGGTGGAAAAACTCGCGCGGGCGATGTACCCGTCAACGGCGAAGTGATGCTCATGTCGTACCGTTATCACTGGGCGATGTGGGGAGCCATGGTAGTGCTGATTGGGTTGATGTTATTCAGTATTACCAGAGGGACAGTTTCACTGTCGCTAATGCAGGTGCTGGGAGCACTGAAGCTGGTGGATGAGCCGGTATCTGCCATGGTCAGCAGAATTGTGACGGATTTACGCGTACCGAGGATGTTGCTCTCTGTGCTGACAGGGGCGGGACTGGCAATGGTAGGGGCGTTGTTACAAACTACCACCCGTAACGATCTGGCCGATCCTTTTTTGTTCGGGCTATCCTCCGGCGCGTCAGCGGGGGCGGTGCTGGTGATCACCCGTTTTGGTGATCGACTTGGTGTATTAACGCTCCCCGTATCGGCGTTTGTTGGTGGTGTGTGTTCCGCCATAGCAGTAATGCTGTTGTTTCATTTTAAAAAGCAACGCGGAGCTGAGCATCTAATTCTCTGCGGTCTTGCCATCTCTTTTTTGTTCGGGGCGCTGACCAGTTATTTCATTTTTTCGGGCGATCAGCGAGCTGCCAGCTCTGTGCTGTTCTGGTCACTGGGTGGTCTGGGATTAGCCACCTGGAATAATTTGCCTTTCGCAGTGTTCAGCCTGGTGTTGCTGTTTGCTTTTGTCCTGTTACGGTGGCGCTCTCTGGATGGTGTGCTGGCAGGAGAACAGACAGCGTTGTCGCTGGGGATTAACGTGAGTCGTCTGCGCATCGAGATTTTTCTTTGTTGCGCACTGGCAACATCGTTGATGGTGGCATTAACCGGCGTGATTGGATTTGTTGGCTTAATGGTGCCTCATCTGTGTCGGCATTTTGCAGGAGTTAAGCATCTGTTGTTGTTACCTTTGTGTGGCGTCTGGGGTGCAATATTACTGTGTGGCGGCGATATAGTCAGCCGGACGATACTGGCACCGCAGGAACTACCAATTGGCATTATTACGGCGGGCATTGGAGGGTTGTTTATTATCATGTTACTCGCACGAAATTCGTCCAGAAATACGGCCTGTTAAGCACATATAAGACAGAAAAATAAGGCTCTGATGTCTTTTATTCATTCTGAAGGTTGAGGTTGTTGACGCCAATTATGAAAGCAACCGACAATCCTTGTTGACGGTTATATTTATTATAGAGTCAGGTAATAGTGTGATGGCTTTTAGATATTTTAAAATTTATTTATCGCCTGACTCGATTTCAATGATTATTCGTATTGGTGATTTAACCCTTTCCTCGACAATCAGGGCAAATTACTTTAACTTCAATATCTTTTTTTTGTACAGCACAACCATAATCTATTGCTTTTTTCTCAATGTAAGTATGAATGAGGTGGTCAGTATGTTGGATTATTGTTCCGCAGTTTGAGCAAATCAAAAAAATAGTCACAACATCAGAGGATAAATTATTTTTTTTGATAAATTTGCTACAGCATTCTATTTTTACGATAATCCCTGCCTGTTGCAAATAATCCAGAGAACGATAAACCGTAGCCGGTTTTGCATTCGGATTATATTTCTTCATTAATTCCAGTATCTGGTATGCGCTAATGCCTTTTTCTTTAGCATGACTGACGAAATTATAAACTCTCTCCCGGAGCGGTGTGATTCGTATTTTCTTACTCTCAATCAGCTCTCTCCGCCCGGAACAATCCGTAGACGATAATGCAGTGTCCCTTGTACTTAGAGAATATGGGCTATTACTCACCGGGCCTCCTGTAATTTTCAAGCGATGTTATCTTTTCTTGTCCTGAAACGATGGAAATCTACTGATGTTTTGATCGTGCCATGTAAGGAAAGAAGAACTGGCAAATTTTATTGTTACGTTATAACATAACACATGATAAGTGAGGTGCCAATGTTTCTCTTACTGGAAAAAGCCCATGCAGGTGCAGTTTTTAAACTTGAAGATATCCTGGCATCAATACCCTGGGATTCTCATGGATTGATCGCTGCGATTGCACAGCAATATGACACTGGAGAGGTGTTGATGCTTGCCTGGATGAATCAACAGGCTCTTGATGAAACCTTATTGACTGGCAGAGCCTGTTACTGGTCGCGATCCCGATCATGCCTTTGACGAAAAGGTGAGACCTCCGGCTGCGTTCAGCAAGTACATGATATCCGTCTGGATTGTGACGGAGATGCGGTACTACTGCTTGTGGATCAAAAAGGTGGAGCCTGCCACACAGGTCGGCGGAGTTGTTTTTACAACGCCATTAAAGGCGATGAGCTAACCGTGCTCAACGATCCTGGTTAATCCGAACACAACGAATATCTGAGGAGATGTAAGGTAATGTCCGAAGTCAGTGCAAATTTTCATGGCGATAAACGCCTGCCGGTTACCGTACTTTCGGGATTTTTGGGAGCAGGGAAAACGACACTGCTTAACCATATTCTGAACAACCGGGAAGGCCGTCGTGTTGCTGTCATTGTTAATGATATGTCTGAGGTGAATATTGATGCTGCCCTTGTGAGGGAAGGTGGTGCAGAACTCTCCCGGACTGATGAAAAACTGGTAGAAATGAGCAACGGTTGCATTTGCTGCACATTGCGCGAAGATCTTCTTCTCGAAGTTAATCGTCTGGCAAAAGAAGGGCGTTTTGATCAGCTTGTCATTGAGTCCACCGGTATATCTGAGCCTCTGCCTGTTGCTGAAACATTTACCTTTGCGGGCGATGACGGTGAAAGCCTTTCGACGGTGGCCCGCCTTGACACCATGGTCACTGTGGTGGATGCGTACAATTTTCTGAAAGACTACGGTTCGGAAGACAGCATTCAGTCACGCGGAGAATCGTTAGGTGAAGGTGATGAAAGGAGCGTTGTTGACTTGCTGATCGATCAGATTGAATTCTGTGATGTGCTGGTCCTTAATAAAGTTGACCTTATCAGTGAAGCGCAAAAAGAAAAACTGATGGCGATTTTACGTTCGCTTAATCCACGGGCCAGAATCGTTGTTTCACAGTTTGGACAGGTTCCGCTGGGCAACATACTTAATACCGGGCTGTTTGATTTCGAGCAGGCCGCTCAGGCACCCGGCTGGCTTAAAGAACTCCGGGGCGAACATACGCCGGAGACAGAAGAATATGGGATCACCAGCTTTGTCTTTCGCGCCCGCCGGCCTTTTCATCCGACCCGTTTCTGGCAGGTGATGGAAAATGAGCTGGATGGAGTCGTCAGATCAAAAGGTTACTTCTGGCTGGCCAGCCGTCCGGAATTCGCAGGTTCATGGTCGCAGGCAGGTGGCATTGCGCGCCAGGGGCTGGGGGGCATGTGGTGGGCTAGTGTGCCGAAAGGACGTTGGCCAGAGGATGCTGAGTCACTGAAGTTCATCATGTCTAACTGGATAGATGGCATTGGTGATGCCCGTCAGGAACTCGTTTTTATTGGAATGGATATGAATGAATCAGAACTGCGCAACAGACTGGATTCCGCCCTGTTAACGGATGCAGAAATGGCAGAAGGGCCTCAAAAGTGGCGGCATTATTCCGATCCTGTTGAGCCCTGGTTCGAAGAATGAATCGAAGGCACCCGCATTTGTCGGGTGCCTTCGTATGAAAGCGAAAAGGGGGCAGATTTACAACAATTCTTCCCCAGCTTTTTTGAACCACTGTACAACACTATTCAGATGTTGTTGCCCATATAGCGAGACAAAACGTCTGGTTTCCTGATGATCTTGGGACTCAAGGACTGCCAGACGGGATGCAATAAATGCCTGCGTCAAGGGAATTCCACATTCTTCTGTGATGCACCGGTACCATTGCTGGTAAGTCTTGGGGATCATACTTATGCCTCATGAATAAATAACTGGGATATCACCAGAGCCACCACCAGAGAACTTAATACCTGTTTTCCCGCCACTGCTGCTGCAAACCGCCAGTTTATTTCCCGGGCGATGGTAAATACCGTGACAAGGCAGGCCATCAACGTAGAGGCGAGCCAGACAAGTAGCAGTAACTGAGATGTGCTGAGAGACTGTATTAAGCTGCCGCCATCCTGATTGAGCACCATCAAACCATCTTTCCTTAGCAGTGAAAAAATGATCCCGGGCATCAGTTCTGCTGGCAGTTTAAAAAGATGAAGTAAAGGTGCCGTCGTTTCACTCAGCCAGCGAGTGATCCCTGCGTAATCAAGCATCCCCGCAACAATGCAGATAATCAGGAATAACGGCATGGCTTGCGTAATGAACTGACGGAGGATATTTTTCAGCATCCATGTCACATTTCGCCAGCGTGGCCATTGTAGCCAGGTGAGCTCTGTCAGACGCTGGTTTTGGCCAGGCTTCAACGACCCGTTCCAGAGGCGCGTATGTATTGCGCCTGTGAAAAACAGCAGACTGAGATAGGGGATAAAGAGCCATGGTTGATGGGCGGCATTAAAAAGAGAAAGCGTCGCCCCCGTCTGATAGCTGCAAGCGGACCCAAAGCTAATCATACTTATACAAGCATGCCGGGTGCATCGCGAACACGAACGGCTCTGAAAAACCGCCACGACATTACAGCCGAAACCGCTTAATACAGGAATAAGGTCCTGACCGCTGAGGCCGAGTTTTCTCAACCAGGGATCCAGCGTCGCTGTAATTCTTTCCTTAAGTCCACTGTCGTCAGTCAGCGAAAGAGACAACCCTATCAGTACCACCACAGGAAATGCCCATACAAACGAATAAAGTCCCAGACTAAAAAGACCGTAATTGCCGACAAATAGTGTCTTCAGAACGTCGGGCCAGCTCGTCGTTATATTCTTAAGCGGCTGAATAACCGCACTGTCAATGACAGGCTGAATAAAATCTGACAGCAGCCATGCCCCCCATACCGGAACGGCAAACAGCAGGAAAAGGCATACTATTGCAGCAACTTTTCCACACCAACGATGTTCAAATATCGTTTGTTGAGGAAATTCAGCCAGCAGATTAATTACCGGTATCTTTTGACGGGGTAAAGAGACAGCGGAGGGTGCAGGTTTATCCTGCAACAGCAACTGCACTATTCCCTGGCGAACATTGCTGCCAGCTTCCCGGGCATTGACTGCCAGTACCGGCGCACCTGATGTTTCACTCAGGTATTCAGTCACTTCCAGAAGGCCCTTTCTGATCTTATCAGCAAAGGTCAGGAGTATAACAACGTGTTTTGCCTGTGGCGGTATGAGGTGACAGAGCGTTTGCCACTCCTGCTGAGCGTGCGTGGCCCGCAGAACCACCAGAATGCCATCATGCTGATTTAGCGCATCAAGGGCGAGTTTTGTGGTTTCACTGTCGCTCTGAAAACGTATGCCTGGCGTATCAACCAGGCAGATCCCTGCATCATTAATGAGACCTTCCCGACATACAACGGTCGATCCCCTGAAATTACGCTCATCACTGGCAGCACTTTCCGTCAGGATATTAAACAGGGTAGATTTTCCTGCACTTTCTAATCCCATTAAAACGAATGATTGCATAAACACGGACCTCAGCACGCACAGTCCTCATCGGCACAGCAGTCAGGCTCTGAAGGCAGAACCCACCAGTCCCGTACTCCTTCAGAGGACAGGCCCAGATGACGCGTGATACTTTCTGCCACGACGGGAAAGCGCTGACGGAACTTATAGATAAAGCAATAAATATTACCGGCATGCCGCACATGAGGGCCGACAAGGTACAAACCAGGAAAAAGGGTTGAGCAGTCTTCGTCCGTTAAGACCGGATAGCCATCATCATTCCATTCAAAAAAAGCAGCCAGTTGCCTTGCTCCTCCGCCACACTGGAAGCCGGTAGCAAGCACAGGCACCTCGTCAGTAGCCCAGGCGCGTCCGTTTGTGGTATGGACTTTGTACGAACTTCCCGGGCCGGGCATTCTGATTACTTCACAGACATCCGCATCTTCATAAATTTCGAAAAGACGGTGATTCATCACTCTGTTCAAACGCTCACGGGTATAAGGGGAAAGCGATAGACTGGGATCGCTGATGTGGTTAGTTGACCAGGGGGCTGAGCGGGTTAACATTTTTACCGATGAGCCATTTTCCAGCAGGTTTACAGCGGCATCCACCGCGCTTTCATAGCCGCCTATAACAATGTATTCACCTTTCCTGAAATCCTTCCAGCTGGTCACATCACCGTAATGGCAACAAATATCTGCTCCAGGAAAAATCTGCCGGTCTGGGAACTGGAATTCGCCTGTAGCCCATATTAAAGAGCGTGTTTCCAGCTTCTCTCCGTAAGCGTCATCTCAGTACCGTCTGTTGAAATTTCCGGTGATTGACGATGATAGAGTCCTCTTATAAACGTTAATGGACTCTATCAATGTCAGATTCTCTTCGTCCCCGCAGGGTTCGTGCGTCTTACTCCATGGACTTTAAACTGGAACTTGTCGAAAAATCTTATCAGCCTGGAGCCTGCGTGGCCCAACTGGCCAGAGAACACGGGATTAATGACAATCTGTTGTTTACATGGCGCCAGCGCTACAGCCACCTTTTGCCCGATGAAATACAACGTTCAGTCAGTAAACCTGATGCTGTCATCCCTGTTGTGGTATCTGACATGTCCCTGTCACATCATGCAGAACCACACTATGAACCATCCGGTTCCGCTTACGGTGAGGTGATGACCTGCGAAGTGGCTGTCGGGAGCGCCAGTCTGCGCCTGACAGGGAACTTATCTCCCGCTATCCTGAAAACACTGCTTCGCGAACTGACCGGGAGGGGACGATGATCTCCCTCCCGTCTGGCACCCGTATCTGGCTGGTCGCCGGCGCCACCGACATGCGTAAATCCTTCAACGGTCTGGGCGAGCAGATACAGCACGTACTGGATGAGAACCCCTTCTCCGGCCACCTGTTCATCTTCCGTGGCCGCCGGGGTGATACCGTCAAAATTCTCTGGGCAGATGCGGATGGACTGTGCCTCTTCACCAAACGCCTTGAGGAAGGGCAGTTCATCTGGCCCGCCGTGCGCGACGGCAAGGTGGCCATTAGTCGCTCGCAACTGGCCATGCTCCTCGATAAGCTGGACTGGCGTCAGCCCAAAACACCCCGTCTTAACTCACTGACAATGTTGTAAAAAAAGCATGGCCGCATTATAAATGGGTCATGAGTCAGGACTATCTCGCCCGTATCACCGCGCTGGAAGAAGAACTTCGCCGGAAAGACAGCCAGCTCAGTCTCGTTGCCGAGACTGAGGCCTTCCTGCGCTCTGCGCTGACCCGCGCTGAAGAAAAGATCGAGGAAGACGAACGGGAGATAGAACACCTGAGGTCTCAGATAGAAAAACTGCGCCGTATGATGTTCGGCACCCGTTCTGAAAAACTGCGCCGCGAGGTGGCACAGGCCGAAGCGCTGCTGAAACAGCGCGAACAGGCGAGCGATCGTTACAGTGGGCGGGAAGACGACCCGCAGGTTCCCCGCCAGCTCCGTCAGTCCCGGCACCGTCGTCCGCTTCCGGAACATCTTCCCCGTGAGATACTCCGACTGGAGCCGGAAGAAACCTGCTGCCCGGCATGTGGCGGTGAAATGGCGTACCTCAGCGAAGTCAGCGCGGAGCAGCTGGAGCTGGTTGCCAGCGCCCTGAAAGTGATCCGCACAGTGCGGGTAAAAAAAGCCTGCACAAAATGTGACGGTATCGTGGAAGCTCCCGCGCCGTCACGTCCTGTCGAGCGGGGTATCGCCGGACCGGGTCTGCTGGCCCGTGTGTTAACAGCCAAATACTGTGAACATCTGCCGCTGTACCGCCAGACGGAAATCCTTGCCCGCCAGGGGGTGGAGCTGAGCCGCGCACTGCTCTCCAACTGGGTGGATGCGTGCTGCCGTTTAATGGCGCCGCTGGACGAAGCCCTTTATCACTACGTGATGAACTGCCGCAAACTGCATACAGATGATACTCCAGTGCCGGTGCTGGCGCCGGGCAGGAAAAAGACGAAAACCGGGCGTATCTGGACGTATGTCCGGGATGACCGGAATGCCGGTTCGTCAGATCCTCCGGCAGCGTGGTTCGCGTACTCACCGGACCGGCAGGGAAAACACCCGGAGCTGCACCTTCGCTCCTTCCGTGGCGTCCTGCAGGCAGATGCCTTCGCGGGGTATGACCGGCTGTTCAGTACATCGCGAGAAGGCGGCGTGCTGACAGAGGCGGCATGCTGGGCGCATGCCCGCCGAAAAATCCACGACGTGTACATCAGCAGCCAGAGCGCCACGGCGGAGGAAGCGCTGAAACGCATCGGCGAACTGTACGCCATCGAAGCGGAAATACGCGGCATGCCGGAGACAGAGCGTCTGGCGGCCAGACAGTCGCGGAGTGCGCCGCTGCTGGCGTCACTGCATGAGTGGATGGTGGAGAAAAGTGCGACACTGTCGAAAAAATCCCGGCTGGGAGAGGCGTTCACGTATGCCCTGAACCAGTGGGATGCCCTGTGTTACTACTGCCGTGACGGTCTGGCGGAACCCGACAATAACGCCGCGGAGCGGGCGCTTCGCGCCGTCTGCCTGGGAAAGAAAAACTACATCTTCTTCGGGAGCGATCATGGTGGCGAACGTGGTGCACTGCTGTACGGACTGATCGGAACGTGCCGTCTGAACGGTATCGATCCAGAAGCGTATCTGCGCCACATCCTGAGCGTTCTGCCTGAGTGGCCTTCCAACAGGGTTGGTGAACTTCTGCCGTGGAACGTGGCTATACCTGCCTGACCAGTGTCAATACGGCGTCCGGTTAACGCTTACTTCTCTCCTGCTTCTGTTATCAGTATAAAATTACCGGAACTGAGCAACGCAACCTTTGCAATCCTGGCGGGAGCCATGACGGGTATCTGATACTCATCCAGTACGGCCTTAAGGTAACTGGCATAAGTTTTCCCCCCAGGATGTTCTTCACCGCAGAAAAGCGCCAATGAACTGTCAGGGGTCACAGAGTTCAGGTCTGGTTGTCCAAACGGATTGGAAAAAAAAGAAGGAGTAATAAAACGGGTTTCTTCCGGCCAGCGCATAAAGGAGGCACCTACTTCGTGACTGTCAACGACCAGGATATCCTGTATGGCACTACGACGAAGAAGCGCCGCCATACCCACCCCGGCCGGACCCGCACCGACAATAACGACTTCGCGTGGTTGGTTCATAAAATTACCCTTTGCATTACGTTATAACATAACAATTGATATTGAAATTTTTTACATCCAGAGGGACAACTTATCGGATACGCCATGAGGTATTTTCGCCGACATCTTCAAGATCAATGCCTTGCTCCGCTAATTCATTTCTTAAACGATCGGCCTTGTCCCATTTGCCCATACGTCGTGCCTCACTGCGTTGGTGAATTAACTTTTCAATAAGTTGCAGTTCTGCAGGATGAAGATCACTGCGGTTTTTCAAAAAGGCATCCGCTGATTGTTCAAGCAAACCCAGCACATTCCCCAGGTCTTTCAGCGTGGTGGCAAGTGCTGCGGCTTCATCATCATTCGTTCCGCAAAGCCTGTTAATCTCTCTTGTCAGTTCAAATAAAATGGCAAGCGCCTGGGGTGTATTGAAATCATCATCCATTGCCTCACAGAATCTGGCCCGCCATGCATCGTGCTGTTCAGATCGAGACCCGTCAGCGAACTGGCATGCGGTGTAGAGCCGTGTCAGCGAGGCGCGCGCGAGGTGAATATTCTCCTCGCTATAATTCAGCGGCTTACGATAATGTGCGCTTAGCAGGAAGAAGCGCACACTCTGGGCATCGAACCGATTCAGAATATCGCGCAGGGTAAAAAAGCTATTCAGCGATTTCGACATCTTCTCTTTATTCACCGTCACCATGCCGGTGTGAAGCCAGTAATTTACGTAAGGGCCATCATTGGCGGAGGTGGATTGGGCAATCTCATTTTCATGATGGGGAAATATCAGGTCAGAACCACCGCCATGAATGTCGAAATGGGTACCAAGGTAATGGCAGTTCATTGCGGAACATTCAATATGCCAGCCAGGTCTCCCTTCACCCCAGGGTGATGGCCAGACGGGCTCGCCGGGTTTTGCCCGCTTCCAGAGAACAAAATCCAGCGGATCGCGTTTATACTCATTCACTTCGATGCGGGTCCCGGCACGAAGCATGGTAATATCCTGTCCCGAAAGCTTTCCATAGCCTTTTGCCGATGCAGTGGAGAACATGACGTCACCATTCTCTGCAATGTAAGCAAATTGTCGATGCAGAAGTCGTTCGATCATACTGATGATTTGTGGGATGTGCTCTGTGGGACGAGGTTCGATGTTTGGCGGCAGGATGCCTAACTTTGCAAAATCAATGTGCATTTCATGCACCATCCGCTCTGTCAGGCTGCGCCAGTCCTCTCCCGTATCACGGGCGCGCTGAATAATTTTATCATCTATATCAGTAATGTTACGCACGAAAGTCACATCGTATCCGCGAAAACGCAGATAGCGGACAATCATATCAAAAGCTACAAAGGTTCTGGCGTGCCCAAGATGGCAAAGGTCATAAACCGTCACGCCGCATACATACATGCCGATTTTGCTCTCTTTAACCGGAACTAATAGCTCCTTTTGCATACCAAGCGTGTTTGTTAGTTTAATCATTACGTTTACCTCATTATTTTTAGATAGCAGCACACGAACACGCCTGGCGCTAATTAACAGTCGTCCGGAATAAGAAAAAAATTATTTGGTGATAGTACGATTACAGTCCGGACAGATACCATGACTGGAAAGGGTAATTTCCCGTTCGGTCATACCATGTCCAGTGAGATGTGATTTTACCAATTCAATGGCCGCTTCCAGGGCTGGATCCTGCTCAATAGGAATAACATGATGGCAGTTATCGCATTCAAAAAGTCCTACGGCAGCCCGTTGGGTCAGAGCGAAACGCTGAGTTCTTGCCGAGTCGGTATAACGCTGGACAATACTGACCTGCATTAGCCGTTCCAGTATTCGGTAAAGGGTCACACGATCGGGAGCCTGCTCGCCCAGTTGCTGAGTTAAATCGTCATGGCTCATGGCCTGGCTGGCATGTTCAAGGCACTGCAGTGTAGCAAGGGTGGATGGCGTTGCCCGCAAACCATGTGTGCGCAACGTTTGCTTCCAGTCATACGTTTTGGCTACTGGTGTTGTCATATTTCCCCCTCCGAGTCATGTCATTTGAATTTTGGCAGGAAGCCGGTATTATTGCAACTTGATTGCATTAACGTTTAGCGGCATAAGGCTGGATGCTATGAAAAGAACACCGCTCATTATCCTTAATGGTTTTCTGGGGGCAGGGAAAACTACTCTGCTAAAAAACCTTCTTACACAGGCACACAAACGGCGAATGACTGTATCCGTCATCGTTAATGACATGAGTGAACTTGATGTGGATGGCGTCCTGATAGCCAACACAGAAATCGTTGATGCAGCCAGTAACAATTTTGTGAGTATTTCAGCAGACAGTATCAGCAGCAGAAGCGGGATCCAGAAGCTGGATTCCGCGCTGAAAAACCTGCTCGAAAAACGGTCTGCGGATTTTATTTTACTGGAAACCTCAGGTAGCAGCCATCCTCTTCCCCTGGTCCGCTATCTGCGAGAACATACCCAGGTAAGTCTCAAAGCATTTTTGTCTCTTGTTGATACGGTCATGCTTAATGATGACTACGACGGTGGAAAGAAGCTTATTCCGGTTTTCCAGGAGCACCTCAATAAAGGAACCCGGGGAGTGGAAAGCCTGCTGGCAGAACAGATTATGTTCTGTAATAAGCTCTTATTAACCAAAAACGACCGGTTACCCTTCTATGTGGTTACTGAGGTAGCCAGAGCCATACATCCCCTTAATCCCCAGGTTGCAATTATGGCCGTGCCCTGGGGAAATTTACAGCTGGATGAATTGCTTTCCATGCCGGATTACGATTTTCATCGGGTGGCGTTACTTATCGATGAGCTTCAGGATGCCATTGACGCAGTTTTGCCGGATGAAACCGATAAAAAATACGATATTTCGTGGAGGGTCATTGAGGATGACCGTCCATTTCATCCGCAGCGGCTGTGGGATACCTGCCATCGCTTCATGGGCGCAGGCGTTTACCGCAGCAAGGGGTTTTTCTGGCTACCGGGAAGGGATGACCTGGCATTATTGTGGAACCAGGCAGCAGGGAGCATCAATCTCGAATTCATAAGCTACTGGAAAGCCGGGGTCCTGACTCACACTGATAATTCATTGACAAAGGAAGAACGCGCAGCTATCCGTCAGCAACTGGCAAAAATGCCTGGCAGATTTGGTGACCGGCGCTGCCGCCTGACTGTTATTGGCGAGAGCGGCGAAATTGACGATTTTGCCCTCGCATTGCGCCAGTGTTTACTCACTGAAGAGGAAATTCTCTGGTGGCAGCAGGGGGGGATTTTCCACGATCCCTGGCCCACGAAAGTGGCCCGGCTGGCTTAACAGGTTATTTTGCAGCGGCAGTTAATGTTATGTTATAACGTTTCATTACGCAATTTTATCGGTACAGGACATGACTAAACCTACCCGCGCTGAACGAGAAAAAATCCTGGCGATGCTGCCAGAAGATTACATGAATCCTGTGCAACAGGACTACTTCCGGCGGCTTATCCGCCACGAAAGGCAGGAGGTGCTTGATCATATAGACCAGATGAAGCAACAACTGCAGGATAATCCAGAAACGGGTGACGAAGGTGACATCGCCATTCGTGAAGAGCAGTTACGTCTGCTGTTCAGACAGATAGACAGAGAAAGCCGCCTGTTGCCGAAATATGATGCAGCGCTTATGCGGCTTGAAAAAGGAGAATATGGCTTCTGCCGGGATACAGGCGAACCTATCGGTCTGCAACGCCTGCTACTCAGGCCCACCGCAGAATTAAGTATTGAAGCCAAAACAAAGGAGGAAAAAGTTGAGATTCAGTACCGAAAGAAATAAAGCGGTGGCTCAGGCAGGGGGCAGGGTAGGGATGAGAGTAAATATCAGATCAGGCAGGTATATATGAGTATTGCAGCCAAACAAACCTTATGCCCCGGAATGCTACCGGATATTCAGTCCACTAAGGGGGACGGTGAGGGCGAGTCATTATCCTGGGTTGGCATGGAACAAATTGACCTGCCGATAGACATCGCAGGCAGGCCGGTATCAGCAAAGGTCAATGCTGGCATAAACCTTCTCAGTTCACCTGAAGCTGAAAAGGGGATCCATATGTCTCGTCTTTATCTTCTTCTGGACGAACTGACACAAGGGGAAATCACACCGGCATTATTGCAACATGTGTTGAAAGCATTTCTGGTATCTCATCAGGGACGTAGTGATGAAGCCAGTATTGAGATTTCAGGGGATTTGTTACTGTCGCGTAAGTCGTTAAATTCTAATCACTCCGGCTGGAAAGCTTATCCTCTGACTCTGAGCGCCGAACTCAGGCAATCTTTTACGGTTACCCTCAAAGTGGGTATCCCTTATTCGTCCACCTGCCCGGCTTCCGCTGCACTTAGCCGCCACGTCGCGGGTTTGCAGTTTAGCAAAGACTTTGGTAACAGGATCGACAGGCTCCCGGCAGCAGAAATAGCCGACTGGCTTGTTGAGAAAGGAATGCCGGCAACCCCGCACAGCCAGCGAAGCTGGGCATGGGTGAGTATCCGTCTTAATCCTGAAGCAAAATCACTGCCTGTGATTGAACTGATTGATTATGCTGAAGTTGCTCTCGGGACAGCCGTGCAAACGGTTGTCAAGCGGAGCGACGAACAGGCTTTTGCGGTGGCTAACGGTCAGAATCTGATGTTTTGCGAAGATGCTGCCCGTCGGCTCAATAACGTTTTTCGTTGTGCACCCTTTTGTGAAGCATTTGATATCAGGGTTGAGCATCAGGAAAGCCTGCATCCTCATAATGCCGTTGCCCGTATTCACTGGAAAGGAAGTAAAAATGTTACGTAAAAACCCATCAGGTCATACCCCAGTGGTGTCAACAAAGGCCTATATCGATCCCACCGCGGTAATTTGTGGACGTGTCATTATTCATGATTATGTTTACGTCGGACCTTATGCGGTTATCCGGGCTGACGAGCTAAATGCAGACGGGGATATGGATCCTATCATTATCCATTCCCACTCTAATATTCAGGACGGGGTGGTTATTCACTCAAAAAGCGGCGCGCCAGTGACAATAGGAAGCGGAACGTCTATTGCCCACCGTGCAATAGTGCATGGCCCCTGTCAGGTTGACGAGCGGGTATTTATTGGATTCAACAGCGTGTTGTTTAACTGTCATATTCAGACTGGTTGTGTTATTCGCTATAATGCAGTTGTGGATGGCGTTACCTTGCCTGAGAATACCTATATTCCATCAACGGAACGCGTGGGGCCTGATTCCGATCTTAAAAGTTATTCGAGGGTAGACCCCGCTTCTTTACAATTTTCAGAAGAAGTGGCCAGTACCAACGTTAAACTGGTCGAAGGTTATCAGAAGTTACGCAATGAATTCTGAGTATGGCTCGGCTAGTGCCGTTAACGTAACACCGTATTATTAACGATTTGTTATTAATGTAGCAAAATGATACTTGCCTCTTCTTTCCTTTTGCGGAAGAGGCTTTTCTGTTTTATTAAAGAGGTAGCGGTGAAACTTTTTATTAATGATCTGACGGTCATGGATTTTAGTTTCCTTGATGCGGAATCCGGGTTGATTGGCGATAGCCTTATTGTTGATATTATTCTTGAGGGAGATCTGAATGCTGAGTCAATGGTAATGGATTTCTCACATGCTAAAAAAAGTATCAAACATGAAATTGATAAACTGGCCGATCATGTCCTGATTGTGCCGGAACAAAATAGTCATATTATTGTTAGTCATGCAGGCACTACGACGGAAGTCGCCATGCTGCGTAAGAATGGGGAGACCCAGTGTTTTATTTCCGGGCCGCAGGAGAGTTTCTGGCTGGTCCAAACAGATAATATTAATTCCCGTTGCCTTGAATCCCAAATAGAAAAACATTTACTGGCGTGTTTGCCGCAAGGAGTAAAAGACATAACGATAACGTTACGGCCGGAAAGTATTAATGGGGACAGTTATCACTATTCGCATGGACTGAAAAAACACCGCGGAAATTGCCAGAGAATAGCGCATGGGCATCGCTCTGCGATCAGAATTTTTGTGGATGGTGAGCGAAGCCATATGTGGGAACAGAAGTGGGCAACGCGATGGAATAACGCTTATCTATTAAGCCGGGAAGATGTCGTTACAGTGACAACACTTTCACCGCGTGGCGTTGCATACTGGCATAAGGGGCTGACATGTTCTTCCTGGCGGAGTTCTCAGGGATACTTTGAAATCATGCTTTGTTCTGAGGTAGTAGATATTCTGCCGTGTGATACCACGGTTGAGTCACTGGCTTTATTTATCAGGCAGTCAATTGAGCACGGTTTACCCGCAGCGAAAATAGAAGTCCATGCCTTTGAGGGAGTGGGGAAAGGCGCTATTGCCTGACACACTATTCTACTTTTCAGGGGTATTGATCTGTTTTGTCTCGTAAAACTACAATACCCGGTTTTGTAGCCATGTATCTAATAAAAGGTGAGTCAACTACCTTTCTATTTTTCGCTAATGACGATGCATTTCTGAACCAGATGTTATTGTGGTCTTTGATAATGATCCCAACATGTGAAACATCCAGGCCTCTTTTTGTTGAATAAATACCCACATAATCACCTGTTTGCAGTTTATTTATTACCTCTTTATCTATTGCAGAAGCCGGTATGTAACTTATCCGTCGTGAGATAATGCCGAGACCCTTAACATATTCTTGTTTTTTATTCTTTTGGTTTAGCTGTTTGTTGACAGTAATAGTATACGGACTGATGTCCTGAGTAACATCTTGTGCATTTCGCGGAGATATGACCGCCCAGTCCGTGAAAAAATGTTTTCTGCCAGTAAAATCAATCATTCCGTTTGTATAACGAGTCTTAACAAGTTCAGATACATAAGTTTGCCAGCTACTGGCGTGCGCCATGGAGCGAACATAATCAAGAAAAGTAAAACAATCCACGGTACTGGGATTAGTGACCAGCCTCTCTTGCATCGAAGATGATCCAATCAGTGTATGCGCCTGGTAAGGCGTTCCGAGGAAACGGGAGGATATCTCAGCAACGCGTTCATTATAGCTGAGGCCATTTCTGTACAACGAAGTGGTATGAAGGATTTTGTTAACTTTCGCCTGACTTTCTTCAATAGAATAGTCGCTTCGTGCCTGCTGAGGCTCAGCGAATCCCACGCAGCTATAAAATGAAAGGAGAAAGATAATTGCTTTTTTCATAAAATATCAACTTCCTCAGAGATATTTCTCATTATATTTAAAGCTTGAGTATATAAAAATAACTATAAATATCAGGGCAAAAAGCAAAACAACCGTTGGCGCAGGCGCACTATCAATGAAATAAGAGAGGTAAACGCCGGTCGTTGATACCAGAGCCGATAAAGCCACAGCGATGAATAATGCGTTGCTAAATCGTTGCGTCAAAAGAACTGCAATAGCACCGGGCGCGATAAGCAAAGAGACGGATAAAATAATCCCCACGGACTTTAGCGTGGCGACAACAGTAAGCGAAATCATGCTCAGTAATCCGTAATAGAGCCATCCCGTCCGTAGTCCACTGACCCTGGCCTGCTGAATATCAAAACAGTAAAGCAGGAAATCACGCCATTTAATTCCGGTAATCAGCAGTATAAATAAGGCAATGGTGCCCGTCTGGAGTATGTCGGTGGCGTTTATACCAAGCATGTCGCCAAAGAGGATATGTTCAAGCGGAACATCCGGACGGACTGAGACATACAAAATCAGTCCGGAGGCGAACATACCCGAAAAAATGATACCCAGCAGCGTATCCTGCTTTATGCGGCTGTTATCTTTAATATATCCGGTAAGTAAAGCACAGGATAATCCAGCCACAAAAGCTCCGGTGCCTAATGGCAACCCTACAATCCAGGCCAGTACAACCCCGGGAAACACGGCATGGCTCATGGCATCCCCCATCAGAGCCCAACCTTTCAGCACGAGAAAAACAGACAGCAGGGCGCAGGGAACAGAGACCAGCAGCGCGATTATCAGGGCATAATTGATGAAGTCAAAGCGGAAAGGTTCAATGAGCATATTCAGCATTTACGCGGTCCTTTTGACTGAGAAACCGATCGGCGGTTCGCCAGTAAGCCATGTACCGGGGCGAAAATGAACACCAGCAAGAAAATGAGGGTCTGAGCGACCACGATAATGCCACCCGTTACGCCATCAAGGTAGTAACTTGCCCACGCACCCAGAAAGCTGGTGACACTGCCTATGGTCACCGCAATACAGACCAGGCGGGGGAAGCGATCAGTAAGCAGCCAGGCCGTTGCGCCAGGCGTTACCACAAGGCAGATCACCATGAACGCGCCTACGGTCTGTAATGCCGCAACGGTGGAGAGGGTTAACAGAAGGAAAAATAATATCTTAAGCCTTTCCGGATGTAATCCTACCTCATTCCGCTGTGCAAACCCTGTACCACTGTCCGGGTAGTGACGTTCAGCAGATCAAGGTAGGTGGGAACCGGGCCATTTGCTGCGCTCAGGGAATCCACATAAAGTACGCCCCCATAATGTGCACCTGTTTCGCGTGCGACCTGACGGGCTGGTTTATTGGAAACGGTACTTTCGCTAAATACCGCCGGAATTTTATTCTGCCGGACTTTATCGATTACGTTACGAACCTGTTGCGGGGTTCCCTGTTGATCGGCATTAATCGGCCATAGATAGAGTTCTTTCAGTCCCAGATCGCGTGCCAGATAAGAAAATGCGCCTTCGCTCGATACCAGCCAGCGCTGTTCGGCAGGGAGGGTTTCTATTTGTTTACGCAGCGGTTCAAGCGTCTGACGGATCTTTTGTTTATAGGCGTCCGCATTGGCTTTGTAAGTTTCAGCATTTCCCTGATCGTATTTCACCAGCGCATCACGAATATTATCTACATAAATCAGTGCATTATCAGGCGACATCCAGGCATGAGGATTTGGTTTTCCATCATACGGACCCTCGGTAATGCTTATTGGAGTGATACCTGTAGTGACCACCACATCCGGTACGTTTTTCAATCGTTGATAAAATTTTTGAAACCAGAGTTCGAGGTTGAAGCCATTTGAAAGGATTAGCTGTGCCCCCTGAGCACGCTTTATATCTCCGGTTGTAGGCTGATATTCATGGATTTCTGCGCCAGGCCGGGTAATCGAACTGACTTCGGCGGCGTCCCCTGCCACGTTCTGTGCCATGTCAGCAATTACCGTGAATGTCGTGATGACCTTAAACTTTTCAGCAGCATAAGCGCCATGAATAGCTGTCAGTCCTGTGATAAAGGTGCTTAACAGGATTATCTTTACCGTCTTTAGTTGAAGCATGGTTATCTCCTGATGAAATCACTGTTTGTTAATAATTGGTAATGTTATAACATAGCTTATACTATGCAACATAGCACAGGCTATATTTAAATGAGAAAAATTATCTTTATCATTTAAGAGCTGATGGCACAGTATTTCATGGCTTATGCAAGCGCTGATATCTCAGACATGCCACTTTTAATGCAACATGGTTGCGTTAAAATGTGCATTAATGCAACATAGTTGCTGTTAATCACTGAGCTATGTTGGGATATGAAAATGTCAGAAGCGCCTATAACAGAGTCAGAACCTCTCACTTTTACTCTTCCTGATGGCTCTCTGAAGCACGTCAGAAAAGGGGCAACTTTGCACAACGTTGCAGAAAGCATCGGTTCTTCCGTCGCGAAAAGCGCTGTGTACGCGGAAATTGATGGTAAATGTGTGGATCTGCTTGAGAAAGCAAAGAACAGTGGAAAGCTCAATATCATTACAGTTTTTGATGAAGAAGCGTTGGGCCCGATTCGCCGAGGTTGTCTTCTCCTTCTCGCAGCGTCTGTAAAACAGCTGTTTCCCTCGGCCAGGATGGTAGAAGGGCAACTGACTAAGGAAGGGTTTTATTACGATTTCGCGGTAGATAAACCTTTTACTCGCGATGACCTGGGGATGATTGAGCAGCACATGACAAGTCTGATCGCTGAAAACCCGCCGATTATTAAAGAGCAGGTCACGCGGGCACAGGCTATTGACTGTTTTGAGCAGCGGGGCGAGAAATTCAAATCAACGGAGTTGATGGAAATACTGGCAGATAAGTCGGTGACACTATGCCATCTCAGGCAGTTCACGGACGGCTTTAATGGCCCATTGGTTCCGGATCTTCGTTTTCTAAAAAATATGAAGTTGCTTAACGTATCCGGTGCTTACTGGCGTGGTGAAGCCAACAATGTACAGCTACAGCGGATTTATGGCACGGCATGGGCCAGCAAAAAACAGCTTGATGGCTGGCTTGAGAAAACGGCAGAAGCGGAGAAACGTGATCATCGCAAGCTGGGTCGGGAGCTGGATTTGTTTCATTTTCAGGACAATGCGCCAGGCGCGGTTTTCTGGCATCCCAGGGGGTGGACAATCTTTCAGTCGCTTATTGCCTATATGCGTAGCCGCCATGAGGTGGCGGGTTACGTTGAGGTCAATACGCCTGATGTCATGGACCGCAGCCTGTGGGAAATTTCCGGTCACTGGGATAATTATCGTGATCATATGTTTACGACACAAACCGAGGATGGCCGGAATTTCGCTCTCAAGCCGATGAACTGTCCTGGGGCGGTATCGCTGTTTAAATACGGGATCAAGAGTTACCGCGATTTACCCGTTCGCCTGTCTGAATTTGGTAAAGTCCATCGTTATGAACCCTCTGGATCGCTGCATGGCTTATTACGGGTCCGCCATTTTACTCAGGATGACGCGCATATCTTTTGCACGCTGCAACAGGTCGAGGGGGAATGTAAAAGTATCCTTCAGTTGGTGCTTGATATTTATAAGCAATTTGGATTTGAAGAGGTCGCAATCAAGTTATCCACTCGTCCTGAAAAGCGGATGGGAAGCGACGCAGACTGGGATAGGCTGGAAAACGCGCTCTCAGCCTCTCTGGAAGCGCAGGGATTACAATGGTCGGTAAATCCCGGTGAAGGTGCCTTCTATGGCCCTAAACTGGAGTTTGTGTTACGCGACGCGATTGGTCGTGACTGGCAGTGCGGAACGCTACAGGTGGATATGAATCTGCCTGAGCGATTTGATATTGGCTATATTGCCGAGGATGGCTCGACAAAACGCCCGGTGATGTTGCACAGGGCGCTCTTCGGCTCCCTTGAGCGGTTCACCGGTATCCTTCTTGAACATTACGTCGGTAAACTGCCCGCCTGGCTGTCGCCGGTTCAGGCCGTGGTCATGACGATTACCGACAAGCAGCATCACTATGCGGAGCAGGTTTTGAAGGCGCTTCGCAAGAAAGGGCTGCGTTGTGAGGCCGACCTCCGCAATGAAAAAATTGGATTTAAAATCCGTGAACAGACTCTGGCCCGCATTCCTTTCCTGCTGATCGTTGGCGATGCGGAGGAGAATGCGGCGCGTGTCACGGTGCGCGATCGTACCGGGAGGTGCATGGGGACGCTGTTACTCAATGAGGCGGCAGACGCTATCAAAATATGTTGCCAGCCACCGGAGGTTCACCTTGATTAAGCAAAGCAGAAGCGATATCCCCCGACGCGAGAGCGGTCGTCACGTCTGGCCGGTGAAGGAGGATGATACCCAAAGCAACGATATCGATTTTTATAAAACGGCGTTCAGAGAACAGTCCAGGCGATGGGGGCTTTCCGAGATCATTCTTAGTAATACTGGTGATGGAGAAATATCACTCTATCAATCTGTTAATCAGGGGGCAGATGTTCCTCACGTACTGATTGCGGCAGGGTTTCATGGAGAAGAACCCGCGGGATGTTGGGGGATGCTGGATTTTTTGCGCGAGGGCTCCCCTGAATTGTTTGATAACGTAGCCGTGAGTTTTTTACCGCTTGTAAACCTCTCTGGTCTGCGCACTGGTAGCCGCCTTAATAGTCTTGGACAGAATCCAAACCGAGGCTTTACCAAAGGTGCAGAAGTCGAGCCTTCTATTGAAGGAAAAGTACTGCTCAACTATGAAACGCTTCTGAAAAACGCAGCAAGTCATGGTGTGCTCTGTTGCCATGAAGATATTCTTCGTCATAAGGCGTATCTCTACACTTTCGAACATGCTACTCGCTTGGGTCATTTCAGCGTGGCATTACGTGATGAACTTGAACGCTTTTTCCCGGTCATGGAAAAAGAGCGAGTTGATGGTTGTGAATGTGAGGATGGCATTATTTTTAACCATTTCGATTCGTCATTTGAATCATGGTTGTTTTCTTCCTGTTCCGACGTCGCAGCGTGCACTGAAACGCCGGGATTGCAACCCTTTGCAAAACGAGCAGAAGCAAACCGTTATTTAATCGGCGCGTTTATCTCATCGATACTGGAGCGCAACAGCATCGGGAGCGGGATGTCATGAAGCCTTTATTACTGACCAATGCATTAATAATCAATGAAGACTTGCGCTATCCGGCCGACATCCTCATTGATAAAGGACGGATCCAGAAAATTGCCTCGCTTATTCCCTCCCGAACGGAATGGCAGGTTATTGATGTGCGAGGGAAATGGGTGATCCCCGGTATGATTGACGATCAGGTTCATTTCCGCGAACCCGGTCTGACGCATAAGGGAACCATTGCCAGTGAATCAGCTGCCGCTGTAATGGGAGGCATTACCAGTTTTATGGAAATGCCTAACGTTACGCCACCAACAACGACCCTTCAGGCGCTGCGTGAGAAATTTCAACGTGCCTCGCATTCTTCGCTGGCGAACTACAGTTTTTACTTCGGCGCGACGAACGATAATCTTGACGAACTGAAAGCGCTTACGGCTTCGCAAGCCTGTGGGGTGAAGGTGTTTATGGGAGCTTCTACCGGAAATATGCTGGTGGACGATGAACAGATCCTGGAAAGTATTTTCGCCAACGCACCCTGCCTGGTAGCAACACATTGCGAGCATACCCCGACAATAAAGCATAATGAGGAGACATGGCGGGCTCGTTTGGGGGACGCTATTCCTGCTGGCGAACATGCCGCTATTCGTTCTGTGGACGCCTGCCTGACATCTTCCCACCAGGCCGTCTCTCTGGCGAAAAAACATCGTACCCGATTACATGTCCTGCATATCACCACCGCAGATGAACTCGCTCTCTTTGATGCTGCTCCCACGCTGGAGGCGCTGCGCCAGAAAACCATTACAGCTGAAGCCTGCGTTCATCACCTGTTTTTTAATTATGACGATTATGAAATGCTGGGGCATAAGCTCAAATGTAATCCATCCGTAAAATCCTCTTTTCATCAGGAAGCCCTCTGGAGAGGCGTTAATGAAGGCATTATTGACGTTATCGCGACTGACCATGCGCCGCATTTGCTGGAGGAAAAGCAGAATGACTATTTTGCTGCGCCTTCCGGCTTACCGCTGGTGCAGCATGCTCTTCCTGCACTGCTGGATATGAGCAGCAGGGGGATTTTTACCCCGGAAATGGTGGTGAGAAAGACAAGCCATGCTGTAGCCGAGCGCTTCCAGCTCAAAGATCGTGGCTATATCAGAGAAGGCTATTGGGCGGACCTGGTGGTTATCGATCCGTTTAGTCATCAACAGATAATCCGGGAGGATGTGGCATACAAATGCGGGTGGTCCCCCTTTGAAGGCCGGATTTTGTCAGGCGGGGCGGTTGATATGACGCTGGTAAATGGCCACGTTATCTGGAATGGGCGCACCATACAGCAGAAGTACGGCCTGCCACTGGAATTCTGTCGCTAGCCACGTATTTATTTTGCTCAGGCATAACTTCTCCCCGAGAATTCAGAAGAGGCAAATCTTGTGAGTATTATTATTCCTGGTTCTTTCCCGGCACGACGACTGCGCCGTTCTCGCACCCATTCTTTCAGTCGCCGTCTGGTCGCTGAAAATCAGCTGACCGTAGATGACCTGATTTTACCGGTATTCATTATTGAGGGGCAAAACCTGCGACAGGAAGTGCCGTCGATGCCGGGCGTATTTCGTCTGTCGGTTGATATGTTGCTTCATGATGCCGCGCAATTTGTTCAGGCAGGTATACCTGCTATTGCACTATTTCCGTGTATAGAAAGTTCTGCTAAATCGCTGATGGCAGACGCTTCGTGGGATCCATCCGGTTTAGTACCGCGAGCTGTAAGGGCGCTGAAAAAGGCTTTTCCTGAACTCGGGGTGATAACTGACGTTGCTCTTGACGCCTATACGACACATGGTCAGGACGGCATCACTGACGAAAATGGATATGTACTTAATGAGCCGACAAAAGAAATTCTCACCAGACAGGCGCTTACCCACGCCGAAGCAGGCGCAGATATTGTCGCTCCAAGCGACATGATGGATGGCCGCATCGGTCATATCAGACAAGCGTTTGAAACGAATGGACTGCTTAATATCCAGATAATGGCGTATTCAGCAAAATACGCGTCGAACTATTATGGTCCTTTTCGCGAGGCGACGAAATCTGCTGTATCACTGGGTAAACGGGACAAAAAAAGCTATCAGATGGATCCGGCGAATGCAATGGAAGCTATGCATGAAATTGCCCAGGATTTGCAGGAAGGGGCAGACATGGTGATGGTTAAGCCGGGCATGCCTTACCTGGATATTATCAGGGAAGCCAGGAAAACTTTTGCAGTACCCGTCTTTGCCTATCAGGTTTCAGGGGAATATACGATGCATATGGCCGCTTTCCGAAATGGTTGGCTGGACGAAGAAAAAACGGTGCTTGAATCACTTATGTGCTTCAAACGCGCCGGGGCGGATGGAATACTGACTTATTTTGCCAATACAGTAGCCCAGTTGCTTAATCAACATAAACGGGAATATTGATTCCCTGTTGACAAAATTCCTTAGTCGCTAAGCAGGAGCACCGCTGAGAGTAAACGTCATAATCAGCGAGAATTTCTATACTTTAATTCTTATCTTTATTGCGAATTCTGACGAATCGTTTGTATCAGCCCAATAATCTGGAGGAAGCAGTTATGGTCGAAACCAGTAAACAGGACCGTATGCCTTATCTACTTTTCCTGTGTGAAAACCGCATTCTTGCACAGAATATCGATGGTCATGTCATTGATCTTGGTGGATTAACCAAACAAAACGGCACCATTGACTGGCTTCTGGATAGCAATAAGGAAAAGGGGGAAAATCTCAAAACAGAAATCGAAGCGCTGGAGGATATTGCCAATAAGATAGATTTTCTTTTTCTTGATGGTCAGTTTACCAGCCTTCCTGACATATCGGCTGAATATAAAGATAAGCTTACATCAGCCCCTTCAATGGAAATCGTATTGAATGAACTTGGCGATAAGCCATAAGAAAGCCCAACGTCAGGAAGCTGATAAAAAGGAGGAAAGGCATGTCGGTCAAAAAAATAGCAGTTATTGGTGCAGGCGTACTCGGCCTGTCCGTGGCCCGCTCCCTGGCGCAACAGGGAGCAAAAGTCACTGTTTTTGAGCGTAGCCATGTGGGGGCGGGGACAAGCAGCACGACTTTTGCCTGGATTAATTCAAATGGCAAAACACCAGAAAGTTATCATCATCTCAATGCCCTGGCGATTGACGAACATATCCGGCTACAACAGGAACGGACTACAGAAGGTCATTGGCTAAAAGCGACTGGGACTTATGAATGGGCGGCTGGTGCGCCAGAGCAAAAACGGTTACAAGACCGGGTCAGCCGTCTTTTGGAACTGAACTATCCTGTTCAGAACCTTTCCGCAGATGAACTTAAGCGCAAAGTTCCTGAAATCCGCGTGGGATCTCATGCCGGAGATATCTGGTATTTTCCAGGTGAATGCTTACTGGTACCTTCCGTTTTTATGGCATGGCTGGTGTCCGAGCTTCATGTTCATAACGCCGAACTGAAAACACAAAGCGAAGTGACAGAGTTAACTGAAGAAAAAAATAGGGCAGAGATAAGCCTTGCCAATGGCGAACGTTGGCAGGGAGACAGTATAGTCATTGCGGCGGGAAGATGGTCTGCCGAACTCGCTTCGCTACTTGGGCAGCAACTGGCAATGATCGATCCGAACCAGCCGAATAAAATCGCATGTGGTTTTCTGGGCTATACGCGCCCGGTGTTAACCCAGTTACAGGCGAATTTAATCACGCCAGGGTTAAATGTCCGGCCAGAAGGAGGGGGGCGATTACTGCTTCAGTGTCCCGACCTTGACAGCTTTGCCAATCCTGCAAATCCGGCACCGGTAGATAGCTATATCGGTGAAGAAATGCACAAAAGGCTACGGAAGCTATTTAATAATATGGAAATGGCACAGCTGGAACGTATAGCTGTTGGGCGGCGTTCCCGACCGGCAGATGGTCTTCCAGGGCTTGGTTATATCTCTGGTAAGCGACGAATCTACCTCATGGTGACGCACAGTGGTATGACTCTGGGGCCGTTGATCGGACGGCTTTGCGCGGAAGAGATTCTCCACGATAAGCGTTCTTCGCTTTTGAGTGATTTCTCTCCTGAAAGATTACTTGGGAAAACGGCAAAGGATTTTCCTGCTTTTACTACGTTACATTTCCCGGCTGCACAGTAATTTTTCAGTCGATGTTCACCACTGAAATGAGGATCAGAAAGCTAATAAACTAGATCCTGTTCAGCGGCATTAACAAAAAGCCTGTCCAACATGGGCAGGCCTGAAGCGTTTAAGCTTGCAAAAATACGACAAGGTGTGTGATGTCAGGCTATATCTGGCCATTATAGCCCGCGTACGCATTGGTTACAGTCAGCCAGAACGCCTTCTGTAGAGGAACATCACTACCCAATAGTATCATTTTTTTGTGGGTGTGTTATGTTATTTTATAACATCCAGGCTCATATTCCGCATACCGAAAGATAACTAGTTGTTATGCGTTTTCTCATACTGTAGTTTCAGAGGAAGATTTAACAAGAGGTTAACATGAAAATCAGTAAGATAGTTGCATTCTCCCTGACAATGGCTTCGACTCCGGCTCTGGCATTTCAGGCGAAAGATACGACTGGTTCAGATCTTTCAGGAAAGCAGTTGCGCGCAACAGAAGACAGCATCATCAGTAACTTTTACAGCCAGCATAGCAGGCAGTTTCAGACGACGACTTTAGGAACCTGTGCTGCTGTGGCAGTACCTGGATGCAATTGCCCTTTCTGTTCAATGTTGCGTAATCAAAAGCTTTGAGAGAGTTAAATAAATATATTACTTGTAAGAGCTGAAAGCTGAAAAGATTCTGGTGTAATCAACTAGAGCAGTAAATGCTGTAAAGTGAGGTGAATAGTATGAAAGGGAATTTGATATTCATGGATGTTATTCCCAGGGTAAATTCAAAAAGATTATTAAAGCCAGAAAGTAGATCTGCTATCAGCAGATCTACTATGAAAGGCGTTGTTAGGTTTGACAAGTATTAATGAGCGTGATCATCATGATGATGAGCTTCATGATCGTGATGTTCACCATGTACTTTTCCTGAACCGCCGACTGCAACAATATTAAATGGCTGCCCTTCGACGCTAATTTCACTGGTCTTTTTAAAAGAAGTAGCGTCTAACACAATAATTTTACTTTTCAACGGATCGGTGACGTAAATTTTATTGTCAGCGACTGCGATTCTCGGCCGTGGATCATTCCAGTGGCCATCCATTGAATAGGGATCAGTGACACGCACTGACTGCGAAATTTCCCCTTTCAGGACATCTATTTGATTAAGCTTTCCGTCTTCTGTAAACACATAGGCGAATTTCGCGCGTACCGGGTCTACAACGAAATGGACTCGACGGGTAGGCAACTGAATCAAACGGAAGCTATCCGATTCGGTAGGATCGACCAGAATAATCCGGTCTGGCCCATAATTACCGATAAAATATTGCATTCCCTTACCACCGATCAAGGTGGATGTGCTTCCCTCTGGCAACGTTTTCGCGTAGGGAAGGTGCCTGATAACCGGTGCCGCATTTTTTTGCGTAATCAGCAGGAGGCCAGTCTCACATGATAGGGCAAAAGTATCACCCGAGCCGGCTGAGCCGTGAAGTCCGGGGCATAAGGCATCATCACCCACTTTTTTACCTTGCAGGTCCACCACGCGAGCGCCGACAGGTCGTTTTGACGCATCATCAGGGTTGGGAATGGATACGACAGCATAATTATCGTAAGGAACAGCAACGCCGTGATGTGGCGCAACAACATTTACTTTCGTTATATTCTTCTGACCTTTAAGAACGGCGCTTTCACCCAGGATTTGCGCGCTATCTTCCCCGTCAAACCACTGGGCAATTTTGCCCTGACGTTCAACAAAATGACCAGGTTTTTTACCCGTTAGTTCCAGCGGTAATAATTTGGGAGCGTCAATATCAATGTCTGCATGATCTCCGTGATCATGGAAAGCAATGCCTGAAGCGATTGTAGATACTACGCCAGCACTACCCTGGATAGCGAAAATTGTGGCACCACTTTCGCTGCGAGATAAATTTGCAGGGCCTTTAACATTAAATGTTGCGAGCTTATCTCCATCCAGTGCATCAATAACATTCACAACGGGTTTATCATGATCGGCGATGAACAGACGCCATGCGGTTACGTCTTCATCTGCGAAAGCAGGCATCACAGAAAGGCCCAAAAGCAGCGTTGAGATTGAAGTAGATAATAAGCGTTTCTTCATAATGTTCTCCATCATATATAAAACTGTTCGGCGGGTATTTATGGCTGGGTATTACGGCTATTGCTCGCCGCTGTCGCAATCGCCGTTACGTTATGTTCCATCATTTCCAGGTAGGTAGAAGCCGGTCCTCCTGGTTCTGACAAGGCATCTGTATAAAGCACGCCAGCCACGTTAAGGCCAGCTTCTCTGGCAATTTGTTCAACCAGACGTGGATTGGAAATATTTTCAGAAAAAACAGCTGATGCGTTATTTTCTTTAATTTTCTTAAGTATGCCGGCAACGTCAGCGGCAGAGGCCTCTGATTCGGTGGATATACCCTGAGGGGAAAGGAAATGTATACCATATGCCTGTTCAAAATATTTGAATGCATTATGGCCTACGACGACAGTACGCTTTTCCTGTGGGATCGTAGCGACAGTCTTAATAATTTTATTTTCCAGATCCGCAAGTTTTGCATCATAAGCACGGGCATTAGCCTGATAAAAATCACAATTACTTTTATCTTGTGCACAAAAGGCTTCTGCAATATTTTTCACATATATTCTGGAATTCCCTACTGATTGCCAGGCATGTGGATCAAACGGTGCAGCATGAAAGACCGCTTTACCGTCATAAAAATGATAGTGTCCGCCTGCCGGGTCCTGGAGAATATTTGCTCCTTTTGTTGTTTCAATTACCGGTGCGGAAGTTTCACTTGCCTCGATCAACCGTGAAATAAAGCCTTCAAGTTGTAAACCATTTACCAGTATGACATCCGCTTTAGACATAGCGATCGCGTCAGCAGGAGAGGGCTCATAAACATGGGCATCGCCATTAGGGCCGACAATAGTACGCAGTTCGATGCGGTCCCGACCGATGTTTTTTGCCATATCGCCAATAACAGAAAAGCTTGCTATGACATTAATTTTCGCTTTCGCCGGGAAAGTAAAAAGTAAAAAAAGCATTGATGTCGTCAGGATGCATAAAGATATAAAACCGGGTTTTCTCATTAAATAATTTCCTCGATTTGTAGTGAAAAGATTAACGAAGTTTTTTTAAGTGGATGTTTTTCACCATCATGGCAGCAGCAGAGACAAGATACATAATTCCCACAGATAATATGATTGACGGTCCTGAAGGTAGTGAAAAATGAAATGAAAATAACAAACCGCTTATACATGCAAGCATTCCTATCAGGACAGAGGCTATGCACATTGTTGCTACACGTCTCGTCCAGAAACGAGCCGTCACAGCTGGCAAGACCATTACCCCGACAGAGAGCAAAGTGCCGAGTGCCTGAAAACCAGCGACAAGATTCAGTACCACCAGGGCCAGGAAAATAAAATGGACTGGCGATCCCAATCGTGAAACGGAGCGAAGAAATAAAGGGTCAAGGCACTCAGCAATAAGTGCGCGCCAGAATATAGAAACCAGCAGAAGTGTGAGCAGCGCGACAGAGAAAATTAACAACAGCGCTTCGTGATTGAGTGCAAGCACAGTTCCAAATAGGACATGCATAAGATCCACGCTTGAGCCTCGAAGCGATACAATGAGCACGCCGACTGCGAGTGAGATTAAATAAAAAGCAGCCATTGAAGCGTCTTCTTTTTGCACTGTTAAGCGGGAAACCGCCCCTGCAAAAATAGCGACTATCAGCCCTGCGACAAGCCCACCAATAGTCATCGGTAATATATCTAATCCGTAGAGTAAGAAGCCAAATGCAGCACCGGGCAAGATAGCATGTGACATGGCATCACCAACCAGACTCATACGGCGTAATGTTAAAAAAACGCCAACCGGGCAAGCGCTTAAACAAAGCAGAAATGAACCATAAAGCGCCCGGCGCATAAAACCGAAGCCGACAAAAGGTGCTAGAACCCATTCATGAAGCCAGTTCATGAATGTGTAGCCTCATGTTGCCCAGGTAAAGCACGTGCTGTGCCCATATTCTGTGCCGGTAGAAGTGAGGTATGGCGCAGAACTTGTTCTGTTTCGTCCCATGCCACTAATTTACCGTTTAACAAAATGGCCTGTGGAAAATGATTTCTAACCAGACCGATATCATGCATGACAGCTAAGACAGTACGTTTCTGAGCATGCCAGCGGTTTATCAGCACAAGCAAGTCATCAATAGTAGTGGCGTCAATGGCATTAAAAGGCTCATCAAGCAAGATGATGTTTGCCTGTTGAAGAATGACCCGTGCGAAGAGCGCGCGTTGAAGCTGCCCCCCGGATAATGCACTAAGCTGTCTTTTTTCAAACCCTGCTAATCCTACTGATCCCAATGCATCAGTAAGCCGTTTACGATCCTCAATTCTGTGATGACGGAATAACCCTCTTTCAGGCCATAAACCTAGGGAAACTAAATCTGAAACAGTTGCAGGGAAAGTGCGATCCAATTCCGATATTTGTGGCAGATAGGCAATGCGCGCCTTTGGTTCTACGGTACAGGAGCCACTTAACGGAGCCAGAATCCCTGCGATACCTTTAAGCAGTGTTGACTTACCAGAACCGTTAGGGCCGATGATGGCTGTAAGGGACCCTTTTTGTATCGTCCCGGTAATATTTTGTATCGCAGGTAAACCCTCATAACCCAGCGCCAGATTTGCAAAACGCAAAGAGTAGTCGTGCATGACATCCATTCCACATAATAAGTTACTTTTTGTAACGTTATAACATAACAAATGTAATGTAAACGTTTAATCGATTTTTTGATATGGAACGTGCATGTACGAAGCCAGGCTTAAGGTAGCGTTAAAATTGATAATCGTTTCAGCGAGTAAGAGAAAACATAAAAGGCTAAGGTTAATTCCTTCAGATAACAGCGAGATTAAATATTTGATACCTAGGGAATGTTGGGAGGATCAAGCTGTTGCCATAAAAAATGGTGCCCAAAAGGGCACCAGATGCATCAGGTACCGATTATCCCGCCATTCGATTTAGTGATAACGACTGTTGAAGAACGTGGTCGTCCGTCTGATCTTGAATCTGGCCAGTTGGAGATAGCCCGAGGGTTGCTCGGATCGGTAATGTCGTCGCCGCCTTCGCCGGGATGCTGGATATTAATAAACAGCGTACGGTTGTCCGGCGTAAAGGCGATACCGGTAATTTCACACCCGCGTGGCCCGGTCAAAAAGCGGCGATACTCATTGGTGCCGGGCAGGGTCGCTATCATCTGGTTATTCCCCATCCCTTCATACGCCTTTTTATTAATCGTACTGGAGGAAACATCAGTCTGGATCCACAGCACGCCGCGGTGATCGAAGGAGAGCCCATCAGGGCTGCCGAATTCTGCCCCCTGCATGGAGCCTTTCGCTTTAGGATCGTCACTGTCAGTACGCCCGGCGAGCACCAGAATATTCCACGTAAATTTCGCTGAGGCGGGGTCTGCCCTCTCTTCGCGCCAGTGCATGATATGGCCGAACTGGTTGTTGGCGCGCGGGTTGGCTGCGTCAACCGGGGCTTTGCCCTCTTTACCGCGATCGGAATTGTTGGTGAGCGTGCAATACACGCTGCCTTTCGCATGGGTATCAACGGCTATCCATTCCGGGCGATCCATTTTTGTTGCGCCCACCGTATCGGCAGCAAGGCGCGTTTTGATCAGCAGATCGCCCTGATTGTCGAAACCCTTGCTTGATCAAGGCCATTTTCACCGAAGATTAGCGGCAGCCAGTCGCCGGAACCGTCGTCATTGAATCTGGCGACATAGAGCGTGCCTGACTCCAGCAACTGCATATTTGCCTTGCGATCGCCAGGGTCATATTTGTTCTCGGAGATGAATTTATAGATGTATTCAAATTTCTGATCGTCGCCCATATAGACCACAACGCGATTATCCCCCGCCAGCGTCACGGCGGCACCTTCATGCTTAAAGCGACCTAATGCGGTATGTTTGCGCGGTGTGGAGGTCGGATCGTAGGGGTCAATCTCCACCACCCAGCCAAAGCGGTTCGGCTCGTTGGGCGTTTTATCGACGCTGAAACGTTCGTCAACCTCGTTCCAGCGGTAGGATTCATCGCTATCGCTAATGCCGTAGCGCTTCTCCAGCACGTTACGCGGCGCTTTTTTAACAAAAATATCCGACCAGTTCTCTTCACAGGTCAGGTACGTCCCCCACGGGGTTTTACCATTGGCGCAGTTTTGCATGGTGCCCAGTACCACTTCGCCTTGCGGATCGGCGGCGGTTTTCATCAACGCCTGATGACGCGCCGGACCGCTCAGTTGCATTGGTGTATTAACGGTAATGCGACGAGCAAAGCTGGAGGGACGGACTACCTGCCAGCCCACGTTATCTTTTTTCACCTCGATAACTGATATACCCATCGCATTCTGACCCTTACGGGCCTTATCAAGATCCCAGTTGGCGGTACCGTCTTTAAACAGCATGCCGTTATCAATGTACTCATGGTTGAGCGCCAGCAGACCGTGTGCCGGGTTCTCTTTGCCCTGCGGCAGGCTAAACCAGGCCATGCCGTCATGGTGCATACCGGCCTGCGCCGCCTGTTCGTCGGTGGTGTTGCTAGCGTCGAATTTAAATTCCGGCAGATTACCCTTTATGCCCACAGCATCGCCCCAGCGATAAAACGGACGGGCTATATAGCCTTCCGGCACGGTGACAGTGTCTGCTGTCGAAACGGGAATGCTGGTGAAGCCCAGTGACACCGCTTTAGATAATGCTGAGGGATTTGCCTTCGCCGCGAAGGCGTTTTCTGGCTTGACTAGATAAGGAAAGGAGACGGCAGCGCCCGCCACCATTCCCATTTGCAGAAAGCGGCGACGGGACATAAAAGCGCTGACTACCTCAGAAAAGACGGGGTTCACGCTGTGGTTACTGATCTCATCGCTGTGCTCCTTTTTAAACACCGATTTAAGGGGGCTGCTCATATCGTTTTCCTGTAATTTCCATAGATTTGCGTGGCAATACAGGACAGTTTAAAAAATATTTGTTACAAATTTATAACATGAGAAATAACGGAGGTTCAGGAGAAAAAGCTCACTGGCATTTTTGTATTACTGATAAATAAAGCCGTCCCCACCTAAGCGGAGACGGCTTCGTTATACTAACAATTCAGCGGTTCTCCTGAACCATCATATAAGGCGACACATATGCTTTTCTGCATATATCCAGATAGTCCGACCACCACTGCATCATCGCCTTGCGGGCTTCCAAGTGTTCTGCCTTGTGAATATAAGCCATGCGCACGGTATTGCGCTCCTGATGACTCATCTGGCGTTCTACTGCATCCTTTGCCCATAAACCCGATTCCATCAGCGCACTGCATGCCATCGCCCGAAAGCCGTGGCCACAGATATCCTTTTTCGTGTCGTAGCCCATCACCCGCAGTGCCTTATTGACCGTGTTTTCACACATTGGCTTATACGGGTTATGGTCGCCGGGGAAGATCAGTTCATTATTACCGGTGATATCCTTAATCTGTTTCAGAATTGCGATGGACTGTTCTGAGAGGGGTACGATATGCGGCATTCGCATTTTGGCCCCGCGGCCGGAATAACGCACTCCAATAATGGGTTCTCGCGTCGCGGGTATCGTCCAGACTCGGTTTGTGAAATCAATCTCTGACCAGCGGGCGAAACGCAGTTCACTGGAGCGAATGAACACATGCAGCATCAGCAGGACGGCCAACCGCGTCAGTTCACGGCCCTGATGATATGCCTCAATACGTTCAAGCAGTTCAGGCAGCCGCTCCAGTGGCAGGGCAGGATAGTGCCGTCTGACAGGAGGTGTGGTCACGCCGCCAAGATTTGCTGCCGGGTTCGTATCGATTAACCCCTGATGAACCGCATGGCGCATTATGTTACTCAGGTGCTGCCGCGTGCGGGACGCAACTTCCAGCAGACCTTTTTCCTCGATCCTTTTCAGCAGGTCAATGAAATGACGGGGTTTAAGTTCTGATACAGGCAGGTTGCCAATGACCGGAAAGATGTGATTGTTCATGCTGGCAAGCAGACGGTCAGCGGTGTTCTGCGACCATTTTCGGTTACTTTTATGCCACGCCAGCGCCACGTTTTTAAAAACTTTATCCGGTGTTCGTGAGCCACGTTCAGCAGCCCGCTGCTGTACCGGGTTGATATTCAGCGCCAGCATTTTACGGACACCTTCACGCTGCTGTCGCGCATCAGAGAGGGAGACGGCAGGATAGGCACCCAGCGCAATGCGCGATTCTTTACCGTTAATACGGTACTTGAGATACCAGTGACGTGAGCCACCCGGCTTGACCAGCAGATACAGACCGTGGGAATCGGAGACTTTAAAGGGTTTATCAGAAGGCTTGAGAGTGCGGATTTTCGCGTCGGTAAGGGACATATGGGGGTCGCTCCATTATCGAACTAACCTGACCCCAGATTTGACCACCAATTTTTCCCGATGCGGAGGGTAAAATCAAAATGCACCGGGAAGAGTTTTCACGCTAACCTGTTGAACCAACATCATATAATGATTCGCAAGGATGCATGAAAACAGCAAATTGGCTCCTCTGACTGGACTCGAACCAGTGACATACGGATTAACAGTCCGCCGTTCTACCGACTGAACTACAGAGGAATCGTGTGAACGGGGCGCATATTATCGACGTCAGCCGGCCTTGTCAAAGGATGGATCAACGCCTTTTGATCGTTTGCTGACAAAATCAGCAAAATGGCGTTTTTGACGCCGGAATGCACCGTAATGGTGCGCACATACCCCTAATGGGGCAGATCATAAACTGCTGTTTCAGTAATAAAACCGCTGCTTATGATTAGCTTTCCTTATTTTCAGCCGCTTAGCGACAAATCAGACCTCTTCGTAAAACTGGCATTCATATTGCAAAACCCTATCAACAATGAAAAGCCAGTACCGGCACAGCATTTCGAACAGGGGGCAAAATGAACTTAAGACGACTGAAATACTTCGTAAAAATCGTCGATATCGGCAGCCTGACTCAAGCGGCGGAAGTGCTGCATATCGCGCAGCCTGCGCTGAGCCAGCAGGTGGCTACTCTGGAAGGCGAGATGGATCAGCAGCTGTTGATCCGCACCAAACGTGGCGTGACGCCAACGGAAGCAGGCAAAATCCTGTATACCCATGCGCGCACCATCCTTCGCCAGTGCGAACAGGCGCAGCTGGCGGTGAATAACGTGGGCCAGACGCTGAGCGGCCACGTATCCATTGGGCTGGCTCCGGGAACGGCCGCGTCCTCTATTACCATGCCGCTGCTGCAGGCCGTCCGCGCAGAGCTGCCAGAAGTGCTGGTTTACCTGCATGAGAACAGCGGTTCTGTGCTGAATGACAAACTTCTTAGCGGCCAGCTGGATATGGCGGTGCTGTACGACCGCTCACCGGTGGCCGGGATCACCAGCCAGCCGCTGCTGAAAGAAGATCTCTACCTTGTGGGCACCCGCGACTGTCCGGGGCAGAGCGTCGATCTGACGGCCGTAGCAGAAATGAATCTTTTCCTGCCACGTGACTACAGCGCGGTGCGCGTGCGTGTGGATGAAGCGTTCTCCCTGCGCCGCCTGACGGCAAAAATTATCGGTGAAATTGATTCCATCTCCACGCTAACCGCCGCTATAGCCAGCGGTATGGGTGTGACCGTCCTGCCTGAATCCGCAGCACGTTCGCTGTGCAGCGCGGCAAACGGCTGGATGGCGCGCATCACCACGCCTTCGATGAGCTTACCGCTGTCGCTGAATATGTCCGCGCGCGGATCGCTGTCACCTCAGGCGCAGGCGGTAAAAGAGATTCTGATGTCGCTGGTCAGCAAACCGTCTCTGGAGAACCGTGAGCTGCAGCTGGTGAGTTGATATTCCATAAAAGCATAAGATGCTGGTTTTTATTATTTGTTCTGCAGGTCGGCTGACTCTAACAATAGCGTTATGTCAGATGCGCCGGAGTGAATCGTGAATTTCCAGCAACTTAAAATTATCCGTGAGGCGGCCAGGCGGGACTACAACCTGACCGAGGTCGCCAATATGCTTTATACCTCTCAGTCCGGCGTCAGTCGCCATATCCGCGAGCTGGAAGAAGAACTGGGGATAGAGATTTTTATCCGTCGCGGCAAGCGTCTGCTTGGCATGACGGAGCCGGGCAAAGCCTTGCTGACCATCGCGGAGCGGATCCTCAACGAGGCCAGCAATGTGCGTCGCCTGGCGGATCTCTTTACCAATGACGCCTCGGGCGTCCTCACTATCGCCACCACCCACACCCAGGCGCGTTACAGCCTGCCGCCGGTGATTAAAGCCTTCCGTGAACTTTTCCCTGACGTCCGTCTGGAGCTTATCCAGGGCACACCGCAGGAAATTGAAGTGCTGTTGCAAAACGGTGGGGCAGATATCGGCATTGCCAGTGAACGCCTGAGCAACGATCCGCTGCTGGTGGCTTTCCCGTGGTTTCGCTGGTACCACAGTCTGTTACTTCCCGTCGACCATCCGCTGAATCAGGTCACTCCCCTGACGCTGGAAGATATCGCGAAATGGCCACTGATTACCTACCGGCAGGGTATTACCGGACGCTCGCGCATTGATGAAGCCTTTAACCGCAAAGGCTTAACGCCGGATGTGGTGCTGAGTGCACAGGACTCTGATGTAATCAAAACCTACGTCGAGCTGGGGCTGGGCATTGGTCTGGTGGCGGAACAGTCCGGTGGTGAACGCGAGACGGAGAGCCTGGTACGACTGGATACGCGTCATCTCTTTGATGCCAATACCGTATGGCTCGGCCTGAAGCGTGGACAACTGCAGCGCAACTATGTGTGGCGCTTTATCGAACTCTGCAACGCCGGGCTGTCCGTGGATGAGATTAAACGTCAGGTGATGGAGCCAGAAGAAGTGGCGATTGATTATCAGATTTAAGCCCCTTATAGCACCCGTCCCCGTCGACAAGAAGCACAAGCCTGCAATTAAAGCAGGCTTTTTTATTGAAACCGTTTAATTTCCTGACCGCTTGTTCTCAAGAATACCCTGATGAATAACGATACCCTGTGACGTCATAAGATTGTTTTATATTGAAATGTTTCTCATATTTTCCATTGGGTTACATATAAGAATAAATAAAGAAATATGATTCTTTTAGATGAGGATAATATTCGCGTGCGGCAAAAAAAGGGCTGAAAAGTCCCATAACACGCCGAGCGAAGCGTTAACTAAAAGGGTACTTTTTAAATGCCGCCTGGTTTTCGAAAACGTCGGCTACCGCCTGAATTCTTTTAAAATCCCCGGCGTTAACGACGTGAGGGATCATTGACTGAATAAATGTCCAGATAACCGTACTGGTAACAGCAACCTGATCGGCCACCGCGTTTTCCGGGCGCGCTTCCAGCAGCGCGTTCCATTCCCGACAGGCAGCCAGCAGCTGGACGGTAATACGTTCTATCCACGGATTATGTTGTTTCTCCGCCGGGCGCAGGTTGTGTTCGTACACATTTTGCACAGCTTTCTCCGCGGCGGCGAGGATAAAGCCCAGCGTCTGGAGATCGTTCGCCAGTGCATCCGGCGTCACGGGCAGGAGTCTCCGTTCAGGCGCGGCCTGAGCCTCAAAATAATTCAGTATGAGAGACGAGTCCATCAGACGTGTTCCATTCTCCAGAACCAGCGTTGGCGCTTTTACCGCAGGGTTAATCCGGGAAAATTCCTCAAATGTGCTGAATACGGACAACGGCTGGCTTTCAAACGCAACGCCATAAAGTTCCAGGGAGACCGCCACGCGGCGTACATAAGGAGAATCCATCATGCCAATCAGCTTTATCATGATTCCAGTTTTCCTGTCTGTGTGAAATAACGCTTCATTGAAGATGATAAACAGACATTACAATAAATTCGTTATGGCGAATATCATCAGTATCTTACGGCCTGAGTGAGTATTACTGACAGATTGGCCGGTTGACCTGCTCCCCGTTGATTAATACACCGCGATGTTAGTAATGTCTTCATAAGCCACATGAGGACATGCCCATGAAGAAGCGTTTTTCCGACGAACAGATCATCAGTATCCTCCGCGAGGCTGAAGCCGGGGTTTCTGCCCGTGAGCTCTGCCGTAAGCACGCCATTTCCGACGCTACCTTTTACACCTGGCGTAAGAAGTATGGCGGTATGGAGGTGCCTGAGGTTAAGCGCCTGAAGTCGCTTGAGGAAGAGAACGCCAGGCTCAAGAAGCTGCTTGCCGAAGCCATGCTGGATAAGGAGGCGCTTCAGGTGGCTCTGGGGCGAAAGTACTGACGACAGGGCAGAAGCGTGAAGCCGTGGTGTTGATGTGTGATGCGACCGGTTTGACGCAACGTCGTGCCTGCAGGCTTACAGGTTTGTCCCTGTCGACCTGCCGTTATGATGCTCAGCGTCCGGCTGCTGATGCACATTTATCAGGGCGTATTACTGAGCTGGCGCTTGAACGCAGACGTTTTGGTTATCGGCGCATCTGGCAGTTGCTGCGTAGGGAGTGCCTTCACGTCAATCACAAGCGGGTATACCGTATTTACCACCTTAATGGACTGAGCGTAAAACGCAGACGACGCCGTAAAGGGCTTGCGACCGAACGGTTTCCGCTTCTGCGCCCGGATGCGCCGAACCTTATATGGTTGATGGATTTCGTTATGGACGCACTGGCCAACGGTCGCAGGATCAAGTGCCTGACCTGTGTGGATGATTTCACGAAGGAGTGTCTGACGATCACCGCTGCTTTCGGTATTTCAGGCGTTCAGGTCACGCGTATTCTGGACAGCATCGCGCTATTTCGGGGCTATCCGACGACAATAAGAACCGATCAGGGCCCGGAATTTACCTGCCGCGCGCTCGATCAATGGGCCTTTGAGCATGGCGTGGAACTACGGCTTATCCAGCCAGGTAAGCCAACGCAGAACAGATTTATTGAGAGTTTTAACGGACGCTGTCGCGATGAGTGTCTGAATGAATACTGGTTCAGCGATATTCTTCATGCCCGGAAAACGATTAATGACTGGCGGCAGGATTATAACGAGTGTCGGCCACATTCGGCACTGAATTATCAGACGCCATCAGAGTTTGCAGCACGGTGGCGAAATGGAAAATGTGAAGGTAAACAAACCGACATTACTAACTGACGGTTGTAGCTAATACTGGGGGAAGGTCACCTGCACCGTAAAACGCCCGACCTGCGGATCGTAATAACGGAACAGATTATAGTGTAATCCCGTTTCACTGTCGGAATAGCGCAATGGCTGATGAGCGAGGGCTGTTTGAAAATCATCCTCAACAAAAGAATTAAGTTAGAATAATGGCTTTCACGAATGTCATGAAATGATTACAAGTGATTGTCCTCGCGAGACTAACGTCTGTTCATATCCTCAGTTAATTTCTGATGAAGATGGCGCTGAAAATAGTTTAATACAGCCTGCAACCCTTAAAAATAGTGTGCAGGCTGTCTGGATAAATGTCAGAAATCTAAAAAATCATCATTCTCAAGGTAATAGTTTAAAGCATCAATAAAATCTTGATTACTGGCAGAAGGTTTTTGTTCGATTACTGATAAGATTACATCAGCAAACTGCTCACCAGAATAAATATATGATAAATCTCTGCTAGCCGCATCTTGCGGATAGACTTCTTTATCGTTTTCATCTACCTGTGGATAACCGGAGACAAAATATTCTTTTTCTCCGAATAACTCTCCGTCTGAGCCATAAATGCAAAAATTATCATCTTCACAACGCGATTTAACCATGATATCAATTATATCTTTCAATTTCATATGGTTACCTTTAATCGACATACTATCCCCTTTTTATTTAGGTTTAGCTACAAATTTTTCTACCAGTAGGACCATCAAGCTTACCTTGTCGTCCAGGTTTTCCACCACCCCATATATCACGTCCACCTTTACCAGTTGGATGATATAAAGAATGATTAGATCTGTGGTCTGCTCTGTCGACCAGAGTCAGTCTGTTTATATCTTCATGGTGATGCCAGGTTAATCCCGAAGGACTTCTGCTCATATCCCCATCTTTGAGCCAGTCATTTAGTTTTGGATATCTGTTGAGCATATCTTGGCGAAATTCCGGATTCGTCTCCATTTTCTGAACAAAATCCACATTAGCTCTGTTGAACTGGACTGCATCACTGGAATATCGATATTGAGGGTCAAGTGAATAATCATGAAAAATATGATATTCACCATTATTTGGCCTGTTAGCTAACCCCCACGGATCAATCCAACCCAGCGGATTCGGTGCATACTGATAAAGATTCCAGCCTCCCAGTAATCCAATCGGGTCCTGCACCGTAAACCGCCCAACCTTCGGATCGTAATAACGGAACATATTATAGTGTAATCCCGTTTCACTGTCTGCGTACTGCCCGGCATAGCGCAGTGGCTGATGAGCGAGGGCAGTTTGCTGCGTGAATCTGTGGAAGCCTTCCGTCTGTCGTGCAACCTCACCAAAACTCCCGTAATGACCGCTCCACCGGAGTTGTCCCTGTTCATCAGTGATATCCAGCGGTGCACCGTTCAGATCGGTTGTGAACCAGAGAACCTCTCCGCTGGTTTCGTCACGCAAATGGTCAATACGCGCCAGCGGGCTGTATGTTTCGTTCGGGTCGTAAACATATGTCTGACACTGTCCGTTCTGCTGCTGTTCCTGCAACAGCCGGTATCCCTGCCACAGAAAGCGGGTCTTTGTGGTGCCGTGTGGCATGGTGACCGTTTTGCGTGTGCGGCGGCCCAGGGCGTCATAATGGTAGCGGGCGGTAAAATTGCCTTCTGGTCCATTGCCCCCGGCCCGTATCAGGCGGTTTTCCGCGTCGTATACATAATGCTGTTCATACAGACCACTTCGGCGAAAGACCAGGTTACCCCACCAGTCGTATTTCATAAACAGGTTCTGCCAGTGCGTGAGGCGGTTATCCCTCAGCGACAGGGCAGGAAGGTCATCATCCGGCAGCAGGTTATCCGCAGCGTCGTACCGGAACCTCCTGTTACTGTGGTCCGGACGGGCTTCGTAGTGCCTGAGAAAACGGCCTTCCTCATCATAGCCGTAAATTGTGTTGCCACGCAGGGTGTCACTGACGTCTGACAATTCTCCACGCCCGGTGTAGTTGAAGGCGCGTTCGAAGATTGTCTGTTCCGGCAGGTCGGGTGAGAAACTGCGCTGCCCGGTACGTCTGCTGAGACTGTCATACCGGCGGGTCTGTTCACGGGTTCCCTGAGTGCGGGCCACCTCCCTGTGAAGGCGGTCGCGTTTAAATTCAGAGATGATTTGCTGACCGAACCGGATGGCACTGACGTGTCCGGAACCAATTGTGCTTGGCGGTGAGGTGGCAAAGTATCTGGGGGCTGGATATTAATCATGATTTGTTAATTGGTTTTCTACTGACTTTCGCCAGCTCGACAGATGTACAACGAAAAACCTGGTTAAGTAACGGGGTCAGAGCCAGAGAAAATGAAAGTCTGAGAAAAGAGCAAAGAAATAAAAATTATATAAAAATGCTCATGAAAAAGACGATATTAAGTTATATCATGAATCGGGAAGTGTTATTCAGCCTGATACAATGACAAAAAATACTGAAAAGGGAAAGGCAATGCAGCTTAATAACACTTTTTCCGCAATGCTCGAAAAGAAACTGACAGAGAAGAAAAATAAAAATGAATGAAATTAATTTGGAAGGTAGAGAAAACAATGATGAGGTCATTGCTGCAGCAACAGATCATATGGCTTTTTTTCTGTTCTCCATTCTCTCAGGTTGTTATCCGGAGATTGCGACATCTGAATTTGAAAACATCTTCAATGATGAGTTTAAGTTTGATATTGAAAGTTTTATTAAAAATTACAGGAAAAACGGTGGAAACATAATGACGATGTCGGGTAAAGATATCGCTCAGATATATTCAAATCAGCGGTTTCATGAAAAGTTGTCCAGAGCACTCGAACAGTGTAAAAAAGATAAGACAGCTTTAACTGCTATGAATCAAATAAAGGCTTTTCAGATATAACGCTGAACTGACTAAAACTTGTTTTGGTCTGTGAAGGGTTGGACAAACCCACCGGGTGCGGCAGGAATTAAATTTAATATTCAGTATTAACATTTTTTGCTTGAATGTCATTGCTGGATTTTATTATTAATTTTTCTTTACCATTTAGCCCCTTATAGAGGGGCCTTCCCGTTATCATTATTCTAATGATTTTTATTAGTTGCGAAATCAAACGGTCTTACTATAGAATTCTTATTTGCATCGAGAAAATCAGCCCACCATTGTAACATTAAGCGGCGCTGTTCAAGATGTTTGGCCTTATGTGTGTAGGCTGCACGGACATTGTTCTTTTCCATATGGCTCATTTGAAGTTCAACAACATCTTCTGACCAGATACCTGATTCAATCAGAGCACTACAAGCTAGGGTACGGAAACCATGACCGCACAAGTCGGTTTTGGTTTTATAGCCCATTTTACGTAGCGCCTTGTTGATTGTGTTTTCACTCATAGGCTTCATCGCGTCATAACAGCCCGTAAAGATAAAATCGTTATCATTGTTTACGCCATAAGTCAGCGTCTTTATCTCTTCAATAATGATTAGAGCCTGATTACACAGTGGCACGTAATGTTTCCTTCGCATTTTAGCACCACGAGCAGAATGCTTAATGCCTTCAATTGCTTCATGCTGTTCCGGGATGACCCAAAGCCCACCCTTAAAATCGATTTCTGACCATCTGGCGAATCGAAGTTCACTGGAACGCACAAACGTCAGGGGATTGAGCTTGATCGCCAGTAACGTGAGCCTGCTACGTCCCTGATAACCATCAATACGTTCCAGAAGTGCTGGTATATCTTCCAGTTCAATTGCAGGTCGATGTTCTGTCTGTGGCTTCTGTACTGCACCTTCCAGATCATAGGCAGGATTGAAGCGGATTATCTTTTGCTGAACAGCATATCGTAGGATAGCGGTAGCGTACTGTTTTACACGCATAGCGATTTCAAGATAACCGAGTGTTTCAATCTTCTTGATTGGAACCAAAAGATCACCCGTATCTAACTCACCTATATCTTTGTTACCGATATCAGGAAACAGGTAAGTTTCAAGACGAGTCCAGACTGAGCGCTGATAATCTTCTGACCAGTTAGTTTTGGTTGCAAACCAGCTTTTAGCAACGGTTTTAAAAGCGCGGGTATTGTTACGCTTTTCCATCGTGGTTTTGTTGTCAGCCTGTTTTTTAGCGCTGGGATCAACTCCTGATGCTAAAAGCTTTTTGGCTTCGTCGCGGCGTTGCCTTGCGTCTGCCAGAGAAACGGCAGGGTAGACACCTATGGAAAACACCTTTTGTTTCGCTTCAAAGCGATAACCCAACTGCCAGTACGTTGAACCGTTAGGATGTACCAGAAGGTAGAGGCCGAACCCACCAGTGAGCTTAACGGGCTTTTAAGCGGGTTTAGCATTTTTTACTTTAGTATCAGTAAGTGGCATGGCGGTTACCCCTGGATGCTGGTAAAAGAAAAACCGAACCAGCTTTACCAGCAAAAGGGTGTAGCTTCGAGTGTTTTTTACTAGACGTGAGTAGACAAGCTAGAAGGATTAACCAATTGATAGAAAGCAAAAAACCAGACGTCAGTAGACATCTGGTTTCTTTAAATTGGCTCCTCTGACTGGACTCGAACCAGTGACATACGGATTAACAGTCCGCCGTTCTACCGACTGAACTACAGAGGAATCGTGTGAACGAGGCGCATAGTATCGACCTCAGTTCGTCTTGTCAAAGGGGGAAAACGCACTTTTCGTTCGTTTGCCGACAATTTCAGCAAATCGCTGATTTTATAGCAAATTTGTGCTGAAATTACACAGCAAATTGCGCCGCCCGCAGGCGGCGCGCAGGATTAGAACAGTACGGAGTAGTTCAGACCAAACGTACGGCCACGGCCTTTATAAGTATACAGACCTGGTGCACCGTAGGTTGGGCTATACAGCCCCGGCGCACGCTGACCCCAGGCGGTGGTGTAGTCTTTGTCCAGCACGTTTTCCACGCTGAAGCTCACTTTACCCACCGGCAGGTCGTAGCTGCCCAGGAAGTCGACCGTGTTATAGCCATCGATCTTCTTACCGTCGGCATCTGACACGTCAAAGGTCTGAGTACTCTGCACGCGCAGGGTCCAGTCGCCCGGTGCCCAGTTGACCCAGGCGCTGGCTTTCGACGGGCTGGCGCTGTCTACAGTCAGCTTCTCCCATTTACCGTTTTCGCGGGTTTCAGACTTAATGGCGTTAAAGTTCGCGCCGGTGCTCCAGTCGCTGTCGGTGAAGAAATAGTCCACCTGGCCTTCAATCCCGTAGATACGACGTTTGTCGTCTTCCAGGTTGATGGTCATGTCCGTTTTGTTGATGGTGATGGTTTTATCCGAGAGCGAGTAGTACGCCGCAACCTGCGTGCGCAGGTTATCGCCGGTGTAGCGCCAGCCCAGCTCATACGCGTTAACCTTAATGCCGTCCAGCGTCGAGTCGTTAACGTTCACGCTGTTCAGCAGGCGATAGTGCCCGTCGACAAGCTGGTAAGTACCGGAGCCGTAGTACTTCGCCAGGTCCGGAATTTCGAAGCCCTGGGAGAAGTTAAACCACAGCTGCTGCTGTTCGGTCAGACGGCCAAGGATCCCGGCGTTGAACAGGAAATTGTTGTAATTGGTTTTCCCGCCCGGTACCGCATCAGCCGATGTGGCTTTCCCGTTAGCGATGGCCTGTTGCTGGGTATAACCAACGAAGTCATCCACCTTGTTTTCGGTGTACTGATAGCGCACGCCGCCGCTCAGGGTAATGGCATCAATGTCGTAGCTGGCCTGCAGGAACGGGGCGAGGTTGGTAATGCTGTAACCCGGGTAACGGCCAACGTTATAGGCGTTCTCCAGATCCATACCGCCGCTTGCTGCCGCTTTGTCCAGATTGAAGAACTGCTGGTTAGCGTCGAAGGTTTCGTGGTCAGCATCCACACCCCAGGTCAGCGTTAAATCCTCCATCGGTTTGCTGTTCAGCGTCAGCTTGCCGCCGTAAAAATCGGTTTTCTGCTGCGACGCACCGATGCTGCTCACCACGCCTTTGGTCAGTGTCGAGAACGGGTAGTAGGTCAGGCTTTCGTCACGATAGTAAATCTGTGCGACCAGATCCTGGCCCCAGAAATCGGTGTTGGAGTACTGCAGGTTAATCAGATGCCGCTCTGTGCCCGGCAGGCGGTCAGAGTTCAGGTTGCCTTTATTGTAGGCTTTGGCATCACCCGTAACCGCGGAGAAGTTTTCCCCGAGGAACAGGCCGTGCTTCCCGTCGGACTCGCTCTTGTAGTATTGCGTCGTAAGCTGCAGCTGCTGGTGATCGTCGATGTTGAGGGTGCCTGTTCCCATCACATCCAGACGGTCGGAATACTGTAATCCGGTCTGGGTGTTATCAATAATCACCTCGTTGCCTTTGCCGTCGTACCAGCCGCCGTAGCGCTGATACGATACTGACAACCGGCCATAGGCATTGTCGTTGCCGCCGCTCACCGCGGCTGACACGTTCTCATCATGATCGTTATGGCTGTTAAAGCCACTCTTTGCTCCTGTCTGGAACTCCACTTCGGTATCCGGCTGGCCTTTTTTGGTCACGATATTCACCAGACCGCCGGTGCTGCCGCCGCCGTAGAGGGACGTGGCGCCGGAGATGACTTCGATACGGTCAATGTTGAACGGATCGATGGAGTCGAGCTGGCGGCTGTCGCTGCGGGAGGAGTTCAGGCGCACGCCGTCCACCATCACCATCATGGAACGACCGCGCAGGTTCATACCGTAGTTGGTGCGGCCCTGGCTGCTGACGTCCATGCCCGGGATCAACTGCGCCAGCACCTCTTTAATCTCTTTTCCACCCTGAACCTGCTGTTCAATCTCAGCACGCTCAATAACCCAGGTAGTCTGCGCCATCTCCGCCACGCTGCGGTGCGAGCGGCTGGCGGAGACAACAATATTTTCTTCCTTTTGTTCTTCCGCCCACGCAGAGGTAGAAAGCATTGCAAGCAAGCAAGGATTTAAAACCCAAAGATGAGAACGTTTCATTGTTATGTAGTTCCTGAATGTGTGTGTCAGTACTCGGTGGTTCTTGCTAAAGATTGATAAACCTGACTGCTGTCCGGGCGGGGAGTGCTTCGCCAGTGGATCACGCCAGGGGTGGTGGCCAGCTCAAACGGCTCGTCGTCGTGCGCGCGATTCAGAATTCGCGCGGCGCGCCAGGCCATCAGGCTGAGCTGGGGTTCGGCAATGCCAAGACGGTGCATCCCGGCATTCACGGCGAACAGGCGGTTGCTCTGCGGACCGTCCCATTCAAGGGTGAAATCATTGTTGATGCAGAAGGTTTCGTCGGCGTCCAGACGCAGGCGATGGGAGAGCGGTGCCAGAAACGCAGGCTGCACGGTGCGATAGCCGGTCGCGAAAATCACCACGTCGGTATCGAGTTGTTCACGGCCGCCGTCAAGGTGATGCTGTAACGTCAGGCGCTTGCCGTTCTCCTGCTGCGCGATCGCGGTGACCGAGCGAGAGGGCAGGAGGTGTGCCCACGGTTTTTCCCGCAGCACTTCGAAGCGGTGATACATGGCGCGATAAATCGCCAGTAGAGACTCCGTGGTGATGCCGTCGGAGGTCATCTTCTGCTCGTGCAGCATCTGACGACGCGCCTCTTCGCCAAGCGTGGAGAAGCTGTCTACATATTCCGGCGTGAAATACTCGTTGGCGAAAGCCGCTTCATCCAGCGCGTTATAATTGTTGCGTCGGGAAACCCAGTTCAGGCTCAGTGGCTGACCCCACTCCCCGCGGAAGATATTCAGAAAAAGATCTGCACCACTCTGACCTCCGCCGACGACGGTGACGCGCTTGCCCGCTAAGTCCGGCGTGCGCAGCATCATCTCGCTGGCGTGGAAGCAGCTGTCATCCTGCGCCGGAGCGCAGTCAGGCAGGTTAATCTGTTTGCCAATTCCCACGCAGACGTGACGCGCCAGGAAGCGATCGCGCTGAGTCACCACGTCGAACAGACCGTTTTTTTCATCAAAACTGACCTGCTGTACCTGCTGGCTGAAGGACAGGTTGGTGAGGTTTTCCGCGGCCCAGCACAGGTAATCGGCAAACTCTTCGCGAGAAACGGTACGCTGCTCGGTGGTCAGAAAACGATAGAACTTTTTACGCTGCACCAGATAGTTAAGAAAACTGTGGCGATTGGTGGGCTCCACGGCGCTCACCAGATCTTTCAGGAAGCTGGTTTGCATATGGCAGTCCGGCACCATCATGCCAGGGTGCCAGGAGAAATGCGGCTTGCGTTCAAGAAACAGCGAACTAAAACCGTCCAGTCCCTCAGCCAGTGCGGCGATGCTGAGGTTAAACGGGCCAATACCAATGCCGATGAAATCATACGTTTTCATTGCGCTGACTCCTGGGAGACCAGAAAAAGAGGGTTATCAAGATCGGTGACATAGTTCGGCAACATGCGGCTGCCGCCGTCGTGTTCGGAGAAGGTCAGTTTGACCGGGTTGAGGATCACGCGAATAATTTGCGGCTTAAACAGATCAAACGTCGCAAAGCGTTCGGCGAGATCGGGATGTGCGGCCATATAGCGGCGCAATACCTCGGCCAGGATCTGGTAGAAACGGGTTTCGCTGACGCCGCTTTGCAGGGTAAGTCGTGAAATAAACCGCAGCACCGTGACAAAGTTACCGGTTTGCAGATCGTGAATGATGTAATCCGCACTCAGGCGCGCCGTGACGGACTTCACCTGTTCAGGCAGGCTTGCTGACTGCGGGAAATCTTCATCCACCAGGCGCATGTCCCCCTGGAAATCTTTCAGCAGGATGCGTTGCGGGATGGCGTCTTTCATCACCAGCGTCACGTTCTGGCCGTGGGCGATAAGCGCCACGCCGTAGCGGCAGAGCAGGTGATAGAAGGGGATGACCGTCGCGTCAAAGAGCTTTTCCAGCCAGGTTTCAGCGGTCAAACCGGATTGGGCGATCCATGCGTCAATCAAGGGGCGTCCGGCGTTATCGCTCTCCATCAACGCAGCCATCAGCACCGCTTCTTCACCCTGCTGAAGATAACAGGACGGATTTTCGCGCCAGATAACTCCCAGCATCTCCTGATAACGGTAAGGCGCTTTCGGCAGCGCGGCGTAACCCGGGTGGGAAAGATACCCGGCCGCGGGCTCGCCAAGCACCTGCGCGCCACAGCGAATAAGCGTGGCATCGCTGGCGAACTGCTGCTGTAACCAGCGTGAGGCCAGCGGGCCAGCGGCAATGTACTTACCCGGAATACCGCGATAGCAGGAGGTGTTGTAAATGGTCAGCGGCAGCTTGATGTCAAACTGCGCGCGGCGGCTGGCATTGGTGAGGGTACGCAACGATTGCTGCGCCAGGTACTCGTCGCCAAACTCGCCCAGCTCAACCATTTCGCCGCGCGCGAGTTGCGCCAGGAAATGGACAGCAATCTTTTGTTGCCACTGCCACGGATGCAGCGGCACGGGCAACCAGTTATCATCAAGATCCAGCGCCTGCCAGCGGGCATCAAACCGGGCGCGCTCGGCGTTATCCATGGCGCTCGCCAGCAGGGTATTGATATCGCAATCAACATCGCTGCTCCAGACCAGGTGCGCACGTTGCACGGCGACCCAGTGCAGGCGAAAACGGCCACGGTATTCCGGGGCATACTGGCGTAGCGCATCCAGCCCCCAGCCGCGCCGTCCCTTGTTAAAGATAAACTTAGGATGGCCGCTCATCAGGCACTGTAATTCGTCCGGGTCGAGATGAATGAGCGCGTCAGCATCCAGCGTTTCGCGCGCCTGTAACAGCTGAATATCACCCCGCAGCGTGGCATAGAGATCTTCCAGATGCTCCGCGGTCTGCGCGTCGCTCATCTCCAGTACCGTCGCAAGCTGCAGCAGTGCAGTTTCTGCGTCCACTGCGTTACCGCTGACGGTGGTCAGGCTCTCGGGGTCGATATGCAGCCAGCCCCAGATCCCGCGCGTGGCCTGGAACTGCCAGGTCTCCGCGCCCATGGTGATTTGCCAGCGATTGTCTGCCAGCTGCCGGGCGCTCAGGGTGCGTTCATATTCCAGCTCGGCGAGGATTTTCGCCACCATGTCGCGGTTCACTTTCTGCCAGTACACGTTCACAGTCCCACCTCGCTGAAGAAGCGGTGACGCTGGTTCATGATGAGGCGCGAGCGTTTATGCGGGAAGTCGAACTCTTTTACGGTCTCGAAACCGGCAGACGAAAGATGGCGGAACAGGCGCTGGTTGTCGAAACGCGGCTCGGCAACGATGCGTGTTGTGCGTGGCTCATCCAGCCACAGATAATGGCTCAGACCGCGCAGCCAGCTGCGGATATACTGCGCGCCGCGCCAGTTTTCTTCCCCAACCAGCATGTGCAAGCCGCGGTCAAACGGCTGCCAGCGATAGTGACGGCCAATACGGTCTTCCGCCGCCCAGTAAATTTCAAAGTAGCCGAACGGCTGGTCATCAAAGCAGCCGATAAGCGGATAACAATAGGTCGAGTCGAGCTGACGGCGCAGGTAATTTTCCTGCTCCGCCTGCGGGCCGGCCATCTCCCAGAAGGCGTTAACGCGCGGGGTGTTCATCCAGCGGGTGAAACGTTCGCCGTCCTGCGCCACATCGGCCACGCGGAAACTCAGGGTGCGTTTAATCTGCGGGTCGTAACGGCGATAGACTTCGCCTTGCGGACGGTGAGGGCGCAGCGGGAAGTAAAGCTGACGGCTTTCATCGAACTGCATGCCGCCGTGGTTCTGGGGCCGTTCTCCCTGCAGCCACAGGGGTAACTGCCAGAACGTTTCGCGCGCCAGATAATCTCCGCTGGCAAGCGTAAACAGCGCCTGCGCCTGCGGTTCATCCTGCCAGGCAGACCAGGGGAGCGTGACGCCGGTCAGTGCCGGCGCGCCGATAAACAGCTGATCCAGCGCGTCGACTAACCAGCCTTCCGGGATACCATTCACGCGCTCAAGCACTGCGCTGCCGTCGAGACCTAACGTCAGGGGCAGAGCGTTCTCCGTTGCGGTGCAGCGAAAGCCATAGCCAGAATGGGCGATATTCGCGTTTGCCATCACGCCTTCTCCTTGTAAAACGGGTTGCTAAAGTCGAAATAGATCACTGCCGGATCGGCGATGGTGTTTTCGTTGCGATCGTGCAGATAGCAGAAAAAGTTGCCTTTACAGTTCCAGGTTGGGCTGTCGAGCACGTAGTCGAGGCAGCGGGTCTGTTTCGCTGTTTTGCGTAATTCGGCCAGTGCGTCACGCACCTGCGCCATCAGGCTCTCTTCGCTGTCGAAACCGGCGGCGGCGAGGGCGGCAGTCACGGCAAGCGTTGAGTTCAGCAGCAGGTAGTAGGGGAAGTAGCGCAGCAGCTGGCTTTCGCCAAAACGGTTTTCCACATCATGTTCACCCGCCTCTTTTAGCCATTCATCGGCGCCTTCAGTCCAGGCGCTGCCCTGACAATCGCGGTAGATCAGCCCGACGGGGAAATCCTGCTGCATCTCAACGAGGATATTTTGCTGGTGCGCCAGCAGAACCAGGCCGTAATCCGCTTCCACGCTAAACAGCGGAAGTAAGACGCGATCGCAATACGCCTGCACCCAGCAGCGCGCAGCCTCGGCAAGGGGTAAATCCAGGCGCTGGCTCAGACGACGTACCGCCGCAACCAGCAGACTGTCACCTCCGTCCGGTGCCGCCTGCGTCAGGCTCACCAGTACGTTGGTCTGGCTCTCTGGCGTCTCAAACAGCAGGTTCACGCGCAGGGCCATCAGGCTCTCTTCCTGGATGACGCCATTTTCATCACGCAGCCCCGCCCAGCCGTCTTCCTGCATAACACGCAGGGTCGGGTAGCGTGCCTGTAAGGTCTGCCAGCGCGCTGTCTTAGCCAGACGCGCCAGGCGCATACCGCGTTTAACCTCTTTCACTGACAGCGTGCGCACGGAGTTGGTCAGGCGCACGCTGAGGGAAAACTTGATCATGTCGCTGTTGGTTTCGCTGTAGAGCGAGCGCGAGGAGCTGGTGGGCAGCCACTGCGCGCCCGCTTCGCCCAAATCCTGCAGGTCGCCGTTAGCCACAAGACGCTGGCACCAGGCCTGACCCAGCAGATGCTCGGCCTGCCACGGATGCATCGGCAGCAGCCAGCAGGTATCAGTGAAGTGACCGAGGAGCTCAGGGGCACTCTGCGCTGCGAAGCGTAGCAGGCGTTCGCGAAGAGAGACGGCCAGGCTGTCGCCGGCAATCAATTCACGCTTAACCGCAAACCAGCGCAGCGGGAAGCGGGAGGCAAAATCAGGCAAATAGCGGCGCGCTTCACTTTCGTTAAACGGCTCGTGAGATTTGGGGGCCGGGTGAAACGCATGCCCCACCAGCAGCGCCTGTTCTGCTTGCGCAAAATTCAGCGGTTTGTCACGCAGGTTTGCCCAGTTGTGGCGCAGATCTATGGCCTGCCAGGTGTGGGCATGGCTTTCATGGGCGCGTTGCTTAAAGCGAGCCAGCGTTTCGGTATCAAGTGAGCCTTTAACTGAAGGTTTTTCCAGAATTAAGTCAATCAGTTGCGTGAAAGTGACGGTGTCACCGCTGTCGCTGTCGCGCTGGATAAGCGTCGCCGGAAAGTGATACTGATGATGCTGAGTTGGAGAGAAATAGCGTACCGGAACCCGAATGGCCTGGGTTGAAGAGAGCGGAATATGAATCTGCGATAGCTCATCCGCAACGGTAGCGGGGAGATAGCGCCAGTCCTTCGTTTCACGCAACAGGGCGTTCAAAAAACACTGGGCCGCAACGTCTGTACCGGCGGAGCGGGGCAGAGTACGCATAGGTGTACCTCATTCCATGATTGATAATAATTATCGTTATGATATGCATTCTGTTTACAGTCGCAACTATTTTTGCAATATTTGTTTTCATAAACTTCATGATTTCCACACATTTATTGACACTATGTTCACATTCTCATGCGCACTTACCCTGAAACACTGACGGAAAACCTCACCCCGAAAGCGAACTGGCCACTGGCGTTATGCGCCGGATTGTTAGGTATTGGGCAAAACGGTTTGCTGGTCATGCTGCCGCAACTGGTCACCCTGACCGGGTTATCGCTCTCCGTCTGGGCGGGGCTGTTAATGTTCGGCTCCATGCTCTTTTTACCCGCATCGCCGTGGTGGGGACGCCAAAGTGAGCGACACGGCTGCAAGGTCGTGATGCTGGCCTCGCTAAGTGGCTATCTTGCAAGTTTCGTCGTGATGGCGCTGGTGGTCTGGGCGATGGCAAGCGGGATGATGAGTGCTGTCTGGGGGCTGGCGGGCCTGATCCTCTCGCGTACGCTGTACGGCCTGACCGTCTCAGGGCTGGTGCCCGCGGCTCAGACATGGGCCATTCAGCGCGCGGGTCTGGATAAACGCATGGCCGCGCTGGCGACCATAAGCTCCGGCCTCAGCTGTGGTCGTCTGCTGGGGCCACCGCTGGCGGCGATGATGCTCAGCGTCAATTCGGTGGCTCCCCTCTGGTTGATGGCGATTGCACCGTTTATCGCTCTCCTGCTGGTCCTTCGAGAGGTCGCCGATCCGCCGCTGCCGCCGGTCGCGCATCAGGCGACGCGTGTGCAGGTTTCAATGCTGCCGTACCTTGTGCTGGCGTTGCTTCTGGCCGCACTGGTGAGCCTGATGCAGCTTGGCCTGTCACCGCATCTCAGCCCTCTGCTGGACGGTAACCCACGAGAGGTGAGCCATCATGTCGCGCTGCTGCTGAGTCTGGCCGCGCTGGCAACGCTCGCTGCGCAATTTCTGGTGGTCCGTCCACAGCATTTCAGCCCGGTGACATTGCTCTGCCTGGCCGCGGTACTGATGGTGACGGGACTGGGGCTAATGTGTATTGCCGGTCTGGTGTTGTTCTACGTGGGGATTGTCATGACGTCGCTGGGAGCCGCCATGGCGACGCCGGGATACCAGCTGCTGCTGAATGAACGGCTGACCACCGGAAAAGGGGCGGGAGTGATTGCCACCAGCCACACGCTGGGCTACGGCCTGAGTGCGCTGCTGGTGCCTGTCGTCACGCGTTTATTCGGCGAGGTATTTTTAACGCAGGCCGCCTGGGTGATGGCGCTGATGTTTCTGGTGATGAGCCTATGGGTACGGGCGGTCAATCGTACCCATGTCGACCCGTCTTAATGGAGCTGGTGAGATGAATTGCCGGCAGGATCCTCATTTTGCCGCAGACGCAGCAGAGGGTCTTGCTGATAAAACTGACAGAACCGTTGCCAGAGGGCCGGGAAACGGGGGGCGAAAAGCTCAGGCGCGCTAAAGAAATATTCTGACAGCACCGCAAAGCACTCCGCAGGATCGGTTGCCGCATAGGCATCGATGCTGGCGGCACTTTCGCCCACCAGATCTATCTCATCCTGGATATTATCCATTGCCGCATGCAGATCGTGTTCCCAACCTGCAACCTCACGAAGCGGGATCAGCGGTACACCGCTGGCGCGATCCCCATTGCGGGTATCCAGCTTATGCGCCACTTCGTGAATGATCAGGTTAAAGCCAGATGCGTCGAAGGAATCCTGAATATCAAGCCAGTTCAGGATGATGGGCCCTTGCTGCCAGCTTTGCCCGGACTGCACCACCCGCTGGTTATGCACCAGGCCGAAATCGTCCTGCCATTCATCGTCCACCACAAACGGTGCTGGGTAGATGAGTACTTCATGGAAGCCATCCAGCCACTCAATACCGAGTTCCAGTACCGGCAGACAGAAAAGCAGGGCGATACGCGCGTTTTTCAGGGGATCCAGCTCGAAGCCCTGCAGCGGAACCAGACGTTTTTGCTGCAAAAAGCGATCCGCCAGTTGAACCAGTTTTGATTGTTCATCCGGCTGAAGATTAGCCAGAACAGGGATCGCCAGCGCTTCATCCCACGGTAGCGCCATATTTCGGCCAGCGTCATTCGTTTTCCAGGGCCACTTAATCATCGCTTTGCTCGCAAACTCGTCACTTGAACAAAAGGGGAAGGTAAGGTTCTGTTAAAATGCCAGACATTCGGTCATTGCTTCAATTCCAGCCTGGATAAACTATCACTTCGTACGTAACGGTGGATAGCGGTTTGCTGGTATCACCTTCATTTTGTGAACTCAGTCGAAGCCTAATCTTATGACACTTACCCCATTATGGTCAGCGTGAAAACCAACTCCTTAAGGGATTCCGGCGCTTCACCGGTTGCGGCAGGACAATAAGCCGCTATTATTTTGACTTTCGTTCGTATTGCCAGACAGGACATTCAGACGCTATGCCCGTAAATTTTGACCTTAACGATCTTTATGCTTTCAGAGCGTTAGTGGAATACGGCAACTTTCGGGTTGCTGCTGAATCTATCTGTTTGTCCCCGTCAGCACTGAGCCGCAGGATTGAAAAACTGGAGGTGGCGCTGGGAGCGAAGCTGTTTGACCGGACCACCCGCCACGTGGCTCTGACATTGTACGGGCAGAACTTTGCTGAACGTTCAGCGCAGTTGCTCGATAACGTTGAGTCCATGCTGGCTGATATTGATAAAGTGAGTGAAGAGCGGACCGGGCTGATTACCGTCGCTACGGTACCGTCTGCGGCCTATTACTTTATGCCGGATGTCATTCGTCGCTTTCAGTCCCGTTATCCGCGTGTCCGGATTAAGCTCATCGACAGTAGCGCGGGGAATGTCATTGATGCGGTTGCCCGTAGCCAGGCGGATTTCGGGATCTGTTTCGCCGGGAGTTTGCCCTCTGAAATCGAGTTTTTCCCCCTTGTGGAAGATAGCTATGTCGCCGCGTGCAGGCGCGATCACCCTCTGGCAAAAAAGACTCACCTGACGTGGCAGGCGTTTTATCAGCAGGACTATATCATCCTCGACAAAACGTCAGGCAACCGTAACCTGCTCGACCGGATGCTGGGGGATATCGTGCCTGAGCGTCCCAGCGTTTGCGAAACGCGCCATGTGACCACGATGCTCGGTATGGTAGAGGCGGGCATCGGCATTGCTGCCGTGCCCGCCATGTCGATGCCGACGTCAGAGCACTCGCTACTGACGTCTGTCCCGCTCGTGGCACCGGAGGTGAAACGCACTGTGGGGTTGATTCGACGCCGGGGGCGTATCCAGTCTTACATTGCGGCTGAACTGGAAAAACACATTACTGAGCAGTACCGCGGGACGTGACGGGGCTCATCCCCGTGTCGCGAATCACGGCGCTGGACTGTGTCGAGGAAAGGTAATCCAGCAGCGCTTTCCCTTCGCCAGGATGGTCGGCGTGGCGGGTCACGGCACCCGCAAAGCGGGTGATGTATTGCAGGTTGTCCGGGAGTTTGCCAACAAACGTCACCCCTGGAATCGGCAGCAGTTCGCTGACCTGCTGGAAACCTACCGCATATTTCCCTTTCGCCACTTCTTCGGCGACGGGGATGCGCTCAACCTTCGTTGCTTTACCCATCACCTCTTTTTCAATCCCCAGCGTTTTGAACAGCGTCTGGCTGACGTATCTGCCGCTGGCGCTGTCGGAGTAGGCGATGGACTCCGCCTGAAGCAGCGTATGGCGAAGTTTCGCCTCGTTACTGATATCCGGGACGTCTGCGCCTTTTTTTACCACCATACCGACAGGGGAGTCCGCAAGTTCCGTGCGCGAGCCTGGCTGAGTCAGGTTGTCCTTTTCAAGTGTTGCCAGCGCATCGCCCACCATGATCACCACGTCGGCTTTTTCCCCGCGCGCAAGCCGGTTAGGAATTGCCTGCGGAGTCGTTCCCATAGACGGGCCGGGAATGAGCACAATGTTATCTCCGGTCTGGCGTTCATATTCCGGTGCCAGCTTTTCAAGGGCGGCTTTAAAACCGCCTGAGATCATGACCGTCACCTCTTTCGCTGAGGCACTGAAGCTCAGGACGGTCAGTATCAACGCGCTGGTGGTCAGTCGAGGAATCAGTCTCATGCCGCCCCCTCTGATTTCACGGTATTTTGCAGCGTCACTGCACGACGACGGTACAGGTAGAGCGTTGCCAGCAGGGCGCACACCGCAGCGAAACTCATCCAGTAGCCGGGAGAGGCTTTATCCCCGGTATATTCAATCAGCGCGGTAGACATTACCGGCGTGAACCCTCCAAATACCGCCGTTGCCAGACTGTAAGCTAGGGAGAACCCCGCTACCCGAACTTCAGAAGGCATGATCTCCGTGAGCGCCGGGATCATCGCACCGTTGTACAGGCCATAGAGGAAAGAGAGCCACAGCAGGACGCTCAGCATCATTGAGAAGCTCGGTGCCTGCGCCAGCAGCGTCAGTGCCGGGTAGCTCGTCGCCAGAGCCAGCAGCGTCATGGCGATAAGCACCGGTTTACGCCCAAAGCGGTCCGACAGCGCACCGCCTATCGGCAGCCAGATAAAGTTGGAAATTGCCACCAGAAGCGTAACCAGCAGGCTGTCCGAAGCGCTGAGCATCAGCACTTTTTTCCCGAAAGTCGGCGCGTAAACGGTGATCAGATAAAAGGCCGTGGTGGTCATTGCCACCATCAGCATGCCGGCAATGACCACCTGCCAGTTACCGAGCAGGGTTTTAAAGACCTGATGCATCTCCAGATGATGGCGGCGTGCGTTGAATTCCTCTGTCTCTTCCAGCTTGCGGCGCAGGAAAAAGATAAACGGTACGATTAAACAGCCGACCAGGAACGGGATACGCCAGCCCCATTCACGAATGGCGCTCTCTGCCATCAGCGCATTCAGCGCAAACCCCATGGCTGCCGCAACCATAATCGCGACCTGCTGGCTGCCAGACTGCCAGCTGGTGTAAAAACCTTTGCGGCCGGGCGTGGCAATTTCTGCCAGATAGACCGATACGCCACCCAGCTCCGCTCCGGCAGAAAACCCCTGCAACAGTCGGCCAGTCAGAACCAGTAACGGTGCCCACAGACCTATGCTGTGATAAGACGGAATAAGCACGATCAGGAAGGTACCCGCCGCCATAATCGACAGGGTCACGATGAGTCCTTTTCTGCGCCCAACCTTGTCGATATAGGCACCCAGTACGATTGCCCCGATGGGGCGCATTAAAAATCCTGCGCCGAAGACGGCAAACGTCATCATCAGGGAAGCAAATTCACTGCTCGCCGGGAAAAAGGTGTGCGCGATGTAGGTCGCATAAAAGCCGAAGAGAAAGAAGTCGAATTGCTCGAGAAAGTTGCCGGACGTCACGCGAAGTATCGCGCCCGCTTTCGAGCGAACGGTTGCAGGTGAGGTTGAGGAAAACATGGTTATCTCCAGTTTATTGTTGACGTTTTGCTCGTCTGTTTCTGAAAACTGGATCAAGAACCCCAAATTTATAAGCGCAATTAATACATGGACTGATGCATTTAACGCATCAATGGCGAAGAGCCGATCGGGAGTGATTGTCGTAACAACAACTTAACAATTAATTGATTTTTTATTCACCAGTTTGGGTAAGTCACTGATATTGCCGTTTTGTGACATCGCGCAGAGGCACCCTTGTTTGCAGCGAATACAAAAGCCAGGCGATGCCTGGCTGTTAACTATCACTTACCGCGACTTACCGCAACGCGTTGGCAATCGCACTGAACATCAGTGAGGCTTCCAGCGGCTGTGCGCTAAACGACGGTTCGGCCTGCGGCCAGGTGGACCACTGAACGATCACCAGATTTTCCGCCTGGTTTACCATGATCATCTGCCCAAAGATCCCCAGCGCCCAGAGCGAGCCTTTCAGCGACTCATTCGCCGCGGGCACCACCTTCGTGGCCGTGACGGGCACTTCGTTGTTCCACCACTGATAGCCGTACAAGCCGGTCGGGTGTGCGTCAGAGACAGATCCATCAGCCTGCGTCCAGCGTGAGGCGTCTTTCACCCAGTTGTCGGGCAGGATCTGTTTGCCATTCGGTAGTGTGCCGTTATGCAGGATAAACTCCCCGAAGCGTCCCCAGTCTTCCAGCGTGGCGTTAAAGCCATGCGCGCCGACATCATGCTGACCTTTACGGTAGGCATGCCATACACCGTCGCTCGCCATGCCGTACGGCTGCCAGATGCTCTTCTCAAGATAGGCGGCCAGGGTCATGCCCGTTGCACGCTCAAGCACGTCACCCAACAGCCAGGCGCCACCGGAGGAGTAAGACCAGTGCTGGCCTGCCGGGTGTTCGCGTTTTAGCCCGGACACCAGCTTACGCACGCAGTCATAGGTGCCTGGTTTCGCTTCACACTCGGTGAGCTGTGCGAAATCGGAGGCGGGATTGGTGTAGTCTTCGTTCCATGCCACGCCGGAGGTGTGGGTGATCAGCTGTTTTAACGTCACACCGTCCCAGGCGGTGCCTTTCAGGTCTGGCTCGTATTGCGTGACCAGGTCGTCGAGTGAGCGGATTTTTCCCTCTTTGAGAGCCACGCCAACCAGCGTTGAGACCACGGATTTCCCGACCGAACGGGAGGTCCAGAGCGTCGTATCCGTATTGCCTTCGCCGAGATATTTCCACGCGATTTTGCCGTCTTTCAGTACCAGCATGCCGCTCACGTTCTGACGTTTCAGGTAGTCCTGCAGGTTATAGGTCTTGCCGTTGACCTGATAGCGGGCGTCAGTGAGCGGTTTCTCTGCGCTGAGCAGCGGCGTGGCGTTGCCGTGATGGAACACATCTCCCGCGTAGTTGCGGTAGTCATTTCGAAAGCCGACCACGCGATCCGCCTGGCTCCAGGTGAGCATCTTGTGCGTGTCAGGAAGTTGTTTGTCGAACGGAGCAGGGCAGGTGTTCAGGTCAGTACCGTCGCAGGCCGCCAGCGCGACAGGCGCAAACAGACCGCTGCACAGGCTAATTACAACGCCCGCCAGCAGCGTGCGGTTCAGTGAAGGATAATTCATCATTTTTCTCGCTGTGATTAGGAACGCCTTCAGTTTAAGAACCCGCGACTTATAATAAAAAACGCGTAATGGGGGAAATTCCCCCCGAAAACTGAATGGAGAGTGGCGTGTCGACGGTAATTTATTCCTTTGCCCAACTGGAAGCGTTTACCGCCGTGGTGGAATACGGTGGCCTGGCAAAAGCGGCGATGAAGCTCGGGAAAGATCGTACGACGCTGCGCGACCTGATTGATTTTCTCGAAGATGGATTAGGGTACAGGCTGTTTGTGCGTGAAGGACGCACGCTGCGTCTGACCCCTGAGGGCGAGCAGCTGCAGCGGCAGGCGCACCTGCTGATGCGCCAGGTGAAAGCCTTTGAGGCATTTGCCAGCGCGGTACCGGAGCGTGCTACGCAGGACATCACGCTGGTTTACGATCCCTTTACCTCGAGACCATTTTTGCAGGCGCTGATTGGCGAGATGGCGAAGCGACACTTACGTCTGAGCCTGGTCAGCGCCTCCCGGGATGAGGCTGAAGCGATGCTGGCCAGCGGGCAGGCGGATCTGGGCATTTGCCAGGCACGTAATCGCAGTGTGGGTAATGAAATGGAGTGGCGGGCGCTCGGGGCGATCGATATGGATTTCTACGCCTGCAACACGCTGTTCGCTGAAGCCACGCAGCCGCTGTCGCTGCTTGAGTTGTCGCTGGTGCCGCAGGTGATTATGCACGCCGCCTCGGATGAGCCGGTGGCACGTCGTCTGCAGATTTCGGGGCACACCCTTTTCACCAATGAGCTGGAGATGTTGCGGGGCCTGCTGGAGCAGGGATGCGGCTGGGGATTTTTACCGACGCATTTCCAGCCGACCGGGTGGAAAAAGGTAAAAAGGCTGCACACCGAAGTGGGCAGCCAGGGGATAAGTCAGACGATGGTGATCATCTGGAAGCCGGGAAGCGACAAGCGAGAGAGGATCGCTGAAACGCTGTCGCTGTTACCGGCGTTGTGGAAAAACTCAGCGCTGTGAACACCCATTGCACTGCTGATTCTGGATCTGCTGGAAGAAGTCGTTACCCTTGTCATCCACCAGGATAAACGCCGGGAAGTTTTCCACTTCGATTTTCCAGATGGCTTCCATACCCAGCTCAGGATAGGCCACGCACTCCAGACGCTTGATGCTGTTTTGTGCCAGTACCGCCGCCGGGCCGCCGATGCTGCCGAGGTAGAAACCGCCGTGCTTATGGCAGGCATCGGTCACCTGCTGGCTACGGTTGCCTTTCGCCAGCATGATCATGCTCGCACCGTGAGACTGCAGCAGGTCGACGTACGAATCCATCCGTCCTGCCGTGGTTGGGCCGAGAGAGCCTGATGCATAGCCTTCCGGAGTCTTGGCCGGGCCTGCGTAGTAGATTGGATGGTCTTTGACGTACTGCGGCAGTTCTTCACCGTTGTCGAGCAGCTCTTTCAGCTTCGCGTGGGCAATGTCGCGCGCCACGATGATGGTGCCGTTCAGCGACAGGCGGGTAGAGACCGGATGAGCAGAAAGCTGGGCCAGGATCTCATTCATCGGCTTATTCAGATTGATGCTGACCACGTCGCCTTCACCCTGTTGACGCAGGGATTCTGGAATATACTGGCCCGGATTGTGCTCCAGTTTTTCAATCCAGATACCGTCGCGGTTGATTTTGGCTTTGATGTTGCGGTCAGCGGAGCAGGAGACGCCCATGCCGATTGGGCAGGAGGCACCGTGGCGCGGCAGACGGATCACGCGAATATCATGGGCGAAGTATTTCCCGCCAAACTGCGCGCCCAGGCCAAGGTTCTGTGCTTCCTGAAGCAGTTCCTGTTCGAGCTGAACATCACGGAACGCCTGACCGTGTTCGTTACCTTCGGTGGGCAGCGCGTCGTAATAGCGCGTGGAAGCGAGCTTCACGGTTTTCAGCGTCGCTTCAGCCGACGTTCCCCCAATCACGAAGGCAATATGGTAAGGCGGGCAGGCCGCGGTACCCAGGGTACGCATTTTCTCAACCAGGTAGTTTTTCAGCTTCGCCGGGGTAATCAGCGCTTTGGTTTCCTGATAGAGATAGGTTTTATTCGCGGAACCGCCGCCTTTTGCCATGCACAGGAATTTATACTCGTCCCCGTCGACGCTGTAGAGATCGATCTGCGCAGGCAGGTTAGTGCCGGTGTTGACCTCTTTATACATATCCAGCGCGGCATTCTGGGAATAACGCAGATTATCTTCGATGTAGGTGTTATAGACACCCTGACTCAGCGCGGCTTCGTCACCGCCACCGGTCCAGACGCGCTGGCCTTTTTTACCCATGATGATCGCCGTGCCGGTATCCTGGCAGGTGGGCAGCACACCTTTGGCCGCGATTTCAGAGTTGCGCAGGAACTGCAGGGCAACGTATTTATCATTTTCGCTGGCTTGTGGGTCGTTAAGAATAGCGGCAACCTGTTTCTGATGCGAAGGGCGCAGCATAAAGGCGGCGTCGTGGAAGGCCTGCTGTGCCAGCAGCGTCAGCGCTTCGGGTTCCACTTTCAGGATCTCCTGACCCTCAAATTCGGCAACAGAGACGTGTTCTTTGGTCAGCAGATAGTATTCGGTATCGTCGTGTGCGAGAGGGAAGGGGTTCTGGTAGTAAAACGGTTTGTTTGACATAGCGTATTGCTCCAAAAAAATAAAACCGCCGGAGAGGTAGCCCGGCGGTCAGGGATCAGAACATCATGGACATCCACGGATAACCAATCAGCAGCAGGGCCGCCAGGAAGATGGCACCAAAGATGGTGCCGAGGCGCCAGTAGTCTTTGGTTGGCAGGTAGCCGCTACCGTAGTAGATAGGGCTAGGGCCGGTACCGTAAGGGGTGATAATCCCCATGACCCCCAGGGAGGTCACCATCAGCAGGACGAACACCTCCATATTCATGCCCGGAATGGTAGAGGCGATGGTCAGCATCGCTGGCAGCAGCGCCGTGGTGTGTGCGGTGGTGCTGGCAAACAGGTAGTGCAGCAGGTAGAACGCCAGCAGCAGTACGATGGTGGCAACACCCGGCGAGATACCGCTCATCAGCAGACCGCCTTCTTTACCCAGCCAGCTAATGAAGCCCGTGGAGGAGAGGCCATCCGCCAGCGCAACCAGGGTGGCGAACCAGACGAAGGTGTTCCAGGCGGCTTTATTCCCGGTGATATCGTTCCACTCCAGCACCCCGGTCCACAGCATCAGACCCACGATTAACAGTGCAGCCATCGCCGGTTCAATCCACGCGGCGGCGAAGATCCACATCAGCAGCGCACAGCAGACGAAAATCAGCAGCAGGATTTCGTTACGGGACAGTTTGCCCAGTTTTTCCAGTTCTCGGGTCGCCCACAGCGGCACTTCGTTGTTCACTTTAACTTCAGGCGGGTAGAACCAGTAGGCCAGCAGCGGCATGGTCAGAATCAGCAGCACGCCCAGCGGCAGGAATGCGATAAACCAGGTGCCCCAGGAGATGTCGATCCCCACGGTGCTTTTCACCAGCGCCAGCGCCAGCAGGTTCGGTGCGAGGGCAGACAGGAACATTGAGCTGGTAATACAGGCCGCGGTGATCGCCACCCACATCAGGTAAGAACCAATTTTACGCGCGCTTGGATCGTTCGGTTTTGAACCATACAGCGGCGGCAGGTTAGCGATAATCGGATAGATGGTCCCGCCGCTACGCGCGGTGTTGGAAGGTGTAAACGGTGCCAGCAGCAGGTCCGCGAAGGTGATAGCGTAACCGAGCGTCAGGCTGCGACGACCCAGATATTTCACCAGAATCAGTGCCAGACGGCGGCCGAAGCGGGTTTTGTCATAGCCTGCGGCAAACATGAAGGCACCGAAAATCAGCCATACGGTAGAGTTACCAAAACCGCTCACGGCCCATTTAAAGGAGGCACCCGCCAGTTTGAATTTCGGGTCAGCCAGCTGTTCCGGGCTGAACAACACCCACTGGCTGCAGAGCGCAATCGCCACGACGCCGGTCAGGCCAATGACCGCGCCTGGCAGCGGTTCGAAGATCAAACCGACAATCACGCCGACAAAGATAGCGAAGTAGTGCCACGCGTAAGGAGGAAGCCCTTCCGGGACCGGAACAAACAGTAACAGCACGGCAACGACAACGGGCAATGCCATCATTAGCAGACGTTTTGCCTTTCCGTTGGATGCGTGACTCGCCCCAGGGGGCGTTACAGCAGTTTTTGTATTCATAGTTTCGCGTCTTAAGTTGTCAGGAATTCGGTTATGCGCTGAAATATTCATTTGCTTTCTTTAGTTTGTTTTTATTTTATTTAGTTGCTAAAGGTGCGCATTTGCTATTTCAGTAATAGCGATTTAACGCATTTTTGATGCGCTAAATTAAAAATTGATGATATTTATATATTGCGCTTTTGACTGTCTCGATGCTTGATCGCGATCAAAAAAATAGAATTGCGGGGGTGTTTTTGTTCAGTTGATAATAACCACTCTGGCGTATGTGGGTATTATTTATTTTTGATATGGATTTTACTCAATATTGTTAACATTTCAAATAACCATTTTCATATAACTCTATGTTTTTAATGGTTTGTTTTTGTCTCTTGGGATCGTGAAAAGGTCATTGATACGTTAACAGTGTTTAAAGGATTGTGAATAGAGTAATTAATATTGCTAACACCAATGTGTTATTAATGTTATTGAAGGGATTAAATAGTTTTTTAACTAACGTAATGGCTTTAGAAACTAAAAAAATCATTATATTAGTATTATGACATCGGAATAAAAAATCGAAATAAAACTGAGCCCGATAACGAATTCTTAATTTTAAAGTTTGGAGTTTCTATTATGAGCACTAACGAACGTATTCTAAGCCCCTTCACATTACCGAATGGTACCGAACTGAAAAACCGTTTGTTAATGGCCCCTATGACGACCTGTACCGGTTATTACGACGGTACGGTGACCAGCGAGCTGGTTGAGTACTATCGCGCCCGCTCAGGCAGTATTGGTACCATTATTGTTGAGTGCTGCTTTGTTGACGATCTCGGTCTCGCCTTCCCGGGGGCGATTGGCATTGATAACGACGAGAAAATCGCCGGGCTGGCGAAGATCGCTGAGGCGATTAAGTCCAAAGGATCTAAAGCGCTGCTGCAGATCTACCACGGCGGCCGCATGGTTGATCCGAAACTGATCGGTGGCCGCACGCCGGTGGGGCCAAGTGCCGTTGCCGCGCCACGTGACGGCGCCGCCACGCCGGTTGCCCTGACGGGAGAAGAAGTCGAAGGGATGATCGGTAAGTTCGGTGAAGCAGTACGCCGTGCGATTCAGGCGGGTTTCGATGGCGTTGAAATCCATGGGGCCAACACCTATTTGATTCAGCAGTTCTACTCTCCAAACTCTAACCAGCGTGACGACGAGTGGGGTGGCAGCCGCGATAACCGCGCGAAATTCCCGCTGGCCGTGCTCGACATCACCCATAAAATGGTGCGCCAGTACGCCGATGACGCCTTTATCATCGGCTATCGCTTCTCCCCTGAAGAGCTGGAAGAGCCGGGCATCCGCTTTGAAGACACCATGTACCTGCTGGAAAAGCTGGCCGCGCGCGGTGTGGATTATCTGCACTTCTCCGTTGGCGCAACCCTGCGTCCTTCTATTGTCGACACGCAGGATCCGACCCCGCTTATCGAAAAATACCGCGCAATGCGTTCTGACACGCTGGCGCAGGTGCCGGTCATGGGCGTCGGTGGCGTGGTCAATGCCGCGGATGCGAACGAGGCGCTGGAACATGGCTACGATCTTATCGCCGTAGGCCGCGCCACCATCGCCTATCCGGACTGGACAGACCGCATCGCGGCGGGAGAAACGCTGGAACTGTTTATGGACAGCACCCGACGCGAAGCGCTAAGCATCCCTGAGCCGCTGTGGCGTTTCTCGCTGGTGGAGGCGATGATCCGCGATATGAGCATGGGTGAATCGAAATTTAAACCGGGCATGTTTATTGAGAATGTTCGGGACGATAGCAACGAACTGGTGATTAACGTCAGCCTGGAGACCGACCGCATCGCCGACATTGAACTGGCTTCTGGCCCGACCCAGGACGTTGAGTTTGTCACCAGCTTCGAAGAGATCCGCACCCGTATTCTGGATGCAAACACCCCGCACGTGGATGCCATTACCGGTGCAACCAGCCAGAGTGAAGCGGTCAAAAAAGCGGTGTCCAAAGCCATGCTGAAATCCAGCAAAGCGCTGGCAGCCGAAGAGGGTGTCGACCCGAACGAGACCCGAAGCGTTGACGTTGTGGTGGTCGGTAGCGGTGGCGCGGGTCTGGCCGCAGCAATCCAGGCGCATGACGAAGGCGCAAGCGTGCTGATTGTCGAGAAAATGCCCTCCATCGGCGGTAACACCATTAAAGCGTCTGCGGGGATGAACGCCGCGGAAACACGCTTCCAGCGGGTGAAAGGGATTCAGGACAGCAAAGAGCTGTTCTATCAGGAAAGCCTGAAAGGCGGTAAAAACAAGAACAACCCGGCACTGCTGCGCCGCTTTGTTGAAAATGCCCCACAGGCGATCGAGTGGCTGGCGACCCGCGGCATTATGCTCAACGACATCACCACCACCGGCGGGATGAGCATCGACCGTACTCACCGTCCAAAAGACGGTTCTGCGGTGGGCGGCTATCTGATTAGCGGCCTGGTGCGTAACGTCAACAAACGCAACATCGAGGTCATGCTCGATACGTCGGTCAGCGACATTCTTTTCGAGAACGGCGAAGTCACAGGCGTACGTCTGACCACGGAAGAAAACGAAACCCTTACCGTAGCAACCAAAAGCGTCATTGTGGCTACCGGTGGTTTCAGCGCCAATAGCCAGATGGTGGTTAAGTACCGTCCTGACCTGGAAGGTTTCGTGACCACCAACCACAAAGGGGCGACAGGGGGAGGTATCGCGCTGCTGGAGCGTATTGGCGCCGGTACGGTCGATATGGGTGAAATCCAGATCCACCCAACCGTTGAGCAGAAAACCTCGTACCTGATTTCCGAATCCATCCGCGGTGGCGGGGCGATTCTGGTGAACCAGCAGGGGAACCGTTTCTTCAACGAGATGGAAACCCGCGATAAAGTCTCTGCACAAATTATCGCCCTGCCGGAGAAATACGCTTACATCGTCTTTGATGAGCATGTCCGCGCCAAAAACAAAGCGGCAGATGAGTACATCGCCAAAGGGTTTGTCACCAGCGCCAGCTCACCTAAAGCGCTGGCTGAAGCCCTGGGTATGGATTATCACGCCTTCCTGGCGACCCTGGAGCGTTACAACGGCTTTGTTGAAAAACAGCACGATGACGATTTTGGCCGTACGACCGCGCTGCGTGCACCAATCAACGAAGGGCCATTCTATGCCATTCAGATTGCGCCGGGCGTGCACCACACCATGGGCGGTGTGACCATTAACACCGAAACCTGCGTACTGGACAGCAACCTCAACGTGCTGCCAGGGGCATTTGCGGCCGGTGAAGTGGTCGGTGGTATCCACGGTGGTAACCGCATCGGGGGTAACGCGGTGGCAGATATCATTATTTTTGGTACGCTTGCCGGACATCAGGCGGCGATGCGCGCGAAAAGGGCGTAAGTCAGCCGTAAGGGTATGCCGGATACGCCCCGTGTATCCGGCATTTCAACCAGGGAGCTTGCACCATGTCTTCTGACCACCGCGTCTACAGTTACTCCGCCGTTCTGATGGGATCGCCCATTCTCCTGAAGCTTTTCTCTCATGATGAAGCCCTCGCTTCTCGCGTTTTTAGACTGATTAAACAGTATGAAGACCTGCTGACCGTCAACCGTGCCAGCTCGCAGGTGATGGATATCAACCATGCTGCCGGCCAGCATCCTGTCACCGTCAGTCGCCCGGTTTTTGAGCTTATCCGCTGTGCGAAAGCGGCAAGCCAGCTCAAGGACAGCGCATTTAACCTGGCCATCGGCCCGCTGGTGAAACGCTGGAAAATCGGTTTTCGGGGAGATAGCGTTCCGCCTGCCGATGAAATCGCGTCGTTGCTCGCCATTACCCATCCTGAGGATGTGGTCCTTGATGAGGCCAGCAGCAGCGTGTTCCTGACCCGGGCGGGCATGGAGATTGATCTGGGGGCCATCGCCAAAGGCTATATCGCCGACAGAGTGCGCGATTACCTGCGTAAAGAGGGTGCTCAACTGGGGCTTATTAATCTTGGCGGTAATATCCAGACGCTGGGTTCACCAGAAGGGGGCTGGAGCGTGGGGCTCAAAAAACCGTTCGCCGGGGAGGCGCTGATCGGTACGATGACCGTAGAGAACATGTCGGTGGTGACATCGGGTACCTACGAACGCTTTTTTGAGCAGAACGGCAGGCGTTATCACCACATACTTGACCCGCGCACCGGCTATCCGCTGGATAACGAACTGGACAGCGTCACCATCATTTCGAAAAACTCCATTGATGGTGATATCTGGACCACGCTGATGTACGGCATGGGCGTCAGTAAAGGCTGTTCAGCGCTGCGTGCACGACCCGACATTGAAGCAATCTTCGTGACCAAAACAAAAGAAGTGGTGCTCTCTTCAGCGCACCACTTCCGCTTTACCTTGCTGGATAACAGCTACCGCGTTACTGACAGTACTGCTTGAGCAGTGCCGTCTGCTCGGGCTGCAGGCGATAGCGATATACCGGCCGCCCGGTGGCACCGTAGTGAATGCTGGTGAACAGAATGTTGATTTGCGCCAGCCAGATCAGGTACTTGCGACAGGACACGCGCGAGATATTGACCGCGTTTGCCAGATCATCGGTGGAAAACTCCGTCTCCGGGTGCGCATCAATCCACTGACAAATCGTACGCAGCGTTTGCGGCGTTAACCCTTTCGGCAGTTTTTTACTGTCCGCCAGTTCCGGCGCACCGCCGTGGATCAATCTGTCGACGTCGGCCTGCTCATAGTACTGATGCGATCCCATCAGGCTGTGCTTTGCCTTCCAGCCGTTCAGCGCCTCTTCAAAACGCGGGAACTGGAACGGTTTAATCAGATAATCCACCACACCGTAATGGATGGAGGTCTGGATGGTGGCGGCATCGGCGGCGGAGGAGATCATAATGACATCGATCGGCCGGCCTGAGGCACGGATGACGGGAAGGAGATCCAGCCCGTTATCCTGCTGCATATAGACATCCAGCAGCACCAGATCGACAGGCTGGCTGGGGTCGTTAATGATGGCCCTGGCCTGGTTGAGCGTGGAGGCGACGCCGCAGCAGCTAAAGCCTTCAACACGGTTGACATACAGACGGTTGAGGTCGGCCACCATGGCATCATCATCGACAATTAACACATTTATCACGCGATATTCCTCTCGCTATCCCAGGGGATGTGAACAAAAAATTGGGTAAATACGCCAGGCTCAGACTCGACGGTAATGTCTCCGCCCAGGTTCTGGATCTGCTGACGAGCAAGGAACAGCCCAACGCCGCGATTTTCGCCTTTGGTTGAGAAGCCCTTTGTAAAAACAGCCTCGAGCTGAGCCGGATCAATACCGGGGCCATCGTCGCTGACTTCGCAACTGAGCCAGCCATTCTGATAATGTAGCAGCAGGCCAATTTCGCCTTCCTGCTGTCCTTCCATCGCGTCGAGCGCGTTTTCAATGAGGTTACCCAGCACGGTAATCAGCACCGCAACCTGCTCTTCGTTGGCGGTATCCGGTATCTGGCACTCATCGGCCAGCGTCAGGGCGATCCCTGCTTCCTTAGCCCGGTTGATTTTACCCAACAGGAACCCGGCTATCACCGGAGATTTAACTTTGCTCTGAATGGTACCAATATCGGTCTGATAATTATGCGCCGTCTGGATGATGTACTCTTCAAGTTTGTCGTAGCGCTTCATATGCAGCAGACCGAGGATCACGTGCAGTTTGTTCATAAACTCGTGCGTATGGGAGCGCAGGGCATCGACATAATTGACCATGCCATCAATACGCTGCATCAGCTGGCTGATTTCCGTTTTATCGCGAAAAGTGGTGATGGCACCAATAACCCGCTCCTGGCTTTTAACAGGCACCATGTTGCACAGCAAGAGTCGCCCGTTGCAGCTGATCTCCTGATCCTTGCGTGAAATGCCACTCTTCGAGACTTCCCGCAGGCTTGCCAGCAGGGGAGCACTGGCATTTTCGGTCTGTTTGCCGGAAGGCAGAAGCAATATTTCTCTGGCGGTGTGGTTAATCATCGTCACCCGACCCTGAATATCCACGGCCAGTACCCCTTCGCGAAGCGACTGCAGCATCGCCTGCCGCTGTTCGAACAGCGCCGAGATCTCATACGGCTCAAGGCCGAACAGGATACGTTTGAGCACGCGAACCAGACCCCAGATGGCCAGCGAGCTCATTAATATACTGAATAATATGGTCCAGATGGCGTTAAGCCGCCCACGGGCAATCTGATCTTCCACTTTTTTAAGGGAGATTCCGACCACCACTACGCCGATCTGCTCGTGCTGGCTATCAAAGACGGGTGTGAAGACGCGAAGCGCTTCGGCGAGGGCACCCCGGTTAACGGCGACATGCTCCTTTCCTTCCAGCGCAGGCGTCAGGTCATCGCCGATAAAGTGCAGACCTAGCAGGGCTTCGTTCGGGTGCGAGTAACGAATACCGCGCATGTCGGTGACGACGGTGAAGAGCAGGTCGTTGCGCCTGGTGACCGCCTGGGCGATGGGTTGAATAATATCCGCCTGGGGAGCCTGCATCAGACCGCGTTGAATTTCGGGACTGTCGGCCAGCGTTCGCGCGATCCCAAGGGCCGTATCCTTAACATCATCGCGGGTGGCGCGGGTGATTTGGACGGAATAGAGCGCAAATACCAACAGCAGCACAGAACCGATAATCGCGCACACCATTAACGTGACCAGGGTGTTCAGTTTCATGGGGCGCTTGCGCGTCAGGGGGAAGGGCTGCAAATCGCTCATCAAAACTCCGCGATGATTAAGAAAGGGGTAATTATCGCCGATGACGCGCGTTTCTTAAAGCCATGTAAAGGCATGGATTCGGTCCTCTTTTCGTGACCCTCCTCGCAGGTCACCTGTCTAAAACACTTTATAGTGTAGGGGTACTCATAATAAGGAGGTTGTTTATGAGCATTACGCTTACCGGTTCGGTCAAGGAAAGACGGCACGCCAGCACGATGAATATCGATAGATTGTCCACGCTGGACATGCTGAAAGTCATTCACCAGGATGATGCCCTCATCTCCGCTGCAATAACCCCATGTTTAACAATGATCGCCCGCGTGGTGGATAACGCCGCTGCGACCCTGAGTCACGGTGGTCGTCTGGTCATTGTTGGCGCCGGCCCGTCAGGCCGTGTCGCGCAGCAGGCAGCCGATGAGTATGCCCCGGGAAAAACGCCAGTGATCGCCATAACGGCGGGAGAGGAGGCGGGCAGCTACGAGCGCGGTGTCGCTGACCTGCAGGCCATCAAATTTGGTGAACAGGATATGATGCTGGCGGTCACCGTCAGCGGCAAAACACCGTGGGTCTGGGGCGCGATGCGCCATGCGTGGTCGTTGGGTTCCCCGGTCGCGGCTATTACGGATGACGCGCAAAGTGAAGCCGCGCAGCTGGCGAGCATGGTGATTGCCCCGGAGCTTGGCGCGGACGCGATCGCGGGTTATATCAATACCAAAGCCGGGATCGCACAAAAAATGATCCTGACCATGATAACCACCGGCCTGGCGGTTCGAACCGGACGCGTGTTCAGCAACCTGCGCGTGGATCTGGACGCCAGCAACACCAAATGGTCTGAACGGCAAATTGCCATCGTCATGGAAGCGGGGGGATGCACCCGGTCAGCGGCGAAAGCCGCGCTGGAGAGTTGCAACCATAACTGTAAAACAGCGGTGCTGATGGTGCTGACAGGGCTGGATGCCTGGAAGGCGCATGAACTGCTGGCGCAGAACAACGGCTTTATTCGTCTGGCACTGCAGGAAGCTCCGTAACATTTCTCTGTTGAATAAAAAAAGCCCGCGATGCGGGCTTTTATCGTATTGGGAAGTTAGAACTGGTACGTCATACCTACGCCAACGATGTCATCTGTAGAGATGCCGTTTGCTTCGTAGAAGCTTTCGTCGTTGTCCAGCATGTTGATTTTGTAATCAACATAGGTGGAGAAGTTTTTGTTAAAGTTGTAGGTCATGCCGACGTCGATATAGTTAACCAGATCCATGTCGCCATGCTGGCCCTGTGGGTTACCCGCATTGCCAGGATAAGTCATATCCTTGCCTTTGGAGTAAACCCATGCCAGGGACGGACGCAGACCGAAGTCGAACTGGTATTGCGCCACGACTTCAAAGTTCTGCGTCTCATCCGCAATCCCGGTATCGCCATATGGCGTCATATTACGGGTTTGCGCATACATCATCGCCAGATAAACGCTGTTGGCATCATATTTCGCGCCAACGGTCCACGCTTCCGCAGTCTTACCGCCGGCGAAACGTGCGCTGTCTTGTATACCCTTCGCTTCCTGCTCATTGGTACGGTCAGAAGAGGAGTAGGCCGCGCCTAAGGTCAGGCCAGACAGATCGCCGGAGAAATCATAGGTCGTGGACATACCGAAGCCGTCACCGTTCTGGAAACGCACGTCGTTATGACCGTTCTTGGTCCCTTCCTGATCTTCTGTTGCGTCCTGACCTTCGTTTGCCCCCTGATACTGCAGCGCAAAGTTCAGACCCTCAACCAGGCCGAAGAGATCGGCATTACGGTAGGTCGCCACACCGTTTGCACGGCCGACCATGAAGTTGTCGGTCCAGGTATAAGAATCGCCCCCAAATACGGGCAGCATATCGGTCCAGGCTTCAACATCATACACGACGCCGTAATTACGACCGTAATCGAATGAACCGTATTCGCCATATTTCAGGCCAGCGTACGCCAGACGGTTAAATGAAGTATCACCGGCGTCTTCGGTATTATTGGCGTAGGTTTTATATTCCCACTGGCCATAACCAATAACATCGTTAGTGATTTGTGTTTCGCCTTTGAAACCAATTTGTACATAGGTTTCATCGCCATCATCCCCAGGGTGATCAGAGAAGGTATGGCGCGCATCGATCTTACCGTACAGATCAACTTTATTGCCGTTTTTGTTATACATTTCAGCTGCATGTGCTGCGCCAGTCATTAATAACGCGGGTACGAGAATTGCCAGAACTTTTCTTTTCATTATATATTCCCTTTAAAGATAATTAATATGAATATATGTAATCACTCTCTGTCATTACAGAATTGATACTATTCTACGCAATGTCATTTTGGTTCAAAAATAAATGTAATTAAAATCGTAGAAATATTGCAAAACATTTCTATCTGTCGCTTTATTTTTCTGGTGAATTAGAGTTTAGAATATATAGAAATAAATTATCATTAAGTATTTAGCGGCAGTATTATTTAATATCTCCAATTGATATTAAATATATTTCCTCGGGAATGCAGGGTACACGCGTCCCTGTCAGGACAAGCCGTGATAGCGGCGGGGAAAGTTGCTATTGTAGCCGTTTTAACAACAGGACGTGATGATGGAACTTACGCAGTGGCAGTCTCGCTTTGAGCGTTGGCTCGATAAAAACCACGCGACCCACGACGCTGCGCATGATATTTCGCACTTTCGTCGTGTCTGGATGACGGCGCAAAAAATCATGGCGAACCAGGCGGTCGATTCACTGGTGGTACTGACCGCCTGTTATTTCCATGACATTGTCAGCCTGCCGAAAAACCATCCCCAACGCAGCCAGTCATCACGTCTGGCGGCCAGCAAGACGCTCGATATTCTGCGTCGCGATTTTCCGGATTTCTCCTCTGAACGCTTTGCGGCCGTGGAGCATGCCATTGAAGCGCACAGTTTTAGCGCCGGTATCGCGCCGCACAGTCATGAAGCCAAAATTGTTCAGGATGCTGACCGGCTGGAAGCGCTTGGTGCTATTGGTCTTGCGCGCGTCTTTGCGGTATCGGGGGCGCTGGGCGTGGCGCTCTTTAACGCTGAAGACCCGTTTGCCGACGCGCGCACCCTTAATGATCGCGCCTTTGCCCTCGACCATTTTCAGACCAAGCTGCTGCGCTTGCCTGATACAATGCACACAGACGTGGGGCGCGAACTTGCGCAACACAACGCCGATTTTCTCATCCAGTTTATGGCGAAATTAAGTGCCGAATTACAGGGCGACTGCCTGGGGCTGGATACCCAGGTGCTGAGCCGCTTCCGTCGCAGTTTGAGCGAGTGAACTGTGGTAATCTGTTTCCAGTCTTTATTCTCCGGTTAAAAGAATGCAGGAAAATCGATCAGTGAGTGAGCCCGCGCCAGAGCAGGCTGAGAAATCAACGGCAACGGTGCAGGCTTTATTGCGCCAGCTGCTGGATATCTATGATGCTAAAACGCTGGCGAATCAGCTGGTGGCGCACGGTGAGAGCCACTGGAGCCCGGCAATCCTGAAGAGACTGCTGACCAGCGAGCGGGCAGGGCAGCGTCTGAGTGAGGGCGAGTTTCGTTATCTGCAAAACCTGCTTCCGCGTCCTTCAGCCGCGCACCCGAACTATGCCTTCCGTTTTATCGATCTGTTTGCCGGCATTGGCGGCATTCGACACGGGTTTGAGGCCATTGGCGGGCAGTGTGTGTTTACCAGCGAGTGGAACAAACATGCGGTCCGTACCTACAAAGCCAACTGGTACTGCGATCCCCATGAACACCGTTTCAACGCCGATATCCGTGATGTTACGCTGAGCCACAAAATCGGCGTGAGTGATGAAGAGGCGGCTGAGCACATTCGCCAGTCAATTCCGGCCCATGATGTCCTGCTGGCGGGCTTCCCGTGCCAGCCTTTCTCGCTGGCCGGCGTGTCGAAAAAGAATGCCCTCGGACGCGCCCACGGTTTTGCCTGCGATACGCAAGGCACGCTGTTCTTTGATGTTGTCCGCATTATCGATGCCCGTCGTCCGGCGATTTTCGTGCTGGAGAACGTCAAGAATCTCAAGAGCCATGACGGCGGGAAGACCTTCCGCATTATCATGCAAACGCTCGATGAGCTGGGGTATGACGTAGCGGACGCTCAGCATATGGGCGCGGATGACCCGAAAATCATCGACGGTAAGCATTTCCTGCCGCAGCACCGCGAACGCATTGTGCTGGTTGGTTTTCGCCGCGATCTCAACCTGAAGGGGGATTTTACCCTGCGGGATATTCCCTCTTTATACCCTGCGCGTCGCCCAACCGTGGCCGACCTGCTGGAACCTGTCGTCGACGCGAAATTTATCCTCACCCCGGTGCTGTGGAAATACCTCTACCGCTATGCGAAAAAACACCAGGCCAAAGGCAACGGTTTTGGCTTCGGGATGGTTAATCCGAACGATCCGCACTGTGTGACGCGCACGTTGTCCGCTCGCTACTATAAAGATGGCGCAGAGATCCTGATCGACCGGGGCTGGGATAAAGCGCTGGGGGAGAAAGATTTTGACGATCCCGATAACCAGCGTCACCGTCCGCGCCGCTTAACGCCGCGTGAATGCGCTCGGCTGATGGGGTTTGAGACCCCGCAGGGTTACACCTTCCGCATTCCGGTGTCGGACACCCAGGCTTATCGGCAGTTTGGTAACTCGGTGGTCGTTCCCGCGTTTGCGGCGGTGGCAAAACTGCTGGCCTCCCGCATCAGACAGGCCGTGGCGTTACGTGAGAGTGAGGCCGTCAATGACGGATGTTCACGATAAGGCGACGCGCAGTAAAAACATGCGTGCCATCGGCACGCGTGATACCGCCATTGAAAAGCGGCTAGCCGGGCTGCTGACCGAGGCGGGGTTTGATTTCCGCGTGCAGGATGCCGCGCTTGCGGGCCGTCCGGATTTCGTTATCGATGCGTATCAATGCATCATCTTTACCCACGGCTGTTTCTGGCATCACCACGACTGCTACCTGTTTAAGGTTCCCGCGACGCGTACGGATTTCTGGCTGGAGAAGATTGGCAAGAACGTCGCGCGGGACAACCGTGGCCTTAGCACGCTTCTCGCGCAGGGCTGGCGGGTGTTGATTGTCTGGGAGTGCGCGCTGCGCGGCAGATTAAGACGTACCGATGCCGACCTGACAGAACGGCTGGAAGAGTGGATCTGCGGCGGCGGGCAGGCCGCGCAGATCGACACCCAGGGTATTCACCCGCTTACGGTTTCTCCACCTCACACGGCGTAACAACCGGCTTCGCAGGAAGCAGATATTTCCCCAGCGTTACCAGCACAACGGCAAAGACAATCACGCCCAGCGCCAGCCATTCCACCGGAGACAACGTTTCGCCGGCAAAGCTGGTGCCCAGCAGTACGGCAACCACCGGGTTCACGTAAGCGTAGCTGGTCGCGATCGCCGGCGAGACATTGCGGATCAAGAACATATAGGCGTTAATGGCGATGACAGAGCCAAATAATGCCAGGTAACCCACGGCCAGGAAGCCCGAAAGGTCCGGCATGGCTGTCAGTTTTTCGCCCGTCAGCGTTGAGGCAATCAGCAGCACAATTCCCGCCGCGAGCATCTCAATCGCGCCCGCCATCATGCCGGTCGGCAGCTCAATTCGTGAACCGTATACCGACCCAAATGCCCAGCTCATCGAGCCGATCAGGATAATCACTGCGCCCCACGGATTTCCGCTCAGGTTACCGCCGCTGTTGAGCAGGATGATCCCAGCAAGCCCGATCCCAATCCCTACCCATTCGAGCTTGCGGGTGCGGATGCCGAAAAGACGGCTAAAGCACAGGGTAAACAGCGGGACGGTCGCGACCACGACGGCGGCAATTCCGGACGGCACGTTCTGGTGCTCGGCGACCGTCACAAACCCATTCCCTATGGCCAGCAGCAGCAGGCCAATCAGAGCGGCATTGAGCATCGGGCGAAGCGGAGGCAGCTTATGACCCCGTAACAGCAGGAAGGCCATCAGTAACACGCCCGCCGAGAGAAAGCGTACGCCCGCCATCATGAGCGGCGGCCAGCTCTCCACGCCGATACGAATGACAAAGTAGGTGGAACCCCAGATGATATACAGCGAAAAAAGTGCCCCAATGAGCGGTAGCAGTTGCCGGAAACGCATAATCCCTCGCGACAAAATGAAAAGGTCGCTGACAGTAAACGCCAAAACTATCGGGCTGGCGAGCGCTTTAATTGTGTAGTTGACGTGAATTTTTTGTTGACGCGAGGTGCCTGTTTCCGGGTTTACACTTTTGCTCCATACTATTCACTTAATTACCAAAAAAAGAAGGAATGAGATTTTGGCAGGAAGTAGCTTATTAACATTACTGGATGATATTGCCACCTTACTGGATGACATTTCGGTGATGGGGAAACTGGCGGCGAAGAAAACCGCCGGGGTTCTGGGAGACGATTTATCGCTCAACGCCCAGCAGGTGAGCGGCGTTCGGGCCAACCGTGAATTACCGGTGGTATGGGGCGTAGCGAAGGGTTCATTCCTGAATAAGGTGATCCTGGTGCCGCTTGCGCTGCTGATCAGCGCGTTTATCCCTTGGGCGATCACGCCGTTGCTGATGATTGGCGGCGCATTTTTATGCTTCGAAGGCGCTGAGAAAATCCTGCACTCGTTCGCCGCACGTAAGAACAGCGACACGCCGGAAATGCGCCAGCAGCGTCTTGAGGCGCTGGCCGCGCAGGATCCTAAAACCTTCGAGCGTGATAAGGTGAAAGGTGCCATTCGTACCGACTTTATTCTGTCGGCGGAGATCGTGGCCATTACGTTAGGTATTGTCTCTGAAGCACCGCTTCTGAACCAGGTCCTGATCCTCTCCGGGATCGCCATTCTGGTCACGGTGGGGGTGTACGGGCTGGTGGGGCTTATCGTTAAGCTGGATGATATCGGCTACTGGCTGGAAGAAAAATCGAGCGCTATCGCCAAAGGTATCGGTAAAAGCCTGCTGGTGACCGCGCCCTGGCTGATGAAGAGCCTGTCAGTGGTGGGTACGCTGGCGATGTTCCTTGTCGGAGGCGGTATTGTGGTTCACGGTATCGTGCCGCTGCATCATGCTATTGAACATTTCGCTTCGGCGCAGGGCCGCATAGTGGCGGCAATTCTGCCCACGCTGCTTAATCTTGTGCTGGGCTTTATCATTGGCATTATCGTGGTTGGGGCCGTAAAACTGGTCGAAAAAATCCGCGGAACGTCGCACTAATTGTTACCTGTTGCGGGGTGCAAAAAGATCATTCCTCGTCTAAATTGAAAACGTTTCACCCTGATACAGGAGGCAGGTATGGTCTTTTTGGTCAGTGATGAAGTTAAGCCTAAGAAGGGCGGCCCACGTATGATTGTCACCGGGTATTCCAGCGGTATGGTGGAATGCCGGTGGCACGACGGTTATAGCATCAAGCGGGAAGCGTTCCGTGAGGATGAGCTTCAGCCGGGAGACGGGCAGCGCAAGCGAGACAAGGCTTAATGACATAACGCCCGGCTTTGCCGGGCGTTTTTACCTTCCGTATCCGGCGTCGGGCAGTAATCAGGGTGTGTGTGTGCAGCGCGAGACCTTTGTTGTAAGACGATCTTTTCTGCAATGGCTGCATATGCGTAGCAATCCGGGGTTGATTGTTAATCTCTGTTTTCTCATCGTACTGATATTTTCCACGCTCCTGACCTGGCGAGAGGTGGTGGTACTGGAAGATGCGTATATCTCCAGCCAGCGTAATCATCTGGAAACGGTAGCCACTTCGCTGGACCGGCAGTTACAGTACAGCGTGGATAAAATGCTTTTTTTCCGCAAAAGCATGCGTGATGCCATCCAGACGCCGCTGGCCTTTGATGTCCTGTATGAAGCGATTTCACGCTTTAACGCCTTTCGCACGCGCCCCAGCTGGCAGCTCGCCGTTGATAAAAAACGCACTCTCCCCATCAACGGCGTGTCGGATGCGTTCGTCGAAAAAACCACGTTGTTGAATCGTGATCCTGAGCGTATCAGCAATGAAATTTCTGCCGCCCTCGAAGTGGGGTATTTACTCCGACTGGCGTCCTCGGTGGGGCAAAGTGAAGAGCGGGTTATCTATGCGTCACGCGCCGGGTTTTACCTTGCGACGGACACGCCTGAACAGACGAGTGATATTAGCCAGCGCTATTACTATCTGGTTACCCAGCCGTGGTTTACCCAGCAGTCTGAACGTAACAATCGCGCTCGCGCGGTGCGCTGGTTTATCTCCAGCCCGTCGCCCTGGACCGGTGGTGAACGGATGATCACGGCCAGCGTACCGATCTATTTTGACCATTACTGGTATGGCGTTGTGGCGATGGATTTCTCATTGAAGACCATGAAACATCTGCTGGAAGAGGCAACGCAAGAGCGTACAGAGGGGGAATATCAGCTGTACGACACCCGGCTGAATATGATTGCCACGTCAGAAGAGACCGGTAGTCTGGTGAACCGGTTTGACGAACGCGAAACGGCGCAGATAGCGCACGCGATTGAGAACGATACCGGCGGGGGGATCCGCCTCGGAAGCCGCTTTATCAGCTGGGAGCGGCTCGATCACTTCGATGGTGTGATTTTACGCGTTCATACCCTGCATGAAGGCGTGAAGGGGGACTTCGGCAGTATCAGTATCGTGCTGGCGCTGCTCTGGGCACTCTTCACCGCCATGCTTCTTATCTCGTGGCTGGTTATCCGTCGGATGGTCAGCAATATGTATACGCTTCAGCACTCTTTGCAGTGGCAGGCCTGGCACGATCCGCTCACCCGCCTGAATAACCGTGGTGCCCTGTTTGAGCGTGCCAAAATGCTGTCGGAAAGATGTCGGCAGCAGTCGCTGCCGTTCTCGGTGATTCAAATCGATCTCGACCATTTTAAAAGCATTAACGATCGCTTTGGCCATCAGGCCGGGGACAAAGTGCTTTCCCATGCCGCAGGCCTGATTGGCAGTGCACTGCGCAAGAATGATGTTGCCGGACGCGTGGGTGGGGAAGAGTTCTGCGTGGTACTGCCCGGCAGCGGGCTTGAAGAGGCGAGGGGGATTGCGGAACGCATTCGCTCACGCATCAACAGTAAAGAGATCCTGGTGAAAAAGAGTACCACCGTGCGTATCAGTGCCTCACTGGGGGTAAGTAGCGCCCAGGAAAAGGACAATTACGATTTCGAACAGTTGCAGTCAGTGGCGGATGCCCGGTTGTATCAGGCCAAGCAGTGCGGGCGCAACCGGGTGTTCTGGCACGATCAGGATAAGAAGTGATCCAGCCCCTCCTGCCAGCCCGCGGGTCCGGGCTGTTGCGTGTGGTACACCCGGGCGGGGTTATCGTCACGTAACGTGATGCCCTGCCGGTTAATACCCTTGATCACCACGGCGTAGTCCACGCTGTCCAGCAGCGGGGCATCATTTGGACCATCGCCAAGCCCCAGAGTGACCGGCACAATGCCTTCCCGCTCACGGTACTGCTCAATCAGCCAGTCAACCGCAACGTCTTTACCGCAGCGAGCATCCAGAACATGCCAGAAGCGGGCTCCCTGCAGGCATTTCAGGCCGCACTGCGCCAGCGCCTCGTCAAATTGCGCCATTTTTTCATCGCTGTCGCGCCAGATGAGCGTAACGGAGGCTTCGTGTCGGCGCGCGAGGGTCGAACGATAGCGCGTCAGCCCCGTCCACTCGCTGATTACCCGTTCGTCGACGTCATCAAAGGTGGTGAATTTAAAGCCCCGCTGCTGGCGAATCTGGTCGATCAGCGGGCGAATATCACGGTGCGTCATCCCCCTGATGTGGCGTCGACCTGTCTCCCAGCGCACGTCGGGCTGAATCACCGCGCCATTCTCAGCTATGAAGGGCAACCCCTCCAGGCCCAGATCCTGCTGGATATCCAGCATTTCTGCCGCGGTCTTGCTGCTGCAGAGAATAACCGGCACCTGGTTATCCTGGAGGGTGTCCAGCCAGGGCATGGCCGGTTGCCACTCGTACGTATGAATATCGAGCAACGAGCCGTCGAGATCGGAAAAGATCAGCAGGCTATCCTGCAGTGAAGGCATAACGACTCCTGATAACTGACAAACTGCCACCTAAGAATATTCCTAAAAAAATTCCTAATGCTTAAGTGAGGCAAAAGGGTATCTTTCCTGCCAAACCCGCATTCGGCGCATGTTGTCCCTCATAACTAAATTTATTATGTACCAAATATTATATTCGCCATGAGAATATATGCTTGTCATACAAAATGGTTGAGGATAGTGTTTTGTGTACATCAGATTTCCTGGTGTAACGAATTTTCAAGTGCTTCTTGCATAAGCAAGTTTTGATCCCGGCCATCCCCATGACCGGGATTTTTTTCGTCCTAACGATTTGCTTCAGACACGCTAAAATCATGAATATCAAGCTCGAAGGCCTCCGCCAGTTCACGGTAGGTGTGATAATCCCTTCCGTTCACAATGACCCTGTCTGAATTGTCGTCTGAACGAAGGACTTCTGACTCACTGATCTCATTGATGGCGGCCAGCAGGGCATCGACATCCACCTCAACCTCGCGTTTGATGGTGTCGCTGTACTCTTTGTCGGTCTTCATTACGGGGTACCTCATTTTGCCGTCTCCAACCGTAAGTATAGACTGCGCACAAAAACGCCATTCACACCGGGCAGCGATGCCAGTTAAGGCGTTTTGTTCTACACTGGCTCAAAACCAGAGGAGGAACGTATGAAGGTCAACGATCGGGTAACCGTTAAAACGGACGGTGGACCGCGCCGCCCGGGTGTGGTCCTGGCAATTGAAGAGTTTAGTGAAGGCACGATGTACCTGGTATCACTTGAAGACTACCCGCTCGGCATCTGGTTTTTTAACGAACTGGGACACCCGGATGGCATCTTTGTAGAGAAAGCGCAATAGCATGGCGTCGGGTGGCGACTGGCGCGCCCGACACTGTCCACAGAAGCAAAAATCTCTGGCCAGGCCAGAGATCAAAGGTAGGGTGCAAAGGGTTTTTTTAGCGACTAACGCATGTTGACGAAAATCCCGTTCGTCACATTATCGGTGAGGCGTACCACGTGATAGATCACTTGCTTATTATGCGTTTTAATTTTCCTTTTAATATTTCCTTTATGTGACGAAACGGTTTTGGCTTTAATATTCATCTGGTCTGAGATCTGAATAGTCCCTTGCCCTGCCATCCACATTCGCAGCATGCTTGATTCAGTCCTGCTTAATGATAGGGTGGGTAAGTTAACCGCTCCTACATTTTTAACTTCTTTATTCAAATAATCACCCAGAATGTCATCCAGCGACTCTGGTTTAATCGATTTAGAACTGATCAATAAATTTTTGCGAACCAACAAATACTCATCGAAATGGATATTCGCGATCGCCATAAAAACAATAAACAGGGTTTTTGGATGCTGATTAATGATTTGCTTAATGTGCTGACTGTTGGCTGGATCGTGAATGAAACAGTCCTCATTAATAAACACCACGCCTGGTTTAAGTTCGTCACAAGCGGCTGCGAGTTCGTCAACGGTGTGTGCATCGTTGATGTCTCTCTTTCTTACCCCTCTGCTTGCCAGGTACCCGGTTAACCCTAGCCGGGTGTAGCTGCATAAATCCATAATGATCGTTGACATGGCATACCCTCACTCAATGCGTAACGATAATTCACCATCTGCCTGAGAGCTCATAACAGCCATACGGGATGGAAAAAATTAATAAACCTGTGAGCATGACAAAGACTTTCAGGCGGACTCACTATCCCGTAAAGTTACGTATAATTTGCCAGGAATCTTCTTAAAGTAAAGTAAATATTAAGTATTGTGAGGTGGTTAGAAACAATTAAACCGCGTCAGATATATCCTGGAAGATGTTTTTCACGTTTTATTTTAGGAATATCCTCAGAAAGACAATATCAACTGTGAGGGCTATTATTTACGCGGTAGCTCACTGACAATATCTGCTAACAGATTGAATATCTCGCCGAATAAGTGCTCACAGAAGGGGGCGATAAGGGGCATCAGTAATGACATTAATAAAATACCGACCGTCAGCGTCAGCGGAAAACCAATGACGAACACCGAGAGCTGCGGTGCCATTCGGTTGAGTAACCCTAAGGCGAGGTTCACGGTCAGCAGCAGGGTGATAATCGGCAGCGCCAGCATCAGGCCATTCAGGAAAACAAGCCCGGCCGCACGCGTAAGCGCCAGAAACGCGTTGCTGTTCACCGGGTTTTCCCCAATCGGCAGCGTATGGAAAGTATCCACCAGCATGGAGATCAGCCACAGATGGCCGTTGAACGACAGGAACAGCAGCATGGCGAGCAGATCGATAATGCGCGCCAGCACCGGCATGTTGAGGTGGCTGCCGGGATCCACAAACGTGGCGAATGATAAACCCATTTGCAGGCCAATCAGTTCGCCGGCGGTCCGCACGGCCGCGAAGGCAAGCTGCATGGTAAAGCCTACGGCCACGCCAATCATCACCTGTTGCAGTGCAACCCACACCGCTTTCGCCGAGAAGATCGGAATATCCACGGGCGGGAGAGAAGGGGCGACGATAATGGTGATGATGATGCCCAGCCCCACTTTGACGCGCTTGGGTATCGTTTTCTCACTGAGAATGGGGGCCGTTGTAATCAGCGCCAGAATACGCAGCATCGGCCAGAAATAGACGCCAAGCCATTGAACCCACTGGTCACTGGTGAAGTGCAGCATCGTCGGGTCAGCCGATGATGTACGGCAGATTGGTAAACAGGTTGCGCATATAGTCCAGCAACAGGTTCAGCATCCACGGCCCGGCAACGATAATCGCCACGAACACGGCGATAATTTTTGGGATAAATGACAGCGTCATTTCGTTAATCTGCGTGGCGGCCTGCAGGATACTGATAATCAGACCGGTCACCAGCGCGACAAGCAGTAACGGCGCGGCAACGGCTATCGCGATTTTCATCGCTTCCGTGCCCATCATCATGACCGATTCTGGCGTCATTACGGCTCCTTAACTGTAGAAACTCTGCGCCAGCGAACTGACCAGCAGTTGCCAGCCATCGACCAGGACAAAGAGCATGATCTTAAAGGGCAGGGCAATGGTGGCCGGGGGCACCATCATCATCCCGAGCGCCATCAGAACGCTGGCGATCACCAGATCGATAATCAGGAACGGAATAAAGATGGTAAAGCCAATCTGAAAGGCCGTTTTCAGCTCACTGGTGACATACGCAGGCAGCAGAATACGCATCGGAACGGCTTCCGGTCCCTGAAGCTCGCCGGTATTGGACAGGCGGGCGAAGAGTGCCAGGTCCGCTTCCCGGGTCTGGCGGAGCATAAACTCCCGCAGCGGCTGAGCCCCTTTATCGAGCGCCTCCTGCATGGAGATTTTATCTTCGCTAAACGGCTGGTATGCGTCGGTATAAATCTTGTCGATAACCGGCGACATAATGAAAAAGGTTAAAAACAGCGCCAGACCCAGCAGTACCTGGTTAGGCGGCGCGGACGGGGTGCCCAGCGCATTGCGCAGCAGGCCAAAGACGATGATGATTCGGGTGAAGCTGGTCATCATCAGCAGGATCGCCGGAATAAACGTCAGCGAGGTGATGAAAACCAGCGTCTGCACCGGCAGCGACCAGCTTTGCCCGCCGCCTGCAAGAGGGGTTGAGACCAGACCGGGCAGTTGCGCGTAAACCGCAGGGGCAAACAGGCCGACGCCCGCAAGCGTAAGGGATAACAAACGGCGCATCAGGATCTCCCGGAACGCTTAAGCAAACTCTTCATGACGGACTGAAAATCCGCAGGGACTTCTGCGCGCTCGTCACCCGTTGCCGGGGCTGGCGGCAGTTTATGCAAGACGTTGATGCTGGAGGCAGTCACGCCCAGCACCAGCCGTGCATCTTCCACATCGACAACGACCACGCGCTCGCGTGGCCCCAGTGTCGTGCTGGCGCTGACCTTCAGACCGCGGGTGCCGGCGGTTTTACCCGCCAGGCCGAAGCGCTTCGCCAGCCATGCGGCGATAAGAATAAAGGCAATAATACCGAGCAACGCGCCGCTCACCTGGAGCAGCGGAGAGCCGGGAACGGCAGAGGGCTGTGATATTGTTGCCTGGGTTTTCATGCTTAACGGCTCAGACGACGCATACGTTCAGATGGCGTAATAATGTCGGTGATGCGCACGCCGTATTTATCGGCAACCACCACGACTTCACCCTGGGCAATGAGATAACCGTTGATCAGAATATCCAGCGGTTCGCCGGCGAGACCGTCAAGGGCCACCACGGAACCCTGCGTCAGACGCAGCAGCTCTTTAATGGTCATCCGGGTGCGGCCCAGTTCCACGGTCAGCTTAACCGGGATATCCATAATCAGATCAATATCCTGCAGCGTACCGCTGACATCGCCGCCGCCGAGCTGCTGGAACACAGCATCCGCTGCACTTTTGGCCGGAGTCGTTTTTTGCTCGTTTAACGCGTCAGCCCACAGATCGTCCAGTGCTCCGCTGTTTTCATCGGACGGATTGTTCATGTCACTCATTTGGGCTGTTCCTCATTCAGCGAATTCAATATCGGGTTGATCAAGTGCTCAACGCGTAACGCATACTGACCGTTAATTGTGCCGTACTGACTTGTCAGCACGGGGACACCATCCACATGGGCAATAATGCGGTCGGGTTTTTCTATCGGCAAAACATCGCCGGGTTGTAATTTCAGGATCTGGGATAAGCGCAGCGGGATATCCGCGAAGCTCGCCACCAGCTCAAGCTGAGAATGCTGAACCTGACGCACCAGGTTTTCACGCCAGTTCTGATCTTCGTTGCGTGAGTTCTCCAGCGGCGGGTTGACCAGCAGTTCACGCAGCGGTTCGATCATGCTGAACGGCAGGCAGATGTTGAACTCACCGGTCAGGTTACCGATCTCCACATGGAACGGGGTATTCACGACGATATCGTTCGGGGAGGTGGTGATATTGGTAAATTTCACCTGCATCTCAGAACGTACGTACTCCACTTCCAGCGGGTTAATCGCTTTCCACGCGTCGCTGTAAGATTCCAGCGCCAGCTTCAGCATGCGGTTGATGACGCGCTGCTCGGTGTGGGTAAATTCACGCCCTTCCACTTTGGTTGGGAAACGCCCGTCGCCACCAAACAGGTTATCCACCGCAATGAACACCAGGCTTGGCGAAAACACCACCAGACCTGTGCCGCGCAGCGGTTTCAGGTGGATCAGGTTAAGGTTCGTTGGCACCGGCAGGTTGCGGGCAAACTCATGATACGGCTGAATACGGATCGCACCGACCGTGATATCCGGGCTACGACGCAGCAGGTTAAACAGCCCCATACGGAACTGACGTGCAAAGCGTTCGTTAATGATCTCCAGCGCCTGCAGACGTTCACGTACTACGCGGCGCTGGGTATTGGGATCATAAGGACGAATATCGCTATCGCCGCCAATACCCGGTTGCGGATCATCGTTCTTATCGCTGTCGCCGTTAAGAAGCGCATCGATTTCTGCCTGAGAAAGAATACTGTCGCCCATGTCGTTACCGCAGTATGAAGGCTGTATACAGAACGTCAGTGACTTCCTGCTTGGGTTGACCGTTTACCAGCGGGGTCGCCAGCGTCTGTTTAATGGCGTCGACCAGCTTTTGCTTACCGTCATCGGTAGCAAGCGTTGAGGCGTCCTGACGAGAGAACAGCAGCAGCAGACGGCTACGCACTTCAGGAAGATAATCATTCAGGCGCGCACGCGTGGCTTCATCTTTCAGGCGTAACGTAATACCCACATACAGCACACGATCCGCATCACCCAGATTCACGGTGAAGGTATCCAGTGGGAAGAATACCGGTGCCGGCGGAGGAGGCGGTTCGGCTTTGGCCGCAGCGGTAGAAGGTTCCTGCTGCATACGCCAGTAACTATAGCCCGCGGTAGCGCAGGCGGCGAGCGTGATTAACACCAGCAGCGGGATCCAGATGGAACGCTTGCTTTTTTTGGTGATCGCGGAGTCAGTCATCTGATACGAGCTTCCTGTTTCGGTACAGCTTAATAAGGTGATTATCCCGTGTCCTGCTGTCGTCAAAGCGTGGAAAAGACGGGGATAATCACGCTACCTCTGGCGTTTAGGCAAAGATGTCTACGGCACTGTTGCCACGCGCCGCGGATTGCAGGGCGGCAGGGGCAGGCAGTAACTCATCGCTCTCCTCATTAAAACCGCCGGTATTACCGGAACGTGAAGCCTGTTGCTGCTGTTGAGAGGGGGACTGCTGCTGTCCGGCAAAGCTCTCGCTGCTGACACTGCTTTGCGCGAGCTGAATGCCACTCTCAGCAAGCGACGTGCGCAGGACAGGCAGTGCAGCTTCCAGGGCCGCACGCACGTGGCTGTGCGCCGACACCATTTGCAGTTGTGCCTGGTTATCATCCAGTTTCAGGGTAATCTGGACCTGGCCCAGATCTTCCGGGTGCAGACGCAACTCTGCGGTCTGCTGGCCCTGTTTCGTGAACAACGTAATGTGCTGACTCAGGGATTGCTGCCACTCCTGGGTTCCCAGCGGCTGGCTCAATACCGGTGCCGTGGCAACGGTTGCGGCAGCGTAGCTGTTGACGTTGCTGGAAATGACGGGCGCAAGCGTTGCGCTCGGGGCTGTTGAAGAGGGTGAACTGGCGAGATCCTGCTTCTCAGCGGCGGCGGCTACGATCGGGGTCGCCGGTGCGCTGACCGGTTGAGACGGATCGGCGTTTTGCGCCTGCGCCTGATAAGTCGACGCTTGTTGCGCTTTTTCATGGCCCGCCAGCAGGGTGCTCATGGACTGTTGACCTGCACCATTTTGCGAAAGCGCGGCAGCGTTCAGCGTTGATTTCGCCGTCAGGCCATTGCCTGTCGCGCCAGAGGCCACCGGCGTTGCCGTCTGCTGGTGGGGCAGCATCGCCATCAGCGCGCTCAACCCTGCCAGCTCTTCTTCGCTCAGCTCGCTTTTGCTGTCATCCTGCGTTTTCACCGCGCTCAGGGTCTTCAGGGCATCACCTTTTGAAACCGGCACCAGCCCGGAAACAAGGGTTTCCAGCGGGGTGGCTGCTGTCGGTTCATCGCCTGTCAGGGCTGGTTGACGCGAGAGCAGGTTGGCTATTTTGGCCTGCAGGGTATTCTCTCCCCCGGCTTCCTGAGCAACTTTTGACAGCTTACTGCCGGCTGCTTTCAGGTCAGCCAGCGTCAGCGGCGCATCGTTGCTATGGCCTGTTGCGTCCGTCAGGGCGCCTGCCAGCAGAGAAAGAAAGTCTTGTGCACCGTCGGTGCCTTTCCCTGTTTGCATGCCGCCCGACAGGTCGCTGTCGGTCATCAGCAGTTGTTGCAATGTGATCATTCCGGTTTCCTCATTGATGCGCGCTGGGCAAACTCATCCATTTTCTTCTGATCCAGGCGGTTTTCCGCCAGGGTCGTTGCCGCGATCTGTCGGTCCTGTAAGGTCTGCCAGGCCTGCAGTCGCTGCTTTTTCTCGCGCCAGAAATTCAGCGCGGTGTCGACTTTCTGGGTCCACTGGTTAAGCTGCTGGCGATGCTGTTCAATCGCCTTTTCCAGCGTCTGAATAAACTGCTGATAGTTAATCCAGCGCTGGCTTCCAATGCCCTGTGTCATATCGGTATTGAGGTTGGTGCGATATTCATGCTGATAGTCGATTAACATCTTCAACTGCTCTTCAGCCTGCTGGCACCCGCGTCGCATTGCGCCGAGCTGCAATGCGGCATCATCAACTTCTTTCTCAGCCAGATCTTTCAGCGTTGATAACGCGCTGTTTTGCGCCATGACCTTCGCCCTCCACCTGTGTTACACCTGCGGGAAAATCAGCTCCAGTGCCTGGAGTGAGTCTTCCCAGTCGGCGCGTTCAAAAATACCTTGTTGCAGAAACGCCTCCAGCTGCGGCCACAGGCTAATCGCTTTGTCGAGCATCGGGTCGCTGCCTTTGGCATACGCCCCCACGCTCACCAGATCGCGGTTGCGCTGGAAGCTGGAGAGGAGTTGTTTGAAGTTACGCACGCGGGCGTAGTGCTTCTCTGTGATCAATGCCGTCATTGCACGGCTGATTGATGCTTCGATATCAATTGCCGGGTAGTGACCGGCTTCGGCCAGACGGCGCGATAACACAATATGACCGTCGAGGATCGCACGCGCGGAGTCGGCAATCGGGTCCTGCTGGTCATCGCCTTCGGTCAGAACCGTATAAAAAGCGGTGATTGAGCCGCCGCCGCTGATGCCGTTTCCTGCACGTTCGACCAGCGCCGGGAGCTTGGCAAAGACCGAAGGCGGATAACCTTTGGTCGCCGGAGGTTCTCCGATGGCGAGAGCGATTTCACGCTGCGCCATCGCATAGCGGGTCAGGGAGTCCATAATCAGCAGCACGTGCTGGCCGCGGTCACGGAAATCTTCCGCGATACGGGTGGCATACGCAGCACCCTGCATACGCAGTAACGGTGAGACATCCGCCGGTGCGGCGATGACCACCGAGCGGGCACGGCCTTCTGCACCGAGAATATTTTCAATAAAGTCTTTTACTTCGCGACCACGTTCACCGATCAGACCCACGACGATGACATCGGCCTGGGTGTAGCGTGCCATCATGCCAAGCAGGACGGATTTGCCCACTCCTGAGCCGGCAAACAGGCCCATACGCTGCCCGCGGCCTACGGTCAGCAGGGCGTTAATCGGGCGTACGCCGGTGTCGAGGACATGTTCGATGGCGGTACGCTGAAGGGGGTTAAACGGCTGGGTGATCAGCGCGCCGGTTTCGGTGGTATCCGGCGAGGGCAGGCCGTCCAGCGGTTTACCGCTTCCGTCCAGAACGCGGCCAAGCAGGGCAGGGCCAAGCGGGAGCTGTTTCCCGCTTTGCAGTCCATCGCCGCTGATGTTTTTCGCATACACGCGCGCACCGGGCAGAATACCTTCAACTTCTTCAAGGGGCATCAGGAACAGGCGTTGGCCGTTAAAACCGACGACTTCGCTCTCAACTTCACGCGTCTCTTGTCCATCCTGACGCTCAATCACGCAGGTGGCTCCCAGCGGAAGCTGCAGGCCAGTGGCTTCCAGCACCAGGCCGGTGGCCCGCGTGAGTCGTCCGTAACGGCGAACGGACGGCAGCTGCGTCATCTTCGCTTCAAAATTATCGAGCGTGTTGAGCCAGCGGGTGAGGCGTGCAGTCATCAGACGACTCCCGGTGCTGCCAGGCGGCACAGTTCCTGCCAGCGGGTCGCAACGCTGGCATCCAGGTCACCTTCATCGGCAGAGACCTTGCAGCCTCCGTGATGCAGCGACGGGTCGCCGCGCAGACGCCAGCCGTGCAGGCTCAGCGTGGCGCCCAGACTCTCTTCCACGCGCTGGAGGTCGTCCGGATGAACGCGCAGCTGCGGTTTCCCACTGAACAGCGGCTCCTGCTGAAGCAGACCCTGAATTTGTTTAATCAGCGCGGTGTTGTCCACCGCCGGCGCGTGGCCGATCACCTGACGGGCGGCTTCCAGCGCCATCTGCATCAGCCTTGAGGCAATGACGCTGTCCAGCGCATCCAGCGTGTGCTGAAACTCGCTGACCAGCTGCTGCATACGGGCGTGAAGCGGAGCCTGTTGCTGGCGCGCCTGTTCAATGCCGTGTTCTAACCCTTTGGCCAGACCTTCCTGATACCCCTGATCGTGGCCTTTCTGGCGTCCTTCGTTCAGGCCAGCCGTGTAGCCCTGCTCATGGGCCTGCATCTGCAGCTGGGCCAGCATCTGCGCGCGCTGCTCTTCTTCGCTCAGCTCAGGCTGCTCGACATCCGGGTCGCCCTCTTCGGGCGACAGCACGGCGGGTGTGAACTCTGACAGGGGAGGCGCCAGATCGTCGGGCGTCCAGCGCTTCCACGGCAGTTCATTAGACATAGGTGTCGTCTCCGCTGCCAATCACCATCTCGCCGGTTTCCGCCAGACGACGAACGATAAGCAGGATGGCTTTCTGTTCGTTTTCCACCTGAGACAGACGGACCGGGCCACGGTTGGCAAGGTCGTCGCGCAGGATATCTGCCGCACGCTGAGACATGTTGCGCAGGAACTTCTCGCGCAGCGGCTGCTCGGCACCTTTGAGGGCGATAAGCAGCGACTCGGAGTCCACTTCCTGGAGCAGGCGCTGGATGCTGCGATCGTCCACTTCGACCAGGTTTTCGAACAGGAACATCTCGTCGATAATTTTCTGTGCCAGCTCGCCGTCGAATTCGCGAACGGCGGTAATGACCGCTTCTTCCTGCTGCGTTTTCATCAGGTTGATGATCTCTGCCGCCGTTCTCACGCCGCCCATTTTGCTGCGCTTGAGGTTCTGGCCATCGAGCAGGTTGTTCAGCACTTCGGTCAGCTCCGCCAGCGCGGCTGGCTGGACACCACCGAAGGTCGCGATACGCAGCATCACATCGTGACGCAGGCGCTCTTCGAACAACGCCAGAATATCGGCCGCCTGGCCACGTTTCAGGTGGACAAGAATGGTGGCGATAATCTGCGGGTGCTCGTCGCGGATAAGGTCGGCGGCACTCTGCGGCTCCATAAAGTTGAGCGTCTCGATACCGCTGGCGGTATCGCGCGTTTCCAGAATGTCTTCCAGCAGGCTGGCAGCACGCTCTTCGCCCAGCGCCTTGACCAGCACGGAGCGCAGATAGTCGTTGGCGTTGACGTTGAGCGCGGCAAACTGTTCGGCTTCCTGCTCAAATTCAGACAGCACTTCCGTCAGCTGTTTGTTAGAGATCTGGCGTACGTTTGCCATTGCCGCACTGAGAATCTGTACTTCGCGCTGGGAGAGGTGTTTGAACACCTCGGCCGCACGGTCTTCGCCAATGGTCATCAGCAGGATGACGCTTTTATCGGTGCCTGAAAGCGTGTTACTCATGTTCGTTACCCATCCACTGGCGGATGACCAGCGCCACGACGCGCGGATCGTTATCTGACATTTCGCGAATGCGCTGGCTCATGACCTCGGCGCCCATACGCTGGTTAGCACGGCGTTGCTGCATCTGTTCGTCTTTGCTGAGACGAACTTCAACCGCATCTTCCACTTCCTGACGGGTACTGACCTGTTCGCGCGCCGCTTTTTCAGCTTCAGCACGACGCTGGAGCTGAGGACGAATGCCCTTACGCCACAGCAGCCACGCGACAATCAGAACCAGCAGCCAGCGACCTGCGGACAGCAGCTGATCGATAAACGCCTGCTGTTGCCAGAACGGCAGTTCGCCACCTGACTCTTCAACCGAGTTGAACGGTGAGTTCACCACGTTGAGCGTGTCGCCGCGCTTCTCGGAGTAACCCATCGCTTCACGGGTCAGGTCTTCAATCTGTTTCATCTGCTCGGCGGTCAACGGCAACGGCTTGCCATCCGCCAGCGTTTTGTAGTTCACCACCACCGCAACCGACAGACGCTGTACATCGCCCACGTTCAGTTTGGTGTGGCGGATGGTACGGTCCACTTCGTAGTTGGTGGTTTCGTTACGACTGCTGGTACGCGGACCGGCGGTGCTGGCTGTTGATGTGGTCTGCTGATTCGTTTGCTGACCGTTCTGCTGATTAGCCGGTGGCGTTGAGATTGGTGCCGCGTTAGCCGGTGCTGGCTGGTTAGACAGTGCACCCGGCACACCGCCTGGGTAAGCGCCGCCAACCTGTTCGTTTTCATTGACCTGACGAGAGCGCATTACCGCCTGAGCCGGGTTGCCATTCGGGCTGTATTGCTCTTCGGTCTGTTCTTTATTAGAGAAGTCAATCTGCGCGGTAACCTGCGCATGCACGTTGCTGTTACCGACGACCGGGCCAAGGATGGCTTCGATGCGACGCTGCACGCGACCTTCCACATCCGCGGCATATTTCAGCTGCGCGTCATTCAGATCGCGGCCTGCGGTATTGGACTGGGTCAGCAGATGACCACTTTGATCAACCAGCGTCACGTTACCCGGCGGGAGACCGGCAACGGCGCTGGAGACCAGATGGGTCACCGCGCTGATTTGTCCTTCATCCATTGCACGGCCAGGCTGGAGGTTAACGGTGACGGAGGCCGACGGGGATTTCTGCTCGCGGACAAACAGGGAGGGTTTAGGCATGGCCAGGTGCACACGGGCACTCTTCACCGGACCCAATGTTTCAATCGTACGGGCCAGCTCACCTTCCAGCGCACGCTGGTAGTTCACCTGCTCGCTGAACTGACTGATACCGAATTTTTCCTGATCCAGCAGTTCAAAACCTACCGCACCGCCCTTTGGCAGTCCCTGTTGCGCCAGGCGCAGACGAAGTTCGTGCACCTTATCAGCCGGTACCTCCAGCGCACCGCCGTTATCCGCAAAGCGATAAGGGATGTTCATCTGGGTAAGCTGGGTGACGATGGCACCGCCATCCTGATCGGAAAGGTTACTGTAAAGCGTGCGGTAATCAGGGCTTTTCGCCCACAAGACCATCGCTACAAGGATCGCAATTGCGGCAGCGCCTGCCACGATCAACGGGATTTTAGGATTCGCGCGAAGGCGGTTCATCCACTCGAGTGATTTATTTTGTGGCGCTGTCGATGCTGTTGCACTCATTGCGCACCTCTTAAATCCTGGTGGTTTACGTTATTCGTGTAGAGAAACAAAACTGACTCCCGGGTCGGCAAACACGACAAAAGTTCCATATTGATGGCCCTGCCATTATTTGATGATTCAGGATTTTCTATGCGTCAAATAACCTGGTTTTTTCACGCTATTTACCGCCATTATCTTATTGACAAGCTGTTAGTCTTGACCCCGTAAAAAACCATTCAGGGGAGAGTCATGGCTATACAGGGTATTGAAGGGGTGATCAGTCAGTTGCAGGCAACGGCGATGACGGCCCGTAATCAGAATGTGGCAGAACAACCGAGCATCAGTTTTGCAGGACAACTGCACGCCGCGCTTGACCGTATCAGCGATACCCAGACCGCCGCACGTACACAGGCGGAGAAGTTCACCCTCGGCGAGCCGGGCGTGGCACTGAATGATGTGATGACCGATTTGCAAAAAGCCTCGGTTTCCCTGCAGATGGGGATTCAGGTGCGTAATAAGCTTGTGTCTGCTTATCAGGAAGTGATGGGGATGCAAGTTTAAGCCCCGTCGATCTTCGCTGGCAGCCCAAGCGCTTTAATGCCACAATATTTTTTTCTTCGAATGCAGGAAAGATGATGAAAAAAATAGCAATTGCTGGCGCGCTGCTGGCACTGACCGGGTGCGTTCAGGTGGATAACTATCAGGAAGTGATCAAACACCCCGTCCCGGCGCATCTGGCAGGGTACTGGCAGTCAAAAGGGCCGCAGAGCAAAATGGTGAGCCCAGAGGCGATTGCCACGCTGGTGGTGACGGAGGAGGGCGATACGCTGGACTGCCGTCAGTGGCAGCGCGTGATCGCTGTACCGGGTAAAATCATGCTGCGTTCAGACAGTTATTATAACGTCACCCGCAAGCTGGATATTTATCCGCTGGAGCGCGATGGTTCTGTTCTTGAGTATGATGGTATGGAGCTACAGAAGGTCGATCGCCCGACGGTAGAGTGCGCAGATTATCTGAGCAAAAATCCGCTTGAGAGTAAACTTCCGTAGTGCATGTTGCCGGGTGGCAGCTTCGCCTGACCCGGCATTCAATTCACGTCAGATGCTTTTACAACTACAACGCATCCTCAATCACCCACACACTGACGCTTCCACCTTTGCAGGTAAAGGTACCTTCGCCATCCGCTGCGGTAATGACCGTTTCTTCGCGATTGCCGAGAAAATCACGCCACGTTTTGTTGCCGTAGTTTTCACCCAGACAAATCACTTTCTCGCCGTCATCGCCATTCGACATCACCACCACACAGCCAGGATCGTCTTCGGTGCCGCTGCGGCTGAAGGCGATACAGTTTGGGTGATCGAAGAACAGCGTCTGCACGCCGTGGGCAAAACGCTGGCGGGCGAGGATCAGCTCGTGAAGCTGCTCGATGACCGGCATATCAATATGGTAGGTTTCGCCGTCACCGCCCGTATCGTCATAGCTGGCACCGAATAAATCCGGATAAAAGACGCTGGGCACTCCGTTTTCACGCAGCAGGATCAGGGCATAGGCCAGCGGTTTAAACCACGCTTCAACCGGCGCTTCCAGCGCCTGCAAAGGCTGAGTATCATGGTTGGCAACCAGAGTTACCGCATGGAACGGATCGGCTTCGACCAGGGTGCCGGTAAAGATTTGGCTCATGTCGTATTCCCGACCCTTGCGCGATGCTTCGTGGAATTTCATCTGCAGGGGGGCATCGAACAGCATCGTCTTTCCATCGACCTGGTCAATATAGGCCTGCAGTTTATCCACTTCGTGGGACCAGTATTCCGCCACGATAAACAACGGTTGCGTTGCAACTTCCTGAACGTGCTCAATCCACTCCTTATAAAACCAGGCGGGAATGTGTTTGACGGCGTCCAGACGAAAACCGTCACAGCCAGTTTGTTCCATGACCCAGCGGGCCCAGTATTTGATCTCCTCAGTGACAGCATGGTTGCGAAAATCAATGTTTTCGCCCATCAGATAATCAAAATTACCCATCTCATCATCAACCTGGTCGTTCCAGCCTTCACCGGTGTAGTCGTTGACGATTTTAAAAATGCCGTCTTCATCGGGGTTTTCAATATGGTCGACGCCGCTGAAGCATTTGTAATCCCAGATAAACTGCGAATATTGCCCGGCACGGGCAGGGAAGGTGTAGCGTGTCCAGGCTTCACACTCAATGATCTCATCGTCGATCTGCGTGCGATCCTGTTCGTTGACGCGCTGAACGCGGACGGGTTCTTTCTCGTCTGCGCCCATTTTGTGGTTAACCACCACGTCAAGAAGGACGGCGATCTCATTACTTTTGAGTGCGTCGATAGCCTCCAGCAGCTGAGCTTTGTCACCGTACTTGGTGGCGACGCTGCCTTTCTGGTCAAACTCACCGAGGTCGAAGAGATCGTAAGTGTCGTATCCGACCGAGTACCCGCCGGATGCGCCTTTACAGGCTGGCGGCAACCAGATCATATTGATGCCGATTTCGTTAAGATTGGGGGCTAACGCCGTGACCTCTCGCCACAATTCACCGCCCGCAGGGTAATACCAGTGAAAACATTGTAACAGGGTGGGGTTTTTCATCGTCCGTGCTCCAGAAGCCGTTTGGCAGACTTCTGGAGTATGGATCAAGAATCGCTAATGTGAATTAATGATTCATCTCTCCGGGAAATAATATGTTGCCTGACAACTTCCCGTAGGTAACGTTAACGTTTTTTTGCTTGTTGGTTTGGGCAATAAGACCGCTCAACTCACTCATTCTTTCCTGCAACAAATCCTTGAGGAGGAGTTCATTCTGCAGCACCTGATTCAGTATCACCATCGCCTGATCCTGGATGTGTTTGCTGTCGGGTGGAAAAGGAGTCGTGCTGATCTCTTCAACCAGCGAAACGTATGCAACCTCCTGTTCGATGAGCTCATCCCATTTCCCGGATTGAGCAAGGCTCAGCATTGTATTGCTAAGCGCATAAAGAGCATGCCACTTTTTAAGGGATAAGCTGGAGTCGTTCATTAAAGTTAATCCTGCTTGGGAGTATAACCCGGGCCGATTTGCTTCCAGGCGTCGGAAATATTGAGCAGCAGAGCCTCGACTTCGGTAATAGCTTCGATGTCATTGCGCAGATTGGCATGTAACAAACGGCGTACCATATAGTCGTAAAGCGCAGAAAGGTTGCGGGGGAGTTCTCCTCCCACATCCATATTTAACCCAGCCTTAAGGCCATTTTCGATAATATTAATGGCCTTAGACAGGGCCTCTCCTTTTGCCGGGATGTCCCCCTGCTCGAGGAAAAGGCGCGCCCGGATAAGCGCGCTATGGATACCGTCGAACAACATGACAACCAACTGGTGCGGGCTGGCACTCAAGACAGCAGATTCAAGACCTACCTGCTGATAGGCTTGTACACCAGATTTGCTATACATATCGTTTCCTTTCTTACTTACTGCTGAACTGTTGGGTCAAATAAGTGGCCGTACCATTGAATTTAGTGACCAGCTTATCTAAATCGTTAAATTGCTTTTTATAGCGCGCCATCGTGGCTTCAATCGTCAACTCCATCGCGTCATAACGTTTACCGATGGATTTGAGCGTGGCGTTAATACCGTCCTTCGCATTCTGAATGACGCCTTCTTTACCTACAGAGGTGCTCAGCATGTCAGTCAGCGTATTGTTCATCTGGGTGGCGAAACCGGTGGTTTTACCATCCCCGACAAAATAGGCCTGAGCGCCAGCCGGGTCATCCGTGAGGATCTTGGTTAATTTCTTATCATCAATTTTCAGGTTGCCAACCGCGCCGTCCGCGCCTTTGACCGGGTCCTGTGTGATGCCAAGTTGGGCCATAATGGCATAGGAACCGCTCTGCACATTGGTCAATAAAGCACGCAGATCGGATTGTACTCCGCGGATAGTACTGTCACCCATCAGTACGCCGTTATTCGAAGACTGGGCGGTTGCACCCACCGCAGGTGGCTCATATTTCGTCAATGAGGCAATGGTGGACTGCAGAGAGTTATAGGCAGTTACCCATTCTGTAATGGCTTTTTTGTTATCGTCTGTAGAGCGGGTTACGGTCAGGGTTTCATCGGCCGTGCTCTGCGCTTTCAGGGTTAATGTTACCCCTGGAATGGCGTCAGTGATGGTGTTGGTCTGGCGGACAATCTGGATACCGTTGACGTTAACGACGGCATTTTGTGATTTTACCTGTTCGGTAAGTGCGCCACTGCCAATGATGCCTTTCAGCGTATCGTCGCCGGTCACTGTTACCGTCATATCAGAATCGGTACCGGTGGTTTTGGAGGTCAGCATCAGACGATAGTCGCCATCATCCGCTTTCACCACACTTGCCGAGACACCGCCGTTGGCAGCATTAATGGCTTTAGCGATCCCGTTCAGGGAGGTATCGCCATCGGCCAGGGTTACCGTCAGTGGTTTACTGTCAGCGCCTGCCTGGGTAATGGTAATGGTTCGGCTGTTGGTGCCCGTGGTGCCACCTAACTGCTTAGTATTGCTGTCGATAGTGCCTGGCGTGGTCGTCAGCACCTGGCCTTTAGCAATCTTGCTGACGTTGACTGTCACATCACCAACGTTAGCGCCGGAGGTACTGATAGCCGAAAATGCAGTATTGGTGCTGCTAATGGAGGTTGAGTTCCACGTATCTGTTTTTGCGAGCTTAGCAGCTGCGGTTTGCAGATTCGTCAGGGCGCTTTGTAATTTGCCGTAACCGGTAATCTGCGCGTCGTAGGTGGTTTTTTGCTTGGCAATAGCCGTCAATTTTGTTTCTTCTGCTGCCTGCAGCTTATCGTACAGATCTGACAGGCCGGGCATGCCCACCCCGAGATTACTGATAGTCGCCATGTAGTGTTCCTTCTTAATGGATGTTTCAGTCGTTTATCGGCCCGTTCGACGAAAAGTTTACGGCAAGCTTAAAAAATATATCGCTGAATAAGCGACCTAAATGACGCGTTTTAAATCAACAGGGTGCATGACGAAGAAATATACCGAAGAGAATAAGACGGTGATTTTTTGCGTTAATCTTTTATTCATCATGCACTCTGTAGCCGCTTTGGTGTAAAATAAATCTTTATAAAACAAATAATTAAATATTTTCTTCGATATTTTCTAAAGTCTGCTGTTCGAGCGTCGATAACCTTGTTGACGGTGAGAGACGCCGTGAGTGTTAGGCACCGACCCTAGAAACCATTTTTGAAGGAATTAAAATTATGTCAGTTATCAATACTAACCTGTTGTCCCTGACCACTCAGAACAACCTGAACAAATCTCAGTCTTCTCTGGGCACCGCTATTGAGCGTCTGTCTTCTGGTCTGCGTATCAACAGCTCTAAAGATGATGCTGCGGGTCAGGCGATTGCAAACCGTATGAACTCTCAGATTAAAGGGATGACTCAGGCTGCTCGTAACGCCAACGACGGTATCTCTCTGGTTCAGACCGCTGAAGGTAACCTGAACGAGATCAACTCCAACTTACAGCGTATCCGTGAGCTGGCTGTTCAGGCTGCGAACGATACTAACGGTACCACTGACTACACCTCAATCAGCACTGAAATTACTCAGCGTCTGGGTGAAATCGACCGTATCGCTGGCGCTGCTAACTTCAACGGCAAAAAACTGCTGGACGGTAGCCAGACTGCTTCTCTGAACATCCAGGTTGGCGCAGGTACTGGTGCAACTGATAGCATCGCTATCACCACTGGCGCACTGATTGATGCTAAAGCTACCAGCCTCGACACTGGCCTGACCGGTACTATCACCGATAACAGCACTGCTAAAGCTTTCATCACTGCAGCTGACAACGCTATCTCTAAAATTGATACCGCTCGTTCTAACATGGGTGCGATTCAGAACCGTTTCGAATCTACCATTAACAACCTGAACAACTCTATCACTAACCTGTCTGCTGCTCAGTCTCGTATCCAGGATGCTGACTACGCAACTGAAGTATCTAACATGTCCCGCGCGCAGATCCTGCAGCAGGCTGGTACTTCCGTGCTGTCTCAGGCAAACCAGGTTCCACAGGCGATGCTGTCCCTGCTGCGTTAATAGACGCACTATCTTTAAAAAAGGTTGCTGGAAACAGCAGCCTTTTTTTTCACTATTTTTCCGTAAAATCACCGGATCGTAATCTGTAAAATAAGGCTGCATTTAGCAGCGTTTTCCCGCCATCACCCCCCGAAACACAGTGTTACTCTGCCTAAAATCTCCTTTTCCGGTCGTCTGACGACAGTTTACCGAAGAGTTATAAGATGAGTGAATTCGCACGTAGCCGGGCTATGCGTCAGTTTTATCGGAATGTGTTTACCCGATTCATTGATCTGCCAGAAGCAGATGTTATGCCCGCCAACATCACGGCCGAAATTTTCAGTTTTAAAAGCACTAATTTCACTGCGCTCGAACCCATGATTCGTGTGGCCGAAACGGGACTGGATGCTGAAAAGGATACGGCTTTAAAAGACATGCTATGTGCCATCGTGCTGGCAAACACCGCACTGGATGAGTCCGTCATTGGCGAAAAACAGACTCTTTCTGCCGAGATGAGTACCCAACTGACAGAATATATTGTGTCGGCGTTAAAAGCCGATGACAACATTCACTATCTTGTCGCCGCCATTCAGCTTCTGTTCCGCGTCAATGAAATCAGCTCAGCGTTATTTTTAATTAACAACAACCTTTCGCTGGTCAGCAATTCGGCACCTGTGCTGAAAATCCTGCTGTTGATCTGTTTAATGGAAAATGATTTCAACCAGGCGATGGTTGTTATCCAGGCTCTGACGGCAGACGCTGCATTAATCGGCGAAGATCCTATGGCCCTGTTGATGATTACCTGCGGCATCTACAGGCTGGGGGGCATACCCGATTCGTACATCGATTTTCGATCGCTTCATGTGAGCGAGCATGCGGTGGAAAATCAATCCTACGATTACTGGATCGCAAAAAGCACAGCTGCCAAAACAACGGTGCTAGTCACGTGCGACAGCGAGGATTATTTCGAGCACGCTGTGCCGATGCTCTATTCACTCTATGAGACCAATCGCGACGTCCTTGATGTGCACGTGCATCTAATTAACGGCAATGATGATGTTAAACATAGCCTGATGACCCTTCGCGAACAGCTACCTGAGCTCAACCTCTCTGCAAGCCATGAGCAAATAACCCGTAATGAGGACATGTCGGTAGTCCGTGCTGCACGTCGCATCGTTTTCCTGCACCACGCACTGCAGGCGTTTAACACTCCCATTATTGCCATTAACCCTAATGTGCTGGTGCGTAAGCCGTGGTGTGAGCCAGAAACGGCGCTGTTGCTCCTGCAAACCGAATCCTCACCTTTCTGGGAAGAGGTTTTTGCCGGTTTTATTTACGCAAAACCCGGCGGCGTAGCGCAACGATATTTCGACCGCGTTGTGCCGTTCATCCATACCAACCTCGCCAGCGGCAATCATGCGCCTGGTCTGGAGCAAGTCGCACTCTTTTCCTGTCTGGACACGCTCTCGCCAGAAGACCGTCTGGCGATCGCGCGTGCCGAGCGTAGCGGAATACTCGATAGCCAGTCGGGTGAGGAGGCGTTCTGTTGGGTTGCAAGGAACACAGCAGGCCCATACCAGGAATATAAATCGTCGCTTATTCGCACGTATCAACGCTGAAGCATTTGCCCTGTGACCGTAAGAACAGAATCTGGAAAAAACGTGACGACACAGTACCCCTATTATCGGGTCAGCCCCGAGACCATTCATGCCACTGCGGTGCTTAATCATCTGACCACGCCACTGCCAGCGTTTGCCCGTGTCATGGAGATTGGCTGTGGTTCAGCAACGCGTCTGATTATGCACGCCTGGGCGCATCCTGAGAGTATCGCTCTGGGTATCGATATTGACGAAGAGGCGATCGTGAAGGGGCAGAAGTTTGCTGCCGAACTGGGATGTCATAACGTTGAACTGTTTGCTGCAGGATTAGGGGATTTGCTCGCCGCGGATCCGGGTGAGTTAGATTACATCATTATTCATCAGACCTTTGCTTTTCTTGGAAAAAGCGAACGGGAAGCGTTGCTGACATGGTGCCAGGCGCATTTATCTGCCAACGGCGTTATCGCCATTAAGTGGTCAGTACTGCCTGGCAGCATAGCGCGCATAACGTTGGGTGAAGCGTTACGGTTCCATCTTGATCGCGCAGAAGAGGGCAGCGACCTGCTGGCATCAGCCCGCGCCATGCTGAGCTTTATGTTGCTCACGCTGGAAGAGGGTTCGCTGAAAAATGAAGTCCTTCTCGCTGAAGAAATGGATGATAACGCGCTAATTCTGGCCTATTTAAGCCCGAGTGACGGGGCATGCACCCTCGGGGATTTTAACGCGCAGGCTGAACTCGCCGGTCTGCAGTTCCTGGGCGATTTGCTGCCACAGTCGGAACTGGGAAGCTTCTATAGTCCGAGAATCGAACAGTTACTGGGTGCCGTCAGCGACGGGGCAAGCAGAACCTTGTCGCAGCAATATCTTGATTACGCCGTTCAACGCGAAGAACGCTTTTCCTTGCTGTGCCACCTAAATCGCCTCTCGCCGCCGGTTCACCCGGATCTGAACCTCCTGAGAAACCTGCACTGGGCCGGAAGCTTTATGCCGATCGAACTGGATTCTGCAAAAGCGCCCCGCGTGTTCAGAAATAATAATGGACGGATCATGCGTACCGACAATGCCATTATTATCAGGATCATGGAGTTGTTGGGCAATGCCTGGCCTATGTCCTTAAGTTTCGAACAGCTTGTGCTCAATTGCCGGGCTCCTGAAACGCATGAGGATTATCAGGAGACGGTGTGGGAAGCATTAAAAACGCTGTTTATGACCTGTGCTGACGGATTTTTCTGGAGTGCCACCCCCGGGGCATACAACGCTGCGCAAAATGATGAACTGGCACCGGTAGGGTTGCTACCACCAGCGTGTCCTGCGAACGATGTAAGCATCATGAACCTGTGGGGAGAGTGGGTTTCATTGACACCTGCTGAGTGGAATTATTTGCGCTTCGAAATGGGGCATGCCGGGCAGACGAACTGGGAACTCTACTCTTCATTGAAAATTAAAGGGTTGCTAACCGGCTCGCCTGAGGCCTGGAAAAAGCAACTGCAGTGTTTTCTGCGTGCAGGCATGCTCGACGTACTGAAATCGCAACTTTCTCTGTTGTTGTTGCTTAGTGTCGATCAACAGCAGGGCGGAATGCTTATCAAGAGCAATGCCGAACCCGTATTAGCCGACCCGGACGTGGACGCTATCTACGAGCGCGCAAACAGCCTTATCCAAAAAGGCCGTTCTAAAGAAGCCCGCGAGTATGCTCGTGATTTAATGGAAAAAAATCCAGACAATATTCACGTCCTTCGCTGCTATTCAAAAACATGCGTGCTGACTTCCGCCTGGGATGACGCGCTGGCGTCGCTTTGTAAACTGATGGGCTATTATTTCTCGAGCCTTGATATCTATTATGATCTTGCCACGGTGTTGCAGCGCAAGCGTGAATTCTACGGTTCACGGCAAATTGTCCGCACCTTGCTTCGTCTGAATAATAAAAATATTGATTACTGGCTAAGTCTGGCATCGCTGCATCATGCCTATGGCGATATGGCACTAGCGGAAAAATGCTGCAGGGAGATTATGCGCTTCCAGCACCCGGGGCCCAGTTCACTTGGGCTCACTGGGATTGTATTGAGTGACAACCATAAAATGGCAGAAGCGCGCTATTTTATGGAAAAGGCCGTAGAGCTTAGCAATTATAATTTCGGCTACTTCAGTAACTTACTGTTTGTAATGAGCCACGACGCTAGCGTAACGGCCGAGACGTTGCTGGAAAAGCACCTTGAATACGGCCGCCGCGCAGCAACCTGGGCAACAGAGAGCGGGGTAAAACTGGTTCTCAATAATTCCAGAGAACCTCAGCGTAAGCTTCGACTTGGCTTTGTTTCAGGCGATTTGCGTAAGCATCCGGTGGCGAATTTTCTTCTGCCTTATTGGGATGCCATCAATCGTGAACAGTATGATTTGGTGGCCTATAGCACCCTGTTCCTTGAAGAAGATGACACGTATTGTCACCTTCGCCAGAGCGCAACGCTATGGCGTCAGGTTGATGCTATCAGCGATATTGAACTGGCGAAACTGATAGCTGAAGACGGGATTGATATTCTGTTCGATTTATCGGGTCATACAGCCTACAACCGATTGCCTGTTTTCGCGTTGCGTCCGGCTCCGATTCAGATCACATGGATAGGTTATCCGGGCACGACGGGTCTGAAAGAGATGGACTATATACTTCTTTCGGCGAGCCTGGCGCAGTCTCAGGAGCTTGAAAAACAGCTGGTGGAAAACGCGATGTTCGTTGCGACACGCAAGAGTTTCGAACCTCATCCTCTCAGTCCGGACATCAATCCATTACCTGCGCTGCGTAACGGTTATATTACCTTTGCCAGTTTTAACCGCTCTAAAAAAATTAACGATCAGGTGCTGAATGCATGGGCATCTATTTTGACGGGTTACCCTGAAGCCAGGCTGTTAATCGGTAACATGACTGATGCCGAAATGATTTCGGCCATGACAAAACGCCTGCAACAGCGCGGAATTTCTCGCGACAGATTGCTCTTCCGGGGACTCGTGGAAATGGATGAGTACCTCACGATGCACCATGAGATTGATATTTTACTTGATGCATTCCCTTATAGCGGTGGAACGACGACGCATCATGGCGCCTGGATGGGCGTCCCGACAATCACCATGAATGGCCCGACCATACCATGTCAGCAGGGCGTCGATATTATGCGTTCTTATAGACTGGAGCAGTTTATTGCGATTGATGAGGAAGATTATATTTCCAGAGCAATCGCCTGGGGGCAACGTATTCCAGAACTTGCTGAAATCCGACTGGGGATGCGAGACAGGATCCCCGTAGACCACGTGCCAGATTTTAATATTGCAGAAAACTTTGAACGGGCGCTGCGTGAAGCGTGGGGAATTTATTGTCGGGGAGAAGAGCCGCATGCGTTTCTCATCACTGAACAGCATTCCTGACTCGCAAGGGTTAACTAAGCCGGCCATGTGGGCAAAATTTAACGGTATCATTACCGAGGTAGGATATGAGTAAAATTTACGTAACCAGTCCATTCTTGCCCCCTCTGGAAGAGTTTATCCCTTATCTGGAGCAAATCTGGCAAAATAAAACTCTGACAAACGGCGGACCATTTCATCAGCAGCTGGAACAGGCTCTGGCGGAATATCTGGGTGTAAAGCACCTTTCGCTTTTTGCAAACGGAACGCTGGCGCTGCTGACGGCATTTCAGGCGTTGCGCCTGACTGGCGAGGTGATCACCACGCCGTATTCCTTTGTTGCGACCTCGCATAGCTTATTGTGGAACGGATTAACGCCGGTCTTCGCTGATATCGATCCCCAAACCTATAATATTAATCCGGATCGCATTGAAGAATTAATTACGCCTAACACCACCGCAATTTTGCCTGTTCATTGTTATGGGATTCCCTGTGACATCGATAAAATTCAGAAAATTGCAGATGTGTACGGTTTGCGGGTTATTTATGACGCAGCACATGCATTTAATGTCCGCAAAAACGATATAAGCATTTTAAATCACGGTGATTTATCCGTACTCAGCTTCCATGCCACCAAAGTCTTTAACACCTTTGAGGGCGGGGCCATTATAAGTCACGATCTCAAAACCAAACAGCGCATCGATTACCTTAAGAATTTTGGCTTTGCTGGTGAAACCCGCATCGTGGCTCCTGGCATTAACGCCAAAATGAATGAGGTGGAAGCTGCATTCGGTCTTCTGCAGCTTAAACATATTGATAAAGCACTGGACGAAAGAAAGGCGATTTATCAACGCTACTGTGAAATGTTAGACGGGCTGGAAGGATTAACGTTTGTCGACGTACCCGACGATGTGAGCTGGAACCACGCCTATTTCCCGGTGCTCATCGAACCGCATTTCGGGATGAGTCGTGATGGGGTATATGAGTTATTTAAAGCGGATGCCATTCTGACGCGTCGCTATTTCTACCCGCTCATTAGTTCATTTGCCATGTACAGAGGTTTCCCTACTTCGGCGGAAGAACATCTGCCCGTTGCGAATGATATCGCCGGAAAGGTGCTGTGCTTGCCGATTTATCCAGGAATGACGCTGGAAGAACAGGATCGGGTCGTGAATGCTCTGAAGCGTGCTTCCCTGGTAGGACAGGCGCAGGGTAACGAACCGACGCCAGTCACGGAGATTGCGGTATGAGCATGATGCCTACAGCGATGATCCTTGATGCAGGGTTTGCCTCGTTGCCATTACAGCAGGCCATAAAAGCCGCAGGGTTTCGAACGCTTGCCTGTAGCGGTAAAGCCCAGGATGCAGGGATGAAATATGCCGATGCGACCTGGGCGCAAAATTACGCTGACAGCGAGGCGGTACTGGCCATTGCCCGCCAGGAAAAAATCACGGCGCTGTCGCCTGGTGTGACGGATGTTTCTTATCTTTCTGGCTGCCGCGTGGCGCAGGCGCTGGGCCTTCCCGGCTATGACTCTCCCGAGGTAAGCGATCTCCTTTTCCTCAAGGACCGCTTCAGGAAATGGGCCAGCGAGAAGGGATATCCTATTCCAAAAGCTGCCAGTAACGTGCAGGAGGCGCGTACGATGCCTTTCCCGCTACTGGTAAAACCTGTCGACGCATACAGTGGAAAAGGGATCTCATTGATTCATCAGCCAGATGAGCTTGATGAGGCGGTCAACGTCGCGCGTGCTGCGTCAGCGGGCGGACATTGTGTCATTGAAACGTTCTGCCAGGGGGCGCTGTATAGTCACTCGGCGTTTATTCGTGGGGGGGAAATCACTTGCGAATTTTTTGTCGATGAATATTGCACAGTCTATCCGTGGCAAGTGAACAGCAGCTGTCTGAGTGTCAATCTGACCGAGTCGATGCGTGATCAAATCAGTGAATGTATGCAGGCCATTGTCAGCGACTTAGGCCTTGTCGATGGACTCTTACATACTCAACTTATTGCTGACGAACGGCAATTTTGGCTGATTGAAGTGACACGCCGCTGTCCGGGCGATCTCTATTCGAAATTGATTGAGCTTTCCACGGGCGTCGATTATTGCCGTGAATTTGTTGCGCCTTTCATCGGACAGACAAGTCACCTGGCGCACCGGCGTCCCGCACGTCGGCGCAATATTGCCCGTCATACGGTCTCTTCAACTCATCGAAGCCTTTTCTTCGGGTTTAACTGTGCGCCTCTGCCAGCCAACATCCTTCAGGCGATACCGCTTAAACAACCCGGCGATGAAATCGGCCCTGCGCCAGGGGATCGGGCAGGGTTAATTTTTGCTGAGTTTACCGATCTTGACGCCATGGCAAGCCACACGCCTCAGCTTAAAAACTATTTTTCTTTTTCTTCTTTGTAAGGACCGGACTATGAACAGGCCTCTATCTCTTGGGTTTATTGGCGGAGGGATCAATTCAGCAATTGGTCTGACGCACAAAATTGCCAGTCAAATGGACGGCCATTTCGAGTTGGTGACGGGATGTTTTAGCCGCGATAAAACGCTTAGCAAACAGACGGGGCTGGCATGGGGACTAAAGGATGAAGCCATTTATACGAATGCGGCGACCCTGCTGGAAGAGCAGCACGCACAAATGGATGCCGTTGTCATCCTGACGCCGACCCCGGCCCATCGTGAAATTATTCTGGCCTGTCTTGAATACGGTCTTCCGGTTATCAGTGAAAAAGCCATGGTCGCCAGTGTGACGGATGCGCGCGATATCGCCCAGCGCGTGGCAGACATCAATGGACAACTCTACGTCACCTATAACTATACCGGCTATCCGATGGTACGCGAATTGCGTGAACGGTTACGTCGCGGTGAACTGGGGAGCATTCAGCATGTCATGGTGGAAATGCCTCAGGAAGGATTTATTCGCAGCCGGGAAGATGGCAGTGTGGCTCAGCCTCAGGAATGGCGTCGCGTTGATGGTGACATCCCGACCGTTTCCCTCGACCTTGGGGTCCATGTGCATCAACTGGTGGAGTTTCTGACGGATAAACGTGCCGAGGATGTCTATGCGATTAACAGCACGTTTGCGCGCGTCCCGAATGTTGTCGATACGGTGAATCTGGTTTCCCGTTACGACGACGATATGGTGTGTAATTACTGGTACGGCAAAGCGGCGCTGGGTTACCGAAATGGTTTGCGGATACGAATTTATGGTTCTGAAGGCAGCGCAGAATGGTTGCAAATGGAGCCTGAGTATCTCCATCTTGCTGATGTACATGGGAATATTCGCTTGATCGACCGAACAGCCGGAGACAATACGGTGGCCAACCAGCCCCGCTATTGCCGCTTCAAAGCAGGGCACCCTGCCGGATTCATTGAGGCATTTGCAAACTATTACGCCGATATTGCCGCCAGTTTACGTGGTGAACCTACGGGATACAGCCTCAGTTGCGATACGGCCGTCCGTGGGCTGGAATTTCTCGAAAAAGCGCAGCAGAGCGCACTGACGTCTGCCAAAGTCGAATTATTACGTTAATAACGGTTGTGCTGAGGACTATATGACATTACTGGAACAGTTACAGGGTTACGATAACGCCTTTTTTGAGAGCATCAACTCAATGCAAGCCAATGGGCTCCCGATTGTGCTTTATGGGGCAGGCTGTCTGGGGCAGATGACGGCAGAATTTATGTTCCGGGAAAACATGCCGCTCCATAAAGTCGCACTTAACAGAAAATATATTACAGAAGGGATGAGCTTCCACGGTCTCCCGGTTGTGGCAATCGAAGATCTCCTTGAACAACCCGGTGAATCCAACTGTATCGTGGCGTTGCAGTATGTTAGTGACGCGATGCAGGCAGAACTTCGGCAGGGGGGCGCCAATGTGCTTGTATTTGATCCTGCTTTTATCGGCGTCAGCACAACTCTCTGGTATACCCCGTCATTTTGTGATGAACATAAGGACCTTCTTGAACATCTGTACGCGAGCCTGGAAGACGATCGTTCGCGGGAAACGCTGGTCGCATTTCTTAAACAGCGTTTAACTGCTACCCGTGGCTATTACCAGGCGGTATACGAACCGGTACATTATTTCCCGTCAGATATTGTCCGCCTGCAGGATAACGAAGTGTTTATTGATTGCGGGGCCTACAATGGCGATAGCATTGGGGCGTTTATGCAAGAAGTGGCCCGTCAGCAGGTCGCGCAGCCAGAAAGCGTTATCGGCTTTGAGCCTGATGCCAGTAATTATGCTCAACTTTGTGAAAATACGCGCCAGTGGCCATTTTGTCAGCCAGTGCAAAAGGGCGTATGGGATGAAAACACCGTTCTCTCTTTTCAGTCGGGAAATGCACTCTCTTCACGCCTGATGGAACAAAGCACGAACACGGTGACCATTGAACTGGATAGCATTGATAATATCCTGCAGGGGCGCAAAGCCACCTTTATAAAAATGGATGTCGAAGGCGCTGAACTAAAAGCCTTGCAGGGCGCTGCAAGCACGATTCAGGACTGGAAACCTTTACTGGCAATAAGTCTTTACCATAAGCCGGAAGATCTCCTGACAATTCCTCAATATATTGCCTCTCTCAGTGCTGATTATGTGTTTTATCTGCGCGGACATCACCCTGAACTGGCCTTCGAACTGGTTTTATATGCTGTGCCTAAGTCACGGTATATAAAGAAATAGGCAAATAACCCCCCATTTTACCCACTATTCATCCAATTGAACGCCCTGCAGAATCGGATAATCATGCCGATAACTCAACTAACGCAGGGCTGTTTATCGTGAATTCACTCTATACCGCTGAAGGTGTAATGGATAAACACTCGCTGTGGCAGCGTTATGTCCCACTGGTGCGTCACGAAGCATTGCGCCTCCAGGTGCGTTTGCCGGCGAGCGTGGAACTTGACGATCTGCTACAGGCGGGCGGTATCGGGTTATTGAATGCAGTTGACCGATACGACGCTCTGCAAGGAACGGCATTTACGACTTACGCAGTTCAGCGTATTCGTGGTGCGATGCTGGATGAGCTGCGCAGCCGCGACTGGGTGCCGCGCAGTGTTCGCCGCAACGCGCGCGAAGTGGCGCATGCGATGGGGCAGCTGGAACAGGAACTGGGACGTAACGCTACGGAAACAGAAGTGGCGGAACGTCTTGGCATTGCTGTTGAAGAGTATCGTCAGATGTTGCTCGATACCAATAATAGCCAACTCTTCTCTTATGACGAGTGGCGAGAAGAGCATGGCGATAGCATCGAGCTGGTGACGGATGAGCATCAGCAAGAAAACCCGTTACACCATTTAATGGAAGGTAATTTACGCCAGCGCGTAATGGAAGCGATTGAGGCTTTACCTGAGCGCGAACAGCTGGTGTTGACCCTCTATTATCAGGAAGAGCTTAATCTCAAAGAGATTGGCGCTGTTCTGGAAGTGGGGGAGTCTCGGGTGAGCCAGTTGCACAGCCAGGCCATTAAACGTTTACGCACAAAGCTGGGTAAGTTATAGGTGATTGATTCACCTGAAAAATGCCGCACAACGTATTGACAACCAGGAGTTATCATGACGGTGCAGCAATCTAAAAGACGGCCTTTAAGCCGCTACCTGAAAGACTTTAAACACAGCCAGACGCATTGCGCCCACTGTAACAAGTTACTCGATCGTATCACGCTGGTTCGTCGAGGCGAAATCGTTAATAAGATCGCGATTTCACGCCTCGACACGTTGATGGATGAAGCAGCATGGCTCGAAGAACAAAAAGAGTGGGTGGCGCTTTGCCGTTTCTGCGGTGATCTCCACTGCAAAGAGCAAAGCGACTTCTTCGACATTATCGGCTTCAAACAATTCCTGTTTGAACAAACGGAGATGAGCCACGGAACCGTACGCGAATATGTCGTCCGCCTGCGCCGTCTCGGACAACATCTCACCGTGAACAACATCTCCCGCGATCTGTTGAAGACCGGCTATCTGGATGAGAATCTTGAGCCGTGGCTGCCTGCGACCAGCACCAACAACTACCGCATTGCGCTGCGCAAGTATGCACAATATAAGGTACAAATGCCGGGTGTCATAAAGCAGAAAGCCCACGCTGGAACAACTTCTGATATATATTAAAAAAGAATAAGATGTAGCGCAGTCGCCTTTGACCTTGCAGGTGATTTCTCTACACTACTCAAAAATTCCACTATATCGGGGTATTTATGAAATTAGCACTTCTGGGTCGTCAGGCGCTGATGGGTGTAATGGCAGTCGCGCTGGTCGCGGGTATGAGCGTGAAAACGTTCGCCGCAGAAAATCTGCTGAATAAAGTGAAAGAGCGCGGTACGCTGCTGGTCGGGCTGGAAGGAACCTATCCTCCATTCAGCTTCCAGGGCGATGACGGTAAACTCACCGGTTTTGAAGTGGAATTTGCACAGGAACTGGCGAAACACCTTGGCGTGAAAGCCTCCATCAAACCGACCAAATGGGACGGTATGCTGGCATCGCTGGATTCCAAACGTATTGATGTGGTGATTAACCAGGTGACCATTTCTGACGAGCGTAAGAAGAAGTATGACTTCTCCACGCCGTACACCGTGTCCGGTATCCAGGCGCTGGTGAAGAAAGGTAACGAAGGCACCATCAAAACGGCCGCTGACCTGAAAGGCAAAAAAGTCGGTGTCGGTCTGGGGACCAACTATGAAGAGTGGCTGCGCCAGAACGTTCAGGGTGTGGATATCCGCACTTACGATGATGACCCGACAAAATACCAGGATCTCCGCGTAGGTCGTATTGATGCGATTCTGGTTGACCGTCTGGCCGCGCTGGATCTGGTGAAGAAAACCAACAATACCCTGGCGGTAGCCGGTGATGCGTTCTCTCGTCAGGAATCCGGTGTAGCCGTTCGTAAAGGCAACGACGACCTGGTTAAAGCGATTGACTCCGCGATTGCTGACATGCAAAAAGACGGCAGCCTGAAAGCCCTTTCAGAGAAGTGGTTCGGGGCAGACGTCACGAAATAAGTCTTTGACGTTAAAAAAAGGCGCTTTTAAAAGCGCCTTTTTTATTTCTTACGCGTCTGCGTGCATAATGAAAAATATCACATTGAGTCAGTGTTACCGGAGAACCCATGTCACTACAGAATTTAACGCGCTTTCCCCGCCTGGAGTTTATCGGCGCGCCGACTCCGCTGGAGTATCTGCCGCGATTTTCTGACTATTTAGGACGCGATATTTTTATTAAGCGCGATGACGTTACGCCGATGGCGATGGGGGGCAATAAGCTGCGTAAGCTGGAGTTTCTGGCCGCTGACGCCCTGCGTGAAGGCGCGGATACGCTCATTACCGCAGGTGCCATTCAGTCTAACCATGTCCGCCAGACCGCCGCGGTGGCCGCAAAGCTGGGTCTCCACTGTGTGGCATTGCTGGAAAACCCAATTGGAACGCACGCAGAAAACTATCTGACTAACGGCAACCGTCTGCTGCTGGATCTGTTTAACGTACAAGTCGAAATGGTCGAGGCATTAACCGACCCGACCGCACAACTTGATGAACTGGCGACGCGTCTGGAAGCGCAGGGTTTTCGTCCCTACGTTATTCCTGTCGGCGGCTCGAATGCGCTGGGCGCGCTGGGGTATGTGGAAAGTGCGCTGGAGATTGCCCAGCAATGCGAGGGAGCGGTCAGCCTCTCTTCTGTCGTTGTTGCTTCCGGCAGTGCAGGTACCCACGCAGGGCTGGCGGTAGGTCTGGAGCAATTATTACCCGATGTCGAGCTTATTGGCGTGACGGTATCGCGTAGCGTCGCGGACCAGAAGCCGAAAGTGGTCACCTTACAGCAGGCGGTGGCAGAGCAACTGGCGTTGAAGGCAACGGCTGATATCCAGCTCTGGGACGACTATTTTGCACCAGGCTACGGCACGCCTAATGAAGAGGGGATGGACGCGGTGAAATTGCTGGCGCGCCTCGAGGGTATACTGCTTGATCCCGTGTATACGGGCAAAGCGATGGCCGGTCTTATCGATGGCATTGAACAGAAGCGCTTTAAGGATGAAGGGCCGATTTTGTTTGTTCACACCGGCGGGGCACCTGCGCTGTTTGCCTACCATCCTCATGTCTAAAATCAGGTCGAAAAATAATAATGCAAGAAAGTATTCAACTGGTTATTGATTCCCTGCCGTACCTGCTTAAAGGTGCGGTATTTACGTTACAGCTCAGTATTGGCGGGATGTTCTTCGGTCTGGTACTCGGGTTTGTGCTGGCCTTAATGCGTATGTCACCCGTCTTACCAGTACGCTGGGTGGCGCGTTTTTATATCTCTGTGTTTCGCGGCACGCCGCTTATCGCGCAGCTCTTTATGATCTACTACGGTTTACCGCAGTTTGGTATTGAGCTGGATCCGATCCCCGCGGCGATGATTGGTTTGTCGCTCAATACGGCGGCATACACCTCTGAAACGCTGCGTGCGGCAATCTCGTCCATTGATAAAGGGCAGTGGGAAGCGGCGGCCAGTATCGGTATGACGCCCTGGCAAACGCTGCGCAGAGCCATTCTGCCTCAGGCGGCGCGTGTGGCGCTTCCGCCGCTCAGCAACAGCTTTATCAGCCTGGTGAAAGACACGTCGCTGGCGGCCACCATTCAGGTACCGGAACTGTTCCGTCAGGCGCAGCTTATTACCTCGCGCACCCTGGAAGTGTTCACCATGTATCTGGCGGCCTCGCTGATTTACTGGGTAATGGCGACGGTGTTATCCGCCTTGCAAAACTATTTCGAAAACCAGCTTAACCGCCAGGAGCGTGATCCAAAATGAGTGCTATCGACCTTAAAAACCTGGTGAAAAAATTCCACGGTCAAACGGTGCTCCACGGGATTGATCTGGAGGTTGAGCAGGGCGAAGTGGTCGCTATTATCGGCCCGAGTGGTTCCGGGAAAACAACGCTGCTGCGCAGCATCAACCTGCTTGAACAGCCTGAAGAAGGCACGATTCGGGTGGGGAATATTACGATTGATACCGGCAAATCCATCAGCCAGCAAAAAGGTCTGATTCGCCAGTTGCGCCAGCATGTGGGCTTTGTTTTCCAGAACTTCAATCTCTTCCCACACCGGACGGTGCTGGAGAACATCATTGAAGGCCCGGTCATTGTAAAAGGGGAAGCCAAAGAGGACGCGACGGTTCGCGCGCGCGAGTTGCTCGCAAAAGTCGGGCTGGCCGGTAAAGAAACCAGCTACCCGCGCCGCCTGTCAGGTGGTCAGCAGCAGCGTGTGGCGATTGCCCGCGCGCTGGCGATGCGCCCGGATGTGATCCTCTTTGATGAACCGACCTCTGCGCTCGACCCTGAGCTGGTGGGCGAGGTGCTGAACACCATACGCCAGCTGGCACAGGAGAAACGCACAATGGTTATCGTTACCCACGAGATGAGCTTCGCTCGTGACGTGGCGGACCGCGCCATTTTCATGGATCAGGGAAGGATCGTGGAGCAGGGGCCGGCAAAACACTTATTTGCCAACCCACAGCAGCCGCGAACCCGTCAGTTCCTTGAAAAATTCCTTATGCAGTAGAATTTTTGCACTAATTTGCTCCAGAAAATTCATCTGGGGCAAATTATTCTCCCCCTGCGCACGACACCGTGTTTTTTTATTCCGCTCAGGCCCAATAAACCTTATCAAACGTAAAGTTAATTGTGCTGTTGCCGATATTTTGTAGTTAGAAATAAGTTTTATGTGTTAGGTTATATTCACCATAATAATGAATATCATTTCAGAGGCTTCATTTAGTAAGTATGAAGGATTCAGACTTTTTCACCTGGCGACGGGAATGCTCCCTCCGGTTTCAGAAATTGACCTGTGCCGACGAGGTATATCAGGAACTTCAGCGACAAACTCAGGCGCTAGAATTCGATTATTACGCACTCTGCGTACGCCATCCCGTGCCTTTTACGCGGCCTAAGATTTCTGTGCATACCACTTATCCGCCACAGTGGCAGGCGCAATATCAGTCGAAGAATTATTTCGCCATTGACCCGGTGTTAAAACCGGAGAATTTCATCCAGGGGCATTTGCCCTGGACTGACGAATTATTCGCGGATGCTGAGGAATTATGGCATAGCGCACGGGAGCACGGCTTACGTACAGGAATAACGCAGTGTCTGATGCTGCCGAATCATGCTCTCGGTTTTCTGTCGGTTTCTCGTACTAGCATGCTGGAGAGCCCGTTAGACCACGAGGAAATAGAGCTGCGGTTACAACTGCTGGTGCAAGTGGCCTTAACATCGTTGATTCGATTTGAAGATGAGATGGTGATGCCGCCTGAGATGAAATTCAGCAAACGTGAACGGGAAATTCTTAAATGGACCGCGGAAGGGAAGACCTCGGCGGAAATTGCGATCATTCTCTCCATCTCAGAGAATACGGTTAACTTTCATCAGAAGAATATGCAGAAGAAATTCAATGCGCCTAACAAGACGCAGATCGCGTGTTACGCGGCGGCGACCGGGCTTATTTGAGTAGAGAGTACGTTCTGCGTGTCAGACGAGGCAACGGCTGAATGCACCGCATCCAGCCGTTTTTTATTACTGGCGGTAGGCTTGTTTAATTTGCTTAACGGTGTTGGCAAATACCGCGGATTCAGCCTGGTCTTCCATCTGCGCGATTTGTTTTTCCATTTTAATGATCACACGACCGGCGTCAGCCTGGCCCATCGCCTGTAGCATCAGCGTTAGCAGCGATTTCAGGCAGTTTACTTCCTGTGCCAGTTCCTGGTTATTCTCCGCAGTGGCAAATTCAGGTGTGCTCATTTATTTTCCTCATTATAAAACGGCGCTCGTGCGCGACGATGAAAGTCAAGGCGGCGGAGTATACCACAAGGCGCAGCAAAAAATGCAGCGGTTGTTTTTCGTACTTTTACACTGGATGTTTATTTGCGTAAACAACGCGTGCCGCTAAACTGTGCGGCGTTAATAGCGACGAATTGTTTATACCCGGTTCGCTTGCCGTTAATTATTGTTACAAAAATTTAAGAACTGTTTTTTTACGGACTCAGGCGACAGGTTTTTTGTAACTTTTTGAATACAGATGCTTAAAAAAAGCTGCACAAGCCCTGGTGGCGCGGGCTCTCTTTCCACGTTCTGTACAGCCTAATTTCCAAAAACGAGAGCGAAATCGAATAGCCGATTTTTTAACGTTTTAATCTTGTGAGGAAAACCGTTAATATAAACCAAATTATCACTCAGTAGCGTTATCCCTATTCTGGAGACATTTCCTTTGATCAACGTCCTTCTTGTTGATGACCACGAACTGGTGCGCGCAGGGATACGACGCATTCTTGAAGATATAAAAGGTATTAAAGTTGCTGGTGAGGCTTGTTGCGGCGAAGATGCCGTAAAATGGTGCCGCACTAATTCGGCCGATGTGGTGTTGATGGATATGAACATGCCCGGTATCGGTGGTCTTGAAGCAACCCGCAAAATCGCGCGTACCTTTGTTGATACAAAAGTCATCATGCTGACCGTGCATACTGAAAACCCGCTGCCCGCGAAAGTGATGCAGGCGGGCGCTGCCGGTTACCTGAGTAAAGGTGCCGCGCCCCAGGAAGTTGTCAATGCTATCCGTTCCGTGTTTGCCGGACAGCGTTACATTGCTTCCGACATTGCTCAGCAGATGGCCCTGAGTCAGATCGAACCCGAGAAAACGGAATCGCCGTTTGCCAGTTTGTCCGAGCGTGAATTGCAGATTATGCTGATGATCACCAAAGGTCAGAAGGTAAATGAGATCTCGGAACAGCTGAATCTTAGCCCGAAAACGGTGAACAGCTATCGTTATCGCATGTTCAGCAAACTGAACATTCATGGTGATGTTGAACTGACTCATCTGGCCATCCGGCATGGTTTATGTAATGCGGAGACGTTGTTAAGTCAGTGAGTGATGTGTTCGATTCAAAAGCATTTCTGAAAACCGTAACCAGCCAGCCTGGCGTTTATCGTATGTATGACGCTGGCGGTACGGTTATCTACGTGGGGAAAGCGAAAGATCTCAAAAAGCGCCTCTCCAGCTATTTTCGCAGTAACCTTGCCTCCCGCAAGACCGAAGCACTGGTCGCACTCATACAGAATATTGATGTTACCGTCACGCATACCGAGACGGAGGCGCTGCTGCTTGAGCATAACTATATTAAGCTCTATCAGCCGCGCTACAACGTGCTGTTACGCGATGATAAATCCTATCCGTTCATCTTCCTGAGTGGCGATACGCACCCCCGGCTTGCTATGCACCGCGGTGCAAAACATGCCAAGGGTGAATATTTCGGCCCGTTTCCCAACGGCTATGCCGTACGTGAGACGCTGGCGCTGCTGCAAAAAATCTTCCCTGTTCGCCAGTGTGAAAACAGTGTCTATCGCAATCGCTCGCGCCCGTGTCTGCAGTACCAGATTGGCCGCTGTCTGGGGCCATGCGTTGCCGGGCTGGTGAGTGAAGACGAGTATGCGCAGCAGGTCGAGTATGTGCGCCTGTTTTTAGCCGGGAAAGACGATCAGGTATTAACGCAGCTGATCGCCCGGATGGAGAAAGCCAGTGCAGCGCTGGAGTTCGAAGAGGCCGCGCGGATCCGCGACCAAATCCAGGCGGTGCGCAGAGTCACTGAGAAACAGTTTGTCTCGAACACCGGTGACGATCTCGACGTGATCGGCGTTGCCTTTGACGCCGGCATGGCCTGCGTGCATGTGCTGTTTATTCGTCAGGGTAAAGTGCTCGGGAGCCGCAGCTATTTCCCGAAAGTGCCGGGGGGGACGGAGCTGGGTGAGGTGGTTGAAACCTTCGTCGGCCAGTTCTATCTGCAGGGGAGTCAGATGCGCACGCTGCCATCGGAGATCCTGCTTGATTTCAATCTCGACGATAAAACGCTTTTGGCGGATTCGCTGTCAGAACTGGCTGGTCGTCGGGTTAACGTGCAGACCAAACCGCGCGGTGACCGCGCGCGTTACCTGAAGCTTGCCCGGACCAATGCGGCGACGGCGCTTACTACAAAACTGTCCCAGCAATCGACGGTCCACCAGCGTTTAACGGCACTGGCTACGCTCCTGAAGCTGCCGGAGGTTAAACGGATGGAGTGTTTCGACATCAGCCACACGATGGGCGAGCAGACCGTGGCCTCCTGCGTGGTGTTTGATGCTAACGGCCCGCTGCGCGCGGAATATCGTCGCTATAACATCACCGGGATCACGCCGGGCGATGACTATGCCGCCATGAACCAGGTGCTGCGCCGTCGCTACGGTAAAGCCATCGAAGAGAGCAAAATCCCGGATGTGATACTGATTGACGGCGGGAAAGGGCAGCTCGGGCAGGCGAAAGCGGTCTTTGACTCACTTGATGTGAGCTGGGATAAAAACCATCCGTTGCTGCTGGGTGTGGCAAAAGGGGCCGATCGTAAAGCCGGTCTGGAGACGCTCTTCTTTGAGCCGGAAGGGGAGGGCTTCAGCCTGCCGCCGGATTCTCCGGCACTGCATGTTATCCAGCATATCCGCGATGAGTCACACGATCACGCCATCAGCGGGCACCGGAAAAAACGGGCGAAGGTAAAAAACACCAGTACGCTTGAGACCATCGAAGGCGTCGGGCCAAAACGCAGACAGATGTTGCTTAAATATATGGGCGGATTGCAAGGATTACTCAATGCCAGCATGGAGGAAATTGCAAAAGTGCCGGGTATTTCGCAAGCGCTGGCAGAAAAGATCTACTACTCGTTGAAACATTGAGGGCTCTGTAGCAACATAGAGCTAAATTTTACTGACAACAAACAGTTACCGTCATTATGCAATTTAATATCCCTACGTTGCTCACTCTTTTTCGCGTTGTGCTTATCCCGTTCTTTGTACTGGCGTTTTACCTGCCAGTCGTCTGGGCCCCTTTTGCCTGTGCACTGATTTTCCTGGTGGCTGCGGTTACGGACTGGTTTGACGGTTATCTGGCACGCCGCTGGAACCAAAGCACCCGCTTCGGTGCCTTCCTCGACCCGGTCGCCGATAAGGTCATGGTCGCTATCGCGATGGTGCTGGTGGCTGAGCACTACCACACGTGGTGGGTAACGCTGCCTGCAGCAACCATGATTGGTCGTGAGATCATCATCTCTGCGCTGCGTGAGTGGATGGCGGAGCTGGGTAAGCGCAGCAGCGTCGCGGTGTCGTGGATTGGTAAAGTGAAAACCACCGCGCAGATGGCCTCGCTGGTCTGGATGCTCTGGCGTCCAAACGCCTGGGTTGAGTGGGCTGGGATTGGGCTGCTGTGGGTTGCTGCGGTACTGACGCTGTGGTCTATGCTGCAATATTTAAACGCTGCCCGCGGCGATTTGCTTGATCAGTGATCGTTTCGACGTAATTTTCAGCAAACGATCCGGGGATGCAAAAAATAACGTTGACTCATACCGTCATATCAGTAGAATGCAACGCATCGAACGGCGGCACAGCTAGCCGGACGATAATGAAATCAAGTGGTTAGAAGTTAACTTGATGACATGCGGGAATAGCTCAGTTGGTAGAGCACGACCTTGCCAAGGTCGGGGTCGCGAGTTCGAGTCTCGTTTCCCGCTCCAGATTAAAGACATGCGCAATAGCGGGTGTCGCGTAAAAAAGTTTTACGGCGCGTTAGCAAAGCGGTTATGTAGCGGATTGCAAATCCGTCTAGTCCGGTTCGACTCCGGAACGCGCCTCCACTTTATTCCCTGGCCGGATGGTGGAATCGGTAGACACAAGGGATTTAAAATCCCTCGGCGTTCGCGCTGTGTGGGTTCAAGTCCCACTCCGGCTACCATGGGAAAAAGCAGAATAATCAAAGCAATAAGCAGTGTCGTGAAACCACCGAAAGGTGGTTTTTTTGTGCCTGTTTTTCGCCGTATACCCTAGTTTCGCCTTTCAACTTCGCCACAATAAGAGGGCAATCATGCCCAACAATGGCCATTACCGATAGGGTCTGTCGGCGTCGGCCGTCAGCTGCGAAATCACGGTCTTAAATACTGATGGCACTGTCTCTCTGCGTCACCCGGCCCAGAAGGGTCCTCTAAACCGGGTAACGCAGTCGCACTACCAGGCGGTATGGTACAGCTCGCTAATATCTGCCAGGCTCGCTTCCCGTGGGTTGCCGGCAGTACAGACATCATCATATGCCGCCTGGGCCAGCATCGGGATATCTTCTGTTTGTACTCCAGCCTCACGCAGATGGAGCGGGATGCCCACATCGTGATTAAGCCTGAAGACGGCATCCACGGCAGCATTGCGCGCGTCCACAAGGCTCAGCCCTTCAACCTTCACGCCCATCGCCCGTGCAATGTCGCGGAATTTATCGCCGGTAAAGTCAGCGTTGTAACGCATGATATGAGGCAGCAAAATGGCATTCGCCACGCCGTGCGGTGTATCATAAAAAGCACCCAGCGGGTGCGCCATACCGTGAACCAGCCCCAGGCCAACGTTGGAAAAGCCCATGCCGGCAACATACTGGCCCAGCGCCATCGCCTCGACGGCATCTCGATCGCCCTTGACTGAATCGCGCAGCGCGCCGGCAATAATCTCTATTGCCTTGATGTGTAGCGCATCGGTCAAGGCCCATGCGCCCCGGGTAATATACCCTTCAATCGCATGGGTCAGCGCATCAACGCCGGTTGCTGCTTTCAGCACTGGTGGCATACCGTCCATCATATCTGCATCGATAAAAGCGACCTGCGGAATGTCATGCGGATCGACGCAAACAAATTTACGCCGCTTCTCTTCATCAGTGATCACGTAGTTAATGGTCACTTCAGCCGCTGTTCCGGCTGTAGTGGGAATGGCCAGAACGGGTACGCTGGGGTTACGGGTTGGGGACAGGCCTTCAAGGCTACGAACATCCTTAAACGCCGGGTTATTGCTGATAATACCGATTGCCTTACAGGTATCCTGAGGCGAGCCGCCCCCGATAGCGATAAGGTAATCTGCGCCGCTGTTCTGAAAAACACCCAGCCCTTCCTGTACTATTCCGATTGTCGGGTTAGGAAGCACGCCGAAGTATATTTCCCAGGCCAACCCCGCTTCGTCCAGCTTATCGGTGACCTTCGCCACCACGCCACACTGTATCAGCGTCCTGTCGGTGACAATCAGCGCTTTTTGATAGCCGCGACGCTTTACCTCATCGCAAAGCATCCCTGTCGCGCCCCGGCCAAACCAGGCCGTTTCGTTCAAAATCATTCTTTTCGCCATGGCATTTCTCCTGTTTGCTATGCGATGTCATTCTTCAATGCGCAGTCCGTAGGTTTTGAATTTTTCCAGCACAATGGCGATAGCATCGTCATCCAGTACCGGGACCGGATCCGTTATTGCCAGCGTGCAAAGGTACAGTTGTGCCAGTACTTCAACTTCATGCGCCAGCCACAGGGCTTTTTCCAGATTTGCTTCACAGGCAATTAAGCCGTGGTGCTGTAACAGGGTTGCTTTGCGGTTCCTGAGGGCAAAGGCGACATAGTCGGACAGTTCGCGTGTCCCAAATGTGGCATATGGCGCGCAGGGTATGGAATTACCGCCTGCGGCGGCAATCATGTAATGAATGGCCGGGATAGGGCGGTTAAGAATAGACACGGCGGTACAGTGCACCGCATGGTTATGCACCACCGCCTGCGCATCCGGACGCGTCTGGTAGGCGGCCATATGGAAACGCCACTCGCTCGAAGGCAGTTTGCCCTGTTCATGCTGACCGTCGGCATCAATATAAACGATGTGTGACTCCGTCAGTTTTTCATAGGAGATACCCGTTGGCGTTATCAATATCCCGTCCTGATAGCGCACGCTGACGTTGCCAGCCGTGCCCTGATTTAGCCCCAGGCGGGTCATTTCCAGGCAGGTATCAATAATCTGCCGCGCCAGTCTATTTCGTTCCATTTGTTACCTCTCTTGATGATCTAAAGCACCAGCAGAACAAGCCTGTTGTCCTGATGAATTAACCGTATATTTGCGCACCATCTTTATAGGGAATAACGCTAAAAGAATTACGGTGGTTTCACTTTGTGATCGCCGTCAATTAATAGTCGGGAATTGATCCTTATTCGATTAATTCATTTCGGTAAAAGTGACCGATTCAGAAGATTTTTATTCAAACAGTCGTTTTGATGATTTTTACCGTGAAAATGCCCGTTTCCGGAGTAATGCATTAAATCGGTCACTGGGGTTGTGGTTTTTCATGTTTATTTTCCCCGGCGAGGGGTGTTTTTATTAAATTTAAAGTGATAACGGTCACATAAAGATATCGCGTTGCCGTTAAATGTGATTGTCATCATATTCGCCCCCCTTTTTTACATGAAAATGCATTCACGAGATCATTCCGATCGCCAGATTCGCGCCAGTAAGAGTAAAGCACCTTTTTATTTTTACCGTCTGGCAAGAAAGGAAAGTCACATTCTGACGCTTCTGACTAATGAGGGTGTTATGGGAAATACAACAATACCAACGCAGAGTTTTCGTGCGGTCAATGCCGGGCAAGCCCAGCGTTACATTATTCCTTTCGCGTTACTCTGTTCACTGTTTTTTCTTTGGGCAGTCGCTAATAACCTGAATGACATTTTACTCCCCCAGTTTCAGCAAGCCTTTACCCTGACAAACTTCCAGGCTGGCCTGATACAATCTGCGTTCTATTTCGGCTACTTTGTCATTCCAGTTCCTGCCGGAATACTGATGAAAAAACTCAGCTATAAGGCAGGTATTATTACCGGGTTGTTTTTATATGCCATTGGTGCTGCATTATTCTGGCCTGCGGCTGAGTTAATGAATTATACATTGTTTCTTGTCGGTCTTTTTATTATAGCGGCGGGGTTAGGTTGCCTTGAAACTGCTGCTAACCCCTTTGTGACAGTGCTGGGGCCAGAGAGTGGTGGTCATTTCCGTCTTAATCTGGCGCAAACTTTTAATTCTTTTGGCGCTATTATTGCCGTTGTGTTTGGACAAAGCCTAATTTTGTCTAACGTGCCGCATCACTCTCAGTCGGTACTCGATAAAATGACGCCAGAACAGCTAAGCATTTATAAGCATAGCCTGGTGTTATCCGTACAAACGCCTTATATGATTATCGTGGCAATTGTATTGTTGGTCGCCCTGCTGATTATGTTGACCAAATTTCCGGTCCTTCAGAGCGATAATCACGGCGACGGCACACAAAGCACATTTTCTGCCTCTCTTTCCCGTCTGGTCCGGATTCGCCACTGGCGCTGGGCGGTGCTGGCGCAATTCTGCTATGTCGGCGCGCAAACTGCCTGCTGGAGTTATCTGATCCGGTACGCTATTGAAGAGATCCCCGGTATGACGCCAGGTTTCGCCGCCAACTACCTGACCGGCACCATGGTGTGCTTCTTCATCGGTCGTTTTACCGGTACATGGCTAATCAGCCGCTTCGCACCGCATAAAGTACTGGCCGCTTATGCCCTGCTTGCCATGGTGCTATGCCTGGTCTCCGCCGTATTCGGCGGCCATTTCGGTCTACTGGCGCTAACGCTGTGCAGTGCATTTATGTCTATTCAGTACCCAACCATTTTCTCCCTCGGGATTAAGAACCTGGGTCAGGACACCAAATACGGCTCGTCATTCATCGTCATGACCATTATCGGCGGCGGGATTGTGACGCCGGTCATGGGCTTTGTCAGCGATGCTGCAGGCAATATCCCAACAGCAGAACTGGTTCCGGCAGTGTGTTTTGCCGTCATCTTCATCTTTGCCCGTTTCCGTTCGCAAGCGGCAACGAATTAAACCTGTATCCGAAAACGTGAGGGATCTGTCATGAAAAAAATCAGCTTACCGAAAATAGGTATCCGTCCGGTGATTGATGGTCGTCGTATGGGGGTTCGTGAGTCTCTGGAGGAGCAAACCCTGAATATGGCCAACGCCACCGCCGCGCTGCTCACTGAAAAGCTTCGTCACCCCAACGGCGAGCAAATTGAATGCGTCATTGCTGACGGTTGCATTGCGGGGATGGCCGAATCTGCCGCCTGTGAAGAAAAATTCAGCAGCCAGAACGTCGGCGTGACCATCACCGTGACGCCGTGCTGGTGCTACGGGAGCGAAACGATCGATATGGACCCCATGCGTCCGAAAGCCATCTGGGGTTTTAACGGGACTGAACGTCCGGGTGCCGTTTATCTGGCCGCCGCGCTGGCTGCACACAGCCAGAAAGGGATTCCGGCATTCTCTATTTATGGTCATGATGTCCAGGACGCCGACGACACCTCGATTCCCGAAGATGTTGAGGAAAAACTGCTGCGCTTTGCGCGTGCCGGTTTAGCCGTCGCCAGTATGAAAGGGAAAAGCTATCTCTCCATTGGGGGTGTGTCGATGGGGATTGCCGGTTCCATCGTCGACCCTAACTTCTTCGAATCCTGGCTGGGGATGAAGGTACAGGCAGTTGATATGACTGAACTGCGCCGCCGCATTGATCAGAAAATCTTCGATGAAACCGAACTGGAAATGGCGCTGGCCTGGGCGGACAAAAACTTCCGCTACGGCGAAGACCAGAACGCGCAGCAGTATAAGCGTAACGAAGCGCAGAACCGCGAGGTGCTGAAAGAGAGCCTGCTGATGGCGATGTGTATCCGCGACATGATGCAGGGCAACCCAGCACTGGCGGAAAAAGGGCGGGTGGAAGAATCGCTGGGCTACAACGCCATTGCGGCAGGCTTCCAGGGCCAGCGTCACTGGACCGATCAATACCCGAACGGCGATACCGCCGAAGCGTTGCTTAACAGTTCCTTTGACTGGAATGGCGTGCGTGAACCCTTTGTCGTCGCGACCGAAAATGACAGCCTCAACGGCGTGGCGATGCTAATGGGCCATCAGTTGACCGGCACAGCACAGGTGTTCGCCGACGTGCGCACCTACTGGTCTCCAGAAGCGGTAGCGCGCGTGACCGGTCAACCGCTCAGCGGTCTGGCTGAGAAGGGTATTATCCACCTGATCAACTCCGGCTCTGCGGCTCTCGATGGCTCATGCAAACAGCGCGGCAGCGATGGCAATCCAACGATGAAGCCATTCTGGGACATTAGCCAGCAGGAGGTTGATGCCTGCCTGGCGGCCACCGAATGGTGTCCGGCGATACATGAATATTTCCGCGGCGGCGGTTTCTCTTCTCGCTTCCTGACCGAAGGTGGCGTGCCGTTCACCATGACCCGCGTGAATATCATCAAAGGTCTTGGCCCGGTTCTGCAGATTGCAGAAGGCTGGAGCGTGGAACTGCCGAAAGAGATGCACGATCAGCTTGACGCCCGTACCAACTCAACCTGGCCGACCACCTGGTTTGCACCACGTCTGACGGGTAAAGGTCCCTTTACCGACGTTTATTCCGTGATGGCGAACTGGGGGGCAAACCATGGCGTGCTGACCATCGGCCACGTCGGCGCTGATTTCATCACCCTGGCATCAATGCTGCGAATTCCGGTCTGCATGCATAACGTGGAAGAGTCGAAGGTCTATCGTCCTTCCGCCTGGGCTGCGCACGGCATGGATAGCGAAGGCCAGGATTACCGCGCCTGTCAAAACTATGGCCCGCTGTACAAACGTTGAGTAAACGTCTTTGCCCGGTAGCGTATGTTTACCGGGCCTGTAAAACACCGAATTACAGGCCGGATAAGCGACACGTTAGCCGCCGACGTTTCAGGAGTTGCTATGAAACAAGAGGTTATTCTGGTTCTCGACTGCGGAGCGACCAATATCCGGGCCATTGCCGTTGACCGGCAGGGCAAAATTATCGCCCGTGCCGCTACGGCAAATGCCAGCGACATCGCCATAGAAAATAGCGCCTGGCACCAGTGGTCTCTCGAGGCCATTATGCAACGCTTCGCGGACTGTTGCCGCTCGCTGAAGACGAGTCTGGCAAACTGTCGCGTTCGCGGCGTCACGGTGACCACCTTCGGCGTTGATGGCGCGCTGGTCGATGAGCACGGCAGGCTGCTCTACCCAATCATCAGCTGGAAATGCCCACGCACCACCGAAGTGATGAAAAATATTGACCGCTTGCTGTCACCTCAGCGGCTTCAGGACATTTCCGGCGTGGGGGCATTTGGCTTCAATACGCTGTATAAGCTGGTGTGGCTAAAAGAAAATCACCCGCAGCTGTTGGAACAGGCACACGCCTGGCTGTTTATCTCGTCGCTGATTAACCACCGTCTGACCGGCGAATTCACCACCGACGTTACTATGGCAGGGACCAGCCAGATGCTGGATATTCAACAGCGCGATTTCAGCCATGAAATTTTGCAGGCGGCGGGTTTGCCGCGTCGGCTCTTCCCACGTCTGGTGGAAGCCGGTGAGCTCGTCGGTAATTTACAGTCTGATGCTGCCCAATGGCTTGACCTACCCGCCGGTATCCCGGTGATTTCCGCCGGACACGATACCCAATTTGCGCTGTTTGGTGCAGGTGCCGCGCCGGATGAACCCGTCCTTTCCTCGGGAACATGGGAGATCCTGATGGTGCGCAGTGCACAGGTCAACACGCCGCTGCTCAGTCGCTACGTCGGCTCTACCTGCGAACTGGACAGCCAGCCAGGGCTGTATAACCCTGGCATGCAGTGGCTGGCATCGGGCGTACTTGAATGGGTACGTAAACTGCTTTGGACCGAAGAGACGCCCTGGCAAACGCTGATTGAGACAGCCCGCCGCATACCCATGGGGTCCGAAGGGGTGAAAATGCACTGTGATCTCCTCGGCTGTCAGCATGCAGGCTGGGAGGGCGTCACACTCAACACCACACGCGGTCATTTTTATCGCGCTGCGCTGGAGGGCCTAACCGGGCAGCTGGCGCAGAATCTGCGCACGCTGGAAAAGATTGGTCACTTCAACGCGACTGAACTGCTGCTGGTCGGCGGTGGCAGCCGTAACATGCTGTGGAACCAGATCAAAGCCAATATGCTCGGCATCCCCATCAAGGTACTTGATGATGCAGAAACCACTGTCGCGGGGGCAGCCCTGTTTGGCTGGTACGGGGTCGGAGAATTTACGAGCCCGGAACACGCCAGAGCGCAGATGCATTATCAGTACCGCTACTTCTTTCCGGAAACCGAATCTGCACCGATCGAGGGAGTTTGAGATGTTAAAAACGATTTCACCGTTAATATCACCTGAACTACTGAAAGTCCTGGCCGAAATGGGCCACGGCGATGAGATTATTTTTTCTGATGCCCATTTCCCCGCCCACAGTATGGGACCGCAGGTTATACGCGCCGATGGGCTAAAGGTCAGCGAATTGCTGCATGCGATTATCCCGCTGTTTGAGCTCGACAGCTACGCGCCGCCACTGGTGATGATGGCTGCAGTTGAGGGTGACTCCCTCGATCCCCGTGTTGAGGCTCTCTATCGCGATGCGCTTTCACGTCAGGCACCCTGTCCGGCAATTACCCGCATTGACCGCTATGCGTTTTATGCACGTGCCAAAAAATCCTTTGCGATCGTTGTCACAGGGGAGTGTGCTAAATACGGGAATATTCTTTTAAAAAAGGGGGTAACGCCGTAATCTCATGCCGGTGCGCCCGCCAGCGCGGGCGTGTATCGAATGATGGGTGAGAAAAAATGAAAGAGGCACGTCAGCAAACGATAATCGACCTGTTGATTCAGCATCATAGTCTGACGACGGACGTTTTATCCACCCAGCTTAACGTCAGTAAAGAAACCATTCGCCGCGATCTCAGCGAACTGCAGGCGCAGGGAAAAGTGCTGCGCAACCACGGTCGGGCAAAATATATTCACCGGGAAAACCAGGACAGCGGTGATCCTTTTCATATTCGCCTTAAGAGCCACTTCACGCATAAAGCGGATATCGCCAGAGAAGCGCTGGAGTGGATTGAAGCCGGGATGGTCATTGCCCTGGATGCCAGCTCAACCTGCTGGTACCTTGCGCGTCAACTGCCTGACATCGATATTCAGGTCTTTACTAACAGTCACCCCATCTGCCTGGAACTGGGCAAACGTGAACAGATTCAACTTATTAGCTCCGGCGGTAAACTCGAGCGTAAGTATGGCTGCTACGTTAACCCCTCGTTGATTTCACAACTCAAACTGCTGGACATCGACCTGTTTATCTTCTCCTGCGAAGGGATAGACAGTCATGGAGGGTTGTGGGATTCCAACAGGGTCAACGCTGGCTTCAAATCGCTGCTACTCAAGCGCGCTTCTCAGTCTTTATTGTTGATAGATAAGAGTAAGTTTAATCGTTCAGGGGAGGCCCGAATTGGGCATCTGGATGAGGTAACACATATTGTGTCTGACACACAACTGAATGAGTCAGGGCTGAGACAATAAGCCATCTGACACATTATGACGCAATTAAGTCTATTAGGGATGTGTTTGTTCGCGATAGCGTTAACGTATTATTCATTCCGTATAAGGTTTTTAACGCGGGGGAGGGTAAACAAAAGATGTTAGCAGCACAAATAAGAAAGGGATTACCCTTAAACAAGGGCATCTACAAGAACAGCCATACATTCAGAATAATTATAAATATTTCTTAGCCGCATCCAGAATTTCCTGAGAAGTCAGCTCCCTGTCCGACGCCACATAAACCACTTCATGATCGCCGGTCAGAGAAGGAAAACCTGCGGACATTATCTGCAGGTTTATCGCTTCACCATTCGGATATTCCTGCCGTATGGATGTAATACCCTTAAGCACGGTGACAACATTGCTCGGTTTACCATTGAAAAAGACGATGACTTTCTTCATATCTCACCTTGTTGGTCGTTATCTGCTTAAGCACCTTCTCTATGAAGGCGAGGGGAATCAGGACGGCGCGAAAATTTTTGTCTGGCTGTCAGGTCTGTCTGCGAATGTCATCGTCGATTTGCAGAAAATGCATTTAGCGCCATACGGATTTTTTTCAGACACATCAAAAATCGACGTTCTGTATTGGGAGCCATGACAACATGGGCATCTGAAGTGAATATTTAAGTTGATATCATTTACCTTTTTTAACATTAGCGGTATTTAATTTTCGAAAAAACGTTGCATTTGTACTTTCTTTGGTTTTTGCAATCATTCGGAAATAAAAGCAAGCAATCATCTTCGTGAACGTGTATGGTGACAGTCGTTTAAATCAGGAGATGCCTATGTCAGGACGTAAAAATACACAATTCCGTCGCAATTACTTAGTAAAATGTCCATGTCCAAACTGTTCAAAAGACTCTGAGCATAGTTTCAGCCGTGTACAAAAAGGGGCTCAACTTGTCTGCCCACACTGCAGCACTCTTTTCAAAACCGCTCAAAAATTCTAAAAATGCATTTGCCAGATGATGAATTTGCGTCTTTACAGACGATCTCATTTGGCAAAGCAACATTGAAGAAGTGATGCTTTTGGAGGTTGCCTGACCTCTTACGCACTTTGATATTTTACAAGCAGCTCGCTTCTGCTTTAAGACTCTTCGTGCAGCAGACCTGCACTTCATCACATCGGTCAGCACACTCTTTCTACGAGAAAAATATGCTGACCTGTTGCTCAGAAAAAGCCTTCTAATCCAGGACCCGTCTACTCAGGAAAAATCCATCATCGTGATCGCGGGTCCGTGATAACTTTATCTATCGCAAAGTATTACGCTTGCAGCAGCAGGGCCTTTTTCGCCACTCTGGATAGCAAATTCGACTTTCTGGCCTTCAAAGAGAGTTTTAAAATCATCACCCTGCAGAGCAGAAAAGTGCACAAACACATCTTTGCTACCATCGACAGGAGAGATAAAACCGAAACCTTTATCTTCGTTAAACCACTTAACCAAACCTATAATTCTTGAAGACATGCAGACTCCTTGTGAGTATTTGAAATGCTAAGAAACGTATAATATTAAACGTATGGACTCAAAAGGAGGGGATATCAGCGATAGCGCCTGGTTATGAGGACTGCCGGGTAAAATTTTTTACGCTCGTGTGTGGATTAAACCAACGACTTCATTAATGCATGAGGAGGGAGAATTAGCAATTTTTATTTTAGCCTTCCGGAAGGCTCATATAAAAAGTGTCACGCTGCATTAGCTTAAAATTAATTTGTGTGTATAGTTAATGCATGTTTTCTAAGAGGATCTTATTTGTCTCGTAAAATGACAGGAATTGTCAAAAGTTTTGATATGCACAGTGGCAAAGGCCTAATCATCCCTTCAGATGGTCGAAAGGACGTTTTTCTCCACATTTCAGCCTTTAATAACAACGAAAAAGAAACGCTCCTTCCCGGGATTCGCGTTGAGTTCTGTCGTATCAACGGACTCAGCGGACCGATGGCCGCAAATGTCTATCTTTCATAAATAATCAGCGAAGATGTTAATAGCGGTAACTTGAATCACCCGCGTCGTATCGCCTGACATATATTTACATTTATGCGCGACACGCGTATGAATTACACTCCGCCTAAATAGGCTTTTCTTACCTCCTGGTTTCCCAGCAACTCCTCGCCGCTGCCGCTGAGGCGAATTTGCCCGTTGACCATGACGTAGCCACGGTCAGAAAGCTTCAGAGCATGATGCGCATTTTGCTCTACCAGAAAAATGGTCATGCCGTTGCGAGCCAGCTCGCGCAGCGTCTGGAAGATCTGCTTAACCACTATGGGCGCCAGACCCAGGCTGGGTTCATCCAGCAGTAGCAGTTTAGGGCGGCTCATTAGCGCGCGGGCGATGGCAAGCATTTGCTGTTCTCCGCCGGACATGGTCATGGCTCGCTGTTTACGGCGTTCTTTGAGGCGCGGGAACAGCTCAAACATGCTCTGCATATCGTCGGCGGCAAATTGATTGCCGACAGGAATGGTCCCCATCAGCAGGTTCTCTTCAACCGTCATATCCGGAAAAATACGCCGCCCCTCGGGTGCCTGCGCTATGCCGCCGGAGGCCACATAGTGGGTAGATTTATGGCTGATGTCTTCGCCGCAAAACAGGATCTGCCCGTTACGAATACGCGGTTGGCCAAAAATAGACATCAGCAATGTCGATTTACCCGCGCCATTCGCGCCGATAAGCGCCACCGTTTCCCCTTTATGCACTTCGAGGGATACCTGCTTCAGCGCCTGAATCACGCCATAGAACACATCCACCTCGCGAAATGCCAGCAGCGGCTCATTCATAGGGTGACCTCGCTTTCATCGGTGCCCAGATAGGCGGCAATCACCTTTTCGTCATGCTGGATCTGCTCAGGTTTCCCCCGGGCAATCACATCGCCATGGTCGAGCACAATAATGTCGTCCGATATTTCCATCACCATCCCCATGTCGTGCTCAATCAGTAATACCGTTATGCCGTGGTTGTCGCGCAGAAAACGAATAATGTTACTCAGCTTATGTGTCTCTACCGGGTTCAGCCCGGCGGCGGGTTCATCCAGACAGATCATTTCCGGGCCGGTGCACATGGCCCGCGCGATCTCCAGGCGCCGCTGTTGACCGTACGACATCTCGCCCGCCAGGCGGTTGGCGCACTCCACAAGATCGACCACCTCCAGCCAGTAAAAGGCCCTGTCCAGCGCGTCGTTTTCCGCCCGTCGGTACGCTGGCGTATTGAATACGCCAGCCAGCAGGTTGCGATTGACGCGCATGTGCTGGGCCACGAGCAGGTTTTCCACGACCGACATCTCGCGAAAAAGACGAATATTTTGAAAGGTGCGCGCAAGTCCGGCGCGGTTCACCAGGTGAGTGCCGCCGAACATTTTGTAGAACAGGCGTTGCCCAAACTGCGCAGGGTGGATCCAGTCTCCTGGCTGGAATTTTTGCCCGAGGATCTGAATGACGTTGGTCGTCTTATTGCGCGTATTGAAGAAAATATTGCCGCCGGAAGCCTTATAGAAACCGGTCAGGCAGTTGAAGACGGTGGTTTTTCCCGCGCCGTTTGGGCCAATAAGCGCAGTAATTGAACCGCGCTGCACGTCCAGGTTGACGTCGTTTAACGCCTTGATCCCGCCGAAATGCATCATCAGATGTTCAACGCTTAATATCGTTCCGTTCATGGCGCTACGCCCTTACGCACGGCAAACCCGCTGCGGTTAATGCGGATCAACCCGCGTGGACGCCAGATCATCATCACCACCATCAGCATGCCAAACAGTAAAACCCGGTACTCGGCAAAACTGCGCAGCAGCTCCGGCGTCACCGTGAGCACAAACGCCGCCAGCACCACGCCAAGCGTTGAGCCCATACCGCCGAGCACCACAATTGCCAGGATCAGCGCCGATTCAAAAAAGGTAAACGATGTCGGGTTGACAAAGCCCTGATAAGTGGCAAAAAACACCCCGGCGATGCCGGCAGTCGACGCACCCAGCGTAAAGGCCGAGAGCTTGACCAGCACATGATTTAATCCCATTGAGCGACAGGCGATTTCATCTTCCCGCAGGGCTTCCCATGCCCGACCAATCGGCATCCGCGTCAGACGATGCTTGATATACAGCACCAGCATCACCACCAGGAACAGCACCGTGTAGATAAAGATAAACTTCATGTTCGGGTTGTAGGTCAGATGGAAAAATTCGTGAAAGGGCACGCCTCCTTCTTTGGCACGGCGGCCAAACTCCAGTCCGAAAAAGGTGGGAGGTGGGGCAGAAACGCCGTTCGGGCCACCGGTGAAGGTTAGCCAGTTGTTGAGGATCAGGCGAATAATCTCCCCAAAGCCAAGCGTGACGATCGCCAGGTAATCACCGTGCATGCGCAGCACCGGAAAGCCGAGCAGGGCGCCGGCCGCGGCAGCCATAATCGCCGCCAGCGGCAGCATGCTCCAGAATCCTAATCCCAGATACTGATACCCCAGCGCCAGCCCGTAAGCGCCGATGGCATAAAAAGCGACATAACCGAGATCCAGAAGCCCGGCCAGCCCGACCACAATATTTAGCCCGAGACCGAGAAGCACGTAGATAAGACCAAGAATGGCGACGGTGAGAACGTACTTGGTGGCAACAAAGGGAAAGCAGATCGCAAGGGCGATAATCAGCGGGATTATCCAGCGCATGCGGCTTTTGTATTCCGGCGGTCGGACATAAACCCCCGCGCTGTCGGCTTCAAAACGTGCCTGGAAACGTGCACCCGGAGCGGTACCTAAAAAAGCGCTCAGCAGAAAACGGCCCAGCATCACGATGCCGACTATCCATGCGAGCCGCTGTCCGGCGAAATTAAAGCTGTATCCGTCCAACACCACGCCGGCAATCGGGCCAAAAATTATTAACGCAATCAGCCCGGAAAAAATGGCGTCCAGAATGCAGCGCTTAAGCGAAAAGCCGTGAGAGGTCATCGTATTCTCCTTCACACTTTGGCGACAATCGGGCGGCCAAGCAGACCCTGAGGACGAAAAATCAGGATCAAGACCAGCAAGCCAAACGAGAACACATCTTTATAATCTGAGTTCACCATGCCGGAAAATTGCGCCTCGGCGACGCCCAGAATCAACCCGCCGAGCATCGCACCGGGCAGGGAGCCAATCCCGCCGAGCACCGCTGCGGTAAACGCCTTGATGCCAATGACAAATCCGACGTAGAAATCGAAGGTGCCGTAATTCATGGTGATGAGCACACCCGCCAGGCCGGCCATCGCCGCGCCAATCACAAAGACCAGCGAAATGATTCTGTCGGTGTTAATGCCCAGAATGGAGGCCATTTTGCGGTCCTGCTGCACCGCACGGCACATCCGTCCAAGCCGGGTATTGTTGATTATCCATGTCAGCAACAGCATGCCGGCGAACGAGGCAACCAGAATAAACACTTTGGTGTAGGTTATCTGAACGAACCCCTCACCGATATGCAGGCGAAGTACGCCATCCAGCATCGTGGGCACCCCTTGCTGACGCGGCCCCTGGCTCAGCTGCGCGTAGTTTTGCAAAATCAGTGACATCCCGATGGCGGAGATAAGCGGTGCCAGACGGGTAGAGTTGCGTAGCGGCTTATAGGCAATGCGCTCGATAGTCCAGCCGTAAACACCGGTCACCACAATCGTGAAGATCAGCGTACCGAGGATAAGCAACGGGAACGACTGCAGGCCGAAGAAGGAGAGCAGCGCCAGGCCAATGGCGCAGAGGTAGGCGGAGATCATATACACTTCGCCGTGGGCGAAATTAATCATACCAATGATGCCATACACCATGGTGTAGCCGATGGCGATTAATCCATAGACGGAGCCCAGCGTTAAGCCATTTATTAACTGTTGCAGGAAGAATGTACTCATCATAGCGCGCTCGTTATTTTAAGCTGCGCGGCACGCGCAGCCTGATGTTTATTACGCGCCGACAGGCGAACCTGCCGGCGTTGAGCGTGACTCCGTCCCGTTACTGAACTTCCTTATATTTTCCGTTATCGTCCCACTGATACACCACGTAGTCAGACACTTTCAGATCGCCTTTGCTGTCCCAGGCTTTTTTGCCCATAACCGTGTCGACGGCATTGGCTTTCAGCCATTCGCTGGCTTTGGCCGAGTCTTTACCGCCCGTGGCCTTGAAGGCCGCGGCAATGGCCTGAACGGAGGCATAAGAGTAGAGGGTGTAACCTTCAGGCTCGAATTTACCGGCGCGGAATTTCTCAATGACCGCTTTCCCATCCGGGATCAGACGCGGGTCTTTACCGAAGGTCATATAAATACCCCTGGTATATTGTGGTCCACCCGCCGCGGTCACCATCTCTTCGTTGACGATACAGTCGCCGGAGAAGAATTTCGCCTGCACACCCTGTTCACGCATCTGGCGAACCAGCGGGCCGGCTTCAGGGTGACAACCGCCGAAGAACACCACATCCGGCTTTTGCGCGCCGATTTTTGTCACCAGCGCGTTAAAGTCTTTCTCACCACGGGATAAGCCCTCATACATCACATCCTGAACCCCGCGCTTCGCCAGCGCAGCTTTGGTGGCGTCTGCCAGCCCCTGACCGTAGGTGTCTTTGTCATGGATGATGACCACACGTTTGGCTTTCAGCTTATCGATAATGAAATCGCTGGCGACCTGGCCCTGCTGGTCATCGCGACCACACATGCGGAACATATCGGTCATGCCTCGTTCGGTAATGAGCGGGTTGGTCGAGCCCGGGGTAATGGCAAGGATCCCCGCGTCGCTGTACACCTCGGAGGCGGGCATTGTGGAAGAGGAGCAGAAATGGCCGACCACCGCGTTGACTTTATCCTGGTCGACCAGGCGGTTGGCGACGGCCACGGCTTGTTTCGGCTCACAGGCATCATCCCCCTGAACCAGCTTAATCTTCTCGCCGTTAATGCCGCCTGCGGCGTTAATGTCTTCAGCGGCCTGTGTTGCACCGTGCCAGTACTGATCGCCATAGGTGGCGTTTGGGCCGGTAAACGGCCCGGCCACACCAATGACAATATCTGCATGCGCAGAAAATGCCGTCACCAGACAACCGGCCAGCACGAGAGAAAGGGGAGTTCTGATAAATTTCAGCGACATTATTATGTTCCTTAGCAAAGAGGTTTTTGCACCACGGCGTAAACCCGGACGCCGACGGCGCAGCCAATCCAAAAACACGAGCAAGAACAAAATGCACTAAACGAACAAGATCCAGACAACGCCTGCGTAATACGGCGAGGTTTCCCTGCGCAGGTTCGCGCGAAGAACATTAAGCAAAATCGTTGCCAGAATGGTTAACCCATTGAGCGGGTTGTGACATGTTTGAGTATAGAGTGCGGTGATATGGCACCTTGTGGGACGCGATGAAATTACAGCGGAGATCACATATCGTTAACAACAAAGCCCATAAGTTGTGCAATGGTCACGATTTGCACGTTTTTGCAGCAATAAAGACCTAAACTTCAGATAGGAAAGCCGTGAGATATGTGTCAGGATCTTTTCCTTTTTTATCAGGAGTGTCAGCGATGACTGAAGGCCCATTGAATGAAAGCGAAATGGCGTGGCTGGAAGAGACATTAATGTCTTACGGTCATGACGATGCGTCCGTGATTGACGTGTCCGAACTGGACGGCATGCTTACCGCAGTCCTTTCCGGCCCTGTTGTCGTTGAGCCAGATACCTGGCTGGTGGCGGTGTGGGGTGGCGAGAAATACATTCCGCGCTGGAAAAACGATCGTGAAATGCACCGTTTTATCGATCTCTGCTTTAAGCATATGAACGACATTGCTGAGCGCCTGAGCGAATACCCGGATCAGTTTGAGCCGATGTTTGGTTACAACGATGTCGACGGCGAGAGCTATACCGTTGTTGAAGAGTGGTGTTATGGCTATATGCGCGGTGTGGCGCTGACGGACTGGTCAGCCTTACCGGAAGCACTGAAGGCCGATCTTGATGCGATTGCGCTGCACGGTACAGACGAGAACAGCGAGAAGCTGGATGAGCTGAGCGAAGACGAATATAAAGCCAGTATTGAGAGCATTCAGCCTGCGGCTCTGCGTTTGTACAATTACTGGGTGGACAACCCACAGCAGCCGGAAGCAAAAAAACCGATTGTTAACGGCACAAAGGTCGGGCGTAACGATCCGTGTCCGTGCGGCAGCGGGAAGAAGTTTAAGAGCTGCTGTTTGCACTAATAAAAAGGGGCTGATTTCAGCCCCTTTTTTGTTAACCCACTTCCGGTAGCATTCCTGCGGCTATCAAGCACTGCACCAGAATAATCATCACTCCGCAGGCAAACACCATGCACAGCAGCGGTTTGCCGCCCATGACGCGGTACCCTTGCTGAGGATGCTGCTGGCGGCTCTTCCAGGCCAGCAGGGAAGGGAGCAGCAGGGCCAGCACGGATAACGCCACACCTGCATACCCCAGCGCCATCACGAACCCACGCGGGTAAAACAGCGCGAACGCGAGAGGAGGCAGGAAGGTGACTGCCCCCGTCTGTAAGCGTCCTGCGGCAGTATTACGACGCTGGAACAGATCGGCCAGGTAATCAAACAGGCCGAGCGCCACGCCCAGGAATGAGGTGGCCAGCGCCAGGTCGGCAAACAGATGGACCGCCAGCTCAACGTGCGGGGAGGTGACAACCTCACGCAGTGCCAGCAGAAAGCCGTTCAGGCCAGCGTGTTCCGCCATCAGCCCGGTAAAGGTCGACGCGTCAATGCTCCCCAGCGTCACCAGTTGCCAGAAAATATAGGCAATCAGCGGGATGGCGCTCCCCACCATAAAGACGCGGCGTAGCTTACGGATATCGCCGTTCATATAGCTCACGATGCTGGGTACGCTGCCGTGGAAGCCAAACGAGGTGAAAATAACCGGGATCGCGGACAGCGCCAGCCCTTTTTCCAGCGGCAGCGTCAGGAGATTGACCTTGTGAACATGCGGTACCAGCAAAACCAGCATCACAATCAGGAACAGTATTTTGGCGCTGAACAGAAAACGGTTAAACAGATCGACCAGCGAAGTCCCCACACAGACCACCCCCCCGCCAATAAGCGCAAAGAAGATAACGCCCGTTGAAGGCGTGATGTCAGCGTCGAACCAGTCATTAACGCTGGAGGCGATTAACTCGCCGGCGCCGCTGATATAGGCCGCGGTCAGGGCGTACATCAGGAACATCATGCTAAAGCCGGTTATCCACTGGCCATAGCGTCCCAGGTAGCGTGCCGCAAGAGAACCCAGGCCGGTATCCGCGGGCACATGCTGATAAACCTCAAGCAACAGCAGGGCGGTGTAGCACATCAACGCCCAGAGTGTGCCAAGGAGCAGCAGTGTCATTCCAAATCCAACGCCTGCGGCAGCCAGAGGCATCGCCAGCATTCCTGCGCCAATCGTCGTTCCGGCGACGATAAAAATACTTCCCAGGGTTCTGTTTTTCACGCATTCCTCTACAACGATTCGTAATCGCGACAAATTCTGCGGCGCAGAGTAAGGGAAAAGCCCCGCTTCGTCAAATGACCGTTACAGCAGGTGTAATGAATTATTTACGATATTTTTCGACTTTAAGTAATTTACCCGAACCTGCCCCTTTGGGAGGGGATATCTACTTCGTAAGGGCACTATTTTTGCCGAAAAATCAGGCGTAATTTAAACAATAACTATAAGTTTTCAAATAAAGTGAGGGCAGATGGCGGGAAATAATCCCTTTACCGCGGCGTGGAGCCGGGGCGGTAATTTACTGTGCCATGGTCACTGGATAATCAGCTGGCAGAACCAGGCCCTGCAGCTTCCTGAATCGCGTCGTGAAAAGGATATGGGCACCTGGGCCATTTATTCGATCATCGATCCTGAGGACGACACCTTTGCGCAGGGGCTAAAAGAAGATGAGTGGATCATCGAAAACGTAGACTGGCTGACAGATGTTTTTTTTGACGCCGGTATTCCGCTGGAGACGGCTAACTATCGGTATTTTTACCTGGCGGTCAATACGCAAGACTGGCGGTGTACAAGCTGTGCGGGGTGTATGTAAATCTGTGCGCGGAGAATAAAAAGTGCGGCGCTGAAAACAGCACCGCAGCAATATTATTTCTGTGTATCGAGGGTAGAAAGTTCTTTATCGATAAAGTAAAGACCTTCGCCTGTTTTCCCCACCAGAGACAATTTATCCAGCACGGATTTAAACAGTTTCTCTTCTTCGTGTTGCTCTGCCACGTACCACTGCAGGAAATTAAAGGTCGGATAATCCTGGCCAATCATAGCCGCATGAACCAGTTCGTTAATTTTTTGCGTAATCAGCTGCTCGTGCTCATAGGTCGCACGGAACAGCTCATCAAGCGAATTATACTCGGCAAACGGGGACGCAACGTTATCGATGCGCGGCAGGCTGCCCGTGTCAGTCAGATAATCAAACAGACGCTGCATGTGGGTCATCTCTTCCTGCGCGTGGCGGCGCAGGAAGGCGGCAGCGCCTTCAAAACTGTGGTAGCTGCACCAGGCGCTCATCTGCTGGTAGAGAAGGGATGAAAAAAGCTCAAGGTTCATTTGCGCATTGAGCTTGTCGATCATTTCAGTTTTCAGCATGGTGACGCTCCGGGTTATTAATTCTGGTTCACAATGAGCGACACTATAATTTGTTATTTAATTATTTGCAAAACGTAAAATAATTATTTCTTTATTTAAAATACGAATGGGAATAAAACGCATTGCCGATTTATATTTTATTAATGAGAATTGTTTTTGTTCGTAATGAAATACACTGCCAGTCAATACTGGCAGCACAGATTAATACCACGGGTTATTTGCCTTAGGGTTTACGGCAAAGCCCATGCATTTATACTGGATCGTCACGCTCTCATTGAGACACAGAGAGCCGCTGGTCAGGGTGCAGGTTTTAATGGGCTGGCCATAGGCAGAGGCGGTGGCATACCCCATGCTCTGACACGCTTTAGCTGCGGTGCCGTTATTAACATACTCATCGGAATAGGCGTTTTGCAGCATTGCTTGCCCGTAGTCGAGGCGGACGATGCCGTTTGGCGCGTCCAGGGTGCTGACCTCAGCCTGGCGATTAATGTTACAGCCCGCCAGCAGCAGGATCGTACCGGCGACGAAGACTCTTTTCATGGTTCGCTCTGAGTGAGTGGAAATACGTTATCGTACCTGCAGATGTGAGTCGCAATGCGAGGAATAGCCGGGCAATCTGCGCTTTCTCTTTGCGACGGGCCGTTTAGTCGGCCAGGCTGTCAAAAATGGTTTTAAACTTAAGATGATGCAGGCGAAACAGCGCAATAAGCTGCGGGTCAAAATGGCGGCCGTCACCCTCCAGAATGATTTTGCAGGCTTGCTCGTGTGTGAATCCCGGCTTATAGACCCGCTTTTGCCTCAGGGCATCATACACATCGGCCAGCGCCAGAATGCGGGCTTCCAGCGGGATCTGTTCTCCCCGTAGCCCCTGCGGATATCCGCTGCCATCCCATTTTTCATGATGGAAATGGATAATATTCTCCGCAACTGCGCCCAGCTCTAAGCCCTGAATAATCCGCCACCCTTTCACGGTATGAAGTTTCATCTCGGCAAACTCGTCCTGGGTCAGTGGGCCTTGCTTACGCAGAATACGCTCCGGCACGGCAATTTTTCCGACATCGTGAAGAGAGGCAAAATGTTCTATCTCACGGGTCATTTTGCGCGAAAGCCCAAGCTCACGCGCCATCAAGCCGCAATATCGGGCGACGCGCTGAATATGGCTGCCGGTCTCGTCATCGTGCGCGCGGTTTACCTTCTCCAGCGCCTGCACCATATTGCGGTTAACCATCCGGTTCTGGCGTAAATGGCGACGCATCATGATCAGCATACCGATGCTAAACAGGGCCACGATCAGCAAAATCACGCTGATAATCTTCAGCGTGTTTTTAGAAAAATCGGGTAAGTAACTCTGCTCATCCTGACGTTCTATTTGCGTGCGGTATTCTGACAGGCGATGAACCTGAGTCAGCAGATGAAAGAGCGGATGCTGCGGATCCACCCAGGGGCCAATAATAAATTCAGAGCGGGTGACCCCCGCGACTTTCAGCACCCCGCGAAACAGTTCGTTGCCGCGAAGCGTGGACTCCAGCGAACTGAGGTCGCCCAGAATATAGTCAATCTCATCGTTCTCAATCGCGTCGATAAGACCGTCAATGGTTGGCCGGGTCACGATGATCACATCGCTGCCAAAACGCTGGCGTAAATAGGCTGCGGCAAAAGAACCGTCGAGTACGCCGACGCGCTGGCTGCGAATACTCTCTTCGTTCCACAAGAAGGGCTGACTGCTGCGATTGTAATAGGCGTTGTGCCAGGCGATGTCGGGGCCGATACGACCCAGTGCATGCGCACTGTCGCTTCGATCAACGATATCAATCAATCGAACCGCCCACTGCTGTCGCGGAAGACTCGAATAGTGATCGATAAAATTGACATCAACCTTCATGCCCAGTAAATCGCGCATATCGTTAATCATATCAATGGCTGTGCCGTGGTAGCCCTTGCTGTCCCGCCAGATAAGCGGGGCAAAATTCTCGTTTTTGGGCAGGTTGATCTGCAGGCGGTTATGCGCGATCCAGGTTCGCTCCTCCTCTGACAGGGTGATACGGCTTAGCAGGTAATTGCGCTTGCTCTCCTCCAGCATCGTGTTGATTTCGCCGTTGCGATACCAGGTGCCAATCAGCGCATTGATTTTATCCCGCAGGGGAAGCAGGTCAGTGCTGAAGGCGAGGACGACAGGAATGCGTAGCTCAGGAAAGGGCCGGGAGACCAGATAATAGCGCTGGGTATTCTCCATCTCCGGAGCGTCATTAATATAGAAATCAGCCTGGTTGTCGCTCAGCAAGCGAAAAGCTTCATCGCTGGTGGCGACGAGGCGCAGAGAACGAAATTTAAGGTCGGGATAACGTTGTTGCACGCTGTCGAGCGTCGCGTCGTCTTTACGGAACAGCACCCGGGCATGACTGAGCTGTTCGGCAGTTGTCACCGTCATCGTTGGGCTGGCGGCCACCACGTCGTTATCAAACAAACGTGCTGAGAGAATTTTGGTTCTGGCTCGCTTCTCCGTGCGCAATACCCCGGCATACACGCCATACTCATTTTGTGCAAAACGCTGGCTAATATCGGCACCGGAGAGCGGCCGCAGCTGCAGCTGCGTACCCGCCTGTTTATTGATGGCCTTAATCAGTTCAGGATAAAAACCCTGCCACTCTCCTTGCGGTGTGCGCCAGGATTCGAAGTTGTTAGCATCAAAGATCCAGACCGGTACAGGCTCTTCTGCCCGGGCAGGGGGGCAAGCAAGCAACAGACCCGTCAACGCGAGTAGAAAGAGGGAGCGAAGCATCCGGCAGCGCTGATTCACAGGTCAACCCCATACGATTTTAGCGTGTACTTTTGCAGTCTAGCTAACGGGCTGAAGCGGCAACAGGTTTGCTTTAACTTTTTAATGCACGTTTGGCGTACGGTCTCATTCTCGCTAAATTGTGAACCCGTCTTTGTTTTTTAAAACAACCTTTCATTTAATTTGAAAGGTTGTTTGTTTGATAGTAGGGTGAACAGGTAAAGGTATCCATAGCGGGATCTCCCGCCACGCATTCAGGAGAGATGAAATGAAAATTGCACTGATGATGGAAAACAGCCAGGCCGCGAAAAACCCGGTGATACTGAAAGAGTTGAAAACGGTAGCCGATGAAAAAGGGTTCCCGGTTTATAACGTGGGCATGAGCGACGAGAATGACCATCACCTGACCTATATCCATCTGGGGATTATGGCGAGCATTTTACTGAATGCGAAAGCCGTTGATTTTGTTGTGACCGGCTGCGGTACGGGGCAGGGAGCATTGATGTCGCTGAACATCCACCCGGGCGTCATCTGCGGCTATTGCATTGATCCTGCGGATGCGTTCCTGTTTGCTCAGATCAACAACGGTAACGCGCTCTCCCTGCCGTTTGCCAAAGGCTTCGGTTGGGGGGCTGAACTGAACGTTCGGTTTATCTTTGAAAAAGCGTTCACTGGTCGAAACGGTGAAGGTTATCCGCCCGAGCGCAAGGAGCCGCAGGTGCGTAATGCCGGTATTCTGAACCAGGTTAAAGCGGCGGTCGTGAAAGAAAACTATCTGGATACGCTGCGCGCAATCGATCCCGAGCTGGTGAAGACGGCCGTTTCGGGTCAGCGTTTCCAGCAGTGCTTCTTTGAGAATTGCCAGGACAAAGAGATCGAAGCTTTTGTTCGCGGGATCGTAGGCTGACGCTTTAAGGTGCCGTGAGCCCCACTTTTCAGGTTTGGCAGGAAGAATAAAATTGTGATGTACGTCACAAAAATATTGATTTTTGTGACGATGGTCATATTATAAGCACATTGACGATAAAGTTGTATAACAAGTTAATGGAGCTACCTGATGAAACTTCGCAAAATCCTGAAAAGTATGTGGGCTAAATACTGCAACACTTTCAAAGACGTGCCACCGGGCGCAATGTTCTGATGAAAAAAACCTGCTTCGGCGGGTTTTTTTGTGCCCGTAAGCGACGAGAGGGAGATGAATGGGCCTGCGTTTTGTTACTATGGCGGCCTTTAAATAAGGAGAAAGCCCCATGTCACAAAACCTGAGCGCCGATCAGGAGCTGGTGTCTGACGTTGTCGCCTGTCAGTTAGTTATCAAACAAATCCTTGATGTCCTGGACGTTATTGCGCCGGTTGAAGTGCGCGAGAAGATGTCCACGCAGCTGAAAAATATCGATTTCAACAGCCATCCAGCAGCGGCTGACCCGGTCACGCTTCGCGCTATTCAGAAAGCCATCGCGCTGATTGAACTGCGATTCACGCCGCAGGGCGAGTCTCACTAAAGCCCGCCTGACGCTAAAAAGGGCGACCGTTTGTCGCCCTTCGCTCACCTTAAAAGAACGTCTGTACCAGCAGATAGCTCGCCGCACACGCGCAGCTAACGCCAATTAATCCCGGCAGAATAAAGCTGTGGTTAATGATAAATTTGCCGATGCGGGTTGTGCCCGAACGGTCAAAGCCGATGCAGGCTAAATCGCTTGGGTAGGTCGGCAGGACAAAATAGCCGTAAGAGGCCGGGAAAAAGGCGATCAGCATTTTCGGGTCGATTCCCAGCATCAGCCCCATAGGCGCAACGGCCGTCAGGGCTGCCGCCTGGCTGTTCACCAGCTTTGATACCAGGAACAGCACAATCGCGTAGGTCCACGGATGGCTTTTCACCACGCCTTCCAGCGCCAGCTTTAACTCATCAAGATGCGCCTGGAAAAAGGTATCGCTCATCCACGCCACCCCGAACACCGAGAAGATCGCGACCATACCCGCCTTAAACACCGCGCCGTTAGAAATGGCAGACGCATTGACCTTGCAGGCCATCAGCATTACGGCACCGGCAATTAACATCATCATCTGGATGACAAGGTTCATCGACAACGCCGTCATTTTTCCTTTTATCTCAAATGCAGGGCGCAGGTCAGGGAATGCCCCCAGCAGGACAACCACGGCAATGCCGGCGAAGAAAATCCACGTGGACCAGTAGGCCTGTTTTGGAAAACGTTGATTCATTAACGTTTCCGTCCCGCCGTAGATGAATTCACGCTGCTTCGGATCTTTGAGCTTTTCCTGAAACTCCTTATCGTCCGCTAGCGCTTTCCCGCGACGCAAACTCCACAGCGCAGCAATCGCCACACCGAACAGTGAGGCAGGAACCGAGACGGCGAGAATTTCCAGTATTCCCCACGCGTGGCCGAGCCCATGCTGCGCGCCCAGAATGGAGACCAGTGACACAACGGCCACGGAGACCGGCGAGGCCGTAATTGCCATCTGCGATGCCACTGATGCCACGGCCATTGGGCGTTCCGGGCGGATCCCTTTTTTCAGGGCGATATCCGCAATGATGGGAAACATGGTGTACACCACGTGTCCGGTCCCGCAGAGAAAGGTCAGCATCCAGGTGGTAAAAGGGGCGAGAAGCGTGATGTGTTGAGGATGTTTGCGCAGCAGGCGCTCAGCAAATTGCATCATGACGTTCAGGCCGCCTGCGGTCTGAAGCGTTGCGGCACACCCAATGACGGCGAGAATGGTCAGCATCACGTCAACCGGCGGTTTGCCGGGTTGCAGACCAAAGACAAAACATAAAATAAAAAGGCCAATACCGCTTATCAACCCAAGCCCCATGCCGCCGAAACGCGTACCTGTCAGCAGGCAGAGGAGGATGACAATAAACTCAATGGTGATCATGATGCTCCCTCGTCAATGATAATGTAATTAAATAAATCATTACATGTTGTGTGGTTAATCATTGAGAGCGAGATCTGATTTGTTAAATCTTAGCAAAAGCAGAAGGTTGGCGACGAGAGGGGGAACCTGCTCCCGGTAGGCCGAAAAGCGCGCCTGTCAGGGAGCAGGAAAATGATCAGTGGTGCTGTACCGTCACAAGGTCAAGCAGATGACGGTCGGTTTGTTCCGGACATAAACCCGCCTGCTGCGCGTTATGGATTTCGTCCGCCAGCGTTTTAAGCAGCATGCCGTCCTGCTGTTGCGCTTTATCCATATCGCGTAAGAATTTAAGGGTTTTGGTGTCGTGTTGTGCTCTGGCTTCATCGGCCAGCTTGTTAAGCGTGCTGCAACGCTGTTCGTACTGTTCCAGTGTTTTCTCAAACAATTCTTCCAGAGAAGAGTAGTTATCGTCGATCGTATCAAGTGCTTTTACGGTTGGGTTTGCCCCTGCGGCTTTCATGAAATTAAAAACACGCATCATATGGGTGACGTTGCTTTGCGCCTGGCTGCGAAAAAAAGTGGCAGAGCCATTGAGACTGTTTTCGGAACACCACGAGCTGATATGCAGGTGCAGATTCGAGGCATAGAACTCGAGGTTCAACTGGGCATTGAGTTTTTGCATCATCGTTTGGGTAGTCATACTCATATCCTTATTGACTGTGGGACGTGATGTCCGCGGCTAACCTGACCCGGCAGGCACATCTAATGGAATGCAGAAATGGCATTTCTGCGGCGACAAAAGTCGATCGAATATTCACTTCCTGTGTTCGATATAAATAAGCATACCCTTGTATTCTGTCTAAGAAAACTCTTAATTAGGCTGTGTTTACCATACATTACAAAATTTAATATAGTACAGAAATGAAAACAGGTGGATATAAATTAACACATTAATAACTAATTGATTTTTATGTGTTTGTGTATTGTTTGTCTCGTTTTTTCAAGAGTGAAAATATTAAGGCAACAGAATCTTCTGTGACGATGTGAAAAACAGATCAATCAATCAGGATATATTTTGAGGAATAAAATTGCGCTAAATCAATTTATCGCTAAAAGATGAGTGTGTGATCGCCGTGCAAGATTGTTCTTAATGATTATGTAAAAATGAAACACTGTTTTATCTTGTTTCAATCATTGAGGTTTATGATGGCAAAGGTTGCGGTGCTGTTGGCACCCGGTTTTGAGGAAGCAGAGGCGATTATCACCATTGATATTTTGCGCCGGCTGAACATCGACGTGGAAACTCTGGCCTGCGCGCAGTCGCGTGCAGTGGTCAGTTACCATAACATTCCCATGGTGGCAGACAGCACCTTAGCAGAACGCCGTGATTCGCTTTACGATGCGATTGTTCTACCCGGGGGACCCCAGGGCAGCGCAAATCTGGCCGCGGATCCGCAGGTTATCCGTTTTATTTCTGCACATGACGCGCGCGGAAAGCTGATTTGCCCTATTTGTTCAGCAGCGGCGCGCGTGCTGGGGGGAAATGGGCTGCTTCGGGGGCGTCGCTACGTCTGCTCCGGGGATTTATGGGAGACGGTAAAAGACGGTGAATATGTGGATGCACCGGTCGTCCAGGATAAAAACCTGCTCAGTGGCAAAGGTCTTGGTCATGCTTTTGACTTTGCGCTGGCCCTTGCTGCTCGACTGTTGGGTGACGAAACGCCCGTTCGCGATCACGCTGACCACATCTATTACGCCTGGTAAATTTACCGCCGGATGCTAGAGCGTCCGGCGCTCAGGGACTTCTTAGCTGATCTTATGGATAATTCTGCTTAACCCCGTTTCATTTGTCCGACAATTCCTGCCATTTTTATGTCATTTTCCGCTGAATTTATGTACGCAATTACTGTAATTCTGCGGTGTGATGGCGCTCTCTTATGGATGATTAATTTCCCGCTAAAACTATCACCAGCAATAACGCTTATGACGAGGTAAGCGCTAATGCCTTGTTTTAAGTCCGATTAAATAAGAAGCACGCAAATATTCCCTACAGAAAAGAATGCTAAAGCTGGAGTTTACCATGCACAAATTTACTAAAGCGCTGGCGGCCGTTGGTCTGGCTGCTGTTATGTCACAATCCGCTATCGCAGAGAATTTAAAACTCGGTTTTTTGGTAAAACAGCCAGAAGAGCCGTGGTTCCAGACTGAGTGGAAATTCGCCGATAAAGCCGGAAAAGATTTAGGTTTTGACGTCATTAAAATCGCCGTGCCTGACGGTGAAAAAACCCTGAACGCCATCGACAGCCTGGCGGCCAGCGGTGCGAAAGGTTTCGTTATCTGTACACCCGATCCAAAACTGGGGTCGGCAATTGCGGCTAAAGCGCGCGGTTACGACATGAAGGTTATTGCCGTTGACGATCAGTTCGTCAATGCCAAAGGCAAGCCAATGGACACCGTGCCGCTGGTAATGATGGCCGCGACCAAAATTGGTGAGCGCCAGGGTCAGGAACTCTATAAAGAGATGCAAAAGCGCGGCTGGGATGTAAAAGAGACGGGCGTCATGGCCATCACGGCTGATGAGCTGGATACTGCACGTCGTCGTACTACCGGTTCCATGGACGCTCTGAAAGCCGCCGGCTTCCCGGAAAAACAGATCTATAAAGTTCCTACCAAATCCAACGATATCCCCGGCGCGTTCGACGCCGCGAACTCAATGCTGGTTCAACACCCGGAAGTTAAACACTGGCTGGTGGTCGGTATGAACGACAACACCGTGCTGGGTGGCGTGCGTGCGACAGAAGGTCAGGGCTTCAAAGCTCCGGATGTTATCGGTATCGGCATCAACGGCGTTGACGCCGTCAGCGAACTGTCCAAAGCGCAGGCGACCGGCTTCTACGGCTCTCTGCTGCCAAGCCCGGACGTACACGGATACAAATCCAGTGAAATGCTCTACAACTGGGTGACCAAAGGGGCTGAACCGCCGAAATTTACTGAAGTGACCGACGTGGTGCTGATTACCCGCGACAACTTCAAAGAGGAACTGGCGAAAAAAGGACTGGGCGGTAAGTAATACGCTGTGATTGCGCCCCTCATTCACCATGAGGGGCCAGACGTACACACTACAGGAATCACGGAGACGTTATGCGACAGTCTGATCCGTATCTCTCATTTCGCGGCATCGGGAAAACGTTCCCCGGTGTTAACGCGCTGACCGATATCAGTTTCGACTGCTATGCCGGCCAGGTTCATGCCCTGATGGGTGAAAACGGCGCGGGAAAATCCACGCTGTTGAAAATCCTCAGCGGCAACTATTCCCCTACGACCGGCACACTGGCCATTCGTGGCGAAGAGGTGGCTTTCGCTGATACCACGGCGGCGCTTAATGCCGGGGTGGCCATTATCTATCAGGAACTGCACCTGATCCCAGAGATGACCGTGGCCGAGAATATCTATTTAGGACAGCTCCCGCACAAAAGCGGCGTGGTTAATCGTTCGCTACTTAATTATGAAGCAGGGCTGCAGCTTAAACATCTTGGGCTGGATGTCGATCCTCAGACACCGCTGAAATACCTCTCCATCGGCCAGTGGCAGATGGTTGAAATTGCCAAGGCTCTGGCGCGTAACGCCAGAATTATTGCCTTTGACGAACCCACCAGTTCGCTATCCGCACGTGAAATCGAAAACCTGTTCCGCGTGATCCGGGAGTTACGCCAGGAAGGCCGCACGATTTTGTATGTTTCGCACCGTATGGAAGAGATATTTGCCCTGAGCGACGCCATCACCGTGTTTAAAGATGGCCGCTATGTGCGCACCTTTAGCGATATGGCGCAGGTGAACCATGACCAGCTTGTACAGGCGATGGTCGGACGCGATCTGGGGGACATTTACCACTGGAAACCGCGTGAGTACGGCCCTGAACGCCTGCGACTGGATAATGTAAAAGCGCCGGGAGTACGCATGCCTGTTTCGTTATCGGTACGCAGCGGTGAAATCGTCGGACTGTTCGGCCTGGTGGGCGCAGGGCGTAGCGAGTTAATGAAAGGGTTGTTCGGCGGCACGCGCATTACCGAAGGCGTGGTGTCTATTGACGGCGCAGCGGTGGATATTCAGAAGCCCGCCCACGCGATTAAGGCAGGCATGATGCTCTGCCCGGAAGATCGCAAAGCGGAGGGGATTATTCCGGTGCATTCGGTGCGTGACAACATCAATATCTCCGCCCGTCGCAAATTTATCCGCGCAGGATGCCTGATCAACGATAGCTGGGAATCGAGCAATGCCGATCACCACATTCGTTCACTCAATATCAAAACGCCGGGACCGGAACAGCTGATCATGAATCTTTCCGGGGGCAACCAGCAGAAGGCCATTCTGGGCCGCTGGCTATCGGAGGATATGAAGGTCATTTTACTGGACGAGCCAACGCGCGGTATCGATGTGGGGGCAAAACACGAGATTTATAACGTGATCTATGAACTGGCAAAACGCGGCGTGGCGGTGCTCTTCGCCTCCAGCGATCTGCCTGAAGTGCTTGGCGTCGCCGATCGCATTGTCGTCATGCGTGAAGGTGAAATTGCCGGTGAATTGCTTCATGAACAGGCGAATGAACAACAGGCGTTGAATCTCGCCATGCCTAAAGTCAGCCAGGCTGTCGCCTGAGTAAGGAGTTAATGATGTCCTCTGTTACTACATCCGGAGCGCCAAAGTCGGCGTTCAGTTTTGGCCGAATCTGGGATCAGTACGGCATGCTGGTGGTCTTTGCCGCCCTGTTTGTCGCCTGTGCGATCTTCGTTCCTAATTTTGCCACCTTTATTAATATGAAAGGGCTGGGGCTGGCCATTTCCATGTCCGGCATGGTGGCCTGCGGTATGCTGTTCTGTCTGGCCTCGGGCGATTTTGACCTGTCGGTGGCCTCGGTTATTGCCTGTGCCGGTGTCACCACGGCTGTGGTAATCAACATGACGGAGAGCCTGTGGATTGGCGTGCTGGCGGGTCTGTTACTGGGCGTGCTCAGCGGTCTGGTAAACGGCTTTGTCATTGCTCGCCTGAAGATTAACGCCCTGATCACAACGCTTGCGACCATGCAAATTGTGCGAGGTCTTGCCTATATCATCTCTGACGGTAAAGCGGTGGGGATTGAAGACGAGCGCTTCTTTACCCTCGGTTACGCTAACTGGCTGGGGCTGCCAGCGCCAATCTGGCTGACCGTGGCCTGTCTTATCCTGTTCGGGTTCCTGCTCAACCGGACCACGTTTGGCCGTAATACCCTGGCTATCGGGGGCAATGAAGAAGCCGCACGTCTGGCCGGTGTGCCGGTGGTGCGTACCAAGATTATTATCTTTGTTCTCTCCGGGCTGGTCTCTGCAGCCGCAGGGATTATTCTGGCGTCGCGAATGACCAGTGGCCAGCCAATGACCTCTATCGGTTATGAGCTGATCGTCATTTCAGCCTGTGTTTTGGGGGGCGTTTCCCTGAAAGGCGGCATCGGAAAAATCTCATATGTGGTGGCCGGTATCCTGATCCTGGGGACGGTAGAGAACGCCATGAACCTGCTCAATATTTCGCCGTTCTCTCAGTACGTCGTTCGTGGCCTGATCCTGCTGGCAGCGGTGATATTCGACCGTTACAAGCAAAAAGCGAAGCGTACCGTCTGAGGTTTTTCCTATCTTTATATTGCTCAACTAATAACCTTAGCTGACCCCCGAACCGCCTCGCCAGTTTTGCTGGTGGGGCGGTTGTCAAATGGCGAGCGACGTCACACTGTCTATACTTACATGGCTATGAAAGAGGTAAAGGCGTTTACCTCTCGTAAACCGTAAGGAGGAATAGGGTGGCTGACTTGTTAACTGCACCGCCTGTACTGCCCGGACACTATGCTTTCTTTTTTGATCTCGACGGTACGCTCGCCGAGATAAAGCCGCATCCTGACCTGGTGGCGATCCCCGCCACGGTTCTTCAGAAGTTGCATCAGCTCTCGCAGATGACTGAGGGAGCAGTGGCATTGATATCAGGGCGCTCGATGGCCGAACTGGACCAGCTTGCCAGGCCTTATCGCTTTCCGCTGGCCGGTGTACACGGAGCGGAGCGCCGCGACATCCATGATCAAACGCATATCGTTTCACTCCCCGACGCATTAATCCAGGCGCTACAGGTACAACTCTCGTCTGCGCTGGCAGAACTGCCCGGTACGGAGCTTGAAGCCAAAGGGATGGCCTTTGCCCTGCATTATCGCCAGGCGCCGCAGCACGAAGCGGCTGTGCTTGCGCTTGCGACCGTTATAGCAAATGCACATCCGGAGCTGGCGCTGCAGCCGGGTAAATGCGTGGTGGAGCTTAAACCTAAAGGGATCAATAAAGGCGCGGCGATTGCGGCGTTTATGGCGACACCGCCTTTTAACGGCAGGACGCCCGTTTTTATTGGGGATGACCTGACCGATGAGGCAGGGTTTCGTGTGGTGAATCAGGCCGGAGGGATCGCCATCAAGGTCGGGCCTGGTGAGACTGTCGCCGAATGGCGTCTGGCGGATGTCGCCAGCGTCTGGCAGTGGATATCTGACATCGCTAACCAGCAACAACAACAAATAGCGCAAAACAAAGGGGGAAACCATTATGGGTCGCTTAGTCGTCGTCTCTAACCGAATTGCACCGCCTGATGATAAAAAATCCAGTGCAGGTGGCCTGGCGGTTGGGGTATTAGGTGCCTTAAAAGCCGCCGGTGGGCTGTGGTTTGGCTGGAATGGTGAAATCAGTGAAGAACAGAAACCGCTCAAGAAAGTGACGCGCGGAAATATTACATGGGCGTCGTTTGCGTTAAACGAAAAAGATTATGACGAGTATTATTCGCAGTTCTCCAATGCTGTGCTGTGGCCAGCGTTTCACTATCGTCTGGATCTGGTCAAATTCCAGCGCGAGTCCTTTGAAGGCTACACGCGGGTGAATTCGCTGCTGGCGGATAAACTGCTGCCTTTAATCGAGGATGACGATATTTTATGGATCCACGATTATCACCTGCTGCCCTTCGCCAGAGAGTTGCGTAAAAGGGGAGTGAATAACCGGATTGGTTTTTTCTTGCATATTCCGTTCCCGACGCCGGAAATCTTTACCGCGCTGCCGCCGCATGAAGAGTTGCTGGATGCGCTGTGTGACTACGATCTGCTGGGCTTCCAGACCGAGAATGACCGACTTGCGTTCCTTGATTCTGTGTCCGGCAAAACGCGAGTGGTGACCAAAGGGGGGAAAACCCATACGGCCTGGGGCAAGACATTCCACACTGAAGTGTATCCCATCGGTATTGAACCTGAAGAGATTGCCGAGCAGGCTTCCGGTCCGCTGCCGCCCAAACTGGCGCAGCTTAAGAATGAACTCAAGCACGTGAAGAATATTTTCTCGGTGGAGCGTCTTGATTATTCCAAAGGGCTGCCGGAACGTTTCCTGGCGTATGAAACGCTGCTGGAGAAGTACCCGCAGCATCACGGTAAAATCCGCTATACGCAGATAGCGCCCACCTCGCGCGGTGAAGTGCAGGCTTATCAGGATATTCGTCACCAGTTGGAGACGGAAGCAGGGCGCATTAATGGCCGCTACGGTCAGTTGGGCTGGACGCCACTGTTTTATCTCAATCAACACTTTGACCGTAAGATCCTGATGAAAGTGTTCCGCTATGCGGATGTCGGGCTGGTTACGCCATTGCGGGACGGGATGAACCTGGTCGCGAAAGAGTACGTCGCCGCCCAGGACCCCGCCGATCCGGGTGTGCTGGTGCTTTCCCAGTTTGCCGGGGCCGCCAATGAATTGACGTCTGCGCTTATCGTTAACCCTTACGATCGTGACGACGTGGCGAATGCCCTCAACCGTGCGCTGACGATGCCGCTCACGGAGCGTATTTCCCGCCATGCCGAGATGATGGAAACGATCCGTAAGGACGATATTAACCACTGGCAGGCGCGTTTTATTCGCGATCTTCGTGATATTGCGCCGCAGAGTAATGAAGGCCACCTGCAAAAAAAGATCGCGACATTCCCTAAACTCGCCTGATTTTCCTCTGGGGGTTTAACGACCCCCAAGAGGCACTAACAACACATCCACCTGGCTTGACGCCACAATCGATTTCGCCGCACAGGCTGCGCGAGAAAAAAAGCTGTGGTTATGATTCCCGCATATTACTAAATCAATATTCTGCTTACTGCATATGCTGAGAATATGCGCATTAAGCTCCCCCGTCGCAATAATGGTGTCATATATGGGATATTGCGCCTTTTCTACCAGCTCTCGCATAAATTGCTGCGTTTCTTCCTGTAATACCTCACGAATATCTTCCAGCATGGGGGCAGCCAGTTGATTATACATCTCAGGCTCGGCCGCGAGGGTGATCAGGCTGATACGGGCATTGTGCGGTCTGGCAATGGAAACCGCCCGGGCGATGAGTTCATGGCTTTCGGGCGAAACCGCAACAGAAACAAGAAGATGGGAGTAACTCATAACGCACTCCTTAGGTGTCTGAAAGACAGCGTCTTAGTCACCATTACCGCGATTTCACCGGATCTGCAAGAGGTGTATACGACATAAGTGTGAAGCTAATCATAATTATTCATTAATTATTCTTATAAGAAGAATAACGGGAAAACGTGCCTAAATGAAAAAAATTAACAACTTAACCTGAATCACACTTTTTTACGTTTCCGGTGTTAAATCGTTTTAACGCGTTATAAACACATTTCTAATGATTACCATGTGAAACAATTGTTATGGGCGTTTTGCATAACTACATGTTTTTTATAGGTAATGAAAATGTGACCTTAAGATGGATTCGCTGTGACGCGCATCCGGTCGCTGACACGTTTCGAACCGCACATGTCATGCCACTTCTGCTCATGCTCCTGCATGAGTATTCGCCCATAAAGAATAGAAAACAGTGTTGATCGTTCAAAAAACAACCAATTTACAAGTCATACTGATGGATTTATGGGAGATATTCACTTAAATTGTGTGACGTAGATCACATTTTTTTTAAATTTGGGGGTAGCTGCATTGTATGTGTCAAAACTGACGAGTAGAGTTTGCGTCGAATTAGGAAAAATCTTAGTTATTTGTAAGAAATGATAAAACGTGTAAGAGACGTAACCGCGTTTCAGCTGTTGCGCGTTTCAATGAATACAAACCTAAATTCGACTATGCATTTAGCCTTTTCTTTTTTATACCGGGTGATTTCCCGGCGACATCACGGGGTGCGGTCTTTCCGCATAAAAATAATAGTTGGTTATTCGGGATGGGAACAATGCATACATCCGAGTTGCTAAAACATATCTATGACATCAATTTGTCGTATTTACTGCTCGCGCAGCGTTTGATTAGTCAGGACAAGGCGTCCGCGATGTTTCGTCTGGGTATTAATGAAGAAATGGCAACCATGCTGGGTGGGTTAACCCTTCCTCAAATGGTTAAACTGGCGGAAACAAACCAACTGGTTTGCCAGTTCCGTTTTGACAATCCTCAGACTATCACGCGTCTGACGCAGGATTCCCGTGTTGACGATCTTCAACAGATCCATACCGGTATTCTTCTTTCCACTCGCTTGCTTACCGAAATCAGCCAGCCTGATGACGCAGCCCGTAAGAAAAGGGCCTAGCAATGAGCGAGAAAAGCATTGTTCAGGAAGCGCGTGACATACAGTTAGCAATGGAGCTGATTACGCTCGGTGCTCGTTTACAAATGCTGGAAAGCGAGACTCAGCTGAGTCGTGGTCGCCTCATCAAATTGTATAAAGAGTTACGTGGTAGTCCCCCGCCGAAAGGAATGCTGCCGTTTTCAACGGACTGGTTTATGACCTGGGAACAGAACATTCATGCCTCTATGTTCTGTAATGCCTGGCAGTATCTTCTCAAAACCGGTTTGTGTAGCGGCGTTGATGCCGTGATCAAAGCGTATAAACTTTACCTTGAACAATGCCCGCAGCAGGACGAGGGTCCTTTGCTGGCGCTCACCCGCGCATGGACGCTGGTGCGTTTTGTTGAAAGCGGAATGCTTGAGCTGTCGCGCTGTAACTGCTGCGATGGCAATTTTATTACCCATGCGCATCAGCCTGCAGGCAGCTTCGCCTGTAGTTTATGCCAGCCTCCATCCCGAGCAGTAAAAAGACGTAAACTTTCCCGGGAAGCTGCCGATATTATTCCACAACTGCTGGATGAACAGATCGAACAAGCTGTTTAACCCGAACGTGTGGGCAAGATTCCAGCAGCGGTAAGCAATTACCGCTGCTTTTTTTTACCCCGCAAACGGTAAACGCTGCGAGCTGAACATCCTTGCCATAGTCACTAGCGGAAGGATGATGTCGTGCTTATCTTATTAGGTTACCTGGTAGTTCTCGGTACAGTTTTCGGCGGTTACATGATGACCGGCGGGCACCTTGGAGCACTCTATCAACCGGCTGAACTTATTATCATCGGCGGCGCAGGGGTAGGGGCTTTTATCGTTGGTAATAACGGTAAATCGATCAAGGGCACGCTGAAAGCTATTCCACTGCTGTTTCGTCGCTCTAAATACACCAAAAGCATGTACATGGATCTGCTTGCGCTGCTTTATCGTCTGATGGCGAAGTCGCGTCAGCAGGGCATGTTCTCGCTTGAGCGGGATATTGAAAACCCGAAAGAGAGCGAAATTTTTGCCAGCTACCCGCGCATTCTCGCTGACGCAATGATGCTGGATTTCATCGTCGATTACCTGCGACTGATCATCAGCGGCAACATGAACACCTTCGAAATCGAAGCGCTGATGGACGAAGAGATTGAAACGCACGAAAGCGAATCCGAAGTGCCGGCAAACAGCCTGGCGCTGGTGGGCGATTCCCTCCCTGCGTTCGGTATCGTCGCGGCGGTGATGGGCGTGGTACACGCGCTGGCCTCGGCGGATCGTCCTGCGGCAGAGTTGGGTGCGCTGATTGCGCATGCGATGGTGGGCACCTTCCTCGGTATTTTGCTGGCGTATGGTTTTATCTCTCCGCTGGCCAGCGTTCTGCGTCAGAAAAGCGCGGAAACGACCAAAATGATGCAGTGCGTGAAGATCACGCTGCTCTCTAACCTTAACGGTTATGCGCCACCTATTGCAGTTGAATTCGGCCGTAAAACGCTTTATTCCAGCGAGCGCCCGTCGTTTATCGAGCTTGAAGAACACGTGCGTGCGGTGAAAAACCCAAACCAACAGACGACAACTGAGGACGCATGAAAAATCAGTCCCATCCGATCGTCATCGTAAAAAAACGCAAGCACAAGGGGCATGGGCACGGCGCGCATGGCTCCTGGAAAATCGCGTACGCCGATTTTATGACCGCAATGATGGCATTCTTTCTGGTGATGTGGCTCATCTCCATCTCCAGCCCGAAAGAGTTGATCCAGATTGCCGAATATTTCCGAACGCCGCTGGCGACCGCCGTGACCGGTGGGCAGCGAATCTCTAACAGCGACAGCCCGATCCCTGGCGGCGGCGATGATTACACCCAGCAGAAGGGTGAGGTGAAGAAAGAGCCGAACATCGACGAGCTGAAAAAACGTATGGAGCAAGCACGCCTGAAGAAACTGCGCGGCGATCTCGATCAGCTGATTGAGGCGGATCCTAAACTGCGTGCCCTGCGACCACACCTGAAGATCGATCTGGTGCAGGAAGGTTTACGTATACAGATTATTGATAGCCAGAACCGCCCGATGTTCAAAACGGGCAGCGCGGAAGTTGAGCCATACATGCGCGACATTTTGCGCGGCATTGCGCCAGTGCTGAACGGTATTCCTAACCGTATCAGCCTGTCTGGACACACGGATGACTTCCCGTACGCCACGGGTGAGAAGGGATACAGCAACTGGGAGCTTTCTGCCGATCGTGCCAACGCCTCGCGTCGCGAGCTGGTGGCAGGTGGGCTTGATGATGGCAAGGTACTGCGCGTGGTCGGCATGGCATCAACCATGCGTGTCACTGACCGCGGGCCGGATGACGCCATCAACCGTCGTATCAGTCTTTTAGTGCTGAACCAGCAGGCGGAGCAGGCCATCCTGCACGAAAACGCCGAAAGTCAGAATGAGTCACTGGACGATTTAAAACAGCCTGGGGCCGTTCCTTCGGCTGCCGTTCCAACATCGCCACCAGCCAATCCGAGGTGATAGCGTGAGCATGGATATTAGCGATTTTTACCAGACATTCTTTGATGAAGCCGACGAATTGTTGGCCGATATGGAGCAACACTTGCTGGATTTGGTGCCTGAAGCACCGGACTCCGAGCAGCTCAATGCCATCTTCCGTGCGGCGCACTCGATTAAAGGCGGAGCCGGAACGTTTGGATTTACCATCCTGCAGGAAACGACCCATTTAATGGAAAACCTGCTGGATGAAGCACGACGCGGTGAGATGCAGCTCAATACCGACATTATCAACCTGTTTTTGGAAACCAAAGATATTATGCAGGAACAGCTCGACGCCTATAAAAGCTCGGCAGAGCCTGATGCCGCCAGCTTTGAATACATCTGCAATGCGCTGCGCCAGCTCGCGCTGGAAGCCAAAGGTGACGCAGCCGCAGCCGTTGTTCCGGCAGCCAAACTGAGCGTTGTCGATGCCGTTACCGCACAAGAGGCGGCCCCGGCCGCCGCTGCGAGTAAAGTGCGCGTGGTGCTGTCACGCCTCAAAGAGAACGAAGTTGACCTGCTTGAAGAAGAGCTGAGTAACCTGGCGAAATTAAGCAACGTGGTGAAAGGCAAAGACAGCCTGAGTGCGACGCTGGAAGAGGGGATCAGCCAGGACGATATCGTGGCGGTCCTGTGCTTTGTTATCGAAGCCGACCAGATCGCGTTTGAAACTGAAACGGCGGCGGTTGACGTGCCAGCGGCAGTGGAAGAGGTGGCGGTTGTTCCTCAGGCGGCCGCGCCTGCCGTTGCGCCTGCGGCGCCGGTATTGAAAGCGGTGCCAAAAGATGCCGCCGCGCCAGGCCGTGGTGAAAAACCGGCCGCGCGCTCCAGTGAATCCACCAGCATCCGCGTCGCCGTCGAGAAAGTTGACCAGCTGATTAACTTGGTGGGTGAACTGGTGATTACCCAGTCGATGCTGGCACAGCGGTCTAACGAACTGGACCCGGTGACCCACGGCGATCTGATTACCAGCATGGGGCAGTTACAACGTAATGCCCGCGACCTGCAGGAATCGGTGATGTCCATCCGTATGATGCCGATGGAATATGTCTTCAGCCGCTTCCCGCGTCTGGTGCGTGACCTGGCCAGTAAACTGAATAAACAGATTGAACTGACGCTGATGGGCAGCTCCACTGAGCTGGATAAAAGCCTGATCGAACGCATTATCGACCCGTTAACGCACCTGGTGCGTAACAGCCTCGACCACGGTATCGAACTGCCGGAAAACCGCATTGCCGCCGGAAAATCCCCGGTCGGGAATCTGATCCTCTCCGCCGAACACCAGGGCGGGAACATCTGCATCGAAGTGACCGATGACGGTGCGGGCCTGAACCGTGAGCGCATTCTGGCGAAAGCCATTTCGCAGGGAATGGCGGTCAACGAAAACATGACTGACGAAGAAGTGGGCATGCTGATCTTCGCGCCAGGCTTCTCGACCGCAGAGCAGGTGACGGACGTTTCCGGCCGCGGCGTGGGAATGGACGTGGTGAAGCGTAACATTCAGGAGATGGGCGGCCACGTTGAGATCAAGTCTAAGCAAGGTTCCGGCACCACCATTCGTATCCTGCTGCCGCTGACGCTGGCAATCCTCGACGGCATGTCGGTGAAAGTGGCGGACGAAGTCTTTATTCTGCCGCTGAACGCGGTGATGGAATCGCTGCAGCCGCGTGAAGAAGATCTGCATCCGCTGGCGGGTGGCGAGCGCGTTCTTGAAGTGCGCGGTGAGTACCTGCCGCTGGTCGAATTGTGGAAAGTGTTCGAAGTGGATGGCGCGAAAACCGAGGCCACGCAGGGGATCGTGGTGATCCTGCAAAGTGCGGGTCGCCGCTACGCGCTGCTGGTTGATCAGCTGATTGGCCAGCACCAGGTGGTCGTGAAGAACCTCGAAAGCAACTACCGCAAAGTGCCAGGTATTTCTGCCGCCACTATTCTGGGTGACGGTAGCGTGGCGCTGATCGTTGATGTGTCGGCGCTTCAGGGATTAAATCGTGAACAACGTGTGGCGTACACAGCCGCCTGATTAAGTAGAAGGTAATAACATGACCGGTATGAGTAATGTAACGAAACTGGCGGGCGAGCCATCAGGGCAGGAATTCCTGGTATTCACTTTAGGCGATGAGGAGTACGGCATCGATATCCTGAAAGTGCAGGAAATTCGTGGTTACGACCAGGTTACCCGAATCGCGAACACGCCTGCCTTTATTAAAGGTGTCACCAACCTGCGCGGCGTGATTGTGCCTATCGTTGACCTGCGCGTGAAGTTCAGCCAGGGCGACGTGGATTATAACGAAAACACCGTGGTGATTGTCCTGAATCTGGGGCAGCGCGTGGTTGGGATCGTGGTGGATGGCGTATCTGATGTGCTGTCCCTGACGTCCGATCAAATCCGTCCGGCGCCGGAGTTTGCGGTCACGCTGTCTACCGAGTATCTGACGGGGCTGGGAGCGCTGGGTGAGCGTATGCTGATTCTGGTGAATATTGAGAAGCTGCTGAACAGTGATGAGATGGCGCTGCTGGATATCGCGGCGAATCACGTGGCGTAATGTTTCTCTAAACGGTTCTGTGAGGCTTTCGTGGAACCGTTTCGTTCAGTCGGGCATTTCGGTTATCTGATTCGCCCGCTGCGGTGAACATATTAAGGGGGCTATTGCAGCCCCCTTATCTTATTCACTTACTGCAGACGTAGTATTTTCTGCTGGTCTTAAGGTGAACGAAACCATTCCGCCAACCCGTTACGCTTCCTGCTCTACCAGCTCAGTCTCCGCTTCGCGCGCCCCTTCATTTTGCGACAGCATCGCAGTCGCAATACCGTTACCCAGCACGTTAATCGCTGAACGTCCCATATCCAGGAAATGATCGATCCCCATCAGCAGCAAAATACCCGCTACCGGAATATTGAAACTCGGGATGGTTGCCGCCAGGACCACCAGCGACGAACGAGGCACCCCCGCAATCCCTTTTGAAGCCAGCATCAGCGTCAGCATCAGCACGGTCACTTCGGTGAAGCTCAGGTGAATATTGTACGCCTGGGCGATAAACATCGAGGCGAAAGAGCAATACACCATAGAGCCCACCAGGTTAAAGGAGTAACCGATCGGCAGAACGAAAGAGGCGATATTGCGCGAGCAACCAAAACGCTCAAGCTGCTCCAGCGTTTTTGGATACGCCGCTTCTGAGCTGCTGGTGGTAAACGCCACCAGCACCGGGTCCTTCAGCATGCTGACCAGGCGGAACACCTCTTTCTTCAGCACCATATAACCGACGGCCAGCAGCACCATGCAGGTGAGAAGGATTGCCACGTAGTAGCCGCCAATAAAGGAGGCGTAGTTCAGCAGAATGCCCAGACCCTGAGTGGCAATCACAGATGAGATAGCAGCGAAAATGGCCAGCGGGGCGACGTACATCACGTAACCCGTCACCTTCAGCATGATATGGGAGACCACATCCAGCGCGGCCACCAGCGGGGCATTGAATTTTTGCCCCAGCGACGCGCCGGCAATGCCGAAGAACATAGAGAAGACCACAATCTGCAGGATTTCATTGTTCGCCATCGCACCGGCGATACTGGTCGGAATGGTATGGGACAAGAACGCTTTCAGCGTCATCCCCCCCACCGCAAGGCCGGTGTCTACCGCCTCTTTCGGGATAGCCAGGTTCAGGCCGCTGCCCGGACGTTCCAGCGTGACGATAAACAGTCCCACCAGAATGGAAAGCACGGATGAGCTAATAAACCACACCATCGCTTTGCCGCCCACGCGACCAATGGTGGAGGTTTCACCCAGTTTCATAATGCCCACGGTCAGCGTGCTGAAGACCAGTGGCGCAATAACCATTTTAATCAGACGCAGGAAAATATCGGTCAGCAGCGTGATGTTATCCGACCATGCTTTGATGGCATCCGCAGAGGCATACTCATGAATCGCCGCCCCTGAAAGAATACCCGCCAGCATGAATATCACGATGAAGAGTGTGAGTTTGTTTGCACTTGCCACGAAAAAAGACCCTCTATGCGCTTTGGTTGCCGTCTGCGCCGATGTATATAGATTTTTTATTACGACGCAGGAAATTATTCGGCACATAAATTGAAGTAAAGCGGAGGGAGATACAACTAGTTTTTAATTTTTATTAATTTTGTTGTTAACGCCTCGACGATATATTGTGATGCAGATCACATTTCGATGGATATATCCTCTGCGTATACGAGAAATAAGGCATTCACAAAGTATTAACATCCTGTTTTATAAATAAATATTCAGTCAATAAGCCATCAGTCTTGCCCTCCGCGGCGCGGGTGGTCGAAGCGGTATCCATAAACTAAATTCTCAATAACCCCCGGAAGAGGAACGTTAAGTGGGGCTAACATCTTGAACAGCAAAAATAAAATGTGGCAAGCGAACGGAAATGTCTTCTGGAGGGTGGTAAATGAAAAGAAAACTCCTTTTGATCTGTGCAGGCACGTTGCTGACGGCGACAACAGCCCAACAGGCGCTGGCGGTGACCAGCAGCGGTACTATTGGCGCGACGTTAACCCTGACGAACGGTTGTCTGATAAACGGCTCGCCCACGCAAAATGGCATTAACTTCGGGACCCTGGATTTCGGCACCCATCCCGCAACGTTTTCCACCCTGACGACGCAGTTGACCGGTGCCAGCGGCGGTAACACGTTCACCATTCAATGTACGACCGCCAGCTATACGGTGGCGATCACCGGGAATACCAACTCCACCGCGCCGGGTACCGTCGTGGGGACGCCAGGCACGCCTGCGCGCTATCTGGTCAACACCACCAATGCTGCACAGGGTGTGGCTTACAGCCTGTATAGCGACAGCGGATTTAACAACGTCGTTGCCAACAACGCGGCACTACCAATAGCGTCAACCGCCGGGGGCATCGACAGTTACACACTTTTCGGGCGCATTACCGGGGGCGGTAACAGCGTTACGGTCGTTCCGGGTACCTACACCGACACGATTAACGTCAGCGTCACCTACTAGTTTCACGCAGCCATGAAGGCATCCATTTTGCGTCTGCGCAACAGCGCGGAGGGGATCGTGCACCCTTTGTACGCGCTGATCGTCTGCCTGATGCTGGTGCCTGCGGCGGGTGCTGTGACGTCACAGTCATTTAAGGTCAGCGCGACCATTGTGCCCGGGTGCGCGGTATCCACGGGCAGCGGAGGACTTTTCGGTACGCTCGATTTCGGTACCCACAACGGGGTGGAGAGTGCCCCGGTGAGCACCAGTTTTGTGCCTAACGGGGCCTTGTCCATCGCCTGCACGCCCGGCGTGGCGCTGAGTATGAGCATTAACGGCGGACAGAATTACTCCTCCGTTCGGCGTATGAAGCGCTCAGGGGGAACGGAAGTGGTGGGATATCGCCTTTACAGCAGCAGTTCGCTGGCGGCGAACAGCGAAATTGGCGTCAATCAGGCAATACCGGTGACCTATACCAACAGTAATAACATTGCGCTGCCGCTTTTTGGCGTGGCGCTGCTGACCGGGTTTAGCCCGGCAGGAACGTATTCTGATCAGCTCACCGTGACCTTGTCATGGTGATAAAGGGAGACAGTCGATGAAGCCATTTTTCAGACACCTTTGTCTGGTGAGTTTGTTGGGGGGAATGGCTGCGGCGACAGGCCAGGCGCAGGCGGCGGCAACCATTCTGTTGTGGCCCATCGATCCGTGGTTGTCAGCGGATGCCAAAGCCACTGAATTATGGATCCAGAATCAGGGGAACAGCGCAACGACAATGCAGGTCCGCATTGTGCGCTGGAAGCAGGAGGGCGGTTATGAACGCTACTCCGCACAGCAGGACGTGGTGGCCAGCCCGCCCATCGTCACCATTGGCAAAGGCAGTAAGCAGCTTATTCGTTTGATTAAGCAGGGTACGGTGCCGCTCGGCGTCGAACAGGCCTACCGCATTATTGTGGATGAAATCCCCCAGCCGGATGCCAAAGCCGAGCCGGCCATTGGCCTGAAATTGCAAATGCGCTACTCCATTCCTTTGTTCGTTTATGGACAGGGGATCCCGACCCTAAAAGAGGGGGCGCATCATGCGCTGGTGGAGACCAAAAATCTGAGCTGGCGGGTGACGCAGGAGAAGGGACATCCTGCCCTGGAGGTCCGTAATCAGGGGGATGTGCACGTCAAACTCAGCCAGGTGGCGCTGGAGCAGGGCGGGCAGAAGCGGACGGTTGCAGACGGATTACTCGGGTATGTGCTTGCGGGCAGCACCCGCACCTGGTCAATCCCGGCCGGAATAGGTCAGCCAGACCGGCTGAGCGCGCAGATTAATGCCAGGGATACGCAATGGCAGTCGACGCCCGTCAACTGAAACCGGCGATGATGATCCTGCTCTGCGTCAGTACCAGCACCTGGGCTGAGCCCGGCGATGACAGTTTACCGCCGCCGCCGCAGGCTCAGGCGTTGAACGGCGAAGCGGTCTTTCAGCTCTCGATTGTGTTGAATCACTACGACACCGGTATGGTGGTGCCCGTGACGCAGCGCGAGGGGGCATTCTTTATTTCCAGCGCCGACCTGCTGCGGGCAGGGCTTCCGCCGGAGCATGTGCCTGCCGGAGACGTGAACCTTTCTACCCTGCCGCAGGTGCGCGTAGAGTACGACAGCGCGGCGCAGCGTCTGCTGCTGGGCGTTCCGGCCGACTGGGTCGCCTCACGCGTGACCCCTTTCAGCGGACAAATGTCACAAAGCAAACCACACTTCGGGCGTGGAGCACTGCTCAATTACGATCTCTACACCAACCATACGGAACATGTCGGCGGACAGGCCTCGCTCTGGCATGAATTCCGCTACTTCAATGAGAACGGCTCCTTTTCTTCAACCGGCTATGCCCGGGAAAATTTCACCGGAAACGACGGTCAGCAGGAAGGGTATGTGCGCTATGACACGACGCTTCTGATGACGAACGAGGACGAGGCAACGACCTGGACCGCCGGGGATGTGATCAGCGATGCCCTGAGCTGGAGCACCAGCGTGCGCATGGGCGGGATCAGCTACGGGCGGGATTTCTCCCTGCGTCCTGACCTCGTGACCTGGCCACTGCCAGAGTTCTCGGGCGAAGCGGCGGTTCCCACCTCGGTGGATCTCTTTATCAATGGCTATCGTTCCGGCTCGACCCAGCTTCAGCCGGGACCGTTCACCCTGACCAATCTGCCCTATATCAACGGAGCAGGGGACGCGGTACTGGTCACCACCGATGCGCTGGGGCGCCAGGTGAGTACCACGCTGCCGTTTTACGTCACCAGCGAATTGCTGAAACAGGGCCTGAGCGACGGGGCGGTGACGCTCGGCAGCCTGCGGCGTAATTACGGCATCAAGAATTTTGACTACGGCCCGGCGGCGGGTAGTGGGTCGTATCGCTATGGCGTTACGGACTGGTTGACGCTGGAGGGCCATGCCGAAGGGGCAGAAGCACTGGCGCTGGGCGGGATGGGGACGGTGGTTAAATTGGGTCGGTTTGGCGTCGTGAATACCGCGTATTCTCAAAGCCGTATGCGCGGAGATAATGGCGGGCAAATCAACTGGGGCTATCAGTACAGTACCAGTGAATTTAGTGTAGCGACACAGCATACGCGGCGCGATCGCGACTTTGGCAACCTCGCCCTCTATGACCAACCTACGGTCTATGACGAAAATGACCGGCCCATCGCCAGTTTTAGTCGCAACACCGACCAGTACTCTCTCACCTTTAACCTGGGCGAGTATGGCAGTCTCGGTGCTGCGTGGATCGGCGTGGAGAGCTTTGACAACCAAAAAACCGAACTGCTGAATCTCTCCTGGAGCCGCAATCTGTGGGGGGCGAGCAGTATTTATCTGGCCGCAAGCCGCGATCAGCAGCGGGGAGACTGGACGGTGGCCATGTCGCTTCAGGTGCCGCTGGGAGAGCGTGACAGTGCCGCCGTAACCTATGAAAACACGCCAGATGCCGGCAGCACGCAGCGTATCAACTACAACCACTCCATGCCTTCCGACGGTGGCTTTAGCTGGAACATGGCATGGGCCAACCAGTCGAAAGCCAATGATTATCAGCAGGGAACGCTGGGCTGGCGCAATAACAACATCGAACTTCAGGGCGGTGGTTATGGCGAAAGGGACATGATGACCTGGTGGGGAGAGGCGATGGGCGCGATTGTGCTGATGGACGGCGAGCTATTTGCGGCAAACAAAATCAACGATGCGTTTGTGGTGATCAGCACCGACGGTCACCCGGACGTTCCCGTCAGTTATGAAAACCAGCCGGTCGGCAAAACGAACAATAACGGCTACCTGCTGGTCAGCGGTGTATCGGCTTATTACCCGGCCAGTTATCGCATTGATACCCTTAATCTGCCCGCGGATACCCGGCTGAAAGAGACAGAGCGGCGGATCGCTATTCGCCGCCACAGCGGTTATCTGGTCGATTTCCCGATGGAGCAGGAGCGGGTGGCAAGCGTCATTCTGCATGACAAGCAGGGGCAGGCTATTCCGGTGGGAAGCCAGGTTCGACGTGCCTCGCGCAACAATGCGGTGGTGGGGTATGACGGCATCGCCTGGCTGGAAAATCTCAGCGATGTGAACCCGCTTGAGGTGATTACGCCAGACGGAAAACACTGCTCGGCCACGCTGACCGTGGGGGCCAACCCGGAACATAAGCTGCAGACATACGGACCGCTGATTTGCCGGGAGGAACGGTGAAGCGCTTACTGCTATTGATGCTGCTGCTGTTTTCTGGCGGCGGCTGGGCGGCGTGTACCGTCAGTACGGTAAATGCGTCATTTGGTAGCGTCACCTCGTTCGCGCTCAGCGGAACCGGGGAGGTCGAAACCACCGGCAGGCTGATCGTGGCATGCGACGCTGTGCTCAATCTTCTGACCAACGACTCGGTGACGCTGAACTACACCGCCGCGTCGGTTTCAGGCAACAGCCGTGCCACCATGAAACGCACCGATAATGCGGCCATCACGGATGTGATCCCCACCCGGTTGTGCGGGTTAACGGGGTGTTCGAGCAACAGCGAAGTGCAAATCAGCAAAGCTTATACCTGGAGCGGCAACACCCTGCTGGGATTACTGGGGTCAAAACAGTACAGCATTCCGCTTTATTTCCGCACCGTTGCCGGACAAAACGTCACAGCCGGGCCCTATCAGGTGCTGCTCACCTTCAGCATCAACTACAGCGTCTGTTCCGTGGGCGTGCTGGGCCTTTGCACCGTTCCCCAGACAGGCACGGCGACCACCAGTATTCTTCTCAACATGACCGTTACCAACGACTGCAGCGCCATGACCACGCCTGACGTCAACTTCAACAGTGCGCCGCTGGTGCAAAGTTTCCCCACTGTCTCGCAGGCGATTGCCGTCACCTGTACCAAAGGAAGCACTTACACTATCGGAATTAATAATGGTGCCAACGCGCTGAATAATGTTCGCCGCATGGTGAGCGGCAGTAACTACATGAGTTACGACATTTATAAAGAAGCCACGACCAACCGCTGGGGTGGCAGCGGTACCGAGCGCTGGACCAGCGCAACCTCATCGCAGGTCAGTACCGACGGTTTATTGCGAACCTACAACTACACTGCCAAAGTCCTTACCAGCCAGTCTACGCCGCCTGCCGGCACCTACACCGACACGCTGATCGTTGACGTTGCGTTTTAACCCCGCGCTTTTCCCTTTCTCAAATGTAAAGTTCCTGTAGTCAGTGCCGATAACACCGTTAATAAATCTATGAGAAGGTGTTGTATGTTGAACCGTATCCGCGTTGTCACAATGCTTATGATGGTGCTGGTCATTTTCGCACTTCTTCAGCTTACCTCCGGCGGGCTTTTTTTCTCGTCACTTAAACAAAACCAGGACAGTTTCGCCGCCTCGAACGATCTCCGCGTACAGCAGAGTGAACTGACGTCGACGTGGGATCTGATGCTGCAAACGCGTATCAACCTGAGCCGCTCTTCCGCCCGCATGATGATGGATCCAAATAATCAGCAGAGCAGTGCGAAAACGGAACTGCTGAAAAATGCGCGGGCGACCCTTGCTGACGCAGCGAAACACTACGACGCCTTTAAGAAAATCACGCCACAGCCTGCCATGGCGCAGGTGAGCCAGAATATCGATGAAAAGTACAACGCCTACTATGCCGGTCTGACGGAGCTTATTCAGTTCCTGGAAAGCGGCAACATGGACGCGTATTTCGCGCAACCTACCCAGGGGATGCAAAACGCCCTTGGTGCGGCACTCGGGGAATACGCCAAAGCCAGTGGCGACCTGTATCACTCGGCCTTTACGCAAAGCCAGAATGATTACCGCTTTGCCAAATGGCAGATGGCCGTCATGGCGCTGGCGCTGGTCATCGTGCTGGTGGGCGTGTGGTACGGCATTCGCCACATCCTGCTTAATCCTCTCGGTCGCGTCATTGCCCACATTCGCGAGATTGCCGGTGGTGACCTGACCAAAACGCTGACCGTCTCCGGGCGCAATGAAATTACCGAGCTGGCAAACAGCGTTGATCATATGCAGCGCTCGCTAATTGAGACCGTCGCCAACGTGCGTAACGGATCGGAAGCCATTTATACCGGTACCAGCGAAATTGCGATGGGCAACAACGATCTGTCGTCGCGCACCGAACAGCAGGCGTCGGCGCTCGAAGAGACCGCCGCCAGCATGGAGCAGCTTACCGCGACCGTGAAGCAGAACGCGGACAACGCCCGTCAGGCCTCACAGCTGGCGGAAAGCGCGTCCGAAACGGCGCAGCGAGGCGGTCGCGTGGTGGACGGCGTGGTGAAAACCATGCACGAAATCGCCGACAGTTCGAAGAAAATCGCCGACATCATTAGCGTTATCGACGGCATCGCTTTCCAGACCAATATCCTCGCCCTCAACGCCGCCGTTGAAGCCGCACGTGCGGGCGAGCAGGGGCGCGGGTTTGCCGTGGTGGCCGGGGAAGTGCGCAACCTTGCCAGCCGCAGTGCCAACGCGGCGAAAGAGATCAAGGCCCTGATTGAAGACTCCGTTTCCCGCGTCGATACCGGCTCCGTGCTGGTAGAAAGCGCAGGGGAAACCATGAATGACATCGTGAATGCCGTTACCCGCGTAACGGACATCATGGGTGAAATCGCCTCTGCGTCGGATGAGCAGAGTCGTGGTATCGACCAGGTTGCTCTGGCGGTATCGGAAATGGATCGCGTGACACAACAAAACGCCGCGCTGGTGCAGGAGTCCGCTGCGGCGGCCGCTGCGCTGGAAGACCAGGCAAGCCGTCTGAAGATGGCCGTCTCGGCGTTTCGTCTCGCTTCACTCGCTGGAAACACGGTCACCCCGCAAGCAACGTATCTCGCGCCTGCCGCAGCAGCGGCAGCGACCCGTAAACCTGCAGCGACGACCGGACATGAAAACTGGGAAACATTTTGACTGACATTTAAACCGCGGCTGCTTGCCGCATGATGGGAGCGTGGATGTTAAATCGTATTCGTATCTCGACCACACTGTTTTTGATTCTGATCCTTTGCGGTGTGTTGCAGGTTGGCAGTAACGGGTTGTCTTTTTGGGCGTTTCGCGATGGCTATCAGAATTTGCAGGAAGTTGAGGCGAGTAACCAGCAGCGCGCCGCCGTGGCACAGACGCGCGCCGTACTGTTGCAGGCAAGCACGGCGCTGAACAAAGCGGGAACCTTAACCGCCCTGAGTTATCCGCCGGATGACATCAAGGCATTGATGGTGACCGCGCGCGTCAGCCTGAAGCAGGCTGACGCGCAGTTTAACGCCTTCGCGGCACAGGACGCCGGCAGCGCGGAAGTGAAGGCGCTGAAAGTCGCGATGAAGAAGCGTTTTGATCAGTGGCACAGCGACCTGGATCACCAGGCGACCTGGCTTGAGAACAACCAGCTCTCGGACTTTATGACCGCGCCAGTCCAGGTGTCCCAGGTGGCGTTTGACGCGAGCTTTAATGCCTGGCAGCAGAACATTAACCAGTTTGTCCAACGCGCCGGGAATGACAGCCGTAAAAACTACCATATGTCAGGCGTGATTTTTGCCGTGGTGGTGATTCTGGCGGTGCTGCTGACCGGCGGTGCCCTGTACTGGTCGCGCAGAATGATTGTGCAACCGCTGGCGATCGTCAGCAGCCACTTCGACAGTATTGCGAAGGGTAACCTGGCGCGTCCGGTGGCGGTGTACGGCAAGAACGAAATTTCGGCGATTTTTGCCAGCCTGAAGGCGATGCAGGGCGCCCTGCGGGAAACGGTCTCCGATGTGCGACAGGGCAGTTATGCCATGCACACCGGGATCTCGGAGATTGCGGCAGGCAATAACGATCTCTCATCGCGCACCGAGCAGCAGGCAGCTTCGCTGGCGCAAACGGCTGCCAGCATGGAGCAGCTCACCGCGACGGTAAGCCAGAACGCGGATAACGCGCGTCAGGCGTCTGACCTGTCCAGACAGGCGGCGATGACGGCGAAGAAGGGGGGCGATCAGGCCTCTCACGTGGCCAGTACCATGCAGGACATTGCCGCCAGTTCACAGAAAATTGGCGACATCATCAGCGTGATTGACGGTATTGCGTTCCAGACCAACATTCTGGCGCTGAACGCGGCCGTTGAAGCGGCACGAGCCGGTGAACAGGGGCGTGGTTTTGCGGTTGTGGCCGGTGAAGTCCGTAATCTGGCGAGCCGCAGCGCCAACGCCGCGAAAGAAATTAAAGGGCTGATTGAAGAGTCCGTCTCGCGCGTCCAGCAAGGTTCTGCCCTGGTGGACACGGCGGCGAAAACCATGCACGAAATCGTCACCTCCGTTACGCGGGTTAACGACATCATGGGCGAGATTGCTTCTGCGTCCGATGAACAGCGTCGCGGAATTGAGCAGGTGGCCCAGGCGGTAAGCCAGATGGATCAGGTCACGCAACAAAACGCCTCGTTAGTGGAGGAAGCGGCAGCGGCAACCGATCAACTGGCCAGCCAGGCGGATCATCTGACCGGGCTGGTCGCGGTATTTAATGTGAAAGAGCACGTTGAAGCAGTAACAGAAGTCGGGCGGTCGCAGGCCGTGCCAGTTGTATCCTGAATGTAATTAAGAAGGCGCTATGACATCACCAATGCCCCCAGGGCAAACGTCATTACTGTTGCAGATGACACAGCGCCTCGCGCTGTCCGACGCGCATTTTCGTCGGATATGTCAGTTAATCTACCAGCGTGCGGGGATTGTGCTTGCCGATCATAAGCGAGACATGGTCTACAACCGTCTGGTGCGGCGCTTGCGTACGCTGGGGCTGGACGATTTTGGTCGCTATCTGAGCATGCTCGAAGCGAACCAGAACAGCGCAGAGTGGCAGGCTTTTATTAACTCGTTAACCACCAACCTGACCGCATTTTTCCGTGAAGCTCACCACTTCCCGGTCCTGGCGGAGCACGCGCGTCGCCGCAGCGGGGAGTATCGCGTCTGGAGTGCGGCCGCCTCAACCGGGGAAGAGCCGTACTCGCTGGCGATCACCCTTGCCGACACGCTGGGCATGGCGCCTGGACGCTGGAAAGTCTACGCCAGTGATATTGATACCGAAGTGCTGGAGAAGGCACGCAACGGCGTGTATCGCCAGGATGAGCTGAAAACGCTGTCACCTCAGCAGTTGCAGCGTTACTTCATGCGCGGAACCGGCCCGCATGAAGGCCTGGTGCGCGTGCGCCAGGAGCTGGCGAACTGTGTCGAATTCGCGCCCGTTAACCTGCTGGATAAGCAGTACAACGTGCCGGGGCCGTTCGACGCTATTTTTTGCCGTAACGTCATGATCTATTTTGATAAAACGACGCAACAGGACATTCTGCGTCGGTTTGTTCCGTTGCTCAAGCCTGACGGTTTACTGTTTGCCGGGCACTCGGAAAACTTCAGCAACCTCGTGCGTGAGTTTAGCCTGCGTGGGCAAACGGTATATGCGCTGAGTAAGGAAAAAGCATGAGTAAAATCAGGGTGTTGTCTGTCGACGATTCTGCGCTGATGCGCCAGATCATGACTGAAATTATCAATAGCCACAGCGACATGGAGATGGTGGCGACAGCGCCTGATCCGCTGGTAGCGCGGGATTTAATTAAAAAATATAACCCCGACGTGTTAACGCTGGATGTCGAAATGCCACGCATGGATGGCATTGATTTCCTGGAAAAATTGATGCGCCTGCGGCCCATGCCGGTGGTGATGGTCTCATCCCTGACCGGAAAAGGATCTGAAATTACCCTGCGTGCGCTGGAGTTAGGGGCGGTGGATTTTGTCACCAAACCTCAGCTTGGCATTCGTGAAGGGATGCTGGCGTACAGCGAAATGATCGCCGAGAAGATCCGCACCGCGTCACGTGCGAAGCTTGCCGCGCACAAACCGATGGATGCACCGGTAACGCTGAAGGCCGGTCCTTTACTCAGTTCGGAAAAACTGCTGGTGATTGGGGCGTCAACCGGGGGAACAGAGGCAATTCGTCATGTACTCCAGCCATTGCCGCTTTCAAGTCCGGGTATTCTGATCACGCAGCATATGCCGCCAGGCTTTACCCGCTCGTTCGCCGAGCGTCTGAACAAGCTGTGTCAGATCAGCGTGAAAGAGGCGGAAGACGGTGAGCGCGTACTCCCCGGCCATGCGTATATCGCACCGGGTGACAAGCATATGGAGCTGGCGCGCAGTGGCGCTAACTATCAAATCAAAATTCATGACGGGCCGCCGGTAAACCGGCACCGTCCGTCGGTGGATGTGCTGTTTCATTCGGTGGCGAAACATGCGGGGCGCAACGCCGTTGGGGTGATCCTGACGGGGATGGGTAACGACGGTGCCGCCGGAATGCTTGCAATGCACCAGGCTGGCGCCTGGACGATTGCGCAGAATGAAGCAAGTTGTGTGGTGTTCGGCATGCCGCGCGAGGCCATCAATATGGGTGGCGTGAGCGAAGTGGTCGATCTTAGCCAGGTAAGCCAGCAGATGCTGGCGAAAATCAGTGCCGGACAGGCAATACGTATTTGACTCAGGAGTATTATTTTATGGCGGATAAAGAGCTTAAGTTTTTGGTTGTGGATGACTTTTCCACCATGCGTCGTATCGTACGCAACCTGCTGAAAGAGCTGGGCTTCAACAACGTTGAAGAAGCAGAAGACGGCGTTGATGCGCTGAACAAACTGCAGGCGGGCGGGTTTGGTTTTGTTATCTCCGACTGGAACATGCCAAACATGGACGGTCTGGAACTGCTGAAAACCATCCGTGCGGACGCGGGAATGGCGTCATTGCCGGTTCTGATGGTGACCGCAGAAGCGAAAAAAGAGAACATTATTGCCGCAGCACAGGCGGGCGCTAGTGGCTATGTTGTGAAGCCGTTCACTGCGGCCACCCTGGAAGAGAAGCTCGGTAAGATCTTCGAGAAACTCGGCATGTGAGGTGTTGGTTATGATGATGCAACCTGCTATGAAACCCGTTGAAGAACACTCGCCCAGCGATATCATTGCCCGCATCGGCAGCCTGACACGCATGCTGCGTGACAGCCTGCGTGAACTGGGGCTGGACCAGGCAATTGCTGAAGCGGCGGAAGCCATTCCGGATGCCCGCGATCGTCTGGACTACGTTGTGCAGATGACCGCTCAGGCGGCTGAACGTGCGCTGAACAGCGTTGAAGCGTCACAACCGCATCAGGATGCGATGGAGAAAGGCGCGAAAGCGCTGACCAAACGCTGGGATGAGTGGTTTGAGAATCCAATCGAGCTGGCGGATGCCCGCGAGCTGGTCACGGATACCCGTCAGTTCCTGGGCGATGTGCCGGGCCACACCAGCTTTACCAACGCGCAGCTGCTGGACATCATGATGGCGCAGGATTTCCAGGACCTCACGGGCCAGGTTATCAAGCGCATGATGGATGTGATTCAGGAAATTGAACGTCAGCTGCTGATGGTGCTGCTGGAGAACATTCCGGAACCGGCCGCTCGTCCAAAACGCGAGAACGAAAGCCTGCTCAACGGTCCACAGCTCGACGCCACCAAAGCGGGCGTTGTGGCAAGCCAGGATCAGGTAGACGATCTGCTGGACAGCCTTGGTTTCTGATTGAGGTGATGACCCTCAGGTTGCGTGCGCAACCTGAGGGTATGCCGCTTAATTTTGAGTGCATAACGCTGGGGTGGCTGGCCCTTGCTCACGCCCTGCTTGCTGACAGTGTTGCCAAACGCTATCTCAAATTTTTTTTTGCCGTTTTTTACTCATCACCCGATTGCTCCGACGCTGAACTGGCTAAAAGAACCCGGTTATTGGGTTTTTTCAACCCATTGATGAAAGGTCAGGCTGGCATGATACCCGTGACTAAATGGGCTGCGAGCAGGCACTGTGGCAGAAGAGAACGACGACAAAACGGAAGCCCCCACACCCCACCGACTAGAAAAAGCGCGTGAGGAAGGGCAGGTCCCCCGATCCCGAGAATTGACATCCCTGCTGATCCTCATCGTAGGCGTGTGCATTATCTGGTGGGGTGGGGAGGCGCTCGCCCGCAAACTGGCGGGAATGCTCTCGGCTGGCCTACGTTTTGACCACAGTATGGTCAACGACCCTAACCTGATCCTCAGCCAGATAATCCTGCTCGTTAAAGATGCCATGCTTGCGCTGTTGCCCCTGATTACCGGCGTCGTGCTGGTGGCGCTGGTCTCGCCCGTAATGCTGGGCGGTCTGGTGTTTAGCGGGAAATCGCTGCAACCCAAGTTTTCGAAACTGAACCCGCTGCCGGGGATTGCGAAAATGTTCTCGGCGCAAACCGGTGCGGAGTTGCTTAAAGCGATTCTGAAATCGGTCCTGATGGGCAGTACCGGCGGTTTTTTTCTGTGGCACCACTGGCCGGAAATGATGCGCCTTATCAGCGAATCGCCGTTAACCGCGATGAGCAATGCGCTGAACCTGGCCGGGCTCTGTGCCCTGCTGGTGGTGCTCAGCATTATTCCCATGGTGGGTTTTGACGTTATCTTCCAGCTTTACAGCCACTTCAAGAAACTGCGCATGTCTCGTCAGGATATTCGTGATGAATATAAGCAGATGGAAGGTGACCCGCACGTGAAAGGGCGTATCCGCCAGATGCAGCGTGCTGCCGCCCGTCGGCGGATGATGGAAGATGTGCCAAAAGCCGACGTCATTGTGACTAACCCGACACACTATTCCGTTGCGCTGCAGTACGACGAAAACAAAATGAGCGCGCCGAAAGTGGTGGCGAAAGGGGCGGGGCTCATCGCTCTGCGTATTCGTGAAATTGGTACCGAAAACCGGGTGCCCATACTCGAAGCGCCTCCGCTGGCGCGAGCGCTGTATCGCCATGCGGAAATTGGACAACAGATCCCAGGACAACTCTACGCCGCGGTGGCGGAAGTGCTGGCCTGGGTATGGCAGTTGAAACGCTGGCGTCTGGCTGGCGGTCAACGGCCTGTGAAACCTGAGAACCTTCCGGTGCCTGACGCGCTGGATTTTATGAACGAGAAGGACACTGATGGCTAATCTGGTGGCAATGTTGCGCCTGCCCGGCAACCTGAAATCGACGCAATGGCAGATCCTTGCCGGACCGATTCTCATCCTGCTAATTCTGTCGATGATGGTCTTGCCGCTTCCGGCGTTCATCCTCGACCTGCTTTTCACATTCAACATTGCGTTGTCCATTATGGTTTTGCTGGTGGCGATGTTCACCCAGCGCACCCTTGAGTTCGCCGCATTCCCGACCATTCTGCTGTTTACCACCTTGTTAAGGCTGGCGCTGAACGTGGCGTCAACCCGTATCATTCTGATGGAAGGCCACACCGGTGCTGCCGCGGCGGGTAAAGTGGTTGAGGCATTCGGCCACTTCCTGGTCGGCGGTAACTTTGCCATCGGTATCGTGGTGTTCGTCATTCTCGTCATCATTAACTTTATGGTTATCACCAAAGGTGCCGGACGTATCGCGGAAGTGGGCGCGCGTTTTGTGCTTGACGGGATGCCGGGCAAGCAGATGGCCATCGACGCGGATCTGAACGCCGGGCTTATTGCCGAAGATGAAGCCAAAAAGCGCCGCTCGGAAGTGACGCAGGAAGCTGACTTCTACGGCTCAATGGACGGTGCGAGTAAGTTTGTTCGCGGTGATGCCATTGCGGGCATCCTGATCATGGTGATTAACGTGGTCGGCGGCCTGCTGGTGGGCGTGCTGCAGCACGGTATGGACATGGGCCACGCGGCGGAAAGCTATACGCTGCTGACCATTGGTGACGGTCTGGTGGCGCAGATCCCGGCGCTGGTCATCTCAACGGCGGCGGGGGTTATCGTGACCCGCGTCAGTACCGATCAGGATGTTGGCGAGCAGATGGTCGGGCAGCTCTTCAGCAACCCGCGCGTGATGCTGCTGGCCGCCGCGGTGCTGGGCCTGCTCGGGCTGGTGCCGGGAATGCCAAACCTGGTGTTCCTGCTGTTCACTGCGGCATTGCTGGGCCTTGCCTGGTGGATGCGTGGCCGTGAGATGACCCCGGCAGCGGAACCTGCCCCGGTAAAAATGCCGGAGAACACGCAGGCCGTGGAAGCGACCTGGAACGACGTTCAACTGGAAGACTCGCTGGGAATGGAAGTAGGGTATCGCCTCATCCCGATGGTCGATTTCCAGCAGGATGGCGAACTGTTGGGCCGAATCCGCAGCATCCGTAAAAAATTCGCCCAGGACATGGGCTTCCTGCCGCCGGTGGTTCACATCCGCGACAATATGGATCTGCCGCCTGCGCGCTATCGTATTCTGATGAAAGGTGTAGAGATTGGCAGCGGTGATGCTTATCCTGGCCGCTGGCTGGCTATTAACCCGGGCACCGCGGCGGGTACGCTGCCGGGCGAGCAAACCATCGACCCGGCCTTTGGCCTGGCTGCTATCTGGATTGAAAGCGCGCTGAAAGAGCAGGCGCAAATTCAGGGCTACACCGTGGTGGAGGCGAGTACCGTGGTGGCGACCCACCTGAACCATCTGATTGGACAATTCTCGGCAGAGCTGTTTGGTCGTCAGGAAGCCCAGCAACTGCTCGATCGCGTCACGCAGGAGATGCCGAAGCTGACGGAAGATCTCGTGCCAGGCGTTGTGACGCTGACCACGCTGCACAAGGTGCTGCAAAACCTGCTCGAGGAAAAAGTGCCGATCCGCGATATGCGTACCATTCTGGAAACCCTCGCCGAGCATGCACCGTTGCAAAGCGATCCGCACGAACTGACGGCGGTGGTGCGCGTGGCACTGGGGCGGGCGATCACGCAGCAGTGGTTCCCGGGCACCGGGGAAGTGCAGGTTATCGGCCTCGATACGCCGCTTGAACGTCTGCTGCTGCAGGCTCTGCAGGGCGGTGGAGGGCTGGAACCTGGCCTGGCCGACCGTCTGCTGGAGCAAACACAAGAGGCGCTGGCGCGTCAGGAGATGCTGGGTGCGCCACCGGTTCTGCTGGTGAACCATGCGCTGCGTCCGCTGCTGTCGCGCTTCCTGCGCCGTAGCCTGAACCAGCTGGTCGTGCTGTCGAATATGGAGTTGTCGGATAACCGTCATATCCGTATGACGGCGACGATCGGAGGAAAATAATGCGTAAGTGGTTATGGATCTTACTTTTTCCGCTGGTGGCCCAGGCCGCCGGGGAAGGGACCTGGCAGGCCAGCAGCATTGGCGTGACCCTCAGCAACCGCGGTGTCGCCATGTCTTCGCGACCGCTATCACCGACTGAGCCGGTGTCCGGTCTGATGACCCTGGTGGTCTGGAACTACACGCTTATTGGCCCAACGCCAGCCGGGCTTCGGGTACGACTGTGCTCCCAGACACGCTGTACGGAAATTGACGGAGAGAATGGCACCACTCAGGCCTTCAACGGCGTGCCTGCTGTCGAACCTTTGCGCTTTATCTGGGAAGTGCCAGGCGGCGGACGCCTGATCCCTGCGCTGAAAGTTCAGCGTAATTCCGTCATCGTCAACTACCGCTAATACCCCGCTTTCTACGCCAGCCATCAGCCATTTCTGATGGCTGGCTCGCAAAAAATGACCTCCTCTTTTGATGTAAAAGAAACGCTGTTTTATAAATCAGTGACACGCGTAACGACACTCTTTGCATTTTTGCCAGCCGCTTGCCGGTGATGGCAAAAACAGAAAGGTATCACCAGGTCGATACTCTTACTGTAGCCGTGTAATAACTCCCGGATCAGATTTTGCTTACAGGGAGTCTCCCAAAACTGAGTAGGGTTGACGGCAATGAAAACACGAAAAATTGGACTCGCAAATTATCTTGCTTACGGGTCAGGCGATTTCCTCGGGGCGGGAACCACCGCCCTGACGGCGGCCTGGCTTTTGTATTTTTATACAACGTTCTGTGGACTCTCCCCGATTGAAGCAACCTTCATCTTTGCTGCCGCAAGGGTACTGGATGCCGTCGTCAGCCCTTTGATGGGCTTTTTGACCGATAACTTTGGCACGACCTGGCTCGGCAAGCGCTTCGGTCGGCGTAAGTTCTTTATTCTGCTGGGGATCCCGTGCGTATTCAGCTACTCCCTGATGTGGGTGGGGGAGATGAGTTTCTGGTATTACCTGCTGACCTATCTGGTGTTCGATATCGTCTACACCATGATTCTGGTGCCGTACGAAACGCTGGTGCCGGAAATGACCGATGACTTCAAACAGAAAACCCGCTTCTCAGGTGCCCGTATCTCGATGGCGCAAATGTCTGCCATCCTGGCCTCATTCCTGCCGGGGATCCTGCTCACGCATTTCGGCAAAGACAATGCGGTCTCCTTTTTCTATGCAAGCCTGGTCTTCTCCGTGCTGTGCGCGCTGATGCTGATGCTCGTCTGGTTCTTCACCTGGGAGCGACCGCGGGAAGAGTGGAGCGAAGCCGCCCTGCGTGCCGAAGAAGAGAAGAAAAAACTGTCGCTCGGGCAGAGCCTCAACCGCCTGTTTGTGGAGTTGAGCTCAACGCTGCGCGTGAGAATTTTCCGTCAGCATCTGGGGATGTACCTTGGCGGGTATATCGCCCAGGACGTCTTTAATGCCGTGTTTACCTACTACGTAGTTTTCGTGCTGATGCAGGAAGCCTCCATGGCCTCCAGCCTGCTGGGCACGATGGCCATCTTCCAGTTTATTGCGGTCATCGCCATGATCCCGCTGTGCATTCGCTTCGGACCCGCGCCGTCCTATCGGATGGTCGTGGTGCTGTTTGGCCTGGCATCGCTTTCCTACGCCGTGCTGTATTACGCGGGCCTGAGTGATATCTACTCTCTGCTATTGCTGGTCTCTGCAGTTGCCGGTCTAGGACGCGGTGGGATCAACTATGTGCCGTGGAATACCTACACCTACATTGCTGATGTCGATGAAGTGATCACCGGCCAGCGCCGCGAAGGGATTTTCGCCGGCATCATGACGCTGACCCGTAAAGCCTCGCAGGCGGGGGCGGTAATGCTGGTGGGCATTGTGATGCAGATGTCCGGCTTTGTCAGCGGACAAAAGACCCAGCCCGCGGAAGTGAGCCACACCATTCTGCTGATCCTGAGTGTGGGAACGCTTCTGGTTCTGTTCTGCGGCTTCCTGGTCTCGCTGCGTTTCAAACTCAATTTGCACACCCACACCACGTTGCGTGAAGAGACCGCCAAAATGCGCGCGTCTGGCCGCGCCATTCCTGAGAGTGCGACATCAGAAGCCCGCGCCACCGTGGAGATGCTGGCCGGTCTGCCTTATGCGTCGCTGTGGGGCAATAACAACATCGGTTATCTGAATCGTAATAAGCCTGCGGCACCTTCGCTGAAGGGGCGTGCGGTACTGAATTCGACATACAACAGAGGTTAAGATAATGAAAGTTTGGCCGGTCAAACACAGTCCACTCCTGCGTCAGCCTGCGCATTTCATCGCCCGGGACGAGCTGAAATCGCTGATTGAAAAGGTGACGCATAACCTCGTTAATATCCACGATACAACAGGTGAGTTTTTACTGCGCCTGGACGACGGGCGGGTCATTGACACCAAAGGATGGGCAGGCTGGGAGTGGACCCACGGCGTGGGGTTATACGGTATCTGGCAGTATTACTGCCAGACGGGCGACGAAGCGATGCGTGACATCATTGACCGCTGGTTTGCCGATCGTTTCAGGGAAGGGGCGACCACCAAAAACGTGAATACCATGTCACCGTTCCTGACGCTGGCTTATCGTTACGAAGAGACCAGAAACCCGGCCTGGCTGCCGTGGCTGGAAAGTTGGGCGGAGTGGGCCATGAATGAGATGCCGCGCACCGACCATGGCGGCATGCAGCACATCACCCTGGCGGAAGAGAATTCTCAGCAGATGTGGGATGACACGCTGATGATGACGGTTCTGCCGCTGGCGAAAATCGGCAAGCTCCTTAATAAACCGGAGTACGTTGAAGAGGCGGTGTATCAGTTTCTGCTGCACGTGCAAAACCTGATGGATCGCGAAACCGGCCTGTGGTTCCACGGCTGGAATTACGAAGGCCACCATAACTTTGCGAAGGCACGCTGGGCACGAGGCAACAGCTGGCTGACCATCGTGATCCCGGATTTCCTTGAGCTGGTGGATTTGCCTGAACATAACGCCGTTCGTCGCTACCTTGTGCAGGTGCTGAACGCGCAGATTGCGGCCCTCGCCAAATGTCAGGACGATAGCGGCCTGTGGCATACGCTGCTCGACGATCCGCACGCCTACCTTGAGGCGTCAGCTACGGCAGGCTTTGCCTACGGTATTCTGAAAGCGGTGCGTAAACGCTATGTCGGCGCGGAATATGCTGAGGTGGCGGAGAAAGCGATTCGCGGCATTGTGGGAAAAATCTCGCCGGAAGGGGAGTTACTGCAGACGTCGTTCGGTACGGGGATGGGCCGCGATCTGGCGTTCTATCGCCAGATCCCACTCACGTCGATGCCCTATGGACAGGCCATGGCAATCCTGTGTTTAACGGAATACCTGCGCAAATATTTTTGAACATAAAAAACCCGGCGATGGCCGGGTTTGTTTATTACATGCGCTCTACGGTTTCGATACCCAGGGTATCCAGACCCAGCTTCAGGGTCTTCGCCGTCAGCTGAGCCAGCTTCAGGCGGCTGTTGCGGACCGCTTCGCTTTCCGCAGACAGGATAGGGCAGTGTTCGTAGAAACCGGAGAACAGACCCGCCAGATCGTACAGGTAAGAGCACATCACGTGCGGGGTACCGTCACGTGCGACAACGGCCAGCGTCTCTTCAAACTGCAGCAGACGTGCCGCCAGCTGGGCTTCGCGATCTTCGGAAATGATCACCTCAGCATTGGCCAGCGCGCTTTCATCGATACTGGCTTTACGGAACACGGAGAGCACGCGGGTGTAGGCGTACTGCATATACGGCGCAGTATTACCTTCAAAGGCCAGCATGTTATCCCAGTCGAAGATATAGTCGGTGGTACGGTTCTTGGAGAGATCCGCGTACTTCACTGCACCGATACCCACGGCGTTGGCGAGTTTTTCCAGCTCATCGGCAGGCATATCCGGATTCTTCTCGGCCACCAGACGGCGGGCGCGTTCCAGCGCTTCGTCCAGCAGGTCGGACAGCTTCACGGTACCGCCCGCACGGGTTTTGAACGGCTTACCGTCTTTACCCAGCATCATGCCGAACATATGGTGTTCAAGCGGCACGGAATCCGGCACGTAGCCTGCTTTGCGCACGATAGTCCACGCCTGCATCAGGTGCTGGTGCTGACGGGAGTCGATGTAGTACAGCACGCGGTCCGCATGCAGCGTTTCGTAACGGTATTTTGCACAGGCGATATCGGTGGTGGTGTAGAGATAGCCGCCATCCTTTTTCTGGATGATCACGCCCATCGGTTCACCTTCCTTGTTTTTATACTCATCAAGGAACACGACCGTAGCGCCTTCGCTCTCAACCGCCAGGTTTTTGGCCTTCAGGTCAGCCACAATGCCAGGCAGCATCGGGTTATAGAGGCTTTCACCCATCACATCGTCACGGGTCAGGGTAACGTTCAGACGGTTATAGGTGAGCTGGTTCTGGGACATGGTGATGTCAACCAGTTTACGCCACATCTCGAGGAAGTACGGGTCGCCGCCCTGCAGTTTTACCACGTAACTGCGCGCGCGCTCGGCAAAAGCATCGTCTTCGTCGTAGTGTTTTTTAGCTTCGCGGTAGAACCCTTCCAGGTCTGCCAGGGCCATCTCACCCGCGTTTTCCTGCTGCTGTTTTTCCAGGTAAGCAATCAGCATCCCGAACTGGGTACCCCAGTCGCCCACGTGGTTCGCGCGGATCACTTTGTGACCGAGGAATTCCAGGGTACGCACGGCCGCGTCACCGATAATAGTGGAACGCAGGTGCCCGACGTGCATCTCTTTCGCCACGTTTGGCGCTGAGTAGTCAATCACCACGGTCTGCGCTTCTGGCTGGGAAACACCCAGACGGTCAGATTTCAGCGCCGCGTCAACGTGGCGTGCCAGGAAAGCAGGCTCAAGGAAGATGTTGATAAATCCAGGGCCGGCGATTTCAGTTTTGCTGGCAATACCGGTGAGATCCAGATGAGTCAGCACCTGCTCAGCGAGTTGTCGCGGCGGCATACCCAGTTTTTTAGCCACTGCCATCACGCCATTAGCCTGATAGTCGCCAAACTGTACTTTTGCTGACTGACGAACCTGCGGTTCGCAATCCGCAGGCGCACCTGCGGCAATCAGTGCCTGACTGACTTTTTCGGAGAGAAGAGCCTGAATATTCACCTGGATACCTTACATTTTTGAAGCGGGCAAATAACCGCCCGCGCCAGTTAAAGAATTTAGGGCGGGAGTATACTGCAAATGCCTTCTGGCGTCAGCATTGCGGGGGCCGAAGATTGCTCAGAATCCAGGCTAAGAAAGCATGCATAAACATGCAGTCGTAAAAACCGCTATTCAGAGGTTGGTCGAAAGAGGGCAACAGAGTAAATTAGCGGCTTTGCGACACGATAAGAGACTGACGTATGGCGAACTGGCACTCCATTGACGAACTGCATGATATTTCCGCAGATTTACCGCGCTTCACCCAGGCGTTCACAGAACTTGCCACCCGCCTTGGTCTGGATATTGCGCCGCTTGAGGCCGATCACATCTCCTTGCGCTGCCATCAGAACGCAACCGCCGAGCGCTGGCGTCGCGGATTTGAACAGTGTGGCGAGTTGCTCTCAGAGAACGTCATTAACGGTCGCCCCATCTGCCTGTTCAAACTGCATGAACCGGTGTGCGTGGCTCACTGGCAGTTCAGTGTGGTCGAATTGCCCTGGCCGGGCGAGAAACGCTATCCGCATGAAGGCTGGGAGCATATCGAAATTGTCCTGCCGGGTGAGCCCGAAACGCTGAATGCTCGTGCACTGGCGCTGTTGTCTGATGAGGGTCTGAGCAAGCCTGGCATTTTTGTGAAAACAAGTTCCCCGAAAGGCGAACGTGAGCGTCTGCCAAATCCTACTCTGGCCGTCACTGACGGACAGGTTACCGTGAAGTTCCATCCCTGGACGATTGAACAGATTGTTGCCAGCGAAGCATAAGATGTGACCGTACGCTGAGACCGGGCGTAGCCTGCGTGTCATGATGGTGCGTTAAGTGGATATTAAGGAGGATGTAATGGCGCTGCTGGAGATTTGTTGTTACAGCGTGGAGTGTGCCGTCACCGCGCAACAGCACGGGGCAGACCGCATTGAACTGTGCGCCGCACCCAAAGAGGGTGGGTTAACGCCTTCATACGGGATGCTGAAGTCTGCCCGTCAGGCTGTCACCGTTCCGGTACACCCGATTATTCGTCCTCGCGGCGGCGATTTCTGTTACACGCCGGGCGAGTTCAGTGCCATGCTTGAAGATATCACTCTCGTTGGCGATCTGGGATTCCCCGGCCTGGTTATTGGGTTGCTTGATGAAGACGGCAATGTCGATCTGCCGCGCATGCGTCAGGTCATGAACGCGGCAAAAGGGATGGCGGTCACTTTTCATCGCGCGTTTGATATGTGTAAAAATCCCCTGCAATCCTTTGATATTCTTGCTGAACTTGGCGTGGCGCGGGTTCTGACATCGGGTCAGCAGTCCTCTGCTGAAAAAGGACTGCAATTAATTACGGAACTAAAAGCACATTCCGGTGTTCCAATAATAATGGCGGGTGCGGGAGTGCGTGCCAGCAATATGGAACTGTTTTTAAACGCCGGGGTAGAGGAGCTTCACAGCTCTGCGGGCAAATGGATGCCATCGCCCATGCGTTATCGCAACACAGGGTTGTCAATGTCGACGGATGCTGAAGCGGATGAGTACTCACGCTACGGTGTAGAGGGAGAGTCGGTTGCGGTAATGAAATCGATGATTGAACGTCATCACGTGTAGCAACGTACCGATTTTTACCGCGCATCATGTCGCCCAATATGATGCTTGCTTGTACCAGGCCCCTGCAATTTCAACAGGGGCCTTTTTTTATGCCCCTTACCCTAACCCTCTCCCCAAAGAGGAGAGGGACTGTACAGTGCGGTCTTTTCTCCCGCGCCCCTTTGGGAAGAGGACCGGGGGAATCTACGGTTTCGTCGCGATCAACACCGCGCGCATTGGCGCAGGATACCCTTCGACAGTCTTGCTGTGGTCTGCCGGGTCGAGGAATTCCGCCAGCGATTCGGTGATCATCCAGTCGGTGCGACGCTGTTCTTCAGTTGACGTTACGCAAACATCGGCAATACGGACATCCACAAAACCGCACTTCTCCAGCCAGTTTTTCAGCGCCGGCGCGGAAGGGATAAAGTAAACGTTCCGCATCTGCGCATAGCGATCGCCCGGCACCAGAACGGTATTTTCATCACCCTCTACCACCAGCGTTTCCAGCACCAGTTCGCCGCCGCTGACCAGCTGATCTTTCAGCTGCCACAGATGTTCGAGTGGGGAGCGGCGGTGGTACAGGACACCCATCGAAAACACGGTGTCAAACGCCTTCAGGGCAGGGAGCTGCTCAATACCCAACGGCAGCAAGTGCGCGCGCTGGTCGTTACCCAGCAATTTACGCACCGCTTCAAACTGGCACAGGAATAGCTGCATAGGGTCAATCCCCACCGCCAGATGTGCCCCTGCGCCAATCATGCGCCACATGTGGTAACCGCTGCCGCAGCCAACATCCAGAATGGTTCGCCCGGTCAGGTCGGAAAGGTGAGGCAGCACGCGATCCCATTTCCAGTCAGAACGCCATTCAGTATTAATGTTAACGCCGTAGAGTGAGAACGGACCTTTGCGCCACGGCATCAGGTTACGCATCAGCGTTTCAATGCGGTTTATCTGCCCGGGCGGAAGCGGCGTTTCGCTTTGCGCGGTAACACTGTGGAGCAGATCCAGACGGTGTGGGGTCAGTTCCGGCAGAAACTCCACCGCGTTGGACCACTGCTTTAACAGACCATGCTGCTGATCCCGCTGCCAGGCAGCAATTTGTGCAGGCAGCGTCTCCAGCCAGTGGGAGAGGTGGTTTTTGGCAATCAGCTGATAGAAATTACTGAACTCGATCATGCGATGTCCCCACCTTTCAGCGCCACCAGCGAGCCGAAGTTGAAGCACTGGAACCACAGTTCGCTGTGCTCGAAGCCTGCCTGACGCAGGCGTGCTTTATGGGTTTCGACGGAGTCCGTCAGCATCACGTTTTCGAGCATGCTACGTTTCTGGCTAATTTCCAGTTCGCTATAGCCGTTGGCCCGTTTGAAGTCGTGGTGCATATTGAACAGCAGCTCACCCACTTCGGCATCTTCAAAGCTGAATTTCTCGGACAGCACCAGCGCGCCACCGGGTTTCAGGCCTTTATAAATTTTGTCCAGCAACAGCTGACGGTCTTCAGGCACCAGGAACTGCAGAGTAAAATTCAGAACCACCAGCGACGCGTTATTGATGTCGATATCACGGATATCACCTTCCACAACCTCGACTGGCGTCGGGGCTTTATACGCGTCGATGTGGCGACGGCAGCGTTCCACCATGGCCGGGGAGTTATCGACGGCAATGATTTTGCAGCCTTCATGGTGAACGTTACGACGAACAGACAGCGTTGCCGCGCCGAGCGAGCAGCCCAGATCATACACCTGCGTGCCGGGTTGAACGAAGCGCTCAGCCAGCATGCCGATCATAGAGATGATATTGGAATAACCGGGAACAGAGCGCTGGATCATATCCGGGAAGACTTCGGCTACCCGTTCATCAAAGGTCCAGTCGCCCAGGCTGGCGATAGGCGCGGAAAAAAGCGTGTCGCGATCTGACATAACGTAAAAATCCGGGAAAAATAAAGTGGCGTATTGTGCGCTAATGGAAGGAGAAAACCAACTCCCACGGCATATACCAAAGGTTAGCCAGCACCATCAGCAAAAGCGAACACCAGGTCGCGCTCATGCCGGAACGACGCCAGCGAAATAAGCGGTGGTGAAAGCCGTAATAATGCATTAACCGGCCGGCAATCAGAAGCAGGCCGCAGACGTGCACCATCCAGGTTTCCGCGCCGTTCATTTCCATAAACAGCAGCAAAATTAACGCAACGGGGATGTACTCAACCGCGTTACCGTGAATGCGGATAGCGCTCTGTAACTCCGAAAAACCGCCGTCACCGTAAGAAACACGATACTGCATTCGCAGGCGCACAACATCAAATGAAAACTTAATCAGCAGTAATGCACCTAACACCGCATACAGCGCGCTGACCATACTAACTCCCTGTTTTTGGCAGATGGCACCTTCCTATGATAGGGGCTGATATCAGAAAAGAGAAGATTGTTGTGGGATAGAAGGGGCGTTGCCAACGGACGGAACCGCAGCCTGCAAGGCCTGCCAGAGAACATCGACCAGTTCGGGGGCGTGAGCGATATCCGGCGTATGGAGAAAGAGATACGGCGTGGTGGTTTGCTCCCATTTCGCTAATTTTTGCAGCCAGACGGCGAACATCTCCTGGTTTTGCTGCATGTTATCGCTGCCGATAAACCTGACCATCGGGTTTTGCGCGGTGACCACGGCGTGAACAGGCACTCTGGGCTTTTTACGCTGGGCATCAATGATGGCCTCGTTATGCGGAATGGCGCTGTGCACGGGACGGCTGTCGAGGATTACACCTTTCTTATGATACACTTCTTCAATCCTTCATAACTCATCATAAACCCCATGCCAAAAGCAATCTCATACATACGATTTTCTACAAAAATTCAATCAGTTGGTGATTCTACTAAGCGTCAAAGCAAGTACATTAACGATTGGTTAAAACGAAATCCCGATTACTATTTAGACGAATCATTACGTTTTCAGGATTTGGGTATAAGCGGCTTCTCTGGTGCTAATGCTAAGTCAGGTGCATTTGGTGAATTTCTAGCCGCTGTTGAATCTGGCTACATTGAAGCGGGTTCAGTCTTACTTGTTGAATCTCTGGACAGGGTAAGCCGTCAGGACATTGATACAGCAGGGGAGCAGCTTAGAAAGATTCTCAGGTCTGGCGTTGAAGTGGTGACACTTGTCGATAACGAGTGGTACACGAAAGAAAGCCTGAAAGATTCACTGTCCATGATTAAAGCGATGCTGGTGATGGAACGAGCACATGAAGAATCAGCGATGAAATCTACCCGCTTAAGGTCTGTATGGGCTGCTAAAAGAGAACGGGCTGCTAAAGGTGAAATCATGTCTAAGCGTTGTGCAGCATGGTTAAAGGTCTCTGAAGACCGTTCACGATTTGAGTTCATCCCTGAGAATGTGAAAGCTGTTCAGCGTGTCTTTCAGCTACGGTTAGAGGGATTATCTCACGTCAAGATAGCCAAACAAATGAATGATGAAGGGTTTTCCACTCTGAACCAGTTCAAATCCGTTACAGGTGGCTGGTCTCAATCATCGGTCACAGAGTTGCTTTCAAACCGTTCAGTGATTGGCTTCAAGGTTCCGTCTAAATCGATGGCTGTAAAGGGTGTATCTGAGATTCCTAACTATTACCCCTCAATAATCACCGATGAGCAATTCTACGCTGTACAGCAGCTTAAACAGGGTTCAGGGCGTAAACCCTCATCTGACCTACCTTTGCTAACGAATCTCTTCAAAGGCGTTCTCAGGTGCTCTGAATGTGGCTTTATTGTCGTTGTTGCGGGTGTCTCTGCTAAGAGGTCTGGTATATACAAATGCTCGATGAAGAGTGAAGGGCGTTGTAATAGTGTTGGGTTCAGCAGATTGCAGACTGACCGCGCATTGGTTCAGGGGCTTCTGTATAACGCTAACCGTCTTTTCCTAAATCGTGATAACGGCTCTGCTATTGGTGCTCTTCAAGGTGAGTTAGAACAGCTTCAGAAACAGCGTGAGAGGCTCATTAAACTGGCTATGTTGGCAGATGATACAGAATCAATGGCTAAGGATTTGAAAGCCCTGAATAGTCAAATTAAAGACGCTGAGAAGGCTGTCTCAGAGGTTCACCAGCGAGAGCAATCAAGCCAGCTTGAGACAATAAGCCATCTTGATTTAACCGTGAAGAAAGACCGGATAGAAGCACAAATAATCATTAAACGGATAGTGAAAGAGATTCGACTTAACACGGCTGAAAAGAAATGTGATGTCTTACTACACAACGGGTTAAGGCTACTTAACTTCCCACTTGATATGGTGGTTGACGGCGCTCAATGGCTGGAGATTTTACCGCTGATTGATGGTGATGAATTCGACTTTGAAGGGTTCTCTACCAAGCCGCGACACTTAGCGTTCGAAGAGGCTCCAGAGTGGGTGAAAGAATTAGAATTCAATAGTAAGATACAATGATTATATTTATAGGATATTTAGAAGGATATTATGAACGAAATTGTTAAAGAGCCAGTAAGTCAGATAGCTCAGTCATTTAGAGACAGAATTTCAAGTCCATTATGGGGGTATGTTTTTTTCTCTTGGGTATCCTGTAACTGGACTAATATCTTATTTGTCTTTATGAGTAAGGAAGATATCGAGACTAGAATACATACAGTACTAATTCAGCCTAATTTATGGGTGAATTACTTTTGGACTCCTATTTTAATAGGGGTGATGCTTTTCGTTCTTATGCCATTTGCGCAATGGGGTTTATCTCTATGCCATAACTGGATTTCTAAAAAGAAAAAAGAAAGTGATAAACTAAGTGCGCTGGAAAAGTACCAGGATGATATTGACCTTGCCGATAAAAAAATCGAGGCTGAAAATGCTGAAAGCCTGTCAAGACAGAAAGAAAATGCGAAAAAGGATTTGGTTGAAGCAAGAGGTCAGACCCGCTTGTCTATTTTAAATGCTAGAAAAGCTAAGATTGATAATTCGATAGAGGGACTAAAAAACGCATTCGCTGAATCGCAAAAGAAGCTAGATGAAATTAATTATGAGCTAAAAACAATTGAAGATAAGGTTAATTCAAAACTGGAGCAATATCAATCCGCGAGTGAAAGAGTGAATGCAATAGCTGAATTGTATTTTACTTATGAAAACATTGAATCAAGAGAGGGGTTTGTTTCATTCTTAAATGATATAAAAGAAAAGAAACTTATCGCGCATTCTTTTCTTAGTCGGAGGTATGATTTGATGTTAGACAAGGAACTGAAGTATTTAGATGGAAGTAAAGATAATGAATAACGTTTGTTTAATAAATTGATTGGGAAAATAAATGGCCACATAAATCAATAAATACTTTGAAAGTAGTGAGCCAGTTTTACTTTAGGGTGATGTATATCCCTACCTGATAGTTCTATCCGTGTGTAAAGAGTCCGCTGATTAATAATACTCTACAGGTTTTATTGAAATAATAGGGGCTGCGCGCCCCTTCTTTTCACTGTTTAAAAGTTATCTCTCAATACTTCATCATATCTTTCAATTAGAGTTAATTGCTTTTTACTATCTTTGTAGCTATCAACCCATCTATCAACAGCTTCATCAAAGATGAATAAAAAGTCTGTAAAGTTGAAATATACAATTTCATCATGATACTGAGTCGGATGACCTTTTTTGCAAATGGCAATACTCAGGCGTCGATGCTTTTTCTTCAGAACATCTCTGGAGTTGAGGTTGGTCATGTGTAATAGAGAGTTTCTCAACTGATAGACTTCGTCAGATGTAATGTCTAACTTGCTGATTTCTGAATAGGTATCGAGCCATTGTTGGAAATTCCTTTTCACGTCACCATATTCAAGGTAAGCAATGGTATCAATTAATGAAACAAGTAGCTTAAAGCTCGATATATAGTGTTTTTGATTAAAGAGCAGCTTCACAGGCTCCATGTGGTCATCATTAATCAGCTTTTTGAGATGGAATTTACTCCCTGTTAAATACTTATTAAGGTAGTCTGGAATATCAAGAACCCCCTCAATATGATAGTTAGGGGTGTGTTCATTCCGTAATTGTTCATCTACCGGATGCTTAATATGATATTGTAACTTACCCTGAACAACTGGTGTGACAATCAGCAAGGGGTTAGCAGGGGCTTTAACAGCCTCAAGAGCCAACTCAAAGGGCATGTAACTATTACCCACTCGCAAGTTGGTGTTGTACCTTGTAAGTGTCAGTTTTTTGTCATCATCGAGTACAGAAGGGTGAATGTCATGGAATGACCTACAAGAAGCTAAATCAGTGTCTAACTGCTTGCTTAAAAATTCCAGCTTTTGATTATCGTCACCATCTCGTTCATGAGCAACGATTCCGCAATGTGTGATGTGAACTCCATCAGGACAAAAGCAGAACAGGTTATAAATGGTTTCTTTCATTTCCTCTGAAGCTCCTTTGCTGCATAGTCCTTATTATCATACTGAAAAGGTCGTCATTGAGACAATTAATAAGGCGCTATGGTTAGACGGGATTCCTTTTTGATTTCTGAAATTTCCATAGTGACCCCTTCAATGACTTGTTAATCCTGAAAGGTAGCCGTTTAGATGGCTAAATTAACAGTGAAAAACAGTATTCCCAGATGAGGTGAAAAAATCTATCAATGCCAGTAATTTAAATAGTTGTAGCCTATTAACTGTTCTTTATTCAGAACAGGCGTTATTCAATGAATTTAATCCTGTTTAAATTTCTTCTTTGCTCCAAAGTAACCACCAGCAGTTGAGGCTGCTATATAGGTAATCATAATCTGAATGGTGTTGCGGGAAACATCCGACACAAAGTAATCATCAAAGATGCTTATATAGCCATCAGACGTATCAGCCACACGTTGAATCAGGTCAATAAGCAATATGTGATTCAGGTATAAAAAGGCTGCAACGTTAAAGATGGCTAGTACCCACCCCAACTTGCTCAACTCTTTACCTTTACACCATAAGTATGAGGTCATCCCGCAACTGAACGAACAATAACCGATGATTGGGGCAATCAATGCCGCTGTATGTAACATGCTCTTACCGTCTATGTTAGGGGCTATCAAGTGGCTTTTAAGATAATTGATTGGTCATTTGGTTACAATCAGCCCTCAGTCGATGCAGTCTCAAAAGGAAGTGGTTTTGATACTGCTGAAAAGTGTCTCTGACGGTGTGATTAGGTTGTCTCAAAAGCTTGATTTTGAATTTTGATACATGTATTATTTTGAGACTAGGTTTTGAGACAACTTTCAGGGAATCACCATATGTCATCTGTAATCGCTTACGTCCGTGTATCAACTTCTGACCAGACTATTGAGAATCAGAAGCAGCAGATTAAAGAAGCTGGCTATCAGGTAGGCAAGTGGTTCTCTGATGAGGCTGTATCAGGTGGCATTAAGGCTACAGAGCGTAAAGGGTTCGGTGACCTGCTGAACTATGTCCGTGAAGGTGACACGATGATTGTTATCGCTATTGACCGCTTAGGCCGTAACACTATTGATGTTCTCTCAACGGTTGAGACTTTACAGGCCAAAGGAGTAAAGGTTATCAGTCTCCGTGAAGGATTCGACCTGTCTACACCAGTGGGTAAGGCTATGGTCACTATGATGGCTGGACTGGCTTCTTTAGAGAAAGACTTGATAGCAGAGCGCAGAACAGCAGGGATTAAACGTGCGCAGTCTGAAGGGGTTCACTGTGGCAGACCGATTAAAGCAACCGCTGAACAGGTTCAGGAACTAATTGGACAGGGGATGTCGCCAAAGCAGGTACAGGATGAGTTACAGATTAGTAAGGCAACTTTCTATCGACTGAACAAGTAACAATTAGATAGTGATTCACAATGCCCCTTTATTGGGGCTTTTTTTATGTCTGGCGTTTATCAGGATCCCTGTAACGCATTCTAAGCAGTCTTTGTTATTAACCTATGGGTTAGGGTTACTATCATTAAATAATCGCTTAGAACGCTGTACAGGCTCAGATATGTTCATTTTTTGCCATTGGTATGGAATCTTTGAAAAGGGCGCTACTAAGCAGACAGATTCAGACTATCCAAAATCTTCAAAGGTGCTCTAGATATGCTGAAAGTTTCCGGTAAAGCTGAAATAAAAATAGGTCTGGAAATTTTTAAGAAAAATAATATTTGTGAAAATTCATCCACCAGCTTCAAAGACGCTTTCACGGATCCCGATATGGTTTACTGTAAGGCTACAAGGTGGAAACCAGAATCACCGATGAGCGAAGCAAGGTGAGGTTAGAAGGGCTTCTTTAAAGAACTCTTAAAAGATACTCAGAGACAAGAAGATGAAAAACAAAGAACAAAAAGAATCTGTTAAGAGGTTTTAGGGTAGCATAAAAAACAATCAATTACAATCGGTTGATGTAAATAAATCATGGTGATTCAGGGCGTTAGCCCTCTTTACAGTACTCTATTTAGTTATTCTGTTCTCTATTCTTATCTTTATTCTAATAGCGTTTCCTTTTGGCATACCCCCTATGCCGTTTTGGTACACCCCCCACTCCCTTTTGGTACACCCCCCATACCGTTTTGGTATACCCACCCTTCAACTAATCATACAAAAAAGAATCCCTTATACTATTTGAGATTAAAAATCAAACAAATATGTTGACAGATTGTTAATGTATTGTTACAGTAATTATATAGCTTATTGAATTGCATGAAGGAAAGCCCAATGAGAAAAGACATCCCACAGCAAGTAACAATCCGCGTTGAAGTATCACACGCCATTCACCGTAAAATTGTTGAAATGGCAGCGAAACAGGGTGTTAGCTATTCAGCCCTGATTAAAAACATGATTCGTGAAAATGTAATCACAGCTTAAACCGAACAATATACGGCCTTGTCAAAAGGCATTTCTGATATTAGGAAAATCCCATGAATGAAACTCTATGAAATCCCGTTTACCCCCGCTTATAGTGATGTAACCCGAATCACTTCTTTCAACGGTGTTAAGTTATCTCTTTCAGCTAAAATGATTTACCTGTTTATGGTAGGTCTTCAAAGAAACGGTCAAGAAGTCTTCCCCTCAATCAATTACCTGTGTGAATTGTTCGGTATTGGACGAAAGGTTGCTTTAGGGGCTTTAACCCAATTACATGAATCAGGTCTTATTAGTTCTATTCAGCGTTATGATAGTTCTAAGGTGTACACAGTTGAAATCATGCCACCTGAATTAATTAAACGCCACCAGCAAGATAATAAACCTGAATCAGTATCTGAACCAGAGACCATAATTACCAGTGATTCTAATAATGTCCTTCCCTTTCCAGTGATTGAAGGAGATGAGAATCCAGTTATTGACGTTGTAGAAGAGATTGAACCAGTTATTATCCGTCTTTCTAAACCAAAGCCTAAATCAGAAAGTAAACTGAATTATCTTTTTGTCAGTGATTCAGAGGAAGACGACGAACCAATTAAAATGCCAGTTTATGAGGAATTGTAAAATGAAATACGTAGTGGTGCATATTGCGCCAGCACTAATAAAAAAGCTAGAAGCGCTATCTAAGCTGTACGGCCTGAGCCGTCAGAAGACCTTAGAAATTATCGTGAAAGAGGAGTTAAACAATGCCGGATAAGAAACAGGCTTCAGTAGTCAATATGCCAGTCAAGACGCTTGAACTATTGAGTCAATTAGGTGAAAAATATGATTTAACACGACAGCAGACCTTAGCGGTGTTGCTCAATAAGAAAATGAATGAGATTAGTGGTTGTGATAAAATAATAGTTGTGTGACTTTAACAATGCAAAGGTATCACTACTGTGAGTGGAAGCAGACAATATGAACCTTTCAGTTGATAAAATTGGAAGTTATTGCTTTTCGCTATAGCACTCAATTCTATTGCAGTATATAATATAGCCGTCACTAAGTATTCATTATTGGTAATGAGGCAACAGATGAAAGCTGTGGATTTAATAAAGAAAATGGAATTGTATGTTCATTCCGCACTTTACGCTTGTGAGTTGGCCGTCGCTGCTAATTCGGCAATGTCATTTTCGGAGGAGAAATGGTCTACTGCCCCAAGTTTACATAGTGCAGCAAACCGTCCAAGATTGGATAAAACAATCCTCCCATTAGCTCTGAAGACATCCGAACTATTCCAGCTTGCAATACATGTTATTAATGACTTTAAAACTCCAGAAAAAGGAAAAGGTGGGGGGCGAAAGTTCATTAATATTCATGAAATGACTAAGCCTGAAGAAATTATGTCGGCGCAAACAATTCTTTACTTGTTTTGCCTGCTGGAAGAATATGAATTCTATGTCTACGAAAAGGAATTGTCCTCAAATTTACAGAGGGTTTGTAATGATGATAAATACACCTTGAAAGATGTAGAAGAGTATGGCATAGAAGGCATTAGAAGAAAAAGCATTGACAGGCATATGGCAGAGTATCAATTCTCCTCATGTCGTAAAAGAATTAAACGGTGGGGGAGGTTGGGTGTAAAAGAGTTATCTGAAAATCAGATTTCTCTTTATGAAGTCATCTCAAAAAGACGAAATGAACTTACCCATTTATCATCACCTGAACCAGCTTCAAGACTTGAGGCATTGAACTACTATTTAGTTTGCCGAAATATTGTCCGGTATATATCGATATGCTTCGGTGATAAAAGTATCGATGAAGTTGATGTTGACTGGGAAGTTTGGTCTGAGCTAGAGCATAGCATTCAAAATGATAGTTCAGTTAATGATTTGGCAAAAATGGTTCGAGATGGTGGCGCCAGAGAGTAAAGCTTGAAATTATATAATTGTGGCTTTATAAGGTTTTTATCTAAAGCTTTATAGTGAGGCAATCAAAAGATTTTAGGATGTCAGCCATGTAAAAGGTTGTTGCTCGTCAGGTTTATCCGAGAAATAATCACTTAGAAACTGTTGACAATTTGTTAATGTATGAAAGAATGGTTATATGAGTTAGGGGGTATTTCACCATCCATCAATCCCCGATTTATTATCTGACTCCTCAGTTTCCTTCTGTTTATCTTCTTAGGCATCCATCCCGAACGAGTGACGGGAATTCCTCTTGAGAAGATGAACAGCCCTAATTTGAAAACATTGAACCGTGTCCCGTAACATTAAGTTGGCTGGATGCGGTTTTGTGCTTTCTGAAATCTAAGCAAACCAGACTAAGAGTAATTACTAATGACTAATTTAAATCAAGCTGTAAGAATTGAATCGCCAGTTGCAAGCATTTCCCACTTATTACCGTTCGAACAGAAACAGCATATTGAAAAGTTGTACTTCCCACGGATTCAACAGGCCACTGACCGAATGAGTAAAGCTGAATTTGAATATCAAAACGCTCTAGAATCCCGCTCAGTGCTTATTCAACAGAAGACGGCTGAGTATTTGGCTAACCCGTCTGAAAGACACGGTTTTAAAGTTGTTCAGGTTTACCCAACAAACCAGCAATCTGTGATTCAAAGCATGGCTGAACAAGGTTATATCGTTCATCGTGTAGGAATGGGCTTAATCTATTTCATCTCATCTAAAAAGAATGCTCTGAAAGACGCAACTGATAAAGCTGAAGCTGAAGCTGAATTAGCCATTGAAAAGATGATTGAACGTCTGAAGGTAAAAACCTCTGAAGCTGTACACCAGCAAAACAAGATTGTGATTGAAGCCCGTAAAGCTCTGGATGCTGTAAAAGACTTTACAGATTACCTGAACGTGATTGTCACCGATTCTGAAGAGGTGACCGAATAATGAGTATTCCAATGAAAGGGCTGTCCAAACGTGGCAGCTATAATCATCTTACTGACTCAATGGAATTCAAATATTTCAACGGTCAAAATGAAATCAGTGAATCAACCTTTAAAGCACTCTCTTCAGGTAATAAGCCAAAGCCCTCAGTGAAGCCAGCTAAAGCGGTGACCACGTATAAGGTGAAGCCTAAGCCAACAATTGAACAGCAAAGAGATGCAGCCTTGAAAGAGGCTATTAAACAGATGGTAAGCGGGGGCTGATATGGAAGATACAATTAACGCCCCTATTAACTATTACGATTCTGAAAAGCGTCTAATTGTTGGTCACAATCTGGTTGGGAAAATCCACCCTCAATTATTTGATAAGCTGGTTCGCCGTTCAAACGATGGTTCAACCCGTTGCCAGCAAGCCCGAATCACCAGCTACTTAGAAGGACTCTTAAATGGCTAATACTTTCACTAACCCTGATAAGCCTTGCATTCATTGCGGCTCACTTATCCGTTATGTCTCATCGGGTAGATGTGTGGACTGTTCAAAGACACGTAGACAGCCGCCTAAACCAAAGCCACAGATTGTACGGGTAACCGCTTCAGCAGCAAGAGCACCGTTTCACTCTGAAGGTGGGGATAACCGAAATAACATCATTGTGAAGCTGTCTGATAAGGCTCTTAACCGTCTGGATGAGATTGGTTACTCGTTGGTTAAGAAGTACCGTTTAGCAGGTTACACGCAAGAACGAATCCGAGTGGTTGCTCTCTCTCATTTGCTTGAAGCTGTTTAACCCCTCTCATTAATCCCGCCGTATTCATGTTTATCAATCGATTAGCCATCTTCTAATTGTAAGGGTTGCCGAGGGTGGCCATTCATGTTGCCAGTATTGTTTCGAAAAATATTTTGAACGATTATGATAAGAAAAAGCTGAGAGTTAGAGGTTCAATAATGGATGGAGGTCTCACTGATTCAGTGAAACATGCTTTAGAACAGAGGATTAAGAGTCCCTTGTGGGGGTTCATTATTCTGGCGTGGACATGGTTTAATTGGCCTAACCTAGCAATGTTGTTCATGAGTGATGCGCCTGTAAAGTTCCGAATCGATTACATCCTTTCACAGGATTATTTCTATCTGTATTACGTGTTTGCCCCCATCCTTTCTGGCAGCATTTTGGCTGTTGTCTCACCCTATGCTCAGTGGCTCCTGTCTCAGGCACATAGGTGGGCTGATGACAGATACAAGGATAATGTTTTTCAGTCCAAGGAGAGAGTGTTTCAAGATAACATCAAGCTATCAAAGCTTAAGGTTCAATCAGATATGGCAGTGGATGTTGAAATTGCCAAAATCAACGCTGATATACAGACTGAAGTCGAAAGAGGCAAGCGCGAGCAGATACTAACTGAAGAGCTTGAAACCCAAAAGAAAATCCTTGATGAAAAAATTGAACTTCTTACCAAAAAACTTGAGGATGAGAAAGCCGATTTTGAAGAGTTGTTAAAGGAAAAGCAAAAGATTCAAGATATTGCGATAAACGTTACGACACTGTTAGAAAAAGCCCTAAGACTTGATGACAGAAGGTCAGTTAAGCAATTGGTGGATGAAATTTCTGATTTGTTCAGCGTGGAAGACTTCGAGCTTTCAGAACAAAGGAATGCTCTGAAGAATGGTATAAGGAAAAAACGGAGCGTAGCTGAATTTATTGAAGAGGTTAAACTCAACCAAAGCGAAACATCAGAGATTAATCTTCAAAATAAGTGATTTCAGTCTGAGAGGGAAAGTGTATCAATAGAAAGGTCTCTTCAGAATCACCCGGTTCACCCCGCGCGCATGTAAGCCACGGTTAAGCGCCGTTTCAGCCTCTCCCTTGGCAAAAAACGCCGCATGTCTCACCTCAACGCCGTAGGTAAAGTCTTTGGGCAGGGTATCAAGAAACTGCCATAGCGCAGGCAGGTCGCGTGGGCTAAAGGTGGCCGGAAGCTGCAACCAGTACTGACCGATGCGGTTCGCCAGCGGCGACATCCGGCCAAAGAACTCGTCGGTCAAATCACCGCAGTTTCGCAGCGCAGCGGTGTGGGAGATCGTCGCCGGAAACTTGAAGCAGAAGCGGAAATCATCGGTCGTCTGGTCGCGCCAGCGCTCAACAATCTCTGCTCTGGGTAGCGCGTAGAGGGTGGTATTGCCCTCGACGCAGTTGAAATGACGGGCATATTCTTCAAGGCTGGTAATACCCAGGCGCACCCATTTCGGGTGCGACCACTGGGGCAGGCCAAGGTAGATCATAGGGCGCTTATAATGTCGTCCGTGCTACGCACGCGGCCAATGCGCGGGAAGATGTGGGTCATACTGCCCTGGTGCTGCTCCGCAGACGCTGCGCTGCATGCATCTTCAGCAATCACCAGGTTAAAGCCCAGCTCCCAGGCGTTCCGGGCGGTGGATTCCACGCCAATGTTGGTGGAGGTCCCACAGAGAATCAGGGTGTCGATACCGCGCCGACGCAGCTGCAGCTCAAGATCGGTGCCGTAGAATGCGCCCCACTGGCGTTTGGTCACTTCGATATCGCTGTCCCGTTTGCCGAGCGAAACCGGATAGGTCCACCAGTTTTCAGGTAGTGAATGTGCTGCAACCTGAGCATCGACAGGCTGTTTTAAGGCCTCAGCGAAATCCGCTGACCAGCCAACGCGCACCATGATCACGGGGGCACCGCTGGCACGGCATTTTTCTGCCAGACGCGCGGCGCGGCTGACAACATCTTCGGCGCTGTGCGGGCCTCCGGCAAACGGCAGGATCCCTTCCTGTAAATCAATCACCACAAGCGCGGTTTTGCGGGCATTAAGTGTTAACATGGTAACTCCAGTGAAATGAGTTGCTTCCGCTACACCTTACGACGTAATGACCTGTTATCGGTCGGATAATTTTGTTAATTTTTGTGAGAATACGCAATAAGCGCGCAGCAAACGACCGTCTGGCCGTGGTTCGCTCTTATCGTCTGGCGGAATTTCCAGTATAATAGCCGCCTTTTTTCATCCAGTTGTGACATACAGAAAGCTGCGACATAGTAGCCTGCATTCCAGGCGACATTTAGCCTGCGGCTAATTAAGGGATATCTCATGCGTACAGAATATTGCGGGCAGTTGCGTCAGTCCCACGTTGGACAGCAGGTAACCCTGTGTGGTTGGGTCAATCGTCGTCGTGATCTTGGGAGCCTTATCTTCATCGATATGCGCGACCGCGAAGGTATCGTTCAGGTGTTCTTCGACCCAGATCGCGCAGATGCGTTGAAGCTGGCTTCTGAGCTGCGTAATGAGTTCTGCATTCAGGTCACCGGCACCGTACGTGCGCGTGACGAGAAAAACGTTAACGCAGACATGGCGACCGGCGCAATTGAAGTGCTGGCGTCGGATCTGGTTATCATCAACCGTGCTGAAGCGCTGCCGCTGGACTCCAACCACGTCAACACTGAAGAAGCGCGTTTGAAATACCGCTATCTGGACCTGCGTCGTCCGGAAATGGCTCAGCGCCTGAAAACCCGTGCGAAAATCACCAGCCTGGTGCGTCGCTTTATGGATGACCACGGTTTCCTCGACATCGAAACCCCGATGCTGACCAAAGCCACGCCGGAAGGCGCGCGCGATTACCTGGTTCCATCCCGTGTACACAAAGGCAAATTCTACGCGCTGCCACAGTCTCCTCAGCTGTTCAAACAGCTGCTGATGATGTCCGGCTTCGATCGCTACTATCAGATTGTAAAATGCTTCCGCGACGAAGACCTGCGTGCTGACCGTCAGCCAGAATTTACCCAGATCGATGTGGAAACCTCCTTCATGACGGCCGAGCAGGTGCGTGAAGTGATGGAAGCCCTGGTGCGCAGTCTGTGGAATGACGTGAAAGGCGTGGAACTGGGTGATTTCCCCATCATGACCTTCGCTGAAGCTGAACGTCGCTACGGCTCTGACAAACCAGACCTGCGTAACCCGATGGAGCTGGTGGACGTTGCAGACCTGGTGAAATCCGTTGAGTTCGCGGTATTTGCCGGCCCGGCTAACGATCCAAAAGGTCGCGTGGCTGCCCTGCGTGTACCGGGCGGTGCGGCGCTGAGCCGTAAGCAGATTGACGATTACGGCAACTTCATCAAGATCTACGGCGCGAAAGGTCTGGCCTATATTAAAGTGACCGAACGTGCGAAAGGTCTGGAAGGCATTACCAGCCCGGTGGCGAAATTCCTGAACGCGGAAATCGTGGAAGCGATCCTCGAGCGCACCGGCGCACAGGATGGCGACATGATCTTCTTTGGCGCAGACAACAAGAAAATCGTTGCTGACGCAATGGGCGCGCTGCGCCTGAAGCTGGGTAAAGACCTGAGCCTGACGGACGAGAGCAAATGGGCTCCGCTGTGGGTAATCGACTTCCCAATGTTCGAAGACGACGGTGAAGGCGGCCTGACCGCAATGCACCACCCGTTCACCTCGCCAAAAGACATGACGGCGGCAGAGCTTAAAGCGGCACCGGAAGATGCGGTAGCAAACGCGTATGACATGGTTATCAACGGCTACGAAGTGGGTGGCGGTTCCGTGCGTATTCACAGCGGCGAAATGCAGCAAACCGTGTTTGGTATTCTGGGAATCAACGAGCACGAACAGCGCGAGAAATTCGGCTTCCTGTTGGACGCCCTGAAATACGGTACGCCGCCACACGCGGGTCTGGCATTCGGTCTTGACCGTTTGACCATGCTGCTGACCGGCACCGACAACATTCGTGATGTTATCGCCTTCCCGAAAACCACGGCTGCGGCCTGTCTGATGACGGAAGCCCCAAGCTTTGCCAACCCGGCCGCGCTGGCTGAGTTGGGCATTCAGGTGCTTCCGAAAGCTTCAAAAGAGATTTCGGAGAACGAATAATATGCAGTATAAGCGTCCCGTTTCGGTTCTGGTTGTCATTTATGCAGAAGATACGAAACGGGTGCTGATGTTGCAGCGGCGCGATGACCCTGATTTCTGGCAGTCGGTTACCGGCAGCCTGGAAGAGGGGGAGACCGCGTCGCAGGCCGCCGCGCGCGAAGTAAAGGAAGAGGTCACCATTGACGTTGCTTGCGAGCAACTGACCCTGAAGGACTGTCAGCGCACGGTGGAGTTTGAAATTTTTAGCCATTTACGTCATCGCTATGCGCCGGGTATTGAGCGCAATACGGAATCGTGGTTCTGTCTCGCGCTCCCCCATGAACGGGAGATCGTGTTTACCGAACACCTGACCTACCGCTGGGTGGATGCGGCGGATGCCGCTGCACTGACCAAATCGTGGAGCAACCGGCAGGCGATTGAAGAATTTGTAATTAACGTAGCCTGAAAAGGCGCGCTCTTTGAGGAAATTTTTATGGCAGGTCATAGTAAGTGGGCCAACACCAAACACCGCAAAGCGGCACAGGATGCCAAGCGCGGTAAGATCTTCACCAAAATTATTCGTGAGCTGGTTACAGCGGCACGTCTGGGCGGCGGCGATGCGGCGTCTAACCCGCGTCTGCGCGCGGCAGTGGATAAAGCCCTGTCCAACAACATGACGCGTGACACCCTGAACCGTGCTATCGCACGTGGCGTAGGCGGTGATGAAGACGCGAACATGGAAACCATCATTTATGAAGGTTACGGTCCTGGCGGTACGGCGGTGATGGTTGAATGTCTGTCCGACAACCGTAACCGTACCGTAGCGGAAGTGCGTCATGCCTTCAGCAAATGCGGTGGTAACCTGGGCACTGACGGCTCCGTGGCCTATCTGTTCAGCAAAAAAGGCGTCATCTCCTTCGAGAAAGGCGACGAAGATGTAATCATGGAAGCGGCGCTGGAAGCCGGTGCAGAAGACGTTGTGACCTATGATGATGGCGCAATCGACGTCTACACCGCGTGGGAAGAGATGGGCGCGGTACGTGACGCGCTGGAAGCGGCGGGTCTGAAAGCAGACAATGCTGAAGTCTCCATGATCCCGTCAACCAAAGCGGACATGGATGCGGAAACGGCACCTAAACTGCTGCGTCTGATCGACATGCTCGAAGACTGCGACGACGTGCAGGAAGTGTATCATAACGGTGAAATCTCTGATGAGGTTGCAGCGACTCTCTGATGAGAGCGTATAAACCGTTTACGGGAGACGCGTGATGTCTATTATCCTCGGGATTGACCCCGGCTCGCGCGTCACCGGTTATGGCGTCATCCGGCAGGTAGGGCGCCAGTTAACCTACCTTGGCAGCGGCTGTATTCGGACCAAAGTGGACGATCTGCCGTCGCGCCTGAAGCTAATCTATGCTGGCGTGTCGGAGATCATCACCCAGTTTCAGCCCGACTTTTTTGCCATCGAGCAGGTCTTTATGGCGAAAAACGCTGATTCAGCGTTAAAACTGGGTCAGGCACGGGGCGTCGCCATTGTTGCGGCAGTGAATCAGGATCTTCCGGTGTTCGAATACGCAGCCAGACAGGTCAAACAGACCGTCGTGGGGATTGGTAGCGCGGAGAAAAGTCAGGTGCAGCATATGGTGCGCACGCTCCTGAAGCTTCCCGCGAACCCGCAGGCAGACGCCGCCGATGCGCTGGCGATAGCCATTACCCACTGTCATATAAGCCAGAACGCGGTTCAGATGAGCGAATCGCGGCTTAATCTGGCGCGAGGCAGGTTACGATAATGACAAATCAGGCTGGATGTTTATCCAGCCTTTTTTTATTATGTCGGCAGTTAATTTCTTCCAGAACGCAGGAGCGTCACGTGATAGGCAGACTCAGAGGCATCATCATTGAAAAACAACCCCCGTTAGTGCTGCTGGAAGTCGGTGGCGTGGGCTATGAAGTCCATATGCCGATGACCTGCTTCTATGAGTTGCCGGACGCGGGCAAAGAGGCGATTGTCTTTACCCAGTTTGTGGTGCGTGAAGATGCCCAGTTGCTGTATGGCTTCAATAACAAACAGGAACGGATGCTGTTTCGCGAGCTGATCAAAACCAACGGCGTCGGGCCGAAGCTGGCGCTGGCTATTTTGTCCGGCATGTCCGCTCCACAGTTCGTCAATGCCGTTGAACGCGAAGATCCTGCTGCGCTGATTAAACTCCCGGGTATCGGCAAGAAAACCGCGGAGCGTTTGATTGTCGAGATGAAAGACCGCTTTAAAGGTCTGCATGGCGATCTGTTTACGCCAGCCGCTGATCTGGTGCTTACCTCGCCGGGCGCGCAAGCCTCTGACGATGCTGAACAGGAAGCGGTTGCTGCGCTGGTGGCGCTGGGATATAAACCTCAGGAGGCCAGCCGGATGGTGAGCAAAATTGCCAAACCGGATGCCAGCAGTGAAACCCTGATTCGTGAAGCGCTACGCGCGGCATTGTGAGGTAAAGGATGATTGAAGCAGATCGCCTGGTATCGGCAGGCACCCTTCAGGCAGAAGACGTGGTGGATCGCGCCATCCGCCCGAAACTGCTTGATGAGTATATTGGCCAGCCGCAGGTTCGTTCTCAGATGGAGATCTTCATTCAGGCGGCAAAACTGCGCGGCGATGCACTCGATCACCTGCTGATTTTTGGCCCTCCCGGTCTGGGGAAAACCACGCTGGCGAACATTGTCGCCAATGAAATGGGCGTTAACCTGCGCACAACTTCTGGCCCGGTGCTGGAAAAAGCGGGCGATCTGGCGGCAATGTTGACCAACCTTGAACCGCATGACGTGCTGTTTATCGATGAGATCCACCGTCTGTCGCCGGTTGTGGAAGAGGTGCTCTATCCGGCGATGGAAGATTACCAGCTGGACATCATGATCGGTGAAGGTCCGGCAGCACGTTCCATCAAAATCGATCTGCCTCCGTTTACCCTGATTGGCGCGACGACGCGCGCCGGGTCATTGACCTCTCCGCTTCGCGATCGTTTTGGTATCGTTCAGCGTCTGGAGTTCTATCAGGTTGCGGATCTTCAGCATATCGTTGGCCGCAGTGCCCGCTATATGGGGCTGGAGATGAGCGAGGAAGGGGCGTTTGAGGTAGCGAAGCGCTCCCGGGGGACGCCGCGTATTGCGAACCGCCTGTTGCGTCGCGTACGTGACTTTTCCGAAGTAAAGCACGATGGCACGATCTCGGCTGAGATTGCAGCGCAGGCGCTGGATATGCTGAATGTGGATGCCGAAGGCTTTGACTACATGGACCGTAAGCTGTTGCTGGCGGTACTGGATAAGTTCTTTGGCGGTCCGGTCGGACTGGATAACCTGGCGGCAGCGATTGGTGAAGAGCGCGAGACAATTGAAGATGTGCTTGAGCCGTATCTGATCCAGCAGGGTTTCTTGCAACGTACCCCGCGCGGTCGTATGGCAACGGTGCGGGCGTGGAACCATTTTGGTATTACCCCGCCAGCGATGCCGTAGCAGAGGTCCCCTCTCCCGGGTGGGAGAGGGGAGAGGCGATCAGCTTGCAGGCTTCTTCATCATACTGAAGATAAACAGCAGCGCCGCACACAGCACCACAGACGGGCCGGCAGGGGTATCGTAGAACGCAGAGAAGGTTAACCCTCCCGTTACCGCAATCATCCCGATGATAACCGCGACACCGGCCATTTGCTCCGGCGTACGGGCAAAACGACGCGCAGTGGCCGCGGGGATAATCAGCAGGGAAGTGATGATCAGCGCGCCGACGAATTTCATCGCCACACCAATCGTTAACGCCGTCACCAGCATCAGCAACAGCTTCACGCGCTGCAGCTTCACGCCGTCGACAAACGCCAGATCCGGGCTGACGGTCATCGCCAGCAAATTACGCCACTGCCAGAGCAGAATACCCAGCACGACCACCACACCAGCGGCGATGGAGATCAGATCTTCAGGCGTCACGGCCAGCAGGTCACCGAACAGGTAGGCCATCAGATCAACACGAATGTTCGACATCAGGCTCACGACCACCAGACCCAGCGACAGGGCGCTGTGGGCCATAATACCAAGCAGCGTATCGATGGCGAGGTGAGGGCGCTTTTCCAGCCATACCAGCCCTGCGGCCAGCAGCAGCGTAACCACAATCACCGCGTAGAAGGGATTCACGTCCAGTAACAGGCCAAAGGCAACGCCCAGCAGAGACGCGTGTGCCAGCGTATCGCCAAAATAGGACATTCTGCGCCACACCACAAACGAGCCCAGCGGGCCCGCGGCGCAGGCAAGCATAATCCCGGCCAGCCAGCCGGGCAGTAACAGTTCAATCATGAGTGTCCATTTCCCCGACGCAGGACAATTCGTCCCTGTAAATCATGGCGGTGATTGTGATGATGGCGATAAATTCCCAGTTGCTCAGCGCCGCGAGGGCCGAACATGGAGATGAATTCAGGGTGCATTGACACCACTTCCGGCGTGCCGGAACAGCAGATGTGATGGTTAAGGCACAGCACTTCGTCGGTCTTGGCCATCACCAGATGGAGATCGTGGGAAACCATCAGCACCGCACAGTTGAGTTCGCGGCGTAGCTGGTCGATTAAATCGTAAAGTGCGACCTGACCATTGACGTCCACACCCTGCGTCGGCTCATCCAGCACCAGAAGCTGTGGGCTGCTCAACAGGGCGCGGGCAAGCAATACGCGCTGGGTTTCACCCCCGGACAGTTTCTGCAGCGGGGCATCAATCAGATGGCCTGCCTGCACGCGTTTCAGCGCCGGAAGAATATCGGCTTTATGAGTCCCGGGGCGCAGACGCAGGAAGCGGCTAACCGTCAGCGGCAGCGTGGCGTCGAGGTGGAGTTTTTGCGGTACATAGCCGATGCGTAATTTTTCCTCACGGCGGATAATCCCTTCGTCAGGTGTTACCAGACCCAGCACCACGCGCACCAGGGTGGATTTCCCTGCGCCATTGGGGCCGAGCAGCGTCAGAATTTTGCCGGGTTTCAGATCCAGCGACACGTCAGAGAGGACGCGGCGTTGGCCAAATGAGACCGAAATATTGTCGAGAGAAACCAAAGTTGTCATGTCAATTTAAGCTTGCAGAAGTCAACGAATGTTATAATATCACATCCCACGCATTCATTACGATGATTAGTCGCATTATGTTACATAAAAATACGCTTCTTTTCGCAGCATTATCCGCTGCCCTTTGGGGTTCAACAGCACAAGATGTTAACGCTGCTGTTGTCGCTTCGCTTAAACCGCTCGGTTTCATTGCTTCCGCGATTGCAGATGGGGTCACTGACACCCAGGTTCTGCTCCCTGATGGGGCTTCCGAGCATGATTATTCCCTGCGTCCATCTGATGTAAAACGCTTACAAAACGCGGACTTAGTTCTATGGATTGGTCCAGAGATGGAAGCGTTTATGCAGAAGTCGGCAAAACAGGTACCGGGCGAAAAACAGGTCGCCATTGCCGAACTCCCGGGCGTGAAACCGTTGCTCATGAAAGGGGCTGACGACGACGGTGATGAACATGATGCCGGACACGCCGATGGCGAAAAAGGTGATGGGGATCACCATCATGGCGAGTACAACATGCACCTTTGGCTATCCCCAGAGATAGCGCGGCTTTCGGCGGTTGCAATCCATGACAAATTAGTGGAACTTATGCCGCAAAGTCGAGCCAAACTAGACGCCAACCTGAAGGATTTTGAGGCACAATTAGCCGCAACCGATAAGCAGGTGGGTAATGAGCTCGCACCGTTGAAAGGAAAAGGGTATTTCGTTTTTCATGACGCCTATGGCTATTACGAGAAACACTACGGCCTGACCCCGCTGGGGCACTTTACCGTCAACCCTGAAATTCAACCTGGTGCGCAGCGTTTACATGAAATCAGAACACAGTTGGTTGAGCAGAAAGCGACATGCGTTTTTGCTGAGCCACAGTTCAGGCCAGTGGTCGTAGAAGCCGTGGCCAGGGGAACATCCGTGCGCATGGGAACCCTTGACCCGCTAGGAACGAATATCCAGTTGAGCAAAGCGAGCTATTCGCAGTTTCTCAGCCAACTGGCGAACCAGTATGCGAGCTGCCTGAAAGGAGATTAACGAGGAAGTGAATACGTGCAACAGATAGCCCGCTCTGTCGCCCTGGCATTTAACAATCTGCCTCGACCCCATCGCGTTATGCTGGGGTCTCTTACAGTTCTCACGTTAGCGGTCGCCGTCTGGCGGCCCTATGTTTACCATCCGAGTTCTGCCCCCATCATCAAAACCATCGAGCTTGAGAAGAGCGAGATCCGCTCTCTCCTCCCTGAGGCCAGTGAACCTATCGACCAGGCGGCTCAGGAAGATGAAGCCATCCCGCAGGATGAGCTGGACGATAAAACCGAGAATGAAGCGGGGATCCACGAATATGTCGTTTCGACGGGTGATACGTTAAGCAGCGTTCTGAACCAGTACGGTATCGACATGGGAAACATCAGCCAGCTGGCTGCGGCTGATAAAGATCTTCGTAACCTGAAAATTGGTCAACAGCTCTCCTGGACGTTAACCGCTGATGGCGATCTGCAACGCCTGACCTGGGAGATGTCCCGTCGCGAAACCCGCACCTACGATCGCACTGCAAACGGTTTCAAAATGACCAGTGAAATGCAGAAAGGCGACTGGGTGAACAGCGTGATGAAAGGGACCGTAGGCGCAAGCTTCGTCTCCAGCGCGCGCGATGCGGGGCTGACCAGCGCCGAAATCAGCTCGGTAATTAAAGCCATGCAGTGGCAAATGGACTTCCGCAAACTGAAGAAAGGCGATGAATTCTCCGTTCTCATGTCCCGTGAAATGCTTGACGGCAAGCGTGAGCAGAGCCAACTGGTGGGCGTGCGTCTGCGCTCTGATGGCAAAGATTACTACGCCATTCGTGCTGAAGACGGTAAGTTCTACGACCGCAGCGGTACCGGGCTTGCGAAGGGCTTCCTGCGCTTCCCGACGGCTAAACAATTCCGTGTTTCATCCAACTTTAACCCGCGCCGTCTTAACCCGGTCACCGGGCGTGTTGCGCCGCACCGTGGCGTTGACTTTGCCATGCCGCAGGGGACACCTGTGCTGGCTGTGGGTGATGGCGAAGTGGTGATTGCAAAACGTAGCGGTGCAGCCGGGTATTATGTCGCGGTGCGTCATGGTCGTACCTACACCACCCGCTATATGCACCTGCGTAAGCTACTGGTTAAGCCGGGACAGAAAGTGAAACGTGGCGACCGTATCGCGCTCTCCGGGAATACCGGGCGCTCTACCGGGCCGCATTTGCACTATGAGGTATGGATTAACCAACAGGCAGTGAACCCGCTTACGGCGAAACTGCCGCGTACCGAAGGCCTGACAGGTAAAGATCGTTCCGATTACCTGGCGCAGGTGAAAGAGGTGATTCCGCAGCTGCGCTTTGATTAAGCCCTCTGTTTTGTGAAAAAGCCGGCCTCAGTATGTGCCGGCTTTTTGTTTTGTGCGCGAGCGGCTGCCTCGCTACACTATCTGAATGAAATTTTGCGTCACCAGACCCTGGAACCAGCATGGAAACCCAAAAAAACAATATTGAGTACATTCCTGAGTTTGAAAAATCTTTTCGCCACCCGCGCAACTGGAGTGCCTGGCTTGGCGTTTACGCATTTGCGGGGATTGCGATGTTACCTGCCTCAGTTCGCGATCCGGTACTGGGAAAAATAGGCCGCCTGGCGGGCCGGTTTGGTAAAAGTGCCCGTCGCCGTGCGCAGATTAACCTCCTGTACTGTTTCCCGGAGAAGAGTGACGCTGAGCGTGAAGCGCTGATTGACGACATGTACACGACCGCGCCGCAGGCCATGGCGATGATGGCCGAACTGGCGCTCAAAGGGCCGGAGAAAGTTCAGACGCGAGTTGACTGGAAAGGGCTGGAAATCATCGAAGAGATGCGCCGCAACAACGAGAAGGTGATCTTCCTCGTTCCTCACGGCTGGGGTGTGGATATTCCTGCGATGCTGATGGCATCACAGGGGCAGAAAATGGCGGCAATGTTCCATAACCAGGGCAATAAGATCTTTGATTACGTCTGGAACACCGTGCGTCGCCGTTTTGGTGGCCGTCTGCATGCGCGTAATGATGGCATCAAACCGTTTATACAGTCGGTGCGTCAGGGCTACTGGGGTTACTATCTGCCGGATCAGGACCACGGCCCCGAGCACAGTGAATTTGTGGATTTTTTCGCGACGTATAAAGCCACGTTGCCGGCGATTGGCCGTCTGATGAAAGTCTGCCGTGCGCGCGTCATTCCGCTGTTTCCGGTATACGACGGGAAAACCCATCGCCTGAGCATTGAAGTGCGTCCACCGATGGATGATTTACTGACGGCGGACGATCACACCATTGCACGCCGAATGAACGAAGAGGTCGAGATTCTGGTGGGACCGCATGCTGAGCAATACACGTGGATACTGAAGTTGCTCAAAACGCGTAAGCCCGGTGAAACAGAGCCGTACAAACGCAAAGAGCTTTTCCCGAAGAAATAAGCAGAAATAAAAAAAGCCCGCTCCGAAAAGAGCGGGCTTTTTAACAGGGGCGTGCTTACTCGACGGTCAATACGCGAGTGGTATTGGTCGAGCCGATGGTGCTCATCACGTCACCCTGAGTCACAATCACGATATCACCGGAGACCAGATAGCCTTTGTCGCGCAGCAGGTTCACGGCGTCGTGGGCAGCCGCGACACCGTCGTTGGTGCTGTCGAAGTGCACCGGCGTGACACCGCGATACAGCGCCGTCAGGTTCAGCGTACGCTCGTGGCGAGACATGGCGAAGATGGGCAGACCGGAGCTGATACGGGAGGTCATCAGCGCGGTACGGCCAGATTCAGTCATGGTGATAATCGCCGTTACGCCTTTCAGGTGGTTAGCGGCGTACATGGCAGACATCGCAATCGCTTCTTCCACGTTGTCGAACTGCACGTCCAGACGGTGTTTAGAGACGTTGATGCTTGGGATCTTTTCAGCACCCAGGCAAACGCGTGCCATCGCGGCTACGGTTTCAGCAGGGTACTGGCCGGCTGCGGTTTCTGCAGAAAGCATTACGGCATCGGTACCGTCCAGCACGGCGTTAGCCACGTCCATCACCTCTGCACGGGTCGGCATTGGGTTGGTGATCATGGATTCCATCATCTGGGTTGCGGTGATCACGGCGCGGTTAAGCTGACGTGCACGGCGGATCAGTGCTTTCTGGATCCCCACCAGCTCAGGGTCGCCAATTTCCACGCCCAGATCGCCACGGGCAACCATCACCACGTCAGACGCCAGAATCACGTCATCCATCGCGTCCTGATCGCAAACGGCTTCCGCACGTTCCACTTTAGCAACGATTTTGGCATCACAGCCCGCATCACGTGCCAGACGGCGCGCGTAGTTCAGGTCTTCGCCACAGCGCGGGAAGGAGACGGCCAGATAGTCAACGCCAATCAGCGCAGCGGTCACGATATCCGCTTTGTCTTTATCGGTCAGCGCTTCGGCTGAGAGGCCACCGCCAAGTTTGTTAATGCCTTTGTTGTTTGAGAGCGGGCCGCCGACGGTGACTTCGGTGAATACCTTCATCCCCTGAACTTCCAGCACTTTCAGCTGAACGCGACCGTCGTCGAGCAGCAGAATATCGCCAGGCACAACGTCAGCCGGCAGACCTTTATAGTCGATCCCAACTTTTTCTTTATCGCCTTCGCCTTTACCCAGGTTGGCATCGAGCAGGAATTTATCGCCGATATTGAGGAAGACTTTACCTTCTTTGAAGGTTGAAACACGAATTTTTGGACCCTGCAGGTCCCCGAGAATAGCAACATGACGGCCAAGTTTGGCCGCAATTTCACGCACTTTGTCGGCACGTAATTTATGGTCTTCTGGCGTACCGTGAGAGAAGTTCATACGCACCACGTTGGCACCCGCGGCGATAATTTTCTCGAGATTGTTATCGCGGTCAGTGGCCGGGCCTAAGGTGGTTACGATCTTGGTTCTGCGAAGCCTTCTGGACATGTAATACTCCGTTGACTGAAACAACTTTGGTGTTGCGTGAACATTAAATCGGCCTTCATCTGCTGCAAGGCAACAGAGAGAGGACCGAATGCCGTAAATCGTTACATCGTAGTTATTAAACTATTTAGGGAACATCGCTTTTCATAAGCAATTCTTTATCAAAACGCGATTCCTTAAGCGCTTCCTTGACACGCTTCAAGTTATCTCTGAATTTTGCGCCACGACGCAGGGTGAAACCGGTTGCCAGCACGTCAATCACCGTGAGCTGCGCCAGACGGGAGACCATCGGCATATACATGTCGGTGTCTTCCGGGACGTCAAGGGTGATGGCGAGCGTTGCTTCTCTTGCCAGCGGCGTGCCCGCCGTCGTGAGGGCAATAACCATGGCATCGTTTTCACGCGCCAGTTGCGCCAGCTCCACCTGGCTTTTGGTGCGCCCGGTGTGCGAAATGAGTACCACGACATCATCTTCACTGCAATTCATACAGCTCATGCGTTGCAGGACAATGTCATCGGAATAAATGACCGGGACGTTAAAGCGGAAGAATTTATTCATGGCGTCATGCGCCACGGCCGCCGACGAGCCGAGGCCAAAGAACGCAATGCGCTTGGCCTGGGTCAGTAAATCCACCGCGCGGTTCACGGAATTCATATCCAGGGACTGGCGAACGTGGTCCAGCGTAGCCATGGCCGACTCAAATATTTTTGCCGTATAGGCATCAACACTGTCGTCTTCATCCACATTGCGATTAACATAAGGCGTGCCGTTTGCCAGACTTTGTGCAAGATGCAGTTTAAAATCAGGAAAGCCGCGCGTTTCAAGGCTACGGCAGAAGCGGTTAACCGTCGGTTCGCTGACGCCTGCCTCCTGCGCCAGAGCGGCGATGCTTGAATGAATCGCCTGAGCAGGAGCAGCAAGAATGACTTCGGCCACTTTTCGCTCGGATTTGCTAAGGTGTTCCAGTTGGAACTGGATTTTTTCCAGCATGTTCATTGTTAACAGGGCGCTCATGGGTGGAAACGATTTCATTAATACATGAAATCATGATTCGATTTAGCCGATATTACCCCTGTGGCTTCCATAAAGGGTAACAGTCGACAAGATAATGTTGTTGTTTTTTTTCATTACTTGATCGGTGTCGGGTTTTGTTATGACCCTGTAGTTCAAAGAATCAACGCTTTTTGCGTGATTCCGCCACCACACGCGTCTGACGGCGAAAAAATCGCGGTATCGCACGCGAGGTTAAGTGCTAATGGTTTCGGGAATGACGTAAAAGCAGTACAGTGCAACGTAATAAAATTACAACGATACCTGGCAGAAGTACCAGGTGATCCAACTGAGGAGAATGACATGGCGGTAACGCAAACAGCCCAGGCATGTGACCTGGTCATTTTCGGCGCGAAAGGCGATCTTGCACGCCGGAAATTGCTGCCTTCCCTGTATCAACTGGAGAAAGCGGGCCAAATTCATCCGGATACGCGTATCCTGGGCGTTGGGCGCGCCGACTGGGACAAGGAAGCTTATACCAAGGTCGTACGCGAGGCGCTCGAAACTTTCATGAAGGAAAAGATTGATGAAAGTTTGTGGGATACCCTGAGCGGACGTCTTGATTTCTGTAACCTGGACGTGAACGACGTCAGCGCGTTTAACCGTTTAGGCGCGATGCTGGATCAGAAAAACCGTGTCACCATTAACTACTTCGCCATGCCGCCAAGCACTTTCGGTGCAATCTGCAAAGGCCTGGGCGAAGCGAAGCTGAACGCTAAACCGGCACGCGTGGTGATGGAGAAACCGCTGGGGACCTCTCTTTCAACCTCCCGCGAAATTAACGACCAGGTCGGCGAGTACTTCGAAGAGTGCCAGGTCTACCGTATCGACCACTATCTTGGTAAAGAGACGGTACTGAACCTGCTGGCGCTGCGTTTTGCCAACTCCCTGTTTGTGAATAACTGGGACAACCGTACCATCGACCATGTGGAAATTACCGTGGCCGAAGAGGTGGGGATTGAAGGCCGCTGGGGTTACTTTGACCAGGCCGGTCAGATGCGCGACATGATCCAGAACCACCTGCTGCAAATCCTTTGCATGATTGCCATGTCTCCACCGTCTGACCTGACGGCGGACAGCATCCGTGATGCTAAAGTGAAAGTGCTGAAGTCGCTGCGTCGCATCGATCGCTCAAACGTGCGTGAGAAAACGGTACGCGGTCAGTACACCGCAGGGTTTGCTCAGGGTAAAAAAGTGCCGGGCTACCTGGAAGAAGAGGGTGCCAACAAGGCGAGCAATACCGAGACGTTTGTGGCGATCCGCGTGGATATCGATGACTGGCGCTGGGCGGGTGTTCCGTTCTACCTGCGTACCGGTAAACGTCTGCCGACCAAATGCTCTGAAGTTGTCGTTTACTTCAAAAACCCTGAACTCAACCTGTTCAAAGAGTCCTGGCAAGAGCTGCCGCAGAACAAACTGACCATTCGTCTGCAGCCAGACGAAGGGGTGGACATCCAGATCCTGAACAAAGTGCCGGGCCTGGATCACAAACATAACCTGCAGACCACCAAGCTGGACCTGAGCTACTCCGAAACGTTCAATCAGACGCACCTTGCCGATGCTTACGAGCGTCTGCTGCTGGAAACCATGCGCGGTATCCAGGCGCTGTTCGTGCGTCGCGATGAAGTGGAAGAGGCGTGGAAATGGGTCGACTCCATCACCGAAGCCTGGGCTGCGGATCAGGATGCGCCGAAACCGTATCAGGCGGGCACCTGGGGGCCTGTCGCGTCCGTCGCGATGATCACCCGTGATGGCCGCTCCTGGAATGAGTTTGAGTAAAATAATCAGCTGCCTCTTAGGTGTTATTTTACCGGTAACATGATCTAACACAGCTCGTGGCACAATTTATAAACTTTTAAGCTCCGCGTGGATTCACCCGCGGAGCTTTTTTTATTACACTGCCGGAAGTGATTTTGCCCCTGAGCTCCGGACAGCAAGCGTTTCAGCGTTGTAAATAATCGCCAGCGACTTTGTAAACTCCCGAGCCCGGACAGATAAATTAGAGGAGCTTTTATGAATCCGACATTGTTACGCGTAACACAACGCATTATTGAGCGCTCGAAAGAGACCCGTTCTGCCTACCTCGCCCGGATTGAACAGGCTAAAAGTAATACCGTTCATCGCTCACAACTCGCCTGCGGTAACCTGGCGCACGGTTTCGCCGCCTGCCAGCCCGACGATAAAGCCTCGCTGAAAAGCATGCTGCGTAACAATATCGCCATCATTACCTCCTACAACGACATGCTTTCTGCGCATCAGCCGTACGAAGTGTATCCGGAGATCATCCGTAAAGCGCTGCACAGCATCAATGCGGTAGGCCAGGTCGCGGGCGGCGTGCCGGCCATGTGCGATGGCGTGACGCAGGGTCAGGATGGGATGGAGCTCTCTCTGCTGAGCCGCGAAGTGATTGCGATGTCGGCCGCAGTGGGCCTGTCTCACAATATGTTTGATGGCGCGCTGTACCTCGGCGTGTGCGATAAAATCGTCCCGGGGCTGGCCATGGCAGCGCTGTCGTTTGGTCATCTGCCTGCGATCTTCGTGCCATCAGGTCCGATGGCAAGCGGTCTGCCAAACAAAGAAAAAGTGCGTATCCGTCAGCTGTATGCGGAAGGTAAAGCAGACCGTCAGGCACTGCTGGAAGCGGAAGCCGCCTCCTACCATGCGCCGGGCACCTGTACTTTCTACGGTACGGCCAACACCAACCAGATGGTGGTGGAATTTATGGGGATGCAGCTTCCTGGGTCCTCTTTCATTCAGCCGGATGCGCCACTGCGTAAGGCCCTGACTGAAGCAGCTGCCCGCCAGGTAACGCGTCTGACCGGTAACGGCAACGCGTGGATGCCGCTGGGTAAAATGGTCGACGAGAAAGTGATCGTCAACGGTATCGTTGCGCTGCTGGCAACCGGCGGCTCAACCAACCACACCATGCATCTGGTGGCGATGGCGCGCGCGGCGGGCATCCTGATTAACTGGGATGATTTCTCGGATATCTCGTCTGTGGTGCCACTGATGGCGCGCCTGTACCCGAACGGCCCGGCTGACATCAACCACTTCCAGGCTGCCGGTGGCGTGCCGGTGCTGATGCGCGAGCTGCTGAAAGGCGGTCTGCTGCATGAAGATGTGAACACCGTGGCGGGCTTTGGTCTGCAGCGTTATACCCATGAGCCGTGGCTCAATAACGGTGAGCTTGACTGGCGTGAAGGCGCCACCGCCTCGCTTGACGCACAGGTTATCGCCACCTTTGAACAACCGTTCTCTCGTCACGGCGGCACCAAAGTGCTCAGCGGTAACCTGGGGCGTGCGGTGATGAAAACCTCCGCCGTACCGGAAGAGAACCAGATTATCGAAGCGCCGGCCGTGGTGTTTGAAAGCCAGCATGACGTTTTGCCTGCGTTTGATGCCGGTCTGCTCGACAAAGATTGCGTCGTTGTGGTGCGCCATCAGGGGCCAAAAGCGAACGGGATGCCAGAATTACATAAACTTATGCCGCCACTTGGTGTATTATTGGACCGCCGTTTCAAAATTGCGTTAGTGACCGATGGACGCCTCTCTGGCGCATCAGGTAAAGTGCCTTCTGCCATCCACGTGACCCCGGAAGCTTACGACGGCGGTTTGCTGGCGAAAGTTCGTGATGGAGACATGATCCGCGTTAACGGTCAGACAGGTGAGTTAACCCTGCTGGTGGATGACGCTGAACTGGCGGCACGTAAGCCACATATTCCTGACCTGAGCGCATCGCGCGTGGGAACCGGACGCGAAATGTTTGGCGCGCTGCGTGAGAAACTCTCCGGTGCGGAGCAGGGCGCAACCTGTATTACGTTTTAAGACGACTTGATTTTATCGATCTGGCGAGAGAAAACTCTGATGAAAAACTGGAAAACAAGTGCAGAAGCAATCCTGACCACTGGCCCTGTCGTGCCGGTAATCGTGGTGAATAAGCTGGAACATGCTGTCCCGATGGCGAAAGCCCTGGTCGCGGGTGGTGTTCGTGTTCTGGAAGTGACCCTGCGTACCGCCTGCGCGATGGACGCTATTCGCGCTATCGCCAAAGAAGTGCCGGACGCGATCATCGGTGCGGGTACCGTACTGAACGCACAGCAGCTGGCTGACGTGACCGAAGCGGGCGCGCAGTTCGCTATCAGCCCTGGCCTGACCGAGCCGCTGCTGAAAGCTGCAACCGAAGGCACGATCCCTCTGATCCCGGGTATCAGCACCGTATCTGAACTGATGATGGGTATGGATTACGGCCTGAAAGAGTTCAAATTCTTCCCGGCTGAAGCTAACGGCGGCACCAAAGCGCTGCAGGCTATTGCGGGTCCATTCTCTCAGGTTCGCTTCTGCCCGACGGGCGGTATCTCTCCGGCAAACTACCGTGACTACCTGGCGCTGAAAAGTGTCCTGTGCATCGGCGGCTCATGGCTGGTTCCTGCGGATGCGCTGGAAGCAGGCGACTGGGATCGCATCACTAAACTGGCTCGCGAAGCGGTTGAAGGCGCGAAGCAGTAAGCGAAGACAGTATGAAAAACGGGCCTGCTGGCCCGTTTTTTTATCCTGCAACCTTCACGTTCGCGGCGGCTGTTTTGGCTCTTGCCACAGCCTCATCCACGTTTTCACCGGTCGCTAGCGCCACGCCAAGGCGGCGCGTGCCGTCAATCTCCGGTTTCCCGAACAGACGAACCTGCAAGCCTGCACCCATAGCCCCTTCGACGTTATCAAAGGTGACGTTCTGGCTGGTTAATTGCGGCAGGATCACCGCCGAAGCCGCCGGGCCGTACTGACGAATGCCGCCAACGGGCAGGCCGAGGAAGGCGCGCACATGCAGGGCGAATTCAGAAAGGTCCTGCGAAATCAGCGTGACCATCCCGGTATCGTGCGGGCGAGGGGAGACTTCACTGAAAATTACCTCATCGCCGCAGACAAACAGCTCCACGCCAAACAATCCGTAACCCCCCAGCGCCAGCACCACTTTACGGGCAATTTCCTGCGCACGTGCCAGCGCCAGGTCGCTCATCTGCTGCGGCTGCCAGGATTCACGATAGTCGCCATCTTCCTGGCGGTGGCCAATCGGATCGCAGAAATGGACGCCATCAACGGCGCTGACCGTCAGCAGCGTGATTTCGAAATCAAACTTTACGACGCTTTCGATAATCACGCGACCGGCACCGGCACGTCCTCCCTGCTGGGCATACTCCCACGCTTTATCCAGAGTGCTGCTGTCGCGGATAAAGCTCTGTCCTTTACCGGAGGAACTCATGACGGGCTTAATGATGCACGGGTAGCCAATTTCGTCGACAGCCTGCAAGAAAGCGGCTTTATCGCCGGCAAAACGGTAGCCTGAGGTAGGTAAGGCCAGCTCTTCAGCCGCCAGACGACGAATGCCTTCGCGGTTCATGGTGAGTTTGGCTGCTTTTGCGCAGGGCACCACGCGCTGGCCTTCCTGCTCAAGGGCGATCAGCGTATCGGTAGCAATGGCTTCAATTTCGGGTACCACGAAATCCGGTTTCTCCTGCGTAATGAGCGTACGCAGGGCATCGCCATCCAGCATATTGATCACATAAGAACGGTGGGCGACATGCATGGCAGGTGCGTCAGCGTAACGATCCACTGCAATGACTTCCACGCCCAAACGCTGGCACTCAATGGCGACCTCTTTACCCAGTTCGCCCGATCCTAACAGCATCACACGCGTCGCCGCAGGTCGCAGCGCGGTTCCTAAACGAGTCATAACAATCCCCCTGAAAAAGTTGCGCGCATTATAAACGTAAACGTTTGCGTCTGTCTTGTTCAGGGCCCGAGAGCGGTCAAGAAATTTGCGCTTCTTTAGCCGTGGCAGACATTTCCTGACGCCTGCTCGCTTACGCTGGGAGACATATTCACCGTTAAGTGAGGGAAACCATGTCAGGCTGGCTAAATCAATTGCAATCCATGTTGGGACAGAAAACGTCGTCATCCGGCGAGCAGGGGCTGAGCAAACTCCTGGTGCCGGGGGCGCTTGGCGGGCTGGCTGGACTGCTGGTTGCCAATAAATCCTCGCGTAAGTTACTGGCAAAGTATGGTACCGGCGCGCTGCTGGCGGGCGGCGGCGCTATTGCGGGTACCGTACTGTGGAACAAATACAAGGACAGAGTGCGGACCGCGCACAGCGACGAACCCCACTTTGGTGAGCAGACCTCGCCGCTGGATCTGCGTACCGAACGGCTCATCCTGGCGCTGGTGTTCGCGGCGAAAAGCGACGGGCACATTGATGACCAGGAACGATCGGCGATTGAGCAGCAACTGCGTGAGGCCGGTGTCGAAGAAAGGGGCAGAGCGCTGGTGGCGCAGGCCATCGAACAGCCACTCGAACCGCAGCGTCTGGCGCAAAGCGTGAAAAATGAGGAAGAGGCGCTTGAGCTCTATTTTCTGAGCTGTGCCGCCATCGATATCGATCACTTTATGGAGCGCAGCTATCTCAATGCGCTGGGTGATGCCCTGAAGATCCCACAAGATGTCCGGGACGGGATCGAGAAGGATATTCAGGAGCAAAAACGGGCGTTACAGGGCTAACTGCCACCGTCGCAGCCATGTTTCGCTTGCATCATGCGTGGGTTTTGCCAACCTTATAGGGTGTAAAACTCAAAAGAATGATGACATGCCACCGAAAGCCCGACGTACTCCTTATGCGATCACCACGCATGGCGATACGCGTATAGATAACTATTACTGGCTGCGGGACGACTCCCGTTCCCGGCCAGAAGTGCTCGACTACCTGCACGAGGAAAACGACTATGGCCGCAAGGTCATGTCCAGCCAGCAGGCGTTGCAGGACCAGCTGTTAAATGAAATGGTGCAGCGTATCCCCCAGCGCGATATTTCCGCGCCCTGGACCAAAAATGGCTATCGATATCGTCATATCTACGAACCTGGCAACGAGTACCCTATCTACCAGCGACAGTCGGTGTTATGCGCCGAATGGGATGAGTGGGACATCCTGCTGGATGCCAACCAGCGCGCCGCCCACAGCGAGTTTTATACCCTCGGCGGCATGTCCATCTCCCCCGATAACACCATTATGGCGCTGGCGGAGGATTACCTCTCCCGTCGTCAGTACGGTTTGCGTTTTCGCAACCTGGAAACCGGTAACTGGTATCCGGAAATGCTGGATAACGTTTCGCCGGACTTTGTCTGGGCGAATGATTCCGAAACGGTCTACTACGTCAAAAAGCATGCCTCCACGTTGCTGCCTTACCAGGTGTGGCGCCATACCGTTGGGACGGATTCTGCTGACGACGAACTGGTTTACGAAGAGAAAGACGAAACGTTTTATGTCAGCCTGCACAAAACCTCGTCTCGCCACTATGTGATTATCTTCCTGGCCAGCGCCACAACCTCTGAAGTTCTGCTTCTGGACGCCGAGCTACCTGATGCGCAGCCGCTGTGCTTCCTGCCGCGACGTAAAGATCATGAATACAGCCTCGATCACTTCCAGCACAGCTTTTACCTGCGCTCTAATCGGGAGGGTAAAAACTTTGGCCTCTACAAAACCAAAGTACGCGATGAACGCAAGTGGGAAGTGTTAATCCCCGCCCGGGAGCAGGTGATGCTCGAAGGGTTTACGCTGTTCACCGACTGGCTGGTGGTTGAGGAGCGCCAGCGGGGGCTGACCAGCCTGCGGCAAATTAACCGCAAAACGCGGGAAGTGATCGGGATTGCGTTTGACGACCCGGCCTATGTCACGTGGATAGGGTTTAATCCTGAGCCGGAATCGTCGCGTCTGCGCTACGGCTACTCGTCTATGACCACGCCCGATACGCTCTTTGAGCTGGATATGGACACCGGGCAACGTCAGGTGCTTAAACAGTCCGAAGTGAAAGGGTTTGATTCCGACAACTACCGAAGCGAACACCTGTGGGTTACCGCCCGCGATGGCGTCGAGGTGCCGGTCTCGCTTGTTTATCATCGGGCGCATTTCCAGAAAGGTAAGAATCCGATTCTGGTTTACGGCTACGGCTCCTACGGCTCAAGCATGGACGCTGATTTCAGCAGCAGCCGGTTAAGTCTGCTGGATCGCGGTTTTGTGTTCGCCATTGCGCATGTTCGCGGCGGCGGGGAGCTGGGTCAGCACTGGTATGAAGACGGGAAATTCCTGAAAAAGAAAAATACCTTCAATGATTATCTCGACGTCTGCGATGCGTTGATTGAGCAGGGCTATGGCGATCCTGGGCTTTGCTTTGGTATGGGCGGCAGCGCGGGAGGATTATTGATGGGGGCCGTCATCAATCAGCGTCCCGAACGCTTTAAAGGGATTATTGCGCAGGTGCCGTTTGTCGATGTGGTAACGACCATGCTGGATGAATCCATCCCGCTGACGACCGGAGAGTTTGAAGAGTGGGGCAACCCGCAGGATGAGATCTACTATCGCTACATGAAAGAGTACAGCCCGTACGACAATGTAGAAGCGAAAGCGTATCCGCACATGCTGGTGACCACCGGATTGCACGATTCACAGGTGCAATACTGGGAGCCTGCAAAATGGGTGGCGAAACTGCGGGAACTGAAAACCGACGACAACCTGCTGCTGCTGTGCACGGATATGGACTCCGGTCACGGCGGGAAATCGGGACGATTTAAATCTTACGAAGGCGTGGCACTGGAGTATGCGTTTTTGATTGGCCTGGCGCAGGAGACGCTGCCAGGCCGTGCGGAGCGTTAAGCTTCGCCAAGATAGTGCTTAAGCGTTAAACGCAGTTCCGGGCTCATCTTATCGAGGTTGTTATAGAGCCAGCGCAGATAGCCCGGATCTTTATCCGCAATATCGGAAACCGCCCGACCGCGGTATTTGCCAAAGGTGAAGGTAGTCAGCAATGCCGGACGCCCGGTAATGGTCGCCATATCATCAGGGGTCCAGCCGGAGTTATTCATAATATCAATGAGTAACGCGGCGGTGATGTAGCAGTCATACAGGGCGCGGTGATGGTGCAGACCCTCCGGCGTTCTGACGCTCAGCTTACGGGATTTGTACAACGCCATATTGCTGTACTTAATCCCGGGCCAGAGACGACGCGCCAGTTTCATCGTGCAAATCCATTCTCCGGGCATGTCGGGGAGCACCCGGCGGTCAAAACTGGCGTTGTGCGCGACGTACCACGGGCTACCGTAATAGTGGGGTATCACCTCTTCTATCCACGGTTTGTCCGCCACCATCGATTCTGTAATGCGATGAATAGCCATTGCCTGCGGGCTGATCGGGCGATCGGGACGTACCAGATGGCTCATTGGGTTGACTATTTTTCCATCAATCACGTCGACAGAAGCCACTTCCACTATTCCGCCCTGAAGATCGCAGGTTTCGGTATCGATGACGCGCAGCATTGAACTCTCCTGAGCCTAAAACGCCTAGCCTAAAGGAATGATATCGCCTTGCCAACCCTGTCTGCCAAGAGATCCGGTCAATAGCAGTTCACCTTTGTCCGCGCGGACGATCAGCTGACCTTTTTCATCCCATAACGCGCTGCCGCCGCGCGCGTTCGCCATTAACACCGCAATGGCATATTTGTGTGCGAATCGCTGCAGGGTACTGATGGATTGCCGCCAGCGGCTATCTCCCACTGACTGGCAGCTGGTAAACAGCGTCGCCTGTGGGTCGAGATTTGGCGAATCAGCATGTGCATCGATGATCGTCAGCTGTTTATCTCCTGGGATCAGGCTTGCACCGCGACCCTGAGGGTAGCGCAGGATGCTATGGCGAGAGGGGGTAAACAGGGCAAGGCCTTTCTGGCGATGGCCATTCACGTCGAGCGGAAGCCCGGCAATAATAGTAATCCGGTATAATTTTGCGGCGTTTAGCAACGGGGCCAGCTGTTTATCATCGGGAGGGGCGGGGAGCGTCGTTGTCCCTGGGCCAGTTAATGAGAGCTCCGGGAATACCAGCAAATCGCACTGCTGTCGTGCCGCTTCGGCAATGAAACGGAGATGGTGCGCGACATGTTCATCTACACTGTGGTGCAGCCCGGCATACTGGGCCGCAGCAATATTCCATTGTGACATCGTGACTTCCTTTACACAGAGTCGCAGTGATTTAAGAATACACCTAATTTAATCAGGGTTTTCTTATCCTGCCATATTCCGCGTAAGGAAGTGTAACGACTCGTTAAGCTTATTTAACTTTAGGTTCGTACGGTAAACGAGAAAGGTTAACTGAGGCGAGACGATGCGCAATTAAGCGTTCGCGAAACCAGTCGCGCAGATGAGCAGGTTGCTCACGTTCAACCACTTCAGCCACGATGGGCATGTTGTAACGCTCTTTAAATGCGACGCCAGCGGCAGCGAGATCGACATTCACTTTATCCATCTCGTCCTGAGGAAGGGCGGCCAGATTGATCTTCATTACCTTCTCCTTTTTAGACGGCGGCAACGTTACCGCGATTGCTCGACGATGACAAGCAGAGGTGGGATGATCCTCGACTCGCTTATTATACAGAGTTATTCTTTGCCATACAGGCATAACAAAAAGGAATGATTGCGATGGGTTTATCCTCTTCCCGCGCGGCAGGCGCACTGGTCTTTCTGGCCTCTTGCGTGATGTCACCCTCCGTGCTGGCGCACGCTCACCTTAAACAACAGACTCCGGCAGCAGATAGCCTCGTGACGGCACCGCGCACGCTGAGGCTGACGTTTTCAGAAGGTATTGAGCCCGGTTTTAGCGGTGTGGTGGTGACGGATGCACAAAAGCAGACCATCAGCACCGGTGCCGTTAAACGCGACGAGAAAGACAAGACGCAGCTGAATGTGCCGCTGGATCGCGAGTTGAAGCCCGGAACCTACCAGGTTGACTGGCATGTGGTGTCGGTAGACGGCCACAAGACAAAAGGCAGTTATCACTTTAGCGTGAAATAGCATGCTGGCGATGTGCTACGTAGGGCTGCGCTTTCTCCATTTCGGCGCGTTAATGCTTATTTTTGGCAATGCGCTGTATAGCGTCTGGTTTGCTCCTTCCTCTCTGCAACGGCTCATGTCCCGGCGTTTTCAGTCGCAGCAGAGAATGGCGGCGTTAATCAGCCTGGTGACAGCGCTCCTGATGTTTACGCTTCAGGGCGGGTTAATGGGGAATGGCTGGGGCGATGTCGTCAACCCCGACATCTGGCGTAGCGTGCTGGGCACGCAGTTTGGAAGCGTCTGGCTGTGGCAAATTATTCTCGCGGCCCTTACTGCCGGTACAGCATGGCTGGCTCCGCATAAAGGCTCACGGCTGTTACTGCTCGCCATGGGACAGTTCGTCCTGCTGGCGGGAGTAGGGCATGCGACAATGAACGAAGGCGCGGTGGGCGCATTGCAGCGTCTTAATCACGCTCTTCATGTGTTATGTGCCGCAACCTGGCTTGGCGGATTACTGCCGCTGCTGTTTTGCATGCGTCTGGCGAAAGGGCAGTGGCAGCCTGCCGCAATCTACACCATGATGCGCTTCTCACGCGTGGGGCATTACGCCGTAGCAGGCGTGGTGCTTACCGGCGTTTTCAATGCGCTGTTTATTCTGGGTATCGATATTCCCTGGCAGGCCCGTTACGTGCAATTTTTGTTGTTCAAATGTGCGCTGGTGGCTTTGATGGTGGTAATTGCGCTGGCAAATCGGTATTTTCTGGTGCCACGGTTTCGTGCGCAAAGCGGGCGAGAACAACAAATATTTATCAGAATGACACAAGCAGAAGTGGTGCTGGGTGCGCTGGTGCTGGCTACAGTCAGTCTGTTCGCGACCTGGGAACCCTTCTGACAAGGTTAACTATCCTATGAAAAAGACACTACTTTCTCTCATCTTGCTGGCCTGCACGGGGAGTGCCCTGGCCGCACCACAGGTCATTACCGTCAGCCGTTTTGAAGTGGGTAAGGACAAATGGGCGTTTAATCGTGAAGAGGTGATGCTGACCTGCCGTCCGGGGCACGCCTTGTATGCGATTAACCCAAGCACGCTGGTGCAATACCCTTTAAATGATGTCGCAGAGCAGCAGGTCGCCAGCGGCAAAAGCAGTGGACAGCCAATCAGCGTTATTCAGATTGATGATCCCGCGCATCCAGGGCAGAAGATGAGCCTGGCACCGTTTATCGAGCGTGCAGACACGCTTTGTTAATCTTCGGGTTTCCAATAAAAAACCGCAGATGCTTGCGAAAGCACTGCGGTTTTTCACTTTTAATGATGCTCATACGCTTTTTTTCCGGCCGCTTTAACTGAGGACTGGAAAACCTGGCGTCGTCATCTATTCTTAAAAGGCAAGGCGACTTAGCCTGCATTAATGCCAACTTTTAGCGCACGGCTCTCTCCCAAGAGCCATTTCCCTGGACCGAATACAGGAATCGTATTCGGTCTCTTTTTATCTGATTGAAAGCAAACGATTTATTCCTTTCACCGGCTCTCTCAGAAGGGACACGTTCAGTGATCCGTCTTCAACCATATCACAAAACGGCAGGCGTAAGTCCAGCCCTTTTTGCCGGTTTTGTTAAATTTTTATGCAGAGTTGAAGAAAGCTCTCAGCGCACTTAAAAGCGTGATTTCACCTCAGCCTCAATGCAGTCAAGCAGTTCAAAGCGACGGCGATATTCCGCCCGTTTTTTACTGGCGATATCTTCCAGGGATTTACGCTCCATCTGTAACGGCAGTTGCCAGCAGAAGGGGGAGATTTTCTTACCGTCCAGACTCGCCCAGAATTCGTCATAGCTGGCATGGAAATGACGGCCTTTGCTCAGGCGGTAACGCAGTGCGCGGAAAACGTGTCCCTCATCACCGACAGCAAAAATCGCCCGGACGGATGAATGTGCGGCCAGCTGGAAAACCACTTCCATCAGCACGCGTTTTGGAAACAGGCCATGGCAGGCGCGGGTCGCCAGTTTAATGGCGTCATGCGAGACGTTGCGACGTGGCCCCTGAAGCCCACCAATCACCAGCACTCGCTGCCCGTTGCTGCGTGCGACGCTAAACGTCAGGCTTGCGAGCACGGTATTCTCGCTGTCGCGCAGCCACAGCGTGCTTTCACCTTCCCGCTCGGCTTTGCCGGCAGAAGAGGCACTCACGGTATACGTCGCGTCGTTTTTTGCCTGAAATTGCACTATGGTCTGCTCTTGCGGGCTGGTCAGCGCGTTGGCGAGGGTGATATTTTTCAGGCTATCGACCCAGTGATAATGGCTGATGATAGCGTCAGCCCGATCGCCGGCCGTCAGGCCACGCATCAGATACTGCCGATGGGTTTTACTCGGTAAGGTAATTTGAGAGGCCAGCAGACGGTCAAAATCATCACGTCCTGAGAGCGTTTCCAGCACGCGATGGGTGGAAGACCAGAACAGGAGCGAGCGAAGCAGGAACTTCAGACGATACTCGCGCTTCTGCCAGATTGGACCCGGAACGCGTTTTCCTTTCACCAGCTCGGAAATGATATTTGTGCGATGCGGATAGAACACATCGTTGTGCAGGTGCATATTAGACACGTTAAGACCTCTCGTTTAATTCATGCCTTATTCTAAAGAGTCAGCAAAAAGGGATTAATAGCGCGCGGATCTTTATTTCCATTTGGTTTACCGTTCGTTTGGCTTTGTGAATGCTGCGCGTGTCAGCTGCAATTTCTGCTGCGTCTATACTTAAGCAAGGAGGTTTTATGTATCAGCGAATCGATGGTGGGAAGTGGCGGCACGTCTGGGTTGTCAGCGACATACATGGTTGTTATCAGTGGCTCATGGATGAACTGAAACGCCGGCATTTTAATCCTTATGAGGATTTGCTTATTTCCGTAGGGGATGTAATTGACCGTGGCCCTGACAGTATTAAATGTTTACAGCTCATGAATGAAAAATGGTTTCGTGCAGTACGGGGCAACCATGAACAAATGGCTATCGACAGCCTTGATAATAATGATTTCGCACTCTGGACAATGAATGGCGGAATTTGGTTTACCCGCCTTGAGCACACACAGCAGCAGCAGGCGCTGACGTTACTTAATGCGTGTCGGGAACTGCCGCACATTATCGAGATAACCTGTGCAAACGGTGTGAATGTGATTGCTCACGCTGACTATCCCGCTGCGGAATACCGCTGGCAAAAACCCGTAAGCGCCCAGCACGTACTATGGGATCGCGACCGGTTGATGGGGTTTATGGTCGGGAAAGGGCAGGGGATCGGCGGTGCGGACCATTTCTGGTTCGGACATACGCCACTTGACCGGCGGTATGATTTTAATAACCTGCACTATATTGATACCGGCGCCGTTTTCGATGGTTACTTTACGCTGGCGCAACTTCAGTAATAAATAACCCGCCTTCGGGCGGGTTCTCTTTAGGTCAGGCAAGACGCATGACCCAGGCATCGGATTGACTATCGTAATGCTCACGGTAAAGGACTGAGTGTTCGCCATCAAGTATTGCCGGTACGCTGGTATCGGCATCCCAGGCATCCAGTTGCATGCACAAATCCGGGTCGGATTTGCAGGGAATACTTAACGTTCGTTCGCCCTGTGCTTCGCCGCGCAATTCTGCGTCGTCGATTTCGAAAGCGCCAATACGCACGCTGGTTTTCGTCATATTGCTCTCCGGGTGTGTTATCAAAATCTGGTATGACCAGTATGGGCATCCATTTTTGATCGTAGACAAGGAGAGCAAAATCGCCAGTAAAAAAATGCGTTTTTTTCAGCCGGTGCGATCGTTACCGGTAAACAATCGCCCATCACGAACCAGCTCTCGCGGATAGCTGTTTTTCAGTCGCGAGCCTACCTTTTTCGCCAGCCCTAACGGATAACCCTGATAGGTCACTACCACTTCATCATGCGATGGCGTGTTGTCCGGATATACATCACGGCCCCGGTACCACTCTTCGGCTTCCTGGTGCGTCAGGGCGAACGTATTCTCGCTGCCGGCGAGGGCGATAACAGCCTCATGCTGCCAGCGATAGCCTTTATTGTGCACTTCCGCCAGGCGGAGCCCGATGCGGGAAAAACGTACCTTGCCGATAAGCGGCTCAATATTTGCCGGGAAAAGCCAAATCTCTTTATCGCGAATCCAAAGATGGCATGTGTCATCCCAGGCCAGCCCGACCTTAGCGGCGGCGGTAGTGACTTGCTCCGCCTCACGCCTTTTCATGGGGGCGAAGGGGAAATTGCCGACCTTAAACGTCGGGGCTGGCAGTGGCTCAACCGTCTGCGTTTTACGCAACCGTGCGACAAAAAAACCTTCGCAGTCATAAATCTGGGGGAAAACGTGCAGAAATCCTTCAGGCGTGACGGCTTCATTGGCTGAAGCGAACAAGCCGTTTAACGGCAGGAACTCGACGGCATCAGGGTATTGCGCCTTGAGCCACAGACAGACGTCCTCGTTCTCGTCACGGTTTAAGGTGCAGGTCGAATAAACCAATGTGCCACCGGGACGCAGGGCATGGAAGGCGCTGACGATCAGTTCGCGCTGGGTGGCGGCAATCTCAAGGTTACTCTCCACAGACCAGTTTTTTAACGCATCAGGATCTTTACGCACCACCCCTTCGCCGGAGCAGGGCGCGTCCAGCAGGATGGCATCAAACGCTTCTGGCAGGGCTGCGCCAAATACGCGGCCATCGAAGTGCGTCAGGGCAACGTTATGGATCCCGCAGCGGCTGATGTTAGCGTGCAGAACTTTAACGCGACTGGCTGAAAACTCGTTGGCGAGAATGGCCCCGCGATTCCCCATCCTGGCGGCAATCTGCGTGGTTTTGGAGCCCGGCGCGGCAGCGACATCCATGACGCGTTCTGGCGCATTATCATCCGCAAACAGGGCGGCAACCGGCAGCATCGAGCTGGCTTCCTGGATATAAAACAGACCACTCAGATGTTCTGCGGTACTGCCCAATGGCAACGACGCTTCGTCATCCCGTTCAATCCAAAAACCCTCTGCACACCACGGTACTGGCGTCAGTTGCCAGTTATACGGCGAGACCAGCGTCAGAAAATCGGCGACGCTTATTTTCAGCGTGTTGACACGGATACTCCGGCGCAACGGCCGCTGACAGGCGGCGATAAAATCGTCTAACGAGAGGTGAGAAGGAAGCGCCTCGCGCATCTGCGCCAGGAATTGTTCAGGAAGAAATACGGAGTTTTGAGCCACGTGCACACCACAGGGAAAAGTTCAGGGGCGCAGTGTAACATAAAGGCTCCGGTGCGTTGACACCGGAGCCCTGAGATTAACGCGGCAGGGCAGTGCCCCATTCACGCCACTCTTTCGGCTCGCTTTCGAGCAGCAGGAAGTGTTTGCCCGGTTGCGCTTTCGGCGCCAGCGGCGTCCCCGGTGGTGTAGCGAAAGCAATACCGCCACGAATGAACTGGTTGAAGGTGCCGGTTTTAACCACCCCGCCCGTCAGACCGAAGTCCAGTGAATAGCCGGAGGCCAGCCAGAACACCGAGTTATTACGCACAAGGTGCTGGTAACGATCGCTGATGCGTAATGCCACCATCACGCGGTCAGAGAGCGTACCGAGCGTCAGGCCCGTCACTGTGCCCACCTCAATCCCGCGGAACAGCACCGGTGTGCCGATGTTCAGCGAGCCTGCTTCCGGCACTTCCACCACAATGCTCAGGCCATCCAGATAGCGAGAGTCAGTGATCGTGGCTTCCTGCAGTTCAAAGTCACGGCGAGCATTCCCTTTACCGGGTTCGACGTTGATATAAGGCTGCAGGATGGTGTCGAGGTGCTCAACGCCAGCGGCCGAAATCTGTGGCGTCACCACCGAGAAGCGGGAGCCTGAGCGGGCGAAGGTTTGAACATATTCCGGGTAGAGCACGGCGGTGGCCTGCACCTCGTTACGCGCGGTGATAAGCGTCAGCTTCTGGATCTGCCCGATATCAATACCCAGATAACGGATAGGCATCCCTTCCGCCAGCTTCCCTGCATCAAAAGCATGCAGGGTAATCTGTCCGCCAACGGCACGGGCAGCGGTTTCAGACGGGAAGAGAATACGCTTATCGCCTTTACGCAGGTTTGCACCCGCACCGCTGAGGTTATCGAAGCTGATCGCTCCGCGCAGCGCACGTGAAAGCGGGGAGGCCTGCACGGTCAGCCCGTTACCGTTAAGCTGCACTTTCGCACCACCTTCGGCCCAGAACACGCTATTCGGGGTCAGCAACTTGCGATACTCCGGTTTGATATGCAGTTCGATATCAAACGCGTCCGCATGAGGGCGTACGGCAATCACTTCCCCGACCTCAAACTTACGGTACAGCACGACGGAGCCAGCCTGGACATCAGGAAGCGTCTCGGCGCTTAGCGTCAGTGTCGTGGTTGGGAGATCGCTCATGCTGTTTTCAATCGCTTTGTCCAGGTTGGCATACAGCGGATAACTGTCGCGCACCGGGCCTTTATTGCCCGGTAAAATGCGGATCCCGCCGTTAACCCATTCGCTGGCGCTGGCACCGAGGAACTCAACGCCGTCGAGGCCAACCTTCACGTCGACGCGGCTGTTCACCACAAATTTACTGTCGCCATGGACAAGGTCGCTGTATTGCGGATCGATAGCCACCGAGAAGCTCACGCCGTTTTCAGAGAGCGTACGCTCCAGCACCTGGCCCACCTGGACGCCATGCAGAATCAGAGGCTGGCCGGCTTCGATACCGTAACTTTCAGGCGCGGTCAGTTTCACCGTTACGACGCCCGGTTTTTGCAGCAGCGCTTTATCTGCTGGCGCAACAACGAAACTGTTGCTGGGTTGACCTTCACCGGGGATCAGTTCAAACGTATTGCCGGTCAGAAGATTGCTCAGGCTGGTATCGTTCAGAGACAGTTTTGGGCTGCGCATCTCGATACGCGTTTTTTCACGCAGGAGATCAACCACGCTCGGGTCGACGGTCATCTCACCGGTCACGGAACCGCCTGGATTGAGCGTCATTTTGGTGAGCTGCCCAACCTGCAATCCCTGATACATAAGCGGTGTGGAACCCGCTTTCAGCCCTTTAGCATCGGGCAGGGCGAGTTTGACGATCACGCCGCGCTGGCTGTGCGCCAGGTCAGCATACAATCCGAAGGTATCATCTGCCGTGGCCGGGCTGGAGTTTTCCGGAGAGTCGAAGGCAACGGCACCGTTGACCAGTGCGGCCAGGCTCTCGAGCTTCACTTTGGCACCGCTCAGGCTGAGATCGGCATCCACGCCGGAGACGTTCCAGAAACGGCTGCCTTTTTTCACCAGGTTAGTGAAGCGGCGATCGATTAACACATCAATCGTCACGCCCTGTTTATTCGGGTTGATGGCGTAATCATAAACGCGACCTACCGGAATTTTACGGTAATAAACCAGTGAGCCACTGTTGAGGGAACCCAAATCCGGTGCCTGCAGATGGATCATCAGATCGCCGTTATTCAGTCGGTATTTTGGTTGGGTATCCAGCGCAACAAAGTGATCCTGCGGTTCACCTTTACCCGGCATCATGCCGATGTAGTTACCGCCAACCAGTGCATCCAGCCCTGAAACACCCGCCAGAGAGGCCTTAGGCGTTACCAGCCAGAACTGCGTTTCGCTGCGCAGCGCATCCTGCATATCGGACTTAATGCTGGCGCGGACCTGAATTTTATTCAGCCCTTTTCCAAGGCTGATGTCCTGAACGGTACCCACCTCAACCCCCTGGAAGCGGACAGGGGTTCGCCCGGCCACAATGCCGTCGGCAGACTGGAAGTCAATGGTGATGGTGCTTCCGCGATCTTCATAGCTCGTCCAGATAAGCCAGCCTGCAATCATCAGGGCGATGACAGGCAGCAACCAGAATGGAGAAATGCGGCGTTTTGTTTTAATTCTCGCTTCAGTCGGCGAAGCGGGCGTTTCCTGACTCATGTGCATCCCAAAGTAAGCGGCTATCCAGCCATTCCACAGCAAGAATAGTCAATATCACCGCGGAGCCGAAATAAAAAGCTGCGGGTCCCATTGTAAAAGCCAATAACTGGTCGCGATTGATCAGCGACATCATCAACGAAATCACGAACAGATCCAACATCGACCAGCGGCCAATCCAGGTGACGAATCGCAAAAGCAGAATTCGGGTACGTAAACCTTGCTCACATTTGAAGTGAATACTCAGGAGCAGGGTAAACATCACCACCACTTTGGTAAACGGCACCAGAATACTGGCGATAAACACAATTGCCGCCACCCCCACGTTGCTGTGGGCGAGGGAGATGATCCCGGAGAGGATGGTATCCTCCTGGCGCCCACCATTCACGTAAATGATGGAAATCGGCAGCATATTGGCCGGGATCAAAAAGACCAGCGAGGCAATCAGCGCGGCCCAGCATTTTTGCAGGCTGTTGTTGCGCCGCAGTCTCAGGGGAATATGACACCGCGGGCAACGGCCACGTGGGTCGGGCAAGCCAGTATAGTGACACCCCAGACAGACCCGGAGACTTTCATCCGGTCGCGTGGCCGGGCGCTGAGGGTAAAAGCGCTCCCAGAGCTGTTCGACGTTCAGATGAATGAGTGTGAGGATGCTGAGCAAGACCAGACAAATAAATGCAAAGAGTCCGACTCCGGGCTGCAAGAATGCATAGTCCTGGACTTTTATGGACGCCACGCCGACGCCCACCAGGTAGATATCCAGCATGACCCACTCTTTCAGTTTGTCCAGCATCAGCAACACGGGGCGGAGATTCATCCCCAGAATGTTACCCAACCAAAGATAGGCAATGGCGGCGACCAGCACCAGCGGCGCGCCGACCGTACAGAAAAGCACCATGGCGGCAGTGAGCGGGTCGCCCTGGCGCGTCATCTGCCAGATCCCCTGCAGTACGTTGGCATCAATACGCACACCAAGCAGGTACAGCTTCAGCAGCGGTTCGCCCCAGGCAAACGGCATAAGAAGCAGCATGGTGATGGCCATCGCGGCGAGACGGGTCAGCGACCAGTCGCGTCCGTCGCGAATTTTAGCGTCGCAGCGGGGGCAAAAAGCACTTTCATGCGATTTCATCTTCGGCAACATAAAAAGCGTATCGCACTGCGGGCAACGCTGATAATGTGCACGAGGCAAAGCTTCGCTTACCGTATGGACAGTTATCTTTTTTGTCGGCGTAATTTTGGTTGTTTTTAAGGCCATCAGCTGCGCACAAATAAGTATTGTTGAACGTTATATTAACTCATGAACGGATTCATCTTGAGCATGAGCGCATTTAATGCTTATTTTAATAGGCTATGCGGTAATTTTGTAAGACAACTAAGTGATTGAATAATGAACAAAACAGAATTCTACGCGGATCTTAACCGCGATTTTAAGGCATTGATGGCGGGTGAGACCAGCTTCTTAGCCACTCTGGCAAATACTAGCGCATTGCTGTTTGAACGGCTATCAGACGTTAACTGGGCCGGCTTTTACCTTCTGGAAGGTGAAACGCTGGTGCTTGGCCCGTTCCAGGGGAAAATTGCCTGCGTGCGTATTCCCGTAGGACGTGGCGTTTGTGGTACAGCGGTCGCGACTAATCAGGTACAGCGCGTCGAAGACGTCCATGCGTTTGACGGACACATTGCCTGTGACGCAGCCAGTAATTCTGAAATCGTTCTGCCTCTGGTGGTAAAAAATCAGATTATTGGCGTTCTGGATATCGACAGCACGGTCTTCAGTCGCTTCACAACCGAGGACGAACAAGGGCTGCGCGAGCTGGTGGCGAACCTAGAAAACGTTCTCGCCGCAACCGATTATCAAAAATTCTTTGCGAGCGTAGCAGGATAATCAACGGATAACGTAGCATTTACTGATAGCGTCATTATAATGACGCCTGTTCATGCCTGCGCTTGTTGGCAACGTCCGTTGTAATCAGGAAATTTCATGGAAAATCAACCTAAGTTGAATAGCAGTAAAGAAGTTATCGCATTTCTGGCCGAGCGTTTCCCACAGTGCTTCAGTGCTGAAGGTGAAGCTCGTCCCCTGAAAGTCGGTATTTTTCAGGATCTGGTGGCACGCGTTGAGGGGGAAATGAACCTCAGCAAAACTCAGCTTCGTTCCGCCTTACGTCTTTATACTTCGAGCTGGCGTTACCTGTACGGTATCAAAGCGGGCGCGACGCGTGTTGATCTTGACGGCAACCCTTGTGGTGAGCTGGACGAGCAGCACGTTGAGCACGCACGTAAACAGCTGGAAGAAGCCAAAGCACGCGTTCAGGCACAACGTGCAGAACAGCAAGCGAAAAAACGCGAAGCCGCAGCGGCAAACGGCCAGGAAGAAGCGCCTCGTCGTGAGCGTAAACCACGCCCAGCGCCGCGTCGTAACGATAATAACGATCGCAAACCGCGTGCTGACAAACCAGCAGCTAAAGCCCCGCGCGCCCCTCGTGAAGAGCCGCGCCATACGCCGGTTTCTGACATTAACGCCCTGAGCGTGGGTCAGGCACTGAAGGTGAAAGCGGGTAACAACGCAATGGACGCCACCGTACTGGAAATCACCAAAGATGGCGTTCGTGTACAGCTGACTTCTGGTATGTCAATGATTGTACGCGCAGAACACTTGTTGTTCTGAAACGGAGGCCAAGCCTGGCATGAACACTTTTTTTAAGCTCACCGCGTTGGCGGGCCTGTTTGCTATAACAGGCCATGCTTTCGCAGTGGACGATATCACGCGTGTTGATCAAATTCCGGTCCTCAAGGAAGAGACGCAGCACGCGACGGTGAGCGAGCGTGTGACCTCACGCTTCACCCGTTCGCACTATCGTCAGTTCGATCTCGATCAGGCCTTTTCGGCCAAAATCTTTGACCGCTATCTGAACTTGCTGGATTACAGCCATAACGTATTGCTCGCCAGCGATGTCGAGCAGTTCGCTAAGCGTAAATCCGGGGTGGGTGACGAGTTGCGTTCAGGCAAGCTGGATCTGTTCTACGATCTCTATAACCTGTCGCAAAAGCGCCGCTTTGAACGCTATCAGTATGCGCTGAAAGTGCTGGAACGTCCGATGGACTTCACCGGCAACGACACCTTTAATCTGGACCGCAGCAAAGCGCCCTGGCCGAAAGACGAAGCCGAGCTGAATGCGCTGTGGGATGGAAAAGTAAAATACGACGAGCTGAGCCTTAAGCTGACCGGCAAAGATGAAAAAGAGATCCGTGACACGCTGACGCGTCGTTACAAATTCGCTATTCGTCGTCTGGCTCAGACCAATAGTGAAGATGTTTTCTCACTGGCGATGACCGCTTTCGCTCACGAAATCGATCCGCATACCAATTATCTCTCGCCTCGCAATACCGAACAGTTTAATACCGAAATGAGCCTGTCTCTGGAAGGTATCGGTGCGGTGCTGCAGATGGACGATGATTACACCGTGATCAACTCAATGGTCGCCGGTGGCCCGGCGTCGAAAAGCAAAGCGATAAGCGTAGGCGATCGCATTGTTGGTGTGGGTCAAACCGGACAGAACATGGTCGATGTGATCGGCTGGCGTCTGGATGATGTGGTTGCGCTGATCAAAGGTCCGAAAGGCAGCAAAGTTCGCCTTGAAATTCTGCCAGCCGGTAAAGGCACCAAAACCCGTATCGTTACCCTGACGCGTGAGCGTATCCGCCTGGAAGACCGCGCGGTGAAAATGTCGGTGAAGACCGTGGGTAAAGAGAAGGTGGGTGTTCTGGATATCCCGGGCTTCTACGTCGGGCTGACTGATGATGTAAAAGTCCAGCTGCAGAAGCTTGAAAAGCAGAACGTGAGCAGCGTCATCATCGACTTGCGCAGCAACGGTGGTGGGGCGCTGACCGAAGCGGTTTCACTGTCCGGGCTGTTTATCCCGTCTGGTCCGGTGGTTCAGGTGCGCGATAACAACGGTAAAGTACGTGAAGATGCCGACAATGATGGTGTGGTCTACTACAAAGGCCCGCTGGTGGTCTTGGTCGATCGCTTCAGTGCTTCCGCGTCTGAAATCTTTGCCGCCGCTATGCAGGACTATGGCCGTGCGCTGATTGTCGGTGAGCCGACATTTGGTAAAGGTACCGTACAGCAGTATCGTTCTCTGAATCGTATCTACGATCAGATGCTGCGTCCGGAATGGCCTGCACTGGGTTCGGTTCAGTACACCATTCAGAAATTCTATCGTGTGAACGGTGGCAGTACGCAGCGTAAAGGCGTGACGCCGGATATCATGATGCCGACAGGCACGGAAGAGACTGAAACCGGCGAGAAGTTTGAAGATAACGCATTGCCGTGGGATAGCATTAACGCCGCGACCTACGTGAAAGCGGGTGATATGACGCAGTTTGGTCCTGAACTGCTGAAAGCGCACAACGATCGCATCGCCAAAGATCCGGAATTCCAGTACATCATGAAGGACATTGCTCGTTTCAATGCCCTGAAAGATAAGCGGAATATTGTTTCTCTCAACTACGCTCAGCGTGAGAAAGAGAACAACGAAGATGATGCAACGCGTCTGGCGCGTATCAACGATCGCTTCAAGCGTGAAGGTAAGCCTCTGCTTAAGAAACTGGACGATCTGCCAAAAGATTACCAGGAGCCGGATCCTTACCTCGACGAGACGGTGCATATCGCTCTTGACCTGGCGAATCAGGAAAAGGCGAAGCCCGCCGTGCAACCCGCACCGGCAAAATAATCCCCCAACAGGCACAAGAAATTGTGCCTGTTTCTTTTTGTTCCGCATTCTCCCGTCAGGCAAATTTCCAATTGTGTAAAGTTGTGTCTTTCTGGTGACTTACGCCCGATGGATGCTTGAAAATAGCCGTAATACCCATACGATGTGGGTAATCGCATAGTGCGCTTTGTTAAACTGAGGTTAAAAGAAAATTATGATGCGAATCGCGCTCTTCCTGCTCACCAACCTTGCGGTGATGGTGGTTTTCGGGCTCGTGCTAAGCCTGACAGGAATTCAGTCGAGCAGCGTTCAGGGTCTGTTGATTATGGCGCTGCTGTTTGGTTTTGGTGGCTCATTCGTTTCACTTCTGATGTCGAAATGGATGGCACTGAAATCGGTAGGTGGTGAAGTCATTGAGCAACCGCGTAACGATATGGAACAGTGGCTGATGAATACTGTGGCTCAGCAATCGCAGCAGGCGGGTATCGCCATGCCGCAGGTGGCCATTTACCACGCGCCAGATATTAACGCCTTTGCCACAGGTGCCCGCCGTGATGCGTCTCTGGTTGCCGTCAGCACCGGGTTGTTGCAGAACATGAGCCGTGACGAAGCCGAAGCGGTTATCGCTCACGAAATCAGCCATATCGCGAACGGCGACATGGTCACCATGACCCTGATCCAGGGCGTAGTGAACACCTTTGTTATCTTCATCTCCCGTATTCTGGCGCAGATCGCGGCAGGCTTTATGGGCGGGAACCGCGATGAAGGGGAAGAGAGCAACGGCAACCCGCTGATCTACTTCGCGGTTGCGACGGTACTGGAGCTGGTATTCGGTATTCTGGCCAGCATCATCACCATGTGGTTCTCCCGTCACCGTGAGTTCCATGCGGATGCCGGCTCGGCGAAACTGGTTGGCCGTGAGAAGATGATTGCCGCGCTGCAGCGTCTGAAAACCAGCTATGAACCGCAGGAAGCGACCAGCATTATGGCATTCTGCATTAACGGTAAATCAAAATCGCTGAGCGAGCTGTTTATGAGTCACCCGCCGCTGGATAAACGTATTGAAGCGCTGCGCAGTGGTGAATACCTGAAGTAACGCTAAGAAGAGCAATGAGCCGGGCTGGAGATATCCGCCCGGCTTTTTTTATGCCTGTACTCTGGGCTGGGTAATGCGCAGCCCGCTGATGATGGCGGCGAGGGTGGCAAGGGCGCCTGCGGTGAAAAGTGCAACGTGGTTGCCATTTTGCCCGGCAAGATTAAACATCAGCGCGACCAGGGCCGCGCCGGTGCTTTGTCCCAGCAGACGTGCGGTGCCCAACATACCGCTGGCACCACCGCTGCGATGGCGCGGCGCTGAGGTGATGATGGTGTGGTTGTTAGGCGACTGGAACAGACCGAACCCTGCACCGCACAGGATCATGCGCCAGATGATATCCAGATCGGTGGGTGATGAGGGGAGTAGTGCGAGTGCGAACAGCCCCGTGGCCATGACGGCAAGCCCCAGCGCGCCAAGCAATCCGGCGTGGACGCGCTCAATCAAATACCCTGCCAGCGGCGCCATTACCATCGTCGCCAGTGGCCACGGCGTTAACAGCAGTCCGGTCTCGACTTCAGTACGTCCCACCACACTTTGCAGGAAGAAGGGCAGAGAGACCAGGGCCAGCATCTGAGCGCAGAATGAGCAAACAGAAGTACAAATCGAGAGAGAAAAAAGAGGAATACGCAGCAGGTCGACAGGCAATAAAGGGACAGGGAGCGCGAGCTGGCGGCGTACAAAGAAGAAGCCAATCACCAGCAGCGCAATGAGCTCCGCGGCGGTAAGTATAAGGGACTGACCTTGTGCAAAGCCGCTCAGGGCAGTAATCAGCAGGCCAAAGGTCAGGGCATTCATCACTGCGCTGATAAGGTCAAAGCGTGGCATCGTGCTTTTGGGACCGTTCGCGGGAAGATAGCGCAGAGCAAAGAAGAGGGCCACAATACCCAGCGGTACGTTAATGGCGAATAACCATTGCCAGGACGCGACAGAGAGTATGGCCGCCGCAAGGGTTGGCCCGGCCGCAGACGAGACGGCGACAATAAACGAGTTTATCCCCATACCGCGTCCCAGATGACGCTGCGGATAGATTAAGCGGATCAACGCTGTGTTGACGCTCATCAGTGCCGCCCCCCCAAAACCCTGCGCTATGCGCGCAAACGTCAGAGTATGCAGCGAATCAGAAAGGGCACAGAAAAGTGAAGTAAAGGTGAATACCAGCAGGCCGCATTGATACACCCGTCGGTAACCGAACATATCGCCCAGGAAAGAGAACGAGAGCAGTGAAACCACGATCGCTATCTGGTAGGCATTGACTATCCATATAGAACTGGCAGGGGAGGCATGCAGGTCGCTGGCAATGGTTGGCAGGGCAACGTTAGCGATTGCACCGTCAAGGACGGCCATTGAAATACCGATAACAATCGTGGCGATAGCGCCATACCGCTGAGGCAAAGGCAGGCCATCGGACAGGTTTTTTTCCATTAGGGATGAAAAGCTCAGTGTGAAATTATTCTCAGGGTAACTATTTTAGCATCGTTATTTCAGTTTTATGTCGCAGATTTGTAACGAAGTAAACGAGGATCGATTGCAGGTAACATGAGGGGAATTTATAATAAAAACCGGTTCTGATTTTTATAAAACACTCTCTATGAGGTGGTAAATGGCAATTGCAGATTTGGATAAACAGCCAGATTCTGTTTCTTCCGTGCTGAAGGTGTTTGGCATCTTACAGGCGCTCGGAGAAGAGCGTGAAATTGGTATTACAGAGTTGTCGCAGCGTGTGATGATGTCGAAAAGCACCGTTTATCGCTTTTTGCAAACCATGAAGTCACTGGGTTACGTCGCACAGGAAGGCGAGTCTGAAAAGTATTCTCTGACGCTGAAACTGTTCGAGCTCGGGGCCCGTGCGCTGCAAAACGTGGATTTGATCCGCAGCGCAGATATCCAGATGCGTGAGATCTCTCGCCTGACCAAAGAGACTATCCACCTGGGGGCACTGGATGAAGACAGCATTGTCTACATCCATAAAATCGACTCCATGTACAACCTGCGCATGTATTCACGCATCGGTCGTCGTAATCCGCTTTACAGTACCGCGATTGGCAAAGTGTTGCTGGCGTGGCGCGATCGCGAAGAAGTGAAGCAGATCCTCGAAGGCGTGGAATATAAGCGCAGTACTGAACGCACTATTACCAGCACTGACGAATTATTGGCCGTGCTCGACAAAGTACGTGAGGAGGGGTATGGCGAAGATAACGAAGAGCAGGAAGAAGGGCTGCGCTGTATCGGTGTGCCGGTATTTGACCGCTTTGGCGTTGTCATTGCCGGGCTGAGTATCTCTTTCCCGACCCTGCGCTTTTCTGAAGAACGTCTGCATGAGTATGTGGCGATTCTCCATACAGCCGCACGCAAGATTTCTGAACAAATGGGCTATAACGACTACCCGTTCTGATCCTTACGGGCATAAAAAACGCCGCACACAGTGCGGCGTTTTTTATCAGTATCAATCGGGGTGATTAGCCGTTATCAATGACGACGGATGTTTTACGCAGAACCGGGCAGTTGGTTAAACCAATGATCCCGCTGTCTGAATGAATATATTGTGCCGTGCTCATGCCCTGCGCGGTCATGTATTTGCATTGAATACCTAATCCAGCGGCGTTTTCGGTGCTTCCCACAAGCACGCCATAGCCGGTTAACAGAAGGCCAACCCATACTACGACCAGTGCAATAATTGTACGAATGATTAAATGCATCATTGCCTCTTTATCTTTGTTGTCATGCAGTAAGCCTAAACGGTTTACTCTATGAAACAAGTGCATGATTCTGAAACGACCAGATGGCGGTACAGTTAGTCCTTGTTTAAGATAGCCGTGATAACCTGGTTATATCGGGCCTTTAGACGGAGTGTGGAGTGAAAAAAATACGCTGGGTGATTCTGATTATTGTGCTGGTAGCCTGTGTGGTGTTGTGGACGCAGACTATCAATGTGATGTGCGATCAGGATGTACAGTTTTTTAGCGGCGTCTGCGCAATCAATAAGTTTATTCCGTGGTAACACGCATTTTTTCTCAAGGTGATTTCCTTCCTTCGCACCAGTGGTAAGATAGACGTTTTTATTGAGGTGGTGAAATGGGTGAGTTACTGAATTCAGGGCTGCTAAATATGGCATCTCTGATGATCTCGTTGGTTGTTCTGCTGGTGGGGCTTGTCATTTGGTTTTTCGTAAACCGTGCCAGTTCCCGTACAAACGAGCAGATCGAACTGCTGGAAGCGCTGCTTGACCAACAAAAACGTCAGAATGCGCTGTTACGTCGTCTGTGCGAGGCTAACGAACCAGAAGAGAAAGCGTCGGCGAAAGCCGCGGTTGCTGAAGACAACACTGAGCAGGATGACTTTATCCGCCTGGTGGCTGAGCGTTAATTTGTCTTATCCGGGAGGTGGCTGTGGTCTGGAAAAATCCCTGGTATGACCCCTCCCTGAAACATCACACACCGAACGGTTTTCGTAATACTGACCCCGTCGGGCATCAGCCCGGTGACGTTGATCGCTGGCGAAAAGCGCGCAAAGAAGCTGGCTTACCCCGCCCCCCGGCAAACGGATATGAGGACTTTATCCGCCAGTGGTGGCAGCCGGCAACGCTTAAGCAGCCGCAGGAAAATGGGGTATGGTGGCTCGGACACGCAAGCCTGTTGTTGCACATTGATGGCAACACCCTGCTGACCGACCCTGTTTTTTCTCGCCGCGCCTCTCCCTTACCTTTCCTCGGACCACAACGTAAAACGCCTCCCGCTCTGTCTGTCGAACAGCTCCAGCAGCTCGATGCAGTGGTTATTTCCCATAATCATTACGATCATCTGGATGACGCGACCATTCGCCGGATCCTTAAACGCTTCCCCGACGTCACTCTGTTTGTTCCCCTAGGTCTGGCAGACTGGTTTCGCCGCCGGGGGGCAAGACGCATTGTTGAGCTCGACTGGTGGCAAAGTTTCACCTGGGAGGGGATAACGCTGTCCGCCGTACCGGCGCAGCACTGGAGTATGCGCACGCTCTGGAACCGCAATCGCTCCCTGTGGTGTGGCTGGGTGTTTGAAGGGCGGCATCATCGTTTCTGGTTTAGCGGCGACACGGGCTATTCACCTGAACTGCTGCGAATACCGGAAAGGCTGGGTAAAATTGACGCCGCGGCGTTGCCCGTTGGCGCTTATGCACCACGGTGGTTCATGGCCGTACATCATATGGATCCGCAATCTGCCGTTGCGTTGTGGCAACAGTTGGGATGCCCACTGGCGTTTCCCATTCACTGGGGCGTGTTTGAACTGGCTGATGAATCGCTTGATGACCCCGTGCGAGAGTTAACTGCAGTCCTCGATAATTTAGCACCGGTTAATAATTCCTTCAGGATACTGAAAATTGGTGAATATTTATCCTTATAAACGAAGCGCTGGATTGTTGCATATATTCTGTATGTCTAAGGTCTAAAGAATGTTTTATTTTTATCGAAACGTTTTGCTTGCCTTGTTTTGATGCAGAGTCATAAAAATTTCATTATTTTGGTGCATAACATTCTTTATTAGCTGGTGCTTTTTAATACAGTTTAGCGTGAAGAATTAACATTGTATTTCCACTGTAACAATACAGGGGCGTTACAATGATTTAAGCATAAGTTTTCACAAATTGTTCTAACTCAATCAATGTAGGGGTTTTTCTTAGCGGGTTGCTGGACGCACTGGAATGATTGAGCTATGTTAAAAAAGTCTTAGATAACAGCGGTTGTGAAAGCAACGGCGAGTCTGTGTAAGTGAGCAGGGCTGTCCATATGTCATGCGCATAATTGTGCAAAAGCATACCGGCACAGTTCGAATTTGTGCGGCGGATCGAGACATGTTTAAAAATGGCTTGCCATATTAAACATAGTGTGTGATAACACGTTTTGGGTCAAACGAGGTACAGTTCTGTTTATGTGTGGCATTTTCAGTAAAGAAGTCCTGAGTAAACACGTTGTCGTTGAATACCGCTTCTCTGCCGAACCTTATATTAGTGCCTCATGCAGTAATGTCTCAGTTTTATCTCAGTAATGCCTGCGGGCTAAGAAAACACTCTAAGGAATTTTGCAAATGGCAAAGATTAAAGGTCAAGTTAAGTGGTTCAACGAGTCTAAAGGTTTTGGTTTCATTACTCCTGCTGACGGCAGCAAAGACGTGTTCGTACACTTCTCTGCAATCCAGGGTAACGGCTTCAAAACTCTGGCTGAAGGCCAGAACGTTGAGTTCGAAATTCAGGACGGCCAGAAAGGCCCAGCTGCAGTTAACGTAACTGCTATCTGATCGAACCACTGCTGACTGAAGCACGTAGTACTTCACTCTCAGACATAAAGCCTCGCATATAGCGGGGCTTTTTTATGTGCCTTATCTTTCAAAATATTACCATCCCCGCTCTTGTTAGTAACTTGTTGCAAAGCTACGAGGTTAGTAGCACTGTTTTCCCTCCCTCTGGCCGTCTTTTCCCGTTAAATCAGGGCGTTGTTTAACAGTCCTGGGGTTCAGGTGAAGAAGAAAATGATAACGACCGCCGGCAATTTCACGCCGGCGCGTTTTGCGCTGCTCTGTTTAGCCATTTTTTGCAGTCTGGCGTTTTTGCTGGGCCGCGTTGCCTGGCTGCAAATTATTAAACCTGACAACCTGGTCAAGCAGGAGGATATGCGATCGCTACGCGAACTGCCGATTGATGCTCCCCGCGGAATGATCATGGATCGTGAGGGCCGGCCGCTGGCGGTCAGTGTCCCTGTCAGGGCCGTGTGGGCCGACCCAAAAACGGTGCTGGCAAAAGGGGGCGTGGGCTTTGACGATCGCTGGCAGGCGCTGGCGAATGCGTTACATCTTTCCCTGAACACCCTGTCATCACGGATTAACGCGAATCCACAGGGGAGGTTCATCTACCTTGCCCGGCAGGTGGATCCTGCTCAGGCAAAATGGATCGATAAGCTGAATTTGCCGGGTATCAATTTACGCGATGAATCACGCCGTTTTTATCCTGCCGGGCATGTGGCGGCAAACCTGATTGGATTCACCAATATTGACGGTCAGGGTATTGAGGGGGTAGAGAAAAGTTTCAACACCCAGCTAACAGGCAAGCCGGGCGTCCGCCAGGTCAGGGAAGACCGTTACGGTCGCGTGGTGGAGAATCTGACGGAAGTCGCGCCGGTGCCTGCGCACAATATTCAGCTCAGTATTGATGAGCGCCTGCAAACCATCACCGAAGATGCGCTAGATAACGCAGTGGCCTGGAACAAGGCGGAGTCGGGGGCATCAGTGCTCATTAATATCCCCACCGGTGAAATCCTCGCGATGGCGAGCTATCCGGATTTCAACCCCAATAACCGCCAGGGCGCGACAATAGACGATTTTCGTAACCGTGCCATCAGCGATACGTTCGAGCCAGGTTCAACCGTGAAGCCGCTTGTGCTGATGACGGCATTGCAACAGGGGCTGGTGCAGCCTGACAGCGTCATTGACACCCATCCGTATATGCTTGACGGGCACCGCATTCGGGATGTGGGTTACTACCCTGAACTCTCGATGACCGGGATCCTGCAAAAATCGAGCGACACCGGCGTATCTCGCCTCTCGCTGGCGATGCCTGTTCAGCACCTGATTGATACCTACCGGAACTTTGGTTTTGGTACAAACACCGGGCTTGGCTTAACCGGCGAGAGCGCCGGTCTGTTACCCCAGCGTAAATACTGGAGCCAGCTCGACAGAGCGACCTTCGCCTTTGGCTATGGTCTGATGGTTACCCCCCTCCAGCTGGCGCACGTCTATGCCACCATCGGCGGCTTCGGGCTGGAACGGCCCCTCTCAATTACCCGTATCGATCCACCCGTTATTGGGCACAGAGTCATGCCGGAAGAGATTGCTCATCAGGTCGAGCATATGATGGAGAGCGTTGCGCTGCCGGGCGGGGGCGGCGTTAAGGCTGCGGTACGTGATTACCGTGTGGCGGTGAAAACCGGTACGGCGAAGAAAATCGATGATAGCGGCAAATATGTCGATAAATACGTTGCCTATACCGCGGGCGTCGCGCCTGCCAGCGATCCGCGTTTTGCGCTGGTGGTCGTGATTAACGATCCTCAAAACGGAGCGTACTATGGCGGCGCCGTCTCCGCACCGGTATTCAGCGAGATTATGGGTAACGTATTGCGTCTTGAGAACGTCAAACCCGATGGTCTGGCGCCTGATTCCTCGCACCTTATCGTCATGCGTTAACCCAGGCGTTTTATACCGGGGCGAATAGCGGTACACTTCGCCCTTTGATTTACGCCCCGGAGCTGCCATGTCCTTCAGTTGTCCCCTTTGCCACGCGCGTCTGACGCGATCAGAAAAAAGTTATGCCTGTCCGCAGGGACATCAGTTTGATATGGCAAAAGAAGGCTACGTGAATCTTCTGCCAGTGCAGCATAAGCGCTCGCGCGATCCGGGTGACAGTGCTGAGATGATGCAGGCACGCCGGGCATTTCTCGACGCCGGGCACTATCAGCCACTCAGAGAGGCCGTCGCGCAATTGCTGGAAGATAATCTGACTGACAGTGCAGCAGGCGTGCTGGATATTGGCTGCGGGGAAGGGTATTACACCGCGCGGTTTGCTGAGGTTGCACAAGAGAAGGGCGCGCAGACATTTGGTCTGGATGTTTCCAAAGTGGCTATCCGCGCGGCGGCAAAACGCTACTCCGGCGTGACGTTCTGCGTGGCATCGAGCCACCGACTGCCGTTTGACGATGCCAGCATGGATGCGGTTATCCGCATCTATGCGCCCTGTAAGGCGCAGGAGCTGGCACGCGTTATCAAACCGGGCGGATGGGTCATTACCGTCACGCCAGGTCCCCGACATCTGATGGAGCTTAAAGGGCTTATCTATGATGAGGTTCGGCTGCATGCGCCACATTCTGAGCAACTGGCGGGCTTTACGCTGAAGCAGGAGCAGACGCTGGCCTACGAGATGAACCTGGCAGGGGACGAAGCTGTAGCGTTGTTGCAGATGACGCCATTTGCATGGCGGGCGAAACCGGACGTGTGGGAAACCTTAGCGGAGCAAACAACGTTTCGCTGCCAGACGGATTTCAGTATCCACTGCTGGCAGCGCGAAGATTAACCGGCGAAGTGTGCCCAGAGGATCTGGGCACCAATGCCAATCAGCACGATACCGCCCAGGATCTCGGCGCGTTTGCCCAGCAGGGGGCCAATAAACCGGCCAACCATCATTCCCAGCGTCGACATAATCAGCGTGGCACAACCAATGGCCAGCGCGGTCGCAATAATATTGACCTGCAGGAATGCCAGGCCCACACCGACGGCCATGGCGTCGAGACTGGTGGCGATGGCAGTGGTCACCAGCAGCCAGAAACCGTGGCGGTGCTGCGGCTCGTCTTCCTCATCGCCATTGCCACGAAAACCTTCAATCACCATTCGCCCCCCCAGAAATACGAGCAGCACGAAAGCGATCCAGTGGTTCCACTCCAGTATGAACTGGCTTGCCAGCATACCAAGACCCCAGCCGATGAGCGGTGTCAGCGTTTCGATAGCACCAAAGATAAGGCCTGTGCGTAGCGCTTCAGAGAATTTGGGTTTGTGCAGCGAGGCACCTTTACCGATGGAAGCGGCAAAAGCGTCCATGGACATACCGAAAGCAAGAAGAAGGGTTGCGGAGATATTCATTAAAGCGTCCAGACCGGGAGATATCCATATGACACATCACTGCCCCCAGTAAACAGCAGTTGATGTATCTATGGTCTCGCCTGACCGCCTTGCACAAATCTGTGCGGCAAACGGTCCGTACGTGCCACGTTTTTCAACGAGTATGTTGACACGTACATTTCCTGCGAACAGGAAATCAGCTACTCCCCAACGACGGGCGCAACCTTAACATATTTTGAGAATATAAAACAACAATGAAACGGTATTATTTCGTCAAGGTGTTGATAACGATTTTCATTAAGATTTATACGTGAAAATAACGTTAATAAATATAAGAGAAATGACAGAATGGAATATAGCTTTGGCTATATCAGGTGCGCAAAATAAACGCAGAATATAGCCAAAGCTATGTGGTTAACTTACTGAGTTTTAAGCATAAGTTTGTATATTCTTTCCAGGTCGTCAATATTCTTGACCCGAATAAGCAGCCGGCGTTGCTCTAATTGCATCACCAGTACACCGTCTTCCGATAAATTCATCTCTTTAATACGGTTATATTCTATCCATACATTGGCGAAGAAAAACCCGCGGCTTTTAAAAATGATTTTCGGAACACGGATCCAGAACAGATAAATCGCCATTAATGCCAGCGCACATAATAACCATGTGGTTAATATTGCACCATGACCGGTCACGTTGTTGTATATAAGAATGACGATGAGACCGGCGAAGATAAACGCATCCACGCGGCCGCGTCGCAGAAGGGGCAGGGAGAGCAGCGTTTCGCCGTGGCGGCGGGGCATGATGAACTCGTCATAGATCGCATATGCCAGAAGGGCCACAATAAACAAAACCAGTACGATGTCCGTGACAGTCATTCATCCTCCAGATAAAAAAACCGGGGGCAAGCCCCCGGCGTATTACGTGATGTCTTACAGGCCCAGCAGACCGACAGCGTAGCCCGCGATACCGATGACGAAGAAGCCAACAATGATCCACAGCGGGTTAACTTTCTTACGCAGCAGCCACATACAGGCGAAGGTCAGCAGGAGCGGTACCAGACCCGGCATCAGCTGGTCCAGAATCGTCTGCACGGTGGTAACACGGGTCTGACCATCTTGACCGGTGATGGTGGACACCACCAGCGGGATGTTCACGTGCGTCCACTTGTTAACCAGTGCCCCCATGACAAACAGGCCGAGGATTGACGCCCCCTCAGTCAATTTCTGCAGGAAGCCGCCGCCCATATCCTTAACGATGTCCACCCCTTTACGGTAACCGTAAGCCACACCGTAGTAACGGGTCAGCAGACGTACCGCATTGAACAGGATGAAGAACAGCAGTGGCCCAAGCAGGCTTCCGCTCATGGCGATACCGGCACCCAGCGCCGCGAAGACCGGACGCACGGTACCCCAGAAGATCGGGTCACCGACGCCTGCCAGCGGACCCATCAGACCGACTTTGATACCGTTGATGGCACCATCGTCAATCTCTGCGCCGTTTGCACGCTGCTCTTCCATCGCCAACGTCACGCCCAGAACCGGAGCCGCCACATAAGGATGGGTGTTAAAGAATTCCAGGTGACGCTTAATCGCCTGACGGCGCGCTTCGTTGTTTTCCGGATACAGGCGTTTGATAGCCGGTACCATGGAGAAACAGAAGCCCAGCGCCTGCATACGTTCGAAGTTCCATGAACCCTGAAACAGGTTAGAACGGATGAACACGCCACGAATATCACCCGGAGTGAGTTTTTTCTCGGTGGTAGTTTTTGTCATATCAACCATTTCGCTCACCTGCTAGTCCAGTTCGTTATCGAGATCGTTATTACCAGCAGCCTGCGCTGGGGCACCCGCAACGCGGTTATATTTCGGGCTGAGCTGGATGTAGAGAATCGCCATCACTGCACCAATCACACCCAGCGCAACCAGGTTGAAGTTGGTGAACGCAGCAGTAACGAAGCCGAGGTAGAAGAACGGCATCAGGTAGCCTGCGCGCATCATATTGATAACCATCGCATAACCAACCACCACAATCATACCGCCTGCGATGTTCAGACCGCCGGTGACCACTTCTGGAATGGCGTTCAGCATGCTCTGTACCTCGCTGGTACCGACGGAGATCGCAACGATAACGGCCGGGATCGCGATACGCATCGCCTGCAGGAACAGGGACGAGACGTGGATCCAGGAGAGCGCCGTCAGGTTGCCATTTTCGGCCGCCTTATCCGCCGCGTGCTGGAAAGCCACGGTGATAGTACGCACGATGATGGTCAGTACCTGACCTGCTGCTGCCAGCGGGATGGCCAGGGCAATACCTGCACCGATACTCTGGTGACCGGCAATAACCAGAACCGTAGAAATGATGGACGCCAGCGCGGCATCAGGCGCAACTGCCGCACCGATGTTCATCCAGCCCAGGGCGATCATTTCCAGGGTACCACCGATGATGATCCCGGTTTTCATATCACCCAGAACGGCACCAATCAACGTACAGGCCACCAGAGGGCGGTGGAACTGAAATTCATCAAGTACGGATTCCATACCCGCAATACACGCGACGATGAACACCAGCACAATCTGAAGAGTGGTAATCTCCATTGTACTTCTCCTATTACATAAGCTTTATGTGAAAAACCGGCGCGGGCTTATTTCCCAACTTTACCGATCAGATCCATCATTTTCAGTTTCTGATCCGTGGAAACCTTACGGGCTTCCAGTTCGATACCGCGTGCATTCAGCTTGTTGAATGCCTCGATATCTTTCGCATCGACTGAAATGGCGTTGTTGACCTGCGTTTTGCCCTGACGGAATGCCATACCACCAATGTTTACGGAGGTAATTTTCACGCCGCCTTCAACCAGGCGTTCAACGTCTGTCGGGTTTGTGAACAGCAGCATCACGCGCTCACCCGCATATTTCGGGTTGTTATAAACGCGGATCATTTTGGCGACATCCACCACGTGCGCGGTAACGCCAGGAGGAGCAACCTGTGTCAGAAGGGTTTTACGTACGGTATCAGCAGCAACTTCATCGCTGACGACAATAATGCGTCGAACGTTGGTCTCTTTGGTCCAGCGCGTTGCCACCTGGCCGTGGATTAAACGGTCATCGATACGGGCAAGGCCGATCACCATGTAATCATTCGGGCCCATGGGCTTCGCCGGGGCTGCGGCTTTCGGCGCCGCGGCCACTGGAGCAGGCTTCTCAACCGGTTGTGCTTTCAGCGCTTTCACGCCTTCGCGACCGGTTTCAACTGCCAGAGCGACCAGTTCATCAAAACTCGGATTGTCGTCGCGTGCCATGAAGGTTTCCACCAACATGGGGATATTCACCCCGGCGACAACTTCATAATGCTCTTTATCGACGACAATGCGGCTGGCAGCATTGAACGGACTGCCTCCCCATGTATCAACGAGAAACAGCACGCCTTTGCTGGTATCCAGTTTCTGCAGTTGAGCAGTGTACTTCTCAATCAGCGTTTCAGCGTTTTCACCGGGAACGAAATCGATCCAGCCGACGTTTTCCTGCTCACCCAACAGCATCTCTGCTGTTTTGAGTAACTGCTCTGCAGCCCAACCATGTGTGCCTATGACAATAGCAATGGTCACTTGCTACCTCCTTTTATTATCATTAATACGCCTGCCAGGCAGTCGCACTGTGAATCGTATCTGGCCAACCGAATCGATTCAGAAAAGGGTTAGAGTTAAAAAACTAAGACTTCCGCGAATTATTTTAGATAGTGAAAAAATAATTTATGTGATGAAGATCCGTAATTTAGCTATGGGTTACAGAATTATCTGTAAGGTAAAGCAGCTGTGTTACAGATCTTTGCAAAGGAACGTAAATCTTTGCTAAAAACGCATTGTCTCTGATATGTTTAGCCTCCGTTTAATTGTTCAGGAGTATAGGGCTACAGCCCACTATATGGACCGTCACCGACGTCAGTCATCCTCCAGGCCATTCCGCGCCTGTTTCACCGGCGATCCTCGCCACGTATCGACTCTGTCTGCCTCTGTTTTGCCCACGTTGAGTGGGGCACCGTTTGGTCATTCCGTTAGCAGGAGCGTTTCATGGAATTCTTAATGGACCCGTCAATCTGGGTGGGATTGCTCACGCTGGTCGTGCTTGAGATTGTTCTCGGCATTGATAACCTGGTGTTTATTGCCATCCTTGCGGACAAACTGCCGCCAAAACAACGTGATAAAGCGCGTCTGATCGGCCTCTCTCTGGCACTGGTCATGCGTCTGGCACTGCTGTCCGTGATCTCGTGGATGGTTACGCTGACGAAGCCGCTTTTTTCTGTCATGGATTTCACCTTCTCCGGCCGTGATTTGATCATGCTGCTCGGGGGGATATTCCTGCTTTTCAAAGCGACGACAGAGCTTCACGAGCGGCTGGAAAATCGCCAGCACGATGATGGACACGGTAAAGGCTATGCCAGCTTTTGGGTCGTGGTACTGCAGATCGTGGTGCTTGATGCGGTCTTCTCGCTGGATGCGGTGATCACGGCTGTCGGCATGGTGAACCACCTCCCGGTGATGATGGCTGCGGTGGTTATCGCGATGGCGGTGATGCTGCTGGCGTCTAAGCCACTGACGCGCTTTGTGAATCAGCATCCGACGGTCGTGGTGCTCTGCCTTAGCTTCCTGCTGATGATTGGTCTGAGCCTGGTGGCGGAAGGTTTTGGCTTCCATATACCAAAAGGCTACCTGTACGCAGCCATTGGCTTCTCGATCCTCATCGAGCTGTTTAACCAGATTGCACGACATAACTTTATCAAGCAGCAGTCTACCCAGCCGCTGCGTGCGCGTACGGCTGATGCGATTCTGCGTCTGATGGGCGGTCGCCGTCAGGTCAACGTGCAGAATGACAATGAAAGCCGTAACCCGGTTCCCGTCCCGGAAGGGGCATTTGTGGAAGAAGAGCGCTATATGATTAACGGCGTGCTCTCCCTGGCCTCCCGCTCGCTGCGCGGCATCATGACCCCGCGCGGTGAAATCAGCTGGGTCGATTCCCGCCTGAGCGTTGATGAGATTCGCCAGCAGTTGCTCTCTTCACCGCATAGCCTGTTCCCGGTATGCCGGGGTGAACTGGACGAGATCATCGGCGTGGTGCGTGCGAAAGAGATGCTGGTGGCGCTGGAAGAGGGGATTAACGTCGAAGCCGTCGCCGCCGCATCACCGGCGATTGTGGTGCCGGAAACGCTGGATCCTATCAACCTGCTTGGCGTCCTGCGCCGCGCACGCGGTAGCTTTGTTATCGTCACCAATGAATTTGGTGTGGTGCAGGGTCTGGTGACGCCGCTCGACGTACTTGAAGCCATTGCCGGTGAATTCCCGGATGCGGATGAAACCCCGGAAATTGTCTCCGACGGTGACGGCTGGCTGGTGAAAGGCACCACCGATCTGCACGCGCTACAGCACACGCTGGGTCTGGAAAACATCATCAACGATGAAGAGGACATTGCGACCGTGGCTGGGCTGGTTATTGCCGTCAACGGACAAATTCCGCGAACCGGCGATATCATCGAACTGCCTCCGCTGCAGATCACGATAATCGAAGCGAATGACTATCGCGTCGATATGGTGCGCATTGTTAAAGAGCAGTCGGCCCACGACGAAGAAGAGTAACTGAGCCTAGCGTAACGGCATCAGCGGAACGATATGCCCGTTACGCGGTGCTGGCGGAGACGAACTCTCCGCCAGCCATTGCGGAAATTCCCTCAGCGGCATAGGCTGCGCAAACAAAAATCCCTGCAGTACCTCTACCCCGTGATGACGCAAATACCGCGCCTGCTCGGGCGTTTCTACCCCTTCAGCCACCAGCTCAATGCTAAGCCGTTGTCCGAGCGCAATGATGATGTCCGTCACCGTGGAGTTCACGGCATCAGTGCCGATAGCGCTGGTAAAGGACTTATCAATTTTCAGCACGTCCGGATGCAGCTTTTCCAGCCACGAGAGAGAGCTATTGCCGGTGCCAAAATCATCAATGGCCAGCTTCACGCCCTGACGGTGTAACTCTCTTACAATGCGATAATCCACGTCCTGCAGCGCGTCACGCTCCGTCAGCTCCACAATTAGCTGTTGGGTGGGATGCGCACTGAACCAGTAGCGGTTCAGGTCCTGAATGAGCGTTCCATGCCGGAAATGGCTGGCGGCGGCGTTGATGCCAATGTGGAAGCCGGGCGTTGCCGGAAAATAGCCAATCTGACTCACCGTCTCGTTAATGACGTAACGTGTGAGGGGGATAATCAGGTTGTGCTCTTCGGCGAGCGGAATAAAAACGTCCGGGGAGATCCATCCCTGACGGGGGTTGTTCCAGCGCAGCAGGATCTCCACCCCCACGCATTTCTGCGTGCGGGCATTCAGCAGCGGCTGGCAAAACAGCTCGAATTCACGCGCGGCCAGGCCAAGGTTAATTTCCCAGGTAAAACTCATGCGGTTCGCGGTCGCAAGCCAGGCGACGTAACCCATCAGGAGACTGAGCATCAGCGCCAGCGGCAGCTGAGAGGGCAAATATATCAACGCCAGCTCGCTGGCTCCCGGGCCACTGACGGTAATGGTGAACGGGAAATGGCTGGATTGCTGGCGCAGAACCCTCTCATCATCGTTTATTGTCAGCGAGTCGGAGACATTTTCACCGTAGCGCAGGTATTTATCCCCTACGGTCAGGGCCACATCGGTGATAAGCGGGCGCTGTGGCTCCAGCATCAGGCGAGTGATGAGATCGATATTCACAATCTGCATCACACCATCTTCTCCGCTATCAGAAACCGGATACCACTGGATCAGGATCGGGCTTCCCTTGAGCAAGGATTTGTCGGTGGAGAGCACCAGTTTTGTTTCGGCGGAGGGCAGGGCAGGCTGAATCTCTCGCAACGGGACGTCGCGATTGCCGAAAATACTTGAACAGTAAAGGATACCGTCTTTGACCAGTGCAATTGAGCGCACCGTTTGCAGTGAGGCCGCCTGTTTTCGTAACACTAAATGCGCCTGAGAGCAGGGCGCTCCGACCAGTGCCAGCAGCGGGTTGCGCCCTTTTTCCAGCGGCAATAAGACGTTATCCAGCACGTTGACGGAGTGCGCCGCAAAGTTCAGGGTGTTTTGCTGATTTACGTTACGCTGTGAAATAAAGCGTATACCCAGCGTAATGATGAGCGTAAGAAGCGCAACCATCACGCAGACGATGACGCGTTTTCGGCGATACTTTTTTATGATCCTCTGTGCTGTTTGCATGGGAGGCCGCCCAATACGCCTTCAGCACCAAAAGCCGAGGCAACACAGCAAGTGTAGTGGGGAAATATTAAGTCGACGAGAAAGGGATAAAAATTCGCCCATCGTGGAAGATGGGCGAGAGAGGCGTTGAGGCGAAACGGTTAGTCGCACTGCACCTTTATCGCCAGACCGCCGCGGGAGGTCTCACGATATTTGGCGTTCATGTCTTTACCGGTTTCGTACATGGTCTCGATAACCTTGTCCAGCGAAACGCGTGGCTCGCTGGTACGGCGCATGGCCATACGCGTGGCGTTGATCGCTTTTACCGACGCGATAGCGTTACGTTCAATGCACGGTACCTGCACCTGACCCGCAACCGGATCACAGGTGAGACCGAGGTTATGTTCCATACCGATTTCAGCCGCCACACAGACCTGCTCCGGGCTGGCGCCCAGCAGTTCTGCAAGACCGGCCGCGGCCATAGAACAGGCCACGCCCACTTCACCCTGACAGCCCACTTCAGCGCCAGAGATAGACGCATTCATCTTGTACAGCGCACCAATCGCCCCTGCTGCCAGGAAGTAGCGAATGTAGATATCAGGCGTTACGGGTTCAATAAAGTGATCGTAGTAGGCCAGTACCGCCGGAACGATACCGCACGCGCCGTTCGTTGGTGCAGTCACCACCCGGCCACCTGCGGCGTTTTCTTCGTTCACCGCCAGCGCAAACATGTTCACCCAGTCGACCACGTTCATCGGGTCGTTAGAGAATTTGTCTGTGGTGACCAGCATACGGCGCAGCGCAGAGGCGCGACGCGGAACGCGCAGTGGACCAGGCAATACGCCTTCGGTGTTCATGCCGCGATCGATACAGGCCTGCATGGTTTGCCACACGTTCGCAAAATAGTCTTCAATCTCTTTTTTGCTGTGCAGCGCCAGTTCGTTCTGCATCACCATGCCGGAAAGTGACAGACCGGTTTCATGGCAGTAGTCCAGCATCTCTTTGGCGGACTTGAACGGGTAAGGTACGTTCACATCACCCGTTGTATCTTTGCCGAAGTGTTCCTCATCAACGATAAAACCACCGCCAATGGAGTAATAGGTTTTGCTGTAGATCACTTTGTCGCCGTTAAAGGCGTGGATCTGCATACCGTTTTCATGCAGGGAGAGGTTATCGCTACGAAAACGCATGCCGTCATCATGCGGGAAATCCACTTCATGCTGACCGTTTGCCAACAGCAGGCGGCCGCGCGTTTCCACGTCGCGGATAAATGCCGGAATGGCATCAATATCTACGGTATCCGGCATATTGCCCGCCAGACCCATAATAATGGCGATATCGGTGTGGTGGCCTTTACCCGTTAATGACAATGAGCCGTAAACATCCACGGCGACACGGGTAACGCTTTCCAGTAATCCTTTTTCGACCAGATCATCGACGAACTGTTTACCGGCCTTCATCGGGCCAACAGTATGGGAAGACGAAGGGCCAATTCCCACTTTGAACATGTCGAATATACTAATCACTTTCACACTCCTGACAGGGTTACCGGGGTTCCAGTAACGATGTTATAACTGCGCATAGTGTAAGAGGGAAGACCGACCTCGGCTTAACTATTCACATGAATTAAACTAATGGTTAACGATGGTTTTGCTAATAGCGCGACGCCGATCGCAAACCTTGCAGAAGAGGGTGGAATGTAAAGTATAGTCAAGGCTTCAGGCCGATTTGCAGCGCCAGTTCACGAATGATGCCCGCCGTCATGCCCCAGACAAAATAATGCTGATACCAGGACAACCACACCCGGTGCGCATGACCCCGACGCTGGATATCCAGCGGATGATAACGCCCGAGCCGAAGGGCCTCTTCCAGCGGCATCTCAAACACCGCAGACACTTCATCGACGCTGGCGTGATATTGCAGATCGGGCGGGATAATGCCGACCACCGGTGTGACCTGAAAACCGGTCACGCTGTCGACCGGCGGCAGCACGCCGATGATCTCAACCGCCTCAGGCGGAATGGCGACCTCTTCCTGGGCTTCACGCAGCGCGGCGGCAATCAGCGAGGCGTCAGAACTGTCCACGGCACCACCCGGAAAGGCGACCTGACCGGCGTGCTTACGTAAATGTGGCGAACGCTGGGTGAGCAGCAGACCCGGCTGCTCACGACGGACCACCGGGATCAACACCGCTGCCTGACGTTGATTCAGGGCTTCGCGGCTCATGTTGGGCCGCAAAAGCTGAAAGCGCGACAGAAAATCATCCAGCGTCAGGTTCTCTTTTTCCACCCGTCATTACTCCAGTTGTTTCAGAATACGGTTAACTTTATCAAAGGTTTCCTGATATTCCGCATCGACCTGGCTATCAGCCACAATTCCGCCCCCTGCGGAACAGTACAGATTCCCCTTACAGGCGGTCAGCGTTCGAATGGTGATGCTGGTATCCAGCGTACCGCAGAGACTGATATAGCCAATGCTGCCGCACCAGGCGTTTCGACGATGCGGTTCCAGCTCATCGATTATTTGCATTGCCCGCACTTTAGGCGCGCCGGTTATCGAGCCTCCCGGGAACGCGGCGCGAAGCAGATCGCAGGCCGTGCGCGAGGCGGGCAGTTGCGCGGTAATGGTGCTGACCAGGTGATGCACCGCGGGGAACGGCTCGACGACAAACAGTTCAGGGACACGCACGCTTCCCGGTACAGCGACCCGGCCAATGTCGTTACGCATGAGGTCGACAATCATCAGGTTTTCAGCGCGATCTTTTAACGAGGCCGCCAGTTTTTCCGCCTGCTGGCGGTCGGCAACAGGATCGGCCAGGCGGGGAAGCGTGCCTTTAATCGGTCGCGTCTGAATAGTACCATCGGCAAGATGAATAAAACGCTCGGGCGAGAGGCTCAGGATAGCGCCCTGTTCCAGGCGCAGAAATGCACTGAACGGTGCCCGGTTACTGGCGTTGAGGCGGGTAAATGCCTGCCACTCATCGCCTTCACAGGTTGCCTGAAAACGCTGAGCAAGGTTGACCTGATAGCAATCACCGCTCTGCAGATAGCCCTGAACCCGCTCAAACTTCGCGGCGTACTCCTGCGCGGTCATGTTGGCGCGCCACGCAGAGGTCAGGTGGAAATCCGCTGTTGCGACGGGGACCTGTGCCTCAAGCCAGGCAAGCCGGGCGGACACATCCTGATGGCTGAGCAGAGAGACCGCCTGCTTGTGGTGATCGACGATTATTGCCCAGTCGTAAAGCCCCACCGCCATATCCGGCAGCGGAATGTCGTCCTGCGCAGTCTCCGGCAAGGTTTCGAAGCGGCGACCTAAATCATAGCCGAACAAGCCCAGCGCACCTCCCTGGAAGGGAAGGTCGGGATTTTGCGGAACGGTTAAGCCCAGCGCGTCCAGCGCCTGCTGAAGTAATGACAGCGGATCGTCCGTTGACTGCGTTTCGCCCGTCGTAGTCACATTCCCTTGTGTAATTAGGGTCTGCAGAGGGTCGGCAACCAGAATATCAAAGCGGCTGTAGGGATGATCCGCATATCCGGAGTGCAGCAACATCGCAAAAGGAAGATGGCTGAGGCGGGCAAACCAGAATTCCGCGGCGTCTGAACGCCAGGGTAATGAAATGACTGTAGGGGGTAACGGGTTCATGTGTGGCATACTACCGGGCAGCGTGAAATAATTAGCGCGGATAATTTAGCAGGAGTTGACAATGTTTGCAGGTTTACCTTCTCTGAGCCATGACCAGCAGCAGAAAGCGGTTGAGCGTATTCAGGAACTGATGTCCCAGGGGATGAGCAGCGGACAGGCGATCACGCAAGTTGCTAATGAACTTCGCGCCACCCACACCGGCGAGCGGATCGTGGCGCGTTTTGAGGATGATGAAGAGGAGTAATCCGGCTTAAACCGCCGCGATAATCTTAATTTCGACTTTGTATTCCGGCTTCATCAGCGTCGCCTGTACGGTACACCGTACGGGCGCATGTCCCGCCACAACCCAGGCATCCCAGGCTTTATTCATCGCCGCAAAATCGTCTTTACTGGCAAGAAAAATGGTCGCATCCAGAATGCGTGATTTGTCGCTGCCTTGCTTTTCCAGCACGGCGTCAATCTGCGCCAGCGTATTCGCCGTCTGTTCGAAGGCATCTGCGTCGAGATTTTCCGGTACACCGGTGTAGTAGAGCGTCTGGTTATGGATGACCACATCAGACCAGCGTGCTTCGGCATCAATGCGCACAATTGTCATAAACGTTTCCTCGTTATTTTCATGTCAGTCGGCAAGACTGCCATATTGTGTTCCCCTCGTCACTATTTGGGGTGGCACTGGAGAGGATGGGCTGACATAATCCCTGTGCAAAAATACAGTGAGAGAGCAACGTGGCAGACGATTTTTCCCCAGAAGGTCAGTTAGCACAGGCGATTCCCGGTTTTAAACCGCGTGAACCCCAGCGGCAGATGGCGCATGCCGTGGCCCGCGCAATCGACACCGCGCAGCCGCTGGTGGTGGAAGCCGGTACCGGCACGGGCAAAACCTATGCCTACCTGGCGCCAGCGCTGCGGGCTAAAAAGAAAGTGATCATCTCCACCGGGTCTAAAGCGCTGCAGGACCAGCTTTACAGCCGCGATCTGCCCACGGTCGCCAACGCCCTGAAGTATAAAGGCCGCCTGGCGTTGCTGAAAGGCCGCTCCAACTACCTCTGCCTTGAACGGCTTGAGCAGCAGGCGCTGGCGGGCGGTGATCTGCCGGTGCAGACGCTCAGCGATGTCATTATTCTTCGCGCCTGGGCCAATCAGACGGAGGAGGGGGATATCAGCACCTGCGCGAGCGTGCCGGAAGACTCTCCCGCCTGGCCGCTGGTCACCAGTACCAACGACAACTGCCTGGGGAGCGACTGCCCGCTGTATAAAGATTGTTTTGTGGTGAAAGCGCGTAAAACCGCCATGGACGCGGATGTCGTGGTGGTAAACCACCATCTCTTCCTTGCCGATATGGTGGTTAAAGATAGCGGCTTTGGCGAACTGATCCCGGAAGCGGACGTGATGATCTTCGATGAAGCCCACCAGCTTCCTGACATCGCCAGCCAGTATTTTGGCCAGTCGCTCTCCAGCCGCCAGCTGCAGGACTTAGCGAAAGATTTCACCATTGCCTACCGCACCGAGTTAAAAGATACCCAACAGCTGCAGAAGTGTGCTGACCGCCTGGCGCAAAGTGCGCAGGATTTTCGCCTGCAACTGGGTGAGCCGGGCTATCGCGGTAATCTGCGTGAGCTGCTGGCAGACAAAAATATCCAGCGCGCGCTGTTGCTGCTCGATGATGCCCTTGAGCTTTGTTACGACGTCGCGAAACTATCGCTCGGCCGTTCCGCACTGCTGGATGCCGCCTTCGAGCGCGCCACGCTCTATCGGGCACGCCTCAAACGGCTGAAAGAGATAAACCAGCCGGGGTTCAGCTACTGGTATGAATGCACCTCCCGCCATTTCACGCTGGCCCTGACGCCGCTGACGGTAGCGGATAAATTCAAAGAGGTGATGGCGCAAAAACCGGGAAGCTGGATCTTCACGTCGGCAACCCTTTCGGTGAATGACGATCTACACCACTTTACCGGGCGTCTGGGGATTGAAGAGGCGGAGTCGCTGCTGCTGCCCAGCCCGTTTGATTATGAAAAACAGGCCTTGCTCTGCGTTCCGCGTAATCTGCCTCTGCCTAACCAGCCCGGCGCGGCGCGCCTGCTGGCGGCAATGCTCAGGCCGATGATCGAGGCCAACAACGGCCGCTGTTTTATGCTCTGCACCTCCCACGCGATGATGCGCGATCTGGCGGAGCAGTTCCGCGCCACCATGACTTTGCCGGTTCTGCTTCAGGGCGAGACCAGCAAAGGGCAACTGTTACAGCAGTTTGTCAGTGCCGGTAACGCCCTGCTGGTAGCCACCAGCAGCTTCTGGGAAGGGGTGGACGTGCGGGGAGATACCCTGTCGCTGGTGATCATCGATAAACTGCCGTTTACCTCACCGGACGATCCGCTGCTGAAGGCACGTATGGAAGACTGCCGTTTGCGCGGCGGCGATCCTTTTGATGAGGTCCAGCTACCGGACGCGGTGATCACCCTTAAACAAGGGGTAGGGCGCCTGATTCGCGACACAGACGACCGCGGCGTGCTGGTCATATGCGATAACCGGCTGGTGATGCGCCCTTACGGTGCGACCTTCCTTGCCAGCTTGCCGCCCGCGCCGCGCACGCGGGACATTAAACGCGCGGTTCGCTTCCTGGCAAACCCAACGGCGGAGTAATTTGCCCGTGAGTATGCTAAGATGCGCGCCATTTTGTGACTGACCATTGCGAGAGCGCGACGACTGATGCGAATTCTGGCTATTGATACCGCGACAGAGGCCTGTTCTGTGGCTCTGTTGAACGACGGTGCTATCTCTGCTCATTTCGAAGAGTGCCCACGAGAACACACCCAACGCATTCTGCCTCTGGTTAAAGAGATTTTAACCCGGGGCAACACCACCTTAACCAACCTCGACGCACTGGCCTTTGGCCGTGGCCCCGGCAGCTTTACGGGCGTACGCATTGGAATTGGCATTGCGCAGGGGCTGGCGCTGGGCGCAGAACTGCCGATGATCGGTGTTTCCACGCTGGCAACCATGGCGCAGGGCGCATGGCGTATGACCGGGGCAACGCGCGTTCTGGCGGCCATTGACGCCCGAATGGGAGAAGTTTACTGGGCAGAATACACCCGCGATGAAAACGGCATCTGGCACGGTGAAGAGACCGAGGCAGTCCTCAAGCCGGAAGCGGTGACCGAGCGGCTGAAACAGCTGTCCGGCGAGTGGGCGACAGTAGGCACCGGCTGGCCGGCATGGCCAGAGATGGCTAACGGCACCGGGATCACGCTGACAGACGGCAACATGCTTCTGCCCGCCGCAGAGGATATGCTTCCCATCGCCTGTCAACTGCTTGAGGCGGGCAAAACCGTGGCCGTTGAACATGCGGAGCCGGTTTATTTGCGAAACACCGTCGCGTGGAAGAAACTTCCAGGCCGGGAATGAATCTCAGTAACAGGAACTGAGAAAAAGGAGTCGCATCATGGCGGTTCAGACTAAAGTTGTACGCCTTTTTATGGCAGGCGCAGTGGCCATAGCACTGAGCGGATGCGTTTCCGTTCCTGATGCGATTAAGGGCAGCAGCCCCACGCCACAGCAGGATCTGGTTCGCGTGATGAATGCGCCTGAGCTTTACGTCGGCCAGGAAGCGCGCTTTGGCGGCAAGGTTATCGAGGTGCAAAACCAGCAGGGGAAAACCCGTCTGGAGATTGCCACCGTTCCGCTGGATAGCGGTGCGCGGCCCATCCTTGGCGAACCTTCCCGCGGGCGTATTTATGCCGACGTTGGCGGTTTTCTCGACCCGGTCGATTTTCGCGGACAGCTGGTCACCGTCGTCGGCCCGATTACCGGTTCGGTAGAGGGCAAAGTCGGCAACACGCCGTATAAATTTATGACCATGCAGGTTAACGGGTATAAGCGCTGGCGGCTGACGCAGCAGGTCATCATGCCACCTCAGCCGATGGATCCGTGGATGTGGGGGCCACATCCTTATCGGTATGGCTACCCGGGCTGGGGCTGGTATAACCCGGGGCCTGCACAGGTTCAGACAATCGTTACTGAGTAACTCCCTGTAATTGTTAGAAAAGAGACAGCGGCTCAGCCGCTGTCTCTGTTTTTTACGAATAAAACGAAAAAAAAGAGTGACGCGCTTCGCAACCTTAAATCTGAACAATTAATAAACTGGTACGCTGAGTTAATATAATGTTAACAAACTGTTTATTATCGGGGTTGTGATGACGACGAACACTCATTTCAGAGGTGATGCATTGAAGAAGGTTTGGCTTAACCGTTATCCCGCAGATGTTCCTGCCGAGATCAATCCTGACCGTTATCAATCCCTGGTTGAATTGTTTGAACACTCGGTGAGGCGTTACGCAGACCAGCCTGCTTTTGTGAATATGGGCGAGGTCATGACGTTCCGTAAACTTGAGGAGCGTAGTCGGGCGTTCGCCGCCTATCTGCAGGAAGGGCTGGGGCTGCAAAAAGGGGACCGTGTCGCGCTGATGATGCCGAACCTGCTGCAATACCCGGTGGCGCTGTTCGGTGTCCTGCGTGCCGGGATGATTGTTGTCAACGTTAACCCGCTGTATACGCCGCGGGAGCTGGAGCATCAGCTCAACGACAGCGGTGCCGCCGCCATTGTGATTGTCTCTAACTTTGCCCACACGCTGGAAAAAGTGGTCGACAAAACCCAGGTCAAACACGTCATCCTGACGCGTATGGGGGATCAACTCTCAACCGCCAAAGGGACACTGGTTAACTTTGTCGTCAAATACATCAAACGTCTGGTGCCGAAATACCACCTGCCGGACGCGATCTCCTTCCGCAGTGCGCTGCAGGCGGGCTACCGCATGCAATACGTTAAACCGGAAGTGGTATCAGAAGACCTCGCGTTTCTGCAGTACACCGGCGGCACAACGGGTGTGGCTAAAGGCGCCATGCTGACCCACCGTAACATGCTGGCAAACCTTGAGCAGGTGAATGCCACCTACGGACCGTTGCTGCATCACGGAAAAGAGCTGGTGATCACCGCGCTTCCGCTTTATCACATCTTCGCGCTGACCATGAACTGTCTGCTGTTTATTGAGCTGGGCGGTCAAAACGTATTGATCACGAACCCGCGCGATATTCCGGGGCTGGTGAAAGAGCTGGCGAAATATCCGTTCACCGCCATGACCGGGGTGAATACGTTGTTTAACGCGCTGCTCAACAACAAAGAGTTCCAGAAGCTCGATTTCTCCACGCTGCACCTCTCTGCGGGTGGCGGTATGCCGGTTCAACAGGCCGTTGCCGAACGCTGGATGAAACTGACGGGTCAGTATTTACTGGAAGGCTATGGCCTGACGGAGTGCGCCCCGCTGGTCAGTGTGAACCCGCACGATATCGACTATCACAGCGGAAGCATTGGCCTGCCGGTTCCGTCGACCGAAGCCAAACTGGTTGATGATGACGATAACGAAGTGGCGCCAGGTGAACCGGGCGAACTCTGTGTCAAAGGGCCGCAGGTGATGCTGGGCTACTGGCAACGTCCCGATGCGACCGATGAAATTATCAAAGACGGCTGGCTGCACACCGGTGATATTGCCGTGATGGATGAAGAAGGCTTCCTGCGTATTGTCGATCGTAAGAAAGACATGATCCTGGTTTCCGGTTTCAACGTCTACCCGAATGAAATCGAAGATGTGGTGATGCAGCACAGCGGCGTGCTCGAAGTGGCTGCCGTAGGCGTCCCTTCCGGGAGCAGCGGCGAGGCGGTGAAGATTTTTGTGGTCAAAAAAGATCCTTCTCTTACGGAGGAGGCGCTGATCACCTTCTGTCGTCGTCAGCTGACCGGCTACAAGGTGCCGAAGCTGGTTGAGTTTCGCGAGGAACTGCCGAAATCGAATGTCGGAAAGATATTACGACGAGAATTACGTGACGAAGCCCGTGGCAAAGTAGACAATAAGGCCTGAGCTTCACGCTAATCGCCCAGACGCCGGTTAAGCCGGCGTTTTTTATGGGCGCAAACAAAAGAGAATCCGTTTTGAATTACCAGATGATCACGACCAACGACGAGCTGGCTTCGCTGTGCGAAGTGACGCGCGACTTTCCTGCCATTGCCCTGGATACCGAGTTTGTCCGCACCCGGACCTACTATCCGCAGCTGGGGTTGATTCAGATGTACGACGGTAAACACGTGTCGCTGATCGACCCGCTCGGCATTACCGACTGGACGCCGATGCGTGACCTGCTGCTCGATACTGCGGTAACGAAATACCTGCACGCAGGCAGTGAAGATCTGGAAGTCTTTTTGAATACTTTTGGCGTCATGCCACAACCGTTGATTGATACACAGATCCTCGCGGCCTTCAGTAATCGACCGCTCTCATGGGGCTTTGCCGCCATGGTTGAGGAGTATACGGGCCTGACGCTGGATAAAAGCGAATCCCGCACCGACTGGCTGGCACGCCCATTAACCGAGCGTCAACTGGAATACGCGGCGGCAGACGTGTTTTACCTCCTGCCGATTGCCGGCCAGCTGATGAAAGAGGCGGAAGCGTCAGGTTGGTTGCCCGCCGCGCTGGATGAGTGCCGAATGACGCAGCAGCGTCGTCAGGAAGTGGTTGATCCGAAAGAGGCCTGGCGCGATATCAGTAACGCCTGGCAGCTGCGTACGCGTCAGCTGGCGTGTCTGCAGCTGTTAGCGGACTGGCGTTTGCGTAAAGCACGCGAGCGCGATCTGGCCGTTAACTTTGTGGTACGCGAAGAACACCTCTGGGCGGTCGCGCGGTATATGCCGGGCAGCATGGGCGAACTGGACAGCATCGGGCTTTCCGGCAGCGAGATCCGTTTCCACGGTAAAACCCTGCTTGCGCTGGTGGCAAAAGCGCAGGAAATGCCGGACGAAGCACTGCCGGAGCCACTGCTGAATCTGATGGATATGCCGGGCTATCGCAAGGCGTTCAAGGATATCAAAGCGCTGGTGCAGGACGTCGCGACGCAAAGCAAACTGGGCGCGGAACTGCTGGCGTCACGCCGTCAGATTAACCAGCTGCTGAACTGGCACTGGAAGCTGAAACCTCAGAATGGTTTGCCGGAAATGATGGCGGGCTGGCGCGGGGAATTGATGGCCGATCGCCTGAATACTGTGCTGGAAGGTTATCCGCGATAATGAAAATGCCGGGTCATGCTGACATGCCCGGCACATTTCCCCGGCGGCATACGCTTACCGGGGATACACAATCCCGAACTACGGACGTGACTCTTCGGCTTCCGGGAGCGTAACGTTCAGCTCCAGAATCGAAATATCCCCGTCTTTTTGCTCCAGCTGCACCGTGACCATCTCCGGGTCAATCTGCACATACTTACAGATCACTTCCAGGATGTCCTTACGCAGCTGCGGCAGGTAGTGTGGCTCGGCGTCACTACGACGACGCTCCGCAACGATGATTTGCAGTCGTTCTTTTGCGATGTTGGCGGTGTTCTTTTTCCGCGAGAGAAAAAAGTCCAGTAATGCCATAACTTATCCTCCGAACAGGCGTTTGAGGAAACCTTTCTTCTCTTCTTCAATGAAGCGGAAAGGACGTTCTTCTCCCAGCAGACGGTCAACGGTATCCGCGTACGCTTTACCTGCATCTGCCATTGTATCCAGGATCACTGGCTCGCCCTGGTTAGAGGCGCGCAATACGGATTGATCTTCCGGGATCACGCCGACCAGTTTGATGCGCAGGATCTCCAGCACGTCTTCCATGCTAAGCATGTCACCTTTGTTCACGCGACCCGGGTTATAGCGGGTCAGCAGAAGGTGCTCTTTAATGGGTTCTTCGCCATTTTCCGCACGACGCGATTTGGAGGCGAGGATCCCCAGAATACGGTCCGAGTCACGCACGGATGAGACTTCAGGGTTGGTGGTGATGATGGCTTCATCAGCGAAGTAGAGTGCCATCAGGGCGCCCGTTTCGATGCCGGCAGGGGAGTCACAGACAACGAAGTCAAACTCCATTTTTTTCAGCTCGTCGAGCACCTTTTCCACGCCTTCACGGGTCAGGGCGTCTTTATCACGCGTCTGAGAAGCCGGAAGGATGTAGAGGTTTTCGGTGCGCTTGTCTTTAATCAGCGCCTGGTTCAGTGTGGCGTCGCCCTGAATGACGTTCACGAAGTCATAGACCACGCGACGCTCGCATCCCATGATCAGGTCGAGGTTACGCAGACCGATATCGAAATCGATAACGACGGTTTTCTTTCCCTTCTGGGCCAAACCAGTAGCGATGGCCGCGCTGGAGGTGGTCTTGCCAACGCCTCCTTTACCCGAAGTAACAACAATAATGCGTGCCATAGAAATTCCTTGTTAAAAAGGGATCAATTCAACGGTTGAACGGTCAACGCGTCGTCTGCCAGTCGCAGACGAGCCGCTTTGCCATAAAATTCGGCTGGGATCTTGTCGCTCAGCCAATATTCACCTGCGATGGACACCAGTTCCGCCGTCAGATGAGTACAAAATATTTGCGCATCCCTGTCACCACTTGCACCCGCGAGCGCACGCCCACGCATCATACCGTATACGTGAATATTGCCATCTGCAATCAGCTCTGCGCCAGCGCTGACGTGGCTTGTAACAATCAGATCACAGTTTGGTGCATAAATGCGCTGACCGGAACGAACCGGCACATCAATCAATCGCGTTTTTGTGACAGGTGTAACGTTTTGCACCGGAGGAGGGGGCGTTTGGACTGCCGCTGGGGCAGGACGCGCGGCTTTTTCTTTGCCTTCGGTCAGAATGGGCAGACCCGCCCGGTCAATTTCTGCTTTTAGCTCAGCATCTTTGCAGCCGCTGATACCGACGATACGCAGCCCGGTCGCGGCCACGGCTTGCTGGAGAAGTTTCCAGTTAACCGGTGCATCCAGACCACTGACATTCACGACGACGGGGGCATGTTTCAGAAAAGCGGGAGCCTGCGCAATTTTGTCTTCTAACGCCTGACGAATAACCTCGGGTTTTGCATCATGCAAATGTACCACTGATAAGGTGAAGCTACTGCCTTTAAGCTCGATTGGCGTGTTTGACATCCTGGCCTTACTCAATTTGCTATTAACCGCAACACCGCCGTTGCGATATTCCGAAGAGTATCAGGCATGTTATAGTCAGGAGTATATTGAGGCAAGCAACCACCCATTAATTCAGAGTAAAAACATGTTTTGTGTGATCTACAGAAGTACAAGTCGTGACCAGACCTATCTTTATGTCGAAAAGAAAGACGATTTTTCGCGCGTACCTGAAGAATTAATGAAGAACTTTGGCCGACCTCAGCTGGCGATGCTGCTGCCGCTGGATGGCCGTAAGAAACTGGTCAACGCCGATCTGGAAAAAGTGAAAACCGCATTAGCGGAGCAAGGCTATTATTTACAGCTCCCGCCACCACCCGAGAATTTATTAAAACAGCATCTTGAGGTGAACGGGAAAAAATAGTCCCGGCTGTTTTCGGGGTTAACACATCAACCGTTTAGGGGTCGTACATGTATCAACATCATAACTGGCAAGGTGCATTACTGGATTATCCCGTCAGCAAAGTGGTCTGCGTAGGCAGTAACTATGCCAAACATATTCAGGAGATGGGCAGCGCGACGCCAGACGAGCCGGTCCTGTTCATCAAGCCAGAAACCGCGCTGTGCGACATTCGCCAGCCGCTGGCGCTGCCGCAGGGGTTGGGGTCGGTGCATCATGAAGTGGAGCTGGCCGTGCTGATTGGCGCGACGCTGCGTCAGGCCTCCGAAGAGCATGTGCAAAAGGCGATTGCCGGATACGGTGTCGCGCTCGACCTGACCCTGCGTGATGTTCAGGGCAAAATGAAGAAAGCGGGGCAGCCGTGGGAAAAGGCCAAAGGGTTTGATAACGCTTGCCCGATCTCCGGTTTTATTCCGGTAAGTGAATTTACCGACGATCCGCAGAACACCGCGCTTAGCCTGAAGGTTAACGGCGAGATCCGCCAGCAGGGCACCACGGCAGATATGATCCATAAAATTGTGCCGCTGATTGCCTACATGAGCCGCTTCTTTACCCTGAAACCGGGCGATGTGATCCTTACCGGTACGCCAGATGGTGTCGGCCCGCTGCAGGCCGGTGACGAACTGGACGTCAGTTTTAACGGCCTGTCACTGAAAACTCGCGTGCTGTAAAAGCATCTTGCCGCCTGAAGAGGGCGGCAAAACTTGCAACAACGTGCCAGACTCGTTATAAGGTGCGCTCTCTTTTGACGTGTGGACATCCTGATGAACAACATTCCTTTCTGGCAAAGCAAAACTCTCGACCAAATGACAGACGTGGAGTGGGAATCGTTGTGTGACGGTTGCGGGCAGTGCTGCCTGCATAAACTGATGGATGAAGATTCGGACGAAATCTATTTCACCAACGTTGCCTGCAAGCAGCTGAACATCAAAACCTGCCAGTGTCGCAACTATGAGCGTCGCTTCGAGTACGAGCCGGATTGCATCAAGCTAACCCGTGAGAACCTGCCCACCTTCGAATGGCTGCCGCATACCTGCGCCTATCGTCTGCTGGCGGAAGGCAAAGACCTGCCAAAATGGCACCCGCTGCTGACGGGCTCCAAAGCGGCGATGCACGGTGAACGCATCTCTGTGCGTCATATTGCGGTGAAAGAGTCAGAGGTGCAGGACTGGGAAGATCACATCATGAATCATCCCAACCGTGGATAAGAAAAAACCCGCCGAGGCGGGTTTTTTTTACCTGCCAAACAGGTCGCGTTTCTTGGGTTTGAACGGTTGTGCGATGAGCACCAGCAGCGCCACAATGAAGTAGGCCACAAAAATCCCCACCAGCCACTGCGGCATCTCAAGGCTCAGGAATTCCCACTGGCGCACAGAGCAGTCACCGGAAGCAACAAACACCTGCGGCAGCCATTTATCAAGCGGCAGCCAGCTCGGGAAGCGGGCGGCGAAATCACAGGTCATAAAAGGTGACGGATGCAGTTGCATCATGGTGTGCTGCCAGGAGAGCTCAATACCTTTCCAGGCGCTGTACAGCCAGATGGCAATTGCGGCATAGCGTAACGGCGATTTAGGGGCAATCGCACCCACCAGACCCGCACCCATAATGCCGAACAATGCACAGCGTTCGTAAATACAGAGTACGCAAGGCTGAAGTCCCATCACATGCTGGAACCACAGCGCGACCATTTCCAGCGCAAAGGCGGTCAGGGCCATTAACAACCACGCTCCGCGACCGCGAGAGCACTGGTTTAAAAATCTCAACATAATCATTTCCCTGGAACATGCTTAGAAAGCGCAGTGTAAACGAATTCGTTTTTCGCGCCACCTGTACCTGACGAAATAAAACGTAATTGGATGTTTATCGTGCGAAAAGGTAAACGGGCAGCAAGCTGCCCGATATATCAGGTTTACTGCGCGGCAAGTATACCCGCTTGTATCAACCATTGCGTACAGGGAATAAGGGTAATTTTGACGCAAAGCAATCCTACAAGCGTGAGCACCAGCGTATAGGGAAGCGCCATCCAGACCATTCGCCCATAAGAAAGACGTATGAGTGGAGCCAGCGCAGAGGTCAGCAGGAACAGGAACGCCGCCTGACCGTTGGGCGTCGCCACCGACGGCAGGTTGGTCCCGGTGTTAATTGCCACCGCCAGCAGTTCGAACTGTCCGGCGCTGATGACGCCTTGCTCCATGGCCGTTTTGGCCTCGTTGATGTAGACCGTGCCAACAAACACGTTATCCGAGATAGACGACAGCAGCCCGTTAAACAGATAAAACAGCGAAAGCTGAGCATCCGGTGCCGCCTGCAAGACAAAGGTAATGATCGGCGCGAAAAGCTTCTGGTCGATGATCACCGCGACGATCGCAAAAAAGACGGCCAGCAGGGCGGTAAAGGGCAGGGCTTCCGTAAAGGCTTTGCCGATCGCATGCTCATCCGTCACGCCGGTAAAACTGGTGGCGAGAATAATCACCGACAGGCCAATTAAACCGACTTCGGCAAGATGAAACGCCAGCGCGGCGATAAGCCAGACGCCAATGACGCCCTGTGCAATAAGACGCAGCGTCTCCTGACGCGTCCGCTGGCTACGGCTTTGCTGGTCGAATTTCTGCAGCTCCTGACGCACGGGCGCCGGAATATGCGCACCATAGCCAAAGAGGCTGAATTTCTCCACGACTACACAGGTCGCCAGACCGCACACCAGAACCGGTATGCTCACCGGTGCCATTCGCAGGAAGAAATCACCGAAATGCCAGCCCGCAGCTTTAGCAATAATCAGGTTTTGCGGTTCACCCACCATCGTCATCACGCCGCCCAGGGCGGTCCCGACGCCGGCATGCATCATCAGGCTGCGCAGGAAGGCGCGGAACTGTTCCAGCACCTCGCGGTGGTCATTATCGACCTGGCTGTCATCAAGCAGGTCATCGCCGGGACGTGAAGAGGCCACCCGGTGATAAATACCATAAAACCCGACCGCGACGCTTATCACCACGGCGACCACCGTCAGCGCATCCAGGAAGGCTGAAAGAAATGCTGCAGCCACGCAGAAAGCCAGCGACAAAAGCGTTTTTGAAGGAATGCTCAGCAGCAGGCGGGTAAAAATAAACAGCAGCAGCTGTTTCATCAAGTAGATGCCGGCCACCATAAACATCAGCAGCAGAAGCACTTCAAGGTTTGAGGCCAGTTCTGCTTTTACATGCTCGGCGCTGGTCATCCCAATGACAACCGCTTCAATGGCCAGCAAACCGCCAGGCAGCAGGGGATAGCACTTCAGCGCCATGGCCAGGGTGAAGATAAACTCCGCGACCAGCAGCCACCCGGCAATAAACGGGTGCACAATAAAGATGAGAGGATTAACAACCAGGAACACCAGAAGTATCAGCTTGTACCAGTCGGGAGACTGGCCTAAAAAATTGCGCCACAACGCGCGCCCAAAAGAAATTTCCACGACAGACGTTCTTCCCCGTGAAGTAAAACAAAACATCAGTATACGCAAAAATCACGGCCTGGAGGGGGATTCGGCTGCAATGTAAATTTCATAAAAATGAAACGGCGATCCCTCTTTTCTCTCACTGCTGCGCTATCTGCCTCTGCGAGCCTCTGGTATGATGAGTGCAATTTGCTAAAGCTGTGTAATGGAAATCTCACTATGGTCATTAAGGCGCAGAGCCCGGCGGGTTTCGCGGAAGAGTACATCATTGAAAGCATCTGGAATAATCGTTTCCCTGCAGGGTCCATTCTTCCGGCTGAACGCGAACTCTCTGAACTGATTGGCGTCACTCGCACCACGCTTCGGGAAGTGCTCCAGCGACTGGCGCGTGATGGGTGGTTGACGATTCAGCATGGCAAGCCAACAAAAGTAAACAATTTCTGGGAAACCTCCGGGCTGAATATTCTTGAAACGCTGGCGCGCCTCGATCATGAAAGCGTGCCGCAACTGATTGATAATCTGCTCTCCGTGCGTACCAATATCGCCACCATCTTTATTCGTACGTCTTTCCGTCAGCACCCGGAAGATGCGCTCCAGGTTCTGGCCAGTGCCAACCAGGTGGAAGATCATGCGGATGCGTTTGCCACCCTTGATTACAACATCTTCCGCGGCCTGGCGTTTGCCTCCGGTAACCCGATTTACGGCCTCATCCTTAACGGCATGAAAGGGCTCTATACCCGTATCGGTCGTCACTACTTTGCCAATCCGGAAGCCCGCAGTCTGGCGCTGGGCTTTTACCACAAGCTGAGCGAGCTCTGTTCCACCGGTCAGCACGATCAGGTGTATGAAACCGTGCGCCGCTACGGTCGCGACTCCGGTGAAATCTGGCACCGGATGCAAAAAACGCTGCCGGGTGACCTGGCCATCCAGACCCGCTAAAAGAAAAAACCTCTCAGCTGAGAGGTTTTTTTTCGCCCTGACGCGGGCGTTTCGGTTCAGGCAGGCACTACAGCGTATTCATCCGCGTCGGGCAGCGCTCCAGCAGCTCCACGCTACCGTCTTCATTCTGCTGCTCCAGCAGCACGTCAAAGCCCCACAGGCGATGCACATGCTTCAGCACCTCTTTGCGCCCTTTATCCAGCGGGGCACGGTTGTGCGGGATGTAGCGCAGCGTCAGAGAGCGGTCACCGCGGAGATCCACGTTCCATACCTGAATATTGGGTTCAAGATTGCTCAGGTTGTACTGGGAAGAGAGGCGAGAGCGGATCTCCCGGTAACCCTCTTCGTTATGAATCGCTGAAATTTCCAGGAAGTTGTTACGGTCATCATCCAGCACGGTGAAGAAGCGGAAATCGCGCATGATCTTCGGCGACATAAACTGGCTAATAAAGCTCTCATCCTTGAAATCGCGCATCGCAAAATGCAGCGTTTCCAGCCAGTCCGAACCGGCAATATCAGGGAACCAGTATTTGTCCTCTTCCGTTGGCGACTGACAGATACGTTTGATGTCCTGGAACATCGCAAAGCCGAGGGCATACGGGTTAATGCCGCTGTACCACGGGCTGTTGTAAGGCGGCTGGAACACCACGTTGGTATGGCTGTGGAGGAATTCCATCATAAACCGCTCGGTGACTTTCCCCTCGTCATACAGATGGTTGAGGATGGTGTAATGCCAGAATGTCGCCCAGCCTTCGTTCATCACCTGCGTCTGTTTTTGCGGATAGAAGTACTGGCTGACCTTACGCACAATGCGCAGGATCTCACGCTGCCATGACTCCAGCAGCGGCGCGTTCTTCTCCATAAAGTAGAGCAGGTTTTCCTGTGGCTCAGACGGGTAGCGGCGCGCCTCAGCGACAGCTTTCTCTTCTTCACGCTTAGGCAGGGTGCGCCACAGCATATTCACCTGGCTTTGCAGATACTCCTCGCGGCTTTTCTGCCGGGCTTTCTCCTCCTGCAGGGAAATTTTCTGCGGCCGTTTGTAGCGGTCTACGCCGTAGTTCATCAGCGCATGGCAGGAGTCGAGCAGTTTCTCCACTTCATCGACGCCGTAGCGCTCTTCGCAGTCGGTAATGTATTTACGGGCGAAGATCAGGTAATCGACGATCGAACTGGCGTCCGTCCAGCTGCGGAAAAGATAGTTATTCTTGAAGAAAGAGTTGTGCCCGTAGCAGGCATGCGCCATCACCAGCGCCTGCATGGTAATGGTGTTCTCTTCCATCAGGTAAGCGATACACGGGTTGGAGTTGATGACGATTTCATACGCCAGCCCCTGCTGGCCGTGTTTATACAGCCGTTCCGTTTCAATAAATTTTTTACCAAACGACCAGTGCGGATAATTGATCGGCATCCCGACGCTGGAATAGGCATCCATCATCTGTTCGGAGGTTATGACTTCAATCTGGTGAGGATAGGTATCCAGGCGATAGAGTTTTGCTACCCGGTCGATTTCAGCGAGGTAGACATCCAGCAACTCAAAGGTCCAGTCGGGTCCATCGCTGAGACGTGTGTTGTCCTTGTTCAGGGAATCAATAGTAGCCATTAGCGCGCCCTCGTTGTGGGTGCTCTCTCTGTCTGGAGAGCCTCCTTTCAAGCATAGATCAACGTGTTAAAAAGCGTGCTGGAGCAGAAATTTTTTCTTTACGATTTCCCGTTTTCAATACGGTAAAAAAAGCGGTTCATGCAGAGTTTTATGCTGGTTAAAAATAACGCGCAGCAGGAGATCCCAAATAAGTCCTTTCCCCGCCAGTAGGGGAAGATGTGAGATAAGTCACCATAAAAAAGTCGTATGTTGAATAATATTTTCAACTAGGTTATCAATCTGTAATTAGAAGATTGTTCTTTTGCACATTATGGAGTGGCTATGCGTGTTGTCATACTGGGAAGTGGTGTGGTTGGCGTAACCAGCGCCTGGTATTTAAGTCAGGCGGGGCATGACGTAACCGTTATCGATCGTGAGCCAGGCCCTGCGCTGGAAACCAGCGCGGCGAATGCCGGGCAAATCTCTCCGGGCTATGCGGCACCGTGGGCGGCTCCCGGCGTGCCACTGAAGGCGATTAAATGGATGTTCCAGCGCCATGCGCCGCTGGCCATTAGCCTCGACGGCACGCAGTTCCAGCTTAAGTGGATGTGGCAGATGCTGCGCAACTGCGACACCCGCCATTACATGGAAAACAAAGGGCGTATGGTGCGTCTGGCGGAATACAGCCGTGACTGCCTGAAAACCTTGCGCGCCACCACCGGCATTGAGTACGAAGGCCGTCAGGGCGGTACGCTGCAGCTGTTCCGCACGGCGCAACAGTACGAAAACGCCACCCGCGATATCGCCGTGCTGGAAGATGCCGGTGTTCCGTATCAACTCCTCGAGGCCAGCCAGCTGGGACAGGTTGAGCCGGCGCTGGCGGAGGTGTCCCACAAACTGACGGGCGGCCTGCGTTTACCCAACGATGAAACCGGCGACTGTCAGCTCTTTACCCAGCGTCTGGCGCAGATGTGCGAGCAGGCAGGGGTAACATTCCGCTTTAACACGCCCGTCGATAAATTGCTGTCGGAAGGCGGTAATATTTACGGCGTGAAGTGCGGCGAAGAGGTGATCAAAGCGGATGCCTACGTCATGGCCTTTGGCTCTTACTCTACCGCCATGCTGAAGGGCATTCTGGACATTCCGGTCTATCCGCTGAAGGGGTACTCCCTGACCATCCCGGTGAAAGAGGACAGCGGTGCACCCGTCTCCACCATTCTGGATGAAACCTATAAAATCGCCATTACCCGTTTCGACAACCGTATCCGCGTAGGCGGCATGGCGGAGATTGTCGGCTTCAACACCGAGCTGCTGCAGCCGCGTCGTGAAACGCTGGAGATGGTCGTGGGCGATCTCTTCCCGCGCGGCGGTTTTGTCGAGCAGGCCACGTTCTGGACCGGTCTGCGTCCAATGACGCCAGACGGCACGCCGATTGTGGGCCGCACTCCGTTCAAAAACCTGTGGACGAATACCGGACACGGCACCCTCGGCTGGACAATGGCCTGTGGCTCAGGTCAGCTGTTGAGCGACTTGATTTCCGGGCGCACCCCGGCAATTCCGTTTGACGATTTAAGTGCCGCGCGCTATCAATCTGGGTTCACCCCCTCGCGTCCACAGCACCTGCACGGCGCGCATAACTAAGGAGTTGTCATGTCCCGTCCTGTTCTGGCTCAGCTGGACTTGCAGGCCCTGAAGGATAACCTGCAGATTGTTCGCCGTGCTGCGCCAGGTTCACGCGTCTGGTCGGTGGTGAAAGCGAACGCCTACGGCCACGGTATTGACCGCATCTGGAGCGCGCTCAGCGCGACCGACGGTTTTGCGTTACTGAATCTGGAAGAGGCCATTCTGCTGCGCGAGCGTGGCTGGAAAGGCCCTATCTTATTGCTGGAAGGGTTCTTCCATGCCGACGATCTGCCGTTGCTGGATAAGTACCGGCTGACCACCAGTATTCACAGCAACTGGCAGGTTAAAGCCCTGCAGGACGCCAGACTGCATGCTCCGCTCGACATTTATCTCAAGGTGAACAGCGGCATGAACCGCCTGGGCTTCCAGCCCGAGCGGGTACATACGGTATGGCAACAGCTGCGCGGCATCAAGAATGTGGGCGAAATGACGCTGATGGCGCACTTTGCCGACGCGGAAAAACCCGATGGCATCGCCGAGGCGATGGTGCGGATTGAGCAGGCGGCTGAAGGTCTGGCGTGTTCGCGCTCGCTCTCTAACTCGGCGGCCACGCTGTGGCACCCGGAGGCGCACTACAGCTGGGTACGCCCGGGGATCATTCTGTACGGCGCGTCACCGTCAGGGCAGTGGCAGGATATTGCTAACAGCGGCCTGAAACCGGTGATGACCCTGCGCAGCGAAATCATCGGCGTACAAACGCTGAAGGCCGGTTCCACGGTGGGCTACGGCAGCCGTTACCGGGCGACAGGCGAACAGCGAATTGGCATTGTGGCGGGAGGCTATGCCGACGGCTACCCGCGTATCGCTCCGACCGGCACGCCAGTGTGGGTGGATGGCGTTCGCACGGGTACCGTGGGGACGGTCTCAATGGATATGCTGGCGGTAGACCTCACGCCGTGCCCGCAGGCGGGGATTGGTTCACCGGTTGAGCTGTGGGGAAATGAAATTAAAATTGACGATGTGGCCGCTGCTGCAGGGACCGTTGGCTATGAGCTGATGTGCGCTCTGGCGCCGCGCGTACCGGTTGTGACGGTGTAACTATGCGATGTGCCGGGGGGGCGATAACGCCTTCCCCGGCCAGTAAGACATGTTACCTAAACTACTCTGACTCTTCTTCCATCGGCCTTACGCCGACTTTGCGTACCGCGTTATCTTCTTTCTCGGCCACCGTCCAGATCATCCCGGCAAACTCGACCTGGTCACCAACAACGGGTGCTGCGCCAAGCAGTTGCTGGATAATTTCCCCCAGCGTTTGCTGCTTATCGCGATACTCCAGCCCTTCATCCAGACCGTAAATCAAGGCAACATCTGCAAATTTGGCGCTCGCTTCCAGAATAAAATCGCCGAAGAAACGCTGATCCAGCGCCACCGGTGGCGACTGGCTGAACAATTTACCCAGCGCGGGCAGGTCGCGCTCGCGGCCAATCACGCACAAAATATCCCCTTCACGCAGACGGGTGCTGCCGGTAGGGTGAAGCAGAACATTGTCGCGGAACAACGCGGCAATCCGCGTTTCGGCGGGCATATGCAGATCGCGCAGCGACGCGCCCACGCACCATTTGTCTTCGCTAAGCTGGTACACAAACTGTTCCCACGGATTTTCCGGATGAATATCCAACCCGACGCGGGAGACGGGCCAGCCAACGGGGGGGATCACCACTTTTGCCTTTTTCGCCGCCCAGCCGAGTGACGTGCCCTGGAACAGGAGTGAAATCAAAACAACGAAGAATGCGACGTTGAAGAACAGTCGGGCGTTATCGAGACCCGCCATCATCGGGAACACGGCAAGGATAATCGGCACCGCGCCGCGCAGACCCACCCAACTGATAAAGATACGCTCGCGCAGGTTAAAGCCGCGAAACGGCAGCAGGCCTGCAAACACCGACAGTGGACGGGCGAAGAAGATCATCCACGCCGACAGCATCAGCGCCGGTACGGCGATAGGCAGCAGGTCTGAAGGGGTAACCAGCAGGCCAAGCACCAGGAACATGCCAATCTGCGCCAGCCAGGCCAGTCCGTCGAAGTTCTGCAAAATGGCGTGACGGTTGCGAATAGGGCGGTTACCCATCAGGAAGCCGCAGAGGTAGACGGCAAGAATGCCGCTGCCATCCAGCGCGGTGGTGACGGCAAAAATCAGAATGCCCCCGCTCAGCGCCAGCAGAGGGTAAAGCCCGGCGGGAAGTGAAATCCGGTTGATCATCTGCTGCAGCAGATAGCCGCCGCCGAGGCCAAGAATAATCCCCAGACCAAACTGCTGCAGGATATGCCAGGCAAACATCCAGCTCAGCCCGCTTTCGTGCTGCTGGATCATCTCAATCAGCGTGATGGTGAGAAACACCGCCATGGGATCGTTACTGCCGGATTCAATCTCAAGCGTGGAGCCAACACGTTCGTTAAGCCCTTTACCGCCAAGCAGGGAAAAGACCGCCGCCGCATCGGTTGAACCGACAATAGCGCCAATCAGCAAGCCTTCCATGATATTGAGATGGAACAGCCAGGCGGCCATCATCCCGGTCAGGCCTGATGTGATTAATACGCCTACGGTCGCGAGCGACAGCGCCGGCCCTAAGGCGACGCGGAACGAGCTCGCCTGAGTGCGCATCCCGCCGTCCAGCAGGATCACTGCCAGCGCGAGGTTACTCACCATGTAGGCGAAAGGGTAGTTATCGAAAGGAATACCGCCGATGCCATCGATGCCAGCCAGCATGCCGATAGCAAGGAAAATAACGAGAATAGGTATGCCGAGACGCGATGAAAATGAACTTAATAATATACTACAGGTTACAAGCACAGAACCCAGAATGAAAAGGCTGATTATCGCTGCGGCATCCAATGTTGTCTTACTCCCACCTCAATGTTAACGCTGTTACTAAAACCCTAACATATTAACCACGGCAACAGCGTTTTATTAAGGGGTTTAACGGCTTTTTTATGCCTTTATGACCGGATGACCGCTTATTGTTAACCGACTGCCTGAATCATCATGTATCAGGGACGCATGTGCCCCCAGCGCAAGGGTTACGGTTTGTTGCTCATGGCCAAAATCCAGACCGGTGATAACCGGGATATCGAGACGGGAACGGATGAAATCAACCATCGTTTCAAGGGAGTAACCGGCGTCGTAATCATTGGGTGCCGCACCGCTAAAACTGCCCAGCACGATTGCTGACTGACGTTCAAGGATCCCGGCATGATAAAGCTGCAATAACATGCGCTCGACGCGGAACGGATGTTCGTTAATATCTTCCAGCACCAGAATGCCGTCTTCGATGTCCGGCAGCCACGGCGTACCGATGAGCGAGACCAGCATTGCCAGGTTACCGCCCCAGAGTTGGCCTTCACAGGCCCAGTGCGGCCCCTGGCCTTGCCACGTTATGCTGTAGGTTGGGTTTCGCAGGGCGCGCCAGAAATGCTCAAGGGTAAATGCATCGAGCGCCGGCGCACCAAAATTTCCGGCCAGCATCGGGCCGCTGAAGGTAATGACGTTATGCAGCGCCAGCAGCCCAAGCTGGATGACCGTGAAGTCGCTGTGGCCGCATATCAGCAGCGGGTCCTGCTGTTGACGCTGTGCCAGACCTTGCCAGTCAATGCTCTCCAGTAACCGGCTCGCGCCATAGCCCCCCCGCACCGCAAGCACGATCCGATCCTCACCCTTCAGGTTCACCAGGCTGTTGATATCATTCAGTCTCTGGGCCTCGGTTCCGGCAAAACGCTGCTGGCGGCGAGGGATAATCGTCTGATTTTCTACCTGGTGGCCGAAGCCCAGTAAGCGCTGAACGCCCCGTTGTGCCGCGTCCTGATTGATGCAGTAGCCCGACGGTGCGATAAGATGAAACTGAGACATGGCAATTCCTTGCTGAATGAGAAACTAATTGTCTATATCATGCCGCTTATACGCTGCCCGCTTCAAGGGGCGGCGCACTGCGATGACCGGCTATAAGGATAGATGACGTGAAATTGAGATGGTTTGCTTTTTTGATTGTGTTGCTTGCGGGCTGTAGTTCCAGACATGACTATCAAAATCCGCCCTGGAACCCGGAAGTGCCGGTGAAACGGGCCATGCAGTGGATGCCGATCAGCGAGCAAGCCGGGAAGGCATGGGGCGTCAGTCCGCGTCTTATCACCGCAATCATTGCCGTTGAATCCGGCGGTAATCCCACGCTTGTCAGCAAATCAAACGCAGTGGGGCTGATGCAGCTTAAAGCGTCTACCGCAGGTAAAGAGGTCTACCGCTACATGGGCTGGAGCGGTCAGCCGTCGACCAGCGAGCTGAAGAACCCGGAGCGTAATATCTCCATGGGGACAGCCTATCTCAGCATTCTGGAGCATGGCGTACTGAAGGGCATCGACGACCCGGAAGTGATGCAATACGCGCTGGTGGTCTCTTACGTCAACGGCGCCGGGGCGCTGTTGCGAACCTTCTCCTCTGACCGTAAAGAGGCGATAGAAGAGATTAACGGCATGGACAAAGATGAATTCGTTGAACATGTGGCGAAAAATCATCCGGCACCACAGGCTCCGCGTTACATCTGGAAAGTACAGAAAGCGATGGATGCCATGTAATGCCGCAGGCGGGCGGCGGTCACGCTGCCCGTTTTCCTCACAGAACTTTATTCGCACGTTCCCGTGCTTCGCGCTCCAGTGCAAAGATAATGCGCTGCAGTTCGCGCTCTGAACCGGGTCCAACGTTCAGGAAGCGGAAACTCAAACGTGGCGTGGTAATCGTTTCGTTTTTGCTGTCCACCACCTTCCGCTCGCTGATGGCAATCAACTGGGCATCAAAATAAAACCGTCCCCAGCCGGCCATATCCAGTTCAATTTGCGAGAATCGCATGCCTTCGACCAGTCCGTCAGGTTTCGGCGTATCCATCAGCGCGCCCATACCGCCCAGCGACAGGTCGAAGAGGCGGAAGCGGAGCTCTTTTTTGTCCGGCATTTTAGCCTTACAAAAATAGGCAGGGTGAAGGGGGGCGCTGATGCGGAAATATTCCCGGCGCTGCACAAACCACAGGTTGGCAGGCAGCGGTGTGACAAACGCGGGAAGACCCTGGTATTCGCTCATCTCAAGGCGCGGGAGCACAAATTCCACTTTTGCACCGTGGGTCTCTGCCATCACCGCGAGTTTCTCTGCTTTCAGTGCGGCGCGGTTTTCATACTCCTGACTGCCCAGATCGATAACCAGTCGCTCCTGCGAGACGTCGAGGATCTTGCTGATGAACTGATTGTTTGACCAGCTGATGCGCAGCGGCACTTCACCTTTTTGCAGGTCACGCAATACCCCTAATACAGCCAGCGGATTTTGCTTGAGGAACTGCTCACTGTAATTACTCACGCCGGATGGCTCCTTGATAGATGACAGACTGTCTTTGCGTTATCGGCACTGCACAATGAAACTTAATACAAACCGATGAGTTTTTTTTCAGATTGCAGAGAAGATAAGTCGGTGAGATGAAATTAGTTTTCCAGGGATGACCTATACTTAAGTTACCTGCGCAGAAGGTTTTCTGCGCATGCATTAAACCTGCAAGAGGGCATCGCTATGGGTATTATCGCCTGGATTATCTTTGGTCTAATTGCTGGCGCTATCGCTAAACTTATCATGCCGGGAAATGATGGCGGCGGCTTCATACTGACGTGTGTGCTCGGTGTCGTGGGGGCGGTTGTAGGCGGCTGGCTGGCGACGATGTTTGGCTTTGGTGGCAGCATCAGCGGTTTTGACCTGCACAGTTTCCTGGTGGCTGTCGTGGGTGCCATTGTGGTGCTGGGCATTTTCAGGTTACTGCGACGGGCATAACTTCACTAAAACGGCTCTCAAGGAGGGCCGTTTTTTTACGTGCATATTGATTTGCTAATCGAAATGATAATAATTGTCGTTCCTGATTACATTTAATCACAAGACGACTTTATGAACCCCTCTCGTTTCACGTTATGCGCGTTGGCAGGAGCCGTGACGCTGGCATTGCAGGTACAGGCGTTTGCCGAAGAATCAACCATCGTAGTCACGGGCTCAGAGCAGGGCAGCATGCTGCCCGGCTGGACGAACAGCGCAACCAAATCAGCCGTTGCCGAGAGTAAAACCCCGCAGGTGATCAATACCCTGTCGGCACAGGAAATCGATAAACGTCACGCGAACTCCGTGAATGAGATCCTGCGCTATGCACCGGGTGTGTCGACCGAGGTGCGCGGAAACACCTCCTACATGAGTGAATATAAAATTCGCGGATTTACCGTCGATCAGGAGTTCTACAACGGGCTGCAGTTACCCTATAACGTCACCGGCAATACCAAAGCCCGCATCGATCCGCTGTTGGTTGAAAGCGTTGATATTCTCAAAGGTCCTTCATCGGTACTGTACGGCGGTGCCTCGCCGGGTGGGCTGGTGAATATTCAGAGTAAAAAACCGCAACAAGCCGCACGGACCGAACTGGGTTTTAACACCGGCAACCGCAACCTGAAAGAGGGGTATCTGGATTCGACCGGGCAAATTGCCGATAGCGACTGGAACTACCGTCTGCTGGGGAAAGCGACGGAGAGTGACGATCAGCCGCACACCTCCCGGTATGAAAACTACCTGGTTGCGCCGTCTGTCACCTGGCAACCGGACAACAAAACGCGCCTCACCCTTGATGCGCTGGCGCAAAACTCCCCAAGCCTGACGCCGTCTAATCCGCTGCCGCTCGCCTGGCTGCGTTCGAAATATGCGGGCAAGCGGGATTATGCCGGCGACGAATGGAGCGGGTTTAAACAGCGCCAGTGGATGCTGGGTTACAGCTTTGAACATGAATTTGACAGCGGCTGGGGCTTTAACCAGAAGGCACGCTATTTTGACATCGATACCCACCAGCGCAGTATTTATGCAACCGGGCCGGGCAGTGAAGTCAATCAGCTTAACCGCTTTGCCTACACCACGGATGAAGATCTCCGGAGCTTCAACATTGATAATCAGGTGACCAAAACCGTTGCGCTGGGTGAGTGGAAACACCATCTGCTGGCTGGGTTTGACTACCAGAAGTTGAATTCCCACTTCCACTACCGCTATGCCTCGACAACACCGGGGATTGATATGCGCAATCCGGACTATTCACAGGTCCATGAGGATGCGCTGGGGCTGTATACCGCGCAGAAAAACCGTCTGAGCTATCAGCAGAATGGGTATTACCTGCAGGATCAGGTGGAGTTTGGCGGCTTAAATCTGTTGGGCAGCCTGCGCTATGATGATTATCGCTCCGTCACCACCGATTATCTGCATAACGGCGACAAGACGTGGGTATCGCAGGATCGCGTTACCAAACGACTGGGCGCGCTCTACGCCTTCGACAACGGTCTCTCTCCGTTTATCAGCTATTCAGAAGGGTTTGCCCCGGTCTCGCCGCAGGGAACCCTGACGGCGAAAGAGGTCAAGCCGACCACCAGCAAGCAGGTGGAGGGCGGGGTGAAATATCTGCTGGCAGAATACGCCACCACCTTTACCGCCTCGGTGTTTACTATTCGCCAGAAGAATGTCGTCACCTCCGATCCCGGCTTCCTGAACTATCGTCAGACCGGCGAAGTGGAGTCTAAAGGGGCGGAGTTGTCTGTGATTAGCCGTCCGACAGACAATCTCAACCTGATTGCCAACTACGCATACACCCACGCCATCAATACGCAGGACGATAAGTATCAGGGCAAACGCCCTACGCAGGTGCCGGAAAATGCATTCAACCTGTGGGGGGATTACACCTTTGAGAATACGCCACTGAAAGGATTGATGCTGGGGGCCGGGGCGCGCTACACCGGGCCGATGGAGATTTCACCGGCGAACGACGCGGGTAAACTCGGTGGCACCACGCAGTACGATCTGGCGGCATCCTATCGGATGGGCGAAATTCTGCCTTCGCTTGAAGGGCTGACCCTGAAAGCGAGCGCGCAGAACATCACCAATAAAGAGACGTTGACCTGTTACGATGCGACCAACTGCTGGATTGGACGTGACCGAACCTATCAGTTAGGCGCGAGCTACAGCTTCTGATGCCCTGTTAAACCCCGTAAGACGGCCCATTCACCCTCTCCTGGCGGGAGAGGGTGAGGGAATGAGGCCGCTTTATTGCGCCGTACTTTTCGCCGGTGCGACAGCATCGTTTGCTGCCGGCTGATTCTCCGGCACGCTGTCGCACGGTTTCTCTTTCGGACAGACCAGATCCAGCATTTTCAGCGTCACGCCGTTGCTCCAGCCGAAGCCATCCTGCAGCGGATATTCACCGCCACCGCCCCCTGTACCGGTACTCGAAACGTCATACTTCTCTACCAGCTTCTGTTCGCGGTCATAGGTATGCTGAACATTTTTCAGGAAGCGCCAGGTCACATCCATTGCCACCTTATCCTGCCCGTAATTCTGCAACCCTTCCGTCGCCACCCATTGCAGCGGTGCCCAGCCGTTAGGTGCATCCCATTGCTGGCCGCTGTTGATGGTGGTGGTGGAAATGCCGCCCGGTTTGAGCAGGCGTGACGATGCCGCTGCAGCGACCTTATCAGCGCGATCCTGCGAAGCCGCCTTCACATAGAGTGGATAAAGTGCGGCTGCCGTAAGCTGATTACGCACCTTTTTACTCTTAAGATCGTAATCCGCGTACCAGCCCTCTTTATCATTCCACAGATGGCTCTCGATCGCTTTCTGACGCGCGGTCGCCAGCGCGTCATACTTGCTGGCAGCGGAGGTATCGCCGGATGCCTGGCTTGCCCTGGCCAGCAATTTTTCCATCTTAAACATCAGGGCGTTAAGATCGACAGGCACAATGCTGGTGGTGCGGATCGTGCCCAGTTTTTGCGGATCGTCCATCCAGCGGGAGCTAAAGTCCCAGCCCGAGGCGGCCGCTGAGCGTAAATCGCGGTAGATCTCCGTGGCCGGTCGGTTAGGATTGCTTTTAGCGGTGGTCATATCATCGAGCCAGGATTCAGGACGCGGCGTATCGCGGTCATCCCAGTAGCGGTTGAGCACTGAGCCATCGTCCAGCTTCACCACACGTTTGTTAGCTTGTCCGGCCTGCAGCGTATCGGCCCCCTCCATCCAGTAGGCGTACTCTTTCTCCATTTGCGGACGGTATTTTTTCAGCGCATCGCTGTCATGGGTCGCCAGCAACTCGACCATCAGCGCGAAGAACGGAGGCTGGGAGCGGCTCAGGTAGTAGCTGCGGTTGCCGTTCGGGATATGTCCCCAGCTGTCCAGCTCGTAAGCGAAGTTGTCCACCATATCGCTGATTTTGTCCCAGTGGCCACTCTCAGCCAGCCCTAACATGGTGAAATAACTGTCCCAGTAGTAGACCTCGCGAAAACGTCCACCAGGCACGACATAGGGTTTAGGCAGCGGCAGAAGGGAATCCCACTTATTACTCGCTTTATCGGTGGTGCGGGTCAGTACGGGCCAGAGGTCATCAATGTGCGCGCGTAAACTTTGCCCGGCAGGCGGGACGTATTTTTCACCCTCCGCTGGCAGCGTAAAGTTCATTTCCACAAAGTGCTTCAGATCGAAGCCAGACTGGGTGCGCTGCATACGATAATCCGCCAGAATCATCAGCGGATCGCTTTTCGGCACGGCGTCAGCAAAGGTCTTTTGATCGGGAAACAGTTTGGCACTTTGCACATCATTAAAGAGAGGACCAAGTAAAATATCGGGGGAGCTTGTCTGGGTGGTAAGTTGTTCTTCCGCATAACCCCATGTTGTCACACCGAGTAACGCGCCGCCCAAAGCCAGGTGCAAAAGAGCAGGGCGTAGTGTACGAGGTCTTATCATCGGTTCATCTCCTGTATTCGCTGAGCAGCGTTGCCGCTGTTATCAATCACCTGAAAACCTTAGACGAATATTGGCCGCTTCGCGTGTCGAATATCCCATTTTGCGCATAACCAGACAATTTACCGTCTGGTTATGCGCCGGAAGGGATTGGGAGAATTTGCTATCTCGATGAAAGATAATTCTTTTTTATGATAAATAATTATATTGCTTTTAATTTAATCAATGGGCGCAAATCATGGCGCGATAATAATATGCGCGGAATGCTCTTTTATTCCGTAATAGCGCAAGGTGCTCCCTTAGCACGCCCCATAATTAAATCGCGAAAGGCGACTGGCAAAAAATAAGCAGCGCTAACGCCTGGCTCAGACCTCTTCCGGGGTCTGGCTGGTCTCGCGCAATGTGCCCGGCGCATGCCCAATAATGCGCTTAAATGCCCGACTGAACGCGGCCAGTGAACCGTACCCCAGACGCAACGCGACGGTTTCAATGGGCTGATTTTCGTGGCGGATGTACTGAATGGCCAGCCGCATCCTCAGTTCGCTGAGATATTTTGCCGGTGTGGTTCCCGTGGCCGCCAGAAAACGTTCAGCAAACACGGAGCGGGAAGTGCCCGCTTCTTTCGCCAGATCCGCCACGCTCCAGTTCAGGCCTGGCTGCTGATGCATGGCGTAAATGGCCCGGCTCAAACGCGGGTCGCGCAATACCTGCACCCAGCCGGTAGCTTTGCCGCAGCCTCCTTCAACCCAGCCACGCACGATCAACGCGGCCACCACGTCGGCAAGTCGCGCGAGGATCCCGGCAAAACCGGCCTGGCGGGTCATTGATTCCCGCTCCATCGCTGCCAACAGCGGATGAATTTCCGGCCATGTGGACATCAGCCGGCTCACCATCATCACTTCCGGCATCGCCTTGATCAGCGGCTGCATCCCGCCCAGTTCAAAATCCATGCATCCACTGAAAATGATGGTGTTCTCGCTTTCCGGACACGGCTCACAGGTGATCGCGCAGACCGAACCGCAGATAGGCTCGCTGGGGAATGCACTGACCGGGGTAATGCTGGCGTGCTCGTCAGAGAGCAGGGCATGGGCGTTGCCGTTCGGGATAAAAAGGGCGTCACCGCCATTCAGCGTGAAGGTGGCGCCACTCTCCATACGCAAAAGGGCGCTGCCGTGGCTGACAAAATGGAACTGGGCTTTGCCGGGCGCCTGGTGAAACGCCACGCCAAACGGCGCGCTGGCCTCAATCCGACGGTATTTCACGCCCGACAGGCGCATGCCCCGCAAAAGTTCGCTGATCAAATCGGGTGACTGAGCGGTCATGACGCAACTCCGGACGAATAATCAATAAGTGGAGATTATATGTCATAGATCGTCCAGGGTGAACCCACTATGCTTTTGCGACAGTTGTCACATTTTTATAACGGGAGAACAACAGATGAATTCATGTGTCGTGGCGAGAGAGGCGGTCACGCCTGCAAAACCCGCCTGGCGAGCCGTCTACTCACTGGGGCTTGGCGTATTCGGCCTGATCACAGCAGAATTCCTGCCCGCCAGTTTGCTGACGCCGATGGCCGCGAGCCTGGGGGTGTCCGAGGGGATGGCCGGACAGGCGGTGACGGCCACTGCGCTGGTGGCGCTGGTCACCGGGTTGCTCATCACGCCGGCCACCAAAAATATCGACCGTCGCTGGGTATTGATGTTCTTCTCGGTGCTGCAGATCATCTCCAGCCTGCTGGTGGCTTTTGCGCCCACGCTGCACGTCCTGCTGATGGGCCGGCTGTTGCTGGGTGTGGCGATCGGGGGATTCTGGGCGATGTCGACCGCCACGGCGATGCGCCTGGTGCCCGCCGATAAAGTGCCGAAGGCGCTGGCGGTGATCTTCTCCAGCGTCTCGATTGCGACGGTGGTGGCGGCGCCGCTGGGAAGCTATCTGGGTAGCCTGATTGGCTGGCGTAACGTCTTTATTCTCTGCATTCTGCCGAGCATGCTGGCGCTGCTGTGGCAGCTCTGGGTACTGCCGTCCATGAAGCCAGAAAGCAGCGGCAGCCTGAGTACGCTGTTCCGCGTGCTGCGTCGTCCGGGGATGATTGGCGGCATGCTGGCGACCATTCTTATCTTCAGCGGCCACTTTGCCTTCTTTACCTACCTGCGTCCGTTCCTTGAAACGGTGGGGCAGGCGAGCGTGGAGAGCATCTCGCTGATCCTGCTGGGCTTTGGGATTGCCAACTTCATCGGCACCTCCGTCGCCGGGCATCTGCTGGCGCGTAACCTGCGCCTGACGCTGGCACTGGTACCGTTCGTGATGGGCGTGCTTGCTCTCACCATGGTGGCGTTTGGTCATCTGGCGATGCTGGACGGGTTACTGGTCGCGCTGTGGGGCTTTGCGTTTGGTCTGGTACCGGTGGGCTGGTCAACGTGGCTTGCCACCACCGTGCCGGATGAAGCCGAAAGTGCGGGTGGTCTGCTGGTGGCCTCTATCCAGCTGGCGATAAGCGCCGGTGCGGCAGTGGGTGGTGCTGTATTCGACCTCAACGGTGCCAGCGGCGTCTTCGCGGGCAGCGGTTTCCTGCTGGTGACGGCCATGGTAATTGTGTTTATGGGCGTGAAAGTCAAAGCAGAGTGACGAACGCGTGCCCGGTCAGCGAAAGGCTACCGGGCAGCGATACCCACTCAGAGTGGGAACGGGGGGAAGGTTACAACCCTTTCTTATCCATCAGCACCGCCAGATCCACCAGACGGTTTGAGAATCCCCATTCGTTGTCATACCACGCCAGGATCTTCACCATTTTGCCGCCAATCACGAGGGTGGAGAGCCCGTCGATAATTGACGAGCGCGGGTCGCCCTGATAATCACTGGAAACCAGCGGTTCATCGCTGTAACCCAGAATGCCTTTCAGGGGGCCACTGGCAGCGGCTTTCCGGAAGGCGTCATTCACCTCCTCGGCGGTAACGTCACGGCTCAGGGTTACCGTCAAATCCACAATCGACACCACCGGAACCGGCACGCGCAGGGAATACCCGGTCAGTTTACCGTCAAGTGAGGGGATCACTTTCCCCAGCGCTTTCGCCGCACCGCTGGAGTAAGGCACAATCGACAGCGCTGCCGCACGTGCACCGCGCAGATCCTTCTCTGGCTGATCGTGCAGTGCCTGACTGTTGGTATAAGCGTGCGTGGTATTCATCAGGCCATGCTCAATACCGAACTGCTGATGCAAAACCTGAGCGGCGGGGGCCAGACCATTGGTCGTACAACTGCCGTTACTCACTACGTAATGCTGAGCCGGATCGTACTGTTCATGGTTGACGCCCATGACCACCGTCAGGTCATCGTTTTTGCCGGGGGCAGAGATGATGACGCGCTTAGCCCCACCGTGCGTGATATGCACGGCTGCTTTTTCCCGCTCCGTAAAGAAGCCTGTGGCTTCTATAACCACGTCAACGCCGGCGTCACGCCACGCGATATTCGCCGGATCGCGTTCGCTAAAGACGACGATCCGCTGGCCATCGACCTGCAGCGCACCGTCCGCGGCTTCAACGGGAGCCGGCAGCGTGCCGAGAAGGGAATCATGTTTGAGCAGATGGGCGAGGGTTTTGCTGTCCGTCAGATCGTTAATTGCCACAATCTGCACATCCGGGTTACCCAGCGCCGCGCGCAGGAAATTACGTCCGATACGGCCGAAACCGTTAATGCCGACCTTAACCATAGTGCACTCCTTATCTCTGTTGTCTGGCGTCACTGTAGGCGTCAGGCCGGATGGCGTAAACGACAAAAAAGGATCACATTATGCCATTTTGCGACAGTGGAAGCGCTGACGATACTCGCCAGGCGTGAGGTGGAGTTGTTTCTCAAAGACGCGACGCAAATTGATGCTGCTGCCAAACCCGCTCTGCTCAGCAATGCGTTCGAGAGGGTCGCTGGTCTGTTCAAGCAGTTGCCGGGCGGCGGCAAGGCGTGCTTCGGTGACATAACGCGCCGGAGAGGCGCCCGTTTCACGGGTGAACACGCGGGTGAAATTGCGTGGGCTCATCGCCGCTTTTTGCGCCAGATTTTCCACGCACAGGTCAGCGGTCAGGTTCTCCAGGATCCAGGTTTGCAGGTCGCTTATCGGGCCGGAGGTGCCGGGCTGCTGAAGATTATAGCGACTGAACTGCAGCTGCCCGCCGGGGCGGCGCAGATACATCACCATATCCTGCGCCACCTCGCGAGCGAGGGTAAAACCGTAATCGTCTTCCACCAGCGCCAGGGTCAAATCAAACCCGGAGCTAACCCCACCGGAGGTCCAGATGGGACCGTCCTGAATATACAGCGGGCCACCTTCCACGTGGATGGCCGGGTACTGGGTTTGCAGGGTCTCCAGCAGCCGCCAGTGGGTGGTCGCCCGGCGTCCATCAAGCAGGCCAGTCTGGGCCAGCAGCATCGCGCCGCCGCAAATGGAGGCTATCCGCCGCGCGTGTGGCGCAGCCAGGTGCAGCCAGTCCACCACCGCCGTGCTCTCCTGCTCGTTCATTCCGCGGCCGGTGATAATAATCGTATCAAGCGGTTCACGCGGATCCAGCTCCGGCAGGCGATAATCCGCCAGCAGATTCAGGCCGGACTGGCCGTGAATCACCTGGTGAGGCTGGGTGGTGGCGATGATAATGCGGTAACAGGGATGGGCTAGGCCTTCCGGATGCAGCCGGTTCGCCTGCATCAGAATGTCTGCGATACCGGCGGCTTCAAACAGCATGCCGCCGTCAGGGACGATAATCAGGATCTTCTTCATGTCCTGAAAAGTACCTTTATTGCAAAATAAGTCAAGCTGCAAACGAGAGGGATATCTCGCGCTGCCCGCGTTTCTGGCAAAGCAAAGCGATATAAGTTCTTTGTTATTTCAGGCGTTTTCCCCGATCGTCAGGGCATTCTCTCTGGCGAAACGGCGTCTGAAGGCATGGGTAAACGAAGCTCCCTCTATTTACATACGCAACAACGCGATCAAATTCACCACCTCGCCTCGGGGTTTTTGTGGCGAAGCGAACTGCCCACGTGGATCGTTATCATCACCCTTTACAGTGGCTGGTTTGCAACGCTGGCGTACTGGAAAACGCTGGGATTGCTGCCCGCCACGCTGCTGCTCATCGGATTTACCGCCTGGTATATGTCACTCCAGCATGAACTGATCCACGGCCATCCCACGCGCTTTGCCTGGCTTAACGCGCTGTTTGGCACGCTTCCGCTAGCGGTGTGGTATCCGTATGGTCTGTACCGGGACTCTCATCTTGCCCATCATCGCCACGATAGCCTGACGATCCCGGTGGATGACCCGGAGTCGTACTATTTTACCGAGGAGAGCTGGGCGCGCTTTTCGCCCTGGCACAAGCGCGTGATTCATGCACGAAATACCTTCTGCGGCCGGCTGTTGCTGGCACCGCTGCTGGATATCCTGCAGACGCTGGCCAGCGCCGTGACGGCGTTTCGCCATTTTCACCTGCGCGCAATGGCAATGTGGCTCGTCCACGCGTCGCTGCTGGCAGCGCTGTTTGCCTGGATGATGCACAACGGTTTCTCACCCGTCTGGTTTGTGCTGGCGGTAAGTTATCCGGCGCTGGCGTTGACCAAAGTGCGCTCCTTTTATGAACATCGCGCGGCGGATGATCCGCTGGCGCGTTCTGTCATCAACGAAGCAGGGCTGTTCTGGCGGGTGCTGTTTTTAAATCTTAACTACCATTCAGTCCATCACGATTTACCGGGTGTTCCGTGGTATGGGCTAAAAAGCGTCTATCTGCAAAACCGGGCGGCGTACCAGAAGCGTAACCATGGTTTTGTGGTCAGGGGTTATAGTGAATGGATGCGACAGTTTTGGGGGCGGGCGGTCAACGTCACCGCTCACCCAGGGCGTCAACACGAGGGAAGTCATGAGTAACCCGCTGGCGTTTCCGATGTATGCCATCAATCGCGCCGACACGGATGCCCTCTGGCGAGCGGTACAGCACCTGCTTGCCGAACGCGGCGTGCCGGTGAGCGAAGGCGTACCCGATGATTCTCTGCTGGCCCACTGGCAGCAGCCCGGGCTTGTCCTCAGCCAGACCTGCGGCTACCCGCTGATGACGCAATTGCCGGACGTACAGGTCGTGGGCTGTTTTCACTACCAGGCGCCGGGCTGCGAAGCGTTTTATTACCGTAGCCTTCTGGTGACGCGCGCCCAGAGGCGCCCCCTGACACTGGCTGATTTTCGCGGCCGATGGGCGGTATGCAATTCTGCGGATTCGCAGTCCGGTTATCATGCGCTGCGAAAAAAAGTGGCACCTCTTGCACCCGATGGCCATTATTTTGCCCGGACGACCTTTAGCGGCAGCCATCGCCAGTCGCTGATTGATCTAAAAGAGGGTAAGGGCGATATCGCCGCTATCGACTGCGTGACGTACGCGCTATTGCAGCGTCATGAACCGGCGTTGCTCGACGGGCTGGCGGCGATCGACAGTACTCCCCTGACACCCGGGTTACCGCTGATTACCGCGCACAACACATCCCCTGAAACGCTTAACGCTCTCCGTGATGCGCTGAACACGCTGGTGAATGCCCCGCAATACCGGGACGTTTGCAAGGCGGTGCTGATCGGCGGGTTCAGTGTGGTGACGCGTCAGTCTTATTCGGTATTGCTCGACTGACGCGTTATCACATGACCTCACTCAATGCCGTTGTTCTCCGCAAGATAAAGCGCCTGCGCGTCGGTGAAACAGCGCAGTGCCAGTGAGGAGACGGGAGCCTGTCGACGCATGATCAGGCCGATGGGGGCTTCGATGTTCGAGTCGGTTATGGGGGTTATCCGGAAGTGGCTGTTCAGGTTCTCCAGCCCGTTGTTCAGCGGCATCACGGCACAGCACACGCCGCTTTGTACCGCCTGAATGATCTGGAAAGTGGAATCGCTTTCGAAGACAGACTCGGGATTAATGCCGGCAGATTTAAAGCTCACCTCCATATGCTCGCGATAATGCATCCCCTTGGTCAGAAACCCCAGCGGAAATGCCATCAGTTCCTGCCAGGTCAGCGTCTCCTGATCCAGCTGGAAATGGCGGATATCGTGCAGCAATCCCATTTCGGTTTTTGGCAGCTGGATAATGTCAAACGGACGGGTGTCGATGCTGTTCAGGTAGCAAATCCCCAGTTCAAGCTGATTCCGGCTGACGCCGTCGGCAATTTGTTGTGAGGACATTGAGTAGAGGCTGTAGGTCAGCTCCGGGTATTTTTGCGTCAGCTGGCGGATAAAGATCATCGGATCCACGCTGGCCAGCGGCACCATTCCCAGACGCAATTCACCCACCACTTGCCCTTTGCACAGCGAGGCTTCGGCCTGCAGGCCGTCGTGAGCGGCCAGCACCGCGCGCGCCCATGCCAGAATGCGTTCGCCTTCGGGCGTAAAGCCTTCAAAACGTTGCCCGCGAGTAATCAGCACCAGCCCCAGCTCCTCTTCCAGGCTGCGAATACGCATGGAGAGGGTCGGCTGGGTGATGTTGCACTGCGAGGCTGCTTTACCAAAATGCCGGGTCTGATCGAGTGCGATTAAGTACTTTAACTGTTTTATATCCATCGTATTTCTCTGCGCGGAAAGCCTTACAGCACGCGGATCTCTTTCGAACGCAGGATGAGGCGGACCGGAACCGATTTATAAGACGGCGTACCGCTGTCCTTATCCAGATAATCAAGCGGAACCAGTACGTTGGCCTCAGGGTAGTAGGCTCCGACGGAACCCGGCGCAATGCTGTAGGCCACAACGGTAATGTCTTCCAGACGCTGAACGCTCCCCGGCAGGGCGGTTTCGATATCCACGCGATCGCCATGCTCCAGGCCTGACTGCGCCATATCGTCTTCATTCATAAACAGCACATCGCGACGGCCAAAGACGCCGCGGTAGCGGTCATCAAGGGCGTAAATGGTGGTGTTGTACTGGTCGTGGCTGCGCAGCGTGATCAGGCGCAGCACATTATCGCCTTCACCACTGGCGTTCTCATTGACGCCGTCGAAAACCGAAAACATCGCTTTGCCCGTCGCCGTTGGCCAGATACGTTCTGTGGGCGGCAGCGGCATGCGAAAACCACCGGGAGTGCGGATCCGTTCATTGTAATTCTCGAAGCCCGGAATGGTCCGCTCAATCAGGTTGCGGATACGGTCATAATCCTCAACCAGCGTCATCCAGTCCACGCGGGTCTCCCGCAGGGTGGCTTGCGCCATTCCGGCGACAATGGCCGGCTCAGCGCGCAGGCGCGGAGAGGCGGGTTTCAGCTTGCCGGAAGAGGCATGCACCATCGACATCGAGTCCTCCACGGTAATGGACTGGCGTCCGGTGGCCTGGACATCCAGCTCGGTACGACCGAGGCACGGCAAAATAAAGGTCTCTTTCCCCACCAGCAAATGGGTGCGGTTGAGCTTGGTACCGATGTGAACGCTCAAATCCAGCGTATTCATTGCTGGAAAACCGTTCTCGTGATCGGGCATCGCCACCGCAAAATTTCCCCCCAGACAGATCAGCGCTTTTGCACGTCCGTCGATCATGGCCTGCGTTGCCTGCACCGCATCATGGCCGTGGTGGGCAGGGGGCTCAAAACCGAATACCTCCTTCAGGCGGTTGAGAAATGCCGGTGTCGGTTTCTCGCTTATACCCACGGTGCGGTTACCCTGAACGTTCGAGTGGCCGCGCAGGGGGCATATCCCCGCGCCGGGTTTGCCAATGTTGCCGCGCAACAGCAACAGATCAGCGATCAGGCGGACATTCGCGGTGCCTTTATTATGCTGGGTGATGCCCATCCCGTAGGTGATGATGGTGGCATTCGATTTTGCGTAGGCCTCGGCCACGGATTTGAGCGCTGCCCGGCTCAACCCGGATTCACGCTCAATGGCCTCCCAGTCGGTTTGCGCAATGTCCGCAGCAAACGCCTCAACGCCCTGGGTGTGTTCAGCAATAAAGGCGCGATCGAGCACGTTTCCGCGTTCGTTCTCCATCTCCAGCAGGTGTTTTGCGATCCCTTTTAACGCAGCGGCATCGCCCCCGGCTTTCACCTGGAAATAGGTGGAGGCGATATCGGTAGAGCTGTAGGTTGCCATCTCAATAACGCTTTGCGGATCCGCGAAACGTTCCAGCGCGCGCTCGCGCAGGGGATTAAAAACGATAATCGGTACGTTGCGGCGAGCCAGCTCATGCAGCGTGCCCATCATCCGCGGATGGTTGGTCCCAGGGTTATGACCAATGGAGATAACCAGCTCCGTTTTATCGAAGTCATCAAGTGAGACGGTCCCTTTCCCGATACCAATGGAACGGGGTAAACCGACGCTGGTGGCTTCATGGCACATATTCGAGCAGTCGGGGAAGTTATTGGTACCGTACTCGCGGGCGAACAGCTGGAACAGATACGCTGCTTCGTTCGAGGCTCTGCCGGAGGTATAAAATTCGACCTGGTCAGGCTCAAGCCCGCGCAGCACCTCACCGATACGCTGGAAAGCGTCGTCCCATTCCACTGGCTGGAAGGTATCACTTGCCCGGTCATAGCGCAGGGGATGGGTGAGACGACCGTAACCTTCCAGCTCAAAATCAGATTTAGCCAGCAGCGAGGACACGCTGTTTTTGGCGAGAAAATCCGTGGTGACGCGTTTATTGGTGGCTTCCCAGGTGACGGCTTTCGCCCCGTTCTCACAGAACTGGAACGTGGATTTGTGTTCTTTATCGGGCCACGCACAGCCAGGGCAGTCAAAACCGTCAGGCTGGTTTGTGCGCAGCAGAGTTGTGGGGGCATCCAGCGTATCCATTTGGGTACGTACCGCAATGGCCGTCGCCTTTAACGCCCCCCAGCCACCGGCTGGGCCGTCATAGTGCCTGATACCGGGAACTGAGCGTCTTTTCTTATTCATACCAACTCCTGACTTGTGCGGTCATAACATCACCTGCGCCCATAAACCACCGGGTTTGCCAATAAGCGAAAACAATGATGGCGTCTGTTACCAGAGGCCAGAGCAAAGTTAAATGCATTGAATTGAATGGCTATATTTTACAGTGGCTTACAAGCTAATCGGCGTAAACATTTAAAGAAATTATAACGAAATTTTATCATTTTTATAATAAATCTTATCTATCACCTGTTCACTCTGCGCTATGGCGAAAGCGAAGCGATGATGAAGTCAGCGTTAAATTTCAGATGAAGGTGGCTGAAGGGCAGGGCGACGAAGACCCCTGCAGACAGGAGGAATCGGTGCAAATTAGTCGTCGCTTTAACCAGGAATATGTAGCTGTGCTTAATTGTTAATATCGGAAAATTACCAGATTAAATCCGAAAGGGAGATTAAAAGACAAACTTATTTTGAGGTGTAAAATTAACTTTTCTCAGTTTCCCTGAAACAATTTCATATATTGAGACAGGTCTGGCTGAAATTGAAAGTTACCTCGATAATGCAACAAATAATTCATATTGGATATATTTTCTTCGCCCCCCATAAAGCCAGATTCTACTAATTATGGTAGTAGCAGTAATAGGGTTATTGCGTTAATGAAAGTGATTCTCTTTTGTGTAATTTCATTTTAAATCATATGGATATGTGATTTTGGCTTGAGGGAAATAGACGATTTTAGCTAAATCGTATTTTTTTCTCAGATTAATCCTATAATGTCTCGAGTGCTTCATTAACCATCAGTTATGAAGCGGTAAATATTGAATTGGTGGCAAGCTCATGTAAACTTGCTTACCGTTTGTCAAAATATGTCAGGAAGACGCTGGGCCTTATTCTGAAGGGCTCGTGCGGTAGCTATGCCCTTAAATAGTAACGCCCCGAAAATATACTGACTATTTTAACAATAGCACCTAAGTCAAACTTCATCCCCTTTATCTCCATCATCGAAATATCGCTACGGAAAAGCATATGAAAATGCGCGTACTGTTTTCACTTCTGTTTGTAATGGCGGTGGCGGGCTGTAAAGCGCCGCAGAAACCTGTGATCAACGACGACACGATCGTGACCAGCCAGGTCAATGGCGTCACGTTAACCCACCGTCATGCTGTTTTACCTCCAGCAGAGTTTACTCAGCTCAATGAGCCGTATCGTGCCATGTATCCGGCCTCGCTGATGAGCCGTCCTGACTTCGGCGGAAAGGTTATCCGTACCCTGGAAACCGGTAAAACGTATGTGGTCCTGGGTCAGGTTGAGCACTACTGGATGGCGCTTGCCGATGAGGGAAATGATCAGCTGATTGGCTACGTCCCGATGCGTGCAGTGATCAAAGCCGATCAGTACGAAGCGACCGTCCGTAAGCAGGCCCAGCGTGCGAAAGTGCGTAAGAAGGCAACCTGTGTTGATGTGGACGGTAACAGCAAAGCCTGCAAAGACAGCGCTAACGGTACCTGGATCCTGAACTAAACCGCGTCCCTGAGCGTATTTTTATGAATAATAAAAATTTTCATTGGTTGTGGTCCGTCTTTTACGCGGCGATTTTCGCCCTTGTCAGTGGTTGTACGTCGTCTTCACACAGCGACCCTTCCCGCTACAATCTGCAGTTTCAGGCTCATCCACAAATCAATGAATCTGCGCCGCTAAAAGTCAGAGTGCTGTTGCTGAAATCCGATGCGGATTTCATGTCCAGCGACTTCTATTCCCTGCAGAACAACGCGTCAGCCACGCTTGGCGCGAATCTGCTGAACAGCGATGTTTTCTTCCTGATGCCGGGTCAGCTCTCGAAAACCCTGAGTGGACAGAGCTCTCCCGACGCCCGCTACATTGGTGTGATGGCGGAATATCAGATGCTGGATGGCAAAAAATGGCGCGTTTCACTCCCTCTGCCTGTGCCAGGCGAAAACCATATCTACCAGTTCTGGAAATGGTCAGCGGATGAACTCCAGGCCAACGTGTTTCTCGACGTGAATGGCATCCGGGTCATCAGCCAGTAACGCGCTTCATAACAGGAATTACATCATCATGACGAAAGCAGAAAAGGTCGTCTGGACCGAAGGCATGTTCCTGCGCCCACACCATTTTCAGCGGACTGAAAGCTATCTGCTCAACCACGTTCGTGAATGGGGTGCGCTGCAGCGTTCATACCTTTGGGGCTTTCTCGACGTTGAGCTGGACGAAGCGATGCTGCGCCAGGGATGCATTGCCCTGAGTTACTGCAGCGGACTGCTGCCTGACGGAACCTTTTTCCAGGTGCGCAATGGCCGCAATGGTCCGGTGCCGCTGAAAATCCCTGACAATCTCACCAATGAAAAGGTGGTGCTCGCACTGCCGGTTCGCCGTGGAGAGAGAGAAGAGGTGATCTTCAGTGAAGAGCCGGCCTCGCTGGCGCGCTTCATCGCCTTTGAGCAAGAGGTGGAAGACGACAACGCCATGTCGGTAGGCGATGCCACCGTGCAGTTTGGCCGCCTGCGTCTGACCCTGATGCTGGAAAAAGATGTAACGGCAGAGTGGACCGCTATCGGCGTGGCGTTTGTGACCGAGAAACGCAACGATAACCACGTGCGTCTCGATAGCAGCTACATTCCGCCGATGCTGAACGCCAATAACAGCCCGCAGATCTACAGCATGATTAACGATCTGCACGGCTTACTGGTGCAGCGCAGCCAGCAAATTGGCGGTCGTCTGCGCCAGCCTGGCCGCTTTAATACCTCGGAACTGATTGAATTTACGCTGCTCTCACTGGTGAACCGCCATCTGGGCGAGGTTTCGCATTTAAAAACGCTTCCGCTGCTGCATCCAGAATCGCTCTGGCGCAGCTGGCTGCCGTTTGCGACCGAGCTCGCCACCTGGGCGTCTCAGCGTACCGCTGAAAGCGTGCTGCCAATTTACGATCACGACGACCTCGCGGGTTGCTTCAGCAAACTGATGATGCTGCTGCGTCAGGGGCTGTCTCTGGTGATGGAAGACCATGCCATTCAGCTGCCGCTTAACGAGCGTTCCCACGGTCTGAACATCGCGACCGTGCCGGAAACCAGCATGGTGCGTGAGTTCGGTTTCGTGCTGGCGGTCAAAGCCAACGTGCCGGGCGAACACCTGCAAACCCATTTCCCTGCCCAGATGAAAGTGGCGCCGGTCTCGAAAATTCGCGATCTGGTTCAGCTGCAACTGCCTGGCATTATGCTGCGCGCCATGCCGGTCGCACCGCCGCAGATCCCCTGGCATGCAGGCTACAGCTACTTCGAGCTGGAGAAGGGGAGCGAGCTGTGGCACGAGATGGATAAGTCCGGCGCTTTCGCCCTGCATCTCGCAGGCGAGTTCCCGGGACTTGATATGGAGTTTTGGGCCATCCGTAGCCCGACTGAATAATAAAGCGAGCGCTTAATATGCAGGAACGACAGGATACCGGCAGTGATGCCGCGTTTACCGGAGCCAGTAGCAACAATCAGCTGGTGGCGGCCGCCAATCCGCTGCTCAATGCGATTCCGCAAATCCGTCATTCGGTATCACATGACGATCAGGTGGCGTTGCGCCAGCGCCTGATCGATGAGATCCGCCGGTTCGAAGTGCGCTGTCAGCAGGCCGGTCTGGCCTATGAGGTGATCGTCGGGGCACGTTACTGCCTGTGTACGGCACTTGATGAGGCCGCCGCGCTTACCCCCTGGGGCAGCAGCGGCGTCTGGTCCAGCAATGGTCTGCTGGTGACGTTTCATAACGAAACCTGGGGCGGCGAAAAGTTCTTCCAGCTGCTGGCGCGTCTGTCGCAAAACCCGCGCGAACATATTCTGCTGCTGGAGATGATCAACTACTGCCTGCTGCTCGGCTTCGAGGGGCGCTATCGGGTGCTGGATAATGGCCGCACCCAGCTTGAAACCATCAAGCAACGGCTGTGGCAGATGATTCGCGGCGTGCGTGGCAGTTACCCGCCACAGCTCTCTCCGCATCCGGAAGATCGTCCGGTACTGCGCAAGCTATGGCGACCCATGGTACCTCTGTGGGCCTGTGTGGCGCTGGCCGGGTTTATCGCCTGCCTGTTCTATATCGTGCTTAACTGGCGGCTTGGCGATAGCACCAACCCGGTATTAGCAAAAATTTATCAGTCACAGCTTCCCGAAACGACTATCCAGCAACCTGCCCGCCAGCTGCCTGCGGTGCTGAACCTGCGTGGTTTCCTGAAGCCGGAAATTGAAGCCGGTCTGGTTGCGGTAAAAGATGAAGCGGACCGTAGCGTGGTGATCCTGAAAGGGGACGGCCTGTTTGCTTCCGCCTCAACCGTGGTACGTGACCGTTATGAGCCGGTGATAAACCGTATTGCACAGGCCATGAATAACGTCAGCGGTAAAATTCTGGTGGTGGGCTACAGCGACAACGTGCCAATTCGCAGCGCGCGCTTTGCCTCTAACTATGAACTGTCGCTGGAACGTGCCCGGTCAGTTCAGAAAATGCTGCAGGGAAGCCTCTCTCAACCTGAACGTGTGAAAGCGGAAGGCCGCGGCGAGATTAATCCAGTGGCACCTAACAATACGCCGGAAAACCGTGCCCGTAACCGCCGGGTGGAAATTACTCTGCTGGTGTCGCCTGAAAATACCCAGGCTGAGCTGAACGGATTGCCGCAAGGAAACTAAGGATGCTGACTACTCTTCTTTCCATTTTGACCAATCGCATTCTGTGGAGCTTCCTGGGCGTCACTGCGCTTGCGGCGGTTATCTGGATGATTGGCCCATTGTTGTCCATCGTGGACACCCGACCGCTCGAATCTGAACAGAACCGCATCATCAGTATTGCGGTGGTTTATCTGCTCTGGGCGCAGGGCCACATTCTGCCGCGGCTGTACAATGCCTGGCTGAACCGCAAGCTGATGGACAAACTCAATGAGAACACCACCAGCCCGGAAGCAGCGGATCCGCAGAAGCGACTGAACAGCGAGGAGCAGATCCTCGCCAGCCGTTTTGACGAAGCCGCACAGATGCTGAAAAAAGCGCACTTCAGCAAAGCGGGACAGGGTGCCCAGTGGACGCAGCGCTTTAGCACGCAATATCTGTATCAACTGCCGTGGTACGTCATCATCGGCGCACCGGGCAGCGGTAAAACCACGGCGCTGGTCAACTCCGGGCTGCAATTCCCGCTGGCCGACCGCTTCGGTAAGACCGCGCTGCGCGGGATCGGCGGCACGCGTAACTGCGACTGGTGGTTCACCAACGAAGCCGTACTGCTGGACACCGCGGGTCGCTATACCACCCAGGAGAGCGAACAGGTTCAGGACGCCGGTGAATGGCTTGAGTTTATGGGGTTACTGCGTAAGTATCGCCGTCGCCAGCCGATCAACGGTGTGATTATTACCATCAGCATTTCTGACCTGCTGACGCTCTCGCCTGAAGCGTCACGCCAGCAGGCGGTCAACCTGCGCCAGCGTCTCTCTGAGCTGCATGAGCAGCTGGGTATTCGCTTCCCGGTGTATGTCATGGTGACCAAAGCTGACCTGCTTAAAGGCTTCCGTGCCTGGTTTGCCGATTACGACAAAGCGCAGCGCGACCAGATCTGGGGCTTCACGCTGCCGTGGGAGCAAACCAAACACGCTGATTACGACCTGATGGGTAACTTCCAGCAGGAATTTTCCCTCTTACAGCAGCGCCTGGATGCCGGACTGCCTGAAACCCTGCTGCAAGAGCATGACGCAAAAGCGCGCGCGGAAGCGTATCTCTTCCCGCAGGAGTTTGCCGCACTGCGTCCGCTGCTGGCTGACTACCTGAGCACGGTCTTTGCCCGCTCTAACTTTGAAACCGAATTCTCCCCGCGCGGGATCTATTTCGCCAGTGGTACCCAGGAAGGCATGCCGTTTGACCGGGTGATGGGCGAACTTAACCGTGCGCTCTCCTTGCCGGAAGGTGAAGAGGGAAATCGCTGGGATTCCGTCAGCAAAGAGGCTCCGATCCCGGGGGCGAAAGGGCAGAGCTTCTTCATCAAGAACCTGCTGCAAAACGTCATTTTCCAGGAAGCCGGCATCGCCGGGGAAAACCGCTGGTGGGAACTGCGTAACCGCGCCGTCATTTGGTCCGGCTATGCGGCGCTGCTGGCCCTGCTGGTGATCCTCGGTGGACTGTGGCTGACCAGCTATGCCAGGAACAAGGCTTATCTGGAAGAGGTGGACGCAAAGGTGCCGCTGCTGGATCAGCAGAGCAAGGCGCTGCAGAATCAGCCTCAGCGCGATCTGTTTGACCTTCTGCCCTTGCTGAATGGCCTGGTCGATCTGCCGAAAAGTGACGCGTTTGATGTTAACGATCCGCCTGTCTCACGCCGTATGGGGCTCTATCGTGGGGATGACGTCAGCGATGCATCGCAGTCTCTGTACCAGAAAGCGCTGGACCAGATGCTGCTCCCTGCCGTGGCGATGCACATCACCACCTGGCTGCGCAACGATAACGGCAGCGATGTGGAATACAGCTATGAAGCGCTGAAGGCCTACCAGATGCTCTATCAGCCGAAGCACTATGACGGCAAATTCCTGCACTCCTGGGTAATGCTCAATCTGCAGCGCAACCTGCCGCAGAACGTGACTCAGGCGCAGCTTCAGCAGCTTGAGTGGCACCTGACTCAGCTGCTTGAACCGAAAATTCAGGCCTCGCCGTACGCGCAGGATGAATCCCTGGTCGCGCGTGAAAGGGCGCTAATCAACCAGCAGCCACTTTCCACCCGAGTGTATGGTCGTCTGAAGCGTCTGCTGGAGCATGATGAAAACCTGAAACCGGTATCGCTCTCCGACCTGGGCGGTCCGCAGAGCGAGCTGGTGTTTTCACGCAAAAGCGGCAAGCCGGTGAGTGAAGGCGTACCGGGTCTTTATACTCCGGACGGTTACTGGAAAAGCTTCAACGGCCAGATTGACAGCGTCACCACTGCTCTGCATGAAGACGATGCGTGGGTGCTGGGGGCGACCTCAGCCCAGGAAGATAAACAGCAGATCGATAACGCCGTGCGTCAGCTCTACATGCGCGACTTTATCGCCAACTGGGATCGCTTCCTCGCCGACATTCAGCTTAATAACAGCGCCGATCTCTCTCAGCGCATCAATACCGCGCGTCTGCTCTCCGGGGCAAACTCGCCGCTGCGCCGTCTGGTGCTGAACCTGAGCCAGGTCCTGACGCTTTCACGCAATGCGCCAACCCCGGATGATGCCGGTAAAGCGCAAGCGCAAAGCAACCGTGCCACCCGCACGCTCGAAGCGTTATTCAGTAATAATGACAATGCCCCGACGCAGGCCGCGGTGGTCACTCAGGCACCTGAACAGCTGGTAACCGATCACTATGCTCCAATGATTGAGCTGGCGCAGCCGCTGGAGAAGGGCGGGAAGACCATCGTCTTTGATGATTTTCTCAAGCAGGTCGATGAACTTTACCGCTACCTGACTGCCGTTCAGGACGCGGCCAACAGCGGCATGCCTGCTCCGGGAGGCGAGGCGATTAGCCGTCTGCAGGCCAGTGCCGGTCGTCTGCCGGGCGGTCTGCAAACCATGTTCAGCAATATGGCGGTGGGGGCCAGCAGTGATACCCAGCGTCGCGACCTCGAAAACGTGCGTAAGCGGATTAACGTTGAAGTCGGTGGTTTCTGCCGTCAGGCAATCGCTGGCCGTTACCCGCTGGTGCGCAGCGCCAGTACGGAGGTCACGCCGGACGATCTCGCGCGCATGTTTGCGCCAGGCACCGGGCTGATGGACACCTTCTTTCGTGACAACCTGACCAATAAAGTTGATACCACGCAGGCGAACTGGCGCTTTATGCCGGGCATTGATGGAAAAACGCTGCCGGGAAGTGAAGGGCTCCTGAGACCGTTCCAGCAGGCGCAGTCCATTCGCGATGCTTTCTTTGCTAACGGTGCCACCACGCCATCTTACAAAGTGACGGTGCGCACCGTCAGAATGGATAACACAATCCTTAACCTGACGCTGGATGTTGACGGTCAACTGCTGCGCTACAGCCACGGTCCACAGGCTGTGCAGATCATGAACTGGCCGGGGCCGGGCGGGACTAACCAGGTGCGTATGCAGCTGGGTCTGGCTAACGGCAGCACGGCTACGCTGGTGACGAACGGTTCCTGGGCGCTGAACCGCTTTTTCGATAAAGCGCGTACCAGCCCGGGGGCGGGAAGTCTGAGTCGCCAGGCGACCTTCAACGTAGACGGACATCAGGTCACGCTGGAATTTGCGCCAAACAGTATTCGTAACCCGTTCCAGCTTCCCCGTTTCTCATGCCCATAACCGCAAGGACAGCCGTATGACGAATACCCCTGCGATGAACCGCTACAGCTGGTATGGCAAACTGCCCAGCGCCGGAGATTTTTTGCAGCGTCGCTTTCCTGACACCCTGCAACGCCAGTGGTCACACTGGTTCCAGGTCGGCCTGCTGGCCTGGCAGCAGGAAGAGCAGCGCAGCGGTGAGCGCCCGTTTAACAAAGCGCCGGTCTGGAATTTTGTCGTACCGCCGATGCTGGGCAGCCAGATGATTCAGATGGGCTGCCTGCTACCAGGACGTGACAGCGTTGGTCGACAATATCCGGTCTGCATTCAGCTCAGCTTTGCCCCCGCGGACTGGTCGTCACGTCTGCTCAGTCAGGCTGAAAGCTGGTATCAGCAGATTGGCCGTCTGGGCCTGCATGCGGTACGTAACAGTTTTTCTGCCTCACAGCTCGATGACATGCTGATGTCCATTCCGGCACCGCAGCCCGTCGAGCCGCAAAAGCGCTCAGATATTCTCGACGTGATTGGTTATGACGAAGACGGCCAGAGCACGCTGGGCTGGCCTCAGGCAGCAGAGTGCTTTGACCCGCTTCGCCAGACCAGCTACTGGTGGACCAACCGCTGCGACGGCTACCCGCTCTACACCCATGTTCACAGCGGGAACTTCACCGGGCAGCTCTTTACGCTGCTGTTCGACCCGGCAGGTGGCGCCCGCCCGGGCCGTCACGGTCTCTATCCGCCCATGTTTGAATAAGCAGGGATCTTATGAATATCGAAGAATTTCTCGCGCCAATAAGCCCCGACAAGCCCTGTGGCGAAAACCTGGAGTATGACGCTGATTTCCAGCTCATGAATCAGGCCAGCCAGGGCAAAGCAGAGCAGCAGTTTGGCGACACCATCATTCCGGCAGAACCTGCTGACTGGAATACGGTGGAAAAATTCGCCACCAGCCTGCTGAGCCGCACCAAAGATCTGCGCGTCATGCTGGCGTTAACGCATGCATGGACACGTCGCCGCGGCCTTGCGGGCTACGCCGACGGGCTGTTACTGGTGCAGGAGGCGATCACGCGTTACTGGGAGCCGCTCTATCCGCTGCTGGAAGAGTATGGCGAAACCGACCCGTTTTACCGCATTAACGCCCTGGCCGGGCTGAGTGATAAGTCTGACCTGACCGTCGCCGTGCGTAACGCCTCGCTGCTGCGATCAAATGGCGATGAAATTTCACTTCGCGACGCTCAGGCACTGCTGGATGGCAGTAAAACCGAATGTCCGGATTACCCCGGTGGCCGTCCAAGACTGATTGACGAGCTGGCCCGCGGCGATCAGCCGGGCACATCGGCGGTGATAGTGATTAACGAACGGCTGCTGGCCATTCGCGAGTTGCTCACCGGCCATCTTGGTGAAAGCGGCGTTCCGGAGATGGAACAGCTGCTGAAAACCGTCGGGCTGGTCGCCAGCGCCTGTCAGGTGACCGACATCAGCAAGCTGCTGCCCAACCGGGAGGCTCAGGCTGAGCTCAGCGCTGAACCTCAACCGGCGGTCGCACAACCCGTTCAGCAGGTTACAGACTGGCGCAGCGTGCAGGTCACCAGCCGCGCCGATGCACAGCTGATGCTGGAGAAAGCCAAACAGTATTTTGCGCAGTACGAACCGAGCCACCCCGCACCGTTGATGATTGAACGGGTGCAGCGGCTGTCAGAACTTAACTTTATGGACATTATTCGCGACCTGGCGCCAGACGGCGTTAACCAACTGGAAAACATCTTTGGACGCCGCGAATAACGCGTCCTGGCATTATGACGACAGGCATGGAGCCTGCCGTTTCACCTTCACCGCGCATCTTTGATGGAGAACATCATGGCAATGAGTAACAGTGGGCAGAAATTCATCGCACGTAACCGTGCCCCCCGCGTGCAGATCGAGTACGACGTAGAGATCTACGGTGCAGAACGTAAAATTCAGCTGCCGTTTGTGATGGGCGTCATGGCCGATCTGGTCGGCAAACCGGTGGAAAACCTGCCGGCAGTCGACGAGCGTAAATTCCTCGAAATCGACATTGATAACTTTGACGAGCGCATGAAAGCGCTGAAACCTCGCGTGGCGTTCCAGGTGGATAACACGCTGACCGGCGAAGGTAAGCTCAACGTTGATCTGACCTTCGACAGCATGGACGATTTCCTGCCGGACGCGGTAGCCCGCAAGGTTGAGCCGTTGAACAAGCTGCTGGAAGCACGTACTCAACTTTCCAACCTGCTGACCTATATGGATGGCAAAAACGGCGCGGAAGAGCTGATCGCTAAAATTCTGCAGGATCCGACGCTGCTCAAATCTCTGAGCCAGTTGCCGAAAAATGACGAAAGTGCGAAAGGTAGCGAGGAATAATCGATGAGCAACCAGACTCAACAACACGAGCAGCAGAGTGGTCAGGCGTTCAGCCAGGATGAATTCAGCGCGCTGCTGAACAAAGAGTTCCGCCCGAAAACCGATCAGGCGCGCTCCGCGGTGGAAAGTGCGGTAAAAACGCTGGCGCAGCAGGCGCTGGAAAATACCGTTACCTTCTCCAGTGACACCTACCGCACCATTCAGAACCTGATTGCCGGTATCGACGAGCAGCTGTCTCAGCAGGTGAACCAGATTATTCACCATGAAGAGTTCCAGAAGCTGGAGAGCGCCTGGCGCGGTCTGAGCTACCTGGTGAACAACACTGAAACCGACGAGATGCTGAAGATCCGCTTTATGAGCATCTCCAAGCAGGAGCTGGGTCGTACCCTGAAACGCTTTAAGGGCGTGGGCTGGGACCAGAGCCCAATCTTCAAGAAAATCTACGAGCAGGAGTACGGTCAGTTTGGTGGCGAGCCGTTTGGCTGCATCGTCGGCGACTACTACTTCGACCACAGTCCGCAGGACGTTGAACTGCTGGGCGAGATGGCGCGTATCGGCTCGGCGGCACACTGTCCGTTTATCACCGGTACCGCACCGGGCGTGATGCAGATGGAGTCCTGGCAGGAACTCGCGAACCCGCGCGACCTGACCAAAATCTTCCAGAACACCGAGTATGCCGCGTGGCGTTCACTGCGTGAATCCGAAGATGCACGCTACCTTGGCCTGGTAATGCCGCGCTTCCTGTCGCGCCTGCCGTACGGTATTCGCACTAACCCGGTCGACAGCTTCGATTTCGAAGAGCAGACCGATGGCGCGAACCACAACAGCTACTCCTGGGCGAACGCCGCGTATGCCATGGCTGCCAACATCAACCGCTCCTTTAAAGAGTATGGCTGGTGCACTTCAATCCGCGGCGTGGAGTCCGGCGGGGCGGTTGAAAACCTGCCGTGTCACACCTTCCCGAGCGACGACGGCGGCGTGGACATGAAATGCCCGACCGAGATCGCCATCAGCGATCGTCGTGAAGCCGAGCTGGCGAAGAACGGCTTTATGCCGCTGGTTCACCGCAAAAACTCTGACTTTGCCGCCTTCATCGGCGCGCAGTCTCTGCAGAAACCGGCTGAGTACCACGACCCGGATGCGACCGCTAACGCGCGTCTGGCATCCCGTCTGCCGTACCTGTTCGCCTGCTGCCGCTTTGCCCACTACCTGAAGTGCATCGTGCGCGACAAAATTGGCTCCTTCCGTGAACGTGAAGAGATGGAACGCTGGCTGAACGACTGGGTGATGAACTATGTGGACGGTGACCCGGCTAACTCCTCACAGGAGACCAAGTCCCGTAAACCGCTGGCGGCTGCCGAAGTGCAGGTGCAGGAAATTGAAGATAACCCGGGCTACTACGCCGCGAAATTCTTCCTGCGTCCACACTACCAGCTGGAAGGTCTGACCGTTTCTCTGCGTCTGGTTTCTAAACTGCCGTCACTGAAGACGAAAGACGCGTGATGATGATTGCCGCCGGGAGGCCATACCCGGCGCCTGCTTTATAGCATGGAAATGTGAGAGGAAATATGACCGCGAGACCTTCGTTTGTTGCTGCCTGGGCGGCGGCAACACGTATTTACGATGCAAATGATTCTATCGGCAAAGTTAAGCAAATTATCGGCGGCAAGGTTAAGCACAACTTCGAAATACCGCAAGATCAGGGTGGGTGGTCAAATAGTTGTGCCGTACGCATGAGTTATGTTCTGAACTATACCGGGCATCCCGTCCCGCGTATTGCAAATCTCACAGTATCCGGTGCTGATAATAAATGGTACTTCTATCGGGTAAAGGATGTTATTGCCTGGTTGACGCGTCAGTGGGGTAAACCTGACATGGTCGTGAGTTATCCTTCCTTACCCGTTCAACAATTAGCCAACAAAAAGGGCGTAATTCTGTTTGAGGTACAGGGCTGGAGTGACGCCGCAGGTCATGCCACATTCTGGAATGGTTTAACCTGTTCGGATCATTGTTATTTCAATGCACCGGAGACGAATTACACGACGACCAAAGCCAATTTTTGGGAGTTGCCATGAAAAAAATAATTGCCAGTCTACTGTTGCTCACCAGTTCCGCCTCTGTTTATGCAACTGACGATCCGGTGATGTTTGTCAAAAAAATGCCTTATAAGCAAGTTGTTAAAGACGTTGTTTTTTCTCGCTGTCTGGCACAAGTTTCAGATGATAAAAGCCAGTTTTCTCTGGATGCAGCGCGTAGCAGTAGTGCATTACTGGAATGGGTGCCTTTCGATATTGAAAATGGCAATGACAAAATTAATGCCCTTATTGATAAATATAAAGGCGCAACCAATGCCTTTCATTCTGAGATAAAACCCGATGTCAAAGGCGTAACGTTAAACTGTCTACGTCTTTATCATAGTGACGAACTTAATAAACTTGTACCTCAATTAGTTATAGGCAATCCTGACCGCACCTGGATTCAGGATAATCCGCAGTAGTAAAGACTTCACATTCTTTCCTTTCATTCAGGGGGAATGTCAAGACTGTCAAATGACACGGGTCATTTGATATGAGGCAGAGGTAAAATATGGACGGTTTTATTCAGCCCCATGCTTTCCTGTTTGCCATATAAGTGCTTTTTCGAAAGCAATATTGTTCATCCACGAAGAGTAGATATTATGGCTATTGATATGTTTCTGAAGGTCGAGGGTGTTACGGGCGAATCTAAAGATTCTAACCACACCGGCTGGACTGATATTACCTCCTTCTCCTGGGGCGCTTCCCAGCCAGGTAATATGAGTGTTGGTGGCGGCGGCGGTGCCGGTAAAGTTAACTTTAACGATCTGCACGTTAACGCTCTGATCGACAAATCCACTACAGCAATTCTCAAACACTGCGCAAGCGGTAAGCACCTGACTAAAGTTGAACTGTCCGTGTGCAAAGCGGGTGGTCAGCAAGTTGAATATACCCGCATCACGCTGGAAGATGTGCTGGTAACTTCTGTTCAGTACACCGGTGCAGACAACGGCGACACCGTTGGTGTGACCTATGCATTCCAGGCTGCGAAAGTGAAACAGCAGTACTGGGAGCAGACCACTGCTGGTGGTAAAGGTGCTGAAAGCAGCGCTGGCTGGAACATCAAAGAAAACAAAGAAGCGTAATGATAGTGGGCCCGAAAGGGCTCACTTTTACGTGACCTTCTTAGGATGGAGAAAGAAGAATGTCTGCTATGCGTCCTGCTTTTGGTGCTGCCTGGAACAGATTCAGAGAAGTTAACGTTAATGTGGAACAGGTTGGCAAATTATTGGGTGGAAAAGTTCAGCATAATATCGATGCTGGTATTTTTAAAAATGCCTGTCCCATTCGTATGAGCTATGTTTTGAATTATTGTGGTATACCTATTCCGTCTAATAGCAAATACGCGACAGTGACCGGAAATGACAAAAAACGCTATATGTTCCGCGTTAAAGATATGATTGCATTTCTTCCTACTGTTCTGGGTCATGCAGATATGTCAGTCGCCTCTCCTACACCAGCACAATTTTCAGGCAAGCAAGGCATTATTATCTTTACCGGCCATGGGTGGCGTGACGCAACCGGACATGTAACACTCTGGAATGGAAATATTTGCTCGGATGATTGCCATTTCCTTGGATCACCCGGCAATGGTTCGTTTATTCCTACTAATGCAACATTCTGGAGCCTGAAATGAAACGCTTATTACTGCTCGCATTAGCGTTAAATGCCACCGTTGTTTATGCCCAAACATTGCCTGATGTCAGTGCTTTTACTCAACAACAAATCTTTGAAAACTGGGTGCAAAATCGTTGTATCAGTAAGATTGCGGACAGTAAGAGTTTAAAAGATGATGCAGAGGCCAGCGCTGCCGCATGGCTCGAAGCAAGCAATCTACCTGCAGAGAATTTTGAAAAAGCGGATAACGTTATTGTTTCCTTACTTAAAGAGAAGGTAGGCGGTAGCGAACCGGGCCATTATCAGGTATTGAAGTGCAGCTTAATCACCAACAGCGACGCAATTCGAACGCTAAACACCCAAAAATAGAGTCATTTGGTGGTCATGTAGAAGCTGGTGGGCAAATGAATAATTTTAATATTACGTGAAGAATGACGTGAGTTCGAATATGTTCTCCACTTTATAATTTTTTTTGTTCTGGTGATGAGTTTTTATATATTGATTGTCTAAACCATTCAAGTGAGGTTCCGTAAGTCTATCAGCCATTAACGCAAACTGGGTTGCTACAAAAGAAGATTCCCATAAGTATAATGGCACTCCGTCTGGTTCTGAAATAGTCTGGCTCTCTTCATATAACGAAAAGATTATTTTCACGGTGGCTTTTTTAATGTTTTAATTTTGAAAGGTATTAATTGATTCTGAGTATTAATTAACTTTGCACCCAAACGTCGCTGCAGGGCGGTTGTGATTTTATGCACCATTGGGCGCGGCACGGATAAAAGCTTCAAAATGAGTAGCTAGATTTGCCGAAGGGATTAGCAAATTGACTTGTTCGGGAGGTAAGTAAATGTCTGAATTAATGCGCTTAATCTTGCTCTCATCAGTATTCTTAGGGTTGTTTATTTCTTTGGTGTTGTATATTTATTTTTATCGAAAGTACTCGCAAGAACTTACAAAAGCATTTCACCTTCTAAGTAGTAAACAGTACTTAGATATAAATGATTATCTTTTTTATAACCAGCTTGGTTTGCCTGGCTTTGCTCATCGTGTTTTTTTAATGAGAAGAATAATTGCGTGCAAGCCGATTAAGCCAGATGATAAAAAGCAAATCACCCCAGAAGCCGGAAGATGTATATTATCAATATTTCGATTCCCCTGGATTGAAACGTTTCACAAATTAACAATTTTTGTGGTGATGTTAATGTTATTGTTATTTGTGCTGGTTGCTACTGGGCAATAGTCATGCCATTCCAAAGGATGTTTACTTTTTTATAAATTACTTAAAATGTTCTTTGCCTTAACCCCCAAACGCCGCCGTTCTCGCCCCGAGAGCGGCAGCGTTTGAGCGCTAATCATACCAGCAGGAATACGCCATGCGATTCACGATTATTTCTACAAAACCCGGTCATCAGCCGCCGCAGAGCAGCTGTGATTTTTATGCCCCGGGCGGCACCATTGGGCGCGGTACGGATAACAATCTGGTATTGCCGGACAATGACCGCACCATCTCGCGTTTGCAGGCCATTGTTCACGTTGACGCCCAGGGCGAATGCCGCGTCACTAACCGTGGCAGCGTCACCCGCGTGGTATTAAATGACATTCCGCTTGAGCGCGGGCGCCAGGTTGAGCTGCAGGATGGGGACATTCTCGGTATTGATGATTACCGCATCGAAGTGACCGAACTGATTCATGATACGCAGCCAGTCAGCCGCATGGCGGCGACCATGCAGCAGCAGGCGCGTCCAGCCGCGGCCCCTGCGGCAGCCCCGCAGCCGAAGCCTGCGAGCGCCGCCCCGCGCGGGAAGGCGGAACCGACTGCTGTGCCGTCGGAAATCTGGGATAGCCTGATGCAGGAGTTCTCTATCTCCGACAGCATTTCCAGTTCTCGGGCGAAGCCGCAGCCGGCAGCGTCGCACGATCCGTTCTCCCAGCCTGTCGCACCTGAGCGTAACGCTGAAGATCCGCTGGCGATGTTCAATGACAGCGATCCGAAGTTTGAGCGTAAGAACGTGGATCCGGATACGCTGTTCAGTGACGAAGCGTTGTTCAAAAAAGAGAGCATTTTTGACGACGTCACCCCGTCTACGCTGGTGCCGCCCAATGAAGCTAAACCTGCGCAGCCACAAGAAGAGCAGACGGATGAACTCGATCCGCTCGCTCTGTTTGGCGGTAGTGCCAGCGCACCTGCCGCACGAAATGATGACCCCCTCGGGTTGATGGGCGGGGCACCGTTAACCCATCCGGATGAGATTGTCGGCGATAAGCCAGAGGCCGTCGTTGAGCCAGAACTGACGCCAGAGCCGGAAGCAGAACAGGAAGAGGACGTCCTTGCCGCTTCTCCGCTGTTTGCTCCTGAGCCGCAGGTGCCGCCGCGCGCGGAAGAAGAAGAGCCGGCGCGACCGGATTATGCCGGCTTCACCATGCCAACCCCGCAGGCCGTGGCGCGCAGTAATGCCCAGGCACCTAAAGGGCGTTTGCGTATTGACCCGGTCAAAAACGCGGCGTCGCCAGCAGCCCATAATGGCGAAAAGGGTGAAGTACTGCAGGGCGAATTACTTGAGGCACTGCTGGAAGGGATGGGGCTCAGCGAAATGCAGCCCGTCCCGCAGTTTGACCGTGAAAATATGCGTCAGCTGGGGCAAATTCTGGGCATGTTCTCTCAGGGCACCGTGGCGCTGCTTTCTTCGCGCTCCATTCTCAAGCGCGGCGTAAAAGCCGATATGACCATGGTACTTGATGATGCCAACAACCCGTTCAAACTGTTGCCGACCGGGAAAACCGTTCTGATCCAGATGTTCGGTACGCCAATGCCGGGCTTTATGCCGCCGACAAAATCCGTGCGTGACGCGCTGATCGATCTGCAGGCGCATCAACTGGGTATGATATCCGGTATCCGCGCCATCATTGCCGCCATGCTGCAATCCTTCAACCCGGAACAGCTGGAAGAGCAGGCGAAGCAGAACGGGATGACCTCCCGACTGGCGCTGCCGGGCAGCCGCAAAGCCGCACTGTGGGACTACTTTGTCCGCAGCTATGGTGAAACGGCAGGCGAGATTGAGGATGACTTCCACACCCTGTTTGGCGAAGCCTTCCTCCATGCCTATGACATGGAGGTAAATCAGTACAAAGACTCACAGAGCGGATCGGAAGAAAAATGAATATCGCAACGGCTTCTCTCTCCCGCCAGGGGACGCGCGCCAGCAACCAGGATCAGACGGGAGAAACCATAGGGGAACGTTCAGCCTGCTTTGTCGTCTGTGATGGTATCGCTGGTCTGCCGGGCGGTGAGGTGGCCGCTGAACTGGCCCGCAACAGTATTATCTCCCGCTTCGATGGCGACAAGCACCTGAACGCGCAGCATATTCGCGACTATGTGCAAACGGCGAATCGCACCATTCTCAGCGAACAGCAGGCGGTTCAGGATTATCGTCGGATGGGCACCACGCTGGTCAGTCTGTTTATCGACAGAGATTACCGGCTGGCCTACTGGGCACATGCCGGGGACAGCCGCCTGTATCTGTTTCGCAGGGGCTGGCTGTGGCATGTCACCACCGATCACAGCCTGGTTCAGCAGATGAAAGATGCAGGGCACGACACCGATAACCTCAACAGCAATCTGCTCTATCTGGCGCTGGGTATTGAAAACGGTGGGCCAGAAGCGAGCTACAGCGATGTGGTGCAGGTCGAAGACGGAGATGCATTTCTACTCTGTACAGACGGTTTCTGGCACGGCGTCAGCGAAGAACAGATGAAACAGTCGCTGCACATGGTTAACACGCCACAAGAGTGGCTGACCTTAATGAACCAAATCATCCAAAAGAATGGCGAACAGGAGGGGAATGCTCAGGATAACTATACCGCCCTGGCGGTATGGATGGGCAACCCTCAGGACACCACTTTGCTGCATACGCTTTCTGACGCAGCACAATTTCTTCCCTGCGGAACTGATTAGACACACAAGGAACGATATGAAACTTTGGCTATCGGGTTTAGCACTTCTGGCGGTGGCGTCCACCGCGCAGGCTGAGAATTTCCGCATCGTGCAGTCTCCTGCGCAGAAGCTGGATATCTGGATTGATAACATCAAAGACAACACCCCACAGAGCTGGTGTAAGTCAGAGATTGCGCTGCGTATCGTGGCGAACGGCAACAAAGACGTTTCGGTTCTGGAGAACTTTGTCCCGCGTCTGGGCTCGCTGCTGGAACACCAGTGCAGCAAAGTCAGTAAACTGAGCTGGACGCTGAACGATCCGTCCGGGACGACGCTGGCGCAGGGGACAGCAGGCAAAGCGCAGGACTGGGCGCTGGTGGTAAAACAGCAGCAGACTGCGCCAGTGAGTACTCCGGCCAGCGGTGCGTTGCTGCCGCCGGACCAGAACGCGGAAACCCACACGGTTGCTGCCGATCGCACGCCGTGGCAGGAATTTACCCTTCAGGACGGCTGCCATCTGCGTACCTTCTGGGAAGGGGGCTCATCTGCTCCGGCGCTCTTTATTCCGGATTCAGACACCACCCGCTGCGGAAACGGGAGCTGGCTGAGTGGTCACACGGTTATCTCCCAGTCCCGTAATGGTGGACAAAAAGAGATACCGGTGACCTACATTCACGGCTTCCCGGTCATGGGACTGAATCAAAGTGCCGACCCGGAAAACGCGCTGATCACCTCCGTCAACAAAGAGCGCATGGTTTTCAGCACCTCCAACAGCGACCAGAGCTGGATGATCCTGCCTTACGACAGCAGCCTCAACGGCTGGAAAAGCAACGGCACGGTGGCCGTGGAGATTTCACGTGAGACCGCCAGCGACGATGCAAAACTGCAGGCGCGTATCGCCGCGGTGAAAAAAATCTGGGGCGCCTGGGTTACCCCTGGCACAACGCTCAATATCGTTCTGATTGACACCCTGCGCCCTCAGCTGCGCGATCCGGCAGTCGGCGCCTGGCGCGCGGCAAACTAAGGAATGGCTATGAATACGCTCTATCAACACCTGGCGGGTGAATCGCTGAGTGACGCGCTGGTGCGTCTTGAAGCTGAGATCAAAGCCCATCCGGCCGATGCCGATCTCCGTGCCGCGTTTGTGCAGTTTTTGACCCTCAGTGGTAACTGGACGCGTGCCCTGACTCAGCTGAAAAGCTGGCTGGCGCTTAAGCCCCAGGCTAAGCCAACCGTTACCCTGCTGGAGCAGTCCATCCAGGGCGAGCTGCAGCGCGCGCAGGTGATGGCGGGGCAGGCTCGTCCTGCCATGCCTGAAACGCAGTGGCCGTGGCTTACCACGCTTGCTGCCGCGCTTAATGACGCGGGAGAGCGTGCTCAGGCGCTGCGTCTGGAAGCCCTTGAGCAGGCGCAGGCAACGGCGGGTCAAATCACACTTGAGAATGACGAGACGCAGGCATTCGCATGGCTGATGGACGGCGATGCTCGTCTGGGGCCCGTGTGTGAAACCATCGTCAACGGCCGTTATTTCTGGCTGCCGTTTAACGCCATCGCCGAGATCCGTTTCCAGGCGCCTGCCAGCGTGACTGACCTGGTGTGGCGTCATGCGCTGGTGCGCCTGACGGACGGTACCGAACAGGTTTGCCAGATCCCGGCGCGCTATCCTTTCGCAGCGGATGCGTCTGACGCGGTTAAGCTCGCGCGCACCACCGAGTGGCTGCCGCTCGACAATGACGGCACGCTGTATGAAGGCATGGGGCAGAAAGCCTGGCTTAGCGAGCAAAGCGAAAGCCCATTGCTGTCGTTGAACCTGGTGACGTTTGCTGCGGATGGAGCCCATGAGTAATCCCCCTGGCGAAGGCGATCTGCTGCGCAGCGGCTGGCAAGCCCGCAGCAAGCAGGAGAAGGTGGGGGCGCGCGATAAAATGCAGCCCTCGCTGCTGGATCGCCTCACCGATAACGACCCGGAAAAAAAACGCGAGTCCGCCAACAGTAATCTGATTACCCACGCCGCCCTGCGCCGCAACGTGCTGCGGGATCTGCAGTGGTTGTTTAACACCATCAACCATGACGCATCCGGTGACCTGAGCGCGTTGCCGCATGTGAACCGCTCGGTGGTTAATTTTGGCGTCGCGCCGCTGGCCGGGAAAAGAATGTCAGACATTGAATGGCACGACATTCAGCGCAAGCTTACCGAGGCCATCATTAACTTTGAACCGCGTATTTTGCCGCAGGGACTGCAGGTCCGCTGCGTGTCAGACACCTCGTCACTGGATCTGCACAACGTGTTGTCCATTGAGATAAAAGGGCGTCTGTGGTGTGTGCCGTACCCGCTGGAGTTTCTGTTTCGCACCGATGTCGATCTGGAAAACGGCCATTTTGAACTGAAAGATGCGGGGTGATCATGGAAAGTAAACTGCTCGAATATTACAACCGTGAACTGGCCTATCTGCGTGAAATGGGCGCTGAATTTGCCGAGCGCTATCCCAAAGTCGCGGGTCGACTGGGCATGCGCGGCATCGAAGTGGCGGACCCGTATACCGAACGCCTGATGGAGGGGTTCGCGTTCCTGACCTCCCGCGTGCAAATGAAAATGGATGCGGAGTTCCCGCGCTTCTCCCAGCGTTTGCTGGAAATGATTGCGCCAAACTATCTCGCGCCAACTCCCTCAATGGCGATTGCTGAAATCCAGCCCGACAGCACGCGTGGCGATCTGAGCAACGGTTTTAAGGTGCCGCGCGGCACCATGATGGACAGCCTGGCGCTGAAAAAGACCGGGGTCACCTGCAGCTACACCACGGCGCATGAAGTTAATCTGCTGCCGCTGAAAATCGATAAGGTCGAGCTGGGCGGTGTGCCTGCCGATCTGCCGCTGGCGCAGCTGGGCCTGAGCCAGCGGGGGATCAACAGCGCGTTACGGATCCGCATTGCCTGCGATGGCCCGCAGCATCTTGGGCATCTGGATTTTGATCGTCTGGAGTTTTTCCTTAGCGGCCCGGATATTGAGGCGCTCAAGCTGCTTGAGCTGGTCATGGAGCACCACGCCGGGATCGTCTGCCAGACCGTCAGCAAGCACCCGCAGCGACAGCTGCTCTCTGCGGATGCCTTACGACAGGAAGGGTTTGAGCCGGACCAGGCGCTGCTTCCGGACGACCTGCGCAACTTTGACGGCTATCGTCTGCTGCAGGAATACTTTGCGTTTCCGGCACGGTTCCGCTTTATCAGCCTCAGCGGTCTGGGCAAGCTTATCCAGCGCTGTGAAAATGAAAAAGCGTTCGATATTTTCATCCTGCTGGATAAAAGCGATGAGCAGCTGGAGCGGGTGGTTGATGCCAGCCATCTGGCGATGCATTGCACGCCGGTGATCAACCTTTTCCCGAAAGTGGCGGCGCGGCAGAAGCTGAGCGAGAGCCAGCATGAATATCATCTGGTGGTGGATAACATCCGTCCCCTGGATTATGAAATTTATGCGGTAAACAAAATCTTCGGCAGTGCCGACGGCCAGCGTGACGACCAGACATTTCGTCCTTTCTGGAGCACCTGGAGCGGTGATGCGGGCAACTACGGCGCCTATTTTTCCCTGCGCCGCGAGCAGCGAGTGCTCTCTGAACATGCCCTGCGCTACGGCACCCGCACCGGTTATATCGGCTCCGAAGTCTTTGTTTCGCTAGTGGATGAACAGCATGCACCCTGGCAGGAAAATCTGCGCTATATCTCCGCGGAAGTATTGTGCACCAGCCGCGACCTGCCGCTGATGCTTCAGCAGGAGCTCGGACAGTTCATCATGGCCGATTCCATGCCGGTGAAATCCCTGACCCTGCGAAAAGGCCCAACGCCGCCACGCCCGGCTCTGGCCGAAGGGTTTAGCACCTGGCGATTGATCAGCCAACTGCAGATGAACTATCTCAGCCTGATGGACAGCGAAAACGAAGAGGGTGCCGCCGCCCTGCGTCAGCTGTTAGGGCTGTATGCTAACCTGGCGGAGACGCCGGTTGCGCGTCAGGTTGAGGGCGTTCGCCACTGCGTGCTGGAGCCGGTTCACCGTCGCGTCCCGGAGCCGGGTCCGGTGGTCTTTGCGCGTGGGATCGGCATTACTCTGACGGTGGATGAGCGTGCGTTTTCCGGCGCCAGCCCCTGGCTTTTCGGCAGCGTGCTGGAACGTCTGTTTGCCCGCCTTGTGTCCATCAACAGCTTTACTGAATTCACGCTGAAGAGTCAGCAGCGCGGTGAGATTGGCTACTGGGCACCGCGTATGGGGAAAAGGGCACTACTATGAGCGAAGTCGCCTCCGCGCCGCTGCGTGTCCATCGCCTGACGCCGTTGCCGGACGCTTTCTGGCGCGGCGTTCGCGAGACGCCGTGGCGCTACGATCTGTTCCAGCTATTAAGACGCATTGATGCCCAGGGCGGTGAACGTTATCCGCTGGGGCGCGCGCCGCTGCCGAAATTTGAGCCGTTACGTATCGGTCAGCAGCCATCGATGAGCTTTGCGCCGTCGACCCTCGCGCAGGTGCGCCAGCGTGAAGAGAACGGGCTGCACGAGGTGTCTATCCTCAGCTTCGGTCTGTTTGGTCCAAATGGCCCGCTGCCTGTCCATATGACAGAGTACGCCCGGGAGCGTATTCATCATCATCAGGACACCAGCCTGAGCGCGTTTGCCGATCTGTTCCATCATCGCCTGACGCTGTTGTTTTACCGTGCCTGGGCTGATGCGCAGCCCGCCGTCTCTCTTGACCGCGCGGACAACAAACGCTTTGAGGGGTACCTGGCATCCTTGATCGGCATGGGCCAGCCGGGGCAGATGACCAAAGGCAGCCTGAGCGCACATGCCCGTTTTACTCACGCCGGACACCTGACACGTCACGCCCGGGATCCGGAAGGGCTGGAGAAGATCCTGCGCAACTATTTTCACGCCCCGGTAAAACTGGTCACGAACGTGGCGCAGTGGATGCCGCTTTCGCCGCGGGAGCAGGCGCAGTTGGGTGAAGGGCGTCGACTGCCGCGGATGGGAGAATCCGCTTTTCTCGGCGTTGCGGTGCGCGACGTGCAGCACAAGTTTCGTATCGAAATCGGCCCACTGAGCGCGGAAGAGTACAACCGCTTCCTGCCAGGCGAAGCGTGGGTCACTGAACTGCGCGACTGGGTACGCCAGTACGCAGGGGTGGAATTTGAATGGGAAACTCGGGTTATTCTGCGCGCCGACGCGGTGCAGGGTGCCTCGCTCGGTAGCGCCGGGCGGTTAGGTTACAACACCTGGCTGGGCCTTCAACCTCAGCCTGTCCCACGTGGCGATCTGGTGTATCGCGCAGAGCGATAATTTTTCTAACGCATTGTTATCAACGGAACCGAACATGTCAGAAATCAGCCGTGCCGTGCTTTTCGGCAAACTGGATACGCTGTTATTTACCTCACTGGAAAGCGCCACCGCGTTCTGCAAGCTGCGCGGCAACCCCTATGTTGAGCTGGTGCACTGGCTGCATCAGCTGATGCAGCAGCAGGATGGCGATCTGCAACAGGTGATACGTCATTTTGCTCTCGATGAACAGCAGCTGACGCGCGATATCGTGGCCGCACTGGATGCGCTGCCACGTGGCGCGAGTTCTGTTTCCGATCTGTCAGAACATATCGACAGCGCTGTGGAGCGCGCGTGGGTGTTTGGCTCGCTGAAGTATGGCGTCAGCCGTATTCGCGGCGGGCATTTGCTGATTGGCATCCTGAAAACCTGGAATCTGGCCAACGTGCTGAAAAGCATCTCGGCGCAGTTTAGCTGCCTTAACGTCGACGTGCTGATCGAGCAGTTTGATGCGATTTGCGCTCAGAGCAAAGAGACGCAGCAGGCGGCCGCTGCCGCGGATACGCCAGCCGGTACGGTGCCTGCCGCACAGGGGACGCTGGCCCAGTATGGTCAGGACCTGACCGCGCGCGCCCGTGAAGGGAAGATTGACCCGGTTGTCGGGCGCGATGAAGAGATCCGCCAGATGGTCGATATTCTAATGCGCCGTCGCCAGAATAACCCGCTGCTGACCGGGGAAGCTGGCGTTGGCAAAACGGCGGTGGTGGAAGGGCTGGCGCTGCGTATCGCCGAAGGCGACGTGCCGGCACCGCTGCAGAATATTCAGCTTTGGCTGCTGGATATCGGCATGCTGCAGGCCGGCGCAGGCATGAAAGGCGAGTTCGAGGCGCGTCTACAGGCCCTGATTAATGAAGTGCAGTCCAGCGCTACGCCAGTCATTCTGTTTATCGATGAGATCCACACCCTGATTGGCGCAGGCGGCCAGCAGGGTACCGGTGATGCCGCTAACCTGCTCAAGCCGGCTCTGGCGCGCGGGCAACTGCGCACCATCGGTGCCACCACGTGGGCGGAATACAAAAAATACATCGAGAAAGACCCGGCGCTGACCCGTCGTTTCCAGACGGTACAGGTTCACGAGCCGGACGAAGCCAAAGCCATTCTGATGCTGCGAAGCACCGTGTCACCGCTGGAGACGCATCACCAGGTACTGCTTCTCGACGAAGCGGTCAGCGCGGCGGTCAAGCTTTCACATCGTTATATTCCGGCACGCCAGTTGCCGGATAAAGCCGTTGCGCTGCTTGATACTGCCTGTGCCCGCGTGGCGGTCAGCCAGAGCGCGCCACCGGCACAGCTGGAAGATTGCCTGCGCCATCTCGCGGCTCTGGATGTGGAGATCGAGATTGCAGGACGCGAAGCGCGCGTGGGTGCCGGCGATCCGGAGCGCGTCGCAGCCTTGACCGCCGAGCGCGATACATACGAAACAAAGCGCGAAGCCCTGACCCAGCGCTGGGAAGAGGAACGTGCTCTTGTGACTGAAATCATCCGCCTGCGTGCCGCGCTGTTTGCCGCGGGTGATGACGAGACCGGCGAACTGCGCAGCGCGCTTAACGCACAGCAGCAGGCGCTCAACGCTTTACAGGGCGACGAGCCGCTGCTGTTTGCGGCGGTGGATGAAAATGTGGTGGCGGCGGTGGTCTCTGACTGGACCGGTATCCCGCTGGGCCGGATGGTGAAAAACGAGATTGATGCGGTGCTCAACCTGGCTGATACCCTCAACCAGCGCGTCATCGGCCAGCGTCACGGCCTGGATCTGATTGCCCGTCGCGTGAAAACCTCGCGGGCAAAACTCGATGATCCGAACAAACCTGTTGGCGTATTTATGCTCTGTGGCCCGTCCGGCGTGGGGAAAACGGAAACTGCACTGGCGCTGGCGGAGTCGCTTTATGGTGGTGAGCAGAACGTTATCACCATCAACATGAGTGAATTCCAGGAAGCCCACACCGTTTCCACCTTAAAAGGTGCGCCTCCGGGATACGTGGGTTATGGTGAAGGCGGGGTGTTAACCGAGGCCGTTCGCCGTCGCCCGTACAGCGTGGTCTTGCTGGACGAAATTGAAAAAGCGCACCCGGATGTACATGAAATCTTCTTCCAGGTCTTCGATAAAGGCTGGATGGAAGATGGCGAGGGCCGCCATATTGATTTCCGTAACACCATCATTATTCTGACGTCCAACGTCGGCACCGATCTGATCAGCGCCATGTGTGCCGATCCGGAACTGATGCCTGAGCCTGAGGCGTTAAGCGGCGCGTTGCGTCAGCCGCTGCTGGAGGTCTTCCCGCCGGCGCTGCTGGGCCGTCTGCTGGTGGTGCCGTATTATCCACTGAGCGACGAGATGCTGGGGCAGATTGTCCGCCTGCAGCTCAAACGCATTCAGCGTCGTCTGCAAGAGAATCACAATATTATTTCCGAGTTTGATGACAGCGTGGTGGAACAAATTGTTCAGCGCTGTACCGAGGTGGAGTCTGGCGGCCGCATGGTGGACGCTATTCTGACAAACACCTTGCTGCCTCAGATGAGCCAGATATTACTTACCGCCAGCCGCAGCGATGAGCAGTACCGACGTCTGCACGTCACCTGTGAGCAGGGCGAGTTTCACTGTCAGTTTGCCGCGTAATAATCATCAAGAGAACTGTAAAAGATGACGGATAATGATAACAATCGGACTGTCCCAAACGCGCTCCCGGTCGGGTATCGCTTCAACGAGTTTGAAATTAAAGAGGTGATCGGCGGCGGCGGGTTCGGCATCGTCTATCGCGCGTGGGATCATCAGCTCGAACGCACTATCGCTATCAAAGAATTTATGCCTGCCTCGCTCGCCGTGCGCGGCGACGATATGACGCTGGTACTGCGCAGCGAACGTTTTGGCAAAGCGTTTTCCGCCGGTCTGAACAGCTTCATTCAGGAAGCCCGCCTGCTGGCGCGCTTCAACCACCCGAACCTGCTTCACGTGCTGCGTTTCTGGGTGCAAAACGATACGGCCTATATGGGAACGCTGTTCTATAGCGGTACCACGCTCTCCCGCCTGCGCGAACAAAAACCGGAGCTGATTAACGAAGCCTGGATCCGTCGTATGCTGCCCATGCTGTTCGGTGCCATTAAGACAATTCATGACGAAGGCTATTTGCACCGCGACATCTCTCTGGATAACATCCAGATTCAGGACAACGGCCTGCCGGTTCTGCTCGATTTCGGCTCAGCGCGCCGCACCATTGGTAATCTCTCTGACGAGACGGAAACCATGCTGCGCCCGGGCTTTGCGCCGATCGAGCAGTACACTGACGACAACGAAAGCGAGCAGGGCCCGTGGACGGATATTTATGCTCTCGGCGCCGTGCTGCGTACCCTGATTGTCGGCTCACCGCCGCCGGTCAGCGTGGTGCGCTCAATCCAGGACACCTGCAAACCGCTGGTGGAACTGCAGCCACAGGGCTATTCCCTCTCGCTGTTGCAGGCCATTGACCGGGCGCTGGCGTTGCACATGGAAGACCGACCGCAGTCCATCGATGAATTCGCGGCGCTGATTGAGATGCCGGTAGCGGGTATCGACGATGTACTGAGCGCGAAAAAACCGGGCACGATGCTGGTACCGGTAGAGGAAGAGGCACCGGCTTCTGCACTGGACTGGCACCGGTACAAAATCCCGGCAATGGTTGCTGCGGGCGTGCTGGTTGGCGTCGTCGCCGGAGCGATGCTGTTTAGCGGTGGCGACCATGATGCGCCAGAGCAGGCGGCGCAGGCCCCCGCTGAGACGCGCACCGTTGAAACTGCATCGAACGCGCCGGATGTGAAACCGGAAACGGCGAAAGCCAGTGAACAGACTGCACCGACTGCGACAGCGCAACCGGCCACCCCGCCGGTGGATGCCAGCCCGGTGGCACTGGTCTATATCCGTATTCTTGACGGTGAGACCCTGAAAGTGAACAGTGAGCCAAAAACACTGCGTCCGGCGAATAACGGTTATGCATCGCTCAAGCTACCTGCGGGCGAGGCCAGAATTGAACTGCAGGGCAACGGGAAAACGCGTACCCAGACGCTGGATATCGCGAAGCCTGGCACCTGGCTGGTGAATCCGTAAGTAAGGTAAGCAGGGACTGGTAACAGGACGGAGCGAATGTATAACCTCAAGTTTGTCTATCTTTTCAGCGAGAATGTCTCGCCAGCGCTTTTCGCGAAAATTATCCGCCCGTCCGTAGCCGGGCAGTGGATAATGTCAGTTCCCGACAATTCGCTGCGCTCGCTGTTTACGCGTTACGATTTGCTGCATTCCATCACCGGGGCGAATCCCTATCAGTCAGGACGCGATACCCGTAAGCTGATCGTGCAGGATCTCGATATCGGCAGGATCGTTGCCATCGACGAGAGTTTCCGTAACTGGTCATCGGTAACGGAGATATTTTATATCAATGCCGATGGCCGACTGCAGGCGGCCTCGCTTACCGGTCTGGGCTGGTATCCGGTAAGCACAATCGTCGATCGCTACGAAACCATGGTGCGAACCTACGGTGCCCGTCCTGCGCCGACGGTACTGCCGAAGCAGGTGGTGAAATCCAAAGCGGCACAGGTGCCGGATGAGGCCACGCCGGGTAAAGACGGTAAAACCTATGCTTCGCAGCTACAGCAGATGACCAAGGCGGAACGCTGGCAGGCGCGTAAGGATCTGATCGCGAAGGGTAGTAACAGCCTTTACCCGGATGCGCAGATCGCCGCTAAACGACTGGCGGCGAATAATATTGCGGTGGAGAAAGCGAAGCTTGCTGAGAATGTTTATAAGACAGTGAATCCGCTGGAGACAACGCCGGGGGTGCCAGAGGGCTGGAAGGATATAAGCAACGATGCATCGGTGCTAAAGAAGTTAGGTCTTAAAAGTAAAACACTTTATGACAAGAGTGAGGATCCTGATTTTCTGGCACGCGTCTATCAGCCTGACCCTGACGTTTTTGGTGGCGATATGAACCCTACGCTGGTGTTCAGAGGGTCGAGGCAACCAGAGTTTTTCCCCATGAAGAACATGACTGACTGGAAAAATAACGGTGCGCAGGGGCTTGGGTTGGAGTCGGATTATTACCGAAGAGCCGTAAGTATGGGCGAGCAGCTCGCCAAATCAGGTCAAAAAATAGACATTGCGGGGCACTCTCTTGGGGGAGGTTTAGCATCAGCCACCTCTATGGCAAGCGGTATGGCGGGATGGACGTTTAATGCTTCTGGCCTAAATTCCGGTACCGTCGAGAAATATGGCGGAAGCATATTGGGCAGCACGGATAACATTCAGGCTTACCGCGTCGAGGGTGAACTGCTGACCAGGACTCAGGAAGTAAATGTTTGGGAAGATTTTAAAATGGTAAAAGGGCACGTGCCAGCACTTATAGCGAAAGAAGAGATTTCTGCCATTATGCCCAATGCTGCCGGAATAGCTCACGACCTTCCTGGTGGAATGGGGAGTGCATTTGACCGACATGGAATAGATCAAGCGATAAACTGTATTGAACAACAGAAGGATGAGGATATCTCTATTATCAGGAGCCGCGCGTGAAATCACTAATTATTGGCTGGGTAGCGCTTTGTTTAATGTTTATGGTTCAGGGGTGCAAGCAAAATATGGATTTACAACCAGATAATTACTTTAATGGTGACCAGCTCACATTAGCGCGCGCAATTGAGAATGGTGACGGCGATGAGGTGAAAAAGCTAGCTTCGAAAACTGATTTAAACAAACCCGGTAAAGAGGACATGACCCTGTTGTTTTGGGCGGTGATGAATTCACTTAACGATAAAAAAACGCCTGAACATTTAAAAATTATCACTACTCTGATTAAGGCTGGCGCAGATCCGCTGCAGCCGAGGCCGCAGGGAAAAAGTTCGCCTGCAGAATTAGTATTAAAAGCGGACAGCGACGTGTGGATAAAGGCGATGCTGGACGGCGGATTATCTCCAGATGCGAAAGACAAAACGTTTGGTGAGCCTATAATATTCGAAAGTATCGAAGCGAAAAATACCGAGACACTCAAGGCGATGCTTGACGGCGGAGCGGATATTAATATTACCGACTCACTGGGTAGTACATTGTTAGTAGCCGCGCTGGATTACCACGCTTACGATCACGTGCTCCTTTTGCTGAAACGCGGTACTGACCCTGAAATTAAGACTATCAATGGCTGGACGATGGGTAATCAACTTCAACGTTATCTGAACAGAACAGAAGAAGGCAGTGAAGAATATAAAAAACTAACTGAAATCAAAGAGACGCTTATTCAACATGGTGGTAAATGGCCGCCAGCACCAGTCAAGTAAAGGTTAGGGCGAACATGACCGCGAAAAATAAAATCTTCTATTTCTGGGGTGTTATGGATGTCATCGGGATTGTGTTTTATTCGATTGGTCCATACCATTTACTTGAGTCATGGTGGGTTTCCACCGGAGGAAATCCGGGTGTAATTATTTTTATGCTGATAGCAGGTGGCGTAAACGGAATAGTGACAGGTGCTTTTTATCTTGTTTATCTCCTCATGCCAGTTTCCTTGCTTTTTTCTGCCTGGTTTTTTTTCACAAAACATCGATATGCGGTCGGTTTTGCTCTTATACAAGAAGTGCTGCGCGTTATCATCTTCAGTTGCTCAGTGACACTTTTCCCTATGGCGATCGTTGGTTTAGGATTGAGCATTATTCCCATTAATATTGCTTTATTTATATTATCGGAAATAATAAAGATTGGCTCTCTCATATATATAATCAAAACAGTTCGCGCTAAATAACCAATCTGACACTGCATAGTATTGCCATGACACATTTAGTGCCGTGAGTCTTTGCATCGCATAAGCCATACGGAATAAAGATTATGCTCAACCGAATTACCGTTCAGCTCCCGGTGGAGGGGCTTCTGTTCTGGAAACTCACAGGTCGCGAGGCGATGTCCGAGTCGTTCGCCCTGACGCTGACCCTGCTTGGCACGGATGCGCGCATTGACCGCAGCAAACTGCTGGGTCAGCCGGTCACGGTAACCATCCCGACGCAGAGCCTGCTGACGCCCCGTTATATCAATGGAAAAATTACCCGCGTGGCGGTGAGTGCCGTCGAGCTGACGGGCACCCGCTATGCGGTGTACCAGCTGACGGTGGAGCCGGACCTGTGGCCGATGAAGCGCGACCGTAACCTGCGTATCTTCCAGGGCCAGACGGTGCCGCAGATTGTGAAAACCCTGCTGGCTGAACATCAGGTTAACGTGGAAGATAAGCTCACCGGGAGCTACCGGGTGTGGGACTACTGCGTGCAGTATCAGGAGTCGAGCCTGGACTTCATCAGCCGTCTGATGGAGCTGGAGGGGATTGCGTATCACTTCAGCCACGACGCCGACAGGCACACCCTGGTGCTCACCGACGCCGCGACGCAGCATCAGCCGTTCAGCGGCTATGAGGTCATTCCTTACCACCAGACGCCGTCCGGCGGCAGTACGGATGAAGAGGGTATCAGCCAGTGGGCGCTGGAGGACAGCGTCACCCCGGGGATTTACAGCCTCGATGACTACGACTTCCGCAAGCCGAACGCGTGGCTGTTCCAGGCGCAGCAGAACCCGGCGTCACCGAAACCGGGCAGTATCGACGTGTACGACTGGCCGGGACGGTTTGTTGAGACCGGGCATGCGGAGTTCTACGCCCGTATCCGTCAGGAGCGCTGGCAGGTGGAGCACCAGCAGATTCAGGCGACGGCCACGGCCGCGGGTATTGCACCGGGACACACCTTCACCCTGACTAACGCCCCGTTCTTCAGTGATAACGGTGACTATCTGGTCACGGCGGCGGGTTACCATTTCGAGGAGAACCGCTACGCGAGCGGCGAGGGGGAAACCCTTCACCGCACTGATTTCGCGGTCATCCCGGCGGCGGTGTCATACCGTCCGGCGCAGAGCACGGCGTGGCCGCGCACCTACGGCCCGCAGACGGCAAAGGTTGTGGGACCAAATGGGGAGAGTATCTGGACGGACAAATATGGCCGCGTGAAGGTGAAATTCCACTGGGACCGTCTGGCGAAGGGGGATGACACCAGCTCCTGCTGGGTGCGCGTGTCGAGCGCCTGGGCGGGTCAGGGGTACGGCGGGGTGCAAATTCCGCGGGTCGGCGATGAGGTGGTGGTGGACTTTATCAACGGCGATCCGGACCGTCCGATTATTACTGGTCGCGTGTACAACGAGGCGAGCATGCCGCCGTGGGCGCTGCCGGCGGCGGCCACGCAGATGGGTTTTATGAGCCGCACGAAGGATGGCTCCGTGGATAATGCCAATGCCCTGCGCTTTGAGGACAAGGCGGGCGCAGAGCAGGTGTGGATCCAGGCCGAGCGCAATCTGGATATTAACGTCAAAAACGACGAAACACATTCTACTGAAAAAAATCGAACCCAGTTTGTTGGTGAAGATGAAACCTTACGGGTAGCGAAAAACCAGAAATCAGGGATTAAAGGCGATGTGGTATGCCTGACGGGGAACAGTCGAAACGATAAGGTCGTTAATAATTTTATACTTTCCGCAGGTAATACGCTGAGACTGGAATGTGGTGAAAGCGCCATCGAGCTATCAAAAGACGGTAGCGTTCATATCATTGGTAATAACTTTAACTTTACTGCAAAACAGAACGCACAAATTAATACGCTTTCCGGCGAATTGCATTTGAACCCTGATGACGGACGAAATGCCATCGATCCGCCTGGTGCATCCCTTCAGGGTGAAATCCAACAGGAAGTGGATAGTTTTTTTGTTATTAATGGCAACAAGTAAGAGTAACCCGAATGGCTGATTATATTCTTCAGGAAGCAACACTCGCCTTACCCGATGTATTTAAAGACAGAACCATGAATTTATTCACCATGAGTGATAACGGAGCTAGCGAGTTTACTTTTGTTGTTTCTCGTGCGACGGCAAAAAACGAAGATAAAGTCCATGATGCGGCTACCCGACTGGCGCATGAACTGGAAATTACAGTGCCCGACTTTCGTCTAGAATCCTCTCAGATGACTTCTGTTGATGGTCATCCGGCGGTAGAGCTTTTTTATCAGTTTAAAAATGATAACTCGGTCATTTTTCAGAAGCAGACGGTGATTTTACTCGCTGACCATCCTGGTGGGCAAAAGATGGTGTGTTACATCGGCACATGCCCGGGCGAATTTAGCGATTATTATCATAATCAATACCAGGAAATTATCCGTAGTATTAAGTTTCACAAACCTGCTCAAACGGATCCCAAAGAAATGCTCGCTGCCGACAGCCAGGGGCCTTTTTTTGCGCTTGATAGTGAGAGTAAAGTTCTCCGTGTCTTTGAAAACATTCAGGAACTTTATGGACATCTTTCGCTTCAGCGGGCGAAAGAGGGTCAATATTTGCTTTATGAAAAAAAAGGTAAACCACTCAGTATTGCACCCGTTCCGGACAGCCAACCCCTTCGTTATGCGCTCTGGACGACTTCCTCAGACAAATCACATCACTTGCTTTCACAACTTTCCGTATGCCGCCAGGTCTCTGGTTCTGACCAACTTAATACACCCGATCGGATACGTGGGTATCTGATGGCACAGCGAGCCGAATAGTTATGTCAGAATGTCTGGCCGCACGCGTAGATGATGAGATTGCTCATACAGCCTCAAAAGGCTGGATGATCGCAGGATTGGTGGGTGGGGCAATTCTGGGCGCTGCTGCCGTTGTCGTCACCGGAGGGACCGCGCTGGTTGCTGTTTCTGCCGTTGCGGCTGGGGCATGTGCTGCGGGTGGGTTGGGTGAACTCCTCGGCAGTATGTCATGGGCACCGCGTCACACGACAGGTACGCTGAAAGAAGGTTCACCCAATGTCTTTATCAACAGCCGAAAGGCGATCCGCGCACATCTATCAGCCGGAGAGTGTGATGAGCACAGCGGCAGCCTGCAACGGGTCGCGGAAGGTTCGATAAAAGTTTACATCAACAACTTCCCCGCCTCTCGCACAGGCGATAAATTGACATGCAGCGCTGAGATTAGTCAGGGATCGCGTAATGTTATTATCGGCGGAAGCAAGGTCCAGACCGATGAAATAAGTCCTGAAATCCCGGAATGGGTGAACTGGACGATGCTCGCCGTTGGTGCCGGAGCCATGGCGGTGCTCGCCAGTCCTGCTATCGCACTTCTGAGTACCCTCGGGGCGATGGGTGGTGGAACGGTTGGTAGCTACGCAGGTGGGATGTTGTTTGGCGAAGGTAGCGACGGTCAGAAATGGGGGATGCTGATCGGCTCGATTATCGGCGGCGGGGCTGGCATGAAAGGCGGGGCGCGGTTTGATGCGTGGCGAGCTGGTAAATCAATGCCGCGCGTTAGTGCGGAACCCATTACAGCCCCAGCTTCGCCGAGGATGAGCTTAAGCGAAGCCGTAGGGAAACAACGAGCTGAAAAATGGATTACTCGTGGCAGAGAATTGGCAGATAATCGTGATCCTGCTTTGTCTGCTTTACTCAGTGATGAGCAAGTAGGCGCATTGTATGGTTATACTACCGATCCTGGCTACCAAATGGTAAACCCAGCATTACGAGGTATGAAACCAATGACTAAAGAAATGGAAGCATTTACTCAACATATAAATGATGGCCTGGACCAGCTTCCTGCTTTTAGTGGAGAGACATACCGCGGGATGAACAGCTTACCTTCACACATCTTGGATGGATATACTCCGGGCAAAACAGTTATCGATCCAGCCTTTGTTAGTACTGATGTTAATCAAGGCTTCAGCGGTCCTATCCAAATGCGTATTGAAGGTTTTTCCGGCCGGAAAATTGACTTCCTTTCAGAATTCAATGCAACAGAGACTGAAGTGCTATTTAAGCCTAATACATCGTTTGAGGTTATCAGCAGGTCAGATGAACTTGGGATAACAAATATAGAATTAAGGGAAATACCATGATCGACCTTCATACTGAAGACTCTGTAATCAATCATTATGCCGATCGCTATCGTACATACATGCCAATTAATGTCCGTAAGGCAATAAAAAATGACGGTATTGATGGTTTGAGTTCTTCACAAGCCTGGGATGAAACATTACCTTTAATTACGACTGAAGATATTTCACGTGATAAAGCACTTGGGGCGCTGGTCGGTTTGGCTGTTGGGGACGCAGTCGGCACTACTCTTGAGTTTAAGAAAAGAGACAGTGAACATGTAGCGGATATGATTGGTGGCGGACCTTTTCATTTAAAACCCGGTGAATGGACGGATGATACGTCCATGGCATTATGTCTGGCGGAAACTTATCTTTCAGAAAACAGAATGCATACCGATATACTTAGAAAATATCTCGTTAAATGGTATCTTAACGGTGATAATAGCAGTAATGGTCGGTGTTTCGATATTGGCAATACGACGCGATTTGCGCTTGAACAGTATTTGCGTATCGGGCCTTCCTGGTATGGTAATACCGAGAAACACACTGCTGGTAATGCTGGGGTTATTCGTCAAGCTCCGGTGTCTATCTTTCGTCGAAAATCGCTGCGCGCGATTTACTTCGAATCCCAGGCTCAGAGTCGCGCAACTCATGGTGCGGTAGAGTCAATTAATGCATGCCAATTTCTCGGATTGGTATTGCACTATTTAATTAACGGTTATAAAAAAGAAGAAGCTTTTTCCCCTCATGTTTTCCCACTATGCGCGCGTGTAATGATCATAAATGCGGGTGAGTATAAGCAAAAAACTCGCGATCAGATTCGTTCAAGTGGTTATGTAATAGATACGCTTGAGGCCGCGATGTGGTCCGTATGGAATACGGATAATTTCAGAGATGCTATTCTGTTGGCCGCCAATCTTGCCGATGATGCTGACAGCGTTGCGGCGACGGCAGGACAAATAGCGGGAGCATTATATGGTTATTCTGGTATTCCGTCGGAGTGGAAAAACAAACTTGTACAACACGAGCGTATCGCCAAAATGGCAGGTGAACTGTTTGATAGAGCTCCTGAGGATAATTTTTTATAATTGAATAATTCATATGGCACGGCTATTGTAGCGTGCCATTCAGTTGGAGAGAAAATGTTGGGTTAATGTGAAGTTACATGTGAGGAAAACAACTCACTTTGCCAGCATAGAAAATATACTGAATTATGCAAAAAAAGTAGAGTAGTTCGGTAATATTGCTTCCCGTGCCTGGTATTTGGCTAGTTAAAAATATCCCTACCAGCCAAAAGGTAGGGGGTACAGAATTTATTAAGATAAAAATATGTCTAAGAGTGCTCATGAATAAAGAAAATTATAACGAGCTGAATTATATCAATGATGCCATTGATATAATCAATAAACGATTGGAAACAAAACCTGATTTTTCACTGTATATTATGGTGAAGTGCCAGTTGGATTATATTAAATCTGTTTTGGTTGGCGCTGAAAAAGATAAAAGTAAATTACATTCATTGAATCTTGGAGTACTTGCATCTAAAGAATTTGATACAACAGATGCCGAACTTGCTGAGCATTTATCTAATGCTAATTATATAGCTTCGCAGATGGGGAAAGGATTGAAGATCATTCTTCCTCATGAACAAGATGTGGAATATTTGAAAAGACAAAAAAGATATCGTAAGTGATAGGCAGTTTTTTTGAATTCTGCTGGCCGCCAACCTTGCCGATGAAGCTGACAGCGTTGCGGCGACGGTGGGGCAAATAGCTGGAGCATTATATGGTGATTCCGGTATTCCCCAGGATTGGAAAAATAAACTCGAGCAACACGAACGTATCGCCACAATGGCAGGTGAACTATTCGATAGAGCACTTGAGGATAATTTCTAGTAATTGTATAAATCATATGGCGCGGCTATTATAGCGTGCCATTAAGTTGAATAGAAAATGTTGTGTTGATGCGAAGTTGGATGAGAGACGAAACAACTTACTTTTTCAGTGTTGAAATATTTCGAAATATCAAGTGGACCATATTTGATGATAGTCACTCATTAATAAAGAAAGTGATTTTTTAATTTCCCCTCTTAATTTTATTATCTTCCTTTAATAAAATGTGGTGACTGATTTTATCAGGCAGAAGTGGTCGGGAATAATAGGCGCGCTCTCACTCTAATAATTTAACTCAATACAATGAATGAAATAACAGTCTTGGATTATGTTGAAAAAGCATTAAGTTTATCTCAAAAGAGATATGCTGAAGTTAGAAAAAGTAATTCCCAATCCCCGCTTTTGCAAATGTACGACTCTGCAGTACAACAATTATTATTTCTGCGGGACCTCATCGAAGGCAAGGAAAAGGATAAGGCGAAATTATGGAAGATGACGTTCGGTATGTATGCAGCGAAGGAGTTTGATAATTCGGATGAGTTGTTTTTTGAAAGGCTGTCGGATGCCTGGTTTATTGTTGATCAAATTCGCCGAGGATTAAAGGTTAGGCCCCCGCATGAGGTTGATGCCAATTATAGAATAAAACAACAAAATCTTAAAATGAAATATCCTGATGAATTTTAAGGTTGATATTAAATATATTTTATTATGGGTGAATGGTGATTAATTTACATGCTAATTTGAATGTATTGTTAAAATATGTAGATAGATATCGTAAGTACTTACCTGTTAGTAGTCTTTCAGTCCAGCAGAAAATGCAGTATAAATATAATGATAAACTATTAGAATCATCTTTTGATTGCGATGCACAAAAACAATGGTATTTAACACCATCGTGTAGTCTCTCACTAGCGGAATCAAGGGATCGCGCGATTGGTGCCCTTATTGGCCTCGCTGTTGGAGATGCCGTAGGCACTACGCTCGAATTTTTACCGCGTGACAGAGCATACGTCAAAGATATGACAGGAGGTGGGCCATTTCGACTTCGCGCAGGCGAATGGACGGATGACACATCCATGGCATTATGTCTTGCGGAAACGCTTCTTGAGAAGGGTGATGCTGATACTATATGCTTCAGGAATAAGCTTCTGGAATGGTATCAGCATGGTTATAACAGTTCAAATGGCATCTGTTTTGATATAGGTAATACAACTCGCTTTGCTTTAGAACAATATTTAACTGTTGGTCCTGGGTGGAGCGGTAATACTTCGCCAGAAACTGCAGGTAATGCTTCTATTATCAGACAAGCGCCTGTCTCAATTTTTTTTAGAAAGTCATTAAGCAAAGCGTTTTATGAGGCTAAAAAACAGAGCATCGCCACGCACGGTGCCGCGGAAGCAATAAATAGCACACAGTATTTAAGTTATTTACTTGTACATATGATTAATGGCAGCAATAAAGATTTTGTTTTTGCTCCACACGTCATGCCGCTTCAGCCACGTGTAATGATTATCAACGCGGGTGAATATAAGCAAAAAACTCGCGATCAGATTCGTTCAAGTGGTTATGTCATCGATACGCTTGAGGCCGCGATGTGGTCCGTATGGAATACGGATAATTTCAGAGATGCTATTCTGTTGGCCGCCAATCTTGCCGATGATGCTGACAGCGTTGCGGCTACGGCGGGGCAAATCGCGGGTGCGCTGTATGGTTATTCCGGTATCCCACAGGAGTGGAAAGACAAACTGGTACAACACGAACGTATCGCCAGAATGGCAGGTGAACTGTTCGACAGGGCTCCTGAAGATACTTTCTTGTAATTGTTTTCATATTTGGATAGTGAGGGTTTGAGCTGGCCGTAATTTCCGCTCAGGCAGATGGCGGGATTAATGGTTATTGCTGAGTGTGTTGCCCTTTTGACAAAAGATTAAAGAGGATAAATGGGAAATATTGTAATGCATTGGTTTTTCTTTATTTTCTTTATGATTTGGACACTAGCGCTTATCTGGAATGGAAAAGATTTTTTTAACAAGAAAAAGTGGCTCCTGGCGGGGATGATGTTGGTTCTGGTATTAGTAGCCACAGTTGTCATTGGCTTTACGTTTAAATGGCTTTCTCAGTCGATGTCATTGTTTTCCATCGCAACGGCCAAACAATATTCGATCATTTTTTCTATGTCTTTTTTGTGCGTATGGGGTTTAAAGGTCACAGTTGTGCTGCTCTGTACTGTTTTCTCGGGGATTCTGAGGGGGCACAAAAGCTACAATGTGGAAAATTATGAAAAAATATCGTCTATATCACGCATCGTCGCGCCTGGCTTACTTATCGTTGCTAAAAGCTTAATTTCCCTCGGAAGCGTCCTTATGTTTTCGGGTCTTTGGCTAAAGTAAGCACAATGATTAAGGTTGCATAACGGATACCGTTGTTTCTACTGTTATCGCAACCACGTCTCCGCTTTGCGTCATGCCCTTGACCCGATCCGGATGCGTGCATCGACCGCAGCAGGCAGCTCGGTCAACTGGTTGCGGTGATCATCCTCACGCAACCCGCCATGCGCCAATTGTTAATACTGGGGGTGTGACTGTCATAGTCGGGCGAGCGAATAAGGAGCAGCGGATTCAATGAAGTTTCTCGGGTTTATTATTTTTTCATTGGTCGCTCTTGCCTATATCTGGAATGGCAAAGATAGTTTTAACAAAAAAGAATGGGTAGTTTTTTTCGTAAAATTATCTTTTATATTAGTCGGCACTTTTATTCTGGTTTTCGTGTTGATCGGATTGCGGGAAATTTTCCCCTCGATGACAAAAGAAGATGGTGAGTTGGTACTAATCGTTATTCCGCCTTCATTTGTCACACTGTTATTGGCTAAGTTTTTCGTCGTTATGCTTTGCACAATATTTGAAGCTATAATGCGTTTTCATCAGCGATATAACACGGAGCAAAATTATTCGATTTTGTCATCACTGGCAAACAGATATAGCCCCGGATTGCTTTTGCTGGCGAAATGCCTGGCATCATTTGGATGCATTCTTATATTCTATGGTATCTGGCTAGCCTCCGCGGCCTAAGTGAAGAGACATTATAAACACTTAGAACAACTATCCGTTTCCCATAGCCTCCGCTACCAGTAACGAAGACCTTGAGGCGAATGACTGGAAATGGCTGTACACCTCAACTGACAAGGAAATACTTCATTACCAGGTGATATTTCCCATGCGTGTTAAGCCAGCAGGTTTGACTCCACCACACATTACTGAAGTCGGCTTGACGAATGAGAGGGGGTTATCCATCTCCGGAGTAACACTGTGGACGTGCTGGGGAAATTTCATCGCTGCGGAAGAAATGTGTGCTTTATACCAATGCTTTGTTTTTAGCATGGGGAAAGTATGGTGCCATGCGTAGGATGTATTTTTAATTAGTTAATTAAGTGTTCCATATTAAATGATAGGTTCCTCGACGATTTCCCCCAGGTGATTTTTCATCTGCCTGGTTACATGTAATAGTAAATGACTTTTTTTCATTTATCCGTTTTTTATTATCTTCTCCAGCATAAAACCATTACGGAATAAAGATTATGCTCAACCGAATTACCGTTCAGCTCCCGGTGGAGGGGCTTCTGTTCTGGAAACTCACAGGTCGCGAGGCGATGTCCGAGTCGTTCGCCCTGACGCTGACCCTGCTTGGCACGGATGCGCGCATTGACCGCAGCAAACTGCTGGGTCAGCCGGTCACGGTGACCATCCCGACGCAGAGCCTGCTGACGCCCCGCTATATCAATGGAAAAATCACCCGCGTGGCGGTGAGTGCCGTCGAGCTGACGGGCACCCGCTATGCGGTGTATCAGCTGACGGTGGAGCCGGACCTGTGGCCGATGAAGCGCGACCGTAACCTGCGTATCTTCCAGGGCCAGACGGTGCCGCAGATTGTGAAAACCCTGCTGGGTGAACATCAGGTTAACGTGGAGGATAAGCTCACCGGGAGCTACCGGGTGTGGGACTACTGCGTGCAGTATCAGGAGTCGAGCCTGGACTTTATCAGCCGTCTGATGGAGCTGGAGGGGATTGCATACCACTTCAGCCACGACGCCGACAAGCACACCCTGGTGCTCACCGACGCCGCCACGCAGCATCAGCCGTTCAGCGGCTATGAGGTCATTCCTTACCACCAGACGCCGTCAGGCGGCAGTACGGATGAAGAAGGCATCAGCCAGTGGGCGCTGGAGGACAGCGTGACGCCGGGGATTTACAGCCTCGATGATTATGACTTCCGCAAGCCGAACGCGTGGCTGTTCCAGGCCCAGCAGAACCCGGCGTCACCGAAGCCGGGCAGCATCGACGTGTACGACTGGCCGGGACGGTTTGTTGAGACCGGGCATGCGGAGTTCTACGCCCGTATTCGTCAGGAGCGCTGGCAGGTGGAGCACCAGCAGATTCAGGCGACGGCCACGGCCGCGGGTATTGCACCGGGACACACCTTCACCCTGACTAACGCCCCGTTCTTCAGTGATAACGGTGACTATCTGGTCACGGCGGCGGGTTACCATTTCGAGGAGAACCGCTACGCGAGCGGCGAGGGGGAAACCCTTCACCGCACTGATTTCGCGGTCATCCCGGCGGCGGTGTCATACCGTCCGGCGCAGAGCACGGCGTGGCCGCGCACCTACGGCCCGCAGACGGCAAAGGTTGTGGGACCAAATGGGGAGAGTATCTGGACGGACAAATATGGCCGCGTGAAGGTGAAATTCCACTGGGACCGTCTGGCGAAGGGGGATGACACCAGCTCCTGCTGGGTGCGCGTGTCGAGCGCCTGGGCGGGTCAGGGGTACGGCGGGGTGCAAATTCCGCGGGTCGGCGATGAGGTGGTGGTGGACTTTATCAACGGTGACCCGGACCGTCCGATTATCACCGGCCGGGTGTACAACGAAGCAAGCATGCCGCCGTGGGCGCTGCCGGCGGCGGCCACGCAGATGGGTTTTATGAGCCGCACGAAGGATGGCTCCGTGGATAATGCCAATGCCCTGCGCTTTGAGGACAAGGCGGGCGCAGAGCAGGTGTGGATCCAGGCTGAGCGCAACATGGACACCAGCATTAAGAACGATGAAACGCACAGCGTCGGTGGCGAGCGCAGCCATTATGTGAAGAAAAATGAACTGCATCGGGTGGAAGCGAATCAGATCCAGGCGGTGAAAGGCGGAACAGAGATCCTGACGGGCAAAGGCAAGCTGGATGCGGCGGTGGAGCAATATGTCATTGCTTCTGGTACGAAGCTACGGCTGGTCTCTGGTGAAAGCGCAATTGAGCTGAACGCTAACGGCAAGATTAACCTCATCGGCAAAGAGTTTAATTTCTTCGTTGAAGGAGATGGTCATATCACCACCGGCGGTAAGCTGCACCTGAATACGTCTGGCACACAACCGGGCACCACGGCGCCGGGTTCCGGGCATAAAGGGGATATTGATGCGGCGGTGCAGGAGAAATTTACGACTAAAGGTGAGTAAGGTCGTAGCAGTGCTTATTGCATTATTAACAACGGGAATGGCTGAGGGAGATTCAGAGAAAAAGGATCTCTGGGCGTTCATTTCACAAATGAGCGCCTCACTCAAAACGTTATCCGTTACGAGTCTAAATGACATGTCGTTGCATTTTAACTACATGAAAAATAATGCATATATGAACTTCTACCATGCTGATGATTTCAAGCTTTTGGAGGGTACGAGCATTACTACCATTGATTTACGAGTAAGCAAAGAAAATGATGGCATGGCTCCCTTACTGAATTTTTCACCATCAGGCCAGTGCATCACACTTCAAACCGTTAAAAAGCATTACCCACAACTGACGTTAACTGATTATCCCCGAGGCCGCTCGGAGAATGAAGTGACCAGTTATACAGCACCAAAAGATATGAATGGACAAAAAGTGAGTTTCAGTTTCACCGTAAAAAAACCTGACTGTCTGAGCTCTGTTGTTATTAGCGCTGACTAAGAAAACAGCTTCCATGACTCGCGGTTTCCCACATCGGTGAGAAGCGTAATTTAGATTGAGAAAATGACGATTAACGTGAAAAAACAGACTCCGACATATCTTTTTTTTGTTCTGATGCTTACCTGTCTGTGCAGCAGTGCGGTATTGGCTCAAGTTATACCGCCCGTTCTGACAAATCACGATTTTTCTGTGCAGATAAAAAGCCAGCCTGTCGAATTGGGTGAAAGATGGACTCCTGACGTTGCGCGCAGAATTGACGTGCCAGTGGAAGGCAGTTTTACCGGTGAGGTTCCTTTTGACGGAGCTAACTATAAATTCTTCCAGCATCAAAAGTCTGGGTTAGACATTTTCAGTTCCAATCTCTGGTGGGATAAAGCGGAACGAAGCGTTGATGATTATATCGTGTCGCAGATCACGCTGACTGCTACAGATGCCGCAACGCCGCGTGGTGTCCATGTTGGTTCAACGAGAACGGACTTGAACACAGCATACGGTGACGGTCAGGTCGCAAAGGATGCCGGAGAACAATGGATTACCTATGAGTTGGGTAAAAAGGTCCTCTCTTTTGAGATCAAAGACAGTAAAATTGTGAAGATAACAATGAATTACGACAATGGAAATCCAGAGTAATTTATGAAGAGGAAATATCTGGCAGCCGTATTGCTCACCGCTTTCTTGGCAGATGCAACTGAAACTGAAACTGCAACTGCGCTAGAGTTATCACAATACAATAAGCTCAATACGGTCAGTCGCATCGTTAACGATAGCGAAGTGACAGACCTCCTCAGAAAGACCCTGGGAAGCGATTACCAGACGTTTATCAACAATTTTGATGTATTTGGTGAACCGCATTCCACGGCTGACGGAGGATTGTTGATTGAAGGCTGGCTAAAAGATCTTTATCTGGAAAACGCCTCTGCTTTGGTTATCGAACCAGATGGCAAAATCTACGCTGCCTGGGTCGTACCCGAGTCTGACGTTATTCATTATCAGTCTTCTGAACATCGCCAGGATATTAACGGCGATATTAAAAAATGGGCTGCAAGATTTGGCACACTGCATTTTGAAACGATAAGCCAATCTGGTCCCGCATTTGGCGGAGTATGGTCAGGCGGGTACGCGAACGACTCGACGTTAACTCTGCGGTTAGCTGAATCAGGTGGCCGTATCTCCGGATCTTATTGCTATATTTCTCAAAGAGGAAACCGCATTGATTGCCCGGAAGATGATGAGCGTAATCTTAGCGGTACGATCGCGGGCAATCGTGCCAATGTTGAGTTCAACTCATCGTTTGGCGGTATAGGCGGACGGGCTGTTCTGGAAATTAAGGGGAGTGAAATGGAATGGCGTTTAGTTACTCCTCCTCAAAAAGGAAATTATTATGCTCCGCAGCGTTATACGTTACAGAAAGCTGCTTCGGCTCAGACAGTTGAAACCCGAAAACTCAATACTGAAAAGTTCGCTATTTCTCTGGTCAATAAATGCGGGCGTTTTACTAGTGAATGTGACCAGATGTATTATCTCGGCGTGCGCAAAAGTGATAATAGTACGATCTCCCTTAAGGGGAAAACGTTGCACGATCCTGCAGGTAAAATAATTGGTTCTACCTATAAGAATGGCGAGATCGCTTACACCGTGACTTACTCACCTGTGAAATTGGTCGTGAGCAAAGGCAGCCATGTGTTAGTTGAACAGTCAGGTCAGTGGCTTAAATAATGCATTCGCCAGCCAAAAGGCCAGTGTGGATTGGCCTCTTTTGTTTCTCACAATATTAATCATCCCGAGTTCACTTATGAAATACACCCTCCAGGAAGGTTCGTTTTCCCTTTTTCCTGCTGCCTGGCAGGACAACAGTATGAATATTATTCGCGATGACGAAAGCGGATTGTCCGTCGTGGTCAGCCGCGGCGGTATCCCGGACGGCAGCGACTACGAACAAGAGTTCCACCGCCAGTGGGACGTGCTGCGGCCTCAGATGGGCGAGATTGCCCAGAGCGAATTCCGCAACGCTAAAGCCGGGCCTGACGGAAACATTAACGGGCTTGAAGTTGAGACCACCTTCGACAGTAACGGACAGCGCATTTGGCAAAAACAGCTGGCCGTACAAACGCCGGGCAAGCCGGTGTTGATGATTTTTACCCTCTCGGCGCTCAGAGCATTCACCGCAGAGGATGAGGTGCGCTGGAGCGCGCTTAAGCAGAGTCTGACGCTAAACGACAACCGGAATGTGTAAGGCATGAGCGATAACAACGCGGCCCGTCAGGGCGACGAGATTATTCACTCCAGCATTTTTGCGGACATCACCAGCATTGTGGCGGAAGGTGCCGCCTATGCCGTTATCGGCGCTGCCGTGGGCGCGGCGGCAACCGTTGCTGCTCCGCTGCTGGGGGCGGGTGCCGCCGCCGCGGGCGTGGCGGCGATTGGATCCAGCTGTCTGTTAAGTGGGATCATTGGCGGCGTACTGGCAAACGTGGCAGGTATAACTGACGATATCAGCAACGCCGCCGAAGGCTTAGGCAACGCGCTGTTCCCGCCGTCACCAGCGGGCAAAATTACCACCGGGTCTGATAACGTTCTGACGAACGCGATTCCCGCTGCACGAGCGGCCGGGACGCTGACGCCCGCCGACACACCGTCACCTGAACCACAGTCTCCGGGCAGCTTTGCCGATTACGCGGGTATGCTGCTTTCCGCCGCTGGACAGTTTGGCAGCGAGATGTGGCAGCCGAGCGTGGCTTCTGCCGCCGCGGGAACCTCGCCGCTGGAAGAAGACAAGGTGGCGTGCGAAAAGCACTCCGGGCCGCAGTATCTGGCGGAAGGCTCTAAAAGCGTCTTCATTAACGGGCAGCCCGCGGTACGTGCAAAAGATCGCACCACCTGTGAAGGCACTGTCTCTGATGATGTGTCCCCGAATGTGATCATTGGCGGCGACACGCTCACGGTACGTGATATCAAGAGCGGTAAAACGCCGGGTCTGGCGCTGGGGATGATCGCGCTCTCCCTGCTGCGCGGACGTCCGGGTAAAATCCTGAAAAATATGCCCTGTGCACTGGCGGCAGCCGGCGGTGGCATGCTGGCCGATATGGCCGTTAATGCTGTGTTTGGCTCCTCGCACCCGGTACATGCTGCAACCGGCGTGAAGGTGCTGAATGATGACGATGAACTCGATTTTTCGCTGCCGGGGCGCTTCCCGCTGCGCTGGCAGCGCAGCTACAACAGCCTGACCACCCGTGAAGGGCTGTTTGGTCTGGGGTGGGCGACAACCTTTGACAGCTATCTGACGCTCGAAGAGAACAACGCGACCTGGTTCGACGAAACCGGCCGTGAGCTAAGCTTTGAGCTGCCGCCCGTCGATCGCGCGTTTTACAGCATCAGCGAAGGCATCATCATCCGCCGCAATGAGAGCGGCGACGTGGCGATTGCCGACGATGACGGCGCGGTATGGCGTCTGTATAAACCGACCCGGGCGAATCCCACCATCCTGCGTCTGGCCTCCCTCAGCGACGAATACGGTAACGCGCTGCTGACGGAGTGGGATGAACACGGCAGGCTGGTCAATCTTCACGATGAGCCACGGGCGATTGATGTCACCCTGTGCTATGAAGATGAGCGTTTCCCGCAGCGTGCCACCTCTGCCAGCCATTTTGACGGCAACCGTACCTGGCCACTGATGCAGTGGGGTTACGATGCGCGCGGCCAGCTGGCGAGCGTGACGGATGCCTCTGGCGTAGTGACGCGCGAATACCGCTATAACGACCACGGCCTGATGGTCTGGCACCGCCTGCCGGGCGGGCTGGAGAGCGAATACCGCTGGCAAAAATTCGACCACTGGCGTGTGGTGGAAAACCGCACCAGCACCGGCGACGGCTGCCGTTTTAACTATGATTTAGCCGCCGGGCTGACGACTGTCGAGCACTACGATGGCCAGACGCGTAAGCACTACTGGAACGCGCAAAATCTGATTGTCCGCTACGTTGACGAGCGCGGTGAAAACTGGTGCTACGAGTGGGATGAAAACGAACTTCTGACCCGTCGCGTCGATCCCCTCGGGAACGCCGTCACCTTCGTCTACGACGAAATGGGCAACCGGGTGCAGGAAATCGACGTCGACGGCAATACCCGCACCACCACCTGGCTGGAGCACCGCGCGCTGCCGTCAGCCATCATTGAAGCCGACGGCAGTGCGACCCGTTTCTGGTACGACGAACATCACGGGCTGAAGCGTGTGGTGGACCCGATGGGGCAGACAACACTGCTGCGCCGGGACGAGTTTGGTCAGGTCGTTGAAGAAGTTGATGCCGCGGGAAACAGTCGTTACCAGGAGTACAACGAGGCCGGGCAGGTCATTCGTGCCACAGACTGTTCAGGACGAATAACCCGCTATACCTATCATCCGCTGGGCTGGTTAACGACTGAGATCGGCGCTGACGGAGAAGAGACGCGCTATCGCTACGATGCCGCAGGGCGTCCGGTGCAACTCGATCGACCGGAAGGCTGGACAGAGTCACTTGCATGGAACGAACGCGGCCTGCCGGTGACGCATGCGGGCGCTGATGGCAAAGAAAGTGAGTTTAAATACGACGAGGCAGGACGATTAACCGCTACGCGTAACACTCAGGGTGAAGAGGTCCGTCGCCGCTGGGACAGCCGCGGGCGACTGATTGCCCTGGAAAATGAAAATGGCGAAGCCTATCAGTTCCGCTGGGGGCCCGACTCGCTGCTGCTGGAAGAGGTGGGGCTCGATGGCGTGGCCTCACAGTATCGCTATGACGCCTGCGGGCGTACGATAGCGCGCACGTTTGCCGCCGGTCATCCGGAAGCCATCACCCATGCCTTCGCCTGGAGCGCGAGTGGCCAGCTGGTTGCCCGCACCACGCCGGAAGGGCAGACCCGTTATCACTACACACCGTCAGGTTTGCTGAGTCGTATTGGACTTCATCCGGCACTTTCCGTTGACGCCTGGAGTGCAGAGGCAGAACAGGAACTTGCCTTTGAGTATGACGCCCTGGGGCGTGTCACGCGTGAAGTGGGCGAGCACGGTGAGCTGACATGGGAGTATGATGCTCTCGGCAACCGCACCTCCGTCACGCTGCCCGATGGCCGCGAGCTGAAGCAGTTTTACTACGGCATCGGGCATCTGCTCAGCATTGCTCTCGATAAGCTGTCGGTCTCCGATTTTACCCGCGATGAACTCCACCGGGAGACCAGCCGCACTCAGGGGCTGCTGACCACCCGTAGTGAGTACGACCGTCTTGGTCGACTGCATCGCCGGGATGTATTCACTGGCAATGCCCAACGTCCGTCGCCGCGCCGCTGGTCCCGCCGCTGGGATTATGACTACCGCAATAACCTGGTGCGGGAAGAGCGGGACGATAACCCGTTCAGCTGGTACCGCTGGCAGTACGACAGCGCCGGGCGTCTGCTGATTCAGGACGGCACGCTGCCCGGCCAGGAACAGTGGCGCTGGGATGCTGCCGGTAACCCGCTCGAAGGTACTGCTGAGAAGGTCACACACAACCGCCTGGCGCAGCTGAACGGCATTCGCTGGCGTTATGACATCCACGGCCGCACCGTGGAGAAGGATAACGGACAAACCCGCTGGCACTACCGCTACGACGGCGAACATCGCCTGACGGAGGTCATCAGCCAGCCCCGGGACCGCAATAAGCCGCAGACGCAGGTCAGCTTCCGCTACGATCCGCTCGGTCGCCGCATCAGCAAAACGCGCCGCCAGATGCTGGGCGGGCAGCCAACCGGCAAGCCGGTCAGCACCCGGTTTGTCTGGGAAGGGTTTCGTCTGCTGCAGGAGGTGCACGGGGATGTGCCGCTCACCTACGTCTACAGCGACCAGGACAGCTACGACCCGCTGGCGCGTATTGACGGCGTTGATGCCCCGGAGATCTTCTGGTTCCACTGCCAGCCCAACGGTACGCCGGAGCGGATGACGGATATCGAAGGGCAGGTGCGCTGGGAAGGGGTGAACAGCGCCTGGGGCAAGCTGCTACGGGAAAGCGAGACGCAGGTATCAGGATATTCTCAGAACCTGCGCATGCAGGGGCAATACCTGGACCGTGAGACGGGGCTGCACTACAATCTCTTCCGGTATTACGACCCGGACTGCGGGCGGTTTACGCAGCAGGACCCGATAGGGCTGGCGGGGGGGATAAACCTTTACCAGTATGCGCCTAATGCGCTGGGGTGGGTGGATCCGTGGGGGTTATCTAATAGTGGTATATTAGATAAAGCTATGTCTGGTAAAGTTGGAGATCGACTTTCTGCTCACCATGTTATACCCGTTGAGGTGTGGAAAGAGAACCAATCATTCTTCAATAATATTGGCATCGGTAAAGACATGAACTCTGCATTTAATGGTATTCATGTGCCAGGGAGCGCAACAGCAATGAAACAAGATGCAGGGAAAGGAATGGATGTTTTCCATAGCAGTAATCATCATAACTATAGTGACATTGTCCGTCAGCGAATTGCTCGTGTTGAGCAACGATATAATTCTGGGAGATTGGATGCTAAAGGGGCGAGGATAGCTATAAGGCGGATCCAGATTGATATGAAGAATAAAATTTGGATGGGTCATGTTCCCACAACAAAATGCAGGAGAATGAATTAATGTCCTATTATGTGATCATGAATGACTTTGAATCATCACTCATGCCAAGAAATTTACAGGGCATGGTTGATGAAAGATTACAGATCGATGAAAACTGGGAAATAGAAGGCTCTGCATTTTCCTACCCTTATCGAATAACAGACGATGAATGTCCAGAACGTATTTATTTGTTGTGCAATAAAAATGTTGGGGCTTTGAAATTTGACTATTATAAAAAAGACTTTGGGCACTTGATGGATAAGTCTTTATTTTCAATTTTAGAAAATTATAAGCACAATGTTTTTTTTGACCGAGATATAACACCAGTTTCGATCGGGAATGGTCAAGTTCTTCGGAATGATTTTAAATATGTATATTTTCCAGGCGGGGATGTTATAGATGAAGAAAAATCTATTCTTGAAGATGATAAGTTCGGAGATATCATACCTTTTAAAATCGAATTAAAGGATGATGCGCTTGAATATGATATTCTTTCGTTTAGCGACACATTATTAGGTGGTTTTATCATTATTAAACAAGAGGTTAAGGAAGTTATAGAAAGTAAAGGCTTCCGGGGTTTGAAACTTGTTCGACTGGAAAATGCTTTAGACGTTTTCTGTGAGGATTATTTCTACGAAATAGACTCAAATCGTAAGAGAAAGGGCAATAAACTACCTTAATATTGAATGGTGTCGTGCCATTACTGATTCTTTATTTTTCTTTTTTAATGGCGCGAAAAAGTTCTTTGGATGATGAGTCCATTTTTCAACTATAGATCATAGTAGTTTTACGAGTAATCAATAATGTTAACTCTTAAAGAGGAATGATGTATATAAAAAATACTATTCAAGACTTTGTTATCAAATTCAAAACGAATGATTTAAATATGGGGGAGATAGACTTTACAGCAGAAGAAAATAAAAGTTCTCTCCCTGTAAATTTAAATGGCGAAATTCGATTTTTTATAGTCATTTGATTTTAAATGACCACCCAACATTTTATGGTACTTTCTTTATACAAATTGTTGAGTCCCAAGATCTCAATGAAATATTATCAGGCTGGCGAGTTCAAAATGATACGGCCTGGCACGATGAGTATATAATCTTTGCTGAAAGAAATGGAGACGTTCTTTTTTGTGACACCCGAAATATAACATCCCCTGTTTATGGTAGTATTCAAAAACGAAACTTTATCATTTCCGGTTCCTTAGCTGACTTTTTGGATGTTTTTTGTTCTGCCATTGAGATAGAGCAAAGTAAATATGATGGTGATGGTACAGATGATGATTTTAATTTCAGAGAGGATTTTCTGAAAGATATCGATTTTATGCTTAAAAGCAAACTAAAGGATGTTGAGGCCAAAAGGGTTTAAGCAATTCTTTTTTGGTTAAGTTTTTATTTTTTAATATTAAAAATAACATTTTTTAGAGAGCTTATTTCTTCAAAAATTATTTATGGCTCATGTCAGCTTTTATATTGGTTAGGAGGTTTCTTTGCGATTCACCATCAATAAATACATGAAAATCGGTTACGATAAATTTGATGAAAAAAGAGTTACATCTTTTATAGAAAAAGGAAATGATTTTCATGATGATAAAAAATATACTGAGGCGTTAGAGCAATACCACAAAGCCTGGCAAGCTCTTCCTGAGCCGAAGCTTGAATGGGAAATTGCCAACTGGATCTGTGCATGCATATACAGCGCATATTTTGATCTGACGGATTATGCTGAGGCAAAGAAATGGGGAGAGACGACATTACGGACATGTGGATCGGATATAGACACTGCACCCTTAATCGATCTCGGCATGGTCTGTTATGAGTTGAATCAATTTGAGGAAGCGTATAAATATTTTAACGATGCTTATAACTACGGCAAAGAGCGTGCGTTTCAGGATAGACCTAGAAAATACCTTGAATTTTTTTTGCGCAAAAGAACATGAATACATCGTTATTTACCTTTTAAAGGTGGCTTGAATAAATATGTTCCATATAATTGCTTACGGAGTGTAATTACTACGTTATAATCTGATGAATAACTTCAAAAAATGTGAAAAAAAGATTGGACGTGCAGATATTTATAAAACGGAAAGTAAATTATCTATTACCCTTTCGGATGATTTCGTATTACATTATCTGCAATTTAATGGTGGCATTCCTGAGAAAAGTTGGTGGGACGGTGATGAAGGTTTTGAGCCAGTAGAGGTAGCAGGATTTAAACCGTTTGTTTATAATACTCAGACAAATCATGATCCTAGGTCTTTAATTGACGGTTGCTATATTAGCATGTTGGATAGGGAAGTGATTCCTAGGAACCTGCTTCCTTTCGCAAATGATTGGGGAGGGAATTTCTTTTGTCTGAATTTAGATAATTATTCAATTGTATATTTTGCCACAGATTCTTTTGATGAAGATTTGACTATGCAAGAGAATCATATAAAACTTCAAAGATATCTGACAAATTCATTTTCCAACTTTCTTGATGGATTGGTAACAGAAGAGAGACTCCCTTAAAGAATAATTAATAAGTTTGCGACTTATTTAATTCTGCTGCTGTGAAGTCTATTTTTATGAAATTCTGTAGCAAGCCATAAAGTTCTAGTTAAAAACTAAAAATGCAACGTATTTTTCCCTTTAATTAACAATTACCATCTTTGGTCATGAGTTTGTTATTTCTCAGAAATAGTAACTACCTTTTAGGACCAATTAGTATTCAAACGAAAAATAGGTTGAGAATGAAATAACCTCAAACCCTAAGCTTGAAATTAACAATCCACCATATGGAATTCAATGGGAACATGAATGGGGAAGAATTGTTGTACAGTCTAATGAAAAAAGCTTCGACTGTGGAATTTATATTGAATGGAATGTTTGACTAAATGAAGTTTCAATTAATAACCCCCCCCATTTGCTTATCACCTAACCTGTCTATTAATGGAGTTAAAGATTTAGATAAAATGAAAATAACAAATCGACTGAAAAAGAAGTTATTAGTCCTAGATGGCATTGACAATGATTTCATAGAGTATGGAAAGGAACTAGCATGCCCTGAATGCGAAGGTGTACTACTATATTCCATAGTAAATTCATATGGTTTTGACTCGCTCACCGAAGAGGTAAAATGGTTTCTTGTTAAGAAAATGAGAGGTGTGAAGTATCTTAGTGAAGATAATAAATATAGCTATGATGAAAGCCAATTGTATGTTTCGAAAAACACATGTCAAAACTATTTAAAAGACTTTTCAACTGTTTTTACGTATAAAGAAGTTCAGCCAGCCCGGTACCGTGTATCTCTTGTGGGGTTTTTTGAAGGTGACTTGAAACAGATCAAACAATGAAATTTTAGGTTTACCTATGATTGAAAATCTTAATTGTATTAAAGAAAATGATCTGCTTGAATGGACGCATGATGAAAGTAACACACTGATTACTTTGCCATTTTTAGACTGTGCAATGATAGATTCAACACGCCAATTAGTCTTTGCGTTAAGCGAACCAAAGCCATTACCAACCGTTTTGACAATTTTCAATGCTCGGGGCGAAAAGCTGTTGTCGTCTGCACCTCCTGAAGACGCTATTTTCTACTACTTAACATTTAATCTTTCAAAGGAAGTGGTCGTCGTCTGTAGTTATGCAGTACAACAGAATGGCTGGTATGATTGGTTTTATTCCTTTGATATGAAGCGTAACACGTTAACTCGAACTGGGCCTGCGTATTAAGATCAAATGCCCTTAAAAAAATGATAAGGCAAGCTGTTTCTGCGTGCTTTGAAAAGATGTTCGGCTCAGCTCCTGATCTAAGTAAGTAAAACGCTGATCATCTGTTAATTTAATTGTTGAAGATTCGCCTGTATAAAGAGTATAAATGCTGAATGAAACAATTAATAAAAGTGTCGGTAGTTCCTGGAAAATACAGGTAGAAAGGCGGGATTTCAGCTGGGGATGCCATCAGAGAAATAATATTTCAATAGGGGGTAAAATGAATAAATCCATTCATGTCCAGACGGATACTGCCACATTAGTTATTTATGATTTGATGTCATTAAAACATAGAATTGATAATGATGCAGATTGGTGGAGTCTTCCAGAAGTTGAAATTGAAGAAATAAATAAAGGGAATGTATTATTTCTCAATCTTGGAGAGGATGGCACCTATAAAATTCATATAAAAAATAATGTTGACGAGTATGTTGGAGCACTATTTTTAAACGTACCTTCTGGAAAGGTTTTCATTGGGGCGGGGGAGGATGTCACGGGCGGAGATCTTGAGCCTGATGACTCAGATGCTATTTCTGGTGAGTTTATTATTTTAGAACCTGGTAGTTACAAAGTTAAATTTAAAAAGCAAGGTTCAGATGTTCTAATTTCCTTTACAAAAGCAACGTTTATTGAAAACTCATTAGAAGAGGGAGTTTATCTCTGAATGAAAATCCACGCCTTGGTGTGGATTTTTTGATTCAAAAAACAAATGTTAAATAATTAGTTCATCACGTAGCCATTTTTGACAATATCATTTTTTTCCTTTTGCATGTATCTTGCTTGTTTTTTGCGCCTCGCTTACCCTTTCCCTCAATAAATTGTCAGTATACCCGCGACGAACGACTCCACCTTGAGAATCGCCGCCCCCGGGGACTGCTTACAACCCGCAGCGAGTATGACCATCTTGGTCGACTGCATCGCCGGGATGAATTCACTGTCAATGCGCAGCGTCCGTCGCCGCGCCGCTGGTCTCGCCGCTTGGATTACGATTACCGTAATAACCTGGTACGGGAAGAGCGTGACGATAACCCGTTTAGCTGGTACCGCTGGCAGTACGACAGCGCCCGGTGGTTTGCTTGTTCAGGACGGCACGCTGCCCGGACAGGAGCAGTGGCGCTGGGATGCTACCGGTAACCCGCTGGAAGGCTCTGCTGCGAAGGTTACGCACAACCTCCTGACGCAGCTGAACGGCATTCGCTGGCGCTATGACGTTCACGGCCGCACCATAGAGAAAGATAACGGCCAGACCCGCTGGCACTACCGCTACGATCCGCTCGGACGACGCATCAGCAAAACGCGACGCCAGATGCTGGGCGGACAGCCAACCGGCAAGCCGGTCAGCACCCGGTTTGTCTGGGAAGGGTTCCGCCTGCTGCAGGAAGTGCACGGGGACGTGCCGCTGACCTGTGTCTATAGCGGTCAGGACAGCTACGATCCGCTGGCGCGTATTGATGGCGTGGAAGCACCGGAAATCTTCTGGTTCCACTGTCAGCCGAACGGCACGCCGGAGCGGATGACGGATAGCGAAGGGCAGGTGCGCTGGGAAGCGGTGAACAGCGCCTGGGGCAAGCTGCTGCGTGAAAGCGAGCAGCAGGTCCCGATAGGGCTGGCGGGGGGGATAAACCTTTACCAGTATGCGCCGAATGCGCTGGGGTGGGTGGATCCGTGAGGGTTGTCGCCTTGTAAACCTGATAAACATCTACCGGATGTGGAACCAGGGCAATATAATTACCGGGGTATACATAAAGACCATCCCGAATGGGAAAATGCACTTAATGGTAAGGTGATTCCTGGGGATGTTCATTCATCAATAACTCCGGAGCAACATAACTTTGGAGGGGTATCAAGTATCAGCCCATATACTTCGTGGACAGATAGTCCCGATGTAGCAAGAAACTTTGCAGGACCTGATGGTGTTATATTAAGAGTCAAAGTTGGTGCTCCTAAGTCAGGCGATTCTTGGTCGTGGGAGTATTCTTTTGATGAATGGATGGAACGAGAAATCTTACTTAAAGGAATCCGAAGTGGCGATGTTGAGGTGTTTTTACCATGAAAAATGATAGCCTTGTTGAGTATGCGCGAGAAAAAATACCGGATGAATTTCGTTCTTATCTAAATGAAAAAAATAATATGCAATGTGCATCATTCATAAGTCATACTCAAGATGAGTTGCGAACAATGAAAGCGCATAAAGAAAATACGAAATTCACCGAATTGAAAGTAAAGGGGCTTGATGAGTTAATTATTGCTCTTGAAAACTTTGATAAAGAAAATGTTTCTGTAATTAACATCCCTACTAAGTCATATTCTTTTAAGGTTTATTCAGATGAAAAAAATAATTTTCTGCTGGGGGTTGTAATCCTTAAGTTAAAAAAGAAATCTGATGAAGATATTCGATTTGGGCGAGAGGTTCTTGGTATTGTGACTCCTCCTCCCGATATAGAAGATGATTAGGCTTTCTGGCTTTAAGTTATGTACAGACCAACCAGAATGTGCATGTGTAGCGTTCCGGTATGAATTGTATGCATGGTTGTAGGTTCTACACGACGGAAAGAATATTATCAATGTAGGACGTGGGGATGCACCAACGCGTTTGAATAGCCATGTGAATACACCGGGTAAATCTCTTTTGGAACAGTTGACCATATTTGATAATAATTCGACCAAAGCTGAAGCTAAATACTTGGAACAAAGAATTATGGATCTTAATGGTGGAGCTAAGTCAACGAATTCTTTAACAAATCTCCTCAATAAAATCAGATCGTATAGTCCTAATAACCCAAAGGCTAGCACATATGATATTGTGGGTCATAGCAGTGATTGGGGTGGAAAAGTATTGAATGATGCGTTATCAATACTGAAAGGTAATGGCTTATGAAAGTAAAATACAAACAGGGTGACATCTTTGTCATTCCATTGAGCAATGGGAAATATGCGATTTGTCATATTATTTTTGCTCCAAGCAAAAAATTTAAGCAAGCAATAGGGTTCTGCATATTATCGATACAGCAGACTGAAGAGCTTATTGATGGCGGTTCATTAACACCGCTAAGTTTTGAAAAGTTTGGTAAAGAGACGAAAGTTATCTTTACCGGCAACCAAAATATCAGCAAAGGCGTTTGGAAAATTATTGGTCACACTGATCTTACAGAAGAAAAAAAACAATTGAAAATATTTAATTATGCTGGTGTTTTATATATAGGAGAGGACGAAATCAGACGGTTATCTGTTGCCGAATACCCTAATTACACAACAATGGGGGTTTCAGGGTTTGAGCTTATCGATAATATCCTAACCAATATTTGAGCATCAGGGGAAGGGTGCTTCCCCTGTCAGATTTCGTATTGCAGCCACTCATTAACATCTTAAAAATATCACAGGTATTTTATTTTTGATGGCCTGATCTCACATTATCGGTAGAACGATAATAAAAATCGAGGTAATGTAATGAATGATAAAAAAATACAAATAGTTGATCTACTGATTTCACATGGTCAAATAGTGTTCCGATCCCGAGACTATGACGAAAAGCTGAGTCAGTGGGGAAAGGGTAATGTTTCTCAAGGTGCTGTTCTTCACAAGGATTATGTTATATTCGATCCATTACCAGAGGACGCGTTTGGAGCAAACGTCAATATCAAAATAGAGAATGCTTTCAAATTGGATGAAAATGCTCAGCGCTGTATTGTTGTACCATTTTTCATTACGGATAAACATAAGCTGCAAATCGCTTCAGCAACTGAGAAATTCGATTTAAATATAGATGTGAACGATAAAGTTTATTCACTCTTTTATGAGGTTTGTGAAGGCAATGAAATTTACTATAATTTCACTCTTGTACCGGCAAAAGAAGCTGTTGCTGCTAAGTTTTTGCTAGATGACCCTTGGGGAGGAATAAAAGACCATCCTCTCAAAGAAGGTATTTTTTAAATTTAATACTACCTAGGAAATTTATCTCGGAATAAAAATCCGCGCCTAAGCGTGGATTTTTTCATTCAAAACCAATCAAACGTTAAACAGGAAGTTCATCTCATCGCCATCTTTAACGATGTAATCTTTCCCTTCCGCACGCATCTTGCCCGCTTCTTTCGCGCCTTGCTCATCTTTGTAGGTGATGAAGTCTTCAAACGCGATAGTCTGCGCACGAATGAAGCCTTTCTCGAAGTCGGTGTGGATCTTACCGGCTGCCTGAGGCGCAGTCGCACCGACAGGGATGGTCCACGCACGCACTTCTTTTACACCAGCGGTGAAGTAGCTTTGCAGGTTCAGCAGCTCATAGCCCGCGCGGATCACGCGGTTCAGGCCCGGCTCTTCCAGACCCTGCTCGGCCATGGACTCTTCACGGTCGGCGTCGTCCATTTCAGCGGTACCGGATTCAACCGCGGCGCAAACCGCTACCACTACAGAACCTTCACTGCTCGAAGGTTCTGCTGAGAAAGTCACGCACAACTGTCTGGCGCAGCTGAACGGCATTCGCTGGCGCTATGATATCCACGGCCGCACCGTGGAGAAGGATAACGGCCAGACCCGCTGGCACTACTGCTACGACGGGGAGCATCGCCTGACGGAAGTCATCAGCCAGCCGCGGGACCGCAACAAACCGCAGACGCAGGTCAGCTTCCGCTACGATCCGCTCGGGCGACGCATCAGCAAAACGCGACGCCAGATGCTGGGCGGACAGCCAACCGGCAAGCCGAGCACCACCCGGTTTGTCTGGGAAGGTTTCCGCCTGCTGCAGGAAGTGCACGGGGACGTGCCGCTAACCTACGTCTACAGCGATCAGGACAGCTACGATCCGCTGGCGCGTATTGACGGCGTTGATGCCCCGGAGATCTTCTGGTTCCACTGCCAGCCCAACGGTACGCCGGAGCGGATGACGGATATCGAAGGGCAGGTGCGCTGGGAAGGGGTGAACAGCGCCTGGGGCAAGCTGCTGCGGGAAAGCGAGACGCAAGTATCAGGATATTCTCAGAACCTGCGGATGCAGGGGCAATACCTGGACCGTGAGACGGGGCTGCACTACAATCTCTTCCGGTATTACGACCCGGACTGCGGGCGGTTTACGCAGCAGGACCCGATAGGGCTGGCGGGAGGGATAAACCTTTACCAGTATGGTGCAAATAGTTTAACCCGAATAGACCCTCTGGGATTAAAACAAGAGGAAGTTATACGCTATATGAGTAAAGATGAAGCGATTGCATCAGCTTCTGAACGCGATGGTAAAGGCGGATTGGTTCCTAATAATCGTGGTGAAAAAGCCATATGGGTTAATCATGATAGCCGACCAGGGTTTAACCCTGGAAATGAAAAGTATCGTGCCGTTATGACCGTAAATGACTCTGGGGTTGAGCTTCTTAATCAACATAGTGATATATCAAAAGTTGATTACAAAGAAACCGGGCTGAAAGATGGAGTTCTATCAAAGAGAAATGAACCTGGAGCAAGGGGCATCGGTAAAAATATCCTTTCTCGTTTTAATGATAAAATCACTTCATTCCAGATTGAAAAGAAAGATGCTAAAGGTAATTGGAAGAAATGTGGTAAGAGGATTACTTAATGATTTTTGAAATGTATCTACATAAAATTGAACACTTCACTAATGCGAGAGCAGAGATTGAAAGTTTTGGAAATTATGTCTATGTTCAAGATGAACCAGACCTTTTTCCCGTTTATTTTAAAAAAGAAAATGGGAAGTATGCAGAGTTGAGTCGTTGGCAAACTTGCTTTCCTAAGGTTATGTTACAGCGTGCATTAAAGAAGCTAGGCCTAAGTGAAGAAGGGAAATATGCATTTGAAGTTTTTCTTTCTCGATTAGGTTATCTGTTTCAAATAGATAATCGACAGCGTATAGATAAAGATATCGTTATATTATTTTATATACATCAACTTCTTTCCTTAAAAAACAGCAAAGAAGATTACGCAATAAAAGCAAAAGACTTTTTTTTAAGGTTTTTGTGTTTTGAAATGGGCATGGATGATGACTCTTATAATTTACTATGCATTACTAATGATGGGCTCTGTATAGATACTGTTCAGCATGGCAATGTAACTGTATTATCATTGCTTGAGCAATTTTATGCACAATTTGAAAAAAAGAAAAACTTTGGAGATATTAAGGCTATAAAATACTATCAATCATCGGTATTGAATTTTTTGTTTGTTGCGAATAACGAAGATAATCACCTGTTGTTTAATGATAAAAATTGCTATCTTATCGATCCTGGCAATTTTATTAATGCATATAAAAAATCTAAAAAAATAATATATAAAGCTTTGGAGCAGTGTTTTGATAAGTATCAATCTACAAAAAATTTATTAATATCCAACTTCATTCTAATGAATTACGCTTATTATATTCTTAGAGATAATTTAGCAGATCTTAAAACATTGAGAAGACACGTTTCTTCAGATATATTTGGAAGGATAATTTCCGCTATAGTATACAGAGGTTTCTTTGTAGATGAAGAAAAAATACTGAGGTTAGTTGGTGATGAATATAAATTCGGACCTGAAGGTGAAGATCGGAAATTATTTAATTTAATATATTAGATTTAAAATGTTAATGTTCGACCACAATCGAGGGTGTTAGGATTTGAATAATGAATCCGATGTGGAACCCTCGATTCTAAAAAACCAGGTTATGGACTGTTAATAACTTTACGGTACGCATGTTGTCAATAGAACAATATGTATACCTCTTACAGTGCATTAGTGTACGCTGCTATAAAGATTACAGATTATTTTCTTAACAAAAAGTATCATATAAATTTTATTGATGTTCGGTATTTAAGGTTATGCTAACAAACCACAGACGACTTTGTGGCATTCGCTGGCGCTATGACTCCATAAACTTACCGAATGTGTTGAAAGATAACGTCCAGATTTCCTCTCAACCTCATATTCATGGTAATGAATACTGGAATGTTTATCGCGAAGTTGATGGTGCAAATGTGGTAAGTGGCAAGGACCTCATAATAAAGATTATAAAGGTATTGATAGTTACTCGAACAGAACGCTTAAAAAAGAACGATCCTCTATGCATTGCATTCAAATGGTGATCAGTTACCTGCATATACCATAACTCATACTACAGTTAGGCAATCTAAAGGTGATTCATTAGGATATCATGAGGTGTCACAAGTGACACTTAATTCAGATTTCCCTATAGGAACCAAAGTTAGGGAATATTATGTATTAAGGATATATTTGTTTCTAGGGGTTGTGCAACGGCGAATCCTCAATCCGGAAAGGGGGGGCAGTTTTACATACCTGAAGAAGCAAGAGGTAAATTAATTCCTGGTAAGATTATAGATATATGAAGAAGATGACATTTAATGTTAAAAATGGGAATGTTAAAATTGATGGTTATCCTATTGAACTTAGCTCTTTTGAAACATTCACTTCATCTGAATTTTACAAAATCCATCCGCAATTCACTAAGATAGGTAAATTTTATTTTTCGAAAAATGATATTGAATGGGAAGGGCAGAACTTTATCGTAGAGTTCAGACCAGCAATTTTCTCATTTAACCCATCTCTTTTTCTTACAAGTAAAGACGGAGATTTTTATCAATCACTCAAAGATTGGGATAAGAGGGCATCGTTAAAAAATCTAGAAGAGGAAGAAAGACGATTGACAGAATGGGTTCAAAATAAATTTTCCAGAAACAATATGGGAAAGATAAATAAGCCTCCATATGGAACAAAATGGACTTATGAATGGGGAGAGATAACAGTGCAATCAAATGAAAGATCCTTTGATTGTGGGATATATATTGGATGGGATCTTAATCTCTGATGGTAATAAATCGTACATTACATATATGAGTTATCCATTCATGTAACGGAAGTCATATTGTCCAATAGTGATATTTAAATTTATTATAGATGACTGCCTTATTTGGTATACGAGATAAAAACTCGGATTAATCCCTTTTTTCTAAATGAAATAATAATCTTCTTTGTACATCTTTTAAAAATGAGTCTAAAAAAGAGAAATGTATAATGAAATGCATAAAGAATAGTTAGATAATAATTTTGTAAAAATTGGATTTATGGCGAGATGAATTACTCACTTTCAGGATTCACTATATACACCTTAGTTGATCTTTCAATAAAAAATCAAGATATGGCGTTGGTTATTTGTAAATGCCATAAGGTAAAGAGAGTCTCAAGACACAACTGAAACTATTTAAACTTTACTCAGGAAGTTTAGTATGTCGCCATCTTTAACAGTGCAATTTTTCCATTCTGCACGCAGGGGGCGCTGACCACCCGCAACGAGTACGACTATTTTGGTCGACTGCATCGCCGGGACGTCTTTACCGGCAATGCCCAGCGTCCGACACCACGATGCGAGTCCCGCCACTGGGATTACGACTACCGCAATAACCTGGTACGGGAAGATCGGGATGATAACCCGTTCAGCTGGTACCGCTGGCAATACGAAAGGGTCGGGCGTTTGCTTGTTCAGGACGGCACGCTACCCGGGCAGGAGCAGTGGCGCTGGGATGCTGCCGGTAAACCGCTTGAAGGTTCTGCTGAGAAGGTTACGCACAACCGCCTGACGCAGCTGAATGGTATTCGCTGGCATAATAATATCCATGCTCGCACCGTAGAGAAGGATAACGGCCAAACCCGAGGAACCGCAACAAACCGCAGACGCAGGTAAGCTTCCGCTACGATCTGCTCGGTCGCCGCATCAGCAAAATGCGACACCAGATGCTGGGCGGGGCCAACCGGTAAGCTTGTCACCACCCGGTTTGTCTGGGAAGGGTTCCGCCTGCTGCAGGAAGTGCACGGGGACGTGCCGCTGACCTGTGTCTACTGCGACCAGGACAGCTACGATCCGCTGGCGCGTATTGATGGCGTGGATGCACCGGAGATCTTCTGGTTCCACTGCCAGCCCAACGGTACGCCGGAGCGGATGACGGATAGCGAAGGGCAGGTGCGCTGGGGAGGGGTGAACAGCGCCTGGGGCAAGCTGTTGCGGGAAAGCGAGACGCAGTTATCAGGATATTCTCAGAACCTGCGTATGCGGGGCAATACCCGGATCGTGAGACAGGTCTGCACTACATTCTATTCCGGTATTACGACCCGGACTGTGAGCGGTTTACGCATCAGGACCCGATAGGGCTGGCGGGGGGATAAACCTTTACCAGTATGCGCCGAATGCGCTGGGATGGGGGGATCCGTGGGGGTTGAAACCAAGATGTGCACCGACGAAAGCAAATGACCATAATCAGGCTGCTTTCGGCAGGCAGTGGCAAGGTCATGGGGAGTACAAAGGACGCGACTTATGGTCTAACACAATGTTAAAAGAAGGTGATGTCATCTACGGTGGTGCTCCTGGACAATCTGGTTTTTATTTTGATAAGGCAACTCTCGATGCCGCTGGCGGTAGTAGACAAAAACTATGGGAGAGTTTGCAGGTACAGCCACATAGAATATTTGGATTCCGTAGCAAAATTTAGGCGTACCGTGTAAAACGAGATGCAGTTGCTGGAACGGGACAAGCATTATCATAAGATCCTGTTGTTTTTGGTCAGGGAGGAGGAACATAATTTTCCTTTCAAATTATAAAATTGTGCTTGAGCCTATTAGCAAGCCTTTTGATATCGGAATATGACTATGAATCTTGCTATAGATACAGGCGCTTTTTTCTTCAATAAAATGCTGATGCTGACACCACTTATAACCAAAAAAGAAATAATGAATAATAATAATTTAAATTGGGAGCCTTGGCCAGATAAGGGATGTGATACAGTCTCTTATAGAGCTATTTTTAACATAAAAGGAAACACGCATGGTGATATTTATTTGATAGTTAACTTTATTCAACCTAATGATGGAAATGCTATTATAGGTAGTTGGAGTTTCGCACCTTATAAATTAATCGATGGGGAGCAAAAAAATCCAGAGGGGAAAGTCACAAATAAATTAAGGGATTGGTTCAAAGAAAAAACTAATGTTGACCTCCCAATTCATGGTGCATGGGGCCATATTAATGCGGCATATGACCATTGGAATTGTTCAGGTGCAATTTATTGTAATTATCGTTCTGGTTTCAGAGATGAAAAATCCTGGAGGGATTATTGCAAATGGAATAATATAAAATCATGAATTGAATGCGTATTGGTGTAAAAAACCTCGCAGTTATTTAATGATGGGGTGTCGAAAATAAAGCTTGCGACTGTTGAAATCATACCTTTTGAGGCCAGTGTGAAGACAGAACTCCTGGAAAATGTGTTTTACCCCTAAGAAAATCAAACGTTAAACAAGAGTTCATCATATCGCCATCTTTAACGATGTAATCTTTTCCTTACGCAGCATCTTGCCTGCTTCTTCGCGCCTTGTTCACCCTGCTCTCAATAAGCTGTCGGTCTCAGATTTTAGCCGCGACGAACTTCACCGTGAGACCAGCCGCACCCAGGGGATGCTGACCACCCGCAGCGAATATGACCGCCTTGACCGACTGCATTGCCGGAACGTCTTTACCGGCAATGCCAATGTCCGGCACCGCGATGCGGGTCCCGCCGCTGGGATTACGACTACCGCAATAACCTGGTGTGGGAAGAGCGTGACGACAACCCGTTCAGCTGGTACCGCTGGCAGTATGACAGCGCCGGGCGTTTGCTTGTTCAGGACGACACGCTGCCTGGCCAGGAGCAGATGCGCTGGGAAGGGGCGAATAGTGCCTGGGAAAAACTGCTGCAGGGAAGCGGGACGCAGCTATCAGGATATTCTCAGAACTTGCGTATGCAGGGGCAATACCTGGACCGTGAGATAGGACTGACAACAATCTGTTTCGGTATTATGACCCGGACTGCGGTAGGTTTACGCAGCAGGACCCGATAGGGCTGGCGGGGGGGATAAACCTTTACCAGTATGCGCCGAATGCGCTGGGATGGGTGGATCTGTGGGGGTTGAGTCGTGAGTGTAGCGGTAAAACAAAACCTGATTTCTATGTTGGGCCTGCTGGTCCAGGCGCTACAATGCCTTCAACTGCTTATCGTTATGTCCGATATTTGAATGACGATGGCAGTTTAGATAAATGGGTTCCTGGTCTTCTCGAAACTAAAAAAGTGCCTGTAACGTATTTTGGATTCGAAAAATTTTATACGGGTAAAGCGGCTCGTGATGCGTATCAGATAAAAGGTCCTGATAAAGTTGATCCGACTTTACCAGCGGATGTTTCTTGGAGTGATGCAAGAATTAGAGGAACATTTGATACATTGCAACTTTATGAAAATGGTACTCCTCAAGTGAGGCATCCAAGAATGTTTGGGGATGAAGTTGGTGCACCATTAGAACAATTTACAAATGCTTATCCGCAGTATGGGAAAGGGGGCGTAGAACAAATGCACGCAGAAAAACGGGAAATTACTTTCGACAAAATTGATATTTTTCCGGAGGAATAATGAATTACGATTCTTACAATGAGGTGCTCGACTATCTCAAGGAGTTTTTTAAGTCAAGAGTAGAGTCCGCACGTTATTTAGAAAAGCTAATAACTTTGATTGAAGCTTCTCGCTCTGAAAAAACTGTGACAATAAGAGGTATTTATGAAACGTACATGCAGTATGTAAAAGAAAATAGAGAAAATATAAAAGTCATCGCTGGAGAAAAAGAAATGTGGATTAATTTATTGAACCATTGGCAATAAGGTTTTATTGTCACAAAGATTCCATTGTAAATGGTTCTTACAAACCAGCGTGAATATCCTGCTGGAGCATCTTTCGAAAGCCGAGCCTTGCCTTTGGATACGCTAGATAAACCATATAAAACCTACGAAGTGGTTGCTCCAGTACATGCATATGCAGGACCCGCGATACCTTGGTTTGAACAACCAGGAGGGGGTGCTCAATATGCACTATCTAAATCAATAAAACAACTATTGGCTGATAAAAAAATTAGAGAGAAATAAATTTTATGACTCTGGGAAGTTATAATTTTAAACCCAAGAGAACAATATATGATGGAAAGGATGATGATTTTAATGATTATTCAGAAAAAATATCCATACCAAAGTTAGATTGTGAGATTGTTTTCAAAAACGAAGATGCCAAACCTCTTTGGGGTATACATGATGATTTAAAAAAACAAATCTTGAAAAATATCTCTGGGATAAAGGTTAAAACATATAGCGATGATCTAAGTCCCTCCTATAAATATAACGATTTAGATATTTGTGTTTATTCCAGTTTGTTTGCAGGCAATATTTTTCATATAGTATTAGCTGAGGGTGAAAGTCAGGCTGCTAGATATAAAATCATATTATTAGGGTTTGTATTAACTGACTGCAATTAACGCTATTTCAGCGAAATAGCATGGTGATGCAAGTTTATTCCCATCTTCTATTGTCGATAAATTACGAGGCCGGGAAGTAAAATCCTTTGATGATTTTGGCGAGAACTTCTGTATAGGAGGATGTTTCGATTCGCATCTTTCAAAGCAATGTTGTTCATCAAATGTTACCAGAATGCGGGGCGGAAAGCTCCAATAGCGCATGCTATGCAATGGAACGTGAAAAATAGATAATTTGTACTACACCATAGAACCCCTGCCCAACATGGAGGCGGTGTATATGATGTTGATAATCTAGTAATTATTACGCCAAGATATCACCTTGACACACTAGACCGTGCTTATCATTTTTAAGGAGTAATATGCAAAGACAAGAGCTTATTGACCTGATAAAAAAAATCCAACGTAGTGAAGGTACAGAAGAGGAAGCTGATAACAACATTGACCTACTTTGCAGAAGTGTCGCAGACCCTCAGGCAGCCAATTACATTTATTATGAAGAACTTAGCGCAGAAGAAATTGCTGATAAAATTATAAACTACAAACCAATCCAACTATAAATATTATTCTGGTGGCGCAATGAGCCTCCCATATGAAAAAAATCCATGCCAAAACGTGGATTTTTTCCATTCAAAACAGATCAAACGTTAACAAGATGTTCACCACGTCGCCATCTTTAACGATGTAATCTTTACCTTCAACAGGCATTCGGGCTTCCTCCTTACGCACCTTGCTGACCCTTACCCTCAATATTTTGCTTGTTCAGGACGGCACGCTGCCCGGACAGGAGCAGTGGCGCTGGGATGCTGCCGGTAACCCGCTGGAAGGATCTGCTGAGAAGGTCACGCACAACCGCCTGACGCAGCTGAACGGCATTCGCTGGCGCTATGATATCCACGGCCGCACTGTGGAGAAGGATAACGGCCAGACCCGCTGGCACTACCGCTACGACGGTGAAGATCGCCTGACGGAAGTCATCAGCCAGCCGCGGGACCACAACAAACCGCAGACGCAGGTCAGCTTCCGCTACGATCCGCTACGATCCGCTCGGTCGCCGCATCAGCAAAACGCGACGCCAGATGATGGGCGGACAGCCAACCGGCAAGCTGATCACCATCCGGTTTGTCTGGGAAGGGTTCCACCTGCTGCAGGAGGTGCACGGGGACGTGCCGCTGACCTGTGTCTACAGCGGTCAGGACAGCTACGACCCGCTGGCGCGCATTGACGGCGTGGAAGCGCGGGAGACCTTCTGGTTCCACTGTCAGCCGAACGGCACGCCGGAGCGGATGACGGATATTGAAGGGCAGGTGCGCTGGGAAGGGGTGAAGAGCGCCTGGGGCAAGCTGCTGCGGGAAAGTGAAACGCAGGTATCAGGATATTCCCAGAACCTGCGGATGCAGGGGCAATACCTGGATCGTGAGACAGGGCTGCACTACAATCTGTTCCGGTATTACGGCCCGGGCTGCGGACGGTTTACGCAGCAGGATCTGATAGGGCTATATGGCGGGTTAAATCTTTACAGCTATGCTCCTAATCCATTAGGTTGAATAGATCCGCTGGGTCTATGCAAGAGAGGGGATCCCAATGCAACTGAGTCTATATTTAGGGTTCAAGGGGGAATTCCACCAAATGCAAGTCGGGTCAGAATCAAATTAGATTCTGCTAATAACCAAAAAATTCAGCGTGGACCCTTAAATAGTGGAACCTTAAATATCAGTATTGGAGGTAGCTCGCATGCTCAGCATTTCCTTGATATTAGAGGTGGTAATGCAGAAATTGTTTCCTTTCAACTTCCTAAGTGGATGGCGGATTTCATAAAAGAAAGTGCAATACCTCAGGCCGGTTATCGTACTAATCCGTTAAATCAAGGTGGGTTAGCTCCTAAGCGTGTCGATCCGACAACGCCAGCTAGAACGTATGAATTACCATCAATATGGGCAGAATGGCTTGAAGAAGTAGCGATTCCAGGCTCGGGGAATGTAAAATAGGTTACTATATGAATGTTAATAAAGATGATGAACTCCTTGTAATAGTAAAGAACGAAGGAAGATTTTATTGGTTCGTTGCCTTTAAAGAAATGTGGGTTTTGGACAGAGTTAAATGGGTAGACGATTTTGTGAAAAACGGGGTGGAAATTAACTTACAGGATATCCATAAAGAAAGATATGACATACCAGTAGTAAATGAAGAAAACGTACGGATATTCATTGATAACTTAATTAAAGAGGGTTATTTATACGATAAGGATGATATGGCTGTGGCGTTTTACAATAGGCTTTCAGAAAAAACAACCTGGTGGGATATATATGATCTAATGCCAGATTTATTTATAGACTTTGATAGTAAACGACTATATTCTGAATATGTTGAGAATATGCATTACCACAAATATGTTCCTGATGGATGGTTAGGTGAACTTGTTGATTTCTGCAGTGATGGAACGTTACCTCAAGATGAAATATTCTGGATAAAAAATGAAACAGATTATAGAAGCATTGTGATCGTTAAACGGTAAAAATATACTTTCGGCATATCATTACTAGACTATGCAATGTTAGATTCAATACGTTAATTAGTCTTTGTATTAAATGAACAAAAGCCGTTACCAGCCGTTTTGACAAACTTCAATGCACTGTATGACAAAGTATATTTGTCTGCACCTCCCCAAGGGACTCTTTTATTGCTTAACATTCACTCTTCCAAGGGAAGTCGACATTGTCTGTAGCTATGCGGTAAAAAAAATGGCTGGAATGATTGGTTATTTCATATGATGCATAACATATTTTCCCAATCCGGACCCGCGTATTAAGATTAAAATACACATAAACGTTATAACAATACTGGGTGGCAACAGAGGATCCGCATAAACAGTTCCAACAATCGGCGTAAAAACCTAACTGAGAGGCAAAGGATGAGCACGGTTTAAATAGTTATTTTAACCTATATAAAACCACTCGAAGAGATTGACGCAGCGATACATGCTCATGTTGAGTGGCTAAAAAAGGGGTATTCAGAGGGGATTTTCCTGACGTCCGGTAGACGGATCCCAAGAAACGGTGGTGTCATTCTCGCTAAGTGTGAGAGTCTTGCCTCTCTTGAAGAGCGCTTACGCAAGAATCCTTTTCAGAGGTTAAAACTTGCGACTGCCGAAATCATTCCTTTTGAACCCAGTATGAAGACAGAACTCCTGGAAAATGTGTTTTGACCCCGTAAGGAAATCAAACGTTAAACAAGAGTTCATCACATCGCCATCTTTAACGATGTAATCTTTGCCTTCCGCACGCATCTTGCCTGCTTCTTCGCGCCTTGTTCACCCTGCTCTCAATAAGCTGTCGGTTTCAGATTTTAGCCGCGACGAACTTCACCGTGAGACCAGCCGCACCCAGGGGCTGCTGACTACCCGCAGCGAGTACGACCGTCTTGGTCAACTGCATCGCCGGAACGTCTTTACCGGCAATGCCCAGCGTCCGGCACCGCGATGCGGGTATCGCCGCTGGGATTATGACTACCGTAATAACCTGATACGGGAATAGCGGGACGATAACCCGTTCAGCTGGTACCGCTGGCAATACGACAGCGCCGGACGCTTGCTTGTTCAGGACGGCACGTTGCCCGGACAGGAGCAGTGGCGCTGGGATGCTGCCGGTAACCCGCTGGAAGGTTCTGCTGAGAAGGTCACGCACAACCGCCTGACGCAGGTCAGCTTCCGCTACGATCCACTCGGTCGCCGCATCAGCAAAACGCGACGCCAAATGCTGGGCGAATAGCCAACCGGCAAGCCGGTCACTACCCGGTGCGTCTGGGAGGGGGTCCGCCTGCTGCAGGAGGTGAACGGGGACGTGCCGCTGACCTGTGTCTACATCGATGGGCAGGTGCGCTGGGAAGGGGTGAACAGCGCCTGGGGCAAGCTGCTGCGGGAAAGCGAGACGCAGGTATCAGGATATTCTCAGAACCTCCGGATGCAGGGGCAATACCTGGATCGTGAGACAGGGCTGCACTACAATCTGTTCCGGTATTACGACCCGGACTGCGGGCGGTTTACGCAGCAGGACCCGATAGGGCTGGCGGGGGGGGGGATAAACCTTTACCCGTAGGCGCCGAATGCGATTGGGTGGGGTTGACTTCTTAGGCATTGATTCATGATACAGCCGAAGAAGAGATGAAAGATATCACGAAGAATGGTGTAATAAGACCTTCAACAGGGGATATACTTGTCCGCTTCGAGGATGGACAATACTTCATTAATATCATACCTGAAATGATTGGCGGACGAACACTTGAAAGATATTGATGGAATTGTGAAAATGTCACTAGGCCAATTAGAAGCTGATAGATATGGTAATGCAAGAAAATTAAAAGGAATAAGCCATTTTGCCGAAATAGCTGTTATTGGCTTAGATGGTAATTGAATCACGAGAAAATACACCTTTGATCTTGTATATAAAAGATTTTGATGATTCTAAAAGAATTGTTAAAAGAGGGAGGGATTGTAGTTGGAGAAAAAATATTTTAAAGGAAATGTTGATTTTATCTCTGGGCAAGGGTGCATTCTTAGTGAATTTATAGGAGATGTCGCGACACGTCAAATAAATATTGTTGATGGTGAGTATTATGCTTCTTCCTCTTTGTTAGATAAAAACGAACAAGTAGGTTTCCTGCTTTATGATGGTAAGAAAAGCGACTTAGACTTAAGTGACTCTGAAGAGATTTCAAATGAAGAATTTGAAAGTGTTTGGATGGATTCACTCGATTCATTTAAAGAAAAAAAACGAATAAAGTATTTATCCGGAGATGCTGTAAAGTGTTTGAACAAATCCACAATCATTGCTCACATTGTAAATAACAAAGGCAAATGGGGGAAGGGATTTGTTTTGTCTCTTTCGAAAAAATATCCTGCTTCGAAGAAAAACTATCACAACAATTTTAAAGATAATGGCGTTCCAGAATTAGGTACGGTAGATTTTGTTATGGTTGATGATCAAAAAAGGATATTTGTTGCTAATATGTTTGCACAGGATGGGATCAAGAAAAATAACAATGATGATAATCAATATGTATGCTATGAATTCTTAGATGTTTGTCTCGCAAAATTGTCTGACTTTGCGTTGGTGAATCGTCTTTCAGTACAAATGCCAAGAATAGGATCTGGCCTTGGTGGTGGTGATTGGAGTATTATAGAGTCATTAATATTAAAAAATATTTGTTATAAGATGATTGATTGTACTGTATTGACTTTATAATTTTAAGTTAAATTTAGATACGGTTTTTTAGTAAGGCTTAATTGCAGTTCTAAAATAAATGCATTATTGACATAGGCAAGGACTTTAGTATGCAAATATCTATAATAAATACTATTGAAAAGGAAACGAGTTACACGATAACAAGAACTACATCGAGGCTTTGAGCAATAACAACAAGTCCAGAAAGCGCTATCTTAGCTGAAGGGTACATTGGAACTTGCCAACTGGATATTTGTATGCTTGTACAGCCCTTACTTCGATCTCACGGAGTATGATAAGGCGAAGAAATGGGGTGAGACCACATTACGCACACGTCGAACGAATATAGGTACTGCGCCATTTATCGACCTCGGTACGGTCCGTTACGAGTGGAATTATTCGAGGAAGCGAATAAATATTTTAACGATGCTATGTTTATGGAAAACAGCGTGCTTTTCAGGATCGGCCTAAAAATACCTTAAGTTCTCTATGCGCAAGAGGGTATAAGATAGTTAATTTATAGAATTTACAATTTAAACAATAGGTTAACACTATGCCATCTTTAACGATGTAGTCTTTCCCTTCCGCACGAACCTCGTCTGCTTCTTTTGCACCTTGCTCTCGATTAGCGGTTAGTATACTCACGACGTACTCCACCGTGAGACCAGCCTTACGCAGGGCTGCTGACCATCCGTAGCGAGTAAGATTGGCTGACACAGCTGAATGGTATTCGCTGGCGTAAAGCTAACCGGTAAGCCCGTCACCACCCCGTTTGCTTGAGAGGGGTTCCGCCTGCTGCAGGAAGTGCGGGGAATGTGCCGTTGACCTATGTCTACAGCGATCAGGAGAGCTACGATCCGCTGGCGCGTATTGATGGCGTTGCTGACCTGAGATTTCCTGGTTCTACTGCCATCCTAACGGCATGCCGGAGCGAATGATGGATAGTGAAGGGCAGGTGCGCTGGAGAGGGGTATACAACGCCTGGTGCAAGTTGCTGCGAAAAGGCGAGACGCAGATATCATGTTATTCCCAGGATCTGAGTATGCAGGGGCAATACCTGTAACGTGAGACTGGACTGCACTACAATCTGTTCCGTTATTACGACCCGGGCTGCGGGCGGTTTACTCAGTCGGACCCGATAGGGCTGGCGGGGGGGAAAACTTTACCAGTATGCACCGATGTGGGTAGGTCATTATAGATTAAGTGTTTATGAAATTGGAAGCTATCCTTATTTGAGAGATATAGTTAATGATGGCCACACTGGACTTGATGCTCATTGTTGGATGCAAAATTATTTTGAAAAAAATATTTTTGAAGTTTATAATCTTAAACGCTGAAGAAACATATCGGCATTAATAAAAGTTTGGGGAGAGGTGTAGTTTGCATGGATTCTATAAAAAACAATTAACAACTAATTATCTGTAGGCAATTAACAACACTTTTCCGCATTGTTAATTTCTACTAATTCACTAACAAATGCTAGTCTCATTGCAATGACATTTGTTTTTAATATGGCTTGTTCTTATATCGGTAAACACATATGGTAAAGCAGGATTTAATCGATCAGTTGGATAAAATTGAACAACTAGTGCACAAATCTTTACCTGCTGAATATAAACGATTTATGGTTGAGAATGTTAGAGACACTGACTCTTATGAGATTAAAAGATCGAATGGTGAACATTTATATGTATTCAATTGTTTCGATTTACTTGAAAGAAATATTACATACACAATTCAAGAGGTTGAACCTGAATTTTTATTGATTGGTCAAGATGGCGATCTAGGATATTTTCTTAATTTGTGTAGAGGTACTGATGAGGTTTATTCTTTAGAACTTGGTGCGTTAGGAAGCTTGGATATGATTAAAGAAAGTAATACTATATTTATGTTATAAGAGTTTCTGATTCATTTATGGACTACTAGTTTAATATAAATAAAAATCAATGCCAAAGCGTGCATTTCTTTTGCTCAAAACAAATTAAACGTTAAATAAGAAGTTCAGCAATTCACCATCTGAACGATATAATCCTACCCTTCGGCAAGAATCTTGTCTGCTTCTTTTGCGCCTTGCTCTCGATTAGCGGTGAGTATACTCGCGACGTACTCCACCGTGAGATCAGCCGTACGCAAGGCTTCTGACCACCCGCAGCGAGTACGATCGCATGGGCCAACTGTATAGTCGGGACGTCTTTGTCGGCAATGCCCGTCGCCAGCGCCGCTGTCATGCAGCAGATAACCCGCTCGAAGATTCTGCTAAGTAGTAGGTCGTTAATAATTGTAAGACGCAACTGAATGGCATTCGCTGGCGTAAACGCGATATCAGATGCTGGATGGCAACTGGCATGCTAGTCACTTCCCGGTTTGCCTGGGAAGGGTTCCCCCTGCTGCAGGTGGTGCATGGGGATGTGCGGCTCACCTATGTCTATTGCGATCAGGACAGCAACGATCCGCTGGTACGAATTGACGGCGTAGATACCCCGGAGATCTTCTGGTTCCATTGCCAGCCTAACGGCATGCCCGTGCGGACGTCGGATAGCGAAGTGCAGGTGCGCTGGGAAGGAGGGAACAGCGCGTGGGGAAAGCTGTTGCGGGAAGCTGAGACGCAGGTATCACGATTTTCTCAGAACCTGCACATGCAGGGGCAATACCTGGACTGTGAGACCGGGCTGCATACAATCTGTTCCGGTATTACGATCCGGACAGCGGGCGGTTTACGCAGCAGGGGCCGATAGGGCTGGTGGGGCGATAAACCTTTACTCCTATGCGCCGAATGCGCTGGGGTGGGTGGATCCTGTTGGTTTAACCGTTTGCAAAAACGGATGCCCTAAACGATCAATGAGAAGCATGTCTTTTGCTGAGTGGATTAAAAGAAAAAAGTGGAAATAATACCCATGTGTATTTAAGATATAAAGATGTCAGACCTATCTATGTAGGGATCACTAAGGATGTAGATATCCGTGCTGTACAGCTTGGTGACTTGGTGAAATGTTCGACAAAATAGTTAGAATTACTGAAGAACTGTTAAATTGCGGTCATGCGTGGATCAGAGAACCAGAAATTATTCACAATAATCCCCACTTTTAAAATTCTATCAATAGCATAAGTCCGACAAGAAAGTTATACTCGGATGCTATTATGTGTGGCGGAAATTGGCTTAAATAATAGGGTTAATGGAAAATGGCCGATAGACTTACTATAGTGCCAGCAAAAGAAAATCAAAAAAAATGGCCTAAAGAAGGCGATGTTTTTTACTTTCAGTTAAATGATGGTCGGTTAGGCTATGGCATGGTCTCTTTGGGTAAAATAGATGTCGGCCCGTTCAAGAATGCCATAGTTATATATATATATAACTATTTTACATCTTCGCTTCAAGAAGATGCTGTATTGCCAAAAGATAATTTGCTGCTGTCGCCAATTATTACTGATAATTCATGTTGGAAAAACGGTTATTTCGTAACGTTTAAAACTATCGACATGCGCGAAGTGGATGTCTTACCTCAACATTATTTTAAAAACCCTGTTAGAAATAAAATATATGATCATTATGGCGTGGCAGTAGACTCGCCGATTGAGAATATACTAATAGGTGAGGAGTCGATTCAATTTTATAAAAGCGTTGTAAAATCTATAGAAAGTATAATTAACTAATATGCAGGTCGGTGAGTAGCTTGTGTTTTTCGGTCTTTTATTTTTACCGCAGCATGTTATGATGATTAGCTTATAAAAAACATATTGTTAGATTTTTGAGTGCCAGATGGGCTTATACCTATTTTTAACCTAATCCCTTCATTTATTACTTGATAATTTATAACTATAGAAACCGATACTGCCGTATTAGTTATTTATGATTTGATGCTATTAAAGCATAGAATTAATGAGGATGTAGATTGGTGCAGTCTACCAAAAGATGAAGAAATAAAAATGCAATATGTTATCTCCAATCTTGGTGGTGACGGAACCTATAATGTCAATATTAGATACGATGTTGGTGAGTATACAGTTGCATAATTCTTAAGCGTATCTTCTGGGAAAGTTTTCATCGGGGCGGGGGAGAATGTTACGGGCGGCGCCCTTGATCCTGATGACTCCGAAGCTATGTCAGATGAGTTTATTACTTTAGAAGCTGGTAATTATGAAGTTAAATATACAAAACAAGGTGCGGATGTTCTCATTTCCTTTACACCAGATGCTGGGCGGACAGCCAACCGGCAAGCCGGTCACCACCCGGTTTGTCTGGGAAGGGTTCCGTCTGCTGCAGGAGGTGCACGGGGATGTGCCGCTGACCTGTGTCTACAGCGATCAGGACAGTTACGATCCGCTGGCGCGTGTCGATGGCGTTGATTCCCCGGAGATTTTCTGGTTCCACTGCCAGCCCAACGGCACGCCGGAGCGGATGACGGATATCGAAGGGCAGGTGCGCTGGGAAGGGGTGAACAGCGCCTGGGGCAAGCTGCTGCGGGAAAGCGAGACGCAGGTATCAGGATATTCTCAGAACCTGCGCATGCAGGGGCAATACCTGGATCGTGAGACAGGGCTGCACTACAATCTGTTCCGGTATTATGACCCGGACAGCGGAAGATTTACGCAGCAGGACCCGATAGGGCTGGCGGGGGGGGATAAACCTTTACCAGTATGCGCCTAATGCGCTGGGATGGGTGGATCCGTGGGGGTTGAGTCGTAAATGTAAGGATCCATCTAAAGAAGCAACGAAGTGGCAAGGCCCTGGAAATGATGATTATCCCGGTGTTGATGTTTATAAGAATAGGAAGCTGAAAAAAGGTACAATTCTTTATGCTCTTTACCCGAATGGGAATCAACAACCCTCATATACTGTGACATTCCCAACAGTCAATCAATATAGAGGCGATCCTTTGGGTTATCATCAAGCGTTACAGGTAAAATTAGATCCTCGATGGCCTGTACGTACGAAATTAAGGGCTTTCTATGTAAGCGAAGACATAGATGTTGCTTACGGTAGAGCTGCAGCCAATAAGTTGTATGGAGATGGGGGAGGACTTCAGTTCTTTATCCCAGAGGAATCGAGACATCTTTTAACCCCAGGAAAGATTATAGATATATGATAAACTTAAATTTTAATGCGAAAACGGGAAAGCTAATTTTCGATGGTCTAACTTTAGAGATTGATACTGAAGAAGGATTTTGCAACAGTAAACTTTATCACAAACTAAATACGTTTAATGCTGTAAAGAAATACATGCCTTATCAATATCTTATTGATCCGGTGTTTTTTTGCGATAAAGAATTTGAAATTAACATACGGCCAATATGTTTTGGTTTTCCTTTTATGGTTCATCTTGTCGATAAAGATAGTGAATATTATAAATCCCTAAAGGACTGGGATACGAGAACTAATATTAACATGCTAAATAACTCAGTGAAAAGCTTGTCTGATTGGCTAAGCCTTTCTCTGAATTTAGGGGTTCCTGATATTACGAAAACAGAAATGATTAGATGGGATTATGAATGGGGCCGAATTTCTGTCTCGTATGAGACAAAGTCATTCAACCATGGTATATATATAGTTTGGAATTCAATATAATCAATAATCAAGGCTTGCCTAAATTAAGTTATTGACTAATAACATCATCCATTTACTTTTAATCTTACTTGTTATTATTGGAGATAAAAGTTATAGAGGAAATGAAAATAACTAATCGACTTAAAAAGAAGTTATTAGTCCTCGATGGCATTGACAATGATTTCATAGAGTATGGAAAGGAAATATCATGCCCTGAATGTGACGGGGTAATAGTCTACTCTATCGTAAACTCATATGAGTTTGACACGCTTACTGAAGAGGTAAAAAGCTTTTTGGTTAAGAAAATGAGAGGTGTGAAGCTTGTTAGTGAACATAAGAGATATAGCTACGACGATAGCCAATTAGATGTTTCGAAAAATACATGTTCAAAGTGTTTGAAAGATTTTTCTAGTGTATTAACGTATAAAGAAGTGCAACCAGCACGATACCGGGTATATCTTGTGGGGCTTTTTGAAGGTGATTTGAAAAAGATCAAACTTTAAAAGTTGAGGTTTACCAATGATTGAAAATCTCATTTATTTTAAAGAAAATAACCTGCTTCATTGGGCTAGTGGTGAAAGTAACAGAGTGGTTAGTATGCCATTTTTAGACCATGCAATGGTCGACTCAACACGCCAGTTAGTCTTTGCGTTAAGCGAGTCTAAGCCATTACCAACCGTTTTGACCATCTTCGATACTCAGGGCGAAAAATTATTTTGATCTGCACCTCCTGAAGGTGCGACTTTCTATTACTTAACATTCAATCTGTCAAAGGAAGTGGTCGTTTTCTGTAGCTATCCAGCAAAACAAAATGGTTGGCATGATTGGTTTTATTCCTGGGATATGAAGCGTAACGCGTTGTCTCAATCGGGCCCTGCATATTAAGATCAAAAGCGCTAAAAAAAATGATAACTATAACCGGTGGCAAAACAGGGACTGTATCAGCAGTTCCAACAAGCGATTTAAAAAAACAGAGTTAAGAGGCAAAGGATGAGCACGGTTTACATTGTCATTTTGACCTATATAAAACCACTCGATGAAATCGACGCAGCGATATCTGCTCATGTTGAGTGGCTAAAAAAGGGGTATGCAGAGGGGATTTTTCTGGCGCCCGGTAGACGGATCCCAAGAAACGGTGGTGTCATTCTCGCTAAGTGCGAGAGTCTTGCCTCTCTTGAAGAGCGCTTACGCGAGGATCCTTTTCAGAAGTTAAAGCTTGCGACTGTTGAAATCATTCCCTTTGAACCCAGCATGAAAACAGAACTCCTGGAAAATGTGTTTTAACCCCGGAATAAAAAAATCCACGCCAAAGCGTGGATTTTTTTCATTCAAAACAAATCAAACGTTAAACAGGAAGTTCATCACGTCGCCATCTTTAACGATGTAATCTTTCCCTTCCGCACGCATCTTGCCTGCTTCTTTTGCGCCTTGCTCACCCTTGTAGGTGATGAAATCTTCAAACGCGATAGTCTGCGCACGAATGAAGCCTTTCTCGAAGTCGGTGTGGATCTTACCGGCCGCCTGAGGCGCAGTCGCACCGACAGGAATCGTCCACGCACGCACTTCTTTCACGCCAGCGGTGAAGTAGGTCTGCAGGTTCAGCAGCTCATAGCCTGCGCGGATCACGCGGTTCAGGCCCGGCTCTTCCAGACCCAGCTCGGCCATGAATTCGTCACGGTCAGCGTCGTCCAGCTCTGCAATGTCGGATTCAACCGCGGCGCAAACCGCTACCACTACAGAACCTTCACTGCTCGAAGGTTCTGCTGAGAAAGTCACGCACAACTGTCTGACGTAGCTGAACGGCATTCGCTGGCGCTATGATATCCACGGCCGCACCATGGAGAAGGATAACGGCCAGACCCGCTGGCACTACCGCTACGATGGTGAGCACCGTCTGACGGAAGTCATCAGCCAGCCGCGGGACCGCAACAAACCGCAGACGCAGGTCAGCTTCCGCTACGATCCGCTCGGTCGCCGCATCAGCAAAACGCGACGCCAGATGCTGGGCGGACAGCCAACCGGAAAGCCGGTCACCACCCGGTTTGTCTGGGAAGGTTTCCGTCTGCTGCAGGAAGTGCACGGGGACGTGCCGCTGACCTACGTCTACAGCGATCAGGACAGCTACGATCCGCTGGCGCGTATCGACGGCGTTGATGCCCCGGAAATCTTCTGGTTCCACTGCCAGCCCAACGGTACGCCGGAGCGGATGACGGATAGCGAAGGGCAGGTGCGCTGGGAAGGGGTGAACAGTGCCTGGGGCAAGCTACTGCGGGAAAGTGAAACGCAGGTATCAGGATATTCTCAGAACCTGCGCATGCAGGGGCAATACCTGGATCGTGAGACAGGGCTGCACTACAATCTGTTCCGGTATTACGACCCGGACTGCGGAAGGTTTACGCAGCAGGACCCGATAGGGCTGGCGGGGGGGATAAACCTTTACCAGTATGCGCCGAATGCGCTGGGGTGGGTGGATCCGTGGGGGTTGAAATGCAAGTCTACGGAAGATGGTCCGATTTTAGGTCCTCATGGAAGTTTAAAAATGACTTACGCCCTGGACAATCACATCACTTATATCAGGATACTGCATTCCGTGACATTATTCCTACTAATAGTGGAGCAGCGATAAAATTAGAAGGTAATGCGTTCACTCAACCAGGTACTCCACATTATGAAGCTCATAAATCTTTAGAACAGTTTTGGAATCAATTTAGGAAAGGCGGAGCTTCATACCGAGAAATGCCTTCCAATCTCCATTATACTCAGGCATTGAAGCATTCACTGGAGGCTGCTGGTTTACCAGCAAATCAGGTGAAAGAAGCAGTCAGATATAGTATTCAAAATCGAATACAACATGGTGCGCTTGGTGGTATGAACGTACCTGGGATCCCAGGAAGAATAAATCAGGTTAAATCATGAAAATATCCCCGTTAGCAATAGACAGGTTAAACAAAATTAATTGGTTTGTTAATCTTGGTGTGGCGACGACCCTCCCTGGGGTTATCCAGGTTCAGTCTCTTAGCTTATTTATAAAAGGCTTGAATAGCGATGAATGGGAAAGTGCCACATTGGAAGCAGGCAATGAAATAACAGGTTATCTCGCAAAGAAACATACTAACAATTATCAATATTGGAACTCTTTGGTCAAAGAGGCTAAGAAAGTGGTGGAGAATGATATTATCCCAAAAATAATCTTCCCAGAGTCTGAGAAAAGCTCAATGATTGAGAACTTAAAATGGGATCTGGTGAATTACTTGCTTGAAGATGCGTATGGTTCTTTACTACGAGAGCCGTTCTTTTTTGACGGATTGATTAATGTTTATGAAGCTGGTCATATGCCTTGTGGATGGTCAGGAACTTGGCCTGCGGGAAAACTAGTTATCTATTGATAGATTCGCAATAAAAAATCCACGCCTAAGCGTGGATTTTTTTCATTCAAAATAAATCAAACGTTAAACAGGAAGTTCATCACGTCGCCATCTTTAACGATGTAATCTTTCCCTTCCGCACGCATCTTGCCTGCTTCTTTCGCGCCTTGCTCACCCTTGTAGGTGATGAAATCTTCAAACGCGATAGTCTGCGCACGAATGAAGCCTTTCTCGAAGTCGGTGTGGATCTTACCGGCCGCCTGAGGCGCAGTCGCACCGACAGGAATCGTCCACGCACGCACTTCTTTCACGCCAGCGGTGAAGTAGGTCTGCAGGTTCAGCAGCTCATAGCCTGCGCGGATCACGCGGTTCAGGCCCGGCTCTTCCAGACCCAGCTCGGCCATGAATTCGTCACGGTCAGCGTCGTCCAGCTCTGCAATGTCGGATTCAACGGCAGCGCAAACCGCTACAACCACTGAACCTTCAGCCGCCGCGATTTCACGCACTTTGTCCAGGTATGGGTTGTTCTCGAAACCGTCTTCGTTAACGTTGGCGATGTACATAGTTGGCTTCAGAGTCAGGAAGCTCAGGTATTTGATCGCCGCCTTGTCTTCTTCTGTCAGGTTTTTCAGCGCGCGCAGCATGCCCGCGTTTTCCAGCTGTGGCAGACATTTTTCCAGCGCAGCCAGTTCTGCTTTCGCGTCTTTGTCGCCACCTTTGGCTTTCTTCTGCACGCGGTGAATAGCGCGTTCACAGGTGTCGAGGTCAGACAGTGCCAGCTCGGTGTTGATGACGTCGATGTCGTCAGCCGGATCCACTTTGTTGTTGACGTGGATGATGTTGTCGTTCTCGAAGCAACGGACAACGTGACCAATTGCTTCCGTTTCACGGATGTTGGTCAGGAACTGGTTACCGAGGCCTTCGCCTTTGGATGCACCTTTCACCAGGCCCGCGATGTCCACGAACTCCATGGTGGTCGGCAGAATGCGCTGCGGCTTCACGATTTCCGCGAGCTGGTCCAGACGCGGATCGGGCATTGGCACAACGCCGGTGTTCGGTTCGATGGTACAGAACGGGAAGTTCGCCGCTTCAATACCTGCTTTGGTGAGCGCGTTGAACAGGGTGGATTTGCCCACGTTTGGCAGACCGACGATACCGCATTTGAATCCCATTTCTAAATCACCTTAATATCTTGATAATCAATCCGTTAACGATAACCGATTGATGAAAAGTAAATAACTACGCCTATTATACACGTAACCCGCATCACGCGCGGTAAAAAAGCCGTATCGGGCGGATTATTGCGCTTTGAAAGCGTGTAAGCGGTTTGTCGCTTTGGTTAGGCCATCTTGCAGCCAGATTTCGGTGCAGCGCACCGCTTCGTCGACCGCTTCGTCAATCAGTTTCTGCTCAGAAACCGGCGGTTTACCTAACACAAAACCGACAACTTTGTTTTTATCGCCCGGATGGCCGATTCCCACGCGCAAACGGTGGAAATTGGGGTTATTGCTCAGCTTGCTGATAATGTCTTTCAGACCATTGTGACCGCCATGACCACCGCCCAGTTTGAATTTTGCCACACCGGGGGGCAGGTCCAGCTCATCGTGGGCCACCAGAATTTCATCCGGGTTAATGCGATAAAACGTCGCCATGGCTGCAACAGCTTTGCCGCTCAGGTTCATAAAGGTGGTGGGCACCAGCAGACGGACATCTGCGCCAGCAAGATTGATACGTGAGGTATACCCGTAGAATTTTGGTTCTTCACGCAGGGGAGCACGTAACCGTTCGGCCAGCAGATCAACGTACCAGGCACCGGCATTGTGGCGGGTCGCCGCGTACTCTGCGCCTGGGTTCGCGAGGCCGACAATCAGTTTAATCGTCACGATTCAATTCCTAATGGGTTCCAGATCTGGCGCGTAGTTTACTGTCTGACGCGCCGCTTGACAAAATTCTGCTGCCCGAACCGCGAGATATGAATAATTACTTATCTGAACAATTAGAATTTCAAGCTGTTCAATGTCTTATTTGTAAACTTTTGTCTGGGAGTTATCTGTAAATGTGATCATTCACGCAACTCATAAAAGAGCCGTTGTCTATACTTTACACACAAGGATCAGGGGCTTTTCCCCTTACAACCCAAAGTTCCGGAGGTGACATATGAAACGCAAAAACGCTTCGATACTCGGTAATGTGCTGATGGGGTTGGGACTGTTTGTGATGGTCGCTGGCGTGGGTTATTCAATTTTAAACCAATTGCCGCAGCTTGACCTTCCGCAATACTTTGCGCATGGCGCGGTATTGAGTATCTTCCTTGGTGCAGTGCTATGGCTTGCCGGTGCGCGCGTGAGTGGTCATGAAGAAGTCTGCGATAAATACTGGTGGGTGCGCCATTACGATAAGCGCTGCCGCAGGGACCAGCACAAACACAGCTAACGTGCTACGACGAAAGAACACCGAAACGGCTCCTCATGGAGTCGTTTTTTTTTGCATGAAAGGTTGACCCTCACGTAACGTAAGGCTTCAAAGTGGTGCCACTGGCAAAGTAAAAGGAGCAGTTATGTTGATTCAGGTGGGTGAACTCGCGAAACGTGCCGGGATCACCGTGCGAACATTGCATCACTATGAGCAAACAGGGTTGTTACTGCCTTCTGCCAGAAGTGCGGCAGGTTACCGGCTGTATAATCTGGCGGATGTGCAACGTCTGCATATGATTCAGGTGCTGGCAAAAGCCGGGCTGGAACTTGCTGAAATCAGGGATTTTCTGAAACAGGAGTCGCTGTCGTTAACCGAATTACTCGATGCGCAAATCAGTTTGCTGGATAAGCAACTTCGCAGCATGCTGACACTGCGCGAGAGGCTGGTGGAATTGCGTACCGGGCTTACCGACGATGCGGCACCCAATCTGGAATCCTGGCTACAGACTCTGGAGTTAATGAATATGTACGAACGCTGGTTTAGCAAAGAGGAGTTACAGCAGTTGCCGTTTGCCGTACAGAAGGAGGCACTTGCGGATATCTGGTCAAGTCTGGTTGCTGAGGCAAATAGCCTGCTGAAGCATAATATCGACGTTTCGGATCCCCGTGCCAGGGATCTGGCGACGCGCTGGATGTCACGCCTGGAGCAGGATACGGCAGGTAAGCCGGAATTTCTCACCCGGCTGAACGAGATGCACAGCGTCGAGCCTCAGATGCGTGAGCAGACGGGTATTACGGCGGAAATGACTGACTATATTACGCGGGCGTTTGCCGAATCGAAGCTTGCCATCTGGGAAAAGTATCTCTCTGCAGAAGAGATGACCTTTACCCGCGCACACTATTTTGATCGCATGATGGAGTGGCCGCCACTGGTAGCGAAATTGCATCAGGCACAGCGGGAAAACCTTGACCCGTCTTCCGGCGAGGCGCAAATGCTCGCTGAACACTGGCGGGTATTGTTCCAGTCATACGCGGGAACGAATCCTGAAACCCAGCAAAAGTTTCGCGTTGCCATGCAGCAGGAGCCGCATCTGATGAAAGGAACATGGATGACGCCTGCCGTGCTTGTATGGCTCCAGCAGGCGATAGCCGTGATGATGCAGAGACGTTTCTCTGCATCAGGGCATTCACAGATCCGCTAACGCGGCTTCACGGTTAGGATAAAAGGCCAGGCGGCCAGGGATCGGCTGCACGCCAGCGCGCGCCATGGTGCGCAGCGGCTGGAATTCGAGATTACTCACCCGCAGTTCGCAGCCTTCCGGCAGACGCGAAACGAAGCGCTGGAAGGCATCCAGACCACCCGCATCCAGCACCGGCACGGCATCCCATTTCAGCACCACAATGCGTTTGCCCACGATACGGGTTTCCAGTTCGCTGAACAGACCTTCCGCGGCAGCAAAGAACAACGGGCCAATCACACGCAGCACCAGCACATCGTCAGGTACCTCTACGTTAACCGGGGAAAGGCGCGTCATCTGCGCTATACGGCGCATAAACAGCAGGGAGGCCAGCACGATCCCGACGCTGATGGCGATAACCATATCGAACAGCACGGTCAGCGACATACAAATCAGCATCACGATGATGTCGTCTTTCGGTGCGCGACGCAGCAGATTGACCACCTTATGTGCTTCGCTCATGTTCCACGCCACCATCAGCAGCAGGGCAGCCATGGCTGAAAGCGGCAGCCAGGAAAGGAGAGGAGCGAGGACCAGCAGGGCGAGGATCACCAGCACGGAGTGGATAACTGCCGATACCGGCGACGTCGCCCCGGCACGTACGTTTGCCGCAGAGCGGGCGATGGCTGCTGTTGCCGTAATACCGCCAAAGAACGGGGCGATGATGTTGCCCAGACCCTGCCCAACCAGTTCGCTGTTGGCTTTATGCTTGGTGCCGGTCATGCCGTCCAGCACGACGGCACAGAGCAGGGATTCAATGGCCCCCAGCATCGCCATTGAGAAGGCCGCGGGCAGAAGGGCGCGCAGGGAGTCCCAGCTTAAGGTGAAGCTGGAACCCGGCATATCCCATGGCAGTACCAGTTGCGGTAGCAGTTGAGGAATACCGCTTCCCTGTGAACCGTCAGCCAGAACATAGTGGAACTGAGATCCAATGGTCGCGACGTGGCCACCAAAGAGATTAACGATGGCCATCACGGCACAGCCCAGCAGCAGGGCGGGCAGGTGGCCAGGCAGACGAATGCCTAAACGAGGCCAGATAATCAGTGTGCCCAGGGTAACAATCCCGATGGCGGCATCGCCCGGGTTGGCGGTGGGGAGCGCCATAAACAGCGCCCCGACTTTTTGCAGGTAATGTTCAGGGACGTGGGCCATCTGCAGGCCGAGGAAGTCCTTGATCTGCATTGTCCCGATGGTAATGCCAATCCCGGAGGTGAACCCCAGCGTCACGGAAAGGGGAATGTATTCAATCAGCCGGCCAAAACGGGCCAGACCAAACAGGATCAAAAAGACGCCGGACATCAGGGTGGCGACCAGCAGGCCTGCCAGGCCAAACTGCTGAGAAACGGGATAGAGGATCACCACAAATGCGGCTGTCGGGCCGGAAACGCTGAAGCGAGACCCGCCCGTTAGCGCAATCACAATCCCGGCGACGGCCGCCGTGTAAAGCCCATACTGCGGTGCTACGCCGCTGCCAATTGCCAGTGCCATGGCGAGCGGAATGGCGATAATCCCGACGGTGATACCGGCAATAAGGTCACGCATAAAACGTGAAGCGGTGTATTTCTCTTTCCAGCAAGCGTCGATGAGGGCGCGAAAGGGAAGAACATGTGAGGAGGTTACGTGTTTCACAATTATCTCTCATCCGTGTGCGCATCATCTGTCATGTGAATGGCAGGTGAAGGAGGCATTGATCATACAAATAAATATCAGAGACAAAAAAACCCGCCGCAGCGGGTTTTTCGGCCGTGTTCGATTAGTGTTCGAACATTGCTGAGATAGATTCTTCGTTGCTGATACGACGAATCGCTTCGGCCAGCATCCCGGACAGGGTCAAGGTGCGCACGTTTGGCAGCGCTTTGATCTCGTCACTCAGTGGGATGGTATCGCACACCACTACTTCGTCGATAACGGAGTTGCGGAGGTTGTTTACTGCATTACCGGAGAAGATCGGGTGAGTCGCGTAGGCGAATACGCGCTTGGCACCACGCTCTTTCAGCGCTTCTGCTGCTTTACACAGCGTACCGCCGGTATCGATCATGTCGTCAACCAGCACGCAGTCACGGCCAGCAACGTCACCGATGATGTGCATCACCTGAGAAACGTTAGCGCGTGGACGGCGTTTGTCGATGATTGCCATGTCGGTATCGTTCAGCAGCTTAGCGATAGCACGAGCACGTACCACGCCGCCGATGTCCGGAGAAACCACGATTGGGTTATCCAGATTCAGCTGCAGCATGTCTTCCAGCAGGATTGGGCTACCGAATACGTTATCAACCGGAACGTCGAAGAAGCCCTGGATCTGTTCTGCATGCAGGTCAACGGTCAGAACACGGTCAACGCCAACGCTGGAGAGGAAATCAGCGACAACTTTGGCAGTGATTGGCACACGCGCGGAACGGACTCGACGGTCCTGACGGGCATAGCCGAAGTAAGGAATAACAGCAGTGATACGGCCTGCTGAAGCGCGACGCAGGGCGTCGACCATAACAACCAGTTCCATCAGGTTGTCATTTGTTGGAGCACAGGTGGACTGGATGATGAAAATATCACCACCGCGTACATTTTCATTGATTTGTACGCTGACTTCGCCGTCGCTAAAGCGACCTACAGCGGCGTCGCCGAGGGAAGTGTACAGGCGGTTGGCAATACGTTGTGCTAGTTCCGGGGTGGCGTTACCAGCAAAAAGCTTCATATCAGGCACGAGAAGAACCTCAGGCATGCGTCCAGTGGTGGATAGCGTTCGCCGCAAACTGTGCGGGCCAGGCGAAATGCTATCCAGGCGGTGTATTAAAGAGCGCGATGCAACGTCTGGAACAGGGTGACGTTGTCACCGAAACTCAGTCTGCGCCAGAATGGCTTGCTGTAGGGGGGAGGTGTTCATCCCACGTGCTACAAAACCATGCAGCCAAACCGGCGCTTGCTCAAGCACCTGACGAGCGGCGGATTCGGTGTCAAATTCAGCAAAGACACAGGCCCCTGTGCCAGTCAGGCGCGACGGCGCGTATTCTAACAGCCAGGAAAGCACCGCATCAACCTCGCGAAAACGTTTTCTTGCGATAACCTCGCAATCGTTGCTGAATTCACAATTTAATAACGTTTCTATTGACCGCACCGGGGTATTCCGTGGCAGGTCAGGATCGTTGAAGATGACCGGGGTCGGAATGCTGACGCCCGGGTGGGCCACCAGGTACCATTTTTCCGGCGGCTCTACCGGGGAAAGTATTTCGCCCACCCCTTCAGCAAACGCCGCATGACCGCGCACAAAGACCGGGACGTCCGCCCCCAGCGTTAAGCCTAACGCTGCCAGCTCATCCTGAGATAATCCGCAGCCCCAGAGGTGATTCAGGGCAACCAACACGGTGGCGGCATTTGATGAGCCACCGCCCAGTCCACCGCCCATCGGCAGACGCTTCTCAATACGGATATCCGCGCCGCTTCCTGCCGGCAGACGACCGGTGTCCGACGCCGTTTTCATCAGCAGACGTGCAGCGCGCACGATCAGGTTATCTTCATGCGCCACGCCATCAACCGGCGTCAGCAGGCAAACCTCGCCGTCCTGACGCGGGCCAATCGCGATCGTGTCGCCGTAATCAAGGAACTGAAACAGCGTCTGCAGGGTATGATATCCGTCAGCACGCTGTCCGGTGATGTATAAAAACAGGTTCAGTTTTGCCGGAGAAGGCCAGTGGGTCATCATTTAACGATCCAGTTGTCCATTTTCAGCTTGATGCGCTGGCTACCCTGGGTCAGTTCCATGTTGGATGGCAGGGAAGGCCTGGTGTTGCTGTCATAGGCGCTGTACACCACTTTCCAGGTTTTGCCGTTCTGGGTGTAGTTCACCTGGCTCAGACGGTACTGGTCGTCAAGCTGGTAGTCGGTCGCGTCACCCGGCAGGCCCAGGATCCACTGGCGCAGGCTGTTCAGCGGAATAGGCATTCCGGTCAGCTTGCCGATCATCTCTTCGGCGTCGGTGGCGGTATAGTGCTGGCCTTTGCTATCGGTGATCTGCGCTTCACCCGGTTTGGCAATAAGCTCCAGTTCGGTGCTGCCCAGCGGGTTTAACAGCAGCAGGCGATAGTTGTCCTGCCCGGTTTGCTGCCAGAAGAAACGCGCATACACTTTTTGTTCATCAGAGAGATAAGCGAAGGCACCACGGGTCTGGTATTGGCTCAAATTGCGGACGTCCTGCTGGTGCTGACGCCACTGCGGTGAATCAGGGCTTTTGCCCGGGCCTTTAGGTTGGGTGACGGTACATGCGGTCAGAACCAGTGCCGCCAGGGGCAGCAGGCGAATCAGTCGGGTCATAATGAGGACAAATCCTTGAGATACGTTGCAGTTATAACTGTTAATGCTAGCGTCGAAGGGTGCCACCGTCTACGTTCAAATTATCTCAAAGCATTGTATAAGCTATTACTCCGAAAGGGGGCAGTCTCTTTTATTGATCTCGCGCATCCTGTATGATGCGTTCTGCTAACCTTATTAACGCTGGTACTACTCCCGCTCAACATGACCCTATTAGCACTCGGTATTAACCACAAAACAGCCCCGGTTTCGCTGCGAGAACGCGTAACGTTTTCGCCGGATACGCTTGACCTGGCGCTGGACAGCCTGCTTGCACAGCCGATGGTGCAGGGTGGCGTGGTGCTCTCGACGTGCAACCGTACTGAACTCTACCTAAGCGTTGAAGAGCAGGACAACCTGCATGAAGTGCTGATCCGCTGGTTATGTGATTACCACAACCTCAACGAAGAAGAGCTGCGTAATAGCCTCTACTGGCATCAGGATAACGATGCAGTCAGCCATCTGATGCGTGTGGCCAGCGGCCTGGACTCGCTGGTGCTCGGCGAGCCGCAAATTCTCGGTCAGGTGAAAAAGGCGTTTGCCGATTCGCAAAAAGGGCATCTGAAAGCCAGTGAACTGGAGCGTATGTTCCAGAAGTCATTCTCCGTGGCGAAGCGTGTGCGAACCGAAACCGACATTGGTGCCAGTGCGGTTTCTGTTGCTTTCGCGGCCTGTACCCTGGCCCGTCAAATCTTTGAATCCCTGTCGACCGTCACTGTGATGCTGGTCGGGGCGGGCGAAACCATCGAACTTGTGGCGCGCCATCTGCGCGAACACAAAGTTAAAAAGATGATTATCGCTAACCGTACCCGCGAACGTGCACAGGTGCTGGCGGACGAGGTGGGTGCCGAGGTGGTTGCGCTGAGCGACATCGATGAGCGCCTGAAAGAGGCAGATATTATCATCAGCTCTACCGCCAGCCCGCTGCCGATTATCGGTAAAGGGATGGTCGAGCGAGCGCTGAAATCCCGCCGTAATCAACCGATGCTGCTGGTGGATATTGCCGTCCCGCGCGATGTCGAACCGGAAGTCGGTAAACTGGCGAACGCCTATCTTTACAGCGTGGACGACCTGCAAAGCATCATTTCGCATAACCTTGCCCAGCGTAAAGCGGCGGCAGTTCAGGCGGAAACCATTGTAGAGCAGGAAACGAGTGAGTTTATGGCCTGGCTGCGCGCGCAAAGCGTCAGCGAGACTATCCGTGAGTACCGCGGTCAGGCGGAGCAGGTGCGTGATGACCTGACCGCCAAAGCGCTGGCCGCCCTTCAACAGGGCGGCGACGCAGAAGCCATTATGCAGGATCTGGCCTGGAAACTGACCAACCGCCTGATCCATGCACCAACCAAATCTCTTCAGCAGGCCGCCCGTGACGGGGATGATGAACGCCTGACTATTCTGCGCAACAGCCTCGGGCTGGAATAGCGCCCTATACCCATTTTCTATTACAAGGTGCATTTACGCCTATGAAGCCTTCTATCGTCGCTAAACTGGAAGCTCTGCACGAGCGCCATGAAGAAGTACAGGCGCTGCTCGGCGATGCCGGGACCATTGCTGACCAGGAACGTTTTCGCGCGCTCTCGCGTGAATACGCGCAGTTGAGTGATGTATCAAAATGCTTTACCGACTGGCGACAGGTCCAGGAAGATATTGAAACCGCGCAGATGATGCTCGACGACCCTGAAATGCGCGAGATGGCGCAGGAAGAGTTGCTGGACGCAAAAGCGCGTTCTGAAGAGATGGAGCAACAGTTGCAGGTGCTTCTGCTGCCAAAAGATCCGGACGATGAGCGTAACGCCTTTGTCGAAGTCCGCGCCGGGACCGGCGGTGACGAAGCGGCACTGTTTGCCGGCGATCTGTTCCGTATGTACAGCCGCTACGCCGAAGCGCGTCGCTGGCGCGTTGAGATCATGAGCGCCAACGACGGTGAACATGGCGGCTACAAAGAGGTTATCGCTAAAATCAGCGGTGACGGCGTGTACGGTCGTCTGAAGTTTGAATCCGGCGGTCATCGCGTGCAGCGCGTACCTGCCACCGAATCTCAGGGGCGAATTCACACTTCTGCCTGTACGGTTGCGGTGATGCCAGAGCTGCCTGAAGCAGAATTGCCGGACATCAACCCGGCGGACCTGCGTATCGATACCTTCCGCTCCTCCGGGGCAGGTGGTCAGCACGTTAACACCACCGATTCCGCTATCCGTATTACCCACCTGCCGACCGGCATCGTGGTGGAGTGCCAGGACGAACGTTCACAGCACAAGAACAAAGCCAAAGCCTTATCCGTGCTGGGCGCGCGTATCCACGCGGCTGAAATGGCAAAACGTCAGCAGGCGGAAGCCTCCACGCGTCGTAACCTGCTGGGCAGCGGCGATCGCAGCGACCGTAACCGTACCTATAACTTCCCGCAGGGCCGTGTTACCGACCACCGCATCAACCTGACCCTGTACCGTCTGGACGAAGTGATGGAAGGAAAGCTGGATATGCTGATTGAGCCTATCGTGCAGGAATACCAGGCCGACCAGCTGGCAGCACTGTCCGAGCAGGAATAATGGAGTTTCAGCACTGGTTACGGCAGGCCGCCAGTGAGCTTTCCGCGAGCGAAAGCCCTAAACGTGACGCCGAAATTTTGCTTGAGTTTGTGACGGGGAAAGCCCGCACTTACCTGCTGGCTTTCGGCGAGACTCAGCTGAGCGCTGAGCAGGAAGCGCAGCTCGCTACGCTGCTTGCCCGACGCAAAACCGGTGAGCCGGTGGCGCATCTGGTCGGGGAGCGTGAGTTCTGGTCACTGCCGTTGTACGTCTCCCCAGCGACCCTGATCCCACGTCCGGACACCGAGTGTCTGGTGGAGCAGGCGTTGTCGCGTTTACCCGCGCAAGCCTGCCGAATTCTCGATCTTGGAACCGGCACTGGCGCAATTGCCCTGGCGCTGGCCAGCGAGCGTCCGGACTGCGAGGTGACGGCGGTTGACGTGATGCCCGATGCGGTAGCGCTGGCGCAGCGTAACGTGGCGCGTCTGGGCTTCCCGAACGTCACCGTTCTGCAAAGCAGCTGGTTTAGCGCGCTGGATAACCGCACGTTCGGGATGATTGTCAGCAACCCTCCCTATATCGACGAGCATGACCCGCACCTGACGCAAGGGGACGTGCGTTTTGAACCGCTGACGGCGCTGGTCGCTGCCAACGAAGGGCTGGCGGATATTGTGCATATTGTGACAACGTCACGACAGCATTTGCACCCCGGCGGCTGGCTGCTGGTCGAGCACGGCTGGACGCAAGGGGACGCGGTGCGTGACGTGTTCATCGCTGCAGGTTATCGTGCGGTGGAGACCTGCCGCGACTATGGCGGCAACGACCGTCTGACGCTGGGACAATGGGCATGAGTCTGTTTACCGTGCTGATCACGGCCCACCTGATAGCCGTTGCCCTGACCATCAGCTTTTTCATCGTCCGTTACTGGTGGCGTTACAGCAATAATCCGCTGATTGACGCCCGCTGGGTGCGTATTGCGCCGCACTGTATTGACACGGTGCTGTTTCTCTCAGGGGCCGGATTAATGTGGAAGACCGGCTATCTGCCATTTACTGATAAAGGCGCATGGCTGACTGAAAAGCTGTTTGGCGTTATCATCTACATCGTTTTGGGTTTTATCGCGCTTGGGCGTCGTCGTCCGCGCAGCCAGCAGACCGGTTTTATCGCCTTTCTGCTGGGGCTGGTGGTGCTGTACATCATCATTAAACTCGCCACCACAAGAATACCGTTACTGGGGTAAGTCATGAGGTCCTTAGCCGATTTCGAATTTAATAAAGTGCCGCTTTGCGATGGCATGATCCTGATTTCGGAGATGATCCGCGACGATTTTACGTCGCAGTACGTCTACGAAGAGCTGGAGAATCTGGTCAGCCTGGCGCGTGAAGAGATCAATCAGGCGCGCCCGCAGGACTGGCAATTAGAGAAGCTGCTTGAGCTTTTCTACGGCGAATGGGGTTTCTGCGACACGCGTGGCGTGTATCGTCTGTCTGACGCACTATGGCTGGATCAGGTCTTGAAAAATCGTCAGGGCAGCGCGGTTGCGCTGGGTTCCATTTTGCTGTGGGTCGCGCATCGTCTGGATATTCCACTGGTGCCGGTCATTTTCCCGACGCAGATGATCCTGCGAGCGGAGTGGCTGGACGGTGAGATGTGGCTCATCAATCCGTTTAACGGCGATACGCTGGATGAGCATACGCTGGACGTCTGGTTAAAAGGCAATATCAGCCCGGTTGCCGAGCTCTTTAATGAAGATCTCGACGAGGCGGATAACGCCGAGGTGATCCGTAAACTGCTGGATACGCTGAAATCTGCGCTGATGGAAGAGCGTCAGATGGAGCTGGCATTACGTGCCAGTGAAGTGCTGCTGCAGTTTAATCCGGAAGATCCGTACGAAATCCGCGATCGCGGGCTGATTTATGCCCAGCTTGATTGCGAGCATGTGGCGCTGAACGATCTGAATTATTTCGTTGAGCAATGCCCGGAAGACCCGATCAGCGAAATGATTCGTGCGCAGATCAACGCGATCTCGCACAAACAAATTACACTGCATTAATCTTAATTCCGATTCACACCTGAATAAGGCGATCCTATGAAACAAAAAGTGGTTAGCATTGGTGATATCAACGTGGCAAACGACCTGCCGTTCGTGCTGTTTGGCGGTATGAACGTGCTGGAATCCCGTGATCTCGCGATGCGTATCTGCGAGCACTACGTGACCGTGACCCAAAAACTGGGTATCCCGTACGTGTTTAAGGCCTCTTTTGACAAAGCCAACCGTTCCTCCATTCACTCTTACCGTGGCCCGGGCCTGGAAGAGGGGATGAAAATTTTCCAGGAACTGAAACAGACCTTTGGCGTGAAAGTGATCACCGACGTGCACGAAGCTTCTCAGGCGCAGCCTGTTGCGGACGTTGTCGACGTTATCCAGCTGCCAGCGTTCCTGGCACGTCAGACGGACCTGGTGGAAGCGATGGCGAAAACCGGCGCGGTCATCAACGTGAAGAAACCTCAGTTCGTGAGCCCTGGCCAGATGGGTAACATCGTCGATAAATTTATCGAAGGCGGCAACGACAAAGTGATTCTGTGTGACCGTGGCGCAAACTTCGGTTACGACAACCTGGTCGTTGATATGCTCGGCTTCAGCGTGATGAAGAACGTGTCCAACCAGTCTCCGGTCATCTTCGATGTGACCCATGCGCTGCAGTGTCGCGATCCGTTTGGTGCTGCCTCTGGCGGCCGCCGTGCGCAGGTCACCGAGCTGGCGCGCGCCGGTATGGCGACTGGCCTGGCCGGTCTGTTCATTGAAGCACACCCGGACCCGGACAACGCGAAGTGCGACGGCCCGTCCGCATTGCCGCTGGCTAAACTGGAGCCGTTCCTGAAACAGATCAAAGCGATTGACGATCTGGTGAAGAGTTTCGATGAGCTGGATACCAGCCACTAGTAAAAAAACCCGCTTCGGCGGGTTTTTTTTGGTTATTCCTCTTCCGATAGAAGAGGTGTCGGGTGTGGCCTCAGAGCCTCACCGAACAACGCTTAGGCAAATATCGTCATCAGATAGGCCACAAACAGCGCCATGTGCGCCGCGCCGTTCAGCACGTTGGTGCGCCCGGTCGAGAAGGATATCTGACACAGCAGCAGTGAAGCCACCATCACAATCATCTCTGGCGCACCCAGCGCGAACTGCAGCTCGTTACCGGTCATAAAGGCAATCAGCGTCACCACCGGCACGGTGAGTGAGATAGTCGCCAGGACCGAGCCAAAGAACAGATTCATTGCGCGTTGCACCTGATTGTTCAGCACCGCCCTCAACGCCCCCAGACCCTCAGGCGACAGGATAAGCAGCGCCACCAGGAAACCGGTAAACGCGACCGGGGCATTCAGCTCGGTTAACAGCGTCTCCAGCGGGTTGGCGTTCATTTTGGTCACGGCGATAACCGCAATCAGATGTACGATCAGCCAAACCGTATGCCACGCGCTGCTGTGAGCCGATGGCTTACCGTGATGCGGGTCGTCGCCGTCATCTTCATGTTCATAGACGAACAGGCTCTGGTGCGTTTTGGTCTGAATCAGCAGGAACACGCCGTACATGGCTGCGGAAATCAGCGCAACCAGCAGCGCCTGACCGGTTGAGAAGTTGGCCCCCGGCAATGCCATCGGGAAGACCAGCACAATAATTGCCAGCGGGAAAAGGGCAATCAGATACTGTTTTATGCCGAACAGATTCATGTACTGGGTCGCAAATTTGCGGCCGCCCAGTAACAGTGAAAAGCCCACCAGACCACCTGTCACAATCATAATGATGGAGTAGAGGGTGTCACGCATCAGGGTCGGTGCGGCGTCACCGGTCGCCATCAGCGCGGAAATCAGGCTGACTTCGAGGATAACCACCGAAAGGCTGAGAATTAACGAGCCGTAAGGCTCACCCAGGCGGTGGGCTAATACGTCCGCATGGCGAACGACGCTAAAGGCGCTGGTTAAGATACCCACCAGAGCAAGAATATTGATACCAACTACCACTGGCAGTGACTGACTGCTTCCCCAGAAGAGCAGCACAGCCAGTGCCAGGACCGGGAAAATGAGTGATGTCTCCTTGTGGCGGGTCTTCACCGCCTCGTGTGCTGCTGTCATGTGCTTCTCCATCAATGCAGGTGCTTGTAATTATAGATAGAATTTTCGGTCATTAAATTAACAGATCTCTGTTAAATACCCTTGATTTTTTACTCAATTTTACTGTTTGTAATGTTTTGGCTTTGGGGTGTCGATAATGGAACGTGTTCTGCAATTAATCCTTTAATAACATAATATTAAAATTATCATTTACGCATAATTCTCAATTGACTGGCACCATGCCGTATCGTCGTCCACACTTATCTCTTTAACCAAAAGAGGGGTTAGCGATGCCATATAAAACGAAACGCGAATTACCAGACAGCGTGCAACACGTATTGCCCGCGCACGCGCAGGATATCTACAAAGAGGCCTTTAACAGCGCCTGGAATCAGTACAAAGATAAAGAAGATCGACGTGATGATGCCAGCCGTGAAGAGACCGCGCACAAAGTCGCCTGGGCCGCAGTAAAACATGAATATGAGAAAGGAGACGACGATAAATGGCATAAAAAGAAATAGCCGTGAAATCATTCGCTGCCTTCGTTTTGACTTTTCAGGCGGTTGAACTTCCGTTGTATTGCAACTGGCCCGTGAATTGCTTATCGTTACTCAACTGCTGGCAAAATGACCAGCACACAATGCCGGGAAGGCGGATTACAGATGTCGCAAGGAAGCATGCAGTGGCGGAGGTGGAAAGTGTTAACGCGTGATTTCTTAATGAAGGCAGATTGTAAGACGGCATTTGGTGCTATTGAGGAATCGCTTCTCTGGTCAGCTGAACAACGTGCGGCGTCGCTCGCTGCCACGCTGGCGTGCCGCCCGGATGATGGCCCGGTATGGATTTTTGGCTACGGTTCGCTGATGTGGAACCCGGCTCTCGAATTTGTCGAATCGGCAACAGGTACACTTCCTGGCTGGCATCGCGCATTTTGTTTGCGCCTCACGGCCGGTCGAGGTAGCGCGTGTCAGCCTGGACGCATGCTTGCACTAAAAGAGGGCGGACGCACCACGGGGGTGGCCTACCGCCTGCCGGATGCAACGCTGGAAGACGAACTGACGCTGCTGTGGAAGCGCGAGATGATCACCGGCTGCTATATGCCGAGCTGGTGCAAGTTGGAACTCGATGACGGACGTACCGTTAACGCGCTGGTGTTTATTATGGATCCGCGCCATCCGCTGTATGAAGCGGATACCCGCACGCAGGTCATTGCCCCGTTGATCGCTGCCGCCAGTGGACCGCTGGGCACCAACGCGCAGTATCTCTTTTCGCTCGACCAGGAGCTGACGCGCCTCGGCATGAAGGACGATTGTCTGAATGAGCTGGTGGTGAAGGTGAAAGCGCTGCTGGAAGGGAACCCGCTGAATAATACGCTGCGTCCCGGTTTTGCCTGAGAATGCGCCCGGCTGCGTGAGCAGACCGGGCGTTTGTCTCTTATGCAGCAACGTAGCTTACGGAATGCTCCAGTGACTGACTATGGCTGTCAATCAGAACATCCCACGTGCCGGTGTACGGCACGGTAAGCCATGCCTTGTCATCCTGCACGGTCAGGATATCCGCCTGCGAGTGTTGTTGTGCTTTCGAACTCATCAAATGAATGCGGCAGCGCTCAGAACACCGCACCACGACCGTATCCCCGCCAAACAATTTCAAACTTGTTTTTACCAGTGCCATTTTTTACCCCGTAGTCTTAAACAACGCTCTCCCTGCTGCCATATCCGAGCGTGATATTGTTCACAATTCACTCATGGCATAACACCAAAGGGGGAGGGTGAGGATGCTGACTTTGATCAAAAAATGGCGTAACGATTAAACAAAAATGACAAAATTCCTGAAAATTTACCCTGGCGCGCGTTTTGCCCGGTGAACGCGCGCCACCCTAAAATTAAATGCGGAAATGTCCGGCAGTTTCAGCAAGGTCGCCCGCCTGGCTCTGCAGCGCGCCGGCTGCAGCCGCAGATTGCACCACCAGTTCGGCGTTCTGCTGAACCATTCTGTCCAGATGGGTCACCGCATGGTTAATCTCCTGGATGCCTTTCATCTGCTCGCTGGTGGCGATGGAGATTTCACGCATGATGCCCGACACGCTACCGATGCTGGAGCGGATTTCGTTCATGCTTTCCCCGGCCAGATGAACGTAGCGGGAGCCGGTGGCCACGCTGTTGGTGGTGGAATCGATAAGCGTTTTAATCTCTTTCGCCGCCTGTGCGCTGCGGCTGGCCAGATTCCGCACTTCGCCGGCCACCACGGCAAACCCACGGCCTTGCTCTCCGGCGCGTGCGGCTTCCACCGAGGCATTCAGCGCCAGGATATTGGTCTGGAAGGCAATCCCGTCAATCACGCTGGTGATGTCGCCAATCTTCGCGGAAGCCACTTCAATGGACTGCATGGTGCTGATGGCCTGAGATACCACCTCGCCGCCGCGAGCCGCCGCCGCAGAGGCCTTACTCGCCTGGTCATTGGCTTCAGCCGCAGACTCGTTCGACTGGGTTACTGACGCGGTGATCTCTTCCACGGCGCTGGCCGTTTCGCGAAGGCTGGAGGCGGCCTGCTCGGTACGCCCTGAGAGGTCCTGGTTACCTGCCGCAATTTCCCGCGCGGCGTTTTTCACCGATGCGCTGGCATCCCGCAGTTGTACCATCACCACCGAGAGCTTGTCGCTGAAGGCGTTAAACGCCTGCGCTATTTGCGCCACTTCGTCATCGCCGCTCTCCGGCAGGCGTTGCGACAGATCGTTAGTGCCGTTCGCAATGTTATGCATCGCATCGCGAATGTCAGACAGGCGCTTCAGCAGACGCGCAATCAGGAAGTGAACAATGGCGCCGCTGAGTAAGGCCAGAATCACCAGCGAGATGGCCGAGGCTTTCAGCAGCGAGCGCATTCCGGAGGTGGCATCGCCTGTGTCCAGGGCAACAACCAGCATCCAGTTCGTACCCGGCACGGCGGTTGCCACGAAGGTTTTTTCGGCGCCATTGAAGGTCCCGTTTACCGGGTTTCCGCTTTTCAGCGCCGCAAAGTCGATGCCTTTGAGGGTTTCGGCGAACGGTTTAAGCGTCAGGGCAGGGTCGCTGGCGGCAATGACGGTGCCATCGCTATTCAGCAGCAGCCCGCTGCTTGCCGGGGTTGGGTGGATCCCGCGCACGTTAGCTACCACGCTGTCCATCGCCACATCGCCAGCCACCACGGCTTTCAGAGTACCGTTTTCTTTCACCGGCACGGCAAACGTCACCACCAGTTTTCCGCTACCGGCGTCAACGTAAGGCGCGGTCACGACCGGGCTATCCTGGCTTACGACCTGCTGATACCAGGGACGGATCGTGGGGTCATAATCCGCCGGTACGCCCGCTGGTTCAGAGAATTTCGCCGTTTTGCTGGCATAGCCAACGTAGACGTTAGTGAACCCACCCGCTTGGGCAAGCTGTTTAAAGACCGGAACCGGATCGTCGCTGAGCGCAACGGTTTGTGCGGAGGCGATAACCGTCATTTTGCTCTTCACCCAGTCCGCAATCGCCATGTTATGGCTGGCGCTGGTGCTGGTCAGGATGTCGCGCTGTGACTGCTGGTTATCCTGGCGTGTGACCTGAAAATTGATGACAGTATTAAGAAGAAGGGCGACGACCAGACAACCTGTCGTCGCGGCAATGATGCGTGCACGAATGGATCTGAACATAAGTGAAATACCTGCTGTGTTGTTTCCATGCCTATCGGCAACCCTGCAGGTAAACTTGATGCTGAAACCGCGTCCATAAGAAAATAATATTTTTACGGGTTTATTATTAAAAAGTTAATACTTTATCGGCGCGCAGAGTCCACTCGGCCAGTTCAACGAGCGTGCCGATTTCCACACCCTCAATCAGCGGCAATCCGGTGATGCCGCGCCCGTCGGTGCAGGTCTTGCACAGTTTGACCGGAACGTTTTGCGCGGTCAGGATCTCCAGCATCTGCTGGATGTTGTAGCCTTCTGCCGGTTTTTGTCCCTTCAGCCCGGCGGTGACCGCATCCGACATTAAAAAGAGCCGTAACTCCAGTTCACTCTCTTTATCACGTAGCGCGATCGCCAGACGCAGGCTGTTAAAAAGGGATTCGCTGCCGTAAGCCGCACCGTTGGCGACGATAACAATCTTCTGCATGTTGACTCCTGTTCTTTTAAAGGCACGAATATTGCTTAGCTATCCAGGGTTTCGCTGTCCGGGAGAGTAAGCATGACATTAATGGCTGGCATTTCGCCAGGTGCGACCGAATGGCTCCAGCGTGCAAGGTCGATGCGCCGGGAGCAACTGAGCAGGCTGGCACAGCTTGGCGTGCTGGTTAACGCCATCAGCCTGCTGGTGCATATGCTGCAGTGCGAGCGTGGAGCCTCTAACGTCTGGCTCTGCTCACAGGGTAAGCTGTACGCTGCCGAATGCAAAGCGAGCCGGGCGCTGGTGAATGAGAACCTCACTGCGCTTTATGACGTTCTGGATAATCACTCCCCGTTTCAGGGCAGCGGCGTGTGCGAACGTATAGCCGCCGCGCTGCTCAGTCTGGATAACCTGTCAGCCCTTCGTGACGGCGTTATTCAGCAAACCATCACGGCCCCGCAGGCGATGGATCACTATTGTCGCATCCTGCGTCATCTGCTCAGTATCGTACCGCAGCTTAATGACAGCATTGACGATCCGCAAATCGCAGGCCGTTTTGTCGCACTTTATAGCCTGATGCAGGGTAAAGAGCTGGCGGGACAAGAGCGGGCGCTGGGCGCCATTGGCTTCACGCAGGGCTATTTTGACGATGGCATCCGTCAGCAGCTGGTGGACCGGATTGACGGACAGCAGGCCTGCTTCGAGATTTTCATGACCCACAGCACGGCGGATGTGCAAACCACCTTTTCCCAGAATTGCCAGCCTGACCGTGAGACGGAGCAACTGAGGCGCCTGGCCTGTACCCGCCAGCCAGCCGCTGACAATGGCCATACCGCGCTGGCCTGGTTTGCTCTGCAAACGGCACGCCTTGAGCATCTGCGCACCCTGGAGGAGATGGTTATTGCCGATCTGATGATCGCGGTGGACGAGCGTATCCATCGACAGGAGGACTACACGCTCCCGGCTGAGGAGCAGGACGATCCGCTGGCCTCTTACCCGGATAAGCCCTTGTTAACCCTGGTTCGCCAGCAGGCGCGCGAGATAGAACAGCTTTCCCGTCAGCTTGCGTCACTGCGCGATACGCTCGAAGAGCGCAAAACCATCGATAAAGCGAAAAGCATACTGATGACCCATCAAAAGATGAGTGAGGAACAGGCATGGACGGCGCTGCGTAAAATGGCGATGGACAAAAACCAGCGCATGGTGGATATCGCCCGCGCGTTGCTCACCGTGAAGAGTTTGTGGCAGTTAACCCCTAAGGAGTAGGTGCACAATCAGTGGGCATTTAGTGCCTGATTGAGGTGCGCGGTCGTGGGGAATTCCCGGTAAACGCCCGGAAAACAGGGCAGTAAAACCTGGCATTCCCTTTGCATTATCTGATTAACCATTTTTGACGGTGCGCCAACGGCGGTGCATCTGTCTTCGGGATAAAGGCGTCCAGCGGTGCTTCGGCACGGGTGGGCGCTTTTTTTTGTCTTTTTTTCAGGAGTGGTCATGGCGGATTTGTCGAGACGGCGGTTTTTACAGGCCAGCATGCTGGCGAGCGGCGCCATGTTGTTACCGGGCGTCATGCAGGCCGCGTGGGCGGCAGGCTCGGATAAACCGGAGCAGGAGACGGTGCGCATCGGGTTTATACCGTTAACCGACTGCGCGCCGGTGGTTATCGCGGCGCTGAAGGGGTTTGATAAAAAATATGGCATCACCATCGTGCCAACCAAAGAGGCAAGCTGGGCAGCCGTGCGCGATAAGCTGGTGGCCGGCGAACTGGACGCCGCCCACATTCTTTACGGCCTGCTGTACGGGCTGGAGCTGGGGCTTGCCGGTAAGCCACAGCAGATGGCAAACCTGATGACCCTGAACCAGAACGGTCAGGCCATCACGCTCTCCAGCGATCTGGCAGAGAAGGGCGTTCGCGATCTTGACGGGCTGAAAACGCTGATTGGGCAGCAGGCACCCGGCACTTACACCTTCGCACACACCTTCCCGACCGGTACGCATGCGATGTGGCTGTACTACTGGCTGGCCAGCGCGGGCATTAATCCGTTCGATGACGTCCGGACCGTGGTTGTGCCGCCGCCGCAAATGGTGATGAACATGCGGATTGGCAACATGGTCGGCTTTTGCGTTGGTGAGCCGTGGAATGCGCGCGCCATTAACGACCGAATCGGGTTTACCGCCGCAACGTCCCAGTCGATCTGGGCCGATCATCCGGAAAAAATTCTTGGCACACGTCGCGACTGGGTGGAGAAAAACCCGAACACCGCGCGGGCGCTGGTGAGTGCGGTACTGGAAGCCGCACGCTGGATTGATGCATCACCAGACAACAAACGTGAGACCGCCCAAATCCTCGCTCGCCGGGCGTGGCTGAACACCAAAGAGCAGTATCTCACCGGACGGATGCTGGGAGAGTACGACAACGGGCTTGGCCAGCGCTGGCAGGATGCGCATCCGATCCGTTTCTTCAACGAGGGTGCCGTCAGCTATCCGTACCTCTCCGACGGGATGTGGTTTTTAACCCAGTTCCGCCGCTGGGGCTTGCTCAAATCGGCGCCGGATTATGCCGCCATCGCGCAGCGCATTAACCAGACCTCGGTCTGGCAGGATGCCGCCACGGCGGTGGGAGGCATATCCACCCCGTCATCACCGTATCGCAGCAGCACCCTGATGGACGGTACCGTCTGGAACGGTACCGATCCGGACGGTTACGCCAACCGCTTCGCTATTCACCGTAAAGGGGCCTGATTATGCAGCATCTGCACAGCACGAAATCGAAAGACGAGACGCCGGCGAGCGGGGAAGTGATTACCCTCCCTCCGGTACAGGTTCGCCGCCGCGCACCGACGTTCACGCGACGGATGAATGACCTTCTGCAGCGCGTGATCCCGGCGCTGCTGGGACTCGGGTTACTGGTGTTGCTCTGGCAGCTGGCCGCGATCAACAGCAAAGGGTTCCCGACGCCGCTCAGCACGCTGGATTCCGCATTAACGCTCTTCGCTGACCCGTTTTACCGCGACGGGCCAAACGATATGGGTATCGGCTGGAACGTGCTCGCTTCGCTGCAGCGCGTGGCGGTGGGCTTTGGTCTGGCGGCGCTCGCGGGGATCCCGCTCGGTTTCCTGATCGGTCGCTTCACCTTTTGCTCGCGCATGTTCAGCCCGTTGATTGCACTGTTACGCCCGGTCAGTCCTTTAGCCTGGCTGCCTATCGGCCTGCTGCTGTTCCAGAAAGCGGAGCCCGCCTCCAGCTGGACCATTTTTATCTGCTCAATATGGCCAATGGTGATTAACACCGCCGAAGGGGTACGTCGTATTCCACAGGATTACCTTAACGTTGCCCGCGTGCTGCAGCTCTCCGAGTGGACCATCATGCGGCGGATCCTCTTCCCGGCCGTGCTGCCCGCGGTGCTGACCGGGGTTCGCCTCTCTATTGGCATCGCCTGGCTGGTCATTGTCGCCGCCGAGATGCTCACCGGTGGGCTGGGGATCGGCTTCTGGATCTGGAATGAGTGGAACAACCTCAACGTCGAAAACATTCTCATCGCCATCGTCATCATTGGCGTGGTCGGGTTGCTGCTGGAGCAGGGGCTGATGCTGATCGCCCGCCGCTTTAGCTGGCAGGAAAAATAAGGAGCGAAGATGAAACCATTAATTCAGGTCCAGGCCGTGAGCCAGCGTTTTTCTACCGCCAGCGGCGAGTTTCTGGCGCTGCAGAACGTCTCTTTTGATATTCACGAAGGCGAAACCGTGAGCCTGATTGGCCACTCCGGGTGCGGCAAATCGACGTTGCTCAACCTGATTGCCGGGATCACCCTGCCGACCGAAGGTGGGCTGATTTGCGATAACCGCGAAATCGCCGGGCCAGGACCGGAGCGTGCGGTGGTGTTTCAGAACCATTCTCTGCTGCCGTGGCTCACCTGCTTCGACAACGTTGCGCTGGCGGTGGATCAGGTCTTTCGCCGCACTATGAGCAAGGTGGAGCGCAAGGAGTGGATTGAACACAACCTCGATCGCGTCCAGATGGGGCATGCCCTGCACAAACGGCCTTCGGAAATTTCCGGGGGCATGAAACAGCGCGTTGGCATTGCCCGTGCGCTGGCGATGAAGCCGAAGGTCCTGCTGATGGATGAACCGTTTGGCGCGCTGGATGCGCTCACGCGCGCGCATCTGCAGGACTCGGTGATGCAAATTCAGCAGGCGCTGAACACCACCATCGTGCTTATCACCCACGATGTGGACGAGGCTGTGCTGCTTTCTGACCGGGTACTGATGATGACTAACGGCCCGGCGGCCACCGTCGGCGAGGTGCTGCACGTTGACCTGCCTCGCCCGCGCAATCGGGTTCAGCTGGCGGACGATAGCCGCTATCACCATATGCGTCAGCAGATCCTCCATTTCCTCTATGAAAAACAGCCTAAAGCGGCGTAACGGAGGCGGTGATGCGACTGATCGTTATCGGTAATGGGATGGCCGCAACACGGCTGATTGCCTCGCTGACCGAGCGTGCGCCCGGTCGCTTCACGATCACCGTGTTTGGCGAGGAGTCGGAACACGCTTACAACCGCATCATGCTCTCGCCGGTACTGGGCGGGGAAAAACAGGCGCAGCAGATCCGCCTGCAGGATGACGCCTGGTATCACGCACGGGGTGTGACGGTACGACGGGGGGAAAAGGTGCTCTCCGTGGATGTTGAGAAACGCGAGGTCCATACCACAGCAACCACGCTGACCTGGGACGAACTGGTCTTTGCCACCGGGGCGACGCCTTTTGTACCCCCCATTCCGGGCGGTGACGCTCCGCATGTGTTCACCTTTCGTACGCTGGCCGATATCCGCGCGATTCAGGAGAACCCGGGGCCAGCTGTAGTGCTGGGCGGTGGGGTGCTCGGCGTCGAGGTCGCTGCGGCACTGGCCCGGTCTTGTGACAACGTCACGCTGGTGCATCGTGGTGCCTGGCTGATGGAACAGCAGCTCGATCGGCAGGCAGGCGTTCTGCTTGAAGAGGCGCTGGCGGAGCGCGGCGTTCGCTGCGAACTGTCATCGGGAATGACCGCCATTGCGGCGGATGCCGTGACGTTACAAAACGGACGCAAGATTAACGCCTCTCGCGTGGTGCTGGCGACCGGCGTGCAGCCCAATGTCGCACTGGCAAAAGCCAGCGGCATTCACTGTGCCCGCGGCATTGTGGTTAACCACCAGATGCAGACCTCAGTCCCGGCGATCAGCGCCATTGGTGAGTGCTGCGAAATCGACGGCCAGACGTTCGGCCTGGTCGCACCTTGCCTGGCGCAGGCGGATATCCTCGCCGCCCGGCTGGCTGGGGAGGCTAGCACGCCATTTGCCCTGACCGACAGCGGCATGCGCCTCAAAGTACCCGGTGTGGAGCTGTTCAGCGCCGGGCGAGTAGAGGTTCTGCCAGACGATGTGGTCTGGAGCGCCTGGGATCCGCTGACCCGTCACTATCGCCGTTTGTTACTGCATCGCGGTGCGCTTGCTGGCGTGCTGCTGATGGGGGATTGCCGCAACGCGGCAACATTCACCGATTTACTGGCAACGGCTGCGCCCGCCCACGCGGACTGGCTGTTCAATCGATTCACTACGCAACCGCAGGTTGCAGGACAAAACGCTATGACAAAACCTACGCTGGTGGTGGTTGGACACGGTATGGTCGGCCATCATTTTCTCGAAGACTGTGTGAAGCGCAATTTGCACCGGCAGTACCAGATTATCGTTTTTGGCGAAGAGCGCTATGCCGCCTACGATCGTGTGCATTTGTCAGAGTATTTTGGCGGACGAAGCGCAGAATCGCTCTCGCTGGTGGACGGTGATTTCTTTGCTGAACACGGCATTGAGCTTCGCCTCTCGCAGCAAATTGTGAGTATCGATCGCGACGCACACGTCGTGCGTACCGCCAGTGGGCATGAAACCCACTGGGACAAACTGGTGCTGGCGACCGGCTCGTACCCGTTTGTGCCTCCGGTACCGGGCAGCACGCTGCCGGGCTGCTTTGTTTACCGTACGCTGGACGACCTGGATAACATCGCCGCGCAGGCAAAGCAATCCCGTCGCGGGGTGGTCATTGGCGGTGGCCTGCTGGGACTGGAAGCCGCGAATGCCCTGAAACAGCTGGGCCTGGAAACGCACGTCGTGGAGTTTGCGCCACACCTGATGGCGGTACAACTCGACAACGACGGCGCGGCCATGCTGCGCAAAAAGATCGAAGCGCTTGGCGTGGGCGTTCACACCAGCAAAGCCACCACCGACATCGTCTCTGCGAACGGCGGGCTGGTGATGCGCTTTGCGGACGGCGAACAGCTGGAAACTGACATCGTGGTCTTCTCTGCAGGTATTCGCCCGCAGGATGCACTGGGGCGCAGCAGTGGCCTGGTGAACGGAGAGCGCGGCGGGATTTGCATTGATAACCAGTGCCAGACTTCCGATAAAGACGTGTTCGCTATCGGCGAATGTGCGCTGTGGGAGGGTAAAATTTTTGGCCTGGTCGCCCCGGGTTATCAGATGGCGCGGGTGGCATCGGCCACGCTGGCGGGAGAGGCGAGCGCCTTTACCGGGGCTGACATGAGCACCAAACTGAAGCTGCTGGGGGTAGATGTGGCCTCGTTTGGCGATGCCCATGGAAGAACACCCGGCGCGCTTAGCTATCAATGGACGCATGGTCCGCAGCAAATCTATAAAAAGATCGTGGTCAGTGAGGACAATAAAACCCTGTTGGGCGGCGTACTGGTGGGGGATGCCAGCGAATATGCGACCCTGGTGCAGATGATGCTCAACGGCATAGCGTTGCCCAAAGAGCCTGAAACGCTGATTTTACCTTCCTTCGCCGGGAGCGCGCCAAAAGCCCTCGGCGTGGCGGCACTGCCTGACAGTGCGCAGATCTGCTCCTGCCATAACGTCAGCAAAGGTGATATTTGTCAGGCGGTAAGTGCCGGTGCCGCGGATATTGGAGCCATAAAACAGTGCACCAAAGCCGCGACCGGTTGCGGAGGATGCAGCGCGCTGGTGAAACAGGTGATGGAGTACCAGCTTGCGGAGCAGGGCGTGGAGGTGAAAAAGGACATCTGCGAACACTTCCCGTGGTCGCGTCAGGAAATCTATCACCTGGTGCGCGTCAATCATATTCGTACCTTCGACCAGCTTATCAGCCGTTACGGGCAGGGGCACGGTTGCGAAATCTGTAAACCGCTGGTGGGGTCAGTGCTCGCCTCCTGCTGGAATGAGTACCTGCTGAAACCGGCACATCTGCCGCTGCAGGACACCAACGACCGTTACTTTGCCAATATTCAGAAAGACGGGACGTACTCCATTGTGCCCCGGATGCCTGCAGGGGAAGTGTCGGCCGACGGCTTGATAGCTATCGGCCAGATCGCCAAACGCTACCAGCTGTACAGCAAAATCACGGGCGGGCAGCGTATCGACCTCTTTGGCGCCACGCTCGACCAGCTGCCGGCGATCTGGCAGGCGCTGGTGGAGGCCGGATTTGAGACCGGTCACGCATACGGTAAATCCCTGCGCACGGTGAAATCCTGCGTTGGGTCGACCTGGTGCCGCTATGGCGTGCAAGATTCAACGCGTCTCGCGGTCACGCTTGAGCACCGCTATAAAGGCTTACGCGCGCCGCACAAAATTAAAATGGCCGTGTCCGGTTGTACCCGTGAATGTGCGGAGGCTCAGAGCAAGGACGTGGGCGTCATTGCGACCGACAAAGGCTGGAACCTGTATCTCTGCGGTAACGGCGGCATGAAACCGCGCCATGCGGATCTCTTTGCCAGCGATCTGGATGACGAGACGCTGATCCGCACCGTCGACCGTTTCCTGATGTTCTACATCCGCACGGCGGATCGCCTGCAGCGTACCAGTACGTGGGTGGACAATCTGGAAGGGGGGATCGACTACCTGCGCGAGGTGATTCTTCACGACAGCCTGGGCATTGCGCACGAGCTGGAACAGGAGATGGCTCGCGTGGTGGAAACCTACCAGTGTGAATGGCAGACCACGCTTAACGATCCGAGCCGTCTGGCGTTGTTCCGTACCGAAGTGAACCGTCAGCCGGTGGAAGAGAATAAACGCTGGCAAGCGGTCTGCGCTCTTGATGAGATCCCTGAGCAGGCGGGGATCGGCGCCCGGCTGGGGCGAAAACCGATTGCGCTTTTCCGCTTTGGTCAATCTGTCTATGCCCTCGATGACCTCGAGCCGGGCAGCACAGCAAACGTGCTTTCACGCGGTATTCTCGGCGATGCTGCCGGCGAGCCGGTGGTCATCTCTCCGCTCTATAAGCAGCGTATCCGTCTGCGCGACGGCTGTCAGGCCGATAACGGGGAACCTGCGGTGCGAGCCTGGCCGGTGAAAATAGAAAACGGTCAGGTGTGGGTCGGGAACGACGCGCAGATCTTGCGTGCGGAGGCGTCATGAATGAAACCCGAACGACGTGCCCCTACTGCGGGGTGGGCTGCGGCGTGATCGCAACGGTAGAGGGCGAGAAGGTCACCGTGCGCGGAGATGAACGCCATCCCGCCAGTTTTGGACGCCTGTGCGTTAAAGGCTCGGCATTAGGCGAAACGACCGGTCTGCAGGGGCGACTGCTGCACCCGGTGGTCGACGGGCAGGAGGTGGAATGGTCCCGGGCGCTGGCGGCGGCAGGTGAACGGCTGCAGACCATCATCGACACCTGGGGACCACAGGCGGTGGCGTTTTACGCCTCCGGCCAGCTGTTGACTGAGGACTATTACGCCGCCAATAAGCTGATGAAAGGGTTTATCGGTGCGGCAAACATAGATACCAACTCGCGGCTCTGTATGTCGTCCGCGGTGACGGGCTACAAGCGCGCGTTTGATGAAGATGTGGTGCCGTGCAGCTATGAGGATGTGGAAAACAGCGATCTGGTGGTGCTGGTCGGGTCGAATGCGGCATGGACCCATCCGGTGCTGTATCAGCGGCTGGTACAGGCGCGCCAGAACAACCCTGCGATGAAAGTTGTGGTTATCGATCCGCGCAAAACGGCCACCTGCGATATTGCTGACCTGCATCTGGCGCTTACGCCCGGCAGTGACGCCGGGCTGTTTGTCGGTTTACTCAATCTGATTCAGGGAACCGACGCGTGGCCCATCGCCCGGGTGGCTGAGTTTTGTGGCCTCTCAACCGAGGACGTGGGGACCTTCTACGACTGGTTTGTGACTGCGCCGCGGGCCATCACGCTCTACACCATGGGCATTAATCAGTCCTCAAGCGGCAGCGACAAGTGTAATGCCATCATCAACGTTCATCTGGCCAGCGGAAAATTCGCCCGTCAGGGCTGCGGACCGTTTTCGCTGACCGGACAGCCTAACGCGATGGGGGGGCGGGAGGTGGGTGGGCTGGCGAACCAGCTTGCCGCTCACATGAATTTCGAGCCGGAGTCTCTTTCGCGGGTGGCGCGTTTCTGGGGTACGGAAAGACTGGCCCAGACGCCGGGCCTGATGGCGGTGGAGTTGTTTGATGCGATCGCCCGCGGCGAAGTGAAAGCGGTGTGGATCATGGGTACCAATCCTGCCGTCTCGCTGCCGGACAGCCACGCAGTGTGCCAGGCGCTGGAACATTGCCCGCTGGTGATTGTCTCCGAGGTGATGCAGGAGACCGACACCAGCCGCTATGCCCATATCCGCTTCCCGGTGCAGGCGTGGGGGGAGAAAGACGGTACGGTAACCAATTCCGAGCGGCGTATTTCGCGCCAGCGCGCCTTTCTGCCGGCGCCAGGCGAGACCAAACCGGACTGGTGGGTCATCGCCCGGGTGGCACAGGCGCTGGGCTATGGTGAAGCCTTCGCCTGGGAACATCCGCAGCAAATTTTTTGTGAGCATGCAGCGCTCTCGGCCTTTGAAAATGACGGCGCGCGGGCGTTTAACCTTCATGAACTGGCGTCACTTACCCGTGAGGAATGGGACCGACTTGAGCCTTATCAGTGGTCAGCGGGGGCCTTTGCGCGCCGGGAAATTGTGCCGGTAGAGCCTCAGCCACACGGTGCGGCAATAAACGCGCTATACCCGCTGATTCTCAATACCGGACGTATCCGCGATCAGTGGCACACCATGACCCGGACGGGGTACGTCCCGAAACTGATGCAGCATAGTGCTGAGCCGTGTGTTGAGATCGGCGCCGCCGATGCCATGCGCTTCTCACTGTACGACGGACAGCTGGCGCGCATCAGTTCTCCGCGTGGGGTGATGCTGGGAAGAGTGCGCATCACTGACGGGCAGCGAGAAGGTGAGCTGTTTGTGCCAATGCACTGGAATGCCCAGTTTGCCCGCCAGGGGAAGGTGAATGCGCTGGTGGAAGGGCGCTGTGACCCGCTGTCCGGTCAGCCCGAGAGTAAACAGACGGCCGTCAGGATTATGCCCTGGCAGCCGGGCTGGCAGGGTGAGCTTTATGCCCGTGAACTGCCGGAGCTTCCACCCTCTGTCTGCTGGTGGCGTAAAGTCTCACGTCTGACGGTGGCGGGGGATAAGCCGTTGCTGGCGTGGGTTATGCAGTATGCCAGTGAACGGGGCTGGCAGCTGCAGGTCGCGCAGACCAGCGAGCGCAGCAGCGTGCTGGCCTGGCATGACGGACAACTGATGCTCGGGTTCTGGGAAGGCACTGCGTTACCGACACTGGCGCACGCGGTAATTGAAGCCGCGTTTCGTTCACCTCCCGTGACGCTTGCTGAGCGCCACGCGTTGTTGAATGGACAGGGAACCGGGGACAGTGTCGATCCGGGCCGGATCATCTGCAGCTGTTTCAGCGTGGGGGAAACCGTCATACGCGAGGCGATTGGGGGAGGGTGTGATTCCGTCGCGGCGCTGGGTGCCAGGCTGCGCTGCGGAACGAACTGCGGCTCCTGTGTGCCTGAACTAAAAACAATGTTTCAGGATATTCCGGAAAATTCCTCTTAAGGCTGCAAAACGTGAGGAATAACGGTAAGGTACCCGGTGTTCTCACGTAAGCATCGGGTATTTCTTACGACGTTAATGGCTGTTTCATCTCATCTTCGTTTGCTTGCTTTACTCCCCCTCATTCCGGTCGGAGCCGTTCACGGTGCGCCGAATTCCTTTGTGCAACAGGCACAGAACCCCTTTGATAACAACGGGGATAATCTGCCCGATCTCGGCATGGCGGCGCCCACGACCGAGGGCGAAAAACATCTGGCAGAAATGGCGAAAGCGTTTGGCGAAGCCAGTATGACCGATAACGGCCTGACGACAGGCGAGCAGGCGCGTCAGTTTGCCTTTGGCAAGGTGCGTGACGCGGTGAGCGGCGAAGTGAACCAGCATATTGAATCCTGGCTTTCGCCGTGGGGGAACGCCAACGTGAACTTGCTGGTGGATGACGACGGCAAATTTAACGGCAGCAGCGGCAGCTGGTTTATTCCGTGGAACGATAACAACCGTTATCTGAGCTGGAGCCAGCTTGGCCTGACGCAGCAGACTGACGGTCTGGTGAGCAATGCCGGCATTGGGCAGCGCTGGGTTGCCGGAAAATGGTTGCTCGGCTACAACACCTTTTACGACAACCTGCTGGATGAAAACCTGCAGCGTGCCGGGTTAGGTGCGGAAGTATGGGGCGAGAACCTGCGTCTGTCTGCGAACTATTATCAGCCCTTTGCCGGCTGGCGCGATCGCTCTGACATTCAGGAGCAGCGCATGGCCCGGGGGTACGACGTGACCGCTAAAGCGTGGCTGCCGTGGTTCCATCACCTGAATACCAGCGTCAGTTTTGAGCAATATTTTGGTGATAACGTTGACCTGTTCAACAGCGGTACCGGTTATCACAACCCGGTGGCGGTCAATCTGGGGCTGAATTATACCCCCGTTCCGCTGGTGACCCTCACCGCCGGGCATAAGCAAGGGGAGAGTGGGGTGAGCCAGAATAATCTTGGCCTCAAACTCAACTACCGCTTTGGCGTGCCGCTGGTGAAGCAACTTTCTGCCAGTGAAGTCGCCGCCACTCGTTCTCTGCGCGGCAGTCGCTATGATTCGCCAGAGCGGGATAACCTGCCGGTGATGGAGTTCCGCCAGAGCAAAACGTTGTCAGTCTACCTGGCGACACCGCCGTGGGATCTCAAAGGGGGCGAAACCGTGATGCTTAAGCTGCAGATCCGCAGTAAGCACGGGATTCGCCAGCTGCACTGGCAGGGAGATACGCAGGCGCTGAGTCTGACATCGCCGGCCAACAATACCAGTGAAGACGGCTGGAGCGTGATTATGCCTGCCTGGGATGACAGTGAAGGCGCGAGCAACCGCTGGCGGCTTTCGGTGGTGGTCGAAGATAATGATGGCAAGCGCGTCTCGTCCAATGAGATCACGCTGGCTGTGGCGCAACCGCTTGTGGCATTACCCGCCGACGATCCGCGCTGGAAGCTGCTGCCGGATGAGTAATGCTTAAAAAATACGTTCCTGGTGTACCCATACCGCGGCTTCAACCCGCGATTTTAACTTCATTTTCTTCAGCATATGTTTCACATGCACTTTGACCGTGCTTTCGGTGATATCCAGGCGACGCGCAATCATTTTATTCGGCAGGCCCTGGGCAATCAGCTTTAGAATATCGCGCTCACGCGGCGTTAACTGACTGACATCGCGATCCGAGGTGGCGCGGTTTGCCCGCAGGCTGGCGGCCAGCACCGGGGTTAAGGCTTCGCTCAGCACCATCTCACCCGCGGCGGCCTGTTGCAGGGCCTTAAGCAGGTCTTCCGGCTCCATATCTTTCAGCAGGTAGCCGTCCGCGCCACGCTTGAGCGCCGTCACCACATCCTCTTCATGATTCGAGACGCTAAAAACCACTACGCGTCCGGAGAGCGATTTTTCCCGCAGCTTGTCGAGCGTTTCCAGACCGTTCATGCCCGGCATGTTGAGATCGAGCAGGATCAGGTCGGGATCAAGCGATTCGGCAAGCTCAATGCCCTGTTCGCCATTGCTGGCTTCGCCAACGACGGTGATATCGGGTGCCATGCTGACCAGCTGTTTAACGCCAGTACGCAGCATCGGATGGTCGTCGATCAACAGGATGGATGCCGGTTCCTGATTAGTCATGGGTTTCTCCTTGAGCAGTTGTGAGCGGTTTTTCGGGAATAAAGGTGACCACGACTTCCGTGCCACCTGTCTCTCGCCGGCGAACCTGGCAATCACCGCGCAGGCTTTGGGCGCGGTCTCGCATGATAATTAAACCATAATGGTTAGTTCTTTCGGCATTTTCCGGCACGCCGCAGCCGTTGTCATGAACCGTGAGCCTGACCTGATTATCGTGCTGGCTGACGGTAACGGTGACCGCCGTCGCGTCAGCGTGTTTGAGCACGTTGCTCAGGGCTTCACGGGCGATCTGCAGTAGATGAATCGCCTGATGGGAGGGGACAAACCGCGGCGGCAGCTGATAATCAAGCTTCACCGGGAACCCCAGTCGGGCGCTAAATTCATGGCAACTGGACTCCAGCGCGGGGCGCAGGCCAGGCTCGGTCAGCTGCAGGCGGAAGGTGGTTAATAGCTCGCGAAGCTGAATCCATGAGGTATTGAGTTCGTTGCGGATCTGGCTCAGCAGCTGTTTGTTGCTTTCCGGCATCTCCGCATCCTGCATCTGCAGACAGCTGACCTGCATTTTCATACAGGAGAGCGACTGGGCGATGGAGTCATGCAGTTCGCGCGCGATAGTCGCACGCTCTTCCATGACGATCAGCTGCTGTTGCTTTTCCTGATGGCGGTCGAGCGCCAGCGTAGCGGTCAGCTGCTCGACCAGCGTATCGACCAGCTGCTGCTGATCGTGGCTCAGATGCCGCCCGGCGGGCAGCGTGGCCAGCAGGATACCGTACTGGGTATGGCTGTCCGTCAGTCGCCACTTCAGCGTCGTACCGCCGGAGGTGAGGGGCGGCAAGCCTCGCGGGCAAAGATGACAGCCTTTGTCATCGCAGGACATGTCGGACTGACAGGTAAATTCCTGATGATTATCTTCATCTTCAACATCGTAGACCCGCAGCTCCAGGTCATGCAGCAAGGTCAGATTTTGCAGGCCATTCAGCACCGGCGAGAGGCGTTCACATAACGGCACCTGCATATGCAGACGACGGTTGGCCTGCCACAGGAAGGAGAGAATTTCGTTTTTCTGCTCCAGCCCTGCCGTTTTCTCCTGCACGCGTTTTTCCAGCACGGCGTAGCTTTCGGAGAGTTCTTCCGACATGGTATTGAGCGCCTGGCCAAGCATCGCCATTTCATTCCGCCCGCTGATATGCGTGCGCTGAGTAAAATCACGTGCGGTTACCGCGCGGGCCATCGCCAGCAGCTGTTTCCAGGGGTTCAACAGCCGGGCGCGCAGCCAGAGGATGGTGAAAATCAGCAGCAGCCCCATAAACAACGCCATGGCGCGGTGAACCATCAGCACCCGGTCGATACGCAATTCGGTGGTCTGATCGAAAGAGGAGACCAGCGCGTCAATGCGCGACACAAAGCCCGCGACGTCCCGTGCCACGGTCTCAGTATTGCGCGCCTGTTTCAGACCAGGCTGAAGCTGGGTGTGCCAGTAGTTTTGCAGGGATTTAAGCTGTGATTCCTGCCCGTCACGGATGGCGGCGCGTTCCAGCTCCGGGCTGAACGCGGTACGCTCCATTTCGTCGATCAGAGGCTGATCGTCTTCCGTCAGCGGTACCGACGCCAGCAGGCGATAACTCTGCATGCGTAGAGAGCCTGCCTCGTTGATGGCATGCGCATTACCCTGTACGCCCTGTACCAGCCAGCCAGAAATCGCCATACCGGTCACACCGAGGGCGGTGGACAGCATAACGATCAGTGCCAACTGGTTAACCAGTGTTAGCGGAGATAAACATCTTTTTAACATAGAGTTGCCGGGCTCCTGACGTGGCCTGCTTGCAGGAATGGCGCTATTCTGGTGCATACCCAGGAGTATACCCATACCAATAAAGGATTACCCCTAAATTGCCAACGGAGTAAGCGGCAGGAGGAGGCAGTATCGGAGACGCTTCAGTGCCGTGAAAAACCACGTCTTTTTTACTGAAATAGCCTACTCACTAAGGATAAGGGCTTTTTTCGCGCTGTAAAACCTCCCACTTTTCCTTTGATTTATATCAACTTACCGCCGCCCTAAAACCCTAATGTTTGCAGCATCATTCGAGAATCAGAGGTGTCTATGAGTCACTCATCCGCTCCCGAAAGGGAAAATGGTGCCGTTATTACTGAATGGCGTCCAGAGGATCCGGCGTTCTGGCAACAGCGCGGCCATCGTATAGCGAGCCGGAATCTGTGGATTTCCGTTCCGTGTTTGCTGTTAGCGTTTTGCGTATGGATGTTGTTTAGTGCAGTGGCAGTCAATCTGCCAAAAGTGGGTTTTACCTTTACGACCGATCAGCTGTTTATGCTGACCGCGTTGCCGTCGCTGTCCGGTGCGCTGCTGCGCGTCCCTTACGCGTTTATGGTGCCGGTATTTGGTGGTCGTCGCTGGACGGCGTTCAGTACGGGCATCATGATCGTACCTTGCGTGTGGCTGGGTTTTGCGGTGCAGGATACCTCCACGCCTTTCAGCGTGTTCGTGATTATCTCCCTGCTGTGCGGTTTTGCTGGCGCTAACTTCGCCTCCAGTATGGCGAACATCAGCTTCTTCTTCCCGAAAGCGAAGCAGGGCGGTGCGCTGGGTATTAACGGCGGTCTGGGAAACATGGGCGTAAGCGTGATGCAGTTAATTGCACCGCTGGCAATCTCTGTCTCCATTTTTGCAGCCTTTGGCGGCGGTGGCGTCGAGCAGGCAGATGGTTCTTCCCTGTACCTGCAGAATGCGGCGTGGATTTGGGTTCCGTTCCTGGTGGTCTTCACCCTGGCGGCATGGTTCTTTATGAACGATCTGTCGGCATCTAAGGCTTCGCTGAGCGAGCAGTTGCCGGTGCTGAAACGCGGCCACCTGTGGGTCATGGCGCTGCTTTATCTGGCAACCTTCGGGTCGTTTATCGGTTTTTCCGCAGGCTTTGCCATGCTGTCCAAAACACAGTTCCCGGAAGTGCAGATCCTGCAGTTTGCCTTCTTTGGTCCGTTCATCGGTGCCCTGGCACGTTCACTGGGCGGGATGGTGTCTGACCGTCTGGGCGGAACACGCGTGACGCTGGTGAACTTTGTGATCATGGCTGTTTTCTGTGCGCTGCTGTTCCTGACGCTGCCAGCCAATGGCCAGGGGGGGAACTTTACCGCCTTCTTCGGCGTGTTTATGGTGCTGTTCCTGACGGCCGGTCTGGGTAGCGCATCGACCTTCCAGATGATTTCCGTTATCTTCCGTAAACTGACGATGGATCGCGTTAAAGCGCAGGGCGGAAGCGAAGAGCAGGCCATGCGTGAAGCCGCGACGGATACGGCTGCTGCACTGGGCTTTATCTCTGCCATCGGCGCAATTGGCGGTTTCTTTATTCCGAAAGCGTTCGGTATCTCTCTGGACCTGACCGGCTCTCCGGCAGGAGCAATGAAAGTCTTCCTCGTTTTCTATATCGCCTGCGTAGTGATTACGTGGCTGGTATATGGCCGTAATACCAAAAAAAATAAGTAAGTGTGATTATCCGTTTGCGCGGCCTTCGGGCCGCGTTTTTTTATTACTACAGTAGTTACAACATACTGATGGCGTTTGAGGAACAATGCCTGCGGGTAACACTGTGATCGCCATCGCTTTACAGGGCGGTCTACCCCTTAATACCTGAGATGTTAAATTTAGCCCTGCTTTTTGTACGATAAATTATAAATATCATTATAAATTAATGGATTATAAAAATTAAAAATCTACCGCTTTGGTGGTATCCGATCTAATACCCCACCTGAAACTCCCTCTCCGCCTTGATCGTTATCAATTCTCGCCATCTATCAGAGCGTTACCTTCGCTGCAAATCAGCAATGTCGATTTAGAGAGCCACAGGCTCCATACAGGAGATACCCGATGAGCAAATTTTTGGACCGGTTTCGCTACTTCAAACAGAAGGGTGAAACTTTTGCCGATGGGCACGGCCAGGTTCTGGAGACCAACCGGGACTGGGAAGACGGTTACCGTCAGCGCTGGCAGCATGACAAAGTCGTCCGTTCGACCCACGGCGTGAACTGCACTGGCTCATGTAGCTGGAAGATTTTCGTTAAAAACGGCCTGGTGACATGGGAAATGCAGCAGACCGACTATCCACGTACCCGTCCGGATATGCCAAACCACGAACCTCGTGGCTGCCCGCGTGGTGCAAGCTACTCCTGGTATCTGTACAGCGCCAACCGTCTGAAATACCCTCTGATGCGCAAACGCCTGATGAAAATGTGGCGTGAAGCGAAAGTGCTGCACAGCGATCCGGTTGATGCCTGGGCATCCATTATCGAAGATGCCGACAAAGCAAAAAGCTTTAAGCAGGCGCGTGGGCGCGGTGGTTTTGTTCGTTCTTCCTGGAAAGAGGTCAACGAACTGATTGCTGCCTCTAACGTTTATACCGTCAAAACCTACGGACCGGACCGCGTTGCAGGCTTCTCGCCTATCCCGGCGATGTCGATGGTCTCTTACGCCTCAGGTGCTCGCTATCTGTCGCTTATCGGCGGAACCTGTCTGAGCTTCTACGACTGGTACTGCGACCTGCCGCCAGCCTCTCCGCAGACCTGGGGCGAGCAGACCGACGTGCCGGAATCCGCTGACTGGTACAACTCCAGCTACATTATTGCCTGGGGTTCTAACGTTCCACAGACCCGTACGCCGGATGCCCACTTCTTCACGGAAGTGCGTTACAAAGGCACCAAAACCGTTGCGGTGACCCCGGACTATGCGGAAATTGCCAAGCTGTGCGACCTGTGGCTGGCACCTAAACAGGGTACCGACTCCGCGATGGCGCTGGCGATGGGCCACGTGATGCTGCGTGAGTTCCACCTCGATAAACCCAGCCAGTATTTTACTGACTATGTCCGTCGTTATACCGACATGCCGATGCTGGTCATGCTGGAAGAGCGTGATGGCTATTATGCAGCGGGCCGTACGCTGCGTGCCGCCGATCTGGTGGATGCGCTGGGTCAGGAAAACAATCCTGAGTGGAAAACGGTCGCCTATAACAATAACGGCGAGCTGGTGGCACCCAACGGCTCTATCGGTTTCCGCTGGGGCGAGAAGGGCAAGTGGAACCTCGAGCAGCGTAACGGTACCACCGGTGAAGAGACTGAACTGCGTCTGAGCATGTTGGGTAGCCAGGACGAAATTGCTGATGTGGGCTTCCCGTACTTCGGCGGCGAAGGGTCCGAGCATTTCAACAAAGTTGAGCTGCAGAACATCCTGATGCATAAGCTGCCGGTCAAACGTCTGCAGCTGGCGGATGGGTCGACGGCGTTAGTGACAACCGTGTATGACCTGACGCTGGCCAACTACGGCCTGGAGCGCGGCCTGAATGATGAAAACTGCGCAACCAGCTACGACGACATCAAAGCGTATACCCCAGCCTGGGCAGAGCAGATCACTGGCGTACCGCGTGCACACATCACCCGTATCGCCCGTGAATTCGCTGAAAATGCTGACAAGACGCATGGCCGTTCAATGATCATTGTTGGTGCCGGTCTGAACCACTGGTATCACCTTGATATGAACTATCGTGGCCTGATCAACATGCTGATCTTCTGCGGTTGTGTGGGTCAAAGCGGCGGCGGCTGGGCGCACTATGTCGGCCAGGAAAAACTGCGTCCGCAGACGGGCTGGCAGCCACTGGCGTTTGCCCTCGACTGGCAGCGTCCGGCGCGTCATATGAACAGTACGTCTTACTTCTACAACCACTCCAGCCAGTGGCGCTATGAGACGGTAACGGCCCAGGAACTGCTGTCGCCAATGGCGGATAAATCCCGCTACAGCGGCCATCTGATCGACTTCAACGTCCGCGCAGAACGCATGGGCTGGCTGCCGTCTGCACCTCAGTTAGGAACTAACCCGCTGCGCATTGCCGACGAGGCGAAGAAAGCGGGCATGACCCCGGCGGATTACACCGTCAAGGCACTGAAAGACGGCACCATTCGCTTTGCGGCCGAGCAGCCTGAAAACGGCAAAAACCATCCGCGTAACCTGTTTATCTGGCGCTCTAACCTGCTGGGCTCCTCCGGTAAAGGCCACGAGTACATGCTGAAATATCTGCTGGGTACTGAAAACGGTATTCAGGGGAAAGATCTTGGCAAGCAGGGCGGCGTGAAACCAGAAGAAGTGGAGTGGAAAGACAACGGTCTGGACGGCAAGCTGGATCTGGTTGTGACGCTGGACTTCCGTCTATCCAGTACCTGCCTGTATTCCGATATCGTGCTGCCAACTGCTACCTGGTATGAAAAAGACGACATGAATACCTCGGATATGCATCCGTTTATTCATCCGCTGTCTGCAGCCGTTGACCCGGCGTGGGAATCCAAAAGCGACTGGGATATCTACAAAGATATCGCGAAGAAATTCTCCGAAGTGTGCGTAGGACATCTGGGCAAAGAGACCGATGTGGTGACCCTGCCGATTCAGCACGACTCTGCAGCCGAACTGGCGCAGCCGATGGACGTGAAGGACTGGAAAAAAGGCGAGTGTGACCTGATCCCGGGCGTGACAGCGCCGCACATTATTCCCGTTGAACGTGACTACCCGGCAACGTACGAACGCTTTACCTCTATTGGCCCGCTGATGGAAAAAATCGGTAACGGGGGTAAAGGGATTGCGTGGAATACCCAGAGCGAAATGGACCTGCTGCGTAAGCTCAATTACACCAAAGCGGACGGCCCGGCCAAAGGCCAGCCAATGCTGAACACGGCCATTGATGCTGCAGAAATGATCCTGACTCTGGCACCGGAAACCAACGGTCACGTGGCGGTGAAAGCATGGGCGGCACTGAGTGAGTTTACCGGTCGCGATCATACCCATCTGGCGACGAATAAAGAGGAAGAGAAGATCCGCTTCCGCGATATTCAGGCTCAGCCGCGCAAAATTATCTCCAGCCCGACCTGGTCTGGCCTGGAAGATGAACACGTCTCCTACAACGCTGGCTACACCAACGTTCACGAACTGATCCCATGGCGTACCCTGTCCGGTCGTCAGTCCCTGTATCAGGATCACCAGTGGATGCGCGACTTCGGTGAGAGCCTGCTGGTTTATCGTCCGCCAATCGATACCCGCTCCGTGAAAGCGGTAATGGGTACGAAATCGAACGGTAACCCGGAGAAGGCGCTGAACTTCCTGACGCCACACCAGAAGTGGGGCATTCACTCCACCTACAGCGACAACCTGCTGATGCTGACGTTGTCCCGCGGTGGCCCAATTGTGTGGATGAGCGAGACGGACGCCAAAGATCTGGGCATTGAAGATAACGACTGGATCGAAGTGTTCAACAGCAACGGTGCGCTGACGGCGCGTGCGGTTGTCAGTCAGCGTGTCCCGGCCGGGATGACCATGATGTACCACGCGCAGGAACGTATCGTTAACCTGCCGGGTTCTGAAATCACCGAGCAGCGCGGCGGCATTCACAACTCCGTGACCCGTATTACGCCAAAACCGACGCACATGATCGGCGGCTATGCGCAGCTGGCCTACGGCTTTAACTACTACGGCACGGTAGGATCTAACCGCGATGAGTTCGTGGTGGTACGTAAGATGAAGAATATTAACTGGTTAGACGGCGAAGGTAATGACCAGGTACAGGAGAGCGTAAAATGAAAATTCGTTCACAAGTCGGCATGGTGCTGAATCTGGATAAATGCATCGGCTGTCATACCTGCTCAGTCACCTGTAAAAACGTCTGGACCAGCCGCGAAGGGATGGAGTACGCGTGGTTCAATAACGTGGAAAGTAAACCCGGCACAGGCTTCCCAACCGACTGGGAAAACCAGGATAAATGGAAGGGCGGCTGGATCCGTAAAATCAACGGTAAACTGCAGCCGCGCATGGGTAACCGTGCGATGCTGCTCGGTAAAATCTTCGCCAACCCGCATCTGCCGGGCATCGATGATTACTACGAGCCGTTTGATTACGACTACCAGAACCTGCACAACGCGCCGGAAAGCAAACATCAGCCGATCGCACGTCCACGCTCGCTCATTACCGGACAGCGTATGGATAAGATCACCAGCGGTCCAAACTGGGAAGAGATTCTGGGCGGCGAGTTCGAAAAACGCGCCAAAGACCAGAACTTCGAGAACATGCAGAAGGCGATGTACGGCCAGTTCGAAAACACCTTCATGATGTATCTGCCGCGTCTGTGCGAGCACTGCCTTAACCCGGCGTGCGTGGCGACCTGTCCGAGCGGAGCCATCTATAAGCGTGAAGAAGATGGCATTGTGCTGATCGACCAGGACAAATGTCGCGGCTGGCGTATGTGTATTACCGGTTGCCCGTACAAAAAAATCTACTTCAACTGGAAGAGCGGCAAGTCTGAGAAGTGCATCTTCTGCTATCCGCGTATTGAAGCCGGTATGCCAACCGTCTGCTCTGAGAGTTGCGTGGGCCGTATTCGTTACCTCGGCGTGCTGCTGTACGACGCGGACGCGATTGAAAATGCAGCCAGCACCGAGAACGAGAAAGATCTCTATCAGCGTCAGCTGGACGTCTTCCTTGATCCTAACGATCCGAAAGTGATTGAGCAGGCGCTGAAAGACGGCGTTCCGCAGAGCGTGATTGACGCGGCGCAGCAGTCTCCGGTGTACAAAATGGCGATGGACTGGAAGCTGGCGCTGCCGCTGCATCCGGAATACCGCACGCTGCCGATGGTCTGGTACGTGCCGCCGCTGTCTCCGATCCAGTCTGCTGCGGATGCAGGTGAACTCGGCAGCAACGGCATTCTGCCAGACGTGGAAAGCCTGCGTATCCCGGTTCAGTATCTGGCAAACCTGTTAACCGCAGGGGATACCCAGCCGGTCCTGCTGGCGCTGAAACGTATGCTGGCGATGCGCCACTTCAAACGCGCTGAAACCGTTGACGGTGTTAACGATACCCGTGCACTGGAAGCGGTAGGTCTGACCGAAGCCCAGGCGCAGGAGATGTACCGTTACCTGGCGATTGCCAATTACGAAGACCGTTTCGTGGTGCCGAGCAGCCACCGTGAACTGGCTCGCGAAGCCTTCCCGGAGAAAAATGGCTGTGGCTTTACTTTTGGCGACGGTTGCCACGGTTCAGACACGAAATTCAATCTCTTCAACAGCCGCCGCATCGATGCCCTGGATGTGACGAGCAAAACGGAGCCGCACCAATGATTGAACTTGTCATTGTTTCGCGTCTGCTCGAGTACCCGGATGCTGCGCTTGCGCAGCATCAGCAGGAGCTCTTTGATGCACTCGCGTCATCTGAACATCTTGAGAAAGAGGATGCCCAGACACTGGCCGTTTTCCTCCGGGACCTGTTAGCGCGCGATTTACTGGATGCACAGGCGGATTACAGCCAGCTGTTTGACCGCGGACGCGCGACGTCGCTGCTGCTGTTCGAACATGTTCACGGTGAGTCACGTGACCGCGGTCAGGCGATGGTTGACCTGATGGGACAGTACGAGCAACACGGCCTGCAGCTCGACAGCCGCGAGCTGCCGGACCACCTGCCGCTCTATCTTGAGTATCTGGCGCAGTTGCCTAAAGAGGAGGCGCTGGGGGGTCTGCAGGACATCGCGCCGATCCTGGCGCTGCTCGGCGCACGACTTCAGCAGCGCGAGAGCCGTTACGCGGTGCTGTTCGACCTGCTGGTGAAGCTCGCCAACGCATCGGTCGACAGTGAAAAAGTTGCGGAGAAGATCGCCGATGAAGCCCGCGATGATACGCCACAGGCGCTGGATGCGGTCTGGGAGGAGGAGCAGGTGAAATTCATGGCTGACCAGAACTGCGGTGAGTCTGAAATCTCCGCTCACCAACGTCGTTTTGCCGGAGCCGTTGCCCCGCAATATTTGAATATCTCTAACGGAGGACAGCAATAATGCACTTCCTGAATATGTTCTTCTTTGACATTTACCCGTATATCGCGGGCACCGTGTTCCTGGTGGGAAGCTGGCTGCGTTATGACTACGGCCAGTACACCTGGCGTGCTGCCTCCAGCCAGATGCTCGATCGCAAAGGGATGAACCTGGCTTCTAACCTGTTCCACATCGGGATCCTGGGGATTTTTGCGGGTCACTTCCTCGGAATGCTGACGCCGCACTGGATGTATGAGTCATTCCTGCCGATTGAGGTGAAGCAGAAAATGGCGATGATTGCCGGCGGTGCCTGCGGCGTGATGACGCTGGTGGGCGGTTTACTGCTGCTCAAACGCCGTCTGTTCAGCCCGCGCGTTCGCGCGACCACCACCGGCGCGGACATTCTGATTTTGTCCCTGCTGATGGTGCAGTGTGCGCTGGGTCTGCTGACCATTCCGTTCTCGGCTCAGCATATGGATGGCAGCGAAATGATGAAGCTGGTCGGCTGGGCGCAGTCTGTGGTGACTTTCCACGGTGGTGCGTCTGAGCACCTTGACGGTGTGGCGTTTATCTTCCGCGTGCACCTGGTGCTCGGGATGACGCTGTTTGTGCTGTTCCCGTTCTCTCGTCTGGTGCATATCTGGAGCGCACCGGTGGAGTATCTGACGCGCAAATATCAGATTGTTCGCGCCCGTCGCTAATGTGCTGATTTGATCCCAACCCCGCACTCGCGGGGTTTTTTCTCGCCCCAGCCCAGGTTATTACCTGCCGCCGCAAACAGTATCAATGCACCCCCTGCCAGTTGCGTGATATTCAGCGAGTGTCCGAACACCACGTTATCGACAATTATGGCCACCACGGGATAGATAAAAGACAGAGAACCGGTAACGGGCGTCGGGAGCTTCTGGATCGCGCTATACAGCAACTGATACATGATCCCGGTGTGGACGACACCTAACGTCAGTAAAATCGGCCATGGGAAATCAGCTGATAATGCCGGCTGGTGGGCGAAGGGCAACAGCATGACCACGCCGGTCAGTACCTGAATAAAGGCGATATGCTGGGGCGCAACTGATTTCAGTCTGCGGGCGATTATGGCTGTCAGTGCGTAGAAGAAAGCGGCTCCCATCGCCAGACCGATTCCTGCGAGCCAGCCTTCGCCCTGTGCGCCATTCAGCTCACTGGAGAGCAGGATGACCACGCCGCCAAAGGCGAGAACGAGCCAACCCCATTTCACCAGGCTCACGCGTTCTCCTAAAAACATCCCCGTCAACACCAGCATAAACGGCTGAGTGTTATAGACCACGGTAGAAAGGCCGATTGAAATACGTTCATAAGCCGCGAACAGCAGCAACCAGTTCACCACTAACGCAACACCGCCCAGAATTGCCAGCAGTAGCGTGACACGGGTGAGCGGACTAAATGGTTTTCGACTTATTCGGATGAAAATAAAAAGGGCCATCGCCCCGATCAGGCATCGCCAGAAAACCACTTCCGTCACTGGCAGGCCGGAAAGCAGAACAAACGCGCCAATCGAGCCGGAAATTAACATCGCCAGGCTCATCTGCCAGACGCCTTTTTGTACATCACCCATTGTTCACCTCCTGATTAATGACGATATTGTCGAATACCGCTGTCGGGAATAACATGGCTGATATAAGGTGAAAGACAGTGATGACTTTTTTAAATTAGGTAAAAACGATGGAAAACCTTCTCGATGACATCGATCGCCAAATCCTGGCCTGTCTGGTTGAGGATGCGCGCATGTCGCTAAAGGTACTCAGCGGACGTATTGGACTGACATCTCCCAGTACAGCAGAGCGTCTGAAAAGACTGGAAGAGCGTGGGGTGATTGAAGGGTATGGCGCGCGCGTCAATCTGACGGCGTTGGGGTATACGTTGCAGGCGCTGGTGCGGGTTCGTCCTTTACCGGGGTTGCTGCAAAAGGTAGATAAGTACATTCAGGCCATGCCGGAATGTATTGAGAGCGATAAAGTCACCGGTGAAGACTGCTTTGTTATCAGGCTGGTCGTGCGGTCGATTGAGCAACTGGATGCGTTGCTTGATGGTCTGGCGGAACATGCTCAGTGTAATACGTCGATCGTGAAAAGTTCACCGGTGAAGCGCCGGTTGCCACCAATGTGATCGTCTGTTGCTATGCATGACACATCGTTTGAAATACATCACTGGATTGGCTTTGAGATGATGGTGGTGGGGGAAGGATTCGAACCTTCGAAGTCGATGACGGCAGATTTACAGTCTGCTCCCTTTGGCCGCTCGGGAACCCCACCAGGGGTAATTCAAATTTTGAGGTAATGCTGAGAGATGGTGGTGGGGGAAGGATTCGAACCTTCGAAGTCGATGACGGCAGATTTACAGTCTGCTCCCTTTGGCCGCTCGGGAACCCCACCACGGGGTAATGCTATTTACTGGCCTGCTTCCTGCTGGAAGCGGGGCGCATCATATCAAATGAGACGCCCCTGTAAAGCGTTACCACAATAAAAATAAACTGGTTGCCTGAATTTTACGCGTTAAGCTGTAAAGCTAACCAGTTCATTTTCTTGTCGATTAAAGAATAATCGTTCTGTTACCGTAAACGAACACACGTTGCGCAAGGACCTGATAGAGCGCACGACTGAGTACGTTCTTCTCTACGTCACGCCCGGCGCGCATCATATCTTCTGCGGTATAGGTGTGATCCACGTGAATCACGTCCTGCATAATGATTGGGCCTTCGTCCAGGTTGTCATTCACGTAGTGCGCGGTGGCGCCGATGATTTTCACACCGCGTTCGTACGCCTGGTGATAAGGACGTGCACCGATAAAGGCTGGCAGGAATGAGTGATGGATGTTGATGATCTTGTTCGGGAAACGCGCCACGAAGGATGGGGTCAGCACACGCATGTATTTCGCCAGTACCACGTAATCCGGGTTATGCGCTTCGATAGCATTGGCCATCAGGTTGTCATGTTCTTCACGGGTATGGCCTTCATGGCTGACCAGCTCAAACGGAATATCAAAACGTTCAACCAGCGTGCGCAGCGTCTCGTGGTTACCGATAACGGCAGCGATTTCAACATCAAGGCCACCGTAGTTTGCTTTCATCAACAGATCGCCAAGACAGTGGGCTTCTTTCGTCACAAGAATTACAACGCGACGACGGCCAGCGGGGGTCAGTTCACGCACGGAGCCTTCAGGCAGCGCGCTGTCGAGATCGGCAAGCAGGGTGGTGTCGTTGAAAATCCCTTCGAGTTCGGTACGCATAAAGAAGCGTCCGGTACGGTGGTCAACGAACTCGTTGTTCTGCACGATATTCAGTTCATGCTTATAACAAATGTTGGTAATTCGTGCGATCAGCCCTTTTTGATCGGGACAGATGGTGCGCAGAACTTTACGTTGTAGTGATTGCATCGCCGGGAAATCCTGTTTGAGTATTTGCGAAGTCTGGGTTGTCAGGCATTACTGCCCGCAACACTTTTTAAATTTTTTACCTGAACCACAAGGGCAGGGATCGTTACGACCAAACTGAGGGCGCGTTCCGTCAATATAATACCATTGCCCGCTTTCCTTTAAGAACCGGGAACGTTCGATAATGGCACTGGGCTTATTGCGTTCGATAAAGCGGGCAACGAAGCTGACATAACCTTCATCAGCATCACTTCCCGTTGACGATTCATAGACGGTAAGGCCTAGCCATTGGGTATTAGCAAACCCGGCTTCAATATCCTGTCTGAAATCGGCAGCGTGGCAGGACGGGTGCCAGGTTTTAATCAGGTAGTCTGCGTCTTTGATCACAAAAGCAGTATACCGTGAACGCATGAGGTGTGACGGGTCTGGTGCAACCTGATCGCCAGACAGATATCGCTGACAACATAGGCTATACTCCAGAGCGCTACCACAAGGGCAGAGTTGAGACACGATTCTCTTCCTGGAACAAAAAATAAGGGCGTTAAACGCTTCGGGTAGCACCATGTTAACTGAGCAGTTGCGTTGATGCTATGTCAGGAATCCAGGGGACGTAAAACAGGGCTAATGAGAAAGGTTAAAATTGGACTGGCGCTGGGCTCAGGTGCAGCCCGGGGATGGTCGCACATCGGCGTGATAAATGCCTTAAAGCAGATGGGCATTGACGTTGATATTGTTGCAGGGTGTTCAATCGGATCGCTTGTGGGGTCCGCATACGCGTGCGGAAAGCTTCCGGAACTTGAAACCTGGGTACGCTCCTTCAGTTACTGGGACGTATTGCGCCTGATGGATCTCTCGTGGCAGCGCGGTGGGTTGCTGCGCGGTGAACGGGTCTTTAACCAGTTCCGTCAGATTATGCCTCTCGATGACTTCAGTCATTGTCAGTTACCCTTCGGTGCCGTTGCGACGAACCTCAGTACCGGCCGCGAACTCTGGCTTACCGAAGGGGATATCCATCTTGCCGTTCGCGCGTCCTGCAGCATGCCGGGCTTAATGGCCCCTGTTCCGCACAACGGTTACTGGCTTGTCGACGGAGGCGTTGTTAACCCGGTCCCCATTTCCCTGACCCGCGCTATGGGTGCCGATATCGTTATTGCCGTGGATTTACAGCACGACGCTCATCTGATGCAACAAGACCTGATGCCAGTCAATCTTCAGAGTGAAGATGCCGAGGGCGAAAAACTGGCCTGGCATGAGCGTCTGCGCGGACGTCTCGGGCGCATGGCCGCCCGGCGTGCGGTAACTGCACCCACGGCGATTGAAATTATGACGACCTCAATCCAGGTCCTGGAGAACCGCCTCAAGCGCAACCGCATGGCTGGCGACCCGCCGGATATTCTGCTTCAGCCGTATTGTCCGCAAATTTCTACCCTTGATTTCCATCGGGCTGAGGCCGCCATCGCAGCGGGCTCGTTAGCCGTCGAAAAGAAAATAGATGAGTTGCTGCCTTTTGTGCGAACAGCACGTTAAGCACCTTTTTTTGACTACTTCAGCAAAATCTGACAGGCGACAGTGCCGATAGCATGCCACTATGTAGTTACTGTCAGCCAGGGGAGGAACCATGACGAAGCCATTGGCCGGAAAACACATTTTGATTGTTGAAGACGAGCCCGTTTTCCGATCGCTACTGGATTCGTGGTTATCATCACTGGGGGCAAACACTTCACTGGCTGACGATGGCATCGACGCGCTGGAAAAAATGGTCAATATCACGCCTGATCTGATGATTTGTGACCTTGAGATGCCACGGATGAATGGACTGAAGCTGGTCGAACATCTGCGCAATGAAGCCAACCAGATGCCGATACTGGTGATTTCCGCCACAGAGAACATGGCGGATATAGCCAAAGCCTTGCGTCTGGGGGTTCAGGATATTCTGCTTAAACCGGTTAAAGATCTTAACCGGCTTCGTGAAACCGTCTTAGCCTGTCTTTATCCCAATATGTTTAATTCCCGGGTTGAGGAAGAGGAACGCCTTTTCCAGGACTGGGACGCCTTAGTGAGTAATCCCCCTGCGGCGGCGAAACTGTTGCAAGAACTTCAACCGCCGGTGCAACAAAATATTTCTCACTGTCGTGTGAATTATCGCCAGCTGGTGGCCGCTGACCAGCCAGGGCTGGTGCTCGATATTGCGCCATTATCGGATTCAGACCTTGCATTTTATTGTCTTGATGTCACCCGGGCAGGGGATAATGGTGTATTAGCCGCTTTATTACTTCGCGCGCTATTTAACGGGTTGCTGCAGGAACAACTCTCCCATCAGGGACAGCGGCTTCCCGAGTTAGGCAGTTTACTCAAACAGGTAAACCAGCTTTTCCGTCAGGCCAATTTACCCGGACAGTTTCCGCTGTTGGTAGGTTATTACCACAGCGGTTTGAAAAATCTTATCCTCGTTTCCGCGGGGCTTAATGCCTCGCTGAATACCGGGGAACATCATATTCAGGTCAGTAACGGTGTCCCGCTTGGAACATTGGGTACGGCTTATCTTAATCAAATTAGCCATCGCTGTTCCTCCTGGCAGTGCCAAATTTGGGGTGCCGGGGGACGGCTACGCTTAATGTTGTCCACGGAATAAGCAGTTGGATCTTAATTTTAAGATTGCTTTACCTGTGATTTACGGGGAGTGCTACTATCGCTGCCCGGAATCATGCGTATTTGTCCTAATTGATCGGCAACGCGTTCTTTTCAGACCCGGACTGCGGGATGAGGCTGATATACTTAACGCGTTATTTATTGCATAAAAGTTCAAAACTTGAACAGCTCAGGAGAATTTGAATGGCTGCCCTAAATTCGAAAGTCAGAAAGGCCGTCATCCCGGTAGCGGGATTGGGGACCAGGATGTTACCAGCAACTAAGGCGATTCCTAAAGAGATGCTGCCTCTGGTTGATAAGCCATTAATTCAGTATGTCGTTAACGAATGTATCGCGGCCGGCATTACTGAAATTGTGCTGGTTACACATTCATCAAAAAACTCTATCGAAAACCATTTCGATACAAGTTTTGAACTCGAAGCCATGCTGGAAAAACGTGTTAAGCGCCAGCTGCTGGAAGAAGTTCAGTCTATTTGCCCGCCACACGTCACCATTATGCAGGTGCGTCAGGGTCTGGCTAAAGGTCTGGGCCACGCAGTCATGTGTGCGCATCCCGTTGTAGGCGATGAGCCTGTTGCGGTGATCCTGCCTGACGTTATTCTGGACGAATATGAATCAGATCTTTCTCAGGACAATCTGGCTGAGATGATCAAACGCTTCGATGAAACAGGCAGCAGCCAGATCATGGTTGAACCTGTGGATGACGTTACCGCTTACGGTGTTGTTGACTGCAAAGGCGTTAACCTTGAACCGGGTGAGAGCGTGCCGATGATTGGCGTGGTTGAGAAGCCTAAAGCCGACGTAGCGCCTTCTAATCTGGCGGTTGTAGGTCGTTATGTCCTGAGTGCTGAAATCTGGCCTCTGCTGGCGAAAACGCCTCCAGGAGCGGGTGATGAAATCCAGCTTACCGATGCCATTGATATGCTGATCGAGAAAGAGACCGTTGAAGCTTACCATATGAAAGGTAAGAGCCATGACTGCGGTAATAAGCTCGGTTATATGCAGGCGTTTGTAGAATATGGCATTCGCCACAATACGCTCGGTGAAGAATTTAAAGCCTGGCTCAAAGAGAGCGCGGGTATTAAGAAATAACTCAGGCTTCATTTGATCTGAACCGGTGAGGCTCTGCCCACCGGTTTTTTTATGCCCATAACACGCCGTCATCACGTCCGATTGTAAGGCAAGCTAAATAGCCAAATAACGCTTTATGACAGAGTGTAAGGGGATGTTTGCGGTAAATTGCGGGTAAAAAAATCCCGCATTACGCGGGATTTTTCTGGAAGCGAGATGATTAATCCTTGATCAGGAAGTCATCCAGCTGTTTACCTTGCTCGTCCATTGCTTTCTTGATAACAGCGGGAGTACGACCCTGGCCGGTCCAGGTTTTAGTTTCGCCGTTCTCGTCAACATAGCAATATTTAGCAGGACGAGCAGCGCGTTTTGCTTTGGTACCGGTTTTAGCTGCAGCCATGCTGTTCAGCAATTCATTTGGATCGATACCATCAGCAATCAGCATTTCACGATATTGCTGCAGTTTACGAGTACGCTCTTCGATTTCAGCAGCAGCAGCGCTTTCTTCTTCGCGACGTTCATTAACTACAACTTCTAATTTTTCCAGCATTTCTTCAAGCGTTTCGAGGGTACATTCTCTTGCCTGCGCACGAAGAGTACGGATGTTGTTCAGAATTTTAAGTGCTTCGCTCATTGTAGTAATCTCAAACTTATAATGGGGGGTGGTTTGTTGTCCTAATAATAGAGCGATAAATTCAGTTGTGCAATAGCTGGGAATGTAAGGAATTCAAAAAATAGTGAATATTGGCGCTATTATTAATTACGCTAACTTAAATTTCATAATCCGCCAGTCTCGCTTGTTATCACGTAAAGTGGCTTAACGCAGTCGATTGCATCTTTTTTTTGTGACATTTGCCTCAGGAATTATAGTTGCGGCGGATAAATATCAGCCTTTTGTATTAGTTTACACCGGGTATGTTAAGGCAGAAATAGTTAATAAATAGTGAATTTTAATGAACGATGATTCCACTATAAAATGAAGTGTTATGTTTGGCTGACCCTATAACATATTGGCTGGGCTGGATGCGTTTACTTCATGTTTTAACGCATTATTTTTGCAAAATGCCGGCGGTAAACCTCGCGCTGAACCGCATAGTCTGTGCGTCGTATCGCTGATAACCAGACAAAATATGGTACAATGAATCATCGGTAATATTACACATTGATTAGGGTTTTACGGCCAATGGCACAACTTTATTTCTACTATTCGGCAATGAATGCCGGGAAATCGACAGCGCTACTGCAATCCTCATACAATTACCAGGAACGTGGGATGCGTACCGTTGTTTATACGGCTGAAATTGACGACCGCTTTGGTGCAGGGAAGGTGAGTTCCAGAATAGGCCTCTCATCGCCTGCAAGGCTGTTTAACCCGCAAACTGACCTGCTGGAGGATATCCGTGCAGCGCATGCTTCACAACCTATCCATTGTGTTCTGGTTGATGAAAGCCAGTTTCTGACGCGTGAGCAAGTTCATGCGCTTTCAGAGGTTGTCGATGAGCTTGATATTCCCGTTCTGTGCTATGGGTTGCGCACTGACTTTCGTGGTGAGCTATTTGCCGGCAGCCAGTATTTACTTGCGTGGTCGGATAAACTCGTTGAACTTAAAACCATCTGTTTTTGCGGCCGTAAAGCCAGCATGGTGCTTCGCCTCGACCAGGCCGGAAAACCCTATGCTGATGGCGAGCAGGTAGTGATAGGTGGCAATGAACGCTACGTATCAGTGTGCCGTAAGCATTATAAGGAAGCGTTGATTGTCGGCTCACTGACGGCGCTTCAGCCTGACAACCGCAAATAATCCTTCACAGTAAAATGCAGACATAAAAAAACCCGCCAGAGGCGGGTTTTTTATCAGGCTGTCAGTTACGCGTTTTTCTTCGCTTTCTTGTCAGCTTTAATGACAGGTGAGTCTACTTTCACAGCAACAGTGTCATTTTCTTTGAACTCGCGGCCGTAGAAGGTATCCAGCAGGATCTGTTTCAGCTCAGAGATCAGCGGGTAGCGCGGGTTAGCACCGGTACACTGGTCATCGAATGCATCTTCAGACAGCTTATCAACATGCGCGAGGAAGTCAGCTTCCTGAACGCCCGCTTCACGGATAGATTTAGGAATACCCAGCTCAGCTTTAAGACTTTCCAGCCATGCCAGCAGTTTCTCAATCTTCGCCGCAGTACGGTCGCCCGGTGCGCTCAGACCCAGGTGGTCTGCGATTTCAGCGTAACGACGACGTGCCTGTGGACGGTCGTACTGGCTGAAAGCAGTCTGCTTGGTTGGGTTGTCGTTCGCGTTATAACGGATAACGTTGCTGATCAACAGGGCGTTCGCCAGACCGTGAGGAATGTGGAACTGTGAACCCAGTTTGTGTGCCATTGAGTGGCAAACACCCAGGAAGGCGTTAGCAAACGCGATACCGGCGATGGTTGCTGCACTGTGAACACGTTCACGGGCAACCGGGTTTTTAGACCCTTCATTATAAGACGCTGGCAGGTTTTCTTTCAGCAGTTTCAGAGCCTGCAGAGCCTGACCGTCAGAGAACTCAGAAGCCAGTACGGAAACGTAAGCTTCCAGGGCGTGAGTCACTGCATCCAGACCACCGAACGCACAGAGTGATTTCGGCATTTCCATGACCAGGTTGGCATCAACGATAGCCATATCTGGCGTCAGCGCGTAGTCAGCCAGTGGGTATTTCTGACCGGTTGCATCGTCGGTTACAACGGCAAACGGCGTGACTTCTGAACCTGTACCGGAAGTGGTAGTAACGGCGATCATTTTCGCTTTTACGCCCATTTTCGGGAATTTGTAGATACGTTTACGGATGTCCATAAAGCGCAGCGCCAGTTCTTCGAAGTGTGTTTCTGGGTGCTCGTACATAACCCACATGATTTTCGCGGCGTCCATTGGGGAACCACCACCCAGTGCGATGATCACATCGGGTTTGAAGGAGTTCGCCAGTTCAGCACCTTTACGCACTACGGTCAGGGTTGGGTCAGCTTCAACTTCAAAGAACACTTCAGTTTCAACGCCAGCCGCTTTCAGAACAGAAGTGATCTGATCTGCGTAGCCGTTGTTGAACAGGAAACGGTCAGTCACGATGAGCGCACGTTTGTGGCCATCAGTAATCACTTCATCCAGCGCGATTGGCAGAGAGCCACGGCGGAAGTAGATAGATTTCGGAAGTTTGTGCCACAACATGTTTTCAGCTCGCTTAGCAACGGTTTTCTTGTTGATCAGGTGTTTTGGACCAACGTTTTCAGAGATGGAGTTACCACCCCAGGAACCACAACCCAGAGTCAGGGAAGGTGCGAGTTTGAAGTTGTACAGGTCACCGATACCACCCTGAGAAGCCGGGGTGTTAATCAGGATGCGCGCAGTTTTCATCATCTGACCGAAGTGAGCAACGCGCTCTGGCTGGTTATCCTGGTCGGTGTACAGGCAAGAGGTATGACCGATACCCCCCATTGCAACCAGTTTCTCCGCTTTTACTACCGCGTCTTCGAAATCTTTCGCACGGTACATAGCAAGCGTAGGAGAGAGTTTTTCGTGAGCGAAAGGTTCGCTTTCGTCGACAACTTTAACTTCGCCGATCAGAATCTTGGTGGTTGCCGGAACGGTAAAGCCGGCGAGTTCAGCGATTTTATAGGCTGGCTGACCAACGATGGCGGCGTTCAGCGCGCCGTTTTTCAGAATGATATCCTGAACGGCTTTCAGCTCTTTGCCCTGCAGCATGTAGCCGCCGTGGCTGGCGAAACGTTCGCGAACAGCATCATAAACGGAATCAACAACAACAACGGACTGTTCAGACGCACAGATAACACCGTTGTCGAAGGTTTTAGACATCAGTACAGATGCAACAGCACGTTTAATATCGGCCGTTTCGTCGATAACAACAGGCGTGTTACCCGCACCTACACCGATAGCCGGTTTACCGGAGCTGTATGCTGCTTTAACCATGCCAGGACCACCGGTTGCCAGGATCAGGTTAATGTCCGGGTGGTGCATCAGGGCGTTAGACAGTTCAACAGACGGTTGGTCGATCCAGCCGATCAGATCTTTTGGCGCACCCGCAGCGATAGCAGCCTGCAGCACGATATCCGCTGCTTTGTTGGTGGCATCTTTAGCACGTGGGTGAGGGGAGAAGATGATTGCGTTACGGGTCTTCAGACTGATCAGCGATTTGAAGATGGCGGTAGACGTTGGGTTAGTCGTTGGAACGATACCGCAAATAATACCGATAGGTTCAGCAATGGTGATGGTACCGAAGGTATGATCTTCAGCCAGGACGCCGCAAGTCTTCTCATCTTTATAGGCGTTATAGATATACTCTGAAGCAAAGTGGTTTTTGATCACTTTATCTTCAACGATACCCATGCCGGATTCAGCAACGGCCATTTTAGCGAGAGGGATTCGAGCATCTGCAGCAGCCAGAGCGGCCGCGCGGAAGATTTTATCAACCTGTTCTTGGGTGAAATTGGCGTATTCACGCTGGGCTTTTTTCACGCGCTCGACGAGTGCGTTCAGTTCAGCGATATTAGTAACAGCCATAATGCTCTCCTGATAATGTTTAAACTCTTTTAGTAAACCAGCGCTCGATACGTCTGACAGTATAGACAGAGCCACTACGACTTGCGTTAGATAAAGTAAAACAAAGAGTTACTTTATGCTCTGGCGCGCTAACTTACTAAAAGAGCCTTACCTTAACATCATCCCTTTGTGACAGGTGACCTTCCTGGGGGGCGTAATCAAGATTACTCACTTCTGAGTACGAAAATCATGATCTGCGTCAATTTTTCCCCAAGCTGATACCTTTCAGCAGGGTTATTTATTGTAGATATTTCCAGTGTTAAATAATTAAGTAACTATTGGAAGTGATGCTATCACTGATTCTACATCTGTTTAACATCCTGAAAGGATAACGTTTAGGCACAGATTTCTGGTGAAGTATGCTCATAAAAAGCGTATCTTCAGCGCGATTTTTCATGACAAAGTGTCAGTCCCGGGCATGTGCATAAGCGGAGCAAAACGTGATCCAAACGCTCTTTGATTTTCCAACGTATTTTAAATTTTTTATTGGTCTGTTTGCCCTGGTCAACCCGGTAGGGATCATCCCTGTCTTCATTAGTATGACCAGTTACCAGACGGCGGCGGCCAGGAACAAAACCAACCTCACCGCTAACCTGTCAGTGGCCATTATCTTGCTCACCTCGCTTTTCCTGGGTGATGCCATTCTCCAGCTGTTCGGCATTTCAATTGATTCTTTCCGCATCGCGGGTGGCATCCTGGTGGTGACCATTGCCATGTCGATGATCAGCGGTAAGCTGGGTGAGGATAAGCAGAACAAACAGGAGAAATCAGAAACCGCCATTCGCGAAAGTATCGGCGTGGTCCCGCTTGCGTTGCCTTTAATGGCAGGGCCTGGGGCGATCAGTTCCACCATTGTCTGGGGGACACGTTACCATAGCCTGATGCACCTGATTGGCTTTTCTGTCGCCATCGCTATCTTCGCACTGTGTTGTTGGGGTGTTTTCCGCATGGCGCCCTGGCTGGTGCGCTGGCTGGGGCAAACGGGCATCAACGTCATTACGCGTATTATGGGCCTGTTGTTGATGGCGTTAGGCATCGAATTTATTGTCACCGGTATTAAAAGCATTTTCCCCGGCTTACTGCACTAATATTTCAAATGAAAGAACGGGGCCTGCGGCTCCGTTTTTTTACGTGATTATCAGCAAATCATATAATTAAAGTTGAAATGCTCACATATCATAATAAATTCTACTAATAATCCGCTTTTCTTATATTTCAATAAGTTATCAATTTGTTTCGTGTCTCTCTGCACATAAAACCTTCAATCGATCTGTTATTTTACTCACATGATACTCTGGGGCTTGCTGAGTCATAACCGAAATGATATTAGTAATTTCAACGTTCCCCTAGAGGAATGTGCTAAATAATAATCAGTTGTTAAATTTTTGTACAAAACCACTCGATGATAGCGCAGCGACGCGCTTGTAGAGAATTTTTTCTCTATCATATTGAATACCAATGTTTTTATGCGGTATTTGATGTCAGGCAGGGCTGCCCCCCGAGATACGGCACTCACCGTAAAAGAGAATTGCTTAACAAATTTGCAAAATGTATTGGCGCGCGTTTACGCCATTTGATACTTTCCGGCCTAATATTTTGCAGCATAAAACAAGCAGATGAGAATTATTTTCATATAGTCCTCTTCTCAGATATCCAGCGCAGGCCTCAGACAGGGGAGACCTGTGAAGAATCGACGCAAGACGGCCATACGAGCGGTCAGTAATAAAAAAGTCGGTGATAGCAAGAAGTAAAAAGAAGAACCTGACAGCAGCAAAAAAAACTCCTGCGCTGTACAGGCCCCAACAGGGGATTACACAGCTGGCGAAGGCCAGTAATTATAATGAGTGGAGTACCAACACAATGTCCATCATCACAAAAAAAAATCTGGTAGCGGCGGGGATTTTAACTGCGCTAATCGCGGGCAACGCTGCAATGGCTGCGGACGTTCCTGCAGGCGTTCAACTGGCTGAGAAACAGACGCTGGTTCGTAACAACGGTGCGGAAGTGCAGTCTCTTGACCCGCACAAAATTGAAGGTGTTCCAGAGTCTAACGTCAACCGCGACCTGTTCGAAGGCTTGCTGGTGACCGACGTAGACGGCCACCCGGCACCGGGTGTGGCGGAAAAATGGGAAAATAAAGATTTCAAAGTCTGGACCTTCCATCTGCGTAAAGATGCGAAATGGTCCGACGGTACGCCGGTTACCGCCGAAGATTTCGTGTATAGCTGGCAGCGTCTGGCGAATCCAACCACCGCCTCTCCGTATGCGAGCTACCTGCAATATGGCCACATCGCCAATATTGATGACATCATCGCCGGTAAAAAACCGGTCACCGACCTGGGTGTGAAAGCGATTGATGCCAATACCTTTGAAGTGACGTTGAGCGAGCCTGTTCCGTACTTCTACAAATTACTGGTTCACCCGTCCGTTTCCCCGGTACCAAAATCTGCGGTGGAAAAATTTGGTGAAAAATGGACCCAGCCTGCCAATATCGTGACCAACGGTGCATATAAACTGAAAGACTGGGTGGTCAACGAACGTATGGTTCTGGAACGTAACCCGCAGTACTGGGATAACGCGAAAACCGTCATTAATCAGGTAACCTACCTGCCAATTTCTTCTGAAGTCACTGACGTTAACCGTTACCGCAGCGGCGAAATCGACATGACCTATAACAACATGCCGATTGAACTGTTCCAGAAGCTGAAAAAAGAGATCCCGAAAGAAGTGCATGTTGATCCGTATCTCTGCACTTACTACTACGAAATCAACAACCAGAAAGCACCTTTCACCGATGTGCGCGTGCGTACAGCGCTGAAGCTGGCACTGGATCGCGATATCATCGTGAACAAAGTGAAAAACCAGGGCGACCTGCCGGCATACAGCTATACCCCTCCTTATACCGACGGTATGAAACTGGTTGAGCCTGAGTGGTTCAAGTGGTCACAGGAAAAACGTAACGAAGAAGCGAAAAAACTGCTGGCTGAAGCCGGTTATACCGCTGACAAGCCGCTGACGTTTAACCTGCTGTACAACACGTCTGACCTGCATAAAAAACTGGCTATCGCCGTCGCGTCTATCTGGAAGAAAAACCTGGGCGTGAACGTGAAGCTGGAAAACCAGGAGTGGAAAACCTTCCTGGATACCCGCCATCAGGGGACGTTCGACGTGGCGCGTGCCGGCTGGTGTGCGGACTATAACGAACCAACATCCTTCTTGAACACCATGCTGAGTGACAGTTCGAATAACACCGCGCACTATAAGAGCCCGGCATTCGATAAGATCATTACTGATACGCTGAAAGTCACAGACGATGCGCAGCGCGCTGATCTGTACGCGAAATCAGAAGAGCAGCTCGATAAAGACTCTGCAATTGTACCGGTCTATTACTACGTTAACGCCCGCCTGGTGAAACCGTGGGTAGGGGGTTATACCGGTAAAGACCCGTTGGATAATATTTCCGTTAAGAATCTTTATATTATCAAGCATTAATGGCAATACGTGGGGCAGGCCTGGCTTGCCCCACTGTGTCTACTTTGTAACATTCATCAGGCACACGCCAGAAGGTACGGGCAATGTTGAAATTTATCCTGCGTCGCTGCTTAGAAGCGATACCAACGTTATTTATTCTAATTACGATTTCCTTCTTTATGATGCGTCTCGCGCCGGGAAGTCCATTTACCGGTGAACGTACGCTGCCACCGGAAGTGATGGCCAATATCGAAGCGAAGTATCACTTAAACGACCCTATCTCCACGCAGTACTTCAACTATCTGAAGCAACTGGCGCACGGTGATTTTGGGCCGTCATTCAAATACAAAGACTATTCCGTTAACGACCTGGTGGCGTCCAGCTTCCCTGTCTCGGCGAAACTGGGTGCTGCAGCATTCATCCTTGCCGTCGTTCTCGGCGTCACCGCGGGCGTTATTGCCGCGCTCAAACAAAATACCAAATGGGATTATACCGTAATGGGGGTGGCGATGACCGGGGTGGTTATACCCAGCTTCGTTGTCGCGCCATTACTGGTGATGATATTTGCCATTACGCTCAAATGGCTGCCCGGAGGCGGCTGGAACGGTGGGGCGCTGAAGTTCATGATTTTGCCAATGGTGGCACTTTCCCTAGCCTATATCGCCAGTATCGCGCGTATCACCCGCGGTTCCATGATTGAAGTCCTGCACTCGAACTTCATCCGTACCGCGCGTGCGAAAGGGCTGCCGATGCGCCGGATTATATTCCGCCATGCACTCAAGCCTGCGCTCCTGCCCGTGCTCTCCTACCTGGGGCCGGCATTCGTTGGGATCATCACCGGCTCAATGGTTATCGAAACCATTTACGGTCTGCCGGGCATTGGTCAGCTGTTCGTTAATGGCGCGCTGAACCGCGACTATTCACTGGTACTGAGCCTGACAATCCTTGTCGGCGCACTGACCATTTTGTTTAACGCTATTGTCGATGTGCTGTATGCCGTTATCGACCCGAAAATCCGTTACTGATACTGGAGCACGCCATGATGTTGAGTAAGAAAAACAGCGAGGCGCTGGAAAACTTCAGTGAAAAACTGGAAGTAGAAGGTCGTAGCCTCTGGCAAGACGCCCGTCGTCGCTTTATGCATAACCGCGCCGCGGTCGCCAGCCTGGTTGTTCTGGTGCTCATCGCGCTGTTTGTCACCCTGGCGCCGATTCTGTCGCAATTTACCTATTTCGACACCGACTGGGGCATGATGTCCAGCGCACCCGATATGACGTCCGGGCACTATTTTGGTACGGATTCCTCAGGGCGCGACCTGCTGGTGCGTGTCGCTATCGGTGGCCGTATTTCGCTGATGGTTGGTATTGCTGCCGCCCTGGTGGCGGTGATCGTGGGTACGCTTTACGGCTCACTCTCAGGCTACCTTGGCGGTAAAGTGGACTCCGTCATGATGCGTATGCTGGAAATCTTAAACTCCTTCCCGTTCATGTTCTTCGTTATCCTGCTGGTGACCTTCTTTGGCCAGAATATCCTGTTGATCTTCGTGGCAATCGGGATGGTGTCCTGGCTGGATATGGCGCGAATCGTTCGTGGTCAGACGCTGAGTCTTAAGCGTAAAGAGTTTATCGAAGCGGCGCAGGTGGGCGGTGTCTCCACCGGTAATATTGTGGTTCGTCATATCGTTCCTAACGTGCTCGGCGTGGTGGTGGTATATGCCTCGCTGCTGGTACCAAGCATGATCCTGTTTGAATCTTTCCTGAGCTTCCTGGGGCTGGGTACACAAGAGCCACTGAGCAGTTGGGGCGCGCTTCTGAGTGATGGTGCAAACTCAATGGAAGTCTCACCGTGGTTGCTTCTGTACCCGGCGGGCTTCCTGGTCGTCACCCTGTTTTGTTTCAACTTTATCGGCGATGGCCTGCGTGATGCCCTCGACCCGAAAGACCGTTAAGGAGCGCCGTCATGACGATTATTGAAACGGCCACTGCGCCACAGGCGCAACAGCAGGGTAACCTTCTGCTGGACGTAAAAGACCTCCGCGTGACCTTTAAAACGCCGGATGGCGATGTGACCGCCGTGAACGATCTCAACTTCAACCTGCGTGCGGGTGAAACGCTGGGGATCGTGGGCGAGTCGGGTTCCGGTAAATCCCAAACCGCCTTTGCGTTGATGGGGCTGCTGGCGTCTAACGGTGTCATTGGCGGTTCCGCCAAATTCAACGGGCGTGAGATCCTCAACCTGCCGGAATACGAGCTGAACAAGCTGCGCGCTGAGCAGATTTCGATGATATTCCAGGACCCGATGACCTCGCTGAACCCGTATATGCGTGTCGGCGAGCAGCTGATGGAAGTGCTGATGCTGCACAAAGGCCTGGGCAAAGCGGAAGCCTTTGAGGAGTCCGTCAAAATGCTCGACGCGGTGAAAATGCCGGAAGCGCGCAAGCGTATGCGCATGTTCCCGCATGAGTTCTCCGGCGGTATGCGTCAGCGTGTCATGATTGCGATGGCGCTGATGTGCCGGCCAAAACTGCTGATTGCCGATGAACCGACTACCGCGCTTGATGTGACTGTTCAGGCACAGATCATGACGCTGCTGAACGAGCTTAAGCGTGAGTTCAATACCGCGATTATCATGATCACTCACGATCTGGGCGTAGTGGCCGGTATCTGTGACAAGGTACTGGTAATGTATGCCGGTCGCACCATGGAATATGGTAAGGCGCGCGACGTGTTCTACCAGCCTGCACACCCTTACTCCATTGGTCTGCTGAATGCGGTGCCGCGCCTCGATGCAGAAGGGGAATCCCTGCTGACCATTCCTGGCAACCCGCCAAACCTGCTGCGTCTGCCGAAAGGCTGTCCGTTCCAGCCACGCTGCCCGCACGCGATGGAAATCTGCAATACCGCGCCGCCGCTGGAAGAGTTTGCACCAGGCCGTCTGCGCGCCTGCTTTAAGCCGCAGGAGGATCTGGTATGAACGCATTAGATGAAAAAAGAAATGTCCTGCTCGAAATTGCTGACCTTAAGGTGCATTTCGACATTAAAGACGGAAAACAGTGGTTCTGGCAGCCGCCGAAAACCCTGAAAGCGGTCGATGGCGTAACGCTTCGTCTGTATGAAGGGGAAACCCTGGGGGTGGTGGGTGAGTCCGGTTGCGGTAAATCCACGTTTGCGCGTGCCATCATAGGCCTCGTGAAAGCCACCGACGGCAAAGTTGCCTGGCTGGGTAAAGATCTGCTGGGCATGAAGCCAGACGAGTGGCGCGATGTGCGTAGCGACATCCAGATGATTTTCCAGGATCCGCTGGCCTCATTGAACCCGCGTATGACCATCGGGGAGATCATTGCTGAGCCACTGCGGACCTATCATCCGAAGATGCCGCGTCAGGAAGTACGCGACCGTGTGAAGGCAATGATGATGAAAGTGGGCTTGTTGCCTAACCTCGTCAACCGTTACCCGCACGAATTCTCCGGTGGTCAGTGCCAGCGTATCGGTATCGCCCGCGCACTGATCCTTGAGCCGAAGCTGATTATCTGTGACGAGCCCGTCTCGGCGCTGGACGTCTCTATTCAGGCGCAGGTGGTTAACCTGCTGCAGAAACTGCAGCGTGAAATGGGGCTGTCGCTGATCTTCATTGCGCATGACCTCGCGGTGGTGAAACACATTTCTGACCGCGTACTGGTGATGTATCTGGGTCATGCGGTGGAATTAGGGACTTACGATGAGGTGTACCATAACCCACTGCACCCATATACTCGGGCACTGATGTCTGCGGTACCGATTCCCGATCCGGATCTGGAAAAAAATAAAACCATCCAGCTTCTGGAAGGTGAATTACCGTCCCCGATTAACCCGCCGTCCGGTTGTGTATTCCGTACGCGATGCCCGATGGCCGGGCCGGAATGTGCAAAAACACGTCCGGTTCTGGAGGGCAGTTTCCGACATGCGGTTTCCTGCCTGAAAGTAGACCCGTTATAATCGCAAGGGCTGACATGATGTCAGCCCTTATTATTTGCGAGGTTAATGTGTCGCGATTATTCACCTCCGTCCGTCGGCGGCTCTATCATCTTTTATTCGATCCTGAAACGGTAACCGGGCGGCGTTTTGAAGCCCTCTGCGCCCTGTTTGCGCTGCTCAGCGTGGTGATCATTTTTATCGAATCGGGCGTCGGAACGCAGTATCACCTGACGCTGGAAGAATGGCATCTCTTTGTCTGGCTGGAGCTGGTCATCACGCTGGTCTTTACCGCTGAATATTTCCTGCGGGTATTCTGTTGGCCTGACCCGGCCAAATATGTCTTCAGCTTCTGGGGATTTATTGATTTAGCCACGATCCTGCCGCTCTATGTCATGTGGCTATGGCCGGAAATCAGTCTGAGCTATGTTTTTGCCTGGCGAGCGATGCGCGTTATTCGGGTGTTACGCATTCTTAAACTGCTGCGGCTTATGCCGTCATTGCGGATATTCTGGAGTGCCATCATCAGCGCGCGGCATCAACTGATCCTGTTCTACTCATTTATTGCCATCGTCATGGTGATATTCGGCGCGTTGATGTATTTGATAGAAGGGCCGAAGAATGGCTTCTCAACGCTGAATGCTTCTGTTTATTGGGCGATTGTGACCGTCACAACCGTTGGCTATGGTGATATAGCCCCTCACACTCCGCTGGGACGGATTGTCGCCTCGGTACTGATTCTGATTGGTTATTCGGTGATTGCGGTCCCGACAGGGCTCATTACTACGCACATGAGCAGTGCTTTTCAGAACCGTAAGGCGCAACGAAAATGCTCGAAATGTCACCAGGGTGAACATGAACACAGCGCGCGGTTTTGTAATCAGTGCGGAAGTGAGTTACCGGATTAAATAAAAAAGGCTGCAATCGCAGCCTTTTTTATTATTCGCGCCAGAGAATATGACACAGCTTGTGGTCTTTCTCGCGACACAGCAGGACGCGGGCGAAGATGTCGTTAATTTCACCGCCATCTTCATCGGCCAGGCCAATCACCACTTCGGCAAAGAAGTCAGGATTGAGGTCGAAATCCACATGTTCAGCCCAGTCTTCAGAAGGGTCGAACAACTCGGCGCCCCCGCGCTCTTCAAACTGGAGATTAAAGAGGATCACGTCTGCGGGATCGAGGTTATCAACCGCCAGTTCGAGAAAAATGTCATAGGCCTGTTCGAGCGTTTCGTCTTCGGTCAGGCGATTGTTCAGATCCATTTCCATGATGACTACCTGTTTAACATCGTTGGGCACGTTTTACAGCAACGGACTAAAGAAGTAAAACAGTCGTTCGGTAATTCTCTGCCACAGCGGGCGTTTAACCCACAGTCTGGCATCCAGCAGTCGCGAGCGGGAAATATAATCATCCTGGACCGCGGCCAGATCGCCGCCAAAGCCGGCATCATCGATCACCAGTGTGATTTCAAAGTTCAGCCACAGACTGCGCATATCCAGGTTAACCGTGCCCACCAGACTTAACTCACCGTCGACAAGCACGCTCTTGGTGTGGAGTAATCCGCCTTCAAACTGGTAGATTTTCACCCCCGCAGCCAGCAGTTCACTGAAGAATGCCCGGCTGGCCCAGCCCACCAGAAGCGAGTCATTTTTGCGTGGCAAGATGATACTCACATCGACACCGCGTTGTGCCGCGGTACAGATGGCGTGCAGCAGGTCATCGCTGGGAACAAAGTAGGGGGTGGTCATGATCAAATATTCACGCGCTGCGTAAGTGGCCGTCAGCAACGCCTGATGGATCAGGTCCTCCGGGAAGCCCGGTCCGGAAGCGATAGTATGGATGGTGTGCCCGCTGGCCTCTTCAAACGGCATGATATTGCCATCCGGTGGTGGCGGCAGGATACGTTTCCCGGTTTCTATCTCCCAGTCGCAGGAATAAACGATGCCCATCGAGGTGGCAATGGGCCCCTCCATTCTCGCCATCAGGTCTACCCATTGCCCGACACCCGAGTCCTGCTTGAAGAACCGCGGGTCAACCATGTTCATGCTGCCGGTATAGGCAATATAGTTGTCGATCATGATCATTTTACGGTGCTGGCGAAGGTCCATCCTGCGCAGAAACACACGCAAGAGATTGACCTTCAGCGCCTCAACCACTTCAATACCGGCATTACGCATCATGCCCGCCCAGGGACTACGGAAGAAGGCGACGCTGCCAGCGGAATCCAGCAACAGTCGGCAATGAATGCCCCGACGCGCAGCGGCCATCAGCGATTCTGCAACCTGATCGGCCATGCCGCCAGGCTGCCAGATATAGAACACCATCTCGATATTATGGCGAGCCAGTTGAATATCGCGGATGAGGGCCTGCATGACGTCATCCGAGGAGGTCAGCAACTGGAGCTGGTTGCCCTTAACGCCGCCAATACCCTGACGGAGTTCGCACAGCTTAAACAGCGAGGAGGCAACACTGCTGTTCTCCTCGGCAAAGATATGTTTGCAGGCTTTGAGATCGTTGAGCCATTTGGCGGTTGAAGGCCACATGGCGCGGGCACGCTCGGCACGGCGTTTACCCAGATGAAGCTCACCGAAAGAGAGATAGGCAATAATCCCCACCAGCGGCAGGATGTAGATTATCAGCAGCCAGGCCATGGCAGAGGGTACGGCCCTGCGCTTCATCAGGATGCGCAAAGTCACACCCGCGATTAACAGCCAGTATCCCAGAATGACCAGCCAACTCACCACGGTGTAGAAGGTTGTCATAGGTAAAAAAATCCTTTTGAAAGCGTATTGTTATGAGTGTACGCATCAGGAATCATCTGGCAAATAAAAACGCCAGTTAAAAGCGCTGGTTTGCTGCGGGGTTGGGTTTATAATGGGGTTTCTGTTAGAGAAAGAGTTGTAAACATGAAGCGCAGTAGAACAGAAGTAGGGCGCTGGCGCATGTTGCGACAGGTGAGTCGTCGCAAGGCTCGTTGGCTGGAAGCACAATCCCGCCGCAATATGCGTATACACGCCATCAGAAAATGTGGAATGACCAGACACCGTAACGCGTTGCTGTTCGCTACACAGGTTATCTGAGAACCATCAGGGCACCGTTAAGGTGCCCACTGATTTTCAGGCTATCATTTTTCGCAGTCTCTCCCCCGATTCATTCCGCGATATACTCCGCCCTCTTAATCTTATGCATTTCAAAGATGAATCCTTATCTCTGGGTATTTATTGTGCTGCTTGCGCTGGATGCGATCAGGGAAAACGCAGGATTATCGTCATTATCCGCGTTGATTAATTTACTGCTCAGCGGGATATCGCACTGGATAAACTAAAAAGGAAAAGAGATGAACGGAAAAGTGGTTGCTGCCCTTCTTGGGATTGCCGTGTTGAGCGGTTGTGCCAGCAGTAAAACGTCACCGGAAAGGCATGCTTATTATTTCGTGTCGCATAAAACCAATTTTACTGGCGGCAATTTTACGTCAAGTGTATCGCAAAATTATCGTCTGAATGTCCCTCAGTTCCGTGAGCTGTATGAGCAGGGGAAAACCGATCGCGCTGCAGGACGCACACAGTCTGAGGCAAACCAGTACGCGCAAAGCATTCGCGATCAACTGAAGAATCAGGCGAAAACGGAGCATGCTTTCGACGGTAATACCGCGGATAAATGGACGTCTCAAATGGAAGAGAAGGACGCCGTTTTATTTGGTAACGAACTGGCTGCGACTTATCTTGATGGCTATAACGGCGTACAATAGCGTCTGATTTTGGGGATATCGTATTTGCAGCGATATTCCCGTCGTTTTTTAGCAAAAGGAGGGAGAGGTGTTTGCGGAGTTTGGTGTACTTAATTTCTGGACCTATGTGGTAGGGGCATTTTTTATCGTGCTGGTGCCTGGACCGAACACATTGTTTGTACTGAAAACCGGTATTGGGCACGGTGTTAAAAAAGGGTATCTCGCCGCCACTGGCGTGTTTATCGGCGATGCAGTGCTGATGTTTCTGGCCTGGGCGGGCGTCGCAGCATTAATCCAGACGACCCCGGTTCTGTTTAATATTGTGCGCTACCTCGGTGCTTTCTATCTCCTGTGGCTCGGCGGCAAAATGCTCTGGTCAGTCATCACCCGTCAGAAGAATACCCATGAGAGCGGAACCGAGCCTGCGAGCATGATCATGAAACGCTCGCTGGTGCTGAGCCTGACGAATCCAAAGGCTATTTTGTTCTATGTCTCGTTCTTTGTGCAGTTCATCGATGTGAATGCGAAAAACACGGGCACGTCTTTCCTGATCCTCGCGACCACGCTGGAGCTGATTAGCTTTATGTATATGAGCTTCCTGATCTTCTCTGGTGCGTTTGTCACGCGTTATCTGAAAACCAAAAAGAAACTGGCAAAGCTGGGGAACGGGCTGATTGGGCTGCTGTTTGTCGGATTTGCGGCGCGCTTAGCGTCACTGCACTGAAGAGATGAGTGGCTCCTTTCGGAGCCACTTTTGCATCAAAACACTTTCTTGTACGGGCGAACCATCACCTTCGCATAGACACCTGCGGCAACGTACGGGTCTGCATCAGCCCAGGCCTGAGCCGCTTCCAGGGATTCAAACTCGGCGATCACCGTGGAGCCCGCGAAACCGGCAGCGCCAGGGTCATTGCTGTCTACCGCAGGCATTGGACCCGCGGTCAGTAATCGACCTTCATCCTGGAGCAGTTGTAAACGCGCCAGATGGGCAGGGCGAACGGACTGGCGTTTTTCGAGGGAATCAGCGACATCTTCAGAGTAAATCACGTAAAGCACGGTGAAGCTCCTTAACCATTAAAAGTGTGAGTAACGTTATGTGAAAGGGCAACTGACTGCAATGTAAAGATAAAAACAATGTTAAAACCCTGATCTGAATGCGCCTTTTTTGGCCTCTCTTGCGCTTAAATTGCGCCAGGACAAAGTGTCTTATTGAATATGATTGCTATTTGCATTTAAAATCAGTGTTCGGTTTTTTAACGTTGATGATTATGACTTCGATGACCCTTGATTTACCTCGCCGCTTTCCCTGGCCGACGCTGCTTTCTGTCGTTATTCACGGTGCTGTCGTGGCGGGTTTGCTTTATACCTCGGTTCATCAGGTTGTTGAAATGCCAGCGCCCGCACAGCCTATTTCTGTGACGATGGTATCGCCAGCGGATCTCGAACCGCCGCAGGTTGCGCCTCCGCCGCCGCAGCCCGTCGCCGAACCGGAACCCGAACCTGAACCGGTGCCGGAACCGCCAAAAGAAGCTCCGGTGGTGATCCACAAACCCGAGCCGAAGCCGAAACCTAAGCCGAAGCCAAAACCGGTGAAGAAGGTAGAAGAACGTCCAAAACGCGAAACGCGTCCGGTTGAACCCCGCGCCACGCAGACGGTAGAAAACGCAGCACCTTCGCGTCCGGTGATGAATAACACCACGACGACAGCCAAACCGACAGTCACCGCACCCGCGGGACCGCGTGCGGTCAGCCGTAATCAGCCGCAGTATCCGGCTCGTGCTCAGGCATTACGTATTGAGGGCCGTGTACGGGTGAAATTCGATGTTACGCCGGAAGGGCGTGTTGAGAACGTGGAAATACTGTCCGCGCAGCCGTCTAATATGTTCGAGAGAGAAGTGAAAACGGCGATGCGCAGATGGCGTTATGAAGCCGGTAAACCGGGCAACGGACTGATCGTGAATATTGTCTTCCGCCTGAATGGCGGGGCACAGATGGAATAAAAAAAGCCTCCGCAAGGAGGCTTTTTTTTATCGGGCAATCAGGCCTGAGGAAGCGGTCGGGGTTTACCTTCGTTGTCCACGGCCACATAAATAAACAGCGCTTCTGTCGCTTTATAACGCTGTCCAATGGGTTCGGACGAGACCTTTTTCACCCACACTTCGATGTTAATGGAGATGGAGGTATTGCCACGTTTTACGCAACGCGCGTAACAGCAAACCACATCACCCACTGCAACCGGGCGCAGGAAGGTCATGCCATCCACTCTCACCGTCACTACCCGGCCATGTGCAATCTCTTTTGCCAGAATAGCGCCGCCCATATCCATTTGCGACATCAGCCAGCCGCCAAAAATATCGCCATTGGCATTGGTGTCAGCGGGCATTGCCAGTGTGCGTAAAACCAGTTCGCCCTGAGGGGCGTTATTTGTTGTCATTGTTTTAACTCGTAACTGAAGACTTCAGGCGGGATGCTACTATGATTTCAGGCTGGAGAGAATAGACCAGAACGCCTGCTGCACACGTTCTGGTCGGTGAACGATCAGTGCTGGTCGTCCTGTGGCATGTGGCGATAGATATAAACGCCACTTAACAGCGTGAAGATGAGCGTCAGAGCCGTCAGGCCAAAGACCTTGAAGTTGACCCAGATATTCTGCGGCAGCCAGAAAGCAATATAGATATTGGCAAGACCACAGAGAATAAAGAAGATCGCCCAGGCGATATTCAGTCGAGACCACACTTCCTGAGGCAGCGTCAGCTCTTTGCCCAGCATGCGCTGGATCAGCGGCTTCTTCATCACCCACTGGCTAATCAGTAACGCACCCGCAAACAGAGCGTAAATCACCGTGACTTTCCATTTGATGAATTCATCGTTGTGGAAGAACAGAGTGAGTCCACCAAACACCGCGACCAGGACGAAGGTCACCAGCGCCATTTTTTCAACTTTACGGTAGCGAACCCAGCTGCAGATCAGCACAACCGCTGTGGCCACGATCAGTGCAGTCGTGGCGGCATAAATGTCATACAGCTTGTAGAAAGCGAAAAAGACCACGAGCGGTAAAAAATCAAGAAACTGCTTCATTCTGTGATTCCATCTTCTGTGTAGGGCCGGGCTGACGTTCCCGGCCACAGGATTACTGACGAATTAACATATACAGGCGGAACAGATAGACCAGCAGTACCGCTGAAATGAGGTTGCTCAGCGTATTTGCCACCACCGCGCCAACATTTGGCGTGAGTACCGCAAAATTCGGGGCAAACAGCAGCAGGAGCGTTTTCGCCAACAGCCAGCCGATAACAGCCGGTGCCACCAGGCGTATATTTGCCCAAGCGAGCCGGATGCTGCTGCGCATCGCGGTAAAGATCCCCAGTTTATCCTGCACGACCATTACCGGCGCGAAGGAGAGCACGATAGCCAGTAATACACCCGGCACGACGACCAGCATAATCCCCATCTGCACCAGCATGGTGGTTAAAAAGATGAGGATAAACAGCTTCGGTAATACCGGCGCGCTGGCACCAATCGCCCGCAGGGCGCTGACACGCTGACCGGCGGAAACCAGCTGAATCATCAGCAGAACGCCACCTGCCAGAATCGCATTGCCGATAAGACCAGAGAATGTCGAAGCAGCGGAAGCCCGCAGCAGGATTTGTTGCTGCTCCGGCGTCATGTTTTGTACCAGTTCAAACAACCCCACGCTATCTGCAAGGTTGTCGCCCTGGCTCAGGCTGGCAATCTGTTCGTCACTTGGCGAGAACGCATGGCCAAGCACCACTGTAATGAAGGCGCATAGCAACGCGATCAGTAAAAAGGTTAAGAACTGATTGCGGAAAAAGTTTCCCGTGTCACGGTAGACAGACTTCGCCGTGATAGACATGCACTCTCCTTGAGTATTGCAGGTGTTAATTAGCCGGCAATTGTACACCGGATAACACTGTCGTGGCAGCATCAAGGCTTGTATGGAAAAGCATATCTTTGTAAAGCGGCGGTAATCCAAAGCGCGCACGGGCACGATTACAGGCTTCATTGACCTGCCCATCCTCACCTGACATGGAAAATTCCCGGCACGGGCTGGGGCGGTGCTCGTAGATAGAGCACCGGGTGGACACCCCAGGTTCACCTTGAAGCGCAGCGCATCGGCACGGTTTTTGGTTGGTGCCGCTCATGCAGCGCAGAAAAGGCGTTAACGGTTCAGTGAGATGAACCGGAACGGTACCGCCGCCATCGCTGGCTTCGGCCCAGTAGAAAGAGACTCGAAAATACGCACAACAGGCTCCGCACGTCATGCACGGGTTAAAATCACTCATGGCACACCTGCAAAAGAAGAACGCATCAAATCAACTTGTGAGAGCGCTAAATTATCCAGCCGCGAGAGGAAGAGCAAGAGGGTGAAAAGAGAAAATTTTGTAACGCCGAAATGCCAGAAATTGACCTGACGACAACTTATCGCTTTACGGTGTGTCACCAAAAATTAACCCAGATCAATGAATGTTAACTTACTGGTTTTAATGTGATCTGTAGCAGATCACTTATTACTCATTTGTGAGTATATTCTCCTCCGCGACTAAAACCACAACGATGGAGCGGATATGAAAAAATTAGCGGTGGCAGCCCTTGTATTAAGCAGTCTCTCTGGCGGCGCGTATGCGCATGAAGCAGGTGAATTCTTTATTCGTGCCGGTTCGGCAACGGTGCGTCCAACAGAAGGCTCTGATAGCGTACTGGGTATGGGCGGTTTTAACGTCAGCAACAATACCCAACTCGGTTTGACCTTTACGTATATGGCGACGGAGAACATTGGTGTTGAGCTTCTGGCAGCAACGCCATTCCGTCATCGCGTCGGTTTAGGGCCAACCGGGGATATCGCGACGGTGCACCATTTACCGCCAACACTGATGGCGCAGTGGTACTTTGGTGATGCTAACAGTAAGGTGCGTCCGTATATTGGCGCAGGGGTGAACTACACCACCTTCTTCGACGAGAAATTTAACGATACCGGTAAAGAAGCCGGGCTTACCGATCTCAGCCTGAAAGACTCGTGGGGTGTTGCGGGGCAGGTGGGGCTGGATTATCTGATTAACCGTGACTGGTTAATTAACGCCTCGGTCTGGTACATGGACATTGATACCGACGTTCGCTTTAAAGCGGGCGGTGAGCAGCAAAGTATCAGCACTCGCCTCGATCCGTGGGTGTTTATGTTCTCCGCGGGTTATCGTTTCTGATTTATCCCCTGAGACTGGCCTGGTTATGGCCAGTCTTGCTTCGGGGGGCGATTAAGGTTGCCCCTCCATATTCCAGCGTGCTGTACTCATCTCATCAAATACATGCTGAACCGTAAACGGCGGAAATACTGCCCGTTTAGCCGCGTCAGTCAACGCCTGACCATAACCTATTCACACCATTCCTAAAGTCGAGGTGCAGATTGCATCGTTTACCGCTTCATGCGTGAGGATCGGTCAGGGCGGCGTCCAGTGATTGCTCAATGGCGCAGGCCTGTGGCCCTGGATACGATAATAAGCCCCGATAGCACGGGGCTTATCTTTCCTCGCAGGCACGCTAACGCACCACCAGCACCGGGCATTTTGCGTGGCGCACGACGACCGCAGCGTTAGAGCCTAACAGATAGGTCGAAATATCAGGTCGATGAGACGCAATAATTATCAGGTCTGCATTGATACTCTCAGCCAGTTTCAGGATCTGATCTTTAGGCGTGCCAGAAATGGCGTGGGTCTGAATGCGGTCGGCCGGTAAATTGAACTGCGTAACGATCTCATTCAATTTCGCCAGCGCCTCCTGCTGCATTTCTTCCAGTTTTGGCATCTCAACGGAATAGGCCAGACCAAGAGAGGAATAGTAGGGGAAAGAAGGAACGACAGTCAGAAAATGCACTTTGCCGTTACTGATTGCTGCGTTCGCCTGAACATAGGGAATCACCTGTTCGGTCAGGCGACGCTCTGAAATATCGACAGGAACAAGAATTGACGCAAACATGCCACACCTCCTGTTTGTTTTTTATCCACTTTAAGTGTAGTTCCGGGGGAGAACAGAGGGCTGCATTTACCGCCAAAGTGGGACGTAAGGCGGATTTTTGGGGCAGGAAAGACGCCCCGGTTAAGGAGCGTCTGTGGCGGGATTATTTCTGTATCAAATAACGAATGGTTGGCCCATCCTGTTGAATGTCCAGTACGGTGTAACCGTGGTTTTTAGCATCCAGAGGAATGTTGTTGATGGACTGCGGGCAGTCGCTCACCACCTCCAGAATTTCCCCTTTCCTGAGCTGAGGCAGGGCTTCCAGCGTAGCGACAGCGGGATAAGGGCAGGGTTCGCCCACCATATCCAGACGATAGTCAGGCACGATCTCTTTCATGCGGCATTCTCCTGCGTTTCATTTTTGACAGCGGCACGGCGGAAGAACCGTTTCTCCTGCGCAATCACCAGTAAAAAAGCGACCAGCAGCAGGGCGTACGTCACTAACAGGCCACCGAGTGGGCCGAACGTGCTGAGCAGGTTGACCTTATCCCAGTTTGTCGCGAGGACAGGAGAAAGGGAATCCCAGTAGTACGCGAGGAGAGTTGACCCGAGCACGTTCCCCAGGCCAACCCACCAGTAATGCACCTGACCTTCAACGGCGCGGTACATCCAGCCGGTTTCACAACCGCCAGCCAGCACAATCCCGAAGCCAAACAGCAGGCCGCCAATCACCGCATTCGGGCCGGCCCACATGATTTTCGGTTCAACACCTAACTGAACATAGCTGAAGATGCCGATAGCACTCACCGCCATCCCGGCAATAATCGCTTTTGCCATCATTGTCCGCCCGGTGATCCACATATCGCGAAACGCTGAAGTAAAGCAGATCTGCGCGCGTTCAATAAGCAAACCAAAGCCCACGCCAAACAGCATTGCCAGACCCAGTTTAGGTTGATTGAGCGCTGTACACAGTCCCCATGCCACCATGGCGAAAAAGACCAGCATCCCCAGGCGGAAACGACGGTGTGCCTGAGCCGGTTTTTGCGTCAGCGGCGATGCGGCGCTGACCTTAACCATCCTGACGGGAATACGGAACAGCGGCAAAAGGGTAAATTTTGCGCCAAAGTAAGAACCGATGGCGGTAGCGATGGCAAAGAACCAGGCATGTAGCGAAAACTGTGGGATACCGGTAAAGAAGGCGGCAAGGTTACAGCCCATCGCCAGGCGCGCACCGAAACCGGCAATCATGCCGCCGATGACCGCCTGTACGATGCGGATCCGACTTTTTGGCATTCTCAGCTTAACGTTGTTTGCCCACAGCGCGGCGGCAAAACAGCCGCCGAACATGCCGATGATCATCATCCCGTCGATGCGGGTCAGCGGAGTGCCTTCCAGATGAATGAGCTTAAAGTAACCCCACTCTTCAGCATGCACACCGGCAAGCTGCAGCAGCTGTCCACCCCAGCGGGTAAACTCGCCGGTTACAGCCCAGAACGTACCGGTAATGCCGAAGTAGTAAGTAGACAGGATCCCCGCTGCGATAACTGCGGGTACAGGTGACCAGAACTTAACCAGGTAAGTTTGTTTGAAGTATTGCCATGACATGAGTAAGCCTCTGAACTCAGAAGGTATATTTGGATTTAACGGGCTGGAATATATAACTTTTTTTCTTTCTCCAAAACCTCTCCAGACCGTTTATCCAGAATAGCTCCATTTTTTATGACCTCCGTCATTAAATCTTCTCTCTTACGAATACCATTCATGGGAAAAACACAAGGGTAAGCTTGAGTCATTCTTTCCCGTGCACGTCGTTATGCCAGTCTGCTACTGACTGGTTTTATAACCAGTCAGGTTTACGTTGTTAGCCTACGTACGACAAATTAATCATTCATAAATGATAGTGAATTCTACTGCGGCGTTAGCTGGGCCGGCTTTAAGTGGAACGACGGCGCCATTTTCTGCGGTTGCGCGAACGCGGGAATACCGGGCACGAAGTGGGATCGTATAACTGGTGGCGGAACTACCTGCATAATATTGATTTAAAAAAGCTTTGTCTCGCCAGCTATAAAAAGCGCTATCGAGGGCGTTTGTATAAATCCCATTTGAAATCGATGGATCGTCAACCTCAACACAAACGCCTTCAGAAGCATTAGGGGCAGATTCGGTTTTTAAACAGGATTCTCCCATATAGGTGAATCCTTTTTCGTTGATAAAATCCAACCGGTAGGCGATGAGGTTAGGATAGTCTGGAACTTTAACATAGGTATTGCTGCTGCCTTCCCCTGCCCAGTTCGAGCCAACACTCTCATGCCGACCAGCCATCACTGGGCAGTTGATAAGCTGAATATTAAATTCTTTCCACGGTGAGTTCCAGTTAGGTCTCTGCATCATATCGGTTATTTCATACTCACCAAGATGTACATAAACATCCGGAGTCTGGCAGCTTCCAGCCACAACATTAACCGTTCCAGAGATATGGATACGATCGCTATTAAGGTTAAAATTTGCCGCCATGTTCTGACCCGGTTCGGCATAAGTAATGATGGCTGGGATATTTATCGGGACAGTCCATGTCCCTGCAGGGATATCACCGGTTTTCACCAGTCGGAAATATAAGTTGCGACTGATTCCTGTCAGTGATATTCCGCCAAAGGCAACAGAGGTGTTCACAGCAAATTCCTTTGTTACCGGAAGGTTCTCAGCAGTGCTACTGTTATCACCATATGTTAAGGAATAGCCAATGCCCTGGATGCCTGTTTCGTAAATCGTTCTTCCATTGATAGTCGTAGTCGATGCTGGCGGACCACCTTCGAATTCTATTTTAGATAGAGTGGAGAATGTGCCCGTAGCGGTTGAATCAGAAGAAATGCAGTCCATGTAACGCATGGCCTGATTGATGGTGGTACGTGAGATCTGCTGGACAAAAAGCTCTTCGCCCACGGGTAAGTCGCGAAGTGCGCTGACGGTGATACCGCCGGAGAGGATCGGAATATTGATATTTCTGAATTCAGGGGCCACCGGTACGATGACGTTATTCACTTGGGCACTGGTGCACGTTACCAGCGCGCGGGCAGGGAAGCTACAGAGTAGGGTACCCGCTATCAGTGCGCTCATCATGCTAATCAGATGTAAAAATCCGTGTTGTATCTGCATAGAGTTTATCCTTCAAACAATTTCAAACAGTGCGTTTCAATGTGCCACGCATCGGCTATTAAGGGTTACGATGTCACTGTTGTTTGCTTTATCGTGGTTCGGTAATTGGTAATTAAGCAGGCATTGCTGATGACGCGCTTTGCCCCATCGAACGTTCAACTGTCCGCTTTGCTCCGGTAGGCGAGCAAAGATGCGTCTTCCCTGGCCGACGACACCCACAACGCTATGATTGCTGTCATAGACGTCAGCGCCGAACGGTACGTCGGTATTTTCGTCAAGCATAATCAATGCGGGTGTACCGTAGGTTGTGCCATAGCTGAGCTTAACCACGGCACCGCTGTACGGTGCCACTTTTTGACTGGTCAAATTCAGCTCAATATCATTTGGCAAACCTTTCGGATCGAGGCTTACCTCATTCATTTGCCATGCATTGAGGTAGGGCACCAGCGCATAGCCGAAACGGTCAATGCTGACTCCGGGATAACTACTGACGGCAGCGCCTTTGGCGCCTTTAGCCTCAACCAGGGCCACTGTGTTCGCGGTATAAGGCGAGAAGGTGATACCACCACTGTGAAGTACGGCCGTGCCGTTCATGCCCAGTGAGTAATTGTGATAGTTTTTACCTGCCCCAGCTGCAGCTTGAAGCGTAGTTAAAGACGTGCGTAGCGAACTGTTAAAGGTACCGCTGCTGGAACCACCCTTATTCGCGTTCGCGGCACTCACGCTATAGCTGAGTGCATTGCTTTCCAGTGCGGTACCGCTCAGCCCCATTTGCTCACGCATTCGGCCTTCATTATCACGATTCAGGTTAACCGACATCTGGCTAAATACGTTGTCGCTTGAGAACGGAATGCTCATACTCAGCATATAGCGAGTTTCATTTCCACCTTCACCATTGCGGTTGCGACTCGCACTCAAACTGTAATTGACTTTGCCAATGTGGTTGTTATAACCAAACTGGTATTGATGATCGCTACCATGTTGATTCCAGTAGTCTTGTTGGAACAGGCTGGCATAGATGTTTCCCCAACCCTCAGGTAATCGCTGGTTAGCCGTCAGCCCCAGACGGCTCTTGGGCCTGTATAGCTCGATCTGGCTACTATTTTGTTCCAGAGCCTCACGCAGTTGCATGGCCGAAATGAAATCCATGTAGCCTTCTGTAGAGAAACGATAGGCCGCCACGCTGATATTACTGCCGGTCTGCTGAATCATATGGCTGTATTTCAGTTGATAACTTTCCCCGGACATCATTCGGCCATACTGCTGATATTGATGTGGCAGCTCAGTTCTGGCGTGCGTGACATCGAATGAGAAAGCACCTACAGGCGTGCCAACAGCGAGCCCTAGCTGTGCCGCTTTGTAATCCTCGTTACCCTGAATGCCGGTATAAGCCGTAAAACGATTGGAAAGCCCCCGACGCCATGTAAACTCTGCCAGTAACGGTTCATTTTCTACCCAGCCTTTACGCAGAGAACCCACGGTGGCACTGTAATGTGTGATGCCCGGGCGCAGAAGGTTACTGGTTGAGGCAAAGGGCACGCTCTGGCGCTGTACCGAGCCGTCTGCTTCTTCGATAATGACCTCAAGTTCGCCACCGTAACCGGTGGGGTAGAGATCGTTAATTTCAAATGCACCCGGCGCTACGGTCGTCTCCAGCAACAAACGATTTTGCTGCATCACTTTCACTTTGGCATTGGTTCTGGCAATGCCGGTAATTAAAGGCGCGTATCCGCGCTGGGAATTTGGTAGCATTTGCTCAGCGTTTGCAATTTGGATACCGCGAAAAGCAAGCGTATCAAATTGTTCGCCGGTGGTTTGCGTATCTCCCAACGTAAAACGGCTCCCAAAATCTGGGAGATAGCGTTGAACGTAGGTTTCAAGTGACTGATAGTGGCGACCGAAATCATTCTGCCAGTTCAGGCTGCCATTATGGCGAAAATGCCATCCTGATAAATTAATACCACCATTGATGCCCGCATAAAGCGCATCATTTTGATTATGATGAGCCACATTACGATAAAAGTTGGTATTGTAGTTTAGTATTCCGGCTGTAATGCCTTGATCCCATATTTCTGGATTAACATAACCCCGGGGACGTTTGATGAGATAAATTTCGGCAATCGATATGTTAAGTGTCTGTTCGCCGGTATCCAGCTCGAATGAAGCTTCGGGCAAAATCTTGTCAACCGGCAGGCATTCATCATCGCTCGCGCTGTTGAATAATTTAAGTGACTCTTGAGTGAGTTTGGTAGTATTAAACTCTAGCTGAACATAGTTTTTTTTGGCCAGACATATTGAGCCCTCAGCATTCACACCCGATCCATCTGCAACCTGGAGATCGTATTGCCCCATTGGATTGCTATTTATAATGACCTCAACGTTGTATTTACCGGGCAACGGAACGCCTTTTTGAAAACGACTGATATCAATGCTGTTTTTGCTTGTTGGATTGATAAAGTTGGTATTAAATTCAACAAAAGAGGTATTGGCTGCTTGAGCAACAGGAAAAAACGCCGTAGCAATGGCAATCGCTAATGGACAAAGCTTAAGCGTGCTGTTGATCTTAAAATTAAGGTTCCGTTCCATCATATCTTCCTGTAACTACATTTTATAATCTGTTTTGCAGCATTATTTCTTTTCGGTTTCAATGAGACGCATAGCGCCATAGTCATTAATAATGAATGGATAGTAATTTTGTGTGTTGCGGCTGAGCGTAAAGGTTTTTGTTGCGCCTGGGGTTATCATCCCACCGCTGCCGATACTGACTTTACCGTCTCGATCTTCTGAGAAGTAGGCAATATTGATAAAGTAGGGCGTTGGGTTGGTGGCCGTTATCGTGGTGCCATTTCGTGCCCATTTCATTTGCTGCGGTGCATCGCTGGCGTGAGTTAATAAGCCTGATGGGCGGAAAAAAAGTTTCAGACGAGAGCGGAAAGCCATCTGAAGCACATTTTTTCCTTCTGTGTTATTCACCCTGGCAGGAATTTCAAGCACGTTAAGATAGAAAATTGACTCTTTATCTTGCGGTAACGCTTCGCCGGTATAACGTATACGTAACGATTGACCTTTACCGGGGTCAACACGGTTGATAGGCGGGGTCAGCGTAAAGGGGGCTTGCGCATTGTCAGGACGGGACTTTGGATCACCAGAATCAATCCATGACTGAATTAAGACAGGTGATTTACCATTGTTTGTCATTTTAATGGAGACTTCTTTGTCTTTTTCTGGATATATGATCCTCGTACCAGAAATAATCACTGCACTTTGAACAGAGAAAGCTAAAAAGGCAGAGGATAAAAGTATTATGAAAGAGGGTAGTTTCATATTCATAACAAACTCCTTATTCAGGCGAGCACAATGCTCGCCTGTGGTCATAACAAATAAATAATCTTGTTATTATTCGTAATCGATGCTGAAATTGACCTGGCTTTTAACAGTACCTGGCGTGGTTGCCCCTAAGGCATAATAACGCACGGTATACGGCAGGCTTGCGGAACCACTGCTCATATCGTTGCGGGTAGTGTTTGTGGTCTGACTGGTGTTGCCCACCTGTAATGGGAGATCTGTTGCTTTGTCTACCAGTTGTAACTGTACGTTGGTCGCACCGTCTGCAATGCCTTCGTCAGTGTTCAGCAGGTTATAAGTTGTGTTGTCTACCGTAGATCCATTTTCAAAGAAGGCCGCAGCTGTTGAGGTGCTGGTTACGCCAGTACAGTTGGCAAGCTCAATGCTAAAACCAGTATCACCTATCGTCGCACCTGGAGTCTGCAACAGCGAGGTACTTACCTCTGGCAGTACAACTGTTGCTGGTGAAGCCTGGCCGTCAACGGTGATATCACAGGTGGTGTTGGTCAACTTACCTTGAAAATAAATAGTGCCATCGGATGCCTGAGCCTGCATGCCAACTAACCCAGATACTAATGCGGCAGCGATAAAGGTTTTTTTCATGTTCATTTTACAAACTCCATGTATGTTAAAATACTCATGCCGTTAAATTGGCATAAGTATGAGCATCAAAATTTTCAATACCCAGTTTTCACGAAGGAAAATATAATCTCAAATTACATCCAATCTTCCTGGAGGTGCTTTTGTTCGAGAGTTATATATGCCTTCGATAATTAAATGGTAATGCTGACTTTTATTTCAGTAAAGCCAAAATCCAAATTGGCGATAAAAATAGGACAAAATTCTTGGTTTTTATGTGTACTCACTTTTTAAGTTAAGAGTTTTATCTTAGAAATGTAATTGAACCGAGGATGTTTCAAGTGATTGAAACTGTATTAGATTTATCAGTTATATCCGTAATAATTATTTGTTATCCTGACATTATATAAGAAAAAATTCTTACTTTATGTAATGTCTCCTGCTACGAAACTGAGAAACTCTAAGGTAGTGAATATGTTCAACGATTTATTCTTACGGTAAGGGGTCCCGCGTCTTGATACTCTGGAGCTCTATTCGATAGCGTAGATGCCAGGACGACATTCATCCTGGGGCGCTACTGTCAAGAGTAAAAAAATAGCTGGAAAACTTCTATGTTGCTTTTTTGTTATCTAGTTGTTTGTTTGTGGATAAAATTTGTCAAATAATGCTTTATATTTATGTTAAGAGTGTTTTTTTGACGAATAAATAACCTTTTATGAAAGCGAAGTTGCGGTTAAAGAACGAGAAGTCCGCATTAAAATGAGATTATTCTTAATTCAGAATAATCGTTATACGCGCCACCAAGTGTTGGTGCTCGATAATTACAATGAGTGATAGTAACGATAATGTAAAAATATATTTTAAATAAATACAATTAAATTCATATAATTACACGTTCGCCAAATACTACAGGTAAATATTATTCTTTTTATGTAAAAGACGAAAGCATGTACCCAGCTTTGCATTTTAGAGTAAATCTTAAGAATTTCTAATCGATTTATGCCAGGATTTTTCCACTTAAAACAAAGATTGCTTCTTTGTAACTGGTGATGAATTATCGAAATGTTCGGACTTAAGGGAAGAAGAATGACTTGACACGTTATGGAGAATGCTATGGGAAAAAAATTGAATGTTGCTGAAGGCTCATGCCGGGAATCTACAATTACTATTATTACTCAGGATAAGTACTTCTTTTTAGCGCTAAAGTATTTAATCAATTCTATGTTGCCCGAAATTCTTAATGAAAAAGGTATTCTCTACAATGTTGCCCATTGTGAGAGTGTATTTCATATGAATTATCAAAATGAATTGCAATGTCCAGAAAGATTGCTTATCGCAGATTACGATGTGCGACTGATTGGGAATTCTCATGTGCTTAAATTAATTCAGGGAATGAAAATCTTCAGATCAATAATGCTGGTCATTCACAAAGAACTTCCTCTGGCTGGTGTTGATGGTTGCCTGTCTAAAGGTTTGTCAGTTGATGAGATTAAAAACACTCTCCGGGACTTTATTTTGCGAACGCCAGTATCAAAAAATATGGATAGCAACCATTTGCTGTCGCGTTTTACATCTCGCGAACACGAGATCATTCGAATGATATTAAAAGGTAAGCGTGTTGATAGTATTGCAAAAACATTGAAAGTGAGCCCCAAAACGATCTATGCGCACCGGACACGTATTTATCAGAAGGTTGGAGTGCGTAATCTTCAGGGGCTGTTTCAGCATGAAGGGTTGCTAACACCGGAGATCGATTGGCCAAAGGCCTGAGGCCTGAGGCCTTAAAATAAGTATCAAATTCAGCGGGTGGCTCAAACTTACTCAGACAAATTAAATTCAAAGTTCTCACCATAACGCTTTCAGCCTGGGTGTAATCTGAGGAAAACGATAATTAATTCTGAGCCACCCTATATTTTAGTGGATGCATAAAATTCGTTAAACCTACCACGCCCTGCCATTCGTACCGGTACCTTGATACTTGATACAAAAGGACGCACTGTCGGGCAATATCTCAGGTTGTATAGAATTCAATCCTTTCGCGGCTCCTCACGCAGAATACGCGAGCGGCAGACATCCAGAATTTCGTCAGCGAGCGCAGAATTATCCGGGCAGGCACGGGACAACACCAGAGCCCCGACAAGATGTGTAAAGGTGTCTATCAGGTCAGCACGTGAGACATTTTCGTCACTTAACATTGCCAGCTGACGTTCAACCCCAGCCGCAAATGTCTCTTTGATGGACCCGGACTGACGGGCGGTGTCGGTGCCCAGGGCAGACATCACACAACCCCTGGCCATATCATCGCGATGCTGTCGGGAGAGGTAATATTCAATGAATTTTTCTCGGTCCACACCCGCCAGGTTTTCCGCGGCGTGTACAAAACCACAGTTCATGGCTTCTGACATCAGATCGGCCTTTGAACCAAAGTGCTTATAAAACCCGCCGTGGGTTAAACCCGCCGCAGACATCAGCTCCGCCACGCCCACGCCGTCATAGCCGCGCTCACGAAAAAGTTCTGATGCCGTTTCAACAATGCGCATCCGGTTTTCCCGAACCTGCTCTTTTGACACTTTCATGCTTTCCCGCCCCCTTACAAAACAAGGCTCAATTATACATTGATGATGATCATAATCAAACCAGTTGACTTTATAGATTATGATCATCATCATTAAATCCATGTCCCCGACGGCGCTTCGCAGAGGTATGCGCGCTCTGTCAGTCTGACTGAGATCATCAAAGAGAGCCGGACATATCCCCGGATTTACCTGCATCGAACAGTGCAGATTCTGTTCAACATTGAATAAAGAAGATCACATATGACGAAAAGTTCAGTTCTCATTACAGGCGCATCGACGGGTATTGGTGCTGTTTATGCGCAAAGGTTTGCGAGCCGTGGACATGACCTGGTTCTGGTTGCCCGCGATAAAACAAAATTAGACGCACTCGCCGAGCGTCTGCGACAGGAGAAGGGCGTTTCTGTAGATGTTCTGCCAGCCGATCTTACTCAGGCAGCGGATTTAGCGACGGTGGAAGCTCGTCTTCGTGATGACGAAAAAATAGGGGTACTGATTAACAACGCGGGCATGGCACAGTCGGGCAATTTTGCCGGTCAGACGCCTGAGGCAATTGAGCGTCTTATCGCCCTGAACGTCACTGCGCTGACGAGGCTTGCTCGTGCCGCGGCGCCACGGTTTGTCAAAACCGGAGAAGGCGCAATCGTCAATATCAGCTCCGTCGTTGGGCTCGCTCCGGAATTTGCCATGACGGTTTACGGTGCCACCAAAGCCTTTGTGCTTTTCCTGTCGCAGGGATTGCATATTGAACTGTCCTCCGCGGGCGTTTACGTCCAGGCGGTACTACCGGCCGGCACTTACACCGAAATCTGGGAACGTGCAGGTATTGATATCAGTAAGGCGCCCGAGATGATGGAAGTGGGTCAGTTAGTTGACGCAGCCCTGGCCGGCTTTGATCGTCGCGAACTCGTCACCATCCCTCCTTTACAAAATGCTGCCCACTGGGATGACCTGGAGAAGGCGCGTCAGGCTCTGCTGGCGGATATCAATCAGGCTAAAGCGGCAGAACGGTACACAGTGTAGCCACGGGGATTCGGCATAACCCTATGCCGCGTTGTTTCCCTGCAGCGTGTTGTTGCGCTGCAGGGTGAGCAGGACTCCATCAAGAGAGCGTAGTGAGAATGACAAAAAAACGTGTAGCACTGGTGACCGGAGCTTCTTCGGGGATCGGTGAGGCGTCGGCTAAAAAACTGCTGGCCGCAGGGTATACGGTCTATGGCACCAGCCGGCGCGGTGCGCAGGCAGGCACGCATCCCTTTGCGTTATTAACGCTTGATGTGACGGACGATGCGTCCGTGAGCGCCGCCATTGAGGCGTTACTGCACCTGGAAGGGCGGATAGATTTGCTGGTGAATAATGCGGGCTTTGGGGTTGCTCCTGCGGCCGCGGAAGAAAGTTCGATTGATCAGGCCAGGCGTATTTTCGACACCAACTTTCTTGGCCTGGTCAGAATGACGCGGGCAGTGATCCCGCACATGCGCCGTCAGGGCAGTGGGCGCATCATCAACATTGGTTCGATATTAGGGATTGTCCCGCTACCTTACGTGGCACTGTATGCAGCCAGTAAGCATGCGGTTGAAGGGTATACGGGCGCGCTGGACCATGAACTGCGCGCACAGGGTATCAGGGTTTCCGTGATCGAGCCGGCCTATACAAAGACACAGTTCGACGTAAACAATGTAGAACCTGACGCAAAGCTAGAAGAATATGAACCGCTCCGGGCTAAGCTGAACAACGTCGTCAGCAAGGCAATGGACGAGGCGGAACGTCCGGAAGTGGTGGCTGATGTGGTGGTAAAGGCTGCCCAGTCTTTACGGCCTAAGGTGCGTTATACGGCGGGCACGCTGGCGGGGAAACTGAATTTCATCCGCCGCTTTGCGCCTGCTTCACTTCTGGACAAGGTGGTACGCAACAGTCTTCAGCTCGACGCGAAAGAATAAGAATATGAAATTTTCTCAACTGGCTATTCTGACTGCCGGGTTGTTTTTCATCCTGTCGGCGATATGGATGTTCTGCCCGCAACTGCTGTTAACGCAGTGGGGAATCACGCCGACACCGGGAACTGATGTGCTCGGCCATCGCTCTGCCGCCCTGTACGCAGGCCTGGGGGTGATGTGTTTATTCGCCAGGCACGCAGAGCCCTCGCTGGCCCGCTATGCCCTGGCAGCAGGGATCGGTACGTTATGTTTGATTTTAGCCGTGTCCGGCGTTGTTGAGTGGTATGCAGGACACGTTAATGGGCAGATCGTTATTGCAGTATTTATCGAGCTATTCCTGGGTATCGCTTTTTTACTCAGCAACAGCGTTGGTAAGAAACATGCCACCGGCAAACCCGGCAGAGTAAAAGACAAATGAATAAGAAGACGATGAAAGCATTTACGTTTAAACGCTATGGTAAATCCCCTGAACTGGGATTCGACGACGTAGATTTTCCGTCCCCTGGTGATGATGAAATTCTGGTCAAAGTGTATGCAGTAGGTCTGAACCCGATCGATAATATGATCCCGACCGGCATGTTCAAACGTGTTCTGCATTTCAGTCTCCCCGCGACGTTGGGCAGTGACGTGTCCGGCGTTGTCGTTGCCACAGGACGTCGCGTGACGCGTTTCAACGCAGGCGATGAGGTGTTTGCCAGTATTTTTGACAGGGGAACGGGTTCGCTTGCTGAGTTTGTGCGGGTGCCAGAAAACCTTGCAGCGTTAAAACCCGCCACCCTGGATTTCGTACAGGCAGCGTCGCTTCCGATGGTCAGTCTCACCTCCTGGCAAGCGCTGACGGAACGCGCGAAGCTGCGAGCGGGGCAGAAAGTATTTATCCCGGCCGGCTCCGGTGGAATTGGCAGTTTTGCTATCCAACTGGCAAAACACCTTGGCGCAACGGTAGGGACGACAACCAGCACCGCCAACATTGACTGGGTGAGCCGCCTTGGTGCAGATGAGGTGGTTGACTATAAAAAGCAGGAATTCGAAAAAGTGCTGAGCGGCTACGATATTGTCCTCGGGACTATCAGAGGTGACGCGATTGAGAAATCCACCCAAATCCTTAAACCGGGAGGGAAAATAGTTTCCCTGATCGGGCCGTTAGATGCGGCTTTCGCACGGGAAAGACACCTCAATGTTTTCCTGCGTTTCGTATTAGGGCTAATGAGCCGCAAAATCATGCGACTGTCAAAAAAACGAGGGTTAACCTATTCGTTTCTCTTTGTCCGCCCTGATGGCAGCCAGCTTAGCCAAATCGCTGAACTCATGGACGCTCAACGCATCAAGCCCGTTATCGACAACGTTTTCCCCTTTGCCGAAACTGGCGACGCCTTCGCCTATCTGGCTCGCGGGCATGCAAAGGGGAAAGTGGTGGTTAAAATTCATGAGTGATAGCAACGAAGGCTTGCCTCTGCGCTAAGCATAAATGACCAGGGTTATCGCCTCAGGGAAGAGGTATAGTCACTATCACCGTTCGTATCAGTTATAGCCTTCCGTCTTCATCGCATAATGCGGCCAGATATCAGGATCGTGCCCGGGAATAATTTCCGCATTATGCATCTGGGTAACCACTCTTAGTTTTGCCACCGATCGTGCCACCTCACTGGCCGATGTCATCAAGCCAGGCAGGGCTTTATCCTGAAAATGGTCAAGCGTATAGGCAGCATCTATCGCCAGGGTGAACGATTTTCCACTTGGCAGGGAGACGACAAAAGATTGATGACCCGGGGAGTGGCCTGGCGTGTAAATGATTTTCAGAACGCCGTCGCCGTACAGATCAAAACCGTCATCAGCATCTCCTGCCAGAAACTGCCATTTGAGACCTTCGCGATGAAAATCTTTCCGACAGTAGGCCCCGGCGGTAAACCAGTCCGGTGAAAAGGCATAGTCGTACTCAGCACGCTGCACAAGATGAGTGGCTTCAGGAAAGCGGCCAATCGCGCCGGTATGGTCAGAGTGGAGGTGGGAGAGCAAAACATAACGCACCGATTCTGGCCTTATTCCGAGGTTTGCCAGTTGTCTTCTACAGCCCTGGTTTGTATCCATGATGGGTTGATACTGGTCAACAGTCGGTCCCCAGTAGGCGCGGGGATCCTTCAGCCCTTCCACTGCAAGACCACCGTCAATAACAACATTCCCCTGCGGATGCGTCAGTAAAAACCAGGGGACAGGTATAATGTAGTCGGCGCCTTCACCCTGATTCATCCTGATATCGTGATATTTACAACGCTGATAGCCCGACTGGAACATATAAAGCCTGATATCTGACATGCTTCTTTTCCCGTAAAAAATGAAATGTTCTGTACGCCATAGCTACACCAGCCGTGGACGCACAGATTTTCATTAACAGAAGGGCCTGGCAGTAGAGGGGCGGGACCACTTTCATTTATCGGTTTTACCAATATAATCGGTGAATGGATTTACTTACGGCAATGCGTATTTTCATTCGGGTGGTTGAGCGCGGAAGCATGTCTGCCGCTGCGCGCGATCTCGGCATCGGACAGCCGGCGGTCAGTGAAAGGATAGAGCGTCTGGAAGCTCATCTTAATACCCGCCTGCTGCGACGTCACACGCGCCGAATGTCTCTCACCAATAGCGGGACGCTGTTCTATGAACGGAGCAAAAGCGCCGTTGCAGCGGCTGACCATGCGCTGGCAATCGCGGATAATGGTGAGGCAATTAGTGGAACCCTGCGCATTGCCGCACCCTATGGTGCCGGGGAAGAGTTACTTATGCCCGCCCTGCTTAAACTGCAATTGGCCTATCCGGGCATAAACATAGATCTGGTGCTCAGTGACAGAGTGACGGACCCGGTCACCGAAGGTGTGGATATCTCGCTACGTCTTGGTGAGGCGGGGGAAGGATATTATGTTGTCCGCCCGTTGGGGAAAATTGAGCGGTTGCTGGTGGCCTCTCCCGAATATTTGCAGCGTTATGATATGCCCCGTACACCGGGTGAACTCGCCCGACATGCGTTTGCTCGTGTTTCGGGCCTGTTTATGAATAACCATGTGACGCTGATCGCGCCTGACAACGCGTTACTCACCGTCCCTGTGAGAATAACATTCACTTCCAGCCACTGGCGGCCGTTACGTACTGTGCTTCTGGCAGGAAGGGCAATCGGGGTATTGCAGTCTCCGGTTTGCCGACAAGAGATTGCCGACGGGCATCTCGTACCTGTGTTACCCGACTACATTGTTCCTTCATTCCCTGCATATCTACTTTATCCCCCGGCTAATATCATCTCCGCTGAAACACGAGCGTGTGTCGCTTTCCTTGAAAACGAACTTCGCACAAGCCTTACGCGTTCGGTAACAAAAGGGCAGCCATAGTTCTCAAGCTGGAATACGAGGCTGTTAAATAAACGGTTGAACAAAATTTCTTGCCTGCCTGAGGTACACCCGGTTAATGGCTTGCCCAGTCGAGCATGCGTCATTCGCTGCCACGGCACGGCAACTCTCCGGCAGCTAAATATTCTACGCGGGTTTGAAACTACTGCAGTGACGTCTTCCCCCACTGCCTGACGTGTTCAATCAGAGCCCGCAGCTTGGGGGCCATATTTCGACGTTGCGGGAAGTACAGATAAAACCCAGGAAAAGGCGGAAGAAAATCATCCAGTAATGAAACAAGCTGTCCTTTTTCAATAAATGGCCTGAATGTTTCATAGGTTGCAAAGGTAATTCCTCCCCCCGCAAGCGCGAGCCTGAGCATGAGACGGAGATCGTTGGTGGTAATATGCGGTTCAACCGCCACGTCGAAAGGTATTCCCGCTTCCTCAAATTCCCAGCGATAGGGCGCGACGTCTGGCGATGGGCGCCAGCCGATACAGCGATGGCGGATAAGCTCTCGCGGATGGCGCGGTGCGCTGTGGGCCGCCAGATACGTTGGTGATGCCACCACCACTTCCCGTTGCTGTCCCGTCAGAGGGACAGCAATCATGTCTTTTTCGATCACGTCACCGAGCCTTACGCCGGCATCAAAGCCCGCTGCCACAATATCAAATTCGTCATCCGACACGACGATATCGATGGTGACTGCAGGGTTAGCGGCTGCAAAGGACGCGAGCAGAGGGCCTGAAAGAAATTCTTCTGCAATTGAGGTGACAGCAATTTTCAGATGCCCTCGCGGCCCGTTGTCAGAGAGAACGTCTTCGCACGCCGCGTCAATCGTTGATAGCGGTACGGACAACGATTTTCGCAGCCGTTCTCCCGCTTCAGTCAGGTTTACCGAACGCGTGGTGCGCATGACAAGCAGGGTCCCGAACGTATCCTCCAGGCGTCTGATCCCCTGGCTGACCGCCGATCGCGTCACGCCAAGACGTTCGGCGGCAGCGCTGAAGCTACGTTCCTCCGCGACAGCCAGAAACAGAGGTAAAAGATTAAGGTCAATTTTCATTGTTTAGGTTTGCTAACCAGTGTGTACACCAGTGGCAGGATACACGAAACAATACCCTCGTTCTATTATCCCTCTGAACTCAACTGAAGGAGTAAATCATGGATAAAGTCATCTTGATCACCGGTGCATCCAGCGGTATCGGAGAGGGTATTGCACGAGAGCTTGGCAATGCAGGCGCGAAGTTATTACTTGGGGCACGCAGGAAAGATCGTATTGAAGCTATCGCTGCAGAAATCCGCAGTACAGGCGGGCATGCTGAAGCCTGCGAGCTGGATGTCACAAATCGACAGTCGATGTTTGATTTCGTGCAGGCGGCATTGACTACGTGGGGGCGTATTGACGTTCTGATCAACAACGCGGGAATAATGCCCCTTTCTCCGCTGGCAGCGGGTAAATATGATGAATGGGAACGTACCATTGATGTGAATATCAAGGGCGTACTATGGGGGATTGGCGCCGTGCTTCCCACCATGGAAGCGCAGGGCTCCGGTCAGATAATCAATATTGGCTCTATCGGCGCGCTCTCTGTGGTGCCGACAGCCGCCGTCTATTGCGCCACAAAGTTCGCCGTTCGGGCGATTTCAGATGGCTTGCGACAGGAAAGCGCCAGCATCCGTGTCACCTGCGTCAACCCCGGTGTGGTGGAAAGCGAACTTGCCTCGACCATTACTCATCCGGAAACGCAGGCGGCAATGGAGGTATACCGTTCCATTGCACTCCAGCCGGCTGATATTGCCCGCGCTGTTCGGCAAGTGATTGAAGCGCCAGAAAATGTTGATACAACAGAAATCACGATTCGACCTACCGCGTCTGCGAACTGAACTGGCTAACGCATATGCACCACGAAAGCTGCCTGTAAGGCAGCTTTTTTTTGTCGCGTCACAGGGTGCAGGGTGAAAATTGTATGTGTATTGAAAAGGTCATAACGCGGGCCAGACAACCGGTTTGGCCCGCATGACAAACTTACCACTGCTGCTCTGTGGGCATGATGAACAATTCTGCCACGTTGACATGGTCCGGCGCGCGCAGCACATAAAGGATGGAATCAGCAATATCCTCTGACTTCAGGAACGTCATGTGTTCCTTCAGGTTTTCCATCTGTGCACGGTAGTTTTCGTCAGTAATGTGCTCGAATAATTCACTTTCAACCGCGCCTGGCTGAAGTGAGGTTACGCGAATATTGTATTGAGACGAAAGCTCCATGCGTAATACATCTGAAAATGCGGCTACCGCATGTTTCGTCGCGCAATATACCCCGAGTCCAGCGAACGTTTTTCTGCCCGCAATCGAGGACGTATTGATGATATGCCCTGACTTTTGCGCTTGCATCACAGGGAGTACCGCGGCAACCGTGTTCATTAAGCCATTAATATTGACATCAACCATACGATGCCACTCCTCCAGTTTGAGACTGGCGATGTCTGAAATGGGCATGAGTCCGGCATTGTTGAAGGCGATATCAATGTGGCCATAGGCGTCGTGCAGTTTCTTCACGCCGTCGAAGACTGACGCCTGGTCAGTCACATCCATTTCCAGCGCAATGGCTTCTCCGCCGAAGGCCTTGATTTCTGACACCAGCGCCTGGAGACGATCCCGGCGGCGGGCCGCGAGTCCCACTTTGACCCCCTCTCTGGCCAATTTAATGGCGGTGGCTGCGCCGATACCGCTTGATGCACCGGTCACGATGGCTGATTTACCGTTGAGTTCCATGATTGATCCTCTTATGCGTTTGTTTCAGCGCTTCAGCAAAGAACATCTGAAGTTCGGGTCAATCATGTCTGCAAAAGGCACTCTCTTCGCGCGGTGGTTTGCTCACACTGTCGGTGTTTTGCTACGCATATTTTCGTGGCGATATTGGGAGGGCGAAATACCGGTGTGCTTGCGGAATATGGCAGCAAAATGGCTGGGGCTGTTGTAGCCCACGGTCAGGGCTATGCTGATCATCGAATCCTCTGTCTCGGACAACAGGCGGCGCGCCTCTTCCATTCGCAAGCGGATAAAATAATGGGAAGGCGAAAGCCCGGTAGACTGTTTAAAGACCCGGCTGAAATGGAATTCGCTAAGCTCGGCAAGGCCAGCCAGACGTGCTAAGTCAAAGGGGTGAGCCAGCTCTTCATGCATCGCCTTAAATACCCGGTGTAATTTATATGCCTGCAACCCACCGTGGTGTCGCTTTGCCGATGTCCGGTAAGCACGGGAGAGATGTACGGCAAGGGCTTGAGCGATACCCTGGATGTAAGGTCCACTGGGTGGGTGCTGAAAATAAAGCTCTGCGCGCATAAGTTCCAGCAGGGCTGACAGTGTTTCATCGCGTTCGCCCGACACTTCCCGCAGCTCAATATCCTGCATCATGGACACACCAATATAGACGTGCATAACGATGAAAGGGCTGTCTGGCTCGGCTTGCCATCTCATCTCTGTCGGAGAGGTGTCGGTCGTGAGAAAAAAATCACCTGCGGTAACGTGGTTTTCTGACCACTCTCCGCCCAGAGGCCGTTCTTCAACGACGGCCCGCCCAGAGAGTATCCAGACAATAAAAGGCTCTGGCACGGCCGGGATAATAACGTTGTCCTGCCTCTGTCGACGCGCCAGAATTTGAATGAAGACATCCCGGGAAGATTGTGCCCGATGTTCCTTGAGCAATTCGCCCGGAATGTACGCTTCGAATGATTCAGCGGAAGTACGTTGAGCCATATTTGTCAATAACGTCTCTTAAGCCAGTTTCACAAGGTTTAGCGCGGGAAGGGGACCACCCGGGAATTGTTGCAGATATCCCCCAATCTCAAGACTCCCTAAGTCTATACTGGCGAAGCCCATTCGGGTGGCTAATTCCTCAACGTCCGCTTTTGCATCAGCGTGGTCGCCGGACATAAAGACCACGCGGCGCCCGCCAGATTGGGACGGATCTTGCGCAAGAACGTTTGCCAGAAGCGTGTTGAAGGCTTTGACGACTCGGGCTCCCGCTGCCCATTCTGCAACGCGCTGGGATGAGTTTTTACCCCCCAGATCTGCAAGGGTGTAGCCCGGCAAAAGTACCGGGTTAGTCGCGTCAATCAGAATACGACCCTCCCAGTTCACCCCACTTAATGCGGCCTCGGTTCTGTTCCAGTTGGTACTTATAAAAACGATTTCGGCTTCGGCAGCCTGTTGTACCGTTCCGGCGCGAGCTTTGTCGCCTAATGCCTCAACAACTTCAGCCAGGCTGTCCGGGCCACGACTGTTACTGAGGATGACATTCACGCCTGCGTTGACCAGCTGGTGGGCAAAAGCTTGTCCGATGGCGCCTGCACCAATAATGCCGACAGTATTTGTTTTCATAATTTGTTTCCTTAAATGAACAGATGCGTTGATGTGTTTGGCGACGTTGCTTGAGAACATGAAAGGAGAATAGTGCTCACCGATCTATCTGTGTAGCCTATATAATTAGATGGTATACATCTAAAGGGGCGATACATGCTGGATGGTATGTCGATTGATCAACTGCGTACTTTCATTGCTGCAGTTGATGAAGGCAGTTTCTCGGCCGCAGGTCGCAAACTTCGCCGGGCGCAGTCCGTCGTTAGCGCTACGCTGGCAAATCTGGAATCTCAGGTAGGCTTTCCTTTATTTGAGCGAACGGGACGTTACCCGAAACTGACGGAGGCGGGGGCAGCCTTACTGGAGGCCGCACGCCATACGCTTGCCGGAATGGACGCGTTTAAGGCTAAGGCGCGAATCCTGGCAGAAGGCCTGGAACCCGAACTCGCCGTGTCTGTGGATGTGATGTTTCCGATAGAAGTCCTGACCGCAGTCGTGAAGGAATTTCATCTGGCCTTTCCTGGCACACCGTTGCGTCTTTATGTTGAGGCGCTGGGGGCGGTACTTCAGCCGTTGCTGGCCGGCAACTGTCGGGTCGCGATTATCGGCTCGCTACCGGATGTTCCGACCGGGTGTGCCTCTGAGTTCCTGCTCAGTGTACCTGCCGTGGCTGTGGTCTCACCCGATCATCCTTTGGCTAAAATGGCTGGCCCAATTCTTCGGCCGGTTATGGAGAACGCTGTGCAGCTTGTATTGGCTGACCGCTCATCACTCACGGCGGGGCGCAACTTTGGTGTGATGTCGGCTAAGACGTGGCGTTTGGGTGACATGGGGGCAAAACATGCATTCTTGCGTGCGGGCCTCGGTTGGGGTTATATGCCTTTGCCTATGGTTGAGGACGATCTTGCTAATGGCAGACTGGTTATCCTGAACCTGGAGATGCAGCCCGATGTTGGCCCTGGTTTTTCCATGCATGCGGTACATATGACGCAATATCCTCCAGGGCCAGCCGGACGCTGGTTTATTAATAAGCTTAAAATGCAGTAAACCAGGTTATCTGGCGGTCAGAGCACCAGATAACCGATATCCTGCATCAGAATGTATAAAATGCCCCGACGGTAAAGAGAAGATATTCATCCTTTTGCACAATGGGGCTGCTGCTTACACGGTCTGCAAGCGTGATATACCCTAAATCTGCATAGCCGGACCAGTTATCATTAAATGTGTGTTGCCAGTTAATATCGTAATTCACACTGTTTAATCCGCTACCCGCGTTGAAAGACCTATATCCGGAATGGGTACTCTGATTTTCATTCACCCCAAACCAGGTATTATTATACCGTGCGTCGCCGTATTTTCTTTCGGTACTGATTAGCAGAGTATCTGTATCGTTAGCAAAAAGAACGACATTAAGTTTAATTTTATATTGCATTCCCTGGCTTTCCGTCAGCGGTGCCGTAATATTTCCCTCAAAGCCTATCCAGGGTGCCATCCACCATCCTGCCGTGGTGGTGGTATTCATTACGGTATTAATCTTACCCATACCTTTAAGTTTATCAGAGCCTTCCTGAAGCCAGGCGTTTCCGCTATCCGTGCGGCCAAGGGAATACCCCAGAGCTTGCCCCAGGTAAACGCCATTACTGAACTGATGGGAATAGACGATACCTTTGTCGGTATTGACGGACCAGTCATCGTGAGTCCATCCGAAATACGGCAGCGTATTGACATCATATTTATTCGAGCCGGTATATTCAGGCGCATATTGTGAACCCACGCCAATCGTGACATAAGATGCTTTTTTATCTGATGATGCCTGTGAAGCGAACGATGCTGCGATGAGTGTTACTAAGGCGATTTTTATTTCCTTCATAAAACTTCCTGAATGAATTATGCTTATATCTATGAATTGCGGAGTATGCGGGCGGACAATCAATATTCCTGCAAGATTTAATCAAGATTCCATCAAGGTGCGAATGTGAAACGTGTTTTAATTATTGAAGACGATTTGGATGCCGCGAATGTGCTTGAGGCTTACCTTAAGCGCGATCAGTTTCAGACCTCTTCGGCCAGCAGCGGTAACCGGGGGCTTGAACTGGCATTCAGCTGGAAGCCCGACATTATTTTACTGGATGTGATGTTGCCCGGCATGAGCGGGAACGATGTTCTGCTGGCCCTGCGCCGGCGCAGTGATATTCCCGTGATTATGATCACCGCCATCCGCGACGGCAGCGACAAAATCAGCGCCCTGCGATTTGGCGCGGATGACTATGTGGTGAAGCCCTATAACCCGGGTGAGGTGGTCGCCAGAGTCCATGCTGTACTCCGTCGTTATTCCGGCGAGCGCAGCAGCACGCTTATTGAGTACCGGGGACTGCAGGCAGATACAGAGTCCATGACGGTAAGCGTTGAGAGCGATAACGGGCAACGGACAGCGCTGGATTTAACGCCGACGGAACTGCTGCTGCTGATGACATTTCTTAAGTCACCGAATAAGGCTTTCACCCGTCAGGCGCTTCTTGAAGCGTGTCTCCCAGAAAGTGAAGCCCTGGAGCGCGTTGTGGACACGCATATCTATAACTTGCGAAAAAAACTCGAGTCAGCGGGGCAGACTGATTTGCTGATAAACGTAAGAGGGATCGGTTACCGATTTGCAAATGCATGAAAAAGTTTACGTTATCTCCACGAGGCGAACCGAGTACGCTGTGGAACTGGATATGCAAGCGGCTGATATCCCTGGCAGTCGGAAGTATTATTCTTATCGCCTTTTTTATGTGGGTGCGATTTTTTGTTGAAAACAAATGGCACGCCTACCGGATGCCAGAGGCCGTCAGGGCTGAACTCTCAGTTCTGAGCAAGCACCCTGAACAGAACATCAACCGCTATCATGAAATTATCGACACCTGGTATGGGCTGTCCTACTCAGATCCGACGATGGGGATTAAGGACTGGGTCATTCTTGGCATCCTGGTTCTGATATTCATACCGATTATTTTTATGCTTACGTTGAAAACAGCGCGACCCATTTCCCATCATATTAGCCGGCTTGCCGGTGCGGCACGGTCTGTTGCTGAAGGCGGGTTTGGGACCCGTGTGCCCGTCCCGGACAATCTGCCGCTTGAATTGCGTAGCCTCAGCGAGAACTTTAACGGGATGTCGATGCAGCTGGAACGCTACGAGAAAGATTTGAAAAAATCGCATGTGATCATGGCACATGAATTGCGCTCGCCGCTGACGGCTGCCATCGGTCGTCTGCAGGGCATTATGGATGGCGTATTTGAACCCAGTCAGGCCCAGTTGAACATGATTATGCAGCAGATGAATGATTTAAACAGACTGGTTGACGATCTGCATCTGTTAAAACTGGCTGATGCCAACCAGCTGAATTTGAGCCTGGTATCAACCAGCCTGGACCAGATAATCCGTGAGAAAGTGGCATGGACGATGCCTTCAGCCCAAAGGGTGGGCGTGAACATTATCTACCATGAGGGGGAATCTGTGACCTGTCGGGTTGATCCGTACCGGATAGGCCAGGTCTTTTTGATCCTGATGGACAATGCTCTGCGTTACGCTGCGGAAGGGGGCATCCTGGATATTCGTTATCATGTCAGCGATAAAAAGGTATCCGTTATTTTCCGCGACAACGGTCCGGCAGTCCCGGACGCACTGCTTGAAACCATATTTTCACCGTTTGTGCGTGAGGAGCAGTCCCGTTCACGACATACCGGTGGATCCGGGCTTGGGCTCTCTATTGCCAGAGCGATATGCGAGGCGCATCGCGGTACTATCTTTGCAGAACGGAATGCCAGCGGAGGGCTATCGTTCACGATGACGATACCGCTAAGCGAAAAGGGACAGCATTGACGGTTCCTTAACAAAGGGTGAACTGAATCTTGTAAAAATTGAGTTTAAATACATGGTAAACGGGGGTTTACCATGTCACCTGAATTACTTCTCTCTCTGCTTTCTGCCTTTCGTAAAATGGTACGATGTGGATGTTTTTTACTGTACATCGCACCGGTGATTGTCATATTTCAGGTTATCATTATTGTTTTATTGGATGCGCCGAAAGGAGATAAATAATTGTTGAGGGCAGGGCGGCGAATACAGTTTAAAGAACCAGTGATTTACCTGTAGGCCGGGTTTCGGCCCAAAGCAGTTTATAGTCCCATTTTTTTTCATACAACCCGATTGAAAATTGCATTGCCTTATTTTCATTGCGACACACTTCTCGTGCATCAACAATATTTTTCCACATGAGCAGACTTCCTGGGCTGAATGCGGTGATCGACGGGTCAATCCCTCCGTTAGGAACATCAAAATACAGACTTTTTTCACTACGGGCATACAGTACGAGATCTATCGCAACGGGGACACCTTCAAAGAAAAGTACATTACCGGTGACCATATGTGGCAGGGCGGTTAACAGTTCAGTGATGTTTTTCCTGTTATAGCATCTGACGCTGTCAGCAAAACGCAGCCTGAAGAGATGCACGTAAATATCAGCAATATCCGCCGGTGACATCTCTCTGAGCGGTATGCATTCTCCGCCCGCAGCCAGCATTTTTTTTAGCTCTCCATTTCTTTTTTTCACCGTTTTACCTGAGAAAGACGTTTTAATCAGGCAAACCTTACGTTTTTCACGAAAAGCATAGGTGGCATTTATTATATTCCCACGCAGCGATGAAGACAGCCGGTTTGTTTTTACTGGCAGAACGATTTTTTGATCGGCAGCCATGGGGATAATAATTTCATCATAAGATACCGGGTAATCGCGCCAGACATTCAGGCCGAAGGTATTTTCATCACTGGTAAAGTACGCTGCGGTGATCTCGCCATCGCGTCGGTAATGCCAGAATGCGAAATCTTTTTCCTTCTTCTGCATAAAGAAATTGATAATGTCGGGGTGAGTATTAACACTGCCGCCGTACTTATAATAAGCCGCCTGGTAATGCGTGAAGTTTGAACGTTCCCATCCAAAAAGCGAATGTCTGAAGCCCATTATTGTTTCTCCTTGCAATCTCATCAGAGGGCGCTGTCAGCGCCGGGCAGTTCTGTCTGAACAGGCGGATTATCCCGACCGTTAATCAATAAACGGTCAAGGCAAAATCAAGATTGCTGCAATCTTCGTTGGCGGAGTTAATTTTGCCTGTCTCATGAAATATCTGCTTACATTCCAGCTAGCGCTATGCTCTTTACATTGACACTAGTGTCAATGTTGTAGAGTGCATCTATGACGAGGAGAAAGGTATGCGACCATCTGAACTGGCGGCGCTCACTGGCGTCAGCACCCGAGTGCTAAGACATTATGAAGCTAAAGGACTGATTGTTTCTCAGCGGTTGGACAACGGTTATCGGAATTACGACGCGAAAGACGTCGAGAAAGTGAGATGGATAATCTCGCTTTTAAAATGTGGGTTCAGTACCCGACAGATTGCAGAGCTGGAAAAGTTTTCTCAGGTAAGCGACATGGATGATGCGCGTTTTATCCAGTGTCTGGCGCAGCACAGAGAAAAACTTCGGGCACTGGACACGCTTATCGAATTACTTAATGAACGCAGAAATACACTTGCCACGCGTATTCACGCCTACGAGTGATCGCTCTGTCTGAGCAGTAATAACAGGAAATATCATCATGAAACAGTTAGACAATAAAGTCGCGTTAATTACCGGAGGCAGTAGCGGTATCGGGCTGGCCACGGCTAAACGGTTTAGTGAAGAAGGTGCAAAGGTGATTATCACTGGCAGGAATGCAGAAACCCTGCAGCAGGCGATGAATGAGCTCGGTGACGATAATGCACTGTCAATAAAACATGATATCGGTGACATACGAAGCCATGAAAACCTGTTTCGCATTATTAACGAAAAGTACGGCAAGCTGGATGTGATGTTTGCAAATGCCGGCGTTATTGTGCTTTCCGATTTCCCGGCCTCCACCGAAGATGATTTTAATACGCAGTTTGATATCAACGTAAAAGGGACGTTTTTCGCCGTGCAACAGGCCCTCCCGTTAATGTCCGACGGTGGCTCGATAATATTAACGTCCTCCATTGCGCATTATAAAGGGTTCGATGGCCACAATATCTATGCCGCCTCAAAAGCCGCGCTGCGATCTTTTGCCCGCAGCTGGACGACCGACCTTAAAGGCCGTGGGATCCGCGTGAATTGCCTGAGCCCAGGACCCGTCGCTACACCGATAATCAGTAAAATGGGCGTTTCCCTGAGCGATCGCGAGATTTTTGACGCCAGCATCGCAAGTCGTATTCCGTTAGGTCGATTAGGCAAGCCTGACGAGGTTGCCGCGGCAGCGCTGTTTCTTGCATCGGATGAAAGCAGTTTTATTTCGGGTATCGACCTGTCTGTCGATGGCGGAATGGGACAAATTTAGCGACGCGTGCAGCGCTGATAAAAAAACATCAAATTTGATTAAAGCACATCAATTTTGCTAGAGCAGGCAGGTTTGACTTTCACTACTCTTGGTGCGGTAACGACATTTTCATCATCCGCTGTTAACAGGTATCGCTATGAAAAAACGTATTATTATTGCCGGTTCGGGTTTTGCAGGTATGTGGGCCGCCATTTCAGCAGCAAGGCTGGTACATATGGAAAAGGCAAATGATCGGATTGAGATTTTTTTGGTTTCTCCGGAACCCGCATTAACCATTCGTCCAAGATTGTATGAAGCCGTACTGGAAAATATGGCACCCTCTATTCTGCGTGTTCTTGAGGCTGCGGGTGTGCACTATATTGCCGGTTATGTCACCGATATTGATGCAGAAAATAAAACTATCACGGTAAAAAAAGAGAGTGGCGAAACCTCAGTTAATTTTGACAGTTTTGTGCTGGCCACCGGAAGCCAGGCATTTCACCCTGAACTGCCGGGGATCACGGAATACAGTTTTGACGTGAACTCATTGAATGCTGCTCATGAACTGGAGCAACACCTCATGTCGTTAGCTTCAGAGCCTGATTCTGTCGCACGAAATACTGTTGTTGTCGCCGGTGGGGGCCTGACCGGGCTTGAGACCGCCACTGAAATGCCGGAACGCCTCAGAGACCTCTTGGGTTCGGAGCACCATTTGCAGGTTATTATTGTGGACAGTTCGAACAAAATTGGTCTGGCGATGGGCGAGGATGCCTGTGAGATCATCAATCAGGCGCTGGTCAGTAATGGCGTGACTGTACGAACGGGCGTCAGAGTGCGCGCAATCAACGCTGAGGGGGTGATGCTTTCGGACGATGAATTTATCCCCAGCAAAACGGTGATATGGACGGCGGGAATGCGGGCCAGCGCGTTAGCCGCTCTCATCCCGGGCGACCACGATAATCTGGGTCGTGTTATAGGGGATGCGTATCTGCGGGCACCTGCCGCCAGGGGTATCTTCGTTACCGGCGATACCGTAAAAGTCCCTACGGATGATGAAGGTAATTATAACGTCATGTCCTGCCAGCATGCGATGAGCCTGGGGCGCGTCGCCGGTCATAACGCGGCAGCAGAAATACTGGGATTACCGCTGCATCCTTACAGCCAGCCAAAATATGTTACCTGTCTTGATCTGGGCAAATGGGGGGCGGTCTACACGGAAGGCTGGGATCATCAGGTTATGTACCAGGGCATTGAAGCGAAAAAAATAAAGCAGGAAATTAATACTCAGTGGATTTATCCGCCAGAACCCGACAGAGAGAAAATGTTTTCTGTTGCCAACCCTGATTATATTATTGTTCCGTAACAGGGCATCTCTATTGATGCTGCCTGGCGGCTGGCAGCATCAACGTGTGTTCTTTTTTTCACGCCATTGACCGGGGGTCAAGCCTGTTATTTTTCTGAAGGCCTGGGTAAATGCATTTTGCGAGCCATAGCCGCTTTCAATGGCAATTTCTGTAATCAGTTTATCGGAGTGTTGTAACTCGTGGAAAGCGCGTTCCATTACGCGCTGCTTAAGCCACCCGTACGGGGTTAAGCCGGTACTGTTTTTAAAGGCACGGCAGAAATGAGCTGAGGAAACTCCCAGCTCAAGAGCCAGTGATTTAATCGTGACATCCCCTATGGGGCTGTTATCCAGTTTTTCCAGCGCCATTTTTAATGCGCGCGAAGACAATACTCCTTGCGACTGACCTGCGGCTGTCAGCGTGTTGGAGTGGTTTTTTATTAACTGTAATATTAATGACAGCGTTAAGTGCTCGCAGAGCAGTTGGTTAATTTTGTTATTGTCCGAAATGATTTCCGCAACGGCCAGCGTAATTTTTGATGCCGTTTCATCAAAATGCGCTGTGCGTAAGAGTAACTCTGCAGTGGGTATCTCCATTTGATTCAGAAGATCGGCGAAAATATTATCAGGAATATATAAATGCATAACATCTACAAGACCAGCAATATCCCAGCGAGACGTACTTCCCTGAGGAATTGTCGTGATGGCGCCTTTCCGGATCGTGTTTTTAACGATTTTATTTTCCGTTTTTCGCTCAACACGCTGCATATGTCCAACGTGAGCAATAATCACATGTTGATCGAGTGGCGGGATAGTTTCATGTAATGGCCCATGCGGCCAGTGATAACAGCGAATTTGCAGCGCATCTCCACTGTCGATACCTAATTCAGGTCGGTTCTTTAATACCTGAGCCATTTTATGAACGGCATCGTCAAGAGGAATGTCATGATTTTTCATGAGTATACCTGTTAATAACAGTGGGCATCCTAAGAGTATAGCGATGTTTTAACCCTGTTTCATTGTGTTCTGTCTGCATGTTTATTTTTGATGATGGGAAATAACAGAGGGGGAAAAGTCATTTCTACGGTGTGTATACCCTTAAATCGATTAATTATGTTGTCTGGAGGAAATATGGCGATATCTAAGAATGATGCAGCGTCGTTAGCACCTGTTAATGGTACCTCGCATGTGGAAGCCGTTTATGAAAAGGTGCCATCACGTTATGCACTACAGGTCGGTAAGATTGATGTTCTGGTGATCAGTGACGGCGTGTTGTCATTACCTGGACCCATGTTGGGTCATAACGCGGAGGCCTCCGAACGTACCCACTGGTTTGAAGATAAGTTTCTGCCTGCCGATTTTCTCGACTGGGCATTAAATGTGGTTCTCGTGCATAGCGGTGACCGGACGATCCTGGTTGATGCAGGGATGGGGGAGGCTTTCCCTGATTTACCCCGCGCCGGGCGAACGGTTAACCGCCTGGCGTCAGCGGGGATAGATCTTGCCAGCGTCACGGATGTGATTATCACGCATCTGCATATGGATCACGTTGGTGGGCTGCTTATTGAGGGTGTGAAAGCGCGCATGCGGTCAGACCTTCGCATTCATGTCGCTGCTGCTGAGGTGGAATTTTGGCGTGACCCCGATTTTTCACAGGTTTCCATGCCGCCTGGTTTTCCGGAAGCGCTGCGCCAAACCGCTACCCAGTTTTTGCAAGCGTACCAGACTCAACTGCATACATTCGAAGAGGAATACGAGGTTGCTCCCGGCGTGCGTGTCGTTCGTACAGGCGGGCATACTCCCGGACACAGCGTGGTAAGGCTGGCCTCTGAGGGGGAACGACTCACCTTTGCCGGCGATGCCATTTTCCAGGTTGGGTTTGAACATCCTGACTGGTTCAATGGTTTCGACCATTATCCCGAAGAAGCGGCACAGATTCGCATTCGTCTGCTGCAGGAACTGGCAGATAACAGGGAGTCATTGATCGCTACTCATCTCTCATTCCCGTCTGTCTGCCATGTTGCTGTCGACGGCGATACGTTCCGTTGCATTCCAGGTCCCTGGGATTATTAAGAATACCGCTGATGTCATTTTCACGGATACCGGCAGGAACATAAGAGGCATTACTAATACGGCCATCCCTCAGACGAGGGATGGCGTTCAGGGGGGAGAGCGATGTTTACTTCGCCGCTTCCTCAATAAGTGTGGCAACGTCCTGCGGATGAGAAACCATCACGACATGGGATGCGCCCTTGATCACCACGGTGTGTTTTGAGCCCGCGCGTTCAGCCATGAATCGCAAACCCTGGGCGGGGATATTCTTGTCGCCGTCACCGTAAATAAAGTAAGAGGGCAGTTTTTTCCAGGCAGGTGCCCCTGACTTTTCAGTTAAAGCCGCTTCGGTAATCGGTCTTTGCCCTGCGGCCATCAGCGCCGCCTCTTTAGCTGAAACGTCATGTGCGAATTGCTGGTGGAACTTCGCCTGGTCGATGGAGAGATCGACGCTACCATCAGCCAGCTTCACCGGTGCGGCGAGCGCCTGGCCAAGCGTGCCGCCAGGGAATTTTCCGGCCAGGTCGGCCGCCGCTTCACCGGCATCCGGAGCAAATGCGGCGACATACACCAGCGATTTCACATTGTTTGTATCACGGGCCGCGTTCGTAATGACCTGGCCACCATAGGAATGGCCGACAAGGACGACCGGCCCCTTAATATTGTTCACCACGGAAGAGACGTAAGCCGCATCAGTCGAAACACTGCGCAGCGGATTCGCCGCAGCGACGACGTTATACCCGTCCTTTTGCAGGATTTGGGTAACGCCATTCCAGCTAGAAGAGTCGGCAAAGGCACCATGAACCAGGACAACAGTCGGCTTAGCGGTTTCTGCGATAGCACTGGCAGACAGCAAAACGGTGGCAACGGCAAGGGAGGCAGCAAATTTGGACATGATCGTTCCTCTTTTCAATTCAGTTTAAAGGCTAAGCGTATGATGGTTGCGGCCTGTCTGGAACAGGCCACCTTGTTAGCTGCGAATAAAGGCCAGTACGTCAGCGTTAAAGCGATCGGCTTCTGTCTCCGCCAGTCCATGTGAACCGCCGGCATATATCGTCAGCGTCGCATTCGCGACGATCTCAGCGGCGCGGTGTGCAGATGCCTTAATGGGGACAATCTGGTCGTCGTCGCCATGAATAATCAGGGTAGGGCGATCAATCTGTTGCAGGTCGTGTGTGTAATCGACTTCAGAGAACTCATGGATGCAGTCATATTGCCCCTTAATACCGCCCTGCAGGCCGATTCTGCGGAAGTTTTCCCGCAACCCGTCATTGGTGGGGACATGGTCACGGTTGAAGCCATAGAACGGAACCGTCAGGTCGAAGTAAAACTGTGAGCGGTTTTTGGCCGTGCCTTCGCGGATGGCATCAAACACCTCCATCGGGGTGCCGTCAGGATTGGCATCCGTCCGGAGCATCAGAGGAGGGACAGCGCCGACCAGAACGACTTTAGCCACACGTGAGGTACCATGACGACCGATATAATGTGCAACTTCGCCGCCCCCTGTAGAGTGACCCACTAAAATCAGATCCTTCAGATCCAGCGCCTCAATCAGCTCAGCGAGATCGTCCGCATACTGATCCATATTGTTACCGTGGAAAGTCTGGTCCGAACGCCCGTGGCTGCGACGGTCGTGTGCGATGACCCGGAAACCCTTCTGGCTGAAAAACAGCATCTGCTGATCCCAGGCATCAGACGATAACGGCCATCCGTGAGCGAAGAGGATAGGCTGACCTGAACCCCAGTCTTTGTAGAAAATGCCTGTTCCGTCTGTGGTGGTGAAAGTTGTCATTTCGTTCTCCTGTCATGTGTTGTGCTATTAGTTTGTGTGCGACTTGTTTGTGTGCAAATGAATATGGCAGCCCTTTTTGCCTTTGTCAATCGCTTGCAATTAAATCGTATGCAAATTATTTTAGGGGGACTGGAGGACATATGACTAAACACACTACTTCCGAGGATTCCCTGCCCGATGTGCACGGTATGCTCTGTTTCTCTCTTTACTCAGCGGGACATGCTTTTACCCAGCTCTATCGTCCCATGCTCGATAAGCTTGGCCTGACCTATCCCCAGTATCTGGTAATGGTCACCTTGTGGAATCAGGATGGGCGAACAGTGAAGGAACTGAGTGGAATTCTTTTTCTTGAGTCCAGCACGCTGACCCCTTTACTGAAGCGGCTGGAGACTGCGGGGTTGATCACCCGGACACGCAATCCGAAGGATGAGCGCGAAGTGCTTATCCACCTAACGGAGAAGGGTGAGGCGCTGAAAAGCGAGACCAGCACTATCACGCGCTGTATTGTGGATACCCTTGGGATGGACGCCGACATCATTGCTGACATCAAAGCATCAGTTAATAAGATCCGTGACAAGATCCACCGTGCGCAGAAACCGGACGCCGATGACCTATCCTGATTGAGGCGGATTCGGGTTCCTGATAAGTGTACGTCTGGTGACTGACAAGACAGGTACCGGGGAGTTACTTTGCTTTAACTGCCGGGGTGGGCGGGTGCAATGTCCGCTGCGCCCCGAAGCGACTCTTCAACAGCGTTCATGCACTGCTGTAAAGAATATTGACTTACCCATTGTTGTTTATTCACTGGCGGTTCAGTTTTGGCAATAACACAAAAAGCAAAAATGACAGTAAGAACATGGCGGTGACTGACATGGCAAGAGGGGTGAGCCCACCCGTAATAAAATGTCCAGTTATGAGTGACCCCAGCGCAGTCGTTATGAAGGTGAGGAAAATCATAAGCGCAGATCCTCTGGCATCATTACTGCCTGCAGAAACGATACCCCTGTAGAAGGCGACGGGGCCCCTTAACCCCAGCGCAAAACCCATTGGCGTAAAGAGTATGGTCATAACAAAAGCCCGGCTTCCGTTCAGGAAACCATATCCCGATAGCGCGAAGGCGCTGAGCAATGCCATAAGCGTGCCGGCAAGAATTACTTTTTCATGGCTAAAACGTTCAGCCAACCCCGGAGAAATGTTGGCGGCGATGATGTAACCTCCTACGTTCAACATTTGCATAAGGATGAAGTCATTCAGGTTCCCGCCCATGGAAAGGATAATGACGCTTGGTGCTCCGAATACGAACGTTATCAGACCGCCAACGGCCAAAGCCTGGCTCAATGCATAGCGAAGATAAACAGCATTTTTCAATAATTGTACGTACGTTCCAGGCGTGTGCTGGCCTGGGTTTCGTTCTGGTCCCTTTGCAAACCTTATCATTACAGCTAAAGCCATCGTCAGTACGCCCAGAGAGATAAACGTGATTCTCCAGTTAAAGAACTGCAGGATAAGTGTACCTACTACAGGGGCTATCGCCGGAACTAATGCCTGTATGCTCCCTAACAATCCAATTGCCCGGGCTGCCTTCCGATGAGGAAACAAACCTCTAATAAATCCAGGGATGAAAACTGATGCTGCAGCAGAAGCCATCCCTTGTATAAATCGTAATATTAAAAGAAGTGTTATTTCTGGAGCGTACGCGCAACCAAAAGAAGTTAGTGAAAATAAAAGTAGCGCAAAGAAGAGCATCCTGATTTTGCTGAAGCGATCGGCCAGGTTACCAAATAGTAATAAACCACAGGCATTACCTGCTACATATATGGAGAGTATCCTTTGTGATATCTCCGATGAGGTATTAAAGACTGTAGCAAAAAGTGGAATAGCAGGCAAAACCATATCGGTGCCGGCGGCGGTAGACATCGCACAGAGTATTAGATACAAAAATGTGGTCATGTTATTTCATATTCGATGTAATGAGCGCTCATGCCTGTTGTTTAAATGTATGTCTGGGATTATCACCCCGTAAGATTGGCTTTGAGTTGTTTCTTCAGCGGTAGCGAGGCAAAACATGCGTCAATAGCATTGATATTGCAAACCAGAAATTCTTCTGTGTCCCATCCAAAAACATGATGTAATAGTTGATATTCTTTATCCAGTGAGGTGTTGGCAACGGTTCTGGCATCAGTATTAATGCTTAATGAAATGCCTTCACGAAAAAGCGCATTAACAGGGTGCTCTTCAATGGAAGGATAAATATTACAGACAATGTTACAACCCGGGCAAATCTCCAGATGGATATGCTCTTCAAGCAACCGATCTAGTGTCGCTCTGTCAGCAATGCTTCTGACGCCATGTCCGATGCGAGAAACTTTCAGTTTATTAAGCGTTTCATTTACGCTGACGAAATCCTTAGCCTCTCCTGCATGTGCGATACAGTTGCCTCCATGCTGGCGTACATAATTAAACGCCTCAACATGGTTATCCAGCGGGTAGCGGGCTTCATCAGCTGCAAGGTCAAGCGCGACAACCCCATAATGCAGGTATTTTGTCACCAGTCTTGCCGTCTCAAGGCTCTGTTCTGCCGTAAAATGACGCAGTGTACATAATATTAAATTGGCTTTGATATCAAAAATATGGCTATTTATCTGCATGGCATCCAGGACGGTTTCAATGACCTCTTCAGCCGTAAGATATTGATTAAGATGTAAGAGTGGCGCAAAGCGTAACTCAGCATAAATTACCCCATCAGCATGGAGTTGATCAAACATGTCTTCGACGGCCTGACGTAATGCAGTGTGGGTTTGTAATAAGCTCAGCTGCGGAGAAATTCTTCTTAAAAAATCTCCCAGGTCAGTACATTGACTCGGTGCGATAAAATTCGACTGAAATACTTTAAGATTCAGTGCAGGCATCAGCATTTTTGCGCAATGATAGCTAATACAAGTATCCAAATGAACGTGAAGCTCAATTTTCGGAATCCTTCGGGAATTAAAATACATCTAAAGTTCCTCTATACATCATTGCGGAGTCTGCGAGTAACGAGAATAATTTCTCTTTGAACATACCACTTTTTATTTTAAGTATAATTCTGGCATTAGGTGCTTTCCCTGTAAGGTTTGTCGCATCGATAACATAATGTCCATACGATGACTCACATTTGTACTCCACCCAGGAATAACGGGAAAACGCCTCCTCAACAATATCAGGAAAAAGCGCTACTGCCATGGTGGTGGGGTCTGGCAAATCAAAACCCTTGCGTACCGTTCGGCCTGCATTAAACTCCATCAAGGATTTGTTGCATCTTACGGCGAACTGACCCAAGGGGCTCAGTTGATTGAGGTATGCTATATCATCTTCATTAATGAAAGCTTCTCCCATGCCTATTTCCCACCCAACGACTGTCATAGGGAGCCCTGATTGCATCACTATATTTGCGGCTTCCGCATCAACAAAAAAATTGAACTCAGCCAGAGGCGTGATATTTCCCGAAGTAAGGCCGGCACCGCCCATGATATAAACATGTTTAATTTTTTTCGCAAGCGTTGGTTCCTTCAGTACTGCCATTGCCAGATTAGTCAGAGGTCCCAGGGTAACGATCTCAAGTTCACCTTTGAATTTTTCTGCATAAAGAAGAATCGCATCTACCGCATGAAGTGATTCCGACTTTAGGGTGGTGGGGGGATTTTCCATATTACCCATACCATCTTTGCCATGAATATGCTGAGAAGTGAAGTGGGTTTTAAAAAGCGGCTTTGTCATTCCGGAAAATACAGGAGGAGCATATGTTCCGGCTTTTTCAATACTCACTAATGCGTTTTGAACACACTGTTCGATCTCACAGTTACCAACGACTACTGTGATTGCTTCAACCCTAACGGTACGCTCTCTGAGTGCCATCACAATAGCGACTGCGTCATCAGAAGCGGTATCAGTATCAATAAGTAATTTTCTCATAGTATTTCTCTCAGTAAGGAAGCTTGTCACGAGATAAGATGACGAACAATGCATCCAAAAAAAAGGACATCTATCTCTTTTTAGTGGACATGCCAGTCGGTCTCGCTTCAATAACGATTAGTATTCTGAGCGCTAACTTCGCTAAGATATTTGTGAAAAAATCGCGCGCCATAGTTTTTATATATGGTTAGTGCTTTTATAAAATAAAAAACTTGTGATTAAAAAAGGCTTCATATAAATGAACCATCTTCCGATGGCGTTGAAAGCGGCTGTGGTAGAATGTGGTGCGAAGGTTATTTGCAGATTACTCTGGCTTTAATAATTCACTGTCTTTCACTATAATCGTTTTATTCTTGAGTTCTATGATTTGATTTTCTTGTAACTCTGCTAAAACTCGATTGAGATGTCTCACCGAAATGGAAAGAAATGAGGCGACCAATTCTCTTCGCTCAAGCCTGATAACGGAACCATGTTTATTATATTCATTCATGAGGTAATTTGACACTCTCTGTAATGAACTTAAACACATAGTGGTTTTTAATTGAGAAGAGATGAATAATTTATTTGCAAGTTGTTTGCAAAGAAAACGAAGAAAAACTGGCTCATTTAATCCAATAGTATTTATATAGTTAAGTGAAAAATAAACTATCGTTGACGTCTTAAGGATCTTTACTGTACTCAGATTTCTGCTGGTGCTATCATGTTGGAAAATTTCAATGGCACCAATCACAGAGAGAGGTTCTTCTATACAAAAAGTAATATCTTTACCATCTTTAGATAAATGCTCTATTTGTACCTTACCTTTAATTAAACAGTAAACTCCCGATGGGGAATCTCCTTGGTGGAGTAAAATCTCTCCCTTATTAAAAATCAGTAATTTAGCTCTGCTGAGTATGTCATCTGGTAAAATGAATTTAAGTTTAGAGTTCAGAATGTCAGAATGTGATAAATCTATTTGTAATGATTTCATAAAGGTGACTCAACGCTTTGTTTGTGAATTATTATAGATTGCGCATGAAATAATCTCAAGTCATATGCCTGTCATCCCCAGGTTAACCTGTCAGCGATGATATTTCTGGCGCATCTATACCATTTTCTCAAATCGTCATCAACTCTTATAATAAAACTCCTTTCGAAAAAAGGACATGCGTCCTTTTTTTTCGATAAAGCGTTTTTTATACTCCAGGTAAATGGTCTGAGAGTTATTTTATTTGGGGCGGTTTTATGCATTCAGCAACCACTATCGTTACTTTTAGCGGCAAGAAAATTGATTTTCTTAATCTCAGTATAAATGATATAGATATAATTGATATCGCTAAGGGCTTGTCAAATGAATGCCGTTTTGGTGGGCAATGCGAAAGTTTCTATTCAGTGGCTCAGCATTCCGTTCTGGTAAGTTATTTAACGCCAGTGCATTTGGCTCTGGAAGGGCTTCTTCATGATGCCACCGAGGCTTACATAAAAGATTTCCCTTCTCCTTTAAAAAAATGTATGCCGCAGTATATAAACCTTGAGAAAGAAATTGAGTCATTGATCAGAGTGAAATTTAATATTTCCTCCTGTAAAGCCTCAGAAGTTAAGCATGCTGATCGGATCATGCTCGCTACTGAAGCGAGGAATCTGGGTATGGAAAAGGTATTAGACTATCCTTCCCTGCGAGATATATCACCATCGGTTATAATTAAAGTCGTTCCGATGCTACCGAAAGCTGCATTTAGTGCATTTCTTGAGAGATTCGCCGAATTAATAGAGCGTTAAGATGTTAGTCTGCGAATTCACATATAATCACGTGAATTTTTGCTGCGAGGGAGATTGACTTCACCATTAAAAATCTGAAGAAGAGATTTTTGATGTTGTTTTTTTATCTTCATCTGTTCAACGACTATTGATTCTTTTTCACTTTATAAGGGCATTACCTGAACACGGAGCACGCGGATGGCGTTAAGAGAGATGTAACGTATTATATTGGGCGCTACAACGTTTGCTTTTGAGAATAGAAGTCCGCTCTCCCTGTGGCGTTCAACTCATCGTCACAGGAAGATTGGCGTGTTTATCGTGCTCTCTAAATACCAGAATCATTTCTGGCGGGGGAGCGACCAGAAAGAGCAGTAGTACCCTACAGATGCTATAAGGCAGAGCATATACCCGAATGATTCGCTGCCTTCCTCCACGACATTTTTGACCACCCTGACGTAGCTTTGATCAAGTATCGCGTACCACAATCCGTGCATTCCAAACAGCCGGGAGAAGACCAGGACTGCCAGCAGACCACTGAGCATCACGCCGTACCACGGGGTACGGGTATAGCCTGCCAGTTGCGTAAGGGTAAGACGATAATGGATAACGGGATAAAGCAAAGCACAAACGGCGGAAAGCAGTGCAAACCATACCCAGCTTCCGTGAGCCAGAAGATCGAAAAATGCATCCAGTTCTCGAATCAGCATGGAGAGGAAAAAGCCGCCAATCAGGATGTTGCAATAGCGCATGAATGCCCATTTCTTCGCCAGCAGGAAGTGTATAAATACGATGCCCCCTAAAACTGATTCCTGCACAATTTCGGTCAGCGATATCTCCGGTATATCCAGGTTAAATAAATAGATATCCGCCCACAGGCAAAGCACGGGCACAGTGCAGGCTGCTGACGCGAAAAGAAAGAAGAAAAAGCTTTTGAGCACAGACATTAACACCACCACTTTCATTCAAAACACCTATGATAAGTGGCTTCGAACGAAAATCTATTTCACTTTGTGCGCTATAGGCATGAATTTTAAGCATTTTGAGCTACTTAGCGAGGGCGCATTACCTTTCCACCTCAGACTTCAGCCTTGCACCAGAAATCCAGGTGGTAAGTCGCCTGAGCGATGTAACCCCATGCCACACGAGTTCAGCCTCTGGTTGAGCAGTCACGCGCATACGATGACCCATCGTCAGACGGGTATCCACCCTCAAAAGGGGAAGTATGCTTTAGCTAAACAGGGCGTGAATACGCTGCTCCAGCGCCTTAATTTCCATAGCCATTCAGCCGTCCGGGTGTTTAAGTGGTTATAATAAAAAATAAAAACTTTGCTTAAAAAATTTTTCTGTGCCTAAATAGCGTCATCGGTTTGGAATACAGACCTTATTAAAGCAGTTTAGTAAAGCAGTCCTCAGTTCAGGTGTTATCAATAGATACTCTTCTTCGTGAGCCTCCTCCTAAGTGCCAAATAAGTTACTCTCTAAATACAGGCCATCATCGCCGCGCTTAGTGGCTCAAAAAATAAGGAATTATCTATGTCTAATAAAATGACTGGTTTAGTAAAATGGTTTAACTCTGATAAAGGTTTTGGCTTTATCACTCCTGACGACGGCAGCAAAGATGTATTCGTACATTTCTCTGCTATTCAGAGCGACAGCTACAAATCTCTTGATGAAGGCCAGAAAGTGTCCTTCACCATTGAAAATGGCGCTAAAGGCCCAGCAGCGGGTAACGTTTCTCCGCTGTAAGTCGCGCACATTGTCGGTGAGCCTTACGATAGCGATGAAGACGCGCGTCTGAGCAGTTAAGCTTCACCGATAATAAAAAAACCCGCCGAGTGCGGGTTTTTTTATTGCTTCAGGATGGTGATAGGCTGTCTATTATTCCGTTTGACCGGCCTGTTTTCAAAAAAGCTTAACCTTCACCCGGAGGTGGGGTGCGGTCCCGAAGGCTGTGTTCCTGTGATAAACGCCAGAAATCATGTCCTGCCGGATACTGATATAAGCGGAGCGAGAACTGACCGGCGACAGCGGTGATGTATTCAAATATCGCTGACTGAGTATTCTCATACTCCATCCACAGTACGGAAGAGGTAAAGCAATAAATTTCCAGGGGAATACCCGACGGCGTAGGCTTCAGCGTTCTCACCACAATATACATATCTTTGATAATATCAGGCCGATCGGCGAGCCAGGCCATCAGGTAGTGCCGAAAGAGCGTTAAATTTGTCAGGCCATTATCCATAAACCAACTGTCCGGTACGCCCATGGGATCACGTCCGTCGATGAGTTTTGCCAGCGGTTCATTCGTGCCGCGCAGGGCCAGCATCGGGGCCAGCGTTTCCTGCGTGAGAAATGTAACGGAGTGCTGATCGATTGTGGTGCTGCGCATAATCCGGCGTGCGCCTGACGAAAACATGGCCTGCCAGTTGGTATACGTTTCGGTCAGAAAGTTTTTGGTCGGGATACGCGAGATCGTGTTATCCCAGTTACGGATAGTAATGGTGTGCAGCGCAATGTCGGTCACTTCGCCACTCAGGTTTTTATCGGGCATTTCAATCCAGTCCCCCAACTGCAGGACGTCATTTGACGAAAGCTGGATATTGGCAACGAGCGAAAGCAGGGTATGCTGAAAGACTAACATCAGCACGGCCGCCACGGCCCCGAGGCTGGAAATAATAATCGCGGGGGATTTATTCGACATGACGGCAAGGATCATGATCGCGGCGATGACGTGAATAAATATTTTCCCTATCTGGATATAGCCTTTGATAGAGTGATTTTTGCGCTTCGTCTTGCGTAAATATGAGCTGTTGACAATATCCAGCATCTCATTGAAGAAAACCGACAGAAAAATAAAGAATAAAATCCCACAAATGGTATTTATTGCCGTCACCAGCGATGCAGGCATATTGGGCATAAACTGCAGGACGTAATAAACGATAATAACCGGAATGAAATTCGACAGCTTTTCGGCTATGCGACGATCTTTTTCCAGCGGGACATCCTGTTTATGGCTGGCAAAGAAGACCTTACGGACGATTTTTATGAGCAGGAATTTGCACATCAGGTGCGCAAAGAAACCTGAGATGACCAACAGAATAAGATTAAATCCAATGGCCAGAGCCGGATTGCTTTCTATAAATGTTAATAAATAATCCAAGTACACCATCGCTTATCGCCTGAATAAGTATGCCAGTTTGTATTAACCTTATTCAAAAGATAAATACAAAGATTTAACCAAATCATATAATGGCATATCCGGTACAGACAAGTCCACGACCTGAATCCTAAGTCGCACAGACCTATTTTGTTTCGGTCGGTAACTTTATTTCCAGAACCGTTCCAGGCAATAAAAGCAGACGATGTCCACCTTCAGCATTTGGATCGCTAAAACATATATCCTCTCCCTGTTCGGTACCGAAGCAGGGAGAGGGGCGTTACATTCTCTGCAGAAGTGGAAGAGGGTGGCACGCCGCGTCGCGCTTAGTCGTGGATTTTTACACCCAGACACCCGCGAACAAACTCAGGGTTAAAGTGTTTAACCGCATCGCCAACATAGCCTAAGTCGAGCGAACTGATTTGTGCCATTTCGGCATCGCTCAGGGAGAAGTCCCAGATAGCCAGGTTCTCTTCAATCCGGTTCTGGTGCGTGGATTTAGGAATGACGGTAACGCCACGTTGCACATTCCAGCGCAGAATGATCTGAGCGATGGTTTTTTGATGCGCTTCGGCAATCCCCTCGAGCATTTCATTTTCGTACGGTTTGTGCCTTCCGCCGCCAAGTGGTGCCCAGGCTTCTGGCTGAACGTTGTAATATTTCATGGTCTCAAGCGCGTCAGATTGCGCAAAGTAAGGGTGTAATTCCACCTGATTTACCATGGGCTTAATTCTGACCGTTTCACAGAAATTGGTGAGCACGTGGGCGTAGAAATTAGACACGCCAATCGCTTTTAGCTTTCCGGCATCATACGCATCTTCCAAAGCCCGCCACGCGCTGAAATAATCGCGCATTGCCTGATGCAATAAGTAGAGATCGAAATAGTCTAATCCCGATTTTTTTAACGATGCCTCAATACCGGCTTTGGCGGTCTCGTAGCTTGCCATGTCCTGCACCCACAGCTTAGAGGTAATAAATAACTCCTCGCGGGTACACAGACCTTCAGCGATGGCTTCACGAACGGCATCGCCCACGGCGTCTTCATTGCCGTACACTGCTGCGGTATCAATGAGGCGATAGCCTGTACGAATGGCGCTCAGCACTGACTGTTTACATTCTTCTTTATCGGTGACCTGAAAAACACCAAAACCCGCCATCGGCATTCTGAGGTTGTTGCTTAATACTGTATATTCCACTGAAGAGTCCCTCCACCCTGTTTAGACACCATTCAAAAGTATAAACAGAACCACGACGAACCCGTGGTAATCGTCTTTATTCTTTCAAATCGCTGAATACGCTGGTCTACACCCTGTCGGGAATAAACCAGAATGACATCTGATTACTGAACCGTATAACCGCCATCAATTGCCAGAGCCTGTCCGGTGACGAAACTGGCATCGGAACTGCACAACCATAAGACGGCGCGCGCGATCTCTTCGGGCTCGCCCAGGCGACCAATTGGCTGCAGTTTCATGAGCTCGGCCATTGCGTCAGGCTCGCTGTTCAGCATATTTTCGACCATTGGCGTGCGGATAATGCCGGGACAAACGGCGTTGATTTGTATTCCACGTGCGGCATATTCCAGCGCTGCGCTTTTGGTCAGCCCGAGGACGCCATGCTTTGTCGCATGATAAACGCCGCGCCCGGCAATGCCGACCAGCCCGCCCAGAGACGAACAGTTAACGATAGCGCCACTTTTCTGACGGCGCATTTGTTGCAGCTCATATTTCATGCAGTTCCAGATACCCCGCAGGTTAATCGCGTTGACGCGATCAAACTCTTCGCCGCTGGCATCTGCGGTTTCTGCAATGGGGCTCTGAATACCGGCGTTGTTATAGGCGGCGTCGAGCTGACCAAACGCCTGTACTGCGTTCTCAATCATGCGTCTGACCTGCTCTTCGTCAGTCACGTCGCAGACGACGGGTTTCACGGTATACCCTTCAGCCAGTAGCGCATCCGCTTCGCGAGATAACGCATCCTCGCGAATATCCGCCATCACCACCGTTGCGCCAGATTCGCAAAATGCCCTGACGGTCGCGAGCCCCATACCGGAAGCCGCGCCGGTGACCAGCGCCACCTTGCCACTAAAATCATACTTAACCATTTGATACCTCTTACCGTGGAATCACGTGCAATGAAGACGTCTCACGTTGTGTAAAAGTATTCTGCGGGAAATGTGATGTTGTTAAAACTGACTAAATCAAAATGCAGTAATGAGGAATTTTCATAAATTAGATAGACTGCTTCTCGTACAGCGCAGGCGGCCGTCATTTATAATGAACGCCATACCGCCAAAACGCTTTTCGTCTGAAGAGACAGTGTATTGGGATGAATCAGCCACCCATTTTTTCCGGATATCAGAGGCCCAGATTGGCACGAGAAAATCTTAATGACTTAATGGCTTTTATTGCCGTTGCGCGCGAAAAAAGCTTCACCAAAGCTGCGGCCCAATTAGGCGTGTCGCAGTCAGCCCTGAGCCATACTATGCGTACCCTCGAATCTCGTCTGGGGATGAAACTGCTGACTCGCACCACGCGCAGTATTGCGTTAACCGATATTGGTCAGTCCATGCTGGATGACCTGGGGCCTTACATCGATGGTATTCAGGGTCGTTTGCAGTCCCTGAAAGATCTCAACAGCAAACCCGCGGGTACGGTGCGCATATCAACGTCAGATTATGCTATCGGGTCTGTTATCTGGCCGAAGCTGGAACCGCTGCTTAAAGAATATCCTGACATTAGTCTGGAGCTGATTGATGACTATGCCTTGACGGATATTGTTTCCGGGCGGTTTGATGCAGGAACCCGTCTGGGGGAACAGATCTCCAACGGCATGATTTCCGTGCGTATTGGCCCGGATGTCCGTTTTGCCGTGGTCGGCTCACCTGATTATTTTTCCCGCAATCCTCAGCCGCAGCACCCTAACGATCTGATTGATTACAACTGCATCAACCTGCGGTTTCCTACGCATGGCAATTTATACGTCTGGGAATTTGAAAAAGAGGGTAAAAGCCTGAACGTGAAAGTCACTGGCCAGCTGGTCTTTAGCCGGATCTATCAGTGCCTTCAGGCTGCAGTGGAAGGGTACGGCCTGGCGCATGTTCCGCGTGATATCGCAGAAAAGCATATTGCCCGTGGGGAGCTTATTAGCGTGCTCGACGACTGGTGCCCCTACTGGGATGGCTATTATATTTACTATCCCGAGAACCGAAATCTATCGAAAGCATTCCAGCTGGTGGTCGACGCGCTACGCCATTACAAACATCCCTGAAGAGAGACGTTTGTCAGCAACGCAAAGCCAGGCCCCTCATCCGGTGCCTGGCGTTTACAGTTGCGTGGCTAAATGTCAGGCATTATCCCTGCCGGCAAACACCTCTTTAAAGACCGGCATCGCCGAGAAAACATTGGGCCAGCCCGCCACAAAGGCCAGTTGCGTCAGGACTTCGGACGCCTGGGGCCGGGTTAAACCATTGTCCATGGCGCGGTTGAGATGGTAAGGAACCTGGGCCACCTGGCCGGCAGTGACCAACGCGCTGACCGTGATCAGACTTCTGTCCCGTGGCGCCAGTCCGGGCCTGAGCCACAGGTTCTGGAATAGCGCGTCGGTCGTGTATTTCACTACGCCCGGCGAGACCTTGCCAAAGTTTGATTCAACCAGCGTGGCACGCTTGTTTTCCGACTCTTCATCCAGCGGCAGGAAATCCACCTTTCCGCCGGGCAAGGAAGCAGTATCGATATGGCGTTGCGCAAACAGCTGACGCGTGATCAGCGCCGCAGAGGTGGCGTTCGGCCAGCCGGCGTAAAAAGCCAGGTGGGTGATTGTTTCTGAGATTTCCGCAGGTTTTACGCCACTGTCCAGCGCCACGTTGAGGTAGTGGGGAAGTTCCGCCGTATCATTGCGGCTGATCAGCGCTGCAACCGTCACCAGGCTTCGATCGCGTCGCGACAGTTCCGGGCGATTCCAGAGATCTTTTTCAATAAACTGTTCTGAATAGGCAGCCATTGCTGGCGCGACCTGGGCTACAGCGTCCCGTGAGTCTTCCGGTTTCATTGTCGAACTCCTGTTTTGAGTAGTCTGGGAGACACATCCGTTAATCAATAAGAGTGAAACGATAAGCAGGGCGGTTCTGTTCAGCATTAATGCCCTCCCGCCTGCAGGTACTGCGCATCGCTGACTTTTTCAAGCCAGTTCACGTTTTGCCCCTGCTCATTCGATTCCTGAATGGCCATATGCACCATCGTGGTTTTATCCGTTGCGCCGTGCCAGTGTTTAATCCCTGGCGGGCATTGAATGACATCCCCGGCGTGCACGGTTTTTCGCTCCTGCCCCCACTCCTGCACCCAGCCCGTCCCGGACGTGACCACCAGTGTCTGCCCAAGCGGATGGGTATGCCAGTCGGAACGTGCGCCGGGCACGAAGGTGACATACGCAGCGCCTGCTCTTTGCGGGGCGACAGGTGAGAAGAGGGGGTCAATGTAAGCACGTCCGGTAAAGTGGTCAGCGGGTTCGGCAATCGTCGCGCGACTGCCCGTTTCAGACACGGTCATTTGAGCTGAAGGGGTGGTTTCGCTGTGTGCGGACATACCTGCAAATACCAATAGTGATGCTGCTACAGAGGTGAAACGGATCATCATACTCTCCTGTTGTGAATGAAACGGCAAACCCGGTACCGGGAAAAAGAGAAGGGGATAAATGTGTTGTGATGAGATTTGCCGGCTGTGCCGGAAATACATATTCGGGCGGCTACTTATCCGTCAGTAGCTCAAATCGGGCAGTATATTCAGCAGGTGATACGGGCAAGGCATCCGGTTCGTCTAATTGCCCCAGCGTAATTAATCCCGACGCATATCCGTGTGCTTGATAGAAAATCGCCAGATTTCCCCACGGGGCATATAGCGTGATATCACCCTTAGCGGCCGCGGTACCCGCAGGTGCGCCGGCCGTGGACAGGCGGCGAGGAAGATCGCCAATTTTCTCTTCCCCGGCATAATCTTTCAGCTGCAGCGTAAGGGGCAACAGTGCGATAAAGTCACGACTGGTTTGGCTGCTATTCAACGTTGCGGTCAGCGTCTTGTCGTTGAGTATAATTTTTATCTTCATCGGGTTTTCCTGTATGAGTTCGTTGCGCCAGCCGGCATTCGTCTGCAGTCATTGGCAACTATTCTTAACAGAAATAAACCGCGTGTTAATAGGCGTTATCAGAATAGAAAAATGAATAAATTTCATTAATCCGGTCCGGGAAGCAAAATGTTTGTTATCGGCAGATACAGGCCTCAGGGTCTGGCAACGTGGCGTAACCAGTGCCCAACGCCTTCAGCAGCAGCGTCAATTGCGCCGGCCAGATAACCCGAAAATTGCGGTGACCATTCGCTGGCAATCCCGGTTAATTTATCAGCCCATTCTTCCTGCGCCGGAACCTGTTGAGGCTGTGCGTGCCCGACGTCCTGCTGCAGGTCAAATTCTGTCGTCGTAAACGGATCGGCGGCCCAGTCTTTTATCCACTCGGCTTCAGGCTCTGCTGCGTCTTCTCCGAAGAGTCGCACCAGTTGCTCCCGGCACAGTCGCTTGAGTTCGGCCTCGCTCACCGTCCATCGCGATTTTGCCGGTACGCCAATAAAACCAAAGATAGCCGTTTTGCCGGTATCGGGCTCTGACACATCGTGTATTTCAACCATAGGACCCACACGGCTGCTTACGTCGCCGGAGAGATGCTGTGCCTGCAAAAAGTCGGTCTGGTACAGGGCGACATATTTTGCGTGAGGCGCCATCCAGGTTGGCGTTTTACGCCACTGTGAAAGTACCCGCTCCGGCAATGCCGGCTCGAACGTCATTTTTGCTGCCAGCGCGGGAGGCAGGGCGAGGAAAACGTGTTCACCGGAGAAAAGTGAGCCTTCGCCCGTTTCGGACTGCGTCGCGACCTGCATACCCTCGCCGAGACGGGAAATGGAAACCACCTGATGGTCTGACTTAATCTTCTGCGCCGGGATCTGGCGTGTTAATGCGCTCGTCAGCGCCTGCATTCCACCCTGAAGCCTGAACGACTCCGGTGATGTCACATAGGCAGGATAACGTTGCGCAGGGGACGTCGTCTGGCGTTCATAAAGCATATCCCCCGGTCGCCCCTGAGGGAGAGGCGTTAATCCAAGTTGATGAACCAGGTGTGCGAAGTCAGGCTGAATTTCCGGCCAGAACCAGGTCGCGCCCATGTCCACATGAACCCCATCAGGCGTGTTTGCTAACGCCTGACCTGAAAGCACGCGACCGCCGGTTCTTTTCCTCGCTTCCAGTATCACGTAATCCACTCCCGCTTTTTCAAGCAGTGTGCCCGCATACAGGCCGCTGACACCCGCACCAATGATAATAACGCTGCCTTTCATGGTATCGCTCCGGTCAGTGTGGTCGGGCTGAGATGTCCCGTTTTAAGATAAAAAAGTGCCCCAGAGGCGGCGGCCGTCAGCGCCGGCAAATCGCCTTCAGGAAATCTGAGCCAGCTTCCTTTCAGGTAACGACCTTCCGGTGCGCTGATTTCCCCTTCGAGAAGCAGGAGCTCGGCTCCTCCGGCGAGCGGAGCGCAGAAGAGTCGTTCACCCGGTGCGATCCTCTGAAGCTGGGTGGTTTCCGCTACGCTTGCGAACAGGGGACAAATGAGTCTGTGCGGCTGGCCGTGCCAGCGACTCGCCTCGTTGGTATTGATCCTGACCGGTTCCTGTTCTTCTAAGGCGAACTGGCGCAGCTTAACGAAAAGGGTGGTGCCGTCACGACTGGACGGTCGATGCGACGAGCCGTCCGGGCTGCGCAGATACCAGCCAGCCGGATAATCGGTTCCGTTTTCCGTAAAGGTACCGCTCAGCACCAGGATCTCTTCTCCGCCGGGGTGGGTGTGCTCAGGAAAAACAGAATCAGGGGCATACCTGACAAGGCTGGTTGCGCGGGCCTGCTCGCGGCCAATGCGATCAAGCATGACGCGATCCACACCGGGTTGCGGGGAGGGCACCCAGCGGTAGTCATCAGGAGTAATGATGGCTCGCTGTGAAAAATCAGAATTCAGTAACATCATAGTCAGTCATTAAACGGCACCGCAGGCGGTGCCGTATACAGGTTTATTTTGTTGGCAGGTTGTCAAAAACATCCAGAGCCCGGGCGGTGTAGGTTAACGCAGCACCGGCGTTCAGACTGATGGCAACGGAAAGCGCTTCAGCTATCTCTTCACGCGTTGCGCCTTTCTTAACCGCAGCTTCCACATGTACCGCCAGGCAACCATCACAGCGAGTGGTAACGGCAACAGCCAGCGCAATCAGTTCGTGGGTCTTGGGATCAAGGTGCTGATTTTCAGAAGCCCCTTTATCCATCTGCTGTAAGCCTTTCATAAATTCAGGCTGCAGTCTGGCAAATTTCCCGACGGTGGCCAGCAGGCTGGTGCGATATTCATTCCAGTTTAAAAACATTCATAGCTCCGGTACGTGTAGGTTTCAGAAAATGCCCGTTACAGGACGTCGTAAATGCGGATTTCAGGCGCGCTGTTCAGATACGGTTTCAGTGCTTCAACGACATCCTGGGTGAAAAGCGGACTGCTGAGATACGCCTGTGCCTGGGACACGGTTTTAAATCCGTGCAGGACCTGTACGTCCTCGTCACGAACAAGCAGTTCTTTAGAGGTGGCACCGTCGATGGTGGTCAGGAACGGGGTTTTGTATTGCTGGTAGACCCCGGCGGCTGCCGCACGGTTTTCATTACTGATATCAAGGCTGATTTGCAGATAAGCCATCGTTCTCTCCTTCGCTCAGGGTTAAGGCAAGGCGGCCGGATAAGGTACCGGCCTGCTTTACCGTTCGTTGAGGGCGATTATGAGAAAGCCGGTTATCTTCAACAAATCAGTTAATCTTGCGTTGCAGAAAAGAAAAACTATGTCGGGCGTCTGAAGAGAGAAGCATCATGCCGGTACGCGATGACCCTTGCCGCATGATGCTTAAAAAAGGGGGAGTTATGGATTGTCAGAGACCACGTCATGAAGAAGCCAGTCGTGAAATATTTTTACTTCTTCACGCATGGCGGTGTGCTGCGGGGTCACCAGGTAGTAAGACCATGTTAACGGCCAGCGATGGTCTGGGTGCAATTGAACCAGTTGCCCGGTTTCAATCAGCTGTTTCACCAGCGCGTGACGCACAATCGCCACCCCCCGGCCGCTCAGGGCCGAGAGAATAACCGCGGAGGTGGAGTTAATATGCAGCCTGCTTTCCAGCGCGCCAGGGGCATTGACGGTACGGAGAACGTCGTCCCAGGAGGGAAAATTCGCGCCCGGGTGCGGCGTGTCATCGTGGATCAGCTTCTGCGTGGCGAGCCAGTCACCACAGGCAATTTTCTCCGGAGGCACCAGGCGGGGGCTACAGACCAGCACCGCCTCTTCATCCATCAGCCAGGTTTTATTCACGCCGGGCCAGTCTCCCTGTCCGCAGCGAATGCCGATATCCGCCTCGCCGTGCGATACGTCCATCAGCTTTTCCGTGACGTTAAGCCGCAGATCGATTGTGTCATGCGTTTCTGAGAACCGGTTAAGACGCTCCATTAGCCAGTTCATCATCAATACCTGAGAGGCGGTGACGACCACGACAGAACGTGCGCGACGTCCGCGCAGTTTGTTTAACCCGCTTTCCAGCTTGTCCAGGCCCTGCGTAATGTCCTGCAGCGCATCCTGAGCCTCATCCACCAGCGTCAGGCGCTCCTTACCCGACCGCGTACGGCGAAGCAGCGGGTGGCCAACCCAGTCTTCGAGCGAACGAACAAGCTGGCCCACTGCGGCAGGCGTCACGCCAAGCTCTTGTGCCGCACCGGTAAAGCTACCGTGACGGGCGGTCGCTTCAAAAGCATGTAGCCATTTAAGTCTGTTCAGGGAACGCATTGCAGGTACTCCGATTTATTCTTTCTTTCAGTATACCTGAGCGAAGAAGATTTTCTTTCCTGTGTCGCAATTTCTTCTCAGTCGTCAACCCTGGTGCAGGGTGGCATTCTGGATGCACACGATGAGGAGCGAGGCTTTTCATCAATGACAACCAAATGTTTTAAAAGAGGTTAGCGATGAACGCATCTTTTGCCGGTAAAAAGCTGTTAGTGGTCGGTGGTACAAGCGGTATGGGCTTCGAAACGGCGAAGCGGGTTCTGAAAAACGGTGGCAGCGTGGTGCTGGTGGGGAACCGCAAGGACAAAGCGGAGCAGGCTCGTCAGGCGCTGGCGGTCGACGGGCCGGTATCCATCATCGTGGCTGACCTGATGAAAGAAGAGGGTATGCAGCACGTGATGAATACCATCAATGCTGAACACAAAGACATCAGCCTGCTGGTCAATGCCGCTGGCGTGTTCTTCCCGAAACCGTTTACTGAACATGAAGCGTCAGATTATGACATGTACATGAGCATCAACCGCGCGACCTTCTTCATCACCCGTGATGTGGTGCGCAATATGGTTGATGCCGGTATTAAAGGCTCCATCGTCAATATCGGCTCTATGTGGGCACAGCAGGCCATCGGGGCCACGCCGTCTTCCGCATATTCCATGGCGAAAGCCGGCCTGCATGCGTGGACCAAAAACCTGGCTATTGAACTGGGCGGGAAAGGCATTCGCGTCAATGCCGTGTCTCCGGCCGTTGTTCACACGCCAATTTATGAAGGCTTCATCCCGAAAGACGATGTAAAAGAGGTGATGAACAGCTTCGACAGCTTCCATCCGATTGGCCGCGTGGGTACGCCGGGCGATGTGGCTGAAACGGTTGCCTTCCTGCTTTCTGACAAGACAGGCTGGGTCACCGGCGCAATCTGGGACATTGACGGCGGCGTCATGGCTGGCCGTAACGCATAATACACCGCTCATCACAGGTGATACCGTGAATAAAACTTTTCGTGCTATGCAGATTTCCTCGCCGGGCGTGCTTGAAATGGTCGTCAGACCGTTGCCCGAGCCGGGACCCGAGGACGTACTGATTAAAATTGAGGTATGCGGCGTTTGTGGTGCCGATCTTCAGGATGCGGAGAAGGTACCGGAAGCGGGGCAGCCCGGGCGCATTCCGGGCCATGAAATTGTGGGCCACATTACCCGGAAAGGAGATGCAGTTCCCGGGATCTGGCACACCGGTCAGCGCGTGGGCGTCGGGCGTCTTGGGGGATATTGCCAGCATTGCCCGCCTTGCCGTAACGGGCTTTTTCACCTGTGTGAAAATCAGCTAACGCCGGGGCTGAGCTGTGACGGAGGTTACGCCGAGTATGTTGTTATCCGCCATACCGCGCTGATTGCCATTCCTTCAGCGCTCACTTCCGTTCACGCGGCCCCGATCTTGTGCGCCGGTACGGCAACCTTTAACGCGTTGCGTCAATCCGGTGCCAGCGCGGGAGACAGGGTGGCTATTCTCGGTATTGGTGGCTTAGGCCATATGGCGATTCAGTACGCCCGGAGGATGGGGTTTGAGGTTATCGTGATTGCGCGCGGCAGTGAAAAGGCACATGACGCTTTACAGCTGGGCGCTCATCACTATATCGATGCGCAGACGGAAAACGCGGCGGAACGGCTGAGAGCGGAAGGCGGTGTCGAGATTATTGTGGCCACTGCCCCGGATGCAGACGCGGTTTCAGCGTTATTGCCAGCCCTGGCCCCCAGAGGAAAAGCGATCCTGTTGGGTGCCGGACGCACACCGTTGCAGGTCATGCCGGGTATGATGATTGGCGCGGAACGCACCCTGACTGGTTCATTTGTCAGCACCCCGTCGCAAACCGAACGCGCACTGCGTTTCAGCCACCTCTTTCAGACGCTGCCAGTCACAGAGCTGATGCCCTTTGAACAGGCAAATGAGGCGCTCGACAGGTTACGGCAGGGAAAGGCTCGCTACCGGATAGTGCTTACGATGAACCCGGATAACTGATCGGCAGAAACACCGTCTGGCGGGGAGCCAGACGGTGGAGAGGTTACGCTTTACGCGTTGCCGCTTTCATTGCGCTCACAAACGTTTTCAGCTCAGCCAGCATTTGCTCTGGCTTGTCCACGTTCTTCTCAATGATTTTAACGATAGCGGAGCCTGAGATTGCACCGGCTGCGTTAGCGTTAATTGCCGCCGTGACCTGATCGGGAGATGAAATCCCAAAGCCCTGCAGCGGAGGGGCCGCGTGGTATTCAGCCAGCTTCTCGACCAGATGATGCAGAGGCAGCGCCGCTTTGTTCTCCGCGCCGGTTACACCCGCACGGGAGAGCAGGTAGGTATACCCGCGACCATAAGAGGCAATCTGGCGCAGCAGTTCATCATCGGCGTTTGGCGGGCAGATGAAGATAGGTGCCACGTTATGGCGCATCGCCGCCTGGCGGAACGGCGCAGATTCTTCAACCGGTACGTCTGCCACCAGCACCGAGTCAACGCCCACACGCGCGCATTCTGCATAAAAGGTATCAATACCGCGACTGAAGACCAGGTTAGCATACATTAACAGGCCAATCGGAATGGTCGGGTGCTTCTGGCGGATAGCGGCCAGCATCTCAAAACATTGCCCCGGGGTGACACCGGCCGCGAATGCCCGCAGCGTTGCGTTCTGGATAGTCGGGCCATCGGCCAGAGGATCGGAAAACGGAATACCCAGTTCCAGCGCGTCGGCACCGGCCTCAATCAGGGTGTCGATAATTTTCAGCGACTGCTCAGGACCCGGATCACCCAGCGTCACGAAGGGAACGAACGCGCCTTCCTGGCGAGATTTCAGTGCTGCAAATGCGTTATCGTAGCGTTCCATCAGATTTCCCCTCGTGCTTTCAAAATATCGTGAACGGTGAAGATGTCTTTATCACCGCGACCGGAAAGGTTAACCACCAGCAGTTGCTCTTTTTCCGGGTTCTCTTTCATCATTTTCAGCGCATGCGCCAGGGCGTGAGAGGACTCCAGGGCAGGAATGATCCCTTCGTGGCGACAGAGCGTTTTAAACGCCTCCAGGGCTTCGTCATCGGTAATGGAAACGTAGTCCGCACGACCGGTGCTGTTCAGGAAGGCGTGCTGAGGCCCAACGGAAGGGAAATCCAGGCCTGCCGAGATAGAGTATGACTCTTCAATCTGGCCGTCATCGGTCTGCATCATCGGCGCTTTCATACCGAAGTAGATCCCGACGCGACCATGTTTCAACGGTGCGCCGTGCTCACCGGTTTCAATCCCGTGGCCTGCAGGTTCAACGCCAATCAGCCCGACGCTGGTTTCGTCGATGAAATCAGCGAACATGCCGATAGCGTTAGAGCCACCGCCAACGCAGGCGATCACCGCATCCGGCAGGCGACCCTCTTTTTCCAGGATCTGCGCTTTGGTCTCTTCGCCAATCATGCGCTGGAATTCACGCACAATCGTCGGGAACGGGTGCGGGCCTGCAGCGGTGCCGAGCATATAGTGCGCGGTTTCATAGCTGCCAGACCAGTCGCGCAGCGCTTCGTTACACGCATCCTTCAGCGTCGCGGAGCCGCTGTGCACCGGGATCACTTCAGCGCCCATCAGACGCATACGGAATACGTTAGGTGACTGGCGCTCAACGTCTTTTGCGCCCATGTAAATGCGGCATTTCAGACCGAGAAGGGCGCTGGCAAGGGCTGATGCCACCCCGTGCTGGCCTGCGCCAGTTTCAGCGATGATTTCGGTTTTACCCATCCGTTTTGCAAGCAGCGCCTGACCCAATACCTGGTTGGTTTTATGCGCACCGCCGTGCAGCAAATCTTCACGCTTAAGATACAGCGTGGTTTTGGTGCCTTCGGTCAGGTTACGGCATTTCGTCAGGGCCGTTGGACGGCCAGCGTAGTTTTTCAGCAGGTCGGTAAACTCAGCCTGAAACGCCGGATCTTTCTGCGCGCTCACGAACGCTTCTTCCAGCTGGCGCAGGGCGGGCATCAGGATTTGCGGGACGTACATCCCGCCGAACTCACCAAAATAGGGGTTTAGTAATGTCGTCATCTTCTCTTCCTTAATATGCACGCAGAGTTTTAAATACCGAGGCCAGCTTACTGGCATCTTTGATGCCCGGTTGCGACTCTACGCCTGAATTGAAATCGAGGCCCGCGCAGCCCGCTTTGGCGGCTTCCACGCAGTTATCCGGGCTAAGTCCACCCGCCAGCAAAACATTGTCCAGCACTTCGCCGTGCAACAGGGACCAGTCAAAACGCTGACCCGTGCCGCCCTGTCCGTTATCGAGTACGTATTTATCAACATGATTCAGGTTACGCTCAGGCAACCTGTCGCCCACGCTCTGCGCTTTCCAGATTTGCACCTGAGGTGCCAGCGCGCTGCGCAGGGCATCGATATAGGCCTGATCTTCGTTGCCATGAAGCTGTACCGCATGCAGAGATAACGCTTCGGCTTTTGCTACCACGTCGGCGATATCCGCGTTGCGAAAGACCCCCACATAGCTGAGTGGCGCTGCCGTCATCACCTGACGCGCCTGCGCTTCGGTCACCACGCGCGGGGAGGAGGCGACAAAAATCAGCCCGCCGTAAATCGCACCGGCGTCATACGCAGCCAGGGCATCCTCTTCACGGGTTAAGCCGCACACTTTGTTTTCACCCAACAGTACACGGCGCACCGCGGCATTGAGATCGTCATGTTCCATCATTGCAGAACCAATCAGGAAACCGTTGGCGAAATGGCTCAGCTCGCGGACCTGAGCGTAGCTGTTAATACCGGATTCACTGATCACGGTGACGCCAGAGCCCAGACGCGGCGCCAGCTGGCGCGTGCGGTTCAGGTCAATCGACAGGTCACGCAGATCGCGGTTGTTGATGCCGACCACTTTGGCTTTCAGCGCAATGGCGCGTTCCAGCTCCTCTTCGTTGCTCACTTCGGTCAGCACGCCCATGTTCAGACTGTGCGCGACCGCAGCGAGCTGGCGATACTGTTCGTCATCCAGCACTGAGAGCATCAGCAGGCAGGCATCGGCCTGGTAAAAGCGAGCGAGCCAAATCTGATACGGGTCGATAATAAAGTCTTTGCACAGGATCGGTTGTGGCGCGATCCCGCTGACAACAGGCAGGAAATCGAAGCTGCCCTGGAAATACTTCTCATCCGTCAGCACGGAGATGGCTGACGCATGATGTTTGTAGATACCGGCAATTCGCGCCGGATCGAAATCGTCACGGATAACGCCTTTCGACGGAGACGCTTTTTTGCACTCAAGAATAAACGCGGTGCGTGCGCCCTGCAGAGCATCATAGAAACGACGGCTGCTCGGGACAACGTCATTCTGGAAGCTGGCCAGCGGCTGCTGTGCTTTACGTGCTTCCACCCAGATGGCCTTATCGGCAACGATTTTCGCTAAAACGGTCTGCATTCTTTACCCTCTTGCCGCAAGTGCGGTAACGCGATCGTAAGCTGCACCTGAGCGCAGTACGTTCAGAACTTTTTGTGCGTTGGCTTTGAGATCTTCCTCGCCGTGCAAACGCATCAGCATCGCGACGTTGGCAGCCACGGCGGCCTCGTGGGCAACCTCTCCTTTACCTTGTAATAAGCGCGTCAGAATGTCACGGTTTTCTTCAGGCGTGCCGCCCGCCAGCGCTTCCTGATGGTAAGGCGTTAAACCAAAGTCGCTCGCCTCCAGCTGATAGCTCAGGATTTCACCGTCGCGAAGTTCGGCCACCAGCGTTGGCGCATGCAGCGACACTTCATCCATTCCCCCACTGTGAACCACCGCGGCACGTTGATAACCCAGCACGCGCAGGGTCTCTGCAATCGGCAGAACCAGCTCCGGGCTGTAGACGCCAATTAGCGCCAGCGGCGGATGGGCCGGGTTGATCAGCGGGCCGAGCACGTTAAACAGCGTGCGGGTTTTAAGCTGCTGGCGAACCGGCATCGCATGGCGGAAACCGGTGTGATATTTCGGCGCAAACAGGAAGCAGACGCCCAGGTCGTCCAGGGCTTCACGCGAACGTTCGGCGTTCATCTCGAGATTGATGCCGAATGCGGCCAGCAGGTCCGACGATCCCGACCGGCTGGAGACGCTGCGGTTACCGTGCTTCGCCACTTTCAAACCACAGGCAGCCGCCACGAAGGCGCTGGCGGTGGAGATATTGATGCTGTTGCTGCCATCACCACCGGTACCGACGATATCCGCAAACATATAGTCCGGGCGCGGGAACGGGGCGGCATTTTCCAGCAGCGCCGTTGCCGCACCGGCAATTTCCTGCGGGCTTTCACCGCGAACTTTCATGCTCACCAGCGCGGCCGCCAGTTGTTCAGGCTTCAGTTCACCGCGAACCACGGCGGAGAAGAGCTGGTGGCTCTCCTGCTGGCTCAGGGTCTGTGCCTGATACAATTTTTCCAGAACAGGTTGCAGGGTGTTGGTCTGTTCCAGTTTCTGCAGCGCCCAGTCCAGGGTCTGTTCCAGCAGACGCGCGCCGTGAGAGGTGAGGATTGACTCCGGATGGAACTGCATCCCACAGACACGATCGGTATCGTGACGTACGGCCATCACCATGCCTTCGAACGAGGCGTTAATGGTCAGGCCAGCCGGGATGTTGCTGCCGACCAGCGAGTGGTAGCGCGCCACCGGCAGGGGATTCGGCAGCCCGGCAAACATCGCCTGACCGTCATGTTCAATGCTGGAGGCTTTACCGTGCAGGATTTCACCCGCCTGGCCGACGTATCCGCCATAGGCTTCAACAATCGCCTGATGCCCCAGGCAGATGCCGATAATAGGCAACTTGCCGCGCATACGGGTCAGCAGTTCAGGCATACAGCCCGCTTCACTGGGGGCGCCGGGGCCAGGAGAGAGCATCAGCACCGGGTTTTGCATGGTTGCCAGACGCTCAATCAGGGTTTGCGCCGGTACGTGGTTACGATAGATAACGACGTTGTGACCATTCGCACGCAGCTGATCTGCCAGGTTATAGGTAAAGGAGTCGATGTTATCGAGCAGCAGAATGTCAGCCATCAGAAAATCTCCTGTGCATGGTGTGCGGTAGCGATGGCGCGCAATACCGCGCGAGCTTTATTGCGCGTTTCGTCAGCTTCAGACTGCGGAACAGAATCAAGAACCACCCCGGCGCCCGCCTGGACGGTGGCAATGCCGTCTTCAACATAGGCAGAGCGGATAACGATGCAGGTATCAAGGTCACCGTGCGCGGTGAAATAACCCACCGCACCGCCATAGCTGCCGCGACGACGCCCTTCGGCGGCGGCGATAAGCTGCATTGCACGGACTTTCGGCGCACCGCTCAGGGTGCCCATATTCATGCAGGCGCGATAGGCATGCAGCACGTCGAGGTCGTTGCGCAGTTCACCCACCACGCGGGAGACCAGGTGCATCACGAAGGAGTAACGGTCGACTTTCGTTAAGTCAGCCACATAGCGGCTGCCGGGAGTACAAATGCGGGCCAGATCGTTACGCGCCAGGTCAACCAGCATCAGGTGCTCGGAGAGCTCTTTGTGGTCGGTGCGCATTTCCAGTTCGATACGGCTGTCGAGATCGCGATCCAGAGAGCCATCGGCGCGACGCCCGCGCGGACGTGTACCGGCAATCGGGTAGATCTCGATCTGGCGGCTGGTGGCGTCGTATTTCAGGGAGCTTTCCGGTGACGCGCCAAACAGGGTGAACTCGTTGTCCTGCATAAAGAACATATACGGGCTTGGGTTGCTCTTTTTGAGCACGTCATAGGCCGCCAGCGGCGACGGGCAGGGCAGTGAGAAACGACGGGACGGGACGACCTGGAAAATTTCCCCGGCGCGAATCGCCTTTTGCATCTGACGCACCACGGCACCGTACTGATCGTCGGTCTGGTTAACCTCACAGGTCATCTTCTCTACATGCTGAACCGGCAGAGCGGGTGGCGCTTCGGTCATTTGCTGTTGCAGCTGAGCAATGCGCTGCTCAAGACGTGTTTTCTCGGTCACGGATGGCGTGAACAGACTCGCCTGAATACGGGTGTATTTTTTCTGATGGTCGATCACCAGCAGGGTCTCGGCCAGGTAGAAGCAGTAGTCAGGGCAGCGGTTGCCCTGTTCGGTTTCCGGCAGGTCTTCGAAACCGGCGACCAGATCGTAAGCAAACAGCCCGCCAAAGAACATTGCTTCGCGTTCATCTTCTGGTACCGAGACCAGGTTTTGCAGCAGGCGGAAGGCATCGAAGACTGACAAAGAACAGAGGCGTGCATCTTCGTCAAGCAGTTGGCTGACCGGCGGGAAATGCAGTACCCGCACTTCCGGGTGACGTTCATTCTCGATGCCCGCTGGCAGGGAAGCGTCCAGCAGTGGCAGCAGCGCGGCACCGTTCTCAGAGAGCGCCTTAATCGTGACAGTGTCACCCAGCGCGGTAATGCGCAATGCGCTGTCGACCAGCAGCAGGCTTTTAAGATCGTCTTTACTGTCAATATCTGCGGATTCCAGCAGCAACGTTGCCGGACGCGCACCGCAGACCTGATGAAACAGCGCGGTTGGGTTGTGGCGATAGACCGCCTCGCAGGTCAGCAATTCGAGGTGTGGTTTGGCTGTTTGCATTATGTTGTTCTCATTTATTCTGTTCAAAAAAAAGCCCGCTTAGTCGCGGGCTGGGTATCTGTTTGCATTTTGCAGACGTGTGACACTGCCCGATAATCAGGATGTGCGCCACCAACCGTGCAGAGTGAAATGTGCTGTCATTTTCAGATACCTTTCTCGTGTGAACTTGCGTACTAGTTAACTAGTTCGATGGCGAGTTGTCAACCCTTGATTTCAGAATTTCGCGCCAAGCCGTTATCATAGGGGTTTCGGATGTCTTTAACCTGCTATGGGAAGTGCTTTGAGCGATACCACCTACGCCGTAATTTATGATTTACACAGCCATACTCAGGCCTCTGATGGCCTGCTGACACCCGAAGCCCTGGTTCATCGCGCCGTTGAAATGCGTGTTGGCACGCTGGCGATAACCGATCACGATACGACAGATGCTATTCCTGCGGCGCGCGCCGAAATTGCCCGCAGCGGACTGGCGCTGAATCTGGTGCCCGGCGTCGAAATTTCGACAGTCTGGGAAAATCACGAAATTCACATTGTTGGCCTCAATATCGATATTGAACATCCGGCAATGCGTGCGTTTTTGCAAGAACAAAAATCGCGCCGCAACGAACGCGCCGAAATGATTGGTGAGCGACTGGAAAAAGCGCATATTCCCGGAGCGCTGGAAGGTGCACAGAAACTGGCAAACGGTGGGGCGGTGACGCGCGGCCATTTTGCCCGTTTTCTGGTTGAGGCGGGCAAAGCCACAACGATGGCGGACGTGTTTAAAAAATATTTGGCACGCGGGAAAACCGGTTACGTTCCGCCACAGTGGTGTACAATAGAACAAGCTATTGATGTCATTCATCATTCTGGCGGTAAGGCCGTGCTCGCCCATCCGGGGCGGTATAATCTTTCTGCTAAGTGGCTGAAAAGACTGCTGGCACACTTTGCCGAATGTGGCGGTGAGGCGATGGAAGTCGCCCAGTGTCAGCAGGCGCCCAATGAGCGTGCGCAGCTCGCGACCTACGCGCGTCAGTTCGGTCTGCTGGGTTCGCAGGGGTCGGATTTCCATCAACCCTGTGCGTGGATCGAGCTGGGACGCAAGCTCTGGTTGCCCGCAGGCGTTGAGCCCGTCTGGCAGCTCTGGGAACAGCCGCAGAAAATTGAAGAGAGGGAAGTATGAGTCAGTTTTTCTATATTCATCCGGATAACCCGCAGCCACGCTTAATTAATCAGGCCGTGGAGATCGTTCGCAAAGGCGGCGTGATTGTCTACCCGACCGATTCTGGCTACGCGCTGGGCTGTAAAATTGAAGACAAAGGGGCGATGGAGCGCATTTGCCGCATTCGTCAGCTGCCGGACGGCCATAACTTTACCCTGATGTGCCGCGATCTTTCTGAACTGTCGACCTACGCGTATGTCGATAACGTGGCGTTTCGTCTGATCAAAAATAACACGCCGGGCAACTACACCTTTATTCTTAAAGGAACCAAGGAAGTGCCGCGCCGACTGTTACAGGAAAAGCGTAAAACCATCGGGATGCGCGTACCGTCCAACCCGATTGCGCAGGCGCTGCTGGAAACCCTCGGCGAGCCGATGCTTTCGACCTCTTTAATGTTGCCTGGCAGCGAGTTCACCGAATCCGATCCCGAAGAGATTAAAGACCGTCTGGAAAAGGTGGTCGAGTTGATTATTCATGGCGGCTACCTTGGTCAGCAGCCAACCACCGTTGTTGACTTAACCGAAGATGCGCCAGAAGTGATTCGTGAAGGCGTGGGTGATGTTAAGCCTTTCTTGTAAGGGTGTAAGCAGATATACTACGCGGCCATCAAAGCAGGGCTGAGCCCTCTTTTGACCTGATTCGACGCCTGTGAAGGCGACACCTGAGGAAGCTCAATGAGCGAGAAGTTACAGAAAGTGCTGGCGCGTGCCGGCCACGGTTCACGCCGTGAAATCGAAGCCATTATTGAAGCGGGTCGCGTGAGTGTGGACGGTAAAATCGCCACGCTGGGTGACCGCGTAGAAATCGTACCGGGATTGAAGATCCGCATCGACGGTCATCTTATTTCCGTGAAAGAGTCCGCTGAGCAGATCTGCCGCGTGCTGGCGTATTACAAGCCAGAAGGCGAGCTGTGTACGCGCAACGACCCTGAAGGTCGCCCGACGGTGTTTGACCGTCTGCCTAAACTGCGCGGCGCTCGCTGGATTGCCGTGGGTCGTCTGGACGTGAATACCTGCGGCCTGCTGCTGTTTACCACTGATGGTGAACTGGCAAACCGTCTGATGCACCCTAGCCGTGAAGTGGAACGCGAATACGCCGTGCGTGTCTTCGGCCAGGTTGATGAGAATAAACTGCGCGATCTGTCACGCGGCGTTCAGCTGGAAGACGGTCCTGCGGCATTTAAAACCATCAAATTTACCGGTGGCGAAGGCATTAACCAGTGGTACAACGTTACCCTGACTGAAGGCCGTAACCGCGAAGTGCGTCGTCTTTGGGAAGCGGTAGGTGTGCAGGTGAGCCGTCTGATCCGTGTCCGTTATGGCGACATCCTGCTGCCAAAAGGTCTGCCACGGGGTGGTTATACCGAGCTGGATCTGACACAGACTAACTACCTGCGTGAACTGGTTGGCCTGACGCCAGAAACCACCTCTAAAGTGGCGGTGGAAAAAGATCGTCGTCGTATGAAGGCGAATCAGATCCGTCGTGCGGTGAAACGCCATAGCCAGGTGAGCAGCAACCGCCGCTCTGGCAGCCGTAACAACAACGGTTAACATAAAAGCCCGGTGAAGATCACCGGGCTTTTTTCTTAGTAATCAATACCGATTTGCGCTTTGATTCCCGCGTCAAATGCGTGTTTGACCGGACGCAGTTCGCTGACGGTATCAGCAAGCTCCAGTATTTCCCGATGACAGCCACGCCCCGTGACGATAACCGTCTGGTGCGCCGGGCGTTGTTGTAACGCCTCCAGTACCGCATCCAGCGGGAGATAGTCGTAGGCCACCATATAGGTTATCTCATCCAGCAGAACCATATTCAGGGCGGGGTCTGCCAGCATTCTTTTGGCGTGCTCCCAGACTGCAAGACAAGCTGCAGTATCGGTTTCCCGGTTCTGCGTATCCCATGTAAAACCTGTCGCCATCACCTGAAATTCAACGCCATGCGGTTCAAGCAGATTACGTTCGCCGTTGGGCCATCCGCCTTTGATGAATTGAATGACGCCCACTTTCTGCCCGTGACCGACAGCACGCGTGGCGGTGCCAAATGCAGCGGTAGTTTTACCTTTGCCGTTACCGGTAAAGACGATAATTATCCCGCGCTCGTCCTGTGCGGCCGCAACGCGCGCATCGACCTGTTCCTTCAGACGCTGCTGGCGTTGTTGATGGCGTTCTTCACTCATTGCGAAATCCCTGGTTTACGGCCCGGCTGGGCATCGAAGGTCATCCCCGTTTTACGACGGCTGTCGTCGCCCATCAGCCAGAGATAGAGAGGCATAATGTCTGCGGGTGTTTTCAGTTTCTGCGGGTCTTCCGACGGGAAGGCGCTGGCGCGCATTTTGGTGCGCGTTCCTCCCGGGTTAATGCAATTTACGCGCAGATGGCGGCTTTGATACTCTTCCGCCAGCACCTGCATCATCCCTTCAGTCGCGAATTTTGAGACGGCATATGCTCCCCAGTTGGCTCGACCTTCGCGGCCTACGCTTGAGGAGGTAAAGACCAGCGAGCCGGACTCGGATTTAAGTAATAAAGGAAGCAAAGCCTGCGTCAGGAAAAACGTGCCGTTGACGTTGACCTGCATCACCTGCTGCCAGATATCGGGATCCTGTTCGTCCATAGGACGGACTTCTCCCAGCAAACCCGCATTGTGCAGGACACCGTCCAGCCGCGGATAGTGGGCGCTAATACGGTGAGCAAGCTCCTGGCACACCGCTGGCGTGCAGGTGAGTAAATCGAGGGTATACCACGGGGCCGGAATGCCGCCTGCCGCCTCTATTTCCTGCGCGACGCTTTTCAGTTTCTCTTCGTTACGACCAATAAGAATAACGCTCGCGCCATAGTCAGCGTAGGTCAGGGCCGCCTCGCGACCAATTCCGTCGCTGGCACCGGTGACCAGAATGATGCGATTTTGCAGCAGATTTTTTTGCGGTTGATAATGCACGGGGACTCCTCTGGCGCGCAGTGACGCAATGACGCCTTCTTTATGACTTTTCGGCTTTATGCCCGAATTAGCATGAGAATTCAATCAGTCTACAGGAGGCATTACTGTAAAATTAACAATTTGCAAATATTTAAACCCCCATGTGGGGATTCCTGAAGCAGGCTCGCAGAGGTAATGTCACGAGCGAGACGCATGGGCAGGGCTGTTGTACACTGCCGTGAAAGAATCGTGGTTAAACAAGGTGGAACGCGTGGAATTACTTTCTCAGTATGGGTTGTTTTTGGCCAAAATCGCAACGGTGGTGATTGCCATTGCGGTGATTGCCGTTCTGATTGTAAACCTGACGCAGCGTAAGCGTCAGCGTGGGGAGTTACGCATTACCCGCCTGAGTGAGCAGTATAAAGAGATGCAGGAAGATATGTCTCTGTCGCTGCTCGATAGCCATCAACAGAAGCAGTGGCTTAAAGCGCAGAAGAAAAAGCATAAACAGGAAGCCAAAGCGGCAAAAGCGAAAGCCAAGCTCAATGCACCGCAGGATGAGGCAAAGCCACGCGTCTATGTGCTCGACTTTAAAGGCAGCATGGATGCGCATGAAGTTTCTTCTTTGCGCGAAGAGGTCACTGCCGTTCTTGCCGTGGCAAAACCGCAGGATCAGGTGGTGGTGCGTCTTGAAAGCCCGGGCGGTGTGGTACACGGTTATGGACTGGCTGCGTCACAGCTGCAGCGCCTGCGTGAAAAACAGATCCCGCTGACCGTTGCGGTGGATAAAGTCGCGGCGAGCGGTGGCTACATGATGGCCTGCGTCGCGGATAAAATTGTGGCGGCACCGTTTTCTATTATTGGTTCAATCGGTGTGGTTGCGCAAATCCCTAACTTTAACCGCTTCCTCAAAAACAAAGAGATCGACATTGAACTGCACACGGCCGGGCAGTACAAACGCACTCTGACGCTGCTGGGGGAAAACACGGAAGAGGGGCGTCAGAAATTCCGTGAAGATCTCAATGAAACGCACCACCTCTTTAAAGACTTTGTGCACCGCATGCGCCCATCGCTCGATATTGAGCAGGTCGCGACGGGGGAGCACTGGTACGGGATCCAGGCCCAGGAGAAAGGACTGGTAGATGAAGTGGGCACCAGCGATGACCTGCTGCTGAACCTGATGGATGGCCGTGAGCTGGTGGGCGTGCGCTTTACGCAGCGCAAGCGTCTGCTCGATCGCTTTACCAACAGTGCGGCAGAAAGTGCCGATCGGCTGTTGCTCCGCTGGCTACAGCGCGGACAAAAACCGTTGCTGTAAACAAAAACGCGAGGCTCAGGCCTCGCGTTTTGCATTAATCAACCAGGTGATATTTCTCTGAAAGCGTATGCGCCAGGTATTTAAACATGTTAAACACGGCGGTGCTTTTCGGGGTAGGTAGCCCCTGTTCGTCAAGGAAGTATTCGCCGCTGAAAACCAGCACGCCATTACGCTGTTCTACGCCGGTGGCTTCAATGCCCGCCAGAGTATCTTCATGATCACGGATAAGCTTGTTTGCTTCGATAAGCAGAGAGACTCGGTCAATTGGTTGGGTCGTATTGTGCATAATCCACTCCTTAAACAGTGACAATAGTCTACGCCGAGGGCGCTTTGGGGGCAAATTTTCCCTGTAATCTGAGGGGATAAGGTGCAGGAGCCTGGCTGGCGTGATTTGCTTTTGCATGCTAATAAAGTTGCGTAACGGATTTTATCAGGTAGAGTGTGCGCTTTCGTCATTCTGGCAACAGAATTGCTTGACATTCGACCGGTAATTCGTCACGAATCATATGAGGCGTGAGAAAAATACCCGAAAACTCAATCACCTGGGCGTCATTTCTCTGACGTTCGGTAAGACAAAGGGGTTGATATCCCCTGACGCAGTCGCAATATCAATGACGCGTCGTCAGTGGAAGGGAAATCAACGTGCGGCGTATTCCTGGAAGAATTAAATTAGGTAAAGGTGAATATGGGTAAAGCTCTCGTCATCGTTGAGTCCCCGGCAAAAGCCAAAACGATCAATAAGTATCTGGGTAATGACTACGTGGTTAAGTCCAGCGTGGGTCATATCCGCGATTTGCCGACCAGTGGCTCAGCCAGCAAAAAGAGCGCAGACTCTACCTCCACCAAAGGGGCTAAAAAGCCTAAAAAGGATGAACGTAGCGCGCTTGTCAACCGCATGGGTGTTAACCCATGGCATAACTGGGATGCACAATACGAAGTGCTGCCCGGGAAAGAAAAAGTCGTTAATGAGCTGAAGCAGCTTGCTGAAAAAGCAGACCACATCTATCTCGCAACCGACCTTGACCGCGAAGGGGAAGCCATTGCGTGGCACCTGCGGGAAGTGATCGGTGGTGATGACAAACGCTACAGCCGTGTAGTGTTTAACGAAATTACGAAGAATGCGATTCGTCAGGCGTTTGAAAAGCCGGGCGAACTGAACATTGACCGTGTAAACGCGCAGCAGGCACGTCGCTTTATGGACCGTGTTGTGGGCTACATGGTGTCTCCACTGCTGTGGAAAAAGATTGCCCGTGGTCTGTCCGCAGGCCGTGTGCAATCCGTTGCCGTGCGTCTTGTCGTTGAACGTGAACGCGAAATTAAAGCGTTTGTGCCAGAAGAGTTCTGGGAAGTCGACGCGAATGTCACCACGCCGGGCGGGGATGCTCTGCCGCTGCAGGTGAGCCATCAGAACGACAAGCCTTTCCGTCCTGAAAACCGTGACCAGACCATGGCCGCGGTGGCGCTGCTGGAAAAAGCACGCTATCAGGTTCTGGAGCGTGAAGACAAACCGACCAGCAGTAAGCCTGGCGCACCGTTTATTACCTCTACGCTGCAACAGGCCGCAAGCACGCGTCTGGGTTATGGCGTGAAGAAAACCATGATGATGGCCCAGCGCTTGTATGAAGCGGGTTACATCACCTACATGCGTACCGACTCGACTAACCTGAGTCAGGATGCGGTTAACATGGTGCGCGGCTATATCGGTGACAATTTCGGTAAGAAATACCTGCCGGAAAGCGCTAACCAGTACGCCAGCAAAGAGAACTCACAGGAAGCGCACGAAGCCATTCGTCCTTCTGACGTCTCTGTGTTAGCGGAATCGCTGAAGGATATGGAAGCCGACGCCCAGAAGCTGTACCAGCTTATCTGGCGCCAGTTCGTCGCGTGTCAAATGACACCCGCGCAGTATGATTCCACTACGCTTACCGTTGGTGCGGGTGATTTCCGTCTGAAAGCGCGTGGCCGTATCCTGCGTTTCGACGGCTGGACGAAAGTCATGCCTGCACTGCGTAAAGGCGACGAAGACCGAACGCTGCCGGCGGTGAACAAAGGGGATGAACTCTCTCTGGTTGACCTCGTGCCAGCTCAGCACTTTACCAAGCCGCCTGCGCGCTTTAGCGAAGCATCGCTGGTAAAAGAGCTGGAAAAACGCGGTATTGGTCGTCCGTCAACCTATGCGTCAATCATTTCGACCATTCAGGATCGTGGCTATGTGCGTGTTGAAAACCGCCGTTTCTACGCTGAAAAAATGGGTGAGATCGTAACCGACCGTCTGGAAGCTAACTTCCGCGAGTTGATGAACTACGACTTTACCGCACAGATGGAAGACAGCCTTGACCAGGTTGCCAGCCATCAGGCGGAATGGAAGAAAGTGCTCGACAGCTTCTTCAGCGACTTTACCAACCAGCTTGAAAAAGCGGAGAAAGATCCTGAAGAGGGCGGCATGCTGCCTAACCAGATGGTACTGACCAGCATCGATTGCCCAACCTGTGGCCGTAAGATGGGGATCCGTACTGCGACAACAGGCGTCTTCCTCGGTTGCTCCGGCTATGCGTTATCGCCGAAAGAGCGCTGCAAAACCACCATCAACCTGGTACCTGAGAACGAAGTTCTTAACGTGCTGGAGGGTGACGATGCAGAAACCAATGCCCTGCGTGCCAAACGTCGTTGTAAGAAATGTGGCACGGCGATGGACAGCTACCTGATCGATCCGAAACGCAAATTGCACGTTTGCGGGAATAACCCAACGTGTGATGGTTATGAGATCGAAGAGGGTGAGTTCCGCATCAAAGGCTATGACGGCCCTATCGTTGAGTGTGAGAAGTGTGGCTCGGAAATGCACCTGAAAATGGGGCGTTTCGGGAAATACATGGCGTGCACCAACGACGAGTGTAAGAACACCCGTAAGATTCTGCGTAACGGTGAAGTCGCGCCGCCGAAGGAAGATCCGGTTCCGCTGCCAGAATTGCCGTGTGAGAAGTCTGACGCCTATTTCGTGCTGCGTGACGGTGCTGCCGGGGTCTTCCTCGCGGCCAACACCTTCCCGAAATCGCGTGAAACCCGCGCGCCGCTGGTGGAAGAGCTGCATCGCTTCCGCGACCGTCTGCCTGAGAAACTGCGTTATCTGGCCGATGCGCCACAGCAGGATCCTGAAGGGAATAAAACGGTGGTACGTTTTAGCCGTAAAACAAAACAGCAGTACGTTGCGGCTGAGAAAGAGGGGAAAGCGACCGGCTGGTCCGCCTTCTTTGTCGACGGAAAATGGGTTGAAGGCAAGAAATAATCTTCCCTTACCGTAACTTACCTGTAAAAGGGCCGGACTTCCGGCCCTTTTTTATTACCTTGTTATTATTTTTTGTTCCGTACTATACAGTCAGGCTATAAATGATATAGTGGTTATAGTTAACCCTTTTCTTATTATCAAATCGTCTTAAGCGATTGACCGCGTGCGCTAAATCGGATGGTCTGGCATGAAATTACAGCAGCTTCGTTATATCGTTGAGGTGGTGAATCACAACCTCAACGTCTCTTCTACCGCTGAGGGGTTATATACCTCGCAACCGGGCATCAGCAAACAGGTTCGTATGCTGGAGGACGAATTAGGTATCCAGATTTTCGCTCGCAGCGGTAAGCACCTTACGCAGGTGACACCCGCCGGGCAGGAAATCATTCGTATTGCCCGGGAAGTCCTCTCCAAAGTTGACGCTATTAAGTCCGTGGCGGGTGAACATACCTGGCCGGATAAAGGCTCGCTTTATATTGCCACAACGCATACTCAGGCGCGTTATGCGCTGCCAGGCGTTATTAAGGGCTTTATAGAACGTTATCCGCGCGTCTCTTTGCATATGCATCAGGGCTCGCCCACGCAAATCGCTGAAGCGGTTTCAAAGGGCAACGCGGACTTTGCCATCGCGACAGAAGCGCTTCACCTGTATGACGATCTGGTTATGCTACCGTGCTACCACTGGAACCGTTCTATCGTAGTGACCCCGGATCATCCGCTGGCGGGGAAAGGGTCGGTGACTATTGAAGAGCTGGCGCAATATCCTTTAGTGACATACACCTTCGGCTTCACCGGACGTTCTGAGCTTGATACGGCCTTTAACCGGGCGGGATTAACGCCGCGCATTGTCTTTACCGCCACGGATGCTGATGTCATTAAAACCTATGTGCGGCTTGGCCTGGGCGTTGGGGTGATTGCCAGCATGGCCGTCGACCCGGTTTCAGATCCGGATTTGGTTCGTCTTGATGCGCACGATATTTTCAGCCACAGCACGACCAAAATTGGTTTCCGTCGCAGCACCTTCCTGCGCAGCTATATGTATGATTTTATTCAACGCTTTGCCCCGCATTTAACGCGTGACGTGGTCGATACGGCTGTTGCATTACGCTCAAATGAAGATATTGAAGATATGTTTAAAGACATCAAACTTCCGGCAAAATAATCACTCCCGGTATCTTTCCCTCACGGAAAGATACCGAATTAACTCCTCAAAGCTAAATCATAATTATCATCATCTACATTGTCCCTGCCATATAATGTCATTACCCATTTAATTTGTATGGTTTTAATGTCGTGAATTGGCGACAAAAGTAGAAACTAATTTACGGCTACGCAAATATTTCTTTTCAATTATTTATTTCTGGTCAAAAGATTGAATATTTCCCACCAATTGATGCGTAAATTCACTGGCTTTTCGGCTAAAGTTTCTTTAGGATTTATCTCAACAGATGATTAATTGTACCAATTGTTTGGTCCTAAATGATAAGCGATATCGATTGTATGAGGTTAGCAATGCCTTCAGGAAGTGAAGAACCGCAAAGGGATCCTGCGCTCAAGCGTAAAGCCTGGCTGGCGGTCTTTCTCGTCTCCGCCCTGTTTTGGGTAGTGGTTGCTCTCCTTGCCTGGAAATATTGGGGTTGAATATGGCAGTGACGGTACGTACAGAAACGGTAAAACAGATGTGTCAGCATCGTGACAGTGGTCACAAAGGACGCAAAGCACCTGCGACCGTTGTCCCCGCGTCCTGGAAACTGACGCCACAGCAGCAAGCCTTTATTGATGTGTTCGCAGAAGACGAACCCAAAAAACAATAATTTAGTTAATTGCGTAATGATGCAAATAGTCTGAATAAAGACTCTGCACCTTTGTACTCTTTAATAAATACACATCAGCAATATAGAACTGAGGGCAAACCTCGGAGCCTTTTTAAAAATAATGCCTGGTGTACCCTATGATGAATAACATGATGTCTCACAAATACTGGTCATGGCTCGGCGTTTTTTCTGTGTCGATCCTGTTCTGGTCTCAGCTCATCTGGCTGGCCTTCCTGTAAATCCAAAACCTCGCTGCGGCGGGGTTTTTTGTTTTCGCACTTCACTGGACCATTCCTAAATTTATCAATTCGGGTTGTTATCAAAACGTTACGACATCTTTGTGTTATCTTTAATTACAGCCCTGATGATTGTCAGGACATCTCTGTAATTAAGGAGGAGCTTATGTCGTTAACCCTACGCGAAGCCAGTAAGGACACATTACAGGCAGAAAACAAAACCTGGCATTACTATAGCCTGCCACTGGCTGCCAGAACGCTTGGGGACATTTCGCGTTTACCCAAGTCCTTGAAAGTTTTGCTGGAAAACCTCTTACGCTGGCAGGATGGCGATTCCGTCACCCTCGAGGATATCCAGGCGCTGGCGGGATGGCTGAAGAGTGCCCATGCCGACAGAGAAATAGCCTATCGCCCGGCGAGGGTCCTGATGCAGGACTTTACCGGTGTTCCTGCCGTGGTTGATTTAGCCGCCATGCGCGAAGCCGTTAAGCGCCTCGGGGGCGATACGGCAAAAGTGAATCCGCTTTCTCCCGTTGACCTCGTGATTGACCACTCCGTGACCGTTGACCACTTTGGTGATGATGACGCTTTTGGCGAAAACGTACGTCTGGAGATGGAACGTAACCACGAGCGCTATGTCTTCCTGAAATGGGGGCAACAGGCGTTCAGCCGCTTTAGCGTGGTTCCGCCTGGAACCGGTATTTGCCATCAGGTTAACCTCGAATATCTGGGCAAAGCCGTCTGGAGTGAATTGCAGGATAAAGAGTGGGTGGCTTATCCGGATACGCTGGTCGGGACGGATTCACATACCACCATGATTAACGGCCTCGGTGTGCTGGGGTGGGGCGTCGGGGGTATTGAAGCGGAAGCGGCTATGCTTGGTCAGCCGGTGTCGATGCTCATTCCTGATGTGGTGGGCTTCAAACTCACCGGTAAGCTGTCGGAAGGCATTACCGCCACCGACCTGGTGTTGACCGTCACCCAGATGCTGCGTAAGCATGGGGTGGTGGGTAAATTTGTTGAATTCTACGGTGACGGGCTGGATTCGCTGCCGCTGGCCGATCGCGCCACGATCGCCAATATGGCGCCGGAATATGGCGCGACCTGTGGCTTCTTCCCCATCGATGACGTCACGCTGGAATATATGCGCCTGAGTGGTCGCAGTGAAGAGCAGGTCGCGCTGGTCGAGGCCTACACTAAAGCGCAGGGGATGTGGCGAAACCCGGGTGATGAGCCGGTATTTACGAGCACGCTTGAGCTGGATATGGGAAGCGTCGAGGCGAGTCTTGCCGGGCCAAAACGTCCGCAGGATAGGGTCGCGTTACCGGACGTGCCGAAAGCTTTTGCCGCCAGCAATGAACTGGAAGTCAATGTCGCGAAAAAAGATCACCGTCCAATAGACTATGTCCTGAACGGACATCAGTATCAACTTCCGGATGGCGCGGTGGTTATTGCCGCTATCACCTCCTGCACCAACACCTCGAACCCAAGCGTTTTGATGGCCGCGGGACTGTTGGCCAAAAAAGCCGTTGAGCTTGGTCTGAAACCGCAGCCGTGGGTTAAGGCTTCGCTGGCACCGGGCTCTAAAGTGGTTTCAGATTACCTGGCGCAGGCAAAACTCACCCCGTACCTTGACGAGCTGGGCTTTAACCTCGTGGGTTACGGATGTACTACCTGTATCGGTAACTCCGGTCCGCTGCCTGAGCCGATTGAAACGGCGATCAAGCAGGGCGATCTTACCGTGGGTGCGGTTCTTTCCGGTAACCGCAACTTTGAAGGGCGCATTCATCCGCTGGTGAAAACCAACTGGCTGGCCTCGCCGCCGCTGGTTGTGGCTTACGCGCTGGCGGGAAACATGAACATCAATCTCACGACAGACCCGATTGGTCACGATCGCAAGAACGAGCCTGTTTACCTGAAAGATATCTGGCCGTCTTCACGCGACATCGCGCGAGCCGTTGAAAAGGTCTCAACCGAAATGTTCCGCAAAGAGTATGCGGAAGTGTTTGAGGGCACGCCGGAATGGAAAACAATTAACGTCGTGGGCTCGGATACCTATGGCTGGCAGGATGATTCGACCTATATTCGTCTGTCACCGTTCTTCGATGACATGCTGGCTGAACCTGCTCCCCTTAAGGATATCCACGGGGCGCGTATTCTGGCGATGCTGGGCGATTCCGTTACCACGGACCACATCTCGCCGGCAGGCAGTATCAAAGCCGACAGCCCGGCAGGGCGCTATCTGCAAAGCCGTGGGGTGGAACGCCGGGATTTCAACTCCTACGGATCGCGTCGTGGTAACCACGAAGTGATGATGCGCGGGACGTTTGCCAACATCCGCATCCGCAACGAAATGGTTCCGGGCGTGGAAGGGGGCATGACGCGTCATTTACCTGGCACGGAAGTGGTTTCGATTTATGATGCCGCCGTTAAATACCAGCAGGAAGGCACGCCGCTGGCGGTGATTGCCGGTAAAGAGTACGGCTCCGGCTCCAGTCGAGACTGGGCAGCGAAAGGTCCGCGCCTGCTTGGGGTTCGCGTGGTCATTGCCGAATCTTTCGAGCGTATTCACCGTTCGAATCTTATCGGGATGGGGATCCTGCCGCTAGAGTTCCCGCAGGGCGTCACCCGCAAAACGCTGGGACTGACCGGGGAAGAGCAGATTGATATTAGTGGTCTGCAAAACCTGCAGCCGGGTAAAACGGTTCCGGTGACGTTAACGCGAGCAGACGGTAAAACGGAAGTGCTTGAATGCCGGTGTCGCATTGATACGGCAACCGAGCTGACCTACTACCAGAACGACGGCATATTACATTACGTGATTCGTAAAATGCTGGATTGACGCAGTCAGCCCGGCTCGCGATGGCGATGCCGGGCATCTCGCGATCACTCGCTCAGGAGGTGACCCATTTTGGCGGCTTTGGTATCAAGATAGTGGGCATTCTTCGGGTTACGGCCGACAATCAGCGGAACACGTTCGACGATATTGATCCCCGCTTCGGTCAGGATTTCCACCTTTTTCGGGTTATTGGTCAGCAGACGGACCTCATCTACCCCAAGAAGCTTGAACATATCGGCGCACAGGGTAAAGTCGCGCTCATCGGCAGCAAACCCGAGCTGGTGGTTCGCTTCAACCGTATCGTATCCCTGATCCTGCAGCGCGTAGGCGCGGATTTTATTCAGCAGGCCAATATTACGACCTTCCTGACGGTGATAAAGCAGCACCCCACGACCTTCTTCAGCGATGTGAGAAAGGGCGGCTTCAAGCTGGAAACCGCAATCACAGCGCAGGCTGAACAAGGCATCGCCAGTCAGACACTCCGAATGTACGCGAGAGAGTACCGGCGTCTGTCCTGAAATGTCACCGAACACCAGCGCGACATGATCCTGTCCGGTTGCCAGTTCTTCAAATCCCACCATCAGGAAATCGCCCCATGGGGTTGGCAGTTTGGCTTCTGCCACACGTTTAAGCTGCATGTGATTCTCCAGAGTAGGCTGACACGTTTCGTGCCTTTCGCCTGTTTGGCTTTCTGTATCTGTTCATTTTGCCACAAGCTCAGCACGTTCGCCTAATGGGCGCCATGCTATATGGACGTTAAACGCACGATCCGACATATCCACCCAACAGATGAATTTCAGTTATGATTGTGGTGCTTAGCGAAAAAGGAGAAGACATGCTTTCAATCGCCAGACGTACGGCAGCAGGTGCGGCCATTCTACTTATTATGCCGCTGGCCGTATGGGTCTCAGGCTGGATGTGGCAGCCGGGGCAGAACGCCACATGGCTGAAAACATTATACTGGATAACGGAGACGGTCACCCAGCCGTGGGGAATTATCACGCATGTGATCCTTTGCGCCTGGTTTCTGTGGTGTTTGCGCTTTCGTCTGCGTGCGGCGCTGATGCTCTTTGCGATACTGGGTGGGGCGATCCTCATCGGTCAGGGCGTGAAGTCCTGGGTTAAAGATCATGTCCAGGAGCCGCGTCCTTTTGTCGTCTGGCTGGAAAAAGCGCACCATGTTCCGGTGGATGAGTTCTACAATTTAAAACGTAAAGATCGTGGTGCGCTGGTCAAAGAACAGCTTGCGGAACAGCAGGATATCCCGAAGTTCTTACGTAAACACTGGCAAAAAGAGACCGGGTTTGCTTTTCCTTCCGGCCATACTATGTTTGCCGCCAGCTGGGCGTTACTGGGAGTAGGGCTGCTTTGGCCACGGCGACGTACTGTCACGATCGCGATTTTACTGGTCTGGGCCACAGGGGTGATGGGTAGTCGTTTGCTGCTGGGGATGCACTGGCCGCGGGATTTGGTGGTGGCTACGCTGATCTCATGGCTGCTTGTGACGCTGGCAACATGGCTTGCTGAACGCATCTGCGGTCCGTTAACGCCACCGCCTGTCGAGGAAGAAGAGATCGCCGAAAGGGACCAAAGCGACGCCTGATGGTTGATATTCCGTGTTTTGCCCATAAATCCATGACTGGTGCGTCACTTTTTCCGTTTCGCGCCCGTCACTAAAATGGTAGTTTATAAGGCTGATTGCGGTGAGTTGAACACACTTTATTCGCTTGAACCACATAACGGGAAGTAATGTGAAATATTTACTCATTTTCTTACTGGTATTGGCGATTTTTGTCATTTCAGTCACATTGGGTGCACAAAACGATCAACAGGTGACGTTTAACTATCTGCTGGCGCAGGGCGAGTATCGTGTATCGAGCCTTCTGGCGGTTTTATTCGCCGCGGGCTTTGCGATTGGCTGGCTGGTATGCGGTCTTTTCTGGTTGAAAGTTCGTGTTTCACTTGCGCGCGCTGAACGTAAAATTAAACGACTCGAACATCAAATTGCGCCTGCGTCCGACATTCCGGAAAGCTCTGGTGTGCCGGTCGTCAAGGAATAATCGACTATGCTGGAGTTGTTGTTTCTGCTTTTGCCTGTAGCCGCAGCCTATGGCTGGTATATGGGCCGCAGAAGTGCGCAACAAACAAAACAGGATGAGGCTAACCGACTCTCCCGCGACTACGTTGCTGGGGTGAACTTCCTCCTGAGCAATCAACAGGACAAAGCAGTAGACCTGTTCCTCGATATGCTCAAAGAGGATACGGGCACCGTTGAAGCGCATCTCACCCTGGGAAACCTGTTCCGCTCGCGCGGCGAGGTTGACCGCGCCATTCGTATTCACCAGACCCTTATGGAAAGCGCCTCGTTGACCTACGATCAACGCCTGCTGGCGGTACAACAGCTGGGCCGTGATTACATGGCGGCGGGGCTGTACGACCGTGCAGAAGACATGTTCTCGCAGCTGGTGGATGAAACGGATTTCCGCGTCAGTGCCTTGCAGCAGCTGCTGCAGATTTATCAGGCCACCAGTGACTGGCAGAAAGCCATTGATACGGCCGAGCGTCTGGTGAAGCTGGGCAAAGATAAGCAGCGAGTTGAGATAGCCCACTTCTACTGTGAACTGGCCCTTCAGCAAATGGGCAACGACGACATGGACAAAGCCATGGCATTGCTTAAAAAGGGTGCCGCCGCTGACCGTAACAGTGCGCGTATCTCCATCATGATGGGGCGCGTCTTTATGGCGAACGGCGACTATGCCAAAGCTGTAGAGAGCCTGTTGCGGGTTATTGACCAGGATAAAGAGCTGGTCAGTGAAACCCTCGACATGCTGCAAACCTGCTATCAACAACTGGATAAGCAGGATGAATGGGTGGCGTTCCTGCGACGTTGCGTGGAAGAGAACACCGGCGCGACTGCCGAACTGATGCTCTCGGACGTGGTTGAGCAGTATGAGGGCAGTGATACCGCGCAGGTCTATATTACGCGTCAGCTGCAACGTCATCCGACCATGCGGGTTTTCCATAAGCTGATGGACTACCACCTCAACGATGCAGAGGAAGGGCGCGCCAAAGAGAGCCTGATGGTACTGCGCGACATGGTAGGCGAGCAGGTACGAAGCAAACCGCGCTATCGTTGCCAGAAGTGTGGGTTTACGGCGTATACGCTGTACTGGCACTGTCCTTCATGCCGGGCATGGTCGACCATCAAGCCAATCCGAGGCCTTGATGGGCAGTAATTTTTAAAAACGATCTATTTTAGTTACAACATACTGATGGGTTTTCAGAACCCATCGAGTCCGTGCGGTTTGCCGGCCAGGCAGGAGAGTAAATCGATCCTGTCAATTTTCAGCGCTGGCAGGTAGAATGCTCGCCGTTTATCTGTTCCGCGCCGCTGCGCGCCCATAGACGAAAAGGGCTGGTCATGACGTCTGTTACTTCCTCCGCTTCCCGCGTAATTACTGATTCTCCTGTTGTTGTTGCGCTTGATTACAATAAACGTGACGCGGCACTGGCCTTTGTCGACGGTATAGACCCTCGCGACTGCCGTCTGAAAGTTGGCAAAGAGATGTTCACGCTGTTTGGACCGCAAATCGTACGCGACCTGCAACAGCGCGGTTTTGACGTTTTCCTCGACCTTAAATTCCACGATATCCCGAATACTACCGCGCACGCCGTGGCTGCTGCTGCAGAACTGGGGGTATGGATGGTCAATGTGCATGCATCGGGTGGGGCAAGAATGATGACCGCGGCCCGTGAAGCGCTCCTGCCGTTCGGCAGCGACGCACCGTTGCTGATTGCGGTTACCGTGCTGACCAGTATGGATGAGAGTGATTTACACGCTCTCGGCGTGACGTTGTCACCTGCTGAGCATGCAGAGCGTCTCGCGCGCCTGACGAAAAATTGCGGGCTTGATGGTGTCGTTTGTTCCGCGCAGGAAGCCGTGCGTTTCAAATCAGAACTGGGCCAGGCTTTCAAACTTGTTACCCCAGGTATCCGCCCGGCCGGCAGCGAGGCAGGCGATCAGCGTCGCATTATGACGCCTGAACAGGCGCTGGCGGCAGGGGTAGACTATATGGTCATTGGGCGTCCTGTGACGCAGTCTGCTAACCCGTCAGAGACGCTCAAGGCGATCAACGCATCACTGAAAAAGGGGGGGTAATGACTGATTCCAACAGTCGTCTGGTCTACTCAACAGAAAGTGGGCGTATAGACGAACCAAAAGCGAAAGCCGAGCGCCCGAAGGGGGACGGTATTGTTCGTATCCAGCGTCAAACCAGTGGACGCAAAGGTAAGGGCGTATGCCTTATCTCCGGCATTGATCTTGACGACGCGGAACTGGTTAAGCTGGCCGCCGATCTGAAAAAGAAATGTGGCTGCGGTGGTGCCGTGAAAGACGGCATTATCGAAATCCAGGGCGATAAACGTGATTTAATTAAATCCCTGCTCGAAGCCAAAGGCATGAAAGTGAAACTGGCGGGCGGCTAAAATAGATGAGCCACGGCATTTGCCGTGGCTCTTTTTTTTACGTGCGTAAGTCAGACCTGAAATGCGTTCTAATATCGCAGTACCGGTGGAGGCTTATTTAATAATTATTTGCCAACCTGGTGACCGATAATACCACCGACAGCAGCGCCACCTAATGTACCCAGCGTACTACCATCTGTTAATACCGCACCGCCCAGAGCACCAGCACCGGCACCAATTGCGGTGTTGCGGTCACGTTTAGACCAGTTAGAGCAAGCGCTCAGGGACATTGCTACAGTGATTGCCAGAACAGCGGCGGCTAATTTTTTGCTGGTTAAGGTCATAATACTTTCTCCTGAATTATCGATTCACGGAAAGAGCTACGCTTTAAGTATAGACGAATTGAATACCTAAAAACTGTTTTCCGTGAAAGCTGGTCGCGCAGGCGTTACGTAATCACGCAGGTGATAGTCACTTCCTGTTATATCGCTAACATTAATTTTACGACTTTAAGGCGGGTTAAACAGGTAAAAACTCTTAAAGGAGGGTTAGGAATCATCTCAGACAGTAGGGACATAGGCGCCCGACATTCGGGCGCTTAAAGGACTCAGGACGACTTTTTAATAATATTGACGATAAGACCGTCATCTTCCAGTTTAATACGATGTTCATCGCTCAAACGTTCGTCGGTAATTACGCGGCTAAAGCGAGAGACTGGCCCCATGGTATAAGGGTGAACGGCGCCAAATTTTGAGCTATCAGTCAGCACAATGGCCTCACACTCTTTTTCCAGCACCGCATTCACCACATCAGAACGCATCATATCGCGGCCGGTGAAGCCCGTTTCTGGCTGCCAGCCATCAATACCAATAAAGGCCTTACTGAAATGGACCTGCTGAACATACTGGCGGGTCAGGGGGCCAACCATGCTTTCGCTTTTTTTCTGGTAAATGCCGCCCAGCAGGATCACCTCGCAGCGGGTCTCTTTGAGCAGGTGCGCGATATAGCTACTGACCGTGATGATAGTAACATCTTTCTGTTCGGCAAGCGTGCGCGCCAGTAAGGCATTGCTACTGCCGTTTTCGATAAACACCGTCTCGCCATTGTTAACTAAAGACGCGGCAAACTCCGCCAGCTCACGCTTCAGGGCGTAGTTGTTCATCATGCGCGTCTCAACGTCCTCGCTATCGAGCGGGACCGCATACCCATGCGCACGACGCAGGTAGCTCTGTTTCTCCAGCAGGTTAAGATCCTGGCGGATGGTGACTTCTGAAACGCCGGTGGTTTTAGCGAGATCGACTACGCTGACGCGTCCCTGGTCAATGACCATCTGCAAAATGATTTGTTGTCGGGAATTCATAGCATCCAATTAATAAAGCGAAACAGGTTCGAAAACAGCAGGATCAAACTTCCCACGGCGCTTTTGGCTGTCCGTTCTCAGGCGCGTTTTCAGCACCCTTCTGAGCAAGAAGTTCAGACTTCAGGATCTCCAGATTACGGATCGCCGAGTGATAATCGCCTGCCACCAGGATATCCAGCACGGTATCAATACGTTGTGCTACAGCTTGTGCATCAATAGTAGACATAATCTCACCCCAGGTGTGAAAAGGTAATATTTTCAATGATGCAGAAAATGGGATCAAAAGAGAAGGGAAAAAATGCAATAACTAAATTACATAAATGAAAGTGATAAATTTATTCCCCCACATGCTGCGGGCTTAATGAGTGGATTAGTCTAAAACTGCGCGCAAGGCGCTTTTTCTGTGAGGAATTAGACTATGACAGTTATCAACCAGCCTACCTGCACCCTGTTTACCGATACTGAACGTTTCACACAGTTGTCAGCCTACTACGAGGAAGAGCGGCACACCATCTGGATGATGCTGCGGGCGCAACCTCGTCCTTGTTTTAATCATGCGTTAATTGAGGAGATCATGAACCTCTCCTGGCTGGTTCGCCAGTCCGGGTATCTTGTCGATTTTTGGGTAACCGGGTCACTGGTTCCTGAAATGTATAATGCGGGAGGCGATTTACAGTTCTTCGTAGAGTGCATTCAAAATGGACGGCGTGAAGCGTTACGCGCGTATGCACGTGCCTGCGTCGACTGTGTCCACGCAGCGTCGCGGGGGTTTGATACGGGCGCGGTCTCTCTGGCGATGGTTGAAGGCAGTGCGCTAGGCGGTGGGTTTGAGGCTGCGCTGGCACACCATTTTGTTCTCTCTCAGCGCGATGCCCGTCTGGGCTTCCCGGAAATTGCCTTCAACCTGTTCCCGGGCATGGGGGCATATTCGCTGGTCGCACGTCGGGCAGGGATGAAACTGGCGGAAGAACTCATCTACAAGGGGGAGTCGCATACGGCAGAATGGTACGAACAACATGGATTGGTCGATGTGCTGTTTGAGCCCGGGCAGAGCTACGTCTCCGTCAGAACCTTCATCGACACGCTGCGGCCGAAGCTGAACGGGGTAAGGGCGATGTTGCGCGCCCGAACCCGGGTACTGCAACTGCCGCGCAGTGAACTGATGGATATCACGGAAGACTGGGTTGATGCGGCGTTTTGCCTCGAGCCAAAAGATATCGCCTACATGGAGCGTCTGGTGATGCTGCAAAACCGCCATCATGGGGCATTACGCAAAGCCAGTTAACGTTGTTTTCGCGACTGATATCGCTTTAGCCATCGCTCGAATGCGGCAGCGGGCATTGGCTTAGCGAAGAGAAAGCCCTGCCGTTCGTTGACGCCGTTCTTGGTCAGAAAGGCGTCTTCTTTCGCGCTCTCGACCCCTTCAGCAATGACCTGCAGGTTTAAGGCCTGTGCCACCGCGACGATGGCCCGCACCAGAGACTGGGAGATCGATTGTTTATGTATATCCCTGACGAAGGATTGATCGAGTTTAATGGCGTCGATAGGGAACCGCGCCAGCTGCGACAGAGACGAGTAGCCGGTACCGAAATCATCAAGATGAATTTGCGCGCCAAGTTTGCTGAACTGCTGGATCACAGAGAGCGCCAGCTCTTCGTTTTCGATAAGGCAGCTTTCCGTGAGTTCAACGTCGATAGGGCAGTATTCAAAATCCAGATCCTTCAGCGCCTGCTTTAAATCGCTGAAAATGGTCTGGTCGGCCAGCTGACGTGCGGAGACGTTGACCGCCACGCGCAGGTTAATCCCCTTATCGCGCCATTTAGCCACCTGGCGCACCACATCAAGCATCACCCAGCGGCCCAGCGGGACAATCAATCCCGACTCCTCGGCATAAGAGATAAACTCCAGTGGCGGGATCAAACCGCGTTCCGGCGACTGCCAGCGCACCAGCGCTTCAAGACTTCGGATTTCACCCCGCCAGGTAATTTTAGGCTGGTAGTGAATCAGAAGCTGATCGTTATCCAGCGCTTTACGCAGGTTGGTATCCAGCCAGAGATATTCAAATACGCGCTGGTTCATCTCGGGTGAGAAGACGCAGAACTTGCCCCGGCCATTCTCTTTCGCCGTGTACATGGCGGTATCGGCATTACGGATGACGCTTTCCCTGTCGTTACCGTGCTGGGGGGCGAGGGCGATACCGAGCGAGCAACCGGTGTAAATTTCTATCAGGCCGATTCTGAACGGCTGGCGCAGACGGGTTAAGATCCGCGACGCCATGGCTTCCAGAGAGCCCTGAGAGGTATCTGTGGCCATGACAATAAACTCATCACCGCCAAGTCGCGCCAGCACCTGACCGTCATCCAGACAGCTCAGAATGGCCAGAGCGACAGCCTGCAATAGCTGGTCGCCAAACATATGCCCGTAGGCATCGTTGACCTTTTTAAAGTTATCCAGGTCGAGATACACCACGCCTACCTGCGTTTCACCGCGGCTGGCGATGGCATCAGAAATCAGTTCGTGGATCGCATTACGGTTTGGTAAACCGGTAATGGTGTCGGTATTGGCCAGCACGCGCAGACGCTCCTGGGCGCGGCGCTCCTCGGTAATGTCGGTGCCAGAACAGATAAGGAAAATTTCATTTTTGCCGCTGCCGCTATGAACAAACTTGTTTCTGAACAAAAACAGCCGTTGCCCTTTACGCGTTTTGATCCAGCGTTCGACCTCGTAGGAGCTGCCGTTGCGAAAAAAACCGGTGATATTGCGCTTTGAAGCTGCCGCTTCGCTGCGGCTCATAAACAGCTTGAACACGTTCTGACCAATAACTTCTTGTTCTTTCAGACCGGTATATTCTTCACTCAGCCGGTTAAAACGCTGAATATTGCCGTTATGATCGAGAATAACGATGACGGAGTTGGCTTCAGAGACAACCTGTTCAGCAAAAGAGAGGCCCTGAGCCAGGTCACGAGCCACGGAGGGCGTATCGTTCCACGCTGACGCGGTGCCGGCCCATTCATTTCGGGTTATTTTGCGCCCCACAAGATGAACCGGGACATCTTCCCCGTACAACGAGAGCGTCATGGAGATGCTGGAGGTAATGACGGTTAACTGGCGGATGAGTTCGGCTTGTTCATCATCCAGCGCCACCACCTCAGTCACATCGGCATTTTCGCTGGCGGCAAGGTGCAGAGCATTGCTGTCAGCTGTCATTCGCCACCAGGGGCTATGCGTACCCATGTAACGAAACAGCAAATTCTGCTCCAGATCGTCCATCATGTTTTCTCCCGCAGCTGCTCATTAGCGCACAAATTATTCATTTGCCGTCGACTTTTCCGTTGTGAAACAGCGGCAACCCCAAAATGAACGTCGTGTTTTTTCCCGGTTTTCTTATAAAAAACGCGTCTGGCGAAAAAGGGTATTTATTGTATAAAAATTCACGTAACCGAATATAACGGCACTCTTTTACTGTAGATAATTATGGCAATTTTGGGCGGGAAGGCGCTGAAAATAGTACGAAAAAATAATGATTTTGCGGCGGGGGTTCAAAAGAAAAATTGTCGGCGCTTCCCGAAGGGAAACGGCCGACAATTTAAGCGGTTATCAGGCGACCGGTCGCGCGATAACGCTGCGGGTTTCCATGCGAACTTCAGCGATGTTAACGTCAATCACGTCTGTGACTTTGTAAACTGTTTCACCTTTGATTTGCACGGTACCATTCTCCTGGCTGCAGACCAGTTCGTCACGGACGGCATGCAGGAACGGGGCAGGGATAAAGGCGACGGCACCGTTATCCACCAGGCGAACGCGCATACCGCCCCGGCTGATATCAATGATTTCTGCGGCGAAGCGAGTATCTGTACCCGCTTTATCCTGCAGGTAGCGTGCGTACAGCCAGTCTCCCACGTCACGTTCCGCCATACGGTTCAGGCGACGTCGTTCGGCCATCTGCAGGGTGGTGTCATTTTGCGGACGCGCAATGGACTCACCCTTAATGATCGCCTTCAGCAGACGGTGGTTGACCATGTCGCCATACTTACGAATAGGTGACGTCCAGGTCGCGTAGGCTTCCAGGCCGAGGCCAAAGTGTGGACCCGGCTCGGTGCTGATTTCAGCAAAGGACTGGAAGCGACGGATACGGCTGTCGAGGAAACCGGATGGCTGTGCATCCAGCTCGCGGCGCAGCTTACAGAAGCCCTGCAGCGTCAGCACTTCTTCAGGGTCAACGTGCACATCGTGGTTCTTCAGCAGGGCCGCCAGCGCTTCGGTATTGGCCGGATCAAAACCGGTGTGGACGTTGTAAATACCAAAGCCCAGCTTGTCACGCAGGACGCGAGCGGCACAAATGTTGGCAGAAATCATCGCTTCTTCAACAATGCGGTTCGCAATGCGACGCGGTTCGGCCACGATATTCAACACCTCGCCTTTCTCACCCAGCACAAAGCGATAGTCCGGACGATCCTTAAAGACCAGCGCATGGGTTTTACGCCACTCGCCGCGGTTCAGACAAATGCGGTGCAGCAGGCGGATCTGTGCGGCAATCGCGTCTGATTCCGGTTTCCAGGTGCCGGTATTCTCAAGCCAGTCGGAAACATTGTCGTAGGCCAGCTTGGCTTTCGATTCGATGGTTGCGGCAAAAAATTCAATATCGTCTTCGATCGCGCCATCGGCGGCGATGGTCATACGGCAGGCAAGGACCGGACGCACTTCATTTGGACGCAGTGAGCAGAGGTCATCTGACAGTTCGCGCGGCAACATGGGGATGTTGAAGCCCGGCAGGTAGTTAGTGAACGATCGGACTTTTGCCATATCGTCCAGCTTGCTGCCTTCAACGATCCATGCGGTGGGATCGGCAATGGCGACGGTCAAATGCACTTTGCCATCAGCGCTCTCTTCCGCATACAGCGCATCATCCATATCTTCTGTGCTGGCGCTGTCGATAGTGACAAACTCCAGGGCAGTGAGGTCGCGACGCGTCAGGCCTTCGTCCTGCATTTCAGTCGCTACGCCGTCTGGCGCTTCTTTCTCAAGATTATGGCGTGCAAGCGTCACCCACCATGGCACGAAATGGTCGTCGCCAAAGGTGATGAACTGGGTCAGTTCAGCATAAAAGCCACGATCGCCTTTCAGAGGATGACGGCGCATTTCTGCTACGGCCCAGTCACCTTCTTTGAAATCATGCTCAACACCACGGGCGGCGCGGCAAGGAATGGCATCTTTCAGCAGGGGATGATCCGGCACGATAGAAAGACGATCGTCTTTTCGCTGGACCTTACCCACGAAGCGGGTCAGGAACGGTTCGATCAGTTCTTCCGGCTCGGCGGACTCACGTTCCTTTTCGGTATGAATGACGGCCGTAATGCGGTCGCCATGCATCACTTTCTTCATTTGCGGTGGCGGAATGAAGTAGCTTTTCTGCGCATCAACTTCAAGGAAGCCAAAGCCCTTTTCCGTGGCTTTTACGACCCCTTCTGCACGCGGCGTCTGGGAATGCAGTTGCTGTTTAAGCTGCGCTAGCAGCGGGTTGTCCTGAAACATAATGTTCTATTTTCGTAGCCATTGAGCGGCTGACAGTTTTACGCGATTCTCACTGTCACAGCAAGCGGTCTTTGGGTAATTAGTATGGTTATTCCCCTTTGCCAAACGCGACTTTCAGGCGTTCAAGCCAGCCATCCATCGCGCTCCGGGTGAGCAGTTTTATCGCCCGTACCGCAGGCAGTCCTTGTTCAGTGAGCGGGGTGAACTGTGCGGCACTGAAGCGGTCCGGAGAACGCGTCAACAAGTCGATTGCCGCCGAAAGCGCCGGCGAATCAAGAGAAATATCATCATGGCTGTTTACCAGGATTTCACCCGTCAGGTCGAGCAGGATGGGCTCATGGCTGAGTACCGGCGTCAGCGCTTCAAGGGCGGGTTCGGCCTGCCAGCGGGAAAGCGATTCAAGCTGATGCGCGCTGGCATAACGCAGTTCAACGACAGGTAAAAGCGCCACCCAGGACTCAGGAGCGGCTGGCAGCGTGTGCGGCTGAATATGATGGCCGGGCAGCCAGCGTACAGGATGCCCCAGCAGGGCCTGAAAGACGGCCACCACGCGTGCCTGAAAACCGATAAAGCCGATAATCTGATTAATAAGCACCATGTCGTAGGTTGTCAGGCCCACCTCATCAAGCTGCTGCTGTGCTTTATCATCGATGACATCAGGTGAGCTGGCGAGCTGACGGGCGTACTGGGTGATTTGTGCCAGGCGGCGGTTACTTTCGCGTGAGGAGTCAGGGCCGGGAAGCGGGGCGAGGAGGGCGGCATAGTGGTTACACAACCGTTGGACGCCACAGGCCTGCGCGACCGTTAATGCAGTACTCAATCTGTCGTAGGCGCTGAGCGTATGCAGCCGGTTAACGGAGATTGAGAGCGGAAACAACAGGTGGCATAAGGTTCTGGCAGGGGTGAGCCAGCCAGTACAGGCGGCGACAATCTCGTCAGGCAGGGCTAAATCGAGCAAAAAACGATCGTCGACGTTAGCGGCTTCGGGCACCAGAGGCAGAACATCCGTCTGCGCGTGGTTTGACTGGGTTTCGTGGTACCAGTGGCCTTTGCCGGAAAAACGGCGTTGTTCCATGGGCGTTCCTTGATCTCAAAATGGCGATCAATATCCTGGCGTAAGGTAGATGTGGGGAAAAATATTGTTAGGTGATAACAAATAGCTGAACGGAATAACGAAGGGGTCGGGCGGAGGAAGGAAAACTCTCTTCCCGTGAGGGAAGAGAGTCACAGCTTATTTAATTTCCAGCTCGTTCATTGCAGCGATGTTGAAGCCGCCGTCAACGTGAACCACTTCGCCGGAGATACCCGCGGAAAGGTCAGAGCACAGGAACGCTGCAGAGTTACCCACATCTTCAATGGTAACGGTACGACGAATCGGCGTAACCGCTTCGCAGTGCGCCAGCATTTTACGGAAATCTTTGATACCGGAAGCTGCCAGGGTACGGATTGGACCCGCAGAGATAGCGTTCACACGCACACCTTCTGGACCCATCGCGTTCGCCATGTAGCGGACGTTTGCTTCCAGAGACGCTTTAGCCAGACCCATAACGTTGTAGTTAGGGATAGCACGTTCTGCGCCCAGATAGGACAGGGTCAGCAGAGCTGCGCCTGGGTTCAGCATCGCACGGCAAGATTTAGCCATTGCCACGAAGCTGTAGGAGCTGATGTCGTGAGCGATTTTGAAGCCATCACGGGTTACCGCGTTCACGTAGTCGCCGTCCAGCTGATCGCCAGGAGCGAAGCCGATGGAGTGAACGAAACCGTCGAATTTCGGCCATGCTTTTGCCAGTTCAGCAAACATGCCATCGATGCTTTCGTCTTGTGCAACGTCGCATTCCAGAACAAGGCTGGAACCCAGCTGCGCGGCAAACTCTTCTACACGGCCTTTCAGCTTGTCGTTCTGGTAGGTGAACGCCAGCTCAGCGCCTTCGCGATGCATAGCCTGTGCGATGCCGTATGCGATGGACAGTTTGCTGGCAACGCCAGTTACCAGAATGCGCTTACCGGAAAGAAAACCCATAGATTTAATCCTTATATTCATTGCTTATTTTTTGCCTTGTAAATCATAGCATTACAGGCAACATTTCAAAGTCATTCGAAATTAGCTCGAAATTATATCCCACTCAGTGCCCCTTGTGTCACGCTATTTCTCGCTCAAAGCCCGTGACGTATGTCATGGAAGGGGGTGAGCGAACGCGTTATCACGCTGTTTCACAGGCATCCGTCCATTATATCACTGCGCGACCGGTTCGCCTCATCCAACCAGAGGCGGGCGTTTTTGCGCAAAATGATCCGTTCAGTGGATTTTACGTATTACAATCCAGTTAGAGTCAAAACATGAAAGAAATCATTAACAAACACGTTATAGACTGGGTTGAAGATAATATTTTATCTCTGGAGCATATCGATCGGCTGGTCGTAAAAACGGGTTACAGCAGAAGGACGCTCGAAATCTGGTTTAAACACCAATACCACCAGTCGCTGGGTGAGTATATGCTCAGGAGACGAATGAGCTATGCCGCGTCTTTATTAAGGATGACGTCGCTGCCGGTCACCGAAATCGCTCACATTTTTCAGTATCATAGTGGACAGGGTTTTGCCCGCGCGTTTAAGAAATTGACCGGGAAAACACCGTCTCAATATCGAAGCGATGAAATATGGGACTTCCAGCGTTACCATCCTTCACTGTTATTAGAAGGGCTCCGTAAACCTGACGTGAAGATTTGTCGGCTGGCGCGGACGTTTTCCTATAACGATACCCTGACGGAATATGATCATATTTTTAATCCTGCGATACAGGATGTGACCAAAAGACTGAGAAAACTTTTGCTTGATCATCGTGGGGAGGTAAAAGAAATCGCCATCAGGGGACGGCGTCCAGAAGGCCTGGATAAAAGCCGGGAAAACATGGCTGAAGTCATAATTGATTATCTGTCACCGGATAATACGTCGCACCAAAAACAGGAATATCATTTTTCCGGTAAATATGCCGTTATGCGGTAATTAGTTAAGACGTTAATTGTCGGAACGGTTTCTTTTCCTTACGCGACGGTGTCGGCCATGACACCAGCGGAACATAGTCAGTATGACGCTCTGATTATCGAGGCGAGAAAAGGCAATACGGAACCAGCCTTGTCCTGGTTTTCAGGCCACCATCGGCTTGATGAGTCTCAGGTCGCCGACTGGATGCAAATCGCCCTGTGGGCCGGTAAAGATAATGAGGTTATCAACGTCTATTCACAATACAAACATCATACGTTACCGGCGAGGGCCTATTCAGCGCTGGCGATAGCCTATCGCAACAAGCAGGTAAGAGTGATCTCACTGGTGAGTAAAGCGCAGTAGGGAATATCCCGGTTCGGTACGACATCGACCGGGATAATCCACTTCAACAGACTGAGGTCGGTTAACTGAAGCATCTGAAAAGAGGGTGGCAAGCCTGACCGGTTTGCCCCTCGATGTTAAGCAGAGAATGGTGTAAATCGCTCTGCCGTTTCACGTCTTTTATTTATGCGGTATTAATGAACATGAATAACATTACGTTGGCTGAGAAAATGATCGTGCTGTCCGGTGCGCTGCTGTTTGCACTGATGATCGCGGTGAACTCCTTTTTTGTTAATGATAATCCAGGTTTCAGGGTACCCATGACAACCTATTTGATCGTCATGATTGCGCTATTTTTTCTGGATACCATTATCTCTATTTTTATCCAGATGCAGTATGCGTCTGACCGATCTCATTTATCCCTGTTAATCCTGAGCATGGCGTTTCTGAGCGGTCTCATCTATTTCATAGAAACGATTATCGTCATTCAGCTTCCTGAAGACGCAGGGTTAACCCATACGCTAAAAACTAACGATACGGCGGTATTTTATTTTTTCCGCCAGTTAAGTTTTATTTTTTTGCTGGGGCTTGCTGTATGGGTGGAGAAACACACGGCACGGCGACGGTTCACATTACGGAATAAGGTCTGGCTGGCGCTAATATCGTTAATCCCCCTGGTTATGTTCCCGGTGCTGGCCCATGCGTTGAGCAGCTACAATCCAACCTGGACATTAACGATAGCCGCGTATCGCCCCGATCAGTATCATCCTGTCTGGGATGTCCGCTACGTTAACGCTCTGATAGTGCTCTGGTCGGCCCTGGCCTGCTACATGACTTACGTGACACGCTTTTCATCTGGCGTCTGGAACAGCATCATCGTGGTGTGCCTTTCTGCGATCACCTATAACTTTTTCCTGCTCTTACTCGATACGTATAACCTGTCGCTCTGGTATATCAGCCGGGCGGTAGAAGTGTTCAGTAAACTATTTGTTATCTGTACCTTACTGTTACATGTCTTCAGCTTGCTGAGATTTTTTGGCGATCGGGTTAACCGCGATCCCCTTACGCAGATCTTCAACCGCAAGTATTTTTTTGAGGCACTTCAGCGGCTCCGCATGCTCAGAACAGAAAAGGGCACCAGCATTATGATGCTGGATATCGATAACTTTAAGACCATTAATGACACCTGGGGACATCCTGTGGGGGACCACGTCATTCTGGCGGTCGTGGATATTATTAAAGACAGTATTCGTGATAATGACGTCTTTGCCAGACTGGGAGGTGAAGAGTTTGGCCTGCTGTTGCCCGACACGGACAGGAGTATGGCCGTAGTCGTCGCAGAACGTATTCGCAAGAATGTTGAGCAACGCACCGGGCAGGGTAACCTGTACGCGGTGCCCCTGACGGTAACGTTAAGTATTGGCGTGTGCTCAGCCATTCAGGAAAACGTCAACAGTAGCGATATCATTCGTGATGTGGATGAAGCACTGTATGAGGCCAAGCACGGTGGTAAAAACAGAACCGTGTGCAGACAGGCCGCAGGGTCGGTCTGAACCGGCGTTGCGCGCCTCCCGCGGTGTGATTTACGCGCAAGAAAAAACGGGGTTATAACACAGGGATGTAAATATCAAAGTTAACGCGCTCATCGCTGCAGGCGTTAAAACGCATTAAATGAATGCCATCGCGCAACGTCAGGCGGTTCGTCACCATTGCCTTAACAAACGCAATTTTGTTATAGGCGCTATAACTCTCCCAGCTGCCTTCAAAGGACATTTTTGCATATTTCCCGGTAAGTAAAAGTGTGTCTTTCTTTGTTGTTTTAGTGCTGTCTAAACAATATGAAATTAAGACTTCTACCAGATAGGAACGGCTTTTACCCAGACGTTCTGGTCGGCGCGGCACTATGGCAAGCTGTTGGATCCGATCGCGATTCTCAAGCAGGAGTTTTTTGATTTTTTTAGTGACATCGTGCACCGCTGTATCAAAAAGATGATCGTGCTCTATAATCTCATGGGTATACGGAAAAATCTCATTGAGTTCACAGAGTGTTATTTTGGGTGTTTGAAGATCGTCTAATAAAAATGAGGGCTGAAGGATATCAAAATCCCACTCTTTTGCATTTCTGTATTCAGAAGGGGTGAGTCCCGTCATCTTTTTAAAGGCTCTTGAAAACCCCTGGCTGCTTTGGTAGTGAAATAAATAAGCAATGTCCGTAACGGGAAGCGACGTCATTCTGAGCATGATGGCCGCAAGGCTCAGCCTTCTCCTTAGGATGTACTCACCTAAAGAGAGGTGATATTTCTCTTTAAACCATGTTTCGATGGTTCTTCTGCTATACCCGGTATCTTTAACCAGTTGATCAATATGTAAAATAGAAAAATTATTTTCCTCTACCCAGGTGAGAATATATTTACTAATACTATCTTTCATTCGATATCTACAGCATGTGGCGTCATGACGTAATTAATAAATTGCCGGTGGGGTCTATGCCGAATACTTGCTTTATTGCGGTGGGATTCTGGCAATGACCTTAATTTCAAAATCAAAGCCCGCAAGCCAGTTTACCCCCACGGCCGTCCAGTTTGGATAAGGGGGGCGGGGAAACGCTAATTTTTTGGCTTCCATGATGGTTGAAAACTGATTTTCAGGATCGGTATGAAACGTCGTCACGTCGATCACATCATCAAACGTACATCCCGCGGCAGAAAGCGTAGCCTGGAGATTATCAAAAGCCAGTTGTACCTGAGCGCCGAAATCCGTTTCAGGTGTGCCGTCGCTGCGGCTTCCAACCTGGCCTGAGACAAATAACAGATCGCCAGAGCGAATGGCAGCAGAATAGCCATGTTCTTCATAGAGGGCATGACGATTAGCGGGAAATACAGGTTCACGTGGGTGCATGGCATTTCCTTTTCGATTGGGGGTATTGTTGAGATCACGCGGTCGTATTAACATACGCGGCGTATGTCAAAATCTAAACCACATACGCCACGTATGTCAAACGGAAAAACACAACGTAACCAAGGACGTCTTATGGCTGCAAAAAGCCGTGCCGAAACGGCCCAGGAAAATCGCGAAAAAATGATACAGGCAGGGCGCAAAGCTTTTGCCGAGAAAGGCTATGCCGCAGCCTCCATGGATGAGTTGACCGCAAGCGTGGGGTTAACACGTGGAGCGCTATACCATAATTTCACTGACAAGAAAGGCTTGCTGGCTGCGGTGGTCGCCCAGATAGACAGCGAAATGGCACGAAAGGCGAAGGAAATTGCCGCCAGCGCCGAGAATGACTGGGAACGACTGCTGGCGGAAGGCGTCGCTTACATCAAAATGGCGCTCGATCCGGAAGTGCAGCGTATTGTACTGCGTGATGGTCCGGCTGTTCTGGGTGACCCGGCCCACTGGCCCAGCCAGAATAGCTGCCTGGAATCTACCCGTCAGACCATAGAAAAAATGATTGAACGCAAGGTCCTGAAAGACATGGATGCAAACGTCGCTGCACAGCTGTTAAATGGCGCTGCGCTCAATGCTGCACTGTTGATAGCCGCCAGTGACGATCCACAGAAGACGTTGCCACATGCGATTGAGGTGTTTGTCCTGCTTGCAAGCGGGTTACGCCATCAGTGAAAGGAAAGGGTTAACGCGCGCGAGCTGCCATTTAACCCTTAAAGGAATGGGTGTGCCGGGGGCATTTTTGTCGGATAAGGGGCGTTAAAACGCCGCGAGGATTTCGCGTGTGGTGAGCGTTGTTAATCCGCCCCTTGCACCAACGCGCTAGCGGTCTTTTCTCCACGCGTCCGCGGTTAATGCTTCACCGAAATGGCCGGCGATCAATCGCTTAGTCAGTTCATGAAGCGGAGAGGCCATAACATCCGCGGTACTGCCACGTTCAACAACCTCACCCTGATGCATGACCATCACCTGGTCGCTGATGTGTTTCATCATCCCCAGATGTTGGGTCACGTAGATATACGAGATACCCTGTTTTTCCTGTAATTCGAGCATCAGGTTAATTAACTGTGACCGCATCGACATATCCAGCGAGGCGAGCGCTTCGTCGGCGATGATCACTTTCGGGCGCAATATCAGCGCACGCGCGAGCCCAAGACGCTGTTTCTGGCCGGGGGCGAGCATGTGCGGGTAATAGCTCTCGTGATCGGGCAGCAGCCCAACCATCCGCAGGGTTTCAAAAACGCGTTTGCGTCGCGCTTCTGGCTCGAGATCGGTATTCAGACGCAGCGGAAAATCGAGGATTTGCGAAATACGCTGACGCGGGTTGAGCGATGTCGACGGATCCTGGAAGATCATGCGGATACGCTGGCTGCGGAAAGAGTAATCGCCGAATTCCAGCGGATGGTCATCTATCAGCACTTCGCCGCCGGAGGGTTCGACCATGCCTGCCAGCATCTTCGCCAGCGTGGATTTACCGGAACCGTTCTCACCGATGATCGCCAGCGTCTGTTTTTCGCGCAGGGTAAAGCTTAGCGGCTTCACGGCTTCAACGGTCTGACGATGGAACAGTCCGGTACGGTAGCGAAAGGTCTTACTCAGGTTACGGACTTCCAGTAAGGTTTCGACCATTTCACTCTCTCTCCATGTTCAGCGGGAAATGACAGGCATATAGATGATTTTTAGCCCCTGTCAGACGTGGCGTCTCAATACATTTACGCTGCGCATACGGGCACCGCGGCCCCAGACGACAGCCAATCGGCAAGGACTCCAGCAGCGGGATAGCCCCGGGCAGGGTGTTCAGGCGACTCTTGTGCGGCATGGCGCTGCCAAAATCTGGAATGGCGCGGATCAGCGCCTGCGTATACGGATGATGCGGCGCGGTGATGAGGTCTTCACTCGGGGCGGTTTCGACCGTCTGCCCGCAGTACATCACATCAATCTTATCAGCCCATTTGCTGAGCATTTGCAGGTCGTGACTGATTAACAAAATGGTGGTGTTGTTGTTCTGGTTCAGACGCGTCAGCAGGCGGAAAATCTGCGCCTGCGTGGTCGGTTCCATCGCGTTGGTCGGTTCATCCGCAATCAGCAGACGCGGCTGATTGGCCAGCGCGATGGCAATCATCACTTTCTGACACTCACCGTCGGTCAGTTCGTACGGAAAACTGCGCATGGCATCTTTATGATCTTTGATCCCGACGCGGTGCAACAGCTCAATAGCACGACGCTTACGCCAGCCAAACCGTTGCCACCAGCGGCCTTTATAGGTCCATCCGGGAATGTTCTGCATCAGCTGTTTGCCCACGCGCTCGGACGGGTCAAGACAGGATTGCGGCTCCTGGAAAATCATTGATACGTTATGGCCGACCAGCTTGCGACGCTCGCGAGGAGAAAGGCGTTGCAGGTCGATATCATCAAAACGCATACGGTCAGCGGTGACGCGCCAGTTATCCTTCGCCACACCACAGATGGCTTTGGCGATCAGGCTTTTCCCTGAACCGGATTCACCCACCAGCCCGCGAATTTCACCCTCAGCAAGGGTGATACTGATGCGATCGACGGCTTTCACCCAGCCTTCACCGGTTTTGAACTCGATGGTCAGGTTGCGAATATCAAGAAGCGGCATTATTGCACCCCCGCATTAATTGCACGGCGAATACCATCGCCCAGCAGGTTGACAAGCAGCACACTCACCATAATGGCTGCGCCCGGTAACATGACTGTCCACGGCGCAACGTAGATAAGCTCGAGCGCGTCACCGAGCATCGCGCCCCATTCAGGCGACGGCAGCTGCGCGCCGAGATCGAGAAAACCGAGCGCCGCGATGTCCAGAATCGCCATCGACAGGGCGCGGGTGATCTCCGTGACCAGCCCGGCAGCGATGTTCGGCAGTACGGCAAACCAAAGGATGTTTAAGGTTGTTGCACCGTCCAGGCGAGCTGCGACGACATACTCTTTTTCCAGTTCGTCATGCACCATGCTGTATACCGAACGCACGATGCGAGGGAGGATCGCCAGCCAGACCGCGAACATGGCATGCGACAGGTGTGGCCCGACAAACGCCACCACAATAATGGCCAGCAGCAGGGACGGAATAGAGAGCAGGGTGTCGAGAATGTGGTTCAGTGCCGCCGAGCGCAGGCCATGCGTCGACCCGGCAAAGATGCCGAGCGCCAGACCGCAGATGGTGGCAGCAAACGTCACCACAAATGCACCGCCGACCGTCGGCGCCGCGCCGCTCAACAGGCGGCTCAATACGTCACGCCCGAGGTCGTCCGTACCGAGGAAGAAAGAGACCTCACCGTAGCGCGACCAGGATGGGGGCAGCAGCTGATAGCCAAGGAACTGCTGATCAATACCATAGGGCGCAAACCAGGAGCCAAAAACGCAGAGCAACACCAGCCCGGCGAAGCCATAAAGGCCAATCATTGCCGTGGTGTCACCATAGAATTTACGCCACACGGTACGCAGCGCACCGGGCGTGCGCTTTTCACTGTATACGTTATCGTAGGGCATACCATTCCTTATGCTTCAACGGGTTGGCCATAGCACCCAAAATATCGGAAATCACGTTAACAATAATCACCAGAGAGCCAATCACCATGACGCCCGCCGAAATGGCGGCGTAGTCCTGCTGGCGGATAGCGTTGATCAACCATCGTCCCAGCCCCGGCCAGCTGAAGACCATTTCGGTAATCATCGCCAGGGTGAGCATGGTGGAAAACTGGAGCCCCAGTCGCGGGATAACAGGTGGCAGGGCGTTATGCAGCACATTACGGCGCAAGATAGTCAGGCGCGATAAGCCGCGCGTGGCGGCCGCTTTGACATAGTTCTGATCGAACACCTCGATGGTGCTCAGGCGCATCAGGCGAATCACTTCGGTTGTCGGTGCCACCGCCAGCGTCAGTACCGGCAAGACCATATGGCGTACGGCGCTGACGATCATCTCATGTCGCCAGGCTGAATCAGACAGCCAGGCGTCAACGATAGCAAACCCGGTCACCGTTTTTACCGTATACAACAGGTCAAAACGGCCAGAAACCGGCAGCCAGCCCAGGTTGAGGGAGAAGAAAAGCGTCAGCAGCAGCGCCAGCCAGAAGATCGGGATCGAGAAGCCGAGCAGGGCGAGGGCGCTGATAAATTTATCCTGCCATTTGTTGCGATAAATCCCTGCCAGCATCCCTACCGGAATACCAACCATTAAGGCAAAACCGAACGCCAGAATGCACAGCTCCATTGTCGCCGGGAAAACCTCCTTCAGCTGCTCGGAGATGAGCTGCCCGTTGATGCTTGAAACACCGAAATCCCAGTGCAGCAGACCGTTAAACCAGAAGAGCCACGCATCCCACAGCGACGACCCCTGGAGCGGGGCGTGCGGGGTGAAATAGCTCAGGCTGAAACCAACAAAGGTCAGGAAAAAGAGCGTCACCAACAGCAGCAGAAGGCGGCGCAAGGTAAAAATGATCATGGTTTTTTCACCTCTTGTTCTTTTTCTCGAGACACGCCGGCGAAGGAGGCGTTGCCGAACGGACTCAACACCAGGCCTTTAATATCATAGCGATAGGCCTGCAGGCGCAGGGACGAGGCCAGCGGCAGCACGGGCAGCTCTTCGGCAAGGATCTTCTGCGCTTCATCATAGGCGTCTATGCGTGACGCCAGCTGTTGGGACGCCAGCGCTTTTTGCAGCACGCCGTCAAATTCCCGGTTGCACCAGTGGGCGTAGTTGGTCTGGGAGTTAATCGCCGCACAGCTCAGCAACGGACGGAAGAAGCTGTCCGGGTCATTACTGTCGGTCGCCCAGCCTGTCAGGGTTAAATCATGGTTCATGTCCATCAGGCGCGCCTCCTGGAAACGACCCTCAACCGGCACGATGATCACTTTCACCCCCACCTGCGCCATATCTGCCTGCAACAGCTCGGCGGTCTTCAGCGGGCTTGGGTTCCAGGCCTGAGAGCTGGTCGGTACCCAGAGTTGCAGCGTCAGGTTTTCTGCCCCCAGCGCTTTCAGCTGTTCACGCGCTTTTGCCGGGTTGTATTCCGTAATTTTAGCTTCACTGTCATAGGCCCACGAGGCTCGTGGCAAAATAGAGGCGGCGGTTTCTGCCGTACCGTAATAGATCGACTGCATCAGACGTTGGTTGTTGATGGCCAGCGCCAGCGCGTGGCGTACGGCAGGGTTGTTCAGCGGCGGCTTATCGGTATTAAACGCCAGATAGGCGATGTTCATGCCGGGGCGTAACGTCAGGCGCAAACGCGGATCGTCGCGCAAAATGGTGAGCTGACTGGCAGCAGGCCACGCCAGTACGTCGCACTCCCCGGTCAGCAGTTTTGATAAACGCCCCGTCCCGCCAGAGCCAAGATCGACCACTACCTGTGGCATCAGCGGCGTGCCGCGCCAGAAATGCGCATGGCGCTGCAGGCGGATATATTGTCCGGAGCGATATTCGGCCAGCTGGAACGGACCGGTACCGACTGGCTGACGGTCGATTAACTCCTGACGATCGATTTTGCTCAGGTTCGCGGCGTACTCAGCAGACATAACGGACGCATAGTGGGTGGCCAGGTGCCAGAGGAAAGAGGCATCCGGGCGCTTCAGCGAAAACTCCACCGTGCGGTTATCCAGCTTGCGAACGCTTTTAACGGTATCGGCAAACTGCAGGCTGTCGAAGTAGGGGAAGTTGCTGCCGTTAACGTTATGCCACGGGTGATTACGGTTAAAGATACGCTGGAACGTAAAGACCACATCATCTGCGTTCAGTTTGCGCGTTGGGGTAAACCAAGGCGTGTGCTGAAATGCGACATCATCGCGTAGGTGGAAACGGTAGGTCGCGCCGTTATCCAGGACTTCCCAGCTTTCGGCAAGCTCTGGCACCAGACGGTAGGTGTAGGGATCCACATCAAGCAGACGGTCATAGAGTTGCGCGGCAAGGGTATCCACAATCAGGCCGCTGCCCGCTTTTTGCGGGTTAAATGTATCAACCTGACCGCTTACGCAATAGACGAAGCCGCTGTCGCGAATATCAGGTTGCGTAGCGGGTTCGGGCGCAGCAAACGCCAGGCTGCTGAACAGACCAAGTGCAAAGAAGGACGATAAAACCAGACGCATAATTCTTAAGGTTTTTAGGTTCGATCTGCAAAGTGTATCGCACTTACGCCTGCTTCGTAAAAATGTCTGCGGGTAAGTGCTGATATTGTCAGCGCATTTGATGCTTTTTGAGCAATGCCCTTAATTGATGGTAGGTCAGACCCAGGAGTTCAGCCGCCCGTTTCTGGTTATATTTCGCCACCTTCAGGCTCTGCTCAAGCAGCTGTTGTTCCTGTTCATGCTGGAACTGCCGCAAATCCAGGGGAAGTGCAGGGGAAGCTCCGGACGCGGGCGGGGCGGAAGCTGGCTGCGGGCTACGCTGAAAAGGATCGAGAATAATGTTATCCAGCTCGGTCTCACTGCTGCCGTGGCGATAGACAGAACGCTCCACGACGTTTTTTAACTCACGGATATTTCCCGGCCAGTGGTAAGCGAGGAGTGTCTCCTTTGCATACTCGCTGAACCCCGGAAAAAGCGGCAGGCCGAGCTCGCGACACATCTGAATCGCAAACTGCTCTGCCAGCAGCATGATGTCGCTTCTTCGCTCGCGCAGCGGCGGGAGCTGAACGACGTCAAAGGCCAGCCGGTCGAGCAGGTCGGCACGGAATTTATCCTCTGCCACCATTTGCGGGAGGTTGGCATTGGTCGCGCACACCAGACGCACGTTGACCTGCAACGGCTGGCTACCGCCGACACGCTCCAGCTCGCCATACTCAATCACGCGCAGCAGCTTTTCCTGTACCAGCATGGGCGCGGTGGCCAGTTCATCAAGAAACAGCGTGCCGCCGTCGGCGCGTTCAAAACGACCCGGATGGCGTTTTTGGGCACCGGTAAAAGCACCGGCTTCATGACCGAAAAGCTCCGTGTCGAGCAGATTTTCATTCAACGCCGCGCAGTTAAGCGAAATGAAGGGGCCATCCCAGCGTCCGGATAAATAATGTAGACGGTTAGCAATCAGTTCCTTACCCGTGCCGCGCTCACCGATAATAAGCACTGGCTTGTTGAGCGGCGCGAGACGGGAGACCTGTTCGAGGACTTCCAGAAAACTGTTGGCTTCGCCGAGTAAATTGTCTTTGTATCCAGCCATGATGAAATTAACCACTCCTTAGTGATATTCACCAGGTGAGCATAGTGTGCCGATGCCTGGAAATCAACCACATCAAATAAAATCAACAAGATAAAAACTTGGCACGGTATTTGTATTAGCTATTTAGCAGGGCATCGCCCGATAACAGAACTATGAGGATCACATTATGGGTATTTTTTCTCGTTTCGCCGACATCGTGAACGCCAATATCAACTCACTGCTTGAGAAAGCGGAAGATCCGCAGAAGCTGGTGCGCCTGATGATTCAGGAAATGGAAGATACGCTGGTTGAAGTGCGTTCTACCTCCGCCCGTGCGCTGGCTGAGAAAAAACAGTTAACGCGCCGCATTGAGCAGGCGACCGCTCAGCTTAACGAATGGCAGGAAAAAGCAGAACTTGCGCTGCGTAAAGATAAAGAAGACCTGGCCCGCGCCGCGCTGATTGAAAAACAGAAGCTGGCAGACATGGTCGCGACGCTCGAGCATGAAGTCACACTGGTCGATGATACCCTTTCGCGTATGAAGAAAGAGATTGGTGAGCTTGAGAATAAACTGAACGAAACGCGTGCGCGTCAGCAGGCGCTGGCATTGCGCCACCAGGCGGCAAGCTCATCCCGCGATGTACGTCGCCAGCTGGATAGCGGTAAGCTGGATGAAGCAATGGCACGTTTTGAGTCGTTTGAACGCCGTATCGACCATATGGAAGCGGAAGCGGAAAGTCACAGCATTGGTAAACAAAAGTCACTGGATCAGCAGTTCGCTGACCTGAAAGCGGACGATGAAATCAGCGAGCAACTTGCTGCGCTGAAAGCCAAAATGAAGCAAGACAACCAATAATAATTTGTGCGGCACCTGAGCGTGCCGCCACGCATCGTAAGACAAGGAGTACACATGAGCGCGCTTTTTCTGGCTATTCCCCTGACCATTTTCGTGCTGTTTGTCCTGCCGATTTGGTTATGGCTGCACTACAGCAACCGTTCTTCACGTGGTGAACTTTCCCAGAGTGAACAACAGCGTCTCGTACAGCTGACCGAACAGGCGAATAAAATGCGCGAACGCATTCAGGCGCTGGAAGATATCCTCGATGCAGAACATCCAAACTGGAGGGACCGTTAATGGCCGGACTGAACCTGAACAAAAAATTGTGGCGCATTCCGCAGCATGGAATGGTACGCGGCGTCTGTGCCGGACTGGCCCATTATCTTGATGTCCCGGTCAAACTGGTTCGCGTGGTAACAGTGCTGTCGATCTTCTTCGGTCTGGCGTTTATCACCCTGGTGGCGTACATCGTGCTGTCGTTTGTACTCGACCCGATGCCGGAAGGTGAACTGGCCGCAGAAGGCGCACCGACCAGCAACGATCTTCTCAACGCGGTTGACGATCAACTCGCCGCTGGGGAGAAGCGGTTACGTGAGATGGAGCGCTATGTCACGTCTGACACCTTCACGCTGAGAAGCCGTTTTCGTCAGCTTTAAGAGAGAATATACATGAAGCAAAACTGGCAACAGGCCGGTCAGAAGGTAAAACCCGGCCTGAAAATCGCAGGTAAACTGGTCCTGCTGACGGCATTACGTTTCGGCCCGGCAGGTGTGGCGGGTTGGGCGATAAAATCTGTTGCCCGCAAGCCGGTAAGAATGTTGCTGGCTGTGGCGCTCGAACCTCTGCTGCAAAAAGTGGCAAAACGGCTTTCACGCCGCTACTTTCCCCAATAATTCCTGCGTACGTTAGCCTTTCTCGTTTTCGGGGCAGGCTAGCGATACTTCTTCGCTTTCCCTTTCTTTCTTTGCGGCAGCTCACAATACTGCGTTGAGCTGCTTTGCAATCGCCTTTTTCTGCGTCCCGGTCCGTTGACAGATATTTTTCATGGGAGTAGATTGCGCTCCGTGGGACCGCTACCATGGAAAATAAAATGCAGGCTAAAATTAAAGAAATCATTAATCTTGTTTACGGGGAATCATTTTCAGATACCCATTTTTCGGTGTTGCTGGAAAAGATTGATAACGCGATTTCTGTTATTACAGATAAGCGTAAGATGGGGTGGGATGAAAAAGATGTTGTCCTGATTACGTATGCCGATCAGTTTTCGGCAGAAGGGGAGAAAGCCCTGCCGGTTTTCACACGGTTTTATAATAAGTGGCTCTCTCACTCCTTTTCACATGTTCATCTTTTACCTTTTTATCCGTGGTCTTCTGACGACGGTTTTTCTGTTATTGATTACCACGACGTCGCACCAGAAACAGGAACGTGGCAGGACATCGCCGAATTAAAACAATCAGCCAGTTTGATGTTTGATTTCGTCTGCAATCACATGTCGGCGCAAAGTCAATGGTTCGCGAATTACCTTAAGCAAATGCCGGGGTATAACGATTTCTTCATTTCTGTTGACCCTGAAACGGATCTGTCGGCCGTCACGCGACCGCGTGCTTTGCCCCTCCTCACGCCGTTTACGCTTCACGATGGCAGCGTACGCCACCTGTGGACCACCTTCAGCAGCGACCAGGTCGATCTCAATTTTGCCTCTCCTCAGGTTCTGATTGCGATGGTAGACGTGCTGCTGCACTACCTGACTGAAGGGGCGCGCTACATTCGTCTGGATGCCGTTGGGTTTATGTGGAAGATACCCGGAACGAGCTGTATCCATCTGGAACAAACCCATCAGCTTATCCAGCTTTTCCGTGCCATTACCGAGGCTGTCGCGCCGGGTACGGTGATAATCACTGAGACCAATGTCCCGCATAAAGACAACGTTGCCTACTTTGGTGACGGCAACAATGAAGCGCAGATGGTGTATCAGTTCTCCTTGCCGCCGCTTGTGCTGCATGCGGTACACCGTCAGGATGTCCGGGCGCTGTGTCAGTGGGCGTCGTCGTTGACGCTTCCTTCCACGAAAACCACCTGGTTTAACTTTTTGGCCTCGCATGACGGGATTGGCCTCAATCCGTTACGCGGAATTTTACCCGAGTCTGAGATCCTCTCGCTGGTTGAGAAACTTCAGGCCGAGGGGGCGCTGGTCAACTGGAAAAACAATCCGGATGGAACGCGAAGCCCGTATGAAATCAATGTCACTTATCTTGATGCGTTAAGCACAAGTGACTGCGATGATAATCACCGTATTGCCCGGTTTATTCTGGCTCATGCTGTACTCCTGAGCTTCCCCGGCGTGCCTGCCGTCTATATTCAAAGTATTCTTGGCTCGCGTAATGATTATGAGGGCGTGGAGCGCCTGGGATATAACCGTGCGATTAACCGCAAAAAATACCTCGCCGGTGCAATTGACAGTGAGCTTGAGAACGAAAATAGCCTGCGGCAGAAAGTCTATTATAGATTGCGTGAATTAATCGCCCTGAGGCGTGCAGAAAAAGCATTCCACCCTGACAGTCAGGCTTTTTTTAGTACGGCAGGCGAGCATGTATTAAAAATAATGCGTATTGCGCAAAGTGGCGAAAAAGTTACCGCGTTATTTAATTTCAGCGATCGCGTTCAAACGCTTGAGTCGAATATTCCATCCGGCAGGGAATTGATCGCCGGGAAAGATATTACTGGTACGACTCTGACCCTTAATCCATGGCAGGTGTTGTGGATTAAAGAAAACTAAAAAAGGACCTTAAACATGAATATGCCCAAAATTGTGCTGATATCAGCACTGGTTTCGTGCGCCTTGTTGTCAGGCTGTAAGGATGACAAACCCTCTGCTGTCACCATTGAGTTTATGCACTCCTCAGTTGAACAGGAGCGTCAGGCGGTAATTACAAAACTGATTGAAAAATTCGAGAAAGAGAACCCGACGATTACGGTGAAACAGGTACCGGTAGAAGAGGATGCCTACAACACCAAAGTGATTACGTTGGCCCGCACCGGTGCGCTGCCCGAGGTCATTGAGGTCAGCCACGACTACGCAAAAGTCATGGATAAAGAGCAGCTGCTGGACCGGGATGCGATCAGCGCCGCCATCAAAGCGGTGGGCGAAAACACCTTCTATGACGGAATTTTACGTGTCGTTCGCACGGAAGACGGCTCAGCCTGGACGGGGGTGCCAATCAGCGCCTGGCTGTCCGGCGTCTGGTATCACAAAGATGTGCTTGCTGCGGCGGGTATTGAGGAGCCGCATAACTGGGAACAGTTGCTGAAAGCCAGCCAACGCCTCAGCGATCCGGCTAAAAAACGCTATGGCATAGCGCTACCCACGGCAGAAAGCGTGATGACCGAGCAGGCGTTTTCTCAGTTTGCGCTTTCCGGTGGCGCGAACGTTTTTGACGCCAACGGGAAAATCAACATCGATACCCCGGAAATGGTGAACGCGCTGGCGTTCTATAAAGCACTGGCCGCGACCACCATGCCGGGCTCGAACGATGTCATGGAGATTAAAGATGCCTTTATGAATGGTTCGGCGCCGATGGCGGTGTATTCCACCTATATCCTGCCGGCGGTCTATAAAGACGGCAACCCAGCCAACCTGGGCTTTGTCGTTCCGACTGAAACGTCTTCAGCGGTCTACGGCATGGTCACATCGCTGACGATCACCTCCGGTCAAACAGAAGATGAAACCCAGGCTGCACAGAAGTTTGTTACCTGGATGGAGCAGGCACAGAACGCGTCTGACTGGGTGATGATGTCCCCGGGTGCCGCGCTGCCGGTGAACAAACTGGTCGTCGGCACGGACTCCTGGAAAGACAACGAGGTCATTAAAGCGTTTGGTCAACTTCCCTATGAGCTTATCGCCCAGTTCCCGAATGTGCAGGTATTTGGCGCCGTGGGCGACAAAAACTTTACCCGCATGGGTGATGTAACGGGGTCCGGCATCATCAGTTCCATGGTGCATAACGTCACAGTGGGTCAACAAGATCTCACTGCAACGTTAAGCAACAGCCAAAAGCGACTGACTGACCTGATTTCACAACGATAGGAGCGCTCTGCGGAAGGAAATTATGAAGACGTTGTTTTCTGGTCGTTCAGATATGCCTTTCGCCATGCTGCTGTTGGCCCCCAGCCTGATTTTGCTGGGGGGCCTGGTGGCCTGGCCGATGATTTCCAATATTGAAATCAGCTTTTTACGTTTGCCGCTTAACCCGCGCATTAGCGCCGTGTTTGTCGGGCTGGATAACTATGTTCGTATCCTCAGCGATGGCGCATTCTGGCACTCCCTGTGGATGACGTTCTGGTACACCGCCCTGGTGGTGATGGGCAGCACGGCGCTGGGGCTGGCCGTTGCCCTCTTTTTTAACCGGGAATTTCGTCTGCGGAAAACGGCGCGTTCACTGGTGATTTTGTCCTACGTCACACCATCCATCTCGCTGGTGTTTGCATGGAAATACATGTTCAACAACGGCTACGGCATTGTGAACTATCTGGGTGTCGATCTGTTGCACCTGTATGACCAGGCGCCGCTGTGGTTCGACAACCCGGGCAGCAGTTTTGTGCTGGTGGTGCTGTTCGCCATCTGGCGTTACTTCCCCTACGCGTTTATCTCGTTCCTCGCGATATTGCAGACCATCGATAAATCGCTGTACGAAGCCGCGGAAATGGATGGGGCAAATGCCTGGCAGCGTTTTCGTATCGTCACGCTGCCCGCCATTATGCCGGTGCTGGCCACGGTGATTACACTGCGAACCATCTGGATGTTCTATATGTTCGCTGATGTTTATCTCCTGACCACCAAGGTCGATATTTTGGGCGTCTATCTCTACAAGACCGCATTTGCCTTCAATGACCTCGGGAAAGCCGCTGCCATCTCCGTGGTGCTGTTCGTGATCATCTTCGCCGTCATTCTGCTGACCAGAAAAAGGGTAAACCTCAATGGCAACAAATAAACGCGTACTGGGTCGTCTCGGTTTTTATCTGGGGCTGGCGGTGTTTCTGATCATCACGCTGTTCCCGTTCTTTGTGATGTTAATGACCTCGCTTAAGAGCGCGAAAGAGGCGATATCGCTCCATCCGACCATCCTGCCGCAGGCGTGGACGCTGCAGCATTACATCGACATCTTTAATCCGCTGATCTTCCCGTTTGTGGATTACTTCAGAAACAGCATGGTGGTCTCGCTGACCTCGTCGATGATTGCCGTTTTTCTCGGCACGCTGGGGGCTTACGCGTTATCCAAACTGCGTTTTAAAGGACGTACGACGATCAATGCGAGTTTTTACATCGTCTATATGTTCTCGGGGATTTTGCTGGTGGTGCCGCTGTTCAAAATCATCACCGCGCTGGGGATCTATGACACAGAGCTGGCGCTGATTATCACCATGGTGACCCAGACGCTGCCGACAGCCGTCTTTATGCTGCGCAGCTATTTCGACACCATTCCGGATGAAATAGAAGAAGCCGCGATGATGGACGGGCTTAACCGCCTGCAAATTATCTTCCGCATTACCGTTCCGCTGGCGATTTCCGGCCTCGTGTCGGTGTTCGTCTACTGCTTCATGGTGGCATGGAACGACTACCTGTTTGCATCCATTTTCCTGTCCAGCGCCAGCAATTTCACCTTGCCGGTTGGGCTGAACACCCTCTTTAGCACGCCAGATTATATCTGGGGTCGGATGATGGCGGCATCGCTGGTGACAGCGCTTCCGGTGGTCATCATGTACGCACTGTCTGAACGTTTTATCAAAAGTGGTTTGACCGCCGGTGGCGTTAAAGGCTGAGGCGGCCAGTTTTAAATAGGAGTCAGTCATGAAAAAGTTAGTTGCGACAGCGCCTCGTGTAGCGGCGCTGGTGGAATATGAAGATCGTCCTGTTGCCGTCCATGAAGTGAAAATTCGTGCGCGCTTCGGCGCGCCAAAACACGGCACCGAAGTGGTAGATTTCCGGGCGGCAAGTCCCTTCATTGATGAGGAGTTTAACGCGGAGTGGCAGATGTTTACCCCGCGTGAAGAGGGCGCGGCGCGGGGCATTGAGTTTGGTAAGTTCCAGCTGGGCAACATGATCGTTGGCGACATTATCGAATGCGGCGATGAAGTGACGGAATACCAGACGGGCGACCGTGTCTGCTGCTATGGGCCGCTGCAGGAGACGGTCATCGTGAATGCCGTTAATAACTACAAGCTGCGCAAAATGCCGCAAGGGTCTTCCTGGAAAAATGCCGTCTGTTATGACCCAGCGCAGTTCGCCATGAGCGGCGTGCGTGATGCTAACGTGCGGGTAGGGGATTTTGTCGTTGTGGTCGGACTGGGTGCCATTGGGCAGATTGCGATTCAGCTGGCGAAAAAAGCCGGTGCATCCATCGTCATCGGTGTCGACCCTATCGAACATCGCTGCGAAATTGCCCGCCGTCACGGGGCTGATTACTGCCTCAGTCCGTTTGGCACCGATGTCGGTCTGGAGATTAAAAAACTGACCGGAAAGCAGGGCGCTGACGTGATTATCGAAACCAGCGGTTTTGCCGATGCATTGCAGTCTGCGCTGCGCGGGCTCGCCTACGGTGGAACGATCTCCTACGTGGCTTTCGCGAAACCGTTCGCAGAAGGGTTCAATCTGGGGCGTGAAGCCCACTTCAATAACGCGAAAATCGTTTTCTCGCGCGCCTGCAGCGAACCCAACCCGGATTACCCGCGCTGGAGCCGCAAGCGTATTGAAGAGACCTGCTGGGAACTGCTGATGAACGGTTATCTGAACTGCGAAGATCTGATTGACCCGGTTGTCACCTTTACCACCAGCGCTGAGAGCTACATGAAGTATGTCGATCAGCATCCGGAACTGAGCATCAAGATGGGCGTCACTTTTTAAGCTAAGGAGAGCATCAATGAAAATCGCAACGCAAAATCAGGCTTTTTTCCCGACTTCTATTCTGGAGAAATTCCAGTACATCAAAGCGATGGGTTTTGATGGCTTTGAAATTGACGGCAAACTGCTGGTGGACAATCTCGATGAAGTGAAAGCCGCAATCACCGCCACGGGCCTGCCGGTGACCACCGCCTGCGGGGGATATGACGGCTGGATTGGTGACTTCATTGAAGAACGTCGTCTGAACGGATTAAAACAGATCGAACGCATCCTGGAAGCACTGGCTGAAGTGGGTGGAAAGGGGATTATTGTGCCCGCCGCCTGGGGAATGTTTACCTTCCGCTTGCCGCCGATGACCTCTCCACGCAGCCTGGCGGGTGACCGCGAAGCGGTGAGTGCTTCGCTGCGTTGTCTGGATGAGGTGGCGGCGCGTACCGGGACCACCGTTTACCTTGAGCCGCTCAACCGCTACCAGGATCACATGATCAACACGCTCGCGGATGCGCGTCGCTATATCGAAGAGAACGCGCTCAGGCATGTGCAGATCATCGGCGACTTTTACCACATGAATATCGAAGAAGATTCGCTAACAGAGGCGCTGCATCGCAACCGGGATCTGCTGGGTCATGTGCATATCGCCGATAACCATCGCTATCAACCTGGCAGCGGGACGCTGGATTTTGCCACGTTGTTCGGGCAGCTTCGTGCGGACAACTATCAGGGCTACGTGGTGTATGAGTGCCGTGTCCGCGCCGACGATCCGGCCCAGGCTTACCAGAATTCACTCACGTATCTGCGTGAATGCTAAGGATGACGAGCGTGATGAGTGCTTCAACACCTTCGCTTCTGCGCGTCGCCATTATTGGCGCCGGGCAGGTCGCGGACAAAGTGCATGCCTCGTATTACGCCACACGCAGTGATGTTCAAATGGTCGCTGTCATGGACAGCGGCCTTGAACAGGCACAGGCGTTTGCGGAACGTCATGCAATTCCTTCGGTCTGGCAGAATGCATCTGAAATGCTGCAGGCGGTAAAACCTGATGTGGTCAGCGTCTGCTCCCCAAACCGGTTCCATTTTGAACATGTCATGGCGGCACTGGAGGCCGGATGTCATGTGATGTGCGAAAAACCGCCTGCCATGACGCCGCAACAGGCTGACCAGATGCGCATGGCGGCCCGTAAAGCGGGAAAAGTGCTGGCGTATGATTTTCACCATCGGTTTGCGCTCGACACGCAGCTGTTACGTGACGCTGTCACAAATGGGGCGTTAGGTGAGATCTACTTTACGTCGGCCCAGGCGCTGCGTCGTTGCGGCGTGCCGGGCTGGGGCGTCTTTACGAACAAATCGCTACAGGGTGGCGGACCGCTGATCGATATCGGTATTCATATGCTGGATGCCGCGATGTATGTGCTGGGTTTCCCGGCGGTAAAAAGGGTGACCGCCCATAGCTTCCAGAAGCTGGGGAACCGTAAAAACAGTGGACAGTTTGGCGAGTGGGATCCCGCCCGGTTTACCGTTGAAGATGCTCTGTTTGGCACAATTGAATTCTGCAATGGCGGCGTTCTGCGCCTGGATACGTCGTTTGCGCTGAATATCCGTGAGCAGTCGATCATGAATGTTTCATTCTGTGGCGAAAAGGCGGGGGCCACGCTCTTCCCGGCACACATATACCACGATGAGGCGGGCGTTTTACAGACCCTCATGCAGCGTGATGAGGCAGACGACCAGCGTCACCTGCGCAGCATGGAGGCGTTTGTACGCCATGTGCTGGGAGAGCCGGTTATGATCGCAGATGCGGAACAGGGGCTGGTTATCCAGCAACTTGTTGCCGCGCTTTATGAATCGGCGGATACAGGGGAAAGCGTGACGTTATGCTGAATGTGTCTGTTTTAACCGAACCGGGCTTCTCTCCCCACAGTCTGAATAAATACGCCTCCATCATGGCTTGCGGCAATGGCTACATGGGCATTCGCGCGGCACACGAAGAGGATTACACCCAGCAAACCAGAGGCATGTATCTCGCCGGGCTCTATCATCGCGCAGGTCGCAATGAGACCACGGAGTTAATCAACCTGCCGGATATTACCGGTATTGAGGTTGAACTGGATGGTGTGAATTTTACCCTGCTTTCCGGGGCGCTTCTTGAGTGGCAGCGCGAGCTGGCGTTTGCCAATGGTGAACTGCGTCGCAGCGTGCTCTGGCGCTCGCCCGACGGGAAACGCTATCGCCTGGAGAGCCGTCGTTTCGTTTCTCTCGCTCAGTTGCCGTTAGTGGCAATGCAACTCGCCATCACTCCCCTTGATGGGCCCTCGCAGGTGGTGTTGAAAACCGGAATCGATGCGACGCAAACCAACAGCGGCAGGCAGCATCTGGATGAGATTTCAGTCCGGGTATTCGACCAGAACTGTATGCAGGGCGTGTATGAAACGCAGGACCGGGTTTCTGATGTCGTTATATCCGCGTTCTGCCGGCTTTCAGCGGGTAGCGAAAGCTGCTTTACCGCTAAAAATCGTCGCATCAGTGCGCATTACGCCCTGAACGTTTCGCAGGGTGACACTGTCACGCTTGAAAAGATCGTCTGGGTCGCCCACCGCAGTGACAAAGCCCTTTCGCAGGCGTCGTTTGCGCGTAACGCACTGGCCGAACTCAAGGTGTGCGCAGCGCGAGGCTACGCATCGTTGCTGGAGAGCTCTGCCTGCGCCTGGGAAGACGTCTGGCGAGATGCGCGGGTGGCGGTAACGTCTGCGGAACCGCAGGATCAGCTCGCGCTGGATTATACCGTCTGGCATCTGATCGCCATGACGCCTGCCGACAATGAGCGCTGCAGTATCGCCGCGAAAGGATTGACCGGCGAAGGGTATAAAGGCCACGTCTTCTGGGATACCGAAATTTTCCTGCTGCCTTTCCATCTCTTTACGCGTCCGCAGGTCGCCCGCAGTCTGCTGCGTTATCGCTGGCTCAACCTGGCCGGGGCTCGTGAAAAAGCGCGTCGCAACGGCTGGCCTGGCGCACTTTTCCCCTGGGAGAGCGCCGCGAGCGGTCAGGAGGAAACGCCGGAATATGCAGCAATCAACATCCGCACGGGCACGCGCCAGAAAGTGGCCTCTGCGCTGGCAGAACATCACATTGTGGCGGACATTGCCTGGGCTGTCGTGGCCTACTGGCAGGCGACACATGATGACGCTTTTATGCGTAACGAAGGGCTGACGCTACTGATAGAGACGGCAACGTTCTGGATGGGGCGGGCGACGGAAGTCAATGGTCGCCTAGAAATCCACGATGTGATCGGGCCGGATGAGTACACGGAGCACGTCAATAACAATGCCTACACCAACTATCTGGCCTGGCACAATGTCGCCTGTGCGCGCCAGTTTATGGCGATGTTCAATCGTGAAGATGCCGGCTTCATGGAGAATGCCAGCCGGTTTATGTCCCGTTTGTGGTTACCGCAAGCCAACGCAGAAGGGGTCCTTCCTCAGGATGACACCTTCATGGCGAAACCGGCAATCGATCTGAGCCGCTATAAGGCGAAAGCGGGTAAACAGACCATTCTGCTCGATTACTCCCGCGCGGAAGTGAACGAGATGCAGATTCTTAAACAGGCCGACGTGGTGATGCTCAACTACCTGCTGCCGGAACGGTTTACCCCACAGCAGTGTGCTGCCAACCTAGCGTACTACGAGCCGCGTACCATACACGACTCTTCGCTGAGCAAAGCGATTCATGGAATTGTTGCTGCCCGGTGTGGCGATACGGAAAGGGCCTACGCCTTCTGGCGCGAGGGTATCGCCATCGATCTGGGCGACGATCCGCACAGCTGCGATGACGGGATTCATGCTGCCGCCACCGGGGCTATCTGGTCCGGCGTTATTCAGGGATTTGCCGGCATGCAGATCGTCCAGGGGGAATTGCATCTTGCCCCGAAGCTGCCTGCCCACTGGCGAAAACTGGCTTTCCCGCTGCGATGGAGAAACGCGCGCATGCACTTCACGTTTGAAAATGATGTTTTAACGATTGAAACCACTGCACCGGTGACCTTAACGCTGTGGGGTAAAACCCTGTGCATAACGGATCGGCAGGTCTGTTCTTTCAGGGATTTTTTTACATCTATTTATGGGACCGCTACCACGGGAGCAAATCATGATGCCTGAGGCCGTTGTCTTTGATCTTGATGGTGTGATCACCGATACCGCGCATCTGCATTTTCTGGCCTGGCGTGCCGTGGCGCAGGAAATTGGCATCTCGTTCGACGTGGCGTTCAACGACGAGCTGAAAGGGATAAGCCGTATGGAATCGCTGCAGCGGATTCTGCGCCATGGCGGAAAAGAGGAGGAGTTTAACGACCAGCAGCGGCAGGCGCTCGCGGATAAAAAGAACGCGCGCTACGTCGGGTCTCTGGCGTCGTTGACGCAGGATTCTCTGCTTCCGGGCATCCGCGAGGTGCTGGCGGAAATTCGTGCGGCGAACGTCAAAATCGGGCTGGCCTCAGTGTCCCTTAACGCCCCCGGTATTTTGCAGGCGCTGGGCATTGAGAGGGCTTTTGATTTCTGCGCCGATGCCTCGCGCATTGCCCGCTCAAAACCGGACCCGGAGATCTTTCTTGCGGCCTGCGCCGGGCTGAACGTGCGCCCCGAGCAGGCTATCGGAATAGAAGATGCTGCAGCCGGCGTTGAGGCAATCAACGTGGCGGGAATGCTCTCGGTCGGGATTGGACCTGGCCTGAACCATGCGGGCTTACAACTTCATTCAACGCAGGAACTGACCTGGAAATGCCTGACGGATTTCTGGGCATCCCGAACGGTAATGATAAGGAATTAAAAAATGGCTCAACTGTCTCTGAAGCATATTCAGAAAATCTACGATAACCAGGTCCATGTGGTTAAGGATTTTAACCTCGAAATTGAGGACAAGGAGTTTATCGTCTTTGTGGGTCCCTCGGGGTGCGGTAAATCGACGACGCTTCGCATGATTGCCGGGCTTGAGGAGATCTCCGCCGGTGAGCTGGTGATTGACGGTGTCTGCATGAACGATGTGCCCGCCAAGTCCCGCGACATTGCGATGGTTTTCCAGAACTATGCGCTTTATCCGCATATGACGGTTTACGACAACATGGCGTTTGGCCTGAAGATGCAGAAAATTGCCCCCGTGGTCATTGAAGAGCGCGTGAACTGGGCGGCACAAATCCTGGGGTTGCGTGATTACCTCACGCGTAAACCTGGCGCATTGTCGGGTGGGCAACGTCAGCGCGTGGCGTTAGGACGGGCGATTGTGCGCGAAGCCGGCGTCTTTCTGATGGATGAACCGCTTTCTAACCTGGACGCCAAGCTGCGTGTGCAAATGCGCGCTGAAATCAGCAAGCTGCATCAGAAGCTCAACACCACAATGATTTACGTGACCCACGATCAGACGGAAGCGATGACGATGGCGACCCGCATTGTGATCCTCAAGGATGGCGTTATTCAGCAGGTGGGGGCACCTAAGCAGGTCTACAACGAACCGGCGAATATGTTTGTGGCGGGCTTCATCGGATCACCGGCAATGAATTTTATTCGGGGCGCGATAGACGATCGCTATTTCGTGACGGAAACGCTGCGTCTGGAGATACCTGAAGACACGCTGGCGGCGGTGAAGGCCGCCGGATATCAGCGTAAAGCCGTGGTCTTTGGGATCCGGCCGGAAGATATTCTGACGCTGCAAAACCGTGGGGATGATATTGCGGCAAAAGTCAGCGTGGCCGAACTGACCGGGGCTGAGTTCATGCTCTATGCCACCGTGGGCGGGCATGAGCTGGTCGTTCGTGCAGGAGCGGTAAATGATTATGCGGCGGGGGATAATATCGGCATCCAGTTCGATATGAATAAATGTCATTTCTTCGACGCTGATACTGAAGTGGCTATTAGATAAGAAAGGCGTTCGCCGGAAATGCAAATTTCCGGTTTTTTTTGAGTTAATTATAAAGGGAACATTTAAATGAGTACTCTACTAAGAAGTGCTGCGCTCGTTCTGTGCGCAGGGGTTAGCTGCGCGCACGCAACGGAATCAGCAAAACACTGGGAATTTAATATCGGTGCCATGTATGAAATTGAAAACGTCGAAGGTCAGGGCGACGATAAAGATGGATTATATGAACCCTCTGTGTGGTTTAATGCCACATGGGATGCCTGGACCCTTTCGCTGGCAATGTATCAGGAAGGACCGGTTGATTACAGCAGCATGACCCGTGGGACCTATTTTGACCGTCCGGAATTTGAATTACGCTATCGCTTTATTGGCACCGATGATTTTACACTCGGGTTGACCGGCGGTTTCCGTAATTACGGTTATCACTTTAAAGATGAACACGGTGCCAAAGACGGTAGCGCAAATATGCAGCGCTACAAAATTCAGCCCGACTGGGATATTAAATTGTCCGACGACTGGCGTTTTGGTGGCTGGTTTGCCATGTATCAGTTTGCAAATGACCTGGAAAAAACCGGTTATGCCGACAGCCGTGTAGAAACGGAAACGGGTTTTACCTGGACCATTAATGAAACCTTCTCTGCAAAAGTGAACTATTATCTTGAGCGCGGTTTCAATATGGACAGTTCACGTAATAACGGCGAATTTTCAACGCAGGAAATTCGTGCGTATCTGCCTGTTTCATTAGGCCAGACGACGCTCACGCCATATACCCGTCTGGGGCTGGATCGCTGGTCGAACTGGGACTGGCAGGACGATCCCGATCGTGAAGGACACGATTTCAACCGACTGGGTTTACTGTACGCGTATGACTTCAACAATGGATTATCCATGACGCTGGAATACGCCTACGAATGGGAAAACCATGACGAAGGCGACAGCGACCGTTTCCACTACGCGGGTGTTGGCGTTAATTACGCGTTCTGACAGACCGGATGCCAGGGGCTTTCAGCCCCTGGTTTTAGCGAAGAGAGGGCGCTAACGTAAAATGGGTATCGACAAGCACTTTTTGTGGCGCAGGCTGACCGGCGATACGCCTGAAAAGAAGATTGCAGCTCTCTTCACCCAGCTTGCGGGTTGGGATATCAAAACCCCCGGGTGCTGGCGTTAAAATGAGGGAGAGCATCGGGTCACTGTATCCTGCAATCACCACCTGCTCGGGGATCCTCAGATCCAGAGTATCCGCCGCGCGATAAAGGCTGAGTAACTTCATGCTGTCAGTGGCAAATACCGCATCAGGTGGCGTGGCCGAGGAGAGCAATTCTGTGGCCGCGGCAAGCGCGCTTTCATGGGTATATCCGCCGTCGATGATCCACGCCGGGTTAATGGCGATGCCGTGCTTTTCCAGGCTGGATTTATAACCGGCAAGACGATCAATCGAAACATGATAATTGAGCGGCGCGTGCAGACAGGCAATGTTACGTCGGCCATTTTTAATAAAGGTTTCTGTTAGCGTAGCACTGTCCTGGAAATTATCCGTGTCGACCGAGTAAATATTCTGAAAATCACCTTCGACTTTCCCGATGACGACCACCGGTACGCCATAAGCATCCAGCGTTGTGAAAAAGGATTCATTTGCCGGTGAGCTTAGCATGATGATCCCTTTAATCATTTTTTGTTTTATTTTACTTTCGCATTTCAGCAGATCGTCTTCACTGCTTTTCGAGGTTTGCAAAATAACGTCAAAACCTTCCTCTTCAGCTTTGGCTGTTATGGCATGCAGAACATCAGAGAAAAAAGGGTTGCCGGCGGTGGTTTTCGTCGAGCGTGTCGAAATAACCATAATGGCGTCGAAGCCAGAAGAGGTCAGGGCGCGGGCGAGTTTATTGGGTTGATAATTTAATTCGTCAATCGCCTTCAACACTTTTTCACGCGCTTCAGGAGAAATATTCGTTTGTTTATTCAGAACGCGGGAGACGGTTGATTTCGAAACGCCGGCAACCCGTGCGATATCATAGATGGTGGGTGACATACACCTTACTCACTCCTGACTAACAGCAATGTCGTTCATCTTACTGGAGAGAAAACGGCAATAGCAATAAATAAGAATTGATAATCAACGATCTGCCCCCATTTATTGTATTCTGAAGCAATGTATTTGAGGCTTCCGGGCAATGAAGGACGGCGATGAAGCGACTTAAGAACGAACTCAATTCACTGGTGAACCGTGGCGTTGACCGTCATCTGCGTCTGGCGGTGACGGGGCTGAGCCGCAGCGGCAAGACGGCGTTTATCACCGCGATGGTGAACCAGCTGCTTAACCTGCACAGTGGGGCGCGGCTGCCGCTGCTGAGCGCCGTGCGGGAAGAGCGCCTGCTGGGGGTTAAACGTGTGCCTCAGCGCGATTTTGGCATTCCCCGTTTTACCTATGATGAAGGGCTGGCTCAGCTTTATGGTGAACCGCCCACCTGGCCGACGCCGACGCGCGGGGTGAGTGAAATTCGCCTTGCGCTGCGTTTTCGCTCTAATGAATCCCTGATGCGCCACTTCAAGGATACCTCCACCCTGTATCTGGAAATTGTGGATTACCCCGGTGAGTGGTTGCTCGATTTACCTATGCTGGCTCAGGACTATCTCAGCTGGTCACGACAGATGACGGGGCTGTTGCAGGGCAACCGCGCCGAGTGGTCGACGAAATGGCGAAAACTGTGCGAAGGCCTGGATCCGATGGCCCCTGCCGATGAAAACCGGCTGGCGGCGATTGCCGAGGCCTGGACGGAGTATCTGCATCAGTGTAAGCAGGAAGGGTTGCATTTCATCCAGCCGGGCCGTTTTGTTCTGCCGGGAGATTTGGCGGGCGCACCTGCGCTGCAGTTTTTCCCGTGGCCGGACGTGGATGGCATCGGGGAGTCAAAACTGGCCCAGGCGGACAAACACACTAACGCCGGAATGCTGCGCGAGCGTTACAATTACTACTGTGAAAAAGTGGTGAAAGGTTTTTATAAAAACCATTTTTTACGTTTTGATCGCCAGATTGTGCTGGTGGATTGCCTGCAACCGCTGAACAGCGGGCCGCAGGCCTTCAACGATATGCGCCTGGCGCTGACACAGTTAATGCAAAGTTTTCACTACGGGCAGCGCACGCTGTTTCGTCGTCTCTTCTCACCCGTTATCGACAAGTTGCTGTTTGCGGCCACAAAAGCCGATCACGTGACGGTCGATCAGCATGCCAATATGGTGTCGCTGCTGCAGCAACTGGTGCAGGACGCCTGGCAGAATGCCGCGTTCGAAGGGATCAGTATGGATTGCCTCGGACTGGCTTCCGTACAGGCGACACAGAGTGGGTTGATTGACCTTAATGGCGAGAAAATACCGGCATTGCGCGGGAATCGTCTTAGCGACGGCGAACCGCTTACTGTCTATCCGGGCGAAGTGCCCGCCCGCCTTCCGGGGCCGGCCTTCTGGCAGAACCAGGGCTTCCAGTTTGAAGCCTTCCGCCCGCAGGCCATGACGGTCGATCAGCCGTTACCGCATATCCGTCTGGATGCGGCGCTGGAGTTTTTGATTGGAGATAAATTGCGATGACGGAACCGTTAAAACCGCGCATTGATTTTACCGGAACGCTTGAGCAAGAGCACCCGGAGGCGTTTAAAACTGCGCAGACGTTTAATGGCCCGCAGGCAGATAATTTTGCCCCGGCGCTGACCGAAGAGCTGCTTGTTGAAGAGGGGCCGGCTGAAGCGGTCGTGGAAGCCGCGCTACGCCCAAAACGCAGCCTGTGGCGAAAGATGGTGACTGCCGGGCTGGCGTTGTTTGGCGTCAGCGTGGTTGGGCAAGGCGTCCAGTGGGCAGTCAACGCCTGGCAAACCCAGGACTGGGTCGCGTTGGGCGGCTGCGCTGCCGGTGCTCTGATTGTGGGGGCGGGTGTCGGGTCTGTTGCGACCGAGTGGCGTCGCCTGTGGCGCCTGCGACAGCGCGCCCATGAGCGTGATGAAGCGCGGGATCTGCTCCACAGTCACGGAACCGGCAAAGGCCGCGCGTTTTGTGAAAAGCTGGCCAGTCAGGCGGGTATTGATCAGTCGCACCCGGCGCTTCAGCGCTGGTATGCCGCTATCCATGAAACCCAGAACGATCGTGAAGTGGTGACGCTGTATTCCCACATGGTGCAGCCGGTGCTGGATGCCCAGGCGCGGCGCGAAATCAGCCGCTCTGCTGCGGAATCAACCCTGATGATTGCCGTCAGCCCGCTGGCGCTGGTGGATATGGCGTTTATCGCCTGGCGTAACCTGCGTCTGATTAACCGGATTGCTGCTTTATACGGCATTGAGTTGGGGTACTACAGCCGCCTTCGCTTGTTCCGTCTGGTATTGCTCAACATCGCCTTTGCCGGAGCAAGCGAGCTGGTGCGGGAAGTGGGGATGGACTGGATGTCGCAGGATCTGGCGGCGCGTCTCTCTGCCCGTGCCGCGCAGGGTATTGGTGCCGGTTTGTTGACCGCCCGTCTGGGCATCAAAGCGATGGAAGTGTGCCGTCCACTGCCGTGGATTGATGGCGATAAGCCGCGATTGGGGGATTTCCGACGTGAGTTAATCGGTCAGCTCAAAGAGACGCTCAATAAAAAACCGGTTCAGTAGCCGGTTTGGTCATTAATCGTGCTGGCTGTCAATATTTGTTGACAGCCATCTTCCCGATCACCGTGTTCTGACATATCATTTTAATGTTATTGGCTTAAAACGGTGAATTTCCCATGCGTCTTGAAGTCTTCTGTGAAGACCGTCTCGGTCTGACCCGCGAATTACTCGATCTTCTTGTTTTACGTAGCATTGATTTACGTGGCATTGAGATCGATCCTGTCGGGCGAATTTACCTCAATTTTGCCGAAATTGAATTTAATACGTTCAGTAGCCTGATGGCAGAAATACGCCGTATCGCTGGCGTTACGGATGTACGCACCATCCCCTGGATGCCGTCGGAGCGTGAGCATCTGGCATTGAGCGCATTGCTTGAAGCCATGCCAGAGCCTTTCCTCTCCCTGGATTTAAAAAGTAAGGTTGAGCGTGTTAACCATGCCAGCTGCCAGCTGTTCGCGCAGAGTCAGGAAAAACTCAGCAACCACAACGCAGCACAGTTGATTCCCGGCTTTAACTTCCAGCGCTGGCTGGACAGCAACCCGCAGAACACCCACAGCGAGCATGTGGTTATCCACGGACAGAATTTCTTAATGGAAATAACGCCGGTCTATCTGAAAGGCGAGGCCGACACGCGCGTTCTGACCGGCGCCGTGATCATGCTGCGTTCTACCGTGCGCATGGGCCGTCAGCTGCAAAATATCTCCAGCCAGGATGTGGGGGCATTCAGCCAGATTATTGCCGTCAGCCCGAAAATGCGGCATGTGGTGGATCAGGCGCGCAAACTCGCGAGTCTGACCGCGCCACTGCTGATTACCGGCGATACCGGTACCGGGAAGGACCTGCTGGCGCATGCTGTGCATCTGGCCAGCCCGCGAGCGGCAAAACCGTATCTGGCCCTCAACTGCGCCTCGATTCCGGAAGATGCCGTCGAAAGCGAATTATTTGGTCACGCGCCGGAAGGTAAAAAAGGGTTCTTCGAGCAGGCTAACGGCGGTTCCGTGCTGCTGGACGAGATTGGTGAAATGTCGCCACGCATGCAGGCCAAGCTGCTGCGCTTCCTCAATGATGGCACGTTCCGCCGCGTAGGCGAGGATCATGAAGTTCATGTGGATGTGCGTGTGATTTGTGCGACGCAGAAAAACCTGGTCGAACTGGTGCAAAAAGGGGTATTCCGCGAGGATCTCTACTACCGCCTGAATGTCCTGACCCTGAATATCCCACCGCTGCGCGATTGCCCGCAGGATATCATGCCGCTGACCGAACTCTTTGTGGCGCGCTTTGCCGACGAGCAGGGGGTACCGCGTCCGAAGCTTTCAGCCGATCTCGGCACGGTGCTCATGCGCTACGGCTGGCCGGGCAACATTCGCCAACTCAAGAACGCCGTTTACCGCGCACTGACGCAGCTGGAAGGTTATGAACTGCGGCCGCAGGATATTCTGTTACCGGATTACGATGCCGGGACGGTGTCAGTAGGTGAAGAGGCGATGGAAGGTTCGCTGGATGACATTACCAGCCGTTTTGAGCGCTCCGTGCTGACGCAACTGTACCGTAGCTATCCAAGCACCCGTAAGCTGGCAAAACGCCTTGGCGTTTCACACACGGCGATTGCCAATAAGTTGCGAGAGTATGGTTTGAATCAGAAGAAGGGTGACGAATAACGGTAAAAAGCCTCTGTAAAGAGGCTTTTTTTTACTCATTCTTTTGCGATAGGGGTGCTATTAATGTCGACCTTTGTCTCTCCCTGAATCGATGCAATACGGTTCTCCACGTCTTTCACCTGTTGCGGGTTATGGAGCAGGGTATAGGTCAGATCAAACTGTGTGCTGGCTCCCGGTTGCAGTTGCTTAACGCGTTTTTGTTCGCGCTCAATGGTGACCGGGTAGGCGTAGCTGGTACCCGGCTCAATACCGGTGACATAACCTTGCTTCAGGGTGTCGGTGTTTTTCCATAAGGTCAGCACCGGCAACTGGCGGGTATCAAACTGAATGGACGCCCCTTTATCACCGGCTTTATTCACCACGGCCGCGAGGGTTTTGTGGTTGTTATCCGCAAGCGGTTTGAGGTTAAACACCATCTCATCAAAGCCTTTCGTTGGCCCGGCATAGGTCTGCCAGTCGTTGACACCGGCTTTCGCGTAGTCATTGAATGGACTGACGCTCGCAACCGGGGCAAGGAAGCGCGCGCCTTCTTCGAGGATCGGGGTACCAAAGTTGCTGTGGTAGATGATTTGATAATCATGCGGGTAATCAGCATGGTTTGTCAGAACATCATGCAAACTGAACTGGTTGGTTCCTGGGACGTAACGCAGTTCGGTCATGGTCTGCAAATCTGCTTTTTTGAACGTGCTCTCTTTGATCAAACCGCGAATTCGAATTTCATGGGGGGCGGCGTCAGCCACCTCCACTTCAACCTGCGATACAGGCGTATTGCCCGCCTTGCCGTGAAGCGTGTAGATTTGGCCGTCAGCCGTGACCGGGTGGCCCGTCCACTCATAGCCACAGCGCACCATCATCTCGTTGAAACCTTCCAGCCAGCCAAGCCCGTTGCGACTTTCCAGATTAATATATGCCGGGTTCACGACCTCTTTTACCGGGGAATCCCAGCCCATTCTGGTGCCGAAGCCTTCCACACGGAGCAGGTTCATGCCGCGAGAGGGGCTTAAGGTAATTGTCAGGCCACTTTTACTGCTGATAACAAGGATTTTGCTGCCTTCCTGTTTGCCACCGTGCAACACTTTTTGTTCAATGCTGAACGCCTGATCTTTTACCTTCAGCTCATCGCTCGTTATTTTCCAGTTTCCTTTCTCCACGCCGCTTTCAGCGCTTGTCAGCACCCAGGTTTTCGCCGCAGCCTGACCCGAAATCAAAGCCGCAAGGAGCGTAATAGCCAGTTTAATTTTCATATCCTTTCCTTTTTGCTGAAACGATTATTTGCTTTCGTCAGCAAATCTAATGTTTTGACCTGAAGGGAAATGTGATGTGCTTCACTGGGGAAGAAAATATGAATATTTAAGGTCTAATATGAGAATAAGATCGCAATTAAGTTAACTTCAATACAATTATTTGCACAGTAAATGTGAACGGTGAATGGTTTAGCTTTAACGATTCAGCTTGAAGGGAATAAAAAACCCCGCCAGTGCGAGGTTTGTCATGTGTCGTCTTCCAGAGCCTGCAAAGAGAAATAAACCCTGTTATTTCATTAGATTGCTAAGCTATATAGAATGCTAAGCATTCATTATGCTTTCAACACGTCCAACGCGGCAGTGTAATCCGGCTCGGTGGTGATTTCGTTAACCAGTTCGCTGAACACGACGTTGTCATTTTCATCGATAACCAGTACAGCGCGCGCTGCCAGGCCTTTCAGTGGGCCTTCCGCGATGCTCACGCCGTAGTTTTCCAGGAAATCCGGGCTGCGCAGGGTGGAGAGGGTAATGACGTTGCTCAGACCTTCAGCACCGCAGAAACGGGACTGGGCGAACGGCAGATCGGCAGAAATACACAGCACAACGGTGTTGTCCATGTCCGTCGCCAGCTGGTTGAATTTGCGCACGGATGCAGCACAGACGCCGGTGTCGATGCTTGGGAAAATGTTCAGGACTTTGCGTTTGCCAGCAAACTGAGACAGTGTGACGTCAGACAGATCTTTAGCCACCAGAGTAAAAGCCTGTGCTTTGCTGCCAGCCTGTGGAATGGAACCTGCAACAGCAACCGGGTTGCCCTGGAAATGAACGAGTTGTGACATAGATATCTTCCTGTTTACATATAGTTAACGTCGGGGCTAGTGTATGCCATCAGCGGATAACACGGCAAACCAATTTTTTCGCCTTTCCGGGCCGCAAGGAGTCAGTGATGAGAAGCGTTAAGGTCTATGAAGAAGCCTGGCCATTGCATACCCCGTTTGTGATCTCCCGCGGCAGTCGAAGCGAAGCCAGTGTGGTCGTGGTGGAGATAGAAGAGGACGGCATTAAGGGCGTCGGCGAATGCACGCCGTACCCGCGCTATGGCGAAAGTCTGGCGTCGGTAATGGCACTTATCATGACACTCGTTCCCGATCTGGAAAAAGGGCTCACCCGCGAGGCGTTACAGCAGCGTATACCCGCCGGCGCGGCACGTAATGCGATTGACTGCGCACTCTGGAGCCTGGAGGCTGCCAAACAGCAAACTTCGCTGACGACGCTGCTAGGCGTCACGTTGCCGACATCGGTTGTCACGGCGCAAACGGTGGTGATTGGCGAGCCTGAACACATGGCCGCCAGCGCAAAAGCACTCTTTGATGCGGGGGCGACGCTGTTAAAGGTGAAGCTTGACGATCGTCTGATCAGCGAGCGTATGGTCGCTATCCGCTCGGCAGTCCCGACAGCCACGTTAATTGTGGATGCGAATGAGTCATGGCATCCCGAAGGCCTTGCCGCACGATGTCAGCTGCTGGCCGACCTGGGCGTAGCCATGCTGGAACAGCCTCTGCCGGCACAGGATGATGCGGCGCTGAAGAATTTTATCCACCCGCTGCCCATCTGCGCGGATGAAAGCTGCCATACGCGCGATAGCCTGGTTGAACTGCAGGGCCGTTACGAGATGGTCAATATCAAACTCGACAAGACCGGTGGGCTGACAGAGGCGCTGGCGCTGGCAGAACAGGCGCAAGCTCAGGGGTTTTCAATCATGCTGGGATGTATGCTGTGTACATCCCGGGCGATCAACGCGGCGCTGCCGCTGGTAAATCATGTCAGTTTTGCCGATCTTGATGGCCCGACATGGCTGGCGGTTGACGTTTCACCGGCACTCACGTTTACCAGCGGCGTCCTTCATTTTTGAGGCTGCCAGCGCAGAAGCTCCACCATGGCCTTTAAATATTTTTCGCTGGCTTCGTCTGACGATATCGGCGGGAATTCCGCGGTGATGCAAGGTAATCCCAGGTCGGCACACCAGCTGCCGAATGAGCCAGGGGTTTCATAGCCCACGCTGGAGACAAGCGGCAGGGCGAAAGCATTCGCCAGCCATTCGCCCAGCTCGGTGTGCCGCGGATCTTCGATGCAGGCCAGCGGATCGTGAAAGGTGACAACCCAGGCCGGGTGGATCTTATGGATTAACTGGCACAGCGCCTGTGTTTCCGGCTCCGAGCCCGGCGTGTCGCCGGTCAGCAAGACAACGTCACGCTCTTCGGCGGAGCTGTTCCAGCGATAAACCGTTTCACCGGCGCGCCAGTTTGCTGCAGGGAAATTACGGTTTAAATCGATGCCCCGCGCATTGGCGCGTAACCCAAGCTGACACCCATCCGGGTTGACGGCCAGAATCACGTGATGACGTCGTAAGCTGGGCGTCAACGTGCGCAGCGCGCACGAGAGCGTGACGACAGAAGAGTTCTCGTCGCCGTGCGTGCCGGCAATGATTAAGCCGCTGTTGCGATCGGCATCGGGGGCCGGAAACCAAATCAGCGATGCGCCTAGAAATGAACGGCCATACTGCTCTGCACCTGGCGGGAAGGCGCCGCGTTCCGCTCTGGGTCGGGTGATTGCCATAGGAAATCCTGATAAAGAAGTCTCTACTGGCAGTGTTGTGCAAAACTCGCGGTTAATCAAATAGTTTCCGTATGGCGGGAAAATTGCCGGATATCAACTTTCCGGAGGAAGGTATTTGCAATTCTCATTGTCGAAACAAATAATTACGCATCTGCTTATTACCTGAATTCATAAAAGGGGATCTTATGAAGCATCCTGTTTCGCGTCTCTGTGCTGCACTGTTGCTGTGCGGACTCTCTTCACTTTCGTACGCCGCTGATGTGCCACAGGGCACGGTACTGGCGCAAAAACAGGAGCTGGTCAGACACATTAAAGATGAGCCGGCTTCCCTTGATCCGGCAAAAGCCGTGGGATTACCCGAGATACAGGTCATTCGCGACCTTTTTGAAGGACTGGTTAATCAGAATGAGAAAGGTGAACTGACCCCAGGCGTGGCGACGCGCTGGCAGAGTAACGATAACCGTATCTGGACTTTCTCCTTACGTGATAACGCGAAATGGTCTGACGGTTCTCCAGTTACCGCTCAGGATTTTGTCTACAGCTGGCAGCGTCTGGTTGATCCGAAAACCACGTCTCCGTTTGCCTGGTTTGCGGCGCTGGCGGGTATCCATAACGCACAGGCGATAATTGATGGTAAAGCCGCGCCAGATACGCTGGGCGTGACGGCCGTAGATGCAAAAACCTTACGTGTGCAGCTGGATAAACCGCTGCCGTGGTTTAGCAATCTGACGGCAAACTTTGCCTTCTATCCGGTGCAAAAGGCCAATGTGGAGAGCGGCAAAGAGTTGACGCGTCCGGGGGCTCTGGTCGGAAATGGCGCCTACGTTCTGAAAGATCGCGTGGTGAATGAAAAACTGGTTGTGGTGCCAAATACACACTACTGGGATAACGCCAAAACCGTCCTGCAAAAAGTGACGTTCATACCGATTAACCAGGAATCCTCGGCCACTAAACGCTATCTGGCGGATGATATTGATATCACCGAATCGTTCCCGAAAAACATGTATCAGAAGCTGCTCAAGGACATTCCGGGACAGGTGTATACACCGCCTCAGCTGGGCACCTATTACTATGCGTTTAATACGCAAAAAGGACCCACGGCCGATGCCCGTGTACGTCTCGCCCTGAGCATGACCATCGATCGCCGCATCATGGCGGACAAAGTGTTAGGAACCGGTGAGAAGCCCGCCTGGCATTTCACGCCAGACGTGACGGCAGGGTTTACGCCAGAAACCTCGCCGTTTGAGCAGATGTCACAGCAGGAACTTAATGCCCAGGCGAAAACGCTGCTTCAGGCCGCGGGCTATGGCCCTCAGCGCCCGCTGAAGCTGAACCTGTTGTACAACACGTCAGAAAACCATCAGAAAATCGCGATTGCGGTGGCCTCGATGTGGAAGAAAAACCTCGGCGTTGACGTCAAACTGCAAAACCAGGAGTGGAAAACCTACATCGATAGCCGTAATACCGGTAATTTCGATGTGATCCGCGCGTCATGGGTCGGGGATTACAATGAGCCATCGACCTTCCTGTCGTTATTGACCTCAACCCACAGCGGCAATATTTCGCGTTTCAACGATCCGGCGTACGATAAAATTATCCATCAGGCGACGCTCGAAAACACGGCGAAAGCCCGTAACGCAGACTACAACATGGCGGAGAAAATCCTCACGGAAAAAGCGCCAATCGCACCTATTTACCAGTACACCAACGGCCGCCTGATCAAACCATGGGTGAAAGGTTACCCCATTAATAACCCGGAAGACGTGGCTTATAGCCGGACGATGTATATTGAGAAACACTGACGAGCCGGGAACCGCCGGTCTTCGTTGTGAACGTTAAATTAAGAGCTGGCGCATTTGCGCCAGTTTTTCTTTATTGAACGAGGGATGTTTGTTCCGTGAGTCAAAGGGGAGGTAAATGATGACGGATGAAAAGAAAGAGAAAGCGTCTTTCCCGGCAGGGTTAGGGATTATGGATAAAATCTGGGAATGGCAATGGATTATCCGCTTCATCTATATTGTCCTTTTCGCCGATCTGGCGCTGCTGGTATACAGCGGGCAAGGAATGTTGACCTGGCCTGTTCAGACACTTAACTGGACCGAACATCTGGGATTTTTCTGCGTGGCGCTCGCCGGCTTAGGTTTAATTGCCACCACCCTGATGCCTTTTATAGCCAATATCGTCAGGCTATTACTCAATGAGTTCATCTACAGCGGAATCTTCCCGGATTTCTTGCGCGCGCAGAGTGATTATCAGAAGAGGTCGGGTGAAGTTCCTTCAGGCGAAGTACTTGATTTAGCGTTGAAGGAAAACAACCAGTTCCTGCTTAATTATTATGAAAAACATAATGCAAACTGGCGCACGAAATTTCATGAACGATTTAAAGTCGGGGATTTACTCTTTGGGATCCTCTTTTTCATGATGCTTGATGACCATCCGCAGTGGTTTAGCGACGCGCAGCATTCGCTGGTCATCGATCTGTTCAGCCACGGCGGTGAAAGCGGAACCGTTCTCTTTTATACCGTACTTATACTCATCTTTAGTACGCTGATGAGTCTCTGGTTTGGTAAATGGGACTGGGGGAACATCTACTATCCGCCACTGTATCGTGAAAAAGAGGAAGCCCGCAGAAAAGCGCGTGAGCGGGAAGCGCAGTGGGAGCGGCAGGATCGCTAAATCGCCGGGGGACACATTATTCCCAGCGGATTTCTCCCGCCAGGCGCTGCTGGCGGGAGCAGGGCAACGTTATTCTAGCAATGCACTGAATTTCGCCAGCCATTGCGGATGCGCAGGCCAGGCGGGGGCAGTGACCAGATTACCGTCTACGTGCGCCTGATCGATACCAATATTGGCATAGTGCCCGCCGCCGAGGCGGACTTCAGGCGCACAGGCGGGATAGGCGCTACAGGTTCGTCCTTTTAATATGCCGGCAGCAGCGAGCAGTTGCGGTCCGTGGCAAACCGCAGCAATCGGTTTGCGCGCGGCGTCGAAGGCCTGCACCAGTTTCAGCACGTCATCATTTAGCCGGAGATATTCAGGGGCTCGTCCGCCCGGGATTAGCAGCGCGTCATAATCCTGCTCTTTTACGGCGGAAAAATCGGCATTGAGGATAAAACGGTGGCCCGGCTTTTCACTGTAGGTCTGGGCACCGTCGAAATCATGGATCGCCGTCATGATGTAGTCGCCACGGGATTTGTCCGGGCAGACGGCGTCCACCTGATGGCCAATCATCTGTAAAGCCTGAAAGGGCACCATTGTTTCATAATCTTCGGCGTAATCGCCGACCAACATCAGGATTTTCTTGCTCATCATTTCTCACCTTTAGGTTTAACGATGTTTAAGATATAGCCTGGCACAGCTGAATTGCCGGAAATAAAAAAAGCCCGTCAGAGAACGGGCGAAATAAGCAAATGATTTAATGATTCGTTATCAACTTGTTGGAGGATAACGTTGCGTATTTTACGCACCTCTTACCGGTGCTGATACCTGACAAATTCGGTAGGTGAAACAAGGAATTAAACATGCGTCATAGCGCATCGAAGGTGGGGTAGATACTGTTCTCAAGGTATTCCACCAGAAACCAGATCTCACCGCTGAAAATAAACCAGAAGCCAAATATAATAACGAATAAAATAATTATGGTGAGTATTATTTCTGTTTTTCCCATTGCACATCTACCCACCTGTGGTCCATTTACTCGAGAGGGGCATTGTAACGGGGCTTACGAAGATACACCAGTTTCATGCCGCCAGGACTTTATTGCGCCCATCACTTTTGGCGCGATAAAGCGCATCGTCCACACGTTTAAACAGCTCATCCATACTCTCGCCCGGATTATGTCGCGCCACGCCAATGCTGACGGTGAAGCGAGGTAAACCCGGGATCGTGATGCGGGCGACCGCATCGCGCACAGTTTCGGCGATTTGCAGGGCGGTGTCGAGCGGGGTGCGCGGCAGCAGGATGACGAACTCCTCACCGCCCCAGCGGAAGACCAGGTCCTCTTTGCGGCTACAGGCTTCCAGCGTGCGCGAGAGTGAGATCAGCACCTCATCACCTTTCAGGTGGCCGAAGAGGTCGTTGATATTTTTGAAGTGATCGGTATCCACCAGCAACAGGCTAAATTGCTGCTGCGCGGGAAGATGATGGGTGTTGGCCTGGTCGGTGATGATATAGAACTGACGCCGGTTGAGCAGGCCCGTCATGGAATCACGCAGTGCCGCGTGTTCCAGCTCCTGCTCCAGCCTTTTTTGCTCGGTGATATCGTGGATAATGCACAACATCAATTTGTCACCGTAAATTTCAATCGGCCCGGCATAGGTCTGAACATGGCGGGTGGAGCCATCGGCCAGACGGTGGATAAAGTTGAGGGGCTTATGGCCGCCCGGCAACGCGGCAATCTCCGTCATCACGGGGATCACATCCCGCCCCAGCGTATTGATTTCCCAGGTATGTTTTCTGCACATTTCATCATGCGCATAACCGTAAAAAGTCAGCGCCGCCAGATTGGCATCCACAATCTGGCCATCCCGGGACGGATCGATAAGCAGCATTGGCGCGCTGTTGGTCAGGAAAAAGCGCGCGTAAAATCCCTGTTTTTTGCGCTGGTAGGTCGCGGAGCGGCTGGCCTTAAGCCCGGAGAGAACCTGCTGCGTTAGCCCTTCAAAAACAATAACATTCCCCTGGGGCACGAAATGGGCAAGCGAGAGACGGCAGCTCAGCGCGGTTTCATGTCCATCGCGGGAGATGGTCCAGATTTCGACGATCTCCTGCTCACTCTTCAGTTCAGGCACATACATCGACAGAACGTGATGCGCATTGGCGGAATAGGTACCTTTGCGTAGGTCATCCAGGGTTTTATCGCCCATGATCTGAGCGGCGGCCACATTTGCAAAAATGATCTGTTCTGAAGCAGGTGAAATGAGCCACACGGGGGTTTTAATTAAATTCAGCGCATCAAAACAATTTTGCGACATAGCGTATTCCTGTACATCGGCACAATGTGCCTGAGGATCATGACAGAATTAACGGGAGTGGACTCCTTTGAAACATACTCTACTTAACCCGGTCAGGCATGATTTTTTTGTGAAATATATGCGGGTTCCGCGTGAATTTTACCAATGGGTATAATTTGTTTGTCTGAGTTTTTTTGCAGCAGCAGCCAAGGAACCTGTTCGGCAGGTAAAGGACGGGAGAAAAGGAACCCCTGCAGGTAATCACAGCCGAGGTCCGTCAGCACCACCTGTTGTTCTTCCGTCTCGATCCCTTCCGCAACCACATTCATTTCCATGGTCCGGGCGATATTGATAATGGTTTCCACCAGCTTGCGGCTTTTTTCATTTACCAGCATCGAGTGCACAAAGCTTTTGTCGATTTTTAGCTCTTTAGCGGGCAGAACGCTCAACATCAACAGGTTGGAATAGCCGGTGCCAAAATCATCAATCGAGACGGTAATCCCGGCTTGATTGAACGCATTGAGTAATTCAATACTGCGGTCGAGATTTTTCAGTGCAGTACTTTCCGTCACCTCAAGGATAAGCCGGGAGGGCGACAGATTATATTTATGCAACATCGACGAAATGATGTGGAAGATATCTGGCTGTTCGAACTGGACGGGGGAAAGGTTAAAGGACAATGTCCACTGGCTGAAACCTTGTTCTGTCCAGAAATGAAGCTGACGGCATGCCGCTTCAATCGCCCAGTTCCCCACCGGGATGATCAGCCCCGTTTGTTCCAGCGACGGTAAAAACAGATTAGGCAGCAACACCCCTTGCTCAGGGTGCCGCCAGCGCAGAAGGGCTTCAAAACCGTGAATAGTGGTGTCTTTTGCATGCCAGGTCGGCTGATACCACAGTTCAAACTGATCGCGTTCCAGCGCCTGAGTTAACTCCTGCAGGAAGCCGGGGTTGGCCGGAATGGCCGTTGACATCTCGTTTCGGTAGACGGCCCAGCCGTTTCGTCCATCCTCTTTGACGCGATTCAGGGCCGCATCGGCTTTTAGCTTCAGCTCATGCAGCGTCTCGCCATCCTGCGGGTAGAGGCTGACCCCCGCGCTGATTGTTGTGCTCAGCGTGTGCCCACAAAGTGAAAACGGGCGGCGCATATCCTCCAGCAATGTTGTGAGCAGCGCGTTGAGTTTATCGTCGTCACACTCGGGAACCAGCAGGATAAAGGCGTCGCCGCCAAGCCTGGCGAGGGTCATCTCGCGGGTAAGGCGGGCGGTAATGCGCTGCGCGAGAGAGATTAACAACTCATCCCCGGTGTTGTGGCCCCAGGTATCGTTGATGCGTTTGAAATGATCGACGTTAAGGAAAATCACGGCGAATGGCTTCTTGCTGAGCAATGCGCTGCGCAGGCAATCCTGCATCCGAATGTCCATCTGGTGGCGATTAGCGAGACCGGTGAGCGCATCAAACCGCGCCTGCAGTTCAAGCTGACGATTAAGCTGGCGTAGGTTGTCGGTCAGTCGGTTCGTCCGCCGGTGCGAGTCAATGAGCGAAATCATTAACATACCGCCGAGCAGGCACAGTGTGGTGACAGAAACCCAGACCGATAACCCCAACTCGCTGATACCGCCGGGCAGGGTATGCGTCATTTCCTGAAAATGGGCGGCACGCATGCCGGTGTAGTGCATCGCGCAGATGGCGACACCCAGCACGCAGGCCGCGAGAATACGATTGATAAACACCCCTTTGCGCATATCCCGCAGGCGAAATGCCAGCCACAGCGCCGCGCCGGAGGCCATAACGGCAATCAACACGGACACGGCAACAATGCGTCGATCCCAGAGAATATGGCTGTCCAGCATCAGTGCGGCCATACCGATAAAGTGCATACAGACCACGCCAGCACTCAGGAGCACCGTGGCTACGATCAATCGAAAAAGGGAAAGGGTTTTACCCGTTACGGCAATATTGATGGCGACCGTGGATGCAACCACCGCCACGCCCAGTGAGGCGAGGGTTAACCAGAGGTTATAGCTCATTGTCATCGGCATTTGCATCGACAGCATGCCGATGAAGTGCATTGACCAGATCCCGATCCCAAGCGTGACGCCTCCGGCGATACGCCAGAACATCGCCGTTTTACGGCTGGAAAGCGGGATTTTTCCGGCGCTGTCCAGGGCCACAAATGAGGCGATAAAGGCCACCAGATACGAGAGGGCTATTAACACAGGGTCCCACGATATATTGAGCATTATGCAATCCCACGCCAAAGAGGGTTACCGATTTCGCCTGCCGGGCACGTCTTTAACTGGCAACGTACATGCGCATTCAAATAATATGAGTTAGGTATCGTGCAAAACGACCGGTCATATTAAAACGTTAAGGCTGGCGGTGAATATAAAATATATTCTTTCCGGCACCTATTAAGCATTGCTAAACAAAGGCGAATAATTGCAGCAAAGCTCCTTAAATATGAGCGCGGCCATATTGTCTCATCGCAGGCGATGGTATCGCTTAAAGTGGCAGGAAACCAGTATCACAGGATGCTGCATATAACATTTTCACTAATACCCTGTTTTTATCTGACTTAAGTTAAATCTCAGGTGGCTAACGGCGAAAGGTGAAACCAGCGTTGTTCATCAGGACAAACAACAACACGAATGCTATAAATCTTAATGCCGACCTAAATATAAAATCGTGGATATAATCATGCTAAGAAATATTAGTGTCAGAACCTTCATTGCCGGGTTCCTTTTATGTCTTTTCCTGGTTGATGCAGGTGTCGTTGTTCTATTTTCCAGCAAATCCTCTCTCTTTATTTCACTCAATATCATTAATTTCGTTGCGCTATTTTTGCTCTGGGGCTACATGACAAAGTATCTTGTGACGCCGATCAATACGGTGAAAAAAAGTATTGAAGAAGTGACTGCAGGCAATCTTGGCGTGACTATCCCTGAATTTGGCAATAACTGTGCAGGGCGTTTAATCCCCGGGATTAACAGCCTCTCCAGCAACATCGCGACCCTGGTACGCGAGATCAGGGCCTCGTCGCAAACCGCCATGACCTTGTCCGATCAACTCTCCGCGCGTAGCGCGCAGCTTTCGGTGAAAACAGAGCAGCAGTCTGCATCGCTGGTGCAAACGGCTGCCAGCATGGAGCAGATGGCAGCAAGTACCCGAAATAATGCCGATAACACCCGACTGGCCAGCGAGCAGGCAAACAGGGCGACACTGCAGGCGCGCAAAGGTGGCGAGTTGATGGGGCAGGTGTCCACCAATATGCAATCCATTACCGAATGTGCACAGCAAATGACGGAGATTATCTCAATGATCGACGGCATTGCCTTCCAGACGAATATCCTGGCGCTAAACGCGGCCGTTGAGGCGGCCAGAGCCGGTGACCACGGAAAAGGGTTTTCGGTGGTGGCAGAAGAGGTGCGAAACCTGGCCCACCGCAGTGCGGATGCCGCCAAAAACATCAAAACGCTGATTGAAGTGACCAGCAATAACGTCACTCAGGGCGTGACCGTTGTGTCCGAGGCTGAAAAGAATATGCAAGAAATTGTGACCGGCTCCGGCAATGTCAGCCAGTTGATGGATGACATTTTCACCTCGACGTCAGAGCAGGAGAAAGGCATTTCCCAGATTACGCTGGCCTTATCTGAGCTGGAACGGGTCACGCAAAGTAACGTTACGATGGCAGAAGAACTCAACGGGTCCTCTGATGTACTGCGTAATCAGGTGAGTGAACTGCAGGCGCGGACGCGTAACTTCCGGCTCGAAAAGGGGTATCAGGCTGAATCCACGCCTTCTCATGCTGGCCCGCTGTCATTCCGCTCGCGTCCCGGTCACTCCCTCTGATGCACGAAAAGAGCCTGGTTAACCGGGCTCTTTTATCCGGACTTCTCGCCGCTGAATTATCCTCCCGTGCGGTCTGAAAAGGCGCCTGGCGGAATACGGTTATTTCCTGAGCGAATTCAGCGCGATGCGAAACATAGTTGTTGCTTAACCCCTGATGAAAGCTAGACTGACAACGAAAGAGCTGAAAAGGGGGAGGCGCGGTGGAGAGTATAAAAGGATCAGAACTAAACGTTCCTGATGCAGTTTTTGCCTGGGTGCTGGATGGTCGTGGCGGTGCCCGACCGCTGGAAGACAACGATGTCATTGATAATGAGCATCCCTGCTGGCTACACCTTAACTATACCCATCCGGACAGTGCCGACTGGCTGGCCTCGACGCCGCTCCTGCCGAACAACGTGCGTGATGCGCTGGCGGGTGAAAGCCTGCGGCCACGCGTGAGCAGAATGGGGGACGGCACGCTCATCACTTTGCGTTGCATTAACGGCAGCACCGATGAACGTCCTGATCAGCTGGTCGCGATGCGTGTTTATATGGACGATGGTCTGATTGTCTCCACCCGTCAGCGTAAAGTTCTGGCGCTGGATGACATTGTGAACGATCTGAAAGAGGGCACCGGACCGACCGATTGCGGAAGCTGGCTGGTGGACGTCTGCGACGCGCTGACTGACCATGCGAGTGAGTTTATCGAAGAGCTGCACGATAAAATCATCGACCTCGAAGATAACCTGCTCGATCAGCAGATCCCGCCGCGCGGTTTTCTGGCGCTCCTGCGTAAGCAGTTAATTGTTATGCGCCGCTATATGACGCCACAGCGGGACGTATACGCGCGTCTGTCCAGCGAAAGGCTCAACTGGATGAATGACGATCAGCGACGCCGAATGCAGGATATTGCCGACAGGCTGGGCCGCGGACTTGATGAAATCGATTCCTGTATTGCCCGGACGGGCGTCATGGCGGATGAAATCGCGCAGGTGATGCAGGAGTCGCTGGCAAGAAGAACCTATACGATGTCGCTGATGGCAATGGTCTTCCTGCCGAGCACATTCCTGACGGGATTGTTTGGCGTGAACCTGGGCGGAATTCCCGGCGGCGCGGCCCATTATGGCTTTACCGCATTTTGCGTCATGTTAGTTGTTTTGATCGGTGGTGTTGCATGGTGGTTGCATCGTAGTAAATGGCTGTAAATTTACGCTTTTTTCAGCTTTTACGGAGATCAAAACGCTCTTTTAATTGAGCGAAGTCAATAAACAATGACCGCGTAAGGTGCAATATTACTCCCGCAGGTGAATGCAACGTCAAGCGATGGGCGTTGCGCTCCATATTGTCTTACTTCCTTTTTTGAATTACTGCATAGCACAATTGATTCGTACGACGCCGACTTAACTAGTCGGCTTTTTTTTGCCTCCTGTTCCCCAGCGTCTACCCTAAAAGGGACGTCAGTAAAACCTGGAGGGAATGATGAGCATCTTACTCGCTCTGCAACTGCAGTATTCACGTCAGTCCGAACCGATCCCCACCGATCCGACACCGATGCCCGATCCTGTTCCGCGTCCGCAACCGATGCCTGACCCGCCGCCCGATGAAGAACCGATTAAATTGTCGCATCGAACCCCGAGATCTGCGAGGATACGCGCCATCTGACCGCAAAGATGACCACGAGAGACTATTGTGACCGCTTTTTCAACCCTGAATGTACTGCCCGCCGCCCAACTCGATAACCTCAACGAGTTGGGATACCTCACCATGACGCCTGTTCAGGCGGCCGCATTGCCCGCCATTCTTGAGGGGCGTGATGTACGCGTTCAGGCTAAAACAGGGAGCGGAAAAACGGCGGCTTTCGGTCTGGGTCTGCTACAGCATATTGATGCTGCGCTGTTTCAGACGCAGTCTCTGGTGCTGTGCCCAACCCGCGAACTGGCGGACCAGGTCGCGGGCGAGCTGCGTCGTCTGGCGCGATTCCTGCCTAATACCAAGATTTTAACCCTCTGTGGCGGACAACCGTTTGGCGCACAGCGTGATTCGCTTCAGCATCCACCACACATCATTGTGGCGACGCCTGGCCGACTGCTCGATCACCTGCAAAAAGGTACGGTCTCGCTGGATGCATTACACACGCTGGTCATGGATGAGGCAGACCGGATGCTGGATATGGGCTTCAGCGATGCTATCGATGAAGTGATCCGTTTCGCGCCTGCAGACCGTCAGACGCTGTTATTTTCGGCGACCTGGCCTGAAGCGATCGCCGCAATCAGTGGCCGCGTGCAGAAAAATCCGCTCACCATCGAAATTGACAGTGTTGATGCGCTGCCTGCTATCGAGCAGCAGTTTTATGAAACGTCCCAGCACGGAAAAATCGCGCTCCTGCAGAAGGTGCTCAGTCAGCATCAGCCCGCTTCCTGCGTGGTGTTCTGTAACACCAAAAAAGATTGTCAGGCGGTCTGTGACGCCCTGAACGCCGCAGGGCAGAGCGCGTTATCGTTGCATGGCGATCTGGAACAGCGCGATCGCGATCAGACGCTGGTCCGTTTCGCCAACGGCAGCGCCCGCGTTCTGGTTGCCACCGACGTGGCGGCGCGCGGTCTGGATATTAAATCGCTTGAGCTGGTCGTGAACTACGAGCTGGCATGGGATCCTGAAGTACACGTTCACCGTATCGGCCGTACTGCGCGTGCCGGAAACAGCGGTCTGGCCATCAGCTTCTGCGCACCGGAAGAGGCGCAGCGCGCCAATATTCTGTCTGAAATGCTGCAGATTAAGCTTAACTGGGTGAATGCACCGGGCAACGTCAGTCTCGTTCCGCTGGAAGCAGAAATGGCAACGCTGTGTATTGATGGCGGTAAAAAAGCCAAGATGCGTCCGGGTGATGTGCTCGGTGCGCTGACCGGAGACGTGGGGCTGGATGGGGCGGATATCGGCAAGATTGCGGTACATCCTGCACATGTTTATGTTGCTGTTCGCCAGTCGGTTGCCCATAAGGCCTGGAAACAGCTGCAGAACGGGAAAATCAAGGGTAAAACCTGTCGCGTTCGTCTGCTGAAATAAAGTTTAAACGCGTCTCAGACGGTGGTCTGAGACGCGTTTGCGTTATTTCACTATTTCACTATTTTACTTCCACGACATTCAGGCGCAGTTCTTCAAACTGATTGTCATCTTCTTCTGGCTGCCAGCCAGCAGGTTTCACGGGGATCTCTTCCCGGTCAAACGCCAGATCGCCGCCATTCACCACTTCCGACTCATGGTTGATACCTTTGAAATCGAAAAGCTCAACGTCCGCGAGGTGAGAAGGCACCACGTTCTGCATCGCGCTGAACATGGTTTCGATACGGCCCGGGTAGCGTTTGTCCCAGTCACGCAGCATGTCACCAATCACCTGACGCTGCAGGTTCGGCTGAGAGCCGCACAGGTTACATGGAATGATCGGGAACCCTTTGGCCTGAGAGAACCGTTCGATATCTTTCTCGCGGCAGTAGGCAAGCGGGCGGATCACAATGTGTTTGCCGTCATCGCTCATCAGTTTTGGCGGCATGCCTTTCATCTTGCCGCCATAGAACATATTCAGGAACAGCGTCTGCAGGATATCGTCGCGGTGATGGCCGAGTGCGATTTTGGTTGCACCCAGTTCTGTCGCGGTACGGTACAGGATGCCGCGGCGAAGACGAGAGCAGAGTGAGCAGGTGGTTTTGCCTTCCGGGATCTTCTCTTTCACAATCCCGTAGGTATTTTCTTCTACGATTTTGTACTCAACGCCCAGTTTTTCGAGGTATTCCGGCAGAATGTGTTCCGGGAAACCAGGCTGCTTTTGATCGAGGTTAACCGCCACCAGGGAAAACTTCACCGGCGCGCTTTGCTGAAGATTACGCAGGATCTCCAGCATGGTGTAACTGTCTTTACCACCTGACAGGCAGACCATAATGCGGTCGCCTTCTTCAATCATATTGAAGTCTGCAATGGCTTCACCAACGTTACGTCGCAGACGCTTTTGCAGTTTATTCAGGTTGTATTGCTCTTTCTTATTAATATCTTGATTTTGTTGCATTTAATCTGTACTCAAATTTCAAATGGGGCACCAGTGGGGCAAACGGTTTACAGGGGCAGCTTCTTTCCGCATTGCCCTCTCTTTGCTGTTCATCTCTTCACTCTATGAAGCTTAGATTTCAAACACCCTCTGCGCATTTTAGTGCCCCATCTGACTGGCAATAAAAGACGGGTCAGCGCCTGCGGTTAACCACCAGCATGCGAAAGTGTGCCGTGTATGGTACGGATTGTTGCGCCGAATGCCAGCACGTTTTACAGGATTTTGAATTGTGGACGGCAGCAACCTTGCTTTGTGGTATCGCGTATAATGCGGCTTCGACATACTCTGAACATTCCAGTGGCTTGTGCTATGACCCTCAATCGCTTTTGTTATTTGCTTCTGTTGATCGCCGCAATCGGAAGTCTATTCACCTCGCATCCGTTTATCCTGTGGCTCCTGCTTATCAACGTACTGACGTTAGCGATGTATGGCGCCGACAAAATGGCGGCGCGAAGGGCCATGCGCAGAGTGCCGGAAGCCACACTGCTGGTATTTGGCCTTATCGGCGGATGGTCCGGGGCGATTATAGGTCAGCAACTGTTTCGCCATAAAACGCAAAAGCAGCCCTTCAAAACCTACTTCATTGTCAGTGTCATCGTCAGTATTTCAGCGATGGTGGCGGTGTACCAACTCTTTCCTGTTTTAACGTACTGAGCGTGTACAAACGGAATGCAATAACGCGCTGACCACGGTAGATAACTCAAAACGACTGCCAATAGTAGTAGGAATATTCTTAAGGTGTTGCTGTTTTTTGCACGATCTGAATAATGTGTGCAACGACACGGATGACAACATCTCATGAAAATTCAAACTATTACACTGGCAATGCTGGTGGTCGTTTCTGCGCCTTCGAGGTCAGCTTTTCAGGAGCGGGAATATAATACCTGGTATATAAAAAATGCTGTTCTTTACGATATGACCCAGACCTCAGACGGTTTCCCGGTCATGTTGAGCATCTCTCAGCCTGAGCGGAAATCAGCAAATTTGCTGGTCTCCTATATCACCGAAGGGCGCTGTGGCGGGACCCGGCAAGAACTTAACGTGAATGGCAAAGTGCTTCCGGCCACGTATTATTGTGTTCAGGTCGGGCAGAACCGGATAGAGCATTTTTCAGTGAAAGATGCACAGAGCGTTAACGGCATGGTTAACCATCTGAAATCGGATTTTACCTTACTTCTTCAAAACGACATCAAGGTCTGGGCCGCGAACATTAATGCGCCCAAATACGGCCTCGCGCCGCGATTCTGACACGTACACCTCGACCTCATCGTCTGTTAGCGGAGGGGTTACGCCCTGTATCACAGCATAAATAGCATCCGTGACAACGCCACGTTTTACCACAATCCTGCTACGCTTTTTGTGTTGTACAAGGGAGCACAAACATGAAGAACAAAGATGAACAAACGGGATTAGTGGGACTGGCAATTGGTGCCGCCGTTATCGGTCTTGTTTCAGCACAGCAACCCATCCATCGCGACAGTATTGTGAGTGAACTGGTCAGACTCGGCAGACAGAAAGGCGATGGCGTTGAAGATGAGGTTTTCGTTAAGGCTGCCGAGCTCGTGAGAAAGGGGGTGTAACCGATGGCTGATATTCGTCATGCACAGTGCCATTGTGGCGCGGTGGCGTTTACCGTTGAACTCTCAGACGGATTAAATACCGCCCGGCGCTGCAGCTGCTCTTTTTGCCGGATGCGGGGCGCCGTGGTGGTCTCGGCACCGCTGTCAGGCATTACCGTAACAAAAGGGGCGGATAAGCTCACGGAATATCGTTTTAACACAGGAACAGCCCGCCATTTCTTCTGCTCGGTCTGCGGGATTTATACCTTCCATCAGCGGCGTTCAAATCCCAACGAATACGGCGTGAATGTGGCCTGTTTTGAAAATGTGACCCCCTTTGATTTTGCCGAAGTGGCGGTGATGGACGGCGTTAATCATCCCGCGGATGGCGACAGCGGGGTTTTCGGCTACCTCTCTTTTCGTCAAAAAGAAGCGTAACTGCCGCCTGGCCAGATTTTAACAATGCGGCCTATAGTGGGGAGTGGGTATCCGAAACAGGGGAGAAATATGCTGTATGTTGAGAAAGACGATCCGCGTGAGGCGCCTGAGTCAGGTGATAAAAAGCCTCAGCCGGTCAAAAAATAGTCCGTTGATACGTTTCCCGCCACCGGCCCTGCTGGTGGCGTATTGTTTGGGGGAAACCTTAACTGCCATCCAGATGGTTCAACAGCGCGCCGAGATGCCCAACGACACCACCAAAATCAAAAATTAACGCCATCCATATAATCGCCAGAAGGGTAAGTACGGCAACTGATACACGCCCAAACAATGCAGTTATCCTTAATGAAGCAAAGTCTATAAGGCTAGTCTACATGGGTTTCTTTAAACTTACCCTTAACGACACCGTCATAAATTTTCCTTTTGAGATGATTCACACATTCACTGAGCCGAGAGGCGCGAAGAGAGGGAAATACGATGGGAGAGAAGAGGAGGGCTGGCTTCAGGCGTCGCAACGAAAATAACGAGCCCGCATCACGATGCGGGCTCTTGGGATCAGAACTGGTAAACCAGACCTAATGCAACGACATCATCCGTGCTAATGCCGTTATTTTTGTAGAAACTGTCATCCTCATCCAACAGGTTGATTTTATAATCAACGTAGGTGGACATGTTTTTGTTGAAGTAGTAGGTTGCGCCTACGTCAGCATATTTAACCAGATCCTGATCGCCCTGACCGTTGGCCAGGTCTTTACCTTTAGACTGCAGATAAGAAATTGCCGGGCGCAGGCCGAAGTCGAACTGATATTGCGCGGTCACTTCCACGTTTTGCGTTTTATTGGCCACGGCATCCGTATTATCGCCATAAGGGGTCATATTGCGGGTTTCAGAATACATTGCCGCCAGATAAATATTGTTGGCGTCATATTTCAGGCCTGCAGTCCAGGCATCCGCTTTATCGCCACCGGCAGTGGTATTCATCACCTGTTCGTTGGTACGGTCAGAAGAGGTATAGGCAGCACCCGCGCTGATACCCATGCCAAAGTCATAGGTGGTGGAGATACCGAAGCCGTCACCGTTCTCATGGCGCGTGTCGCGACCATTGTTGGTGCCTTCCTGGTTGTTGCTGGCATCTTCGTTCTTACCCTGATACTGCAGGGCAAAGTTCAGACCCTGTACCAGACCATAGAAGTCAGTGTTACGGTAGGTTGCGACCCCGTTGGCACGGCCAGTCATAAAGTTGTCTGCATTGGTGTAAGAGTCACCACCGAATTCTGGCAACATATCGGTCCAGCCTTCCACGTCGTACAGAACGCCGTAGTTACGACCGTAATCGAAGGAGCCATAGTCACCGACTTTAATACCGGCGAAGGCCAGACGCGTCCATGACTGGTTATCGGACCCTTCAGTGTTATTGGCCTGGATGTTGTATTCCCACTGGGCGTAACCGGTCATCATGTTGTTGATCTGGGTTTCACCCTTGAAGCCCAGACGCATATAAGTTTGATCGCCATCTTTAGAGGCATCGTCGGAGAAGTAATGCAGACCATCTACTTTTCCGTACAGATCTAATTTATTGCCGTCTTTATTATAAATTTCTGCAGCATGCGCAGCGCCAGCCATTAACAGCGCTGGAATCATCAGGGCCAGTACTTTTCTTTGCATTTTGGAATTCCTTTGCAGTTGTTTTTATTTAATTACGTATTGAACTTTCCGCACGAGAAAGCTGTCTCATGCTAAATCACTCCTGACCAAGAATAATAAAATATAATTGTTACGAGTTAAGTTAATTCTTAACCGGATTATGCGGCGGAAATAGTCATTGGTTTTATGAATGATTTAAAGCTAATCATGTTAAATAAAAATTATTAATTGCCCATTAAATCGGATAATCTCAGCGGCGTTATATGCCTTTAAGATTTTTCATCCATAATTTATGTGAATGTCATTTAGTGAATTAACGTGATATTCATTAATTATCTGGACTCGCCCGGTGTGAATACATCGGGCTTTTTTTATGGCAAAAAAATGCCCGGACAAGCCGGGCAGAAGGAGAGTCAGTCGCGGGTGGGTTTTTCCGCTTTTCCGGCCATTTGCGCCAGGAAATCATACCGTTTTTGCAGATCGGCGGCGGCATCTTTCCACAACTGCTCGGCCACCTCTGGTTGTTGCGCGTTGAGGCGACGGAAGCGCTGTTCCTGCATTAACGTTTCGGCCAGCGCATCGGAAGGCGGGCGTGAATCCAGCGCCAGAGGCAATTTACCTTCATCGGCGCGGCGCGGGTCGAACCGGTAGAGCGGCCAGAAGCCGGTTGCGGTCAGCTGGCGCATCTGATCGTGGCTGAGTGCCAGGTCGTAGCCATGCTCTTCACACGGACTGTAGGCAATGATCAGTGACGGACCCGGGTAGGCTTCCGCTTCCTGAATGGCTTTCACCGTCTGGTTCAGCTGCGCGCCCAGCGAGATTTGCGCGACATACACGTGGCCGTACATCATCATGCTGACGCCGAGATCTTTACGCGCCTTGCGCTTGCCGTGTTCACCAAATTTAGTTACTGCGCCAAGCGGGGTAGCTTTTGACGCCTGGCCACCGGTGTTGGAATAGCACTGCGTATCCAGAACCAGAATGTTGACGTTTTCGGTAAGGCTTAACACGTGATCCAGCCCGCCAAAGCCGATGTCATACGCCCAGCCGTCACCGCCAATCAGCCAGATTGATTTTTCCACCAGCGCGTCAGCGTCGGTCAACAGCTGCCCGGCACCTTCTACGCCCTGCAGAGCGTTGCGCAGTTCCGCAACCTGCTCACGACGACGTTCTGGCGTTGCATCGGCGTGCAACGCCTCATTCAGCTCCGCCGGGATGTGGCCGACAAACTGTTCCAGTAACCGCATCACGCGTGCGCGGTGCTGGTCAACGGTCAGACGGAAGCCCAGACCAAACTCGGCGTTATCCTCAAACAACGAGTTCGCCCATGCCGGACCGCGGCCGTGGGCATCGGTGGTGTACGGCGTGGAAGGCAGATTACCGCCATAGATTGATGAACAGCCCGTGGCGTTAGCGATCAACATTCTGTCGCCGTACAGTTGCGTGAGCAGCTTGATATACGGCGTTTCACCGCAGCCGGAGCAGGCGCCTGAATATTCGAACAGCGGAGTAATGAGCTGCGAGGTACGAATATCAATACGCTCCAGCGTGCTGCGGTCGATCTCCGGCAGGTTCAGGAAGAAGTCATAATTTACCTTCTCTTCTTCGACATGCTCGAGGCGCGACATCATATTGATGGCTTTGATGTCCGGATCCTGACGATCTTTCGCCGGACAGACCTCAACGCACAGATTACATCCGGTGCAGTCTTCCGGAGCGACCTGCAGAACATACTTCTGTCCGCGCATATCACGGGATTTCACATCAAGTGAATGCAGGCTGGCCGGGGCGTCTTCCATCGCTTCCGGGGAGACCACTTTGGCACGAATGGCCGAGTGCGGGCAGGCTGCTACGCAGTGGTTACACTGGGTACACAGCTCCTCTTTCCAGATGGGGATTTCTTCGGCGATGTTGCGTTTTTCCCAGCGCGTGGTGCCCATCGGCCAGGTGCCATCCGGCGGCAGCGCGGAGACGGGAAGGGCATCACCCAGCCCGGCCAGCATGGCTGCCGTCACGGTTTTCACGAAATCCGGTGCTGCGTCAGAAACCACCGGTGGACGGTTCGGGCTGGACGCATCAACCGCTTGCAGCGGTACTTCAAATAAAGACTCGCGCGCCAGCGCCAGCGCCTGCCAGTTACGCTCGACCAGCTCCTGACCTTTACTGCTGTAGCTTTTGGCAATCGCCCCCTGCAGTTCCATTAGCGCGCTGTCTCCCGGCAGGATCTGCGTCAGGTGGAAGAAGGCCATTTGCATCACGGTGTTAATTCGCGCGGCAAGACCACACTCGCGGGCAATTTTTGCAGCGTTAATGACGTAGAAGCGGGCTTTTTTCTGGTTCAGCACCGCCTGCACTTCCTGCGGCAGCCGCGACCAGACTTCATCCACGCTGTATGGCGTATTGAGCAGGAAAATACCGCCCGGTTTCAGGCGCTCTGCCATCTGGTACTTATCGATGAACTGCAGCTGGTGACAGCCCACAAAATCAGCCTGTGAGATAAGGTACGCCGAGCGGATAGGGTGCTCGCTGACGCGCAGGTGGGAAACGGTCAGCCCGCCTGCTTTTTTGGAGTCGTAGACAAAATACCCCTGGGCATACCACGACGTGGAGTTCCCGATGATCTTAATGTTGTTCTTGGTCGCGGAGACGCTTCCGTCGCTGCCCAGTCCATAAAACAGCGCCTCGAGTTTTGCGGTGGAAGGCAGCGTGTTTTCCGGCAGGGGCAGAGAGAGGTTGGTCACGTCATCATAAATACCGACGGTAAAGCGCGGTTTTGGTTTAGCCTCGCTCAGCTCATTAAACACCGCCAGCACACAGTCCGGGCCAAACTCTTTGGAGGACAACCCATAGCGACCCCCGATCACGCGCGGCAGTGTTTCGCGCTCACCGCAATTAAACGCTTCAGCCAGCGCGGACATGACGTCCAGATACAGAGGTTCTGCGTGCGCGCCAGGCTCTTTCGTGCGATCGAGCACCGCCACGGTGCGCGCGCTTTCCGGCAGGGCGGAGAGCAAATGTCGCGCGGAAAACGGTCGGTAGAGCCGCACTTTGAGCACGCCGATTTTTTCACCACGGGTCAGCAGTTCATCCACTACCTCTTCACAGGTGCCAATGGCTGACCCCATGAGCACAATGACCCGTTCCGCCTGCGGATGACCGTAGTATTCAAACGGTTTGTATTGACGTCCGGTGGCCGCGGCAAAATCATCCATCGCCTGCTCAACGTGATCATAAACGGCGTTGTACCACGGGTTCGTTGCTTCCCGGGACTGGAAATAGGTATCCGGGTTGGCCGATGTCCCGCGGATCACCGGGTGTTCCGGGTTCAGCGCACGGGCGCGATGCGCGTCGATTTCCGCCTGCGGCAGAAGATTGAGGAGGGTGTCGTCAGCCAGCGGAACAATTTTATTGATTTCGTGAGAGGTACGAAAACCATCAAAGAAATGAATAAAGGGCACGCGACTCTTCAGCGTCGCCATATGCGAAATTAACGCGAAGTCCTGTGCTTCCTGAACGCTGCTGGCGCACAGCATGGCGCAACCGGTCTGGCGGACGGCCATTACGTCTGAGTGATCGCCAAAGATGGAGAGGGCGTGTGTCGCAACGGTTCGTGCGGCAACGTGAAGCACAAACGGGGTAAGTTGTCCTGCCAGTTTATAGAGCGTCGGGATCATCAACAATAATCCCTGCGACGAGGTGAATGACGTCGACAGAGCACCGGTCTGCAGCGCCCCGTGGACGGTCGCGATAGCGCCAGCCTCAGACTGCATTTCCACGACTCTTGGGACGTCGCCCCAGACGTTTTTCAGTCCGTTTCCCGCCCAGGCATCGGCCTGCTCGGCCATCGTAGAACTTGGCGTAATTGGGTAGATGGCGATAACTTCACTGGTGCGAAACGCGACGGACGCGACTGCACCATTACCGTCAATAGTTTGCATAGGACAACACCCTTACATTGCGCAAAAAAAGGAGCCCGAAAAAAACACAACGGGCTTTGAATATTATTCCCTTAGTTTAGCAAAGGTCGGATTTTACGATTTTCGCTTTTGTGTCCTCGGTATTCTCGACATCAATGAGTAGATCAATATTTTGGCGAAAAAATTGCGAGAAATTGTTTCAGGAGCGCATAAATACGCACTTTCGCTCTCGACGACACGGCATGGGATGCCTATTATGCATAGGTTTCGCATTATTAATGGGGGAGAGAGAGCATGCGTTCAGCATTTTGGGTCGGGTGTGCCGCGTTATTATTATCGGCATGCAGCAGTGAACCTGTTCAGCAGGCAACGGCGGCACACGTAACGCCGGGAATGAAAGCGGCGATGTCCAGCTCTGGACAAGCCAACTGCGCGATGATTGGCGGCTCGCTGTCTGTTGCCCGCCAGCTTGACGGCTCAGCTATCGGGATGTGCGCATTGCCAAACGGCAAACGCTGCAGTGAACAGTCGCTTGCCGTAGGATCCTGCGGAAACTACTGATTACTCCGCACGCTTAAACATCAGCGTTTTATCGGCTGTCGCCAGCGTTAACTGGTCTTCAGTCAGGTCGACCTGCGCCCCTTTGCGCAGCATGTCGCCAATGGCCTGATCCAGTTCGTTTAACTGTGGTTCGGTACAGAGCTTGCGCGTCATGGCGAGCGTTTTGACCTTGAGCTCACCTTCGGACAATTTCCCCTGTCCGTTAAACGTGTTACACATCACGCCGGAAACGCTAATGTTATTAACCAGACTGATATCAGACAGGGCTTTGAAGCTGATCTCTGGTTGCGTTGTCGTGGCCTTAACGGCTTTCCCGTCCACATTCTCCAGCACAAAACGGTGGCTCTTAAGTTGGTCCGGCTGAACGGAGGCTTTACCAGGATTAACGCACCCGGTGAGGACAAGACTGATAACACTTAACGCAATGAGCTTTTTCATTTTTCTTCTCAGACGATAGACACTGTGAATCTTTTTTTCAGTGTAACGATACTCTGCCGTGCGTTAATGGGGTTTATCTGAAAGTGCGGGCGGGTACCGGGCAACGTTGTCGTTGCCCGCAATACGATCAGTGCGATTTAAACCCTGCGGCCGTCATTAACATGCGAAAGAGCATACTGACCGCCGCGAGTGCCAGTACGCTGCCGCCCCAGATAATGGCCAGCCACATGACTCTTTTCCAGAAAGGTTGTTGCATCAGTGATAACCCTCTCCATGCTGTACTTTTCCGCGAAACACGTAGTAACTCCAGAAGGTGTAGACCAGAATCACGGGAATGATCAACAACGCGCCCACCAGCATAAAGCCCTGACTTTGTGTCGGAGCCGCCGCCTGCCAGAGCGTGATTGACGGGGGAATAATGTGCGGCCAGATGCTGATCCCAAGTCCGCTAAAGCCGAGAAAAATCAGCCCTAACGTCAGGATAAACGGCAGATGATGGCTCTCTGGGTTATTCAGGCAACGCCACTGACACAGGCTCAGGATCACCACCAGCGCCGGCACGGGCAGCAGGAAGAAAAGATTCGGCAGGGTAAACCAGCGCGCGGCGATGGCCGGCTGCGCCAGTGGCGTCCAGATGCTGATTGCTGCAATGAATACCAGAAGCAGGATCAGTAGCGTTCTGGATACCCGTCGCATTCGCTGTTGCAGCGCGTTTTCGCTTTTCATCACCAGCCATGTCGAGCCTAACAGCGCGTAGGCCACCACCAGACCTGCGCCGCAGAACAGGTTAAAAACGGTCAGCCAGTCGAACGGTCCGCCACTGTAGGCACGCCCGGTGACGCTAAAGCCGTTGATCACTGCGCCCACCGTCATGCCCTGGGTAAAGGTCGCCAGGATCGAACCGCCGATAAACGCTTTGTCCCAGAAAGGGCGGTGTGCCGGCGTGGCTTTAAAACGAAACTCAAATGCCACACCCCGGAAAATAAGTCCGATCAGCATTAACGTCAGCGGAATAGTGAGGGCATCAATAATGACCGCATAGGCCAGCGGAAACGCGCCAAACAGCGCTGCACCGCCGAGCACCAGCCAGGTTTCATTGCCGTCCCAGACCGGCGCAACGCTGTTCACCATCACATCGCGATCGTCGGCATCAGGCGTAGCCGGGAACAGGATACCTATCCCCAGATCAAAACCATCCATCACGATATACATCAGCGTGGCAAAGACGATGATAACAAACCAGATAATGGAAAGATCGATACCCATTATGGTTGCTCCTTATGTTCAGTAGTAACGGCAGAAAGCGGGCGTGCGGGACGTCCATCGGACTCGGTGGCAAACGATTCATGAGGCTGAGGTCCTTTTTTAATCAGGCGGACCATATAGCTGTAACCCACGCCAAATACGGAGGTGTAGACGACGAAGAAGGCCAGCAGACTCGCGCTCATATGCAAGTCACCATGGGCAGAAACCGCATCCTTCGTTCGCTGAAGCCCGTAGACGACCCAAGGCTGGCGGCCCACTTCGGTAGTGACCCATCCGGCCAGGATGGCAATCAGCCCGGTGGGTCCCATCAGGAGGGCAAACCACAGGAAGGGACGCGAAGCGTACACGCGCTTTTTATAACGTAACCAGAGCGCCGTCACCCCAAGCAGCAGCATCAGCATGCCTAAGCCCGCCATAATGCGGAATGACCAGAAGACGATGGTGGAATTTGGCCGGTCTTCCTTTGGAAATTCTTTCAGTGCCGGAACCTGTTTGTCGAAGCTGTGCGTCAGAATAAGGCTGCCAAGCGTCGGGATCTCCAGCCCAAAGCGGGTGCGCTCCTGTTCCATATCCGGCCAGCCAAACAGCAGCAGCGGGGTGGGTTCACCCGGTGGGTTCTCCCAGTGGCCTTCAATGGCTGCTATTTTGGCGGGCTGGTGCTTCAGGGTGTTCAACCCGTGCATATCACCCACCATCGCCTGAAGGGGAGCCACAATCAGGGTCATCCACAGCGCCATGGAAAACATCGCGCGGATGGCGGGGGTGTTGTTTCCGCGCAGCAAATGCCAGGCTGCGGATGCGCCGACAAACAGGGCGCTACTCAGGAAGGCCGCTATCGACATATGCAGCAGGCGATACGGGAAGGAGGGGTTAAACACCACGGCAAACCAGTCCACCGGCACCACCTGTCCGTTGACGATTTCAAAGCCCTGTGGTGTCTGCATCCAGCTGTTTGATGAGAGGATCCAGAAGGTTGAGATAACGGTCCCCAGCGCCACCATGCAGGTTGCAAAGAAATGCAGACCCGGCCCGACTTTATTCCAACCGAACAGCATAACGCCGAGGAATCCTGCCTCGAGGAAGAAGGCAGTAAGCACTTCGTAGGTCAGGAGCGGGCCGGTAATACTGCCGGCAAATTGTGAAAACCCACTCCAGTTGGTCCCAAACTGGTAGGCCATGACCAGCCCGGAGACCACGCCCATACCGAAGTTAACGGCAAAAATCTTCGACCAGAAATGGTACAGCGAACGCCAGACCGGGTTTTTGGTTTTCAGCCACAGGCCTTCTAGCACAGCGAGATAACTCGCCAGACCGATGGTGATTGCCGGGAAAATAATGTGGAAGGATACGGTAAAGGCAAACTGTATCCGTGCAAGATGAAAAGCATCTAAACCAAACATGCACAACCTCAATGTCAAACGGTGTGCTGTTATGGTATAGGGGCGAAATAACGAGTATCAGACGCAGAAAAGCGAAATTTACCTATAACAGTTCATGAAAACATCACGCTTTGCACATCTGATATAGCTTGCGTGAAAGAATAAAAAAATTATTTTTATGAAATTTATGCATTAAACAGCTTGCCTTGTTATCAACATCATGCGTTAATGGCCCTCTGGGTTTGAGTCCAAATAAACATCTGACGTAGTTTTATAAAGCAGTTCTCATCACGTTGTGCCTCTCCGCAGCCTCTCTTGGGTCTTTTTCTACACTCCGATTAGTTTTTGTTTCAAACCACTATCGCCTGAAGGGCCCATTAAGCAATTAACGTTTTTACGTTTACAGGAGAATCCTATGACTTCTTATATCCATTTCCGCTGCCCATGCTGCCATGGTTCGCAGTACCGTACCTCAGCTTTTGATGTGTCTGAGAAAAACCCGTTCGGTGCAAAATGCATTTTTTGCAAATCGTCGATGATTACCCTCGATCATCTGGCCGCTGCCCGCCACGCTCAGCGTAACGTCACCGAACTGCGTAAGTAATGCATCTGGCTAACTATAACAGTTAGCAAAATCTTCTCTTTTTCTCCTGCTGATATACACTGTCGGTCATAAGGAGAATCTGATGAAAAAATACCAGCGTCTGGCGCAACAAATTATCTCGCAGATCGAGCTTGGCGTATGGTTGCCGGGCGATAAGCTGCCTTCTCTGCGAGAGCAGGTCGCGAGCAGCGGCATGAGTTTTATGACCGTGGGCCACGCGTATCAGATGCTGGAAAGCCAGGGGCGTATCGTCGCCAGGCCGCAGTCGGGCTATTACGTTGCCTCGCGCCCGACCGCACACCAACCTGCGCCGCCTGCCCAGGTGATGCGGGACGAAGTGGTAGATATCAATACCTATATCTTCGACGTATTACAGGCCAGCCGCGACCCGTCGGTGGTTCCTTTCGCTTCGGCCTTCCCCGACCCCCGGCTTTTCCCGCTGCAGCAACTTAACCGTTCGCTGGCCAATGTCAGTAAAACCGCCACAGCAATGAGCGTAATTGAAAACCTGCCTCCGGGTAACGTTGACCTTCGCCACGCCATTGCCCGCCGCTATGCGCAGCAGGGAATGAATATCTCGCCGGATGAGATTGTCATTACCGCAGGCGCACTCGAAGCCCTGAATCTTAGCCTGCAGGCCGTTACCGAGCCTGGTGACTGGGTGATTGTCGAAAACCCCTGTTTCTACGGTGCGCTACAGGCGCTGGAACGCCTGAAACTCAAAGCGCTGTCGGTGGCGACGGACGTCCGCGAAGGGATCGATCTGAATGCGCTTGAGCAGGCGCTCAATGAGTATCCGGTCAAAGCCTGCTGGCTCATGACCAACAGTCAAAATCCCCTCGGCTTCACGCTCAGCGCAGAGAAAAAAGCGCACCTGGTCGCGCTTCTCGCCAGGCACAACGTCACCCTGATCGAAGATGATGTCTACAGCGAACTCTATTTTGGCCGGGAGAAACCTCTGCCAGCGAAAGCCTGGGATCGTGACGATATGACGCTGCACTGCTCGTCCTTCTCGAAATGTCTGGTGGCGGGGTTTCGCATCGGCTGGGTGGCGGCAGGTAAACATGCGCGACGCATTCAGCAGCTACAGCTGATGAGCACCTTATCGACCAGTTCACCCATGCAACTGGCGCTGGTGGATTACCTTGCGACAAAACGCTATGACGCCCATCTTCGCCGCCTGCGACGCACGCTGGCCGAACGCAAACAGCAGGCGTGGCAGTCGCTTTTGCGCCATATGCCGGCAGGCGTCAAAATTCATCACAACGACAGCGGCTATTTTTTGTGGCTGGAACTCCCGGCGCAGCTGGACGCCGGGCTGCTGAGTGAGAAAGCGCTAATGCACCACATCAGTATTGCCCCCGGTAAGATGTTTTCGACCTCTGACGCCTGGACACCGTTCTTCCGGTTTAATACCTCGTGGGCGTGGGGGGAGCGGGAAGAACAGGCTGTGATTCAGTTAGGGAAATTAATTAGCAGCATGCTCGAATAATAATCTCCGCACCTTTCTAAAATAATCATTCCTTATCCTGATGGCGGCACGGCGAATATTCCGCAGTACCGCATCATAGGAAATCTGCATACCGCCTCTCAACGCTAACTCCTTGTCTATAATCCAGTTAACGGGGAATGCGCCCTCGGTCACACCTTGATGAAATTTCTTTAAGCCGCACGGTGCGGCGCATTTGCGCGGTCTACGTTTAATTAGGGAGATATTTTTACGGCACGGCTGCCGCTAAATTTCATTGCGACAGGAGTAATTCTTATGAGCAAAAAATTTGCCCGCAGCAGCCTGTGCGCGCTCGGCATGACCCTCATGACAGCGCACGCCGCAGAGCCACCGAAGGCTATCGGCGACGGGGAAGGACGACTGGATATTATTGCCTGGCCCGGGTACATCGAACGGGGACAAACCGATAAAAATTATGACTGGGTCACGCAGTTCGAAAAAGAGACCGGCTGCGCGGTGAACGTTAAAACCGCGGCCACCTCGGATGAAATGGTTAGCCTGATGGCGAAAGGAGGATACGATCTGGTCACTGCCTCGGGCGATGCCTCACTGCGCCTGATCATGGGGAAACGCGTTCAGCCGATTAACCCCGACCTTATCCCAAACTGGAAAACCCTCGACCCGCGGATCGTCAAAGGTGAATGGTTTAACGTCGGCGGCAACGTCTACGGCACGCCGTATCAGTGGGGGCCAAACCTGCTGATGTACAACAGCAAAACGTTCCCGACGCCGCCGGACAGCTGGAGCGTCGTCTTTACGAAACAGAATTTACCTGACGGTAAAACCAATCAGGGCCGCGTGCAGGCCTATGATGGCCCGATTTACATCGCCGATGCGGCGCTGTTTGTCAAAGCCACGCAGCCGCAGCTGGGTATCACCGACCCGTACCAGCTAACAGAAAAACAGTATGCCGCCGTACTGAAGGTATTGCGTGACCAGCATGCGCTGATCCACCGCTACTGGCATGACACCACCGTTCAGATGAGCGACTTTAAAAATGAAGGCGTAGTGGCCTCCAGCGCCTGGCCCTATCAGGCCAATGCCCTGAAAGCGGAGAACCAGCCTGTTGCCACTGTTTTCCCGAAAGAAGGGGTAACCGGCTGGGCGGACACCACCATGCTGCACGCGCAGGCCAAGCACCCAATGTGCGCCTACAAATGGATGAACTGGTCGCTGACGCCTAAAGTGCAGGGCGATCTGGCGGCCTGGTTTGGCTCGCTGCCTGTGGTGCCGGAAGGGTGTAAAGCCAGCACATTGCTCGGCGATAAAGGCTGCGAAACGAACGGCTACAACTATTTCGACAAAATCATGTTCTGGAAAACCCCGATTGCAGAAGGCGGCAAATTCGTTCCTTACAGCCGCTGGACACAGGATTACATCGCTATCATGGGCGGCCGTTAATCGCAGGAGCAGAACATGACGTACGCAGTAGAGTTTAATGACGTTTCCCGTCTGTACGGTGACGTGCGGGCGGTGGATGGGGTCACCATTGCTATTCATGACGGAGAGTTTTTCTCCATGCTGGGGCCTTCGGGCTCCGGCAAAACTACCTGCCTGCGTCTGATAGCCGGTTTTGAGCAGCTGTCAGGCGGCGCAATCAAAATCTTCGGTAAAGAGGCGAGCGCACTTCCCCCCTGGGAACGCGATGTGAATACCGTGTTCCAGGATTATGCGTTGTTCCCGCATATGTCGATCCTCGACAACGTCGCGTACGGGCTCATGGTCAAAGGTATCGACAAGAAAACGCGGCATGCGCAGGCGCGTCAAGCGCTGGAAAAAGTGGGACTAAGCTTTGCTGTCACGCGTAAGCCTTCGCAGCTTTCCGGCGGGCAACGTCAACGTGTCGCCATCGCGCGGGCGCTGGTCAATGAACCCCGGGTATTGCTGCTGGATGAACCGCTCGGCGCGCTCGATCTTAAACTGCGTGAGCAGATGCAGTTCGAGCTGAAAAAGCTGCAGCAGGAGCTCGGCATCACCTTTATTTTCGTCACTCACGATCAGGGGGAAGCCCTGTCGATGTCTGACCGGGTCGCGGTTTTCAATAATGGCCGCATTGAGCAAGTCGACACCCCGCGCGATCTCTATATGCGTCCAGGAACGCCATTCGTGGCGGGCTTTGTCGGGACCTCGAACGTGTTTGACGCCGGTATGGCACACAACGTGTGCGGGATGGAAGGCATCTATTCTTTACGGCCGGAACATATTCGCCTCAATGAGAGCGGTGAGGTTCAGGTTGAGGGCGTGGTGCAGGCAGTACAGTATCAGGGGGCGGCAACGCGACTTGAACTAAAACTCGCTGACGGTGCAAAACTGCTGGTCAGCCAGGCCAATTTTAGCGATGCCGCAACGCTGAGCGGTGTGACGCCGGGGCAGGCGGTGATGGCGTCGTGGTCACGTGATGCCATGGTTCGCCTGCAAGAGGAGAGGTGACATGAACACGCATGTCGCGCAGCCTCCCGCCCACCGTAGCCGCATGAGCCGCCTTACCGCACTGTTCTGGCGTAAGCCATCGCTTGGGCTGTTCCTGCTGCTGCTCGCGCCGCTAATGTGGTTTGGCATCGTTTATCTGGGATCGCTTCTCACGCTTTTATGGCAAGGGTTTTATACCTTTGACGATTTCACCATGGCGGTCACGCCGGACCTGACGTTTGCTAATATCCTGGCGCTTTTTAATCCGGCAAACTATGACATCATTCTGCGTACGCTGATGATGGCCATTGCGGTGACCATCGCCAGCGCTATCCTCGCGTTTCCGATGGCGTGGTACATGGCACGTTACACCCGCGGCAAGTGGAAGGCGTTCTTCTATATCGCCGTGATGCTGCCAATGTGGGCCAGCTATATTGTTAAAGCCTATGCCTGGACGCTGCTGCTGGCGAAAGACGGGGTGGCGCAGTGGTTTCTGAGCCACCTGGGGCTGGAGCCGATCCTGACCGCGATCCTTACGCTACCGGCCATTGGCGGAAACACGCTTTCCACCTCCGGGCTGGGGCGTTTTCTGGTGTTCGTCTATATCTGGCTGCCGTTTATGATCCTGCCGGTACAGGCGGCGCTGGAGCGGCTGCCCGCGTCGTTACTGCAGGCTTCAGCCGATCTCGGCGCGCGACCACGCCAGACTTTTCGTTACGTCGTTTTGCCGCTGGCAATCCCGGGCATTGCCGCAGGGTCAATCTTCACTTTTTCCCTGACGCTGGGCGATTTCATTGTTCCACAGCTGGTGGGGCCGCCGGGGTACTTTATTGGCAATATGGTCTATTCCCAGCAGGGCGCTATCGGCAATATGCCCATGGCCGCGGCCTTCACCCTGGTGCCAATTGTCCTCATCTCTCTTTATCTGGCGTTCGTGAAACGTCTGGGAGCATTCGATGCACTCTGAACGCGCACCGTTGTTCCTGAAAGTGGCAGCCTGGGGAGGCGTTATCTTCCTTCATTTCCCGCTGCTGATTATTGCGACCTACGCCTTTAACACCGAAGACGCCGCGTTCAGTTTTCCGCCGCAGGGGTTGACCTTGAAGTGGTTCACCGTGGCAGCGGGGCGTGGCGACATCACTGAATCAGTGACGTTGTCACTTCAAATCGCTGCGCTGTCGACGGCTATCGCGCTGGTGCTTGGCACGCTTGCTGCAGCGGCGCTGTGGCGAAGCGCGTTTTTTGGCAAAAATGCGATCTCGCTGTTGCTGCTGTTGCCGATTGCGTTACCGGGGATTATCACCGGTCTGGCGCTGTTGACGGCGTTTAAAACCATTGACCTTGAGCCGGGTTTTTTCACCATCGTGGTCGGTCACGCCACGTTCTGCGTGGTGGTGGTGTTTAACAACGTGATTGCCCGTTTCAGACGCACCTCCTGGAGTCTGGTCGAGGCGTCAATGGATCTGGGGGCCGACGGCTGGCAAACCTTCCGTTACGTGGTCCTGCCGAATCTCGGTTCGGCGTTGCTGGCCGGGGGGATGCTGGCGTTTGCACTCTCGTTTGACGAAATCATCGTCACAACATTTACCGCGGGACACGAGCGCACGTTACCGCTGTGGTTGCTTAATCAGCTCGGGCGTCCGCGCGACGTGCCGGTCACCAACGTCGTTGCACTGCTGGTGATGCTGGTCACAACCCTACCCATTCTGGGAGCCTGGTGGCTAACCCGCGACGGCGAAAACAGTGCCGGAAGCGGGAAATAACATTGATTTCAACAGGACAATGCTATGCAAACACAACTGCTGATAAATGGTGAACTGGTAGCCGGAGACGGGGAAAAACAGCCGGTCTATAACCCTGCCACCGGAGAGGTACTTCTGGAGATTGCTGAAGCGTCAGCAGCGCAGGTCGACGCGGCGGTCCAGGCCGCCGATCGCGCATTCATTGAATGGGGACAAACCACGCCTAAAACGCGTGCCGAGTGCCTGCTGAAGCTGGCTGACGTGATTGAAGCCCACGGCGAAGAATTTGCCCGTCTCGAATCGCTCAATTGCGGTAAGCCGCTGCACTGTGCGTTGGGAGATGAAATTCCGGCTGTGGTCGACGTTTTCCGCTTCTTTGCCGGCGCCGCCCGCTGCCTGAACGGGCTGGCCGCCGGCGAATATCTTGACGGTCACACATCGATGATACGCCGCGATCCGGTGGGCGTGGTCGCCTCCATTGCGCCATGGAACTATCCGCTGATGATGGCGGCATGGAAGCTGGCACCCGCGCTGGCCGCGGGTAACTGTGTGGTGATCAAACCTTCGGAGATTACCCCACTGACGGCCCTCAAGCTGGCGGAACTGGCGAAAGACATCTTCCCGGCAGGCGTTCTGAACGTTCTGTTTGGCCGCGGAAAAACGGTCGGCGATCCGCTGACCGGCCACGAAAAGGTGCGTATGGTGTCGCTCACCGGTTCTATTGCCACCGGCGAACATATTATTGGACACACGGCGTCCTCGATTAAACGCACCCATATGGAGCTGGGCGGCAAAGCCCCGGTTATCGTTTTCGACGACGCCGATCTTGATGCGGTTGTTGAAGGGGTACGTACTTTCGGTTTCTACAATGCCGGGCAGGATTGTACGGCAGCCTGCCGTATTTATGCGCAGAAAGGCGTTTATGCCGCGCTGGTGGAAAAACTGGGTGCCGCGGTGGCGAGCCTGAAAATGGGTGCGCCGGAGGAGGAAACCACCGAGCTAGGCCCGCTCAGTTCCGAAGCCCATCTTTCACGCGTCTGTAAGGCGGTTGATGAGGCTAAAGCCCTGAGCCATATTCGCGTGGTGACCGGCGGCGGCAAAAAAGAGGGGGCAGGCTACTATTTCCAGCCAACCCTTCTGGCAGGGGCAAAACAGGACGATGCTATCGTTCAGCGTGAAGTGTTTGGCCCGGTTGTAAGTGTCACCGAGTTTGATGACGAAGCGCAGGTGCTGGCATGGGCGAACGATTCGCAGTACGGCCTGGCATCATCGGTCTGGACCCGCGATGTAGGGCGTGCCCATCGGATGAGCGCGCGTCTGCAGTACGGCTGCACCTGGGTTAATACCCATTTTATGCTGGTGAGCGAAATGCCGCACGGCGGGATGAAGTTATCCGGCTACGGCAAAGATATGTCGGTGTACGGCCTTGAAGATTATACCGTTGTTCGCCACGTGATGATAAAGCACTAAGCCCCCATGCCCGGTCGCATTCAGCGCCGGGCATTCTCTCCTTTCAGTACATTATCCATAGTATTCAAATGGTTATTCTGTAACGAAAAAACTTGATCTGTATCAACATATGACGCATATTGCGTGCGGTTATTTTTTCGGCTCTGGTAAACAGAATGACGTTGTATCAAAAGATGTTGGTTTTTTACGCAATCATGGCTTCTGTCTGTGCATTAATTACCTGGTTCCTCTCTAAAGACCGCAAACGTATCCGACTGCTCAGTGCTTTTCTGGTGGGTTCAACCTGGCCAATGAGCTTTCCCGTTGCGCTGTTGATCTCGCTTTTCTGAAGCACGCTTCCCGTTTTAAAAGATGAACATAGCATTCCAGACACGAAGACTGTATAAATACACAGTGAATCGTTAAAGGAGTGCTTATGAACAGTTTTTACTCGCAGCAGGCCGGCTGCGTTGTGCGCTGGCACGATCTTCCCGGCTCTGGCGATCCTGTGGTGTTTATTCACGGGTTAGGCTGCGCCTCTTCTTATGAATATCCTCGTATCGTCTCTGACGCCCGGTTTGGTGCGCGCAGAGCCATTCTTATCGATCTCCCGGGCAGCGGTTACAGCGACAAACCCGTGCAGTATCGTTATCGCACCAGCGAGCAGGCGCGAGTGGTGGCTGAACTGTTGGACCATCTCAAACTCAATAGCTTCTGGCTATATGGTCATAGTATGGGTGGCAGCATTGCTATCGAGGCAGCAGGACTGATGGCGCCACGCGTAAAAGGGTTGATGGTGTCGGAACCCAATTTTCACGCCGGAGGTGGCATGTTCAGCCGCTCTATTGCTGCACAGACGGAACAACAGTTCCTGGCGCAGGGGTATGATGCGCTGCTCAGTGCAGAAACCTCACCCTGGGCGGGCAGTCTGCAAAGCAATGCGCCGTATGCCGTGTGGCGTGGCGCGTCCAGCCTGGTGGAAGGGGTAGAGCCGGAATGGGAGGTTCAGTTTTTGTCTCTGCGCTGTCCGGTGACGTTGATTTTCGGCGAGCGGTCTCTGCCTGATGATGATGTGGACTCTCTGCAAAAGCGGGGCGTTGAGGTGAAAATCATCCCAGCGGCCGGACACTCCATGTCATGGGAAAATCCGTCGGCACTGGCGCAGACGTTAGCAGAGTGTATGACCACGACCTGAAAGGATAGCCCGCATCTCTGCGGGCCAGGAGCGCTAACGTAACAGGGCTTGTAAGGCCTGGCGTGCGGCAGGCTGTACATCGTGCGGGTGGTGGAAATCGATGTTCTCTATTGCCCGGCTATAGAGGGCGACCAGCCAGTCATAGACATACACCGTTGCCGCATGTACGGGTTGTTCTCCCAGACGCGTCAGGCGCGGCGCGGTACTGTTGACCACCGGTGTGACAAAGATTGCCTGGCCTTTACGGATGCGGCTCGCCGGGCGTGCCTCTGCGGGTGTCCGATCGTAGCCCAGCCAGCCAATGAAGTTGCCCATTACGGCATGCAGTTGAGCAGCGCTGCTCTTGTCGGTTTCAACGATGTTCTGCAACTGCTGCGGCAGGTTCAGTCGGTAGCTGGCCACCACCAGAACGTCGGCAATTTGCTGCAAAACAGCGGGTTCCAGCCCAAGGCGCGCGGCAGTGGCATCGTTGCGGCTCCACTGGCGCAGATGGTTTATCCAGACTTTATGCGCCAGGCGAGCTTTGTCTTTGGTCTGGAATGGACTGGCGTTCTCCTGGGCATGCTCGGCAAACAGGTCAATGGTATCCGTAAACAGTCCGTTCACCTGCTCCTCGCGGGGCTGCTGAACGGCCAGCAGGGTTTCAAAGGCTTTAAGCGGCGGCAGAAGACCTTCAAGCAGTTCACCGTGGCGGGCGGCGGAGCTTTGCAGAACGCGCACCATGTTTTCGGCCTGAGTTCGTCTGGCGCCGGGTTCCTCAACCAGCGGTGCCAGATACCCCTTCATCAGGGCCGAGAGTTCCTGGCGCAGCATTGCTTTCAGCGTGCTAAGACGCTTCTGTCGCTGAGCGGATAACGTGGCCTGAGACAACCACTCGATCACGCGCTGCATGCTGTGGCTGTCCAGCGCCTGCAGTGTCCCCCAGCGCACACCCGGTTTGCCCAACAGGTGCTGTACCGTTTCATCAAGGTTCTGACGGGTGGTAAAACGTGCGTCGTGAGGCGTAATCGCCCACACCAGCCCCGGCAGGGGGGATTCTTCAACCGGCTGAGTCTCTTTGACCCAGTTCAACAGTACCCGGGCTTTTTTAGCCGTTTGCTCGTGCTGGGCTGTCGCATTGCAGATAACAAGCACGTCCGGTTGCAGCTGCTGGCGATAATGCTCCAGCAACCACTGGCATTTAGCCTGGTTCAGTGTATCGGCGCTGTTATCTGAAAAGACCGGAATATCAATAATATCGACATTATCCAGGGCGCTGCTTTCGACCGGCAAGACCAGCTCACGCGTCAGGAAGGCGAGCGTATCGACAGGGATACTGATGGCGTTAAGCATCTCGCCGTTGTTCAGCGGATGAAGCAGCGTCTCCTGGGCCTCCGGAAGGGAAAAGGTGCCGTGAGTCAGGAACCCTTCGCCCGGCAGCCCGAAGTTATCGACCAGCAGGCTGAGCGGGGCGGCGAGTGCTCCGGCATGGCTGGTCTGATGCAGGACATGAGCGAGCTTTAACCACTGCTGGGTCAACTCCTGTTGCTCACCCCACAGCAGCGACCAGACGCTGGCACGCGTGCTGAGATCGAGCGAAGGGACCAGCTGTGCAAACTGATGCCACAGGGCATCATCAATTTGTTGTTTCGCGGCAGGTACTGAGCTTTGCCAGAAGCGGGCGATGGCACCCACGTCCTGAGCCGTAATACCAGGAACACCCTGCGGCTGGCGCAGGCCACGCCACTTCTCCAGGCGCGTCTCAATGACCGCTTTATCCACGGCGCGGATGTCCGGCTGCAGCGTGGTGCGGGCGATAAACAGCTGAACCAGCTCTGCCTCTGTCACCAGGCTCAGGCGCAGCGGGAACGCCTCATCCATCACCTCTGTATTTCCGCGGGTGAACCGCACGGCCATGTTGGTCAGGGCATGTCCCGGATTAATGTGCGAAAAATAGTCAAATGTACGCTGGCCTGGCGTAACGTTCAGGCGGCCATTACCGCTGCCGCACAGCGATAAAAGCAGATGCGCTTTAGCACTCTGAGAATGACCGTAAAGTCCAATACTGCCCGGGCGTGACAGGGCGCGGTCAATGGCCTGCTCCCGTGCCTGCGTCGCGTTGATGCGCGCAAGAAGGGCATCGGCCTCGTTATCCAGCATAGGGGCGTTCAGGCGCGTCTCATTTATCCACCCGATTAAGGCCTGAGTGGTGGTCATCGTCGCAGTCATTTCAGGTATACGCTCCCGCTGTCGATCCAGTAGTGGCTGCCGCTATGACGGCGATCGGCCAGAGTATTCAGTTTGAAGGTTAAAGCATCAGGCGGAACCGGCGTCCCGTCCTGCAACCAGGCATCGCTCAGCGCGAAGGATTCAGGCCCTTCATGCTTATTGCCGCCACAAAGTTTGAGCCGCACGTTCAGCACGCCGTCACCCGCAATCGCTTTGGCCAGTTCGGCCGAGTTGATGCTAAGCGTATAGAGCGGCGTTGCCGGCCAGCGCGCGTTCGCCAGCTGGCGGAAACCGAGCGTCACATTTCCGCGCAGCGGGAAGTGCAGACGAGCGTCGAGTTTCGCACCCGGTTTATCCAGGTCGATATCCTGATACCAGACGTTTTCTTCACGCAGGGTGTTTACGGTGTTATCCAGTACGCCCAGATAGCGAACCGTTGAATATGCACCGATATCCGCGGCTTTAAAGTTAAAGCGCGGCAGTCGCAGGTCAAGCGCCAGGCTGCAAAGCATCGCGCCGACGGCGGCGGTCGATTTTGGATTACCAATGCGTCCTTGCTGGCTGAACGGGTACCATTCATGAACCTGGTATTTATCCAGCCAGACGATGCGATTAACCGGCACCGGCTGCAGGTGGCGAATAAGCGCCTGAACGCCAGGCAGGCAGCCCGGACGCCCCGTGATCAGCAGAATATCGCAGCTGTAATGTGAAATGGCCTCGCACACCGCATGCAGGGGTGACGCCAGCGTGAACTGGCCTGCCAGCATCGCATCCTGCATTTCACGGAAATTCACGTGCAGCGGAACGGCAAACAGATCGAAGGCGTCTGAACCTGCCGGCAAGGCATGATCGACGGCCTGTTGCAGATAATTCATCACGTTGCGGGTCGGTTTCTGCGACAGCAGATCGCCAAAGGTGGCATGCAAGCCTGCCAGCGGATCGTCGATGTCGCTGGATTCCCACGCGGCAAGGATGGCGTGACCAATCGGCATAAAGAGCTGAAGCGCCGTTTGCTGGCGCAATACCGCCTGAGTATCGATACGTCCTGAGTCACCAAACAGCGAGGCCATCAGCAGAGAGGCATCGGCGATGCCGGACTTCTGCAGCTGGGTTTGCAGGGCGGGTAACACATAGCGCTGGATGACGTCCAGCAGGGTGTCGTCACCGGCCACTTTAAACCCTTCACGGAACAGCAGCTGCGGCGTGATTTTGACGTTGTTACCGGAGCCGTCATCCAGCTGATAATGGGTGATCGCCATGTCGGTTGTGCCACCGCCAATGTCGATAGAGGCGACACGCAGCGAGCGCCCCGGCTGAACGCCTGGTTCAGGTTCACGATCCGGGCGGGCGAGGGAGGCGAAGAACGCTTCCGTCTGACCACCAAAATGTGAGATCGCTTCGTTGTACAGCCACACCAGTTGACCACAGCTGGCCTCGTCCCACTCCATCTGGATTGCAGGTACCGGCACCACGCTTTTTTCCTGGTGCTTACGGGTGGCAAAATCGTCGTCCTGCGGGTGCCAGCCCATCGCTTTCCAGACGATAGCGATCGCTTCGAACATGCGGCGACGGAAGATCTCGCGTTCCTGCTTCGGCATCGCCGAGGGCAGGGTCAGGATCAGCGTACGCAGCTGGCGTGGCGAGGCCGGAAAGCCCAGGCGCAGGCGCGTGGCAACGCTGTTGATCTGCCCCAGCGCCTGTGCCAGCAGTTCGCACAGCATATGCGTCATCAGCGTGCTGCGGCTGTACTGCGGGGAGAAAACCGGCAGTCGCTCGTCCTGCGGCAGCGTAAAGAGCGGTTCACCGTCATCGTTCATCAGGTTCATCAGCGGGAACGCGGTCGCCAGCGGTTCGCGCTGGGTTTTGCTGTTCATCTGGCTAAAGCGCCAGTCCTGGACCACCGGGGTTTCATCCCACAGGTAGCGACGCGGGCTGGAGATACCGCTGTTACCTTCCGTGCCCAGACGGCGCGTAGCCAGTTTGCGGGCTTCGTCGCCCACGCGGACAATAGACGGCCAGACAAAGGCATCTTCACGCCCACTTTCCACCGAGAAGTGCTGCTTGCCAAAACGCGCTTCTGAAAACTCCAGACGACTGGTAAACAGCGGCTCATTGAGGAACTGTGGTTCGCTTAACGAGCGCACCTGCAGTTCGGCCGTCTGGCGCAGACCGTCGTTCGCATCACCGTGATCTTCAATAATAACGCCGCAGGTATGGGTATTCCCGACGTCGAGGATCAGGTCGACCGGAATAGCCGGCGTACTGAGGGTATGGGTGACAAATTTCACTTCCGGTACGGTAAGCTGTTCACCGAGCATGGACAGCAGGTTGAGCCAGTGTGCCTGGTACTCAAAGCTGCGCATTGCCTGTTGCAGGTCGCGTTCCGCGCGGTTTTCAACGTCGGTCGCATAGTGGGTAAACGCCTCGCGCAGCCAGCCATCAATCCAGGTCTGGTCGAGGAAGCTTTCCACCTCATCGTCACGCCATGCCAGTCCGAAACGGGTGCCGTTGAGAATGTCATTTTCAACCGGGGACAGCGCGGCAGTAGCATGCGCTGCAATCTGGCTGTCGAGAGCGAGCGTGACGCGGTGTGTATTACCTGCCGCATCAGGCGTTTCAAGTTTACGCACCTGGACACGCGCCCAGTTATCCGGCCCGTCAACAAAGGTACGTGGCGGATTGAAGCGCAGGAAGGGAATGGGGAGCCAGACACCATCCAGCACCGTCAGGGACTGATGCAGTGGGATCGTGGTTTCCGGTTTCACCACTTCAGGCTGTCCGCCGTTCAATCCCGGCAGCGTGTAACGCCCGTTGACGAGATCGAAATCGAGACGCAGAAGCGGACCGTTGGCGGTTTTACGTACGAAGCGCCCGTTGCTGGCGGTGTCCTGCGGAGTCAGGCCAAAATCGAGGAATTGCACGCCGCTGTTGGCAATAAGCGTGACGCTCTGTTTATAGTCGCAAAGATTTACCAGCATAGGGTCAGGCACCTGCTTTCTTGAACGTCAGTGGAACGACGGTTTTGGCATCATAACGGGCATTACATTCAGCGACATCGCTGGTACCTGCTTTACAGGCAACTTCCGGCATCGGGTAGCGTGAACCGTCTGTGCAGCGGGCATTACCGCGACTCTTAATCATCAGTTCGCCATTGCTGTGCAGCCCGGAGAAAACCTCCACGCGGCAGACAACATTGTCACCGTGAACAACACGAGCGAAGCCTTTATTGTTCTGGATCTGATAGCGCAGCGACGGTGGTTTGCCGGTAATCGGATCTTTCACGTCGAGGATCGCACGCCATGTTCCGTTCAGAAAACGCGTCGACCCCGCTTTCACCTGGTTTGCTTCCATGACCATGGCGTCTTTCGGGATCGCCGCAATCACAACCGGTGCAGGCGCTGGGGCAGCAACGGGAGCCGGCTCTTTTTCTTTGCTCGCGACCACCTCTGCCTGATGCAGCGGTAATTTCATCGGCAGCGGCTCAACGGCTTTAATCGGCTTTGGCGCAATGGCGACAGGTTCAGGGGCAACGACAGCCACTGGCTCGGCAGAAGGGGCCTGTTTTGGCCACAGCAACGGGGTGGCAATCGCGGCAACGATCACGGCGGCAACCGGAAGCGTCCACAGGGGAACGCGGCGTTTTTTGGCTACGATCGCAGGCTCTGGCTCGGGTTCTTCCACAGGCGGCATAATGACCGGCGCAGGCTCAGGCGTATACAGTTCGTCCGGCGTGATGCGCACCACCGTGGCCGGGGCGATCAGCGGCTCATCGGCCTGTTCAAAGGTCAGGACTGGGGTCGGTTCCGGCTCGGGTTCAGGGTCTTCAATGACAATCGGGGCTGGCTCAGGGATCAGCGATTCACGTAAACAGTCGAGTACGTCGTCACGTGCATTCTCATTGAGGTTTACAAACCCCCAGAAGCTTATGACCGGCTTTCCATCAACCAGGAAAAGGAAATTTTCGCCGGGAAACTGAAATGCTTTCGACAGCAGGGAGCCGAAAAGCTGTTGCGCTGTTTTTGGCGACTGCAGGCACTTCTTACTCAGCGATTCAACGCTGGCCAGCGTATTTTCCAGATAGCGCAGGGCGCGATAACGATCGTCTTCGTTCGCCGCTTTCCAGCTGGTTACACAACCGTCGACCGGCGAATACCAGTCGACACGGTCGCCACCATCATTGACCTGCGGAATAGCCAGACAGTCGACAATCGCCTGTTGTTTGCGTAACCGGAGCGCTTCCCGGATTTGTAACGCTGATTCAAAAACGGCTTGTCCGCCGCCGCCAACGGCCTGAAAGTCATCCAGATTACCGCTGCGTAAAAGAGTTTTTGCCACGATTTGATCCCATATACTTCTTCACACCGTTACTTTAACGAAATCGGGAAGCAACCAAACGGAGGAAGAGACGCCAAAAGGGACGATTTCTTGTGGCATAGAAAGGTGCGGTTGTGCTTGACGAATAATGGCACTTAAGGCAAATCAACCTCTGGCGCACTGGCTGTAAAACCAGCGGAAAACGTTGCTTTAGAATAACCTGATAGTGATTCGTTATTTGCCAGGTTATAGCGGTTGTGCTGTTATTACAGTCCAATATAATAAAACTGCCAGGGTTATAACCATGTCTACAGGGAAAACGCTGCTCGCCCTCGCGCTGAGCACTCTCTTACCAGCAGGTGCCGCATGGGCGGCGAATAATGACACCATCATTTATTGCTCTGAAGCATCACCGGAGTCTTTCAACCCGCAGATCGCCAGCTCGGGCCCGTCATTCGTGGCCAGCTCTCAGGTCCTGTATAACCGCCTGATCAATTTCGACCCGGTGAAAAACACCCCGGTACCGTCGCTGGCAGAGTCCTGGACAATTTCCCCGGACGGTAAGACTTATACCTTTACGCTGCGTAAAGGGGTCAAGTTCAACAGCAATAAATACTTCAAGCCGACCCGTGATTTTAATGCGGATGACGTTATTTTTTCCGTCATGCGTCAGAAAGACCCTAAGCATCCTTATCACAATGTTTCGCAGGGTAATTACGAATACTTTAATGACGTAGGTCTGGACAAGCTGATTCAGGACGTCAAAAAGGTTGATGATTATCACGTGCAGTTTACGCTGAGCGAACCAAACGCCGCATTCCTTGCTGACTGGGGGATGGATTTCGCCTCTATTCTTTCCGCTGAATACGCTGACGCGATGCTGAAAAAAGGGACGCCTGAGAATGTCGATACCTGGCCGATTGGTACCGGGCCGTACGTTCTGCAACAGTACAAAGTGGATTCGCTGATCCGCTACGTCGCTAACCCGAACTACTGGGAAGGTGCGGTTCCGACGAAACACCTTATTTTCTCCATCACGCCAAACGTAGAAACGCGTCTGGCGAAGCTGCAGACCAACGAATGCCAGATCATTCCGGCGCCGTCACCGGTTCAGTTTGATGTTATTAACAAAAATAAAGACCTGAAGCTGCACGCCGTGGAGGCGTTGAACGTGGGGTATCTGGCGTTCAATACCGAGAAAAAACCGTTTGATAACGTGCTGGTGCGTCAGGCCCTGAACTATGCGACGGACAAAAAAGCCATCGTGAATGCGGTCTTTATGGGTTCCGGTACGGTGGCGAAATCCCCCATTCCGCCGAATATGCTGGGCTTTAATAACGATCTGAAGGACTACAGCTACGATCCTGAAAAAGCGAAAGCTTTGTTGAAACAGGCCGGTCTGGAGAAGGGTGCGGACGTGACGCTGTGGTCAATGCCTGTGCAGCGTCCGTATAACCCTAACTCGAAGCGTATTGCGGAGATGATTCAGAGCGACTGGGCGAAAGTCGGCGTGAAGGCCAAAATTGTCTCTTACGAGTGGGGCGAGTATCTCTCCGGTATGCGTAAAGGGGAGCATGATTCCGCGCTGTTTGGCTGGATGTCCGATAACGGCGACCCGGATAACTTTGCTGATGTACTACTGGGATGCGACAGCATCAAAACTGGATCGAACGCCGCGCGCTGGTGCGATAAGGGGTATGATGATCTGGTCAAGAAAGCCAAACTGACCAGCAACCCGGGTGAGCGTGCAAAACTCTACAGCCAGGCGCAGGAGATCTTCTATGCCCAGGCACCGTGGATTGCGCTGGCGAACGGCAAAACGTTCTACGCCACCCGCAGCAACGTAACGGGGTACAGCGTGAGCCTGATGGGCAGCGATTTCTCCAAAGCGAAACTGAACTGACATTTTTCCCGGCAGGCACCGCGCCTGCCGGGCATCTGACAAGGAGTGACAATGTCACATTTAAATGAAGTTATCGCCCGTGTCGATACCGCCATCGAAGAGGGAGTGATTAGCCGAATGAATGAACTGCTGATCGAACTGAGCGACGACGCAGCGTTAAGCCGTGAAGATCGCTACAGTCAGCAGCAGCGTCTGCGTACCGCGATTGCACATCACGGTAAGCAACATAAAGAAGAGATGGACGCCCGTCAGGAATTGCTGACCAAAGGCGGTACGATACTGTAGCGGTGAGCCGGGGGTCAGAACTGGCGTCTCGCGACCAGCCACGCCCCGACCACCAGCATTACGGCACCGCACACCGGGCCAATCAGCGCGCGCAAGGGGATGCCATTGCTTCTGAGTACATCCATTACCAGCCCGCCAATCAACTGGCTTGCCACCAGCACGGCGATGGTTGTCGCTGCGCCAACATTTTGATAGCCGCTGATACTGGCAAAAACAAAAAACGACCCTAACAGCCCCGGGATCAACGTCCACCAGCGGATCGTTGAGGCCAGCTCGCTAAATCCGGCGAAGCCCTGTTTTAGCAGCAGAATGCTGACAAACAGCACAATGCCAACCAGCGAATTCAGCAGCATCGCGATAAGAATGGTCGAGGAGGACTGAGTGATGCGCACCATTAAGGTGTTTTGCACCACCAGGCCAATTCCCGCCGCCACCAGAAAAGCCAGCGTCAGAGATTGATTCATGAGATAGCATCCGGATCGCTGCGCTCATCAAGCTGCAACTGCATAAAGGTCAGATCCAGCCAGCGGCCAAACTTCGTGCCCACCTGCGGCATCTGGCCGGTGGTCACAAAACCGAGCGTCTCATGAAGATGAATAGAGGCCTGGTTTTGCGCCTCAATGCCCGCCACCATGACGTGTTTGCCGAGGGTCCGCGCTTCAATAATCAGCGCGTTCATCAGCGTGCGGCCAATACCTTTGCCCTGATGATCCGGATGAACGTAGACAGAATGCTCTACCGTATGCCGGAAACCGTCAAAGGCGCGCCAGTCGCCAAACGAGGCGTAGCCGGTGATAACGCCATTCTCTTCACTCACCAGCACCGGGTAGCCTGCGAGGGCACGCGCCTCAAACCAGGCAATGCGGTTATCCGTATCGACGGTTTTATCATTCCAGATCGCGGCAGTATGCAGCACCGCGTGGTTGTAAATCTCCCCAATAGCGGCGCAGTCTTCTTTGCAGGCATGACGAACGATCATGTTTGAACCTCTGAGTGTGTTGTTCACTATAGTATTACGTTTCGATTACGATATTACACAACTGTACAGACGGATGGCTATGACATAAGCCAGATTTTTTTGTTATCAAAACCGCGTTGAAATGCCGTTCATACACTATAGTATGACGTCATGAATACTATGACAGACACAATGAATCAAAGGATTAGCGCGCGAATTCGCCTTGAACGCGAGTCGCGAGGATGGTCATTAAGCGAGCTTGCTGACCGGGCCGGCGTCTCGCGCGCCATGATCCACAAGATAGAGCGCGGGGACAGCAGCCCGACGGCGACCTTGCTCGCGCGGTTATCCGGCGCGTTTGGCATCAGCATGTCAACGCTGATCGCCAGGGCCGAAATGCAGGAAGGAAAGCTGCTGCGTCTGGAAAACCAGCCCGTCTGGCGTGACCCTCAGACACACTACCTCCGCCGCCACGTTTCACCCCGCACCGATCTGCCCATCGATCTTGTTCAGGTTGAGCTGCCGGCGGGAAGCGATGTCCCTATGCCCGCGTCGTCGTATGCGCTGGCGCGCCAGCTTATCTGGCTGCAGTCTGGCGAACTGGTTTTCCAGGAGGGCGATACCCGTCATGAAATGCACGCCGGTGATTGCCTGGAACTGGGGCCGCCCAACGACTGCCGGTTCATTAATGAGACGAATAAAACCTGTATCTATCTGGTTGTGCGGCTTAACCAGTCTGGCTCGTAAAGTTAAAGCGTTTACGCCGATCATGAGCCAGGCTCTAATGACATTTGTACCAGAAGGAGTTCCTGATGAATCAATCTGTTTCGCAAAATCGCCGCTGGGTTCTGGCTTCTCGTCCGCACGGTGCGCCGGTCGCGGAGAATTTTCGTCTGGAAGAGCAGCCTGTTCCTGAACCTCAGGCAGGACAGCTTTTGCTGCGCACGGTCTGGCTGTCGCTTGATCCTTACATGCGTGGGCGCATGAGTGATGCACCTTCCTATTCACCGCCAGTGGAAATTGGGGCGGTCATGGTGGGGGGAACGGTCAGCCGCGTTGAGCAGTCAAATCATCCGGACTATACGCCGGGTGAGTGGGTGTTGGGCTATAGCGGCTGGCAGGAGTATGCAATTTCAGACGGCAGCGGCCTGGTGAAACTGGGCGATAATATTTCTCACCCCTCGTGGGCGCTGGGCATTCTGGGTATGCCAGGGTTTACCGCCTATATGGGGCTACTGGACATCGGCCAGCCTAAAGCCGGTGAAACGCTGGTGGTTGCGGCGGCGACGGGGCCGGTTGGTGCGACGGTCGGGCAGATTGGTAAAATCAAAGGTTGCCGGGTGATCGGCGTTGCCGGTGGTGCAGAAAAATGCCGCCATGCCGTCGAGGTGCTCGGGTTTGACCAGTGCCTGGATCACCATGCCGATGACTTCGCGGCCCAGCTGGAAAAGGCCTGCCCGAAAGGGATTGATGTCTATTATGAAAATGTCGGCGGGAAAGTCTTTGACGCCGTGTTGCCCTTACTGAACACCTCGGCGCGCGTACCGGTATGTGGTCTGGTGAGCGGTTACAATGCGACGGGTCTGCCGGAAGGGCCTGATCGTTTGCCGTTATTGATGGCGACGATTCTGAAGAAACGTATTCGTATGCAGGGGTTTATCATCGCTCAGGACTACGGCCATCGCATCAAGGAGTTCCAGGATGAGATGGGGCGCTGGGTGCAGGAAGGCAAAATTCACTACCGTGAGCAGGTCACAGACGGCCTGGAGAATGCGCCTGAGGCGCTGATTGGCCTTCTTGAAGGAAAAAACTTCGGCAAAGTCGTGATTCGCGTCGCGGGTGACAATAAATAATCTAAAATATGGCGGGGTTTCCCGCCATATTTATTTGTGAAGATACGATATATTGTCTTTAATTAACTGGACATGGCTTTTCGCGCCTTCCGTTCAGATGAGCACGAAAACGAAAAAAATAAATTTTGCATTTCTTGACATTTTTACAGACTTCCCATCACCAGGCATGACGATACAGGATATATCGGAACAGCGTCGTTTATAAAAAACGGCGTTTAAAAATAGCATTAAGTATTAGCTACAGGAATTGAACATGCTTGATTTGGACCATTTAGAAAAAGCGCAAAGGATCAGTCTTACCATGCAAGTCGAACTCAGTTTGAAAGGCGCGTTAATTACAGGCTCACTGAAACCTGGCGCTCGACTGATTACCAAAGAAATTGCTGATAAATTAGGAACCAGTATTACCCCGGTCCGCGAGGCGCTTTTGCGTCTGGTGTCGTCTGGGGCATTACACGCCACGCCAGCCCAGGCGTTTCTGGTTCCTGAGGTCACGCTTGAGCGTTATAACGAGATTAACGCCATCAGAAAACAGCTTGAGCCTATGGCGGTAGCTGCCGCCTGTCAGCATATGACGGAAAATAAGCTGGAGGTGTTGCGCAAGCTATCAGAGACATTCCATGAAGCCATGCGCAACGGGCACGTTCAGCAGGCGCTGCATGCTAACCGCATCTTTCGGTTTACGCTTTATCAGTACGCGGAAATGCCGACACTCAGCGCCTTAATTGAGCAGCTATGGGTGCGTATTGGACCTTGCATGAACTATCTGCATCAGGAGCTTAACGACATCAAGGTGTCGACTTATCACTACGCCGAGCTCCTGTCCGCGCTTGAGCGAAGAGATGTTGATGGCAGTCAGAAGGCGATAGAGACGTTGATTGATGAAGCGAACACGCTTTTACAGCGACAATATTTTAACTGAGAGATTATTTAGCAGAGCGACTATATCCTGCCGCGAATTATATTCCTGGTTAAATACTCCTGATGGCTTATTGCCATCAGGAGCGTTATTCCATTTATAAAAATAATATTCAGCAAAAAAGAATGCTTTTTGCTTACTCGAAGCGATAAGAGACTGACAGACCTACGCCGTAGTTACGGCCCGGTGCAGGTTCGTAATAACGCCCGTTGGATTCATTCACGATAACCGATCCGACATACTCTTTATCGAACAGGTTATCGACGCGACCAAAGACGTCCATTCCCCAGTTACCGTAGTTGAATTTATACCCGGTATTCAGCCCAACCACCGTGTAGGACGGGGCTTTCGCCGTGTTCTCGTCATCCGCCATGATATCGCTCATGTAGCGCACATCCGATCCCGCATACCAGCCTTCTTCCGGCTGCCAGCCAAACGAGGCATAACCCATGTTGCGGGCAATGCCCGGCATACGGTTGCCGTTACAGTCACCGGTGCTGCACACGTTGGTTCGATAGGTGGCGTCCAGGTAGGTCCACGCCATTTTCAGCTTCCAGTTCTCAGCAAACTGCTGATCCAGGGAAACTTCAACCCCCTGACGACGGGTTTTACCGGCGTTTTTATAGCTGGTACGACCGCCAGCGCTGGCATCGACGACAATCTCATCATCCGTATCGGTGCGGAACAGCGCTGCCGTCAGCAGACCATTACCGATACGGGTTTTGCTGCCCACTTCATAGGTATTGTTCGTGGAAGGTTTCAGGCCAATGTTGAGGCCGCCCTGGTTATCCGCACGATAAGAGAGCTCATTGATGGTTGGCGTTTCAAACCCACGACCTGCCGCAGCATAGAGATTCCACGCATCGGTCACGGCATATTTCACCGAACCGGCCGGGAGCCACTTGTGATAGCTTGCGTCACCGCTGTCGTCTCCGTTGCCCGGGGTCACGTAATGGTCGTTGGAGTCAAACCAGACCGAGCTGTATCGGACGCCGGCATCCACGGAGAGTTTCTGCGTTAACTGCCAGCTGGTTTGCAGGTACGGGTCGACGTTCCACATCAGGTTACGTTCGTTACGACGTTTGTCACCCTTGACGCCGTACTCCGGCACGCCGTTGTTCATGACGAAGTTCTCGTATCCGCGACGATCTTCGCTCATGTTTTCGTAGTTCAGACCGGTGGTAAAGGTGACCGGAACCAGCAGTTCGCCACGGTGCGTCCAGCGGGTATCAATCCCCTGGTAATGGCGCTGCATATCAATCACGCCGCCGGAGTGGGAAGGTCTCAGCTGAGGCTGATAAGGAATTGACTGGTACTGCGTCATTTCACGTTCGCCGGCGTACATCATGACGCTGAGATCGTCCTGGGTGCTGAGCTGACGATCGTAGCGCAGGCCAGCCTGGGTCTGCTTGATGGTCTTACGCGTATTGTATTGATCGCCACGCGGAGACTGGCGAGGGTTGTCATGCCACTCCTGGGCACTCAGTCCACCCGGATCGTTGGCTTTCATGTCCACGCTGTTGAAAATCAGCGTCAGCTTGCTCACGTCATCGATACGAACACCCAGTTTAGCGTTGGCGAGATTCTTCCGTGCGCCGCTGTGGTCGCGATAACCTTTGGTTGTGAAACGGGTAGTGGACACGGTGTAGTCCACATCCCCGGCATGCGTCCCGTCACCCATCGCACCGGTGGCTTTCATTCCATAGCGCCAGGTACCGTAACTGCCGTAATAGCTGCTGGCCTCGATGGTCGACGGCTGCTGCCCGGTCTGGGTCGTCATGTTGATCACACCGCCAGAGGCGTTGCCATAAAGGGCAGAGAAGGGGCCGCGCAGCACTTCTACGCTGTCCACGCTGGAGAGGTCGATATTGGAGGTTTGTCCCTGTCCATCCGGCATGGTTGCCGGAATACCGTCGACATACATACGGATACCGCGCACGCCGAAGGTTGAGCGGGCACCAAACCCACGCATCGAAAGCTGGAGATCCTGAGCGTAATTCTGGCGGTTCTGGATCTGCAGCCCCGGCACGCTGCCAAGAGATTCAGACAGGTTAATGCGTGGCGCAGCATGACGCATATCCTCGCCATTCACGACGCTGACCGCCGCCGGGGTATCGAGCTCCGAGACGGTTTGCGGCGTGGCGCTGACGATCATGGTCTGTTCATCGGCACTCATCGCAGTGAGAGGCGCAGAGATAACAGGAACCAGCAGCAGTGGAAGCGTTGCCTTACGGGCAGAAATGATTTTCATGAAATAGACCGGTTATGGAAAAAACGTACCAAATGGAACATGTCCATATATGTTAAATCTTTTGTAAATCTTTTGAAAACTATAACCGCACATTGCGTTAATGAAAGGCCGGCAAGGAAAGAAAAACTCCACATTTAACTCATAAATGATTACTATTCTCATTATCAAGAAGGCAATGCCATGACGTTGCCTGCCGGAAGTGATGTCAGCAGTAAACCCTGTGTTCAAAAAAGGAATTGTTATGTCTTTACGTCATCTGTGCTCGCCGCGCCTGAGTATGTCTCTGCTGTCAGGGGCGTTACTGTTTGCCGGAACCTTCCAGGTTCATGCTGCCGAAGAGATGTTGCGCAAAGCGGTCGGGAAAGGCGCATATGAAATGGCCGTGAGCCAGCAGGAGAATGCGCTGTGGGTCGCGACATCGCAGAGCCGCAAAACGGACAAAGGCGGGATTGTCTATCGCCTTGACCCGGTCACGCTGGACGTGACGCAGGTCATTCATAACGATCTCAAACCGTTCGGTGCCACCCTTGATAATGCCACCCAGACGCTGTGGTTTGGTAACACCATCAACGGCGCGGTAACCGCGATTGATGCCAAAACGGGTGACGTGAAAGGGCGACTGGTGCTGGATAACCGTCAGCGCAGTGAAACCGTCAAACCGCTGCAGCCACGCCAGCTGGTGGCCGATGACAGCACAAACACGGTTTACATCACCGGCGTAGGCCAGGAGAGCGCGATTTGGGTGGTGGATGGTGCAACGCTGAAGCTGAAAGAGACCATCGGCAGCACCGGTAAATTCAGTACCGGCCTGGCGCTGGATGCGAAGGCAAAACGTCTTTACACCACCAATGCTGATGGCGAACTGGTGACGATTGATACGGCAACCCACAAAATCCTCAGCCGTAAAAAAGTGCAGGACGACGGTAAGGAGCACTTCTACCTGAATCTGAGCCTGGATACCGCCGGACAGCGTGCGTTCTTAACCGACTCAAAGCAGCCGGAAGTGCTGGTGGTGAATCTGAAGGACGGCAGCGTCATCAAGAAAATTGCCGTGCCTGAATCGCTGGCCGTTCTGTTTAACCCGGCGCGCAACGAAGCGTATGTGACGCACCGTGAAGCGGGTAAGGTGAGCGTAATCGACGCGAAAACCTACAACGTTACCAAAACCTTCGACACCCCGGTCTATCCGAACAGTCTGGCGCTCTCTGCGGATGGGAAAACCCTGTATGTGACGGTAAAACAAAAATCGACCCGTCAGCAGGAAGCCACCCAGCCTGATGACGTGATTCGTATCACGCTCTAAGTTTCGCTCCTCAACATAAAGAAAAAGGGAAGGCGCAATGCCTTCCCTTTGTATAACCAGCAGGTCGATATTAACGCGACGTCTCTTCAACCAGCGGGGCGTCGTGTTGGGCATCATCAGGATGAACCGGCGCCGTGCTGTGAATTTCTTGTACGCGTTTACGCACGCCAAACCAGCCAGCAATCAGCAATACGGCCAGCAGAGGAATGGTGGCAATCGTGTAGGTACCGTTCGGGTAATCAAACGCCATCAACACCAGCACGCTGAACAGGAACAGCAGGGTGAGCCAGGAGGTCACCGGTGCGCCCGGCAGCTTAAAGCTGACTTCAGCGGCTTTGCCTTCTTTGATCGCTTTGCGCAGACGCATCTGGCAGACCACGATAAAGGCCCAGGAGGCGATGATGCCGAGCGCGGCAACGTTCAGCACGATTTCGAATACCTGAGACGGTACCAGGTAGTTCAGGAACACGCCGAAGACATATACCACCAGCGTCGCCAGAATGCCCGCGTAAGGCACATGCTGACGGCTCATCTTCGACATGAATTTCGGCGCCGAGCCGCCCATCGACATGGAGCGCAGGATACGACCGGTGGAGTAAAGACCCGAGTTCAGACTGGAGAGCGCAGCCGTCAGCACCACGATATTCATGATGCTGCCAACATAAGGCACGCCCAGTTTAGAGAAGAAGGTCACAAACGGGCTTTGACCCGCCTGATAGGCGTTCCACGGCAGCAGCAGAACCAGCAGCACCACGGAACCAACATAAAAGAGACCGATACGCCAGATAACGCTGTTAATGGCTTTAGGGACCATGGTCTGTGGGTCTTTACATTCACCCGCCGCGGTGCCGACCAGCTCAATGGACGCGAACGCGAACACCACACCCTGAACCAGCACCAGCGCAGGCAGCAGGCCATGCGGGAAGAAACCGCCGTTATCAGTGATCAGGTGGAAACCGGTGGCATTGCCATCAAGCGGTTTACCGCTACCGAGGAACACCGTACCTACGACCAGGAACACCACGATGGCCAGCACTTTTACCAGCGCGAACCAGAACTCCATCTCCGCGAACCACTTCACGCCGATCATGTTCATGGTGCCGACAATGGCCAGTGCGCCCAGCGCAAACACCCATTGTGGCACATCACCAAACGCGCCCCAGTAGTGCATGTAAAGCGCGACGGCGGTGATATCGACAATACCGGTCATTGCCCAGTTGACGAAGTACATCCATCCAGCAACGTAGGCCGCTTTTTCACCGAGGAATTCACGGGCATAAGAGACAAAACTGCCGCTGGAAGGGCGATGCAGTACCAGTTCGCCCAATGCACGAAGAATGAAGAAAGAGAAGATCCCGCACACCAAATAGACCAGGGCGAGAGCCGGGCCAGCCATCTGCAGACGAGCGCCAGCACCTAAAAACAGACCCGTTCCGATAGCGCCGCCGATGGCGATCATTTGAACCTGACGGTTGCCCATCGCTTTGTGGTAGCCCTCTTCATGGGAGTTTAACCAGCGACGTTTAGCAGCGTGATGATCGGCTGCGCTTTTATTGCTTGTTTTCATTGAGTTACCTGTTTGCCTGTCTGAACCATTATCGTGATAGTCCTGCCTGGCAGAGTGCAATACAAACGATTGCTTCTGCGCAAACACATGTTGCCTTCCCAGTCATTCTGCGTATGGATAAGGCGAAACATGGCGAGGCATCCTACCTGCAATTCATAAGCGACGCAAAATATAACCGTGCCGAAAGTGATGCACGTCGAAGGAAATCGTGTGGTCAGAGCAGACGGGGATCACAACACGCTGAATAGCGGTGAGTTTTTAGACAAATCCATTAATGAAGTGGTGCTTTAATCATCAGTTTCGCTTAATGATTGCGCAAAGCAACCAGCGCATAACGGCGCCTTTTCTCAACCGCCAAAAACGGCAATCGCCTGTTGCAGACGGGTCGTGCGCTGCGTCAGATGGTGTGCGGCGTCCGTCACGTTATCCACCATACCGGTATTGTTTTGGGTCATTGTACCGATGCGGGAGATGGACGCGTTAATCAGGGTCAGCGCCTGCGTTTGCTCCTGCGTGGCGTGGCCTATCTCCTTAATCAGAGAAGACATCTCCATGACATTGCCAATCATCACCGTCAGCTGCGATTCAGTTTGCTCGACCTTCTCCACGCCGGCGTTCACGCTGGAAACGTTTTTCTCTATAAGCGTTTTGATCTCTTTGGCCGCGGTGGCAGAGTGCTGGGCAAGGTTGCGGACTTCGGCCGCCACGACCGCAAAACCGCGTCCGGCATCACCCGCACGCGCCGCTTCAACGGCCGCGTTCAGCGCCAGAATATTGGTCTGGAAGGCGATACGATCGATGACGCTGATGATGTCGACGATCTGGCTGTTATCCTGCGACACGGACTGCATCATGCCGATAGTCTCTTTCATCATTGCTTCACCGCGGTGAGCGCTGGTGCGGGTGCGATCTGCCATCAGGATCGCGTCTTTCGCCGTTTCAGCCGTCTGCTGAACCGCGCTGGCAATTTCTTCCACGGCTGAGGCCGTTTGCTGCAGAAAGTCTGCGGTTTCTTCGGTACGTGTCTGTAACGCCATACCTTCTTTCGCCACCTGCTGGCTGATTGTACTTATACCGCTGATTTGCGCACCGACATCGTCCACCAGCGAATGGAGGTTCAGACCCGACTGATTCACCATGCGCATCATCAGGCCGATTTCATCGACGCGGTCAAAATGGTAATAGCCCGCTTTACGTCCTGAAACCACCCGCTGCATTTGCTGGACAATGGATTTAACCGGCTTTGCAATTTGCGCATGAAGATAAACGGCCAGGGCAATAAATAGCAGAGCCAGACCTACAGACTCAACAATACGATCGGCAAATATAAACAGCTGCAGACAAGCGAGCAGGGCGGTTATCGCAATACCAAGATGGATCCTTTTACTGGTGCTGAGGCGTTTAAACAGCGACGTAAAAGAGAACAGACCGTGGCGAACAAACAGGCCTTTATAAAAGCGATGATGTTTTAATTCATTATTTCGCACTTTCTCATACCGTTTTTCACTGACAGCAATCTCTTCACGCGAAGGAATATTCCGCACAGAAATATAGCCGGTTAACGTTTCATTCTGATAAACCGGGGTGACGTTTGCGCGCACCCAGTAGTGATCGCCGTTCAGGCGGCGGTTCTTGACCAGCCCCGTCCAGGTCTCACCCTGTTGCAGGGTAAACCACATGTCGCCAAACGCCTCGGCAGGCATGTCGGGATGGCGAATAAGATTATGCGGCTCACCGAGAAGACTCTCTTCTTGATAGCCGCTGGCGTCAATAAAGGCAGAGTTCGCATAGGTAATATGGCTGTGCGTATTGGTGGTCGACATAAGCGTCGAACCTTCGTTAAGTAAATACTCGTTTTGTGTAACGGGAGTGTTATTCCGCATCAGTAACCCCATGGTCATATATCAATAAAAAAGAGTCCGTTAAACATTCAGGAAAGTTTGAAAGGTTTGGTTTTTTATTTTTACTGTCGGCATATTCTCTACGAAAGTTATGCGTTCCGGAATACCCTGTATTTAGTATTTTTTATTTTTAAAATGCATTCGATGTAATAAAAATGAAAATATTTATCGGTGCGTTTTTGTGGCGCCCTGGAAATAAACGCCATAAGGCAAATTAAAAGCGGGAGATCACGCTTCGACGTAAACTGACCCGCCGAAATAGCGTTTCGTTAACAAGATGAAAACGCTATGCTTTAAGGGTTTTTCTTCAACAGGGGGCAACAGGGTGAAAGTGAATGTGATTGGCACCAGCGGGAGTGGAAAAAGCACCCTGGCGAAGCGTATCGCCGCAGAACTGGATATTCCTTACATTGAAATGGACCGACTTTACTGGTGTCCGGACTGGCAGGGCACACCGGACGCTATCTTGCTGGAAAAACTGGAGACGACGCTAAAGGCGTCAGCGGAGTGGGTGCTTGATGGCAACTATAACCGTACGCGTCCTGTGAAATGGCGAGACGTGGATCGGGTGGTGTGGGTGGATTATGGGTTCGCCCGAACCCTGTATCAGGCTGTCACCCGAGCGTTCAGGCGCGCCTGGCACAAACAGGAACTGTGGCCCGGTACGGGAAACTGTGAGAGTTTTCGTCGCTCATTCTTGAGCCGTGAGTCCATTATTATCTGGACAATCAAAACCTGGCGCAGCAACCGCGCACGTTATGCACGCGATATGGTAGACCCGCAATACGCCCATATTCATTTTGTCCGCATTACCCGCCGCAGTGAGGTGGAAAACCTCATTTCATCGCTTAAGTCACACGCGTAGCATGGATTTATATATCTGATTTCCGGCAAACCAAATGTAAATTAATTGTTTCTCAGAGGTGAAATACGCCCTTAATAATGACGACATGTTAAGTCAAACGAGAACGCAACATGTCCTGGCGAATCAGTATTCTGGATAAAAGCCCCATCGCTGAAAACGAAACGGCTGCCGATGCACTGGCGCGAACCCTGGCGCTGGCACAGCAGGCAGAAAATCTGGGCTATCACCGTTTCTGGATTGCCGAACACCACAACACGCCCCAGCTGGCCAGCCCTTCACCCGAACTGTTAATCGCCTGGATCCTCGGGCAAACACGGCGTATCCGCGTGGGCTCTGGTGGCGTCATGCTCCAGCACTACAGCCCTTACAAAGTCGCAGAAAATTTCAACCTCCTGGCCGCGCTTGCTCCCGGGCGCGTGGATCTGGGCGTCGGGAAAGCCCCAGGCGGCCTGCCGCTCTCCACCCGGGCGCTGCAGCAGGGCCTCGATCAACAGCAAAAAGGCAGTTTTGCCGAACAGCTGACACAGCTTCATCACTGGATCCAGCCGGAAAATCAGTCGGTGGACGAGGCCGTTCGCGCGACGCCGCTGCCGCCGGTTCCGGCGCAGGGGTTCCTGCTGGGGGCCAGTACCGAAAGCGCGCTGCTGGCCGCGAAACTTGACTGGCATTTTGTCTTTGCTGCTCACCTGAATGGGGATCCGGCGCTGCTGCGTGAAGTCATTACCACCTGGCGTAACCACAGCGCCCGGGATGCGATTGTGGCGGTGCAGGTCATCGTCGCCCAGTCGCAGGCTGAGGCGGAGGCACTGGCACAACAGGTTGAAGTCTGGGGCGTCGAACTGGCAAATGGGCAGCGCGTCACCGTGGCCAGCGAAGAGCAGGCCTATGCCTTTGCCCGACAGGCGGGCAGCGAGCCGGTGCGCATTGCCCGTCGGGCACAGTCGCTGCTGGCGGGAACAGCTGAATCGGTGCTGGAACAGTTGAACGCCCTGCACGAAAAATGGGGCATTGATGAATTCATTATTGATACCCCCGTTGCGGATGGCGTAACGCGACTACAGTCTCTGCGTCTGCTGGCGCAGGCGAAGCTTAACAAGGAGGTCGCCGTATGCGTTTTGACGAACAACTGATTGCCTGGCGCCGGGAGCTGCACCAGAACCCGGAGCTGTCCGGCCAGGAGGTCGAAACGACCGCTCGCCTGCGTCAGTGGCTGACGACGGCTGGTATTACGCCGCTGCCTTATGCGCTTCAGACCGGCGTGGTGGCCGAAATTGGCACGGGAAAAAAGCTGATTGCGCTGCGGGCCGATATTGACGCCTTGCCCATTGAAGAGCGCAGCGGCGTGCCGTTTAGCTCACAGCGTGCGGGGGTGATGCATGCCTGCGGACACGATATTCATACCAGTGTGATCCTCGGGGCGGCGCTAAAGCTTAAAGAGCGTGAAGCGTCTTTAAACGGGCGTGTGCGGATCCTCTTTCAGCCGGCTGAAGAGAACTTTGGCGGCGCGAAAAGTATGGTGCGGGCCGGTGCCTTACGTGATGTCAGTGCCATCTTCGGGATGCATAACGAGCCGGGGCTGCCGGTCGGGGAATTTGCCACCCGCGGTGGGCCGTTCTACGCCAACGTCGACCGGTTTGTTATCCGAATTACCGGTAAAGGCGCGCATGCTGCACGTCCGCATGAAGGTAACGACGCCATCGTGTTGGCGAGCCAGCTGGTAACGGCGTTGCAGAGCGTTGCCAGCCGCAACGTCAACACGCTTGATTCCGTGGTGCTGAGCGTCACGCGCATTACCGGGGGCAATACCTGGAACGTCCTGCCGGAAAGCGTTGAGCTGGAAGGCACGCTTCGCACCCACCGCGTGGAAGTGCAGCAGAATGTGAAAGCACGCGTCGGCGAAATTGCCGCCGGGTTTGCCAGCGCGTTTAGCGCGCAGATCGACATTACCTGGTACGCCGGGCCTACCGCGCTGGTCAATGACGTGCACTGGGCCGAATTTGCCACCGCCGTTGCCAGAGAATCTGGGTATGAAACGCAGCACGCCGAGCTGCATATGGGTGGGGAAGATTTCGCGGTGTATCTGCAGCAGATCCCCGGGGCGTTTGTCAGCATCGGTAGCGCCAGTCCGTTCGGTTTACATCACCCGGCCTTCAACCCGGATGAAGCATTAATTGAGCCCGCTGCCCGCTATTTTGCACAGCTTGCGGAAAAAGCCCTGCAACACGTTTAATTCTGAAGAGGTGAATATGTCTGCAACCCGACAATTGCGGCTGGGAACCATTTTGCATGGTGCTTCCGGGAACATGTCTGCCTGGCGTCATCCGGCGGCGGTCGCCGATGCCAGCATTAATTTTGATTTTGTAAAAGCCACGGCGTTAAAAGCCGAAGAGGGGAAGCTTGATTTTTTATTCGTCGCCGACGGCCTCTATATTAACGAGAAATCCATCCCGCATTTCTTAAACCGGTTTGAGCCGTTAACGGTCTTGTCCGCACTGGCAAGTCTGACGTCGCGCCTCGGTCTGGTCGGTACCTTATCGACCTCCTACAGCGAACCGTTTACCGTGGCGCGCCAGTTTGCCAGCCTGGATCATTTGAGCAACGGACGCGCAGGCTGGAACGTGGTGACCTCACCGCTCGAGGGGTCGGCGAAAAACTTCTCGCGCGAGAAACACCCTGAACATGCGCTGCGCTACCGGATAGCGGATGAATACCTCGACGTGGTGAAAGGACTCTGGGATTCCTGGGAGGGGGATGCCTTTGTGCGCAACAAAGAGAGCGGCCAGTTCTTTGACCCGGCAAAACTGCATACGCTTGATCACCACGGCGATTTCTTCCAGGTGGCCGGTCCACTCAATATTGGTCGCACGCCGCAGGGACGCCCGATTGTTTTTCAGGCAGGTGCATCGGATGACGGAAAAAAACTGGCTGCGAAACATGCTGACGCCATTTTTACCCATCATGAAACGTTAGAGGAAGCCAAAGCGTTTTATCGCGACGTGAAACACCAGCTTGAATCCAATGGCCGCAGGGCATCGGACTTACATATTTTTCAGGGCGTCAGCGTGATTGTTGGCAAAGACGCGGAGGACGTGGAGAACCAGTATCAGACAACCGCGGCTCTGGTGTCGATTAACGATGCCCTGAATTACCTCGGCCGTTATTTCGAACATCACGATTTCAGCCAGTACCCGCTTGACGAGCCGTTCCCGGACATCGGTGAACTGGGTAAAAACAGTTTTCGCAGCACGACCGATGAAATTAAGCGTAATGCTCGCGAACGCAACTTAACCCTGCGTCAGGTTGCACTCGAAGCGGCATCCCCGCGCCCGCGCTTTTCCGGTACGCCGGAGCAGGTGGCAGACGGTCTGCAGGGCTGGTTTGAGGCATTCGCCGCGGACGGCTTCATTATTCAGGGTGGAACGCCGGACACGTTCCCGCGTTTTGTTGACCAGGTTGTCCCGGTGTTACAGGCCCGCGGGTTATTCCGCACCGACTATCCCGGCACTACGCTGCGCGACAGTCTGGGTTTAGACGAACCGCAAAACCAGTTCACACAACAATAATAGAGAACCTCGCTATGCAGAAATCATCGCTTATTCTGGCGCTTGCGCTGGCCTTTTCCCCTGCCGTCTGGGCAGAGAATGTGAACATTAACGGCACTGGCGTGAGCCTTGAAGCCAACAAAACGCCCGTCAACACCGCCAAAAACAGCGACGCCATCGCGCAACTGCCGAAAGATTATCGCTTCGCCGTGCCGGGCAAATTCACCGTGGCGGTTGCCGCGCTTAACTCACCGCCGCTGACCGTTTTTTCCGACGACAATAAAACGCTGCTCGGAAGCGAGGTGGACGTTGCCCGTCTGGTGGCCGACAGCCTTGGGCTGGAGCTGAACGTGGTGCCAACCTCCTGGGAGGACTGGCCTCTGGGTGTCGCCTCCGGGAAATACGATGCGGCGATCAGCAACATCACCGTGACCAGAGAACGCAAAGAGAAGTTTGATTTTGCCACTTACCGTAAAGATTCCCTCGGCTTCTATGTGAAATCGACCAGCCCGATTACCTCGCTGCAGAAGGCGGAGGACATCGCCGGGCTGCGCATCATCGTAGGTTCCGGGACCAACCAGGAGGCTATCCTGCTGGCGTGGAATGCGCAGAACGTGAAGAAAGGCCTGAAGCCGTTTACCCCGATCTACACCAAAGACGATGCATCACAAACCCTGTCTCTCCAGTCAGGGCGCGCAGATGCGTTCTTTGGCCCGAACGTGACTGGCGCATGGAAAGCGGCGCTGACCGGGAAAACGAAACGGGTTGGGATTGTCGACGGTGGCTGGCCGAAGGCGGCGCACATTGCGGTGACGCTGAAAAAAGGCAGCGGCCTGGTCGAGCCGGTACAGACTGCACTTAACGGGGTCATCAAAAACGGCGATTACGACAAAGTGCTGAACCGCTGGGGGGAAGGGGTAGAACGTATCCCTCAATCAGAAGTGAACCCGGCAGGACTGGGTGACTAAGGAGGCGCTATGCGCGAGCAATTTCGGGACGTGTCACCGGAAGACGCCGATCTTCAGCCCATTATCGACGGATTATTCGGTGAATATGCCGCCCGCTATGGCGACTACTTCTCTAAAGACGCGGAAGTGGAGCTCACGGAGTGGTACCTGGCCCCGCAGGGGCTGTTTATTGTCCTTGAGCGTGACGGCGACATCATCGCCACCGGCGCGTATAAACCGTTTGATGAACGCACCGCTGAAATCAAACGAATCTGGACGCACAAGGCGCTGCGTCAACAGGGGCTGGCGGCCCGCGTCGTCCAGGAGCTGGAGCGTCGGGCGGTACAGGCCGGTTACAGCCAGATCTACCTCACCACCGGTTTTCGTCAGCCGGAAGCGGTCAGGCTCTATATCAGCCAGGGCTATCAGCCGCAGTTCGATCTGAACCGCGATCCGGAAGAGTACAGCCAGCCGCCGTTTGATGGCCGGCTGCGTTTCACCAAAACGCTGGTCAGTGAAGCGTTCAGTAAAACAGCATGAGGAATGACAATGAGCAACGTTGAAACCATTAAGGTGGTCCCGGCGCGTTATCCGCTGCGGACTGTCGGTGCCGTGGTGGCGCTGTTTGTGCTTGCGGTGGTCATTCAGTCCGTGGCCTTTAACCCGCGCTGGGAGTGGTCTGTTTTTGCCCGCTGGTTCTTTGATCCGGTTATCCTCGAAGGCGTAGGGCAGACATTGCTGTTGACCCTGATCGGTACTGCGTTGAGCGTAATCATCGGCGGCCTGCTGGCGCTGGCGAGGCTCTCTTCATCCTGGCTGCTGAGCAGCCTGGCCTGGGGGTATATCTGGCTGTTTCGTTCGTTGCCGCTGATTGTGGTTCTGATCATTCTCTATAACTTTTCCTATCTCTACGACACGCTCTCGCTTGGCGTACCCTTCACCGCCATTACCTGGGGTCGCTTCGAAACCATCAACGTGCTGGGACAGTTTTCCACCGCCGTGGTGGGACTGACGCTGGTTCAGAGCGCGTATACCGCCGAGATCATTCGCGGCGGTTTTCTGGGGGTGGATCATGGTCAGTATGAAGCGGCGGCGGCGCTCGGTCTGCCAGCCTGGCGTCGCACGGTGCGTATCATTTTGCCGCAGGCGCTACGCACGATTCTGCCGTCCGGATTTAATGAAATTATCAGTCTCGCGAAAGGTACGGCCATGGTGTGTGTCCTGGCGATGCCGGAACTCTTCTATACCATTCAGATGATCTATAACCGCACGCAGGAGGTTATCCCGCTGCTGATGGTCGGTGCGGTCTGGTATCTGGTGATTACCACCGTGTTGTCTGCCATTCAGCATGTTGTGGAGCGCGGGCTTGCCCGCAGCGAACGCCGTTCAGCCGTTAATCAAAACCGGGTAGCCAGTCGCGTCCGTTCTGTATCCACCGCATCAGTACAGGAGCCCGTCCATGCAAACCTCTCCTGAAGGGCATATTTCGATTACCGGCGTCAGTAAGTTTTTTGGCCGCCATAAAGCGCTTGATAACGTCTCGCTGGAGATCCCGCCCGGATCGGTAACGGTGATCCTCGGGCCTTCCGGATCGGGTAAATCGACGCTTCTACGCACCATTAACCATCTGGAACGCGTCGACGAAGGGTTTATCCAGATTGACGGTGATTACATCGGTTACCGCCGTCAGGGTGACAAACTCTACGAGCTGAAAGAGAAAGAGATCCTCAAACAGCGCGTCAATGTGGGCTATGTCTTCCAGAACTTTAATCTTTTTCCGCATCTCACGGTGCTGGAAAACCTGATTGAAGCGCCCATCGCCCATAAAAAACTGAGTAAGAAAGAAGCCGTTGAAAGGGCATACAGCCTGCTGGATGTGGTCGGGCTGCGCGATAAAGCTGACGCCTGGTCGCGCCATCTCTCCGGTGGCCAACAGCAGCGTATTGCCATTGCCCGCGCGCTGGCGTTACGTCCCCGGGTAATGCTGTTTGATGAGCCCACTTCAGCGCTCGACCCGGAACTGGTTGGCGAAGTGCTGGATGTGATTAAAAAGCTCGCCCGCTCGGGTACCACGCTGGTGGTGGTCACCCACGAGATCGGCTTTGCCCGGGAAGTGGCGGATCAGGTGGTCTTTATGGTCGACGGCAAAATTGTGGAGCAGGGCAGCAGTGACGATGTATTAACCCGTCCGTCGCACCCGCGAACGCGCCAGTTCCTGTCAAAAGTGCTGTAAGGAGCGCAGATGAAATATGCTTTTCTGGCCGGTCTGGCTTTTACGACCGCGAGCCATGCGGGTATCGATTTACACGCCAACGAGCAGCCGCTGCCGGTGACGGTAGATCGGCAGGCCGTCGCGAAAATCCCCGCGAACTATAAATTTGTTGAGCCGGGCACGCTCACGGTAGCGATCTCAGCGCTTAACTCTCCACCGCTGGCGCTGCTTGCCAGCGATAACCGGACGCGGATTGGCAGCGATCCGGATATTGCCCGCTTGCTGGCGGGCAGTCTGGGGTTAAAGCTGAAGCTGGTTCCCACGGCCTGGGAAGACTGGCCGCTGGGGATCAGCTCCGGACGCTATGACGTGGCGCTGGTGAATATTGCGGTGACCGAACAGCGAAAAGAGAAATTTGATTTTGCGACCTATCGCGTCGACTCGCTGGCGTTTTCCGTGAAATCCACCAGCGCGGTCCAGGCGATTAACAGCGCAAAAGATCTGGCAGGCAAAAAGGTGATTGTGGGTTCCGGGACCAATCAGGAGCGCATTCTGCTGGGCTGGAATGAAGAGAACAAAAAAGCCGGTCGTGAGCCTGCGCTGCCGGTCTATCTGACCGATGATGCTTCCGGCAACCTCTATATTCAGTCCGGCAGGGCGGATGTGTTCTTCGGACCTCAATCCGTATCCGCCTATAAAGCGGCGTTGACCGGCAAAACGCGCGTAGTGGGTCTCGGGCCGAAGAGAGCCTATGTCGCCACGACGACCAAAAAAGGCAATGGGCTGGTTTATGCTTTGCAGGCTGCGCTGGAGGGCGCTATTACGCGTGGAGAGTACCAGCGGGTGCTGGCACGCTGGGGAGAAGAGGGCGAAGCGGTGACGCAATCCGACGTGAACCCGCCTGGGATAACCTATTAGTCGTGTCTACACTTAGGGTTTTCATCCCGGAGGGGGCAACATGATTAAACTCTATGGCGTACCCGGCTGGGGATCGGCAATCAGTGAAGTGATGCTGACTCTGGCAGACATCCCTTATCAATTTATCAACGTGGACGGGTTCGACCAGCCCGGCCCGCAGCGTGAGTTGCTGAAAGCACGCAATCCGCTGTGTCAGGTACCCACGCTGGAACTGGAAAACGGGGCGATCATGACCGAAACGGCGGCGATTGCCCTGATGGTACTGGACAGATGTCCCGATCTTGCGCCTGCCGTCGGCCAGGCTGAGCGGCAGCAGTTTCAGCGGTTGCTCATCTGGTTTGTTGCGAACGTTTATCCCACCTTTACCTACGCTGACTACCCCGAACGCTGGGTGCCGGATGCGCCGGAGCAATTGAAAAACAGCTGTATTGAATACCGAAAATCACTCTATCTGTGGTTTGACAGCCAGCTCAGTGCCACCCCTTTTGCACTCGGGGAACGGCTGACGCTGCTTGACGTCTACATCACGGTTGCACGCACCTGGGGGCCTCGCCATGCATGGTTTGCGGCGAATACGCCGAAGATAACGGCGATTGCGGATACCGTGTGCCAGCTGCCGGAACTGCACAAGGTGTTAAAGGCAAACGAGATAATCTGATAACGTGGAACTCACATTCATAACTGGAAGCCTGCATATGCCACACGTAGATATCAAATGTTTTCCCCGTGATTTGAACGACGACCAAAAAACCGCGCTGGCGGCGGATATTGCCGAGGTGATTACCCGTCATCTGAACAGTAAAGATCGCTCTATTTCGGTCGCCCTGAATGAAGTGCAGGAAGCCGACTGGAAAGCGCAGGTCTGGGATACCGAAATTGAACCCAACCTGAATCACTTAATTAAGAAACCCGGCTATTCAATGTGAGAGAGGGTCGGGCGGCGCGGAGTCGCCCGACACACGCGTTACTTCGTCTGCAGCAATATTGCCATTAGCCCCGGAAAGCGGGCATCAAGATCGTCTCTGCGCAGTGAAATCATATTTTCTCGTCCCTGCGGGCGCTGCCAAATCACGCCGCTGTCGCGCAAGACGCGCCAGTGATGGGTCATCGTCGATTTCACCACCTCGTCCGGGCGCAGCGCGTTACAGCTCAGTTCGCTGCCATCGGCCAGCCTGCGGATAATCGACAGCCGTAGCGGGTTACCGAGGGCAAAAAGCACATTTTCCAGCAGTATTTGTTCAGTTTCAGGGTGGTTCGGGATCATCGTTTTCCTGCGTCTGGTGTCAGATTGAGCTATATCAACAATAGGTCAACCGTAAAAAAATAGTTCGATAATACTCGTACAATAGGACTATTATAGCAAACGAACGAACACGCGACCATCCCGGTCGTCACAACGCAGTCTTAATGACTAAGGAAATATTATGCCCCGACCCATCCCTCTCGAACGTTATCGCAACATCGGTATCTCCGCGCATATCGATGCCGGTAAAACGACCACCACCGAGCGCATCCTGTTTTATACCGGTATGAGCCACAAACTGGGTGAAGTACACGATGGCGCGGCAACTACCGACTGGATGGCACAGGAGCAAGAGCGCGGGATAACCATTACCTCTGCGGCAGTCAGCTGTTTCTGGCCAGGTATGGACCGGGGCTTTGAACCACACCGGATCAACATTATCGACACCCCGGGCCACGTGGATTTTACCATTGAGGTGGAACGTTCCATGCGTGTACTCGACGGCGCTGTCATGGTGTATGACTCCGTCGGTGGCGTGCAGCCGCAGTCGGAAACCGTCTGGCGTCAGGCGAACAAATATCATGTCCCGCGGCTGGCCTTCGTCAACAAAATGGACCGCCCGGGTGCGGACTTCTTCCGCGTCGTGCGAATGATGCAGGAGCGTCTGAAAGCGAATCCGGTCCCGATTGTTATTCCGGTGGGGGCAGAAGAACACTTCACCGGCGTGGTGGATCTCATCAAAATGCGTACCATTTTGTGGGACGATGCCACCCAGGGCATGGTGTTTACCTATGCTCCTGTGCCGGATGACGTAGTGAGTACTGCGCAGGAATGGCGGGAAAAAATGGTCTCTGCGGCGGCGGAAGCCAGCGATGAGCTGATGGATAAATACCTGGAAACGGGTGATTTAGAGGAAGCGGAAATCATCAGAGGGCTGCGTATGCGGACCATCTCCGGTGAAATCCAGCCGATGCTGTGCGGCAGTGCGTTTAAAAATAAAGGCGTGCAACGCATGCTCGATGCGGTCATTGAACTGATGCCGTCGCCTCTGGACGTGCCCGCCATTGATGGTGTGGATGAGAATGGGCAGCATGCCGAGCGTCATCCAGACGACAACGAGCCGTTCTCCGCATTGGCCTTTAAACTGATGAGCGACCCGTACGTCGGGCAGCTGACCTTTATCCGCGTTTACTCTGGCGTGCTGCGCAAAGGCGACGCGGTGTACAACCCGGTGAAAGGGAAGAAAGAGCGCATTGGGCGCATCGTGCTGATGCATGCTAACGATCGCCACGAAGTGGATGAACTGCGCGCGGGCGATATCGCGGCCTGCGTTGGGTTGAAAGATGTGACAACCGGTGACACGCTCACCGACCCGAATGCCGTCATCACGCTGGAACGGATGGAGTTTCCGGACCCGGTTATCTCGCTTGCGATCGAGCCGAAAACCAAAGGCGATCAGGAGAAAATGGGCATTGCATTGCAGCGCCTGGCAGCGGAAGACCCTTCGTTTCGTCTGCACACCGATGAAGAGTCCGGCCAGACAATTATCTCGGGGATGGGTGAGTTACATCTTGAGATTATCGTTGACCGCATGCGGCGTGAGTTCGGCGTTGAGGCGAACATTGGTCGCCCACAGGTCACGTACCGTGAAACCCTGCGTAAAGCGGTGAAGGATATCGAAGGGAAATTTGTCCGACAGTCCGGCGGTAAAGGGCAGTACGGCCATGTGGTGCTCAGTCTGGCGCCGTTAGAGCCTGGCAGTGGTTTTGTGTTTGAAGATGCCACCAAGGGCGGCGTTGTCCCGCGCGAGTATATTCCGTCTGTGGAGAAAGGCCTGCGCGAAGCCATGAACAGCGGTGTCCTGGCGGGGTATCCGGTTGTCGATGTGAAAGCGACCCTGACGTTTGGCTCCTATCACGAGGTCGACTCCTCGGAAATGGCGTTCCGCATGGCGGCGATCCTCGGTTTTAAAGAGGGCGCTCGCAAAGCGGACCCGGTGATTCTTGAACCGGTCATGCATGTCGAGGTGGAAACACCGGAAGAGTACGCCGGCAACATCATGGGCGATCTCTCTTCCCGCCGCGGCATGGTGCAGGGAATGGAAGAGCAGTACGGTAGCCAGATTATTCGCGCGGATGTGCCGCTGGCGGAGATGTTTGGCTATGCCACGACGCTGCGTTCGATGTCGCAAGGCCGCGCGACCTACACGATGGAATTCCATCATTTCGCGGAAGCACCGCGTAATGTTGCGGATGAAATTATTGCACGGCGCGCGAAGTAATTTAAAAGCCCTTTCCCTCGCGGAGAGGGCTTTTTTTATAGGCTATTTTTCCAGCGCCTTTATCATTTTCCCACTGGTCACAAACGTCCCGGCCCCCAGATGATGCAGGGTGTTCAGCTTATCGCCGTCAAACTGCCAGCGTCCGGCGACAAACGCGCGTTCATCTGCGGCTGCCGAAACAACCTCACCAAACAGCGTATCGTATTTTTCTGCGGCTGCGGTAACCGGGAGTAAACGACACTCCATCCACGCCAGGCATTTCTCTTCAATCACCGGCAGGCCGAGTACCGGACCTTGCACAACCGGGATCCCGTAGCAGTTGAACTTGTCTTCGTCGCGCCCGCTCACGCTGCCGACGGCATAAGCCCAGTTAGCCGCTGCCACGCCAGGGATGACAATGCCGAACTTCCCGCTGCGCTCAATCAGTTCACGCGACCAGGTGCTTTTGTCCACCACAATTGCGATACGCGGTGGCTCAAACTCTACCGGCATCGACCAGGCCGCAGCCATGACGTTACGACGGTCGATAGACTCATCGCGGCTGGTAATCAGTACCGTAGGGCCATGGTTCAGCAGACGGCTGGCATGCTTTAATTCAACGGGACGAAACGCGCTCATGAACATTCCTCTCAGCAGGTATGCTGGCATTAAACGTCTGATGGGTAGCCGAAATCAAGATGCACCCGCAAAAAGCACTTTTGCGCATATGGAGGCCGGAAAATAGTTTATAAACAGGGAACATCACATCATGGAAGCGAATCATGTCCCCATTTCTGAGTGCTTATTTTGCCCGTACGGGCTGGCAACAGCCTGTTCAGGTTGACATCGACACCCTGCGGGCGCTGCATCTACACCACAACTGCGCGATCCCTTTCGAGAATATTGACGTCGTGATGCCGCGCGAAATCCATCTGGAAGATCAGTGCCTGGTCGACAAACTGGTGACGGCGCGTCGTGGAGGCTATTGCTTTGAGCAGAACGGCCTCTTTGAACGCGTTTTGCGTGAAGTGGGCTTTACGGTTCGCAGCGTGCTGGGCCGCGTGGTCTTAGCCAGTCCGCCACAGATGCCGCCGCGTACGCATCGTCTGCTGCTGGTTGAACTCAACGGCGAGCGCTGGATTGCCGACGTCGGTTTTGGCGGACAGACCCTGACGGCGCCGATTCGTTTGCTCGCCAACGAGGAGCAGGAGACACCCCACGGGCTGTACCGTTTGCTGAGCGAGGGCAACGACTGGATCCTGCAGTTCAGCCACCACGATCACTGGCAGTCGATGTACCATTTTGATCTGACAACACAGTATTTCAGCGATTACGTGATGGGCAACTTCTGGTCTGCGCACTGGCCGCAATCCCATTTTCGCCACCATCTGTTGATGTGTCGCCATCTGCCTGACGGCGGAAAGCTGACCCTGACCAACTTTAACTTTACCCACTGGCAGAAGGGGCATGCGGAAGAGCAGGTCCATCTTCCCGACGCGAACGCGCTGTATCAGGTGATGCAGTCACGGTTTGGACTGGGCGTTGACGATCCAAAACACGGGTTTTCGCTGGACGCGCTGACGGCGGTGATGGCCGGGTTTGATACACATCCTCAGGCCGGGAAATAGAACGGTGGCGCTGCGCTCAGGCGTAGCGCCACCCGGCAACACTCAGCGGCGCGATCTCACCACCTGATACCTGCGCGTTAAATACTCCACCGGCGCGCTCCAGACATGCACCAGTCGGGTGAAGGGGAAGATCAGGAAAATGGTCATGCCCAGCACCAGATGGACACGGAAGATAAACGCCACGCCCGCCAGATGTTCGGACGAGCCACCGCGGAAGGTCACTACCGACTGCGCCCAGTCCACCAGCTTGAGCATCTCGCTGCCGTCGGGATATTTCGCGGAGAACGGAATGGTGGTGAGCCCAAGAATACACTGCACCAGCAAAATGCAGAGGATCAGGATATCTGCCGTGGAGGAGGTCGCCCGGATACGCGGGTTCGTCAGCCGGCGAATCAATAATCCCGCACCGCCCACCAGCGTGAGCACGCCGCAAACGCCGCCCAGAATCATCGCCATCAGCTGTTTCTGCGACATCGGCAGAAACCACGAATAAACCCAGTGCGGCGTCAGCATCCCGAAAAGATGTCCGAAGAAGATCCCCAGGATCCCGATATGGAACAGATTTGACCACAGCACCATGCCGCGCTTATCCAGCATCTGGCTGGAGGAGGCGCGCCAGGTATACTGCCCGTAGTCATAACGCAGCCAGCTTCCCACCAGAAAAACCGTGCCACACAGGTAGGGGTAAATATCGTAGAAAAAGACGTTCAGAAACTGGATCATTTTGGGCCTCCCGCACTGACGTCGACATACTGTGGGGCAACGTCCTGGCTAAAGCGTCGTTGATATTGCTGCATCGGTGAGGTATCACACGATGTGGCGTTGTCCTCGATAAACTTGACCTGTTCCTCTTCCCAGACGGCGTCCAGCGCCTGGCGGGTATCATCCCGTTTCTCGGTGGAAACCTGTTTCGCCACGCTGTCGCTGGTCAGACGCGTGCCTGCGAGCGTCAGGAGCGCATCGAACAGCTGATAATGCGCTACGCCGCGCTGCTTCAGGCGACCGCCAATCAGCGCCAGGATCGGCGCAACGTTGTGTAGCCCTTCGCGGGCCTCGTCGTCGGTGACGAGGCTGAGATACTCCAGGTAGAGCGGCAGATAGTCCGGCAGCTCGCGACAGTCCAGCTGCAGGCCGGCTTTTTCGTACTGGCTCATCAGGTCGACCATCGCCTGGCCGCGATCGCGGGATTCGGCATGAACGTGCTCAAACAGCAGCAGCGAGGTCGCACGACCCCGCTCAAACACCTCGCACCATTCGGCCTGCTTATCCAGCAGCGCGGCATCCAGATGCTGGCGGGCAAAGGGCAGTAACGCAGGGAGATCCTGTTCTATCAGGGAAAGTGCTTCCTCGCGATTTTCCCATAATGTTTCATCGGGATACTCAATCAGCAGGGCGATGATTTTGAGGATCTGCATCACTCCCCCTCCCCGTGGTCGCGCACTTCGGTGATGTTGATGGCATCAATGCGGCTGCTGTTAAAGAGGTTGAATTTGGTGTCGGAACCGTGGCACCCGTCGCCAAAGGAGAAGCCGCAGCCGTTGCGTTCCGGGAAGGCGTCGCGCGCCATTTCACGGTGGCTGGTGGGGATCACGAAACGATCTTCGTAGTTGGCAATCGCCAGATAGCGGTACATCTCTTCGACCTGCTCGACGCTAAGGCCCACTTCTTCGATGGCGCGGGTATCGGTCACGCCTTCAACGGTCTGAGAGCGTTTGTAATGACGCATGGCCATCATGCGTTTGAGGGCGCGCAGCACCGGGGCAGGATCGCCCGCGCTGAGCATGTTGGCCAGATACTGCACCGGTATGCGCAGGCTTTCGACCGCCGGTAACACGCCGTCGTTAAGCGGCAGGCCGCCCGCGTCCGCGTAAGACTGGATCGGTGACAGCGGCGGAACGTACCAGACCATCGGCAGGGTGCGGTATTCCGGATGCAGCGGCAGGGCCAGCTTCCAGTCCATCGCCATCTTGTAAACCGGGGAACGCTGGGCGGCGTCAATCACGTTCTGCGGAATACCTTGCTTGAAGGCTTCTTCAATGACCGCCGGGTCATGCGGATCAAGGAATACGTCACACTGGCGTTCATAGAGGTCGGTTTCATGTTCGGTGCTGGCTGCTTCTTCAATGCGATCCGCGTCATACAGCAGCACGCCCAGATAGCGAATACGCCCGACGCAGGTCTCAGAACAGACGGTTGGCTGGCCGGACTCAATGCGCGGGTAGCAGAAGATGCATTTCTCCGACTTTCCGCTTTTCCAGTTGAAGTAGATTTTCTTGTACGGGCAACCGCTGATGCACATGCGCCAGCCACGGCATTTGTCCTGGTCAATCAGCACAATGCCGTCTTCTTCACGCTTATAGATGGCACCACTCGGGCAGGTGGCCACGCAGCTCGGGTTCAGGCAGTGTTCACACAGGCGCGGCAGGTACATCATGAAGGTGTTTTCAAACTGGCCGTACATCTCCTTCTGGATCTTGTCGAAGTTGCGGTCGCGGGCACGTTTTTCGAACTCGCCGCCAAGCAGTTCTTCCCAGTTCGGGCCGCCAACAATTTTGTCCATCCGTTTGCCGCTAATCAGCGAGCGCGGGCGGGCCGTCGGGAGGTGATCGCCTTGTGGAGCACGGTGCAGATCCTGGTAATCAAACGTGAAGGGCTCGTAGTAATCATCAATGCCGGGCAGGGACGGGTTGGCAAAAATTTTTGACAGCACGCCCACGCGCCCGCCGAGACGCGGCGTCAGCTTGCCGGTGATCCCGCGTACCCAGCCGCCTTGCCACTCCTCCTGATCTTCCCAGTTTTTCGGGTAGCCAATCCCCGGTTTGGTTTCGACGTTGTTGAACCACGCATATTCCATACCTTCACGCCCGGTCCAGACGTTTTTACAGGTGACCGAGCAGGTGTGACAGCCAATGCATTTGTCGAGATTCAGCACCATTCCAACCTGTGAGCGTATTTTCATTTTTTCGCCTCCTGTACCTGATCCCGACCTTCGCCATCCAGCCAGTTAATGTTTTTCATTTTGCGGATCATGATGAACTCGTCGCGGTTAGAGCCGACGGTGCCGTAATAGTTGAAGCTGTACGCCAGCTGGGCGTAGCCGCCAATCATGTGTGTCGGTTTGGGACAGACGCGCGTCACCGAGTTATGGATCCCGCCGCGACGACCGGTGACTTCTGAACCCGGAATATTCAGGATACGTTCCTGCGCGTGGTACATCATGGTCATGCCCGGCGGGACGCGCTGGCTCACCACTGCCCGGGCGGTCAGGGCCCCGTTGGCGTTGAAGGCTTCGATCCAGTCGTTATCCTCAATGCCTAACTCTCTGGCATCGGTTTCGCTGATCCAGACGATAGGCCCCCCGCGTGACAGCGTTTGCATCAGCAGGTTTTCACTGTAGGTCGAGTGAATGCCCCATTTCTGGTGTGGCGTCAGGAAGTTCAGCGCCTTCTCAGGAAAGCCGTTCGGCGGGATTTCGCGCATATGGCTAACGCTTCGGGTATCAATCGGTGGGCGATAGGCCACCAGACTCTCCCCGAACGCGCGCATCCACGGATGGTCCTGATACAGCTGCTGACGACCGGAAAGGGTGCGCCAGGGAATAAGCTCGTGAACGTTGGTATAACCGGCGTTATAGGAGACATGCTCGCTCTCAAGGCCCGACCAGGTGGGGCTGGAGATAATTTTCCGCGGCTGGGCCTGAATATCGCGGAAGCGGATTTTCTCATCTTCTTTGTTCAGCGCCAGATGGGTGTGATCGCGACCGGTCAGTTCGCCCAGCGCTTGCCAGGCTCGCACTGCCACCTGGCCATTCGTTTCAGGGGCGAGGGCGAGGATCACTTCAGAGGCGTCAATCGCCGTTTCAATACGCGGGCGTCCTTTTGCCGGGCCATCAAGCTTGACGTAGTTCAGCTTGCCGAGGAAATCGACCTCGCTCTGGGTATTCCATGAAATGCCTTTCCCGCCGTTGCCAAGTTTGTCCATCAGCGGGCCGAGTGAAGTAAAGCGCTCGTAGGTTTCCGGATAATGACGTTCGACCACCGCAATCGTCGGCGCCGTTTTACCCGGAATGAGATCGCATTCGCCTTTGCGCCAGTCCTGAATATCAAACGGCTGTGAAAGTTCCCCCGGGGAGTCGTGCTGCAGTGGCTGCAGTACCACGTCCGTTTCGGTGCCAAGATGGCCGACGCACACCTCTGAGAAAACGCTGGCAATACCTTTGTAGATCTCCCAGTCGCTGCGGGATTCCCAGGCCGGGTCGACGGCAGCTGAAAGCGGATGAATAAACGGATGCATATCCGACGTATTCATGTCGTCTTTTTCATACCATGTCGCGGTGGGCAGCACGATATCGGAGAACAGGCAGGTGCTGGACATGCGGAAATCGAGCGTCACCAGCAGGTCAAGCTTGCCCTCAATGGCCTGAGTTTGCCACTCCACCTCTTCGGGCTTAACGTCATCCGTCGACCCTAAATCCTCGCCCTGGATGCCGCTTTCGGTACCGAGCAGGTATTTGAGCATGTACTCGTGACCTTTCCCCGAAGAACCAAGCAGGTTAGACCGCCAGACAAACAGATTGCGCGGGTGGTTTTTACCGTTGTCAGGCTGTTCGCAGGCGAAACGTATATCGCCCGATTTTAATGCCTGCACGGTGTACTCCTGCGGGGTCATGCCGGCGGCGTCGGCCCGGGCTTTAATGTGCAACGGATTGAGGTTTAGCTGCGGTGCCGAGGGCAGCCAGCCCATACGCTCTGCCCGGACGTTAAAATCGATCAGGTGACCGGTGAATTTTGTCGCGTCCGCCAGCGGAGAGAGTAACTCCTGCGCGGTCAGTTTTTCATAACGCCACTGACAGGCGTGGTTGTAGAAGTACGATGTACTGTTCATCTGGCGCGGGGGACGGTTCCAGTCCAGCGCAAACGCCAGCGGCAGCCAGCCGGTTTGCGGACGCAACTTCTCCTGACCCACATAGTGTGACCAGCCGCCGCCGCTTTGACCCACGCAGCCGCAGAACACCAGCATGTTGATCATCCCGCGGTAGTTCATGTCCATGTGGTACCAGTGGTTCACCCCGGCACCGAGGATAATCATCGACCTACCGTGCGTTTTGTGCGCCGTGTCGGCAAACTCACGGGCAATTTTCTCTATCAGGTAAGCAGGAACGCCGGTGATCTGCTCGCCCCAGGCGGGAGTATAAGCTTTGATCTGGTCATAGCTGCCCGCCGCGTTGCTGTCTTCCAGACCACGATCGAGGCCGTAGTTAGCGAGAATCAGATCGTAAACGCTGACCACCCGTTTCTGGCTGCCATCGGCCAGCGTCAGGGTTTTACTCGGTACACGGCGCGTCAGGACCGGCTCCTGCTTGACGCTACGGAAGTGTGGATTTTCATTGCCGCCAAAATAGGGGAATGCCACCTCTGCCACGCTGTCGTGGGTAATCAGCAGTGAGAGGGTGAGCTCAGTTTCATGTTCTGCTGCCAGCGGCGCCAGGTTCCATTTGCCTTTTTCGCCCCAGCGGAAACCAATGGAACCGTTCGGCACCACCAGATCGCCGGCGATATCAAAGGCGACGGTTTTCCACTCAGCATTATTGGCTTCACCCAGCCCGTCCGTGAGATCAGAAGCCCGCAGCATCCGCCCCGGCACCACGCGGCCATCGGCCTGTTCATCCAGCAGCACCAGCATCGGCATGTCGGTGTAGCGGCGACAGTAGTTGAGGAAGTACTCGCTGGGGTTGTCGAGATGGAACTCTTTGAGGATCACGTGGCCCATTGCCATCGCCAGCGCGCTGTCGGTGCCTTGCTTGGGTGCCAGCCACTGATCGCTCAGTTTGGCGACCTCGGAGAAGTCCGGGGTGATGGCCACGGTTTTGGTGCCTTTGTAGCGGACCTCGGTAAAGAAGTGGGCATCTGGCGTACGCGTCTGCGGAACGTTAGACCCCCAGGCAATGATGTAGCTGGAGTTGTACCAGTCTGCGGATTCCGGCACGTCGGTCTGCTCGCCCCACGTCATGGGCGAGGCGGGCGGTAAATCACAATACCAGTCATAAAAGCTGAGACAGGTGCCACCCAGCAGAGAGAGATAACGCGTCCCGGCGGCATACGAGACCATCGACATCGCCGGAATCGGTGAAAAACCGGCCACGCGATCGGGGCCGTAATGTTTAATGGTCCAGACGTTGGCGGCAGCAATCAGCTGGTTTAGCTCTTTCCAGCTGGAGCGGATAAATCCGCCGTGTCCGCGTGCCTGCTTGTAGCTCCGGCTCTTCTGCGGATCGTTCTGAATGGCATCCCAGGCCAGCACCGGATCGCTGTGTTGCGCCAGCGCGTCACGCCACAGTTCGATCAGCGTGCGGCGCACCAGCGGGTATTTCAGCCGGTTGGCGCTGTAAAGGTACCAGGAATAACTTGCACCGCGCGGGCAGCCGCGCGGCTCGTGGTTAGGCAGGTCGGGGCGGGTACGCGGGTAGTCGGTCTGCTGGGTTTCCCAGGTAACCAGGCCGTTTTTGACGTAGATTTTCCAGCTACAGGAGCCCGTGCAGTTCACGCCATGGGTGGACCGCACAATCTTGTCGAACTGCCATCGCTGTCGGTAGCTATCCTCCCAGTCACGGTTAGTGTTGTACACCTGCCCGTGTCCATTGGCGAAGCTGTCGCCTTTTTGTTTGAAATAGCGAAAGCGATCCAACAGTTTACTCATGACATTTCTCCTGCTTCGATAGCCTTTTCGGAGAGGGCTGCCCACTCTCAGGCGAATGTGTAATTGTTATTGTTGTGAAGATTTGCGGCCATAAACCAGCCAGGTCACCAGGACGCAGACGATGTAAAACACGAGGAAAACTTTCATGGCACCCACAGGCGAGCCGGTCATGGCCAGCGACGTGCCGAAGGCTTTCGGAATGAAGAACCCGCCGACGGCACCGATGGCGGAGATAAAGCCCAGCGCTGCCGCGGTTTCGGTGACTGCTTCATGCTGCGCCTGCTCGTCACTTCCCCCTTGTTGCTTCACGCGGGTGAGGGTGATTTGGCGGAAAATGATGGCAATCATCTGAAACGTTGACCCGCTGCCCAGTCCGGCGGTGAGGAACAGGCCCATAAAGACCAGATAGAAGGCGAGAAAATTGCCCGACCCGGAACCGGGAAGCGTCAGGAAAAGCAGGGCGCTGAAAAGCGCCATAAAGACGAAGTTAATCAGGGTGACGCGTACGCCGCCGAGTTTGTCTGAGATCATCCCGCCCGCAGAACGGGCCAGCGCGCCAATCAGTGGGCCAAAAAAAGCCAGATGGAGGATATTGACGTCAGGAAACTGGGTTTTCGACAGCATGGCGAAGCCTGCTGAAAAACCGATAAACGAACCGAAGGTTGCCAGGTAGAGGAGGCTCAGGAGCCACAGGTGAAAACGTTTTAACACCGGTAGCTGGCTGGCAATCGTGGCCTTAGAGCTCGCGATGTCATTCATGCCGAAAAACGCCGCAATCGTGGCCAGCAGGAGAAGGGGCGCCCAAATCCACGCGGCATTGGCCAGCCACATCGTTGAGCCGTCATCCTGCGGCACGCCGTTTACGCCGAGAAAGGTGAACATGGGCAGGAAGATCACCAGCGGCGCGACCAGCTGCATTACGCTCACGCCCAGATTCCCCAGCCCGCCGTTAATCCCCAGGGCGCTACCCTGTTTCGTTTTCGGGAAGAAGAAGCTGATATTGCCCATGCTGGAGGCGAAGTTAGCGCCGGCAAAACCACACAGCAGCGCGATGACGATAAAGATCCAGTAGGGAGTGGCAGTGTCCTGAATTGCGATCCCCAACCAGACGCAGGGAACAATCAGGATCACCGTGCTTAACACCGTCCAGTAGCGTCCACCAAAGAGAGGAACCATAAACGAATAGGGGACGCGCAATATCGCACCGGACAGGGAGGGTAAGGCTGTTAGCATAAAAAGCTGGTCGGTGGAAAAATTAAATCCAACTTTATTCAGATTGACCGCAATGGCACTAAATAACATCCATACGCAAAACGCTAATAACAGGCAAGCCACAGAAATTAAAAGATTTCTTCGGGCAATATGTTTTCCTTTATTTTCCCAGAATTGCGCGTTTTCGGGTTTCCAGTTGCTCAGCAGATAAGGATTATTCTTCTCACTTTGTTGTGACATGTCGCCCTCTTGCTTAACCATAAAAAGAAAAAATGGAGTAAAAACAGGTGGATGTCTGACAGTGTGTTTCTGGAATTATTGGATGGTTTGGGATACATCTGAAAGGATAGATAAAAAAGCGAATCCCTGAGCCGGGAGGGGAAATAAGGGTTCGCTTAATGTGTTACGAATTGTAAGTGAGGGCTGTTAATACTCATAAGTGAGTATTAACACAATTCCAGAGAGATTAATTTATCAAGATGGTTATTAAAGGCAGCGTCGTCCATCTCTGGGATATCTAATATATAAATGCCGTCCAGGCCACACACCAGACCAATTAAACGCCAGGCAATATTTTCCGGCCGATCGCCCGGGGTAAAATCTCCCGCGTCAGTGCCTGCTTTGATAAGGGCAACGGTCTCCTGGTGCCACATCTCCATGGTCAGTACATATGCACCCCTGATGTCCGTATCCCGGCTTGCCAGGATCTGCGCCTCACGCCACAGGCGAATATAGGGCTCAAACCGGCCATCATCGCTGCCGAGCATGGCATGCAGCTGCTGTCGCCAGCTGGCCTGCTTGCCGACCACATCCGCATCCAGCAGTTCACGGATTAACCGGACAAAAGCCAGCGATTTTAGCTCCCCGCCAGAGGTGAAATGGTGGTGGACCTGTCCGGTGGCGACGCCGGCTTCGGCGGCAATTCGCCGTACCGTCATTGCGGAAAGTCCGTCAGAGAGCGCCACGCGCATAGCGGCCTGTAAAATCTCTTCCCGCCTTTCATCCTTGCTCAGATATCGCATTTTCACTCACTCTTAATGGGACTGAAACAAGTGTAACAAAAAGCTGGACACTCGTTCAACTTTACGTAGGATCGCAAGCTGGACATGTGTCCATGATTTAAAAGAAAAGGAAATTTATGTTTCGTCAGTGGTTAGCGTTAGTCATTATCGTGCTGGTGTATATCCCGGTGGCGATCGACGCGACGGTACTGCACGTAGCGGCGCCGACGTTGAGTATGACGCTGGGTGCCAGCGGTAACGAATTATTGTGGATCATCGATATATACTCGCTGGTGATGGCGGGGATGGTGCTGCCGATGGGCGCGCTGGGTGACCGCATTGGTTTTAAACGGTTGTTGATAATTGGCAGTACGCTGTTTGGCTTGTCATCGCTGGCAGCTGCATTTGCGCCTTCAGCAGGATGGCTGATTGCTGCCCGCGCCTCGCTGGCGATTGGGGCGGCGATGATCATCCCGGCCACGCTTGCGGGGATCCGCACGTTGTTCGTTAATGCGCGCGATCGCAACATCGCGCTTGGGGTCTGGGCCGCCGTCGGTTCAGGCGGTGCGGCGTTTGGTCCTTTGATTGGCGGTATGTTGCTGGAGCATTTTTACTGGGGATCGGTCTTTTTGATCAACGTGCCGATCGTGGTCATCGTTGTTTCCCTTGCCGCGCGTCTGGTGCCTCGTCAACAGGGACGCCCGGAACAGCCGCTGAATATTGCCCATGCAGTCATGCTGATTGTGGCGATATTGCTGCTGGTCTTCAGCGCGAAAACCGCGCTCAAAGGGGTGCTTTCTCCGTGGCTGGTGGCAATGACGCTGCTCACCGGAGCGGTGATGCTGATGATCTTTGTGCGGATCCAGCTTCGCGCCCGCGTGCCGATGATCGACATGCGCCTGTTCTGTCATCGCATTATTTTAAGCGGTGTCGTGATGGCGATGACCGCCATGATCGCGCTCGTGGGGTTTGAGCTGTTGATGGCCCAGGAGCTGCAGTTTGTGCATGGCTTTACGCCGTTTGAAGCGGGGATGTTTATGCTGCCGCTGATGGTCGCCAGCGGGTTTAGCGGGCCGATTGCCGGTGTGCTGGTCGGTCGTCTGGGGCTGCGGCTGGTGGCGGCAGGCGGAATGGGGCTGAGTGCCGTCAGCTTTATCGGTCTGTCACTGCTCGACTTCAGCACGCAGCACTGGCAGGCATGGAGTCTGATGGTGCTGCTGGGCTTCAGTGCCGCCAGTGCGCTGCTGGCCTCAACCTCGGCAATTATGGCGGCTGCGCCAAAAGAGAAAGCGGCTGCCGCAGGGGCGATTGAAACCATGTCCTATGAGCTGGGCGCAGGGTTGGGCATTGCCATTTTTGGTCTGCTGTTAACCCGCAGCTTCTCGGCGTCAATTGTCCTGCCGCAGGGACTGAGCGCGACGCTGGCCGATAAGGCCTCGTCATCGATTGGCGAAGCGGTGAACGTGGCGCAGAGCCTGACTCCAGGGCTGGCGGAGTCGTTAATTGCGGCGGCAAAAACGGCCTTTATCACGTCGCACAGCGTGGCGTTAGGCAGTGCCGGCGCAATGTTACTGGTGCTGGCGGTCGGGATTTGGTTTAGCCTGGCAAACGTACCGAAACAGTAAAATCAGGCCCGGTGGTGCAATGCTTACCGGGCAACCCTCAGTGTGCGTCATGGGGAGTCAGCAGGCAGCGCTTGTCGTGTGCTTCAATTTCGGTGCCGCTAAAGCGCGCGTATTGCCCGGTCAGGCCAAAGAATGCGGGTTGCGTTTCTGTATAGATTTCAGCGGCAAGTATCAGACGGCGACGTTCGTCTTCGCTCATCTCAAGCTGTGTCCAGGGAATGAAATAGCGCGTCGTTGAGCGTGCGGTCAGTGTGAACCACAGCGGGCAACCGCATCCGGGACAAAACCAGCGTTCGCCGCGCGCAGATGACGTGAAATGAGAAGGGGCTATCGACTCTTCTTCCACAAGCGGTTGACCCTGCGCTTCCAGATACATGGCCATTCCCCCCGACCATTTCTGGCACTGGGTACAGTGGCAGGCATAGACGTCGAAGTTGTTGAGGGAAACGCTGAATTGGCTCATCCCACACAGGCAGCGTCCTTTGAAAATATGCATGGCGTGCTCCTTTATTACGCCAGTCAAACCGAATAAAAAAAGCCAGCCACGAAGGCTGGCTTTTTTATACTAACAAATCTTAGAACTGGTAGGTCAGACCAACAGCAACGATGTTGTCGGTAGAAACGCCAGCTGCTTTAGTGAAGCTGCTGTCGTCAACCAGGTTGATTTTGTAATCAACGTAGGTAGACATGTTTTTGTTGAAGTAGTAGCTCGCGCCAACGTCAACGTATTCAACCAGATCCTGGTCGCCGTAAGTACCAATGTCTTTACCTTTGGATTTCAGGTAAGCAATGGATGGACGCAGACCGAAGTCGAACTGGTACTGAGCAACCACTTCGAAGTTCTGCGCTTTGTTAGCGATGAAACCGCTACCGAAGTTGGTCATGTTACGGGTTTCAGAGTAGGTGGTTGCCAGGTAGATGTTGTTGGCATCGTACTTCAGACCCGCAGCCCATACTTCCGCGTTTTCGCCGCCTGCATTCAGATTGCTTGCAGCAGCAACCTGACGGTCAGTACGGTCAGATTTCGCGTAGGTAGCACCTACACCGAAGCCTTCGAATTCATAAGTAGAAGACAGACCCCAGCCGTCACCGTTCGCTTCGGTGATGTCGTTACGATCGTTTTTACCCTGGTACTGAGCAGCCACGTTCAGGCCATCAACCAGACCGAAGAAGTCGGTGTTACGGTAAGTTGCAACGCCAGTCGTACGGCCAGTCATAAAGCCATCAGTCTGAGTCCAGGTATCACCACCGAATTCTGGCAGAACGTCAGTCCATGCGCCGATGTCGTAAGCAACACCGTAGTTACGACCGTAGTCGAAAGAACCGAATTCGTTGAATTTCAGGCCTGCGAATGCCAGACGGGTTTTGTTGCCGTCAGAACCCTGAGATTCAGAGCGGTTGCCTTTGAACTCGTATTCCCACTGGCCGTAACCGGTCATCTGGTCGTTGATCTGAGTTTCACCTTTGAAGCCCAGACGAACATAGGTTTTGTCGCCGTCGTTGCCAGCGTCATCAGAGAAATAGTGCAGACCTGTTACTTTGCCGTACAGATCCAGTTTGTTACCGTCTTTGTTAAAAACTTCAGCCGCGTTTACAACGCCTGCTGCCAACATGGAAGTCACTGCCACTGCAACTAATTTAAGTTTCATCTTAAATATTCCTTATAATTTTCTTCAGTATTTCCTGAGCCACTTTGAACGATTTCTAAACGAGGCTAATCATCAATGGCATGCTATTTTTAAGAATCTTGTAGTAGGGTTTCAATAATAAGTTTCAAAATATTAGCAATAATTTCAATTAGTGTGATCCGGATCGGATAAATTGCGGCTGTAACGAATGAGATGGTGGGGGTTTGTGCATTTTTTGATGAATTATTCAACAAAACCATTGGCCGAAATATAGTTTTCGGCCGTTTTAGTTTCTTTTGTTAATTGTCGGTATTTTCTGTCTTTTTGCTCGTTTGATATAAATGTCAGTTGTTTAAAATCAATGGGTTAACTATTCAATTGTACGGGATAATCGTTGTTGGACATGAAACACACAGAAACACACTATTGCACTTTGTGCTATATACATTGTTAATATTCGCAAGGGATTAATAACGTAACGGTGTCAAGTTATGTCAATAAAAGACGGCGGAGATTTACGAAAGGGCGGTAATATAAACAGAATCTAAACGGCTTTTCTAACGCGCCGATCATTATTTTGACGCGCGATCACATATTAAATTTATGTTAATTCCCGCCGGGCGATTATGGACCCGGCAGAAGATAGCGATATTATTTTCGCGTGGCGTACCAGCACAACAATGACCCGGCACAAACCATTAATGCGCCTTGCCAGAAAGAAAACGAGAGGGGGGAATTCAGCAATACGGCAGCGAGTGCTGCTGAGAGTACAGGCGTGAAATAGGATACCGCTGCGAGGACCGTGACGTTGCCATGAAGAATACCGATATTCCATGCCGCATAGCCAAACCCCAGTGCGACGCTGCACATGATGAGCTTTACGACCACCGGGAGAGTAAACACCATTTGCGGCTGTTCGCTGAACGCATATTTCACCCACAGACTGAGCGCGGTGAGCAGCACGAAAAGCGTTATCCCGTTTTGCCCGTTGGCAAACTTACTGGTGACGGTGCAGTAAGCCGCCCAGATAAAAGCCCCGGCGAACGCCAGCGCGTAGCTGAGCGGGCTTGAGATGACATTACGCATGATGTCATCAAGATGTAGCCCTTGTTCTCCGCCTAATACCCAACAGACGCCCAACAATGAGACGGCTAAGCCCGGGATCACCCACAGGGTGGACCGTTGGCCGTTAAATAAAATGGCAAACACAATCGTCAGGCTTGGCCAGAGATAATTGACCATTCCCACTTCGATAGTCTGGGAGCGCGTTGCGGCATAGCCTAACGACAGGGCGAGGCAAATTTCATAGCTGACAAACAGCACGCTGCCAGCAATAAGATACCGGGGTGAAAACCGTCTCATATCAGGAAATCCTACCGTCACCAGGCACAGTAATCCGCTGAGGGTGTATATCATTGCGGCGCCTCCCACCGGTCCTAGCCCCTCACTGACGCTACGAATGAGGCCAACCATGGTGCTCCACAACAGTATCGCCGCCAGTCCCGTGAGCGTTGCTCTCTTTCTGTCCATAACCCTGCCATCGGTATAAAAATCAAAGGAAAAATTTATAGCATTAATCCTCCTGCCATCGCGAATTATTCTCTTAAGTCTTTAATCAAAAAGAGGTATTCAAATTCCCTGGGGGTGACTATTAAGGGGGTGAAGACAAGTGACCTTGATTTGACGCAAAAAAAACAGGGGCTTTACTGCTAGTTTGCGGCGCGAAGTCTTAAATGAAAACGAGGACAACAATGGACGTCAGCCGCAGACAATTTTTTAAAATCTGCGCGGGCGGTATGGCCGGAACAACAGCCGCAATGCTGGGATTTGCACCCAAAATGGCGCTGGCTCAGGCACGCAACTATAAACTGCTGCGCGCTAAAGAGATCCGTAACACCTGCACATACTGTTCCGTAGGTTGTGGGCTTTTAATGTATAGCCTGGGCGATGGCGCGAAGAACGCCAAAGAAGCGATTTATCATATTGAAGGGGACCCGGATCATCCGGTGAGCCGTGGCGCACTTTGTCCGAAAGGGGCGGGTCTGCTGGATTATGTCCACAGCGAAAACCGTCTGCGCTATCCGGAATACCGTGCGCCAGGATCTGACAAATGGCAGCGTATCTCCTGGGATGAGGCGTTTTCCCGAATCGCAAAACTGATGAAAGCTGACCGCGACGCAAACTTTATCGAAAAGAACGCGCAGGGCGTTACGGTGAACCGCTGGCTGTCGACCGGCATGCTGTGCGCGTCCGCGGCAAGTAATGAAACCGGCATGCTGACGCAAAAATTTGTGCGTTCCCTCGGCATGCTGGCGGTAGATAACCAGGCGCGCGTCTGACACGGACCAACGGTAGCAAGTCTTGCTCCAACATTTGGTCGCGGTGCGATGACCAACCACTGGGTTGATATTAAAAACGCCAACGTCGTGATGGTGATGGGCGGTAATGCCGCTGAAGCCCATCCGGTGGGTTTCCGCTGGGCGATGGAAGCGAAAAACAATAACGATGCGACGCTGATCGTTGTCGATCCGCGCTTTACACGTACGGCATCGGTGGCGGATATCTATGCGCCTATTCGCTCCGGTACGGACATTACGTTCCTCTCGGGCGTTCTGCTGTACCTGATTGAAAACAATAAAATTAACGCTGAATACGTTAAGCATTACACCAATGCCAGCCTCCTGGTACGGGATGATTTTGCCTTTGAAGAGGGGTTGTTCAGCGGTTATGACGCGGAAAAACGGCAGTACGATAAATCGTCCTGGAACTACCAGTTCGATGAAAACGGCTACGCCAGACGCGATGAGACCCTGAGCCATCCACGCTGCGTATGGAATTTGCTGAAACAGCATGTTTCCCGCTATACGCCGGACGTCGTGGAGAATATCTGCGGTACGCCAAAAGCAGATTTCCTCAAGGTGTGTGATGTACTGGCCTCTACCAGCGCCGCCGACAGAACCACGACGTTCCTGTATGCGCTCGGCTGGACGCAGCATACCGTCGGTGCGCAAAACATCCGCACCATGGCAATGATCCAGCTGTTGCTCGGAAACATGGGGATGGCCGGCGGTGGCGTGAACGCCCTGCGCGGACACTCCAATATTCAGGGCTTGACCGATCTGGGCCTGCTGTCGACCAGCCTGTCAGGCTATCTGACGCTGCCGTCTGAAAAGCAGACTGATTTGCACAGCTATCTGGCGGCCAACACGCCAAAAGCGACGCGTGCCGATCAGGTGAACTACTGGAGTAACTATCCGAAGTTCTTCGTCAGCCTGATGAAGTCGTTCTATGGCGATGCCGCGCAGAAGGAAAACGACTGGGGCTTCGAGTGGTTGCCGAAATGGGACCAGGCCTACGACGTCATTAAGTATTTCAACATGATGGATAAGGGCAACGTTACGGGCTACATCTGCCAGGGCTTTAACCCGGTGGCGTCTTTCCCGGACAAAAACAAGGTCGTTCGCAGCCTGAGCAAACTGAAATACATGGTGGTTATCGATCCGCTGGTGACCGAGACCTCCAACTTCTGGCAGAACCACGGCGAGATGAACGACGTCGATCCCGCATCGATTCAGACCGAAGTGTTCCGCCTGCCGTCCACCTGTTTTGCAGAAGAAGACGGGTCGATTGCCAACTCCGGCCGCTGGCTGCAGTGGCACTGGAAAGGCCAGGATGCACCGGGTGAAGCGCGTAACGACGGCGAAATCCTGGCCGGGATTTACCATCGTCTGCGTGAAATGTATCGCACCGAAGGGGGGAAAGGCGCTGAACCGCTGCTGAGGATGAGCTGGAATTACAAACAGCCGGACCATCCTGAATCCGAAGAGGTCGCCAAAGAGAATAACGGCGTTGCGCTGGCGGATCTGTATGACGCGAACGGCACGCTGCTGGCGAAGAAAGGTCAGTTGCTCAACAGCTTCGCGCTGCTGCGGGATGACGGCACGACCGCGTCGTCATGCTGGATCTACACCGGTTGCTGGACGGAGCAGGGTAACCAGATGGCGAACCGCGATAACGCCGACCCGTCAGGGCTGGGCAATACGCTGGGCTGGGCGTGGGCATGGCCACTGAACCGTCGCGTGCTGTACAACCGTGCTTCTGCGGATATCAACGGCAAACCGTGGGATCCGAAACGGATGCTGATCGAATGGAACGGCAGCAAATGGACGGGTAACGATATTCCGGACTTCAGCACCGCCGCACCGGGCAGTGAGACCGGGCCGTTTATCATGCAGCCGGAAGGGCTGGGACGCCTGTTTGCCCTCGATAAGCTGGCGGAGGGGCCGTTCCCGGAACACTACGAGCCAATGGAAACGCCGCTCGGAACCAACCCGCTGCACCCGAACGTTATATCCAGTCCGGTGGTGCGTATCTATGAAGAGGACGTCCTGCGTTTAGGCAAGAAGGACAGGTTCCCGTATGTCGGGACAACCTACCGCCTGACCGAGCATTTCCATACCTGGACCAAGCATGCACGGCTTAACGCCATTGCCCAGCCGGAACAGTTTGTGGAGATCAGCGAAACGCTGGCGAAAGCGAAGGGTATTGCCAACGGTGACCGCGTGAAGGTGAGCAGCAAGCGTGGCTTTATTCGCGCGGTTGCGGTGGTTACGCGTCGTCTGCAGGCACTGAACGTGCATGGTCAGCAGGTGGAAACCGTCGGTATTCCGTTGCACTGGGGCTTTGAAGGGGTGGCGCAAAAAGGCTACCTCGCCAATACCCTGACGCCAAACGTCGGCGATTCCAACTCGCAAACGCCAGAGTACAAAGCGTTTCTGGTCAACATCGAGAAAGCGTAAGGAGCGAATACATGGCAATGGAAACACAGGACATTATTAAACGCTCCGCGACCAACTCCATCACCCCCGCGCCTCGTGCGCGGGATGATAAGGCAGAAGTCGCCAAGCTTATCGATGTCACTTCCTGCGTAGGCTGTAAAGCCTGCCAGGTGGCCTGTTCGGAGTGGAACGATATCCGCGATGAAGTAGGACACTGCGTCGGGGTTTACGATAATCCGGCGGATCTGAGTGCCAAATCCTGGACGGTGATGCGTTTTAGCGAAACCGATCAGAACGGCAAGCTGGAGTGGCTGATCCGTAAAGACGGCTGTATGCACTGCGAAGATCCGGGATGCCTGAAGGCCTGTCCGTCAGCCGGGGCCATCGTCCAGTACGCCAACGGGATTGTCGATTTCCAGCAGGATAACTGCATCGGTTGCGGCTACTGCATTGCGGGATGTCCGTTTAATATTCCGCGCCTCAGTAAAGAGGATAACCGGGTCTACAAATGCACCCTGTGTGTCGATCGCGTGAGCGTCGGGCAGGAGCCTGCCTGCGTGAAAACCTGTCCGACCGGGGCTATCCACTTCGGGACAAAAAGAGAGATGCTGGAGGTAGCCCAGCAGCGCGTGGACAAACTGAAAGCGCGCGGTTACGCCAGTGCGGGCATTTATAACCCGCAGGGTGTGGGGGGAACGCACGTGATGTATGTTCTGCACCATAACGACCAGCCGGAGCTGTACCACAATCTGCCGAAAGATCCTGCGATCGATACCTCGATCAACCTGTGGAAAGGGGCGCTTAAACCGCTCTCTGCGGCGGGCTTTATCGCTACTTTCGCCGGGTTGATTTATCACTACATCGGTATCGGACCCAACAAAGCGGTGGATGACGACGAGGAGGAACCTCATGAGTAAGTCATGGATTGTGCGCACGAAGTTTGTCGACCGTGCCTGTCACTGGACGGTAGTGATCTGCTTCTTCCTGGTCGCGGTCTCGGGGATCTCCTTTTTCTTCCCGACGCTGCAGTGGCTGACGGAAACCTTCGGGACGCCACAGATGGGGCGTATCTTGCATCCGTTCTTCGGCGTGCTGATTTTTGTGGTGCTGATGTTTATGTTTGCGCGCTTCGTACATCACAATATTCCGGACAAGCATGACATTCCATGGCTGAAGGGGATTATTGAGGTTCTGAAGGGCAATGAGCATAAGGTTGCGAAGGTCGGCAAATACAACGCCGGGCAGAAGATGATGTTCTGGACCATCATGAGCATGATTTTTGTGCTGCTGGTCACCGGCGTCATTATCTGGCGGCCGTACTTTGCGCACTACTTCCCCATTCAGGTGATTCGCTACGCGCTGCTCATTCACGCGACGTCAGCCATCATTCTGATCCACGCCATCCTGATCCACATGTATATGGCCTTCTGGGTCAAAGGGTCGATTAAAGGTATGATTGAAGGGAAGGTGAGCCGCCGCTGGGCGCAGAAACACCACCCGCGCTGGTACCGTGACGTTGAGCGGCTGGAAGCGAAACAGGACAGTACGAAAGGGATGCCGTAAGTCCCGCGCTCGCGGGTCATTCTCTGACCCGCGAACGCTTCAGTCAAAAACGCTCTTCAACATACCGGAACGGGTATTGGGTCGGCTTCACTTTACCAATCTTACGCTTCGGCAAACTCACCGCTTCGATGTGAATGGCTTTGTACGGGATTTGCGCCAGCAGGTGCGAAATAATGTTCAGGCGCACGCGTTTTTTATCTTCCGAACGGGCGACAAACCACGGTGCCCAGGCGGTGTCGGTGGCAGCAAACATCGCATCTCGCGCCACGGTATATTCATCCCACAAATTGAAAGACTTAATGTCCATTGGAGATAATTTCCAGGTCTTTCGCCCGTCGTTAATACGATCGCGCAGACGACGCTCCTGTTCTTTCGGCGTGACCTCCAGCCAGTATTTGAGCAGGATGATCCCGGCATCCACCATTGCTTTTTCCATCACCGGCGTGCCATCAAGAAACTTATCGACCTGCTCCGGTGTGCAGAATCCCATCACCCGTTCAACGCCCGCGCGGTTGTACCAGCTGCGGTCAAAAATGACGATTTCGCCGGCGGCTGGCAGGTGGGGGACATAACGCTGGAAATAGAGCTGGGTCTTCTCTTTTTCCGTCGGGGCGGGGAGCGCAACAACCCGGAAGACGCGTGGGCTAACGCGTTCAGTGATGGCTTTAATGGTTCCGCCTTTACCGGCACCGTCGCGCCCTTCAAAGACAATACAGACCTTTAAACCCTTTGCGACGACCCACTGCTGGAGCTTAACCAGTTCAACGTGGAGGCGACGAAGCTCTTTTTCATACTCTTTCGTTTTTAACGGCTCATGCTTTATGACATCAACTGCGACACTGGTTTTCTTCTTGCTTCCCATGATTGTCATCCTCAGGTTGTCCGGCGCGGGAAAAAGCGGGGCCGCACTATGAAGTGTAATCCACCTGAATTAATGGATTAACGTGTCAGCCAGCTGATTTGAACTGGCTCACCATACAAGATTGTTCAATAATGCCCGTCGCGCGTTGTTAACCAGTGGTTGTGGTATGAAAAAGACAATTTTTTCGTTGGCACTTGGCACGTTTGGCCTGGGAATGGCTGAATTTAGCATTATGGGCGTATTAACTGAGCTGGCCCATGACACCGGAATTTCAATTCCCGCCGCCGGGAATATGATTTCGTTTTACGCCTTTGGTGTGGTGATTGGTGCCCCGATTGTGGCGCTGTTCTCAGGCAAATTTTCGTTAAAATCCACGCTGTTGTTTCTGGTGGTGCTGTGTGCCGTCGGAAATGCGATTTTTACCTTTTCAACGTCGTATGCCTGGCTGGCGATAGGGCGGCTGATTTCCGGTTTTCCGCACGGCGCCATTTTTGGCGTCGGGGCGATTATTCTCTCGAGAATTGCGCCTCCGGGGAAGGTGACGGTCGCCGTGGCGGGCATGATAGCCGGCATGACGGTTGCCAATCTGGTGGGCGTACCGCTGGGCACCTGGCTGGGTCATGAATTCAGCTGGCGCTATACCTTTTTCCTGATTGCCCTGTTTGATGCTCTGGTGATCATCTCGGTACTGGTCTGGGTGCCGCACATCCATGATCGCTCCGAAATCAAATTGACCGCGCAATTTTCCTTTCTGAAAAAACCGGAGCCGTGGCTGATTTTTGCCGCCACCATGTTTGGCAATGCTGGCGTGTTTGCGTGGTTCAGCTTCGTCAAACCGTTTATGGTCAACGTCTCTGGCTTCTCCGAAGGCGTCATGACGGTCATCATGATGCTGATGGGGCTGGGTATGGTGTTAGGTAATCTCCTGAGCGGGAAGTTATCGGGCCGCTTCAGTCCGCTGCGTATTGCCGCCACCACCGACATGGTCATTGTCGCGTCACTGCTGTTGCTATTCGCCTTTGGGGAACATAAAACGGCGTCGCTGGTGATGGGCTTTATCTGCTGCGCCGGGCTGTTTGCACTCTCTGCGCCGCTGCAAATTCTGCTCCTGCAAAATGCCAGGGGCGGTGAGATGCTGGGTGCCGCTGGCGGGCAGATGGCATTTAATCTCGGCAGTGCGATAGGGGCGTATTTTGGCGGGATGATTATCACGCTTGGCTTTAGCTGGAGCTATGTCACGCTGCCAGCGGCTGTGCTCTCTTTCTCAGCCATGAGTTCACTGCTGATCTACGCGCACCTTCGGGCCAGAAAGGCAGACGCCGGTTCGCTCGCTTCCGCACGTTGAACCGCGCCGGTAAGGCGCGGTAGAAGGGCACTAGACAAATTTCGCCAACGGATCGGCAGCGGCAAACGCCACGGCTTTGTCCGCTGCTGGCGGGTAGATAAGTTCATTGGTGATGGCGATTTTGATTTTCTTTGCGTCATCACGCACCGATTTGACGGCCTGGTCCCACCCTTCAGTGTAAACGGCACCCCAGGCACCCAGGTCCAGACAGGTCACGTAGTTAACCTGGCGGTAAGGATAAGGCGTGCGATTCAACAGGCTGGCTGCCGCGTTGTGGCCGGCAAATTTACCCAACTGGATCGCGTGCTGGCAGGTCATTAGCGCCGTGTTCCCCATCTCGTCCGTTCTGGCGTAGGCCATATCTCCCGTCGCGTACACGTCCGGATGAGCCGGAACCTGCAGCGTTTCTGTCACTTTTAGACGCCCTTGGTTATCGCGTTCGCCGTTAATCTGTTGTCCAAGCGGGTTTGCTTCAACGCCTGCCGTCCAGACTACGGTTGCAGCGGGGATACGTTCGCCGTTTTTCAGCGTTACGCCGTTCGCATCGATGGCCTCAATTTCACTGTTCAGACGCCACTCAATCCCCAGTTCCTGGCTCGCGTCTTCAATGGTGTTACGCAATGCTTCACTGTATCGTCCGCCAATGACATGCCCCCTTTCAACTACGATAACTTTTATCGCTGTATCATCACCGAAGCGAGCGCGCAGGCGAGCAGGAAGCTCGGTTGCCAGTTCAATGCCGGTAAAACCGCCGCCACAGACAACCACGGTATTGCGCGCAGCGGTGGAAGGGCGCGAGACCAGGGAGTCAAGATGCTGCTCAAAGGTCTGTGCGGATTCAAGCTGATCGATATCAAAGGCGTACTCAGCCAGCCCGACAATCGGTGGACGTTTGCTCTGGCTGCCGGTGGCCAGCACTAACCGTTCGTAACTCACTGCGGCAGCCACGCCATTCGCATCACGACAGGAAACGATTTTCCCTTTTGTATCAATGGATTCTGCTTTCCCTGCGATAAAATCAATACCCAGTTCAGCGAACAGTCCGGTCAGCGGAGAGACCAGCGACGTCACGTTCTCTTCATAGAAGCGCGGGCGAACACGCAACTCGGGGGCGGGTGCCAGCACGGCGATCTTCAGGCTGTTATTGCCCTCCAGCGCATTCAGACGCGCGGCACTGACTGCAGCCCACATGCCGGAAAAACCACTGCCCACAATTAAAATCTGCTTCTTCATCTTCGATCCTTTTGATCATCACGCTGTATACCTGACATAACTGCAACTATACTTGTCGCAGTTAACTGCGACAACTTCTTTCTGAGTTAAATTTTAATGCTGCATAAAATCAGCATGTTAATGAAAAAGGGGAGGGTAGTTGTGATTGTGGGCAATAACGCCGTTATAATGACCCAGATAAATAACTTCGGAGTTAACCATGGCGTTTTACAGTTCCGGTGTGGAATACGGCATTCACAGCCTGATGTGCATGGTGGATGCAAAAGGCAATGAGCGTGAGATGAGCGTCCGGGAAATGGCCGCCCTGCAGGGTGTGCCGTATGATTACCTGGGAAAAATATTCACCCGTTTGTCACGTGCCGGGCTGGTGAGCAGCACGGAAGGTAAGGGCGGCGGGTTTAAACTGGCGCGTCCGGCGGAGTTGATCACCGTACTGGATGTGGCGCACGCCATTGACGGTGAGAAGAACATGTTTGAGTGTCGCGAGGTGCGTCAGCGGCTGGCGGTGTTTAATGAAACGCCTCCTGCCTGGGTGTGCAATGGCCCGTGTGGCGTACGTTCGGTCATGGACAGCGCACAGCAACGGATGGAAGAGGAGTTAGCGCGACATACCATTCTCGATCTGGCGCGCAAGATGTACCGCAAAGCGCCGGATACCTTTCAGATTGAGGTTCAGGAGTGGATTTCTGACCGGCGATCGTCGTAGTGAAATGCCGGGTAAGGCAAAACCGCCCCCCGGCAACCGGCGATTAAGAGCGTAAATCAATCACCATACGACCGCGGATTTGACCCTGCTCCATCTCTTTAAAGATGGCATTGATATCTTCCAGCGGACGCATTGTCACTTTTGGCACCACTTTGCCCTCTGCCGCAAACTGGAATGCCTCCATCAGGTCCTGACGGGTTCCCACCAGCGAACCGACGACCTGAATGCCGTCCAGAACCAGGCGTGGAATATCCAGGCTCATCGCTTCCGGCGGCAGGCCCACGGCGACCACGCGGCCACCGGCACGCACGGCATCCACCGCTGAGTTGAAGGCTGCTTTTGCCACGGCAGTTACCACCGCGGCATGTGCGCCTCCGGTTTTCTCCTGAACAATTTTCGCTGCATCTTCGCTGCGAGAGTTAATGGTTAAATCTGCCCCCATGCTCGCGGCCAGTTTCAGCTGTTCATCGTTCACATCAATGGCGATGACCTTGGCGTTGAATACGTTTTTAGCGTACTGCAGCGCAAGGTTACCCAGACCACCAAGACCGTAAATCGCAATCCACTGGCCCGGCTTAATGTGGGACACTTTTACCGCTTTGTAGGTGGTGACCCCCGCGCAGGTGATGCTGCTCGCCGCTGCGGAATCCAGACCGTCCGGCACTTTTACCGCATAATCGGCGGTCACGATGCACTCTTCAGCCATCCCACCGTCAACGGAATAACCCGCGTTTTTCACATCCCGGCACAGGGTTTCGTTGCCGGTATTACAGTATTCGCAGTGTCCACAGCCTTCAAAAAACCATGCCACGCTCGCACGGTCGCCAATTTTCAGCGAGTTGACGCCTGGGCCAATCTCTTTAACGATCCCTATTCCTTCGTGACCCAGTATCACCCCGGTCTTATCGCCGAAATCACCGTTCTTCACGTGAAGATCGGTATGACATACGCCGCAGCATTCCATCTTCAGCAGGGCTTCTCCATGCTTAAGCGGGCGTAATGATTTTTCGGTGACATTGACCTGATGATCCTGAGTGACAACAGCAGCCTTCATATGTTTCTCCTTGTTCATGATGAGATTCTGCATAGCAGGTGTACTACTTCTTAAGGATTAATACTTAGGCGCGTTAATGCAAGGTGGCAGCAACATAATGTCATCATTTGATTCGATTTCGGATTAAGAATACAGCGATCCTCTAATAATCAGGGGGGCGTTCAGGGGCAGAGCGGCCCGGCGAGACGCTCGCCGGGCGCGGACTTACAGTTTTGCTTCTATCGCCTCAATCTCCTGGCGCCATTGCGCCTGCAACTGCGGCTTCTGGTGCTTCGGTTTGCGGGCCAGGTCTTCCTCCAGCAATGTCTCCAGCGCGATCAGCCGTTCAAGCAGGTCGTCAAACTGCGAAGGGCGATCGTGCTGTTGTTTCGGTGAACACGGCGATGTTATCAGGCCTGCACTTTCACGCAGCCGTTCAAAGACCGCTTCGGCGTCATGCCATTCACTCAGCCTGCCGTCCTCAATCAGCCAGAAACGGTTGCAGCTTTGGCTGATTAATTGACGGTCATGGCTGACCAGCAGCACGCCACCTTCAAATTGCTGCAGGGTTTCCGTCAGCGCCTCTTTGCCTTCCATGTCCAGATGGTTGGTCGGTTCATCCAGCATCAGCAGGCTATAGCGCGCTAACGTCAGGCCAACAAACAGCAGGCGAGAGCGTTCTCCACCGCTGAGCGTACTGACTTTCTGACCGTGACGTGGCCACGCAAAGCCGGCACCGATCAGGGCCATCTTGCGATTCTGCGGATCGGGTGCAAACGGCTCCAGTGCGTCAAACAGCGATGCATCGTCCGGGAGCTGGTTCAGCGTCTGATCATAATAGCCAGGCGATACGCGTGGGTGGAGTTTCAGCCCATCGTCAGCCTGCTCGCCGCGAAAATGCCGCCAGATCAGCTTCATCAGGGATGATTTACCGCAGCCGTTACGTCCAACGATGGCCACGCGATCGCCGCTTTTGAGACGCGCGATGTCAATGCTAAACAGCGCAGGCAGTCCGGGAGCCGGCGGCACCGCGAGGTTTTCCAGCTCCAGCAGACGATCGGCCCGTAGCGCGTCGCCGCGCAGGGTTAATGTCCACTGACTTCCCGCCGTGACCTCCGTCTGGCTCTCTTTCAGCCGTTCAACCTGCTTTTCCATCTGTTTCGCTTTGCGGGCCAGGTCTTCGTTGTCGTAGACTTTGCCCCAGGTCGCCAGTCTTTTTGCGCTGGCCGCGACGCGGTCGATCTCCTTTTGTTCTGCCTTGTGGCGCTGCGCATCACTTTCGTCTTTCGCATCCAGCGCTTTGCGTGCGGCGGTGCAGGGAAGGGCAAAGTAATGCAGCATCTTATCGCGCAGGATCCAGCTGCCGTTGGTCACGGCATCCAGCAGCTGCCTGTCATGTGAAACCAGCACAAAGCTGCCTGACCAGGCCTGTAAAAACTGCTCCAGCCAGAGCATGGTGGGTAAATCGAGGTGGTTACTCGGTTCATCCAGCAGCAGCAGGTCCGGCGCATTAATCAAAGCCCGCGCCAGCAGCAGACGCGTATGTTGCCCGCCGCTCAATGTTGCCGAGGTTAATGTCCAGTCCTGCGGCGTAAAGCCCATACTCGCCAGCAGCGTTTCCGCTTTCCAGCGCAGGCTCTCGCGTTCAGCTGCAGGCAGTTGTGCCAGCACGGCATCCAGCATGCTCAGGGGGTAAATCCCGTCCGGCAGATGTTGTTCTACGCGCGCCATGATGCAGTGCCCGGCCAGCGCGACCGTTCCGGCGGCAGGCGTGTCCGTACCGTCCAGCACCTTCAGCAACGTACTTTTACCGCAGCCGTTGTCGCCCAGCAGACCGATGCGATCGCCTTTTTTCAGCGTAAAGGAGAGAGAGTCGAAGAGCGTACCAAACGCCGTATCAACACGTAGAGATTGTGCAGTGAGTAAAGTGCTCATTGTTGCTTACCCAAGAGTTACAGGCATGTTTATGCCTCGTCAAACATCGCTGACGATAACTCAGTAAGCCCGAGAGAAGGGATTTCAGGGGTTGGTGTCTTCGCTCAAGCAGAAGTTATCGCAGCACGATACCGATAACGCTTGAGCTGGTGCGATCACCAAATGTATGTGAAACATTGAAAATTTCACAGTACAGCATAATTGGCCTCCTTATATATTCAGTAGGTTAATGGATGAAGGCAGTGTAGCGGGGATTTTACGGCCTGGCAAGCGCGGGCAGAATGGCAGGCCGGGAGGCATGATTGCCTGACCCGGCCTGTTCTTTAGATAGACGTTCTGCGATAGCTGCGGTATTCCGGCATCCAGAAGTTGTCGTCAATGGCCTGCTGCAGCGCATCGGCGGAGGTTTTCACCGCCACGCCTTGCTGCTGTGCCATTTTTCCTACTGCGAAAGCGATCGCGCGGGACACCTTATGAATGTCTTTCAGCTCTGGCAACACCAGGCCTTCACCGTTATTCACCAGCGGTGAGTGTTTCGCCAGGGTTTCGCTGGCTGACATCAGCATTTCATCGGTAATGCGTGACGCACCGGACGCGATAACCCCCAGACCAATCCCCGGGAAGATGTAGGAGTTGTTGCACTGCGCGATCGGATAGGTTTTATCCTTCCACACCACCGGGTCGAACGGACTGCCGGTTGCCACCAGTGCGTTACCTTCGGTCCAGGCGATGATGTCCTGCGGCGTTGCTTCTACACGGGAAGTCGGGTTAGAGAGCGGCATCACGATAGGGCGTTCACAGTGTTTGTGCATTTCGCGAATAATCTCTTCGGTGAAGAGACCGGTTTGCCCGGAAACGCCGATAAGAATGTCCGGCTTCACGTTGCGCACCACGTCCAGCAGGGAGAGCACCTCGTTGTCGGTATCCCAGTTTTTCAGGTTCTCACGTTTCTGAACCAGTCGGGTCTGGAACGGCAGGAGGTTAGGCATACCGTCGGTCAGCAGGCCGAAACGGTCAACCATATAGACACGGGAACGGGCCAGTTCTTCACTCAAGCCCTCGCGCTGCGTCTGAGCAATAATCTGCTCGGCAATACCGCAGCCCGCAGAGCCTGCGCCCAGGAAGACGATTTTCTGGTAGCTCAACTGGCTGCCTGCCGCACGGCTGGCGGCGATCAGCGTCCCAACGGTCACGGCGGCGGTGCCCTGAATGTCGTCGTTGAATGAGCAGATGTCATCGCGGTAGCGATTCAGCAGCGGCATGGCGTTCTTCTGCGCAAAGTCTTCAAACTGCAGCAGCACGTTCGGCCAGCGTGCCTTAACGGCCTGGATAAAATCATCAACAAACTGATAATACTCATCGTCGGTAATGCGCGGATGACGCCAGCCCATGTACAGCGGATCGTTGAGCAGCTGCTGGTTGTTGGTACCCACATCCAGCACTACCGGCAGGGTGTACGCCGGGCTGATACCCCCACAAGCGGTGTACAGGGAGAGCTTACCGATAGGGATCCCCATTCCGCCAATGCCCTGATCCCCGAGGCCGAGAATACGTTCTCCGTCGGTAACAACAATGACCTTGATGTTGTGGTTCGGCACGTTCTGCAGAATATCGTCCATATTGTGACGGTTCTGATAAGAGATGAATACGCCGCGGGAGCGACGGTAGATCTCAGAGAAACGTTCACAGGCCGCACCCACCGTTGGGGTGTAGATCACCGGCATCATCTCTTCGAGGTGGTTCTGAACCAGGCGATAGAAGAGGGTCTCATTGGTGTCCTGAATGTTACGCAGGTAGATGTGCTTATCGATTTCAGTCTTGAAACCCTGATACTGGATCCATGCACGTTCAGCCTGTTCTTCAATGGTTTCCACCACCTCGGGCAGCAGACCAAGCAGGTTGAAACTGCTGCGCTCTTCCATGCTGAAGGCGCTGCCTTTGTTGAGCAGGGGGAATTCCAGTAAAACCGGACCGGCATAAGGGATATATAAGGAACGATGTTTTTTCAGTTTGTTGTCCATGTCACTCACTCTTATTTGAAGATCCGTCCCTGACACTGCTGTTTGTCATCTTTCTGGCCTGTGCGGTGGGGTGCGGTCAGGCGGTATTATAAAGGAGCTAAATGTTAATTACCGCAACACATAAACAAAAACACCATCGGTTTTGCCGATGGTGTTCAGGATCTCTTACTGGAACTTACTTGCCTGCGTGGCGTTTTCTGCCGGTGGCATGGGTGACTTGCGTTTCACTGTCGCCCTCAATCACCACTTTACGTTGGTTAGAAAGCTTGTAGTTCAGTCCCAGAATATGGCGTGCCTGACGGTTCGATTTCATCTTTACTCCTCAATCCTGTTGATAGTTTTAAGGACAAGTTTGCTTACGCAAACGAAATGTAACCCCTTAGGTTGCAGATCCAGCTTAGCAGGTTTTTACAAAGAGGCATTCTGTCCACTGACCACGTAGTTAATGGTCTGTTGGTAGATGTCACTGAGGATGTCATTGTCTGTGGATTCCACCCATTTGGTCAGTTCCATCAAAATGTCATCTTCAGTCACAGCACCGTGTTCGGCGTGAAGACCTTGTGCGATCGCGTTAACGAGTTCAGGTTGTGCTGCTGCGGTATTTGCCGGGTAATAAGTAAACATGCTGCCTCCGTGTCGTTGTCTGTGTAATGGTACGGCTCGCAAAAAATGTAATTCACAAACAGAATGGCAAATATTTTCCTTGCTGTGTCTAAGATTCATCTTAGAAATAAAAATGACATAAGTGCATGCTTTTAGACACTTTTAGAAATGGAGGAATAATAACAGGGGACGAGGGGGGATATTTTGATGCTGCTCCTGCTATCCGAGAAAATAGCAGGAGCAGAGATTAATTTACCATTTCATTTCGCCGGTATTCACTTTCGCACTTAATTCCAGCGAGCTCTCATCGGCCAGGCCCGGATACGCTTTTTTCATGGCGCTAATGACGTCAGCAGAATCTTTGTGATTAGCCAGCGTCTGCTCGAACCGCTGCAGATATTCACGGGTAAAATCGATAGCGCCGGTACCTGACGGTGGCGTCCCCAGATAGTGACCCGGGATCACGCGCTCCGGTTTGTGCGCCGCCATGTTTTCCAGCGTGTCCTGCCACTGCTGGCGACGTGCGCGGTTCTGGGTATCGGCCGTCCACAGATGGATGCCCCATGAAACGCCCGTGCCGCCAAGAATCGTCTTCGCCGACGGGATCCAGACATAGGCCGCGTAGCTGTCTGGCTGTTCAATATCGATTTTCTCACCATCAACCATAAACGTGGTGGAGGTCAGCACCTGGGGAACGATCAGCGTTGTTGGCGCGCCGTCTTTCATCTGTGGGCCCCAGAAGGCCAGCTTGGCATCTTTGGTGGCCTTGATATGGTCAACCACCTGCTGAGTCGCCACGACTTTCGCATTCGGGAATGCTTTTACCAGCGGTTGCAGACCAAAGTAGAAGTCCGGATCGCCGGAGGTGATCACAATCTTGTTCAGGGTTTTACCGCTGCGGCGAATTTTCTCCACCAGTGCTTCACCGTCTTTCACGCTGAACTGCGCGTCAAACAGGACGGCCTCTTTCGGGCCGGACACCAGCGTCGACGAGACCGCAAAAATGCCTTTCTCCTGCGGGTTCCAGGTATCAATGGTCAACGGTGCGGCAAAGACCGCCGGCGTGAAGAGGGTGCATAGCAGTGCAAGGCGAGTGAGCTTCATCATCATGTCTCTTTTTATCAGGAAAGACCCTATTGTACCGAACTCTACATTTGCCAGAATTCCTGAAACAAGACATGCTTAGTTTCATAAATCGAGCAAATGGAGCGTTATATGGATCGCGTTATTGCCGCACAGGTCTATAACCGGATTTGCGAGCTGGGAAGTTTGAGTGCCGCAGCCCGTGCGCTGGGCATTTCCCGGCCCATGGTAAGCCGTTATCTTGAGCAGATGGAGAAGTGGGCGGGGACCCGGCTGGTGAACCGCTCAACGCGCAAGCTGACGCTGACCGCAGCAGGGGAAAAGGTACTGCAGAAAACACGTACCCTTTCGCAACTGTCGCAGGAGATTGAAGGCCAGTCGGAGAAAGATTTACCTTCCGGCACCTTACGGGTAGCCTGCGCGCACTTTACCGCCATGCACATGATTGCGCCGGTACTGCCCGGGCTGCTGGCGCGTTATCCGCAGCTCAGAATTGAACTGGATGTGAATAACCATCCCGTGAGTCTGGTGGGCGAGCGTATTGACGTAGCCGTGCGTATTACCGATAACCCGGAGCCGGGGATGATTGCCCGCAGGCTGGGCGAGTGCCGTTCGGTGCTTTGCGCCTCGCCGGACTATCTTGCGCAGCACGGCACGCCCGTGACGCCTGAGGATTTGGCGCAGCACAATTGTCTGCATTACAGCTTCTTCGCGGGTCAGTCGTGGCATTTTGTGACGCTGGAAGGCGAAAGCGTGAGCGTCGCGGTGAGCGGCAATCTTAGCGCCAGCATCTCGTCGTTGTTGATGGACGCGGCGGTTAAACATTGCGGTATTGCAATGCTGCCCGAGCACGAAGCGCAAGGGGCGCTCGAGCAAGGGCAGCTGGTCCCGGTGCTCACAGACTTAGTGCCTAAGCCGCTCGCCATTCACGGGATTTACCAGTCGCGAGAATATCAGCCTGCGGCCCTGCGCGTCTTTCTTGATGAAATTGCAGGGCATCTGAACTGATGCCCGCGCAGTGAGCCTGTGGCTTATTTCGTCGTCAGCCAGGGCGACGTCGTGCTCCAGAAAATAATATCTGCGCCGAGATACGCTTCTGCGAACTGAACAAATTCATCTTTGGTGAAGGGCTTGCCGGTAGCCGGGTTTCGGTAGGTGAGCGTGGGCTCCTGAACGGCCATGGCGACCAGCGGCAGTTTGTTTTTATACTGGTTAAAGAACGGATAGGCGTTTTTCATTTGCGCCTTGCGGTTGGGAACAATATCCGGTCCGCCAAGCCCGATATTATGGGCACTGGCGTATTCAAACAGCCGCCCCATGTAATTATGGTCATTGTTCCATTCACACGGCCAGAAGTTCACATATTGTACGACATGGGATTGCGTGAAAACCTTTCGCGCAAAGGCGAGGTTTTCCATTTCTCCGGCAAAATAGTTGTCGCACGAAAATCCTGTCGGCGGCTTTTTCTCATCAAGGTCAATGGCGGTTTCAGGTAAGTTCACACCGTAAACCTGGCCATCAAAACGCTTCGCCAGGGCTGCCAGTAAGGCCTGATACCGTTCACGCACGGCAGGATCCCACTGACGGGCTACCCAGCCTGAACCTGTAGGTTTCCCTTCACCAGGGTTGTCAAACTGCGGAGAAATACCGCCGCTGTACTTTGTGTCTGCCATCAGATAATCAGGGACATACCGGGCATCTTTTTCGAAGAAGCGATCCTGAATTTGAATAAACAGCTTTTTATTGCTGGCCTTCAGGCGCGCCAGGTCTCGCTCTATGGATGAGAAGTCATATCTGTTTTTCTCAGGCTCCAGTGCACGCCAGTTATAAACGATCTGCCCGCCACCGATATCACGACGGGCGATAAGCGCGGCGGCGGCATCAAGGTCGCCCGAGCTGGTATAGATAAAATTCTCCGGCGTGCTGGCAAAGAGGGGGAGCGTCACGGCGAGCGTGGTCAGCGCCACGACAGTCCTGGTGTTTAGCATCATAGGCCTTTCCCTTTTGATGGTTCGAAGTGATGTATCGCATCAACGCCAACCAGAATACTCTGTGTTCCAGGACGCGTCAGATCTCTGGTCTATACTTAACCCTTTGTAAGCCAAAAGGAGAGCAAGAATGACAATTCATAAGCACGGTTCAGCACACTGGTCTGGCGATATTAAACGCGGAAAAGGAACTGTTTCTACCGAGAGCGGCGTTCTCAATCAACAGCCTTACGGCTTCAACACCCGTTTTGAAGGCGAAAAAGGGACCAACCCGGAAGAACTGATTGGTGCCGCACACGCAGCCTGTTTTTCGATGGCACTGTCGCTGATGCTGGGTGAAGCAGGCTACACCGCCGATTCCATTGATACCACCGCCGACGTGTCACTGGATAAAAAAGAGGGCGGTTTCGCCATTACGAAGGTCGCACTGCAGAGCAAGGTTACTGTCCCTGGCATTGACCCTCAGCAGTTCGATGGCGTTATTCAAAAAGCGAAAGCCGGCTGCCCGGTTTCCCAGCTGTTGAACGTGGAAATCACGCTGGATTACACGCTCAATTAAACCAAAGCTCATTAAAAGCCCTCATGCGCGCAGCTGTGCGCATGAGGATAGGTGTATTTTGGGTAGCAAAAAGAACCTTAACGCGTGCCGGTTGCGTTAAGGCTGATAATGGGCATGATGGCCACATTACCTGCGTAAAAGAGATCTGAATTCGTAAACGAATAAACACGCCCGGTGAGGTTTACATTGACGTGAGAGCCGTAGCCAGAGATTTTGGCGTCGCCAGTGTCAGCTACCATAAAGGGTGAGCGTTTCTTCAGGTGCTCCAACAGATTATCCTGCAGTTTTGTGTCCAGGTAATAGCGATAAACATCTGAAACCGTCGCACCCCCGCCTTTGTACTTTGTAACGTACAAATAGACCTCGGGTGTAATTTGTTGTTGTGAGTAAAGGTCATCATCCGGTGGCTGGTTTGCAAAATACTGAAACCCTACAAAAACCAGCAGCGCGGCAGTTAGCGCTCTGTGCAGCCACTTAATAACCGTGCTGTTTGGCATAATCTATTCCCTGTTTAATCCAAAACTGGTCATGAGGGTCATCCCCGTAAGGTAACTCACCGTACCATGTTCCCCATTGCGGCTTCGACGTTCCCGCCCGGCTTTGTGCAAAACCCGCGCCCATATACAAGGTTGCTTCTGGTATCCCTGCTGCAAACCCGGTGGCCCCATAATTAAAATTACCAAAATTAGCCAGGTCACGGCGTTGCTGTTTGTAATCCCACGGGCCACGATTTTTGACCTGTTGATAGCACCAGTAATAGGTTTGCGGTAGCGCCATATTCCGCCCTGCGCCATGCGTGCTAGCTTCACGCATATTGCTATCAATTAACCTTGTGCCTCCACTCGGCATTTGTGGCAATACAGCCATAACGTCATCCTTAAAGTTTGATTTTTGGCTAGATATCAACCCATTATCCGCACCAGGTCAATAAAAAACGCTGAATTAAAGGATAGAAATAAATGCATTAGCACCGGATTTTCATGGACTATAAAGTTTATCCGTACTTTGCTCCGGCTATCCCTTCAGCGCGGCAGGAAACACCTCTGCCAGCCAGGCGATAAACACTCTCAGTCGATGTGTCAGATGCCGGTTCTGCGGATAAACCACATGAAACGGATAAGCGTCAGGTCGCCAGTCGCTAAGAATTTCAGTTAACGTCCCCGCCTGTAAATGCCTTTTTGCCGAATATTGAAATGTCTGAATAATACCTAAACCTGCCACCGCCGCCGCCAGATGAGCGTTGCTTTCATTCACCCCAAGGAAGTGCGGAATACTTATCTCCAGCCTTTCTCCCTTTTCCCTGAAGCGAAACGGGAACGCCCGACCGGTGACGGGAGAAAGGTAGCTAATCAGCTTATGGCCATTGCACAGCTCCCGCGGATAGGCCGGTACGCCATGATGTTTTAAATAATCGGACGTCGCGCAGGTGACCATTTCAGCGTCGCCCAGATGACGGGCAATAAGGGATGAGTCGTCCAGAGGGCCGCCGCGGATCACGCAGTCAACGTTACCGCTGATCAAATCCACGGGCCGGTCGGCCACGCCAAGATCGATGCGTATTTCCGGATAACGCTGCATAAATTCCGGGAGCAGGGGGATCAACACGTCGCGCGCGGTTGAACCGCCCACATCCACCCGCAGATGGCCTTTCGGCGTCGCGCGAGAAACGCGAAACGACGTATCAATATCTTCAATATCAATCAGCACCCTGAGCGCTTTTTCATAGTACCCGGCACCTTCTGGTGTGGTGACTACCCGTCGTGTCGTGCGGTGTAAAAGCCGGATCTCCAGGTGCGCTTCGAGCGATTTCACCAGTTTGCTCAGGGTGGCGATAGGCATATTCAGAGAATCAGCCGCACGCGTAAAACTTCCGGTTTCCACCACCCGCGTAAATGCGCGCATTGCCATGAGCTGGTCCATTCGTACTCCGGATTATTTCCACCTGTGAATAGTGATTTTCATTTTTGCCCGTTTTTCATTAATCCTGCAACCGATAGAGTTTATTCAACGCAAGCGAAAACCTCTTCAACCGTTTTTGCGGGCATCCTGAAAACATGATTAAAGGTGAATAACATGAATACATCTCTCGCAGGTAAAATTGCCCTGGTTACGGGCGGTAGCACAGGTATCGGTCTCGCCACCGCGCAGGAACTGGCGGCCCAGGGCGCGAAGGTTTATATCACCGGACGTCGTCAGGCGGAACTGGACGCTGCCGTTGCACAAATTGCCACCGCGGCGGTCGGCATCCGTGCGGACGTCTCTCAACTTTCCGACCTCGATAAAGTCTATGCGCAGATTGCAAAAGACGAAGGGCGTCTGGATATTCTGTTCGCCAATGCGGGGGGTGGCGACATGCTGCCGTTAGGCGCTATCACTGAAGAGCAGTTTGACCGCATCTTTGCAACCAACGTTCGCGGTGTACTGTTCACCGTGCAAAAAGCGTTACCGCTGTTATCAGCCGGATCGTCGATCATTCTGACCGGATCCACGGTGTCCATTAAAGGAACCGCAAACTTTAGCGTATACAGCGCCAGTAAAGCCGCCGTGCGCAACTTTGCCCGTTCGTGGGCGCTGGATTTGCAGGGGCGCGGTATTCGCGTCAACGTGGTGAGCCCGGGGCCCATCAAAACCCCGGGGCTGGGTGACCTGGTGCCGGAAGAACATCGTCAGGGGCTGTATGACGCGCTGGCCGCCCAGGTGCCGCTGGGACGCTTAGGCGCGCCGGGGGAAGTGGGGAAAGCTGTGGCGTTTCTGGCCTCAGATGCAGCAAGCTTTATCAACGCCACCGAACTGTTCGTCGACGGTGGAATGGCGCAAATTTAAACGTGAAACAGCGCCACCCTGCGTGGCTATTAGCTCAGATTGCGCCAGCAACGCACGCTACAGCCCTCAACTGAAGGCTGTAGCGACTGCGGGCACTCGCATCCTTGCGTTGCCTGCGGACAACGGTCCCGGAAATAACAGCCGGTGGGAAGGTGACGATTGCCAGGAAGCTCTGTTTTACGCAGCACCAGGTTTTCATCCAGCGGTTCACCGGTTCTGGGGACGGAATCAAGCAGCAGCCGGGTGTAGGGATGGCGCGGCCTGACAAGCACCTGATCGGTGGTTCCCAGTTCCACGATCTGGCCCAGATACATCACCGCCACACGATCGCTCATGTGTCTGACCACCGAGACGTTATGTGAGATCAACACATAGGTGAGGTTCCGTTCCTGCTGCAGTTTTACCAGCAGGTTGAGGATTTGCGCCTGCACGGAAATATCCAGCGCGCTGGTGGGTTCGTCGAGCACGATGATGTCTGGATTGGACGACAGCGCCCGGGCGATAGCAATGCGCTGGCGCTGCCCGCCTGAAAAGGCATGCGGTAACCGGTCAAGATATTCCACACGAATACCCACCTGCATCGCCAGCGTCTCTGCAAGCTGGCGCCGTTCGCGTTCACTGCTGCGTTTTTGCACCCACACCGGCTCGGTGATGATGCGCCACACCGGCAGACGCGGGTCGAGGGAGGAGAGCGGGTCCTGAAAAACCATCTGCATGCCGCCCGCGTGATGCGTCCGCTGATAGTCGCCGGTGCTGGGCCTGAGCATGCCCATCAATAGCTGTGCCAGCGTGCTTTTCCCGCAGCCGGATTCCCCAACAATGCCCAGCGTTTCGCCGCGACGGATCTGCAGGTCCAGCCCATTGAGGGCATGCACCTGTTCCGTGACGCGGCCCAGCCAGTTTTTGCGCGCGGGAAAGTTGACATGCACGCTATCCAGTTCAAGCAAAATGTCAGACATGGTGTTTCTCCCGTTGCGGGTACCAGCAGGCAGCCATCTGGCCCTCTGCACCATTAGGAAGCAAGCGCGGTGCCTCACCGCATTTCGTCCCGGCGGCAAAGCAGCGCTCGCGGAACGCGCAGCCTTGAGGAAGCTGGCTGAGATTAGGCACCGTGCCGGGAATGGCCGGAAGCAACTCGCGCGGCGCACCGTTTTCAGGTGCACATTGCAGCAGACCGATGGAGTAGGGATGAACGGGATGGTGGATCAGCGTTTGCGTGGCACCGCTCTCAATTACGCTTCCCGCGTACATCACATACATCCGGTCACAGAGCTGGGAAACCACGGCCATATCGTGGCTGATAAACAGCACCGAGGTTCCGCTGGCCCGCGCCTTGTGCTTCAGCAGACGCAGTACCTGCAGCTGCACGGTCACATCCAGCGCCGTGGTCGGCTCGTCGGCGATGATAAGTTCAGGCTCGCAGGAGAAGGCAAGGGCGATCATCACTCGCTGACGCATGCCGCCGGACAGTTCAAACGGATAACGCGCCATCACCGCTTTTGCGTCCGGGATTTGCATCTCCTCCAGCAGGGCAATCGCTTTTTGCTGCGCCGCGCGACGGTCGAGCGGCTGATGCTGGCGGATCACCTCCACCATTTGCTTACCAATCCGCCGCGTTGGGTTCAGGGCGGTCATGGGCTCCTGAAAAATCATCGCCACTTTTGCCCCGCGCCACTGGCGAAGCTGTTTTTCCGATGCAGTCAGAACATCTTCTCCCAGCAATGTTACCTGACCGTGATGAATTCGGTAGCTGCCTTCCGGCAACAGGCGCATGGCGAGCATGGCGGTAACTGACTTCCCCGACCCCGACTCGCCCACTACGCCGACAATTTCGCCCCGTTTAATCTCCAGCGAGACGTGGTTCAGCGCATGAACCTCACCGCGGTATATCGGGAAACTCAGATGTAAATCCTCGATGGTTAAAACCGAGTCGGTCATGATTGTTTCCCTCCTGATTTCGGATCCAGCAGGTCGCGGATGCCGTCACCAAAAAGATTAAAGCCCACGGCGGTAATCAAAATGGCCGCGCCAGGAAAAGCGCAATACCACCACTGGTCAAGTACATAGTTGCGCCCTACGGCAACCATCGCGCCCCATTCGGCGGTGGGTTGCTGTGCGCCCAGACCGATAAAGCCCAGCGTGGCGGCCATCAGAATGGCGCTGCCAATATCCAGCGAAGCCTGCACAATCAGCGGCGGCAGGGCGTTGCGCAGAATATGCCAGCTGATTAAATGCCAGCGTGATGCGCCGAAGGTGCGGGCCGCCTGAACATAGGTAAACTGGCGCACGACAAGGGTTTGCCCGCGTGCCAGACGCACGTAAAACGGGATACGTACAATCGCGATGGCGAGCATTGCGTTAAACAGGCTCGGCCCCAGCGCCGCTGCCAGTGCCATGGTCAGCACCAGCGAGGGAATGGAGAGCATCACGTCCATAATGCGCATAATAATGGCGTCGCCGCGCCCGCCCAGTACGCCAGACAAACAGCCCAGCAGCGAGCCAATACCGCCCGCAATCACCACGACGGCCAGCCCCGCGCTGATCGACTGCTGGCTGCCGGCGAGCACCCGGCTGAACAGATCGCGGCCAACCTCATCGGTGCCAAACCAGTGTTCGGCAGACGGAGCCTGCAGACGCGCGGTCAAATCCAGCGCATTGGGGTCATGCGGCACAATCCACGGTGATGTCACCATCAACAGGAGCATCAGGATCATGATCGCGGCGCCAATCAGCGTGAGGGGGCTTTTACGCAGCATCCAGAACAGTTTTGCCCAGTTGATGCCTGCTTTCGCTGTTTTAACCGGGACGGGCGTTTCCTGAGTCAACATCATTCGGCACCTCCGCGCCCGATTCGCGGGTCAACCCACAGATAGAGCAGATCGACCACCAGATTAACCAGCACATAGGCCAGTGAGACCACTACCGCGAAGCCCATGACGGCAGGGAAATCGAGTGCCTGAATAGAGGTGACGACCCAGGCGCCCATTCCCGGCCAGGCAAAGACGGTTTCGGTGAGGACTGCGCCATACAGCAGATCGCCCAGTGCCAGTCCAAGCACGGTAATTGACGGGATCATCGCATTGGGCAGGGCATAGCGCAGCACGATGTACCAGCCGGGCAATCCGCTGGCGCGTGCGGTTCGTATGTAATCTTCACTGAGCTGCTCCAGCATGGCCGAGCGAACCTGACGCGCCACAATGCCGAGATGAACAAATGCCAGCGTCATCGAAGGTAAAATCAGATGCTGCAGGGCATTGAAAAAGACCTCCCCGTTGCCTTCAAGCAGCGCATCCACCAGATAAAAGCCGGTAACGCGCGTCGGTGGATCGAGCCAGTCGTCAAGCCTTCCGCCGCCAGGAAGAAGTTGCAGATGCCCGTAGAAGAGGACAATCACTCCCAACCCAAGCCAGAATGCGGGCGTTGAAATGCCCGTCATCGCCATTAACCGCACCAGATGATCCAGCCAGCGGTCACGGTAGACCGCCGATAAAATCCCCAGCGGCACGCCGATAACCAGCGCCAGTAGCAGGGAACAAAAAGCCAGCTCCAGGGTGGCCGGGAAAAAGGCCTTCAAATCTTCCGCAACCGGTCGCCCGGTGCGGATAGAGGTGCCTAAATCGCCATGGGCCAGCGCATCCACATAGCGACCAAACTGGATATACAACGGTTGATCCAGCCCCAGCTGCTGGCGGATACCTTGCACAATGTCGTCGCTGGCGCGGTCTCCGGCCAACAGGCGGGCCGGATCGCCGGGGATCAGGTGTGAAATAATAAAGGTGATGATACAGACACCGGCCACCACCAGGATTAACCCCCAGCAGCGCTGGCGCACAATGCTCCAGAACGTCATACACTTTCCCCCGGCGAGAACCGTTATTTACTCATGGTGGCAATGTTAAAGACCTGCTCCAGCATTGGATTAAAGGTGAAGCCTTTCACCTCTTTGTTCATCGCCAGCTGGTAGTTCTTCTGGAACAGATACACGTAGGCCGCCTCGTCGATCACCACCTTCTGCGCCTGCTGGTAATCGTGGGTACGCTCCGCCTGATCGGTGGTTTTCAGGGCCGCCTTCAGCAGGGCGTCGACCTCTTTGTTCTCGTAAAACGAGCGGTTACCCGGCAACCCTTTTTTGTCCGACTCAAACCAGTAGTTCATGAACATGTACGGGTCGGCAAAGTCCGGACTCCAGTTGCCAATGGCGATGTCATAGTCACCTTTACCGACGCGATCGCGCATGGTGGCGTTAGCCAGTTTTTCCAGCTTCACGTTGATGCCGATCTTGCCGAGGCTCGCCTGCGTGGACAGGGCGATCGGCTCCCAGTTGGGGTCGTTGTCTGAATAGAGGAATGTCAGGCTTGTCGGCTTGTCTTTGACTTTCTCCAGCGCGGCTTTGGCTTTGGCCTCGTCAAAGCTGTACTGCATTGCCGTGGCGTCAAACCCCCACATGCCGTCCGGTATCGGGCCGCGCATCTGTTTACCATTGCCGCTCAGGATGCCTTTCACCATCCCCTGATAATCCGTTGCCCAGGAGACGGCCCGACGTAAATCCACCTGATTGAGCGGGACTTTGCTGTTATTCAGATAAAGATAGGTCACGCGCAGGGACGGATATTCCGCCACCGCCACTTTGCCTTCTTGCTTAAGGGCTGAAAGCTGATCGACGGGCAGTGAATCGGCGATATCCAGATCGCCACGGGAAAGCTGCAGACGGCGTGAAGCGCTTTCACCAATAATTTTCACCGAAACGCGCTTGAAGTGCGGTTTCTCACCCGCCCAGTGTGGGTTCGGAACGAGCACCAGCTGCTGACCTTTCTGCCAGCTTTTCAGCATGAATGGTCCGGACCCGGCGGTGTTTTGCGCTAAATAACCGCGCGCATCATCGGCAGCGTTCGCTTTTAACACCGCCGGGTTAACGATCGACGCACCGTCGTTGGCCAGAGTGTAGAGGAACGGGGCAAACGGCTGGCTGAGGGTGAATTTCACCGTGTGCGGATCGACCGCATCAATTTTGAGGTCTTTCGGGAACGCTTCAGACGGCCCCTGGCTAAGCTTCAGCAGACGTTCAAAGGAGAGTTTTACCGCCTCGGCAGTAACCGGCGTGCCATCGGCGAATTTCGCGTTATCGGTAAGGGTAAAGGTCCACTCTTTCTGATCCGCTGACGCCTTCCAGCCCGTTGACAGGTCGCCCTCCACCTCGGTGGAGCCTGGCTTGTACTTCACCAGACGCTGATAGGCGGGGTAGGTCACCGTCCAGTCGTTGTTATCAATGGTCACCGCCGGGTCGAGCGTTTGCGGGTCGGCCGCTTTCCCGATCACCAGCATATCTTTCGGGACGGCAGCCAGCGCAACCGGGGCGCTGAGTGCCAGCGAGGCGGCGATCAGGGTAGTAAGAAGCGTTGTTTTCATGGCAGTGCTCCAGTTTTAAAGAGGGGTGTGCGTCAACGGGAAACAGGCAAAACGATCGTCAAGCAGGGGATAGCTGGCCGCGTTCGGCAGCTCGAAGTGCCACCATTCGCTGCTGATCCCCACAAAGCCGCCACCGGACATGATGGCGTTAAGCAGCAGGCGATTGCGCTGCGCGTGCGGCGGCACGGACGGGTGCCAGGCGTGCGAGCGGTCGTGCATTTCGTCAAAACCGGCCCCCATATCCAGCACGGTGTTTTGTTCGTCCATCAGCGTAACGTCGATGGCCGTCCCGCGGCTGTGGTTGGAACCAATCGCCACATCAACCACGTATTCCGGGTTCGGGCAGGCATCCCACAACTGAGCCTGCGCTTCCTGCGGGCGATAAGCGTCGTAGACCACCAGCTTCAGCCCGGCCAGTGCGGCGATGCTGATGGCTTTCGCCAGCGCGGTGGCCGCATCAGTATGCAGCAGGCACAGCGCCTCCTGATAAATCGGACGGCCCGTGATGTTGTCGGCTGTGGCGTATTTCAGATCGATATGCAGCGCAGGGAAGGTCTTCGCCACATCAATCAGTTCACTCTCTGGGGGCATAGCTCCGCTCCTTTAGCGTTCGAATTGACCAAACTCTTGTTGTAATTGCCGGTTTACCGCCAGCCGCGGTGGAAGGGCATCACCCAGCGCTTCCACGACACCTGACAGCAGCAGGTTGAACAGACAGCTCACAGGTGCCAGCGAATCCCAGAAATGGCCGGTTTCGGTTTTCACCTGCAGTAAATCAAGCGGGTAATCCCGCGCCCACGGGCACCAGATATCGGTGATCAGGGCCAGCGAAATACCTTTTTCGCTCGCGACCCGACAGTACTGCCGCGCAATGGTGGAATAGGTGCGGGTATCGGTCAGTATCACGTAGGGGTGGGCGAAACCGGAGTTCAGGGATTCAACCCAACTGCCGGACGCGCCTTCGGCGTAGCTGACGCGCGGGCGAAGGTACTCAAGATGACTGAAGAAGGCGTTGGCTATCCCACGTGTCGACTGGATCCCCAGCACGAAAACCCCATCCGCGTGGGCAAGCTGATGAACCACCTGGCGAAATGCGTCGGTGTGCGCCAACTGATAAACCTGAGTGATGGCATCCACCTCCAGCGACAGAGAGTGCTGAAGGCGGTTGGGCAGAGGGGACTGCTGCTGCCATGAGTCCAGCCGCTCGTTCATACCCCAGGGCTGATGCGGGTCGCGCAGGCTCTTTTTGGCATCTTCCAGATTGCGATAGCCGAGTTTTCGCAGAAAGCGTCCCACGGTAATGCCGCTGGTGCCGGTCGCCAGACCCACGCTTTCAGCCGTTTCAAACGGGATCTGTGCGGCATGCGCCAGCAGCCAGCTCGCCACCCGCTTCTCGCTGGGGGTCAGCTGGCTGAAAGTGGCTTCAATACGGCTCAACACCTCGGGTTTCGTCGTCATACCGCCTCGCTGTTAACAGGCTGTCAGTCATCAGGTTTGTGTTATTTGATTAACAATGCATGACGCGTGCCATGTCCACATCGCGACGGGACGCCGCTGTGCTGCAAACTTCATGCAATATTTAGTTAACCAATGATCAACATTTGTGCAGCGTAGTTCACTTTTGGTGCACTGGCTGAGCGGGGAGGTATGAATTTCGTGAATACGTCAGCGTCTTCACATTTTTGATAAGATAGAGACAACGTAAATATGAAAGGGATCCCGGCATGGCGAACTTGCCCTGGCGTATCAGCGTGCGCCTGATGGCGCTCGCAAAGAAAATGGCGATGCTCGCAGGAGTGGTACTGATCGTCCTGCTCGCGGTTCGGGTTTATCTCTCGCAGCAGGGACCGGAACTGCATCTCTGGCATACCTGGCGGGCAGATGAGATGTCCGTACGCGAGATCGATAGGGCGAATTTTGCCCAGTATGTCGCCCGGGAAAACGCCATTTTCACCGATCTGGATAACGCGGTAACGCGCAAAACCCAGGGTGAGGAGCGCACGCCGTTAAACCGCTACTACCGTCAGAGCCTGGTTTGGCCCGGTAAATTTGCACCCGATGCCAACCGCTCCTTTGTGCTGATGCCTGCCGGAACGCCACGCGGCGCGGTGGTGTTGCTGCACGGGCTAACAGATTCGCCTTACAGTGTCCGGCATCTTGCCCGCGATTATCAGCAGCACGGTTTTGTGGCGGTGGTTCCACGCCTGCCCGGTCACGGCACCGCGCCCGGCGCGCTGACGGACGTTGACTGGGAGAGGTGGCTGGCGGCGACGCGCCTTGCCGTGCGCGAAGCCACGCGGCTGGCGGGAGACAATGTTCCCCTGCATCTGGTGGGTTACTCCAACGGTGGGGCGCTGGCGATGAAATATGCCCTTGATGCGCTGGACACGCCTGCGCTTCGCAAACCGCAACAGCTCATCCTGCTCTCGCCAATGATTGGCGTCACGGCGTTCGCCCGGTTTGCAGGATTGGCCGGATTGCCGGCGATGTTACCGCCGTTTGCCAAAGCGGCATGGTTAAACATCTCGCCGGAATATAACCCGTATAAATACAACTCCTTCCCGGTCAATGCGGCGCGCCAGTCATGGCTCTTGACCCAGGCCCTGCAGGAGCAAATGGGGCGGGATGCCCGGGAGCACAGACTGGACCAGCTGCCACCGGTACTCGCATTCCAGTCGGTGATGGATTCAACGGTCAGTACCCGCGCCGTGGTCACCGGGTTATTTGACCAGCTTCCGGCGAACGGCAGCGAGCTGGTTGTATTTGATATCAATCAGGCCGCCAGCTTCCGTCCTCTCTTTAAACCGTCGTCGTGGGCGGCAACCTCTGAGTTACTGCCTGTGGCGAAAAGGCGTTACGGTGTCACGATCATTACCAATGCCAGCGAGGACAGTTTCGCCGCGGTGGCGAAAATAACCCCGGCGGGAGGCACCGATGAGACCGCGGTACCGCTGGCGATGTCCTGGCCGCAGGAGGTCTATTCACTGTCGCATGTCGCCGTGCCGTTCCCGCCTGATGACGATCTCTATGGCCGACATCCTGCGGAGAAAAACCGGTATGGCATTAGCCTCGGCACGATTGCGCTGTGGGGGGAAACCTCCGTGCTGAGCGTAGGCAAAGACGCGTTAATGCGGGTGACCTCGAACCCGTTTTATGCCTACATGCAGGAGAGGATTGACAGACGCATCGGGGATGAGAAAAAGTAGCCTCTCCCGCAAGGGGTTAATCTGTTAGGTCGCGCAGATGAAGTATGTTAAACAGTAATCTCCAACGCATACCTCTTATCGGAACACGTTTTTGTGCTGACTACTCTTATTTACCGCAGCCAGTTGAATTTATCCTGCCGATCCGCCGAACTCCAGGCGCTGGTTGAACAGGCCAGGACGCGCAATGCCGGGTTGAATATTACCGGCGTTCTTCTTTCAAAAGGAGATGATGTCCTGCAACTCCTCGAAGGCTCGGAAGAGAGTGTGGTAAGGCTGTTTCAGAAGATCCGTGAGGATAAGCGGCACAGCGGCGTGGTTGAGCTTATGCGGGATTACGGCCCCCGCAGACGTTTTGAGAATGTCGGTATGCTGCTGTTTGACCTGCAGAACCAGTCGCCGAAAGACGTTCTGCAGTCGGTACTGCACTACAGCAAACTGGACAGTTATCTGACATCTGATGATCGGGTGTTCAAATTTATTCAGACGTTTATTACCGGCAAACGACCGGCCCCGTCGGGGGCGCGTTTTGCCCCGGAGAAATGGACGCTCTCGCGTGAGAAATCGCCGTTTGGCGAGAGTCTGGGTCTGCTGGACAAACAAACCTGCCAGTTCGCCCTCCAGCCCATCGTCGAACCGCTGGAAGGGAAAATCAGTTCGCTTGAGGCCCTTATCCGCGGTAATGACGGGGGAAGCCCGGAGCATTTTTTCAGCCGCCTCGATCAGGACAAAATCTATGAAGTCGATCTCCAGACCAAGGCCTGGGCTTTTGCGCTGGCCGACAAACTGGGGATCGGGAGCCATAAAATCGCGGTAAATCTTCTCCCGATGTCGCTGGTGAAAGTGCCTGGCGCCGTGGAGTTTCTGGTTGAACAGATTAAACAACATGGGCTTCAGCCGGAGCAGGTGGTCATTGAAGTGACCGAAAACGAGATGATTTCCGGGTTCAACAAGTTCAATAGCGCCATTAAACATCTGCGTGCTGAAGGTATTGGCCTGGCGATCGATGATTTCGGTTCCGGTTACGCCGGGCTTTCACTGCTGACCCGATTCCAGCCGGATAAAATTAAAATTGACCGCGAAATTGTCAGCAATATTCATCTCAGCGGGCCAAAACAGGCGATTGTGCGCTCGATAGTCAGCTGCTGCACCGACCTTGAAATTACCCTGGTGGCGGAAGGCATCGAGAAGCTGGAAGAGTGGTGCTGGCTTGAATCTGCCGGGATCCGACGCTTTCAGGGCTTTCTGTTTGCCCGTCCAGCGCTGAATGGCGTAGGCGATATTAGCTGGCCACACCTGGTGCGCTAAGCCAATTTTCCTTCCGTATTATTTCCCCTTCGTCCTGCCTGTGCTTAAATAGCTAAAACGGTTTAATAATGTTTAGCTTAGAGGATCACATGCAAAAAATCTGGGTACTTGGCGATGCGGTAGTGGATTTATTACCGGAGGGAGAAGGCCGGTTGCTGCAATGCCCCGGCGGCGCGCCGGCGAACGTGGCGGTCGGTATTGCCCGTCTGGGCGGGAAAAGCGCCTTTATCGGCAGGGTAGGCGACGATCCTTTCGGTCGCTTTATGCATAAAACGCTGGCTGACGAGCAGGTTGACGTAAACTGGATGCGCCTCGACCCGGCACACCGCACGTCAACCGTGGTCGTGGATCTGGACGAACAGGGCGAACGCTCTTTCACCTTTATGGTTCGCCCGAGCGCCGATCTGTTTCTGGCATCAGCCGATTTGCCGCCCTTTAGCGCAGGAGAGTGGCTGCATGTCTGTTCCATTGCCCTGAGCGCTGAACCGAGCCGTTCTGCAACGTTTCAGGCCATGAACGCGGTCAGGGAAGCGGGGGGTTATGTCAGTTTCGACCCCAATATCCGCCCGGATCTCTGGCCGGATGAGGACGACCTGCGCCGCTGCCTCGAACAGGCGCTGCAATGCGCTGACGTCGTCAAACTCTCCGTCGAAGAACTGGCTTTTTTAACCGCCGATCTTGGGGTCACGGAAGGGCTGGCCGCGCTGATGCGCCGCTGTCCGGCCCGGCTGGTGCTGGTCACTCAGGGCAAAGACGGGGTCATCGCCTGGCATGACGGAACGATGAAACATTATCCGGGAACCCCCGTTGAATGCGTGGACACCACCGGCGCAGGTGATGCCTTCGTGGCGGGACTGCTTTATGGACTGGCTTCCGCTGGGAGTATCGACAGCCACGATCTTCCACGCGTCATCGCATTAGCCCAGCGCTGCGGCGCGTTAGCCACCACGGCTAAAGGGGCGATGACCGCGCTGCCTTATCACCCGCAACTGTAATTCCTCCCGCAACGGGCCGTCTGTCGACGGCCTGAATTGTCGCCTCGATCACACTTACTAAATCGGTTTAGCAAAAAAGATTGCCGATCCAAAATTGGCAGGTTTAGTATCATCAACCTAAACCGGTTTAGCAATTTAGCACTTTCAATGACTTCTTTTAGGGATGCGACAAAATGTATAAAAAACGCAGACTTGCCGTGATGATAGGCATGCTGGCCGGGAGTACCTCTGTTTTTGCCCAAACGGATATGACGAGTATCGAAGCGCGTCTTGCTGCTCTGGAGCAGCGTCTTCAGGCTGCGGAAACCCGCGCGCAGGTTGCGGAGAAACGCGCCACCGACGCAGAACAAAAAACGCAGCAGTTGGTGACTGCCCAGCAGCAGGCGCAAACAACAACCCAGCAAGTGGCGCAGCGTACCGCCGCACTGGAGAAGAAAGCCGATCAGAGCAGTGGGTTTGAGTTTCATGGCTATGCCCGTTCTGGCCTGCTGATGAACGATGCGGCGTCGAGCAGTAAAAGCGGCCCTTACCTGACGCCAGCCGGGGAAACCGGTGGTGCGGTCGGGCGTCTGGGGAATGAAGCCGATACCTACGTTGAGCTGAATGTGGAACACAAACAGACCCTGGATAACGGGGCGACCACGCGCTTCAAGGCCATGCTGGCGGATGGTCAGAAAACCTATAACGACTGGTCCGCTGACACCAGCGATCTCAATATTCGTCAGGCGTTTGCTGAACTGGGCAATCTGCCTGATTTTACCGGCGCGCTGAAGGGCAGTACCTTCTGGGCCGGTAAACGCTTTGACCGTGACAACTTTGATATTCACTGGCTGGACTCCGATGTGGTGTTCCTGGCCGGTACCGGTGGTGGCGTGTATGACGTGAAATGGAATGAATCGCTGCGCAGCAACTTCTCTCTTTACGGGCGTAACTTCGGCAGCGAAGAGCAAATCGACAATAACGTTCAGAACTACATCCTCAGCATGAACCACTTCGCCGGGCCATTCCAGCTGATGGTGAGCGGCCTGCGGGCAAAAGACAACGACGACCGCAAAGACAGCAATGGCGATCTGATAAAAACCGACGCCGCCAACAATGGCGTTCATGCCCTGGTCGGATTGCACAATGAAAGTTTCTACGGCCTGCGTGAAGGCTCAGCCAAAACGGCGCTGCTGTACGGCCACGGGCTGGGGGCAGAGGTGAAGAGCATCGGTTCCGATGGCGCATTGCTCTCTGAAGCCGATACCTGGCGCTTTGCAAGTTACGGTGTCACGCCTCTAGGTGGCGGCTGGCATATCGCGCCTGCCGTACTGGCCCAGAGCAGTAAAGACCGCTATGTCAAAGGCGACAGCTATGAGTGGGTCACGCTCAATACCCGCCTGATTAAAGAAGTCACGCAGAATTTCGCCCTGGCGTTTGAGGGCAGCTATCAGTACATGGATTTAAATCCGGAAGGGTATAAAGACCGAAACGCCGTCAATGGAAGTTTCTACAAGCTGACCTTTGCCCCAACGTTAAAAGCGGGCAAGATCGGCGATTTCTTCAGCCGTCCTGAGTTGCGTCTGTTCGCCACCTGGATGGACTGGAGCAGCAAACTGGATAATTACGCCAGCGATGATGCCTTTGGCAGCAGCGGTTTCAACGCCGGCGGGGAATGGAACTTTGGGGTACAGATGGAAACCTGGTTTTAACCTTTTACGCTCCCGCAGTGCGGGAGCGTTTCTCACATCATAAAAATACAGTCAGGCAGAGGTATCTATGGATTTTGATAATATCGCCCGCGCGCTCATTCCGCTGCTCGGTGGCAAAGAGAACATCGCCAGTGCGGCGCACTGCGCAACGCGTCTTCGACTGGTGCTGGTCGACGACACGCTTGCCGATCAACAAGCCATCGGCAAGGTTGACGGCGTTAAAGGCTGTTTTCGTAACGCCGGGCAGATGCAGGTGATTTTTGGTACGGGGGTAGTTAACAAGGTCTACGCCGCGTTTATCCAGGCGGCAGGGATTAGCGAATCCAGCAAGTCCGAAGCGGCTGACCTGGCGGCACGCAAGCTGAACCCGTTCCAGCGCATTGCCCGACTGCTCTCAAACATCTTTGTGCCGATCATTCCAGCGATTGTGGCCTCCGGTTTACTGATGGGCCTGCTCGGGATGGTCAAAACCTACGGCTGGGTTAATGCCGATAACGCGCTCTATATCATGCTGGATATGTGCAGTTCAGCGGCGTTTATCATTCTGCCGATCCTGATTGGCTTCACGGCCGCGCGTGAATTTGGCGGTAACCCTTATCTGGGGGCGACCCTCGGCGGCATTCTGACGCACCCGGCGCTGACAAACGCCTGGGGCGTGGCGTCTGGCTTCCACACCATGAACTTCTTCGGCCTTGAGATTGCCATGATTGGCTATCAGGGAACGGTATTCCCGGTGCTGCTGGCCGTCTGGTTTATGAGTATCGTGGAGAAAAACCTGCGCCGTATTATTCCGGATGCGTTAGATCTGATCCTGACGCCGTTCCTCACCGTTATTCTCTCCGGCTTTATTGCCTTGCTGATCATTGGCCCGGCCGGGCGTGCGTTAGGGGATGGCATCTCCTTTGTTCTGAGCACCCTGATCGCCCATGCGGGCTGGCTGGCCGGGCTGTTATTTGGCGGGCTTTACTCGGTTATCGTTATCACCGGTATTCACCACAGTTTCCATGCCATTGAAGCCGGGTTACTGGGGAATCCTTCGATTGGCGTTAACTTCCTGCTGCCTATCTGGGCGATGGCTAACGTGGCGCAGGGGGGAGCCTGTCTGGCGGTCTGGTTTAAAACCAAAGATGCAAAAATTAAAGCCATTACGTTACCGTCTGCGTTTTCGGCCATGCTGGGCATTACCGAAGCGGCAATATTTGGTATCAACCTGCGTTTCGTGAAACCGTTTATCGCCGCGCTGATTGGCGGTGCGGCAGGCGGGGCGTGGGTGGTCTCGGTGCATGTTTATATGACCGCCGTCGGGCTGACTGCCATCCCGGGCATGGCGATCGTGCAGGCAAGCTCGCTGCTCAACTATATTATCGGCATGGTGATTGCCTTCGGCGTGGCGTTTACCGTCTCGCTGCTGCTGAAATATAAAACGGATTCTGAATAATGACGTTACCTTCCCGCTGGCCTGCAATCCTGCAGGCCGTCATGAAAGGCCAGCCGCGTGCGTACGCCGACAGCCATTATCCGCAATGGCATCCGGCACCGGTGACGGGGCTGATGAACGATCCTAACGGGTTTATCTGGTTTGCCGGGCGCTACCACCTGTTCTATCAGTGGAATCCGCTGGATTGCGACCATCGCTATAAGTGCTGGGGACACTGGAGCTCCGCAGACCTGGTGCACTGGCAGCATGAACCGATGGCGCTGATGCCCGATGAGGAGTATGACCGCAACGGCTGCTATTCCGGCAGCGCCGTCGATAACAACGGTGTCCTGACGCTGTGTTATACCGGCAACGTGAAATTTGATGATGGCAGCCGCACCGCCTGGCAGTGCCTTGCCACGCAACAGGCTGACGGTACGTTCAAAAAACTCGGTCCGGTTCTTGCGCTGCCGGAAGGCTACACCGGGCACGTGCGTGACCCGAAAGTGTGGCAGCACGACGGGGTGTGGTACATGGTACTGGGGGCGCAGGATCTGCAAAAACGCGGCAAGGTGCTGCTGTTCACATCTGCCGATTTGCACCACTGGGCGTCTTGCGGAGAGATTGCCGGTCATGGCGTGAACGGCCTGACCGAGGCGGGATACATGTGGGAGTGCCCGGACCTGTTTGCCCTCGACGGGACACACGTACTGATCTGCTGCCCGCAGGGGCTGGCGCGCGAACCGCATCGCTATCTCAATACTTATCCGGCCACGTGGACGAGCGGGGCGTTCGACCATACCCGCGCTACGTTTGAACATGGTGAGTTACACGAGCTGGACGCCGGTTTCGAGTTCTACGCTCCCCAAACCACGGTGGCGGAAGACGGACGGCGGATCCTGATCGGCTGGATGGGCGTGCCGGACGGAGAAGAGATGCTTCAGCCCACACGGGCGCAAGGGTGGATCCATCAGATGACCTGCCCGCGAGAATTACACTTCCGTGACGGCAAACTGTGGCAGATTCCGGTGCGCGAACTGCAGGCACTGCGTGAAGAAGAATGTCGCTGGCAGGGTAACGCCAGCGATGCCCCGGTTTTTGATGCGACGCGCCTTGAGTTTGAGCTCACCTCATCTTCAGTAGCCGTGGATTTCGCCGGTGCGTTGCGCCTTATCGTCGAGGACAGCGGGTTGCGTCTGGAACGCGCTAGCCTGAAAAACGGGGAGACATTGACCCGTTACTGGCGGGGCGACGTTCATCATTTACGCGTTCTGTGTGACAGCTCCAGCGTTGAAATTTTCATCAATCATGGCGAAGGGGTGATGAGCAGCCGCTATTTTCCTGACCATCCGGCACGGGTGCGATTCGAAGGTGGGTCCGACATCACATTACGCTACTGGTCGCTACGCGGCTGCATGGTAGAATAAGGGTTTTGGCAGCCGGATCTAAGTCGTTGTGAGAAAAACAAAACGCGTCACAATTAAAGACATCGCGGAACTGGCGGGGGTTTCAAAAGCCACCGCCAGCCTGGTACTGAACGGGCGCAGCAAAGAGCTTCGCGTGGCGGAAGAGACGCGTGAGCGCGTGCTGGCGATTGCGAAAGAGCATCACTACCAGCCCAGCATTCATGCGCGCTCGCTGCGTGATAACCGTAGCCACACCATCGGTCTGGTGGTGCCGGAGATCACTAACTACGGCTTTGCGGTATTTTCTCACGAACTGGAGACGCTGTGCCGTGAGGCAGGCGTTCAACTGCTCATCTCCTGCAGTGATGAAAACCCGGGGCAGGAGACGGTGGTGGTTAATAACATGGTGGCGCGTCAGGTGGACGGGCTGATTGTGGCCTCCAGCATGCTCAATGATGCCGACTACCAGAAGCTGAGCGAACAGCTGCCGGTCGTCCTTTTTGACCGCCATATGAACGACAGCACATTGCCGCTGGTGATCACCGATTCCATTACCCCGACGGCGGAACTGGTGGCCGACATTGCGCGCCAGCATCCTGATGAAATTTACTTCCTTGGCGGGCAGCCGCGGCTTTCCCCGACGCGCGATCGTCTGGAAGGGTTTAAGCAAGGGCTGCAAGAGGCCAATGTGGCGCTGCGCCCGGAGTGGATCATTCACGGAAACTATCACCCGAGCTCCGGCTACGAGATGTTCGCCGAGCTGTGCGCCCGCCTGGGACGCCCGCCAAAAGCCTTGTTCACTGCCGCCTGTGGTCTGCTGGAAGGGGTATTGCGCTATATGGGGCAGCATAACCTGATGCAAAGTGATATCCGGTTAGCCAGCTTTGACGATCACTACCTTTACGACTCGCTCACCATTCCGGTTGATACCATTCGCCAGGATAACCGCCAGCTGGCGTGGCACTGCTTTGATCTGATTGGCAAACTGATCGACGGCGAAACGCCACAACCGTTACAGCGAAAACTGGATGCCACCCTGCTGCGGCGCTATAAAGCGAAAGCATAGCCCTGGCTGCTGAAGGGAAACGTTAATAACTTTAATTAATTTAAGTTTTGGATCGGCCGATAACGATAGGGAATGTTTATTCTTGAGGTATCGGTCCATGTCGTTAAAAAAATCATCCCTGATTGTCCTTTTTGCTCTGCTTTTCTTCTTTGTCGTCAGCACCATTACCAGCGTTGGCCTCATTATTAAAAGTAATAATTCCCTGGATAATGTGAACAAAGAAATCCAGGTTGTGCTGTCGATCATTGATCCCATCAACCACAGCCGTACCTTGCGTGTCAGGGTGATGGAGTACGTGAAGATGGTGGAAGCGGGGAACTCGGCTGACGAGTCGGCGAAACTTTCCGCGGTTAAAGAGGCCCTCACAAAAGCGGATCATGCCTTTGCGGCGTTTATGGCGTCTCCGCGCCTGTCGGATGAAGCGCCGCTGGTGAGCGCGTATCAGGATGCCTGGCAAAACTACCGTAACCAGGGGCTGGCACCGTTGATTGATGCCGCCGCTGCGCACGATGTCGCGAAGTTTAATGCGCTTATCCCGGAGGTGTCCCGCCTCGACCGTCAGTATGAAATCGTTCTCGACCAGGTACTTGCCGTTCACCAGAAATATGCCAAAACCCTGAACGAGGATGCGAGCAGTAATTTCATCTCCGGTCTGGCGATCATTGCGGCGATTGCTTTGTTGTTTGTAATCGTGATTGTTGCCGTCAGCCTGCTGATGAAGCGCTTTGTTTTCGCACCGGTCAACCTGGCACGCGAGCACTGCAGCCAGATTGCCGCCGGTAAACTGGACATTCCAGTGCCGGTAAAAGGCACCTCCGGCAATGAAATCGATCACCTGATGGGCTCAATGGAGCAGATGCGCCAGGCGCTTCTGTCGACTATCGCCCAGGTGCGTGACGCGAGCCATACCGTCACCCACGCCGCGCAGGAAATTGCTTCCGGGAATATCGATCTGGCTTCACGCACCGAGCAGCAGGCCTCCGCGTTAACCCAGACGGCGGCCAGCATGGAAGAGCTGAGCGCGACCGTGGCGAATAACACCGATAACGTTCACCAGGCAGGAAAACTGGTGCAGGACGCGGTGAACAATGCGCACACCGGTGAGGCCGTGACCCGCGAAGTGATCGAAACGATGAATACCATCGCGGCGAACTCTAAGCGCATCGAGGACATCACCAGCGTCATCAACAGCATTGCTTTCCAGACTAACATTCTGGCGCTCAACGCCGCGGTTGAAGCAGCACGCGCCGGCACACAAGGACGCGGCTTCGCCGTGGTGGCCAGTGAAGTGCGCACCCTTGCGCAGAAAAGCGCGGTTGCCGCGAAAGACATTGAAAGCCTGATTGCCCAGTCGGTTTCCAGCGTCAAAAACGGTGCTGAACTGGTGAACCGTTCAGGCGAAGTTATTGATTCAATTATCAGTTCCGTGAATAAAGTGAATACGTTGATGGAGCAGATCTCCGTGGCCTCTGAAGAGCAGAGCCGTGGGATCAGCCAGGTCGGACAGGCGGTGACTGAGATGGATGGCGTGACCCAGCAGAACGCCGCGCTGGTTCAGCAGTCCGCCGCAGCCGCCGCTTCCCTGGAAGAGCAGGCGCAGCAGCTCTCAAGGAGTATTTCGAGCTTTAGTTTGCCGGCGCAGGCTTGATTGATAATGAGAGGCTCCTGAGGGAGCCTTTTTAATGTCTGGCGTAGCTGGAAATCTGCGGAAGCACTCCTATGAGGGAAAGCGTGGGGGCATTTACGGCCAGCATTCGGACTCCGAGCTGGTACAAATTACCTGAGTAGCCGAATGACGCATCGTTCCAAAGCTTTTGGTCGTTAAGTCTTTGACTCCAAAAAGCAGCCTTGCCGCGCCTCGGAGTCCTGTCAATAACTGTGGAATGGGGTGTGACCCCAATCGATATTATCTTGCCCCGCCATCGTTATTGCCCATAGGTTCACGACTAAAATTGATATGACAACTTAGTGTGTAAAAGAATTTTTTAAGTTAGAAAAGAGCACTGAATCACAGTAAAGATTTCTTTCGTTCTCTTGTGAGTTTCTCTTGTTTTTCGCGCAAATCCTTTTGTCTTTTTTAGCTTGTAAGGGTATATGTATGAAAGTCTAAATGGAACTTTTTAGGAATTGATATGCTTCATGAAACGATTCACAATCCTGATCGGTATATGACTGATTTGCGACAAATTTTATCTAAGGGTCGTAAGAAAATAGGTATCCTGTTGGGGGCTGGAGTTCCTACATCGATAAGAGTTGACGAGAATGGCAACCTAGACCAGAGCGGAAAAGCTCTCATTTGCGACATTGCTGGCCTAACAACTTATGTAATTCAGAAACTGAATAAATCGGATTCTGAGGTAATTGACATAATCATACAAGAGATGAAAAAAGTACCAGGGAGAGAAGAGGGGTACTCTCCAAATATCGAAGCCATATTGACTAAAATAAGAAAGTTAGCCCTTGCGATAGGAACGCAAAAAATTAATGATCTTGATGGTGATGGATATAGAGACTTAGGGAGAAGAATTTGCCAGAAAATTGGAGAGCATGTGGCTCCAAAATTGCCTAAAGAAAATAATGCATATAATGAATTAGTGTCTTGGATTTCGGGGATACATAGGGAAAAGGCAGTTGAAATATTTACTCCAAATTATGATCTTTTAATGGAGGAAGCTTTTGAACGTGCAAAGGAGCCTTATTTCGACGGCTTTACTGGTGCGCATTGTCCATTTTTTGATCCTGTCAGCATATCTAATGACGAATTGCCTGCTAGATGGTCTCGACTGTGGAAAATCCATGGTTCATTGGGTTGGGATGTCAAAGATGATGTTGTCATACGAACTGGTAGTCGTGATGCAACAACATTGATTTATCCAGATCATCTTAAATACGACGAAATTACAAGGTTGCCTTATTCAGCTTTATTCGAGAGGCTGCGTAGTTTTTTAACGACTCCTGATAGTCTTTTAATATGTAGTGGTTTTTCATTTTTTGATTCTCATATATGCGCTGTTTTCGATGAAGCATTGGCAGCTAATTCTCACACTGCCATATTCGCTTTTCAATATAAGAATTTAGAGGATGAATTAAACGCGGTAAAATTAGCGAAAAAAAGACCAAATCTGAGTATTTATGCACGTGACGGTGCGGTAATAAGCGGGGTCTCAGGAAAATGGGTACCCGGGGAGCCGCCGAATGATTCTTGGGAAGAAATCAGGAAAACATTTTGGAAGAAAAGCGATAGCTCTGGAATTCATGAGTTCATATTAGGGGATTTTGCTGCATTAGCCCGCTTCTTTTCATTGGCCCAAGCGCTGAATCTTAAAGAAACTTTACTTAGTACTAGCACTCATGCTGGCTTCACCTCGCAACATCCATATGTTGAGAACGAGTCTGAAACTACACTGTATGAGGGCAAGTAATGTTCGCAAATGACCCAACATATGTAGGAAAAGTAGCTGCAGTTACTGGTTCTTCAATCAAAATATTTCTTTCCCATTCAATTTCTTCAGGAATATCGATAATACAGGGGCAAACATATAGTGTTGGACAGGTCGGAAGTTTCATAAGAATTCCTCAAGGATATCAAGATCTTTTTGGTGTTGTCTCAGATGTCGGTGCAAGCGCAGCTCCGGACAACATATACCCTAATGAGCCAGATACTGGCCGATGGATGAATGTTCAATTAGTAGGGGAAGCGTTAGGGGGATATTTCGAGAGGGGTATTAGTCAGTATCCCAATATAGGTGATAAAGTTCATATAGCGATTGAGTCTGATCTAAGGAGGATTTATAACACTAAAGACCAAGGTCATATTCCAATTGGAACATTATCCAGTGCTGAAAATATCGAAGCCAAAATAGCTCTTAATGAACTAATTACAAGGCATTCAGCAGTTTTAGGTTCAACAGGGGCAGGAAAGTCTACGACTATTGCTAGTTTATTGAGGTCCATTACTTCGACAAGCAAAGGGATTCATTTGCCAAGTGCTAGGGTGTTAATGCTGGATATTCATGGCGAATATTCGTCTGCATTAGGTGACGTTGCGCAAGTGTTTAGTGTTGACCCTATTAACAAAGAAGAAAAACTATTGATCCCTTTTTGGGCGCTTGATTCTGATGCTCTGCTCGATTTTTTAACAGGAGGAGTCACTGATAGTCATCAAATTGCATTTACTGATAAAATTAACGAGCTTAAACTAAATTCTCATCATTTGCAGAACTTTGCAGGTATAGATATTCAATCTATAACTGTTGATACGCCTATACCATTTAGCCTTAAGAAGATGTGGCATTCACTTATTAAGTTTGAAACAGCTACTTTTATTGGTGATCAAAGAGATATTTCGACTCTGCAAGATGATGGTGATATTTCAACACTTACAGCTCCAACTTTCACACCTCATGCTATGGGGTCAAAAGGTCCATTTATTAATACCCAAGCACATGGTATTAAACGGCCTTTAAGTCTATTGCGCTCCAAACTATTAGACAGACGTTATGATTTTCTTTTACACCCCGGCCCATGGGAACCTAAAGAGGATGGTAGTGTTGAAAAAGATCTTGATGAATTATTAAAAGGGTGGTTGGGTGGGCCCAAACCAATAACAATTCTTGATTTATCTGGAGTGCCAAGTGGTGTACTTGAGCAGCTTGTAGGGTCAATATTAAAAATAATTTATGAATCATTATTTTGGAGCAGAGAAAAAACTGAAGGCGGCAGAGAACGACCTTTACTGGTTGTTATGGAGGAAGCACATAGGTATTTGTCAAAGCAAAACAACACTCCTGATAACTTAGCCTCTCAAATTGTTCAGAAAATCGCCAAAGAAGGCAGGAAGTATGGTGTGGGAGCAATGATTATTAGCCAGCGGCCTTCAGAAGTGAATGAAACTATACTCTCCCAGTGCGGTACTTTTGTAGCATTGAGATTGACTAACCCTGCAGATCGTAGTCGAATACAAGGTACTTTGCCTGACGGTCTAGTTTCTTTAATGGATGCGCTTCCTATCTTAAAAACTGGAGAAGCAATAGTTACAGGAGAGGCTGCTAAGCTGCCTATGAGGTGTAAGATATACTTACCTGCGCCAGAACATAGACCTCTGAGTGAAGACCCTAAAGTTACAATCAAATGGTCTATCCCGCGAAGAACAGAGGGTTATGATCGTGTAGTTGCATCTTGGCGAGCACAAAACCCAAGAGCAGTGGTAAATACTCTTCTCATAAAACGTGAAGCTGTAGAAGATGAATCCTCAGACGAATAATTTAATGGAGTAAATATGCAACGTAACAATGTCTCATCGTCAAATATTAGCTCGATTGGGTATGATGCGGCCTCTGAAACATTAGAAATAGAGTTTTTGAACTCGTCTATTTACCAATATTATGGAGTACCTTCATTCCTATATGAAAATTTAATGAAGGAAAGTTCTAAAGGGCAATTTTTCAACGCATACATTAGAAATGCATTCCCGTTCTCACGAGTGTAGTTCAGGAACTTCTGAAGGAGTAGATTGACTAGAGAGCTACTCCTTCAGTAATTCACAGATTGGAAGCTTAACGTATGCATTGCCTTGCATGTAAATGCCTGAGGTTTTTATTAGCGAGAATAACTTTCTAGCCAGCTTGGATGCTATCCAGAGGAAAACATGCACCTGCATTAAAACCGCCCCATGAAGCGGGCAGGCGTGGAGGGGAAAGCATTGCGCGCTAAGTTGGCAAATGGATTAAATCATCCGAACGTCTGAGCGCGTTTTTGCCCATTTCAAACTATTAAATCTATGGTGGTTTACGGTCATGCCTCACTGCGATGTCAGGAGGGGCCACGACAGCATTTCATGCATAAAGAATAGGGGGCACTATGGCGTTTGTAGAGGGCAACGTAGTTACATTGAATTCTGGAGATCGTCCGATGACGGTTTTGGGTATCGCTAAAGATATGGGCGCTGCTTGGAAGCATGTTCCGGGAGACTATGTTATAGCAAGATGGATGACCGAAAATGGAGACTCCAAAACTGATGCATTTGACCCTGATACTCTCACTTTTTCAGATCCCGACATCGAATTAGGCTGACATTTGGCAATAGCCGCATTAAGCGGCTATTGCATGTGTTTCATTCATCCTTATCGAGTTTGAAAGGTTTAAATCGTATCACCTCCATTCCGAGCCAGTCGTTAATCTCTTTAAATCGCTTCTGCAGTGGTGACAACTCATTACGCACAAACACCTTTGCCACTTTCTCGACGTCACCCATTGAGCCAATATTCTCGGGCTTGCCGCCCATCAGCTGGAACGGCACGCGGTGCGCGTCGAGCAGGTCAGCGGCGCTCACCTTTTTGATATTGAAAAAGTCATCTTTGGTGGCGACCTCACTCAACGGGGCGATCTTGATGCCGTCCGGTTTCCCATTAAGTGCGTAGAAAAACAGGTTTTTGAAATTCCCGAGTCCCTTTGAGTTGCGCATCGCATCACGCAGCGATTCGACGTCCGTGCTGCTTTGCGCGGCGTCGGTCACATACATGATGTAACCCGCGTGAGCGCCATTCTGATAATACTTGCGACGAAATAGCGTGGCGGATTCATTCAGCCAGGCGGAATTCAATGCGCTCAGGTATTCCGGCATACCGTAAAGCTCCTGATTGATATCCGGCTCCAGCAGGTGAAACACCGAGCCGGGCGCAAATTCGTGCGGATGGGTGAAGCTCGACACGTACCAGTAAACTCCATCCTCGACACCACGGCAGGTGTATTTGGCCGGGGAGGTTTCCAGTTTCAGGAGCTGACCGGTGACTCTCATGCGTTTCTCAAGATAGCCGTTGGCAAAGACCAGATAATCAAGCACAAGGCGGCTGAAATCCTGACGCGACAGCAACGGGGGCGGGATGTAGGTACTCGCCAGAATGTTACGTTTCACGTAAATCGGTGAGCTGTGATGCACGGCGGCGCGCAGGCTTTTCGCCAGTCCCGAGAAGTTGACCGGCGGCTCGTACCATTTCCCGTTATGAATACACTCGACGTAATCGAGAATATCGCGCCTGTCCATCACGGCGGAGGGCTCGCCAAAAGTGAACGCCTCCATTTTTTGCGGTGCACTGGCGGTCGTGGTGGTCGATTTAAATTTTGGTTTTGCCATCTTAATAAATTTCCAGAATAGAGTTTGAATGCATCCCGCTACCGGCGGAAAGCGGTTCGTTTAACAGGGCGTGCATGGTCGCCCACGCGATATCCGCGTGGCTGGTCTCTTCGCTGCGGCTCGCTTCATAGGTCGAGCTGCGCCCGCTGCTGGTCATGGTTTTACGGATAGCCATAAATGACTGCGTGATATCGGTCGCACCGGCGTCATATTCCAGACACCCGCGTCGAATGGTGTCTTTTGCTTTCAGCACCATCGCGGTCTTCATTTCCGGTGTGTAGCGGATGGCGCGCGCCGCCGGGAAGAATGAGCGCACGAGCTGGTAAACACCCTGGCCGATGCCGATCGCATCGATGCCGATATAGTCGACGGTGTATTTTTCAGTGAGTGAACGAATGGCCTCGGCCTGCGCCGCAAAGTCCATGTCTTTCCACTGGTGACGCTCAAGGATGCGGAACTTGCCACCGGCAACCAGCGGCGGAGCCAGTACCGCACAGCCTGCGCTGTCGCCGGTGTGTGACGGGTCATAGCCAATCCAGACCGGGCGCCAGTTAAACGAACGGTCGGCAAATTGTTCGAAGTCATCCCACTCTTCCATCGCATCGACCATGCAGCGCTGCAGCTCCTCGAGCGGGAATACTGACGCCTTATCGTCGACGAACTCACACATAAACAGATTGCGGAAATCGTCGGCACTGTTTTCCTGTTTCAGCTGATCCAGATTGAACAACGTGCAGCCCCCGGCGAGAGCGTCCTCGATGGTGACAATCTGCCGCCACTACCCATCCTAGCCGTGGTGCTGTGGCTGCGCCACGATAACGCGAATTTATCCTGCTCCTTTGAGCGCGCGAACCTGGTCGCCAGTGAGCAAAAGACGACTATCGGGATGCTGAAAAATCAGCTGACCATTTCACAGCGTATTTTCAGGACGAATGAAACCGCGCAGGTCAGGCTCAGTGACGAGCTGACCGCCGCCGGTGAGCTGGCGGCAAGACGAGAACACACCATCACGAGGTTACTGAATGAAAACGAGGAATTACGCCGCTGGTATAGCGCTGATTTGCCTGATGCTGTGCGCCGGTTGCACACCCGAACGGCCTGCACCTCCGCCGGTCATTGTTTACAGCGCCTGCCCGAAGGTGAGCCTCTGCCCGATGCCGGGAAGCGACCCCGTCACTAACGGCGACCTGAGCGCCAATATTCGCAGGCTGGAGGGCGCGCTGGCTGCATGCGCGCTCAAAGTCGAAACCGTCAAAGACTGTCAGGACAAACTCGATGAAGAAAGCACACGGCCTGCGTCAGGCGTTAATTGACGCCGTACCGCAGATAAAAACGAATCCCGAAATGATGCGCATCTTTGCCGATGAGGGGAATATTGACGCGCGTCTCGCGGCCTCGCTCTCGCATGAAAAGATTTACACCCTGAATGTGATCGTGTGTGACTTTGTCGGCGACCCCGATTTGATTTTCGTGCCGGTGGCCGTATGGCTGCGTGAGAATCAGCCGGATATCTGCACCACGGATGAGGGGCGCAAAAGGGGCTATCGATTCCAGATGGTTTTAAACGACGGTGATAGTGTTGATATCAGCATCAGCCTGCAGCTCACTGAGCGCACGCTCGTCAGGGAAGAAAACGGCGCGCTTCACGTCAGCTATGCGCCTGAGCCGCCATTGCCCGAGCCGGTCACGCGTCCGACCGAGCTTTATATCAATGGCGAGCTGGTGAGCAAATTTATCTATCTGCAATTATTTTGCAAGCCCCCATTTTATGACATGAGAATTATAAATTGATTCTTTAAGTTAGCCTCATTGTAGATAATGCTGAGGCTAAGGTAATAATAAAGAAAGTTTTTTAAACTAAAGCTACTATGGTTGTTGTGAATATTGTTTGTAAATACCTTGAAGAAGTTTTCCAAGAAGTTGGTTTTGATAGGCGTTGTGATTAAACATTAATGCCGAGCTTTCATCAATATCTCTGATGATATCTATTTGGTTGTTATTTTTTAATTCATCATAATAAATTTTACAACGAGCAAAATTTACTGCCTCAAAAATAAAACTCTCATACCTTTCTTCAATGATGAAGGTTTTTACTGAGTTGGAAGATTTGGTGTCGTTATTATATTCTACTTTAATATTGAATTCTTTGGTGTTAATGTCTAATAACGCAACTATTTCCTCTCTTGATTTTGTAGTTTCAAGAGAAAACTCAATGCTCTCGTTATCAAATAAAGGGTGTAAATGGGGTTTTTTAGAGAAATTAATTCCTCCTTTTAAACTTGAATTGCAAAGAGAGCAAGATGGTACGAGGTTATATAGGCTTAATGCTAAGTGAGGATAGCTTTCTTTTGGGAAAAAATGATCTAATGTTGGTCTAAATTCTTTTTTAGGCGATCTAACTGTGAAAGCATATGATTGATTGCAATATGGACAACTTCTAGTTTTAGATGCGCTGCATAAATCATAGGCATCATAACTGATGGTTTTAGTGATGAAATTGTTATAATCAAAAATATTAGTTAAATCTTTTTTAAACCCTTTGATTAATTCCCCGTTGTGTTTGTTTTTCCTAATGATGAGATCATAATATTTTGCCGCTAAAAGTAAATCATTAAGTTTATTGGAAATTATGAGGTCTTTTGTCTTTTCGATAAAGTATGTTGTTAAGGTTTTTGGCCCATAACATAGTCCTGCCGTGCTTAAGTGTTTCTCAATTTTACGCATGACAAATGCGTTATGCTTGGATTCTATGGTAGCCCAATTATTCTTAATAGAAATGATCATTTTAAATCCCCGTTTAAAGGAAGTAGTTTCATAATTTCTCTCTCCAGAATATCATTATCTATTGATTGAATAACTAAATAATCTTTTTTTGAGGCTTTTTTTTGTTTGATGTTTATTACAGTCTTATTGATCCGTTGAGATGCGAATTCTCCAATAGTCTTGGTCCCAAAAGATTCATTAAGTAACAAATGAATCGGTGATGCGAATCCTGATGTGGCTTCTGTCTTATCCATTGGGCATATGAAATTTTTAGGAATATCTGTTGCTAATAGTGGCGAATGGGTGGCTAGAATAACCTGTAGGACAGAAATGTTATTGATAGCTTTCACTTTGCGCAAAAAATCATTGACTTTCAGTATATAATTTCTCTGCCATTCTAAGTGAAGATAAGCATCACCTTCATCTATCATTAAGAGTATTTTGCTTATATTTTTTTCAGCAAGTTGATTTATTGCTTTGGAAATTAAGCCCATTTGATGTATGACGGCCAACTGTCCAGAACTCATTTCAATGAGTTTAAACTCAAAGTAATCTTCTACTTCATAATCACTAAGTAATTTCTCTCCCTCATAAGCATCGACAGGGAATGTCATGTATTCAGTGAAGGTGAAGTTACTGTTTATAAATTTCAAAAACGATTCAACTTTTTTTCTTTCTTTCTCAAATTCCTCTAGAGATTTCATTTCGTGACGATTAAGATTTTCGGCCCCATTAAGAAAGTAGTTAAGTATGTTTATTGCTGATGAGTTTTTTATTTTATTTTTTTTCTTAAGTCCGTTAATCGTTATAAGTGATGAAGTAATTTCAATGGGGTTTTCAATTGAAGTAAGGCTTAAATATAGTTCTTGAATTAGTGCGCCAAAAATTGATCTTCTTTTATTTAAGATGCTTGAGTAATTTTTAGTGTTGTCAGGATCCTCATTTTCATTACTCATTTCTCTGGTGAGTTTTTCCAGATGTATTAATTCGTTGAAAATAGAGTGTCGTTGAAGTATTTTTTTTATACGACGATCACTAAGTTTAAAAACTTCATCAAGAATTGATTTTATTATCATCTTTGTGTTGAATTTATATTCAATGCGCGATGCTGGTTTGATATTGAAATATTCAAGTATCTCTTTTGATTCATTTAAGTTGCTTAGCTTTATACCCCTCCCAAATACAGGTGAGGCATCAATGAAATTTTTTGATGGAGAATATCTTTCTCTAAATGGTATTGGTGAGAAATATACAACCCCCCAATATCTAGATTCGTTTTTGACATCTTGTCTAGGTATATTGAAAAAATCAATTTCACAACCTCCAGTAAATGCTCCTATATGAGATGATTTGAATTCATTTATAACCTGACTAAGGAAATGTGTTTTCCCTGTTCCGTTCTCACCTATTAATAAAGAAATGGAATCAATGTCAAAAATATTTGAACTTTCATCCACTGCATTTCTTAACTCTAATTTTTTTTCATCAACAGAAAGGCTGCGTATCAATTTGAACTCCTGAGTATATTATTTATACAAGAAAGAAAAGATTTGGTTGATATGTTACCAAAAATTGCATTGCCAGACTGAAAAATGTTGGTGGTTGCAAGCGAAATACATATTCGCATATTATTGAATCATTTGTCATTAATGTGAACTGAGTTAGTTTAGAATTTTACACCTTAGCGGATAGACACCGCAATTGCGTGGGTCGTATCAATCAGTTTACTTTTGTATTGTCGAGCCTTGTTGTAGCTAGTTATCCTGCTGTTCCTGTGTAGGGAAGTACGTTTTGTATACAGTTTTTGACGCTATAAATTTATCAACATAGTGGTAGAGCTGTTCAAAGTAGAGATATTCTCCATTTTTTTAATTTATGGCAAGATTGTATGTACCGGTTTCAATTCAATACTTTACAGTTTGAGTTCACAAAGATTAAACGTTCAGCAAAAATTTAAATTGGTATTTCTTGGTCGCTGACTGTTGTTTCATCCCTCACCAAACCCCGTTCGATTGCCGCTGACCTTGCCCAGCGGCATGCTTTCCCCATGAACAATCTAAATTCTCTGCAGGATATCGCTCGGGCGATCCGCAACCTTATCCGTACCGGCATTGTGACCGACATCGACCACGTCGAGGGGCTCTGTCGCGTCCAGACCGGCGGGATGGAAACCACGTGGCTAAACTGGCTGACCTCTCGCGCCGGTCGCTCGCGTGTGTGGTGGGCTCCGTCCGTTGGCGAGCAGGTGCTGATTCTTTCTATCGGCGGCGAGCTTGATACCGCTTTTGTGCTGCCTGGCATTTTCTCTGACGACAGTCTCGCGCCGTCTGCTTCCCCCGATGCGCTTCATGTGTCCTTTCCTGACGGGGCGGTTATCGAGTGCGAGCCCGGCAACGGGTCGCTCACCGTATCCGGTATCAAAACCGCAGACATTACCGCGTCGGATTCCCTTACCGCCGCCGTGCCGGTGGTGGTGCTGAAAGCCCAAACCCGCATCACCCTCGATACACCCGAGGTGGTGTGTACCAACAAGCTCATAACCAGCTCACTCGAAGTGGAGAAGGGCGGGACGATGAAAGGTGATATCACGCACAATGGCGGGAAATTTATCTCTAACTGCGTCCAAGCGGATGACCACGCACACGGCAATGTTCAGAGCGGCGGGAGCTGGACAAAGGAGACCAAACCCCGCAAGGCATGCTAGCGGGGCTTCTCATATCGATGTGGTCAACATGTGGGCATGGCCTGAAATAAATCCTTTTATTTCATTATGTTGGAGTATTTTCAAAAGCTCCTGCGGGAGCCTTTTTAATGTCTGACGTAACTGGAAAGTCGCGCCCCCCCCCAGGTCCGCTATGTGCCTTTGCAGATTCAGGAAAAGGCCATTCGATACGGTATCAGAACGCAAGGCCCTCTGTAAAAACCGGGGTTTTTCCGGTACAAAGCACGTATGTATAAGCTTGTGGAAGACAGGAAAAACAAAGGCACTTAGAGTTAAGAGTCTAATCGTTTTGAGGTTCTGTTCAGGGAGACTAACTGGACAATCATGAATTTTCAGTACATGCCGTGAAGAGGGGATCATGATAGATATCACAAGTGGTGACAGGCATCTTAAATTAACACCCTATGAAAGGCTGACTGAAGAGGAGGTACCTGCCTATAGCCGTATTATGGTATGGGTTGAATTCTCGATCCCTGTCTTAAAAACGGAGTTTGCTGCAGAGTTTTTTGTCGGTCAGCTAGAGCAGTTCAGGAATGATACACATGCTCTCCACCAAGCCTTAAAGACAGGGGGAAAGTCTAAGGATATTAGTTTAACCTCGGCATTCGAGCAGGTTATGCTTAAGTTTCATCAGGCGCATTTTGCCGGTGCTGTTGCCGTTAGTATGGTACTGAAGCCCGAAAACCATGCTGACAGTATTACCCTTGACGATTCCTTCGATATTGATGAAAGTTACTTTCCCGGCATGCTCTCAGGTCTGGACGACATCATTTCATGGCAAAACTGATGCCTGGATTAAGCAAAAAAACCGACACTTAAAATGCAGGTCGTTTTATTCCTTAAGAGGAAAACGGCACATTACATGTCAGTTATGCCTGGAGCCTCCGTTGTCGGAGCCCGTCACCCGGCGAAAAGAGCGCTATACCAACGGCGAATTGGTAAGCATATGGTATGAGTGACTTTAAGCCTTTTAACGACCAGCGACTTCACCCGTTTAGGTGGCATGCTAAACACGCTATTATCCTCACTCATCTTCCTTGCGTTGTTGGCAATCATCCTGGCCGCTATCGCCACCGCATTAGTTAAACGAATTTTCGTAGTCGGGAGGCGACGCATAGCGCCCACCCGTCGTGAGCGATATGCGTTAAAATCCGTAAGCACAAAAAATTTTATATTCTCCCCAGCAATATTTCCCCGCCTCATCCGTCTACCTCATCACAAGCCATACTCAATCACTGTAAATGAGGTAAACACCATGAGAGATTTCGATATGCACGGAAGAGGGCACGGACGCGGGTTTGGCCGCCACCGTATGGGTAAAGGGCTGGTGATAGGCGCGGTAATCGTCCTTGTACTGGGACTGGTGGTCATGACCCTGTGGAATGCCTTACTCCCGGCCATTCTTGGCGTGAAAGCCATCGGTTTCTGGCAGGCGCTGGGAATTCTGGTATTAAGCCGGATCCTGTTCGGCGGACTGGGTTTCCGCCCGGGGATGTTCGGCGCGCACCGTCGTATGCACGAACGCTGGATGAACATGACCCCCGAACAGCGTGAGGCGTTTATTCAGCAGCGTCGCGAAGGCTTTGGTCGCCATGGTCGCGGGCATTGCGGCTGGCACGGTCATCGCGAAGATAAACGCGACGACAGCGCGCCAAAAACGCCGGAAGCAGAGTGAGCGAGATGAAAACCGGGCTGGCGGGAGAGTCATTGCTGATGTCGGCGCTTAATGCCTGCCGCGCCCGGCTGAAATCCTTTATCCGCGGACGAACGTCCGTGCGCGATGATGCCGACGATATTTTGCAGGAAGTCACCTATCAGCTGATGAAAGTGGAGCAGCCGGTCGAAAACGTCGCCGCCTGGCTGTTTCGCGCGGCACGTAATGAGATGACCGACCGGGCGCGGAAAAAACGTGAGGTCTCTCTTTCAGGATATTTTACCGGGGATGATGAGGACTTCCCCGAAGATGAACTGGCGGAAACCCTGTTCGGTGTCCCGCATACGCCGGAGGAGGAGTACCTCAAAACGCTGCTGTGGGAAGAGCTGGGCCAGGCGCTGTCTGAACTTCCGCTGCTTCAGCGCGAGGTTTTTGAAAAAACGGAGCTCCAGGGCTACAGCATTAAAATGCTGGCAGAGGAAACCGGGGCCAGTGAGCAGGCGCTGTTATCGCGTAAGCACAAGGCGGTGCTTTTCCTGCGCACGCGACTGCGGGACGTCTATGATGCGCTGACCGGTGACTAACGGCGACAGACAAAACCTTACATTATCAGGACTTGTAGATTCATCACTATCGTTTATGATCGGGGCGTCTGGTAAATTTGGAGCGTTATGCGCAACCGTCAGCTTCTGGGAAAATGGCTTTTGATAATCACATGTGTGGCGATGGCTATTTGCCTGGTGCAGCGTGCGGTTTATCTCAACCATTTTTTGCAGGGACTGGATCCGCAAACGACCCTGATTGCTGATGCCCCGGCTCAAACCAGCGACGCTGAGCCGTCCGGGCCATCGCCGTGTCAGTTAGGCGCACACTCGCTGCTTTGTGCTCAGCCTCTGTTCTTTGATGGTGCGCTACCGGCGATTATCATCTTCTTCGCGCTACTTCAGTTGTTTACGCAAGGGCGGGCATGCGTTCCGAGAGAACAGCCCGTTCATGCACCGCCTCCCCGAATACACCTCAAAAACTGCGTTTTCCGTGAATGAAAAGCATCGTCACCACACGATAATTTTCACTATTCACGGAGTAAAACATGTTTAACCTCTTCAGGGGATTCGTCTTCCTGTGGCTGTCCTGCATCGGCATTGTCCATGCGGCGGATACAGGCTGGCTGGTTTCCCCGCAAAACGATCATGCCCGGATCCGCGTTCAGGCGGAAAGGGAGCAAAACCGCATCCTCGCGCTGCTCACCGTTGAGCTGCAGCCAGGCTGGAAAACCTACTGGCGTTCACCCGGCGAGGGCGGCGTAGCCCCGAAAATCACCTGGCCGGCTGGCGTAACGGATGACTGGCACTGGCCGGTGCCTTCGCGCTTTGATATCTCCGGGATGACCACCCAGGGCTATCACGATAAGGTCATCATCCCCATCACTCTCGACGGTGCGGCGGGGGATGCGCTCGACGGGACGCTTACCCTTTCCACGTGCAGTAATGTCTGTCTGCTGACGGACTATAAGCTGCACCTTGATTTTAACCAGCCGGTGGATGAGGGATTCAGCCACGCGTTTGAACGCGCGATGCAGGCCATTCCCGCGACATCTGGCGTGTCCGCAGACCTGTCAGCCTGGTTATCAGACGACAAGCTGATCATTACGGGAACCACGCAAGGGCAATGGGACAAGCCGGGGATCTATTTTGACCCGCTGGAAGGCGACATTCTTCCCGGTGAACCGACCCTCGAAGCCGACGGCAATCAGCTTCGGGTAACGGTGCCCGTGACCGATGAGTGGGGAGATAAACCCACTTCGCTGCAGGGAAAAGCGCTGTCGTTTGTGCTCACCAATGGCGATAAAGCGCAGCAAACCGTGATGACCGTCGGGGCAACGCCCGCGGAACCGTCAGCGGCGGGCGTGTCTGAGGGAACCGGCAAAATGGTGCTCTTTGCGCTACTGGGCGGGTTGATTCTGAACCTGATGCCTTGCGTGCTGCCGGTGATGGGCATGAAGCTCAACAGCGTGCTCCATGCGGGCTCAGACAGACGGATGATCAGGCTCCGTTTTCTGGCAACCAGTGCCGGGATCCTGGTCTCCTTTATGCTTCTGGCCGCAATGGTCACCGCGCTTAAGCTGACCGGTGCCTCGCTGGGCTGGGGTATTCAGTTCCAGAATCCGTGGTTTATTGGCCTGATGGTTGCGGTGACCTTCCTCTTCGCACTCAATCTGTTCGGGGCGTTTGAGATGCTGCTGCCTTCTGCCGCCGCAGGACGGCTGGCAACGGCAGGGGGAACGGGGCTTGCCGGCAGTTTCTGCGAAGGGATGTTTGCAACGCTGCTGGCCACACCATGTTCTGCGCCGTTCCTCGGCACGGCGGTGGCCTTTGCCCTTGGCGCACCGCTGCATTCCCTGTGGCTTATCTTCCTGATGCTCGGCGTGGGGATGAGTTTGCCTTGGTTGTTCGTTGCACTGGTTCCAAAAACCGCCATGCTGCTGCCAAAACCCGGTCGCTGGATGAACGGCCTGAAGATTATTCTTGGCCTGATGATGCTGGCTTCCAGCCTGTGGCTGGTGACGTTGCTTAGCCCTCATCTGGGTGAGGCGGTGAGCCAGAGCGTGATGTTAGTGCTTATCGTCGTCGCTATCGCACTGCTTGCGATGACCGGGCATAAAACCTCGCCACTGTTCTGGTGCGTGGTGATCGCGCTGTCAGCCTTTGGCGGGTACCAGCTGCGCGGGTTGCTTACCTCACCGCCTGTAACAAACACCGCAAGCGTCGCTCAGGCAATCCCGTGGCAACCGCTAAGTGAAGATGCTATTCAGGGTGCCCTTGCGCAGGGCAAACGGGTCTTCGTGGATATCTCCGCGGACTGGTGTGTTACCTGCAAGGTGAACGAGCATCGGGTGTTGAATCAGCCTGACGTTATTGCCGCGCTTAGCCAGCCGGACGTGGTGGCGCTGCGTGGCGACTGGAGCAAGCCTTCAGCGTTTATCGCCGAATTCCTTGAAAAGCGAAACCGTTACGCCATCCCGTTTAATGAGGTGTACGGCCCGGGCTTCCCTGAGGGGGAGATGCTTTCGCCGCTGCTGGATAAAGACACGCTTATTGCCACCCTGAACAACGCTAAAGGCTAAATGTATTATGAAAAGAATCCTTATTACGCTTCTGCTACTGTTGACCTCAGCGCAGGTGATGGCGGCGCAGACCATGACGCCGGAACAGGAGCAACGTGCACAGAAGATGGTTTATGACTTTCTGTTTAACGACCCGGACTCGCCGCGCATTGGCGCTAAGGATCCGAAGCTCACCCTGGTGGTCTTTACGGATTACAACTGCCCGTACTGCAAGAAATTCGATCCTTACCTGGAAAAGATCGTCGAAAAACACCCGGATGTGGCGGTGGTATTTAAGTTTTTGCCTTTCCGGTCGGAAAGTTCACTGACCTCAGCACGCGATGCCTTAACCGTCTGGCGCTCGCATCCTGAGCAGTTTATGAAATTTAACCATACCCTGATGGCCAAAAAGGGATATCACGATGACGCCAGCATTCAGGAGGCGCAAAAACGGGCCGGGGTGAACGTCACAACGCCTGATGATGAGAGCCTGGTGACGATCAAACGCAGCCTGATCATCGCCGAAAAGATGGGTATCCAGGGAACACCGGCCACGCTGATTGGCGACGGGTTACTCCCGGGCTGGGTTCCTTTTGAACAGTTCGATGAAATGGTCAGTGACGCACTGAAAAATCGTTAACGTGAAGGGGGCGGTTCGCCCCCAATGATCCCGGAGCGGAAAATGAAAAAATTACTGTTACTGTCGGTGCTGGCAACGTCAGGGCTGGCACAGGCCGCTGAAGCGATACCGGATGTGGTGAAGCTCTTCAGCGAGCAGCAGAATATCAAAATCATTAAGAAAATTGATGCGCCAGGGGGCGCGCCGGCCTGGCTGGGGCAGTATCAGGATATGGGCGTTACGCTGTTTTTAACCCCTGACGGCAAGCACGTAATTTCTGGCTATCTGTACGATGAAAAAGGAAAAAACCTGAGTGAAGGCTATTTCCAGAAAGAGATCTACGCCCCGATGGGACGCGAAATGTGGAAGCAACTGAATGCGGCGCATCCCCTGAAAGAGGGGGCGGATAACGCTCCGCGCAAAGTCTTCGTCTTTGCCGATCCGTTCTGCCCGTACTGCAAGCAATTCTGGTCCGAGGCGCAGCCGTGGGTGAAGGCGGGCAAGGTGCAGCTTAATACGCTGCTGGTGGCGTTTCTCAACCCCAACAGTGGGCGTAATGCCTCCGCTATCCTGAATGCGAAAGATCCCGTTTCGGCATGGCGTGATTACGAGCTTTCTGGCGGGAAAAAATTGCCAAAACCGCAGGGCACTGCATCCCGTGAAACCGTCGACATACTGCAAAAACACCAGACGTTAATGGACAACCTGGGCGCGAACGCTACGCCCGCCATTTATTATCTGAATGCCGATAATGAGCTTCAGCAGGTGGTCGGCATGCCGGATGAAAAACAGCTTGAGGCGATGTTTGGGCCGAAGCCGTAGTCAAAAACAGGCAGAAACAGGGTGTTTCTGCCTGATGTTGACCGGTCAGCTACCCCAGCGTCCGCGCAGGTAGCTGACGGCTTCCTGCGTCTGCGGCTGGTTAAGATAATCTTCGCGGAACAGGATCGTGCCATTCACGTTGGGCAGTGAATCGTTCAGATCGAGCTGTTTTTTCAGCTCCGGCACGCCGCCCTGAACCGTCCAGTCCGGTTCATTTTTCGACGGTTCACCTACCTTGTAGAACGCAATGCCGATATACAGGCGGGTATGCGTCGGTTTCACCACCTCTGCCCACCATTTCGTCAGCACGTCATAGCGCGCCGCATCCCGGGAGAAAGGCCAGTAAATTTGTGGCGCGATATAGTCCAGCAGACCCTGCTGCACCCACTGACGCGTGTCGGCATAGGATTCATCGTAGGCTGCGGCACCGCGCGTGTCTGAGCCTGCCGGGTCGAATGAGCGGTTACGCCATACGCCAGCCGGGCTGACACCAAACTCCACGCCCGGTTTCGTCTGCTTAATGGCCCGGGAGACCTGCACAATCAGCTGCTGTGTATTGTGGCGGCGCCAGTCTGCTTTAGAGGCAAATCCCTGACCGTATTGTCTGAAAGTCTGCGCGTCATTGAGCGCGGATCCCGGTGATTCGGTATAGAAATAGTCGTCAAACTGCACGCCATCAATGGGATAGTGCGCAACCACTTCGGTGACCACCTGCGTTATCCAGTCACGCACTTGCGGAATGCCGGGGTCGAGCACAAAACGATCGCCGGCAATACGAATCCATTCCGGGTGCTGGACATAAACGCTGGAAGGCTGCAATGACGACGTGCGGTTCAGCGCGGCAATGGTCGACGGTTTGGTATTGGTTGAAACACGGTAAGGGTTGAACCAGGCATGGACTTTCATGCCGCGTTTGTGCGCTTCATCGAGCATAAACTGCAGCGGATCGTAGCCCGGGTACTCGCCGATATTGCCGGTGAGCATATCTGACCACGGCAGAATTTTAGACGACCAGAGCGCCGTGCTGTCCGGTTTGACCTGGAAAAACACGGTATTGATACCGAGGTGCCTAAGCTTGTCGAGCTTGTTCGTCAGGGCCTGTTTTTGCATCGCGATACGGTCTTGCGCATCGCGGCCATTCACTGAGGCCACCGGGGGCCAGTCCAGGCGTGAGACGGTTGCCAGCCAGATCCCACGCATCGGCTCGTTAGCCTGCTGGGTCGGTTTGCTCGCGGTCGGGAGAGGCGTTACCAGTGATTTTGGTGGTTTTGAGGAGCAACTAACAAGTAAAAGTGCGCAGGCAGTCAGCGCACCAATCCGTTTTACATGTCGCGTCATTTGCGTTTTAGCTCTTGGTTATCCGACTGTTAGCCCAGGGGTTAAAGGCGGGTTCGTCCGGTTCTGCGATCCCCTCATCATTCAGGGAATCAAGATACAGGGCTTCAACTTCTGCGCGAGCCCAGGGCGTGCGGCGCAGAAATTTCAGGCTCGATTTAACGCTTGGGTCTTTTCTGAAACAGTTAATTTTGATTCGATCGCCCAACTCACTCCAGCCATATCGTGCAACCAGGGCATTGACCTGCATCTCCAGCGTTACGCCATGTAAAGGGTCTTTAGAAAGGTGTGCAGTCATAAGCGTCCGGATGTCTCAGTTCTTGTGGGGTTGGGGTTAACGACGAAAGGGTACAAGAAAGCAGGGGAAGCGGCAATTTCCCTTTTTGCCTGCGATGAAAAACAGAAGAGCGTATGACCCGAAAGCCATACGCTCTTTTGTATCGCGAACGCGCTAGTCGTGTTTTGTGTCAAACAAATCTGTTGCCCACGGACGTGGGTCAACCTCCATAAACGGCGCGCGTTCGAAGCGGTCCTTCAGCGCCCACGGTACCGTGCAGTCGAAGATGGTCTTACAGGAAATGCCGTTTCCGCGAATCGACGTGCTGTAATCCGGCGACTGCGACGGATCCAGCTGGTGGCCGCGGATCCCTGGAATAGTGGTGATGCTGACATCTCCCTGCATGCGGGTGGTCATCGCCCACAGGATGTCGTCGCTGTCGAAAATATCCACGTCTTCGTCGACAAGAATGATGTTTTTCAGCTCGGAATAGGTCGCGAGTGCGATAAGCGCCGCCTGTCCCTGACGTCCTTCATCGGATGGCTGGCGTTTTTTCACCTGCAGAATGCCGAGGAACTTACCGCCGCCCGCGGTATGCGCATAGACATTTTGCAGGAAGCCCGGAATGGCCTCTTCAACGGCATTGCGGATGCTGGCCTCCGTTGGCAGGCCTGCGAGCGTGGTGTGCTCTTCACCTGGCCCCACCAGCGTTTGCAGGATTGCCTGGTGACGCAGGGTGACGGCTTTCACTTTGATGACGGGCAAAGAAGGGTTTGCCTCGCCGCAGTAGCCCGGAAACTCCGGCATCGCATGGCCACTGTTGGTATGCTGGTCTTCTCTAACGCGCACGCCTGGCAGCAGTTCGCCTTCGATAATGATTTCAGCCCGCGCGATCGCTTTCTCTTTTACCGCCACGCCCTGCACCAGTTCGACCGGTTTCTGACGCAGCGCCCCGGCAACGCCCAGTTCGTTATAACCAAACGGCGTCGTGGGCGCTTCAAAGCAGGCGCCGATATAAATCGCCGGGTCGAGCCCCATGTTGATCGTCACCGGCAGCGGTTTTCCGGCTGCTTCAGCCTTTTTACGAAAGACCTCAATGTGGCGCCCCGCGGCCAGGAACATGGAAAGCTCATCGCGCTCCTGAACGCAGAGACGGTGAATCGTGACGTCAGTCAGCGAACTGTCTTCCGGATCGCTTGCCAGTACCAGCCCCAGACAGAAGAACGGGCCAGCATCAATCGGCGTGTTGGTCGGGGCCGGAAGCAGTTTACGCAGATCAAAATCAGGATCGTCAGCGTAGAATACCTGCTCCTGGCAAGGGGCCTGCGATGCCGGAACAACAACCGGCGCGATCGGGTTTTTCACGGCCTGACCGACGTGCTGCGCGAGCGTCGAGGGTTCACATCCCAGAAGGAGTGCCGCTCTTTCCCGGCTGGCGTGCATGCCCACCAGGATACGCGAATCCGGATAGCCTTTAACGTTATTGAACATCATGGCCGGGCCCGTTCGGGTAGGGCGTTTCACCGTGCCGCCCGCACCAATGTGTCGATAAACACCCGCCAGCTCCGCGTTGGGATCCACCGGATGATCCGTTTCAATATACTGTCCTTCGTGGCGTTGCAGTAACGCGATGGCACTTCTGAGATCGTTGACTGGGCTTTCCATTTTTTTCCTCCCGTGTTTGCATGCCTCCATTTTTATGGCAATAGCCCATAGCATCAATTGCATCATTACTGCTATTTTGATAATAAATTTATTATCGAAAATTCGGGGAAGCGTTATGCAATTTCGTCAGATGCGTAATTTCATTGTCGTTGCGGAAGAGCTTCACATGCACCGGGCTGCGGAGCGCCTGAACATGGCACAACCCGCGCTGAGTCAGCAGATTAAAACGTTAGAGGAACGGTTAGGCGTTACGCTCTTTAGCCGGGCGAACCGCCGTTTAACCCTGACGCCGGCCGGTGAAGCTTTCCTGGAGAAAGCCAGGCTGGCCATCGCCCTGACGGAACAGGCGGTACTGGACGCCAGACAAACGGCGAGGGGGGAGCAAGGGGTGTTGAATCTCGGGTGCGTATCGAGCGCCATGTTTGACACCAGGCTGCCTGCCGCGCTGCGCCAGATGCACAGTCGGTGGCCTGCCATCACCATGTCGCTAATGACGGGGAATGTGCAGACGCTCTATAGCGCCGTGCAAAGCAACCAGCTGGATGTGGCCATCATCCGGGCGCCGCTGCCGTCTCTGCCTGACGACCTGCAAAGCCGCCCGTTTACGTCCGAGAAAACGGTGCTGGCGCTCTCTTCGCAGCATCCTCTGGCAAAATCGTCCGCGCTTACGCTCGCCTCGGTGAAAGACGAAAAATGGATCTCCCTGCGCGACCCGAAGGGAATGGGCCTCGAACAGTACTTCTATGACGTTTGTTACGGTGCAGGTTTCCAGCCTGAGGTGGTACAAAACGCCACCGACGTACCTACTGTCATCAGCCTGGTCTCTGCGGGGTTTGGCATGGCGCTACTGCCGGTCTCCGCCAGGGCAGTCAGCGTGGAGAATGTCGTGTACGTCGACATCATTGACAGGCTCAGGGAAAGCGAGCTGAAGCTGGTGTGCCACAGGATCATTCGCTCAGAGGTGTTAAAGAAATTCCTGCATACCCTCGATCACATCTGACGTCCCGCGGCCAGCAGCAGTTGCTCGCGCAGCCAGAGGCTTGCCGGATCCTGACTGTTTTTCGGGTGCCAGTACATGCTGATGGTAATCGGCTGCAGCGGCAGCGGCGGGGGAAAGATATCCAGCGTCGAGGCAAAGCGTTGCAGCATACGTTCCGGTAAGGTGCAGAGCAGGTCCGTGCTGGCGACAAGCGGAGGTGCCATGGCGTAGCTCTGCGTGGACATCACCACGTTGCGCTGATACCCCAGTCCGCCCAGGGTTTGATCCACAAAGCCGGTAAACGGGTCACCCTCTGAAGAGACCACCAGATGAGAGAGCGCGCAATAGTGCTCCAGATCCAGTGGCCCGACACCGCGGGGGTGGCCTTTTCGCTGGGCTGTTGCAAACTGGTCATCGAAAAGTTTACGTCTGACCCAGCCGTCGTGCGCGCCGGTGCTCACACCGATATAGACATCCACATCACCCTTTTCCAGCTGCTGTGGCAGGGTTGCCATTTCTGGCAGCGCGAATCGCAAGCGGATCCCCGGGGCATGGGCCCGGAACTGATTAAGCAATTCCGCACCCAGCATCAGAGCCGGATTTTCATGCAGGGCAATCACAAATGTCCGCTGGCTGGTTTGCGCATCAAAGGTGGTGGGGGCAAACATCGCGTTAATGCCCCGCAATACGGTCATGACCTGCGGCCGCAGCGCTTCCGCTCTGGGCGTGGGCAACACCCCACGTCCATGTGGGGAAGGGATAAACAACGGTTCACCAAAGAGCGAACGCAGGCGCGCCAGACGGGCGGACATCGCGGGCTGGCTGATGCCGAGCCGCGCGGCCGCATGGGTGATGTTCTGATCCTGGAGCAATGCATCCAGCGTCAGGATCAGGTCGATATCCATCTCAGCAACGGGCGTCATCGTGTTATCCGTTTTACTTTGCGCTGTGGCTGTCGCGATTGGTGTAGGTGACGGGCACCCAGGCGTAACCGCCGTGCTCGCCTTTCGTGACGTAACCGATACCCGGGAACGGCAGGTGGGGGGCTGCGACAAGGTCTCTGTTTTTCACAAAATCAGCAAAAGCATCCTGGCGGACACGTGCCGCACCGTCCTGATCCTGGTCGTAGGCGATGGTCACGGCGGGCTGCGGGAACTGTACCGCCGCGACGTGGATAATATCGCCGACAAAGGTGATTTTCTCGCCTTTACTTTCCAGCGTATAGAAGGCCGAGCCAGGCGTATGGCCCGGGTGAACCGTGCCGGTTATCCCGGGCAGAAGCTGCGAGGTTCCGGAAAAAGGAACCACCTTGCCGGCATCACGATACGGTTTTAAGGTTTTCAGCGCGACATCGAAGTAGTTCTGGTCGTAGCCGGTTTTTTTCTGATTATCGTTGTTAAAGAAAAAGTCGATGTCAGGTTTGCCGACAAAAACGCGCGCATTGGTAAACACCGCCTTGCCATCTTTGACCAGGCCACCGGCATGGTCGGAATGTGCATGGGTCAGTAAAATCTCGGTGATGTCCTGCGGCGCGATCCCCTGCGTTGCCAGACTCTCAATCAGTCGCCCGCCGTTACCGGGGCCAAAAAGCTGGCCTGAGCCGGTATCCACCAGAATCTTGTGGCCGGGCAGAGCAATCAGAAAAGCATTAATGGACGCCTCTACCGGGTTGGTCTGGAAATTTTGTGTGAGCAACGCATCGGTTTTCTGCGGGGTCGTCCGACGAAGTAATTTGTGCAGGTCTTGCGCCACGGTACCGTCGGTAAACGAGGTCACCATAATATCGCCAACCTGCACGCTGTAGCCCCCGGCAGGCTGTTTAACCACGTGCTGGGGCGTTTCTGCCGAAGCCTGAAGCGCAGGGTAGAACAATAACGAACTGGAAATCAGCGTTGTCAGGGCAAGTTTTTTTACGGTCAGCATAAGGGTCTCCTTCAGAAAGAGCTCATCTTACTTCTCCGTAAAATTATATGAACCCGCCTGATAATGATAGGACCTATAAACGGGATGGATAGGTCGGGTCAAATGTCGGGTGGCAGCAATGTGCCACCCGGCAAGCCAGACGTTATTGCTTCAGCGGGGCTTTCCAGCCTTCAAGCGTGGCTTTTGACCACGAGCCATACGCGGCATTGGGCAGCACAATCCAGTCACTGCCAAAGCGATCGGCACTGGCCTCAACGAGTTCACGCTGCGCTTCGCTCGGCTTTTTGTTTTTAAATTGCGCGGCGAAATCAGGCAGGCTGTCACCGAAGAGCATGATTATCTGCTGTTTCTTCAGGATGCTCTGGCGGCGGGCTTCTTTACTGACCGTATCGAGCAGAACGCTATCCTCTGAAACCTGCGGTAAGCCGAGGGATTTTAACGTATTGAGCGTATCTGCTTTGTTTTCCTGCATCCGGTCAGATACATAATAAATACGGACCTTACTTTGATTCACGCGATCAAGAAACGCCTTCGCGCCAGGAATTAATCCCGGTTTTCCCTGCTTTTCCCAGTCACTCCAGGTGTCCCATTTCGTGTAGTCGTGGCACTGTTCGGCATCACGCGCCAGTAACGGAGTGTTATCCAGCACCGTTTCATCAAGATCCATCACAACGGCATAGTTCTCAGGCGCAGTCAGCCCTTTTATTTTTTCGTTAAAACGCTCGGTGGCGAAACGATAGGTCTGCAGCTGTAGTGCCATAATTTCTGCCGATTTCTGTTGGTAGCGCAGCGCCATCTCATACGCTTTCGGCTCACAGATTTCGTGGTCGGCTGCCGTGGCGGTCGCGCTCATAACAGGTAATGCCAGCAGTAATGCCTTAGCCATTGAATTCACTCTTCTTTCCTTAACGTCATTTTCAAAATCATGTAAGCGTATTGAAATTAAGTGACAGAAAAATGAAGGGAGGCAGGTGAGTCATATTCTGACGCACATTCCCTTGCGCGCCGGGTGGATAATTTTCAGACAAATCGCTTTCGTCCGCCAATATCCGTTAGAGCCAGAGTCAGATCAGCATGTAATACCAGAACAGGGCGATTTCGTCTTTTTCCGGTAATGCGTTGTAGAGGAAACGATCGTATCCGCCTAACGTAAAGCCATAATGACGGTAGAACAGGCAGGCAGAAACATTCACATTCTGGGTTTCGAGCCTTAATCCAGCCGCGTTGACGCTTCGCGCCCACACGTGTGCGGCCGCCATCAATTTTTGCGCCGCGCCAGCTCTGCGTTTCGTGCGCTCAACGGCAATATAGTCAACGGCGATAAATTTATTCCAGCTCATTGACGCGGTGATAAAACCGGCAATTTCTCCCTCATCTGTTTCGGCCACAAGAAATATGGCATCCGGATTAACGCAATGATTTTCAAGGGTCTGCATATCGAGCTCATACGTTTTATGATAAGGCACGGCGACAGCGTCGATATGCAAATCACAATGTATAAAAGGCTCCCGCGCAACGTGACTGACGGTGAATGAAAAGTCACAGCATTCAAGACGTGCGAGGTCGGTATTTAATCCTTTTCGAATCTGCATGGTATTCCTTGTGGCGAATATTTTTATAAATAATAGATGAAGCCATTAAAACCGCTGGCGTAACACTCTTTTGATCCTGAACTAAGCTTGTACTTCATTCCGCGTAAAATGTGGGTCATTCGAGGACAATGAATGGAATTCAGGACATTTCAAAAACACTGGGGTGCTGAGTTTATTTCCAATGACGTTGTACGTTTTCGCGTCTGGGCAGAAGGACAGAAAGAACTTACGCTACGTCTGGCAGAAAACGACTTGCCAATGACGGCGGTCGGCAGCGGCTGGTTCCAGATTGACGTCCCCGGCGTCACGCACGGCACAGAATATCAGTATGTTTTGCAGGACGGCATGGCCGTACCCGATCCGGCGTCGCGCGCCCAGGCTGGGGATGTTAACGGTCCCTCGGTTGTTATCGATGCCAGACGGTATCCGCCCGGCAACCGGGAGTGGGCAGGGCGTCCGTGGGAAGACACGGTGATTTACGAGCTGCACATCGGCACCTTTACCCCGGAGGGCACCTTCCGGGCCGCCATTGAAAAACTGCCTTACCTGGCTGAACTTGGCATTACCCAGATTGAAGTCATGCCCGTCTCACAGTTTGGCGGATCGCGCGGCTGGGGATATGACGGGGTATTGCTGTATGCACCGCACGCTGCCTATGGCACGCCAGAAGACTTCCACGCCTTTATCGATGCTGCGCATGGGCTTGGGCTTTCTGTCGTGCTGGATATTGTGCTTAACCACTTCGGCCCGGAAGGGAATTATCTGCCTGTGCTGTCACCCGCGTTTTTCGACGCGGAACGGATGACGCCCTGGGGCAACGGGATTGCTTACGAGGCTGAGCCGGTCAGGCAATACATTACCGAAGCCCCGTTGTTCTGGCTGACGGAATACCATCTTGATGGGTTACGGTTTGATGCCATCGACCAGATTGAAGACGCGTCGGATAAACATATCCTGCAGGAGATTGCCGAACGCATTCGCGAGGCTATTCCCGGGCGGCAGATCCATCTCACCACCGAAGACAGCCGTAACGTTATCTTCCTGCATCCGCGTGACGCACACGGTGCGACACCGCTTTTTACCGCGGAGTGGAACGATGACTTTCACAATGCCGCGCATGTCTTTGCCACCGGCGAAACGCATGCGTACTACCAGGATTTTGCCTTTGAACCGGAGAAAAAACTCGCCCGTGCGCTGACGGAAGGTTTTGTCTATCAGGGCGAGGTTTCTCTCCAGACCGGCAAGTCACGCGGCGTGGAATGTCACACGCAGCCGCCACAGTTTTTTGTCGATTTTATTCAAAACCACGATCAAACCGGCAACCGCGCTCAGGGAGAGAGACTGATCGCCCTCGCGGGGGCCGATAAAACACGGGTGTTGCTTGCTGCACTGTTGCTTTCGCCCCATATTCCGCTGCTGTTTATGGGGGAAGAGTTTGGTGAAACCAATCCGTTTTTGTTCTTTACCGATTTTCACGGTGAGCTTGCCAAAGCAGTGCGAGAAGGGCGCGCAAAAGAGTTTACCGGCCATGCCGGGCACGATGCGTCCGTCCCCGATCCGAATGACGTGAAGACCTTTGTTCGCTCCAAAATTGACTGGAATAAGGTCGCCACCGATGACGGTAAAACGTGGCTTCGCTTCACGCGAACGCTGCTGACGTTGCGCCATCGTCATATCGTTCCGTTACTGCGAAAGGGCGTCACGGTGGAGAGCAAAGTCATCAGAACGGCACCCGGCATGATTGCAGTGAGCTGGCGATTCCCGACCGGAACGTTGTCTCTGGCGTTCAATACCGGCAATAAGGCTGTTGATGTGCCTGCACTGGCAGGAGAAACGCTCTTTAGCTGGCCGGAGGTGAACGAGGTGTTACCGCCGAACAGTATTGTTGTTCGCTTTGCTGATGGAGAAGCATCGTTATGATCCCTTCCGCGACCTACCGTATTCAGTTCCGTAACGGCATGACGTTTGACCGTGTCGTGGAACTGGTGCCGTATATGAAAGATCTCGGCATCAGCCATCTTTACGCCTCACCTGTGTTCACCGCCACGACCGGCTCTACGCACGGCTATGACGTGACCGACCCGAATGAAATTGACCCCGCCATTGGCGGACGAGAAGGATTCGACCGTATGGCGGCCGCGCTCAGGCAGGCGGGAATGGGCTTGATACTGGATATTGTGCCTAACCACATGTCGACCTCGCTGGAGAATCACTGGTGGCGAGACGTGATTGAGCACGGCAAACAGAGCCGCTACGCACGCTATTTCGATATTGACTGGTCACGGCCGCTTACGCTGCCGTTTCTGGGCGACACCTTTGAGGCGGAGCTTGAGAAGGGTGCCATCACTGTAAAATGTGACCCTGTCACGGACAAAGCCGCGCTGGTCTACTACGACACCGCCTATCCTCTTAACCCGGGGACCTTTGTGGAGGGTAAAAGCATTGCGGCGCTGCACGAGGCCCAGAGCTGGAGGCTAATGTCCTGGCGTGAAGCCCCGAAACAGCTCTCGTGGCGGCGTTTCTTCGAAATCACCGGCCTGGTGGGCGTGCGGGTTGAAGACGCGTCGGTATTTAATGATACACACCGATTGATCCTTGAACTGGTTCATTCTGGCGTCGTTGACGGTCTGCGAATTGACCATATCGACGGTCTGGCCGATCCGCTGGGCTATCTGCAGCGTCTGCGCCAGGCAACCGGACCGGCGTGTTACATCACGGTTGAAAAAATTCTCGCCAAAGGGGAACAGCTGCCCGTCGAATGGCCAGTCTCTGGCACCACGGGGTACGAGTTTATTGCCTCGCTGGCGGAAGTTCTGGTGGACGACAGCCGCCTTGACCGCCTGGAGAAAATCCATGACGACACGCTCGGGGAAACCGTTGATCGGTTTGCAGCGTTACGGGATGCCAAAGGGCTGATGACCGATCGCAATTTTGAGGGCGAATTCACTACCCTGTTAACTATCGCCACCGATCTTGCCCGACGCAATGCGGTTGAACTGCAACCCGACGAGATCCACCATGCGTTGCGCGAACTGCTGATCGCGTTTCCGGTGTATCGGACCTACGGCACCCGTGAAGGATTAACCGCCTCTGACGTGGCGCTGCTCAATCGCGTTGTCGCAAGCGTTAACACCTCTGAAGCGGCCCTGAGCCTGATCGTGTGCATTCTCACGGGCGATCTTCCAGAAAATTGCCACGACGACGCGGCACGTTTCAGAACCCGCTTCCAGCAGCTCACCGGGCCACTGATGGCGAAATCCGTGGAAGATACGCTGTTCTTTCGCCATAACCTGGAGCTGGCGCTTAACGAAGTGGGGGCAGACCCGACGCCGCGTGCCTTTTCGCTATCGCGTTTTCATCAGGAAATGCGCATCCGTCTTGCCCGCCAGCCTGACGCCTTACTCGGGACATCCACCCATGACACGAAGCGTGGTGAAGATGCCCGGGCACGCCTCTATACCCTGACGGAAGCGCCGGAACAGTGGGGCGAAAATCTGGCCCGCTGGCGGCAGATGAATCAAACCCACGTGCGTTTTCTGAGCGACGGTACCGCACCGAATGCTGCCGATACCTGGATGATTTATCAGGCTCTGGCCGGCGTCTGGCCCGCCACGCTGTCACCTGACGATGTCGACGGGCTGAAATCACTCGAAGAGCGCTTCCTCGGCTTCCTGGAGAAAGCGCTGCGCGAAGCCAAACAACGCACAGACTGGATAGACAGCAACGAAAGCTATGAGAGCGTGGTGTTGAGCTATGCCCGGCATCTGCTTTCACCGGACAACACGCTGTTCCTGAAGGATTTCAGTGAGGCGATGCAGCCCTTTATCCGTGCCGGGCTGATGAACAGCCTCAGCCAGACGGTGATCAAACTCACCGCACCTGGGGTACCGGACATCTATCAGGGCTGCGAAGCGCTTAACTTTAGCCTTGTCGACCCGGATAACCGACGGGAACCGGATTTCCCCGCGCTGGTGCACCACCTCAGCACGGCGGATGCCGGGGTATTTGCCCGCCCGGAATGCTGGCGAGACGGAAGCGTTAAGCAATATGTCACCGCCACGCTGTTACGGCTTCGTCCACATTATGCCGCGCTATTCCATTACGGTGACTGGCTGCCGCTGAAGGTGAGCGGCGAGCGGGCGGAGAACCTGATTGTTTATGCACGCGTGAAAGACGAGGAGGCGCTGATTGTTGCCGTGCCGCGGCTGGTCTTCGACGTGACAACCCATGAAGCACTGTGGGCCAATACCACTATTGCTATACCCGATGCGCTGGCAGGAAAACGCTACCGGGATCTGTTCACCGGTGAAAGCCGGGTTCTGCAAGAGACGCTGGATGTAACGTCTGAAACGGGTTGCTTAATGGTTCTGCTTACCTGCGAATGATCGTGGAGAACAAAAAATGCCAAAGGATAATACGTTTGAAATTCGGGCCGGTCATGGCCAGCAGCAAGGCGCAAATTATGACGGGAAGGGGGTCAACTTTGCGCTGTTTTCAGCACATGCGGAGCGGGTTGAGCTCTGTCTGTTTGACCCTTCAGGAAAAACCGAAATCGCCCGGCTGGAGCTGCCGGAATATACCCATGAAGTGTGGCACGGCTATGTGCCGGATCTGAAGCCTGGCGCGCTGTACGGCTATCGTGTTTACGGCCCCTATGACCCGGAAAACGGGCATCGCTTCAACCCGAATAAACTGCTTATCGATCCGTATGCCCGTGAACTGGTGGGCGATATCGACTGGAACGACGCCCATTTCGGCTATGAGCTGGGTCATGACGATCTCGACCTCAGTTTTGATACCCGCGACAGCGCGCCGTTCACGCCAAAATGCAAGGTCATCGACCCCAATGCTTTTGACTGGCAGGATGATAACCGGCCAACCATTCCGTGGCCGAATACCGTTGTGTATGAGAGCCACGTGAAGGGCTTTACCCAGCTTAACCCGGCGATTCCGCCTGAACTGCGCGGTACGTTTGAAGGGATGGGGCACAAAGCCTCGGTCGATTACATCAAAAGCCTTGGCATCACCTCGGTTGAACTGCTTCCGGTTCACTGGTTCCCGGACGATCAACACCTGCTCGACAGGGGGCTGAAAAACTTCTGGGGCTACAACACGCTCGGCTTCTTTGCATCGGCGTCACGCTATTACGGTCCGGCGGGGATCCAGGGTTTTCGCGATATGGTGCGCGCCTATCATGACGCAGGCATCGAGGTGATCCTTGATGTTGTCTATAACCACACGGCAGAAGGCAATGAGCTCGGCCCAACGCTGTCGTTTAAGGGCATCGATAACTTCAGCTATTACCGCACCTTACCCGATCAACACCGGTATTACATTAACGACACCGGCACGGGGAATACGGTGAATACCTCCCACCCGAGAGTGCTGCAGATGGTGATGGATTCACTGCGCTACTGGGCCGAATCGATGCATATTGACGGTTTCCGTTTCGACCTCGGGACAATTCTGGGCCGTGAGCCTGAAGGCTTTGATCCGCGCGGTGGCTTTTTCGATGCCGTCACGCAGGATCCGGTGTTATCCCGTCTGAAGCTGATTGGTGAGCCCTGGGATATCGGCCCTGGCGGTTATCAGGTCGGCGGTTTCCCGCCAGGCTGGGGGGAGTGGAACGACAAATACCGCGATACCGTACGTGAGTACTGGAAGGGCGATAACGTGTCTAACGACTTCGCGGCGCGCCTGCTCGGTTCCGGTGACTTGTACGACCTGCGCGGACGCCGTCCGTGGGCCAGCATCAACTTTATTACCGCCCACGACGGCTTTACGTTGAACGACCTGGTGTCTTACAACGAAAAGCATAATGCCGACAATGGTGAAGACAATAACGACGGGCACAACGATAACCGGTCGTATAACTACGGAGAGGAAGGGCCGACAGAGAATCCGGATATTATCGCTACCCGGGAGCGGCAGAAGCGTAATTTCCTTACCACGCTGTTGTTCTCTCACGGCACGCCAATGCTGCTGGCCGGGGACGAGTTTGGCCGTACGCAAAAGGGCAACAATAACGGGTATTGCCAGGACAGCGAGATCTCCTGGATCGACTGGAAGGGGTTATCGGAAAACGACACTGCCCTGCGCGACTTTACCCGCCATCTGATTGCCCTTCGCGCGAAACAGCCGTTGCTGCGGCGTGAAAGCTGGCGCGACGGGCTTGAGATCCGCTGGTTTAACGCCGGCGGCGGCCCGCAGCAGGATGAGCAGTGGGATGAAGGTTCAACCCTCGGCGTATCCATCAGCAGACCGGACCTCAGACAGGAGCCGGGCCTCTGGCACGATGTGCTGATGCTGTTTAACCCGTTTGAAGGTACCGTGCCGTTCCAGATCCCCCAGTTTGGCGAAGGAGGCTGGGTACTGGAACTCTCCACGGCGGATGACGTTGTCCCCGGGACGGTCATCACCAAAGCCGTGGAATACCATCTGGCCGGACGAAGTATTTCGCTTTTCAGACGCCCTTAACTACAGTGATGCCGCCGCCCGCGCGGCGGTGTCATACAGGGAAGATATGGTCCGGAGCAGCTGCGCGGTATCACCAATAGACGCTCCGGAAATCCCGCTCTCCGCATGGATATTGATCAGACACGCTTCCCGCACGTCGCGGTATTTCATGCATAGCGCTTTCCCTTCCTCCGTCGTTGAGAAATAGAGCTCTTTTCCGGCTTTTTCACTCGTCACGTAGCCCGCCTTGACCAGCTTCTTCAGTGCATACGTCACCACATGGGTATCTTCCACGTTCAGGACAAAACAGATGTCGGCCAGCTTTTTCTTGCGATCGCGGTGGTTCACGTGATGCAGAAGCGAGACATCAAAAGCGCCCATATCTGGCTCACCGGCGGCTGTCATGCAGCGCACCATCCATTTGTTAAACGCGTTGCTGGTCATGATCAACGCGTACTCCAGCTCTGATAATTCCGCGCAACGTTCCGATACCAGATGGCGAGAGGACACGATACGGCCATCGGTTATATCGTCGTGATTTGATGATCCAGCACTCTTCTTTGCAGTCATAACGTTCCTTACGGGGGGTGACGTTGGCCCGGAAATGTAAACTCATCGATAAAATAAGAACATTTTATTGATAAATTGTTTACATGTTTTTGTGGTTCAGATATAGCTTTTTAGTGCAGGTTCTGCGGAGCCTGACGCAAAACACAACATCGCGCGCCGCACTGCATCCCGCTTCGCCATGATGCGAAGTATTAAAAAAATAGCCGCCGGCGCGCAACGCTCACTTTGCATAGGGTAAACGTTTATGGACGGTTCGACACTGTTGCCGCTCATCGGTATACCGGTGGTGGTTATTGGTTTTGCTCTGCGTTTCAACCCGCTACTGGTGGTTGTGGTGGCGGGGCTGGCTACCGGACTGCTGGTTGGCATGGATTTTGGGATGTTGCTGGAGACCTTTGGCGAGAAGTTCGTCAACAGTCGTTCCCTGGCAACCTTTATTCTGATCCTGCCGGTTATTGGCCTGCTGGAATATTACGGGTTGAAAGAGCGGGCGCAGGCGTGGGTGGCAAAGATTGCCAGCGCCACCTCGGCACGTATTCTGATGCTCTATTTTGTGGCGCGTGAAGGGACGGCCGCGCTGGGATTGATGTCGCTGGGTGGGCATGCTCAGACCGTTCGTCCGCTGTTAGCACCAATGGCCGAAGGCGCAGCGCTCAATGAGTATGGCGAACTGCCGCAACATATCCGGGACAAGATCAAAGCGCATGCCGCGGCGTGCGATAACATCGCAGTTTTCTTTGGCGAAGATATTTTTATCGCGTTTGGCGCGGTGCTGCTGATCGACGCTTTCCTGAAAGAGAATGGGATACAGGGCATTGAACCATTGCATATCGGTCTGTGGGCCATTCCGACCGCCATCGCGGCATTGATTATTCATATGACGCGCCTGTTGCGTCTGGATGCCAGCATCCGTCGTGACGTTATGTCCTGGCGCGCTGAGCAGGGTACACAGGAGATCGCGCCATGATGACCCTGATCACCATTAACCGCGTGTATTACCTGATCGGCTTTGTCGTGATGCTGCTGGTCGTGATGACCCTGCGCGATCGCGCGAATCCTAAACGTTTTACCACTGCGCTGTTCTGGTTCCTGTTCGGCGGGATCTTCCTGTTTGGCGACCTGATGGTGCAGGAGCTGGGCAAATCCCTTGCTTATCGAATTATCGGCGGCTGCGTCATTGTGATTGCTCTGCTGGCGGGCTTTGGTCTGGTCGGGAAGGGGCATTATAAAATGGCTACCGATGCCGAGCGCGAAGCCTCGTCAACGCGGCTGAAAAACTGGCTGTTCCTGCCTGCGCTGATGATCCCGGTGGTTACGGTGATCGGGACATTATTCCTGAAAGGGGTGTCGATAGGGGGCGTATTCCTTCTTGACCAGAAACAGCTCACGCTGGCGGCACTGTGCGTCGCCTGTGTGGCGGCGATCCTGACCGGCTGGTGGCTGACAAAAGGCACGCCATTGCAGGCTATTCGCCAGTCCCGGCGGCTGGTCGACACCATTGGCTGGGCGGTGATATTGCCACAGATGCTGGCCATGCTGGGTGGGGTGTTTGTGGTGGCGAACACCGGCGAGTCAGTCCAGAAGGTCGTTAGCCTGTTTGTGAACCCCGACAGCCGGTTCATGCTGGTGGTGATTTACTGCGTGGGCATGGCGCTTTTCACCATGATCATGGGCAACGCCTTCGCGGCATTCCCGGTGCTCAGCGCCGGTATCGCCTTGCCGTTCCTGATTAACGTTCACCATGGTAACCCGGCACCGCTGCTGGCGATTGGCATGTACGCGGGCTATTGCGGCACGTTGATGACGCCGATGGCGGCCAACTTTAATATCGTCCCGGCCGCGCTGCTGGAGCTTAAAGATAAGTACCAGGTGATCAAGATCCAGATCCCAACGGCGTTAACCCTGCTGGTGGTCAACGTGTTCTTAATGTATTTCCTCGTTTTTCGCTAAGCGCGGCAACGATCTAAGGAGCTGATATGGAATTAACGCAACACCAGGCCGACGCGTTTGCCCGCATGCCTTTGACCTATTTACGCCAGGAATATCCGAACCACATTATGCACCTGCTTAATGATGATGGTGATGTCCTGCCACCCCGCGAACTGCACCCCATTTTTTATGGCTGCTTCGACTGGCACTCGGCGGTGCACGGCTACTGGCTGCTGCTGCGCTGCGTGCGGCTTTACCCTGAACTGTCGTGCCGGGATGAAATTGTCGCCCTGTTTGATGAACACATCACGCAGGAGAAGGTGGCGAAAGAGCTGGTCTATTTCAATGCACCGTTTCGCGCCTCGTTCGAGCGCCCTTATGGCTACGGCTGGCTTCTGGCGCTGGCACAGGAGCTGAAGCAATCCGCGTTACCTCAGGCCGCCAGCTGGTATCAGACACTGCAGCCGTTAACGCAGGACATTCGCGACAGGCTGGTGGATTACCTCAGCAAACTCACCTATCCGATCCGTGTCGGTACGCATTACAACACCGCTTTTGCCCTGGCGCTGGGGATTGATTACGCCCGTGAAGTGCAGGATAACGCCCTTGAACAGGCTATTCTGACGGCGGCGACGCGCTTTTATCTGGCTGACACGCATTACCCGGCTCACTATGAACCGGGTGGTGATGAGTATATTTCCGGCGCGCTGACGGAAGCGCTGTTGATGAGTAAGGTGGCGGAGCATTTCCCGACGTGGTTTGACGCCTTTCTTCCTGATGTGGGGTCTGTTTCGGCCCTGATGCACCCGGCAGAAGTGAGCGATCGTACCGACCCGAAAATTGCCCATCTGGATGGGTTAAACCTCAGCCGCGCCTGGTGCATGAAGCATATTGCCCGCGCATTGCCGGATAACCATCCGGGACAACAGGCGCTGCGCGAGGCAGTCAACCGACATCTGGCGGCAAGCGTCGAGCATGTGGTGGGAAGCCACTACAGCGGTGGACACTGGCTGGCGAGTTTTGCGCTACTGGCGCTGGAGTAAATCACAGGTGCAGCGCGTAGTGCGCTGCACCGTGTTTATGCTGTAGCCTGACGCGTGGCGCGCAGCCGGCTCACGCTAAACACGACGGAAACCGCCGAAGCAATGACCGCAATCCACAGTGAATAATGAACGGCCCGATCGTCAAAGGCCGGCTGATTCTGCGTTGTGGCCAGCAGAACGCCGACCACGGCAGCCCCCAGGCATTGTCCAAACGTCCGCACGATAGCCAGTACGCCGGATGCGTAGCTGGCATACTCCCGCACCACGTTAGAGAGCATTTCCCGGTTATTGGGACTCTGGAAACAGCCAAAACCAATCCCGCACACCAGGCTTCGCAGGCAGATATTCCATGCGGAAGGGCTGGCGGGCAGTGTCGCGAGCAGGATCAACCCCACCACAAACACGATAAGCCCGAGGGTAGATATCAGCGGGGCTGAAATTGTGTCTGCCCAGCGGCCCGCATGCGGCGCAATCAGTACGATACCTATCGGCCAGGGTGTGAACAGCAGCGCGGAGACCACCGGACTGTAGCCATATACGCTCTGAAACAGGAACGGCAGGGCGATAAAGGTGATGCCCTGGCTCACAAACGAGGCCAGCGACGTGAGCGCGGCGAGCGTAAAGCGTCCGTTGTGAAAAATAACGGGAGGCAGTATGGGGCTTCGGGCGCGGCGAATATGCCAGACAAAGGTGATGGCGCTAATCGTGGCGAGCAGCGCCCAGCTGATAGCCTCGTGGCTGATGTGGTGCGAAGCACGCTGGAAACTGTTGGCCGTCATGATCATCGCCCCCAACAGGACCGCGGAGAGCAGTGCCCCCGGGGCATCGAACGGAGAGGGATCTGAAGCCGGTTGTCGTGGTAAGGCCTTCCAGGCCAACAGCAGGGCAATCGTCCCGGGAACAAGGTTAATGGCGAATAACCACTGCCAGCGCAGTACGTCCAGGATCGTCCCGCCCAGTACGGGTGCAATGGCCGTGCTGGAGGCGATCAGCAGGGCGTGCAGTCCCAGAATGCGGCCAAGCAGTCGACCGGGGAAGACGGCGCGCAGTATCGCCGGGGCAATACTCAATGTGGCCGCCCCGCCAATCCCCTGCAAAATCCGCATCCCGATCAGCATGTCCGGGGTGCGGGCCAGCGCGCAGCCGAGCGAGGTGAGTGTAAAGACGGCAAGTCCGGTCAGAAACACCGGGCGGTAGCCAACGCGGGCCGCCAGGGCAACGAAGATGGCCAGAGTCATGGCCGCGGACAACAGATATCCATTGGCGAACCAGACGGCCACATTCGCGGGCACCTGCATCGCGCTTGCCATCGAAGGCAAGGCGATGTTGATCATGGTGCCATCAAAAACGCCCATCAGCGTGGTGGTCATTACCGCGGCCATCACCCGGGCGCGTTCATGGCCGGGCAATCCTTCGTCGCCGGGCTGGTTTGAAAATAGCGTCATCGTCGTAACTCCGGAAAGAATGTTGATGACGAAACTATAATCATGGGATATACAAGGCGGAAGACGCAGCAGTTGCACTGTTCAGTTGCATATAACGCCTTATCTGAGGATGCATCATGTCCGATCCGGATTTTAATTTGCTTGTCGCCCTCGACGTCCTGCTGGCCGAAGCCAGCGTGGCGGGCGCGGCGCGGCGTTTAAACCTGAGTACGTCAGCCATGAGCCGTACCCTGAGCCGGCTGCGAGAGGTGACCGGCGACCCGATCCTGGTGCGGGCAGGGCGTAATATGGTGCTGACGCCCTGGGCCGAGGCCACCCGGGAGCGAGCCAGAGGCGCCGTATATGAGGCAAGAGCCGTACTGCAGCCCTCTACTGAAACGCTGAAGGTGGAAAACCTCGAGCGGCTGTTCACCATCAGAGCCAATGATGGTTTTGTGGTTGCATTTGGCCCATTGCTGATTGCCGCCGTGGCCGAAGCTGCGCCCGATGTGTGTATTCGGTTCTCGCCGAAGCCTGAGAAAACGTCACGCTATCTGCGGGAAGGGCTGGTTGACCTGGAAATTGGCGTGCAGAGCAACATGGGACCTGAAATACGCCTGCAGCGATTATTTCAGGATCGGTTCATTGCCGCGGTGCGTAAGGGACATCCGCTGGCGGCACACCCCACGGTCAGCCTTCACGATTATGTTTCCTGGGGCCACGTGGTTGCCGCGCCCGACGGGTCGCTACACGGCTTTGTCGACGATGCGCTGGCTGAAGTGGGGATGAAGCGCAAAATTGCCAGCGTCGTGCCCGGTTTCCCGACGGCGCTATCCGTGGCGCTGGCGTCCGATCTGATCGCCATGGTTCCGGCATTGTATCTGCTGAACCAGCCGATGGCGCAGAGTGTGCATGTCTTTGAACTGCCGTTTAAAACCCGAACCATTACGGTATCGCAGATGTGGCACCCGCGAATGGAAAGGGATCCGGGGCACCGCTGGCTGAGAGAGAAAGTGCTGGACGTGTGTCGGGCTGTGCAGCAACCACTCAGTACTGGGTAACCCGCTTAGGCACGGACAAGATAAAGCGCGTCGACTGAGCATCCGATTCGACGCGGACTTTGCCATGATGCGCGGTGACAATTGACTTCACAATGGCAAGACCAATCCCGCTGCCTTCGCCTTTTCGCTGCCTGGAAGGATCCACCCGGTAAAAACGGTCAAACAGCCTGGGTAGATGTTCTTGCGGGACAGGTTTCCCGGGGTTGGCAATCATCAGCTCAAAATCGTTTTCCCGTTCGGCGATTGAGACGGTTACCGTCTTGCCTTCCGGCGTATAGCGCAGGGCATTGGATAACAGGTTGTTGATTGCGCGTCTGAACATCTGCGGATCGCCTTCGATCAGGCAGGGCATCCCGTGAAACGTCAGCGTGATATGACGTTCTTCCGCCCAGGCCTCGAAGAAATCAAAGACTTTAATGACCTCCGCGCTTAAATCAAACATCACCCTGTCCGGGATCAGCTGATTATTATCCGCCTGCGCCAGGAACAGCATATCGCTGACCATCCGGGTCATCCGGTTATACTCTTCAAGGCTGGAGTAGAGGATATCTTCCAGCTCTTTCGGCGTCCGGTTCTGGCTGAGTGCGATTTCAGTCTGGGTCACCAGATTGGTGATGGGGGTTCTGATTTCGTGGGCGATATCGGCAGAAAAATTCGCCTGGCGGGTGAACACATCTTCAATCTTTTCAATCATATGGTTGAACGAAATCACCAGTTGCTCCAGTTCAACCGGAACGCGCGACGGTTCCAGCCTCGCATCGAGATTTTCAGAGGTGATATTTTTAATGGCATTGCTGACGTTACGCAGCGGCAGGTGTCCCTGACGGACCGCGATTCGAATGATAAGAATAATCAGCAGGCTGATCACCACGGCAATCGCAATCAGGTTCTTTTTCAGCGCATCGAGATAATGGAGATGGAAATTAATAGAAAGCCCGATCAGCATAACGTAATTCTGCGCTTTTCCCTGCAGCGTTGCCGTGCCTGACGAGGCGATAATCCGGTACGTGTCACTTTTCATCTCAGCGCCGGAATGACTTTGCCGGGTGGAGTCATCCACTGTCCAGAGAAACACATCCCGTGCCCGGCTGTGCGTGCTGAACGCCGCCGTGTTCACGGCAGGGCGTAACGCTGCCCCCTGCGCCATACTGAACAACACCTCCCCACGCGCGTCGAGAAGCAGAACCGCAACGTTACGATAGCTGGCAATTGACTCTTTGATTTTACTGATTTTCTTCTCGTCCGGATCTGCCGGGGACTGCAGGATACGGTGCATCGCGGTACTGATTTGCTGCAGATCGTTGATATCCTGCTCGGCAAAATGCTTTTCGACGGAGTGCAGCATAAACCAGGTGAAGGCGAAAAATGCCAGTATCGTGGAGAGGCTGATAAAAAACGTTAGCCTCAGGGCTAATGAAAAAGGGCGTCTGGGTAATTTAACGCGCATCCGGTGCCTCCAGCATATACCCCACGCCGCGGACCGTCTGGATCAGCTTCGGCTCATAGTCATTGTCTATTTTCGCGCGAAGCCGTTTGACGGCGACATCAATCGCGTTGGTGTCGCTGTCAAAATTCATGTCCCAGACCTGGGATGCAATCAGGGAGCGGGGCAGCACTTCCCCCTGGTGTCGCATAAAAAACTCCAGCAGGCTGAACTCTTTACTGGTCAGCAGGATGCGGTTCCCCGCGCGGCTCACCTTTCTGGACACAAGATCAATCATCAGATCAGCCACCTGAAACTGGCTTTCCGTGATCACCGTATTGCCCCGTCGCAGAAGCGTCCTGACGCGGGCGAGAAGCTCCGCAAAGGCAAAGGGTTTGATCAGGTAATCATCCGCGCCCAGTTCAAGACCCTTCACCCGGTGTTCAATAGTGCCAAGGGCTGAGAGTAACAGAACCGGCATTCCCTTCCCGGCGGAACGTAGCATGCGGATGATATCCCAGCCGTTAACGTCGGGAAGCATGATATCCAGAATCAGGAGGTCATACTCGGCGGTCATGGCGAGATGATATCCGGTCAGGCCATTGTCAGCGTGGTCCACCACAAACCCCGCCTCAGTCAGCCCCTTGCTGAGGTACTCCCCGGTTTTTATCTCGTCTTCAACGATCAGTATTTTCATCTTGTTCCCCTGACTGGCTGCTCTGGACATTCTAGAGAGCCTTAAGCCGTTATCAATGACTTACGTTAAGAATGACAACATTGTCATTATCCTGTCACCAGGCAAACAGGAAGCACGCTGTAGAGTAACCCTGGTAATACTCTGGACTTCATTTGAAACATTTACCAGGTCTGCCTGGACGAGAAGCGTGATGTGCACATTAAAACGACTTAGCATTAGCACAATATTTTTCCTGGCAGGCTGCGTCTCGCTGGCACCAGAATATGCGCGCCCGCCAGCACCGGTTCCGCAGCAGTTCTCGTTATCCCGAAATAGCCTCACGCCGGTGGTGGCGGGGTATCACGACAGCGGATGGCGTAGCTTTTTTACCGATCCTCAGGTCGCAGCACTGATCGCCGAAGCCCTGAATAATAACCGTGATTTAAAAATGGCCGCCCTTAAGGTTGAAGAGGCGCGCGCGCAGTTCAACGTGACGGATGCCGACCGGTATCCGCAGGTGAATGCCTCGTCAGGTGTGACCTACAGCGGTGGGCTGAAAACGGACAAGCCGACCACACAGCAGTACGACGCAGGGTTGAACCTCAGTTACGAACTCGATTTCTTCGGCAAACTCAGGAATATGAGTGATGCTGACAGACAGAACTATTTTGCCAGCGAGGAGGCCCGCCGTGCCGTGCATATCCTGCTCGTCTCCAGCGTGTCGCAGAGCTATTTCAGCCAGCAGCTGGCCTACAAACAACGTCGTATTGCCCGCGATACGCTAAAAAACTATCAACAATCCTGGGCTTTTGTTGAACAACAGCTGGTAACGGGCAGCACCAACGTTCTGGCACTTGAACAGGCCCGGGGGCAGATTGAAAGTACCCGTGCAGAAATAGCGAAAAGAGAAGGCGAGCTGGCTCAGGCCAATAATGCCCTGCAGCAGGTTCTGGGAACCTATCGCGCGCTGCCGGCAGAGAAAGGAGGCGGCGTCGATGAGATTACCCCCGTCAAACTGCCGCCTCGTCTGCCGTCAGAAATATTGCTTCAGCGCCCGGACATTATGGAAGCGGAGTATCAACTGAAAGCGGCTGATGCCAATATTGGCGCGGCGCGCGCCGCCTTTTTCCCGTCCATTACGCTAACCAGCGGGCTTTCAGCAAGCAGTACGGAATTATCCAGCCTCTTCACCGCAGGAAGCGGGATGTGGAATTTTATTCCGAAAATTGACATTCCTGTTTTTAATGCCGGAAGGAATAAAGCCAACCTCAAACTGGCTGAAATTCGCCAGCAGCAGTCAATCGTCAATTACGAACAAAAAATTCAGGCGGCTTTTAAACAGGTCGCCGACGCGCTCGCATTGCGGGACAGCATCAGTCAGCAACTCGACGCCCAGCAGCGTTATCTTGATTCGCTACATATCACCCTGCAGCGAGCCAGAGGTTTATATTCCAGTGGCGCGGTCAGTTACATTGAAGTGCTCGATGCTGAACGTTCTCTTTTTGCAACACAACAAACCATTCTCGACCTTATCTATTCCCGACAGGTGAATGAAATTAACTTATTCACCGCGCTGGGCGGTGGTTGGGTTGAGTAATTCCTTTTAATTACTCCATCAGGAAATCAAAAAATGAACAGTTTATTTAACGCGGTCGTACTGGGTGCACTCTCCGTTATATTTTCTGCAGGCCTGCATGCTGAAACACATCAGCACGGGGAGATGAGCACAGCCGCACAAGCCACGCCAGAGCAGGTTCTCGCGGGAACCGGCGTGGTGAAAGCGGTTGATCTGAGCACTAAAAAAATCACTATCGCGCACGATGCTATTCCAGCGATTGGCTGGCCCGCCATGACCATGCGTTTCACCTTTGTCCAGGCAGACGAAACTATTCTCGCCTTAAAAGCCGGCAGCCACGTTAATTTTACGTTTGTTCAGCAGGGCAATATCTCTTTACTCAAGAGCATTAAATAGCGAGAAAAAGCATGGCCTCTTTAAGAATAAAATTTGCTGCCGTCACCCTCGGCAGCCTTATTGCAGGAGGGCTGATTTCAGTTATCGCCTGGCAGTCTGTGCATTCCGCAGAAAAAACAGAACAGACCACGACGGAGAGAAAGGTACTTTTCTGGTATGACCCGATGAAGCCGGATACCCGGTTTGATAAACCCGGCAAGTCTCCGTTTATGGATATGGATCTGGTGCCGAAATATGCCGATGAAAATGACGAAAAAAGCAGTGAGGGTATTCGTATTGATCCGACGCAGGTTCAGAACCTGGGACTCAAAACGCAGAAAGTGACGCGGGGATCGCTGAATTACGCCCAGACCATACCGGCCAACGTCAGTTATAACGAATATCAGTTTGTCATTGTGCAGGCGCGTTCTGAGGGTTTCGTCGAGAAAGTGTACCCACTGACCGTGGGCGATCATGTTAAAAAAGGGACGCCGCTTATCGATATCACCATTCCGGAATGGGTAGAAGCGCAAAGCGAGTTCCTGTTGTTATCGGGTACCGGCGGAACCCCTACCCAGATAAAAGGTGTTCTGGAGCGACTACGTCTTGCCGGCATGCCGGAAGAGGATGTTCAACGACTGCGTGCGACCCGGAGTATCCAGACCCGTTTTACTATCAAGGCCCCCATAGATGGCGTGATTACGGCGTTTAACCTGCGCACGGGCATGAACATTACCAAAGATAACGTGGTGGCACAGATTCAGGGGATGGATCCGGTCTGGATCAGTGCGGCCGTGCCGGAATCCATTGCGTATCTTCTCAAAGACAGCTCGCAGTTTGAAATTTCAGTGCCCGCGTATCCGGATAAATCATTTGCCGTTGAAAAATGGAACATTCTCCCCAGCGTGGATCAAACTACCCGCACGCTGCAGGTCCGTCTGCAGGTCTCCAACCAAGACGAAAGCCTGAAACCCGGCATGAACGCCTACCTGAAACTGAACGCCAGGAGCCAGGAGATGCTGCTGATCCCATCCCAGGCCGTGATTGATACGGGCAAAGAACAGCGGGTGATTGTGGTCGATGCGGAAGGGCGTTTTGTGCCGAAAAACATTCATGTTCTGCATGAATCTCAGCAGCAGTCCGCGATTGGCAGCGGACTGAGCGAAGGCGATGCTGTCGTGGTCAGCGGTCTGTTCCTGATTGACTCCGAAGCCAATATTAGCGGTGCATTGGAGCGCATGCGTCATCCTGAAAAAACTGACGACGCGCATTCTGGCCATTAAGGAGACGATGATGATTGAATGGATTATCCGGCGCTCCGTCGCCAACCGTTTCCTGGTGATGATGGGCGCTTTGTTTCTCAGCGTCTGGGGAACATGGACTATCATCAATACCCCTGTGGATGCATTGCCCGATCTGTCTGATGTGCAGGTGATCATTAAAACCAGCTATCCCGGTCAGGCCCCGCAGATTGTTGAAAATCAGGTCACGTATCCGCTCTCGACAACCATGCTGTCGGTACCCGGCGCAAAGACCGTGCGTGGTTTTTCCCAGTTTGGTGACTCCTATGTGTACGTCATTTTTGAAGACGGTACCGACCTGTACTGGGCCCGCTCGCGCGTTCTGGAATACCTGAACCAGGTTCAGGGCAAATTGCCTGCCGGAGTAAGCTCAGAAATAGGACCAGATGCCACCGGTGTCGGCTGGATATTTGAATATGCTCTGGTGGATCACAGCGGAAAACACGATCTTGCAGAACTGCGTTCCCTTCAGGACTGGTTCCTGAAATTCGAACTGAAAACCATCCCTAACGTCGCGGAGGTTGCGTCAGTAGGCGGCGTGGTTAAGCAGTATCAGATTCAGGTTAACCCGTTGAAGCTGGCGCAGTACGGTGTCACGCTGCCCGACGTTAAACAGGCTCTCGAATCATCTAACCAGGAAGCAGGGGGATCATCCATTGAAATGGCGGAAGCGGAGTACATGGTCCGCGCCAGCGGTTACCTTCAGTCCATTGATGATTTCAATAATATCGTCCTGAAAACGGGCGAGAACGGCGTGCCGGTTTATCTGCGCGATGTGGCCCGCGTGCAAACGGGCCCGGAAATGCGGCGTGGCATTGCAGAACTTAACGGCCAGGGCGAAGTTGCTGGTGGCGTCGTGATCCTGCGCTCGGGGAAAAACGCACGTGAAGTTATTACCGCAGTGAAAGACAAACTGGAGACGCTGAAAGCCAGCCTGCCAGAGGGTGTCGAGGTGGTGACCACCTACGATCGCAGCCAGTTAATTGACCGCGCCATTGATAACCTGAGTAACAAACTCCTTGAAGAGTTTATCGTGGTGGCCATCGTCTGTGCGCTGTTCCTCTGGCATATCCGCTCTGCGCTGGTGGCGATCGTTTCTCTGCCGCTTGGCCTGTGCATTGCCTTTATCGTCATGCATTTCCAGGGGCTAAACGCCAATATTATGTCTCTGGGCGGGATTGCCATTGCCGTGGGGGCGATGGTGGATGCCGCCATTGTGATGATTGAAAATGCGCATAAACGGCTGGAAGAGTGGGATCATCAACACCCAGGGGAGCAGATAGACAACGCAACCCGCTGGAAGGTCATTACCGATGCGTCCGTTGAAGTGGGCCCGGCGCTGTTTATCAGCCTGCTGATCATCACCTTGTCGTTCATCCCCATTTTCACGCTTGAGGGACAGGAAGGGCGCCTGTTTGGGCCGCTGGCCTTCACGAAGACGTATGCCATGGCGGGCGCGGCCGCGCTGGCAATCATCGTCATTCCTATACTGATGGGGTTCTGGATCAGAGGGAAAATCCCCGCGGAGACCAGCAACCCGCTGAACCGACTGCTGATTAATGCCTATCATCCGTTATTGCTTCGCGTGCTCCACTGGCCGAAAACGACCTTGCTGATTGCGGCGTTAACTATTTTTACGGTCATATGGCCGCTGAGTCAGGTCGGGGGGGAATTTCTGCCAAAGATCAATGAGGGCGATCTGCTGTACATGCCTTCAACGTTACCTGGCGTATCGCCGGCAGAGGCTGCCGCGCTCTTGCAGACGACAGACAAATTAATCAAAACCGTCCCTGAAGTGGCCTCCGTATTTGGTAAGACCGGTAAGGCCGAAACGGCGACCGACTCCGCGCCACTGGAAATGGTCGAAACCACCCTTCAGCTTAAACCTGAAGATCAGTGGCGACCAGGAATGACGATTGACAAGATCGTTGATGAACTGGATAAGACCGTGCGTTTGCCCGGCCTGGCTAACCTCTGGGTACCGCCGATCCGTAACCGTATAGATATGCTCTCCACCGGCATTAAAAGCCCAATCGGTATCAAGGTGTCTGGCACCGTTTTGTCTGATATTGATGTCACGGCACAACGTATCGAAGCGGTGGCCAAAACCGTGCCGGGCGTGGTTTCAGCACTGGCAGAACGTCTGGAAGGCGGACGCTACATCGACGTGGATATCAACCGCGAGAAAGCATCCCGATACGGAATGACGGTGGGTGATGTGCAGCTGTTTGTCTCATCAGCCATCGGTGGCGCAACAACCGGCGAGACGGTTGAGGGCGTAGCCCGTTACCCGATCAATATCCGCTACCCTCAGGATTACCGAAACAGCCCACAGGCACTGAAACAGATGCCCATTCTGACGCCCATGAAACAGCAAATTACCCTGGGCGATGTCGCTGATATTCGTGTCGTTTCCGGACCTACCATGCTGAAAACGGAAAATGCCCGTCCTGCCAGCTGGATTTATATTGATGCCCGTGGCAGGGATATGGTGTCGGTTGTAAACGACATTAAAACCGCTATCAGCCAGCACGTAAAATTAAGACCGGGCACCAGTGTCTCTTTCTCCGGACAGTTTGAATTGCTGGAGCACGCCAATAAAAAACTGAAACTGATGGTGCCAATGACGGTAATGATCATATTCATTTTGTTATATCTGGCATTCCGTCGTGTTGATGAGGCACTGCTTATTCTGATGAGTCTGCCATTCGCCCTGGTCGGCGGAATTTGGTTCCTGTACTGGCAGGGCTTCCATATGTCCGTGGCGACCGGAACCGGCTTTATTGCCCTGGCCGGGGTGGCAGCAGAGTTTGGCGTGGTGATGCTGATGTATTTGCGTCATGCCATTGAAGCCCATCCGGCGCTAGCCCAGCGGGAAACCTTTACCGCGGAAGGTCTCGATGAAGCCCTTTATCAGGGGGCGGTACTCCGCGTGAGACCGAAAGCGATGACCGTAGCGGTTATCATTGCAGGTCTGTTGCCCATCCTCTGGGGAACCGGTGCGGGCTCAGAAGTCATGAGCCGGATAGCCGCGCCGATGATTGGAGGAATGATTACGGCTCCGCTGTTATCCCTGTTCATTATTCCGGCCGCCTACAAATTAATCTGGCTGCGAAGACATAAATAAACGCGCGACGATATTAAAAGGACACGCTGGAGTGTCCTTTTTTATGCGTATGGGGCAGGGGGTTATTCCCCGTATGGCCCAGTGACAGAAATGTCATCAGCCCGTCACGGGATAAACAGAGGTCGGTTTTTATAATCAATGATAATTCAGACGCCGATGCATTTATCTCTGACTTTTCATTCAGCGATATTGCAGAGCATGTAAACTTAGGAGATTCGACCATGAAAAAGATCCTGTTATCCATTGTCACCATTATGGCTGTCACATCATCTGGCTGGGCAGCAGAAACGATCAACATGCACGACCAGGTTAATAACGCTCAGGCAACTGCGCATCAAACCATGGCTGAGATGCACAAGAAAATGCTCAAAGCTGGCCCCTGTAATACTCCCGAATCGGCAAAGTCTTTCTCTGCGATGAATGAGCATGAGAAGGCCGCCGTTGTGCATGAAACGGCGAACAATGGGCAGTCTTCTGTTATTCACCAGCAACAGGCAGAGAAACATCGCCGTATGAATCAGGCGAATTAACTGGCGCGTGGTGGATGTCACGGGTATACGCTCCTCGAGTGAGGGGCGTTTTCAGCATCTTTTAGAAGGTCGCAGTAAGAATGCAGCCACCGCTGAGCAGTATCATGCCGATACGGAGAAGCGCTGCAGTTGGTTTGCAGACATGACCAGGCGAGGTTACAGCGCGCGAGAATGTTCTTCTCTCTGGCTATCGTTTTTCGCCATATCCATTAATAGTGCGATACCAATATAGTTACTCCAGTTAAATGCATTTTGAAGCACGACTACCGCATTGCCTTTTTGTTTATCGAAACCGATAAAGCTTGAGTAGCCGCCAATATAGCCTACCTGATAAGTAATTTTTTCCAGACCGATAAAGTCGGTGGTCCAGGCAATACCCTGTACACCATCGGCGCGTTGAATATCGGTATTACTGACTTCAGCAAAGACGCTATCCAATAAGCGATTGTCGGTTGTCGCCACGTGATAGCGGGCATACGCGGCCAGATCTTCGGCGTTACTGTATAAACTCGCTGCCGCTACCATGTTGTTGGAAAAATGCCAGTCGGGCGTCAGCTGCCCGCGCGGGATGAATTTGGGCTGATCGCCAGCATGGCCAAGCGCACGCTGCGGGTATCCCTTTAACGTCTGGGGAGTAAAACTACTGTTAGCCATTTGCAGCGGTTGAAAAATATAGCGCGAGGCTAAACTCTGAATATCTTCGCCAGTTTTGTGTTTCAGGATATAGCCAATCAGGGCATAGCCGGTATTAGAGTATTGCGGCATTTTATGCTGCGGTGCATGCCAGTTGGCTAAATAGCGCAATACGTTATCGCTATCCAGTTCGCCATAAAAGTTATCGCCACTGCTTAAATAGCTGATGAATTTTCCCAGCATCGGAACATCCATATTCTGACGGGGCAGGCCAGAGGTGTGGGTCACCAGTTCCAGTAGAGTAATTTTTTGTGCATCTGCGCTTAAGGGCGTACCCGGTGGCAGCAATGTCGACAGGTTATCGTCCCAACTCAGCCTTCCTTCGTTCACCAGACAAGCCACCACTTCCGCCGTAATCCCTTTGCTGAGCGAACCGAGGGCAAACAAGGTATTGGACCCGATCGGGTAGCGATTGGCCGCATCGGTTACGCCCCAACTGTAAAACTGCGGAGAACCGTAATTATGGATCACCGCAACCGTCATCCCGGGAACGGATTTTTGCGCCATATAGTGACGGACCACGCTATCAACGTCGCCGTCCAGCGATTTATGGGTGAGGAGTTCCTGTGTTCCTGCCGGGGAGGACATTTGCGAGAGGGTGCCACAACCGCTCAGTGACGGGATAACAAGCAGAAGCCAGCGAAAATGTTGAGTTATGTTCTGCATACCTGTCATGTGTGGTGGTCATTAGAGCGCCCGGAATGTATCACACCTGGCCTGCGTAAACGCCATTTTTCTACGCTTTAGCCGCCAGGGGCGATTTCTGCGGTTATCCCGCCTTTATTACGCAGAAATAGTGGTTTGACAGGAATAGACGTTTTACGGGTACTCATGTGCGCCGTTTGCTTTAGATAATCCCTAAAGTGCGGCGTCTGTCTGTGGAGTTGATAATCTTCCTCACTGGCGTAAATCTCATAAAAATACCAGCGGTGGGGATCATCTACGTCTGTCGCGGCATACATGGCAAGCACACCTTTTTCTATGTTGAGCGACTGAGCCATTTCAGGAAGGACAATGTTTTTGAATTCAGTCTGATATTCTGGCTTCACCTCAACTACCACCAGATTATTGATGGTCCGCCCATCGGGTATGATGTGTTTGTCCCCTGTAAATTGCGGCACCAGTGTGATTTTCAGCTTCTGATCAATCATATCAGGAGCTTGAGCAACAAACGCTTTATATGGAGAGGCATCCAGATGTTTGCGGTAGGCCAACTCGCTTGCATAAAGCTCAACCATATATGCCTGACGCGCCTTGTCACTGCGTTTCAGCGCGTACATCGCCAGCGTGCCCGCCTCATGATCAACCGAAGCGGTGATTGTTTGCCTGGCAACCTCATCAAAATGTCTGTCCCGATCGGGCGTGATGCTTATCTCAACGATATTCATCACGGGCGTATCCTGTATACCCTGACTTTTTGCAAAGGCAGGGCTACTTATTAGCAGGTAAGCTAAAAACATGAGACTCTTTTTCATGATGATCCTTTTTTCTAAACCAGAAACAGGCTACCGCGTCCAGACCTGCTTAACGTCTTTGGTATGCGGCGTATTTTGCGCCATAACCCCCGTCAGAAAGTGGGGCTGATAACATTCTTCCAGATAGCGGATCGCCTCCGGGCTCAGCTGCAGGCTCACGGCGTTTACCGCACCTTCAACATGATGTTTTTGCGTGGCACCAACAATGGGTGATGTGACCCTGGTCAGTAGCCAGGCGAGTGATATTTCCGTCATGGATACCTGATACTGTTCGGCAAGCTCGGCAACGCGTTCGATAATGATCCGATCTTGTTCTGCCGTACGGTCATACTTCCCGCGGGCGTAGTCATCCTCGACGGCTCGCCGCGTGTGGCCTTCTTTACGGGACAGGCGGCCGCTTGCCAGCGCACTATAGGGCGTCAACGCGATCCCATCCTCAGCGCATAAACCGAAGAGTTCACGTTCATCTTCACGCATAATCAGGTTGTAGTGACTCTGCATGGAAACAAAGGGCGTCAGCCCTTCGCGTTCTGCAAGCGCGTTCGCCTTAGCCAGCTGCCAGGCGTAGCAGTTTGAGATCCCTATAGCGCGCACCTTGCCGGCAGTAACGGCGGCATGCAGCGCTTCAAGCACCTCGAGAACGGGCGTGTTGTAATCCCAGATGTGGTAAATGTAGAGGTCTATGTAGTCCATACCCAGATTTTGCAGACTCAGATCCAGCGAGCGGGCTATTGCCTGTTTTCCGCGGATCCCCTCGGCAATTTGCGCGGGCGTCCGCGGCAGAAACTTTGTAGTCAGCACCACATCATCGCGCTTCGCCATATCACGCAACGCCCGGCCAACAAACCGTTCACTCGAACCGTTCTGGTAGGCGATGGCGGTATCGTAAAAATTGATGCCCTGTTCAAGTCCGTAGCGAATGATGTGCCGGCTTTCCGTTTCGTCCAGCGTCCAGCGATGCTGGCCTGTCATCGGATCGCCAAACCCCATACATCCCATGCAGATGCGAGAGACAAGTAAGTCACTTTTACCGAGCCGGGTATACTGCATCGTTATTCTCCTTCCGAATTATTCACCAATAGCGTTAAGCAGGTCGACAAGCCTTGACGCGTGCTCCCGGGCAAGCGTTTTTTGCTGGGCGATTTTCTCGGCATCCCTGTCGGCGTAGCTGATACCGCAGGTATAAATCGGTGCCAGCATCTCAAGATTGCACAGCCTTGCCGTCGTCTCGAAGACAATGAGATACTCCTCAATGGTGTGGCCAAAGAAACCGTCAGCGGTGTAAAGCGCTTGCGGTGCCCCCGTTGTGAAGGAGAGAACCAGCTTTTTACCACCCAGTTTCGCCGTGGAACCATGCGCGAAACCGTGAACAAAAACTTCATCCAGCCACTGTTTCATGAGTCCCGGGAGTCCGTACCAGGAAAAAGGGAACTGCCAGACAATCACATCGGCCCTGAGCAGGCTTTCCTGCTCCGCTCCGATATTGAATTTGCCGTCCGGATAGAGCCAGTCCAGACGACGAATTTCAGCGTCGGGCAGGGCTGTCGCCACCTCGTCAAGGATGGTGGCGTTGGCGACAGAATGGTTAAGTTCTGGATGTCCGGAAACGATAAGGATATTTTTCATTTCTATCAGTTATGTTGAATTGATGGATGTTTAACTCAGGCGTGTTTTCAGATGCAGCGTCTTAAAAAGACGGGACGTCAGCCACGCCGTGCTTTTAGTTTTTAAATTCTTCTGAGAAGAGATTTTCCCAGTTAATAAAGGAGCCAAGAGGAATGCACTCGAAGCTTAATAAGCCTGCTTTCGCCAGAGGGAATTCGGCCATTACGTTCATCGCTTCCTCGACAGCGTCACATTCAAGGAAAATAGCGACGCCGGGTCTGTCCTGACGAAAGTAGATGTCGCGGATGAGGCCTGATTTATACAGTCCCCAGGCGTGCAATGCTTCAGCAGTAAGGTGCGGTGCATATTTTTCCGGCGATGCACCCGCGGCGGGAATATCCAGACATAAAATTCGCATCAGTCGCTCCAGTAATCAGTTTTCAGTGAGAAGAGCAGAAAGTATAAGAGCCTCTATGTATGAAGATAAGGCGAGCATTGACTTAAGCATCTTTAGTCTGTACTTAATAATCAGGCGGTAATTGCTTAAGGAAAATGCTATGAATAACGCTCTTTATAATCAGATCCGCATCTTTCAGAGCATTGCGCGTGAAGGAAATATCTCGGCAGCTGCGAGGAAACTTGAAATCACGCCGCCATCCGTCAGCAATGCGCTTAAGTTGCTGGAAGAGCATATTGGTCATCCGCTTTTTGTGCGCACGACCCGGCGTATTGAGCTGACCGAAACCGGGCAACAGTTGCTGGAACAAACGGCCGCCGCGGTGGATTCGCTGGAAAAATCGCTGGAAAGCATTCGCGATCGGAATCATGAACCCTCTGGTGTGGTAAGAATTACGCTCTCGCGTTTCGCCTATCTGTTAATTCTCAAGCCTGCAATGGCTGCGTTCTGTCAGCAATACCCAAGGATTCAACTGGAAATTTCGGTCTTCGACGGTACCGTGAATATTATCGAGGAGCGTTTTGACCTGGGGATTCGTTTTGGCGATATTCTGGAGGGTGGGGTGGTAGCACGGCCGTTAATGAAACCGTTTCGTGAAGGGTTATACGCATCCTCTGCCTATCTCGCTGAACAGGGTATGCCTGAGGTGCCGGCAGATCTCAGTCATCACCGATTGATTGGTTACCGTTTTATCACTAACAACCGCATCCTTCCGTTGATCCTGAACGATCGCGGAGAACAGTTAACCGTTGAAATGCCCGGACAGTTAATCAGCAACGATATTGATGTTATGGCAGACGGAATTCGTAACGGACTGGGAATTGGGCGCTTGTTCGAACCCATCTGGCGGTTACAGCCAGATCGGGAACAATTTGTACCTGTGATGGAGAGCTTCTGGAAAACCTATCCGCCAGTGTATCTCTATTACCCGAAAAACGCGGGGAAAACGAAAAGGGTGAAAACCCTGATTGATTTTCTGATCTCCGCGACCGAGCGATAAGGTTGCGCAGGCACAGGGCGAAGTCCCGCCAGTAGTGGCGGGAATGTGTTTAACGCTGCATGTTATTGCGTGTCTGGCGGATTTGCTGGCGCCAGGCGCGATTATGAAGGGTAAATAGCAGCATCTTATAGAAGGAAGGAGATCGTATACAGAAACCGCTGAGCAGCAACATGACAACACTCACCAGTGCGGCTGTTAAATTGACGCCTGGCCAGATGGTGCCGCTCAGAGCCGCAATCAGATAAACGACCGTCAGCAGAAGGCTTATGAATGCCAGAGAAAGATGTACCCGCACGGCGCGAATGCTGCCTTTACCCATCATAAACATCGTCAGACCGTTGATGCCGGCGAACAGAAGGGCAATCAACACTACCCACACAAATACCTTTTCTGCCGGCTGATTGAGTGCGGCGAGTACGCCGTAGCCCAACCATAGCTGCGGAATAGCAAAACTGACAATCACCCCGAGGGTGCTGATTGCCGCAGGGATACCCATAGTGTGTAGCCCCACGGGCTTACCCATCTGCTGGACCAACTGCGTTTTCAGTTCTTGCAACTGTGAAGCGTTGGCATTGTTTATACGTACCGCTATGTCGTCACAGTGTTGTAGACGACGGGATAGCTCTTTAAGCATTTGAATACTCTACGCTTAATTTGGGGAAAATGACTGTAATAGTCCTACCACATAGCGCCCAGACTTGACTGTGTTCTGTGGATTTCGAATGGTGCCCGTAAGTGAACTACCAACAAATGCCGAGGCATTGGTTACCGCATTAACCAACTCACGCTGCAGTGATTTTTGCAATGATTCGCTGGGGAATCGTTTCGGATAAACACCTGCACGAATTGCAGCCTTAACTCCGGAACTGGAGATGCCAGGATTCTGAGCTTTGATGATTTCTTCTGTAATTCGTTTTCTCTCAGCACGACTAAGGCTCTGGAACCAAGTTATAACTTTACTTGAGGAAGCCGCTTTCATCAGCTTGTAAGTTTCTAATGTACCTTTCAGTGCCGTTCCAGCAGCAGCCAGCGAAATAACATCCAAGACTGTAGAAGTGGCAATATACCAGTCCTGGCTGTCCAGCCAGGCAACATCGGATCCGTGATCGTTATTAATAGCCAGCAGTCTGCCAGCTCCAATCATGCACTGCGCACCGGTCGCGAGTGCACCTGATAGACTAATTGCAGCTATTACCCCGGATCCTCCCGCAGTCATTGGTACTGCCGCACCGGCACCAAACGCCATGACCAACGTTACGATCATCGCACCACAGGCAAAACCAGTTGAGGTAATTTCAGTGGCCAGTGACGGCGCAGTGAGAGCAGCAACAACGGCTTTTTCAGCACTGTGTTGCTTGATTTCCGGCACTTTACTTATCACCACATGGCTCACGGTGCTCTGATTAGCATCCGCGATACGGCGGGAAGGGCGTACAAGCCAGCGTTGTCTACCATCGTCAAAAATAATACCGACGTTGTAAAAATTTCGCATGCAGTCCAGCTGTTCAGCCAGTTTTTTAAAATCGATATCTGCACCTGTCTGATTACCGAGACTGCGAGAAAGGTCGTAACCAGGTAAAGTGTTGTCAGGTGAAGGTTGACCAGGGAGGTTCATCAGAGAATTCCTTCGTTCCATGAGGGCAAATGACGCTTTTGTGGACTGCCTGAATATTCAAACGGCAAGCAGAGTAATTTTATGATTTCGATGATAGCAGTGTTAAAACTTTGATCCAATATCTGGGGGCCAGCCAGAATAGGTAGGAATTAGAAAAGGGTAGGATTGCCTAATTAGCATTACTCAGGAATGGATCATAATATTCAATTTAACATAATATACATTATGCGCACTTACATAGATTAAGGCAGAATCTGGCTTTTTATGGTCGTCCTTGTTCTGGTGTTTGATAGCCTCTAATGCACCTTATCTGCTCCGAATCCTCTAAACCTGCATAGCCATCTTCACTCACGCTGTTTATTCTCTGGCTTCTCTGCCGGCGCTGCATACCAGTTATCTTCCGTCACGACGACCGCGCCTTCTGGTTGCATCACAAAGTTTGGCGACATGATTTGTACATTAAACTCGTTGAAGACATCCTGAATATTGCTGTGCAGTTCATTGCGGGCCTCCGCCAGTGATTGCCCGGCACGCAGCTTCACCTGAAGTTCATAAGCAATATACCAGTCCATCAAACTCAATTGTCTTACCAGCGGCTGTTGTGACTGATCGATACATTTCGCCCGTCTGGCGGCAATCTCCAGCATGGCATGAACTTGCCGCCATGGCGTGTCGTATCCGATAGTGACACCTGTCGTCAGGTTCACGCCACCATCTGGATTTTGCGCGCTGAGATTAGTGATTTTGCCGCTAACTACGACAGCATTCGGTACGGTTACAACGTAATTCTCCCGCGTAATGATTTTCGTCGCGAGCATACCTATCTCGGTAACTAACCCTTCGTTATCCGCGACCCGAATGATGTCGCCTTTTCTCAAGGCTCTCGAGTAAATCAGTACCAGGCCACTCATGGCATGGTTCATCACCCCGGCAGATCCCAGGGTCAACATCAGCCCAAAGAATACACTGATACCTTTAAAGGCCAGTGAATTGGCCCCGGGTAAAAACGGGTATGCCGCGGACAGAGCAAATAACCACACCACTACAGAAATTAACTTCCGCGTCGCGCCGACGGTTTCAGGATGGATCCCGGGAAGGTGTAAACGCCCTGCTTCTACCTGATTTAACAAGACTTTAAGGAGTTTTAGAATGAAGGCTGTGATAAGAAAAATAATCAGGACGATCAAAATGCCCGGCATAGCCGAGACAATGGACAGTGCGATATCCCGCAGAACACGCATGGTCCAGTCACCCAGCGATGCCCCCCAAACGCGCGTCCAGGGAAACAGACTGAATGACCAACTTAGCCAGATATAAAGCCCGAGAATACCCAGAATAATCATCAGCAAAGCATACAAACGAGTCTCAATCGCGCCGACAAACCTGCGCCAGCTTTGTGGAATGATACTGCGGTTCTCAAGAATGCGGCCTCGGTAAAAACGCCTTACTCCACGCCATGACCGCCAGGCACCGTACCAGAAAACAAACAGTGCCAGCAGCCCTGCGGCCGTTTTGCCTGCCGATAATGCCAGCCACCCGGCGTCATATTGATCGCGAAGTGCCGTACGTTGTGCCTCCATTCGAGTCAGCACACGTTGAGCAGCTTCATCAAGCGTCAGGTCGTCACCCTCATCGAGATCGGCTTGTGCCAGTAACATCACCGGCTTGCCGTTCATCACAATCAGTCTTCCCGGTTGGTTGTAACGGGTAACCGGAATAATTTTCAGGGGCTCCAGAACATCCTGTTGAGAGAAATTGCGCAGCGTATTACGAATGCGCAAAACTCGCTCTTCAGGCGTGGTCAGACCGAATTTTGCCTGCAGCATTACAATCGGCTGATGGAAAATATAAACCGTTCTGGCGCGCTCCCGATCTGTCGGCTCCTGGCGCGGCTCTGCGGCTACGCTGAGAAAGGAGATTACCGAGAGCAAGCATGACACTGTAACGAGCAGGATCCTCTTCATTTCCACCCCCTGAAACGCAAGATTATTGTTATTTTTCAATACGCCCAGAGAATGGCTGATCTCTGCTTTTTGAGCATAGACCAGCTCTACTCTTCTGCAACTGTCTTAAAAAACTCACAATGCACAATATTACTTGAAATTGCACGAAATTGCCGATTAATATGAAGCCAGAAACAAAAGACGCACAAACGTGCAAACTCATGCATTTTTACTTACTGAGGTTGATATGACACAACAGTTGATTTTAATCGCCGGCCCCTATCGTAGCGGCACCGATGGCGTGCAGGCGCGCATTGATGAAAACCTTGCTCGTCTTGAAAATGCGGCGTTAGCCGTCTATCAATGTGGCCATGTTCCGGTTATTGGCGAATGGCTGGCCTTACCGTTGGCAAAAGCGGCTGGCTCGAAATCGATGGGTGATGAAATCAGTGAAGCAATGCTGTATCCCGTCGCGCACCGACTCATTGCGAAATGTGATGCTATCTACCGGATTGCCGGCGCGTCCAAAGGGGCCGATATGGACATAGAGGTGGCGCAAACGCTGGGGCTTAAGATTTACACTGCGCTTGAGGATATCCCTCAGGTTTGATGTGACCTGCCGGCCTGTCGACTTACTGACAGGCCGGATCATAAAAGCTTTTCGCGTGGGTTATGCCTTTTCCGGTTCAGAGGTCATCACCACGGAAACCCCCTTTTCTTTTACCGCGTTAATCCAGGCGCTATCGGTATCGTCTTCAACGACAATCGTGTTCACCAGCGACAGATCGCCAATCACAAAAGATGACGCGGTATTGATTTTTTCGGGGGAAGCCAGCACAACCGTTTCGGCGGCTCTGCCGGAAAATGCACGTTTGATACTCGCCTCTTCAAAATCACCGGTCGTCAGGCCCGCATCAGGATGGATGCCAGTCACTCCCATAAAGAACAGGTCCGCATGGATTTTTTCGATGCCTTCGATAGCAGCCGCGCCAACCGCAACAATAGAGTGTTTATACAGACGGCCACCGATCAGGATAACCTCAATGGAGGGATGTTCGACAAGTCCCAGCGCAATGCCTGGGCTATGCGTGACCACGGTTATCTTCAAATCAGGAGGCAGAAACGTAATCAGCTCTGACGTGGTCGTGCCGCCGTCAATGATCACCACCTGGCCGTCAGAAATCAGCTGCGCACCTTTACGGGCGACATTTTTCTTGGCATCCATCTTTACCGATTTACGCTCAGCAAACGGGGCAATGGCCGAGGATGACGGCAGCGCCCCGCCGTGAACACGCTGTAAACGCCCTTCTGCCGCCAGCTCGCGTAAATCACGCCGAATGGTATCTTCAGACACCGCGAAAAGCGTGCTGAGCGCTTTCGACTGGACCTGACCTTCAGCCTCGAGCTTTTCAAGGATCAATTGTTTTCGCTGCGTTGTGAGCATAAGGAATTCCTGATATTGCACGTTTAATCTTGAAACTGCACGACAATGCTGTTTATGATAATTACTCTACGTAAGGAGGAACAAACGTGCAATCAAAACGTGCAGATGTACGCATCATAGAAAGTGAAACACTGTCTGATAACTGGTACATCCTGAAAAAATATACCTTTGATCTGCAGCGACGCGATGGTGAATGGCAGCGGCAAAATCGCGAAGTGTACGACCGGGGAAACGGAGCCACCATCCTGCTTTATAACCGGGATAAAAAGACGGTGATCCTGACCCGCCAGTTCCGCTTCCCTGTCTTTATTAACGGGCATAAAGATGACCTTATTGAAGCTGCTGCGGGCTTGCTCGATAACATGGATCCGGAAAGCCGGATTAAAGCAGAAGCGGAAGAAGAGACCGGCTATAGCGTTTCCAGCGTTGAGAAAATTTTTGAAGCTTACATGAGCCCGGGCTCCGTCACTGAAAAACTCTATTTTTATCTCGCCGAATACCAGCCGAAAGACAGAACCAGTGAAGGCGGTGGACTCAAAGCGGAGGGTGAGGATATCGACGTACTGGAAATGACGCTGGAAGAGGCACTGCGCGGCATTGAAACGGGCAGGATTGTCGACGGGAAAACCATCATGCTGCTTTATCATGTTGCCCTGAAAGGCATTCTGTAATTGCCGCAGGACAGACACCTGCCGCAGTGCAGGTGTCTGCGTGTGCTATTCTTGCTGAAGCATGCACAACGGAGATGCAAAGATGGCTGACTGGAACCCTTCCCTGTACCTGCGATACGGAGCCGAACGTACGCGGCCCGCCGCTGAATTGCTCGACAGAATTCCCCTGGATGACGTGTCATCCATCGTCGATCTGGGCTGCGGGCCTGGAAACAGTACGGCGCTGTTAAAACATCGCTGGGCTTCAGCGCACATCACAGGGGTCGATAACTCACCTGCGATGCTCGACGAAGCCCGCAGCGCCTTACCGGATTGCCACTTTGTTGAGGCCGATATCCGCCAGTTTAAGCCCGGCCAGCCGCTGAGCCTGATTTACGCCAATGCCTCGTTGCAGTGGGTGCCCGACCACTACGATCTTCTGCCGCACCTGGTCTCTCTGCTCACGTTAAATGGCGTACTGGCCATTCAGATGCCTGACAACTGGCTTGAGCCCACTCATGTGGCGATGCGTGAAGTTGCCTGGGAACAAGGCTATCCCGATCGGGGTCGTGAAGCCTTGCCCGGCGTGCATGCCTATTACGACATTTTGACAGACGCCGGTTGTGATGTGGATATCTGGCGGACAACCTATTTCCATAAAATGAGCTCACACCAGGCCATCATTGACTGGGTAAGCGCGACCGGTTTACGTCCGTGGCTGCAGGAGCTTAATGAGAGCGAGCAGAAACGTTTTCTCAAGCGCTACCATGAAATGCTGGAAGAGCAGTATCCGCTCCAGGAAAACGGGCAGATACTGCTGGCTTTTCCACGATTGTTTATCATTGCTCAACGTCAGCCCTGAGCAACGTTATGAGCGGGCCTCTTTAAGCAGTTGCTGGATAACTTTTTCCTGTTCTTCATAGTTACCTTCGCCAAAAGAGGTATAACGTAACTGCCCTTTGGCATCGAAATAGTAATGTGCCGGCCAGTACTGGTTCCCGAAGGCGTTCCAGATCTGGTAGTTATTATCCGTCACGACCCGATACGGCAGTTGCCATTTGTTCACCGCGTTTTTCACCGACGAGAGCGGTTTTTCCCACGGATATTCAGGCGTATGCACGCCAATGACCACCAGACCCTGGGACTGATATCGCGTGGCCCAGTCGCGGACATGCGGGAGCGTATGCTGGCAGTTGATACAGTCCCAGGTCCAGAAATCAATCAGGACGACTTTACCCCGCAATGATTCAGACGTGACAGGGTCACCATTAATCCACCCGGTTCCGCCACTTAACGAAGGCAACTGACTGCTGGGTTCGGTCATGACGACCGGCTGCAGTTTTACTGGCGCAGTGGCGGGCTTCGCCAGGGTCAATAGCGTGGTTTCAAGACGGTCTGCCACCCCATTTGCACCTTTCAGCACCGAGTTCATCCCCGTGGCGTTGAACGCCACAGCCGCTAACATCACCACGCCCGCCCCCTTGCGCAACCTTTCCATCAGCGCTGATTTGGCCCGCAGCGGTGTCATCAGTTTCCGACCGCCGGCCATAAGCAGGCCCAACATAAGCGCACATCCGCTGCCATACGCCGCCAACAGCGCGCCGGTGGTGATGGCCGAATGACCCGCAATATTGATACTGAAAATAGCCCCAAGGATCGGTCCGGCACAGGGAGACCAGAGCAGACCGACGGCCAGTCCGGCCAGGAAAGCGGAAAACATTCCGCGCGTTTGTCCGCTGCGGGTATTGAGGATATTGCCCGCGCTGACCGCAGGCCCGGCTATACGCTGGGCGAAGGACGGGAAAATTAAGGCCAGCGCGGCTGTAGCCAGAATAATGAGTGCCAGCCAGCGCCCTATTATCGTGGCATCCGTGATCCATTCACTGGCAACCGTGACAACCATCGCCACCACGGTAAACATCACGATCATCCCTGCCAGCAGAGCCAGGATATGTCTTCGCTGCCCCTGAAAACCGGCAAACAGAAGAGGTATCACCGGGAGCGTACATGGACTGAGCAGGCTTATCATCCCGCCCAGAAACGCGATTATCAAAAACATAAAAACCTCACATTACAGATGGCCTGCGACGCTGCAGTGAGGGTATTTCATCGTACGGATGTGTTTGGGATGTGTGCAAAACGGGACGATTTGTCTGCTCTCGTATCGGTCACGCAACCGGATACAAAACCGTACAATCAGCGACGCGGCAGCGTTACCGTGACCTTCAGCCCGCCTTCAGGAAGGTTTGCCAGCCGCAGTTTCCCGTCAAGCTGCGCGGTCAGCTGCGCGGCAATCGCCAGCCCCAGGCCGGTTCCGCCGGTATCACGGTTACGCGATGTTTCTACCCGATAAAAAGGCTGTAATACCGCGTCGAGTTCAGCCTCAGGTATCCCCGGCCCGCCGTCCAGAATATGGATAGCAATGTGTCCGGCAGAAGAATCATCAATCTCAATAATGGCATAGCCACCAAACTTAAGCGCGTTATCCAGGAGGTTGGTCATCACTCGGCGAAGTGCCTGCGGCCGAGTCACTATCGGCAGGCGGGCGTCGTTTGCCTGAAACTGCACGTTTTTACCAATGTCCTGATAATCACAGGCAATGCTGTTTACCCAGGCATGGAGCTCCAGCTTTAGCGAGGTCTCCTCCAGGGATTCTGATGACCGGGCATAGGCAATACCCTCCCGCACCAGGCGGGTCATGTTATCGAGGTCGTTCAATAACTTGTCGCGTAACTCGGGTTGATCGGCCATCTCGACGCGCAATTTCATGCGCGTGATGGGCGTCTGCAGGTCGTGAGAAATGGATGCCAGGATCTGCGCGCGTTCGCGAAGATAGGATTGAATGCGCGCCTGCATCGCGTTAAAGGCATGCGCGGCTCTTTGCACTTCTACCGGCCCCTTCTCCGTCATTGGTGTGTTTGCCGCCGGGTCCAGCGCGTCAACTGCACGGGTAAACTGTGAAAAAGGCCGAATCACCTGACGCACGGCGATCCAGGCACAGGCCGCAAGCAGCAGCAGCTGCAATACCAGCACGACAGGTAACCAGCTGGCGACCGGTGGCATGCGTGGTGTCAGATCGATGGTCAACGGTGCCCCATCACGTAAGGTGAGATGCGCCTGAATATGGGAAATAGGACCGGGAACGGCGGTAAACGTGAGCGGGTAGTCAGCCGTAAGGGTCTCTTTTAGCGTTCGAATGGCATCGCGTGAACGCTTATCCTCAGGCGGTGCGCCCGGTTCTCCAGGCCCGAGAATATAGCGATAGTTACCGCGCTCCAGCCGCGGCAGCCAGGCCGCCCGCTCCTGAGCGGGAAGTCGGTCAAGAATGGCCACGCTAGTGGCTACATCGTTTTCCAGATTACCCAGCATTACGGTGCGGGCGCTGTGCATGCGTTCAACCATCACCAGCGTCAGGCTGAGAGTATTGGCCAGTAAGAGTCCAGCCAGCACGATGACCAACAGCCGGGACAGCAACGAGCGTGGCCAAAGCGTCATTCATTGGCCTCTTTTATGATCACCGGCATTGTAAAGACATAACCTTCACTGCGCACGGTCTTGATATAGGCCGGCGTGCGGGCGTCTTCATTCAGACGCTGACGCACCCGGCTCACCAGCAGATCAATCGATCGTTCAAAAAGCTCGGCATCGCGCCCCTGGGTCAGATTTAGCAGTTGATCCCGGGTCAGGACGCGCTGAGGGTGATCGAGGAACACGCGCAGCAGACGATATTCCGCCCCGCTGAGCGCCACCACCATCCCTTCACTGTCGATTAAATGACGGGCCACGGTGTCCAGTTGCCATTCTCCAAACGTGACCAGTCGTCCGGCTTCCGTCACCTGTAAATTGGGGGGCATTGTGCGGAAACGACGTAAAATGGCTTTGATCCGCGCGAGTAACTCGCGTGCAACAAAAGGCTTCACGACATAATCGTCTGCCCCCATCTCCAGCCCCAGGATCCGGTCTGTTTCCTCGTTACGCGCCGTGAGCATCAGAATGGGCAAGTCTTTATGTTTACCGCTTCGGAGCTGACGACACAGCGTTAATCCGTCATCGCCGGGCATCATGACATCCAGCACCACAAGATCGATATGCTGTTTATCAAGCACAACTCGCATCTCTTTGCCATTTGCCGCGCCAGAGGCGCGATATCCGGACTTAACGAGGTAATCGACAATCAGCTCACGAATATCCCTGTCGTCATCGACGACAAGGATATGATCAATATGCTCCACAGAAATCTCCAGACTGAAGGATAACGTATTGAAAATAGCACATTTCAGAGTTTATCTGCGTCCACAACTGCGTTGACGAAATCCTGCGGATCTTCCTGCGGAGGATTGTGACCTACGGTTTTGCCAAAGGTACGGTGTTCATACTTACCGGTGAATTTCCCGGCGTAGGCCTGTGGAGCAGGATGTGGCGCCCCGTTGTTTCCGCCTTCAATGGTGATCGTCGGGACGGTAATATTCGGAAGCGTTGCCAGTTTTTGCTCATAACTGTCGTATTTGCGCTCCCCTTTTTCCAGCCCTAAACGCCAGCGATAGTTACTGAGCGTCACCGCGACATGGTCCGGGTTATCAAGGGATTTGGCACTGGCGTTAAACGTTGCATCGCTAAATTTCCAGTCAGGTGATGCCTGCGACCAGATCAAACGGGCGAAGTCATGGGTGTTTTTGGCGTAGCCTTCAGCACCACGTTCGGTGGCGAAATAGAACTGATACCACCACTGAACTTCTGCTTTCGGCGGTAAGGGTTGTTTGCCAATCTGCTGGCTGCTGATCAGGTATCCACTGACGGAGACCAGCGATTTAACGCGTTCTGGCCACAGCGCCGCGACGATGTCCGCCGTACGGGCCCCCCAGTCGTATCCTGCAAAAACGGCCTGCTTGATGTTCAGGGCATCCATCAGGTTCACAACGTCTTTCGCCATGGCCGAAGGCTGGCCGTTACGCGGCGTTTTATCTGAGAGGAAACGGGTAGTTCCGTAGCCACGCAGAGAAGGCACAATCACCCGATATCCTTTGGCAGCCAGCGCGGGAGCGACTTGCGCATAACTATGAATATCGTAGGGCCAGCCGTGTAATAAAATGATCGGTTGACCATTTTTCGGGCCGATGTCGACATAACCGACGTTAAGGTCGCCGGCGTTAATCTGCTGAGGATGATCAAACGCCGTCGCGAAATCAGTACCGGTTGCTTCGGCCTGACAGGACATGACGGTACCAAGAGAAACGGTTAAAGCCAGAGTTGAGTATGCGAGTTTGCTGAACATGTTGTTATCTCCGATTGAGTACGATTCACGGGGATATAACAACATCGGTTTGTATAGCGGATATGTGCTAATGGGCCTTTATTGCAAGCCTGTGTATGTATCAGAGGCGTTGATACAATGTGATACAAACACAGGTCATTGCGTCTTAAAGCGAGACGCGATAACGAACGTAATCGTCGGCTTCGCCATATTGGTCGTAGAGTTTACGTGCCGGGTTGTTCTGCCGCGTGACCCAGTAAAGTTTTGACCACCCTTCGCGCTTGCCTTCGTCCATCAGGGCGTCAATGAGCGCTTTTCCAGTCCCTGCTCCCCGTTGGCTGGCAGCAACAAACAGATCTTCCAGATAACAAACGGGCGCTGTCGACCAGGTTCCTTCGTGCAAAATACACATGGCGAAGCCGATGACGTTGCCGTCGCTTTCCGCAACCCGGCAAAACATCGATGATCGCTCGTCGAGCGCCCTTTGCCATGTCGCGGCGGTCACGGACTCATCGAGGACACAGTCATAAAAATGGGTGTAGCCGTCCCACAGCGGACGCCACTGGGAATAATCTTCTGCGCGTAAAGCTCTTACCGTAACAGCCATATATTCCTCATATTACAAATCGAAAGCCTTTTAAAAGCAGTTATTGGTAGTAAAGAATTCCAGCACACCGAAAAAGAATGTGATAGAGATGAAAATACCAGAAGGTGAACAAAAACATAACGCTTAAACAGGGAGAACCACGGATGACAATACCGACGCTAACGACAGAACGCCTGTTACTCATTCCCCTGGTCGCGGAAGATGCCGTCCAGATACAGCGGCTTTATCCGCGCTGGGAAATCGTTCGCTATATGGTCTCCTCAGTACCCTGGCCCTACCCGGATAACGGCGCGGAGTATTATGTTAATAACGTTGCATTGCCGGATATGGAAAAAGGCATTGCCTGGTTCTGGAGTATTCGACGTCGCGAGGCGCCGGATGAGCTGATGGGGATTATCTGCCTGTACGATGTCGAAGATAACAACCGTGGGTTCTGGTTGGCGCCGGAGTTTCAGGGTAAGGGATACATGCGTGAGGCCAGTATTGCGGCGACGGATTATTGGTTTAACACCCTGAACAAGCCGGTGTTGCGTGCGCCAAAAGCGGCTGCTAACAGCCGCTCCCGTCGTATTTCAGACAGTAGCGGCATGCGGCTTATCAGGACAGAAAAGAAAGCGTACGTCAGCGGCATGCTGGATTCCGAACTGTGGGAAATCACCCGTGACGAATGGAATGCCCGTCAGGTCAGTTGATAATACTTATCCGGTAACAGTCTTTCGGGGATCTCTTCTTCATCGTTCATCTGCAACAGGTCACGTTCCATCATGTTGCAGATGGCGTCCAGCGGCAGGTCGTTATCTTCGGTACCAAACGGGTCTTCCAGCTCTTCCGCCAGCGTATCCAGCGAGATAAAGGTGTAAGAAATCAGCGCCGACACAAAAGGTGTCATGTAGTGCAGATCGACGACCAGCGCGAACGGCAGCATGATGCAGAACAGATACACCGTACGATGAAGGATCAGCGTGTAAGCAAACGGTACAGGTGTCGTCAAAATACGCTCGCAACCCGACAGGACGATGGACATGTCGTTCAGCCGGTTGTTGAGACTGTGGAACAGGATATCTGAGAGCTCGCCATTGCGGCGCCTGACGGCAAGCCACTCCCCCATGATCAGTAAAATACGGTTCGCCGGCGAGTTGGCGTTCATCACCTTGCGTAAATCATCTTCCGGAAGATAACGGGAAAGTTGTTCGGCGTTCGTTTCCCGGCGCAGGGTCATGCGCAAACAGTTGGCAAAGGCAATCTGCAGGCGGACAAACTCGCCGAGATGTTTATCGTCCGGCAAGGTGTTTTTTACCTCGCGAAACAGAGAGCGTGCCGCTATCATCAGTTGCCCCCAAAGCTGGCGCGCCTCAACGTAGCGGGAATAGCAGGCGTTGTTTCGGAAACCGAGAAAGATAGCGATCGCCACACCGAGAATGCTAAATGGCGCAACGGTAAATTTGATGCCAAGGGACGTGTACCACGGCAGCATCAGGATCACGGCGATAGAAAGCAGGAAGTTGAGTAGCAAGCGGGTATAGATTTTTGGCAGTACCGAGCCATGCCAGACAAAGATGAGTTGTAACCAGTGCTGTTTAGGACGAACAATCATAGTGAGTTTCAGGAAAGAAAAAGAGCGTGGCTATTAAACGTGATCCCCCTCACGGTTGCAAGCATGTTAATAAAACATTGAATTTTCTGACCTGGCTAGCCTAAACCGCACGGTGCCAGAGGTGTTTTTTAAAAACAGAGCAAATAGTATGTTGTAACTAATAAGATCCCCATTAAAACCCGGCCGAAGCCGGGCAACGGTGTTAGCAGAGCGGTTTAACCGCCGCACGCATTCCTTGAAGCAGAATAGCATCCAGATCCCGCGTAACCTGCTCGACCAGGCCGTTAACCTGCGTAAGATCTTGCTCCCAGTGTTCACTCACGCTCAGTACCGATTTTACCAGTTGGCGGGTAGTGATCTGGCGATCGTGATGCTGTGTCCACAGCTGCTGGAAACGCGCCAGCCAGTGCGCGTCGTCCTGTACCGGGTAACTTTCCCCGTTACGCTCCCCGCGATAAAACGCAATCAGTGCCGCTAAAGCAAACGTCAGTCGCGCAGGCAATGACCCGGTTGCTTTCTGCCCTGCCAGCAGCTGCGGCAGAATGCGGGTGCGGTACTTGGTCATCCCGTTGAGGGCAATCGACAGCAGCTGATGCCGGATGTAAGGGTTACGGAAACGGCCCGTTACCGCACTGGCGAACGATTCTAGCTCATCACGCGGCAAATCCAGTACCGGAATAATTTCCTCATAGATAGCTTTTTCGACAAAAGCACACACGTCAGCATCGTTCATCGCCTCGCCTACCGTGTCCAGCCCGGCCTGGAAGGCTACCGGTACCAGCGCCGTGTGCGCACCGTTCAGAATGGCGACTTTACGCTCTTTGTAAGGCCGGATGTCATCCACGATCAATACGTTGAGCGGGAACTTATCAAGACGCAGTTCGCTGGCAAGGGAGTCAGGGCCCTGAATCACAAACAGATAGAAGTGTTCGGCGGTATCCAGGAACCCGTCCTGATAACCCAGTTCTGCCTGCAGGGCGACCACTTCGTCACGCGGGTAACCCGTTACAATGCGGTCAACCAGGGTCGAGCAGAAACAGTTGGCATCGTTCAACCATTCAGTAAAGGCCGTCGGCAGCGCCCACTCCTGCGCGTAGCGCAGCACCAGTTCCCGCAGCGCATCCCCGTTGTAGTCAATCAGTTCACACGGAATGATGACCCAGCCTTTGTCTGGCGCACCGTTAAAATGACTGAAACGCTCGAAGAGCAATCGCGTCAGTTTCGCCGGGTAGCTGACGGCAGGCGCATCTTCAAAGGTGTCGCCCGCGTGATAACCGATCCCCGCTTCCGTGGTATTCGAGAACACAAAGCGCATCTCCGGGTTATGAGCCAGCCTGAGGAACGCATCGTATTCGTTATAAACGTTGATTTCGCGGTTAACGGAACGGATAAGACGTGCATCGCTCACCGCGTCGCCCTTTTCGTTCAGGCCGCGAATGATCGTGGTATACAGTCCATCCTGCGTATTCAGCGACGGCGGAAAATCACTTTGAATGGGACGAACGACCACCACACCGGCGTTAAGATCGGTATGTTCGTTTAACAGGTCGATTTGCCAGTCGATAAACGCCCGCAGGAAATTGCCTTCACCAAACTGAATGATACGTTCCGGATAGTGTGGACCGGGAAAATCATGACGGTTAAGTGTGTTCACAATGGGTTCCTTTTATAATTAGTCATACAGCCTGATAAGATTGGTACGATAACTTATCAAAACTTTACGACCGGGAACCCTGTTTTGATCAATTCATGATGGAGTTGTGAAAAATAATTATAAGAATTTATAGAACACGGAGGTGGCGGTCATCGCGCCATCCGGCATCAATGCATAGCGCGGGATCTCCCCCACTTTTTGCCAGCCAGCACGCTGGTAGAACGTCTCGGCACCGCTGCCGGTGGACGTATCCAGTACCAGGACCGAAATGCCTCTGGCTCTGGCCTGTACTTCAAGTTCTTCCATCAGGGCCATTGCCGCCCCTTTACGGCGCGCTTTTTCATGGACCAGCAGTTTTGCCACATCCGCGCGATGCGGCTGATTCTCCGGCTGATCGGTGATCAACTGTACCGTGCCGATAACACCGTCCTGCGGATCGATACTGGCCAGCACAAGACGTTCATTGCGTCCCACGCTCTCAGCAATACCGCGCCAGAAAGCACGTGCTTTTTCCGGGCTAAAGGGCAACATAAAACTGACGGATGCGCCGCCGTTAACGCAGTTTTCGAGGATCGCGGACAACGCATCGAGGTGGGTGAGGATCTCTTCCCTGGTGAGGTTTTTGATGTGCAGTGAGGTATTCATTGTTTTTCCTTACGTTGAATACCGTCACTGTGCAATTAACATCTTATTAACGCAAACGGATCGATCATAGGCTTTTGTTATGTCATCTTTCGCGATGGCGCTGCTGCTTCATGGCATACATCTTTTCATCGGCCTCTTTTAGCCACTGTTGCAGGTCATGACCATTATGGTCGAATTCACTGAGGCCCCACGAGAACAGAAGCGACCACGGATGCAGTTTGCGGGCATTATAATTTTCGACCTGCTCGGCCAGATACTGCATCGCAATCCAGGCCCCCTGCTCATCCGTATCGGCGAACAGCACGGCAAACTCATCCCCGCCAAAGCGAACCAGCAGATCCGCCTCACGGAAGGAGGAACGCATCAGTTGCGCCATCACGTTCAGCGCCTTATCCCCTTCCTCGTGGCCGTAGCGATCGTTTATCTCCTTAAAACGATCCAGATCCAGCCAGCCGAGGGTTAACGGCTCTGCACGGCGTCGGGCGACGGACAGGGTAAACCGGACGAGCTGATTAAAGCCCCGACGGTTGAATAAGCCCGTCAGTTCATCGGTAGTCGCCGCACTGACGGCGGCAAATTCATCTTCTGCCAGCGCGCCCAGATCTCCCAGCACGGCAAGATCGGCCGCCGTAAACTCGCGCGGAGAATAATCAATCAGGCAAAGCGATCCGACGCTCGCGCCGTCGCGCAGACGCAGCGGGAAACCAGCGTAGAAACGAACGCCAGGCTCACCGGCCACCAGCGGATTATCGGCAAAGCGGTCATCCTGACGCATGTCCCCCACCACCAGCGGCGCTTCGCTGAGTATCGTATGGCCACAAAATGAGATATTGCGCGGGACAGAGTCCGGTGCCTGGCCATCAGCCGACTTCACGATCAGCGAATGCTCATCGATAAGATTGACCATCGCCAGCGGCACCTGGAAAAAGCGTTTTGCCAGACGCGTCAGACGGTCAAAGGCCGGCGAACTGTCGATTTCAAGCAGGCCTGATTCGCGCAGCGAGTTCAGACGTTCCGTTTCGTTTTCAGGGGTTGCAGGTGTTTTCATAACGTCTCCTGACGCAAGCTTTACTAAAAGCGTAGCTTAAACAGAGACATTGTCAGTGTACGAATATCCTGTTCAGACGCTATTTGTTAACGTCACTGGCTCATGACGACTAATGCAGTGATGTTTCGCTGCCGGACGTTGCAGTAACCTGCTCATCCGACAACCGGGCGCTGGTCCGATTTCGCCCCGCTTTCTTTGAGCGATAGAGATGATCGTCCGCTTCAGCCATCAGCTTATTAAAGACCTCCGTCAACTGCCATGACTCAGATTTACCGCTGCCCAGGCCAATGCTGACGGTCAGATACAGCGTCTGCTGGCGCCAGGTAAACGGATGATGTGCGACGGTGGTTCGGATGCGTTCAGCCAGTTCAAAACCGTGCTGCGCATCCCCGGAGTTCACGACCACCGCGAACTCTTCTCCGCCCATTCGCGCCACCATACCGTCCTCACCGACAACCTGCTGAACCTGCCGGGCAAAGGCCGCCAGTATGCGATCACCGCACTCGTGACCGTAGTTATCATTGATGCTTTTGAAGTAATCGATATCCAGCAGCATGACGGTTAAAAAACGCGAATGCCGGTGCGCCTCTTCTTGCTTTAACGCTTCATAAAGCCCGGAGCGGGAATAGACATGCGTCAGAAAATCATAATCTGCCCGCAGTGACACCTGACGAATCAGTGAATTAATGGCCGCCACGCTGACGGAGACCATCACCGGACAAATAGCCATAGTGGCAATGCCCAGCCGGGCTGAGAACATCATCGGGGTCGAAAGCGGTGTCGCGACGGCAATATTGATAATGGAGTTGGCAACCAGAATGATCTCAACGGCGCCCGTGAGAAACGTCAGTAAACAGGTGACGGGCAGCGGGTAGCGTACCGCACACCAGATAAGCGCCGGCAGCGGGAAACAGAGGCTCCCCGCGCCGCCAATCACCACCGACGCGACCACCGAGACTATCAACGCCATAACCGGGAACAGCTGCTCCAGGCGTAGCTGAATATCACGCACGGGCAGGCTAATCGTCAGCATACACGGCACAATCAGCACCCCCGTTGAAAACTGCTCGCTAAACCAGTCGGCAAACAGCGGCCAGAAGGTGTGACTGTCGATACCGACCGACCCCACCGCGCCAAGCAAGGCACACAGCAGCGCAGCAATCAGGCAGTAGTTAAACAGACGCAGCGCATTAAGCGGATCGGGGGTTTTCATCAGCCGTTTATCACGCAGAACCAGTATGGCGACCACGACGATAAAAATCATATTGGACAGGTTAATCACCAGCGAGGCCATTCCCCAGCTGGTGGTGACCGCGTCGTACATCAGCATGGCAACATACGCGACCGCGTAGTTATGCAGACGATTCAGATAAGCATAACGGGCGAATACTCCCGCCATAACGCCATTCAGTGGCCAGAACAGCGACAACGCTTCAACCAGACGCAATTCAGCACCCACAAAATAGAATAAGGTGGTGAGAATAAAGATCCACGACGCATTACGCAGCGGAGTATCGGGTTGAAAAAACCTGAAGGCAGAGAGAGCAGAACGCATTAAATATCATTCCGTATAATAACTTATGGCGATTATGTCGATCGTCAGCAGGATCTGAACTAACTTAACCTGCATCTATAACACAAATACAACAGGATCATAACTCGTCAAGTTTAGGCGTTCATCTGCAGCACCAGCCAGTGGTGGATCACGCTGACAATATAATGCTGTTGCTGCGCGCTGAGTTGAACACCCTGCGGAATGTTATGCCACTTTGCCAGACAGCCACGACAACAGGTGGCGGTGGCATGCTGAGCGATAAACACCGGATGACCGCGCATGGGCGTCTGTTTCCCGTCATTGGTGGGATGGGCCGGTGCAAGACGCCGGGCAACAAAATCGGCGGCGTGCTGGTCAATGGTTTCGGCACCTTTGTCCCAGCAGTACTGCCGTTCCTTCGTGCCTAAGCGAAAGCGCGAACGAAAAGGTGATCGCGCCAGGCGGGCAAAAAGCGGATCCAGGGTCGACATCAGTATACGGAACGTCCCAGACGTTGGGTCAGTTTCTCCAGAACTGCCACACCGGCAAGTGAATTTCCCGTTTCATCCAGCTCCGGGCTCCAGACGGCAATCGCCATTTCGTGAGGCACGATTGCCACCACCCCGCCGCCGACACCCGATTTAGCCGGAAGACCGACGCGCCAGGCAAACTCTCCGGCGTTCTGATACATCCCGCTGGTCGCCATCAGGGCATTCACCTGACGCGCCTGCATGGGCGAGACAACATCTTGCGCGAGGTGCGGCGCATGCCCCTGATGGGCGAGGAACAAGAATGTCTGTGCCAGTTCAACACAGCTCATTTCCAGCGCGCAGTAATGAAAATAGTTTTGCAGCACGGTGGCGACATCGTTATGGAAGTTACCAAACGATTTCATGAGCCAGGCGATAGCCGCGTTACGGGCGGAGTGTTCAAACTCCGAGCGCGCCACCACCGCATTGTAGGCAATATCCGCGACGCCCGAGAGCTGACGGACAATTTCAAGCATACGCTGGCGAGGGGCGCTGAGACGGCTTTGCAGCATATCGCAAACCACCAGCGCACCGGCATTGATAAACGGGTTACGCGGCTTACCCTGTTCAATTTCGAGCTGAAGCAGTGAGTTGAAAGGCTGCCCGGATGGATCCTTCCCCACGCGATGCCAGATTTCGTCTTCCTCATACTGACGCATGGCCGCAACCAGACTGAGTACTTTTGAAATCGACTGAATTGAAAAACGCTCGGTGGCGTCACCGGCCTGGTAACGCTGCCCGTCTACCGTACAAATGGCAATACCCAGCTTATTCCCGCTGACTGAGGCAAGGGCCGGAATATAGTCGGCAACCTTCCCTTTTCCAATTAACGGACGAACCTGCGACAGAATCTCGTCCAACATCTCATTATGGATGACCGCAGCCACACTTTGCTCCTTGCCCTCAGGCTAAAACGGGCTGCGAGTATAACAGAGGCTTATATGTTGCGTCAGGCGCTAAGACGAAAACGCGAAACCGCCTGCAATAAAAGATCGGATTGCTTATGCAGCCGTTCAGAGGCATCCGACGCGTCAGACACCAGCATGTCGGTCTGACGGGAAACCTGATTCAACGCCTGAAGCTGCCGCGTCATCTGATGAATGCTCTCCCCCTGGCTCAGGGTCGCGACCGAGATCTCATTCAGCAGACTGCTTAAATTAGCCACCAGCCCGATCACCTGCTGCAGATTATCTTCCAGCAGGTTAACGGCCCGTGAACCGTCTTCGATGCCCTGCAAAGAGTGATTGATCAGCGCCTGAATAGTCTGCGTCGAGTGGCTGCTCTTTCTGGCCAGCAGCCCCACTTCCCGGGCGACAACGGCGAAACCGCGCCCGTGGTTCCCCGCATGGGCGGCCTCGATGGCCGCATTCAGTGCCAGAATGTTGGTCTGAAACGCCACGCTGTCGATCATCGCCACGATCCCGCGCATCTCTGACGATCGGTCAACGATCGCCTGCATGGAGGCATTGACGGTTGTCATCATCCGATCGCCGCCCGCGGCTACCTGGCGCGCCTCGTCCGCCCTGGAGCTGGCGAGCTTTGCATAACCTGTATTCCCTTCCACGTGGTTTTCCAGCGCGGCAATGTGTGTCGTCACATCCTCAAGCTCTTTCGCCTGACGAGCCGACTGCAGATACAGCTTCTGGTTGCCCTGTGCCAGCGAGCCTATATTTTCAACCATTGCGTGGGTGGCATTGCTGACCTGGGTCACCAGTTCCTGCAGTCCGTGTTGCAGGGTGGAAACACTGTCGCTTAACTGTCCGATCTCCTTGTTAAAGCGCAGTACGCCCGGCGGAGTACCGGACAGGTCTCCTGCCGCCAGTTGGTTAATGTGAGCAATCAACCGTCGCAGCGGCGTAATGACCCAGCGGGACATGCCGAACCACACCAGAATGGCGATGGCAAGTAGCAGAACCGGCGCTATCAGAAAAAGCGTTTGCAGGCCAGAGAGTTGCGCCATCAGACTCTGGCGGCCCTGCATCGCCTGCTTCTCGCTGGCCTGCTGATAGCGGGCATAGTTTTCGTTGAAGTCAGTCTGAAAAGCCTGGGCAGGTACGACAAAAAAGGCGTCGATCGTGTTGGTCTTGATGAGCCCTTCCGCCTGCTCCTTGATGGCACCGTAGAAAAGCTGGTAGCTGGTGATCAGGGCATCATCTTTTGGCGGATTGAGCGCCAGCCAGGCGTTCCAGGCCTGCTGAGAAACCGTCAGCGACGCCTGAGCTTCGTCCATCAGGCTGTGCCAGCTTCCTTCAGAGCCGGTCTCTTTATCCTGCATAAACCAGACGCCGGAGCGGTTAAGCAGATCGCTTGCTGCCAGCAGAGACACGCGGGCCAGATCCAGTTTGCTCTGTTGCTGGTATGCCAGCAGATTTTGCTGCTCGTTGCGCTGAGCGTCCTTCAGGGAAGCATTGAGCAAAAATGAAGAGGAGAGTTGCAGTGCGGAGAAAAGACCAATAATACAGAAAATACCGGTCAGCAGGCCAAACTGACGAGGGATGAGGCGCTGCGCAATACGGCGAAAAATTTGCGTTAGGTTCATAATTTTCTTCAGTAACAAGACGTTAGACGCGTGCGAGTCTACGAAACGAAAATGACAGAACCATTGCAGGAAAATGACAACGGCCTTCGTGCTGAAGGCCGTTATCGGAGAGCGAACTAGACTCTGTTCTTCCATACCGTTTGCACGTTACAGAACTCGTGCAGACCGAAGTGGGAAAGCTCACGACCAAAACCGCTCTTCTTCACGCCGCCAAAGGCCACGCGCGCATCGCTGGCGCTGAAACCATTGATGAACACCCCACCGCACTCCAGCTCACGGGAAAATTTCTCCGCCAGCGTATCGTTCGCGGTAAAGACGGTTGCGGACAGACCAAAGTCGCTGTCGTTAGCCAGCTGCAGCGCGTGCTCCGCGTCTTTCGCAACGCTAACCGCCGCAACCGGACCAAACAGCTCCTGACGAAATGCCGTCATGCTGGCAGTGACATTCCCCAGCACGGTCGGTGCATAGTAGTTACCTTCACCGGCGACTTTCTCCCCGCCAAGCAGCAGCGTGGCGCCTTCGGCCAGCGTGGCCTGCACCTGCTGATGCAATTCATCACGCAGGTCAAATCGCGCCATCGGGCCAATAAAGTTTTCTTCGCTATCCGGCGCCCCCATCTTCAGGGCTGCCGTCGCCTCGACAAAGCGCTGGGTGAAAGCATCAGCGATGCCCTCTTCCACAATAAAGCGTTTAGCGGCGGCGCAAACCTGTCCGGTATTCTGATAACGTCCGGCCACGGCTGCTTTCACCGCCAGATCCAAATCAGCATCATTGAGCACAATAAACGGATCTGAACCGCCCAGCTCCAGAACGCATTTCTTGAGTGCTGCCCCTGCCTGCGCACCAATCGCCGCACCCGCGCGCACGCTGCCGGTTACGGTTACGGCGGCAATACGACGGTCGTTGATCGCCTGGCTCACGCCCTCATTCGTGGCATTCACCCAGCCAAAGACACCCTGCGGAAAACCGGCGTCAGCAAATACCTGCGCAATGAGGTCAGCCGAGCCGAGTACGTTTGGCGCATGCTTGAGCAGATAGCTGTTCCCGGCCAGCAGGATGGGTACCGCGCCTCGCAGTACCTGCCAGAGCGGGAAGTTCCACGGCATGACGGCAAGAACAGGTCCCAGCGGCCGGTATTCAATCACCGCGTTTTGGTTTTCTACCAGGGTCGGTTCAGGCTGCAGCATTGCCGGGCCGTGTTCCGCATACCAGTCGCAGAGGCTGGCGGATTTTGCCACTTCAGCACGCGCCTGCAAAATGGGTTTGCCCATCTCACGGGAGATCATTCGGGCCATCTCGTCTGCACGGTTTCGCAGCGCGCTGGCGAGATCGCGCAGCTTCTGCGCCCGGTCTGAAACGCTTACGCGTCTCCACTGACGAAAACCGGCATCAGCCTGCGCAATTGCGCGTTCGACGTCGTCGGTGCTCGCCCACGGATACGCCGCGAGCGTCTCGCCGGTGGCTGGGTTAACAGAGAGGGCATGTGTAGCAGAGGAATAAGTCATGATGGTCTCCACGTAATAACGGTTGATTCATTGTGGCGCACTCTGCTATTTCTTAAAAATGAATAATACTAACCACCTTGTTCACGAATCGAGAATGGTATGGACTTAACTCAGCTTGAAATGTTTAACGCCGTGGCGCTCACCGGCAGCATCACCCAGGCGGCGCAAAAGGTGCATCGCGTTCCGTCGAACCTGACCACCCGCATCCGCCAGCTGGAGGCCGATCTTGGCGTTGAGCTGTTTATTCGTGAGAACCAGCGTTTACGTTTATCTCCCGCCGGGCATAACTTCCTGCGCTACAGCAAGCAGATCCTGGCACTGGTCGATGAGGCACGAATGGTCGTCGCCGGTGATGAACCGCAGGGATTATTTGCGCTTGGTGCGCTGGAGAGTACCGCCGCCGTGCGTATTCCGGAAAGCCTGGCGCAGTTTAACCAGCGCTATCCACGTATCCAGTTTGCCCTCTCTACCGGGCCGTCCGGCACAATGATTGACGGCGTACTGCAGGGAACCTTAAGCGCCGCGTTTGTCGACGGCCCCCTTTCGCATCCGGAACTGGAAGGCATGCCGGTTTACCGGGAAGAGATGATGCTGGTCACGCCCGCCGGGCATGCAGAAGTGGCACGCGCCACGCAGGTAAGCGGCAGTGACGTCTACGCCTTTCGCGCAAACTGTTCGTATCGCCGACATCTGGAAAGCTGGTTTCACGCCGACAGAGCCACGCCCGGGCGTATTCACGAGATGGAGTCTTATCACGGCATGCTCGCCTGCGTCATCGCGGGCGCCGGTATCGCGCTGATGCCTCGTTCGATGCTGGAAAGTATGCCAGGCCACCATCAGGTGGAAGCCTGGCCGCTGGCAGAAAACTGGCGCTGGCTCACCACCTGGCTGGTCTGGCGCCGCGGGGCTATGACCCGCCCGCTGGAGGCTTTTATAGCGCTGCTAAACGAACGTCAACCACCAGTGCCTTCTCCATAAACAGGCTCAGCGGGTCATCAACATACGGCGGAAACGCCGGACGTTGCTCATAGCCGCACTGCTCATACAAACGGACGGCGGCATGTTGCCGGATGCCCGTCTCCAGGCGAAGCGTGTGGCAGTGACGGCTCAGGGCTTCATCTTCCAGCGCCGCCAGCAGCATCTCGCCGAGATGTTGCCCGCGATGAGCCGGATCGATATACACCCGTTTCATTTCACCGGTCCCGTCGCCGTTGAGTACCACGGCACCACACCCGACGGCATGAAGCTGCCGGTCCCGAATAATCATCAGGATCAGTGAGGCTGTCGGCAGTTTGGTCAGATCGAGCAGGTGGTTACTTTCAGCGGGATAGAGTTCGCTCTGATAGCGGTCAAGCGCGGCAATCAGATGCAAAATATCAGGGTGATGTGCAGATTCAGCGGTAATGGAATACATGGCGGGCTCCTTGTTGTTTTTATTTCAACATAGCGCAGCCCTGCACACGTGCTTCATACCGTTAACTTATATCAGCATTGCGGTTCAGGCTGACGAGGGTATCTCTTAGCCAGCGGTGTCCTGCGTGGTTATGGCTGCGTTCATGCCAGATAAGACTGACGTCAAACGTCTCTTTCAGCCAGGGGAGTTCCACCACGGTGAGCGGGTTAATGGTTCCCATAATTAATCGTCGGGGCACCAGTGCTACCAGATGGCTCATCTGCACCATGCCGGGAACAAACAGAAATGATGCCGCAGACACCGCAACCTTACGTTGCAACCCTGACTCCGCCAGCATGACATCCAGCGGCGTGGTAAAACCGCCCCCCGAGGGGGACACGATAATATGCTCAAGTTTTGCGAACGCTTCCATTGTCAGTTGATCGTTCAGTTCGGGATGCTGAGGGCGTCCGATAAGCACGTACGATTCGTCATAAAGATGTTGCGTTCTGAGCTGCGCCTGCGCAGGGTCTGGCGTGGCAATGGCAGCATCAACATCGCCTGAGCTCAGTTGATGGGCCAGCTGATGCGGATCGTAATTCCTGACAGCAATACGCACGCCGGGGGCAATCTCTTGCAGGGTCACAATCAGCGGCATAATGACCGCGGCCTGCACGTAATCAGTACAGGCCAGAGAGACCGTTAGCGAATCGTGCAGCGGATCAAAGTCCTCATGTGATTGCAGCGTATCCCGTATTTTTGCCAGCGCCCCGCCAAGCGTCGCCATCAGCTCAAGAGCTTTGGGAGTTGGCGTCATCCCCCTGCGCCCCGGGATCAATAACGGATCGTTAAACATCCCCCTCAGCCGGTTAAGCTGCGCGCTGACGGCAGGCTGGCTAAGACAAAGCCGGCTGGCGGCCCTGGTGACATTTTGCTCCGCGACCAGCGCTTCCAGAGTCAGCAGCAGGTTTACGTCAGGCTTTTTGGTATTCATAGGATGGATATCATGTAAGAAATAAATCGATTTCACGCTCGCCGTCCGCATTCCGATAATGCACTACCGCAACAACACAGAGCGAGAATGAAATGTTGTATGATAAAAAACCACTCATAACAGTTTTTGGTGCCACCAGTAAACAAGGACGTAGCGTAACCAGAACCCTGCTGCAAAGTGGGCGCTATCGGGTGCGCGCCTTAACGCAAAACACGGACTCTCCTGCGGCGAAACAGCTGGCGGAACGGGGCGCTGAACTGAGACAAATCACCTTTAAGACGGGCAATGATGCGCATCTGATCGGGGCGTTTGCCGAGTCAGACGGAGCGTTTCTGATGACACCGGGTTTCATCCCCGTATCGACGCAGATGCCAACGGGTGAAACGGCGCTGGGTTACAGGCTTGCAGATGCCGCCGTCAACGCCGGCGTAAAACACCTTGTCTTCAGCAGTCTGGAAAACGTCGAGAGAATAACGGCCGGAACTCTATGGGCTCCTCATTTCAGCGATAAGGGCCGAATTGAAGAGTATATCCGCACACTCCCCGTCAGCGCGTCGTTTATTCAACTGGCGTTCTTTTACACCAATCTGGCCGAATATTATCCGCCGCGTAAAGAAGGTGACGAGCTGATCTTTCCCCTCTATCTCCCGGAAGACGTTCGGGTGCCCTTTGTCGACCCGCTCACGGCAACCGGCCCTGCGGTGCTTGAGATGTTCGATAACCCCGAACACTACAACGGCATGACGTTACCCGTTGTCGGTGAGTGTCTTTCGCCGCGTGAGATGGTGGAAACCTTCACGGAGGTCACCGGCATAAAAGCCCGGTATCGCTCAGCCTACACGCGAGAAGAACTCCTTCACCACTTCCCCGATTTCGCAGACAACGCGGCACTGGTCAGTGAAATTACCGGCATGACGGAATATGCCGTGAACTACGGCTATTACGGAAAAGACCGGGATCTTACCTGGAGCAGAACCATAAACCCTGCCACCTTAACGTGGCGTGAATTTCTGATTGCGTCTGGCTGGCAGGGGGAAAAACGAACGTTTGATTAACGCAAACCACCGTCATTCCCGATGATGAAATGACGGTGGCCCATTCCTGGCTTACATCGCCTGGCGTAAATAGATATGCCCTTTCAGATACAGGGTGGCCTGACCGCCGATTAACACCCGGTCCCCCGCCAGCTCACAGCGTAAATCCCCGCCCCGTCGCGAGACCTGGCGCGCGTTCAGCACGGTTTTGCCCAGCTTTTCGCTCCAGTAGGGAATCAACATGCTGTGAGTGGACCCCGTGACCGGATCTTCCGGCACCCCTTCTCCCGGACAGAAGAAGCGGCTGACGAAGTCATATTCATCGCCCGGTGCCGTGACGCAGACCATCTTATCCAGCGGAATCATTGCTGAGATATCCGGCGTAAGGGCCTCTACCTGCTGCTGGTTCTCCAGCACCACCATGTAGTCGCGCCCGACACGCACCTCTTTTGCCCGCTCAATGCCCAGCGCGCTCAACAGCAGCGCTGGCGGATTATCGACGACCGCCGTCGGCCAGGCCGGGAAGTTGAGCGTCAACCAGTCACCGCTGCGTTTTACCGTCAGCTCGCCGACGAAACGGGTGGTGAAGGTGATTTCCGTGTGTGGATAATCAAGGTATTCGAAAATGACATGCGATGCCGCCAGTGTGGCATGTCCACACAGGTTAATTTCGTCAAGGGTAGTGAACCAGCGCAGCTCGAATCCGCCGTCAGTGCGTACGAAAAAGGCCGTCTCAGACTGATTGTGCTGTTGCGCCATGTTGAGCAGCGTCTCGTCCGGCAGCCACTCTTCCAGGGGGCAAACCGCCGCTGCGTTGCCGCCAAACGCCCTGTCGCTGAAGGCATCGACCAGATAGAAATCAATTTCCTGCATTGTCTCTTCCTCTTTTGTTATGGTTATTTAGCGCAGAAAGACGGTGCCTTTCAGATAAAGCGAGGCCTGCCCGCTCATCAGCACGCGTGAACCTTTCAGTTCGCAGCGCATATCACCGCCACGAGCCGACACCTGGCGGGCAAACATCGCTGTTTTACCCAGTTTTTCACTCCAGTAGGGAATAAGCATTGTATGCGCGGATCCGGTGACCGGATCTTCCCAGACGGCAACTCCCGGTGAGAAAAAGCGGCTCACAAAATCATAATCCCCCTCTCCCCGCGCCGTCACGCTGACCTTATGTTCGCCAGGCGTCATTGCCGAGATATTCGGCGAGAGCGCCTCAACCTGCTGGCGGTTTTCCAGAACCACCACCCAGGCTCGCCCCTTACGGGCTTCAACGTAATGGTCGATCCCCAGCGCCGCAAGCATCGCCGGCGGGGGCGTCTCTTCCTGCGTCGGGCATGCCGGGAAGTCCAGCGTCATCCAGTCCCCTTCCCGGCTAACCGTCAGCTGGCCAGAGGCGGTATCAAAGTGGATACGCGGGTCAGGATAGTTGAGTTCATTAAACAGGACGTACGCGGCTGCCAGTGTGGCATGTCCGCAAAGGTTGACTTCGGTAAGGGTGGTAAACCAGCGTAACTCAATTCCCGCTTTACTGCAGACGAAAAACGCCGTTTCCGACTGATTATGCTGCTGTGCCATTCTGAGCAGTGTCTCATCAGGCAACCATGCGTCTAACGCGCACACGGCCGCCGGGTTTCCACCAAAAGAGGCATTGCTGAACGCATCTACCAGATAAAAATCAATCTCCTGCATTGTCTTACCGCCTGTTTTTGTTGTGATGTTCTTTTATATTCAATGAAAACCATGCCCCCGGCTACCGCTTTTACCAGGTGAATTTTGAGATCTGCATCACATAATGGTTGAGTTTTCGCCGGTTGACGTTTTAAGATCGTCCCCACTTCTTTTCAGCAACGAATCTCCGACATCGCTATGACAACGAACACAGTTACCCGCAGAGTCGCGTGGCTACGCGTGGTCACGCTGGCAATTGCCGCGTTTATTTTTAATACCACAGAATTTGTTCCGGTTGGGCTGTTGTCTGACATCGCTGAAAGTTTCCAGATGGAAACCGCGCAGGTGGGCATTATGTTGACCATCTATGCCTGGGTGGTGGCACTGATGTCACTGCCGTTTATGCTGCTGACCAGCCAGATGGAACGGCGAAAGCTGCTGATCGGGCTGTTTGCCCTGTTTATCGTCAGCCACGTCCTGTCGTTTCTGGCGTGGAACTTTACGGTGCTGGTCATCAGCCGCGTCGGTATCGCCTTTGCCCATGCCGTATTCTGGTCGATCACCGCGTCACTGGCCATCCGCCTGGCACCTGCGGGAAAACGCGCGCAGGCATTGAGCCTGATAGCCACCGGCACGGCACTGGCTATGGTCCTGGGCCTGCCGATTGGCCGTATCGTTGGGCAATACTTTGGCTGGCGAACCACGTTCTTCGCTATCGGCATGGGGGCAATGATCACCCTGGTCTGCCTGATTAAACTGCTGCCGAAGCTGCCAAGCGAACACTCCGGCTCGCTGAAAAGCCTGCCGCTGTTAATGCGTCGTCCGGCATTGCTGAGTATCTATCTGCTGACGGTCATTGTGGTCACGGCACATTACACCGCCTACAGCTATATTGAGCCGTTCGTTCAGGTCGTGGCCGGCTTTAGCGCCAACTTTGCCACCGTTCTGCTGTTGATCCTGGGGGGCGCGGGCATTATTGGCAGTATTCTGTTTGGTAAGCTCGGCAATCAGCACGCGTCGGCGCTGGTCAGCAGCGCCATTGGTTTACTGCTGGCGTGCCTGGTGTTACTCATGCCAGCGGCGGGCAGCGAGGGTCATCTGGCCGTCCTGAGCCTGTTCTGGGGAGTGGCGATCATGATTATCGGTCTGGGTATGCAGGTGAAGGTGCTGGCCCTCGCCCCGGACGCAACGGATGTGGCGATGTCACTGTTCTCGGGGATTTTCAATCTCGGTATTGGCGCGGGCGCGCTTCTGGGAAATCAGATTAGCCTTCACGTGTCGATGTCTGCGATTGGCTATCTGGGTGCCATTCCGGCACTGGTGGCGCTCATCTGGTCCCTGCTCATCTTCCGTAAATGGCCGGTCGCACTGGAAGAACAGGCCCATCACGGGTAGACCGCAGTCAACGTAAAACGGCAACCGAGGTTGCCGTTTTGCATTACCGGGCGGGTGATTAATGGTACGTCTTAATAATCTCCAGCACGCCGTTGATAATAAACTGCACGCCCATACACACCAGTAAGAAGCCCATCAGGCGGGAAATCGCCTCAATACCACCCTTGCCGACCCAGCGCATGATCGCGCCTGAACTGCGCAAGGATGCCCATACGATGATACCAATCAGTGCAAAAATCAGCGGGGGCGCAACCGTGATGACCCAGTCCGGGAAGGTCGAACCATCCCGCACCGTAGACGCGGAGCTGATGATCATCGCTATCGTTCCTGGCCCCGCCGTACTGGGCATCGCCAGCGGGACAAAAGCAATATTCGCGCTGGGCTCGGTTTCCAGCTCTTCGGATTTGCTTTTGGCCTCAGGTGACTCATGCGCTTTCTGCGCAGGGAACAGCATACGGAACCCGATGAAGGCGACAATCAGTCCGCCAGCAATACGCAGACCCGGGATGGAGATTCCGAAGGTGTTCATCACCAGCTGTCCGGCGTAGTAAGCCACCATCATGATGGCAAACACATAGACCGAGGCCATCATCGACTGATGGTTACGCTCGGCGCTGTTCATGTTCCCTGCCAGCCCCAAGAAGAGCGCAACCGTCGTTAGCGGGTTAGCCAACGGCAGCAGTACCACCAGCCCCAGACCAATTGCTTTAATCAAATCCAACATAGTGCGTCGTTGTCCTTATCCATGTTTATCACCGCAATTATAGGGTGAAAGTGTGACGTTCAGCCATTCGCTCAACGTAACGATTATTTACGGTCATTAACGATAACCCTTCGTTATCTATTTGAATTGAAAGCATGCAAAAAAAGTTCATGAAACGTTTTAGCAATTCGTGGCATCCGTTGATCCATTCAGTTGACTTATACTTGCCTGAGCAATAATATCTGCCGTGACTAAACTACTTGCCAGGGCAACCATTGTGAAAAGCACCAGTGATCTCTTTAACGACATTATTCCGCTGGGTCGTCTTATTCATATGGTTAACCAGAAAAAAGATCGCCTGCTCAATGACTATCTGTCACCGCTGGATATCACCGCCACGCAGTTCAAAGTGCTGTGCTCCATTCGCTGCGAAGTGTGTATCACGCCGGTTGAGCTGAAAAAGGTGCTCTCTGTCGATCTGGGTGCGCTAACCCGCATGCTCGATCGTCTCGTTTGCAAAGGATGGATAGAACGAAGCCCTAACCCGAATGACAAACGCGGCGTCCTGGTGAAACTCACCAGCGATGGCGCGGCGATGTGCGAGCAATGTCATCAACTAGTAGGACAAACACTGCATCAGGAACTAACAAAAAACTTAACGGCAGATGAAGTGGCAACGCTTGAGCTTTTGCTTAAGAAAATACTGCCGTAAACAGAAAAAGAGGTATGACGATGTCCAGACGCAATACTGACGCTATTACTATTCATAGCATTTTGGACTGGATCGAAGATAACCTGGAATCGCCGCTCTCCCTTGAAAAAGTGTCAGAGCGTTCAGGTTACTCCAAATGGCACCTGCAACGGATGTTCAAAAAAGAGACCGGCCATTCATTAGGTCAATATATTCGCAGCCGCAAGCTGACGGAAATTGCCCAGAAGCTGAAAGAAAGCAATGAGCCGATCCTTTATCTGGCGGAACGTTACGGTTTTGAATCACAGCAAACCCTGACGCGTACGTTTAAGAACTACTTCGACGTGCCGCCTCACAAATACCGTATTACCAGCGTGCCGGGTGAATCCCGATACCTGTATCCACTAAAACATTGTAGTTAATCATCGCCTGTAAAGACGTAACCGAGGAAATCATGAAAGTTACAGCCTCCGCCGCCCTCGCCTTGCTGGTGCTGTTTTCCAGCCAGACCTTCGCGGAGCAAACACCTCGTGCAACGCAGCAAAATAATCGTGACACGATGATTTTGCCGTCAGCACATGACCAGTCACCTTATGACTTCAACCACATGGGTGCTGGTAGTGACAAATCCGACGAGTTAGGCGTGCCTTATTATAATCAGCACAGCTTCTGATTCGTTTTTGCCCCGCGGATGCGGGGCTTTTTTTATGCCTATCCTCTTGCCCGCGTTACCCGACGCACGCGCAAACCAAACACGTTGATGTACAGCCCGGCCATGATCAGCACGGCCCCCAGCAGCTGCAGCGCACTCAGCTTTTCATCGAGCAACAGCGCGGCGCTGGCCAACCCTACCACCGGAACCAGCAGGGATAACGGCGCCACGCGCCAGGTTTCGTAGCGACCCAGCAGCGATCCCCAGATCCCATAACCAATAATGGTGGCCACAAACGCCAGGTAGATCAGCGATAAAATGGTGGTGAGATCGATTTCCACCAGGCTTTTCAGCATCACGTCCGGCCCATCAAAAATGAGCGCCGCCACCATAAACGGAACAATGGGGATCAAGGCGCTCCAGACCACCAGCGACATCACCTTCGGGCGCGCCTCATGCTGCATAATTAGCTTGTTGAAGATATTCCCGCAGGCCCAGCTCAGCCCCGCTGCCAGCGTTAACATAAAGCCCAGTAACGCCACGTGCTGCCCGTTCAGGCTGGCTTCTATCAGCACCAGCACGCCGAACACCGCAAGAGTGATCCCCGCCAGCTGTTTACCCTGCAGACGCTCGCCAAAGACAAACGCCCCGAGAATGATGGTAAAGAACGCCTGAGCCTGTAACACCAGAGAAGCCAGACCGGCGGGCATCCCGAACTTAATGGCGCAGAACAGAAACGCGAACTGGCCAAAGCTGATGGTCAGGCCGTATCCCAGTAAGAGTCTGAACGGAATTTTCGGGCGCGCGACAAAGAAGAGCGCCGGGAAAGCCACCAGCAGAAAACGCAAACCGGCCAGCATGAGTGGGGGCATGTTATGCAACCCAAGCTTGATGACCACAAAATTCAGACCCCATACGATGACCACCAGCAACGCCAGCAGCCCGTCTTTTCGCGTCATACTCTGCCCCTGAATGATTAAATTTTTGTAAACACTTCAAGGTAACGAAAAAAACATGCCACGAGAAGATCATTATTTCTGGCAGTCAACTGAAGCACTTACGGATAAATTAGGTGCTATACAAGCCCCTTATGTCGTGATACTCCTGATATATACCTAAAATAATACACGTTGCAGGATGGCGGCGAGCAAGCGCGGCCAGAATCTCTGCGGCTCAAAAAAAACAAACGCAATTGTCAGGCAGGAATATGAAACCATCACTCAGGCGCTCAACCGCAGCGCTGCTGGCGTCGTCGTTATTATTAACCATTGGTCGTGGGGCAACGCTGCCGTTTATGACCATCTATCTCACGCGCGTATTTAATATGAGCGTTGAGAATATTGGTTATGCCCTGACCATTGCGCTTACCGTCGGTGTGGTATTCAGTATGGGGTTTGGCATCCTCGCCGATAAGTTTGATAAAAAGCGCTACATGCTGATTTCTATCGTCGCCTTTATTGCCGGGTTTGTTGCTATCCCGCTGGTGGATAACGTCACGCTGGTGGTGCTCTTCTTTTCCCTGATTAACTGCGCCTATTCGGTATTTTCAACGGTGCTGAAGGCCTGGTTTGCCGATGTGCTGACCTCGAGCCAAAAAGCGCGCGTTTTCTCGCTAAACTATAGCTTCCTGAACATTGGCTGGACGATCGGGCCGCCGGTGGGCACCTTACTGGTGATGTACAGCCTGCAGCTGCCGTTCTGGCTGGCCGCTTTTTGTGCCGCACTGCCGCTCGGTTTTATCCATTTCTTCGTGCAAAAAAGCGTTGCGCTCGATGCCACCGAAGAGAAAATGCCGTGGCAACCGTCAGTACTGCTTAAAGACCGCGCCCTCTTCTGGTACACCCTTTCCGGCCTGCTGGCGTCGTATGTGGGCGGGTCATTCGCCAGCTGTATTTCGCAGTACGTGCTGGCTGCGAATGCCGACAGCAACTTTGCGCAAAACGTGGTCGCCGTGGTGCTGCCGGTGAATGCTGCGGTGGTCGTCACCCTGCAATACGTTATCGGTCGCAAGATCTCCGCCACCAATATACGTCCGCTGATGACGGCGGGAACACTCTTCTTCGTCCTGGGTCTGGGCGGTTTTATGCTCTCCGGGGAAAACCTGGTCTACTGGGGCATTGCGGCAGCGGTGTTTACGCTGGGTGAGATTATCTATGCACCGGGCGAATATATGCTGATCGACAATATTGCCCCGCCGGGTATGAAAGCGAGTTACTTCTCTGCCCAGGCGCTGGGCTGGCTTGGGGCGGCGGCAAACCCGATGATCACCGGTATTATCCTTACCAACCTGCCGCACTGGTCACTGTTTGCGATCATGATGGTTGCCATCGTGATTGCCTGGCTGATGATTTTGCGCGGGATGAGCGTGAAGGCGTGGTGCGAAATGCCGAAAGTGGCTTAAGTCCTCGACGCCGGGCGGCATGACGCCCACCCGGCATCGGGCAGGCCATTAATGGTGCAGCATCTCATCGACCACCTGCTGTTTGTACATTTCGTTCGGGTAGTACGTCGGCCAGTTATCCATCTCTTTTAACAGCGCCTCGTGGGAGGTGTTGCCCATAAAGATATGGAAATGGGAAGAGGCTTTTGGGGCGATAGTATGGTCGCTGAACTGGACAAACTTCGGCGCCTTGCTGTCCGGATCTTTACACTCGAACAGATAGCGAACCCCTTTCTTACCTGATGCATAAGTCAGGATCTTATAGCCGCTGTAATCATACTGGCAGCGACTGATAGCCTTACCTTTGTGGAATTCCATCACGTTGTTTTCGATGCCGATAGTCTCAACGTCCGTCGCATACCCTGTGCGGTAGTAAGCTTTCACCTCGTCGAAGGATTTTTTATCCTTCTGCGCTTTCTGTTTAAAAACCGGATCCAGCGCGCCATCGAGCAAAAACGGATAGACGGATTGCCATGTCCCATCCCAGTCAGACAGCTTTCTGTCTTTGACGTCTTTATCCTCAAAGACGCCGTTCGCCGCCTTCTGTTCCGCTTCCGTCATCTGATGACCATGCGAATGGGCAAACAGCTGACCGCTTACCAGCAGCGCCCCCAGAGTCATTGCAAATTTGCCAAGATGTGCAGCCAAAACAAACTCCTCACTCCGTTTTATAAGAATGAGGATGTTATAATATAACATTTCAAATCGCAACCAATCCGCGAACGCCCTCTTGTTCCATTGTATCGCCCCGTCCACGCTGGATGATGGTCCCGCGCGACATCAGCAGATAGCTATCGGCAAGTTCAGCGGCGAAGTCGTAAAACTGCTCTACGAGCAGGATTGCCATATCCCCTCTGTCCGCCAGCTTGCGGATCACCAGGCCTATCTCTTTGATTACCGACGGCTGAATACCTTCCGTAGGTTCGTCGAGGATTAACAGCTGTGGCCGGCTCGCCAGAGCGCGACCAATCGCCAGCTGTTGCTGCTGACCACCGGAGAGATCGCCTCCACGACGATGCTTCATCTCTTTAAGCACCGGGAACAACTGCCAGATATCCTCCGGGACGCGCTTTGCGTCGCGGGCGGGGAAGCGTGACAGCCCGAGCAACAGATTCTCCTCGACCGTTAAGCGTGGAAAAATCTCACGCCCCTGCGGAACATAGGCCACACCCGACTGCACGCGCTGGTGCGGTTTGCTGTGGGTGATTTTTTTTCCCTGCCAGATAATGTCGCCTGTTTTTACCGGGATCAGGCCCATCAGACACTTGAGCAGCGTGGTTTTCCCCACCCCGTTGCGCCCCAGCAGACAGGTCACTTCACCGGTCGCCGCTTCAAAACTGACCCCGCGCAGAATATGACTACCGCCGTAATACTGATTCAGTTCGTTCACCTGTAACATGACGGCTCCTTAGCGTCCCAGATAGACTTCTATGACCTGCTCATTCGCCTGTACCTGGCGAAGTGACCCTTCCGCCAGCACGCGTCCCTGGTGCAGTACCGTCACGTGATCGGCAATGGTTTCGACAAAGCCCATATCGTGCTCGACCACCATCAGGGAGTGTTTGCCCGCAAGGGTTCTGAACAGCTCAGCCGTATAGTCGGTCTCCGCGTCGGTCATTCCGGCCGCCGGTTCATCCAGCAACAGCAGATGCGGGTCCTGCACCAGCAGCATGCCAATCTCCAGAAACTGCTTTTGCCCGTGCGAAAGCAGCCCGGCGCGGCGATTGCGCTCGCCGCCAAGCCGCAGCAAGAGCAGCATCTCGTCAATACGGTCCCGTTGCTCGCCGTTGAGTCTGGCCCGCAGGCTCGCCCAGACGGATTTGTCGGTTTTCATCGCAATCTCAAGGTTTTCCCACACCGTGAGCGCTTCAAAGACCGTGGGCTTCTGGAACTTACGTCCGATGCCCTGGCGGGCAATCTCGGCGGGTTCGAGCGCCGTCAGGTCGATGGACTGATCGTACAGCGCTCTGCCGCTTTTAGGCCGCGTCTTGCCGGTAATCACGTCCATTAATGTCGTTTTTCCCGCACCGTTTGGGCCAATCACGCAGCGCAATTCACCCACGCCAATGTTCAGTGAGAGGTCCGTCAGCGCCTGAAAACCATCGAAATTCACGTTGATGGCTTCAAGTTGCAGTACCGGATCGGTCTGGTCGCGATAGCGATCCCCGGGTAACTGGCGGGTAAATAATCCTTCGGCTGGCTGCATTAGTGTTCTCCCTTACGAAACAGACCGTAGACACCGCGCGGTAAAAACAGCGTCACGGCAATGAAAATCAGCCCCAGAAACAGCTGCCAGTATTCCGGCAGGGCGACGGTAAAGACGCTCTTCGCACCGTTTACCAGCGCCGCGCCTATCACCGGGCCGACCAGCGTGCCGCGCCCCCCCAGCGCGACCCAGATGGCCGCTTCAATTGAGTTGGTTGGCGACATTTCACCCGGGTTGATAATGCCCACCTGCGGCACATACAGTGCACCGGCCAGACCGCAGAGTACGGCTGAAAGTGTCCACACCAGCAGCTTGAAACCACGGGGATCGTACCCGCAAAACGTCAGGCGGTTTTCGGCGTCACGCACCGCGGTCAGAATGCGACCGAACTTACTTTTCGCCAGCGCGAAGCCTGTGCCCAGCGCTATCAGCAACAGCATCACGGTAGCCAGAAACAGCGCAATACGGGTGGTGGTCGCGGTAACGGAAAACCCAAGCAGCGTGGTAAAACCGGTAAAGCCGTTATTCCCGCCAAAGCCGGTTTCATTGCGAAAGAACAGCAACATCCCCGCGTACGTCAGCGCCTGGGTCATGATCGAAAAATAGACCCCTTTGATTTTTGAGCGAAAGGCAAACCAGCCAAACACCAGCGCCAGCATCCCCGGCACCATCACAATTAATACCAGTGCCCAGACAAAGTGCTGCGTCCCCCACCAGAACCACGGCAGTTCACTCCAGGAGAGAAACGACATAAACGCGGGCAGCCCGTCACCCGCCGCCTGGCGCATCAGGTACATGCCCATCGCATAGCCGCCCAGCGCGAAGAAGATACCGTGCCCCAGGGAGAGCATTCCGGCATAGCCCCACACCAGATCGAGCGCCACGGCGACGATGGCATAACAGAGGATCTTACCCGTGAGCGTGAGCATCCAGGTCGAGATCGCCAGCGGATGCGTCGCGGGCAGTAAGGCGAAAAACGGTAAAACCAGCAGGCAGGCCACGATCAGGCTACCAGCTATCTGCGTCGTGCGTGGCGCTTTGCGCGCCAGCGTTAAGGTAAGCGGCTGGCTCATCAGTCAGTAACCCTCCCTTTCAGTGCGAATAACCCCTGCGGACGTTTCTGAATAAACAGAATAATCGCCACCAGGATCAGGATTTTGCCCAATACTGCCCCCATTTGCGGTTCGAGAATTTTATTAAAGATCCCCAGCCCAAACGCCGCGGCCACGCTACCTGCCAGTTGACCCACCCCGCCAAGCACCACCACGAGGAACGAGTCGATGATATAACCCTGGCCCAGTTCTGGCCCAACGTTGCCTAACTGCGATAACGCCACGCCCCCCAGACCCGCAATCCCCGAGCCAAGCCCAAAGGCCAGCATATCGACGCGACCTGTCGGTACCCCGCAGCAGGCCGCCATACTGCGATTTTGCGTTACTGCGCGCACGTTCAGACCAAGACGGGTTTTGTTCAGAATGAGCCACGTGAAGAACAGCACCAGCAGCACAAAACCCAGTACCACAATGCGGTTCCACGGCAGCGTCAGATTGGCAAACACCTGCACGCCACCGGACAGCCATGCCGGGTTTGCCACCTCCAGGTTCTGGGCGCCAAACGTCATGCGTACCAGCTGAATAATCATCAGGCTAATACCCCATGTCGCCAGCAGCGTTTCCAGCGGTCGGCCATACAAATGACGAATAACGGTACGCTCAAGCACCATCCCGATGCTGGCGGTCACAATAAACGCCACCGGCAGTGCAACGATCGGGTAGAGCGCCAGCCACTGTGGGGCGAAGCCGGCCATCACCTGCTGAACCATCCAGGTGGCGTACGCGCCCAGCATCAGCATCTCCCCGTGGGCCATGTTAATCACCCCCAGCAGGCCGTAGGTAATTGCCAGCCCCAGCGCGGCGAGCAACAGTACCGACCCCAGCGAGAGCCCCATAAACGCCTGACCAAGCAGATCGCCCCACATCAGGCGATGCTCAATCTGTTTCAGACTTTCGGCAGCGGCAGCACGCACGCCGGCATCCGGCTCCGATGCTGCCTGCGTATACGGCGTCAGCCGGGACTGAACGTCCGGATCGTCTGATTGCCCTAACAGCACCACAGCGTTCAGGCGCACCGCAGCCTGCGGACTTGCCAGCTGGAGGTTCGCCAGCGCCAGCATCAGCGACTGACGGGCCACATCATCCGTTTCGCTGCTCACCCGTTTTTGCAGGAAATCGAGCATTTCAGGCTGTGCATCCCGCTGGAGTTGACGAGCTGCCGCACGCCTTTCCGTGACACTGTCACTCACAAGTTGATGGGTTGCCATTGCCGTCGCCACCAGATTGCGCAGCCGGTTGGTCAGACGCACGGCTTTGGTTTGGCCTGCTGCGGCTTTTGTTTCACCCAGGGGAACCATTGCCCCCTGGCGTTGTGCAAACGCATGTTTCTGGCTGTCGGTATAGAGACTTTCACTTTGTAGCGCCTGGAGCAGCGGCAACCGTGCCGCCTCCGGTGCGGTTGCCCACTGCGTCAACAGTTCTGCCTGCTGGCTGCGACTGGCGGCCACGAATTGGTCGGCATCCGATGCCTGCACCATCCCTGGCAGCAGTCCGGTAAGCCACACAATAGCGATGATCGTGCGTATGGCGTTCATGACTTTTCTCCCTGCGGTGATAACTTAGTTGCTGGCGGTTTTCATCGGCTGATCGGGCTTTTTGTCATTACCGGCAATGAAGGGACTCCACGGCTGCGCGCGCACCGGCTGTTCCGTCTGCCAGACCACATTAAACTGGCCGTTACCTTCAATTTCGCCAATCATGACCGGCTTATGCAGATGGTGGTTGGTGGCATCCATGGTGAGCGTAAAGCCTGAAGGTGCCTTGAAGGACTGACCGGCCATTGCCGCCCGAACTTTATCGACGTCGGTGGTACCTGCTTTTTCAACCGCCTGCGCCCACATGTGGATCCCGACGTAGGTGGCTTCCATCGGGTCGTTGGTGACCACGGTGTCGGCGTTCGGCAATTTGTGTGCCCTGGCATACGCTTTGTAATCCGCCACAAACGCCTGGTTGGTCGGGTTATCAACGGACTCAAAGTAGTTCCACGCCGCCAGGTTGCCCACCAGCGGTTTGGTGTCGATCCCGCGCAGCTCCTCTTCTCCCACGGAGAAGGCTACAACCGGAACATCGGTAGCTTTCAGGCCCTGGTTAGCCAGCTCTTTATAGAACGGAACGTTGGAGTCGCCGTTGATGGTGGAAACCACCGCGGTTTTCCCTCCGGCAGAGAATTTTTTGATACTGGAAACGATTGTCTGGTAATCGCTGTGACCAAACGGGGTGTATACCTCTTCTATGTCTTTGTCTTCCACCCCTTTCGAATGCAGGAAAGCACGCAAGATTTTGTTCGTGGTGCGGGGATAAACGTAATCGGTGCCTAACAGGAAGAAGCGTTTCGCGCTGCCTCCGTCTTCACTCATCAGGTACTCCACCGCCGGGATCGCCTGCTGGTTTGGCGCGGCGCCGGTATAGAAGACGTTAGGTGACATCTCTTCACCCTCATACTGCACCGGGTAGAACAGCAGTCCGTTCAGCTCCTCAAACACCGGCAGCACCGATTTACGCGACACCGACGTCCAGCAACCAAACACCACTGCCACTTTGTCCTGGCTCAGCAGCTGGCGCGCTTTTTCAGCAAACAGCGGCCAGTTCGAGGCCGGGTCAACCACTACCGGTTCCAGCTTCTTACCCAGCACGCCCCCTTTGGCGTTGATCTCATCGATGGTCATCAGCGCAACATCTTTAAGCGGCGTTTCGGAAATCGCCATCGTGCCGGAAAGGGAATGCATGATCCCCACCTTGATGGTATCGGCCGCCTGAGCGCCAAAACTCATCCCCATAGCTACGACAGACGCGGACAATGCGAAGGCTTTTAATAAGGTACGACGGTGCATATTTTCACTCCTGAAAAAGAAAGCTGTGCAAAGGCGTCCGTTACGGCGTGGACGCAGAAAATAAAAACGTCAGCTTAGAGAGAGCAAAAAGGATGCCAGGATGGATAAAGCGCTATGACAGGAGAAGTAACGAAGGATGTAAAAAGAACGACTCAGAATGGTACAGCGCTGCACTTTTATAATGCAGCGCTGTGGCGGAGGGTTTACCAGACTTCGCTGGCGATCTGCGTCACCAGGCGGACTTTGTCCCACTGCTGGGTTTCGCTCAGGCTGTTGCCCTCTTCGGTAGAGGCAAATCCGCACTGCGGGCTCAGGCAAATCTGCTCTTTAGCCACGTATTTCGCCGCCTCTTCCAGACGCGCCTTCACCCCTTCCGGGTTCTCCAGCTCGCCATTTTTGGTGGTAATAAGGCCGAGCACCACCTGCTGCTTGCCCGGGCGAACAAAACGCAGTGGTGCAAAATCACCGCTCCGGTCATTGTCGTACTCAAGGAAAAAGGCATCCACGTTGACCGTCCCGAACAGCACTTCAGCCACCGGCTCATAGCCCCCTTCGGAAATCCAGGTTGAACGGAAGTTTCCGCGACAGACATGCAGCCCGATGGTGAGATCGTCCGGCTTGCCCTCCAGTGCCTTATTCAGAACGCGGGCATATATACGCGCCAGCTCGTCGGCATCGTCACCACGCTCGCGGATCTGACGACGTTGATCGTCCGAACAGAGATAGGCCCAGACAGTGTCATCCAGCTGCAGATAACGGCAGCCCGCGTCGTAAAACGCCCGAATCGCGTCCCGCCAGGTGGTCGCCAGATCGTCAAAATAGTCCTTCAGATCCGGGTAGACCGTCGCATCAATGTCTTTGCGCCCACCGCGGAAATGCAGCACGCTCGGGCTGGGAATGGTCATCTTCGGCTGAGCATTCCCGCTAATGCTTTTCAGGTAGCGGAAATCCTCCAGCATCGGGTGATCGCCAAAGCCCAGTTTGCCGGTCACGCGCACGCCGTGGGCTTTGGTCTGTACACCGTTGAACTGAATACCCTGCTGAGAATCGTAACGCTCAACACCCTGCAGACCGTCGAAGAAATCAAAGTGCCACCAGGCACGACGAAATTCACCGTCGGTCACCACATGCAAGCCACAGGCGCACTGCTGCTCGACAACATGGCGGATCGCCTCATCCTCAACCGCACGAAGCTGCCCGGCATCAATTTCGCCGCTGGCGAATTTCAGGCGAGCCTGTTTGATGGCATCCGGACGTAAAAAGCTGCCAACTACATCGGCGCGGTATGGGGCATGGTGTCGTTGCATGGAAATCTCCTCTATCTGCCGACAATAATTGCCTGCAGTGATAATTCATTATTTGAATCTTTAGACTTCTGGATGTCTAAATGTCCAAAAAAGATGTCATACCTGCCGCCAGCCGGCAAACGAGAAAATTTCACGGGTGTTGAAAAAAATTCATCTTCACAGTGCGGAGAGCGATTCCTGGCTCGCAAACTCAAACTTTTCATCTTCCCAGCCGGTGATCCCACCGAGCATAATTTTCACCGGCAGCCCCAGACGCGCCAGCTTCAGCGCGGCTCTGTCCGCACCGTTGCAGTGAGGCCCGGCGCAATAGACCACAAACAGCGTGCCGTCAGGCCACTGGGCCATGCGTTCGGCGGTGATCTGACGCCACGGCATATGTAGCGCACCGGGAACGTGACGGCGGGCGAACTGCTGCGGGCTCCCGACGACGTGCAGCAGGACGAAATCCTGTTCATGATTCGTGATGGCATGATGCACATCGGCGCAATCGGTCTCGACGCTCAGGCGGCGCAGAAAATGGGTAACGGCTTCCTGGGGTTCAGCAGCCGGAAATTCAGTAACATAACTCATGATCCTTCCTCATCTTTGGCGTTTGTGTTAACACTACTCTATCCACAAATTCAGCCCGTGAATGCGCTCGCTTATGCCAGAAAACAGCAAAAAGATGACAAACTTAAGACAGATTTCCCGCCCTCAGGTCATTGTGCTGGCGTATGACGGTTTGTGTACCTTTGAGTTTGGCGTGGCAGTGGAAATCTTTGGTCTGCCGCGTCCGGAACTGGGAGACGAATGGTATCGTTTTGCCGTGGCGGGCGTAGACAGCGGTGAACTTCGGGCGACCGGGGGGATTCGCCTCATCACCGACGGCGATTTAACCCTGCTTGAGACGGCCGACCTGATCGTTGTGCCCGGCTGGCGAGGACTCGATTCACCGGTTCCGCCCGCGCTCTGCGCGGCATTACGTAAGGCCAATGCGCGGGGATGCCAGCTTTTGTCGATCTGTTCCGGCGTGTTTGTTCTTGCCGCTGCCGGGCTGCTGTATGGGCGTAAAGCCACAACGCACTGGCGCTATATTGAGGCGCTTAAGGCCCGGTACCCGGCCATCGAGGTGGTTGAAGATGTACTTTATCAGGACGACGGCGACATTCTCACCTCGGCGGGCAGCGCGGCAGGCATCGATTTATGCCTGCACGTGGTCCGGCGGGATTATGGGATGGAAATCGCCAACACCGTAGCGCGTCGTCTGGTCATTCCCCCGCACCGGGATGGCTCACTGCCGCAGCAGCTAAGCCGCCCGGTGGCGCAACTGCGCGAAAGTCAGCGTCTCGGTCAGCTGTTTGATTTTCTGCACACCCATCTTGCCGTATCGCACAGCGTTGATTCACTGGCGCGTCGGGTCGGCATGAGTCAACGCACCTTTCTGCGCCGCTTTCAGGATGCGACCGGCACCACGCCCGCGCGCTGGCTGCTCAATGAGCGCCTGCTGAGGGCAAAAGATTATCTGGAAAGCAGTCGCTTAAGTATCGACAGCATCGCAGAGCAGACCGGATTCGGTCAGGCATCGACCCTGCGTCACCATTTTCGGCAGCAGTTCGCCCTTTCACCGGCCCAGTATCGCAAACACTATTCGCGGCCTGCCCGCTAGTGGCCGGATTGCAGACAAAAAAAACCGCCATAATATGGCGGTAAATGCTTGCATGGATAGATTTGTATTTTGGTCTCTACGTCCCGACACTCCATGGCCGGGCAGCGGATCTCTTACAAACTAACATCCATAGTCTCAATGAAAGGTAAACAGCCTGATTAACCCGCTTTGGTATTGATTTGCAAATAACGCATCAGACCCTGCTCCGCGCTCTGTTTTGCATCATCATTGATGGCTTCCAGATAAAACGAACGCGACACACCATACGGTGCTTTTTCAGACGGATAAACCGCGAACTCGAATGTTTTACCTCTTGCCTGATTGGTGCAGCCTAATTGCCAGCGCTGGTCATCAATTTTGGTGCTATTACAGGCCACGCGTCCGTAATCGCTGGTTAAATATGACCCAACACGCGCTTTCGCGGACTGAATATATTCTGGTTCGTCATTACTAATAGAGTAAATACCTGCACCCGCCCCAACAGCAACCACCAGCAGCGCAAGCGCTATCATTTTTTTCATTTAACAAGACCCATTCCTTAGCCAGAGTTTAACCATTATATAGGATTTATCCTTAAAGCTAGTGGCTAATTACGTACCAAAATTGGCGGTTAACAAACTTGATGCTAATTTTAGGAAAAGTCTCATCACAGCTGTCGCCGCACAGAATTTGACACTCTCTTTGCGCTAATTTGAATTTTTGAATAATTTCCCGAAGAAATTATTGGCATGATAGTCCCGCGATGGCATTCAACGGTGAAATAATGATGAGAAAAGGGTTAACGCTGATATTGCTGGTGTGTGGATTATTTTCAGGTCAGCTCATGGCAGGACATAAAGGCCATGAATATGTGTGGGTAAAGAATGTGGAACATCAGCTCCGCCATGAAGCGGATAGCGATGAATTACGCAGCGTTGCAGAAGAGTCAGCGGAAGGTTTGCGCGAACACCACCTGTGGCAGAAATCGCGCAAACCAGACACGCACTTTCGGTAATTAATTACCCTTACGCTTCGGCAGGGTTTTCATTAAATCGTCCGGGCTCACGGAGGCCACAACGCTACCCGGTGACGGCATTTTGAAAATATGATTTTTCATCTTGCCAATCACATGCATTTCGCACGGACGGCAGTCAAATTTCAGGGTCAGCACTTCGTCGCCATTCACCAGCTGCATCGGTGTGGCCTTCCAGCTTTTAATATTCCCTTTCGCCTGTTTCGGGCAGAGGTTGAAGGCGAAGCGCAGACAGTGCTTGGTGATCATCACCGGCACATCGCCCTTCTCTTCATGGGCTTCATAGGCTGCGTCAATCAGCTGTACGCCGTGACGGTGATAGAATTCACGCGCTTTGTGGTTATAGACATTCGCCAGGAAGGACAAGTGCGTGTCGGGGTAAACCGGCGCAGGAACGGTTTCGGCCTTGCGGCTGCCGCGTGGATAGTTAGCCAGGCGGGCGGCATCCAGCATTTCTGCCGTCTCGCGGCGGAACTGATTCAGCAGGCTGTTCGGAACAAACAGGGCATCCGGCAGGTTAACGTCGATATGACGCGCGTAGTAAAGGGTCTGCCCCAGCTTCGCCACGCCATCCTTCAGGTTGTTAAGGGCTTTTTCCGCGTTGTTTGCCACCTCGAACAGACCATCAAGCGTGTGCGTCACGCTGATACCGTCTTCACAGGTCATGGTCAGGATCAGCTGCTCTTCCCAGCCGCCCAGTTCAATGTCCACCGCGATACGGCGTTCGCTCGAGGTTTTCAGCAGCGCCTGCTGCCAGTTGTGGTCAAGGTTACGGTTCAGTGCCGCGTTAGGGCGCGCTTTGTAGAGATCCGCAGGCATCTCGTTTGGCCATACGCGATAGCGATTTTCACCAGTTTTTTCCACCGTATTCGCACGGAAGCCCACCACTTCACGCTTGATCATCACGTTCAGGCCATCGCCATTGGCCAGCGGCTCGGTCACTTCCACGTCGAGGTGATCTTTTGCCACTTTCAGCACTTCACCCACCGGTAAACCGATAAACTTCGGTGAATCAAACGCACCGATATCCCCTTTACGGGCATTCACAAAGTAGTCAGTGCTGCCGCGGTGGAAAGTTTTGTCCGTTGACGGAATAAAGAAATGCTCGGTACGACCGGCCGACGCACGCGCCAGGTCACCGCGATCTTCAATGATGGCATCCAGCATCTGACGATAGTGAGCGGTGATATTCTTCACGTAGCTCATGTCTTTATAACGCCCTTCAATTTTGAAGGAGCGCACGCCGGCGTCAATCAGCGCACCCAGGTTGGCGGTCTGATCGTTATCTTTCATCGAGAGCAGGTGTTTTTCGAACGCCACAACGCGGCCCTGATCGTCTTTCAGGGTATACGGCAGACGGCAGGCCTGAGAGCAGTCGCCGCGGTTGGCGCTGCGCCCCGTCTGGGCGTGGGAAATATTGCACTGACCAGAATAGGCGACGCACAGCGCGCCGTGGATAAAGAATTCAATGGTTGCGTCGGTCGCCTGGTGAATATCGCGGATCTGGTTCAGGTTCAGCTCACGCGCCAGCACGATCTGGGAAAAACCCACATCAGAAAGAAACTTCGCCTTCTCTACCGTGCGGATATCGCACTGGGTACTGGCATGCAGTTCAATGGGGGGAATATCCAGCTCCAGCACGCCCATATCCTGCACAATCAGGGCATCGACGCCGGTCTGGTAGAGATCGGTAATTAAACGTTGCGCAGGCTCCAGCTCATCATCATGCAGAATGGTGTTCAGGGTCACGAACACTTTCGCCCCAAAGCGATGGGCGAACGGCACCAGTTCAGCAATATCGCTCAGGCTGTTGCTGGCGTTATGGCGGGCACCAAAGCCAGGCCCACCAATGTAGACGGCATCAGCACCATGAAGGATCGCTTCACGGGCGATAGAGGCGTCGCGGGCCGGGCTTAAGAGTTCGAGATGATGGGATTGCAGGCGCATACTTCGTCGTTATCCGTTATGGTCAAAATGGCGGCTATTGTAGTCAGAAGTATGCGGCAGCGAAACAGTTTTGCGTCGCTTCAGCGGGGATAATGGATCAGGGAGTGAAAATGCACCGGCCGGTCGCTGCTGTTGCGATAGGCGTGCGGTTTATCCCCGGCAAAACGCACCCCCGAATCGGCAGTAATGGTCTGCCACTCGCCATCGATGTTCATCTCCAGTTCGCCGCTGATCACCACCACGTGTTCAATCACGCCAGCCTCGTGGGGCGTGGATTCGCTCAGGGCACCGGCAGCGAGGGTTATCGAAAAGTGGTCGAATTTTAGCGTCTCATCCCACGGGAATAACGGTTTCACCACCATCGCCTGCTGCTCCGGGTCGAATACCGCCTGCCTGTCAGCTGCCGGCGTGATGAAGGCAGAAAAAGGGATGTTCAGCCCCGTGGCGATTTTCCACAACGTGGATACCGTCGGGCTGGATTCATTGCGCTCGATTTGCCCGAGCATGGCCTTTGAAACGCCGGTCTCTTCCGCCAGTCTGGCGAGGCTCCAGCCACGCGCCTGACGCTCGGTTTTCAGTGTGTAAGCAAGATGTTGTGTGATGTCCATGTTCCCTCCTGATGCGACCGATCATACCACTTGTACGCTATAACGCACAGTGTTACCTTAAAGTGGACGTTATAACGCACAACGGAGTTTTCATGCGCCCTTCATCCTCGCTCTTTCCTGCCGTTCTCGCCGGTTTTGTCGCCGTTCTGGTGGGATATGCCAGTTCCGCCGCCATTATCTGGCAAGCCGCTGCCGCCGCAGGCGCAAACGCGCAGCAGATCGCTGGCTGGATGACGGCCCTGGGGATAGGTATGGGGGTCAGCACGCTGGCGCTTTCCTGGTGGTATAAAGCCCCGGTGCTTACCGCCTGGTCTACACCCGGCGCGGCGCTGTTAGCCACCAGCCTGCACGGGGTAACGCTTGCCGAGACCATCGGGATTTTTATCTTTGCCAACGCGCTCATTCTGCTGTGCGGCGTAACCGGGTTGTTTGCTCGCCTGATGAAGCTTATCCCGCATTCCCTTGCCGCTGCTATGCTCGCCGGGGTGTTGCTCAGGTTTGGACTGCAGGCGTTCAGCAATCTTGAGGGGCATTTTTTACTGTGCGGCAGCATGCTGGCGGCATGGCTGTTCGCCAAAGCGCTGGCACCCCGCTACGCCATTGTCGCCACGTTGCTGGTGGGCAGTATGGTGGCCTGGGCGGGAGGTGACATTGTCACAAAAGAGTTAACCCTTTCCGTGGTGATGCCCACGTTTATCGCGCCAACCTTTACGTTAACCAGTCTGATAAGCATTGGTGTGCCCTTCTTCCTGGTCACCATGGCGTCCCAGAATGCGCCGGGCTTCGCCACGATGCAGGCTTCCGGCTATCCTCTGGCCGTATCTCCGCTGATGATCGTCACCGGAGGGCTGGCACTGGTGTTATCCCCGTTCGGCGTCTTTTCCATCTGTATCGCCGCGATCACCGCTGCGATTTGCCAGAGCCCGGATGCGCACCCGGATGCCAGCAAACGCTGGCTTGCCGCCATGGCCGCAGGCGGGTTTTATCTGCTGGCGGGCATTTTTGGCGGATCCATTTCCGGGCTGATGGCCTCCCTTCCCCTGAGCTGGATCCAGATGCTCGCCGGCCTGGCGCTGCTGGGCACCATCAGCGGGAGCTTATATCAGGCATTGAACAATGAAACGGAGCGCGACGCGGCAATAGTCACCTTTCTGATGACCGCCAGCGGCGTCACGATCCTGGGTATTGGCTCTGCGTTCTGGGGGCTGGTGTTGGGCGGCGTATGTTATACGGTCTTTTCACACCTTCGCCGCGCGTAGCTGCGAGGGCGTTATGCCCATCATGCTGCGAAAGCGGTTACTGAAATGGCTGGCGGAGTTAAACCCGCAGGCCAGCGCGATATCGGTGAGCGGTGTGGTTGTGTGCTGCACCAGCGCTTTGGCTTTCTCCATCCGACGCTGCATCACGTACTGATGCGGTGCCAGCCCCATGGACTGACGGAACATTCTGGCGAAATGATACTCGCTCAGCGCGGCCTGTTCGGCCAGTTCCGCCAGCGTCAGCGGCTGGGAAAGGTTCTCTTCGATAAACGCCAGCACGTTACGCAGCACAAACGGCGACAACCCGCCGGTCACCACCGGCAGCTTCCACTGCACGCTGGAGTAATGCTGTAACAGGTGGGTCATCAACAGCGTAGACGCGGTACTCAGGGTGAGCTGGTTAGCTTTTTGCTGCCAGTCGCAGCCGAGCAAAAACTGACGGTAAAGCGCGGTAATTTTCGGGTCGCTGCCGAAAATCTTTTCATCCAGCGTCAGGGACAGCGGGCGCTTGTCCCAGATTTTTTCCCCGACATCACGCAGATGCTCATCGGTGCAGTAGAGATGGACAAACGACAGGTCATCGCGAATATCCCACGTCGATTCACTCTCTTTTGGCATCAGACAGAAACGGTCCGGGCCGCCGCCGTTTTTCCAGCCGCCCGGCGTTTTTTGATAGCTCTCATAACCGTCCGCCACGTACAGGCTGAGGGTATGGTGATTACTTTTTACGGTTATCGTGTCGTGCTTGTTGTACCAGGCTGCCAGTTGAATACCGGAATTCAGCGCAACGGTTTCCCGCAGCACGGCGTTCTGCTGGCGTAGCGTTTCAAAGGTATCGTAAGCGCGAGACATAGCTATTAACGGGTGAGTAATCAGACTCTCAGTCTATGAAGTGTTGCGCCACGATGCCAGATCTGCAGCCACAAAAAAGCGCAAGAATATGCAAGTCCACCGCAAATCGGTGAAAGCAATGTCATGCCACTCGCGCCAGACTGCACTTTTCAGTATGTGAGAAGAGAGCAACAATGAACGCATTACTCTATGGACTGGTGGTGGTGATATGGGGAACAACCTGGATTGCCATTTTCCTGCAACAGGGGCCAGTCGCAGCCCCGGTGTCAATTTTCTGGCGCTTTGCCGTGGCCTGCGCCACGATCATGATCGTCTTAATTGCCCTGCGTCGGCTTCGTAAGCTGGCCTTGCGGGATCATCTCTTTTGCATGCTGCAGGGATGCTGCGTTTTTTGCTTCAACTTCTGGTGTTTTTATACCGCCGCCGCGCACATCAATACCGGACTGGAGTCGGTGATTTTCTCGATGGCCGTACTGTATAACGCCATCAACAGCTTTATTTTCTTCGGTCAGCGCCCACCCGCACGCTTCTGGACGGCGGCGGCCCTGGGGCTTATCGGGATCATCACCCTCTTCTGGGACGACCTGCTGGCGAGTGGCTGGAGTGCCTCCCTGCTGACGGGGGTTGGCCTTTCAGCACTGGGGACCTACGGGTTCTCGCTGGGCAATATGATCAGCATGCGCCACCAGCGAAAAGGGCTGGAGACCATGACCACCAACGCCTGGGCGATGTTTTACGGTACGGTCATTATGGGCTGCATTGCCCTGTTCCGGGGTGACAGTTTTATCCCCGAATGGACGGTGAGTTACATTGGTGCGCTGCTTTATCTCGCCATTTTTGGTTCGGTCATCGCTTTTGGCGCCTACTTCACGCTGGTGGGACGCATTGGCCCGGGCAAAGCGGCATACAGTACGCTGCTCTTCCCGCTGGTGGCGCTGTCCATCTCCACGGTCTATGAAGGTTACGTGTGGCATCTCAACGGCATCATTGGATTACTGCTGATTCTGGGCGGGAATATGGTGATGTTTACGAAACCGGAAACCTGGTTCAGACGTTTGCGTATGGCATAAAAAAAGGCCTGCATTGCTGCAGGCCGTTTTGATTATTTCGCGGTTTTCTTAACATCAAACATGGTGGCATCCGTCGCCATGTCATCCACAACCTGTTTTAACGTTGCGAAGCCCATTGGCGTGTTTTCGTTCGCCAGCTCTTTACCTTCGCCTTTACGCACGACCTTCATGACCGGCTTATTCGTCGCCGAATCAATCAGCTCGCCTTCGAAGAAGAGATGGGTATCCATGGTGCGGTGCCCCGTTGCCATCTGCGTACCTGCAACCACTAACGCGACGGGCACTACTTCATAGAACTGCAGACCTTCTTTCTGTGAACTCACACCGGTAATCGCACCGCGGAAGATCAGGCTGTGTTTACCTGGTGTCGTAACAACAGGTTTACGCTGGCTGATTGCCGCTTTCATTTTGGTGTTGGTATAAGCCAGAAGCTCATCAAGCGTTTTTTGACCAATTTGGGTCGTTGGTTTTGGCGCTGGATAATAGGTGATTGGCGTCCATAAAATACTGTCGTAATTTGCCTCGTTATACGACGGGTCGACCCAACGCAGCGTCGGTTTACCCGTTGCGGACGTTGTTTGCTGCAATCCAGAATAATCTTTTAAAAAGCCTGAATATTGTTCGGGGGCGGCGACTTTAGACGAACAGCCCGCTAACGCCAACAGACCAGAAAGCACTGCAACTTTAAAAAAAGTGTGAGTACGCATGATGGTATTCCATGTTATCTGCAAGTATGCATTTGAAGTTATAGCAAAAGTCTGGCGGGTTTGTTGTGACAAAAAATGATGTAAGCAGCACAAATTGCGAAAAGATTGCCCGACTGAACGCCGGGCAGTGAAAAACTACTGATTAATATCAACCTGCCAGAACAAATGCTTGCCGAACGGATCGATTTCATAGCCCGTGACTTCCTTGCGCACCGGTTCAAAAATCGTCGAATGGGCAATCATTACTGCCGGTATCTGGTCATGCATCATCTGCTGGGCCTCTTTATACAGCGCCACGCGTTTATCATGATCGGTTATCGATTTCGCTTCAGCGATAATTTTATCAAATGGTTTGTAGCACCATTTGGCGGAATTAGATCCACCGTTAGCCGATGTACAGGTAAATAACGGACCAAAGAAGTTATCCGGGTCGCCGGTTGCGGTCGTCCAGCCCATCAGCGCGGCCTGGTGTTCACCGCCCTTCACCCGCTTAAGATACTCACCCCATTCATAGGTGACGATTTTTGTCTGGACGCCAACCTTCGCCCAGTCGGCCTGAATCATCTCCGCCATCCGTTTTGCGTTCGGATTGTAGGGGCGCTGAACCGGCATCGCCCATAAATCGATGCTGATGCCGTTTGCAAAACCAGCCTCCTTTAACAACGCTTTCGCTTTTTCCGGATCGTAGTCGTAATCCTTCAGTTCGCTGTCGGCGCTCCAGACGCCGGGTGGCAGTAGGTTTTTCGCCGCCGTGCCGGTGCCGTGGAATACCGCGTCAATAATGGCCGGCTTATTGATGGCCATTGCCAGCGCCTGGCGGACCTTCACGTTATCCAGCGGAGGTTTTTGCGTATTGAAGGCCAGAAAACCGGTATTCAGCCCGGCTTTACTCATCAGATTAATGTCTTTATTAGCCTTCATGCGCGGCAGGTCCGCCGGGTTTGGAAACGGCATCACCTGACATTCATTCTTCTCGATTTTGGCAAAACGCACCGAGGCATCGGGCGTGATGCTAAACACCAGTCGATCCAGCTTCGATTTGCCCTGCCAGTACTCCGGAAACGCAGTGAACAGGATGCGCGAATCTTTCTGGTACTGCGCCAGCTTAAACGGCCCGGTGCCAATCGGGTCCATATCCACCTTTTCCGGCGTGCCGGCTTTCAGCATCGCGTCGGCATACTCCGCCGACAGGATCGAGGCGAAATACCACGCCAGATCGGCGACAAACGGCGCTTCCGGATGGGCGAGCGTAAAGCGCACGGTGTGGTCATCAACTTTATCAATGGCAGTGATCAGGCTACCGAACTCAAGGCTCTCGAAGTTGGAATAGCTGCCGTTAGAGACGTTGTGATAGGGATGATTCACATCCTTCTGGCGCATAAACGAGAAAATCACGTCGTCGGCGTTAAAGTCGCGCGTCGGCCTGAACGATTTATTACTCTGGAATTTCACCCCTTTACGCAGATGGAAGGTATAAACCTTGCCATCATCGCTCACCTCCCAGCGTTCCGCGAGGCTCGGGACCAGTTCCGTTGTACCCGCCCTGAAATCGACCAGCCGGTTATAGACCGGCACGGCACTGGCATCCACGCTGGTTCCCGACGTGTATAACTGAGGATTAAAATTTTCCGGCGATCCTTCAGAGCAATACACCAGCGTTTTTGCCGCGACGGTGGAATTGACCGTGAGCGCAGCAAGTGCCAGCGTTAACATTGTGAGTTTGCTTTTCATCATTTATTCCTGTCTTTTTAATTCGACGGCTAATTAATTCTTTTGCCATTTCATAAATATCATTAAAGTGATGTAGCAAACACCTGAAAAATAAATACAGAAGGAATCACTATGGGCTCGGCACTCTCCAGACATTTAACGCACCGCTTCTTCCGCTATCTCGCCATCACCAGCCAGAGCGATCCCAGAGTGAACACCCTTCCCTCTACGCCGGGCCAGCACGACATGGCGCGTGAGCTAGCCCAGGAGCTGGCGCAGCTGGGTTTAGACGATATTGTGATTGATGAATACGCGACGGTTACTGCGGTTAAAAAAGGTAATGTAGCCGGGGCGCCACGCATCGGTTTTATTACCCATATTGATACCGTCGATGTCGGTTTATCACCGGATATTCATCCACAAATATTAAAATTTACGGGTGAAGACCTCTGTTTGAATAAAGAGAAATCAATCTGGTTACGCGTAAAAGAGCATCCGGAAATTCTGGCTTACCCGGGTGAAGAGATTATTTTCAGCGACGGGACCAGCGTATTAGGTGCAGATAATAAAGCCGCCGTCACCGTGGTCATGACGCTGCTGGAAAACCTGACGCCAGAACACCAGCATGGCGACATTGTGGTCGCGTTTGTGCCGGATGAGGAGATCGGCCTGTGTGGCGCGAAGGCGCTGGATCTAAACCGTTTTGACGTTGATTTTGCCTGGACCATCGACTGCTGTGAGCTGGGTGAGATTGTTTACGAGAACTTCAACGCCGCGGCGGCAGAAATTCGCTTTACCGGCGTAACGGCTCACCCCATGTCCGCCAAAGGCGTGCTGGTTAACCCACTGCTGATGGCGACAGACTTCATCAGCCATTTTGACCGCCAGCAAACCCCGGAATGCACCGAGGGGCGTGAAGGCTATATCTGGTTTAACGGCATTCAGGCGGGGCAAAACGAGGCCGTCTTAAAAGCGAATATCCGTGATTTCGATAAAGCACAGTTTGCCGCCCGCAAGCAGCAGATTGCCGATGTCGCGGCGTTGATTGCCGGGCAGCATCCTACGGCAAAGGTGGAGTATCGCATTGAAGATACCTACAGCAATATCAGCAATGCGATTGGTGAGGATCGTCGCGCTATCGACCTGATGTTTGAAGCCATGGAATCCCTTGGGATCACGCCCAAACCGACGCCAATGCGCGGCGGTACTGACGGCGCGGCGCTCTCGGCAAAAGGCCTGCTCACGCCAAACTTCTTCACCGGCGCGCATAACTTCCACTCGAAGTTTGAGTTTTTGCCGCTGTCGTCGTTCGAGGCCTCATACAACACGGCCCTGCAGCTCTGCCTGCTGGCCGCCCGTTAAGCGGGCTTGCGCGCCAGCAGCGTGGCAAAACGCAGTTTGATGCGGTTACCGTTCTCGTCGGTGCGGTGCAGTTCGCCCACCTCTTCGTTGTACTTGAGCAACGCCCAGCCCTCGTAGTAGTTGCTCAGTTCACCGCTTTTGAACGCAAACGGGAAGCCGACGGTGCACGGGTAATCCGCCGTGTCCATCGCGGCAACAATCAGGTTATAACCGCCGGGTCTGGTGCAGCGCTGCATATTGTCGATCAGGCCCGGAATGGTTTTCGCTTCCAGGAACATCAGCACCACGGTAGAGAGAATAAAATCGTATTCGCCCTCAAAGCTCAGGTTGTTCAGATCTTTGATTGCCGTCTGCAGGTTTACGATGCCTTCTTCCGCTTTGATACGCTCAATATTATCGATACTCAGGGGATTTTTATCCCACGCGGTCACGTCGTAACCGTTGGCTGCCAGATAGAGGCTGTTACGCCCGTTACCACAGCCCAGATCCAGCGTTTTACCCGGTTTCACAATGCCCGCGCTGTACAGCACTTCTGAGTGCGTACGGGTTAAGCCATATTTCTCTGTGAAGTAATTTTCATCAACAGCCATTATTTTTCCTCAGATTGCATAAGCAGCGCTTTATCAGTGCGCACCAGAAGTTTGCCCTGTATCAGCAAGATAAACGTTCGTACCAGCAGCATCCCGATGATGACATTGGTAAAGATAAACAGTGGGACGGCAATGGCGTGGAAAAAGCCCGACGGACTGCTCTGCCCAAGATGAAGCCCCGTGGTGGCCAGGGCCGACACGCCAAACGAGAAGCTCCAGAACGAGGCGTTAAACGGCTGGGACAAATACCATGGCATCAGCCGTAACATAAACAGCAGTTGCAACAGGCCGTAGCCGAACAGCATTTTGGCAAATGTATCCGCCTCACCGCCATTGACGCTAAACCAGGCGCTGCAGGCCACCAGCGCGGGGGCCAGCTGAATACCCAGCGAGGTTCGCAGCGCGGAAGGCAACTCCCCGGCGCTACGAAGTCGTTGCAAAATTACCGGCTCAAGGCTGAGCCAGGAAAAAACGCCCGCCCCGAGAAACACCAACCCGGCATCGTTAAACCCCAGCGCGCCGCACGCCATGGCGCTGATAAAGTTGTTTGCTACCGTGGGCAGATATAACCCCGGCGTGGTGGCCTCTTGCGGATGGTTACCGCGCCATAATCCGGCGCTTTGCCAGGCAGCATAGGCCAGCTGTATCACCACCCCGACGCCAAATAACACCAGTGACACCGGGCGCAGCCAGGGCACAAAACCGATGGCGACCAGCATCGTTGTGGCGGGAAAAAGGCTGACAAAACTGCTCATCACCGGGTGGCGCATCTCGGCCAGCACACTTCGCGGGAAACGGATCGCCCGGGCGATAAACGCCACCGTCAGCAAAAACCAAATCACAATCGCAAGGGCCACCAGGCTCTCACCCGGCCAGCGCGTCACGGGCCAGAGCGTGCTGGCGTATCGCCAGGCGAACCCCATCCCAATGATGCCAAGCACCATACCGAAGTAACCCGCGGGCAGGTTAAGCACTTGTTGAGCGTTGTTATTTTTATTCATTAATTTGAATTTTTAAAATGTATTTTAAATGCCATTTTAAGGGGTTTCCGCGACGGATGCCAGCACTACGAAACGCCGAAAGTTTGCTACGTTTAGTGGAGACGCTTACCCGAGACTCCATGATGAAAAAGTACAGGCTCAGCGAGGACACCCGCCTCTGGCAATGGAAAAACGGCGAGACAACGCACACGACGTCGTTACGACAGATTATTGCCACGGCGAATTTTAACGACATCGTGAGCGGCACGAAAGGCGGCTGGGTTGAAGATGAGAGCGCCCTCGCGCACGAAGGCGACTGCTGGATCTACGATGAAAACAGCGTCGTCTTTGCCGGTGCGACGGTGTCCGGCAACGCGCGCCTTACCCTGCCTTGCATCATCAGTCATGACGCGCAGATTGGCGACAACTGCTGGCTCGACGGCGCAGAGGTCAGTCACGGCGCACGCATAAGTGACAACGTCACGATACAGCAATCCTGCGTACGCGGCGAATGCCATATTTTCGGCGAGGCGCGGGTGCTTCATAACAGCGTGGTGATTGCTGCCAAAGGGCTTACGCCGGACCATGAGCAGATCCTGAAAATTTATGACAAGGCGACGGTGAGCCAGTCCCGCATTGTGCATCAGGCGCAAATTTACGGCGAGGCAATGGTTAATTATGCCTTCGTTGAACACCGGGCGGAAGTTTTCGACAGCGCCATCCTCGAAGGCAACGATCTCAATAACGTCTGGGTATGTGACTGCGCAAAAGTGTACGGTAACGCCCGCGTCATTGCCGGTTTTGACGACGATGCCATCCCTACCGTCCGTTACAGCTCTCAGGTGGCAGAGAACGCGGTGGTGGAAGGAAATTGTGTCATTAAACACCACGTCCTGATTGGCGGTCAGGCCTGGCTGCGCGGCGGCCCTATCCTGCTTGACGATAAGGTCGTGATCCAGGGACGGGCGCGTATCAGCGGGGATGTGCTTATTGAGCATCGGGTTGAAATCACCGACGATGCGGTGATTGAGGCTTTTGCCGGTGAGAACATCCACCTGCGCGGCGAAAAGGTGATTAACGGCGACCAGCGCATCACCCGTACGCCTCTGTTAGGGGCGTTATAGCGGGTAAATTTTGCCGTAGAGATTCACATCGTCAAAACGGCCATTCAGGAACTCTGCTTCCCGCAGGCACCCTTCCAGCGTAAAACCGTTGCGCAGGGCAACGTTGTTGCTGGGTTTATTCGCCACCCGACACTTAATGACAAAACGGCGGATCTCGCCTCGCTCGACGTAATAGCGCATAAATGCCTGCAGCGCCTGCGACAGAATGCCCTGTCCCTGATGCGCCTCATCCAGCCAGTAACCGATGTATCCGGCTTTGTTGGCGGGTTCAATCGCATTAAACGACAGCACGCCGACCAGGTCCTCATCCTTGAAAATCAGAAACATTTTGGCGTAGCCGCGCTGGTGCAGCATCTGATTACTCAGCACATTACGACGGGTGTCATCTTCGGTGCCCACATGCTGCGCCCAGTCAAAGGCGGTTTGCAGCCAGGCTTTGTTTCTGATGACCATGTTGTGCAAATCGGCGGTATAGCGCTCTTCGACGGCGCGAAGCTCGAGATGGTCAGTCACCTGGATTATTTCAGATTCAGTGGCGGTCATGGTCCCTTCCCGTCACCCTCTCCCCGCCGGGGAGAGGGAATAAATGGTCAACGCATGATGCGATCGTCAACGTAGTTACGTTTGTCCGGCGCAGGCGGGAAATACTGATACAGCCAGGTCTCACTGATCGCATCCCCCTGGCAGCGCAGGAACAGGCGCATGTCCACCGGTTCGGTCGAATCCGAGGTAGGATACCAGTCGAACAGAATGCGATAGCCGTCAAACGGCTCAACGTAGAGGATCTCAACCTGCTTCGCTTCACCGCTGGAGAGGGTAATGACCGGCTCAATGCCTTTTGGCGCGGCAGCCTTCAGATCGCCCCCGACGAAGTCGATAGCAAAGCGACGGGCCCACACTTTCGGGTAGTTTTCGCCCGGCGCCCAGCCTTCCGGGAACCCACCCATACCGGTGCGGGTCGCGAAGACATTCGCCAGCGGGGAACGGACCGGCGGCATGGCGCTCCAGTAAAGACGGTATTTAAAGTCCAGCTCATCGCCCGCTTTCATCGGTTTTTCTGGCTGCCAGAAGCAGACCACGTTATCCAGTGTTTCACCCGTTGTCGGGATCTCCATCAGGCCAACCGCACCTTTACCCCAGTCGTTACGCGGCTCTACCCAGAGGCCTGGGCGTTTGTTATACCAGCCCATGACGTCCTGATAATGCGAGAAATCGCGATCGAGCTGGAGCAAGCCGAATCCTTTCGGGTTTTTGTCCACAAACGCATTAAACTGCAGCTTCTGCGGGTTGTTCAGCGGACGGCAAATCCACTCCCCGTTACCGCGCCACATGGCGAGACGGTCGGAGTCATGAATTTGCGGGTGGATGGTATCGCACATGCGGCGTTCGTTTGTACCGCAGCTGAACATACTGGTCATCGGCGCAATGCCGAGCTGTTTAATGTCTTTACGCGCATAGAGATGGTTTTCCACCTCCATGATCACCTGGCTCTTCTCGCAGTGGATCACGAACTTATATGCACCGGTGATGCTTGGGCTGTCCAGCAGCGTATAGACGGTGAAGGTAGTGTCGCCCGGTTTGACGGTTTCGAACCAGAACGCGGTGAAGTCAGGGAACTCTTCCGGCGTGTCGGTAAAGGTATCCACCGCCAGACCCCGCGCGGAAAGACCATACTGATAGGTATCATCAACCGCACGGAAATAGCTCGCCCCCAGGAATGAGACGATATCGCGACGCGCCAGTTCCGGTGCCTTGAAGGCACGGAAACCGGCAAACCCAAGATCGCTTTGCCCTTCCAGCTGCTTCGTATCAACACCGGTTTCACCGTAGCTGAACAGCTCAGGACGGAAGTGGATTTCGCGCGCCTGTGACGTTGACTGATCCAGCGAGAACATGCGCACGCGGCGACGGAAACCCATGCCCATATGGAAGAACTGCACGTCCAGCTGACGGCCTTCAATGTTATTCCACAGTGACTGTTTTTCATCGTAACGGATGGCGTTATAGGCCTGCGGCGTCATGGTCGCCAGCGTGTCCGGTAACGGTCGCGGTGCTCCGCCCCATGGGGTTTTCGCCAGGTCATGGGCCATGGATTGCAGTACGGAGAAGTCAAAACGACGGCTCTGACCGTCAGCAATGTCAGAGTCAGCAGCGTAAGCCGCTTTGGAAAACAGGGAAGCAAGGCCAGTTGTGCCGCTCAGGGCTGCCATTGCCAGCGAGCCTTTTAGAAAACGTCTGCGATTCATGCCTGGAAAAACGTCCTTATGGTCGTGTGAATGTGTTTCGCACTCGGCGAAATGACGGCAAGAAAGAACGCACAGCCTAAACAAAAATGGTTAAGAATCCAATTGTTGGGCGGCGATTATCTGTACAAAGTGCGAAATATTTTCTGTCGACCAGAACGACCCGAAAAAGGTGTAAAGAAAGGTATAAAGACGTGTATAAAAATGCCCCGGCTGGACATCGTCAGTCGGGGCAAATGAGGCGGTTATTTTACGCTGACATCGATACCTGGGAAGTACTTATCAGCGAGTTTAGCGATCGTGCCATCGGCACGCACTTTATCAATTGCGGCATCAAGTTGCTTTTTGGTGGCCTCGTCCCCTTTACGCAACCCAAAGCCGATCCCACTGCCGAGGATAGTGTCGTCCGACACCGGTTTGCCGATAAAGCCAAACCCTTTCCCCTGCGGCTTGCTGAGGAAACCTGCCTGCCCGGCCGCGGACATAACCAGCGAGGCGTCGATACGGCCATTCAGCAGATCGCCCCAGGCCATATTCTGATCTTTATAAGACACCACGGTGACACCCTGCTTTTCCCAGTGCTCTTTCGCGTAGGTTTCCTGAATGGAGCCCTGCAGGACACCGATGGTTTTGCCCTTAAGCCCCGCGGGCGTTGCCTCTACCGCGGTACCGGCCTTGCCGACGAGCTGCGACGGGATGCGGTAAATCGGCTGGGTAAAATCAATACTTTTACGTCGCTGTTCGGTGATGTTCATCGCCGAGTTAATGGCATCAAATTTCTTCGCCACCAGGCCCGGTATTAACGCATCAAAAGAGGTTTCAACCCAGGTGCATTTCAGCGCTGCGGCTTTGCAGATGGCATTGCCCAGCTCAACGTCAAACCCTTCCAGTTCGCCAGCAGCATTTCGGCTTTCAAACGGCGGATATTCCGCCTCCAGCCCGTACCGCAGTTCGGTAGCCGCGAATGACGAAAACGTACACAGCAATCCCATGCCGACAACTAACGCGCGTAATTTCATCTCCAACTCCTTAGCGTGGTTTAACCCGACACAGGGCCTGGGCACCTGCCCGTAACGTCGCCTCATCTTTCGCAAAAGAGAGACGAATCAATTTATTATCCGTACCATCCGCATAAAACGCCGACAGCGGAATGGTGGCCACTCCATACTCAACGATCAGCCGTTTCACCAGTTCACTGTCGCGCTCATCGCTAAACTGGCTGTAGTCGGCCAGCAGGAAAAACGAACCGGCGCTCGGCAAGAGTCTGAACGGTGATGCTTCCAGCAAACTTTGCAGCAGATCGCGTTTGCGCTGATAAAACGCCGCCAGCGACAGCCAGGTTTGCGGGTCAATCATGTGCTCTGCAAACGCATGCTGCATTGGCGTATCGGCCGAAAACATCAGAAATTGATGGACTTTACAAATCTCATCCATCAGTACCGCCGGAGCAACACAGTAACCCACGCGCCAGCCGGTCACGTGATAGGTTTTTCCGAAGGAAGAGATAATGACGCTACGCTCCGCCAGCTGCGGATGTGTCGCCATACCGTGGTGCGGTTCACCATCAAAGACGACGTGTTCGTACACTTCGTCAGACAAAATAATGATATCTGTATTGCGGGTCACCGCCACCAGCTGCTGCAGGTCCTCTGCTGAGAAGACCTGCCCGCTCGGGTTGTGCGGGGTATTGATGATAATCATGCGCGTACGCGGGGTGATCGCCGCACGGACTTCATCCCAGTTGACGGCAAAATCCGGCACCGTCAGTTTAATGGCAACCGGCGTGGCCCCCTGCAGGCGAACAATCGGGGCGTAACTGTCAAACGACGGTTCAAAGTAGATCACTTCGTCGCCCGAGTGCACCAGCCCGCTGATCGCCGAATAGAGTCCTTCACTGGCACTGGCAGTGACCAGCACTTCGCTGGCCGGGTCATAGCGCGTGCCGTAGAGGGTGGCAATTTTATCCGCAATACGCTCTTTAAGCGGCTGCAGGCCGGTCATTGCCGCGTACTGGTTGTGCCCTGCCTCCATCGCCCGGGTCACCCCGGCGACCAGTTTGGGATCGCAGGAAAAATTGGGTGCACCCTGAGAAAGATTGATGGCGTTATGCCGGGCGGAGAGCTGGCCGATAACGGTAAAAATCGTGGTCCCCACATCGGGTAATTTGGAACGGGTGTGCACCGGAGTGTGTAACGTCATCCTCTTTCCTTTCTCATGATGAATGCATAACTATTCAAACAACAAGTCAGTTGTCGGGACAATCGAATTGTTGTCATAATAGCCATGAGAAAAACGCATACCTGAGGTGTTTAATGTCGCGCCGTTCGCTCCCGCTTAATGCCATCGATGCCTTTTTAGTCACCGCGCGTCATCTGAATCTGACCCATGCCGCAACAGAACTCTGTCTGACGCAGGGAGCCGTAAGTCGTAAAATCGCCACCCTTGAAGCGTGGTTCGGCTTTCCGCTGTTTGAGCGCCATGCGCGCGGACTGCGCCTCTCCCCACAGGGCAGCGCCCTGCTTCCGGAATTGCAATCCACTTTTGAAACGCTGCTGACCCTGGCCGATCGGGCCCGTACCCAGCAAACCGTGATCCGACTCAAAGCACCCACCTGCGCCATGCGCTGGCTGGTGCCTCGTCTGCTGGAGGTGGAGCGTGAGCAGCCGGATCTGCAGATCGCACTGACCACTACCACCGACCATAACGTCAATTTCAAAACGGAATCTTACGACGCGGCCATTGTATTTGGCACCCATATGAGCGCGGGCGATCTGCTGTTTAAAGAGGCGTTAACCCCGGTAATGAGCCCCCTGCGAGCAGGTTGCGAACTGGGTGCGTTAACCTTCCTTCACCCGACACGGGATAAGACAGACTGGTCATTGTGGCTGGCGAAGCAGGAAGGCCCGGGGGTTGTTATGCACAAAAATCAACACTTCGACACGATGGACCTTGCCATCACGGCCGCCATTCAGGGGCTGGGGGTGGCCATTGCTGACGAAACGCTGGTGGAAGAAGATGTCCGCGCCGGGAGGCTGGCGCGGCCTTTTGCGAGCAGCATTAAAACGGGTGCGAGCTACAGACTGGTTCTGCGCGAATCGCCTGGCCAGGAAAATGGGCTGGCGGCGTTTCGCGCCTGCCTGCTCAGTCGAGGCTCACATGGTGTTTCATAACGCGCTTAAAGAGGCTCATGCGCGCGCGCATAAAGCGGTTTTCAAGCCTGAAACCTGCATGTTTATTCACGCCGATACGTAGCAGCACGTCCCTTCCTTTTCGACAGGCCGGCCAGTGCGTCGGGCCAGGAAGACTTTCCCGGTGACCGGCGTCACGCGCAAAGCTCACCCAATAATCTGCAACCTGCGCTGCGAATTGCCGGTCTCGCGCATTAACGTAGTGGCAGGAAGGCTCAATCTCACCAAGGGTGTCAAACACGTACGGCACCTCATTACCGTGCCAGGCACCGTTGATATAGGTTGCGTGCTCTGCTTCCGCCACATAGTCGAACCAGTAACGCCAGCACAAGCCGCCCACGCGCTGCTGGGCCTGCATCACCACATATCCCATGGTGGTAAAAGCCATATCCCGGCACACCTGCCTGCCAAGCTCCACATCCCCTTTCACACCCGGATAGAGCAGTTTGATCAGCCCCAGTCCAAAGCGACGTTCACGGCGAAGCTTCTGGATCTGACCGGCGAGATCGATACCAAATACCGCCATCACGCTGGCTTCGTCACTGTTCGACCCAATCATTACCGGAACAGGATGCTGACGCGCGGCAAAGAACACATCGAGCATTGATTCCGGCAGAACACAGTCTCCGACGATGGGTGCCGGGGCGATGTTCAGCGGCGCGGCCAGCGGCCAGAACGCTTCGGGGGGAATGGCACGTAACTGTTCTGCTGACGCCTTCTCAAGGCCAAAATGCGCCGCCAGCGCTTCCCCTTTTTGCAAGGCCTGTTCCCGCGGCGTATCCGGCAGGGTGTATCCGCTTTGCACAATCGCCTTGTGGAAGAGTCCCTTCGCCAGCGGAGACGCCAGCAGCGACAGCACGCTGCGCGCGCCGGCGGATTCACCAAACAGGGTGACGTTGTCAGGATCGCCACCGAAAGCGGCAATATTCTCCCGAACCCATTCAAGGGCAGCGATCTGATCCAGCAGCGCAAAGTTATGCACCACCCGGTCTTCTTCTCCCTCCAGCGCGGGATGGGCAAAAAAGCCAAGGTGACCAAGACGGTAATTGATCGTCACAACCACCACGCCGCGCGTTGCCAGCGCCTTACCGTTATAGGGCGGCAGGCCACCCGCGCCAATGGTAAACCCCCCGCCGTGCAGCCAGACCATGACGGGAAGCGGCGCCGGCCGCTCGACGGGTGACCAGACGTTAAGATACAGACAATCTTCTGAGAACCGGCCGGGATCGCCACCGCCTAACGCCTGGCAATACTCACTGTTCTGCCAGCTTGAGGGCGAAAAAGCGGTGGCCAGACGCAGCCCCTCCCAGCGTTCAGGCGGCCGTGGCGAACGCCAGCGCCAGTTGCCAACGGGAGGTGCCGCATAGGGAATACCACACCAGAGATGTACGTTTTCATCCGTTAAACCAGACAGTGCGCCCTGGCGCGTTTCAATCACAGGGGCGGAGGGATTTTGCATAACAACCTTCTGTTTCCATCACACCCCAGAAGAGTAACGATTTCAGAGCAAACCGCAACGCTGTTTGCTACGGATTTCAGCCTCCTGATAGAGCATGAACTCATCGTACACCGGGCAACCCAGCGCCGCTTCGAACGCGTCGCGACTGGCGTTACCGTGGCTACGCGCCTGGGTTTCATTGCCCAGATTCGACTGGAAAATCCCTGCGGCACTGACCGGGAGGAAATCTTCATAGGTAATCGGCTGAGCGACAACCCACCCGCGCTCAATTAACGGCTGTGGATCGTCTCCCGGACGAAACGCATGTCGATGCGCTTCCCCGGATGGCGTCAGGCGATAGCGGAAATAGGCCAGCTCCTGACGGCGCATCAACAATTCACTGTCCGGGAAGGCGCTGAAGATCTCGCGCAAATGGAGCTGGTGCGTCATGTTATCTTTACCGGTACCGGCCTCTGCAAGCAGGCTGTCATAAAGCGCACGACCTTTTGGCGTCAGCGCCACGCCGCGCTGTTCAATTTCGCCAAAGCGCGCGGTATGCGTTCCTGTATGCTCCCCGGCAAACAGCACCGGCTCTTCCAGCGCTTTAAAGCTGGTCTGGCGCAGTAATACGGGAACCTCGCGGCGCGGTGGTCCTTCAATCAGAATTTTAGGTTCAATCCCGTACTTCGGCATCAGCTCCTGCACCCGGTCAATATCCAGCGTACGTGGCGTGAGGTGGTTGATATGGCACCCCGGGAAACAGACCACATCCGCAATCAGTCGGTGCTCGTTATGCAATGCCAGATAGGTCTCCTGGTCGACCGTCGCATGACGATGCCAGCGGAAGGTTTCTAACGCCTCTTGCACAAACGCCTGCGCCTGCGCATCCGTAAAGTGCCCTTCTGCCTCATGCAGCGCGATAAGCTCCAGACAACGCGGGGTAAAGATATTGCGGTGAGACAGGATCTCCGCGGCACGCTCACGCAAGACGACGTTGTCAATCAATTCGAGGCGCAGCAGCGAGGTAAAGATACGAAACGGATTTCGGCACAGCGCCGCATCATCGACCGGGCGGAACGCCGTGGAGTGGACGGGCACGCCCGCCTGAGAGAGGTCATAATAGCTGACCGGGTACATCCCCATAATGGCAAACATACGACGCAAGGTCGAAAGCTCTTGCGCGGTACCCACGCGGATCGCCCCGTGACGCTCCACATTCAGGCGCGCCAGTTCATCCGCGTTCGCCAGTTGTTCATGTAATAGTGGGTTATTTTCCAGAACCGCCAGGTTTACGTCCGCAACCAGGTCGAGCAAGGTGCCGTACTGCGGAACTTCCTGCTGGTACATCGCCGACATAGCCTGCGAAAAGTGTTCCCGAATATCATCAGCCGTGATGGTGTTCGCCATGATGTCATGCCTCCAGTGAATATTACCTGGAGTGTAGAGAAACCCGTTCCCTCTGGGGGGAAGAATTTCCGATTTGTGATCTTAAGACAGGAGTGGTTAAAGCGTGTGCTGGCCTGCCCTGACACCCATATGACCTGGCAGATTCACCTTCTCTAAATGTAGATTCACCTTCTCTAAATAAAGCGTTTTCTGATCAAACTGTATTATTAATAACCTCATCGCTTAACCATTAAGAGGTAATAAATAGCATTATCTTAAGAGGTAATATCTCATTAAAAACAAATATTAGTGGCATATATCTTATTTCGTTAACGCAACAAGCGGATTTTCAATATTTCTCCTTAAGATTAGTCTGTAATTTTTAGACTGCCGCACGCGCTTCAGGCATAAACAATGCAAGAAAAACAGTTATCCCCTGCGGCTCGCGGATTAACTCTATGAAGACAGGCAGTTAACCGCAAGCCATCAAGGATATATTCATATTAACCGAAGCGTTAACCATCAGAAATATCTCAGCAACGAAGCGATGGTTTACAAAACATATTTGACGAATATGAAACACCGACTAAAGTTATTATTCGAACGACGAGTGATACGGAATATTTTCGTATCTTAACTGACATAACCAATATATGAGGTTTAATATGGCAGAGCATCGTGGTGGTTCCGGTAATTTCGCACAAGACCGTGAAAAAGCATCAGAAGCTGGACGTAAAGGTGGCCAGCACAGCGGCGGTAATTTTAAAAACGATCCGCAACGCGCATCTGAAGCAGGTAAGAAAGGAGGAGAAAACAGCCACGGTGGTGGCCGTAAAAACTCCTGATCTGATGTAAATCTCTTTTATTTAAAACAGAGAGCATGCTGCGGGCCTCCAGGCTCGCAGTACCCCTTCTTTATTTTACCGGAGCGTAATGATGAATATGAAAAGTGTCGAAGATGTGTTTATTCACCTCCTGTCCGATACCTACAGCGCTGAGAAGCAGCTGACCCGCGCGCTCGGCAAACTGGCTCGTGCTGCCTCCAGTGAAAAACTGAGCGCAGCGTTTAGTGCACACCTTGAAGAGACGCAGGGACAGATTGAGCGTATCGACCAGATTATCGAGCAAGAATCTGGCCTTAAGCTCAAGCGTATGAAGTGCGTAGCAATGGAAGGCCTGATTGAAGAGGCCAATGAGGTCATCGAGAGCACCGAGAAAAATGAGGTGCGTGACGCCGCATTAATTGCCGCAGCACAAAAAGTGGAGCATTACGAAATTGCCAGTTACGGCACCCTCGCCACATTGGCAGAACAACTGGGCTATAAAAAAGCCGTTAAACTTCTAGCCGAAACGCTGGAAGAAGAGAAAGAAACCGATCTTAAACTTACCGACCTGGCCGTAGGCAATATTAACCAAAAAGCGCAAAAATGACGCTATAGCAAAGGTTAAATAAAATGAGCATCAGTCCCAGGACTATTAAACGGTGCCATTTAACGGCAGCAATAATATGGTTCATACTCGCTATACCTTCCGTTTTATGGTGGAAGAGCAGCGTGCTATGGGTCATTATCATCAGTATCTACGCCAATATTGTCGGCCATTTATCTGGTTACAGTGCTGCGCGTGCCGATCAGGCTGCTGAGAGTGAGACCAAATAAGCGACACCATAATGAGGACATTATAATGAATCACGTAGAACACTACCATGACTGGCTACGCGATGCCCATGCGATGGAAAAGCAAGCCGAATCTATGCTGGAATCCATGGCCAGCCGTATCGATAATTATCCCGATGTTCGCGCCAGAATTGAGCAGCATATTAGTGAAACAAAGCGACAAATTACCTTACTGGAAGAGATCCTCGACCGTAATGATATTTCTCGTTCGGTTTTAAAAGATTCAATGAGTAAAATGGCGGCGCTCGGACAATCCATTGGCGGGATGTTCCCCTCTGATGAGATCGTCAAAGGGTCTATCAGCGGCTATGTTTTCGAACAGTTTGAAATAGCCTGCTACACCTCCCTGCTGGCCGCGGCCAAAAAAGCGGGCGACATGGCTTCCGTGCCCGCCATTGAGAGTATCCTGGCGGAAGAGCGCGAGATGGCCGACTGGCTGATTCGCCACATTCCACAGACCACCGAACAGTTCCTGCTGCGTTCAGACGCATCCGGTGTCGAAGCAAAAAAATAACCTCAGGAGAGAAGACATGTTTCGACACGTCAAACAATTACAATATACGGTTCGGGTTGCCGAACCGAATCCCGGCCTTGCCAATTTATTACTGGAACAATTCGGCGGCCCTCAGGGCGAGTTGGCCGCCGCCTGCCGTTACTTTACTCAGGGGCTGAGTGATGACGACCCGGGTCGTAAAGATATGCTAATGGATATCGCGACCGAAGAGTTAAGCCACCTTGAAATTATCGGTACCCTGGTGGGTATGCTTAATAAAGGGGCTAAAGGCGCACTGGCGGAGGGCGTGGAAAATGAAGCCGAGCTGTATCGGTCCATGACCGAAAACGGTAACGACAGCCATATCACCTCCCTGCTTTACGGTGGCGGTACTCCGTTGACCAACTCCGCCGGGGTGCCGTGGACGGCGGCTTATGTCGACACCATTGGCGAGCCGACCGCCGATCTGCGCTCAAATGTGGCTGCCGAGGCCCGAGCGAAGATCATCTATGAACGGCTGATTAACGTCACGGACGATCCGGGTGTGAAGGATGCGCTGGCGTTTCTGATGACGCGTGAGGCGGCGCATCAGCTCTCCTTTGAGAAGGCGCTTCAGTCCATTCGTAATAATTTCCCTCCGGGAAAACTGCCGCCAATCGAGGAATACACCAACAAGTACTACAATATGTCTGAAGGTGGAGAGGTTCGCGGAAGCTGGAACAGCGATAAACATTTCGACTACGTTGAATCCCCCCAACCTGCCGTTGACGGCGGAGACGGGAGTGCAAGCGTGACGCTGACGACCGAACAGGCCACGCTGGTCAAAGCGATGTCGGCCCGCACGAAGTCCGATCCACATTCCGACCCGCTGACCGGCGCCGAACTGGGTGCCGGGAAGAAAAAACCGTAACCGATTTTGCCAGGCAGCCCCGGACTGCCTGGCAATCCTCGTGCGCAACAGTTCCAGAGGTACGGACCATGTTCGAACTCGACGCATTTCATCTCGCCAGAATCCAGTTCGCTTTTACCGTCTCGTTTCATATTCTTTTCCCGGCGATCACCATCGGTCTTGCCAGCTATCTGGTGGTGCTCGAAGGGATGTGGCTTCGCACCAAAAATGAGGTGTGGCGCTCGCTGTACCATTTCTGGCTAAAGATATTTGCCGTTAACTTCGGTATGGGGGTCGTTTCCGGTCTGGTCATGGCCTATCAGTTCGGCACTAACTGGAGCGGATTCTCACAGTTTGCCGGCAGTATCACCGGTCCCCTCCTGACCTATGAAGTCTTAACCGCCTTCTTCCTCGAAGCCGGTTTTCTTGGCGTGATGCTGTTCGGCTGGAACAAGGTCGGCCCGGGCCTGCACTTCTTCTCGACCTGCATGGTCGCGCTGGGTACGCTGATGTCCACCTTCTGGATCCTCGCCTCCAACAGCTGGATGCACACGCCCCAGGGGTTCAGTATTCAGAATGGTCAGGTCATTCCGGAGGACTGGCTGGCCATCATTTTTAACCCCTCCTTCCCTTACCGTCTCATTCACATGGCTATCGCCGCGTTCCTGAGCAGCGCGCTGTTTGTGGGGGCGTCGGGCGCATGGCATCTGCTGCGCGGCAACGACACGCCCGCGATACGCACCATGTTTTCCATGGCGATGTGGATGGCCCTGCTGGTCGCGCCCATTCAGGCCGTCGTCGGTGATATGCATGGCCTGAATACCCTCGAACACCAGCCGGCCAAAATTGCCGCCATCGAAGGTCACTGGGAGAACCCGCCAGGCGAAGCGACACCGCTGCTGCTGTTTGGCCTGCCGGATATGGAGCAGGAGCGCACCCGCTACGCGCTGGAAATTCCTGCCCTTGGCAGTCTGATTCTGACCCACAGCCTGGATAAACAGGTCCCGGCACTGAAAGACTTCCCGAAAGAAGATCGCCCGAACTCACCGATTGTTTTCTGGTCATTCCGCATTATGGTCGGCATGGGTCTGCTGATGATCACGCTGGGTCTGGTCAGCGTCTGGCTACGCTATCGCCATCGACTCTACCAGTCGCGGCCCTTCCACTGGTTCGCGCTGTGCATGGGACCGGCGGGCCTACTGGCGCTGCTGGCTGGCTGGGTCACCACCGAAGTGGGTCGTCAGCCGTGGGTGGTGTATGGCTATCTGCGCACAATCGACGCGGTCTCGCTGCACAGCACGCTGCAGATGAGCATCAGCCTGCTGTCCTTCTTTGTGGTCTATTCGTCGGTGTTTGGCGTGGGCTACGTCTACCTGATTCGGCTTATCAAGAAAGGTCCGCAGCCCGTTGATACCTTGACGTCAAATACCTCGGGCACCCCTGCCCGTCCGCTGTCTGCCGCTGAGTCTGTTCCGGAACAGGAGAGAAACTGATGGGCGTCGATATCTCAGTTATCTGGTTTGCCATCATCGTATTCGCCACGCTGATGTATATCATCATGGATGGCTTTGATTTGGGCATCGGGCTGCTTTTTAACTTCGTGGGCGATGCCAGAGAGCGTGACGTAATGGTCAACAGCGTAGCGCCGGTGTGGGACGGCAACGAGACCTGGCTGGTGCTCGGCGGTGCGGGGTTATTCGGCGCGTTTCCGCTGGCCTATGCGGTGATTATCGATGCGCTGACCATCCCTCTTACCGCCATGTTAATTGGCCTTATCTTTCGCGGCGTGGCCTTTGAGTTCCGCTTTAAGGCAACGCCTTCGCACCGCAAATTCTGGGACTACGCCTTCGCCGGCGGCTCTTTGCTTGCCACCTTCAGCCAGGGGGTGGTGGTGGGAGCAGTGATTAACGGCTTTGACGTTGAGGGCCGGCGCTTTGTCGGCTCCGCCCTTGACTGGCTAACGCCCTTCAATCTTTTCTGCGGCATCGGGCTGGTAGTGGCCTACACCCTGCTCGGTACCACGTGGCTTATCATGAAAAGTGAAGGCGCGTTGCAAAACCGCATGCGTGAACTGACCCGGCACGTGCTGCTGGCGCTGGTGGTGGTGATCGCGGTGGTGAGTATCTGGACGCCGCTCGGCTGGCAGTACGTTGCCGACCGCTGGTTTACCTTCCCCAACTTCATCTGGTTCCTGCCGGTTCCCCTGCTGGTAGGCGTGTTTAGCCTGTGGATCTGGCGACTGACGCGCAACCCGGCCAGCCACTCGCGTCCCTTCCTGCTGACCCTTGGGCTGATCTTCCTCGGATTTAGCGGTCTGGGAATTAGCCTGTGGCCTAACATTATTCCGCCGCACATTACCCTGTGGGAGGCTGCGGCACCACCGGCCAGCCAGCTGTTTATGCTGGTCGGAACGTTACTGATTATTCCGGTGATTCTGGTGTACACCGCCTGGAGCTACTACGTTTTCCGGGGCAAAGTTTCCGACACGGAAGGTTATCACTGAGGTGAACTATGGCAGACTGGCATACCCGAGCCATTATTTATCAGATTGATACTGCACTCTTTTATGATTTAAACGGCGATGGTTGCGGGGACATCGCCGGGATTGGCGCAAAGCTGCGCTACATTCGCCGCATGGGGGCGACGGTTATCTGGATCACCCCTTTCTACCTCACCCCGTTTCTGGATGAAGGCTACGACGTCAGCGACCATCTGCAGGTTGATCCTCGCTTCGGAAAGCTGGCCGACATTATCGCCTTTATTGAACAGGCCCGGGAGCTGGGTATGCAGGTCATTATTGAGCTGTTGATTCAGCACACCTCGGACGCCCATCCCTGGTTTCAGCAGGCGCGCCGCAACCCAACTTCACCTTTTCGTGACTACTATATCTGGTCGGATAATAACGAGGACGATACCTCCCCGATGTTTCCCGGCGTGGAAGAGAGCGTCTGGACATGGGATGACGAGGCCGGGCAATACTACCGACATATGTTCTATCACCACGAGCCCGACCTGAATCTGACCTGCCCCGCGCTGCTCAACGAGATCGAAAATATTATCCTCTTCTGGCTCAAGCTCGGGGTGTCGGGATTTCGCCTTGATGCCGCAACGCACCTGACCGCGCAGGCAGGCGGCGGTGACGAGAAAAAGGGGTTATGGATCCTGGAGCATATGCGCCGCCTTATTGAAGCACGTAATCCGGAAGCGATCCTGCTCGGTGAGGTGGACGTCGACGTGGAGGCGTATAAAGACTATTTCGGCGAAAATAACCGTCTGAATCTGGTGCTGAATTTCTGGCTCAATAAGTATTTCTACGTCAGCCTTGCCAGGAAAAGCGCCCGACCGCTGCGCAATGCCATAAAGAAGATGATTGTCCCGCCTGACTCGTGCTGCTTTGCCAACTGGCTGCGCAACCACGATGAGTTGGATCTGGAAGGGATCGGTAAAAAAGAGAAACAGATTGTGGTCGACACCTTCGCCCCTGACGAAGAGATGAACGTCTACCAGCGCGGGATACGACGCCGTCTGGCACCGATGTTAAAGGGCGATCAAAAACGGCTGGCGTTCTGCCACGCGGTGCTCTTCTCACTCCCAGGCGTGCCGGTCATGCGCTACGGCGATGAGATTGGCATGGGTGATGATCTGACGCTGGAAGAGCGCTATGCCGTGCGTACGCCAATGCAGTGGGCGGGGTCAGAGGGCGGTGGCTTTTCAGCAGCGGATCCTGAGCGGTTTATCGCCCCAATCATCGATCGCGGTCCCTGGCGTTATCAGAAAATCAACGTGGCCGATTCCCTGCTGCACCGCAATTCCCTGCTGCACCGGATCATCGACATGGCCAATACGCGCTCTGAATTTCCGGAGATTGCTGTCGCACCGTTTCGTCTCATCAATATTGATGATGACGCGGTACTGGGCATTTATTACGAGGCCGAAGCGCGCAGTATCCTGACCTTCGTTAACTTTAGCGACAAGCCGGTCCAGTTTACCGCCCGCGGGATCCGTCACGCCACCTGGACCGCCTGCCTGGCGGATAAACGCTATGACGACGCGCTGATCTGTGGCAAAACCGTCCAGCTTACCCTCAGCGGCTACGGCTATCGCTGGTTCTGGACTAACCGTAGCGCGCTGCGCTGATTACCTTTTACGCCGGGTCATGAGCCGCGTCAGCACAACGCCCGCCACCGCGAGGGAGCCTAACAGGACTTTCCCGGGCACACCTGACGTGATCGCCGTGGCGCGGTTTTTCGCTTCCGGGGTAAAACGCCCATGGATTTTGTGCAGGTCGTTGACCGGCTGGTCGAGATAATCCTGGCGATCCCGGTCATTCAGATCGTCAGTCATCTGACCTTCCCAGGCCTTCTTCACCATCAGCCGGTCCAGGAAACCCGGGAAGAGGAATTGTCCGACGATCGACTGAATGGTACTGCTGCCCACCCACAGTTCGCGCACCGGTTTTTGCGCGACCTTAAAAATCGCGCTCGCGGCAACTTCAGGCTCAAACACTGGCGGAACCGGACGCATAGCCCAGGCGAATTTGTTTCTTGCCCAGTCAAACTGCGGTGTATTCAGCCCCGGCATCTGCACCATTGAAAGCTGCACCCGGCTGTTCTCATGCATCAGTTCCGTGCGCACCGCATCGGTGAATCCCCGAATCGCCGCTTTGGCGCCGCAGTAGGCCGATTGCAACGGGATCGAGCGGTAGGCCAGCGCGGACCCGACCTGAATAATCACGCCGCGATCGCGTGGCACCATCAATTCCAGCGCGGCGCGGGTTCCGTTTACGAAGCCAAGATAGGTCACGTCAGTGACGCGGCGAAATTCATCCGGCGTCAGGGTACGAAACGGTGCCAGCACCGCACCCATCGCATTGTTAACCCACACATCAATCGCGCCGAGACGATATTCAATCTCGTTTGCCGCGTCCACCACCGCCTGGCTGTCGGCGACATCCGCCTGTACCGCACAGGCTTTGACGCCAAAACGCGTTAACTCCTCCTGGGTCGAGTGCAGGCTTGTCTCATCGCGGGCAATAATCCCCACATCGTAGCCTGCCTTTGCGAAGTGCAGCGCCGTTGCCTTTCCCACACCCGCCGTACCGCCGGTAATGACAATCACAGCCATAGAACCTCCGCGTTAATTTACTCGTTATCCCAGCCGGATAATCTGGTCACTAATTCAGACAATGAATACTGCACCGCCTTCTCTACCACATCCTGGCAGTCGCCGGAAAACAGGACGGTACGGGTTTCCGTGTGTCCGCGAAGGTTCCAGGCGAAGCAAACGGTCCCTGCCGCCGTGCCATCGTCGCCCCCTTCTGGCCCGGCATAACCGCTGATGGCAATACTGACATCCGCCTGGGCAATCTCCAGGATCCGGGCGGCCATTTCGGTTACCGTCTGTTCACTTACGGCCGTATACCGTTCAAGGGTCTCAGGACGCACGCCCAGAATGCGCTCTTTTGCGCCGTCACTGAACACGACCAGGCCGACATCATAAAATTCGGCCGTGTTCTCTTCAGCACAAAGGGCGACGGAGAGTTTTCCGCCGGTGCAGGATTCTGCCGTGGTTAAGCGAAGCCCTAGGTCTGTCAATTTGCTCGCCACTTTTTTGGTCAGTTCGGCGACGGTATAATTGTTATCATGGTGAAGGTTGCTCATTTCGTGGCCTCTTACTTCTCAAAAGGAATGATTGAAATATGGCCATTGCGCTCAAGAATGGCATATTTAATTTCACTCAGCTGCGTAACACCATTATTCTGGCGTGCCGATACCAGAATATCATCACAGGAAACGTCGACTTTTTTGAGTTTATCTGCTAACGGCACGCCGTTCTCAACCAATATCACCGGAGTGCCATCAAGAATATTTTCTACCGGTGAGAAATATTTTTTCATTATCCCAAAGATAATATCCACTACCACCAGCGTGGTAATGGTAATCATTGCGCCGGTGACCGAAAAATCTTCCCCGAGCAGCGCCTGTTGCGTCGCCTCACTGATAATTAACAGGAGAATCAGATCAAAGCTGGTCATCTGCAGCAAAGCGCGCCGTCCGGCAACTTTAAATACCACGACGAGGAACAGGTAAATAGCCAGCGCACGAAAGACCATATCCATATCAGCCTCCTACGGGTAAATAAATTGCCAGAAAGGGATTTCCGGCTCGTTGTTTATGCGAACGACATTGTCCCATTTACCTGCGCGTGCAGGGGTCGTGAAAAGTAAGACAGAGAAGTTGTCGGACATTTTCAGGTTGTTATACACAAAAAAGAGCGTATTCCCGCGACTGAACATGCTGTCCGGTTGCGGCCAAACGCTTCCTGGCTCGTAAACATCGTTGCTCTCGCTGGTCACACTCAGGGTGTATTTCCCTTCTGTTCTGACCGGGAATGAAAGGTGGATCTTCGACTCCGTCTGGCGTCGGCCAAAGCGCTCGTAGTTGATGGTCAGCGACTTTGCCGAGTTTGTTCTTTGCGTATCACTCACCACTCCACTTGAAAAGAAGCCCGCTATCGCCGCAACGATAATGGCCAGCAGGACAATAAAACCCACCTGACGAAATCCATATTCAAACGTCAGCAATCGGTAATTCTCATCTATCCCAGGTAACTTATCACTTTGACGCTTCATGGCGGCTATCACCGTTTCGCTTATTAACCGATATTTTTGATTTCAAAAGCGAATGTTTTTAAGACTTATCACATTTGCCACATAAAGGAATAGCAACAATACTTAATAAGTCAAGACACACAAAATGAAGGATATCAGATGAAATTATCGCTTATTTCCGCTTTTTTGATATTTCTGGTACCGGCCGCATGGGCAGATAATAACGGCGGGTTACAAAAAGGTGAAGCACCGCCACCGCCGCACGCACTGGATAGCGGTTATCGTGGAACCGATGATGCACGAATTATGACCATCGATCATGCAAAAGAAATGCATGATGGTGCGACTATTTCATTACGCGGGAACCTTATTGACGGTAGCGGCGATAAGTTTGTATTCCAGGATAAAACCGGAAAAATAGACGTTATTATTCCCCAGGCAGTATTCGACGGCAGAACAGTAAAACCCGATCAGATGATCAGTATCAACGGATCGCTTGATAAGAAATCATCGCCGCCTGTCGTGCGCGTCGATCATTTGCAGAAATAATTCAGCGAAGCGTTAACGCTGCAACTATCCATCAAATCTCACCCCTTGGCTTAAGGAGTCAGCTATGAGTGATACTACACAACGTCAGAACGCTTACCCGCAACCCCCTTTCCCGGAGCAACCGCAAACGCCGCCGGGACTGGCATCAGAAATGCAACCCGTACCCGACCACGGGGAAACGAGCTATAAAGGGCATGGCCGCCTTGCCGGCAAGAAAGCATTGATCACCGGAGGTGACTCCGGTATTGGTCGCGCAGTCGCGATCGCTTACGCCCGTGAAGGGGCTGACGTCGCAATTAACTATCTGCCTGAAGAAGAGAAAGACGCGGTTGACGTCATTGAGCTTATCAAAGCGGAAGGACGCATTGCCGTCGCGCTGCCGGGTGACATACGTGACGAGACGTTCTGCCAGAATCTGGTAGAAGAGGCGGTGGCCAAACTGGGGGGACTGGACATTCTGGTGAATAACGCTGGTCGTCAGCAATACCGTGAATCCCTTGAAGAGCTTACCACGGAAGATTTTGACGCGACCTTCAAAACCAATGTCTATGCGCCTTTCTGGATAACCAAAGCGGCGCTGCGCCATCTGAAACCGTCGGCCTCTATCATTAATACTTCCTCGGTCCAGGCGGTTAAGCCCAGCCCTGTGCTGCTGGATTATGCCCAGACAAAAGCCTGTCTGGCGGTATTCACCAAATCCTTAGCGAAACAGCTTGGGCCAAAAGGAATACGCGTCAACGCGGTTGCCCCGGGTCCTTACTGGACGGTGCTGCAGTCCAGCGGCGGCCAGCCGATGGAAAAAGTGAAAGAGTTTGGCGGTGATACCCCGCTGGGGCGTCCGGGTCAACCTGTTGAGATCGCACCGCTCTATGTCACGCTGGCCTCGGATGAATGTTCATTTACCTCCGGTCAGGTATGGTGCTCTGACGGCGGTGATGGCGTGATTTAACCCGGCTATACACTGACGTAACGCTCTCAATGTGCACGAAAAGAACAAGGACGTTCTTCCTCTCCCCCCTGCCAAAAAACATGTTGTAACTCAAACAGATCAAATGTTAAAAATATTTTGCTATCAAGTTATCAAAATTAAACAACTTAGCTTGTCACCCGCATCGCTCTGTTTTTAACATCGCCTATGGAAAAAAATGGTCTGTTCAGTCAGCGCATACGCTTGCGCCATTTGCATACATTTGTGGCCGTCGCTCAACAGGGAACGCTGGGGCGAGCGGCTGAAACTCTCAACCTAAGCCAGCCTGCGCTCTCCAAAACGCTGAACGAGCTGGAACAACTCACCGGAACCCGTCTCTTCGACCGCGGTCGGCTGGGGGCACAACTCACCCTCGTGGGTGAACAATTCCTGACGCACGCCGTCAAGGTTCTCGATGCGCTGAATACTGCCGGACAGTCGCTCAACCGCAAAGAGGAGCACGCCACGGAGATTGTGCGCGTGGGTGCCCTGCCAACGGCGGCGCTCGGCATTCTGCCTCCGGTCATTGGACAGTTCCACAAACATCAGCGGCATACCACTATTCAGGTTGCCACCATGAATAACACCATGCTGCTCGCCGGGCTAAAATCCGGCGAACTGGATCTCGGTATCGGGCGCATGTCCGACCCCGAGCTTATGGGCGGGCTTAACTACGAACTGTTGTTCCTGGAATCCCTGAAGCTGGTCGTGCGACCCGGTCACCCCCTTCTGCAGGATACGGTGACGTTAAGCCGCGTGATGGAGTGGCCGGTGGTAGTATCCCCAAAAGGCACCGTTCCGCGTCAGAACGCCGAGACACTGCTGCAGATGCAGGGCTGCTCACTGCCTTCAGGTTGCATCGAAACGCTGTCAGCCTCGCTTTCGCGCCAGCTTACGGTGGATTATGATTACGTCTGGTTCGTTCCCTCCGGCGCGGTGAAAGATGATCTCCGCCAGGGCACGCTTACCGCACTGCCGGTGACGTCGCCAGGTGCGGGCGAACCTATCGGTATATTAACCCGCGTGGATACCCCGCTCTCCCCGGGTGCGCAGACGCTGCTCAGCGCCATCCGCAAATCCATGCCTGCCTGAGACGCCTTTACAACCTCAACCACTAACCCGTCCTGTCGACGGGTTTTTTGTTTCTGTGGTCAAAAAATGCGAAATCATCCATTAACAATTGCGTAAAACAATTTAACAGTTTTATCATAGCCGCGAATTCACCAAATGGTTCGCATACTATTTGTTAAACAGGAATTCAACCGCACATAATGCGGATAAACCGTATAAAACCTCATCCCCCTCCGCGATTATTACCCAATTGGTACATATTCGGCACCGTTCCGCAACGCGGGGGATTTAAAGGAGACAGAAATGGCATTTGGCAGCGCGCCACGTGGGATACCCCGTATCCTGCAGTGGCTCCTTGTCGGACTGATGACGCTCATCGGTCTGGCTGTTGGCGGCTTAGGTTTAAAGCTTGTTACCGTAGGCGGAAGTGGGTACTTCCTGATCATGGGCGTGGCGATGGTGATTGCCGCCGTCCTGATTTTCATCAACCGCGCCAGCGGGATCGTCCTCTATGGCATCGCGTTTATCGCCTCGCTGTTCTGGGCCGTCAGCGATGCCGGATGGGATTTCTGGCCGCTCTTCTCGCGCCTCTTTACGTTTGCCGTGCTGGCCTTCCTCTGTGCCATCGTCTGGCCGTTTATGCGCGCCGCAAACCACAACGCCCCGAACAAAGCACCGGCGTTTGGCGTCGCGGCCGTTCTGGCGGTCGTGATGCTGGTGAGCCTCGGCTGGATGTTCAAGCCGCAAACGCTGGTGGTGGCGAATGAGCCGGTACCGGTAAAACCGGTCGCACCGGGTCAGGAGCAGAAAAACTGGGCGCACTGGGGCAATACCACCCACGGTGACCGCTTCGCCGCCCTCGATCAAATTAACAAACAAAACGTGAAAGATCTGAAGGTGGCCTGGGTTGCCCACACGGGGGATATTCCTCAGAGCAACGGCTCCGGTGCGGAAGATCAGAACACCCCATTGCAAATTGGCGACACGCTGTATGTCTGTACGCCGTACAGTAAAGTCCTGGCGCTGGACGTCGACTCCGGTAAAGAGAAATGGCGTTACGACGCGAAAGCCTCGGCACCGAACTGGCAGCGTTGCCGCGGTCTGGGTTATTTTGAAGACCACAGCAGCGTGACAACGTCACAGGCAGATGCACAGCCTGCGGCCTGCCCTCGTCGTCTGTTCCTGCCGACCACCGATGCGCGACTGATTGCTATCAATGCGGATAACGGCAAGGTCTGTGAAGACTTTGGCGATCGTGGCACCGTTGACCTGAGCATCGGGATGGGGGAAATCAAGCCGGGTTACTATCAGCAGACCTCCACACCGCTGGTCGCGGGGAATGTGGTGGTGGTCGGCGGTCGTATCGCGGATAACTTCTCCACCGGCGAACCGCCGGGCGTCGTGCGTGCATATGACGTTCATACCGGTAAGCTGGCATGGGCATGGGATCCGGGTAATCCGCAACTGACCGGCCTCCCACCGGAAGGACAGACCTATACACGCGGCACGCCGAACGTCTGGTCTGCCATGTCTTACGATGCAAAACTGAACCTGATCTATCTGCCAACCGGCAACGCCACGCCAGATTTTTGGGCGGGTGAGCGTACGGCGCTGGATGACAAGTACAGCTCCTCCATCGTGGCGGTGGACGCCGCCACCGGTCAGGTGCGCTGGCATTTCCAGACCACCCACCACGACCTGTGGGACTTTGATCTCCCTTCCCAGCCGCTGCTGTACGATTTACCCGACGGTAAAGGTGGCACCACGCCGGTGCTGGTGCAGACCAGCAAGCAGGGCATGATCTTTATGCTCAACCGCGAAACCGGCAAGCCCGTGGCGAAAGTGGAAGAGCGCCCGGTACCGGCCGGTAACGTTGAAGGTGAACGTTACTCCCCGACCCAACCGTACTCTGTTGGCATGCCGATGATTGGCAACCAGACGCTGACCGAATCGGATATGTGGGGGGCGACGCCAGTAGACCTGCTGCTGTGCCGCATTCAGTTTAAAGAGATGCGTCACCAGGGCGTCTTCACCCCACCGGGTCTCGACCGTTCCCTGCAGTTCCCGGGCTCCCTTGGCGGGATGAACTGGGGCAGCGTCTCAATCGACCCGAACAACAGCCTGATGTTCGTGAACGATATGCGCCTGGGCCTGGCTAACTACATGGTACCGCGTGCCAACGTGGCGAAAAACGCCAGCGGCATTGAGATGGGTATTGTGCCTATGGACGGTACGCCGTTCGGGGCTATGCGTGAACGCTTCCTGTCGCCGTTGGGCATTCCGTGTCAGAAGCCACCGTTTGGCACCATGTCAGCCGTTGACCTGAAATCAGGCAAGCTGGTGTGGCAGGTTCCGGTCGGTACGGTGGAAGATACTGGCCCGCTTGGCATTCGTATGCATATGCCGATCCCAATCGGTATGCCGACCCTGGGCGCGTCACTCGCTACCCAGTCCGGTTTGCTGTTCTTTGCCGGCACCCAGGATTTCTACCTGCGCGCGTTTGATACCGCCACCGGGAAAGAGATCTGGAAAGACCGTCTGCCGGTCGGTAGCCAGTCCGGACCGATGACCTATGTTTCACCGAAAACCGGTAAACAGTACATCATCATTAACGCGGGTGGTGCCCGTCAGTCGCCGGATCGCGGTGATTACGTGATTGCCTACGCGCTGCCGGATAAGCAGTAACGCCATAAAAAAGGGACCTGACGGTCCCTTTTTTTTCACCCGTTTACCCCGGATGACTCAGAACGTTTCCCAGTTATCACCCGACACCGCAGGCGCAGGACGTAAAGGTGCGTTTTTCGCCGCCGGCGCAGACGAGACCGGTCGGCCAGGCTTTGCGCCACTCAGACGAAATGCCCCGACTGCCTCGGTCAGACGCGCGCCCTGTTCTTCCAGGGAGGCCGCCGCCGCAGAGGCTTCCTCCACCAGCGAGGCGTTCTGCTGCGTCACTTTGTCCATCTCCGAAATCGCCTGGCTGACCTGCTCGATGCCGCGGCTCTGTTCGTCGGAGGCGGCGGCAATTTCCAGCATAATATCGGTGACGCGTTTCACCGCATCGACGATGTCGTTCATGGTGTTGCCCGCGGCGACCACTTCACCGGAACCCTGATCGATCAGGGAAACCGACTCGTTGATCAGGCTTTCAATCTCTTTCGCGGCATTTGCACTTCGGCTCGCCAGGGTACGCACTTCGCTCGCCACCACCGCAAAGCCGCGTCCTTGTTCACCCGCACGCGCTGCTTCTACTGCCGCATTGAGCGCCAGGATATTGGTCTGGAACGCAATGCTGTTAATTACCGCAGTAATCTCAGAGATCTTCTTCGAACTGGTGGAGATATTGCTCATCGTTTTCACCACGCCGGAGACCATCTGGCCGCCACGGCTGGCTTTACCGGAGGCATCTTCCGCCAGCTTGCTGGCATGGTGCGCGTTATCGGCATTTTGTTTCACCGTCGCGGTCAGCTGTTCCATACTTGCGGCAGTCTGCTCAATGGCGGCCGCCTGCTGTTCGGTACGGGATGAGAGATCGGTGTTGCCAGCCGAGATTTCACTGGTTCCGCGATAGATCTCTTCCGCCCCCTGGCGTACGGTGCCAACCGTGGTCTCCAGCGAGTGCTGCATGGTTTGCAGGTCGCGCGTCAGTCGGCCAATTTCGCTGCGCCCGGCGACATCATCCGGCATCGTCAGGTCGCCTTTCGCAATGTTCTCGATTCGCGTGGCAGCACGCTGAAGCGGATTGATGACCGTGCGGCGCAGCACGATAAAGGTCAGCGCGGTCAACACCAGCGCCAGGGCAAACGCCCCGACCATAAACATCAGGCCCAACTGCGTGCGGCTGTGCGCCTGCGCCGTCAGGGCATTGGCCCGGTCGGTACGGATCTTAATCGCCTTCAGCAGGACGGCGTTATAGGCGTCATCCAGCGGGCGGGCGGATTCGTTTTCATGGTTAATGATCGCTTCAAACATGCCGTTTTTGGCAAATTTAACCATCGGCTGAAGGCCCGCGATATAGGCGTCAAAGCGTGTTTTCAGTTCGGCATCCAGCGCTTCATCCTCCGCCGTACGAACGGGGCGGTTCATGTACGCGTTAAAGCCATCCTGAGACTGCTTAATACGTTTTTCCGCCTCGCTGATGTTCTGCTTCATTGCATCCATCTCGGCGATACGGCTGGCCGCGCCAGCGTGGATCATATTGATACGCGCGGTGCGAAGATGGTTAGAACTGTTCGACAGCCCCATACGCACCTGAATTTCTGATGTGACATCCTGCTGATCGGCGTCTGCCTGCAGCAGGAAATAGCCCGCCAGACCTGAGCTCAAGGCGAACAGCAAAATAATGCCACCGAGAATGGAGGAAAACAGCGGAACCAGCCTGATATGATGCAAAAAGCTCAGCGTGCGCTGCGCCTGCATCGTTGTTGTGTTGTCCATGACCGTCGACTCTCTTGTAGGTAAGATGCGTAAAAACACGCCTGTAAAATAGTCATCGGCACGGCTGGAGATTAGCTTACGGCTAAAAGCGCAAGGCAGGTCACACTTTAGAGAAGATTATGCAGGAAACGCCAGCGGCAAAAAAACCGCTGGCAGAAGAGTTACTTGTCGCCGAAGTGAATCACGGTACGGATGGACTTACCTTCGTGCATCAAATCGAACGCGTCGTTGATTTGCTCCAGCGGCAGGCGATGGGTAATGAACGGGTCGAGCTGAATTTTCCCGACCATTGCATCTTCCACCATGCCCGGAAGCTGGGTGCGCCCTTTCACGCCGCCAAACGCTGAACCACGCCACACACGGCCGGTCACCAGCTGGAATGGACGGGTTTTGATCTCCTGGCCCGCACCGGCAACGCCAATGATGATGCTCTCACCCCAGCCTTTGTGGCAGCATTCAAGCGCGGAACGCATCACGTTAACGTTACCGATACATTCGAAGCTGAAGTCAACGCCGCCATCGGTCATCTCAACGATCACATCCTGAACCGGCTTATCGTAGTCTTTCGGGTTCACGAAATCAGTGGCACCCATTTCGCCTGCCAGTGTGAATTTCTCCGGGTTAGTATCGACAGCGATAATACGACCCGCCTTCGCCTGCACCGCCCCCTGGATAACCGCCAGACCGATACCGCCCAGACCGAACACCGCAACGGTGTCGCCCTCTTTCACTTTTGCGGTGTTATGCACCGCGCCAATCCCGGTGGTTACGCCGCAGCCCAGCAGGCAAACTTTATCCAGCGGCGCCTGTGGGTTCACTTTCGCCAGCGAAATTTCCGCGCACACGGTGTATTCGCTGAAGGTACTGGTGCCCATGTAGTGATAGATCGGCTCACCGTTATAGGAGAAGCGAGTGGTACCGTCTGGCATCAGACCTTTACCCTGAGTAGCGCGAACCGCCTGGCAGAGGTTAGTTTTGCCGGATTTACAGAACTTACACTCACCACATTCTGCCGTGTACAGCGGAATCACATGGTCACCCGGTTTCAGGCTGGTCACGCCCTCGCCGACTTCCACCACAATCCCGCCGCCTTCGTGGCCGAGTACCGCCGGGAACACGCCTTCAGGATCGTCACCCGAAAGGGTAAACGCATCGGTATGACACACGCCGGTATGGGTAATTTTGATCAGGACTTCGCCTTTCTTCGGCGGAGCCACGTCGATTTCAACGATTTTGAGCGGCTGGCCGGGGCCAAATGCGACAGCAGCGCGAGATTTCATAATGTCTCTTCCCTTATTGTGAGGTCTGTGGGTTTATTTTAGATAAGAGCGCAGCAAATGGCCGACTTCTGCCATGCGAACGGCCCGCTGGTCCGGCGTTGTTTCCCCGGTCACCAGCTCATCTTTGAGGTGAATTTCAACCATTTCGCCCATCAGCCCATTCGCAGCACCGCGCACGGCGGCAATTTGCTGCAGGATGGCCAGACAGGGGTCGCCCGATTCCAGTGCACGCTCAAGAGCATCAACCTGCCCTCGAATGCGGCGGACGCGCGTCAGAATACGTTTTTTATCTGCGGGTGAATGCGGCATACGCCCTCCTGATACTATAGGGGGGTATTGTATCTTTGAAAGCAGCTTTATGTAAACATTAGGTTTGACGTGGTTATCGTGTAGTTAGCTGAGGGGGTCATCAGCCAGAATTGCTGCTCAGGGTTAGTTCATCTCCTGCGATTTGCTCATAACCACGACCAAAGGATGCAGAACGAATCGTGTGGCTAAACTTCCCTTCCCTTTCTGCCCGTATCTGGGTTCACCAGGTTAATATATCTGTCACCACGTTTCCTCCGGACGTAAAAAAACCCGCCTAAGCGGGTCATTTTTTAGCTAAAAATCACGGGTATTTTTAACTTGATTCAGTTGCATTCCACACGTCTGGTGATTATCAACGCCAGGCGCAGGGACGTTTTCACCATGCCTTCTGCGTTTTGGCTGCGGCCATCACATCCCGCGCATTCATCACAATAAAAAAAGGCCACCGAATGGCAGCCCTGGTCGTTAGGTATTTATCAATATCGTTTCATGGTGCCGACTGGCGTCCTTTCTGACCAATCAGGCCTCTCGCCAGCCATGATCGCACGCTGTTGGGATGGCGTCACAGACTGGGTTATCTCTGGCATAGCCTTGTATTCAGGTTTTTGAGGTGGGCTGAGAACCAGATCGGAACTACAACCTGTCAGCAAAAAAATCGCAAGAAGAGAGGAATTAAACTTGTGCACTCTATACCCTTCCAATGGGATAAAAAATTAAAGAAAGAATCGTGGTGTCGGGTGCATCCCAGTAACTCTCCCCTGGTAAGCAAAGACGCGTGCATACCTGCGGACAGCAGTAGTCCGGAACGCCCTCTCTTCAGAGAGGATTCACCACAGAAATAAATTATGTCGAATTTATTCCTTCGGTCAATGCATGATTGCTGCGAGTCGTCGCAGGATCAGGGGAATACGAGGTGACTTGATGGGAGCCTTAGAATACCCCTCAAGGCAGTGTATCTATAATCACTCGGTGTGTTGAAGAGACTACGCTTTGCACACTAGAACACTTTTTGCGTAACGCACTAATTTTTCTTATTATCGAGGAATATCTTCATCGGAGTATGGGTATGAGTGAAGGATTACAGGTAGTTATGTCACCGGTTCAGATGGCTGCAGTGTTGTCTGATAAAACAGTAACTGAAGCAGAGACACTGCAGAATCGGTTGTTGGGCGGACTCGGTGTGGCAATGAGTACTGTTGAACTGGCCGGCGCGACAATTTTGTGCGCAGCACCAGACCCAACTACGCTGACTAAAGCAGCCTGCATTGTTGTTGGTGCGCATGGGCTCGATAGCCTCAATGCAGCTATTGACCAGACTATTTCTGGTCGAGATACCCGAACAGCAGCATACCAGTTAGCTGTTGATACAGCTCGCCGTCTTGGTGCTGATGAAAAGACCGCAATTAATATAGGTCTGACCGTCGATATTGCCGTTCCCGTAGCTTTTGGCCTTGCTCTCGGAGCTGTCCGTGTCGCATCAGTGCGCGTCGGAAGAATTAGGCTTATTGAGCATGAATCTGCATCTGGATATAAACCCGGTGGGCATACACTCTCTCGCCATGTAGGTTTAAGTGAAGCAGATCTCAGAACACGTATGGCTAACAGACCCACGCTATCTGGAAGCAGCACTTTTTATAACAGACGCATAGCTGAAGATGCCATTTCCCAGGCACTGAAATTCAATTCCTCTTATATAAATAACTGGGCCAAAACTGCGAGAACTGGCTCAAAATTGAACCTCGATTTTTTTGCAGGCAAAGAAGTTGGCTTCGGCATAGAGTCTGCGACTGGCCCCATAATCAAGTCATATAAAATGCGTGTCGTTCTTGAGTGCCAGTTGTATAACAACAAGCCGTACTACGTACTGACTGCATTCCCGGTACTGAGATAAATCATGATTAATAAATTTTTAGATCATCTAATGGGTGCTTACTTTAACCAGGATTACGACCTGTTCGGCGAGACGATCGAAGAGGTGATGGAAGAGTATTTGAAATCCGAAGGACCTGAATATGCAAAGGGACTAATTGAGGATTGCCATAATTTCATCAACAAAAATGATGATGTGGAACTGGAATTTCTTAACTTGTATAGGTTCGATTTTGACCCATCTTTATGGGGTATTACCGCAAAGCAGTTTCTCACAATGATATCGACGCAGGCTTCCCATTATCTTGATGTTAAAAAGTAGGGGCCTTTTCAGGCCCTTTCAGAGTTAATTATCCATCTCAAGTTAAATCCAGCATCGCCAAACACCCTGCGATAAAACCTTCTACCATCTAATACTCAGTTCGAACCATTCCTTCAGGCAACCAGAGCCTGCGTGCTTATGCGCGTTTGGGTATGTCTCTGACATAGGGGTCAAAAAGAAGATGCTATCCGCCGACGTACACCTCACCAGTCATGGCACACTTAGACATGTTGGGCACTGACCGCTCTTTCATCACAAGCCAGGTCGGGGTATACCAGGTATCTATACGGCATAAAAATGTTTGATGAGGAACATGCAGAGTTGCTGAACCAAAGGTTGGGGTTTGCCCTGAACGTTCACTTTCTTCGATTACGGGACTACAATTCAATAAATTTCATTCACATAGAGTTGATACGATGAGTACAACCCCCTTTATCCGCCCTCAACTTACCCTGCCAGACGGTGCCGACAAACTGCTGCTGCACTCCTGCTGCGCACCCTGCTCGGGAGAAGTGATGGAAGCCATCCAGGCCTCGGGAATTGATTACACCATATTTTTCTATAACCCCAATATTCATCCACAAAAGGAATACCTCATCCGTAAGGAGGAGAATATTCGCTTTGCGGAAAAACACGGCGTGCCGTTTGTCGATGCCGATTACGACACCGATAACTGGTTTGAACGCGCTAAGGGCATGGAATGGGAACCCGAGCGCGGCATCCGCTGCACCATGTGCTTCGATATGCGTTTCGAACGCACAGCGTTGTATGCGGCAGAAAATGGTTTTCGCGTCATCAGTAGTTCATTAGGGATCTCCCGCTGGAAGAATATGCAGCAGATAAATGACTGCGGCCAGCGTGCGGCAGCGCGCTATCCGGGGATGGTCTACTGGGACTACAACTGGCGCAAACAGGGCGGTTCCTCGCGCATGATTGAGATAAGCAAGCGGGAACAGTTTTACCAGCAGGAATATTGCGGGTGCGTGTATTCGCTCAGGGACAGTAACCTGCACCGCAAGTCTCAGGGCCGCCCGCTTATCCGGATTGGGAAACTGTATTACGGTCAGGATGAGAATGAGAAATAAAGGGTTTATGGCATAGAGATATATCCGAAAACAGGAGGATTTTGTGCCAATTTCCGCCCTGCGTCCCTTAAAACGCAAAAGAGAGGCTATCCTTATACTATCAACACAAGGAGGCAAAAATGACTGATTTCAATACTGATAAAAATACACAGTTTGCAGAAGACAAAGCGAAAAATAAACTCGATGAACTGGCAGGCTCAGCCCAGCAGCAGTTTGGCGATTTCGTTGACTCCCCTAAGCATCAGGTTAAAGGTGCTGCCAAGAAATATGCCGCACAGGCCAGCGACGCCGTTTCCGATGTCACTGAAGCGGTGAGAAACAATCCCCTGACGGGTTTAATTGCTGCGGGGGCGGTAGGTATTGTTCTCGGCCTGTTACTGGGTCGAAAATAAATAAAGGCCCTTCGGGGCTTTATTTTTGCGCTTTAGCTAAACAATCTGACCATGCGATCTAATTCGTCTTCTTTCACCGCCCGCGACAGATAATAGCCCTGAAAGCTTTTAACCCCAAGGGCGACTAATTTCTCAAACTTCTCTTCGCTATCCACCCCTTCAGCAATACAATCCGTACCGGTCATATCGCTGTATATCTGTATCGCTTTAATAAGATTATAATCATTATCATTCGCCACAAAATGCTCGACGATATCCCGGTCAAGCTTTAATCCATCAAAATGCACCTGCCTTACCGGGAACATGGTTTGATGGTTGGAAAAGCAGTCATCGAGAAACAGCCGGCACCCGGTATTGCGTAAACGCCGCATGGTTTCTGGGATCGTTCTATCCTTGGTCACATCAATATCTTCCGCAAATTCAAAGACCAGTTTGTCGGCCCACTGCGGATTGAGCAGCATCGCCACAGCCTTTTTGGCCATGTCGGGAAGTGCATTACCCGAGGCAAGTCGCGGGGGGATATTGACGGAAAAATAATATTTACCGTTATATTTATTAATACCTGACACCGCAGCATGAATCACTAGCGCAGTAATTTTTAGCCATATTTCCTGGCTTGAAATATCAGTAAGAAAATTAACTGGCTTGATAATTTTACCATTATTATTCCAGCGAATGAGTATCTCAAACCCCACCCCCTTCTTATAACGATCGGTTATGATCTGATACGCAGGGAATATCTCTCTTTTTAGCAATGCATTATAAATCGCCGTCTCTTTGGCAGAGAGACTTTCTTTTTGCGTTAACCGTTCCGTGCTTCCTTCCATTCTTAAGGCATGCGGATCTTTCAGCCAGCGTCGGATCTGGTGCAATTTTTTCACCCCTTCCTTACGATGAGTATAAACCGTTTTATTAGACAGCCCCATTTTTTCACACTGCTCTTTCACTGACATTCCGCGATAAAAATTTAATAAAACGCTTACCTCTCTTTCGGTTAAACCTTTTACGTTTTCCTGATAAGACAACCCCCAGTATTGGTCACGCAATGAACGTGAGTTATCCTTAAATACGTCATTATGCATACGAAAACAGGTCATAACATCAGACACGCTGGCTATACGAATCAATGAAAGCTGGAAAGTATTATTTAAAAGATTCCCCAGAGTTCGATACAGCCAGCCATCCGGCATTTCCCCGTACAGGGTTACCTTTCGAATAACAGGAAGTTTATTTAGCACGCAAGCGAGTCGCTTCAGGCTCTCCAGCAGAGAGACCACACCTTTTCCGAGAAACACCGAGATTTGAGCGTTTTGACTGCTAAGGATATTTTCCAGATCCTGCCGGGAAGGTTCATCCCCCTCAAAACGAACGTGCGAAGCGTCTATACCGTACTGTTTGAGTAACAGACTGTACCCCTGAAATGTGAAATGGCAGGTTGAGATGACAAATTTTTGCTCATAAAAAGCAGCATTTCTGAAAGAAATATTTTGGGTCATAACCTGCTCCTGGGCACAAGAACACATATCCCATTTGTGAATGTAACAAAATATAAAAAAACCCTGTTGTTGATAATAATTTTACAGTACACCATCAGGTTAAGAAACCGTTATCAACGTGACTAACGAGAACATCTTTGTGTTAATCACCGCCTGTATCCATATGCAGTATAAATATAAAATTCGCATCAAATAATAACGGTAAATATGTCAATCTCAAGGTATAATGAAAAATCCGAAAGAAGACTGGATACTTCATCTATCGGCTCATTCATATAAGAGACAAACGCTATGGATAATCATATCTCATCCAGGGCCTTGCTACATCGAAGGGATGTCATTAAAAACAATCCGCGATTCAGTGAGGCAATAACAGAGCACTACACCATTAATGACGCCATCTACAAAAAACAACCTTTGTTCTACAAAACGATGCTTCAGGAATCACGGTTCAACATTATTCTTTCCATGTGTTGTTTTATCTTTGGAAATCAGGCTGAGTCAGTATCAGAAATTAAAGAATTATGTTCCCGTTATAAAATAGCCAGCCCCAACAGTGTGATTGCGATCATCACCTTGCTCAGAACCACCGGGCGCATCAAGACCTGGCGCTGCAGTGAAGACAGACGCAAAACGAGAATCGCACCGACTGAAAAGGGACTTAATGAACTTAAACGCTACATGTCCGGCGCATTTTTGCCGGTAAGTATTCTTTTCCCAAAGTTTAATATCAACGTTAATCTGCTGGATAACGACATCCTGCGAAATAACTTTTTCCGTCGCGCAGCGGAATACCTTTTCAGGGGATTAACGTTCAGGAAGGTTTTGCCTGAAGTGGGATTGTTTATTGATAAAGACGGAGGGCGAATGATAATGTTATATCTTTACCTGCAGGCTATAAAAAATAAAACCGTACATGGCGCAGTCATACCTTATTCAGCCAACTTACTGGCTAAAGAATTTTTTGTTTCACGGATCCACGTCAACCGTATTATCAAATCGGCGCAAGAGGCGGGTTATCTTAAAGATCAGGGTGATGGCCAGATGTCGATTTACCCGGCGTTTATAGAACTGGTCGAAAACTATGCCGGATTATACTTCGCCTATGTGACTCACTATATCAACGTCGTTCCTAAAGAACGACGCCACGTTGTTAACGTAACGTCGACGGTATAATGTTTCTGGCGTTCGGTTTCCCGAACGCCCTTTGCTTACCGTTCCCGCAGTGCCTCTTTCGCCTTATTAAGCGGTTTCAACAGATAATCCAGAATCGTTTTATTGCCTGTTTTAATATCAACGGTCGCAATCATCCCCGGAAACACCGGGAAGGCTTTGCCTTGTTTATTGGTCAGATGGTTACTGTCAGTGCGAATATAGACCCGATAGTAATACACATCCCTTTTCACCTCATCCTGAAGCGTATCCGGCGAAATCATGGTCACCTCGCCCTCCAGCCCACCGTAAATGGAGTAGTCATAGGCGGTCACTTTCACCAGCGCTTTTTGTCCCGGATGAATAAAGGCGACATCGCGCGGCGAGATTTTCGCTTCAATCACCATCTGGTCATCAAGCGGAACCAGGCTCATCAGCTTGCCGTTTGGCGGAATCACCCCTCCCACGGTTGTCACGTCGATATCCTTAACGATCCCGCGCACCGGCGCATTGAAGGTCAGTCTGGTCAACGAATCTTCACGCCCTTTCATCACCGAACGTTGCGCTTCAATCTCCGCGTTCGCTTTCGCCAGCTCTTCACGGGCGCGAACGTAATACTGGTTTTTCATCTCGGTGATTTTGTTCTCAAGCTCATTTTTTTGACGCTCAAGACGTAACACCTCCACCTTACTGGCTGCCCCCTGCGTCACCAGCGGACGGGTCAGCGACAGCTCACGCTGCACCAGTTCGGCCCCCTGCCGTAACCCCGCCAGCCCTTTCTCAAGACTTTCGCGACGAGACTGATACAGCGCCGTTTCCTGTTTGACCAGCTCAACGTCATCATCCAGCTCTGCCGGAAAAGCCAGTGCCGTGTCGTTCACTTCGGCCTTTAGACGCGAGGCAGTTGCCAGCGCGGCATTCAGGCGCGATTCACTTTCCAGCACGCTTGATTCGGTTTTCGTCCGGTCAAGCTGTGCAAGCTGCTGACCACGCTCAACGATGTCGCCTTCACGCACCAGCAAACTGTGAATAATGCCCCCTTCGAGGGACTGGATCACCTGCTCGTGCGAAGAGGGGATCACCTTGCCGCTACCGGTGGTGACCTCATCAAGGCTGAACAGGCTTGCCCAGGTGATAAATACCGCCAGCAGGGCGAACAGCGACCAGGCGACCCAGGTTGACCGCGGCAAGCGTGGCTCCTTCAGGCGGCTGTTGACGCGAGAGAAATCAGTCATGCTACGCCCTCCTCTGCTACTGGTGTCGGTTTCATGGTCACGGTACGCTGTGAGGCTTTTTGCGGCGCCATACCGTGCTGGCGAAGAATTGCGTCGCGCGGGCCATCCATGATCACCTTGCCGTTTTCCAGCACGATGATACGGTCAACCAGTTCCAGAATAGGCAGACGATGGGTCGCGACCACCAGCGTCCGGCGCTTGCCCAACCACGGTTTAAGGTGCTGGATAAACTGCTTCTCACTCATCTCGTCAAGCCAGGCGGTAGGTTCATCCAGCAACAAAATGTTCGGAGAGGTGATCAGGGCGCGAGCCAGTAATAACGCCTGACGCTGCCCGCCGGACAGGCCCGCACCGCCTTCGTTGATAATGTAGTTGAGCCCCATTTTCTGTTTGCGGACAAACTCCAGCGCACCACTGTTCACCAGCGCCTGATGGATCTCATCGTCGGTGGCCAGCGGGTTGCCCATCAGAATGTTGTCCCGCACGGAGCCAAAGAACAGCCGCGCCTGCTGGCTCAGCAGCTGCATGTCGCGGCGCACGTCAGCCGGGTCCAGATGGTTCAACGCGATATTATCCAGCAGAATGCTGCCCTGCTGAGGCTCCTGCATCCCTGCCAGCAGCTGCAGCAGCGTGCTTTTGCCGGAGCCGTTGCGTCCGAGCACCGCCACACGCTCACCGGCGCGAATCTGCAGTTTGCTGATGTTCAGAACGGTGAGTTTTTCTTCATCGTCGTACCAGAACCCCACCTCTTCCAGCGCATAATCCCCCCGCAGATGGGCTTTATGCACCTTCTTGCCCTGCTGAGGATCGTCAATCGGGCGCTGCATCAGATCGTCGAGTCCTTTACGCGCCACTTTCGCCGACTGCCAGCGGGAGAGCACGCCTGAAATTTGCGACAGCGGCGCGATGGTCCGCGACGCGAGAATAGAGGTCCCCACCAGCGCACCGGTGGTCATGTCCCCGCTGATAACCAGGTAGCACCCCACCAGCAGCACCACGGCATACACAATCGACTGCACCTCCTGCGTCCAGGTCAGCAACAGCCCGGTCAGCCAGCGCTGCTTCATGCCGACGTTAGCGGCAACATCATTGGTGTTATTCCACTGATTCTGGAAGCGCTGTTCAGCGCGCATCAGCTTGATGTCTTCAATGCCCTGAACCGCTTCCACCAGCGTGGCGTTACGAATGGCAGACTCGCGCATCCCTTCGCTGGACAGTTTGCCCAGCGGGCGCTGGACCAGCAGGCCCGGGATAAGCAGCAGCGGCACGGCAAGCAGGACAACCAGTACCAGCGGTCCGCCAATCATCCACAAAATGAACACAAACAGCAGGAAGAATGGCAGATCGGAGATGGCCGCAATGGTGGTGGACGTGATCAGTTCACGAACCGACTCCAGCTCGCGGATCTGGGCAATAAACGACCCGGTTGACTTAGAGCGGGCTCCGTTTTTAATCCGCAGCGCGTGTGCAAAAACGCGTTCAGAAATACGCAGGTCGGCGCGTTTACCCACCACATCCGAAATGTGCACGCGCAGCATGCGCATGATGAATTCGAAAACAATGGCGATCATCACGCCGCCAAACAGTACCCACAGCGTGGCTTCCGATTGCGAGGGCACCACCCTGTCATACACCTGCATGGAAAAGACCATGCCGGAAAGGGCCAGGACGTTAGCGACCAGCGCCACCAGCATAATATCGCTGTAGCGTCGCCAGTCCTTCAGGGCCAGCTGCCAGAACCAGTTTTTCTCATACGGTTTGATGTAATCATCCACTCGGGCATCCGGCGTGGACTCGAGCGGGCGCAGCACCAGCAGTCCTGTTAACCGTGAGCACAGCGCCTCACGCGTCAGCGTCGTCTCCAGGCCGCCGTCACCGCTGAACTGCAGGCTCACGTTGCCCTCGCTGTCCATGCGGTTAATGACCGCGATTTGCCCGCCGGTAAATTCCGCAAGCAGAGGTAAACGCCACGGGTCGAGGGAGACCGCGTCGGCCGCCACCATACGCATCCCTAACCCAAGCTGGCGTGCCATCTCTTCCAGCACCAACTGGCGTGGAGACTGGCTTTCATGGTTAATCGTGACCCGAACATGCTCTGCCGAGAAGTCCAGCCGATAGTGCTTCGCGATGATGAGCATGCCCTGCAACCAGGGTTCGTACTGTGGATGTGTCTTCATAATGTTGTGAAATCTTTTATCGCTCTTCGTTATAGCTACGCAAAAGGCCGCGAGGATCGCTCCTCGCGGCATAGTTTTACGCAATTAACAGTTGATGATTTGCCAGCAGCGTAGCCAGATCGGTCTGCACGCCGTTCAGCGTGACCAGCGTTGTGGGTGAGAACTGGCCGCCGCTACCGTCCAGGTCAACCTGGATTTCGGTATTGCTGCCGTTTTGCACCACGCGGATGTAATCGGTGATATTCCCCGCACTGCCGTCCAGCGTGGCGACCCCGTTCACATAGCTCGCTGAGCCCGTACCGGTGTAGCCGCTGCCTGAAAGCAGGTCGCGCAGGTCAATACGGTCCGTATCCGCCGTGCCTTCCCAGGTGCCTACCGTAAAGCCGTTCACCACATCACTGCCGTTACCGCCTGTGGCATTGGAGGCGTTGATCAACGTGTAGAGCAGCGTATCGTGACCGCCGCTGCCAATATTGAACGTGTCGTTACCGCCACGGCCTTCGAACTGGTTGTTACCGCTGTTACCGGTAATGACATCGTCAAAGTCCGAGCCGTTAATGCCCTCAATGTTCAGCAGGCGTGAGGTACCAAACCCGGTGTCCTGCGCGGTAGAAAGACGCAGGTCGACGGTCACGCCGGACGTCGCATTGCGGTAGTCCACCACGTCCATACCCCCGGTGTTGCTCCAGGTGTCGTGATCCGAGTGGGTCGTCCAGCCGCCGGAACCGTTATAGGTATACGTGCCGTCCTCGGCGATAAAGGTATCGTTATACCCGGTACCGGTAAGCGTCCCGCTGTGCCCTCCGGTTGCTGCTTCGGCAGTGAGGACGTAGCCCTCTTTACCGTTGCCGGCTTCCAGACCGCTCCAGGTGACGTTATCCGACACGCCATTGGTGATTTTCAGGATCTCGGCCGAGTAAGTTTCATTCGGATCCAGACCGTAGAAACTCACCAGTGCAGAGGTATCGTTCGAACCGATACCGGACTGGGCGTTGATGATCTGCGAGGCCACCAGTACGCCCGCCGCGTTATACAGATTGACCGTATTACCGTAGTAGGCGTTGATACCCTCACTGTCGACAATGTGCAGATGCATCGCCGTGCCGTCGGCAACGGTTTTGCTGTTTTGCACCAGCACCACTTTGCCGTTCTGCTGCGACACCAGCAGATCCTGCGCGCCGTCCCAGTTGTAATCCACGGCGGCCACACCGGTGACGTTCGCCAGTCCGGAAGCCAGCTGACTTGATGTCCAGCTTGAACCGTAACCGTTGTTGGTAAACAGGGTTGCGGTCTGCGATCCGCTGTAGGTACTGAGCTTGATGACGTCCATCTGGCCGTCAGCGTTCCAGTCCACCGCCACCGACAGATACCCTGCTGACGCGTTAGAGGCCTCAACCGCGCTCTTGGTGGTGGAGAGTTTCCCGGTACCGTCGTTGTAGTAGATCACCCCGCCGTTGTTGTTATAGCTGCTGCCCAGGTACAGATCCATGTAGCCATCGCCGTTGAAATCCGCCCACGTCATCGACGCCGCCGTGGTGGTATTCGCCACGTTTGCCACAAACACGTTAGTCAGGTTCTGACCGAGGGATAACGTCCCGTTACCGTTGTTGTTAATCACGGTAAGCGAGTACGCGCCGCTGCGGTTGGTGTGCTGAACCACATCCACGGTGCCGTCGTTATTCAGGTCAACGCCGGAGATTTCACGCATGGTGGTGAATTGTCCCCAGAATCCGGCGCCGCCATAGCTCCCATCCGGCGTGAGTACCCCCTTGTTGTTAATAAGGTAGGTAATGGAGTCCGCACCGGCATCGCCATACGCAAGGTCCAGATACCCGTCACCGGTTTTATCGTAGGCAATGACACCGCCGTACCAGATAGTGGTTCCCATACCCAGTTGGCTGGCGTTGTAAGTGCTGCCATCGTAGGTCCACATCACCTGTGTAGACCCGCCGTAGGTGGTTTCAGTCGCAAAGATGTCCTGCGTGCCGTTACGGTCAAAATCGGCAGCGGTCTGGCTAACGGCAGGGTAGCCACGCGTATTGGTCAGCGCGTTCGCCGCGTAGGTTGAATCATCACTGCTGGAATAGGACTGTCCGTTAGCAATGATATTCCACAGGCCGCTGCTGTTCATGCCGACGGTCATGGTCGAGTTTTCGCTGTTACCCGCCGTGGTGGCCCAACTGGTATTCACCGTGGTGGTGTCAATCACCAGGCTGCCGCTCGCCGTCCCGGTGGTATTGCCGTTACCCGCGCTGCTCTTCACCTGTGCCGTTACGTTATAGCTGGCAACGCTCAGTGCATCGCTGTCCGGGATCTGCAGATACCAGGTGTTGTGATCCGGGTCGACCACCACCGCGCCGCCCGTCTGCGAGGTGTAGGTTTTACCGTTCACATTCACCACCAGGTACTCGCCGTTCACCAGATCCGCGGAGACCGTTCCGCTGACAATCGGCGTGGTATCCGATGTTGTCTGCGCGGTAATTGCCGCCGTGGTGGTCGGGATACTGGTATCGACGTTCAGTACAAACCCGTCCGATTCCGTATAGTTACCGGCTTTATCGGTTACCCGCAGGATATACGTATGATTGCCATCGCTCAGGCCGTTATCCTGGAAGGACCAGCTTGCGCTACCGTTCATCGTGACCTGGCCCAGCAGGATCCCGTCACGATAAAGCTGCACAATCTCACCGTCATCCGGTGCGCGGTTCAGCGTTCCGTTGATCAGCGGCGAGCTGTCATCCGTCGCCATCGCGCTGCCAAAGGAGCCCAGACGCTCACCTTCGTCATCGGTATAGCTCACCACGGTTCCCACGGTGGTTGGCGGCGTGGTATCCACCGTCACCACCTGCGATGAGGTTGAGCCCACGTTGCCCGCCTGGTCGATAATCCGCACCTGATAGGTGTAATCACCGTCAGCCAGATCGCGGGTATCGGTGTAGCTCCAGCGCTGGTTGGTTACCGTTGCATCTGTCCAGGTATTCCCGCCGTCCAGGCTAATCTGCACGCGTTCATCATTGGCCAGCGCGCTGCCAAGCGAGCCGTTGAGCGTAAGCGTGGTGTCCATGGTGATGAAATCAGTGCCGGACTGCCCGGTATCTTCACTGATGCTGTCAATGGTGATGCCGTACTGAGGCGCGTGGGTATCAACCGTGACCGTCTGCGACGTGGTTGCCCCGACGTTACCGGCCAGATCGACCACCCGCACCTGATAGTTGTAGCTACCGTCGGCCAGGGTACGCGTGTCGTTATAGCTCCACTGTGTGCCATTCACCGTCGCGTTAACCCAGGTGGTGCCGCCATCCATACTGACCTGAACATACTCGCCCGCACCGGGTTGCGCCCCCAGCGTCCCGTTCAGGGTGTATGACGTTGAACTGGTCAGGAAGTCGTTGTGGTCGAAGCCGGTATCCACGGTGATGTTATCCACGGTCACCGTAATCGCCGCATCCGGGGCGACCGTATCGACAGTCACCTGCTGATGGGCACTGGATCCCACGTTACCTGCGGCATCCACCACGCGCACATAATAGTCATAGGTGGCATTACCCAGCGTGCGGCCGTCCACGTAGTACCAGCTGTTACCGGTGACAATCACGTTCTGCCAGGTCACGCCACCGTCGATGCTGATTTGCGCATATTCGCCGTCAGCCAGCGTCGCGCCGAGCGAGCCATGCAGCGTTAGCGAGGTATCATGGGTGATAAAGTCGCTGCTGCTCAGGCCAGTGTCATCGCTGATGCTGTCAATGGCGATGGTTTTACTGGCATCGGGTGCCACGGTATCAATGGTGACCACCTGGCTGGTGGTGGCGCTGATATTGCCCGCATCGTCAATCACGCGAAGCTGATAGTTATAATCGCCGTCCGCCAGCGTGCGGGTATCAACCCAGGTCCAGCTCAGTCCGCTGACGCTGACATCCGTCCAGGTTACACCGCCATCGAGGCTGATCTGCGCGTGATCGCCACTCCCCAGCGCCGCACCGAGCGTCCCTTTCAGGCTGATCTGGTTATCGCTGGTGATAAAGTCGCTGCCAGACAAACCGGTATCCTGACTGACGGAATCGACCGTAATGGTCGTCGCCGCAGGCGCGGTGAGATCCACCACCACGTTCTGGCTGTCCGTTGCCCCTACGTTACCCGCGTTATCAATCACGCGGACCTGGTACTGATACGTACCGTCCGTCAGGGTGCGGCCATCGGTGTAGCGCCAGGTGGTGCCCGTGACGGCCAGGTCAATCCAGCTCGCCCCGCCGTCCACGCTGATCTGCGCTTTCTCGTTATTGCCGAGCTGCGCGGTCAATGAACCGTTAACAATAATCTGGCTGTCGTTGGTGATGAAATCACTCGCGCTCAGCCCGGTATCGTTTTGCAGGGCGTCGATACTGATCCCCATTGACGGCGCGGTCAGATCCACGGTCACGGTGTGATCGTCGCTGGCAGTGTTACCGATGGTGTTACTCACCTGGGCATGGATCACATACGATCCTCCATCTGCCAGCGCGGTCACGTCTGCACTGCCTACGGTGTAGTTCCAGCTACCGTCAGCCTGCACGGTTGTGGTGTAGGTTTTGCCGTTCAGGGTGATGGTCACCGTCTGGCCCGCAGGCGCGTCGGTGGTACCACCGACCACCAGAGGGATACCATGTTCAGCGGCGCTGACGATATCGTCCTGCGCAAAGGAGTGGATAGTTATGGTCGGGACATCACCGTTCAGCGTCACGTCGTGCGTCGCGCTGCCCGGGTTACCGGCCTTATCGTTCACCGTCGCCGTTAGGGTGTAATTTCCGTCGCTCAGGCCGAGGAAATCATGCCCCGGCACAAAGACCGACCACGAGCCGTCCGCCCCCACGGTCGCCTGATAGTTGTGATCGTTGAAGGAAACCGTCACCGTCTGGCCCTGCTCCGCCGTGGTGGTGCCGCTGATGGTCTGGCCTGCCAGCTGCTCAGCGTTATTGATAATATCGTCATCCGCCACAGTGCCGATGGTTACGGTTGGCGCCACGGTATCCACCGTCAGGGTGTGAGTGGTCTGTCCGCTGTTACCCGCTTTATCGTTGACTGAAGCGGTCAGCGTCAGCGCCCCTTCATTCAGGGCCGCCAGGTCGGCGGCTGGCACATCCAGCGTCCACGTACCATCGTTCGCCACCGTTGCGCTGTAGGTTTTACCCCCCAGCGTTACGGTAACGGTCTGCCCGGCTTCCGCGCTGGTAGAACCATGCACGGTCAGCGGCTGCTGTGCTTCTGCTGCATTTAACACGTCGTCGCCAGAGAGCGTATTCACACCGATCACCGGCGCGGTGGTATCCACGCTGATGCTGTGCGTTGCCGACGCGCTGTTGCCCGCGCTGTCCTGGGCAGCAACGGAGACAGGATAATGTCCGCCATCGGTCAGTGCGCCCACATCAGCAGCCGGCACGGTAGTCGTCCAGGAGCCGTCGCTCTGAATGGTGGCGGTGTAGCTTTTACCGTTCAGGGTTACCGTGACCTGCGTCCCGCTGGCAAACTGCGCGCTCGAGCCGTTAATCACCAGCGAGGTGCCTGCTTCTGCCGCGTTGATCACGTCGTCGCCGGCAATGGTATTCACGGTCAGCGCCACCGAGGCCGTGTTGACCACCACATCATGGGTCTTCGTGCTGCTGTTGCCCGCACTGTCGGTAATGGTTGCGCTGAGGGTCGCGGTGCCGTCAGCCAGCGAGGAAATGACGCTGGCCGGTACGCCCACACTCCAGTTGCCGCTCGCATCTACCGTTGTCGTGTACTGATGAGACCCGACGGTAATCACCAGCCTGTCGCCGACGTTTGCACCGGTTGCACTACCGCTGACGATCTGCGCCTGCGCATGCTCCACGCTGTTGATCACATCATCAACGGCGACCGCGTTAAAGCTGATAACCGGTGGCGTGGTGTCAAGGGTAATGGCTTTATCCGCGCTGCCTGGGTTACCGGCCGCATCGCTCACGCTAACCTGTACGGTGTAGCCGTTGTCGGCCATCGCGGTCAGGTCGGCCCCGGGCACATTCACACTCCACGTGCCGCCTGCCTGAACCTGCGCAGTGTACTGCTTATTGCCGAGCGTTACGGTGACCGTCTGACCCGCTTCTGCCGTGGTGGTGCCGGTGATGGCCACACCTGCAGACGCTTCGCTGGCGTTGATCACGTTGTCGCCGGCAACCGTATCAATCGTCATGGCAGGCGCGGTCGCATCGACGCTGTATTCGCGCCCTGCTGAGGCGCTGTTGCCGTTCACGTTGGTGACGCTCACCTGTACGCTGGCATCGCCGTCTTTCAGACCGGCCAGGTCAGCAGACGGTACCGTCGCCGTCCAGTTACCGCTGGCATCAACGGTGGCCGTGTAGTGCTTGCCGCCAAAGGTGATGCTGACGGTCTGGTTGGCTTCCACGTTGCTGGTGGTGCCGGAAAGCAGCAGATCTGCCCCTTTCTCCGCCGCGTTAATCACATCGTCAACGGCAATGGTATCAATGCTGATGGCGACGGTCGCCAGATCAACAGTGACGTCATGGCTGATGGTCACCGGATTGCCCGTGGTGCTTTGGCCTGCAACGGTAACGGTTACCGTTCCTGCCGGCAGCGCGCTTACATCCGCCGCCGGAATAGCCGCGTTCCAGGTCCCGTCCGCCAGTACGGACGCCGCATAGGTTTTGCCGTTCACCGTTACCGTAAGCATGGTCCCCGCTGCCAGCCCATCGCTGGAGCCGCTGACAATCAGGTTCTGACCCTGCTCAATGCTGTTGATCACATCGTCGCCTGCCACGGTATCGACACGCAGGCCCGGCAGGCTGGCATCGATGGAGATATCACGCTCGCCGGAACCGGTATTGCCGTGTCCGTTGGTAACCGTTGCGGTGACGGTCAGGTCGCCATTACCCAGCGCGGTCAGCACGGACTGCGGGACGTCTACAGACCAGCTCAGATCGCTCTGTACCGTTGTGGTGTAGGTATTGCCACCGACAGAGACCGTCACGGTATTACCCGCTTCGGCGTTCACCACTTTCCCGCCGATCGTCTGGCCTGCCGCCACTTCCGCTGCATTGATGACGTTGTCACCGGCCACGGTGTTGATGATGACGGTCGGCAGCGCGGTGTCGACCTGCAGGTTCGCCGTATTGCTGACGCTGTTACCCACGGTGTTCGTCGCGGTTGCGCTCAGGGTGTAGTTCGCCTCACCCAGCGCGGCCAGATCCGCTGCCGGTACCGTCAGGCTCCAGCCGCCGTCCGCCGCGGTTGTTGCGGTGTATTGTTTGCCGTTCAGGGTCACGGTGACCAGGGTACCTTCCGCAAGGTTGGCGCTGGTACCGCTGACGCTCAGATCCTGACCTTTCTCCACCGCGTTCAGCACATTGTCGCCGCTCAGGGTACTGAAGCCCACGGAAGGCAGCCCGGTATCGACGGCCACGTTATGGGTGCCGGATCCGGTATTGCCCGCGGCATCGGTGACGCTGACGCTGACCGTCACGGTGCCATCCTGCAGCGCGGAAATCACGTTCGCCGGAACGCCCACGCTCCAGTTGCCCGCGGCGTCCAGCACGGTGGTGTAGGTCTGGCTGCCAAGGGTCACGGTGACTTTATCGCCCGCCGCCGCGCCGGTGGCAGAGCCGCTGACGATCTGCGCCTGCGCATGCTCAGCCACGTTAATCACGTCGTCGCCCGCCACGGTGTTGATGGTCACGACCGGCACCGTCACGTCAACAGCCAGGTTATGATCCACCGAGACCGGGTTACCCGCCTTGTCACTGACGGCGGCCGTCACGGTCACGCTGCCGTCCGTGAGCGCCGCCAGGTCGGCTGCCGGAACGTCCAGCGTCCAGTTGCCGTCTGCCCCCACGGTGGTGGTGTAGTTCTTCCCGTTCAGGCTCACGGTGACCGTCTGGCCCGCTTCGGCGGTGCTGGTACCGGACACCGTCAGGTCAGCTTTCGCTTCGGTCGCATTCAGGATGTCGTCAGCCGCCAGGGTGTTAATCGTTACGGACGGCGCGGTGGTGTCCACGCTGTACTCGCGGCCCGCAGACGCGCTGTTGCCGTTGACGTTGGTGACGCTCACCTGCACGCTGGCATCGCCCTCTTTCAGACCGGTCAGGTCGGCAGACGGTACGGTATAAGTCCAGTTACCGCTGGCATCGACAGTGGTGGTATAGATTTTACCGCCCATGGCGAGGGTGACGGTCTGTCCGGCTTCCACGTTGGTGGTCGCACCTGACAGCACCAGATCGGTCCCTTTTTCCGCCGCGTTAATCACGTCGTCGGTAGCGATGGCGTTAATGCTGATCGCCACGGTCGCCAGATCCACCGTCACGTCGTGGCTGATGGTCATCGGGTTGCCTGTCGGGCTATCGCCGGTAACGGTAATTTTCACGGTGCCTTCCGGCCACGCGCTGACGTCTGCGGCCGGCACGGCTGCGTTCCAGGTCCCGTCCGCCAGTACGGACGCCGCATAGGTTTTGCCGTTCACGGTGACGGTCAGTGCCGTGCCCGCTGCCAGCCCATCGCTGGAGCCGCTGACAATCAGGTTCTGGCCATGCTCGATGCTGTTAATCACATCGTCGCCTGCCACGGTATCGACACGCAGGCCCGGCAGGCTGGCGTCAATGGTGATATCGCGTTCGCCGGAACCGGTATTGCCGTGTCCGTTGGTGACGGTGGCCGTCACGCTCAGTCCGCCGTTACCCAGCGCCGTCAGCACCTCTGAAGGCACGTTGACGGACCAGGTCAGGTCATCCTGCACCGTCGCCGTCCAGCTGTTACCGCCCATCGTAACGGTGACGGTATTGCCCGCTTCGGCGTGGGCAACGGTACCGCTCAGGGTTTGACCGGCAGCCACTTCCGCCGCATTGATCACGTTGTCACCGGCCACGGTGTTGATGATAACGGTCGGCAGCGCGGTATCGACCTGCAGGTTCGCCGTATTGCTGACGCTGTTCCCCACGGTGTTCGTCGCGGTTGCGCTCAGGGTGTAGTTCGCCTCACCCAGCGCGGCCAGATCCGCTGCCGGTACCGTCAGGCTCCAGCCGCCGTCCGCCGCGGTTGTTGCGGTGTACTGTTTACCGTTCAGGGTCACGGTGACCAGGGTGCCTTCCGCAAGGTTGGCGCTGGTACCGCTGACGCTCAGATCCTGACCTTTCTCCACCGCGTTCAGTACGTTGTCACCACTGAGGGTACTGAAGCCCACGGAAGGCAGACCGGTATCGACGGTCACGTTATGGGTGCCTGATCCGGTATTGCCCGCGGCATCGGTGACGCTGACGCTGACCGTCACGGTGCCGTCGCTGAGGCCAGAAATCACGTTCGCCGGAACGCCCACGCTCCAGTTACCCGCGGCGTCCAGCACGGTGGTGTAGGTCTGGCTGCCAAGGGTCACGGTGACTTTATCGCCCGCCGTCGCGCCGGTGGCGGAGCCGCTGACGATCTGCGCCTGCGCATGCTCAGCCACGTTAATCACGTCGTCGCCTGCCACGGTGTTGATGGTCACGACCGGCACCGTCACGTCGACCGTCAGGTTATGATCCACCGAGGCCGGGTTACCCGCCTTGTCACTGACGGCGGCCGTCACGGTCACGCTGCCGTCCGTGAGCGCCGCCAGGTCGGCTGCCGGAACGTCCAGCGCCCAGTTGCCGTCTGCGCCCACGGTAGTGGTGTAGTTCTTCCCGTTCAGGCTCACGGTGACCGTCTGACCCGCTTCGGCGGTGCTGGTACCGGACACCGTCAGGTCAGCTTTCGCTTCGGTCGCATTCAGGATGTCGTCAGCCGCCAGGGTGTTAATCGTTACGGACGGCGCGGTGGTATCCACGCTGTACTCGCGGCCCGCAGACGCGCTGTTGCCGTTGACGTTGGTGACGCTCACCTGCACGCTGGCATCGCCCTCTTTCAGACCGGCCAGGTCGGCAGACGGCACCGTCGCCGTCCATTTGCCGTCAGCATCCACCGACGCCGTATAGGTTTTACCGCCGAAGAGGATGCTGACGGTCTGATTCTCCTCCACGTTGGAGGTGGTGCCAGAGAGCACCAGGTCCGCGCCCTTCTCAGCCGCGTTAATCACATCATCCGTGGCAATGGCGTCAATCCCGATGGCGACCGCCGCAAGGTCCACCGTCACATTGTGGGTAATGGACACCGGCGTACCGGCGCTGTTCTGCCCCTCAACGGTGACAGCTACCGTGCCTGCCGCCAGCGCGCCAATATCGGCCGCCGGAATAGCCGCACTCCAGGTGCCGTCAGCCAGCATGGTGGCCGGATAGGTTTTATTATTTACCGTTACGGACAGAGCGGTCCCTGCCGCCAGTCCTTCGCTGGTGCCGGTCACGATCAGGTTCTGACCATGCTCGATGCTGTTGATCACATCGTCACCCGCCACGGTATCCACGCGCAGGCCCGGCAGGCTGGCGTCGATGGTGATATCGCGCTCGCCGGTGCCGCTGTTGCCCACGCCGTTAGTCACGCTGGCGGTGACGGTCAGTTCGCCGTTACCCAGTGCGGTTAACACGGACTGCGGGACGTTGACGGACCAGGTCAGGTCATCCTGCACCGTGGCGGTCAGGGTGTTACCGCCGAGGGTCACGGTGACGGTGTTGCCCGCTTCGGCATTCACCACGGTACCGCTGAGAGTCTGGCCGGTCGCCAGCTCCGCGGTATTGATAATATCGTCGCCAGCCACGGTGTTGATGGTGACACCCGGCAGGACAGACTCCACGTTCACGGTGTGAGTCACGCTGGTACTGTTGCCAACAGCATCGGTTGCAGACGCCGTGAGGGTGTAGATCGCTTCACCCAGTGCGCCGACCTGATCCGCCGGAACGGTAGCCGTCCACAGCCCGTTATCATCCACCGTTGCGCTGTAGGCTTTGCCGTTCAGCATCACGGTGACGATCGCGCCCGCCGCCAGACCTGACGCGGTGCCGGTGAGGGTGAGATCCTGCGTTTTCTCGGTGCTATTGATGACATCGTCGTCTGAAACGGTGTCAATGGTCAGCACCGGAGCGGTAAGGTTGACGGCCACGTCGTGCGTCGCACTGTTGCTGTTACCCGCTTTATCGGTCAGGGTCGCGGTGATGGTGTGATCCCCGGCGGCCAGAGCAGTGACGTCGGCCGCAGGCACTCCCACGCTCCAGTTGCCCGCGGCATCCAGCGTGGCGGTGTAAGATTTATTATTGATGGTGACGGTGACCACATCACCCGCTGCCGCGCCGGTGACAGACCCGGTGACAATCAACGCCTGCGCGTGCTCAACGCTGTTGATGACGTCGTCATCCGAAACGGTGTGAATGGTCAACTGCGGCACCGTGGTATCCACCAGCACGTCACGATCCACCGAGGCCGGGTTACCCGCTTTGTCGGATACCGCCGCGGTGATGGTGTAGTTTCCGTCGATAATGCCGCTCAGGTCGGTTGACGGTACGCTCAGGCTCCAGCTGCCATCCGCCTGCACGGTGGTGGTGTAATCCTTGCCGTTCAGCGTAACGGTCACGGTCTGACCCGCTTCCGCGTTCGTGATGCCGTTAACCACCAAATCCTGCTGCGCTTCAGACGCATTAATGATGTTGTTGTCGCTGACAATGTCGATAGTGACCGTCGGCGCGGTCGTATCCACGCTGTATTCACGGCCCGCTGACGCGCTGTTGCCGTTCACGTTGGTGACGCTCACCTGCACGCTGGCATCGCCCTCCTTCAGGCTGCCTAAATCAGCAGAAGGCACGGTAGCGGTCCAGTTACCGCTGGCATCCACGGTCGCGGTGTAAGACTTGCCGCCGAAGGTGATATACACGGTCTGGTTAGCTTCGACATGGGTGGTGGTACCCGACAGGACCAGATCAGTGCCTTTTTCCGCCGCGTTGATCACGTCGTCGGTGGCAATCGCGTTGACGCTGATCGCCACCGCGGCCAGATCGACCATGACGTCATGCGCAATCGTCACCGGGTTTCCTGCGGTGCTCTGACCCTCAACGGTTACCGTCACCTTGCCTGCGTTCAGCGCGCTGACGTCGGCGGCCGGGATCGCTGCCGCCCAGGTCCCGTCTGCCAGAACCGTCGCCGCATAGGTTTTACCATTGACGGTCACCGTCAACGCAGAGCCAGTTTTCAGCCCATCACTGGAGCCGCTAATAATCAGGTTTTGACCATGCTCGATGCTGTTAATCACATCGTCGCCCGCCACGGTATCGACCCGCAGACCCGGCAGGTTGGCATCAATGGTGATGTCGCGGCTGCCGGAGCCGGTATTGCCGTGACCGTTAGTGACGCTTGCCGTCACGGTCAAATCGCCGTTGCCAATGGCCTTTAAGACTTCAGGCGGCACATTGACCGACCAGCTCAGATCATCCTCAACGGTGGCGGTCCAGGTGTTGCCCCCCATTGAAATAGTGACAGTGTCACCACTCGCGGCACCGCTGACTTTTCCGCTCAGGGTCTGTCCCGCAGTCACTTCCGCCGCATTGATGACATCATCAATGGCGACAGCGTTAATGGTCACCACCGGTAGCGCACTGTCGACAAGTGCCTGATGGCTGGTGCTCGCGCTGTTGCCTGCGGTATCGGTCACGCTCGCGGTAACGGTGTAGTTCGCTTCGCCCAGCGCCGAGACGTTTGCTGCCGGTACCGTCACGCTCCAGTTGCCGCTGGCGTCAGTCGTGGCAGTGTAGTTAATGCCATTCAGGGTCACGACGATCGTGGTGCCGTCCGGCTGGTTGCTGGTGCCGGAGAGTTGCAGATCTTCGCCTTTCTCGATGGCATTGATCACATCATCGCCCGCAACGGTATTGATAGCGATAACCGGAGCGGTCAGGGAAACCGCAATCTCATGCGTCTGCGTGGTGCTGTTGCCCGCTTTGTCGGTGAGGGTCGCAGACATCGTATGGTCGCCATTGCCCAGCGCGCCCGCGTCAGCCGCCGGAATACCCATACTCCAGTTGCCGGACGCGTCCAGCATTGCGCTGTAATTTTTACCGTTCAGCGTCACGGTGATCACGTCGCCTGCCTGTGCCCCGGTGACTGTGCCAGAAACGATCAGCGCCTGACCGTGTTCAGCAATATTCAGAATGTCATCACCGGCAACGGTGTTGAAGGTGATCTGCGGCACGGTAGTGTCCACCAGCACAGACGCATCCGTGCTGGCCGGGTTACCGGCTTTATCCGACACGGTCGCCGTAACGACGGCAGTGCCGTCGGTGATACCGGCCAGATCGGCTGCCGGCACGTCAAGCGTCCAGCTGCCGTCAGCCTGTACCTGTGCGGTGTATTGATTGCCATTAAAGGTCACCGTGACCGTCTGCCCCGCTTCGGCAGTCGAGGTGCCGCTCAGGGTGAGATCCTGTGCCGCCTCTGCCGCATTGAGCATGTTGTCGTGACTGACCGTATTGATGGTGACCGCCGGCGCAGTGGTATCGACGCTGAATTCGTGTGACGAAGACGCCGGGTTGCCATTCACGTTGCTCACGCTCACCTGAACGCGGGCATCGCCCTCTTTCAGGCCGCTTACATCCGCAGCCGGAACGGTGTAAGCCCAGTTGCCATTCGCATCCACGGTGGTGGTGTAGCTTTTGCCACCAAAGGTGACCGTCACCGTCTGACCGGCTTCGATCCCAGACGTGGTGCCGGAGAGCGCCAGATCGTGTCCCTTCTCTGCCGCATTGAGCACGTTATCAGGGGTCACGCTGTTAACGCTTATCGCGACCGGGGCGAGATCGACATCCACCACGGTCCCGATATTCACCGGGTTGGCGGAAGCATCCTGTGCGCGGGCTGTAATGTTGAGAGGACCGTCCGGCCACTGGCTGACATCCGCCGCAGGCACAGCCGCTTTCCAGGTTCCATCGGCCAGGACCGTGGCGACGTACTCAATGTTGTTAATGGTCACGGTAACGGTGCTGCCCGCGGCCAGATCGGTGCTGGTACCGGAAACAATCAGATTCTGACCGTGCTCGATGATATTGATAACATCGTCGCCCGCCACGGTATCAATACGCAGACCAGGCAACTGGGCGTCGATGGTGAAGTCCAGCGCGGCAGAACCGGTGTTTCCGTGCGCATTCGTCACGCTGGCCGTAACCGTCAGCTCACCGTTACCGAGCGCGGTTAACTGACTCTGGGTTAACGGCAGGCTCCAGGTAAGATCGTCCTGCACCGCAACGGTATACGTCTGGCCGCCCAGGGTAAGGGTGACAATGTCGCCTGCCGCCGCGTTGGCGACTTTCCCCGTCAGGGTCTGGCCTGCCGCCAGTTCCGCCGCGTTGATGATGTTATCGCCCGCCAGCGTGTTGAGCGTGACCACCGGCAGCGAGCTGTCTACCAGCACATCGTGCGTGGCCGACGCGCTGTTACCCACACTGTCCGTGACGCTCGCCGTCACCGTGTAGTGCGCCTCGCCCAGCGCGCTTACTGCGGATGCCGGTACGGTAACACGCCAGTTACCGCTGGCATCCGTAATGGCGGTGTAGTGAATGCCATTCAGGGCCACGGTGATCGGGGTGCCTTCTGGCTGGTTGCTGGTCCCGGAAAGCAGCAGGTTTTCGCCTTTTTCCGTGGCGTTAATCACGTCGTCCGCTGCCAGAGTGTGAATACCTATCTGCGGCGTCACGGTATTAACCACCACCTCCAGGGTGCTGCTGCCGGTGTTGCCAGATTGATCGGTCACAGAGACCGTAATCGTCCAGGTTCCGTCCGCCAGGCCCTGTACCACAGACGCAGGCAGGCCGAGGCTCCAGTTGCCCGCCGCATCCACCACGGTGGTGTAATCGACGTTATTGATGGTCACCGTGACCCAATCACCCGCTGCCGCTCCGGTCACGGAGCCGCTGAGGACCTGCGCCTGGGTATGGGCAAGCTGGTTTATGGTATTGGTATCGGTGACAAAATCGTTAATGGTCACCTGCGGTACGGTGGCATCCACCAGCCCGACGCGATCCGTGCTGCTGCTGTTACCTGCCACATCGCTCACAGTTGCCGTTATCGTGACGGTGCCATCGACCAGTGCGCCGACGTCCGCGGCAGGTATTGTCAGTTGCCAGCTACCGTCATGTTGAACGGTGGTCTGGTAGGTTTTACCGTTCAGCGCGACGGTGACCGTCTGGCCCGCTTCCGCCGTGCTGCTACCGCTTAACACGATATCCTGCTGCGCTTCGGCGGCACTGATGATGTTGTCATCGGTCAGATTATTGATCGTGATGTCCGGAGGCAGCGTATCGACCGTCACCACGCGCGACGCATCGGCGCTGTTGCCGTTAACGTTCGTCACGCTAACGCTCACCTGCGCGCGGCCGTCAATCAACGTTTCCATGGCGCTGGCCGGTACGGTCAGGCTCCAGGAGCCATCCTGCTGTACCTGCGCGGTATAGGTCCGATCGGCGAATTTCACCACCACAGTCTGCCCGGCTTCCACGCCCTGCGTCTGGCCAGAGAGCGTGAGATCGCTGCCTTTTTCCGCCGCGTTCAGCCGGTCATCACCGGAGATGACATCAACAGTCACCACCACGGCGTTCAGGTCGAGTTCGATCGGATGTTCAGCGGCAACGGCATTGCCCCACGCATCTTCTGCACTGACGTGCACCGCGATATGGCCCGGCGTCCAGGACTGGAGGTCGCTCGCCGGGACACCAATCTGCCAGCCACCGGTGGCGTTGACCACGGTGACATAGTCGACGTTATTGATGGTGACGGTGATCTGCGTGCCTGCGGCCAGATGGCTGCTGGAGCCGGTCACGGTAAGATCCTGATGCTGCTCAATGGCATTGATCACGTCATCACCGGAAAGGGTGTTGACGCGCAGACCCGGCAGCGCCGCGTTGATATTGATATCGCGCTCGCCGCTGCCCGTATTGCCGTGGCTGTTGGTGACTGACGCGGTAATGGTCAGGTCGCCGTCGCCGAATGCCCTGAGATCCGCAGACGGGATAGTGAGGTTCCAGGTCAGATCGCTACCCACGGTGGCGCTGTAATGCTTGCCGCCAACGGAAACAGACACCGTATCCCCCGCCGCTGCACCCGTGACACGACCGCTGATCGTTTGATCGGCGGCCACTTCGGCGTTATTCACCCGGTTGTCGCCGGCAAAGGTATTAATGACCACCTGTGGCAACACGGTATCAACCAGCAGTGTGGCCTCCGCTGAGCCGCTGTTGCCCACGCTGTCGGTACCGCTGACGCTGACGGTGTACAGCGTGTTCGCCAGTTGCAGGACGTCGGAAACGGGTACCTGAACTGACCAGCTCCCGTTCTCGACAACGGTTTGATAATTGACGTTGTTCAGCGTCACGGTGATGGCGCTGCCGTCTGGCAGCGTGCTGGTGCCGGTCAGACTCAGCGGCTGCATAGCCTCCTGAGCATTGAGAACGTTATCCTGGCTGATGGCATGAACGGTAAATTCCGGTGGGTTACCGCTCAGCGTAATGCCGTGTGTGGCGCTGCCGGTATTGCCCGCGGCATCGGTAACGGAAACCGTAATGTTGTGGTTGCCTTCTCCCAGCAAGCCCACCACGGACGCAGGCACCCCCACGCTCCAGCTGCCGTCCGCCTGCACCACACCGGTGAAGGTCTGACCGCCAACGGTTACGCTCACGACATCCCCTGCTGCGGCGCCGCTCGCCGTACCGGAAATAATCTGCGCCTGGCCCTGCTCGCTGGTATTGAGGATATTGTCGTCAGCAACGGTGTTAATCGTCACGACCGGGGCGGCGGTATCCACGGTGAAATCGACGGTCGTGGAAGATCCGTTCCCCGCTTTATCGCTGACGTTCACCGTTAGCGTATGGTCGCCATTCGCCAGCGATTGCACCTCGCTGGCGGGCAGCGTAACGGACCACGTGCCGTTGCTCCCCACCGTGGCGGTATGATTTTTCCCGTTGAGCGTTACCGTCACAATCTGGCCGGCTTCCGCATCGGTTTTACCGGTGAGCATCAGCGCCTGGTTGTGCTCAGCCGCGTTGATGACGTTGTCCTGCGCAATCGTATCAATAGAAAGCGCTGGCGCGTTGGTATCCACACCTATCGTCTGGCTGCCGCTCACGGTATTGCCCGCGGCGTCTTTACCGCTGACGTTCACGGTCCAGGTGCCATCACCCAGCGCCTGTGCATCCGCGGCAGGCACGTTCACGCTCCATGCGCCGCCGGCCCCCACTTCCGCCGTGTAGGTTTTACCGTTCAGCGTGACGGTAAGCCCGGTTCCCTGCGCCAGATTTTTGCTTGTGCCGGACAGCGTAAAGCCAGCGGAGTGTTCGCTGGCATTGATCACGTTGTCACCGGCCGTTGTCCCCAGCGTGATGCTGGCGTCAGCGGTAGAGATTGTGACGGTAATGCTGCCCGCCTGCGTCGTTTTGCTCCCGTCGATTTGCACGACAGACCAGGTATGTTCGCCGTCAGCCTGAGTCGGGAGTTTTACGGTCCAGGTACCCTCTTTCCCGACCATGGTGCTGGCAATGGTGCTTCCGCTGCTGTCTTTAACCTGAATGGTCGCGCCCGGCTGCCCGGTACCGCTAAAGGTTGGGGTGTTGTCGTCCGTGATCGCTTTGCCACTCAGCACACCCTGCTTATCACCCGCGTTGTCCGTCAGCAAAAAGGTCGGCGTCGCGCTTTCAACATCTTTGGTGTTGTCGATGACGTTGGTTTTGGTTTCGCCGTCACCCCCGTGCGCCAGCAGTGCGCCAATGGCACCGCCGCCCAACGCAGCGCCTGCAATCCATCCCCATGGCGCGTCATTGAGAACGCTTCCCTGCTCAAGGAAAGGCTCAATGCTGGCAACCGGCGTAGCCTGCGCGGTTAACTCGGTAACAGCAACGCCAGACGCTTCCCCGGCATCGGCAAAAGAAATATGCGTCAGTTCCTGCTGATCGTTGAAGACCAGTTCTGATTGATTATGGGTCTGTGGATCTTCAACAAAATAGTTATTGCAGCGAATAACGCTGCCGTCTTTCATATAAATAAGCAGGTCTTTACCCTGGCGAACATAACGCACAACATCCTGAGCAGAACCCTGAATTTCAATCACACTCGGCGAAGAAATAGAAACCGACAAATTACCCTCTCCGGTTAATTTCGTTTTCTCGGCCGTTTTGCGAATGATGACATCAACAATTTTTACGTTACTCATTTTCCTCTCCTTGCAGGTGTCCGGATTCCTGTGGATATGTCCACCAAATGGATGTAGCTATCCCTGGGAAAAAGCACCCATTATTTTCTTACTTATTTCGCACAAAAAGACGCGTGTTTTTTAACTCAAATCAGGTAATTTTGCGGCAGCGTTTTTCTCTATGCCGATCATTGGCATCAAATTATCAACGGCAGATGCGTAATTAATCGCCGAACTCCAGCCATCATATTCAGCCATTATTTTGGCTGAGGTGGCTTGCCAGACATCCTGTTCAACGCTGAGCAAATCGTTAATGCTCCGCTTGCTCAGGGTATATTCATTTCTGTAAACATCCCGGGCGCGTAACGCGCTTTCCAGCTGCAGCTTCCCCGCCTGCATTCTCCCCTGCGCGCCGGTCCAGTCAGCCTGCGCGACAGAGGCTTTTTGCAGGACATCGAACCGCGCCTGGTCAACCTGAGACGATGCCATGGCCCTTGCCCCTTCGGCCTGGCGAACGCGGGCTGAAACGGCGCCCCCCTGGTATAGCGGTGCGTCAATATTGAGCTGAATCTGGTCATCCCAGTAAGAACGGTTGTCGGACTCGTAGCGGGTGCGGCCTCCTTTCAGGCTTAACGTCGGCCAGTGCTGAGACTTTGCCGTTGCCACGCCATACTGAGCTGAACGCTCCATATTCTGCGCGGCCATGACCGCGGGAATGGACGAGTAATCAATGCGATTAAGCGAGTCTTGCTCAATGGCAAGCTTCGCCGGTACAGGTGAATAGCGCTCGGCCTCCATGCCAGTCAACACCGCAAGCCGTGCGCGGGCGCTGTTTAACGCCGCGTTATACTGCTCGACCGTGGCCTGCATACCGGCAATGCGCGTGCGCGTCTGAAGCTCGTCAGAGGTTGAACTGACGCCTGCGTCGGCGCGGAGTTTGGCCAGTTGTTCAACGTTTTTGAGCGCCTGAACGTTCTCTTTGGCGGCCTGCAACAGGTCGGAATAGCGTTTGACTTCTACGTAGCTGAGCGCCGTTTTTTCCGCCACCGCAGACAAAGTGCTCATCAACTGGTAACGATAGCTATCGCGCTGCGCCGTGGACTGGTCGATGCTGTTGTTGGTCTTGCCAAAATCGTATACCAGCTGCGTCAGACTCAATCCCCAGGCCGCAGAATTGCGCAGCGAGCCGCTGGAATCGGTGGTCTGGCTATGGCCAGTGCTACCGTTTAACGATATTTGTGGCATCCAGCCGCTGCGTGCTTCATCTATTTGTGCCTGACCTATTCCCAGTTGCGCGGCCTGCTGGCTAATCGACGGATCGCGATCGATGGCAAAAAGAATACTCTCTTTTAATGTTGTCGCGGCAATCGGAGCAATCCCCACCTGGCGGCTATTCGCAGAGGCCGTATTAAAGGCTAGCGAAATTAATGCCAGGGCGACTGGAAATCTCAGCAACATATTATTTCGCATGATAGTCATTTTTATCTCCCTGACTCTGAATGACGCTTAAATATTTACCCCTAAAGGGGTATAAATAATTCGACAAATATCTTACCTAGGTCCGAATAAATATTGGACAAACGCTCCCCAACCCCATTTCCATTGGAGATGAGAGCCGACCATATTCTTATGACAATAAGAATTTACTTATTTCTTTAACTGGTTTGCAGCATAACAAAATGCGCTATAGGCAACTACACCCACAATGTTAATGTGGTGTTACAGATAAGAAAAAAGATGGGGTTTCTGGACAAAACCTTAAAAAGGGGCTTTCAAATGAAACAAATAAAGTCTTTGTTATTTAAGTAAAATTTTAGAATCGCCGGATGCACATTTTTGCGTTAATTTCAGCATGCGTCAGACACAAAGATTTTCAAAGAAATGTCAATTTAAGTAACCATAATGCCATATACAACATTAATATCTATTAATATAAAAATACACAGAATTTATTGCTATTTATTAATTTCATTAAAGCATTAATGGTTGCATATTGGTATCACAATGGTTATATACGCCAGTGTGTTTAATAAAACACAACAATAACATTGCTGTTAACATTTGGAATGAATCACTCACACCGTATTAATAACATTTTAATAATAACCAATCTGAACAATACCGGACATTGATACTTACTGGCGATCAACACCCTTCCCTCTGCGGTAAAATGCTGTAATATGCAACTTATTGCGTCATTTTGCGGGATTTACCCATGCACAAAACGGCCAGACAAAAATATGTGCTTGATATCATTAGTGAGCACGGGCAGGCCAGCATTACGGAACTGGCGGACAAACTGCAGGTCTCAGCGGACACCATCCGCCGGGATCTGACCGATCTCGAGAAACAGGGGCTGGCGCAAAAGAACCACGGCGGGGCAATTGCCCTGAATCTGTCGGCCATGAATCGTCAGGGGCGCAATACACTGCTGCCGGAAACCAAACAACGTCTTGGTAAACAGGTGGCGCAGGCTGTTCCGCCAGGTTCGACGCTGTTTCTGGATGCGGGGAGCACGGTAATGGCTGTCGCCTCGTTCCTGAAGGGACCGCTGACAATCATCACCACCTCGCTGGATATCGCGTGGCACTTCAGCGACCGTGACGATATCGAACTGATCCTGCTCGGCGGAAAATGGGATCACAAGCAGCGACTGTTTGCCGGCAGCGCCACCCTCTCCCTGCTGTCACGCTACCGCGCGGATATCGCCATTCTGGGAGCCTGTGCTATCCATGCTGAACTCGGTCTGAGCGCCGGAAAAGAGGCCGATGCCGAGGTCAAACGGGCGATGCTCGCGGCCAGCCGTGAGCGCTGGATTGTCGCCGACCATCTGAAACTAAACCGCTGTGAACCGTATCTGGTCAGCGGATTATCCAACATCCAGCACCTCTTTTTAGATCGTCCCTGGCCTGAGCTTGGGGACCCTGGCGCAATGCACATTACGGTTTGCGCGAAATAACGTGGAGAAGGTCATGAGTAAAGTGAAGACAATCAACATTGCGCTGATCGGGTATGGATTTGTAGGCAAGACCTTCCATGCCCCGCTGATCCAGTCCGTGGACGGCCTTAAGCTGACGGTGGTTTCGTCTCGTGATGAAGAGAAGGTTAAACGCGATCTTCCTGATGTTCAGGTGGTGGCAACCCCGGAAGAGGCAATTCAGCATCCCGATGTCGATCTGGTGGTGATTGCCTCCCCTAACGCCACCCACGCGCCGCTGGCAACGCTTGCCCTGAATTCAGGCAAACATGTGGTCGTGGATAAACCGTTCACGCTCGACATGCAGGAAGCCCGCGACCTGATTGCCCTGGCGCAAGAGAAGCAACGGCTGCTCTCCGTCTTCCATAACCGCCGCTGGGACAGCGACTTCCTCGGCATTAAGCAGATTATTGAGCAAGGAACCCTTGGCAAGGTCAAACACCTTGAGTCGCACATTGACCGTTTCCGCCCGGAAGTGCGCGTACGCTGGAGAGAGCAAAACGTGCCCGGTAGTGGTCTGTGGTTTGATCTGGGGCCGCACCTGATTGACCAGACGCTGCAGCTCTTTGGACTGCCACAGTCGGTACAGAGCAATATCGCCACGCTGCGTGACGGCGCGGAAATTAACGACTGGGCACACGTGGTCTTAGATTATCCGCAACATAAAGTGATTCTGCACTGCAGCATGCTGGTGGCTGGCGGAACGGCACGTTTTACCGTTCACGGCGATAAAGGCAGCGTGGTGAAAGCCCGAATCGACCAACAGGAAGCGCAACTGCTGGCGGGCGTGATCCCCGGCAGTGAGGCCTGGGGCGAGGACAGTGACAGCATGGTGTTCTTTGGTGCAAACGGTGAGCCGCAGACCGTTACCACGCCGAAAGGCGATCAGCGTCAGTACTACATCAACGTGCGTGATGCGCTACTCGGAAAAATCACCAATCCGGTTCATCCGGTCGAGGCGCTGGCGGTGATGGCGGTACTGGAAGCGGCCGTGAAATCCTCAGAGACGGGCACCACTCAGGCGCTGGAGTTAACCCCGGAAGAACGCGCTCAACTGCAATAAAACGCTAAAAAAAAGCCCTGCAGACTGCTGCAGGGCTCGCGGTTATAGGTTACTGGCGTTTTTTTGGCATCATGCGCAGGAGGGTGTTGTCTTTCCAGAAATAGTGATGCATCAGCGCCGCCATCGCGTGCAGACCAATCACAACGTACCCCACGTTGGCCAGCGTCTCGTGCCACTCTTTCAGAACGTCGACCAGATCAAAATTCGATTCTGCCGCGTGCGGCATCACCAGACCAAAGGCTAACCAGTCAGTACCGCGGTTATACATCATGACAATACCAATCAGCGGCAACGCGATGAACAGTAGATACACCACCAGATGACCAAGATGGGACAGTCCGGTCACCATCGGTTTTGGCTTCGGTTCAATCGGCGGTGCGCGGAATTTAAGGCGAACCACTAAACGCGTCACCATCAACACCAGTACAGAGATGCCGCACGAAACGTGGATCATGTTGATTACCGGCCGGGCGGTGCGTGGGAAGAAGCCTTTGAACTCCATCGCGCAGTAGGCGACGATGATTAACAAAAACACCAGCCAGTGGATAGCAATTTGCAGGCTTGTATATTTAGTACGCATGAGATTTCCTGATAAATAACCGATATCGCGCCAACATAATCCCCTTTCCTTAAAAATTCATTAATTTTTCTGTATGGTTTTTCAAATACTTCCCCTCGCATGAAGCTTCTTCAATTGCCGCCCTGTCCGTGATGGTCTAAGCCTGGATGAGTTCAAACTGTCGCAAAGACGCGTTCACAGGAGTACACCATGAGTAAAATTGGCATTAACGGATTTGGACGCATAGGACGCCTTGTCCTGCGTCGCCTTCTTGAAACCCAGGACAGCAACACCGTCGTCGCCATCAACGATCTTACTTCTCCCAAAGTACTGGCTTATCTGCTCAGGCATGATTCCAACTACGGTGGCTTCCCGTGGAGCGTAGATTTCACTGAAGACGCCCTGATTGTTGATGGAAAAACTATCGCCGTGTACGCCGAAAAAGAGGCAAAACATATCCCGTGGAAAGCCGCGGGCGTCGATATCGTCGTGGAATGCACAGGCTTCTACACGTCGGCAGAAAAATCACAGGCACACCTCGAGGCCGGTGCCAAAAAAGTGCTGATCTCTGCCCCTGCCGGTGAGATGAAAACCATCGTGTATAACGTGAATGACGATACCATTGACGCCAGTGATACGATTATTTCCGTTGCTTCCTGTACCACCAACTGCCTCGCCCCACTGGCAAAAGCCCTGCACGATGCGTTTGAAATAAAAGTGGGCACCATGACAACCATTCACGCCTATACCGGCACGCAGGCGCTGGTGGATGGCCCGCGCGGGAAAGACCTTCGCGCCTCACGCGCCGCGGCGGAGAATATCATTCCGCACACCACCGGGGCGGCCAAAGCCATCGGTCTGGTGATTCCGGCCCTCAGCGGCAAGCTGAAAGGCCACGCCCAGCGCGTACCGGTGAAAACCGGTTCAGTGACCGAGCTGGTCTCGATTCTGGGTAAAAAGGTCACCGTTGAGGAGATCAACGCCGCGCTGAAAAAAGCGACGCAGGGGAATAAATCTTTTGGTTATACCGATGAAGAGATTGTTTCGTCTGATGTGATCGGCTCCCACTTTGGATCTGTCTTTGACGCCACACAGACCGAAGTTTCAGAGGCTGGCGATCTGCAACTGGTGAAAACCGTCGCCTGGTATGACAACGAATACGGTTTCGTCACCCAGCTGGTGCGCACGCTGGACAAATTCGCCTCGCTGTAATGCCTGTCCCCTCTCCGCGGAGAGGGGAATACCGCAAACGGCCTCTGCTCAGAGAAGCGACCGGTGGTTCAGGGCTTCCGTAAGCACAGGATCCTGCTTTAACCGTGCCCACGCTGCAGTCACCTCGTCAGGGAATTCAACGTGTGCAATAAAATCACGCCCGGCCGGGCCATAGCCGTTCATGTCATCACAGAGTCGCGGAAGCTCGCCTAAAATGAGCGAGAGGTAACGCTCTACCGGCCACAGGCCAGCGCTCTCCCCGCTGAACACCAGCCCGTTTTCGCCATTTTTCAGCACCGGTGTATAGCCCGGGTGGCTGACCCACTGCGGCGAAGCAGACTCGTCACGGCACACGCGGGCAAAGGTTGCCATCGTGCGGCGCTGCATGGTCGGATCCTGCACGACCAGCACGCGCCCGGACGTCTGTTGATGCTGTTTGAGCATGTTCCAGCTAAAACGCGCGTTTTCTCCGCAGTTGGTTGATTGATCGTCAACCCACACGCGCGCATCAGGGATTTGCCAGAACTGGCGGGCAATATCGGCCAGAATGCTTGCTTCCGCTCGCCCCGTTACCGGGACAGTGTGATAACGCGGATGCTGAGCGATGGCCGCATACAAAAACGCGGTCGAATGGCCAATCCCTCCGCTAATCAGTAACGGAACGTCGTGTTCAGCGGCAATACGGCAGGCAGCGTCGATGGTCGGCATCACCGCGTTTCCGGCCAGAATAACCCTGTCAACCGCCGCCACGTCGCGGGTATTGCCCAAATCATCCTGTGCCAGCCACTGGCCGACCGTGTTGATTGCCGCCAGGGTTGACTCCGGCAGAAGGGGAAAGTGCGTCTGAACCATGGTGATGTCCTCAGTTGCTCTGGTTCAGATTAACGACTTCAGATCGACAAAACAACGGCCTCCCGGGCCGCTCTTTTTCCTTAACCTGTTCTTCAACATTTGATTAACCTGCGAAAATCATATTCACTTGAATTATCATTTGCGGCAAACGTAGAATCGTTAGCCCACTCATTATTCAATTTTTTCTAAGGTAAAAGACGTTATGCGCCTGCCCGAACGCGACCCTTATGCTCCTCGCGAGTGGCAGCCTCATGAGAAACCCGCCCTGTTGGGTTCGCCCTCCACGCCAGAACACAGCACGCCAAAACGGATTGCCTATGGGGTTGTCGGTCTGCTGGTGTGCCTGACGGGGGCGCTGGGTAATGCGGTGGTCACCGCCAATCTGCAAAATCTGCAGGGGACCTTCGGGGCCTGGTCGACAGAAATCGCCTGGCTCCCGGCGGTGTATGTAATGACCAACATCTCCATCAACCTGCTGCTGGTGAAATTCCGCCAGCAGTATGGTTTGCGCGCCTTCACGGAAGGTTTTCTGGTGCTGTATGTGCTGGTCACCTTTTTCCACCTGTTTGTAAACGATCTCAGCTCCGCGCTGATGGTGCGTGCCGCACACGGGATGGTGGCCGCCGCGCTCAGCTCCCTCGGTATTTACTACCAGATACAGGCCTGGCCCGCGAAACACCGTCTGAAGGCACTGACCATCGGGATTACCGGGTCATCGCTCGCCATCCCCCTCGCCCGCCTCTTTTCGACCGAGCTGCTGCAGCTTGACGAGTGGCGCGGGCTTTACTTCTTTGAGCTCGGGCTGGCGCTCATTTCACTGGCCTGCGTGATAGCGTTGAAATTGCCTCCTGGCGACCGGCGCAAGGTCTTCGAGAAAAAAGACTTCATCACCTTCTTTTTACTGGCCCCGGGGATGGCGCTGCTTTGCGCGGTGCTCTCCTTAGGCCGTCTTTACTGGTGGTTTGAAGCGCCGTGGATCGGCTGGTCGCTGGCATTAGCGCTGGTATTAATCGTGTCTGCGATCGTGTTTGAACATAACCGTTCTAACCCGTTGCTGAATACCCGCTGGCTATCGAGCGGCAGCATCGTGCGTCTCGGGCTCATTATGCTGCTGATCCGCATCGTGCTGGCGGAGCAAAACACCGGCGTTATCGGCTGGCTGCAGTATGTCGGCCTGCAGAATGAGCAGATGACCCACCTGGCGTGGTCTATTTTTGCCGGTATTGTCTGCGGGATTGTGACCAGCTGTTTGACCATCAAGCCCACTAAACTGGCGTGGCCGATCATTACCTCGCTGGCGCTCATGATTGTTGCCTCCCTGCTGGACAGCCAGTCGAACAACCTGACCCGCCCGGACCAGCTGATGCTCAGCCAGTTCCTGCTGGGCTTCGGCAGCGCCTTCTTCCTCGCGCCCGCCATGCTGGCCGCCATTGGCGGGGTTATCGCCGATCCGCGCAACCTGGTGAGCTTCTCGGTGATGTTTGGCATGAGCCAGAACCTCGGCGGCCTGCTCGGCTCTGCCATCCTGGGGACCTTCCAGACCTGGCGCGAGAAATACCACTCCAGTATGCTGGCCGATCAGCTCACAACCCTGAACCCGCTGGTGAATGACCGTATTCAGGCTTACACCGGGCTGTACCGGAACCTGATTGGCGACAGCTCGCTGCTGGGCACCCAGGCCATCACCCAGCTGCAAACGGTTTCAACGCTTGAGGCAAATATTCTGGCTTATAACGATACTTATTTACTGACGGCGAGCATTGCCGCCACCACCCTGGTCTGGATTTTATGGCGCTTGCTGCGCCTGCGCCTGACTGCCCGTATGGCCCTGAAGAAGGCAACAGGCAACAAGTAATGAATATGAAGATGATTTCTCTGGAGATGTTATGAGTCAGCAGGATGCCGCTAAAGAGCAGGCCAACACCCGTAAAAATGTCCGTATCGTTTCGGTTTTCACCGCGGCGGCAATCGGTATTGTCGGCGTACTGGTGATCCTCTACGCCTGGCAGCTACCCCCGTTCACCCGCCACTCGCAGTTTACTGATAATGCCTACGTGCGCGGACAGACGACCTTTATCAGCCCGCAGGTTAACGGCTATATCACTGAGGTGAAGGTGCAGGATTTCGACCGGGTTAAAAAGGGCGAGCTGCTGCTGCAGATTGATGACCGTATCTACCGCCAGCGGGTGCATCAGGCCGAGGCACAGCTGGCGATGAAGATTGCCGCCCTGAACAACAACCTGCAACAGCGCAAGAGTGCCGAAGCGGTGATCGCCAAAAACGAAGCGGCTCTGAAAAATGCCCGCGCCCAGAGTCTGAAATCCCAGGCGGATTTGAAACGCGTAAAGGACCTGACGGCGGATGGTTCACTGTCTATCCGTGAGCGCGACGCCGCGCTGGCAAGCGCAGCCCAGGGCAGCGCCGACATTGACCAGGCGAAAGCCACGCTGGAAATGTCGCGCCAGGATCTGCAAACGGTGATCGTCAATCGCGGCGCGCTGGAGGCGGATGTAGAAAACGCCAAAGCGGCGCTGGAGCTGGCGCAAATTGACCTGCAAAACACGCGCATTGTGGCGCCACGCGACGGCCAGCTTGGTCAGATCGCCGTTCGTCTGGGAGCTTATGTTACCGCCGGAACCCACCTCACCACCCTCGTGCCACCTCAGCACTGGGTGATCGCCAATATTAAAGAGACGCAGCTGGCGGAGCTTCGGGTGGGTCAGCCGGTGAAATTCACCGTCGATGCGTTAAATGATAAGGCCTATCAGGGCCGCGTGGAGAGCATCTCTCCGGCAACCGGCGTTGAGTTCAGCGCCATCACGCCGGATAACGCCACGGGTAACTTTGTCAAAATTGCCCAGCGTATTCCGGTGCGAATTGAAGTATTGGGTGACCAGGAAGCCTATCAGCTTCTGCGTCCGGGCATGTCGGTGCAGGTGACCATTGATACGCGGGAGGCGAAGCAATGACCCTTCGCCCGATAGCCGTTCTGATGATGATGACCGTGCTGGCCGGTTGCCAGTCGGTCGACGTGAAACCGGCGCAGCCGTCGCTGCACATCCCCACGCAATGGCGAGCAACGGCAGGCCCGGCAAGCCCTGCAGAACAGCTCTGGTGGCGTAATTTCCACGACAATAATCTGAACCGCTATGTGGACCTGGCGCTTAAGAACAACAGCGACGTGCTGATTGCCCGCGAACGGATTAACGAGTATCAGGCGCGGGTCTACGCGGCCGACGGCAGCCTGTTTCCGTCGCTGGATGCTGGCGTCACGGGCACCCGCGCGCGGACACAATCTGCGGCCACCGGTCTGCCGATCTACAGCAGCCTGTATAAAGGCAGCCTCACCGCCAGCTATGATGTCGATATCTGGGGCGTAAACCGCAGCACCGCGAATGCGGCTGAAGCCTCGCTGGACGCGCAGAAAGCCGCGGCGGCGGCAGCAGATCTTACCGTGGCGTCCTCGGTCGCCTCCGGCTATATCACCCTGCTCTCCCTCGATGAACAGCTTCGCGTCACCCGCTCCACGCTGAAGTCCCGGGAAGAGGCATTCACTCTCGCTAAACGCCAGTTTGAAACGGGCTACAGTTCGCGCCTGGAGCTGATGCAGTCCGACTCCGAACTGCGCTCCACGCGGGCGCAGGTTCCCCTGCTGCAGCATCAGATTGCACAGCAGGAGAACGCCCTGAGCCTGCTGCTGGGGAGCAACCCGGGCGAGGTCGCGCGCAGTGAAAGCTTCGCGGCCCTGACGCCCCTGACATTGCCCTCGCAACTGCCCTCCTCGCTGCTTAATCGCCGTCCGGATATTGTGCAGGCTGAAAAGCAACTGGTTGCGGCTGATGCCTCGCTGGCTGCCTCACGCGCCAGCCTGCTGCCGTCGATCAACCTGACCGCAACCGGATCGATACAGGATCGCACGCTCTCCGGCTTACTCGACAACCCGCTGCAGCTCTGGAGCGTCGGCGGCAGCATTCTTGCTCCGCTGCTCAACCGCCAGGCGCTGAACGCCCAGGTGGATATTTCGCAGTCCCAGCGCAACCAGGCGCTTTACAGTTATGAAAAAACCGTCCGTAACGCCTTTGCCGAGGTCAATAACAGTCTTGATGCCATCACGCGCTATCAGGAACAACTGACGGAGCTGCTTGCCCAACAAGATGTGGCGCAAGAGACGCTGCGCATAGCGCAAAACCGCTATCGCAACGGCTATTCGTCGTACCTGGATGTGCTGGATGCCCAGCGCACGCTGTTCTCGGTACAAACCAGCGTCGTGCAGGTCAAAAATAACCTGCTGCTGGCGCAGGTTGATTTGTACAGAGCACTGGGCGGAGGCTGGAGCAACGCGTGACCTGATACCCCACAGGCCCTCTCCGGCATGGAGGGGGCGAAAACCGGATCGCAGCGCAACCCGGTGTTTGCCACTCAGGAGTCAATCTATGCAACAACAGTGGTCTGCAGTCGATAATTACATGATCTCTTCACTCATTCCCGAGGATGATATCCTCCAGCGGGTGCTGGAAAACAACCAGCGAGCTGGTTTACCCGAACACGATGTCGCGGCCAATCAGGGGCAGCTGCTGGCGCTTTTTGTCCGCATGACGCAGGCACGGCGGATCCTTGAAATCGGCACGCTGGGCGCCTACAGCACTATCTGGATGGCGCGTGCGCTGCCACCTGACGGGAAGTTGATCACCCTCGAAGCGGACCCCATCCATGCCCGCGTTGCACGGCAGAATATCCAGCTGGCGGGGCTCAGCGATCGGATTGAGCTCATTGAAGGCCCGGCGCTGTACTCTCTTGAACACGTCGGTGATATTCCGCCGTTCGACCTGATCTTTATCGATGCCGATAAGCCAAACAATCCGGGGTATCTGGAGTGGGCACTGTACTACTCGCGTCCGGGAACGCTGATCGTCGGGGATAATGTGGTTCGGGACGGCGAAGTGATTAACGCGCAAAGCGACGATGCCCGCGTACAGGGCGTCAGACGATTTATTGAGATGATCGGGGATAACCCGCGCCTGACGGCGACCGCGCTACAAACGGTGGGCAGTAAAGGATGGGATGGCTTTACCCTGGCCGTGGTGAATCGCTAAACGCAGATGCCCTCTCTCACAGAGAGAGGGCGAACACCCGACGTTACGCCGAAATCTGCTCCATTGCCTGCAAAATACGCTTATCCGAAATGGGATACGGCGTACCGAGCTGCTGGGCAAAGAAGCTGACGCGCAGCTCTTCGATCATCCAGCGGATCGCCTGCACGTCTTCATCGTCACGGCGCGCTGGCGGCAATTTGTTGAGCCACTGCTGCCATGCCTTCTGCACGCTTTCCACTTTCAGCATCTGCGCGCGGTCACGATGCGGATCGATAGCCATTTTCTCCAGACGTTTTTCGATCGCCTGCAGATAACGCAACGTATCGCCAAGGCGTTTGAAGCCGTTGCCGGTAACGAATCCACGGTACACTAACCCGGCCATCTGCGCTTTCACGTCCGACAGCCCCAGCGCCATGGTCATATCCACGCGCCCTTTCAGGCGTTTGTTGATATTGAACACGGTGGTGAGGATCTGCTCGACCTGTTTCGCAATGTCGACCACGGTGTCGTTCAGTTCTGCCCTGACTTTCTCGTGCAGTACCGCAAACTCCGCTTCTGACCAGACCGGACCGCCCGCCTCGTGAATAAGCTTGTCCACGCCACAGGAGATGCAGTCGTCAATCAGATCCAGCACTTTACCGTACGGGTTAAAGTAGAGACCAAGCTTGGCTTTGTTCGGTAACTTCTCGTGCAGATATTTAATCGGTGACGGAATATTAAGCAGCAGCAAACGACGCAGACCACGCCACATCATCTGCTGTTGTTCCTGTGGATTATCAAAGAGTTTGATGGCCACGCTGTCACGCTCATCCACCAGTGCAGGCCAGGCCTTCACCCTGTAGTTGCCGCGTTTTTGCTCGTAGCTTTCCGGAAGCGCGCCAAAGCTCCAGATGTGCAATCCGCTCTGCTCGATACCGTCATCAGCCACCGCAGAAAGCGTCTCCTGGACTTTACCTTTCAGCGCCTCTTTCAGTTCGTTCAGCGATCGGCCTTCCTGCAGCTTTTTGTTTTTGTCGTCCACCACGCGGAAGCTGATTTTCAGGTGATCGGGCACCTGATCCCAGTGCCAGTCGTCGCGGTCGACGGTTACGCCCGTCATGCGCCTGAGCTCACGCTCCAGCGAATCCAGCAGCGGCAACTCCAGCGGCGTTACGCGGCCTAAAAACGCTTCGGCATAGTTTGGCGCAGGCACAAAGTTACGACGCACCGGTTTTGGCAGCGATTTGATCAGCGCAATCACCAGCTCGCGACGCAGCCCCGGAATTTGCCACTCGAATCCGCTCTCTTCGACCTGGTTTAACAGCGGTAGCGGAATGTGTACGGTGACGCCATCCGCATCCGCGCCCGGCTCAAACTGATAGGTCAGACGCAGCTTGAGAGAGCCCTGATGCCAGAAGTTCGGGTAATCGAGTTTGCTGACCGACTCCGCCCCCTCTTTGATCAACATGCTCTTTTCAAAGTTGAGCAGGTCCGGGGTCTCTTTGCTGGCCTTCTTCCACCAGCTGTCGAAGTGGCGGGCAGAAATCACATCGTGGCTGATACGCTGGTCATAAAACTCAAACAGCGCCTCGTCGTCGACCAGAATGTCGCGGCGACGGGATTTATGCTCAAGCTCTTCCACTTCGGCACGCAGTTTGAGGTTTTCACGGAAGAACGCATGACGCGTCTGCCAGTCGCCCTCCACCAGCGCGTGACGAATAAACAACTCGCGGCACAACGCGGGGTCTATCTGGCTGTAGTTAACCTTGCGCGCGCCAACCACCGGCAGACCGTAAACGGTCACTTTTTCGGTCGCCATCACCGCGCCCTGCGCGCGCTCCCAGTGCGGTTCACTGTATGAGCGCTTAAGCAGGTGCTGGGCAACAGGTTCAACCCATTCGGGATCAATGCGCGCCGCAATGCGGCCCCACAGGCGGCTGGTTTCCACCAGTTCGGCCACCATGGTCCATTTAGGCGGTTTCTTGAATAAACCGGACCCCGGGAAGATGGAGAAACGGGCGTTACGCGCCCCAGTATACTCCTGCTTGTCGGCATCCTTCATCCCGATATGGGAGAGCAGACCGGTCAGCAACGCAATGTGAATTTCGCGGTACTCCGCCGGTTCACTGTTAACCGGAATGCCCAGCTCTTTCACCACCTGACGCAGCTGCGTGTAGATATCCTGCCACTCGCGCACGCGCAGATAATTGAGGAAATCGACGCGGCACTGGCGGCGGAACTGGTTCGACGACAGCGCTTTCTGCTGCTCGCCGAGGTAGTTCCACAGGTTCACAAAGGCGAGGAAGTCGGACTCTTTATCGTGGAACCGACGGTGTTTTTCATCAGACGCCTGCTGCTTGTCCATCGGACGCTCGCGGGGATCCTGAATCGAGAGCGCGGAGGTAATGATCATCGCTTCACGCACACAGCCGTGTTTCTGTGCTTCCAGCACCATGCGCGCCAGCCGCGGGTCAACCGGCAGCTGGCTGAGCTGACGGCCCAGCGGCGTCAGTTTGTAGGCGCTAGCCTGCTCGTCGGTGGTGATGGCACCCAGCTCTTCCAGCAGGCGCACGCCGTCCTGAATGTTGCGCTTGTCCGGCGCTTCGACAAACGGGAACGCGGCGATGTCGCCAAGCCCTAGCGCAGTCATCTGCAGGATGACCGACGCCAGGTTGGTACGCAGAATTTCCGGGTCAGTAAACTCCGGTCGCGACAGGAAATCGTCCTCGGAATAGAGGCGAATACAGATCCCTTCCGACACACGGCCGCAGCGGCCTTTACGCTGATTAGCGGAAGCCTGAGAAACCGGCTCAATTGGCAGGCGCTGCACTTTGGTGCGGTAGCTGTAGCGGCTGATACGCGCCGTACCCGGGTCAATCACATATTTGATGCCCGGCACGGTAAGCGAGGTTTCCGCCACGTTGGTGGCCAGCACAATACGACGTCCGCTGTGCGGCTGGAACACGCGGTTTTGCTCGCTGTTTGACAGGCGCGCATACAGCGGCAGAATTTCGGTATGGCGAAGATCGCGCTTGCTGAGGGCGTCAGCGGTATCGCGAATTTCCCGTTCGCCGCTCAGGAAAATCAGAATGTCGCCCGCGCTTTCATTTCCCAGCTCGTCGACGGCATCAAAGATGGCCTGCAGCTGGTCGCGCTCGGTATCGTCCGCGTCTTCCACTATCGGGCGATAGCGCACCTCCACCGGATACGTTCGGCCAGAGACCTCGATAATCGGCGCATTGTTGAAATGCTTTGAGAAACGCTCCGGATCGATGGTGGCGGAAGTGATGATAATTTTCAGGTCCGGGCGACGCGGTAACAGTTCTTTCAGATACCCGAGCAGGAAGTCGATATTCAGGCTGCGTTCGTGCGCTTCATCGATAATGATCGTGTCGTACTGCATCAGCAGACGATCCTGCTGGATTTCCGCCAGCAGAATACCGTCAGTCATCAGTTTGACCATGGTGTTATCGCTAACGTGGTCGCTGAATCGCACCTTATACCCAATGCAGCCACCGGGCTGCGTTTGCAGCTCTTCGGCAATACGGTTCGCCACGGTACGCGCCGCCAGACGACGCGGCTGGGTGTGACCAATCAGCCCTTTCACCCCACGCCCCAGCTCCATACAAATTTTCGGCAGCTGAGTGGTTTTCCCTGAACCGGTTTCCCCTGCGACAATCACCACCTGGTGGTCGCGCACGGCGTCAAGAATGTCCTGTTTTTTCTGACTGACCGGCAGGTTTTCCGGGTAGGTAATCTCCGGACGTGCGGCTTCGCGCAGCACGACTTTCCCTGCCGCCTGTTCAATCTCTTTCGCCATCTCCTGATAAATGGCCTGTTGTGCATCAGGATTTTTAACCTTCTTCACCCCGTGCAGACGGCGGGCAAACCGCTGTTTATCACGCAGCATCAGTGAATCAAGCTGTTGCAGGAGCATCGGGGAGGTTAATTTTTGTTGTTCTGTCATAGCGTTAACGGGCAGTGCACTGCCGGGTAAAATCTCTTTTTAATGATTGCTATAGAGTATCACATTGGCGCTTTGAGTGCCTTATTCAAAAAATTCGAACATAGACTTCGATATATTGCGCTATCCCTGCGACAGGATTGTGAATAGAGTGTCAACAAGCAACGGGGCAACCCCCTTCAATCAAATGCAAAAACAGGAATCACCCATGAGCAAAGTATTAGTATTGAAATCCAGTATTCTGGCAGGGTACTCACAGTCTGGTCAGCTCTCTGACTACTTCGTTGAACAGTGGCGTGAACAGCATTCTGCTGATGAAATCACCGTGCGTGACCTGGCTGCAAACCCGATTCCTGTGCTGGATGGCGAACTGGTTGGTGCGCTGCGTCCAGGCGACGCTCCCCTGACGCCACGTCAGCAGGAAGCCCTGGCCCTCTCTGACGAGCTGATTGCTGAACTGCAGGCGCACGACGTTATCGTGATCAACGCGCCAATGTACAACTTCAACATCCCTACTCAGCTGAAGAACTACTTCGACCTGGTTGCCCGTGCCGGCGTAACCTTCCGTTACACTGAAAACGGCCCTGAAGGTCTGGTGAAAGGTAAGCGTGCGATTGTACTGACCAGCCGTGGCGGTATTCACAAAGACACCCCAACTGACCTGGTTGCACCGTACCTGACTCTGTTCCTGGGCTTCATCGGTATTACCGACGTGAATTTCGTGTTTGCTGAAGGTATTGCCTACGGCCCGGAAGTTGCGACCAAAGCGCAGACCGACGCGAAAGCCGCTATCGACAGCCTCGTAGCCGCTTAATCATCCCCCTCTCACCGCCTGGTGGGAGGGTTTCTTTCTGTCCCCGCCGCTAAAAATTCGCTATCATCCGCACCCACTCTTCTGTCGGACCGTCTGATGTCTGAGATTATAGATTCCTTTATTGCCCCACCGTGTCACGACGAGATCGAGATCCTCTGGCAGGACGAACATCTGGTCCTGATTAATAAGCCTTCCGGTCTGCTCAGCCTTTCAGGCAAAAATCCGCAAAATCGCGATTCAGTGCATTATCGACTGGTACAGACGTTTCCCGGCTGCACGCTGGTGCATCGTCTGGATTTCGGTACATCCGGGCTGATGGTCATTGCGCGCAATAAAGCGATTAACGCCGCTCTCTGTCACCAGTTCAGCCAGCGCGCCGTGCGAAAGGTATACAGCGCCCTGCTTTGCGGGCATGTGGAAAACGACGAGGGCGTGATTGATGCCCCGATTGCTAAAGATCCGGCGCTGTTTCCGCTGATGTCGATTTGTGCAATTACCGGCAAACCCGCACGCTCACGCTATCAGGTGATGGACCGGTTTTATGATGCGGCACTGCCGTTAACGCGGGTCAGACTGACCCCGGAGACCGGGCGAACCCACCAGCTGCGTATTCACTGCCAGCAGTTGGGCTACCCTATTTTAGGCTGCGATCTGTATGGTGGTCTTGCACTGCCGGGCACCGAACCGATACCGCGACTGATGCTGCACGCCAGCGAGCTGGATTTTGTGCATCCGGTGAGCGCAGAGGCAATTAACGCCCGTCACGCCGCACCGTTTTAAGCGCGGCTTACCACATCAAATCGTCAGGAATTTTGAAATCTGCGTACGGATCGTCCTCATCCTGCTCTTCCTGACTCAGGGCGCTGTTTAACACGATACTCTCGGCATCGCGCTGGGCGATTTTATCGGCCACCACTGCCGGGATAATCGCATAGTCGCAGTCGCCATTGGCATTAATCATCAGACGCGCAATCGCCAGGCGGCCATTGATCAGCTGGGCCTGCGTCTGCTTGTCGACCTCGATTTTTTTGATGAGATTGCCGTCGGTAAAGTTAAAGGCGATGGTGCCTCTGGTCACGGTGATGCGGTTCATTTCGATCAGCTGCTTGACCTGCGCTTTAAACTCTTTTGCCAGCGTCGCCTGCTTCTGCTGCTCGCTCAGCTGCTTGTCACGCTCGAGCTGCGCTTTTTTATTCTCTTCTACTGCTTCCCTTGCTTCACGGGCCTGAACGCGCGATTTCTTGGCCGTGCGCTGAACTTTAGCCATCTTCTTACTGCTGACTAAGCCTGCTTTCAGCATCTGCTCTTGTAGGGTGAGTTTTGTCATGATCGTTTCTAAACCGTATTGAAATTTTGGGGATTATACCTGGAAAGGCGCTGTTCATGAAGATAGCTCATGTTGCAGTGAAATTAAGTCACTTCCCCTCCGTCACGGGCTCAGGCATAAATTATGCATTGGTAACTTCTTAGCAACAAGAACTTAGGATGTATAACGACGATGAGTAATGCTTTTACATTTAGCCTTAAGCGTAGTTGCTTTGATGAAAATTATAACCCTTCAGAAAATACGCGTACCACCACCAACTTCGCCAACCTGGCCCGTGGCGAAAAACGCCAGCAAAACCTGCGTAATACGCTGGTGATGATGAATAACCGTTTTAACGCGTTAGCGCGCTGGGATAACCCAAAAGCCGATCGCTATGCGCTCGAACTGGACATTATTTCTGTGGATTTGCATATCGGCGCTGAGAAGCCCTTCCCGGCTATCGAAATATTGCAGACAACGATCGTTGATAAAAAGACCCATGAGCGCATCGACGGTATCGTTGGAAATAATTTCTCGTCCTATGTCCGCGATTATGATTTCAGCGTCTTGCTGCCGGAGCACAATAAAAATCAGTCCCGCTTCGCGATCCCGGATAATTTTGGTGAGCTGCACGGCACTATTTTCCGGCATTTCGTTAACTCACCTGAATACAAAGAGAACTTCAAAAAGGCACCGGTGATCTGCCTGAGCGTCTCCAGCAAAGACACCTACCGCCGCACGGGCAACCAGCACCCGGTGCTGGGCATCGAGTATCGTCCGGACGGTACATCCTTAACCGAGCAGTACTTCGGGAAAATGGGTCTGCAGGTTCGTTACTTTATGCCTGAGAATAGCGCAGCGCCGTTTGCGTTTTATTTCACCGGCGATTTATTACGGGATTACACCAACCTGGAGTTGATTAGCACCATCAGCACCATGGAGACTTTCCAGAAAATTTATCGCCCTGAAATTTACAATGCGAACTCGACCGCCGGAGAATGCTACCAGCCCGATCTGAATCATGAGGATCATTCATTAACAAAAATTGTTTATGACCGTGAAGAACGCAGCCGGCTGGCAATTGAACAGGGCAAATTTACGGAAGCGTATTTCATCAAGCCCTATAAACCTCTTCTTGAGCAGTGGTCAGGTCACAACACGCTTTAATTAATCGATAATAAAGGTCTTCTACTATGAAAACATTGCTCCCGACTTCAACGGCTGGCAGTTTGCCTAAGCCAACCTGGCTTGCGCAACCCGAAACGCTCTGGTCGCCATGGAAATTGCAGGATCAGGAATTACTTGCCGGTAAACAGGATGCGCTGCGTTTATCTCTGGATGAGCAGATCCGTGCGGGCATTGATATTGTCAGCGACGGCGAACAGACTCGTCAGCACTTCGTCACCACCTTTATTGAACACCTCAGCGGCGTTGATTTTGAGAACCGCCAGACCGTGCGAATTCGTAACCGCTATGACGCGAGCGTGCCGACCGTGGTGGATGCCGTCGCGCGTCAAAAACCGGTGTTCGTTGATGACGCAAAGTATTTACGTCAGCTCACGGATAAACCGATCAAGTGGGCTCTGCCCGGCCCGATGACCATGATCGACACCCTCTATGACGCTCACTATAAAAGCCGCGAAAAGCTGGCCTGGGAATTTGCCAAAATTCTCAATCAGGAAGCGAGAGAGTTAGAAGCGGCGGGCGTTGATATCATCCAGTTTGATGAACCAGCCTTTAACGTGTTTTTTGATGAGGTGAACGACTGGGGTATTGCCGCGCTGGAACGTGCCATCGAAGGTTTGCGCTGCCAGACCGCGGTCCATATCTGCTACGGGTATGGCATCAAAGCCAATACCGACTGGAAAAAAACGCTCGGTTCAGAATGGCGGCAGTATGAAGAAGCCTTCCCTAAACTGCAGACGTCCAATATCGACATCATCTCTCTGGAGTGCCACAACTCCCGCGTACCGATGGACCTGCTGGAACTGATCCGCGGCAAAAAGGTGATGGTGGGTGCCATTGACGTGGCGACCAATACCATTGAGACGCCAGAGGAAGTGGCCGATACGCTGCGTAAAGCGCTGCAGTTTGTCGATGCCGACAAGCTGTGGCCATCAACAAACTGCGGGATGGCCCCGCTCTCACGTCAGGTTGCCAACGGAAAGCTCAACGCCCTGAGCGCCGGCGCCGACATTATCCGTAAAGAACTCGGCGCGTAATCGCTACGTCTGCCAGTAAGGCGGGGTGCCGAAAAGCGCCACGTAATGATCAATCACCGCCCTGACGTTCAGGGGCGGGTGACGGGCGTGAGGATAGATCGCCGCAATGTTCAGCGGCTCGGTATTTATGGCGCACTCCCGTTCCGCGAGGAGTGCGACCAGTTCCCCCTTCTGCAGTCTGTCGCCAATCAGCCAGTCCGGAAACAGCACGATCCCCATCCCGCCCAGCGCGGCAATGAGCAGCGACTCCGCATTATTGGAAGTCATCAGCGGCACCACGGGGTAATGCACCCAGGCTTCCCCCTGACCTCGCACCAGCCAGCGATTGGGACCTGACGACCCGCGGTAGACCAGGCACCGGTGGCGACTGAGGTCATCCGGCCCGTCTGGCACACCGTGTTTTCGCAAATAGTCCGGCGACGCGGCCAGATGGTAACGCTGCTGGCCAAAAACCCGCGCGTGAAAGGTTGAATCCGTCAGCATGCCGATGCGAAAGATAACGTCGGCGGCATCTTTGTGCGGGTCGATAAAGTCATCGGTCAGCGTCAGCTCTATATTCAGCCGGGGATACCGCGCCGCCAGTGCAGGCAGACCAGGGGCAACGTGTCGCTGCCCAAAGTACACCGGGCCATTTATGCGCAGCGTGCCGGAAGGCTCCGTCGAACGCTCATCCAGCTCACGACGCGCCTCCTCCAGGCTTTCCACCATCGCTCTGGCGTAGCGGATAAAAAGGTGGCCGCTTTCCGTTGGGATCACCGCCCGGGTATTACGATAGAAAAGTTGCTGGCCGAGCGCGTCCTCAAGCTGATGGATAACGCGTGAAACCTGCGAGGCAGACATCCCCTCCCGCCGGGCGACCACAGAAAAGTTTTGCGCTTCGTAAACCGCAATAAAAACCCGCAGCGAGCGGATATTCATATTTCCGGCATCAACCATTAGTGCATTTCCTGCAAAGGTGTTTCCTGCATTATGGCATTTTTCTCATCGATGTTCAGGGCTAGTCTGTTTCGCCTTCAGAACGTAGAGATAATGAATATGCAATGGATGTTAATTTTACTGGTTATTCTCGGCGGCATGGGCCTCTCCGTAGAGGCTGGCTTGCTGGGGCCACTGGGTGGGGAAGTCGGCGATTTATGGGCCACGTTCAGTATTTTCGGTACAGGTGCCGCGCTGACGTTTCTGCTGATGCTGTTTTTCAGCCCGCGTAACAGTCCGTCGTTTTTCGCACAGCCCGCATGGCAACTGCTCGGCGGCGTACTCGGGCCCGTTTACGTCGTCATTTTGACCCTCGCCACGCCGGCCATCGGCATTGCCCTGACGATGATTGGCATTCTGGCAGGTCAGGTCTTTAAGAGTCTTATCATTGACCACTATGGGTTGCTGGGCACCACGCCCAGAAAGATTAACGGTAAACGCATCATCGCGCTGCTTTTCATCATTGCCGCGCTGGTTCTGGTTGCACAGGGGTAACAAAATGACACTGATTATGATTATGTTGGCAGTGTGTGGCGGTGCGACGCTGAGCATCCAGGCCGCCATCAACGGACAGCTGGGAAGCAGCGTGGGCGTCTTTAAAAGCGCGTTTCTGACGTTTTCCGTTGGTGCGCTGGTCACCGCCCTGCTGATCTTCTTCTTTGAACCCAAACAGGCCGTTACCCTGATGGACGTGCCCAAATGGCAGCTGCTCGGTGCCCTGTTCGGCGTGCCCTACATTGTGATAATGGTACTGGCGGTACAACGTATCGGTACCGCCGTCGCCACGGTCGCGGTGATCTTCGGCCAGCTCACCATGAGCATGTTGATTGACAGCTTTGGCTGGCTGGGTAACGCCGTCATTCCGTTTTCGCTGAGCCGTCTCGGGGCCATCGTCTGCCTGGCCATTGCGCTGATCTTCATCTACCTCAGCAGCAAAACCCCAGCCGAACCGGCGCCCGGGCGCGAGTAACGTCACGCCTTGCGGGTAAAGAACAGCGTCACCGTGGCGACGGTGACGCCCAGTTTCTTCAGCTCTGTTTTATTGAACAGATGGGTTTCATCCTGCAGGTACATCCAGTCGTCAAAGTGCAGCAGCCAGGTGCTGCCATTGGCTTTCACCTGCATGCTGTAATGCCAGTTGAAGGCGTTTCCCGCCGCCTGCCCGGTGACCACCCCTTCGATATCCCCTGCCGTGCCTTCGTAGCGATCGCCCCCCATCCGCCGGATATGCCATACCCGCTGCTGTTTTTCGCCGTCGTCATAGACGAAATGTTCATTGAGCGTCAGCGTATCGCCGATAACGTCCCCGGCAATCTCAACGTGAAACCGGCGCAACTGTGTACCGCTGCGATCCTGCACCATGCCCCACGCTTCGGTTTTCCCCTGAAAATAGCGGAAGATATCCAGCTTCGGCTGCTGCTGACGGTATTCCGTCACCTCTGTACTGCAGCCGGCCAGCAGCATCGTTACCGCAAGCGCGATGACCAGTATACGTTTCATTGTTGCCCTCCTGTCAGCTGCTGACGCAGCGCGGGATATTGCGTGCGGGGACTGAGCCAGATTGCCAGAAAGCGCGTGCTGAACGCGGCGGACTGACGTGGTCCCAGTGGAATAAAGTCTTTCTGCGTCGCCGAAGCACGGTACCAGAACTGCCCCTGCCTGTCGGTGACCACAAACGCCAGCTGGCTGCCCGGCCCAACATCGGGCCAGAGCGACTGGAGCATACGCAGCCAGGCTTCGCTTTGGGGCTCCTGCTCGAGGATCCCCTGCGCCTGCCACTGATCGCGCGTTGCCTCAACCAGGTCATCACGGTCGATTTCACGCGCGTAAGTGATAATCAACGCCCGATCCCCGTTCTCCCCGCTATAACGCCCCTCCGGCGTGCGAAGCTGTGAGGTATAGACGGTGAACGGCCCCCAGGTCAGCGTGGCGTCACCGACCTTGCGCCAGGTCAGCCAGTCGGCAGCCTGAGCCACGGGGGACAGGATTATCAGTAAGAGAAGCAGTGCCGCAGCTCTCATTTTTGTCTCCCCACCAGCAGATGGAAAAACAGCATCAAAACCAGCCAGCCCGGTGCCATCCAACTGATGACAATAAAGGTCGGCTCCAGAAAAGTAATGGCGCCAAGCCGTTCGCCAATCAGATAGGCGACAGGCCCGCCCACGGTTGCCAGCAGGGTCAGCAGCCAGCCGGGTAATGTTGTTGTGCGCGTCAGCTGAGTCCAGACGGTGGCGAACATCAGCCACAGTGCCACCATCCACAGCGGCATCAGTGACTCACCCGTAAACGCAATCAGGCCCGTCAACGCCCAGAGCGCATCCAGCAGGCTCCCTGCCGCGGCCAGCGCAATGGCGTAAAGTCGGTACGCGGACGGCAACAGCAGGCAGGCCACAACCGCCAGCACGATCCAGATAATCAGGCCCTGCTCGCGAAAGAGCACCACCAGCGCCCAGTAAAAATCGAACGCGATAGCCAGCAGAAAGACCTGCAAATAATGTTTCATACGCGCTCGGCGGTCAGCTGCACCACGCTGATGGTGCGGGCGTTAAACCCGGCTTCGCAGTAGCCGAGGTAGTACAGCCACATCCGACGAAACCGCTCATCGAACCCAAGCTTTTCAATCTCCTGCCATGCATGCACGAAGCGCTGGCGCCAGAGAGCCAGCGTGCGGGCATAGTCGGGCCCCATATCAAAGAGATTGCGCATCACGAAATCGGTGTGGCGCGTCATAAGCTCATTCATGGCGGTGATGCTTGGTAAAAAACCGCCGGGAAAAATGTAGCGCTGGATAAAGTCGACGCTTTTGCTGTAGTCGCGATAGCGCTGGTCCTGAATGGTGATGGCCTGTATTGCCATACGACCTCCCGGTCGCAGCCTGGCCTGACAGGTGCGGAAGAAGGTTGGCAGATAGCGCTGCCCCACGGCCTCAATCATCTCTATCGAGACCAGCTTGTCGTACTCTCCGGTGAGGTCGCGGTAATCGCACAGCAGTACCTCAACGCGATCCTGCAACCCGGCGCGGACAATCCGTTCTTTCGCCCAGAGGTACTGCTCCTGCGACAGCGTCGTGGTGGTCACCCGACAGCCATAATGACGGGCGGCATATTCCGCCATCGCGCCCCAGCCGGTGCCAATTTCCAGCAGGTGATCATTGGCGTTCAGCGCCAGCTGATCGCACAGGCGAGCCATTTTGGCCTGTTGAGCCGCCGTGAGATCCTGCTCATCTGCGGTGAACAGCGCACTGGAGTAAAGCAACTCGTTATCCAGAAAATGGGCATAAAAGGTGTTGCCCAGATCGTAATGCGCGGCAATATTTTCGCGGGCCTGGGCGCGTGAGTTTCGCCGCGTCCAGTGACGAAGCCGTTCAAGCGGCCTGCTGAACAGACGAAATCCCTTTTCCAGCCGGCCAAGCACCTGCCCGTTAAGCGCCAGGATCTCAAGCAATGGCGTGAGCTGTGTGGTTTCCCATTCGCCATCCATCCAGGCCTCAGCGGCGGCGAGGCTGCCCCCCCTTAAGACACGCCAGTACACGCCCGGGCTCAGGATCTGAACGTCAGCATGCAGCGCAGCGGATGTCTCGCCGAAATGGAACGTCTGCGCACCCTCACGCAGGGTCAGCGAGCCGCCGCGGATACCGCTTAAGAGACGAAACAGCAGCCAGCGCGCGATGCGGACGTTGCGCGGGATATCGGGTTCAAGCGCAAAGACGGGATCGGTCATGAGCGTTCACTCCTGCTGACGGGATGGTTATACAGCGGCACGCGCTTGAGCCACAGCCGCAGCGCCTGCCAGTAAATAGCGAAAACGGTTTTGAGGGTCATCAGTGGAATGCGCAGCAGCAGCGACCGCAGTGCCGCCCGGGTAAGCGGCTCCCGTCGTAGCGCCAGCGTGGCGTCAAACACCTTCGTTTCCTGATGGTTTTCGATGTGCATATGCAACGAGTCGTCAGGCGGGTTAAAGCGCCAGTGGTAAACCATGTCCATCGGGTTAAAAGGGGAAACATGAAACGTTTTTTCTGTGGGACGCGCATCCTGCCCATTCACCGCGTAGTAATGACGCTCATTCCACGGGGTATTGCGAACTTCCGCCAGCACCCAGCGCAGCGTCTCCGCCCGGTCATAGCAGTAGTAAAAGTTGACCGGATTAAAATGGAATCCGAAGTAGCGCAGCTGCGTCAGGAGCATAACCCGCCCCTGCGGCCGTTCTCCGGTCAGGCTTTCAAGCCTGGTGAGGACGTTCTCTTTAAGCGGCGTGCCTAGCGGATAATCCGCATCATGGAACGAAGCGGCGGCAACACAATTGCGACGGACCCCGACCGAGGGCAGCGTCTCCAGCTCATCGAGATCGAGCCAGGCCATAAAGACGCTGTAGCGGAACTGGTGCGTTTTCGGCCGGAAGCGACGATGGCGTAATACACCGTGATAGAGGCAGCTGTTCATTTCAGTTCCCCTCCCCGGCGGCTATCGCATTCACCACGTCCAGCGCACTGCGCACGCCATCTTCATGAAAGCCGTTGTACCAGTAAGCGCCGCAGAACCAGCTACGCTGGTGGCCGTTAATCTCGCCGCGACGCGCCTGTGCACGCCAGCTTTTGGGGTTAAACAGCGGGTGTTCATAGACAAAGCGTTTCAGAACAAAGCGTTCATCCACGGGAATGTCCGGATTAAGGGTGACGCAGAACAGCGGGCTACCCGCAGGCAACCCCTGCAAAATATTCATGTTGTAGGTGACGCAGGCGCTGGCCTGATCCTGCTGGCTCAGACGGTAGTTCCAGCTCGCCCAGGCACGCTGACGTACCGGTAGCCAGCGCGGATCGCTGTGAAGCACCACCTCATTACGCTGCCAGCTGATATCGCCAAGCACGTCCTGCTCAGCCGCGCTCGGCGCGTCAAGCATCGCCAGCGCCTGCCCGGAGTGACAGGCAAAAATCACCTGATCAACGCTGTGGCTCGCGTTGTCGAGCTGGATCGTTACCCCATTCTCCTGACGAATCACCCGCTGCACCGGGGCGTTGAGGTGCAGCGTCAGACGGTCACCGAGTTTATCCAGCATGGCGCGGATGTATTCTCGCGAACCTCCGGGCACGACGTACCACTGCGGACGATGCGTCACATCCAGCAGGCCGTGATTGTCAAAGAAACGCAAAAAGAGCGGCAACGGAAAACGTTTCATCTCCTGCAACGACGATGACCAGATGGCCGCCCCCATCGGCAGAATGTAGTGACGCGCGAAAAACGGCGTAAAGCGGTGCCTGTCCAGAAACGTCTGCAGCGTCGCGTGCGGGTCTGGCTCGCTCTCCAGCGCCTGTTTCGCCAGGCGATTAAAGCGGACAATCTCCCCGAGCAGCCGCCAGAACGACGGGTTCACCAGGTTTCGACGCTGAGCAAATAACGAGGTCAGGGTGTGTCCGTTGTACTCCAGCCCGGTTTGCGGGTTATGCACCGAAAAGCTCATCTGCGTCTTTTGCCCGCTGATACCCAGCTCGCTCAGCAGGCCCATAAATCGTGGGTAGGTACGGTCGTTGTAGACGATAAAACCGGTATCGATGGCGAAAGCACCCTGTGGCGTCGGCACGTCAACCGTCGCGGTATGCCCGCCGGGAGTGGCCCCCGCTTCGAACAGCGTCACCTCATGATGACCGGCAAGACGCCAGGCACAGGTCAACCCGGCGATGCCGCTGCCGATAATGGCAATCTTCATGAACGCACCATCCTGCGCAGCAATGTGCGCTGAAGAAACGCGGGAAGCCCTGAGAGCAACCGCAAGATAAGGCCAAACCCCACCGGAAACGCAATTTGCATTTTCCCTTTCGCCAGCCCGGTCCGAATGGCCTGCACGGCCTCCTCAACGCTGACCCTGCCCGGCATGGCAAAGTCATTTTTTCGCGTCAGCGGCGTATCAACGAAGCCCGGGAATACCACCGTCACGGCGACCCCTTTCGGCTCCCAGTCGAGCCGCAGACTGTCGGCAAACCAGCTCAACGCCGCTTTGGACGCGCCGTAAGCCTCTGCGCGCGGGAACGTCAGCCAGTGCGCCATGGAGCTGACCAGCACCACGCGGTTGCCTGAAACCAGCTGCGGCTGTAACGCGGCCAGACAGTTCACCGGCCCGAGGAAATTGGTGGTCATCACCCGCTCTACCAGCGCTGCATCCACCCCGCCCTGCTCAAGGTATTCGCAGGTACCGGCGCAGAGAATAACCAGGTCGGCATAGCAGCCCGTCAGCGCCTGGCGACAGGCGTCCCTGTCTGTCATATCGAACAGGCGAACCGTGATAGTGGGGCTGTGCTGATGCAGGGCGTCCAGACGCGCCGGATCGCGCCCGCAGGCGATTACCGTGTGGCCGTCAGCAGCGAAGGATTTCGCCAGCCCGGCGCCGATGCCCGAACTTGCTCCGGTAATCAAAACCGTGCTCATGCGTTCACCCTCCGCTTCACGCCGCGCACTGCCCAACCGAGCAGCGGAAGGTGTTCGTAGATCATCTCTCCGGCGTCGTAATAGTCACGCTGGCGAGTAATCAACCCATGTTCGGTCTCCACCACCGAACATCCCGGCAGGTCGAGCGGCTCGCCTCCGGCAATGCGCGGATGCGACCAGTGCATAATCCACGTGACAACGAAACGGCGGTCACCAAACAGCGGAGGATCAATGGTAAAACGGCAATTTTCAACATTGGCCAGCAGATGGGTGAAATAGCGCTGGAGCGCGAAAATCCCGTCATGCTCGCCGAACGGATCGATAAGCGTGGCATCCGAATGATAAAGCCCGACCAGCGCTGAGGGCGGCTGGCTATCCAGTGCGGTGTAGTACTCAACAAACCGACTCACGACAGAGGGCAAAGTGCTCATGGGTCACATCCTGGCGGTAAACAACGTGGCGTAATCGCATAATTAAAACTTACACAATTAACGTTATTTGTCCAAGTTTGTGTAAGACTATTTTTTATTTATATTATTTTTCAAAATGTTACGCATTTTTTGCCGATGCTTTTTTCAGAACATTTTCTGACGCACCTGTTACCCGTTTTGCTTTTCAGTTTTACCTTAAGGCGAATTTCCCCTTCTTCTTCCAGACTTATCCTTTTTAATCATAAGGATGAGGAAACCCCGCGATGAAACGTTTCTTTCTGTCACTTTTCTCCAGTCCGGAATCATTGCTCCAGGTGATGAGCCAGCAGGAAATTATCGAAGCCGTGGAGGATGGCGATCGCATCATCATCGACCAGGACGGGAACGCCTCGGTGAACTACAAGAGCAACGAGGTGCGACAGGATTTCCTGCGTCATGTTAACGCGCTGAAGAGGGCCTGATATGGGAACGGCTATCTTTATGGTGCTGATGGTCTGTGGGTACTGGTACACCAGCCGTGACCTGTCGACCCGTTTTAAAATCAAGCGATCTTTCGGCTGGGATGTCTATTTTCTCGTTGCCCTGTATGGCTGTATCTTCGTTCTGCAAGGGGTGATCGCCACGGGTCTGCTCTGGCTATTGCTCTATGCACTTTCTGCCGCCGACAACACCTTCCACTTCACGGCGCAGACCTATGCCGACTGGCAAATAGATTTTATGAACTGGAGCTTTTTAGGTATTCAGGCACCGGTTGTCGTCATGCTGGCCTTCGCCATCCTGTTTTGTCTTTATCGTTCTAACTGGGCAGGCAGCGCCAGGCTGGACGGTGAAGGCAGGAAGAAGCTCTACAAACGTCTCGCGCAGTCGAGCGGTATCGAACAACTGCTGTATCAGTGTATGGAGCAAGGGGAGCTGGCGCAGGTGACGCTGCGCTCGAGACGGATTTATGTCGGCATGATCCACACCGCAACGCTCGAGTATGAAAAAACCGCCAATATCGTGCTGATCCCCATGCTAAGCGGCTACCGCGATGAAAAGACAATGCGGATTTGCATCGAAAATAATTACAGCAAATGGTATGCCCGCCACGACATCACTCTGGATTCAGAACCCGGAAGCGCAATGGACTTCAGAAAGGTGATCATGCTGAATCAGATTGAGAGTATTTCCCTGTTTGATCCGGCCAGTGCCAGCTCGCTGGCGATGGCGGAACGGGCAGAAGATGATGACTAAAGGCAGGAGCCTGGCATTTACTGCCAGGCTCAGCGCCAGCCCTTCCATGCTAAGCGTATTTCGTCGACGGCCGATCGTGCCCCGGGTCAGGCGGCGTTTTCTGTCAGCCGTTCTACTCCCTTTTTCAATGAGCTTATGACCTCATCCGCTGCGATCCCCATTTGCGCATGAATAATCGCGCCGTCGATCAGCATCATGATTTCATTAACGGTTTTCTCATCGGTTATGCCGGTCAGGGACGCTATTTTTGCCTTTGTTTCGGTTTTATGATTGCGGCAAATATCTTTTATTTCGCCTTCATTTTCTTCAGATTTTGCTTCTGCGCTGGCATTAATAAAGGCGCACCCATGGAATAACGGTGAAATAAACCATTCATACAGCGTGTCAGATAATGCACTGGCCGGGGTTTTACCCGCAGCAAGATGTCGACGCAGCGTGTTTTCAAACCAGTCAATCCATATTTCGTGTCGATAGTGGAGATAGGCAACAATCAGTAAACTTTTCCCAGGAAAATGGCGATAAAACGTCACTTTCGTGACTTTAGCCTGCTTGATAATGGTATCCACGCCCGTTGCTTTAAATCCGCTGGAATAAAACAGATCGTGCGCGGTAAGCAAGATTTTTTCCCTCACACTGATTGTTTTATCGTTATTCAAGTTGACTCTGTTCACAGATCGACGGCCTCAATTGACAGGTTGACAGCGTTATTTTTCAGGCTTAGATTAACACCAGTAGACAGACCTGTCTACCTAATACCAACCAGAGGTAGCCGAAATGAACACACGCCCCCCTTTACCGCCTTTTACGCGTGAAAGTGCCATCGAAAAAGTCAGACTGGCAGAAGATGGCTGGAACAGTCGCGACCCGGCCAAAATCGCACTTGCCTATTCGCTGGATACCCAGTGGCGAAACCGCGCGGAGTTTGCCACTAACCGTCAGGAAGCACAGGCATTCCTGGAGCGCAAATGGAAAAAAGAGCTGGATTATCGTCTGATCAAAGAGCTGTGGGCATTTACGGAAAACCGTATCGCCGTGCGCTATGCCTATGAATGGCATGATGATTCTGGCAACTGGTATCGCTCTTACGGTAATGAAAACTGGGAATTCGAGCCGGATGGTCTGATGAAGCGCCGCTTCGCCTGCATCAACGATATGCTGATAAAAGCGTCTGAGCGCCTGTTTCACTGGCCGCTGGGCAGACGTCCTGATGACCACCCTTCACTGAGCGACCTGGGGCTGTAGGTTTCGTCAGGATCATGCTTCGCCATTACGGGGGGTCATACGCTCCGGGTAACCTTTCGGTTACCCGGGCGGGCTTATCTTTTACACCATGAAAAGAGGCAGACTATTATTTAAATCACACCCAACTGTTTCATCAGCGTCAGGTTATCTTCAATATGCCAGTTGGACACTATTTTACCGTTGCCGATCTCATAGATATCCGTCGCGATAAAATCAACGTTCTGACCCTGCCCTTTTATTTTGCCAAATGTCCCGCTGAAATGGCCGTGGAAATGCAAATGGGAGACGACACGATTACCCGTAACGATCATTTGTTCCACCTCGCAGCGTAAATCCGGCACCGCGGTGCGAAATGCCCTCGAGGCCATAATGGCGCCCTCTGGCCCCTGTTTACGGCCTTCCGGTGGGGTTTTATCCACAAAATTAACCGCCAGCGCTTCCCGCGCCAGAGACTCTTTCCCGGTATCCCAGAACGTGGCATACGTAACGGCCGCATGTTCGCTCGCCGTTAATTGCGTTTGCGACAGCGTGTTATCCACGATAAGAAGATTCGGTTTCACCCGGTCGCTCTGGGCCGAATAAGCCACGCCGGATACGCCAGCCAGAATTAACGCCAGCACAGCTGGACGTGCATATGTTGAATATTGCATAAACGCTTACAACCTGTGATTACGTTTTCCGCCAGCATGTTCACTGCCGGAATCAATTCGGATCAACGCGGGGTCAGTTAAGTAATGCCCCGCCCTCAATATCAATCACCGAGCCCGTAACAAAGGCATTATCGATGGCAAAGAGATAGCCCTGAGCAACGTCTTCCGCTCGTCCCCACGCTTTAGCGGGCAGCGTTTGCGCTGCAACAGTCAGCATTTTTTCCCGCGCAGCCGCATCCATCCCGGCGTGGGCTTCGGTATCGGTCAGACCCGGGCTGATGACGTTTACGCGACGCGGTGAAAGCTCTTTTGCCAGCACTTTTGTTGCCGCCTCGATGGCGGCGTTCATGGTGGTTTTGACTATGGCACCCGCTACCACGCGGCGTGCAACAAATCCGCTGGTCAGCGTCAGCGTACCGCGGGGCGAAATATTCCCGCTCAGATACCTGGCGACATGCATGCTACCCCAAAATTTGGTATCAAAAGCCAGTCTCGCCGCGCCAGGGTCGAGGGTGGAAAGCGGCCCTCCCGGTGCCTGAGAGCCGGCCGTGACAATAATATTGTCGACCTCACCCAGCGTTTCGCTTAACGCGATCACCTCTGCTTCATTGCTAATATCGAGGACGAGGGTCTCAACAGAGGCGGGAGATGGACTGAGCCGCGCGCGGGCAGCGTTCAGCTTCTCTTTATTGCGTCCCGCGAGAATAATGTCGTCGCCGCGCTCTGCCAGGGCACGGGCTACAGCAAAACCAATACCGGACGCGCCGCCAATAATTAACGTTTTACCGGTCATCATTTTTCCTCACTCAGGTTGTAAGTGGGGTAATCGGTATACCCCACCGCTGTACCACCAAAGAGCGTGGCGGGATCGCTGACGTCATTCAGCGGCCAGTGATGCGCCAGCCGCTGTGGTAAATCGGGGTTGGCAATAAACGGGCGTCCAAACGCAATTAAATCGGCATACCCTGCTGCGAGGATTTTTTCCGCCTTTTCGGGGGTATAATTTCCTGCCACGATCAGGGTGCCACGGAATGTTTCGCACAGTTTTTTGCGGAAACTCTCCGGAACCTGTGGCGCATCATCCCAGTCGGCTTCCGCCAGGTGAATAAACGCAATGCCTCGTTGCTGGCACCAGGCCGCGAGGGCGAGAATGGCTTCGATGACCTGCGGATCGTTCATTCCCCGCTGTGTAATAAACGGCGAAAGCCGGATACCGGTGCGCTCAGCGCCAATGGCCTCTGCAATGGCATCGAGCACCTCCTGCGCGAAGCGGATCCGGTTCACGAGACTGCCGCCATACTCATCCGTGCGGATGTTTGACGTGGTTCTCAGGAACTGATCAATCAGATAGCCGTTTCCGCCGTGCACCTCCACGCCATCAAACCCGGCCTGAACGGCATTGAGCGCCGCCTGTCGGTACTGTTCGACGACGCGCGCGATCTCTTTTCGCGACAGCACGCGTGGCGTCGGGCAGTCAACCATTTGACCTTCGCCATGTTCATTCACCACCCATACTTTCGCATCGGGTGCCAGCGCGGAGGGCGCGACGGGCAGTCCGTCTTCGTGAAAACGGGCATGAGACATCCGCCCCACGTGCCAGAGTTGGGAAAAAATCACCCCTCCCGCCTGATGGACCGCGCCGGTAGTGAGTTGCCACCCCGCAACCTGCTCTGGCGTATGGATCCCCGGAGTCCATGAATAGCCCTGGCCCTGAGGCGAGATCTGCGTGGCTTCGGTGATGATTAAGCCCGCACTGGCCCGCTGTCGGTAATATTCAGCCATCAGCGTCGAGGGAATATTTCCCGGCTGAAGAGCGCGGGCACGGGTCATTGGTGCCATGACGATGCGATTTTTCAGGTTGAGATCCCCTAACCTGTAGCGTTCAAAAAGTGAGGTCTGGTTCATCTGGACGTCCCTTGTGGTTACGATGAAATCACTTTACAGGTGGCATCTGATTTTGATAATTACACTAAAATCAGATGCACTTTTCGGAAAATATGAATAATGGGTAAACTCGAAGATATGGCGCTGCTGGTTGAAGTGGCCGAGGCTGGCGGGCTTTCCGCCGCTGGCCGCCGCCTGTCACTTTCCCCGGCCACCATGACCGCCCGCCTCAAAGCGATTGAAGAACGCTACCAGACGCGCCTGTTTCACCGTTCCACGCGGGCTATCTCCCTCACCCGGGCGGGCGAAGAGTTTTACCATGCTGCACTGCGCGTGCTGGAAGAGATGCATCATGCCGAGTCGTTACTGGCACAAAAAGAGGGCGTGCTCAGCGGCAACATTCGTCTTTCCGCCCCCTCTGACTTTGGCAGGCAGTATCTCAGCCCCGCCGTCATGGCATTTTCCCGCCTGCATCCGGAAATCAAATTTTTCATTTACTTAAGAGAACACGTAGAGGATCTGGTCGCTAACCGGCTGGATATGAGCATTCGCTTCGGCAACCTGCCGGACAGCAGCCTGGTGGTCAGAAATATCCGTCCCAATCACCGGGTGCTGGTCGCATCAGCAGCGTATCTTAACGACCAGGGTATCCCTGCCTCCTGTGACGCGCTGACGGACCACCGCTGTCTGGCGCTGGAGTCGCAAGGGGTGGTGATGAATGAATGGCGGTTTGAGGTTGAGGGGAAAGAGCGCGTCGTTCGCGTAGAGCCTGCCATGGTCTGTGATGACGGGGCACTGCTTCGTCAGTGGGCCCTCGACGGGGCTGGCATTGCGGGCAAATCGTGGTGGGACGTGAAGGACGATGTCGAGAAAGGAAGGCTGAAAGTGTTGCTTGCCGGAAGCTTCACCGGCTTTAGCCGGTTTGATCGCAAAGATGTCGGGCTACAGTTTGTCTATCCGCAACGGAAACTCCAGCCGCTTCAGGTCACCGCATTTAGCCAGTTTTTTATCGACTGGCTTAAAAAGACTGAACGCGGTGAGCTGATGACGTCGTGAAGCCGCCTGTTGCGTTAAACGGCCCGCGTCAGCCGTTTAAAATACATCAACACACGGCTGACCGACTTTATGAAGGGCATCGGTCAAGCGGGTCCGAAGTTCATTCAGCGCCGCTTCTTTCTCCGCCAGTTGCGCCAGTTTGCGCCGCAAAGCGGCCTTTTTTTCCTCCGCGGTAAAGCGGTCATCAACCCAGACCGCCAGAACATCGGCGATTTCAGCCAGGGTAAACCCCAGCATTTTGGCATGCCCGATCAGCTTCAGCCGTTGTAAATCCACAGCCGAGTAGGCTTTGTAGTTATTACTGCCGTTTGGCTGCGGAATTTTTTCCAGCAAGCCCGCCCTTTCATAATAACGCACCGTCTCTTTCGATAACCCAGTTCTGGCACACAGCTCGCCGATCCTCATCGCGTCGTTCTCACCTTGTAAAAATCACGCTTGACCGTGTACCTGAGTACACGGTTTATCCTGTGCCGCACAGACAGGGAAAACGGGATTTATGTTATGAATTCTTTTGATTATACAGGAAAAACAGCACTGGTTACCGGTGCATCCTCGGGCATAGGACGGGAGTTCGCCCGCCAGCTCGCGGCCCGTGGCGTGGGGTTGATCCTGGTTGCCCGCTCCGAGGCAACGCTGCAGGCGCTTGCGGCTGAGCTACACAAAACGCACGGCGTATCACTCACCGTTATCGTGCAGGACTTAACGCTGCCTGAGGCCATTACCCACATTGTGGAACGGCTGGAAGCGTTACGGCTTTATCCCGATATTTTGATTAATAGCGCGGGGTTTGCCACCTACGGGCGATTTGAAAAGCTATCTCTGGCGCGCCAGCGTGAAGAGATCAACGTCAACTGCGTCGCCCCCGTGGCACTCGCGCACGCCCTGCTGCCCGCCATGCTGCGTAAAGGTTCAGGCGTGATGATTAACGTGGCCTCGACCGCTGCCATGCAACCGGATCCGTATATGGCAATTTATGGGGCAACAAAGGCATTTTTACTCTCCTTTTCGAACGCGCTGTGGGGAGAATACCGCGCTCACGGCATCCGCGTGCTGGCGCTTTGCCCCGGCGCAACGGATACCGCCTTTTTTGAGGTGGTGAACGCCGAGGAAGCGTCAGTGGGCAAAAGAATGCCAGCGCAGAACGTGGTCGCGCTGGCGTTACGGGCCGTGGATACGCAACGCAACACGCTGATCCCCGGCTGCGGTAACTGGCTGCTGGGCCAGTTACACCGGTTTGTCACCCGCCGACGTCTGGCGATCATTGCTGAAAAAGTATTACGACCTAAGCCTGCCGGTCAGGGGACGCGCTCAGACGCATAATCCCGTTCAGGCCAAAGCGTGACGTTTCAGTGCCGCGCAATTGCACTGAAACGCGCGCAACCTCTCGCAAAGACTGACAATATCCCGCGAAAAACAGTGATACACTTAGCCGACCTGGTTGATGATGCAGTCTTAACGGCTCAGGGCTAACGAGTATTATCCCTCGGGTTCCACAGACGACTGTGCATGTGCCATCTGCCCACTCAACCATGCGACCTAATTACCAAATGGTCACACGTTGTCAATCGGAGCCTGTCACGCTAAGCTGAAATAATGACTAAAGACATGAACACCCCATCCACACGTGGTCCACTCGATCACACGGTCCGAGAGCAAATCGTCGAAGCTGCGTATGAGCATTTCGGCCATTACGGCTATGAAAAAACCACCGTCGCTGAACTTGCCAAAGCCATCGGTTTTTCAAAAGCCTATATCTATAAGTTTTTTGATTCCAAGCAGGCAATCGGCGAGGTCATCTGCGCGAACCGCCTTGATATGATCATGGCGGCGGTCAATGCAGCCATCGCTGATGCGCCATCCGCAAGCGAAAAGCTGCGTCGTCTGTTCAGGGCGCTCACCGAGGCGGGAAGTGAACTGTTTTTCCATGAGCGTAAACTCTACGACATCGCCGCCGTTGCCGCGCGGGACAAGTGGCCTTCAACCGAAAGGTATTCCGAACGTCTGCTGAAACTGATTGAGAGCATTGTTGTCGAGGGCAGAAAAGCCGGTGAGTTCGAGAGAAAAACCCCTCTGGACGAAGCTACACTGGCGATCTATATGGTGATGTGCCCTTTCATTAACCCTGTTCAGCTGCAGTACAACCTTGAAGCCGCCCCGACCGCGGCGGTTGTCCTCTCCTCTCTGATTTTGCGAAGCCTGGCCCCCTGATTAGTGACCATTGACTTTATTGGTCACTAGAATGAGAATGCGGATACCGTCCTGTTAATGTAATAAGGGTTCCCATGCTCAGGCTTCATTCAGCCCGCCTTGCCGTATGCCTCCTGCCGTTTGCCCTGGTGGCATGCGGCGATAACCACGCCAGTGACGATCCGCGCACGCAGCCACCGCTTGTCAGGTTTGCGTCCGTGATCCCTGCGAACGAGACGTCACGCGCCTTTACCGGCGTGGTGGTGGCAAGAACGCAAAGTGATTTAGGCTTCAGGGTGCAGGGCAAAATTCTCGAACGTCTTGTCGATACGGGTCAAACCGTTAAGCAGGGCCAGCCTTTAATGCGTCTGGATCCTGTTGATCTGAAATTACAGGCGCAGGCCCAGCAGCGCGCGGTGGATGCTGCCCAGGCGCGCGCACGTAAAGCGTCCAGCGATGAGGCGCGTTATCGCGGCCTTGTGGCATCCGGTGCAGTGTCGGCGTCAGAGTACGACCAGATTAAAGCCGCAGCCGACAGCGCCAGAGCGGAGCTCAGCGCTGCCCGGGCACAGGCAGGCGTGGCGCAAAACGCCACCGGTTATGCCGTGCTACTTGCCGATTCAGACGGCGTGGTGATGGAGACGCTTGCCGAGCCTGGACAGGTGGTCAGCGCCGGGCAGGCGGTGATCCGTCTGGCCCGTGCAGGGCAGCGCGAGGCGCTGGTCCAGTTGCCGGAAACCCTGCGCCCTGCCGTGGGAAGTACAGCTCTGGCAACGCTCTACGGTAACGAAAAGCAGCCCGTTAGCGCGAAGCTGCGCCTGCTGTCTGATTCAGCCGATGCGACCACCCGTACCTTTGAGGCCCGATACGTGCTGGATGGCGCGCTGGCGAACGCGCCGCTGGGGGCGACCGTGACGCTGAGCATCGAACACGGCAAAGGCGACAGCCGCGTGATGCAGGTTCCCCTGGCGTCTCTCTACGATGCGGGGAAAGGGCCTGGCGTCTGGCGTATTTCCGCTCAGCCGACAAAAGTCGTCTGGCAGCCTGTCAGGGTGCTTAGCGTAGGGGATGATATCGCCAGAGTGACCGGCGGCGTGCAGCCCGGAGAGAAGATTGTTGCGTTAGGCGTCCATCTTCTGCACGAAGGCGAAGCGGTCCGGCTGGCGGAACAGCGCGATGCCACTCAGGCGGGGATGACACCATGAGTGGAGGTCGTTTCAACCTGTCAGCGCTTGCGGTACGCGAGCGCTCGGTCACGCTGTTCTTGATTATTCTGGTTACCCTTGCCGGTATTTTCTCGTTTTTTGGCCTTGGCCGCGCGGAAGATCCCCCCTTCACGGTTAAGCAAATGACGGTTATCACCGTCTGGCCCGGTGCAACCGCACAGGAAATCCAGGATCAGGTCGCCGAGCCGCTGGAAAAACGTCTGCAGGAACTCAAATGGTATGACCGCACGGAAACGTATACCCGCCCCGGTATGGCGTTTATCACGTTGTCATTGCAGGACAAAACCCCGCCTTCTCAGGTTCAGGAGGAATTTTACCAGGCGCGAAAGAAACTGGGGGATGAAACCAAAAACCTTCCGGCAGGCGTCATGGGGCCGATGATCAATGACGAGTTTTCCGATGTCACCTTTGCCCTTTTTGCACTGAAAGCGAAAGGCGAACCACAGCGTCTGTTAGTGCGTGACGCCGAAGCCCTGCGCCAGCAGCTTTTGCACGTTCCGGGCGTAAAGAAAGTGAACATCATCGGGGAACAGGCCGAGCGGATTTACATCTCCTTCTCGCATGACCGTCTGGCAACACTGGGACTCTCGCCGCAGGATATTTTCACCACGCTCAACAGCCAGAACGCATTAACCGCGGCGGGCTCGATTGAAACGCGCGGGGCGCAAATCTTTATCCGCCTCGACGGCGCTTTCGATAAATTGCAGAAGATCCGCGATACGCCCCTGATCGCGCAGGGCAAAACGCTCCGGCTGTCCGACGTGGCAACGGTTGAACGGGGCTATGAGGACCCACCGACCCTGCAGATCCGTAACCAGCAAGAACCCACCCTCCTGCTCGGTATTGTCATGCGTGAAGGCTGGAACGGCCTGGCGCTGGGTAAAGCGCTGGATGCTGAAACGGCAAACATCAATGCGAATATGCCTCTGGGGATGACCTTAACGAAAGTCACCGATCAGTCGGTGAATATCCGCTCGTCGGTCGATGAGTTCATGATCAAGTTCTTCGTCGCCCTGCTGGTGGTGATGGTGGTATGTTTTGTCAGTATGGGGTGGCGCGTGGGCATCGTTGTCGCGGCGGCAGTGCCGCTGACGCTGGCGGTCGTTTTTGTCGTGATGGAAGCCTCCGGTATAAACTTCGACCGCGTTACCCTGGGCTCCCTTATTCTCGCCCTCGGCTTACTGGTTGATGATGCCATTATCGCCATCGAAATGATGGTGGTAAAAATGGAGGAAGGCTACGACAGAATCAAAGCCTCCGCCTACGCCTGGAGCCATACCGCCGCGCCAATGCTGGCCGGAACCCTGGTGACAGCCATCGGGTTTATGCCGAATGGTTTTGCGCAGTCAACCGCCGGGGAGTACACCAGCAATATGTTCTGGGTAGTCGGCCTCGCCCTGATAGCTTCGTGGTTTGTGGCGGTGGTGTTCACCCCTTATCTGGGCGTCAAAATCCTGCCGGACATCGCAAAAGTCGAAGGCGGTCATGCCGCCATCTATGACACCCCGCGCTATAACCGTTTTCGTCATACGCTGAGCCGCGTGATCGCCCGAAAATGGATCGTCGCCGCGTCCGTCGTGGCCATCTTCACCCTCGCAGTACTGGGGATGGGGCTGGTTAAAAAACAGTTTTTCCCGACGTCCGACCGCCCCGAGGTGCTGGTGGAAGTGCAGATGCCGTATGGCACATCGATTGAGCAAACCAGCGCCGCCACCGCGAAAATCGAAGCGTGGCTGCGCAAACAGCCTGAAGCCAGCATCGTCACCGCCTACATTGGCCAGGGTTCGCCGCGCTTTTATCTGGCGATGGCCCCTGAGTTGCCCGATCCCTCTTTCGCGAAGGTTGTCGTCATGACGGACAGCGAGAAGTCACGCGAGGCGCTTAAGTTCCGCCTTCGCGAAGCGGTAGCCCGCGGGCTGGCTCCGGAGGCACGCGTGCGGGTCACGCAGCTGGTGTTCGGGCCTTATTCTCCCTTCCCGGTCGCCTGGCGAGTAATGGGACCGGATGTCGATAAACTGCGTGATATTGCAGATAACGTTAAAGGTGTGCTGCAGGCCAGTCCGATGATGAGAACCGTCAATACCGACTGGGGTTCACGCGTACCGACCCTGCATTTCACCCTCGATCAGAACCGCCTGCAGGCTACCGGTTTAACGTCGAACGCCGTTGCCCAGCAACTTCAGTTCCTGCTGTCGGGCGTTCCCATCACCTCCGTGCGGGAAGATATTCGCTCGGTACAGGTTACGGGCCGCGCCGCGGGTGATATCCGCCTTGATCCGGCGAAGATAGAGGGCTTTACCCTGGTGGGTAACGCCGGGCAACGCGTTCCGCTGTCACAAATCGGGGAGATTGAGATCCGAATGGAAGATCCGCTGTTGCGCCGTCGCGATCGTACGCCCACGATTACCGTGCGGGGAGACATTGCCGAAAACCTTCAGCCCCCGGATGTGTCAACCGCCATCATGAAACAGCTGCAACCCATTATTGATTCGCTTCCACCTGGCTATCGCATCGAAATGGCGGGATCGATTGAGGAATCCGGCAAAGCCACCCAGGCCATGGCCCCGCTGTTCCCCATCATGATTGCCCTGACGCTGCTGATAATCATTCTGCAGGTGCGTTCACTCTCGGCCATGGTCATGGTATTCCTGACCGCACCGCTGGGGCTTATTGGTGTGGTTCCTACACTGCTGCTTTTCAATCAGCCATTTGGCATCAATGCCCTCGTCGGCCTGATCGCGCTTTCGGGGATCCTGATGCGAAACACGCTGATTCTCATTGGTCAAATCGATCACAACCAGAAGGACGGTCTCGATCCGTTCCATGCCGTGGTTGAGGCGACCGTACAGCGCGCGAGGCCGGTCTTACTGACGGCCATGGCCGCCGTGCTGGCGTTCATTCCCCTGACACACTCCGTGTTCTGGGGAACGCTGGCCTACACGCTGATTGGCGGAACGCTAGGGGGAACCATTATTACCCTCGTCTTCCTGCCTGCGATGTATGCGATCTGGTTTCGGATCAAGCCCGCCGCCTGACGGTGCCGGGCTGGCGTCCGGGATAAGCCCGGCAATCCAGTCTGCAAAGGCACGCACTGCGGGAGAGAGAAAACGCTGATGGGGATAAAGCAACGTGACGGGCACCGAAGGCGGTTGCCAGTCAGCCAGAACCTCAACCAGCCTTCCCTCCCGCAGATGCGCTGAGACAATACTCTCAGCCAGCTGCGCCAGCCCGAAACCCTCAAGGCACATGTTGATATAAAGCCCGGTGGCATTTACGGCCGCTTCGCCGCGGACAGGGATGGAGACCGTCTCTGTCCCGCGGACAAAGCGTAACGCATCCGCCCGTCGGGTCTGATCGGAAAAATAGTGTATCGCCCGATGCTGTGATAAGTCGTCTGGCGAGCGGGGAGTACCGAACTTCCTGAGATAGTCCGGTGAGGCACAGGTCACCCAGCGAAACCGGCCCAGAGGACGGGCAACAAGAGTCGAGTTATTCAGATCCCCCGTTCGGATCACACAGTCCACCCCCTCCTGCACCAGATCAACCTGCCGATCGTTGACGCCCAGCATCAGGTAGATATCCGGATAAAGCCGGTAAAAATCTTTCAGGTGAGGCATCACGATGAAATCCGCGATCCCGCCCGGCATATCCACCCGCAAGCGTCCCTGCGGGCACCGGACTGACGCCGTCAGGCTCGTTTCCGCATGCTCGATTAACGCCAGTATTTCCTGGCATTGCGCCAGATACTGCACACCTTCAGCGGTGAGGCTCACCCGCCTTGTCGTTCTGTTAAGCAGGCGCACCTGGAGGTAATTCTCCAGATTTTTTATGCTGCTGGTGACCGTTGACGAAGGCAGAGAAAGCGTTTCGGCTGCGCGGACAAAGCTTCCGGCCTGCGCTACCCGCATGAAGATCTGCATTGCCTGAATACGATCCATTTTTTCTCCCCCGACCGTCGCTCACATTATTCTTCGTAGATTATGAATAATGAAAACACGTTAAGCATCTTTTTCGCCGTAATCGGGTGGCGTAATTTCTCACCCATGAAGAGACAAAGGACAAGAAGATGAGCGATTACCTGAGAAATATGATTAACAATCAAAGCATAACTCCACCCGCCACGTTGATTAAGGGCGCAACCCTGCTCAGCATGGATGACAGGGTGGGTAATTTTGAGCGCGGAGATATCCTTATCGAAGGCGCAAAGATCGTCGCCATTGGTGAAAATCTGGCAGCAGAAGGCGCCCGCATAATAGATGCCACACATATGATTGCCATGCCGGGCCTGGTGGATACCCATCGCCATGCCTGGGAGGGACAACTGCGCCGCATTAACCCCGACGCCAAAACGCTTGAAGATTACTGCAACGCCACGCACTTCTCATTCGCCAGGTATTATCGCCCTGCCGATATTTATATCGGCAACCTGCTCACCGCCCTGGGGTGTATTGATGCCGGTATCACCACGGTGATTGATAATTCCCATAACAGCCGCACCGCTGCGCATTCGGACGCGGCCGTTGAGGCCCTGCTGGATGCGGGGATCCGCGCCGTACACGCTTCCGGTGCACCGGTGTCCGGAGAATGGGATCGCGCGCACTGGCCCGGTAACTGGCAGCGCCTGCAAGAAAAGTATTTCCAGAATAACCCTGAAAGTCTTGTTTCGCTGGCGGTCATGGCCCAGCTGGAACCGGAGAGATGGCTGGAGGCCCGCAGGCTGGGGTTGCCAATCGTGACCGAATTCTTTGGGGGTGAAATGGCGTCGCAGCTTGAGGCGCTGCATCAGCAGGGGCTTCTGGGACCGGACAATATTTTTAATCACTGCACCGCACTGCCGGACGACGGATGGAAAATTCTGCGGGACGCGGGCGTACGCGTGAACGTCTGCCCCCGTTCCGATGCGCACTATGGGATTGAAGACGGCATGTTTGCCCTTCAGTCCGCGCTGCGCCACGGCATCAGCCCCGGCCTCAGCGTTGACAATGAAACGTCGTACAGCGGCGACATGTTTATGGAAATGCGCGTGGCTTTTTACCTCCAGCGCGTCATGGGCATGCATCAGCAGCACTGCTGTGGTTCAGCGCACACCGTAAATACGCTTCATACCCAACAGCTCCTGAAAGCAGCCACCGTCGATGGTGCGGCCTGTGCAGGGTTACAGGAGAGCATCGGCAGCCTGACGCCGGGCAAACAGGCCGACCTGGTGCTTATTAACGCCGGCGCTCTCAACCTCTATCCGTCCGGCAATGCATTTGGCACGGTGGTCCATGCGGCAGAGCGCAGCAACATCCATACCGTCATGATTGCCGGACGAATCGTGAAGCAAGACGGCAACGTGCTGGGGGTCGACATCACCCGCATTCGCGGGGCCATTGATGAATCACGTCATCATCTCTTTACCTCAGCCGGGTATGAGCCGGACATATTTGCTGACGCCTTCCTGCCGCTGGCGCAGGATTAAGCCCCTTCAACCACAACAAATGTCCCGGTTGCCGCCCCCGCGCGCAACTTTCTGGCGGCCACGTACCCGGGACTGTTATAAAAACGTTTGGCCTCAGCATACGAATCAAACTCTAAAACGACATGGCGTTCATGCGCTTCCCCTTCCAGGTTTTCATATTCCCCGGACCAGACGATGACCCGGGGGTTGAACCCCTGCAGCGCTTCCCCAGCAGCGTTCGCATATTCTGCATAGGCAGCAGGATCTGTGACGGTCACGTGGGCGATTAAATAACCTTTATTCATCTTCGTTATCCTTCCTGAGGACTGTTGCCGGTGGTGTAAAACACATCAACCTGTTTGACAGCGTGACGCGGTATGAAGACACTCTATTAGTCATCAATAAGGGAATAAATCACCCAAAAAATAACGCACTGTTACCCGGAAGGTGAACAATGAAAAACCTGCATGCACTGACTATTTTTGCGCGCGTCGCAGAAATGCAGAGCTTTACTCAGGCGGCAGAGAGCCTGGGCATTAAGAAAGGCCGCGTTTCAACGGTCGTACGTGAGCTTGAGCATGACCTCGGGACGACGCTGTTGCACCGGACTACCCGCGCGGTACAGCTGACCGAAGACGGTCGGGCTTTTTATTCGCGCGCCCAGGATTTGTTAGCAGATGCAGAAGGTCTGCAGTCCATGTTTGCGCCTGGCGGCATGTCACTGCGGGGACGTTTACGCGTCGATATGCCAGCAGTGTTGGCCCAAAGCGTAGTGATTCCCGCCCTGCCACAACTGCTGGACGCGCATCCTGAACTTGAAATAGAACTTTCAAGCACAGACCGGCGAGTCGATCTGGTTCAGGAAGGCTTTGACTGCGTGATTCGTTTTGGGCCCATTGTTGATGAGACCCTCATTGCCCGACCGCTGGGTCAGCTACGGATGATTAACGCCGCCAGCCCACGCTACCTGGAGCGCGTCGGGGTGCCCGAGACGATCGACGACCTGCTTCGTCAGGGACACCGAATGGTGCATTACATGCGAAATTTTGGTGCCCGACCTGATGGCTGGCAGTACCCGGACGGTGATGGCTACCGGTCCGTGATGTTACCCGGCGCCGCGCGGGTCAACAGCGTACCGGCCTATCATGAAGCCGGGCTGGCGGGTCTGGGCTTAATTCAGGGCGGGTATTCCGCGCTGGCGCCCCATATCCAGCGCGGCGCGCTGGTTGAAGTGCTTCCCCATTTGCCTCCTGAACCGCTTAATGCCGCTTTCGTGGTCGCCCATCGGCGTAATTTATCGCAGCGTGTCAGAGCTTTTATGCACTGGACAGAAGTCATTTTAAAACCGTACTTTGATTAATATCCTGCTAAAGATATTCACGCTAATTGTCGGCGGCCGGACGGCAATATTATCTCGCCCAGGGACGTTTCTTGTGAAAGGAATATACAACGCAAAGGCGAATAATGACTAAAACTGGCAGTTGATTGTTATTTGTGTGGCTTTTAAAATTTAATTGCAAGGTATTTATTAAATTTTAATTAGGGACATAAAAATGACAAGAAATACGCTTTTACTGACGATGATGGCCGCCTTTTCAGGCATAGTATACGCAGGGGAAACGCAATTTACGCCGAATTTCTCACCTGACAGCGTCACCGTTTCAGCCTCGGGCGGGATGCTCAGCGGGAAATCCCATGAAATGGTGTATGACGACGTCACAGGCAGAAAAATCAGCCAACTGGACTGGAAAATTAAAAACGTCGCCATCCTGAAAGGCGATATTTCCTGGGATGCGTACCCTTTCCTGACCCTGAACGCACGCGGCTGGACCTCGCTGGCATCCGGCTCGGGTCATATGGATGACTATGACTGGATGAACGAAAGACAATCCAGCTGGACAGATCATTCGACGCATCCGGCAACTAACGTCAATTATGCCAATGAATACGATCTCAATGTAAAAGGCTGGATATTGCAGGGCGAAAGCTATAAAGCGGGCGTGACTGCCGGTTATCAGGAAACCCGTTTTAGCTGGACGGCCACCGGTGGCTCTTATAATTATGATAACGGTACCAACACGGGGAATTTCCCGGCGGGCGAACGCGGCATTGGTTATAGCCAGCGCTTCTCAATGCCTTATATTGGGCTTGTGGGGCAGTATCGTATTAATAATTTCGAATTTAATGGCCTGTTTAAATTCAGTGACTGGGTGCGCGCTCATGATAACGACGAGCACTATATGCGCGACCTGACCTTCCGCGAGAAAACCTCAGACTCTCGCTATTATGGTGCGTCAGTGGATGCAGGATATTACGTCACGCCACACGCCAAAGTCTTTGCCGAGTTCGCGTATAGCCGTTACAAAGAGGGCAAAGGCGGCACGCAGATTATTGATACTAACACGGGCGAATCCGGGTCAATTGGCGGTGATGCGGCGGGCATTTCCAACAAAAACTATACCGTTACCGCCGGTCTGCAATACCGGTTCTGATTTCGCGCAACGCATCAGGCCAGCGTAAACATGCACAGGCCCCTGACGGGGCCTTTTTCGATGCGCTGCTTTGACATCAGCAGGTGCGCGCCCCTTCATGACGCCGATTTTGGTCGCAGATCCTCGTCAAACTCCAGACGTTTTCGACCGGGCTCCACTTCGCGCAGGGGTTCGACCTGATGCAGGGTCAGCTTGCAGCGATCCACCAGCACCTGATACTCACGCGTGCCCTGCTTCTTCCAGGCAATTTCCTGCTCGCTCAGCACACGTATCGCTTTTGCCGGACTTCCAATGATCAAATGGTTGGCGGGCATCTCCGCTTTCGCTTTCACAAAGGCCGCCGCGCCGACAATGCTGTTTTCGCCAATTACCGCGCCGTCCATGATCACCGCGTTCATCCCTACCAGAGCGTTACGGCGGATAATACAGCCGTGCAGAATCGCGCTGTGGCCGATATGTCCGTCCTCTTCCACCACCGTGTCCTGCTCCGGGAAACCGTGCATGACGCAGTTATCCTGAATGTTCGCACCGTCTTTCACCACAATCCGGCCAAAATCGCCGCGCAGGCTGGCATTCGGGCCAACATACACGCCTTTGCCCAGGATCACGTCGCCGATGAGCACCGCCGTCGGGTGAACGTAGCTCTCATCAGGCACCACCGGCGTCAGACCGTCAATTTGATAAACGGGCATCTCCACTCCTTATACGATAGTAAGACCACCAAAGCGTTGATAGTAGAGCGTGCCGGGCACAGGCAGTTCGCCGACGGAGGTTTCACCTTTCTCACTGACAAACGCCAGCGCCCCCGGTGCCACACGCTGATAAATATTAATGCACAGCTGTCGCGCACTTTGTCCGGCCCAGTGTGCGGGCAATAACTCCTCCGGCAACAACGGGTCTTTCAGCACCACGCGACGGTAAAAATGGATCAGCAACAGCTGGATCTGGAAGCAGCGTTCCGGCGTTAATTCGTCCGGCGCGGCCTCTTTCAGCAGCGGCAGAAGAGGACGGAACGAGTGGATAAACGTCTCGTACATCGCGTTCTGTTCGGTCAACTGCCAGCACTCCTCGACCCGGGCACGCAGCGCCGCGCGGGACAGCGCCAGCGGCGAATGGGCCTCGAAGAAGATGACGTTTTCCGCCACGCCTGCGTCGTGTAAAAGCGACTGCACATCCGCCAGATGCTGCGACGGGGAGGCCATCAGGCTGGGAGCCAGGGTGCCAAAACCCTGCCAGATCAGCTGCTTCTTGACGTCAGCAAGGGTGGTTTTATCCAGACCTTCCGAGAGCAGCAACAGCCACTTGCCGTCCCATGCCGGGAGTTCAGCACGGTAGATTTTACTCTCCGCGCGGCGGGTCAAACGCAGCCCTTTGTCGCTCAGCCGGTAAAAGCTGCGTCGTCCGATGCGCGACACATCCAGCCAGCCCTCTTTGTTAAGACGAAACAGCGCAGTGCGCACAAAGCGCTCGCCAAACCCCATGCCTTCCAGTAAGGCGGCGAGGCTGCCAAGCCAAATCTCGCCACCGCGATGTGAAAGCGCGTCACCGTATAATGAGGAGATAAGCGACGTTCCGCTAACGGGAACCGAGCTAACCGCGTGCTGGATAAAGGCATCGAGTTTATTCATATGATTCATTCTGTTGTTATTTTTGGTCTGGATGAATCATAGCATATTCCCCTCACCCCGGCCCTCTCCCAAAGTGAGAGGGGGATAACGTCCCTTCCCCCCTCCGGGGAGAAGGTTAGGATGAGGGGGTGAGGGAAACTCAACCGTTAGCCGCAACTTTACGCAAATCAAACACCCGACAGGCTTTGCCCTCTGAGCGCGGGATACTGCCGCAGTTGACAATCATCACGTCGGTGGAGATCCCGACCATCGATTTAATCCGATGGCGCAGCTGGTGGCACACCTGGCAGCGCTGCTCGTGGGTCAGCGTTAAGCTGCTCTCTTTCAGCTCCACCTTCACGGAAAGTGAATCAAGATGGCCGCGGCGGTTGACCTCCAGCTGGTAGTGCGGGGAGAGGTGTTCGAACTTCACGATCTCCTCTTCCAGCTGGGACGGGAAGACGTTGACGCCGCGGATGATGAGCATATCGTCACTGCGACCGCTGATCCTGTCCATACGGCGCATGGTGCGGGCGGTCCCAGGAAGCAGGCGCGTCAGGTCGCGGGTGCGATAACGAATCACCGGCAGCGCCTCCTTGGTCAGCGTGGTGAACAGCAGTTCGCCCTGCTCGCCATCATTAAGCGGCGTGCCGTCATTCGGGTTGACGATCTCCGGATAGAAATGATCTTCCCAGATGGTCGGACCGTCGGCGGTTTCGATACACTCCATCGCCACGCCTGGCCCCATGACCTCGGAAAGCCCATAGATATCCAGCGCGGTGATCCCCAGACGTTTCTCGATTTCGCGGCGCATGGCCTGCGTCCACGGCTCTGCGCCAAACACCCCCACACGCAGGGAGCAGGCGCTGGCATCGCCTCCCATCTGGCGCTCCAGCTCTTCGATCAGATTAAGGCAGTAGGATGGCGTCACCATGATCATATCCGGCTGGAAATCGCGGATCAGCTGCGCCTGTTTCTCCGTCTGGCCGCCGGACATCGGGATAACGGTCGCCCCTAAACGCTCTGCGCCATAGTGCGCGCCCAGCCCACCGGTAAACAGGCCATACCCATAGGCCACATGAATTTTGTCTTTCGCACTGCCGCCCGCGGCGCGCAGAGAACGGGCCACCAGGTTGGCCCAGTTGTCGATGTCATGTTGGGTATAACCGACGACGGTTGGCTTTCCGGTGGTGCCGGAAGAGGCGTGAATACGCACCACCTGCTCCATCGGTACGGCAAAGGTATCGAACGGATAGTTATCACGCAGGTCCTGCTTGGTGGTGCACGGGAACTTACGGATGTCTTCCAGCGTTTTAAAATCGTCAGGGTGAACGCCCGCGGCGTCAAACTTGCGTTTGTACATCGGAACGTTGTTATAGGCGTGATGCAGCGTCCATTTCAGACGCTCGGTTTGCAGCGCCTGTAATTCGTCAATGGAGGCCGTTTCGATCGGATCAAGCTTTGTTGTATTTGTCATTGTAGGGTACTCACACTGTTATTCGCTCAAACACGCTCAAGGATCATGGCAATGCCCTGACCCACACCGATGCACATCGTACACAGCGCATAGCGCCCGTTGCGTCGATGCAATTCATTGCTCGCGGCCAGCGCCAGTCTGGCACCGCTCATGCCCAGCGGGTGGCCCAACGCAATGGCCCCTCCGTTCGGGTTGACGTGTTCAGCGTCATCCGGCAATCCCAGCTGACGTAACACGCCCAGCGCCTGAGAAGCGAAAGCTTCGTTAAGCTCAATCACGTCCATATCGTTGATGCTGAGCCCGGCACGTTCCAGCACTTTGCGGGTGGCTGGCACCGGTCCTAAGCCCATCAGACGTGGCTCCACGCCAGCGGTAGCCATCGCCACGATCCGCGTGCGCGGGACAAGCCCTTGCGCGTGCGCCATCGACTCGCTGGCGATAATCAACGCCGCAGCGCCATCGTTTACACCGGAGGCGTTACCCGCCGTCACGACACCGTTCTTGCGAAACGGTGTTTTCAGCGCGGCAAGTTGTTCAAGCGTGGTATCAGCACGGGGATGCTCATCTACCGAAACTTCCGTAACCGTTCCTTTTTTGCCGGTCACCTGCACCGGCACAATCTCCTGCGCCAGAATGCCGTTCTGCTGCGCCTGAGCAGTACGCTGCTGGCTGCGCAGCGCGAACGCATCCTGATCGGCCCGGCTGATATTTAACAATTCAGCTACATTCTCTGCCGTTTCCGGCATGCTGTCAGTTCCGAATTGCTGATGCATGAGCGGATTCACAAATCGCCAGCCGAGGGTGGTGTCGAAAATCTCCGCCTGACGCTGGAACGCCGCCGTGGCTTTACCCATTACAAACGGCGCTCGGGACATTGACTCGACGCCGCCTGCAAGCAGCATGTCGCCATCACCCGCCCTGATCGCCCGCGCGGCAAAGCCAATCGCGTCCAGACCCGAACCGCACAGGCGGTTCAGCGTGGTGCCCGAGACCGTCTGAGGCAGTCCGGCCAGCAGCAGCGACATACGCGCCACGTTGCGGTTATCTTCCCCCGCCTGGTTGGCGCAGCCGAAGATCACATCATCAATCCGCTCGAGGTCGAGCTGCGGATAACGGGCCAGCAGCGCACGCAGCGGCACCGCGCCGAGATCGTCGGCGCGAACGCTGGCCAGCGCCCCGCCATAGCGCCCCACCGGGGTTCGAACGCCATCACAAATAAAAGCGTCACGCATCAGGCTTCTCCTGTCACACTGCCGCCGATGCGGTGAGATTTTCCGCGAAACAGGGCAACGGTTTTCTGTTGTTGGTTCTGAATTTCAATGTCATACACGCCGGTCAGTTTGCCCTGATGCTTAACCCGCGCGGTGGCGGTCAGCGTGTCGCCGGCAAACCCCGGGCGCAGAAAATCGATTGAACAGCCTGACGCCACTGCCGCCAGCCCCTGGCTGTTGCAGGCGTAGGCAAAGGCGGTATCGGCCAGTGAAAACAGCTGCCCTCCGTGGCAGGTTTTGTGGCCGTTGAGCATCTGCGGGGTGATGGTCATCGTTACTACCGCGTAGCCATCGTCCATGTCGATGATGTCGATCCCCAGCGCCTGGGCGCAGGCGTCCTGTTCATACATGGTACGGGCGTTATGCCAGGCGTTATGACTCATAGCTACTCTCCAGAAGCGCACGCTGGCGCAGCAGTGAACAAGGGCGATAGCGTTCTTCGCCGTAATGGCGTTGCAAATTTTCCAGCAGCGTTAACAGCCGTTGCCAGCCCAGACGCTCACCCCAGGCAATGGGCCCGTTCGGGTAATTCACGCCGAGGCGCATGGCGGTGTCGATATCCTTCTCGCTGGCCACCCCTTTTTGCAGCGCATCCAGCGCTTCGTTGGCGATCATCGCCACCGTCCGCCAGACCAGCAGGCCGGGGTAATCGGCAATGTGCAGTACCCGGTGTCCCTGCTGCTGCAGGTACCAGACGGCTTTTTGCGTGGCGGTATGCGGGTTATCCGATGCGGCTGCGATCACCGCCACGTCGCGTTCAATGCGGTCAATCACCACGACCGGACAGTGAAAACGCCGGGCCAGCGCCTGAGCGGTCTCCCCCTGGGTTTCAATCAACAGGAGCTCATCAATTTCCGTGACACCGTCACCTCTTCGCTGCACACGCATGGGGGTAAAGCTGTCGTTTACTGCGTCAAGCCACGGCACAGACGGTTTCTCACCGTGCCAGTCGTAAACGCCCTTCCCGCTTTTTTTGCCCAGCCGCCCCGCCAGCACCAGTTCCTGCTGCACCAGCGACGGCAGGAAACGACGTTCCTGCCAGAAGGCATTGAATACGGAACAGGTCACCGCAAAGTTGACGTCCTGACCAATCATGTCGGTCAGCTCCAGCGGTCCCATCGGGAAACCGCCGCCGTCGCGCAGGGCGGTATCAATCACTTCTGGCGAGGCGACCTGCTCTTCCAGGGCGCGCCAGGCTTCAGAATAGAACGGACGCGCAACGCGGTTGACGATAAACCCTGGCGTTGACTGACAGCGAACGGGCTGTTTCCCCCAGTTCAGCGCCAGCTCGCACAGCGCATCGGCCACTTCGGGCGATGTCGCCAGCCCGCTCACCACCTCGACCAGCTTCATGACCGGTGCAGGATTAAAGAAATGCAGCCCCGCGACGCGCTCCGGATGGTGAACATCCGCCGCAATCGCCGTAACAGAAATGGAGGAGGTATTGCTGGTCAGCAAGGTCTGCGGCGGGCAAATCTGAGCCAGTTGCGCAAACAGCGCTTTTTTGACGTCGATACGCTCAGACGCGGCTTCAATCACCAGATCTGCCGCGGCGAGCGCTTCGATATCCGTTACCGGCAGCAGCCTGGCAAGAATCTGGCTGCCAGCATCGGCGGAAAGTTTTCCGCGAGTCACCCGGGAGGCGAGACGCTGGCGGATCCCGTCAATCGCGCGTGAAATCGCGTCCGAAGCAATGTCATACATCAGAACCTGATGCCCATGACTCGCCGCGACTTCCGCAATTCCCGCGCCCATCGTGCCGCTTCCAATGACGGCGACAGTACGAACCGTGATCGCCATCTTATTTCCCCGTGAATGTCGGTGCGCGTTTGGCAAGGAAGGCGCTGACCCCTTCCCGGTAGTCGTCGCTGCGACCGGCCAGACGTTGATAATCGCGCTCCAGGTCAAGCTGGGCGTCGAGGGTGTTGGTCTCTGCCGCGTTAATCGCCTGCTTAATCAGCCCCAGACCAAAGGTGGGCTGAGAAGCAAAGTGCAGCGCCATCTGCTGGGCCGTGGCGGAGAGGTGTTCGTCATCCACCACCTTCCAGATCATCCCCCAGGCGTGTGCCTGTTCGGCGGTGAGTTTGTCTCCGAGTAACGCCAGCCCCATTGCGCGGGCGCGCCCGGCGACGCGCGGCAGGAACCATGTTCCCCCGCAGTCCGGCACTAATCCGAGCTTGCTGAAGGCCATCACAAAGGTGGCAGAACGGGCGGCAATGACCATGTCACACCCCAGTGCCAGGGTGGCCCCGGCCCCGGCGGCCACGCCGTTGACCGCGCAAATCACCGGTTTCGGCAACGTCGCAAGACGGCGAACCAGCGGGTTGTAGAACGTCTCCACGGACATTCCCAGATCCGGTGCCGGGCCGTTAGGGTCGACGTTGCGGTCATTAAGATCCTGACCCGCGCAGAAGCCGCGCCCCGCCCCGGTAATAAGCAGACAGCGGATGGTGTCATCGCGCTCGGCCTGCTTCAGGCACTCAGCGAGTTGCTGATGCATCACGTCGTTAAAGCTGTTCAGACGCTCCGGACGGTTCAGCGTCAGGGTCATCACGCCTTGTTCTACATGACTGAGAATAAATTCCACGATTAGCGTCCTTTAAAGTCGGGGGTACGTTTCTGTAAGAATGCGTCGATGCCTTCTCGCCGGTCTTCGGTCGCTGAAAGCAGCGTAAACAGCTGTCGCTCCTGGACCAGTCCGGCCTGCAGGGAAACCTCCTGAGACTGGCGCAGCGCCTGCTTCGCCGCCTGGAGCGCCAGCGGTGAGTGTCGTGCCATCAGCGCCGCCTGTTTCAGGGCATATTCCAGCGTCAATGAAGCCGGGAACACATCGCTGACCAGCCCGGCGCGCTGCGCCTGCTGCGCGGTAATGCTCTCCCCGGTCAGCACCATTTTGCTGGCCAGCGATTTGCCCACGCTACGAATCAGGCGCTGCGTACCGCCCGCCCCGGGCATGATGCCGAGCGTAATTTCCGGCAGACCAAAACGGGCGTTATCCCCGGCAATCACCACGTCGCACAGCAGCGCAAGCTCGCAGCCCGCGCCCAGCGCGAAGCCGTTGACGGCGGCAATCAGGGGTTTGTTGAAGGCGGTGATCCGGGCCCACAGCTGGGGACGGATATCGTTCAGGGTGGCAGGCAGGTCTTTCTCCGCCATTTCGTTGAGATCTGCGCCGGCAGCAAAGCAGCGTGCGTTGCCGTAAATCACGCAAACGGAGAGATCGCGATCGGCCGCAGCGGCGTCGAGCGCGTCAGCAATCTGCTCTAACAGGGCGTTATTCAGCGCGTTGCGTGCCGCCGGACGGTTAAGCGTCAGCTGCAGGACACGACCATGACGGGTGACCATCAGTTCGCTCATGCCATCCCCCTGGAGTCAAAATCGACGATCACGTCAGCGGTTAACGGCAGCGACTGACAGCTCAGCACATACCCGGCCGCCAGTTCGTCCGGCTCAAGGCTGTAGTTCGTCGCCATATCAACTTTGCCACGCAGCACTTTGCATTTGCAGGTCGCGCATACGCCGCCCTTGCAGGCATACGGCAGGTCGGCGCCCTGACGCAGGGCGGCATCAAGAATGCTTTCATCGTTTGCCGTGAGGGTAATTTCCCGGTCGTGACCGTCCTGACGCACGGTGACTTTCTGCCCTTCAGCCTGCACGCTGACCGTGCGTTTGCCGGTCGAGCCTGGCGTATTAAAACGCTCAAGGTGAATCGATTTCTCTGGCATCCCCAGCGCTTTCAGCGCCGCTTCCGCGTCGTCCATCATGGCGGACGGGCCACAAATAAAGGCTTCGTCGTACTGGCGGAAGTTGATCAGGGTTTTCGCCAGCGCCTGCAGCTTCTCACCGTCGATACGTCCATGCAGCAGATCGCTGTCGAGCACCTCCTGGCTGAAGATGGCGACCAGCTGCAGACGCTGCGGGTATTTGTCTTTCAGATCGGCAAGCGCCTCGCGAAACATCATGCTCTGGCTGCTGCGGTTGCCGTAGATCAAGGTGAAATGACTGTTCGGCTCGGTGGCGAGCGTGGCGGACAAGATGGCCAGCATTGGGGTAATGCCTGAACCCGCGGCAATGGCCAGATAATGCCCTTCCCGGTCAGCGCGCGGCTGGTAACCAAACTGGCCCTGCGGCACCATGACCTCCAGCGCCATGCCCTGTTTGATCTCATCCCGGGCATAGCGGGAAAAACGTCCGCCCTCGATGGCTTTCACCGCTACGCTGATCTCACCCGGCGCGGTACTGCGGCAGATGGAGTAGCAGCGACGCAGCTCATCCTCACCCAGCTTCGCTTTCAGGGTCAGGTGTTGTCCGGGACGGAAGCGATAGGCGTCCTGCAACGCCTGGGGTACCGCGAAAGTGATGGTCACCGCGTCGCGGGTTTCGGGTTCCACTTTTGCCACTGTTAATGAATGAAACGTTGTCATGGCAACCTCAAATACATTTGAAATAGTCGAAAGGCTCACGGCAGTCGTTGCAGCGATAAAGCGCTTTGCAGGCCGTCGAACCAAATTCACTGATAAGCGAGGTATGTGTGCTGGCACAGCGTGGGCAACTCACCTCGGCCGGAGCATGCGCGTGGCAGCTGTGGCCCACCGGTGGGCTGATGCCATATGCGCGCAGGCGTTCGCGCGCATCCGCTGTCATCCAGTCGGTGGTCCAGGCCGGTTCGAGCTGCAGCACAATATGCACTGGCGTAAAGCCGTGCGCGGTCATCGCCTCGCGAATCGCGCCAAGCAAATGTTCCGTCGCCGGGCAGCCTGAATAGGTTGGCGTAAAGCCAATAACCCAGCCTCCGCCCTGCGCCGATACGCTACGCACCATGCCTAAATCGGTGATGGTTAACACCGGCACTTCCGGGTCCGGGATCTGGCTTAACAGCGACCAGATTTGAGGGATCTCCGCGGGTGCAATCCCGGCAAAACGCTGCATCTTCACCTCCGTACTTACCACTGCTGACCCGGATGGGCGCGCTGGAGATACTGCATTTCTGCCAGCATTGGGCCGAGATGTTCGGTATGCAGCCCGCGCTTGCCCCCCGTGCGATACGCCACTTCCGACGGCACGCTCAGGGTGGCCTCCTGCAAACCGGAAAACACTTCCTGCTCCCACGGCTGACGAAGCTCGCGCGGATCAACCGCGACGCCGGAGGCAATCAACGCCAGCTCGACGTCATCGGCTTCAAACAGCTCGGCCGTAAACCGCCACAGGGTGTCGACCGCCTGCTGCATACGCTGTGAAGATGTTTCCGTGCCGTCACCCAGACGCACCAGCCAGCCACGACTGAAGCGCAGGTGGTAGCGCGCCTCTTTAATGGCTTTCGCGGCGATGGCGGCAAGCTGGCTGTCGCTGCTGTGGGTCAGGCGTTCATACAGCGCTACGTTCCAGGCATCCATAAAGTACTGGCGCGCAAGCGTGTCGGCGAAACTGCCGTTAGGCTGTTCCACCAGCAACACGTTGTGAAACTGGCGTTCATCACGCCCAAACGCCAGGGTGTCTTCATCGCCCTGACCTTCCAGCTCTGCGGCATAGGTCAGGAAATTGCGCGCCTGCCCCAGCAAGTCGAGACCGATGTTGGCGATCGCGAGATCGATTTCCAGCTCCGGCGCGTGACCACACCAGGCGCCCAGACGCTGGGAGAGCACCAGACCGTTGTCGCCCAGACGCAGGGCATATGCGGATAATGTTTTCATCCCTGACCTCACATGTGCTCGATGCCATCAGGGATGGTGTAAAACGTAGGATGGCGGTAAACCTTACTTTCCGCCGGGTCGAAGAACTCGCCGCTCTCTTCCGGCTGAGAGGCGACAATCTCGCTCGCCTTCACCACCCAGATAGAGCAGCCTTCACTGCGACGGGTATAGGCATCACGCGCATTTTCCAGCGCCATGCGATCGTCGGCGGCATGAAGACTTCCCACATGACGGTGGGACAACCCTTGTTTGCTGCGTACGAACACTTCGTACAGCGGCCAGTAGACATTGCTCATCGTGTTTCCTCTTAAGCCACTTTGCAGGCGTGTTGTTTTTCCGCGTGCGCCAGTGCGGCTTCACGCACCCACGCCCCGTCTTCCCAGGCTTTACGTTTGGCAGCCAGACGTTCGTGGTTACAGATACCGCGCCCGTTAATGACCTCATCAAACTCGTGCCAGTCGATCTCGCCAAAGCGGTAGTGACCGCTCTCTTCGTCAAAACACAGGTCAGGATCCGGAACCGTCATGCCCAGCATTTCTACCTGCGGAACCGTGTTGTCGACAAAGCGCTGGCGAAGTTCGTCATTGCCGAAGCGTTTGATTTTCCAGGCGAGGCTGCGAGCGCTGTTCGGCGAGTTGTCATCGTTTGGGCCGAACATCATCAGAGCGGGCCACCAGAAGCGGTTAATGGCGTCCTGCAGCATCTGGCGTTGGGCGTCACTCCCCTGCGCAAGCGCCATACAGGCTTCAAAGCCCTGACGCTGGTGGAAACTCTCTTCTTTACAGATTTTCACCATCGCGCGGGCATAGGGGCCATATGAGGTACGGCAGAGCGCCACCTGGTTGACGATCGCCGCACCGTCCACCAGCCAGCCGATCACCCCGATATCCGCCCAGCTCAGGGTCGGGTAGTTGAAGATGGAGGAGTATTTCATCTTGCCGTCGAGCATCTTCTGGTAGATGTCTTCCCGCGCGCAGCCCAGCGTCTCGGCCGCGCTGTAGAGGTACAAACCGTGCCCGGCTTCGTCCTGCACTTTCGCCAGCAGGATCGCTTTGCGGCGCAGCGTCGGCGCGCGGGTGATCCAGTTTCCTTCCGGCAGCATGCCGACAATTTCGGAGTGCGCGTGCTGACCAATCTGGCGGATCAACGTCTTACGATAGGCATCAGGCATCCAGTCCTGAGGCTCAATCGCCGTCTCCTGCGCTATGCGCTGCTCAAAGCGTTGTTCTTGCGTCACGTCATCACCTTTATGATTCGATTATTTACCACTTAAAGTGAAATACTGAATCACTTCATTTCTTAAAAGTTACACAAAGGTTAAATATAACCCCAAGAAATGTTTCCCTATTTTGTGATGGTGCTCGCAAGGCTTTTTGCACTAGGCCTGCACAACGGGGCTTCCGGCCTTCCACTTCATTACGCTGGATCACAATGTTAACAATTCATTAAAACTCAGCTTGCTTTTTATGATTCATGATTAAACTATTGATAGTGAAATTACGTAACACTTGGAGATAAGCGATGCAGCAGTTAGCCAGCTTCTTATCCGGCACCTGGCAGTCTGGCCGGGGCCGCGAACGTACTATCCATCACGCCATCAGTGGCGAAGCGCTGTGGTCCGTGACCAGCGAAGGGCTGGACATGGCGGATGCACGTCGCTATGCGATCGCGCGTGGCGGCGAAGCCCTGCGCGCCATGACCTTTATCGACCGGGCCGCCATGCTGAAGGCGGTGGCGAAACATCTGCTTAGTGAGAAAGAGACGTTCTATGCCCTGTCTGCCCAGACCGGGGCGACCCGAGCGGATGGCTGGGTGGATATTGAGGGTGGGATCGGGACGCTGTTCACCTATGCCAGCCTGGGGAGTCGCGAGCTGCCTGATGACACACTCTGGCCGGAAGATGAGCTGATCCCGTTGTCGAAGGAAGGCGGCTTTGCTGCGCGTCACGTACTGACGTCAAAATCGGGCGTGGCGGTCCATATCAACGCCTTTAATTTCCCGTGCTGGGGAATGCTGGAAAAACTGGCGCCCACCTGGCTTGCGGGGATGCCTGCCATTATCAAACCCGCCACCGCCACCGCGCAGGTCGCGCAGGCGATGGTGAAAGCGATTGTGGAGAGCGGTCTGGTGCCGGACGGTGCTATCAGCCTTGTCTGCGGCGGCGCGGGCGATCTGCTGAATCATCTCGACAGCCAGGATGTGGTGACCTTTACCGGCTCCGCCAGCACCGGCCAGAGCCTGCGCATTCACCCGAATATCGTGGCGAATTCCATTCCATTTACCATGGAAGCCGACTCCCTCAACTGCTGCGTTCTGGGGGAGGATGTGACGCCGGAACAGCCAGAATTCGCACTGTTTATTCGCGAAGTGGTACGCGAAATGACCGCCAAGGCAGGGCAAAAATGTACCGCCATCCGCCGCATAATTGTGCCTCAGGATCGGATGGATGCCGTCAGCCAGGCGCTGATCGCGCGGCTGCAAAACGTGGTCGTCGGCGACCCGGCAGAGGACGGGGTGAAGATGGGTGCGCTGGTGAACGGCGAGCAACGCGCGGACGTGCAGGAGAAAGTCGATCTGTTGATTGCGGCGGGTTGCCAGGTCAGACTCGGCGGAAAAGCCGATCTGCAGGCTGCGGGGGCATTCTTCCCGCCGACGCTGCTTTTCTGCCCACAGCCAGATGAAACCCCCGCCGTGCATTGCACCGAAGCCTTCGGGCCGGTCGCCACGCTGATGCCCTCCCGCAATTCAGACCACGCGATGCAGCTGGCACGGGCGGGTGGCGGGAGTCTGGCCGGTACGCTGGTCACCGCCGACCCGGCTATCGCCCGCCAGTTTATTGCCGGCGCGGCGCGGGCGCACGGACGAATTCAGATCCTTAACGCCGAATCCGCCAGGGAGTCCACCGGACACGGCTCTCCGCTGCCGCAACTGGTGCACGGCGGTCCTGGCCGCGCAGGTGGCGGTGAAGAGCTGGGAGGACTGCGTGCGGTGAAGCACTATCTGCAGCGCACCGCCATTCAGGGCAGCCCGACCATGCTTGCCACCATCGGCAAACAGTGGGTACGGGGTGCTGCGGTTCATGAAGATCGCGTTCATCCGTTCCGGAAATACTTTGAAGAACTGCAGCCGGGCGACAGCCTGCTGACCCCGCGCCGCACCCTGACGGAAGCCGATATCGTTAACTTTGCCTGCCTGAGCGGCGATCACTTCTACGCCCATATGGACAAAATCGGCGCGGCAGAATCCATCTTTGGCGAACGGGTGGTACACGGTTACTTCCTGATCTCTGCCGCGGCGGGTCTGTTTGTTGATGCCGGCGTTGGGCCGGTGATTGCCAACTACGGCATGGAAAACCTGCGCTTTATCGAACCGGTTAAGCCGGGCGATACCATTCAGGTGCGCCTCACCTGTAAACGTAAAACGCTCAAGAAACAACGGACCGCCGATGAGAAGCCAACCGGCGTGGTCGAATGGGCCGTTGAGATCTTTAACCAGCACCAGCAGGCGGTCGCGCTCTACTCCATCCTGACGCTGGTGGCGCGCCAGCACGGCGACTTCTGACACGTTCCTCTCTCGCACGTTGACCGGGGTGTGATATCGCCCCGGTCTTTTTTTAACCTGGCAAGACTAACAAATAACCTGGCAGATGCAGGCAAACGCTTTTCTCGGGCGCCTGTCAGGATAAGGCTGTCACAACACAATAAACACAACAAGATGAGGTCTACGATGGGAAGCAATTCTTCTTTTTCTGCCCGTAGAACGGCACTGGCTATGGCCGTTGCGCTGTGTTGCGCCTGGCAATCACCTGTTTTCGCACACGGCAGTGAGGCGCATATGGTCCCGATGGACAAAACGCTGCAGGCGTTTGGCGCCGATGTGCAGTGGGATGATTACGCACAGATGTTCACCCTTGCGAAGGACGGGGCATATGTGAAGGTCAAGCCCGGCGCGAAAACCGCTATTGTGAACGGCAAAACCCTCACGCTGCAGGTGCCGGTGGTCATGAAAGGCAAAAAAGCGTTCATCTCCGAGACCTTCATCAACGACGTTTTCCAGTCGGGTCTCGACCAGACCTTCCAGGTTGAAAAACGCCCTCACCCGCTAAACGCGCTAACGGCTGACGAAATTAAGCAAGCCGTGGAGATTGTGAAAGGCTCTGCGGATTTTAAACCGAACACCCGCTTCACCCAGATAGCCCTGGCCGAACCCGAGAAAGCCAAAGTGTGGGACTTTGTGCTCAACGGCACGGCGGTGGACTCTCCCCGCCAGGCGAACATCACCATGCTGGACGGGAAACACGTTATTGAAAGTCTGGTGGACCTGAAGGATAACAAGATCCTACGCTGGGACGCCATTAAAGATGCCCACGGCATGGTGCTGCTGGATGATTTTGCGACCGTTCAGCAGATCATCAACGAGAGTGCAGAGTTTGCCGAGGTTCTGAAAAAGCGCGGCATTACCGATACGAAGAAAGTGATCACCACGCCACTGACCGTCGGCTATTTCGACGGCAAAGATGGCCTGAAACAGGAAGACCGGCTGCTGAAAGTGGTGAGCTATCTGGACGTGGGCGACGGCAACTACTGGGCGCACCCGATTGAGAACCTGGTGGCAGTGGTCGACCTTGAGCAGAAGAAGATCCAGAAGATTGAAGAAGGTGCCGTTGTGCCGGTGCCGATGACGCCGCGTCCGTATGATGGACGTGATCGCATTAACACGCCGAAAAAACCGCTTAACATCATTGAGCCGGAAGGCAAAAACTACACCATCACCGGCGATATGATTCACTGGCAGAACTGGGATTTCCATCTGAGTCTGGATTCCCGCGTGGGCCCAATGATTTCTACCGTCACCTACAATGACAACGGCAAAAAACGCCAGATTATGTATCAGGGCTCCCTGGGCGGGATGATCGTCCCTTACGGTGACCCTGACGTGGGCTGGTACTTTAAAGCCTATCTGGATTCCGGCGATTACGGCATGGGCACCCTGACCTCTCCGCTGGTGCGCGGCAAAGACGTGCCGTCCAACGCCGTGATGCTCAATGAAACCATTGCCGATTATACCGGTGCGCCGATGGAGATCCCCCGCGCCATCGCCATTTTTGAACGCTACGCAGGACCGGAATATAAACACCAGGAGATGGGTCAGCCTAACGTCAGTACCGAGCGGCGCGAGCTGGTGGTTCGCTGGGTGAGCACCGTTGGCAACTACGACTACATTTTCGACTGGGTATTCCACGAAAATGGCACCATCGGGATTGATGCCGGTGCAACGGGGATTGAGGCGGTGAAAGGCGTACAGGCGAAAACGATGCATGACCCTACTGCCAAAGACGATACCCGATACGGCACATTAATTGATCACAACATCGTCGGGACCACCCACCAGCACATCTATAACTTCCGTCTCGATATGGATGTGGATGGCATCAACAACACGCTGGTGGCAATGGATCCACAAGTGAAACCGAACACCGCTGGCGGCCCGCGAACCAGCACCATGCAGATCAATCAGTACGCTATTGATACCGAGCAGCAGGCGGCGCAGAAATTTGACCCGGGCACCATTCGTCTGCTGAGCAACACCAGTAAAGAGAACCGCATGGGGAACCCAATTTCGTATCAGATAATCCCTTACGCCGGGGGGACGCACCCGGTGGCGACCGGCGCGAAGTTCGCCCCGGACGAGTGGATCTATCACCGCCTGAGCTTTATGGATAAACAGCTGTGGGTCACGCGTTACCATCCGGATGAGATGTACCCGGAGGGCAAATTCCCAAACCGCTCAACCCACGATACGGGGCTTGGCAAATACAGCAAAGATAACGAGTCGCTAAACGATCAGGATGACGTCGTCTGGATGACCACCGGCACAACCCACGTCGCGCGCGCCGAAGAGTGGCCAATCATGCCAACGGAATGGGTGCATACCCTGCTCAAACCGTGGAACTTCTTCGACGAAACGCCGACACTCGGCAGGAAAAAAGACGCGCAGAAATAAAAACAGACCGGGCGTAATGCCCGGTTTTTTATTCGTTTATTTGCTGAATATCTCATCCTGATTATAGTTATTTTACTCCACACATTCCGATAGCATCTTTTGAAACATTTTCAGCCAGGACGCGAAGTTTTCACAAACGACGTAGTACTTTCTCTGAGAGGTTTTAAATGAAATTGAATCTGATTGTCAGAAGTTTCGTGCTGGCTGGAATGATCATGTCCAACAGTCCCTCTTATGCGGCGGAAGCACCAAAGGACGCGTCTGCCGCAACACAACAAGCCAACAATGCCCTTTTTAACCAGCTTCCTTTCTCCGATAACACTGATTTTACCAATGCCCATAAAGGATTTATCGCTCCACTTCCTCAGGACGTTATCAAAGGCGAACAAGGCAATGTCATCTGGGATCCCCAACAGTATTCATTTATTAAAGAAGGTGATAAATCGCCGGATTCGGTAAACCCCAGTTTATGGCGTCAATCCCAGCTGATTAATATCAGCGGTCTGTTTGAAGTTACCGAAGGGGTATATCAGATCCGCAATCTCGATCTGTCAAATATGACCATCATCGAAGGCAAAGAAGGGATTACCGTCGTCGATCCGCTGGTCTCAGCAGAAACCGCCAAAGTCGGCATGGATCTTTATTACAAAAATCGCGGCCAAAAACCGGTCGTGGCGGTGATTTATACCCACAGTCATGTTGACCACTATGGCGGTGTGCGGGGTGTGGTTGATGAAGCCGACGTGAAGGCTGGCAAGGTAAAAGTTTATGCCCCTTCCGGATTTATGGAGGCGGCGGTTGCGGAAAATATCATGGCGGGCAACGTTATGAGTCGTCGCGCTAGTTATATGTATGGCAACCTGCTGAAGCCTGATGCAAAAGGACAAGTGGGTGCGGGTCTGGGGACGACCACGTCCGCCGGTACCGTCACCCTTATCGCACCGACTAACATCATTGAAAAAGACGGACAAAAAGAGGTCATTGACGGGCTGACCTACGATTTTATGCTGGCCCCCGGCTCTGAAGCACCTTCAGAGATGCTCTGGTTTATCGAAGAGAAAAAAATCATTGAATCCGCAGAGGATGTGACCCATACGCTGCATAACACCTACTCGCTGCGCGGCGCAAAAATTCGTGAACCGCTGCCCTGGTCAAAATATATTAACCAGGCGATTGTGCGCTGGGGCGATAAAGCCGACATCATCATGGCACAGCATCACTGGCCAACCTGGGGCAATGATAATGTCGTCGCACTGCTGAAGAGCCAGCGCGACCTCTACCGTTACATCAACGACCAGACGTTACGCATGGCGAATGAAGGCCTGACGCGTGATGAGATCGCCGCTAATTTCAAACTCCCGGATTCCCTCGCCCATACCTGGGCTAATCGCGGTTACTACGGTTCTGTCAGCCATGACGTTAAAGCCACCTATGTGCTCTATCTGGGCTGGTTCGACGGTAATCCCGCCACGCTGGATGAACTGCCTCCTGAAGAGGCTGCGAAGAAATTTGTTGAGTATATGGGCGGCGCGGAGGCCATTCTGAACAAAGCGAAAACTGACTTTGATCAGGGCAACTATCGCTGGGTGGCGCAGGTCGTGAGTAAAGTGGTGTTTGCCGACCCAAACAATCAGGCCGCGCGTAATCTCGAAGCAGATGCGCTGGAACAGCTGGGTTATCAGGCGGAATCCGGCCCGTGGCGTAACTTCTACCTGACCGGCGCGCAAGAGCTGCGTAACGGCGTAGTGAAAGGCCCGACCCCGAACACCGCCAGCCCGGATACCGTGCGGGCGATGACGCCAGAGATGTTCTTCGACTACCTTGCCGTTCATATCAATGGCCAAAAAGCCGGCGATGCCAAATCGGTGTTTAACATCGATCTGGGCAGCGATGGCGGCAAATACAAACTTGAACTGGAAAACGGCGTGCTGAACCACACGGCAAATGCCGAAGCGAAAGACGCTGACGCTACGCTTACCCTGAACCGTGATACCCTGAATAAAATTATCCTGAAAGAAGTCACGCTGAAACAGGCGCAGGACAGTGGCGATATCAAGATCAGCGGCGACAGTGCCAAACTGGACGCTATGCTTGGCTATATGGATAAGTTCGATTTCTGGTTTAATATTGTGACACCGTAACGGTGCAAAACAGACGGGCGGTCCTTCCGCCCGTTCCTGCTTCACTTGCTCCCAGGAAAGGGTAAAGAGCATTTATGGAAAAAAGAAAAAAAACGACGCCAGAGCGGGCTGCCTGGCCGACGCGTCAGGCGATGGTCATGCACGGGCTGGCGATGAACCTGCCGTGGCTGGCATTCGTCAACATCAGCTTCGCCGTGATGATCCTGCTGCGCCACGTCTCGCTTAAGCCCGACGACCCCCTCTACCTCCGGTCGCTGCCTCTGCTGAAGTTTATCGATGCCTCGATGTTCGGCATTATTATTCTGTCAGCTGCGTTAATCATCATGGCCTGGCGACGTATTGCCGGCATCAGCGTGGTGCTCTTTTTCTGTAGCGTCATCTGGTCGATATCCTGTTTCTGGTTTATCACCGATCTGTTGCTGCCTCACGTCTGGCCCCTGTGCGCGATTCTGTTACTCGCCGGGTTGACGGCGCTCTACTTTTACCCCCGTGGGTTACTCGCCTTCGTGATCCCGCTCTGGGTCACGCTACCGGTCGCAAGCTGGGTACTCAATGATGGTGTCAACCTTCACTTTGCCGCCGTCTGGACCGTCTTTACGCTGATTTTGCTCTGCGGGCGTTTCATCCTGATAAGCTGGTTTGATGAGGCCTGGCGACGTAACCAGCAAAACCAGCTGTTGATTTCGCGGCTGGAAGCGCTGGCGCATCAGGATCCGTTAACCCAGACCGCCAACCGTCGCAAGATGGAAGTGGTGCTGGAGAATGCCGTTGAGCAGAAAAAAGCCTTCTCGCTGATTATGCTGGATATAGATTATTTCAAACTTTACAACGACACCTATGGTCACCAGGCCGGTGACGAATGCTTGACCCGCGTGGCGCAGGTGCTCCGGCAGTCGGTGCGAACACCTGACGATGTCGTTTCTCGCTACGGCGGTGAAGAGTTTGTGGTGATCCTCTTTGATTGCCCGGAAAACACAGTCGAAAAAGTTGCCATGCGTATTCAGGACGGCCTGCGCGCGGAGGCAATAGCGCACGATGCCTCAAAAATCAGCGATCGCGTCACCGTAAGCATGGGCATTGCAGGAATGGCAGAGGGTCTGGCGGGGACGGAGATTATCGCCCGCGCCGATGAGGCGCTGTACCGGGCGAAAGCGGCCGGACGGGACCGCTGGTCACGATAGCCGTGTCGGGTGGCCGTTGCGCCAGCCCGACACGCTTTGTTTTAATACCGTACACATACCGATTTGGTTTCACACCAGCCATCCAGCCAGTCCGGGCCGAAATCGCGCCCGGTGCCGGACTGCTTCATGCCACCAAACGGCAGGTTGGCGTCGATCAGCGTATGGCTGTTCACCCAGACGGTTCCCGCCTGCAGCCGGTCGGTGTATTCCAGCGCCTTGCTGATATTTTGCGTCCAGACGCTGGCCGTCAGCCCATATTCGGTGTCGTTGGCCAGCGCCAGCGCTTCTTCGCCATCCGCGACGCGCACCAGGTTGACCACCGGGCCGAACACTTCTTCGCGGGTGAGTCGCAGCGCGGCATCCGGGTTCACCACCAGCGTCGGCGACACGTAATAACCTTTGCCATCCGGCCCCCGGTTACCGGTGATCAACTCCGCATTGCGCGATTTTGCCTCGTCGAGGAAGGTCTGCACTTTATCGCAGTGCGCGCGCGAGACCAGCGGGTTGATGAACGCCTCCGGCGACATGCCCGGCCCGACGCTGAGGGATTTCACCGCCTGCTCAAACCCGCTGACCAGCGAGTCAAACAGCGGCGCTTCAATATAGATACGGGAGCTCGCCGCACAAACCTGCCCCTGATTCAGGAAGCTGCCGGTCATCAGACCTTCAATTACCCAGGCCGGGTCAGCATCTTTCAGCACGATAGCCGGGTTTTTACCCCCCAGCTCCAGCGTCACCCCCGTGAGCGTATCCGCCGCCGCGCGGGCAATTTGCTTGCCTGTCGCCGTTGAGCCAGTAAAGCTCACTTTGGCAATATGCGGATGTGAGGTCAGCGCGGCACCGCACACCGCACCGCTTCCCGTGACCACATTAAACACCCCGTCAGGGATGCCCGCTTCACTTGCCAGTTCCGCCACGCGCAGCATGGTGAGCGGCGTGGTTTCTGAAGGCTTAATGACAATGGAACACCCCGCCGCCAGCGCAGGCATGACTTTCCACATCCCGATCATCAGCGGGAAGTTCCACGGCACAATCCCGGCCACCACGCCAACCGGCTCTTTGCGCGTCCACGCCTGATAGCGGGCCCCCTGCGGTAAGGGGATGGAGAGGTCGAGGGTTTTACCGGCAATTTTCGTGGTAAGCCCTGCGGTATAGCGCATCCAGTTCAGGGTGCAGCCCACTTCAAAAGCGCGGGAGATATGAATGGATTTCCCCTGCTCCAGCGTCTCAAGCTGGGCCAGCTCTTCGCTGTGCTGTTCAACCAGATCGGCGAAATGCAGCAGGATACGCTCACGCTCCGCCGGTAATTTTCCGGCCCAGCTACGGGCAACAAACGCACGCCAGCCGGACATCACGGCACGGTCGACATCATCAACGCTGGCATCGGCGGTGGAGGCGATGACGTCGCCCGTTGCCGGATTATAGACATTGAGCCGCTTTTCACTGTCCGACGCAGCCTGACGCCCTTCAATCCACAGGCCATGATGTCGGTCTAAAAACTGCTGTACGGCAGGCTGAACGGCTACCTGAGATTCAGACATAGGGTACTCCTTCGTTTTTATTCGCAGGGTGTTAATGCAGTCTAAGAGGGGTTTTGGATTCTCGCTTTTGTCTCTGTGACATTCGCTTTGCCACCTGTGACAGGCTCCGCAAATCGTGATAATTCCGTCTTATAACGCTGTTACCGGTGAGTGTTCTTTCCTATAGTCAGCCTCATAGCTCTGACAAAATGCAACACAAATGCAACAATGCAAAAACATTGACGGTGCAGCGAGATAAGCGATGGCGTGTGCAAGCGAAGAGGAACAGTATCAACAGTGGCTGGCACAAATTAACCAGGTCTGCGGGCGTTTTAATGCGCGTCCGCTGGAGGGGGAATTCGTCGGCGAACTGGAAACCAGCTATGCCCGTAGCCTGAAGTTAAGCACCGTAACCGCAGGTGGCGTTAACCTGTTCCGCTCCCGCCATGAGATTAACGACAGTAACGATGCCTGGTTCTACACCGTATTTCAGCTGGAGGGCAGCGCGGAGATTGAACAGGACGACCGCCGCGCGGTGCTGAAGACCGGCGATATCACGCTGCTTGATGCTTCCCGCCCGTGCTCCATTGCCTGGCATGAAAAATCCCGCCAGATTTCGCTGCTGGTTCCGCGCCAGATTATTGAGCAACAGTGTCGTTTTCAGGAGGTAAGCTGCGCGCTCACCCTTTCGCGCACGCTGCCCACCGTTCAGTTAAGCCACCACCTGCTGATGGAAAGTATGGGGAATGCCGATCTGAGTGACCGGGAGAGTGAAGCGGCGCTGGAGGCGATGATCTGTCTGCTTCGCCCCGCGTTCCAGCAGCGCGACGTGGCTCAGCCACGTAAAGAACGCCTGTTCCGCAATGTGCTGTCATTGATTGACGATCATATTCAGTCTGAGTCACTGCGACCGGAATGGATTGCCGCACAGAGCGGGATGTCGGTGCGAAGCCTCTACCGCATGTTTGCTGATAAGGGGCTGGTGGTCGCCCAGTACATTAAAAACCGCCGTCTCGACCTGTGCGCACAAGTGTTGCGCTCCGCCAGCGATGATGAAAAGCTGGCGGGCATTGGCTACAGCTGGGGCTTTTCCGACCACAGCCATTTTTCAACCGCTTTTAAGCAACGTTTTGGCGTCTCGCCTGGCGAATATCGTAAGCGCTTTCGCTAACTACTTCTTCAGCCATTTCCCGTTGATGCCTTTCACGTACTCGCCCGGCTGGGCGCGGGCAACCAGCTTTTGCCCTGCCATTTTCGCCACTTCATCCACCGGCAGATTGTTGCTGTCAGCCAGCTTCTGATAGCTTTCCGTGCGCGCGGCGTTAATGCGATTGACCAGCGCCAGGGTTTCCGCATCCTGTTTGATTGGCGCAAGATAACCGCTCAGGGTTTCCCCCACGCGCCCCTGCGTCCGGGCGTCATTTAAGGTCAGCGTTGCCGCCTGCACGTTCATGCCGAGCGCCAGTAACATCAGAGCTAATCGTTTCATGGCATCCTCAGAACAGATCGCTGCGTGATTTCAACAGGGTTTCAACGTCTTTATCGACCTTAATGTGGATCTGATGTTCGATTTTGACATTCATATTGATGGTAATCGGCTCCTTCGGCGCGGCGACTTCAATGCGCGGCGTACAGCCGGTCAGTAGCGCGGCAACGGCAACGGTGAGCACACCAGCCATCTTTTTCATTGTTGTTCCTCACTTTCCTTGCCAGTCGAACTGCGGATACCAGGTATTGCCGCGTGTTGCTCAAACCAGGTTTGCAGGTTGTCTCCAAAACGCAGGCTACGCCAGAGGGTAAAGACATTCTCTTCATGGGTATAGTTCAGATTAACGTAGCTGCTTTTACCCTCTACCCGGCTGGTTCCCTTAAGGGTCGCCTGCATGGTTAATTCACCCAGATTATCTAAATTGATTCTTGTCCACGAGCGAGAAATTTCCATATAGCGCAGCCAGTTAATTGCGGCGCCCGCCACCATATTATCTTTTACGATGGCGTCCGCCGTGTCTTTATCGATACGCAGCGTCATCGGGCCGGGGTTGGTCAGCCAGCCATCTTTGATGATCCATTTTTCATTGTCCAGCCAGAACGGCAGCGCCCCGCTCACCGGGCCAGACATCGCAAACTGCTTCGGATTAACGGCACTGATCAGCTCGCTGGAGGAGATATTGTCTACCCGCAACAGCGCCGGATCGTGTTGCGGCATCCTCAACTGCTGCATGGTGATTTTTCCGCCGAGGGTTTCCACCTTCACATTGGTGAGCAGAAGCGGGTTCGCCTCACTCCAGGGGTAGTCACCCTGCAGGTCCGCCGTGATATTCCGCGCGGTCACCAGGTTTACCACCTCGCCAATCCGCAAGGTTACCGGGCCGCGCGTTCCCAGCGACCAGGTGCCCTCACTAAACCGGAACGGCAGGACAAAGTCGACGCCGTTGATCTGGTTGTCTGGCATCCAGGCGCTACCGGCTTTCAGTACGCCGTGACCGCCCGCCTCAAAGCCCTGACCCGCGGCCGCCGAGAAGGCCACCTGCGCATACAGTTCGCCGTCACGCAGCGTCATTTTCCAGTCTGGCGGGATCAACGGCTGGAACACGGTGAGCGATTGTTTCGGCCACCAGGCTTGCCCGCGAAGGCGTTCCCCGTCCCAGCGTCCGTTCACCTGTACCGGTCCGATAGCATCAGCATGCAGATCGCCCTTGAACTGGAACAGTGTCGGGTCTGTTCCGTCTACGCTGAAGGTCAGCACCGACGGCGGCAATACGCTGCCACCGCTGAAACGGGTTTGCCCGGCATTCAGCGACAGCGCTCCGCTGAACGTCGGCTTGTCAGGATCGCGATACCAGCGCACCGGGTTATCCAGCACCAGACGGGGTTTACTGACCTCCATGGCACCGTACTTGAGCTGGTCAAAACCGGTTGAAAGCGCGGTCAGCTCAATAAGTTTGTCGCGCCATTCGCCTTTTCCGGCAACATCCCAGCGCGCATTCATTGGGGTGAAGCCCCCTTTGCCCCAGTAGCGCCACTGCCACAAGCCGTTGTCGGGTAAAAAGTCACTGGCCTGGCCATCCAGATGCAGTTCAAAATCACCCATCTCGTTCTCGTGCGCCCGCAAAATGGCCTGCAGGCGTCCATCGACACCCTTTTGGGTCAGCCTGACGCCCGCCAGCGGCCAGCGAATTTCATCAATATCCAGTGAATCGATAATGCGACCACGTGAGCGCAGCAGCGCGCCCGGCTCAAAGGAGAGCTGCGGTTCATACAGGCTTCCGGTCAGTTTTGCCGGCAGTCTGGCATAGAGCACCAGGTCGTTATGTTTCGCCTCGCCGCTCAGATGAAGCGGCATGTCGCTTTGTTCCATACTGAGCCTGCCCGGTCCGATATTCAGCACCGCGTTACCCTTCCCCGCATCCCCTTGAGTGAGCACATTCAGACGCCCGGTCAGGGTCGCTTTCTCAAGCCCCGCCTGCCAGTTATCGACACGAAGGCCAACCCGCCCGCTCAGCGGCATGCCGGAAAGGTTCCAGTTCCAGCGTCCGTCACTGATATTCAGCTGTTCCGCGGTTATTTGCCACGGCAGATCGAGCAGCGGATCGGGGTTATCCCGCGCCATGACCACCAGTTGCCCCTGATTGGCTTCCCAGTCGAGATCGGCATCGACCAGCGAGGTTAACTGTGGCACGTTAAAGGTCGCAACCGCATGGCCTTTAACCGGCACGCCGTCCGGCACCAGCGGCAGGGTGAATTGTCCCACCAGTTTTATCGGCTGTGGCTGGTCGGGAAGTTGTACATCGAACTGTGTGACAGAGAGGGTCTGACCGCGGAGCATCCCTTTAATGCTGACCTGCTCACCTTTGTAGGCAATCTCCTGACGCGCGGGCGTCAGCGACGCCTGAAGTTCTCCCTGCCACTGCTGCCAGGGCGAGAGCGTCAGACGATGGACAGTAAGCCAGGTATTCGGTAACACCGCCTGCCACTGCGCCAGCGTTTTGGGCGCGACCGTGGACGGTGCGGACTGGGGAATTTTATTGAGGCAAACGGAGTTCAGTTCGAGCGCGCCGATATCCAGTTTCCAGCGGCTGGGGTGCGACAGGGTCGCGTTATCGACTCGGGCAATTTCGCAGTCATCCACAAGATAGCGAAGATCGGGGATGATCAGGGCATGACGCGTGAGTCTGGGACTTTGTTCAAAGGCGATGCGTGTCCCGACAGGAAGCCAGATCCCGGCAAGGGTTGGTACCCACTGGGCAAGGGTCATCAGCAGCGTCAGCGGCACCAGAATGAACAGCAGTAAGAGCGCGATTGCGGCTTTGTATGTACCCCTCATGGGCAGTTAATATCCTGATTTAGCGAAAGAATTAAGCCGACAGTGCCGATCATTGTCGCATGTTTAGCCAGTCAGTTGAAGAGAATGCCAAATTTAAGGATAGATGCTCTGACCGTATGCGCTAAAAATTTTATTATACTTAACGTCAATAAGTCATCTTAAATTCAATGGGTTAGACTGTATTTCAAGATGACTTTCAGCGTTGTAACGTCAAAAGTTAGAATTTGTTGCGCGGCATTGCCAGCAGGTAAACCATCGCAAAAACCAGGGAACCCCAGTACACCGAGTCATATAGAAAAGGATCAAAATCTATGTGCAAAAATCCATTCACAAACTCATGCCCATTCGCAAAAATGTTTATCTGTACGGCAGCGACTGCAATCACGAGCAATGTATAAGCAATGAAGAGAGGGTATTTGCGGAGTCGGTTGATTTTTATCTTCCCCAGATACAGGAGGACAAAAATTGCAATAGATACAATAAAATAGCAAAAAGCGGGCCACATAGGTGGATTTAGGGATAACTCAAGTTGTGGTGACATAATCAATTCTCTTTAGCAATCTGGTACATCTGCCATCCTGTAACGCTTCCACTTCGCCCACCTTCTGACACCTCCGCCCCAGGGTGCATCAAATCTATACTTAAGCAGGGGTGTATATTGAATATCATAGAGTTAACGGGTAAAGATGCTCTAAAATAATTGATAGAACTTATTGAATTCAATAATATTTCAGAAATTGTAAGATAATTTTAATCATGCTAACGTGAATGCAAAATCACTGGAGAAAGTCTTATGAAACTCGCGGTATATAGCACAAAGCAGTACGACAAAAAGTATCTGCAACATGTTAACGAGGCTTACGGGTTTGAGCTTGAATTTTTCGACTTTCTGCTGTCCGAAAAAACCGCCAAAACGGCGCACGGCTGTGAAGGCGTTTGCATTTTTGTGAATGATGATGGCAGCCGTCCGGTGCTGGAAGAGTTGAAAAAACAGGGCGTGAAATATATCGCCCTGCGCTGCGCTGGCTTCAACAACGTGGATCTTGATGCCGCAAAAGAGCTGGAGCTGAAGGTGGTCCGCGTCCCGGCATATTCTCCGGAAGCGGTCGCGGAACATGCCATCGGTATGATGATGTCGCTGAACCGTCGTATTCACCGTGCTTATCAGCGTACCCGTGACGCCAACTTCTCTCTGGAAGGGCTGACCGGCTTTACCATGTACGGTAAAACCGCGGGCGTTATCGGTACCGGTAAGATTGGCGTCGCCGCCCTGCGCATTCTGAAAGGGTTTGGTATGCGTTTGCTGGCGTTTGATCCGTACCCAAGCGCTGCCGCGCTGGATCTGGGCGTGGAATATGTCGACCTGCCGACGCTGTTTTCACAGTCTGACGTTATCTCCCTGCACTGCCCGCTGACGCCGGAAAACTACCACCTGCTCAACCAGGCGGCGTTTGACCAAATGAAAGATGGTGTGATGATCATCAACACCAGCCGCGGCGGGTTGATTGATTCCCAGGCCGCTATTGAAGCGCTGAAGACCCAGAAGATTGGCGCGCTGGGGATGGACGTGTATGAGAATGAGCGCGATCTGTTCTTTGAAGACAAATCTAATGACGTGATCCAGGACGACGTATTCCGCCGTCTGTCTGCCTGCCATAACGTCCTGTTCACCGGACACCAGGCGTTTCTGACTGCCGAAGCGCTGATCAGCATTTCAGAAACCACGCTGGGGAACTTGCAGCAGCTGGAAAAGGGTGAAGAGTGCCCTAACGCTATCGTGTAAACCTATGTGCCGGGTGCGGCTCTGCCCTGCCCGGCCAGCTACGCCCGGTCTGGTGTCCAGCTCCGGTGAGCAAAGCGCCACCAGAGCAGGACAGCCAGCAGCGCAATGGCGCTGAGCACACTAAAGGCCGTCGCAAAAGAGTAATGACCGGCAATTGTGCCGGTTAACGCCGGGCTCATTGCTGCCCCGACACCCTGCATCAGCATTACCACACTCTGCCCGGCATTCACGTGCCCACTCCCGCGCAACAGCACCACGATAAACGACGGCACGACAACGCCCAGGATCCCCGCGGCCAGACCATCAAGAATTTGTACCGGGATCATCATCAACGGGGCGTCTGTGGAGGCTGCCAGTGCCGCCCGAACGGGCATAATAAGCAGGGCCAGCATGATGAAACGCCAGTAACCGTAGCGCTCAATTCGGCCTGCCACCCCCATGGCGACGGGGATCATCACCGCCTGAGAAATGATGACGGTGGCCGCCGCAAATAATCCGGGATTGATTGTTGCCGGTGCCGCAGCAACCCTCATGCTCAGCATCGGCAGCAGTGCGGCATTGGCCAGATGGAACAGCAGCAGCGTCAGCCCGGTTATCAACAGCGCCCGGTTTTTAATCAGCACCGCGACGCCGGGGACCGGTTGACGGGCTGAAGAGGTCAACCCTCGCGCCGCATCGTTGTCGATATCTGTATGACGAATGGCAAGCAGCGCGCACAACGTCAGAAGCGTCGTACAGGTCATCAGCAGGAAAATGCCCCCGACGCCCCAGAACCAGGCAATGCCGCCCGCAATCACCGCCGTCAGGAAATTGCCGGCGTGGTTGAACGCCTCGTTCTTCCCCATCTGCGCGCTAAACCCGCCCGGGCCCGTCAGACCCAGCGTAATACCCGCAATCAGTGGCCCCACAAACGCCGCGCAGATACCGGTGATAATTTGCGAGACGGCGACGACGCCGCTCTGCTGACTAAACCAGAGCAGCAGCGTACTCAGCGTAATGGCGATACAAAGCAGTGCCAGAACCGAACGCTTATTGCGGGAGGTATCCGTAATAAATCCCGCCGGCAGCGTTGCCAGTAATCCCGCCAGCCCCCCGGCGGTCATCAGGATGCCGATATCATCCGGGGTCCAGTGACGTTCCGTCAGGAAGATGCCGAGAAAGGGCCCGAGGCCATCGCGAACATCAGCAATGAAAAAACTTGTCAGGCACAACGCCCGCAGTGAACGAAGAGACATACTTCCTGCCTTTTGCTTATTGGCTGGCTCTGTTAGCGACGGCCTGTACGTTCGACGCCCTGTTAAAATCACGATGCAGTATACCGGAGCGTGTTGAAGCTAAAATGACCACTCCACTCTTCTGCCGCGGCAAACTCTTTTTATAGAACTTCACGCTTTCCAGATACGCCCATTTATGGGAGTATTTAGGAATTGATTGTTTCCTAAATGATGAACACAATGTCTGAGAAGCTACAGAACGCACGCGAGCGCGGACGTCCGCGGCAGTTTGATCTCGATGCGGCCCTGGATCTGGCGATGCCGGTATTCAGAGAAAAGGGTTACCACAGCGCGTCGATAAGTGACCTGAGCGACGCGATGCAGCTCACTGCGGGCAGTATTTATAAAGCCTTTCACGATAAACGTGGCCTGTTTCTGCAGGTATTCGCACGTTATACCTCCCTGCGCAATCAATCGTTGCGCGAGCGTCTGGCGCGACAACCTGATGGCCGGGCCAAAATAGCCGAGCTGCTGAACTTTTATCTTGAATCGGCCAGCGCTGTCGAAGGGCGCCGCGGTTGCCTGGTGGTCGGCAGCACCCTTGAACTCAGCCAGTTTGACGGCGAAATTGCCGGGCTGGTGCAGAGCGCGCTTGCGCGAAATCAGCACGCGATCCTCCAGCTGATTGAACAGGGTATGCAGGACGGTTCGGTAAATTCACGACACGACGCGCAGGCGTTGAGCGGCGTTCTGCTGTGCGTGGTCCTGGGAATGCGTGTGGCGGGCAAAGCCGGCGAATTACCGGCACGCGAACGGCTGGTAGAGACGGTGATGGCGCTACTCGCCTAAAAAATTTACCCATAAAGGAAATAATCATTTCCTAAATAGCTGGAGGTAGTCATGTCTGAGAATTCAATCCCCCTTCCGTGGTCACAGCCTGTCGCGGGCTTGCCCGGTTTTGCGCACTATTACTCAACGGTCGATGGGGTTCGTCTGCACTATGTCAGAGGCGGACAGACGCAAGGTGAAACAATCGTGCTGCTTGCAGGCTTCCCGCAAAGCGGATTTGCCTGGCATAAGGTGATGGCTCTTTTAGCCGATCGTTACGATATCATCGCACTCGACCTCCCGGGCCAGGGCGACTCCGATAAGCCACAGTCTGGCTACGATACTCTTACGCTTGCCAGTTCGGTTTTTGGGCTGGTGCAGGCACTTGGGATTACAAGACATTACCTGGCCGCCCACGATGTAGGTGCATGGGTTGCCTGGCCGTATGCCCTGCGTTATGCACAGCAGGTAATCAAGCTGGCTCTGCTTGATGCCGGTATCCCGGGTATTACTTTGCCGGACGCCCTGCCCGCGACGCCAGAAAAAGCCTGGAAAACCTGGCACTTCGCGTTTCATCTTCTCCCCGACCTGCCGGAAGCCTTAATTAGCGGGCGTGAAGAGATTTACCTCGAATGGTTCCTGCGGCGAAAAACCGCCAGTCCGATGGCCTTTAGCGATGCGGATATCGCCCGGTATGTCCGCCTGATGCAGCAAAACGGGGCGCTGCGTGCCGGGCTGGCCCCTTACAGAGAAGCGGCGGTCTCCGCTGTTCAGAACCGGACGCTGGCTGAAACGCAAAAACTTCGGGTGCCGCTGCTGGCCGTCAGTGCCGATCAGGGTTCGATTGCCGATATGGCTGCCCCGCTTCGCCAGTTTGCAGAGACGGTGAGTGGCATTACGCTTGCTCATTGCGGTCATTTCATTCCGGATGAACAACCTCAGGCACTGAGTGAGGCCCTGGCAAACTTTTTCCGTTAACAGGAAGCGCACGGTGTTGATCACTGCTGGCACCGTGCCCTGCTTCATCAACAAAGACAATTGCTGTCGCCATAAAATAAACCTCGCTCAAAATTTATTAAGGAGTTAATCTCGCAAAGAAAATAAGGGGGCATTATGAAAAACTTGATACTCAGTGTTATCGCAAAAATTTCCAAAATGGACGCTGAAGCTAAAGAGCTGGCGGCCAAAGTAGAAGCACAGTCTTTGTTGATAGGCGCGTTGTTACTGACCATTGGTAAAAATGGCGGTATGAACGAAATGCTCGAGAATGTCAGAAAAGCGATCAACGCGGCGCTTGAAGCAGCAGATACGCCGCTCAAATCCGACGCTGAAATGTTACTGAACGAATTCAATAACCTGATTTTATTAACCCAGCTACTCGAAACTAATGACTCAGAGATAAGTATCGAGTCGTTAAAGGAAGCCCCAGGCGAAACGGCCTCAGATTGAAACCCATTCCTAGAGGCTGGAGTTCAGTCTCCAGCTTCTCGTTAAACCCACGCCTTACGCGCAGCGCGCCATGACCGTGTGAGCGTGATTAGACTTTACCAAGCAGAATATTCAACATCCGTCGCAAGGGTTCCGCAGCGCCCCACAACAGCTGATCGCCGACCGTCAGAACCGAGTATATGGGGTCATTGTTAAGCGACATTTTCTTATAACGGCCAATACCCACCTGCAGCGAACCGCTAATGTTAGCGGGAGTCAATTTACTGACACTGTCATCCTTATTATTGGGCACATAGTTAACCCATGGATGGGAATGCGTCACAAGCTCTGCAAATTCTTCTTCGCTGACTTCACGCTTGAGCTTCAGGGTTATTGCAGCACTATGGCAACGGATCACACCGACCCGAATACACAAGCCATTTACTGCAATCGTACCCGGAGAGAGACCAAGAATTTTGTTCGTTTCTGCCTCACCCTTCCATTCTTCTCTGCTATTACCATCCCCTAAATCGCTGTCAATCCATGGAATAATACTGCCCATTAAAGGCGCGCCGAAATTCTGGATGGGCATGTTAGCACTGTTAATTAATTCACTCACTTTATTGACTAAAGGAAGCACTGAACCTGAGGATTCCAGCTCATCAGCAGATAAATATTTACTGATATAAGCGCTTTGAGCAATTAATTCCCGGACATATTTAGCACCCGCTCCGGATGCAGACTGATAGGTCATCACACTCATCCACTCGATCAGGTCAGCTTTAATTAACCCTGACAGTCCCATAAGACTCAGCGTAATGGAACAGTTGCCCCCAACAAAAAGTTTAATTCCCTCTTTGATGGCACGATCGATATTTGTGCGGTTAACCGGGTCGAGAATAATGCAGGCTTTTTCATCCATCCGGAGCGCTGAGGCCGCGTCAATCCAGTAGCCTTGCCAGCCATGGCTAATCAACGCAGGATAAATTGCTTTGGTATAATCCCCGCCCTGACAGGTTATGATGATATCCATTTCGGCCAGGGCGCTAATAGAATTAGCATCTTTGAGTGTGTGGTTGACGCCACCAATGACTGGACCAGCGGCCCCTGCACTGGAAGTACTGTAAAAATGCGCGGAAATATTGTCGAAGTCGTTCTCTTCGACCATTCTTTGTAACAAAACAGAACCCACCATTCCTCGCCAACCAACAATACCAACCTGCTTCATTTGCTTAACCTTAATGACGTTATGAGAATGTTAATTTTTCAAAACATGTTATATCTCATCCCACATTAATGGTCATTACGAATTGCATCACATTCGGCCATTATTAAAATGTTTCATACGGCATCAGCAATTTTTATACCTTTTACACGGCATAATTAATAAAAATTGTGGGGAAGACATAATCAAACAAAAACCGGGCCTCACGCCCGGTTTTGTGGCTGACCTGAATCAGCGCTACGCACTCAACCCGCGATTCTCCAGCATCGGTTCAATCCTCGGATCGTGGCCGCGCCAGTTCCGGTAAAGTTCAGCTCAATCACTACTGCTCCCGCGCGACAGAATCACCTCGCGGAATGTCTGTCCGTTTTCGCGGGTCAAACCACCCTGCTCGACAAGCCACTGATAGCCATCGTCTGCCAGCATTTGCGTCTATAGGTAATCCAGATTCAGTGTTTGATAATACAGGTCAACCTTTTTTATCTGTGGTAAACGTTGCTATTACTTTTTTTTCATCTGCAATTTTACCAAGATTTTCTGGCGCTATTATTCTGCCAACGGGTGTGTATCCGTAGTTTGTCTGAAAGGTCTCATAAAAAAGTACCAGGGTACGATGGCCGTATAACATGAGATCGCCCTGATTAATGGTTCCAGGTTTGACCTGGCGGGTCGGTAAGGGACGGGGCAGATCAGCAAATTTCTCGTTCCCGTTAAGTTCCTCCATCGTTAGAGTCAGGGGAAGCTGTTCAATAAATGCCTTAGCGGCTGGATTATTCTTAAGTTCAACGTAAAAAGTTTGCTGATTGATAGTCATTTTAACGGTCACGGCTTCTTCCTTGTCTGGCTGCAAAGAATTACTGGCACGAACCGGGAATAAAAAGTTCGTGATGATAATAAATAACAGGAATAATATTTTTTTCATCCAGATTCTCTCCTGCAAATGTGCTGCACCTTTCAGGTGCAGCATCAATGATTATTTTAGATAAGCTTTTAAAAAGAAGTCAATTTATCAAATGGGTTCAGATCCGTATGCTTATCTCCGGACTCCTCTCTTACTGGAAATTCTACACGAAAGATGTATGCTGACTAGCTAATGAATGCTTAATGGGCTTATAAGCTATAGTTATGTTTTGTGAGTATTTCACCGATGAAACGTAATCTGAATGACCTGTTTTATTTCATTACCGTCACCCGCGAAGGGAGTTTAACCCGTCGGGAGGCTCAACCAAGGGGGCGCAACCGGCTCTCAGCCAGGCAATATCGGCGTGGGAATATCGGCTGCAGATCAGCCTGCTCATACGAACTACCCGTAACGTATCTCCAATTAATGAGCTGTACTCATAATCAATATAAGTTTATACGCATTATCGAATTAATGCTCTGCTGCTAAGATTATCCCTGTTCAGGAATGTGTCACTGAAGTCTGAAGAGATTGAACCTGTTCTCAGTCTGATAGTGGTGACAACAGCCCATCTCCTATTCAGGAAGAGTAAAAATGACAGATAACATCATAGGCAAAGTAATTGTAATCACGGGCGCATCAAGCGGTATGGGTGAAGCGGCTGCACGTTATCTTGCTGAAAAAGGAGCAAAGGTTGTGATGGCTGCGCGGAGAATAGACCGCATAGAGGCCATTGCGAGTGAGCTCCAAAAGCAGAATAAAGAAGCCATCGCCGTCGCAACCGATGTGACGAAACTTGATGACGTAAACAACCTCATTGAGACTGCGGTCAACAAATTCGGTCGTGTAGATGTTCTTATCAATAATGCCGGCCTGATGCCTCTTTCCCGCCTTGAACAGGGAAATGTCGATGAATGGAATCAGATGATTGATGTCAATCTGCGCGGGGTTCTACACGGGATTGCTGCGGTGTTGCCTTATATGAAATCACAAAAAACAGGTCATATCATTAACACCGCATCTGTTGCTGCACACCTTGTCTTCCAGAGTTCTGCTGTCTATTCGGCGACAAAATTTGCTGTTCGAGCATTAACCGACGGTTTGCGCCAGGAAATGGCGGCACATAACATTCGCGTCACGTTAGTCTCCCCCGGTGCTGTTAAAACAGAACTGCTGGAGCATATAACGGATAAAGATGTTAAGGCTGCAAACCAGGATTACGTTGAAAATGTTGGCGTGCCAGCAGAAACCTTTGCACGCATGGTAGCCTTCGCAATTAATGAACCAGAAGATGTTGGTGTGAGTGAAATTATTTTCAGACCAACGGCTCAGGAATTGTAATTAGTTTAGTGGCGGCAACTGGAGAAAAACTATCAGGATTTAGGCTTTCAGATTCGGCATACCCCTATGCCTTTTCCTAAGCCTAAAAACACGATTTTTCCTGCACCTAACAGCGAGAAATGTCCGCTTCTGGCACAGGCCTGCTGTTGCAGCCCTGACAACCTTAGACTTAAATCGATTCAGAGATCTCTAACGCATCATCTACTTCAATGCCCAGATAGCGGACTGTGCTTTCCAGTTTCTTATGGCCCAACAGAAGTTGGATCACCCTAAGATTCTTGGTTTTCTTGTAGATCAGGTAAGGTTTTGTTCTTCTCATGGAATGTGTGCTGTAAAGCGAATCTGCGAGACCACGCTTTTCTACCCACCCATGAAAGATTCGGTTGTATTGTCGGGTTGATATGTGCTGATTAGTTCCGACCCGAGACCGGAACAAGAAGTCTTTACTGTGCAAATTGCCAAGTTTTATCAATGCAGCAACAGCTTCTCTTGTTCCTTTGGTTATCTCAAATTGCACAGGACTACCGGTTTTCTGTTGCAACACCGTTGCTCTGCTTGAAAACAAGCTACCATATGCCACATCAGATACTTTGAGTTTAACCAGATCACAGCCTCGAAGCTTACTGTCCAGGGCCATATTGAACAGAGCTAAATCGCGCGTTTTACCCTCCAGTTCAAGCCGGTTTAGGATCCCCCAGATATGAGATATTTGAAGTGGTCTTTTTTGGCCGATGATACGGTCTTTGTTCCACGGTGACGTGTTCATACTCAAATCTCCTGCAATGTGGGAGATTTGAGTATGGTTGTCCCTTGTCAGCGAGGAGCGGACCTTAGTGCTGTCCGCCGATTGGTCATGTTTCGGCGAGCCGAGTGGTAATTCAGCTGGCTGCATAGTCATGCATCCGGATAAATTTTACCGGGCGTGTTTCCAGTCGTTTTCCGGGTCAATACATAGCAGTTTTATCTTTTCTCATCGTAAGCGTTGCCAGTAACTCAAAGGCGCTACCGGTAACGACGTTAGGATAAATCTCCTGCTTTTAACAAGCCGATTGCATGGTCAAGTTGCTTATAGAGTTTGTGTCTCAAATCATCTAACTCGTCATTTTCTCGAATTAGAGGTATTCCATTTTTATGGAGAACAATATCGTTAAATGACCCCATCCCGCCGTAGAGTTTTTTCAATGAGTAAATGGATGACTCACAATCAACATCGAGTTCGATGGCCAGTTTTTCAAATGTTTTTGCCCATGAATCCTCCTCATTTGAGGATAGTATTTTAATGATGTCAGTTACTGTTTTCTTTATTTCATTTTTCATTTCAAACCACCACTTCCAAGTATCTTAACGCCAGGTATTTTCCACGGTGCAGGTACTACAACTTGCTCAGAGCCACCGGAAAAAAGGTCTGTTTGATAGCCTACTTCTCCAACATATACTTTCGTTCCCGCGGGTATTTGGATCTCGTGATAGCTATCAAGAGGAGATTCACTTCCATTAGGCCATTTGGGTAGCAGTGCCTTATCTATCCTGGTTTGGAGCACTCCTTGAGGTCGTTCATACCCGAAAAACTGACCTAATGGTCGCCCCTCAACCCCCCCTCTATAGAAACTCGTATCTGTTGATAGAGTGATCTCTTTGTATGTACCACTGGAAAAAGTTTCTGCTAGCTCTTTAGGTAATGGTCCGGGCTTTATCATCGAGTATTCCCCCTCGATTTTTCCCAGAACATGAAGATTGTTAAGCTCACTCACCGCCCCTATTCTGCCGAGCCCAAGACCCGCAGCAACAGAAGCACCAGCAATGATCAGCCCTTTATTGTCCATAACTTGCTTGTAACCCTCTGGCGCATCGCCACCGAGTTGCTGCGCGGTCTGATGGAATCCATCAATATTGCCATTATAGATCCCACCTGCGGCCAACAACCGGCCTGCTGCTTTGCTATTGATGGTTTTTACAGCCTGAGCATGTTGCGCAGGTGCCGCCGGGCGGACGTGATATCCCGGGCGTTTCAGCTGCCGGGACAGGAGGAAGCTGAGCCGGGTATAAAGGAACAGAGGCAGATCATTGCGAAGGTCACCGGATGTCGTCAGCACACCCGAAATAGTATGCCCGGTTATGTCTTTTCTCAGCAGAACGAGCTTCCCGGATTTGATGTCGGCAAGCGTGTCACGGTATGCCATCCACGGTTGCTGCCAGTGAAACGGTTGATAGCGGCTGACAAACCGGGTGTAGCCCTGCGGTAAATTCCACTCCTGGATGATGCGATTGGGCAATGCAGTTTCTGCAAGATCTCCTGCCGCAGTGTCCGGGTGGATAATGTGAGGGATGCCCTCAAGGTAGATGTCGTCCAGTGACATTGCCTGGCTGTGATGAAGCATGGTGCCCCTTTTTCGCTGCTGTTATGCGCCCCATTATTGCGTATTACAGACAACAGGCAAAGCCCCCTAATGCCCCTGTGGCCAGATGCTGGCTCCGCCAGCATCTGGGTTCTATCTGACCGAGGACTGACTAGAAAAGGTCCGCTACGAGCGAGTAGCGGAAGCTCGCAATTGTTATTACCGCGTAGAATGCATTACTAACGTTGCTATGTGTTAACGAACGGGGAGCGGGTCAAGCGCTCTTAACGTCAGCTTTTGTCTAAGCAGACATCTATTTGCTTACTGAAGGGCCGCTATGAGTGCTATGAGCGAGGAGCGGAAGTTCTCCTTCACGCAGGCCCTGCTGCAGGTAATCAGTAGTTATATGTCATAAGGCTCACAAATTTTAGTTTTCCTCTATAGACGGTGCTATATGTTCAACCCAGCAATCTAAAAGAGGCCAACAGACAAGACGATAAATCAACCAGCAAGCATAAATAGCTGAAGCGCTAAAACACCCTCCTGCAGACAACTTCCCGTGCGCTATTTCATGGCGCAGTGACGGACCTGGCTTGTAATTAAAAAGTAAATCAATAATGTTTATTAAATCCCCACCAAAGACCTGCTCCAACTCAGGGCGAAGGCTTTCTAGCATTCCAGATAGAGAACGATCTTCCTGAAGAAGCTCATTATCTAATTTAGAAGTCTCACGGTTCAATGTGTGCATATAAAACCGTATTGAGTTTTCAAGTTGAGGAACGAGAAGGTAAGTAGCAGAAGCATAATCACCCTGAAAAAAGCGAGAAAAGCCTAACGAAAATATATGTTCATGACCACGTGGAACGAATGGGCTTAATGCGGAAATTGATTCGAAATGACGTTCTTCTATAGAAAACCGGGTTGATAAACAATAACGAACAGGGTCTACATAACCTGAAACGAAGTGATGATAAAATAAATCAAGAGTTCTTATATGCCGAGATTTGTACCACTCATCCGATGGATTCCCATCGACAGAAACTGCAGGCGTTTTGGCGTAGACCTTACCCTCTACATCAGTATGAACCCCTCCCATGAAATTACTAAAAAAACTTTCCTTTCGAACAGTGTCAGCGTGGTGACGTAAGTCGCTCTTAGATATAATGTATGGAGCCAGGGCAAATTCATGCAAACAGGCTGAGAGGGAGAGTTCTGAGTAGATTTTAGATGTTTCTTCTCTCTCATTATCGGCATCTATGGGGAGTGTGAATGTTGCAAATTCATCGCGTGATGACATCTGGAAGTCACGCAACTCGGCAATCAACGCTGCTATTCGCTCTTTGTGCCCACCTACAGAACGCAGTTCCCCTATTGCAATGCTTGTCCAGTATGCTTTTGCTGAAGCCTGACTGACATGCTCTCTCATCTTAAGTGTCTGCTCTACTGCCTTCTCTTGGCACTCTCGCTTAGAATCATTGTCCCCATTTTTTTCAAATGCACTTGCCGCTAAATAAAGTACCTTTTTGACAACATCCGGATTTGTATTAGCATCAGTCTTACTTGCTAGTCTCTTGGCATCCTTCGCAACAACACTCCAATCGATTATCTTCTTATTTGCCCCAAACCGCGCTACTCGTTCAAATACTACATACAACTTTAGCTCTAATGCTTTTGCATATACAACATCAAATGCAGATTGTATATTTTGCGGGAATGAGTTTTTCTTCTGTGTTAACGAGGCTATATCGAACACACGTCTTAAGAATTGCTCGAGCTTCCCCATATGATTAAAGGTGCTATAATTCCCCTCCTTCACACTACGGTTACTGTATGTGTCTATTAGTTCGCAATAAGTATTTATTGCTATTGTAGCTGCGTCTTTTTTTCTTTTATCATTAGTCCATATTATATCTGCCACCCGTGCTCGAAGTAGTCTGTTTTCAATTTTAATAACTACGTTTGAAAGAATGTCATTTTGTTCACCTCGGAAGTCGCTAGGTATGTAAGAACGACCATTTGGACCACTCCATACTGGCCCCCACGGTTGGACAGGGTCATCAGCCCTAAAATGAAATGAGCAAACGGCCTTGAACAATTCATACACGCTTTTTGGAGTCTCATTAGAGGAACGAGCTGATGCTTCCAACTGACTATTTAGCTCGTGATAATCACAAGAGGCCGATTCTGGTAGCAAGGAATCAAAGTTAAAAACGGCGAAATCATCTGCTGCCGCCAGAACTACAGGCATGGTCGCCATATCGCTTATTGGTTGGGTGTCGTCTTGTTTAGTTGCCATGATTATTCCTTAATACGGTTTAGTTGAACCTGCCAGTGCAGTGGTCGACAAAATTTGACCGCGGCATGAGACTTTTTAGAACCACTAAAAGTCCGCTTCTGGCACATAACGGCCCTGGAAATTGGGAAAATCACCGGACCCTTAGCAGATCTGAATATCTGGTCGTATATCTCGGCGACAGCATTTCACGTTTCATCTGCCAATACTGCTGTATGCCCTGCCCTGCAAAGTAAAGCGTGCCTTTCCCGTCTTTCGCATTCAGGTGTTCGAGCACCTCAATCAACTTTTCGCTGCCAGCATACGGTGCGTTCTCATCGAAAAGGTTGAGCTGGCTCCCCCCTGGCTGAAGAAGTCACCCGACATTATTCCGGCTTTCTGGTAGCGATGGCCATCCTTCCAGATTTTATCCAGGCACTTTATGCGGCGTTAATGATTTTGGGGAAGAAAAATCGGACAAAAAACCGGGCATCGCGCCCGGTTCTGTTCCCATACTAAAAAAGCCCTTAAGCACTCAATCCACGATTCTCCAGCATCGGTTCAATCTTCGGATCGTGGCCACGCCAGTTCCGGTAAAGTTCAGCTAAATCAGTGCTGTTCCCGCGCGACAAAATCGCTTCACGGAATTTCTGTCCGTTTTCACGCGTCAACCCGCCCTGCTCAACAAACCACTGGTAGCCATCGTCTGCCAGCATTTGCGTCCACAGGTAGGCATAGTATCCCGCCGCGTAGCCGCCGCCGAAGATATGGGCGAAGCATACTATCCAAATATCGTTTTTATTCTTTCTAAACAATAAGTTAACTTGTTATCAAGCCACTGATTTGCACCATTTTCACTCCTAATAGAACCTTATGCTATTCAGTAGGTTGCGTATCGTTTTGGGGAAGAATCTCTCTCAAAAATGCCCCTTCACCCACTCTAAACATTCGCACTTCGCTCAATTAATGAACGATAACCGCTTCGGAACGTAAATAGCCTAACACTTTAACTTTGCGTAGCTCCTTCCAGTGTCTCAACGACCCGCTTTACCGTCTGCCTGACTTCCATCATGCCCCTGTTTCAAAATCATAACGTTTCGGTGCGCACCTCTTTTTCTCCCTGCCCTATACTTTCATTCTGACATCTGGCTGGAGATTTCTATGTGTGGACGTTTTGCACAAGCCCAAAACCGTGAAGAATATCTGGCATACCTGGCCGATGAAGCCGATCGCGACATCGCATACGACCCGGAACCTATTGGTCGGTACAACGTCTCGCCAGGTACCAAAGTTCTTCTGCTTAGCGAACGAGACGAGCAACTGCATCTCGATCCGGTCTTGTGGTCATACGCGCCAGGGTGGTGGGATAAACCGCCACTCATTAACGCGCGCGTCGAGACGGCGGCTACAAGCCGAATGTTTAAACCTCTCTGGCAGCATGGCCGGGCAATCTGCTTTGCAGATGGATGGTACGAGTGGAAGAAAGTAGGCGACAAAAAACAGCCCTACTTCATTCACCGGGCAGATGGCCAGCCGATATTTATGGCAGCAATCGGCAGCACGCCGTTTGAGCGAGGTGATGAAGCGGAAGGCTTTCTGATAGTGACGTCTGCAGCTGATAAGGGTCTGGTCGACATTCACGACCGCAGGCCGCTGGTCCTGTCACCTGAAGCGGCGAGGGAGTGGATGCGACAGGATATAGGCGGAAAGGAAGCTGAAGAGATAGCTGCCGACGGTTCCGTGCCGGCAGACAAGTTTATCTGGCACGCCGTGACGCGCGCCGTGGGTAATGTAAAAAACCAAGGACATGATCTATTAGAACCAGTCTCGCTCTAGTACTATGTATTCACTAATATTGTTCATGGTATAAGCAGGGAATGCCTTATGAATAACTGTCGTGATTGTAGAAATCCAATACACCACGGAGCTAAAAAATGTCACCACTGTGGAAGCTATCAGAACTGGATCCGTCACCTCAATACGTTTGCTCTGTTTACTGGCTTCTTTCTTACATTGCTTTCAATATGGACAATTCCATTTATTAATGGTGTTTTTCAATCTAAACAGGCAGAAATAGTTACCTCTATCATATCTGGCGAGTCAAATAAGCTTCATTTTATGATCGCCAATAACGGTAATCAGCCGGCAGCAATTACTTCTATTGAAATTGACAGCAAGATGAGTTTCGGGATAGGTACATGGTACCTCGACAATCAGCTTGATGGCACACTCCTTGAACCAGGGCAAGCTAAAATACTTAATGCCTCAAACGGGGCACCTATACCTTCCCCTCTTCCCTATGAAATTCAAACGATTTTAAATTCCAAAGAAGATGTTCCAAAAAACTGTACTTTAGTCATCCAATACGTCGAACTTAATGGCAGCAACAAAACTTTTACTTATCCTTTTACGTGTTCGCCTTTCGAGGTATCTCAATCCCATGGCGGCCTATCTGACCGTCAATAAATCGGCATAACGAGTTGTGTAGCGAGGTGAGAGCATGTCACGTTTCATCTGCCACTGCTGCTGTATGCCCTGCCCAGCAAAGTAGAGCGTGCCTTTCCCGTCTTTCGCGTTGAGATGATCGAGAACCTCCATCAACCTCTCGCTACCTGCCCGCGGCGAGTTCTCGTCGAATAGGTTGAGCTGGGCCACTCCCTGGCTAAAGAAGTCCCCAAGCATAATGCCGGCTTTCTGGTACCGGTGGCCATCCTTCCAGATTTTGTCCAGGCACTTTACCGCGGCGTTGATGATGTCGCGGGAATCCTGTGTAGGGGTGAGAAGCTTCATTGAAGCACTGTTACCGTAATACGGCTCGTTAATCGCAAAGGGAGAGGTTTTCACGAACGCAGAAATAAAGCGGCAATACTGATGCTCGCCCCGAAGCTTTTCAGCACCTCTTGCCGCATAACTGCAGATAGCCTGACGCATCTGTTCGTACTCGGTAACGCGTTCGCCGAATGAGCGACTACAGACGATTTCCTGCTTTGCCGGCGCAAACTCTTCAAGATCGAGACAAGGCTCGCCGCGCAGCTCTCGGACTGTCCGCTCGAGTACAACGTTAAAGTGCTTTCTGATTATCCACGTGCTCTGCTCCGAAAGGTCGAGGGCAGTTTTAATGCCCATTGCGTTCAGCTTCTTGCTGATGCGCCTTCCGACGCCCCATACGTCCTCTACAGGCACGATAGCCAACAGCCGACGCTGGCGATCGATATTGGACAAATCAACAACTCCGCCCGTCTGCCTCTGCCATCTCTTGGCGGCATGGTTGGCCAACTTAGCAAGGGTTTTCGTTTGCGCGATCCCAACCCCGACAGTCAGGTGCGTACGCTTAAGAACCGTAGCGCGGATCTCTTTGCCGAACTCCGTCAGGTCCCGGCAGTTGCGAACACCTGCCAGGTCGCAAAAAGCTTCGTCGATACTGTAAATTTCGACGCGAGGGCTCATTTCCTCAAGCGTCGTCATTACCCGGTTTGACATGTCAGCATAGAGCTCGTAATTACTGCTAAAACAAACAACACCAGCGCGCCTGAATAGATCCTTTTGCTTAAAGAACGGCTCGCCCATGGTAATTCCAGCCGCCTTGGCCTCGGCGCTGCGTGCGATTACACAGCCATCGTTATTTGAGAGAACGACAACCGGCCTCCCTCTCAGGTCCGGCCTGAATACAGTCTCGCATGATGCGTAGAACGAATTCACATCACAGAGCGCGAACATGTTCAGCTCGCCGATTTAACGATGAAAGTCACGACGCCGAAAACGTCCAGCGTGTCTTCACTGCCGACGATAATCGGCGAATAAGCGCTGTTCATCGGATTAAGCTGAACGGTTGGGCGGAGCTGCAGACGTTTGACTGTGAATTCTCCTTCAACTGCGGCAATTACGATATCTCCGTGTTCAGCAGTTCGGGAGCTATCCACCACCAGCAGATCACCGTCGCTAATCCCGGCCTCTATCATCGAGTCGCCTGCGGCCTTTACGAAATACGTCGAGCTGGGATGTGCAACTAAAAGCTCATTGAGATCAATACGCTGCTCAACGTAATCAGCTGCCGGACTCGGGAAACCACACTGCACTAAGTCACTGAAAAGCGGGAGAACAATAATTTCTCTCAGTTCTGTAGGTCTGAAGAATTCCATTACGCACACCTCGAATACTGTATTTATATACAGTAGTTTTATTTTTGAGGGTTCGCAATACACCGGATTCCTTATGGCTGTACAAAGCTTCACCGCTTCGCTTGTAAGTTTCTATCTCTCTTCGAATTATCACCTTTGTAAATTTTTCGAGTTCTGATTCAGATGTGTATATTTAGACCAATCCTTAGTGTTCTTCGCCAGCAAAAGGCATTGAGCATTACTGGCTTCACCGCTACTTACTACCAAACTGGTAACATTACTAACCTTCCTTACACCGAAAAATTAGTAGGTTAACCAGCCGTTTATTATCTATTATCATTCCGGCGAATTGATAATCGAAAACGGGAGTAAGAGCTTGCAGATTTGCATGATGGATTATGGCCGGCTGTCGACAGATGGGAAAACGCTCAAGCTGGATTGTTATGGTATTGGATCATTTGACGTTCTGTCAGGGATCGAACGATATATCAACAATCCTAACTGCTCAGATATTGAAAAGGCCGCGATTCCACCCGGTACTTACTGGATTGTTGATCGACCCACTGGTAGTTTCGTTAACCAGGCGAGAGCTGAAATAATCGATCTGGCACACCTGTATAAAAACCATCACTCTGAATGGTTCGGTTTGTACAGTGCGCAAACCATGAGCGATTACGTCTATGTTAACGGTACGAGACGTGGCAGTTTCAGGCTCCACCCTCTCAATACTGATGGTTCTGGTGTATCGTGGGGCTGCATCACCCTTTACAGAGCAGCTGATTTCCAGATTCTTCGTAATGCATTACTCAAACGGAAAAAAGTGACTGTACCCGGCGGAAAAGGATTAATGGCATACGGGCGTATTGATGTTCGTGGTGTTCCTGACTTCAGTAAATGTGGTGTGAGATGAAAATCATAATATTCGTTGCTTTGCTTATTGTCTGTTTTATCCTCATTCCCGATAGCTGGATTAATGATGTTTTCATGCAACATATCCGGATATCAGGTGATGGTGAAGAGGCCATGAATAACTATGATTTCACAGTAATTTTTATTAAATTTTCTCTGTCTGCATTAATAGCGTTCTTGCTGATAAGACTGAAGAAACTACTGAAGAAATGATTTTGGTCATCAAAACTATCGATGTCGCCGCTGCTTGTTCTTTCGATTGGGCCGCGGCGCTAAACTTCCATGGCTAAGAAAATTTTTTCTTAAGCTCATTAAGTTCTTTCTGTGTTTTTTCCAACTGCTTAATGACGTAATTGAGAGCCAGTGCTGTATCGAGCATGATGACATTGCTATCCAGCGCCAGCGTATCGTCAGCGTCAACCCTGTTGCCTTCGCCATCAAATTTCGGTGTTGCCGGGACCAACTTTACATACTCGCTGTCAATCTTCATGACATCCTGAGCAATGACGCCTCGACGGACTCTTTCACGGGGATCATCGTTGTAGATATATGTCGCCGGTTGGAATTGCTTGATGTTTTCGTACGACTGAGACCCATCATCGTATTTCACGCTATGTTTCAGTGTGACATCACAGTTAGGCTGTTTTGAGAAAATATAGTTACCTGAGAAGCCGCCACTTCCAGATACAGAAATATCAGCGGTGACTGTATTAAACGAGAAAATGCGCGTTCCTGCAGATCCACCATCACCAATTGTTGCCAGTTCAATGGATGGCCAGTTGCTTGGCCCCTGGGAGATAGATCCAAGAGCGGTAACGGCGTGATATCCCCCTGAGCAATAGGTATGCCACCTGCCAAATGGCACAAAACCACTATCGTTTGGAGTTGATAGGTTTGGGCGTGAAAAAGATGTGTTGGTGCCGTAACCGTTAACCACTACCTGATAGCTCCCACCTTGCCCTTCGCCTGGGCAAAAGTTGACTTTTGACTGAAACGCTCCGTAAGGGTACCAGCGGAAATCAGCATTGGTACCTACACCATCATAGATGTTCATTTGTACACGGGCTAAATCCCTTGATGATCCACGTACAGCGCCAAGCCTCCATGTGCCAGCATAGTAATTACCAGAAAGCCAGTTTACATAGTTCTCTACCGGTCCGTCTGATGATGCATTAGACAGTGTGATCGCCTTATTCCCACCAGTCCCCGTTGCAACGCCAACTTCATTACCTGGGGTGGAGATAATACTACCGGTTACTGTACCGCCCGTTTTTCCTTCTATTGTCTTAAGCCGCGTATCATCTCCGGCCGCCACGGTTCCGGCAGCCGTTCCAACGTTCCTGGTGGCGCTGTTTCCTAAACCGAGGTTTGTGCGAGCGTCTTCTGCCTTCGTTGCACCGGTACCGCCGTCAGCAACAGCCAGCGCACCGTTGCTCCCTTTCTGCGCCAGTTTCCCGATGCCGGGGATGGTTACGGAGGTGCCGTTGATTGTTACAGTGATACTCTGATTTGCTGATGTGGTGGCGAACGTCTCCCACGCACCGATATTCTCGTCATACTCGTTAATGAGCTGAGACATCGCCTGCGCCAGGCCATCGACCGAGATATTGTCAGATACCAGAATGCCGTACTTCTGGCCGCTCAGCGCCGGAGAAGCAGCAGGCGTAACCGTCATTGACGTGGCGCTGTTCACGGATGAAATCTGGAACATCTGGACCGGGTTAGACATGACGAAAATCGTCTGGCAAGCGCGAACCTGGCTGGCCGGTGCCGTCCAGTTTGTGCCAGTGCCGGTTGCGGTATTTCCGTTAATAGCGATAGTGCCAGTATTATAAAGCATAGGTGCCTCTTAATTAATTGATCGCTATAAACGATCAATAACTAAATATTGATTCGCATAAACGATCTGAATAATTAATGTTTATTTGTGAATATGGGCACCCCACTAATTAATGGAATGCAAAAATGAAAAAGAACTATTTGTCGATGCTTATGGGCGTGACTTTATTGTCTCTGTCATCACTGTCAGTGGCTTCTGAAACGGGACACACATCTAACCCTGGATATGGCGATGGTGGAACAGCACAAAAACGCCAGATTGACGCCTGTGTTAACGCGAATACGTCCACTGTCACGTCTTACGATAATGTCTCACACGTTAAGCCATGTACTGGTGGCGTCTCTTACAAAGACAGAGAACTCCCGGCCCAAAAAATTAAAGCACCATTCAAGTAAAATAAATAAAGCCCCTGATGGGGCTTTATTTTTATGACGCGGAAAATGAACCTGAGCCACGTGCAATCTGCAACACCGGCGAAAGAATCTCTTTCTTCGATGCGTTAGTTCCTCCCGACATATCATTTACGCTTATTGATGCAGTCACTACCTGTTTCGTAATTCCGCTTTTCGCAAAAATCACCGGGACCGCTACAGCGTTGGTTGTATTTCGGGTTGAACAGGTTACCCACTGATAATCCTTTGTGGTTCCGTCAATGGTCACTGATATCCGCGCAGTGGCATCGTCGCCAGATACGCCATATATCAATACAACCGCTGATACAATTACTGTCTTAGGCTTGCTGGTTCCGGTTGTATCCGTATAAGTCAGATTGGTCGTTACACCTCCTGAGCCGGATCTGGATTTATCCAGACCGACACCTGCGTTAACCACATCACCGACAAAATTCTCAGCCTCCACTGTACCCCTGAATGAACCACTGGTTGCCGTCACTTTCCCGGTAAACTCCCCGTTCGTGGCGTAAACCGTTCCACGCACGGTGACATTATTGAACACGGCATAACCGGATTTGTTGATGTGCCAGCCAACGTTTCCGGTTCCATCCCAGGTTGTCGACTGGATGTAGTTGCCGAGTTTAAGGTTGCCGATTGTCCCGTCACCAATGAGCGTTTCCCGGATGATGGTCTGCCCGTTCTGAATAACAAACGGAAGCGTAACCGTGGCTCCGGCGTACTGGGTCACAGCAAAGCGGTCAGCCAGAAAAACAACCTGCGACTGCATGCCACCAGGGGTATTCTCAACCCCAATCCCCATCCCTGCTGCGTAATACTGACCATTGCTCGATAACCCAACTTTAATGCTGTACATCGCTTCCAGGTCACCATTCACGTTGGCAATGGCCTGCGCGTTGGTTGTGATCGCTGCAGTGTGTCCATTGACTGTCGCTGTGATGCTGTTTACCTGCGTGGCCATAGCCTGCTGGTAATCCGAGAACGTCTGGTTCAGGCTGTTGATGGAAGCTTTGTTGCCGTTCACGTCAGTCTGCAAACTCAGCAAAGATCGCGCCGTTGCCTCCTTCTCGTTGACGATCACCTCATCAATGCGGTCCAGCTGCGCGCTGTTACCGGCAACCGAAGCAGACAGAGTTTTACGCGTGGCTACCTGAGCCAAGTTTCCCTGGATAATAGCGATTGCCGAGTTCTTCACCCCGCCCGTCATGCCGTCCATGGACACACTGATGTTATCGATGCGCTGGCCCAGCGCGGTATCAGCCGTCGCCACGGTCTGCTTAAGCTCCGAGAGAGAAGACGATACATCTCCGACCGTGCTGGAAAGCTCATTAACGCTGGTCTGAACCTTCCCGACGTCCTGGGCGTTTTTGGCGATATCCTTCGCATGCTGCTCAAGTTCATCATTGGCCTGTTTGATGTCGTCAGCCATGCCAGCAATTTTTTCATTGCTGTCCACCGCGTTCTCGATCAGGTCTTTGAAGGTATCAGAGTCTTTAATTTCCTCCAGGATCACATCGGTGATGTCGGAGACATCGATACTGGCCTGTCCTCGCACCCATTCTGTATACCCTGATTCGTTGCCGCTGCGGTCCACCAGCTGTGCGCGGTACCAGAAAATCTGCCCAGCCTTAAGGCCCATCTGCTGATATTTGCGCTGCGGGTATGGCACATCGGCCAGCAGCATCGCATCGTCTTCGGTACCGGTGAGGCTGTACTGAATTTCCGTCTTCAGCGTGTCGCTGGTATTCGCCGGGAATCCCCAATTCAACTCGATACCGAATACCACGCTTTCAGAAGCGATGAAGTCAACCGGCTTCGGTGGATTGCCCACTTTACCCGTCAGCGTTTTCTCTTCTGCATAGCCCCATCCTGATGAAATTTCTGCGGCATTGATTGCGCGCACACGCACCAGGTATCGTCCCGCGTAAATGCCCGGCACGTCGAAAGACGTGGTGGAGCTGCGCGGCACGTTAACCCAGTTCCCATCGTTTCGGCGCCATTGCGCTTCATAGGCGATTGCATTCTGCGCCTGGTCCCAGCTCACGCGCATCGTTTCGACGCTGATATTCTGCTGAACCACTGAAAACGAGCTGATGACAATGTTGGCAGGCGGCGACTGGTTACCCGGCGGGATGACACTCACTGGCCGCTGGTCAATGATGGCTCCGGTATCGATACGGGCATATTTATCCGGATCGTGATTTGCACCGACGATTGTGAACGTGCCGTCATTATTATCAGTTACCGTAATAACGCGATACTGCTGTGCGTAGAGCTCATCAGACTCAATGACCCATACGGCCTCAGCCACAGGCGTTTCACTGTAATCGGTAGTAACGGTCACTTTATTGCCCGTTATCGACTGAATGGTGCGTGACTGCGAAACACCCGATGGAAGATTGACAATCATCCTGTCGGCTGCCGAAGCATCCGGCACCCTGTCCAGCGTCAGCACGCGACCATTCACCGCAGAGATACGGCCGCCCAGGTCGCGCCCGGAAAGATTTCGGTCAGCTACAGCGATCACATAGCCAGGCTGCGGAATGTTACCGTCTTCCCCTACATTGAAAGTAACAACGCGATCTTTGTTATTGGTGAGGATCCCCCAGCGCCCCTTTCGGTTCGCCTCCGATTGCCGGGTACAACCAATAGCTGTTATCTCAAGTTGATTAAATCCATAACGCGAAACCAGCGCCTGCTCAAAAACAGGCTCCATCGCATCAGAATAAGCGTTATCAGGATCAGACCAGGACACCAGCGCATTGGTGTAACGGTTCTTTGTGGTGCTGCTGGAATAGGTAAAGCGGCCATCAATAACGTTCGCATGCGTATATGTAAAATCAACATCTCTCGGCATGTCCGCCAGCGCCACAATCTGGTCGTCGCCCCAGTAGGTCATCCCACGGAATATGGCAGCAAAATCACGCAGGACCGTATAAGCGTCGTTGCGTTCCTGAATGTAGACGTTGCAGGTATAACGTGGTTCGGTACCACTTCCGCCTTTGCCATCCGGTACCATTTGATCGCAATACTGCGCAACCTGATAGAGTGTCCATTTATCTATGTTGGCCGTTGTAAGACGATCCCCAAGTCCGAAACGGTCACTAACCACCAGATCGTAGAAAATCCATGCAGGGTTATCGGTCCAGGCCCATTTAAATGTCCCAGTCCACATACCACTATATATGCGGGTTTCGGGGTCGTAGGTATCTGGAACGCGGATAACGCGGCCGCGAGGCTCGCAGGAGATCTGCGGGATAGAACCGTTAAACTGGCTGGAATCGAATTCGATATAAAGCAACGCTGTGTTTGGATAGCGTAATTTGGCGTCAATTACCTCGGTGAAGCTCTGCAGCATCATCGTGTCGCCGATCTTCGCGCTGTTGGCATCAGACGTAATCTTACGCAGTCGGATTGTCCAGGTACTGCCAGCCTGAGGTAAATCAATACGGTGGCTGCGCTCGTAACCTGAAGTCGTTTTGCCGGTCACGCTGGTATTGAGTACCGTCTGCCATGTGCCGCCGTCCGTCTGCAAGTCAATTGCGTAGTTGACCGAATAGCCAACCAGATCGCCATCGTCCTCCTGTTTGAAGAGAGAAGGCCATTTCAGACGCAGACGAACCGCAGAGAGTTGGGTGTTGGTAAAAGTACGCGTCCATGCAGTGATACTGGAAACTTCGGTACCTACATTGATTTCGTTTTCGGTACCTGGGATCCCTTGAATGTATTTTTGCGCCTGAGTTCCAGAACGAAACTCCCAAGCCACACCGCTGAAGTTCTCGGAACCATCTGCGTTCTCAAGTGCAGTGCCATCGAGATAAATATCGCGCGCAGTGAGGCCACCAGCAAACTCACCCTCTCCCAACGCGAGAAGGATTTTCGCCTTGGCTACTGACTGCAGATCGTCTGGCTGTTCTGTAGGAGTTCTTGAGCTTGAACTGCCGCCCTTGCGGCCTCTAATCGGGGTAGATGTAGCCATATTGCGCCCATAAAAAAAGCCACCCAGAGGTGGCTTTTTGAAATGTGTTTAATCTAGTAGAATTCAACTTTCGTATTTGCAGTCATAAATACTGGTTTCGGCAAAGGATTCCCAGCGTTCTGTACTGTTACTTTACATATTTCAGGAACAAGCTTTTCGCTATAATGGCAAGTATTCGTTGCTGTATAACCTTCCGAGTAAACTGATGTATTTATAATTTTATAATCAAGAGGCTTCCTGTCTTTATCAACATAAGATATTTCGTTTTTAGATAGGACCTTTCCAGAACTATAAAACTCAGAACGTATCAAATTAGAATGACCATCATAAAAATGCTCAGATATTTTCTTACCCAAAAAATAGGTGTCTTTAATTAAACCATTCGAGTAAAGACTATATAGCAACTCGTCACCATTTTCATTTTTACTCAAGATATTACATTTTTCATCGAGCTGTATAGAGAAAGGCTTACCATCTCTCTGACCAACAAGATTTCCATTGCTATTTTTTAGATTGGTTTCATGGCCAGACGAAACGTTGTCAAGATCTAAGCTTTCGACACACCCATTCTTAGCCAGTCTGATGGCGATTTTATAAGTGACCTTACCATTTTCTTCAACATCAGTATCTAATGATTTGACAGCTCCTTTAACTGGATTGAAATCAAACATAGTAGATAAATTATAGAGGAGAGGTATGTAATGGTTCTCAGCTAAAGCCATGCCTGAAAATAAGGAAGTACAAAGAAAAAGAGTAGATATTTTTTTCATTTTTGAATCTAATCTCAAGTTACCCCACATTAAGTAAGCCCATTACAGCATGCTTACTGCTGATCTTCAACATAGATACCGGCTGAAATGATCGCACCACCTATACGGCGCCGACCATACAAGAGTGGTACCGGATTTCCCTGAGCTGTCGTATTTGTTACTCCACCAAAGGCATAGCTGGCCTTGTTGTCTGCCGATTGCTTACTGGCGAGCCCGGTTGTCTGTGGAGAAAGCATCTGGACTACGCCACCGATCGCCATTGATGCCCCAATCCCCGCCACAGCTCCCCATCCACCAGCGAAAGCGGTACCACCAATCCCGATCGCGGCCCCTCCCGTGACGAACGCAGCAACAGCGACAAGGGCAACCCCGAGGATTGTCTGAAACACCCCGGCTCGCTTACTGCCAATGATCACCGGCGCGATACGGATATCAGCGGTACTCTGATCCATAGAGATTTCATCATCGTTCAGGTTACGCTTTCCACTGAATACAGCGTAAGTAAGCCCGCGCTGCTTACTGGTATTCAAAAAACGCTCGAAGCCTGGCACGATAACGCACAATGCGCGGATGGCCTCTTTTGGTGATGCTACGGAAAGTTGGAATTCGCGGCCAAACGTTGCCCCCAGGACGCCATAAAGGCGAATTGTTCTGAATTCCTCAGAAACCACTTTCATGAATAATGGACTCCAATAAAAAGCCCACCAATAATAGTGGGCTGAGATTACATCACGGAAAACGTCTCATATTACTTAAATCACGTATCAAAAAAGCCTTGCTATCCACCCACGCACTTTTAGCCAAAGCGATGAGCACTGTTTGAAGGATGCAGAAGATTTCAATTCGGGGTGGTTATTTTTCAATTGAACGAATGCATCGGGACACTGTGATGATAGTTCATAATAGTTCACTAAACACGGATCAACCTTAACACCATCTGTTGAATGGTATACACCATCAACAATCGAGGCTGTGGGATTCAGATATCGAGCTTTGGCTAGTTGGTAATTCAAATCCATTACATCTAATATGGGCGCAACACCACAAGAGCGTGCGGCATTAATGTAGGGTTGGCTGTCCCCCTTACAAGTTAGTGATGCTTCCACAAACACGCTATACATATCTACTCTGAGCTTGTTGTATGCCGGATCGAGCGCTTTTGAACCTGTAAACACACTGATGATACCCAATACAAATCCGACTGATACCATCACTCCACCGGATGTAAAATCCAAGTCACCCCATAACAGCCATCTAACAAAAAAAATGGTCAGGCCGAAACCGGTAAATAAATAACCACTGCCCGCCCATAAATTCATGGAACAACTGAAGAAACTATTTATAAAAAGGAACCCACCAATAATAAGGGGTAGCGAAACAGCTATCTTTTTGAGATTGTAGTAAGCTTTATTTTTATTTTCCATGAGAAAATCCACCGCATTGATATTGAATATTCATTATCAACGGAAAAGGATATTATGACGAACAATTTTCATTGTCCGATCAATCCAATATCCTCCATAAGGTATCCTCTGACTTAAATGCCCATAAAGGTGATGTAGCAAAATATTACCGCTAAGTAAAATACCAGCATGGTTCCACTTGTTGGCTTGAACTTGCATGATTACCAAATCACCGGGCATCGCCGGACCGCTGAACTCCCGAAATCCACATTCGTACCAGCAATCCTGATAGAAGTTGTCCGGATAGTCGTTCTCCCACCAGGGATAATCCACCCGGTAATCCTTAAGCTCGATCCCGTGCTCCTGCCGGAAATAACTCATCACTAGGCCCCAACAGTCATAGTGTCCGAGCACAAACGGGCGTCCGAGCAGAGGCAATTCACCGCGTGGAGTAATGGTGCGAAAGTCACCTTCAGGCCAGCTCACGATATGCCAGGGTAAAAGGGTTGCATCACATTGAGCTTTATCCAGTTCGCTCGGTTGCGTCGTGGCATCAGGATGACTGTGAGCGATGGCGATCACCTTCCCCCAGTCCTCAGCAGCTGCATAGTCTTCGGGACAAAGGACAAAATTTCCCTCCGGCGCCGCGGCAAGATTCCGGCACGGGAAATAACGTTCAACACGGCTTTTCTGCGCCACCACGCCGCAACATTCTCGAGGATACTCAGCTGCAGCATGTGACATAATCGCATCGATGGTTTTCTGCCGCATATCAGCTCCTGATCAAAGACGTGCCCGGGAAACCACCAAACGAGAGTTCGTTATTTTCACCGAACCGAAGTTTGCAGGCCGTCAGCGTGCCGTTGCATTCGTCCAGAGACGGATCGCTCACCGGGTTGTTGTTTTTATCGAAATAGCGGGTTCCGGCATAGTCGCAGCCGTCGCCGGTGCGATATTTATTCCGGATGCACCAGGTACACAGAGAATGAAGCTGGCGTGTGGGAATCATCTTTCCCTGTAACGACATTGGGCTATCGAGTAAGAACTCGATACGTTCGCCCGGAATTTCGCTGTTTTTACCATCGATGTAAAAAACGCGTTTTCTGACCTGTTGTGGGTCAGCTGTTGCGTTGCCTGCGGGGAAATTCTGCGCATCGAGATAATGCGAATAGGTGTCATGGATGGTAACTTTCGCCTGTAGCATATCGTCATAAGCAAGGCACAGCGCAGTAATCTTGCTTTCGATATCTGCAACCCCCAGTGTTGGCTGGGCGCTGCTGCCGTCTGTTGATGCTTCCAGCCCCTCAATCTGATACGGCCAGGCGGCGTACTCTTCTCCCTGCCACCAGATACTTTTCGCCTTCAGCTTTGATTCATCACCACCAGCGGCGGCGATTTCTTCTTCCGTGTGCGGGAGGTTATACGCATGAAATCGCAGTACATCATCCACGCCGAACGTAGAGCCATCAACTTCGATAAGCCGGACCTTATTGCCGGGTTCAAGGCTTTGATAGTCTGCTGTGATCATGGTGCGTACGCCTGTTTGAATGTTGCGGAAATGGTCAGAACTTTACTGGATAAGGGCTGTGACTTGATTGATTCCGCCTCAATCCTATAGAGGCCCATTTCGCCAACTGGTGATGTCCAGATAAATGATTTCGTAACGTGGGAGCGGAAAAATTTCAGTGCCTGAAGCATGTCCGGTTTTTTGCCAGTTAGTGTTACTGGCCATGACTGCTTTTCAGGGTTGATGCCTTCTCCGGCAATCTGCTCATAGCCGTCGCCAAAGGTTGCAGAGCGGGTTTTATGGCTGAACGTTCCTTCCATTCCTGCCTGTATCTGCGTCCGCCAGGTGAATGTTTCGATTGCCATGCTTTCTCCGGGCATAAAAAAAACCGCCGAAGCGGGTTGAACTCGATTAGTAGCAGAAAGAATTTTTTCTCCAACTGCCTATTCATTACGTATATTTGAATGGCTTTTACACTACTTAACTACACAGCGAGTTCTTATGAAAACACTACTAGTTGCCGTTCTTTCATTAATGCTTGTGGCGCCCTCGATCACTTACGCAAAAGGTTCTCGTGGTCATTATACAAACGGGAAAGGGTCCTCACACAAAGGTGGAACATATACAACCCATAAGTATCTGCCCCGTAAATAATTAATCTTGTGATAGCAGGCTCAAATAAGGGACTGCTATCAATTTTTCAACGGCTTTTCATAGCGTTCCAAATCAACCTTCCGGGTTGCAACTCCTTAGCAATTCCAGCACGAACAGACTGATCAATGGTCTGTTTGTAAGCCCGAGAAATAGCGTCGTTGTTACCAGATGCCTGCTGCTGAGTGTTCTGATTATGAACGACCACGGACGTTTGAACGGTTAAGCCGCCAGTTGCCGAAGATTGCAGCCCATACATCGGTGCGCGGCCAACATAGCCGCCGTTTGCATACCCTTGGGCGCCCCGCATAAGTGCATAAAGATTACCGACACCCAGCGCACTGGTCGCTTCCTTCGTAAAGACAAACTCACCACCGTGAACTACGCCTTTTGGTTGGTATTTACCGCCATCACCGGTGTAACCACCGCTATCGAATCCCGGCACCAGACCGACACCAGAGAAACCAATAAACGCCCCGATACCCGTTCCACCAAAGGATGACTTCATTCCATTAACCAGAGCCAGTTGAGTCAGCATCTGGGCTATGCCCTTCAGGAAGGTAGTCAGGAAGTCTGAGAAGTTAGATTTACCAGTAGTAAAAAAGTCAGTGAGTGTGCTGGCCATCCCGGTGAACGCATTGCTGGTAATCGTCTGCATCTGAGAGTAAACATCGGTCGCGCTGTCTTCGAATTCAGCCCAGCCTTTTTTTGCACCGGTCAGCCAGTCACCACGCAACCTGTCCTCTGCGTCATAGTAATCATTCGCCGCTTTAAGTTGCTTCTGATAACCCTCATCCTCTAGAGAGCCACCTGAATTTTTCCAGCCTGCAGCGAGCTGACTTTTCGCGAGTTCACGCTGAGCCATCCGATCGCTCATCCCGGCGCCACCCAATAACGCAGCCTGTTTCTCAGCCATCTGCGTGACGTATTTCTGCGATGTATCCATGCGCTTGTTGAGTTGTTCCTGCGCGGTAATCTGGTCACCAAGCAGAGCTTTCTGCCTCGCCAGTTGCAGAACCTGGTCTTTGCTAGCCAGGAGAGATTTTTCCTGCTTTGTCAGGGAGCGTGACCGTGATGCCTCTTCCAGTACCTGAAATTTCGCTTCAGTCGTCCACAGATCTTTTCGCTGCTGGCTGATAGTATCGTTCAGACCTTTATGCTGCTGCAGCGCACGTAACTGAGCCTGAAGCGCAAGCAGTTCAGCCTGAGCTGCTTCCGTGGTGCGATCGCCAGCAGATACAGCGCCCTGCTTTCCGGTTTTCGTCTTTTTACCAAACAAAGCGACTTCTTCCCGATCCTTCTGGGTTGTCGCGGTTTTTATCTTGCGGGTGGTATCAAGGTATTTACCTGCGCTAATGTCGGCTGCATCCCAGTCTTTTTTAAGCTGAGAGACGCTGTCGCCATAAGCGCCGGCCATTTGTTCGTTGTAGTCCTGCCATCCCTGCAAAGTATCTGTTTTCGCCCAGTCGGGAACGAGGTTAATCGCGGCAGCGATAGAGGAAGAAATGATCTGGTTCAGCTTCTGGAAAACGATCGCAACGCTGTAATAAATTGCGTTGAACTCCTTCAGTGTGTTCGATGCCAGCTCAGCAACCCACTGACCGATACTCTGCATAGCCTCAGACGCCCAGCCCTTGATATCCAGCCACAGGCGACCAAACGGTGTCAGCGAGTCGTAAGCCTGTTCTCCACGTTGTGCCATCGTATCGCCAAACAGGTCCATTGCCTGAGTCACTGCAGCGGTCTGATTTTTCTGCTTCACCAGATCATCAATGTGCCTAAGTTGCGAAACGGTAAGAAAGTTATACTGATCGTTGAGGCTCTGCAGTGCTTTGACAGGGTCTTTTTCAATGTCTTTATAGGCTTTTGTGATGTCCTGTGCCGAAACAATACCGGTTTGAACGGCCATAGCTGTCGAACTCGTAGCCTTTTCAAGCTGCTGCTGTGTCAGTGATCCCATGCCAACCAGTTCGGTCATGAGCCCCTGGACAGTATCAACCGTAGCGCCAGTTGAAGCGGCAATAGTCTGAGATGAAGCCATAACCTGGAGCGCTGACGTTCCGGCAATATTGCCAGTCCGAATAATGGCTTTGTTAATTTCTTCATAGGCTGTTAAATAGTCGGAGCCTGCTTTAGCAGCAAGCAGAACAGCACCTGCCAGACCACCAATCGCGACACGAACCGGGGTGACCATGGATAACATCGCTTTCAGCGCATTTGCAACGCCACCAAACGAGTCCCGCAACTGGCCGCCCTGCTGTATGGCTACCATGTAGACGGGCATGCCCGAAGCCAGTGACGTCACGATATCCGTCATTTGCATCGGCAGGTATCGCATTGCGTTGCGATATTGCCCCGCACTGATAGCCCCCGATTTCCACGCTTCCTCCTGCTCCTTCAACCGGGCGATCATAGGCGCGGCGCGTTCTGAGACACCTAGTTGAGCAGCCTTCAGTTCAAGCAACTCTGCGCGGGTTTTACCGATTGCAGAAACCTGCTCTTCCAGGGAGTCTATAAACGTTTTACTCGCTGCAGCTGCACGTTGCGCCGCCTGAGCCTGTTCAATCCGGATCCGCCCTTCAGCTGTCTCAGCTTCCATGACCTGTGCCAGTTTTGTGCGTGTCGTTTCAAGCACACTGTTATAGCGTGTGAAATCTTCGTCACCCACCAGACCTTTACTGCGGAATTTAGCCAGGCTCTCCTGAATTGTGTCCAGCTCATCCAGTGCCTTGTTGACCGGGCTGATTTTATTCAGCAGGTTCTGAAGTTCCTGGCGCTGCTGCTTAAGGCTTTCGCTGTTTTTTTTCTGGTTATCAATCCCGGTACGGAACGTACTGTTCAGGTCATCCGCTTTACCGGCCGCCGCGGTCGCAGTTTCCTGAAAGCGATCCAGTTCACGGTTACCGCGCTCCAGTTCGCTAGTGTTCACACGCAGCGAAATCGTTGCGATGTCGTTGCTCATCCCGCCCTCTCTTTATGCATTATTCTTAGCGCAGCGCTTTCCATCACCCTTATATCCGAAAGCGCGGTTGCCTCATCGTCAACGTTATGCAGGCGCATCATCCAGGGGAGTACGTTGTAATCCAGCCCGGACGCACCGCCCATACCTGTGCGCCATTGTGTACTGACGGCCTGAAATACCAGGAAGGAGGGCCAGACATCCGGCCAGACGTCAATGAACTGGACATCGTAATCGTCCGGCGTAAGCCCGTAGGGTGCCAGGTCAGCCGCCGTTGGTTCAGGCGTATAGAACGCAGAGGCAACCGCTATCAGTTTTTTTCGCGGTGTCCCATCAGCTCGCGATAGTACGTTTCCGGAATGGCCTTAATGGCCGCCGGGTAATTCTCCAGCAGCACCGACAGGTTCTCTGCGTTGAACGCATCAGGGAGCGCCCAGCCTGCAATGATTTCCATAAGAAAATCAGTGGCTGTTTTGCCTTCAAGTTTCTCCAGGTCTGCCAGTTCTTTGAGTGGTTTGTGATTAAACGTAAATGTCAGGACTCCATCCTCTTCACCTGCGCGCGGGATCGAGACATTAGCCTTGAAAGTTGGTTTTGGCTGAAGAGTGAATTTGGTCGCCATCGTTGCCCCTTAGCGTAAAAAAGCCTCCAAACAGGAGGCTCATATTATTGTTATCCCCGGCTCACGCCGCGGCGTCGGTGATTTTGTAGAACGTCATCGCAGGCGACTGCAGATTGAGCACAACGGTAACCGTTTCAACTTCGTTCACCTGCGTTGCCGGCGTATCGTCGAAAGACGTTGTTGCCGCCCAGTATCGGTTCTCTTTCGCCTTTGGCACGTACATGTAAGCCGCGACCGTCTCTTCGTCTTCGTCCAGTTGACGCAGCAGTGGGTATACCGGAAGCGTGGAGTCATGAGCGATCGAGTAGGTCTGGGAAACTGCTGATTTGTAGGTGTTCAGGTTGCGCTGTCTGTCATCGCTGAGGAACTGAATCTGCGTGGTGTTCTGATCGCCACCAGCTTTTGATACTTCTGTGATTTGTGGCAGTTCGGTCCACTCAAGCACCTTGCGGATTGAGCCGGTACCGCCACCAGCAGCATATTTGTTTTTGTTAGTGGTATTGATATTGCGCAGAGTTACAGCGCTGTCTGCAATCGCTTCAATTTTCGCGATTACGTTATCAATACCCGACCAGTTGCAGTTCACATGAACGATATCGCCAGCCGCAAGTTCATCGGGGTCACTGACAGTGATCACCACATGCTCGGCATTCGTCGCGCCGGTGAACGTAATAGCCGGGCCGTAGCCCGACGCCAGATAAACGTGAGCGCCGTTAGGCAGTGCAAAGCCCATAATGGTTTCTCCTTCAGAAACAAGAAAACCGGCCTTAAGCCGGTCAGATGTGGAGCATCAGAGAGGGAATCAGCTGATAATGTCAGCCCTGTAATTCAGGCTGACAGGAACGGTGTAGGACACTTGTGTAGGGATACCGCGGAATATGCCAGGTTGACTGCTAATCCAGCAGGTGAAGTCATTGCCTTCGATTTCCAGCCCTTCGGGGAACAACTCCGCAACTCTGCCCGCCAGAGCAACGGCGGAGGTACGGCCGGAACCGGCCGGCGCAACAACATTAATCTGATAGAGGCCTGAATAAGTCCGGCAGCGCAGGCCGAGATCAATTGTTCGCGGCGTAACAGGCATATCGTGAACAGCCAGGTACATCTCGTTAGCAGGAGGTGTAAACGGCACGTTCTCCCATGCAACAGAAACGCCTTCGGCATCGGCCCATGTACCCAGTCTGGCGGCCAGCGCGGATGCAATATCAGGAATCACCTGGACACCTCTCTTACAGCTTCCTCAAAGAATCGTTGAAACTCAGCGGCAGTTATGCGAACCATGCCGCCAGGAGCCTGGGTGGAATGCCCCATTTCCAGCGGATAGGCATAGGGCACGTTATTGCAGAAATAAATGGCCTTCATACCAACTTTAAAAAGTGACAGCGTGTAGTTCCCGGCCGCCTTTGTCAGATCACCTGTCTTATCAACCCGGCCAGTCTCGTCTGTCGTTGGTGCATCAAAGGACACCTGCCAGTTACCGCGAAAACGGCCGCCCGTATAACCCGCTGGTGCTTTGACATCCATCCCATCCACCAGCCGTGCCTTTTTCTTTAGCCGTCCGGTTTTAGTCAGGTTGTCGGGGTTCGCCCGTTGAGCCTCGTTGTGGTCGTAGACAGCGCGATTATAGGAAACGGCTGTCTGGTTAACTTCCCATAACTCCGGGTTGCCCACTGGGGACATCATCACCAGTTGGTTAAGTATTTTTATGCCGACGGCGCGCGCTACCGCTTCCTGATTCTCTTTCGCCTTATTGACGAATGCCGTAATTTCCGCGATGAAAGCAGTATTTTCTCCCATGCTAAGCCCTCAACTGTGCTTTGTAGCAGAGCACCAGCGCAGCAGGCTCTACCGGGTTGGGTTTGACAACACGATGGGCTGTGCCATCAATATCAACCACATCCCCAATTTTGATTTCCTTCTCTGCGGTAAAAACTATCTGAACGTCGCCGTTAATGATGACCGTTCCATCAATTTCTCCTGGCGCGTATTCGGTCTTTACGCCCACAGCAGTAAAACCGACCGCTTCAGTTTTGTGCTCAACGCCGCCGATAACCGTTACCGAACCTTTCCGGGTGACGTTATACGCCACGCCATTCTGCTTGAGCATGCGGGTTGTTCTGTCCTGCATGCGCTGATAGTTGATAGCCACTGGTTAGCGCCTCTCAATTTGCAGATTAATGAAATCGCACTTCAGTGATTCAATGGCTCCCACCATGACATAGGGCAGACCGCCGCTATGCCAGGCGTCAAGAACCGCACCGTCATCTTTGATGAGCAATACAGCCATGCTTCGATAGCTGCCCTCTTTGGCTGCCTGCAGCGCTTCTTCAAGTAGCCTTACTACTTCCGTGCGGTGATGTTCAAGATCTGCATTTTTTCTGGCATTCAGATTAACGAGCTTTAGGTCAGCCATTTCACGCACGCTCCGCAAACGTGTTTATGGCGTAACCACGACCACCAGCAAGGTCGCCCAGCAGCGCCATGACAGCCGGATAAGATGGCGTAAAAACTTCTCCGTCTGCGACCGCATAGGTCATAGTGACCGCACCTTCCACGCGTTCAGTTTTCACAGCAGCCTCGCGAGAACTGGAAAGTAAATCGCCGTCGATTGCCTCTACTGCCAGCATGCACTGCGCAGTAACAACTTCACGTGGAACCTCATCGGCGGGGAAGTCGTAGCCGTCCAAGACAACATTCTCGCGCGGCCACGCCAGCGGCTGCCGAGGGTTTGCCCGGTTACCTACCCAGTCCAGCCCTTCGAGGTAGTCCATTGCTTTAATCAGCAGAGGTATCAGACTGTCAGGCAGTTCTATGCCGCGTAGCGCGCCGAAAGCGATCAAATCTTCTTCAGTGGCGTAGCTGTTGGCATCCGGGGAAGTGATATCGGTATTGATCATCGGGTCATCCAGTTTATGGGGCTTTCGCCCCATCAGTTATTCACCGGAAGGCGCAGTGAAGGTGATCTCTTCTGTGGTTTTCGCCACGCCTTCAACCGTGCCGGTTACCGTGAAGGCTCCAGCCGCGTCTGACGTGAGTTTCACCGTTGCACCACCAGCAGAGCCGGTTTGAGAACTGGCCGTGCTGAGCGTGCCCCCAGTGGACGTCCACGCGACGGTTTTACCGGATACACCGGAGCCGTTCAGCGTGTACTTCAGGGACACAGTTACCGCGTCGGTGCTGTCAGCAGTAGCGGAGGTTTTATCCGCTGACAGCGTTACTCCCCCACCGCGGATCCCAGTTTGATCAGCACGCCAGCAGTAGATTTGTTGCTGGTAAAGTGTTTCTTCCAGTTACCTTCCGTACCGATGGCCGTCAGGTCTGGGTTTTCACCTTTAGAGGTGTCCCAGCTATAACCCAGCAACTCGACGTTTACCGTACCTTCAGCACGATAGCCGATGGCAAGGTTTTCCTGGTTGTTGATGTCATAGGAGCGGAAGCCTGGAGCCTGTGACTCAATAACTGACACAGCGCCAGATACCAGACCAAGAATGGCATCAACAGGCATGGTATCGGTGACAAGCACTGGCTTGCCCAGTGTGCCCGGCTGACCGCCATACACAACCACACCAGCTTCTTCATAGATTTTGTTGTCGATGGCCTGATCAACGATATCGAAGTACGTGGTGGAGTGCATAACGAACAGAGATACACGGTTGAACTTATCACCATAGGTGCGAAGTCCACGCGTCAGCGTTTTCTTGCCGTCGGTGGCAATGTCTGCTGTCACAACCATGTCGGCGTTAGCACCGATTGCAGCGATCAGCCCCTGAAGAGCGTATTTGATATAGCCTTCAAGCGTAGCGTCGGCCACATCAACACCGATCACCTCAGAGAATTCGCTGACATCACGTCCGCGACGCTTGAACGCCTCTTCGGTTGTTTCGTATGGACCGTACTTCCATGGTGCTTTTACGGACACGGACTCGCCCGCGCCGATTTTTTTACCCGTGACCGGGTCAGTAGAGTTGACATTACGCGCTTCGATAGAGCCGCCGACTTTATAGAAGGCGCGTTTACGGAAGTCACCTTCGATCAGTTCGTTATCGAGGATGATTGCACCGTTAGATGCCTGATTAAAAATTTCCAGGTTATCCTGGCGACGCTCAAGAAACGCAGTCTGCGCCAGGTCGTCATAGATAATCAGGTCTGTGTTAACAGTGGTTGGCATGGGTTAATCCCTTATTTCGGAAGTTTCAGGTAGGCCTGCTGGCCATGCTTGCGGATGTAGTCCGCTTTATCGCTGGCGCTCATTTCGGAACGTTTCAGGCTGCCACCGCCGTTTGGCTTGTGTCCGCCCGCGCCCGTGCCTTCTGCGCGCGGGAACAGGTGCGGAGCCGTCTCCTTGAGTGACTCCGCCCACTCAAGCGGGCTAAGTGGTGTTTTGCCGTCTTTACCGAACAGAACATCGCCATTTGCATCAACTGCTACGGCCTCGCCTTCGTCGTTGAGCTGGAATGTGCCTTTGGCACGTAGGATCAGATCGTCGGATGCTTCCGGCAGCGCGCCAGTTTTCGCGGCTGCAGCTCGGATTGCATCACCCAGGACGCGGTCCCGGAATTTGTTAGAGAACGCTTCAGCTTTGTCCGCACGTTCATTTGCAGCTTTAATCTGCTTATCCACATCAGCACGCATGCGCTCGGTGCGCTTATCGAGCACCTCATCAATTTTTCCAGCGGCGATAAGCTTTGCCTCTTCATCGTCAGAAAAACGCTGGAGAATGCCGCGTACAGCGTCTGGATCGATACCTTCAAAGCGGGACAGGTTTTCTTTCTGCTGTTTAATGGTGCCCAGCAGTTCGCTATTTTTCGTTTTAAGGCCAGTGACTTCGCTGGTCACGCGCTCATCAATCAGCTTCTGGATTTCAGGAGTGATTTCGATACCACCGCCACCGCCGCCCTCACCGCCGCTTTCAGGTGCGTAATATTTCAGAAGCATGTTTCGAATTAACATAATTTCCCCTCGGGATTTGTCGGGCCTCGCCCATAAAAAAGCCCCGGCGGATGCCAGGGCGTGTAGAAAAGATTGGTTGTCAGGTTTCGGTGCCAGAAAGCTGTTTGAGACGCTCCAGGCTGATCCACTCGCCTTTGTCAGTGAACATATCAGCCAGGTCGATTTCTCCGGCACGGAACAGACGACCTCGCTCGGCACCCAGGACCTGATCCTGTCGTTGCGCCGATTGACGCCTCAGCCATTCCATATACGTGGTTTTCGCCGGGACCTGCCCGTCCATACTGGCGCGGGTACCCTCGTCCATGTCATCGATATCGATGCCGAGTTCACGCCAGGACTTGAGTATCAGGGTTTCAGTAGAACGGCAGCAGAAATGAATCTTCCCGGGTCCCTGCAGGTAAGGCACCTTGTGCCCAATTGGTTTGTTATCCAGCGTGTAGCGCAACTGGTCACGAATAATGCAGTCGTGGCTGGTTTTATTGTCCAGAGTCGAAAGCCATTGCTTGCCCTTCACAATGTCGCTGTTAGCGCTGGTGAAGCTGTTGCGCGCGGTCGCGGCAAGATGATTTACGGCTGTTTTGGCGATACTGGCAGCGTTTGCCCTGCTCATCTGCAGCGCGCCGTCGCGGTAGTCTTTGTTTGCGTGGCCACGGACATTGCGCGCGATAGTTTCTACCGTGTCGCCGGCAACATACCCACGTCGAACGGCGTTCACTATCCGCCCCATCCTGTCCGATTCCAGATTCTCCGCCCACTCACTCAGCATTCGCCCCTGAAAAGGCTGCGCCATTGCTGCGGCATACACCATATCTGCAGTGATTCCCTGCAGCGGGTATCGTGACAGCACCTGTGACGGAAGAAGGGAATCGAACAGGCTCAGCTGATAACTGGCCTCGTTCTTTGCCAGCGCCACCAGCTCACTCTTGAGCCCTGCCTGCATGGTGGCTATCGCCTGATGGTTAAGATCACGCACGCCGCCCAGTAAACTCTGCAGACGATTAACGGTGAAACTCTCCTGAGGCAATCTGTCCAGTGCATCCAGCAGCCGCGCCGAAAGGTCCGCATCCGTCTCATTAAGCAGCTTCACCATCCGGTTTGCCACGCCAGTGGCGTAGCGGCTTAACCAGACCGAATGAGCTATCGATTCGTCACGCAGGCTTTCGTTAACGGTTGGCATCTCAGCCTCCCGTCATCGTTGGTGCCTGATTGCGAAGCGCATCAACAACCTCGTCCGGACTGTCGGCCGGGTCGATAAGGTCAAGCTTCTGCAGTGCACGAATCATATCGCTATCGCGCAGCGCACCGGACTGCCAGGCGTTGACGATTGCCGTCACCATGCCCGACTCGGCAACCTTCGCAATGAATTCCTGGTTAATCGTGTAGCTCGTCGATTCGCCCTTGATAGCCAGGTATTTCGCACACCATCCCAGCGCCAGCGTATAGGCCTCAGAAACGTTTGAGACGCAAATACCGAGCACTGATGTTGAGGATGCTTGCTCACCACTCGCCTGCGTCGCGGTCTTCGCCGTGGCGTTCTGCTCAATCAGTCGGGCGCCCAGCTGCACCATGTAATCGCGTTTACTGTCCATGGCCTCTTTAGCCAGCATGTTCGGTTGCGCCTGGGCATAGCCAAAAGAGCCTTCTTTGGGAAGCAAAAGCGGTGATCGGGAACCAATTTTCACGCCCTTTTTCTCGAGGTGATCGCGCCAGTTGGTATCAAGCCCGGTCATGTACGGCTGCACCTGGCCACAGAACCACACGCTGTCTTCATAGTCAGCACTGTTACGGTAATGACCGTGGTTTATTTCCACCAGCGCAGCCAGCGGAGAGTCATCAATAGTGGGATCGTTGTTCTGGGCGCCGACAAAGGTGAACGGGATTTCGTCCCAGTAGTCCTGCCCTTTGGGTTTAGGGTGGTACTCACTGTCAACTGTGTAGGTTCCGCTTGCGGTGCCACCAGCCCGGCGCCACACCCGGCAGATGAATCGCCCTTCTTCCAGCGCCAGTTCGCGGTACTGGATTTCATCCTTATAAGCGTAACCATCCGGCTCTTCTACGCATTCGCGCAGGACCACCAGCACCAGTTGATCGCGCCCGTTGATACGCTTTGTTCGCCAGTTGATGATGTTCTCTGCCGGGTAGCGGAGGATGATTGCTTCGTCGGATTCTTCAGCGTAATCGACGTAAATGCCCTCTCGCGCAACCTCAAGCACGTTCTCAGCTACCAGCTGCGACTGCTGATAGATGCTGGTACCGGCCCCGTCAGCATTGTCTAACAGGTATTTGAGCTTTTCAGGACCATTAAACGTGGGGTCCTTGCGATACGCCATCCCAAGCATGCCGATCTTCGTATTGCCCGCAATGGCATAGAACACAGCGCGGCTCAGATAGTCCTCATTGCGCTTGCGATTGCGTGTAGATTTATCGGTTGGGTCGAGATAAGGCAGATACTTATTACCCGCCGCTTTTACGGCCTCAGCTCCTTTGCAAAAGTCCCTGTATTTCCGCCAGGTAGCGGAAGCCGCCCGGTGTTCTGGTCGAACCCAGGTGATGTCGTCGTTTGCCATATCAGAAAGTGGTGTCCATGGTGATTGAGTATGCCGGTTTCACAATCGGGTAATCCTTCACGATGAAGTACCCACCAGCATCATTGGGGTGATCGTTATCTGCTGATTTATCTGGTTCGCCATTTGCCGCCCAGATTTGCTGTTCGAGGCTTTCGGTGTAAACCGGGCAGTTCTGAACGTTAACCAGATAGCGGCGTTCACCGTTGGCGTTGCAGAACATGGCGTTCATCGAGTTGATGCGGTCTTTAACCGGCGGGTTGGCATCATCTACGATGACGCTGAATCCGGCATCGTTTAGCTGAGCAATATCGGTCTTGCTGGCGTTCTGGGATTTGCGGGAGTCACCAGAGGCATCCGGATAGATGTAAATCTCCCGGCTCTTCACGTAGCGTCCATCCTCGTAGCGCCAGAACTCTTCCTGAATGCGCTTAATCATCGCCGGCGTGTCGTAGACCTTCACCAGCTCACGAACCGCACGCGGCAGGCCATTACGCTTAACGTGAACAATCGCGGCCATTTTTCCCACGTTGAAGTCCATACCGATGAACAGCGGATCCCCATCCTGAATCTCGTCAGAACAGTTATTCAGCTTGCGGTTAAAGGTGTGGTAAATGGTCCCGCTGTTGAGGTTGGTGAATTTCCCGCGCAGGTATGCCTGAATCAGTTCATTAGGGTAAGAACTCAGCAGCGACGGGATGTAGTCAGGCGGCAGGTTCTTCGCGTTGTCGAACGTGCTGGCCTGAATCAGTCCATACAGGGCCGCAAGCTCAGGCTTTTCACGTACCGCCTTCACGAACTGCTGGTAGACAAACTTGAAGCCTTCCGGCGTTGTCGTGACGTCAATTCCATTTCTCAGACCGGGAATGTTGTAACGCATACGTGCGATGATTTTTCGCCAGGCCTGCTGTGCTTTGGCAGCCGCCATGACGTCCAGCTCATCCACCATCGCGTTACCGATTTTGAAACCAACTATCGAGCCGGGCTTCTCCATCGAGCGGCAGATAGTCGTCCCGCGGTACCGTCGCCCCTCGTAGAAGTGAACCTCTTTGTTCCCCTCGTTGATTTTGACGTTCAAGCCCCAGTCAAAGGCCACCTCTTCAATCGTCGGGTAGAAGATGTCACGGATCTGCGGGTACGTCGGCGCGAAATAACCCTGGTTAATCTTCGGGTGTTCCCACATCCCTTTGCAGATGCCGCCACAACCCACCCATGTCTTACCGGAACCGAACCCGGCAACGTAGGCTTTAAACTTGTGCTGCATTGCAAGGAAGCGCGCCTGAGGAATGTTAAGTGTCGGGCTGATCCCCATCGTCTGCCCTCGCATCCACTACGTTGATATTGATCTGCACTGGGGTTGGTTCATCGTCCTCACCCTCACCGGCCAGCTCTTTACGGAGTTTCTCGACCTCCAGCTGCCGGCGTTCGATTTCAATCTGCTGCAGGCGCTGCGCGAACTCGCTATCGGCCAGTCCGAGGCGTTTCATCACCGCTTCGAACATGCGCTCACGGCTGATAGCAGTGATTTCAACGCCATTTTTGCCGACCTTCACACCTGAATAAGCGAGCCGGGAAACCGAGGGGAGTTTGCGTGTATCTGGGAAGTAAGGCTGTCCTATGCCGTCACCGTTGCAGCGTGGGCATTGTGGGTTTGGCTCTTTGTTGTGGTCGTAGCCGTAACCGCCAGAATCTTCGGGTTCACGTCTGTCACGTTCAACAGCCTCGAGCCTCTTCTCTTCGAACTCAACTGCATCGCGCCACTGATACTGGTGACCGAAGCCCCAGCAGTAACGACACGCTCCGCGGCGATACTGCGAAAGCTGATTGGCATCGAAGGTAGCAAGCTGCCACATTTGCGCGAGCACTTCATCGGCACTACCAAGCGTGCGCGCAATAGACGCTTTTTGCTGCTGCGCAATGGCCTGAGAAACGTTAGGATTCGCTATTAGCTGACGCCCGTAGTTTGGGTCACTATAACCAGCACGAGCAGCGGCTGCCGTGGCGTTATTGTCCTTCAGATATTCAGCAATAAAGCGCTTTACCTTCGCGCTAAGCATTATCTCCACCAGCTCTTCTGCGCTTTGTTCTTTCTGCGCAGTGCTCAATATCTTCTGCGCAGTTTGCGCTGAAGGCTTTTTGATGTATCGGCGCGCAGTCGCGTAGTTCAGTCCCTGCGCTTCACACCATTCTCTTGGTGATACGCCGGTTGCGGCATGTTCGGACAGGAACCGTTGCTGAAGCACGCCCCAGTCCGGTTTTGCCATAATGTTTAACCTTTATTAATGTTTCCAAAAAATGAGACGATAAATATTGAACCAATTGAAAGGAAAAAATATGAATCATCAACCTACTTCACACCGAACAGTAGTAGAGCACTTGCTAGGTAAGTACCTTGTATGCGCTGGAGAGATCGACATGTTTATCACTATGTCCCAATCTTTCTTCACTGGTAAAAAAGTTAGTAACACTTGGTTAGATAAATCGCTAGCAGAAAAGCTGAAATGGTACAATGTGAATCTTGACCCAAATATTGGTGAACATGCCACCCTTTTGAGTCTTCTTAACATATTCGACACAACTCACCGCCTATTCAGAAACACTTTGGCGCATTCAGCTTTATCCTTAGATGAAACCGGTTCATTTAATGTTTTAGCAGCGAATGGATCTACAAACCCTATTCCCATTCAGGAATTACAAACAAGGGTAAATGATTTGATAAAACTTAAAGATGACATCAATGAAGCGTTACCATTAGCGTATTCGGCATCCAACAAACCGACCAACTAATTTTTTTAGACCTTCAAGTAATCTCAATGCCATCATCAACGACAACTTTATGATGATGGCAATAAATAACCGCCCTGAGGCGGTTAGAAATAATCGTTTAACTCAGGTGGGAAAACATACAACTCCTGAACTTTCATTAGAATTTGATCTCTTGTTGATTTCCCTTCTTCATAATTATCGAACATTTCTATGAATTCCAAGTAGGCCTTAGCGTATTTTTCTAACAAATTTCGCCTTAGTCGAGGATTCTGCTCCAAAGTCACTAGAAGTGACGACCAGCAAGCAACCGACGCATCAATGAGAGCGCGGAGGTCTTCTTTATGATATTCATCATAAGCCTTTGACCTCTGATGGGTTACAGTTCCGAAAGCTGAACTCAATCTCATAGTAAGATTAATTATCGATTTTTTCCATTCTCGTTTTGCTGTTTCAATAGCCTCATCCCTCCATGTTCGCAAAGCAAAGAATGCTACTATAGCGGTTATTAAACTGATGAATGCAGCGCCAGCTGAAACCACAACAGACCAAAACGCCCATCTTGCAGATTCGAACGCAGCGACCATTGAACCTACTGAAACTGGGTCTATCTCCATGTTTTCACTATACCAATCAAAAAAGTAAGGGGAGAACATTATCACCAAACAAAATGATTTGTTTACAGCGTTTTTCCCTTTTTATTTGAATCCCTTCAGTCCTAGCTTATCTGAGGCACTGCCCTTTGATATAATCCTGCAAATAGCCAACCTGCTTCGTCACTGTGATTATTCGCTCTCTGAGGGTGAAATAATCCTGTTCAGCGGAGTCAGTAAGTCGGGGGCTGGTAGCATCGCCCAGGCCGCCGGTGTCGGCAGTTCCGTTCGCGGGACATCTGGCGTTGACGTGCAGCCCACACTTGCCATTGCTAACGCAACGCTGCAGATCTTCAAGCTGAGATTTCGCATCGGCTAATTCCTTTGTGTATTTAGCATCCAGTGCCGCTGCGTCACGCTGGCGGGTCTGCATGTCTTTGATGGTGGCGTTCGCCAGGATGAGCTTCTCCGTGGCTTTATCGCGCTGGTCTTTGTAGATGATGGCGTTACCACGGTAGTGGTTAACCGCCCAGGCCATAGAACCCAGCAGGCAGATAACGACAGCGCAAATGATGGCTGTTAATCGGTTCATTTCTGGCCCCACTCGCAAACTTCACGCTCAATCTCGCGCCGAGTGATAAGCCCCTTCCACTGTTTGCCACCGGCATACGTCCAGCGCTGCAGTTCTTTGCATGCACCCAGAACGTCGCCGGAATTTAATTTTTTCAGCAGCATCGATCTGCTAAACGCCCCAGCTCCTATGTTGTAGGTGAAAGAGTAAAGTGCGGCACGAGTGGTTTCGGGAATATGGACTTTAATCAGCGGGTCGATAGCTGCAGCTACCTTGAGCAGGTCGGATTGAAGCAAAGCGTCACATTCTTTATCGGTGTATCTGTGACCGCGGCGAATGTCATCGCCGGTATGCCCATCGCAAACAGTCCAGACACCAACGACGTCTTGATAAGCGTAATAGCGCCTTCCTTCAAGTCCATCCGCATTGCCCAGCATCACAGCTGCAATAGTGATTGCGCTGGCTCCGCCAACAACGGCGCCCACCAGCTTATTTCGGAGTCTCGGGTTCATCTCGGCTCCTGCTGCGGCGGTTGTCTTCGCGGATTTTGAAATAGAGATTTGTCAGGTACGTCATCACTGCAATGATGATGCCCACCAGCACGCCGATAGCGTTCCACTGCTCGGGACTGTAGGCATTCAGCATGCCGTTTAGGATGCTACCGGCTGAAGCGCCGTAAGCAGCACCGGTGGTTAGTTTGTCCATGCGATACATACTCTCACCTCGCTTTGTGCGGGTGCTGTTTCAAAGGAATTTGAATGGCCATCAGACAAAATATCTAATGTGGTGTATGAGAGTGATTATCTGCGGCCTGAATTAAATACCCGAGAGAGTCCGGGGATACTGGGGGGTGACGATCAAGAAGACCAAACAGAACAACTCAAGCCATAAGCTAGCTAAACAGGTGGTTCTTGTGTAAAAAGATGACATCAATCAGCAGGTGATCATTGTGAAATTCATTCGGCTAATTTTAAAGCTCTTAACAGCATCACTTTATGTGTTCCTGGTTGTTTTTGGCTCCGGATTTGTAGGTTCAAGTACAGCCAATGCAATTAATCTTGGAACACTAAACCTAAATTATTCATTAATCGCAAAGGACTCGGCGGTATACGCAGGCTGCGCAACTGGTGCGACATTGGTTGTTCCACCTGTCCTATATTTAATCCAACATTATGTCTGGCCTGTGGTGAAGTGTATCGGCCTGAAGATTCGCTACTTCTTCCATGGATACTAAATGTGGCGAGGCTTCAGTTACAGCGTTAACTCTCCAATAATTCATACACCGCCAAAAAGTAAAAGCCCCACGGGGTTACCGCAGGGCTTTAAACGAAGGCAATAACCCATCGTTAGAACAAAATTATCACAGATTCGGGAAAAGTAAATAGCTCGCGATAGAATAACGCCCTATTTTGTTATTTGCTTCAACTGCGCATCAGCCCAAGCCTCTTCGATGTCAAACTTGGTGATGAGCTGATCGTAGAAGAGTTTTACAGATTTCTTCCAGGTATCGAGGCTGATTGCATCCGTTATCTGACATACCGCGGCGTATGCCTCTGTCGATGGGATTCGTTCATATCCACGACCACTGCAGCGTTTGCAATCCGCCATGATCGGAACGCCCTGCTGTTCTGTAAGAGCTTGATTAACGGCTTTCCCGCGTCCATGGCAATCTCTACAGGCGCAACTAACAACCTTCTTGCCCTTACACTGTGGGCAGAGAATGCGCGCTAATTCCCTGACCTGCCTGCGCACCTCATACTCAGAATGACGAATATTCTCGACACACATGTGCAAAGACATCTTCACGTACTTCTTCTCTTTTGCCGGAGTGTGAGACTTCATACTGAATACCTCAGCGTCAATAAATCCTTCCCCATTGCAGCCATCGCACTGCTTCACGCTGGCGGCGCTGCGGGAATAGTCTTCGAACGCGAAGGCGGCCAGCCGGTGCATCACCAGTGGTTTAATCTCTGCATCAAGCTTCCGTAATGCCGCAACCCGGTCGCACTTAGTCAGCGCGTAATGGGCCAGCAGTTCGATCGCCCTCTCCCGGTCATTGTTGCTAATGCCCATCTTCCCAAGAAAAGCACTGTAGCCCATGGCGGCCCGTTCCTGCGTCATGCCCATCGCAGCCATAATATCCGAACCGGTTAATGCATCTGATGCCGTAGCACGAGGAGAGTCGCTAATCATCGTCGATTTGGCGAAGTGATATTTGAGGGTATTTTCAAGATTCATGCGGTCTCCAGCTCGGTAATAGTGAGTTCTAATTTTCCGCCCTTAACGACAGGCATTTTCACAACGCGATAGTCGACAACCTGGCAGTCATCCAGCCAGAACCCCGCCTTGGTTAAAGCGTCAAAAGATGCCTTCTGCAGGTTATCCAGATCACGGCGCCGACGGTCAGGCATGTGACATTCAATTCGAATTTTGAGTGGTGCGGCCGTTCGGATATTTAGCCGGGCGCTTCGAATGACGCTGGCGACTGTATAGCGGTACGCGACACCATCAGCGCTAATGTGTGTACGCCCGCGGTTGTGCCGGTAATACCGGTTGTTGCTCGGCGGCCAGGGCAAAGTGATTTGATATGTTTTCACGCTCACCCCCACATCCGGTTTAGCCAGCGGCTGTCCGGGCGCGCTGGTGTATTTGAGGTTGGAAGGAATGCACTGACAGTCCAGGTCACGTAATCCGGGTTAAGGCTACGCTCAACTCGTACCCCGCGCGCTTTGTAACGCTTAACCAGTTCGTCGGCCTGTTCAGTGCTGCAGTCGGTATGATGAAACCAGGTATATTTCATGGCCATCACCCCGCAAAGCCAAGCAGCTGTGCGGCGACATTCTCGGCCTCATTGCGATTGCGGAATGAACGTGACAGGACCCAGCGCCAGAGGACATCGAGCGCCGCTTTATAGAGCTGCTTGAACTCGAGCTCATCCATGTTGGCGAATGAGATGCTACGAGGATGCTTTTTGAGTGTTCCGTCGGGTAGCTGAATGGCATCAAAGTGCCCTGCTTCGACGATCACCCATGAGCGGTAAGCATCGAAGGATTTGCACAGGCTTATGCCATTCGTGACGCGCCGGTATGCGACTTGTTCAAGATACTGCTCAGCAGCATCGATCAGAGCCCCCTCGTTACCGCCATAAGAAGCCAGGAACTTGGCGTAGCCAGTAATCAGCTTCCGCTCGTTGCTAGAGATAGCCCCGCCGGTTGGTTCCCAGTATTCAAAACCGAGATTGAGAAGCGCGAAAAAGCGCCGATGGAATGCCGGGTTACGCACCCGCCTGAACTCGGCTACAAGAACATCGCCGAGCCGGGTTTTGGATTGCAGAATATCGCTGGTCTCGGGCGTAGCCGGGATCAGTATTCCTGAGTGGTGTTTGATAAGTTGTAATTCTAGCGCCATGGTTCTCTCCGTGGCGCATCAGGTATAGGGTGTTCAGGCCTATGAAAGAATAATATCAGACGGTGGTGTAATTCGGTACCCAAGCCGTTTTGCAAATTGCATGAACCCGTTGAGAGTGAAGATTTCTTCATCTTCGAGTAACGGTCGTAATGAAACTATTCCATTTACTCGATAAACCAGATATCTCCCTTCCCCCGGGAAGCTGTAGATAACTGCTTTATCGGCCCTTCTGACCACGTCGTACCATTGATCATCTGCATTAAAGGCATTTGCACTACACACTATTTCCCCCAGAGCGACTTATTGACGCGGTAAACAGTAATCGGGAACAGCCAGGGGAACGCAAAAAGCGATACTCTTCAAAACTGCTCCAGTGAAATTCACGCGATTAATAAAGCCACTCGTCCACACTTTCCCAAGTCTCCTGCACGATATGTTCGACCTCTTTCTTGTCGCCCCCGAAAACAGTCAAACCGTCATTACAGGCACGCTTAATCGTAAGCTGGCATTCATCGAACTGTTTGCTGAGTCTTTTGAGCAGTTCTGACTCGAGCGCAGGTATAGCTCCATCAGGAAGTTTCTTCATGCGATCAATGGCTAACTCGATTTTCATTTTTCCCTCCGCAATGAATCACTGTACATATATACAGCACATTTATAAACGTATCTCACAGATTTTGCAACGTTTAAAGAGCACCAAATGCCCATCGCTGTGATTAAGTAAGCCCCGAAACAGTCAATATACATATCCTAAATACGAATATGATGAAATTTAATAGACATGAAGGCATATGTTTGGTGCTAGGAAAATTTAATTTCCCTTAAGATTTTTGAATGTGAATTTCTCCAAAAAAATTGACAGATTGAAATAAATTTCGCAAAATGCACACAAGAGAGTTAATATATTCAGCCAAAATTTCACTATATGATCACATAGTCTCATAATATGAGGGTTCACTATTTGCTTCAGATATATAATCTCTACAATTTTGAACAAGAACATTTAATTGGCGAGACAATGAATTTAAAGTTATTTTTCACATCATAAATTTACGACACTGATATTGATGACTTTCTTTTTAAATAATTAAATGCTAAAATATTATAACGATAAATCATCAAAACAAATGATGACATTTCACTAAAAATAAATTAAATAACTGACAATGATACTTGAGCGTAAATAATCACTGAGTTTTGGTCATTCCTATTTTTCATATTATATAGACTGGCTTGATAATACACCTTAAACAACCTATTAACAAAGTGTATTTTTTATTGTATAATCAAGATTTTATCACTCAAAGAGGTTTTATCATGTCGAAAGTAAATGTACACAAAGGCCCTGAAGTATTGAAATCCAGACAAGTTATCGAATTACCCATTGAATATCTTAAACTCGATGAAAGAAACCCGCGATTTGGGGAGGATTATTCCGGAAAGGCCACACAAACCGATATCCTTAACAATATTGTTAAAAACTATGGCGTTACCGATGTTTTAAGTTCAATAGCAATCAATGGTTATTTCTCAGCAGAACCTATGGTGGTTAAAAAAATAAATGATAAAGAATATACGGTTATGGAGGGTAATAGAAGATTATCAGCTTGCCTAATACTAATAGAAGATGACAGAGCTAGAGATCAAATTGATATTTTCAAGTCATATATTAAGAACTACCATGAACATGGTTCACATCGCCTCCAAAAAATTCCTGCAATTGTTTTCGAGGGTGCTCAGGATAATAAACCATTAGTTTCTTATTTAGGTGTTCGTCACATCGTCTCGACAAAAGATTGGGATTCATATGCAAAAGCTGCATGGATTTCACGTACGGTAAATGATGGTGAAATGAGTATTAGTGACATATCATCCATGATCGGAGATAAGCATAATACCATTAAACGGCTTTTACAGGGATTCAACTTTGTCAAACAGCTTGAAAAATCGGGTAAATACACCAAAGAAGACAGTGTAAAAAAAGGAAGAGGAAGTAATTCTGCCTACCCATTTTCATGGGTATATACATTACTTGGATACAAATCAGTTCAAGATTTCGTGCAACTCTCCTCAGAAGAAAAAGAAATAGAACCAATCAACTCTGAGAAACTTGATAACGCAAAATTATTAATGACAGCTATGTTCGGGGATAAACGAACAGGTAAAAATTCTCAAGTTAATGACTCTCGAAAATTAGGTCTACTGGCAGAAATAGTTTCTTCCGAAGAAAAAGTTCGCTACCTTAAATCTGGGAAAAATGTTGATGAAATTCAAGCTCTTTCCAAACCCACGGAAGAGAGAATTATTGAACTGATGTTTCAAATCAGTGATCATTTAGAAGAGTGTCATTCAAGAGTAATTAAAGATAAAATAAGCAAGGAAACGGCCGTTAGTCTATCTGAACGTTTAGATCAACTTTCCCGACAATTTAGTAAATTCCGTGGTTCAATAAATGATGTGATTATTGGTAAGGAGCTTGATGGTGAATTCTAATTATTTACTTTTGGGCGATAAAAATAGATATCAAAAGATTTGTACTGATGCAGATGAAGTGGAATTTTCGGCTCTTTTAGAGAAATTTTCTACTATTGATAATGCTATAGCTGATGAACAAATCGCTGGAACCTTAGAAGATGAAATTCTAGATGATGAAAATCAAGACGATGAATTAAAAAATTCCGAAGAAGAATGGATGATTGAAGATCGTGGCAAAGATAATATTATTAGCGACGTAGCAGAAGAATTACAACGTAGAGCCAGAATTCTTAAGGGAAATTATCCTTTCATATACGAGGATAATCACTTAAGGCTAAAAAAATCTTATCCGTTATCATATATTCTATGCTTATGTATATCGATGGCAGAAAATATTACCGAAGGAAAAAATACTAGACTACCACGTTTTTTTGAAATTTTTGCGGGTGCAATCTTTACTAGATTCTTCGGTGAGGAAGCAAAGCATATGCATACAGGTTGGCCAAGATCTGACAGAAACCCTAAAGAGTTTCAGAAGTTATTTAAGAAATTAAAAAGACTTATCAACTTCCGAACGCTTGAGTGGCATTGGATGCCTCAGGCTGGACTTACTAACGGTGATGCTGGTCCAATAAAAGATGGAGGAGTAGATTTTGTTTCTTGGAAGCACTTTTTTGATGGAAGAGATGGATTATTATTCGCGCTTGGTCAATGTGCCTGTGGGAATAATTGGAACACTAAATTTTCAGATATTAATATAAAAAGGCTCCAGAATTTCTTCCATCCTCTTAGCTATGTTTCTTGCGTAAAAGTTTTTACTACTCCTTTTGTTCTATGTGATGGAATGCTGAAAACTGCTAGTGAAGATGCAGGTATTGTCCTCGATAGGATACGTCTAACTATAATACACGAGAAGTACCTTGATGAATTTGTAAAAATGGATGAAGAAATAAAAGAAATAATTGAATACTGTATTGAAAAAGTCTGAGCCCGAGGGCTCAGATTACCATACTTCTTTGGGAATGTTTGCTATAATAGCATCAAATAAAGGAGGCGGCACAGCATTTCCAACCACTTTATAACGCTCTTTTAATAAACTTATTCGTGATAATTTATCATTATCCGGGAACAATAAGTCTCGACCATGCTGTGTATAATCTTTAGTGAATCCCTGTAACCGAGCAGCTTCCCTAAATGAAAAACGTCTGGCTGGTTGCTCGGTTTCAAATCGCCACTGATCAGGACCAATTTTAATAAGTTTTGGACTTACCGGATGCAATGGTATGTGCCTCATATTACTTACTATAGTTTTACTAACATCATTCCAATCACAACGTCTATTCCTTGAAAGATAATACCAGTGGAAAATATCCTCACAATATTCTCCTTCAGGCCAATCCGGCAAACCTTGCAAAGCAGAACGGATTGTTAGATACTCATTTTCAGTTGTTGGGCCATGAGTTGGATCAGGAAAAGAATATTTCATATTCAAATCATTTCTAAAACCAACAATTATCAATCTCTTTCGCTCTTGAGGAACACCAAACTCATTGGCCTTAACTTCTTTCCATACTACGTTATACCCAGTTTCCGTCGCCTTAGAAAAAATATCTAATTGATCATTTAATAAATGTTTAAAAGTACTTGTTCGCATCCCTGACACGTTTTCGACAACGAAGACTTTTGGTTTGATCAAAGAAAGGGCTCTTGCAAACTCTTTGTACAAATAATTAATTGATCTATCGACTTTTCTTGCGCCGCCCTGACTAAAGCCTTGACATGGATAGCATCCCACCAGCAAATCTGCCATTGGAAAAGACTTGACGTCTCTTATATCTGTTAGAAGGTAATCCGTCTCAGGAAGATTGGCTAAATAAACATCACGAGCGTACGGCAGTATGTCGTTTGCCATAACAACATCAATTCCATTTTTAACCAAACCGGCATCAGAACCACCACAACCGGAAAAAAGTGATACAGCTTTTAACATTTTACCCCCTAAGCAGATTGGGTATTATAACGATTATATTTCATTTTGGCAGATGTTTTGGTGTCTAAGCACGCTCATAGTTGATAAGCGCAAATATCGCTCGAAGCTGTAAATTCACTACCTTTAGCGCAACAAAACCAACAACTCACAGCATACGCATCTAGCATACTCATACCCTTCCACAATTTTTCAAGCGCTCATATTTTGCTTTCAGGAGCTCAGCTGGCGTCGGCCCCTTCGGTGCTACTGCTGCTGCCAACGCACGACGAACAGGTGGAATCGGCTTCCCGACCAGCACCCGCTTTTCCCACATATCCAGAATATCACCAGCCTCACGCTCAAGCTCTTTGTGACTGAGCTGACCATCGGTTCCGCGGCGACGCAGCTCGAGGCAGATGTGGTAATAAACCGGCTTCGGCCAGGGATACTGCTCACTGCTCGGGTACCGGAACACCAGCTTACGCCACTTCCAGTACTCAGCCATTACGTCAGCGGTGGTGATCCCCAGCACGCTGCGCCCTTCCCTGCACCACTTGATGAACTGGCCTGGCGAAGGCAGAAATGGACGCTCCTGTCGGCGTACCATGCGCATGCCGGCTTCGACCTGCTCCAGAGTGGTGATCCCGTTTTCTTTAAAGGCCAGCACCCACTGCCGGCGGATCTCGTTCACATCCTCCTGGCTGCGATTAACCAGACTTGCCGGGAACGCGGCGGACAGTTGTACGAATAGCCCGTTGATAATCTGCGCCACCTGCTGCGTTTGTTCGCGCTCGGTGTACTGCTCAGGCAAGTTGTGCGCCACGCGGCGAGCCTGTTCTTGATCAAAATTGCGAATGTTCTCTGCGAGGTTTTTCATTTCAGCACCCCGTCAATCCAGTCGGTGTTATTCAGGTCAATGCCGCCCCGGGAAGGTTTTGCCGTTCCGGTTGCACGCAGCCGTTTGGTTGTGAGTTGATCCCACTGCTTTCGCAGACTCGAGGGGCTCAGGATGTTGTCTTTCCAGAACTCATCCCGGTTGGCCCACTGGAACAGGTCACAGATTTCGTAGTGAGTACGCTTGTCCTGGACACGCATCAGCCTGATGGTATTTGCCCATTCAGCCCAGTTGGGTTCGGATAGCGATGCGTTGACGGTGAGAAGCCTGTCGTAAATCCAGCGTGCGGCCTTGAGGTCGTCAGCGGATCCCCATGATTTACCTGCCGGGGTGTATATCCCGGCGGCAGCTTCTGGATGGCGTAAGAGAAACTTTTGAGTTTTCTGGTTTCGGGATTCGTCAGAATTCCGAGACGAGGATATTTTAATATTGTTCTTGTTATAGTCTTGGGTGTCTACCGTTTCCGGGAAGGTTTTTCCCGTTTTCGGTAACACTTTTCCCGATCTCGGGAAGACTTTTCCCGATTTCGGTTTGTCAAAAATCCAGGCAGAAAGGTCAGTATTTATACCGACCGTTTTCATCACGCCCTGCTTCTGACTGAAGATAATTTTGCGATCTGCGAGCGATTTGAGCGCATCCGAAACGTGGGAATCACTCAGCCCTGTAAGCTCGGCAATCACCGTGTTCGTAACGCGGTCCTGTTTCTTGTTCCAGCCGTAGGTAAGCCAGATCACCGCTTCAAAACACTGCCACTCCCGGCCTGACATTCTCAGACGAGGCTTAAGCTGTTGGATCTCGTTAGCGACCTTGGTATACCCGTTCGACAGGTCGGCCATACGACCTCCCGGTTGTTCAGTTCTGTGGGGGAAATTGATAATTTCAGCTGTGTTTGACATACTTAGCTCCGCAATTACACTCCGTTTTTGCACCTGAAAGCCGTTGGTGTTCGAGCACCGCGGCTTTCGCCTTTTCTGCAGTCTTCACATTGCCCCCAGCATGGTGGTGACCATCGCCAGCAGCGGTGCCGTAAGGTCAGGATCGACTCTGAACATTTCGAAAATCCCCTCGCCTAATTCCTTCAGCTTTTCCTTCTTCGGTGCATCGAGCATCAGAGCTTGCTTCGCCTCACTCACCTCTTTTTCCAACCTGGCCATGCGGTAGGCAAACGAGTCGTTTTTAACGACACGGTCGCGGTATCGAAGTGGTAAGACAGACATGATCGCGGGCACGAGTTGCTCGACGTTCTTTCGGTACGATGCAGAGTCTTCTTTGTTGTCCAACCAACGGAACAGCTTCACGTTCCAGACATCGGCCTGGCCTGAGAAATCCACGCCATCAAGTTGAAGTTCTTCAGCTGCTTCTTGGATTTGAAGCGCTACAGCTACGCGCCCTTCTGCCGCAGCCCACGCCCGGACCGCAGAGCAGAGATCACGATGACCAATATCCTGCGCTGTAGATTCGCTTTGATGACACTGGAATATCAGAGAATTAGAGGAAGCTCTGCTACTCTGTTGAAATGAAACAGTTTGCATGGTTAAGGCTCCTGTTTAGGTAAACCATCAGTCTGGTTTGGGTAAAGATCGGGGCGCAGCTCATGGGGCGTTACACCTGTTGCAGCGTAAATTGGCAGAACCCGATCTGCTGGTACCACGCCTTGATAGCGATTTCTCCAATGACTGACTGTCATAGGGCTTACGGTTAGCAATTCAGCTAAGCGAGAGGCAGTTCCTGCTTTGTTAATTGCCTTATCAATTGCTTTCATGATCATCTCCATTTTACACGCATGCATTAAACATTCTGTTTATCATAATGTCAACATTATGAAAATTGAGCTTATAAACTTTTGGTTTAGAATCCAGTCATGAAAGAAAAAACACATCAGATTAACCACCCACAAGTTCAGAGGCTCAATGAGATCCTTGAACTTAAGAAGTTGACCAAATCAGACATGGCCCGCATATGCGGCGTAAGCGCTCAATCGGTCAACAACTGGTTTGTACGTGGGACAATTGGTAAGAGTTCAGCTATCAAACTGGCGGATGCGCTTGGAGTGAGCCTTGAGTGGCTTCTTGGTCAGGACGTAGGAGAAAAAAACGGACTAAAGCCGGATGAACAACGCCTGCTCGAACTTTACCGTCAGCTTCCAGATGAAGAGCAGCAGAATATGCTTCGTATCTTCGCGTTGCGCCTGAAAGAACTGGACGAACTATACGAAAAGTACATGAAAGGCAGAATTCGATCACAAGATGATTAAAGTAATGCAGTCACATGATACGAGGGTGTATCTAGGTGTTTGTGTTATATAAAGTTTTATCTAAAATATAAAATCGTATGATGCAGGTACTCACTGGATATAAAAATGCAATAAATTATATAATGCTTCGTTCTAAAGGATAATTTATGAGAATTTTAGGCGTACGCGCAGCTCCGAAAGAGACCTCTTTTGTGGTTTTTTGTACAGAAGAGAGAACTTTTAAGTGTGTAGATGTTGTTAACATACCTCAGACATTAAATATACCTGAAAAGCTAAAGTACATTCGAAATAGCATACTAGATATTTTACGTGAATATAGTGTTGATACAGCTGCAATCCGAGTTGCAGAAAGCAATACCCAAAATTTAAACATTGAAAGATTATATATTGAAGGCGTTATTCAAGAGACCTTTGCTAGTAGCAATGTGGCCCAATATTATACCTTAAGAAAAAATGGAATCTGCTCTCGACTTGGTATAACAATTGCTCAATTCAATGATGATGAAATCAGAGGAATTCAGCTATCAGATTATGACGCCAACACAAAAGAAGCCATCCTATCAGCCTTAGCAGTGGAAAATTAACATGCTTACACCATACCAAAAAGCTGATGTGTCTTTCAAATACTTAAAGGAAATTGGTCAAGAAGGCCAAAACTCAAAGGTATTTTTGGCGCATGACGAGCACCTTGATAACGAGATTGTAATTAAACAAGTAGATCAAGGAACAATAGCACCAGAAGAATTTTTCCAAGAAGCAAGGTTGCTTTATGCTAGTGCACATTCTAACATTGTGCAAATTTGCTATGCTGCAAGAGATGATAAGAATATTTATATTGCCATGCCATTTTATTCAAATGGATCACTAAGTTCATTAATGGCACAAAAGAATCTAACAAGTCGCGAAATAATTAGGTACGGAATTCAGTTTTTAAGTGGACTGAATCACATTCACTCTAAGGGATTGATGCATTTTGACATCAAACCAAATAATATAATGTTATCTGACAGAGATGAAGCCCTTCTAACTGACTTTGGACTTTCAGCCAAGATAGATGACGATGGCCTTTCTAGTATTAGTCTTTTCTATACGACACACGTACCACCTGAAATACTTTCTCAAAACCGCTTCAATTTTACTTATGATATATATCAAGCTGGCATGACTCTTTATAGAATGGCCGTAGGCGAGGCAGAATTCCAGAATGCTGTGCAAGAATTTTTCTCAGAAAAAGATCAAGAACGTTTACAATCTCGCTTCGCACAGGGAGAGTTTCCTCCGAGGAACTATCCAGTCCATGTACACCCAGCTCTTGTTAAGATAATCAATAAGTGTCTTCACCACAATCCAAATGAAAGATACCAGTCCGTTCTCAGCGTTATTAATGACTTAGCAAAAATTTCTGATGGATGCTTGGATTGGCGTTATTTAGGTCCAGATGAAGATGGCAAAATACTGTGGATAAAACCAGTAGATGATGCTAACCTTCATTTAAAACTTGATCCTGAAAAAAATACTACAGATTGCAGAAAGGTCTATAGTAACGGTAGAACCAGAAAAGTATCTTCACACTGTGTAGACGTAACTTCCAGTAGGGTTTTGTATCGTTTAATGAAGAGTTAACCTCATGAAAAAAAACGTGATTCCTTCCAGCTCACCTAAAAGAGAGAAGCTGACAACAGCTACTCCTTATGGTCAAAGCAATGCTATCTCTAAAGAGGAGGGATCCGTCAGAAAAGAAATGATTAACAAAGCCTTTTCAAGCTCTGTTGGTTGTCATTTCGATATGAGAAACTTCAAAAAGTAGCTTTTATGAACATTAAAAAAACCGGCCTGCGAGCCGGTTTTTTTTCGCCTATCCCCCATCACATTCGTTCTTACCCTTCCTCTTAGGCATTGTACTACCAACAACCAGTTTCATTTTTTGCGAATGCATCTCACAGAATCCGCATGTCAAAGAAGGACTAAACAATAAACTTAATTTCAAATACTCATTATGTTGACATATGATTAAACATTGTGTTTAATCACCACACGCACTACGAACCACCAAGGCAGGACGCCCTCGAAGTAGCCGCCGACGGCATACGAAGAGTCGGATGAGGTGGAGAGATTAACGCGCATCAGGTGTAAACGTTCCGCTGGCCGGCGATAAGGCAACCAATAGGAGAGGTTAAGATGAGCGATAAAGAGTCAAACGCGATTAAGGTCAAACCGATTCTGACAAGTAACAACCTGGTATTGAAGGCTGCTGATGCTGCACTGAACGCAGTGCAAGACACTATGGGTAGTCTTCGCGAAGACGATCATTACCTCTATATGAAAATGGCCAGAGCCGCCCTCGATTCTGCACGGGCAGCTCTTGGTAATGATTAATACGTAGTGCCGATATCAATCCCGTATGCGTATTTAGGTTTTCTGAGACTCACTATAGCCACGCATTCTGGCAAGAGAGATTCGACTTTTTCCAGTAAAGCATCCGGTGTGTTTATTGACGGGTCCTTTGAGGCGAGAGCTAGCGCGAGATCGTATGCGACGGAATCAACCGTTCGCCCTGAATTGAAGAGGTTGTCTGACATAATTTTTACCCTTACTGGTTGTGTGAGAACTCCAGTATACCACCGAGCCTGAAGTGGTAAAAAGACAGGCATAACAAGGAGATCAATATGATTGATTACGCACGCAAACCAGGACGGCAGCAGGCCGTAAAACTGAATTTCTTCGAAGTGATTCTTCGTCGGCTCTGTTACCTGCTGGCGCAAAAGGGGAATCCAGATGTGTAACTCAACGAAATGCGGTTACTGCGACAAGCCGGTTAAACCGGAGGAAGTAGTCAAAAGTACCCTTCTCTATCGCAACGGCGCACAGCTTGCGCGCAAAGAAAAAGAATACTGCTCTGAACGTTGTGCTTCCTACGACCAGATGGCCCACGAAAGCTAACGTAAAAGCCGCGCAAGGCGGCCCGTACGTCCGGTGCTCCCGACCAAAGTTACACCGGAAAACTACTTAAAAAACCAAAGTTCACCCAATGGGCGCTATCTCTGGCCCGGGGATCTTACATCCAAAAAAGAGGATCTCACATGGAATTTTTCTATGTAGTTAAGGCTACGCAGAAATCTGGTAAAGAAGACGCAGTGATTTGGTTCACTGCGAAATCAGAAGCCCGTGCCAACCTGCAGTTAGATGTTGAGCTGGAAGATGCTGGTATTGAAACCGGGCGTGGTAAGGATTACACCAAACCTGTTCGCACTGATTTTCCGGTATATAACGACCTGCCGAAAGAAAGTTCGGTGGATTACACCTGGTGCAAACGCTATGCACTCCAGGACGATGGACGCACCTGGCTGCCAAAGGCTAGCGCTGAGTCTACTGGAGACTTTGACAACAGTGCCGCACCGGAAGCGACCGTTAATGTCGAAACTACCATCGAGAGTGTCCCGCTTGAAAACCGCACTCCAGCGGTTCGTTATGCCGTCCACCTGACCAGCGACAAATACCAGTCACACATCACTAAAGAGCAGCAGTTGGCTGCCAGCGAAATGTCACTGGATGAAGGCAACACTTATCTCCAGAACCTGCTGCTGGCGAAGAACGACATCCCTGAAGTTGCCGAACTCAGCCTGAACGCTGAGTGGAAACTCGTTCAGTCGATAAAGCAGGTCTTCGCGCAAGATGAAACGCACGAAGCTGAAGTTATCGCTGCATTCATGGCTGACTGGGCGAGAGCAGATGTCAGCGATCGCAATCAGTTAGTTGAAGAGTGGAGAAGCGGAAAGCTTACTCTTCTCAAATCAGAAAGCACCAGCAACACCGGCGTTACAACCGGTCAGGATGTAGAACCTGAAAACGGTATTCAGATTGACGAGAATGATGACGAAACCACACGTTATCCAGTCGTTCGTATGCCGTTCCGCAAGCAGCTACTCGCCCAGTTCACCGCCGACGAACTGCGTCACCACTTAACCCGAGAAGAATACGAAACTATCAGCGCGCTGGAGATGGACACTGACAACAGCTACGTTCAGAACCTGCTGCTGGCGGCAGAAAACTGCGAAGAGATTAAGGGTTACGATACCAAAGACCTGTGGCGTTACACCGACGCCATTCGCAAAGTTTTCAGCCAGGATAAGCGTCACGAACTCGCATTGGTTCTCCAATTCACCAGAGTCTGGGCGGCGACTGATTACATTAACCGTGGCATCTTGGCGCGCGAATGGGCTGCCGGAAACCGCATCAGCAGCGTGCAGCGTACTGATTCCGGCACTAACGCTGATGGCGGCTATGTTACCGACCGCGGCGAAGGCGCACACCATACGCTGGACACTCTCGATCTTGAGATCGCATGCACCCTGCTGCCTATGGATTTCAACCCACACGAAATACCAGGCAGCGTACTGCGTCGCGCGAAGGAAATTGTCGCTAAAAAAGAGGAACCATGGAAATCATGGAGCGCCATCCTGCGTAATCAGCCCGGCATACTGGCGGTGAACCGTGCGGCAATCTTCAATCTGATCCGCATCGCACCAGAGAACATCCACCACACGCCAGCGGCTCATCTTGAGTTTGTGAATAAAACCATGACGGCTGAATTTAACTCTGCTGTGGCGTTGCTGCCGCTGTCTACTCCGGCTGTTGAGACCGAAGCTCCAGTTGCACAACCGCATGTTGAAAATCTCGGCAGCGGTGTGTTCTCCATCGATGGTCTGGTGGATGGAATTAACGATCCGGCCATCAATACCACCTCAAATGAAGTCGAAAAAACGGAAAACGCAGCGGAGACCACCAGCGATGTGCAGATGGAAACGACTCAGTCAGAGAAAGTCGAAAATACTGATCCGGTACAACCAGGCGAAGGCGCTGATGCGGCTAATACGCAAGCAGTTACCATAGCGCCAGAAGAGCAGCAATCAGAGCCAGTATTCGAATACCCGGCCTACTTCGAGCCTGGCCGCTACGAAGGTCTGCCGAATGATGTTTATCACGCAGCAAACGGTATTAGCTCAACCCAGGTGAAAGATGCCAGGGTCAGTCTGATGTATTTCAATGCGCGCCATGTGGCTAAAACTATCCCGCGCACATCATCCAAAGTGCTGGACATGGGAAACCTGGTGCACGCCCTTGCATTGCAGCCGGAAAACCTTGAAGCAGAGTTCAGCGTAGAACCAGAGATCCCTGAAGATGCGTTTACGACCACCGCTACTCTGCGTGAGTTCATCGACGGGTACAACGCCAGCCTGCCGGCACTGCTGAGCGCTGACGAGATTAAAGCGTTGCTTGAAGAACATAACGCAGCCCTTCCCGCTCCAGTGTCACTTGGCGCGAGCCTGGAAGAAACGGCTCAAAGCTATATGGCTCTCCCTGCTGAGTACCAGCGTATTGAAGAAGGCCAGAAGCAAACGGCAACGGCAATGAAAGCGTGCATCAAAGAGTACAACGCCACTCTGCAGACGCCGGTTAAAACCAGTGGCAGCCGTGATGCGCTACTCGAGCAATTAGCGATCATCAATCCTGATCTGGTCGCACAGGAAGCGCAGAAACCGACGCCGCTGAAAGTCTCCGGCAGCAAAGCAGACATGATCCAGGCAGTTAAGTCGGTTAAGCCCGATGCCATATTTGCCGACGAACTGCTGGATGCTTGGCGCGACAACCCTGGCGAAAAGATTCTGGTTACCCGCCAGCAGCTGGCCACAGCGCGTGCAATTCAGTCTGCACTCCTGGCGCACCCGACCGCCGGTATGCTGCTTACACATCCAAGCCGCGCCGTTGAAGTGAGCTATTTCGGTTTCGACGACGAAACCGGATTAGAAGTGCGTGTACGCCCTGACCTCGAGATTGAACTGGACGGCGTGCGCATCGGTGCTGACCTGAAAACCATCAGCATGTGGAATGTGAAGCAGGAAAGCCTGCGCGCCAGGCTGCACCGGGAAATCATTGACCGGGACTACCACCTCAGCGCGGCTATGTATTGCGAGACTGCAGCGCTGGACCAGTTCTTCTGGATTTTCGTCAACAAAGACGAGAACTACCACTGGATCGCCATCATTGAAGCATCCACCGAACTGCTGGAATTGGGCATGCTCGAGTACCGCAAAACGATGCGCGCCATCGCAACCGGTTTCGATACGGGCGAATGGCCAGCGCCGATCACTACCGATTACACCGATGAACTGAACGACTTCGACCTGCGCCGCCTCGAAGCGCTGCGCGCTCAGGCTTAAGGGGGATTTATGCATAACACAACCGTTACCGTTGCTGACCAGAACACCGTTATTAACTCCAACGTGGCTTTGTTCGATTCCCAGTATCTGAACGCCATCAGCACGTTCGCGCAGATTATGGCGCAGGGCATTGCCACTGTTCCTAAACACCTGCAGGGCAACCAGGCCGACTGCATGGCTGTAGCGATGCAAGCGGCACAGTGGCAAATGAATCCCTTTGCCGTGGCCCAAAAGACGCACCTGATTAACGGTGTACTCGGGTATGAAGCGCAACTGGTTAATGCTGTGATTTCGCGCAGTGGCGTACTGGCCAGCCGCTTTGAATATGAATGGTACGGGCCATGGGAAAAGGTCGTTGGAAAATTCCATATCCGTAAAGGCGACAAAGGCGAGTACCGCGTCCCTGGCTGGACCCTGGCTGACGAAGCCGGGATCGGCATCATTATCAGCGCAACGCTGAAAGGCGAGGATAAACCGAGAGAACTCGATTTACTGCTGGCTCAGGCCCGTACCCGAAACTCTACCCTTTGGGCTGACGACCCTCGCCAGCAGCTGGCGTACCTGGCTGTCAAACGTTGGGCGAGACTGTTCTGCCCGGATGTAATTCTGGGCGTTTATACCCCGGATGAACTGGATGATCGCCTTGAAGAACGAGAGGTAAACCCGGCACCGGCGCAGCACGTTAGCCTCGCTGATATTTCAGGTGACAACGTCACTACGACTCAAACGGCTCAGGAATCAGCTCAAAACATCGATACGCTTGCTGATGATTTCCGTGACCGCATCGAGGCGGCTCAGGACGTGGATAGCGCTAAAGCTCTGCGCGCAGATATTGAAACCGTGAAAGCAACGCTGGGTTCTGCCCTGTTCACGGAGCTGAAAAACAAGGCCGTGAAGCGTTATTACCTGGTTGATGCTCGTAACAAAGTCGAAGCAGCCATCAATTCCTTGCCACCTTCAGATGATCCAGATGCAGCTGCTCGGTTCGCAGAGGTTGAGCGCGTTCTTGCATCGTCGAAACGCCATCTGGGCGACGAACTGCATGGTCAGTTCAGCATCACCCTGGCGGATATGAAACCGGAATACGTGGACTAACGAGATCGGGAGGGGAAACCCTCCTTCAAGGAGAAAAAATGCGACTGATTAATCGAGGCAGTAAGCAATCCCCTTTGGCTCGCCAGGCATGTGAAATCGCACTCGCAGCCCACCAGCAAAGATATGGTGACTATGGGCGCAGCAAGATGAAAGAGACCTATACGGTGAGAGTGGAAGGCGTGAAGGTCTGGGTGGAGGTGGTGAACCGCAAGGCGAGCTATGTGGCCACGGCAATGACAGGCATGCGACGACTGCGATCCTTGCCTGGGCAGGTGGCCTGATATTGAAATATCACACTACATAACTTTGAGAGCTCATATTTATCAAACTGGAGGTTTTCATGGGACAGCTCGTTAGCCTGGAGGATTGGGCTTCCGGTCCAAACGGCTTCAAGCAACCACCATCCAGAGCGGCGCTGCACAAGATTGCTAAAACAGGACAAACGATCCCAAGGGCGCTGAAACAAGGTCGTCGGTGGGTTATCGATGAAGAGGCCAAATTCATTGGTATGCTCGCATCGCCGGCTCTACCACCACGCATGCCCAAAGCGGTTAAGACGCTTATGGAGAGAGTAATTAATGGCAGCCAGACCACGTAATCACAGGGTTGATATCCCAAATCTCTACTGCAAGCTTGATAAGCGTAACAGCAAAACCTACTGGCAATATCGGCACCCTTTAACCGGTCAGTTTATCGGTTTTGGTACCGATCAAGAGGCGGCCAGTCTGGCCGCCTCTGAATTGAATCGTCTGCTTGCGCAGCAGGAAGTTGCCCAGTCGTTTGCCCTGATAGATATGGTCAGCCATAAGAAAGTTAATTCCAAGAAATCGATGCGGATGCGCCTATGGATTGAACGGTATCTGAAAATTCAGGAGGAGCGACTCAGCAATAAAGAGATAAAAATTAATACGCTTAAATCAAGAAGGACATGCACAAACGTACTGGTTGAAAGGATGCCTGACATTGGCATTCAGGAAGTCACCACCAAAATGCTGGCAGCCATTACAGACGAATATAAAGCCAGAGGCAAAGCACGAATGGCGCAAACGCTCCGCAGCGTCTGGATTGACCTGTTCAAAGAGGCGCAGCACGCAGGCGAAGTTGAGCCGGGTTATAACCCGGCGCTAGCCACAAGAAAAGTCGTTGTCCGAGTAAGTCGTTCGCGACTGAACCTTGAGATGTGGAAGGCGATATTTGAAGCTGCCTCCAATATGGCGCCCTACGTCCAAAACTCCATGCTTCTGGCAGTTGTCACCGGGCAACGGCGCGGCGATATCGCCAAAATGAAGTTCTCTGATGTCTGGGACGGTCATCTCCACGTTGAGCAGCAAAAGACCGGGGCGAAACTGGCTATACCGCTCTCGCTACGCTGCGAGATGTTGGATATTACACTGGCGCAGGTGATCAAGCGATGCAGGGATCGGGTCGTAAGCCCCTGGCTTCTCCATCACGTGACCTCAAGCGGTAATGTGAAAGCAGGCGATCAGGTTGGCGAGAACAGCCTTAGTGTCTCCTTCAAACTCGCGATCGATAGTACTGGCATTTCCGTAGAGGATGGGAAAACAATGCCGACTTTTCACGAGCTGCGTTCTCTATCGGAGCGTCTGTATGAGGGGCAAGGCATCAATACCCAGCAGCTACTAGGTCACTCATCAGACAGGATGACAGCGCAGTATCATAACGATCGCGGTCTCGACTGGGTGAAAGTGAAGGTGTAGCTACGTGAATAATTGGACCGTATCCCCCTGCAAATTTCGCAGCATTCAAGAATTCATTTTGGGGAGGAATTTTGGAGGAGTTTTGGGGAAGAAAAAATCGGGCAAAAACCGGGCACTGCGCCCGGTTCTGCTACCAGCCTGAAAAAGCCCTTACGAGCTCAACCCGCGGTTATCCAGCATCGGTTCAATCCTCGGATCGTGCCCGCGCCAGTTCCGGTAAAGTTCAGCTAAATCAGTACTATTCCCGCGCGACAAAATGGCATCGCGGAATTTCTGTCCATTTTCGCGAGTCAAACCACCCTGCTCGACAAACCACTGATAGCCATCGTCTGCCAGCATCTGGGTCCACAGGTAGGCGTAATACCCCGCCGCATAGCCGCCGCCGAAGATATGGGCGAAGTAGCTGCTGCGATAGCGCGGTGGAACGGCGGGCAGATCCAGCCCCTCTTTGTGCAGTGCTGCCGCTTCAAAGGTGTCAACATCGTCCACGGGTTCGCTGATGCCGTGCCAGTTCATATCCAGCAGCGCAGCGCTAAGCAGCTCGGTCATGTCATAACCTTTATTAAACTGCGTCGCGTTAAGCATTTTATCGCGCAGCGCCTCCGGCATCGGCTCTCCGGTCTGATAGTGGCGGGCATAGTGGGCAAACACCTGCGGATGGCTCGCCCAGTGCTCGTTGATTTGCGATGGGAACTCGACAAAATCACGCGGCGTATTGGTGCCGGAGAGGGAGGCGTAGCGCTGGCTGGCAAACAGACCGTGCAGCGTATGACCAAACTCGTGGAACAGGGTAACCACATCGTCCCAGGAGATCAGCGCCGTCTGACCGTTAGCCGGTTTTTGATAGTTGCAGACATTGTAGATAACCGGGCGCGAGGCAAACTCATACGATTGCTCGACGAAATTCCCCATCCACGCCCCACCGGCTTTCGATTCGCGGGCAAAGAAATCACCGTAGAACAGCGCCATCCCTTCACCGGTGTGGTCGAAAATTTCCCACACGCGGACATCAGGATGGTAAACCGGAATATCGAAACGCTCGACAAAGCGGAGGCCAAACAGCTGGCTTGCAGCCCAGAATACGCCATCCTGCAACACGGTGTTGAGCGCAAAGTACGGCTTGATTTGCGACTCGTCGAGAGCATATTTCGCCTGGCGCACACGCTCAGCATAAAAGGCCCAGTCCCACGCCTGCACGGTGAACCCGCCCTGCTCGTCATCAATCACTTTTTGGATATCGGCTTGCTCAAGCGTCGCTCGGGTACGTGCAGCGGGCACAATCCCGCGCATAAAAGCCAACGCGGCGGCAGGTGTTTTCGCCATTTGATCGGCGATACTCCAGCTTGCGTAGTCCTCAAACCCCAACAATTTTGCCTGACGCGCGCGCAACGCGGTGAGACGCAGGATCAGTGCCCGGGTATCGTTTTCATCCCCTTTCTGGGTACGCGTCCAGCCCGCGTTAAACAAATTTTCCCGCGTCTGACGGTCACGCAGCGCGGAAAGTGCGGGTTGTTGAGTGGTATTCAGCAGCGGAATCAACCAGCGATCGTTCAGCCCTTTCTCCGCGGCGGCATGGGCAGCCGTCGCAATCTCGTCAGGACTGAGTCCATCAAGCTGATGAGCATAATCCACGACCAGCCCACCGGCTTTGGTGGCGGCCAGCAGACGCTGATTAAACTGGCTGGTGAGGGTCGCCGCCTCGGTATTCAGCGCTTTCAGCTCCGCTTTTTCTGCATCATTCAGCCGCGCACCGGCCAGCACAAAGTGCTGGTACGTCTTTTCTGCCAGCCGACGGGATTCGGCGTCCAGCGCAGCACAATCCTGCCAGACGCTCTCCACGCGAGAGAACAGCGTGTCGTTAAGCCAGATATCGTTCGCCAGGGCAGCAAGCTCGGTAGAGATCTGCTCCTCAAGCTCCTGTAAGTCATCATTGGTGTGCGCAGAGGTCATGGCGAAGAAAACGCTGCTGACACGCGAGAGCATGGCACCGCTTTTTTCGAGCGCCAGCACGGTATTGTTGAAATCCGGGGCGGCCGTTTGCGCGACAATCGCGTCAATTTCGGCTCGCTTCTGGCGTATCGCTTCATCGAATGCCGGGCGGTAGTGGCCGTCGTTGATTTCGTCGAATCGGGGTGCCTGATAAGGCAACAGGCTGCTTTCAAAAAAGGGATTAGTGGCCGACATCTTTCACTCCTGAGTACGGTTATCTTCCCAGAGTAGGCCAGGCCGCCACTGCCTGCAATGCCGTCATACAAATGTTGCCTTAACGCATCCTTCTCGGCCGTGCTATGTTAGTACAACACAAAAAGCGTTGAGGAACAGTGAGATGATTATTTTAGTTACCGGGGCAACGGCAGGTTTTGGTGAAAGCATCACGCGTCGCTTCGTCGCCAACGGGCATAAGGTGATTGCGACGGGTCGTCGTCAGGAGCGTCTGCAGGAGCTGAAAGATGAACTGGGTGACAGCATCCTGACCGCGCAGCTTGATGTCCGTAACCGTGCCGCCATCGAAGAGATGATTGCTAACCTGCCGGCCGAATGGCGTGCCATTGACCTGCTGGTCAACAATGCCGGTCTGGCGCTCGGTATGGAGCCTGCCCACAAAGCCAGCGTCGAAGACTGGGAAAACATGATCGACACAAATAACAAGGGGCTGGTGTACATGACCCGCGCCGTGCTGCCAGGCATGGTTGAGCGCAATCGCGGCCACATTATTAACATCGGTTCGACCGCCGGAAGCTGGCCTTATGCGGGCGGTAATGTTTATGGCGCGACCAAAGCCTTCGTGCGTCAGTTCAGCCTTAACCTGCGTACCGATCTGCACGGCACCGCCATTCGCGTGACCGATATTGAGCCGGGCCTGGTAGGCGGAACCGAATTTTCCAACGTTCGGTTTAAAGGTGATGACGCGAAAGCAGACAAAACCTACGAGAATGCGAACGCCCTGACGCCGGAAGATGTCACCGAAGCGGTCTGGTGGGTGGCAACACTGCCAAAACACGTCAACATTAACACCGTAGAAATGATGCCAGTCAGCCAGAGTTTTGGCGGACTTAGCGTCCATCGTGGCTAACATTGCCCTTCCCGGCCTGCGGGCCGGGTCTGTTTCAGGCCATAAAAGAATGGTAGTATGTTCAGGCTAACTCTCTGAGAAATGACAACTCATGGCCGCTGAATCGCAACTCAATCCTACCCAGCCCGTAAACCAGCAAATCTATCGCATTTTGCGACGTGATATTGTCCATTGCCTGATCCCACCCGGAACGCCGCTCTCTGAAAAAGAGGTGTCCGTGCGGTTTGACGTGTCCCGCCAGCCCGTGCGTGAGGCGTTTATCAAGCTTGCAGAAAACGGTCTGATTCAGATCCGCCCGCAGCGCGGCAGCTATGTGAACAAAATCTCGCTCTCCCAGGTGCGTAACGGGTGTTTTGTCCGTCAGGCCATTGAGTGCGCGGTGGCGCGCCGTGCCGCATCCTTGATTGATGACAACCAGTGCTACCTGCTGGAGCAAAACCTGCATCAGCAGCGTATTGCGATTGACCGCAAACAGCTCAACGACTTCTTCCAGCTTGATGACGAGTTTCACCAGAAGCTGGCGCAAATTGCGGACTGTCAACTGGCCTGGGACACGATTGAAAACATCAAAGCCACCATCGACCGCGTGCGCTATATGAGCCTCGACCACGTCTCACCACCGGAAATGTTGCTACGACAGCATCATGATATTTTCAGTGCGCTGGAAAAACGCGATCAGGACGGTGTAGAAAAAGCGATGACGCTGCACCTGCAGGAAATCAGCGAATCCGTACAGTTAATTCGTCAGGAAAACAGCGACTGGTTTAGCGAAGAGTAAAATACGCCGCCCCCGTTTCGGTTGCGGCGAAGAGATTAGCGAACCACCAGCACCGGAATACTCGCATAGCGCAGGATAGATTCCGCATTTGAACCGAGCAGATGGGTGCTGATGCTCGGGTTTTTCGACCCGATGACGATCACGTCATATTCCCCTTCTTTGCTCAGTTTGATAATTTCGTCACGCACGTTGCCAAAGCAGACCAGGCTGTGGATATTTTCCCCGGGGAGATCAAACAGCCTTTTTAGCTCGTTCATTTTCTTCCCGGATTCCGCGGTCATAAACGCTTCAAACTTTTTGATATCGGCGTTGAATCCGCGCAGCAACGAGCGGCTGCTGTTGGGGAGAATGTTCACCAGCGTAATCGACGCACCTTCCGCCTTTGCAAGGTTGGCCGCGTGGCGAACCGCTTTGTCGCTCAATTCCATTTCAAATACATCAACAGGCATTAAAATCTTCTTATACATAAGCCTGACTCCTTATTCCTGTGAAAGGGGTATTCCCTGCTTCAAGAATGACAGCCGGAATATAAACAAACCCTAAACGCTTGCCAGCAGAAACTATCAATAAAGGAAAATAAATGTGGGCTTTGTAAATTGCTGTCGTGAACCGTCAGCACCCAACAATATTGAGAAAAAAGTGTGAATTTGATCAAAAACAAAAAAATGAGATGCAGACAGGCGTATTTATAGTGCCCCGTGAACGGTGAAACCTGAAATAGCGCCGTAACGGATAAGTGAGAGAGGAGAAAATACCATGATAACATACGACCGTAACCGTAACGCAATTACCACCGGCAGCCGTGTAATGATCAATGCCACAGGACACACCGGCGTGATTAAAGCGATCCACAGCGAAGGGCTGGATGCCGCGCAGGTGCGTCGCAGCAAAACGGTAGAAGTGGAAGGTTGTGAAGGTAAGTTCGAACCGATTGAACTGATTCGCCTGGGTATGCACTGATTCATGCGACATCATGCCGCCGCACGCGGCGGCATGTGATGACTTAGCCGTTCGCCGCGTACTCTGCGACCGTGGCTTTTGCACCTTTTTGCACTAACGTCTGGTAAGCACGCAGTACCGCATCCACAAAGACGGTTTCATGCGGGAGTTCTTTGCCAAAAATGGCCTCAATGCCCAGCAGCGCCTTCACCCGGTCTTCGCCCTCAGCACTTCCCTTCACCGCCGCCTGAATGACCGCCAGCTGCGGGTCGCTCACGTCGATAGCGTTGCCCTGCTCATCGACACCACCGACATACCGCATCCAGCCTGCAATGCCTAATGCCAGCAGCGGGAAGCTTTTTTGATGCACCAGATGCCAGCGCACGGAATCGAGCATACGCTGCGGGAGCTTCTGGCTGCCGTCCATTGCGATTTGCCAGGTACGGTGACGTAACGCCGGGTTGCTGTAGCGGGCAATCAACAGGTCTGCATAGTGGCCTAAATCAACGCCTTTCACTTTTAAGGTCGGCGCCTGCTCGTTCAGCATCAGCGCATGGGCGGCAGTACGGTAGTGTTCGTCTTCCATGCAGTCGTTGATGTGCGGGTACCCCGCCAGATAGCCAAGATACGCGAGGAAAGAGTGACTGCCGTTAAGCATGCGCAGCTTCATCTCTTCAAACGGAATGACGTCTGAAACCAGCTCCGCCCCGGCCTTTTCCCACTGCGGACGGCCTGCAACAAAGTTGTCCTCAATCACCCACTGACGGAACGGTTCGCACGCCACGCCTGCCGGGTCACGAACGCCGGTCAGCTGTTCAATTTTATCCAGCGTCTCCGGTGTAACCGCGGGAACAATGCGATCCACCATGGTGGACGGGAAAGTGACGCTGGATTCAATCCAGTCTGCCAGCTCGCCGTCAACCGCACGGGCATAAGCGCAGGTCACATTACGCATGACGTGACCGTTCTCCGGCATATTGTCACAGGACATGACGCTAAACGCGGGCAGCCCGGCAGCTTTGCGTCGCGCGAGTGCTTCCACCACCACACCCGGCGCAGATTTCGGCTGATGCGGGTTTTTCAGGTCGGCGGCGATTAACGGGTGATCGAGCATCAGTTTCCCGGTCGCCGGCGAGTGGCAATATCCCTTTTCAGTAATGGTGAGCGAGACAATCGCCACCTGCGGCTCACACAGTGCGGCCAGCACGCGTTCCAGCCCGTCAACCTGTGCATGCAGTGCGTTCCTGACCACGCCCACCACCCGCGATGTCCACGCATCGGCAGACATTTCCGCCACGGTGTAGAGATGATCCTGTGCGTTCAGATCGGCAATCTGCTGTTCACCGCCAATCAGGTTTACCTCACAGTAACCCCAGTCGCTGTTGTGTTCCGCGGCGAGAATGTCGGCGTACACCGCCTGGTGCGCACGGTGAAATGCGCCAAACCCTAAATGAACAATGCGTGCCTTGAGGCGATCGCGATCGTACTGAGGAAGCGTCGCTTTCGCCTGTAATAACCGGTTTTCCATGATTAAGACTCGTTAAGTTATGTACGCTGGGATTCGCTGCCGCTCTAAACGAGCAGCAGCGCCTGCTGACTACACCAACTAGAATGGCAGTCGGGGTAAAAAAGAACTGCCATTAACCATACTGATCCTGCAGTTTGAGATTTTGATTTATATTAACTTTTACGCATGTGGTGTGACATGAACATAAAGTTGTGTGACAGGTCACTAAAGATATAAACCATTACCACCGCGATGAAACCGCCCCATAGCCAACGGAATCACGTGCCGGCCCCTCCGCCGCATCTTCCGCCACGCTCAAATCACGATCGCAGACCTCTGGCATGCAGATGGCGGCGATGAGCCCAATCACGGAGTAGGCGATCATCATGGCGACAATTGGCCACCAGGAACCGGTCATATTGCAGAAGATCCCGGCGAGCACTGGCCCGAAGCCTACCGCCACCAGCCCGCCCGCCTCTTTTGAGATAGCCATCCGGGTAAAGCGGTTACGCGAGCCAAACATCTCCGCCATCGTGATGTTTTCCAGGGCGAACAGTCCCAGTACGGCGAAATTATGGATAACGATGATGGAAAGCATGATCACACCCGGCGCATAGCTCTTATCAACGATAATCGACAGCATCGGGTACGCCAGAATAATGGCGGAGATATTGAGCAGAATGTACGGCAGACGACGCCCCACTTTATCGGAGAGCCAGCCCAACAGCGGGATAGAGATAAACCCGAGAATTGAGCTTATCATCAGTGCATCGGTGGGGATCGCTTTATCGAACAGCAGCGTCTGAACCAGATACCCGGCAAGAAACGTCTGGATCAGTCCCGAATTCCCCGCCTGACCAAAACGCAGCCCGGTTGCCAGCCAGAAGGACTTACTCTTCACCATCGCTGCAAATGATAAATCGTGTTTTGTCACCGGTGCGGTTGTCCCAGCCTCGTTCACTTTTTCAAATACCGGGCTCTCCTTGAGGTTCATTCGCAGCCAGATGGCGAAGATCATTACCACCACGCTTGCAAGAAACGGTACACGCCAGCCCCAGGCAACCAACTGTTCGCGGTCGAGGGCAAAGAACATAACTGCCCAGATAGCCGTTGCACTTAGCGTCCCGCAGTTGGTGCCCATCGCCACCAGCGAGGAGATAATGCCGCGTTTCCCTTTAGGGGCGTACTCCGCCAGCATGGTCCCGGCGCCGGAGATTTCAGCCCCTGCCCCCAGCCCCTGGATAATACGCAGCGTCACTAACAGGACGGGCGCGAAAATCCCAATCTGCGCGTAGGTCGGCAAGACCCCGATCAGGGTCGTGCAGATCCCCATCATAGTAATGGTGATAAACAGCACCTTTTTACGGCCAATACTGTCGCCCATTCGCCCGAAGATAAAGGCGCCGACAATGCGCGCGATATAGCCTGCGCCGTACGTCCCCATCGCCAGAATCAGCGCCATTGCGGCCGATTGTTCCGGGAAGAAGATCTCATGGAATACCAGTGCGGCCCCCAGCGAATAGAGCTGGAAATCCATAAACTCCAGTGCGGTACCCAGCCAGCCGGAAACGGCGGCTTTCACCAGATCTGAAGTCGTTCTTTGTGGTTGTGTTTGCGTCATAATGGCTATCTCTGCAAGGTAAGATGCGTACCACTCAGAGCCTGTCTGCGCAGGCTCTTAACCGCGTGAATTATTATTGCCCGAACGTGAGTAAGACTTTGCAGCACTGCCGCTGATCTTTTTCAAACCGTTCGATGGCGTCTGTTACGTGGTGATAGTCAAAGGTGTGGGTGATCAGTTTGTCCGGGTCGATCAGCCCCTTTTCCAGCCAGTCGATGACGACGGGGAATTTGTTGGCATTCAGCCGTGATGAGAATATCGCCAGCTCTTTTCCGGTGATCCCCTGCTGAACAATCTGGCTTGGGTCGCTGGAAAACCCCATCAGCACGATGCGTGCCGCCGGAGAGGCAATGGTGATGGCTTCCTGTAAAATTGTCGGATGACAGGCTGCGTCAATAATAAGCGTCGGTTTGATCCCTTTTTCTTCCAGCGCCGCCTGTAACGACAGCTCTGCGTTGTTGAACACCCAGTCCGCGCCGCTGCGTTGCGCCATCGCCAGCCGTTCATTGATCCGATCGACTACGATAACCTGCTTCACCTTATAGACACCTTTCAGCGCCTGGACGGTGACAAGCCCCATGGGACCTGCGCCGTAGATCAGGGCGATATCCTGCCCGGTGGGTTGTGCGTGGCCCGTCACGTTAGCGGCAATCGTGAACGGCTCGATCATTACCGCGTGTTTATCAGGAATAGCGTCCGGAACAACCCAGGCATTTTTTGCCGGTACGACGGCATACTCACTAAAGCCTCCGTCGCGATGAACGCCCAGCACCACCAGAGAGGTACAGACATTGGGTTTGCCCACGGAGCACGGATAGCAGTGTCCGCAGCTGATCACCGGGTCAACCGATACGCGTTCGCCCACGCGGGCCGGGTCAACTCCCTCACCAACGGCATCAATCTCACCAAAAAATTCATGGCCAATCACGCGCGGGTATCGCGCAAACGGATTATGCCCGCGGTAAATATGGCTGTCTGAACCGCAAATACCGGCCAGTTTGACGTTGACGCGCACTTCACCTGCCGCGGGTTCCGGGAGTGGACGATCTTCAATCACCAGTGCATTGGGTTGTTGAATCACTACGCTTTTCATCGTTCGCTCCTCGTTTACCAGTTCCACAACGTGCCATCTTCGAGACGGGCAACCGGAAGATAGGCAGGATCGTACGGGTATTTCGCCGCCAGTTTTTCGTCAAATTCAATACCCAGCCCGGGTTTGTCGCCCGGATGCATATAGCCATTATCAAAGCGCCAGCTGTGCGGGAAGACCTCCAGCATTTGTTCGGAGTAACCCATATATTCCTGTACACCAAAGTTTGGCACCCACAGGTCAAAATGCAGCGCGGCGGCGTGGCAAACAGGCGACAGATCCGACGGTCCATGTGAGCCGGTACGCACCTGATAAAGCGAGGCGAAGTCCGCGATGCGCCGCATGCCGGTGATGCCGCCCGCGTGGGTAATGGTGGTGCGGATATAGTCGATAAGCTGCTCTTCAATAAGCAGTTTGCAGTCCCAGATGCTGTTAAACACTTCTCCAACCGCAATCGGCGTGACCGTGTGCTGACGGATCAGACGGAAGCAGGCCTGGTTTTCCGCTGGCGTAGGATCTTCCATCCAGAACATACGGAATGCTTCAATGCTCTTACCGAATCGCGCTGCCTCAATCGGGGTCAAACGGTGGTGCATGTCGTGCAAAAGATGCTCATTAAAGCCAAACTTACTGCGCACCGCATCGAACAGCTTCGGTGTGAAATCGAGGTATTTTTCAGTGGACCAGAGCTGCTCTTCCGGCCAGTCACCTTTAGTGGCGGGCTCGTAGGCCAGCCCTTTTCCTTTCGACATGCCATAGGTGGTTTTCATACCCGGCACGCCGCACTGGACGCGGATTGCCTTAAAGCCCATCTCTTTATGCCGGGCGTAATCTTCCAGCACGTCATCAATGGAGTGTCCGGTGGTATGACAATAGACCATCACCCCTTCCCGGGATGCGCCGCCCAGCAGCTGGTAGAGCGGCATATTGGCCGCTTTGGCTTTGATATCCCACAGTGCCATATCCACGGCGGAAATGGCCGACATGGTGACCGGACCACGACGCCAGTAGGCGCCTTTATAGAAGAACTGCCAGATATCCTCAATGCGGTGCGCATCACGGCCGATCAACTGCGGGCAGAGGTGATCTTTCAGATAAGAGGCCACCGAAAGTTCACGTCCGTTGAGGGTGGCATCACCCAGGCCGACGATGCCCTCGTCGGTGGTAATTTTAAGGGTGACAAAGTTACGCCCCGGGCAGGTAACAAAGACTTCAGCCCCGACAATCTTCATAATCCATTTCCTTACATCGCTCATTGTGATGCTGGAAACTTACTCTTCTGCACTACTACCATACAAGTATAATGATCATAAAATCAGCGAACGGTCACAAAAAAATCGGGCGCTCAGGCGCGCCCCCATCCGGCAACAATAATCAACATGCCGCACAGCGCAACCAGCGCCCCGGCCCAGTCATAGGCGCTGAGCTTCACACCATCCACCACGCGTAACCACAGCAGCGCGGTACAGACATAAACCCCGCCATAAGCGGCGTAGACGCGCCCGCTGGCCGCCGGGTGCAGCGTCAACAGCCAGACAAACAGGGCCAGCGCAATGCCCGCCGGGATCAGCAGGAAGACGGTTGCCCCCTTCTTCAGCCAGAGCCACGGAAGGAAGCAGCCGATGATTTCACACAGCGCAGTGGCAAAAAAAAGCAGAGTGGTTTTGAGCATATTTACGGTCATGTGATGATTTATTTAGACATCATACCTGATGATATCGTTTACTTTTCCATACCCGTGCCGCGGGTATGCCGTTATTTCTCTTTGGTGTAGAATCTGAACGGGATAACTTAATTATCTGCGCCCATTTAAAAGGAAACGCTATGACTACATTAAGCAAACGCCTTTGTCTGACAGCCCTGCTGGCGCTGTCATCGTTCGCCTTTGCCGCCTCTGCCACCGCTGAAACCAGCAAACTCATTATTGAGTCTGGCGACAGCGCGCAAAGCCGTCAGAACGCCGCCATGGACAAAGAACAATGGAATGACACCCGTAGCCTTCGCCAGAAGGTGAACAAACGTGTTGAAAAAGAGTGGGACAAAGAAGATGTCGCTTTCGACGCGCGCGATAAGTGTCAGCAAAGTGCCAACGTTAACGCCTACTGGGAGCCAAATACCCTGCGCTGCCTGGATCGTCGTACTGGCCGCACGGTCGCGCCATAATGTCAGTGCAGTGTGACGTTAAGCTCCGCCCGCTGGAGCGTGAAGACCTGCGCTTCGTCCACCAGCTCGACAATAACGCCAGCGTGATGCGCTACTGGTTCGAAGAGCCTTACGAGGCGTTTGTTGAGCTGTCGGATCTCTACGACAAGCACATTCACGATCAAAGCGAACGCCGTTTTGTCGTGGAGTGTGAAGGTGAAAAAGCCGGTCTGGTGGAACTGGTTGAGATCAACCACGTTCATCGTCGGGCAGAATTCCAGATTATCATTTCACCTGAGCATCAGGGGAAAGGTCTTGCCACGCGGGCGGCGAAGCTGGCGATGGATTACGGATTCAACGTCCTCAATCTCTACAAGCTTTATCTCATCGTGGATAAAGAGAACGAGAAAGCGATCCATATCTACCGCAAGCTGGGCTTTATGGTGGAAGGCGAACTGGTTCACGAGTTCTTTATCAACGGTGAATACCGCAACACCATTCGCATGTGCATCTTCCAGCATCAGCACCTGGCCGGACACAAACCGTCAGGCGCCAGCCTGCTGAAACCCACCGCGCAGTAACCTGCGCGGCTTTTTCTCAGTAGTATTCAATACTGTTCTTAATGGTGTACTTGCGCTCAACGGCGGGCTTCACGCTGTTGTCGGTGATCGTCAGATCGCAACTCACCGGATTATTGTGTCGATCGTAATCGCAGCTCTGATTGACGTTGCCCAGCGGTTTGTCATTCAGCATGCTCACGGCGGAGTAATCCATTCTTTTGCGAAGGTCTTTAGACGGCGTCGACTGGACGGATAAATGCTGGTCCCCGGAGACGGTGGTTTTCCCCAGCGGATAGCCATCCGCATCATAGCGGTACTTCACTTCCATCTCTTTGCCGTGCGCCGCCACCACAAACCCGTTATCGTCGGTATCCCACGTTACGCCCGCCGACGGCAATTCGGCCAGCTGGCATTTCCCCTGCAGTTTCACTTTTCGCTGCTGGGTTTCCGCATCAAGGTAGTAATTAGCATCCAGTACCAGCGCCACGCCGGTATTGGCCTCGAGGTCGTGCAGTTCGAGGGTATCGAAACACCCTTCCGTCGACATCGTACCGGTTACCCGTTTGGAGACTTCACCTTTGTCATTGAACAGTGTCTGGGTGAAGTCTTTTACCGGGCCGCGCAGAGGGTCAAAATCAAATTCATTGGAGAAGCTCGCCATCTCGGGCGTAAACGACAGCGGCGCGGAAGGGTTGTCGCACCCCACCAGTGTTGCTGCCAGTAGCGTTATCGCTGCGTAGTTCTTCACATCATTTACCGAATCAGGGAGAGTATTCCCGATCATATTAGCAAATACCGTTGTTCACACGATAGCAAAATGTCAGGCGAAAAGAGACGTACAATCAATGCATTAATCTCTCTTGCCCTCTGCAAAACCTCGCCAGAACGAGAAGGCGCTGTGCCCTCTGTTGAACAGGAAACACACCTGCTTTGAGCGCATGACGGATATTCTGTGACATATTAACAACATGAAAACGCCGGCAGATTGCGCCATCTAACTTTTTTCTTTGATATATTAAATGTTTAACATCCCCTTTCTTCCTCTATAAGGATGCGCTACCCTCACAAATGCGTTCGCGTCCAAAACCGCCTGGAATCTCTATGCTTTCTTTATTCATGAAAAAACGTAGGCAAAACGCTGATTTTTGATTGCTCATCAAAGGTTAAAAAATGAAAAAAACAATCCCTGAATATACGCCTGTTGACTTATCACGTTGGGCCAGAAAAGAACATTTCGAGGTATTTCAGTCCTTTGCTCAATCTACATTTAATCAAACTGTTCAAATAGACATCACCGCATTGCTCAAGGATATAAAAGAACTGGGCTGGAAATTTTATCCGACGATGATTTCCCTCCTTTCTAAAATCGTCAACAACCATTCGGAATTCCGTATGGCCATGAAGAACAATGAACTTGTCATATGGAATGAAATTCATCCAAGCTATACCATTTTCCATAATGAAACGGAGACCTTTTCTTCTTTATGGAGTCACTTCGATGGCAATATTGACCATTTCCAGAACGTTTATTCGGAAGATGTTGCTCGCTATGGTAATACCCTTTCTTATTGGCCGAAGGAAGAGTCGCGGGAAAATGTATTTTTCGTGTCGGCGATCCCCTGGTCAAGTTTTACCAGTTTTAATATCAACGTAGCCAATATGCAGAACTTTTTTGCCCCCATGTTCACTATGGGGAAATACGTCAACCAGGGTGGAAAAGTATTGTTGCCCCTCGCCGTGCAGGTCCATCATTCCGTGTGCGATGGTTTCCATGTGGCAAGATTGTTCAATGAGTTACAGGCGATGTGTGATGACTTACGGCATCACTCCGGCGAACGACAGGTGCAGAGCAAAACGCACCGCGCTTAGCGTCGCGATGCCGGGCGGGTATAACCGCCCGCAGGACGTGTTGATGGAAATTGGGGAAAATGAGCGCAGGAAGCCTGTATAAGATTGTTCAGAAAGTTATCCCCAATAACAAAAGCTTACACGAACCCTGCTAAGCTTAACCGACACACAGAGAAAAGGAGCTACAGATGAAACGGTTACCCTGGATTACCGCCCTGCTGTTAATGAGCGCTTCTACAGCGGCTCTGGCTGCCCCGGATTCCTGCGAGCGCGTAAAAAGCGACATTCAACAGAAAATCATCAATAACGGCGTGCCCGAGTCCGGCTTTACGTTGAATATTGTGCCAAACGATCAGGCTGACCAGCCGGATGCACAGGTTGTCGGTCATTGTGCGAACGATACCTTTAAAATTCTCTATACCCGCACCGGTAGCGGTGCCGCATCAGGGATGCAGGATAATGGTCAGGGCGAACCTCAGTGATTTTAATCACTTTCTCGCGGCCAATTCCCTTTGACTTGATGAGGATTAATATTTAATACCTCCAAATAAGTAACATTCACCCCATCATTAGCCCGGTTGTAATCACGGGCGAAAATAATACGCAATTAAAATGATGGGGTGAGTTATGTCCGATGTCGAAAATCACGGCGGGATCAGCCGTCGAACGTTGGTTAAATCCACTGCAATAGGCTCTCTGGCACTTGCCGCCGGGGGGATTTCACTGCCTTTTGGCCTCAAAAGCGCCGCTGCCGCGGTACAAAACGCCGTAAAGCCCGCTGAAGACAAAGTGGTCTGGGGTGCCTGCTCGGTCAACTGCGGGAGCCGTTGTGCGCTGCGCCTTCACGTCCGTGATGAAGAAGTTTACTGGGTCGAAACGGATAACACCGGTGAGGATATTTATGGCAATCATCAGGTTCGCGCCTGCCTGCGCGGGCGTTCTATTCGCCGTCGGATCAATCACCCCGATCGTCTGAACTACCCCATGAAGCGCGTAGGGAAACGCGGTGAAGGAAAATTTGAGCGTATCTCATGGGATGAAGCCCTGGACACCCTTACCCGCAGCCTGAAAGATGTCGTCGAAAAATACGGCAACGAAGCGGTCTACATTAACTACTCCTCCGGCATTGTGGGCGGCAATATCACCCGCTCCTCCCCTTATGCTTCGCTGGTCGCGCGTCTGATGAACTGCTACGGCGGCTTTTTAAGCCACTATGGCACATACAGCACCGCGCAAATAGCCTGTGCAATGCCCTACACCTACGGCAGCAACGATGGCAACAGCACCTCAGATATTGAAAACACGAAGCTGGTGGTGATGTTCGGTAATAACCCGGCAGAGACGCGCATGAGTGGCGGCGGGATAACCTATTATCTCGAGCAGGCCCGCGAGCGCTCTCACGCGCGCATGATCGTCATCGATCCGCGGTATACCGACACCGCCGCCGGGCGCGAAGACGAGTGGATCCCGATTCGTCCGGGGACGGACGCCGCGCTGGTCGCGGGTATCGCCTGGGTACTGATCGACGAAAACCTTGTCGATCAGCCGTTCCTCGACACGTACTGCGTCGGCTATGACGAAAAAACGCTGCCGGAAGGTGCGCCTGCTAACGGGCATTACAAAGCGTATATTCTCGGTCAGGGTGATGATGGCATCGCCAAAACGCCGGAATGGGCCTCGCGCATCACAGGCATACCGGCCGATCGCATCATCAAGCTTGCACGGGAAATTGGCAGTACCAAACCGGCCTACATCTGTCAGGGCTGGGGCCCACAGCGCCAGGCCAACGGCGAGCTGACCTCCCGCGCCATTGCCATGTTGCCGATTTTGACCGGAAACGTCGGTATCAACGGCGGTAACAGCGGCGCGCGTGAATCGACCTACACGATCACCATTGAGCGTATGCCACTGCCGGATAACCCGGTGAAAACGCAAATCTCATGCTTTAGCTGGACCGACGCCATCGCGCGCGGACCCGAAATGACCGCCCTGCGCGACGGCGTGCGGGGAAAAGAGAAGCTGGATGTGCCGATCAAATTCATCTGGAACTACGCTGGCAACACCATCATCAACCAGCATTCCGACATCAACAAAACCCACGATATTCTGCAGGACGAGAGTAAATGCGAAACCATCGTGGTGATCGACAACTTTATGACCTCGTCGGCGAAATATGCTGACATCCTGCTGCCCGATTTAATGACCGTTGAGCAGGAAGACATTATTCCTAACGATTATGCAGGCAACATGGGCTACCTGATTTTCCTTCAGCCCGTGACCGCGCCGAAATTTGAGCGCAAACCGATCTACTGGATCATGAGTGAAGTGGCGAAACGCCTCGGCCCGGATATTCATCAGCGATTTACCGAAGGACGTACCCAGGCGCAGTGGCTGCAGTATCTGTATGCCAAAATGCTCGAAAAAGATCCGCAGTTGCCGTCCTATGACGAACTGAAAGAGAGGGGTATTTATAAGCGTAAAGATCCGGCCGGGCACTTCGTGGCCTATAAAAAATTCCGCGATGATCCGCAGGCTTATCCGCTCAACACCCCCTCGGGCAAGATTGAAATTTACTCCAGCAAGCTGGCAGAGATTGCGGCTACCTGGGAGCTCGCCGACGACGAAACCATCAGCCCGCTGCCGGTCTACGCCTCGACCTTCGACGGCTGGGACGCCCCGGAACGTCATAAATTCCCGCTGCAGCTCTTCGGCTTCCACTTCAAAGCCCGCACCCACTCCAGCTACGGCAATGTCGACGTGCTGAAAGCCGCCTGCCGTCAGGAGGTCTGGCTTAACCCCGTGGACGCGGCGCAACGCGGCATCAAAAATGGCGATACGGTGCGCGTGTTTAACGATCGCGGCGAGGTGCGCATCGAAGCGAAAGTCACACCACGCATCATGCCCGGCGTAAGCGCGATGGGCCAGGGAGCCTGGCATGACGCCAATATGAACGGCGATCGTGTCGACCACGGTTCATGCATCAACACCCTGACCACGCACCGCCCGTCACCGCTGGCCAAAGGTAACCCGCAGCACACCAATCTGGTGCAGATCGAGAAGGCGTAAGGAGTAAGTGATGACCACTCAGTATGGATTTTTTATTGATTCCAGCCGCTGCACCGGGTGCAAAACCTGCGAGCTCGCCTGCAAGGATTACAAAGATTTAACCCCGGACGTCAGCTTCCGCCGTATTTACGAATACGCGGGCGGTGACTGGCAGGAAGACAACGGTGTCTGGCACCAGAACGTGTTTGCCTACTACCTGTCGATTGCCTGCAACCACTGCGAAGACCCGGCCTGCACCAAGGTCTGCCCGAGCGGGGCGATGCACAAGCGTGACGACGGGTTCGTGGTGGTGGATGAAGATGTCTGCATCGGCTGTCGCTACTGCCACATGGCCTGTCCGTACGGTGCCCCGCAATACAATGCCGCCAAAGGCCATATGACCAAGTGTGACGGCTGCCACACCCGCGTGGCAGACGGCAAAAAGCCGATCTGCGTGGAGTCCTGCCCGCTGCGCGCGCTGGATTTCGGTCCTATCGACGAGTTGCGTAAAAAACATGGTCAGCTGGCGGCCGTCGCGCCGCTGCCGTCCGCGCACTTCACGAAGCCAAGCATCGTGATTAAACCTAACGCCAACAGTCGCCCGACAGGGGATACCACCGGCTACCTGGCAAACCCGAAAGAGGTGTGAGATGGGAAGTGGATGGCATGAATGGCCGCTGATGATCTTCACGGTCTTCGGACAGTGCGTCGCCGGGGCATTGATCGTTATGGGGCTCGTCTGGCTTACTGAAAAAGACGACGCGGTGAAAACACGCCTTGTCCGCAGTATGTTCTTTCTGTGGCTGGTGATGGGCATCGGATTTTTGGCGTCCGTGCTGCACCTTGGCTCCCCGCTCCGGGCCTTTAACTCACTCAACCGCGTGGGTGCTTCGGCGCTCAGTAACGAAATTGCCGCGGGATCCGTTTTCTTTGCCGTGGGCGGTTTCTGGTGGCTGGTATCCGTTATCGGTAAAATGCCCCCGGCACTGGGTAAAATCTGGCTGGTCGTTAGCCAGATCCTGGGCGTTGTCTTTGTCTGGGCGATGACCCGGGTTTATCAAATTGATACCGTACCGACCTGGTACACGGGCTACACCACGCTGGCCTTTTTCCTGACGCTGGTATTGGGAGGGCCGCTGCTTGCAGCCCTGTTGCTGCGCGTGGCAAACACGACATATAAAAGCACATTCGCGGCCTCTGTCAGCGTGCTGGCACTCCTGGCCTGCGTGGCGGTCATCGTGCTGCAGAGCAATGACCTGGCGACAATCCACAGTTCCGTTCAACAGGCGAGTGCCCTGCTGCCTGACTATGGCGCACTGCAAATCTGGCGTATCGTACTGCTTGCCGCCGGACTCGGCTGCTGGTTGTGCCCGCTGATGCGTCGGCAGGAGCCTAAAACCCTCGCTCTTTTTGCAGGCGTGATACTGGTCGTCGTGGGTGAACTGATTGGCCGTGGTCTTTTCTATGGTCTGCACATGACCGCAGGTATGGCGATTGCGGGTTAACACAGTCGCGCGGGCTACTCCGCGCGAGCAAGGAAGGTAGTCATGAAAGAAGTCTCACAGCGTGATTCGTTCGCGTTCAGCGCCCGGGTACTGGGCGCGCTGTTTTATTTTGCTCCGGATAGCGAGCAGACTGCGCCGCTGGTGCAGGCGCTCACCGCAGGCGACTGGATTCAGGACTGGCCGCTGGCGCCGGAAACGCTGCAACCCGTTGCAGATGCGTTCAAAACGCCATCAGATGAAGCGTTGAAAGATGCCTGGCAACGTCTGTTTATTGGCCCTTACGCCCTGCCGTCACCGCCATGGGGTTCCGTCTGGCTGGATCGGGAATCCGTGCTCTTCGGCGACTCCACCCTCGCGCTGCGCCAGTGGATGCGTGAAAACAACATTGCTTTCGAGATGAAGCAGAACGAACCGGAAGATCACATCGGTACCCTGCTGTTACTGGCCGCGTGGCTGGCCGAAAATGGCCGCGACGCTGAACGCGACCAACTTCTGGCGTGGCACCTGCTGCCGTGGAGTACCCACTTCCTGTCCGTGTTTGTTGAAAACGCCGGGCACCCGTTCTACACCGCACTGGGCAAACTCGCACAGCTGACGCTCGCGGACTGGCAGGACACGTTAATTATTCCGGTCGCGGAAAAAACGCTCTACCGCTAATGCCAGCACCTGGCTTGCTCACTGTTTCCGGGCAAGCCAGGCTCTCCAGCCACCAAATTCCGTGATATCCCGTGCCCCCTCCAGGCCATACGCCTCGCAGATAAACCCGGTCAACCACCGTCCGTCCTGCAGCTCGATTTTTCCCAGCCCCAGAGGTGCGGGGATCCCGGCGAGAAACGACCCCACTTCGCTGTGCGGTAGCTCCCAGACTTCGACCGCAATCCCGGCCCCCTGGTCTGCCACCCGAACCATTCCGGGACGTTTACCGTCCGCCAGCGCATACAGACGGTAATAAGGTGCGCTGGTGGTCGCGTCTACAAGGCGTGCTCCGCGCTCACGTAACTGAACATTGAGCGCCAGACCGTCCATATGCGCACCGCAGACCACTATCCGCAGGCGGTCATGGGTTGCGGTGCAGGTCGGCGCGTCGTCCAGCATGGCACGATTGCCCGGTAACGTTAATTTTGTGTGACGTTGTAACGCATCGGCCAGACTGAGCAGATACTGATCGGTAAACGCGCGGCCAAACAGCGTGACGCCGGATGGCAGCCCATTGTTCATTTCACCGACCGGAACCGCTACGGCGGCATAGTCGAGCAGGTTCATAAAGTTGGTATAGATGCCCAGCGCCGAGTTGCTTTTAACCGGTTCATCGGCCAGCTCAGCCAGACTCACCGGGCGGGGATACGTCGGGATTAATACGCAATCCAGGTCGGCCATCATGGCATCGCACTCGGCTTTATACCGCTGGAGTTTGTACTGCGCGTCAAACGCCGCCACCGCAGTGGCTGCAGGCGCGTTTTGCAGGACATCACGGATAACCGGCAGCACCGCGTCGGGCTGGCGTTCAATCAGCGCACCCGCGAGGTGATAACGCTCGGCGACCCACGGGCCGTCATAGAGCAGTTTCGCGGCCGCCAGAAACGGTGCAAAGTCGAGAGTCACGGGCACGCCACCCAGCGCGATAAGCCCCGTCTTTGCGCGGTGATACAGCGCCTCGCTTTCTGCACAGCCGAGAAACTCGAGCGTCTCCGGCACGCCAAAGCGAAAGCCCGCGGCAGGGACACCAAAAGCCTGCGGGCCGTTCCACGCCGGGTTGGACCGGCTGTATTCGTCACGCGGATCCTGTCGCGCCGTGAGTGCCAGCAGCTGGCTGGCCTCTGCTGCCGTCGCGGTGAAAAACGTGACGCAGTCCAGCGTGCGGCAGGCAGGCACAACCCCTGCCGTGGAGATGAGTCCTTTGGTTGCCTTGAGGCCGACCAGATTATTCAGCGAGGCCGGTACGCGCCCGCTGCCGGCCGTGTCCGTTCCCAGCGCGAAGCTCGCCAGACCCAGGGCGACCGCCAGCGACGACCCCGCGCTGGAGCCACCGGACGGGTAATCCGGATGAACGCTGTTACGACATGGGCCATACGGCGAACGCGTACCGTTTAAGCCGGTAGCGAACTGATCGAGGTTAGTTTTCCCCAGAGGAATCGCCCCCAGCGCAATCAGCTGCGAAACTATCGTTGCATCCTGCTCTGCCCGATACGCAAATGCCGGACAGGCGGCGGTGGTGTCGATACCTGCCAGATCGATATTGTCTTTGATGGCAAAGGGCACGCCGAACAGCGGCAGCGTGTCCGGCGCTACGCCCTCCAGCGCGGCAAGGTACGGCTCCAGCTCTTCAGGGGTGAGCAGATAAATAAAAGCGTTAAATGACGGGTTCAGCGCCAGCGCGCGCTCGCGTAATGCCGTTATCACCTCACGCGGGGCGATCTGGCCTTCACGGTAGGCCTCTGCCAGCACAGAGAGACGTAAATCATAAAGAGGCTTCATGCTGTTTTCTCCAGAACGACCACGCACTGGCCCGCCCGCACCGACGACCCCGGCTGGACACGGACCTGACTGACCACGCCGTCCTGAGTGGCAACTAACGGGATTTCCATTTTCATCGACTCCAGCACCACCAGCACATCGCCTTCGCGCACGATGTTGCCGACCTCAACGTTCACCTGCCACAGGTTGCCGGCAACCGGGCTTTCAACACCGGATTCTCCCGACCGTAACGGCACGTCGTCACCGTCATCCGTCGTTTCGTCGCTGCTGTCAAAATGCGCCTGCCCGCCCGCTATCCAGCGCTCACGCTCGGCGTTAAACGCCGCCTGCTGATGCGCACGGAATGCCTCAATCTCAGGTGCTTCGTCAGCCAGAAACTGCTGATACTCCGCCAGTTTCAGCGTGGTGTGTTCAATACGCAGCGGATAACGCCCCAGTGGGAAATCCCGGCGGATGGTTTGCAACTCCCCGGCTGAGACCGGATAAAAGCGAATTTGATCGAAGAAACGCAGCAGCCAGGGCTTGCCGCCGAAATCCTCTATCGTGCGATAGCGATTCCACATCTGCAGGGTTCGCCCCACAAACTGATACCCGCCCGGCCCTTCCATACCGTAGATGCAGAGGTATGCCCCGCCAATGCCCACCGAGTTCTCCGCCGTCCAGGTGCGCGCCGGGTTGTATTTGGTGGTCACCAGACGGTGTCGCGGGTCGAGCGGCGTGGCCACCGGCGCGCCGAGGTAGACATCCCCCAGCCCCATCACCAGATAACGGGCGTCGAACACCGTTTTATACACTTCATCAATGTTAGCCAGATCGTTTATGCGACGGATAAACTCCAGGTTACTCGGGCACCACGGCGCATCGCGGCGCACGGTGGTCATGTATTTGTCGATGGCTTTCTGACACGCCGGATCGTCCCAGGAGAGCGGCAGCCAGACGATGCGCGATGGCACGTCCAGCGAGTCCTGGTCACAAACGCCCTGCCACAGCCCGGCGATCACCTCCAGCAGGCTATCCAGGCGCAGCGTTTCCGGCTGATAATGAATTTGCAGGGAGCGGATCCCCGGCGTGAGATCGATAACGCCTTTCAGCGCCCGGTCCTCCAGCGCCTGCATCAGCGCGTGGCCGCGAAAACGCAGCACCAGATCCAGCTCTGGCTCGCCAATCTCCAGCAGCAGATGGGTATCACCCGACACTCTCGCCACCAGACGTTTATCGTCAGTCCCCTGCGTCAGCACAATCGGTGAGTCCAGACCGGCAGGTTGCCACATGACAGGTTGCGGGGTCAGGCTGGCGATTTGGCGCTCCTGCGCCTGCGCCAGCCGTCGCGCGGTGGCAATATCCACCGGCACAAAGCGAACGTAATCTCCCGCCTTCAGTTGCCCTACCGCGTGCAGATCGGCCTCGATGATGGTAACCGGACAGACAAATCCGCCCAGGCTTGGGCCATCCGGGCCGAGGATCACCGGCATATCGCCGGTAAAATCCACCGCGCCGATGGCATACGGATTGTCATGAATGTTCGACGGATGCAGGCCCGCCTCGCCGCCGCTGTCGCGAACCCATTCCGGTTTCGGGCCAATCAGGCGTACCCCCGTCCGGCTGGAGTTGAAATGCACCTCCCATTCGGTGGCGAAAAACGTCGCGATGTAATCCGGCGTGAAATACTCCGGCGCACCGTGCGGGCCGTAAATCACCCGCAGTTCGCGCACCGCGTCCAGCCTCGTGTGCAGCGCCTGCGGCAGCGGCGCGTCCGCAACCGGCTCGATTAACGGCGCCAGGTGCAAAATGTCACCGGTACGGAGCGCCCGTCCGGCGTGCCCCCCGAACTGCCCCAGCGTGAAGGTGCTTTTACTGCCCAGATATTCCGGCACGTTAAACCCGCCGCGCAGGCAAAGATAGCTGCGCACGCCCGCACCGCGGATCTCTCCCATACGCAGCGTCATGCCCGCACGGACGCGAAAAACGTGATTATTGGCCAGCGGTTCACCGTCCAGCGTGAGCGCAATTTCAGCGCCCGTCACCACCAGCTGCGCATCGCAGTTGAATTTCAGCGTCGGGCCGCTGAGGGTGATCTCAAGCGCGGCGGCATCGTCTTTATTGCCCAGCAGACGGTTACCCAGACGCAGCGCCAGGCTGTCCATTGGCCCGGATGGCGGAACGCCAACCGCCCAGTAGCCTGTGCGTCCCGGGTAATCCTGCACCGTGGTCTGCGTACCGGCGCTGAGCACCTCCAGCGTGGACGCCTGGTACATCAGGTGCTCAAGACAGCGGGTCCAGGGCTCACCTGCGGCAAACGGCGCGAAGGTCAGGATCTGCTGCAGATAATTGCGGTTGGTTTCAACGCCATAAATACGGGTCTCCCCCAGCGCGGTATGCAGCACGCGGATGGCGGCTTCGCGTGTCGGCTGCCAGGCGATCATTTTGGCTAACATGGGGTCAAAAAACGGCGGGACTTCGCATCCGGCCTCAACCCAGCTGTCGATGCGCAGCGTAACGCGGTCATCGGGCGGGAAAGCCACGTCGGTGAGCAGTCCCGGTGAAGGCTGGAACTGGCGGCCCGGGTTCTCGGCATAGATCCTGGCCTGAATGGCATGCCCCTTCGGTTTCAGGGTGTCACGCAGTGTCGCCAGTGGCGGCAACGTTCCGGCGGCAAGTTCGATCATCCAGCGCACCAGATCCACGCCCCACACCTGTTCGGTCACGCCGTGCTCCACCTGCAAACGGGTATTCACCTCAAGGAAGTAAAAGCGGGCGGCGTCGCTGTCATAAACGAATTCAACGGTGCCCGCGCTGCGGTAGTTGACCGCTTTACCCAGCGTTATCGCCGCCTCGCACACTGCCTGCACCATGCCCGCCGGCAGGTTTGGCGCAGGCGTCTCCTCCAGCACTTTCTGGTTACGCCGCTGCACAGAGCAGTCGCGCACGCCGAGGGCAATCACCTCGCCCTTGCCGTCGCCAAACAGCTGTACTTCCAGATGACGCGCCCGCTCGATGTACTTTTCGATAAATACACCCGCGTCGCTGAAGTTATTTTTCCCCAGACGCACTACCGCATCGAACGCGTCACGCAGCGCTTCTGCGTCATAGCAGACGCGCATACCGATACCGCCGCCTCCCGCCGTGCTTTTCAGCATCACCGGATATCCCACCCCGGCGGCAGCGTTGACGGCCTGGTTAACATCGGCCAGCAGGTCGGTGCCCTCCAGCATCGGAACACCGTGCGTTTTCGCCAGCGCGCGAGCGGTATGTTTTAGCCCAAACAGACGCAGCTGTTCCGGCGTGGGGCCCACAAAGGCAATCCCCGCGGCGTCACACGCTTCGGCGAACGCGGCGTTTTCCGAGAGAAAGCCGTACCCCGGATGAATGGCCTGTGCCCCGCTGGCTTTCGCGGCGGCGATGATCTTCGTGCTATCCAGATAGGTATTCGCCGCCGGGCCATCGCCCAGACTCAGCGCTTCATCGGCCTCGCGAATATGCAGGCTGCTGATATCCGCCTCGGAATAGACTGCCACACCACGGATTTTCATGGTGCGCAGGGTGCGTAAAATGCGGCAGGCTATCGCCCCGCGGTTCGCAATCAGGAGTGTCGTCAACATAGGTCAGACTCAATCGTGGCGGGTCGTCCCGCCGAAAATCGGCTCACCCATGGTCGTCCATGGGGGAAAAAGCGGTTACGGCAGAATGCGTCCGGCACGGACTTCAAACAGGCGGTACAGCGCCTGGCGCAGTCGCTGCCAGCGGGTGGGCGTCAGTTCCATACCAGCACCTCAGCAGGCGTTGGGTTCCAGCCGTTGCAGGGGTTATTCAGCTGTGGACAGTTGGAGATCAAGACAATGACGTTACACTCGGCGCGCAGGTCGACGTATTTCCCCGGCGCGGAGATACCATCTTCAAACGTCAGCCCGCCCTCTGGCGTCACCGGCACGTTCATAAAGAAATTGATGTTGGCCGTGATGTCGCGTTTTTGCATACGGCCATCGTGCAGACAGGCGCAGAGGAAGTTATCGCGACAGCTGTGCATATGGCGTTTATCGAGGGCGTATCGCACGGTGTTGCTCTCCTGGGCGCAGGCCCCGCCGAGGGTATCGTGACGCCCGCAGGTATCGTCGATAATGGTCAGCAGGGGGTTACCGAGGCTGGAGTACAGGACGCTGCCACGCGTGAGATAGGCGTTGTTCTGACGGCGCAATGTGCGCTGCGCATCGTAACGTTCACGCGGGTTATCGGCATTGTAGAACAGCGTGTCGACCGCCTGGTTACCTTCCAGGTCGAGCAGGCGCAACGTCTGCCCTTGTTTCACCTCGAACAGGTACGGTTCACCTGCCGGGATCACGTGGCGAAATACCGCGTCTTGCACATGCTTTTCAGAGATCATGGTCATTTTACTGCTCCTTACAGGGCGAAAAGCCGGGTATTGGTCATGGCGCGTTCGTTTTCCGGGCGCGTCAGAAGCGCGTTAACGGCCCCCTCTTCATCCTCAGCCTGTCGCCAGCTCAGCGCGACCGGTCGTGGGGCATATTCCCGGGACGGATCCATCGGATGCTGCAGCGCGGTCATCACCACAAGCGTGTCCATGGGCGCGTACAGCTCCACGTAACTGCCCGACTGCGAATAGCCGCCGTGGAAGGTGAACTGACCGCGGTCATCGACGGTGACTTTGCTGAAGAAGTTGACCACCATCAGCAGATCTTCGAGATTGAGATCCCACTTCCCCATCTCCACCAGCAGGTTGTCCGTTCCGTTTCGGTAAAACCCGTTGCGCAGTTCCTGATAGCGTCCCTGGCCATACTTTTCAGTCACCTCGGCGGCGTTCAGTACGCCGCCAAACGGGTCATGCCAGCCGCAGGTATCTGCGGTGATGCCTGCCAGCACGCGTCCCATGTCGGAGTAAAAGCAGTGTCCGGCGGTAAGACGCGCGGTGTGCTGGCCTTTCAGGGTGTCGGGCAGGTTCAGACGTTCACTTTTCTCGTGCGGATTCAGCATCAGCAGGCTGACGTTTGCTCCACCTTCAATGTCGGTCATACGCAGGATCTGCCCGCGCTTAAGCACAAACGAGAGGTGACCGCCGCCGGGCAGGATCTCTTCGCGTAACATGGTCATGGTATTCACGGTGTTAACCCCTTAATGCATAAACGTTATCGGGAGCCGTTCCACTCAGCGCGGAGAGCCGCGTCTCGTTAAGCGGAATGTCGTAGGTAATACGGGCGCCAAAGGCGTTGGGCGCCTGCGGGTCGAGGCGCACTTTGTCGAACACCAGTAAGCGGGTGCCGAGGTTAAAGCCTTCCGAAAGATCGTGGGTGACCATAAAGACAGTCATGCGGGTCTCCCCCCACAGCTGAAGCAACAAGGCGTGCATATCTTTACGGATACCCGGATCCAGGGCGCCAAACGGCTCATCCAGCAGCAACACGCGCGGCTGCATGATGAAGGCCTGCGCAATGGCTAAACGTTGCTGCATACCGCCGGAAAGCTGGGCCGGGTATTTGTGCATCGCATGCCCGAGACCAACTTTTTCCAGCATCCCGGTAGCCCGCTCACGCGCCGCCCGTTTCTTTGCGCCAAACAGGCGCCCGAACAGCGGCGCTTGCGGCAGTTCGAGCCCTATGGTGACGTTATCCAGCACGCTGAGATGCGGGAAAACGGAGTAGCGCTGAAACACCACGCCTCGGCTGCTGTCCGGCTCGGCGCGCAGCGGTTTACCGTCGAGCGTAATGGACCCTCGGCTTGGCGCTTCCTGACCGAGCAGCAGGCGCAAAAACGTGGATTTTCCGCAGCCAGAGGCCCCCACCATTGAGCAGAACTCGCCCTCTTTCACCAGCAGATTGAGGCGCTCCAGCACCACGTGGTCGCCGTACTCCTGCCAGATATTGTTGATGGTGATAAAGCTCATGCCTTCCCTCCTTCCGCCCAGGGAAACCAAGTTTTATGTAACTGGCGCAGGGCCAGATCCATCAGCCAGGCCAGCAGCGTGATCCACAGGACGTACGGAATGATCACATCCATCGCCATATAGCGGCGCACGAGGAAAATGCGATAGCCCAGCCCGGCGGTTGAGGAGATGGCCTCTGCCGAAATGAGAAACAACCATGCCGACCCCAGCAGCAGACGCAGCGAGGTCAGCAGCCGCGATAACAGCTGCGGAAGTACCACGCGCAACACCAGCGTCCAGCTGTTGGCACCCAGCGTCTGGGCTTTGATCAGAATCTCCGGTGGGATTTCGCACGCGCGATGCTCCAGATCGCGCGCCAGCATCGGCGTGATGCCGATGACAATCAGCATCACTTTCGACAATTCATCCAGCCCGAAAACGATAAATAGCACCGGCAGGATCGCCAGCGGCGGGATCATCGACAGCACCGTCATCAGCGGCGAGAGCGACGCGCGCCACAGCGGGAAAACACCGGCGGTGACGCCAACACAGAGGCCGATGATCGAGGCGATGACCAGCCCCGTCAGAAGACGGGCAAGGCTCACCAGCGTATCCACCCAGAACAGATAGTCACCGCTGCGTTTATCCGGGGTAAACGCCATGCGTGATAGCGCGTCCAGCATCTGCTGCAGGCCAGGCAGCAGCTTGTCCTGCGGGTTAGCCTCCAGCCTGACCGCGGAACCGAAAAAGTATGCGGCCAGCAGCAGGACGAAAGGCAGCATCACGAGCATCAGCCGCATGCCGGGCGTGGGATGGCGATTAATTTGTCGCATGGATGTTCCGTCCGTTATCACAGCGTGCCGGCAGCGGCCATTTTCACGAAGCTGTCGTCAAAGCGCAGCTTCACGTTGCTGGCATCGCCCTGGGTGACATTGCCCGGGAAGCGCATGCCGATGAAATCCGCGCTTTGCGCCCCATCGCCCAGCAGCCCTTTATCGAACGAAAACGTGGCTACGCGCTGCATGGTTTTCGCCAGCTCCGGCGACGTTAAAAAGGCAATATTGTCCTGCGGGGTATAGAACAGGTGGGTTGTTTTCAGCTGCGCCTGATAACCGGCCAGATCGGTACCGGAGGCGGCGGCCATTGCGTTGAGCACGGTGGCATCCTGCGCTTTCATCAGCCCCATCATCTCGTACCATGCGCCGGTTAATGCTTTGCCAAGCGCCGGGTTGTCTTTCAGGGTTTCGCTGTTGACCACCATCATGTCGATAAGCTCACCCGGTACCTGAGAGGAGCTGAACACTTCTGTTGTTTTTGGCGTGCCTTTGATGACCGACAGCTGCGGGTTCCAGGCTACCGCCGCCTGCACATTTGCCGTGCCAAAGGCGGAGACGATATCCGCGTCAGACGTGTTTACCACGGTGACGTCTTTTTCGGCCAGGCCGGCTTTTTCCAGGCCGCGCACCAGCAGATAGTGGGAAACAGAGAGCTCAGGCAGGTAGACTTTCATCCCTTTCAGGTCGTTGAGCGTTTTGCCCTCGCCCTTCATCACCACGCCGTCGTTGCCTTCTGAATAGCTGCCAAGGATCAGCGCCGTGGTATCAACGCCGCCCGCGGCCGGTATGGTCAGCGCATCCATATTGGTCATGGTGCAGCCGTCAAACTGGCCCGCAGTGTACTGGTTGATGGATTCGATATAGTCGTTGAGCTGAACAACGTTGATTTTGATGCCGTATTTATCGGCCCATTTATCGATGATTTTGCTAGTGCTGAGGGTGCCCCAGGGCATCCAGCCGGCGTAGATGGTCCAGCAGACGTTGAACTCTTTCTTCACCGCAGCAAAGGTGGGGAGACTGACCAGCATCGCCAGGGAGAGTACCAGGGTGCGGAATAATGGCGTTTTCTTCATGCTTGACCTCTGAGTGGCACAAAATTAGGGGGCAGCGCGACACCTTCAGGTGCTGCTGTCTCCCGGGCTTTTGTCCCGCCGTGTAACCTCTCAGAGGTCGCCAGCTCTTGGACCAGTCATTCACCGCAGTGAACCGGAACCCTAGCCAGCTATTTTTCAAATTGTGGTGTGCTGCCCTTCAGTGTTAAGCGTTGCAAGGGATATGCCAGAATTTTTTATGTTAATTATTAAACTGTTAAGTCTGCCTGTGCAGGCTGTTTCACCGTTTTGGTGAGACACTGCGAGTTGAGTGCACCGTGCTGGTGCTCTTTGGGATGACGCGTGGTGCTGACTGCGTTGCCCACAGAACGTGTCTGCGACAGCAGGAAAGGCTCAACATGATGTGCTGGTTTTTGCCAGGTCTTTCATCATCGTCGTCGTCAGGCTGAGCTGCTCGCTTCCCATTTTACGTGACAATTCCTCTCTTGCGGACTGCCATACGGGGATCACGGATGTCAGAAGCGCCCACCCCTGCGCGGTCAGGCTAAGTTGTTTTCCACGGCGTCCGCGCCCCCCCGTTGATTCAATAACCCCACGGGACTCCATAATCCGTATGTTTCGGCTCAGTGTGGTTGCATCCACCCCGGCCTTTGATGCAAGCCCTGCCACCGTTTCATTTACGCCACCGCCGATCCCCACCAGCAGGCTGAACTGTTCTGCCGTCAATTCATAAGGTCTGAAGCAGGCGTTGTAATAACGCGTAATAGCCCGTGCTGTTGCACGTGCCTGATACGCCGGACAGGTCTCGGGGATGGTTTTTAGTAACGCCAGATCAACAGTGTTCATACTTTACGCTCGACAGATACGGTGAGATAAAATAGTGTATATACACTATTAACGCTATTCAAGGTATCATGATGCCCGCATTTATCCATATCAATTTACGTGTTATCGACCCTGCACGGCAGGCCAATCTTGCCCCTCGCTTCAGACTGGCACTTGAAGAGGCCGGCGGCAAAATTCTGCATTTTGGTCCTGTTGTCGAACTCCTTGAAGGCGATGAAGAACCGCTACCCTTTGCTGGCATTTTTGAGTTCCCTTCACTGCAGCAGGCGCTGGCGTTTTACCATTCGGAAAAATATGCCCCGATCAAAGCTGAACGCCAGCTGGCACAGCAGGCAAAAATGTTCGTTGTCACCACTGACTAAGCGTTTCGTTTCCTTGCCTGCGGTATCGTTTCCAGATTTCTCCACCCGTTCGCCAGAACCGGTGTAGAGTTTTTAAACACTGCATCTCTAAAAGGACACCGGCATCATGTTAAGCATCCTGGGCAAGACAACCTCGATCAACGTACGTAAAGTGCTCTGGACCTGCGAAGAAGCGGGTATCGAGTATCACCAGGAAGACTACGGCAGCGGTTTTGCCTCCACGCAAACCGCTGCCTTCCGCGCCCTGAATCCCAACGCCATGGTTCCCGTGCTGCTCGATGACGAGTTCGTCCTCTGGGAATCTAACGCAATCTGCCGTTATATGGCCCGTAAAGCCGGCCGTGAGGATCTCCTGCCAACGGAACCGCAGGCCTGCGCCAACGTCGAACGCTGGATGGACTGGCAGGCAAGCGAATTCAACAATGCCTGGCGGTATGTCTTTCCGGCACTGGGACGCAATAACCCGGACTATAACGACCCGGAGCGTATTGCCGCCGGAATTAAAGCGTGGAACCACTGCATCGCTATTCTGGAGGAGCAGTTGCAACGCACTGCAGCCTATACGGCGGGCGAGGTGTTTACCCTTGCAGACGTGGTACTTGGTCTTTCGGTGAACCGCTGGAAAATGACGCCATTTGATAAGCCTGATGTGCCGGCAATTAACGCCTGGTTCGAACGGCTTAATCTGCGACCGGCATTTTTACGTCACGGGAATAACGGTATGGTGTAAGTTTTTCAGCCCACACACATTCAGCAAGGATATTTTATTTAATTACAAAACCCTGAATGCGGTTATCAGGAATAATAATTAAGCAATATCCTGGACAGCCCCTTGCACCGCTTTGCTAGCCTGAATAGTCAGGCAAAGCTCAACCCGGAGGTATTCTTGCTGATTAAACTCAAAAAAGAACGAACGCATCAGGAGGATCGCCTGCTCGCACTCTGGCTGGCGACCTCAGCAGGCTTGCTCAACGCCATCGCCCTCGGGGCATTTGGCTTTTTTCCCTCCCATATGACCGGCAATACCTCCCAATTATCCAGCGAAGTTTCCTCTACCGATCTGAATGATATTTTGTTCTTTGGCGCCATTATTCTGTCTTTTGTTGCCGGCGCAATCATGGCCCGTATCATCGTGTTATGGGGGGTTATCCATAATATCAGGCTGGTTTTTTGCCAGATACTGTTGGTCGAGGGATTATTACTGACCGGCGTTTCCTGTTACGAGATGTATTTCCATGCCCTCACGACTAACCGTGAAATTATTATCTTTCTTTGTGGTCTGATGGGGATTCATAATTCAACGTCGACCCAGCTTTCCGGCGGCCGGGTAAGATCAACCCATATTACCGGCACGCTGACGGACGCGGGAATATCCCTGGCCTCGGTCCTGGTGGCGATGCTCCGCCGGGATTATTCCAAAGATACGGCAGCGCAAAAAAGTCAGCTCAAAACCCACTTAACCACCATTTTCTCGTTTATTACCGGCGGTATCGCCGGGCTGATCCTGTTCAGGTGGATTGGGTTTAACGCCATGCTGGCGCTTGGGGTGATGCTCGTCGTTGTCGCCGCCTTTTCCATCATCAGCACCTCAGTGCGCGTTCGCCGGGTGCGCGCCGCCTTCAGCCGATAATGAGGGTCGCAGGCGTGAGGAGACGCTCACGCCATGTGACACTGTCACATTTTAAATTACGCTTTAGGACAATTCTGTCTGCCCCACAGCCAGCCCTTGCTCCATAAGGCTTAACCTAAGGTTGTCACTAATTTCATAGGGTTACTGATTTTCCCCCTTCGCTGGAACCCATCCCAAACGCTTGCTATAGGTCATCTACCCCTGCCGAAACATGGCATAACAACAGGCAACCCGTGGTTGCTATAACGCATGCGCACAGGGAGACACATCGCAATGCACCCATTACTCACACGTTCGCTGCTTTTTGTCGGCGCCATTATTGTGGTCGTTGCCCTCCTCACCTGGGGAATTGGGCTGGATACAATTAAGGCGCGTCAGGTTGACCTGATTTACCTCGGGCAACAGCATTTAATCCTGGTATTCTCCTCCATGTTCTTTGCCCTGCTGATGGGCATTCCCAGCGGCATTTTGTTGAGCCGCCCGTCAGCACGCGGTATCGCTGAATACGTGATGCAGATCTTTAACGTTGGTAATACCCTGCCGCCGCTGGCCGTTCTGGCGCTGGCAATGGTGGTGATTGGTATCGGTGATACGCCTGCGATTATCGCCCTGTTCCTCGCCTCGCTGCTGCCGATAGTGCGAAACACCTATGCCGGACTGTGCTCGGTTCCGGCGTCGTTACTGGAAGCGGCTAATGGCATTGGGATGACGAAATGGCAGCGTCTGCGCCAGGTCGAACTTCCCAACGCCTGGCCGGTAATGCTCTCCGGGATCCGCATTGCCACCGCCATCAACGTGGGTACCGCCCCGCTGGCCTTCCTGATTGGTGCCAGCAGCTACGGCGAACTGATTTTTCCCGGTATCTACCTCAACGACTTCCCGACGCTGATCCTCGGCGCGGCGGCCACCGCCCTGTTTGCTCTGATCCTCGACACCCTGCTGGCTGCGCTGGGTCGCGTGATGAGTCCACATCTCGCTCGATAACAATAACAAGGAGCTTTTATGAGACTGATATCCAGCCTGACGGCGCTGTGTGCCGCGGCACTGTTCACCAGCCAGGCGATAGCGGCCCCGCTGATCCTGGCGACCAAGAGCTTTACCGAGCAGCACATTCTCTCGGCCATGACCGTCCAGTATCTGCAAAAAAAGGGGTTTCAGGTCCAGCCACAGACCAATATTGCCACGGTCATTTCCCGCAACGCGATGATCAACAAACAAATTGATATGACCTGGGAGTACACCGGCACGTCGTTAATCATTTTTAACCACATCAACAAGCGCATGTCACCACAGGAGTCTTACGAGACGGTGAAACGCCTGGACGCGAAGCACGGTCTGGTATGGCTCAACCCCGCCGATATGAACAATACCTACGCCTTCGCCATGCAGCGTAAACGCGCCGAAGCGGAACACATCAATACCATGTCTGAAATGGTCGCAAAGATTGAGCAGATCCGTAAAACCGATCCGGATAAAAACTGGCTGCTCGGTCTGGACCTCGAATTTGCCGGACGCAGCGACGGGATGAAACCGCTGCAGGCGGCATACAACATGGAACTGGATCGCCCGCAGATCCGCCAGATGGACCCCGGCCTGGTCTATAACGCAGTGCGGGACGGTTTCGTCGATGCCGGGCTTATCTATACCACCGACGGGCGGGTAAAAGGCTTCGACCTGAAGGTGCTGGAAGATGATAAAGGCTTCTTCCCGAGCTATGCGGTCACTCCCGTGGTGCGTAAAGACACCCTTGACGCCAATCCGGGTCTGAAAGAGGCGCTGAATACTCTCTCCGCCCAGCTCAATAACGACGTTATCACCGAACTGAATAAGAAGGTGGATATCGACCATCAGTCACCGCAGCAGGTCGCCCGTGATTTCCTGCGTAGCAAACAGTTGCTGTAGGAGGCGCTATGGAGACGATTCACTACATTCTGGATAACTGGGACTATCTGTTAACCCTGACGCTGCAACACCTGTGGCTGGTGGCGCTGGCGGTTGGGCTAGCCATACTCATCGGCGTCCCTCTGGGGATTTTGATTGTCCGCCACAAATGGCTGGCGACGCCGGTGCTGGGGATTGCCACCATCGTGCTGACGATACCGTCCATTGCGCTGTTTGGCCTGATGATCCCGCTCTTTTCGCTGATCGGTCAGGGTATTGGTGCCCTGCCCGCTATCACGGCGGTGTTTCTCTACTCGTTGCTACCAATTGTGCGTAACACCCATACCGCGCTGGACAGCCTGCCGCCGGGCCTGCGTGAAGCCGGACGTGGTATCGGGATGACCTTCTGGCAGCGTTTGCGCTGGGTTGAAATCCCGATGGCACTGCCGGTGATTTTTGGCGGTATCCGCACCGCCGTCGTGATGAACATCGGCGTGATGGCCATTGCCGCAGTGATTGGCGCTGGCGGCCTTGGCCTGCTGCTGCTTAACGGCATCGGCGGTAGCGATATTCGAATGTTAATTGCGGGTGCGCTGATGATCTGTCTTTTAGCGATTGTGCTCGACTGGCTGCTGCATCGTCTGCAGGTCGTCCTGACTCCAAAGGGGATACGATAATGATAAAACTGGAAAACCTCACCAAACAATTTTCACAGAAACACGGCCAGAGCGTTAAGGCCGTCGACAACGTCAACCTCAACGTGCCTGAAGGGGAAATGTGCGTCCTCCTCGGCCCGTCAGGCTGTGGGAAAACCACCACCCTGAAGATGATTAACCGTCTGATCGCGCCAAGCAGCGGCACGATCCTGATTAACGGTGAAGACACCAGCGGGATGGATACCGTGACCCTGCGCCGCAATATTGGCTACGTTATTCAGCAGATTGGTCTGTTCCCGAACATGACCATTGAGGAGAACATCACCGTGGTGCCGCGCATGCTGGGCTGGGATAAAGCCCGATGTAAAACCCGCGCTGAAGAGCTGATGGATATGGTGGCCATGGACCCGCATAAATTTCTCAACCGCTATCCGCGTGAAATGTCCGGCGGTCAGCAGCAGCGTATCGGCGTGATCCGCGCCCTGGCGGCGGATCCTCCGGTACTGCTGATGGATGAACCGTTCGGTGCGGTGGACCCGATAAACCGCGAGGTGATCCAGAACCAGTTCCTGGAGATGCAGCGCAAACTGAAAAAGACCGTGATGCTGGTCAGCCATGACATCGACGAGGCCCTGAAGCTTGGGGATCGTATCGCCGTCTTCCGCCAGGGGCGTATTGTCCAGTGCGCCAGCCCGGACGAACTGCTGGCAAAACCGGCGAATGAGTTCGTCGGCTCGTTTGTTGGCCAGGATCGTACGCTCAAGCGTTTGCTGCTGGTATCGGCAGGCGATGTCACCGACCAGCAACCGACCCTCACCGTGCGGGGCTCTACCCTGCTTTCTGACGCCTTTGCGATCATGGATGACAACGATATTCGCGCCATTACCGTCGTGGACGATCGGGGTAAACCGCTGGGCTTTGTGAAGCGTCGGGAAGCGCGTAATGCCAGCGGCACCTGTGCCGATATCCTGCATCCGTTCCGTATGACCGGCAAAGCGGAGGATAACCTGCGCGTGGTGCTTTCACGGTTGTATGAGAGCAACACCAGCTGGATGCCGATTGTCGACGAAGAGGGCCGCTATAACGGTGAGATCTCGCAGGATTATATTGCCGAGTATCTCAGCTCCGGCCGTACGCGCCGGGCGCTGAATATTCACAGCGAGAGTTAAGCGAAAACACTCCGCCGGGCGGGCCAGACGTATGGCGCTGACCTGCCCGGCGACACGCTCCCCCACAGCGCATTTGCTCAGGCCGACACGGTTCATCGCACGCATACCTTTTGCTAACCCCGCGATTTCCCCTCACAATATTGTATCTCCCACGTTTAATTGCGGCCCATGCAACGTCTTCACGCTTATCCCGACATCCGCGCGATGTTTCGCAGACTTCTGATTGCCACCCTTACCGGCATACTGGCCGCTCTGGCCGTCGCGGTGTTCCGCCACAGCATGTATCTGCTGGAGTGGCTGTTTCTCAGTAACAACAGCGGCAGTCTGGTGAATGCCGCGGCGGCGTTATCTCCGTGGCGTCGCGCGTTGACGCCCGCGCTGGGAGGGCTGGCGGCGGGGTTACTGTTGTGGGGATGGCAGCGGCTTACGGCGCAACGTCCTCATGCGCCGACAGATTATATGGAAGCACTGGAGACGGGCGACGGCCAGTTTGATTATGGCTCGAGCCTCGTAAAATCCCTTGCGTCACTGCTGGTTGTCTCCAGCGGGAGCGCCATCGGCCGCGAAGGTGCCATGATCCTGCTTGCGGCGCTGGCCGCCTCCTTTTTCGCCCAACGCTTTACGCCGAAATCCGAATGGAAATTATGGATTGCCTGCGGAGCCGCGGCCGGGATGGCCAGCGCCTATCACGCGCCCCTGGCCGGCAGCCTGTTTATTGCCGAAATTCTGTTTGGCACGCTGATGCTGGCCTCGCTCGGGCCGGTGGTGATTGCGGCGGTGGTAGCCCTGCTTACCACGCGACTCTTAGCGCCCGGTGCCGGTACGCTCTATGACGTCCATCTGAGTGGCCTACTCAGTGCGACAGATTATGGCCTGCTTGTCGTGACAGGCCTGCTGGCGGGACTGTGCGGACCGCTGCTGATGTGGCTTATGGCGTTCAGCCATTCGTTATTTCTGCGTCTCAGGCTCTCGCCGCCCTGGCAACTGGCGCTCGGCGGAGCGATCGTCGGGCTGCTGTCGCTCCTGACGCCTGACGTATGGGGGAATGGCTACAGCGTGGTTCAGGCTTTTCTGCTCGCCCCACCGCTGCTGTCCGTGATAGCAGGTGTATTTATCTGTAAATTGCTGGCGGTACTGGCAAGCAGTGGTTCTGGCGCGCCGGGCGGGGTTTTCACACCGACGTTGTTTGTCGGCATGGCCACAGGAATGCTGTTTGCACAACTCTTCGGGCTGTGGTTTCCGGGATCTGAAACGGTGATTTTGCTGGGGCTGGCAGGCATGGCGACGTTACTCGCCGCGACGACCCATGCGCCCATTATGTCTGCGTTGATGGTCTGTGAAATGACCGGGCAGTTTTTTTTGCTGCCCGGTTTGCTGATTGCCTGCGTGATCGCGTCCGTCTTGTCGCGGACGTTACGCCACGACTCGATCTACGGACAACATGCGACCGAGGGAAGAGAGATCGATGTACTGCGCTAATTCACGCTGTTCGGCACGCGGCAAATAAGGCAGCTCGCCCACCAACGGTCCCGGCAGTTTTTTGCTCAGCACGTCGATGATTTCCGCGTAGTGCGCCAGGCCCGGGTTGATACGGTTTGCGACCCAGCCAATCAACGGCAATCCGTCATTGGCAATCGCCTGCGCCGTCAGAAGCGCATGGTTGATGCACCCTTCCTGAATACCGACCACCATGATCACCGGCAGTTGCTCCTGCACCACCCACTCAGAAAGCGGGCGCAGATCGTTCATCAGGCTGCGCCATCCGCCGGTACCTTCCACCACGACATGGTCGGCCATCTCGCTCAGGTTCGCCAGACCGTCGGACAACAGGGTGTAATTAATCAGACCGCTGTGCGCCACGCTGCTTTCATCTTCGCTTAAGGCAATGGGATTGATCGCGTGATATGGCAGTTCCAGTGACGAGACGCTTTGTAACACCAGGGCGTCTTTATTCCGCAATCCTTCGGGCGTCTCTTTACTGCCTTTTGCGACCGGTTTGTACCCTGCAACGCGTTTACCGCTTGCTGCCAGAGCCTGTAGCAACGCGCGGGATACAACGGTCTTGCCGACAGAGGTATCTGTACCCGTAACAAAGAAACGCTTAAGCATGACTCATTCCACCTCTTGGGTATGCTTCGAAAATATAAACCAGAGAAATAATTCAGTGGGGGAAGTCTACGGGATGCGTGCGCTACCCAGCTTGAGATAGCGCAATTTTTCGTACATCTGCGGAAAAGAGTTAACCCTGTAACAGGCGGATCAGCAGCGAGCCGTTATACATGGCGTCCTTGACCAGGGCTGCACCAGCCATGGTGCCCTGATTGGAAAACTGGGTGCTTTCCACGGCAATATTTTTGCTGTAGGCCGGGAGCGCCTGTTGATGAATACAGGCCGAGATAGCCGGGAAGAGGATTTCCGCCGCCTGACTCAGCGGTGAGCCAATCAGGATTTTTTGCGGGTTGAAGAGATTCACCATAATGGCCAGAATGCGGCCAACGTTATTCCCCACTCCGGTAATAATATCCTTTGCCAGCAGATCCCCCTGACGCGCTGCGGCGCAGAGTGAATCGACGGTCAAAGGTTGTCCGTGCAGCGAAGAGCTCATGGACTGGCTGAGCCTGACCTGCGCCAGCTCCAGCACGCTTTCCACGCTGGCGATGGTTTCCAGACAGCCATGGTTGCCGCAGTAACAGCGCTTGCCGTAGGGATCGACCTGCGTGTGACCGATTTCGACCAGGCTACTGCTTCCGGCATGCAGAAGGCGTCCGTCGGTGATGACGCCCGCCCCGACGTTATGGTCAATCACCACCTGAATCACGTCCCTTGCGCCGCGGGATGCGCCAAACAGCGCCTCCGCCATCGTCCAGGCGCTGATGTCATGCTGAATATAGACCGGCACGCCGGTGTGATTTTTCAGCACCTCGCCCAGCGGCATCTCTTTAACATCGTCGTAGAACGGCATGCGGTGCACGATTCCATTTTCGGTATCAATAATACCCGGCATGGTGATCGCAATGGCCGTTAAGCGTTCAAGGCGTTGCTGATGGCGAATAAAGAAGTGATCGATATGGGTGACAATGGCATCGAGGAGCGATTGTTCAGCCTTGAGCGGCAGCTCCAGCCGGTCTTCTACCACCAGCTTGCTGCTTAGATCGCGCAGGGCAAGGAAGATCTCTCCCCGGCTAATGCGCAGTGACAGGTAGTGCCACGCCTCAGTCTCCACCACCAGGCCGACCGCCGGACGGCCGCGGCTGCCCGGCTCCTGAATTTCCGTCTCCTGGACCAGGTGGGCTTCCAGCATTTCACGAACAATCTTGGTAATACTGGCAGGTGCCAGTTGTGCCAGGCGCGAAAGATCGATACGCGAAACCGGGCCAAGCTGATCAATCAGGCGATAAACCGCGCCAGCGTTGGTCTGCTTAATCTGATCAATGTGCCCTGGCTGACTATCAGCAACCACCTCGTACTCCCTTATTTTCGAGCATCGAAATAAACTGTGGGCTATGGTGAAGCACTTCAATGGCCGTCGTCAAATATTTACTTAGCCATGTGATTTACTGCACATTTTTACCCACTTTTCCCTCTAAATATCGTCCTGCAGAGGCGCTTAACAGCTGTGCTTTAAACCGCTGCGCTGCGTGGCTCTGCTCATGATGTTTCGACCATACCAGCCACATTTCCGAAACAGCATCGTCTTCGGCGATAGCAACCCAGCGCATTTCACGCAATTGTACCCGTTTAAACGAGGCCGGAAGAATAGAGACGCCCAGCCCCGCCGCGACCAGCCCAATAATGGTCATCGCTTCCCCGACTTCCTGCGTAATGATCGGGGCAAGATCGTAGCGTCGTAACAGGCCCAGAATATCGTCGTACAGACCGGTACCTACCTGCGGGTCGAAAAAAACAAACGGCTCTTTTGCCAGCTCTGCCAGCGTGACCGCCGAACGCGAGGCGAGCGGATGATCGTGCGGGATCATTGCCATCAACGGTTCGCGCAGAATAACCTGCCACGCCAGCGTATCCGGGAGATGGGTGTTACGCATCAGACCTAAATCAAGAGAACCTTCATTCAGCGGAGCGATTTGCTCGCGGGTATTAATTTCGCGCGTCTGAATATGCACATCCGGAAAATGCCGGCGAAACGACGACAGGGTCTGCGAAACAGCGCTGATAAACGGTGCAGACGAGGTAAACCCAATACGCAACTCTCCGGTTTCCCCGAGATAAAGCCGCTCTGCCCGGGCTGCCGCCTCATCCACCATACTGAGAATTTGTCGGCTGTCGGCCAGAAATTGCTTCCCGGCCGCCGTCAGGCTCACGCTGCGGTTGGTCCGTGCCAGAAGGCGCGCCCCGACCTGTTGCTCAAGGATCTGGATCTGCTGGCTTAGCGGGGGTTGTGAGATATTCAGTCTTGCCGCCGCGCGGCCAAAATGAAGCTCTTCAGCGACGGCGACAAAGTAGCGCAGATGACGCAGTTCGATATTCATATTTTTAAAGTATCATTTGAGATTATTAATATATTAGACAGAATATTTACATTTTCCTACTCTGATCGTGTGGTCATACCCGTCACCCGAAACCACGGGGATGTTTAAGCAAGGACATTGTGTGAGTCGTACATCTACCATTGATATCGATCCGGCCAGAGATATTGATGATTTACCCGCAGCATCGCAGCCGGTTCAGTTCATTAAACGTGGTACCCCCCAGTTCATGCGCGTCACGCTGGCGCTTTTCTCAGCGGGTCTGGCAACCTTCGCCCTGCTCTATTGCGTTCAGCCGATCCTGCCCGTTCTTTCCCATGAATTTGGCGTATCGCCTGCCAGCAGCAGTATTTCGCTCTCCATCTCTACCGGCATGCTGGCGATTGGTCTGCTTTTCACCGGGCCACTATCCGACGCCATTGGCCGTAAACAGGTGATGGTTACCGCCCTGATGCTGGCTTCGATTTGTACGTTACTCTCCACGATGATGACCAGCTGGCACGGTATCCTGGTCATGCGCGCGTTAATTGGGTTATCCCTGAGTGGCGTGGCGGCGGTCGGGATGACCTATCTCAGCGAAGAGATCCACCCGAGCTTTGTCGCCTTCTCTATGGGGCTGTACATCAGCGGGAACTCGATTGGCGGAATGAGTGGACGTCTGCTGAGCGGGGTGTTTACGGACTTCTTTAACTGGCGTATTGCGCTGGCGGTGATCGGCTGCTTTGCCCTTGCGTCTGCGCTGATGTTCTGGAGAATCCTTCCGGAATCACGTCATTTTCGTTCCACCTCCCTGCGCCCGAAAACGCTGTTCATCAACTTCCGTCTGCACTGGCGTGACAAAGGGTTGCCGCTGCTGTTCCTGACCGGCTTTCTGCTGATGGGCTCATTCGTTACGTTGTTTAACTATATCGGCTATCGCCTGATGCTCTCTCCGTGGCACCTGAGCCAGGCGGTGGTGGGTCTGCTCTCTGTAGCGTATCTCACCGGTACGTGGAGTTCACCTAAAGCCGGAGCGATGACGGCCCGCTTTGGACGCGGTCCGGTTATGCTGGTCTCTACGGCCGTCATGCTGCTCGGCCTGTTGATGACCCTTTTCGCCTCCCTGTGGCTTATCTTCGCCGGGATGCTGCTTTTCTCTGCCGGTTTCTTCGCCGCTCACTCGGTGGCCAGCAGCTGGATTGGGCCACGCGCTCGCCGGGCCAAAGGCCAGGCGTCGTCTTTGTATCTGTTCAGCTATTACCTCGGTTCCAGCTTTGCGGGGACGCTGGGTGGGGTGTTCTGGCATAACTATGGCTGGAACGGCGTGGGCGGTTTTATTGCGCTGATGCTCTGCGGGGCGCTGTTGGTAGGGACCCGTTTACACCAGCGGCTACACTGATTCAGGGTTTGAAATCGAGCGTGTAGTTTTCCCCGATACGCTCATCAGGTACCACTGGGAGCACATGATCGTCACTGGCAGACTGTAAGGCCGCAATGGCGGCCTTACACAGTTCCGGATCGCTGCCTTTTACCACCTGAATGTGGGTCACATAGGCCGCGCCTTTGGGCTGGTGAATCTTTAACGAGCAGAGCTTCCCTTCATACTGCTCTGTGGTCGTCATCCTTTGTTTCACTGTTTCCACATACGCAAACGCCCATGCGTGCGCAGAGTCTTCTTCGGTGTTGAACGGGATCACGTCATGATGATGTGTCTGGCACCCCGTCAGCAACACTGCAATCCCTACACTCACAACCTTGTTCATTTTCCATCCGGCAGTCGTTTTTTTTTAGGGTTATAACACAGCGTTACTGAACGAAATAGCACCAAACTCTAAGGGGTAATGGCTTGGATTCAGGCGGGAATTTTGATACTACTCACTCTTCATGCCTGAAACATCGCCTTGCAAAGAGAAAACGAAATGAGCGAAAACAGCCACTACCAACAACTCACCCGCACCTTCCAGCGCCTCTCCCGTTTCTCCCACCTCTCCGCCATCGCCAGCTGGGATATGTTTACCATGATGCCGCCGGGCGGCAGTGCCGCGCGCGGTGAAGCGCTGGCCGAAATGAGCGTTCTGCAACACCAGATCCTGACCGATAAAAAGGTGGGTGAATGGCTGTCCGCCGCGGCCGGTGAGGACCTGAATGATATTGAACAAGCCAACCTGCGTGAAATGACGCGTCATTACCAGCAGGCGTCGCTGTTGCCGGAAGCGCTGGTGGAAGCCAAATCGCTGGCAGGCAGCAAATGTGAGCACGCCTGGCGTACCCAGCGCCCGGCCAATGACTGGCAGGGGTTTGCCGCCAACCTGAAAGAGGTCGTCAAACTGAGCCGCGAGGAGGCTCGCCTGCGTGCTGAAGCCAAAGGCTGCAGCCCTTACGACGCGCTGCTGGATATTTTCGAGCCGGACATGACCAGTGCGCGTCTGGACGTACTGTTCGCGGATATGAAATCCTGGCTGCCGGACCTGCTGGCAAACGTTGTGGAAAAACAGGCTCAGCAGTCGTTCGTTCCGCCGCAGGGCCCCTTCCCGACGGCAACGCAGCGTGAACTTGGGCTTGAAGCCATGAAGATGCTCGGCTTTGATTTTAACGGTGGTCGCCTGGACGTCAGTGCACACCCGTTCTGCGGTGGCGTGCCGGAAGATGTGCGCATCACCACGCGTTATGATGAGGACGAACTGCTCAGCGCGCTGTTTGGCGTGATCCACGAAACCGGACACGCGCGCTACGAGCAAAACCTGCCGCGAACGTGGGCCGGTCAACCTGTCTCTCTCGCCCGTTCAACGGCGATCCACGAATCCCAGAGCCTGTTCTTTGAGATGCAGCTGGGGCGCAGCGACGCTTTTCTTAAACATCTCCTCCCTGCGGTTCACGCCCGTTTTGGCAGTCAGGCGGCGTTCAGTGAAGAGAACTTTATTGCCTGGAACCAGCGCGTGAAACCAGGCTATATCCGCGTCGATGCCGACGAAGTCAGCTACCCGGCACATGTGGTGCTGCGCTATGAAATTGAACGTGCGCTGATCAATGGCGATATCGAGGTGGATGACATTCCGGCACTGTGGGATGAGAAAATGCAGGCCTGGCTCGGGTTATCAACCAAAGATAACTACCGCAACGGCTGTATGCAGGACATTCACTGGACCGACGGCGGTTTTGGCTACTTCCCGTCCTACACGCTCGGCGCGATGTACGCCGCGCAATTGTTCCATGCGGCCAAAACGGCGCTGCCGGGTCTGCAGTCCTCCATCGCTGAGGGCGATTTCTCCGCCCTGTTTGACTGGCTGCGTCAGAACATCTGGCAGCACGGTAGCCGCTTCACCACTTCGCAACTGATTACCCAGGCGACGGGTGAAGACCTGAATATCCGTTACTTCCGCGAGCATTTGACGTCCCGTTATCTGTAATCCAGCGGCCGGAGTACACTCCGGCCGTTTTCCTTTTGCGCACCCTTTACCGCCCTTTGTACATTCCGTTACACGCCGATACCAATCACTCACGGAAACCCCGAATTTACAGGGATATAGTTCTTTCAACGGCCCCGCAGTGGGGTTAAATGAAAAACCAAATTCGAGGGTATGAACATGAAAAAAGTATTAGCTCTGGTTGTTGCCGCTGCTATGGGTCTGTCTTCTGCTGCGTTTGCTGCTGAAACCACTGCTGCACCGGCTGCTGCTCCAGCTGCAACAACGACTGCTGCTCCAGCAAAAACCGTACACCACAAGAAACACCATAAAGCCGCTAAACCTGCTGCAGAGCAAAAAGCCCAGGCTGCTAAAAAACACCACAAAAAAGCCGTTAAACAAGATGCCGCTAAACCGGCTGTAGAGCAGAAAGCGCAGGCCGCTAAAAAGCACCACAAAAAAGCGACCAAACCTGCTGTAGAACAGAAAGCCCAGGCGGCTAAAAAGCATCACAAAAAAGCAGTAAAACACGAAGCTGCTAAACCAGCTGCACAGCCAGCTGCGTAAGAGTACAAGCTTAACCGTGCCTTTCGGGGCACGTTGGTAAACCGGCGCTGAACCGGAAAGGTCCAGCGCCGTTTTTTTTATCCGGAGGGCGTATGCTGCGGCGCTATCGGTTTGAGCTGATTCTTATCCTGCTTATTTTATGCGCGCTCATCGCAAGCCATTTTTATCTTTCCTGATCGTAGCACGCTGATTTTACTCCCACTTTAGCGCTGTCCCGTCTATAGTATTTTCATAGGGTTCACTTTTAATAATCATAATTGCCCCCACCAGAGTGTGATATGCGTAAATCTGTTGTGTTGTTACTGGGAACGTTTGGTCTTTTTTCTGGATTCTCACATGCGGATGATGGCGGTGATGAAACCATTAGCGCGAAAGAGCTTAAAACGCTGTTTTTCGGTCATGACGATCGTACGCGCGTCGCCGATCCTACCCAGGCACCCTGGGACGCTATCGGGCAACTGGAAACCGCCAGCGGTAATTTATGTACCGCTACGCTGATTACGCCGCAACTTGCCCTGACGGCAGGCCACTGCCTGCTGACACCGCCAGACGGCAAGCCAGACAAAGCCGTTGCCCTGCGATTTGTGTCGCAAAAAGGGATGTGGCGTTATGAAATTCACGGTATTGAGGGACGCGTTGATGCTTCTCTCGGCAAACGTCTGAAGCCTGACGGTGACGGCTGGATAGTGCCTCCGTCAGCGGCATCCTGGGATTTTGGCCTGATCATTTTGCGCTACCCGCCTTCTGGCATTACCCCGCTTCCGTTATTTGACGGAGACAAAGCCGCGCTCACTGCCGCACTGAAAGCCGCCGACCGTAAGGTGACGCAATCAGGCTACCCTGTCGATCATCTGGACGCGCTTTACACCCACACGGACTGTATTGTCACAGGATGGGCGCAAAACAGCGTGCTCTCGCATCAGTGCGATACGTTACCCGGTGACAGCGGCTCGCCGCTGATGTTAAAAACGGATAACGGCTGGCAGCTGATTGGTGTTCAAAGCTCTGCGCCAGCGGCAAAAGACAGATGGCGTGCAGATAACCGGGCCTTAGCCGTGACCGGTTTTCGTGACAAGCTGGAAGCACTGGCGCAGCAGTAATTCAGCACTGTCTGACCTGACGTAACGCCCTGATTGATTCAATCGGCATCGGCTGGCTGAACCAGAATCCCTGCAGCTGATCGCAACCAGCCAGCCGTAACAATTTCATCTGCTTTTCGTTTTCCACCCCTTCAGCGACCACCGCCATGCCCAGGGCATTGGCGATCCTCACCGTGCCGCTCACCAGCGCCGCCGCCTGCTCATCGTTGTCCACCAGCCCGGCCAGTGATTTATCGATCTTAATGGTGTCGAAATTAAAACGCCGCAAATAGCCAATACTCGAATAGCCCGTGCCAAAATCATCCAGCGCCACCGCGGTACCCAGTGCTTTAAGGTTGGCAATCGCCGTGCGGGCACGCTCGGGGTTTTCCAGCACATAGGTCTCCGTGACTTCGAGCTGGAGTCGCCTGGCCGGGAAACGGGTGCTTTCCAGAACCCAGGCCACTTTTTCTTCGAATTCAGGGTCGCGAAACTGCGCCGGGGAGATATTAACGGAGAGCTTCAATTCGCTGTACGGCTCCAGATCCTGGCAGGCACGCTGCAAAACAAACTGGCCCAGTTTGTAAATCAGCCCGCTCGTTTCCGCAATGGAAATGAAGGTATCCGGACCGAGTTCACCTTCCGGACGACGCGGCCAGCGAACCAGCGCTTCCACGCTGCTCATTTTCTGACTGCGGGCGTCAATAATCGGCTGGTACCAGACCTCAAACTCGTCTCGCTCCAGTCCGTTACGGATCTGGTTTTCAATCGCAAGCTTGCGTTCCCGGGCGTTATTCAGCGCCGCGTCATAGTGGGTGACACGCCCTTTCCCGCTAATTTTGGAATGGTACATGGCGATATCGGCGCGGCGAAACAGCTCGGAACTGGTGCATTCAATCAGGGTTCCGCTGGCAATCCCGATGCTGGCACCGATATGAATGGTGCGCTCCCCCAGACGAATGGGGGTATTGAGAAAATCCAGTACCGATTCGGCAAAGGTGGTCGCCAGCGCTTCTGCCCCTTCACCGCCGATGGTCATGGCAAACTCATCGCCTCCCATGCGCGCCAGCATCCCGCCCGGTGGAACGCATTCATTCAGCGTTTTGGCGATGGTCACAATGAGATCGTCACCGACGCTGTGGCCGTAGATATCGTTGACGTCCTTGAAGCCATCCAGATCGATAAACACCACGCTTTTGACGTCAATATCGCCACGCAAACTCACGCGGTCCAGCGCTTCAATGAGTGCGCGGCGGTTCGGCAGATGGCTTAGCCAGTCCGTTCTGGCGACCAGACGCGCCTGGCTTTCTCCGCGGGCCAGTTTGTACAGGCCCACACAGCTCACCATAATAAACAGCAGAATCAGCACCGATGCCAGCACCACTATCTGCGTGATATCAGATGATGCGGCCCGGGCCGCCTGCGCGCCAGGAAGGCGTGCCTGCCAGTTGAGGTACCCCAGTAACTCCCCTGCAGAACTGCGCAGCGGCATACTCAGACTGTTGATTTTATCCGGGGTAAAGTTGAGGTTATCAATCTGAAAGGTCTGCCCCAGATCGGATAATATGCCGCCATTCAAATGGCGGGTAATCACCAGATAGCGGCGTGTACCGTCGTTAACCTGCAATCGCCCGATCATCGGTCGGATCAGCCCTATTCCGACAAACGCGACACCGTGACGCGTTCGGGTGATCCCGGCATAAATATTCTTCTGGCTGGGTAATTCACGTCCGTGCTGCTGAATAAGCGCTTGCAGGCCTTTGCCAAAAAAGTCGAGATTCGTCTCCGCAAAAGGCTGGCTTTGAAACGATCCCCAGATAACGTTGAAATGCTCATCCAGCACGAAAGTGCCGTCATAGAGGTTATTGACTTTAAAGCCCGCTCCCCAAGTGTTGTATAACCATTCGGTATCGAGCTTTGGGCGGTAGACCTCGCGTACCGCATCGTCCCAGACGGCATTATCAATCACCAGGGTCGAGACACGGTTAACCGACGTTTGTATCGCACCCTGCACGGAAAGCGTGGTGCGGTGCTCGTCAATTTCATTGGTTTTGGTGCTGATCAGGTGCAGAGATAAATAGAGCAGCGCGACAATGGAGATGATTAAGCCGATCCCCGCCATGAAGATCATGGCGAACAATGTTCTCGCGGTGGGAATATTGCACCAGCTTAATGTGCGATACATTAGCCATCCTCTTCAATGTTTTGCTTTTTTTAAGAGTAATACAGGCAGCGAATTTCGCTGCCTGTAAATAATGGCTTAACGTGTATCAGGCGAGTTTTATCATGATCATGCCGGCAAGCAGCAATATCAGTCCAATCCAACCTTTGTTATTTAAACGCTGACCGAACAGCACCCAGCCGGCTGCCAGGGTGGCGGCAATACCAAACCCGCCCCACAGCGCATAGGCCACGGACAGATCGATACCCTTCACTGCCTGTGACAGGGCGCTGAACGCCCCCAGTACGGCGGCAATCGACAACAGTCCGTAAATTTTACGACGAAAACCGTCAGAGAATTTTAGCAGGACGTTCGCTAAAATCTCCAGCACGATGGCAAACCCCAACCAGGCCGCGTGGATCCATTCAAACTGCTGCATGGGTCTGCTCCTTCGGCTGCTTAGTCGGTTTGCGTGTACCCGATTTAATCAGCACGATACCTGCTACCAGCGTCGTTAACCCGGCAATCTTCATTGTTGATAATGTTTCGTCAAATAATAAGACGCTGAACAGGGTGATCAACAAAATACCGATCCCTTCCCACAGCGCATAGGCCACACCCAGCGCAATTTTCTTCACTGCAAACGACAGGAAAATATAGGAAAGTGAAATCATCACCAGCATTAAAATAAAGCCGGTATTGCCATCGCTGACGCTTGCCCATTTCATAGACAGCGTGCCGGTAATTTCAGCGACAATAGCAAGGGCTAATAAAATCCAGTAAAACATGTTTTTCTCCTGCTTGAGAATATAATCCATCGTGGCCTGCTGCGTGCAGCAAACCAAAAAATATGAAATTAAATCAGACAGCTAAGCGCGTAGCACCAGCTCAGGCAGAAGATGTGACTATAGCGCGTTGCGCCAGTGTTGCTCACCAGAAAGAAGGCAGAAGGAAGTGAAAAATACAGCGGTGTTGTTTGAAGAATACGTCCTGAACAAATTGTCCATAAAATTACAATTATCCGCGTTGTTGCTTCTCGTCTTTGCGGATGAAAATTGTCCTCGGTAGTTGAACACGCCAAATTTGTACCATAAGTAAGGCTTTTACTCAAAGTCTTTTCAATTCTTTACCCATCCCGTTTGATTTTGGTTAGTTTATTGACACGGCTTTCGCCTTTATTATAAATAAAAATATTATTCAGGAACCCCCATGGCTAAACCCATCATTACCCTGAACGGGCTAAAAATTGTCATCATGCTGGGCATGCTGGTGATCATATTGACGGGCGTCCGTTTTGCCGCCGACATCATCGTGCCGTTTATTCTGGCCCTGTTTATTGCGGTGATCCTTAACCCGCTCATACAGCGCATGACGCGGTTCCGCATCCCGCGCGTGCTGGCAATCACGATGCTTATCAGCATCATTATTATTGCCATGGTGCTGCTGGTCGCTTATCTCGGCACCTCCCTCAATGAACTGACGCGAACGTTACCGAAATACCGCTCGTCGCTGGCGATACCGCTGTTGCAGCTTGAACCCTGGCTGCAGCGTGCGGGAATCGAAGTGTCCGTTGAGGAGTTGCTGAAGTACATTGATCCGAATGCCGCCATGACCCTCGTCACCGGCCTGCTGGCGCAGCTCTCTAACGCCATGACCTCGATTTTCCTGCTCTTTTTAACGGTGGTGTTCATGCTGCTGGAAGTGCCGCAACTGCCCGCAAAACTGCAGCAAATAATGGTCCGTCCGGTTGAAGGCATGGGGGCGATTCAACGCGCGCTGGATAGCGTCTCCCGCTATCTGGTCCTGAAAACCGCCATTAGCCTGGTCACCGGGGCCGTGGTCTGGGGAATGCTGATGGCGCTGGATGTCCGGTTTGCGTTCGTCTGGGGATTACTGGCCTTTGCGCTCAACTATATCCCCAACATCGGTTCGGTACTGGCCGCTATTCCCCCTATTCTGCAGGTGCTGGTGTTCAGTGGGTTCTATGATGCGCTGATTCTGCTGGCCGGGTATCTGGTGATTAACCTGGTGTTCGGGAATATTCTTGAGCCACGCATGATGGGGCGCGGTCTGGGATTGTCCACGCTGGTGGTATTTCTGTCTCTTATATTTTGGGGATGGCTGCTCGGCCCGGTCGGCATGTTGCTCTCCGTTCCGCTGACCATCATTGTGAAGATTGGCCTCGAACAGACGGCGGGCGGGCAAAGTATCGCCGTGCTGCTGAGCGATATGAGCCATAAGCCAGTCGAATAACCTCCGCAGATGCCTGCCTCGTCTCCCTTACCGGGGGTGACGAGACAGGCAGGCGTTACGGCCTTCGCGCTCGGCGCACAACAAAATGGCTACTCGCGCCATCCCATTGCCGGTGCAACATGCTTCAGAATGGATTCGATAACATGCGCGTTGTAATCCACTCCGAGCTGGTTCGGCACGGTGAGCAATAAGGTGTCCGCTTCGGCAATCGCTTCGTCCTGTTTCAACTGCTCAATCAGCTTTTCAGGCTCAGCGGCATAGCTGCGTCCGAAAATTGCGCGCGTTTTCTCATCAAGGTAACCCACGCTATCGCTGTCGTTCCGGCTTGCGCCGAAGTACATGCGGTCACGATCGTCCATCAGCGCAAAAATACTGCGGCTGACCGAGACGCGCGGCTGACGAGTATGCCCGGCTTCCGCCCAGGCCTGTCGGTAGGCGCGGATCTGTTTTGCCTGCTGAATATGGAATGGCTCACCGGTTTCATCATCTTTCAGGGTTGAGCTTTGCAGGTTCATCCCCAGTTTTGCAGCCCATACCGCTGTCGCGTTCGACCCTGCGCCCCACCAGATGCGCTCACGTAAACCTTCGGAATGTGGCTCCAGGCGCAGCAGTCCCGGTGGATTTGGGAACATGGGTTGTGGGTTCGGTTTTGCAAACCCTTCTCCGCGCTGCACCTCAAGCAGTACCTCGGTGTGTCGGCGCGCCATATCTGATTCATTTTCCCCTTCCTGCGGGACATAACCAAAATGACGCCAGCCATCAATGACCTGCTCCGGAGAGCCCCGGCTGATCCCCAGCTGCAAACGTCCGCCGGAGATTAAATCCGCCGCGCCCGCATCTTCCGCCATGTACATCGGATTTTCATAGCGCATATCGATCACGCCAGTACCGATTTCGATGCTTTTCGTTTTGGCACCGATCGCCGCCAGTAAGGGGAACGGAGAGCTGAGTTGACGGGCAAAATGATGCACACGGAAATAGGCACCATCTGCGCCCAGCTCTTCAGCGGCGACGGCCAGGTCGATGGATTGCAACAGGGTGTCCGCCGCGGAACGCGTGCCGGACTGAGGTGACGGTGTCCAGTGACCAAATGACAAAAAGCCGATCTTTTTCATAACGAGATATCCTGATGATGCTTTGCGTTATCTCTACTTTACGCATTACCCGGGGAGAATAAATGCCCTTTATTTAACGGAATAATTCAAATAAATTGACTGAATTGAGCAGATCGCAATGACGCCCCATAATGAGATATAGTGCGTCTTTCTTTTTCCCTGGCAGGTAAAACCGGCAATGGCTCTGATCCCTAAAAACTACGCGCGACTGGAAAGTGGCTACCGTGAAAAGGCATTAAAAATCTATCCCTGGGTCTGTGGACGCTGCTCACGCGAGTTCGTCTATTCAAACCTGCGCGAGCTCACGGTTCACCATATCGATCACGATCATACTAATAACCCGGAAGATGGCAGCAACTGGGAGCTGTTGTGCCTGTTTTGCCACGACCATGAACACTCGAAATACACCGAAGCAGATCAGTACGGTACTACCGTTGTGGCGGGTGAAGACGCGCAAAAAGACATGGACGTGGCCACTTTCAACCCGTTTGCCGATCTAAAAGCGATGATGAATAAGAAAAAATAATTCCCTAATATTGCCCCTCTTCGTCATATGGGCCTCACAGTTACAGGTAAAAGGATATGGATACACTCCGTTGCTACTGGGACGTTTTTTTCAATGCTTATGGCTCACTGCTCACGAAAACCGTGCTGGTATTACTGCTGGTGTGGTGGTGTCATCAAACCCTGCAGCGCTTCAGAAAAGAAGCCCCTGACGCTACCGGCCCCATTGCCGAGGCCAATGCCAGAGAACGCTACCAGTGGCGCTACTTGCGGTGGGCTTTAAGTAGCATCCAGGGCATCCTTTCCCTGTATATTATAGGGTTGATTATTACGACGCTTTTTACGTAGCGGATACGGTTTCTGCCCTGAAGACGTCTCAGGTAGCCTCTGTATTTAACAGTCCGCATTGTCGATGATAAGCCGGGGACGCATGCGCAGACTCGATACAGTCCAGCGTCCCCCTGCGGATCACTCAACCGTCAGCGCAAAACAATTTTTCAGTACAGAGGCAATATCATCTTCTGCCAGCTGTTGCGTTTCCACGCCCTGCGCGGTGATCGTTTTCAGCACGTTACCCAGCAAAATCTGGCGTCCTTCAGGGCGATGCTGTACGACGAGCAGCTTCTGCACAAAAATGGCGTCCGGGTGCGTGGAGTTAAGGTAGTTGGCAGGCACGAAATCAATCCACTCCTGAGGAGAGAGGTCAAAGCCGTACTGACTGGCCCATTTACCCTCCACCCATGCCTGAAGCAGATACTCACCCTCAGCGTTACGGGTCAGCCGGAACGTGTCGAAATCCTGCCGGATATCCGTATCAAGCATGTCTAACGCCATCGGCGCACGGATGCCGTAGCTACCGAACCCGAGGTCACAAAGCCACTGACGACCGTCAATCTCAGCAATGAGTGCCATATGGGTTTTAGGCCGACGCACCGGGTAGAACATCGGGCGCGCCGCGACAAAACGCCAGCGAATGCCCAATGCCTCCAGCGCCATCGCAAATAGCCCATTCACCTCATAGCAATAGCCGCCGCGCTTCTGCCTCAACAGCTTATCGGCAATGTCTTCGGGTACCAGCGAAACGACTTTACCCGCCTGTACATCCCCATTTTCAAAGGGTATCGAAAAGAGCTGATGGCGCATAAGCGCATGCAGGGTTGCAGTATCGGCAGCCGCCGGACCGGTATAGTTTATGCGCCTGAAATAGGCAGAAATATCGAAATTGTCGCTGTGCATAGTGCCTCCTTGTCTGGAACATGCCGGACACTATAGATGGGGCACTTCATTGGCTGTATAGTCAGTTTTATCGAAAATTTGACTGCACAGATCCCCATGGCCGCCCCGTCCCCCCATTACCGTCGGATTGCTGAGATGCTGCGTCTTACGCTGGCTTCAGGCGCGTTGCAAATCGGCGACCGGATGATCTCTGCACGTAAACTGGCCGAGCGCGAACAGGTCAGTCTCCCGACGGCACTGGAAGCACTACGCTGCCTTGAGGCCGAAGGCCTGATCGTTGCACGTCCGCGTTCGGGCTACTACGTCCGTCAGACCCGCCAGTCCCGATGCGTGCAGCCCACGCGTTCCCTGCCCGGCCCCGTGCCTGTGACAATGTCAGCCGTCGCGCGATCGTTATTCAGTAGTGCAGAAGCCCGGCTGGTACCGCTGGGGGCTGCCTTGCCCGACCCCGCGTGGCTACCAGGCGATACCCTGCAACGTGCGCTGCAGTCTGCAGGTCGACGTCTGGAAGCACGTGGGCAAAGCTATAGTCTGCCTCCGGGACGGGTTGATTTGCGCAGTAAGATTGCCGCCCGGGCAGCGCAATGGGGCGGCCGTTTTGGTGCAGAGGATCTCATCATTACCGCTGGCGCGACACAGGCGCTGCGTCTGGCGTTGCGGGCTGTGTGCCAGCCTGGCGACGTGGTAGCGATAGAACAACCCGCCTATTTCGGTACGCTGTTGCTGCTGGAAGATTTGGGCCTGAAGGCGCTGGAGATCCCAACCGATCCTCAAGAAGGGTTGTTGCTGGCGCCGCTCGCCGATGCTATTCGGTGCCATCATCCAGCGGCCGTTCTGGCCTCGCCCACCGTGCAAAATCCGCTGGGCGCCAGTATGTCCGTCCCCCGCAAGCAGGAACTTGTTGCCCTGCTGGAAGATGCAGGTATCCCGTTAATTGAGGACGATGTTTATGGCGATCTGGTCGGCGAAGGGCAACGTCCTCCGGCCTGTAAAGCGTTCGACCAGAGCGGGAATGTCATTTACTGCAGTTCATTGTCTAAAACGCTTGCGCCCGGATGGCGCATCGGCTGGATTGCGCCCGGACGTTACCACGCCCAGGTCCTGCAGGCGCGTATGGCCGGAGACTGGGCAGGCGCGCCGCTGTTTGAGGCCGCAACGAGCGAAATCCTGGCCAGTGGCGACTACGATCGTCATCTGCGGCGGCTAAAGCGGCGCATCGCGGAGGGGATTGGTGCCGTCATTGCGCGCGTCAAGGCAAGCTTCCCTCCCGGCACGCGCGTTAACGTGCCGGCTGCCGGTTTCCTGTTGTGGGTTGAACTTCCACACCAGGTGAATGCACTGGAGGTGCACCGCCGCGCGCTGACACTGAACATCGGCGTTAGCCCCGGGCCGCTGTTTTCCCCCCGCGCACACTTAACGAATTTCCTGCGATTAAATTGTGCCAACGAACCCACGCCCCTCCTGTTGAATGCGGTGGATCGGATTGGCGCGCTTTGTCATGAACTGGCCAGCTCCTCTGGCCTTATTCCAGAAAGTGAACATTGAGCGCTCTTTACTCCCTGCTTCCGGGTTCGCGTTTTTTACTGCCGTCAGAAACGCACTCCCTTTTTTCACGGAATAATACGTGCCGCTCTTAGCTGCGAGAACAGGCTGAAAAACATTTCATCGGTTGCCTGCATTCGCGTGAACCCTGACCGGCGGAGCTTACTGCCGTCGCCAAACATGTCGTAATTCCAGCTAAAGACAAAATCGGCAAAATGCCCGTCGTTTAGCTGCAAAATATCCGCCTCCACCAAGCGATCCCCGGCAATGTCGCGCCATAACGCACGATAGTCCTTAAACAGCTGATGGAATGACAATCTGACCGACGGCGCAGAGTCCAGTTCAAACCAGCGTGCGATGCGCGGCCACAGCTCGCTCCAGCGCCAGATGTCCCCATTATTCACGTTGAAAGCCTGGTTGTTAGCCCTACGTGATGTGGCTGCCCACAGCGTTGCATCCGCCAGCAATCCGGCGTCAGTATGATCAACAATGCTGTGCCAGGTCTGTTCCGAACCGGGAAAACGCAGAGGTAAACCCAGAGCCTTACACAGGGACGCATACAGTGCGATGCTCAGCGCAAGGTTCATGGTATTGCCTGGCACCGAACTGCCCACCACGCCTGGCCTGATGGCATTCCAGTGCCAGCGTTTTTCCCGCTGAAAATCACGGAGCCACGCGAGCTGAGCGGCGTTAAATTCTGCCCCGGGTACGCCCGGATCGCTTTCGCGTGCCGGGGTTTTGAACGGTCCCAGGTGCGCGCCATACACTTTGTATCCCTGCATCAGGCTTACCGTCTGCAAAAGCGCCGTTTTTTCAATATTGCTGACCAGGTTGCGCAACATCGTGACGTTCGGTTCAACCATTTCCGTCCAGCTCCCGGCATTCATCCAGGCGCTGTAAAAAATATGGGTGATCTCGCCAGCGGCTTGCAAAGCCCTGGCGCTATCCTCCGCATCCAGTAAATCAACGTTGATCAGCGAAATAGCATCAGGATGGGATAAGGCATGGCGGCTCAGGCCAATCACCTGCCATTTATTGTCCAGGAGCGTTTTGACGAGCTGTCTGCCTACGATCCCGCTGGCGCCAGCGACCAGCGCGACGTTTTGTGGCTGCATCTTATTCACGGTGTTTCTCCAGTTAGGGTGACAGACACAGTGTGATATATTATTTTTTCCCTACATATCCCCTGAATTCGATGGCACTTATAAGAAAAAACATTAAATGAACAATAAGCTCAACGCCATTTCCACCTTTCTGCGCGTCGCAGAAGCGGGTTCCTTTTCGGCAGCCGCTCGTCAGAGCGGAATGAAGCAGTCTGCCGTCAGCCAGCAGATTGCCGCCCTGGAACAGGAGCTCGGGGTGGTATTACTGCATCGGACAACGCGAATGATGAAGCTCACCGAGCAGGGTGAACGTTATCGCCGTGATATGCAGCTTTTGCTGGATGCCATGCAGGAAGCGGAGAGACGGTTGAACCCTGCCGATCATCAGTTTCAGGGCAGCGTCCATGTTCAGTTACCAAGCGGTCTGGGGCAGATCGTTTTGCCCCCTCTGCTGGCGCTTCAGCGCCTGCATCCGGCATTGCACCTGACGTTGTCCCTGGATGACCGCATCGCCGACCTGGTGAGCGAAGGGGTGGATGTCGCGCTACGCCTTAGCGCTGAGCCTCCGCAATCGCATGCGGCACGTCTGCTGATGCGGATTGAAACCGCGCTGTTCGCTGCTCCCGGCTTTCAGGCGGTACACTCCGTCAGCGAACTGGCGGCACATCCCCATGTGCGATTTAGCGGCATTCCGCGGGATGCGCCTCTACGGTTGATCGCCGGTGAGGAAGCAATTGACGTGAAAGTGCATACCGTTTTTCGTGCCAACACCAGTGACGCCCTGTTACAGGCGCTGGAGTCAGGCCTCGGGATTGGCGGCATGCAGCTGCCGCTTGCGGCAAAGGCGTTGCAAGCCGGCACGCTGGTGCCGGTATTACCGGCCTGGCGGTTACCTGACCGGTATCTCTATGCCGTCTACCCCGACGCCCGCTTTATCCCACAACGCGTCAGAAGCGTGATACAGGTGATCGAACAAATCCTGCCGACGCTTGCCAAATAACCGGCGTCTACTTCGCTACCGGCAAATCCGCGTACCGCGTCGTATAAGCCGGTGACAACATCTCGCGCTTCATCGCCCAGGATTTCTCAATCCCCTGCCCGGCAAACCATATCTTCCCTTTCCCGGAATGATTCACGCTGTCGATCAACTCCATCAGCGCCGCGCTGTTGGCGCGCAAACGGTTATCGTCAAATAAATTCAGCTGAGCGACGCCGCTACTGAAAAAGTCCGCCAGCATCACCCCCGCTTTCATGTAGCGATAGCCGTCAAGCCATATGCGCCCCAGCGCATCGGTGGCGGCACGGATGATATCGCGCGAGTCATTGGTGGGCGTCATCAGGGTGACAGACGCCTGATTGCCGTAATAAACCTCGTTGTCCGCATGCGGGCTGGTACGTAAAAACACGCTGATAAAGCGACAATATTGATGCTCGCTGCGCAGCTTTTCCGCAGCCCGTTCAGCGTAGGCGCAAATGGCCTGGTGCATCTCCTCGTATTGCGTAATACGGTGTCCAAACGAGCGGCTACAGATAATCTGCTGCTTCGTGGGCGTGAACTCTTCCAGATCAAGACAGGGCTCGCCGCGCAGCTCGCGTGCCGTGCGCTCCAGGACAACGTTAAAATGTTTGCGGATGACCCACGAGGAAGCTTGTGCCAGATCCAGCGCCGTGGTGACGCCCATCGCATTAAGTTTTTTGGTAATGCGGCGCCCGACGCCCCACACCTCCTCTACCGGTACGCGCGCCAGCAGTTTACGCTGCCGCTCGCGATCCGATAAATCCACTACGCCTCCCGTGCTGTTCCACCGCTTTGCCGCATAGTTGGCCAGCTTCGCCAGCGTTTTCGTGGGGGCAATGCCTACGCCAACGGTTAATCCCGTATTTTTAAACACCTGCGTGCGCATATGATGACCAAACGCCTCCAGCGCCATGCAGTTGCTGACGCCAGCAACGTTCACAAACGCCTCATCAATGGAGTAAATCTCTATGGCCGGGGCGAAGTCGGTCAGCGTCTGCATCACCCGGCTGCTGAGATCGGCGTAAAGCGCATAGTTCGAGCTAAAGACGTAAACCCGCGCGGGAAAGCGCTTCTCTTTGAATTTGAAATACGGCTCGCCCATTTTTATATCGAACTGCTTTGCCTCCCGCGACAGCGAAATAATGCAGCCGTCGTTATTGGAGACCACCACCACGGGTTTGCCCCGCAGATCGGGCCGAAACACCGTCTCGCAGGAGGCATAAAAGCTGTTCACATCAACCAGCGCGAACATGTTTATGCGTTTTGAGTGTGTGGGTGACAACACCGAAGATCTGCAGTTCCTCTTCGGACTGAAACGTGATCGGCTGATAGCGAACGTTATGCGGCACTAACCTCAGGATCGGGCGGGTCTGCAGCTCTTTGACCGTAAACTCACCCGCGACGGATGCCACCACAATATCCCCGTGCACGGCGTTTAACGAACGATCGACGACCAGCAGATCGCCATCGCCGATCCCAACGCCGATCATCGAGTCTCCGCTCACCTTCACAAAGTAGGTCGCGCTGGGATGCCTGACGGCCAGGCGGTTAAGATCGAGACGATCTTCCACATAATCCTGCGCCGGGCTTGGAAAACCACACGCTACGCGTTCTACAAATAACGGTAATTCAAGAGGTTGCTTTGGATAATAAGAAAAGAGAGTGTCCATAAATGCCTTTCTCGCCAGATACTGTGTATAAATACAGTATTACGGATTATGGACAAGGATCAAGGTCCTTTACGGAGGTCACCCCAAACGCATTGAAGTGTGAGCGGATTTAATTCAGCCGTATCCTGCGCATCGGCGAAAGAATAGCCAGATAACGCCTGCGGCAGCGACATTCAGGTTTCAAGAGGGACAAAAAAGCCCAAAGCACTGCTTTGGGCTTATGCCTGTCTGGCTTAATCCGCCAGCGAATTGAGCGTTTCCAGCGCGTCAGCCGGGAGCACCAGCTCCGCCGCCGCAAGATTTTGTCGCAGATGCGCCACGGAGGAGGTGCCGGGGATCAGCAGGATGTTCGGCGAACGTTGCAGCAACCACGCCAGCGCGACCTGCATTGCCGTTACGCCCAGCGAATCAGCGACCGCCTGCAGCCCGGATGATTGCAGGGGTGTAAAACCGCCCAGCGGGAAGAACGGCACATACGCAATCCCCTGCTGCGCCAGCGAATCCACCAGCGCATCATCGCCACGGTTCACGATGTTGTACATGTTCTGCACACACACCACCTGCACCATCTTCTGCGCTTCCGCAACCTGGGTGGCCGTGACGTTGCTCAGGCCAATATGGCGCACCAAACCTTGCTGTTGTAACTCGGCCAGCGTGGCGAGAGGTTCAGCAATTGAGCCTTCTGCTGGCCCGTGTGCGCTGAACATGATGCGCAGATTAACCACGTCCAGCACATCCAGCTGCAGATTACGCAGGTTGTCATGTACCGCCTGCGTCAGTTCCTGCGCGGAGAAGGCCGGCAGCCAGGAGGCATCACTGCCGCGACGGGCACCGATCTTGGTGACGAGCGTCAGATCGTCGCGGTACGGATGAAGCGCCTCGCGGATCAGTTGGTTGGTGATATGCGGCCCGTAAAAATCGCTGGTATCAATGTGATTCACCCCAGCAGCCACCGCTTCGCGGAGCACATTCAGCGCAGCATTTTTGTCCTTTGGAGGACCAAACACGCCCGGCCCGGCAAGCTGCATCGCGCCATAGCCAAGCCGTTTAACCGTCCGCGACCCAAGTGCGTACGTCCCGCTTTTATCAATGCTGCTCATGTCGACCTTCCTCATAAAAATGATCCGGATTTACAACGAGTTCCTTAACAGACCCCGTAGTTAAGCGCGAGTTAAATTAAAGTTTAATTTCTCTACGACGATAGTATTTGTGTAACCCTGCATCTTCTCTAACGGACGACCGCTATGCTGAAAAATCTGCACGTGATTACCGGTATTATCTTTGCTCTCACCATATTCTGTCTGTTGCAAGTTGTCACGGGAGGGTTGTTCTACTCTGCCGTCAGCAACGACCGCCATAACTTCCAGAACTCCGGGGTGCTCAATGCCCAGCAGGAGAGCCTGAGCGACAGCGTGAACACGCTGATCAAAACGCGCGTCACCGTCACCCGCGTGGCGATCCGCTACCTGAAAAACCAGCGCGACCCGGCGTCCCTTGCGGCGATCAACAAACTGCTTGGCACCGCGGCTGATTCTCTGGCTAAAGCTGAAGCCTATAACAAAGAGTGGCAGAAAATGCCGCAGGTTAACGGCCAGAACGCGGCATTAACCGACGAAATGCAGAAATCATGGAGCCAGATGCATGAAGTGATGCGTCTCTCCATTGCGTATCTGCGTGCCGACAACTACCAGGCCTATGGCGATCTGGATGCCCAACAGGCCCAGGACGATATGGAAGGGGTTTATAACCGCTGGCGCGCCGAAAACAACACCCTGCTGAAAGCCGCAACCGAAGAGAACCAGAGCAGCTTTACCCAGATGCAATGGACGCTGGCAGCGATCTTCCTGGCCGTTATCGCGGTACTGGTGGTGATCTGGCAGGGTTTACAACACCTGCTGTTAAAACCGCTCCACATGATTATGAACCATATTCGCGCCATTGCGGGCGGCGATCTGACGCAGGATATCGCCCTGTCTGGCCGCAATGAGATGGGCCAGCTGGCGGCGGGTCTGCATGAGATGCAGCAGTCGCTGGTGACCACCGTCAGCGCCGTGCGTGGTAGCACCGACTCCATTTACACAGGCGCAGGTGAAATTGCCGCCGGAAGCAACGATCTGTCTGCCCGCACCGAGCAACAGGCGGCTTCGCTGGAGGAGACGGCTGCCAGCATGGAAGAGCTTACCGCAACGGTTAAACAGAACTCCGACAACGCCCGTCAGGCTACGCTACTGGCGAAGAACGCTTCAGAAACGGCGGCCCGTGGCGGTCACGTGGTGGATAACGTTGTCCGTACCATGACCGAAATCGCCGACAGCTCGCAGCAAATTGCGCACATTACCGGCGTGATTGACAGCATTGCCTTCCAGACAAACATTCTGGCGCTTAACGCGGCGGTGGAAGCTGCGCGTGCCGGGGAGCAAGGTCGTGGCTTTGCGGTCGTCGCAGGTGAAGTCCGCACGCTGGCCAGCCGCAGTGCGCAGGCGGCGAAAGAGATCAAAGGGCTGATTGAGAACTCCGTCAGCCGGGTGAATACCGGTTCAGAGCAGGTCAGCGAAGCGGGCGCAACCATGAAGGAGATTGTCGCTGCCGTGACCCGCGTGACCGATATCATGGGCGAGATTTCGTCGGCGTCCGATGAACAGAGCCGCGGCATTGAACAGGTGAGCCTGGCGGTTTCGCAGATGGACAGCGTCACACAGCAAAACGCCGCGCTGGTACAGCAATCCGCCACGGCGGCGGCGGCCCTGGAAGATCAGTCGGAACAACTGCGCCAGGCTGTGGCAGCGTTTCGCCTGAACGGAAAGGAAAAAGCCACCGCGCCCCGCCCAGCCACGGTGAAAACCCCACAGCTGTTACGCCCGGCAACGGCCAACACCGCCACCGACAGCAACTGGGAAACCTTCTGAGTGACAGGCGGGCGAACGTCTCGCCCGCCAGAAGCGCTTAACGGCTGCGCTTAGCGTGCCGTTCCCAGTTCTCCTGTTTCGCTTCGTCAGACTTTCGTAGCGAAACATAGCATGCTCCGCTGCCGCCGTGATGCGGCAGCGCCACGCAAAAGGCCTGCACTTCCTCGAACTCGGTTAACCAGCGCGCCAGATAGCTGCGTACCACGTTGGGGTGGGCGTTCTGCTCCCGCCCTTTTCCATGAATGATCACCAGGTTACGTAATCCATCGCGCCCAGCCTGGCGGATAAAGGAAAACAGCATCTGCCGGCAACGCTCGGCGGGCTGGCGTAACAGATTTAAGCTGGCCTGGCGGGAATATTTACCCGAGCGGAGCTTATCAATAACGCCCTGTTGCACCCCTTCCCGTCTGAACGCCAGCGGCTCCTCCAGGGGCAGAAGTTCCAGGAAGCCCAGGGTCAGGAAGTTATCCAGTTGCTCGGTATCAATCTCCTGACGCGTTCGCGTGTTGCGGCTCGGCTGCCAGTGAATATCCGTGCAGCGCTTCAGGGGCTGGATACCCTCCATGGCGTCAAGAAAAAGTGATTTGTCGTCAGGGTTCATGGACATCCTCCCGCTACATCTGAGCCTGTACTATACCTGCGCCAGGCATGGGCCTCAATAACCGCTACCCCAGGATGAGGGCATAAATATTAACCTGATGAATATAAAAATTATTTCTTCGCAAAAGTTAAACGCGACTTAACTTAAATTTCAGCACACATAAAACAGAAAGTTTAGGTTAAAAAAATGTGGAATCAATGATGCTAAAACATATCTTTTTGAGGGTGGGCTGTTATAATTAAATAAACCTGCTTCACGGATATAACATTCAGGATCTGCGAAGGGAAGCACTGCTGTGTGTTGTAGGGTCTGTCTGATGTCGGACAGGCTCTGTTTTTTTATTTTACTCCCCACTTCACTCCGATACTATTTTCCGCGCCTCTCTTCTGAATTGCGTAATTAACGATTCGGTCAGGGGTGTCTGACGAGAATCACGACGCTGAATTAAATAATAGGCCGCTTTAGGTAGCGATTCGACAACGGGCAGCATAACCAGACGGTGCGCCAGCAGCGGGTCACAGCCCAGTTCCTTTGGCAGGATACTTAAAAAATCACTTTGTGCAACAAGACTAATGCAGGAAGAAAACGTTTCGCAAACAACGTCAATGCGCGGTATTTGCGAGCGATGAGTAAACACATCTTCTAATTGCTTATAATAACTCCCGCGTGGCGTCGGCATTGTCCAGTTATAATTCAGCAATTCGGTAATGGATGTCGCGCCCGTCGCCGGATGCCCTTCCCGACAAAATACGGCGAAAGGCTTTTCAAACAATTTTTCAAACGTAAACTCATGATCGTACGGCCCCTGATAATAGGTGTTGATGGTGAAATCCAGCTCGCCCTGGCGTAATTCATTGATCATCGACACCAGTTGCCCTTCCATAATCCGGACTTTTACCTGCGGATGTTGTGCATGAAAGCGGGTGATCACCGCGGGCATAAGGCTTCGCGAAATACTGGCTCCCATTCCAATGTTAATCTGCCCGGCCAGTTCCCCCTGGCGCTGGCGGATATCATCCTGCGCCGCGCGTAACTCTTCCAGAATCAGCCTGGCGCGCGAGTAAAACCCTTCCCCACATTCGGTCAATGCGACGCCTTTACTCCTGCGCACAAACAGCTGCGCCGCCATCCCCTCTTCCAGCTCTTTGATCGATTTGGTCAGCGCCGGTTGCGAAAGATTAAGCGTCCTGCTGGCACCGCGGATACTGCCCTGACGCGCGACTTCAACAAACGCCCGGATTTGATGAAATTTAATCTGAAATGACATAGCCCGACCGATAACCGTTGTTTATCAGAGTAAAGAAACTGTCATCTACTTTAATGGAAATGGATGTGCGAGGGTAATTCCTGAACGGTTAAAACTGTGAAAAAACGGTTAGTGATAAGTAAAAACTATCACAGCGTGAAGCAGTTCACATATTTTAATGATGACAGGAAGAGATATGGAATCACTGGCGCAGTACATCCAGACATTAGCCCCACAACTGAGCGCATGGCGTCGCGATTTTCACCATTTCGCGGAGTCCGGATGGCTCGAATTTCGCACGGCGGCGAAAGTCGCGGAAATCTTAGACCAGCTGGGTTATTCGCTGGCGATGGGCCGCGACGTGGTGGACGCCGAAAGCCGTATGGGATTACCCGATGACGCCACGCTGGCGCGAGAGTTTGCCCGCGCCCGGGCGCAAGGCGCACCAGAGAAATGGCTGGCCCCGTTTGAAGGGGGATTTACCGGCATTGTGGCGACCCTGAATACCGGCCGGCCAGGCCCGACGCTGGCGTTTCGCGTGGATATGGACGCGCTGGATTTAAGCGAAGCACTCGATGACAGCCATCGCCCGTTCCGCGACGGGTTTGCCTCCTGCAACCCGGGGATGATGCACGCCTGCGGCCACGATGGCCACACCACCATTGGTCTGGGGCTGGCGCACATGCTTAAGCAGAATGAATCGCAACTCAATGGCACCATCAAACTGATCTTCCAGCCTGCCGAGGAAGGCACCCGAGGCGCTCGCGCCATGGTGGCCGCCGGGGCGCTCGACGACGTGGACTACTTCACCGCGATTCACATTGGCACCGGTGTGCCCGCCGGTGTGGTGATTTGCGGCAGCGATAACTTTATGGCCACCACCAAGTTCGATGCGCATTTTACCGGGGTTGCCGCACACGCCGGCGGTAAACCGGAGGACGGCCGTAATGCCCTGCTCGCCGCAGCTCAGGCCGCTATCGCGCTTCACAGCATTGCCCCACACAGCGAAGGTGCATCGCGGGTGAATGTCGGCGTGATGCAGGCCGGCAGCGGACGCAACGTCGTGCCAGCTAACGCCCTGCTCAGGGTTGAAACCCGCGGCGTAAGCGAATCCATTAACCAGTACGTCTTTGAACGCGCGCAGGCCGTGATTACCGGTGCGGCGGCACTCTACGGCGTGAGCGTCGAGATGCGTCTGATGGGCGCCGCCACCGCCAGTGCCCCTACACCGGCCTGGGTAGATTATCTGCGCCAGCAGGCAAGTCAGGTTACCGGTGTGGTGCAGGCCATTGACAGAGTCAACGCCCCCGCAGGTTCCGAAGACGCGACGCTGATGATGGCCCGCGTGCAGCAGAACGGCGGAATGGCGTCGTATATGGTGTTCGGTACCGAGTTAAGCGCAGGTCATCACAATGAAAAATTTGATTTCGATGAGCAGGTCATGAACCTCGCTATCGAAACGCTGGCGCGCACTGCGCTTAATTTCCCGTGGACGCGAGGTGTGTAATGCAGGAGAACTACGCTTTTATTGCCGATGCCATCGACACGCGATGTCAGCTGTTAACCGGCATTGCCGACGACATCTGGGATCACCCTGAAACGCGTTTTGAAGAGTTCTGGTCCGCGGAACGGATTGCCGGCGCGCTGGAAGCGGAAGGTTTCACCCTGACCCGTGAAGCCGGCGGGATTCCGAATGCCTTTATCGCCAGCTTCGGCAGCGGTAAACCCGTTATCGCCCTGCTGGGGGAATATGATGCTCTGGCCGGATTGAGCCAGCAGGCACATTGCGCGACGGCACAGTCCGCCACGCCGGGTGCCAACGGCCACGGCTGTGGCCACAATTTGCTGGGAACGGCAGCGCTGGCGGGTGCCATTGCGGTGAAAAGCTGGCTGGAGCAGCACGGGGGGAGCGGCACCGTGCGTTTCTACGGCTGTCCTGGTGAAGAAGGTGGTTCAGGGAAAACCTTTATGGTGCGCGAAGGTTTGTTTGATGACGTTGATGCCGCCGTCACCTGGCACCCTGAAGCATTTGCCGGCATGTTTAACGTCAGCACGCTGGCCAATATTCAGGCCGCCTGGCGGTTTCACGGCGTGGCGGCACATGCTGCTAACTCGCCACATCTGGGGCGTAGCGCGCTGGATGCCGTAACGCTGATGACCACCGGCACCAATTTTCTCAACGAACACATCATTGAGAAAGCGCGCGTTCATTACGCTATCACCGATACCGGTGGAATCTCACCCAACGTGGTGCAGGCGCAGGCTGAAGTGCTGTATCTGATCCGCGCGCCGGAAATGGCCGATGCGCAGCAGATCTACGAACGTATCGAGAAAATCGCTCAGGGCGCGGCAATGATGACCGAAACCACCGTTGCGTGTCGCTTTGATAAAGCCTGCTCCAGCTACCTGCCCAATCGCACGCTCGAAGCGGCGATGTATCGCGCCCTGCAGCATTACGGCACGCCAGAGTGGACGGAAGAGGAGCGCCAGTTTGCGCAGGATATTCGTGCCACGCTAACGCCAAATGACCTGCAAAACAGCCTGAAGAACATTGCCGCGACGGGGGGAGAAGCCGGTAACGCTTTTGCGCGCCGTCAGCAGGAGATGTTACTGACAGATGAGGTCGCACCTTACGCCATTACCGATAACGTACTGGCCGGGTCAACCGATGTGGGCGATGTCAGCTGGAAAATGCCGGTGGCACAGTGTTTCAGCCCCTGCTTTACCATCGGAACGCCTTTGCATACCTGGCAACTCGTGGCTCAGGGGCGAACCTCGATTGCTCATAAGGGCATGCTGCTGGCCGGAAAAGTGGTGGGCGCAACCGCGCTAAATCTGCTCCAGGATGCAACGCTGCTGCAACAATGCCGGGAAGAGTTCGAACAACAAATCACCGAAAAACCGTACGTGTGTCCGATTCCGTCAGGCGTGACACCGTCACCTTTAAAATAATAAAACACAACACAACAACACAACAACAGTCCCGAGGAACGCCCATGAGTATGTCTTCCATACCTTCGCATTCCCCATCCGGTAAGCTCTATGGCTGGGTTGAAAGGATCGGCAATAAAGTGCCGCACCCTTTCCTGCTTTTTATCTGGTTGATCGTGGTTTTGATGGTGGCGACAGCGGTGCTGTCCGCCTTTGATGTCAGCGTGCGCAGTCCGGCCGATGGCAGTATGGTGGCGGTCAAGAACCTGTTAAGTGTCGAAGGGTTGCACTGGTTCTTACCGAATGTGGTTAAAAACTTCAGCGGCTTCGCCCCGCTGGGGGCCATTCTGGCGCTGGTACTGGGCGCCGGGCTTGCCGAGCGTGTCGGTCTGTTACCGGCGCTGATGGTGAAAATGGCCTCCCACGTCAGCGCACGTTACGCCAGCTACATGGTGCTGTTTATCGCCTTCTTTAGCCACATCTCCTCTGATGCCGCGCTGGTGATCATGCCGCCCATGGGCGCTCTGATTTTCCTCGCCGTCGGACGCCATCCCGTGGCGGGTCTGCTGTCGGCGATTGCGGGCGTAGGCTGCGGCTTTACCGCCAACCTGCTGATCGTGACCACCGATGTCCTGCTCTCAGGCATCAGCACGGAGGCGGCCAAAACCATCGACACCGCGATGCACGTCAGCGTCATCGACAACTGGTACTTTATGGCCAGCTCGGTGGTCCTGCTGACCCTGGTGGGCGGACTGATTACCGATAAGCTCATTGAGCCGCGTTTAGGGAAATGGGAAGGCCGAAGTGATGAGAAGCTGGAGACGCTGAGTAAAGAGCAACGCGTTGGCCTGCGCGTGGCAGGCGTGGTCTCGCTGGCGTTTATTGCCGCGGTCGCGCTGATGGTGGTACCGGAAAACGGCATCCTGCGCGATCCGGTTAAACATACCGTTCTCCCCTCGCCGTTTATTCAGGGCATTGTGCCGCTGATTATTCTGTTTTTCTTTGTCGTTTCGCTCGCCTATGGGATCGCCACCGGCAAAATTCGCCGTCAGGGCGATCTGCCGCAGCTGATGATCGAACCCATGAAAGAGATGGCGGGCTTTATTGTGATGGTGTTCCCGCTGGCGCAGTTCGTGGCGATGTTTAACTGGAGCAACATGGGCAAATTTATGGCCGTGGGGCTGACCGATGCGCTGGAAGCGGCGGGGTTAAGCGGCGTCCCGGCATTTGTCGGCCTTGCGCTGCTGTCGTCACTGCTGTGCATGTTTATCGCCAGCGGCTCGGCAATCTGGTCGATTCTGGCCCCCATCTTTGTGCCGATGTTTATGATGCTGGGGTTCCACCCGGCGTTTGCCCAGATCCTGTTCCGTATCGCAGACTCCTCCGTCATCCCGCTGGCACCGGTCTCACCGTTTGTTCCGCTGTTTTTAGGCTTCCTGCAGCGCTATAAACCAGAGGCAAAACTGGGTACCTACTATTCGCTGGTTTTACCCTATCCGCTTATCTTTTTAGGGGTATGGCTGGTGATGCTGGTGGCATGGTATCTTGTCGGTCTGCCGATTGGGCCGGGGATTTACCCAAGGCTGCACTAAAGGATTAACGATGCTGAGATTACTCGAAGATAAAATTGCCACGCCGCTTGGTCCACTGTGGGTGATTGCAGACGAGCAGTTCTGTCTGCGCGCCGTTGAGTGGGAAGAACACAGCGACAGGATGGACACGTTGCTCAACGTGCACTATCGCGCGCAGGGTTATGAACGTATCAGCGCCACCAACCCCGGCGGCCTGAGCGACAAACTGACGGCGTACTTCGAGGGCGATCTCAGCATCATTGACACCCTGCCGACCGCCACGGCAGGCACACCTTTCCAGCGCGAAGTGTGGCAGGCGCTGCGCAGTATTCCGTGCGGACAGGTCATGCATTACGGCCAGCTCGCCGGGCAGCTCGGCCGTGCCGGCGCGGCCCGCGCGGTCGGCGCGGCAAATGGCGCTAACCCCGTCAGTATTGTGGTCCCCTGCCACCGCGTGATTGGCCGCAACGGCACCCTGACCGGCTATGCCGGTGGCGTGCAGCGCAAGGAGTGGTTACTGCGTCACGAGGGGTATCTCCTGCTCTAGTTTCCAGGCTTTTAGTGCTTAATTTTCTTCCGGTTAGGCTAAAAATCCATAATCAAGCTGTGGAATTTCAAGAAGATGGCAACAGGTTGCCGTCTCTTGTCCTTATTGATGGTTTGGCAGGCTTACGTACTTACCAAAAAGATGTTAAAATTGACCAATATCAATTAAGGCTTGAGCAAACCTATGATCCCGGAAAAGCGAATTATACGACGCATTCAGTCTGGCGGTTGTGCTATCCATTGCCAGGATTGCAGCATCAGCCAGCTCTGTATCCCGTTTACCCTGAATGAGCATGAACTCGATCAGCTTGATAATATCATCGAGCGCAAAAAGCCTATTCAGAAAGGGCAGACGCTGTTTAAAGCGGGAGACGAACTGAAATCGCTCTATGCTATCCGTTCTGGCACCATCAAAAGCTACACCATCACTGAACAGGGTGATGAGCAGATCACCGGCTTCCATCTGGCGGGTGACCTGGTTGGCTTTGATGCCATCGGTACTGGCCATCACCCGAGCTTTGCTCAGGCGCTGGAAACCTCAATGGTTTGCGAAATCCCGTTTGAAACGCTGGACGATCTCTCAGGCAAAATGCCCAATCTGCGTCAGCAGATGATGCGTCTGATGAGCGGTGAGATCAAAGGCGATCAGGACATGATTCTGCTGCTTTCCAAAAAGAATGCAGAAGAACGCCTGGCCGCGTTTATCTATAACCTCTCACGCCGCTTCGCGGAGCGCGGTTTCTCCCCCCGTGAATTCCGTCTGACCATGACACGTGGCGATATCGGTAACTACCTGGGCCTGACCGTGGAAACCATCAGCCGCCTGCTGGGTCGTTTCCAGAAAAGCGGAATGCTGGCCGTTAAGGGTAAATACATTACCATCGAAAACGGTGAAGCTCTGGCCGTTCTTGCCGGTCACTCCCGCAACGTGGCATAACGCCCCCGCATGATTGATGCCAGACCGATAAATTTTTATGATTTATTGGTCTGGTACGTCACCACTTCCGTTTCACCACGTTTCCCTGGCACCGCCCCACTCAGTCCCTGAAAGGTTCTTGTTGAGGTTATGAATTGAGAGAAAGTTTATTTTTCGTTTCAGTCGTTATCGCCTCAGTGACCTTCATATTCATCTGGATCATGCTTGTCGGGCCAATGAAGGGTGAAGAAAAAACCTACGTACAGGATTCAACGACGTTTGCGATTGCGGTGATGGTACTGCTGCTGATTGCCTTTATCGCGGTAACGACAACGGTTCTGTTTCTGTGACAGATTTTCATGATTTATTGATCTGACAAAAACTTCCCCCCTGTTTCATTCAAGATATATAGGTTACTCTTTTAATTACAGACTGTGGTGACAGTAGTAAGGAGACCTGTATGGCAAAGTATCAAAACATGCTGGTGGCTATCGATCCTAACCAGGACGATCAGCCGGCATTACGACGTGCTGTGTATCTACATCAACGGATTGGTGGCAAAATCAAAGCGTTTTTGCCGATCTATGACTTCTCATATGAGATGACCACCCTTCTGTCGCCTGACGAACGCACCGCAATGCGTCAGGGAGTGATCAGCCAGCGTACCGCGTGGATCCGTGAACAGGCCAAATATTACCTGGAAGCGGGTGTTCCTATCGATATTAAAGTGGTCTGGCATAACCGACCTTTCGAAGCCATTATCCAGGAAGTGGTCGCCGGTGGGCACGACCTGTTGCTGAAAATGGCGCACCAGCACGACAAGCTGGAATCCGTGATCTTTACCCCTACCGACTGGCACCTGCTGCGTAAATGCCCTTGCCCGGTGTGGATGGTAAAAGACCAGCCGTGGCCAGAAGGCGGCAAGGCCGTCGTGGCGGTCAACCTGGCGAGCGAGGAGGATTACCACAATTCGCTCAATGAAAAGCTGGTCAAGGAGACGATCCAGCTTGCCGAACAGGTTAACCACACTGAAGTCCATCTGGTGGGCGCTTACCCGGTAACACCGATTAATATTGCTATCGAGCTGCCTGAATTTGACCCGAGCGTGTATAACGATGCGATCCGGGGGCAGCACCTGCTGGCCATGAAGGCGTTACGCCAGAAATTCAGCATTGATGAGAAAATGACACATGTGGAAAAAGGGTTACCTGAAGAGGTGATCCCGGATTTAGCAGAACATCTGCAGGCGGGGATTGTGGTACTGGGTACCATTGGCCGGACCGGTATTTCTGCCGCGTTCCTGGGCAATACCGCCGAACAGGTGATCGACCATCTGCGCTGTGACCTGCTGGTCATCAAGCCGGATGAGTATCAGACACCGGTTGAACTGGACGACCCGGAAGACGACTAAGTTCAGACATAAAAAAACCGCCGGAAACGGCGGTTTTTTTGTCGCTGATTTACAGCGATTTCAGAATAGCATCGACACTGGCTTTTGCATCGCCAAACAGCATGTGCGTGTTCTCTTTAAAGAACAGCGGGTTCTGAACCCCTGCATAACCGGTGTTCATGGAACGTTTGAAGACAATCACGTTCTGCGCCTTCCACACTTCCAGAACCGGCATACCGGCGATTGGGCTACGCGGATCGTCCTGCGCCGCCGGGTTAACGGTGTCGTTGGCACCAATAACCAGGACGGTGTCGGTATCGGTGAAATCATCGTTGATCTCATCCATCTCCAGCACGATGTCGTAAGGCACTTTCGCTTCCGCCAGCAGCACGTTCATGTGGCCTGGCAGACGCCCCGCTACCGGGTGAATGCCAAAGCGAACCTTGATACCACGCGCACGCAGCTTCTCGGTGATCTCCGCAACCGGATACTGAGCCTGCGCCACCGCCATGCCGTAGCCTGGGGTAATGATGACCGAGTGTGAGTTTTTCAGCATCTCTGCAGTATCTTCCGCGGTGATCTCACGGTGCTCACCCACTTCTTCATCAGAACCGGTTGAGGAGCCGTCAGAACCAAAGCCACCCGCGATAACGCTGATAAACGAACGGTTCATCGCCTTACACATGATGTAAGACAGGATCGCACCAGAAGAACCGACCAGCGCACCGGTGACGATCAACAGATCGTTGCTCAGCATGAAGCCTGCCGCCGCCGCGGCCCAACCGGAGTAGGAGTTCAGCATGGAGACAACCACTGGCATATCGGCACCACCAATAGAGGCCACCAGGTGCCAGCCAAAGGCCAGAGCAATCAGGGTCATCACCAGTAACGCCAGCACCTGCAGGCCCACGCTTTCAGTGCGCACGAAGACCACCAGCAGCACAAAGGACACGACCAGCGCCGCCAGGTTCAGCTTGTGACGGTTTGGCAGCATCAGCGGTTTAGAAGAGATCTTACCGCGCAGTTTGCCGAACGCGACAATTGAGCCGGTGAAGGTCACCGCACCAATGAAGATGCCGAGGAACACTTCCGTCAGATGGATGTTGACCAGAATCGGTTCCAGACCGGGTGTGTGGTACAGATAGCTGTTGAAGCCCACCAGCACCGCCGCCAGCCCCACGAAGCTGTGCAGAATGGCCACCAGCTCCGGCATCTCGGTCATTTCAACGCGTTTCGCCAGGCGAATACCAATCGCGCCACCGATGATCATCGCCACCAGGATCCATGCAACGTTGCCGGTGTCCGGCCCGAAGATGGTGGCAATCAGCGCAATCGCCATCCCGGCGATACCAAAGTTATTTCCCTGCTGAGACGTTTCGTGTTTGGAAAGCCCCGCCAGACTGAAAATAAACAGGATTGCAGCAACAATGTATGCGGCTGTGACTAATCCTCCAGACATATGCTACCCCTTAGCCTTTACGAAACATTTTCAGCATGCGCTGAGTCACGGTGAACCCACCGAAAATATTGATACTGGCGATCAGCACCGCGATAAAGCTCAGGAAGCTTACCCAGCCGCCGTGGCCAATCTGCAGCAGCGCCCCGACCACGATAATCCCGGAGATGGCGTTAGTGACCGACATCAGTGGCGTATGCAGCGCATGAGAGACATTCCACACGACGTAGTACCCCACCACACACGAGAGCGCGAAGACGGTAAAGTGGCCGAGGAATTCTTTCGGCGCGACGTCTGCCAGCCAGCCAAACAGAATAATGACCAGCGCCATGATCGCGTACTTGCGCCACGGAGAAGCCGGTTTAGCTGGCTCTTTAGACTCAGGCGCCGCTTTCGGTGCCGCCTGAGGCTGCGCGGACACCTGAATCGGTGGCGCAGGCCAGGTGATTTCGCCTTCACGCACCACCGTTACGCCACGCACAACAACATCGTCAAAATCAACGGTGATGTTGCCGTCTTTCTCTTTGCAGAGCAGTTTCAGCAGGTTAACAAGGTTGGTACCGTACAGCTGAGAAGACTGCGTTGGCAGACGGCCCGGCAAATCGGTATACCCGATCACCTTCACGCCGTTAGCAGTTGTGGTCACCTGATTTGGCACGGTGTATTCACAGTTGCCACCATTCTGCGACGCCAGGTCCACAATCACGCTGCCCGACTTCATTGAGTCAACCATCTCACGGGTAATCAGCTTCGGCGCGGGTTTACCGGGGATAAGCGCGGTAGTGACAATGATGTCGACATCTTTGGCCTGCGCGGCGAAGAGTTCCATTTCCGCTTTGATAAAGGCTTCGGACATGACCTTCGCGTAACCGTCACCGTTGCCCGCTTCTTCCTTGAAGTCCAGCTCAAGGAATTCGGCACCCATACTTTGGACTTGTTCTTTTACTTCAGGACGGGTGTCAAAAGCGCGTACGATAGCGCCCAGGCTGTTTGCCGCGCCGATAGCCGCAAGACCCGCCACGCCCGCGCCAATCACCATCACTTTCGCCGGAGGCACTTTCCCTGCCGCGGTGATCTGACCGGTAAAGAAGCGACCAAACTCATGCGCCGCCTCAACAATCGCGCGGTAACCGGCGATATTCGCCATGGAACTTAAGGCATCCAGCGACTGCGCGCGCGAAATACGCGGCACGGAGTCCATGGCCATCACGGTCACGCCACGTGCTGCCAGCTTCTCCATCAACTCAGGATTCTGTGCAGGCCAGATGAAGCTCACCAGCGTCGTGCCAGGATTCAGCAGTTCAATCTCGCTCTCTTCCGGCGCATTAACCTTGAGAATAACGGGCGACTGCCAGACTTCAGCACCGTCCACCACTTCCGCGCCAGCCTGAATAAAGGCCTCGTCATCGAAACTCGCCAGTTTGCCCGCGCCGCGTTCAACTGCGACGGTAAAACCCAGTTTAAGCAGTTGCTCCACCGTTTTCGGTGTTGCCGCTACGCGGGTTTCATTGGCTAACCGTTCTTTTGGTACCCCAATACGCATAGTTTTCCCTTCCATCGGTTTTTGATGATGGTTTGTCGATAAATGCCCGCGGTTTGTATCAACTTTCGCCAGCAGGACAGCGACGACATATGATTAACCCCAGAAAATAAAACAGTAACAAACTTTCTATAACCTACTGAAAATAACGCCCGTGATCTACCGCCAGAAAACACTATTTCTTACTTTATCTGTGAAAAATAAGTGATCTGCGTCGCTGACAGTGATATTTACCTTAAATTCATCGCTGAGACCGATAAATAGCGCAAGCGAAGCGGTAAAAACATGATATAGCGCCATTAGAGAACAACTTATTAACATTAAATTAACTTGTAAAAGTCATAAGCTTTATCAGTTTTGCTTGTCAGACGCCTGTTTTTTCAACATATCACTAAATGTTATCAAATCAGATGATTCAGTGAGCACAGGCTGTGAAAAATGGCGCAGACAGCGACGGGTTTTAAATGCCATAATCGGGACCGTCTCAAATTAACAACAATACCAGTACATGGTTTGCGCAAGGCGAAGGATTATTTTTATGAAGCTTAAGAACACACTCCTGGCGTCCGCACTTCTCTCCGCGACCGCCCTGTCTGCGAATGCCGCGACAGAGTTAACGCCGGAGCAAGCGGCAGCGTTAAAACCTTTTGACCATACGGTCATTGTGGGTCGTTATAATTCTATTGGCGATGCCGTCGCCGCCGCATCAAAAGCCGCCGATAAAAACGGTGCGGCCTCGTTTTACGTTGTTGATCAGTCTGACTCCGGCAACAGCGGTAACCAGCGCGTGACGATTGCGCTGTATAAAGACAATGCGCCGAAAGCTGACGCACCGAAAAACCGCGTGATTAACGGCGTCGTTGAATTACCGAAAGATCAGGCGATTGAGCTGGAACCTTATGACACCGTCACCGTGCAGGGCTTCTATCGCAGCCAGCCTGAAGTGAACGATGCCATCACCAAAGCCGCAAAAGAAAAAGGCGCGTACTCTTTCTTTATCGTGCGTCAGGTCGATGCTAACCAGGGTGGCAACCAGCGCATTACCGCGTTCATCTATAAAGAAGATGCGAAGAAACGCGTTCTGCAAAGCCCGGACGCTATTCCTGCTGATTCCGAAGCGGGTCGTGCGGCGATAGCGAAAGGCGGTGAAGAAGCGAAGAAAGTGGAAATTCCAGGCGTAGCCACCTCTGCCGCACCAAGCGCTGAAGTGGGCCGTTTCTTCGAAACACAATCCACCAAAGGTGGCCGTTACTCCGTTACCCTGCCAGACGGAACCAAAATTGAAGAGCTGAACAAAGCCACTGCAGCGCAGATGGTGCCGTTCGACAGCATTAAATTTACCGGCAACTACGGCAACATGACGGAAGTCTCTTATCAGGTCGCGAAACGTGCGGCGAAGAAAGGGGCGAAGTATTACCACATCACCCGCCAGTGGCAGGAACGTGGTAACAACGTGACCATCAGCGCCGACCTGTACAAGTAACAGAACGGTTGACCCGAGGCGGCGCAATGCCGCCTTTTTTGTTACTTTTTTTTGAAATTCGGCCCCACGTCATTGCATGCTTTCGTGACACTCCGTAAAATCCCGCGCCTTAGTGTGATCCACCATTTTTATGCGCCTGTGCGAAATAATTATTCTGGATTTGGACCTTTCATAACAGGAAGCCAATGGAAAAGAAACTAGGCCTGAGTGCTTTGACTGCACTCGTTTTGAGCTCAATGCTGGGTGCGGGCGTGTTCAGCTTACCGCAGAATATGGCGGCGGTCGCCAGCCCTGCCGCACTGCTTATAGGGTGGGGCATCACGGGGGCCGGGATTTTGCTGCTGGCGTTCGCAATGCTGCTGCTGACCCGCATCCGCCCGGATCTGGATGGGGGGATTTTCACTTACGCCCGTGAAGGTTTCGGCGAACTGATTGGCTTCTGTTCCGCATGGGGCTACTGGCTGTGTGCGGTCATCGCAAACGTCTCCTACCTGGTGATCGTCTTTTCGGCGCTCAGTTTCTTTACCGATACTCCTGAACTGCGGTTCTTTGGCGACGGCAATACCTGGCAGTCCATTGTGGGCGCTTCGGTACTGCTGTGGGTTGTTCACTGGCTGATTCTACGTGGCGTACAGACGGCGGCCAGCATTAACCTGGTGGCAACCCTGGCCAAACTGGTTCCGCTCGGCCTGTTTATCGTGCTGGCCTTTATGGCGTTCCGTCTCGATGTGTTCAGTCTCGATTTCAGCGGTGTCGCGCTGGGCGTACCGGTCTGGGAGCAGGTCAAGAACACCATGCTGATCACCCTGTGGGTCTTCATCGGTGTTGAAGGGGCCGTCGTGGTCTCTGCCCGGGCGCGGAATAAGCGCGATGTGGGTCGCGCCACGCTGCTGGCGGTACTGGCGGCGCTGGGCGTGTATCTGATGGTGACGCTGCTGTCGCTGGGGGTGGTCGCGCGTCCTGAACTGGCCGAAATGCGTAACCCGTCGATGGCGGGCCTGATGGTGAAAATGTTCGGACCGTGGGGTGACGTGGTAATTGCCGCGGGGCTGATTATCTCCGTGTGCGGCGCGTACCTGAGCTGGACCATTATGGCGGCAGAAGTGCCGTTCCTGGCCGCAACGCACAAAGCATTTCCACGCCTGTTTGCTCGTCAAAACAAAAACAGCGCGCCGTCGGCCTCACTCTGGCTGACCAACATCAGCGTTCAGGTCTGTCTGGTGCTGATCTGGCTCACAGGTTCAGACTATAACACTCTGCTGACCATCGCCTCGGAGATGATTCTGGTACCCTATTTCTTAGTGGGTGCATATCTGTTAAAAATCGCCACACGTCCGGCGCACTATGTGGTGGGTGTCGGAGCCTGTATTTACGGCCTGTGGTTGTTGTATGCTTCCGGGCCTATGCATCTGCTGCTGTCGGTGGTGTTGTATGCACCGGGCCTGCTGGTGTTTATCTACGCCCGCCGCACGCATCAGTTAGAGAACGCGCTTAGACGCCGTGAGATGGCCTTAATCGGGCTGTTACTGGTTGCTGCCGTACCGGCAACCTGGATGTTAATGGGATAGAATCGCCTTTCCCATTGTTGAACTGAAAAGGAGAACACGATGGGAAACGCGCAGCAACGCCCAATACTGATTACTGGTGGAGGCCGTCGTATCGGCCTCGCCCTTGCCCATCACTTTCTCAATCTTCGCCATCCGGTCATCATCAGTTACCGCAGCGAATATCCCTCGATTGAGGGGCTACGCAAAGCCGGTGCGATCTGCATTCAGGCCGATTTCTCAACCGATGACGGTATTCTGGCCTTCGCTGAAAAAGTAAAATCTACCACCCCCGGGCTGCGCGCCATTATCCATAATGCCAGCGCCTGGCTTCCCGAAAAATCCGGTACGCCACTCAGCGAAACGCTCTCCTGCATGCTGCAGATCCACGTCAATGCGCCCTATCTGCTGAACCATGCCCTGCTCGACCTGCTGCGTGGTCACGGACATGCGGCGGGTGATATTATTCATTTCACCGATTACGTCGTGGAGCGCGGCAGCGACAAGCACATCGCCTATGCGGCCAGTAAAGCCGCACTCGATAACATGACGCGCTCGTTCGCCCGTAAACTTGCCCCTGAAGTTAAGGTGAACGCCATCGCCCCGGCGATGATTTTATTCAACGAAGACGATGATGCGGAGTATCGCCAGCAGGCGCTGAATAAATCGCTGATGAAAATTGCGCCAGGTGAAAAAGAGGTTATCGATCTTATTGATTATCTGCTCACCAGTTGCTACGTCACTGGCAGAACCTTTGCCGTGGACGGCGGACGACCGCTGCGCTAGTGAAAGCGGCTCCAGAAGAAGATAAGCACCCAGGCGCTGAGTCCCCAGCAGACAACGGCCCCGCTCAGCGCCAGGGGAAGTCGCATAAAACCGGTGAAGTACCACAGCGAAAGCAGATAAAGAAAATAAGGGATGATCGACCACATCCCGAACACGATAGTCGTACGTAATGCTTCCGTGCCTCGTTCTGAGGCGACAATATAGTGCGCTATTAACGCAAAGGTCGGGAAGAGTGGGATCAGCCCGGCAATATAATAATTCCTGGTTTTAGCCAGAACACCAATCAGTAACACCACCAGCGCACCCAACGCGGCTTTTATCACCAGCCCCATGTTTTTCCCTATAACAATCAAATAACACTATGAGCCAGAATAACGGAACTGGCGTTAATTATGAAAGATTAATGGAACGTTAAGGTTGTGCGGTGTATGTTGGCTTTTTTCACGATAACAGACGTTGTATGAATAAGATTGTTTATGTTGAAGACGAGCCCGAAGTGGGACAATTGATCGCCGCCTATCTGGGTAAACATGATATGGACGTCATTGTTGAGCCTCGTGGCGATCGTGCCGAAGAGGTGGTCTTACGTGAAAACCCGGACCTGGTGCTGCTGGACATTATGCTGCCCGGCAAAGATGGCATGACGGTCTGCCGCGATCTGCGCGCCCGGTGGGAGGGCCCTATCGTGCTGCTGACCTCGCTGGACAGCGACATGAACCATATTTTGTCACTCGAAATGGGTGCCAATGACTACATTCTGAAAACCACGCCCCCTGCCGTCCTCCTTGCTCGTCTGCGCCTCCATTTACGCCAACGTGCCAGCGTTGAACGAGAAGCGCCTGCTCAGTCGCTGACCCCGCACAAAGCGATGCGTTTTGGTACCTTGTCTATTGATCCGATTAACCGTCAGGTTCTGCTTTCTGGCGAGCTTATCGCCCTTTCCACCGCAGATTTTGACCTGCTCTGGGAACTGGCAACCCACGCCGGGCAGATCATGGATCGCGATGCATTACTGAAAAACCTGCGCGGCGTCAGCTACGACGGAATGGATCGCAGCGTTGACGTGGCTATTTCGCGCCTGCGTAAAAAACTGCAGGATAATGCCACTGAGCCGTACCGCATTAAAACCGTGCGTAACAAGGGCTATCTGTTCGCGCCTCACGCCTGGGAAACCTGATGCCGGTTCCCCGAACGACACTGTTTAAAACATTACGCAGACGAGGTCTGACAGTTGCATAAAATAAGAACACTCAGCCTGATCTGCTGTTTTGGGTTAACCGGATGCGTTGTCGCAGATATGGATTCAAGTAATTATGACTATGTTCCGTATATTCAGACTATCCAGAATCCCTGGACCCCGGGCCATACCAATGTGCAACAACGCCGTGAGGATTTGTACGCCTGCGGCGTTGATCGAAAGTATTCGCTCAATTCATGGGATGAAAGCTTCAGTCGTAACCGCCTGCTGCCGGGCGAAACGATAGAACAGCAAGATTCCAGGATCCAGAAAATAGAAGACTGTATGAAATCAAAAGGGTACGTTCTGTGGGATTACTCACAATGCGGGCCCCGTAAAAAACCGAGCGGTATGTGTAACTAGTTTGGGTTTGCGTGTTTGTCTTCGACGCAGGTTGTTAACGTATTGATTTTCGGTGAGATTGAATGAAAAAGCTGTTCGTACAGTTTTATCTCCTGCTGTTTGTCTGCTTCCTTGTGATGACCATGCTGGTTGGGCTGGTCTATAAATTCACCGCCGAACGTGCGGGCAGGCAGTCACTGGATGATTTAATGAAAAGCTCGCTCTACCTGATGCGCAGCGAGCTGCGAGAGATCCCGCCACACGACTGGGCCAAGACCTTAAAAGAGCTGGATCTGAACCTGTCGTTTGATCTGCGCATCGAGCCGATGAAGGATTTCGATTTAGAGCCACCCGCCATGCAGCGACTGCGTGACGGGGACATTGTGGCGCTGGATGAGAAATATACCTTTATCCAGCGCATTCCACGGAGCCATTACGTTCTGGCCGTGGGGCCGGTACCTTATCTCTATTATCTGCACCAGATGCGCCTGCTGGACCTTGCCCTGCTGGCTTTCATTGCCATTTCGCTCGCGTTCCCGGTCTTTATCTGGATGAGGCCACACTGGCAGGACATGCTGAAACTGGAATCAGCTGCGCAACGTTTTGGTGACGGGCATTTTAGCGAGCGCATTCACTTCGACAGCGGTTCCAGCTTCGAACGTCTTGGCGTGGCGTTTAACCAGATGGCCGATAACATCAATGCGCTGATTATCAGTAAAAAACAGCTCATTGACGGAATTGCTCACGAGCTGCGTACGCCGCTGGTACGCCTGCGCTATCGGCTGGAGATGAGCGAAAACCTGACGGAGGCCGAGTCTCAGGCGCTGAACCGCGACATTGGTCAGCTTGAGGGTCTCATTGAGGAGCTCCTGACCTATGCGCGCCTCGATCGCCCGCAAAACGAACTGAACCTCAGTACGCCGGACCTGCCCGGCTGGTTACAAACCCATATCGATGATGTCCAGAGCGTAAACCCGCAACGCACGCTACTGACACGCGTCACGCCCGGCGATTATGGCGCACTGGATATGCGTCTGATGGAACGCGTGCTGGATAATCTGATGAACAACGCCATGCGTTATAGCGAGAGCACGCTGCAGATTGGCTTAGATTTACAGGGTAGTCAGGCCTGTCTGACGGTTGAGGACGACGGACCGGGCATCGCCCCGGAAGCGCGTGAAACGGTGTTTGAGCCGTTTGTACGCCTCGACCCTAGCCGCGATCGTGCCACGGGGGGGTGTGGGCTCGGGCTGGCAATTGTCTACTCCATCGCGCAGGCGATGGGCGGCACGGTGCATTGTGAAGAGAGCGCACTCGGCGGCGCGCGCTTCTGCTTTAGCTGGCCGGTATATCACAACATCACCCTTCCCGTCCCTGCCTGACCTTTATCGCACGCTGGCCTGACCCGGCGTGCTGTGCTATATGATAAGTATGTTGTAACTAATGAAGAGTTATCATGGCGACGTACGATCTCATCGAAAGGCTGAACAGCACGTTCCGCGACATTGAACACGAGTTACTGACCCTGACCGAACGTTTGCAGACCTGCCGTCTGTTAGCCGCGCGCATCTTTACCCTGCCGGATGTGGTGAAAGGCGCTGAACACGACCCGCTGGAAACCATAGAGGTACAGCAGCATATCGGCAAAGCGGCGCTGGAACTGACGCTACGGCACTACCGTCGCCTGTTTATCCAGCAGCAGTCAGAAAACCGCAGCAGTAAGGCGGCCGTTCGTCTGCCAGGCGTAATCTGCCTGCAAACCGATGCAACAACGCGAGAAGCGCTGGAAAACCAGATTGCGCATATCAACACGCTTAAGGCGACGTTTGAAAAGATCATTACTGAAGAGTCAGGTCTGGCTCCTGCCGCCCGTTTTGAATGGGTACACCGACAGCTACCGGGATTAATCACCCTGAATGCCTACCGTACGCTGACGGTACTGCGTCATCCCGCCACGCTTCGCTTCGGCTGGGCCAACAAGCACATCATTAAAAACTTCACCCGGGATGACATTCTGGCACAGCTGGAAAAGAGTCTTAAGGCACCGCGGACTGTCGCACCGTGGTCACGCGAGCAGTGGATTGAACGGCTTGAGCAGGAGTACCACAGCATCGCCTCACTGCCGGCGGATACCCGGCTTAAGATTAAGCGTCCGGTGAAGGTGCAGCCTATCGCGCGCGTCTGGTATTCCGGCCAGCAAAAGCAGGTACAGTATGCCTGCCCAACGCCGCTGATCGCACTTTATGATGCCGATCAGGGGGCCATTGTGCCGGATATTGGCGAACTGCTGAATTACGATGCTGAAAATGTCCAGCATCGTTACAGACCTCAGGCGCAACCGCTGCAGCTGATTATTCCGCGGCTGCACCTGTATGTGGCGCAGTGATTATTTCAGGCTGCCGACCATCGATTCCGGGCGTACCCATGCATCAAACTCAGCCTCCGTCAGGTAACCCAATGCCAGAGCGGAGGCTTTCAGCGTCAGCCCCTCTTTATGCGCTTTTTTCGCAATCTCAGCGGCTTTGTCGTAGCCGATATGGGTATTCAGCGCGGTCACCAGCATCAACGACTCATTGAGCAACTGGCTGATGCGCTCGCGGTTTGGCTCAATGCCTGACGCACAGTGCTCGTTGAAACTCTCCATACCGTCCGCCAGCAGGCGTATGGACTGAAGCACGTTGTGAATCACCATCGGGCGATAGACGTTCAGCTCAAAGTTACCGGACGCGCCGCCCATGTTAACGGCAACGTCGTTACCCATTACCTGACAGCAGAGCATGGTCATGGCTTCACACTGGGTCGGGTTTACTTTGCCCGGCATGATTGAGCTACCCGGCTCGTTCTCCGGAATGCTAATTTCACCGATACCGCAACGGGGACCCGAGGCCAGCCAGCGCACATCATTGGCGATTTTCATCAACGACGCTGCCAGCCCCTTGAGGGCGCCGTGGGTATGAACCAGCGCATCACAGGTGGCCAGCGCTTCAAACTTATTCGGCGCCGTGATAAACGGCTGCCCGGTGATGGCCGCCAGCTCGTCGGCAACGCGCACCGCATATTCCGGATGGGTATTTAACCCCGTACCGACCGCCGTTCCGCCCAGCGCCAGCTCTGCAAGATGCGGCAGGCTGTACTCGATGTGCTTGAGGTTATGTTCTAACATTGCCACCCAGCCGGAAATCTCCTGGCCGAGCGTCAGCGGCGTGGCATCCTGCAGGTGAGTGCGTCCTATTTTGACGATATCGCTGAAAGCCTGCGCTTTCTCACCAAGGGTGGTTTTAAGCACGTTGAGCTGCGGGATCAGCTGTTCACGAAGCGCAATCACCGCCGCCACGTGCATCGCCGTCGGGAAGACGTCGTTCGAACTTTGGCTTTTGTTTACGTCATCGTTCGGGTGAACCTTACGCTCCATACCGCGCACGCCGCCCAGCAGTTCGCTTGCCCGGTTCGCCAGCACTTCGTTCATATTCATGTTGCTCTGGGTGCCAGAACCGGTCTGCCAGATGGCGAGGGGGAATTCATCGGGATGCTTGCCGGCCAGCACTTCATCGGCAGCAGTGATAATCGCGGTGGCCTTATCTGCCGCCAGCAGGCCTAAATCCTGATTCACTTTAGCGGCCGCACGTTTAGTGAGCGCCAGCGCCTGAATCAGCGAGACGGGCATTTTCTCGGTCGAAATACGGAAATGTTCCAGCGAACGCTGGGTTTGCGCGCCCCATAGCTTGTCAGCCGGGACATCGATCGCACCCATAGAGTCTTTCTCACGGCGTACCGTAGTCATTACTTTCTCCTTGATAACACTGTCGGGATTGCTCACATGCTTCAGAGATAAGTATTGATTGCTTTACAGAAAAGATATGGCGCTTTGTGCGCTCTTTGATGTGCCGGGTGACGTGAACGCCACCCGGCTATAGTAGATTACTTCACACACGCCGAACATTGTGAGGACTGGATCTGCCTGAAGAAGTCGTTACCTTTGTCATCCACAAGGATAAATGCCGGGAAATCTTCCACTTCAATTTTCCAGATAGCTTCCATACCCAGTTCCGGGTATTCAATGCACTCCAGGCTCTTGATGCTGCCCTGCGCGAGTACGGCAGCCGGACCGCCGATGCTGCCCAGGTAGAAGCCACCGTGTTTATGGCAGGCATCCGTCACCTGCTGGCTACGGTTTCCTTTTGCCAGCATGATCATGCTGCCGCCGTTGGCCTGCAACTGGTCAACATACGAGTCCATACGGCCTGCAGTGGTCGGGCCTAACGAGCCAGAGGCGTAGCCTTCTGGCGTTTTGGCCGGGCCTGCATAGTAAATCGGGTGATCTTTGATGTACTGCGGCAGCCCTTCACCATTGTCCAGACGCTCTTTCAGTTTCGCGTGAGCGATGTCACGACCAACGATGATGGTTCCGTTAAGAGAGAGACGGGTCGACACCGGATACTGAGACAGCTGCGCCAGAATCTCTTTCATCGGACGGTTCAGGTCAACGTGAACGGCTTCACCCTCGCCCGCTTTGCGCAACGCTTCAGGAATGTACTTCCCTGGGTTGTTCTCCAGTTTTTCGATCCAGACACCTTCGCGGTTGATCTTCGCCTTGATGTTACGATCCGCAGAACAGGAGACCCCCATCCCGACCGGACAGGAGGCGCCGTGGCGCGGCAGACGGATCACACGCACGTCATGGGCAAAATATTTGCCGCCGAACTGCGCGCCCAGGCCGAGGTTACGCGCTTCTTCCAGCAGTTCCTGTTCAAGCTGAACATCGCGGAACGCCTGGCCGTGCTCGTTCCCTTCGGTAGGCAGGCCGTCGTAGTATTTGGTCGACGCCAGCTTCACCGTTTTCAGGGTGCTCTCTGCTGACGTACCGCCAATCACAAAGGCAATATGGTACGGCGGGCAGGCAGCGGTGCCGAGCGTGCGCATTTTCTCAACCAGGTAATTCTTCAGCTTGCCCGGTGTGAGCAGCGCTTTGGTTTCCTGGTAGAGATAGGTTTTGTTCGCTGAACCGCCACCTTTGGCGATGCAGAGGAATTTGTATTCATCACCGTCCACGCTATACAGGTCAATCTGCGCAGGCAGGTTTGTGCCCGTGTTGACCTCTTTGTACATATCCAGCGCCGCGTTTTGCGAGTAGCGCAGGTTGTCTTCGGTGTAGGTGTTGTACACGCCGTGCGCCAGCGCCGCTTCGTCGCCGCCGCCGGTCCAGACGCGCTGGCCTTTTTTACCCACAATGATGGCCGTGCCGGTGTCCTGGCAGGTAGGTAAAATACCCTTCGCCGCGATATCCGAGTTACGCAGGAACTGCAGGGCGACGTATTTGTCGTTTTCGCTGGCCTGCGGGTCGCTCAGGATATCGGCAACCTGCTGCTGGTGCGCAGGGCGGAGCATAAACGAGGCGTCGTGGAAAGCCTGCTGCGCCAGTAACGTCAGCGCCTGCGGATCGACCTTGAGGATCTCCTGCCCTTCGAATTCAGAGACGGAGACGTGATCGCGGGTTAACAGGTAATATTCGGTTTGATCCTTACTGAGGGGAAAAGGATCCTGATAATGAAAGGGTTTGTTCGACATTGTTCTCTCACTTACTGCTTCAGTCTGATTATTTGGGCAGATGTTCCGCTGCCCGCTTAAAAGCGAGTCAGCTTATCCTACACAATTTTTTAACAAAAACTGAGACTAGTACGACTTTTTACATCCACAGGTTACTTCCATGTGGTTTATTGCTTTAATACCCAGAGTTAATTCCACCATTGAATCAGGGCTTGATAATGCAAAAACTCATTAACTCAGTGCAAAACTACGCCTGGGGAAGTAAAACTGCGTTAACGGATCTCTACGGTATCGCGAACCCAAACAACCTGCCAATGGCAGAACTGTGGATGGGTGCGCACCCGAAGAGCAGCTCAAAAATTGAAGACGCAAGCGGCCAGGTTCGCTCTCTGCGCGACGTGATTGATGCCGACAAAGCCACCCTGCTGGGTGACAAGGTTGCCAGCCGTTTTGGTGAGCTGCCGTTCCTGTTTAAAGTGCTGTGCGCCGACCAGCCGCTCTCCATCCAGGTTCACCCGAATAAAAAAGCCTCTGAGATGGGCTTTGCGAAAGAGAACGCGGCCGGTATTCCGTTAGATGCCGCCGAGCGTAACTACAAAGATCCTAACCACAAGCCGGAGCTGGTCTTTGCGCTGACCCCCTTCCTGGCGATGAACGCGTTTCGCGAGTTCTCAGAAATTATCTCCCTGCTGCAGCCGGTGGCGGGTGCTAACAACGCTATTGCCCACTTCCTGGAAAACCCGAATGCAGCAGGCCTGAGCCAGCTTTTCGCCAGCCTGCTGAACATGCAGGGAGAAGAGAAATCTCACGCCCTGGCGGTGCTGAAAGCAGCACTGGACAGCCAGCACGGTGAGCCGTGGGATACCATCCGCCTGATTTCTGAATTCTACCCGGACGACAGCGGCCTGTTCTCCCCTCTGCTGCTGAACGTGGTGAAGCTGAACCCGGGCGAGGCGATGTTCCTGTTTGCTGAAACCCCGCACGCCTACCTGCAGGGCGTGGCGCTGGAGGTGATGGCCAACTCAGACAACGTACTGCGTGCAGGCCTGACACCGAAATACATTGATATCCCTGAGCTGGTTGCCAACGTGAAGTTTGAGGCGAAGCCTGCGGATCACCTGCTGACTCAGCCTGTTAAACAGGGTGCGGAGCTGGACTTCCCCATCCCGGTGGATGATTTTGCCTTCTCACTGCATGACCTGAGCCCGGCAGAAACCGCCATCGCGCAGGAGAGCGCGGCAATCCTGTTCTGCGTTGAGGGTGAAGCAACGCTGCATAAAGGTAGCGAGCGTCTGGTGCTCAAGCCAGGCGAATCGGCATTTGTAGCGGCAAACGAGTCGCCGGTGAGCGTGAGCGGTACCGGTCGTCTGGCGCGTGTTTTTAATAAGCTTTAAGCACTTACTGAATTTTTTAACAACTCTTGCTAAGCTAGTTGAAGACTTTACATCACCGGGCGGTTTCTACCGCCTGGTTTCATTTTAGGGATAGTCGCAATGAAAAAATCGGTCGTAGCGGTAGGAGTGATTGTAGCGTTAGGCGTGGTCTGGACAGGTGCCTCCTGGTTTACCGGGAAACAGCTGGAAAGCCGTCTGGCTGAGATGGTGGCACAGGCTAACGGAGAGCTTAAGCGTGGTGCGCCGGAAGCAGGCGTGGAGCTTGCCTACCAGAATTATCAGCGTGGTATCTTTACCAGCCATATGCAGGTGGTTGTCAAGCCTGTTGCCGGTAATGAAAATGGCTGGCTGAAACCGGGCCAAAGCGTGGTGCTGGATGAAGTGGTCAGCCACGGTCCGTTCCCGCTGGCACAGTTAACGTCTTTTAACCTGATCCCGTCGATGGCGTCCGTTCATACTGTACTGGTGAATAACGACTTAACCAAACCTCTGTTTGATCTGGCAAAGAATGAGTCACCTTTCGAGGTTAACACCCGCATCAGCTACGCCGGTGACACACGTTCCAGTATCGATCTGAAAGCACTGAACTACGAGAAAGATAACGAGAAAGTGACCTTTAGCGGGGGGAATTTCAAGGTTGATGCTGACCGCGATGGAAATGTCTTCTCCCTGACCGGTGAAGCAGAGAGCGGCCTGATCAATGCCGTCAATGAATACGGTCAAAAGGTTCAGCTGACGTTCAATAACCTGAAAGCCGACGGCGACAGCAAGATGACCGATTTTAAAGAGCGTATCGGTAATCAGAAACTCTCTTTCGACAAGATTGCTATCGCGGTTGAAGGTAAAGAGATGGCCGTGCTGGAAGGCATGGAGGTGGACGGCAAATCCGACGTGTCTAAAGACGGTAAGAGCATCAATACCCAACTGGATTACGCCCTGAAGAGCCTGAAAGTGCAGAACCAGGATCTCGGGACCGGCAAACTGTCGCTGAAGATTGGCAATATCGACGGTCAGGCGTGGCATGAATTTAGCCAGAAATACAGCAAAGAGAGCCAGGCACTGCTGAGCAATGCCGCGCTGCAGCAGAATCCGGAAGTTTACCAGCAGCAGGCCATGGCGGTGCTGATGAACAACCTGCCAATCCTGCTGAAAGGCGAGCCAGTTATCACCGTGGCCCCGCTGAGCTGGAAAAACAGCAAAGGCGAAACCAACTTTAATCTGTCCCTGTTCCTGAAAGACCCGGCAACCGCAACGGGTGAACCTCAGACCCTGGCGCAGGAAGTGGATCGCAGCGTGAAGTCACTCGACAGCAAGCTGACCATCCCTGTGGATATGGCGACCGAGTTTATGACCCAGATTGCGAAGCTTGAAGGGTATGGTGATGAAGATGCCGGCAAGCTGGCGAGCCAGCAGGTGAAAGGCCTGGCGGCAATGGGCCAGATGTTCCGCATCACGAAGATGGAAGACAACACCATTTCCACCAGCCTGCAGTATGCCAACGGTCAGGTCACGCTAAACGGCGATAAAATGCCGCTGGAAGATTTTGTCGGGATGTTTGGTATGCCTGCTCTGGGGATGCCGGAACCGGCTGAACCTGCAGCGCCGGCCGTGCCTGAAGCACCTGCTGCACCCGCTGCACCCGCTGCACCACAGCAGTAATCATCAAAACCCCTCTCTGAGGGGTTTTTTATTACCGGTTGCAGGTACTCAGACTGGTGCCACGAAATACTATTTCACCGTCACTAACCGTGCCGACACAATCTGGTGCCCGGCCTGCACGTCTGCTTTTTCGATGCGCTGCATAATCCTGTCCGCCAGCGTGTAACCCATCTCCCGGGCAGGTGTGGTGGCCCAGACAATGGGCAGATCGTCCAGCGCGTTTTCACCAACGTCGGCAAATGCCCCTAACGCCACCTGGTGGCCGAAGAAGGTTTCAACCCCACCCTCGCCGCTCTGACGCCCGGCGCGGATCAGGCCAAACCAGGCCCCCATCGCAATCACCTCGTTATAGCAAATCACGGCGCTTATCGTCGGGCTACTCCGTAATAACGCGTTTATCGCTTCCGCGGCTTTCTTCTGGCTGGATTCGCATTCCACCACCCATTCGCTGTGGAACGGGAGGCCGTATTTAATCAGCGTCGCGCAGTAACCGCCTACCCGCTCGGCTCGCGTCAGGGACGAGCTTTTTCCGCCAAGCCAGGCAATGCGCTGATGCCCCCGATGAATAAGATGCTCCGTCAACATTTGTGCGGCCTGCATGTTGTCCGGTCGCAGGGTATCGGCTTCGTCCAGATAACTGGCGCGCGAGGCAAACACCAGCGGCACGCCTTTTTCGGCGGCGCGCTCGCACAAGTCATTACTCACACCCGATGCGCCGGCGACGATCACCCCGTCGACGCCCTGCGTAAGCAGCATATCCAGACGGGAAAGGAGCTGATCGGCCTCGCGACCGCCGTGAAGCAAAAAGACCATCCGTCCCTGCGCTTCAAGCGCTTCGGTCAGGCCAGCGGTCAGTTCGGCATAAAAGGGAGAGGTCAGGTCACGCACAATCAAACCGATCACACCGCTTTGGCCGCCGCGCAGCGCTGATGCCTGGCGGTTACGTACAAAGCCCAGTTGCTCAACCGCCTCGTTAACCCGTTGCCCGGTCGCGGGAGAAATGCGTCCTTTCCCGCTGAGCACCAGTGAAACGGTGCTGACGGAAACCCCCGCCGCCAGCGCGACATCGTTGATGGTGATTTTTTTCGCTACAGCCATGTGTCGGCGTGACTCCCTGAAATGAGATCGGTAAAACGTTTTATCAATATGTAATCTTTATACTACCAGTCAAAGCCTGAGAATGTGATTCAGAGCGCACTAAACTTTGATAAAACGTTTTATCTTCTCGCAGCATTGAAGCAGATAAACTGATTTTAACAATAAAGGAGTCGTTTTATGACGGCGAAAGCAGCACAAAAAATATCGCTGTGGGAATTTTTCCAGCAACTGGGTAAAACCTTTATGCTGCCCGTGGCACTCCTCTCGTTCTGCGGGATCATGCTCGGGATCGGCAGTTCATTGAGCAGTAAGGACGTCATCACGCTGATCCCGTTCCTCGGGACACCTGTGCTGCAGGCGATCTTTATCTGGATGAGTAAAGTCGGCTCCTTCGCCTTCAGCTTCCTGCCGGTGATGTTCTGTATTGCTATCCCGCTGGGTCTGGCACGCGAGAACAAAGGCGTGGCCGCCTTTGCCGGGTTTGTCGGTTATGCGGTAATGAACCTTGCGGTGAACTTCTGGCTGACGGCTAAAGGCATTCTGCCCACCACCGATGCCGCCGTGCTTAAAGCGAACAACATTCAGAGCGTTATCGGGATTCAGTCCATTGATACCGGGATCCTCGGCGCGGTGATCGCCGGGGTGATTATCTGGATGCTGCATGAGCGCTTCCACAATATCCGCCTGCCTGATGCGCTGGCGTTCTTCGGGGGCACCCGCTTTGTACCCATTGTAACCCTTGTGGTCATGGGTCTGTTTGGCCTTATTATTCCACTGATCTGGCCAGTCTTTGCGCTGGGGATTAACGGGATTGGCCGCATCATCAACGGTGCGGGCGATTTTGGTCCGATGATCTTCGGAACCGGCGAACGTCTGCTGCTGCCGTTTGGTTTGCAACATATTCTGGTGGCGCTGATCCGCTTTACCGAAGCGGGCGGCACAATGGAGGTGTGCGGACACGATGTGAGCGGTGCGCTGACCATCTTCCAGGCACAGCTGAGCTGCCCGACCACGCACGGCTTCTCTGAAAGTGCAACCCGCTTCCTGTCACAGGGTAAAATGCCGGCCTTCCTCGGCGGCTTGCCGGGTGCGGCGCTGGCCATGTATCACTGTGCTCGTCCGGAAAACCGCCATAAAATTAAAGGGCTGCTGATTTCCGGGGTCATCGCCTGTGTCGTGGGCGGTACAACGGAGCCAATCGAATTCCTGTTCCTGTTTGTCGCGCCAGTGCTGTATCTCATCCACGCGGTACTGACCGGTCTGGGCTTCACCGTGATGGCGGTGCTGGGCGTCACCATCGGGAATACCGACGGCAACGTCATCGACTTTGTGGTGTTCGGGATCCTGCACGGGTTGTCAACTAAGTGGTACCTGGTACCGGTGGTCGCCGCTATCTGGTTCGCGGTGTACTACGGAATTTTCCGCTTCGCCATCACCCGCTTTAACCTCAAAACGCCTGGGCGGGATACCGATACCGCCAGCAGCGTTGAGCAGGCTGTTGCAGGTACCGTGGGTAAGTCCGGCTATAACACCCCTGCTATTCTGGCGGCGCTGGGTGGTGCGGATAACATTACCTCTCTGGATAACTGCATCACCCGACTGCGCCTGTCGGTGGCGGACATGTCGAAAGTGGACACCAACGCCCTGAAAGCCAACCGGGCCATCGGCGTGGTACAGTTAAATCAACATAATTTGCAGGTGGTTATCGGCCCGCAGGTCCAGTCAGTGAAAGATGAGCTGGCAACCCTGATGCGTACAGTGGAAGCCTGATGCCTCACCCCCTCGCGCTGAGGGGGTTTTTCTTTAAGGACTTGAGTCATGTTCGATTTTTCAACCGTCGTGGATCGACACGGCACCTGGTGCACGCAGTGGGACTATGTCGCCGACCGCTTTGGCGCGGCCGATCTGCTGCCCTTCACCATCTCCGATATGGATTTCGCGACCGCGCCCTGCATCACCGAAGCGCTGCACCAGCGTATTCATCACGGGGTGTTTGGCTACAGCCGCTGGAAAAATGAAGAGTTTCTCGCCGCTGTGGCGTACTGGTTCCGGCAGCGCTTTAACAGCCACATTGATACCGAATCGCTCGTGTACGGGCCTTCCGTTATTTATATGGTATCCGAACTGATTCGCCTCTGGTCAACTCCCGGCGACGGCGTGGTGGTCCATACCCCCGCTTACGATGCGTTCTATAAGGCCATCGAGGGGAATGCCCGCCAGGTGGTCGGCGTGGCGATGGAAAAACATGCCACGGGCTGGCAGGGAAATAGGGCCGCACTTGAGGCGGCGCTGGCAAAACCGGAAAACAAAATTTTGCTGCTGTGCAGCCCGCAAAATCCCACGGGTAAAGTCTGGACGCGTGAAGAGCTGAGTCACATGGCAGAACTGTGCGCCCGTTATGACGTGGCGGTGATCAGCGATGAAATTCATATGGACATGGTGTGGGGAGGCCGTCGCCATACGCCGTGGAATGAAGTGGCACGCGGCAAATGGGCACTTCTGAGCTCTGGTTCAAAAAGTTTTAACATACCGGCGCTCACCGGTGCCTGGGGGCTGATTGGCGATGAACAGAGCCGTAACGGTTACCTCAGCGCATTAAAAGGTCGTGACGGGCTCTCTTCCCCTTCCGTACTGGCGCTGACGGCCCACATTGCTGCCTATCAGCAGGGAGAGCCATGGCTGGATGCGTTGCGGGCGTATCTGGAGGAAAATCTGGCGTACATTGCACGCGAATTACACCGCGCGTTTCCGACGCTCAACTGGCAGCCACCGGAAGCCACGTATCTGGCCTGGATCGATTTACGCCCACTCAACCTTGACGATAAAATGCTACAAAATGTCCTGATTGAGCAGCAAAAGGTCGCCATCATGCCGGGATACACCTATGGCGAAGAGGGTAGCGGTTTTGTCCGTCTGAACGCGGGATGCCCGCGTAGCAAGCTTGAGCAAGGGGTTCAGCGGCTGATCGCCGGCATAACGACGCTCCTGTAATCAGATTGCGCAACGGAATATTCCCTTGCGCAAATAGCTTTTTACCTCGTTTTGTTTTTATAATATGACGCACTTTAACCAGAAAAGAGTGCGACCATGATTGATACACGCCTGCCACTAACTGATATTCACCGCCATCTTGACGGTAACATTCGTGCCCAAACCATCCTCGATCTTGGCCGCCAGTACAATCTCACGCTCCCTGCTCAAACGATTGAGACCCTAATCCCCCACGTTCAGGTCACCTCAAATGAACCGGATCTGGTCAGTTTCCTGAGCAAACTCGACTGGGGCGTGAAGATGCTGGCCTCGCTGGATGCCTGCCGCCGTGTTGCTTTCGAAAATATTGAAGATGCCGCCCGTAATGGCCTGCACTACGTTGAACTGCGCTTTTCGCCAGGCTATATGGCGATGACCCACAACCTGCCCGTTGCAGGCGTGGTTGAAGCGGTAATTGACGGCGTGCGCGAAGGGTGTAAAACCTTCGACGTTCAGGCTCGCCTGATTGGCATTATGAGCCGTACCTTCGGTGAAGCGGCCTGCCTGCAGGAGCTGGAAGGGTTACTGGCACATCGTGATGCGATCGCTGCCGTTGACCTGGCGGGTGATGAACTCGGCTTCCCGGGCAGTTTGTTCCTTTCTCATTTCAGCCGCGCGCGTGACGCCGGCTGGCACATTACCGTGCATGCCGGTGAAGCGGCAGGCCCTGAAAGCATCTGGCAGGCCATCCGAGAGCTGGGTGCAGAGCGTATCGGTCATGGTGTCAAAGCCGTTGAAGATCGCGCCCTGATGGATTTCCTTGCCGAGCAGCGTATTGGTATTGAATCGTGTCTGACGTCCAATATTCAGACCAGCACAGTGGCATCACTGGCGCATCACCCGCTGAAAACCTTCCTGGAGCACGGTGTTCTGGCCTCACTGAACACGGACGATCCGGCGGTACAGGGCGTGGATATTATTCATGAGTACACCATCGCCGCACCGCAGGCTGGCCTGAGTCAGGATCAGATCCGCCAGGCGCAGATTAACGGCCTGGACATCGCCTTCCTGACGCCAGCAGAGAAACAGGCGCTGCGGGATAAGGTCGCCCGCGGCTAAGCCCGTTGCCGGGTGGGCGCTTCGCCTTACCCGGCTTTGCCAGAATCACGCCAGACAGAGCGTTGCGCGGTGTTTGGCTGATTCAATCCCCAGTTCAATCAATTCCATAATCTGAATCGCCTGGCTGGCCGGAACCGGGTTATCCCCCGTCCCGTTTAGCGCATCACGGATAGCGGCATAATATGCCGGATAGTTACCCGGGATCGTCAGTAACGTTTCTTCAACCCTCTCCTCGCCTTCCACCCGCGTCACAACCCCGTCCCGCATGTCATAGCCCCAGTCTTCCTGCGGCAAACGCTCGCCGTTTTTCAGGCGTTCTTCCTGAGGATCGAGACCAAACTTCACATAGCTCCCGCGGGTACCGTGAAGGATATAACGCGCTGATTCGGCGGCTGCCACCATTGTCCCGTGCAGTACAATACGCCGCTGCGGGTAACTCAAGACGGCATGAAAGTAGTCAGTGGTTTGCGCTCCGGGTCTGAGCTGGGCCAGATCAACCGTCATGCTGACCGGCAGGCCAAACAAATTTACGGCCTGATCGAGAAGATGCGGCGCTAAATCGTACCAGATGCCGCTGCCCGGCCTGGCTTGCTCACGCCAGCGGTTTCGGACCTGAGGGCGGAAGCGGTCAAAGTGCGATTCAAAAAAGAGGATTTCGCCCAGCGTACCTTCATTAAGGAGCGCTTTTACCGTCAGGAAATCACTGTCCCAGCGGCGGTTATGAAATACCGAAAGCACTCTGCCAAAACTTTTTGCCTGCGCATCCAGTTCGCGTGCCTGTGACAACGTCACCGTGAAGGGTTTATCGACAATAACGTGCTTACCGGCTTCCAGTGCGGCCTTTGCCAGCGGAAAATGCGTGTCATTGGGGGTGGGAATGACGATCAGATCAATATTAGGGTCGTTAAAAAGATGCTTAGATTCAGAAACAACCGGCACGGAGGGCCAGTCGGCATGCACTTTCGTGGCATCGCTACTGGAAACTGCCGCCAGCGCCATGCCCGGCGTCCCGGCAATCAGAGGCGCATGAAAAGTCTTGCTCGCGTAACCGTAACCAATAAGCCCGACGCGGATGCTATCACTCATAATGTTGCCCTCTTTTATGACTATCTTATTTCACACTGGCTACTCTGACGTTCTTACAGATTAATCATGTGCCATATGACGTAAAATAGCAGGCTATGCCGGTTGTTTTTGTTACATAGATTTAACGTTCTGATTTTGTTTAGGGGAACCGTTCCCAAAGCACTTGCCGCGGGGGAAACGGCGCTGTAACATTTGCAACCTGTATTTATGGATAAATTACACGTACCAGTCATGACGTCAATTATTAATCGAATCATTGAATTAGCGGGATGGATTGTCCTTGGGGTATCGGTCATTTTGCTTGGCGTTGCCAGCCATATCGATAACTACCAGCCGCCGGAGCCTGCCACCGTCGCCCAACCTAAGTAACCGGTTACCGCAATAAAGAGTGACATAATATGTCAGTTACTTATTGCCAGCCCTGGTGAACACGGTTAACCTTCTCTTACAGGCATCGTCTGATGCCTGTACTTTCAGCAAAGAAAACTCCTAATTTAGTCGCGTTATCTGAGTGGGCTGTTTACGTCTTTATTAATCCGTTTATTATTCGGACGAATTACCTTAACTGGTATTACTCACTTTTATATGGAAACTTATTAATATGACAGTTCAGGACTATTTATTAAAATTTCGCAAGATCAATTCGCTTGAGAGCCTGGAAAAACTGTTTGACCATCTGAACTACACGCTGTCGGATAATCAGGAAATCATCAATATGTATCGCGCCGCTGACCACCGCCGTGCGGAACTGGTCTCCGGTGGCCGTTTGTTCAACGTCGGTGAAGTGCCTAAGTCTGTATGGCGCTACGTTTTATAAGAAAGTAGCCATCCGCGCGAAATGTTATATACTCTCCGCCCTGCAAACTGGCTGTACAACATTTCGCGCAGATTATGGGAGAGTTCATGACCGCAACGCCTGGAGAACGAATTGGAGGCTGGTTAATCGCCCCACTGGCATGGCTGCTGGTTGCCTTATTAAGCGCATCACTTGCGCTGCTGCTTTATACCACCGCTCTGATTACACCTCATGCAATCCAGACCCTGATGTCGCAAAGTGTGCTTAATATTACGATGTGGTTTGTGTCGTTCGTTTTTGCAATCGGGATGTGGTACTACACGCTATGGCTGACCATTGCCTTCTTTAAGCGCCGTAAGGGTGTCCCTAAACACTACATTATCTGGCTGCTGATTTCGGTCCTGCTGGCGGTGAAAGCCTTTGCTTTTTCGCCAGTTTCTGATGCCCTGGCCGTTCGCCAGCTGCTTTTCCCGTTACTGGCGGCGGCGCTGCTGGTGCCCTATTTCAAGCGTTCGACGCGGGTGAAGAACACCTTTGTGAACCCGTAATAACCTTACAGATAACCTGTTGTCGCCTGCGGTGGTTTGTCCGATAATAGGCGGCTTTTTTATTTCAGGCTAAATAATGACCGATTACTTACTGCTCTTTGTCGGCACTGTGCTGGTTAACAACTTCGTCCTGGTGAAGTTCCTTGGCCTGTGTCCATTTATGGGGGTTTCCAAAAAGCTGGAAACTGCGATGGGCATGGGGCTGGCCACCACCTTCGTGATGACGATGGCGTCTATCTGCGCGTGGTTGATTGATAACTGGATCCTCATCCCGCTGGATTTAATCTATCTGCGTACGCTGTCCTTTATTCTGGTCATCGCGGTGGTAGTGCAATTCACAGAAATGGTGGTGCGTAAAACCAGCCCGGCTCTCTATCGCCTGCTGGGTATCTTCCTGCCGCTGATTACCACCAACTGTGCAGTACTTGGCGTGGCGCTGCTGAACATCAACCTTGGGCATAATTTCATGCAATCGGCGCTGTACGGTTTTTCTGCCGCCGTCGGTTTCTCTCTGGTGATGGTGCTGTTCGCCTCGATTCGCGAGCGTCTGGCAGCAGCGGATATCCCTGCGCCATTCCGCGGTAACGCGATCGCCCTGGTGACAGCAGGTTTAATGTCTCTGGCCTTTATGGGCTTTAGTGGTCTGGTGAAGTTGTAATGAGTACTGTCTGGATAGCCATCGCCTCTATCAGCGTGCTGGGGTTGGTGTTTGGCCTTATTCTGGGTTACGCCTCCCGCCGTTTCGCGGTAGAGGACGATCCTGTTGTAGAAAAAATCGATGAGCTTCTGCCGCAAAGCCAGTGCGGGCAGTGTGGCTATCCTGGCTGCCGCCCCTATGCCGAAGCGGTAGGCGTGCAGGGTGAAAAAATTAACCGCTGCGCACCCGGCGGTGAAGCGGTAATGCTGAAAATAGCCGCCCTGCTTAACGTTGACCCGCAACCTGTTGACGGCGATGAAGATGTGCAGGAGCCGGTTCGCGCCCTCGCCGTGATTGACGAAGCGAACTGCATCGGCTGCACAAAATGCATTCAGGCATGCCCTGTCGACGCCATCGTTGGCGCAACGCGCGCCATGCACACCGTCGTGGCGGATCTGTGCACCGGCTGTAACCTCTGCGTGGCGCCCTGCCCGACGCAATGTATCGCGTTGCGCCCGGTTGAACCGACTACCGAAAGCTGGAAGTGGGATCTTCAAACCATTCCGGTTCGCATCATTCCTGTGGAACAACATGCTTAAGTTATTTTCTGCTTTCAGAAAAGAGAAGATTTGGGACTTTGACGGTGGTATCCATCCACCTGAAATGAAAACCCAGTCCAACGGCACGCCGCTGCGCCAAATTCCGCTGGCGTCCCGTTACGTCATGCCGCTGAAACAGCATATCGGTGCTGAGGGTGAACTGTGCGTGAAAGAAGGCGATACCGTCCTTCGCGGCCAGCCGTTAACGTTCGGTCGCGGACGTATGCTGCCGGTCCACGCTCCGACCTCCGGTACAGTGATGGCGATCGCCCCCCATACCGTTGCACACCCCTCTGCGCTCTCCGAGCTGAGCGTCATTATTGAAGCCGACGGAGAAGACCGCTGGATAGAACGTGACGGCTGGAGCGACTACCGCAACCGGAGCCGCGAAGCGCTTATCGAGCGTATTCATCAATTCGGCGTTGCCGGCCTGGGCGGCGCAGGGTTCCCTACCGGCGTCAAACTGCACGGCGGCGGCGATAAAATTCAGACCCTGATCATCAATGCAGCGGAATGTGAACCCTACATCACCGCCGACGATCGTCTGATGCAGGACTGCGCCGCGCAGGTCGTGGAAGGGGTCCGCATTCTTGCCCATATTCTGCAGCCGCGCGAAGTGCTGATTGGCATTGAAGATAACAAGCCACAGGCTATTTCGATGCTGCGCGCCGTCCTCAACGGCAGCCACGATATCGGCCTGCGCGTTATCCCAACCAAGTACCCCTCTGGCGGCGCCAAACAGCTGACGCAAATTCTGACCGGCAAGCAGGTTCCGCATGGCGGACGCTCTTCGGACATCGGGGTGCTGATGCAAAACGTCGGGACAGCCTACGCCGTGAAACGTGCGGTGGTGGACGGTGAACCGCTGACCGAGCGCGTGGTTACGCTGACCGGTGAATCTGTAGCACGTCCGGGCAACGTCTGGGCGCGTCTGGGTACGCCGGTTCGTCATCTGCTGGAACAGGCTGATTTTTGCCCGGGCAGCGACCAGATGGTGATCATGGGTGGCCCGCTGATGGGCTTTACCCTGCCGTGGCTCGATGTCCCGGTAGTAAAAATCACAAACTGCCTGCTTGCCCCCTCCCCGACTGAAATGGGTGAAGAGCAGGAGGAGAAAGGCTGTATCCGCTGCAGCGCCTGTGCCGATGCCTGTCCGGCGGATTTACTTCCGCAACAGTTGTACTGGTACAGCAAAGGTCAGCTGCACGATAAAGCGCAGGCCCATAACCTGGCCGACTGCATCGAATGCGGCGCCTGCGCCTGGGTCTGCCCAAGTAACATTCCTCTGGTGCAGTACTTCCGCCAGGAGAAGGCCGAGATTTATGCCATCTCCATGGAAGAGAAACGCGCAGCCGAAGCGAAAGCACGTTTTGAAGCGCGTCAGGCGCGTCTGGAGCGTGAAAAACTGGCCCGTCAGGCGCGTCACAAACAGGCAGCAGTTCAGCCCGGCGAAAGAGACCAGGATGCGATTAATGCCGCACTGGCACGCGTGCGGGAGAAAAAAGCGACGGCAGCCCAGACCGTGGTGATCCCGGCCGGTGAAAAACCGGATAACAGCGAAGCGATTGCCGCCCGCGAAGCGCGTAAAGCGGCTGCGCGCGCCCGTCAGGCAGAAAAAGCACAGACCGCCTCCTCTGACGCTGAGATCGATCCGCGTAAAGCCGCCGTTGAAGCTGCCATTGCTCGCGCCAAAGCCCGTAAGGCCGGCGAGCAAAACGTGGTAGTTGAACAAGACGCGGAGGCCGTAGATCCCCGTAAAGCGGCAGTTGAAGCGGCGATCGCTCGCGCCAAAGCGCGCAAAGTCGGCGAGCAAAACGTGGTGGTTGAGCAAGAAGTGGAGGCTGTAGATCCCCGTAAAGCGGCTGTTGAAGCGGCGATCGCGCGCGCTAAAGCGCGCAAAGCAGCGGCGCAGACTGAAACCGCTACGCCTGAAGCCCCCGTCGACCCGCGTAAAGCGGCTGTCGAAGCCGCCATTGCCCGTGCCAAAGCGCGTAAAGCGGCGGCGCAGCCTGAAGTCGCTGCGCCTGAAGTACCTGTCGACCCGCGTAAGGCGGCTGTCGAAGCCGCCATTGCCCGCGCCAAGGCCCGCAAAGCAGCACAGCAGGAAGAACAGCAACCGGCCGCAAACGACGACCCACGTAAAGCCGCAGTCGCCGCCGCCATAGCGCGCGTTCAGGCGAAGAAAGCCGCACAGCAAGCAGTTAACGAGGATTAAATGGTTTTCAGAATCGCAAGTTCCCCTTACACCCATAATCAGCGCCAGACATCACGCATCATGATGCTGGTGTGCCTGGCGGCGCTGCCGGGCATTGCCGTACAGTGCTGGTTTTTCGGCTGGGGAACGCTGTTCCAGATAGTGCTGGGCTGTGCCAGCGCCTTAGGGGCAGAAGCCCTGGTGCTTAAACTGCGTAAGCTGGCGGTTTCCCGCATCCTTGCCGATAACTCAGCACTGCTGACTGGCCTGTTGCTGGCAATCAGTATTCCACCGTTTGCCCCGTGGTGGATGGTGGTGCTCGGTACGGTGTTTGCAGTCATTATTGCCAAACAGCTTTATGGTGGGCTGGGCCATAACCCGTTCAACCCGGCGATGATTGGCTACGTCGTACTGCTGATCTCCTTCCCGGTTCAGATGACCAGCTGGTTGCCGCCGCATGACATTGCCGCGACGGTACCCGGCTTTATGGATGCCCTGCACGTTATCTTTACCGGCCATACCGCGCTCGGTGCGGATATGAACGCGCTGCGTATGGGCGTGGATGGCATCAGCCAGGCCACACCACTCGATACGTTTAAAACCTCCCTGCATGCCGGGCACTCCGTCGATCAGATTATGAAATCTGCCATCTTCAGCGGCATGCTGGCGGGCGCGGGCTGGCAGTGGGTGAACCTTGCTTATTTGCTGGGCGGGCTGTTCCTGCTGCAGCAGAAAGCGATCCGCTGGCATATTCCGGTCAGCTTCCTCGTGACGCTGGCAGTCTGCGCCACACTGGGATGGGTGTTCTCGCCAGAATCGCTCGCCAGCCCACAGATGCATCTGCTCTCGGGGGCAACCATGCTGGGTGCGTTCTTTATCCTGACCGATCCGGTAACGGCATCTACCACGAACCGTGGCCGCCTGATCTTCGGTGCATTGGCCGGCTTGCTGGTGTGGCTCATCCGCAGCTTTGGCGGTTACCCGGACGGTGTGGCATTCGCGGTTCTGCTTGCAAACATCACCGTTCCGCTCATCGACTACTACACGCGTCCGCGCGTGTACGGCCACCGTTAAGGGGTTCGCGATGCTGAAAACAATGCAAAAACACGGCGTCACGCTGGCCATTTTCGCCGCGGTCCTCACCGGACTGACGGCCCTGGTGAACAACCTGACCAAATCGACCATCGACGAACAGGCGGTGAAGCAGCAAAAAGCCCTGTTCGATCAGGTGATCCCCCCTGATTTCTACGATAATGACCTGCAGAAAAGTTGCTTCGTGGTCCAGGCACCTCAGTTAGGCAAAGGCCCGCACCGCGTCTTTATTGCCCGTAAGGGAGATAACGCGGTAGGCGCGGTGATGGAAGCGACGGCGCCCGATGGCTACTCCGGGGCGATTCAACTGCTGGTCGGCAGCGATTTCTCCGGTACCGTGTTGGGTACGCGCGTGACGGAACATCATGAGACGCCAGGCCTGGGGGATAAAATTGAAACCCGTCTGAGCGACTGGATTTTGCATTTTGCCGGAAAAGTGATCCACGGCGAAGCGGATCCTGCGTTTGCTGTGAAAAAGGATGGCGGCGAGTTTGACCAGTTCACGGGGGCAACCATTACCCCACGGGCCGTGGTCAATGCCGTAAAACGAGCCGGGCTGTATGCGGAAACGCTGCCCGCGCAGATGAACAATCTTCCGGCCTGTGAGGAGTAATCATGAGCCAGGTTAAAGAGGTTATCGTCCAGGGATTTTGGAAGAACAACTCCGCGCTGGTACAGCTGTTGGGGATGTGTCCGCTGCTGGCAGTGACATCCACCGCCACCAACGCGCTGGGTCTGGGGCTGGCAACCACGCTGGTTCTCACCCTGACCAACCTGTCCATTTCTGCCCTGCGCCGCTGGACGCCATCGGAAATCCGTATTCCGATTTACGTCATGATCATCGCGTCGGTGGTGAGTATCGTCCAGATGCTGATTAACGCTTATGCGTTCGGTCTGTATCAGTCGCTCGGGATCTTTATTCCCCTCATCGTAACCAACTGTATTGTGGTCGGGCGCGCGGAAGCTTTTGCCGTGAAAAACAGCCCGGCGATGTCGGCTCTGGATGGCTTCTCTATTGGTATGGGGGCAACCGGTGCCATGTTCGTGCTCGGCTCAATGCGTGAGATCCTGGGTAACGGAACGCTGTTTGATGGCGCAGATGCGCTGCTCGGCGGCTGGGCTAAAGCGCTGCGCATCGAAGTCTTCCACACCGATACGCCGTTCCTGCTGGCCATGCTGCCGCCAGGCGCGTTTATTGGCCTCGGCATGATGCTGGCGATAAAATACCTGATTGATGAAAAACGTAAGCGCCGCGCGGCTGAGCGCAGCGTACAGGAAGGGATACCCGAGAAGGCCTCATGAATAAAGAAAAGCGCATTGCGATCCTGACCCGTCTGCGGGATGAGAACCCACACCCGACGACGGAGCTGAATTTTAACTCCCCGTTCGAGCTGTTGATCGCCGTGCTGCTCTCTGCGCAGGCTACCGACGTGAGCGTTAATAAGGCGACCGCCCTGCTTTATCCGGTCGCCAACACGCCAAAGGCGATGCTGGAGCTGGGCGTGGACGGGGTGAAGTCCTATATCAAAACCATCGGTCTGTTTAACAGCAAGGCTGAGAACGTGATCAAAACCTGCCGGATCCTGCTGGAGCAGCACGGGGGTGAAGTGCCGGAAGATCGCGCCGCGCTGGAAGCATTACCCGGCGTGGGACGTAAGACTGCGAATGTGGTACTTAACACCGCGTTTGGCTGGCCGACTATCGCCGTTGATACCCATATTTTCCGCGTCTCTAACCGCACGAACTTCGCACCGGGTAAGAATGTCGAGCAGGTTGAAGAGAAACTGCTAAAAGTGGTTCCCGCCGAATTTAAGGTGGATTGCCATCACTGGCTCATTCTCCATGGCCGTTATACCTGTATTGCCCGTAAGCCTCGCTGTGGCTCCTGTATTATCGAAGATCTCTGCGAGTACAAAGAGAAAGTGTATCCCTGATATCTTCCGCTTTTCGTTTTCTGACGCAACGCCAATTCCTTACCAAGAGAGGGTCTACCAGAAGACCTTCTTTTGACCATAATTTATCCGCCTTCCTTACCGCTTCCCTTATCACTTGTTCGAGCCTTTAACGCTCAAACAGGTTAATACTTTTTTCATGGCCGAAAATTTCTATACATATGTGATCAAGATCACCCTGATAACTTCGTGTTGAATTTTTGTTGTTAAAAGCGGCGTAAACCCTTTGTCAGACAAGATCAAACTCATCAAGAGCAACACATAAGACCAGCTATTTTTCAGAATATGGGCTATATCACTGCAATAAACCTCAAATAGCAGAACATATCGCCATTGAGGGCAAAATACGGGTGAATGCCAGTCAAAAAAAACTCCCTTTACAGATCGTATGAAATTTAACGCTGAATAACATTTGTATGAACCGCCGATTATAGCGGCCCAGTTATATGTAACAGATTATTACAAACGTATTGCCAGACGGTGCAGGATAGTGAACATTACCCGCCGTTTCTCCTCCCAATATAACTATAAGGCGGATGGACTACGGCCATCACGCGATGAACACCCTCGTTAATATGGGATGTAAAAAAAGAGGTATATGTGTCGACTGCAAACAATAAACCAACAGATGAAAGCGTAAGTCTTAACGCTTTTAAACAACCTAAAGCGTTCTATCTCATCTTCTCTATCGAGTTATGGGAGCGTTTTGGTTATTACGGCCTGCAAGGGATCATGGCGGTTTACCTGGTAAAACAGCTGGGTATGTCCGAAGCAGATTCCATTACGCTGTTCTCCTCTTTCAGTGCCCTGGTGTACGGTCTGGTCGCTATCGGCGGCTGGCTGGGTGATAAAGTCCTCGGGACTAAACGTGTCATTATGCTGGGTGCGATTGTCCTGGCCGTTGGCTATGCGCTGGTTGCATGGTCTGGTCACGATGCCGCTGTGGTGTATATGGGTATGGCGACTATCGCCGTCGGTAACGGTCTGTTCAAAGCGAACCCGTCTTCCCTGCTCTCTACCTGTTACAACAAAGATGACCCGCGTCTGGACGGTGCATTCACCATGTACTACATGTCCGTGAACATCGGTTCCTTCTTCTCCATGCTGGCAACCCCGTGGCTGGCCGCTAAATTCGGCTGGAGCGTTGCGTTCTCCCTGTCCGTTGTCGGTATGCTGATCACCGTGGTTAACTTTGCCTTCTGCAAACGCTGGGTAAAAGACTACGGCTCCAAACCAGACTTCGAACCGGTTCACATTGGCAAACTGCTGGCGACCATTGTCGGCGTGGTGATCCTCGCGGCAATCGCAACCTGGCTGCTGCATAACCAGGGCATCGCGCGTGCGGTTCTGGGTGTGGTTGCGCTGGGTATCGTGATCATCTTCGCGAAAGAAGCCTTCGCCATGCAGGGTGCCGCTCGTCGTAAGATGATTGTGGCCTTCATCCTGATGCTGGAAGCGATTATCTTCTTCGTTCTGTACAGCCAGATGCCAACGTCTCTGAACTTCTTCGCTATCCGTAACGTTGAACACTCAATCCTGGGTATCGCGTTCGAGCCGGAGCAGTATCAGGCCCTGAACCCGTTCTGGATCATGATTGGTAGCCCGATTCTGGCTGCTATCTATAACAAAATGGGCGACCGTCTGCCGATGCCGCACAAATTTGCTATCGGTATGCTGCTGTGTTCTGGCGCATTCCTGGTACTGCCGCTGGGTACGAAATTTGCGACTGACGCCGGTATCGTCTCCGTTAACTGGCTGATCCTGAGCTACGCGCTGCAGTCTATCGGTGAATTGATGATCTCCGGTCTGGGCCTGGCGATGGTTGCACAACTGGTTCCTCAGCGTCTGATGGGCTTCATCATGGGTAGCTGGTTCCTGACCACTGCGGGTGCCGCCATCATCGCAGGTAAAATTGCAAACCTGATGGCCGTGCCGGATAACGTGACTGACCCACTGGTCTCTCTGAACGTCTACGGTACCGTGTTCATGCAGATTGGTATTGCTACTGCGGTTATCGCGGTTCTGATGATGCTGACTGCGCCGAAGCTGAATCGCATGACTCAGGACGACGACAAGACGGCGAAAGCGACCGAAACCGCTACCGCATAATGTCACTGAGAAACGACTGAACAGAAGCCGCTAATGTATTAGCGGCTTTTTTTTTACCCGTTCGCGCACTAACATAGCTGAAACCTCAGCAAAAAGGAGTTACCGATGAAACTGTTCTACAAACCGGGCGCGTGCTCTCTTGCTTCCCACATTACCCTGCGCGAGAGCGGCAAAGATTTCACGCTGGATGGCGTTGACCTGATGAAAAAACGCCTGGAAAACGGCGATGATTTTTTTGCTATTAACCCGAAGGGACAAGTTCCGGCTCTGCTGCTGGATGACGGTACCCTGCTGACCGAAGGCGTGGCGATTATGCAGTTCCTCGCCGATAGTGTGCCCGACAGGCAATTGCTGGCACCGGTAAGCACGGTTTCTCGCTACAAAACGCTGGAGTGGATGAACTACATTGCGACCGAGCTGCACAAAGGCTTTACGCCGCTGTTCCGTCCGGAGACGCCGGAAGAGTACAAACCGACCGTACGTGCTCAACTGGAGAAAAAACTGCAGTACGTTAACGCATCGCTGAAAGACGATCAGTGGATTGGGGGCGCGCGTTTTACGATTGCCGATGCCTATCTGTTCACCGTGCTGCGCTGGGCGCGGGCCATTAAGCTCAACATGGACGGGCTGGACCACATTGCATCGTACATGGATCGCGTAGCCGCGCGTCCTGCGGTGGCTGCAGCGCTTAAAGCAGAAGGGTTGAACTGACCGGCGCACTGTATTGCCGGGTGGCGCTGTCGCTACCCGGCCGACAGGAACGTGAACCGTTATAACCGGGTCGCGCTGAAGTAATGCTCCGGTTTCGCGATACGATCCTGTGCCGCGACCACCTGCAGTTCATACTCCTGCATCTCTTTCGTCGCCTTCATGATTTCGTACACTGCTGCAGTCACATGCTCAAGCGCATCCCGCAGCGTGGCCCCCTGAAGTAATTTCACCAGCAGCAAACCGCTTGTCACATCACCGACACCCACCGGCTGACGCATGCCGAAGTCCACCAGCGGACGGCTGATATGCCAGGCTTCGTCTTTCGTCACCAGCAGCATCTCAAAACGGTCCCTGCTCAGCCCTGCGCGCGCGAGATGTTTCACCAGGACAATCTCCGGCCCCTGGGCTATTAGCTCGCGAGAGGCGCTTACCGCCTCTTCTACGCTATTCACCGGATGCTCGCAGAGAATTTCCAGCTCAATGAGGTTCGGCGCAATAATATCGCTGGCCGGCAGCGCATGACGCACATGGAATTCAGCCACGCCGGGGGCCACGATACAGCCTTTCTCCGGATGCCCCATAACAGGATCACAAAAGTATTTCGCCGCCGGGTTTGCCGCTTTCACCTGGCGGACAATGCCCAGGATATGCTCTCCCTGCTCTGCCGAACCGAGATATCCGCTCAGTATCGCATCACAGCGTTTTAGCTGATCGATATTGGCAATGCCCTGCACAATGTCGGTGAGGTGCGAAGGCGGCATCACGCAGCCGGTCCATTGACCGTATTGTGTATGGTTTGAGAACTGCACGGTATTGAGGGGCCAGACGTTGGCACCGAGGCGGCGCATCGGAAATTCCGCGGCGCTGTTACCAGCATGCCCAAAGACCACGTGGGACTGAATGGCGAGGATGTTCTTCATTTTTACTTACCAAACCCTGAAAAAACAAAAGGGGCGTGGTTTCCCACGCCCCTGGATACTTTTAATTATTTCCAGCAGACCAGACAGTAGTTTTTCTTACCGCGACGCAGAAGCGTGTAGCGGCCATACAGACGATCGCTGTCAGCGAAGGTGTATTCCGGGTCGGCCTGTTTTTCACCGTTAATGGTGATAGCGTTCGAGGCGATGGTTTTACGCGCCTGACCGCGGGATGGCTGCAGCTCGGAGTCCACCAGCGCCTGCATCAGGTCGGCACCTTTTTCCATCTCAACCATCGGCACGCCATCCTGCGCCAACTGTTCGAAGTCCGCTTCGCTCAGATCGCTCAGCGTCCCGTTGAACAGGCTTGCAGTAATACGTTTTGCCGCGGCCAGACCTTCTTCACCGTGAACCAGTTTGGTCACTTCATCAGCCAGTACGTACTGAGCACGTGGCGCTTTACCGCTGTTTTTGTCTTCTTCTTCCAGAGCATTGATCGCCTCAATGTCCATAAAGGTGAAGAACTTCAGGAAGCGATAAACATCGGCATCCGCCGTGTTAATCCAGAACTGGTAGAATTTGTACGGGCTGGTTTTCTTCGGATCAAGCCATACCGCGCCGCCTTCGGTTTTACCAAATTTGGTGCCGTCGGCTTTGGTGATCAGTGGAACGGTCAGACCGAAGACCTGGTTCTGGTGCAGACGACGCGTCAGATCGATACCCGACGTGATGTTGCCCCACTGATCAGAGCCGCCAATCTGCAGGCAGACGCCGTGCAGTTTATTCAGGCAGGCAAAGTCATAACCCTGCAGCAGGTTGTAGGAGAACTCGGTAAAGGAGATGCCCTGGTCGTCACGGTTCAGACGCTGCTTCACCGCTTCTTTGTTAATCATCTGGTTAACAGAGAAGTGTTTGCCAATGTCGCGCAGGAAGGTCAGCACGTTCATGCCGCCAAACCAGTCATAGTTGTTGGCCGCAATCGCAGAGTTGTCACCGCAGTTAAAGTCGAGGAAAGGCGCAACCTGTTTGCGGATCTTATCCACCCACTCCTGCACGGTGTCTTCGGTGTTCAGTTTACGCTCGGCAGCTTTAAAGCTTGGGTCGCCAATCAGACCGGTCGCGCCGCCAACCAGTGCGACAGGCTTGTGGCCCGCCATCTGAAAGCGTTTCAGGCATAACAATGGAACAAGATGCCCCAAATGCAAGCTGTCAGCGGTAGGATCGAAGCCGCAATAGAGCGCGATCGGGCCTTGCGCCAGTCGCTCTGCTAACGCTTCCTCGTCCGTCACCTGAGCCACAAGGCCCCGCTCTTGCAATTGTTTAATCAAGTTACTGCTTGCCATCAAATTCTCCATGTATAAACGACTGCACCTTTGCCGGTACACGACTTTTCGCCTGATGCGAAAGGTACATAGAATAAAGCGCAAGCGCGGCCTGCGCTAGCGCTTAAATCAACAAATTTCGGCGATTACGGTGCCAGCCTGTCGATTTTCCAGCCGCCATTTTCACGCTGGTATAAAAAGCGGTCATGCAGACGGTGTTCGCCGCCCTGCCAGAATTCCATCTGCTCGATCGGAATGCGGAAGCCCCCCCAGAAACTGGGCAACGGAACTTCGCCCTGCTGGAATTTCTGCTTCAGTTCGAGGAATTTGCTTTCAAGCACCCCACGCGCCGAAATACGGCTGGACTGTTTTGAGACCCAGGCGCCAATCTGGCTGTCACGCGGACGGCTGTGGAAATACTTCACCACTTCCAGCGTGGAGAGACGCTCTGCTTTGCCGGTGACCATCACCTGACGCTCCAGCATATGCCACGGGAACAGCAGGCTGATACGAGGATTGTTTTCTAAATGGTGTGCCTTACGACTGCCCAGGTTGGTGTAAAACACCAGGCCTTTCTCGTCATAATGTTTGAGCAGGACGATACGCTGATACGGTTGACCGTTTTCATCTACCGTTGCGACAACCATTGCCGTTGGGTCGGCGAGTTTCGCTTCGCAGGCCTGTTTCAGCCAGCGTTCAAAAAGCACGAGGGGTTCGGCGGGAAGATCCTGGCGACGCAGGCCGCCTTTGGTGTATTCACGGCGCAGATGCGCAATTTGCTGCAATTCGTCGTTATCTGACATGGCGTTAGCTGACATTGACATTGGGTGGCGCTATTGTGCGCCGCCCCTGTAAAAATCTCAACGCTTCGGATTTTCGAGCTGGCAATTGTTCAGCACAATACGGTCGCGTTTGTAGACGGTGGCGCTGTCGCCTTTCGACCAGAAGACATAAATTCCGTCCGTGTAGCGTGCGCCGGAGGCAGAAATGCCCTGCTTGAGGGTGAGCAATTTGTTGTCGTAGACAAAACTGGCTTCCTGACGCGGATTGTTCAGCTTAACGGTCAGCGGTTTTTCATCACAGCGATACTCCAGGGTATCGGTCTGCATGCGATCAAGGAACTGGTTGTAGACGCTGCATCCTGACAGCAATAAAGGCGCGGCAATAAGAAGAAGTTTTTTCATGGGCGTATTCCGAAGACTTTCCTGGTCCTGGAGGGCATGGCTGCCCTCCTGTTTCATTCCATTCTAACGACCACACGCCGCGCTGAATTTCAGTTAACTCTGATTATGACGCGGATTCGCCGGGAAAATGGCCCCGAGGACGCTGGCCTCACGTGCGCCAGTCACCGACGGCAAATTGCCCGGAAGCCCGGCAATGGTGCGCCAGGCAAGCCAGGCAAAGGCCAGCGCTTCCATATCATCGCCGCTGATGCCGGCTTCATCGGTGGTCGTCACCTCGGTACCCGGCAATAACCCGGCAAGACGTGCCATCACCAACGGGTTACGGCTGCCACCGCCGCACACCAGCAGGCGTTCGCATCCACCGCTGAGAAGAACCTGTTCCGATATCGAAACCGCCGTTAACTCGGCGAGCGTCGCCTGGACATCCTGCGGTGCAAGCGCCGGGAACTGCGCCAGCTGACGTTCGAGCCAGCCATAGTTGAAATATTCGCGCCCCGTGCTTTTGGGCGCCGGTAAAGCGAAGTACGGATCGCTTAGCATGGACTGCAACAGCGGGATGATCACTTTGCCTTCGCTGGCCCACTGCGCGTCTTTATCATACGCCTGACCACGCTGACGCCAGATCCAGGCATCCATCAGCATGTTACCCGGGCCGGTGTCATAGCCGCGTACGGGTTGATCCGGGATAAGCAGAGACAGGTTGGCAATACCGCCAATGTTCAGCACCATTCGGCGCTCTGTCGGATGGGTCAACAATGCCTGATGAAAAGCGGGCACCAGCGGCGCGCCCTGCCCGCCAAGCGCAATATCGCGACGCCGAAAATCACCGACTACGGTTACGCCCGTCTTCGCCACAATCTGGTTATTGTCGCCGATTTGCAGGGTATGCGGTGCGTCGCCGACCGGCTCATGCCAGACCGTTTGTCCGTGACAGCCGATGGCGACGACATCCTGCGGGCGAAGCTTTTCTTTATGCATCAGGGCCAGTACCGCATCGGCAAACAGCGCCCCCAGCCGCACATCAAGCTGACCAAGCTGAGAAAGCGTCAGTTGTTGCCCCTGACAGACACTGAGAATGTCCTCTTTCAGCGCCAGGGGGATAGGCCAGGTCAGGCTCGCCTGCTGTGCCACCATGTTTTCATCAATAGCGGCCAGAACGACGTCTACGCCATCCAGACTGGTACCCGACATCACACCAATGTAGCGACCCGATTTCATGCGCTTTCCTTACGTTGCGTGGGCTAATGCTCTCCACTCAACCATAAACAGCGCCGCTTTGCTATCCGGCGATAATATTTTTTAACAATCTCAGACAGGTAACCTGCCGGGTGCCCGTTTATGTCTCGTTAAGTTAAATTCAAGTACAATTTTCTTATTGTTAGTGCAAAGATATGAACTATGGCCCCTTATGCCATATAATTTAGCCATAACGGATGCCCGCCATCGGGCGTTTTTGGTGAACAGGAGATTCAAATGATTTTACGTGTACTGGGCGTTTCGCTGATCGGTTTAACCCTTGCAGGCTGTGTGAATGACAGTTCACTTTCTGGCGACGTGTACAGCGCTTCTGAAGCCAAACAGGTTCAGAGCGTCACTTACGGTACCGTTGTTAACGCACGCCCTGTACAAATTCAGGGTGGCGATGACAGCAACGTGATGGGTGCCATCGGCGGTGCTGTGCTGGGTGGCTTCCTCGGTAATACCGTAGGCGGTGGCACAGGTCGTTCGCTGGCCACAGCAGCAGGTGCCGTTGCGGGTGGTGTTGCAGGCCAGGGCGTTCAGGGTGCAATGAACAAAAGCCAGGGCGTAGAACTGGAAATCCGTAAAGATGACGGCAGCACCATCATGGTAGTACAGAAACAAGGTAATACCCGTTTCTCTGCCGGCCAGCGCGTTGTTCTGGCGAGCAACGGAAGCCAGGTCACCGTTTCTCCACGCTAATTCAAACTGGATGTGGTCATCAGACCACATCCATTTAACAAATCCGTTTAGCGAAGCCCGTAAACAAATCTATTTACATATAATATATATTATCAGCAATATATTTACAAAAAACATTCCCGCCATGAATCATTAAGCGCGGTATATCTTGTTCCTGCGCAAAGTATTTACTCTCCACGCCTGTTACTCTCTTTCTTACTTTACAATTTTTAATTTTATTATTCCGTCAAATCCCTATGCTTGCACTACAACGATATTTTAAGAACCCTTATATTACATTCTGTTTTGGATGCATCGTCGTCGTTGGAATATTACAAGGTCTCTTTGTAAAACTGGTTGAATTAGTCCCTTCATTCTCACCGCTGCTATTCCCGACACTTACCATATTTTTGCTGGTATTCCACCTGTTTATTGCCTGCTTCATGGTCATGAAATACTGGTGCGACAGACGGCGGTTGTACCTTATCGCCCTCGCCTCGGCCTTCGCCGGGTCGACGATGCTGATGGCCGGTACCCTGTCCAGCTTCCCGTCATGGCTGGCTCTCTATCAGTTCAATGTGGTCGACTATAACGACGCCATGATCTTCTTTATGTTCCGTCATATTCTTATGGCGGTGCTGATAATAGTCTCAGCCTTGCTCTATTCTATTCGGGATTATCCCCTTTCACGCCCCGCGCATATTGCCGTGGTTATCGGTACACTGCTGTTTACGGTTTCTATGGTCGCCCTGGCCTGGTTCTGCTCCAGCCACTCGGCACTGATAACGCTGGATCTGGTGGATAATGAAACCCGGCAATTTATGGTTCTCTGGAGCCAGGTCATAAATATCTTTTTGATTCTTCTCTGGGTTGTGGCGTTAGCAACGTTAATGACGATTACCCGGGTGCGGAATCTTTTTTGGGTTGGCGGTAATTTCTTATGTGTCTGTTATGTCCTGACGCTCTCATTACTGCTAGCCGGCGGACATGCCGAGGACACGTCCTGGTATCACGCTCGCTTATTCGAAACCGTGGCGACGCTGATGATTATTTTTGTCCTGCTGTACGACGTCTTTAACCTGTATCGCGACTCGCACATAAAGTATCAGCAGTCTTATCAGAACTCGATCCGCGACCCGCTGACGCGCCTCTACAACCGCAGTTATTTTTACGACGCCTTAAATCAGGCACTCAGCATCAGCAAAGCCAACCACCCTGTGTCGGTTATCGTCAGCGATCTCGACCGTTTTAAGCGCATCAATGACTGCTACGGCCATCTGCAGGGAGACAAAGTATTGCAGTTTGTCGCCAACCTGCTGATGGATTCCGTCCGCCCGCAGGACATCGCGGCACGTATTGGTGGGGAAGAATTTGTCCTGATGCTGACCAATACTTCGTCGGAAGCAGCGTACCAGGTGGCTGAACGCATACGGCTAAAGCTGAGCAGTTTTGATAAGGTCAGCAGCGGGGGTCAGTTACCTGAATCCATCACGATTAGCATGGGGGTATTTACCGCCACCTCTCCGACGACGACCGCTGAAGCGTGCGTGGAGAATGCTGACAAGGCGATGTATGAAGCGAAAGAGACCGGGCGTAACCGTGTCGTTGTATCGAGGTAAAAAAGGCCTTGCTGCTGCAAGGCCTTGTGATGGTGTCAGTCGCGTGACTGCAGCTCATGGATGTTCTGCTCAAGGCGCCCGATGAGGCTGATGAGCAGTTCAAGCTCTGCGGGTGAAACCCCGGAAAGGATTTCGCCGCGCGTTTTGGTGATAACGGCTTCCATTTCAGTAATGATAGGTGCCGCTTTCTCAGTGAGCTTAATCCGCTTAGCGCGACGATCGCTGGCGCAGGTTTGCCGGGAGATGAGTCCTTTCTCTTCCAGTTGGTCAAGCGTACGTACCAGTGACGGTTGCTCAATGCCGATCGCTTTTGCCAGTTGAATTTGTGACTGGTCGGGTGGCAGCTGATGAATGTTATGCAGCGTGACCCAGTGCGTCTGTGTCAATTCCAGAGGTTTCAGGCGATGGTCAATCAGAGCACGCCAGACGCGTACCAACCTTGCCAGATCAGAACCTAATGGCGATTCCAATTTCATCTCCTTATAATTAGCTTGCTAAGTTATTATACTGATTTTAGAATAGTGTGCAGCATTTGTATTGGCAAAACAAATGCAATACTGCATTCATCGAACTTAAAAGGATGACTTACACTGAATTGTGATGTTCCATCAGATTAAGACTCGCCCTCGCGGCATTTTGTTCACTGCAAAGGATCTCTGCCCGTGACGTTTTTTCAAAGCTCCGTGGGACTCCCCCTTCAGGACCTGATTTTCGGTGCGTCAGTCTACTTTCCGCCCTTGTTTAAGGCCGTCATGGTCGGCTTTATGATTTGGCTCATAGCCCATCGCCTGCTTCGCGACTGGATGTACTCCGGCGAGATTTGGCACCCCATGTTAATGGATCTCTCCCTGTTTGCCCTTTCCGTATGCCTGGGCCTAGCTGTCTTGATTGTGTGGTGAATATGCCCCTGAAAACGCTGAAGTACTTTTCCACGCTGATTGTTCTTGCTCTGGCCCTGGTTGCCGGGTGGTGGCTCTGGAATTTTTATATGCAGTCACCCTGGACACGTGACGGCAAAGTGCGGGCTGAGCAGGTCAGCATTACCCCTCAGGTATCGGGCAGCATCACGACGCTTGTTGTGAGAGATAACCAGTACGTTAAAAAGGGTGACGTGTTATTCCGTATCGACGACACCCCCTATCATATTGCGATCCTTAACGCCCAGGCACAGCTGGCGAAGGCCCAGTCTGATTTAGCAAAAGCCAATAACGAAGCCAATCGCCGCCGGCACTTGTCGCGCAACTACATTTCCGCAGAAGATTTAGATACTGCCAATATCAACGTTAAGGCCATGCAGGCGAGCGTGAACGTCGCGGAGGCTACGCTCAAACAGGCGCAGTGGGAGCTGACACAAACCGTTATTACCGCGCCAGTCGATGGATGGATCACCAACCTGTCAGCCCGCGTGGGGAATTATGCCACCGCCGGGCAACCCGTTTTCGCCCTTGTCGACAGCCACTCGTTCTATGTGGTGGGTTATTTTGAAGAGACCAAGCTTCGCCATATTCGCGAAGGGTCTCCCGCTACCCTTACGCTTTACAGCGGCTCGCAGAGGTTACAGGGTCACGTCTCCAGCATTGGCCGCGCCATTTACGATCAGAGTGTTGAAATGGATTCAGGCCTGGTACCGGACATTAAACCGAACGTGCCGTGGGTGCGTCTGGCCCAGCGCGTACCGGTTCGTGTGGAGTTTGACCGTTTACCGCAGGGCATAACGCTGGTCTCCGGCACAACCTGCACCGTCGCCATCGGGACCCGTTGATGAACCTGCAGGCCCTCTCCTGGCGAAATACGCCGTGGATGAAAGCGACACGTCCGCAGTGGCGCTATGCGCTGCGTAATGGCATTGCGATGTGTCTGGCGCTGACTGTTGCCTATTACCTCAACCTTGATCAGCCCTACTGGGCAATGACCTCTGCCGCGGTGGTGAGTTTCCCCACCGTCGGCGGGGTGATCAGCAAAAGTCTTGGACGTATTGCCGGCAGCCTGTTGGGTGCCACCGCAGCGTTAATCATTGCAGGTCATACGCTGAACGATCCGTGGCTTTTTTTGTTGAGCATGGCGATATGGCTGGGCTTTTGTACCTGGGCCTGCGCGCATTTTACGAATAACGTTGCCTATGCCTTCCAGCTGGCCGGCTATACCGCCGCCATTATCGCCTTTCCGGTGGTGAATGTGCTCAATACCACCGAGCTGTGGGACATCGCACAGGCGCGTGTCTGCGAAGTGATTGTCGGTATTCTGAGCGGCGGTTTCATGATGATGATACTGCCGAGCACTTCCGATGGCACCGCGCTTATTACCGCCCTGAAGACCATGCATACCCGTTTACTGGAGCACGCAAGCCTGCTCTGGCAACCGGATACCAACGACGACATCCGTCTTGCGCACGAAAAGGTGATCGGCCAGATCCTGACCATGAATCTGTTACGCATTCAGGCCTTCTGGAGCCACTATCGCTTTCGTCGTCAGAACACCCTGCTGAACTATCTGTTGCATCAGCAGCTGCGTATGACCAGCTCAATCTCCAGCCTGCGCCGGATGCTGCTCAACTGGCCCACGCCCCCTGCACATACGCGCGCCGTGATTGAAACGCTGCTTGCGGCGCTTGCACGCCCGGATGCCGACATCTACACCGTCGCGAAGATTATCGCCCCGCTCGCGCCAGTAGATGAGTACGATTACCGTCACCGCGCCTTCTGGCAGCGTCTCAACTATTTTTGCCGGTTGTATCTGCGCAGCAGCCGCTGGATTAACGCCGTGGAAAATGCCACCCCGGTCACCGAGTTCGCTGTCCCCGGTAGCCCGGCGCTGGCACGACACACAGACTCGATGGAGGCACTGTGGAGTGGTTTTCGTACCTTTTGCGCGCTCACGCTGGTTGGCGCGTGGAGTATCACCACCCAGTGGGAGTCAGGCCCTGCGGCCCTGACGCTTGCTGCTATCAGCTGCGTGCTGTACTCCGTCGCCGCGTCACCGTTCAACTCCCTCACGCTGCTACTGCGCACCCTGGTGCTGCTCTCGCTGTTTAGTTTTGCCGTGAAGTTTGGGTTGATGGTGCAGATAAGCGACCTGTGGCAGTTCCTTCTGTTCCTGTTCCCGCTGTTAACCACCATGCAGCTGCTAAAGCTGCAAATGCCCAAACTCGCGGGGCTGTGGGGACAGCTGATTGTATTTATGGGCTCGTTTATCTCCGTCACTAACCCGCCGGTTTATGACTACGCCGATTTTCTCAATGATAATCTGGCGAAGATCCTTGGCGTTGGGCTGGCGTGGCTGGCATTTGCGGTGTTACGTCCGGGTTCAGATGCGCGCAAGAGTCGCCGGCATATCCGCGAGTTACGCAGAGGTTTTGTCGATCAGTTGAGTCGAAAACCGCATTTACGTGAAAGTGAGTATGAATCGCTGGTCTATCACTATGTCAGCCAGCTCAATAACAGCCAGGACTCCCTTTCGCGCCGCTGGCTGTTGCGCTGGGGTGTGGTCCTGTTGAACTGCTCTCACGTGGTCTGGCAACTTAGGGCATGGGAAACACGGTCCGACCCGCTGTCGCAGGTTCGTGATGTCTGCATCACCCTGCTACGCGATGTCATGAGCGAACGCGGTGTCCAGCAGCGTCCACTGGAAACCACGCTTGCTGAACTTCAGCGAATTTGCGATACCCTTGCGCACCACCACTCGCCTGCAGCACGAGATTTAGCCTCGATAATCTGGCGCCTGCACTGCTCACTGTCGCAGCTGGAACAGGCACCGGCTCCGGGTACAATTGGGGATCACATCACCCCGCAGGCATAGCGAGCCCCGCCACCGCCAAGCGGTTTTGGCTGATCGGACATATTGTCGCCGCCGACATGGATCATCAGCGCCTTGCCTTTCACTTCATCCAGTTTTTTCAGCCGCGGCGCGACGACGGGATCCGTGGCTTTGCCGTCGTTATTCACCACCAGCACCGGCAAATCGCCCAGATGTCCCATACCGTCAGGACCTTCATGCTTACCGGTATGTTGTGGGTCGAGGTGGCCGCCTGCCGCCTCCGCAGCCGAGGCTTTACCCTCTTTTAATGCGGGCTGACAGCTACCGTGAGCATGGACATGGAAACCATGTTCGCCAGGAGGAAGGGCTTTGAGATTGGGCGCGAATTCCAGTCCCTTGTCGGTTTCAGTGATTTTCACCGTGCCGATGGACTGACCTACACCCTGAGAGGTGACGAGATTCATTTCCACTTCATCACTGGCCGCCTGCGCACCTGCACAGACCACCAGCGTGACGAGAGCCAGAGTAAAACGCTTCATATGACCTCCACGGGTTGTTTTTTGCCCCTTAAGTTTATACCAGGGGCAAAGATTTCACCGGAAAGTCACGTTTTACCGGTTACGGGACGTCGTAACCCAGCGCCGCTTTGCGGATGCGGAACCACTGCTGACGGGTCATCTGCAACTCTTCCGCGGCAATGGCGGCGCGTACGCGTTCAATTTTGCCCGAGCCAATGATTGGCAGTGGTTTTGACGGCAAACGCAGGATCCACGCGTACACCACCTGTTCGATGCTCCCGGCATTCAGTTCGCGGGCAATGGTCTCAAGCTCAGTGCGCAGCGGCTGGAATTCATCATCATTAAACAGGCGTCCGCCGCCCAGACACGACCACGCCATCGGACGGATACGCAACTGCTGGAGCTGATCGAGCGTGCCATCCAGCAGCAGCGGCTGATGAACCGGAGAAATTTCAACCTGGTTGGTGGCCAGGGTAAACGGCAGACGAGACTGCAGCAGCGCAAACTGTGCAGGGGTAAAGTTTGATACGCCGAAATGACGCACTTTGCCGCTTTGATGCAGATTCAGAAACGCTTCGGCCACCTCATCGGCATCCATCAACGGATCGGGGCGGTGGATCAGTAGCAGATCGATATGATCGGTCGCCAGGTTAACCAGCGACTGTTCGGCGCTCTTAATGATGTGCGCGCTGTCGGTAATGTAATGGCCGAGGGCATGCTCCGGTTTTGCCGTCGTGGCAATCCCGCATTTGGTGACGATCTCCATGCGTTCGCGTAACGCAGGAACCAGTTTGAGTGCCTCGCCGAACGCGGCTTCACACTGATAGCCACCGTAAATATCAGCGTGATCGACCGTGGTGATCCCTAAGTCGAGATGCTCTTCAATAAAGCTTGCCAGCTGGAGGGGGGACATATTCCAGTCCATCAGGCGCCAGTAGCCCATCACAAAGCGGGAGAATTCTGGCCCCTGGGGGGCAAGGGTAATTCGCTGAACCATAACATTTTCCTCAAGGACGTGATGTCATGAGTATACGCAATTACCGTGTTAAAACAGTGAAGGTTGCTGGGGTTCTTCGGTGTCACCGGCTTTGTTTGCGCGTATTTTGCGCAGAAGTCGCTGTCGACAGAGACGGAGCACCTCCTGTTTCTGCGTGTCGCTGAAGTGTTGCCAGTTAAAACGCTCATCGCGCGTGCGCATGCAGCCACGGCAATATCCGCGTTCATCCACCTGACAAATACCCCGGCACGGGCTCTGGATGGGGAAAAACTCCAGTTGCTCTGCCACACTCACCTCCCGATAACGACTATCACCTACAGTGAAGACGCTAAACGTCCCGCGTGCAAGGGCTTTACCACAGTTTTGTGGCATTAAGGTTTCACTAATCTTCGTTCTCTATACTCGCCCCATCATTAAAATTGCAGGTTTTCTGATCGATGTGGCTAATCAAAAAGTTACAATGTAACGATATAAAATTTACTCTGGGCTGTGCACTTTTCTTTACCGTATTAAACGCGCTGTTTATTCAGCGTAGCTGGGCAATTATCGCGCCCGCGCATATCCATGACGTCCTCTTTGCCGCGTCCGTTCCACTGGTGCTGTTTTGCGGCTGGGTCATTGTTTTTAGTCTGCTTAATATCCCGTTTATCCGTAAGCCGCTGCTGATTGTCTTGACCGTCGGATGCGCCGCCGCGACTTACTTTATGTATACCTACGGCGCGGTTATCGATCAGAACATGATTGTTAACGTGTTCGAAACCAACTCTCAGGAAGCCACTGCCCTGGTGACGCCGCAGATGATCCTGTGGATTGTCGTTGCCGGTCTTGTTCCGTCCGTGGTGCTGGCCATGATCCGCATTCGCACCGGGAAATGGTGGTACGCCCTGCTGACCCGTTTTGCCGCAATGCTCGGCGCCCTGCTGGTTATCATCCTCATCGCCGCCCTGTTTTATAAAGACTACGCGTCGCTGTTTCGCAATAACAAAAGCATCGTCAAAATGGTGACCCCCGCTAACTATGTCAGCGCGATGGTCAAATACAGCAAAATGCGCTGGTTTGCAGGCGATCAAACGCTGGTCCGAATCGGTGAAGATGCCCATAAAGGGCCGCTGATTGCAGGCCAACAAAAGAAAACCGTTCTGGTGCTGGTCATCGGCGAAGCGTCACGCGCCGCGAACTACTCCTTGAATGGCTACGGGCGTGAAACAAACCCCGAGCTGAAAAAGCAGGATGTGATTAACTTCCCGCAGGCCTCCTCCTGCGGCACCGAAACAGCCGTTTCCGTGCCCTGCATGTTCTCCGGTATGACGCGCAGTAAATACGATGCCGACCTGGCCCATCACCAGGAAGGGTTGCTGGACGTGCTCGCCCATGCGGGGATCAATATGCTGTGGCGTGACAATGATGGCGGTTGTAAAGGCGCCTGCGATCGCGTTCCCCATACCGACATGACCCAGTGGAAACTCGATCAGTTCTGCAAAGACAACTCCTGCATTGACGATGTGAACTTCACCCGTCTGGACAATGTCCTGGATGGCCTGAAGCAGGACTCCGTACTGGTCATCCACCTGATGGGCAGCCACGGCCCGGCATACTATCGCCGTTATCCGGATAATTTCCGCAAATTTACGCCAACCTGCGATACCAATGAAATTCAGGATTGCGATCACCAGGCGCTAATGAATACCTATGACAACACCATCCTGTATACCGACAGCATGGTCAGTAAAACCATCGATGCCCTGAAAGCGCGTCAGGCGAGCTTGAATACCGCCCTGATTTACCTTTCGGATCACGGGGAGTCGCTGGGCGAAAGCGGGATTTATCTGCACGGCACGCCGTATCTGCTGGCACCAGAGCAACAAACGCACATTCCGTTTATGTTCTGGTTATCACCAGACTATGCGAAAAATTTCGGCGTCAACGCGCAGTGTTTACGTGACCATGCAGCAAAAAATGCGGTTTCGCAGGACAATTTGTTCTCTACCGTATTGGGTATGATGGACATTAAATCAAAGGTTTATCAACAACAGCTGGATATTCTGAACGCATGTCGCCACTGAACACGCTTGCAATAGACCGAACGGTCTATTAGAGTGCGGCCATGAGCAGAAATACAGAACACGATACCCGAGAACATTTACTGGCGACCGGCGAGCGACTTTGCATGCATCGCGGGTTCACCGGTATGGGGTTGAGCGAGTTATTAAAAACCGCTGAGGTACCGAAGGGGTCGTTTTATCACTACTTCCGGTCCAAAGAGGCGTTTGGCGTGGCAATGCTGGAGCGGCACTATGCCAGCTACCATCAGCGCCTGGCAGCGCACTTTGCCACGGGCGAAGGTAATTATCGCGATCGTGTTCTGCACTTCTATCAGGAAACGCTGAACCAGTTCTGTCAGCAGGGCATCATCAGCGGTTGCCTGACGGTAAAACTTTCTGCCGAAGTGTGCGATCTTTCAGAAGATATGCGCACAGCAATGGATAAAGGGGCACGCGGGGTTATCGCCCTCATGGCACAGGCGCTGGAGAAAGGCCGCGATGAAAAAACGCTGACTTTTCCCGGCGAACCTTTAACCCAGGCGCAGGTTTTATACGCCCTCTGGTTAGGCGCGAACCTGCAGGCCAAGATTTCTCGCAGTGCGGTGCCGCTTGAAAGCGCACTGGCACATGTAAAAAGCAGCATTACTACGCCTCGCGTATAGCAGGCGTTTTTATTTACGCAATTACTAGACGACTGGTCTACTCAGGAGCCTTTATGTCCGCTGAAAAATTATTTACCCCCTTGAAAGTGGGTGCCGTTACCGCGCCAAACCGTGTGTTCATGGCCCCGCTTACCCGTCTGCGCAGCATTGAGCCGGGTGATATCCCTACCCCGTTGATGGGTGAATATTACCGTCAGCGCGCAAGCTCTGGCCTGATCATCACCGAGGCCACTCAGATTTCTGCTCAGGCTAAGGGTTACGCTGGCGCACCAGGTCTGCACAGCCCGGAACAGATTGCCGCGTGGAAAAAAATCACGGCTGGCGTTCACGCTGAAGAGGGTCGTATTGCCGTCCAGCTGTGGCATACCGGTCGTATCTCTCACAGCAGCATCCAGCCTGGCGGTCAGGCACCGGTTTCCGCCTCTGCCCTGAGCGCGAACACCCGCACCTCGCTGCGTGATGAAAACGGCAATGCGATCCGCGTTGATACGTCTATGCCGCGCGCTCTTGAACTGGACGAGATCCCGGGAATTGTTAACGATTTCCGCCAGGCCGTGGCGAATGCGCGTGAAGCCGGGTTCGACCTGGTTGAACTGCACTCCGCGCATGGCTATCTGCTGCACCAGTTCCTGTCACCGTCCTCTAACCATCGTACCGACCAGTACGGCGGCAGCGTCGAAAACCGTGCGCGCCTGGTGCTGGAAGTGGTGGATGCCGTATGTCAGGAGTGGAGCCCGGACCGCATTGGTATCCGCGTTTCCCCGATTGGTTCTTTCCAGAACGTTGATAACGGCCCGGACGAAGAAGCGGATGCCCTTTATCTGATTGAAGAGCTGGCAAAACGGGGTATCGCGTATCTGCATATGTCCGAGCCAGACTGGGCCGGTGGTCAGCCTTACACTGAAGCCTTCCGTCAGAAAGTACGCGAACGCTTCCACGGTGTGATCATCGGTGCAGGTGCATATACCCCTGAGAAAGCTGAAGATCTGATTAGCAAAGGTTTGATCGACGCCGTTGCATTTGGTCGCGATTTTATCGCTAACCCTGATCTGGTCGCCCGTCTGCAGCAGAAAGCCGCGCTGAACCCTCAGCGTCCGGAAAGCTTCTACGGCGGCGGCGCTGAAGGTTATACCGACTACCCTACCCTGTAATCTCTTCATTGCTCATTGATAGCGGCGACCTTTCGCCGCTATACTAAAACATCGTTTCTGTTCAAATAGATATTCTATTCCATTGGTTAATGAGGAAATTATGCGCCTACTTCACACCATGCTGCGCGTTGGCGATCTGCAACGTTCTGTCGATTTCTACACTAACGTACTGGGTATGAAACTGCTGCGCACCAGCGAAAACCCGGAATATAAATACTCGCTGGCGTTTGTGGGTTACGGCCCGGAAACGGACGAAGCGGTCATCGAACTGACCTACAACTGGGGCGTGGACAGCTATGAGCTGGGCACCGCTTATGGTCATATCGCGCTGGAAGTGGACAACGCAGCCGAAGCCTGTGAACGTATTCGCAGCAACGGCGGTAACGTGACGCGTGAAGCTGGCCCGGTCAAAGGCGGCACCACGGTGATCGCGTTTGTTGAAGATCCGGACGGCTACAAAATCGAGCTGATTGAAGCCAAAGACGCTGGTCGCGGTCTGGGCAACTGATCCCGCAGGGCGCAACATGCGCCCGTACTTTTACTGCATCCCCATCCAAAATTTGCCATAATGCGCACTGCTTTTTTCCCCATGTAAGAGACCCTGATGTCCGATAACGCTCAATTTAGCGGTCTGTGCGACCGTTTTCGTGGTTTTTATCCTGTTGTGATCGATGTTGAAACAGCCGGATTTAACGCTAAAACCGATGCGCTGCTTGAAATTGCCGCCATCACGCTGAAGATGGATGAACAGGGATGGCTTACACCGGACACCACGCTGCATTTCCACGTTGAACCCTTTGAAGGGGCCAACTTACAGCCCGAGGCGCTGGCCTTTAACGGCATCGATCCGCATAACCCGCTGCGTGGTGCGGTAAGTGAATATGACGCGCTGCACGCCATTTTTAAAATGGTGCGTAAAGGTATGAAAGAGAGCAACTGCAGCCGCGCCATTATGGTGGCGCATAACGCCACGTTCGATCACACCTTTACCATGGCCGCCGCTGAGCGCGCGTCGCTCAAGCGTAACCCTTTCCACCCGTTTGTGACCTTCGATACCGCGGCACTGAGCGGTCTGGCGTTGGGACAAACGGTATTATCAAAGGCATGTATTACGGCAGGCATTGAGTTTGACGGTACGCAGGCGCATTCCGCGCTTTATGACACCGAGCGGACGGCGGAACTGTTTTGCGAAATTGTAAACCGCTGGAAGCGTCTGGGCGGCTGGCCGCTGCCTATGGGTGACAGTGAAGAATAAAAAAAAGCGACCTCATGAGGTCGCTTTTTTGTCTTCGCAGATAACTTACTCCGCGTCTGGCTCTTCCGTTTTGTACTTCGCAGCCGTTTCTTTGATCAGCTGCTGCAGTTCACCGCGCTGATACATTTCGATCAGGATATCGCAACCGCCGACCAGCTCACCGTCTACCCACAGCTGTGGGAACGTCGGCCAGTTAGCGTATTTAGGCAGCTCAGCGCGGATGTCCGGGTTCTGCAGGATATCAACGTAAGCAAAACGCTCACCACAGGCAGACAGCGCCTGAACCGCTTGCGCGGAGAAGCCACAGCTTGGCAGCTTCGGAGAACCTTTCATATACAGCAGAATCGGGTTTTCAGCGATCTGGCGCTGGATTTTTTCAATAGTGGTGCTCATGTCTTGCTTCCTTTAACTTCTGTTACGGCATTCGTCTGTCATTGTAGCGGTTCAGACTGCCATCGGAAAATAACATTTTTGTCACGTCTTTCTTATTCTACCGCGAGTGATGAAAAGTTGCATTGCAAATGGTGTTTAACCCTGCGGCACTCAGGGTTTTGTTTAGGGAGTGAACAATAGTGCGACAGATTGATGAATTTTTTTGCACTTGCTAACGAAACAGGATTGTAGATTGAAAAATGCTATTAACTTATCGGGTTTTTATAGATTAGAATCGACGGGCTTTGTAAATCATTCGCGGGTATTATTGATGACCTGCATTTATCAGGGGACTGCCCAGTGGCGCGGATAAATAAAATCTCGATCACGCTCTGTGCTTTACTGTTTACAACACTCACTTTCACGCCAGTGGCGAACGCCTCTCAACAGGCGCGGCACTCTGCTGTACAAAAAACGCATCTGGCCAAAACCACAGACCGTAAGAAAAAAACCACCAGCAAGAACGACAAGAAAAAGACCACCACCCAGACTAAAAAAACCGCCTCCAGCAAGACGAAAACAAAACCTTCCCGCAATGCCCACGCAACCAAAAGCAAAGCCTCGCAAACTGCAGCTAATCTCGTGACGGAAAAATGCATCCCCCGCAAAGGTCATAAAGCGAAATGCACGAAGGTCACGAAAATAGCGGAAGTGCATAAGGTTCGCGTGCAGAAAGCGCAAAAAACGGCGTTGAATAAACTGATGGGGCAGATCGGCAAACCCTATCGCTGGGGCGGCAGCTCACCGCGTACCGGTTTCGACTGCAGCGGCCTCGTCTATTACGCCTACAAAGATCTGGTGAAGTTCCGAATTCCACGTACCGCCAATGAGATGTATCACCTGCGCGACGCGTCACCGGTCAACCGCGGTGAACTGGAGAATGGCGATCTCGTCTTCTTCCGCACTCAGGGGCGCGGCACGGCTGACCACGTTGGCGTATATGTAGGCAACGGGAAATTTATCCAGTCCCCACGTAGCGGCCAGGACATCCAGATAACCTCTCTCAGTGAAGACTACTGGGTACGTCACTATGTCGGCGCACGCCGCGTGATGACGCCAAAAACCATTCGCTAACCCCTGCCCTGCCACAGCCGTGGTAGGGTAAGTTCCTCTTTTGCATACCCTTTCAATTTGCTATTCTGTCCCTGTTGTCTGTATGGTTATTGGCAACATAAAAAACAATAAGGAGAGAAGCAATGTCGTTCGAATTACCTGCACTACCATATGCAAAAGACGCCCTGGCCCCGCACATTTCTGCGGAAACCCTGGAGTATCACTACGGCAAACATCACCAGACGTACGTCACCAATCTGAACAACCTGATCAAGGGCACCGATTTTGAAGGCAAAACGCTGGAAGAGATCGTCCGCAGTTCAGAGGGCGGTGTCTTTAACAATGCCGCTCAGGTGTGGAACCACACCTTCTATTGGCACTGCCTGGCACCGAATGCAGGCGGCGAACCTACGGGTGAACTGGCTGGCGCGATTAACGCGGCATTTGGCAGCTTTGCTGATTTTAAAGCGAAGTTTACGGATGCTGCAGTCAAGAACTTCGGTTCTGGCTGGACGTGGCTGGTGAAAGACGCGGATGGCAAACTGGCTATCGTTTCCACCTCGAACGCGGGTACGCCACTGACCACCAGCGCAACGCCGCTGATGACCGTGGACGTCTGGGAACACGCTTACTACATTGATTACCGTAACGCGCGTCCGAACTACCTGGAGCACTTCTGGGCACTGGTTAACTGGGCGTTTGTGGCGAAGAACTTCGCCGCGTAAGAGACACGCAGAAGGGATTGCCCTTCTGCGTTTTTTCATTATTCAGCAGCGCACGCTGCGTCCGGCTGTTTACGGCCAGACATCATCACTAACAGCAGGCCGAGCGCGGCAATTATCGCCCCCATCACCGGCACAAAGCTGTATCCCAGGCCACCAGAAATGACGGCTCCACCGGCAGCGGCTCCAAGCGCATTGCCAAGGTTAAACGCGCCAATATTGACCGACGACGAGAGACCCGGCGCCTCATGAGCAACGCGCATCACGCGCATCTGCAGCGGCGGAACCACGGCAAAGGTCGCAGCCCCCCAGACAACCATCGCCATCGCCGCCCCGACTTCATTACGCGCCAGCCACGGAATGGCGATCATGATGACAATCAGCAGCGTTAAAAAGCCTTTCAGCGTCCCGCTCACGGAACGATCGGCGAATTTCCCGCCGAGATAGTTGCCTATAGAGAACCCGACACCAATCAGCACCAGCATCGCGGTCACAAAGAGAGGCGTCGCGTGGGTGATATCGTGCAACACCGGTGAAATATAGGTGTACAGAGTAAACATGGCGCCCGCCCCCAGTACGGTGGTCAACAGCGCGGAGAGCACCTGCGGGCGCATCAGTACCGACAGCTCTTTGCGGACGTCAGGACGTTCACCAGCGCTGCCTTTCGGCAAGGAGAAGTACAACGCCACCATGGCGATAACACCCAGCACGGCCGTCGCCAGGAACGACATGCGCCAGCCTATCGCCTCACCCAGCCAGGTTGCGGCAGGTACACCGCCAATGTTGGCAATCGTCAGACCCATAAACATGGTTGCCACGGCACTCGCCTGCTTGTGTTTTGGCACCACGCTTGCGGCCACAACCGATCCCAGCCCAAAGAACGCGCCGTGGTTAAGGCTGGTCAGAATGCGGGACAACATCAGGGTGGTGTAATCCGGCGCAATCGCGGAGAGCACGTTGCCCAGCGTAAATATCGCCATCAGGAAAATCAGCGCATTGCGGCGCGCGCGGTGTGAAAGCAGAAGCGTCATGAGCGGTGCCCCCACCATCACGCCAATGGCGTAGGCGCTGATGAGCATCCCGGCCGCCGGGATAGAAACATCCACGCCCCGGGCGATAACAGGCAGTAACCCCATCGGGGAGAATTCAGTGGTGCCAATCCCAAAAGCGCCAATCGCCAGGGCAAGCAGGGGAAAATTGATTTTCATGCGTCAACTCCGGATGCCGTGTCATGTCGTGACACAGAACAAAGAAGCCGAAAGCATGACATCAATCACAAAAAATGAGAAGTTAACAAATTGGCAAAGGATTTTTGCCGCAGGCGTAACAATCAGGAAAACTGAGAGGGAGAGAGCTCTCCCTCCGTGTAAATCAGTGCAATGCAGCCGTCAGACCCGCCGCAACAATCAGAGCCAGTACAATAACGGTGGTCACCAGCGAAAACTTCAGATCGTAGCTCATCAATTTTTCTCCTTTTAATCTCCCCACGAAAAGTGAGCCTGCTCATTTTTACACAGTTTAGTTCAAAAATCTTCCTGGATTTAAACTGATAACCACTTTAGCTCTTCCCCTTTTCATCAAGATAGGACAAAATTCCACGCTAAATTTATTAGCGTACCGGCCATTGACCCCCTCCTGACGTCCTGTGTCGTTTTCCCGGCGTGCCGCAATTCAAGATTGCGTGATAAGGGTGAGAGAAGGCAAACGTTTACCTTCAAGTTTTTCAGGAGTTTAGGATATGGTCTGGAGTGACATTTAATGGCAACAATTAAAGACGTAGCAAAACGCGCAAACGTTTCCACTACAACCGTATCACATGTAATTAACAAAACCCGCTTTGTGGCGGAAGAGACGCGCAACGCCGTCTGGGCGGCAATCAAAGAATTACACTATTCACCGAGTGCGGTGGCGCGCAGCCTCAAAGTTAATCACACCAAATCCATTGGTTTGCTGGCAACCAGCAGTGAAGCGGCCTATTTTGCCGAGATCATTGAAGCGGTCGAGAAAAACTGCTTCCAGAAAGGCTATACCCTGATTCTGGGCAACGCGTGGAACAGCATTGAAAAACAGCGCGCTTATCTCTCCATGATGGCGCAAAAGCGTGTGGATGGCCTGCTGGTGATGTGTTCAGAGTATCCGGAGTCCGTGCTTTCCATGCTGGAAGAGTACCGCCATATTCCTATGGTAGTCATGGACTGGGGCGAAGCACGTGCAGACTTCACCGACTCCGTCATCGATAACGCGTTTGAAGGCGGCTATATGGCAGGCCGTTATCTGATTGAACGCGGTCACCGCGAGATTGGTGTGATCCCGGGTCCACTGGAGCGCAACACCGGAGCCGGGCGTCTGGCCGGGTTTATGAAAGCCATGGAAGAGGCGCTGATTACCGTGCCGGAAAACTGGATCGTGCAGGGTGACTTTGAACCGGAATCCGGTTACCGCGCAATGCAGCAGATTGTCTCCCAGTCGCATCGCCCGACAGCCGTTTTCTGTGGCGGTGACATTATGGCGATGGGTGCTCTCTGTGCCGCCGATGAACTGGGTCTGCGCGTGCCGCAGGACATTTCCGTGATCGGGTATGACAACGTGCGCAACGCGCGCTTCTTTACCCCGGCGCTGACCACCATCCACCAGCCAAAAGACTCGCTGGGTGAAACGGCCTTCAATATGCTGATGGACAGGATCGTCAACAAGCGTGAAGAGTCTCAGTCCATTGAAGTTCACCCGCGTCTTATCGAACGCCGTTCCGTTGCGGATGGTCCGTTCCGCGACTATCGTCGTTAATCTTTTACGGGGCCAGTTATACTGGCTCCCGTAGCCATTCCCGGTTAAGCGTCTCACTGTCTCCCAGGTAATCCAGAAGCCAGGCCATTGCGGGCGACACATCATTTTGTTGCCAGGTGAGGCAACAGGCCGCATCCGGAAAAGGATTTTCCAGCGTCAGTTCAACCCATTCACCGGTGTCGATTCGGGGCCGCGCAAAATGGCCAGGGACCATGGCAACGCACAGCCCTGCGCTGAGGCATGTTGCTGAGGATTCCCAGTCCGGCGCAACCACCCGTCGCTGGTTATCCAGCAGCCAGGTAATGCGTTTGGGCAACGAACGCGAGGTATCTTCCAGCACCAGCGATGGCCAGTTACGCAGCGTTTCGTCGCTGAGCGGCCCGTCCAGGTCAGCCAGCGGATGATCGCTTGCCACCACACATTTCCAGCTGAGCATGCCCATGTCGCGAAAGGCAAAGCGTCCCCCAACCGGAATCGCCTGCGTGGCACCGATCGCCATCTCTGCCCTGCCATCCGCCAGCGCATCCCAGACGCCGTTAAACACTTCCTGGGATACCCGCAATTCGACATCCGAGAAATGGCGATAGAAATCGACAATCATCTGCCGGGTACGTTCCGGTTTTACGATGTTATCCACGGCAATGGAAAGATGTCCTCGCCAGCCGTTAGCGATCTGCTGACACTGTTCGCGGGTGATCTGCATTTTTTTGATAACAGAACGCCCTTCTTTCAAAAACCATGCCCCGGCGGGCGTTAATTCCACATCACGGTGACGCCGTTCAAACAGCGGAACGGCCAGCCATTCCTCAAGCTGACGCACCGTATAGCTGATTGCCGAGGGGACGCGGTGCAACTCCTGCGCTGCACCGCTAAAGCTGCCGTTGCGTGCAACAGCATCGACCACTTCAAGAGAATAATCTGACCACATTTTCTGCCTGCAAAAATTTTGAATGCACTCGCCAAATATTAGCGTTTCACAAGCTGCTTTGCACTCCCTACACTCTGCGCAAACATAGACCTGCCTCCCTCAGGAGAAAAAAACAATGCAACCCAGGAAAGGATTTTTAGTCTGGCTCGGTGGTTTAAGCGTGCTGGGCTTTTTAGCCACTGATATGTACCTGCCCGCCTTCGCCGCAATGCAGGAAGATTTACAGACCCCGGCGGCAGCCATCAGCGCCAGCCTGAGCGTATTCCTCGCGGGCTTTGCCTTCGCGCAGCTGCTCTGGGGGCCTCTCTCTGACCGCTTTGGCCGTAAACCGGTGCTGTTGCTGGGGCTGGCTATCTTTGCCGTCGGCTGTCTGGGAATGTTATGGGTACGCGATGCAACCTGGCTGCTGGTACTGCGCTTCGTGCAGGCCGTTGGCGTCTGTGCTGCTGCGGTGACCTGGCAGGCGCTGGTCACCGACTACTATCCGGCCAACCGTACAAACCGCATTTTCGCCACCATTATGCCGCTGGTAGGGCTTTCGCCTGCCCTCGCCCCGCTGCTCGGGAGCTGGATCCTGGCGCATTTCGACTGGCAGGCCATTTTCGCTACGCTGTTTGCCATCACGCTGGTCCTGATGATCCCGGCATTCACACTCAAGGCGGCACATAAGAAAGAGACGCCTGCTGACACGACACCGGTGACCTTCACCTCTCTGCTGAGCACCAAAGCGTACCGCGGTAATGTCCTGATTTATGCCGCCTGCTCGGCGAGTTTCTTCGCGTGGCTGACCGGTTCGCCGTTCATTCTTCACGATATGGGTTACAGCCCGGCCGCCATTGGTCTGAGCTATGTCCCGCAGACCATCGCGTTTCTGGTCGGGGGCTATGGCTGTCGCGCGGCGCTGCAAAAATGGGAAGGCCAGCAGATGCTGCCCTGGCTGCTGGTACTCTACGCGCTGAGTGTGATCGCCACCTGGGCTGTGGGCTTTATCCCGGGCGCAGGTCTGGCAGAAATTCTGATTCCCTTCTGCGTGATGGCCGTGGCGAACGGTGCGATTTACCCTATCGTCGTGGCCCAGGCGTTACGTCCGTTCCCACAGGCAACAGGTCGTGCGGCCGCGCTTCAGAATACCCTGCAGCTGGGTCTGTGCTTCCTGGCAAGCCTGGTGGTCTCTGCGCTGATTGCCACGCCGCTCCTGACCACCACCAGCGTCATGCTGGTTACGGTTGCGCTGGCCCTTCTGGGATACCGTATGCAGTCAGCGGCACAACGTGAGCTGGATGACCGCGCAGAGGTGAAAACCTCGCATGCATAATCGCGCCAGAAATTATGTTAAATATCAGTGATTAGGTTGCTAAGAATTTTCTATTGAATCACCAAATTTTGAGGCCTATACTAAATTTGGTTCGATTAAATACGATAAATATTAAGTGTTAACGGGAGCCGGAGCGCTCCCGTTTTACCATGGAAGGCATTTCGGCAAGGGTTATCTCCCTTCCTCTGTTCTACGTCGGATACTAGCCTCACGGGGAAATACCGTGAGATTTCTCACAAACCATAAAAAGCGTCTACGCTGTTTGAAGGTTCTGATCACAGTAAGGTGATGGAGAAGCTATGAGTTCATCGTGTATAGAAGAAGTCAGCGTTCCGGACGATAACTGGTCCCGGATCGTCAGTGAACTGTTAGGTCGTGCAGGCATCACTATTAATGGATCTTCACCATCCGATCCACAGGTTAAGCATCCCGACTTTTTTAAACGCGTATTGCGAGAGGGATCGTTAGGCCTGGGGGAAAGTTATATGGACGGCTGGTGGGAGTGTGAACGGTTGGATATGTTTTTCTCCAGCGTTTTACGCGCCGGTCTGGAAAACCAGCTCCCCCGCAATCTGAAAGATACATTACGTGTCGCCTCCGCCCGGCTGTTTAATCTGCAAAGCAAAAAACGGGCGTGGATCGTCGGCAAGGAGCATTACGACCTCGGTAATGACCTGTTCAGCCGCATGCTCGATCCTTTCATGCAATATTCCTGCGCCTACTGGAAAGAGGCCTCAACCCTTGAAGAAGCCCAGCAGGCTAAGCTGCGTCTGATTTGTGAAAAACTGCAGCTACAGCCGGGCATGCGTGTGCTGGATATCGGCTGTGGATGGGGTGGTCTGGCCTATTTTATGGCGAAGCATTATGGTGCCAGCGTGGTCGGTGTGACCATTTCAGCTGAACAGCAAAAAATGGCACGGGAGCGCTGCCAGGGCCTTGATGTGGATATTCGCCTTCAGGATTATCGCGACCTGAACGAGCAGTTTGATCGCATAGTCTCCGTCGGCATGTTCGAACACGTGGGGCCGAAAAACTATGACACCTACTTCAGCGTGGTGGACCGTAACTTGAAACCTGACGGCATCTTCCTGCTGCACACCATTGGTTCTAAGCGCACCGACAATAACGTCGATCCGTGGATCAACAAATACATCTTTCCGAATGGCTGTTTGCCGTCCGTTCGCCAGATTGCTAACGCCAGTGAACCTCATTTCATTATGGAAGACTGGCATAACTTTGGCGCGGATTATGACACCACGTTGATGGCATGGCATTCACGTTTCCAGGAAGCCTGGCCAGAAATTGCGGACAACTATTCTGAACGGTTTAAACGGATGTTCAGCTATTATCTCAATGCCTGCGCAGGCGCCTTTCGCGCGCGTGATATTCAACTTTGGCAGGTTGTTTTCAGCCGAGGGATAGAACACGGTTTGCGGGTCGCACGCTAAAAAAAACCCCGGATTTCCGGGGTTCATTTTATTCTTCTTCTGCGGTCTTTATTATTGCGGCTTCTTTTGCCGCCAACAGCCGCTCAACGGTATCCACAACCGCCTGAGTCTGCGGATCGATTTCGATATTAACCCGATGCCCCAGTTTTTTCGCCCCCAGGGTTGTACGCTGGAGAGTTTCAGGAATTAAATGCACGCAGAAACGGGTCGGCGTCACTTCCCCAACCGTCAGGCTAATCCCATCAATACCAATAAATCCTTTATACAGGATGTATTTCATTAATGAAGGATCCTGCACTTTAAACCAGATTTGACGGTTATTTTCCGAGGTGACAATCTTCGCCACTTCCGCGGTGGTCATAATATGGCCTGACATCAGATGGCCGCCAATCTCATCGCTGAACCTGGCCGCACGCTCTACGTTTACGGTATCCCCTACCACCAGCTCGCCCAGGTTGGTGATGCGCAGCGTCTCTTTCATTAAATCAAAGCTAATCTGGTTCCCGTTAATTTCGGTTACCGTCAGGCAACAGCCGTTATGTGCAATCGAGGCGCCAGTTTCAATGCCATCAAGCATATATTCCGGAAGCTCAACCACATGAGTTCGGAAATTAGGTTTTTCATCAATGGACACCACTTTGGCGGTGCCCTGCACAATACCAGTAAACATGCTTACAACTCCTGTTTTTTCCGGACGGTGGTGACACCGTTTAATCCCACCACAATAACAGTTGGAAAAACAGGTTGCCAGCGGAGCGCATTTTGTGGCGATTTTTTCACTAGATAAATAGCTAAACCCCGCTACAATAGCTGGCACCCCCCTGCATTTTCTTCTTGCTGCCAGTTACGGCGGCCTTTTTAGTCTCTCAAATAACTAGAATATAAAGGTGTTCACGTGCAGAAGTACATGAATGAAGCGCGCCAGTTATTGGCACTGGCTATACCAGTGATCATCGCGCAAGTAGCCCAGACCGCAATGGGATTTGTGGATACGGTAATGGCGGGTGGCTACAGCGCCACCGATATGGCCGCCGTGGCAATAGGCACCTCGATCTGGCTTCCGGCCATCCTGTTTGGCCACGGCCTGCTGCTCGCCCTCACCCCGGTTATCGCTCAGCTAAATGGCTCAGGGCGACGTGAACGTATTGCCCATCAGGTTCGACAGGGGTTCTGGCTGGCAGGGTTTGTCTCCGTGCTGATAATGGTTGTGCTGTGGAATGCCGGTCATATCATCCGCGCCATGCATAATATTGACCCGGCACTGGCTGACAAAGCCGTCGGCTATCTGCGGGCCCTGCTGTGGGGTGCGCCTGGCTATCTGTTCTTCCAGGTCGCGCGTAACCAGTGTGAAGGTCTGGCGAAAACCAAGCCCGGAATGGTAATGGGCTTTATCGGCTTGCTGGTGAATATTCCGGTGAACTACATCTTCATCTATGGTCACTTCGGTATGCCGGAGCTCGGCGGCGTCGGCTGCGGCGTGGCGACGGCTGCCGTCTATTGGGTGATGTTCTTCAGTATGATCTCCTATGTGAAACGTGCCCGTTCAATGCGCGATATCCGCAATGAACGTTCGTTCAGCACGCCGGACTGGAACATCATGACGCGTCTGGTGCAGTTAGGCCTGCCGATTGCGCTGGCGCTGTTCTTTGAAGTGACGCTGTTTGCCGTGGTCGCCCTGCTGGTTTCTCCGCTCGGCATTGTGAATGTAGCCGGTCACCAGATTGCGCTGAACTTCAGTTCCCTGATGTTCGTATTGCCGATGTCGCTGGCCGCAGCGGTGACCATTCGCGTGGGCTTTCGTCTGGGGCAAGGTTCGACACTGGATGCGCAAACGGCGGCCCGCACGGGGCTTGGCGTCGGTGTCTGTATGGCCATCTGTACGGCACTGTTTACCATCACGCTGCGTGAGCAAATTGCCCTGCTTTACAACGACAACCCGGAAGTGGTGGCCCTGGCCTCCCATCTGATGCTGCTTGCCGCGGTGTACCAGATCTCCGACTCCATACAGGTGATTGGCAGCGGCGTACTGCGTGGGTATAAAGATACGCGTTCGATCTTCTTTATCACCTTCATCGCTTACTGGGTGCTGGGTCTGCCGTGTGGTTATATCCTGGCGCTTACCGACCTGGTGGTTGACCGCATGGGGCCGGCAGGATTCTGGATGGGCTTTATCATCGGCTTAACCTCTGCGGCAATTATGATGATGCTGCGCATGCGCTTCCTGCAACGCCAGTCATCCGCGGTAATATTGCAACGCGCTGCACGTTAAATACACAGTAGCCGCCAGCTGGCGGCTACTTTCTCTTCACTTTGCGCGGTAATAAAGCAATCGCGTGAAATCAGAGAGAAAAATGCATTTTCCCTCTTGCCTCAACGATGCTGTGCCGCTAATATTCGTCCCCGTTGTCACCGACAACACGTTGCGTTCATAGCTCAGTTGGTTAGAGCACCACCTTGACATGGTGGGGGTCGTTGGTTCGAGTCCAATTGAACGCACCATTCTGCGTCCGTAGCTCAGTTGGTTAGAGCACCACCTTGACATGGTGGGGGTCGGTGGTTCGAGTCCACTCGGACGCACCATTTCAGTCCTGAAATGGTGCAAATCCTCTTCTTAAGCCCTGATTTTTCTTAATACCCCAATTTCATCATTATTCTCCTGCTACGCTTTTCTTATGGAAAAAAAACAGGAAGACTGTCGATGAAGAAAATCGCCATTATCGGCTCCGGCCCTACAGGGATTTACACCTTTTATTCTCTTCTTAAGAACGCGTCGCCGCTCTCTGTCTCCGTTTTTGAAGAGGCAGACGAAGCTGGCGTGGGAATGCCCTACAACGACGACGATAACTCTCGCCTGATGCTGGCCAACATTGCCAGCATTGAAATCCCGCCCCTTTTTATGACCTACCTCGACTGGCTTAAGCGCCAGAGTGAAGCCCATCTGGCGCGCTTTAAGGTTGATAAAGCCACCTTGCATGACAGACAGTTTTTGCCCCGTATTCTGCTGGGCGAGTATTTTCGCGACAGTTTCCAGACGATAGTCCAGGAAGCTAAGAGGCGGGGATTTCAGGTTGAGATCCACACGTCTGCCACCGTCACCGATGTTGCCCCGTCCTCCTCCGGCGTGACGCTTTCGGTCAATGAGACGCCGTTTCCGGAACGATTCGATCTCGCCGTGATCGCCACCGGGCATGTCTGGCCAGAAGAAGAGGAAGCCACGCGCGCGTATTTCCCAAGCCCGTGGTCAGGGTTGATGGATGCCCGCATCCGCCCCTGCCGCGTCGGTATTATGGGAACATCCTTAAGCGGGCTGGACGCGGCGATGGCCGTGGTCATGCAGCACGGTGAGTTTCGCAACGACACATTCCTCCTCGATAAAGGAAGTGAAGCGTTAAAAATTGTACTCATGTCCAGGACCGGGATTCTGCCAGAGGCCGATTTTTACTGCCCTATTCCGTACGAACCGCTGTCGGTATTAACCGAATCGGTACTCGAAGCCGAAATCGCCAAAGGATCAGACGGTCTGCTTGACCGCATTTTCGCCCTGATGGTGAAAGAGCTTGAACTCGCCGACCCGGCCTGGTGTGAGAAAATATCGCTGCGCATTCAGACGGCGGACAGCCTTCGCGAAGCGTGGTTTGAGGATCGAAAACAGCACGGTCCGTTTACCTGGGCTGAAGAGAACCTGAATGAGGTCGAGCGGAACAAACGTGACCGGCGCACGGTGGCCTGGCGCTACACCGTGCTTCGGCTGCATGAAGTGGTCCAGGAGATGGTTCCTCATCTTACCGAAAAGGACGCTGAACGCTTTAAAAATGGGCTGGCACGCGTCTTTATCGACAACTATGCCGCCATTCCCCCGCAGTCGATTCGCAGGCTTCTCGCGCTTCGTGAGGCCGGCATCATTAGTGTTGTGGCGCTGGGTGATGATTACACGCTGGATATTGGCAGCGCGCAGACGGTCATCGCCACACAAGAGACGACCTACCGTTTCGACGTTTTTATTGATGCCCGCGGGCAAAAGCCGCTTAAAACAAAAGATCTGCCCTTCCCTACGCTGCGCAAGCAGCTACAGGCGACGGGCGATGAGATCCCGGATATTGGCGAGGATTACACGTTAAAAGCGCCGGAAACGCTTCGCGGACGCATTGCATTTGGCGCAATCCCGTGGCTGATGCACGATCGCCCTTTTGTTCAGGGACTGGCGGAATGTGCAGAGATAGCAGAGGCGATGGCAAAAGCCGCAGAGAAAACCGCATCGGGTTCAAGAAGGAAATTACCGTACAGTGATGACTGACAGGGCATCCGTGCCCTGCAACGCGGGATTACTCGAAGTAAACCTGCGGGTTATCGGATAAAGAGACGAAGGTTTTCGTCTCTTTATCCAGTGCAAGAATTTTGCCGCTTTCAATGTCATACACCCAGCCGTGAAGACGGATGGCGTTGTTGCGCAGGCCCACCGCCACTGACGGGTGAGTCTTAATGTTGCTCAGCTGCGCAAACACGTTTTCCTGCACCATCGCATTCACTTTATCGATTGGCTTATCCCAGGTTTTCTTCTCAACCACCGCTTTTGCCGCATCGGAATAGCGTAACCAGTGAGAAACCGCCGGCATAGGTTCGAGGTCCGCATTGTCGGCAATGGCTTTCATCGCCCCACAGTTGGAGTGGCCGCAGATAACAATATCGGTCACGCCCAGCGCAACAACCGCGTATTCAATCGTTGCGGAGACACCGCCTGGCTCAGGGCCGAACGGTGGCACGATGTTGCCAGCATTACGAATGACAAAGAGTTGTCCTGGCTCTTGCTGAGTGACCAGTTCTGGGACCAGACGGCTGTCAGAGCATGAGATGAACAGCGCTTTGGGATTCTGGCTGGACGCTAAACTGCGGAAGAGCTCTTTACGTTGCGGGAAAATCTCTTTTTGAAAGCTGAGAAAACCTTCAATGATATGTTGCATAGCAATTTCTCTTTTATCTGTTTTAGTTTAGGTATGATCGGGATCACACAAGTAAAGTTTACCCACCGGACTTTACTTCAGACAAGCAATATATTTCTGGCCCGACCGCTGCACAATCTCATCCGCATTCGCCAGGATATTTTGCCCTTCAAAAGCGCCGTACAGGCGAGCGAATTTTTTCCCCACCAGCCGCCCGGTCACGTCTTCGACGCTGCGGGCGGGCAACGGCAGCATATTCGGATAGCTCCACATAAACGAGACGGCATCTTTGCCCGGCGTGACCTGCAGAATATCGCCTGCCAGCAAGAGACCACCACCCTCCTGCCAGTGCAGCACCGTTCCGCCAGCGAAATGTCCTCCGAGACGTAATAACGTTACCGCGGGGAAAATGTCCAGCGTATCGCCCTGCCAGAAGTGGAGCATCGGGCTGTCGCGCATAACCCACTCGCGATCGTTCGCGTGCAGGTAAACCGGCGCATCGAAAGCCCCGGCCCACTCCTGCATCGTGGTGTAGTAGTGAGGATGTGAAATCGCGATCGCGCTGATGCCGCCGAGCGCCGTGATGATGGTTCTGGTTGCCGGGTCGAGATTCGCAATGCAATCCCAAAGGATATTGCCGTGGGGGGTACGCAGAAGCAGCGCGCGCTGGTTGATGGCAAAAGCGGGCACCGTTTTGATACTGAGCAGCTGCGGCTCAAGCTGCTGCCATTTATTGCTGTGTGTGGCCGTCACCGTCGCAAAATCACTCCACGCCTGGCCGCTGGCCGGAACATACTGGCGTTCATCCTCGCACACAGGGCATCGCGCCGGCGTTGCGTCATAAGAGGTACCGCAGGTTTTACACAGTGTAATCATGAGATCTCCTCAGCGATAAAGCACTGAGTATGGCAGGGATTATCGTTATGTGCTGCGCGGTACATTGCCGGCTCTTTTTGCCCTATACTGTGCCAGTATCAAAAACCGAACAAAGCAGGTGCCATATGGAAATTGATCTCGAAAACTTGGTCTTTAACGGGCTGGATGAAGCTGAAGAGCGTAACGCGGAACGTCTCGACGACGCTGATAAAAAAGCGCAGTCGATTATCGCCGATGACGACTGCGGTGATGCCTGCAAGATCTGATGATAAAGCACCGGAAAACCCGGTGCTTTTTTTATATTATTTCTTCAGCCCGTCAATCGCCGCCTGCGCGCACGCTTCATCCAGATGACCACCCGGCGCACCGCCGATCCCTATTGCGCCGATCACCTCATCCCCCTCTTTCACCGGCAGACCACCGGCCAGCAGCAGGAAGCCCGGAATATCACGCATGTTTTGTGCGCCGGCATTGCTCTGCGCGGCTTCCATAACCTTGCCTGACGCATTTTTTGCACTCAGCGCGGTATAGGCTTTCATTTCGCTGGCTTTTACCGTGTGTGGCCCGGCATTGTCGGTACGCTGCACCGCTTTGACCACACCGGCGCGGTCCACCACGGTGACCGTCACCTGGTAGTTTTTCGCTACGCAGGCCTGAATGGCGGAGGTCGCCAGCGCGTTGGCCTGCGCCAGGGAGAGATTTTTCTGGTTCAATGCGTCGGCCTGTGCCGTCAGGCTTACGCTACCGGCGACAAGCGCGGCTGCCATCATTACTTTTTTCATCGCACGTCCTCGAATGATTGAATACCGTTCGATCGTACTCAGACGCGCGATGAAGCGTAATTCGGTTGATTACGCAATTATCCTGGTAGTTATACGGATTGTAATTTGTCGTAATCGCGGATTGCCTGCACCAGGCTGGTCACGCCAAGCTTGGCGAACGCCGCGGCCCGGTGCGCTTCAACCGTTCTGGGCGAGAGGTTCAGCTGCAGGGCCACCTCTTTATTGCTGCATCCTTCCATCAGCACCGCCAGCACCTCGTGCTCACGCGCCGTCAGTTGTTCGAAACGCGCTTTAATCCGCGACGTTTCCTGCCAGCGGGTCAGTCGTCTCTGGCTCTCTTCGAAGGCGAGCCCTACCGTTTCAATGAGCTTATCGGCATCCAGCGGCTTGGTGAAAAATTCAAAGACGCCATTGCGAAAGGCGCGGCGGCAGGCATCAACGGTGCCGTGTCCGGTCATGACGATAACCGGCAACAGCGGCCAGGGCCATTTGCCCTCCTCCAGCCAGGTCAGCCCGCCTTTTCCCGGCATGCGCATATCCAGCAGCAAACAGCCGACGAGCGCCGCGCGCCCACCGTGCGCTGACGTAAACGCGTCAACGCTTTCAAACCCATTGACCTGCCAGCCCATTCCCGAGAGTAAGAAGGCCAGCGACTCACGGATGGATTCATCGTCATCAATCAGCCAGACTGTGTTATCCACGCGTATTTACCTCTCCACTCGCCAGTTTTAACCGGACCTGCGCCCCGCCCTGGGGCGCATTGCCCAGCGTAATTGATCCGTTCATGCGCGTCATCAATGACTCCGTTAACGTCATTCCCAGCCCTATTCCCTCCCTCCGCCCGCTGTAAAACGGCATAAAGGCGTTCTGCAAGGCCTCCGGGCTAAAGCCAGGTCCTCCATCGGTGAGGGTGATATAAATCCAGTTTTCCCGTTTCTCGCTGGTTATTTTCACCCACCCTTGCGCGCACTCTTGCTGGGCCTGAATGGCATTACTGAGCAGATTATGCAGCACCTGTTCAAGCCAGAGTCGGTCTGCCAGAACCCGCGTGGCACCTGCCGCGAACGCATGGCTCACCGCGATATGCTCAGAGCGGCGTTCATGTTCCAGGAGATCGACCACCTGCTGCCAGCACGGTTTCAGGTCGATATCGCGCAAGGTGACTTTTTCCTGAACCACATGTTCGCGAAAGCGGGTTAAGAGCGCGCTGATACGCTGGGTTTGTACCAGCGCGGCAGCCAGCGCCTGCGATACGGCCTGCGGATTCGCCTGCTGTTGCTGGCGCTGAGCACCCTGAATCCAGGTCTGAACGGCAGTCAGCGGCTGGTTAATCTCATGCACGATCCCAGCGGTGATCTCTCCCAGGGTGTTGAGCCTTGCATGCTGGTAATAGTGTGCGCGCTGTTCGGCGTGCTGGCGCTGCCGCCGTTGCCAGAGCAGCAGGCTGGCCGCGGCGATAAGCACCGCCCAGCCGAAGAACAGGAACGGATATACCCACCAGGAGACGGCCAGCCAGTGCGGCTTTGCCGTGGCCATAAGGGTAAAAGGTTGTGTGGGTTGCGTGAAGGTCCGCTGCCAGTGCCAGAAAGCCCCGGCAGGGGGCGCGTTATCTGCGTCATTGAAGCGAATGGCAAGTGCATCAAAGGTATGTTGGGTGCTGAGCAGCGGCGCAAGATCGATAAGTACGCGGATCTGACGCCAGGGGTTATACAGCCAGTACTGATAATCGCGGGTCGATTCCACACGGGCAGCGTTCAGCGCACGGCCTGAGGTTTTCTCAAGGGCGAGGATGTGCGGGAATTTTTTGCGCAGAGCCGCGAGGTCTTCCTCACCGTTGAGTAACGGCAAAACAGATTCATTTTGCGTCAGCACGGCGCTAAGGGTGGAATAGCGTGTCGAAAACTCACGATCGCGTTCCCAGAACTGGCGGCGGATCTGTTCGGCATAAAGCAAAACGCCGCTGATGAGGCACGCCAGCAGCCAGACAATAACCGTGCGCCTGAAAAGAGTGTTATTCATTCCATTAACGGGTCAGGAGATTCATCCTGCCGACATTAGCAGTTAACCGTTGTCAGAACAAAATTTCGCACAGCTCATTCCAGTACATTTCGCGCGTGCGGCGCAGTTCAGCGTGACGTCTTATCATGGAACCACTCCGGATCAATGTTGGCAACGTCTACGCCATACAGGCTGGCGACAGGCAGTACGGACTCAAGAACACGTTGCGCGCTGTTCTCCGCATTCGCTGGTCGGGTCGCAAAAAACCGCCGTAACGTGTTTATCCACTTTTTCATCGTCTTTCCCCCTTTCGCTTCACTTGCCCTAAGTTAAACACCCAACACCCGCACAGGGGAAATACCAAAATCCACTGTCGATGTGCAGGATTTGCAAATAGCCCTCCATTCTTTTACTCGCCATTAACACCTTCTTCACTAATGCTTTTTTGCTTATTGCAAAGAACGATTTCTTATTTGGCGAGAGCTTTCGCTTATGGGAGCGTAACGGGGTAAAACAAAAACAACGGGATGAACAATCACTATGGCAACAAACACGAAAGGGTTTAAAAAAAGGACACTGGTGCTGGGCTTACTGGCGGCAGGCGGTCTGTTCTCGATGCAGGTGCAGGCCGATCAACTGGCGGATATTAAAGCCGCAGGCGTGGTCAAAGTTGCCACCTTTGATGCCAATCCGCCGTTTGGCTCCATCGATGCAAAGACCCATGAGATTGTCGGCTACGACGTCGATTTCGCCAGAGCGCTTGCCAGTGCACTTGGCGTGAAGCTTGAACTGGTCGCCACCAACCCGGCTAACCGCATTCCCCTCCTGCAGTCCGGTAAGGCAGATTTGATTGTGGCAGATATCACCATTACCCCGGAACGGGCGCAGGTGGTTGATTTCTCCCTTCCCTATTTCGTGACCGGCCAGCAGTTCCTGGTACCGGTAAAAGCTGCCGATACGCTTGATGCCTATAGCCGGGCGCGCATTGGCGCGGTAAAAGGCACAACGGGTGAACAGGCGCTGCACCAGCGTTTCCCGCACGCCCGCGTGCTCTCTTATGACGATATTCCGCTGGCGCTGACGGCCCTGCGCAACGGTAACGTGCAGGCTATCACTCAGGACAGTACGATTCTGGCCGGTCTGCTGGCGCAGGCGCCGGACAAGGCGAACTTCAAAATCCTGCCCGATCTGCTCAGCAAAGAAGAGATTGGCGTGGGGGTAAAAAAAGGCGAAACCGCACTGCTGAAAGCCGTCAACGACGAGCTTGTTAACCTTGAGAAGAACGGTCAGGCGGCAAAAATCTATGACGTCTGGTTCGGTCCGGATACCCCCTCCCCACAGCCTCGTGCCTTTAAAATAGAAGCTCAGTAATATGCTCTCAGCGCTTTTTTCACACTCCGCGGCCGGTGCCGCGGATTTTTCACATCTGGAACACGCCAGCGTCGAGTTTCGCGATGTGCAGAAACATTACGGTAACCATCAGGTCTTAAAGGGCATTAACCTCACCATCACGCCAGGTGAAGTGGTGGCCATTCTCGGGCCTTCGGGTTCCGGAAAATCCACCCTGATCCGGCTTATCAATCAGCTTGAAACCCTGAGCGGTGGCGAGATCCTGATCGATAACAAGCCCACCGGACGGCTCTCCGGTACCGCGCTGCGTCAGTTGCGCAGCCGCGTCGGGTTTGTGTTTCAGCAGTTCAATCTTTACGCCCACCTCACCGCCAGTCAAAACATCACTCTGGCGCTGGAGCATGTTCACGGCTGGAAGGCCCAGCCAGCTCAGGCGCGGGCGCTGGCACTGCTGGAAAAGGTGGGGATGCTGGAAAAAGCACACCATTTCCCTGCCGAACTTTCCGGCGGTCAGCAACAGCGCGTGGCGATTGCCCGCGCGCTGGCCTCTTCACCGCAAATCATTCTGTTCGATGAGCCAACCTCCGCGCTTGACCCGGAGATGATTGGCGAAGTGCTGTTCGTGATGAAGGCGCTTGCGCACAGCGGGATTACCATGATTGTGGTGACGCATGAGATGCAATTTGCCCGGGAAATTGCCGACCGGATTGTGTTTATCGACGCCGGGCACGTTCTTGAAACCGCGCCACCGGAGCAATTTTTCAGGCAACCGTCGCACCCACGCGCTCAGCGATTCCTGCAAAAAGTCCTGAACCCGCTGCATCAGGAGCATCTCTAATGCCCGCACTTGACTGGCAGGGCGTGCTGACCGGACAGCCCCTGCAGTGGATCGTATCCGGATTTCTCACCACCCTGTGGGTGACGCTCGCGGGGATGCTGCTGGCAACCCTGCTCGCGCTGCTTTTTCTGCTTCTGCGCCTGACGGGTGGACGTGTCGGGAACGCGGTCGTCAGTAGCTGGGTGTCGCTGTTTCGCAATACACCGCTGCTGGTGCAACTGCTGTTCTGGTATTTCGCCGCCTGGAACGGGTTACCGCATGCGTTCCGGGATGCCGTGAATGCGGATCACCGCTGGTCCGTTTTGCCCGGTGACGTCTGGTGGTTTACCCCCGAGTTTTTATGCTCTGCATGGGGGTTAGGCGTATTCACCTCGGCTTTCTTGATTGAGGAAGTGGCATCGGGACTACGTTCAGTCCCTGCCGGGCAACGGGAAGCGGCGCTCGCACAAGGATTTTCCGCGTGGCGCTTGTTTCGTTACATCCTTCTGCCGCAGGGGCTGGCCAACGCCTGGCAACCCGTTGTCGGGCAGTATCTCAATCTGATGAAACTCTCATCGCTCGCCAGCGGCATTGGCTTTGCCGAATTGACCTATCAGGTGAGACAGATTGAAAGCTACAACGCCCATGCGCTGGAGGCGTTTACCGTCGGCACCGTCCTGTACCTGCTTACCGGTATGCTGATGGGGGCGGTACTGGTGCGCCTCGGCCCAATCTCAGGGAGGAGAAACCATGCTTGCCGGACTTAATGTCATTACCGATAACCTGGATTACCTGCTCTGGGGACGTGCGGCAGTTGGTGAGCCTGGCGGGGTCTTGCTCTCGTTGCTGATGGCGCTGGGCGCGGCGTCTCTCGCCCTGCCCGGTGGAATTGCTCTCGCGTGCCTGGCCTGGCGTTTTACGGGGCTTGTGCGCAAGGCGCTCTTTGTATGGGCGGAGTTCATTCGCGGGATCCCGCTAATCTTTGTGATTTTCTGGATGTGGTATCTGCTGCCGCTCATCACCGGCGGCGATCTCCCGGGGGCGCTCACCGTCACGCTGGCCCTGGCCTGGTTTACCGCGGCCTCGGTTATGCATTCAGTGCTGGCCGGACTCAGCGCCTTACCCTCAGGGCAGTACGAGGCCGCCCTGTCTCAGGGTTTCAGTACCCGGCAAACGCTGTCGCGCGTGCTGCTGCCGCAGGCGCTGCGCAATATTCTGCCGTCACTGGTGGGGATTTTTATCAGCCTGCTGAAGGATACGTCGCTGGCGTTTATTGTGAATGTCCCTGAGCTCACCACGGTGGCCGGCCAGGTGAACAACCGGGTGCAAATTTACCCGGCAGCCATTTTTATCTTTACGGGTGTGGTCTATTACCTGCTCTGCTGCTCCCTTGAGCAGCTTGCGAAACGCTGGCGCTTCAACCGGCCAGCGCTTTGACCACGGTTTCCATCGCCTGGGTGGTTAACTCGCTACGTTTTACGCGCTGGTTCGCCAGCGCCGTACGCAGCACCCCCGCAATGACAATATGCTTCGGCTCCTGCCCCAAATCACGCATCTCCAGAACGACCTTCCCGACCACCCGACACATCTCCTGATACAGCGCTTCGTCTTTGGTCACATTACCCATCGTCATCACTCCATTGCCCTAAACTCTCAGCTTAAATGATTCATCGCCCGGATACAAAAAAGAAGCCCGGCGAGAGTCCCGCCGGGCTTCATTCGTAAAATCAATAAATTAGTTGTTTACCGGGATCACTGCGCCTTTGTATTTGGTGCGGATCCAGTCCTGAATCGCTTTGGAGTGCAGAACGTTCACCAGCGCGACGATATCTTTCTTCTTCTCGTCACCACGATGCACGGTAATGATGTTGGCATACGGGTTATTTTCACCACTCTCTACCGCAATCGGGTCATGTACAGGATCAAGGCCCGCATCAATCGCGTAGTTGGCGTTAATCACGACCGCGTCACCTTCGTCGTTGTTGTACATCTGTGGCAGCAGAGAGGCTTCCACGTTAGGTGTAAACTGCAGTTTTTTTGGGTTTTCCACGATATCGCTGATACGCGCGGTCACTTTGTCGATGCCCGGTTTCAGTTTGATCACACCCTCTTTTTCGAAGATAGAGAGAATGCGGCCCTCTTCAGATACAGCATCACGCATGATGATTTTGCCGCCCTGCGGCAGATCTTTCAGGGATTTGTATTTTTTGGAGTAGATCCCGATAGGCTCGATGTGGATCGCGCCCGCGCTGACAAAATCATAATCCTTATCACCGGCGTGATCTTTCAGCACGCTGTTCAGGTAAGGAATATGCTGGAAATAGTTAGCGTCAATATCATGACCCGCCAGCGCGGTGTTGGGCAGAATGTAGTCCTGGAAAGGTTTGATCTCCAGATCGATACCCTGCTTCGCCAGGATAGGCTTCGCCTGCTCCAGAATTTCGGCGTGCGGCGTGTTGGATGCCCCCACGGTCAGGGTATCAGCCCAGGTGGCAAAGCTCAGGGCGCTCAGGGTTGCTGCGGCGATCAGTGTCAGTGTTTTTTTCATGATGATGGTTCCTGTGTGTTATTAGAGATTATCGTTTATCTAACAGTGAGGTCAGGACGTCGCCGCAGAACTGGATAATGAAAACGATGATCAGAATGGTCACCGTCGCCACCAGCGTGACGTCGCCATGGTTGCGCTGGAATCCTTCCAGATATGCCAGATTTCCCAAACCGCCTGCGCCAATCACCCCCGCCATGGCGCTGTAACTCACCAGCGCAATCAGCGTTACCGTAATACCTGATACCAGTGCAGGTGATGACTCCGGCAGTAAAACCCGAAACACCAGGGTGCTCAGCCGTGCGCCCATTGAGCGCGTGGCTTCAATAACCCCCTTGTCCACTTCACGCAGGGCAATTTCGACCAGGCGAGCGTAGAACGGTGCCGCACCGACAATCAGAGCCGGCAGCGCCGCGTTGGCGCCAAGAATGGTGCCGACAAGGGTTTTCGTGAACGGGATCAACAGCACAATCAGAATGATGAACGGGATAGAACGAAACACGTTCACCACAATTGAAATCACGCTGTAGACCGTGCGGTTGTGGAACAACCCGCCGCGCGCGGTTAAAAACAGCGCCAGGCCAAGGACAATTCCAAGAACAAAGGTTGCCACGCCGGAAAGGGCAGTCATGTACAGCGTTTCCAGCGTCGCCGCCCAGAGTTGCTCCCACTTCAGATGAGGAAAAAGCGTCTCAGCCATGTTTAATTACCTCGCCTTCAATATCGCTGTGCTTCAGGTCGGCGAGGATATTGCTCAGTTGTTCATCCGATGCCACGACGTGTACCCAGAGTTGCCCAAATACGCCGTGGGCCGTTTGGGTCATTTTTCCGTGCAGAATGTTAAACGGCAGGCCGTAGCGCAGAGTCAGCTCGCCCACGATCGGCTTATGGGTGCTGTGGCCCGTAAAGGTCAACCTGATGACGCTACCTTCAAGGTCAGCTGCCAGCTCCGTATTAAACGTCTCTTCCTCGGCATACTGGCTCACCTGGCGGACGAACTGCTGAGTGATAGGCTGCTGCGGACGGGTAAAGACGCTCAGCACCTCCCCCTCTTCCACCACTTTGCCGTTCTCCATCACCGCCACGCGGTCGCAAATTTTGCGCACCACGTGCATCTCGTGCGTGATCAGCACGATGGTCAGCCTGAAGCGGCGGTTAATGTCCAGCAGCAGATCGAGGATTTGATCGGTGGTCTGCGGGTCGAGGGCTGACGTGGCTTCATCGCACAGCAATACGTCGGGGTTATTGGCCAATGCACGCGCAATCCCCACACGCTGTTTTTGCCCGCCACTCAGCTGCGAGGGATAGGCGTTCTCGCGTCCCTTCAGCCCAACGAGATCGACCAGTTCGGCCACGCGGGCCTTAATGTTGGCTTTTGACACACCGGCGATTTGCATTGAGAACGCGATATTCTCACTCACCGTGCGCGACCAAAGCAGATTGAAGTGCTGGAAGACCATGCTGATTTTCAGACGCGCCTGGCGCAGTGCTTCGCCCTTTGCGGCAGAAATGTCCTGTCCGTTGATGGTCACACTGCCGCGAGTGGGTTTTTCCAGTCCATTCAGCAAACGAATAAGAGTACTTTTACCCGCGCCGCTGTAACCGATAATGCCGTATATCTGCCCCTGCTCTATCGTCAAATTGACGTTATCAACGGCAGTGAGTGCAACCTTCCCGTTGTCAAAAACCTTCGAAATATTGCTGAGTACAATCATTCTTATGTGTAATCCGTCCCGCGCATGGCGGTTTAGCAGTATGGATGTCCAAATGATAGTAAACAGGCGTTATCACCTTTTAAATGAACAAAAAGGAATTTGTTATAACTTGCAGGAATAAATAGCGATTTTCGTACCGGCAGGCATTTAGACCAATTTCAGAAATGATTATCTGGCATGTGCATATCAGTGGTTCATCACCTGATGAAAACGGTTAATTTTGCAGCATTTTTGACTGATATAGACATCCTCACATCCAGAGCACTTTACGTCTTGCTATCCCTCCATCCAAAAACGGCATTTATATTCTTTTCTGTTCTAAAACGGAGTGAAGGATTCTTTAAGGGGTTAATTTCCCCGCCCTATCATCCTGTCATGACCTCCTGAAAGGAAAACACCATGACGATTTACCACTCCGTCACCGAACTGATTGGCCACACCCCGCTTATCCAGCTGCATAAGCTTGATACCGGTCTGTGCTCGTTGTTTCTGAAGCTGGAAAACCAGAACCCGGGCGGTTCGATTAAAGACCGCGTTGCACTGTCGATGATTAACGAAGCGGAGCGCAACGGTCAGCTGCAGCCAGGCGGTACCATCATTGAGGCGACGGCGGGAAATACCGGTCTTGGCCTGGCCTTGATCGCCGCGCAGAAAGGCTATTCACTGATCCTGGTGGTGCCAGACAAAATGAGCCGCGAGAAGATTTTCCACCTGCGGGCACTGGGGGCTCAGGTGGTACTGACCCGCTCCGATGTCAATAAGGGCCACCCTGCCTACTATCAGGATTACGCGCAACGTCTGGCGAATGAACTGCCGGGGGCGTATTACATCGATCAGTTTAATAACGAAGCCAACCCGCTGGCGCACCGCACTACCACCGCGCCTGAACTGTATGAACAGCTTGACGGTAAGATTGACGCCATCGTCGTCGGCGTGGGGTCTGGCGGGACGCTGGGTGGGCTACAGGCGTGGTTCGCTGAGCACTCACCGCAGACTGAATTTGTGCTGGCCGACCCGGCCGGTTCGGTCCTGGCCGATCAGGTAGAAACGGGATGCTATCAGGATGCGGGCTCGTGGCTGGTTGAGGGGATTGGTGAAGACTTTATTCCTCCGCTGGCACACATCGAAGGGGTGAATCGTGCCTGGCGCATCACCGATCGCGAGGCTTTCACCACCGCCCGCGAGCTGCTGAAAACGGAAGGTATCCTGGCAGGCTCCTCCAGCGGCACCCTGCTGGCGGCTGCGCTGAAATATTGCCAGGCACAGACCACCCCGAAACGGGTTGTGACCTTCGCCTGCGACAGTGGCAACAAATATCTCTCAAAGATGTTCAACGATGACTGGATGCGCCAGCAGGGTTTGATCTCCCGGCCGCAGGCTGGCGATCTCTCCGACTACATTGCCCTGCGCCACGATGAAGGCGCAACCGTCACCGCCGCGCCAAATGACACCCTCTCCACCGTACTGGCGCGGATGCGTTTGTATGATATCTCCCAGCTGCCGGTCCTGGAGAACGGTCAGGTCGTGGGCATCATCGACGAGTGGGATCTTCTGCGCCATATCGGTGGCGATGGCGACCGCTTCTCGCTTCCCGTGACCGCGGCAATGACCCGTCAGGTGGAGTTCCTCGATAAAAATGCCCCGGAAAGCGCCCTGAACACCATTTTCGATCGCGGTCTGGTGGCGGTCATTAATGACAATGACCGCTTCCTGGGCCTGATTACGCGCAGCGATGTTCTTACCGCCTGGCGCAACCGTCTTCAGCAATAAAGGAATACATGATGAAAAATCTGGCAACCCTGAGCGTACACAGCGGTGAGTTTAACGATCGGCATGGCGCGGTCATGCCCCCGATTTACGCCACCTCCACGTTTGCGCAACCGTCACCCGGCGAGCACACCGGCTATGAATATTCGCGCAGCGGCAACCCGACCCGCCATGCGCTGGAAACCGCCATCGCCGAACTGGAAGGCGGGACCCGCGGCTATGCCTTCGCTTCCGGCCTCGCCGCCATCTCTACCGTGCTTGAACTGCTGGATAAAGACAGCCATATCGTCGCCATTGACGATGTCTACGGCGGGACCTGGCGCCTGATTGAAAACGTGCGCAAACGTAGCACCGGCCTGCAGGTGAGCTGGGTCAAACCGGACGATTTGGCCGGTCTTGAAGCCGCCATCCGGCCGGATACGCGAATGGTATGGGTTGAAACGCCAACCAATCCGTTGCTTAAACTGGCGGATCTGGCGGCTATCGCCGACATCGCCCGTCGTCATCACGTCATCAGCGTGGCCGATAATACCTTCGCGTCGCCCGTCATCCATCGTCCGCTGGAAACGGGGTTCGACATCGTCGTGCACTCTGCCACCAAATACCTGAATGGTCACTCGGACGTGGTCGCCGGACTGGCGGTTGTGGGGGATAACGCCGCGCTGGCGGACAAGCTTGCCTACCTGCAGAACGCGGTCGGCGGTGTACTGGATCCGTTTAGCAGCTTCCTGACGCTGCGCGGTATTCGTACGCTGTCGCTGCGGGTAGAAAAACACAGCACCAACGCGCTGGCCATTGCGCAATGGCTGGAGCAACAGCCGCAGGTCGAAAAGGTATTTTATCCGGGGCTGGAATCACACCCGCAATATTCGCTTGCCCGCACGCAGATGGCGCTGCCGGGCGGCATGATTTCTCTGGTGGTGAAAGGCGATGCGCAACGGGCCACAGAGGTGATCCGCACACTGAAATTATTCACCCTCGCCGAAAGCCTGGGTGGCGTGGAAAGTCTGGTCAGCCAGCCTTACAGCATGACTCACGCTTCGATTCCGCTTGAGCAGCGGCTGGCCAACGGCATCGTACCGCAGCTGATTCGCCTGTCCGTGGGCATTGAAGATGCCAAAGACCTGATTGCCGACCTCAGCCAGGCGCTGAAAAACTAAGCAAAATGCGGCAGGTCACGCACCTGCCGCGATAAGATGTCATCTAACCTTAACGCCTTGATAACAATCTCATGTGGATCTGCACAGATTATTTTTGAAACGCTGTTTTCATTTTCCTTTTATCTTAAAATCAGCGTATAATGCGCGCCTAATCCCTGGTGAATGGTTTCAGCGCTTGGAATACAAAAAACAACGTACAACTACTCCTCTCCTTCGTTGGGCTGTCACTCAGGCACACTTTCTTCTGCACGCTCATTTGATGTCTCCTATCCTTAGTGCGTGTCATATACTCTTTTGCAACACAGGTTTGACTCCGCGGCGGTGCGCCCCCGGAGCGAGATTTCCATATCCTTCCCAACTTAAAGACTAAGACTGTCATGAAAAAGACGAAAATTGTTTGTACTATCGGCCCGAAAACCGAATCTGAAGAGATGCTGAGCAAAATGCTGGACGCCGGCATGAACGTTATGCGTCTGAACTTCTCCCACGGTGACTATGCTGAACACGGTCAGCGTATTCAGAACTTGCGCAACGTGATGAGCAAGACCGGTAAAAAAGCAGCCATCCTGCTGGATACCAAAGGTCCAGAAATCCGCACCATCAAACTGGAAGGCGGTAACGACGTCTCTCTGAAAGCCGGCCAGACCTTCACCTTCACCACTGACAAGACTGTTGTCGGTAACAACGAAATCGTTGCGGTCACCTATGAAGGTTTCACCAGCGACCTGTCCGTTGGCAACACCGTGCTGGTAGACGATGGTCTGATCGGCATGGAAGTGACCGCCATCGAAGGTAACAAGGTTATCTGTAAAGTGCTGAACAACGGCGACCTGGGTGAAAACAAAGGCGTTAACCTGCCAGGCGTTTCCATCGCGCTGCCAGCCCTGGCTGAAAAAGACAAACAAGACCTGATCTTCGGTTGCGAGCAAGGCGTCGACTTCGTTGCGGCATCCTTCATCCGTAAACGTTCCGACGTGGTTGAAATCCGTGAGCACCTGAAAGCGCACGGTGGCGAGAAGATCCAGATCATCTCCAAAATCGAAAACCAGGAAGGCCTGAACAACTTCGACGAAATCCTCGAAGCGTCAGACGGCATCATGGTTGCACGTGGTGACCTGGGTGTTGAAATCCCGGTTGAAGAAGTTATCTTCGCGCAGAAGATGATGATCGAGAAGTGTGTTCGCGCGCGTAAAGTGGTTATCACCGCAACGCAGATGCTGGACTCCATGATCAAAAACCCACGCCCAACCCGCGCAGAAGCTGGCGACGTGGCGAACGCCATCCTCGACGGTACCGATGCAGTCATGCTGTCCGGCGAATCCGCGAAAGGTAAATACCCGCTGGAAGCCGTTGGCATCATGGCGACCATTTGCGAACGTACTGACCGCGTGATGACCAGCCGTCTGGACTTCAACAACGACAGCCGCAAACTGCGTATTACCGAAGCAGTCTGCCGCGGTGCGGTAGAAACCGCTGAGAAACTGGAAGCGCCTCTGATTGTGGTTGCCACCCAGGGCGGTAAATCTGCTCGCGCAGTCCGTAAATACTTCCCGGACGCGACGATCCTGGCGCTGACCACCAACGAAACCACTGCCCGTCAGTTGGTGCTGAGCAAAGGCGTGGTTGCGCATCTGGTGAAAGAAATCGCGTCTACCGACGATTTCTACATTCAGGGTAAAGCGCTGGCGCTGGAAAGCGGCCTGGCACAGAAAGGCGACGTTGTGGTCATGGTTTCTGGTGCGCTGGTACCAAGCGGAACCACCAACACAGCATCTGTTCACGTGCTGTAATAATTCCCGAACGAATTAATTTTCATAAAAAGCGTCCTCCGGGACGCTTTTTTTATTTCATGCATTAGCCAAAGTCATTCAAAAAGCAAATCGGGTTTCTCTATTTAATTGCGAATTATCTAAGATGAATCCGATGAAAAATGCCTTTTTTTACAGAGCTTTTTGCCAAAAAAGGGCCGATTCGATGCTTCTTTGAGCGAACGATCAAAAATAGGCGTATTCCCATCAAAAAAATATTCTCAACCTAAAAAACTTTGTGTAATACTTGTAACGCTACATGGAGATTAACTCAATCTAGAGGGTATTAATAATGAATCGTACTAAACTGGTACTGGGCGCGGTAATCCTGGGTTCTACTCTGCTGGCTGGTTGCTCCAGCAACGCTAAAATCGATCAGCTGTCTTCTGACGTTCAGACTCTGAACGCTAAAGTTGACCAGCTGAGCAACGACGTGAACGCAATGCGTTCCGACGTTCAGGCTGCTAAAGACGACGCAGCTCGCGCTAACCAGCGTCTGGACAACCAGGCTACTAAATACCGTAAGTAATAGTACCTGTTAATAAAATGGCGCACATTGTGCGCCATTTTTTTTGTCTTCGTCAAACCCCTACTGCGTCACCTTCTCACCGTCATCTTCCGCGACCGCAGCGGATGTCCGACTGTTTTGTACTGACAATACGTTCTGACGCGCTGACGCGCCGTTATCGGCCGACACGGCTACCGGGATCCCCGCGCGGCGTGACAAGGCTTTATCGATAAGCGCTTTATCACTTCCTGACTGCGAGACAAACGTCGCAAAGTCTGCGGAATGCGAAATGGGTGTCATCTGGGGGTTTTCACCCTCAACCTGCGCCAGCGGACGATGCACTTCAATATAGCGTTTACCGTCAGGCTCAACGGAGAACTTCACCGGCTCATTAATGATTTGCACCCGCGTGCCGACCCGCACCTGCTCAAACAGCGCTTTGATATCCGGCGCGTTCATGCGCATACAGCCAGAGCTGACCCGCAGGCCGACGCTGTCCGGCGCACTGGTGCCGTGGATCAGGTATTCCCCGTGACCCACGCCTAAACGCAATGCAAAGCGTCCTAGCGGGTTATTTGGCCCGGCCGGGACCACGGGCGGCAATTTAATGCCCTGCTCCAGAGAGCGCGCTCTGATGCCCGGTGTTGGGGTCCAGGTAGGATTAGGGATCTTCTGGCTGACCCGGGTGGTGGTGACCGGCGTTTCCAGCCCCAGTTGCCCAATGCCGAGCGGGAAAACCTGAACAATGTTTTCGCCCGGCGGGAAGTAGTAAAGCCGCAGCTCCGCCAGGTTCACGACAATCCCCTCACGGGGCGTGTCGGGCAACAGCATCTGCGAAGGGATCGTGATCACTGTCCCCGGCGCAGGGTTTACCGGCGCAATAGTATTATTGGCTTCAAGGATAAGCTGTGCGGCAGTATTAAACCGGCGAGCGATGGTCTGAAGTTTATTATCCCCTTCCTGTATCGTGTAGGTTTGATTTTGCCCAATCAGACGGCTGCCTGCGGGCGGCAACGGGTAATCCATCGCGCGGGCCGAATTAAGAGCACCGAGCGAACCCAGGAGTAATAGAGTTATTAGAGACGCGCGCTTCATGCTGAGATTCCTTATTCACTGGCCGGATGCCAGAAAGCTGAAAAACCAGCGAGGCGGGAACCACCTCGCGAAACAGAATGAATGCTGTTCTGTAAGTCTAGCTAAGGATTGCAGCTTTGGCGCGGATGGCGCGAATCATCGCTTCCAGCCCCTGGGAACGGGACGGGGTGAGGTGTTGGGTCAGGGCCATTTTTTCAAACCACGGGCGGACATCAAAAGCGACAATATCCTGCGCTGACATCTGGTGATAGAGAATAAATACCACCGCAATAAGCCCTTTCACAATAGCGGCATCGCTGTCGCCCTGTAATTCGATCACGCCGTCGCGCGTCTGCTCCATCACAATCCAGACCTGGCTCTGACAGCCCTGAATAATATTTTCCGGGTTGTGTGCCTCTTCGCTGAGCGGTGGTAAACGCTGGCCCAGTTCAATGATATAGAGGTACTTCTCTTCCCAGTTTGCGCAACGCCCGAAGTTACGCAGTAATTTTTCTTTATCCGGCAAATCTGCCATCTTTCGCCTCTCCGTTAGCCCAGCAACTGGTGAATGCGTTTAAGCCCCGCCACCAGTCTGTCGACCTCTTCCGTTGTGTTGTACATCACCAGCGATGCGCGGCACATCGCCGGCACCTGGTAAAACGCCATCAACGGCATAGCACAGTGGTGTCCGGTGCGAACGGCCACGCCGTAATTATCGAGGAAACTGCCCACATCGTATGCATGGTGTTTACCCAGATTGAACGCAATCACCCCCTGGCGGTCCGCCGGGCCATACAGGGTCAGCGCCGGTACGCTGGCAAGCTCCTGCAGCGCGTAGTGCATCAGCAGGTGTTCGTACTCCTGAATCGCGTCAAGGCCAACAGACGTGACATAGGCGATGGCCGCCCCCAGCCCGATAATCCCTCCGGTATTCGGCGTGCCAGCTTCAAAGCGCCACGGCGCGCGTGCATAGGTGGTCCCTTTCGAGAGACTGACGGTCGCGATCATCGAGCCGCCCCCTTCCCACGGTGGCATCGCCTGCAGAATATCTTCTTTCACGTACAGCACGCCAATCCCGGTCGGCCCATAGAGCTTGTGTCCGGAGAAGACGTAGAAATCGCAGTCCAGCGCCTGGACGTCGACCGCGTGGTGCATGACCGCCTGCGCACCATCAATCAGCACCTTCGCGCCAGCCTGGTGGGCTTTCTCAATAATCGCTGCCACCGGGTTCTCGGTTCCCAGCACGTTAGAAACCTGGGTCACGGCCACCAGCCGCGTACGCGCATCCAGCAACGCGTCAAGTTGCTCAAGCTGCAGGGTGCCATCAACGTTCAATGGGATCACCCTCAGTTGCGCACCGACACGCTCACAGAGCATCTGCCACGGCACGATATTGGCATGGTGCTCCATCTGGGTGATGATGATGTTATCCCCCGCGTGGACCTGCGCGTTGCCCCAGCTGTTTGCAACAAGGTTGATCCCCTCGGTGGTACCGCGCACAAACACCAGTTCCTCTGGCGAGCGTGCATTGAGGAAAGCGGCGATTTGGGTACGCACATTTTCCATACGCTGGGTCGCCTCCGCACTCAGGGTGTGGATCCCCCGGTGCACGGCAGCATAACCGTGGCGGTAGAATTCCGCTTCCGCTTCGATCACCTGATTCGGTTTCTGCGCGCTGGCCGCACTGTCCAGATACGCCAGGGGCAGACCGTTCACTTCACGGGTCAGAACCGGAAAATCTGCCCGTACTTTCTCTACGGGAAAACTCATGCTTCGCCTCCAGGCAGACGCTGCCCGATACGGGTCAGCACCTGCTGTTTTAACAGGCCATCGTGCAGCGCTTCCGTCAGTTCAGCGGCAAACGCATAGATAATCATTTGCTGCGCCGCCTGCTGGTCGATACCGCGGGAGCGTAGATAAAACATCTGTTCGTCATCAATTCGCCCGACCGTCGCACCATGGCTGCACTTCACGTCATCAGCATAGATTTCAAGCTGTGGTTTGGTGTCCACTTCCGCCAGGCGTCCCAACAGCAGGTTGTTGTTGGTCATCTGCCCGTCGGTTTTAATCGCGTGCTGCGCCACGTTAATCAGGCCGTTAAACACCGCCCGCCCTTTGTCGCTGACAATGGTTTTGTGCAGTTGGCGACTGTTACAGTAGCCTTTATTGTGCTCAAGCCAGGTGCGTGTATCGCACACTTGCGTTTTAACCGGCATCGCCAGGCTGTTGATGCGAAGCGTTGTATTCTCGCCGTTAAGCTGCGTGCTGGTGTTGTGGCGCAGTACTGCGCCGCCCAGCAAAAAACTGTGGCTGTATGCCGCGGCATCTTGTCCAAGCAGCATGTCGTTATGCGCAAAGTGGTGGCTCTGCGGGTTTTCAAACGCCAGTTTGATATGGTGAAGTTGGGCATTGGCGGCAACATGCATTGTCAAACGCGCACCGGTAAAGTGCCGGGCCTTGTTGAGGCTGACGTAATGCTCAATCACCGTGGCCTCCGCCCCTTCCGCCAGCTCAAGGTGGTGGCGATAGTGAGCAGTGTTGATCTCGTCGCCGTCTGCTCCCTGAGTGATGTGCATCAGCAGCAGCGGTTTTACCGGACGCTGGTTACGCTTAACGCGAATATGCGTCACGCTCCGCGCCAGGCTCTCGGTGAGATGCAGGAAGACCTCGGGCTGTACCGGGGTGCTCAGGCTCTGACGGTCATCGTTAATGGCAATCTCAAACCCGCTGTCCTGGGTGCTGTCACTCAGCTCAGGGCGGAACTGACCATCGACGAAGACCAGACGCACGGCATCCACGGTCAATGCCAGGGCATCGCGCTGCGCCGGGCTGATGTCTGCCAGGCGGGTGACAAACTCCCCGTTCAGCAGGCCATCAAGCGGCGTGTATTTCCAGTTCTCCTGCTTGCGTGACGGCAAACCGAGACGCAGCATCTGCTGCAGGTGCTGTTGCGCCTGTTCCGAGCGCGTATTGCCCTGCGCTTCAAACAGACGGTGCCACTGCTGGAGCGCATTACTGCTGTTCGGTAAGCCAGCCATAACCCTGCTCCTCCAGTTGTTTAACCAGCGTGAAATCACCGGATTTCACAATACGCCCCTGGTAAAGCACATGGACGTAATCCGGCTTGATGTAATCCAGAATACGCTGGTAGTGAGTGACGATGATGAACGCGCGTTTGCCGTCGCGCAGGGAGTTCACCCCGTCGGCGACAATCTTCAGGGCATCAATATCCAGACCGGAGTCGGTCTCATCCAGAATACACAGTTCAGGCTCAAGGACCGCCATCTGCAGAATGTCGTTACGCTTTTTCTCACCGCCTGAAAAACCGACGTTGACCGAGCGGGTCAGCAGGTCTTCCGGCATTTTCAGCAACTTAATCTTCTCTTCCATCAGGTCCTGGAAATCAAAGCGGTCCAGCGCCTCCAGTCCGCGATATTTACGTACCGCGTTCAGCGCCGTTTGTAGAAAGAACTGGTTACTCACCCCCGGGATCTCCACCGGATACTGGAAGGCCATAAAGATACCTTCACCGGCCCGCTCTTCCACCGACATCTCCAGCAAATCTTTGCCGTTAAACTCGACCGACCCGTGGGTCACTTCGTAATCTTCACGTCCTGCCAGCGTCGCGGAGAGCGTACTTTTCCCGGAGCCATTGGGCCCCATAATGGCGTGGACTTCACCCGGTTTGACGTCAAAATTGAGACCACGCAGGATCTCTTTGTCTTCCACGCTAACCTGTAAATCTTTAATACTTAACATGTGCTTTCCTTAACCGACGCTGTGTTCAAGACTAATGGCGAGGAGTTTCTGGGCTTCAACGGCAAATTCCAGCGGCAGTTCAGAGAACACATCCTTACAGAAGCCGTTCACAATCATTGAGATGGCATCTTCCTCACTGATCCCGCGCTGCAGGCAGTAGAAGAGCTGATCTTCCCCAATACGTGACGTCGTCGCCTCGTGCTCAAGCTGGGCGGTATTGTTACGGCACTCAACGTACGGGAAGGTGTGTGCCCCGCAGTCTGCGCCTATTAACATCGAGTCACACTGGGTAAAGTTTCGGGCATTGGTGGCCGTCGGCATGATTTTGACCAGCCCACGATAGCTGTTCTGACTGTGCCCGGCGGAGATGCCTTTGGAAATAATGGTCGATCGGGTGTTTTTACCGATGTGGATCATCTTGGTACCCGTATCTGCCTGCTGATGGCCGCTGGTCAGGGCCACGGAGTAGAACTCACCGATCGAGTTATCCCCACGCAGAATACAGCTCGGGTATTTCCAGGTGATCGCAGAGCCGGTTTCCGACTGGGTCCAGGACATTTTGCTGTTTTCGCCTTCGCACAGCGCACGCTTGGTCACGAAGTTCAGAATACCGCCGGTGTTGCCATCGCCCGGGAACCAGTTCTGCACCGTGGAGTATTTCACCTCGGCATCTTTATGAATGATGACTTCAACCACCGCGGCGTGAAGCTGGTAGCTGTCACGGACCGGTGCGGAGCACCCTTCAATGTAACTGACGTAGCTGCCTTCATCGGCCACCAAAATGGTGCGTTCGAACTGACCGGTTTTTTCCGCGTTGATGCGGAAATAGGTCGACAACTCCATCGGGCAGCGAACGCCTTTTGGCACGTAGATAAAGGTGCCATCAGACGCTACCGCCGCATTAAGCGCGGCAAAAAAGTTATCGTTACTTGGCACCACGGTGCCGATGTACTTTTTCACCAGCTCAGGGTGCTCGTGAATCGCTTCGCCGAAGGAGCAGAAAATAATCCCCTGCTCTGCCAGTTTTTCACGGTAGGTTGTCGCCACTGAGACGGAGTCAAAAATGGCGTCCACCGCCACCTCTTTCCCTTCGCGAACGGGCACACCCAGCTGGTTAAACGCCTCTTCCACTTCTTTGCTCAGGAAGCTGTTGTCCGCACCGGTTTGCTGCACAGCGCCAGGCTGTGAGGCGCAGGTGTCGTCGCAACTCCCGCAGGATGGCGCAGAGTAGTAGCTGTAATCCTGATAGTTCAGCTTGTCATAATGCGCTTTCAGCCAGTGAGGTTCTTCCATTTCCAGCCAGGCCCGGAAGGCGCTCAGACGAAACTCCAGCATCCATTCAGGTTCATTACGTTTGGCCGAGATCGCCCGGACGACATCTTCATTGATGCCTTTCGCCAGTTCATCGGTCTGCAGCTGGGTAAAGAACCCCTCTTTATAATTGAGGTGGCCGCCACTCCAGGTGTTAACATCACTCGTTGCTTCAGTATTACGAGACATAGTACCGCCTATACCCCAAAGCTTTCGCCGCACCCACATTCGTTCTGGGCTTTCGGGTTATGAAATTTGAATAACTGGTTTAAACCTTCACGTACGTAGTCCACTTCCGTGCCGTCAATAAACGGCATGGCCTGCAGGGCGACATACAATTTTGCGCCGTCAGTTTCGAATACCAGATCATCCTTCTCGGGTTCTGTGACGGTATCGAGCACGTAACCGAATCCTGCGCAGCCGGTCTGTTTCACCCCCAGGCGCACGCCGAGGATCTCTGGCTTTTTCGCCACCAGTTCGTGAATATGTGCCGCCGCCGCTGGCGTGAGCGTTAAGCCACGCCAGGCAAAGTCGGCAGGATTGAAGGTTTCTGAATGCAGTTCCATAGGTCCACCTCATCTAATAAGCCCCAGGGCATAACACCATGTTAGTGATAACGATTATCACTTCAACCCTCTGTCAGCAGGGGCATTGGGCTAAATCGCCCTTTTTGCATACTTTTATTAAGCATAGACCCTGTCAGCGGATGCGGGCGGGATGGATTTAATTGTTCAATACTTTGAAAAATAATGGGTTATCGAATCAGAAAAGCGGAGTAAAGGGGAAAAGTAAAATATGCATCGGAAATGCCTATTTTTAAGATAGATTTTATCCAGAGAAACGACGGGCAAAAAAAAAAGGCCTTCAAGGCCTCCGGAAATTAATGATGAAAGGAGACAACAAAACCCTGTTCACGCCAGTGGTCAAGCAGTTCCTGCTGACGCGGCGTCGGCGCTTTACCGGTCCAGACGAAAATTCTTTGCCCAGGAAAAAGCTCCGGACGAGGGGAATCAATCGGGTCGGCCAGCACGTCAATATGCCATCCCTTCTGTGCCAGACGCGCAGCCTCAAGCCACAGGTGTGTCCGGTCATCGCACTCCCAGCCAATAAGCAGAGCATCTTTACCGGCTTTCTTACGTGACTCCGCCAGGCTTGCGACAGCAAACTCTATCAGCACACCGTCAAGCAGGCTCGCCATATGACGCACCGTATTTTGATCCTGATTCATTCGCTGACGAACGGGAGAAATAATATTATCGATAAGCGCATCCATCGCGTGATCGCGGCGGAACTCGCCTATTTTGGCGCGCAGCTTTGCCGGGCTGGCATAACGCAAAACCGTCATCATCTCTTCCTGGATTGATGCCCAGTTACCCTGAGTCATCACTTCTTTGTTTTCCAGCAAGCCTTTGACTTTGCCGACCGAAACGCCGCTTTTCATCAGGCGTTTGATCTCTTCAATACGCAGGATATCTTCATCGTCAAACTGACGATGGCCCCCTTCGCTTCGCTGCGGCTTCAACAATCCATAACGGCGCTGCCAGGCACGCAGCGTAACGGGGTTGATACCGCATCGTTCGGCCACTTCGCCGATACTGTAATAGGCCATTAACTCCCTCACGCTTAGAACTTCCATACCCAACCAGACCAACCTTATCAGATTGTACAAACCATTTGTATAACTAAGGCCTCTTTTTGAGCGGGTGAAGGATATACAAGTTCCTTCACCCGTTAATGTATTGTTGTACAAATTTTGCCGCGCGTACAGTCAAGCTTGCAGGTTTATGTACAGCTTTCTCAAAATTCAAACTTCTTCTCTGGCCACGCGATCGCCGGAATTCCCCCGTGACGCGGGCTGGCAAACAGGTGCCCCTGGAACTGGGAAATGCCTGCAGACTCCAGCCACATCCACTCTTCAGGCTTCTCAACGCCGACGGCACAGAACTGGATCTCCAGCGAGGAACAGCAGGTGATAATCGCCTGAATGATGGCCTGCCGCGGGCCGCTTTTGTGCACATTCGCGACCAGATCGCGGTTAATCTTAATTCTGTCAGGCTGGAATTGCGCCAGTAACTGCAGACCGGCAAAACCGGCACCAAAGTGATCGATGGTTACGCTGATACCGGCACTTTTTAGCTGCCTGACCGAATGGGTAAACTCTTCAAAACGGGAAATCGCTTCGCTCTCGGTGAATTCCACCACAATCTGCTCCGGCACAAAGCCATTCGCGTCAATGGCCGTCAGCAGGAAATCCACGGCGCCAGGCACGTTGACCAGCGTCATGGGCAGCAGGTTAATGGATAATGTCTGATCCTGTAATCCCAGAGCGCTCGCCATGGAGAGCGCAACCTGCTTGCTTTTCAAATCAGAGGCGTACACCTCTTCACGAGGAATTTGGGCAAAATAGGTTCCGGGGGATTCACCGGTGGGCGTGCGGATCAAGGCCTCCCAGGAGACGACCTGCTGCATAAACGGATCCACGATAGGCTGGAACGCAAAGCTGCAATCCGCACCTTTAGCCACCACCTCCGGTTGCGCCGATAAAGGCGTCTCTTCCGGGATAAAATCCCAGGTATCTGCAGGGGGCAGTTCAAAGTAGTTGGCTTTCTCCGTGGCCTCCACGAAAGTGCGGAAAAACTGCAGGGCGCGATCGCTATATGTTAGCTGATACCTGCTGGTGCCTTTGTCGAGAACCTGCTGAAGCACCTCTTCCCTGTCGAACTGACGCAAGTCAAAAAGCTCCATGCCAACCTTGCCGAAGCGTCGGGAGGGGCCGTGATCGCGCATCAGCTCCACCACGTTATGGTGGCGCGTGTCCTGGCAAATCTGCTCGTAAATGGATGAAACGTTTTCCGCTGGGCCTTCGAGCAACTGAAAAAAATGCGTGCCGTTAAACAGCAAGATCCCCGTGACATTGGATTGCCGGTTTTTACTATTTGCAGCAGCTACCATGTTTTCCAGCGCTTTCACTGGAACGTCCTCGCAGATATGACTGCGGTATATGATGGTTGTAAGCATGCTTATCCTGAAGGGGGTTAGGGGTTGGCCACAAAAACACGTCGGTAAACATCTGTTATAGCATATTAATTACGTGACAAATAATTTACATCTCAACCATTTACGGCACCTAACGCATCCGTTTCCTGCGTTGTACAACTTATCCATCACCGTGCGTATTGTACAATATATTCTGTAACGAAAATGCTTCATTCTCATGACCCAACCACCTGATAAACATAGAATTTATAAAATATATCACAATTATTTTAAAAAATTGTACATTTTCTATGTACAGATTTGGAAATTGTGTATACCTTAAATGTAACGTTAGTGATTACATTTTTTTACAGGAGCGAAACATGCAGCAGAAGGATTATGTCGCAGATTCAGCAGCAGCGATCGCGCACTACTTCGAGAAGGCCGCGCTTCCTACCCAACAGGAGACGCTCGGTCAGGTCGTGGTTGAGATTCTTAGCGACGGGCGAAATCTGAATCGCAAATCGCTCTGTACCAAACTCTTAAGCCGCCTCGAAAAGGCCGATGGGCCTGAAGAGGAACAGCATTACCACATGCTGCTTGGTCTGCTTTTCGAACGGTAATGTTATGAACAGCAGTGATGCAGACCGACTGATTGACCAGCTTATCGGTGAAGCCGTTCTTTCTCTTTTGAAAGAGCGAGGCCCCGTCACAACCGAAGCTCTGGTTCAGCGTCTGCGGGATATGAAAGCGCATGAAAAGGATCCCCAGCGGCGGGAGACACTTGCGATGGTGATTGCCGATATCGGTTCAAACAACATCGCCCTGAAACGTCGCAGAACCGCGCAAGGACGAACGGATAGAGAGGGATCTCTCAACGTTAAAAGAGACAATGTAGTGCCGTTATTTGGAAATGGAAAACCGTCCGATCCCAGGAAAATACATTGACTGCAATTTTACAGCTACGGTGAGAACAAATGAGACAAAATATTCAGCTTCAACCCGAATACCATTCCGCTTTTTTAGAAAGCGCGCTGTCGGAATATTTCCGTCACGCAGGCGATCGTTTTGCTGAAGAGTCCGCTGTTTTTTCTACTGCAGTACGCTGTGTTCTGGCTTCTGAAGGACACCTGTCCAACAAAGCGATCATTTTGTGGCTGATCCAGACGCTGGAATCCACAAACGACGTTGTGCAGGCAGATGTCATTCGTAAGACCCTGGAAATCGTTGTGGGTCACACCATGGACGATCTCTAAAAACCCTCCCCTCTGTGAATACTAACGTGTCATCGTCAAAACTGACGATCAGGCTGACGATGACACGTTCCCTCCTCGTATAACACCCTGTAAAACCTACAAAGTAAATGTGGCATGGTTCCTGCTTACTCCCGTTTACGGGACTGGGCTACCCAGTCAACTTTGCTTCATTTCTTAACAGGTCTGTTATTGATGAAAAAAATCGCCAGCGTCTGCCCCTACTGTGGTGCAGGCTGCAAATTAAACCTTGTCGTCGAAAATAACCGTATCCTCCGTGCCGAAGCGGCCGAAGGCGTAACAAACCAGGGCACCCTGTGCCTGAAAGGTTTTTATGGCTGGGACTTCCTGAACGATACGCGTCTGCTTACCCCCCGTCTGACTCAGCCCATGATCCGCTACCACAAGGGAGAGGCTTTTACCCCCGTCACCTGGGAAGAGGCGATCCGCTATACCGCCCATAAACTCAGGAGCATAAAAGAGCAGTATGGCCCGCGGTCCATCATGACCACCGGTTCCTCCCGGGGAACAGGGAATGAAACGAACTATGTGATGCAAAAATTTGCCCGTGCGGTACTGAATACCAACAACGTGGACTGCTGCGCGCGCGTCTGTCACGGCCCTTCTGTTGCCGGGTTACAGGAAACCCTCGGCAACGGTGCAATGAGCAATTCCATTAACGATATTGAAAACTCAAAATGTCTGCTGGTGTTTGGCTATAACTGCGCCGATTCGCACCCCATCGTCGCCCGTCGGGTCTTAAAAGCGCGCGAAAATGGCGCGAAAATCATCGTCTGCGATCCCCGTCGCATTGAAACCGCACGCATTGCCGACCAGCACCTGCAGCTGAAAAACGGCAGCAACATGGCGCTGGTCAATGCGTTTGGCTATGTCCTTCTGGAAGAGGAGCTGTACGACAAAAACTACGTCGCGCGCTTTACCGAAGGGCTTGACGCTTATCGGGAAACGGTCAAAGACTACGCGCCCGAAAACGTCGAACATCTCACCGGCATTCCAGCCCGGGATGTGCGTCAGGCGATGCGGACGTTCGCGGCTGCGCCTTCCGCCACCGTCATGTGGGGCATGGGCGTAACGCAGTTTGGTCAGGCTGTAGACGTGGTCAAAGGTCTCTCCAGCCTGGCGCTGCTGACCGGAAATCTTGGTCGACCTGCTGTCGGCGTTGGGCCAGTACGTGGTCAAAACAACGTTCAGGGCGCGTGTGATATGGGCGTTCTGCCCAATATGTTCCCGGGGTATCAGGACGTTACGGACCCGGCTGTCCGGCAGAAATTCGCCACTGCCTGGGGAATCGATGTCGGGATTATGGACAAAGAGGTTGGAACGCGTATCACCGAAGTCCCTCACCTTGCGCTGGAAGGCAAGGTAAAAGCCTATTACATCATGGGCGAGGATCCGCTTCAGACTGAAGCCGATCTGGGGCTGGTGCGCCGCGGTTTTGAAGCACTCGATTTTGTGGTGGTTCAGGACATCTTTATGACGAAAACGGCGGAAGTGGCGGATGTTCTGTTACCTGCCACATCGTGGGGAGAACACGGGGGCGTCTTTACCTGTGCCGACCGCGGTTTCCAGCGTTTCGGTAAAGCCATTGAGGCCAGCGGCAACGTGAAACGGGACTGGGAGATCATCAGCCTGCTTGCTACCGAAATGGGCTATCCGATGCATTACACATCCAACCAGCAGATCTGGGACGAGATGCGCGAGCTCTGTCCGCTATTCTATGGCGTGACATACGAAAAAATGGGTGAAATGGGCCATGTGCAATGGCCGTGTCCAACGCTCGATCACCCGGGGACGCCGTATCTCTATAAAGATAACCAGTTCGATACGCCGAGCGGCAAAGGCCAGCTTTTTGCGGCAGCCTGGCGCGCGCCAGCCGAGATCCCGGACGAAACGTATCCGCTGGTGCTCTGCACCGTGCGTGAGGTCGGCCACTACTCCTGCCGTTCAATGACCGGCAATTGCGCCGCGCTGCAAAGCCTTGCCGACGAACCAGGCCGTGTACAAATGAACCCCCTTGATGCGGACAACCTGGGCATTAAAGACGGACAGCTGGTGTGGGTGCATTCCCGTCGGGGCAAAGTCATTACCCGTGCCAGCATCAGCGAGCGCATCAACGCCGGTGCGGTTTATATGACCTACCAGTGGTGGATTGGCGCCTGTAACGAACTGACGCAGGATAACCTTGACCCGGTCTCCAAAACCCCAGAAACCAAGTATTGTGCGGTTAAGCTTGAGGCGATTGAAGACCAACGCTGGGCGGAAGACTTTGCGGCGTCGTCTTATCAGACCATGAAGACGCGGTTAATCACGGCGGTGAACGTCTGAGGAAAAAGAGGCTCGCCACGGCGAGCCTCGTTATACGTTTGCTTATAATCATATGTAACATCGCTAAATATCAGTAGTCATAGATTTTTTGTTCTTTATATAAACGCCTCAAAACAAGGGCGGTCCTGGAAACCCTGTCTCACAGAATCACGAAAAATATTGGGGGTGCCGTTTTTCTTCACCATCCTGTTGAGCAGCGCGATAAGCTCATAATCACTTCGCAGGTTAAATTTTTGCATGATCATGTACTTGTGCGCAAAAACGGTCTTATAGCTGATCTGTAACGCGTCTGCCGTCTGCATAACGGATAAGCCTTTATACAGGTTCATGACGATGCGTATTTGCTGCGGTGATAATATTTTATGCTCGCAATCGAAACAGGACGTTTTCTGCAGCACATGCCCCTTCAACTGCGTTTTACGCCACGCGCACCATACCGTCTCGCCAATCATGTCAAGAGAGGCCCTGCGGGAGATGAAAATAATATCCTGATAACAGGATTGCGACGCCGTAGAGCGTTGCTCATCGTCAACCCAGCCGATCACAATGCCTTTTTGCCGTGACTGTAATTCCGGAAAACAGGTCAGGGTTTCTCCCTGGCATAAAGAGAGGACAATAATATCCGCCGTGCTGACGTTATGCGGCGTCATTTCATAATCAAAGTGAATACAGTCATTAAAATTACGCCAAAAGAAATCCATAAAAAAATACTGCAGACCAGACTGAAATAACGAATCCGTCTCGCTAATTAAAATATTCAACATAGACCACACCGACGGGAAGCAAAAATGCGCGTGAAATCCCGCGCGACTTAATTGTATTGCAGCGTAATGACCACCACTGCGCTGAGGGTGCCGGGCGTCGCCCTGCCTCCGGTGGATATAACCGCAGCCTGCATGGCCATCTTCGCCGTCCGGTCTGAGGCGACATATTCCGTCATGCTGGAGCCGTTCCCTTTCAGTATGCCACTTCCGGCCTCGCGCATTGCTATCGCCACGTGGGTGGCCGTACCGCGATTAATGTAATAGTCGGCGCCGGCAACAGGGTCGGGTGTGCCCGTAAAGGTAGCGGTGACGCTACGCGTCCCCACCGGACATTGGGTAAATAACAGATCAAACGTAACCGGGTCTGAGGATGATCCTGGCGTCACCATATTACTTGCCTGGATATTGCCCAGATTAATATCGAGATTCGTATTGCCGTTATTAAACAGGCAGGGTGAGGCCACGATATTTCCGGAGACCCCGATATTTACGCTGTCTGCATATAGCGCTTTGCCGCACAGTAAACCCGACACAAGCAACGCCGCGGGAATTATTTTCATCATCTCACCGGTTATTGATAGGTTATCGTGAGCGTGGCTGACGCATTTGCCGAGCCTGATTCCACGGTGGTTAACGTCTGGTAATAGCGCGCGGTTAACGGGAGCGTCTCCTGTCCTCCCGCAGACTGTTTTAATAACAGGCGACCGTTCATTACCAAAGGAGAACCGTTATAAAGTAGCTGAACCCCTACCCCTTTTGCCGTACCGGCATTCCCCTGACCGGTTAATGCCATGACGCTGGTATTGGCGCTGTCCGGATTTTGCATACCGCTGAGTGACACACTGATATTGGTGCCGGCACTGCAGGTTAACCCCAGATTTTGCGTATTTTGGGCGCCGGATGGCGTGGTTCCAATAACGGAGCCAAACGATGAGGCCGGAATATCGCCTATCGGGAACGTCAACTGCGCCGTCGTTATCGTGCATGCCAGCGCATTAATTGTGCCGTCAGTTAACTGGACCGTCAGACCGTCACGATAAACACCGTCACTTCCCTGAAGCGCCACGGTTCCGATAACGCCCGGCGTTAAAGCGCCCGACGTTACCGGGCCGGTCACCACCAGCTCAACTTTTCCACCAAACCAATCTACATACGACGTCACCGCGTTATACGAAAACGTGTAAACCGGGTTTTCGAAATAATTCCCCGAGGAAAAGCGAATACCAATACCGCTGACATTGGTGGCATAAACATGGTTACCGTAGCTGCTCAGGTTCCCATTGTTATATCGCATACTGAATCCCAGCATCAGCGGGTTAGAGCATCCCGTTAAATAGGTTCCCGTTGATGAGGCGGCGCGAGAAAAAATAATGGTGCCCACGGGGGCATCACGCTGCACGTTAATCGTGCCCACAGATATCGTCGATATTTGCGGCGTGATGGTTGTACAGGTGCCGGCACGGGCGCTATTCCACCCGCTCAGTAAACAGAGCAGGATCAGAGATAAAGCAAATTTCATTTTTAACCTTCCTGGCGGCAAAGCGCGTTAACGTCGGTTATTCCGCCGTAGGTGGGTTGTGCAGGCAGGCTAAACTGCGCGCGGCACTGCTGACCGGGTTGATTTCCCCAGGTTGCCACGATTTCTCCCTGCCCGGGCAGTCCCGTTAAATAGACCTGACCACGGTCGCCCACAATAAAGCTGCTGTTGCTGTCGCCTTTGAGCGTGACGACCGCACCAAACGGAACGGCATACTGCCCGTCGGACAGGGTCATTAACACCCGGCGCCCGATTTTAGACACATAATCGGCTTCCACTATCGCCCCGCGGGTCGGTGTTACGGTGCGCGTATTAATCTCAAGCTCCACGTCATCCGGCATAGTTTCCGGCTCAAGAGTGATGTCGTTTTTTCGGTATACCGACAGATTGTTAACCACCGTATACCCGCGGTAATCCGTACGAACCCCGGGTTGATTGCGAATATCGACACCGTGTGCACCCGGCGCTTTCACCAGGATATTGGTTTCACCGAGCGGCTGCGAAAGCGTGATGCCGTCACGGTGAGCAATGACGCCCCCCTGCAACCCGTAATTCAGGCGCTCGCTGTGTTTGTCGTAGCTGTAGCCCGCGACAATTTCGCCATAGGTGCCTTTATAGTCGCCGTTCAGGTTGCCGGTATTTCCCGTGCCCTGTGTGCCATAACCTTGCTGCACGTTCCAGTTCAGGGCACTGTTTTCCAGAGACACGCCGTTCAGCCCGACCACGTGCGTCGTGCCGTTGTGCTTACTGGCGTTCATGCCATAGTTAGCCCAGGTACGCGGCAAGAATTTGTCCAACGGTACGCTGACGTTAAAGGCCAGCAACCGATCGTGGTCCGCGTTTTGTGCGCTCCCGCGTCCATTCTTGCTGTAGGTCCAGGTCAAACCGTAACTGACGTTGTTCCAGTCATTGTTATAGCCCACGCTCCAGGAGGCCATCGCCTGACCAGAATTCCAGTAATCTTCGCGTGCGGCGCTGAGCGTCAGTGAACCCAGCGCGCCGCCCAGCGTCTGGCTCATGGTCAGTTCAGCACGGTTACGCCGCCGGTCCTGCAGGGCGCTGCTGTCGCCGTAGGAATCCAGCACGTCCTGCATCCCGTAATAGCCACGGGTTGAATATCGGTATCCCGCAATTGAAAAGTTTGTCCCGGTCTTCGCCATATTTTTGCTGTAACGCGCGCGCAAGGACTGACCGGATGTTTTGTCGGTGTTATTCGGCGTTGACCAGGCCTGGGTCACGTCGGCAGAGATCGCGCCGATATCCCCCATGTTTTTACCGATGCCAAACGCCACTGAACGGTATTTATCAGCCCCCTGCATCCCACCGTAAAGGGTGATGCCGTGCTGAATCCCATAAATACCGGTGATTTGACCAAAAGACGTTTTCTCCACGCGGCTGTTGTAGGCGCGATACTGCCCGGCCGTCACCGCATACTTCAGTCGTCCTTCCCGCTGCAGGACCGGCAGCGAGGCATAAGGCAGCGTGAAATGCTGCTCACTCCCGTCAGCCTCTTTGATGGTCACATCCAGATCGCCTGCGCCGCCGGTGGGATACATGTCCGAGATTTCAAACGCGCCTGGCGCCACGTAGCTCTGATAAATTTGATAACCATTCTGGCGGACCACCACCTGCGCATTGGTTCGCGCGATGCCGCGGACCACGGGCGCATAACCTTTAAGAGAGTCCGGCAGCATGTCATCATCCGAGGCCAGTTGACCGCCGCGAAATGGCATACTGTCGAAAACATCCGCCGGTGCGGTACTGTCCCCGATAATCAGCTGTGCTTTCAGCGGAATAACGGCGCGCTGCGCATAGGTATACACGTTGTCCCACCGATCCTCACCGGTGGAATCCCGTGACCAGGTGGTGTAATTACGTAAGCGCCACGGCCCGATATTGACCCCGGGGCGCAGGTTGGCGTACTGGCTATCATTCTGGCTGCCACGAGTGTTCTTCGCCCACGCGTTTGCGCCGCTCAGACTGTAATTAAGCATGGCGGCATTAATCCCCTCATCCCACATTTCTGGCGGAACCGCGTCCCTGGCTGGCAGGTCGATGGCGGCCTGAGGAATGCTGATCACCAGCCGCTGTGCGCCAAACTGAAAATCGCTACTGGCCTGCGGGATCGCCTGAAGGTTTGCGCATTCACCGTTGTTCGCCGCCAGCTGCGGGAAAAGCGTGGTTCTTACGCCCCACTGTTTTAACTGGTCAAGACTCAGGCACGGTCGGAGGACGTCATTGCCCTTTTCGTCTTTTACTGCAGTAAAGGTGATATCGCGGGTCGCCATTAGCTGGTCATCAAGAACAATATCGACGTGATAGGTGCCGGGTGCCTGCGATCCGGATTCAAATGCCGATAAATCCGTTCTCCCTCTTCCTGGATTATCAAGTTCAACCAGTTCGGCATTAAATGTCTCACCGGCAAAAAGCGCCTGCGATGAACCTGCAAGTATTAATCCGATCACTGTCGCCAGGGGTGCAGGTCGAGCCCGAAAATAGTGTATTGCCATCGCTTTTAACTCATTTATGACAGGCAATGCCCGCGTTTCACCGGTTATAAGGTTGCCTGATGCGCGCCCCCAGGGCTGCCGAAGTCATTAATCACTTTAAACGTCAGTACACTGCCGCTGGCCCCCTGCGGTAACGTGAAACGGACTGAGCCACCGGGTAAGACATACGACACGTCATCGATTTTTTTACCCCCAAGGGTGATTTCATTAAAATTGATGACATACGCGGTCGGGTTATTAACCTGAAGTTCATTCCCGGTTCTGCGCCAGCGTAATTGACTGGCCTGTTCGTCAGGCGTGGACGCGTGCAGCTCAGCGGGCCGATAAATCAGTTTGATACGCGTTTTAACCGCAATTTGTAATGCGTTCATCTGCGTTGAGGCAGACGGAATCGCTTTAATATTCAGCCAAAATAAACTTTCCCGATCCTGAGGCAGTGCTCCCGTCATCACGATGCGCTCAACGTTTTTTTGCCCGCCATCCAGACGATACAAAGGCGGCGTAATAATAAAAGGCACCTTGCCTGACGCCCCTTCCTGCGCGTCGATCCATGACTGAATTAAATACGGCGTACCATCAGGGTTATTCACACTGAGTGACGTTTCCTTTTTAGCGCCATCAAAAATAATGCGCGTACCACCAATAATGACGCCGGCATGAGCCGTTGACAGCATCAGAGATAACAACGCTGTTGCCAGTAAAGGGGTTCTGAAAAAATACATTCTGTTCCTCATCAAATTGGGGGCCGGGGCGGCCCCGACGTTCAGGCAAAAGAGCTAGTTATAAACCACCGAGAAGTTGGCGACAGAATTCGCCGGGCCCGCCGTGACGCTGGCCGTGGTCGAAATATACTGGGCATAGAAATTGAGCGTATTGTCTGCGGAGCTGCTGAGCATGTAGGTGTAACCATTGCTGCCATGCAGAGGCAGGTCGGCTTTATCCGCGGTCATCAGGTTGATCGCCACGCCCGTTGCAGCACCCGCCACGGAGGTGTCAATTGCCAGAAGATTGCTATTAGACGCATCCGGAGTACCGTCAAAGCGCACTTTGGCATTCGTGACCGAGACCGGACAGTTTTTCAAAATAATATCGAATTTCGTTGCCGCGGTTCTCGCCCCCGTCGCGGTAAACTCTGTTTTATAATAATCCCCAAGTACAACCACCTGGTTCTGCGATGCCACATCAACATCACAGGCAGAATCCAGAATATTTCCGTTAAAATTAACGGTACCTGCAGCGGCAAACGCATTGGCCATTGTCAGTACGGAACCTGCTGCGATCGTTGCCAGAAGAAGTGTTTTTTTCATCATGCTATATCCTGTATCACTTTATTTATTATTAACATTCAGACAAAAAGACGCGTCGGTTTTTTCACCCGCTTAATGTTTTGTCTTTTACAGACAGCAGCAAAAAAATGAAATAACTTTATTTCATTAAACGTCTGAAGACGCATATGACTTGCTGTCGATGAAATAAAATTTATACAACTCCGTTGACGTCGACAATCATTTTCGGAGTCTTTCCGTAGACCCGTAATTAACAAAAATAAAACATTGTAAATAAGGAATGCCTTATGCATATAACAGGCAGTCTATTAATAGACCGGGGTGTTAAGATCATTAAATTCAAAATGTTAGTCAGGATAATATTGAAAGTCTACTTTTAGACCTGTGCTGCATATTCCCGTAGTCGCTGTTTTTTAAGATAATTCTCTACGCCGGTCACCCATGATCGCAATGAAAGCAGTGGAGCACCTTATGAACACGCGAATGACAGCGGTCCTCACCGATGTAAAATCTACCGTACTGGATTTAAAGCCGTATGCCCATATTGATAAGTTAATCAGTACTGTGCTGCCTTTTACGGAAAGGCATATTCTCGCGAAAGGCGAAATTATTCAGTATCACAATAATGATGTTCGCCTCTGTTTTTTGCTGTTACACGGCAGCGTTGCGCTGCATCGTCGTGGCGATGGTATTGTTTTAAACTCAGAATCCTCACCTTTTATTCTGGGTGTCAGCAGCCAGTTCTCCTCTGAACATCTGTACGTCAGAGCGCTTGAAACCTCAGAAATAGCGCATGTCTCTCTGGATAATTTTAATAAGATCGTGGCGGAAAAAAACTTATGGGAACACTTTTCAAAACTACTCATCTATACCGCCTCCCGGGTATACGAGCACTGCGCGCAAATATCGCAGATGTCAGCCTATGACATTATCCGGTTTCAGCTGGTCGAACTGATGCAGGAGCCAGAAGCCGTACGGAAAAACATCACGGCGGCAGCGTATATCAAGAGTCGAACCTACCTTTCACGCAGTGGGATTATGCGTATTCTCGCGGAACTGCGTACCGGAAAGTACATCACGATGGAGCGTGGCGTGCTGCTGGAAATCCGTCATTTACCACGTAAATACTGATTGGCCTCGTGTTTACGATAAGGAGTAACGCTATAATCAGGGGGGTTATCGCTACGGGTTATAGGTTATGTCCTCTACTGAAAAAACGCATCGTGGTTCTCCTCACGCGCGAGAACTGATTTCATTCCTGCAACCCTACTGTACCACGCGCAATGTTGCTCCCGGCGAACAGCTGGATCTCCAGGTGAATGGCCAGAGCGTGTGCTATTTGATCCTCGAAGGCACCGTTGCTATCTACCGCAGAAGCGACAACATGATGCTCACCACCGCACGTAGCCCGGCGCTTTTTGGCCTCGCCAATCTGACAGACATCTACTTCAATGATTATCTTAAAACCGTGACTCCCTGCCTGACGGGTATGCTTACCACCGCTCAGGTAGAAGCCGTTATCAAAGAGAATGGGTTATGGGGGTTGTTGTCTAAGCACCTGATGTTTGTTTATAACCGGCTATACAATAATGTGATGCCTCAGGGCGCGCCCACGGCCTATGAGATGATTCGCCAGCAATTGATAAAGCTGATGGATGAAGATGAGAGTTATCGCAACGCCATCACCGCAGAGCGGTATATTCGCGAAAAAACCCAGCTGTCGCGCAGCGGGGTGATGCGTATTCTGGCGGATTTGAAAACAGGCGGGTTCATTGAGATAGAAGATGGCAGGCTCGTTAAAATCAATAAACTGCCTGCCCGGTACTGAATGTCAGATACAAAAAAGACCGCTGACGCGGCCTTTTTTTTACTGTCACGATCAATGGACGTGAACGCCCAACCGCCAGGCAAAGTAGATCTCTTCTTTAAGCTCATTTGAAGAGAGAGCCAGCAAATCTGTGAACTCCAGTTCAAGCTGTTTCAGCTTTTTCAGGTACTGCGCCGGAGACAGGTTGCTTTTATCACGACGTAAATATTCAATTGCCAGCTGTGTTGGGGTTATTTCAGTATCCATGATGTCCTCGCTTATGTACAAAACCTGACCAGTATATCACAAGAGGCTGGCTAGTTTTTGACCAAAGGCAAAACATCTGAAAACTTTACACGACCGCCGTCGTCAGTCGCGACGAGCAGCAGAGCCGATCCTGCTCGTCAAGAATGTCAATCTGCCACACCTGATGGCGGCTACCGGCGTGTAGCGTGCGACAAACGCCGCGCACCCGTCCACTTCTCACCGAGCGAATATGGTTCGCATTCACCTCCAGCCCGACGACTTTTTGCTCCCCTTCGGTGCAAAGATAGCCCGCCACGGACCCCAGGGTTTCGGCCAGCACGACGGATGCGCCGCCGTGCAATAAACCAAACGGCTGATGCGTGCGATGATCGACAGGCATCGTGGCCTCCAGTTCATCCTCGCCAATACGCGTGAACTGAATGTCCAGCAGCCCTACCATATTCCCCTCGCCCATGGCATTCAGCGCCTGCAGCGTCACGGCTCGTTTCCAGATCATCCAATTATCTCCAGTAAGGCCTGTAATGGGTGACGCACCCCGTTCCCTTCAACCCGTTTCACCTGGCTTCGGCAGGAGTAGCCCGTAGCCAGACAGCGGTTCCTCGGCAAACGCTGCATCGCCTGATGCCACGACAACTCATAGATACCGAGCGAGTTCGCGTGGTTTTTCACTTCGTGCCCGTAGGTACCTGCCATGCCACAGCAGCCCACGTTGACGCTCTCAAGCTTCGCCCCGAAGCGGGCAAAGATAGACGCCCACTGCGCCGGGGCGCCCGGCAGTGCCGTCACTTCCGTGCAGTGACCGAACAGATACCACGATTCACCGCTCACATCCTTCACGGTCGCCTGTTGCAGCGCCGCCGGCAGCCACTCGTGCACCAGCATGACGTGGAAATCACCGCGTTGCTCCCCCAGCGTCTGCTTATACTCATCGCGGTAGCAGAGCACCAGCGCCGGATCGACACCGACCATCGGCATCCCTAGCTGCGCCACCCGGTTGAGGAAGTCAGCGGTTTTCCGCGCCGTTTTCGCAAAACGGGTAAGGAAACCTTTAATGTGCTGCGCTTTGCCGTTTGGTGAGAACGGCAGTACCACCGGCTGATAGCCTAGTTTTTCTACCAGACGGATAAAATCGGCTACCACCTGGGCATCGTAGTAGCTGGTAAACGGATCCTGCACCACCAGCACCACATTGGCTTTCTGCTCAGGGGTCAGCGCCTCAAGCTGCTCCAGCGTCATGTTCGCCGAGCGGTGCCCCACGAGCTGACGCTGTAGCGAAGGGACTGACAGCAGCGGCAGGTCCACCATCCCGATATGTTTTTCGGAAAGCTTTCGCACCAGCGGCTGATTGATGAAGAAGTTAAAGGTCTTCGGCGCACGCGCCATCAGCGGGGCATAGCTCTCCACCGTCGCCACCAGATGGTCACGCATTGGACGCAGATAGCGGGTATGGTAAAGCTGCAGGAAGCGTGAGCGAAACTCCGGCACATCAATCTTGATCGGACACTGGGTTGAGCAGGCTTTACAGGCCAGGCAGCCGGACATGGCCTCCTTCACCTCGTGGGAGAAATCATACTCGCCTTTGTTCGCATGCCAGCTGTTGCGGGTACGTTCAATCAGCGAGCGCAGACTGGCGCGTTTTTCCGGTAATTCCTGTTCCAGCTTCAGCGGATCAACCCCGCGGTCGGCCAGCAGACGCAGCCATTCGCGGACCAGCGTTGCCCGGCCTTTGGGCGAGTGAATGCGGTTACTGGTAATTTTCATCGACGGGCACATAGGGCTTTTCACGTCGAAGTTGAAACACAGACCGTTACCGTTACACTCCATTGCACCACGCCAGGAGGCGCGCACCGCAATCGGGATTTGTCTGTCATAGGTGCCGCGCTTGACGGCATCCACCTGCAGCATTGGGGCATCGACGCCCTCTGGCGGGCAAATTTTACCCGGGTTGAGACGGTTATCCGGATCGAATGCCGCTTTGACCTTACGCAGTTCAGCGTAGAGCGCTTCACCGAAGAACGCCGGGCTGTACTCCGCGCGGAACCCTTTCCCGTGTTCTCCCCAGAGCAGACCGCCATATTTCGCGGTCAACGCCACCACATCGTCGGAGATCTGCTTCATCAGGATCTCCTGCTGCGGATCGCACATGTCCAGCGCAGGACGCACGTGCAGCACCCCGGCATCCACGTGGCCGAACATGCCGTAGCTCAGACCGTGGCTGTCCAGCAGGGCGCGGAACTCAACGATGTAATCCGCCAGATGCTCAGGCGGGACGCAGGTGTCTTCAGCAAAGGGAATCGGTTTTGCAGCCCCCTTCGCGTTGCCCAGCAGCCCCACCGCTTTTTTACGCATCGCGTAAATACGCTCAATGCCGGAGAGTTCGCTGCAAAGCTGCCAGCCAATCACCCCACCTTCGCCTGCTGCAATCAGTTCGTCCAGCCGCTGACAGAGCGTGGTGACCTGGCTTTCAATCAGCGCTTCGTCATCGCCGGCAAATTCAACGATGTTGAGACCCAACATCTCTTTATCAGGTACATCGGTGATAAGCTCACTCACCGAGTGCCAGACGATGTCTTCCCGAGCCAGATTAAGCACTTTAGAGTCGACGGTTTCCACCGACAGCGCCCGCGCGTCAACCATAAAGGGCGCATTTCGCAGGGCAGAATCGAAGGAGTTGTATTTGACGTTCACCAGCCGACGCACTTTCGGCAGCGGCGTAATGTCCAGCCGCGCCTCGGTAATAAATGCCAGCGTCCCTTCGGAGCCGGTCAGCACGCGGGTTAAATCAAACTGCGTCAGGTCATCGTTAAAGACATGACGCAGATCGTAGCCGGTTAAGAAGCGGTTCAGTTTAGGGAATTTGTCGAGGATCAGCTGGCGGTTATCGCGACAGCGCTCAAGCACGGTGCGGTAAATCCGCCCGTTGGCCGTGTTGTCTTTACCCAGCCTTTCCGCCAGTTCGACCGGCATCGGCTGGGTATCCAGGATATCGCCGCCCAGCAGCACCGCGCGCACGCCAAGAACGTGATCGGAGGTTTTACCGTAGACCAGCGACCCCTGCCCGGAGGCATCGGTGTTAATCATCCCACCGATTGTCGCACGGTTGCTGGTAGAGAGCTCGGGGGCAAAGAAGTAACCATAAGGCTTGAGGTACTGGTTAAGCTGATCTTTGATGACGCCCGCTTCGACACGCACCCATCCTTCTTCGGGATTGATCTCAATGATGCGGTTCATATAGCGCGACATATCAATGATGATGCCCTGGTTCAGCGCCTGACCATTGGTGCCGGTGCCGCCGCCGCGTGGCGTGAACACCAGCGAGGTAAATCGCTCCTGCGTTGCCAGTCGCGCAATAAGCGCCACATCGGCCGTTGAACGGGGAAACACGACTGCATCGGGAAGAAGCTGGTAGATACTGTTGTCGGTCGCCATTGTCAGCCTGTCGGCATAATGTGTGGCGGTATCCCCTGTAAAACCCTGTTGCTCCAGTGCCTGCAAAAAATTAAGCACCAGCTGAACGACGCCAGGTGCCTGAGAAATCTGTGGGATCATTACTGTCGACCCTAATTAGAGGTGTGAAATCGTTTGCGTGTATCGTAAAAGTTTTATCACATTTTTTTCTTATACGCTCTGCAGAATTACAGGCAGAATTCGCCTGTCAAAAATCGCTGAAATCATTAATGATTAGAGAATCGCGGTTTTCCGTTCCCGCCAGCCACGCTGGTGTTCAATTAAGGAAAGTTTCATTTATGGTCAATCTTCGCCAGCCCAGGGATGTTGCGCAAATTTTGCTGTCGGTGCTGTTCCTGGCCCTCATGATTATTGCGTGTTTGTGGATCGTTCAACCCTTCATTCTCGGCTTCGCCTGGGCTGCAACCGTTGTGGTTGCCACCTGGCCTTTACTGTTACGGTTGCAGAAACTGCTCTTCGGACGTCGTGGGCTGGCGGTCCTGGTGATGACGTTGCTGTTGTTCCTGCTGTTCATTATTCCCGTTGCGCTACTGGTGAACAGCCTTGTCGACTCCAGCGGCCCGGTGATTCGCGCCGTGACCAGTGGCGATCTGACGCCGCCGGATCTCGCCTGGCTTAACAGTATTCCGGTTGTTGGCGCAAAACTTTACAGCGGCTGGCATGGCCTGCTGGAGATGGGTGGCAGCGCCCTGATGGCGAAAGTGCGCCCGTATATTGGCACCACTACCACCTGGTTTGTGGGTCAGGCGGCGCACATTGGCCGCTTTATGATGCACTGTACGCTGATGCTGGTCTTTAGTGCCCTGCTGTACTGGCGCGGTGAGCAGGTGGCTTTGGGCGTTCGTCATTTTGCCACTCGCCTGGCGGGCAAACGGGGTGATGCCGCGGTTCTGCTGGCGGCGCAGGCCGTGCGCGCGGTTGCGCTTGGCGTCGTGGTAACGGCGCTGGTTCAGGCGGTGCTGGGCGGTATTGGTCTTGCGATTTCTGGCGTGCCGTACGCCACCGTCTTCACCGTGGTCATGCTGATGACCTGCCTTGCGCAACTGGGTCCGTTGCTGGTGCTGGTACCCAGCATTATCTGGCTGTACTGGACCGGCGATACCACGTGGGGCACCGTTCTGCTGGTCTGGAGCTGCGTGGTTGGCACCATGGATAACGTTATTCGTCCCATCCTTATTCGCATGGGCGCAGACCTGCCGCTGATCCTTATTCTCTCAGGCGTAATTGGTGGATTGATTGCCTTTGGGATGATTGGTCTGTTTATTGGTCCGGTGCTTCTGGCCGTGACCTGGCGTCTGTTCTCCGCCTGGGTGCACGAAATCCCGCCTCCGGGAACGGACCCGGACGTGATTTTGAGCGAACTGGAAGAGCTGGAAGATAAGAACAAGCAGTAATGGACAGGCCGGGTAACGCAGTCGCGTACCCGGCCTACATATTCCCCTTCAATACTTAAACGTTGCTTAAGTATTTATTCGTTGCGCACTGGTCAGACCCGCTATAACGGCTCTAAGTCCCCTATTAACCTCAAGAAATCTTTACGTCTCTTTAACTATTGAGACGAATCTGATCGACGCTAAAAGCTGACATGCCTACTATTAGGACACGGTTATAAATCAACACCTTGATTTATAAGCATGGAAATCCCCTGAGTGAAACAACGAATTGCTGTGTGTAGTCTTTGCCCATCTCCCACGATGGGCTTTTTTTTATCCTGATTACGCGCGGCTGACGTCACAGGTGCTGAGCATCCGCCATTCCGTTGACAATACACGGGTTTCCCCGGTCACATTGACCGTCACCACCTCGCGAATATCCGCCGACGATGCACCAATCTGCAGCTCAAATTCACCCGGCTCGACGATCCGTTTTCCGTCACGACGGGTAAAGTTGAACATCTCAACGGGCAACGTAAAGGTGAGCGTGGCGGTTTCACCCGGTGAGAGCGTGACGCGCTGGAACGCCTTCAACTCCTGCAGTGGCCGCACCTGCGTGGCGACGTTATCCCGAACATAGACCTGTACCACCTCGCTGCCGCTGCGCTCACCGGTATTGGTGATATCCAGGCTTACGACCACCTCGCCGTCGATCGGAACGCGGGGTTCAGCCACGCGCGCCGTTCCCCAGCTAAACTGCGTCCAGCCGAGACCGAAGCCAAAGGGATAGCGGGAGCCAAAATGGAAAGCGAACGGTGTGCCGCCACTTTTGAGCTTGTGGTTATAGTAATAGGGCATTGCTCCCGCGCTTTTCGGCACGCTGACCACCAGACGTCCCTGCGGTTCAGCGCGGCCCGTTAATACATCCGCAATCGCCCAGCCACCCTCCTGCCCTGGCGCCCAGGCCATCATCAGCGCGGCGACGTTATCTTCCAGCCCCTGAAGGTTGTAAGGCCTCCCGCCGGTCATGACCACGATAACCGGCTTGCCGGTGGCCACCAGCGCAGCCAGCAATTGTTGCTGTACGCCCGGCAGATTCAGAGAGTCGGTATCAGAGCCCTCCCCGACGGTTCCGCTCTGGAATAGCCCGGCGAGATCGCCAACGCAGGCCACCACCACGTCACTCTCCTGTGCGGCTTTCACGGCTTCAGGGATCAGGTCGGTACGCTGCGAAACCGGAGATTGCTGCATGGGTTTACCGCCGCTGTCACCCGGAAACACCGGCGCACCCGCCATCCGTTTTTCGATAATGTGACAGCCTTTGGCATAACGTACCCGCGAGGCCCCCAGATACTGCTCAAGCGCCGCGCGCGGTGTCGTGACCTGCGAGGTCTCTTCCACCATGTCGCTAATAATTAAGTGCACCGGAAAGCTGTAACCGCTGAGGAGCGCCAGCGGATCGTCTGCCGTTGGCCCGACGACCGCCACGCGAGGGTTGCCGCCGAGGGGCAAAATGCCGTTATTCTCAAGCAGCGTCAGCGAACGGGTCGCCACTTCCCTTGCAACCTGACGCGTTGCCTCATTTTGCAAATCGATGCCCTGTTCATCGGCATACGGTTTTTCAAACAAGCCAAGACGGAATTTTTCGGTCAGGACGCGTGCCACTATTTCATCGACTTTCGCCATGGAAATCAGTCCGCGCTCAACGGCTTGTGCCAGATGACGCGCGCAGTCATCTTTTGGTAGTTCGACATCCAGCCCGGCATTGAAGGCCAGCGCTGCAGATTCGGCGGCATCGTGCGAGATGCCATGATGCTGGTGCAGCAGGCTCACGCCGCCGTAGTCCGCAACGATGATCCCATCGAACCCCCACTGTTCACGCAGCACGGTTGTCATCAGGAAGTGGTCGCTGTGTCCGGGCTGGTTATCGATATCGTGATAGGCAGGCATCACCGAACCGGCATTGGCCAGCTTCACCGCCATCTCAAACGGCAGCAGGAAGGTGTCGTTCAGTTCGCTAAAGCCCAGATGCACCGGCGCGTGGTTGCGTGCCCCTTCGCTGAAGGAGTGGCCCACATAATGTTTGAGCGTAGCCAGAAGATCGCGCTTATCGCCCTGCAAGCCCTTCACGTATGCCGTGGCCATTACCCCCACCAGCCACGGGTCTTCTCCGAAGGTCTCTTCGGTGCGTCCCCAGCGAACGTCGCGAGAGACATCCAGCACCGGGGCCAGCCCCTGCTGGCAGCCAACAGAGCGTGCTTCTTTGCCAATCTGTTCTGCCGCACGCTGCACCAGCTGCGGTTCCCAGGTCGAACCGTAGTTCAGCGACGACGGGAACAGCGTGGCATCTTTGCACAACAGCCCCACCAGGCACTCTTCATGGAACAGCGCCGGAATACCGAGGCGCGTCTCTTCCATCATCATGCGCTGCAGGCGGTTAGCGGCACGCACGCCTGTTTTCGCATCAACAATATGGGTGCCCAGTGGACGCGTAATTTGTCCCACCCCCAGTTTCAGCCGTTCGCTAAGCGCAGCCTGTTCGCTCACGCCCGCGAATTCATCGCTCAGATCGCTGCGTTCGCGGTGGTTACCGTTTTCATCGAGGATCAACCAGTAGGCATGCATCTGGGCGAACTTCTCTTCCGGGGTCATGCGGGCCAGTAGGTCGGCGACGCGTTCATGCACGGGACGTCCCGCGTCCTTATAAATCGCAGTCATGTGTTACTCCTGTATTGCGGAATGGGTGGCCGGGGTGAGTTGTCCTGTCTCGTCTCGCACCTCGCGTTTGCTGGCCAGCTCGCGGGCGATGGAATTGACGAGCTTGCTGTTGAGTTTGTAAATGGTCAGCAGCGCGACCATACAGAGGAACAGCACGCAGGGGATGAGGGTGAAGAGCGCATTAATGGTAGAGAGCACGTGCGGTGCCTGGGTTGCCTGACCGGGCGCATAATCCACCATCCCGAGAACCCAACCGACCACCGCCCCGCCCAGCGCCAGACCAAATTTGATGGCAAACAGCGCGGTAGAAAAGACCAGACCATCCAGACGACGGCCGCTGCGATGCTCCTCATAATCGACCACATCAGAGAACATGGTCCACTGCAGCGGCGTGGTCAGGTTCTGAATAAAGCTAAAGATAATGTTGAGGCCAAAAATCAGCCAGATCTGCGAAGGCGGCAGGAAGAAAATCAGCGCGCCGAAAATCACGAAGGAAATAATGGTCCACTGATAGGCACGGACGCGGTCAAATTTCCCCAACAGACGTTCAGATAATAATGCCCCCGTTAAGGACGCCACCATCCCGGAAACAATAAAGGCAAATACCAGCTCCGGGCGCAGAAGCACATATTTCACGTAATACATGGTGGCAGAACCACGCGTCACCACTGCGGTTAATAGCAAAATATTAAACAGGAAAACAATTCGCCACTGGCTATTTCCGGCCAGCAGTTTTAAATCGCCGATCATCGAACCCGAGGTGTCATTGCGCGGGGAATAACGCTCGCGGGTCATCAGAAAACAGCAGAAGAAGAGAATAATACCCAGCAGGCCCATCATGCTCATGGCATAGAAATAGCCTTTCTGAACGTTGCCCTGGCCTAACAGCGAGACCAGCGGTAAGGCGATCACTGTCACAATCAACCCGCCGATGAACGACAGGCCGAAGCGCCAGGACTGCAGCGAGTGACGCTCACGCGGATCCAGCGTCAGCGCCCCGGGCATGGCGCAATACGGGACGTTAATCGCGGAATAAATAAGGCTTAAGATGGCGTAAGTGACGCAGGCATACACGATTTTCGCCGTCGGCCCGACGTCCGGTACATAGAAGGTGATAAGGCAGCTTACGCCAAATGGGATGGCAAACCACAATAGCCAGGGACGAAAGCGACCGTGCCGCGTCTGGGTGCGGTCGACCAGCGCGCCGATGCAAGGGTCGACAAAAGCATCCACCACGCGCACCACTAAAAACATGGTGCCCATGATGGCCGCCGGCAAACCGAAAACATCCGTATAGAAATAGGCGAGAAATAAGGTTGCCGTTTGCCAGACCAGCGCACTGGCCATATCACCTAAGCCATAACCTATTTTATCTTTGGTACGCAATACAGAGGAGATTGTCATTGTTATTTGCCTTTTTATCAGGTTAAAACGTATTTCAACCAGTTGCGCATCAGCGAGGGAAATGCGCGGTAAGGCTCAAGTATTAGCAACGCTTTGCGCGCTAACAATTGTCTAAATTAACAGACAAATTATGATATTTGGTTTTTTACTTTATTTGTGATGGGGAGCAAATAAGGCATGAAATAAAAAAGGCGAGGAATATATCCTCGCCTTTTTCTGATGCTGATGGCGTTACTTGTTGAGTTCGGCCAGGCTCAGCCAGGTTTGCACCACGGTGTCCGGGTTCAGGGACAGGCTGTCAATCCCCTCTTCCATCAGCCATGCGGCAAAGTCTTCATGGTCAGACGGACCCTGACCGCAAATCCCGACATATTTACCCTGTTTCTTCGCCGCGCGGATGGACATCGACAGCAGCGCTTTCACCGCCTCGTTACGCTCATCAAACAGTTCAGAGACCACGCCGGAGTCACGGTCAAGACCGAGCGTCAGCTGCGTCATGTCGTTCGAGCCGATAGAGAAGCCGTCGAAGTGCTCCAGGAACTGCTCAGCCAGCAGGGCGTTAGACGGAATTTCACACATCATGATAATCTTCAGCCCGTTTTCGCCGCGCTTCAGACCCTGACGTGCCAGCTCCTCCACCACCGCTTTCGCCTGATCCACGGTACGCACGAACGGGATCATGATCTCAACGTTGGTCAGTCCCATGTCGTTGCGCACGCGCTTCACGGCATCACATTCCAGCGCGAAGCAGGCACGGAAGCTGTCGGAAACATAACGTCCGGCGCCACGGAAGCCGAGCATTGGGTTCTCTTCTTCTGGCTCGTAACGCTCACCCCCCACCAGATTCGCGTATTCGTTTGACTTAAAGTCGGACAGACGCACGATCACGCGCTTCGGATAAAACGCCGCGCCCAGCGTGGCGATCCCCTCGGTCAGACGACCGACGTAGAACTCTTTTGGCGAGTCGTAACCTTTCATCATCTCGCGGATTTCGTTCTGCAGCTTCGCGTCCTGGTCGTCAAACTCCAGCAGCGCGCGCGGGTGAACGCCAATCATACGGTTGATGATAAATTCCAGACGCGCCAAGCCAACGCCTTCGTTCGGCAGGCAGGCAAAGTCAAACGCACGATCCGGGTTACCAACGTTCATCATGATCTTCAGCGGCAGATCCGGCATGGTATCGACGCTTGAACTCTTCACGCTGAAGTCGAGAATATCGGCATACACGTAACCGGTATCGCCTTCCGCACAGGAGACGGTCACTTTCTGATCGTCCTTCATGCGTTCGGTCGCGTCACCGCAACCGACAACGGCAGGGATCCCCAGCTCACGGGCGATGATTGCCGCGTGGCAGGTACGGCCACCGCGATTGGTGACGATGGCCGCCGCTTTCTTCATGATCGGTTCCCAGTCCGGGTCGGTCATGTCGGTCACCAGCACATCGCCTGGCTGAATGCGGTTCATCTCGCTGATGTCATGGATCACTTTGACAGGACCGGCACCGATGCGATGACCAATCGCGCGGCCTTCCGCCACGATTTTGCCCTGTGCGTGCAGGGTATAACGCTCCATCACCTGACCGCGGGAGCGGACAGTTTCCGGACGCGCCTGCACGATAAACAGCTTGCCGGTGTTGCCATCTTTGGCCCATTCGATATCCATCGGACGGCCGTAGTGTTTTTCGATCTGTACCGCCTGTTTCGCCAGCTCCTGCACTTCTGCATCGGTCAGGGAGAAACGGTCACGCATTTCCTGCGGTACGTCTTCAATCTTAACCTGCTTGCCATGCTCCTGCGTCGGGGCATAGATCATGCGGATTTTTTTCGAGCCCATCGTGCGGCGAACGACCGCCGGACGGTTTGCGGCCAGCGTCGGCTTATGAACGTAGAATTCGTCAGGGTTCACCGCGCCCTGTACTACCATCTCACCCAGACCCCACGCCGAGGTGATGAACACCACCTGGTCGAAGCCGGATTCGGTGTCGATGGAGAACATCACGCCGGAAGAGCCCACGTCGGAGCGCACCATGCGCTGTACGCCAGCAGAAAGCGCCACGCCGCGATGGTCATAGCCCTGGTGCACGCGGTAAGAGATGGCGCGGTCATTGAACAGGGACGCGAAGACGTGCTTCACCGCCACCAGCACGGCGTCATAACCCTGGACGTTAAGGAAGGTTTCCTGCTGTCCGGCGAATGACGCATCGGGCATATCTTCCGCGGTGGCAGAAGAACGCACGGCAAACGACGCCTGGGCATCATCCGCTGATAGCTGGTTGTAGGCTTCGTGAATGGCTTTTTCCAGTTCCGGCTGGAAAGGTGTGTCGATAATCCACTGGCGGATTTGGGCACCGGCTTTCGCAAGCTCGGTCACATCATCAATATCCGTTTTATCCAGCAGGTCATAAATGCGCTGGTTTACACCGCTCTGGTCTAAAAACAGGTTAAAGGCATCGGCGGTTGTGGCAAACCCGTTCGGTACGGAGACACCCATACCCGACAGATTTGTAATCATTTCACCCAGGGAGGCATTTTTGCCCCCAACTCTGTCTACATCATTCATGCCGAGTTGGTTATACCAAAGCACCAGCGGTGACGAGCCATTGTTGGACATCGAAACAATCCTTTTGTGATATTTGATCGGAGTAAGAAACACCTGACTACGTATTTATACTGGCATAATTATTTCCGCTAAAAAAACGGTGAATCGTGTAAGCAATTTAAATTTTCAACTTTTCGGATACTTTCCCACCATCCGCTAACCCGATGATTCCTATATATTCAGCCAAAAACCCTAAAAATAAAGTCGCTAATTGGAAAATGAAATCCACTTTTCAGGAAAATCAAAAACACCGTTTCATTTATAATTAGGATAAGTTCTTTGCTGTGTAATTTACTTTTTTAATTTATGCTTTCAGACAATTACGTACGATATTCAGGGTGGGTAAAATGGATAATGCTGTCGATCGCCACGTTTTTTATATTTCTGATGGTACGGCGATTACCGCCGAAGTGCTGGGACATGCGGTGATGTCGCAGTTCCCCGTTTCGATTAACAGCATCACGCTGCCGTTTGTGGAAAATGAGAGCCGTGCAAAGGCGGTGAAGGACCAGATTGACGCCATCTTCCAGCAGACCGGGGTCCGCCCGCTGGTCTTCTACTCCATCGTGATCCCTGAAATTCGCACAATTATTTTGCAAAGTGAAGGGTTTTGTCAGGATATCGTCCAGGCGCTGGTGGCCCCGCTGCAGAGCGAACTGAAACTCGATCCGACGCCTATCGCTCACCGAACGCACGGGCTGAACCCCGGCAACCTGACCAAATACGATGCGCGTATCGCCGCCATTGATTACACCCTGGCGCACGACGACGGTATTTCGCTGCGTAACCTCGACCAGGCGCAGGTGATACTGCTTGGCGTCTCACGTTGCGGGAAAACCCCGACCAGCCTTTACCTGGCGATGCAGTTCGGTATCCGTGCCGCCAACTACCCCTTTATTGCTGACGACATGGACAATCTGGTGCTGCCGGCCGCCCTTAAGCCGCTCCAGCACAAGCTGTTTGGCCTGACCATCAACCCGGAACGGCTGGCGGCAATACGTGAAGAACGGCGTGAGAACAGCCGCTACGCCTCAATGCGCCAGTGTCGAATGGAGGTTTCCGAGGTGGAAGCGCTGTACCGTAAAAACCAGATCCCGTGGCTAAACAGCACTAACTATTCGGTAGAAGAGATCGCCACCAAAATCCTCGATATCATGGGGCTCAACCGTCGCATGTACTAACATGCTAGTACAATAACTCAGAATCGGGTATCATCACCACATCCTCGGCGCGCAGACGCGCCGAACTTGAATTCAGCAGGGATTGGTTTAAGGTGATGCCCATCACTTCCCGGTAGTCTGCCGATGAAGCAAAAATTTTTCTGAGACATTTCATGAATAAAACCGATGAACTCCGCACTGCGCGCATTGACAGCCTGGTCACACCGGCTGAACTGGCACAGCGGCATCCTGTTTCCGCGGGTGTAGCGGAACATGTCACGGCATCCCGCCGTCGCATTGAAAAAATCCTTAATGGCGAAGACAAACGTCTTCTGGTGGTGATTGGCCCTTGCTCCATCCACGATCTGGATGCCGCAATGGATTACGCAAAACGGCTTCAGGGACTGCGGGACAAGTACCAGCATCGCCTTGAAATTGTCATGCGCACCTACTTTGAAAAACCGCGCACCGTCGTGGGCTGGAAAGGGCTGATTTCCGACCCGGACCTGAACGGCAGCTACCGTGTTAATTATGGCATTGAGCTGGCGCGTAAACTGCTTTTGCAGGTCAATGAGCTGGGCGTACCGACGGCCACCGAGTTTCTCGATATGGTGACCGGACAGTTTATCGCCGATCTCATCAGCTGGGGCGCTATCGGCGCGCGCACCACGGAAAGCCAGATCCACCGTGAGATGGCCTCTGCCCTCTCCTGCCCGGTTGGTTTTAAAAACGGTACCGATGGCAACACGCGAATTGCCGTTGACGCGATCCGTGCATCGCGTGCCAGCCATATGTTCCTGTCGCCGGATAAGCGCGGTCAGATGACCATTTATCAGACTAGCGGCAACCCATACGGGCATATCATCATGCGTGGCGGGAAAAAGCCTAATTACCACGCGCAAGATATTGCTGCGGCGTGTGAAACGCTGGCCGAGTTCGACCTGCCGGAACACCTGGTGGTGGATTTCAGCCACGGCAATTGCCAGAAACAGCATCGCCGCCAGCTGGATGTGTGTGATGAGATCTGCCAGCAGATCGTCAGCGGTTCAACCGCCATCGCGGGCATTATGGCCGAAAGTTTTATCCGGGAAGGCACGCAAAAAATCGTAGCCGGACAGCCAATGGTTTACGGCCAGTCGATCACCGACCCGTGCCTGAGCTGGGAAGACAGCGAACTGCTGCTGGAGAAACTGGCGGCAGCGGTCGATTCACGTTTTTAGTCCTTGCCTTTTACCCTCTCCTGCGGGAGAGGGTCTACGTTCGCGCACGGCCACATACGCTTCTGTTTTGATCCCATCACAGTTTTTTTACAAAAACGCTTGCCGTGAATTTTCACTTTGTTGATAATGATTATCATTGTTACATTGATTGTTATTTATAAACATTATGTCACGTACGGATAACAACGCGGCAACGCCCGAAAACACACACACAGCACCTGCCCCAGCGCGCACCGATCGTCGGATCGACAGTAAAAGCCTGCTGGGGGACGAGGGACGCGTGATCATCGAGCATGCCGGCCAGCTTTATCTGTTGCGCCAGACCCATGCCGGGAAGCTGATCCTCACCAAATAAATACCACAATACCTTCGCCAGCCACCCAGGTGATCCCCAGGCAGCCAGCGCTTTCGATTCTTTATGGAGAGTTGCTATGCCACACCTGCATTCCGCATTTTTGCGCCCGTCCTGCCTTGCGCTATCCGTTGTCAGCGCCCTGCCGGGCGTCGCGTTTGCGGCCACAGATGATATGACCGTTATCGCCACCGGCAACGCCCGCAGCGCCTTCGAAGCCCCGATGATGGTCAGCGTGATTGACACCGCGGCCCCGGAAAATCAGACCGCCAGCTCGGCCGCCGACCTGCTGCGCTACGTCCCAGGCCTGATGCTTGACGGCACCGGGCGCACCAACGGTCAGGACGTCAACCTGCGCGGTTACGACCGCCGCGGCGTGCTGGTGCTGGTGGATGGCGTGCGCCAGGGGACCGACACTGGCCACCTGAACAGCACGTTCCTCGACCCGGCTCTGATTAAACGTATCGAAGTGGTTCGCGGCCCGTCAGCCTTACTGTACGGCAGCGGCGCGCTGGGGGGCGTGATCGCGTATGACACCGCCGATGCAAATGACCTGCTGGAACCGGGCAAAAACAGCGGCTACCGCGTGTTTGGTACGGGCGCGACGGGCGATCACAGTCTGGGCATGGGGGCCAGCGCTTACGGGCGTACCGAAACCCTGGACGGACTGGTTGCCTGGTCGAGCCGCGATCGCGGCGATCTGCGCCAGAGCGACGGTGGAACAGCACCGAATGACGAATCCATCAACAACATGCTGGCAAAAGGCCGCTGGGCCATCGACCCGGCCCAGACGTTGAGCGGATCCCTGCGCTATTACAATAACGCGGCGCAGGAGCCAAAAAACCCGCAAACCCCCGCCGCGGACGCCAGCAGCAATCCCATGACCGATCGCTCCACCATTCAGCGAGACGCTCAGCTGGGCTATCACCTGGCTCCCCAGGGCAACAACTGGCTGAATGCCGATGCGAAACTCTACTGGTCTGAAGCGCGCATTAACGCCCAGAACATTGACGGCACCGGCGAGTTTCGCAAGCAGACCACCCAAGGTGGCAAAGTGGAAAACCGCACCCGTCTGTTCAGCGACACGTTTGCCTCACATCTTCTGACCTATGGCGGCGAATACTACCGTCAGGAGCAACATCCGGGGGGCACCACCACCGGCTTCCCGGAGGCTAAAATCGATTTCAGCTCCGGCTGGCTGCAGGACGAGATCACCCTGCGCGACCTGCCGGTCACGCTTCTCGGCGGTACCCGTTACGATAATTACCGCGGGAGCAGCGAAGGATACGACGATGTGAACGCGGACAGATGGTCCTCCCGTGCCGGACTGACCGTCAGCCCGACCGACTGGCTGATGCTGTTCGGCTCTTACGCACAGGCCTTCCGTGCGCCGACCATGGGTGAAATGTATAACGACGCCAAACACTTCTCCATCGGCCGCTTTTACACTAACTACTGGGTACCGAACCCGAACCTGCGTCCGGAAACCAATGAAACGCAGGAGTTTGGCTTCGGACTGCGCTTTGACGACGTCATGCTTGCTAACGATGCGCTGGAGTTCAAGGCCAGCTACTTCGACACCAAAGCCAAAGACTACATCTCCACCAGCGTCGATTTTGCGGCTGCGACCACCATGTCCATGAACGTTCCCCACGCCAAAATCTGGGGCTGGGACGTGATGGCGAAATACACGGCCGACCTGTTCAACCTCGACGTCGCCTATAACCGCACCCGGGGAAAAGATACCGATACGGGCGAGTATATCTCCAGCATCAACCCGGATACCGTCACCAGCAAGCTGGATATCCCGGTGGCGCAAAGCGGTTTCTCCGTCGGCTGGATCGGCACCTTCGTCGATCGCTCAACCCATATCAGCAGTAGCTACAGCGAACAGCCGGGCTATGCGGTTAACGATTTCTACGTAAGTTATAAAGGCCAGGAGCAGCTCAAAGGGGTAACTACGACGCTGGTGCTGGGTAACGCGTTCGACAAGGCGTACTGGTCTCCTCAGGGCATTCCTCAGGACGGACGCAACGGTAAGATTTTTGTGAGTTACCAGTGGTAATCCCCATGCCCCGGCCTGCCGGGGCCCTTATTCGAAAGGAAGAGACAATGAATCACTACACACGCTGGCTTGCGCTGAAAGAAGAAAATCCGGGTCAATACGCACGTGACATCGCAGGCTTAATGAGCATCAGCGAAGCAGAGCTGACCTTCGCCCGCGTGGGCCACGACGCCTGGCGCCTGCACGGCGACATCCGCGAAATCATCGGCGCGCTGGAAGCCGTGGGCGAGACCAAATGCATCTGTCGTAACGACTATGCAGTTCACGAGCAGGTGGGCGCGTTTACGCATCAACACCTTGGCGGCCACGCCGGGCTGGTACTGAATCCGCGGGCGCTGGATCTGCGCCTGTTTCTCAACCAGTGGGCGAGCGCGTTCCACATCAGTGAAACCACCGCCCGCGGTGAGCGTCAGAGCATTCAGTTCTTCGACCTTCAGGGCGATGCCCTGCTGAAAGTTTACACGACCGATAACACCGATATTTCTGCCTGGGGCGACCTGCTTACGCGCTTTATCTTTGCCGATAATCCGCCACTGGCGCTGAAGCATGCCGATGTCCCTGCCCACAACGAAAAGGCTGATGCCGCCCTCGTTGATCAGGAGTGGCGCGCCATGACCGACGTGCATCAGTTCTTCGGCCTGCTGAAGCGCCACAATCTGAGCCGTCAGCAGGCGTTTCGTCTGGTGGGTGACGATCTGGCCTGCAGGGTAGACAACACCGCTCTGGCACAGCTGCTGGAAACGGTCCGCCTGGAGGGGAATGAAATGATGATCTTCGTCGGCAACCGCGGCTGCGTGCAGATCTTTACCGGCGTGGTGGAAAACGTCGTCTCGATGAAAGGCTGGCTCAACATCTTCAACCCAACCTTTACCCTGCATCTGCGGGATACGTCCATCGCCGAAACATGGGTGACGCGTAAACCCACCGCTGACGGGCACGTCACCAGCCTGGAGCTCTTCGCCGCCGACGGGACGCAAATCGCTCAACTGTACGGTCAACGCAGCGAAGGTGAACCAGAGCAGCGTCAGTGGCGCAGCCAGGTCGACGCCCTGACCCGAAAAGGGCTGGCCGCATGAAAAAATGGCTCGCCCTGCTCTGCGCCCTGCCGCTGGTGACGTTCGCGGCCACACCGCAGAAAATTGTCGCCCTGGGGGGTGACGTGACTGAGATTGTTTATGCCCTTGGCGCGGGATCGTCACTGGTTGCCCGCGACAGCACCAGCCAGTGGCCGCAGGCGGCGAACGCCCTGCCCGACGTCGGCTATTTGCGCCAGCTTAACGCGGAGGGGATCTTATCCATGCGCCCGACGCTGGTGCTGGCCAGTGCTCAGGCGCAGCCCTCGCTGGCGTTAAAACAGGTCGAGGAAAGTCACGTCAGTGTCGTCACCGTTCCCGGCAGTCATGACCTGAGCGTGATTGACGACAAGGTGCGAGTCATTGCCGAAGCGACGCATCGCGAAGCACAGGGTGACGCATTGCGCGCCAGGCTGCGCCAGGCGCTGGCAGCCCTGCCCACCTCGCCACTCGACAAACGGGTACTGTTTATCCTCAACCACGGCGGGATGACCGCGATGGCTGCCGGACAACAGACCGCCGCGGATGCAGCCATTCGCGCAGCGGGTTTGCAAAACGCGATGCAGGGCTTTACCCGTTATCAGCCGCTGTCCCAGGAAGGGGTGATTGCCAGCCAGCCTGACCTTGTGGTGATTTCGCAGGATGGCGTCAAGGCATTGGGCGGCGAAGCGAATGTGTGGACACTTCCCGGCCTGGCGCAAACGCCGGCGGGACGGAACAGGCAGGTGCTGGCTATCGACGATATGGCACTGCTGGGCTTTAGCGTGCGCACGCCGCAGGCCATACAGCAATTGCGCACCCGGGCGGAGCAACTGCCCTGATGTCCCGACGGATCGCGTTGTCGCTGTGGATGCTGGCCGCCATCCTGACGATCATGACGCTGGCGGCCTCCGGGGCTGGCGCACTGCATCTGCCGGTCAGTCTGCTGTGGCGCGGCAGTGATGAAACCCTGCGTCAGATCTGGCTGACCATTCGTCTCCCCCGGGTCCTGCTGGCGCTGGTCACCGGCGGCTCGCTGGCGCTGGCAGGCTGCGTAATGCAGGGGCTTTTTCGTAATCCGCTGGCGGATCCGGGGCTGCTTGGGATCAGCAGCGGCGCGGCGCTGGCCGTGGCGCTGTGGGTGGTTATTCCCCTCTCGCTCCCCGCGCTGATGATGCTTTACGCTCCCATGATCGCGGCATTTGGGGGTGCGCTGGCGGCCACTTTCGTCATTTTTGTCCTAAGCCAGCAGCGTAACAGCACACTTTCACGGCTGTTACTGGTAGGCATTGCCCTCAATGCCCTGTGCGGTGCGGCAGTCGGCGTGCTGTCATGGCTCAGCAATGATACCCAGCTTCGCCAGCTCTCCCTCTGGGGCATGGGCAGCCTGGGTCAGGCGCAGTGGTCTACGCTGCTGGCCGTCACCTCGCTGATGGTGCCAGGCGTTCTGATTATCTGGCGTCTTGCCTGCGCGCTCAATTTACTGCAGCTGGGTGAAGAAGAAGCGCACTACCTTGGCGTGGCGGTAGCAAAGGTACAGCGGATCCTGTTGCTGTGCAGCGCCTTACTGGTTGCCGCCGCGGTTGCCGTCAGCGGAGTGATTGGTTTTGTCGGTCTGGTGGTGCCGCACCTGATACGGATGTGGCTGGGCGCCGATCACCGGGCCGTGATCCCCGGCTCCGTACTGGCCGGGGCGTCGCTGCTGCTGGTTGCCGATACGGTGGCGCGCACGCTGGCCGCGCCGGCAGAAATGCCGGTCGGTTTACTGACCAGTCTCTTCGGCGCACCGTGGTTCCTGTGGCTCATTTTTCGTCGTGGAGGCGCACATGGCTGAACGCTACCGCGCGGAACGCCTTGTTTATCAGGTCGGGCAACGGACGCTTATCAACGACGTGTCGCTGGCGTTATCTCCGGGGGAAATGGTGGCGTTGATTGGGCCTAACGGTGCCGGAAAATCGACGTTACTGCGCCTGCTCACAGGCTATCTCACGCCTTCAGGTGGGCAATGCAGCCTGGCGGGTACGCCGCTTGAGGCGTGGCACCCGCAAAAGCTCTCACGCCGCCGGGCAGTGATGCGCCAGAATACGCATCTCGGTTTCGACTGGCCGGTCGACGCGGTGGTGGGTATGGGCCGCGCGCCCTGGACGCGCTACCCGGAAGCCCCGGTTGTCGAAGCCGTAATGGCGATAACGGGCTGCCTGCCCCTCGCAGACCGACGCTTTTCGGCCCTCTCCGGTGGCGAGCAACAACGGATCCAGCTCGCCCGCGCCCTGGCGCAGCTCTGGCATGACGGCGGGCCGCGCGGCTGGCTGTTTCTCGATGAACCCACTTCCGCGCTGGATCTTTACCACCAGCAGCATCTGCTGCGGCTGTTGAAATCCCTGACCCGTCAGGGCGATTTTCACGTGTGCGTGGTGCTGCACGACCTCAATCTGGCAGCGCTGTGGGCGGACCGGATCCTGCTGCTGCATAACGGCACGCTGGTTTCTCAGGGCACGCCGGAAACGGTTTTACAGGCCGACGCGCTGGCCCGGTGGTATGGCGCGCAGGTATACGTTGGCCCACATCCGGTTCACGCCTCACCGCAGGTGTTTCTCGCGCCCTGACCGGGCTGATAAAAATCTTTCAGCGTCTCAAGCAGGGCATGCGCCGCTTTTGAAAGCTGCGTGTGCCCGGGGTGGATCACGCCGATGCATTTTTCAATCGGCGGGTTATCGAGTGGAATACAGACCGCGCCTAACGAGGTCATCTGCGCCTCGCACAGTGCCGGGACCGCACTGCCGCCCAGGCCGCTGGCGACCATTCTGCCCACCGTCACCAGCTGATGGCTCTCCAGCGCCACATCCAGTTTACGACCGCTGCGGGCCAGCTCCTCTTCCATCATCAGACGAACGGCCGAAGGGCGCTGCAGGGTAATGAAATCCAGCGTCAGTAGCGCCTCCCATGACAGGCGTTTTTTGGCTGCCAGAGCGGATGATTTCGGCACAATGGCGACAAATCGATCGAGACCCAACGGCGTAAAAAGCAGGTTATGGGTCGGCGCCGGTTCAAACGCGATCCCCATCTCGACCCGCCCTTCCCGCACCATTTCAATTACCTGCTCGTTGATAACATCGTGCACGGTGACGTTGATCCCGGCGTGGCGATCGCGAAATGCCTTGAGCACCTCCGGCAGGACATTCGCCGCAAATGACGGCATCGCCGCGACTGAGATTTTGCCGCGCTGCAGCGTAAAGCACTGATGCATGGCCTCTTCGGCGTTATCCCAGTCCGCCAGCAGCTGCCGCGCCATCGGTAAAAAGGTCTCCCCCTCCTGCGTCAGCGCCACCTTGCGGGTGCTGCGCTGCAACAGCGGTCCCCCCAGCGCCTCCTCCAGACCCTTGATCGTCAGGCTAAGCGCCGGCTGGGAAAGATTCAGCCGTTCACTGGCATGCGCGAAATTCAGAGTGTGAGCTACCGCTAAAAACGCGCGTAACTGTTTGACACTCATTCTCATTTTTCACCTTGTTAACTAATTGAAAAAATTTAGTTAACAGGAAATTAATAAAAAAACCAAATGAGTGGGTCACAAATTCAAAATTAACAAATGAGTCGCCGCCCCTAATGATACCGGCACGGATAACGGGAGGGATGATTATGGCGGGACTGGATAAGCGCGTCGGCAGCTATGCGCAGGCGCTGGACGGGCTGACGGACGGAATGACATTGCTGGCAGGCGGCTTCGGCCTGTGCGGCATTCCTGAGAACCTGATTGCCGAAGTCAGACGCCGTCAGGTGCAGGGGCTGACGGTGGTTTCAAACAACTGCGGCGTCGATGGTTTTGGTCTCGGGATACTCCTTGAGACGCGCCAGGTACGAAAAGTGGTGGCGTCGTACGTGGGCGAAAACGCGCTGTTCGAGCAACAGGTGTTGAGCGGCGAGCTTGAAGTGGAACTCACCCCACAGGGAACCCTGGCAGAAAAGGTTCGCGCTGGCGGAGCGGGTATTCCGGCGTTTTACACGGCCACCGGCTATGGCACACCCGTGGCTGCTGGCAAGGAAGTTCGCCAGTTTGCCGGCAAGCATTATGTCCTCGAAGAGGCCATCACCGGCGATTTTGCGCTGATCAAGGGCTGGAAAGCGGACTGGTATGGCAACGTTATCTATCGCCATACCGCGCAAAACTTTAACCCGCTGATGGCCACCGCGGGCCGGATAACGGTGGTGGAAGTGGAAGAGATCGTCGCCCCGGGCGAACTGCCCCCGTCGGCCATTCATACCCCGGGGATCTACGTCGACAGGCTGATTGTCGGCCAGTTCGAGAAACGCATTGAACAGCGCACGCTGCGCGCAGAGGGAGTCTGAAGATGTTAACCCGTGAACAGATGGCCATGCGCGTTGCCCGAGAACTGCGCGACGGTTACTACGTCAACCTGGGGATAGGGATCCCGACCCTTGTGGCGAACTATATTCCGGCGGGAATGGACGTGATGCTCCAGTCTGAAAACGGCCTGCTGGGGATGGGAGCCTTTCCGGATGAGCAAAGCCTTGACGCCGACATGATTAACGCCGGTAAGCAGACCGTCACCGCGAGGGTCGGTGCCGCCATTTTCGACTCGGCCCAGTCGTTCGCCATGATCCGGGGCGGTCATGTTGACCTGACCGTACTCGGGGCGTTCGAAGTGGATGTCGAAGGCAACATCGCCTCGTGGATGATCCCGGGCAAGATGGTGAAAGGGATGGGAGGCGCGATGGATCTGGTCGCCGGGGCGCAGAACATCATTGTGGTGATGACCCATGCCGCAAAAAACGGCGAGTCAAAACTGCTGCCGCGCTGCACGCTGCCGTTGACCGGCGCTGGCTGCATCCGTCGGGTGTTAACCGACCTTGCGTTGCTGGAGATTGAAGACGGCGCGTTCATTCTGCGGGAATACGCCCCCGGCGTCAGTATTGACGACATCGTCAGTAAAACAGCCGGGAAAATCATCGTGGCGGACGACGTGCGCGAGATGCGCTTCAACTGAGGAGTGAACATGAATGAGGTCATGATTGTCGGGGCCACGCGAACCCCTGTAGGCAGTTTTCGCGGATCGCTCTCCTCCCTTTCCGCGGTTGAACTGGGTGCCGTAGCGGTTCGTCGCCTGCTTGAGAACAGCCAGCTGTGCGCAGATCAGGTAGACGAACTGATTTTCGGTCAGGTGCTGACGGCAGGGTGTGGACAAAACCCCGCCCGTCAGACCGCTCTCATGGCCGGATTGCCCGTCAGTACCCCCGCGACAACCGTCAATCTGGTGTGCGGTGCTGGTTTAAAAGCGGTGCAGCTCGCCGCGCAGGCTATCCGCTGCGGCGATGCCGACGTGGTTATCGCTGGCGGCCAGGAGAGCATGAGCAATGCCCCTTACCTGCTGGACGGTGCGCGGTCAGGGTTGCGTTTTGGTCATACAGGGTTGCAGGACAGCATGATAACGGACGGCCTGTGGGACGCATTTAACGATTATCACATGGGCATCACCGCGGAAAACGTTGCCCGCCAGTATGGCATCTCCCGCGAGCAGCAGGACGCTTTTGCCGCCCGGTCGCAGCAAAAAGCGGCGTCGGCCATTGCGCGCGGTCTGTTTGACGCGGAGATGGCTCCGGTCACGGTGAGCGAGGGTAAAAAGCCGCCGCGCCTGATCAACAGTGATGAACAACCCCGGCCGGGAACCACCGCTGAGCAACTCGCTCAGTTGCGCCCTGCCTTTCGTCGTGAAGATGGAACGGTGACGGCGGGTAATGCCTCAACCCTGAACGATGGTGCCGCTGCGGTGCTGTTAATGAGCGGTGAAAAAGCGCGGGAGAGCGGATTACCGATCCTGGGACGGGTCGTGAGTTATGCCGTGACCGGCGTTGATCCATCGGTGATGGGCATCGGGCCGGTCAGCGCCTGCCAGACGGCTCTGGCCCGGGCAGGCTGGGCGCTGGATGAGGTGGACGTCATTGAAGCGAATGAAGCCTTTGCCGCACAGGCGCTGGCCGTTGGCAAACTGCTCGGCTGGGATGAACGTAAGGTGAACGTTAACGGTGGTGCGATTGCGCTTGGCCACCCCATCGGCGCCTCTGGCTGTCGGATCCTCGTCACGCTGCTGCATGAGATGCAACGCCGCGACGCGAAAAAAGGGCTCGTCACCCTGTGTGTGGGAGGTGGGCAAGGCATTGCATTAACCCTTGCGCGCTAACCGCGCCCGGACATCTCGTTGGTACCCGAATATAACAATGATAGTGAGGAGTCATAATGAGTGTGTTGATTGCCCTGGCGGCGCTGGCATTGCTGATGCTCGCGGCTTATCGCGGATACAGCGTTATTCTGTTTGCCCCCATCGCGGCGCTGGGTGCCGTGCTGCTGACCGACCCGGGTGCCGTCGGCCCGACGTTTACCGGTCTGTTTATGGAAAAGATGGTCGGCTTCGTCAAGCTCTACTTCCCGGTGTTCCTGCTGGGTGCCGTGTTTGGCAAGCTGATTGAGCTTTCCGGTTTCTCACGCGCTATCGTCGCTGCAGCGATCCAGATCCTCGGGCGCCGCCATGCGATTCCGGTCATTGTGCTGGTGTGTGCATTGTTAACGTACGGCGGCGTTTCGCTCTTCGTGGTGGCCTTTGCCGTCTATCCTTTTGCGGCCGAACTGTTCCGCCAGAGCGGCATCCCCAAACGTCTTATCCCGGCGACCGTGGCTCTGGGTGCGTTCTCGTTTACCATGGACGCCCTGCCCGGCACGCCGCAGATCCAGAACATTATCCCCACCAGCTTCTTTGGCACTAACGCCTGGGCTGCCCCGTGGCTTGGTCTGATTGGCTCGCTGTTTATCCTCTGTTTTGGCCTGCTCTGGCTGGAGCGTCAGCGGCGAAAAGCGCTCAACAACAATGAGGGCTACGGTTCCGATCTGAAAAATGAACCTGAAACGCCGGACAACATTAATCTGCCCCATCCGCTAATCGCCATTTCCCCTCTGCTGCTGGTCGGGATCCTCAACCTGCTGTTTACCCGCTGGATCCCCGGCTGGTACGGGACGCAACATGAGCTTATCCTGCCCGGACTGGCGAAGCCGATTGTCACCGAGGTCAGCAAAATCACCGCCATCTGGGCCGTGGAAGCGGCGCTGATCGCGGGTATTGTCATGGTACTGCTTTTTGGATTTCGCAATATCCGGGGACGGCTGGCAGAAGGCAGCCGGACGGCGGTCAGCGGCGCCATTCTGGCGGCAATGAATACCGCGTCTGAATACGGTTTCGGGGCGGTGATCGCTGCGCTGCCCGGTTTTCTGGTCTTATCCAAAGCGCTCGCCGCTATCCCGAACCCGTTGCTCAACGAAGCCATCAGCGTGACCGTGCTTGCCGGGATCACCGGTTCGGCGTCGGGCGGGATGAGCATCGCCCTTGCGGCCATGGCCGATACGTTTGTCGCGGCCGCCCACGCAGCCAATATCCCTCTGGAGGTTCTCCACCGCGTGGCCTCGATGGCCAGCGGCGGCATGGATACGCTTCCCCATAACGGGGCCGTGATAACGTTGCTTGCCATTACGGGTCTGAGCCATCGTCAGGCGTATGGCGGCATTTTCGCTATCACCCTCATCAAAAGTCTGGCGGTGCTTTTTGTCATTGCCGTGTTCTATCTCACCGGCATTGTGTAAGGAGAATAAAATGAATCTGAACGGTAAAACCGCACTGGTGACCGGCTCGACCAGCGGTATTGGACTTGGGATCGCTGGCGTGCTGGCGAAGGCCGGCGCACAGTTGATTCTTAACGGTTTCGGCGACAGTGAATCGGCAAGAGACGAAATCGCGAAACGGGGTAAAACGCCGGGCTATCACGATGCGGACCTGCGTGATGTCCAGCAGATTGAAGCCATGATGCACTACGCCGAAACCCGGTATGGCGGAGTCGATATTCTGATCAACAACGCCGGTATACAGCACGTCGCACCTGTTAATGCGTTCCCGGTGGAAAAATGGAACGACATTATCGCCATCAACCTCTCTTCCGTCTTTCACACCAGCCGGCTGGCGCTGCCTGCGATGCAGGCGAAAAACTGGGGGCGCATCATTAATATCGCCTCCGTGCATGGGTTGGTCGCGTCGAAAGAGAAATCCGCCTATGTTGCCGCCAAGCATGGCGTGGTGGGCTTTACCAAATCCCTGGCGCTGGAGACCGCCCGCACCGGTATTACCGCCAATGCCATCTGCCCGGGCTGGGTGCTGACCCCGCTGGTGCAGCAGCAAATCGACAGACGTATTGCCGATGGCGTCGCACCGGATGTCGCTCGTGAGCAACTGCTGGCAGAGAAACAGCCCGCCGGTGAGTTTGTTACGCCGGAACAGCTAGGCGAGCTGGCGTTGTTTTTGTGCAGTGACAGCGCCGTACAGGTCCGCGGCGCCGCCTGGAATATGGATGGCGGATGGGTCGCACAGTGACCGCGGTATCGGCATAAAAAAACCTGGCACCGCAAGGTGTCAGGTTTTGTCCGCCCGGGCTAGCTCGAACAGCTCACTTCCAGGCGTTTTCCCCAGTCCGGCGGACGGCTGACATAGTCGTCATCACGGTCAGCAAACGGCGTACGCAGAGCCACATGCAGGCGATGTAGTTCGTCATACTCCCCCTGCTCTGCCTGTTCAATAGCCCGCTGCGCCAGCCAGTTGCGCAAAACCATCGCCGGGTTCGCCGCGTTCATTTGCGCCTGCCGGGTTGCGTCGTCGACCTGCTCTTGCTGCAACCGCGCGCGGTAAAGCGCAAACCAGTCGTCAAAGCCCTGCCTGTCAATGAACTCGTCGCGCAGCGGTGAGGCACTACTGTGTTGCTCAGTCTGGCTCAGCATCCGGAAGGTGCGGGTGTAATCGCTGCCTTCACGTTCCATGAGTGCAAACAGAGCGTTCAGGATGTCGTTATCGCCCCTCTCCTGCGTCACCAGTCCCAGTTTGTTGCGCATCAACGCGCCGTATTCGCGCAGTAAAATGCCCTGGTAGCTGTCGAGCGCATCATTCAGGGCATCAACGTCGATAAACGGCGACAGAGTTTGCGCAAGACGCTGCAGGTTCCATAGGCCAACAGCCGGCTGATTGTCGAAACTGTAACGTCCCTGATAGTCAGAATGGTTGCAGATGTACCCCGGCTGATAGTCATCAAGGAAGCCAAACGGACCGTAATCAAAGGTCAACCCGAGAAGCGACATGTTGTCCGTGTTCATCACCCCATGGGCAAACCCGACCGTCTGCCAGCGGGCAATCATGGTTGCGGTACGGGCTACCACATCGCGGAACCAGAGAATGTACTTATCGGCCTCGTCCTGGAAATGAGACCAGTGATGACGAATGGCATAATCCGCAAGCTGGCGGACTTTTTCCGGCTCACGACGATAATAAAAGTGCTCAAAGTGGCCAAAACGCAGATGGCTTTGCGCAACGCGCATGAGCATCGCCCCTTTTTCCATCGTTTCACGCGCCACCGGGGTGTCACTGGTTACAATCGACAGTGCGCGGGTGGTGGGGATCCCCAGCGCATGCATCGCTTCTGATGCCAGACATTCGCGAATAGTCGAACGCAATACCGCGCGCCCGTCGCCCATTCGAGAGTAAGGGGTCAGGCCGGCCCCCTTCAGGTGCCAGTCCACCGTCTCCCCGTTGGGCAGCCGTTGTTCGCCCAGCAGAATCCCCCGGCCATCGCCCAGTTGTCCTGCCCAGACGCCAAACTGATGTCCGCTATAGACCTGAGCCAGAGGCTGCATACCGGCAAGCAGCGTTTCGCCTCCCCAGACGCCAGCGCCGTCGGAGGGCTGAAACATCTCAGGTGGAACAGCCAGCTCATCTGCCAGCCGATCATTATGCCAGATAAGACGGGAATTTTGTAACGGTGTGGGTTTGAGTGCGGTATAAAAACCCGGCAACTCGTCATGCCAGTGAGCAGTAAAAGACAGGGTCATAGGTCCTCCTGCTTTTAGTGTAGAGGGTTTACCCGGACTTAAACACGGGCGAAAGAGAGGGTTATCACTGAACGAGCGTGGTGACGTGCTCTGCAGAGACGGCTGGCCAGAGCGCCCCCTGCATTGCGCCAAAGTTAAAGGACAAGACGCGCTGCAATAAACCGTGGTCATCAATGCCGCCGACGAGCACGGACTGACAGTGAGGCGTTATTTGCCAAAGGATTGCGCGCATAAAAGGCTCAAAAGAGAGTTCAGAAGCACGCTGCTGGATAAATCCCTTGTCGAGAATGACCCGTTTAAACAATCCATCATAAACGGCTTTCAACGACGCTGCGCCTGCGCCAAAGTTTGCCAGCACCAGCGGAAAATGGATTGCCATTCTCGCCAGTTGCAGATCGTCCTTCCCGTTATTTAAACCTGGATAATTCTCATTAACAGTAAACTCAAGAAACGGATAACGCTCAAGTATTGAAACAGCGTTCCCATTACTTAATAAAAATTCAACAATTACAGGTGTAATATTGATCCATGCAATTAACTGATGCTGAATAAAAAACAGTTTACAGGTATCAAGCAATTGCAGTTTCTCGTTAAACAACGCTAACTCTTCTTCAGCAGAAAGCCGCGGGATAACGAGTTCGGTGGGGATCCGAACGTGGGTACCGACGCCAGTAAAGTTAACCAGAACCTCTAAACCTTTAAGCTCGCCGGCGCTATTTCGGGCAGGCAGAAGCATCAGTTCAGACTGGTAAGCATTATCTAGCGTAATAATCATTGCACTCGCCCCGCATTAAAGATGAGAGAGGACATCCTGGAGCAATTGCCGACACAATTCCACTGTCTTGATTTTAATAAGATTAATTTCATTAGTTCCGTATTATTTTTCAGATTTATCCCTGAATCTAAAATAATCTTATCCTGGTTGCTCAGTAATAGCCAGTTTTAGATAAAACAGACACCTGAGGAGATAAGTCATTTTTCGTAAATTTAACTTTAAAACTCTTATTTGAGAAAAAATGGCATGATTTATTAGTTATCATGCCATCATAAGAGACTGCTCTTTGACAGACTAAATACGTCGTGCCTGCCAGAAGTTTTTACGCCAGTAAACATTATCGAGCGACGAGCGCATCACCCCACGGCTGGTCGAGGCGTGAATAAACTGATTATCGGTATCATAAATACCGACGTGAAGCCCACTGTCACCCGAGCCGGTTTTGAAAAAAACCAGGTCGCCGGGCAGCAAATCATCTTTATCGATTTCCGTGCCAATTTCCGCCTGTTTGCGCGTTTCGCGCGGAAGCTGTAAATCAAACTTATCGCGAAACGTCATCAGAACAAAGCCAGAACAATCCACGCCCCCACGGCTCATGCCGCCATAACGATAGGGCGTGCCGCGCCAGTTGCTCAGCTGATCGTTAAGGCTGGCAATGACGGTAATAGAATCTGAAAGCCGCGGGTTAGGCGGCGGCGCACGATGGCTACTGCATCCCGCAAGAAATAACGCGGCCATCAGGAGAAACCAGAATCGCATTTTCAGACGAATCCTCTGCTTTTTTTGTTCTTTTCGTAATTTAGCGTGCAACGGCGTTAACAGGCAAGAAACGGTTACGCCTGCACGGTAGAAATCAGCATCTTATGCCCTTCTATATCCAGCCTGCGGAAAGACATATTGTACGCGCGGGCAAGATTTGGCGGCGTCAATACCGCATCGCGCGTGCCGCTGGCAATCATCTTTCCTCGCGCCAACAGCCACACCCGGTGGGCGTGACGCAGCGTATGGTTCAGGTCATGACTGCTCATGACCACGCCGATCCCTTTTCTGCTCAGGGAGCTTAACAGGGTGTCCAGCGCGGCCTGCTGTGCCACATCCAGACCGCTCATCGGTTCATCCAGAAGCAGCAGTCTGCCATGCGGATTGCCGGCCGGGTGAATCTGCAAAATGACGGCCGCGAGACGCACGCGCTGCCACTCGCCCCCGGAAAGCTGGCTGGCATGCCGGGACAGTTTATCTTCTAGCCCTAATCCCGCCGCCACCTCAGTGAGCAGCGACGTATGCTGTTTATCGTGCAGATGCAGCATCAGGTAGTGCCAGACGGGCATCGCAAAGGGCGGGACCTGCTGCTGCACCAGATAGCTGCGCCTGTGCGCCAGCGAGACTGGCGACCAGTCAGCAAGGTTATGCTCCAGCAGGGTTATCTCCCCCGCGCCGGCAGTCAGCCCTGCCATGCGCGCCAGTAAGGTGCTTTTTCCTGCGCCGTTCGGCCCGACAAGATGCAGGATTTCGCCTGCATTGATGGCACCGGTTATCGGCTCGAGACGCCCCGTATCGGCGACGTCCGTGAGCTGCATCAGCAACGTCATTATTTCGCCAGCGCCAGCTTGATAGACTCCATCACAATCGGATCTTCAGGCGTCATGTCCGGTGAAAAACGCTGCACCACCTGTCCGTCACGACCAATAAGGAATTTTTCAAAATTCCACAGGATATCGTCCGGATAGAGCGGCGCGCGTCCTTTACTGGCCATGCGCTCATAAAAACCGCTGCCTTCCGGCGCAACGGCGGTCGGCGCGGCCGCCACCAGCTTCGCATACAGGGGATGGCGATGTTCACCGTTAACATCGATTTTGCTGAACATCGGGAACGTCACACCGTAGGTGGTGCTGCAAAACGTTTTGATTTCGTCTTCGCTGCCCGGCTCCTGGCCCAGGAACTGGTTGCACGGGAAGCCCAGCACGGTGAAACCGTCTTTCTCCCAGGCTTTTTGAATGTTTTCCAGCTGTTCGTACTGCGGCGTCAGGCCACATTTGGAGGCCACATTCACGATGAGCAGCACGTTGCCTTTATAGCTTTCCAGCGTGGTTTTCTCACCCTCAATGGTGGTCACTTCGGTATTCAAAATATCAGACTGCATAGCATTCCCTCTGGTTATCTTACGGGTAGTGATTTAACGTCCGGATTTTAATAGTAGCCAGATAAATACCGGCGCGCCCAGCGTGGCGGTCACCACGCCTATTGGCAGCTCAGCGGCTGTCAGGGCGAGCCGGGCGATGATATCCGCCACCAGCAGCGTTACCGCCCCGGCAACCGCCGAGGCCGGCAGTAAGGTTCGATGGTCGGTGATACCGCACAGACGCAGCATGTGCGGGATAACCAGCCCAATAAAGCCAATCGCCCCGGCCAGTGCCACGCTCACCCCAACCAGCCAGCCAATGGCAATGACCAGCACGTTGCGCCAGAAGCCTATCGGCATGCCAAGCTGGCGGGCCGAGGTTTCCCCCAGCGCGAGAATATTCAGTGGCTGTGCCTGCAGGCCTGCCCATAGCAAGACCGGTATCAGCAGTGCCATCAGCCAGCCCTGGCGCCAGTCTACGCCCCCGAAGCCGCCCATCATCCAGTACATCAACTGACGCAAGTCAAAGGACGTGGAGAAATACACCGCCCAGGTCATCAGCGCGCTACAGATGATCCCCAGAGCCACCCCGGCAAGCAGCAGCCGACTGGTTGATAAGTGCCGTCTGGCAAAGCGCAAAAGGATTACCGTTATCAGCAACGCGCCGATAATGGCGCTGAGGCTGATTCCCCATGAGGAGAGTTCCCCCCCGCCCAACATCACCGCCGCCACCAGCCCTACGCCCGCGCCATTCGACACGCCGAGCAGCCCGGGCTCCGCCAGCGGGTTATCAAATAATGCCTGCATAATGGTGCCGCACAGTGCCAGCGCGGCGCCCACCAGGATCACCGCCAGCGTGCGCGGCAGACGGATTTGCCAGACGAAAAGCTGCCCCTCAGGCTCAAACCAGTGTTCAGGCCCTATCCACTGTTCCCCGGCGCACAGGCTAACGCCTGCGGTAACAATGAGCAGCAGCACGAGCAAAAGCAGGTGTCGTTGATCTAAACGGTGCTGGCGATGGGCATAATCAAACATGGACATGGTTTTAGTAGCGTGTGATGTAATTGATTTTACGGCGGGTTTGCCAGAGAGCGCAAAGAAAAAAGGCCGCGTGAGCGGCCTTTTTAGTTAGTTCATATTACTCTGCTTTGGGCGTTGCGTTTTCGACACGGCTTTTTAACTTCTGGCCGGGTCTGAAGGTCACCACGCGGCGGGCTGTAATCGGAATATCTTCCCCCGTCTTTGGGTTACGGCCCGGACGTTGGTTTTTGTCACGCAAATCAAAATTGCCAAAACCGGAGAGTTTTACCTGCTCACCATTTTCCAGAGCACGACGGATCTCTTCGAAAAACAGCTCTACCAGCTCTTTGGCATCTCGTTTGCTAAGCCCAAGCTTATCAAACAGATATTCTGACATTTCAGCTTTTGTAAGCGCCATAGGTTCAATCCCTCAATGATGCCTGGAATCGCTCTTTTAATGCCTCTACACATTTGGCGACGGTAGCGGCAATCTCCTCTTCTTCGAGTGTACGGCTGGTATCCTGAAGGATAAGGCTAATAGCGAGGCTCTTGAAACCTTCTGCTACGCCCTTGCCGCGGTACACGTCAAATAAGTTTACGCCAACTACCTGATTTACGCCAACTTTCTTACATTCGGCCAAAATATCTGCTGCGGGCACATTTTCCGCGACCACAACCGCGATATCACGGCGGTTTGCCGGGAAGCGTGAGACGTCGCGGGCCTGAGGAATAACGCGGTCTGCAACCGGGCTCCATTCCAGCTCGAACACGATGGTACGGCCGTTCAGGTCCAGCTTGCGCTCCAGCTCAGGATGAACAACGCCAATGAAACCAATGCGTTTGCCGTCTAAATAGATAGCTGCACTCTGGCCTGGATGCAGCGCAGGGATCGCTTCTGCACGGAATTCAATTTCAGATAATTTACCGGTCAGATCGAGAATTGCTTCCAGATCTCCCTTCATATCGTAGAAATCAACCGTGCCTTTTGCCAGGTCCCAGTGCTCTTCGTAACGGTTACCGCTGATGGCACCAGCCAGCATGAGATCCTGACGGATGCCTAAATTTGCCTGATTATCCGGTACAAAGCGTAAACCACTTTCGAAAATTCGCACGCGGTTTTGCTGACGATTCTGGTTGTAAACGATAGTCCCCAGCAGACCGGTCCACAGGGACAGGCGCATCGCGGACATTTCGCTGGAGATTGGGCTTGGCAGGATCAGCGCTTCCTGGCCCGGATGGATCATCTGCTGCAGTTTTGGATCAACAAAGCTGTAGGTGATCACTTCCTGATAGCCTTTGTCGTTCAGCATGGTTTTCACACGCTTAAGAGACAAATCTGCTTCACGGTGGCTTCCCATCACCAGACCCGCCTGAACAGGCTCATCCGGGATGTTGTTGTAGCCGTATACGCGAGCCACTTCTTCCACCAGATCTTCTTCGATCTCCATGTCGAAACGCCAGGATGGCGCAACGGCTTTCCACTCGTCCTGCCCTTCGGTCACGTCACAACCCAGGCGGCGAAGGATATCGCTGACCTGTGCGTCAGCAACATGGTGACCAATCAGACGATCCAGCTTGCTACGACGCAGGGTAATGGTCGCACGCTTCGGCAACGTCGCTTCGTGGGTGACGTCGATAACCGGGCCCGCTTCACCGCCGCAGATGTCGATCAGCAGACGCGTCGCACGCTCCATCGCTTTGTGCTGCAGTGCCGGATCGACGCCACGCTCATAACGGTGAGAGGCATCGGTATGCAGGCCGTGACGACGTGCGCGGCCGGTGATAGAGAGCGGGCTGAAAAACGCACACTCCAGCAGAACGTTTTGCGTTTCATCGTTTACACCGGAGTGTTCACCACCGAAGATACCGCCCATCGCCAGCGCTTTAACGTGGTCCGCGATCACCAGCGTATCAGCATTCAGTTTTGCTTCGGTGCCGTCGAGCAGAACCAGGGTTTCGCCCTCTTTCGCCATACGCACCACAATACCGCCTTCGATACGATCTTTATCGAACGCGTGCATCGGCTGACCCAGCTCCAGCAGAACATAGTTGGTCACGTCAACGACGGCGTCGATAGAACGAATACCACAGCGACGCAGCTTCTCTTTCATCCACAGCGGGGTTGGCGCTTTTACGTTAATGCCTTTCACCACGCGACCAAGGTAGCGTGGGCACGCCTCAGCGGCTTCAACCTGAATCGGCAGTGTGTCACTGATGGTAGCGTCAACCGGTACGATTTCCGGTGCGTTCAGTTCAGTCTGGTTCAGCACGGCCACATCGCGGGCCACGCCGATAATGCCTAAGCAGTCCGCACGGTTTGGCGTCACGCTGATTTCAATGGTGTTGTCATCGAGTTTCAGGTATTCGCGGATGTCGGTACCAATAGGCGCATCAAGCGGCAGCTCAATGATGCCATTGTGATCGTCGGAAATACCCAGCTCAGAGAACGAACACAGCATGCCTTCAGACGGCTCCCCGCGCAGTTTCGCTGCTTTAATTTTAAAATCACCCGGCAGTACAGCCCCCACGGTCGCCACGGCCACTTTCAGGCCCTGACGGCAGTTTGGCGCGCCGCAGACGATATCCAGCAGGCGATCGCCGCCTACGTTAACTTTTGTCACACGCAGCTTGTCAGCGTTAGGGTGCTGACCGCACTCAACCACTTCGCCCACAACGACGCCATTGAAAGCGCCAGAAACCGGCTCAACACCGTCAACTTCCAGACCCGCCATGGTGATCTGGTTGGAAAGCGCTTCGCTATCAAGCGTGGTGTTCACCCATTCGCGTAACCACAGTTCACTGAATTTCATTGTTCTGTCCTGCCCTTATTTAAACTGTTTGAGGAAACGCAGATCGTTTTCGAAGAATGCACGCAAATCGGTCACGCCATAGCGCAGCATTGTCAGACGCTCCATGCCCATACCGAACGCAAAGCCGGAGTAGACTTCTGGATCGATACCCACGTTGCGCAGAACGTTTGGATGCACCATGCCGCAGCCCAACACTTCCAGCCATTTGCCGTTTTTACCCATCACGTCAACTTCCGCAGACGGTTCAGTGAACGGGAAGTAGGACGGACGGAAACGAACCTGCAGGTCTTCCTCAAAGAAGTTGTTCAGGAAATCGTGCAGCGTACCTTTCAGGTTGGTAAAGCTGATGTTCTTATCAACAATCAGGCCTTCCATCTGATGGAACATCGGGGTATGGGTCTGATCGTAGTCGTTACGGTACACGCGGCCCGGTGCGATGATGCGGATCGGGGGCTCCTGTTCCTTCATGGTACGGATCTGAACGCCCGAGGTCTGAGTACGCAGCAGACGGGTGGCGTCGAACCAGAAAGTGTCGTGGTCAGCACGTGCCGGATGATGGCCTGGAATATTGAGGGCGTCGAAGTTGTGGTAATCATCTTCGATTTCCGGGCCAGTCGCCACGGTAAAGCCGAGCTCACCGAAGAAACTTTCAATGCGATCAATGGTGCGGGTAACCGGATGCAGGCCACCATTTTCAATACGGCGACCCGGCAGGGAGACATCGATAGTCTCTGCCGCCAGACGCGCATTCAGCACCGCGCTTTCCAGCTCAGCTTTGCGTGCGTTCAGTGCCTGTTGCACCTGCTCTTTGGCTTCGTTAATGACCGCACCCGCTGCCGGGCGTTCCTCTGGCGGCAGTTCACGCAGGGTTGTCATTTGAAGGGTCAAATGCCCTTTCTTACCGAGATATTCGACGCGGACATTGTCTAACGCGGCAACATCTGAGGCCTGATTAATGGCGGCTGTTGCACTGGCAACCAGCTCTGCGAGATGTGACATGATTTTCCTCATTATGTCGGTGCAGACACCGATTTGGTGGAGTTATTCTCTCGAATTTAGACACAAAAAAAGCCTCCATCAGGAGGCTTATCTGGCGCTGTTTTTCGTTTCATCTTTCACGCGCTAGCCTCCTGAATTCAGGTGCTAAAGTAAAAGAAGAAGCGGAAAATAGCAGCATTCATGCTTGCGTTACCTTGTGTGGTAAAAAACCGTTAAGACCATATTGAAAAGGTTGCACGGGTAAAAGTCAATGTTCTGATGGTGTTAAATGAAAAGAGGGAGCGAAGCCCCCTCTTTCAACTGGCTTATGCCAGTGCTGCTTTCGCTTTTTCGACCAGAGCGGTGAACGCTACTTTGTCGAATACTGCGATGTCAGCCAGGATCTTACGGTCGATTTCAACAGAGGCTTTTTTCAGGCCGTTGATGAATTTGCTGTAAGAAATACCGTTCTGACGTGCTGCTGCGTTGATACGCGCAATCCACAGTTGACGGAACTGACGCTTACGTTGACGACGGTCACGGTAAGCGTACTGACCTGCTTTGATAACAGCCTGGAAGGCAACGCGGTATACGCGTGAACGCGCACCGTAGTAGCCTTTAGCTTGTTTCAAAATTTTCTTGTGACGTGCACGTGCAATTACACCACGTTTTACGCGAGCCATATGTGCTCTCCTGTATCTATATTCTTAGTAAAAAATTAAACGTTAACGGCTTATGCGTACGGCAGGCACGCGATAACCAGACCCAGATCGCCTTTAGAAACAAGGCCTTTTGGACGCAGGTGACGTTTACGCTTAGTAGATTTTTTGGTCAGAATATGACGCAGGTTTGCGTGCTTACGCTTAAATCCACCACCACCGGTTTTTTTGAAGCGCTTAGCAGCACCGCGTACGGTCTTAATTTTTGGCATCTTAATTACTTCCACTTCGCATTGTTAAATAAACGAAACATAGGCGAACAAAACCTATGAGACCCGAAGGCTCCACAGGTTTTGCTGCTTGAAGGCCTTACTGTTTCTTCTTAGGAGCGAGCACCATGATCATCTGGCGGCCTTCGATCTTCGTAGGGAAGGATTCGACTACTGCCAGTTCACTCAGATCGTCACGGACGCGGTTAAGCACTTCCATACCAATCTGTTGGTGGGCCATCTCACGACCGCGGAAACGCAGTGTGATCTTGGCCTTATCGCCATCTTCCAGAAAGCGAATCAGGCTGCGGAGTTTTACCTGATAATCGCCATCGTCGGTACCAGGACGGAATTTAATTTCCTTAACCTGGATAACTTTTTGCTTTTTCTTCTGTTCCTTAGAAGACTTACTCTTTTCATAAAGGAACTTGCCGTAGTCCATGATACGACAAACTGGCGGTTCGGCGTTAGGGCTGATTTCAACTAAATCTACTCCAGCTTCTTCAGCCTTTTCGATCGCTTCTCTCAGACTCACAATCCCCAGCTGCTCGCCTTCCAGACCTGTTAAGCGAACTTCCTGGGCGCGAATCTCGCCATTGATACGATTCGGACGTGCCGTTTGAACTCGTTTTCCGCCTTTAATACCTTATTCCTCCAGTTGTTGAAGACTGCGGCTGCGAATCTCTTGTTGCAGCTTCTCAATCACTTCACTTACGTCCAGGCTCCCCAGGTCTTTACCACGGCGGGTGCGAACGGCAACTTTGCCTGCTTCCACCTCTTTATCACCACAGACCAACATATACGGGACACGACGTAAAGTGTGCTCGCGGATTTTAAAGCCAATCTTCTCATTTCTCAAGTCTGCTTTTACGCGAATGCCCGCATTTTGTAGTTTCTGCGTCAATTCTTTAACGTATTCAGCCTGAGAATCGGTAATGTTCATCACCACGACCTGCACTGGCGCAAGCCAGGTTGGGAAGAAGCCGGCAAACTCTTCAGTCAGGATGCCGATGAAGCGCTCCAGAGAACCGAGGATTGCACGGTGAATCATAACCGGTACCTGACGTTCGTTGTCTTCGCCAACATAAGAGGCGCTTAAACGCTGCGGCAGGGAGAAGTCCAGCTGTACAGTACCGCACTGCCATGCGCGATCGAGGCAGTCATACAGGGTAAATTCAATTTTTGGACCGTAGAATGCGCCCTCGCCCAGCTGGTATTCGAACGGAATGCCGTTCTCTTCCAGCGCCACGGCGAGATCCGCTTCTGCGCGATCCCAGGTCTCATCGCTACCGATACGTTTTTCCGGACGCGTTGAGAGTTTGACAACGATCTTCTCGAAGCCAAAGGTGCTGTACATATCGTAGACCATACGAATACAGGCGTTAACTTCATCGCGAACCTGATCTTCAGTACAGAAGATATGCGCATCATCCTGAGTAAAGCCACGAACACGCATCAGACCGTGCAATGCACCTGATGGCTCGTTACGGTGGCAGCTACCGAACTCTGCCATACGCAGCGGCAGATCGCGGTAGGATTTCAGACCCTGGTTGAAGATCTGAACGTGGCCCGGGCAGTTCATTGGCTTAATGCAGTATTCACGGTTCTCAGAAGAGGTGGTGAACATCGCATCTTTGTAGTTGTCCCAGTGGCCGGTTTTTTCCCACAGCACACGGTCCATCATGAACGGGCCTTTCACTTCCTGATACTGGTACTCTTTCAGCTTGGAGCGTACGAACGTTTCCAGTTCACGGAAGATAGTCCAGCCGTCATTGTGCCAGAACACCATACCCGGCGCTTCTTCCTGCATGTGGTACAGGTCAAGCTGCTTACCGATTTTACGGTGGTCACGTTTAGCCGCCTCTTCCAGGCGCTGCAGGTAGGCGTTAAGGGCTTTTTTATCGGCCCACGCGGTACCATAGATACGCTGCAACATCTTGTTGTTGCTATCGCCACGCCAGTAGGCGCCCGCGATTTTCATCAGCTTAAAGTGATGACAGAAGCGCATGTTCGGCACGTGCGGACCACGGCACATGTCGACGTATTCTTCGTGATGGTACAAGCCAGGCTTGTCATCATGAGAGATGTTTTCATCAAGAATAGAGACTTTATAGCTCTCGCCACGCTTCACGAAGGTTTCACGCGCTTCGTGCCAGCTGACTTTCTTCTTAATGACGTCATAGTTAGTTTCGGCGAGCTCGTGCATACGTTTTTCGAGCGCGTCGATATCTTCCTGAGTCAGGGTATGGTCAAGGTCAACGTCATAGTAGAAACCGTTGTCGATAACCGGACCGATCGCCATTTTGGTGTTCGGCCACAGCTGTTTGATCGCATGACCTAACAGGTGCGCGCAGGAGTGACGAATGATCTCCAGACCTTCTTCGTCTTTCGCTGTGATGATAGACAGCTGCGCATCGCTTTCAATCAGGTCAGATGCATCAACCAGCTCACCATTAACACGGCCAGCGATGGTTGCTTTCGCGAGTCCAGGACCAATGTCCAGGGCAACATCCATTGGGCTTACAGCGTGGTCGTAATGGCGTTGGCTGCCATCAGGAAGAGTAATTACAGGCATTTTATATCCTTATTTGCAGTGATGCCCCACACATAAGAGCATATACAAAGAAAATAATCGTGATTTGACAATAGATTACGACACCATCTGACCAACAATCGTCAAATTGGCTCGCGATCATTCACCCGCCGAAAATCAGATAAATGCGGATTTACGGCAAGCCCTGCAATGGTAACACTAACAAAAGAGAGATTGCACCCTTTGCTGGCAGATTGCTGCGCTGGCACTTTCGCATGAATTTGCAGGGCGCATATCTCCGGTGCTCGCATTCCAGAGATGCTGGGCTACTCTTGAACAAGTCTTTAAACCCAAAGGTGCATACCATGAACGTATCAAGTAGAACGGTTGTGATATTGAACATCCTTTCAGCCACCGGTTTATTGTTGATTCTTGCAGAACGATTCCACTGGTTCTAACCGAACCGGAAGCAGGCATAACCTGATTCACCACTGGAGAAGGGGCATTTCCCCGCCCTGTTTGGTAGACTGTTCGCATCAACTTACAAGGATCAGGTTATGCCAACAAAACGATTTGCCGTAAAACACTGGAAAATGGTACTGGTGCTGATTGCCATCTGCGGCGCGATGCTGCTTCTGCGTTGGGCGGCAATGATTTGGGGCTGAACGTGAATATAAATAACTGCGCAGGGAATAACATCGTTATCCGTAATACCCTTTTGCGGGTATTCACCGCCAGGACGAAATACGGACGATAGGTTTACGTCAAATAGGTTTGCCGCGAAAAAACCGGTACCACAAAATCCGGTTTTTTTGGCGCGATGAATTAGCGTTTAAACGTCAATAACAACACGGCAAAACCCATCAGGACCATTCACCTGCAACCAGTTTATGGACGTCAAAAGCATCATTCATAGACTGACCGGTGGACTGAGAGGCTGGCGCGATGTTAGACCCGGCTTCAACGTCAACGGCTTTCGCAATGCCGATTTGGCTGTGGGTCTCACTGGCTGTCGGGGTGGTTTCATCAGCAGCAAATACGCCAAAAGACAGTGCGGAAAGCACCATCGCTGCTGCGGCAGTTTTGATTTTTTTCATAATGTTTTTTCTCTTTCTACATTTAATACTAATAATGCTAAATACCTTAAGGCCGAATTCTGCCCGTGCTAAGAGTGTAGATCCAGATCACACTTTTGCCTAGCCTATTACGTTATCAATTCGTGTCAAATAAGCCGCAAATTAATGAAAATGCATTATGAAGAAATGATGGAGATATCAGCAGACCAGATATTTCAAAACAGCGTTTAATATAAAACAGCACAGTTTCAAAAAATAAAAAACGGGCCGATAGCGTAATCGGCCCGAGAATATTACATTTTATAACCCAGTGAAACCGTGGTTCTGCGGTCGGTATGATCCGGAGCAGAATCAGGAGGAGAAGAGTTCCAGGTGACGTTGTAGGCCACTTTCAGGCCAAAGTGTTCGTTGATGGCCACGTTCAGCGCTGTTTCTGAGTTCAGCGTCGTATCGTCGGCACCAAACACAGACACCCCCTGGGTAAATTTGGTGTTGTCAGTCATCTGCCAGGCATAGGTGCCGGAAGCGTAACCGAGCGGTTGAGTTTTGGTTTCGCCGTCGGTGTACTCGTCGTAGCGCACGCCTGGACCGAATTCAAAACGTAAACTGTGTACCGGACCGTTCAGGAACTGACGACCGTAACCGGCAGTGAACACATCACGCTGGCGATAGCCGTTGTAACGGTCAGTTAACCAGCTGGCCTGACCAAACAGGTAGTCAAAGTCGGTCATGTTGTAACGGCTACGTCCGCCAACCGCATATTTCTCGGAAGAGCGTTCGTCATTCGCGGAGGTGTTACTGGCATTTCCCCACAGAGACCAGGCGGTGGTATTACCGTACCAGGTCAGCGTACTGTCCGCCGTGAGAGAGGAGCTTTTCGTGTTACCGGATTGTGCAAGATAGCCAGCGTTCAGGTTACCTTCAAACGGTTTTTGCGCGGTGGCTGGATCGTCCATGACAGTAAAAACGGAATCATCTGCGGTCGCGTTCATTGCAGCAAACACGCCACCCGCCAGCATCAGTGCAGCGGGTACTGTCTTCAAAAGCTTCATTTTATTAAGGAGTCCGTACAACAAAAAAAGAGACCACACGGTCCCGGAAACTTTCTTGAGGATCAATGACAAGGCGTCCAGAGAAAGGTAACAAATTATAAAAAGCCGCAAATAACATAGCAATGATTTCTTATTTCATTTTTTGAATAAGAACGATCTCAAAAAGCGTTTTATTTTATATAAGCCGCCGCAGACTTTATGTCAGTATTCATATTTAAAATCATACTGTTATTTACATTGCCTTCCTGACAAATGGTGCCAGACTAAAAGGAACCCACGCTAAAAGGAGGTAATGATGGTTTCTATCTACACCCTGACGCTCTCCCCTTCCCTCGATTCCGCCACCCTGACGCCCCAGATTTACCCGGAAGGTAAATTGCGCTGCAGCGCCCCGGTGTTTGAGCCCGGCGGCGGCGGTATCAATGTGGCGCGAGCCATAACGCACCTCGGTGGAAAGGCGACAGCAATTTTCCCTGCAGGCGGCGCGACCGGTGAGCACCTGGTCTCTCTGCTGGCCGATGAACAGGTGGCCTCGCAGACCGTCGAGTCCAAAGACTGGACGCGGCAAAACCTGCATGTGCACGTGGAGTCCAGTGGCGAGCAATACCGTTTCGTCATGCCGGGTGCAAAACTCAGTGAAGATGAGTTTCGTCAGCTTGAAGAGAAGGTGCTGGCCATTGAGAGCGGTGCTCTGCTGGTGATAAGCGGCAGCCTGCCGCCCGGTGTCAGCACGGAAAAACTGACGGCGCTGATTCGGGCCGCGCAGCAACGCGGTATCCGCTGCATTGTCGACAGCAGCGGCGAGGCGCTGCAGGCAGCCCTGACGCCGGGCAATCTTGAGCTGGTTAAACCCAATCAGAAAGAGTTAAGCGCGCTGGTGAACCGCGAACTGAACCAGCCGGACGATGTCCTCACCGCCGCGCAGGAATTGGTTCACAGCGGCAAAGCGCGACGGGTCGTGGTCTCCCTTGGCCCGCAGGGTGCCCTGGCCGTGGACGAAACGGGGTCCGTTCAGGTTGTCCCGCCGCCGATGAAAAGCCAGAGTACCGTGGGCGCAGGTGATAGCATGGTTGGAGCGATGACCCTGAAACTGGCTCAGGGTGCTTCGCTACTGGAGATGACACGCTACGGCGTCGCAGCGGGTAGCGCTGCCACCATCAACCAGGGCACACGTCTCTGTTCGCTTAGCGACACGCAAAAAATCGTCGATTACCTGTCCCGAAATTAATCCCCCTTTTCCCCTTCTCTGTGAAGGGGAAATACGCGCCATAGTCGCCAAACGCAGCCTATCGACTATGCTAAGAAAACTTCCAAGATAACAATGAGGTGAATTATGAGCAGTGGTGACATCACCCGCTACGTCGTTACCATCAACATTCATCAAGCGTCGCTGACCGAGCTTAATGAGCTCAACAACGCCTTTACCCGGGCCAATTTCCTGCTCACACTCACGGATGACGAGGGCAATATCCATGATTTAGGCACCCTGACGTTTGGCCTGATCAGCGCCCTGAGTAAAGAAGAGGTTCACGCTCTGGCGGCCAGTCTGGTCGAAAGCGTGACCGACAAAGCGGCAGAAATTGATCTTGATACCTGGGAAAGCTGGCAGAAAAAAGAACAATAAGTGCCCTGCATGAATTTAAACCGCTCAGGTGTGCGTTAGTTCGTATTTTTTTACCGCAATTATGCGCTAACTTTATGATCTGGCAGACAACATGGGAGAGACAACATGTGGCAGGCTATCAGTCATCTTTTAAGTGAGCAACTGGGTGAAGGTGAAATTGAACTGCGGAACGAACTGCCAGGCGGAGAAATCCACGCCGCATGGCACTTACGCTACGCCGGGCGCGATCTCTTTGTTAAATGCGATGAGCGAGAGCTGCTTCCGATTTTCACCGCCGAAGCCGACCAGCTGGAACTGTTGTCGCGCAGTAAAACGGTGACGGTCCCGCAGGTCTGGGCCGTGGGCAGCGACCGCGACTACAGTTTTCTGGTCATGGAATTTCTTCCTGCCCGCCCGTTAGACGCCCATAACGCCTTCATTCTCGGCCAACAGTTAGCGCGACTGCATCAATGGAGCGACCAGCCGCAGTTTGGTCTCGATTTTGACAACGACCTCTCCACCACCCCACAACCCAATGCCTGGCAACGACGCTGGTCGACATTCTTTGCTGAGCAACGCATTGGCTGGCAGCTGGAACTGGCTGCGGAGAAAGGTCTGGAGTTTGGCAATATCGATGCCATCGTCGAACATATTCAGCAGCGTCTGGCATCCCACCAGCCTCAGCCGTCTCTGCTGCACGGTGATTTGTGGTCAGATAACTGCGCGCTGGGTCCTGACGGCCCCTATATCTTCGACCCGGCCTGTTACTGGGGCGACAGGGAGTGTGACCTGGCGATGCTGCCACTGCACCCTGAGCAACCGCCGCAAATTTACGACGGGTATCAGTCCGTTCTGCCTCTGCCGCAGGGTTTTCTTGAGCGCCAGCCGGTGTATCAGCTCTACACACTGATGAACCGCGCCATTCTGTTTGGCGGAGAGCATCTGGTCAATGCCCAGAGGGCACTTGAACGTGTGCTTGCCGCGTAATGGCGGGACGGGTGGCTATGTCGCCACCCTCATCGGTTACAGAAATCCCAACAGCGAAAAGAAGAAGTAACCCGCCACGATGATAATGACTGGCAGGATATACAGCGGGAAAATTTGCAGGAAAATGGTGTGACGCGGCACAACAATGCGGGACTCAATCTGCTCGCGGCTCATTCCTTCCGGGCCTTTCGCCTGTTCCAGAATCATCTGGTCTTCCACACCTTCGCGTAAAAAGCGCGTCTGACGGCTCATGCGTGCGCCAGAGGCCTGCAACGCCATACCAATAAAGATCAGCGCGTAGATCACCCAAAACCCGAGATTCAACTGCTGATGAAAATTCGGCGTCGGCGAATTGAACCAAAAGACATTCAGAAACGGCGTGTTAAAACGCATCATTTCAATCATGACATGAGCAAAATCAAGCATTACCGCATTAATACCTGGCTGTTTTTCACTGTGATCGTACATAAATTTGAGCACAGAGATCAGCGTCGAAATGACGGCTGGAATAAAAATTACCCAGCCAGCAATACGTTTTAATACAGCAATGCGTCCAGCTTGTTGATACGTCATCAGTTCCCCTTCATAAAGACGCGTTATTTCTGCCTAAGTCTACCTGCTGACCATCATTTTCGCCCGCTCTTTAAAGGCAATATGCTAAATTGCAGAGTGCACTTAGCATTTATCGTCTGTCGTACACCCTGGATAAGGAGACGTTGTGATGTCGACACCGCGCCAGATTCTTGCCGCAATTTTTGACATGGATGGATTACTGATCGATTCCGAACCGTTGTGGGATCGCGCCGAACTGGACGTTATCGCCAGCCTGGGCGTTGATATCAGCCGCCGTAATGAACTTCCGGATACGCTTGGTCTGCGCATCGATATGGTGGTGGACCTGTGGTATGCCCAGCAGCCGTGGGTGGGACCCGATCGCGACGAAGTGACCGCGCGCATTATCAGCCGCGCCATCTCACTGGTGGAAGAGAGCAAGCCCCTGCTGCCCGGCGTGCGTGAAGCCGTCGCGCTGTGCAAAGCGCAGGGGTTGAAAGTTGGCCTGGCGTCAGCTTCACCGCTGCATATGCTGGAAAAAGTGCTGACCATGTTTGAGCTGCGCGACAGCTTCGACGCGCTGGCCTCAGCGGAAACGTTGCCATACAGCAAGCCGCACCCGCAGGTCTATCTCGACTGTGCCGCTAAGCTCGTTCTTGATCCCCTCTGCTGTGTCGCGCTGGAAGATTCCGTTAACGGAATGGTGGCCTCGAAGGCCGCGCGCATGCGCTCGATTGTTGTTCCCGCGGAGGAAGGCCGACACGATCCCCGTTTTGCCCTTGCCGACGTAAAGCTGAACTCACTGGTTGAGCTGACGGCGCAGCAGCTGCGCGGCGAGTAACCCGCCCCTTTCAGGCAGCGTCAGGCTGCCTGCTTTAAAAACAAAACATCGTTTCATTTTGTTTGCTTTTCTTATCCCCCGCTTCTATCCTTAGCGTCAGAATGACAATAACCTTACTTCTGAGGCGCGTATGATACTGGATAACTTCACTCTGTCAGGAAAAGTGGCCATCGTCACCGGATGCGATACCGGTCTGGGACAAGCCATGGCCATTGCGCTGGCGCAGGCGGGATGCGACATCGTGGGTGTTAACCGCAAAGCGCCGGAGGAAACGGCTGCCTGCATTAGCGCACTCGGAAGGCGGTTCAGGGCGATTCGGGCCGACCTCAGTCAGCAGGAGAGTCTTCAGAACGTTGTTGACAGCGCGGTGGCTGAGATGGGGCGAGTCGATATTCTGGTGAACAATGCCGGGACCATACGCCGTGAAGATGCTCTCGCGTTCAGCGAAAAGGACTGGGACGACGTCATCAACCTGAATCTGAAATCGCTTTTTTTCCTCTCCCAGGCCGTGGCTAAACAGTTTATTGCGCAGGGACAGGGCGGGAAAATCATTAATATCGCCTCGATGCTCTCATTCCAGGGTGGCATCCGCGTGCCCTCTTACACCGCGTCCAAAAGCGGCGTGTTAGGGATCACGCGTCTGCTGGCGAATGAATGGGCGACACACGGCATCAATGTTAACGCCATCGCGCCAGGCTACATGGCGACCAACAACACTCAGCAACTGCGGGATGATCAGCAGCGCAGCCAGGAGATCCTCGACCGGATACCTGCCGGGCGCTGGGGAGTACCAGAAGACCTGCAGGGACCGGTGGTCTTTTTAGCCTCCGCCGCCTCGGATTACGTGAACGGTTATACGTTAGCCGTCGACGGGGGCTGGCTGGCGCGCTAGGCGCGTTTGTGACATACAGTTACACCGTCACCTCTTTCGTCTACTGTATAAAAACCCTATACTGTATGAATTGACAGTTTTGTGGGTTTTATCATGACGGCGGAAGGCCATCTGCTTTTTTCCATTGCGTGCGCAGTTTTTGCCAAAAACGCTGAACTTACCCCTGTGCTCGCACAGGGGGACTGGTGGCATATTGTCCCGTCCGCCGTGTTGACCTGTCTGCTGCCCGATATCGACCATCCAAAATCGTTCCTGGGACAGCGGCTAAAGTGGATATCAAAACCCATCGCCCGCGCGTTTGGTCACCGTGGGTTTACCCACAGCCTGCTGGCTGTATTCGGCCTGCTCACCCTTTTCTATTTAAAAGTCCCTGAGAGCTGGATAGTGCCCGCCGATGCCATCCAGGGAATGGTGCTGGGTTATTTAAGCCATATCCTTGCCGATATGCTGACACCTGCGGGCGTGCCGCTGCTCTGGCCATGCCGCTGGCGGTTCCGTTTGCCCATTCTTGCGCCGCAGAAAGGTAATCAGCTTGAGCGTGTGTTGTGTATGGCGCTCTTTGCCTACGCCGTCTGGATGCCGCAAACCTTGCCCGAAAACAGTGCAGTGCGCTGGTCATCCCAGATGATCAATTCGCTGCAATTTCAGTTCAATCGTTTCATTAATCACCAGATTGAACACTAAGCACACAAATTATTTCCATTTGTCATAACCCATTCCATTTGGATATAAGCGCCACATCACACTTCTGATAACCTTGCGCCAACAGGATCGGTAAAAACCGACCGTATAATAAATCAGGAGAACGGGGATGAATTTTCCACTCATCGCGAACATTGTGGTGTTCGTTGTATTGCTATTGCTTCTCGCGCAGGCGCGCCACAAACAGTGGAGCCTCGCGAAGAAAGTGCTGGTTGGTCTGGCCATGGGTGTCGTGTTTGGTCTGGCGTTGCAGGCTATTTACGGCTCCGATAATCCAGTTCTGAAAGATTCTATTCAGTGGTTCAACATCGTCGGTAACGGCTATGTCCAGCTGCTGCAGATGATCGTTATGCCGCTGGTGTTTGCCTCTATTCTGAGCGCCGTTGCCCGTCTGCATAACGCCACCCAGTTGGGTAAAATCAGCTTCCTGACCATCGGTACGCTGCTGTTTACCACGCTGATTGCAGCTCTGGTCGGTGTGCTGGTCACCAACCTGTTCGGGCTGACCGCTGAAGGTCTGGTCCAGGGTACGGCTGAAACGGCGCGTCTTACCGCGATTCAGACCAACTACGTGGGTAAAGTCGCTGACCTGACGGTGCCACAGATGGTGCTCTCTTTCGTGCCGAAGAACCCGTTTGCTGACCTGACCGGTGCCAGCCCAACCTCCATTATCAGCGTGGTGATCTTTGCGGCCTTCCTCGGTGTGGCGGCGCTGAAGCTGCTGAAAGACGACGCGCCGAAAGGCGAGCGCGTGCTGGTGGCTATCGATACCCTGCAAAGCTGGGTAATGAAGCTGGTCCGTCTGGTGATGCAGTTGACCCCTTACGGTGTTCTGGCGCTGATGACCAAAGTGGTTGCCGGCTCTAACCTGCAGGACATCATTAAGCTGGGTAGCTTCGTCGTCGCCTCTTATCTGGGTCTGGGCATTATGTTCGTGGTGCACGGTATCCTGCTGGGCGTCAATGGCGTTAGCCCGCTGAAATACTTCCGTAAAGTGTGGTCGGTACTGACCTTTGCGTTCACCAGCCGTTCCAGCGCCGCGTCTATTCCGCTGAACGTTGAAGCGCAGACCCGTCGTCTGGGCGTACCGGAATCTATTGCCAGCTTCTCTGCCTCCTTTGGTGCCACCATTGGTCAGAACGGTTGCGCAGGTCTCTACCCTGCAATGCTGGCGGTAATGGTTGCTCCGACCGTGGGTATTAACCCACTGGATCCCGTTTGGATTGCCACGCTTGTCGGGATTGTTACCATCAGCTCCGCAGGCGTTGCGGGTGTTGGCGGTGGCGCAACCTTCGCCGCGCTGATTGTCCTGCCGGCCCTGGGTCTGCCGGTGACGCTGGTTGCCCTGCTGATCTCCGTTGAGCCGCTGATCGACATGGGTCGTACTGCGCTGAACGTGAGCGGTTCCATGACCGCCGGTACGTTGACCAGCCAGTGGCTGAAGCAGACCGATAAAACCATTCTGGAAAGTGAAGACGACGCTGAACTGGCGCACCGTTAATCACGGATGAATAAAAAAACCGCCTGATGGCGGTTTTTTTTTGGCTGTTATTCTTCAATCTCTTCATCCTGGCGGACCTGGTTCGCCCATCGCTGGGCCGACTCCGGCCCCGAAAACGCGGGCGAACGGCGGAAGTGTTCTCCCATCAGAACAAACGCTACGTATTTACCGCGCAGTTGCCAGACATCACGAAAACCATCCACCTTCAGGGCGTGTTCGGGCGGCGCGGGTTCGACGCGGGGCACGTAGCTAATGACAGGGCGGTTTTGTTGACGAAAAGGTTTCATAAGCGACGGGTTCACTAAAGCACATTCTGGAAGCAGGAAAATTCTATGATAGCCGATCCTCCCCCCACGCGTCGCGCCCTGCATCGCTCTGATAGCGCATTCCTTAACCAGGTCATCTGAAAACTCTTAGTTCGCCCGCCCTTTCGCCACATTGTTCTATAGTTAACAAGGTTTTTAGCAATGGATAAAGGAGAAGCGTGCAATGTCGAACAAAGATAAAACACATCAATCACCCATTCATGGCACTGAAGAATCTCAACCAGGCATGGACTCTCTGGCCCCAGCGGATGGCTCTCATCGCCCGTCCCCCGGCCCTTCCGCACCTGGCGAACAGCCTACCGCGCCGGGAAGTATGAAATCCCCGGATACCGGAAACGAGAAGCTGAAATCCCTTGAGTCCCACCGTAAAGGCGGCGAAGGTTTTGCACTTACCACCAACCAGGGCGTGCGCATTGCTGACGATCAGAACTCGCTGCGTGCGGGAACGCGCGGACCGACCCTGCTGGAAGACTTTATTCTGCGGGAAAAAATCACCCATTTTGACCATGAACGTATACCTGAGCGCATCGTTCACGCGCGTGGCTCCGCGGCACACGGCTACTTCCAGCCCTACAAAAGCCTCAAAGAGATAACCAAAGCGGATTTCCTTTCCGATCCGGACAAAATCACACCGGTCTTTGTCCGCTTTTCAACCGTACAGGGCGGCGCGGGTTCGGCAGATACCGTGCGTGATATCCGCGGCTTCGCCACCAAATTTTATACCGAAGAGGGTATTTTCGATCTCGTCGGCAATAACACCCCGGTGTTCTTCATTCAGGATGCGCATAAATTTCCTGACTTTGTCCATGCGGTAAAACCGGAGCCCCACTGGGCCATACCGCAGGGACAAAGTGCGCATGACACCTTCTGGGATTATGTCTCACTGCAGCCAGAAACGTTACACAACGTGATGTGGGCGATGTCAGACCGTGGCATTCCGCGCAGCTACCGCACGATGGAAGGGTTTGGTATTCATACCTTCAGGATGATCAACGCGGACGGGAAAGCCACATTCGTACGCTTCCACTGGAAGCCTGTGGCGGGCAAAGCCTCGCTGGTGTGGGATGAAGCCCAGAAGCTGACCGGGCGCGATCCGGACTTCCACCGTCGTGAGCTGTGGGAGTCGATTGAAGCCGGTGACTTCCCGGAATATGAACTGGGGTTACAGCTGATCCCGGAAGAGGATGAGTTTAACTTCGATTTCGATCTTCTCGACCCGACAAAGCTGATCCCAGAGGAGCTGGTGCCGGTTCAGCTGGTGGGTAAAATGGTGCTCAACCGTAACCCGGACAATTTCTTTGCCGAAAATGAGCAGGTCGCGTTCCACCCGGGGCATATCGTTCCGGGGCTGGATTTCACGAACGATCCCCTCCTGCAGGGGCGGTTGTTCTCCTATACCGATACGCAGATCAGTCGCCTTGGCGGGCCCAACTTCCACGAAATTCCGATTAACCGTCCAACCTGCCCGTACCACAATTTCCAGCGCGACGGGATGCATCGCCAGGATATCGATACCAATCCGGCTAACTATGAGCCGAACTCCATCAACGATAACTGGCCGCGCGAAACGCCGCCTGGACCGAAACGCGGTGGTTTTGAGTCGTACCAGGAGCGCATCGATGGCAATAAAATCCGCGAGCGTAGCCCGTCATTCGGCGAGTATTATGCCCAACCTCGCCTGTTCTGGAACAGCCAGACGCCGATCGAGCAACAGCACATTATCGGTGGCTTTAGCTTTGAACTGAGCAAAGTGGTGCGGACTTACATCCGCGAGCGCGTGGTCGATCAGCTCGCCCAAATCGATATTCAGCTTGCCCAGAGCGTGGCGGATAACCTTGGCATTACGCTGACGGATGAGCAACGCAATGCGGCCCCACCGAAAGACGTTAACGGACTGAAGAAAGATCCGTCCCTGAGTCTGTATGCGGTGCCGGGTGGCTCGATAAAAGGCCGGGTAGTGGCCATTCTGCTGAATGACAACACCCGTGCCAGCGACGTGCTGGGGATTATGCAGGCGCTGAAAACCAAAGGCGTTCACGCCAAACTGCTCTATTCCCGCATGGGGGAAGTGACCGCCGACGACGGTTCAGTGCTGCCGGTTGCGGCCACCTTTGCCGGAGCACCATCGCTCACCGTTGATGCGGTGATTGTGCCGTGCGGCGACATCGACAGTCTGCTGAACAATGGCGATGCGATTTATTATCTGCTGGAAGCCTATAAACACCTGAAGCCGATCGCCCTGTCCGGCGATGCGCGACAGTTTAAAGCGCACCTGAAGGTGGCTGAGCAAGGTGAAGATGGCATTGTCGAAGGCGATAACGTCGATGATGCGTTTATGACGAAGCTGTTCGATCTGCTCGCAGCGCACCGTGTGTGGTCACGCAGCAGTAAGATTGATCGTATACCGGCATAAGAAAAGCCGGGTCTGGCTTTGCCCGACCCGGCGCTGATTGGTATCGTTTACTCAGCCCGGCAGGCACCGCGCCTCCGGGCTATTTTCATACATCCTCAAAGGTGCCCAGACGGTACCCACGCTCGGCAATGGCGTATTTCAGCGATGCCGACGTCAGCACATCCAGTTCCGCCAGTCGCGGCCAGCAGTAGGCACTTTTACGCACAATGTTATCGACAAATGCAGGGTGTGCCATCACTTCCAGCGACCGTTCCCCCCGCGCGGCGGACTCATCCAGCACCTGCAGAAACAGCGCTTCGCTAATCTCGTCGCCGTAGAACGCGCTACTGAACCCGTCCGTTGTGGGCACAGAAGACAATGACAGCCCGTGCAGCGCCTGCACCTCACGATCCACGCGCATTGCCACGCCTTTGCGCTGTGCAAATTCCGCCACTGACGGGAAAAGTGCCGGGATCATATGCACGTGATGATGGCTGTCAATATGCGTGGGTTCACGGCCAAAGAGATCGACGAAACGGTTGAACTGACAGTCCAGCTCGCGGCTAATCTCCTCGAGCGGCAGCGTGCCCTGCTCTGCCTGCTCCCAAATCCATTTGCCCAGCTGTCCGTCCCGCGTCAGTCCTGGTATCGGTGAAAGCGGCATCCCGAGCGTCAATACAAAGTGCATGCCGACGCCCAGCGCTGGCACTTCGCGGCTGAGCTGCGCGGCGTGTTCAACCGCGTCACCATTAACCAGTGCCGTTGTTGAGGTCACCACACCCCGGCGGCAGGCTTCAATAATGCCGTAGTTTTGACCTTTTGAGAGACCAAAATCATCAGCATTGACGATCAGCAGGTTTTCCATCACACATCCTCTCAGTGCTGTTTGAATTTCAGCTTCTCAATCGTGGCGGCAAAATTAGGCAACCATTTTTCATGCGCCAGAATCATTTCGCTGGCCAGTTGCTCGGCATCACGATCGGAATGGACCAGCGGGCTGAGATTGAGCGCCAGAAGAACGTCATTGAGTTCACCGCTCAGCGCCGCGTTGCTGGCTGCCACTTCAAACCCTTTGATGGTGTGGATCAACCCCATCACTTTGTCGTCAAAGTGGGTAATCCGTGGATGCGGCCTGGCGCCATCACGTCCCAGAATGCAGGTCATCTCAACGGCCCAGTCAGCCGGGATGTTGTCGATATGACCGTGATGCGGCACATTGACGTAGTGCTCGGCCTGCTTGTCGTTGTAAATGGCGTTGATCACTTCACACGCCGCATCGGAATAATACGCTCCGCCGCGCAGCTCAAGCTCTTTCGGTTTCACGTTCAGGTTCGGATCTTTATACAAATCAAACAGCTGCTTTTCAACTTTCTGCACCACCTGAGCGCGTGCGCCACCCTTATAGTACTCACCCATCTCGATGGCCAGCATCTCTTTCTGTTTGAAGTAGTAAAGCAGGTATGAGCAAGGCAGCAGATTAAGCGAGCGGATCAGCCCTTCGCTGAACGGCAGGTCAAAGATGTTTTTCACTGACGCAGCGGTCAGGCGCCCGGAGGCTACGCCGTCAAGCAGTTCGCTAAAGCGAGACTGACCATTCACGATGACATCTTTGATAAACACCATATGGTTCAGGCCAAAGAGATCGATAGAAAGATCGTCGTTATCGGTCAACTCCAGCACATCGCTGATGAACATCTTCATGCCAATCGGAATATTACAGACGCCGATAAAGCGTTTGAAACCGGTGTGGCGATAGACCGCCTCAGTCACCATCCCGGCCGGGTTGGTGAAGTTAATCACCCACGCGTTGGGGCAGATCGCTTCCACATCGTTGATGATGTCAAAAATGACCGGAATGGTACGCAGCCCCTTGAACAGGCCGCCCGCGCCGTTGGTCTCCTGCCCCAGATAGCCGTGGCTCAGTGGAATACGTTCATCCATTTCACGCGCTTTGAGCTGGCCGACGCGCAGCTGAGTCGTTACGAAGTCGGCATCCTGCAGCGCCAGGCGACGGTCGAGGGTTTTATGCACGGTCAATGGCACACCGGCTTTCGCGACCATCCGCTTGCAGAGCTCAAAAATGATATTCAGTTTCTCCTGACCTTCCTCAACGTCCACCAGCCATAATTCGCTGACCGGTAATTCATGATAACGTTTCAGGAAACCTTCGAGTAATTCCGGGGTATAACTGCTGCCGCCGCCAATGGTTACGACTTTTAATTTCTTCTGCATAATATCTCCCTTAGCATATCAGGTTAATCGCCTGCAAGGTGTAGCGTACTCTTCCCGCTCTGTGGGCAAGCAATCAAGGCAATATTTGTGGCGGGTAAATCCGCCGAAATTTAATTAATTACCGTCAGGTTCTTCCGGTAACTGTTCGGTGTGAACGAGGTCAATTTCTTAAAGGTCTTAATAAACAAGCTGGGACTACTGTAGCCTGACTCATAAGCAATATCGGTAACCGAGTAGTTGGTTATTTCCAGCTGTTTTTTAGCAAAATTAATGCGGATTTCATTAATAATTTGCACTGGCGTTTTACGATAATAACGCTGAGTTGCTCGGGTCAGATATTCCTGTGATTTACCGGACAAAGCGACCATATTTTCCAGCGCATTTTCGCTGAACTGCCCTTTATCGTGCATCAGTTCAACCGTACTGCGCAGCCACTGCGGAATATCATCGCTCACCTGCTGCTCTTCACGATGATGGCGCAGACGGTTCATCACATAAAACGTCACCGTTTCAATAAACTCATCAAATTCATTCTCGCGAAAGTTAAGCGAGGCGATAACCGTTTCAATCCAGGTCATGAATTCGTTTTTGATGCGATAAACCTGCGAGGCCACAAAGCAGAACGGCACCAGCGGCAGATAGTGTTTCTCAAAGAAGCGTCTGCTGACACCTACGTTAAGAATGCGGGTTGCACCAAATTCATAAAAGCTCTGGTGATGGGACCCCATCGGCAGGAAGACGAAATCTCCCCGCTCAAGCAGGACGCGCTTGCCGTTGATTTCCTGGTAGTAGCGACCGGTCAGAACAATCGTGAACTCATAGTAGTCATGCTGATGCAGACCGCTCGCGCTCTCCGTCTTGTTGTAAATAATCACGTGAAAATTTTTGCCATTAAACAGTTGCTGTTCAAGTGCGGTTTTTATTTCCATCGCGCTGACCTCCTGCTGCAAATTCTGCCTTACTGCATCTTCTCGTGAAGCTCAATTAACTCGGCCACCAGTTCACGTGCCAGCATCGACGTCATCAGATGATCCTGCGCATGCACCAGCACCAGACTGACCTTCATCTTGCCTTCACCCTGGTCGCTTTCGATAAGCTTTGTCTGCACCAGGTGCGCTTCGTTCAGCGCCGTACGGGACTGTTCCATCATGGTTTTCGCGGCTGCGAAATCACCCTGCTTGGCCTGCTTGAGCGCGGCATACGCCAGGCTACGCGCCTGCCCGGAATTGATGATAAGCCCCATCACCACCTCTTCCAGATTGTTCTCTGCGGTTTGTTCTGCAACAATACTGTCCAAATCTAACATTTTTAAGCTCCTTTTGGCTGGCGCGGGTTGCCCCGCGCCGTGCAATTTTAGAATTTCAGTGCGAGGGCGATATCCTCTTCGCTCTCTTCTTCATCGATAACGGTTGCAGCTTTGTTTGCTATCGCCACGAATGGCATATAGAGCAGTGTTGCAATCCCGAGGTTGAATATCGCCAGCAGGAAGGCAGCCACGCTACCGTTGGTGTTGAAGAACGCCCCCAGACCCGCCGGCATGGTCCACGGCGCAATGTTGGTGACGGGCGGAATAATGCCCAGGTAATAGGCCGTCAGGGTAATGGCCGCCAACAGTGGCTGAACCAGAATGAACGGAATGAACATTACCGGGTTCATGATGATTGGCAGACCAAACAGAATCGGCTCGTTAATCTGGAAGATGCCTGACGGCAGCGCCAGCTTCGCAACCTGACGATGGTCAGCGCGACGAGAAACAATAAAGACCGCGATGATCAGACCCAGCGTCGCCCCGGTACCCCCCAGGAAGATATAAGAGTCGAGCATCGGCTTCGCCCACACATGGAAGGTTTTACCGGCTGCCAGCGCCGCGTCAACGGAGCCGTACTGCTGGTAAAGTGCAACGTTTTCCAGTGCCCATGGGGTCATGATACCGCTGTCCAGCGCCGCCAGTGCCAGTGAACCATGCACGCCAAAGAACCACAGCAGGGAGGTGAAAATCACATACGCCCAACCGACCACGCTACCCATTGACGCCAGCGGCGTTGAGATAGAGTCCATGATGATCTGGTGGAAGTTAGTGCCCCAATGAGAGAGCGCCCAGGCGATAATCCCCATGATGGAGAGAATAATGAAGCCTGGAATCAACGCGGAAAATGAACGAGAAACGGACGCCGGCACGCTATCCGGTAAACGGATAACCCAGTTGCGACGAATAATAAAGGTGAACATCTCCGCAACCACCAGACCGATTACGATACCGGAGATGATATTAGCGCCCCCCAGCCAGTTGGCCCCTACGGCATAGGCCTCACCGACGCTGTATGGCGTCACGGTCATAAAGGCGGCAATGGATAATAAACCTGCGGCCAGCGGATCCACTTTCCGCTCTTCCGCCAGTGCCATGCCAATAAAGAAAGGTGCCATCAGCGACATAATACCTAACGTACCGTTATATACGTTGCCGCCGATGGCTTTTAAACCATTAAGGGTTTCAATTGTGGAAGCGTCTAATCGAATTCCTAATGAATAAAAAAAGGAACCTTCACCAAAGCTCAGAAAAACGTTGTTAATTAAAACGAACATTGCCCCAGCCAGCGTCAACGGCATTAATCTAATAAAACCGTTTTTGATGGCATTAACGTGAGGCTGCTTTCCTATTTTAACAGCAAAAGGAAGGAGTACCTTTTCAAGTGAAGCGATGACTTTACTCATAGGAAAATACCCTTAAATGCCGCAACGCAGGTTACGGCGTATTGTGTGTGAAATAACTCTTTGACGGGAAAAATAAAAATTAATTAGCAGCTTTTTTAATTGCTGCAACAGCAGCTTTCAATACACCTAAACCATCAATCTTGCCGTACAATCCCGAATCGATCACTTCGACCGGTTTATTGGGTAACAGACGTTGAATTTCGGGCAACATATAGGCAATTTGCGGCCCCAGTAAAACGACATCGGCTGTCTGGCCCTTTTCGCCCGCCAGCGTCTCCGGAAACGCTTCGATCACCACCGGGACTTCATACTTCTCAGCCTGAGCACGCATCTTTGACACCAGAAGCGAGGTTGACATGCCTGCTGAGCAGAACAGATAGATATGTTTCTTTTCCATAGTAACTTCCCTCTCGTATGACTACCTGCCATCGCGCTATCACTCGACTCGCTATCCTGGCAGACAGGTAGTTTGCTTACTGTTGTTTGTCGTTGGAGTGAGTATACGCAATGGTACAGACAGGAGATAATTCTGCACAGGGGGAAATTGTCTCTCATTGACCTGGCGTGTTGACTACCTTCACATTTCAGGCAAATAATTCGCGAGAAGAAATAAGATTTACGTATGTATAAAAAAACCGGCCCAACGGCCGGTTTGTTAACATACTCAGGCAAGAAGGGTTACTGCGCCTTAGGTGCCTGCGGATCGGTATCGTATTCAGTACAGGTCTGGTAACCGGAGTTGATCACATGACCGGTCTCATCCAACGCAACGAAGTAGGTCTCTGCCTTACCATCACGTTGACCCAGGATATAGGTCTGGCAGGTACCGCGTGCATGAATCATTGTCACTTCAGAAGAAGGCTTGCCGGCAATCGCAGCCACCTGCGAACGGGTCATGCCTTTTTTGACATCTTTCACTACGGGCTGTGTAAACTGATCTTTGGTGCGGTCGTAGGCCGTACACCCTGCCAGCATAGTCAGTACCGCCGCTGCGCTAAGAATTCCTGCTACGTTCTTGTTCATATTCCGTCCTCTTGTTTATCAGCGTGTTATCTAAGCATGGAATAAAAAGTACTATTGTTCAACTTTGTGAATTCCGCCAGACGAATTTCGGAAAATTCTAATAAAACAACGATAACCTGCTAAATCGCCGCAATTTAACGCACTCGAAACTGTGATCCTTGTCGTTTCTCGTTCAAAGGGTTAGTTTTAACAGTTAACACAATCTGTTTATGTTCTGCATATGGAGGGCGTGATGGCTCTGCAACAAGAGATTATTCAGGCGCTGGGCGCAAAGCCCGCGGTAGACGCACAAGAAGAGATCCGCCGCAGCGTGGATTTTTTAAAGTCTTATTTAAAAACTCACTCGTTCCTGAAATCCCTGGTGCTGGGCATCAGCGGCGGTCAGGACTCTACCCTGGCCGGTAAACTCTGCCAGATGGCAATTTCAGAGCTCCGCGAAGAGACGGGTGATGACGCGCTGCAGTTTATTGCCGTGCGTCTTCCCTATGGCGTGCAGGCCGATGAACAGGATTGCCAGGATGCCATCGCCTTCATCCAGCCCGATCGTGTGCTCACCGTCAATATCAAAGGATCGGTGCTGGCCAGCGAGCAGGCGCTTCGCGAAGCAGGCATTGAGTTGAGCGATTTTGTCCGCGGCAATGAAAAAGCCCGTGAACGTATGAAAGCGCAATACAGCATTGCCGGGATGACCAAAGGCGTTGTGGTCGGTACCGACCATGCGGCAGAAGCCATCACGGGTTTCTTCACCAAGTATGGCGACGGCGGTACCGATATTAACCCGCTCTTCCGTCTCAATAAACGTCAGGGTAAGCAGCTGCTTGCCGCGCTGGGTTGCCCGGAGCACCTTTACAAGAAAGCGCCAACGGCGGATCTGGAAGACGATCGCCCCTCCCTGCCGGATGAAGCGGCCCTGGGTGTCACCTATGACAATATTGATGATTATCTGGAAGGCAAAAAACTGGATGAAGGTACCGCGAAAATCATTGAAAGCTGGTATCTGAAAACCGAGCACAAGCGTCGCCCGCCGATCACCGTGTTCGATGATTTCTGGAAAAAGTAACACTCTGGCACCCTCTCTCTGGGGAGAGGGGGTTCGCCCGCACCGTCCGTTGCACCATCCGGCTCTTTTTTAACCAAACCGGCTCTGCTACACTGTATGCCTGAACAGTATATGGAGTAGTATGTGAGCAGGCGTCAATCCGCCCCGCGTCTTGAGTTTGAAGCGGCGGCTATATACGAATATCCCGAACATCTTCGCCCCTGGCTTGAGGAACTGCCTAAACAGCCGGGCGTGTATATCTTTCACGGTGAGAGTGACACCCTTCCGCTCTACATTGGCAAAAGCGTAAATATTCGCAGCCGGGTCATGTCTCATCTGCGCACGCCAGACGAGGCGGCAATGCTGCGCCAGTCGCGACGCATCACCTGGTTTCGTACCGCCGGAGAGATGGGCGCGCTCTTACTGGAAGCCCGTCTGATCAAAGAGCAACAGCCGCTGTTCAATAAGCGCCTGCGCCGCAACCGGCAGCTCTGCTCCCTTCAGATAAACGCCGGTAAGCCGCAGGTTGTCTACGCACGCGAAGTCGATTTTTCTCACGCCCCCAATCTCTACGGGCTGTTCGCAAATAAACGGGCGGCTCTGCAGGCTCTGCAAACGCTGGCCGATGAGTTACAGCTGTGCTACAGCCTGCTAGGCCTCGAAGCAACCACTCGCGGGCGGGCCTGTTTCCGCTCAGCGTTAAAGCGCTGCGCAGGGGCCTGCTGCGGGAAAGAAAGCATTGAGGAACACCACGCCCGGCTCCTCGCAGGGCTGGCGGCGCTTAGCGTTAACTGCTGGCCGTGGGAGGGTGCCGTTGCGCTAAAAGAAGTCGGTGACGCGATGACCCAGTATCACATCATCAATAACTGGCTCTGGCTGGGAGCTGTTGACGATGTAAACGATGCGGCAACCTTGCTGCGCACACCCGCCGGTTTCGACCACGATGGCTACAAAATTCTCTGCAAGCCCGTGTTAACCGGCAAGTATGAGGTCATTGAGCTTAGTGCCCCGGCAGCCAGTTAATTTCGCTGAATAATAAGGTGCCCTGAGCCTCCAGCAGGCGGAGAGTATGGACGCCCTCCTCCCAGCTGGCGCCCTGATCGGCCGTCAGCAACTTATCGCCAAGCTGCCACGCCCCGCTTAACACGAACGCGACGCCCCCGCGGGAGCCGAACGTGGTAAAGGTGCGGTCAGCGACACGCACTTTCGCCTGACAACGGTCACGCCGGGTCATGATGTTGAAATCCATCGACATCCGTCCTTCGGAAAGCAGCGCTTTCACCGGCTGATCGCCGGAAAAATGGTATGGCTGATGATGTTTCAGGGTATGGCAGAACGCCTGACCGGCATCCAGCGTTACCTCACCCCCTTCAAGCAAGGTAATCACCCGATCGACACCGGGAAAAGAGGAGAATTCGCCATTGCTGGCGATGGTCGCGATACTGGCACGCCAGTAAAAATCGCGCGTTGCGGGCGGAAAACAACAAATTTCCCGCGTCTCGCCTGCGCCATTGCGCCAGAGGCTGACCGGCATCTTACGGATATCAAAGAACTCCATCACCACTCCTGAAAGGCACAACCTGTGCCAGGGCAAGGATATCGCTATCGTTGCTGTCTTGTTTGTTATCGTTGGGTTTTCACAGACACAGTATCGGCAGCAGAGCGGGCAGGCCTTAGCGGAACGTTAATAAAAATTATAACGCCATGACTCTGCCAACATTCTCTGAAGCGACTACAGGAGAATACCGCTCTGGCGGCGGCAGACAAGAGGGCATGAAAGAAAAACCGCCGGTCCTGTCCACAGCGTTAGCGCTTTTGTGGACAGGATCCCGGCGGTCTTAAGATGTTGAACCGATTATTCGGTTGGTGCTGGCATTTTACCTTCCATTGCTGGACGTTCTGTCAGACGCTTCTCAAAATTGGCATTAAATTGTTTTTTCTGTTCCGGCGTCAGAATGTTGTAGATCTTGTTCTGGGTTTCCATATGCGCCAGCATGCGGGCTTTATGCTGCTCAGCCATTTTGTCGATCTGCGCTTCGGCTTTTGCTTTATCGAAGCTGTCGCTGGCGATGATGTCATGCATCGCGCGGCGTTCGTCCAGTGACGGACGTTTCATCTGGTCGCGCTGGCTTTTCATGATGTCGCGGACCTGCTGTTTCTGTGCATCCGTCAGGTTCAGATCTTTAAACATCATCATCTCGTGGTGCATACCCGGCTTGCCTTTATGATGCATCATCATTTTGCCTTCGACAGGCGCGGCAGTGGTGGTGGTCGCGGTATCTGCAGCGAACGCCATGCTGGTAGCGCCCAGAGCCAGGGTAGAAGCAACAAACAGTGCAGTAAACTTACGCATAATTTATTTCCTTACTTTCAGTTATTCTTCGGCGCTATGCCGTGTTGACGAGATTAACTTTACGGGGTTTATCGTCAATTAATCAGAGCAACAGTAAAACAATGAAAGTGTAAAAAACAAATTATCGCCAAATGTGGAGGAATTAAGGATAAAGGATGGAGAGTTGCAACGAAAATATTCAAAATGATGATTTTCAAAGCAATTTAGAAAAGTATAGCGAAGTGAAGACCAATAATAAAGCAATTCACCAGGAATATTCTGCAATAGTTGTCATTGCGCTTTAATCGCTAAGAAAAATAATTTGACGTTCCCCTCTCAGGCAATGAGAGGGGAAATGTTCAGGACACTTTTTCCAGCATCAGCCCGGCGCGCAGGCCAAACGCTACCGATGGATTAGGGAACAGAACATATTCAGTGGTTTTCTGCACCTCGTAACGCTCGTCGCCATCTTCCGCCAGCAGAACGCCTTTGCGAAAAGGGGTGAAGTTCAGCGTGTGGGCGGCCATATGCAGCCGGAAGGCCTCGCTGCGGCGAGTGATCTGCTGTACGACCCGATAGCGCACGACAGTCTGTTGCGTTGGCTCGGGTGCCAATCCCCCGAGCAGCGCGCGAAGCGCAAGATGCGTTGGCGCGAAGCGCGCGAGATCGTTCTGGCCAAACGGTAGCGCTTTTCCCAGCTCCAGCGTGCAGGCCAGCGCGCCGAAATGCTCACAGGTGAAATGGGTAAATGTCCCCCCCGGCGACTGATGAAACACCAGAGCCTCCAGCCCGGCGTCGCCCAGCCAGCTCAGAAACGCCTCATCCCACGGCTGGTTACGCTGGGGCAGAACACCAAAGCGCACATGATAAGAGGCGCGAATTGCCGTATGCAGGTCGAGATGCCAGCGCACGGGACCGGCCGCGGCGAAAAATGTTGCAACCACGTGCTCAAGCCACTGCGCCCGCGACGTTTCATCGCCTGGCACAAACTGTGACCAGCGGCCGCCAAACATGCGGTTAAGGTCGCTCTCAAGATAACGTTTGTTTTGCGCCAGCGCAGGCGGGTTGCCAAGCACCACCAGCAGACGGCACTGCAGGGTGATATCTCCCCGATACAACGCGCGAAGCAGCAGGTCGACAATTTCAACCGGCGCGGTTTCATTACCATGGATGCCGGTTGAAAGCAGCAGCGATAACTCACTCTTCGCGGCCGGTGTCAGTTCAAGGACGCCGCGACCCAGCCACCGCCAGTGAAATGAGGGGCCCTCCCCCTCACGCTGTCCGGGCGTTTCATCGGCCAGTGTCAACGCCAGTAAATTTTCCATAGCCACTCCTTTAGCGCTGGAACGGATAAACCGATCCCAACTGCAGGATTGTTGTTAACGCGTCCAGTGCCTCACGCCCTTCACGCAGTAGCTGAGGGTCGACCAGATCGGCCTGCGTTAATCTGTCGCGATAGTAACGATCCACCCAGTCATTCAGGGAGTTAAACAGCGTCTCATTCATCATCACGGCTGGATTAACAGCCTGCATTTCGTTCTGCGTCAGCACTACGCGCAGGCGTAAACAGGCCGGACCGCCGCCGTTGGCCATGCTTTCGCGCAGGTCAAAGACGCGCAGTTCATCGATCGGGTTATCGGCTTTCACCAGTTCAGACAGATAACGCCACACTCCTTTATGGTCCTGCGACTCTTGCGGCAGCACCAGCATCATGCTGCCGTCCTCACGGCTCAACAGCTGGCTATTAAAGAGGTAAGTTTCAACCGCGTCCTGCACGCTGACCGCCTGGGTCGGCACCTGAATCGGCATAAACCCCGGCACCCGCTCATGCAGCGTAGCGAGCAGCTTCTCCTGATGGGCAAACGCCTGCTCATGGCAGAACAGCACCTGGCGGTTAGAGACGGCAATGACGTCGTTGTGGAAAACACCCTGGTCAATCACCTGTGGGTTCTGCTGAGCAAAAATCACCTGTGAGGGATTCACCTGGTTCAGCCGCGCGACGGCCTGGCTCGCCGCCAGCGTCTGGCGGGCGGGATAACGGACAGGCGCCGAATGGCCGCCCTCTTCTCGCCCGTAAATGAACAGCTGCACGCCGGGATCGCCATAATCCCCCCCAAGACGGTTATGGTTTGCCGCTCCTTCATCCCCGAACATGGCCACCTGTGGCAACGCCTGATGGACCTCAAAGTGAGCCTCATGACGGAAAATCGCACGCAGAACGCGCTCGGTCGTCTCCGCTTCAGTGGCACGGTGGAATTTGTTATTCAGGTTCGCCACCGTTAAATGCACTTTGCCATCCAGCGTATCGGCCGACGGTGCAACGGTAGCAGCGTTTGCCACCCACATCGACGAGGCAGAGCTCGCCGCTGAAAGCAGGTGCGGCGTCTGCGTACCCGCTTTTTCGATAACCTGCTCATCGCTGCCGCTAAAGCCGAGCTGACGTAACACCGCCACGTTCGGGCGCTCCTGCGGCGGGATCACCGCCTGCGGGAAACCGGCATCCGACAGGGCTTTCATTTTCAGCAGCCCCTGCTTCGCCGCCAGTTTCGGGTTGGAGACCTGAAAACGGTGCTTCGTCGAGGCTTCATTACCAAACGAGAGGCCAGCATAGTGGTGCGTCAGCCCCACCAGCCCGTCAAAGTTGACTTCACGCGCTTTCATGACGATCCCCCTGAGTAAAATCCAGCCCCGGACTCAGCGTTTCCGGCAGCGTCAGCGCAGGCGTTTCCAGGCTCGCCATCGGCCACGCGCAGTAATCTGCGGCATACCACGCGCTGGCGCGGTGGTTACCCGAAGCGCCTACCCCGCCAAACGGTGCCGTACTCGCCGCACCGGTAAGCGGTTTATTCCAGTTCACAATCCCGGCGCGTGCTTCGAGCAGCAGCTGATCAAATTTCTCACGATGCGGGGAAATCAGACCGCTCGACAGTCCATAGCGGGTGTGATTGGCCATCTCAATGGCGCTGTCAAAATCGTCATAACGCCAGACGCAGAGCAGCGGGCCAAAGACCTCTTCATCCGGCACGTTGCGTGCGCCACTCATCTCAACAATGCCCGGCGTCAGGAGCGATGTTCCGGGCTTGATTTGCTTTGGTTCAAGCAGGGTTTTCGCCCCGCGCGCCACGTGATCCTGCCAGGCTTTCAGCACGTTCAGCGCGGCCTGCTCGGAAATCAGCCCCCCAATAAACGGCTGTGGGTCGGCATCCCACTGCGCAGGCACCAGACGCGCGCTGATTTCCACCAGCCGCGCGAGGAAGGCATCGCCCTGTGCACCCCGTTTCACCAGCAGACGACGCGCGCAGGTGCAGCGCTGTCCGGCGGTAATAAACGCTGACTGGAGGGTCAAATGCACCGCCGCGTCGATATCATCAGGATCTTCAACGATCAGCGGGTTGTTACCGCCCATCTCCAGCGCGAGAATTTTTTCCGGCTGCCCCGCCAGCTGGCGATGCAGTTGGTAGCCTGTTCCGGCGCTGCCGGTAAACAGCAGGCCGTCGATATCACTCAACGCACTCAGCGCCTGGCCGGTTTCACGTCCCCCCTGCACCAGGTTGAGCACCCCGTGCGGCAGACCAGCCTGTTCCCAGAGCTTCACCACCACTTCACCGGTCAGTGGCGTTAACTCACTCGGCTTGAAAATCACGCTATTGCCCGCCAGCAGCGCGGGCACGATATGCCCGTTCGGCAGATGCCCCGGGAAGTTATAGGGGCCAAATACCGCCAGCACGCCGTGCGGACGGTGGCGCAGCGTGGCCGCGCCGTCAGGCATATCGGTATGTTGCTCGCCGGTACGGGTATGGTACGCCTTCACCGAAATGGCGATTTTATTGATCATCGCCGTCACTTCCGTGGCCGCCTCCCAGCGCGGCTTGCTGGTTTCCTGAGCGATAACGCGCGTCAATTCGGCTTTATTGGCCTCCAGCAGTGATGCAAATTTCTCGACTATTCCCTGACGTACGGAGAACGGTTGTTTCGCCCATCCCGGGAAAGCGCGACGGGCGGCATGACAGGCCTGTTCGACCTGCCCGGCGCTGGCGTCATTTCCCTTCCAGAGCACTTCTTGTCCGACCGGATTGGTCTTTATGCGCGGCTCGCCTTCGCCCGTGACCCAGTCACCGTTGATCCATAAAGTCATGCTGTTTTCTCCTCAGGGCAGAGACGCACCAGGCGAACCGTGTCGCCGGCGTTACATTTCAGGGCATCCAGTTGCGCGGCCGTCAGCACCAGACGTTCACTTTTCGGGTTGGTTCGCACCAGCATGGCGCGGAAATTGTTGTACTGCTCGTTAGCCACCAGACATGCCGGCCACTCACCCGGTGCAGGCTGGCCTTCGGAAACCTCAACCAGCCGGCTTTTACGGATCGCACGCACGCGGTCGATATCGCACTCCAGGGTAGGTCCGCCGTCAAAGATGTCCACATAGTTACGGTAGCGGAAACCCTCTTTTTCCAGCACCGCCCGGGCCGGCGCGGTTTGCGGGTGCACTTCGCCAATCACCGCCTGCGCCTGGGGGCTTAAGAAATGGGTATAGATGGGGTGTTTCGGCATCAGTTCGGCGATAAACGCTTTCTGCCCGGTGCCGCACAGATAGTCCGCGCGGCTGAACTCCATCGAGAAGAAGCGCTCGCCGAGGCTCTCCCAGAAAGGTGAATAGCCGGTGTCGTCGATTACGCCGCGCATCTCGGCGACGACCTTTTCGTTAAAACGATCGCGGAACGCGGCCATAAACATGAAACGCGACTTGGAGAGCAGATAACCGTTGCCCTCTTTTCGCCACGCAGGATCGAGGAACAGCGTGCAAAGCTCGCTGGCTCCCGTGTGGTCATTACAGAGAAAAAGCGTGGGCAGCGCGTTATAGACGTTCAGCTCTTTTGAGGCGTGAACCATCGTACCGACACGGTAGTTGTACCACGGGTCGTTAAGCCCGACGGCCACTTCGATTGCGCAAATGCCGGCCACGGTACCGGTGTCGGTATCTTCGAGAACGAACACATAACCCTGTTCGCTTTTTGGCAACGTCCCCTGCCAGGTTTGCAGGGCGCGCTCAATGCGCGCCGACAGCGTTTTTTCATCGGCAGGAAGCGAGGTCAGCCCGCCTCCCGTCTTACCGGCAAGCTGCATGAGCCCGGCGATATCGCCGCGCTCAACGGGACGGATGACCATCATGATGACACCCCGGACTTCACATGTTCACAGGCCAGTGCAAAACGGTCTAAACCGGTTCTCACCTCTTCCTCGCTGACAATCAGCGCAGGGGCAAAACGCACCACGTTGGCACCGGCAATCAGTACCATCACGCCCATTTTTGCCGCTTCCTGTGAAATAAGTTTAGCTTTTCCGGCAAACTCAGGTGTGAGTTCGCAGCCAATTAACAGACCCAGACCGCGGATCTCTTTAAACAGTCCCGTCTTGCTGTTGATGGCGTTCAGGCGCTCAACAAACCAGTCATGACGTTGTTTAACGCCCTTGAGCACTTCCGGCGTGTTAATGATGTCGAGAACCTGTCCGGCCACGGCGGTAGCCAGCGGGTTACCCCCGTATGTTGTACCATGCGTACCCACGGTCATTACGCTGGCGAATTTATCGGTGGTCAGCATGGCGCCAATCGGGAAGCCGCCGCCCAGCGCTTTCGCCGTAGAGAGCACGTCCGGCGTTACGCCGTAGTGCATATAGGCATACAGCTCACCGGTACGCCCCACACCCGTCTGGACTTCATCGAAAATCAGCACCGCGTGATGACGATCGCACAGCTCACGCAGCCCCTGCAGGAACGCTTTTTGCGCCGGAAGGACCCCGCCCTCACCCTGCATAGGTTCGACGATCACCGCACAGGTGGTGTCGTTGATAAGCTCGCTGGCGGACTGCAGATCGTTATACACGCCGTGACGAATATCCGGCGGCAGTGGCGCAAAATCCTGCGAGTATGACGGCTGACCGCCGGCGCTGACGGTAAAGAGCGTGCGGCCGTGGAACGCGTTTTTAAACGCCACAATGCCGCTCTTATGAACGCCGAATTTATCGTGTGCATATTTGCGCGCCAGCTTCAGGGCCGCTTCGTTTGCTTCCGCACCTGAGTTACAGAAAAAGACTTTTTCGGCAAACGTTGCGTCGATCAGTTTTTTCGCCAGTCGCAGAGCGGGCTCGTTGGTAAAACCGTTACCGGTATGCCAGAACTTCGCCGCCTGGTCGTTTAACGCCTGACGCAGTGCCGGGTGCGCGTGACCCAGCGCGTTTACCGCAATCCCGCCTGCAAAGTCGATATACTCTTTGCCCTGTTGATCCCACAGGCGTGAGCCTTCCCCCCGTACCGGAATAAAAGCCGCCGGAGCGTAAACCGGCATCATCCATTCATCGAAATTTTCACGCGTAATTGACAGAGACATAGCGACCTCATCCGGTAAATAAAAGGTTATTTAGATGTTAAATAATTGAGTGTTTGCACTGTGAATGTAGATTGCAGCCTTCGTGCCAGCCAGCGATAAAAATGCATAAACGGGTTAGGGTTACAGAATATCAATAAGTTACGATATGGAGTTATTCACTGTTATTGCATAAAAAGTGAATATTTTTACGACAAGCGGCGGTTTGCCGCACGAAAATAAGAAAGAGTATGCAGAAGCCAAATATAATTCTGGAATTGTGATCGCTCGCGAAATTTATCGGTTCTTTACGCCCTGTTGGGGGGCAATGCGCGTCAGAATGGTGCAAATATTGCACCGTTGGCATGATCTGTCGCAGTTATTGGTCGAACCCCGTAACAGATGACGCAAATTCTGCTACCATCCATGCACTATTCACCTTGCATTGGCAGCGACTATGAAATTTGTCTCTTTTAATATCAACGGCCTGCGTGCCCGCCCTCACCAGCTTGAAGCAATTGTTGAGCAACATCAGCCAGATGTGATCGGCCTGCAGGAGACAAAAGTTCACGACGATATGTTCCCCCTCGAAGAGGTGGCGAAGCTCGGTTACAACGTCTTCTATCACGGACAGAAAGGTCACTATGGCGTGGCGCTGCTGACCAAAGAGACGCCGGTTTCCGTACGTCGTGGCTTCCCGGGCGATGATGGCGAAGCGCAGCGTCGCATCATCATGGCGGAAATTCCTTCACCACTCGGCAATATCACGGTGATTAACGGGTATTTCCCACAGGGTGAGAGCCGCGACCATGAGACAAAATTCCCGGCCAAAGCAAAGTTTTATCAGGATCTGCAGGATTACCTGACCACCGAACTGAAAAAAGAGAATCCGGTGCTGATCATGGGCGACATGAATATCAGCCCGACCGATCTCGATATCGGCATTGGAGAAGAGAACCGCAAACGCTGGTTGCGTACCGGTAAATGTTCTTTCCTGCCGGAAGAACGCGAGTGGATGGAACGCCTGCTCGGCTGGGGTCTGGTTGATACTTTCCGCACCGCCAACCCGGAAACGCAGGATCGCTTCTCGTGGTTTGACTACCGGTCAAAAGGCTTTGATGACAACCGCGGTCTGCGTATTGACCTGCTGCTGGCCAGCCCGCCGCTGGCGGAACGCTGCATCGAAACCGGCATCGACTACGATATCCGCAGCATGGAAAAACCGTCTGACCATGCGCCGGTCTGGGCGAAATTCAAACTGTAACCTCGTGTGAACACGCAAAAAATACTCCTGATGTGCGCCCTTCTGGGCGCATTTGTTCTGACCTTCGTCTTTCTTCCGCCGGGGACGCTCTCCCTGGAAACCATCAAAACGCACCAGCAGTCGCTCCTCTCGCACGTGGAACAGGCACCGTGGCAAAGCGCGTTTTTCTTTTTCGCCCTCTACGTGTTGGTCTCCGCCCTGTCGATACCCGGTGCGGCGATACTGACGCTGCTGGCGGGAGCGCTGTTTACGCTGTGGGAAGGCACCCTGCTGGTCTCGTTTGCTTCTACCCTCGGCGCCACGCTGGCGATGCTTGCCAGCCGTTATCTGCTGCGCGACTGGGTACAGCGGCGATTCACAACACAGATGAATACGGTGAATGCCGGTATGGCGCGAGACGGTGCAGGGTATCTTTTTGCCCTGCGTCTGATGCCCTTGTTCCCGTTTTTTCTCGTGAATCTGCTCATGGGGCTGACACGTATTGCGGTCAGTCGCTACTGGTGGGTGAGCCAGGTCGCCATGCTGCCTGCAACCATTATCTTTCTGAACGCCGGACGCGCGCTGGGGAAAGTGAATTCGCTTCGCGATATTTTATCGCCGGGACTGATATTCGCCTTTACACTACTGGGGTTATTGCCGCTGGCGACGCGCTGGCTGTTTTCCCGTTTTACCCCTTCATCAAAAAAGTGAGGCATTATGCGCCGTGTGCGTTTTTGCACGTTTCTGAGCGGTCTGCTGCTGGCAGCCCCGCTGTTTGCAGCGGACAACTGGCAGGCTATCCAACAACAAGCCAAAGGCCAGACCGTCTGGTTTAACGCCTGGGGCGGCGATCGGGCGGTAAACCGCTACCTTGAGTGGGTAAGCGGTGAGATGAAAACGCATTACGACATAACCCTTAAAATCGTCCCACTGGCGGATGCCGCCGATGCGGTCAAACGTATTCAAACAGAAGCCGCCGCAGGCCGGAAAACAAACGGTTCAGTCGACCTCTTATGGGTCAACGGTGAGAACTTCCGTACCCTGAAAGCCGCTAACCTGCTGCAAACCGGATGGGCGCAGACCTTGCCCAACTGGCGCTATGTCGATACCCGCAAACCGGTTATGGAGGATTTTGCTGTCCCCACTGATGGCGCGGAATCCCCATGGGGCAGTGCGCAGCTCACCTTTATTGCCCGCCACGCAAGCCTGCCTGCGCCCCCAAACGATCCTCAGGCGTTACTGGCGTATGCGCAGCAGCATCCGGGCAAAGTCAGCTACCCACGCCCGCCCGATTTTACCGGTACGGCGTTTCTGGAACAGTTGCTCCTGACCCTCACCGCTCACCCGGAGGCGCTGCAAAAAGCCCCTGATAACACCTTTGCCCTGGTGACGGCTCCGCTGTGGCACTACCTGGACAAATTACACCCGCTGCTGTGGCGAAAGGGAGAGGACTTTCCTCCCTCGCCCGCCAGAATGGATACCTTGCTTGCCAGCGGTAGCCTCAATCTCTCCCTGACCTTTAACCCGGCACATGCGCAGCAAAAAGTGGCCAGCGGTGAACTGCCTGCCGACAGCTACAGCGTTGGTTTTGACAACGGAATGATAGGCAACGTCCATTTTGTGGCCATTCCGTCGAATGCCAGCGCAAGCGCAGGCGCGAAGGTGGTCGCCAATTTCCTCCTTTCACCGCAGGCGCAAATCCGCAAGGCCGACCCTGCCATCTGGGGAGACCCGAGCGTACTGGATGCGAAAACACTGCCCGAAAAAGAAGCGAAGCAGCTCGTTGCCCATACGCCGGCAGGGCTGCCGAAAATGCTTCCCGAGCCGCACGCCGCCTGGGTTAACGCGCTGGAGCAGGAATGGCTGCGTCGTTACGGCACCCGCTGAGCTGGCTCGTCTGGCTGGCGATGGCGGTCATCTATCTGCCGTTGCTTCCCGCCGCCGCCATACTGTTTGCCCCGGCATTCTCGCTGAACAACTGGCAGTTGCTGCTTAACGACCCGCAGCTGCCACAGGCTACGGTCGCCACGCTGGTCTCAACGCTTATCGCGACGCTGGGGTCGATGTTTATCGCCCTGGTGCTCGTGGCCCTCCTGTGGCCGGGCGAGCGCTGGCGACGGCTCAGCAGCCGGCTGACGTGGCTGCTCGCCGTTCCTCATGTGGCCTTTGCCACCAGCGCTTTACTATTGTTTGCCGAAGGGGGCCTGTTGTATCAGGTGTGTAGCGTCTGTACGCCACCGCTTGACCGATACGGTGCAGGGCTGGGGCTGACGCTTGCGGTAAAAGAGAGCGCGTTTGTGCTGTGGGCCCTTTACGCCGTCCTGCCGGAAAAACGCCTTGCGCAGCAAAAGGTCGTGCTGCATACCTTCGGCTACGGGCGTTTTCAGGCGCTGAACTGGCTCATCCTTCCAACGATCGCGCCGGCTCTTGGCGCCGTGATGCTGGCGGTGCTGGCCTGGTCCCTGTCGGTTGTGGACGTGGCGATGGTGCTCGGGCCTGGCAATCCCCCGACGCTTGCCGTACTGGCGTGGCAGTGGCTCAGTCAGGGCGATACGCAGCAGCAGACAAAGGGAACGCTGCTGTGCCTGCTTCTCCTTCTGCTGCTGGCCGCGTTTTCTGCACTGGGTTACGGCGCATGGAGACTCTGGCGTCGCACGCTGCCGGATCTGAGCGGACGCCGTCGAATGTCGCTTATCGCGCCACCAGCGCGTCTGTTCAGCGGATTTCTGCCCGCCTGCGGGGTGCTTTGCGCGGTCGTGCTGCTCATGCTGGCGCAGCGGGACGACATCGGTGCGGTTGGCACCAGTCTCTCCTTTGGCCTGCTCGCCAGCCTGATTTCGCTGGGGGTAATCGTTCTCTGGCTTGAGTGGGGACCGCAGCGAGGCACACAGTGGGTGTGGTTGCCGCTGGCGCTGCCGGCGCTGCCCCTCGTTACTGGACAATACGTTATCGCGTTGCGACTGGATATCGACGGGCACTATGCCGCCGTGCTGTGGAGCCATCTGCTGTGGGTTTTACCGTGGATGTTGCTAGTCCTCCAGCCGGCCTGGCAGAGGATCGATCCCCGTCTGATCCTTACCGCCAGAACGCTCGGCTGGCGGCGGGGAAAAATCTTCTGCTGGCTGAAATGCCCCTTGCTGGTACGCCCGGCGCTGCTGGCTTTCGCGACCGGGTTTTCCGTCAGCATGGCGCAATACATGCCAACCCTCTGGCTGGGCGCAGGCCGTTTTGCGACGCTGACCACTGAAACCGTGGCGCTCAGCAGTGGAGGCAGCATTCCGCTTCTGGCTAACCGGGCGCTGGGGTTGCTGTTGGTCACGGGGAGCGTGTTTGGCCTTGCCGCCCTGCTATCCCGGCTCGCAAGCCGTTACCGACGAGGATTACGTTAATGCTGCAGGTCAGCAATCTCACCATTGAACCGCTTTTCCGCGAGGTCAATTTTTGTGTGCCACGCGGCGAAATAGTCACGCTGATGGGCCCTTCCGGCAGCGGAAAGTCAACCCTTTTTGCCTGGATGGTGGGCGCACTGTCAGACGATTTTCAGGCTCAGGGCGAACTGTGGCTTGATGAACGTCGCTGCGACGGACTGCCCGTGGAGGCCCGCGGGTTGGGGATCCTCTTTCAGGATGCCCTGCTGTTTGACCATTTCAGCGTCGGACAAAATTTGCTGCTGGCATTACCTGAACGGATTGTCGGACGAGCACGGCGGGAAGCGGTCGAGCAGGCGCTCGGTTCTGCCGGGCTTGCCGGGCATTACGCCAGCGATCCGGCGACCCTTTCCGGCGGCGAACGTGCCCGGGTCAGTCTGCTGCGTGCCCTGCTTGCAGAGCCGCAGGCGTTACTGCTGGATGAACCGTTCAGCCGTCTCGATAATGCGTTACGCGCCTCGTTTCGGGCATGGGTATTTGACACTACCCGCGCACGCAATATTCCGGTGGTTCTGGTCACGCATGACGACGAAGACGTGCCCCCGGGCGGCGAAGTGATTGAGATTTCTCGCTGGCAATAATGTGCTAACGCAATGTTTTACCTTTCAGGAGAGACGACAATGCCCCCCTCTTTTACTGACGTCAGGTTATTCGATGAAACGTGTTTCTCAACTGACCGCGCTGGCCATGCTGTGCGGCCTCGCTTCATTTTCCTCTCTGGCTGCTGATATGCCGCACGCCATGACGCTGTCTCAACTTCAGGCACAACACGGCGCGGTGATCGACACCCGCGCCAGCGCGTTTTACAACGGCTGGCCGCAAACGCTGAGCGCGCCCTCCGGGCATGAGCCCGCCGCACTTAACCTTTCCGCCTCCTGGCTTGGCGCGATGAGCGATGACCAGATTGCCGTCTGGGCCAGACAGCACCAGCTTACGCCGGCCATGACGATCGCGCTCTACGGTCGCGACGCCGATAATCAGGCGGTCAAAGCGCGGCTGGAAAAAGCCGGCTACCACCAGATTTCCGTGCTCAACGATGCCCTGCAGGTACCTGAGCGTCTGCAGCGTTTGCCGCACTTTGAACAACTCGTCTACCCGGAGTGGATCCACCAGCTTCAGCAGGGTAAACCCGTCACTGCCGCGCCGACGGGCGACTGGAAAGTCATTGAAGCCGCATGGGGCGCGCCGAAGTTTTATCTGCTGAACCATATTCCCGGTGCCGGCTACATTGATACCAACGAAGTGGAAAGCGAACCGCTGTGGAATAAAGTTTCTGACGACACGCTAAAAGCGATGCTGGCGAAGCACGGGATCCGTCACGATACGACCGTCATTCTGTATGGCCGTGACGTATATGCCGCCGCCCGCGTGGCGCAGATCATGCTGTATGCGGGCGTGAAGGACGTCCGCATTCTTGATGGCGGCTGGAAAGCCTGGTCTGACGCGGGTCTGCCGGTTGAACGGGGAATGCCCAAAGACGTGAAGCCCGCCCCCGATTTTGGTGCACCGATCCCCGGCCAGCCGCAGTTGATGGTGGATATGGCGCAAGCACGGGGGATGCTGCATCGCCAGGACGCGTCGCTGGTCAGCATTCGTTCCTGGCCGGAGTTCATCGGCGAAACCAGCGGCTACAGCTACATCAAGCCAAAAGGTGAAATTGCCGGTGCCCGCTGGGGTCATGCCGGTAGCGACGCCACCCATATGGAAGATTTCCATAATCCGGATGGCACCATGCGCAGCGCTGACGACATCGCCGCCATGTGGAAAACCTGGAACATCCTGCCGGAACAGCACGTCGCGTTTTACTGCGGCACCGGCTGGCGTGCGTCCGAGACGTTTATGTACGCACGGGCGATGGGCTGGAAAAATGTCGCCGTCTATGACGGCGGCTGGTACGAGTGGAGCAGTCATCCACAGAACCCCGTCTCCAGCGGAAAACGCGGGCCAGAAAGTTCACGCTAACGGGTAAGTGACTTCAGCGTCACGTACCCGCTCCAGATGCGCGTTGTGGTGGTCAGCCAGCACAACGCGCCAAATATCCACGCCTGCACGCTGAAGTGCGCGGGAAAGAGGCAGCACAGCACAAACAGCGCGATCGTCTCCGTCCCCTCCGTTAACCCACCAATATAGTAAAACGACTTATGCGCGTAGCCAGGGTTGTCGATGTTGTGTTTCGCTGCCAGCGCGGCAAATGCCAGAAAACTGCTCCCGGTACCGATAAAGGCAAACAACAGCCAGCCAGCGGCAAGCGCATTCTCTGCGGGGGCCGCCAGCGCGAATCCGAAGGGAACCAGCGCGTAAAACAGAAAATCGAGGGCGATATCAAGAAAGCCTCCCGCATCCGTCAGCCCGCGCCGGCGTGCCAGCGCACCGTCGAGACCATCCAGCAGGCGATTCAGCACGATGGCGACGAGCGCCGCCGGATACCAGCCGAGGGCCAGAAACGGTAAGGCCAGCACGCCTATGGCAAACCCGGTCAGGGTTAATCCGTCAGGCGTGATCCCCGGCTTATCCAGTACTGACACCAGCCGGTTGAGCGCGGGTTTAATCCGCGGGTGCAGATGACGATCAAGCATGGGGATCCTCTTTAAACGTGGCACATAACCCCTGCGCCGGGATGTCCAGCGCGGCATTAAAGCGTGCAGAGAGATTCTGAAACGCAATCAGCGCCGTCATTTCGGCGATCGCGTCCTCGCTGAAATGGCGTGTGATCTCACTTTTGATTTCGTCATTCACTCGGGGCGGCGTCGCGGTGACAGCCTCGGCATAGGCCAGCGCTGCACGCTCCTCTTCGCTAAAAAGAGCGGAATCACGCCACGCGTTGACGGCCTGAACCTTATCCAATGCGCCTGAGCGCTCCGCCAGGCGCAAACTGTTGGCATCGATACAAAAAGCACAGTGGCAAAGCTGCGATACCCGGGTCATTAACAGCGAACGAAGCACCGGCGACAGGCGCGCGTGACGACGTTCGAGAAAACCGACGAACAATGCCACCAGCCAGAAAAGACGTGGCATCCTTCCCCACCAGCGCGTGGGGTTAAGCACGGCACCAAAGTGTTTTTTCTGCATGGCGGCAATCGGTTTTATGCTGACCGGAAGGGTGGCGATGGGATCTACCCAGGTGGACGTCTCTTTCACCTGATTCTCCTGATGGCTGGACTCTTAGAAAGGGCACGATAATATGGTGTTTTTCGCTAACTAGTATTGACGACCATGCTAAAAACAGTCGATGTCGTTGCGGCAATCATCGAAAAAGACAACAAAATTTTACTGGCCCAGCGCCCGGCTCATGCCGACCAGCCGGGCATGTGGGAATTCGCAGGCGGAAAAGTAGAAGCCGGTGAGACGCAGCCCGAGGCGCTTGTCCGCGAGTTGCACGAAGAGCTCGGCATCCACGCGCAGCCAGGTGAGTATGTGGCAAGCCATCAGCGTGAGGTGTCACAGCGGTTAATCAACCTTCACGCCTGGCACGTTCCGGCGTTCAGCGGCGCGCTGACGGCGCATTACCACAGTGCACTGGTGTGGTGTACGCCCGAAGACGCATTTGGTTTCAACTTAGCGCCTGCGGACATCCCGCTGCTGGAGGCGTTTATTGTTTTACGCGACGCCAGACCAGCGGATTCGTGCTAATGGTGCGTTCATCACGCTGGCACTGCAACAGAATGCCATCCGCTTTTACCACTGCCCCTTCCGAATAGTTCTGATCCTGATAGATGCAGCACTGGTTACACGGCTGCGCTCGCTGGCCGCTGGAGCTGAACACCTCCGGCGGCACATTTACGTCCACATCCGGGCGAATGCGGTCTGCCTGCGCGCCTGCGGTAAACATCAAACATAACGCGGTTGTCACGTAACGGTTCATAGACTTATCTTCCTGTTGTGCCCTGATAAAGACTATAACGGTAAACCGGCGCAGAACCTTTAATTTATCTCGTCATCGCTTTTGGTTATGACGCAGCCCCGCTGATTAATTTCCCTTTCGGCATGCATTTCTGCTTGCTTCACAAAGCGGTACGGATGGTATAGTCAAAAAAACAACACAATTCGTATAAGCAATATACATAAAATAATATAAGGGGTTCTTATATCTATGGATCAGACACGCTCTCTGGAAGCTTTCCTCTCTTATGTTCAACAGCGCGACCCGCATCAAAGTGAGTTTGCGCAGGCCGTACGTGAAGTCATGACCACGTTGTGGCCGTTCCTTGAAGAAAACCCGCGTTATCGCCAGATGTCACTGCTTGAGCGCCTCGTGGAGCCGGAGCGCGTGATCCAGTTTCGCGTGACCTGGGTAGATGACCGTAATCAGGTCCAGGTTAACCGCGCGTGGCGCGTGCAGTTTAATTCCGCCATCGGCCCGTTTAAGGGCGGGATGCGTTTCCACCCTTCCGTGAATCTGTCGATTTTAAAATTCCTCGGCTTTGAGCAGACGTTTAAAAACGCCCTTACGACCCTGCCAATGGGCGGCGGGAAAGGCGGCAGTGATTTCGATCCGAAAGGCAAAAGCGAAGGCGAAGTGATGCGTTTCTGTCAGGCGCTGATGACCGAACTCTATCGTCATCTTGGTCCCGATACTGACGTTCCGGCGGGCGATATCGGCGTCGGTGCGCGTGAAGTGGGCTTTATGGCCGGCATGATGAAAAAGCTCTCGAATAATAGCGCCTGTGTCTTTACGGGCAAAGGGCTCTCCTTTGGTGGCAGCCTGATCCGTCCGGAAGCCACCGGCTACGGGCTGGTCTATTTTACCGAGGCGATGCTGAAGCGCCACGGCTTAGGGTTTGAAGGTATGCGCGTGGCGGTGTCCGGCTCCGGTAACGTGGCTCAGTACGCTATTGAGAAGGCGATGCAGTTTGGTGCCCGCGTGGTTACCGCGTCAGATTCACGCGGTACCGTGGTGGATGAAGCCGGTTTTACGGCCGAGAAGCTGGCACGCCTGTGCGACATTAAAGCCAGCCGCGACGGCCGTCTGGCGGATTATGCCCGTGAATTTGGTCTGACCTGGCTCGAAGGTAAACAGCCGTGGGGCGTGCCGGTCGATATCGCCCTGCCATGTGCGACCCAGAACGAACTGGATACCGAGGCCGCACGTACCCTGATTACCAACGGCGTGAAGGCCGTGGCCGAAGGGGCGAATATGCCAACCACCATCGAAGCGACCGATCTGTTCCTTGAGGCTGGCGTGCTGTTTGCGCCGGGCAAAGCCGCGAACGCCGGCGGCGTGGCGACCTCTGGCCTGGAGATGGCGCAAAACGCCGCGCGCCTCGGCTGGAAGGCAGAGAAAGTGGATGCGCGTCTGCACCACATTATGCTGGATATTCACCACGCCTGCGTCGAGTACGGCGGTGAGGCATCGCAAACCAACTACGTGCGTGGCGCAAATATCGCCGGGTTCGTGAAGGTCGCGGATGCGATGATTGGGCAAGGGGTTATCTAAGCACGCTGTCGCCCTTTCCCGTTGGGAGAGGGCGACAACCGAAAGCACATCAGGCTGCGCTTTTTTTCTTTTTGAACGGTTTCTTCGGCGCACCACCCGGTGCAACCATCCCCCGGAACTGCTTCACCGGCGTATTACGCGCCTGGTTAATCAGCTCGTACAAGGTCCCCACCAGCGGCTGCATAAAGTCCTGATAGCGACACTGCTTTTCACTGATTTGCGTCAGCACAGATTCCCAGTGTGCCGTCATGTCCGGCCTTGCGGCCAGCTCAGGCAGTGAGTGGATCAATGCGCGCCCCGGTTCAGTCGAGTGGATATAGCGCCCTTTTTTCTCCAGAAAACCGCGCTTAAACAGCAGCTCGATAATCCCCGCACGGGTCGCTTCCGTGCCCAGTCCGTCGGTAGCACGCAAGATCTTCTTCAGATCCTTATCCTGAACAAAACGGGCGATCCCGGTCATTGCCGAGAGCAGTGTCGCATCGGTGAAGTGGCGCGGCGGTTGGGTCTGGCGTTCAACCACTTCGCCTTTCTCACACAGCAGCTCGTCATCTTTGGCGACCACCGGCAGCGGCGTGCCGTCATTCTCTTCGTCACGCTCTTTGTTGCCAAGCAGCGTGCGCCAGCCAGCCTCCGCCAGGAAACGCGCCTTGGCGATAAATTTCCCCTTGGCAATTTCCAGCTCAATCACGCATTTGCGGAACACGGCGTCCGGGCAGAACTGCATCAGATACTGACGAGCAACCAGGTTATACACCTTCGCTTCGTTTTCCGTGAGGTTAACGTTGCTGGCGCGCGCCGTCGGGATAATCGCATGGTGGGCATCCACCTTTTTATCATCCCAGCAGCGGTTATGAATGTCCGGATTCACAACCGGTTGTGGCAGCAGATCCGGCGCGTGAACGGCAATGGCGTTCATCACCGAGTGACGGCCGGCAAAGTGCTCTTCCGGCAGATACCGGCTGTCCGAACGCGGATAGGTAATGAGTTTGTGGGTTTCGTAGAGCTTCTGGCAGATATCAAGGACGTTCTGCGCGCTCAGACCGAAGCGTTTCGCCGCTTCAATCTGCAGCGCGGATAGCGAGAACGGCAGCGGCGCGGGTTCTGATTCCCGTTTATCGTTATAGCTGGTGACAATAGCAGGCTGACCGGTAATCCGGTTGACCACGTGCTCCGCCAGCGGACGGTGCAGCAACCGCCCCTCTTCATCCTGATACGATTCGCAGGCATCGCTTGGCTGCCAGACGGCGGTAAAGCGCTCGTCTTTCGGCGTGACGATATGCGCTTTAACCTCAAAGAAATCTTTGGCGACGAAATTCTCAATCTCTTCGTCACGACGCACCACCAGCCCCAGCACCGGCGTTTGCACACGCCCGACGGAGAGGACACCCTGATAACCGGCATTACGCCCCAGGATGGTGTAGGCGCGGGTCATGTTGATCCCGTAAAGCCAGTCCGCACGAGCGCGGGCCAGCGCGGAAACGCACAGCGGAATAAACTCGCTGTTCGCGCGCAGACGTGAAATGGCCCGCTCCACGGCCTGCGGATTGAGGTCGTTAATCAGGCAGCGCTGGACCTGCTGGCGTTTTTCCGGCGCCAGCTCCAGATAGTCCAGCACCTCATCCACCAGCAGTTGCCCTTCCCTGTCGGGGTCACCCGCGTGGATGACTTCCGTCGCGTCATGCAAAAAACGTTTAATCACGTTGAGCTGTTTGGTGACGGAAGGCCGTGGCTGCAGGCGCCATTTTTCAGGGACGATGGGCAGGTCATTGAGGTTCCAGCGGGCATAGCGGCTGTCGTAGACATCCGGCTGCGCCTGCTCAAGCAGGTGACCTATACACCAGGTGACCACCTGCCCGTTACCGCATTCGATAAAGCCGTCGCCCTTGCGATGCGGCTTCGGCAGCACATCGGCAATGGCACGGGCCAGGCTCGGCTTTTCGGCAATAAACAACCGCATTGAATTAACGGATCTCAATCATCGGTCGGCCACCGCGCGCGGTCACCAGTTCACCGATCGCCGTCAGGGTAATACCAAACTCTGCGGCCGTCGCCTGAACGTCGGCTTCAGCGTCTGGCGTGACCGCCAGCAGCAAACCACCGGACGTTTGCGGATCGCACAGCAGATTGCGCCACGCTTCAGGCATTTCGCCCATCAGATGACCATAGCTGGCAAAGTTACGCTGGGTACCGCCCGGAACGGCGCCCGCTGCAATGTACTCCTCCACACCAGGCAGCTTCGGCACGTCCTGATACCAGACCTGCGCCTGTACGCCCGCGCCCTGACACACTTCGGAGAGGTGTCCGAGAAGGCCAAAACCGGTCACGTCGGTCATGGCTTTCACGCCGTCGATATTCGCAAAGGCCGCACCCGCGAGGTTCATCTGGCACATGACCTCGGTTGCCAGCCCCTGGTGTTCCGGCTTCAGCAGCGATTTTTTCTCCGCAGTAGTGAGGACACCAATGCCCAGCGGTTTGGTGAGGAACAGCTTGCAGCCCGCCTGCGCGGTGCTGTTGCGTTTCACGCGCTCGGTGGGCACCACGCCCGTGACCGCGAGACCGAAGATCGGCTCCGGCGCATCGATAGAATGACCACCGGCCAGCGCGATCCCCGCCTGCTGGCAGGCAAAACGTCCCCCTTCAATCACCTCACGGGCAATTTCAGGAGCAAGGGTGTTAATCGGCCAGCCCAGAATGGCAATCGCCATAATCGGTTTGCCCCCCATGGCGAAAATATCGCTGATGGCGTTGGTGGCCGCAATACGCCCGAAATCGAACGGGTTGTCGACAATCGGCATAAAGAAGTCGGTGGTACTGATAATGCTGGTGCCGTTACCCAGGTCATAAACTGCCGCATCGTCACGCGTTTCGTTACCGACAAGCAGGTTCGGGTCGACAAACTTCGCCTGTTCACTGTGGAGAATGGTCTCCAGCACTTTCGGGGAAATTTTACAACCGCAACCGGCTCCGTGGCTGTATTGCGTTAAACGAATGGTTTGCTCGCTCATGGACGTCTCCTGTCATCTCAATCGCGCTATGGTAGCGCTCATTCCATAAAGAGGTAAGTATGACTGTCTGAATTCTGCGGCAGATGCTCAGAATCCAGACAGTTTAGCGCGCGTTATCAGAAACGGCTGACGAAAGGCGTGGTGTCCGGCACATTAATGGTGGCGGAGGCTTTAAGCTGAGGCGTGCCGAGATAGAGGAAGCCGACAATTTTATCATGTTCGCCACAGGCGAATCCGTCGCGAACCGACTGGCTGTTGGTCAGCAGCCCTGTGCGCCAGATACCGTTAAACCCTTGCGCCACGGCGGCCATTTGCATTGCCATGACGGCACAGCCGGCAGACATTTCCTGCTCCCAGACCGGCACTTTGTGGTCGGCCTGACATTTCGCCACGACAGCGATGATCATCGGCGCACGGAATGGCGCACTGCGGGCTTTCTCAATACCCTTCTCATCCTGACCTGCGGCAACCGCCCCCTGCTCCAGTATCTGACTGAAACGATCGCGGCCTTCACCTTCAATCACAAAGAAGTGCCATGGCTGCAGTGTACCATGATCCGGTGCACGCAGGCCGGCACGCAGAATATTCTCCAGTTGCTCCCCTGCCGGCGCCGGCTCGGTGAGACGTGAAGCGCTACGGCGGTTAACAAGCAGTTCAAGTGCGTCCATTGGTTAACTCCTTTCTTGAAATTTACTCACAAAATTAACACGGCGGCAGATTTTGTTACAGCGTAGCAGGCGATTCCTGCTGACAAGTGACGGTTGGGTCATTACGATAACCGCACATTGCCGTCCCGTGGCGACGGAAAAAGTCATTTTCTGGTTAGGGAGAATACATGCGAACCCTTTGGCGAATCATTGCCGGTTTCTTTAAATGGACGTGGCGACTGCTCAACTTCGTCCGCAACCTGGTGATGAATATCTTCTTCATCCTCCTGGTTCTGGTTTGCGCAGGCGTCTGGATGCATATCAGCAACGCAAATCAGGCGCAGCATTCGACTCGCGGGGCGCTGTTACTTGATATCACGGGCGTCATCGTCGATAAGCCGTCCACCAGCAATCGTCTGGGCGTTATTGGCCGTCAGCTGTTTGGCGCGACATCAGACCGTCTTCAGGAAAACTCCCTGTTCGATATCGTCGATACCATTCGTCAGGCAAAAGATGACCGCAACATTACCGGCATCGTGCTGGATCTGAAAGATTTTGCCGGCGGCGACCAGCCTTCAATGCAATACATTGGTAAAGCGCTGCGCGAATTCCGCGACAGTGGCAAGCCGGTGATTGCGGTCGGGGACAGCTACAGCCAGGGGCAGTATTATCTGGCCAGCTTCGCCAATAAAATCTGGCTCTCCCCGCAGGGTACGGTCGATCTGCATGGCTTTGCCACTAACGGTCTGTATTACAAATCGCTGCTCGACAAACTGAAAGTCACCACCCACGTCTTCCGCGTCGGAACCTATAAATCCGCCGTGGAGCCGTTTATTCGTGATGATATGTCCCCTGCGGCCCGTGAAGCGGACAGCCGCTGGATTGGTGAGCTGTGGCAGAACTATCTGAGCACCGTGGCCGCTAACCGCCAGATAACCGCTGATCAGGTATTCCCTGGCGCGCAGGGCGTGCTGGAAGGCCTGCGCAAGGTTGATGGTGATACCGCAAAATATGCGCTGGATAACAAACTGGTCGATGCGCTGGGCACCAGCGCGGATATCGAAAAATCACTGAGCAAACAGTTTGGCTGGAGCAAAGAGGATAAAAACTTCAGCGCTATCAGCATGTACGATTATGCGACCAAAAAGCCGGATGACAGCGGTGACAGCGTCGCGGTGGTCTTTGCTAATGGTGCCATCATGGACGGCGAGGAAACGCCGGGTAACGTGGGCGGCGATACCACCGCATCGCAAATCCGTGATGCTCGCCTTGATCCGAAAGTGAAGGCGATTGTACTGCGCGTAAACAGCCCTGGCGGCAGCGTCAGCGCTTCTGAAGTGATCCGCGCTGAACTTGCCGCGGCACGTGCAGCCGGCAAGCCGGTAGTGGTATCGATGGGTGGAATGGCGGCCTCGGGCGGTTACTGGATTTCAACCCCGGCTAACTACATCGTCGCCAACCCGAGCACGCTGACCGGCTCGATTGGCATCTTTGGGGTGATTAACACCGTGGAAAACAGCCTGGATTATCTGGGCGTCCATACCGATGGCGTTGCCACTTCACCGCTGGCGGATGTGTCGGTCACCAAATCGCTGCCACCTGAAGTCTCTGAGATGATGCAGCTCAGTATCGAGAACGGCTACAAGCGCTTTATTACGCTGGTGGCAGAGTCCCGTAAAAAGACACCGCAACAGATCGACGACATTGCGCAGGGCCACGTCTGGACCGGCCAGGATGCGAAGAATAATGGTCTGGTAGACAGCCTGGGAGACTTTGATGACGCGGTGAAGAAAGCCGCCGAACTGGCGAAGCTCAAGCAGTGGCACGTTGAGTATTACCAGGACGAGCCGTCGTTCTTTGACCTGGTGATGAACAGCATGTCCGGCTCCGTGCGTGCCATGCTGCCTGAGGCGCTGCAGGCGTATCTGCCTGCGCCAGTCGCGACAGCGGCTAAAGCGATGAAAGCGGAAAGCGACAAACTGGCGGCCTTTAACGATCCACAAAGCCGTTACGCGTTTTGTCTGACCTGTGCAAACGTCCGTTAAACACCGTCCCCTCTTCCCGTGAAGAGGGGATTTTTTTCTTTTGAAGAACAAGAACTCACTACCATGCAGAAGAAATCGATTTATGTAGCCTACACTGGCGGTACCATCGGTATGCAGCGCTCTGAAAATGGCTATATCCCGGTCTCCGGCCACCTTCAGCGCCAGCTCGCGCTGATGCCTGAATTCCACCGTCCGGAAATGCCTGACTTCACCATCCACGAATACGAGCCGCTGATGGACTCCTCCGATATGACGCCGGAAGACTGGCAGCATATCGCGGACGACATTAAAGCCCATTACGACCAGTACGACGGCTTTGTGATCCTGCATGGTACCGACACAATGGCGTTTACCGCCTCGGCACTCTCCTTCATGCTGGAGAATCTGGGCAAACCCGTCATCGTCACCGGCTCGCAAATTCCGCTGGCGGAGCTGCGTTCTGACGGGCAGATCAACCTGCTCAACTCCCTGTATGTGGCAGCGAATTACCCGATTAACGAAGTGTCGCTGTTCTTCAACAACCGACTGTATCGCGGCAACCGGACCACGAAGGCGCACGCCGATGGTTTTGACGCTTTCGCCTCACCGAACCTGCAGCCGCTACTGGAGGCGGGCATCCATATTCGTCGTCTGGGCACCCCGCCTGCGCCGAGCACGGCGGGCGAACTGATTGTTCATCCGATCACGCCGCAACCGATTGGCGTGGTAACGATTTACCCGGGTATCTCTGCAGATGTGGTGCGTAACTTCCTGCGCCAGCCGGTGAAAGCGCTGATCCTGCGCTCTTACGGCGTGGGCAATGCCCCGCAGAACGGCGAGTTCCTGAAAGAGCTGCAGGAAGCGAGCGAGCGCGGGATCGTGGTGGTTAACCTGACGCAATGCATGTCCGGTAAAGTCAATATGGGCGGTTACGCCACCGGTAACGCCCTCGCGCATGCAGGCGTTATCAGCGGATTCGATATGACCGTTGAAGCTACGCTGACTAAACTTCACTATTTACTGAGTCAGGATCTGGATATTCAGTCCATCCGCAGCGCGATGATGCAAAACCTGCGCGGCGAACTGACGCCGGACGAATAAGGAGGCACCATGACGCAACGCGCCCTGTTACTGGTCGATTTGCAAAATGATTTCTGTGCGGGCGGCGCACTGGCCGTCGCTGAAGGTGACAGCACCGTAGACGTGGCGAATACGCTGATTGAGTGGTGCAAAACGCGGGGTGAGGCGGTTGTCGCAAGCCAGGACTGGCACCCGGCTGACCACGGCAGTTTTGCCAGCCAGCACGGCGTTGAGCCCTTCACGCAGGGTGAACTTGACGGCCTGGCACAAACCTTCTGGCCGGATCACTGCGTGCAACAGACGGAAGGTGCGCAGCTGCATCCGCTGCTGAATCAGAAGGCCATCGACGCGGTGTTTCATAAAGGCGAAAACCCGTCTATCGACAGCTACAGCGCCTTCTTTGATAACGGGCATCGCCAGAAAACGGCGCTGGACGGGTGGTTACGCCATCACGAAATCACCGAACTGATTGTGCTGGGTCTGGCGACGGATTACTGCGTGAAGTTCACCGTGCTGGACGCCCTCCAGCTAGGCTATACCGTCAGCGTCATCACCGATGGCTGTCGCGGGGTGAACATTCAGGCGCAGGACAGCGCACAGGCGTTTATGGATATGGCCGCGGAAGGCGCCACCCTGTATACCCTGGAAGACTGGCTGGAAACGCACGCCTGACCTTCTCGCCGGGCAAGCCACAGTGCTGCCCGGCACGCCCCGTCTCATTCCCCATAAAGTGAACTCCCTCGCATCACCAGCGAAGCGGCAATGCTATTCTCTTCAGGCTGTTTTTTCGCCACGCCTTTTCCGTGGCGTGGTTATTTTTGTTAAGTCAAAGAGGAACTTGTATGAAACGTTTGCCTTTGCTGGCAGCATTACCCCTGCTTTGCGCGTCAGTTGCTTCCGCCACTCCCCTGATGTCTGTGGGATATTTTAATGGCGGTGGCGATGTCACCGCCGGTCCCGGTGGCGATATCAATACGCTCGACGTTCGTCAGATTACCCACCTGAACTACTCATTTGGTCTGGTCTATAACGATGAGAAAGACGAAACCCATGCTGCGCTGAAAGATCCGGCGAAACTTCATCAGATCTGGCTGTCGCCAAAAGTCGCCGCCGATCTGGCGCTAATCCCGACGCTGCGTAAGCAAAATCCAAACCTGAAAGTGCTGCTCTCCGTGGGCGGATGGGGTGCGCGTGGCTTCTCCGGCGCAGCCGCGACCCAAGAGAGCCGTGCGGTGTTTATCCGCTCGGCTCAGGAGATTGTCGAAAAATATGCACTCGACGGCATCGATCTTGACTGGGAATACCCGGTAAATGGCGCATGGGGACTGGTGGCCAGCACGCCAGCCGATCGCGATAACTTCACCGCACTGCTGAAAGAATTGCGCGCCGCCTTCGGCCATAAAAAACTGGTCACCATCGCGGTGGGGGCAAATGCAGAAAGTCCGAAAAGCTGGGTGGATGTGAAGGCCATTGCCCCGCTGCTCGACTACATCAACCTGATGACCTACGACATGGCGTATGGCACACAGTATTTCAACGCCAATCTGTATGACTCCAGCGACTGGCCAACGGTGGCCGCCGCAGATAAATACAGCGTGGATTTTGTGGTGAACAACTATCTGGCGGCCGGGCTGAAGCCGCAGCAGATGAACCTCGGGATTGGTTTTTACGGCCGCGTGCCGAAACGCGCCGTGGAGCCCGGTATTGACTGGACAAAACCCGATGCGCAAAACCATCCGGTGACCCAGCCCTACTTTGGGCCTCAGGAAACCGGCTTGTTCGCGTCACTGGGTTACGACCTGACCAAAGATACGTATGTGAAGTACAACGATATTGTGAAAAAGCTCTTAAACGATCCGCAGAAGCGTTTTACCGAACACTGGGACGAACGGGCGCAAGTGCCGTGGCTTTCAGTGAATGCGGCGGACGGCAAGGCGCTGTTTGCCCTTTCCTATGAGAACCCGCGTTCCGTCGCCATCAAAGCGGATTACATCAAGGAGAAAGGTCTCGCCGGGGCGATGTTCTGGGAGTACGGCGCGGATGACAATAACCAGTTAGCGAAACAGCTGGCGGAGTCGCTGGGAATTAAACCCAAAGAGTAAGGTAAGCACGCCCTCTCTCCAGAGAGAGGGCGCTGGCAGGACTGCCGCCCACCGTTACTGCATTTTTATCGTCGCGATCGGCTTTGGCGTGATACCAAAGTCCTCTTTCAGCTCGCGCTTGCTCTTCATCACCATCTGGCCTTGAGTGTCGATAGTCATGTGTTGCGCGTCGGTATTGTTACGCGCCTGCCAGAGCATCACCAGTTGCAGACTGTTCTCTTTTTGCTCCGGCGTGAGCGCGACACCGTCCGGCCATTTTCCCAGTTCAACAGCAGTCACCAGGCGCTGATACACCTCCGGCGTCATACCGCTAATCATGTCATCAATATTCACGATCTCTCCCTTTCAAAGGAATAATTTGCTGAATCGTTTTTTCAACCTTTTATCTGGTCACCGTTTTCATCATCGGTGAAGCTCATCGACGCTGAATTCACACAGAAACGCTCACCCGTCGGTTGAGGGCCATCCGGGAAGACGTGTCCAAGGTGGGCGTCACAGGTTCCGCAACGAATTTCAGTACGCACCATGCCGTGCGACGTGTCGCTCAGGTAGCGGATCGCATCGTCGCTGACCGGCTCATAAAAGCTTGGCCAGCCACAGCCAGAATCGAACTTCGTTTGGGAATTGAACAACGGGGCGTCACATACCAGACAGTGGTAGACACCGTCGCGCTTGTTGTGCAGTAAACGGCCGGTAAAAGGCGGTTCGGTTCCGTGATTTTGCGTCACGTAAAACTGCATTTCGGTGAGGTTTTTTTTCAAATCGTCAGGGTTACGTTGGTTCGACATATGCTTACATCTCGCTGTAGAAACAGACACCTTTTAACCCGGATTCTAACAAAACATTAACACCCTTGCGTGCACTTTTGTTCTAAACTTATGTGTCGCGAAAAGGCGGTCAGGCAATTGTGATCATGTTCACATTTTTATCCTGCGAGGACTTTAAAATGCCGCGCGCAGCCCCCATGTGGTTGCTAGCTCAAAGGGAAAGTGAGGCGAGTCAGTCGCACAAACGTTAGTCACAGGATTGATTTGTCGCAATGATTGACACGATTCCGCTTGACGCTGCGTAAGGTTTTTGTAATTTTACAGGCAACCTTTTATTCACTAACAAATAGCTGGTGGAATATATGACTATCAAAGTAGGTATCAACGGTTTTGGCCGTATCGGCCGTATTGTTTTCCGTGCTGCTCAGAAACGTTCTGACATCGAAATCGTTGGTATCAACGATCTCCTGGACGCTGAATACATGGCGTACATGCTGAAGTACGACTCAACTCACGGTCGTTTCGACGGCACCGTTGAAGTGAAAGACGGCCACCTGGTTGTTAATGGCAAAACCATCCGCGTTACTGCTGAGAAAGACCCAGCTAACCTGAAATGGAACGAAATCGGTGTTGATGTTGTAGCTGAAGCTACCGGTATCTTCCTGACCGACGAAACTGCGCGTAAACACATCACCGCGGGTGCGAAAAAAGTTGTTCTGACCGGTCCTTCTAAAGACAACACCCCAATGTTCGTTCGTGGTGCAAACTTCGAAACTTACGCTGGCCAGGACATCGTTTCTAACGCATCCTGCACCACCAACTGCCTGGCACCGCTGGCTAAAGTAATCAACGACAACTTCGGCATCGTCGAAGGTCTGATGACTACCGTTCACGCGACCACCGCGACTCAGAAAACTGTTGACGGCCCGTCTCACAAAGACTGGCGTGGCGGCCGTGGCGCGGCTCAGAACATCATCCCATCCTCTACCGGTGCAGCTAAAGCTGTAGGTAAAGTACTGCCAGAACTGAATGGCAAACTGACTGGTATGGCGTTCCGCGTTCCAACTCCTAACGTATCCGTTGTTGACCTGACCGTTCGTCTGGAAAAAGCTGCTTCTTATGAAGAAATTAAGAAAGCAATCAAAGCTGCTTCCGAAGGCGCAATGAAAGGCGTTCTGGGCTACACCGAAGACGACGTTGTATCTACCGATTTCAACGGCGAAGTGTGCACTTCCGTGTTCGATGCTAAAGCGGGTATCGCACTGAACGACAACTTCGTGAAACTGGTTTCCTGGTACGACAACGAAACCGGCTACTCTAACAAAGTACTGGACCTGATCGCTCACATCTCCAAATAAGTTGAGATGAGTTCTTGATCCAAAAAGGCGACTTCGGTCGCCTTTTTTATTGTTTTTAGACAGAGGATTGCTTAATGATTAATAAAATTTTTGCACTTCCGGTAGTCGAACAACTTACCCCTGTGCTCTCCCGCCGCCAGATTGATGGTGCGGATATCATCGTCGTTGACCACCCGCGCGTAAAAGCCTCCGTGGCGCTGAACGGCGCACACCTGCTCTCCTGGAAACCTGAAGGCGAAACGGAAGCACTGTGGCTGAGCGACGCGACCTCCTTTAAAAAAGGGGATGCGATTCGCGGCGGCGTGCCTATTTGCTGGCCATGGTTTGGTCCTTCCGCTGAGAAAGGCCTGCCTTCTCACGGTTTTGCCCGTAACCAGCAGTGGACGCTGAAAGCGCACAATGAAGACGATAACGGTGCGGTACTGACCTTTGAGCTGCAGGCGAATGAGGAAACCCGCGCCCTGTGGCCGCACGATTTCACCCTGTACGCACGCTTCAAGCTGGGCAAAACCTGCGAAATCGAACTGGAAGCGCACGGTGAATTTGAAACCACCTCCGCCCTGCACACCTATTTCAACGTTGGTGACATCAGCGCCGTGAAGGTGAGCGGCCTTGGCGATACCTTTATCGACAAGGTGGATAACGCGAAAGAAGGAAAACTGAGCGACGGCATTCAGACGTTCCCGGACCGTACTGACCGCGTTTACCTGCATCCGGAAGCGTGCAACGTGATCCACGACAGCGCCCTGAACCGTGGTATCGAAGTGGTACACCACCATCACAGCAACGTGGTGGGCTGGAACCCAGGCCCGGCACTTTCTGTCAGTATGGCCGACGTGCCTGATGAAGGTTACAAAACCTTCGTCTGTGTGGAAACGGCGTGCGTCACTGCGCCACAAAAAACCAGCGAAGAAAAACCGTCTCGCTTAGGGCAGACAATCAGTATTGTGAAGCGCTAATACGCTACCGCCCCTCTTCCTGTAAAGGAGAGGGGCATGCGTCAGGATTAAACGACATCCAGCGGGAGTTTATGGGTGGGTGGCGGGAAAGCATTATCCAGTTTGTGACGTTCTTCCGCGGTGAGGGTTATCTCCAGCGCTCCAGCGTTGGCGTTAACATGCTCAATCGAGGCCGCTTTCGGTATGGCAATAACACCCTGATGGCGGATAACCCACGCCAGCAGAATTTGGGCGGCAGTGGCGCGGTGGTTATGCGCGATGGCATTCACGACCGGATGGTTCATCAGCCCCGAACGCAGGCGCCCGGCCTGAGCCAGCGGGCAGTAAGCCATCACCGGCATCGCCTGTTGCTGACACCAGGGAAGCAGATCAAATTCAATTCCCCGTGACGCCAGATGATAAAGCACCTGATTAGTGGCACAGGCGGAACCGCCCTCTTCACGCCACAGCGCCTGCATATCTTCATAATCCAGGTTTGAGACGCCCCAGCGGCCAATTTTTCCCTGCTGCTGGAGTCTTTCCATCAGCGTAATGGTTTCATCCAGGCCATAATTACCGCGCCAGTGCAGAAGGTAGAGATCGATATGGTCTGTCCCGAGACGTCGCAGACTGGCATCACACGCCGCCTGGCCTTTCTGACCGCCAGCGTTCCACGGGTAGACTTTTGATACCAGAAAAACGTTGTCGCGCTGGCCCTTAATGGCCTCCCCGACCACCTCTTCCGCTCCGCCTTCGGCATACATTTCAGCGGTATCAATTAACGTTAACCCCAGATCAATGCCCGCCCGCAGTGCATTCACTTCGGATTTACGCTGGCTGGCTTTTTCTCCCATATACCAGGTACCCTGTCCAATAGCCGGAAGTGGACGCCCTGCGGAAAAGGTCACGGTTTTTACGCTCATATCATCCCCTCTTTTTCGTTGCACCATACCAATGCAAACGGGGCGCAAGCGCCCCGTTTTGATGCAATGATTGCACTGTTTTAATGCACAATCAGAACTTGTAGGACACACCGACTGAGAATATGCCCGCCCAGGACTTATCAACCATCGGGCTGTCTTTCACTTCATCGCTCAGACGCTCATAGCGCCCGGTACCGTAGACGTTCCAGTCACCGAGGAAGTTATAGCTCGCCGTCAGCTCAAGGTACGGATCCCAGCCGTCGTCCGCACTGTAGCTCTTCAGACCGCTACGACGGGATTCGTTCTTAGAAACACCATAGTAGTAGTCGTTGTAGTTCTCACTGTTATATTGCACACCGATACCCGGAGTTAGCGTTAACGCACCGTTGGTGTAGCGATAGAGCCAGGCCAGATCCCAGATAAAACCGTTGCTGTTATCCAGCGTATCCCCCGCAAGCGCGGTACGCAGGAAGCCATATTCGGTGTTATGCACATAAGAGAGTCCCGCCATCATGGTGCTCTTACGCTTGTCGAGCTGGCGAAGCGCATGGCTGTCGCTGTCACCCGGCTTGAAGTGCGTCGGATCGTAGTAAGCCATGATGGAGAGCTTGTCGGCCGTATCATTCCAGAGATAGTAGCCACCGCCCAGACCGCGGAACCAGAAGTTATCGCCTTCATAGGTGACAACCGGAACTGGATAAACATCACGATCATACTGTTTGTATGGGCTGTTAATCACGCCAACGCCCGCGCCAACAGTCCACTGACTTTCCGCCGCCTGTGCGGTGCTAACAGCGGTTGCGGCAAGTACGCCCAATGCCAGAAGTTTGAGTTTGGTCACAATCCATTCTTTCCTGTAGTCAAATAATCAGCGAGAGAAGTTTAACCGCCATTGTCGTACATCCCAAAATTTTTTGCCTGCTAATCAGTCTGATTAACCCGTTATTTTCAACTTTTCAGGTGACAGCCTGCTTTCATTTATATGACTACTGAATGAAAAACGTGCTTTTACCCTAAAATAGCAGGGGAAATTTTTGGATGAGTTATTGATATGTCATTGAAATTAGATTTTATCGGCATGCAAGTTTTGCAAATGCCATCTACGCTTTAAATTAAGAAGAGTTTTTTCTGAACACCCTGCGGTTCTTAGCGTCTGACCTGGCACACAGGTTGCTGCTCTGGCAGTGAGGTGCGAGAGATTCTCTTCCGGGAGCCTCCACTACTCATACGAACGGCTCTTATCCTGTGCTAAAAAACGAAAGGACGGCATGCCATGAATATATTCGATCACTATCGCCAGCGTTATGAAGCTGCCAAGGACGAAGAGTTCACACTGCAGGAGTTTCTTACCATTTGTCGGCAAGATCGCAGTGCCTATGCCAATGCGGCAGAACGGCTATTAATGGCTATTGGTGAGCCAAACATGGTTGATACTGCCCTGGAACCTCGGCTTTCCCGTCTCTTTTCGAATCGGGTGGTCGCCCGCTACCCGGCGTTTGAAGAGTTCTATGGTATGGAAGATGCCATCGAACAGATTGTCTCCTACCTGAAGCATGCCGCCCAGGGTCTGGAAGAGAAGAAACAGATCCTTTATTTACTCGGCCCTGTGGGTGGGGGTAAATCATCACTGGCTGAACGTCTGAAATCACTGATGCAGCGCGTCCCTATCTATGTGCTGAGCGCTAACGGTGAACGCAGCCCGGTGAATGACCATCCGCTGTGCCTGTTTAATCCGCAGGAAGATGCGCAAATTTTGGATAAAGAGTTTGGTATTCCGCGGCGCTATCTTGGCACCATCATGTCGCCTTGGGCGGCAAAACGCCTGCACGAGTTTGGTGGGGATATCACCAAATTCCGCGTCGTCAAGGTGTGGCCATCCATTCTGGAACAGATTGCTATCGCCAAAACTGAACCGGGGGATGAGAACAACCAGGATATCTCCGCTCTGGTGGGTAAAGTCGATATTCGTAAGCTGGAAAACTACGCGCAAAACGACCCGGATGCCTACGGTTACTCGGGTGCGCTGTGCCGCGCCAACCAGGGGATTATGGAGTTCGTCGAGATGTTTAAAGCACCAATTAAAGTGCTGCATCCGCTGCTGACAGCCACCCAGGAAGGGAACTACAACGGTACGGAAGGTATTTCCGCTCTGCCGTTTAACGGCATTATCCTCGCGCACTCGAACGAATCTGAGTGGGTCTCCTTCCGTAATAACAAAAACAATGAGGCGTTCCTTGACCGTGTCTACATCGTCAAAGTGCCTTATTGCCTGCGGATCTCCGAAGAGATCAAAATTTACGAGAAACTGCTTAACCACAGTGAGCTGGTACACGCACCTTGCGCACCAGGCACCCTGGAAACGCTGTCACGCTTCTCCATTCTCTCGCGCCTGAAAGAGCCGGAAAACTCCAGCATCTACTCGAAAATGCGCGTGTATGACGGGGAAAGCCTGAAAGATACCGACCCGAAAGCGAAGTCTTATCAGGAGTACCGCGACTACGCCGGTGTGGACGAGGGGATGAACGGTCTGTCCACGCGTTTCGCCTTTAAGATCCTCTCCCGCGTGTTTAACTTCGATCATGCGGAAGTGGCGGCCAACCCGGTTCATCTGTTCTACGTGCTGGAGCAGCAAATTGAACGCGAGCAGTTCCCGCAGGAACAGGCTGAACGCTACCTTGAGTTCCTGAAAGGCTACCTGATCCCGAAATATGCGGAGTTCATCGGCAAAGAGATCCAGACCGCCTACCTGGAGTCTTATTCAGAGTACGGGCAGAACATTTTTGACCGTTATGTCACCTATGCTGACTTCTGGATCCAGGATCAGGAGTACCGCGACCCGGATACCGGCCAGCTGTTCGACCGGGAATCCCTGAACGCAGAGCTGGAAAAAATCGAGAAGCCGGCCGGGATCAGTAACCCGAAAGACTTCCGTAACGAGATTGTGAATTTCGTCCTGCGCGCCAGAGCGCATAACAACGGACGTAATCCGAACTGGACCAGCTACGAGAAACTGCGCACGGTAATCGAGAAGAAAATGTTCTCCAATACTGAAGAGCTGTTGCCGGTGATTTCGTTTAACACTAAAACGTCAACCGATGAGCAGAAAAAGCACGACGATTTTGTCGACCGTATGATGGAGAAAGGCTACACCCGCAAACAGGTTCGCCTGCTCTGCGAATGGTATCTGCGCGTACGTAAATCGTCTTAATACAAGTACAAGTGCCCGGTAGCGCATACGCCTGCCGGGCTACAAAAATGTCCGGCACGTCCGGACACTGCAAGTTGGCAAATGCAGTACGGGGGATATATGACCTGGTTTATTGACCGTCGTCTTAACGGCAAAAACAAGAGCACGGTAAATCGCCAGCGCTTCTTGCGCCGTTATAAAGCGCAAATTAAACAGTCGATCTCCGAGGCCATCAATAAACGCTCGGTGACCGACGTCGACAGCGGCGAATCTGTCTCCATCCCCACCGATGACATCAGCGAACCGATGTTTCATCAGGGACGTGGCGGCCTGCGCCATCGCGTACACCCAGGTAATGACCACTTCGTGCAGAACGACAGAATCGAGCGCCCGCAAGGCGGCGGGGGCGGTTCAGGAAGCGGTCAGGGACAGGCCAGCCAGGACGGTGAAGGACAGGATGAGTTTGTCTTCCAGATTTCAAAAGATGAGTATCTCGACCTGCTGTTTGAGGATCTGGCGCTGCCGAATCTGAAAAAGAACCAGCATCGTCAGCTTAACGAGTACAAAACCCATCGCGCGGGATATACCGCAAACGGCGTGCCCGCCAACATCAGCGTGGTCCGCTCGCTGCAGAACTCTCTGGCGCGACGCACGGCCATGACGGCAGGTAAACGGCGCGAACTCCGCGAGCTGGAGAGCAGCCTGAAGGTGGTGGAAAATACGGAACCGGCGCAACTGCTGGAAGAGGAACGCCTGCGCAAAGAGATAGCCGAACTTCGGGCTAAAATAGACCGGGTACCGTTTATCGACACCTTCGACCTGCGCTACAAAAATTACGAAAAACGCCCCGAACCGTCGAGCCAGGCGGTCATGTTCTGTCTGATGGATGTCTCCGGTTCGATGGACCAGGCCACCAAGGATATGGCGAAGCGTTTTTATATCCTGCTCTATCTGTTCCTGAGCAGAACCTATAAGAACGTGGAAGTGGTCTATATTCGCCACCACACTCAGGCGAAAGAGGTGGATGAACATGAGTTCTTCTACTCGCAGGAGACCGGTGGCACCATCGTGTCGAGCGCTCTGAAACTGATGGATGAAGTGGTGAAAGAGCGTTACGACCCGGCGCAGTGGAACATCTATGCCGCGCAGGCATCAGATGGCGATAACTGGGCAGATGACTCCCCGCTGTGTCACGACATTCTGGCGAAGAAAATTCTGCCGGTGGTGCGTTACTACAGCTATATCGAAATTACCCGCCGTGCTCATCAGACGCTGTGGCGTGAGTATGAACATCTGCAATCGATGTTTGATAACTTTGCCATGCAGCATATCCGCGATCAGGATGATATCTATCCGGTGTTCAGGGAACTGTTCCATAAACAAAGTTCAACAACAAGTTAATCATCATTAATCAGCCAGTTATTTATACTAACTGGCTGATCTTTTGGCTTTCAGGGTAATTTGCCTGTAAAGGGCAAGCGGATTATTTAATACCTCAACAATCCCATGTTTGACTAAAATTCTTTCTTCCGATATTGGCACAGCCCTACCAGGGTTATATGTTTGTTGGATAAGCTATACGATAAACTAAGGATAAGCATATCCGGAGAAGGAAGAACAACAGGCGCATAAAAATTGCCCAAAGCAGGAACGTATTGCTGACCTACCAAAACCGAACATTGAATCCACCTTACCTCCAGTGTTAGAGTCAGCAACTCACGGCCATTTACACATAATTTTAAGCGTTAAGCCCCGTAGGGCTTTTTCACAGATGCGTTATGCAGCCCATTGAAAATATTTCTCCACCGACGGCAGAACAACTTACCCAACTCCAGGGCGCACCAGACTTTACTGACGCACAGGTGGCCTACCTCGCAGTACTGACTGGAAGCAATCACTACAGGTAATATACGGGTGGAGAGCCTCCTCGTGGATGGGAATGCATATACTATTTTTATGGATGTCGCGCTGACTTTTAGTCAAAATGAAAAGAAATTGGTACTACGCTAACTAACACCAGATAAGTATTCAAGGAGTCTTTAATGTTTCGATGGATAAAAAAAGCAAACAGATCTAAAAACTATTTTTTGAAAAGGATCAAACTTAAGTTAAAACTTAACTTATTGAGTATGATTTCCGCTCAGGGGCGTACTTCTCGAACGAGACATGGGTCGGGCACAAACCATCTGATTATCCCCTTCATTGGTAAAGGGATTGGTGATGCTATTGTCATTGGTGGTGTGATTGAGACTCTGGTAAGAAACAATTTTCAGGTCTCTGTTATTGCAGATAAAAGGACGCACTTTCTCTTCAAAGAATGGCGCAATTTAGAAGCTCTTTACTTTTATGAACCTAACAACAAAAAGATGCTAATCAAGGTGTTAAGGGAACTTCCACCTTTTGTATTTGTTGACTCGCATGAAATAACTCATTCAAATGTCGAAACATTTAATTTAATCAGACTAATAAAACCACACAAAACAATCGGTTTTACCAGGAAGTATCGTATCTATGACGAAGTAATTAACATTAGCTGCCCTTTGTCACATATAAGCACAAGATACATTGATTTCCTGAAGCATCTGGGGATATCGGCACAGAACTATGATTACACTGTGATCATACCTGACGACGATGTACAAAAAGCAAAGGATTTTCTTAAGAAAACCACTGATAAAAAAACGGTTGCGTTCATTCCTTACGGCAGTGTGAGTGAACGTTTCTTCTCAACAGCGCAGATTGAGGCCATTACCAGTCACATGGCTAAATATAAAGATACTTTTCACTTAATCATTCTTGGCGAACAACATAAAATAAAGCCTATTCCCGATGCAGATCATGTCACTAAGAGCTCATTGCCCTCATTCTTTTCGGCTGCACAAATCATAAAAGAGAGTGCACTCGTGATTTCTCCAGATACATCATTCGTGCATGTATCCAGAGCATTTAAGAAAAAACTAATTTGCCTCTATCCATTTAAAATGCTTGTCGCTCAGGCAGATAATGCTGATGTCTGGGGACCAAACTATGAATCAGCTATCCAGGTTAGACTGAAAGAGCGCCGCGTGATGGATACCGATGTTCGGCCTATACTGAATATTATTGACGAGCAATTGAAGAGTATCGCCGATAATAGTTCGAGATAAAGAAATCACATCTGTAATTTTTCTCGCTTCTCAGGACTTTCACTTTATGAAACCTGAGAAGCTTCATGCCTGTTAAGCGTTTTTAAATCTTTCTCCGATCTCACCTGCACATTGCAGCTGGATATAATATCTTCTGATGCCGACACATAATCAGCGGGTAAAGCAATCGCCCAACAGCAACGTCTATACCAACGGCGAAATATTCTGTGCTAAGGTTAAACGCTGCGTATTGGTATTTAACAGGTAAATCGCTATGTCTGATGACGTTAAGGGAACAACAACCCACCAGCAACTCATTACGTTGTTAACCCAGCAGGGCGCGCGATTTCGCGTCATGGAGCATGACGCCGTGGGGAAATGTGAAGCGGTGAGTGAGATCCGCGGAACCGATCTGGGGCAAGGGGCAAAAGCACTGGTCTGTAAGGTGAAGGGAAACGGCGTAAAAAAACACGTTCTGGCGATCCTCGCCGCCGATCTGCAGGCCGATTTAAGCCAGCTTGCCAGCCATTTTGGGGGGATAAAAGCGTCTCTCGCAAGCCCTGCCGAAGTCGATACCCTGACCGCCTGCGTTTTTGGCGCCATTCCGCCTTTTAGCTTCCATCCCGATCTGGCACTGGTGGCCGACCCGCTCCTGTTTGAGCGTTTTGATGAAATCGCGTTTAACGCCGGTCTGCTGGAAAAATCCGTGATTATGGATACGCAGGATTATTTGCGTATCGCCCGTCCTGAGCTGGTGACGTTCCATAAAGCGTAATCGTGTAGGCTGGCATCCCGTCAGCCTTTTTTTTCCAGAAAAATAACTGACGCGACCAGGATAATGGCAACAGCGAAAAACGATGAAGAGATGATCAGCGTTTCGACAAACATGTGATCGTACATTTTTGCGCCCCTTTTTCGATGCCTGCCCCTGTTTTATCCCCCGTAAATGACAGGGTTATGACAGCAGTAAAATCTTTTTAAAAACTGTCTTCAGCCGTGTTTCCGCGTAAAGTAAGCAGGCTTACTCTTTTGGCAAGGATTCCTTATGTTTGACCCGACTCTGCTCATTCTTCTGGCCCTCGCTGCGCTGGGCTTTGTCAGCCATAACACCACCGTCGCTATCTCAATTCTGGTGCTGATCATTGTGCGCGTGACCCCGTTAAACACCTTTTTCCCGTGGATAGAAAAACAAGGTCTCACCATCGGGATCATCATTCTGACCATTGGGGTGATGGCACCTATCGCCAGCGGTACGCTGCCTGCCTCGACGCTGCTGCACTCGTTTGTGAACTGGAAATCGCTGATAGCGATAGCGGTAGGCGTTTTTGTCTCGTGGCTGGGCGGGCGTGGCGTTACGCTGATGAGCAGCCAGCCCTCGCTGGTGGCCGGTCTGCTGGTGGGAACCGTGCTCGGTGTAGCGCTCTTTCGTGGCGTTCCGGTGGGCCCGCTGATTGCGGCCGGGCTGGTCTCACTGTTTATCGGGAAGTCATAGTCAGGCTGGCAATATAGCGCGCTGGCGTCTGCCCCAACCCTTTCTTAAACATCGTGATAAACGCGGTGGTGGAGTCGTACCCCAGCGACTGTGCCACCTGCTGTACCGACTTTCCCCCAATCAACAGCTGTAACGCCACAATAAGCTGCAGCTGATGCCGCCAGCGGCGAAAGCTCAGGCCCGTTTCTTTCACCACCAGGCGCGCCAGATTGCGCTCACTCATGGCAAAGTGGCTTGCCCATTGCGCCAGCGTCTGCCAGGCGGCAGGCTCTTCCGCCATCTTCTCGCTCATCAGCCGGATTTTTGGATGAGGCGAAACGGGCAGTTGCAAATGTTCCTGACGCTGCAGCGGTAGCTCGTCAAAAAGAACATCCACCAGACGCGATGTGGCAGCAAGCGAAAGCGCTTCACGTGATTTTTCCGCCAGCGATAAGATCAGTTCCCGCACCAGAGGGGAGATCTTCAGGGTGCAGCAGCGATCGGGCAAACTTACCGCTCCGGGTTCAATAAACAAAAAGCAAAGCTGGGCACCCGGCGTGGCCTTATTGCTGTGCGGCATCTGGCCAGGGATCCACACGGCATACTGGGGCGGTACCATCAGCATGGCGTTTTCCACTTCGCAGGTGATGGCTCCCCCCAGCGCCAGAATCAGCTGTCCCTTACGGTGTTGGTGTCGCGGAATGTATTGTTCCTGCGCCACCACGCGGATGCGAAACGCGACAGCCGCATCATGCTGGCTATCGGGATCGTAGCCGTCCAGTCCGAGACCAATCATCAGGTTGTCCGATATTAGCGATAAACTGTCATTTTAGCCTGATTTCAACCGTGGAGAAAATCGGTATTGTGTGCGCTCGCTTGAACGTATGAGAACACAATGACTACTGCAATTCGGGTTTCAGGAAAACAGGGCGCGCTGCTCATCGCAGGTATCCTGATGATTGCCACTACGCTTCGCGTCACCTTTACCGGAGCAGCACCGCTGCTCGATACCATTCGTCTCGATTATGGCTTGAGTACGGCGCAAACCGGTCTGCTGACCACCCTGCCTCTGCTGGCTTTCGCCCTTATCTCTCCGCTCGCCGCAGGTGTTGCCCGGCGTATCGGCATGGAGCGCAGCCTGTTTATCGCCCTGCTGCTGATTTGCGTCGGCATTGCTGTGCGCTCCCTGCCTTCCGCCCCCCTGCTTTTCATCGGTACGGCGGTGATTGGCTGCGGTATCGCACTGGGCAATGTGCTTTTGCCTGGGTTAATTAAACGTGACTTCCCGGGACAGGTTGCCAGACTCACCGGTGCGTATTCCCTGACGATGGGGATCTCCGCGGCGTTAGGTTCCGCACTGATTGTTCCGTTGGCGCAAGGGGAAGCTGGCTGGCATGGCGCCCTGCTAATGCTGATGGCCTTTCCGCTGGCGGCGTTACTGCTCTGGCTGCCACAGTGGCGTCAGAAACACGTTGCGACGGTGACCGGTGCAGGCGCGTTACATAACCGCGCCATCTGGCGCTCTGCCCTCGCCTGGCAGGTCACCCTTTTTCTGGGGATTAACTCGCTGATTTACTATGTCATCATCGGCTGGCTACCGGCGATCCTGCTCAGCCACGGGTATAGCGAAGCCCAGGCGGGTTCTGTGCACGGACTCTTACAGCTGGCCACCGCCGTTCCGGGTCTCGCTGTGCCGCTGATCCTCCATCGTCTGAAGGATCAGCGAGCAATCGCCGGCGTCGTGGCGCTGTTGTGCGCGATAAGCGCAGCAGGATTGTGGTTTGCGCCGGGAATGGCGGTCATGTGGACGCTGGTGTTTGGTTTTGGTACCGGGGCAACGATGATCCTTGGCCTGACCTTCATCGGGCTGCGCGCCAGCTCTGCGCATCAGGCCGCGGCCTTGTCCGGCATGGCACAGTCGGTTGGCTATCTGCTGGCCGCCTGTGGCCCGCCGTTGATGGGCAAAATTCACGATGCTGCCGGTGACTGGCGGTATCCGCTTCTGGCCTGTGCACTGGCCGCCGTGATCATGGCCGTTTGCGGTATGCTTGCCGGGCGTGACCGGGAGGTCACGCCCCGTTAGTAGAATGGCAGACCACCAGGTCTGCCTTTTTTATCCGCGCGCCGCGCGCAGCATTGCCTGTACCAGCACCACCGGTCGACCTTCCAGCGCGGCACGTTCATGCTGGAATAAAGTGATCACGAAGAACGGATGGGTCAGTAGCTCCGCGGCGCGAATTTCACCCTGCTCGTCCCAGCCGGTGACGCGCATTTCGCCGCTCTCCAGCTCCCGTGCAAATTCCGGCGACACACCGTAATTGCAATGATATCCCTCCACGATTTCCGGTTTGCCATAGGCTTTGGCGATGAGCGTATTGTTGCGCAGCTCAATTGCATCGGTTTTTTCCACCAGCGAGCAGGTTAATGGCGCAATCACCATTGTGCCTTCGGTATCCGTTTCGGCGTGCGCCGCATCGTGCCAGCCCAGCACATTACGGGCGTACTCAATCAGCGCATGCTGAAACCCGCCGCAGGTGCCGAGGAAGGGAATGCTGTTTTCGCGTGCGTAGCGTGCAGCGATAAAGGCCGCCGCCGTGTTTTTGTACGGGCTTGCAGGAACCAGCCAGATAGCGTCATAACCCACCAGATCTTCCGGGCTGGTCAGTTCCGTGGTCGCGAGCCAGTCATAATCAGCGGTGAGGTCAAGAACGGCAGCGGCGTCGTCAATTGCCAGCGGGATCGCCTGGTGCGCAATAACATCGGGATTGTAATCGCCAACCAGCGCAATGCGCAGTGTGGTTTTAGCCGGGAGGTGTTCCATGAAAGGTTCCTTATGCCTGAGTATTAGCAGATAACATAAGGAACCTCAGACTACCGATCTTCTGCAATTATCACAATACCTTAAATTGGGTGGGTAAAGACAAAGTGCTAGAGTAATACGCAGAACGTTTTGCCGCAGGTGAGGAGAAAAGATGATCCAGTGTAAACGCGTATACGAACAGGCAAGCCCGGACGATGGTTATCGGGTGCTGGTAGACAGACTCTGGCCGCGTGGCGTGAAGAAAACCGATCTCGCGTATGATGAATGGTGTAAAACGCTCACCCCGTCCAACGATTTACGCAAGGCGTTTCATAGCGAAACCCTTGATTTCAACGCCTTCAGCAAGGCGTACCGGGAAGAGCTGGCGCAGCACAAGGACGAGGGGTTGCGTCTTGCGGCGCTGGCCAGCAAGCAGACCTTAACCCTTCTCTATGGCGCGAAAGATAAGGAACACAATCACGCCCTGGTGTTAGCCGACTGGCTGCGTAATGTCTAGTCAGTCGATCATCAGTTCATCAAGGATTTGCGGCGCCGTATCCGGGGTAAGCGGCATCAGATGTTCGGCGCGAATAAACGCAAAGCCATGCTGATTGTCAAACGCGAAGACATCACCGGTCACCAGCCAAAGCGCGCGATCCGAGGTGGTGGGTAACTGCGTCATGGCGCCATTGACCGGGTTAACGAAACGCTGGCCGGGATGACACAGGCCAAACAGTTCAACAGATTTACCAATATTACGACGGCCGGACGCCGTGCGGGCACCGATGATCATCGCCATGCTGCCCGGTTTAAGCTGAAACATACTTCTCTCACGATAACGGTAGCCATCGAAAGGCTAAGAATAATCCTAAAGAGAAGTGTACCGCAGCCACTGTCCCGCTGTCACCTGGCAGGTTGCGGATGATCGCGACGATAAAGCGCCCATTCATCGATCACTTCGCCGCCGGGCAACTTGCACTCCGTACGCACCCCTTGCGGGCTCTGAACCGGGACCTGTTCCCCGCCTTTATTCAGGCAGTAGACGGAGGCGGGATTAGCCATCCCGATAACATGGGGCGGTTTCGGGGCATCAGGCGGGGTTGTTTTGGAGGTACAGGCGGCCAGCGGTAACGCCAGTGCCAGAAGCAGTAATCTCATCTCATTGATCCTTTTCACTTCATCAGACTTTAAGGGTAACGGGTCACCGCCGCTTTCTCCACGATTTCTCCATCTTAACTGCACTTTTCCACACTACAGTGGCACGTGTTCTCAATGACCAGAGAACATCATTCCGTAATCAAGATGTCTTTGCCCCGGTCTCAACATCGGGGCTTTTTTTCTCCCCCGCTCCCCTGTGATGAATATTAAAATTTATATATTCATGTTTTACTATGCCCGAAGTCGAAAAATTCAGCATAACATGCAGATGCAGACGTCTTCTGCATGGGAGTGAGCCTACGTCATGTCGGATATTATCCTTGCCCGTGTTTCAGAAACGCTCGCCACTGAGCAGTCCCTTGAAAGTCTCGTTCGCCAGCTGCTGGAGATGCTGGAGATTGTGACTGAAATGGAGTCCACCTACCTGACGAAGGTCGATATCAATGCGCGGCTGCAGCATATCCTCTACGCCCGCAACAGCAAGCAGATGCAGATCCCTGAGGGGCTGAGCGTTCCATGGGGCGACACCTTGTGTAAGCGCGCCATCGAGAGTGGTACGTTGTTCAGTAACGAGGTGGCAGAGCGCTGGCCGGATTGCGATGCCGCGAAAGCCCTTGGCATTACAACCTACATGAGTATCCCTATTCATCTTGCGGATGGTTCACTCTATGGCACGCTCTGCGCCACCAGCACGGAAAAGAAACATCCCAGCGATCGCGGTGAACAAGTTTTGAAATTATTCGCCGGGTTGATTGCCCAGTATATTCAGAAAGAGTCGCTGGTGATCCAGCTTCGGGAAGCCAATGCGGCACTCATTGCGCACTCTTATACCGATGCCCTTACCGGATTACCAAACCGCCGCGCCATCTTCGAAGAGCTGACGACCCTGTTTTCACTGGCAAAGCACCTTAAACGCAACGCCATCATCGCGTTTATCGACCTTGATGATTTCAAGCTGATTAACGACCGTTACGGGCATGAATCAGGCGATCGGTTCCTGATTGAAGTGGGTAAACGTCTGACTGAAGAAAAACAGGCGGACGAAATAATTGGCAGGCTGGGCGGTGATGAGTTTCTGGTGGCCTCGCTTAGCCAAACCAACAGTACGGGTGAGAGCACACAGATTAACCTGCTTAAAACGCGCCTCGACGCCCGTATTGCAGGAGAATACTGGCTGGGAAGCGTGAACATTATTTATCCTGGTGCCAGCTTCGGTGTGATTGAAGTTGACCCCACCGTGACCGATCCGGACAGTGCGTTACGCGCGGCTGATGTCGCGATGTATCAGCATAAGAAAGGAAAAAGCAAAACGTGCTTTCTCGCGATGGATTAACCCCGTACACTCTACGGCGTTATAAAAACCGAAACAGGTGATGGTATGAGAATAGGGATCCTCTTCCCGGTCGTTATTTTTATAACGGCGGTAGTGTTTTTGGCCTGGTTTTTTGTCGGTGGTTACGCTGCTCCGGGGGCATAAATGAGAAAAACAACCCTCATTATGCTGATCGTGGCAATCGTGGCTGTTGCAGGCTCGCAGCTAGGCTGGTGGTAAACCCACCACGTAAAAAGGCCGCCATATGGCAGCCTTTTTCAACGTTTATCAGGCTTAGCTTTTGATTTTTCTGTAGATAAACAGAACAACCAACGCACCGATCACCGCGACAGCGAAACTGCCGAAGTTAAAGCCATCGACCTTACCAAAGCCGAACAGCGTACTGATCCAACCGCCCACCACTGCACCGATAATCCCCAGTATTACGGTGACGATAAACCCACCGCCATCTTTGCCCGGCATAATCCACTTCGCCAGAATACCTGCAATAAGCCCAAAGATAATCCAGGATAAAATTCCCATAAGTTTCCTCTCCGTATGGTTTTTGTCATTAAATCAACGACACAAGAAAGGATAGCACAGGATTTCAGAAAGGAAATTTGTGATAAGCATCACAGTGAGAGAGTGCGCGTTTATTCATCAACAGCACCACAAGAAATGTGGGGTTGCATCTTTTGTTGAGAAAGATTATCTTTCTCAACACTGAATAGTTGAGCGAAACACTCAGGTATTCAGTACGACATTGCTCACATTGCTTCCAGTATTTCTTGCCCACTCTAAAGTGGGCTTTTTTTTGCCTACACTGCAACAAAAGCGTGCCGGTTTCGCCCTGCACGTTTTGCCTGATAGAGCGCCTGGTCGGCGGCTATAATGATGTTCTGCTGGCTGCCCGCGATATCCACGGCACGCGCAGTGGAGATCCCGACGCTAACCGTGACCCGCCCGAAGGGACTGAAAGCATGTTCAATATGCAGCGAAAAGACATTGCGAATGATCGTCTGACCGAGGCGGAGCGCTTCCTGGATATCCGTGTCAGGCAGGATCAGTGCAAACTCTTCCCCGCCATAGCGCGCCACAACCTGGTTGTCCCGGTTGAGGCTCTCCCTGAGGCTATTTCCCAGCAGGGTTAAACAGCGGTCCCCTTCGGGATGACCATAGTTATCGTTGTATTTTTTGAAGTAGTCCACATCGACAATCAACACCGAAATCGGGGCGTCGCTGGCCGCACAGGCCGCAATTTCTGACAGAATTTTTTCATCAAAAATGCGTCGGTTGAAAAGCCCGGTTAGCGCATCTTCAGACGCAATAATCTTCAGCGCTCTGTTATCCCGTGTTTTTCTGGATAAATCGGAATAGAGGAAACAGGACGCCGCAATGAGTATCGCGGTAAAAACCAAAATGAGTACAGAAAGCTGGAGAGCCTGCTTGCGCCAGGGGGCGAGCGCTTCTTGCGTACTGACCGCCACGGTGGTGACGAGCCCGTAGCGCTTGTTCTTCTCGAAAGCATAAATGCGTTCGATTTTATCAAACCGTGAGACAGAGCTGGCAATACCCGCGTTTTGTACCTTGAGGTATGTCCTGAAGAGAGGCGAATCCGAAACAATCGCGCCAATGTAATTATTTTTAAACGGATGACGTACCAGCAACACGCCTGACTGGGTTGTTAAGCCGATCACGCCTGAGTGACCAATATTGATCTGCCCGTATAACGCCAGAAAATTTTCGATACCCAGCGTAACCACAACGACACCGTTAAACGCGCCGGTAGGGGTTTCCAGCCGACGACTAATGGTTATGACCCATTTACCATTCGTTCTGCTGACCACCGGCTGGCCAATAAAAATCTGCTGGCTCTTATTTTCTTTGTGGTAGATAAAAAACGACCTGTCCACCCCTTTCCGGGGTCCGGAAAAACTTTCATGCAGTGCCGTAAAAATATTCCCTTGCGCATCGTAAACAACCACATTATTTATCTGGATAAGAAGATTATCCTGATTGCTTATCATCCGCTGGATATTTTTGGCCTGTTGTGGGGTCATGCCATAAATTTTGATTATGTCGGAAACCGAAGTAATCAACATTTCACTTTGGCGCATGATCCCTTCGCTGTACACGTCTAAGGTATGGCTCAGGTTGGCAACGCTGGTATTTATTTGCTGGATTGACTGCTGCCTGGACGTGGTAATTTGGACGGCAAGCGACAGCGAAATGATCAATGAGACAATGATGACGGTAATAGTTGTTGTGTAAAAAGTATTTTTCACATGCACGAGCTCTTCCACCTTATCACGCCTGACATCCCTGGCTGACAACTAGAGTCACTGTAACAAAGCTCAGGATAAGAGGAAAATGAATTGCACTTAAGCATACAACAGAAATCTGATGATATTTCGCTTTTCGCAAACGGGCATCAGATATTATTACTGGGCCCCTTTCACAGAAAAAAATCTCTTACAGACTGACCTTCTCCAGCGGCTTAGATAAGATGACTTTAATAAATTCTTTATACGAGACCGGTTTACCAAAATAGTATCCCTGCAACAGGGTAATCTGATTACGGTTGAGATAGTCCAGTTGCTCCTTCGTTTCTACCCCTTCAGCCACGATATGCAGTGAGAGTTTTTTCGCCAGGTCAATCACACAGTCCAGCAGGATCGTAGAGTCTTTCGCCTCTGATACCCGGTTCACGAAACTTTTATCGATTTTAATATAATCAATCGCCAGCGCGTGCAGACAGGAGAGTCCGGAATACCCGGTCCCAAAGTCATCAAGTGCAATGACGAAACCGGCGTTATGTAACGCATTGAGATTTTCCACCAGATGAGGATTATCGATCAGCGGTTCACGCTCGGTCACTTCGAGAACCAGTTTGACCTCTTTACCATAAAAGCCTTTTCCAAAGACCCGGCAGTCAGCGATAAAAGAAGGCGCATTGATGTGTCTGGCGCTGATGTTCACCCCGATGTGAAATCCGTCCGGCAACTTAGGCAAAAGCGGCTTAAGCTCGGTCACCACTTTCGCCATTAACCCTTTGGTCAGCGGAATTATCAGACCGCTGCGCTCGGCAATCGGAATAAAAACATCCGGTGGGATAAAGCCTGATTTTGGGTGCTTCCACCTTGCCAGTACTTCCACGCCATACAAACCGCCGGTATCGCCATTCACGATCGGCTGATAGTACGGAACGATCTCGCCGTGGATGATGGCTTTACGCAGATCGTCTTCAAACGAGCTGCTTTTCCCCCTGTAGCGACGGATAAGAATGCCAACAGCCGCAGATAACGCAAGGATAAGCAGTATCAGGCTCAATCCCTGGTACAGTAAACGCGTCAGGCTGAAAAAGGCGGGAGGCTGCCAGGCCATGCTAAACGGAAAATGTGCCGATGCTGTTATGGAGCCCGCCCACTTCACGGGGGGCCAACTGATCACATCGCCCGCGCCGGCTATTGCTTTATCGCCAACAACCAGCCTCAGTCCCGTGTTGTTTGCTGCACTCGCAATAACATCCCGCAAATGCGCGTCGCTAACGCTTACGATAACGCGCCCTTTCGCGACGGACATCTGAAAAAGTAACACCGGAATGCCGTTCACCAGGCGATTACCGGGGAGCAGCATCAATCCTTTGTTGGGCAGCGTCTGCGGGCGAACAATCAATACGCCGTTTCCGGGAAGGGAGGTACAGACGATCCTGCCCTGCTGCTCAATCATAATGGCGCGAAGATGCGGTTTCAGCGCAGCTTCCGAACCCAGTTCACGCTGTCCGGTGTCGGTACACCCTGCAGCGGCAACCCGTTTTGCGGTATCTGCAGCACTGACAGCCTCAGCAAGAATGGCCTCAATTTTACGCGTGCTTGCGGCGGCGGTTTCGGCATAATTTGACCGGGCCATATGCCACAACTGCCAGTTAATGATCAGCATGCCACTCAGAAACACAAATAAGGCACACAGAATGGGGAGCATAACGTTACGCACGATTTTTTCCTTAAGAGAAAAACGCTCATTTATGACCTGTATAAGGCGATCGCCTGGCAAACTCTGCGCTGCTTAAAACAATGTGAAAAGTTTAGTTAAGATTTATCTTAAAAAACTGGTACTTCCGCATGAGTTACTCTGACTGAATAAGATAAACCTCCGTTATTATCAGGCTTGTGCCTTGCCCTGGCTGTGTTAAGATTTGTGAAATCAGGGAGCGGACGGGACCACTGGAAAATGAAAAAGATCATTGCCGTTGCTATCATTTCAACGTTACTGGTCGCCCTCTCTCTCTACGCGGTTAATGCGGTTATCGTGGCCCAGCAAAAGAGCAAACAGCTCGAGGTTTCCCATTCCCTTTTGCAATATTCAGAAGGCCTCTCTCAAAGTGTGGCGCAGGCGCTCAAAAGCATTACTACACAGGGTTGTGATAAAACCAGTCTCGATAGTTACAGGCAGATAAAGTTAGATAGCCTCTATTTCGGGGATATCGGTTTTATTGAAAAGGGGAAAATAGCCTGTACTGCTTTTTGGGGTAAACTCGCCACTCCCGTTGCCCTTCCTGCAGAGCTGCATAAAACGCCACGGGGTTTTCTTCTGGCACAGTTTTCCAGAAAAGATTTTTTTACAGGCAATGCGGCAATTTATAATAACGTGATTATATTCACCTCCCGCTATGCTTACGATAAGTTCACGCCGATTACGGCGAACTATTCACTGAGTACGACGACCAAAGATTTCGGCAGAACATTTTTCTCAGCCTCCCCGGTGATAAAAGAACAGAGCTGGCTGCATTCGAATCTGTTTACCTTAACCCTGACGCAGTGCAGCACCGTATGGGATTTGTGTGTGATCGTGAAGCATCACAACGCAGGGCTGGCTTCGTTGTCTCTGGTGGTGTTTACCCTTCTCACGGCAATTCTGGCTTTCATCTGGATAGCGATCACGCTGTTTTTCTTCCGCATCTATGAAGATCGGTTCTCACTGGAGCGCACGCTGGTTAACGCGGTAAAAGCCAATACCATCAGCGTTAACTACCAGCCCATTATTCGAATCCAGGATAAAAAAATGGTGGGCGTCGAAGTTCTGTCGAGATGGCGCGATAACAATCATGGAGAGGTCTCGCCTGAGCTCTTTATTCCCTTAATTAAGAAAATTGGCCTGTATCAAAAGTATTATATCAATATCATCGAAAAATCCCTGGCAGAAATCGCCTCGCTGGCGATTAAACATCAACTGGTGATTTCATTAAATATTGGCCGAACCGAGATTGAAGACGGGCAATTCATTAAGATTCTGTGTCATGAGTGTTTAGTGAACAGCATTCCACTCTCCTTGATAAAAGTCGAACTCTCTGAAAAGGCGGTTTCCACTGCGGATGTTCTCGAAGGGTTCTGTCAGGCGTTAAAATCACTGGGTGTGAGAATATCAATTGACGATTTTGGAGTACAAAACTCTAACCTCGCCCGCATATCGCTTCTGGAATACGATGAGATCAAAATAGACAAATCGCTGGTAGATGGTATTAATGAGCATTACAAACAGAATATATTCGTCATCTTTAGTGACGCCCTCGCCAGACTGAATAAAACGCTCGTCTTTGAAGGTGTGGAAAGCGAAACGCAATATCGCTTTATCGCAGACCGGTATCCTGATGCCCTGATTCAGGGATGGTATTTCTCTAAATCACTGACCATTGATGAACTGACGCAGCAACTTAACAACGATAAGCAAAAACCAGCGCGTTAACGTGTCAACATTGACGACGTGACGGCTCTGCATAGCGTCCAGTTATAATTCACGACGTTGAGTTTTAGTTCTCCGCAAACCTCACCGTAACGCTGCATGCGGCGCTCACGGAAAAACGCCCTCAGCGATTCAGGCAGACAGTCTGCCTGGTAGCGCAACAGCGTAGTGTGCCAGAACGGCGCTGGTAAAGGGGTATTGCCATGGCGTAAGCGCAACGCCTCTTGCCAGTCCGTGGTTAACAGACGTTCACAAAACGCCTGCCGCTGCTTCACGGCAAGTGTATCGGGTATGCCTGCAAGCAAGAGCTGGTTGGGCAATGCCACCAGCCTGAGTTCCCGAACCGTGATACCCAGACCGGCAAAAGGGATCCATGCGTCGATAAGCTGATGCGTCTTCGCCGGTAACGGTGCATTCTCGTCGTAGAAAGGGAGCGTTATGGGTACGAAGGTGAAATGGAAGCCGGATGGCGGCTGGAGGTCTACTAACGAGTCGTGGCGGGTCAACGCCCGCAGTTCCCGAAACAACATGTCGACAGACGCGGCCATTTCCGGCTGGAAACCTGTCGCCAGTGCGAGCTTTTGCGTAGCATAAAACGGCTCCCTTACCGCTCCGATACCGTCCCGCTTTTCCCAGAGCGCCAGCGTCTTCGCGTTAGTGTCGTGGTAATGTTTTTCCAGATCAGACGTTTCCATTTCTTTCCTAAAAACATATAGTCGTCACATTCAGACCGTAGATTACCCTGAAGCACACTCTCATTTGGTTAAAACGTGAAAAATTCTCTGTTGTTTCCGCTGGTACTCTTTTTCCTGATCGTTATTTTCGCCCTGCTCATCGGTAAACCCTCAACGCACATCCCGGATAAAAAATGCATGTGGTCCGATAGCGTGATGCTGAGCTGTTTAGCAAAGCATCAGCACAACGGTTTTTGAGGCGGACTATTCATTTCCCCACTGATTGAGGAAGTTCGCAATATCATCAATGCGCGCGCTACGGATGCCGGCTTCACTGGCCATCTCTTGCTGGGCTTCCTCGCTGATCTCTTCATTGTTCGATAAACGGGTGAGCAGCAACTGGAAATAACAGGCAAGAGGATCGCGCTCTGCCTCACTTACCGGCTCCGCGGCTTCCGACGCGTATTCATCGACGATGTCATAATACTTAAGTGGAATTTCATTGTGCATAAACAGTCTCTTCTCTGACCTTTAAGGGTAATGCCTGAGTATATCGGACGGCACTCTTAGACCAAAGCCTTGTTAATCAACGCAACCACAGTGCAATCAATGCAGCCAGCGCCGGTAAAGCCTGAACATAGAGTATTTTTCGGCTGGCGGTCATGGCACCGTAAATGCCCGCAATCAGCACGCAGGTCAAAAAGAAGAAGACCACAGGAACACCGCTTTCACCAAGCCACAGTCCCCAGAGCAGTCCCGCCGCCAGAAAACCGTTATACAGCCCCTGATTTGCGGCCAGCACGCGGGTATCGCGTGCAAAATCAGGGCTGAGATTAAATGCCTTGTGGCCTGTTTTTGTGTTCCACAGGAACATTTCCAGCACAAGTATGTAGAGATGAATTAATGCAACAATAGCGACAAGGATCGTAGCTAACATCTTGCAGTCTCCCGCAGGCAGAGGAAAAAAACGAGGACCGTCTGGCCCCCGTTCACGTTTAACCCAGAATCTGGATGACATATTCGCGATGATCGCGTCGCCAGACTCTGAACATTTTAGCATCTTCTATAGCGTTAACGATCGGGCCAGCGACTTCAACCATTTAATATGGTGCATCAACATGACACCGGAACGAACGTTAACTCAGAACGCTGCCGTTCCATACATCTCCGAGATTTATTACCCGGTCATTATTGTATGCACCAGAGGCATTCAGGTTTTTCAGCGGGCTCCAGTCATTGTTCCAGGGGATAAACATGGTTGCTTTAGGGTATTTCTGAAGAATAACACTCACTAAGTTTGCATAATCAAACTGGCCGTTAATTGTTGATGGCCCCACTTCTGCAAAGGCAAACGGCTTATTCAATGCCACCATTTCATCGTAACCGTTTACAGTGGCAGGATTGTCTGTATACAAGTCCAGGCCAGTAATATCAACATACTCTGCGCCAGGGTAATAAGATGTCTTATAATCCCGGTTTGCATCAGGAGAGAAGACCCAGAGTAAATTGTTTAACCCTTTCGTTTTAACGAAATAGTTAAAGATATCCTGATACAGGCGTCGATACAGATCCATACGTACAGTATCGTTTGTATTCTCACCGGTTGCCCCCCACCAGAACCACTCGCCATTCATCTCATGCAAGGGTCGATAAAAGACGGTGACACCTTTCTCATTCAGTTGCTGTAGGCCCTGAGCGACTTTATCAAGCATTGCCAGCCAGCGCCCACGCGACGGTGTTCCAGACTGTAAGATTGCAGAAAATTCATCATTACTCACAGGATGCTTGAGAGCCCCCTTTCCATCACCTGGATTATTCCCCGCAAAACAAGGGTTTGGTAAATGGTGGCTGATCGCGACCAGTCCGCCTTTTTTCCAGTGGTCGATCAGATCGGCATTACAACCAAAATCGATCAAACTGGCTTCCTCTCCTGGGGTACAGGCATCCCAGCCACGGGCATAGTCAGCGCTATAAATAGCGGGGAATTTCCCGGTCAGGGCCTGCAGTTCTTTTCCTTGTTGCAGGGAAAAAGCATCGACGCCGCCGATATTGCTATAGCCACCAAAAATACCTGAAATGAGCTTTTTACCCTGTCGTTCGGACAGACCACTCAACCACTGATAAATCATTTTCGCATTATTATCTGCAGACTGATTTGCGGGTACTACAGTAAAAGTACTCATTTGTAGAATATCCTTACGTCTCGATTGGAAAATACATGGCAATGAATGACCATGCGTGTTTGCTATGTACACAATAAAACCGACATTTCCCGGCTTTATTTTTTCGTACAGTTTGTCTGACTTTTCCCACTACCGCGGAAAGTGCCAGCGCAGCAATACCGTTTGATTAAATAACTTGCTGCGACACGGATATTTATATCAGCCGCCTGCTTAAAATGATGCTAATTCACGTTGTGCTATCTCCCGTAATACGAGTGATATTCCGCACACCAGAAAGTTATGCTGACAAGAGAATTAATGAGAGTTTCACCGTAATCGCGTCGTACCCGATAAGTCAGATCAGGTATTCATGAGCGCGGCACCGGGTGAGGCCGGACACCATAACAATGAATTTAGTGAGACGTGGAATTAAGATATTCAAGAAATTTTGGGGCATACATCGCCGAATCAAACGGCGAAAGCTCATGATGGCCCGGTAGAGTGTGGACGGTAAATGCTATTGAAGGAGGGGTTTTGATAACCGTACGAAATCGAATAATAAAAAACGGGACCCCATTGGCTCCCGTTCTTGTTTAACCCAGACTCTGGATTACATGTTCGCGATAATCGCGTCGCCAAACTCTGAACATTTCAGCAGCTTAGCGCCTTCCATCAGACGTTCGAAATCATAGGTAACGGTTTTCGCGTTGATCGCGCCTTCCATACCTTTAACGATCAGGTCTGCGGCTTCGAACCATTCCATATGACGCAGCATCATTTCTGCAGACAGGATGATAGAACCTGGGTTCACTTTATCCTGGCCGGCATATTTTGGTGCCGTACCGTGGGTCGCTTCGAACAGTGCGCACTCGTCACCGATGTTCGCACCAGGAGCGATACCAATACCGCCAACCTGCGCCGCCAGGGCGTCGGAGATGTAGTCACCGTTCAGGTTCATACAGGCGATAACGTCATATTCAGCAGGACGCAGCAGGATCTGCTGCAGGAACGCATCGGCGATCACATCTTTAATGATGATCTCTTTGCCGGTGTTCGGGTTCTTGATCTTCTGCCATGGACCACCGTCAATCAGCTCACCACCGAACTCTTCCATCGCCAACTGGTAGCCCCAGTCTTTGAATGCGCCTTCGGTGAACTTCATGATGTTGCCTTTGTGAACCAGCGTCACAGAGTCACGGTCGTTGGTGATCGCGTATTCAATGGCCGCACGCACCAGACGTTTAGTCCCTTCTTCGGAGCAAGGCTTGATACCGATACCGCAATGCTCAGGGAAGCGAATTTTCTTCACGCCCATCTCTTCGCGCAGGAATTTAATCACTTTCTCTGCGTCAGCAGAGTCCGCTTTCCACTCGATGCCCGCGTAGATGTCTTCTGAGTTTTCGCGGAAGATAACCATGTCGGTCAGTTCAGGGTGCTTAACCGGGCTTGGGGTGCCCTGATAGTAACGAACCGGACGCAGACACACGTACAGGTCCAGCTCCTGACGCAGCGCAACGTTCAGGGAACGAATACCGCCACCGACTGGAGTTGTCAGAGGGCCTTTAATAGCAACGCGGTAGTCGCGGATCAGGTCCAGCGTTTCAGCTGGCAGCCAAACGTCCTGGCCATAAACTTGAGTAGATTTTTCACCGGTGTAAATTTCCATCCAGGAAATTTTACGCTCGCCTTTGTAGGCTTTCTCAACAGCGGCATCAACCACTTTCAGCATTGCCGGGGTAACGTCTACACCGATACCGTCACCTTCGATGAACGGGATAATCGGATTGTGAGGAACGTTAATCTTGCCGTTTTGCAGGGTGATCTTTTTACCTTCCGCCGGAACAACTACTTTGCTTTCCATTAACCTCTCCTTCGAGCGCTTCTGGTTGTTACTGATCTTATGTTAATAAATTGTAATGAGCCCTTCGATAGTACCTGATTGTCCGACGCCATGAAAGGTCTTCGTTAATAGGCTATAATGCGGCAATTGATAACGTCTGAAAATACCATGAAGAAAACTTCTTTTACAAAACACCGGGTTGAGCGATTCAGCTCACGACAAGCCGCCAGAAGACCACAAGAATCCCAGCCAAAGCGGGTGATTTTGTTCAATAAACCCTACGATGTTTTGCCGCAGTTTACTGACGAAGCCGGACGCAGCACGCTGAAGGATTACATTCCTGTTCAGGGCGTCTACGCCGCTGGCCGTCTGGACCGGGATAGCGAAGGACTTCTGGTCTTAACCAACGATGGTGCCTTACAGGCCAGGCTCACTCAGCCGGGCAAACGCACGGGAAAGATTTACTTCGTCCAGGTTGAAGGTGAACCGGATGAAGAGACGCTGGCGACATTACGCCGCGGCGTGACGTTAAACGATGGTCCTACGTTGCCTGCAGGTATCGAGCTCGTCAGCGAGCCGGAATGGCTGTGGCCACGCACCCCGCCGATCCGCGAGCGCAAATCCATCCCGACGAGTTGGCTCAAAATCACCCTTTATGAAGGCCGTAATCGCCAGGTTCGCCGGATGACCGCACACGTGGGCTTCCCTACCCTGCGACTTATTCGCTATGCCATGGGCAACTACACCCTGGATTCACTGGCAAACGGTGAATGGCGGGACGTTACCCCTTAAGGAGTCACTATGTTTAAACCGCATGTCACGGTCGCCTGCGTGGTTCACGCGCAGGGTAAGTTTTTGGTCGTAGAAGAGAGTATTAACGGCAAGGCGCTGTGGAACCAGCCAGCCGGGCACCTTGAAGCCAATGAAACCTTACTGCAGGCCGCCAAACGCGAACTGTGGGAAGAGACCGGTATCCACGCGGAGCCGCAGCACTTCATCCGTATGCACCAGTGGATTGCCCCTGATCACACTCCGTTCCTGCGCTTTTTATTTGCCGTCGAGCTTAGCGAAACGTGCGCCACAGAGCCGCAGGACGATGATATCGATCGCTGCCTGTGGGTCACTGCCGAAGAGATCCTGAACGCGCCAAACCTGCGCTCGCCGCTGGTTGCCGAGAGTATCCGCTGCTGGCAGGCTGCTGGTCGCCTGCCGCTTGAGGTGATTGGAGAATTTAACTGGCCGTTTACAGAGGGTGCCAATGGTGGGGGGGCGTGATAGAATACGCCGCCTTGAAGTTCAATGTCGTGAGTATTCCATGTCAGATAACAGCCAGAAAAAAGTGATCGTCGGCATGTCCGGCGGTGTCGATTCCTCCGTTTCCGCCTACCTGTTGCAACAACAGGGCTATAAGGTGGAGGGCCTGTTCATGAAGAACTGGGAGGAAGATGATGGCGAGGAATATTGCACTGCTGCTGCGGATCTCGCCGATGCGCAGGCGGTGTGCGATAAGCTGGGCATTGAACTGCACACCGTTAACTTTGCCGCAGAATACTGGGACAACGTCTTCGAGCTTTTCCTGGAAGAGTACAAAGCCGGTCGTACCCCGAACCCGGACATTCTGTGCAACAAAGAGATCAAATTTAAAGCCTTCCTGGAATTCGCCGCAGAAGATCTGGGCGCAGACTATATTGCGACCGGGCACTACGTGCGTCGTGCCGATGTGAATGGCAAAAGCCAGCTGCTGCGCGGTCTGGATGGCAACAAAGATCAAAGCTACTTCCTTTATACACTCAGCCACGAACAGATTGCGCAAAGCCTGTTCCCGGTAGGCGAGCTTGAAAAGCCGCAGGTGCGTAAAATCGCCGAAGAGCTGGATCTGATCACCGCGAAGAAAAAAGACTCTACCGGTATCTGTTTTATCGGCGAGCGTAAATTCCGCGATTTCCTTGGTCGTTACCTGCCGGCACAGCCGGGCAAAATCGTTACCGTCGACGGTGATGAGATTGGTCAACATCAGGGGCTGATGTACCACACGCTGGGCCAGCGTAAAGGGCTGGGTATTGGCGGCACCAAAGAAGGCAGCGAAGATCCGTGGTACGTCGTAGATAAAGATGTCGAAAACAATATTCTGGTTGTTGCTCAGGGCCACGACCATCCGCGTCTGATGTCCGTCGGCCTCATCGCACAACAGCTGCATTGGGTCGATCGTGAGCCGCTGAAGGGTACGCTGCGCTGCACGGTAAAAACACGCTATCGCCAGACCGATATCCCTTGTACCGTCACCGCGCTGGATGATGAACGCATTGATGTGCGTTTCGACGAGCCGGTTGCGGCGGTCACCCCAGGCCAGTCCGCCGTATTCTACAGCGGCGAAATCTGTCTGGGCGGCGGGATCATTGAACAGCGCCTGCCGCTGCCGGCCGTTTAACACGATTGCACACATAAAGGAGAACGTGTGGCGAAGAACTATTATGACATCACCCTGGCACTGGCTGGAATTTGCCAGTCTGCCCGTCTGGTGCAACAGCTGGCGCATCAGGGTCATTGCGATGCTGACGCGCTGCACGTTTCACTCAACAGCGTTATCGACCTCAACCCCGGTTCGACTCTGGGTGTCTTCGGTGGGAGTGAAACCAATCTTCGTCTCGGTCTTGAAACTTTGCTTGGCGTGCTTAACGCCAGTAGCCGTCAGGGGTTGAACGCGGAGCTGACCCGCTACACGTTAAGCCTGATGGTGCTGGAGCGTAAGCTCAGCGCGGCTAAAGGCGCGCTTGATACGCTCGGTGACCGCATTGCCGGGCTGCAGCGCCAGCTCGACCATTTTGATCTGCAGTCCGAAACGCTGCTCAGTGCCATGGCCGGTATTTATGTTGACGTCATCAGCCCGCTGGGCCCACGTATTCAGGTCACCGGCTCTCCTGCCGTGCTGCAAAGCCCGCAGGTTCAGGCAAAAGTCCGCGCCTCCCTGCTGGCGGGTATTCGTGCCGCCGTGCTGTGGCATCAGGTTGGCGGTGGCCGCCTGCAGTTAATGTTTTCTCGTAATCGCCTGACGACTCAGGCAAAACAAATTCTTGCTCATTGTTAACCTCCCGGAGTTGCGAATTATGGAATTATCCTCACTGACCGCCGTATCCCCTGTAGATGGACGCTACGGCGATAAAGTCAGCGCGCTGCGCGGGATCTTCAGCGAATATGGTTTGCTGAAGTTCCGTGTTCAGGTTGAAGTACGCTGGCTGCAAAAGCTGGCCGCCCAGGCAGCAATCAAGGAAGTTCCTGCTTTTGACGCCCAGGCAAACGATTACCTCGATAAAATCGTTGCTGACTTCAACGAAGAAGATGCTGCGCGCATTAAAACTATTGAGCGCACCACCAACCATGACGTAAAAGCGGTTGAGTATTTCCTGAAAGAGAAAGTGGCAAGCGTGCCTGCGCTGCATGCCGTGTCTGAATTCATTCACTTCGCCTGCACCTCAGAAGACATTAACAACCTGTCTCATGCGCTGATGCTCTCCACCGCGCGCAAAGACGTGGTGCTGCCTTACTGGCGTAAAATCATCGACGCGGTAAAAGCACTGTCTGTCGAATATCGTGATATTCCGCTGCTGTCCCGTACCCACGGTCAGCCGGCCACTCCCTCCACGATGGGTAAAGAGATGGCAAACGTGGCGTACCGTATGGAACGTCAGTATCGTCAGCTGGAGCAGGTCGAGATTCTGGGTAAAATCAACGGTGCGGTAGGTAACTACAACGCCCACATCGCCGCCTACCCGGAAGTGGACTGGCATCAGTTCAGCGAAGCGTTCGTGACCTCTCTGGGCATTCAGTGGAACCCGTACACCACCCAGATTGAGCCGCACGACTATATCGCGGAACTGTTTGACTGCATCGCTCGCTTCAACACCATTCTGATCGATTTCGATCGTGACGTGTGGGGTTACATCGCGCTGAACCACTTCAAACAGAAGACTATCGCCGGTGAAATTGGCTCCTCAACCATGCCGCACAAAGTCAACCCAATCGACTTCGAAAACTCCGAAGGCAACCTGGGCCTGGCGAATGCGGTGCTGCAGCACATGGCGAGCAAACTGCCGGTTTCCCGCTGGCAGCGCGACCTGACTGACTCCACCGTGCTGCGTAACCTGGGCGTGGGTATCGGCTACGCGCTGATCGCGTATCAGTCCACCCTGAAAGGTGTAAGCAAACTGGAAGTGAACCGCGATCGTCTGCTGGACGAGTTGGATCACAACTGGGAAGTGCTGGCAGAGCCCATTCAGACCGTCATGCGTCGTTATGGCATTGAAAAACCGTACGAGAAACTGAAAGAGCTGACGCGCGGCAAACGCGTAGACGCCGAAGGCATGAAACAGTTTATCGACAGTCTGGAACTGCCAGAAGACGAGAAAACCCGCCTGAAAGCGATGACCCCGGCAAACTATATCGGCCGTGCCATCACCATGGTTGACGAGCTGAAGTAACCTCCCTTCCCCCTTTCCGCCTGGAAAGGGGGCTGCTTTTCCCCGGTTTACTTAATGTTTATCCCCACAACAACATAATCAGCGTTAAACTATTCATACCATTCATATAGGGAGAAAAGATGATGCGCGTACTGGTTGTTGAGGATAACGCATTGCTACGCCATCACCTGAAGGTTCAGCTTCAGGAGATGGGACATCAGGTGGACGATGCCGAAGATGCAAAAGAAGCCGATTATTATCTCAATGAGCACCTGCCGGACATCGCCATCGTCGACCTCGGATTGCCTGATGAAGACGGTTTGTCGTTGATTCGTCGCTGGCGCAGCCATGATGTCTCCCTTCCGGTTCTGGTGTTGACCGCACGTGAAGGCTGGCAGGACAAGGTTGAAGTGCTCAGCGCGGGCGCGGATGATTACGTCACCAAGCCGTTTCACATCGAAGAAGTGGCGGCACGCATGCAGGCACTGCTACGCCGCAACAGCGGCCTGGCCTCCCAGGTGATTTCGATTCCCCCTTTCCAGGTTGATCTCTCCCGTCGTGAATTCTCGATCAATAATGAAGTCATTAAGCTGACCGCGTTTGAATACACCATCATGGAAACGTTAATCCGCAACAGCGGCAAAGTGGTGAGCAAAGACTCCTTAATGCTTCAGCTTTATCCGGATGCCGAGCTGCGTGAGAGCCACACGATTGATGTGTTGATGGGACGTCTGCGCAAGAAAATTCAGGCGGAGTACCCGCAGGACGTGATCACGACCGTCCGTGGTCAGGGTTATCTGTTCGAAATACGCTAAATGAAAGGGATCTTGCGTCATATTCTGCCCCTCTCGCTGCGGGTTCGCTTTTTACTGGCAACGGCCGCCGTCGTGCTGGTGTTATCCCTCTCCTACGGCATGGTGGCTCTGGTGGGCTACAGCGTCAGTTTTGATAAAACAACTTTTCGACTGTTGCGTGGTGAAAGCAACCTGTTTTATACCCTGGCGAAATGGGAAAACAACACGATCACCGTCGAAATGCCGGAAAACCTTAACCAGCAAAGCCCGACGCTGGCCCTGATTTATAACGAAAAGGGAAAACTACTTTGGGCACAACGCGATATTCCATGGCTGGTTAAAAGTATTCGTCCGGAATGGCTTAAGACCAATGGTTTCCACGAACTTGAAGCCGATCTGAACACCACCAGCTCGCTGCTGCGCGAGGACCGCTCCCTGCAGCAAAAGCTGAATGAGATCCGCGCAGACGATGCCGAAACAGAAATGACGCATTCCGTGGCGATTAACCTCTACCCGGCCACGATGAACATGCCGCAGTTAACTATCGTGGTGGTCGATACCATCCCGGTCGAACTTAAACGTTCTTATATGGTATGGAACTGGTTCGTCTATGTTCTGGCCGCGAATCTGCTGCTGGTGATCCCGCTGCTGTGGCTCGCCGCGTGGTGGAGTTTACGCCCCATCGAATCGCTGGCGAGAGAGGTGCGCGAGCTGGAAGAACATCATCGTGAGAAGCTCAACCCGGAGACTACCCGCGAGCTGACAAGCCTGGTGCGTAACCTCAACCGTCTGCTGAAAAGCGAACGTGAGCGCTATGATAAATACCGCACCACCCTCACCGACCTCACGCATAGCCTGAAAACGCCGCTGGCGGTGATGCAAAGTACCCTGCGTTCGATGCGCAGCTCAAAGCTGAGCGTTGATGACGCCGAGCCGGTGATGCTGGAACAGATCAGCCGTATTTCTCAGCAAATTGGTTACTATCTGCACCGTGCCAGCATGCGTTCCGGCAGCGCGTTATTGAGCCGCGAACTGCATCCTGTGGCACCGCTTCTGGATAACCTCACCTCCGCGCTCAACAAGGTTTACCAGCGCAAAGGGGTCAATATCAGCCTCGATATCTCTCCCGAAATCAGCTTTGTTGGTGAAAAAAATGATTTCATGGAAGTGATGGGCAATCTGCTGGATAACGCCTGTAAATATTGTCTGGAATTCGTGGAAGTTTCCGCGCGTCAGACGGATAACGAATTGCATATTATCGTTGAGGATGATGGCCCGGGGATCCCGCGCAATAAACGTGATGTGGTATTCGACCGCGGTCAGCGTGCGGATACGTTGCGCCCCGGCCAGGGGGTTGGGTTAGCGGTGGCACGCGAAATCGTCGACCAGTACGACGGAAAAATTGAAACCGAAGACAGTTTACTCGGAGGCGCCAGAATGGAGGTCATTTTCGGTCGCCAGCAGCCCACATCGAACGATAGTTAACCCGTTATGTGAAAAATGCGAGGATCTCGCACCCAGGCTCCTGTGCTTCCGTTATAATCCGAGTCAGTAAGAGCCTGCGGAATAAAAAAATATGGATTATCACTTAACACTTAACTGGCCCGAATTTATTGAACGTTACTGGCAGAAACGCCCGGTCGTTCTTAAACGCGGGTTCAGCAATTTTGTCGATCCCCTCTCCCCTGACGAACTGGCCGGCCTGGCCATGGAGAGCGAAGTCGACAGCCGCCTGGTAAGCCACCAGGACGGGAAATGGCAGGTCAGCCACGGTCCTTTCGAAAGCTACGATCACCTCGGTGAAAACAACTGGTCATTACTGGTTCAGGCGGTTAACCACTGGCATGAACCGACTGCGGCGTTAATGCGTCCGTTCCGCGCCCTGCCCGACTGGCGAATGGACGATCTGATGATCTCCTTCTCCGTGCCAGGAGGGGGCGTTGGTCCGCATCTGGACCAGTACGACGTATTCATCATTCAGGGTACAGGCCGCCGCCGCTGGCGCGTGGGCGACAAAGTGCCGATGAAACAGCACTGCCCGCATCCGGACCTGCTTCAGGTCGATCCGTTTGAAGGGATTATCGATGAAGAGCTGGAGCCGGGTGATATTCTCTATATCCCACCAGGGTTCCCGCACGAAGGGTATTCGCTGGAAAACTCGCTGAACTACTCCGTCGGATTCCGCGCACCAAGCGGTCGCGAAATGATCAGCGGCTTTGCTGACTACGTGCTGCAGCGTGAACTGGGCAGCCATCGTTACAGCGATCCGGATGTGCCTGCACGCGAGCACCCTGCTGATATTGTGCCAGCCGAACTGGACAAGCTTCGCGGCATGATGCTGGATTTGATCAATGAACCGGCGCATTTCAGCCAGTGGTTTGGTGAGTTTATCAGCCAGTCACGCCATGAGCTGGATGTGGCACCGCCAGAGCCGCCATACCAGGCCGACGAGATTTATGACGCACTGCAGCAGGGCGACAAACTGGTTCGTCTGGGCGGGTTGCGCGTACTGCGCATCGGTGAAGATGTTTTCGTTAACGGCGAGAAGCTGGACTCCCCTCACCGTCCGGCGCTGGAGGCTATTGCCAGCCACCTGACCTTAACGGCTGATACCTTTGGCGATGCGCTGGAAGATCCCTCTTTCCTCGCGATGCTCGCCGCGCTGGTGAACAGCGGGTACTGGTTCTTTGAGGACTAAACCGTAAAGTAAAGCGTGCCGGGTGGCGGCTTCGCCTGACCCGGCCTTTTTTTTTGTCATTACCGCGCCGCGGTCAGCTCCGCAATTCGCACAATCACCTTCACCGCTTTTTCCATACCTTCCAGCGTCACGAACTCGTGCTTGCCGTGATAGTTGTAGCCACCGGTAAACAGATTCGGGCAAGGCAGCCCCATGAACGACAGCTGCGAACCGTCTGTGCCGCCACGAATCGGTTTTAACAGCGGTTCAATATCACAGTCACGCATTGCCTGCTGCGCGATATCGAGGATATGCGGATGCGCCATCACTTTCTCGCGCATATTGTAGTAGCTGTCTTCGATAATCAGCTCGATATAGCAATCCGGATGCAGGCCCTTACCGACCTTTTTGGCTATCTCCATCATCTTACGTTTACGCGCTTCAAATGCTTTACGGTCAAAGTCGCGAATGATGTAGTGCATCTGCGCACTGTCTACGGTGCCCTTAATGCTGGTCAGGTGATAAAAACCTTCATAACCGTCGGTCTGTTCCGGGCTCTCTTCTGGCGGAACTTCCGCATGAATACGCGCCGCCAGCGACAACGCGTTCACCATGACCCCTTTGGCGGAGCCAGGATGAACGTTGTTTCCGACGATTTTGATTGTCACGGACGCGGCGTTGAAATTCTCGAACTCCAGTTCCCCTACGCCGCCACCGTCGACGGTATAGGCCCACTTCGCGTTAAAGGCCTCTACGTCGAAGTGTTTTGCCCCCTTGCCGACCTCTTCATCCGGCGTAAAGGCGACACGGATATCCCCGTGCGGGATATTTTTCTCTTTCAGCACCGCCAGCGCCGTCATGATCTCGGCAATACCCGCTTTGTCATCGGCACCCAGCAGCGTTTTGCCGTCGGTGGTGATGAGCGTCTGACCGAGCAGCTGGTGCAGCACCGGGAACATCACCGGCGACAGCACTTCGTCACCAATCCCCAGCGCAATGTCACCGCCGCGGTAGTTTTCAACAATCTGCGGGTTCACATGTTTACCGCTAAAATCCGGAGAGGTGTCGACATGGGAGATAAAGCCAATCGCCGGGATATCACCGGAGACATTCGCAGGCAGCGTTCCCATCACAGTGCCTTTCTCGCTTAACGTGACGTTAACCAGCCCCATGGCGTCGAGCTGCTCTTTGAGCAGGTTTAATAACTTCCACTGGCCTTCGGTGCTTGGCACCTGGCGGACACCCGGTTTAGATTGGGTATCCAGCGAAACGTACTGTAAAAAACGCTCAAGTAATTTATCCATGCAGTCACCCTCACTTTTTGTGACAACATTATCAATAAGCATCAAAAGGCAAATATTGCGTCAGGTCACTTTTATCCCGCAAACGAGAATATTTTCCGTTTATATCGTATCCGTTAGTAAATGTAGCTTATGAATCAGTGACAAGGATTGGCGATTACAGTGGTTTGCCGTAGAATGTCCGCCCTCATTACGAGTCACCAAGGTGGTTACACACAAACCCCGCTTCGGTCTGCATCCCGGAGCGTCTATATGGGACAGCGCAAAAATTGAATACACAATCCCGTTCACGTTCACCGCTGGTGCAACTGGAACGAATTCGTAAAAGTTTTGATGGTAAAGATGTTATTTCCGGGCTCAACCTGACCATCAATGACGGTGAGTTCCTCACGCTGCTTGGCCCCTCTGGCTGCGGCAAGACAACCGTACTGCGCCTTATCGCCGGACTGGAAAACGTCGATAGCGGTCACATCCACCTTGAACACCAGGATATCACCCAGGTCCCCGCCGAAGAGCGGCACGTGAATACCGTCTTTCAGAGCTATGCCCTGTTTCCGCACATGACCGTGTTCGAGAACGTCGCATTTGGCCTGCGGATGCAAAAAACACCGGCCAGCGAGATCCCTGCTCGCGTTACCGACGCGCTGCGCATGGTGCAACTGGAAGAATTTGCCCAGCGTAAGCCACACCAGCTTTCCGGCGGCCAGCAGCAGCGCGTTGCTATCGCCCGCGCTGTGGTCAATAAACCGCGTCTGCTCCTGCTGGATGAGTCACTTTCCGCGCTGGACTACAAACTGCGCAAGCAGATGCAGAACGAGCTTAAAGCCCTGCAGCGCAAGCTCGGCATTACCTTTGTCTTCGTTACCCACGATCAGGAAGAGGCACTCACCATGTCGGACCGTATCGTGGTGATGCGTGACGGCAAAATCGAGCAGGACGGCACGCCACGTGAAATCTATGAAGAGCCGAAAAACCTGTTCGTGGCCAGCTTCATTGGGGAGATCAACATTTTCAACGCCACGGTGATTGAACGCCTGGACGAACAGCGCGTGCGGGCCAACGTAGAAGGCCGCGAGTGCAATATCACCGTGAATTTCGCCGTCGAAAAAGGGCAAAAGCTCAACGTCCTGCTGCGCCCGGAGGATCTGCGCGTTGAAGAGATCCACGGCAATACTGATGCCGAGGGCCTGATTGGCTATATCCGGGAGCGCAACTATAAAGGGATGACGCTGGAGTCTGTCGTCGAACTGGAAAACGGTAAGATGGTGATAGTCAGCGAGTTCTTTAATGAGGACGACCCTGATTTCGACCACTCCCTCGACCAGAAAATGGTTATCAATTGGGTAGAAAGCTGGGAGGTTGTACTGGCTGATGAAGAACACAAGTAAATTCCAGAATGTGGTGATTGCTACTATCGTCGGTTGGCTTGTGTTGTTTGTCTTCTTACCCAACCTGATGATCATCGCAACCAGCTTCCTGACCCGCGACGATACTGACTTCGTAAAGCTGGTCTTTACGCTGGACAACTACTCGCGTCTGCTCGATCCGCTCTATTTTGACGTGCTGTTGCACTCGCTTAATATGGCGCTGATCGCCACCGTTGCCTGCCTGGTGCTGGGTTATCCCTTTGCATGGTTTCTGGCGCGTCTGCCGCAAAAAGTGCGTCCACTGCTGCTCTTTTTGCTGATCGTGCCTTTCTGGACCAACTCCCTGATCCGCATCTACGGGCTGAAAATTTTCCTCAGCACCAAAGGCTATCTGAACGAGTTCCTGTTGTGGCTGGGCGTGATTGATACGCCAGTGCGCATCATGTTTACGCCGGGTGCGGTCATTGTGGGTCTGGTCTACATCCTGCTGCCCTTTATGGTGATGCCGCTCTACTCCAGCATTGAGAAGCTGGATAAACCGCTGCTGGAAGCTGCGAGAGACCTGGGCGCCAGCAAACTGCAGACCTTTATCCGGATTATCATTCCGTTGACCATGCCTGGCATCATTGCAGGTTGTCTGCTGGTAATGCTGCCGGCAATGGGCTTGTTCTACGTGTCCGACCTGATGGGCGGCGCGAAAAACCTGCTTATCGGCAACGTGATTAAGAGTCAGTTCCTGAACATTCGCGACTGGCCGTTCGGTTCCGCCACCAGCATTACGCTCACGGTGGTGATGGGCCTGATGCTGTTGATCTACTGGCGTGCTTCACGATTACTGAATAAAAAGGTGGAACTCGAATGATCGGTCGACTGCTTCGCGGCGGTTTTATGACCGCCATCTATGCGTATCTTTATATTCCGATCATTATTTTGATCGTGAACTCGTTTAACAGCTCGCGTTTCGGCATCAACTGGCAAGGTTTCACTACCAACTGGTACAGCCTGCTGATGAACAACGACAGCCTGCTGCAGGCTGCTCAGCACTCCCTGACGATGGCGATTTTCTCCGCCACCTTCGCCACGCTGATTGGTTCGCTTACCGCCGTGGCGCTCTACCGCTATCGCTTCCGGGGTAAACCGTTCGTCAGCGGGATGCTGTTTGTGGTGATGATGTCGCCGGATATCGTCATGGCGATTTCGCTGCTGGTGCTGTTTATGCTGCTGGGCGTCCAGTTGGGCTTCTGGTCACTGCTGTTCTCCCACATCACTTTCTGCCTGCCGTTTGTGGTGGTCACCGTCTTCGCACGCCTGAAAGGGTTTGACGTGCGCATGCTGGAAGCCGCAAAAGATCTGGGTGCCAGTGAGATGACGATCCTGCGCAAAATCATCCTGCCGCTGGCGATGCCCGCCGTTGCTGCCGGATGGCTGCTGAGTTTTACCCTGTCGATGGACGATGTGGTGGTCTCCTCCTTCGTCACCGGCCCGAGTTATGAAATTCTGCCATTGAAGATCTATTCAATGGTGAAAGTCGGCGTCTCGCCCGAGGTGAACGCGCTGGCGACCATACTGTTAGTGTTCTCGCTGGTGCTGATGATTGCCAGCCAGGTTATTGCTCGTGATAAAACAAAATCTCAGGGGACAATGAAATGAAAAAAATGCTTGCCGCTGCGGCACTGGTGCTCGGAATGGGTGCCGCGCACGCTGATGACAGCAAAACGCTCTATTTCTATAACTGGACCGAGTATGTGCCACCTGGCCTGCTGGAGCAGTTCACGAAAGAGACGGGCATCAAGGTTATCTATTCTACCTATGAGTCGAATGAAACCATGTACGCCAAGCTCAAAACTTATAAAGAAGGCGCGTACGATCTGGTCGTCCCGTCGACCTATTTCGTCGATAAAATGCGCAAAGAGGGCATGATTCAGAAGATCGATAAAACGAAGCTCACTCACTTCAACAATCTCGATCCGGAGATGCTCAATAAGCCGTTTGACCCGAATAACGACTACTCCATTCCTTACATCTGGGGCGCAACCGCCATTGGGGTCAACAGCGAGGCTATCGATCCGAAAACCGTTACAAGCTGGGCCGATCTGTGGAAACCGGAATACAAAGGCAGCCTGCTGTTAACCGACGACGCGCGCGAAGTGTTCCAGGTAGCGCTGCGTAAGCTCGGCTACTCAGGCAATACGACGGACCCGAAAGAGATTGAAGCGGCCTATAACGAGCTGAAAAAGCTGATGCCTAACGTGGCGGCATTTAACTCTGATAACCCGGCAAACCCGTATATGGAAGGCGAAGTGAATCTGGGTATGGTGTGGAACGGCTCCGCGTATGTTGCCCGTCAGGCCGGTACGCCGCTGGAGGTAGTGTGGCCGAAAGAAGGCGGGATCTTCTGGATGGATAGCCTCTCTATTCCTGCAAACGCGAAGAACGTTGACGGTGCCCTGAAGCTGATTAACTTCCTGCTGCGCCCGGACGTCGCGAAACAGGTTGCGGAGACCATTGGTTATCCCACCCCGAACCTCGCTGCGCGCAAGCTGCTCAGCCCGGCCGTCGCGAACGACAAATCGCTCTATCCGGATGCGCAAACCATCAGTAAAGGCGAGTGGCAAAACGATGTCGGTGACGCAAGCCGCATCTATGAAGAGTATTACCAGAAATTAAAAGCGGGCCGGTAAGCGGCCAGGCTTTCTTTCTCACTCCGTCTTAGCGGAGTGAGGAACGATTAACTGACGGCGTTCTCCCCGGCCCAGATCGTGGCCTTCCTCATCGCCTCTACGATGTCTTCCTCTGCCAGCCCCAGCGCGTGACTTATTCTGCTTGCCTCATCCCACTGCTGCTGCTCGTAGTAATGGCAGAGGCGAACCATATCCGCTAACTGCCCTTCCTGATGGCACAACGCATTACTCACGCTCTGCGGGACAGCAATTTGCGTCATCAACTCTGCCATCGGCAGCTCAAGCAGGGTATCAAGCAGTGAGAACAGACCGCACATGAACGCATTCTCAGCCAGCATCGGCTCATTCAGTTTCTCGGCAATCAGTTCACAGAATTTCCCGCGCATCATACTCATCGGGTAAAGCTCGGTGACGGTGTCGTTGGCTGCACTTGCCAGCACTACAACGGCCACAAACCTTCTGAGCTGATTTTCTCCAAGGTACCTCAGCACTTCACTCAGGGTTAACTTGCTGAAATTACAGGCCCCCATGTGTTTAAAAGCGGTGTGCTTCATATAGCGCATGATTTTATAGGACAGCGTGAGGTCGCTTTTGATTAACGACTCGATTATCCGAAAGTCAGGTTTATTGCGTCCTACTTCCATTTGCAGACGGAAAATTGCAAGCTGATTTTGCGATAGCCGTTTATATTTAATCACCTCCGGACGACAGAAAAAATATCCCTGAAAAAGAGAAAATCCGGCATCGCTGTATTGTTTGAATTCCTCTTTAGTCTCAATTTTTTCAGCCAGATATTTAATATGCCCGGTCAGGCTTTTACGCTCACTCAGGTAATTTTGAATTTGCGCTAAGGTGTAATTCTGGACATCGAATTTGATGATGGAAATATAGGGCAAGAAAACATCCCATTCCGGTGCGAGAGTGAAATCATCGAGCGCAAAGCAGTACCCGTGCTCATACATTTCTCTCACGGCCTGCAAAAGCGCCTCACCCGGGTCAGCATCTTCCAGGATCTCAATGACCACGTTGTTTTTGTCCAGCGCCTCAGCGCTGCGGTCGATAATCATCCGGGAAGGAAAATTGATAAACGACGTATGTTCCCCGGCGATGCGCTGGGACGGCACGGATAAGAACTGGTCTGATATCATTCTGGACGTGGCATATTCCGCCGACACATCGGGGAAACGGTTGGTCATTCCGTCTCTGAAAAGCAGCTCATAGGCCACGGTATTCATATCGAGGTTAAAAATGGGTTGTCTCGCGATAAATCCATACATATCCCATCCTCCTGAATGTCTTTATATTTATTAGCATCCCCTATCTGCACAACGATAACGAGCATTATCGAACACTAATTTGATTGAATGCACAAAATAAAAGCATCCACACTAATTAACGGGAATTAGCGATCAAAGATTTAAATTAAATATACCCGGTGCTCTACAGAAACATGGCGAAATATCCGATAAGTGATCTGTGCCTGCCCGACATGCACGTCATTACGGGAGTTGAGAATGAAAGACGCCATGGTCCGAAAACAAAAAATAAGAGTCAAGACGTTGATGCTATTGTCCATTTTCCTCACCGTGACGGTGGGCTTTACGGCAACGATCGGTTTTATGATGTGGCAGTGGATGGATCAGCAAGAAGTGCTGGCTAAAAAACACATCCGTCAGATTGCTGAAGTGCAGTCTTTGCAGGTCAGTAAACAGATGGATTCCGCCCTGGCGGCCGCGCGTGACATGGGAAATAGCGCTCAGGCACTGCGCGACGCGGGCATCGCTGATCGACAGGGACTCAACCAGCTGCTAATCCATTATCTCTCAGCGCACCCTCAGTTTCTTTCAATGTCGATGGCCTTTGAACCTGATGCCTTCGATGGCAACGATGCCACCTTTGCCGGTCAGAGCGGTGAAGATCCCGCCGGACGTTACGCCCGCTACGTTGACCGTGACGCCACAGGCAAACCGGCATTACATCTGCTGACGGACATCGAAACGCCCGGCAGCGGCGATTATTATCTGCTGCCGAAGCAACGGCAAAAAGATGTCATCATCGAACCCTATATTTATCCCTACAATGGGGTGGACGTAATGCTCACCTCGATTGCCGCCCCCATCATGCGTGAGGGTCAGTTCCTGGGGTCCGTCACGTCGGATTTCTCACTCGCCACCCTGCAATCGATGATCGGGGCGATTAAGCCGTGGAACGGTACAGGCTACGCCCTGCTTCTGTCGGCGGGCAACAGCGTGGTTTCCAGCCCGGATAAACGTGCCGTAGGCAAGCCTTACACCGGAACTGTCACAGGGGATGAGGTGATACGCACAAACGATCCTCAACTGAAGGAAGAGGCATTTATCACCTGGCAGGCGATTACCATCGGCAACAGTCAGACGCCCTGGAAGCTGGCTATCGTCACCCCGGTCAGCGAAGTGATGGCCGAGGCAAGACAATTTTTACTGAAAGCCATCCTCCTGATGGTGTTAAGCATTGTGGTTGTCAGCCTGGTCATGGCGCAAATCTTTACCCGTAAAGTGGACCGCCCGGTGGGGGGCGAACCGTCAGATGCCGCCGGGATCGCGCTGGCCGTGGCCGGCGGCGACCTGAACAACGCTATCCCGGTGCGTCCCGGGGATACCAGCAGTATTTTTTACGCCCTGCACACCATGCAGATGCAGCTCAAGCGCATCGTGGGTAACATCAGCGAAGCCAGCCACTCCGTTCACGGTGGCACCAGTGAAATTTCGGCAGGCAATCTCGATCTGGCCTCACGCACCGAAGAACAGGCAGCGGCGATTGTCGAAACCGCGGCCAGCATGGAAGAGATTTCGGTCACGGTGAAAAATAACGCCGACAATGCGCACAAAGCCACCACCCTTACCGATCGCGCCGCGACCCTTGCCGGACATGGCGAGACGCTGGTCAACGATGTCGTGGTGGTGATCGGGGAAATTGACGAAAGCGCCCGTAAGATTGGAGAGATCAACAGCATTGTGGACGGTATCGCCTTCCAGACCAATATTCTGGCGCTGAATGCCGCCGTAGAAGCGGCGCGCGCGGGCGAACAGGGGCGCGGTTTTGCAGTGGTGGCGGGTGAAGTGCGCAACCTTGCCCAGCGAAGCACCAACGCGGCAAAAGAGATCTCCCAGCTGATAGCCGAGTCTTCAGGCCGTGTCAGCAAAGGCGTTGAGCTGGTCAATGAAACCAGCGTCATGATGAAGCAGGTCATTGAGGCCGTGTCGCATGTGCATCTGGTGATTAACGATATTGTTCAGGCTCTGGATGAGCAGAATAGGGGAATTAGCCAGGTCAGCATTGCCGTCAATCAGATGGACAGCACGACCCAGCAGAACGCGTCCCTGGTACAACAGATCTCGGCAGCGGCCCTGTCACTGGACGAGCAGGCGAAATCGCTGGAGAAAACGCTGGCGTACTTTACGCCATAAACAAAAAAGGCACCCGCAGGACGGGTGCCTTTTCAGGCTATCACGATTACAGCCCTTTCAGGAGCTTATCGACAAACTCCGGTACGACGGTACTGGCCAGGCCATAGTGCTTCTCTTCGAACTCGCTGCCCACCTGGCTCGGCTCCAGATTCAGCTCAACCGTATGCGCGCCGTGCAGCCGCGCTTCGTGAACAAAGCCGGCCGCCGGATAGACATGGCCAGACGTGCCAATGGCGATAAAGACATCCGCCATGGCCAGCGCGCTGTAAATGTCATCCATACCAAGCGGCATTTCACCAAACCAGACCACATGCGGGCGCAGGCGCGACGGAAACTGGCAGCAGTGGCACTTATCTTCAGGCAGCACGTCCTCTTTCCAGTCCAGCACCTGACCGCTCCAGGCGCAGCGAACTTTCAGCAGTTCACCGTGCATATGGATGATGTTTTTGTTACCGGCCCGTTCATGCAGATTGTCGATATTCTGCGTAACCAGCAAAAAACGATCGCCAAGGGCCTCTTCCAGCTTTGCCAGCGCCAGATGCGCCGGGTTAGGCACAACCTCTGGCTGCTGCAGCTGACGACGGCGGGCGTTATAAAACGCCTGCACAAGATCCGGATCGCGGGCAAAGCCTTCCGGCGTCGCCACATCCTCAACACGGTGCTCTTCCCATAACCCGTCCGCAGCGCGGAAAGTGCGAATACCTGACTCTGCGGAGATCCCCGCCCCGGTCAGCACCACCACTCTGGGTTTATCCATCGCTTCTGGCATCATTCTGTCTCTGAAAAAGATCCGCTGGCGCAAGCGCTCACGTAAGCGGCGTTTATTTTTGCGAAAACGGCTGAGTCGACCTAAGCGACGCGACAGCATAAAAACCTCGTAAACTAATCGGTGAGATGAAGGAATGCGGCTCCGCGCATCCCTCCTGCGTCCCCGTGTCGCGCACGTTCAATACGCGGCACGCGGGCAACCGGCAATAAATGTCGGGGCAAACGCCCGGACAGCTGTTCCGTTAACGCGCTAAAGTTTGAAAGCCCTCCCCCAATCACCAGCAGATCCGGGTCGACGATGGTGAGAATATTTCCCAGACACACCGCCAGCAGATCCAGATAGCGCTCAACGTGCTCTCGCGCCTGCGCATCCCCCTGCTCCCACAAGGTAATGATTTGAGGGGCTTCAAGTTTCTGATGATAGAAGTGTTCGTAAAGCCATGCAAACCCACGTCCGGAGAGGTAGTTCTCAATACAGCCATGCTGACCGCAACCGCAGCGGGTCAGCGGGAAGTCGCGCCCGACGACCGCCAGGGCATCAACCGGCAGGCGGATATGGCCGAACTCTCCCGTAATGTAACTGCGCCCGGTAATCGGCTTACCGTTGATGACGATCCCTCCCCCTACGCCCGTGCCGAGGATCAGCCCCATCACCAGCGGATAGCGCTGAAACTCATCGTCCCAGGCTTCGGAGAGTGCAAAACAGTTGGCATCATTATCTAAACGCACGTCGCGTTCAAGCAGAGCGGAGAGATCGGCGCGCAGCGGTTTACCGCTGGCAGCAGGAACGTTGGCCGCATACAGCGTACCATCGTCAGTTTCGGGCATTCCCGGAATACCAATGCCGACGCTGCCTTTCACGCCAAAACGTGAATCAGCTTGCGTCACCAGCGCGGCAATGGCAGTTAAAAATTCATCGTAGCTTTCGCGTGGCGTGGGAACGCGGGTTTCCCACTGCAGTTTGAGGTTTTTATCAAACACGCCCAGCGCAATTTTGGTGCCGCCAATATCAAATCCATAATACATCACGCATTCCTCTTTTTGATTTGGCGGCCTGACGACCGCTAAATCATGACGTAATTACTGGCCACTTAGTACCCTCGCCGGATCAATTCGGCTTGCGCGACGCGCCGGATACCAGCTTGCCAGCAGACTCAGTAAAAGTGCCGTTACCAGCACATAAAAAACGTCCAGCCAGTGCAATTCAGACGGCAGGAAGTCAATAAAATAGATATCACCTGACAGGAACTGGTGGCCAATAAGCGCCTCGATGCCATTGATAATTGGCGTCAGCTGCAGAGAAACCACCACGCCAATCACCACGCCGCAGAGGCTCCCGAACAGCCCAGCCAGCAGACCGTACCAGACAAAGATGGCGCGAATAAGACCGTCTTTTGCCCCCAGGGTACGCAGGACGGCGATGTCGCCGCTCTTGTCTTTGACCGCCATCACCAGCGTCGAAACGATATTAAAGCACGCGACCCCAATCACCAGCACCATCGCCAGATACATAATGGCGCGGATCATCTGGATATCACGGTACATATAACCGTAAGTGCCAATCCAGCTTTTGATGTAGACATAGTTATTGGTCACGCTGCCGGCATCACGCACCAGTTTATTGGCGTTGAAGACGTCGTTGACCTTAATGGCAATCCCCGTCACGCTGTCGGCCATGTCGAGATACTGGCGCGCATCTTCCATCGGCACCATCGCAAAGCTGTGATCGAGCTGGCCGCTTAACTGAAGAATACCGGTGACGTGCAGGCGTACACGTTTAGGCTGCTGCAGCTTGTGGTCGGCACTGGCGTTCGGGATCATGATAGAGACCCAGTCGCCCTGCTTAACCTTCAGGGCCTCGGCAACGCCTTTGCCCATAATAATTTGCTGTTCACCGGCCTTAAAGTTTGCCCACGCGCCGTTTTGCACATATTTCGGCAACGCGCTGAGGCGCTCTTCCTGCACCGGGTTCACCCCTTTTACCTGAATGGCGCGCAGGTTAACGCCGCTCTCGACCAGCCCGGTAAAGTTAATGTAAGGCGCGGCCGCCACGATGCCTGGCACTTTTTCGATTTTGCTCAGGGCATCGCTCCAGTGCGTCCACGGCTGATTCACCGGTTCGATTTCACCGTGCGGGACCACCGCCAGGATGCGGTTATTCAGTTCACGCTCAAAACCGTTCATGGCGCTAAGGCCCACGATCAGCACCGCCACCCCCAGCGCAATACCGATGGTGGAGATCACCGAGATCAGTGACACCATGCCGCCGCGACGACGTCCGCGGCTAAAACGCAACCCTATGAGTAACGATAACGGTGAAGCCATTACTCCGCCCCCATCAGGGTCAGCTCTGGGTTCAGATGACCGTCGCGCATCTCAAGCTGACGTCCCATCCGTTTTGCCAGCTGGAGATCGTGGGTTACCACCAGAAACGCGGTTCCCTGCGAGGCATTCAACTCACCCAGCAGCTGGAAAATACTGTCCGCGTTGCGGGCGTCCAGGTTACCCGTTGGCTCATCCGCCAGTACCAGGCGCGGATTGTTGACCAGCGCACGCGCAATGGCCACACGCTGGCGTTCACCGCCGGAAAGTTCAGAAGGACGATGGTTACCGCGATGCCCAAGCCCAACCGCTTTCAGCATATCGCTGGCGCGGGTGTTAATTTCTGCGGGTTTCTTTTTACCAATCAGCAGCGGCATCGCCACGTTTTCCAGCGCCGTGAAATCCGGCAGCAGGTGGTGGAACTGGTAGATAAAGCCCAGCTCGCGGTTACGCAGCTCCGCTTTTGCCGCAGATGACATTTTGCTCATTGGCTGTCCGGAGAAAATCACGTCACCGCTGGTGGGTGTATCCAGCCCACCGAGCAGGTGTAATAACGTACTTTTGCCGGAGCCGGAACTGCCCACAATCGCCATCATCTCACCTTCGCCCACGCTGAAGCTCACATTGTGCAACACGTCAGTCTGCACAGTGCCTTCCTGATAGCGTTTGGACAGGTTGTCGCATTGCAACAGGATCTTATTCATAACGTAAAGCCTCAGCGGGTTGAGTGGCGGCAGCGCGCCAGGAAGGATAAAGCGTAGAAAGCAGCGCAATGGCCATCGCAGCCAGCGCAATTCCAATCACCTGTAACGGTTCGATAGCCACGGGCAACGCCGCACCATCAAGCAGAGCGCCGATGATCGGCATTAAATTATTAAGCTGGCTGGCGAGCAGCGCCCCCAGCGCCGCACCGAGTAGCGCACCGATAATCCCGGCACTGGCACCCTGCACCATAAATACCGCCATGATCTGGCGCGGCGTTAGCCCCTGAGTCTGCAGAATAGCGACCTCACCCTGCTTTTCCATCACCATCAACCCCAGTGAGGTGATGATGTTGAAGGCCGCGACCGCCACGATCAGGCTCAGCAGCAGCCCCATCATATTTTTTTCCATCCGCACGGCCTGGAACAGCTCGCCTTTGCGTTCACGCCAGTCCTGCCATTTGGTCCCTTCCGGCAACGTTTGCTGGCTGAGGGTATCCACTTTTAGCGGGGCGTCGAGCCACAGGCGCCAGCCGGTGATATTCCCCGCCGGATAGCGCATCAGACGTGACGCGTCCTGAATATTCACCAGCATCTGATAACCATCGACTTCGCTGTTGGCGGCAAACGTGCCAACCACCGTGAACAAGCGCTGGCTTGGCAAACGTCCCATCGGCGTAAACTGACTGGCCGACGGTACCATTACGCGCAGCTGGTCGCCACGGTTGACGCCAAGCTGCCCGGCCAGTTGCTCGCCGAGGATCACGTTATATTTGCCGGCTTCCAGGTCGGTCTGCTTCACGTTCACGAGGAACGGCGTCAGCGGGTCGTTTTGCGCCGGGTCAATGCCCAGCATCACGCCGACCGCCACGCTACGGGCGCTTTGCAGCACCACATCGCCCGTGGTTAACGGCGCAACGCGCGTGACACCCTGTAACTTCGCCGCGCTTTCCGGGAGCTGTTGTGGGTTAACGGAACCGTTGGTTGAGGAGAGGATAGCCTGCGGCATCAGCCCCAGGATGTTGTTTTGCAGCTCGCGCTCAAAGCCGTTCATGACGGAGAGAACCGTCACCAGAGCCATTACGCCAAGCGTAATGCCAATAGTCGAAAGCCAGGAGACAAAGCGACCGAAGCGGTCCGCGGCGCGCCCACGCATGTAACGTAAGCCTATGAAGAGTGCGACAGGTTGGTACATGAAATCCGTCTGTTTGCTGATAGCAGACCCACGAGTATATAAGCGAATCCCTTAAGCGTAAATGACTGAAACCGTAAGCTTTGGTAATCATTTTTCTGAAAAATTCAGATAAATCAGGGTACTACTCTCTGAAACCCCACTGTACAGCCTCCACCTTTTCCGAAAAACCTCCTGATACAGACTGTTACCCGTTACATCACGGTTTTGTTTAACAACAATTGTTCGTTCGTTTATGGCAAAAAGGTAGTCGCGAACAATGAAGCAAAAAGCATTATGGATTAACCAGATAAAAGGGCTGTGTATCTGCCTGGTGGTTATCTACCATTCAGTCATCACCTTTTATCCCCATCTCAATGGGTTACAACATCCGTTATCCGGTCTTCTCGCCAAATGTTGGGTCTATTTTAATCTCTATCTTGCTCCCTTCCGCATGCCGGTGTTTTTCTTCATTTCCGGCTATCTGATTCGACGTTACATCGATGAGGTGGACTGGCGTACCAGTCTCGATAAACGGATCTGGAGCATTGTCTGGGTACTGGCGCTGTGGGGCGTTCTGCAATGGCAGGCGCTGAGCCACCTCAACGCCTGGCTTGCTCCCGAGCGTGAACTGGCCACCTCCTCCAATGCGGCCTATGCCGATTCCCTTTCCGGGTTTATGAAGGGAATGCTCACCGCCAGCACCAGTCTCTGGTATCTGTATGCCCTGGTGGTCTATTTCACGCTGTGTAAACTGCTGAGCCGCTGGAAGCTGCCGGTACTGGGGCTGCTGGCACTGGCGAGCGTCGCGATAAACTTCCTGCCGCTGCCGTGGTGGGGAATGAACAGCGTGGTGCGCAACATGATCTACTACAGCCTCGGCGCATGGTATGGCGCTGAGCTGATGGCGTGGATGAAAGGGTTCAATCTGCGTCGCGCCTGGCTGGCGTTAGCTGCGTTCGCTGCCGTCTCTGTGGTGCTGTGGTTTGCTAACGTCCCGCTGCTGCTCTCCCTGCTGTCGATTGTGTTAATAATGAAGCTTTTCTACAGCATTGAGCAACGTTATGCCGTCCATCCTAATAATCTGCTTAACGTGATCGGTTCTAATACCATCGCGATTTATACCACCCATCGCATCCTGATTGAGGCCTTTAGCCTGTTCCTGATTGGTGAGATGAATGCCACATACTGGCCGGTCTGGGCGGAGCTGACGTTGATTCTGGTCTACCCGTTTGCCAGCCTGTTGCTCTGCACCGTTGCCGGGCTTGGGGTGCGTAAGGTCTCCACCGCACTGTTTGGTGATGTGTTCTTCTCCCCGCCTTCCACGCTTTCTCCGTCATCGGCCAGCCGCTGATGCGCTTTTCGCCCCCTTTTGGGGGCGAATTTCCTCCCTGTGCGGTTCCGGTTTGATTATGTAAAACGATCGAGGATAATAAAGACATTGCGTATCAGTGATATGCCCCAATACTGTTGGTATATCCCCAAGAGACTCTGACATAGCCATGCCTGAACACTATCGATATTCCTTACCTGTCAAAGCGGGCGATCAGCGCCAGCTGGGCGAACTTACTGGCGCGGCGTGCGCCACGCTGGTGGCAGAAATCGCTGAGCGGCACCCGGGGCCGGTGGTACTGGTTGCCCCGGATATGCAAAATGCCCTGCGTCTGCATGATGAAATTCGCCAGTTCACTGACAATCTGGTGTTCAGTCTGGCCGACTGGGAAACGCTGCCGTATGACAGTTTCTCGCCGCACCAGGAGATCATCTCCTCTCGTCTGTCGACCCTGTATCAGTTACCGACGATGCAGCGCGGCGTGCTGATCGTCCCCGTAAACACCCTGATGCAGCGCGTCTGTCCGCACAGCTATCTTCATGGCCATGCGCTGGTGATGAAAAAAGGCCAGCGCCTGTCCCGGGACGCCCTGCGCGCGCAGCTCGACAGCGCCGGTTATCGCCATGTCGATCAGGTGATGGAGCACGGGGAATATGCCACGCGTGGTGCACTGCTCGATCTTTACCCGATGGGCAGCGACCAGCCGTATCGTCTGGATTTCTTCGATGATGAAATCGACAGCCTGCGCGTATTCGACGCCGACACGCAGCGCACGCTGGAAGAAGTGGACTCCATCAATTTACTGCCCGCACATGAGTTCCCGACAGACAAAACTGCAATCGAGCTGTTCCGCAGCCAGTGGCGCGACAGATTCGACGTCAAACGCGATGCCGAACATATCTATCAGCAGGTCAGCAAAGGGACGCTGCCGGCGGGGATTGAATACTGGCAGCCGCTGTTCTTTAACGAGCCTCTGCCCGCGCTGTTCAGCTATTTCCCGGCCAATACGCTGATTGTTAACACCGGTGATATCGACGCCAGCGCCAGCCGTTTTGAGAGCGAAACCCGCGCCCGCTTTGAAAACCGGGGCGTGGACCCGATGCGTCCGCTGTTGCCACCGGAGGTGCTGTGGCTGCGCACTGATGAGCTGAACGCCGAGCTGAAACGCTGGCCGCGTATGCAGCTAAAAACCGATTCGCTCGCCGACAAGGCCGCCAATACCAACCTCGCCTTCCGCACGCTACCGGATTTATCCGTTCAGGCGCAGCAGAAGTCGCCGCTGGATAATCTGCGCAAGTTCCTCGAATCCTTTACCGGGCCGGTCGTGTTTTCCGTTGAAAGTGAAGGCCGCCGGGAAGCGCTGGGTGAACTGCTGGGGCGGATCAAAATTGCGCCGAAACGTATTTTGCGCCTGAGTGAAGCCACCGGTAATGGCCGTTATCTGATGATTGGCTCCGCCGAGCACGGGTTTGTGGATACCCTCAACAATCTGGCGCTGATTTGCGAAAGCGACCTGCTGGGGGAACGCGTGGCGCGCCGCCGTCAGGACAGCCGTCGCACCATTAATCCGGACACGCTGATCCGTAACCTCGCCGAACTGCACCCCGGCCAGCCGATTGTTCACCTCGAGCACGGGGTTGGCCGTTATCAGGGCATGACGACGCTGGAAGCCGGTGGCATCAAGGGCGAATACCTGATGCTGACCTACGCCAATGACGCCAAACTCTATGTGCCGGTCTCTTCCCTGCATCTCATCAGCCGCTATGCCGGCGGTGCAGAAGACCATGCGCCATTACATAAACTGGGCGGCGACGCCTGGGCGCGCGCGCGGCAGAAAGCCGCGGAAAAAGTGCGTGATGTGGCGGCTGAGTTGCTGGATATCTACGCCCAACGCGCGGCCAAAGAAGGCTTTGCCTTCAGGCATGATAAACAACAGTACCAGATGTTCTGCGATAGCTTCCCGTTTGAAACCACGCCGGATCAGGCCCAGGCCATTAATGCTGTGCTGAGCGACATGTGCCAGCCGCTGGCGATGGACAGGCTGGTTTGCGGCGATGTCGGCTTCGGCAAAACCGAAGTGGCGATGCGCGCCGCCTTCCTCGCTGTAGAAAACAACAAACAGGTCGCGGTGCTGGTGCCTACCACCCTGCTCGCCCAACAGCATTTTGACAACTTCCGCGACCGTTTCGCCAACTGGCCGGTTCGTATTGAGATGCTGTCACGTTTTCGCAGTACCAAAGAGCAGACGCAGATTCTGGAACAGGCCAGCGAGGGTAAGATCGATATTCTGATCGGCACCCACAAGCTGCTGCAGAGTGATGTGAAGTGGAAAGATCTGGGGCTGTTGATCGTCGATGAAGAACACCGCTTCGGGGTCCGTCATAAAGAGCGTATTAAAGCGATGCGTGCCGACGTCGATATCCTCACCCTCACCGCCACACCGATTCCGCGAACGCTGAATATGGCGATGAGCGGCATGCGTGACCTGTCAATTATCGCCACGCCGCCGGCACGTCGTCTGGCGGTAAAAACCTTTGTTCGTGAGTACGACAACCTGGTCGTCCGCGAGGCTATTCTGCGTGAAGTACTGCGCGGGGGTCAGGTCTATTATCTCTATAACGACGTGGAAAATATCCAGAAAGCGGCGGACAGGCTGGCCGAACTGGTGCCGGAAGCGCGCATCGCTATCGGTCACGGTCAAATGCGCGAGCGCGAGCTGGAGCGGGTGATGAACGATTTCCACCACCAGCGCTTTAACGTCCTGGTGTGTACCACCATCATTGAGACCGGGATCGATATTCCGACGGCCAATACCATCATTATTGAGCGCGCGGATCACTTTGGACTGGCGCAGCTTCACCAGCTGCGTGGCCGCGTTGGCCGCTCGCACCATCAGGCCTACGCCTGGCTGCTGACCCCGCATCCGAAAGCGATGACCACCGATGCGCAAAAACGTCTGGAGGCTATCGCGTCGCTGGAAGATCTGGGCGCGGGCTTCGCGCTGGCGACACACGACCTTGAGATCCGCGGCGCAGGTGAACTTCTGGGCGAAGACCAGAGCGGCTCGATGGAAACCATCGGCTTCTCGCTCTATATGGAGCTGCTGGAAAATGCGGTCGATGCCCTGAAGGCCGGACGTGAGCCATCGCTGGAAGATCTGACCAGTCAGCAGACTGAGGTGGAACTGCGCATGCCTTCCCTGCTGCCGGATGATTTTATTCCGGACGTGAACACACGTCTGTCGTTCTACAAACGTATCGCCAGTGCGAAAAATGAGAACGAACTGGATGAAATTAAGGTAGAGCTGATCGATCGCTTTGGCCTGTTGCCGGATGCCGCGAGAAACCTGCTGGATATTGCGAGGCTGCGCCAGCAGGCACAGAAGCTGGGCATTCGTAAGCTCGAAGGCAATGAAAAAGGTGGCGTGATTGAATTTGCCGAGAAGAATCACGTTAATCCGATGTGGCTAATCGGTCTGCTCCAGAAACAGCCGCAGCATTTCCGTCTGGATGGTCCAACGCGTCTGAAATTTACGCAGGAGCTGACGGATCGTAAAAACCGGATGGAGTGGGTTCGTCACTTTATGCGTCAGCTGGAAGAGAACGCTGTTGCATAATTCCCCCTTCCCCCCGTTGGCGCAATGCTTACGGGGGGACAATTTACAAACTCTTTGCACTTCACCTGGATTTCCCGACATACCCATTCGCCATAATTATCGTTAACGCCTTATAAAACAATAACCTTATTATTTATATGGATTATGGTGATGATGACCTCTTCGCGTTTTACCCGCTGGATAACCGTGTTTGCGCTGGCAGCAACGGTCGCTGTTGCGCTTCCTGCACGCGCAAATACCTGGCCTCTTCCCCCTGCTGGCAGCAAGGTCGTGGGCGAAAACCGTTTTCATGTGGTTGAAAATAATGGGGGATCGCTCGAAGCGATTGCCAAAAAATATAACGTAGGCTTTCTGGCTCTGCTGCAGGCTAACCCTGGCGTCGACCCCTATGTGCCACGCGCTGGCAGCGTCCTGACCATCCCGTTGCAGACCATTCTCCCGGATGTAGCGCGCGAAGGGATCGTGATAAACCTTGCCGAGCTGCGTCTTTACTATTACCCACCGGGTAAAAATGAAGTCACCGTTTATCCAATCGGTATTGGCCAGCTGGGCGGCGACACGCTGACCCCAACAATGGTCACCACCGTATCGGATAAACGTGCCAACCCAACCTGGACGCCAACGGCTAATATTCGTGCTCGCTATAAAGCACAGGGGATTGATTTGCCGGCTGTGGTGCCAGCGGGTCCGGAGAATCCGATGGGTCACCACGCGATCCGTCTTGCGGCCTATGGTGGCGTTTACCTTCTGCATGGAACAAATGCGGATTTCGGTATCGGGATGCGCGTCAGTTCCGGCTGTATTCGTCTGCGCGATGATGATATCAAGACGCTCTATAGCGTGATCACGCCTGGTACCCGAGTGAATATTATTAATACGCCCATTAAGGTTTCTGAGGAGCCGGGTGGCGTAAGACTGGTTGAAATTCACCAGCCGTTATCGAAAAACATTGGCGACGATCCGCAGACACTGCCAATTAATCTGAATGCCGCGATGGTGAGCTTTAAAACGAATGCCCGCACGGATGGCATCGTGATGGAGCGCGCGATGGAGGCGCGTTCCGGGATGCCCACCGATGTCACCCGGCATCAGGATGTCACCCAGCAGTCGATGTGATCCCCAATAAAAAAAGCCCTGCTGAGCAGGGCTTTTTTACAGTGGCATCGCAGTGGCATAAATGAGGGTTTAGCCAGGCTTATTTGTAGATAACAGCGGTGCCGTGCAGGGTGTTAGGACCGGTCACGGAGGTGATGCGGAAAGATTTTGCACCCATCTCGTCAGCTTTCTGCGCCAGCTGATCTTCCAGTGAGTCCAGGTTAGTCCCGGCAGAAGCAGAGATAGTCCCGACTTTATGCTGGTCAGCAGGGGTTGATTGCACTTCAACAGCAGCGAAGCTTGCGAAAGAAAGTGAACTCAGAACAGCAGCAGCGATGAGGGTTTTTACGTTTTTCATGATTTTTACCTTTGGCAGATGATTTGGAGGTCGTTAGCCATTTAGTTAACGATCGATAGGTAAATCATAAATGTGATCCAGCTCACGCGTCAACATCTTTTTATAACGAACATTAATTAAATTTTAAATTCGTTATTTTTCATACCCATATGATTAATTTATTTTTCTCTCATCAGTGCTGGTGGTCACCCGCGATTATTTTTATAATGATTATTCAACAAACCAACAGAGGACCAACGGCAAATGACAACCGACGTGACGAGTTGCGCGAAGAAAAGCCGTGGCCGACCAAAAGTGTTCGACAGGGATGCAGCGCTTGATAAGGCCATGACTCTCTTCTGGCAACATGGGTATGAAGCGACCTCGCTTTCCGATCTGGTGGAAGCTACCGGTGCCAAAGCACCAACGCTGTATGCTGAATTCACCAATAAAGAGGGGCTGTTCAGGGCAGTGCTGGACAGATACATTTCGCGCTTTGCGGCGAAACACGAAGCCCAGCTGTTTTGTGAAGAGAAAAGCGTCGAACAGGCGCTACGGGACTATTTCACCACCGTCGCGACCTGCTTCACCAGTAAAGATACCCCTGCGGGCTGCTTTATGATTAACACCTCTGCCACCCTTGCGGCCTCCTCAAAAGAGATTGCCAACACGGTGAAATCGCGCCATGCCATGCAGGAAGAGACGCTAAGCGCGTTCCTGTCTCAGCGCCAACAACGAGGTGAAATTCCTGCGCATTGCAATCCACAGATGCTGGCGCAATACCTGAACTGTATTTTGCAGGGTATGTCGATAAGCGCTCGTGAAGGGGCTACGCTGGAAAAACTGCAAACCATTACCGCGACCACGCTGAAACTGTGGCCTGAACTGCTCAAAATCTGACGCAAAAAAAAAGCTCCTCAGCCTGAGCGCTTGAGGAGCTAAGTTCAGAGAACATCTTTTTTACACTTTGTTATTCAGTACCAGCTGACCGTTTCCATCTAGCGGAATTTGAGTACCCGGGTCTTTATCCATACGGATCTTGCCCTGCTGATCGCCAATTTTGTACGTCACGTCGTAACCCAGCATTTTCTCCGACTTGTCATAGACGGTTTTACAGCGCTGCTGAGTCGTCGTGTACGTGTCGTTATCCTGCATAGCGCCCTGCACCTGGTTACCAGCATAGCCGCCGCCCAGCGCGCCGACCACGGTCGCCACATCTTTACCACGACCACCACCAAACTGATGGCCAATCACACCACCGGCAACCGCACCCAGTACTGAACCGGCGATACGGTTTTCATCCTGTACCGGACGGCGATGGGTCACGGAGACGTTACGGCACTCCTGACGAGGCGTTTTCACGGTTTCTTTAATCGGGGTAGCAGACACGACCTGTGCGTATTGTGGGCCGCGATCCAGTACGTTGAGACTGGCAACGGCAGCCACACCTAACGCAGCAGCGACGCCAATCCCTATACCCGCCAACATTGATTTATTCACGGGACTTCCTCCTTTGTTGCTATTGGTAACAATTTTGCAATGCAGGTCGCGCTTCGCCAATAAGACAAAGGATCAAAAAGTGGACGTGGAGGAGAGATATATCGTGTTTAGGAGAACTCTTAAGCACTCAATGTACGTTGAGCAGCATGATATGCTAAAAATTCCCTCCGGAGGCCCCGGAGGGAGAGAATATTAGTGCAGCTTCAGGCGTGGTCGAATAACGCGGTTGATTCGTCCCACCAGCATCATCAGCCCGGTTTTGAAGTAACCGTGCAGGGCAATCTGGTGCATACGATAGAGCGAGATATAGACAAAGCGTGCAATACGTCCTTCCACCATCATAGAGCCGCGCATCAGGTTACCCATCAGGCTGCCGACGGTAGAGAAGTTCGAGAGCGATACCAGAGAACCATGGTCTTTATAGACATAGGCTTTCATCGGCTTACCTTTGTACTGCGCCAGAATATTGTGCAGTACCAGGCTTGCCATCTGGTGCGCTGCCTGAGCACGCGGAGGCACAAAACCGCCCTCCGGACGCGCGCAGGAAGCACAGTCGCCGATGGCGAAAATGTCCGGATCGCGTGTGGTTTGCAGGGTCGGCTCGGTCACCAGCTGGTTAATACGGTTCGTTTCCAGCCCGCCAATCTCTTTCATAAAATCAGGTGCTTTGATGCCAGCAGCCCAGACCATCAGGTCTGCTTTGATGTACTCGCCATCTTTGGTATGCAGGCCGCCGCCGTCCGCGCTGGTTACCATGGTTTGGGTCAGAACCCGCACGCCCAGCTTGGTCAGTTCATTATGCGCCGCACCGGAAATGCGCGGAGGCAGCGCTGGCAGAATACGTTCACCCGCTTCAACCAGCGTCACGTTCAGCGCATCATTGGTTAAGCCTTTATAACCGTAGCTGTGCAGCTGTTTCACCGCGTTGTGCAGCTCAGCAGAAAGCTCGACGCCCGTCGCCCCCCCACCAACAATCGCGATATTAACTTTCCCGTTCGCACCCATATTGCTGGTGTACTTCAGGAACAGGTTCAGCATTTCCTGGTGGAAACGACGTGCCTGATGTGGGTTATCGAGGAAGATACAGTGCTCTTTTACACCTGGTGTGTTGAAATCATTGGAGGTACTGCCCAGCGCCATGACCAGCGTGTCATACGGCAGTTTGCGCTCAGGAACCAGCAGTTCCCCTTTTTCATCGCGCAGCTCTGCCAGGGTAATGGTTTTGCTCTCACGATTGATATCCACCACGGAGCCCAGCTGGAACTGGAAATGGTGATTGCGCGCATGTGCCAGATAGCTCAGCGCGTCCACGCCCTCATCCAGTGAACCGGTCGCCACTTCGTGCAACAGCGGTTTCCACAAATGGCTGTGGTTACGATCCACCAGCGTAATTTTGGCTTTTTTGCCGCGACCGAGCTTCTTGCCTAACTGTGTAGCCAGCTCCAGCCCGCCAGCACCACCGCCGACAATCACTATCTTTTTCAATGGCGTAGTCAACGTGACCCCCTCAAATTATTAACCAATTGTTAATTAAAAGTTATAAAAATAACCCTTAATTAACAACAGGTTACAGCACTGAAACCATTCAGGTGCATTGAGAATACCACGTCAGGCGCATTGGTCATACCAAAATTGATATGCATCAAGTTTTGATGGCTTAAAAGTAGACAATTCTGGACAAAAAGAAAGCCCGGCGCGCTTTCGCGGCCGGGCCTGGCAGGTCGTACGCAGTGGATTAGCCCAGGGTTTTGAAGGCTTTGATCCGCTGCAAATGCGGGGAGATATTCTTGAATTTGTGGGTCTGTTCTTCATCCCAGACAATTTCATAGTAATGATGCAGCAACTCAGCCGCCCGGTGGCTGTTAAGGGCTTCATCATTACGCGACAGGATCACCAGACAACGGTCGCGGTTTTTCTCCCGAAAATTACTGACGCACTTGGTGGCAATATCGACATACTCTTCAGGGCGGTCAATTTTGCCTTCCATGTTCTCATTCGGGAAAAGATTAGGATTGAACACCACCTGGCGGATATCGCACAGGAATCCAATCCGCTCTGCCCAGTAGCCACCTAATCCCACGCCACAAATCAGCGGACGGTCATCGATGTTGAGCTGCAACATCTTGTCCACCTCTTTGAGCAGGTGCTGCATATCATGCTTTGGATGGCGTGTGCTGTAACTGATCAGCCGGACATCCGGATCGATAAACTGCAGCTGCAGGACCTTCTCATGATTACCAGGACTGTTTGAGTCAAAACCGTGTAAATAGATGATCATTGTCTTCTCACCACGCTACGCCTTCCGGGAGGATTTACAGGCTGGCTTTATGTGCCTGCCAGCGTTCATTCAGGGCTTCAAGCTGCGCGTTGACCGTCTTCCAGCGCGCCGAGTCCATCAGCTCCTGACGGCTAAATGAACCTTTATGATACAATTGTGTAACACGCTGTGCATTGATCGGCGACAGGTTATCCAGCACGCTGACGGCACCTTTACGATTATTGCAGACGAGGATCATATCGCAACCTGCGTCCAGCGACGCCTGACCGCGCTCCGCGTAGCTGCCCATAATCGCCGCCCCTTCCATCGACAAATCGTCTGAGAAAATCACGCCATTAAACCCCAGTTCCTGACGCAAAACGGTTTTCAGCCAGTGCGCGGACCCGCTTGCAGGACGCGGGTCGACGTCGCTGTAAATCACGTGCGCTGGCATGATGGCGTCCAGCTTGTTATCGGTGATCAGGGAGCGGAACACCGACATATCTTTGGCACGAATATCAGCTTCCGGACGCGGATCGCGCGGCGTCTCTTTGTGCGAGTCGGCGGTCACCGCACCGTGTCCCGGGAAATGTTTCCCGGTGGTTTTCATTCCCGCGTCGTGCATACCGTCAATGAAACAGCTCGCTATCGCCAGCGCAATACGCGGATCTTCATGGTATGAGCGTTCGCCAATGGCGGCGCTGATATGCCCCACGTCCAGAACCGGCGCAAAACTGATGTCGATATCCATGGCAATCATCTCGCTGGCCATCAGCCAGCCGGCCTCTTGCGCCAGTTTGCCACCCTCTTCCGTGCCCAGTAATGCCGCAAAAGATTGGGCGGCAGGCAGGCGAGTAAAGCCTTCGCGGAAACGCTGTACGCGTCCGCCTTCCTGATCGACGGCCACCACCAGATGATTGCGCGATGCAGCACGGATCTGGCGCACCAGTTCTCGCAGCTGCGCCGGATCGTGATAGTTGCGGGTGAACAGGATCAAGCCTCCCACCAGCGGGTGCGCCAGTATTTCACGCTCCTCCGCATCCAGCTCAAACCCTTCTACATCCAACATGACTGGACCCACACCAACCTCTCTTATCCTTTAGTTTGTAACTGACGCCAGGCATCATCTGCCAGCGCAATAAATTGTTTATCTCGGGATTGCTGAAAGCGCATTTCAAACCAGCCAGCCATCAGCATGATGACCCACGGTCGCCAGCGCCTCACCTGGCGCCCCAGGATACCGACATTCATGTGCGCTATCCTGGCGTAGTCGGTGATGAGCCGCTGCCGCGCAGTATCATCCTCCGACCAGACTGCCGCCAGCTCCAGCGCCACGTCTCCGTCACCGGCATACTCCCAGTCGATAAGCCTCGCCCCGAGGGACGTATGAACAATATTTCCGGAATGAACATCCATATGCAGCGGCGAGAGCCGAAGCGGCTGCGGTTCGCCCGTTTTACGCAGCCGTTTTAGCTGTGCCAGCCAGAATGGGCTTCGCCTGTCGGCTGAAGCCTGCTGCCAGTATTGTTCAAGCAACGGCAGCAGCGTCACCCGCCATCCCAGACGCGGTTGCCGGTGCAGATGACAGAGCATAGCCGCAAGCACTGCCGTTTCCGGTAGCGTGTTGCCGATCTCCCCTGCCAGATACTCCACGGTCATCCAGCCCTGGCGGTAAAAACGGGGCTTTGGCACCAGATCCGCCGGAAGGCGTTTCAGTGCCCGAAACTGACGGCGGAAATGGGATGCAGACGCTGAGGGATCGTGATTCTGCCGCAATACCAGACGTTGCTCGCCCTGCTCTATAATGCAACTCGCGCCGCCAAGCCCGGAAGGGGCCTGCGGCGCGATAAGGCGATACTGTGGAAAATAACGCGTCAGGATCTCTTCACGCGTACAGTCAGAGTTGCGTAACGGCACCTTTACCTGACCAGATAATCTCGCCTGTCTGAACCAGCATCAGCTGCATCTGCAGGGCTGGCGTATTCACGTTACCGGTGGCACTGGAGTAAAGCACATACTGCGCACCGACGTTACGGGCAATCCCAATCGCCTTGCTGCGTGAACCGAGGCTGTCCTGCGGTGACAGGCCCAACTGCTGCTTGGCTACCGCGAGCTGCTGTGCCGAGACCAGCGTAAACTTACCGTTATTGGCCAGGGCATTGCGCAGGGTTTCTGTCGCTTCGCCCGCGTTCAGCGAACCATTGGTACGGTTATTCACGCTATCAACCAGCAATACGCTGCCCGCGGTCACACCCTGAGCCTGCAACATTTTGCCGACCATCGGTTGCATCGCACCGTTCCAGTCGTAATGGCGCACGCGCGGCGCAGGCTGCGATGTCTGATCCGGATGTTCAATTGGACCAGGCTGCGACGGAATAGACGGCACAGTCGGTACGGTTGGCGGCGGCTGCGTTGGCTGTGTCGGCTGCTCGGTACCCGGTTTGGCCTCTTCCACAGGCGCAGGCTCTTCAGTTCGGGTCACACACCCTGCGAGGAACAGAGCGAAAGCAGTCACGAGCGCATAACGGCTCAAATTTTTAATCAAGGTTCACCCCTTACAAATAAAGATAAAGTCTCACCTTATGTGCACCCAGATAGTTGGCGCTGCCATAGAGCGTTACCGACGATCTTGCCGGAATAGTGACGCTGCGCGGCGCTTCCAGCGGATGCATTTCAAGACCTCGTACGTCATACCAGAAAAAACGGTAGTGCACCGTCACTGGTTCTTGTCTTTCATTAAAGAGCGTAGAGGAAGCAGAAGAGTTGATTTCACTGATCGACAACGCAGGTTGTTGCGCCGTGATGCCCGCAGCAAGTACGGAGGATTCCATCACCAGCGTCTGTTCATCGCTGACGGGGATCGCCGGACGCGTGCTGCACCCTACGATCAACATCGTCATTACCAGCGCTGCAATACGCCCTTTAAGCATGTCAAAGACCTTTATGTGCCAGCATCGGCCCCAGAGGACGTCCACCCAGCAGATGCATGTGAATATGATAAACTTCCTGACCACCGTGGCGATTACAGTTCATGATGAGACGGTAACCGTCATCAGCAATCCCTTCCTGCTCAGCAATTTTTGCGGCCACTGTCAGCATACGACCTAACGCTACTTCATGCTCGGTTTTTACGTCGTTTACGGTCGGAATCAGAATATTAGGAATAATAAGGATATGTGTCGGAGCCTGAGGAGAAATGTCCCGGAAAGCCGTCACCAGCTCATCCTGATAAACGATATCCGAAGGGATTTCGCGGCGGATAATTTTACTAAAAATCGTTTCTTCAGCCATGACCTTTTCCTTTTTTGTTTAATCTGGCGTAGTGCGCCGCCATTAACACATTCTCAGTATTACTGTGTGACACAACACAAGAGTATGAGCGAGATTCTCCTGTCCTTTCAACCTTCTCCACCGATTTCTTTCCTGAATGTCCTCCAGCTGCCTGGAGAGTGAGCGCTGACGCGTCGCGATCGCCTGAAACATTATTTCAGTTCCTTTTGACACATCTGTTTACACCGTTAATCTCAATGCGTATATTTCGCATTTGCATTTTCATGCGCATTTTCAACATAGAAAACGACATCAGCCCGCACACGCGGGACTGATGCAGACCACCTTCACCATTCATTAAGGGTTTGATGATGTCTTTCATTACTCATACCAGGGATGGGCAACGCCAGCCTGTCGCAACACCTTCGTTGCTGGCAGCCTGTATTGCTATGGCATTGATGCCAACCGTCAGTTTTGCCGCCTCCATGACCGAAGATACGGTAGTTGTGGAGGGTGGCTTTGATAACGCACAGGATCCCGCCAGCGGACAGGATCAGGACTACAGCGTAAAAACCACCACCACCGGGACCAAACTGTTACTTGTTCCCCGCGATATCCCCCAGTCCGTCAGCGTGATTAGCCAGCAGCGCATGGCAGATCAGAACCTGCAGTCAGTCGGCCAGGTGTTAACCAACACCACCGGCGTAACGGCCCAGGTGCAGGACAGCGACCGCACCGTATTTTACTCGCGCGGATTCTTCGTCAGTAACTATGCGTTCGATGACCTGCCGACCTCCATCAGCGAAGTATGGAACTTTGGCGACACCGCCGCCGACACCGCCATTTATGACCGTATAGAGGTGGTTCGCGGCGCTACCGGGCTGATGTCCGGCACCGGTAACCCATCCGCCTACGTCAATATGGTGCGCAAGCACGCAGACAGTAACGTATTCAAAGGGAACGTCTCCGCCAGCTACGGCAGCTGGGACAAGCAGCGCTATGTGCTGGATTTACAGGCCCCGCTGGTAGAATCCGGCAAGGTGCGCGGTCGTCTGATCACCGGTTACCAGGACAACGACAGCGCTGTGGATAACTACCACTACCGTAAAAAATTCCTCTATGGCGTGGTGGATGCCGACGTCACCGACAGCACGACCCTCTCCGTAGGCTATGAATACCAAGAAAGTCACACCGCCGATCCTACCTGGGGCGGTCTGCCAACCTGGTATAGCGACGGAAGCAAAACCCATTACAACCGCAGCCAGACCGTTGCGCCTGACTGGGCTTACTCGGATAAAGACAACACCCGTATCTTTGCCAACCTGACCCAACGTTTTGACAACGGCTGGGAAGCGCACATCAACGGCATGCATGCGGAAACCCATTTCGACAGCAAACTGATGTATATGTCCGGCTATCCGGATAAAGAGACCGGGGCGGGCATGGTCGGCTACGGCGGCTGGAACCGCGGTGAACGTAAGCAGGATGCCATCGACGCCTTCCTGCGTGGCGATTTCAGCCTTTTTGGTCGTCAGCATGAGATGATGTTTGGCGGGAGCTTCAGCCGCCAGCGTAACCATTACGATAACAGCATGCCGGATGCGTTATACGGTATGGTGGATGTGGGTAATTTTAAAAACTGGAATGGCACTATCGCCGACCCGCAGTGGACACCGTGGAAGCTCTATAGCCAGGACGACATTCGCCAGTCATCGGCGTATACCTCGGCCCGATTCTCGCTGGCCGACCCGCTGCACCTGATCCTTGGCGCGCGTTACACCAACTATAACATTCGTTACAACCCGGCAGGCTCCCCGGATACCCGTCTGGAAAGTTCCAAAGATGACGTAACGCCTTATGCAGGACTGGTTTATGACATCAATGAAGACTGGTCGACCTATGTCAGCTACACCTCTATTTTCCAGCCACAGGACAAGCGTGACGCGAGCGGCCGTTACCTCGACCCTACGGCCGGGAAAAGCTACGAAGCGGGGGTGAAAGCGGACTGGTTCAACACCCGCCTGACCACCTCACTGGCCGTTTTCCGTATTGAACAGGATAACGTGGCGAGCAATACCTACACCTATATGCCGAGCGGCGAATCTATTTATGAATCACTGGATGGCGTAGTCAGCAAAGGGATTGAATTTGAGCTAAACGGTGCACTGACCGACAACTGGCAGTTAACCTTCGGGGCGACACGGTTTATTGCAGAAGATAAGCGCGGGAATGCCATCAGTTCCGATCAGCCACGCACGACCATGAAGCTGTTTACCCGTTATCAATTGCCTATGCTGCCAGAACTGGCGGTGGGCGGCGGGGTGAACTGGCAGAATAAAGTGTGGACGGATGTGGAGGGTGGCCCGGTGGGCCAGTCACGTGCAGAACAGGGCAGCTATGCGCTGGTGAATCTCTTCAGCCGTTATCAGGTCACCAGGGACCTGGCCTTGCAGGCCAATGTTAACAACCTGTTTGATAAAAAATACTACGACTACGTCGGGTCATACGTTGTCTATGGCGCGCCGCTGAACGTCTCCGTCAGCGCCAATTACTCTTTTTAAGTTTCTACCCATAAAAAAGGCAGCCATTTGGCTGCCTTAGTCTCCCCAGGTCACAGCTTAGCTGTTGCGGATGTACTCATCCATTTCGGTTTTCAGGTTATCGGATTTAGTCCCGAAGATTGCCTGAACGCCCGAACCAGCAACAACAACCCCTGCTGCACCCAGTTTTTTCAGACCCGGCTGGTCTACTTTCGCGACGTCGGCAACGCTAACACGCAGACGAGTGATGCACGCGTCCAGGTTAGTGATGTTCTCTTTCCCGCCGAATGCGGCAACCAGAGCCGGAGCCATTTCGCTTGTCGCGGTGGCTTTGCTGTCTTCTGACGCATCTTCACGACCTGGTGTTTTCAGGTCCAGTGCTTTGATCAGCACGCGGAAGATGGTGTAGTAAACAACGGCATAGCACGCACCAACGATTGGGAACAGCCACAGTTTGCTGCTGTTACCGGACAGAACGATGAAGTCGATCAGGCCGTGAGAGAAGGACGTACCGTCACGCATACCCAGCAGGATACAGATTGGGAACGCCAGACCCGCCAGAACCGCGTGAATGATGTACAGGATCGGCGCAACGAACATGAAGGAGAACTCGATCGGCTCGGTGATACCGGTCAGGAACGAGGTCAACGCTGCGGAGATCATGATACCGCCCACTTTTGCACGGTTCTCTGGTTTAGCAGAGTGCCAGATAGCAATTGCCGCTGCCGGCAGACCGTACATTTTGAACAGGAAGCCACCAGACAGTTTACCTGCAGTTGGGTCACCCGCCATGTAACGTGGGATATCACCGTGGAATACCTGACCTGCTGCGTTGGTGAATTCACCAATCTGCATCTGGAATGGAACGTTCCAGATGTGGTGCAGACCAAATGGTACCAGGCAACGCTCGATGAAGCCGTAGATACCAAACGCCACAACCGGGTTCTGATAAGCAGCCCACTGAGAGAAGGTCTGGATCGCGGAACCGATTGGTGGCCAGATGAAGGACAGGATCACGCCAGTGAAAATCGCTGCCAGGCCAGAAATAATCGGAACAAAACGCTTGCCCGCGAAGAAGCCCAGATACTCAGGCAGCTTGATGCGATAGAAGCGGTTGAACATGTACGCTGCAATCGCACCGGAGATGATACCGCCCAGAACACCGGTGTCTGCCAGGTGTTTCGCAGCGATCTCTTCTGCCGGTAAATGCAGAACCAGTGGCGCAACCACTGCCATGGTTTTCACCATGATGCCGTAGGCAACAACTGCAGCCAGCGCAGAAACGCCGTCGTTATTGGTGAAGCCCAGCGCCACACCGATAGCGAAGATCAGAGGCATGTTAGCAAAGACGGAACCGCCTGCTTCGGCCATCACGTGGGAAACTACGGCTGGCAGCCAGCTGAAGTTAGCAGAACCGACACCCAGCAGGATACCTGCGATAGGCAGTACGGATACTGGCAGCATCAGCGATTTACCGACCTTTTGCAGGTTAGCAAATGCATTCTTAAACATAATTGAGAGTGCTCCTGAGTATTTGTGCTTTTTTTACGCTTTCACGCATTGGCCCGGGGGGAGTACCGTGCCGTGGACAGGACATCTAAGCGCCCTTTATTTATTACACAGAGTAAAATAATTCCCTCTGAGTTTGTTTGACGGCTATCACGTTTCAGCTTAAGACGGTCGAAAAACTTTCAGTTATTTACAAAAAGCATTTCTGGATGTGTCTAAATACACCTTCACCGCCCCAAATGAGGCGGTGAACTTTACTCGTTTTATGTATTAATTACGAGCCTAAAAAAAACAGGCGTATCAAACAGATTGCAGGCGGGCGGGGTCGATATGGAACAGCGTAGAGAAGTTGTCCGTCGTGACGCGAGCCAGCTCTTCAATGCTGACGCCTTTAAGCACGGCCATGTACTCGGCTACGTCTCTCGTCATGGCTGGCTGATTTTCTTTACCGCGATGCGGCACCGGTGCCAGATACGGAGAGTCTGTTTCCACGAGGATGCGATCGAGCGGAACATAGCGTGCAGCCTCGCGGAGTTGCTCAGCGTTACGGAACGTCACGATCCCCGAAAACGAGATATAAAACCCTAAATCAAGCAGTTTACCCGCTGTTTCTCTGTCTTCTGTGAAACAGTGTAGTACGCCACCGCAATCCGTCACCTTTTCTTCCTTCAGGATCGCCAGCGTATCGGCGCGCGCATCACGGGTATGGACAATCACCGGCTTGTTGAGCTCGCGACCAATGCGAATATGATGGCGGAAGGACGCTTGCTGGCGCGGTTTCGTTTCCGGCGTGTAGTAGTAATCCAGCCCGGTTTCCCCCATCGCCACGACGCCCTCTTCTGCGGCCAGCCGGCGCAGTTCCTCAACGTCGTACTCTTCATCCTGATTGAGCGGATGCACACCACAGGAGAAAACAACGTTCTCGCGCTCGCCCACCAGCTCACGCATGGCGCGATACCCCGGTAGCGTTGTCGCCACGGCAAGGCAAAACTTCACATCACGGGCAGCGGCTTTGGCCAGCACGTCGTCCACGTTTTTATGCAGGGATTGATAATCCAGGCCATCAAGATGGCAGTGTGAGTCGACTAAAAACATAATGTCTCTCTCAGAGATGGGAAACAGGCGGTGTCACGCCTGGTTGCAGGTAATGTTCGATACGCAGCAACTGGTCGGTCAGTAAAAGCTCGCGATTAAGACCGGTCACTGTTAAAAGTTGTTCACGACTCTGACAGATATCGTGAAGGATAGCGTGTAATGATGCGCCTGACAGGCCGTTCGCCAGCGTGTTAACCAGCGGCCAGACGTCCGGGTTGGTCAGTAGCGTTGCCCCTTGCTGGAGTTTGAGCGCATCCAGAAGTAAGGAGGCCAGCCAGTGCAGACGTTCCGCGGCCTGCTCGCCGTTAAGCGCAGGCAATAAACTTAGCCAGTCGCGGCTGGTGATGGAAGACTCAACGGCCCGGCAGAGCGCGTCTCGCTGTGACCAGACCTCTGGCTGCAGTAATGCCAGCGCCGCCGCGGGTGCACCGCTGCTCAGGCGCAACGCAGAGAGCGCCCCTTCCTGTGACGTTGTCACTTCTCGCTCAAGCCAGCTCAGCGCCCATGATTCCTGAGGCACCGCGAGGTGATGAAGACGGCAACGGCTGCGCAGCGTTGCCAGCAAACGCCCCGGGTCACGACAGGAGAGAAGGAACCACGTTTTCTCCGGCGGTTCTTCCAGCGTTTTAAGCAGCGCATTCGCCGCCGCCTCGGTAAGCTGTGCTGCGTCTTTGAGCCAGACGACTTTTGCGCCGCTGAGCCGCGCATGTTCGTACAATTTTTCACTGACTTCACGCACGGCATCAATACCGAGCGCGCTTTTGCCCTTCTCGGGCTCGAGCGTGTAATAGTCAGGGTGCGTGCCCGCCTGCATTAACTGGCAGCCACGGCATTTACCACAGCTTTTATGGCCTTCCGGCTGCTGACACATCAGGAAGCGGGTGATGGCGTAAATCAATGCATCATCCCCCATTCCCGGCAGTGCCTGAATCAGTAACGCATGATGCCCCCGACCAGCCTGATAGCTTTCGATCAGCTTTTCAAAATGCGGGCGCAACCATGGGTACCATTTCATGCCTGTTGCTCCTGTAGCCACTGCGTAACCGTCTTCTGAATTGCGCGGGTGACCTCTTCCAGGGATTGCGTCGCATCAATGGTGCGAATACTGCCATCCTGATCCGCCAGTTCCAGATAGCGCGCGCGGGTACGGTTAAAGAAATCAAGAGACTCCTGCTCAATGCGGTCCAGCTCACCGCGAGCACGCGCGCGCTTGAGACCCACTTCCGGCGTCACATCCAGATAGAGCGTCAGGTCAGGGCGAAAATCACCCAGCACCGCATCGCGCAGCGTGGCCAGCATCGTCTGGTCGATACCACGTCCACCGCCCTGATAAGCCTGGGTCGACAGATCGTGACGATCGCCAATTACCCACTTGCCATTAGCCAGGGCCGGTTTAATGACCGTCTCCACCAGCTGCACGCGCGCCGCGTAGAACATCAATACTTCGGCTTTATCTGTGATGACCTCGTCACCAACGGATTTGATATCCAGCACCAGGCTTCGCAGCTTTTCGGCCAGTTGCGTACCGCCGGGCTCGCGGGTAAATACCATGTCCGCAACGCCAAGCGATTTGAGCGTATCCACCACCACGTTGCGGGCCGTGGTTTTACCCGCCCCTTCGAGTCCCTCAATGACAATGTATTTACTGCGCATTTTTTTCCTTAAGTACCTTCAGATAGTCCTGCACGGAGCGATTATGGCTGGCAAGGTTGGTGTTAAAGGTATGCCCCCCTTTTCCATCAGCCACAAAATAGAGATACGGTGTTTTAGCAGGATGCGCAGCCGCACGCAGGGAAGCCTCGCTCGGCGTGGCAATCGGGCCCGGCGGCAGACCGCTAATCACGTAGGTATTATACGCCGTTGGCGTCTCCAGATCTTTTCTTGAAATCTTACCGGTATAACTCTCGCCCATTCCGTAGATGACGGTGGGGTCCGTTTGCAGACGCATGCCGATACGCAGACGGTTAATGAAGACCGATGCCACCTGATCGCGTTCGGCGGCGACGGCCGTCTCTTTCTCAATAATTGAGGCCATCGTGACAAACTGGTTTTGATCTTTGTATGGCAGACCGTCCATGCGCCCTTCCCAGGCGGAATCGACGGCTGCAACCATCTTTTTATGCGCCCGCTTGAGGATAGCCACATCGGTCGTGCCTGCGGTGTACATCCAGGTGTCTGGCCAGAACCAGCCTTCCACCCACTCAGGGTGTTCAAATTTCAGTACTTCGGCCACCGTCTGATAGCGGTCATCTTTCAGGGTATGCTTAATGTACGGAGCATCGCGCAGCTGCTCGAGATAATCGCTCAGGCGCATCCCCTCAACAAAACGCAGCGGGAACTGCGCTTCTTTACCGCTTTCCAGCAGCTGAAGCATCTCTTTGACGGTCATCCCCGGCGTAAAGCGATAGGTACCGGCTTTGAAATGAGACAGTTCAGGCTCGATACGTAACAGCCACTGAAACACGCGCGGACGGTTAATGATCTTGTCGCCATAAAGCTGTTCGCCAAGCGCCAGGCGGCCCGTCCCCGCTTTCAGGGTAAAAATCGTCTCGTCTTTAATCAGGATCTTACTGTTCGCCAGCTGACGAACTTTCCACACTCCCGCTCCGCCGGCAAGACCCAGCGCAACGATAAGGAGGAGGACAAAGCGCAACATTTTCTTCATGACTATCGGGTTTGCTCACATATCGGGGCTAAAAACTGAAACAGCTCGCGCGAGGACAAGCTGTATTGACCATACGCGCGGACGGGTACAACCGGCATCAGCGCATTACAGATGATAATTTCATCAGCCTGGTGCAGCGCCTCTTCTCTCGCGCTCACTTCGACAACGCGAAAGCCAGAGTGTGCCAACTGCTGCAAACAAAACTGACGCATAATCCCGTTGACGCCGGCCTGCTCGAGCGACGGCGTATAAACATCGCTCCCCTGCCGCCAGAGTAAATTAGCCGCACAGCATTCCGTAATAAACCCTTCGCTGTCAAGAACCAGCGCCTCATCAGCGTCCGTCTGTTCAAGATGAGTGCGAATCAGTACCTGTTCAAGGCGGTTGAGGTGTTTTATACCGGCAAGCATGGGGTTTCGCCCCAGACGTACCGGGCTGAGCGTCAGCGTAACGCCCTCTTCACGCCAGCGCAGATAATGAGCAGGACAGGCAGACACCGCAAGGATCCGCGTTGGGTGCTGGCAAGCTGTACCGCTGTATCCCCGGCCACCGCTGCCGCGGCTGATAATCACCTTCAGAACACCGCTTTGCTTCCCGGCCGCCAGCTGGCACATCTCCTGACGCAATGTGTCCCAGTGCGTGAAGGGGATCATCAAGGCTTCACAACCCTGCTGAAGACGACGAAGGTGCGCCTCGAGCAGGCAGACATTGCCGTCGAGAATGCGCGCTGTCGTAAAGCAGCCATCACCAAACTGAGTTGCCCTGTCACCAGCAGGCAGCGTGTTTTGCTCAAGGCCATTGATTAAAAACATGGTGGCTCCTTATGCGTGGGCATTTAGTCTGGCAGGATGCCATGCAGCCGACAAGAAGATTAGGCTTAATAAAAAAGGCCCGACAAGCGGACCTTTTTTAATCGCCATGATGCAGTCAGGCTCAGATCTTTTTGAAGATCAGTGAACCGTTAGTACCACCAAAGCCGAAGGAGTTACACAGGGTGTACTCCATACCACTTACCTGACGCGCTTCGTGAGGAACGAAGTCCAGGTCACAACCTTCATCCGGATTATCCAGGTTGATGGTTGGCGGAACAGCCTGATCGCGCAGCGCAAGGATAGAGTAGATAGACTCTACTGCACCCGCCGCACCCAACAGGTGACCGGTCATGGATTTCGTGGAGCTCACCAGCACGCGGCTGGCGTATTCGCCGAAGATAGACTTAACAGCCTGAGCTTCTGCTTTATCGCCTGCAGGCGTAGAAGTACCGTGCGCGTTAACGTAACCGATGTGCTCCGGGGTAAGACCCGCGTCGCGAATCGCGTTGGCCATTGCCTGCGCGGCGCCCGCACCATTTTCTGGTGGTGACGTCATGTGGTATGCATCGCTGCTCATCCCGAAGCCGACAACTTCAGCATAAATCTTCGCGCCACGTTTTTTAGCATGTTCGTACTCTTCAAGTACGATCATACCCGCACCGTCACCCAGCACGAAACCATCACGGTCTTTGTCCCACGGACGGCTTGCCGCCTGCGGGTTATCGTTGCGGGTAGACAGCGCACGCGCTGCACCAAAGCCACCCACTCCCAGCGGAGTACTGGCTTTTTCCGCACCGCCCGCAACCATAGCATCTGCATCGCCGTACGCAATCATGCGCGCGGCCTGGCCGATGTTATGCACGCCAGAGGTACATGCGGTAGCGATAGAAATGCTTGGCCCACGCAGGCCGAACATGATGGTCAGATGACCTGCCACCATATTAACAATCGTGGACGGAACGAAGAACGGGCTGATTTTACGCGGGCCGCCATTCATCAGAGATGTATGGTTTTCCTCGATCAGACCCAGACCGCCAATCCCGGAACCGATAGCGGCACCGATACGGGTTGCGTTCTCTTCCGTAATCTCAAGGCCAGAATCCTGCATGGCCTGAACGCCAGCGACAATTCCATATTGAATGAAGGCATCCATCTTGCGCTGTTCTTTGCGCGAGATGATCTCTTCACAGTTAAAATCCTTTACTAAGCCAGCAAATTTCGTTGCATAGGCGCTAGTATCGAAATGGTCGATTAGGCTGATGCCGCTCTGACCGGCAAGGAGAGCTTTCCAGGTGGACTCTACGGTATTGCCGACAGGAGACAACATGCCAAGTCCGGTCACAACTACACGACGCTTAGACACGTTTGTCCTCCAGGGAGGGATAAAAAAGGGATTCGTGGGACAAAAAAGATAAAACTCAGGCGGTCGAATGACCGCCTGGAGATGTTCACTTACGCCTGGTGACCGTTGATGTAATCAATGGCAGCCTGAACGGTGGTGATCTTCTCAGCTTCTTCGTCCGGAATCTCAGTATCAAACTCTTCTTCCAGAGCCATTACCAGCTCAACGGTGTCAAGAGAATCTGCGCCCAGGTCTTCAACGAAGGAAGCGGAGTTCACAACTTCTTCCTGCTTAACGCCCAGCTGTTCGCCGATAATTTTCTTAACGCGTTCTTCGATAGTGCTCATACTCTTAAATTTCCTATCAAAACTCGCTTTCGCGATGGTTTTCGTAGTGTATAAAATGTTGAAAAATTTGCAACTAAATCCCGGCAGTTCTTACCACGATTTTACGTTATTTTGAGGCCATTCGCCCTAATAACGCAAATATTTTTCATCGTGATTAAACCATGTACATCCCGCCGTTGACGTGGAGGGTCTCACCAGTGATGTAACCCGCTTCGTCAGAGGCTAAAAATGCAACCGCGCTGGCAATTTCTTTAGGGTCGCCTAAGCGGCCCGCTGGAACAGCTGCCAGCGTACCCGCACGCTGCTCATCAGTTAGCGCACGCGTCATGTCCGTTTCAATAAAGCCCGGAGCAACAACGTTTACAGTAATACCGCGGGACGCAACTTCACGTGCCAGCGACTTACTGAAACCGATCAGACCTGCTTTCGCCGCAGCGTAGTTAGCCTGACCAGCATTTCCCATGGTACCAACCACAGAACCGACAGTGATAATACGACCATGACGCTTTTTCATCATAGCGCGCATTACCGCTTTTGACAGACGGAATACAGATGACAGGTTGGTTTCGATGATATCGTTCCACTCGTCGTCTTTCATTCGCATTAACAGGTTATCACGAGTGATCCCGGCATTATTTACCAGAATATCCACTTCGCCAAATTCTGCGCGAATATTTTCCAGAACAGATTCGATAGATGCAGGTTCGGTCACATTCAGAACCAGACCTTTACCGTTCGCACCCAGATACTCGCTGATGGCCTTAGCGCCATTCTCGCTGGTTGCTGTACCAATCACTTTCGCGCCGCGCGCAACCAGTGTTTCAGCAATTGCACGCCCGATACCGCGGCTTGCGCCAGTGACCAGGGCAATTTTTCCTTCAAAACTCATGGTATTCCTCTTTTATTGCGAGAGTGCCGCTGACATCGCGTCCGGCTCGTTAATTGCCGAAGCAGTCAGGGTGTCAACAATACGTTTTGTCAGACCGGTGAGGACTTTACCTGGGCCGACTTCATACAGATGCTCAATGCCCTGAGAGGCCATAAACTCAACGGTTTTGGTCCACTGTACCGGGCTGTAGAGCTGGCGAACCAGCGCATCACGGATAGCGTCCGGCGAGGTTTCGCATTTCACATCGACGTTGTTCACAACGGAGATTGTCGGTGTGTTAAAAGTAATTTTTTCAAGCTCAACGGCCAGTTTATCGGCAGCAGGTTTCATCAGTGCGCAGTGGGACGGTACGCTGACGGGCAGCGGCAGAGCGCGTTTCGCCCCTGCAGCTTTACAGGCTGCACCAGCACGTTCAACCGCGTCTTTATGACCGGCGATAACCACCTGCCCTGGCGAGTTGAAGTTAACGGGAGACACCACCTGACCTTCAGCGGATTCTTCACACGCTTTTGCAATCGCAGCATCATCGAGGCCGATGATAGCAGACATGCCACCGGTGCCTTCAGGTACTGCTTCCTGCATGAACTTACCGCGCAGTTCAACCAGACGCACCGCGTCAGCAAACGCGATAACACCGGCACACACCAGCGCAGAGTATTCACCCAGGCTATGGCCCGCGAGCAGCGCTGGCGCTTTACCGCCCTGCTGCTGCCAGACACGCCACAGCGCAACGGACGCCGTCAACAGCGCTGGCTGAGTCTGCCAGGTTTTGTTCAGCTCTTCGGCCGGTCCCTGTTGGGTCAGCGCCCATAAATCATAACCCAGCGCAGCGGAAGCTTCACGGAAAGTCTCTTCGATAACCGGATACTTTGCTGCCATTTCAGACAACATCCCAACGGCCTGAGAACCCTGGCCCGGGAACACAAAAGCAAATTGCGTCATTATTTAATCCTTATACTAGAAACGAACCAGCGCGGAACCCCAGGTGAACCCGCCACCAAAGGCTTCAAGCAAGACCAACTGGCCCCGTTTGATTCGTCCGTCACGTACCGCTTCATCAAATGCGCACGGTACTGACGCCGCAGAGGTATTGCCGTGACGATCCAGCGTCACCACAACATTATCCATCGACATGCCCAGCTTTTTAGCGGTCGCGCTGATGATGCGCAGGTTCGCCTGATGCGGCACCAGCCAGTCGAGTGCGGAGCGGTCAAGGTTATTCGCTTCCAGCGTTTCATCGACAATGTGCGCAAGCTCAGTCACCGCCACCTTGAACACCTCATTACCTGCCATCGTCAGGTAAATAGCGTTATCCGGATTAACGCGATCGGCGTTAGGCAGGGTCAGTAATTCGCCGTAGCTGCCATCGGCATGCAGATGCGTAGAGATGATGCCCGGCTCTTCGGACTGACCGAGCAGTACCGCGCCCGCACCATCACCAAAAATAATGATCGTCCCACGATCGGTTGGATCGCAGGTACGTGCCAGCACGTCAGCACCGATGACCAGCGCATATTTCACGGCACCGGATTTAACATACTGATCGGCAACGCTCAGCGCATAGGTGAACCCTGCGCACGCTGCGGCAACGTCAAATGCCGGGCAGCCTTTAATGCCGAGCATGTTTTGCACCTGGCACGCTGCGCTTGGGAAGGCATGCGTGGCAGAGGTCGTGGCAACCACGATCAAGCCAATCTGATCTTTATCAATGCCCGCCATTTCGATAGCACGCTGCGCGGCTTCGTAACCCATGGTCGAAACGGTTTCGTCTGGCGCGGCAATACGACGTTCACGGATACCTGTGCGCGTGACAATCCACTCGTCAGACGTATCTACCATTTTTTCAAGATCGGCGTTGGTACGCACGTGTTTTGGCAGGTAGCTGCCGGTACCTAAAATCTTCGTATACATGTACGCTCAGTCACTTTTAGCTAATACAGATTCCAGGCGAGCGGCAATCCGCTGAGGGACTTGTCGCTGCACCGCCTGCACTGCCTGTTCAATGGCGACAGTAAATGCTCGCTGATTGGCGGCACCATGACTCTTAATCACGATGCCGCGCAATCCTAACAGACAGGCGCCATTATACTGGTCGGGGTTGAGGTGACTGAATCGCCGCGTCAGGCTTTTTTGTAACCAACGCTTTAATAAAATCAACCACCAGGCGCTTTTTTTGCCTTCTCCCTGCGATTTAAGCAGTGAGAGAAACATTCGCACGACCCCTTCCATGGTCTTCAACGTTACGTTCCCGGTGAAGCCATCACACACCAGAACATCCGTTTTCCCCGTCAGCAACTCATTGGCTTCGAGATAACCAATATAGTTGATGGAGGGAACCTGTTTGAGCAATTCGGCAGCTTCGCGAATACTGTCCAGGCCTTTGGTCTCTTCTTCACCGATGTTCAATAACGCAACACGGGGATTGTTTATCCCGACCACTTCTTCTGCCAGCACCGACCCCATCACGGCAAACTGAGCCAGCATTGTACTATCACAATCGACGTTAGCACCCAAATCGAGCACCACGGTCTTGCCCTTCTGCTGATGCGGTAATACCGTCACCAGCGCCGGACGCTCAATACCTTCAATAGGTTTGAGCAACAATTTCGACAGCCCCATCAGCGCGCCGGTATTTCCCGCACTGACGCAAGCCTCCGCGCGTCCTTCCTTCACCAGCTCCAGCGCCATTCGCATAGAACTGCCCCGGCTATTGCGAATCGCCTGCGATGGACGTGCATCACTGGCAATAACTGACTGCGCAGGAATAATCTGCAGACGCGAACGTTGTTCGAAGTCAGCTTTTGCAAGTAATGGCGTGATTGTGTCGGGATTGCCGACTAAAAGAAGTGTGAGTTGCGAATTAGAATTCAGTGCCTGCAAAGCTGCAGGCACTGTCACGGAAGGGCCAAAATCCCCTCCCATGACATCTAACGCCAGGGTTAGACGTGTCAAGGTATCGTCACAGCCTGGTTCGGTAAATTCCCCGTTTGCACGGGGAAATCCTCACTAAGCCTAATCACGCTGACGCGTGATTACTTAGTGATAACCTTGCGGCCGCGGTAGAAACCGTCAGCGGTGATGTGGTGACGCAGGTGTTTCTCACCAGAAGTCTTGTCTACAGACAGGCTGGTAACTGCAGTCAGCGCGTCATGGGAACGACGCATGCCACGTTTGGAACGGGTTGGTTTATTCTGTTGTACGGCCATGGACCTTACTCCTCAATTACTTACGCTTTAAGCTGGCTAATACGGCAAATGGGTTTGGTTTTTGCGCTTCATCAGGCAGTTCCCCAAAGACCATGTCCGCCTCGGACACTTCACAGTGTTCAGATTCATGCACCGGAACGACTGGCAAGGAGAGGATGATTTCATCTTCAACCAGAGCCAGAAGATCGATTTCACCGAATTCATTAACTTCAATCGGTTCATACGCTTCCGGGAGTGCTTCAGCCTGTTCGTCAGAACGGACCGGACTGAAACAATACGTTGTGTGAACATGCTGTACAAACGGTTTCCCGCAACGCTGACATTCGAGGGTTACCGTCACCTTTGCATCACCGGTTAAAACGGCGAGACGCTGGTTATCGATAGCGAACGACATGGAGCATTCTACATCACTGTCCACACTGACTACGGATTCGGCGACACGCTCAGCCTGATCGGAAGTATAAATACCTTCGTAATCGAGGCGTTTTTGAGCCGTGCGAACCGGATCAAGAGTCAGGGGTAATTTTACCTTTTGCATAGGGCGCGCATATTAACTTTGTAACGTCATATAGTCAAAGAAAAAGGCAACCACAGCTGCCTTTTGCCAATTATTCGCACACATTGCGGCCTGTAGTTTAAAATGGCTGGCATCGATACGCTATATCTGGTGATAAAAATATGCCAAATCTCGTTCTTGCCTCCACCTCACCCTACCGCCGAATGTTGCTGGAAAAGCTCGGGATCCCGTTTGAATGCGCGGCGCCGGAAGTTGACGAGACGCCGCAGCCGGGCGAATCACCGCGTCACCTGGTCACCCGTCTTGCGAAGGAGAAAGCGCAATCACTTGCCGCACGCTACCCTTCGCATTTGATTATAGGCTCCGATCAGGTTTGTGTGCTGGACGGTGTTATCACCGGAAAGCCGCACACTGAAGCGAATGCCTGCCAGCAGCTTATGCAAGCGCGGGGCAATATCGTCACCTTTTATACGGGTCTGGCACTCTACAACTCGGCCTCGGGTCACCTGCAAACCGAATGCGAACCTTTCGACGTCCATTTTCGCCATCTTAGTGAGCAGGAAATCGCCGACTATGTGCGTCGGGAGCGACCGCTCAATTGCGCCGGAAGCTTTAAAAGCGAAGGTCTGGGGATTGCCCTTTTCGACAAGCTGGACGGACGTGACCCGAACACGCTGGTCGGGTTGCCGCTGATAGCATTGTGCCAGATGCTCAGACGCGAGGAGTGTAATCCGCTGAAGATGTGAGTGTTACGGGTGATGCATCACTTACCGGCCTGGGAGACCTCAGGCCGGTAAGTGCCAGCCAAATCAGCCGCGCAGCACCTTCAGGCAGCGTTTTAACTGCTCATCAAGGGGGGCTTCAATGCGAATTGTTTCGCCGGTATTCGGGTGAGTGAATGTCAGTGCCGCCGCATGCAGGAACAGGCGTGACAACCCGGTGCCCGCCAGCTGCTTATCAAACTCCCTGTCACCATAGCGGTCATCAAATGCGATCGGATGACCGGCATACTGCGTATGTACGCGGATCTGGTGGGTACGGCCGGTTACCGGGCTGCAGCGCACCAGCGTGGCGAACGCATAGCGCTCTTCCACTTTGAAACGCGTCTCAGATGGCTTCCCTTCCTGATTCACACGTACAATGCGCTCACCGCTTTGCAAAATATTCTTCAGCAAAGGTGCCTGCACCGCCTTAACGTGGGACTGCCAGTGGCCACGAACCAGCGCCAGATAATCCTTCTGCATCCCTTTTTCACGCAGCTGCTCATGCAGGGAACGCAACGCAGAACGTTTTTTTGCGACCAGCAACACGCCGGAGGTATCGCGATCGAGACGGTGAACCAGTTCGAGGAAACGGGCTTCGGGACGCAATGCACGCAGGCCTTCAATCACACCAAAGCTGAGACCACTCCCGCCATGGACAGCGGTACCTGACGGTTTATTCAGCACCAGGATATGATCATCCTCATAAAGGATAACGTCACTCAGGGCGGCCACTTTCTGCAACCTGGGTGAAACGACCTCTTCTTCGCGTTCCGCAACACGGACCGGCGGGATACGCACTTCATCACCGGCTTCGAGTTTGTACTCAGGCTTCACGCGTTTTTTGTTAACCCGCACTTCACCCTTGCGCAGGATGCGGTAAATCATGCTCTTTGGCACGCCTTTGAGTTGGGTACGCAAAAAGTTATCGATACGTTGCCCCGCGTCGTCTTCCGCGATGGCAACCATTTTTACGGCTGGAGTCTCTGTTTTCATGGTTGGCGATTCTAAATATCGTCAGCCATTAGCGCCACTCATTTTTCTATGCTTATATTTACTTTTATCCGGCCTGTCCCCTGTTTCACGCAATCGATTTGGTGGTTATTAAACCAATCACCGCCTTGAAGTGAAGAAACTGTGAGTAACCGGGTGATAATTGGTAAAAGTCATCTTGCTATAACCCGGCGAGCAGTGGAATAATGAACTCGTTTTCCGTGTTAAATCCTGGTTAAGTAAGGATCTCGACGGAATGACCAATTTTGTCTGACCGATCATCCACGCAGCAATGGCGTAAGACGTATTGATCTTTCAGGCAGTTAGCGGGCTGCGGGTTGCAGTACTTCCCGGTATAAGGATTGTTCTCTGGAGAGTTCTACCCAGGCAATTCCCCTGATAATTGCGCTGTGTTTCCGTATGAAATACAGGCAACCGACACTCTGCGCCTCTTAAGCGAGCGACAACCGTGAGGTTGGCGACGTGAATAGACACGAGGCCATCGGTTCATACCCCGGAAAGCGTCACCTTGCCCGCAGCTTTGTCGTCAATGTAAGAATAACGAGTAAGTTACGATGAAAAGAATGTTAATCAACGCAACTCAGCAAGAAGAGTTGCGTGTCGCCCTTGTGGATGGGCAGCGCCTGTACGATCTGGATATCGAAAGTCCTGGACACGAACAGAAAAAAGCGAACATTTACAAAGGTAAAATCACCCGCATTGAACCAAGCCTTGAAGCTGCATTTGTCGATTACGGTGCTGAGCGTCACGGTTTCCTCCCTCTGAAAGAAATCGCCCGCGAATATTTCCCTGCAAACTATAACTCCCATGGCCGCCCAAACATCAAAGATGTGCTGCGTGAAGGTCAGGAAGTCATTGTTCAGATTGATAAAGAAGAGCGTGGCAACAAAGGTGCCGCACTGACCACCTTTATCAGTCTTGCGGGAAGTTACCTGGTTCTGATGCCAAACAACCCGCGTGCCGGTGGTATCTCTCGCCGCATCGAAGGTGATGACCGTACCGAGCTGAAAGAAGCGCTGGCAAGTCTTGAGCTGCCTGACGGCATGGGGCTTATCGTGCGTACCGCAGGCGTCGGCAAATCTGCCGAAGCGCTGCAGTGGGACTTAAGCTTCCGTCTGAAGCACTGGGAAGCAATCCAGAAAGCGGCAGAAAGCCGCGCAGCGCCGTTCCTGATTCACCAGGAAAGCAACGTGATTGTGCGTGCCTTCCGTGACTACCTGCGTCAGGACATCGGTGAGATTCTGATCGATAACCCGAAAGTGCTTGAGCTGGCGCGCCAGCACATCGCTGCGCTGGGTCGTCCGGATTTCACCAGCAAAATCAAACTGTACACCGGTGAAATCCCGCTGTTCAGCCATTATCAGATTGAATCGCAGATTGAATCCGCTTTCCAGCGTGAAGTGCGTCTGCCATCCGGTGGTTCTATCGTTATTGATACGACCGAAGCGCTGACCGCCATCGACATCAACTCCGCACGTGCTACGCGCGGCGGTGATATCGAAGAGACAGCTTTCAACACCAACCTTGAAGCCGCTGATGAAATCGCCCGCCAGCTCCGCCTGCGTGACCTGGGTGGTCTGATTGTTATCGACTTTATCGACATGACCCCTGTTCGCCACCAGCGTGCGGTTGAAAACCGTCTGCGCGAAGCGGTACGTCAGGATCGTGCTCGTATCCAGATTAGCCATATCTCACGCTTCGGCTTGCTGGAGATGTCCCGTCAGCGTCTGAGCCCTTCACTCGGTGAATCCAGCCATCACGTCTGTCCGCGCTGCTCCGGTACCGGTACCGTTCGTGATAACGAATCTCTGTCCCTCTCTATTCTGCGTCTGATTGAAGAAGAAGCGCTGAAAGAGAACACCAAAGAGGTTCATGCCATTGTTCCCGTGCCAATTGCGTCCTACCTGCTGAACGAAAAACGTGCGGCCGTCAGCGCAATTGAATCACGCCAGGGCGATGTTCGCTGCATCATCGTACCTAACGATCAGATGGAAACCCCGCACTACCACGTGCTGCGTGTCCGTAAAGGTGAAGAGACCAGCACGCTCAGCTATCTGCTGCCTAAGCTGCATGAAGAAGAGATGGCGCTGCCTTCCGATGAAGAACCTGCCGAGCGCAAACTGCCAGAGCAGCCAGCCTTAGCGACCTTCATCATGCCTGAAGCTCCGCCAGAAACGGCGCTGGAAAAACCTGTGACCAAACCGGTTGCGCAAAAACCAGAAGCCGTTGCGGTCAAAGCCCAGCCAGAACAACCGGGTCTGCTGAGCCGCCTCTTCGGTGCGCTTAAGAAGATGTTTGCAGGCGAAGAAGTCCAGCAGCCTGAGCAACCGAAAGAAGCACCGAAAGAAGCGAAACCTGAACGTCAGCAGGACCGTCGTAAACGTCAGAACAACCGCCGTGACCGTAACGATCGTAATGACCGTAACGAACGCCGTGACAACCGTTCGGACAATAATGAGGGTCGTGAGCAACGCGAAGACAACCGTCGCAACCGTCGCGAGAAGCAACCGCAGAATGTTGAAGATCGTGAAATTCGCCAGCAGGCGGGCGATGAGTCTGAGAAGAGCAAACAGCGCGACGAGCAGCAGCCACGCCGTGAGCGTAGCCGTCGTCGTAACGACGAGAAGCGCCAGGCGCAGCAGGAAGTCAAAAACCTGAACCGCGAAGAGCCTGTTGAACAGCAGGAAAGCGAGCAGGAAGAACGTACTCAGGTTATGCCGCGTCGTAAGCAGCGCCAGCTGTCACAGAAAGTGCGTGTAGGTGCCCTGCCGGTGGAAGAGACCGTCATCGTCCCTGCAGAAGCAAGTGACACTGCACCAGGCACTCAACTGGCGAAAGTGGATCTGCCAGCCGTCGTCGAAAACAACGCTGAGCAAGACGATAACGGTGAAGGCCGTGATAACGCGGGTATGCCACGTCGTTCACGCCGTTCTCCGCGTCACCTGCGCGTCAGCGGTCAACGTCGTCGTCGTTATCGCGATGAGCGTTACCCGACACAGTCGCCAATGCCATTAACCGTAGCGTGCGCGTCTCCTGAAATGGCATCCGGTAAAGTCTGGATCCGCTACCCGGTTGCTCGTCAGGAGCAGGTTGTGGAAGAACAGGCTGTCACCGAAGAGGTGATTGCCCCGGTAGCCGCAACTGAAGAAGCGGTAAATGAAGCCGCTATCGTGGTTGAGCCACAGGCCGTTGAGTCAGAAGCGCCCCATGCAGTAGACATTGAAACCACGCACCCTGAAGTGATTGCCGCGCCGGTTGACGCCGCACCGCAGCTTATTGCTGAAGAAGACACCGTGGTCGCTGAAGACGTTGTTGCTGAGGTTCAGCCAGCAGCAGCGGTAGAAGAGACCCCGGACGTGGTTGTTGAAACCGTGACTGAAGACGTGGTTCAGGACGTTGAAATTGACGTCGAACCGGTGCGTGAAGCCGCGAAAGCAGAAGAGCCAGAAGTGAAAGCCGAGCCGGTAATCACCGCTCCGGCCCCTGCTCACGTTGCGACAGCCCCGATGACTCGCGCACCAGCGCCGGAATATGTGCCGGAAGCGCCGCGTCACAGTGACTGGGTCCGCCCTGCGTTCAACTTTGACGGTAAAGGCTCTGCCGGTGGCCACAGTGCAACGCATCAGGCGACGGCACCGGCTACCCGTCCGCAGTCTGTTGAGTAACGACACATAGCGTAAAAAGCCGACCTTCGGGTCGGCTTTTTTATTGCTCGCGTGCCGGCTTTCTCATACCCGCAATGTCCGGCATCACCCTCTTCATCATCTCCAGAAAACGGCGTAAACGCGCCGGATAATAACGCGACCACGGATAAACCAGATGAACCGGGAGCGCGGCGGGCTGCCACTGTGGAAGCAAATGCACTAAGCGCCCTTCCTGGATATCCTCCTTGACCGTCCAGCTTGAAACCATCGCCACCCCTAACCCTGTCAGGGCGGTATTGCGCGCAACATGCAGACTATCCGTGCTTAACCGTGGCGCAATGGAGATACGTTTTACCTGCGAAAGATCATCCCACAACTCCACATGTCGCTGATAGAACGTGCTGATGGCAATCCAGGGCAGCGCCTGCAGATCCTCCGGTGTGTGAACCGGCGCAAACTGGTCCAGCAGCGCAGGCGAAGCCACCACACAGCGTGGCACTTCCGCCAGCAGCACGGAGACGGTTGCCGGATCCACCTCTGCGCCAACTCGAATAGCACAATCCAGATTGTCGCTCAGAAAATCCACCGACTTATCGTTGAGCATCCACTCCACCGACAACTGAGGGTAATGCTGCAAAAACTCCGTTAACGGTCTCAGAAGCTGATCCTGCCCAAAGGCGTGCGGTGCACGTACCCGTAACACGCCGACCGGCTCGTCCTCCGTCTGGCCGATCTCATCTTCCAGTGCCAGCCAGCTATCAATGACCCGCCGGGCATGTTGATAGCAGCGCTCGCCGTCATCGGTAAGTTTTGTTGCATGGGTGGTTCGCAATAAAAGCCGTACCCCCAGCAGCGTTTCCAGAGACTGAAGGCGGCGGCTCACCGTGGCCTGACTCGTCGCAAGCAGTCTTGCCGCCCCGGATAGCGATCCGCTTTCCACAATACGAACAAATGTGCGCATGAGTTCCACCCTGTCTATACGCTCAACTCGCTTCATCATTTTACCTGCTATACGCCAAACGTATAAGCGTTTTACCACCAGGCCCTCTACCGTCGCAAGGCGTAGTGATAAAAAATAGCGGCACACTATGAGTGAGGAACGTCTTATGAACACAACAACTGCTCCCCATGCCGCCAGTCGCTGGGTGATTTTTATGCTGGCTCTGGGGGCTGGCTTTAGCGTCGCATCCATTTACTACGCGCAACCGCTGCTGCCGCTGATAGGCGCCGACCTTCATCTTAGTATTGAAGGGATGGGGCTGGTCCCGACGCTGACCCAGGCAGGCTACGCGCTCGGTATTCTTTTTCTGTTGCCGCTTGGCGATCGTCACGACCGCAGGACGTTAATCCTGATAAAAAGCACCGCCCTGGCACTGTTTCTGCTGGGCTGCAGCCTGACCGGGCAGCAGCACTCACTGCTGATGGCAAGCCTGCTGATTGGCATGGCCGCGACCATGGCACAGGATATCGTTCCCGCAGCGGCTATCCTCGCCCCCGAAGGAAAACAGGGAAAAACCGTGGGAACCGTGATGACAGGGTTGCTGATGGGCATCTTGCTGTCGCGAACCGTCAGCGGTGTGGTGGGTGAAGCTTTTGGCTGGCGCGTCATGTATCAGCTGGCCGCTGTAAGCATCGCATTTATTGGGGCGGTGATGTGGCGGGTACTCCCGCGTTTTGCCATTCACTCCACGCTGAGTTATCCCGCCCTGATGCGCTCAATGGAACATCTGTGGCGTCGCTATCCGGCTCTGCGTCGTGCAGCACTGGCACAGGGTTTTCTGTCGATTGCCTTTAGCGCCTTCTGGTCAACGCTGGCGGTCATGCTGCTGGAGCGCTATCACCTGGGGAGCGCCGTCGCGGGTGGTTATGGTATTGCCGGGGCCGCGGGGGCCTTAGCCGCCCCGCTGGCGGGAGGTCTGGCGGACAAGCTGGGCGCCGGAAAAGTCACGCAGCTTGGCGCGGCACTGGTTACCGTCTCGTTTGCCCTGATGTTCCTGATGCCCGCGCTGGGTCTTCATGGACAACTGATTCTGATTGCTGTCTCAGCCATCGGGTTTGATCTGGGGCTGCAGTCCAGTCTGGTGGCGCACCAGAATCTGGTCTATAGCCTTGAGCCTCAGGCCAGGGGGCGTCTTAACGCCCTGCTCTTTACGGTGGTCTTTATCGGCATGGCGCTGGGTTCGGCTGCGGGGAGTAAAATCTACACGCTGGCTGGCTGGACGGGCGTGGTTGCCCTGGCAACGGTATGCGGTGTCATTGCGCTGGCAATACGTCTGATTGAAAGTGCACGCGTCGCCTCCGCACCGGCAGAAATCGCGTAAAAAAAATGCCCAATCCACACGGATTGGGCAGTAAAACATGCCCAGTTTCAAGACATGTTCCAAGAGGTCAAGATGTTATCTGTTCAGCTGGAACAGGGACATGCCCTGCATATCGCTAAAAGCTTTATAAGATGCCTGCAGCGCGGCCTGCTGCATGGTGTAAGAAGAGATCGCTGCGTTCCAGTCCACATCAACCAGGTCGCTCATCTGCTTAGTCTGGCCCAGTGTACGATCGTCACCAAGGTTATCCAGCTTTTCAAGCTCGTTCATCTTGGTACCTACATCAGCAGCGACAGTAAGAATGTTGTTCTGGGTATTTGTGATGCCGGTTTGAGCATCAGAAATGATTTTCCCCTGTGCTTCAGCTGCAGCAGAGTCGGTATCGACGGGAACCTTAAGCGCGGTAATCGCCGTATCGAGGATCTTGAACATGTTCGTCTCGCCATATCCGCCACCAGGCAGTTCTTTGGCGTTACTGGTGATGCTTTCGAAGATCTGCTGACCCGTGTGGCTAATGACCATATTACGCGCGGTATCAACCTGCTGCGAAATAGCCTCAGTACCGCCTTTGTAATCACCGGTAACGGAATCAAACGGTGGCACTTCAGTCTTAAAGCCGGCAAAAATAAACCGACCATTACCATCCGCGGTGTTTGCGAGGTTCATCAATTGGTCGCGAATACCTTGCAAATCGCTCGCCAGCGACAGGCGATCGTCATCACTTAAGGTTGCGTTTCCGGCATAGACTAATTTCTCTTTAGCACTGGTGATGGCTGCAGTGACCTGGTTAAGCACATTATCTTCAAGAGAAACTTTTTGTGATGCGAACGATCTTGCCAACGCAAACTGGCTATTTTGTGACTGTGATTGTGACAGAACAATAGCCTGCGACGCCGCGATAGGATCGTCCGACGGACGATTGACACGCTTGCCGGTGGACATTTGCTCACCATAACTCAACCACTTGCTCTGGGAATCGGTGATCCCGCGCATGTTTTGGTCGTACATCATCTGGGTGCTAATACGCATGTTTCACCTCAGCCTTAGCGAATATTAATGATTGCATCAAAGAGCGAGCTGGCAGTTTGTAGAACCTGCGCATTAGCGAGGTAATACTGCTGATAGCGCTGCAAATTGCCGTACTCTTCGTCAAGGTTTACCCCTGAGATCGACTGCTGCTGTTTGGTTAACTGCGTCGCCACATTCGCTTTCGTTTCGCTGCTGGTTTTCAGTGCCGCTGTTGAGCTACCAACGGTACTGACGAGGGAAGCATAAGCATCATTGAAAGACTTATTCCCGCCGACAAGCTTGCTATTTTGCAGATCCAGCAATTTTTGACCGTTGCGGTTGTCACTTTCGCCACCGGCGCTTGTCGATGCCATCGCCAGTTTGGACTCATCATTAAACTTGAGTTCCATGTTTACGATGACATCAGAAACGGGCTTCACAACAAAACTGTCTTTGTTATTCGCGGTACCGCTCACGTTGACATTCAGGCCGTCGAAAGACAGATTGCCGCTCGCATCCGGACTCATCGTGAAACTGGTCTTATCCGACGTACGCGTAATGGTCCAGTCGGTTCCGTTGAACTGCAGCTTATAATCGGTTGCCTGGACTTTAGTACTGTCAGCCACGGAGGCTGTCAGCGCGGCGGTACCTGAATTCTTGCTGTTGGACACAACCGCAGGCGAGCCAAAGTCAAAGAGCTTGCCGCCAGCATCGCCGTTAGCATCAAAACCCGCTTCATGCTGCTTGTTCATCGCGTCAGCAAAGGCCAGCGCCATCTGGTTAAGGTTATTACGCGCTTTATCCAGATCTTCAGAGCGGAAGGTGAGTAAACCGCCAAGGGTGCCGGTGGTAATCAGCTTTTCAGGAATTTCGATATTGCCTGTAACATCATCGGTATAGGCCAGCGTTGTACGGGTTGGGTCTGCGCTGGATTTCACCGCAGCCAGCTGGTTCGCTTTGCTCCCCTGTACCAGGCTGTAACCGGTGCCAAATGAGACGTTATACGTGCCGCCATCCTGCACAGAAACTTCAACACCGACAATTTTATTCAGCTCGCTCACCAGCTGATCGCGTTGATCGAGCAGGTCATTTGGTGATGAGCCAGCACCCACGCCGGTCAGACGGGAAATCTGATCGTTCAGGTTCGCAATCTGTTTGGCGTAGTTATTAATTTGATCGACGCTGGCAGAAATCGCGGTATTCACCTGAGAATCCTGATCGCGAAGATACTGATCGTTGGTTTTAAACTGATTGACCAGGCCATCCGCTTTGCCCAGCACCGTCTGGCGCGCAGCCGGATCTTCCGCGTTGCTCACCAGCGTCTGCAGACTTTTGAAGAAGTCCTGCAGCGTGGTAGAGAGCGAGTTGGTGGTATCCGAGAGCACATCATCGATCTTTGACATCTGCTGATAGCGCGTAGTCAGGCCGCTGCTCTGGGTCTGCGCGGCGCGCAGCTGGTTGGTAATGAATGCATCATACTCACGCTGGACACCGGAGACATAAACCCCGTTACCTACCCAGCCACCGCCGGTCAGCGTGCTGTTTGACGCGCCCAGCACTGTCGTCTGGCGGGTATAACCTGCCACGTTATAGCTTGAAATATTATTACTGACGGTATTGAGTGCCGACTGCGCAGCACTGAGGCCACTCATGGCACTGTTAATCAAACTGGACATGGGGGTTCCTTTTATACGTTCAGACACGAGTCCTGATGAAGGTTATCGGCAGCCTCCACCGGGACTTGAGAACTTTCAGAACAGATTTTCGATATCTGTGCTATAGGCTTTGCTGACCTTCTCGCCCATCGATTTCAGCTGCTGAATCATACTGGTGAGCTTACGCGCATAGTTCGGATCGGTGGCGTAGCCCGCATTCTGCAGTGCCTGAGCGCCCTGCTCCGCGGTTGCCGCCTGTGTAACGGCGGTGTAACGCGGATTTCGGCTCAACAGGCCCACATAGTCGGATAAGGCTTCCAGATAGGAGCTATAGACACGGAATTTGGCTTTAACCTTCACCGCCGCACCGTTTTCATATTCAGTGGTGGTGATCTCGGTGGTCGGCCCCTTCCAGCTCGACGTGGCCTTCACGCCGAAGATGTTAAAGCTCGGATCGCCGTTTTCTTTACGGATCTGCCGCTGACCCCAGCCGGACTCCAGCGCCGCCTGCGCGAGGATCAGGTGGTGAGGCACGCCGCTCTGTTCACTGGCAAGACGTGCCGGCAGCGAGAGCTGCGCCAGGAAGTCTTTGCTGTTGCCAGAAAGTGGCTCATCGCTGGTGCTCGTGGCCTTCGGTACGGCTTTGCGCACCATCTGCGTCAGGGCCTGATTCTGATAACTGGTCACCGTTTGCAGGTCGAACTTCATCGGCACCTGCTGTGGCTTATCATCCGGCTGGATGCCCTGCGCGGTTTCGGTCTGTTTGACAATCATATCAGCCAGACCGAGGCCTTTCCCGGCGGTCATCTGCTGCGCAATCTGCTGGTCATACATGCTGGTGTAAAGACGGGTTGAATCACTGCTGAACATCCCGTCTTTCGGCAGGGTTTCACGCATGCTTTTCAGCATCATCTGTACAAACATCCCTTCCACCTGGCGGGCGACCGGGCGGATATTCGCCGCCGGATCCTTACCTGCTTTGGTTTTCAGTTCGTTGAGCGACTGGGCATCCCAGGCAGCACCGGTCAACAGCTTGCTATCGGTCAGCATCAGATGATTTCCAGTTTGGCGCGCAGACAGCCCGCGCTTTGCATGGATTGCAGAATCGACATCAGATCCATCGGCGTCGCCCCCAGGGCATTCAGGGCCCGAACCACGCTATTGAGGTTCGCGCTGGAGCGTACGCTCTGCAGCGATCCACCGCTCTGGCGCAAATCAATCTGCGTTTGTGGCGTCACCACGGTCTGGCCACCCCCGAACGGGGTATCAGGCTGACTGACGTTGGCAGAGCGGTTAACCGTCACGGAGAGGTTACCCTGCGCCACGGCACAGCTGTCGAGCGACACTTCGCGGTTCATCACGACCGAACCGGTGCGCGAGTTGATAATCACTTTGGCATCCTGAACCGGAACGTTCACTTCCATATTCTGGATATCAGCCAGCATACGGACCTGGTTGCTGCTGCCGGTAGAAGTGCGGATTTGCACGGTACGGGCATCCAGCGCCGTGGCGCTGCCGTAGCCGCGGCTACGGTTGATGGTATCGGCAATCTGCTGCGCCATCGTGAAGTCTTCATTATTCAGCTGCAGGTTAATGGTGTTGCCTGCGCCAAACTGGGTCGGCAGTTCACGCTCAATGATCGCACCATTGGTGATACGCCCGCCGTTCAGCTGGTTCACCTGCACACTGCTGCCGCCCGCAGACGCGCCGGCACCGCCGACCAGAATGTTCCCCTGCGCCAGCGCATAAACCTGGCTGTCGACCCCTTTCAGCGGAGTCATCAGCAGCGTGCCGCCACGCAGGCTTTTGGCGTTACCCATTGACGAGACCACGACATCAATCGTCTGCCCCTGGCGCGCGAACGCCGGATAGGAGGCGGTGACCATGACCGCGGCCACGTTTTTCAGCTGCATGTTGGTTCCCGCCGGGACGGTAATACCGAGCTGGGAAAGCATGTTGTTCAAACTTTGAGTCGTGAATGGCGTCTGGGTGGTCTGGTCGCCCGTTCCGTCCAGCCCCACCACCAGGCCATAGCCAATCAGCGAGTTTTCGCGTACGCCCTGAACGCTGGTGAGATCGCGAATACGGTCAGCCTGGGCAAACGTTGCCACCAGCGCCAGCGCCACGGCGAAGATCGATTTAAACATGGGTCACCTCGCTTACATCGGCGATAAGTTAAGGAAGAAACGCTGCAGCCAACCCATATTTTGCGCTTCATTGATGTAGCCGTTACCGACGTACTCGATGCGCGCATCCGCCACCTGGGTGGACGGAACGGTGTTGGTGCCGCTGATGGTGCGAGGATTAACCACGCCCGAGAAACGAATGAACTCAGTGCCCTGATTGATGGCGATCTGTTTTTCACCCACAACGTGTAAATTGCCGTTAACCAGCACCTGGTCAACCGTCACCGTCAGCGTGCCGCTAAAGGTATTGCTGGCATTCGCGCCACCTTTACCGTTAAAGGTATTGCCGCCAGAGGCCTCGACATCAGCACGCGCATTGCCGAACAGGCCCTGCAGATAGCGTGGAACGGTATCGAAACCGAAATTGGTTTTGCCATCGCGGCTGGCATTCGCCGACGAGCTCTTGCTCGCGCTGACGTTTTCCTGCAGCACAATGGTCAACGTATCGCCGACATTACGCGGGCGGCGATCTTCAAACAGCGGTTGATAGCCATAATTGATTGGCTGCGCGGTCTGGAAAATGGAGCCGTTCACCACTGGCGCCGGGCCAGGAACGGGTTGGGCGGTAGTCGCACCCTGCACTAAAGGTTTAGACGGGATCAAGGCACACCCGCTGAGGGTGACAGCCAGAACAGTCAGTATCGGATAACGAAACGCCGCGTTTTTTTGCATTGCCTTCATCTTCGAAAACAGGGAGCCGGCGCGGCGTTGACCGCACCGGGCTACACCTTAGAGTTGCGTCAGTTTCTGCAGCATCTGGTCGGTCGTCGACACTGCTTTACTGTTAATTTCATACGCGCGCTGGACCTGGATCATATTCACCAGCTCTTCCGCAACGTTCACGTTCGAGGTTTCCACATAACCCTGATACAACAGACCCGCACCGTTGAGGCCCGGGGTGCTTTCATTTGGCGTACCGGAGGATTGCGTTTCGGTGTAGAGGTTCTCACCAATGCTTTCCAGACCGGTGTCGTTCATGAAGGTGGTTAGGTTCAGCTGTCCAACCTGAACAGGTGCGGCCTGCCCCTGCTGCGTCACACTCACCACGCCGTCACGCCCGATAGTAATACTCAGGGCATTCGCCGGGATGGTAATCGCAGGCTGAACCTGGAAACCACCCGCCGTCACCAGCTGACCATTCTGATCGACCTGGAACGATCCGTCGCGGGTATAGGCAGAAGTACCGTCAGGCAACTGCACCTGGAAGAACCCCTGGCCTTTGATTGCCACGTCTTTGCTGTTGTTGGTCTGAGACAGGTTGCCCTGGCTATGCAGACGCTCGGTGGCTACCGGACGAACACCGGTACCAATCTGCAGACCGGATGGCAGTGTCGTTTGTTCAGAAGACTGCGCTCCAGGCTGGCGGATGGTTTGATAAAGCAAATCTTCGAAAACGGCACGCTGACGCTTGAAACCATTGGTGCTGACGTTTGCCAGGTTGTTGGCAATCACATCCATGTTGGTTTGCTGCGCGTCGAGGCCAGTTTTCGCGATCCATAAAGAACTGATCATAAGGAGTCCTGTTAACTCATAGCCAGAAGTTGGTTAGCCTTGCCCGCGTTTTCATCAACGCTGCTGATAATCTTCATCTGCATTTCAAAACGACGGGCACTGGCGATCATGTCGGTCATCGCTTCGACCGGCTTGACGTTACTGCCTTCCAGAACGCCGGACATCACGCGGATGCTCGGATCGGCCTGTAACGTGGCACCCCGAGTGGCCTGGGTCGCCTGGGTCAGACGGAACATCCCGTCATCGCCACGCTGCACCTCTTTGCCTTCCGCCTTCACCAGCTTCAGACGCCCGACGGGCGCAACGGTATTGGCCGGATCGCCCGGGTTCAATGCCGAAATGGTCCCGTCGGCCGCGATAGTCAGCTCAGACCCTTCCGGCACCGTCAGCGGGCCCGCTTCACCCATTACCGGATGACCCTGAATCGTCAGCTGGCCCGTGGCACTCACCTGGATGTTACCGTTACGGGTATATCCTTCACCGCCGTCAGCGGTCTGCACCGCCAGCCAGCCGTCCTGTTGCAGGGCAACGTCCAGCGGGCGTGAGGTGTAATCCATCTGGCCTGGCGTCATATCCGCACCCGGCGTAGAGGCCGTAACCAGCGTACGCGTCGGCAGGGAGAGCCCTTCCACCGGGACCGCACGCAGCGCATTAAGCTGCGCACGAAAGCCCGGTGTAGAGGCGTTTGCCAGGTTGCTGGCAGTAACAGCCTGCTGATTGAGCGTCTGGCTTGCCGCGCCCATCGCGGTATATATTGCGTGATCCATTGCGCTTTCCTGTCAGCCGCTTAACGCAGGTTAACCAGCGTGTTGAGGATCTGATCCTGGGTTTTGATGGTCTGCGCGTTCGACTGATAGTTACGTTGCGCGACGATCATGTTCACCAGTTCTTTACTCAGATCCACGTTAGACGCTTCCAGCGCACCGTTGGTCAGCGTACCGAAGTTACCGGAGCCCGCGGTACCCAGCAGCGCCACGCCGGAAGACTGGGTAGCAGACCAGACGTTATCGCCTTCAGACTTCAGACCTTCGTTGTTGGCGAAGTTAGCCAGCACGATCTGGCCCAGGGCTTGGGTCTGTTCGTTGGAGTAGTTACCCACCACGGTGCCGTCGTCGTTGATCTGGTAGCTCACCAGGTCACCCGGTTTGTAACCGTTCTGGTTGGTTGCCACGATGTTATTGGCGCCGGTGTTCTGCTGCATGGAATTGGCGAAGCTCATCGCAAACGTGGCTGGCGTTGCACCTGGAACGGTGCCGGTAGTGATATTGATGCTGCCGCCGCCGGTCAGTACGCCGCTGGTGTTGAAGGTCAGCGTAGTCGCCAGGGATGGCGTGCTTCCTGCAACGCTGCCGTCCTGGGCATAGACTTTCCAGGAGTTTGCCGGAGTCGCGTCTTTAACGTAAAACAGGTTCATGTTGTGCGCATTACCCTGGCTGTCAAAGACCGTCACCGTCCCTTTTTTGTTGTAGCTGTCAGGGTTGGTCGGATCAAAGGCCGTGGTTGGCGCGGTGTCAGTGGAGTTCAGGTTGATCTGCTGGGACGCGGTGGTGGTGGATTTCGCCGCCATCAAGGTCGTTGGGATATTGATCGCCTGCGGGTTAGCGCCGGTCTGAACCGTTGGCGGAGTACCCGCAACAGGATAACCGGTTAATTGCAGACCCTGCATGTTCACCAGGTTACGGTTTTCGTCCAGTTTGAACTGACCGTTACGGCTGTAGAACACAGAGCCGTTGGAATCGACCATACGGAAGAAACCGTTCTGGCTGATGGCGACGTCCAGACCACGACCGGTGTTGGTCGTCGTACCGTCGGTAAAGTCCTGAGTGATGCCCGCAACTTTCACGCCCAGACCCACTTTGGAACCGGCAAACATATCTGCAAATGAGGCAGAACCGGATTTAAAACCATAGGTCGCGGAGTTGGCGATGTTGTTGCCAATGACATCCAGGTTGGTGGCCGCAGCATTCAGGCCGCTGACCGCTTGAGAAAAGGCCATGACTTACTCCTGATAAGTGTTAAGGCTTAGATAATCTGCCGAACTTCGTCGAGCGTGGTGGTACCTGAGGTACCCAAATCCAGTTTGTTACCGCCAGCGCCTTTAATCACGCCCTGAACCAGTGCGAACTGCAGCGGCTGTGCCACCAGTTGGGTGGTTCCGTTGCTGGCGCTGATCGCCACTTTGTAAGAACCGTTTGGTGCTTTCGTGCCGTCGGTCAGGCTGCCGTCCCAGGTAAAGGTGTGTACGCCTGCCTTCAGCTCACCGATGTCAATGGTGCGTACCACTGCCCCGCTCGCATCGCTGATCGTCGCAGTCACTTTGTCAGCCGGCTGCTGCAGCTCAACGCCAAACGGCGTGGTGGTCGTGGTTGACGTCCCCTCGGTAGTGCTGGTGCCGGCAAGGATCGTGGTCCCCGGGATCATCACCCCATGACCAATCAGATTCGCAGCCTGCAGAGACTGGCTGTTGTCAATCTGACCGGAAACGGAGCCAAGGGTGGTGTTGAGTTTTTCAATGCCGCTGACGGTACTGATCTGCGCCAGTTGCGTGGTCAGCTCGTTGTTCTGCATCGGATTGGTGGGATCCTGGTTCTTCAGCTGCGCCACCAGCAGCGTCAGAAAGCTGCTCTGCAGATCGGACGCGTTACTGCCCGTCAGGGCGTTGGAACCCGTCGAACTTTTGGCGCCATTAACACCTGAGTTCGTGGGATCATTCACATTTACGGCGATGGACATGCATGTCTCCTTTACTGGCCGAGAGTGAGTGTTTTGAGCATCATGCTCTTCACGGTATTAAGCACTTCGACGTTTGCCTGGTAACTGCGTGACGCCGACATGGAGTTCACCATCTCACCCACCACATCCACGTTAGGCATTTTTACGTAACCGTTCGCATCCGCCAGCGGGTTGCCAGGCTCATACACCAGCTTGTCCGGTGCCTGGCTCTCAACCACATCAGAGACTTTCACACCGCCGGTGGCCGCGCCTGGCGCCGCATCGACCTGAAAGACGACCTGTTTCGCACGATAAGGCTGACCGTCTGGTCCGGTCACGCTGTCGGCGTTCGCCAGGTTACTGGCGGCTACGTTCAGACGTTTGGACTGCGCGGTAAGCGCCGAGCCGGCGATATCAAAAATATTCAGCAAGGCCATTTATCAGTTGCCCCCCTGCAGGACGTTCATCATGCCTTTGATTTGTCCGCCGAGAACGGTCAGGCCTGTCTGGTATTTCAGGCTGTTATCGGCAAACTGTGTACGTTCCCGGTCCATGTCCACGGTGTTACCGTCGAGTGAAGGCTGGTCGGGAATGCGATAAAGCAAATCGGTCGTTGGTGCGGTCATCGTCTGAGCGGGAATATGGCGTGAGGAGGTCAGCGCGAGCGCGACACCGCTCCCTTCTGCGCGTCCACGCTCCATCACTTTTTTAAGCTCACTGGAAAAATCAATATCGCGCGCCTGATACCCTGGCGTATCGGCGTTAGCGATATTGGCGGCTAAAATTTCCTGCCGCTGGGCACGTAAATTGAGCGCTTCCTGCTGAAAACGTAACGCGGCGTCGAGTTTATCGAGCATGTCTCCTCCGCTGATGGCAAAATTTCAGTTCACAGCTTAAATCTCAACCCATCCGCCTTATCGACGGAATAAGCGCAAAATGCGTCGCTATTTATTGCGTTGATGAAAAACCACTGCAGGTAGAATTCACTCAATTCTGGAAACGGTGGAACTTGCGATGCAAACGTTAAAACGTGGCCTGATGGCAACTTTCTTGCTTTTTAGCCCCCTGGTGCAGGCGGATGGTTTACAGGATCAGCTAAACACCTTTTTTGCCCAGAAGCTGGCGGGCTTTAGCGATGAAGTTGTCGTCACGGTACGCACGCCACCAAATCTGTATCCCTCCTGTGAGCAGCCGTCATTTACCGTGACCGGCACCACCAGACTGTGGGGGAACGTGAACGTGCTGGCACGCTGCGCCAACGAAAAACGGTATTTACAGGTTGCAGTCCAGGCGACAGGCAATTATGTTGTCGCCGCTGTCCCCATTGCCCGGGGTACCGCACTGCAGGCCAACAGCGTGACGTTGAAGCGCGGCCGTCTGGATCAGCTGCCGCCACGGACAATGCTTGAAATTAACCAGGCGCAGGACGCCGTCAGCCTGCGTGATGTCGCACCGGGCCAGCCGATACAGCTGTCGATGCTGCGCCAGGCGTGGCGCGTCAAGGCGGGTCAACAGGTGTTGGTGGTGGCCAATGGAGATGGCTTCAGTATCAACAGTGAAGGGAAAGCGTTAAACAATGCCGCGGTAGCGCAAAATGCCCGCGTCAGAATGTCTTCAGGGCAGGTGGTTAGCGGAACCGTCGATTCTGATGGGAATATTCTGATTAACCTATAATCTTTTTAAAGATTTCGCTGCAGCTGCCGATAAATATTCAACTAATGATGATGTCAGGCGCCAACGCCGCGAACCCTCGATGAGGACAACACTATGAGCATTGATCGTACATCAGCCCTGAAGCCGGTAAGCGCTGTACAACCTCGCGAAACGAATGACGCTACGCCGCAGAAAACGCGTCTGGAAAAACCGTCAACGTCTAACAGCACCAGCGTAACCCTGAGCGATGCCCAGGCAAAACTGATGCAGCCAGGCGGCAACGATATCAACATGGAACGCGTTGAAGCGCTGAAAACGGCTATTCGTAACGGCGAGCTGAAAATGGACACCAGCAAAATTGCTGACGCCCTGATTCAGGAAGCGCAGAGTTTCTTACAGAGTAACTAACCGTATGAGTCGACTGTCAGAAATACTGGATCAAATGACGGTTGTCCTGAACGACCTGAAAACGGTAATGGACGCTGAGCAACAGCACCTCTCTTCCGGTCACATCAACGGCAGCGCGTTGCAGCGTATTACTGAAGACAAAAGCTCGCTCCTGGCGACGCTGGATTACCTTGAGCAGCAACGTCGCGCTGAGCAGGATCCTAAGCGCAGTGCTAACGACGATATCGTTGAGCGCTGGCAGACTATTACAGAAAAAACCCAGCATCTTCGCGATCTCAACCAGCATAACGGCTGGCTGCTTGAAGGTCAGATAGAGCGTAATCAGCAAGCGCTTGAGGTGTTAAAACCGCATAAAGAAACCGGGCTGTACGGTGCGGATGGGCAGACAGCGACGGCACGTATTACGGGCGGGAAAAAGATTTCGATTTGAAGCATAAGCGACAAATCAAGCAGTGGGGAGCACCATAAGGTGAACTCCCCTTTTGGCGTTTATGCCGTACGGCGGGCAAACTCTTTCACTTTGAAGCCCAACACGGCGAGGGTGGCAAAGTAAGCCACAACCCCAACACCCACCACGGCCATCAGTCGCAGCAGACGATAAGGCATGGTGCCGAGCGACCACTCCGGCATCACGTGCATCATGCCGAGCAACGCCGCTGCCATCACCAGCACCGCGATAACCAGTCGCACAAGGAAACTCGCCCAGCCCGGCTGCGGCGTGAAGATATCCTGCTTACGCAGCTGCCAGTACAACAGCCCGGCATTCAGACAGGCCGCCAGACCAATAGACAGAGCCAGCCCCGCGTGCTTCAGCGGGCCAATAAACGCCAGGTTCATCAACTGGGTCATCACCAGCGTCACCAGGGCAATCTTCACCGGCGTTTTAATGTTCTGACGGGAGTAGAACCCTGGTGCCAGCACTTTAACAACAATCAGCCCCATCAATCCCACCGAGTACGCCACCAGCGCCTGCTGAGTCATGGACGCATCATGGGCTGAAAATTTACCGTACTGGAACAGCGAGACGGTCAGCGGTTTCGCGAGGATCCCCAGCGCCACCGCGCTTGGCAGTGCCAGCAGGAAACAGAGGCGTAAGCCCCAGTCCATCAGGCGGCAATACTCATCATGGTTGCCGCTGGCAAAGCTTTTAGAGAGCGACGGCAGCAGAATCGTCCCCAGCGCGACGCCCAGTACGCCAGAAGGAAACTCCATCAGACGGTCAGCGTAGTACATCCAGGAGACCGAACCGGACACCAGGAAAGAGGCAAAGATGGTATTGATGATAAGTGAGATCTGGCTGACAGAAACCCCGAGGATTGCAGGTCCCATCTGCTTCATGACGCGCATTGCGCCGGCATCACGGAAATTAATGCGCGGCAGAACCAGCATGCCAATTTTCTTCAGATGCGGCAGCTGATATGCCAGCTGCAGGACGCCACCCACGGTCACCGCCCAGGCCAGCGCCAGTACCGGCGGGTTGAAATGCGGTGCGGCAAACAGGGCAAAGCCGATCATGCTGACATTCAAAAACGTCGGCGCAAACGCCGGAACGGAGAAGCGGTTCCAGGTATTGAGGATTGCCCCCACCAGCGAGGCCAGTGAGATCAACAGGATATAAGGAAAGGTAATGCGCAGCAGCTGGGTGGTGAGCGCAAATTTATCAGCGGTGTCGGCAAACCCCGGCGCGGTCACCATAATCACCCAGGGCGCAGCCAGCATCCCCAGGACTGTCACTATAGCCAGCGCCAGCGTCAGTAGCCCGGAGACGTAGGCGACAAACACCCGCGTAGCATCTTCGCCCTGCTTGCTTTTATATTCTGCCAGAATTGGAACGAAGGCCTGCGAGAAAGCCCCCTCAGCAAAAATACGGCGCAATAAATTCGGCAGTTTGAACGCGACGAAAAAGGCGTCCGTTGCCATCCCAGCACCAAAAACCCTTGCCACAATGGCATCGCGCGCAAAACCCAGTACGCGAGAAAACATGGTCATCGAGCTGACGGCTGCCAGCGATTTTAATAAGTTCATTAATGTGAATTTCCACAACCATACGGCAAAACGCCTGCAGAGCAGGCGTAATGAATGCCCGACGGCGTTGCGCTTGCGCAGGCCTTCGGATTTGCAGGCCGGGTAGGCGAAAAGCCTCCCGGCGAAACCAACAATCGGCGCTTAGTCTACCCGGATTTAAGGGAATTACTATCGGCAGATGTTACAGAGGGTTATTCACTCATGGCCTCTCGCCAGAGCCGTTCCACGATGCGTTGCGCCATGATGGCCTGTTCACCGGCGGTTTCCGGAACCGTCTGATTTTGCACGCAGCTAATGAAGTGACGGGCGCATCCCGCGAAGCCGCGTTGCTCCAGAGTGCTCTGCCAGCCCGGCGCCGGAAGCGTGACCACACCGTTGCCCTTCTCTTCTCGCCACTCCCGCATGTCAGTGATGTCATACAGCGCACCGTCAGTGACGGCCTGGACAAACTCCCGCTGACTGCCCGCACGACGATGCATGCTGGTGGTCACCTGCAGATGTTCCAGCGCAAAGTGGTGCTCGGCGTAGACCATCTCGCCCAGATCGTTGGTCATCAGGGTCCCGCTTTTCAGCTGAGCCTGGCCGTTTGTCAGCCAGAGCGCCGTGTCCACCACGTGCAGATAATCATCGAGAAGCGTAAAGCGCAGATCGTTTGGCCCGACGCTGTCGGTACGGTGTTTATCCATCCTCAGGGAGGCCAGCGCGCCCGGCTGTGACTTCAGCTGCTGATAAAGCGGAGCGAAGCGGCGGTTAAAGCCCACCATCAGCGTCAGGTTCTTGCGTGCCGCCAGCTCTATCAGTCGCTCGGCATCCTGAACGTTCTCCGCCAGGGGCTTATCCACACAGACGTGAACACCGGCATTCAGCAGTTCGCTGACCACCTGATAGTGCGTTGCCGTTGAGGTATGCACAAATACCGCATCGCACTCGCGGGCAAGATCCGACAGCGAAGCGGCATAAGGTATCCGCCAGGTTGCGCAGATGCGTTCAGCCTTCTCGCGGGTAGGTGACCACGCGCCCTGAAGCGTCCAGTCCGTTGCCGCGCCTAATACCGGTAACCAGGCTTTTTGTGCAATACCGCCAAGCCCCACCACGCCTACACGTAATTTTTTCACTGTTAATCTCCCAAATGTGCCAGCAGTGCGTCCAGGCGCTGTTTCAGCCCAGCGACCTCCTCTTCCAGCGCGTCCACGCGCGCCGTCAGGCTGCCGCTGACAACAGTGGACTCTTGTTCCGTTGCCAGCGTCGCGGTATCCACCTCGCCACTGAAGAGATGCATATAGCGGCTCTCACGCTTGCCCGGTTCGCGTGCCAGACGCACCACGTAAGGGCCATCCTCGCGGGTTGCAAGCCCTTCCAGGGTTTGTTCCACTTCCTGCATATCCGCAAACTCATGCATACGGGAAGCCCGCGTGCGCAGCTCGCCGGGAGTTTGTGCCCCGCGCAGTAAAAGGGTCGCGATCACCGCCACTTCCGCGGCGCTCAACTTCAGGTCGCCGAATTCGGAATTACAAAAACGTTGTTCGTACTTGGTGACGCGGTTTCCGAAGCCGCTGACGGTGCGCAGATAATGGCGTTTCACCAGTTCATCCAGCACATCCTGAACGTCATGCTCGCTGAGGTTCATTACCGGCTCGCGGTTGGTCTTTTGGTTGCAGGCCATCATGACGGCATTGACAGAGAGCGGATATTGCTCCGGCGTCGTGACCTGTTTTTCCAGCAGGCATCCGACGACGCGCGCTTCTGCACCGCTTAACTGATATTTCATCTCTTCTCCTTAGCGACCCGCTGTCCAGTCCCGGGTGGTTAATGCCGTGAGGACATGGTCGCGCCATTCTCCATCTATCAGCAGATAGTCTTTGGCGTAACCCTCTTTCTCAAACCCTAAACGCGCCAGCAAATTACCGCTGCGCTGATTATGCGGCATATAGTTCGCCATAATACGATGAATATGTTGCGTGCGTTGCATATAACGGATCGCCACCGTTAATGCTTCATACATCAGCCCCTGCCCCTGCCATTTCTGACCGATGGAGTAGCCGAGGTAGCAGGCGTGAAACGATCCGCGCACGACGTTTGAAAAGTTGGCGATGCCGATGATCTCTTTTTCTTCAGGATCCAGCAGCGCAAAATAAAACGCACTTCCCTGCTTATGAAATTCCGCAATCATACTGAGGCGCGCCTGCCAGCCGGATGGGTAACAATGGCTCTCATCCCGAACGGGTTCCCAGGGTTTTAAAAACTGGCGATTCTCGGCGTAATAATCCGCCAGACGCCAGGCATCACGCTCATGCACCAGACGAACGACCAGCCTGTCCGTTGTCAGACGCACTTTTGGCACATTACTGCGATAGCCAAACATCGATACCACTCCTTCCCGTCACTTCTGCTGACCCATTAGCTTTACTATACCTGTGCCTGCGCCGTCTGTGAAAACAGTGACATACCATTTTGACCTCTTTTCACATTTTTCGATGAGAACTCTCTATCAAAGCGTTCTTTTGATAAAAAAATATTGTCACGCCCAGGGGTGGGAAAACGCGCAGTAACCCCGCAGAATGTTAGCGTGCTCACCATCCTGTTTTCCCTGGAGGGAAAATGTCCCGCGTATCACAGGCGAGGAGCCTGGGTAAATATTTCCTGCTAGTCGATAACATGCTGGTCGTGCTCGGCTTTTTTGTCGTGTTTCCTCTTATCTCGATCCGCTTTGTCGATCAAATGGGCTGGGCGGCGCTGATGGTTGGCATCGCGTTGGGGTTACGCCAGTTTGTCCAGCAAGGCCTTGGGGTGTTTGGCGGCGCCATTGCTGACCGCTTCGGCGCGAAACCGATGATTGTGACCGGTATGCTGCTTCGTGCGGCAGGCTTTGCCACGATGGCGGTTGCCCATGAGCCCTGGCTTCTGTGGTTCTCCTGCTTTCTCTCCGGGATCGGCGGAACCCTGTTTGACCCGCCGCGCACCGCGCTGGTGGTGAAGTTAATTCGCCCGCAGCACCGCGGACGTTTCTTCTCGATTTTGATGATGCAGGACAGCGCGGGCGCGGTAATTGGCGCGCTTCTGGGGAGCTGGTTGCTGCAGTACGATTTCCGTCTGGTCTGCGCGGCTGGCGCGGTGCTCTTTATTCTGTGCGCCCTCTTTAATGGCCTGTATCTGCCAGCATGGAAATTGTCGACGGTGAAAGCGCCGGTACGCGAAGGGCTGGGCCGCGTCCTGCACGACAAACGTTTTGTCACCTACGTATTGACCCTGACGGGTTACTACATGCTTGCCGTGCAGGTGATGCTGATGCTGCCTATCATGGTCAATGATATTGCGGGAACCCCGGCCGCCGTGAAATGGATGTACGCCATCGAAGCCGCGCTTTCGCTGACGCTGCTCTATCCGATTGCCCGCTGGAGTGAACGGCGTTTTCGCCTGGAGCATCGTCTGATGGCCGGGCTGTTTTTAATGACACTGAGCATGATGCCCATCGGTCTGGTGAATTCTCTCCAGCAGCTGTTTACGCTGATTTGCACCTTCTATATCGGCTCTATCATCGCCGAGCCGGCTCGTGAGACGCTGAGCGCCTCGCTTGCAGATGCGCGTGCCCGCGGCAGCTATATGGGGTTCAGCCGACTCGGTCTGGCCTTTGGTGGGGCTTTGGGTTACGCCGGCGGCGGCTGGCTGTTTGATGCAGGCAAAGCGCTGAATCAACCGGAACTGCCGTGGATGATGCTCGGCGCGGTGGGCTTTATGACGCTGCTGGCCCTCTGGTGGCAGTTCAGCCAGAAGCGCAGCGCAAGCGGCATGCTCGAACCGGGCGCGTAGCCCTTCCCTCTGGCGGGAGGTCCCTCCCGCCTCACTTCTCAGTTTTTTCTGCTGGTTTCTGCCATTTCACACTGACATACTGACGTAACAGGACAGAAGCGCCGATTTTTCGTTGAGGAACACTATGAAGAAAATTGTCATTGCCGCTGCATTCATTGTCAGCGGTCTGCTGGTGGGCTGTAACCAGCTTACGCAATACACCGTCAGTGAACAGGAAATTAATCAGGCGCTGGAAAAACATAACAACTTTTCAAAAGACATCGGCGTGCCCGGGCTTGCCGATGCGCATATCGTCCTCAGTAACCTGACCAGCCAGATAGGACGTGAAGAGCCAAACAAAGTGACGCTGAACGGGGATGCAAACCTCGATATGACCTCCCTCTTCGGCAACCAGAAAGCCAATATCAAGCTGAAGCTGAAAGCGCTGCCGGTCTTTAACAAAGAGAAAGGGGCTATTTACCTGCAGGAGATGGAAGTTGTCGATGCGGAAGTCACGCCGGACAAGATGAAATCTGTGCTGCAAACCCTGATGCCTTATCTGAATCAGTCGCTGCGTAACTATTTTAATCAGCAGCCAGCCTATGTCTTAAGTGAAGACAAGAGCAAGGGTGAAGCGCTTGCGAAAAAGTATGCTAAAGGGATAGAGGTGAAACCGGGAGAAATCATTATTCCCTTCACTGATTAACCCGTAGGGCGCCGAGGCGCCCTTTTTTTTACGGAAAAGTGTGCAAACGAAAACGTTTCCGCTTATGATTTGTGTCCGGCAAAAACAGCCATCCGAATGACTGATTCCTGACAAGCCGGAGCTTCCATGACTGCACAACCCCAGGTTCTTAAAATCCGCCGCCCTGACGACTGGCATATCCATCTGCGCGATGGCGATATGCTCAAAACCGTCGTGCCTTATACCAGCGAAATTTATGGCCGCGCGATTGTCATGCCTAACCTGGTGCCACCAGTCACCACCGTCGATGCCGCAATGGCGTATCGCCAGCGCATTCTGGATGCCGTCCCGGCGGGCCATGATTTCACCCCGCTGATGACCTGCTACCTGACCGATTCCCTGGATCCAAACGAAGTGGAACGCGGGTTTAACGAAGGCGTATTCACCGCTGCGAAACTTTACCCGGCCAATGCCACCACCAACTCCAGCCACGGCGTTACCAGCATTGATGCCATCATGCCGGTACTGGAGCGCATGCAGAAACTGGGTATGCCGCTGCTGGTTCACGGTGAAGTCACGCATGCCGAGATCGACATCTTCGACCGTGAAGCCCGTTTTATCGACACCGTGATGGAGCCCCTGCGTCAGCGCCTTCCCGCGCTCAAAGTGGTCTTCGAGCACATCACCACCAAAGATGCCGCGGAGTATGTCCGCGACGGTAACGAGCTTATCGCCGCCACCATCACGCCACAGCATTTGATGTTTAACCGTAACCACATGCTGGTTGGCGGTGTACGTCCGCATCTGTACTGCCTGCCGATCCTCAAGCGTAACATTCACCAGCAGGCGCTGCGCGAACTGGTTGCCAGCGGTTTCTCCCGCGCGTTTCTGGGCACGGATTCCGCACCTCATGCGCGTCATCGCAAAGAAGCAAGCTGCGGCTGTGCGGGCTGCTTTAATGCCCCAACCGCTCTCGCCAGCTATGCAACCGTGTTTGAAGAGATGAATGCCCTGCCGCATTTCGAGGCGTTCTGCTCACTCAATGGCCCCCGTTTTTATGGGCTGCCGGTCAATGAGACCTTCATTGAGCTGGAACGTAAAGAGAGCCAGGTTGAGGAAGCCATTCCACTGACCGATGACACGCTGATCCCATTCCTGGCAGGTGAAACCGTTCGCTGGACGGTAAAACGCTAAAAAATCAGTGCCCCTTGTTGTCAAACCGATAATATACCTGTATAAATAAACAGTATATTACACAGGGGGCATTTATGCGTATTGAAGTCACCATAGCCAAAACTACCGTTCTGCCTGCCGGCGCGCTTGATGCGCTTGCAGGCGAATTATCCCGTCGTATTAACAACACCTTTCCCGAAAACGATGGTGCCGTAACGGTGCGTTACGCGGCCGCAAACAACCTCTCCGTCATTGGCGGCGCGAAAGAAGATAAAGCGCGTATCACCGAAATCCTGCAGGAAACGTGGGAAAGCGCCGACGACTGGTTCATCACAGATTAACACTGCTCCCTCATTGTGTTTTTTGCCGGGTCGCCCCGGCTTTTTTTTCGCCTGAAAATCCAGAAAGTTCAAATTAATTCGGCAACTTCTTTAAAAATCGTGAACAACATGGTGTTTTATTGTTCGAACAATCCTAAAAAGCAGAAAAATGTGTTGCTAGCTGTTTATTTTTCCCTTAGGAACCCTTATTACTTGTATACTGAAGTTGCTTCAGAAAAACATGCATTGAACCTCGAAGTCGTTGTCTTCTAACACGCATTATGGGGGTTATAATGGAAAAGAATAGCGAAGTCATCCAGACCCACCCACTCGTTGGCTGGGATATCAGTACCGTAGACAGCTACGATGCACTGATGCTGCGTTTGCACTACCAGACCCCAAATCAGCTGAACCGTGAAGAAGCGGAAGTTGGACAGACGCTGTGGCTTACGACAGACGTCGCCCGTCAGTTTATTTCTATTTTGGAAGCAGGCATCGCAAAAATAGAATCTGGCGACTACCAGGAAAATGAGTATAAACGGCATTAGCGTTTAGCCCACTTTTCACTCTACAGGCACCCTTGGGGTGCCTTATTTATTTCTCCCTTGTATAAGCCCCCGATGTTAATTACTCTGCTAACAAAGCGTTAGTTTAAGAGATGCCCATGAAATATGATCTGATTATTATTGGTAGCGGCTCCGTTGGTTCTGCCGCCGGATATTATGCCACCCAGGCTGGCCTCAAGGTTCTGATGATAGATGCCCATCTTCCCCCTCATTCAGAGGGAAGCCATCATGGCGATACTCGCCTCATTCGTCACGCCTATGGTGAAGGCGAGCGCTATGTCCCGCTGGTACTTCGCGCGCAAGCGCTCTGGGACGAACTGGCTAAACAGACTGAGGAACGCATTTTCGAACGCACGGGTATCATTAACCTTGGTCCTGCCCACTCTGATTTTCTCGCCAGCGTCGAACGCAGCGCGAAGACATTCAACCTGGACGTTGAGAAGCTCGACGCGGCGGGGATCATGTCACGCTGGCCGGAAATCACCGTCCCGGACGATTATGTTGGTCTCTTTGAAGCCCATTCTGGGGTGTTGCATTGCGAAACAGCAATAAAAACCTGGATAGCGCTGGCCGCGAAAGCAGGCTGCGCCCAGCTTTTCAATTGCCCGGTCGAGGCCATTAAACATGACGCTGACGGCGTCACGGTGACAACCCTGGACGGAGAGTACACGGCCTCCCGATTGCTCATCAGTGCAGGTACCTGGGTAACCCGTCTGCTGCCAGACCTGCCCGTACAGCCGGTGCGCAAGGTCTTCTCCTGGTTCCAGTCTGATGGCCGTTACAGTACGCAGAATAAATTCCCGGCGTTCACCGGCGAGTTACCCAACGGCGATCAGTTCTACGGCTTCCCTTCGGATAAAGACGCGCTCAAAATCGGGAAACACAATGGGGGACAAATTATCTCCTCTCCTGAAGAACGTAAACCGTTTGGCGCCTACCCACAGGATGGCTCTGAAGCCTTCTCGTTCCTGCGAAATATTCTGCCGGGCGTCGGTGGCTTACTCTATGGCGCGGCATGTACCTACGACAACACGCCGGACGAAGACTTTATTATCGATACGCTCCCCGGGCATGAGAATACATTGCTCATCACCGGTCTGAGCGGTCACGGCTTTAAGTTCGCGTCGGTGCTGGGTGAAATTGCCGCGCAGTTTGCCCAGGGTATTACACCGCAGTTTGATCTGACGCCCTTCTCTCTTTCACGTTTTAACGGATAATCCACCACGGGCTTCGGACGTTCCGGAGCCCGTCTTCATGTTACGGTTTGCGGGGCGCTATGCGCAAAGTTGTGGGTTTTCTCATCAATAATATTCGTGAGCATTTGATGCTCTATATCTTATTGTGGGCGCTGCTGGCCATCATTGATTTTATTTACATTGTATTTTACTGAAAGCCTGCCTGACATTTATTGACATTACTTTATATTTACTTAAGTTAGAACAATTCCTCAATTAGCCCTTTGTTAAGTCTTGCACGAAGACATTGAATTACCTTTGCGGATCATTTTCAAAACCGCTGAAATAAATAAAATAAAAATCAATATCGACTTATTTCAGTTGCAATATCATTCCTTCCCGTTCATTTTTACTGCTCTGTTTATTTGATAATGGTAATCCTGATGCAATTGCGTAACACCTCCCGGCGCTATGGAATTATATCCATAAGCTTGCACTGGATATTTGCTATTGCGGTCTATGCCATGTTCGGACTTGGCCTCTGGATGGTGACGCTAAGCTATTACGATGGCTGGTATCACCAGGCCCCGGAGCTGCATAAGAGCATCGGCGTGCTGCTGATGATGGGGCTGGTTATTCGCGTGATCTGGCGACACATTTCACCGCCGCCTGCCGCGCCAAAGACCCACAGTAAATTTACCCGTATCAGCGCTGTTGCCGCGCATATTACGCTTTATGCGCTGCTCTTCGCGCTTCTGATCAGCGGCTATCTCATCTCGACAGCAGAAGGTAAGCCAATAAGCGTTTTTGGCATTTTTGATGTCCCGGCAACGCTTGCCGATGCGGGATCACAGGCCGATATTGCCGGGGTGATTCACCTCTGGCTGGCATGGAGCGTGGTTATCCTGTCCGTGCTGCACGGGCTTGCCGCCCTTAAACATCATTTCATCGATAAAGACGATACGCTAAAGCGCATGCTTGGCCGCTCGTCAGTTGACTCTGGAGCTTAAAATGAAAAAACACCTGCTGGGTATCGCACTGGGTTCTCTGTTATTTACCACCGGCTCAGCCGTTGCTGCTGACTATAAAATTGATAAAGAGGGCCAACATGCTTTCGTCAATTTCCGTATTCAGCATCTCGGGTATAGCTGGCTGTATGGCACCTTTAATGATTTTGACGGCACATTCAGCTTTGACGAAAAAAATCCTGCCGCCGATAAAGTCAACGTGACCATTAATACCAACAGCGTCGACACCAATCATGCAGAACGCGATAAACATTTGCGCAGTGCGGAATTCCTGAACGTGTCTAAATTCCCACAGGCCACCTTCACCTCCACGGAAGTGAAAAAAGATGGCGATAAGCTGGATATTACCGGCAACCTGACGCTCAACGGCGTGACAAAACCGGTTACGCTGAATGCAAAATTAATGGGCCAGGGTGACGATCCGTGGGGGGGTAAACGTGCCGGATTTGAAGCCGCAGGTAAAATTCACCTGAAAGACTTTAATATTACTACCGATTTGGGCCCGGCTTCTCAGGATGTCGAACTGATTATTTCCGTTGAAGGCGTTCAGCAGAAGTCTTAATAACGACGCCCGGCAGGCTTTCACACTGCCGGGCATCAGCCTTATTCAGGGTCGGGAATACCCAGTTTGGTGTTCAGACGGCCACGGGATTTATTAAAAATCTTGTTACCGTTTTCCCGTCCTGCACGACGACGGCGCTGTTCCTCTTCCGGCAGCATACTCTCTTCACTGCACAGTTCGCTGCAGCATCCGTTAAATTTCTCGGCACAGGCCGGACACTGAATAAACAGCAAATGACATCCGTCATTTTTGCAGTTGGTATGGGTATCACACGGCGTACCGCACTGGTGACAGTGGGCAATCACATCCTCTGAAATACGCTCGCCCATTCGTTCGTCAAAGACAAAGTTCTTACCGATAAAACGCACCGGTAAACCCTGCTCACGGGCACGGCGGGCGTACTCAATAATGCCGCCTTCAATGTGCCAGACCTTATTAAACCCGTTGTGCTTCATCCAGGCGCTGGCCTTCTCACAGCGGATCCCGCCGGTGCAGTACATCACGATCTTTTTATCTTTATGTTCCTGCATCATCTCAACCGCTTTTGGCAGTTGCTCGCGGAAGGTATCAGCCGGAATTTCCATCGCGTTTTCGAAATGCCCCACTTCATACTCATAGTGGTTACGCATATCGATGAACACCGCATCCGGATCGTCCAGCATCGCATTCACTTCCGCCGCTTTCAGGTATTCCCCGACATCAGCGGCGTTAAACGCCGGATCGTCAATACCGTCCGCGACAATGCGTTCACGCACTTTCATGCGCAGCACCCAGAATGATTTACCGTCATCATCCAGGGCAATGTTCAGGCGTACACCGTTGAGAGCCGGATCGAACCCGTAAAGCAGGTCGCGGAAGGCGTTTACTTTGCTTTCCGGTACGCTGATCTGGGCATTGATGCCTTCACGGGCAAGATAGACGCGACCGAAAACATTCAGCGTCGTGAAGGCCTGATAAAGCGCATCGCGGGTCGCTTGTGGATCGTTGATGGTGAAGTATTTGTAGAATGAGATTGTCGTGCGCGGTTCGGTTTCAGCCAACATACGCGCCTTTAACATCTCATTCGAAACGCGGTTGTGTAACACTGGCATGGTGTACAAGTCCTGCAATCGTTAGAGAGAATGAAAAATCGGTCGGCATCATATAGCAAACAATGACAATTTACATCCACACAATTTACGCTACATTTCACACACCCCTAGTTAGTCAGACTTAACAATTGCTGCATTCGTACACGTTTCGAAGACAGACATTTTGGCTACGCCTCAAAAAATGAGACAATAGCTAAACAGGACGTTAGAACACAGGAAAGACATGACCCAGTTACCGAAATTTACTGTCGCCCTTTTGCATCCCCGCTATTGGTTGACCTGGCTTGGCATTGGTTTTTTATGGCTGATGGTCCAACTCCCTTACCCTGTGATTTTCCGTGTGGGCAAATGTGTGGGCCGTATTGGTCAAAAATTCATGAAACGCCGCGCCAGGATTGCCTACCGCAACCTTGAGCTGTGCTTCCCGCAGATGAGCGAGGCGGAACGTCATGAGATGGTTACCAGGAATTTCGAATCCGTTGGCATGGGGCTGATGGAAACCGGTATGGCATGGTTCTGGCCAGACAAACGGATGGCCCGCTGGAGTGAAGTCACCGGGACAGGTATGGAGCCTGTGCATACGCTTCAGGCCAATAAGACAGGCGTACTGCTGATTGGCGTGCATTTTCTGACGCTGGAGATCGGTGCGCGTATGTTTGGCATGCAGGCACCCGGTATTGGTGTTTATCGCCCTAACGATAACCCGGTGATCGATTTAATCCAGACCAATGGTCGTATGCGCTCCAACAAAAGTATGATCGACCGTAAAGACCTGAAGGGGATGATCCGCGCGCTGAAATCAGGTGAAGTGATCTGGTATGCCCCTGACCACGATTATGGCCCACAATCCAGCGTATTTGTCCCGTTCTTCGCCGTTGAAGAGGCGGCCACAACCACCGGTACCTGGATGCTGGCGAAAATGTCCAAAGCCGCGATCGTCCCGTTTGTCCCGCGTCGCAAGCCGGATGGCTCAGGCTACGAGTTAATGATGCTCGAGCCGGAACTCGCGCCGCCGCTGGACGATGCGGAAACGACCGCTCGCTGGATGAACAGAGTGGTTGAGAAATGCATCATGCTCGCGCCGGAGCAGTATATGTGGCTCCATCGTCGCTTCAAAACGCGGCCAGAGGGTATGCCGTCGCGCTATTAATTTTCCGTGCGGCCATCAGGGCCGCACGCTCATTTAGCTTTAAAAGCGCCTCCGCATTGCAGCGATCATAACCCAGGCGCATACTTAGCAGGCTTATTACTTCAGGCCTATGGTGCTCTGCACCTCATTATGCGGATTGTTATGTCACCCTCAGATGCCCCCATAAACTGGAAGCGTAACCTCACGGTTGCGTGGCTTGGTTGTTTTCTCACCGGTGCGGCGTTTAGCCTGGTGATGCCCTTCCTGCCGCTTTACGTTGAACAACTTGGCGTCACCGGTCACAGTGCGCTCAATATGTGGTCTGGCCTGGTCTTCAGTATCACCTTTCTCTTTTCCGCGATTGCTTCGCCCTTCTGGGGTGGCCTTGCCGATCGCAAAGGACGAAAGATCATGCTGCTGCGTTCGGCACTGGGGATGGCCATCATCATGGCGCTGATGGGCCTTGCGCAGAACGTCTGGCAATTTCTGATTTTGCGCGCGTTACTGGGCCTGCTGGGGGGCTTTATTCCTAACGCAAATGCGCTCATCGCCACCCAAATTCCGCGACACAAAAGCGGCTGGGCGCTCGGCACGCTCTCCACCGGTGGCGTGAGCGGCGCATTGCTGGGACCGCTGGCAGGCGGGCTGCTGGCGGATAACTACGGCCTGCGTCCGGTCTTTTTCATTACTGCCAGCGTCCTTTTTCTCTGCTTTATCGTCACGCTGCTCTGTATCCGTGAACGTTTCACCCCAGTCCCCCGAAAAGAGATGCTCCACGCACGGGATGTGCTGACCTCGCTTAAAAATCCCAGGCTGGTGCTAAGCCTGTTCGTCACGACCCTGATTATTCAGGTAGCAACCGGGTCGATTGCCCCTATTCTGACGCTCTACGTTCGCGATCTGGCCGGTGACGTCAGTAATATTGCGTTTATCAGCGGGCTTATCGCGTCGGTGCCCGGCGTGGCAGCGCTGCTCAGCGCCCCGAGGCTGGGAAAACTGGGGGACCGCGTGGGCCCGGAAAAAATCCTGATATGCGCCCTGGTGATTTCCGTTCTGCTCCTCATTCCGATGTCGATGGTACAAGCGCCGTGGCAACTTGGCCTGCTGCGTTTCTTACTGGGAGCAGCAGACGGCGCGTTACTGCCTGCGGTTCAGACCCTGCTGGTGTACAACTCAACGAACCAGATAGCCGGCCGCATTTTTAGCTATAACCAGTCATTTCGCGATATCGGCAACGTCACCGGACCGCTTGTCGGAGCCGGGATTTCCGCCAGTTTTGGTTTCCGCGCCGTGTTTATCGTCACCGCGGGCGTGGTGTTGTTTAATGCGATTTATTCGTGGTTCAGTTTATCGAGGGCTTTACGACCAGTCGTTAATAAGACAAACGCGTGACAGCTTATTTTTGCATTCATACTTGCAGAACCCGATATTCAGCTATTCTTTCCCTGAAACCTTCAGGAAAACAGGGAGACACCAATGACCATGTACGCCACACTGGAAGAAGCTATTGATGCCGCTCGTGAAGAGTTCCTCGCCGATAATCCCGGCGTTGAGGAAGAAAATGCTGACGTGCAACAACTTAATATCCAGAAATACGTTCTGCAGGACGGGGATATTATGTGGCAGGCCGAATTCTTTGCTGATGATGGCGAGGAAGGAGAATGTTTGCCGGTCCTGAGCGGAGAAGGTGCGCAGGCCGTCTTTGATGGCGACTATGACGAAATCGAACTACGGCAGGAATGGCTTGAAGAAAACACCCTGCACGAGTGGGATGAGGGCGAATTTCAGCTCGAGCCACCGCTGGATACGGAAGAAGGACAGACCGCAGCCGATGAGTGGGATGAGCGTTAATTTCCCCTATTCATAAGGGCCGTGCTGAGCGTCGATCGGCAACAATAGCGTATCGAATACCAGTGAAAACGGTAAATCGAGCACGGTGAGATAGCGCCACGCTGAGTCACGTACATCCCATTTTACCCCGGGGTAGTACTGATTACCGTGGCCTTGCCCTGGAATGGTGCGGCTGATGATGCTGCCACAGCCGCTGAGTAAACACGCCATCATCACGGCGAGGATTATTTTCATCAATGACCTCTAAAAAAATACCGACTTTTCAGCCGGTATTTTTATTTGCCGGGTAGCGTAACGCTGCCGGGCACAGAAGGCTTACTTCGCCTTCAGCGCGAGTGGATTAATTTTAATCTCTTTATAGTGGCTGACCCACGAAGAGTATTTTTCCGGCGCAGACCACACACGGTAGTGAAGGCGTGCCATCGTAACCGGATCGCTCAACAGCACCAGACGACGGTCGCGGTTGAGTTTTTCCGGCGTATCGTTCAGCGCCTGCTCAACGTGACGATCGCGGGCAATCTCCAGTACCTGGCTTGCACGGTGACGCGCTGTCGCCATGGCCGTCGCCAGAGCGTTAAATGACGGGTTAAACACCGCGTGCATAAAACCATCTTCCAGCGAACGTTTGCGGTTCTGCTCCAGATACGTGTCGGTATCCACCAGCACCTGTGGCGGCGAATACTCTTCCGGGATCAGGAACAGTTTCCAGCGTTTGGTACGCAGCCCCACCGTTGAACGGCTCGAAATCACTGACACAAACGGTGACAGGATCAGCGAGAAGACAATCGGTGCCAGCCAGAACAGGAAGCGCAGATCCAGCCAGGCCATACCTGCCGCCCATACCAGACCCAGCAGCAGCTGCGAGCCATGACGCATGAAGGCTTCCCCCCACGGCGTGGAGTCATCATCACGCTGCGGTGAATTCCAGACCACTTCCCAGCCGAGGAACGCGCTGACCACAAACACGGTATGGAACAGCATACGCACCGGCGCCAGCAGCACCGAGAACAGCACTTCCAGCAGAAGCGAGAGCGTCACGCGGCAGAAACCACCGTACTCTTTCGAGCCTTTGCACCAGATCAGAATGATACTGAGCAGCTTAGGCAGGAACAGCAGCACCATGGTGGAGGCAAACAGCGCAATCGCCAGCTCCGGACGCCACTGCGGCCACACCGGGAACAGCTGGCGCGGTTGCAGGAAGTATTGCGGTTCCGTCAGAGCATGCACCACCTGTAGCGCAGTAGAGAGCGCAAGGAACATAAACCACAGCGGTGCGGAGAGATAAGACATTACGCCAGTCAGGAACACAGCACGGTGAACCGGGTGCATCCCTTTTACGAGGAACAGGCGGAAGTTCATCAGGTTACCGTGACACCAGCGGCGGTCACGCTTGAGCTCATCCAACAGGTTCGGCGGCAGCTCTTCGTAAGATCCCGGCAGGTCGTAGGCGATCCAGACGCCCCAGCCAGCACGACGCATCAACGCAGCTTCCACGAAGTCGTGCGACAGAATAGACCCCGCAAACGAACCTTCACCCGGCAGCGGAGCCAGCGCACAGTGCTCAATGAACGGCTTCACGCGGATAATGGCGTTGTGACCCCAGTAGTGAGACTCACCCAGTTGCCAGAAGTGCAGACCAGCGGTAAAGAGCGGCCCGTAGACGCGGGTTGCAAATTGCTGGCAGCGCGCATAAAGCGTGTCCATACCGGACGCTTTTGGCGAAGACTGGATGATCCCCGCGTTCGGGTTGGCTTCCATCAGACGCACCAGACCGCTCAGGCAGTCGCCGCTCATTACGGAGTCAGCATCGAGCACCACCATGTAGCTGTACTGATTCCCCCAGCGACGGCAGAAGTCATCGATGTTTCCGCTTTTACGCTTCACGCGACGACGACGACGGCGGTAGAAGATCTGGCCTTCACCCTGCACTTCCGCGATCAGTTCCATCCAGGCTTTTTGCTCGGCAACGCAGATGTCCGGGTTGTAGCTGTCACTCAGGATATAGACGTCAAAATGCGCCGCGTTACCGGTTGCCTTTACGGACTCCCAGGTCGCACGCAGACCCGCAAATACGCGGTCAACGTCTTCGTTACAGATAGGCATGATCAGCGCCGTACGGTGCTCAGGATTAAGGGGTTCATCCCCGACCGTTGAGGCTGAAATGCTGTATTTGTCCCGCCCCATCAGCAGCTGCAGGAAGCCCATCAGCGCGGTCCAGAAACCGGCTGACACCCAGCAGAAGAGAACGGCAAACAGCAGAAGAATGCCGCTCTGCAGGATATACGGCAGCAGCTGCATGAAGGAGACCCAGATATCCTGGCCCATCATGTCTACAGGGTTGATAAGCGCCCAGCCCTGGTAAGGCAGAATGGTTTTCATGTACCAGGTAGCGACCACGGTCTGCGCCAGCGTCAGTAACAGCAGAATGTAGCGACGAATGGTCCCCACGGTACGCCATTTCTGTTCGGAGGCCTGCTCTTCTTTCGTCAGGCGCGACAGATAGCGCGGCGTAACATCACGCCCACGCAGGCGATCCCAGAAGCGGCCAACCGGGTTGGTGCGCCACGGGTCAGGGAACATTGAGGAACGCGTGGCTTTCGGCATTGCCTGAAGCTGATCGCGTCCTTCATCGTCTTTAATCAACTGCCCTTCTGCCAGCGAGTCTGGCCATGCCTGCTCCAGACGCGCCTTTACTGACCCCAGCGGCGTATCATCGTCACGGGAAAACGGACGATGTTCGCCATCCAGCGCGGTATGCACCGCGCGGATGTCGCTTTTAGGCAGCGCCGCTTTTTCAATGTCCGTCAGCGGCATGGCATCAATATATTCAGATGTATTATTCATTGGCAGGTAGCTGATAGCTCCAGGTTTCACTCAGCGGCTGATCGTTACTGACCAGCGCAGCACGCATTTCAGTGGTCTGTTTCGGATCTTTCACTTTCACGCGCAGCGTCAGACGCCAGCCTTTCGTTACCGGGTTATAGCGTACGGTGTTCTCAACGATTTCACCGTTATCACCGATGCTCGCCTGAGCGGCAACGGCGGTATCCGGGGACAGTTTTTTCATATCCTGGCCCGCGAAGTCCACAACAAAGGCCACGGTGCCATCAGGCTGACGGATCAGGTTAGACTGCTTCACATCACCCGTAGAACGGCGAGTCTGCATGACGTACGCGTTATCCGGCGCATGCAGTTTGTCTTCGTCGCGGCTAAAGGTAATGGTGTATTTGAAGTTCATCTCTTTACCGGCTTCCGGCAGCTGATCCGGCGTCCAGTAAGCAACGATGTTATCGTTGGTTTCGTCATTGGTTGGAATTTCAACCAGCTCAACCTTACCTTTACCCCAGTCACCTTTCGGCGTGACCCAGGCGCTTGGGCGCAGGTCATAGCGGTCATCCAGATCTTCAAATCGGGAGAACTGACGGCCACGCTGCAGGAGGCCGAAACCTTGCGGGTTTTCCATCGCAAAACTGCTAACAGCCAGATGTTTCGGGTTATTCAGCGGACGCCAGATCCACTCACCATTACCTGCATGAATAGAAAGACCGTTGGAATCGTGCAGTTCCGGGCGGAAGTTCGTCGCCGGTGACGGCTGATTCGGCCCAAACAGGAACATACTGGTCAGCGGTGCAACGCCCAGTTTGCCGACTTTATCGCGCAGGTAAACTTTGGACTGCACGTCAACGACCGTGTCACGGCCAGGCATAATCACAAAGCGATAAGCACCGGTCGCACGCGGGGAATCCAGCAGTGCATAAATAGTCAGGCGTTTGTCGGTTGGTTTTGGACGTTCAATCCAGAACTCGCGGAAACGTGGGAACTCTTCACCTGATGGCAGCGCGGTATCAATGGCGAGGCCACGCGCAGAAAGCCCGTACACCTGCCCTGCCCCGATCACGCGGAAGTAGCTGGCACCGAGCATGCTGACGATTTCGTCGTTTTTATCTTTGCTGTTGATCGGGTAAAGCACCTTGAAGCCAGCGAAGCCCAGGTCTTTAACCGTATCTTTATCGTGCTGAACATTGCCAAAATTGAAGTAATCCGGGCTGTACTTGATTTTACGTACCGCGGTCGCCGTCACTTCATTAATGGCAACAGGCGTGTCGAAGTACATTCCCTGATGATAGAACTCAAGCTTGAACGGGGTTTTAATGTTGTTCCAGTACGCTTTGTCATGGTTGAACTGGATCTGCTGATAGTCCGCATACTTCATGTCGCGGAAAACGGAGGGCAAGTTACTTTTTGGCGCTTCGTAGCTCTTGCCTGCCATCGATTTTGCCTGTTTTGCGACATCGTCGATGTTAAAGGCCAGTGCCGATGAGGTATACAGAGATAACACCACTGCAGCACCCAACCAACGCATTTTCATCATCTGTGGTTTATGTTTCATAATAAGTAAGCACTTCCCCCTTTGTGTGCTTATATCGATCCGATCCATTTTAATGGAAACTCAGGCAATCCGACAACATTATCACTGCTTTGTTCAGCTCGCTGGCTCATGGATTAAGCAAATGAAAGAACCCGCTTTTCACTTTGCGTGCTTATCCTGGAGACAGGGTGTCGGTCTTGGTGTAGGGTTGGCTTCGAATGTAACCATTATGAGTCTTAGGGATAAGGCGAAAAGTCTGAGAATGCACAAAGTTATATGAGCTCAACACCTGTAGAACGTGAATATTTCCTCGACTCGATCCGGGCATGGCTGATGCTGTTGGGGATCCCCTTTCACATTTCACTGATTTACTCCAGCCACACCTGGCATGTGAATAGCCAGATGCCTTCCTGGTGGCTCACGCTGTTTAATGACTTTATCCATGCCTTTCGTATGCAGGTGTTTTTTGTCATATCCGGCTATTTCTCCTACATGCTGTTCTTACGCTACCCGGTAAAACGCTGGTGGAAAGTGCGCGTGGAGCGTGTGGGCATTCCGATGTTGACCGCCATTCCCCTGCTGACGTTGCCGCAGTTTATTATGTTGCAGTACGTCAAAGGCAAAGCGGAGAACTGGCCAAATCTGACGCTGTATGAAAAGTACAATACCCTGGTCTGGGAACTGGTGTCTCACCTGTGGTTCCTGCTGGTCCTGGTGGTGCTCACCACGGTCAGCCTGGTCATTTTCAGCCGCCTGCGCCATCGCCTGAGTACCCAGGCCGATACCTTCTTCGCCAATATTACGCTGGGTAAACTGTCTCTGCTCTTTTTGCTGCTGGGTATCGCCTATGCGGCCGTGAGACGCACGCTATTTATCGTGTATCCGCCGATACTGAGTGACGGGCTGTTCAATTTCGTCGTGATGCAGTCGCTGTTTTACATCCCCTTCTTTTTAGCCGGTGCGCTGGCATTTATTCATCCCAAACTTAAATCGCTGTTTACCACCCCGTCGCCATGGTGCGCCCTGGGTGCCGCTATCGCGTTTGCGGCCTATCTGTTAAATCAGCGCTATGGCAGCGGCGATGGCTGGATGTATGAAACAGAAAGCGTGATCACCATGCTGCTGGGTCTGTGGATGGTGAATGTGGTCTTCGCGCTGGGACACCGCTTGCTGAACTTTAAGTCCAGCCGCGTGACCTACTTCGTCAATGCTTCACTGTTTATTTACCTGGTGCACCACCCGCTGACGCTGTTCTTCGGCGCTTATATCACGCCACATATTGCGTCCAACACGCTGGGTTTCTTTACCGGACTGGTCTTTGTGATTGGGATTGCCATCGTGCTTTATGAAATCCATCTGCGGATCCCGCTCCTGCGTTTCCTCTTTTCAGGAAAACCACAGGCTAAAGCCTCATAAACAAACGCGGCGCACTCAGTGCGCCGCGTTTGTTTTAGCTCTCTACGTCCTGTCCACGCTGCGTGAGAAGCCGCTGATAAAGGTGCGTGGTTTCGTCGTCGAAACAGACAAAAATCACCTTCTCAGGCATCGGCTTGAGGGAGAGGTATCGGTAAACGGTCTCTACCGCGATCGTGGCAGCGGCAGGTTTTGGATATCCATATACCCCAGTGCTGATAGCCGGAAAAGCCATCGTCTTATAGCCGTTATCCGCTGCCAGGCGCAGGCAGTTGCGGTACGCCTCCTCCAGAATACTCGCCTCATGCCGATCGCCGCCATGCCATACAGGCCCCACAGCGTGAATCACCGCTTTGGCAGGAAGATCTCCCGCGAGGGTAATCACCGCATGACCCGGAGGACATTCACCCTGCTGCTGACGCACAGCTTTACAGGCCTCAAGGAGCTGCGGTCCTGCAGCCCGGTGGATTGCGCCGTCAACACCGCCCCCGCCCATCAGTGATGGATTGGCCGCATTAACGATCACGTCGACGTGCATCGTCGTAATATCGCCATGAATGACTTCAATTTGCGGTTTCATACGTACCCTCTGCTACCCGCCTTTTTCTTAAGTGTATCGCAGAGGAGGTATGGATAAAAAACTATCGGGGAAAAACCTCTTCCGCCGGGGAGCGGAAGAGCGAGAATTAACGATACTGAATTTGAACAACCGCGAGCGTTTTTTCGGGATTAAGGTACTTCATGCTGAGAGTTGCGAGGCTGGAATCGTTGACCTGACCGTTAAGTACATCTTCATAGCTGACTCTGCGCGTTTGCATCCGATTATTATCCGGGCATGTCATTGCAAACGCGTCATGATGCGGTGTGACCACGCAGGGGTCTGCGACAATAGCGCCGCGAAAATGAATCACACCACCGTCGACAATCGTGGCTGAAAAAGCGGGAGTAATAAATGCAGAGAGGATCAAACCTAAACCATAAACCCGTCGGGCTAAATATTTGGTCACTATATGTACTCCTCAATGAAAGTCGTCCTTGAGGGGTAAACGCGCTCCGTTAGGGCAAACAAAGCATCACGTTATGGAACAGCACTGCACAGCTCCTGATAACAGCATAGCTCAACCGCGCACGCCCGCCATATCCACAACGTCTTGATTTCATAATCATTAGAGCGCACTTCCCGCCGGGGACCATTGCTGTGATAAATGAAGCGATTTCCCGTCAGAGACGGTGACAGTAATGTTCACCTTGTCTCCAGAATCTATATTTAAACTCAGCCGCATTAAATCAGTCGTCTGATTAGCGGGAATAAAAAGTGTGTTTTGTTGCCGTGAAGAACTTTGCCCCCCCTGCCCCTGTCGCAAAGAGACAATCTGCACCTGACATTCACACGGTTCCGTCAGAATAACCTGCGGAATAATGGTGGTCATATTTCCCTGTTGCGATGTTTTAAACGTGATCTGACTGGAAAGCGCCGCGAGGAGAATTAAGGTATTCATGATGAACTCCCGAAAAAAAACAGGGCAAATGCCCTGTTTTTTGTAGCACAGACTGGAAATTAATACTGATGTGCAGTCGCGTGGTTGCCAAAACCAACCTGCTGAACAGTCACAGTGGATCCGGATGCGGTTTGATCAACAGCAGCACCGTTGCCACCACCGTACTGGCTAACGTTCATCACCGAGTGGTTACCATTCCACTGGTCAAGCGTTGCGCTGTTACCGAAACCATTCTGAGTCAGACTAATTGAGCTGTCATCAGAGCCCTGACCAACGTCAGCACCGTTACCGCCGCCACTCTGATTAATGGTCAGTGTGGAATTTCTCGCACTGGTTTGCAAAGCGAGAGCCGAGTTACCGCCACCGTACTGGTAAATGCTCAGCGTTGAATTTGGACCACTGTCATGACCACCGTGGCCATGCCCGTTACCCCAACCGCCTTGATTAATACTACCGGCCATAGCACTACCAGAAACTACGATTGCTGCAATTGCTGCCACTTTGATAAATTTCATGGTAAACCCCCATCGGATTGATTAAAGTCGCCGCTAAATAACTAACGCTGAATAACGCGAATCGCCATTTGCGACTGTCTCTGCACTACAACTGCGGTTTTCTGCGTACCGTACTGCGTAATATTTGCTCTATTACCCGACCCTTTTTGGATAATTTTCGCACTATTACCATATCCATCTTGCGTAATACCTGCATCATTCGCGCTACCGCTCTGATCGATCCAGGCAATATTATAAGTCCCTGATTGATCAACTCTCGCTCTGTTGCCTACTCCATCCTGAGAAACAATGGACAATAATTTTGACCCGTCCTGGCGAACCTGAGCATCATTTAACATGCCCTGCTGACCAATAATGGCTGCCTGATTTAATGATGAACGACTTAATTCATTAACCGTGAAGTTATATTCAGCGTTAGCCAAATCTGAATCAGCCGCGATTACAAATCCAGGCGCACCCAGTAATGTAAACATCATAAATAACGATGTATTTTTCATGTTGTCACCCTGGACCTGGCTATTTGATAACGCCATAACCTTGTTACTGTGACTTCGTGTTAGAACGACTCGTAATTTGTTAACGCGTCGTTACGGTGATGAGTATGTCTGCCGAAACATTTTAAATATCTCACCCGCGTGGCTTATTTTTATTTATCACGTCACCTCAAAGTAGTAATTCCATGCAAAAAAACGTTATAGACCGGGGTTCTTATTTTTCTATTAAGCTTTTCTTAATAATCGATTACGCAGCGGGACGAGAGGGGTAAAGCCCCCATGCAACGGACGCTAAACGAAACGCCAGGAGGACATTTTACACAACACGTGACACGAGACCTGTTTTCTTAAGACGCAGCACCGTTCATTACAGGACTTAGAAAATCTCTGTGACTCATACCTCTTTACAGGAAGAAATAAATAATTAATATTCATAAAAATCAAACAATTATAAATATTTGTATGATTTTTAAAATCTGTGCAGGGTTATTTACATGTACAACTTTCTTATCATTCCACAACATTTAAAAGAGTCCATTTTCACAAATTAATATTGATTTTTACATCCTGTTACACGTTTAACACTTGCTTTAAAGTTAGTAATAGCTAGATTGAAATCAGATGTACGAAATTTGTTTTATATTTACCTCCTGCTGGAGGTTATGGTTTTTTTCTTCACACAGCAGTGCAACATCTGTCAGTACTTCTGGGGTCCTCTTTTTTATCTGGAGGACCGCTGTCAGGTGTCATAAAAAAGTGGGGTTTCATCATGTATAATGAAGTCCAAAGTTTACATGGTCATACGTTACTGTTGATCACAAAACCTTCGTTGCAAGCGACCGCTTTATTACAACATTTAAAGCAATCGCTGTCTCTGCACGGGAAATTACATAATATTCAACGTTCTTTTGATGATATTGCACCTGGCAGTATCATTCTGATTGATATGATGGAAGCGGATAAAAAGCTTATCCATTACTGGCAAGATAATTTAAGCAGGAAAAACAATAATATCCGCGTGTTATTATTGAATACCCCTGATGAGTATCCCTTCAGAGATATTGAAAGCTGGCCGCATATCAATGGTGTGTTCTATATCACGGAAGAAGAAGATCGGCTGGTCGAAGGTCTGCAGGGTATATTGCGTGGCGAGTGTTATTTTTCGCAAAAACTTGCCAGCTACCTCATCACGCACTCCGGAAATTACCGCTATAACAGTTCAGAGTCAGCGCTGCTAACGCACCGTGAGAAAGAGATCCTGAACAAATTGCGCATTGGTGCTTCAAATATTGAAATCGCCCGTTCGTTATTTATCAGCGAAAATACGGTAAAGACGCACCTTTATAATCTTTTCAAGAAGATAGCTGTTAAGAACCGAACTCAGGCTGTTTCATGGGCAAACGATAACCTCAGGCGTTAATCAAATGAAACGTACGTTGAGTTGGATCGTCGCAGCGAGTTTTATGCTCGCTGCCGGGAACGTACGGGCCGTCGAGGTCGAAGTTCCCGGATTGTTAACAGACCACACTGTCTCCTCGGTCGGGCACAATTTTTATCGTGCATTCAGTGACAAATGGGACAGTACATTTACTGGAAATATAACAATCAACGAGCGACCCAGTGCACGATGGGGAAGTTGGATAACAATAACGGCTAATCAGGACGTTATTTATCAAACATTTTTATTCCCCACGAAAATAGACTTCGATAAAAACGTAGCCTTAGCACTGGCTCAATCAGAAGATGCTATTAATCGCCTGCAAATTGATAAAGCGCTATTAAGCACCAGCGATTTAGCAAAAGACGAATTCTAGCGAACCTATATCCGGAGGCTGTCATGCGTATTGCATATGCAGTTGTTTCGATAATGCTAATAACCCCTATAAGCTGGGCCGGAAATATGACGTTCCAGTTCCGTAACCCTAACTTTGGCGGTAATCCCAATAATGGGGCGTTTCTGTTGAACGAAGCCCAGGCGCAAAACTCCTATAAGGATCCCAGCTTTAAGGATTTTAGCGTCGATACCCCATCGGCACTGGACAACTTCACGCAGGCTATCCAGTCGCAGATTTTGGGAGGGTTGCTGACCAACATTAATACCGGCAAACCCGGCCGAATGGTGACCAACGACTTCATTGTCGACATCGCCAACAAGGACGGACAACTCCAGTTGAACGTTACCGATCGAAAAACCGGGAAAACCTCCACCATTCAGGTTTCCGGTCTACAAAGTGATTCAACGAACTTTTAAACAACAACGAAATAAGGACAACGATCATGCAGCGCTTCCTGATATTTGTTGCAGTGTGCTTATTGAGCGGTTGTTTAACTGCTCCACCTAAAGAAGCTGCAAAACCAACATTAATGCCTCGGGCTCAAAGCTATCGTGATTTAACACATTTACCTGCGCCGACCGGTAAAATATTTGTCTCGGTTTACAACATTCAGGATGAAACGGGACAATTTAAACCTTATCCGGCAAGTAACTTCTCTACGGCAGTGCCACAGAGCGCCACCGCCATGCTGGTGACCGCCCTGAAAGATTCGCACTGGTTTATTCCTCTGGAACGTCAGGGTCTGCAGAACCTGTTAAATGAACGGAAAATTATTCGCGCTGCGCAGGAAAATGGCACCGTCGCGAATAATAACCGCATGCCGCTGGAATCACTGGCCGCGGCGAACGTCATGATCGAGGGATCGATTATTGGTTATGAAAGCAACGTTAAATCGGGTGGTGTGGGCGCGCGTTACTTTGGTATCGGTGCTGATACGCAATATCAGCTCGACCAAATCGCCGTTAACCTGCGTGTCGTCAACGTCAGCACGGGCGAAGTGCTCTCTTCGGTAACGACCAGCAAAACCATTCTTTCTTATGAAGTGCAGGCCGGGGTTTTCCGCTTCATCGATTACCAGCGTTTGCTGGAGGGTGAAATCGGGTATACCTCTAACGAACCGGTCATGATGTGTCTGATGTCAGCCATAGAAACCGGGGTAATCTTCCTGATTAATGATGGTATCGATCGTGGATTGTGGGACCTGCAGAACAAAGCAGAGGCGCAAAACCCGATACTGGTTAAATACCGCGATATGTCAGTGCCTCCGGAATCCTGACAGGAAGCGCATAAAAAAGGCGAGATCATCATCTCGCCTTTTTTTATTCGCTTACCGCACTGATGTTTTGCGCTTTATCCCGTCTGGCGGCCAGCCAGAGGCCGCTGTTCTTCATAGCATAGCCAAACACCAACCCCAGCATTAGCGAGGGAAGCACCAGTGCCCAGTCCCCCTGCCCTGCAAACGTCGCGCATGCGCCCATAAAGGTACCGGGTACAAACGACAGCAGCATATGCTTTGCCTGGATACACATCAAAAACGCGACTACGCCGGTCATGATATAGCCCAGGATCTCCAGATGCGGGGCCAGCGCGCTGCCCTTCATAATCACGAGTGCCCAGATAACACCGCTCATCAGGGTACAGCCAGAGATAAAAAGCCCTTTTACGCCGCCCTGCGGGCAGGCAAAGTAAGCCGTACAGCCCAGAAACCCGGCCCAGCTGAGCAACCCGAGAGAGACCGCCACCCATCCCCATAGTCCGGAGAGAATGCCTGTCGTAAATGCGATACACAGTAATATGTTCATGGCGCGCATCTTAGCAGAAGCGCGCCATGAAAATGAGATCAGATGCACATTCCGTGCAAGATGAAATGTATGGTTGCAGAATTTATGTGACCTAAATCACTCTTTATCCTCTTCTTCCAGCTCATCCCACATTGCCGCAATGGCGTCGCGGGTCAGCGGAGCCAGCGTTCTCCAGAACGGCGAGGTCGCATGTGCTTCAACTTTGCCGAGGAAAGTACCGCACCACGGCAGCAGAAACTCTTCGAAGAGCGTTTCGATAGCCTTGTTCTCATCATCAGCGGCGTGATCTTCAATCCAGGACGCAGCCAGCAACAGCGTTCCGATATGGTCCGCAGGGGTATCCGTCAGCGGCATTCCGCGTTCAGAGAGAAACGCGCGCACTTCCGCTTCCGTCGCCCCTTCCTGCCAGGCTGAACGGTACGGCGAAACGCGGCATTCGTCGCCAATAAACAGTGCGTTGTAATCCGTTGAAATCTGCTGCATATCGCAACTTTTTTGCAGACGCTCCAGCAACTCATCCTGTTCCAGCGGCCAGTTTTGCGCCAGTTTCCCTTCACGAATCAGGGTAAAGAGTGGAACCAGCAGCGGGTCTTGCGGCTGACGATAGAACAGCGTACCCAGCACGCGGCAAAGGATGGAAAACTCATTCATTTTTTTATTCCATTACACAATTAAAGATCGGCAAATTCATCAATCGGATCCATTCCGCGTGACTCGAGGAAATCAAGCATGCGGCGTGGGGTAACGTTAAGGATCCTGTCTTCCGGGAAATCCACGTCATTCAGTATTTTCAGGCATTCACTAAAATCACCCAGCGTAAACGCGGTATGGGAATCGGAACCCAGCGCCACCATGCCACCGGCATCCCGCACTGCAGCTGCCACGGCGCGACAGTTTGCTTCACTGCCCTTACGCGAGTGAACAAAAGAAGAGTTATTGATCTCCAGCGCCACGTGGTGTTTCGCTGCCGCCTGGGCAACAGCCTCGATATCAATCGGGTATTTAGGATTACCCGGATGAGAAATAATGTGCACGTTGCCGCTGGCTATAGCAGCAATCATCGCTCGGGTGTTCGTCTCTTTATCCTGCGGCGCGAAAACCGGCTCGTGGAAACCGGCAAGGATCAGATCCAGAGAGGTCAGCATCGGTCCGGTGCAGTCGATTTCACCGTCTGTATTTTTAATGTTTGCCTCGATGCCGCGCAGTATCCCAATACCGTCCACCAGACGTGGCCAGATCCGCATATTCACAAAATGCCAGTAGTGCGGCGCATCTGCCATGTCCGGGCCGTGATCGGTAATCGCAAAAAGCGTAATGCCCTTGCGTTTCGCTTGCGCGATATAATCATGGAGGTTGCTATACGCGTGGGTACTGGCGACGGTGTGCATATGCAGGTCAACGGGATACATCTTTCTCTCCTCTGCGGTTTTTCCAAAGGATAGCAGTTATCTGCAGCGAATATTAGCAAAAACCCGGCTAACGCCGGGTTTCACTCAGTAGCCGCGCTGTCTGTCGACCTGTCCGGTTACCGGATGGCCCTGCTCCATCTCACTGATGGTGTGGGTAATATAGGCCACAGCTTCCGCCGGACGCGTGACCGCTGCAATGTGCGGCGTCATCGCCACACGCGGATGTGCCCACAGCGGGCTTTCGGCCGGTAACGGCTCGCGGCTGTACACATCCAGCATCGCCCCTTTCAGTTTTCCGCTGTTCAGCGCCTGCAGCAGATCGGACTCAACAAGGTGTACCCCGCGCGCCAGGTTCATTACGTAACTCTGGTCAGCCAGTTGATTAAGCAGTGCACCATTGATAATCCCCACCGTTTCGGCCGTATTTGGCAGCAGGTTGATGAGCACGCGCGTACCGTTCAGGAACGCAGGAAGCTCATCAGCGCCGGCAAAACTTTCTACGCCCGGATAATCCTTGCGGCTACGGCTCCAGCAACGCAGTGGGAAGCCCCACGGGGCAAGTGCTTCAGCGACTTTTGAGCCGAGCACGCCAGCCCCGAGGATACCAATGGTAAAATCTTCGCGCTGATAATCCGGCAGCGGCTCCCAGTGGGATTGCTGTTTTAATGCCTGATAGTCGTCGAAGCGGCGGAACCAGTGCAGCACCTGGCTGACAGCATACTCCTGCATTTGCTGTCCCATGCCGGTATCTTCCAGACGGAAAAGAGGGATCTCTTCCGGCAGCATTTCAGGGTGTGCTTTCAGTTTGCTCAGAATAGAATCCACGCCGGCGCCCAGTGCAAAAACGGCCTTCAGTTTACGGCCCTGGAGCATTTCTACCGGCGGATGCCAGACCAGCGCGTAGTCAGCATGTTCGTTATCACCACGTTTCCACTCACGCACGCGCGCCCCGGGCAACGCTGCCGAAAGTGCCTTAATCCAGTAAGCAGTATCAAAAGTGGGGTGATAGAAGATTATATCCATAGTCATTCCTGCCTTTTATTGCGCTGTTTTGTGTTCATTTTCAACTGGATTGCCAGCATAACAAATTTTTACCGCCACCGCGTTGTTGATAAAAAAGGCGCTTTCAGCACATTTAAAAGCCATGTTGACTGAAGTTTGTCTAAATGCGCTGATTTACTGAAAAAGTGAGTTGACGCCAGTTCGGCTTTTCCTTACATTAGCGCCCGTCCCGGCAACAACGGGATGACAATATGGTGAGGTGTCCGAGTGGCTGAAGGAGCACGCCTGGAAAGTGTGTATACGGCAACGTATCGGGGGTTCGAATCCCCCCCTCACCGCCATATTCAAGATGAGAGCTCGTACGAAAGTACGGGCTTTTTTCTTTTATATTCCCCGGAAAGGGGGGATGAGAATCCCCGACCGGGGTTCGACAACGGGCGACAGCCAGTTGGACAGACTGAGCGCGCAGCGAACAGGCTGCCCGCAGGGCGAGCGAAGCGAGTCAATCCCCCCCTCACCGACATATTTAAGATGAGAGCTCGAACGAAAGTACGGGCTTTTTTCTTTTATATTCCCCGCCCATGCAGCATGAGGCCTTGTGTGGTGTAAGATCCTCACCCACGCTCCAGGGGAGAGGGAAAGATTAATCTTCCACCATTCGCGCATACTCTTCGGTAAGAAAATCCACCAGTGCCCTGACAGACGGGAGTAACCCGCGTCTTGAAGGATACACAGCATGAATCACCTCACGTCGTGGCTCCCAGGCATCAAGTACGCGAATGAGGTCCCCTGACGCAAGCTGATCTTTCACCATCAATATGGGCAACTGCACCACGCCGATACCCGCTATAGCCGCTTCACGCAACGCCAGCATATCGGTAGTGATCAGGCGAGGATGATAATGGATTTCCGCCTTCGCCCCTTCGGGTCCGCTCAGTTCCCATTTATGGATGTGTTTACCCTCGTTCGTGCTTAATCCGGGCCAGGCACTGAGTTCAGAGGGCACCAACGGTTTACCCATCCGCTGAATCAACGCCGGTGCGGCGACCAGACAATGTCCCCGGTCAGCCAGTACCCTTAACACCAGATCGCTGTCATCGAACGGACGCGGGCGCACACGGATCGCGACATCAATCCCCTCCCCCACCAGGTCTACCCGCCGGTTGGTTGCCTCAAGCTGCAGCGCGATCCCTGGATAGCGCGCCATAAATCTCGCCAGCATCGGGCCAACATGGACATGCAACAATGTTATCGGGCAGGTGATCCTGACAATACCGCGCGGCTCAGCCTGTAACGCGGCCACCGCCTCCTCAGCAGCTTCTGCTTCCACCATCATCGCTTTACAGTGCTGATAGAAGGTCTGGCCTACTTCTGTCACCGTAAACTGCCGCGTTGTGCGATGTATTAACCGCACGCCAAGCCGCTCTTCCAGCTGAGCTATCCGGCGACTTAGCCGGGACTTCGGCAAATCGAGCGCACGCCCCGCGGCAGCAAAACCACCGTAGTCGACCACCTTCACAAACCAGACGAAGTCATTGAGATCCTGCATAAATCCTCATCGTTCTATTTTCAGAACAGTGAATGCCATTTTCACTATCTACCGGGATATTAACGCTGAATATAAGCTAATTACATCAACAACGCTTCAGGAGTTCATCATGAAAAACGTAACAGGCGTGTATACCGCTCCCCGTCAACACTGGGTTGGTGATGGTTTCCCGGTACGTTCAATGTTTTCTTACCAGACGCACGGCGAGCCGCTCAGCCCGTTTTTACTGCTGGACTATGCCGGGCCATACACCTTCCCGGCGGATGGGGCAAAGCGCGGCGTCGGCGAGCATCCACACCGGGGTTTCGAAACGGTCACCCTCGTCTATTCCGGCGAAGTTGAACATCGCGATTCCACCGGCAGAGGCGGCGTAATAGGCCCCGGGGACGTGCAATGGATGACGGCGGGCGCTGGCATTTTGCACGAGGAGTTCCACTCCAGCGCGTTCGCGCAGAAAGGCGGTGAACTGAAAATGATGCAGCTGTGGGTCAACCTGCCTGCCAAAGACAAAATGGCGACGCCGGGCTACCAGAGCATCACTAAGGCGGATATCCCTGTGGTCACGCTGCCGGATAACAGCGGCTCGCTGCGGGTTATCGCAGGTCGCTACGAGGATGTTGCTGGCCCCGCGCACACCTTTTCGCCGCTAAACGTCTGGGACATCGCGCTCAATCAGGGTAGCCATCTCACGCTCAGTCAGCCGGAGGGCTGGAGCACGGCGCTGGTTGTGATGGAAGGCACCATTACAGTGAACGGAACAGCCCAGGCAGGCGAGGCACAGCTGGTTGTATTAAGCCAGCAAGGCGACACACTCCATCTGGAAGCGAGCCTCGATGCCAAAGTCCTGCTGATGGCCGGCGAGCCGCTGAATGAACCCATCGTGGGCTATGGGCCGTTTGTGATGAACAGTAAAACCGAAATCGCGGAAGCCATTCGTGATTTCAACTCCGGCCGCTTCGGCCAGATCTGATGGTAATAAAGGAGAAGAAGATGTCTGCACCTGCAAATTTTAACGGCTCACGCCCGGTTATTGATGTAAACGATGCGGTGATGTTGCTTATCGATCACCAGAGCGGACTTTTCCAGACCGTGGGGGATATGCCAATGCCAGAGTTGCGCGCACGTGCTGCGGCGCTGGCAAAAATCGCTACCCTGGCGAAGATCCCGGTGATCACCACCGCTTCTGTTCCACAGGGACCGAATGGCCCCCTTATCCCGGAGATCCACACTAATGCGCCACATGCGCAATACGTTCCACGTAAAGGTGAGATCAACGCCTGGGATAACCCGGAGTTTGTGGCTGCGGTGAAAGCCACCGGGCGCAAAACGTTGATCATCGCCGGCACCATCACCAGCGTCTGCATGGCGTTTCCCTCTATTAGCGCAGTCGCGGAGGGTTATAAAGTGTTTGCGGTTATTGATGCCTCCGGCACCTACAGCAAAATGGCTCAGGAGATCACCCTGGCGCGCGTGGTCCAGGCCGGGGTGGTACCAATGGATACCGCGGCGGTTGCCTCTGAGATCCAGCGGACATGGAACCGGGAAGATGCAGCCGAGTGGGCTGAAGTGTATACCCATATCTTCCCTGCCTATCAGTTGCTGATCGAAAGCTATACCAGAGCACAAGAGGTGGTCAAAAACAGCGAAGTGCTCGATTCACAGCGTTAATCACCGGCTCCACGGTCAAAAAGACGTGGAGCTGATTATTGCTTAACCGAACAAGCACTAAAGCAGAAAATCTGCTTGACCGTTTTAGCGCAACTCCCTATAGTAGCGCCCCGTTGCCCCCCAAGCGGTCAGGCAGCAAAACAATATGGTGAGGTGTCCGAGTGGCTGAAGGAGCACGCCTGGAAAGTGTGTATACGGCAACGTATCGGGGGTTCGAATCCCCCCCTCACCGCCATATTCAAGATAAGAGCTCGTACGAAAGTACGGGCTTTTTTCTTTTATATTCCCCGGACAGGGGGGATGAGAATCCCCGACCGGGGTTCGACAACTGGCGACAGCCAGTTGGACAGACTGAGCGCGCAGCGAACAGGCTGCCCGCAGGGCGAGCGAAGCGAGTCAATCCCCCCCTCACCGCCATATTTAAGATGAGAGCGCGTACGAAAGTACGGGCTTTTTTCTTTTATATTCCCCGGACAGGACGCCCGCACAAAAAACAAAGCCCGGTTTCCCGGGCCTTGAACACAACGGCTTACTCAATAGTACGCTTGCAACGTACGCTGGCAGAGCGCTGAACGCACGCAGTCTTCTTTCGTGAAGCGTACCACCCCAATCATCTCATCTTCCTCAAAACGTGACATGGCGTCGCTCAGTCCGGACTTCACGCCCGACGGCAGATCGCACTGGGTAATATCACCATTGACGATGACCGTCACGTTTTCCCCGAGGCGCGTTAAAAACATCTTCATTTGCGCTGCGGTCACGTTCTGAGCCTCGTCAAGAATGACGACCGCATTTTCAAATGTACGTCCGCGCATATAAGCGAACGGCGCGATTTCCACCTTGCCAATCTCTGGTCGCAGACAGTACTGCATAAAGGATGCTCCCAGACGTTTCACCAGCACGTCATAGACGGGCCTGAAGTAAGGGGCAAACTTCTCTGAAATATCTCCGGGCAAGAAGCCAAGATCTTCATCAGCCTGCAGTACCGGACGGGTGACAATAATTCTCTCCACGTCTTTATGGATCAGCGCCTCTGCCGCTTTGGCTGCACTGATCCACGTTTTCCCGCATCCGGCTTCGCCGGTTGCAAAGATGAGCTGTTTACTCTCGATAGCATTCAGGTAGTGCGCCTGAGCCTCATTGCGCGCCACAATTGGAGAATTATCACGGCTGTCTCGGGCCATGCCAATTGCTTCTACGCCACTCATCTGCACAAGCGAGGTGACCGATTCTTCTTCACGCTGTTTATGACTACGTGAATCCCGTCTCAGCACACGTTTTGCTTCGCGACGAGCTTTGATCACTGCTTTTTGTCTTCCCATGGATAGCACCTTGAGTTGTTGGTATTCATCACACGTGCCAGTTTCAGCACGATTATGCGCACGAACATCAGAGGGTTGGCTTCCTTGTAAGCCATTGCTTGCTTTACCGGATGACGCAACAGAACGGCTACGCGCACCATTCTGCACGTCGGTCGAAAGAGATTCTTGAGTCGAGGGGGATAATTTTGTGGTAAGGAAATCGCTGCCGGAGTCTGAGCCTCCGCGCCGGGTGCTGCGGGTGTTGTGTTTACCATGTCCAGTACAGGACGCAACCATTCGCGATCTCCATAGTGATTCAGCATCACTGCCGGGAACTACCGCTGTCTTATCTTAAGTACATCAGGAGTTATCATAAATGCAACATTTATTTTACCTGAACGTAACTTTAAGACTGTCCCTACAGTGGAAATCAGTCTCATACAGGAATATTACAGAAATATAACAGCAGGACAGGCATATGAAAAAATAATGTCCCCGCGAATTATCGCAGGGACAATTATCAGGCTTCAATCAACCCTTGAGCGAGATAGGCGTTGCGATCGCGTGCGCCAGGCAGGGCAAAGAAATAACCGCCGCCGATGGGTTTAATGTACTCTTCCAGCGCTTCCCCGTTTAAGCGTTTCTGTACGGTCAGGAAGCCCTTCTCCAGGTCGTGCTGATAGCAGACAAACAGCAGCCCCATATCGAGTTGGCCGGCGTTGGTTACGCCAAGTGAATAGCTATATCCCCGACGCATCATCAGGCTGAATTGTGTCTCTTTGGTACGCGGATTGGCCAGGCGGATATGGCTGTCCAGTGCGATGACATCGCCATTCGGATCGCTGGCGTAGTCAGGCACATCATGCTCGTTCTTCATCCCGAGCGGAGCGCCACTCTGTTTATCGCGGCCAAAAATCGTCTGCTGCTCTTTGAGCGGCGTACGGTCCCAGAACTCCACGTGGAACTGAATAATCCGCACCGCCTGATAGCTTCCACCCACAGCCCATGCCGGCTCGCCCTGATCGGCCGTCACCCAGACCACCTCTTTCATGAGCGGGTCATTACGGCTGTCCGGGTTGGCCGTGCCGTCTTTAAAGCCCAGCAGGTTTACGGGCGTCTCTTTCCCTTTGCTGCGGGCGGCATGGTCAGAGATAAACCCTTCCCGCTTCCAGCGAACGCTCAGCAGGTCCGGCGTGTGCTTGATGATGTCGCGCAGCGCGTGGATCACCGTATCCTGGGTGTTGGCGCAAATTTGCAGGAGCAGATCGCCGTGGCAGAGAGCAGCATCCAGAGAGTCATTCGGGAAACGCGTCATTTTCTGCAGCGCTTTTGGCTTCTGTTTTGCCAGCCCGTAGCGCGCATCAAACAGCGACTCACCGAGCGAAACGGTTATCGTCAGGTTATCCGGAGCGATAAATGCCCCGAGGATACCGGAATCCATCGGCGGCAGACGCGGGTTAGGCGTGTCCGGCGCCGGACCACCGGCGGTGAGAAACGCGATGCGCGTCGTCAGCAGGCGGAACAAACGCTCAAGATCGGCTTTATCGCTTGCCAGCGAATCAAAAGCCACCAGCATCATGGAGGCCTGCTGTGGCGTCAGAATGCCCGACTGATGCTCGCCATAAAAAGGCTGCGTCTCCATGCGTGCATTGGGTGACAGCGTGCCGGGAGCACTTTGCGGTTTCGCCGCATGCGCCACCGGACACCCTCCGGCCAGAGCAAGGGCGCCCCCCAGCGCCCCTACCCCTTTTAACAATCGACGACGTGAAGGTTCCACCACGTCGTGTTCATTCTGCTTGTTCATCGTGCTTAATCCAGACCCAGTACGCCACGCAGCAGGGAGAGATCTTCCGCCAGTGTGGTAATCGGGCCTTTCAGCGCGTTACGGTCGGCATCGGTCAGTTTATCGTAGGTTTCAAACCCGTCTTTGGTACGGTACTTCGCCAGAATGGTGTCGACTTTTTTGAAGTTGGCATCCACTTTCGCCAGCAGTTCGCTGTTATCTTTCTGCAGCTGAGGACGCAGCAGATCGACAATTTTCTGCGCGCCATCGACGTTGGCCTGGAAGTCCCACAGGTCGGTGTGGCTGTAACGGTCTTCTTCACCGCTGATTTTACTTGCCGCCACTTCTTCAATCAGACCCGCGGCACCGCCCACCACTTTTGATGGCGGGAAGGCCAGCTCACTGATGCGTTTTTGCAGCTCAAGCACGTCACTGTTCAGCTGATTGGCATATTTATCCATCCCTTTGAGAGTGTTATCGCCAAACAGGGCTTTCTCCAGACGGTGGAAGCCGGTAAATTTCGGGTCGGCGGCTTTTTGCTCAAAATCATCTTCACGGGCATCAATGCTGCCATCCAGGTCAGAGAACAACTCGGCAATCGGCTCAATACGCTCGTAATGCTGACGGGTTGGCGCATACAGGGATTTCGCTTTCGCGATATCGCCCGCTTTTACTGCATCGGTGAAGGCTTTAGTACCGGTAGCCAGGTCCGCCGTCTCTTTGATGACATACGCTTTATAAGCAGTAATCGCATCACCCAGGCTCAACAGGGCCGTGCCTTTTCCGGCATCGGCCGTGGCGTCGCCCTTCACGATAAGCTTGCCTTTAGGGTTCGTCAGCAGCCCGCAGGTCATCTCATATTCACCCGGTTGCAGGTTGGCGGTCATCTTCTGACTAAAGCCCGGCGCGATATTTTCACGCTCTTCCACCACCATGACGCCTTTCAGGATTTCCCACTCCAGCGCCTTCTGGCTGTGGTTCTGAATAATAAACTGGGTTTTGCCGCTGTTGACCGTGATGGTCATTGGCTCGCACTGCTTATCATTGACCGAAACCTTGACCTGCGGAACATCCGCGCCCCAGGCGGAAAATGCTGAAGCGAACAGCGCGGCAAGGCCTGCGCATAACGCACTACGACGGAACTGAATTGCCATGACTCTTCCCTTTAAAAGTATGTTGTAACTAATGCAGTCAGATTACGGCGCAACGCGCGACGTCTGAGTGCCGGTGCGCGGCGGCATGGCAAACAGCACCAGCGCCGGAACCAAATAGATAAAATACATCGCCACTTCGCTGACGCTCGGCGTTTCCTGGTAACCAAATATACCTTCGAGCAAGGTACCGGTCAGGGAGTGCGTTGAGAGCACGTTACTGAGGTCGAACGCCACTTCCTGGAAGTGATTCCACAGGCCCGCTTCGTGGAAAGCGCGGATCGCCCCCGCCGCCAGCCCAGCGGCCACCAGCAGAATAAACAGGCTGGTCCATTTAAAGAACGCACCCAGGTTAAGACGAATGCCGCCCCAGTAGAGCAGGAAGCCCAGCACCACAGCAGTGGCCAGACCCAGCATCGCACCCAGCGGTGGCCAGATCCCCACATCCTGCTGAAATGCCGCCAGCAGGAAGAAAACCGACTCCAGCCCTTCCCGCGCCACGGCGAAAAAGACCATCATGATCAGCGCCCAGCCGTGGTTATTGCCCTTTTGCAGGGCGTTATCCACCGCTTGCTCCAGCTGCACCTTCACGTTGCGGGACACTTTACGCATCCAGAACACCATCCAGGTGAGGATTACCACGGCAATGACGGCCACGATCCCTTCAAACAACTCTTGCTCTTTCTGGGGAAACTCACCGGTGGTTTCATTGATAAGAATGCCAAGGCCCAGACAGAGTGCTGCGGCGAGGAATACCCCTATCCACATGACACCGATCCAGCGTCCACGCTGGGTTCGCTTCAGATAACTGGCGATGAGGCTGACGATGAGGGCCGCTTCGAGACCTTCACGTAACATAATGAGAAATGGAACAAACATGCCGACACCTTAAATGTTTATCGCGGTCAACGGATGCAAAGAAAGGTAAATTCTTGTGATAGTGATTATCATTACGCCAGCAAGAAAAACAAGCGAAATGTGTGTTGTTTTGATGACGAGTTGTAAACACCCAGCCTGGTAATAATTGCTGGCGTTATCGTTAAGTTTATAAGTTATAGCGAAAATGCCCATTTACGGTTAATCAGGGCTGTGGCTAAATATCTGCCTCAAAAACCAACTGAAAATTAACCATGTTTAACATTATCCATTTCCTGCTGGCGCTGGTGATTATTCTTGCGCTTGCCTGGCTGGTGAGTTTCGACCGCCGAAAAATTCGCATTCGTTTTGTTTTACAGCTGATTGTCATTGAAATAGCCCTGGCGTTCTTTTTCCTGCATGCCGAAAGCGGGCTGTTCATTATTAAATATGTCTCGGGATTCTTTGAGTCACTGCTGAAATTCGCGGCTGAAGGCACCAATTTCGTCTTTGGCGGGATGGGTGAAAAAGGACTGGCGTTCATTTTCCTCGGCGTACTCTGCCCGATTATTTTTATCTCCGCACTGATTGGTATTCTTCAGCACTGGCGAATTCTGCCGATTTTTATTCGGGTGATCGGGACACTGCTGTCAAAACTGAATGGCATGGGTAAGCTGGAATCGTTCAACGCGGTGAGCTCGCTGATCCTCGGACAGTCTGAAAACTTTATTGCCTACAAGGGTGTACTGGGCGACCTCTCCTCTCGTCGTCTCTTCACCATGGCGGCCACGGCCATGTCGACGGTATCCCTGTCGATTGTCGGTGCCTATATGACCATGCTCGACGCCAAATTTGTCGTTGCCGCGCTCATCCTGAACATGTTCAGCACCTTTATTATTCTCTCCATTATCAACCCGGCGCGCCCGGAAGCAGAGCCGGACATCAAGCTTGAAAAGCTGCACGAGTCCCAGAGCTTCTTCGAAATGCTTGGCGAGTATATTCTGGCCGGTTTTAAAGTGGCGATGATTATTCTGGCGATGCTGATTGGCTTTATTGCCCTTATTAGCGCCGTTAACGCCCTCTTCTCCAGCGTATTTGGTATGAGCTTCCAGCAGATCCTGGGCTATGTATTTTATCCGCTGGCGTGGCTGGTTGGTATTCCGCTGAGCGACGCGTTGAATGCCGGCAGTATTATGGCAACCAAGCTGGTCGCAAATGAATTTGTGGCAATGATTGAGCTGCAAAAAATTGCGCATCAGATGTCACCCCGCGGACTGGGCATTTTGTCCGTTTTCCTGGTGTCGTTCGCTAACTTTGCCTCTATCGGCATTGTGGCCGGGGCGATCAAAGGCCTGAACGAGCAACAGGGGAACGTGGTATCGCGTTTTGGCTTACGTCTGGTGTATGGCGCGACGCTGGTCAGTTTGCTGTCCGCCAGCTTTGCAGGACTGGTGCTGTAAGCGATAACGGCGGGTTCTCCCGCCGTCTTTCATTAAAACTGCACGCACACCGGCTGATCGACCCGCATCACCGACTCCTGCGCGAAGCGTGATTTATAAATACCGCGCAACGCTTCAATATTCTTCTCGCTCTGCGCATCTTTACCGTGGATCAGCATAAGCGCCTTGCTCGGTTCACGCGCCACTTTCCCGTCGTTACCCAGCCACTGCCCGCGCGCATCAAAGACCGTCAGGCCATCGCGAAAACGCGGCGTCACGTCCTGGTCAACGAACTGCTGCCACTCGCCGGTGGTAATTTGCGCCCCTGCAGGACGGTTTAGCCCGAAATAGAGCGTGGTTTGCTGCATCTGGTTATCCGCTTTGCAGGTCTCCATCGCCGCGTGTTGCGACGGCACGCTGCAGCCCGCCAGCATCAATAATGCCGCTGCCATTACCCCTGTTTTGATTGTCATGCTTCGCTATCCTCATTGTTATAAGCACAGCGATATCATCGTAAATTGCGGATTTTGGCAAGAAAAAAGCCGGGTAGCGCGCGCGCTTACCCGGCCTGTCTATCAGCGAAAAAGATTACTCAGCCTGCAGCTTAGACGGCGGTGCAGTGTGATAGTGTGCGTCTGCTTCAGCAAAACGTTTCTGCATTGAGGCAGAAGGCGCTTTACCCAGCAGGCTGAACACCACAATGCCGATACTGCCGAAGATGAAGCCCGGGATAATTTCGTACAGACCGAGCCAGGCGAACTGCTTCCAGACGATCACGGTAAGCGCACCGATAATCATCCCCGCCAGCGCGCCGTTGCGGGTCATGCGCGACCACAGCACCGAGAAGAGCACCACCGGACCAAACGCCGCACCAAAGCCCGCCCACGCGTAGCTCACCAGGCCCAGCACGCGGTTCTCAGGGTTTGCCGCCAGTGCAATGGCAATTAAGGCCACCACCAGCACCATGAAACGCCCCACCCATACCAGCTCTTTCTGGCTCGCATCTTTACGCAGGAACGCTTTGTAGAGGTCTTCGGTGATTGCACTTGAGCAGACCAGCAGCTGGCAGCTCAGGGTGGACATCACGGCCGCCAGGATCGCGGAGAGCAGAATACCGGCAATCCACGGGTTGAACAGAATGCCCGCCAGTTCGATGAACACACGCTCGGCGTTCTGGTTTACTGCACCTGCCTGCGCCGGGTTATTGTTGAAGTAAGCGATGCCGAAGAAGCCAACCGCACAGGCACCCGCCAGACAGAGGATCATCCACGTCATACTGATACGACGGGCATGAACAATCGTGTGGTGAGAGTCAGCGGCCATGAAGCGCGCCAGAATGTGCGGCTGACCGAAGTAGCCCAGACCCCAGCCCATCAGAGAAACGATGGCGACAAAGTTCAGCCCTTTCAGCATGTCGACGTTTTCAATGCTCTTCTGCTTAATCACTTCCAGCGAATCAGCAAAGCCGCCGACGGTGAAGATGACAATGACTGGCGTCAGGATCAGAGCGAAGATCATCAGGCTCGCCTGCACGGTGTCAGTCCAGCTTACGGCCAGGAAACCGCCCACGAAGGTATAGAGAATGGTTGCCGCAGCACCGGCCCACAGCGCCGTTTCATAGCTCATGCCGAAGGTGCTTTCGAACAGGCGCGCACCGGCCACAATGCCAGAGGCACAATAGATGGTGAAGAACACGAGGATAACCAGCGCAGAGATAATACGCAGCACGCGGCTGTTATCTTCAAAGCGTCCGGTGAAGTAATCCGGCAGGGTCAACGCATTGTTGTTGGCTTCGGTATGCACGCGCAGACGGCCTGCAACCAGCTTCCAGTTGATCCATGCCCCAACGGTCAGGCCAATGGCGATCCAGCTTTCAGAAATACCGGAGATGAAAATCGCCCCCGGCAGACCCATCAGCAGCCAGCCGCTCATGTCGGACGCGCCCGCAGAGAGTGCGGTGACCATCGGCCCTAAGCTACGCCCGCCCAGAATGTAGTCGTCAAAGTTCTTTGTTGAACGCCATGCCAAAAACCCTATCAGGATCATGCCAAATATATAAACGAGAAATGTCACCAGCATCGGTGTGCTAATTGCCATTCAAATTCTCCAAAATGTCGAGCGACAACCGTCCGGGTTGCCTTGTTATGTCATCACCGGAACGTAGTGATGTGTGTATGTGTTTCTGTTGGCCGCGCGTATCCTGCCGTAAGCAGTGCTCGCACACAAACGATTTAACACTGCATTTACATCAAATTCATCCCTGGTTTTATACGTCTTTCGTATAGGTTGCACTCGCTCACGCTTTTACGGGTTGCACCTTTTAAAAGTGTTAAGTCCCGCATAAAAACAGGCCTCTCATCCAGAAGCCAGCACTTTTTTCCAGCTAACCATCTCTTCACATTCCATTCATTTCCTGGGTTGCAAACCAGGTCACATTTAACACGGTTGCACAAAGTTGCAACATGGTGGATATTTCACGCTATCGATAGCACACGACGACAGAACAACAGGAGCTTTGGCATGGGTATGACCACCATGGGGGTTAAGCTGGATGACGCAACCCGCGAACGGATTAAGACCGCAGCAACCCGCATTGACCGCACGCCGCACTGGCTAATCAAGCAGGCGATTTTTAACTACCTCGAAAGACTCGAAAGCGATGAGGGGCTGCCAGAGCTGCCCGCGCTGCTGGCGGGTGCAGCCAATGAAAGTGATGAGGTTTCCGCCGCTGCTGACGAAAACCATCAGCCGTTCCTTGAATTCGCCGAGCAGATCCTGCCTCAGTCCGTCAGCCGCGCCGCCATTACCGGTGCTTACCGTCGTGCCGAAACCGACGCCGTACCGATGCTGCTGGAGCAGGCCCGTCTGCCAGAAGCCATTGCCTCTCAGGCGCACAGCCTGGCGTATCAGCTTGCCGACAAACTGCGTAACCAGAAAAATGCCACCGGCCGCGCCGGAATGGTACAGGGTCTGCTGCAGGAGTTTTCCCTCTCCTCTCAGGAGGGCGTAGCGCTGATGTGTCTGGCGGAAGCGCTGTTGCGTATTCCTGACAAAGCCACCCGTGACGCACTGATCCGCGACAAAATCAGCAACGGTAACTGGCAGTCACACATTGGCCGCAGCCCGTCGCTGTTCGTCAACGCGGCGACCTGGGGCCTGCTGTTTACCGGCCGACTGGTCTCGACCCATAACGAAGCCAACCTCTCTCGCTCCCTGAACCGTATCATCGGCAAGAGCGGTGAACCGCTGATCCGCAAAGGCGTGGATATGGCGATGCGCCTGATGGGCGAGCAGTTTGTTACCGGCGAAACCATCGCGGAAGCGCTGGCCAACGCCCGTAAGCTCGAAGATAAAGGTTTCCGCTACTCTTACGACATGCTGGGTGAAGCGGCGCTGACCGCCGCCGACGCGCAGGCTTATATGGTCTCTTACCAGCAGGCGATTCACGCCATTGGTAAAGCGTCAAACGGTCGCGGTATTTATGAAGGCCCGGGGATCTCCATCAAGCTCTCGGCCCTGCATCCGCGCTACAGCCGTGCGCAGTACGACCGGGTGATGGAAGAGCTCTATCCGCGCCTGAAATCCCTGACCCTGCTGGCGCGCCAGTACGACATCGGTATCAACATCGATGCCGAAGAGGCCGACCGCCTGGAGATCTCCCTCGATCTGCTGGAAAAACTGTGCTTCGAGCCGGAGCTGGCAGGCTGGAACGGAATTGGTTTCGTTATCCAGGCGTATCAGAAACGTTGTCCGTTCGTGATTGATTACCTGATTGACCTGGCAAGCCGCAGCCGCCGTCGCCTGATGATCCGCCTGGTGAAAGGCGCCTACTGGGACAGCGAAATTAAACGCGCCCAGATGGAAGGTCTGGAAGGCTATCCGGTCTATACCCGCAAGGTTTACACCGATGTCTCATACCTTGCCTGCGCGAAAAAACTGCTCGGCGTGCCGAACCTGATTTACCCGCAGTTTGCCACCCATAACGCCCACACTCTGGCGGCCATCTACAGCCTGGCCGGTCAGAACTACTATCCGGGTCAGTATGAGTTCCAGTGCCTGCACGGCATGGGTGAACCGCTGTACGAGCAGGTCACCGGTAAAGTGGCGGATGGCAAACTGAACCGTCCGTGCCGTATTTATGCCCCGGTGGGCACCCATGAAACCCTGCTGGCGTACCTGGTGCGTCGTCTGCTGGAGAACGGGGCGAACACCTCCTTCGTTAACCGTATCGCCGATACCACCCTGCCACTTGACGAGCTGGTTGCCGATCCGGTGCAGGCGGTTGAGAAGATGGCTGCCCAGGAAGGTCAGATTGGCCTGCCGCATCCGAAGATCCCGCTGCCGCGTGAACTGTACGGCAAAGGTCGCGTGAACTCCGCGGGCCTGGACCTGGCGAACGAACACCGTCTGGCCTCCCTCTCCTCCGCCCTGCTCAACAGCGCGCTGCAGAAATGGCAGGCCAAACCGATTCTGGAGCAGCCCGTCGCTGATGGCGAAATGCAGCCCGTGATTAACCCGGCGGAGCCAAAAGATATCGTCGGCTACGTGCGGGAAGCAACCGAAGCAGAAGTGGATCAGGCGCTGGACAGCGCGGTGAATAACGCGCCAATCTGGTTCGCGACACCGCCGCAAGAGCGTGGCGCCATTCTGGAACGTGCTGCGGTGCTGATGGAAGACCAGATGCAGTCGCTCATCGGGATCCTGGTGCGCGAAGCAGGTAAAACCTTCAGCAACGCCATTGCCGAAGTTCGTGAAGCGGTCGACTTCCTGCACTACTACGCAGGCCAGGTTCGTGATGATTTCGATAACGAAACCCACCGTCCTCTCGGTCCGGTGGTGTGTATCAGTCCGTGGAACTTCCCGCTGGCGATCTTCACCGGCCAGATTGCCGCCGCACTTGCCGCAGGCAACAGCGTGCTGGCAAAACCGGCGGAGCAGACCCCGCTGATTGCCGCTCAGGGTATTAACATTCTGCTGGAAGCAGGCGTGCCTGCGGGTGTCATACAGCTGTTGCCGGGCCGCGGTGAAACGGTCGGGGCGAAACTGACCGCCGATAACCGTGTGCGCGGCGTGATGTTTACCGGCTCGACTGAAGTTGCCTCCCTGCTCCAGCGCAACATCGCCACCCGTCTTGATGCACAGGGGCGTCCAACGCCGCTCATCGCTGAAACCGGCGGCATGAACGCCATGATCGTCGACTCCTCCGCGCTCACCGAGCAGGTGGTGGTCGATGTTCTCGCCTCCGCCTTCGACAGCGCGGGCCAGCGCTGTTCCGCCCTGCGCGTGCTGTGTCTGCAGGATGACGTAGCAGACCACACGCTGAAGATGCTGCGCGGCGCGATGGCCGAATGCCGCATGGGTAACCCGGGCCGCCTCACGACCGATATCGGGCCGGTTATCGACGGAGAAGCCAAAGCGAATATCGAAAACCACATTCAGACCATGCGCGCCAAAGGCCGTCCTGTCTTCCAGGCCGTGCGTGAAAACAGCGAGGATGCCCGCGAGTGGCAGACCGGCACCTTTGTGCCGCCAACGCTGATTGAACTGGCCAGCTTCGACGAGCTGAAAAAAGAGGTCTTTGGCCCGGTATTGCACGTGGTGCGCTACAACCGTAACAACCTCAACGAGCTGATTGAACAGATTAACGCCTCCGGCTATGGCCTGACCCTCGGCGTGCATACCCGCATCGATGAGACCATCGCTCAGGTGACCGGCAGCGCTAAAGTAGGCAACCTGTACGTCAACCGTAACATGGTCGGCGCGGTAGTGGGCGTACAGCCGTTCGGCGGTGAAGGTCTGTCAGGTACCGGTCCAAAAGCCGGTGGTCCACTCTACCTGTACCGTCTGCTGGCAAACCGTCCGGACAATGCGCTCGGCGTGACGCTGGCACGTCAGGATGCCGAACGTCCGGTGGACGCGCAGCTGAAGGCCGTGCTGACACAGCCGCTGGAGGCGCTCATCACGTGGGCAGAAACACGCCCGGAACTGCGCGCTGTCGCACAGCAGTATGGCGAACTGGCGCAGGCGGGAACGCAGCGCCTGCTGCCGGGGCCAACCGGTGAGCGCAACACCTGGACGCTGATGCCGCGCGAGCGTGTGCTGTGCGTGGCGGACAACGAGCAGGATGCGCTGGTTCAGCTGGCCGCTGCTGCTGCAACCGGTTGTGAAGTGCTGTGGCCGGAAGATGCACTGCATCGTGACCTCGCGAAACAGCTGCCGAAAGCGGTCTCTGCCCGCATTCATTTTGCGAAGCCCGATGCCCTGCTGACTCAGCCGTTTGATGCCGTTATCTATCACGGTGATTCCGACCAGCTGCGCGAACTGTGCGAGCAGGTGGCGGCCCGCAGCGGTGCGATTGTTTCGGTACAGGGCTTTGCCCGCGGCGAAACCAACCTGCTGCTGGAACGTCTGTACGTGGAGCGCTCGCTCAGCGTGAACACCGCGGCAGCGGGCGGTAACGCGAGCCTGATGACTATCGGTTAATCGTGTAAAATATCCCCGGTGGCACTACGCTTACCGGGGTGACAAAATAACCCAGGGCCGGATAAGCACAGCGCATCCGGCTTTTTTACATGGAGGGGATGATGAAAAGATATCTGATCGCGGGGGCTGCATTGCTGCTGAGCGCGAACGCGCTGGCAGAAGAGTGCGCAAATGCGACCACCCAGCTTGAAATGAACACCTGTACGGCGCAGCAGTACCAGGCAGCCGATAAAAAACTGAATCAGACGTATCAGGCTGCCATCAAACGCGCAGAAGCCCCACAGCGTGAGCTTCTGAAAAAGGCGCAGCAGGCGTGGATTGCCCTGCGCGATGCCGACTGCAACTTTATCGGGTCGGGTACTGAGGGAGGCAGCGTCCAGCCGATGATCATCAGCCAGTGCCTGAACGAAAAAACCGTTGAGCGTGAAGCGTTTCTTGCCTCACTGATGCAGTGTGAAGAGGGCGATTTAAGCTGCCCTCTTCCGCCGGGAAACTAACGCACGCGGATCCCTTCAATGATCATCTGCTGAACGTTTTCCAGCGTGCTGTGGAAAAACGCCTCATCCTGGAGCGTTTTACCGGTCACCGCTTCAACCTGGGCCGCAAAGTCAGCGTAATGCTGAGTGGAGGCCCAAATCATAAAGATCAGATGATGTGGGTCAACTGGAGCCAGCTTCCCGCCCGCCACCCATCCGGCAATAATGGCCGATTTCTCGTCAACCAGCTGTTTTAAATCCCCGGTCAGTTCCGCCTGCAACAGCGGTGCGCCCTGTAGCATCTCCAGGCAGAACAGCCGTGACGCCTGCGGATAATCACGCGACACCTCCAGCTTCAGGCGAATGTACTCCCTGATCGCCACCAGCGGGGCAAGCTCTTCGCGAAACGCCTTAAGCGGCGCCAGCCAGATATCGAGGATCTGCTGCATCACCGCAATGTAAAGCGCCTCTTTCGACGGGTAGTAGTAGAGCAGATTCGTTTTCGACACCCCGGCCTGTTCCGCCACCTGCTCCAGGCGCGTGCCATGAATACCAAACTGCGAAAAGGTCTCCAGCGCCGCACTCAGGATGGCCTGCTTCTTCGCACTGACCGCCTGCGAACGTTTACCAGGTGTTTTCACTGCACCTTGTGTCATTCCCGCTCTCCATATTTTGCGTTGCCATCAGCATAGCAAAACCCCTCACCGACCACGACACTCTGCACTCCGATCGCGCATGAATGCCTGTTTTCTGTGCAATGTTTTTGACCATTTAGTCCACATTTGCGTATCTCAATTAACCAACCATTGATTAACACATTAATAACAAAGCCATTTTCAAAACTGGCATTGCCTTTGCAAAACCCTCTTTACCTGCAACGTCGTAAAGAGAGGTTCGTGATGAAAATTGGCGTATTTGTACCTATCGGCAACAACGGCTGGCTAATCTCGACCACCGCCCCGCAATACATGCCTACTTTTGAGCTGAATAAGGCCATCGTGCAAAAGGCGGAGCACTACCATTTCGATTTTGCACTTTCGATGATCAAACTGCGGGGTTTCGGCGGAAAAACCGAATTCTGGGATCACAACCTGGAGTCCTTCACCCTGATGGCCGGGCTGGCAGCCGTCACCTCGCGCATTCAGATCTACGCGACGGCCGCCACCCTCACCCTGCCGCCGGCGATCGTTGCCAGAATGGCCTCCACCATCGACTCCATTTCCGGTGGTCGCTTTGGCGTTAACCTGGTTACGGGCTGGCAAAAACCTGAATATGAGCAGATGGGGATCTGGCCGGGCGACGAGTATTTCTCCCGCCGCTACGACTACCTGACCGAGTATGTGCAGGTGCTGCGCGATCTCTGGGGCACCGGCAAAAGCGACTTCAAAGGTGATTACTTCACCATGAACGACTGCCGCGTCAGCCCGCAGCCTTCCGCCCCGATGAAAGTGATCTGCGCCGGGCAGAGCGACGCAGGAATGGAATTCTCCGCTAAATACGCCGACTTCAACTTCTGCTTTGGCAAAGGCGTGAATACCCCAGCCGCCTTCGCCCCGACCGCGGCACGCATGAAAGAGGCCGCGGACAAAACCGGTCGCGATGTGGGTTCCTATGTCCTGTTTATGGTCATTGCCGACGAAACCGACGACGCCGCCCGCGCGAAATGGGAACGGTATAAGGCGGGCGCGGACGATGAAGCGCTGAGCTGGCTCACCGAACAGAGCCAGAAAGATACCCGTTCCGGCTCGGACACCAACGTCCGTCAGATGGCCGACCCGACCTCAGCGGTCAACATCAACATGGGCACGCTGGTCGGTTCCTATGCCAGCGTCGCCAGAATGCTCGATGAAGTGGCCGCCGTGCCCGGTGCGGAAGGCGTGCTGCTGACTTTCGATGAGTTCCTGACCGGTGTGGAAACATTCGGCGAGCGCATTCAGCCGCTGATGCAGTGCCGCGCCCACATTCCTGCCATCACAAAGGAGGTCGCGTAATGACCACGCTTGCAGCACGTCCGGAAGCCATCACCTTTGCGCCGCACCAAAGCGCCCTGATTGTGGTGGATATGCAAAACGCCTATGCCAGCCAGGGCGGCTATCTGGATCTGGCGGGATTTGACGTCTCCGCCACCCGACCGGTGATTGAGAACATTAAAACCGCAGTCAACGCAGCCCGCGCGGCAGGCATGCTGATCGTCTGGTTCCAGAACGGCTGGGACGATCAATATGTGGAGGCCGGTGGCCCGGGCTCTCCCAATTTCCATAAATCGAACGCCCTGAAAACCATGCGCAAACGGCCCGAACTGCAGGGCACACTGCTGGCGAAAGGCAGCTGGGATTACCAACTGGTGGATGAGCTGGTGCCAGAGGCAGGCGATATCGTGCTGCCCAAACCGCGCTACAGCGGCTTTTTCAACACCCCGCTCGACAGCCTGCTGCGCAGCCGGGGGATCCGTCATCTGGTCTTTACCGGCATCGCTACCAACGTCTGCGTGGAATCCACCCTGCGCGACGGCTTCTTCCTGGAATATTTTGGCGTGGTGCTGGAAGACGCCACCCATCAGGCCGGGCCGGCGTTTGCGCAGCAAGCGGCCCTGTTCAACATCGAAACCTTTTTTGGCTGGGTCAGCAACGTCGCGGATTTTTGCGACGCCCTGAATCCACCGCTAGCCCGTATTGCCTGAGGAACAAGACCATGCCGAAATCCGTGATTATTCCGCCAGGAACCAGTACCCCGATTGCCCCGTTCGTGCCCGGCACGCTGGCCGATGGTGTGGTGTATGTATCCGGCACGCTGCCGTTTGATCAGCACAATAACGTGGTCTACCCCAACGACCCAAAGGCGCAAACCCGCCACGTGCTGGAGACGATCAAAAAAGTGATCGAAACAGCGGGTGGCACAATGGAGGATGTGACGTTCAACAGTATCTTTATCACCGACTGGAAAAACTACGCCGCGATTAACGACATTTACGCCGAGTTCTTTCCCGGTGATAAACCGGCCCGGTTCTGCATTCAGTGTGGGCTGGTGAGGCCAGATGCGCTGGTTGAAATCGCGACCGTTGCACACATCGCAAAGTGAGGCGGCCATGAAGCTCTCTGTCTCACCTCCCCCTTACGACGGCGCGCCCACGGTTGTCCTCATTGCCGGGCTTGGCGGGGGCGGCAGCTACTGGCTACCGCAGCTTGCCGTCCTGGAGCAAGAGTACCAGGTGGTGTGCTACGACCAGCGCGGGACGGGCAATAATCCCGACGTGCTGCCGGAAGCCTACAGCCTGGCGATGATGGCCGACGAGCTGGCCCGGGCGCTGAATGCCGCCGGGATCGTTCGTTACTGCGTCGTGGGTCATGCGCTGGGGGCGCTGATCGGCCTGCAGCTGGCGCTCGACCACCCCGATGCCCTCAGCGCGCTGGTGTGCGTGAACGGCTGGCTCACTCTGAATGCTCATACCCGACGCTGTTTCCAGATCCGCGAACGCCTGCTTCATGCAGGCGGCGCACAGGCGTGGGTAGAGGCACAGCCGCTGTTTCTTTACCCGGCCGACTGGATGGCCGCCCGCGCGCCGCGTCTGGAGGCCGAAGAGGCTCTGGCACTGGCCCACTTCCAGGGCAAAAACAACCTGCTGCACAGGCTGAATGCCCTGAAGAAAGCGGACTTCAGTCGCCACGCCTCACGCATTCACTGCCCGGTACACCTCATCTGCTCCGCCGACGATCTGCTCATCCCTGCGGTCTGTTCCACTGAGCTACAGGCGGCCATCCCCGGCAGCCACAAGGTGGTGATGCGTCAGGGCGGGCACGCCTGCAACGTCACCGAGCCAGAAACCTTTAATACGCTGCTGCTGAACGGGCTTGCCAGCCTGCTGCACAGCCCTGAACCCGCTTTATAAGGAGCCCTGATGAGCGAAGCGATTACCCCTGGCGCGCTGGCATCACTGTTTACCGGCGCACGCACCCATAACGGCTGGCAGGCGATCCCCGTCAGCGACGAGACGCTGCGCGAGATCTACGACCTGATGAAATGGGGTCCCACGTCCGCCAACTGCTCGCCAGCGCGGATTGTGTTTGTACGAAGCGCAGAGGGAAAAGAAAAACTGCGCCCGGCGCTTTCCAGCGGCAACCTGGAGAAAACCCTCACCGCCCCGGTTACGGCGATTGTCGCCTGGGATAGTGAATTTTATGAACGCCTTCCCGCCCTGTTCCCCCACGGGGATGCGCGGAGCTGGTTTACCTCAAGCCCGGCGCTTGCCGAAGAGACCGCCTTTCGCAACAGCGCGATGCAGGCGGCTTACCTGATTTTCGCCTGTCGGGCGCTGGGGCTCGATACGGGCCCGATGTCAGGCTTTGATCGCCAAAAAGTCGACGACGCGTTTTTCACCGGCACGTCGCTGAAAAGTAATCTGCTTATCAATATTGGCTATGGCGATACCAGCAAACTCTACGGCCGTTTGCCGCGTCTGGCCTTTGAAGACGCATGCGCACTGGCATAAGGAGCCACCATGATGACACCCGATAAACAAACCTTCCGTGATGCCATGGCCTGCGTCGGTGCGGCGGTCAATATCATCACCACCGACGGTCCTGCCGGGATGGCGGGTTTCACCGCCAGCGCGGTGTGCAGCGTAACGGATTCACCGCCCACGCTGCTGGTATGCCTGAACCGTGGCGCATCCGTCTGGCCGACCTTCAGTGAAAACCGCACCCTGTGCGTCAATACCCTGAGCGCCGGACAAGAGCCGCTATCAAACCTGTTTGGGGGGAAAACCCCGATGGACGAGCGCTTCGCCGCCGCGCGCTGGGAGACCGGCGAAACGGGGTGCCCGCGTCTGGAGGAGGCGCTGGCCTCGTTTGACTGCCGTATCAGCCAGGTGGTGAGCGTGGGCACGCACGACATCCTGTTTTGCGACATCGTTTCGATTATTCGCCACCCCGCGCCGCAAGGGCTGGTGTGGTTTGACCGCGGCTATCACGCGCTTATGCGACCCGCCTGTTAACCCTCCTTAAGGAGTCAGCTCATGGCAATGTTCGGTTTTCCCCACTGGCAGTTGAAATCGACCTCTACAGAACCTGGCGTGGTCGCGCCGGATGAAAGGCTCCCGCTCGGGCCAACCTTAGTGATGGGGGTTCAGCACGCGGTCGCGATGTTCGGCGCAACGGTGCTGATGCCCATGCTGATGGGGCTTGATCCCAATCTGTCCATTCTGATGTCGGGTATCGGTACCCTGCTGTTCTTTTTCATCACCGGCGGGCGCGTGCCCAGCTATCTTGGTTCCAGCGCTGCGTTTGTCGGCGTGGTCATCGCCACCACCGGCTTTAACGGTCAGGGTATCAACCCGAATCTGAGCGTCGCGCTCGGCGGCATTATCGCCTGCGGGCTGGTCTACACGCTGATTGGCCTGGTGGTCATGAAGGTCGGGACGCGCTGGATAGAGCGGATGATGCCTCCCGTCGTCACCGGGGCTGTGGTGATGGCAATTGGTCTGAACCTTGCGCCAATAGCCGTCAGAAGCGTCTCCGGTTCGCCCTTTGAAAGCTGGATGGCGGTGATCACGGTACTCTGCATTGGCCTGGTGGCGGTGTTTACGCGGGGGATGATCCAGCGACTGTTGATCCTGGTGGGGTTAATCGTTGCCTGTCTGGTGTACGCCCTGCTGGCAAACGTCTTCGGTCTGGGCAAGCCGGTTGATTTTACACTGTTGCATAACGCCGCCTGGTTCGGCCTGCCGCAGGTGACGTCTCCGGTCTTTAACACGCAGGCGATGATGTTAATCGCGCCGGTTGCGGTGATCCTGGTGGCGGAAAACTTAGGCCATCTGAAAGCCGTTGCGGGTATGACCGGGCGCAGCATGGACCCTTACATGGGCCGCGCCTTTGTCGGCGACGGTCTGGCTACCATGCTCTCCGGCTCGGTCGGCGGCAGCGGTGTAACGACCTACGCTGAAAATATTGGCGTGATGGCAGTGACCAAAGTTTACTCCACCCTGGTCTTCGTGGCGGCAGCGGTGATGGCGATGCTCCTCGGCTTCTCACCGAAATTCGGCGCGCTGATCCACACCATTCCCGCGCCGGTGATTGGTGGGGCATCGATTGTGGTATTTGGTCTGATTGCCGTTGCCGGGGCACGCATCTGGGTGCAGCATCGTGTCGATCTGAGCCAGAACAGCAACCTGATTATGGTGGCGGTCACGCTGGTGCTGGGGGCGGGAGATTTTGCCCTGACGCTGGGCGGCTTCACCCTTGGTGGGATTGGCACCGCAACCTTTGGCGCAATCCTGCTTAACGCCCTGCTGAGCCGCCGGGAAGCGGCTGCACCGCAGGGCGACGTGGTACATCAGGACTCTTGATTTATCGCAGCGCTGTCACGCTCAGGCAGCGCTTTTTTCTTCCGTTTCAGCTTCAGCTCACTCACCAGCACGCCGGCGACAATAAACGCCGCACCCACCAGCGCCAGCAGCGGTAAACGCTCTCCGGCGATACGCCCGAAAATGCCCGCCCATACCGGTTCACCGGTATAGATAACCGTCGCACGCGTCGGGGAAACGCTGCGCTGCGCCCAGTTCATGGTGACCTGGATAATGGCGCTAAAGATACCCAGCCCCAGCGCCACCACAACCAGCCCGGTAGACATCGGCGGAACAGACTCCCCTGCCGGCACCATGGTGGCAAAAGCCACCAGCGACGCGGTCGCCAGCTGAACCACGGTGACGCGCTTGACGTCCACTTTGCCAGCCCAGGCGCTGATCAGAATAATTTCCGCGGCAATCGCGATAGCGCCCACCAGCGTAATGATTTCGCCCGGCCCCAGCGCCAGCAGGTTGTTTTCCGGCCCGGCAAGCAAGATAAGGCCAATAAACGCCAGCACGATCCCCGTGCAGGACATCAGACCCGGTATTCTCCCCAGACAGAGCCATTGCAGTAACGGCACCAGCGGCACATACATGGCGGTGATAAACGCCGATTTGCTGCTGGTGATGGTCTGTAATCCCCACGTCTGCAGGCTGTAGCCCATGGCAATCGCAACCCCAATGGCCACCCCGGCCTTCAGTTCTTTAAGCGTCAGCCCGCGCAAGGTTTTAAGCGAGAGTAATCCCACGGCAATCGCCGCCGTCGCAAAGCGCAGGCCGACAAAAAAGAACGGACCGCTCAGCGTGACCGCGTACTGGACGGCGAGAAAGGTTCCGCCCCAGAACATGGTGATCAGAATGAGAAGGGCTTCCTGAGGTTTGACGGAGAATGTGAAACGGGAGAGAGACATGCGGCACCAGCAAATAAGCATCAATCCTCTAGTGTGCGATGCCTTTGGTTACAGTTCAATGTTGCAGAAATAAAAAACCGCCGGGAGATCCCGGCGGCAGGGTATCAGTCCGGCGTATTACTTATTGCTGCCATGACTGTTTTTGCCCCCTTTTTTGCCAGCTTCTGATGCGCGCTGAGGGTCATTTTTGAAATTCCCCCCGCTAGACTGGCCACCTTTACGACCTGCTTCTGATGCTCTTTCACGGTCTTCAGCGAAATTACCTGAACCACCACGATGGTTTGCCATCTCTAACCTCCAGAGTGTGAAACATTAGACATCATATTGCATTCAGTAAAAGAGGATTCTTTCACCGCGCGGCTGAAGGACAGTGCCTTTATCTGTGCCGCGTGAAATTAAGCTTAGTGGAATGCGGCTATCCGGCAAGTCAGAGGTAATATTCTGCAACATGATCTCAGCCATTCGGGTGAGATTACGCGACGGCCATTTATAAGCCTTTCTTATCATTTTAAAAATCCGCAGCGGGAAAGTTGTTTCATTTTGCTACAAAGCGCTTTTGTATCCATATTGTTATAAATCAAAGAAATGCCGTTCATTTTTGCAGTCTGGCTGTGATGACTTATCTTTAAATGAACGCAGCGATCCGCTGTCAGAAAACACAAACGAGGAGTGATGCAAAATGGCAAAAGTTCTGGTGCTCTATTATTCCATGTATGGACACATTGAAACCATGGCTCACGCGGTAGCAGAAGGTGCAAACAGAGTGGACGGCGTAGAAGTTGTGGTGAAACGCGTACCGGAAACGATGCAGGCTGAGGCGTTCGCCAAAGCCGGGGGGAAAACACAAAATGCCCCGGTTGCCACCCCGCAGGAACTGGCTGATTACGATGCCATTATTTTCGGCACCCCTACCCGATTTGGCAATATGTCAGGCCAGATGCGGACCTTCCTCGATCAAACCGGAGGACTTTGGGCATCCGGAGCGTTATACGGCAAACTCGCCAGCGTCTTCAGCTCCACCGGGACCGGCGGCGGTCAGGAGCAGACGATTACGTCAACCTGGACTACCCTTGCTCATCATGGGATGGTGATTGTGCCGATTGGCTACGGCGCGCAGGAACTGTTTGATATTTCCCAGGTTCGTGGCGGGACACCGTACGGCGCCACCACCATTGCCGGTGGCGATGGCTCCCGACAGCCGAGCAACGAAGAGCTCACTATCGCCCGCTATCAGGGTGAGTATGTCGCAGGCCTCGCCAAAAAACTGAACGGCTAACTCAACAGGAGGACAAGCATGCCAACTCAAGAATCCAAAGCCCACCGCGTGGGTGAATGGGCAAGTTTACGCAACACCTCTCCGGAGATCGCCGAAGCCATTTTTGAAGTCGCGAACTATGACGAGAAGCTGGCAGAGCAGATTTGGGAAGAAGGCAGCGATGAAGTGCTGGAACGTGCCTTCGGGAAAACGGACAAAAACGCGCTCTTCTGGGGTGAGCAAACCATCGAACGTAAAAACGTCTGAACGTTTCCCCCCGCCTGAGCGGGGGGTTTTACCTATTTCGCCGCGTTATTCATCACCGCATTGAATTTATCGATTGGGCAAAAACCGTTCGCATCAACCGGACACCCCTTCAGCTCCAGCGTCACACGCTGTGCCGGCGCATCCAGTGATAATACGCTGGCGTTACGCAACTGGTCGGCGCTCTGATAGACATACTCAATCTTCATGAGCTCCTGGTTGGCGTTTTTATCATGCCAGCGCTGGAAAACAATTTTCCCGCCAATTGGCGTCCGCTCGTGCTGGTCATGCAGCTGGTACGGTTTGAAATCCAGCGCCGTAAGCAGCGACGCGATATTGGAATCATGCCCCACCAGCAGGGTGATTTTCGGCGCTTTCGCCTGCCCGGTGACGAGGGCCTGGTCGATATACTTCACCAGCGGTTTGGCCACGTTTTGCGCCACCTCGGTGGAGGTAAACAGCGAGTCCTGATAGCCATTTTTCAGCTGCGACAACACGCGCCACTGTTGATCGGTTTTAATTTCACCCCAGGCAACCTGGTCTGCCGGGAAGCCTTCGTAATACTGCAGCGTGAAGGCATCCACCAGCGAGTTACCGACTTTTAACGGACCCGATACGCCAGGTTCTTTTTCATAGTCAGCGCTGAAGGTATCTTTCGCCTCCGCCAGCGAGCACACGTTCTTCTCTTTACAGGACGGTGAATCGGCGTAATTCGTCATCTGCTCCAGCAGCTTGTAGCTCTCGCCAAGCTGCATTTTCTGCCGCTCAGTTTCCATCGCCTTCAGCGCTTTTTCACGGAATTCAGGTGAGTTATCCGTAATCACTGGGTTAAAGGTCGGATCCATGGTGCCCATTTTTTCCTGATGATGCACAGGCACATCGCACCCCGGGAAGGCGCCGGTGATAAAGAACTGCGCGGTGGCGACAGTGCGCTGCAGGCTGTTGGCATAGGCATATACGCTATCCGCGGCCGGGCACTCGCCGGTTTTCACCATTCCCTGCTGTGCCAGCCACTCGCGCATATAGTGGCCCATATAGACTTCAAGCACGCCACCTTTGGTGGTGAGCTGGCCGCCTGGCACCTCCCATTCTGGCCACTGCTTCGGTGTGGATTGCTCGAGCACGCTGCCATTGTTGGCGAGCGGCGCGCGCAAATTATGGCGACTCATGATTAAAACTTGTTCCAGCTGATACCCTTCCGGCGTCTCTTGCGCCTGCACGCCAGATGTCACTGTTATGGAACCGGCGATTGCCAGCGCGAGTAGTGCTTTTCTCATCCCTAATTCCTCACTCGTTTTAAAATGTCGCAGTGAGTGTGACAGATTCGTGACAATTTTCCGGGAAGCGTTTCGCAAACTGAGGATTACTTTTCAAGGCGATCGCCGTATTCGCTCATCCAGTCGGCCAGCGGGGAGAGCGCGCTCTGGAGGGTTAATCCCAGCGCGGTTATCTGATACTCCACTCGCGGTGGGATCTCCGGGTAGATAGTGCGCGACACCAGCCCGCGCTGCTCAAACAGGCGCAACTGCTTCGTGAGCTCTTTTTGCGTGATGGGGGCGGCGGCGCGCAGCAGATCGCCAAACCGGACCGGTGCATTGAGCATAATCAGGCGATAGAGCACCGGGATGGCCCACTTACCGGAAATCAGATTTACAAACTGCGTCATCGGGCAGAGATAAACCTCAGATTTTTTTTCACAGGGTATATTGAGCGATTCCGCCATAGCGCACCTCTTGCCTCATTAGTATCCAAATGGTACCTAGTTTCCTTTCGATACTAACGTTTCTATAGTGCTTTCTCCAGAGTCATTTCAGGAGAAACACATGGGTCGTTTAGCAGGTAAATATACGCTGATTACCGGCGGCACTTCCGGTATTGGTCTCGCTACCGCGCAGGAATTTATTGCCGAAGGGGCGCACGTTGCTGTCACCGGACGTAACCCGGATACCCTTGCCGAAGCACAACGCATTCTGGGCGATAATACCTGGGTTATTCCGACCGATGCGGGTGACATCGCCGCGCAAAAAGCGCTGGCGGACACGCTCGCCTCTCGCTGGTCGCGTCTTGATGCCGTGTTTATTAACGCCGGCGATGTGACGCACGGGCTGCTTGAAGAGTGGCAGGAAGACGCCTGGGATCGCCTGATGGGCATCAACCTTAAAGGACCGTTCTTTTTGATTCAGGCCCTGCTGCCGCTGCTCAATAATCCCTCCTCTGTGATCCTGTGCGGGTCCGTGAGCGCCCGCATCGGGCTGCCTGCCAGCAGCGTTTATGCCGCCAGCAAGGCGGGATTACTGTCGCTGGCACGCACGCTGTCAGGGGAGCTGTTGCCGCGCGGTATTCGCGTCAACGGCCTGAGCCCGGGTCCGGTAGAAACACCGGCATTTAATAAAACGGGGTTAAGCGAGGAAGCGCTCAAGGCGATGCTGGGGGATATCACCAAACTTGTGCCGCTGGGCAGAATGGGCACGCCGACGGAGCTGGCGAAAGCCGCGCTCTATCTTGCCTCTGACGAATCGCGCTATATGGTGGGAACGGAACTGCTGGTCGACGGCGGAATGGGAAACCTGTAGGTCAAAAGGCGCTGATGCCGGTGACGATGCCGACATACAGCGCCGCCCATACGACGGCTGAAATCAGGCTTACCGCGTACACCTTCGCCGCGTTCAGTCTGAGCATGCCCGCTGCCAGCGGGACGATATAACGCAGCACCGCCAGGAAACGCGCGGTAAAGAGCACCAGCACGCCGTTTTTCTGCAACTGATGTTGTACCCGCAAAAATTTCTCGGCGTGCCGGGAGGTAAAGCGCGTGACCAGCCGCGTGTGGCCCATCAACTGGCCGATATGATAATTCAATACCGACCCTGTTGTGGCACCCGCCGCGACAGCCAGCCACGTCAGTCCCGGATGCAGGCGGGTCTGGCTGACGGTGATCCCTGCCAGCAGCATCACCGAGGCCGGCGGAAGCACGGAGGAAACCAGTACCGTAGACTTGCTCAGCGCGATGATGAAAAGCAGCGCGAACAGATGCGTCGGATAGAGCGCAAAATGATTCAGCAGATTGTCAAACCACGTCATATTCCACCCCGCAGCGTTCGTGATGCTGACCATTAGAAACGAACAACCTTAAATGGGGTATCAACCGCTCAGACCTCCAACAGGAAGGCATTAACGACACGCCAAAATGTCAGCGACATTAGAAACACAGAGGTGTGGAATTATACTCTCTTGAGCAATAACCACCGTCATTGATGAATAATCGATGTCATTAATACGCGGATTAAATTATTGTTCTAAACGTTTCTTAAACGTCTTTTAAATTCCACAGCGCGATGTTTAAAGTGGCGTATTATCCCTCTCGTTTTACAACGATCTCGTTATGGCGAGGCTCCTGTACAAATACACGTTATCGCTCTGGTGGGTTCGAGAGAACCGGCACAGGGTAAAACAGGCACTGTCGAATCAAGGCTTTGTCAGTATAACTTCCCTTACGGGATACGGTGTACAGTGCTGAACCCAGGACGTGGGGATCTCCTCTTCGACATGCCCTGTCTTGCTCGCCCCTGAGAGATTTTATTATTCAAAGGGAATTCACTATGTCTTACGCTATTCACAATCAAAACCTGGCATTCAATGACAGCGCAATCGCGCAATATATGAATACCGATTTTATCGTCCTCGATATTTCATTATGCGTGGCGCTGGCACGCGAGCAATTTTTCGAAAAATTAAAAGACGATGATATTCCATCGCATATTTTCCTCGAAGATAACGGTCGGCTGGCGGGCATGGTTGCGGTGCGCAAACTGCTGCAGACCGCCGATACGGTACAGCCGGTGAAAACGCTGATGATTTCTCAGTTTCTGCAGGTCAAACCGGAAGACGAGCGTGCCGATGTCGCCGGGCTGCTGGCCCACGGCGAGGCGGATGTCGTGCCGGTGGTCACGCACGGTAAAGTGGTCGGCTGCCTGACCGAACGCGAAATCGCCCATCTGCTGGAAGATGATGTCACCGAAGATGCCCAGCTCCAGGGAGCAACGCTGCCGCTGGAAAAGCCGTATCTGGAAACCAGCCCCTTCAGCCTGTGGAAAAAACGCTCCGTCTGGCTGCTGCTGCTGTTTGTCGCTGAAGCCTATACCAGCTCGGTTATTCAGCACTTCGAAGAGGCGCTGGAATCCGCCATTGCTCTGGCCTTTTTCATTCCGCTGCTGATAGGGACCGGTGGGAACAGCGGGACGCAGATCACCTCCACGCTGGTGCGTGCAATGGCGCTGGGTGAAGTGCGTCTGCGCGACGTTGGCCGCGTGTTACGAAAGGAGATGACCACCTCGCTGATGATTGCCGCCACGCTTGGTCTTGCCGGGTGTGTTCGCGCCTGGATGATGGGTATCGGGCTGGAAATTACCCTTATCGTCAGCCTGACGCTGGTCTGTATTACGCTGTGGAGTGCGATTGTCTCGTCAGTTATTCCGATGGTACTGAAGCGCTGCGGCATTGACCCGGCCGTCGTTTCCGCGCCCTTTATCGCGACGCTTATCGACGGAACCGGTCTGATTATCTACTTCAAGATTGCGCAGTACACGCTGGGGCTGGAATAAGAGTGCAGCACCTCACCCACCGGGTTGAGGTGCTCACCGTTTTACATATCGCCAAGCTGATGTGCGATATCACGAAGCTGTTGCGCCAGCGCCTGCAGGTTTTTGCCCTTCTCACCTTTCGGCCCGGTCGACTGCCGCACCACCAGCCGGGCAGGCAAAATGGATGACATGCGCACGGCATTGTCTTCGCCACTGTCAAGAATGCGGCGCACCGCCTCTTTCCCCTGCAGATCCAGGTCCAGCGATACCGTGGTCAATGCCGGATAGAAGAATGAGCTTTCGTAGGTGTCATCGTAGCCAATCACCGACTTTTCACCCGGAATGGAAATCTGATGCTGATGGAAAGCACTTAGTACCCCCAGCGCCATCTGGTCGTTGGCCACCAGCACGGCAGAAAATTGCGGCGTCTCGCGCAGCATCTGCAACGCACCCGCGTAACCGCTCTGCGCATCCCAGTTCCCGCGGATCACCGAGGCCGGCTCCAGACCGTAACCGTTCAGGGTTTCAATCCAGCTTTTCAGCCTGAGCTGCGCCGAGACAGAAGAGGCTGGCCCCGCCAGCAACGCGATTTCCCGGTGCCCCAGTTCGTAGAGATATTTGACGCTGGCACGGGTGCCATCTGCCGGGTTAAACGAAACGTTAAACACGGAACTGTAAGGGTCAACGTCGAGGAACAGACAGACGATATCGTCGTTGTCCGTCGCGATTTTCTGCGCCTGCTCTGCTTCCAGCGGGACATTGATGATCACCTTACTGACGAGCTGAGATTTCAGTTCATAGATCGAATCCTGGATGCTGTGGTTGACGTTCTCATCAATCATGGAGATCAACACCTGATACCCTTCCACATTTGCATAGCGTTTTACCGCCGCGGCGACCTGTGACGGCGCATGCAAAGCCAGCGAAATCGTCACCAGTCCGACGGTCTGGGTCTGCTTTCCGACCAGCTGCTGCGCCAGGCGGTTCGGGACATACCGCAATAACTCTATGGATTTCTCCACCTTGTGACGCGTGGCTTCGGATACATTGGCAGATTTATTCAGTACCCTGGACACGGTCTGATAGGAGACGCCCGCATGGCGTGCGACGTCCTCTAACGTTGCGCTTTTCGACTTCATGGTCCGGTTCCTTATGTTGTTATGCGCTGATTGTATCAGGGGCGATATAAAAAAACGCCCACTGGGCACTTTCGGCTGCCATAACACCATCAAAAAGTATTACGTTCACAATACTACATTTCTGCTCACACCTCATCAATCGTAACAAAATTGGCTATTTTATTTGCACTTAATCACAGATTAACGATCACGCAATTGCCAGAAAAAAGGTTTAGGCATTTTATGACATCGGATTTGTGAACGTATTACAAAACAATAAGAGGGTAACAATGAACACGACGATCCGCTCTGTATCTGTTGCGTTGGCTGCCGCGTTAGCGTCTCCTTCGCTGTTTGCAGCGTCTTCAGTACCAATTGATTTTCATGGGTATCTTCGCTCCGGTGTGGGCGTCTCACGGGATGGTGGGATGGAGGAGTGGCAAAAAAATAAAATTGGCCGTCTGGGTAACGAGGCCGATACCTACGGCGAGCTGGAGCTGGGCTCAGAGGTGTACAAAAAGAACGATGTCAGCTTCTACCTCGACAGCATGGTGAGCATGGTCTCTGACGGCTCTAACGACAATGAAACCACCTTCGGCGACGATGCGCAGTTCGGGTTGCGTCAGCTGAATCTGCAGATCAAGGGGCTGATCCCCGGCGATCCGAATGCGGTGATCTGGGGCGGTAAGCGCTACTACCAGCGCCATGACCTGCACATCATTGACACCAAATACTGGAACATCTCAGGCGCGGGTGCCGGTATCGAAAACTACACGCTCGGACCGGGTGCAGTGTCCGTGGCCTGGATCCGTGGCGATGCCAACGACGTGGACTACCGCGTGGACGGCGATAGCGACGTTAATATCAACTACATCGACCTTCGCTATGCGGGCTGGAAGCCGTGGGCGGGTGCATGGACTGAAGTGGGCATTGATTACGCCATGCCAAACCCCACCAATAAGCAGAAAGAGTACGGTGGGCTGTATGAGGCCGACAACGGCGTCATGGTCACCGGTGAGATCAGCCAGGACATGTTAGGCGGCTACAACAAGCTGGTGCTGCAGTATGCGAACAAAGGCCTGGCGCAGAACATGGTGTCCCAGGGCGGCGGCTGGTATGACATGTGGAACTACGTGAACGACGCCAGCGGCTACCGTGTGATTAACACCGGCTTAATTCCGATTACGGACAAGCTCTCCTTCAACCACGTGCTGACCTGGGGCTCGGCGGATGACACCACGCAATTCACCGATAAATCGCGCCTTGTCTCTCTTGTGGGTCGCGCACAGTACCAGTTCACCGAATATGTGCGTCTGATTGGTGAAGTGGGCGGTTTCTACCAGAAAGATACCTACACCGATGGCTCCAGCTACAAGCAGAGCGGAGAGAAGTACACCCTCGCACTCGGACTGGCGGATGGGCCTGATTTTATGTCGCGTCCTGAACTGCGCGTCTTCGCCTCTTACCTGAATGACTCCGAGAAAGGACAATCCTTCGAAGACGGCACCGCAAATAATACCTGGAACGTTGGCGTGCAGGTGGAAGCCTGGTGGTAATGTTTATTTCCTGATATGCGTTAATCGTTATTGTATCTCCAACAACTGGCAGTCTATTCTCCTCGTTTGGGATAGCCATTATTTTGGCTATCCCTTTTTTATTATTAGTGATTAAAATGCGCATCTAATAATTGCCGCAAGGTATCAGACTGCCGGCCAAATATCGCATGCACCTGCTGGCCGATAATAATCACGCCCAGCGCCCCCTCCTGTTGTAACGCCTGCGTATCCACCTTATTTAAATCTTTTACCGTGACGCGCAGACGGGTAATACAGGCTTCAACATGTTCGATATTATCGTCGCCGCCGAATGCAGGAATTAAACGCTGAGTTATTTCACTGTCCATAATACGCCTCTCTGTTATGCAGATAAAAAAATGCCTGCTCATAGAGCAGGCGCCTTCAGATTGATTAGCCAGGGTTGTACGACGCGACGCCCTCAGCGACTACGCTTTACGCCTGAGTACCCGACAATCCCACGGCAGCAGAGCGGTATCACCCGCGGCGGCGGCATCGGTCATGCAGTCGGTATACCCCTGCGGCAGCGTAATGAGCTGCTGCTGGGCGGTGTAGTTCTGCACAAACACCCACGTGGTTTCGCCGTCCGTGCGGGCCGTTGCCACTACACCCGGTGGGAAATCGCATTCCATGGCCCGCGGCAGCGCCAGTTCGTCAATAATCCCGGCGAAGAAATCACGCTGGAACGGCAGATCGTTGCGCGACGCCACATGCCACGCTTTCCCCTTACCGAAACGGTTCACCGTCACGGCAGGCCGACCGGCGTAGAAATCATCCCGGTAGGTCGCCAGCGGCTGAGCGTTTTCGACATGGATCAGTTCGCACAGATGACGAACCTGATACGGCCCCTGCAGGCCAGCCGCATTACCCGCCAGCCCCTGTACCAGATTACGTTCTCCCTCACCGAGACAGTCGATCTCTTCTGCCCAGATGCCGAGCAGTTTACGCAGCGGCCCCGGGAACCCGCTAAGATGACAAAGATCGCTTTCATCCACGATGCCGCTCCAGTAGGTGGTCACCAGATGGCCGCCCCCGGCGACAAACGCTTCTGCGCGTTCGGCGAAGCCTTCCCGCACCATATAAAGCATCGGCGCAATCACCAGCGCGTACTGGCTGAGATCGCCATCGGCATCAATCACATCCACCGCGATGCCTTTTTCCCAGAACGGACGGTAGTGTTCGTTAACGGTTTTTTCGTACTCCATCCCCATGTTGCGCGGCCCTTCGGCATCGTCCAGCGCCCAGCGATTTTGCTGGTCGAAGATAATCGCCACCCGTGCCTGCGTGCGACACCCGACCACCCCCGGCAGACGCTGAAGCATTTCGCCCAGACGCGTCACTTCGCGCCCGACACGCGTATCAAGATGCCCCACGTGGTCGATAACCGCCCCGTGGAATTTCTCCACCGAACCGCGGCTTTTACGCCACTGGAAGTACTGCACCGCATCGGCCCCGTGTGCCACCGCCTGCATTGACGAGAGAATATGCATCCCCGGCTTTTTCAGCTTGCTGGTCGGCTGCCAGTTGGTGGTGCTCGGCGTGGACTCCATCAGCACAAAAGGTTTGCCGCCTTTCAGGCTGCGCATCATGTCGTGGTACATGGCGGTATAGCAGGCGAGCTGGGTTTCGTCTTTCTCCTTGTGCCACATCGGGTAGCTGTCCCAGGAGATAAAGTCGATCGCTTTCGCAAGCTGCCAGTAGTCGTAATCGTAGAAATACTCCATGAAGTTGGTCGTCACCGGCAACGCTGCGTTGACGGCTTTTAGCGGCGCAACCTCATGGCGGCAGAAATCTGTTACCTGCGCCGTATTAAAGCGGCGCCAGTCGAGGTTCAGACCGTGAATGGACACCTCGCCCTGCGGCGCAGGGGACTCAATCTGCGACCAGTCGCTATAGGTGTGGCTCCAGAAGGTGCTCCACCATGCGTGGTTCAGCGCATCCAGGGTTTTGTAGCGCGCTTTCAGCCAGTCACGAAAGCGCTCCTGGCACAGATCGCAGTGGCACTCACCGCCGTACTCATTGGAGATATGCCAGCCCAGCACCGCCGGGTGCTGTGAATAACGCTCAGCCAGTAAGGTATTCATTTTGAATGTCTTCTCACGGTACACCGGGGAAGACATACAATGGTTATGACGCCCACCGTGCAGCGCAGGCACGCGGTTACGCCCTACGCGCAGCACCTGCGGGTATTTTTGCGACATCCATGCCGGGCGCGCACCGCTCGGCGTGGCGAGGAAAATATGGATCCCCGCTGAATATAATTTATCAATGACGTTATCCAGCCAGACAAAATCATATTCCCCTTCACGCGGTTCGAGCTTCGCCCAGCTAAATATGCCCACCGACATGACATTACATTTCGCCTGCTGCATCATGGCAATATCTTTTTCAATAATACCGGGGTAATTCTCCCATTGCTCCGGGTTATAGTCGGCGCCATGCAATAACGCAGCGACCTTCGAACTTAAAGGCGCAAATTTATTCATATTAAAAACGTCCTGAAGTGAAACAGAATACTATTTAAATACCGTTATCGACGGCAGCACTTTGCCATGACAATCAAATAACGCCTGGTTTTCGCGGGCATTTCCCTCTTTCCAGTCATCATGGATATATTTCATGCCGGTTTTGGTGGCCCATGTAGTGCCCGGTACGGCAATCCAGGTCGGCTCCCAGTAAAACAGGCCCTTACCGCGACGATCGGGAACGTCAATCACGGCCTGCATTAAATCGTGGATATAATCGTACTGACCCTGCACGGTGCCGGGGTAGCCACCGTCCTTCTCTTCTTTGGCCTGGAAACTGTTTTCTGCGTTATCGCAGTTCTCCAGCGTATAGCCATAGGCCGCTTCCACCACAATCACGTCTTTGTTATAGCGTTTGCTGATGTCATCCATATTGGCTTTCAGCGCGCCGATCGGGCCATTCCAGTAGGTGTACATCGACAGGCCGATAATATCGAACGGCACATCGCGCTTCGTGATCTCATCAAACCACCAGCGGAAGGTGTCATTTTTAGTGCCTTCGGCCAGGTGCAGCATAATTTTCACCTGCTCGCCGTCGGTCAGGTTCTCTTTCATCCCGCTGATTGCGGCGTTGAGTAACCCGGCTACGCGGTCAAACTCGCCGCCACCCTGCCCCCAGCTTTTGCCTTCCGGCCAGAGCAGCCCGCCATTGATTTCATTACCAATCTGGACCATGTCCGGCAGCACGCCCTCTTTTTTAAAGCGGGCAATGGTGTCGCGCGTATAGTCATGGATTGCCGTTTTAAGCTGCGGGTAATCCATCTTCTCCCAGGCTTTAGGTTTGAACTGTTTGCCCGGGTCGGTCCAGAAATCGCTGTAGTGGAAATCGAGCAGGAGTTTTATGCCCTGGGCCTTCACGCGCTTCGCCAGCGCCAGCGTGTTTTCCAGATTGTTACTGCCGCCCCCGTAGGTATTTCCGTTGGCATCCTGCGGATCCACCCACAAACGCAGGCGCACATAGTTCACGCCGTTGGCTTTCAGAATGGCAATCGCGTCCTGCTGCTGGCCGTTCTGGTTATAAAATGTTGCGCCATGCTGTTCCGCCTCGAGCAGCGTCGAGATGTCCGCCCCCTTAATAAAGTCTGCTGGCATGGCATTAAAAGGACGCGTTTTTACCCCGTCCGCGGCGAACGCACTCGCGGCAAGACCGCAAGAAAGACAAACAGCAAGCAAAGCGGGTTTGAGTCTTTTCATGGTTATCCCTTAGTACTCCCGGAGGTCAGACCGGAGACGAAGTATTTTTGTAAGGCCAGATAAAGGATCGCGACCGGCACCGCAATCAGCACCGCGCCTGCCGCGTAGGTGGTGTAACTGGCACCCATTTTTTGCGCCACCAGGTTATAAAGCCCGATGGGTAAGGTGTATTTGTCCGGGGTGCGCAATATGGTGCTGGAGAGAATGAAATCCCCCAGCGGCCCGGTGAAGGAGAACAGCGCCACCACCGCCACAATGGGTTTGGAAAGCGGCATGATGATCTCGATGAAGATGCGGAAGTTACTGGCTCCGTCCATGCGCGCGGACTCATCCAGATCCTTAGGAATGGCGTCCAGGTAGCCCTTCATCAGATAGGTATTCATTGGGATCATGCCGCCAACGTAAATCAGCACCAGCGCCAGATGGCTGTTGATTAAGCCCAACAGCTGCGAGAGCACGAAGATGGCAATCAGCGCCGAGAACTGCGGGATCATCTGCAGCAGCAGGAAGAGCATCAGTCCGTTCTGCCGCCCCTTAAAGCGAAAACGCGAGAAGGCATAGGCGGTAAAGCTAACGCTGATTAAGGTCAACACCATGGTCAGGAAGCTGATTTTCATCGAGTTCCAGTACCACGTCATGTAATTCACCTGACCATTAAACAGGTCGGCGTAATGCTGGAACGACAGGTTCTGCGGAATAACAGAGGAGCTTAACAGGCTGTTTCCCGCGTTGAGTGAGGCGCCCACCGTCCACACCAGCGGGTAAATGATGATGACCGACACCAGCACAATAACCAGCCAGGAGAGTGAAAGGCGGACCCATTTCTCACGTTTAATACTTTGTGATTTAGCCATTGTTACGTCCCTTACGCCATGTCGTCATTTTTGAAAGATTTGGTGGCGCGGAACTGCCATAGCGCCAGGCCGACGACAAAAACAGACAGCAGGATGGTGATGGTCGCCGCAATGGCATATTGCGAAGATGACATCGTCAGTTTGTAGATCCACGACACCAGAATGTCGGTGCCGCCCGCATTCGACCCCACTACCGCCGGCCCGCCGTTATTGAACAGATAGATGATGTTGAAATTATTGAAGTTGAAGGTGTATTGCGTAATCAGGATCGGCGCAATGGCGTAGAGCACCAGCGGCAGCGTAATGGTCCGCAACCGGGTCCAGCTGCTGGCGCCGTCCATGGTGGCCGCTTCATACAGATCATCAGGAATGGCCTGCAGCACGCCGGTGGTCATGGCGAAAACAAACGGGAAACCAAGCCAGGTTTGCATCATGATCAGCGCCGTTTTGGTCCAGAACGGATCGGTCATCCAGGCTTTAGGCGCAATCCCAAAGAAGGCCAGAATGGCGTTGTTAATCACCCCGAACGAGTCATTAAACATCCCGGCGAAAACCAGGATGGTGACAAAGCCCGGCACCGCCCACGGTAAAATAAAGATGGTGCGGATCAGCGGCTTAAAGCGTAAATCTTTCTGGTTCACCAGAATCGCCAGCAGTACGCCCACCGTACACTGCAGCGTAGTGGCGAGCAGCGTCCAGACCACCGTCCACTGCAGCACGTCGAAGAAGGTGGAACGCCAGATAGAGAGCGTAAAGATATTGATGAAGTTCTTAAACCCGACCCAGTCAACCAGCTTAGCCGGCGGCGTGTGGTAGAGGTTGTAGTTGGTAAAGGCGATGGCAAACCCGAACAAAATGGGAAACACCACCACAAACACCAGCAGGATAAAGCCCGGGGTGATCATCAGATACGGGAAGCCGTCGCTCAATAGCATCTGATACTGTTTACGCACGCTGTTAAGCTGCAACCCTTCGTCACGTTTCAGGCCATTGACCCACGCATCACGCATCGACAGGTAATACACCATCACGCCGAACGCAGCGATTAACACGCTGATGATCCCCTCCGCCAGCAGGAAGATGGAGTTGTCGCGCGGCACCTCCTCACCCAGCGTCACCAGTCCCCACAGCCCTTCGCGCAGAAAATCAGCAAATACGCCGATAAAACTGGCAAGCAGCAACAGGAAGATGACCCCTTTCAGCCACTGACGGTGGTAAAACTGACCGAAGCCGGGAATGACCGCCAGCAGCAGGCTGGTCCAGGCGTGACGCCCGGCCACGCGCGGTTTGGCAAAATGTTCCGGGATGATACTCACAAACAACTCCTTTCAAAAAACGGGAGAGACGCCCTCCCGTTCTGCGACGTCAGAAAACTACTGGTTGCTGGCCTGCATGGCTTCGATTTGCATCTGAACCTGTTTTTCTGCGCTGTCGAGCGCGGCTTTCGGATCCTGTTTACCGGTCAGGCTCAGTTCGAGGGCCGCGTTCGCCGGAGCCCAGACTTCACCCATTTCCGGAATGCCCGGCATCGCTGTCGCCCGTGCGGCCTGCACGGCAACCGCGCTGGCTTTCTCGTCGTTCTTAATGAGCGGATCGTCAATCATCGCGGTCAGCGGCGGAATTTCTCGCGTCGCGATATAGCGCGTTTTGACGTACTGCGGCTGGTTGATAAATTCGATAAATTTCTGCGCCATGGCTTTGTCTTTGCTCCAGGTAGAGACGACATAGCCCTTCACGCCCAGGAATGAACTCATTGGCTTACCGTCCGGCAGCGTCGGCAGCGGCGCAACGCCGTAGTTAATGCCCGCCGCTTCATACGGCTGGAACGCCCACGGACCGTTGATGACGGCTGCCGCTTTTTTCTCGGTAAACAGAGAATCGATCGCGTTCAGACCGTTATCGCCGATGATCCCCGCCGGGAACACGTCATCGGTATAGAATTTTTTCAGGTAGGTGACCGCGTCTACCGCGCCCGGTTTGTTCAGGCCCACGTCGCTGGCGTTATAACCGCCTTTATCGTTTTTACCGAAGATGTACCCGCCCATCGGGGAGATAGCCCCCCAGCTGTAGTAAATCTGGTCGAACTTGGCGAGCAGGCCGTACTGGTTTTTGGCGCGCTGCTGTTTAGAAAAGTCATACCAGTCCTGAAGTGAGTTGAGCGGCTTCGCGATCAGGTCTTTGTTGTAAATCAGCACCAGCGTCTCAACCGCTTTCGGCACACCGTAAAGGGTGTTATCCATTTTGAAGGCATTGATGGACGCCGGCGTGTACTGTTCGGTCTGCTTCGCCTCCAGATTCAGGGGGGTCAGCAGCCCTTGCACAACCGCCCCGCCCAGTTGATCATTGGGAATGACCAGCACGTCCGGGCCAATTCCTGCCGGGCCGTCGAGGCGCAGTTTTTCCAGCTGCTGCGCGTAAGGCATCTCCTGCAGGTTAACCTTAACGTCGTACTGCTTTTCGAAATCGGCGACCGCGTCTTTAATGCCGGACGACTTTTTGATGTCTTCCCAGACGTTAAGCTGCGTGGTGGCATAAGCCTGCACCGCGAGTGTAGAGAGGATCAGAGCAGCGAGTATGTTCTTTTTCATTATCAACCTCATGTGAAGGTATAACAATTTTATGGTTGTTATTGCATTTCACCGCCATACACCTTCGCCAGAAAACCGACTAACACTGGCGTACAACGTATAACATCAAATGCCTTTGGTTTGGTATACGCTACCCTTCACATCATGATAACTCTACAAAAAACTGTAAGTTGTGTGATCGTCATAACATTAATGGAATATCAGTATAGGGTGCGCGAATACTGGAAGTTATAGTCAGAGCAGACAAATTGCACCGCCCAGCCATGTAGCAAATAATTGTTATACGTAATACATACGCGGCGGTTTACTCGGGGAATACAGATGTCGAACATACAATTGAGGAATGTCACCAAACGCTTTGGCGACACCGTAACCTTGCACAACGTGAATCTTGAGATTGAAGACGGTGAGTTTGCCGTCTTTGTCGGTCCTTCCGGCTGCGGTAAATCGACAATGCTGCGCATGATTGCCGGACTGGAGGACATTAGCGAAGGGGAAGTGTTAATTGGTGACGAGGTGATGAACGACGTTGCCCCCTCCCACCGCGGCGTGGCGATGGTGTTTCAGTCCTATGCGCTCTACCCACATATGACGGTGGCCGAAAACATGGGCTACGGCCTGAAGGTCAATAAGGTGCCGAAAGATCAGATCCGCCATCAGGTCGAGATGGTGGCCAAAACGCTGCAGCTTTCCCACCTTCTGGATCGCAAACCTAAGCAGCTTTCCGGCGGCCAGCGCCAGCGTGTGGCCATTGGCCGCGCCATCGTACGTAATCCGCGGGTCTTTATGTTCGACGAACCGCTCTCCAACCTGGATGCCGAGCTGCGCGTGGAGATGCGTCTGCACCTTGCCCGTCTGCACCAGGAGCTGAAAACCACCATGGTGTATGTCACCCACGACCAGATAGAAGCGATGACCCTGGCTGATAAAATTGTGGTGATGAACTACGGAAAGGTTGAGCAGATGGGCGCGCCGATGGAACTCTACTACAAACCGGCGAACAAGTTCGTGGCCGGGTTTATCGGCTCGCCGAAGATGAATTTCCTGCCGGCAACGGTAGAGGCCTGGCAACCGGGTGAGCTGACGGTGAGATTATCCCAGCAGAAGACGCTCACACTGGCCCTGACCACCACACCGTTGAACGCAGGCAGCCCGGTGACGCTGGGCATTCGTCCGGAACATTTAACCACCGATCTCCGCCACGGCACGCGGCTGACGTTTAACTGTGAAGTGGTTGAGCGTCTGGGCAATAACACCTACCTCTTTGGTCAGTGCTACGGCCACGACAATATGAAGATTTTGCTGCCGGGCGATGTGAAATTCGCACCGTGGCAGCAAATTGATGTGGCTTTTGACGATCGCCACTGCATGGTGTTTGACGAGCAGGATGTGCGGGTGAGTGCCGACATCGATGAAGCGGTACGCTCGGTCGCTTAACCCGCCAGACGCGTTACCGCACGCGTAAAGGCATCAATCGCCAGCGCGACATCCTCAGCCATCACCGATTCCGCCGGATGGTGGCTGACGCCTCCCTTACACCGCACAAACAACATCCCTACCGGCCAGCGCTCCGCCAGGGCGATGGTGTCATGACCGGCACCGCTCGGCAGCGATAATGTCTTCCCCTGCACCGATTCTACAGCCTCCGCCAGCAGTGCCTGCAGACGTGTATCGCATGGCGTGGCGGCGATTCGGTAAAATTCGTCGGCAGCAAAATGTATTCCGCGACGGGCCGCTATCGCCTGCGCCTGCGTCAGCAGTGCAGTAAGCAGAAGGTCAAGCGGCGCATCCTGCGGGCCGCGAATATCTAACGAGAGCGCGACCTCGCCGGGGATGACGTTTACCGCACCAGGCAGACAGCGCAACTCACCCACCGTGGCCACCAGGTTGCCGCCGTGCTGACGGGTGGTGTTTTCAATCAACACCATCCATTCGGCGGCGGCGGCCAGCGCGTCCTTACGATGCGCCATCGGCACGGTCCCGGCGTGGCCGGCCTCACCGGTGAAGCGGCAGTTCAGACGACGCGCACCGTTAATGGCTTCAACCACGCCCAGCGCCAGACCGGCCTGTTCCAGACACGGTCCTTGTTCAATATGCAGTTCCAGACAGGCGCTGAAATCATCCGGGCGTCGGGCGGCCATCGCGACACGGCTGGGATCTAACCCTGCCTGTACCATCGCCTGCGCCACGCTGATACCTCTGGCATCGCACGTGTCGAGCCAGCCCGCAGTCCAGGTGCCCGTCAGGGCGCGGCTGCCCAACAGCGTGATACCAAAGCGGGTACCCTCTTCATCGCAAAAGCCGACAATCTCAACGGCCTGCGCCAGCCGTTTTCCCTGCTGGTGCAGGCTGTCAACGACTTCAATGGCCGCCAGCACCCCCAGCATCCCATCGTAGCGTCCGGCATTGCGCACGGTATCCAGATGCGAGCCAAGCAATACCGCCGGTGCGCCCTCCTGCTCGCCTTCATAACGTCCGCAGATATTCCCCACGCTGTCCTGCCAGACGGTCATGCCCGCCTGGTTCATCCACTGCCCGACCAGCTGGTTAGCCTGCAGATGCTGGGCAGAGAGATACACGCGGGTAAGGGAATCCTGGGTTTCGCTGATGGCGGCCAGCGCATCGGCGCGGGCCATCACACGTTCTGCCGCCTGCTGGCGTGTCGCGTGATTCATAGCGCCGTCTCAGTGCGGTAATGATCCCACGCGGCCTGCATCGCGGCACCCTGCGTAGTGGAAAACTTCAGGTAGTTCAGTACCGACTCCAGCGCACTCAGGGTTGTCATCACGCAGTCTTTACGCGCGTTATAGCCCATGGTGCCAATACGCCACACTTTGCCGTGCAGCGGACCAAACGAAGTACCGATTTCAATGCCGAAATCCTCCAGCATCAGTTTACGCACCTGGTCACCGTTTACGCCCTGAGGGATAAGCACGCCCAGCACGTTGTTCATCTTGTGCCTGAGGTCGCCGAAGGTCTCGAGCCCCATCGCCTGAATACCTTTCAGCAGCGCATCCCCGTGCAGCTTGTGGCGGGCGATACCGTTATCCAGCCCTTCCTGCAGAATGAGGCGGGCACATTCGCGGGCGCCAAACAGCGCGGTGGTCGCTTCGGTGTGGTGGTTCAGACGCTCGGGTCCCCAGTAATCCATCACCATGCCGAGGTCGAAATAATTTGAGTAAATCATCTCTTCGTCGCCGTCGCGATGGGCATCGGTACGGATCCCCTCTTCGATGCATTTGCGGCGACGGATTGCCTCTTCCATCCGCGGGCTCAGGGTAACAGGCGAGGTGCCGGACGGACCGCCAAGACATTTCTGCATCCCCGCCGAGACCGCATCCAGCCCCCAGGCATCGGTCTCCAGGGCGTTGCCGCCGAGCGACGCGGTAGCATCGGTATAAAACAGGACATCGTAACGACGGCAGATTGCTCCGAGTTCCGCAAGCGGCTGCAGCATGGTGGTGGACGTATCCCCCTGCACGGTTAACAGCAGGCGCGGACGCACGCGTTTAATGGCATCTTCCACCCGATCCGGTGTGAACACCTCGCCCCACGGTACCTCGATGGTGTGGACCTCTGCGCGGCAGCGGCGGGCAATTTCGCACAACAGATGGCCGAAGCGCCCAAAAACGGGCACCAGCACCTTGTCTCCCGGACGAATGGCCGATACCAGAATCGCTTCAATCCCCGCGCGGGAGGTGCCGTCCACCAGCATCGTCCAGCGGTTTTCCGTGCGGAACACGCCGCGGTAGAGTGCCATGACGTCGTTCATGTAGTGGGTCATCGCCGGATCGTACTGGCCGATAAGCTGGCTCGACATGGCACGCAGCACGCGCGGATCGGCGTTGATCGGCCCCGGCCCCATCAGCAGACGTTGTGGCGGATTGATTTGCGGAAATTGAGCGATATCCATTTTTTAGTCCTTAGTTAATTGAGGCCGCGCACGGAGGAGATAAACTGTTTAAGCTCAGTGGTCTGTGGGTTAGCGAACAGCGTTTTACTGTCGCCCTGCTCCCAGACGCGCCCCTGATGCATAAACACCACGCGGTCGCCCACTTCGCGGGCAAAATTCATTTCATGGGTCACCAGGATCAGCGTCATCCCCTCAGCGGCCAGTTGTTCCAGCACCTTGAGCACTTCGCCTACCAGTTCCGGATCGAGCGCGGAAGTTATCTCGTCACAGAGTAAAACTTTAGGCGACATCGCCAGAGCACGGGCAATCGCCACGCGCTGCTGCTGGCCGCCGGAGAGGCTTGACGGATAGTAATCCAGACGGTCACCCAGCCCGACTTTCTCCAGCATGCGCTGCGCCAGTGCCTGACATTCTGCTGCGCTTTTCTTCAGCACCCGACGTGGCGCGAGCATCACGTTTTCCATCGCCGTCATGTGCGGGAAAAGGTTGAAGTTCTGAAATACCATGCCGACCGAGCGGCTGATTTCACGCGCCTGGGAATCCCGGTCGGTAATGGTCATGCCGCCGAGCTTGATGCTGCCGTCCTGATACCCTTCGAGGCCGTTAATGCAGCGCAACAGCGTGCTTTTACCCGAACCGCTGCGCCCGATAATTGAAATGACCTGGCCCATGTCGATGTCCAGATCCACGCCCTTGAGCACGTGGTTATCGCCGTAGTACTTCTGCACCTGATTAATGGTGATGAGAGGCATTGAATTTAGTCTCCAGATAACGGCTGTAGCGCGACAGCGGATAACACAAAATGAAGTAGCCGAGCGCCACCAGCGCAAAGACTTTAAACGGCTGATAGGTCACGTTGGTCAGCATCGTCCCGGCCTTGGTCAGCTCGATAAAACCGATAATGGATGCCAGCGCGGTCCCCTTAATCACCTGCACGGCGAACCCCACCGTTGGGGCGATGGCGATGCGTAACGCCTGGGGAGCCACCACGCGAAACAGCGTCTGGCCGAAGGTCAGCCCCAGACAGCGCGACGCCTCCCACTGCCCTTTCGGCAGCGCACGAATACTGCCAAACCAGATATCAAGCAAAAAGGCGCTGGTGTAGAACGTCAGGGCCAGCGACGCGGCGGTCCACGGCGAAACATCGATACCCAACAGCGCCACGCCGAAGAAGGCCAGGAACAGTTGCATCAGCAGCGGCGTGCCCTGAAACAGTTCGATATAGCCGCGGATAAGACGTTTTACCGTACGCCCGCCCGTGAGGCGCAACAGCAACAGCGGCAGCGTTACCGCCGCCCCGCCGACAAACGCCACCAGCGACAGCAGCACCGTCCAGCGTCCGGCGAGCAGCAGATTGCGAATAATGTCCCAGTCGGTAAAGGTGGTCATCATGCCTGTACCCCCAGCCACTTCCGTCCTGCCGCCATCATTAGCTGGCGCAGGGTAATTGACAGCACCAGGTAAATTCCGGTGGTCACCAGATAGACCTCAAAGCTCAGGAACGTTCTTGACTGAATCAGGTTGGCGGCAAAAGTCAGCTCTTCATAGGAGACCTGCGACACCACCGACGAACCGAGCATAACGATAATGCACTGGCTGACCAGCGCCGGATAAATACGCTGCAGGGCCGGTGGCAGCACCACGCGTATAAACGTTTGCAGGCGGGTAAGCCCCAGCACGCGGCCGGCCTCCCACTGTCCTTTGGGCGTAACCTGAATACCGGCACGGACAATCTCCGTGCTGTACGCACCCAGGTTGACGACCATTGCCAGCAGCGCCGCTTCGCCCGCCGTCATCTTCAGCCCCAGATTCGGCAGACCGAACACAATGAAAAACAGCTGCACGACAAAGGGCGTGTTGCGGATAATCTCCACGTAGCCGCCCCAGATCCGGCTGAACCACGTCGTCCGGCCGCTGCGAATCGCCGCCCCGAAAATACCGATCGCCAGCCCGCCGAGGGTTGCCATCACCGTCAGTTGAATGGTGACCCACAGCCCTGCCAGCAGCGACGGCCAGTACGGCCAGAGCGCAGAGAAATGGAGTTGCTCTGTCATCGCCTTACACGCCCAGGCTTGCCGGCAACGGCGCTTTCAGCCACTGCTCAGAGAGGCTATTCAGGGTGCCGTCTTTAATTCCCTGCTCGATCACCGCATCAACTTTCGCTTTCAGCGCCGGTTCGTTTTTCTTCAGCCCGATAAAGCACGGCGAGTCCTTCAGCATAAAGCTCGGAACCGGGGCTTTGGCGGCGTTCTGGCGGGAAATCGCCGCCACGACCAGATTACCTGTCGCCACGTACTGGACCTGACCGGACAGGTAAGCCGACAGCGTGGTGTTATTGTCTTCGTAGCGTTTGACGTCTGCATCTTTCGGCGCAAGGCTGGTCAGCACCATGTCCTCCACCGCGCCGCGCGTCACGCCAATGGTTTTTCCACTCAGTTGAGCAGCATCTTTCAGCTCAGCCCCTTTCGGGCCGAACACGCCGAGGAAGAACGGCGCATAGGCACGGCTAAAATCGATCACCTTTTCACGCTCGGCGTTTTTACCGAGGCTTGAGATCACCAGATCCACCTTATCGGTTTGCAGATACGGCACGCGGTTGGCACTGGTCACCGGCACCAGCTGCAGCTTGAGCTTCATCTGTTTTGCCAGATAGCGCGCCATGTCAATGTCGTAGCCCTGCGGCTGGAGATCGGTCCCGACCGAACCAAACGGAGGAAAATCCTGCGGGACGGCGATACGAAGAGTGCCGCGTTTCTCAATATCCTGCAGCTGGTCAGCTTTTGCTGGCAGGTTTGCAAACAGACAGACGGCCCCGGTCAGTGCAATCAATAACTTTTTCATGGTGCTTCCCCGTAACGTTAACATGAAACAAAAGATTCTTTGAATTGGATTTTGCAACTAATGTGCCAGATGAAGCGAAACGGGAAATTTTCTCTGAAGGCCTGATAAAACGAGAGCGGGGCGGAAAAGACCTCCCTTTTCCGCCCCGCTTTTCTGCACCATTTTAATGCAAAGCACCAGCCTGATGCCCCATTATCGCTGTTCCAGTTCGTCCAGCTGCTGATACAGGGAGGCGATATCGTGGATCCGGGGACGGCCTTTATCGAGGATTTCATGCAGGAAGGCATTAGCCAGCAGGTTGATCAGACTGTTGACCGACGAGTAGCTGTCGTACGCCGAGACGCTATCCAGCGGGGCGCAGAGCTGCCAGCTGGTCAGCGGAAACAGGCTGTGTGCCTGCGGCTCACACATCAGCAGAACCGGAATACCGCTGTGCTGAAGCTGCTGCAACAGCGGCCGAACGATCCGCGGGCGACGGCGAAACGCCATCATAATCACCAGATCGTCGGGCGTGAGATCGACCAGTTCCTCACTCAGGCTCTGCCCCGGCTGCGGCAGCAGCAGCACCTGCCCGCGCGCCTGCAACAGCTGCTGGCGCAGGTGCAGCGCCGCCGGATAGGCGTTGCGCATCCCGATAATCACAATCCGCCGTGCCTTCACCATTGAGGCCATGGCCTCGGCAAACTGCTGAGCATCCAGAGCGTTGACCCACTGGGTGAGGTTTGCCATCTCCTGCTTATAATGCCGCGCCAGCAGAGTGTTGCCCTGCACCGCATCGCGGTTATCGGTCAGCGGCATGCCGCTCTGGCGCAGCGTGCGCAGTTCGTCGCGCATCTCTTTATACTTCTCATAGCCCAGACGCTTAAACAGACGGCTCACCGTGGCTTTCGACACCCCGCTCAGCTGCGCCAGCTCGGCGCTGTTATAACTAATGAGGTCGTCGAAATGATCAAAAATAAAATCAGCCACCCGTTGCTCCTGCGGTGACAACGACGCGTATTGCGCTTTCAGACGTTCATCAAGCTGTTCCATAAAGCCTCTGTAACTTTTGTTTCACCTCACTATACCTTTCATTAAGCATGCCAGCTTCTTAAAACGTTATGTTACGACTGACGTGAAACTTTTCATTCATAACTGGAACAGCTTTTGCAGCACCTTGTGACTTTTGGGTTATGAGGACTCTCCATGCAAAGTAATGTCTCCGTACACGGAATGGCCGTGGCGCCCCACCATCTTGCCAGCCAGAGCGCCCTGGCCATTCTGCGCGAAGGCGGTAGCGCGATTGAGGCAATGGTCGCCGCCGCCGCAACCATTGCCGTGGTTTACCCGCACATGAACGGTCTCGGTGGGGACGGTTTCTGGCTTATCGTGCCGCCCGATGGCGAACCGGTCGCCATTGACGCCAGCGGCGCAGCAGGCTCACTGGCGACGCTTGCCGCCTATGACGATGTCTCTCAGATCCCCCATCGCGGGCCTCGTGCGGCGCTGACCGTGGCGGGAACGGTGAGCGGCTGGGACGAAGCGCTGAAGGTTTCGCGCACGCTGACGGGCACCGCTCTTCCCCTGAATCGCCTGCTGGCAGACGCCATTGACTATGCCCGAAACGGCACGCCGGTAACCGCGTCTCAGGCCGCTGCCACGGCCAGTAAGCTGGATGAACTGAAGGACCTGCCCGGCTTCGCGGAGACCTGGCTGACGGACGGCAAACCGCCACAGGTCGGCAGCCGGTTTTATCAACCGGCGCTGGCCTCCACGCTCTCGCACCTCGCAGAAGACGGTCTGGACAGTTTTTATCGCGGCCCGCTGGCGGAGCGTCTGGCCCGGGGCATGGCAACGCTGGGGCTGCCCATCACCCTGGCAGACCTAAACGCGCATGTCGCCCGGCGCACCACGCCGCTGAAATTACAGCATCAGCAAGGCGAAGTGTGGAACCTTGCGCCGCCAACGCAGGGGCTGGTGTCGCTGGCGATCCTCGGGATAACCGACCGCCTGTCCATGGCCGACGCTGACGAAGCGACCACCGTTCACCGCATTGTAGAGGCCACCAAACTGGCGTTTGGTCTGCGCGATGCCCATATCACCGACCCGCGCGAGCTGAAAACCGATATCCAGGGTCTGCTGGAACCTGCCGCCCTCGCCGCCCTCGCCGACCAGGTCGATGATAACCAGGCCGCACCGTGGGGCTGCGGCAAAGGCCCTGGTGATACGGTCTGGATGGGAGTGATGGATAACAGCGGTCTTGCCGTGTCGTTTATCCAGAGCATTTATCACGAGTTCGGCAGCGGCGTGGTCCTGCCTGATACTGGCATCGTCTGGCAAAACCGGGGAGCCTCATTCAGCCTCAATCCCCGTCACCTGCTGGCGCTTGCGCCAGGAAAACAACCGTTCCACACCCTGAACCCGGCAGCCGCGCGTCTGCATGACGGACGCGTCATGGTCTACGGCTCGATGGGCGGTGACGGCCAGCCGCAAACTCAGGCCACCCTGTTTACCCGCTATGTGGTGCAGGGGGTACCGTTGCAGGAGAGCATCGCCCGCCCGCGCTGGTTACTGGGGCGCACCTGGGGACAGACGTCCGACACCCTGAAGGTGGAAGGCCGCTTTACGCCCCAGACCGTCGCGCGCCTGCAGGCGCTGGGCCACGACGTGGAGTGCTTCCCGGCATTCAGCGAAGCCATGGGCCACGCGGGTGCGATTGTTCGCCATCCTAACGGGCTGTTTGAAGGGGCATTTGACCCGCGCAGCAACGGCGCCGCCGCCGGATTTTAAGGAGAGACTGATGAATACCACACAACCTGACTGGCATGCCTATCTGGCGCAAATGGAGTCCGTGCTGGGCGTTGAGCTGGATGACGCCCGCCGGGCAGAACTCCATGTGCAGTTCTGCCGTATCGCGGCGATGGCCGCCCCGCTGATGGCGCTTCCGTTTGATGACCGTCTGGAGATCGCAGGAGTATACAAAGCATGACGCTACACGAGATGAGTATCAGTGAGATCCAGCAGGCGCTGAGTGCAGGCGACCTGAGCGCCCATGACATCGCCCGCCAGACCCTGGAAGCCATTACGCGCATCAATCCCCATATCAACGCCTGGACCACCGTCACGGAAGAACGCATGCTGGCCGAAGCCGAGAATATCGACACCCTGCGTCGGGAGAAACGCCCTCTGCCGCCGCTGGCGGGCATTCCCTACGCGGTGAAAAACCTGTTCGACGTCGCCGGGCACACGACCCTTGCCGGTGCAGAGCTGTTCAGCCAGCGCCCCCCCGCCACCGCTGACAGCTTTGCGGTACGCCAGCTGCGCAGTGCCGGTGGCTTATTGTCGGGGATGGTCAACATGGATGCCTACGCCTACGGCTTTACGACAGAAAACAGTTACTACGGCGCAACGCGTAACCCGCACGATGTGACGCGCATTGCCGGAGGATCGTCCGGCGGCTCTGCCGCCGCGGTCGCTGCCGGACTGGTTCATTTTTCGCTCGGTACCGACACCAACGGGTCGATTCGCGTACCGGCCTCCCTGTGCGGAATATACGGTCTTAAGCCCACTTTTGGTCGTCTGTCACGCGCCGGCAGCCATCCGTTTGTCGCCAGTCTGGATCACATCGGGCCGTTTGCCCGTCGTGTGAGCGATCTGGCGTCGGTGTACGATGCACTGCAGGGTCGGGATACCAGCGACGGATTTCAGGCAGAGAGTTCCCGGGAGCAGACCCGGCCCCTGCTCGACCGCGGTCTGGATGGTTTGCGCTGCGCGGTGCTCGGCGGCTATTTCAGTACCTGGTGCGACAGCGACATGCGAGACGCCGTGGCGCGGGTGGCAAAAGCTCTCGACGTGCAGGAAACGCTGCAATTCCCCGATGCCGAGCTGGCCCGCTCCGCAGCGTTTATCATCAGCGCCTCGGAAGGCGGAAATCAGTACCTGCCCGCGCTTCGCCGCGAGCCCGGGCGTTTTGAACCCCATTCGCGCGAGCGACTGCTGGCCGGCGCGATGATCCCTTCTGCCTGGTATATTCAGGCCCAGCGTTTTCGCACGCAGGCCCGACAGGCGTTTAAAGCGTTGTTTGCGCAGGCCGACGTGCTGATCGCCCCGGCCACGCCGCGCAGTGCAACGCAAATTGGCGAAGAGATTATGGAGATCAACGGCCAGCCGTTACCGGTTCGCGCCAGCATGGGCATGCTGACGCAGCCGATTTCGTTTTTAGGTTTACCCGTTACCACCGTCCCGCTGCGCACCGCTCAGGGCGCACCTGTTGGCCTGCAGTTGATCGCCGCACCGTTTAACGAGCAAGCCTGCCTGCGCGTGGCGCGGGTTCTGGAAGCAAGCGGAATAACCGATGCCCGGCCAGCGGAGATGACACCATGATAAATCACGATGACATTAACCTTCCGTGGGTCGTTGCAGAAGTGACCGCAGCCTTTTACCGCTATGAAGACGCGCTGGTAAGCAACAACATTCCGGTGCTGGATGAGCTGTTCTGGCACGACAAAAACACGGTGCGTCTCGGTGCGGGCGAAAACCTGTACGGCATTGAGGAAATCCGCGCCTTTCGGGCGGCGCGCCCGTCCGCGGGTCTGCAAAGGACGTTGCGCCATACGGTAATCACCACCTTCGGAGAGGATTACGCCGTGTGTAGCACCGAATTCACGCGCGAAGGAACGGAGCGGATTGGCCGCCAGCAGCAGACATGGGTACGCTTCCCGTACGGCTGGCGAATTGTGGCGGCGCAGGTGAGCGTGATGGCGTAATGCTAATAACCCTGCCCGATGGCGCTTTTCCCATCAGATAAGCCGAAGGCCGGGACAGGCGTCACCGCCCGCCCGGCGCACTGCTGGATCGTTATTGTTGAAACGGGTGCACTTCACGCCAGTGATCGGCTATCTGCTGGCGGGTACAGACCCATACCCGATCGTGCTGCGCAAGGTAATCAAGGAACCGCTGCAGAGCACGAAAACGCCCCGGACGCCCCAGCAGACGGCAATGCATGCCGATGGACATCATCTTCGGCGCACGTTCCCCTTCTTCGTACAACACGTCAAAGCTGTCTTTCAGGTAGGTATAAAACTGCTCGGCGGTGTTGAACCCCTGCGCGGTCGCGAAGCGCATGTCGTTGGCATCCAGCGTATACGGCACAATCAGGTGGGGTTTGCGCGTGCCGTCGCTGCACGCCACTTGCGTCCAGAACGGTAAATCGTCGCCATAGTAGTCGCTGTCATAGTCAAAGCCCCCATGCTCCACTACCAGCTGGCGGGTGTTTGGGCTGTCACGCCCGGTGTACCAGCCGGCAGGCGGTTTGCCAAACAGGTCAGTCAGGACATGCACCGCCTTGTGCAGGTGCTCGCGCTCCTGGTTGATATCCATACTTTGATAGTGGATCCAGCGCCAGCCGTGGCTAACCACGTCATAATCAGCCGCTTTGATGGCGTCAACGATATCGGGATGTCGCGCCAGCGCCATTGCCACGCCAAAGACCGTCAGCGGCAGGCCACGCTTGCAGAATTCGTTATGGATCCGCCAGAACCCAGCGCGGCTGCCGTATTCATAGAGGGAGTCCATCGACATGTGTCTGTCCGGATAACTGGCCGCACCAATGATGTCCGAGAGGAATTGTTCTGAGCCGGCATCACCGTGCAGCACGTGGTTTTCCGCCCCTTCTTCATAATTGAGTACAAACTGCACGGCGATGCGCGCCTGGTTCGGCCACTGCGCGTGCGGCGGCTTGCCTGCATAGCCGCGTAAGTCCCGCGGATAATCTTCGTTAAAAAGCGCCATTATCACCCCCTCAATTAAAATGGATTCAGTGCCTGAAAGTGTCCGCTCAACGCTTTTTTCTCCGGGAAAGCCAGGTCCCCGTGCTTGCTGGTTGACAGCCCCAGCGCCACCAGCGACTCGACCATTTTCACCGCCGCGCTGACGCCGTCGATCACCGGCACGTGCAGCTCGCGCGTCAGCTCCTGCGCCAGCGTCGCCATTCCACCGCAGCCGAGCACAATCGCGCCGCAGCCATCTTCTTTCAGCGCCTGGATGCAGCGCGCGCGCACCTTCTCCTGAGCCAGGCCGCTACCGTCTTCCAGTGCCAGCACCGGCAGATCGATGGCATGCAGGGCTGCACAGTGGTCCTGGAAACCATACTGGTGCAAAAGATGGCGGGCGATAATCCGCGTGCGAGGCAGCGTGGTCACAACGGAAAAGCGTGTTGCCACCAGCGTGGCCATATGCATCGCAGCTTCTGCGATACCGATGACCGGCCCCTGCGCCAGCTCGCGCGCCGCCAGCAGGCCGGGGTCACCAAAGCAGGCAATCACGTGTCCATCCACGCCCTGTTGCCGTCCGCGTTTTATCTGTTCGAGAACGCCCACGGCGGCGATGGCCTCATCAAAATGACCTTCTATCGAGGGCACACCTGCGCTCGGGCAGACGGCGAGGATCTCCGTTCCCGGTGCTGCTACCGCGCGGGCTGCGGCGCCGATGGTTTCCGTCATCGCGAGGCTGGTGTTGGGGTTAATCACTTGTATACAAACAGACGACATTACGACTCCTTGTGGCTGGCGAACAGCCGGGCAAAATCAGGCAGGCACTCACCGGCCCGTTCGAAACAGAGGCTGGCGACAATATGTTCAAAATGGTGCATTAAGGCCTCACTCAGGGGCTGGAGCGCCTTCTGGCGCAAGAGTTCCACCATTTGCTCGTGGTCATTGCAGCGGCAGCCCTGACGCCACGGCGCGCCCCAGGCTGCGATCACCAGCGACGACCGCTGGCTCAGTCCGGTCACCATCTCTGTCAGCACCTGATTGCCTGAAATGGCCTGAAGCTGAATATGGAAATTGGCGGAGTGGCGGATTGCGGCGGGACCGTCATACGCCTCATGCGCCTGCTGCTCCTGGCGAATAATCCCTTCCAGTGCAGCCAGATGCGGCGGCTGACAGTGGGCCAGCACGTCCGGCAGGTTAGCCACCTCAAGCAGCGCGCGCGTGCGGAAGATCTGCTGCGCCTCTTCTACCGTCGGGCTGGCCACGTGTGCACCACGTTTGGGCGTTAAGGTGACCATTTGCACAGCAGCGAGTCGTTGCAGCACCTTGCGAATACCGGTGCGGCTCACGCCGAAGACCTCAGCCAGCGCCTCTTCAGGCAATTTACTTCCCGGGAGCAACTGATGTTCGACTATCGCGGTCATCAGCGCCTGAAAGATGGATTCATCTTTGTCATGCAGGTCTGGCGCGGTCTGCAGGCTGTTTATGTTGTTCATTAACCACTCCGATTTTTACTTTTCGCTATCGAATCGTATACATAAAAATAAAATATTGCATACAAGATTTATTATTTTGGCCTGGATCCTGCAACACCGTCTGCACTCCCACTTAACGGGTTTTCATTCACAGGAGCAGGTTTCATGCCAAACAGACAAAACGCGCAGCACGGTACGGCCGCTGATTCCGGTGCGGTTTACAGCCCACGGCTTTGCAATGAGGATCTGGCACCGACGCGTGACCAGAACTGGAGCTGGTACAACATCTTTTCTTTCTGGATGTCGGACGTCCACAGCATGGGGGGTTATGTTGTTGCCGCGAGCTTCTTTACGCTCGGGCTGGCAAGCTGGCAGGTCTTGCTCTGCCTGCTGATAGGGATTTGCATTGTGCAGTTGTGCGCCAACCTGGTGGCGAAACCGAGTCAGATGGCAGGCGTACCCTACGCGGTGATTTGCCGTCAGGCATTTGGCGTTTTCGGGGCCAATATTCCGGCGGTGATCCGCGGGCTGATTGCTTTCGCATGGTACGGCATTCAGACCTACCTGGCCGCCAACGCGCTGATGCTGGTGGCGCTTAAGTTCTGGCCTTCACTCGCGACGCTCACCACCGGTTCGTTCCTGGGCCTGTCGCATCTTGGCTGGATCTGTTTCGCTATCATGTGGGTGCTGCAGGCGATGGTCTTCTGGCACGGCATGAGCGCCATTAAGCGCTTTATTGATATCGCCGGTCCGGCGGTCTACGTGGTGATGCTGGCGCTGGCGGGATGGATTGTATACAAGACCGGTTTTGACGGCATCTCCTTTACCCTCGCCAGTAAATCCCTGAGCGCCGGTGAGCAGACCTGGCAGATGATCACCGCCACGGCGCTGGTGGTCTCTTACTTCCCCGGCCCGCTGCTCAATTTTGGGGACTTCTCCCGCTACGGTAAAAGCATGGGGGAGATCCGCCGCGGTAACCGCTGGGGCCTGCCGTTTAACTTCCTGCTGTTCTCCATCGTTACCGTGGTGATTGTGTCGGGTACGCAATCGCTGTTTGGCCGCATGATCACTGACCCGATTGAAACCGTCAGCCGTGTGGGCAACGATCTGGCCGTGGCCATTGGCTTGCTGACCATGATCACCGCCACCATCGGGATCAACATCGTGGCGAACTTCGTCTCCCCGGCGTTTGATTTCTCTAACTGTTCACCACAAAAAATCAGCTTCCGCACCGGGGGGATGATCGCCGCCGTCGGCTCTATCCTGTTAACCCCGTGGAACCTGTTTAACTCGCCGGAGCTTATCCACTACACTCTGGACGTGCTCGGGGCGTTTATTGGCCCGCTGTTCGGGATTCTGATTGCCGATTTTTACCTGATTAAGCGCGGCAAGGTCTCCGTAGACGATCTGTTTGATGACACGCCAAAAGGCAAATACTGGTATCGCAACGGTTTCAACCCGAAAGCCATCGGCGCGCTGGTGCCATCCGTTGCCGTTGGACTGGTGATAAGCTTTATTCCCTCCCTGCATGAAGTGGCCAACTTTAGCTGGTTTATCGGCGTCTTCCTGGGCGGGGTCACCTACCGCTGGCTGGCGCGGGAAGAGCGTGAAGCGGCAGGCGCCTCGTCGTTCAGCCCCCACGTGGCAACGCAAAAAGAGTAACCCTTCCTCCGGGCCGCAGTTCCTCTGCGGCCTTTTTCATTCTGGCACCGTTTTTGCTCAGTCTCATCACCCCGCTACGCAAACACTAAGGCAGGAATCATGATGGACTACCAGACTGCGATCCGCGGTGCATTTTTTGATATTGCCCGGGTCTGCGACAGTGCAGACGTTATCGCCCAACAGGCGCGCTACCTTGAAGACGGGCTGCTGTTCATCCATAACGGCAAAATTCTGGCGCAGATGCCCTGGCAGGAGGGCGAGCAGTATCTTGATCCCTATAAAGGGTACACCGACCTGCGTGGCAAACTGCTGCTCCCGGGTTTTGTCGATACCCACGTCCATTACCCGCAGACGGAGATGATTGGCGCTTTTGGTGAGCAACTGCTGGAGTGGCTGACCACCTACACGTTCCCGGTAGAAAGCCAGTTTGCCGATGAGGCCTATGCGAAAGAGATTGCGGCGTTTTTCATCAACCAACTGGTCAGCCACGGCACCACCACCGCGCTGGTGTTTTGTACGCTGCATCCTGAATCGGTCGAGGCGCTGTTCACCGAGGCCCTGCGCCTTAACATGCGCCTTATCGCCGGGAAGGTGATGATGGACCGCCACACGCCTGACTACCTGAGTGAAACCGCGAAAGAGAGCTACCGGCAGACGCGCGAGTTGATCCAGCGCTGGCACCACCGTGGACGGTTGGGCTACGCCATTACGCCACGCTTTGCCCCGACCTCCTCACCGGAACTGCTGGCCGCGGTCAGCCTGCTCAGAGAGGAGTTTCCCGACACGTGGATGCAGACCCATCTGAGCGAAAACCCAAATGAAGTGGCCTGGGTAAGCGATCTGTGGCCGGAACATGAACGTTATCTGGATGTGTATCATCATTACGGGCTGACCGGCGAACGCAGCGTGTTTGCCCATGGGATCCACCTCCATGAGAGCGAGTGGCGCTGTCTGCACGATACCGGCTCGGCGGTGGCGTTTTGCCCCACCTCGAACCTGTTTCTTGGCAGCGGACTGTTCCGCTTACCCGCCTGCTGGCAACACCAGGTGCGTATGGGCATTGGCACCGATGTGGGTGCCGGAACCACCTTCAGCATGCTGCGCACCCTCGGGGAGGCGTACAAGGTGGGTCAGCTGCAGAGCTACCGCCTGCGCGCCAGCGAAGCGTTTTATCACGCCACGCTGGGCGGCGCTCACGCCCTGAGGCTGGACGATAAGATTGGCAATTTCGCCCCCGGCAAAGAGGCCGATTTTATCGTCATCGACCCGGCCGTTACGCCGCTACAGCGCCTGCGTAACCGGCGCTGTCAGGACATTTATGAGCAGCTGTTTGTGCTGATGACCCTGGGCGACGAGCGCAATATTAGCGAGACCTGGGTCAACGGTGTGCAGGTGTGGTCAACTGCCGCGGTAGGTTGACCACCCGCCCGGCGCAATCACAAACGGCAGGTGGAAGTGCTCGTCTGCCGTTTCTCCCGTCACAAAATCGATCTGCGCGCAGGGGTAAAGCGTGTCGCGGCCGGTTTCGGTGAACCAAGCCCCTATCTCGGCCACCAGCCGGTAACGTCCTGCAGGCAGGAAAGGGATAAACGCGGTGATGCGCCCCTGGGCGTTAGTGAAAGCAGTGGCCAATACGACGCCGTCCTGCTCAAGATAAACCCTTACGCCCTGCGCCGGTTTTCCCGTCGAAATATCAAGAATATGTGTGCTTAACGTACTCATTCGTCAATGACTCCTTCCAGCCGAAGCAGCGTAATTTCCCGCAGCTGTTCCAGTGCGGCCTGTACCTCCTGCGCATCGCTGTTTGCCAGCCGGGCGTTGAGGGCGCGTAAAATCTCCTCACCGCTACGGCCTTTCGCGCGGATCAAAAACACGCGTCCAAAACGGGCCTCGTAGCGAGCGTTCCCTTCCTGCAGTGCCTGTGCCAGCTGCCTGTCGCGGTTGTCGACGGCACCCTGCTCCTGGCGCGAAAGCACCGCCTCCGCCCGGGCTCCCGTCGGTTTCTCACCAATTCGCGGGTGCGCATTCAGGGCCTGCGTAAGCGCCGTTTCATCCCAGGTTTGTGCCAATGTCCGGGCGGCGTCGAACAGTGCTTTGCGGTGTGAATAGGGCCGCCCCTGCACCAGCGCATCGGCCCAGTCGGGCAACGCCACGCAGGGCTGCAACTGCGCGAGCGCCTCTTCGTGGCTCAGTTGATTAAAAGTTTGCAGTGCAATCATACTCACTCCCGTCATATCGTCGTTTTATCGCTTTGCACAAACTACGCCACTCTTGCCATCCCCCATGAAACAGTCGATTCCGGATCGCACAACAGGAAATTATTGATTCATAAAAAGGCATTCTCACCGCGTTTGCGCACCTTAGCAGTGCAAAACCACCCCATACAACGCGCTTTTCGCCACTCTGCAGCCTGGTACGCAAATTGCTCTTCCCTTTTTACACCCTGCAAAAGGAGAGAAGCATGAGAGCAATCGTTATTGGCGCGGGCATTGGCGGCCTGAGCGCCGCTGTAGCGTTGAAGAAGGCGGGAATCGACTGTACCGTGTTTGAGGCCGTGAAAGAGATGAAGCCCGTCGGTGCGGCCATTTCCATCTGGCCCAATGGGGTGAAATGCATGCAGCACCTCGGAATGGGCGACATCATCGAGACCTACGGCGGCCCTATGCGCTTTATGGCCTATAAGGATCACCGGCGCGGCGATACCCTCACCCGCTTTAGCCTTGCCCCGCTGGTCGAGCGCACGGGCGGTCGCCCCTGCCCCGTGTCGCGTACGGAACTGCAGCGCGAAATGCTGAACTTCTGGGGGCACGAGAACGTTCAGTTCGGCAAACGCGTTGAAAGCGTCCGTGAGGACGCGGCTGGCATCACCGCCACCTTCACCGACGGTACTACCGCGACGGGGGATTTCCTGATTGCCGCCGATGGCAGTCACTCCGCGGTTCGCCCGTACGTGCTGGGCTATACGCCCGAGCGCCGCTACGCCGGTTACGTCAACTGGAACGGGCTGGTGAAGATTGATGAAGAGATTGCCCCTGCGCACCAGTGGACCACCTTCGTCGGCGAGGGCAAGCGCGTTTCGCTGATGCCCGTCGCCGGCGGACGCTTCTATTTCTTTTTTGATGTTCCGCTCCCCCTCGGGCTGGCGGAAGATCGCACTACCCTTCGCGCCGATCTCACGGGCTACTTCCGCGGCTGGGCGCCACCGGTGCAGAAGCTCATCGCCGCGCTGGATCCCGAGACCACCAACCGTATCGAAATCCACGACATTGAACCGTTCGACACCCTGGTGCGCGGCAACGTGGCGCTTCTTGGCGATGCCGCGCACAGCACCACGCCAGATATCGGCCAGGGCGGATGCGCGGCGATGGAGGACGCCGTGGTGCTGGGTGACTGCCTGCGCGAGAACCACAACATCGCACTGGCGTTGCGGCAGTACGAAGCGCTGCGCTGTGACCGGGTCCGCGACCTGGTGCTTAAGGCCCGTAAACGCTGTGATATCACGCATGGCAAAGACATGGCATTGACCCGGGCCTGGTACCAGGAGCTCAAAGAGGAGACCGGAGAGCGCATCATTAACGGTCTGTGCGACACCATTCAGGCCGGGCCTTTAGGCTGAACGCGAGAGGGACAACCATGAAAATACAACCGACTCCACCCGCCCATTGTACGTTTGAGCCAGAGGACTGGCTGCGTCTGGCAAAATGCTGGCATCCGGTTGCTCGCGCCTGCGACATCGGCGCGGCACCGGTCAAAGCCACCCTGCTCGACGAACAACTGGTTATCTACCGCGTCAAAGACCAGGTTGTGGTCGCCCGGGACGTTTGCCCGCACCGCGGCGTACCGCTGACGCTGGGCTTTCACGATGAACACGGGATTATCTGCCCTTATCATGGCTTACGCTTTGGTGAAGATGGACGCTGCAACCGCATTCCGTCCAGCCCTGACCAGCCGGTTCCCGCGAAGCTTAACCTGATTAACTATGCCGTGGAGGAGCGCTTTGGGTTGATCTGGACCTGCCTGGCGTTTGATCCGGATAACCCAATGCCGCTGCCCACCATGCCGCACTGGGATAACGACGGATTTCAGCAGATCAACTGCCCGGCGTTTGAAGTGAATGGCTTCGCCGGCCGTCAGGTGGAAGGCTTTCTGGACGTGGCGCATTTTGCCTGGATCCACACTGACACCTTTGCTGACCCCAATAATCCGCTGGTACCCCATTATCAGCCCCAGGAGACGCCGTTTGGCTTTGTTGCCGATTACTGGAGTTCGGTGAGCAACTACCCCGCCAGCTCCGATGTCCAGGCGCCGGAAGGCTTCCAGTGGCTGCGTCATTTTGAAATGCATCTGCCGTTTACCGCCACGCTGACGATCCATTTTCCGGGGGAAGCCAGGCTGGTGATCATGAACGCCGCCTCGCCCGTCTCTTCACGGGTAACCCGCATGTTCGCCCCTATCGCGCGCAACTTTGACCTGCATATTCCGGTAGAGGAAGTGCACGCCTTCAATTTGCGTATTTTTGAAGAAGACCGCCTGATGGTTGAGACGCAGCGCCCGGAAAGCCTGCCGCTGGATCTGACTCTGGAAGCCCACATCCCTGCGGATAAAAGCTCGATTGCCTACCGCCGGGGGCTGAAAAAGATGGGCTTCGGCGAGTTTTTCCTGGTGTGACGGAGGAACGTGATGAGCGAAATGTTGAGCGTTATTGTCGACGGTCTCTGGCGTGAGGGGGATAAGAGTCTCGCCGTCAGGCTGGTGTCAGAATGCGGTGAACCCCTGCCGGGCTGGCAGCCCGGGGCGCACATTGACGTGCATCTGCCCTGCGGGCTGGTTCGCCAGTATTCGCTGACCGGGGCAAGCGACAGCGAGTGCTATCTTATTTGCGTAGGACGTGAAGCCGCCTCGCGCGGCGGGTCACGCTATGTTCACGAGACGCTACGTCCGGGGCAGAAACTGCTTATCTCCTCACCGCGCAATCTGTTTGCGCTGCACGAGGCTGAACGCTTCTTGCTGCTGGCGGCAGGGATAGGCATAACGCCCTTGTATGCGATGGCCCGGCAGCTGGAGGCTTCCGGCACCCCGTTTACGCTGCACTATTACGTTAAAGAGCATGGCAACGCGGCGTTTGCACGTGAACTCATGCAATTTAAACACGGCGAGTGTGTCATCCATACCATCAGCCCGCGCACTGCGCTGGCAGAGCACATGCCCACGCCAGCGCCCGGTTTCCACGCCTGGGTCTGCGGGCCGGCAGGTTTTATGGAGAAAGTGTATCAGGTCGCCCTCACGAGAGGCTGGGCTGAGAGCAATCTTCACAGCGAAGCATTCCAGCCCGTTATGCCCGCCGACTGTAATGAAACGGGCGAGATTTTTACAGTCAAGCTGGCATCAACCGGCGAGCGCTGGCCAGTGCCGGCGGACAAAACTATCGCGCAGGTGCTGCTGGAAAACGGCGTGGCGGTACCCCTCTCCTGTGAAATGGGGATTTGCGGCGCCTGTCTGACGCCGGTTATCGACGGCGTAGTGGATCACCGGGATAGCGTGCAGTCGGAGGCGGAGAAAAACGCGGCAGACCAGCAGGTGGCGCTGTGCTGCTCGCGAAGCCATACAGGGGAACTGGTGATTGGGTTGTAGAACGAAAAAACCCTGCGATATTGCTATCGCAGGGTTTTCGGATTTGGCGGGATCCACGGATAGTCAAAACAAACGGCATACCGGGCTTCGGAGAAAAAGCATGTCCATAATCACCGATATCACCTCAAAAACAGCGGAACGGACGATAAAACGATCCCTCATGGCAGCATAACTGGCCTGACGCTTCATCATCCTGGCAAGCAGTGGTGCCTGCTCTGCCTGGCAGGTACTGAGCACTTGAAATTACAATACAACCGCACTGACATTTACAGCCATCGACGACAACAGCGCGACCGTTAAAGGTGCGGTGATCCTTCCACGATAGGATTAGTTCCATGCCCTTCTACCGGGCAGCTGGCCATATCGCCAACTAATGCGGCTTTTTTCCCATCGACAGTAATATTGGAGGAGGCGGAGATCACTTTTCCACCATGAGAAGTTTTGTCACCAAGCAAAACCAAGCCTTTTGTCATGTTGAATCCTCGAACAATAAATAAGAATCAATTAACGTTCATTTCATCAAGTTTTTTAAAGTCAGGTTTTATTTCTCGCGATGACACCCTTTCACCATTAGGATATATAAAAGTGAATGCCACTCCTTTTTTCTTTTCATAAGGGAACATCATCTCAACTTTCTTATCCTCATCGATTGTTGGATGGTAATTCACCCAAACATCATTATCTTTTATAATCATACGTACATCAAAAAAAGAACTTTTCTCCCCAAACAAGTTCAGTTTATCTGATTTTGTAGAGTTCTTTTGAGTACTCCACCTTTCTAATACGGGGTAATATTTAGGGGTGTAATTGAATTTATTTCCACTGATAATTTCAAATTGCCCATTTCTAGAAGCATCAGCATCAAATGCAACCGTTACGCCCACAGCGGAGCCTGGGATGAGATCCTTTCCAAGATGAGTCGCATCTATATATTCAATACCTACATTTACTGCACTTAAAGTCCATTTGCATGAACCGCCACCAGTCATAGCAACTTTTGCTTCCCAAACATCTCCAATTCTTTGCATCATAGGGATCCCGATAACGTTATAGCTGGGTTCTGTGACAACTGAGCCATCAAATCCACTGATTCTCTTTTTCATGCATTCATACGAGATATATCTGACTTCCAGCGGGAAGGGTTTTGTATACTGAGACGGTTTTTTTACTTCAATATTGACCCACTTCGTGTCAGAAGGCGGCGAGAGTGTTTTATCCATTGCATGTGCACAGCTATTCAAAATCAATGCAGACAGACAAACAGCGATAATTTTTATCAACTTATGCATTCCTATACCCCCGGATATAACAGATACAACTATACAAGCATAAAAGAATCATTTACTTTTCATTCCTTCTACTTTATCAAAGTCAGGAAAAGTTGAACCGTCAGATACAACTGTTCCATCCGGGTATATTATAGTGGGATGAGAGTCATCCGTTTTTTTTCTTGGCTCTATATATCTAACAACTTTACTTTCATCAATCATTGGCATATATGATATCGCTGTCGCCCCCTCCGCCCTATAAGAAAAAAATCTTTCCTTTGCAAGAAAGGTTAGCTCATTTTTTTGCCTTACCAAATGCCACTCTCTTATATATGGATAATATTTCGGAGTTAACCTAACATCCCCCTTCACGAAGGTGAACTGACCATTTCTTGATGCATCGTTATCAAATGCAATCGTTGCACCTACTGCAGCTCCAGGAGCAAGGCCTTCTCCAAGATGCGTTGCATTTATATACTCAATTCCTAAATTGAACTCGCTTAATGTCCAGTCACATGACCCACCGCCTCTCATCGCAACCTTAGCAATCCAGACATCGCTTTTACCCTGCTGCTGGAGCGGGATTTTCGTTCCGTTATAGCTCGGTTCAGTGACCGACGAACCATCAAAACCACTGGTCCTGTTTTTAAGACATTTATGCGAAATGTAAGTCACCTCAAGTGGAAAAGGTTTGGTATAACGCGATGGGTTTTTAACTTCAACATTCACCCACTTCGTGTCTGAAGGCGGAGAAAGTGTTTTATCCATTGCCTGTGCGCAGCTATTCAAAATAAATGCAGACAGACAAACAGCGATAATTTTTATCAACTTATGCATTTTCCATATCCTCTTCTCCATACAAAGCAAAACGTTCCAGAGCGTTACCACCATCTTTCATTAAGAGTGTCGTGTTTAATGCCACATCAAGCCTATCTTCCAACAAGAGAAACAATTCATTTCGCTTAAGCTCAGTGTCGGGAATATATTTTTGTTCTTCCGAAATTTGATCTTTAAATTTCACAATATTTTCAGCATGCTCAGTAAAGTGTTTCTTCTTACTCAGACCTTATTTATCAATCAAACCAAGAATTTTGTTATTAATGTAAGGCATATAAGATGTCATGAAGTGCTCCCCAAAAGTTAAATCCGCTAATCTGGATGGGTTTTGCTCTTCAGGAAAATATTTACTTAAATCATGAGCCGTTAATGATTTTTTATATTCATGCTGTTTTTTCCCAGCTTCTTCAGATTCCACCTCTGCAAATGATGGTACCAGATAAAGCTTTGCTGTAATTGGTAGCGGGCCACTCAAAGTTATACATCCAACTGGTTCAGGAAAACTAATTTTACACTCTTTCCATTCTCTAAATTGCGTTGCCGTGAAAAATGCAACGATTTTCTCATGATGCCAAAAACAATCCCCCAAAGATTTCAATTGATATGCCATCAATTCACCTACGGACCAAGTCATACCTAATAATGCACCAACTGGTCCCCACAAATTGTATAACTCATTGTCAACATTAGCTTCAGGTGGAACAGCAGGAACCGGGTCATTGTCATTAACATGGCGGTAGTGAGTTATGCCGGATAATTGCTGGATAGCATTTTTTGTAAATGTCCGAGGCATTCCATATGTATAAATCTTTGGATCTAAACTTCTTAGCCTCACTGAGTGGATCAAAGCTAATGCACCGCCTAAACTATGGCCGCATATAAACAATTTCAAGCCACCAGCTAATTGTTCTAACTCTAGTATTTGGTCATCAAATTTACGTTCAACTCGGCAATAACCACTCCAAAAACCATTATGGACTTTTCCGGCCGAAAGCAATTCGGTGCATGCTGTCTTATCCACATTGCATGTTTTAGTATTTACCGGAGAAAATGAAAGATCAGCTCCAACGTTATATAAACTTGCTGTGCCGCGCCATGAAACTATGAATTTACTGAGTTATAAACGTAATATAACTGAGTATCGCCATCGGCTTTGCCTGTAGCATTATTATTTTTCGGAGTGCTCCCGCCATCAGATGAAGATCCACCGGTATTTTTTGATGTATCCATAAATACCGGTGGATTATAGCGATCGCTATAGGGAACATCACATACAAGGGCATTGTAAGTATTGCTACCTTTATGAAACTTTGGTAATTTCTTTAAGTCCTGACATTGACTTATGAAAAAGCGGGTTATTGATTTTTCATCAAACACATTATCATCTGCATATGCCAGGCAAGCCCCTCCGCCTAAATTTATAGCATTAGCCAGCGAATAATCTTTCTGATGATGTAAGACAATTTCCCACGCCCGGAATGGGCATATTTCTATTACATGACGTTTTTCAAGCTGATTTGACCTTATCGTCAACCCTTTCATAACCTTGTCTGCAGGAAAATGAAATGGCGGCCACACTTCTCCTTTTCGTAGTTTAACGGAGGGAAGGGTACGGCAAAGTTCACCGATAACTGCATAGTGCCAGATATACTCTTTCTCTTCAACTTCAGGACGCACAATAGAATCATTTTCCGCATCGCGACTAACACGTAAGGCACGTTTTTCCATTTCCGTAGCCAGCTGATTGCCATCTAACGTCAACCTCATTTCCAGCCCATGCGGCATATCGACTCTGATTATCCCGTCAGTATCGCTCTGATCAGAATAAGTGAATCCCTCCACCGGCCCGGTAACTGGATGAGAACTTTCCACAGTCCATGGCATATTCGCCACAGGTTCGCCCTGCTCATCAACCAGTTGAAATTCTACCAAGTAGGGTTTTTGCTTTCCAGCCGTAGCTTTTGCCTCTGTATGTGTCACGGATGTCACTAATGAACTGCCTGCCATAAATATCCCTCTTTATTCAGATGTAACAAAAATTTATGAGCCTTGTTCTCTTGTAAGATAAAATGTCCCAATCTTAATTATCTCTGACAAGAATACAGCGGCAATAAATATCACTCCAAGTTTGATTGATATAGTTTTGAAGAACCATGGCAATATTGATATAGAAGGGATCATGAAGAACAGTCTGAATGGTGTTTGAAAATAAACTATCCAATTCACATACTTCCACTTTTTTAAAAGCATTACAGCAGAAAAAACAATCGACATATTAAACAGCAATGAAGATAAAAAAAGGACTAGCGAATAAAACTCTTGCTGTGGATAAATATTGCCAAAAGACAATATATCAGAAATTAAAGGAATTCTTCCCTGAGAGATATTCAGCCAGATAAATCTGGAAATATAAAAGAGATCAAACACCCCCCAAAAATATAATATATAGTTCTGATTTAATCTTAACTTCATTTATTTCCCTCATACATATCATCAGCGGTCGTTGGTTGCCAGTGCCAAGACTGACCCGTAACAGCCCAGGAATCGTCACCTTCTAAAAAAGTTTGCGTTATCTTTCGCTGTTGGCCATAACGATGTACTACAGATTGCTGCTCCATCTCGTCTGTAACATCAGATGGCAAAGGCTGCCATTCCTGAATCTTATCTCTTTTCGTATTCATATAGTCTTTCCCTTCAGAACCAAAAACACGCCCCTCATCTCCCATAGAGGTTAAGCGGTTGATTGCCATAATTGCAGTCTTCTTCAACCCGTGATAATCATGATCAACAGTAACTCAATGCCCAGGTCCTTCATCCTTTTGCTCACGTGGAAACTCGATTTTTACATTACCCGGTGTCGAGGAGTAAAACGGTGCAGTCTTTCCTGACGAGTCAGATATTCCTTCAAGCACCTCGCCATCTGGAGAGGTTACTTTATAACTCGTGAATGGTTTGATATCCCCTGATTCACGATCGGTAACAGTAAACGATCCGCCATACCCCTTAAGAAAAGTAAGAGGTGGAGTATCAAGTGTTGCAGGTCCCGTTTGGTTAACATTGGCCGCTTTCAGTAAAATATTTCCCGAACATCCCAGTTCAAAATTCCCGCCGCTAAGCTTTATATAAGCGCCACCGCAACTTAAAATCAGCTCCTTGCTGGCGTTCACCTTCACGCTTCCCTGGCCACTGGCAACAAGGATGTCCTGTAATGCTGAGACATTCATGGCATCTGCCTGCGCCTGAATGTCAACCTTCCCAGCTCCAGCATACATTTTGATTCCTGCAGCCTGTGCAAACAAACTTACAGCTTCGCTTGCCGCAACAGTGAATGATTGCCCGGCGCTGATATCCGTGTTTTTACCTGACATGAGGCCAATACTTGCCCCGCCTGAAGTAAGCCGGACAGCCTCAGGACTGAGAATGCCTATTCCAGCGGGAGCACTGGCCAGCAATCCCGGCATTTTTAGATATTTCAGTGAGCTGTTTAGCGTCTTTTGACTGTCGATGTCAGATACTGATGCCTTTGCCCCTTTTGCAGCAGCCTGGAGGCTTCTTGCCAGCGTGAGTGCCTGCTCCAGTTGTTCTACAGCCCTGTCCATTTCAAGCATTTTACTGCCGACGTCAGGCTGAGCATCTGCAGTAAGCAGAATGCCCTTACCACCACGAACGCTGACCCAGTCGTTAGTGCGCAACTCTGCCCCTTCACCACGAAGAACCCTGGAAGCATTGACGTTGTGCCCTAAATTCAGTTGGGTCTTACCCCCGTATTCGGTACTGAGCTTGACGTGCTCTTCGCCGCGCTTGTCCTCCATCCGCAGTTTGTTCAGGCCAGCTGTGCGGATAACGTTACGCGTGCTGTTGGCTTCAGTGACGTGGTCAACGTGGCGGGAGTCGTGGAGGGCGTGAGCGATGTATGGACGGTCCGGGTCACCTTCATGGAACGCAATGGCGACTTCAGTACCCTGTATCAGCGGAAAGTGAAAACCGTACTTGTCGCCTCCATAAGGTTTGGCAAAGCGTACCGGCATACTTTCCATGCCCTGACGTTTGTCGTCGCGGTCAGCGTCGAATTTCACCCGGTACATACCTGATGCATCCTGCCAGGCGTAGATATCGTTCTCTTTGGCGCTGGTCACTCGTGCCGTCAGGGTGCCGCTGACCACCGGGCGCTTTTTAGCAGCAGGACGCCAGCAGCGGTTCTCGTAGTAAGGCATCGCTACCCATGCCACCTTCAGGGCATTCTTACGGCTGGCAGAGTAGCCAGTGCGGATAATAACAATACCGTTCTCCGTTTCGCGGGGCAGTGTTGGTGGGATAGCCATTTCGGTGATGGTCAGCACCTGCGCCGGCCCCAGGGTGTGGTCGGTGCTGCTGCCGGTTACCGTGGTCTGGGTGGACAGAAAGCGCTCATGCTCCAGGCGCGCCCAGAAGTTACCGGTTTCTGCCGCCGGCGTGATTTTATCGCCACGTTCAAGGTGACGTGGCCGGTAGTGATACACATCACCGTAAGTATTCCCCTCCCCGTCGCCGCGGGTCATGTCAGCCGGTACTGAAGTCAGGATGTTCTGGGCTTCACGGTGGTTATAGTCACTGGCCGTGACAGAACGCTCCACCACGTTCTGCTGAACGTTAACGCCCCACACCGATTCGGCAGCATTATCATTCATCCCTGACGGGCTGCTGAGAGGTAGCGATTTGCCAAACGTCCAGGCGCTCTGCTTGTCAGCAAAGTGCACCACTTCAGTTTGCGTGTCCGGCTGCAGAGTGAAGAAGTAGAAAATCCCAACCTCGGCCAGCAGGCGTTCGATAAACTCCAGGTCACTTTCCTGGTACTGGTTTATCTGTTCCCGTTTTGGGTAAGTTTGTTTAAGCTTGAACTCATACTCCCATCCCTTCAAACCATGCTCGCCAAGAATTTGCTCTACCACTTCCGGCACTGATTTGTTGACGAAGAAACGGTGAGTACGAAACTGATTGCCCAACAGCGCCAGAAACGGCTCCAGCACGATGCAGTACTGCGCTTCATCCGCTGAACCGCCCGTACGCTCGAAATGCGTCACTACTCCGTGAACCACCTTGCGCGCCGTCAGGGAAAGCAGCTTACCCGCCCCCATGGTCAGCGTCGCTGGCTTGCTCAGCATCTGCCGGGCATCAATGTTCTTGTCGGCACTGGTGAAGTTGATGGTGTACTTGTACAGTGAACTCATCGCTTCTGAGCCGCTGAAACCTTCCACGTCAATATTTGCCGCACACGACGGAATATCCATTTGGTAACGGTTTAGCGGGGTATAGATTAAACTGCTCAGTGTATCTGTCAGACTCACGCTCTTGACTCCGTGTAATATTTCAACATCCTTAATGACCAGTGACGGAAAGAAAGACAACGATATAAGGTTTAAATTATTTTATTTAGCTACTCCACCGTATAGCCACATTATCTCTATGCCTGTTGGTAGGACGTTGTAAATATCTTCCTGATTGATTTTCAGGGGATGACAAAACCGTAAAGTTATTCATCATAAACATATGTATAAGCAAACCGATATATAAGATAGCCTGCAAAAAATTCTGCTATCGAAAACATACCCCAGATGTATCTGGATTCGCTTGAAGATAAGAAAAAAAACCAAATAGTAAATGCAATACCAGAAACACCCAGCCCCATCCCTGCCCCGCGAATTAATCGGGAAAGGATTACCAGAAGAATCACCTTGGTTTTCATAAGCCTCCAAAAAAGTATTCGCATACTTTATCAAACTCGGCAGGATTTCTGTCTCCTATTTCACAAGCTGTATCAAAAGGCTTAACGATATCTTCAACAATAAAATAAAGAAGATCCAGGTCACCCAGACGTTGGAGTTTATTGTGCAAAACAGGATTTCTGTCTTCGAGGTCTCTTGATGTATAAATTGCTCTGGATGTTTCAGCACCAGCAGATAACAATAAGCCCGCCAAACTTCCAGCAAAAAAGGCTGATACACCTCTGGATACTATTGCTTCGCCCAGCTTTACCCCCGTTAGTTCAGTAAACGCCATTTTCCCCATGAACGAACCGGAAACATTTTTCACGATAGAAGATATCTTTTCGGCGTGAATGCGTGAAATAAAATCTGCGAGAGAGGTCTTAATGATTTGCTCAATAACCTGATGATTAAATACACCCTTTTTAACTAATCGCGCCAGCCTGAACTTATCATCCAGATTATCTCTGCGATGCTCAGTATCAATGAAATCATACCCCAGATAGGCAAGACTGACTGGAAATGAAATAAACCCTTTTCCTATTGCCCCCCAAAAACCGGACCCATCGATATTAATGGCCTCAAGCATATCTCTGGCAATCTCTTTTGCGCTGTCCATATCACTCCCCCTCTATTACAGAGCCAGAGCGCACATCAAACTCCAGCCCGATGCCCTCTTTCTCACTCCATCCCAGAGTCAGGGAAGCGGATTTCTGCTTCGCAGCCATGTGTCTCAGCAACTGCTGACTCAGCACCGGCAGAATTTGTTGATTGAGCAGGCTGTCGACGTTACGCACGCCGGTATCCGGCAGCAGGCAGGCAGCAGTCAGAGCGTCATACAGGCTCTCTTCAATTTTCGTGGACAAGCCGTCATGACGATGCAGGCGCTTGCTCACCTGAGCGAGCTTCATTTCCACGATGGTACGCATGGCAGCCTCATGTAGCGGGCGGTAAATCACCGTCTGGAAACGGGCCAGCAGCGCCAGCTGAAAGTGGTCACATAAAATCGCAGCAGTTCCTGCAGATCGCCTTCGGTGGCGTCCGGCTGTTCATCCAGCAGTTGCATCAGGTGGTCGCTGCCGGTTTACATCATTCGATGGAAATTAACCCCCGGAATTAATAGCGGACGCATTCCATTCACCAGCATGTCAACACAATATTTATTTTTGAGTATTTGTCTGAAATGAAAAAATTTCGGATAAGACCCAATGGCCGGAGTGTAGGAACGTTCCCCACCCGATCGGAAATCAAAAAATGTAACAAAATGCTTCCCAAAGAAATCCTGACAGCCAAAGATCATCTTTCTGATTTATAAGAATTTTCTTGCATACCCCTTTAACCCTTATGAAATAAGGGTGTACAGTAAGTGATCAATTTAATTTAGGGACAACTTTGTATAAAATCTCATCAATCACATGAAATATCTGATTTTGTACTTTTATCAAAAAATGAAAGGCAGAACGTGCCTGCCTGTGTGAAAAATTGGCGACATTTACTGGCCTTCACCATTTTTATTATTTATTTAAATGGGTCTTATTATTTTCATCAGAAAAACAAATATCACAGGGAATTTTTGCATGCCTCGCCCCAGTACTCGTGATATGTGCATCTCAGGTATCGTTCGAGGAGTGGGTACGACCTTGAACAACAACCTGTTCTGTGTAGTTTGAAAAAATTCGGAAGGGTGTCGATCGTTCCGTAAGTTATATGCATAAGGGCGTACCTGTGAAGCTGATTCCCTTAGATCGTGTGGCTACATCCGATAACCATGAAAATGTAACCAGACGACTGAATGCTCTCATTGATGAAAACAGGCACTGCAATCGTGATGAAGATGAGATGTTTGCTATTAACTATTTTGAGAAGGGAACGACTCACGTCATTAAACGACCAGAACGGGTGGATAACCCCAATGACATCATCGCTGGCATTATCCTGGAACACCAGGAGCAAGATGTAACAGATGCCGGTTACTAATCCGTCCGATGAATTCTTAGCCCCACCGACACAAGCCAGACGGCAATAGCATACTGAAAACCGACAAAAACAAAAAACCCAGGTCGCATAACGACCTGGGTTTCAAATTTGGCGGAAGCGTAGAGATTCGAACTCTAGAACCCTTTCGGGTCGCCGGTTTTCAAGACCGGTGCCTTCAACCGCTCGGCCACGCTTCCAAAGTGAGGCGCACTATAAACATCTATTAGCGCCTTGTAAAGCAGGAATTTTTCTATTTTTTTCTGTGGGTGCTATCCCTGCCCCTTAAAAGCAAAAAGCCCCGCGATATGACTATCGCGGGGCTTTTATGTCTGGCGGAAGCGCAGAGATTCGAACTCTGGAACCCTTTCGGGTCGCCGGTTTTCAAGACCGGTGCCTTCAACCGCTCGGCCACACTTCCTAAGTGAGGCGAACTATAAACACCTCTCCGCATGCTGTAAAGAGTGACCGCATTCGTTCGCTTTAAAAATAGCCAAAACGCGTTTAATCGGTTGAATAGACAACGTATCGGCCATTTTATCAGCACAAAATTCAGCGTTCATGCTCAGTGTTTTTTGATATACATGTCCCTGGTGAAATAGTACCCCAGCTTGTCCGGCGTGAATCCTCCCACCCACGGTTTGACCAGGTGCGTGCGGACATAGTGATAAACCGGAATGGCAGGCACATCGCGCGCCAGCAAATCTTCCGCCTGCTGATAGAACTTACCGCGCTCTGCCGGTGTTTTGGCTTTCGCGGCGTTCACCAGCGCCTGGTCATACTCCGGATTGCTGTACTGGCTGGTGTTTTCGCTGTCACCGGTACGGAAGTTGTTCAGGAAAGTGGCAGCATCGTCGTAATCGGCAATCCAGGCGTAGCGCACTGCGTCAAAGTCGTGGGTATGCATCGTATCGAGCATCGTTTTCCATTCCTGATTTTGCAGCTTCGCCTCCACCCCAAGGTTTTTCTTCCACATCGAACTGGCGGCAATCGCGATGCGCTGGTGCGATTCAGAGGTGTTATAGAGCAGGTTAAAACGCAGCGGATGGCTGGCGTTAAAGCCGGCTTCGGCCAGCAGCTTTTTCGCTTCTTCGATACGTTTATCCATCGGCCAGCTGGCATAGTCCGGGTTCTGGAGCGTCACACCGCCAATATCTGGCTGGCTGATAAGCCACGCCGGACGCTGCCCCTGCCCTAAGACCTTCCCGGCAATGATCTCTTTATCCAGCGCCATGTTCAGCGCCTTACGTACACGCGCGTCGTTGAACGGCGGCCGGGTGGTGTTGAATTCATAGTAATAGGTGGCAAGCTGCGGGGAGACATCCAGCTGGCTACCCAGGGTTTTCTTGAGCTGGGCAAACTGGTTGATCGGCACCGTATAAACAATATCGATTTCACCTGCTTTAAAACGGTTTACATCCGAGGCCTCGGATGTGATCGGAAGATAGGTCACCTTATTGATAACGGTATGTTCGTTATCCCAGTAGCGCGGGTTACGCTCCGCCACGATGCGCTCGTTAACCACCCACTGCGACAGTTTATACGCTCCGCTGGTGACGATATGCTCCGGTTTGGTCCACTTATCACCAAACCGACCAATGAGCACCTTATCCACCGGCACCAGCGACGGGTGGGCCAGCATGGCAAGGAATGCGGCATTAGGTTGAGTCAGCGTGACCTCAAGCGTGGTATCGTTAATGGCTTTTACACCCAGCGTATCCGGTGCTTTTTTCCCCTGAGCGATATCAGCGGCGTTAACAATATGCATGTTGCCCGGATAGCTGGCATACGGCGAGGCGGTTTTGGGGTCTGTCAGACGCTGCCAGCTCCAGACCACATCCTGCGCGGTAATCGCGGTGCCGTCACTCCATGTGATGCCTGGACGCAGATGAAAAGTCCAGACGGTGTTGTCTTTGTTCTCCCATTTTTCTGCCAGCCGTGGCTGTATTTCACCAGTTGGAGAAACGCTAACCAGCCCTTCGAAGATATCGCTGATAATATTGAATTCGACATCGCTTTCGACTTTATGCGGGTCAAGTGAGGCCGGTTCATTACCGTTGTTTCTGACCAGTTCCTGTTTATCGGCCAGCTGTGTTCCTGCTGGCACGTTAGCCGCCCAGGTAGCCGTGCTGGCGCACAGGATCCCTGCCGTTAACAAAGAGAGTGTAAAGCGCGTGCGTGCTTGTGGTTTCATTTCCTTCGCCTTATTGTCTGTTTTTTGACGATCCGGAAATAACACTTAGCGCTCAAAGTGTAATAACGCAATATTTTTCAGTAACCTATAAGAGCTTGATCTGAATAAATGAAGCAAAGCGTTGTTCATTCTGCTGAAAAGGTTTTCTGAAGAATAAACAACCAGCAGTAACGCTAACGTCCTGAGTAAAGATGGGTAAAACCACTTTGAGACTGGCGCGCCGTTTCCTATTCTTTCCGCTAATTACATCTGTCATAAGAGAGTGACTTATGGATCGTATAATTACTTCTTCACGCGACCGCACATCGCTACTCAGTACCCACAAGGTGCTGCGCAATACCTATTTCATGCTCAGCCTGACGTTGGCATTCTCGGCGATGACCGCAACGGCCAGCACCGTGCTGATGCTGCCGTCACCGGGTCTGATCCTGACGCTGGTGGGGATGTATGGTCTAATGTTCCTGACCTACAAAACTGCTGATAAACCGGTGGGTATTCTGTCCGCGTTCGCCTTTACGGGTTTCCTGGGCTATATCCTGGGGCCCATCCTTAACGCCTATCTGTCCGCCGGTATGGGCGACGTGATTGGCATGGCGCTGGGCGGTACCGCGCTGGTGTTCTTCTGCTGTTCGGCCTACGTGCTGACCACCCGTAAGGACATGTCCTTCCTCGGCGGTATGCTGATGGCAGGTATCGTGGTGGTGCTGGTAGGTATGGTGGCAAACATCTTCCTGCAGCTGCCTGCCCTGCACCTGGCGATCAGCGCCGTGTTTATTCTGATTTCATCTGGCGCAATCCTGTATGAAACCAGCAACATCATTCACGGTGGTGAGACGAACTACATCCGCGCCACCGTGAGCCTGTATGTATCGCTGTACAACATCTTTGTCAGCCTGTTGAGCATCCTGGGCTTCGCCAGCCGCGATTAATCAACAATGCTGTGAACCAGAGCCCCGCTTATGCGGGGCTTTGTTTTTTGGTACACTGCTGCGGTTTTTGACTGACGCGTGAATGACTATGTTGAGTTTTGAAGGTAAAGAGATTGAAACTGATAACGACGGTTATCTGAAAGAGAGCAGCCAGTGGAGCGAGCCGCTGGCGGAAAAAATCGCCGAAAACGAAGGTATCGCCCTCTCCCCGGAACACTGGGAAGTGGTGCGTTTTGTGCGCGAATTCTATCTCGAATTCAACACCTCCCCGGCGATCCGCATGCTGGTCAAGGCAATGGCCAATAAATTCGGTGAAGAGAAAGGCAACAGCCGTTACCTGTATCGCCTGTTCCCGAAAGGCCCGGCAAAACAGGCCACCAAAATCGCCGGCCTGCCAAAACCGGTGAAATGCATTTAGTAGCGAATACCGAAGTTAACGTATTCCCGGCCGGGTTGATGGGGTTCGGTTAAAACCTTATCAACCCGCGCGCTGCGCGGCCCACCAGCTTTCAGCCATGCCACAAGCTTTTCAACCTGCTCCGCATCACCACAGGCAACGACCTCAACGCTGCCATCATCCCTGTTTCGCGCGTATCCCGTGAGCCCCAGCTGCATAGCTTCGCGCTGCGTGCTGTAACGGAATCCGACGCCCTGAACCATGCCGTGTACCCAGGCAATTGTGCAGATTTTTGACATTTTTCTACTCCTTAACGTAGCGTTTTCGGCAAACAGCCATAATGTTGCCGGAAACGGGCAGTAAAACGAGAGCTGGAAAGATAACCACATTGTAATGCGATTTCGCCAATAGGTAACCGGGTTGACTGTAAGTGTGACAGCGCAACGGCCATCCTCACCTCCTCAACAATCTGGCGAAAACTCTGCGACTCTTCGCGTAACCGTCTGCGTAGTGTCGGCACGCTCAATGCCAGGCGGCTGGCAACGTCCTGTGCAGTCCAGGCCCTGGCGGGCGACAGCATGATGAACTGCCGCACCTGCTCGGACAGGTGGCTATTACGCTCTATAAGCAACGGTCCTGCGACGCCGTCATGAAGCAATGCCAGCAAAAGGCCGAAAGCCTGATGCTTTTGTAACGCCTCCGGTAAATCCTGACGCACGGCATGCAGCAGGCTACTCCACATAAATGCCAGCCCCTCACTCAGGGGAGCACAGAGGGAATGTAATTCTGTGCGCGGCCAGGATTTCAGGTAATGCGTTTTAAACTCCGCCAGAAGCTCCGGTGACAACATCAATAAGTCAGAGCGAAAGAGACCATTCGCGGGTTGATTTATGATCTCCAGCGGCGTATTGGCGGGAATAATGATCAGCGACGCTTTCGTCGCCACCAGGCGGTTATCGTCCTGAACAATCACTTTACTGCCGTGAGTGATATGGCAAATGGCAGGAAGAAAGAGTTTAACCTGGTGCAGGTGATGCATTTTACTGGCACTCACTTCACCGGCCGTCAAATGTTTATGTTGAAACTGGACTCCCTGCACCGTGCCATCCTTATCTGCTGTAGGTAACGGTTAAGCTGGCCTTTGCCAGGACGTGACTGTTAAGCATAAAACCCACCAGCGCGCCGCTGGCATTCCTGTCGACAGGCAATTTATCCACATCCAGCGCCCAGACGGTAAACTGATAACGGTGCGGCTTATCCCCTTTGGGCGGACATGCGCCGCCGAAACCAGAATAACCGAAATCATTACGCCCCTGCACAACCCCGGCCGGTAATGTCTCCCCCTTCGGGTTTCCGGCATCGGCGGGAAGCGTCAGCGTCTGGAGGGGAATATTGACCACCGTCCAGTGCCACCATCCACTTCCGGTAGGGGCATCAGGGTCAAATACCGTGACGGCAAAACTTTTCGTCCCGACAGGCGGATTTTTCCACGCCAGTTGTGGAGAGTGATTCCCACCGTGGCACCCAAACCCATCAAACACCTGCTGTTGCGACAACGGGCGTTCAGTGGCCAGATCCTGACTGCTGATGGTGAAAGACGATGCCGCTAAAACATGAACACTGACCACCGCCAGGGTAGTTACTGCTATCGCAAGGCGCTTTCTCATTTGTGTTTCCCTTTGCTGTACCGGAAACCCTACTGTAAAGCCCACTGCAGAGCAGTGCTGTGCCTAAGCGATTTGATTTTGTGCCGAAACGCTCAAAGGCATCCGCAGATGATTGCGACTTGCTGAATGTGCTACTCTACGCGCCATTTCCCTGGAATCGACAGAATAGCAAATTATGAGTGTACGTTTAGTGTTAGCCAAAGGGCGCGAGAAGTCATTATTGCGCCGCCATCCCTGGGTCTTTTCCGGTGCAGTAGCCCGTATGGAAGGCAAAGCCAGCCTCGGAGAGACCATCGATATCGTTGACCATCAGGGGAAATGGTTAGCGCGAGGCGCATATTCGCCAGCGTCCCAAATCCGCGCTCGCGTCTGGACCTTTGATAAAAATGAAACGATCGATATTGATTTCTTCGTTCGTCGTTTACAGCAGGCGCAGCAGTGGCGTGAGTGGCTGGCAAAGCGTGACGGTCTGGACAGCTACCGTGTGATTGCCGGTGAGTCCGACGGTCTGCCTGGCGTGACGATCGACCGCTTCGGTAACTTCCTGGTACTGCAACTGTTAAGCGCAGGGGCTGAATATCAACGTGCTGCGCTGATCAGCGCGTTGCAATCGGTTTTCCCGGAATGCGCCATTTATGACCGCAGCGATGTGGCAGTGCGCAAAAAAGAGGGCATGGAGCTGACGCAAGGTCCGGTCACTGGTGAACTGCCGCCTGCCCTGTTGCCAATCGAAGAGCACGGTATGAAGCTGCTGGTGGATATCCAGGGCGGCCATAAAACGGGTTACTACCTGGACCAGCGTGACAGCCGCCTGGCCACTCGCCAGTATGTTGCCGACAAACGCGTGCTGAACTGCTTCTCCTATACCGGCGGTTTCGCCGTCTCGGCGCTGATGGGCGGCTGTGCCCAGGTTGTCAGCGTTGATACCTCTCAGGAAGCGCTGGACGTGGCGAAACAAAACGTCGAGCTGAACAAGCTGGATCTGAGCAAAGCCGAGTTTGTTCGCGATGACGTCTTCAAGCTGCTGCGTAAGTATCGCGATCAGGGCGAGAAATTCGACGTCATCGTGATGGATCCACCGAAGTTTGTGGAGAACAAAAGTCAGCTGATGGGTGCCTGCCGCGGCTATAAGGATATCAACATGCTGGCCATCCAGTTGCTGAACCCGGGTGGAGTGCTTCTCACCTTCTCCTGCTCCGGCCTGATGACCACAGATTTATTTCAGAAAATCATCGCTGATGCCGCAATAGATGCTGGTCGTGATGTACAATTTATAGAACAGTTCCGTCAGGCAGCCGATCACCCGGTGATCGCTACCTACCCGGAAGGGCTGTATCTGAAAGGGTTTGCCTGTCGCGTCATGTAACTTGAAAAGAGAAATATTGCCCGCACATAACGTGTAAGTAGTGTTTCCCGGGAGGTGACTATGATTGCCAGCAAATTCGGTATCGGCCAGCAGGTCCGCCACACTTTGCTAGGGTATTTGGGTGTGGTCGTGGATATCGACCCGGAGTATTCCCTTGATGAACCGTCAGCGGATGAGCTGGCGGTTAACGCAGAGCTTCGCGCCGCGCCCTGGTATCATGTGGTGATGGAGGGGGATGATGGACAACCCGTTCACACCTACCTTGCTGAAGCGCAGCTGAGTAGCGAACTGCAGGATGAGCATCCAGAGCAACCCACGATGGATGAACTTGCTCAGACTATCCGCAAACAGTTACAGGCCCCGCGCCTGCGGAACTAAGCGTGTAAAAAAAGCCCGATAAACGGGCTTTTTTTTATGACTTCGCCAGCCCCAGACGGGGAATCTCAATCGCCGGACATCGGTCCATTACCACCGTCAGACCGGCTTCTCGCGCCAGCACCGCCGCCTGCTCGTTAATGACACCCAACTGCATCCACAGCGTTTTCGCGCCGATGGCGATGGCCTCTTGTGCCACTCCCCACGCTGCCTCGGAATTGCGGAAAACATCCACCATGTCGACTTTTTCAGGTACCTCGTTCAGCGTGGCGTATCCCTGCTGACCCAGTAAGGTTTTACCGGCCACTTTCGGCGACACAGGGATGACGTGATAGCCCTGATCGAGAAGGTATTTCATCACCCGGTAGCTTGGGCGATCCGGTTTATCGCTTGCCCCTACCAGTGCAATCGTGCGCGTCGATGTCAGAATCTCGGCAATTTCGTTCTCTTTCATGGTTTTCCTCCAGGCTTTTTTATGAGTGTACGTCAAAGCGCACATCTCAACCATGCATCCCATGCAGATGCATGAGGGCAAAACGGCAGAATATGTCTATATGTTAGTAAACGTGATTATCGAAATATTTGGATACATTACCGCGGCCGAGTCATTTCAACAGGAGCCCTCTATGAAAACCGGCATTGCCACTGCTGTGATTGCGTTAGTGATGCCAGTTTGCGTCTTTGCGACCACGCTACGGCTTACAACGGATATTGATCTGCTGGTGCTGGACGGAAAAAAAGTGTCCAGTTCCTTGTTGCGCGGTGCGGACAGCATCGAACTTGATAATGGGCCACACCAGCTGGTATTGCGGGTAGAAAAAACCATCGGCCTCGCTAATCATGAACAACGCATGTATATCTCTGCGCCGCTGATTGTCAGCTTTAATACCCAGCGGGTCAGTCAGGTGAACATTACCCTCCCGCGTCTTGAAACCGAAAAAGAGTCGGCGGCCTTTGACGCCTCTCCGCGCCTTGAACTGCTGGACGGGGATTCAATGCCGATTCCGGTAAAACTCGATATTCTGGCGTTAACCTCGTCCCCGAAAGGCACCGATTACGAGGCCGCGACCGAAATCTATAACAAGGCGGGCAAACGCGCTTCCCTTCCACAGTTTGCCACCAGGATGGCCGACGACAGTACGCTGCTGTCCGGTGTCTCAGAGCTGGATGTTATTCCGCCACAGTCCCAGACGCTGACGGAACAGCGTCTTAAATTCTGGTTCCAGCAGGCCGATCCTGAGACCCGGGCGCGTTTTTTACAGTGGGTGAAGCAACAACCTTCATCATAAGCCACATTTTTTTCGCCTTTCTCTTGCAGCGTCAGGCGGTTCCCGTCATCGTGTAGTCAGTTAACCTGATGGATAAGATTATGGAACTGACAACACGCACGCTACCGGAACGCAAACACATTGCTCTGGTTGCGCACGATCACTGTAAACAAATGCTGCTTAACTGGGTTCGCCGCCATCAGCCATTGCTGGAAAAGCATGCTCTCTCAGCGACCGGGACAACCGGTAACCTGATCCACCGCGAAACGGGTCTGGAGGTCAATGCCATGCTGAGCGGCCCGATGGGCGGCGACCAGCAGGTCGGCGCTCAGATTTCTGAAGGGAAAATTGATGTACTGATTTTCTTCTGGGATCCGCTGAATGCGGTTCCGCACGACCCGGATGTCAAAGCCCTGCTGCGTCTGGCAACGGTATGGAATATTCCGGTGGCGACAAACCTGTCGACGGCAGATTTCATCATTGAATCCCCGCACTTCAACTCACCGGTTGAGATCCTGATCCCGGATTATCAGCGCTATCTTTCCGAAAGACTGAAGTAGTTTTTTGCCCGGTGGCGACACGCTTACCGGGCCTGCAATATTACCGCTCCGCTATCCCGTTAAGGCTTCCTCGCCACTGGCACATCAATACTCTTCAGAATATCGACAAACACCGACGGCTCCTCTTTGTTGAACAGCAGCCACACGCGATGACGCGCGCGGGTCATCGCCACGTACAGCAAACGCCGCTCTTCGGCGTCCGGAAAATCTTCCGGGACCGGCAGTAACGCCTGTTCCATTACCGACTCTCGTGCCGGAGCAGGGAAACCATCGCTCCCCTCTTTGAGCCCCATCACTATCACATAGTCGGCCTGCTGTCCTTTGCTGGCGTGGATGGTCATAAAATCGAGCTGCAGCTTCGGCCAGCGGGTCGCGGCTTTTTCCAGCGCCGCAGGCTTAAGATGGTGATAGCGTGCCAGCACCAGAATACGTTCATCCGGCTTCGCATAGCCGCTCAGTTTGTCCAGCAGCGGCTCCAGCTGATCGTCCACCAGCAGGGTAACGGCTTTTTTGTCCCCGGCCCGGAGGCTATTTAGCGGTTTTACCAGCTGATGCGGGTTCTGCTGGATAAAGCGGTTGGCAACTTCACCAATCCGGGAATTGAAGCGGTAGGTGGTATCCAGATCGCTGCGATCGCCTTCGCCAAAATAGTGATGGAATGCAGTCGTCAGGGAGAGCTGTGCCCCGCTGAAGCGATAGATAGCCTGCCAGTCATCGCCCACCGCAAACAGCGAGGTATGTTTATTTTGCGCCCTTAACGCCGAGAGCAGCGCGGCACGTTGCGGCGAGATATCCTGGAATTCATCCACCAGGATATGCTTCCACGGGCTGACAAAACGGCCTTTCTCAAGAATGATAATGGCCTGATGGATCAAACCGGAGAAATCGACGGCATTTTCCTCTTTCAGCGCGGTTTTCCAGGCTTTCAGTATCGGAGCCATCAGCTTAACCCGCTTCGAAAACAGGGCGCGGATCGTCTCCGGCGCGCTTTCAATCATCTCGGCCTGCGATCCGCCGTGCATCCGCATCAGGCTAACCCAGCGGTCGAGGCGAGAGCCCAGGCGACGAGCCAGTTTTTCATCCTGCCAGAAATTGCCTTCCGGTACGTCCCAGTTGAGTTCTTCTTCCAGCCACTGACGCCACCCTTTAGCCTGCGCCTTTTTCTCACTGCACTGCTGACGCCACGTTTTAATGAACAACGCCTGACGCGCCTGCGTGTCGTTTTCCAGCTTGCTGATGGCAGGCACTTTTTTACTGCCCTGCTGAATGATATGCAGCGCCAGGGCATGGAAGGTTCTGGCGGTAATATCCCGGGTATGCAGGCGTTCCTGTATGCGTTCGTCCATCTCCTCGGCCGCCTTACGGCCAAACGCCAGCAACAGTATCTGGTCGGCAACAGCCTCACCCGTTGTCAGTAGCCAACCCGCACGGGCCACCAGCACCGACGTTTTGCCGCTTCCGGCACCCGCCAGCACCAGCAGGGAGTGCTCGCCGTTAACCACGGCGCGCGCCTGTGCAGGGTTAAGCGGTGAAGATTCAACCGTGCTGAAAAAGTCGGCATAACGGGTCAGCATGGCATCTGTCCACGCCTGGTTGTGCGCCAGCCGGCTCTTGTCTGTATCGCCAAGCCAGGCCTGACACTGACGCCAGGCGTCACGGCAATTGTCGAACTCGTCAAGACGCGTCACGGATAACGGCAGTGCCGCCAGCGCCTGCCTAATCTTTTGCTGCAACCCGGCCGTCTGCTGGCGGGTGAGCCACATTTGTTGCTCGTTACTTTGTGCAATATCGTTCAGTACCTGCTGCAGTACCTGAGCGGCAATCACGCTCATATCCTGGCTCCACTGCTGCCAGAGCATATTCAGGTGATGATGGAAGCGCTGGGTCTCAGCCCACTCGGTACCGTGAAGGCGCACGACTTTATCGTCAGGCAGGACAAACTCCAGTTCGCCCCAGACCAACCCGCGTTTACAGTGGATAGCCAGCAGTTGATTAAACGGAATGAGGTATTCGTGGCGTTCTCCGGAGACTTTCACTCCGGCATTAAGGAGGACAACCCTGTCGTAGGGGTGTTGCGCCAGGCGTTTGCCTAATGATGTTGCTTTCAGTTCCATGTCCAGCCGAATCCACGAAGAGATAATTTACCTGACAGTTTAACTGCCAGTTTTAAGGTGCTCCAGCCTAAAAAAACGTTACAATCACTGGGCGTTAATCATATCGAAAGGAACTGAGGGTTTATGCGTACTGTTCTGAATGTTTTGAATTTTGTGTTAGGCGGTTTTGCCACCACTCTTGCCTGGCTTTTTGCCACGCTGGTGAGCATCGTCCTTATTTTTACGCTCCCCCTGACCCGCTCCTGCTGGGAAATCACCAAACTCTCTTTCATCCCGTACGGGAATGAAGCCGTCCACGTTGACGAACTGAATCCGGAGAGCAAAAACGCACTGCTGAACACGGGAGGCACGGTTCTCAATATTTTGTGGCTGGTTTTCTTCGGCTGGTGGCTGTGTGTGATGCATATCTTTGCCGGTATTGCCCAGTGCATATCCATTATTGGTATTCCGGTGGGGATCGCGAACTTTAAGATTGCCGCCATCGCGCTTTGGCCAGTTGGGCGCAGGGTCGTTCCGGTAGAAGTGGCACAGGCGGCACGTGAAGCAAACGCGCGTCGTCGTTTTCAGTAAATAAGGACTGGCCGTGCTTATGCTAAGCCCACTGCTTCGCCGTTATACCTGGAACAGCATCTGGCTTTATAACGTCAGAATATTTATCGCACTGTGCGGCACGGTTGCTCTGCCGTGGTGGCTGAATGACGTAAAACTCACCATCCCGCTCACGCTGGGAGTGGTTGCGGGGGCGCTGGCGGATCTGGACGATCGCCTTGCCGGGCGCCTGCGTAATCTTGTAATTACGCTGGTCTGTTTTTTTATCGCGTCAGCCTCCGTGGAGCTGCTCTTCCCCTGGCCCTGGCTGTTTGCCATTGGCCTTACGCTCTCTACCAGCGGGTTTATTTTGCTTGGCGGCCTTGGGCAGCGCTATGCCACTATCGCCTTTGGTGCCCTGCTGATCGCCATTTACACCATGCTGGGTGTTTCCCTTTACGATCAATGGTACCAGCAACCCATACTGCTGTTGCTGGGGGCCATCTGGTATAACCTGCTGACGTTAACCGGGCATCTTATTTTTCCGGTTCGCCCTCTTCAGGACAACCTTGCCCGCAGCTTTGAGCAACTGGCCCACTATCTTGAGCTAAAATCCCGGCTCTTCGATCCGGATATCGAGGAGGAGAGCCAGTCTCCGCTTTACGATTTGGCTCTGGCCAACGGTCAACTGGTCGCCACGCTTAACCAGACGAAAGCCTCACTGCTTACCCGTCTGCGGGGCGATCGCGGTCAGCGCGGAACGCGAAGAACCTTGCACTACTATTTCGCGGCGCAGGATATACATGAGCGTGCCAGCTCCTCGCACGTTCAGTATGCTGCCCTGCGCGAGAAGTTCCGCTACAGCGACGTGATGTTCCGCTTCCAGCGCCTGCTGTCGATGCAGTCTCAGGCATGCCAGCAGCTGGCACGCTCCATTTTGCTGCGTACGCCCTATCAACATGACCCGCGCTTCGAACGCGTATTTAGCCATCTTGATGCGGCGCTCGATCGCGTTCAGGCTAGTGGATCATCGCCGGAACATATTAAAGCACTGGGATTTTTGCTGAATAACCTGCGGGCGATAGATGCTCAGCTGGCTACCATTGAATCCGAGCAGGCGATGGCGCTCCCCGATAAAGATGTGGAGAATCAGCTTGCTGATGACAGCGTGCATAGCTTCAGCGATATGTGGCTGCGACTGAGCCGCAACTTTACGCCGGAATCGGCACTGTTTCGCCATGCGGTGAGGATGTCACTGGTGCTGTGCGTGGGTTATGCCATCATTCAGATAACCGGGTTACATCACGGTTACTGGATCCTGCTGACCAGCCTGTTTGTTTGCCAGCCAAACTATAACGCCACCCGCCACCGCCTTGCGCTACGTATTATTGGTACGCTGGTGGGCGTCGCTATTGGGCTGCCGGTGCTCTATTTCGTGCCCTCTGTCGAAGGCCAGCTGATCCTGATCGTGATCACCGGTGTGTTGTTCTTCGCCTTCCGTAATGTGCAGTATGCGCATGCCACAATGTTCATCACGCTGCTGGTGCTACTCTGCTTTAACCTGCTGGGTGAAGGATTTGAAGTGGCCCTGCCCCGCGTGATAGATACGCTGATTGGCTGCGCTATCGCCTGGGCGGCGGTCAGTTTTATCTGGCCGGACTGGCGATTCCGTAATTTACCGCGTGTGGTAGACAGGGCGATGAACGCGAACTGTCGATACCTTGATGCCATCCTTGAGCAGTATCATCAGGGTCGCGATAACCGTCTGGCTTATCGTATCGCACGCCGCGATGCGCATAACTGTGATGCTGAACTGGCTTCGGTGGTCTCTAACATGTCCACGGAGCCTCGCGCCACGGCAGAAATTCGGGAAACGGCTTTCCGCCTGCTCTGTCTGAACCATACCTTCACCAGCTATATTTCGACGCTGGGTGCCCACCGTGAGAAATTGACTCACCCGGCCATCCTCGCCCTGCTGGATGATGCCGTATGCTATGTCGATGACGCGCTTCATCACCGACCAGCCGATGAGCCTCGCGTTCAACACGCGCTGGATGAACTGGCTCAGCGTATAACGCATATTGACCCGGGAAGCGACAGCAAAGCACCGCTGGTTCTTCAGCAGATTGGCCTCCTTATCGCTCTGCTGCCAGAAATTTGCCGACTGCAACTGCAGATCGCTACCTGGAGGAGTGATTCTCCTGTGGCTCAGGCAGCGCATTAAACCACTCCGTTAACTCCCGGCGAATTCCCGCCGGGAGTGCCGCCTCATGAAGTCCGGCGATGGCCCCTTCCAGCGCGAACAGCACTTTAATGCTGAGCGCTTTATTTTTCGCCCGCATCTTTAGCCAGCTCGCACGGGCACCCAGCTCCCGCAGCGTCTCTTCATTAGTGATTCCGGCTTCAAAGAGCAGCACTTCAAGCTGAAAGGTGAGATTGGGCAAGTCCTTGAGGCGGTTTCGCCGATCACGCTGCGAACGCTCTTTTCGTGCCGCATTGAGCGCGAACGAGGAGAGCTGAAGCAGCCGTTCTCTGTCCTGCCACAGTCCGTCATCGACACGATAATAATTGAGCAGCACCGGACGACCCCGTTTCATGAGGGTTAAGAATGACGAGGCATTTTTTACACAGTATTTTGCACTTTCCTCACAGGCCCGGAGATACAGTTCCCCATCGGAGACCATAGCGAAGACGGCATCATCTACGGCCAGGGTATACCCCCCGAACAGCGCACGATGGTGGATTTCACCTAAGGGTGAAAGGTATTCCTGGGATTTATAAATCCGTTCATAAGATATCTTTTTCATGATATTTCCCTTCAAAATCATAAAGTAACAACGAAATTTCTTACTAGCGGATCCGTTAGCAGGAAAATAGGCAACTTATCGTCGTTGAGCAAGATGATTTTTCCAGGCGCATCAATAATGAATGAATTTTGCGAGTCGCTTTCCGAAAATGAGGTTGATCTTTATGCATACAGGGGTTACTGTATATCCATACAGTAACTACAGGGCTGGAATGAATATGTACACTTCAGGCTATGCAAATCGCTCAACCTCTCTCTCTTCTTCCGCTGGCAATGTCACGCAGAATTCCACCGGGCGTGTTTCGACAGGGCTTATCAGTGAAGTGGTTTATCGTGAAGACCAGCCCCTGCTCACTCAACTTCTGCTGTTGCCGTTATTACAACAGCTTGGTCAGCAGTCGCGCTGGCAGCTTTGGCTGACGCCTCAACAAAAACTGAGCCGTGAATGGGTGCAGTCCGCGGGCCTGCCGCTGACAAAGGTCATGCAAATTAACCAACTCTCTCCCTGCGATACCGTGGAATCGATGATCCGGGCGTTACGTACGGGGAATTACAGCGTGGTGATTGGATGGTTATCAGACGAATTGACCGATGAGGAACATTTTCGACTGACTGAAGCGGCTGAAGAAGGTAGTGCGATCGGGTTGATCATGCGTCCGGTTCGACCAGATTCTTATCGCAGAGGACAACTTTCTGGCCTAAAAATTCACTCAAATTTGTATCATTGAGGAAAATTAAGATTATTCCTAGAATTTTTTTTGACCACAAGATGCGATTTTAGTTCCAGGCGCCAAAACTGCGGCAAGGCTTGTCTGGTGCGGTTCTCCTTAATTTTATTGCACAAAACTCGTTCGAAAAATGTTAAATAATCGGTATACGGAACTTTTTTTTTCATATGCCTGACGGACTTCACACTTGTAAGTTTTCAGCTACGTTGTAGACTTTACATCGCCAGGGGTGCTCGGCCTAAGCCGAAGATATCGGTAGATTTATATTTGACCACGCCCCCCGGTGAAGGATTTAACCGTGAATCTCTATTGAGACCTTCATGGCGAATTTTGGATGATAACGAGGCGCAAAAAATGAAAAAGACAGCTATCGCGATTGCAGTGGCACTGGCTGGCTTCGCTACCGTAGCGCAGGCCGCTCCGAAAGATAATACCTGGTATGCAGGTGGTAAACTGGGCTGGTCTCAGTTCCATGACACCGGCTGGTACAACAGCAGCCTGAACAACGATGGCCCTACTCACGAGAGCCAGCTTGGTGCAGGTGCGTTCGGTGGCTATCAGGTTAACCCGTATGTTGGTTTTGAAATGGGTTACGACTGGTTAGGTCGTATGCCATACAAAGGCGACAACGTAAACGGCGCTTTTAAAGCTCAGGGCGTACAGCTGACCGCTAAACTGGGTTACCCAGTAACTGACGATCTGGACGTGTACACTCGTCTGGGCGGCATGGTATGGCGCGCTGACTCCAGCAACAGCATCGCTGGCGACGACCATGACACCGGTGTTTCCCCAGTATTCGCTGGTGGCGTTGAGTGGGCTATGACCCGTGATATCGCTACCCGCCTGGAATACCAGTGGGTTAACAACATCGGCGACGGCAACACCGTTGGTGTTCGTCCGGACAACGGCATGCTGAGCGTAGGTGTTTCCTACCGTTTCGGCCAGCAGGAAGATGCAGCGCCAATCGTTGCTCCAGCGCCGGCTCCAGCTCCAGAAGTACAGACCAAGCACTTCACTCTGAAGTCTGACGTTCTGTTCAACTTCAACAAAGCTACCCTGAAACCAGAAGGTCAGCAGGCACTGGATCAGCTGTACACCCAGCTGAGCAACCTGGATCCTAAAGACGGTTCTGTAGTGGTTCTGGGCTTCACCGACCGTATCGGTTCTGACGCTTACAACCAGAAACTGTCTGAGAAACGTGCTCAGTCTGTTGTTGATTACCTGATCTCTAAAGGTATCCCAGCTAACAAGATCTCCCCACGTGGTATGGGCGAAGCTAACCCAGTTACTGGCAACACCTGTGACAACGTTAAAGCTCGCGCTGCACTGATCGACTGCCTGGCTCCAGATCGTCGCGTAGAGATCGAAGTTAAAGGCATCAAAGACGTTGTAACTCAGCCAGCGGCATAAGTTATCGTCTTATAAAAAAACCCCGCATTGCGGGGTTTTTTATTATCTGAATCTGAAGAAAACAAAAATCTATTTCTTACCCAAGAGAGCCTGAAGATCATTCTTCAGCGTCGACATCTGGTTGGCGTACTTCTCTTTATGCTCGGCATCTTCAATCAACTGCACTATCGTTTCTGACAGCGTTTTCCCACGCCGTTGCGCAAGCCCTGCCAGACGTTGCCAGACCATAAACTCCAGGTCGATGGATTTTTTGCGAGTGTGCTGATGCTCCGCATTAAAATGCCGTTTGCGACGCGCACGAATAGTTTGCTTCATCCGGTTTAACAACGCAGGATTAATGTGTTTCTCAATCCAGCCGTTAACTTGTACCGGTTCATTTTCGAGGGTCAGCAAAATATCCACGGCTTCTTGCGCTGCGCTGGCTTCGATGTAGCAGGTGATCAGCTCCCCTTCACGGTGCTTTTTGACCAGGTACTTCCATTTCCAGCCGCTTTCGAGATTTTCCAGTTGTTGATATTTCATTGCGATCTCAGTGTTACCACGTAACTCTGTTCAGAATATCAGTTTTTTGGCAATCTGCTGAAAAGAAATCATATCCTGTGAGTGAATGCAGCCAATCGCCCTGCCGAAATGCCCAATCCTGCTTGGGTAGAGCCCCCCGCTTACGGTATACTCCACGCTTTTACATCTAACTAAAAAACATCAACTTTGACCATTACGAAACTTGCATGGCGTGACCTCGTTCCGGATACCGAGAGCTATCAGGAACTGTTTGCACGACCCGATCTCGCAAAAGAACACGAATTCATCCTTAGCGATACGCAACCCCGTTTGCATTATGCGCTGGAGCAGGTGTTAAGCCCCTGGGCAACATCACCCTTCATGATGCTCAAGGCCCCGGAAGAAGCGGAATATCTGACGCTTCTGGGTGATGCCATGCGCCAGTTGCGACCGCAAGCGAACGCCGTCTTTGGCGGCCAATATCGTATCGCGGGACATGATGTCACATTCGAACCGGCAGAGCAGCCCGACGACCGCTTTGCTGCCAGGGGTGAAGTGATTACCGCTAACTGGGTCGAGGCTGAACAACTCTTTGGTTGTCTGCGCCAGTTTAACGGTGAGCTCTCGCTGCAACCTGGGCTGGTGCACCGCGCGAATGGCGGCGTACTGATCATCTCGTTGCGCACCCTCCTCTCACAACCTCTGCTGTGGATGCGCCTGAAAACGGTGGTTAGCCAGCAGCGTTTTGACTGGGTTGGCTACGACGAGTCTCGTCCCCTGCCCGTCTCAGTTCCTTCAATGCCGCTGTCGCTGACCGTGGTGCTGACGGGTGATCGTGAATCGTTGGCTGACTTCCAGGAGATGGAGCCCGAACTGGCTGATCAGGCGGTCTACAGCGAATACGAAGATAACATCCAGATTACCGATGCCGATGATATGGCACAGTGGTGCCAGTGGGTGTTGAGTGTTGCGGAACGTTTCGCACTGCCAACGCCGGCCGCCGACGCCTGGCCTGGTTTGATCCGCGAAGCGGTTCGCTATACCGGTGACCAGGAGACGCTGCCGCTCTGCCCGCTGTGGATCGGCAAGCAGTTACGTGAAGTGGGTGTCGTCAGCGGTAACGGCGCATTCACCGGTGAGCAGCTTACCCAGATGCTGGCGCAGCGTGAGTGGCGTGAAGGCTATCTTGCTGACCGTATGCAGGATGAAATTCTGCTGGAACAAATTCTGGTTGAGACCGAAGGCGAACGTATCGGGCAGATCAATGCCCTGTCGGTGATTGAATTCCCCGGCCACCCGCGCGCTTTCGGGGAACCTTCCCGCATCAGTTGCGTTGTGCATGTCGGTGACGGTGAGTTCACTGATATCGAACGCAAAGCCGAGTTGGGCGGCAACATTCACGCTAAAGGCATGATGATCATGCAGGCGTTCCTGATGTCAGAGCTGCAGCTTGAGCAGCAAATCCCCTTCTCCGCCTCGCTGACGTTTGAGCAATCATACAGTGAAGTCGATGGTGATAGCGCCTCTATGGCGGAGCTGTGCGCCTTAATCAGCGCCCTGGCAGAAGTGCCAGTTAATCAGAACATCGCGATCACCGGCTCGGTCGATCAGTTTGGTCGTGCGCAGCCAGTGGGTGGTCTGAACGAAAAGATTGAAGGCTTCTTCTCGATTTGTCAGCAGCGTGGGTTAAACGGCAAACAGGGGGTGATTATTCCTGCCCCTAACGCGCGCCATTTGAGCCTCAGCCAGGACATTCTGGATGCCGTGGAACAGGAACAATTCACCATCTGGGCCATCGAAGGCATTGATGATGCACTACCCTTACTGACAAACCTGGTATGGGACGGCGAAGGGCAAACAACCCTGATGCAGACTATCCAGGAGCGCATTGCTCAGGCGACGCAGCAGGATGCTCGTCATCGTTATCCCTGGCCGTTACGCTGGTTAGGCTGGTTTAGTTCAAACTGATCGGACTTGTTCAGCGTACACGTGTTAGCTATCCTGCGTCCTTCACTAAAATAAGGCTTACTGAGAACATGGTAGATAAACGCGAATCCTATACAAAAGAAGACCTTCTTGCCTCTGGTCGCGGTGAACTGTTTGGCGCTAACGGCCCACAGTTACCGGCCCCGAACATGCTGATGATGGACCGTGTCGTGAAAATGACCGAAACCGGCGGCAACTTCGATAAGGGTTACGTAGAAGCAGAACTCGATATCAATCCGGACCTGTGGTTCTTCGGTTGCCACTTTATTGGCGATCCGGTAATGCCTGGGTGTCTGGGTCTGGATGCAATGTGGCAGCTGGTTGGCTTCTATCTGGGCTGGCTGGGTGGTGAAGGTAAAGGCCGTGCGCTGGGTGTGGGCGAAGTGAAATTTACCGGACAGGTTCTGCCTACTGCGAAGAAAGTGACCTATCGTATTCACTTCAAACGCATCGTTAACCGCCGCCTGATTATGGGCCTGGCAGATGGCGAAGTGCTGGTAGACGGTCGTCAGATTTATACCGCAAACGACCTGAAAGTGGGTCTGTTCCAGGACACTTCCGCGTTCTGATTTCGCGTTGAGCGACCCCATAAAGACGAAACCTCCGCAGTGCGGAGGTTTCTTTTTTTGAAAGAGACGTTATCAGGCTATGAGTGCCCTGTCGCCGATGGCTTCTCGCCAGCCTCCAAGCCATTGTGACCTTTGATTTATCGTCTGATAAGGACACATTTCTTTAGATCGTCCAGCGATGCCGGCCTGATAACCACGTTGATGAGCCCGTTCCAGGCGATCTCGTTTCTGTCTCTTCATGCCTCGTTTCCCTCATTCTTTTGTCTGGTGGAAAGAAAACAGTGTCTGCACAAACTTGCGCAGGCACAGATAACGAATACCCCGAATTAGTCGCAGCGTCAATGTTCAAAATTCATACGGGTGTCATATTTGTGAGCTACCTGGAAGATCATTTGTACAAAAATTGTGACCCGGCACAAGTAACGGTCTGAAGTGAAACTGAAAAAAAAAACCGCAATCAGCAACAGGCCGACTGCGGTTTTTACCGATGAATTTTACTTATGGCAGCCGGGAAATCTCCCTGGCGATGCTGGCCGACTCTTGCGCCCACCCCTGGGCCAGCACTTTCACCATTTCATCGTAGCCATCTTTCTGCTGCTTCAGCTCAAGATGGAAAGGACGCTTAATCATCTGGCCCTGATGGTTCAGCAACCACTCTCCGCTAATCACCACCGCACCGTCATAACGGCCATGGAAACCCGTAACCGTGACGTTCAGCGTATCCTGGTCGTTACCCAGCGGCTGCGACGCGACAACCCAACCCGGAAGCTGGCTGCCCAAATTGGCCACCAGCGTGTTGCGCAGCTGCTGATCCAGCGGGCTGGCCCACAGGTTGTTTGTCGCAATCACGTATTTTACGTCGCTGGTCTGGTAGACCACGCCGTTGCCTGCCAGATAATCCGGCACGGCAACCTGCTCAACCCACAGCAGACGGTTTCCCTGACTGGCGGTACTTTGTACCCCGTTTTGCGCGGCAAGAGGCAACTGATAGTAGCTCTTGTTCTCCACGCCTGAACTGCACGCCGTTAACAGCAGAGCGCCAACCATTAATAGCCATTTATTCATTCTTTTGCCCTCTTAGGCTCAAGATCCTTTTTATCTTTCGCTTCGAACACCAGCGCGTTGCTCTTCTCATTGAGCGTTTTCAGAACCGGCTGCAGTTCACGCAAGACCTGATCAAGACGTTGCATATCTGCCACCATCTTGTTGTACGCCGCCGAGCCAGGCTGGAAGCCCTGCATACTGCGGTTAAGCTCACGCAGCGTTTTCTGCATATCCTGCGGCAGCTGCTGCATGCTCTGGCTTGCGGTGATCTTGTTGATGTTATCCAGCGTGGTTTGCAGGCGACGCATTGTTGCCTGACTTTCGCTGAGCGAACTGGTCGCGGCTTCAATCATCGGATTCAGTGGCAGATTGTTAATCTTATCCAGTGTCTCCATCAGACGCTGCTGGATCTGTGCCAGGCCGCTGCTCACCGTCGGGATGATCTTATAACCACCGAACTCCCGGATACCGGTAATCGGCGGGGCTTTTGGATAGAAGTCCATATCCACATACAGCGCACCGGTCACCAGGTTGCCCGTCTTCAGCGACCCACGCAGACCCCGGTTCATCAGTTCGGTAATATGCGTACCAATATCCTGATTCTCACCAATCTGGTTGAGCAGACGTTCCGGCTCAATGCGAATCAGCACCGGAATGCGGTAATCGTCATCCAGTACCTGCTGCAGACCCGGTACAAAGAACGGAACTTGCCCCACCGTACCCAGGCGAATGCCGCGGAATTCGACAGGCGCGCCCGGCTGAAGGCCACGGACGGAATCTTTAAAGAACATCAGGAAGTCGATGTGATCGGTATAGAGTGCGTCCTGAATGCTGCGTTGATCGTCAAAGAGCCTGAACGCCGTTTTCTCTGCAACCGGCTGTCCCAAATCTTGCCCTTCCGGCACATCAAAGCTTACACCGCCACCAAACAGCGTGGTCAGGGAGCCCATCTCAACGCGCATTCCCGCTGACGTTAGATCAACCGCGATCCCGCTGTCCTTCCAGAAACGGACGTTGCTGGTGACCAGCCGATCGTTTGGCGCATTGATGAACAGCTGATAGCTGATGGTGCGCTTTTGCGGATCAAAGGTACTTGTTTCAACCGATCCCACGCGATAACCGCGGAACAGCACGGGATCGCCCGCCGTTAACTGGCCCGCTTTTTTACTGTCCAGGATCACGCGGATGCCTTTCGCATCTGGCGGCGCAAGCGGTGGCGAGTCAAGCAGCTGGTATTGCACCGGCTGGCTTCCTTTTTTACCCGGCTGCAGTTCAATGTAGGCACCGGAGAGCAGCGTACCTAAGCCGCTGATCCCTTCACGTCCTACCTGCGGCTTGACCACCCAGAAAGCAGAATCACCGTGCAGCAGTTTTTCCATGCCCGCGTTCAGGCGTGCCTTGATTTCCACATGGGTTAAATCGTCGGTCAGGGTTGCGCTTTCAACCACGCCCACATCGACGCTACGGCTTTTGATGGTCGTTTTACCGCCCTCAATCCCCTCGGCATTGGTGGTGATGAGCGTCACTTCCGGTCCCTGATGGCTGTAATGATAAAACAGGATCCATGCACCGATCAGCGCGGTCACGATGGGGAAAATCCACACCGGCGACCAGTTTTTGACCTTCTGCACTTTCGCCTCTCCACTCTTATTTTCCATGCTCTTACTGTTCCTCATGGCTTGATTCAGGCTCACGATCCCACGATAAACGAGGGTCGAAGGTCATGGCCGCGAACATGGTCATAATAACGACCAGCGCAAACATTAATGCCCCCATCGCGGGATAAATACTCATCAATCCGCCCATCCGCACCAGTGCAGAGAGAACGGCAATAACAAACACATCAATCATTGACCAGCGTCCAACAAACTCGACGACTTCATAAATCAGGTGCATGCGTTCGCTGTCGCGTTTGCCATGGCCTTTCGCATCCCAGCAGAGCCAGGCAATGGCGATCATTTTTAACGTGGGTACCATAATACTGGCAATAAAGATCACCCCCGCAACGGGATAGGAGCCTTCACCCCACAGCAGTATTACCCCGGCAAGGATTGTCGAGGGCATTTTGTCACCGAGCAAATCGGTGATCATAATCGGCAGGATATTGGCCGGCAGGTACAACATGATGGAAGTCACCAGCAGCGCCATTGTCCACTGCAGGCTATTTTTACGTCGCACGTATCCTTTTGTTTCGCAGCGCGGGCACACATCCAGATCGGCTGGCAGCACAGCGGTGCAGCATGGGCAAGAACGAAGCCCCTGGCGGATGCCTGGCACCCCCACCTTTACCGTCTGCACCAGCCTCGGTGCCGGCGCGATATCGTCCCACGCCCAACGTCTGTCCACACACTGGAAGGCGCGCAGTTGCAGCACGCAGTACAGACACCAGGGTACAAAGCTGCTGCCGATACCCACATCGCCATACGCCATCAATTTGACGAAACTGACCAGGATACCTGCCAGAAAGATTTCGGCCATGCCCCAGCTTTTTAACTGGAACAGGATACGCGCGAGCCAGATTTTAAGCGCGAGGGGCATCGCGACGCGGTTCACCAGCAACAGAATGACGACCAGGCAAAAAGCCGGGACGATCTGTACGAACAGGAGGAAAAAGGTGCCGAGGCTGGCATAGTCTTCCGAGAACATAACCCCCGGAATTTCAAGCAAATCGACCTGGCTGGTCATCCCTCCCACCTTCATATAAATGAAGGGGAAGAGATTGGAAAGCAGCAGCATGAACAACGCTGCCAGCGCATAAGCAGTGGGACGCTGCCTTGGTGCGTCCCACTCGGTTGTCAACGTCGTACCGCAACGGGGACACAGGGCTTTATGTCCGTGACCAAGCTCTGGCAACGCCACGAGCATATCGCATTGAGAGCATAATATATGCCTGTCGGCATGGTGCTGGTCACACATATTGTATCCCTGTTTATGCGCCGTTCTTCAGAGACTCAAGGTACTCCCAGCGCTCAAATGCTTCTTCCAGGGCTTTTTCAGCCGCGGACAGTTCTGCCAGTACTTTTTGAGTATAGTCATGCGATTGGGTAAAGAATGACGCATCAGCGACCTGCGCCTGCAGATCTTCAAGTGCGGCTTCCAGCTCTTCAAGACGCTGAGGGAGTCCTTCCAGTTCGCGCTGCAGGTTATAGCTTAGTTTAACCGAGGTTTTCTTGACAGTTTCTGCTTTTGTTACAGCAGGTTCGGAACTGGTTCTGGATTTAGCCTGTTTTAGCGCCTGAGACTGCGACTGCTGTCCTTTCGCATCGTGATAGCCGCCCACATACTGTCCGATTCGCCCTTCACCTTCGAAGATCCAGCACTCGGTCACGGTGTTATCGACGAACTGACGGTCGTGGCTTACCAGCATCACGGTTCCCTGATAGCCGTCGATCAGCTCTTCCAGCAGTTCGAGCGTTTCCACATCCAGGTCGTTTGTTGGTTCATCGAGGATCAGCAGGTTACTTGGCTTCAGGAACAGACGTGCCAGCAGCAGACGATTTCGCTCACCGCCTGACAACGCGCGTACCGGCGTCAGCGCACGTTTCGGATGGAACAGGAAGTCCTGCAGGTAGCCCAGCACATGGCGCGGCTTACCGTTAACCATCACCTCTTGTTTACCTTCCGCCAGGTTATCCATCACCGTTCTGTCCGGATCCAGCTCCGCACGGTGCTGGTCGAAGTAAGCCACTTCGAGCTTAGTACCGCAGTGAATGCGGCCGCTGTCAGGCTTCAGCTGATCCAGCATCAGCTTCAACAGCGTGGTTTTACCGCAGCCATTCGGCCCGATCAGCGCGATTTTATCCCCACGCTGAACCTGTGCGGAGAAGTCTTTCACCAGCACTTTGCCATCAACCTGATAGTTGACGTTTTCCATTTCGAAGACAATTTTGCCGGAACGGGAAGCCTCTTCAACCTGCATTCTGGCGCTGCCCATCACTTCGCGGCGCTCGCTGCGTTCACGACGCATCGCTTTCAGCGCGCGAACGCGGCCTTCGTTACGGGTACGACGGGCTTTGATGCCCTGACGGATCCAGACCTCTTCCTGCGCCAGCTTGCGGTCGAATTCAGCGTTCTGCAACTCTTCCACACGCAGGTTTTCTTCTTTCTCCAGCAGATAGGTATCGTAATCGCCAGGGTAGGTCACCAGCTTGCCGCGATCGAGATCGACAATACGCGTGGCCATATTGCGGATAAACGAACGGTCGTGGGAGATGAAGATAATGGTCCCGTTGAAGGTTTTGAGGAACCCTTCCAGCCAGTCTATCGCTTCGATATCCAGGTGGTTCGTCGGTTCATCCAGCAGCAGCACTTTCGGCCCGCTGACCAGCGCGCGGCCAAGCGCAGCCTTACGCAGCCAGCCGCCAGAAAGCGCCGACAGCTCCATGTCCGGTTCCAGTCCGAGCTGCGCCAGCACTTCATTGATGCGGTTTTCGAGCTGCCACAGGCCGTGGTGATCGAGCATCTCCTGCACTTTCGCCAGTTCGTTAAGATTCTTGTCGCTCGGGTCGGTCATCACCAGGTGAGAAATCTCGTGATAACGCTTCAGGTATTCAGCCTGCTCAGAGATACCTTCGGCAACAAAATCGTAAACGCTGCCGGTCACGTGACGCGGCGGATCTTGCTGCAGGCGAGAGACGATAAGATCCTGCTCGTAAACAATACGCCCGTCGTCCAGGCCCTGTTCGCGGTTGAGGATTTTCATCAGCGTGGATTTACCCGCGCCGTTACGGCCGACCAGACAGACGCGCTCGTTGTCCTCGATGTGCAGTTCTGCATTGTCGAGAAGCGGCGAGTCGCTGAAAGAGAGCCACGCGCCGTGCATACTAATTAAAGACATGTATTATTCCTTTCAGACCGCGGAGATCAACCAGCAGTTATGGATCTGACGATTACGGGCAAAGTCCTGGGACAGCGTTTTTTGGCTAATTTCTTGTGCTTTCAGCCCCAGAGCAGCCAGCCCCTCATGATCCATGCGGAAGCCGCGTTTGTTATTCGAGAACATAATGGTACCGCCCTTACGCAGCAGGCGTTTCAGGTCGGTCATCAGGCGCAGGTGATCGCGTTGAACGTCAAAGCTATCTTCCATACGCTTGGAGTTAGAGAACGTTGGGGGATCGATGAAGATCAGATCAAATTGTTCGTTCGTTTCGCGTAGCCAGCCCAGCACGTCAGCCTGCATCAGACGATGCTGACGCCCGGTGAGACCGTTCAGGCGCAGGTTACGTTCTGCCCATTCCAGGTAAGTACGGGACATATCCACCGTGGTGGTACTGCGCGCGCCGCCAAGGCCAGCATGCACACTGGCGCTGCCGGTATAGGAGAACAGGTTCAGGAAGTCTTTACCCTTGCTCATCTGGCCCAGCATGCGGCGGGCGATACGGTGGTCAAGGAACAGACCGGTATCCAGATAATCGGTCAGGTTAACCCACAGGCGCGCGTTGTATTCGCCCACCTCGATAAAGTCACCCTTCTCACCCATTTTCTGATACTGATTTTTCCCTTTCTGACGCTCACGGGTTTTCAGCACCAGTTTGTTAGGCGCAATGCCCAGCACCGAAATTGTTGCCGCAATCACGTCCAGCATACGCTGACGCGCTTTTTGTGCATCAATCGTTTTTGGCGGCGCATATTCCTGCACCACAACCCAGTCAGCGTAACGGTCAACCGCCACGTTGTACTCCGGCAGATCGGCATCATACAGGCGATAACATTCGATACCTTCCTGTTTCGCCCATTTTTCGAATTTCTTCAGATTCTTACGCAGGCGGTTAGCGTAATCTTCCGCCACACCCGATGGTTTACTGTCCGCCGCTTTCTCGGCCAGATGGTAGTTTTTCTGCACGCAGTCCAGCGGGCCGTTTTTCGCCTTAAACTGGCGTTCGGCACGCAGTTGCAGACAGCTCAGCAGTTCTGGCGAGGCGCTAAACAGCGACAGGTTCCAGCCGCCAAAGTCATTTTTCATATTACGGCCCAGCAGGCTGTGCAGGGCAATCAGCGCCGGTTCGCTATCAAGACGCTCGCCGTAAGGCGGGTTGCTGATAACGGTACCGTATGGGCCTTTTGGCAGCGGATTGGTCAGGTTCGCCACGTCTTTCACTTCGAAGGTGACCAGCTCGCCGATACCGGCACGGCGGGCGTTGCTGCGCGCACGCTCAATGACGCGTGAGTCGCTGTCAGAGCCGTAGAAATGGGAGGTGTACTCCGCCAGACCTTTACGTGCACGGGTCTGCGCTTCGTCTTTGACCTCTTTCCACAGCGCCTCATCGTGCTGCGCCCAGCCGCCGAAGCCCCAATGGCCGCGGTGCAGGCCCGGTGCGCGGTCGGTGGCCAGCATAGCGGCCTCAATCAGCAGCGTACCGGAGCCACACATCGGGTCGAGCAGCGGTGTGCCTGGCTGCCAGCCGGAACGCATCACGATGGCGGCGGCGAGAGTCTCTTTGATGGGCGCCATACCGGTACGATCGCGATAACCACGCAGGTGCAGACCCGCGCCGCTCAGATCCAGAGAGATACTGGCGGTGTCGCCGTTGAGCCAGACGTTGATCCGCAGATCGGGATTTTCACGATCGACGTTTGGGCGTTCCTTATTTTTACGCGTGAAGCAGTCCACAATGGCGTCTTTAACGCGCAGGGCACCGTACTGGCTGTTGCGGATCTCATCGTTCACGCCATTAAAGTGCACGGCAAAGGTGGCATTCGGGGAGAAGATCTCTGTCCAGTCGATCATCTGTACGCCGGTATAGAGGTCAAGGTCGCTGTAAACCTTGCACTCTTTCATCGGCAGCATGATGCGTGATGCCAGACGGCTCCACATCAGGCTCTGGTAAATAAGCCGTGTGTCGCCCTCAAAATGGACACCACCCTGAACCACCTGGCACTCTTGCGCACCCAGGGTTTCCAGTTCAGTTTTTAACAGCTCTTCCAGCCCACGGGCCGTACTGGCAAACAGAGAATTCATATCGTCACTTTTACTCTTAGAAAATTGTCGCGCATTATAGCTAATATGGCGTGTATGTCATAAAGTTGAAGGCTTATTTTCATTCGAGGGGCTGTGCAGTGGCGACGTTATCCAGGCTTTTTATTCATCCGGTGAAATCCATGCGCGGGATCGGTGTTTCACACGCGCTGGCCGACATGAGCGGATTTGCCTTCGATCGTATCTTTATGGTCACCGAACCTGACGGTACGTTCATTACCGCACGCCAGTTCCCACAAATGGTTCGCTTTACCCCTTCCCCGCTTTATGACGGTTTGCATCTCACCGCGCCGGATGGCTCCAGCGTGGTGATCCGCTTTGCTGATTTTGCGCCTGTCGAAGCGCCAACGGAAGTGTGGGGCAATCATTTTACCGCGCGCATCGCCCCGGATGACATTAACCGCTGGCTGAGCGGCTTCTTCTCCCGGGATGTGCAGCTGCGCTGGGTCGGCCCGGCGCTGACGCGGCGCGTTAAGCGCCACGAGGCGGTCCCGCTCTCATTCGCGGACGGCTTCCCCTTCCTGTTGACTAACGACGCCTCCCTGCGCGACCTGCAGCGTCGCTGTAAAGCCAGCGTTCAGATGGAGCAGTTTCGTCCCAACCTGGTTGTTACAGGCGCTGACGCCTGGGAAGAGGATACCTGGAAAGTGATCCGTATCGGCAGCGTGGTATTTGATGTCGTGAAGCCCTGCAGCCGCTGTATCTTTACCACCGTCAGTCCCGAAAAAGGCCAGAAACACCCTTCCGGCGAGCCGTTAAAAACCCTGCAGTCATTCCGCACAGCGCAGGACAATGGCGATGTGGATTTCGGCCAGAACCTCATTCCGCGCTCAAGCGGCGTCATCCGCGTGGGTGACGAAGTCGAAATTCTCGCCCGTGGACCCGCAAGAGTGTATGGCGCAGGTCAGGAAGAAGAGTTCGTCGACGTTGAGACGCCAGCCAGCTCGCCCGTAGACATTCACTGGCAGGGCACCGTTATCCGCGGCAACAATCAGCAGGTTTTACTTGAACAGCTGGAACAAGCGGGGATCCGCGTACCTTACTCCTGCCGGGCAGGCATCTGTGGGTGCTGTCGAATCAAGCTGGTCGAAGGGGAAGTCAGCGCGCTGAAAAAATCCGCGATTGGTGATGATGGTACAATTCTGTGCTGCAGCTGTATTCCGAAAACGTCGGTACAGCTGGAAGCTTAAACGGCCTGCTCGAGGCTGAAAGCGTCTACGCGTTGCTGCGGTTTCAGCCTGTCATTCATTACCTTAATGGCATCCCCCAGTTGCATCGTCCGCCCGGCAATGGTCACACCGGGCTGGGCCAGCAGACAGAGCGCGGCATTTTCGCCAGGCTCAACCACCAGCAGGCTCACCTCTTCAGCGGTATCGCTCAGGTTTACGCTCGCCGCATCGCCGGTGGCGGGGGACCAGTTCATGCTGTGCGGTAAAAAATGCCAGCTTTTCGGCATTTGCGGTTTCAGGAATCGAATTGCCACTAACGCGTTTAATACCAGTTCGGCACGCTGCTCTTTAGAAAGCACCAGGTCGCGGCATTTTTCTTCAAAGGAGAAATAAAGCGCAGCGTCGTCAACACAAAAGCCTGACGGGGAGAAGGCGTCCGGGGTTAACATTCGGCGAGCAAAACGGGAACGAAACAACATACCATTGGCTAAATCGAGCATCATGCGGTCATGCTCGTCACAAAAATACCAGCGCCAGTTATCGTCAGGTTTAATTCGCATGTTTCTCTCCCGTCCCCAAACTTCCTGTACTAAAAATGTCCTGTTCGCCGCTTCGTTTATAACACCATTAATAAAAGACTATAATGACTAAATAAGCAACAATGACGGAATATAAAACAACCAGGGCTGGAAATAAAGCCCTGGTTGTCTGATAAAGAGAAAAGATTAGATATGAGTAACGATTTCTTTAATCAGCTGCGGTCCTTTAAAAATAAAACCGGAATAGATTTGCACCAGTGAGGCACCCGCCGCCATCTTCTCGCGAGCCGCAATCACGGAGTCGATACCACCGACGCCAATAATCGGCAGTCGTCCTTTTAATTCTGCTGACAGGGCACGAATAATTTCTGTGCTTTTTAATTGTACCGGACGTCCACTTAACCCACCCGCTTCGTCACAGTTTTTCATTCCCTGAACGAGCGAGCGATCGAGTGTGGTATTGGTCGCAATCACCCCGTCAATATTATGGCGAACTAAACTGTCGGCAACCTGGATCAATTCTTCAGCAGAAAGATCCGGTGCGATCTTAACCGCAACCGGAACATATTTATGGTGGATCGCCTGAAGCTCATTTTGTTTATTTTTAATGGCACCCAGAAGATCGTCCAGTGCTTCGCCATATTGTAAAGAGCGCAGACCTGGGGTATTTGGTGAGGAAATATTCACCGCAATATACCCCGCGTAGGCATAGACTTTTTCCATACAAATCAGATAGTCATCTTTACCCTGCTCTACCGGCGTGTCTTTATTTTTGCCAATATTGATGCCCAATACACCATCAAAATGGACTTTTTTTACGTTCTCAACAAGGTGATCAACGCCGAGGTTATTAAAGCCCATGCGGTTGATCAGCCCTTCGGCTTCGACCAGGCGGAACAGACGCGGCTTATCATTACCTGGCTGCGGACGCGGCGTGACGGTACCGATTTCGATGGAGCCAAAGCCCATCGCGCCTAGGGCATCAATGCACTCACCATTTTTATCCAGACCCGCCGCGAGACCCAGCGGATTTTTAAAGGTCAGGCCCATGCATTGCACAGGTTTTTCCGGCACGTTTTGACGCACCAGTGCGGCCAGCGGCGTTCCGGTAATACGACGTAACTGCTGGAATGTAAATTCATGAGCGCGCTCAGGATCGAGCTGGAAAAGGGCTTTACGAACGAAGGGGTAGTACATGAACTCTCCTGGATTCCCGGTGTGCAAACCGGGAGGGGATTATGTGCGATCCGGCCCGGAAAAGGAATTGACCTGTGGCAAAAAAAACACCGTTAGACGCAATCGTTTACCTCGCAGCCCCGTTCTTATGCGCTTTTTCGCATTTTAATTGCAGATAAATCATTTAGTGGAATAACCGGGCAGTGTCACACTCCTGAAAATTGTTATGAATGTTAGATAAAAGCAAACAATTAGTTATAAGGAGCATGCATGCGCGTCATAACCCTGGCCGGAAGTCCACGATTCCCCTCTCGCTCCAGCGCACTGCTGGAATATGCCCGTGAAAAGCTCAATGCTCTGGATGTGGAAGTATGCCACTGGAATCTGCATAACTTCGACCCCGAGGATCTGCTCTACGCCCGTTTTGACAGTCCGGCGCTGCAAACGCTGACTGAACAGCTTAAAGGGGCTGATGGCTTAATCGTGGCGACGCCTATCTATAAAGCTTCGTTTTCCGGGGCCCTGAAAACCCTGCTCGATCTGCTGCCTGAACGTGCGCTGGACGGCAAAGTGGTCCTGCCACTGGCAACGGGCGGCACGGTGGCCCATTTACTGGCGGTGGATTATGCCCTCAAGCCGGTACTCAATGCGCTAAAAGCGCAGGAGATCCTCCACGGCGTCTTTGCCGACGACTCGCAGGTTATCGATTATCAACACAAGCCTCACTTCACGCCGAATCTGCAAACCCGTCTCGACAGCGCCCTGGAAACCTTCTGGCATGCCCTGCACCGCAGAGATATCCACGCCCCGGCGTTTAAACAATCACAGGGAGTCGCTCATGTTTAAAAGATTAACCCGTCTCGGACTGGCTGGGCTTTTTGCGCTCACCTCGCTGGCCCACGCGGTAGAGACGGCGCCTGAGCATTTACGCATCGGCTATCAGAAAGGCAGCGTCAGTATGGTGCTGGCTAAAAGCCATCAGCTTCTGGAAAAACGCTTCCCGAAGACCACATTCTCCTGGATTGAGTTCCCTGCTGGCCCGCAAATGCTGGAAGCCCTGAATGTCGGAAGCATCGACCTCGGCAGCACCGGGGATATTCCGCCAATATTCGCGCAGGCGGCGGGGGCCGACCTGGTTTATGTCGGCGTTGAGCCGGCCAAGCCGAAGGCTGAGGTCATTCTGGTCCCTGAAAATAGCACCATTAAGACGGTCGCCGATCTCAAAGGCCACAAGGTTGCATTCCAGAAAGGCTCCAGCTCGCATAACCTGCTGCTGCGGGCCCTGCAGGAGGCGGGGCTTAAATTCACCGACATTCAACCCGTTTATTTGACGCCGGCTGATGCTCGCGCCGCTTTCCAGCAGGGCAATGTCGACGCATGGGCTATCTGGGATCCCTACTACTCCGCAGCTTTACTGCAGGGCGGCGTGCGGGTATTAAAAGATGGCACCACGCTGAAACAAACCGGCTCGTTCTACCTCGCCGCGCGCCCGTATGCGGAAAAGAATGGCGCTTTTATTCAGGATGTTCTCAACACCTTTACTCAGGCGGATGCGCTAACGCAAAGCCAACGTCAGGAGAGCATTACCCTGCTGGCGAAAACCATGGGCTTACCTGAGCCGGTGATCGCGAGCTATCTCGATCACCGTCCACAGACCACCATTACCCCGGTGGACGCACACGTCGCTGCGCTGCAGCAGCAAACCGCAGATCTCTTCTATCAAAATCGCCTTGTTCCAAAACAGGTGAATATTCGCGAACGCATCTGGCAACCCGCAGGCAAAGAAGGAACCAAATCATGAGTCTGAATCTTTTCTGGTTTTTACCCACCCACGGTGATGGACACTATCTTGGCACAGAAGAGGGTTCACGCCCGGTTGACCACGGCTATCTGCAGCAGATTGCGCAGGCAGCTGACCGAATCGGTTTTACCGGCGTACTGATCCCCACCGGACGCTCGTGCGAGGATGCGTGGCTGGTAGCCGCATCGATGATCCCCGTGACCCAACGCCTGAAGTTCCTCGTGGCACTGCGCCCGAGCGTGGTCTCCCCGACCGTCGCGGCGCGCCAGGCGGCAACGCTCGACCGGCTCTCTAACGGCCGGGCCCTGTTTAACCTGGTCACCGGAAGCGATCCGCAGGAGCTGGCGGGTGACGGCGTGTTCCTCGATCACACCGAACGCTATGAAGCGTCCGCCGAGTTCACCCGCGTCTGGCGACGTCTGCTGGAGGGGGAAACCGTCACCTTCGAAGGTAAACATATTCACGTTCGCGACGCCAGGCTCTACTTCCCGCCGGTGCAGCAGCCGCGCCCTCCTCTTTACTTCGGCGGCTCATCAGATGTGGCGCAGGATCTGGCGGCTGAACAGGTTGATCTCTACCTCACCTGGGGTGAGCCGCCCGAGCTGGTCAAAGAGAAAATTGCCCAGGTGCGCGCCAAAGCGGCAGCGCATGGTCGCAAGGTGCGCTTTGGTATTCGCCTGCATGTGATTGTGCGTGAAACCAATGAAGAAGCCTGGCAGGCGGCCGACCGGCTGATCGCGCATCTGGATGATGAGACTATCGCTAAAGCTCAGGCGGCGTTTGCGAAAACCGACTCCGTCGGCCAGCACAGAATGGCGTCATTGCACAACGGTAAGCGCGAGAATCTGGAGATCAGCCCGAACCTGTGGGCGGGCGTCGGCCTGGTGCGCGGCGGTGCGGGTACCGCGCTGGTCGGCGACGGTCCAACGGTGGCTGCGCGGATCAATGAATACGCGGACCTGGGTATCGACAGTTTTATCCTCTCCGGTTATCCGCACCTGGAAGAGGCCTACAAAGTGGGCGAGCTGTTATTCCCGCATCTGGATGTCGCCATCCCGGACGTACCGCAGCCCCGCCAGCTCCAGCTTCAGGGCGAAGCCGTGGCTAACGAGTTTATCCCGCGAAGAGCCGCACAAAGCTAAGGAGTTGCCATGTCTGCCCCCTCACAAAAATGGTTGCTACGTGCCGCCCCATGGTTTTTACCCGTTGGCATTGTGCTTGTCTGGCAACTCGCGTCTTCTGCCGGCTGGCTGTCGAGCCGTATTCTGCCCTCTCCGGAGGGCGTAATAGAGGCATTCTGGTCGCTGAGCGTCAGCGGCGAACTCTGGCAGCATTTGGCCATCAGCTCATGGCGCGCGGTAATTGGTTTTTCGATTGGCGGAAGCATCGGCCTGGTACTGGGTCTGATCAGCGGGCTTTCTCGCTGGGGCGAGCGGCTGCTCGATACCTCCATTCAGATGCTGCGTAATGTGCCGCATCTGGCGCTGATCCCGCTGGTCATTTTATGGTTTGGTATTGATGAGAGCGCCAAAATTTTTCTCGTCGCGCTGGGTACGCTGTTCCCGATTTACATTAATACCTGGCATGGGATCCGCAACATCGATCGCGGACTGGTCGAAATGGCACGCAGTTACGGCCTGTCCGGTTTTGCCCTCTTTATGCATGTGATCCTGCCGGGCGCCCTGCCCTCCATAATGGTCGGCGTGCGCTTTGCGCTCGGCCTGATGTGGCTGACGCTGATTGTGGCAGAGACCATCTCTGCAAACTCAGGGATTGGCTATCTGGCGATGAACGCCCGCGAATTCCTGCAAACGGACGTGGTGGTGGTGGCCATTATCCTCTATGCCCTGCTCGGCAAACTTGCCGACGTCAGCGCCCAGTGGCTGGAACGCAGCTGGCTGCGCTGGAATCCAGCCTATATTTCACAGGAGGCTAAAGCATGAATACTGCCCGACTGACTCAGGGTACACCGCTGCTCCTTAACGGTGTCACGAAGCGCTATGGCGAAAACGCGATTCTCAACGCGCTGGATCTGCATATTCCTGCCGGACAATTTGTCGCCATTGTGGGCCGCAGTGGCGGCGGCAAGAGTACGCTGTTACGCCTTTTAGCCGGGCTAGAATCCCCCAACGGCGGCGAAATTCTGGCAGGCGCGACACCGCTGGCCACTATTCAGGATGATACCCGCATGATGTTTCAGGACGCGCGCCTGCTGCCCTGGAAAACGGTGATTGATAATGTCGGACTGGGCCTCAACGGCAACTGGCGGGATGAAGCCCGCCAGGCGCTAGCCGCCGTAGGGCTGGAAAACCGTGCGGGTGAATGGCCTGCGGCGCTCTCCGGCGGGCAGAAGCAGCGCGTGGCGCTGGCGCGAGCGCTGATACATCGTCCGGGCTTGCTGCTGCTGGATGAGCCACTCGGCGCGCTCGACGCCCTGACGCGAATCGAAATGCAGGACCTGATTGCCGCACTCTGGCAAAAGCATGGCTTTACGGTACTTCTGGTGACGCACGATGTGAGCGAAGCCGTCGCGATGGCAGACCGCGTGCTGCTAATAGAAGAAGGGAAAATCGGTCTTGATGTCACGGTCGATATTGCGCGTCCGCGCCGCGTAGGGTCGGTAAGACTGGCAGAGCTGGAGGCGGAAGTGCTGAATCGGGTGATGAAGCGCGGGGTCAGCGAGCGAGCGTTAATGACGGCTCACGGCTGACATCCTCCCTCTCCCACCGGGAGAGGGAGGATGGGTCTTTCGATCAGGCCAGTGCCTTAGCGATCTTCTCGTACAGATCGCCAGACAGGTTTTCCAGCCCTTTCAGCTGCTCAAGCGCAGCACGCATTTTCGCCTGGCGCTGTGCATCATAGCGTTTCAGACGGATCAGCGGCTCAATCAGGCGTGACGCCACCTGTGGGTTACGGCTGTTCAGCTCGGTCAACATTTCCACCATAAACTGATAACCGCTGCCATCTTCCGCATGGAACGCCGCCGGGTTGCTGCTGGCAAACGCGCCAATCAGGGAACGCACGCGGTTTGGGTTGCTCATGGTGAAGGAGCGATGCTTCAGCAGACTGCGTACATTGCTGAGGGCATCGGCCGCCGGGCTGGTGGCCTGCAGGATGAACCACTTGTCCATCACCAGACCATCCTGATGCCACTTGTCATCGTACTCCTGCATTAGCGCATCACGGCACGGCAGTTCGGCGGCAACACTTGCAGCCAGGGCTGCCAGCGCGTCGGTCATGTTGTCAGCTTCGTGATACTGCTTGCTCACCAGCGTGTTTGCCAGCTCGCGCTCACCGAAGGCCAGATAACGCAGGCAGGTGTTACGCAGGGAACGTTTACCGATGTCAGCATGTTCCACACGATAAGCGTCAAGCTTATTAGCGTTGTAGATTGCGAGGAATTCGTCTGCAAGCTCGTTCGCCAGCGTACGGGTCAGCGCTTCACGCACCGCCACAATGGCAATCGGATCGATGATGTCGAACAGTTCGGCGATTTCGCCTGCGGATGGCAACGTCAGAATTTCAGCCGCCAGCGCCGGGTCAATCTTCTCATCCAGCAGGACTGCGCGGAATGCGTCCGCAACGTGAACCGGCAGCGACAGCGGCTGGCCCTGCTGATGACGATTAACGTTCAGCTTGATGTAGGTCGCCAGCAGGCTTTGCGCCGCATCCCAGCGTGAGAAGTCATTGCGCGCATGGCGCATCAGGAACGTCAGTTGCTGGTCGCTCCACTTATATTCCAGTTTCACGGGCGCAGAGAATTCACACAGCAGCGCGGGAACCGGCTGGAAATAGACGTTATCAAAGATAAAGGTCTGTTCCGCCTGGGTCACGTTCAGGACGTGGTGGACCGGATGACCGCCCTTCTGCAGCGGGATCACGTTACCCTCGTTGTCATACAGTTCAATACTGAAAGGAATGTGCAGCGGGTGTTTTTCTTCCTGCTCTGCCGTTGGCGGCGTGCGCTGGCTGATGGTCAGGGTGTACTGCTCGGTTTCCGGATTGTAGTCGTCTTTGACGGTGACAATCGGCGTCCCGGCCTGGCTGTACCAGCGGCGGAAATGGGAAAGATCGACATTAGACGCATCCTCCATCGCCTGCACAAAATCGTCGCAGGTGGCTGCGCTGCCGTCATGACGCTCGAAGTAGAGCTGCATCCCTTTCTGGAAGTTCTCTTCACCCAGCAGGGTATGGATCATGCGGATAATTTCCGCCCCTTTTTCGTACACCGTCAGGGTGTAGAAGTTATTCATCTCGATGACTTTATCGGGACGGATAGGGTGTGCCATTGGGCTGGCATCTTCCGCAAACTGCAGGCCACGCATGGTGCGCACGTTGTTAATGCGGTTCACCGCACGGGAACCCAGATCGGAACTGAACTCCTGGTCACGGAAGACGGTCAGGCCCTCTTTCAGGCTCAGTTGGAACCAGTCACGGCAGGTGACGCGGTTTCCGGTCCAGTTATGGAAATACTCGTGTCCGATGACGCGTTCAATATCCAGGTAATCTTTATCGGTCGCGGTATCGGTACGTGCCAGCACGTATTTGGAGTTAAAGACGTTAAGACCTTTATTCTCCATCGCGCCCATGTTGAAGAAGTCGACAGCAACGATCATATAGATGTCGAGGTCATACTCGAGGCCAAAGCGCTCTTCATCCCACTTCATGGAGTTGATAAGCGAGGTCATCGCCCATGGCGCGCGGTCCAGGTTGCCGCGGTCGACGAACAACTCCAGCGCGACGTCGCGGCCTGAACGGGTTTTGAACGTATCACGCAGCACGTCGAAATCACCCGCCACCAGCGCAAACAGGTAACACGGTTTCGGGAACGGATCCTGCCACTGTACCCAGTGGCGACCGTTTTCCAGCTCGCCTTCACCTACGCGGTTGCCGTTGGAAAGCAGGAACGGATAGAGGGTTTTATCGGCGATGATTTTCGTTGTAAAGCGTGCCAGCACGTCCGGGCGGTCAAGATACCAGGTAATGTGGCGGAAACCTTCGGCCTCACACTGGGTGCACAGGGCCACGCCAGACTGGTAAAGCCCTTCCAGCGCCGTGTTGGCAGCCGGGCTGATTTCATTCACGATGCGCAGCGTAAAGCGTTCCGGCAGGTTGTCGATAACCAGCTGGTTGCCTTCTATTTTATAGTCAGACCATGCTTGCTCATTGATCTGCACGGAGACCAGCGTCAGGTCTTCACCATCCAGACGCAGCGGCACAGCCGTCGCGCTCTGGCGCGTGAGCTGGCTTACCGCCGTGACAACGGTTTTAGTGGCATCCAGGTCAAAAGTCAGATCGATATCGCTAATCAGGTAATCCGGCGCACGGTAGTCGTGGCGGTATTTGGCTTGTGGCTGTTGTGTCATAGAAAACCTTATGCATCGTTTGTCGAATAACGAATCCAGTCTATTCCTGTTGTGTAAAACGCGCTATGCAGAATGTTCATCTTTTCAGGTACAAACACCTTTTTCGCTACATTTGTATAACACGGGGCACAAAATGCCCTCGACCATAAAGAGCGCTTATGTTGTGATCGGGGTTCAATAAATCACTAAACAAGGTATACTCCGGAGTTGTTTATTGTACTAAACGCTCCTGTGAGAGGATGCTACTGCGCACCTATGACTCAATTCGCTTCTCCTGTTCTGCATACATTGCTGGATACCGACGCGTATAAACTGCATATGCAGCAAGCCGTTTTCCACCATTACTATGACGTCCATGTCGCGGCGGAATTCCGCTGCCGTGGTGACGACTTGCTCGGTATCTACGCAGACTCCATTCGTGAACAGGTCGATGCTATGCAGCATCTGACGCTGCAGGACGACGAATATCAGTGGCTCTCTGGCCTGCCCTTCTTTAAAGCTGACTACCTGAACTGGCTGCGCGACTTCCGCTATAAGCCGGAGCAGGTGACCGTGGTCAATGATAACGGCAAGCTGGATATTCGTCTTGAAGGCCCGTGGCGTGAAGTGATCATGTGGGAAGTTCCGCTTCTCGCGGTGATCAGTGAACTGGCCCACCGCTACCGTTCCCCGGAAACCGGCGTTGAGCAGGCAGTCGCGTCGCTGGAAAATAAACTGGCCGCATTCTCAACGCTGACCGAAGGGCTCGATATGTCCCGCTTCCGCCTGATGGATTTTGGCACGCGTCGCCGTTTCTCTCGCGAAGTGCAGCAGGCTATTGTGAAGCGTCTGCAGCAGGAGCCGTGGTTCGTGGGCACCAGCAACTACGATCTGGCACGTCGTCTGGATCTGACCCCAATGGGTACCCAGGCGCATGAGTGGTTCCAGGCGCATCAGCAGATAAGCCCGGACCTGGCAAACAGCCAGCGTGCCGCACTGGCCGCGTGGCTGGAAGAATATCCCAATCAACTGGGCATCGCGCTTACCGACTGTATTACGATGGACGCGTTCCTGCGTGATTTTGGCCCTGAATTTGCCGAACGTTATCAGGGATTACGCCATGATTCCGGGGATCCGGTTGAATGGGGTGAAAAGGCCATTGCCCATTACGAAAAACTGGGCATTGACCCGATGAGCAAGGTGCTGGTCTTCTCCGATAACCTCGATCTGGCGAAAGCGGTCGATCTCTATCGTCATTTCACCTCCAGAATTAACCTGAGCTTTGGGATTGGCACCCGCCTGACCTGCGACATCCCTCAGGTAAAACCTCTGAACATCGTGATAAAACTGGTGGAATGTAACGGTAAGCCGGTAGCTAAGCTCTCCGATAGCCCCGGTAAAACCATCTGCCATGACAAAGCCTTTGTGCGCGCATTACGCAAAGCATTCGATCTGCCGCAGATCAAAAAAGCCAGTTAACTGCTTTCGGGAGCCTTTCAGGCTCCCCTCTCCTCAATTTATTTCTTAATTCTTCTCTTTTGACTGCGAAATCTGCTTGTCTGATGGCGGATGCCAGGTAACATAGATATCCCCCCCAGTAAGGGTGGACAAGTGTTTATTTTTTCCGACTATTAACAGAGAGAATATTATGAGCGTTGTGCCTGTAGCCGACGTACTCCAGGGCCGTGTCGCCGTTGACCAAGAAGTCACCGTGCGCGGATGGGTGCGTACTCGCCGAGATTCTAAAGCTGGCATCTCCTTCCTTGCCGTCTATGACGGTTCCTGCTTTGATCCTGTACAGGCCGTCATTAATAATTCTCTGCCCAATTACAATGATGACGTTCTGCGCCTGACAACGGGTTGTTCCGTTATCGTAACCGGTGTTGTTGTGGCATCACCTGGTCAGGGTCAGAGTTTCGAAATTCAGGCCTCAGCCATTGAAGTCACTGGCTGGGTTGAAGATCCCGACACCTACCCAATGGCGGCAAAACGTCACAGCATCGAATACCTGCGTGAAGTGGCGCACCTGCGTCCACGCACCAACCTGATTGGTGCGGTTGCCCGTGTGCGTCATACGCTGGCGCAGGCGCTGCATCGTTTCTTCGACGAGCAGGGTTATTTCTGGGTGTCTACCCCACTGATCACCGCGTCCGATACGGAAGGCGCGGGTGAAATGTTCCGCGTCTCTACGCTGGACATGGAAAACCTGCCGCGTACGCCAGAAGGTAAAGTGGACTATGACAAAGACTTCTTCGGTAAAGAGGCTTTCCTGACGGTTTCTGGTCAGCTCAACGGTGAAACTTATGCCTGCGCGCTGTCCAAAATCTACACCTTTGGTCCAACCTTCCGTGCAGAAAACTCCAACACCAGCCGTCACCTGGCGGAATTCTGGATGCTGGAGCCTGAAGTGGCGTTCGCAGATCTGGATGATGTCGCGGGTCTGGCAGAAGCGATGCTGAAATATGTCTTCAAAGCGGTGCTGGAAGAGCGTCCTGATGACATGAAATTCTTCGCAGAGCGCGTCGACAGCGATGCAGTCGCACGTCTGGAACGTTTTGTCTCAGCAGATTTCGCGCAGGTGGACTACACCGACGCGGTGGCCATCCTCGAGAAATGCGGTGAGAAGTTTGAGAACCCGGTTTACTGGGGCGTTGACCTGGCGTCTGAGCACGAGCGTTACCTGGCTGAGAAGCACTTCAAAGCACCGGTTGTGGTGAAAAACTACCCGAAAGACATTAAGGCCTTCTATATGCGCCTTAACGAAGACGGTAAAACCGTTGCGGCGATGGACGTCCTGGCGCCGGGCATTGGTGAAATCATCGGTGGTTCTCAGCGTGAAGAGCGTCTTGACGTACTGGACGCACGCATGGAAGAGATGGGCCTTAATCCTGCGGATTACAGCTGGTATCGCGATTTACGCCGTTACGGTACCGTCCCGCATGCCGGTTTTGGTCTGGGCTTTGAGCGTCTGATCGCCTATGTCACCGGTGTTCAGAACGTCCGTGACGTTATTCCATTCCCACGCACACCGCGTAACGCCAGTTTCTAATCGACTGAATAACAAATGGCCAGCAATTGCTGGCCATTATTTTATTCTGCATTGTCAGTTTTCGTCAGCGCAAAGTCAGCATTTTTAAACCACAACCCCGTTACAACCACTACCTGTTACGTTTTGTTTCCACGAAACATCTGCGCACAAAAAATAAACCCTATTCTTATTGCGCTTATTGCAATCTGAAGCAATAGCACAAAATTCAACCAGTTTTACAGCCATCCAGAAGTCTTTTTCGGGTCATAAGAAAAAATGAGCCGTTTGGCTTCTGTTTATACGAATTGCCTTTATCTAAATTAATTATAAGCTTTTCATATAGATATCAAAGTATCTGCCGTTTAATTCGCCAGTGGACACTGAAATTTGAGGTGGTTCACAAAGTTCCGAAAAATACACATTTAGTTACACATGATTTCTTTTTGTAACTTAATCTTGAGAATTGTAGCACTTTCAGGCTAGCGAAACGGTTCTATGAATGGAAAGATGCCTGTCAGATACATAAAGACACCTAACTCTCATCAATAGTTCCGGAAATATTTATTGACAGAATTTATTGACGGCAGTGGCGAGTGTCATAAAAAAACCAATGAGGGTAATAAATAATGATGAAGCGCAATATTCTGGCAGTGGTAATCCCTGCCCTGCTGGTAGCCGGTGCAGCTAACGCTGCAGAAATCTATAACAAAAGCGGCAACAAACTGGATCTGTACGGGAAAGTGGTTGGTGAGCACGACTTCGTTACCTCTGGTGACAACACTGACAGCAACGACGCTACCTATGCTCAGATCGGTTTCAAAGGCGAGACTCAAATTAACGACCAACTGACTGGTTTCGGTCAGTGGGAATACCGTGCTCTGGCAAGCCAGGCAGAAAGCAACCAGACTCAGCGTACCCGTCTGGCATTCGCCGGTCTGAAAGCGGGTGATGCAGGTTCCATCGACTACGGCCGTAACTACGGTATCGTATACGACGTAGAATCTTACACCGATATGGCGCCATCTTTCTCAGGTATGACCTGGGCAAACTACTCTGACAACTTCATGACTGGCCGTAACTCTGGTCTCCTGACTTACCGCAACTCTGACTTCTTCGGTCTGGTTGATGGTCTGAGCCTGGGCCTGCAGTATCAGGGCAAAAACGAGCGTACTGACGTGAGAACCGCTAACGGTGACGGTTTCGGTACCTCTGTAGGTTATGAGTTCGGTGAAGGTTTCGGCCTGATCGGCGCATACAGCAACTCTGACCGTACTGACGGGCAATCCGCAGACGGCAAAGGCGAGAAAGCGGAAGCATGGGCTGTTGGTGCTAAATACGATGCGAACAACATCTACCTGGCAACCACCTATGCTGAAACGCGTAACATGACCCGTGAAGACGACGGTTCTTTCGCAAACAAAACGCAGAACTTCGAAGTTATCGCTCAGTACCAGTTCGACTTCGGTCTGCGCCCATCCGTGTCCTACGTGCAGTCTAAAGGTAAAAACCTTGCACAACGTGGCACCTTCGCTGGCGGCGATGCTGACCTGCAGAAATTCGTTGAACTGGGTGCAACTTACTACTTCAACAAAAACTTCAACATCTATGTTGATTACCAGCTGAACCTGATCGACGACACCGACTACTCTCGTAGCGTGGGTATCGTGAACGGTAAAGACGACCAGGTTGCAATGGCTGTGACCTACCAGTTCTAATCAGTACACCACGTTGTTATATGCTTAATGAACAGGGCTTCGGCCCTGTTTTTTTTATGTCTGATAGCAAAAAATGGCGACTTTTGAAAAGCCGCACGCTTTTTGTCGCAAACGGTTGGCATTTTGTAAATCTACCGTTAACCTGATAGCGGATTTCACTTCTGTAATCACAATGGAACTTCGTCATGTTTGAGAACATTACCGCCGCTCCTGCCGACCCTATTCTGGGCCTGGCCGATCTGTTTCGTGCCGACGACCGCCCTGGTAAAATCAACCTGGGTATTGGTGTATATAAAGATGAAACCGGCAAAACCCCGGTGCTGACCAGCGTTAAAAAAGCTGAGCAGTATCTGCTGGAAAATGAAACCACCAAAAATTACCTCGGTATTGATGGTATCCCTGAATTTGGTCGTTGCACTCAGGAACTGCTGTTCGGCAAAGGCAGTGCAATTGTGAGCGACAAGCGTGCGCGTACAGCACAGACCCCTGGCGGTACCGGCGCGCTGCGCGTCGCGGCGGATTTCCTTGCGAAAAACACCTCTGTTAAGCGTGTCTGGGTGAGCAACCCAAGCTGGCCAAACCACAAGAGCGTATTCAACTCTGCAGGCCTGGAAGTCCGCGAATATGCTTACTACGACGCGGCTAACCACTCTCTGGACTTCGACGGTCTGCTGGCCAGCCTGAACGAGGCTCAGGCGGGTGATGTGGTGCTGTTCCACGGCTGCTGCCACAACCCAACCGGTATTGATCCAACGCTGGAACAGTGGGAACAGCTGGCGAAGCTCTCCGTAGAAAAAGGCTGGCTGCCGCTGTTTGACTTTGCATACCAGGGCTTCGCCCGTGGTCTGGAAGAAGATGCGGAAGGCCTGCGCGCTTTTGCTGCCGTACATCAGGAACTGATCGTGGCAAGCTCTTACTCCAAGAACTTCGGTCTGTACAATGAGCGTGTCGGTGCCTGTACGCTGGTTGCGGCGAACACTGAAACCGTTGATCGTGCATTCAGCCAGATGAAATCCGTGATCCGCGCTAACTACTCTAACCCGCCTGCACACGGTGCCTCTGTCGTTGCGACTATCCTGAGCAACGATGCACTGCGCGCTATCTGGGAACAAGAGCTGAACGATATGCGTCAGCGTATTCAGCGCATGCGTCTGCTGTTTGTGAACACCCTTGCGGAGAAAGGCGCTGACCGTGACTTCAGCTTTATTATTAAGCAGAACGGTATGTTCTCTTTCAGCGGCCTGACCAAAGAACAGGTTCTGCGTCTGCGTGAAGAGTTTGGCGTCTACGCCGTGGCGTCTGGCCGCGTCAACGTTGCAGGCATGACCCCAGACAATATGGCGCCGCTGTGCGAAGCCATCGTCGCCGTGCTGTAAATTGCACCCATAAAAAAAGCCTGCGTAATGCAGGCTTTTTTTTATTCTGGTTACCAGACAGGCATTTCGTCCTGAAGGAACGGGTTATGGAGTCGTTCATAACCCAGCGTCGACATCGGACCGTGTCCAGGGATAAACGTCACATCATCGCCCAGCGGCAACAACTTCTGTTTAATCGACTGAATCAGCTGTCCGTGGTCGCCACGTGGAAAATCGCTGCGTCCTACGCCACCTTTGAAAATCACATCGCCGGAAATCAGCAGACGGGACTGGTCATCAAAGAAGACAATATGGCCTGGCGTATGCCCAGGACAATGCAACACCTGCAAAGTCACATTCCCTACGTTAACGCGCTCTCCTTCATTTAGCCAGCGATCGGGCGTCAGGGGCAGACACTCATCAAGGCCAAACATGCGGCTCTGGGCTGGTAAACCCTGCAGCCAGAACTCATCTTCTTTTTCCGGACCGATCACAGGCACACCGAAGTGCTGTGCCAGCTCCGCCGCCGCACCAACATGATCAAGATGACCATGCGTCAGTAAAATCTGCATCAGCGTGACACCGCTATCAGCGACTTCCTGCTTGATTTTCTCAGCGTCACCGCCGGGATCGACAAGCGCGGCCAGTTTGGTTTGCTCACACCAGATTAATGAACAATTCTGGGAGAATGCAGTAACCGGAATAATACGATAGTTCATACTGCTCCTGTGTTTCGTTATTACCAGTGCCGGACCGGACCGGTATCAATATGCACAAAGTTGCTACTTGGGTAATATCCTACACCACCTGCGCGCATAGATAACGCAGCTTTGCGAATATTGGCTAACGAAACGCCTTCAATATGGAAATCCATTGCCTGTCCCTTCGTGTGATAGCTTTTTTTCGCTACCCCACGGCTATGGGCGCGCAGTTCATTATTGGTATCAACAGAGCGATAACCAGAAATAAGCTGCACTGGCTTGCTGGTACCCAGCAGGCCCTGAAGGCGGAATAACTGATCAAACAGTCCTGGGTCGATGGCTTTTATTTTATTCGCGCGGAAATCACGGAAAAAATGGTTAAGTCTTGCTAATTCATCCTGAATATAGCCTCTGCCATCGAAGAACTCCGCTTTTAACGACTCACCGGTGTGGAGATTGTTGAGCGTTAAAACTCGCGGACGAGGTGTCGAGAGGGTGGCAAATGCTGGCGTCGGCAAGATGGCCGCTGCGCCGAGCGCAACACCACCTAACGCCAGCAGTTTGCGGCGATTAGCGTCAAATTTGTCCATGATAATCAGGTCTACAGGTCAATGTTTATCGTAAATATGCTTAGCGCACGAAGGGCACCTTAACTGGCAAAGCCGACTACGTCAAGGCACCCAACCCCAGTAAATACGCGGCCTCCAGCCATATAGCCCCGTATTCACCATTACTTACGACAACCTATTTTCCCGAACTGCTTCATTTACCTGATTAATTGTTCAGCTTTTGGCAAAATTTGTGCGCCGGATCGCGCCGTGAGATCATAATTGTAAATATCTGTACGATACTGCGTCCGCCCGTCCTCACCCACAAACGCCGTCAGATAATAAAGATTGACCGGAATATTATGACGAATATTAACGTAACGCGTATCCCCCTGCTTCAGGGCGTCAGAGATGCGCGTATCGTTCCAGCCTGCATCCTGCAACAGCATATTAGCCAGCTCCGAGGCTTTATTGACACGCACACAGCCTGAACTCAGCGCGCGGGTGTCTTTCTGGAACAGATTGTGGTTCGGCGTATCGTGCAGATAGATAGCATCTGAACTCGGCATATTGAATTTGTAGCGTCCGAGCGAGTTATGCGCACCGGGTGCCTGCTGGAACCGGAATGGCAGATTAGACGCGGTAATGGTTGACCAGTCGACCATATAGGGGTCTATCGCCTCTTTGCTGTTCCAGCCGCGCATCACCGTATAGCCATGGCGTTCCAGGTAACCCGGATCGTTCCAGATCTTGGGCAGAATGTCTTTACGTGCCAGCGTCGGCGGTACGTTCCACGGCGGGTTAACCACCACGTTGTTCAGGGCACTGCTCATCATCGGCGTTTTGCGATCGGGACGTCCCACAATCACGCGTGACGCCAGCACTTCACTGCCGTTCTGGTAATAGACCAGCGAATACGCCGGAATATTCACCATGATGCCGGTAGAGAGGGTCCCTGGCAGCAAGCGTAAACGCTGGATATTGAGCGCCAGCACCCCTGCACGCTGCGCAGGTGAGACGTTCAGCCAGTCGCGCGTTGACTGGCCAATCACGCCATCAGCACCCAGCCCCTGAGCAGCCTGAAACTGCTTAACCGCTGCAACCAGCTCCCGATCGTAGGCCGCGGGCTTATCACTCAGAACGGCGGCTTTTTTCTCTTTCACCGGGGCTGACGGGCTGACAACGACGCTTTGCGCATCGTCACCCGGCAGGGCAATTTTAGGCCCGCTATCAAGAATACCGGAGCGTTTGAGGATCTCACGCAGGGCAGGCACATCGCTGCTCCACTGTCCAGGACGCAGCGTCGCGGTACCACGCATCTGCGGCCACGGACGTGAATCCCCGACCAGTTCCAGAAGCGACTGATGCATGGTCGCGTATTGCGGATGTGCCGGCGCGAGGCTCGCAATAAAGCGCGGCAGATCGCCACTATCCAGCGCCAGTTGCCACTGGTTAATTACCGACAGTGCCGGAGTCGCCAGCTTGTAAGGCTTATCGCTGTACAACCAACGGTTACCATTGACCGGAATACCGGCCACAAACTGGAGATACCCCATCATGGCATCGGAAAGCACCACGTCCCGCGCCTGCCCGGTGACAGCAGGATCGGTTAAGAGCTCAACCCATTTTGTGAACTGCGGCTGGAACCCTGCAATGGCGACTTCTGCCAGCTGTTGCTGGAAGGCGCGCACCGCATCGCGGTTTTCCCACATGGGTTTCATGTCACGCGCCGCATAGAGCAGCGTGAGCTGACTGGTATAGACAGGCGTGTAGCCTGCTGGCAGCCCAGACAGCAGCTGCTGGCGAAGCGATTCCGCGTCGATGCCTTCTGGCAACGGTTTAATACCGGCCATGATGGCCGTCGCAGGAGACTGCTCCAGCGGTTGAGACAGCGACGTTGGCTGTGTGCCAGTCGTTGCTGTGCTGTCAGTCGGCACAATTTCAGGCTCGTCGGCCTGAGCGGTTAACAGTGGAGCAAACGTCACTGCCAGGCATAAACTTAGCGCAGACAGCTGACGACCACATTTTTTCTTTAGCAACATCCCTTGCCCCCTGTTTTCACGACATGCCCATCACGTTGGGGCTTTCTTTTATTATAGGGTGACGGCAAACCTGTTGCCTTACCTTATGTAAAGAAGTTTAAAGATAACGCAGCCTTAAACACAAGTTAAGCGAAAAAAAAAGCGGCGCTGGTGCGCCGCTCACGGTTAGAAAACGCCTCAGGACGCGTCTGCCGTTGTTTCCGGTAAGGATTCTGGCGGCTGTGGGGCAAAACCGCGTAACCCGACCACGTGAACGTGTTCGGTATTCTGGAATACCTTACGCACCAGTTTATACGTGGTGCCTTTCTCAGGACTGATGTTCTCCGGCGCAGCGATAATGAGCTGCATATCAAGACGCTCACAGAGTTCAAACAGCGTGGCAATTGAGCGGGCGTCAAGACGCGCCGCTTCATCCAGGAACAGCAGTCGACATGGGGAGATATCTTTGCCACGCAGACGACGTGCTTCATCTTCCCAGCTCTGGACCACCATCACCAGAATCGACATCCCGGTACCGATAGCTTCACCGGTAGAGAGTGCACCGGACTCCGCACGGAGCCAGCCGTCTGAACCACGGTTAACCTCCACTTCCATTTCCAGGTAGTTACGGTAATCCAGGAGCTCTTCACCAATGGTTTGCGGCGTGCGTTGCCCCATGTCAATCTGCGGATTAAGGCGCTGATACAGTTTCGCCAGCGCTTCGGAGAAGGTCAGACGGTTGCTGTTGAACAGATCCTGATGCTGTTCGTGCTGTTCAGACAACACTTCCAGCAGCGTCGAGTGCGCTTCACGCACGTTCACGTTCAGACGCACGCTGTTTACCTGACCAAACGATACGCTCTGCAAGCCCTGGTTCAGCTGGCGAATTCGGTTCTGCTCGCGCTGGATGGTTTTACGGATGATATTCGCCACGCTGCGGGAACTGATAGCCAGCTTCTGCTCGCGGGAGGTCAGCTCTTCCGTCAGGCGGCCCAGTTCGATTTCCATCTGCTCAATGGCTTCGACCGGATCGTCGGTACGAATGATGTCCTGACGAATACGCTCACGCAGGTGCTGATAAACGGCCACGAAGAACTGGATCTTACGCTCAGGGCGTTTCGGATCTTCGGACATACGCAGCACATCGCGCAGGTGTTCGTTATCCGCCACCGCCAGACGCAAGGCACCCAGCGCCTTATCCGACATAGAGCGCAGTTCATCCGCAGAGAGATAGGCCAGCTCGCGACGATGCAGACGGCGTTCAACGTTATTGTCTTTCACCATCCGCATGACGGCGCACCAGCCCGCCTTCGCGGTCACGACCTGCTCACGCATTTCGTGATAATCACGCTCCAGCTTGCGCAGGCGACGAGTCAGGTTATCCATTTCCGCTTCACAGAAGGTCAGCGCTTTTTCCAGCTGATTACGACGTGCGCGGTTATTACTGAGCTGCGCATGCAGTTCATCACGACGGATACGCGCCCGCTCTTCTGCTCCGCTGTCAGCACGGACGCCAATGTCCTGTAACTCTTTCTGAAGATCGTTTAACAGCTCTTTCTTGGTGTCGAAGGAGCTTTTCAGCGAGGCCAGGACCTGATTGTACTGGTTTAGCTGTGCCGAGTGGCTACGCATCGCGTCACGGGCGCGAGTACGTTCCGCTTCAGCCTGTTCAAGGCGCTGACGCAGCTTCTCATTGAGATCGCTGTTACCGCTCAGCATCTCCGCGGAATCGGAGTAGCCGAAGTGGGCCCGGCGCTGCACCACTTCCGTCAGGGCAAACGCCTGCTGGCGCGCTTCGCGCTGCACCTGCTGCGACCAGGCATAATCTTCTTTTAACTGTTCGAACTGCTCCGGATCGCTCTGCAACACGGAGACCATTGGTTCGAGCTTCGCCAGCTGATTACCGTACTGCTGAACAAAACGTGCCGCTTCCTGAGCTTCATCCAGACGTTCCTGAATCTCATCCACGCGGTCAGCCAGCGTGTCATCTGCCAGCAGATTCAGGCGAGGCAGGATGCGGTTAAGGGCCGCAACGCCCTCTTTCGCCTGTTCGAACTGAACGCGGCTTTGCTGGTTGTCATTTTCATGGTTTGAGATCGCACGCTCAAGCTCGCCGCGACGAGTGTTGAGCTTGCGAATTTCGGCTTCCGGGTCAGCTTCAAACGCCACGCCCAGATGGCTGCCGATAAAGCGGCTGAACGCCTGATGAAGACGCTGGGTTTTCTGCACGTCAAACGACAGGGTCGCAAAACGTTCAGACAGCGTCTCACGCTCGGCGTGCAGACTTTCAATCCGGTTTTCACGCGCTGCGCGACCAAACAGCGGAAGCTCAGGGAAGCGAGAATAACGCCACTGACGATCGGCGATTTTGACGACAACCGCTTTTTCCAGCTCATCGACGCTGAATACGCTGTCATCGAACGACTGCGGGTCCCCTTCGATTAAATAGAGGTCTTCCGGGCAATCTTCCAGCCCTGCCAGTTGGTCAGCAATCAGCGACAGATCCGGGACCACAATCGCGTTACGTGATGGGCCATACAGGGCTGAGAAGTACGGCGCATCGTCCAGACCGACATCGTCATAGATTTCGGACAACAGCACGCCGCCAAAACGTTCAGCCAGGGCGTTCAGACGTGAATCTTCCGAACCACCAGGCTGGCTTAAGCGCTCAATCTCTTCATCGATCTCACGTTTACGGGCGCCGACTTCATCGCGCTCAACAATCGCCTCGCGCTCGCGCTCCAGCAGCTGTTGCAGATATTCGGTCACGTCCTGGCTGGACTCAAACTGTTCGCCGCACTGTTCACTGAGCTGGTTCAGGCTGCTTTGGGCAGCCAGCCAGACTGGTGCACGCTGCAGCAGCACCTTAGAACGGGACTGCAGCTGCTCCATCTCCTGGCGCAGCGTCATGCGCTGTTCACTGGCGTTGGATACGGAATCGGAAAGCGCAGCAATACGCGCTTCGAGCTCCTGATGCAGAGCTTCAAGATCGTCGAAATCGTAATTTTTGCCCTGGCGCTTACAGAACTCCGCCAGCATACGCTCGGCTTCCTGCTGTTCGCGAAGACGCTGTTCCAGTTCGTTCAGGCGCATACGCAGCGGCTGAACCTGCTCGGCCAGATGGCGCTGGTTCACACCGTCGCGCAGCAGTTCACGGGCAACTTCCCACGCTTCGTTACGCGCAAGCGGTCCGTTAATTGCCACAACCAGCTGGTACGCTTGCTCAAACTGACTGTGCGCCGTTTGCGCGACGCTCATCTTCTGTTCAAGCGAGAGCAGTTTCTCGGTCGCTTCCTGCTCTTTGGCCTGGAAGGTATCCAGCCACTGGTCAGCGCTTTCCGGGGTGAGGTCAGGCAGATGACACAGCTCTTTTGCACGCTGTAACGCCTGAAGTGCCTGGGTATACTGAATTGCACGCGTCTGCTGCACGTCCAGCGCCTGCTGGTAATCGGCCAACTGATTTTTCAGCTCATCCACTTCCAGCTCGGCGGCCTCGGCACGTGCTTCGTTCTCTTCCTGCATGTCGGCAGCTTCCGCCACCACTTCATTTTGCTCTTCGAGACGAATTTGCAGCTCATCGAGATCCGCTTCGTAGCGCTCGATCTTCTCCTGCTGACGCAGGGCGGTCTGCACCAGGTTCAGGTGATCGCTGGCAGCCTGGTAATCGGCTTCCAGATCGCCTTCGGCGCCGTTGTGCTCGCCCAGTTCACGCGCCATTTCGACGTGCTTATACTGCTCAGCAACCAGCTGTTTACGGGAGGTGAACAGTTCGCGGCGGTACTCTAACGCCTGATCGAGATGGACACGACGTTCATTGGCGTGACGCATATAGTCCGCCGCCACGTAGTTGGTGGCCTCGCTAATCAGGTGCTTAAACAGGTCACGGTCAGACTGCGTCACGCGAATGGCTTCGAGCGTCATGCGGTTTTCACGCAGCGCAGCTTCCATATCCTGGAAGGCCTTACGCACGCCGCTGTTTTCCGGCAACAGGTAGTCGCGCAGGGAGCGGGTAATGGCGCTGGAGATACCACCGTACAGCGATGCTTCGATCAAACGGTAGTATTTGCTACGGTCAGACGCGCTGCGCAGACGACGCGCCACAACGCCCAGATCGAACATCAGGGAGTGGTAATCCGTAATGGAGTTGAACTGCTTGAACTGCACGCCTTCGATGGTTTCGAGCTTATCTTTCAGCTCCTGCAGCGTCAGCACGCGCGCCTGGCGCTCATTCAGGGTTTCCGTCAGCAGCGCTGTGGGCTGCATGGAGGTTGGCAGACCCTGGATGGCAAACGGTTTAATGTCCACTTTACGGTCACGGCCTGCGACCTGCTGCAGACGTACCCCCACCACCACACGCTGATGTCGGGAGTTAATGACGTCCAGTACCGAATAACAGACGCCTGCTTTGAGTTTGCCGTGCAGGCCTTTATCGCGAGAGCCGCTGGTCGCCCCCGCTTCGGTGGTGTTACGGAAATGGAGCAGCGTCAGATCGGGGATCAGTGCCGTAACAAACGCCGCCATGGTGGTGGATTTACCCGCACCGTTACCACCGGAGAGCGTCGTAACCAGCTCATCCAGATCGAACGTCCGGGCAAAGAAGCCGTTCCAGTTAATCAGCGTTAGTGAGCGAAATTTACCGCGTTCAATCATTACTCTTCCTCCCCGCTATCCGGCAGATTCTCTTCATGCTCATCGTCGAGCTGCAAATGGTTTTCCACCGGCATCGCTTCACCGTCGCGGATCATGCGAAGCTGCGCTTCACGCGCATCGTCGCCCGCACGCACATCGGCGCCGAAGCGGAAGACAGATTCCGTAATGCGGAATTTGCTGCTGTCATGGCCCATAAACCAGACCATGCCCAGACGACGCAGACGGTTAAGGGAAGAGCGAACTTTTTCCTGCAATTTCTGGCGGTCAAGATCCGAGCCGGTGGAGCGGTTGTTCACCAGCTTAAGCAGCTTGCTCTCATCCGCCAGCGCCAGCAGCTCGTCGTAAAGCTCCTGCTGGGTGAAGATGCCTTCATTTGCCAGACGCTCCGGGCTGAGATAGAGGTAGCAAAGAATTTTGCCGACCATCATATCCAGCTCAGAGAGCACGGAACGCGGAATCAGGGTTGTGGAACGTGGACGCAGGTAGAAAAACCCTTCCGGTGCGCGGATAAGCTCCACGTTATAGCGGGCGTAAAACTCCTCCAGGTACTCCTGGAAGTCCATCAAAAAGGCGTGATTGTCCAGCTCGTCTAAGCCAATGTGACGACCGGCACGCAGTTGGCTGTCCAGCGCCGGAAACAACGGATTCGCCAGCGCCTGTGCCAGCTTAACTGGCATCACTTGTTCAATATTTGTCAATGACATGCGCCTGTACCTTGGCTCCGTAATCGTTAATCGGCTGCCACTTCGGCGGCAGCCCGGTGAAATCTGCTTGCGCGACGCCCAGACGCACGGCCTGGTCTACCACGATGCGGGCGATGTCGAAGTGGCGTGCGCGAGGATATTGCGCCAGATAGTCGCGCACCACGAGCCCAAGATCCAGCGGCACTTGTCTGGTTTTGTAGACAGCGAGCTGTTCTTCGATCATCGCCGCAAGTTGCTCACGAATTTCGTTGAACTCTTCATATTCCAGATCCGGTGGCAGTTCACCGGTCACTTCTTCATCGCGCAGGGCCATCTCTTCGTCGCGCATATCCAGCAGACGATCGGCACTGGCGTAAGTCAGCGCCCATGGCGCATCGAAATAGGTCTGTACCGACTGGCGCAGACGCTGAGCAAAGACGCGGTTTTTATCCATATCGATCGCGGTACGGATAAATTTATGCACGTGACGGTCATAACCGATCCACAGGTCAATCGACTGCTGACCCCAGCTGATAATACGATCGAGTTTGCTCTGCAGATCGAACACCAGACGGTCAATAAAATGCAGATCGTCATGGGCCATGGTCGCATCCTGGATGCGCAGCAGGTTCGCCTGAAGCTTATCCCCTGCGGCTTCCAGCGTATCCTGCAGTTCACGCAGCGTACCCGAGGTTTCCGACAGCAACATTTCACAGCTGGAGATGGCCGCACGCCAGTCTTTATTCAGCAACTGCGCGATATCGTCTTTTACCTGTTGCTGCTGTTCATCCATCAGACGCTGGGTCAGATCGATGCTGTCGAAAATCTCTGCCACCGAATATTTCAGCGGCGCATAGACGTTACGGTGCCAGTGGAATTCGTCACCGTTTTCATCCGCTGCATCGGCGGCGCGCTTAAGTTCACCCGCCACAATCGAGAGCTGCATGGAAAGACGCAGCGTGGAAAATTCACGCTGGCGGATGTAGTAATCGGTGATGCCGATACCCAGTGGCGTCAGACGATAGATGGCGTTTCCTTCCGCCTGCTCGCTGGTAAAGCGGTTCAGCAGACGTTGACGCACCATATCGTTGATTGCGTTGTTGGCACGCACGCTAATGGTTTCGCTGGTTTGCTCAAACGCATCACTGACATGGCGGAACGCATCCACCAGTTCACCCTCGCTCATTTCGCCATCCAGCCGTTCGCCGTTCAGCGTGGCAACCGCCAGCAGGAAAGAGAGTCTGTCTACCGGCAGCGAGATGGAGAAATCGTTTTTCCTGGCCCAGGCAACCAGTTCGGGGACTGTCTGGGAAAATTCACTCATAGGTTATCCTTGCATCTGCGGCTTGTGCGCGGTGACGTGAATATAGCGGCCAAGACTGACAAAAGGTTCCTGACGGCAATACCGCGTTTCTAATTCTGTTAAGGTGTCAAAACAGTCACGCTGTTTGTGTTTTTCACGCAGATAATCATGAAACACCCTGACGCCCGTTTTCCCGGTTATCTGCCAGCCAATCTCTTCCAGCCAGCCATACACCTGCTGCGGATCGCGCGGATAATCCGGGGAAAGCGTGCGTTTTTTCTTTTTTGGCATCCCGACCTGAACATAGTCGAAGTTACCCGCAACCATGTTGTGCATCAGGAAGCCGTTAGCATTGTAGAACATCAGTGACAGCGTACCGCCCGGGCGCAACATCGACCACAGGGTGCGTAACACGCTTTGCGGATCGGCAACCCACTCCAGCACTGCATGAAACAATATCAGATCAACCTGGGTTTCCAAATGCTGTGCGATGTCCTGAGCGGCGCATTGTATAAAATGCATGTTGTCGCTCACACCTTTCTCTTCTGCGGCACGCGTCGCACGCGCGATCATCTCAGCAGAAAGATCGCAAAGCGTTACGTGATGACCGCGCTGGGCCATTTTGATCGCCGTCTGCCCTTCACCGCCGCCAGCGTCCAGCACGCGCAACGTTTGCCCCTCAAACGAGGCCAGGATGTTGTCCAGATCCTGCCAGAGGATCGTCTGACGCAACTGCCCTTTCGTGGTGCCATAAATGTTGCGCGAAAACTTTTCCGCGATGTCATCAAAATTGCGATCCCGCATTGGGAGAGTTCCACTCGCTAACTGCAAAACCGCTATTTTGTCACACCCGCGCGGAGAATGAACCTCTCTGGTGTAATATCACGAGTAATCACCTGCTATATGGTTAAAAAAGGAACCAAAAAGGATGCTTTTTACCCTGAAGAAATACATTGGGGGGATGATGCTTCCCCTTCCACTGCTGCTTATCATTATTGCGCTAGGGCTGGCGCTGGTGTGGTTTAGTCGCTTTCAGAAAAGTGGCAAAACCCTTATTACCATCGGCTGGCTGGTTCTGCTGTTGCTGAGTCTGCAACCGGTCGCGGATAGCCTGTTACGCCCTGTCGAAAACAGGTACCCGACATGGCAGGGTCATCAGGAGGTGAAGTATATCGTGGTGCTGGGTGGAGGTTACACCTGGGATCCGAACTGGGCGCCCAGTTCAAACCTGATTAACAACAGCCTGCCTCGACTGAACGAAGGTATTCGCCTGTGGCTGGCGAATCCGGGATCGAAAATGATCTTTACCGGTGCGGCGGCAAAAACAAACCCGGTCAGCACGGCCGAAGCCGGAGCCAGAGTGGCTGAATCGCTGGGTGTACCGCGTTCCGCTATCATCACGCTGGACAGCCCAAAAGACACCGAAGAAGAAGCTGCTGCCGTGAAGCAGGCGATTGGCGATGCCCCGTTCCTGCTGGTTACGTCCGCCTCGCACCTGCCGCGGGCGATGATTTTCTTCGAAAGAGTTGGCCTGCATCCCCTCCCCGCGCCGGCTAACCAGATGGCCATCGACGCGCCGCTTAACCCGTGGGAACGGGCGATCCCGTCCCCGGTATGGCTGATGCACAGCGATCGTGTCGGTTACGAAACGCTTGGACGCCTCTGGCAATGGCTAAAAGGCGCGTCAGGCGAGCCAGGGCAGGAGTGATTTCGTGGCGAGATCGAAGTTGGCGCGATTAAAACGGCCAGTATTGACCAGTTGCGCCACTTCATCCCAGAGCAGATAGAGCCAGCGGCGCCAGAGAAACGCTTCTGCAACCGGCGCCCGCTGGAGATAATGCCAGAGTAACCCCTCTGCGGCCCCGCTGTCGCTGAGCCTGAACAACTCGTACTCGCGCGGTGCCCAGAGCATGATCCCCGGCCCTACCATTGCCAGAAGCTGGTCGCTGCGAGGGTCTTTCAGCATGCTGCGCAGGGTAAAATTGCCGTGAACCAGCACGCAGTTGTCGTTAAAGCCGTCAAACAGCGCGGGCAAACACTCCCGGGTGCGGAACAAAATACGTTTGTCCTGCATGGTCAAACCGGTGTTATTAAACTGGTTAAGGGTGCCCCACAACACTTCGACCCGCTGGCGATACCACAGTGGCCACAGGTTTTCCTGGGTGCTGTCTACCGGCCCGACGAGCCCACCGCTGTCTTGTCTGTGCCAGCCCAGCAGCGCCTCGACAATCTGATCTTTCAGCTGTTCCCAGCGTTCCGGTGAACGAGCAGGCGCTTCCACAGGCACGCCACGTAACCGCTCAATCAGCAGGACATCGGGGCCGGGGTGTTCTTCATGCGTCATCACGCCATACACCGTCGGCATGCGGACGGTCCCTTGTCGCGCAAGCATCGACATTTTCCAGGCCAGCTGCCTGGCAACGCCCGGCGAGGTAAAACTTCGGGCCATCAGCGGCATTGGGTTTCCCTGGCTGTCATATAACGACCAGAGTGCGGTATCTGCTTTTTCGTTCACACACTCAACCCTGCTTAACTTCTCACCCAGCAGATGGCTCAGTTCAGCACGCAGCTGTTCCATATGAGATTACCCCCATTAAGACTACTGCTTTTATAATGAGCGCGCGGACAGAAGATGTCACCCGACAGAGATCAATTATGGAAAAGAAAGGGAAAATAACCTGGAGAGAGCATCCCCCCGTAAGGAGGGATGCGGGCGCTATTAACGCAATTCGGCGCGGACGCGCTCAAGATCTTCCGGGGTGTCAACACCCGTACCTGGCACTTCCTGCGCAACGGCAACGTGGATTTTTTCCCCGTACCAGAGCACGCGGAGCTGCTCCAGCATTTCGATATGCTCCAGCGGGCTGGGTGCCCAGGTGACATAACGACGAATAAAGCCAGCGCGGTAGCCGTAGATCCCCAGATGACGCAGGAATGAATCACCAATGGTCTCTTTTGAAACCGCAAAACGGTCACGATCCCAGGGAATAGTGGCGCGAGAGAAGTAGAGCGCATAGCCCTCGGCATCCATCACCACTTTCACCGCGTTCGGATTAAACGCCTCTTCAGCGTGGAGCACAGGTACCGCGAGCGTAGCCATACCGACCTGGCGCTGCGCCAGGTTTTCCGCCACCTGGCGAATAATGACCGCCGGGATCATCGGCTCGTCGCCCTGCACGTTAACGATGACCGTATCATCATTAAAACCGCATTTCTCAACCACTTCTGCCAGCCGCTCTGTGCCGGACTGGTGATCGGCGCGGGTCATGCACACTTCTCCACCAGCCGCCTCAACCGCACGGGCAACGTCCGGATGATCGGTTGCCACGATAACGCGCTCAGCACCGGACTCACGCGCACGTTCAAGGACATGCACAATCATCGGTTTGCCGTTGATATCCACCAGCGGTTTACCCGGCAGACGGGTTGATGCATAACGCGCAGGAATAATGACAACAAAACTCATGGTTTGCTCTCTTCTGCCACCAGGGAGCGGGCTTCGTTTTCCAGCAATACCGGAATACCGTCGCGCAGCGGGAATGCCAGACTGTCCAGCTTGCAAATCAGCTCTTGTTTGTCCTGGCTGTAGTAAAGTTTGCCGTTGCACACCGGGCAGGCAATAATTTCAAGTAAACGGTGATCCATAGTTCCTCCGTATGGGTAATCGCTAAAGCTTAACACATTCCTTTTTCAGGGAGTGTCTGTTTCCCAGCCACGTCGACAGGTGCTAAACAACCCGTCAGGCACCCGACCCAGCGCCACGTCGTGGGCCCCCTGCCAGCGTGCGAATTCGCTAATGGCGGAGGTTAATCCTTTTTCCAGCGCCGCTGTGGTCTTGATCCCCTCTTCAAGATAGAGCGCGATAATCTCCAGCGTGCCGGTTTTGCGGTGCATTTTGGCATCCATTCGACCGACCAGTTGCCCTTTGTGCAGCAGAGGCAACACAAAGTAGCCGTACTGACGCTTTGGCGCGGGGGTGTAACACTCAAGCCGATAGCTGAAATTAAACAGCTGTTCGGCCCGTTTTCTGTCCCACACGACCGGATCGAAAGGCGATAACACCGCGCTGTGGGTTGCCTGAAGCTTACTGTCCAGAGCCTGGGGTAAGAGCGGGAGGAGATCCGAATGCAGCCACATGTCCCCGAGGGTTTCTACCGTGACGGGGATAACACGATGTTCACGCTGCCACATTTCCAGCAGCGGTTTCAGGGCCGGCTGGCGAAGGCGATAGTAATCCGCCAGCCACTGCGGCCGGAAAATGCCCAGACTGCGGGCGCTGTTTTCCAGCATGATGGCTTCCGCTGCCTCCTGGGTGAGTAAGTCACGCTCATCGTCCCAGTGGGGCATCACGCGGTGCGTCAGGTCATACACGCGCTGAAAATTACGCCGTTCAATCACCATGACTTTGCCGGACGTAAACAGTCCTTCAAGGTGGCGTTTGTGCGGCTTCCACTCCCACCAGCCGCTGGTCCCTTTTCTCGGATGTTCAAAATCGGCGGAACGTACAGGACCGTTTTGCTGAATATGCTCGATAAGCTGTGCAATTTCAGTCGCGTGCTCCTGCATCCATTCCTGGCGGTATTTCCAGCCCATCTTTTCGGGGGCCAGCATGCGATGGCGAACCAGGGCAAAATCGCTGCGCGGCAGGAAACAGGCCTCGTGCGCCCAGTACTCCATTAAGTCCCCCTTACTGAGCGCGTCATCCAGCCACTGAGGCGGATAATTCCCCAGTCGACTAAACAGCACAAGGTAAGGGCTACGGGCCACGATATTAATGGTGTCAATTTGAAGGAGCGACATGCGCTGAACGGTAGAGAGAATATCGGCGGGCTGCGCGCGGCGGCGGGGCTTTTTGAGCAGCCCCTGTGCGGCAAGGTGCAAATGACGTGCGGCTGAAAGCGAGAGTTGCGGTAAAGACATGCGTTTTCCTGTCAGTCAAAGCGCCACCAGAACCGCGTAAGCCATTACTGCACTAACGCAATCAGTTCCTTGAGCAATTGTTCCGGTTGCTCACCGCTGAGTTCAGCGTCAACCGGCAGATACCACCAGTTATCCTTCGCAAAGGCACGGCATTTCACCGCATCTTTTTCAGTCATGATTAGCGTCTGCCCCGGCGCAGTCAGGGCCGCGACCTGATCTGGCACCAGCGCCTGATGATCGGCCAGCGGAACGCGTTTTTCAAGCCGGGCACCACACTGTTCCAGCGTCGCGAAGAAACGCGGAGGATGACCGATACCCGCCATGGCCACCAGCGCGGGTAACAACGAGACAGCACGGCGCTCTCCGGTCAACAGATTCACCGCCATTCCCGGCCTGAGATGCATAGGGATCTCACCCGGTTTGGCCTCTCCACCGTTAACAATCACCGCATCAACGGACCTGAGACGCGAAGCACGTTCGCGCATTGGTCCGGCGGGTAGCCACCAGCCGTTACCGAACCGGCGAACCCCGTCAATGACCACAATCTCTTTATCACGCGCCAGCGCGTAATGCTGCAGACCATCGTCAGTAATAATAATGTCTACCGTGTGTTCGGCAAGAAGTGCCTGAACGGCATCACTGCGTACCGGGGAAACCGCAACAGGTGCACCTGTACGCTGGTATATCAATACTGGCTCATCACCCGCTTCAGCGGTCGTAGTTTCCGCCGTCAGCAACAGGGGATACTGTGCCGCTTTTCCGCCATACCCACGCGATACCACGCCTGGGCGTATACCGCGTTTTTGCAGTTGCTCCACCAGCCAGATCACCACCGGTGTTTTACCGTTGCCGCCAGCCGTCAGGTTACCCACCACGACAACCGGCACCGGCGCGCGCCATGCTCGCTTTAACCCCAGGCGGTAAAGCAGACGAATGAGGCCGCTCACCAGGCCATAAAGCCAGGAAAGCGGCAGAAGCAGCAGCCACAGCGGTGATTCACCGGACCAGATGCGTGCAATCATTCGCCGAATTGCATCTTATGCAGTTGGGCGTACACGCCGCGGTGCGCCAGCAAATCAGAGTGGCTTCCGCGTTCGACAATCACGCCATCTTCAACAACGACGATTTCGTCAGCCTGCTCGATAGTCGACAGACGGTGCGCAATCACCAGCGACGTACGGTTCTTTTGCAGCTCATCCAGCGCAGACTGAATGGCACGTTCAGATTCCGTATCCAGCGCAGAGGTTGCTTCATCCAGAATCAGAATCGGGCTATCACGCAACAGCGCACGAGCAATGGCGATACGCTGGCGCTGGCCACCGGAGAGCAGTACACCGTTCTCACCGATAATGGTATCCAGACCGTTATCCATCTTGTTGATAAAGTCCATCGCATAGGCCATACGAGCCGCCTTTTCAATCTCCGCACGGCTGTACTCTTCTGTACGCGCATAGGCAATGTTGTTTGCCACTGTATCGTTGAAGAGATGCACATTCTGGGAGACCAGCGCCACCTGGTTACGCAGGGACTGCAGGGTATACTCCCGCAGGTCATGGCCATCCAGCAGGATTTCACCCTCGTCGATATCATAGAAACGGGTGATCAGGCTGGCGATGGTGGATTTACCAGAGCCGGAGCGGCCTACCAGCGCAACGGTTTTACCCGCGGGAATGGACAGGTTGATATTACGCAAAGCCGGCGTTTCACGGCCAGGATAGGAGAAAGTCACATTGCGGAATTCAACATCGCCGTGGGCGCGTTCAATCTCGCGTTTACCTTCATCTTTCTCCTGTTCGGTATCCAGAATGCTGAACAGGGTCTGGCAGGCAGCCATCCCGCGCTGGAACTGAGCGTTGACGTTCGTCAGTGATTTCAGCGGACGCATCAGGGCAATCATCGATGAGAAGACCACGGTGATGGTACCTGCCGTCAGCGTCTCCATCACGCTCGGGAAGCTGGCCGCATACAGAACAAAGGCCAGCGCCAGAGAAGCGATCAGCTGGATGATAGGGTCAGAAATTGAAGAGGCCGAAACCATTTTCATCCCCTGCAGACGCATTTTGTTGCTGACTTTATCAAAGCGTTTGGTTTCGACTTCCTGCCCGCCGAAAATCAACACCTCTTTATGCCCTTTCAGCATCTGCTCAGCGCTGGTCGTAACCTGGCCCATCGTGTTCTGCATATTCTTACTGATGTTGCGAAAACGCTTTGAAACGACGCGAATAGCAATAGAGACAACCGGTGCCAGCACGATAAGGATCAGTGACAGCTGCCAGCTGTAATAGAACATCATGATGAACAGACCGATAATCGATGCACCTTCACGCACCACGGTAATCAGCGCGTTGGACGACGATGATGCCACCTGCTCGGAGTCGTAGGTAATACGTGACAGCAAGGTACCGGTAGACTGCTTATCAAAGAACGCTACTGGCATGCCCATCATGTGGCCAAACAGCCGACGGCGCATGGTCATAACGACTTTCCCGGAAACCCAGGAGATACAGTAGCTCGAAATGTAGCTGGTGATACCGCGTAAGATCATCAGTCCAATAACCACCAGTGGCATCCATATCAGCACTGAGCGATCTGTTTTACCAAAACCGTCATCCAGTAACGGTTTGAGAAGCGATAACATAAACGTATCGCTGGCTGCGTTGAGGACTAACGCTACACCCGCCACGATCAAGCCTGCTTTAAAAGGTGCAATCATCGGCCAGAGTCGGCGGAAGGTTTGCCACGTGGAGAGATCTTTGTCGTTATGCATTCAAAAAACCAGCATCTGTTGAAATAGCCGCATATTCTACCCGTTATCTACGGGCGCGCCAAACCACTGATGATACCAACGCGGTAAATATTCATCACGTACGCGCTGTATTTGCCATCGATGTTGCGAGAATGTCACCGATATTTGTCCAGAATGGGGGGTATCGTGCCAGATATAGCCCTCTTTTCGATAACGTCTGATAACTTTTGCCGACGGAAAATGCCATGCGTTATAGCGGGCCGCAGAATCGAGCGCGATCCTCCCCTCTACCCGCTGCACCAGTGGCAATGATGAAGACGTATTGCTGCCATGATGGGGTACCTGTATTACAGTGGACGTCAGATGACGCCAGTAATGGCTAAGCATAGTCTGTTCCGCTTGCGCTTCAATATCCCCCGTAAGCAACGCACTCTGCTCACCATCGTCGATTTTTACCACGCAGGAGCGATTGTTCCCCCTTTCGGAATAGCCCGCAGGTGGCCAGTGGACGGTGAAGGTTAACCCCTCCCACATCCATCTCTGCCCGCGAAAACAAGGCCGATGTTCCGCCCGGCCTAACGGGCTTCTTATCCATAACGTGGGCCATGTTTTTTGCAGCGTCGCCAGGCCGCCCGCATGGTCGAGATGCTCATGACTGAGAATGACGCCTTCTGGTTGCAAATGGTGCCAGCGTAGCCACGGAATGATTAACTGCCGGGCGCTATCACCACCCGGCCAGGCGAGCCCGGTATCATAAAGAAGGGCTTTACCATGGCGTTCAATGACCATTGCCAGTCCCTGCCCCACATCCAGCATATGCAGTGTCCAGCCCTCACTCCTCACCGTTCGCCAGAGCGGAAATGCCAGTAAGATACTCCCTGCCAGACAAACTGCAGGAACGGATTTCCAGGCATGAAAGCGCCAGCCGATAATGGCAAGCCAGGGCAATAACGTCAGGTATTGCCACCGTTCATCTACATTCTGCCAGCCATCCGGCAGGCGCATCAGCATCCAGAACAACCCCCCCAGGGATTTATCGGCTGCAAGCCAGAGGGCACTTTCCAGCGCCGTCAGCGGCAACAGATGAAGCAACATTCCGGCCAGGATCAGCGGTACGCAGACTAAAGTGACCAGGGGGACGGCAAAGAGATTAGCCACCAGGGAAGAGAGGCTAAACCCATGAAAAATCAGCACCTGTAATGGCATGAGCAGAAGCAACATGCCGGTTTGCAGATAGAGCAGATTCAGCAAAGGCTGTAACCAGCGAACCCGGTGCCCGCGAGGAAGAGGCAGCCACTGAAACCAGAAAATCAGCGCGGCGACGGCAAAAGCTGAAAGGGCCAGACTTTGAGAAAGCACGGCTAAGGGATCCCTTATCAGGATTGCCGCGATACAGCAACACCACACCTGCCAGGGAGACCACTGACGGGCGCCAATGCGCAATGCCGCCAGCACGGCAAGTGCGATAACCGTTCGCAATGCGGGCGGTTGCAGCCCGGTAAGCCAGGCGTAGAAAGCGGCAAAGAGCAACCCGGCCAGGAGAGGAATCTGCCAGTGGATCCAGTGGCCCGGCATCAAAAACTGAAGCCCACGCGCAAGTAACCAGACGATGGATGCGGCCAGCGCAATATGCAGACCCGAAATTGCCATCAGGTGCAACGTGCCGGTGTCGCGCATCAGATCTTTAATTTCCCGGGGCACCTCCAGACGTTCTCCCATCCCCAGCCCAAGCATAACCGCGCCCCAGTGAAAAGCAGAAAGTCGCTGTTGCAGAGACATCAGGTACTGAGCACGCAAGCTGCAGTTTTCATCGACGATTTTCGCCTGCGTGAAACGTCCGCTGAGCGTCTGGTGTCGGGCAAAGGCGCTTCGCTGGGGATCATATCCCCCGTCGTTTAGCTCGCCATGCACAGGCCGGAGCCTGAGCGTCATGGCCCAGCGCTGACCGGCACACACCTTTTGCGGCAGGTAATTGCCATACAGCGTCACGCCCGTGGATGCCCACCAGCGTTGACCATCGACACGCAGAATGTTGCCCTTATGCATTGTTGCACCATCGGTGGCCGTGATTTCTATCTCTGCCTGCACTGCTCCCGTCGTTAAATGTTGCATCGGCCAGACGCTTTCCTGCGCAGCAAGAAGACCCCAGGCACAAAATAACACCATGATCCCCATATACTTCAGGACGTTGTATCGCTGGGCGGCCAGCGCTATCCCACTGGCTATCATTACCCACACGGTATGACGTTCAGGCAGGACGGGTAACCAGAGTAACGGCATGATCGCCAGAATGGCGCAAAAACTTATCGCGGGAATGCCCATTACTACCTCCCTGTTTGAGGGTGACAGTATGGAAGCAGGCAGGGTGAGTCGTCAGCCAGAAGAAACACGGTTTACAGCGGGCGCTGAAACATTTTTATCCGTTTGCAGAAAACAAAAGGAAAATTGCGCGGCATCTTCAGAATAAAAGCGGCAGGCACAAAAAAAGCACCCGCAGGTGCTTTCTTTCGAACCCAGTTTAGCGCTGATGGCTAAACTCAGTTGCCGTAAATGTTGGCGCGATCGCGCAGTTCTTTACCCGGCTTAAAGTGTGGAACGTACTTACCTTCCAGTTCGACTTTATCGCCAGTTTTCGGGTTACGCCCGGTACGTGGAGCACGATAGTGCAGAGAAAAACTACCGAAACCGCGGATTTCAATGCGCTCGCCCTGGGCAAGAGTGGAGGCCATATGCTCCAGCATCTCTTTTACGGCATCCTCCACTGCTTTCGCAGGGATATGCGGTTGCTGACTGGCAAGTCTTTCAATCAATTCTGACTTGGTCATGATTCCTCCGGTTCCTTTCAAACCAATTAGCTGAACAGCTCATTAAACAAGGGCGGCCGTAGCCGCCCTTTGTTATTGATTACAGGACGAATCCTCTAATCTGTCAAGTTTGCTCCTCATCCTTCTCGCTGTAAATGCGTTACAGCTCAAAATGATGCGGACAACCTGATATTACTCGCCTTTAGCTGCTTTGAAAGCTTCAGCCATTGCGTTGTTAGAGAAGTTTGCATCTTCCTGTTTGTTAACAGTGGCGATTGCATCTTTCTCATCAGCTTCGTCTTTAGCACGAACAGACAGGCTGATTGCACGGTTCTTACGGTCAACACCGGTGAACTTAGCTTCAACGTCGTCACCAACGTTCAGAACCAGAGTCGCATCTTCAACGCGGTCACGTGAAGCTTCAGAAGCGCGCAGGTAACCTTCAACGCCGTCAGCCAGTTCTACGGTTGCGCCTTTAGCGTCAACTGCAGTGACTTTACCGTTTACGATTGCGCCTTTCTTGTTCAGTGCAACCCAGTTGTTGAACGGATCTTCTGCGAGCTGTTTAACGCCCAGGGAGATACGTTCACGCTCTGCGTCAACCTGCAGAACAACTGCAGCGATTTCGTCGCCTTTTTTGTATTCACGAACTGCTTCTTCGCCTGCAACGTTCCAGGAGATGTCAGACAGGTGAACCAGGCCATCGATGCCGCCGTCCAGGCCGATGAAGATACCGAAGTCAGTGATAGACTTGATTTTACCTTCAACACGGTCACCCTTGTTGTGGGTTTCCGCGAACTGCTGCCATGGGTTGTTTTTGCACTGTTTCAGGCCCAGGGAGATACGACGACGTTCTTCGTCGATATCCAGAACCATAACTTCCACTACATCACCAACGTTAACAACTTTGGATGGGTGGATGTTTTTGTTGGTCCAGTCCATTTCGGAAACGTGCACCAGGCCTTCAACGCCTTCTTCGATTTCAACGAAGCAGCCGTAGTCAGTCAGGTTGGTAACGCGACCAGTCAGTTTAGTACCTTCTGGGTAACGCTTAGCGATAGCTACCCATGGATCTTCGCCCAGCTGTTTCAGGCCGAGGGATACACGAGTACGCTCGCGGTCGAACTTCAGCACTTTAACAGTGATTTCGTCGCCCACGTTCACGATTTCGCTTGGGTGCTTAACGCGTTTCCAAGCCATGTCGGTGATGTGCAGCAGGCCATCAACGCCGCCCAGGTCAACGAATGCGCCGTAGTCAGTGAGGTTCTTAACGATACCTTTGACTTCCATGCCTTCCTGCAGGTTTTCCAGCAGCTGATCGCGTTCTGCGCTGTTTTCGGATTCGATAACGGCACGACGGGATACAACAACGTTGTTACGCTTCTGGTCCAGCTTGATTACTTTGAACTCAAGCTCTTTGCCTTCGAGGTGCAGGGTGTCACGGACTGGACGAACGTCTACCAGAGAACCTGGCAGGAACGCACGAATACCATTCAGCTCAACAGTGAAGCCACCTTTAACTTTGCCGTTGATAACACCGACCACAGTTTCAGCTTCTTCGTAAGCTTTTTCCAGCGTGATCCAAGCTTCGTGACGTTTAGCTTTTTCACGGGAAAGCAGGGTTTCGCCGAAGCCGTCTTCTACTGCATCCAGAGCAACGTCAACTTCGTCACCAACCTGGATTTCCAGCTCGCCCTGGGCGTTTTTGAACTGCTCTGCCGGAATGGCGGACTCAGATTTCAGACCGGCGTCAACCAGTACTACGTCTTTGTCGATAGCAACAACAACACCACGAACGATGGAACCCGGACGGGTTTCGATTGTTTTTAAGGATTCTTCAAATAGTTGAGCAAAAGATTCAGTCATGTTTAATCTTCAGGTTAATATAACGTCCACCTGGCTCCGTGCCGGATGGGGTTGTTTCACATACCCGCCGTCAATCCATTGCAGCGGGGGTACTGCTAAATCGGTCGCAATTACGCGAGTGCCAGTTTTTGGCGCGCATATTGTAGCGCTTTTTCAATCACTTGCTCAATAGTTAAACTGGTTGAATCCAGAACTAATGCATCTTCTGCAGGAACAAGTGGGGCGACGGCGCGGTTACGATCGCGGTCATCGCGCTCTTTTATCTCGGACAAAAGGCGATCAAAGTTAACACTAAACCCCTTTTCCTGCAACTGAAGCATGCGGCGTTGAGCCCGTTCTTCCGAGGAGGCGTCGAGGAAAATTTTCACCGGCGCATCAGGGAAGACAACGGTTCCCATGTCACGCCCGTCAGCGATCAGGCCAGGCAGTTCGCGGAAGGCGCGTTGACGGCGCAGCAGTGCTTCACGCACGCGCGGGAAAGCGGCAACCTGTGAAGCGGCATTCGCCACGTCCTGAGTACGAATTTCACCGCTGACATCTTCACCTTCGAGAATCACTTCCAGATTTCCGTTGGTTGAGATAAAGCGAACATCAAGATGGGTAGCCAGCGGAACCAGCGCGTCTTCGGAGGCCACATCAACATGGTGATGCAGCGCCGCAAGCGCTAACACGCGGTAAATAGCACCAGAGTCCAGCAGATGCCATTGCAATGCTTCCGCCATTGCCTTGCACAAGGTGCCCTTTCCTGCACCGCTTGGGCCATCAATGGTTATGACCGGGGCAATTGCCGTCATCTTTATCTCCTTAAACAGGCATACCGTTAACGTAAACGCCGCGCATTATACGCGCCAATGCCCACAATCGTTAACGTTGTGTGCAAAAACGCGAATTACAGGTATTTAGATGAAGAATTATTGCGCAATGATACTTCTACATCGTTCGCGTTGCTTGCAGGCGGCAGGCGCACATCTTCAGAAGTGTAGATCATCACGTCAATGAGTGGGAACGCTGTAAGCGCGCCAGCACAGAGGCTGGCGCGAAGGCAAATCAGGCAGGGGTACTGATACGCGCCAATTGCTCGAAGTAGTCCGGGAAGGTTTTCGCCGTACATTTCGGGTCGAGAATGGTCACCGGCGTATCGGAGAGCGCCACCAGCGAGAAGCACATTGCCATGCGGTGATCGTTATAGGTGCCGATTTCCGCAAACTGCAGTTTTGCCGGAGGCGTGACGCGGATGTAGTCTTCGCCCTCCTCCACTTCGGCGCCCACTTTACGCAGTTCGGTCGCCATTGCGAACAGACGGTCAGTCTCTTTTACGCGCCAGTTGTAAATGTTACGCAGCGTCGTGGTGCCTTTTGCGAAGAGCGCCGCCGTGGCAATGGTCATCGCCGCATCCGGGATATGGTTCATGTCCATATCGATAGCGTTCAGCTCGCCATGGGTGCAGGAGATGAAATCATCGCCCCAGGTAATCGTGGCGCCCATTTTTTCCAGCACGTCAGCAAAACGGATATCGCCCTGAACGCTGTTACGGCCAATGCCGGTCACTTTCACCGTACCGCCCTTAATCGCCCCTGCCGCCAGGAAATAGGAGGCAGACGAAGCATCACCTTCCACAAGGTAATGACCCGGAGACTGGTACTGCTGCGCACCGCGAACCACGAATTGCTGATAAGCGCGGTTTTCCACCTCAACCCCAAAGGTTTTCATCAGGTGCAGCGTAATATCAATGTACGGTTTAGAGACCAGGTCGCCTTTGATGGTGATGACCGTATCCTGTGGTGCCAGCGGCGCAGTCATCAGCAGAGCCGTCAGGAACTGGCTGGAGACGCTGCCATCCACCTCGACGTTACCGCCATTGAAACCACCGCGCAGACGCATAGGCGGGTAATTTTCCTGCTCCAGATACTCAATCTGCGCGCCGCCCTGACGAAGGGCATCTACCAGATGGCCAATGGGACGCTCTTTCATGCGTGGCTCACCGGTCAGCACAATATTGTTGCTGCCCAGGCACAGGGCCGCCGCCAGCGGTCGCATCGCCGTCCCCGCATTACCCAGAAACAGTTCACGCTCTTCAGCCGAGCGTAACGCGCCGCCGTTGCCGGTCACTTCACAGCGGGTGCGGTCGTCAGACAGCGTGTAATGAACTCCCAACGCTTTCAGCGCATTGAGCATATGGCGCACGTCATCGCTGTCCAGCAGGTTTGTGAGGACGGTGGTGCCGTTTGCCAGAGCTGCCAGCAGCAGAGCGCGGTTCGAGACACTTTTTGAACCAGGCAGATTAATAGTGCCATCTACCCGCGCGATAGGTTGTAACGTCAGGGATTCCATGAAACTTAACTCTCAACTCAACATAATAAAAACCCCGCAGCAGGGCTACGGGGGTGAAAACAGCGTAATTAACCGTGGCGACGTTCGAAGTCGATCATGAAATCGGTCAGGGTTTTAACCCCTTCCAGCGGCATCGCGTTATAGATAGAGGCACGCATACCGCCTACAACACGGTGGCCTTTCAGCGCATGCAGGCCTGCAGCGAAGGACGCTTCCAGGAAGACTTTATCCAGGTTGCTGTCCGCCAGCTGGAACGGCACATTCATACGAGAACGGTTAGCTTTCGCGACATCGTTACGGTAGAAATCGCTCTTATCGATCACGCCATACAGCAGGTCGGCTTTCTGCTGATTGATTTTGTCCATCTGCGCCACGCCGCCGTTTTGCTTGAGCCATTTAAAGACCAGTCCAGAGAGGTACCAGGCAAACGTAGGGGGGGTGTTGAACATGGAGTCGTTATCGTTGAGGACCGTATAATCCAGAATAGACGGGCAAGACTGATGGGCTTTACCCAGCAAATCTTCGCGCACGATGACGATCGTCAAACCCGCCGGGCCGATATTTTTCTGCGCACCCGCATAGATAACACCGTAGCGGCTGACGTCAATTGGCGCGGACAAAATGGTAGAGGAGAAATCGGCTGCAACCACGACGTCTTTACCGAAGTTCGGGGTCTCGTCGATGGCAATCCCGTCGATGGTTTCATTTGGGCAATAGTGCAGGTACGCAGCGTTATCAGAGAGCTGCCATTCGCTCATCGGCTTCACGGCACGCAGGCCATCAACGGTAATTTTGGCGTCGATAACATTTGGCGAGCAGTACTTTTTGGCTTCTTTAACCGCACTTGCCGCCCAGTAACCCGCATCAACGTAGTCTGCCGTGGTTTTGTCGCCGAGGATATTCAGCGGGACGCCAGCAAACTGACCGCGGCCACCGCCGTGGCAGAACAAAACTTTGTAGTTTGAGGGAATGTTCAGCAGATCGCGAAAATCCTTTTCTGCCTCTTCCGCCACCTGAATAAACTCTTTACCACGGTGGCTGATTTCCATCACCGACGTACCCAGACCGTTCCAGTCGCAAAGTTCCTGTTGAGCCTGTTTAAGCACGTCTGCCGGCAACATCGCCGGACCTGAACTGAAATTAAAGACTTGAGCCATTTCCCCTCACCACGCTAAAAGCAATAAGTTATAACTGTGGATATCGGTTTTATCATTCAGTGACACGCGCCGCAATGTCTAAAACTTATGACCGGTGAAATGTGTCCCGCGTCACACAATACAATCTGCCATCTCACTGCGGCAAAACCGACAATATGGCTGTCAGGTAAGGCGTTTGGCCCGGCTAACCTTCGTCCATTCCGGATTTGTACAGCGGGGACATAATTGATGATCGCCCGGCTGCATCGCCACAACATGGCTACATCTTATACAGGCATATTCGCCTGACTCAGGCACGGTCGTGAAACGCTCAATAAGCATATCCGGCAGAATACAGAGCCCCGGCTTCACCTCGTCGTCAGCATAGTAATAGACGCTGATTTGCCCGTTCGTTTCCATGATTGCCAGCCGCACCTGCCCGAGTTGTTCGACACTATTCAGACGCAGTTCCATAAAAAACTCGAACTCGGTCATGTTGGCACTCTGTACATTTTCCCAGGCCAGCCGCCCGTTCTCGACGATAACCACCGGCTTCCCTTCGAGAAGATCTTCCAGCTTTTCACTTTTCGACATCAGCCACATGACAAGCCGGTAAAGTAGCGCCAGTGAGACAAAAACGATAAAGACCGGCACCATCGGCACATCGTCGTAAAAGGCGACATCCCCCGCCGCTGAACCCAGCGTCAGAATAATCAGCACCTCAAAGAGGGACATCTGCCGGACGCCACGCCGCCCGGTGATTTTGAGAAACAGAAAGACCAATACAAAGGTATACAGGCTGCGCAGGGCCACTTCGCCCAAAAATTCGGGAGGAACTTTATCAAACGCCATCCGCTGGAGATCAAATGCTTTCATTTTTCTATGCCTTAACAGTAAGTTACTGTCTGTAAGCATAGTCGAGTCTTTTATTTTCGCCGAAGATAGCACCTGTCACGCAAAACCCGTATCATTGCGCGCTTTACGTACGATAAAAGTGAACGCCATGACTCAAACGTTTATCCCCGGCAAAGACGCCGCTCTGGAAGATTCCATCGCTCGCTTCCAGCAGAAACTGACCGACCTGGGCTTTAATATCGAAGAAGCCTCCTGGCTCAACCCGGTGCCTCATGTCTGGTCCGTGCATATTCGCGATAAAGAGTGTGCCCTGTGCTTTACCAATGGTAAAGGCGCGACAAAAAAAGCGGCACTGGCCTCTGCGCTGGGTGAGTATTTTGAACGTCTGTCGACCAACTATTTCTTCGCCGATTTCTGGCTGGGTGAAACCATCGCCAACGGCCCGTTTGTGCACTATCCAAACGAAAAATGGTTCCCGCTGCCTGAAGACGACGCGCTGCCGGAAGGCATTCTCGACGCGCGTCTGCGTGCGTTCTACGATCCGGAAAACGAACTGACCGCCAGCATGCTGATCGATCTGCAGTCCGGCAATGAGGATCGTGGTATCTGCGCCCTGCCGTTCACGCGTCAGTCTGATGAGCAGACCGTCTATATCCCGATGAACATCGTTGGCAACCTGTATGTGTCCAACGGTATGTCTGCCGGTAATACCCGTAATGAAGCGCGCGTACAGGGGCTGTCTGAAGTCTTCGAACGCCACATTAAAAACCGCATCATTGCCGAATCCATCAGCCTGCCTGAAATTCCGGCTGACGTGCTGGCGCGCTACCCGGGCGTGGTGGAATCCATCGCCAGGCTGGAAGCGGAAGGTTTCCCAATCTTTGCCTATGACGGCTCGCTGGGCGGTAAATACCCGGTTATCTGTGTGGTGCTGTTTAACCCTGAAAACGGAACCTGCTTCGCCTCCTTCGGCGCGCACCCTGACTTTGGCGTGGCGCTGGAGCGTACCGTCACCGAATTACTGCAGGGCCGTGGCCTGAAAGATCTGGACGTGTTTACGCCACCAACCTTTGACGACGAAGAAGTGGCCGAGCACACCAACCTTGAAACCCACTTCATCGACTCCAGCGGTTTGATCTCCTGGGATCTGTTTAAGCAGGACGCGGACTATCCGTTCGTCGACTGGAGCTTTGCAGGTACCACCGAAGAAGAGTTCGCCACGCTGATGGCTATCTTTAAGGCGGAAGATAAAGAAGTCTACATCGCTGACTACGAACACCTTGGCGTGTACGCCTGCCGCATTCTGGTGCCGGGCATGTCCGACATCTATCCGGCAGAAGATCTGTGGCTGGCGAACAACAGCATGGGCGCGCACCTGCGTGAAACCCTGCTGGCCTTGCCGGGCAGCGAATGGGAAAAAGAAGATTACCTGAACCTGATCGCGCAACTGGACGAGGAAGGCCATGATGACTTCACCCGCGTACGCGAGCTGCTGGGTCTGGCGACCGGTAAAGATAACGGCTGGTATACCCTGCGTATTGGTGAGCTGAAAGCAATGCTGGCACTGGCTGGCGGCGATCTGGATCAGGCTCTGGCCTGGACCGAGTGGACTATGGAGTTTAACCAGTCTGTCTTCTCTGCCGAGCGCACTAACTACTATCGCTGCCTGCAAACCCTGCTGCTTCTCGCGCAGGAAGAAGATCGTCAGCCGCTGCAATACCTGAATGCGTTTGTTCGCATGTACGGTGCTGACGCCGTTGAAGCCGCCAGCGCAGCACTGAGCGGTGAAGCGCCGTTCTATGGTCTTCAGGCTGTGGATAGCGACCTGAAAGCCTTCCCGGCACATCAGTCTCTGCTGAAAGCGTATGAAAAATTGCAGAAGGCGAAATCCGCTTACTGGTCAAAATAAGCGCATATAACATTATCAGCTGTAGGCGTATTCAATCGTCTGGGCTATATTACGGGGCAATTTCATTGCCCCGTTTTTTATTTTTTTCGGCAATGACTGTTGATTGTAATAATAAAGTTAAATATGGGTAAATATAATAATATTTACCTGGGCTTTACTGTTACTTTTTATGGTAATTACTCCATATTAATTAACTGTTGCAGAGGTGGCCGAAAGAAATAATTCAACTCTTTTCATAACTTTTAAAATTTATTTTTATACGGATAATCAAATACTTACTCCGCTTTTGCTGTAAATCCATACACATTGCGGGCCTATAAGCCAGGCGAGATATGATCTATATCAATTTCTCTTCTATAATGCTTTGTTAGTATCTCGTCGCCGACTTAATAAAGAGAGAGTTAGTGTGAAAGCTGACAACCCTTTTGATCTTTTACTCCCAGCTGCTATGGCCAAAGTTGCCGAAGAAGCGGGTGTCTATAAAGCAACGAAACACCCGATGAAGACGTTCTATCTGGCGATCACGGCTGGTGTGTTCATCTCTATCGCGTTTGTCTTCTACATCACTGCTACCACCGGTACTGCCGCGATGCCTTTCGGCATGGCGAAACTGATTGGCGGTATTTGCTTCTCACTGGGACTGATTCTTTGCGTCATCTGCGGCGCCGACCTCTTCACTTCTACAGTGTTGATTGTCGTGGCAAAAGCCAGCGGAAGAATTACCTGGGGTCAACTGGCGCGCAACTGGCTTAATGTCTATGTTGGCAACCTGATTGGCTGTCTGCTCTTTGTTCTGTTGATGTGGCTCTCTGGCGAGTATATGACCGCCAACGGTGGCTGGGGACTCAACGTCCTGCAGACCGCAGACCACAAAATGCACCACACATTTATCGAAGCCGTTGCTCTCGGCATCCTCGCTAACCTGATGGTCTGCCTGGCTGTCTGGATGAGCTACTCGGGTCGTAGCCTGATGGATAAAGCCATGATTATGGTTCTGCCGGTTGCGATGTTTGTTGCCAGCGGCTTCGAGCACAGTATTGCGAACATGTTTATGATCCCCATGGGAATTGTAATCCGCAACTTTGCAAGCCCGGAGTTCTGGACTGCTGTTGGTTCAACCCCGGAAAGTTTCTCTCACCTGACTATTATGAATTTCATTACTGATAACCTGATCCCTGTCACTATCGGGAACATTATCGGTGGGGGTCTGTTAGTTGGGTTGACATACTGGGTCATTTACCTGCGTGGCGACGACCATCATTGATGGTTATCTCAGGCAGTAAATAAAAAATCCACTTAAGAAGGTAGGTGTTACATGTCCGAGCTTAATGAAAAGTTAGCCACAGCCTGGGAAGGTTTTGCGAAAGGTGACTGGCAGAATGAAGTAAACGTACGTGACTTCATTCAGAAAAACTATACCCCGTATGAAGGTGACGAATCCTTCCTGGCTGGTGCAACTGACGCGACCACCAAGCTGTGGGACAGCGTAATGGAAGGCGTAAAACTGGAAAACCGCACTCACGCGCCAGTTGATTTTGACACCTCCGTTGCTTCTACCATCACTTCTCACGATGCTGGCTACATTAACAAAGCCCTTGAGAAAATCGTTGGTCTGCAAACTGAAGCACCACTGAAACGTGCGATCATCCCGTTCGGTGGTATCAAAATGGTTGAAGGTTCCTGCAAAGCGTATAACCGCGAGCTGGACCCAATGCTGAAAAAAATCTTCACCGAATACCGCAAAACCCACAACCAGGGTGTATTCGATGTTTACACCAAAGACATTCTGAACTGCCGTAAATCTGGCGTTCTGACTGGTCTGCCAGATGCCTATGGCCGTGGCCGTATCATCGGTGACTACCGTCGCGTTGCGCTGTACGGTATCGACTTCCTGATGAAAGACAAATACGCGCAGTTTGTTTCCCTGCAGTCTGATTTGGAAAACGGTGTAAACCTGGAAGCGACTATTCGTCTGCGTGAAGAAATCGCTGAACAGCATCGCGCGCTGGGTCAGATCAAAGAAATGGCGGCTAAATATGGCTGCGATATCTCTGGTCCTGCAACCAACGCTCAGGAAGCTATCCAGTGGACCTACTTCGGCTACCTGGCCGCTGTTAAGTCTCAGAACGGTGCAGCAATGTCCTTCGGTCGTGTATCCACCTTCCTGGATGCTTACATCGAACGTGATATGAAAGCGGGCAAAATCACCGAGCAAGACGCTCAGGAAATGATTGACCACCTGGTCATGAAACTGCGTATGGTTCGCTTCCTGCGTACCCCTGAATACGATGAGCTGTTCTCTGGTGACCCAATCTGGGCAACGGAATCTATCGGTGGTATGGGTGTTGATGGCCGTACTCTGGTTACCAAAAACAGCTTCCGCTTCCTGAACACCCTGTACACCATGGGTCCTTCTCCGGAGCCGAACATCACCGTTCTGTGGTCTGAAAAACTGCCTCTGAACTTCAAGAAATTCGCCGCTAAAGTGTCCATCGACACCTCTTCTCTGCAGTACGAGAACGATGACCTGATGCGTCCGGACTTCAACAACGATGACTACGCTATCGCATGCTGCGTAAGCCCAATGGTTGTTGGTAAACAAATGCAGTTCTTCGGTGCGCGTGCAAACCTGGCGAAAACCATGCTGTACGCAATCAACGGCGGCGTTGATGAAAAACTGAAAATGCAGGTTGGTCCTAAATCTGAACCAATCAAAGGCGACGTTCTGAACTTCGATGAAGTCATGGAGCGTATGGATCACTTCATGGACTGGCTGGCTAAACAGTACGTCACTGCCCTGAACGTTATCCACTACATGCACGACAAGTACAGCTACGAAGCCTCTCTGATGGCGCTGCATGACCGTGACGTTATCCGCACCATGGCGTGTGGTATCGCAGGTCTGTCCGTTGCGGCTGACTCCCTGTCTGCAATCAAATATGCGAAAGTTAAACCAATTCGTGACGAAGACGGTCTGGCTGTTGACTTCGAAATCGAAGGCGAATATCCGCAGTTTGGTAACAACGACTCTCGCGTTGATGACATGGCGGTTGACCTGGTTGAACGTTTCATGAAGAAAATTCAGAAACTGACCACTTACCGTAACGCTATCCCGACTCAGTCTGTTCTGACCATCACGTCTAACGTTGTGTATGGTAAGAAAACCGGTAACACCCCAGACGGTCGTCGCGCAGGTGCGCCATTCGGTCCTGGTGCTAACCCAATGCACGGTCGTGACCAGAAAGGTGCTGTTGCCTCTCTGACCTCCGTTGCTAAACTGCCGTTTGCTTACGCGAAAGATGGTATCTCTTACACCTTCTCTATCGTGCCAAATGCGCTGGGTAAAGACGACGAAGTACGTAAAACTAACCTCGCGGGTCTGATGGATGGTTACTTCCACCACGAAGCGTCCATTGAAGGTGGTCAGCACCTGAACGTGAACGTAATGAACCGTGAAATGCTGCTTGATGCGATGGAACACCCTGAGAAATATCCTCAGCTGACCATCCGTGTATCCGGCTACGCAGTACGTTTTAACTCCCTGACGAAAGAACAGCAGCAGGACGTTATCACCCGTACTTTCACTCAGTCCATGTAAGTGGAATTGACTGAAATCACGCGTTAAAAGGCGTACAATAAAGGCTCCACATACGTGGGGCCTTTTTAACACTCTCTCCATCACAGTCTCTTTTGTCCGCTATCTATACTCTATGGATAACAGCCAAAACAGACTTAAACACAGCCGGTTTTGAGCTGTGCATACACAGGCCCCGGACGGGCCGATGCTGGAGATATCACCGCAATGTCAATTATTGGTCGCATTCACTCCTTTGAATCCTGTGGCACTGTCGATGGCCCGGGTATCCGCTTTATCACCTTTTTCCAGGGCTGCCTGATGCGCTGCCTTTACTGCCATAACCGTGACACCTGGGATACGCACGGCGGCAAAGAAGTGACCGTCGAAGAACTGATGAAAGAGGTGGTGACCTATCGTCACTTTATGAACGCATCCGGCGGCGGCGTAACCGCTTCCGGCGGTGAAGCCATTCTGCAGGCCGAATTCGTGCGCGACTGGTTCCGCGCCTGTCGCAAAGAAGGCATTCATACCTGTCTCGATACAAACGGTTTTGTCCGCCGCTACGATCCGGTCATTGATGAACTGCTCGACGTCACCGACCTGGTGATGCTCGATCTCAAACAGATGAACGATGAGATCCACCAGAATCTGGTGGGTGTTTCCAACCACCGTACGCTGGAGTTCGCCAAATACATCTCCGGGAAAGGCATCAAAACCTGGATCCGCTATGTTGTTGTACCTGGCTGGTCAGATGATGACGATTCCGCGCATCGGCTGGGAGAATTTACCCGCGATATGGGCAACGTTGAGAAAATTGAGCTTCTGCCCTACCACGAACTGGGTAAACACAAGTGGGTCGCCATGGGCGAAGAATATAAACTCGATGGCGTTAAGCCGCCGAAGAAAGAGACGATGGAACGCGTGAAAGGTATTCTTGAACAGTACGGCCACAAGGTAATGTATTAAGAAAAGGCCCGGTGAGAACCGGGCCTTTTTTATATTATCTGAAGACGCCATTAATAATGGTGGTCACAACCGCAGTACTCAGCGCAATTAAGACCAGATCGTCACCGACGACACGCCATTCATAACCAGGATAGGAAGGAAGCTGGCCCAGCATAGAGGCCGGCACGGTTTTCTTCGCAATGCCCGGAGGGAGCGGTTTACCGCGTGCGAGGTTTTTCGCAATACCCGGAGGCAGTGACTCATAACCTGTTAAGCCGTAATTGAGTGCCAGGTGACGGGCATGATCGAAGCTCACACGGGCGTCGACATCGTCACTGACGCTTTTATTCGATTTACCTGGATTTTCCTGACCGTTATTTTGTTTATTACCGTGGGTACCGGAATTTCCGTTGCCATGACTACCGGAATTGCCGTGACTGCCGCCATTACCTTGTCCGCCACTGTTCCCGTGACCACTGCCATTCCCGTTACCCGGGTTAGCCATGACCGGAGCTGCAGCAAACGTTAAAGACAACACTACTGCCAGAGCGGTAGTGGTAAAACGACGAGTAGACATGATTGTTGCCTTTTAGTGATATAACTCACCTGAATTATCGCCTGGTGCAATAAACAAACAATACGTAAAAGTCTTATATGTGATGGGGACAAAAAAGCCAGTCATCGACTGGCTTTTTATTAATCAGGCATGCGCCACAGGCGTCGGGTGTTCTCCCACTTTGCGCAGCAGCATTAAGAGATAAATAAACGATACGCTGGCGATCATAATAAACAGCAAATTGTCGGAGTAATTCTGCATCAGCATCGCGGTAAAGGTCGGTCCCAGCAGGCTGCCGATGGTATAGCTCAGTAACAACGCCTGGTTCATTGCCACTAACTGGTGGTGTTCAACTTTCTCACAGGCCCAGGCCATCGCGACCGGATAGAGCGTAAAACCTGCGGCACCCAGAATAAACAGCGCAGGCGCCATCGCCGCATTGCTGAGCATGGCGAGACAGCCCATGATCACCACAAAAACCTGAACACGCAGCACCAGCAGGCGACCAAAGCGATCGGCCAGGCGTCCAATCGGCCACTGACCGACAATCCCCGCACTCACCATCACCGCCATCCAGAAACCGATCCCGGAATCGCTGACGCCCTGATGGTTCAGATAAAGCGGCATCAGGCCATACAGTGAACCAAGCACAATTCCGGAGATAATACAGCCGTTAACGCCAAGGCGCGCCTGACGCAGTCTCAGCATTGGCCAGACGTGGGTTGCTTCCTGGTGTTCGCTGTTCTGGTTCACAATGCGCGTAAAGAGCAGCGGCAGGATTGCTGCCAGCACCATTCCCGTCACCCACGGCAAAACGCTCATCAGGTCGGTTGGCAGTTTGCTCACCATCAGTTGACCAAGCACGGTACCGATGTAATAAACCATCATATAGGCTGCCAGCAGGCGTCCGCGGTTACGTGACGTGCCGCTGCACATCAGCGCGCTTTCAACCACCACCCAAATCATCGCGCAACCCACTCCGGCGATAAAGCGCCATACCATCCAGCTCCAGAAGCCGACCATCAGGCCCAGCCCGGCACATCCGACAGCGAAGAGCAGCGAGGCCAGATAATAGCTGCGGTTAAAACCAAAGCGTTTAATCAGGCTTCCTGTAACCAGCGTACCCAGCAGGTTGCCGGTAAAAAAGGACGAGCTGACCATACCCACCTGCCAGGTCGGTAAGTTTTCATGGGCGAGCCACAGCGGGACGAGCGTATTTAACACTGCGATCGCCAGGGTCAGCAGAAGCAGGCCACAGAGCAATAAAAGCACTGGCCGGGTATAGATGGTCATGGATTAAAAACCGTGAGGAAGTTCAGATTTCGTGCGCATCATGCCACTGGCAAAAACAAAGTCAATCCACTGATTTCACCGCCACGCACGATATGTTCCCTGTCGATTTAAAAAACTTATCCTGCTAATGCAACGCCTGCTATAGATATGAATTATGTATCTGTTTTTATTTATTAATGCCCGAAGTGAAAACAAAACGTCAGTCGAAAAATTTCATGATTAAAATAAAAAAAGCCGGGCGCTCCGTCCCGGCTTTATCTCACCCACTGCAACGTTAACTGGCGACGGCCATACCTACGGTCATATGCAAACCATAGAACACACCGCGGCCGATCAGTTCACCTGCGAGGACCAGCACAAAAGCCAGTGACAGGAGCGGCAGCGCGGGTTGATACCCCTTAAGCTGAGGCACAATCCAGCACACCAGTGCCGCCACCAGCAGGACCACGCGCCAGGCCATCAGCGAGCCGTATGCCGGCACCAGGGCAGATGCCTGCTGAACAGAGCTGTGAATGGTTGCCAGCTCCGCGCCCTGCATCAGGGTGACGACTGCGCTCACCACCAGCGCCAGCAGTGAAACGACAGGCAGCAAACGCATCGCCCAACCGTCAACACCCGCGACGCGCAGCAGCATGAAGCCAAGAAGCTGCCCACCAATAAACAGCGTCAGGAAGAAGCTCATCGGCGTCCAGATGCTGTACCAGGTCGGCACGGTGTCGATGGTGTTATAGACCCGCACCATCATCCACACAAACACCACGCCCAGCACCATCGTGACAATCAGCCACACGCTGCGCAGCCCTGCCGGCAATTTCTTCAGTGCTGCCAGCAGCCAACCCAGCCCACCCACAGCAAAGAAGATCGCCCCGCTGGCGATTTCATTACTGAGTGACGATGCTCCCACCCGGTTCAGAGAGTTGAACGCGCGCATTGGCGAGCCGAGGTGCAGCGTAGAGGCAATAAAGCCAATTCCCATCAGCACCCACAGGCCAAACATACTCAACACTAAACGTTGTTGTTGCTCAGCAGTGAGATTTCCTTTCAGCAGCGCCAGCGCGAGGACAATAAAACCGCCCGCCACACACTGCCCAAAGACCGTGAAGATCATCAGCGGCCATTCATGCCATCCACTTCCCATCTCACACCTCCTTCGGGTTTGCCAGGTAGCCGGTGGTATCCCCTGTCGGGCGGCTGTTGGCGTTAGGTTTAATCACGATGCTCGGCTTCGTGAAGTGCGCGGACGGCAGCGGTGCGACGGCCGCCAGCTGACCATGTTTTTTACGCAACTCGTCGATAGGACCGAAATCCAGCGCGCGCAGCGGGCAGGACTCCACGCAGATTGGCTTTTTGCCGTCTGCCACGCGGGTGTGGCAGCCGTCGCACTTGGTCATATGCCCTTTGGCGGCGTTGTACTGCGGGGCACCGTACGGACAGGCCATGTGGCAGTAGCGACAGCCGATGCAGACATCTTCATCCACCACCACAAACCCGTCGTCACGCTTGTGCATCGCCCCGCTCGGGCAGACCTTGGTACAGGCCGGGTCTTCGCAGTGGTTGCAGGCAATCGACAGGTAGTAGGCAAACACGTTCTGGTGCCAGACACCGTTGTCTTCCTGCCAGTCACCGCCCGCGTATTCATAAATACGGCGGAAGCTGACGTCCGGGGTTAAATCTTTGTAATCCTTGCAGGCGAGCTCGCAGGTTTTGCACCCGGTGCAGCGGCTGGAATCAATAAAAAATCCATACTGGGTTGTCATCGGTTACTCCTTACACCTTTTCAACCTGAACAAGGTTCGTGTGGGACGGGTTGCCCTTCGCCAGTGGCGACGGACGCTGCGTGGTCAGTACGTTAATACTGCCTGCCTGGTCGATGCGATTCGCATCCGGGCTATACCAGGCCCCTTCCCCCAGCGCGACAACGCCAGGCATCATGCGCGGAGTCACCTTGGCTTCAATGTGTACCTCACCGCGACCGTTAAAGATGCGCACGCGGTCGCCATTGCTGATCCCACGGGCTTTGGCATCCATCGGGTTAATCCACATCTCCTGACGGCAGGCAGCTTTCAGTACGTCGACGTTGCCATAGGTAGAGTGAACACGCGCTTTGTAGTGGAAGCCGGTCAACTGCAGCGGGAATTTCGCGGTCAGCGGATCGTTGTAGTTTTCAAAGCCCGGCGTGTAGATCGGCAGCGGATCGATAACATCCCCTTCCGGCAACTCCCAGGTAGAGGCAATTTTTGCCAGCTCTTCTGAATAAATTTCAATTTTGCCCGATGGCGTGGTTAGCGGATTGGCCTGCGGATCGTCACGGAAAGCTTTGTACGCCACGTGGTGGCCTTCCGGATCACGCTGTTTGTACATCCCCTGCTCACGGAAGGTATCGAAATCCGGGAGGTCAGGGATCGCTTTGCGGGAGAGTTCATGCAGATGGCGCATCCACCCTTCCTGCGTGCGCCCCTCGGTAAATTGCTGCTCAACGCCAAGACGTTTCGCCAGCTCAGAGGTCATCTCGTAGATGGTTTTGCACTCAAAGCGAGGTTTAATGGCCTGATCGGTAAAGATGACGTAGGACATGTTGCCGCAGGAGGCATCCAGCGCGAAATCCATCTGCTCAGAGGCCGTGCAGTCCGGGAGAATAATATCGGCATATTTTGCCGAAGAAGTCATGTGGCAGTCGATCACCACAATCATCTCGCACTTCTTGTCATCCTGCAGGATTTCATGGGTGCGGTTAATTTCAGAGTGCTGGTTGATGAGACAGTTGCCGGCGTAGTTCCAGATCATTTTGATCGGGACATCCAGTTTGTCCTTACCCCGCACGCCGTCACGCAGCGCAGTCATTTCCGGGCCGCGTTCAATGGCATCAGTCCACATAAACATGGAGATACTGGTCTGAACCGGGTTTTCCAGCGTCGGCATACGTTCAAACGGCACTTCATAGGAGCCTTCACGCGCACCGGTGTTACCGCCATGAATGCCTACGTTACCCGTCAGAATGGCGAGCATCGAAATGGCACGGGTGGCAATTTCACCGTTCGCATGACGCTGTGGACCCCAGCCCTGACTAATATAGGCCGGTTTAGCCGAGCCAATCTCGCGTGCCAGTTGAACAATACGGTCTACCGGAATTCCCGTGATGGTGGACGCCCATTCCGGCGTTTTGGCAATACCGTCGCTGCCCTGACCGAGAATATAGGCCTTATAGTGGCCATTAGCCGGCGCGCTGGCTGGCAATGTTTTCTCGTCATAACCGACGCAGTATTTATCGAGGAACGGCTGATCGACCAGATTTTCAGTGATCATCACCCACGCCAGCGCGGAGACCAGCGCAGCATCGGTGCCAGGACGAATCGGGATCCACTCATCTTCACGCCCTGCACCGGTGTCGGTATAGCGCGGGTCGATAATAATCATGCGGGCATTCGATTTGGCGCGCGCCTGTTCGAGGTAGTACGTTACCCCGCCACCGCTCATACGCGTTTCACCCGGGTTGTTGCCGAACAGCACCACCAGCTTACTGTTTTCGATATCAGACGGGCTGTTACCGTCTGCCCAGCCACCGTAGGTGTAGTTCAGACCGGCGGCAATCTGCGCCGAAGAGTAGTCGCCATAATGGTTCAGATAACCGCCGCAGCAGTTCATCAGACGGGCCACCAGCGTTTTCCCCGGTGGCCAGGAGCGGGTCAGCGTGCCGCCGAGCGTCCCGGTGCCATAGTTCAGATAGATGGATTCGTTGCCGTAGTCTTTGATCAGACGCTGCATGTTCGTCGCGATGATGTCGTAGGCTTCATCCCAGCTAATGCGCTCGAACTTCCCTTCTCCACGCTTGCCAACGCGTTTCATCGGGTACTTCAGGCGGTCCGGGTTATAAACGCGACGACGCATTGAACGGCCGCGTAAGCAGGCGCGGACCTGATGTAACCCCTCGTAGTTATCGTCCCCGGTATTATCGGTTTCGACATATTTAATCTCACCATCCACCACATGCATACGCAGTGGACAACGGCTACCGCAGTTTACGGTACAGGCACTCCACACCACTTTTTCCGGGGTGGCCGGGGACAATGCATCCGCCGCCGACACCAGACGAGAAAAAGGGAGCGTAAAGGCGCTGCTGGCAACGGCCAGACCACCAATTGCCGTGGTTTTCATCAACCCACGGCGAGTGACCTCGGCAGCCATTAACGCTTCAGGCGCTTTGATTTTCATAGAGACTCACTTTGGTTGCTCACAAAGAAAAGAGAGGCGGCATATGCCGCTATATAGTTTTATATATAACGAATAACTTCGTTATTGGTTTTTTATGCTGACTTTCATTCGGAGGAGTATTACTACTTTGGAGGGAGGGGTTATTGCGTCGTATCAATTCTAAGGTATAAAAAAAGCGCCCTGAGGCGCTTTTTTGTTTCACGTCAAATCATTAACCGATGTACTGCTGGCCTTTCATGTACGGACGCAGCACTTCAGGGATCTCAATACGACCGTCCGCCTGCTGATAGTTTTCCAGCACGGCAACCAGTGTACGACCGACAGCCAGACCAGAACCGTTCAGGGTATGCACCAGACGAGTTTTCTTGTCAGACTTGCTGCGGCAACGTGCCTGCATACGACGCGCCTGGAAATCCCAGACGTTTGAGCAGGAGGAGATTTCACGGTAGGTATTCTGCGCAGGAACCCAGACTTCCAGGTCGAAGGTTTTGCAGGCACCAAAGCCCATATCACCGGTGCACAGCGCCATACGACGGTACGGCAGACCCAGCAGCTCCAGCACTTTTTCAGCGTGGCCGGTCATTTCTTCCAGCGCGTCCATCGACTCTTCCGGGCGGACAATCTGCACCATCTCTACTTTGTCGAACTGGTGCATACGGATCAGACCACGCGTGTCGCGACCGTAAGAACCCGCTTCAGAACGGAAGCACGGAGAGTGTGCTGTCAGTTTGATTGGCAGGTCGTCTTCGTCGATGATCTCATCACGCACGAGGTTAGTCAGCGGCACTTCCGCAGTTGGGATCAGCGCGTAGTTGCTGCTGTCAGCTTCCTCGTCCAGCGGACGGGTGTGGAACAGATCGCCGGCAAATTTTGGCAGCTGGCCAGTACCGTACAGCGTATCGTGGTTAACCAGATACGGGACGTAGGTTTCGCTGTAACCGTGCTGCTCGGTGTGCAGATCCAGCATAAACTGCGCCAGAGCGCGATGCAGATGAGCAATCTGGCCTTTCATCACAACGAAGCGAGAACCGGTCAGCTTAACTGCGGCCGCAAAGTCCAGGCCGGCATGCATTTCGCCCAGGGTCACATGATCGCGAACCTCGAAGTCGAACTCGCGAGGCGTGCCCCAGCGTTTCACTTCAACGTTGTCGTTTTCATCTTTACCGACAGGTACGCTATCGTCAGGAATGTTCGGGATCGCCAGCGCGATATCACGGATCTCGGCCTGAAGCACGTCCAGCTCCGCTTTCGCCTGATCCAGCTCTTCACCCAGTTTGTTCACTTCCAGGCGTAATGGCTCAATGTCTTCCCCGCGCGCTTTCGCCTGGCCGATGGATTTCGATCGAGAATTACGCTCTGCCTGCAGATTTTCAGTTTGTACCTGCAGAACTTTACGACGCTCTTCAAGAGCGCGCAGCTTATCTACATCCAGCTTAAAGCCCCGGCGTGCCAGTTTTTCAGCGACTGCGTCTGGCTCATTACGCAGCAGATTGGGATCGAGCATGCTTATCCTGTGCTTATCGAATTAAAATAGGAAAATGTGACCACAGCCTGCGGCCACAGGGATACATTGCCAACATTACCGCAACGATCGCACTAACGGTAGCGTTTTATAGGGCTATTTTGATCCTGTCCGGCGAGCCAGGCGAGCTTTTCGCCAATCTTGCCTTCAAGACCTCTGTTTGTGGGGTGATAATAGCGGGTTTGTGCCATCTCCTGCGGGAAATATTCCTCCCCGGCGGCGTAGGCATTGGGTTCGTCGTGGGCGTAGCGGTATTCCTGCCCATACCCCATCTCTTTCATCAGTTTGGTCGGCGCATTGCGCAGATGTACCGGCACGTCATAATCCGGACGTTCGCGGGCGTCGGACATGGCCGCTTTAAAGGCGATATAGACAGCGTTACTTTTCGGTGCGCAGGCCAGATAAACAATCGCCTGAGCGATAGCACGCTCGCCTTCAGCAGGCCCGACGCGGGTAAAGCAGTCCCAGGCCGAAATAGCCACCTGCATGGCGCGTGGGTCGGCATTCCCGACATCTTCAGAGGCAATCGCCAGGCAGCGACGGGCCACATACAGCGGATCGCCACCGGCGGTGATAATGCGGGCATACCAGTAAAGCGCCGCATCGGGCGCGCTGCCGCGCACCGACTTATGCAGTGCCGAAATCAGATCGTAAAACCGATCGCCTTTATTGTCGAAACGCGCGCTGCGCTCCCCGGCGATCTCGGTGAGCAACGCCGGTTTCAGTACCCGCTTGCCGGACGCATCCACTTCGGCCATATCGGCCATCATTTCCAGCGTATTAAGTGCCCGGCGGGCGTCGCCGTTAACCAGTTCAGCGATCGCCCGGCGCGTGTCGTCAGGCAGAACGATATCCTGCCCGCCGTAGCCGCGCGCGTTATCGTTCATCGCCTGCGTGAGAACCTGTTCAATATCCTCCACGGTCAGGGATTTGAGCAGGTAAACACGTGCACGGGAAAGCAGTGCGGAATTGAGTTCAAACGACGGGTTTTCGGTGGTGGCACCGATGAAGAAAATGGTGCCGTCTTCAATGTGCGGCAGGAAAGCATCCTGCTGGCTTTTATTGAAACGGTGAACTTCGTCGACAAAGAGAATGGTACGTCGCCCGGCATTGCGGTTTTGCCGCGCACGTTCAATCGCCTCGCGGATCTCCTTCACGCCGGACGTGACCGCCGAGATGCGCTCGACATCCGCGTTAGCATAGCGGGCAATAACTTCCGCGAGCGTGGTTTTGCCTGTTCCGGGTGGGCCCCAGAGGATCATGGAGTGCAGATGCCCGGCCTCAATGGCACGCGGCAAGGGTTTCCCCGCAGCCAGCAGGTGTTGCTGGCCGATGTACTGCGCTAAATTTTCTGGCCGCATACGAGCGGCCAGAGGTTGAAACGCATTCTCAGAAAAATCGAGCGACAGATTGCTCACTCATGCCTCTTACTTGTTGCGCTGATCGTCCACCGTTACGCCCTGCGGCGGGGTAAAGGTGAATTTAGACGCGTCAACCGCGCCATTTTGCTGGGTCTTGAGCTGGTAGCTGCTACGCTGGTCGTCCTGCTCAACCGCACCAAACTGATTAATGGTTCCGTTGGTGCTCACGTTGATGGTGAACTGTTTCAGGTTGCCATTGCTGCCTTTCGGCGTCAGAACAAATTCATCACCATTCTGTTTGATATTGTACTGCTGCCAGTCGCTGGACTGGTTACGCGCAATCAGCATGAAAGGCGTATTGCTGGTCGCGTCTTTCAGCCAGGTCGCGGTAGCCTGCTCGACAAACGGGTTGTAGAACCACAGGGTCTTACCGTCAGAAACCAGGATACTCTCATCCGGCTGAGTCATATGCCAGTTAAACAGATTCGGGCGTTTTACCCACAAATCCCCCTGACCTTCCTGCACCGCATTGCCACTGCCGTCAGTCACTTTTTGCGTGAAGCTGGCGTGGAAACTGCTCACTTTATCCAGTCGGCTTTTAAGGTCGCTGGCCGCATCAGCCCAGACGCTGCTGGCGACAAAACTGGTGAGTAATGCACAGGCGATTGCGATTTTTTTCATTGTTATTCCTTAAAATACGTCATCCCGATATGGGGTTCTGCCCTCTATTGTGTACCTGCCCGAAGGCAGGCGACAGAAGAAAATGCTTAATTTTGGCTGATTTACCCTTCTTTGCAATCACTGAAGGTTAATCAAACGGCGGCGGTGCCAGCACCTCACGGTTACCGTTGTGCCCCTGCTCGCTCACAATGCCCTGCGCTTCCATCTGCTCAATGATGCGCGCTGCGCGGTTGTAGCCGATGCGGAACTGACGCTGCACACCCGAGATAGAGGCTTTACGTTTTTCGGTGACGAAGTTAACCGCCTGGTCAAATAACGGATCCAGCTCCTCGCCGCCGTCCAGGCCACCACCGCCGCCTTCGCTTTCGCTGTCGGAGGTAATGCCATCAACATATTGCGGACGACCGCGCGCTTTCCAGTCCTGCACCACGGCGTGAACTTCCTGGTCGCGAACAAAGGCGCCGTGAACACGCACCGGAGAGGTGGAGTTCGGGCCAGAGTAAAGCATGTCCCCCATACCCAGCAGCGACTCCGCGCCACCCTGGTCGAGAATAGTACGCGAGTCAATTTTGCTCGATACGGTAAACGCGATACGGGTTGGAATGTTCGCTTTGATCAGACCCGTAATGACGTCCACAGACGGACGCTGCGTCGCCAGAACCAGGTGGATGCCGGCCGCACGCGCTTTTTGCGCCAGACGTGCAATCAGCTCTTCCACTTTTTTACCGACGGTCATCATCAGGTCAGCGAATTCATCCACCAGCACGACGATGTAAGGCAGTTTTTCCAGCACCGGATGTTGGGCATCCATGCTGTCGCCCGGTTTCCAGTAAGGGTCCGGAATCGGACGGCCCATCCGTGCCGCCTCGGCGATTTTCTCGTTATAACCGGCAAGGTTACGCACGCCCAGCGCAGACATCAGCTTGTAGCGACGCTCCATCTCATTAACGCTCCAGCGCAGAGCATTGGCCGCGTCTTTCATGTCGGTAACCACTTCTGTCAGCAGATGCGGGATACCTTCATAGACCGACAGTTCCAGCATTTTCGGGTCGATCATGATGAAACGAACATCTTCCGGCTGCGCTTTATAGAGCATGCTGAGGATCATGGCGTTCACACCGACGGATTTACCGGAGCCGGTGGTACCAGCCACCAGCAGGTGAGGCATTTTTGCCAGATCGGCCACCACCGGCTCGCCCGCAATATCTTTACCCAGAACCACGCTCAGCGGTGACGGGTTATCGCGGAACTTCGCGTTATCCAGGACTTCGCGCAGGTAAACGGTCTGACGTTTCTTATTCGGCAGTTCAAGACCAACATAAGGTTTACCCGGAATAACCTCTACAACACGCACCGCCACGGTCGACAGAGACCGCGCCAGGTCACGGGAAAGGTTAGAAATACGCGCGGCTTTTACGCCTGGTGCCAGATTAAGTTCGAAGCGAGTGATCACCGGCCCTGGGGAGTAGTTGACCACATCAGCCTTGATACGGAAGTCCGCCAGACGCGCTTCCACCAGACGAGCCATCTGCTCAAGAGCAAAGGTATCGACCGGCTCGACTTCAGCCGGCGGTGGAGTTAACAGATCCAGCGACGGCAGAGGCGTGCTTGGACGCTGCAGCGGACGGCTGTCGCCGTTACGCATCAGCAGCGGGTGAATGAGACTCTCCTGCGGCTGTGCCTGAGGCTGCTGGAACTGCGGCGGCTGTGGTGGCTGCTGCGGTTGCGCGTAAGCCTGCGGCGCCAGTTGCTGCGGCTGTGCATACGCCTGCGGTGCCGGTTGTTGCGGTTGTGCAAACGCCTGCGGCGCCGGTTGCTGCGGCTGTGCATACGCTTGCGGTGCCGGTTGCTGCGGTTGTGCATACGCCTGCGGTGCCGGTTGTTGCGGCTGTGCATACGCCTGCGGCGCTGGCGCAGTCTGCGGACGCGTCGGTTCAGCGTCCGGCATCACGCTCGGCGTGAACAGCGGCTCGCTCGGGCCATCATCAACCAGATCTTTTATTGGGGAGAATTCAAAATCCGACAGCGAGAACGGATTCGCTCCAGCAGGCTGCTCACCGGCATAACGCTGCTGCTGCGTGGCCGCGAACTGGCGCGCTAATTCCGCCTCAGCCGCGTCATCTTCGTCTTGCGGATGATGCACTTCATGCTGGTATTCTTCGCCATAGCGCTGATGCTGCTGCGCGGCGAACTGGCGCGCCAGTTCATCCTGATGCATTTCATCAACGTCATCTTCATACTCATTCTCGCGCGCTTTCTCCTCAGCCATACGCTGAGAAGGGAGCTTGATACCGTAGGAGGCCAGCTCACGCCGCGTTGGCACGCGAACACGGTTTGGGCGAGGTAACTGCGGGCCAATGCCCTCTTTCACCTGTGGACGTGGCGCACCGCCTGTGGCGAGGCTAAAGACCGGGGCAGCCGCAGCGGCTGCCGCTGTAGCCTGCTTCACGCTTTCAGCAACAGGTGCAACGGCAGGCGTTGGATCAACCGGAGGAACCGAAACAGAAGGGGCTTTAGTTACAGGCTCCTGCACCGGTTCAGGCACAGGCTGATACCAGGCCGCCAGCTGTTCACGCTCGCGGGCACGACGCTCTTCGACCTCTTCAAAATAGTACAATGGCGGACGAGACGGTTTCGCCTCTTCCACCACGTCAGGCTCTGGCTGAGGCGCTACGTATGGCTGTTCAGGTTCAACCGGCTGCGGCACGTACTCCTGATGAGGCTGTGCGGCAGGCTGCGCATACTGCGGATATCCCTGAGGCTCATATGCCGGCTCCGGCTGATAAGGCTGCTGCCAGGCTTCCTGCTGGACAGGAATATAGCTCTCTGGCTCTGGCGCAATAACCGGCTCAGGCGTATGAACGCCAGGGGCGGTTTGCCACTCCACCTGAGGTTGCTGAATGGCGGATTCGGGTGGTGGAACCGGTGCTGAAGGCATCACCGCATCGGCTGGAGCGGCATACGCCTGTGAAGCCGTAGTGGCGGCGGCCGCTGCAGCGACCGGCTCGGTCACGGAGTGGCCATTTAACAGCGGGTCGTATTCATCAAACGCTCCCGGCGTGGCACGGTTGCCAGAGAAGAGCACATCGTTTGGATCGACAGCCGCACCGGCTGCACGATATTCAACCTGATCGTCTTCATCCATGCGTTTGCCGGAGAAGAGCGCCGCATCGGTTTTACGGCCTAGCGGGTTGGCAAATTTCTCGGCAACACGCTGACGACGCGCCAGCGCGCCGCGCATAATGCGGGCACGACGAGATTCGCGACGCTGTACGGGAGCATCGTCTTCCTCTTCGTACTCATCTTCATATTCATCTTCGTCAACCCACGTATCGTCGCGACGGGTACGGTTGCTGGCGAAGGTCAGGAGGGTGAGGATAAAGCTGCCGATCTTCTCAGCGATGCTCACCCACGACCAGCCGGTGAACAGCGTCAGTCCTGCCGCCCAGATGCAGAGCAACGCAAGCGTGCCACCGCTGCTGTGAAGCATGGGCTGTAGCGCAGAGCTCAACAGGCTGCCGATCACCCCGCCAGAGGCGAAATACCAGATATCATCGGCGTTGATAGCCGCCAGCCCACACGAGGTGAGGATCAGCGCCAGTGCGCCAATCAGGCGCAGCGACACCGCGAAATAGTCGATATAGTCATCGTTTTGACGATGGCGCCAGGCAAACCAGCATCCGCCAATGATAATGACGGGAAGGGTGTAGGCCATCACCCCGAAAATGAAGAAGAGCGTATCTGCAAGCCAGGCGCCGGGAACACCGCCTAAGTTATGGATAGGCTCATGCCAGGCGGTTTGTGACCAGCTGGGATCTGAGGGGTTGAAACTGAGTAGGGCTGCCATCAGCCAGACGGCAAAAAGGGCAATAACAATCAGCAAAGCCTCGAGGAGACGACGTCCGCTGCTTAGCTTCGATAATGTGACTTCTTTGTCTTCAGTGTATTCCTGGCTCAAGAAAGGCTCTCCAGGTATCAGGCATATCCTGCCTGTTTGCTAAAACGGACAACAGCGCCGGGTATCCCCGGCACTGTTGCTGTATGGATTAACAGGAGTGTAATCAAACTACACTGATTTTGCACCTGTTCCGTGTTAGCGCGTCTTAATAACCAGACGATTGCTCTGTTTGACTTCTTCCATCACCACATAGGTACGGGTGTCATTCACGCCCGGCAGACGCAGCAGGGTTTCACCTAGCAGCTTACGGTAGGCGGACATATCAGGCACACGGGTTTTCAACAGGTAGTCGAAATCACCGGATACCAGATGACACTCTTGAATTTCTTCAAGTTTTTGTACAGCGGCGTTAAATTGCTCAAACACATCCGGCGCACCACGATTCAGAGTAATCTCAACAAATACCAGAAGTGAGGCATCCAGATAATGCGGGTTCAACAGAGCCGTATAGCCCTGAATGAAACCCTGTCTTTCCAGTCGGCGCACACGCTCAAGGCACGGCGTCGGGGAAAGTCCCACACGTTTTGAAAGCTCGACGTTGGAAATACGCCCATCCTTTTGCAATTCATTAAGAATGTTACGATCGATACGGTCGAGATCTTTGCCAGGGCGCTTCTTGCTATCTACCATTATTATTGTCTCTCTGTATTCCTTCCCTACTCCTGCCTGGACCCTGTGCACATCACTGTTCAGAGCCTGTACCCGTTAGTCATCACATCGCCTGGTTATGTATTAGACGCGATGCGGATTCGGGTTCTGTTGGTAAGAAGACCGTTGCCCGAAGGCAGTCACCGATATCACGTATGGCGTCTGTCCACGCCATGCGTAGATTTCACTGACCCGGTAAAAATGGCATTTACGTGCATGCCTATGCGGCATGCGGTTAACGCGGTTTTTTTCTTCCTTGAATGTTTTCGCAAAAGCGCAGGGGATTGTCAAAGCAAAACATCGATTTTTAGTACAACATGCCGGATATTCATTACGGCAGGGTATTAATCCTCATTTTATTGCCGTACAAACGAGCGAATTTCGGCGCAAAGCGTGATGTTATAGCGCTTAATTCATCGTCGCTGGCTATTGCACATATCGATATCAAAATTGCTGCGCTCTTTTTTTACGACAACAAATTCCCTACAATCCAGCCAAATGTCTGCCAACAACAATGGGGATCTCATGGGCACGGCCAAACACAGTAAGCTGCTAATTCTTGGTTCTGGACCTGCGGGATATACCGCGGCGGTCTATGCTGCACGCGCTAACCTGCAACCGGTTCTGATTACCGGCATGGAAAAAGGCGGTCAGCTGACCACCACCACGGAAGTGGAAAACTGGCCAGGCGACCCGAACGACCTGACCGGGCCGCTGCTGATGGAGCGTATGCACGAGCATGCGACGAAATTCGAAACCGAAATTCTGTTCGATCATATCAATAAGGTTGACCTGCAGAACCGTCCGTTCCGTCTGACGGGCGACAGCGGCGAGTACACCTGTGATGCGCTGATCATCGCGACCGGCGCTTCTGCCCGTTACCTCGGTCTGCCGTCTGAAGAAGCATTCAAAGGCCGTGGCGTTTCCGCCTGCGCAACCTGCGATGGTTTCTTCTATCGCAACCAGAAAGTGGCGGTTATCGGTGGCGGCAACACTGCCGTGGAAGAAGCCCTTTATCTGGCGAACATCGCCTCTGAAGTGCACCTGATCCACCGTCGTGACACCTTCCGCGCAGAGAAGATCCTGATCAAACGTCTGATGGATAAAGTGGCGAGTGGCAATATCGTGCTGCACACCAACCGTACCCTGGAAGAAGTCACGGGCGATCAGATGGGCGTTGCCGGTCTGCGTATTCGTGATACCCAGAACACCGATAACGTCGAAACGCTGGAAGTGGCGGGTCTGTTTGTGGCGATCGGTCACAGCCCGAACACCGCGATTTTCGAGGGGCAACTGGAGCTGGAAAACGGCTACATCAAAGTGCAGTCCGGTATTCACGGCAACGCGACCCAGACCAGCATTCCTGGCGTATTCGCTGCTGGCGATGTGATGGACCATATCTACCGTCAGGCGATCACCTCTGCTGGCACCGGCTGTATGGCCGCGCTGGACGCTGAACGCTACCTCGACGGGCTGGCGGAACAAGGTAAATAATCTTTACAAGTCAGTAACAAACGTAAATAAAGGCGGCGATAAGTCGCCTTTATTGTCTCTCCGTTGTAACATTGCGCTGCCCAACTTCTAATAACGTCACCTGCTAAGTACGCAATGGAAAAAACCCGTCAACAAGAGTTAACACGCTGGCTGAAACAGCAAAGCGTTCTTTCCCGCCGCTGGCTAACAATCTCCCGTTTTCTGGGGTTTGTCAGTGGTCTGTTGATTGTTGCCCAGGCATGGCTGCTGGCCCGCATTCTTAATCACATGATCATGGAGAACATTCCGCGCGAAGCACTCCTGTTGCCCTTTATCGTCCTGATCCTGATTTTTGTTCTTCGTGCCTGGGTGGTCTGGCTGCGTGAGCGCGTGGGTTTTCACGCCGGACAGCATATCCGCTATGAGATCCGCCGTCAGGTGCTTGACCGCCTTCAGGAGGCCGGTCCGGCGTGGATCCAGGGTAAACCCGCGGGAAGTTGGGCGACGCTGATCCTTGAGCAGATTGACGATATGCATGACTACTATGCGCGCTATCTGCCACAGATGGCGCTAGCCGTCTTCGTTCCGTTGCTGATTGTCATCGCCATTTTCCCGGTCAACTGGATGGCAGCGCTGATCCTGCTGGGCACAGCCCCGCTGATCCCGCTGTTTATGGCGCTGGTGGGCATGGGCGCCGCGGACGCTAACCGACGTAACTTTCTGGCTCTGGGTCGCTTAAGCGGCCATTTCCTTGACCGTCTGCGCGGCATGGAAACGTTGCGCATTTTTGGCCGCGGTGAAGCGGAAACTGAAAATATCCGCCTCGCATCGCAGGATTTCCGTCAGCGCACCATGGAAGTGTTACGTCTGGCGTTCCTCTCCTCCGGCGTACTCGAATTCTTTACCTCGCTGTCGATTGCGCTCGTGGCAGTCTACTTTGGCTTCTCGTATCTCGGCGCGCTCGATTTTGGCCACTACGGCACGGCGGTGACCCTTTCAGCCGGTTTCCTTGCGCTGATACTGGCCCCCGAATTTTTCCAGCCGCTTCGCGATCTGGGTACCTTCTATCATGCAAAAGCGCAGGCCGTGGGCGCGGCTGACAGCCTGAAGACGTTTATGGAAACGCCACTGGCGCATCCGGAACGCGGTGACGTGATGCTGAACGCCAAAGAGCCGGTTACCCTTGAAGCGCGTGATTTCTCCATTCTGTCGCCTGAAGGCAACGTGCTGGCAGGCCCGCTTAACTTTACCCTTCCGGCCGGAAAACGTGTGGTGCTCGTAGGCATCAGCGGTTCAGGGAAAAGCTCTCTGCTCAATGCGCTATCGGGTTTTATGGCCTACACCGGATCGCTGCGGATCAACCAAACTGAACTGCGCGATCTCGATCCGCTTGCCTGGCGTAAACAGCTTAGCTGGGTGGGACAAAACCCTCAGCTTCCTGCCGCCACGTTGCGAGACAATGTGCTGCTGGCTCGCCCGGATGCACGTGACGATGAACTGCAATCCGTGCTCGACCGCGCCTGGGTCAGCGAGTTTCTGCCGCAGCTTCCGCAGGGTGTCGATACCGTTGTCGGTGACCAGTCTGCCGGCCTGTCAGTCGGTCAGGCCCAGCGTGTGGCGGTTGCCCGCGCGCTGCTTAACCCATGCCAGCTCATGCTGCTCGACGAGCCAGCAGCGAGCCTTGACGCACACAGTGAGCAACGCGTCATGGATGCCCTGAATGCGGCCTCGCGGCAGCAGACCACCCTGATGGTCACCCATCAGCTGGAAGGTATTGCTGACTGGGATCAGATCTGGGTTATGGAAAATGGTCATATTGTTGAGCAAGGCGATTACGCCTCTCTCGTTGCCGCGCAGGGCCCGTTTGCCACCCTGCTGGCAAACCGTCAGGAGGATATCTGATGCGTGCTCTGCTTCCCTATCTTGCGCTCTATAAACGCCATAAATGGATGCTGCTGCTGGGCATTGTGCTGGCGATTGTTACCCTGCTTGCCAGCATCGGTCTGCTTACGCTCTCCGGCTGGTTCTTGTCCGCTTCGGCCGTCGCGGGGTTCGCGGGTTTATACAGCTTTAACTATATGCTTCCGGCGGCAGGCGTTCGCGGCACCGCAATCACGCGTACTGCCGGACGTTATTTTGAGCGTCTGGTCAGCCACGACGCCACTTTCCGCGTGCTACAGCACCTGCGCATTTACACCTTCAGCAAACTGTTACCCCTCTCCCCTGCCGGGCTGGCGCGTTTTCGTCAGGGTGAGTTACTCAACCGTGTCGTAGCCGATGTCGACACGCTGGATCACCTTTACCTGCGCGTCATCTCACCCATCGTGGGGGCGTTTGTGGTGATTGTGGTGGTCACGCTGGGGTTGTCGGTTCTGGACGTTCCCGTTGCGCTCACGCTGGGTAGCATCATGCTGCTGACGCTGATTATCCTGCCACCGCTGTTTTATCGTGCAGGTAAATCCACCGGAGAGAACCTGACGCGACTGCGCGGCGACTACCGACAGCAGCTGACATCCTGGCTGCAGGGACAGGCGGAACTGACCATTTTTGGTGCCAGCTCGCGTTATCGCAGTCAAATGGAAAGCACTGAGCTGAACTGGCATGAAGCTCAGCGCCGCCAGTCGGAGCTGACGGCATTCTCCCAGGCGCTGATGATGTTAATCGGCGGCGTGGCGGTCATCGCCATGTTGTGGATGGCTTCAGGTGGTGTAGGTGGAAATACCCAGCCCGGCCCTCTGATTGCCCTCTTCGTTTTCTGCGCCCTGGCCGCGTTTGAAGCGCTGGCCCCGGTGACGGGCGCCTTCCAGCATCTCGGACAGGTCATCGCTTCTGCCCTGCGCATCACCCAGATTGCCGAGCAGGAGCCGGAGGTTACATTCAGCGGCGCTCAGACCGCCGTGCCGGCGCAGGTTGCGCTGACCCTGGATAACGTCACCTTTGCCTATGAAAAACAGGCGCAAAACGCGCTGGAAGGGATCACGCTGTCTGTTAAAGCAGGCCAGCGGATTGCGCTCCTCGGTCGTACCGGTTGCGGTAAATCCACCCTTCTTCAGTTGCTGACCCGCGCCTGGGATCCGCAGCACGGTCAGATTCGGTTTAACGATACGCCGCTGACCGACTTCAGCGAACAGACGCTGCGCAAGACCGTGAGCGTGGTTCCGCAGCGCGTGCACCTCTTCACCGCGACGCTGCGTGATAACCTGCTGCTCGCGGCACCTCAGGCCTCCGACGATGATCTGCGCGCCATGCTGGAGCAGGTTGGGCTGCAAAAACTGCTTGAGAACGACGGGCTGAACGGCTGGCTCGGGGAAGGCGGTCGTCAACTCTCCGGCGGCGAGTTGCGCCGTCTGGCGATTGCACGCGCGTTGCTGCACGATGCGCCGCTGATGCTGCTTGATGAACCCACCGAAGGGCTGGACGCAACAACCGAGAGCCAAATCCTTGATTTACTGGCCCATGTTATGATCGGAAAAACCGTGCTGATGGTCACCCACCGCCTGCGCGGGCTGGCGAGTTTTGATCAGATAATTGTGATGGACAACGGACATATTATTGAGCAAGGTAGTCACACAGAACTGTTGGCGAAACAGGGTCGCTACTACCAGTTTAAACAGCGTCTGTAGACTATATTTGTACCGATCCTAACTCGCGTATTGGAGTTCTGCTGTCATGCGCCTGGTCCAGCTTTCTCGTCATAACATCGCGTTCCCTTCGCCGGAGGGAGCGCTGCGTGAACCTAATGGGCTGCTGGCCCTTGGCGGCGACCTCAGTCCTGCGCGGCTTTTGATGGCTTACCAGCGCGGCATTTTCCCGTGGTTTTCACCCGGCGACCCGATTTTATGGTGGTCGCCCGATCCCCGTGCCGTGCTGTGGCCGGCGCAGTTTCACCTGAGCCGCAGCATGAAGCGTTTCCATGCGAAATCACCCTACCGCGTCACCCTGAATCATGCCTTCGGTCAGGTCATTGAAGGCTGTGCCGAAGACCGTCATGAAGGAACCTGGATCACCCGCGATATCATTACCGCCTATCACCAGCTGCATGAGCTGGGTTTCGCGCACTCCATTGAAGTCTGGCAAGACGGTGAACTCGTCGGCGGGATGTATGGCGTTGCGCAGGGGACGCTGTTTTGCGGCGAATCGATGTTCTCCCGTGCCGTGAATGCCTCGAAAACCGCGCTGCTGATCTTCTGCCAGGAGTTTGCCCAGCGCGGCGGAAAACTGATGGATTGCCAGGTCCTCAATGAGCATACTGCCTCGCTCGGCGCGGTTGACATCCCCCGCCGTCACTACATAGAACATCTGGATGTTTGCCGTCAGGAGAAGCTGCCGCGAGACTTCTGGGTACCAAGAACGCTCTTTATGCCCAATGCCTAAATGTTTTCCGCATATTTTTTGTGAGGGTGTTATAATTATGCCGCAGAGTAGGTTCTGCCTGTTGCCTCGCCGCCGTTTGGGTCCTCCGCTTCAGATAACGTCCTGACGTTTATCCTGTTGTATCCCCTTTACGAATGCGCTTTCCGTTCGGTTGTACCGTGACGCTTGGGCAATGCGCCGAAACTATTTTGCTGCGTTTTAAACGCGCAATTCTTTACTTAATTGATGAATTTCGGCATTATCTTGCCGGTTCAAAACTTGGTAGTGATACCCCAGAGGATTAGATGGCCAAAGAAGACAATATTGAAATGCAGGGTACCGTACTTGATACGTTGCCTAACACCATGTTTCGCGTAGAGCTGGAAAACGGTCACGTGGTAACTGCGCACATCTCCGGTAAAATGCGCAAAAACTATATCCGCATTTTAACGGGCGACAAAGTGACTGTTGAACTGACCCCGTACGACCTGAGCAAAGGCCGCATTGTCTTCCGTAGTCGCTAATTGTTTTCGCCTGTAATGGCAGATGAATATATAAAGGTCGGGTTAACCCCGGCCTTTTTTATTTAACGGTTTAATGCCGGGCAGGAAGATGTATTGTCATGCGGGGCTGCGCCGGCGTGATTAAATCCCCGGCCATGGAATGCGCCATATCATGCAGCAATCCCGTCAGGTGCGGCAGCATATCCCGATCAAAATGGGACACCAGCAGCACGTGGTTTACTGCCCGGCAGTAGTCACACTTTGTTTCGGTATCTTCCAGTAGCCACGCTTTTTGTCGCGGTGGTTCAGCGTCCTCCTCAAATTCCACTATCTGAAAATCACGCATTGATTCTGTGAGTCCGCTTTTGACTTCTTCCAGATACGCGCCTAAACAGCGGCACACGGGCTGCGTTTGCGGGTGGGCGTTGCAGTCCAGCAGAATTTCGGTGAGCAGCATGCAGCGCCCGGCCAGGGTCGGGAGATCGGGGTTGAGGGAGAGTTCGCTGTAGAGCTGGGAGAAACAGTTTTCTGTATTCATTGGGTAATACCTTCACACACGTTGAGTTACCACCGCAGGAAACGCCAGATTCGCTGGCGGCGGACGAAAAGGAATTGGCGTACCAGTGTGTGTGCTACTGGCGCTTCAAAAGAAGCTTCCGATTCGCCCGCCAGATGCAGAATTATACCCTTTTCCTTAGGGCGAACGAAGCCTGCAGCAATGGTGCTGCTCACACACTTTCAGGACGCCAATCCTGACACCTGATTTTGCAGGTGCGCCGCCATTCTAGGACTGTGAATTTATACAGCAATGAGTGAGATGAAAATATGGAAAGCGCCTCGCAAAGTTTCGGTGTGAGCAGGCATAAAAAAACCGGGCAGTGTATTGCCCGGTTTTTAAGACTAATGCTGGAAATTAGTGAGCCGCTTCCGGCTTGTGCTTCTGCGCACTCTGGAAATCGTACGTCAGCTCATTCTTCTCCTGGTCCAGCGCGACCGTCACCTGACCGCCGTCTACCAGCAAGCCAAACAGCAGCTCGTTCGCCAGCGGTTTCTTCAGGTTGTCCTGAATCACACGCGCCATTGGACGGGCCCCCATCGCACGGTCGTAGCCTTTCTCAGCCAGCCAGTTGCGGGCCTCCTGGCTCACTTCCAGCGACACGCCTTTCTGATCCAGCTGAACCTGCAGCTCGACGATGAACTTATCCACTACCTGATGGATAACCTCGGTAGAGAGGTGATCGAACCAGATGATGTTGTCCAGACGGTTACGGAACTCCGGCGTAAAGATCTTCTTGATCTCTTCCATCGCATCGGTGCTGTTATCCTGATGGATAAGACCGATAGATTTACGCTCCGTTTCACGTACACCGGCGTTGGTGGTCATTACCAGCACTACGTTGCGGAAGTCCGCCTTGCGCCCGTTGTTATCGGTCAGCGTCCCGTTGTCCATCACCTGCAGCAGGATGTTGAACACGTCCGGGTGCGCTTTCTCGATTTCATCGAGCAGCAGTACCGCGTGCGGATGCTTGATCACCGCGTCGGTTAACAGACCGCCCTGGTCAAAGCCCACATAGCCCGGAGGCGCACCAATCAAACGGCTGACGGTGTGACGCTCCATGTACTCGGACATATCAAAACGCAGCAGCTCAATGCCCAGCGCTTTGGAGAGCTGAACCGTGACCTCGGTTTTCCCCACACCGGTCGGACCGGCGAACAGGAAGGAACCGACAGGCTTATGTTCATGCCCCAGTCCGGCACGGGCCATCTTGATGGCTTCGGTTAACGCCTCAATGGCTTTATCCTGCCCAAAGACCAGCATTTTCAGGCGATTGCCAAGGGTGCGCAGCGTGTCACGGTCGCTCTGAGAAACGCTCTTCTCAGGGATACGCGCGATACGGGCCACCACGGTCTCGATATCCGCCACGTTAACGGTTTTCTTACGCTTGCTGGCCGGCATCAGACGCGCACGCGCCCCTGCCTCATCAATCACGTCAATGGCCTTATCCGGCAGATGACGATCGTTGATGTATTTCACCGCCAGCTCCACCGCCGCACGTACCGCTTTGGCGGTATAACGCACATCGTGGTGTGCTTCGTACTTCGGTTTCAGACCGTTGATGATCTGCACGGTTTCTTCAACAGAAGGTTCAGTCACATCGATTTTCTGGAAACGACGCGCCAGGGCACGATCTTTCTCAAAAATGTTGCTGAACTCCTGATACGTTGTAGAGCCAATCACGCGGATCTTACCGCTGGAGAGCAGCGGTTTGATCAGGTTAGCGGCATCCACCTGGCCACCCGAGGCCGCACCGGCACCGATGATGGTGTGGATCTCATCGATAAACAGAATGCTGTTGGTGTCCTGCTCAAGCTGTTTCAAAAGCGCCTTAAAGCGTTTTTCAAAATCGCCGCGGTATTTAGTGCCCGCCAGCAGCGAGCCAATGTCCAGCGAGTAAATAGTGCAATCGGCAATCACTTCCGGTACGTCGCCCTGCACAATACGCCAGGCGAGACCTTCGGCAATCGCGGTTTTACCGACGCCAGATTCACCCACCAGCAGTGGGTTGTTCTTGCGGCGACGGCACAATACCTGGATCGCGCGCTCCAGCTCTTTATCGCGACCAATCAGCGGGTCGATACCGCCAACGCGAGCAAGCTGGTTGAGATTGGTGGTGAAGTTTTCCATACGATCCTCCCCGCCTGCTTGCTCTTCATTGTTATTGACCTGATTGCTGGAATCCGATGCCTGGTTCGGCTCGTCTTTACGCGTTCCGTGAGAGATAAAGTTAACCACGTCGAGTCGGCTGACTTCGTGTTTGCGCAGCAGGTAGGCAGCCTGTGACTCCTGCTCGCTGAAGATGGCGACCAGCACATTTGCGCCCGTCACTTCGCTACGTCCGGAAGACTGGACGTGGAATACCGCACGCTGCAACACGCGCTGGAAGCTGAGCGTCGGCTGCGTGTCGCGCTCTTCTTCACTGGCTGGCAGCACCGGTGTGGTTTGTTCGATGAAGGCTTCGAGTTCCTGACGTAGCGCCACCAGATCCACGGAGCAGGCTTCCAGCGCTTCGCGGGCAGATGGGTTGCTAAGCAGTGCGAGCAGTAAATGCTCGACGGTCATAAACTCATGTCGGTGCTCACGCGCTCTGGCGAAAGCCATATTTAAACTGAGTTCCAGTTCTTGATTGAGCATAGGCACCTCCCCCAAATTTTATGCCTTATCAGGCCTTTTCCAGCGTACACAGCAACGGATGCTCGTTCTCCCTCGCATAATCGTTCACCATCGCGACTTTGGTCTCCGCCACTTCGGCGGTAAAGATGCCGCAGATAGCTTTGCCACGATAATGAACGGTAAGCATCAGTTGCGTTGCACGTTCTACATCATAAGAAAAGAACTTTTGTAGCACGTCAATAACAAATTCCATCGGCGTGTAATCATCGTTCATTAACATAACTTTATACATAGATGGCGGTTTTAGCGCGTCACGCACTTTATCTTCCGCCAGCTGGTCAAAATCCAGCCAGTCGTTGGTCTTACCCATTTTGCATAACCACTTTGAATCTACCTCAGATGTTAGATAACAATCATCTATTACTGTCATCCGCGATGTCTGTCACAAACTGTTGCAATAGCGTTAACTGCTTCAAACTTTGGTTGATTATTGTCCCATCTCAAGCGCCAAACGCTTGACGACTTCTTTCGTTTCTCTAAATTGTACAAGCGTGAGATGGCGAGGTTTTGAACAGCCCCCACTCCACCACCGGTTCATTCCATCTTAACTTATAAGATTTACGAAGGATGTCGAAGCATGGAAATGGGTACTGTTAAGTGGTTCAACAACGCCAAAGGGTTTGGCTTCATCTGCCCCGAAGGCGGCGGCGAGGATATCTTCGCTCACTATTCCACCATTCAGATGGATGGTTACAGAACGCTCAAAGCCGGGCAGTCCGTCCGGTTCGATGTACACCAGGGACCCAAAGGCAATCATGCAAGCCTGATCGTACCCATTGAAGCAGAAACGGTCGCATAGCTCTCTGTTTTATTGTGTACATCCCGCCGTCAAAATGCCAGCCCGATCGGCTGGCATTTTTATTTTCAGCCTATTCGCGAGCCAACGCATCCACAGGATCCAGACGCGCCGCATTGCGGGCAGGCAGCCAGCCAAACAAAATGCCGGTAAAAGTCGAACACAAAAATGCGGTAAGAATGGCCACCGGCGAGAAACCAATCTCCCAGCCGGGTAAAAAAAGCTGCAGAGCAAACGCGATCATCATCGACAGCGCAATGCCCATCGCGCCGCCCACCAGACACACCAGCACCGCTTCAATCAAAAATTGCTGCAGCACATCGCTGGCTCTGGCACCGACTGCCATGCGGATGCCAATCTCCCGGGTACGTTCCGTGACCGATACCAGCATGATATTCATCACCCCGATACCGCCAACCACCAGCGAGATCACCGCCACCAGCGTCAGGAACAGCTGAAGAGTACGTGTGGTCTTTTCCGCCGTTTTCAAGAGACCGTCCATGTTCCAGGTGAAGAAATCTTTCTTCCCGTGACGCAACGTCAGCAGCCGTTCCAGCTGTTGCTCGGCCTGCGCGCTGTCGTAGCCCTCCTTCACGCGAACGGTGATGGAGTTCAGCCAGGACTGCCCCATAATCCGTCCGGAGATGGTGGTATAGGGCAGCCAGACGCGCAGGATCTTGCTGCTGCCAAACATCGACTGTTTCTCTTCCGCCACGCCAATCACCGTCGCAGGCATGTTTCCGACAAGGATAACCTCGCCCACCACGTTGGTTTTATTGGGGAAGAGCTGCCGGCGCGAGTTGGCGTCAAGCACCACCACCTGCGCCCGGCCCGCTAACTGCTCGGCATTGAAGGTGGCACCTTCGCTGAAGGTCATGCCATAGACGTTAAAGTAATCGCCGCTGACACCGTTGGCGCTGGCAGCAACGTCAACATTGCCTACCCGCAGACGGAGGTTTTGCGAGACCGCCGGCGTGGCCGAATTTACCCACGGCTGCTTCTGGATAGCCGCCAGATCGTCGTACTTCAGCGACTGCTGATACTGCGGCTCGTCATCGCCAAAATCTTTGCCGGGATAGACATCAATGGTGTTGGTCCCGATGGCCCGAATATCCGCCAGCACCAGCTGTTTGGCCGCGTCGCCCACGACCACAATCGACACCACCGAGGCGATACCAATGATGATGCCCAGCATGGTCAACAGGGTGCGCATTTTGTTGGCGGCCATCGCCAGCCAGGCCATGGTCAGCGCCTCACGAAACCCGCTGGAAAATTGTCCCCAGCCGGTTGACGCCGGCAGGACTTCTTTCGGCGCCGCCGCCCGGGCGTGTCGCGCCGGCGGGTTGCTGACCAGCTCTCCGTCGCGGATCTCAATGATGCGCTCGGCCTGTGCAGCCACCTGCGGATCGTGGGTAACGATGATGACCGTATGCCCCTGATCGCGAAGCTGGTGAAGGATCGCCATCACCTCTTCACCCGAATGGCTGTCGAGCGCCCCGGTCGGTTCATCTGCGAGGATCACCTGACCGCCGTTCATCAGCGCGCGTGCGATACTGACACGCTGCTGCTGGCCGCCGGAAAGCTGCGAGGGCTGGTACTCCACCCGTTCCGCCAGCCCCAGACGCGTCAGCAGCATCTGGGCGCGCTCAAGGCGTTTTTTCCGCTCGACGCCGGCATAGACCGCCGGCACTTCGACGTTCTGCGCCGCCGTCAGGTGAGAGAGCAGATGGTAACGCTGGAAGATAAAACCGAAATGTTCCCGCCGCAGTTTTGCCAGCGCGTCACCGTCCAGCGTGGAAACATCCATTCCGGCCACCCGATAGGTGCCGCTGGTGGGTCTGTCCAGACAGCCGAGAATATTCATCAGCGTCGATTTACCGGAGCCGGACGCACCGACAATCGCCACCATCTCGCCCGCTTCGACGCGCAGGGTGATCCCCTTCAGCACCTCAACCGGGCCATCGCCCGACGGATAGCTACGACGAATGTCATTCAGCTCAAGCAACGCCGTCATTTAGCGGCTCCGGGCAGGCTTTCGCTGGTGACAACCTCCTCACCCTCTTCCAGCCCTTTGACCACCACCACGTCGGTGTCATTACGTGCACCAATGACCACTTCTCGCTCACGCGTTTCGCCGTTGCGCAGCACTTTCACTTTATAGCGGCTCTCGCCGGTGGATTCACCCAGCGCAGAGAGAGGAATGGTGAGCACATTTTTCACGCCGGTAAGCTGAATGTGCACCTGTGCGGTCATGTCCAGACGCAACACGCCCTGCGGGTTAGGTACCTCGAAGCGCGCATAGTAGAAGATGGCATCGTTCACTTTTTCCGGCGTCGGCAGAATGTCTTTTAGCGCGCCTTCATAGCGCGTCTGAGGATCGCCGAGGACGGTAAACCAGGCTTTCTGCCCCGGCTTCAGATGAATAACATCCGCCTCTGAGACCTGGGCTTTCACCAGCATGGTGCTCATGTCCGCCAGGGTCAGAATGTTGGGCGCCTGCTGCGCCGCAATCACCGTTTGCCCCTGCAGCGTGGTAATTTGAGTCACTTCCCCGGCCATGGGCGCCACAATCTGCGTATAGTCGAGGTTGGTTTTGGCCGTATCCAGCGAGGCCTGGTTGCGCTTGATCTGCGCATCGATAGTCCCGATCTGCGCCTGCTTAACCGCCAGCTCGGTGGCGGCCGTGTCTAAATCTTGTTTCGAGATGGCCTGCGTTTTGGCCAGCGCCTGCTGACGCGTTAACGTTACCTGGGCCAGGTTGCGCTCAGCCTCCGCCTGTGCACGCTGGGCACGCAGTTCCATGAGCGTGGCTTCCACCTCACGGATCTGGTTTTGCGCCTGCTCAGGATCGATAACGCCCAGCAGCTGGCCTTTTTTCACCTTGTCGCCAATCTCAACCGACAGCGTTTTCAACTGACCGCTTACCTGTGCACCCACGTCAACCTTGCGCAGGGCATCCAGTTTTCCCGTCGCCAGCACGTTTTGCTGCAGCTCGCCCGGACGGACAATCAGTGTTTGATACTGTGGTACAGGGGCATTCAGGATCTGCCATAGCCAGAACCCTCCCCCGATAACAATTACCGCCAGCAGCAGAAACCACGTTCTGCGTTTTCCCTTGAGGTTCATAAATATTCCAAATAAATGTTCTGGCAATTATAAACGTTGATTCTATCTAAACGACTCCTCAACGAAACCCCCGCGCACCGAAATCGCCTCAATTTGTTGATGAGTTATTGAAATTTCGCCTGCTGAAATAGAGCCCTTCCTTCAGAAGCAGGATCTAACATGTCTTCCATCGTCGATACACTTTTTTCTCATCAGCCCCAGCCTAAATCCGGCTGGCAGCTCTTCAATAATCTGGCCTTCGGGAAGATCACTCCGGGGCTGGCATGGCAAAACCCCGCTTATCGACGTAAATTCATGCTCCGTTCGCTGATGACACCGTTCAGCACCACGCGTCTGCTGTCAGCGCTGGCAAAGCAGCCGCGCCTGATGCAAATGTTGCAGGTGCAGCCGGGGCTGCCGTGCCGCCTGCACCGCCCGTGGTTAACGGTGGACATGGATCGCCGACAGGCGCTGGAATCGCTGACCTGGCACTACCAGACAATGACGCGCCAGCTTCCGGCAACGCTGGTCAAGGGTTACCTTTCACCGCAGGGGGCAACCCTGCTGACCCTGACCGGAAAAGACGAACAGCAGTTTACTGTGCGCCTGTGCGCCGACGCCTTCATGGATAAAGAGGGTGAAGCCACCCTCGTCTTTTGTAACCATCAGAATACCGTGCTGGCGGAAATGACCTTCACGCTGTGCCCGTTTGAAGGAAAAACAACGCTGTTCATTGGCGGCCTGCAGGGGGCAAAAGCACATGTTCCACATGAACTGATCCAGGGGGCGACCAAAGCGTGTCACGGCCTGTTCCCGAAACGCCTGCTGGTTGAAACGGCAATGACGCTTGGCGCAGCTTTCCCGGTTGAGCATATTGTCGCGGTGAGTAACGCCACGCATATCTACCGCAGCTGGCGTTACCGCAAGAAAAAAGAGGGAAAACTGCTGGCCGATTATGACAGCTTCTGGCTCTCCCTCGGTGGGCAAAAACAGGATAACGGCCACTTCATGCTGCCGCTCGCCATGCCCCGTAAGCCGATGGAAGAGATTGCGAGCAAAAAGCGCGCTGAGTACCGCCGCCGCTATGCGCTACTGGACAGCCTGACGCAACACGTCACGCAGGCGACCCGCGCTTAATCCGCTTTCCCGCGTGCCAGCCACAGCACGCGGGAGAACATCTTGCGCAGCAGTGTCGGCACGGACTCCACGCCACGTCTCCCCGCTTCCGTCGCCACCTCAATCGCTAAATCAGGTTTTGAAGAGCGGTGGATGGCTTTGGCAATCACGCGCCGCATGTTCATTGGCACATCCACCGGCACCATCGCAATCCGGTGGAACACGTCGTCGAACCCCTGACGGTACATAAAGTGCTCCATGTCCATGGCCGGCAGCATGGTTAAGTGGTCGCGCTCTTCTTCGCGCTCATTATTTAGCAGGCCACGCACGGTCGCGGCATATTTTTTCCCCGCCTCGTCACCATCCACCAGCACATGCCATTCAATGCCCATCCGCCGGGCGAATTTGATCAGCGGCTTGATCCCCGACTGGGCAAATTCGATGACCTTGATACCTTCGGCATCAAAATGGTGGCCGCACTGACGCGCCAGTTCGTTGATAACCCAGGTTTCCGTTTCTCCCTCAACCAGCAGCCAGCAGCGGGCGAACAGCGACGACGCACGATTAAAGCGGATGTGGAACGAGATACGACGTCCCTCTTCCGCGTTCATCCCGCCCGGCCCGAGGCGATAGGCGGTGACGCGGGAAGACTCACGTACCAGACGGCAGACGTGCTCAACCGGGGTCAGGGACAATAACTCGCCGGAATTGGTGGTGGTCACGCGCTGCAGCGGCAGCAGATTCAACAGGTGCCACGCCACCGAGAGCATGATCGGGTGCAGGCGCGTTTCCGGGTCTTCCACCAGCAGCAGCGGCCGGGCGTCACGGTCGAGACGAACGGTGCCCTTGGCCTGCAGAAGCGTCGAAAACAGCCCCAGCAAAATCACCCGATGGGTACGGCCACCGGGCCTGTCAATCATCCGGTTTATGATATCGAGGTAACGCCAGCTGCGTTGTTCATCGTGAGAGCGGCGGCGCATCAGACGATGGCGCGACTCCGACGTCCCCTGCTCGGAAAAATAGTGTTCCAGCAGTTGTACCATTGCCGACAACCCCTGGCGGATTTGACCATCGGTCAGATTTTGCGGACGCGCCACCAGCTCTCGCGCCAGGAAATCCAGCTCGCGGGCGGTCACTTCCACTTCCGGCATATTTGGTACAGTGCCGTTGCGGATCCGCCGCATAAAACGCGCATCACGCAGGCGCAACACCGGCATCAGGCGAATCAGGTGGCGAGCCAGGTCGTCGATGTCATCCAGCGGAATGGGGTTGGCTTTCTCATCGAGGAAATCACGCAGGGTTAATACGCCCTCGTTTTCTGCCATCTCACCTTCCAGCCGGTAGAAAATCCGGTGGAAACCGTCGTCGCACGGGACCCAGCAGGGTGATAACGGCCGGAAGCGACGCACGCGGTGACGCCCCGGCTCGGATTCGCGGAACGTCAGAATAATGTGCAGGTGTTTTTCGCGGCCATTCACATCGCCGGGAGGAAACCAGAAATCATCATGGGCAAAGTGATACAGATCGTCTTCGGGCGAAAGCAGCAGCGTCAGCGCATCCAGAAGGCTGGACTTACCCCACGCGTTCTCACCGATCAGGACGTTGTTCTGCTCAAGCTGCAGCGACAGGCGGTTAATACCGCGGAACCCAACAATTTCCACACGTTCGAGAAGCATAAATCCCCCGCGAGATGATCACTTTTTCCTTTAAGTTATCAGCAGTATAGCGGCAGGAACTTTGACACGACAGCACAACCTTCGTGCTGTAGAGAATTGGTCTATGCTCTATTTACCGTCGATTTGAACAAGGAATGACATCACGTTGCCATAAATCAAATTAACCGAATTAATTTTAGTGGCGAAGGGATGTTTTTGTTTTTAAAATAATGGCTCTTTGAGTCGTCATCCCTTTTTTGACGATATCCCGCACGCAGGAACGCGTGTGAAGTTTATTATTGAGGTGGTTATGTTTAGAAAATTAGCAGCAGAATGCTTTGGTACATTCTGGCTGGTGTTTGGTGGCTGCGGTAGCGCCGTTCTGGCAGCAGCATTTCCGGAATTAGGTATTGGTTTTGTCGGCGTTGCGCTGGCATTCGGTTTAACCGTATTAACCATGGCGTTTGCCGTGGGTCATATTTCCGGTGGTCATTTTAACCCGGCGGTGACATTAGGTTTATGGGCGGGCGGTCGTTTCCCTGCTAAAGAAGTCATTGGTTATATTGTGGCCCAGGTTGTTGGCGGGATTATTGCTGCAGCGGTTCTGTACGTTATTGCCAGCGGTAAAGCCGGCTTTGACGCCGCCGCAAGCGGCTTCGCCTCAAACGGTTTCGGCGAACACTCCCCTGGCGGTTACTCCATGCTCTCTGCCATCGTGATTGAAATTGTGCTGACCGCAGGCTTCCTGCTGGTGATCCACGGCGCAACCGACAAACACGCCCCGGCGGGCTTTGCACCTATTGCCATTGGTCTGGCGCTGACGCTTATCCACCTGATCTCTATTCCGGTCACCAACACCTCCGTAAACCCGGCGCGCAGTACTGCCGTCGCTATTTTCCAGGGCGGCTGGGCGCTTGAGCAGCTGTGGCTGTTCTGGGTAATGCCAATCATCGGCGGTATTCTGGGCGGCGTGCTGTATCGCACCCTGCTGGAAAAACGCGATTAATTGCGTGTGCAGTCGGGTAGCACTTACGCTTACCCGACCTGCATGACAACACTCAGGCCGGGTCAGGCGTTGCTGCCACCCGGCTTTTTTGTTGCTCCTTTACCTGACAACGTTTATTGGGTAGTGTCTCTGGCGCTTAACAGATACTCACAAGGACCCGTTGTTCATGTTTTCAGGACTCCTCATCATTCTGCTGCCTCTGATTGTGGGCTACCTTATCCCGCTGCATCGCGAATCCGCGTTACGGCTTATCAACCGTTTTCTGAGCTGGATTGTCTACGTCATTCTTTTCTTTATGGGGATAAGCCTGGCGTTTCTGGATAATCTGGCCACCAATCTGCTGGCGATCCTGCATTATTCTGTCGTCACCTGCGCCGTTATTTTGCTGTGCAATATTGCCGCACTTTTCTGGCTTGAGCGCACTATTCCGTGGAAAAATCACCACCATCAGGAAAAACTGCCGTCACGAATTGCAATGGCGCTGGAATCTTTAAAATTATGCGGCGTCGTGGTGCTGGGTTTTGTTCTTGGGTTAAGCGGATGGAATTTTTTACAGCACGCGACGGAAGCCAGTGAATATACCCTCATTTTCCTGCTGTTCCTTATCGGTATTCAGCTGCGAAATAATGGCATGACGTTGAAACAGATTGTCCTTAATCGCCGTGGAATGATCGTCGCGGTTATCGTCGTCATTAGCTCACTGGTGGCGGGCGTGATTAACGCTTTTATCCTCGGCCTGCCGTTAAAAACCGGTCTGGCAATGGCCTCCGGATTTGGCTGGTATTCCCTTTCCGGTATTCTGCTGACTGAATCGTTCGGTCCGGTCATCGGGAGCGCCGCCTTCTTTAACGACCTGGCGCGAGAATTAATTGCCATTATGCTGATCCCGGGCCTGGTGCGCCGCAGTCGCTCGACCGCACTGGGTCTGTGTGGCGCCACGTCGATGGACTTTACCCTGCCGGTTCTGCAGCGTTCAGGTGGGCTGGAGATGGTGCCTGCCGCCATCGTACACGGCTTTATTTTGAGCCTGCTGGTTCCCGTTCTGATGGCGTTTTTCTCCGCCTGATACTCCTCTGGCGGTAGGCTTTCTGCCGCCAAAATTGCGCTAAATCAATCTCCCTCTATTTTGTAGAAGAAAGCCCTTTTCACCGTTCAGTCACAAGCATAATCTCAAACATGTATATCAAATATAACTTTAACAGGTGTGATTATGTTTTGTGTGCAATGTGAACAAACCATCCGTACCCCGGCAGGCAATGGCTGCTCTTATGCGCAAGGTATGTGCGGCAAAACCGCAGAAACATCAGACCTGCAGGATCTGCTGATTGCCGCCCTGCAAGGCCTTTCCGCATGGGCATTCAAGGCCCGCGAATATGGCATTATTGACCACTATGTAGACAGTTTCGCCCCACGCGCCTTTTTCTCCACGCTGACTAACGTTAACTTTGATTCCCCGCGCATCGTCGGCTATGCCCGCGAAGCAATTGCATTGCGTGAAGCGCTGAAAGCGCAGTGCCTGAGCGCCGATGCCAACGCGCGGGTAGAAAACCCAATGGCAGACCTGCAGCTGGTGAGCGATGACCTGGGCGAGCTGCAGCGTCAGGCAGCAGAATTCACCCCCAACAAAGACAAAGCGGCGATTGGCGAGAACATTCTCGGCCTGCGTCTGCTCTGCCTGTACGGCCTGAAAGGGGCCGCGGCCTATATGGAACACGCGCACGTTCTGGGCCAGTACGATAACGCTATCTATGCTCAGTACCACAAAATCATGGCGTGGTTGGGTACCTGGCCTGCCGAGATGAATCCGCTGCTCGAATGTTCAATGGAAATCGGCCAGATGAACTTCAACGTGATGCGTATTCTGGATGCCGGTGAAACCCGCACCTACGGCCACCCGACGCCGACGCAGGTTAACGTTAAAGCGACCGAAGGCAAGTGCATCCTGATCTCCGGCCATGACCTGAAAGACCTCTATAACCTGCTGAAGCAGACCGAAGGCACGGGCGTTAACGTCTATACCCACGGCGAAATGCTGCCCGCACACGGCTACCCGGAACTGCGTAAATTTAAACACCTGGTCGGGAACTACGGTAGCGGCTGGCAGAACCAGCAGGTTGAGTTCGCCCGTTTCCCGGGTCCCATCGTGATGACCTCTAACTGCATCATCGACCCCACCGTTGGCGCGTATGACGACCGCATCTGGACCCGAAGCATCGTTGGCTGGCCGGGTGTGAGCCACCTGGAAGGGGATGATTTCGGCCCGGTCATCGCCCAGGCGCAGCAGATGGGTGGCTTCCCGTACAGCGAAATCGAACATCTGATCACCGTCGGCTTTGGTCGCGAAACCCTGCTCGGTGCCGCGGATTCACTGATTGACCTCGTGAGCCGTGAAAAACTGCGCCATATCTTCCTGATTGGCGGCTGTGACGGCGCGCGCGGTGAGCGTAACTACTTCACCGATTTCGCCACCAGCTTACCGGAAGATTGCCTGATCCTGACGCTGGCGTGCGGTAAATACCGTTTCAACAAGCTGGACTTCGGCAACATTGAAGGTTTGCCACGTCTGGTCGATGCGGGTCAGTGTAACGACGCCTACTCTGCCATCATTCTGGCCGTCACGCTGGCGGAAAAACTGGGCTGCGGCGTCAACGATCTGCCGCTGTCGCTGGTGCTCTCCTGGTTTGAACAGAAAGCGATTGTCATCCTGCTGACCCTGCTCTCTCTCGGTGTGACCAACATTGTGACCGGCCCCACCGCACCCGGCTTCCTGACACCGGATCTGCTGGCCGTGCTGAACGAGAAGTTTGGTCTGCGTTCCGTGACCACCGTAGAAGAAGATATGCAGCAGCTGCTGAGCGCGTAAGGAGTTATTCATGACCATGCCAACCTCACAATGTCCGTGGCGGATGCAGGTTCATCACATCCATCAGGAGACGCCGGATGTGTGGACGCTGTCCCTGCTGTGCCATGACTACTATCCGTACCGTGCAGGTCAGTATGCGCTGGTCAGTGTCCGCAACTCAGCGGACACGCTGCGCGCCTACACGATCTCCTCAACGCCGGGCGTGAGCGAGTACATCACGCTCACTATCCGCCGTATCGATGATGGCGCAGGCTCGCAGTGGCTGACCCGGGACGTGAAGCGCGGGGATTACCTCTGGCTGTCGGACGCACACGGGGATTTCACCTGTGACGATAAAGCGGAAGATAAATTCCTGCTGCTGGCCGCCGGGTGCGGCGTCACGCCGATCATGTCAATGCGTCGCTGGCTGGCGAAAAACCGTCCGCAGGCTGATGTTCAGGTGATCTTCAGCGTGCGCTCGCCGGAAGATGTGATCTTTGCCGAAGAGTGGCGTAACTATCCGGTGACGCTGGTGGCGGAACATAACGCAACCCACGGTTTTGTCGCCGGACGTCTGAGCCGTGAACTGCTGCAAAGCGTCCCGGACCTCGCGGATCGTACCGTGATGACCTGTGGGCCGGCGCCGTATATGGATATCGTTGAGCAGGACGTGAAAGCGCTGGGCGTGACCCGCTTCTTCAAAGAGCAGTTCTTCACCCCGGTGGCGGAAGCGGCAACCAGCGGAATTACGTTCACCAGACTGCAGCCTGCTCAGACTTTCTTTGGCCGGGTCGGCACCACGCTACTGGACGCGCTGGAAAGCAACAACGTGCCGGTGGTGGCAGCATGCCGTGCTGGCGTGTGTGGCTGCTGCAAGACCAAAGTGGTCTCCGGTGAGTACACCGTGACGAGCACCATGACGCTGACCGAGGCAGAAATCGCCGACGGATACGTGCTGGCGTGCTCGTGTCATCCACAGGGCGATCTTGTGCTGGCGTAATCAGCCAACGCGCGAATGACGGGGGTAAGCGCTCGCGTTTACCCCCGGTTAGTACGCCTACCGCCAGACCGGCGCTTTCCCCAACGCAAAACGCCCAGCGCCTAAACATGCTACCGCCAACGCACCGATAAAGAAGTACACCAGGCTCTCAATCGCCCAGGCACCTACCGCGTCCAGCGCAAAGGTTTCCCCCGTCCCGACCATCAGCCACGCCACAATCATGGTAAACGCCAGCACCAGTGCCGCCGGGCGCGTAAAAAGCCCAACGATAATCAGGACAGGTGCCACCACTTCGCCAATGAGCACGCCGTAGGCGATAAACCCCGGTAATCCTTTTTCCACCAGCATGCCGCTGATGAACCCCACGCCACCCAATAACTTGTGTAAACCGTGAAAAAGCATCAACCCACCGACGGCAAGTCGTAACAAGAGTTTGCCGGCATCGTCGCACGATAGCTTTTCATTAACAGCAATTAACAATGATTTAACCATTTGAAATGATTCCTGTTTTCATCTGTGTGATGACCAGATTATGCCGAATCATTGCGGGTGAAAAGCACCTTTTAATAAGGGGTAAAGCGCGGCAATACAGTGACTTTCTTCTAAGCTTGTAAGCGATATCACTTAAAGGAGATGGACACCCATGAAACAAACCGTGGCTGCATACATAGCAAAAACCCTCGAGCAGGCAGGCGTAAAGCGCATCTGGGGCGTAACCGGCGACTCCCTGAACGGGCTGAGCGATAGCCTGAATAAGATGAAGACCATTGAATGGATGCCAACCCGTCATGAAGAGGTTGCCGCCTTCGCGGCTGGGGCGGAAGCGCAGGTGACGGGTGAACTGGCCGTCTGCGCCGGATCGTGCGGACCGGGCAACCTTCACTTGATCAACGGCCTGTTTGACTGCCACCGCAATCACGTACCGGTCCTGGCAATTGCCGCCCACATCCCTTCTTCCGAAATCGGCAGCGGCTATTTTCAGGAGACGCATCCTCAGGAGCTGTTCCGTGAATGCAGCCACTATTGCGAATTAGTTTCCTCACCAGAACAAATCCCTCAGGTTCTGGCCATTGCAATGCGCAAAGCCGTGCTTAACCGCGGTGTTTCGGTGGTCGTTATTCCCGGCGACGTGGCGCTGAAGGCCGCGCCTGAAGGTGCCAGTTCGCACTGGTATCACGCCCCACAGCCTGTCATCACGCCGGCTGAAGAAGAGCTCAAAAAGCTCGCGCAGCTGCTGCGTTACTCCAGCAATATCGCCCTGATGTGCGGCAGTGGCTGTGCGGGCGCGCACAAAGAGCTGGTGGAATTTGCCGGCAAGTTAAAATCCCCGATTGTTCACGCCCTGCGCGGCAAAGAGCACGTCGAATATGACAATCCGTATGACGTGGGCATGACCGGACTGATCGGTTTTTCCAGCGGTTTCCACACCATGATGAATGCCGACACGCTGATCCTGCTCGGCACCCAGTTCCCGTACCGCGCGTTTTACCCGACGGATGCCAAAATCATTCAGATTGATATTAACCCGGGCAGTATTGGTGCCCACAGCAAAGTCGATATGGCGCTGGTAGGGGACATCAAATCCACCCTCGCCGCCCTGCTGCCGCTGGTGGAAGAAAAAACCGACCGGAAGTTCCTCGACAAAGCCCTCAGTGATTACCGCGATGCACGCAAAGGACTGGACGATCTTGCCAAACCGAGCGACAAAGCCATTCATCCCCAGTATCTGGCGCAGCAAATTAGCCATTTCGCGGACGACGACGCCATTTTTACCTGCGACGTGGGCACCCCGACCGTCTGGGCGGCACGCTATCTGAAGATGAACGGCAAACGCCGTCTGCTGGGGTCGTTCAACCACGGTTCGATGGCCAACGCCATGCCGCAGGCGCTGGGGGCCAAGGCCACCGCACCAGAGCGTCAGGTGGTGGCGATGTGCGGTGACGGCGGGTTCAGCATGCTGATGGGCGATTTCCTGTCGGTTGTGCAGATGAAGCTCCCGCTGAAAATCGTGGTCTTTAACAACAGCGTGCTGGGCTTTGTGGCGATGGAGATGAAGGCAGGTGGCTATCTGACGGACGGCACCGAGCTGCACGACACCAACTTCGCGCGCATCGCTGAAGCCTGCGGCATCACGGGTATTCGCGTAGAGAAAGCCTCAGAAGTCGATGAAGCCCTGCAGCGTGCCTTCTCCATCGACGGTCCGGTACTGGTGGACGTGGTGGTGGCGAAAGAAGAGCTGGCGATCCCACCGCAGATTAAACTCGAGCAGGCCAAAGGATTCAGCCTCTATATGCTGCGCGCCATCATCAGTGGACGCGGTGATGAGGTAATCGAACTGGCAAAAACCAACTGGCTCAGGTAAAACATTTCACATAACCTCTTAAATTAAAGGGATGTGAAATGATTGATTTACGCAGTGATACCGTTACCCGTCCGGGTCGCGCCATGCTCGAAGAGATGATGGCCGCCCCGGTCGGGGACGACGTCTACGGTGACGATCCAACGGTGAATGCGCTGCAGCGTTATGCCGCCGAGCTAAGCGGTAAAGAGGCCGCCCTGTTTCTGCCATCCGGCACCCAGGCCAACCTGGTGGCGTTGCTCAGCCACTGCGAACGCGGTGAAGAGTATATTGCCGGTCAGGGCGCGCACAATTACCTGTACGAAGCAGGCGGTGCGGCGGTACTGGGCAGCATTCAGCCTCAGCCGATTGATGCCGCCCCGGACGGCACCCTGCCGCTCGACAAGGTCGCGGCGAAAATCAAAGTCGATGATGTGCATTTCGCCCGCACCAGGCTGCTCAGTCTGGAAAACACCCACAACGGCAAAGTGCTGCCGCGCGAGTACCTGAAAGCAGCGTGGGAATTCACCCGCGAGCGCAAACTCGGGCTGCACGTGGACGGCGCGCGCATCTTTAACGCCGTGGTGGAGTATGGCTGCGAGCTGAAAGACATCGCGCAGTATTGCGATTCGTTCACTATTTGCCTGTCTAAAGGGCTGGGGACGCCCGTTGGCTCGCTGCTGGTGGGCAATGCGGACTACATCAAACGCGCGGTCCGCTGGCGTAAGATGACCGGCGGCGGGATGCGCCAGGCCGGTATTCTGGCAGCAGCCGGACTGTACGCCCTGAAAAACAACGTGGCCCGCCTGAAAGACGATCATGAAAACGCCGCGTGGATGGCCGCACAGCTACGCGAGATTGGTGCAGACGTTATGCGCCACGATACCAACATGCTGTTCATTCGCGTGGGCGAAGAGCACGCTGCTGCGCTGGGTGAGTTTATGAAAGCCCGTGGCGTGTTGATCAACGCCTCGCCGGTGGTACGCCTGGTTATGCACCTGGACGTTAATCGTCAGCAGCTGGCAGACGTGGTGAAACACTGGCAGGCGTTTTTACAGCGCTAAGGAGCAGAGCGTGCCGCAACGTATTCTGGTACTCGGTGCCAGTGGGTATATCGGTCAGCATCTCACCACTGCGTTAAGTCAGCAGGGGCACCAGGTGCTGGCCGTGGCACGCAACACGGAGCGTCTGCAAAAACTGCACCTGCCCGGGGTGACCTGTCACAACGTCGATCTCAACTGGCCCACGACGCTGCCGGCGTTACTGGAAGGGGTCGACACGCTTTACTACCTTGTTCACAGCATGGGCGAAGGGGGCGATTTTATCGCCCACGAGCGTCAGGTGGCGATGAACGTCCGCGACGCGCTGTTGCGCACACCGGTGAAGCAGGTGATTTTTTTAAGCTCGCTGCAGGCGCCTGCTAACGAGCAGTCCGATCATCTTCGCGCCCGTCAGCTCACGGCTGAAACCCTGCGCGGCGCCAATATTCCCGTCACCGAACTGCGGGCGGGGATCATCGTCGGAGCTGGCTCCGCCGCGTTCGAAGTGATGCGCGACATGGTGTACAACCTGCCGGTGCTTACCCCGCCGCGCTGGGTGCGATCGCGCACCACGCCGATTGCGCTGGAAAATTTACGCCATTATCTGGTGGCCCTGCTGGACCATCCGGCTGAGCAACACCGCGTGCTTGAGGCTGCCGGCCCGGAAGTGCTGAGCTACCAGCAACAGTTCGAACATTTTATGCGTGTCAGCGGCCGCCGACGCTGGCTGATCCCCATTCCCTTCCCTACCCGATGGATCTCGGTGTGGTTTTTAAACGTCATTACGTCCGTGCCACCAACGACCGCAAAAGCGCTGATCCAGGGGCTCAAACACGATCTGCTGGCCGACGATCGCGCGTTGCGTGCGCTGATCCCCCAGACGCTGATCCGTTTCGATGACGCGGTACGCAATACGCTCAAGGAAGAGGAACAGCTGATGAACTCCAGCGACTGGGGCTACGACGCCCAGGCGTTTGCCCGCTGGCGGCCTGAGTACGGTTACTTTCCTAAACAGGCTGGCTGCACGGTGAACACCCCGGCCAGTCTGGCGGACCTGTGGGAGGTGGTGAATCAGATTGGCGGCAAAGAACGCTATTTCTTCGGCAATATCCTCTGGCAAACCCGTGGCGCACTGGATCTGCTGGTAGGACACAGGCTGGCGAAAGGCCGTCCTGCGCACCCGTATCTTGCGGTAGGCGATACGGTTGACAGCTGGAAGGTGATCATCGTCGAGCCCGAAAAACAGCTGGCGCTGCTGTTTGGCATGAAAGCGCCCGGTCTGGGACGGTTGTGCTTTACGCTAAAAGACAAAGGCGACCATCGAGAACTGGACGTTCGTGCCTGGTGGCACCCGCACGGTATGCCGGGGCTTTTCTACTGGTTGTTAATGATCCCCGCTCACCTGTTTATCTTTCGCGGAATGGCGAAACGTATCGCGCAGCTGGCAGAACAAAAGACGAAAATAACTCAATAAAACTCTTATTCTTTCACCTTTCCCATTGCAACCCGCCGTAATTCACGAAAGAATGCGCACGAAATTCTTTTTCAACACAGTGGATTGATATGAAGGTACTGGTTACCGGGGCGACCAGCGGCTTAGGCCGAAATGCGGTCGAGTTTCTGCGCAACAAAGGCATCAGCGTCAGGGCCACCGGTCGCAACGAAGCGATGGGTAAACTGCTGCAAAAAATGGGCGCAGAGTTTGTCCATGCCGACCTGACGGAGCTGGTCTCCTCTCAGGCCAAGGTGATGCTGGCCGGTATCGATACGCTGTGGCACTGCTCCAGTTTTACCTCCCCGTGGGGCACCCAGGAAGCTTTTGACCTCGCCAACGTGCGTGCCACCCGTCGTCTGGGTGAATGGGCCGTGGCCTGGGGCGTGCGTAACTTTATTCATATCTCCTCCCCGTCTCTCTATTTCGACTATCACCATCACCGCGACGTGCAGGAAGATTTTCGCCCGGCGCGCTTTGCCTGTGAGTTTGCCCGCAGTAAAGCGGCCAGCGAAGAGGTGATCGATCTGCTGGCACAGTCGAACCCGCACACCCGTTTTACCGTATTGCGTCCTCAGAGCCTGTTCGGCCCGCATGACAAAGTGTTTATCCCGCGTCTGGCGCAGATGATGCACCACTACGGCAGCGTGCTGCTGCCCCGCGGTGGCGATGCGATGGTGGATATGACGTACTACGAAAATGCGGTCCACGCCATGTGGCTGGCAAGCCAGCCTGACTGCGATACCCTGATTTCCGGTCGCGCGTACAATATCACCAACGGTGAGCCCTGCACGCTGCGCAGCATCGTGCAAAGGTTGATTGACGAGTTGCAAATCGACTGCCGTATTCGTTCCGTGCCCTACCCGATGCTGGATATGATTGCCCGCAGTATGGAGCGTCTTGGGAGTAAATCGGCGAAAGAGCCTGCGTTGACGCACTACGGTGTCTCAAAGCTCAACTTCGATTTTACGCTGGATATCACCCGCGCAGAGAACGAACTGGGGTATAAGCCGATTGTCACCCTGGATGAAGGGATTGTGCGTACTGCCGCCTGGCTGCGTGACCACGGTAAATTGCATCGCTAGTTAAGCACGCACATCTCAGAGAACAGAGACGAAAACGGCAACCCGAAGGTTGCCGTTTTGTTTTACAGCGCCGTCCAGGCGTCTGACCACGCCAGACCCGCGCCTGGCTCGTAGTACGCCGGGGCATTGTTACACCAGCCGCTGTACGGGAACGGTTTGCACTGGAACAGTTTACCGTGGTTATTCACGATATCGCCTGCCTTGTACTTGCTGTTCGCGCTCCACGCGGCGTAAGCACCTGAGGTACCGTCGTTTTCAGACGGCGTCGTGGCTTTCGCTTTAACGTTCAGCAGATAGGAGGTGGTGCTGCTCAGCTCACCATCGCTCACGGTCAGGCTGACTTCGTACTGTTGAGCCGTCGCAGACTCGGGCGCGGTAAAGGTCACCACCGCCTTGTCTTCACCGGTGACCGTCTGGCCATCCTGTGAACGCCAGGTGTAGGTCAGCGTGTTGCCGTCCTGGTCAGTGGATCCTTCTGCGCTCAGGGATACCTGCGCGCCCGCTTCCACCGCACCGATTGGGCCCGCAATCTGCGCGACCGGGGCGTGGTTCACCACGGTCGGTTCTGCCGGCGTTTCGTCCGGAACCGGTGCCGGTGCCGGGGTTTCATCTTCCGATGGCGTCGGTGCCGGAGTGACCGGATGCTCGTCCGGCGTCACGGCGGAACCGTCATCGTTGATAATGTTGACGTTATAGAATTTCTTCACGCAGTTCGTGTAGTCACCTTCTTTAAAGGCGCTGAACGGCGTCTGATAACCGACCAGCTGGCAGGAATACGTTTTACCGTCTGGCGTATCGGCACTCCATCCCCAGTCCTGCTCCCAGTAAATCTTCAGCGCACCGGAGCCGCCTTCATCGAACTGCTTCATGTTGGCACAGCCGAGCACTTCATTTGCCGGAACAGGCACTTTCAGGTACTTCGCAAACTCTTTGTAGTACTTGATACGGTTTTCAGACTGGGCAATCTCAGTCGGGCCACCACACTCTACGCCACCGTTAATGATCTGGGTGGTCACGCCGAAGCCCGGAACCAGGCCGTTGGCTTTGTCATGATCGTTTGGCTGCCAGGTGCCGTCGATAACCTGCAGCATGCTCGGTTTCGGCGGCTGCGGGTAGGCGAAGAAGAAGATGGCGCTTGCCAGGTTCAGCCAGGTGTCAGCCACCAGCTCCGGCTTGTCGAGCAGCGTGCGGACAGTGCCGAACATCGCTTCAGAGAACGGACCGTAGTTGCAGTTATAAGACAGCTGTTTTGCCCCACGGCCAAAGTAACTCACGAAATCGCCGTCTTTGTCTTTGCCGCACGGCCAGGTTTGTCCCTGCCAGATATCAGGATTACATTCGCCGTTGTAACCGCCTTTCTGCCCTTCGGTCCAGCCCATTTCGCGAACGTGAACCAGCGCCTGACGCCATTCGGCTTCCGGACGCCAGCTTTCGTGGCCGCCGGTTTCCTGTGCGAAGTGGGCAAACATGGTGGCCAGCTCTTTACGGCAGATGGCGTCGCTGTCACGGCCGTCGTTGTAGGTCTTACACAGCGCCGGGAATTTGCCCACCGCTTTCAGGAAGTTACTGTAGGTGTAGGACTGTGCTCGCATCGGGAAAAGGTATTCCCAGTCGCTGGCCTTCACAATGCCTTCAACGCGTTTGACGTTATCCGGGTTCGCTGCACGGCCTGGCTCAATCAGCTCAACCTGGGCATTATCCAGCGTACGAATGGTGTCTTTAACCGACGCCATCAGTGGAAAGTTAGTCAGTTCCTGTTCTTTCTTCGCCAGATCGCTGGCTTTCAGGGTGAACGGCTCGCTGGTGGTTGCCTGCAGCGTCGCAGCCTGTGCCATGAAAGGCGCAATGCATGCACCCGCAACGAGCACGCTCAGTAAGGTCCTTTTGGTCATTTCAACTCATCCTATATATAGCAACAAGGGTTAATGCAATCACGGTTTATGTATTATTCCCTTAATAAATAAACCAAAGAGTGCGGTAATTTTTCATTTTCTGAAGCGCACCTCTGGGTACGCTTCAAAAAACAAAAAGCAGAATTAATAAGAGGAACGAGGTTTTATCTCCTGATATTTCGCCCAGACCTTGCGGGCATAATTCATACGCTTTGAATAATTCTCTTTTTTCACTCCCGCGTTATAAGCCCCGACGGCTTCCCAGTTATAGCCATATACGTTGATCATCGTCGACAGTATTGACGCGCCCACCATAATGGAGGTGCAGGGCTCGGTCACAAGCCGGTTCTCGTCAATGCCCTGGCGCTGCAGTTCGCTGAAATGCGTGCTGTTAATCTGCATTAATCCCACATCCCGCGAGCCATCCTGATTCCACCCCACGGCATTCGGATTCATACCGGATTCCACCTGCGCAATGGCATATAATAAATACGGATCGACATGATAATAATGCGCCGCTTTATCCCAGCAATTTGCTGTCGCACTCTGACTTAAAATAAGCAATAACAATAAAAAGCGTTTCATCTCATTACCTGTTTATTTACTGACGATCCTTCTCCTTGCGCACGCTGTCTTATTCCGGAAGGGGTTGACCACACCCGAAACGGGGTGTGGTCAACGATTGCAGGCGATATCAAACCCGCAACCTCAGGCTAAGAAGGTTATTTGCAGTCTGCTGACGCGCCTTCTTTCACCCATACATCGCTGTTACCTGGTTTATCACCACGGGTCCACCATTTCGCACGGTAGACATACCCCTGGTAGGTGGTCGTATCGCCACCGTTGTAAACCACATCTGAACGCCAGTTCATCTTCACCTGGCTGACCAGCTCCCACGCATCCGCGTCAAAGCCGGGTTTATTGCCCTGTGTCCAGTACTTCGCTTTCCACACCAGGTTGTCGGCGCTCACGGTGTCACCACTGTTGTAGATTTTGCTCGCACTCCAGGCCGGGTACTGGCTGGCACTGGCATCAACAGGTGCATCACAGCTGCCGGTGGCAGAGCCTTCATCAGAAGGTGGCGTGACCTCATCGGCTGGTGGTGTCACCTCGTCAGATGGCGGCGTGACCTCATCGGCTGCTTTTGGCGTGACAATAACCTGCACGTTCGATTGAACGCTGGTTTTACCGTCGCTGACCACCACGCTCAGGGTGTAGGTGGAATCGGAAGCGACAGCCGGTGCGGTGATATTCACGTTCGCGGTGTCAGTTCCGGTTGCGTTCATGTCCGCCGGCACGCTCCAGGCATAGGTCAGCGCGTCACCATCCGGATCGGCAGCCTGCGCATGCAGGGCATAGGTTTCACCCGCCTGCAGCGTGATGCTTTCCATCGGGTTGACCACCGGTGCCTGGTTCGCTTTAGGTGCTTTGTTCACGACCTGAACATCAATGGCATTCGTCAGGCCTTTCGCATCTTTCACCGTCAGGCGGAAGGAGAGCGTCTGGTTCTGAGTCACTGCCGCCGCGCCGAAGGAGGCTTTGGCTTTCGTGCTGTTGGTAAGGGTTACGGCTGGACCGGAAATCTGGGTCCACTTATAGGTAATGGCGTCGCCGTCCGGATCGCCAGACGCAGAGCCATCGAGGGTGACGGTAACAGGCCCGGTCACGGTCTGATCGGCAGCCGCAGCGATCGGCGCATGGTTGGTGACAACGGGATCAACCGGCGTTGAACCGCCGCCCAACAGGCTTTCGTTCATCGCATTAAGGATGTCGCCATTGTCCGAGTCGATGGACCAGGAGAACAGACCGCCCAGGTTTTTCGCCAGCACATACTTACCTTTTGCCGTGGTAGAACGCGCGTCTTCATAGGTAATCAGGTCGCCGGTGGCTTTATTGAACAGATACGGCGCTTCTGCCGCGGCATCGTATTTGTATTCCCAGCCTGGCTTGCCTTTGTACTCGTTCGCAATCTGACGGTAGTCAACCACGCCCGGTTCCCAGGTGCCTTTGACCGCGCCCGTTGCCGTACCGGTGAACGGATTGTCGCCGGTGTAGCCATGAACGCCGGTCCAGCCGCGACCGTACATGCCCGCCCCCACAACAATCTTGCCCGGCTGCACGCCCTGCTCCAGCAGCGCGTTCACGCCGTTTTCAGTGGTGTAGTTGGTGTCCGGTTTCCACTCCGCGCCGTGCAGCGCCGCCTGGTGGCCGAGATCAGTGTTGCTCCAGCCGCCGTAGAAGTCGTAGCTCATCAGGAAGATGTGGTCGAGGTACTGCTGCGCCGTGGTGTAATCCACGTCTTCAATTTTGTCTTTACCGGAACCAATGGCGGTGGTCAGTTCGTACGTACGGCCCGTTTCTGCTGACAGCTCGTTCAGCATCGCGCGCAGATCGTGCATCACCGCGGTATAGGTGGCTTTGTCCTGAGCAGGGTTGCCAAGATTTTCCGACACGCCACCTCCCCCCGGGAATTCCCAGTCAATATCGACCCCGTCGAAGAATTTCCAGGTTTTCAGGAACTCTTTCACGGAAGAGACGAAGCGCGCGCGGATCGCGGAATCATGCATCTGGAAGAACGGATCGGACATCGTCCAGCCGCCAATGGAAGGCAGCACTTTCAGATCCGGATGGGCTTTTTTCAGCGCCATCAACTGACCAAAGTTACCTTTGTAGGGGTCGTCCCAGTTGGTCACGCCAGCCTGCGGTTTTTGCAATGCCGCCCACGGATCGTGAATGGCCACGGTGTAATCCTGACGGCCCGCACAGGCGCGCTGCAGCGCGGCGAAGCTGTTGCCGTTCTCAACCGTTTTTAACCCGTCGTTGATGCCATCACCACCACAGATCGGAATGAAACCGTACAAAATGTGATTCAGGTTCGCCGCAGGGATTTTATCCACCGGGAACTCACGCCCATAGACGCCCCACTCAGGGAAATAGGCACCCACCACTTTGTCCGTATGTTGAGAGAAAGTTTTGTTATTTTCCTTCAGGGTGGTGTTCAGCGGCAGCAGATGGCTCCCGTCCGTGTCCGCCACGATGATCAGTTTGCTGGCACTTTTAGAACACCCGCTGGCGTTACAGAGTTCAACCTGCTCCTGATAGCGTCCGCCCTTTTTCACTTTGAAGGTGGCTGACCCGGAGGCGCTTGCGGCACCACTCCACACGGCCTGACCATCCAGAAGCACTTTCGCCGAGGTTGGCGCATCGCCGCTCCAGACGTTCCACTCAACTTTCACATCCGCGCCATCATGGACTTTCACAAGGCTGTTATAGTCTTGCGCTGCCTGGTCAACTTCAACAATCGCAAACTTATCATTGCCACTGCTGAGGGTTGGCGTACCTGGCGCCGCCGCGAAGGCAGAGCTGGACGCCGCTGCAACGAAAAGCGCCAGATATTTAGGCTTCATAAATTTCATTTTTATTTCCTGATAAATTTATTTGTAAACGTTAATGACCCATGTCTTCCTTTAAAACATGGAATAGTTTTTTACAGACTTTGAATTTCAACTTAAGCAATAATCGTTAACCGCTATTTCTGTGGCGCGCTGTATTCCTCCATTAAAAGATACAAGCTCGAATTCTGTGAAGCTTATGTCTTTAACGATACGCTGAATAAATATTGTATTCCTTTCATTCCCCAATCGAAAAAATCGCTAAAAAAACTTGACCGGTGTATTCAGAATGTGGGACAGGCAACCTGATAAACAAAAACCGTCATGCCGGCAAAAGCTAAATAAGGACCGAAAGAAATAACGCGGTTATTTTTATTCGCATGTGTTGTCGCGAAATATCCGACAATACCGCTTAACGCGGCAATCAATTCCAGGGTGGGCAGTGCCTGCCAGCCGCACCAGGCGCCTAACGCCGCCAGAAGTTTAAAATCGCCATAGCCTAATCCTTCTCGTCCGGTAAGCAGACGAAATACCCAGTAAAGAGACCAGAGCGAAAGGTAGCCAGCCACCGCCCCCACCAGCGCATCCTTAAGCGGTAGCGTGTGGTCAACGAGGTGTAACAACAGTCCTGCCCACAGCAACGGCTGGGTCAGACAGTCAGGGAGAAACTGATGCTGCCAGTCAATCATCGCCAGCGGCAGCAGAAACGCGGCCAGCAACCACAGTGAGAACAACGCCGGTTCGCCCGGAATCCACAAGGCGGTGAGGCCAAAAAAGAGCGCGGTGACGAGTTCGAGCATCAATAAGCGCAGCGGGATGGCCGTGCCGCACTGCCTGCAGCGCCCGCGCAATATTAGCCAGCTGACCAGCGGGATATTCTCCCAGGCCGCAAGATCATGCTGGCACACCGGGCAGTGAGAGGCCGGAAACAGCAAGTTGCCCGCGCCTTCCTCCTCCATCACCATGCCCGGCACGCGCTCGGCGACAACGCCCAGAAAACTGCCCACCATGCTGCCCAGGATCGCACTCATCACCGGGAACCCCACCGGGTGGATTTCCCGCATCAGCGCAACGGTGTTCATGCGGTTTTGCGCCAGGTGAGCTGCACTTCTGCTTTCACATCACTGAGGTGATCGACCGGCGTAAGGTTCATTTTTTGCAGCCTGACGCCGGAGGTCTGGTTGATTTCCCGCAGCCAGTTTTTTAATTCATACACATTTACGCGGTTCACCACGAACGATAAGGTTTGCCCGTCCTGACGCACCTCCGTCAGGGAAAGGTTAATTTCATGAGCGCTGTTCTCCACCACCGTGCGCGGGTTATCCGTTTTAATGATCATCACCGGAAGGTGGTGTTTATCTATTTCTCTGCGCATCCAGTTCAGCGTCTCTTTTTGTCGGGTCAGCGTTGATTTGCTATTTTGAATCATATTATCCAGTGGCATCATGCCCGCGTAATAAACAGCCGCGGCCAGGAGGGCAACGGCACCGGTTTTTAAAATATATTTCTCCCGGATGCTGTATTGTTGATAACGCGACGTTAGCTTCGTGATTCGCTCTTTCATTTATATTTCCCTGCGATCATGGCGGTATAAGGTGCAGTGGTAGAAACAGGCTGTAGGGTGAAATCAAAATGCTCCCCTGTTTTCTCCACAAACGACTGCAGCGCGGCCTGGCTTTGCGCACTGACGCTCAGGGTCAGCGCATTTTGTTGCGCATCGTACTCAAGCAGGGAGATCTCAAGTGCGGGTACGTCCTGCCTGGCTTGCTCAAGATCATCCAGCTGCAGGAATATCCCTTTGTGCTGCTTTTTCATGTTTTGACCAAAGTGGTATTTGATATTGGTCTGCTGGCGAATGCTGGGAAAATGGTGCTGATAAACCTGAACGATCTCCTGCTGAACCCGATTTTCCTGCTGTACCAGCATCCAGGCCATCGCGATCCGCGGGCCCAGCAACAGCCCGAGAGACAGCAGGCCCGCCGCCGCCATCGCGATTTTTATTCCTTTAGACGCGCTGCCTTTCCCTGCCTTCGGGCTGAATTCACCGTGCAGGAGGGTGACCCGACAGGATTGCCACTGGGGCTGGATCAACACCAGCGGATGCTGCCACGGTTGCAGAAGATCCACCCCGACACCGGCTGGCGGTTCGCCGTAACAGCACACGTCACCGTCTGGGGTTTTTTGCATCAGCAGCGGCAGCAGGCTGGCCTCCATTTCGCTGGCGACATGGGGCGACAGGCGCAGCCAGTAGCGGTCATCCAGGGCAACCAGCGTGCTTCCTCCTGCCGTCACCGGCAGCAGCCAGGCATCCGGCAGCACCTGAATCACCTTCAAACCGGCCTCCTGGCAACGGGCTAACCACCCGCGCAGAACATCGGTATCAATCGCCACCGCGTCAACGTTGTCCCCCTTTTTGTGAAGCACCGTCCAGTGAAGGTTGTCCACCTCGCCAATGAGCGTCTCTTCCGCCAGCCACGAGAACGCCGCCGTCTGAGAGGCAACTTTTTTCGGCAACGTAAAATGGCGGAAGATCATGTTGCCCGCGGGCAACAGTAAACAGACCCGGGCCGCGAGAGGATGGTCTGCCAGCGCGTCAAGGCGCTCCACAACGTCAACCTGCTGGCTGCCGGAAGCACACCACATTATTTTCCCGCCCTCACGGCTGTCGGGACGAACAAAAAGTACCTGTTTCATAGCCATCTGCTTTTCTTATTCAATCATTCGGTAACGACGTTGCCACGTCACGATCTCACCGGCTTCGTTATTGACCTGAAGCTGGCTTACCACGCGAAGCGTTAGCGCATCGGTGGTGCCGGTATAGTTAACGCGGAAGTACCGGCTTTGGGTGGAGAGTTGTCCGGCCACCTGCGGAAGGTCGTCTTTCACCTGCGGGAAGGCCTGCTCCAGCGCGTTGCTGAAGGTTTCCATATTTTCCCAGCCGGTTTCAGGTCGCGATTCAATCAGGCGAACGGCATCGTCTTGCGTTATTTTTCCGGGGAACATGGCGGCCAGTAAGGCGGCCTGTTCCGGTTTCAGGGTGTTCACATCCACCTTGCTGGCGGTATCCGGTAAGGCACACAGCAGCGTGCTCACCTTCCGGTATGCCGTTGCCGGAAATGCCGGCAGCAGCGTGATCTCAGCGATCGTGCGCATCATCTGATTTGCGGGCTGCCGGGGGGGCACCACGCCCGCCCAGGCATCGCTCTCCGCCCCCTCGCTGGCCGTGGTGGTATCGCCATCCAGATAGTCCACCAGCTGCGAGTAAACTTCGTGCGCCGTGGACTGGCTGAGGCCACTCCCGGTCAGGAGTTGCTCAACAATCTGCTCTTTCCGCGGTTTTTCCGGCACCGCGGGCGCATTTTGCCCCTGCGCGATGTCATCGGCCGCCAGCAGGTTATTCACGTTGAAGCAGTCCTGGGCGTCTTCCACCTGACTGACCACCGTGTAATCGTCACCCCGGGTCTCCAGCGGCTGGTGCCAGTCACCCTGCAGGGTAAGGGCTTTACTCTCACCGCTGGCGTCGCTCTGCAGACGATCTTTGACCACCCTCTCCTGAGCCTGCATGGCCCAGCGCAGCTGCTGCTGACTCACCTGGTAATGGGTTTTCTGCAGATTGCGGCAGAACTGCTGGCTGATTCTGGCAGCCAGCGCCGACATCATGACCAGCAGGATCAGTACCACCAGCAGCGCGACGCCTTTCTGTTTACGTAAAGCCTTCATGATGTCGCTTCCGCTGCAGGTGGCGCTGCAGGTGCGTCTGCGGGCGCTGGCGCGGCGGCCTCGGGGATATCGCCCGGCGTTGTAAACACCCAGCGCCAGGTTTCCCCGTTTTCCATTGTCAGCGTCAGCTCGACGCCATCCGGCAGATGTGCCGGGTCGTTCCAGCTTTTTTGCCAGCCCTGACGGTAAAAACGCCACTGCAGGGATTTCACCTCGCCGACAATCGGCACCGCATCGGGTCTGGCATCCGCCGGGCTGTCAATCACCGGCCAGACATCCCGGTACAGTCGCCCCTCTTCCAGCCGCCAGCGCACGCGCTCCAGCTGTACGGTTCCGCTCACGCCGTTCAGCGTGGTCAGCTCAAGGCCGTCATCTCCCTGACGAAATGTATCCGGCTCGTTGCGCGGCGCACGCGCCTGAAGCTGATAGAAATCGCGCTCCATCAGGCTCCAGGCACGCTGAAGCTGATTGAGCTTTGCCGCGCTGGCCTCCGTCGCCGAACTGGTGCGCATCGCCCCGTCGAGGATTTGCCAGGCCAGGGTGCTGATCACCGCAAAAATGGTCAGCGCAATCATGATCTCCAGCAGGGTAAATCCCCGCTGGCGTCGGATTTTCTTCACGGTTCCTCTCCCGGCGCGATGACCTGCAGTGAAATAACCGGCTGGCTTTCATCGCCTTCTGCATAGACACGGATGGCATTCGCCCAGACGTTAGCCGCGGTTTTTACGCGCTGCTTTCGCCAGGCCCAGCTGCGCCCGCCCATGACCTCTGCCCCCTGCGCTTCAGCATCAGGAAAATCACGTCTGTTGAGCTGCGCCTCCGCCAGTTGATTTTCGGCGACCCAGCTGGCCTGCAATGTATCGGCCAGCCCGTGGGTGAAACGCACGTTCAGGGAGACCGAGTTCATCAGCGCCAGTGCGGCGGTGGAGAAGATGACCAGCGCGACCATCACCTCCAGCAGAGTCATCCCCTTTTGCTTTCTCTTGCCGTTAGCCATCGTTTTCTACCGTTACAGGGGCCGCGCCTTGCGACACCACGCGGAAATGGTGCGCGTTGTCGCGGCTTTGCAGCGCCAGCGTAAAGCGGCTGATTTCACCGTCTGGCAGAAATAACACCTGCGGTTCGGATGTCACCGTGGCGGCGAGACGCTGCGGCGTGAGCGAGACGTGCATCTCCGGCGGGAAATCACCCCGGGTCGTTATCCGCCCCGCGGATAACGACACCCAGTGACGTTCACCGTTTTTATCCTCGAGCGTCACCAGCCGGTATTTATCCGCGGTCATAACCAACCCCACGATATTTCCGTCCATCACTGCCCGGTCTGAACCATAATCAACGAGGGCTTTTAATTGCTGACCAAATATATCCGCACCGCTGCGTGAGGGTATTGTTGAAACCACCATCATGGCGCAACTGGCAAATATCACCAGCGCCAGAATAATTTCCAGCAACGTAAAGCCGCGTTGACGTTTCATTATTTCTCTTTCTTATCCAGAGACCAGTTTGTAATATCATCGGCGGTATTGGCTTCGCCATCCGGACCTGCGGAGAAAACGTCTACGGCACCGTGTTCACCCGGGCTGACCAGAATATAATCCCCGCCCCACGGGTCCTGCGGCAGGCGGCGGATATAACCGTCCGCACGGTAGCCGTTGGGAATGGGCGCAATCTCTGGCTTCGTGACCAGCGCCTGCAAGCCCTGCTCGGTGGTGGGATAGCGGTGATTATCCAGCTTATACATATCCAGCGAGCCTTCGAGCGCGACGATATCGCTGGTCGCTTTTTGGGTATCCGCTTTTTCTTTATTGCCCATTAAATTGGGTACCACCATACTCGCGAGTACGCCGAGAATAACAATAACCACCATTAATTCGAGCAAGGTGAAGCCCGCCTGGCGAGCCAGGTGTTTGCGTTTTATAGCCATGATTTAACCTACCATATTATTAAGTTGCAGAAGCGGTTGTAATATTGACAGGACGATGAATAAAACAATCGTCGCCATAGATACCACCAGTGCCGGTTCAAATACCGACAGCGTTAACGTAATACGATGCTGTAATGCCGATTCCTGGTTTTCCGCCGCGCGGTCCATTAAATGGCCTAATTCCCCACTCTCTTCCCCGGAGGCAATCATATACAGCATGGTCGGCGGGAATAATTTCGCCTGCTCCAGAGCCGCATAAAGCGATGCACCCTGGCGCACGGTATCCGCCGCCTGCTCCAGCACCTGCCGGGCATACCGGTTTTCGATCCCGTCCATCGCGATATACATCCCCTCCAGCAACGGCACGCTACTGGCCTGCAGAATGCTCAGGGTACGGATATAGCGGGCGCTGTTGATGGCGCAGACCAGCTTTTTGACGGGTGAACCGTTCACCAGCCAGCCGTGCCAGCGAAAACGATTTTTAGCGTTTCGAAGCCAGGCCTTAAAACCCATCATCCCGCCTGCCAGACTGCCGACGATATAGAGGCCGTAAACCTGCAGGAAATCACTCACCGCGATCAGCGTGCGGGTGGTGATCGGCAGCTGCTGTTTCATATGGGTGAACTGCTCAATCACCTGGGGCACAACCGCCACCAGCAAAATGCCGATCACCGCGATGGCCACCACGGTCAGGGTGATCGGGTAGACCATCGCCTGCGTCAGTTTACTTTTCATCTTCTGACGCTGCTCGTTGTACTCGGCCAGCTTTTCCAGCACGTCGCCCAGATGGCCGGTCTTTTCACCGGCCATTACCAGCGTGCAGTAGAGCTTGTCGAAGCTGCGCGGAAACTGGCTGAAAGCGTCAAACAGCGTATGCCCTTCCACCACCTTCTCGCGGATGTCCACCACCATCGCCGCGAGCTTTTTGTCCTCCGTCTGTTTCGCGATAGCCTTCAGCGCGCTCTCCAGCGGCAGCGCAGCGTTGACGAGCGTCGACAGCTGACGGGTAAACATCGACAGCACCGGCTGTGGAGAGTTTTGCCCCGGCGTTCGCATTACCGGCAGCCGCAACCTCACGGGTTTCGTTGATGCTGACGGGCATCAGCTTTTGCTCGCGCAACATCTGGCGAACCTGCTTTTGCCCCTCAGCCTGCAACGTGCCACGCCGGGTTTTGCCCGCGGTATCCCTCGCCGTCCAGGCGTAGAAGGCCATTACGCATCTCCTCCGCGCTCGGCGGTGACGCGCATCACCTCTTCCAGCGAAGTGACGCCACCGATCACCTTCAGCAGCCCGTTCTCACGCAGGCTGTAGGCCTGCTTAAAGAGCTCGGTTTCGATGGCCATTTCGTCTTTATCTTCATGAATGGCGCGGCGCAGGGTGCTGTCGACCACCAGAAATTCATGAATACCGGCGCGCCCCTGATAGCCGCTCTGGCGGCAGTGTTCGCACCCCACCGCGCGATAGATCGCGTGTGGCGGCTGGTCCATAAAGCTGAACAGCGCCTTTTCATTGTCATCCAGCGGACTGGTGGTACGGCAGTGCGGACACAGCCGACGCACCAGACGCTGGGCAATGACCCCCAGTAACGATGAACCGATTAAAAACGACTCCAGCCCCATATCCCGCAGGCGGGTTATCGCCCCGGCGGCGCTGTTGGTGTGCAGCGTAGACATGACCAGGTGACCGGTGAGCGACGCCTGCACCGCAATTTGTGCCGTCTCGGCGTCACGGATTTCGCCGATCATCACCACGTCCGGGTCCTGGCGCAGAATCGCGCGCAGCCCGCGGGCAAAGGTCATGTCCACACGCGGGTTAACCTGCGTCTGCCCCACCCCTTCCAGCTCGTATTCAATAGGATCTTCTACGGTCAGGATGTTGCGCTCATGGCCGTTCAGCGCCGAGAGAATCGCGTACAGGGTGGTACTTTTACCGGAACCCGTTGGCCCGGTGACCAGGATAATGCCGTGCGGACGGTCAATCAGCCCTTGTAACTTCTCCCGTTCTTCATCAATCAGCCCAAGCTTGTTGATATCAGGCTTGAGATTGCTTTTATCGAGCAGACGCATGACCACGCGTTCACCATACTGGGACGGAATGGTCGATACGCGCACGTCGACCGCCTTACGGCCAATGCGCAGGGAAATACGGCCATCCTGCGGCAGACGTTTCTCCGCGATATCCAGCCGGGACATCACCTTGATACGCGAAACCAGCAGCGGCGCGAGCTTACGCGCGGGCTGCAACACCGGTCGCAGCACGCCGTCGACGCGAAAGCGAATGCTCAGCGTACGCTCGAAGGTTTCAATATGAATATCCGACGCGCCCTCTTTTACCGCCTCGCCGAGAATGGCGTTGATCAGGCGGATCACCGGCGAGTTTTCATCGTTATCGAGCAGATCTTCGTTGTCCGGGATCTCCTCGGTTAACGCCATCAGATCGATATCGGCGTCCATATCGTCCACCAGTTGCTGGGACACCCCGCTGCTCTGCTGCCAGATCCTGGCCAGCATTTCATCGAAGGCTTCCGGCGTCAGGGTGACCGGGACAAACGCGCGTCCCAGCACCCGACGCACTTCCAGCAGCGCGAGTGCCGGGGTGTCATCACGGATATAGACCGCATCGTGATAAAATAAAACGCCGTTATCTTTTGCGTAGCCGCTGCTACACAGGGTTTTGCTCAGTTCGTCCACGTGATACCTCCGCCTTACTCTTTAAACGGATTGCGGGACGCGCTGGTTTTCACCGTTGCAGCACTCGCAGCAGGGAACGCGGGTAACACGGCGTTATCCGCCGGTTCAATGATCCCGAGCTTTTTCTCCTCAACGCGCTGCTGCTGGCGGGCGCGGATCTGGTCATATTTCTCTTTCGACGCCGCGCTGTAGTTGTCGTCGTCACGCAGCACGGTGGTATGAATAAAGACCATCAGGTTGCGTTTGGACGCGTCCTGCGAGGTGTAGCGGAAAAGCTGCCCGACCAGCGGAATATCCCCCAGCAGCGGCACTTTGGACACCGACTGCTTAGTGACATTCTCCATCAGGCCACCGAGCACCACCGTTTGCCCGCTGTGCACCATCACTTCGTTATTGATGGTTCGGGTATTAAAGGTTGGGCCAAGGCTGGCGTCTTCCGTTGCGCTGTTGTCGACGCTTGAGACTTCCTGCTCAATCTTCAGGTGGATCATGTCGCCGTCGTTGATTTGCGGCACAATTTTCAGTTTGGTCCCCACCGTCTTGCGCTCTACGGAGTTAAAGACATTATCGCCACTGGTGGTCTGCGAACCGGAAAGCACCGGCACGTCCTGACCGACATTGAATGACGCCTCTTTGTTATCCAGCGTGACCACGCTTGGCGTGGAAAGGATGTCGTTTTTACCGTCAGTTGAGAGCGCGGTCATCAGCGCACCGAAATCACCGTTAAAGAAGCCGGTCGCCAGGCCAGTAAAGCTGGCGCCCTTGATGGTGCCATTTTTTATCTGACTAATGGGCAGGCCGGTGGAGCCGAACTGGACGCCACCGTGCTTGCCGGTCCACTGCACGCCGAGATCCAGACCGTTGCCGTCCTGCACTTCAGCAATGATGGCTTCCACCAGCACCTGCGGACGGCGGATGTCGAGCTTGTCGATCACCTTCTCAAGGGAGTTCATCACGTTAGGCTGCGCGGTGATCACCAGCGAGTTGGTTGACTCGTCGGCGGTAATATTCAGATCGGTTGCCGCGGTGGCGGTTTTCGCCTTTGCGGTGCCGGCTTTGTCTTTCAGCTGTTCGCCAATACCGGTGAGCACCGGAACCACTTTGGTGGCGCTGGCGTACTTGAGATAGAAGACGCGGGTATTCCCCTCGTTGTTCTGCTCGCGATCTAACTCATGGATCAGGCTGCGGGTACGCGTGCGCGCATCCTCCGAACCGCTGATCACCAGGCTGTTGGTTTCGTCATCTGCCACCACTTTGGTGGCCAACTGCGGCGCGTTCTGCCCTTTCTGCTCTTCGTTGTTGAGATTATTCAACATGTCGGAGAGCGCTTTGGCGGAAGCAAAGCGCAGAGGGACGATTTCGCGACGCTGAACACCGTCTTTATCCACTCGCTGGACCAGATCCACCAGCCGGTTCACCACGGACGCTTTACCGGTTAACAGCAGCACGTTGGAAGGCTCGAAGTGCACCACGTTGCCGATGCCGGTGGCATCGTTCAGTTGACGCAACAGCGGCGCGAGTTCACGCACCGGCACGTTTTCCATGCGCACGACACGGGTAATAATTTCATCGCCTTTGCCCGGGTTTGTGCTGTCTGCCAGCGGCGCACCGGCGGTGCGGGCCACGCTTGAGCGCACCACTTTAACCATGCCGTTATCCATCGGGATCACCGAGAGACCGTAGAGATCCAGCACGCTCAGGAAGAACTGGTAATACTCATCCTCCGTCAGCACGTTGTAGGTTCTGACGGATACAGAGCCCTGAACCGACGGGTCGACGAGAATGGTTTTGTTAAGGTTGCGGCCTACCGTATCGATAAACTCGCGGATATCGGTATTTTTAAAACTCGCGCTAAAGTTGGCTGCGAGCAGCGAACCCGAATATAACGACAATGCGGTCAGCGCCACGCACGCCCATGGAAATTTCTTCATGTCTGTACACTTATTAATTGTTAAGAACATTGACCCGAATATTTTCAAGGTGAGCGTGACGTCTGACGACAACCTCCGCTTCTTTCATTTTTGACCATTCAGCAATAATATTTTTTGCCTTGACTTCATCGGTCATATCGACAGCATTCACTTCGACTGCCACATCCCCTTTTTTCAGTCCTGAATGGCTATAAAAGGAAGAGGCATTCCGGGGATTAATGGCATAGCCTTCCAGTTGGCCTTTTTCGACAACCGGTTTTAATACCAGATAATCATTCAGATGCAGCATGTCTGCGCCTGCATCTTTTGTCGATTTGGTTACCGGGCCGCTATCAACGCCGCCCTTGAAATAATCCGGTTTCTTTAAGGCCAGCGTCTGCGTGATGCCTTCATAATTCACGACGACACTGTCTTTGTTAATTTCCTGAATAAAGGCATCGTTAAAACCGGTCAGCGGCTCCCCTTCGCGGTAGCTCTTCTGGCCCGCGGGCGTTTTAATAACAGCGAAGGAAAGCCAGGGGTCATCACTGCGCACAATGCCTTCTATTTCCGCCGCCAGCGGGGCTTTTAGCGCAGCCGGCCCAGTGTCCTGACGTGCTGCAGCCGTGAAAAGCGTGAATGTTTTCTCTTCGCGGCGGTTTTTCAGCGGCTGCGCATCGGCGTTAGCCAACCTATTCGTAACCTTTTTATAATCTTTAAACGTGAAATACCCTTGCTGGCCGCTAAAAATTAACAGCGCCAACATCATACAAGGGGTTATCCACCGTGACAGAAATGAGAACCTCATTTTTCATCTGGCCTTTAACAAAGCGAAAATAAGCAGCATCACGCTGCGACAAAACGTGTGAAGAGAGTAATGAGACGCGGTGAATACGACCATCGACTTCGCCACCAACTTTAATAAAGAAAATTATTGACCGTCTAAAATCGAGGTGTTAGGACATTTCTGCCGGATATTTTTACCCAGTTGAAAAATTGATCGTCCCGTCTCCTTACCGTAATTTTACGACCTGTTGCTATTCCTAATCAGAGACGGTAAGTCGTTATGTATCAGAGCCACTTTACTTTTAAAACCCCGCCCTTCAGGAAGGTCACCCGCTTATCCGGGGATTTTCTGGTGCCTTATCATCAGGACGTATTTAACCTGCTGAAAGAGAAAACCCAACAGGCGGGAATATGCGGGCTCTTTAGCGACGATACTTCGCTGTTGGGCCAGTTCAGCGATGCGCTGAAAAACAGCGACAACCGCGTTCTTGCCATCAACGCGTTTCCAAAACTGAGCGCCAGTAGCCTGCTGTACAAGCTCAGCCCGGACACGAAAGCAATCGCCAGCCGTATTCAGGCGGTCGATACCGTGCTGCAGCAGTGGCAAGCCGGGAAAACGCAGGCCACCGTGCTGGTCATTTCCCATACTGAAGCCATGAAAGAGACCTGCCGGACGGTGCTGGGGATGCTGCTCACCCGTGCGCAGGAGCTGGGGTTTCATTTATCGGTGGTGCTGACGGGCGCGGAAAATCAGGCGGCGCTGCTACAGCAATCTGATCTGCGTGAATATGTGCATACCCACCACACCTTGCGCCCCCTGACCTGCCGTGAATATCTCAGCTACGTGCAGGCGCAGTGCGAAGAGCACGGGGGCGAAAGCTCGCCGTTATCCCCGGCGCGCGTGCGTAAGATGCACGCAATGACAAAAGGGAAAATCAGTGAACTGAATGCGCTGGCGCACCTGTCGATGCTCGCGGCCTGGACCGAACGCGCAAGCCAGGTCAGTCCGCGACATTTACGCCTGGCGGCCGCAGAGGTGCTGCCCGCGAAAAAACAGGGTAAGCGTCTGGCAACGGTTTCACTGTTTGCCTCTGTGCTGTTCGCGGCTTGCGGCTGGTATTTCACCGCCTCAATGACTGCTCGCCTCCCGGTTTCTCTGCCGGTTCCGATAAGCTGGAAACACCCGGCCGCCCCCGTTCAGGCCCCCGTCGTGCCGGTTATCGACAAGGAAATAGTCAATCAGCCGGACGCGATGCATCAGCTTTATCTGATGTGGGGGTATGACGCCTCGGCGGACGATGCGCTGTGTCAAAACGCGGTGAAGGTAAACCTGATGTGTAAGCAGGGAAATGCCTCTCCGGATGCGCTGGCAGGCGAAGGTTATCCGTGGGTGAGCGAGCTCAAAACCGGCAATCATCTTAACTATGCGGTGGTCGCCCGCGTCGGAGAAACCTCGATGGACCTGCTGATGAATAACCGGACCTGGCAGGTCAGTCGCAACTGGTTTAACCGGCATGCAACCGGAAACTATACGCAACTGCACCGCCTGACGCCGGAAGGTAAAGACGCCATCAGCGCAACCAGTGACGGCAAAGAGATGACCTGGCTTGATCAGCAGCTGAGCCAGGCCCTTTCTCAACCTGAAACTCACGCTCAGCGCTGGACTGCGGAGATGATGAAACGCACCCGCGCGTTCCAGCAAAAAATGCATCTGCATGTGGACGGTATTCCCGGCGAAGAGACATTGATGCAGTTAATGCGGGAAACCAACACCACGCCGAGCGTATTGATCCAGGCTTCGCATGCAATACCGGATGCGAAAATGCAGGAGAAGCATTCCTGATGTCTACTATCAGCCTTGCGGCTCAGCGCAGTTACACCACCGGGGAAGCGGTCTGGTTTTCATATCGCCTTCCCGTACTGAGACACGTTTTTGCCCACACCGTTTTAGGACTCCTGGGTCTGTGCGCCATGCTGATGGCCGGGTTGTACGCGCATGTGTATTGGGATCTGCGCCACCCTGCCCCCGCCCCCATCAACGCGAGCAGCGCCAGACCGGAAACACAGCTTTCAGATATGCATTATGTGTATGTGAGCAAACCCTTCCCGCATCCGCACCCTAAACCTGCGCCGGTGCATGAGGATATGCCTGCCCTGCAGGATCTGCCGATTAACGGCGATGATACCGACTGGCAGCAGGCGCCTGAAGGAGCGTCTCAGCACGATACCGCGCGGGATACGTTACCCGGAACCGGGGCGCACACCGACGCTTCTGCACGGGCTGGCAGTGACAGTTCCTCATTAACAGAATTGTTTAAGCAGGCGTTAAAAGAACAAGAGCAGGATTATTCGCAAGGCAAAATTCCCGCGCCGCCGGTTGACGAAACGCAGGATATTTCCCGGTCCCCTTTACGTCATAAAGGGGACCGGCTGGAGTAATTAATATTTTTCAGGCAAGGATGTCAGGTTAAGGAGTCGTCCCTTTTCCACCACAATATACTGACCTTTTTTCAGGTCGGAGAGAATTTTAATAATGGTACTGCGTGCCAGGTTGGTGTATTCCTGAATATAGTCATATATATTGATATCACGCTGATGCTGAACAATCAGTTCATTAATCTCGTATAAAAATTCGCGCACTACCGAATAGGCGCTGCGGGCAACCAGCACATCGTCACGCTTGCTCAGCATACAAATATACCAGGAGAGCACTTTCGTCAGTTCCGGCCACAGATTGTTTTCAGTCATTAGCTGGGCGAAGGCCTCTTTTTTTATCGAGCGCACGACGGTATTTGACCGAATGAGGCCATACATGTGCGTGGCGCTGTAAAACATAGAACAAAGCCCAAATATACACGGCCCCTGAACGGTGAACATGCACAGTTCATCAGATTCGCGGCGGAACTCAACGTCGCCACTGACGATAATATGAATATACTGTGAATCACTGGTAGATATTTTCTGCCACTTTTTTAACGTCTTCTCTTCAAATCCTGACGTTGCAGAAATAATTGCGTTGACTTCGTTTTGCGGACGTAATTTTTTACCGTAGATGCTTAACATTATTATACCCAATTTAAGATGTGAAATATAAAACTCAGGATTAAGACGTAAGGCCTCAACCCAGGAATATTTTCCTGATGAAACACTCAAGGAGAAAATAAAAGTAGAAATTGTTTACGTTAATTTGCTGCTTTACTTAGCAAGCTATGTGTCCATCTTAAATCCGGATAATTTTAAGTCAATTAACTAAAAATGAATTGAGTTTGTACTTAAGATTAATCTTACTTAAATTACGCGAAAAATACTTACGAGGGGGTATCCCGCAGGATCACCCCTGTCCGTACTTTTCCAGAAGCGCTTCAGCGATGGCCAGCGTTTCCCGGTCAGCCACACCATTCCACAGCTGTGGACGGAAGTGCATTTGAAACGCGGTAATCACTCTTTTCTGCTGCTGGGCTGTGGCAGCCTCCGGCACTTCATAGCCATACCGCGCTAACAGATCGAGCAGCAGTGCGCTGTCCACTTCCTGATAGCGTGGCTGCCCATTGAGATAAAAGTTGACGCGGTCCGGATCGGGCCAGGCACCAATTCCCTGCTGCGCCAGTTCGCGCCAGGGGAACAGCGGGCCGGGATCGTCTTTACGCTGGGGGGCAATATCAGAGTGCGCGACGACGTTCTGCGGCTTAATGTCGTAGCGGGCGATAATGTCTTTGGCGAGCGGGATCAGAGCAGCAATTTGCGCCGGCTCGAACGGGGTGAAGTGTTTTACTCCCGCCGTTTTTTGCCAGCCCCGGTTTTCCAGCTCAATCCCCACGGAGGTGTCATTAATACGGTTGGTGCCGCGCCAGAAGCTGATGCCGGCATGCCATGCCAATTCACTCTCCGGTACCAGCTGCCAGATACGCGGTTTGCCCTCAGGGGCAGGCGGTTTGGCGGGGATCAGGTAGTGAGAGCTGACATTCTTGTCGGTTAACGTCGCCAGCGAGCTGTCAAAGTCATCGGCGGTGTAGTGGATCACCAGCACCTTTATACGCGGGTAAGCCGCCTGGGCCTGATGGCGGGTATCCAGCTCATAGGCACCTTTATCAATAATGCCTTTTTCCGTGGCGCACCCTGCCAGCAACAGCGCCAGCAGGAGTGTGGCAAGCGAGCGCTTCATCGACGGGTTTTCACCGCCGTACCGCTTACGCTCACCATCAGCATGCTGGCATCTTTACCGACCGTTTCGTAGTCAATATCGATGCCTACCACGGCATCTGCCCCCAGCGCCTTGGCCTGCTCGCCAAGCTCTTTAAACGCAATTTCGCGGGCTTTGCGCAGCTCTTTCTCATACGCGCCAGAACGTCCCCCCACGATATCGCGAATGCCGGCAAAGAAGTCCCGGAAAATGTTCGCGCCCAGTATGGCTTCGCCGGTGACCACGCCGCAATACTCGGTAATGGGTTGCCCTTCCAGGGTAGGCGTTGTTGAAAACTGCATACTTTCTCTCCTTCTTTAGCGTTCAATGCCTTAGGTACAGCATTATCGGTTCGTTACGCTATGATTGAAAGGATAGTTAATAAATAAGGAAATCAACATGCGCTATTCAGCTTTAACACTTTTCGTGCCCTGCGCGCTGGTGCTCAGCGCCTGCACCACCACGGTCACGCCAGCCTTTAAGGATATTGGTACCCGCAGCGGCCCATGCATTGTGGGCGGCCCGGATACCGTGGCGCAACAGTTCTACGATTACCGCATACAGCACCGCAGCAATGATATTACCGCTCTGCGTCCGTATCTGAGTGACGGCCTGGCGAAACTGCTGAGCGACGCCACCCGCGATCCGCAGCATAATGCACTGCTTAAATCCGATCCGTTCTCCAGCCGCGCCACGCTGCCTGACAGCGCCGAGGTCACCAGTGCTTCAACGATCCCAAACACCGATGCGCGAAACATTCCCCTGCGCGTCAAACTGACCCAGGGAACCCAAACCTGGCAGGATGAAGTGCTGATGGTCCGTGAAGGTCAGTGCTGGGCGGTGGACGACGTAAGGTACGTCGGTGGCAGCGTTCACGCCCCGGCAGGCACGCTCCGCCAGTCGATTGAAAACCGCTAAGCCTCCCGTTTAAAAAGCGTTAACCCCGTAAAATGTGCGGCATTTCATGCGGAATGCCGACATTTATACTCGCCGACATTGCCGCTCGCTATTTTGTGCTATGTTTAGAGGGTATTGCGGGTTATATTTAACTTTTAACGCAGAAATATTGCATAACTATTCTGTCAACGGTACTATCTGCGGCCTCAATTGCTATAGATTGCCTGGATGAGTAAAGACTGCCCCGATGAGTATTAAACTAAACGGCATTAACTGCTTCTACGGCGCACACCAGGCGCTGTTTGACATCACGCTGGACTGCCCGGAAGGCGAAACGCTGGTTTTGCTTGGCCCAAGCGGTGCAGGTAAAAGCTCCCTTCTGCGTGTCCTTAATCTGCTTGAAATGCCCCGTTCGGGTACGCTGGCTATCGCCGGTAACCATTTTGATTTCGCGAAAACACCGTCTGATAAAGCGATTCGTGAACTGCGTCAAAACGTTGGCATGGTCTTCCAGCAATACAATCTCTGGCCGCATCTGACCGTACTGCAAAACCTGATCGAAGCCCCGTGCCGCGTGCTGGGCTTAAGTAAAGATCAGGCGATCGCGCGTGCGGATAAGCTGCTGGAGCGTCTGCGCCTCAAGCCTTACAGCGACCGCTATCCGCTGCACCTGTCCGGTGGTCAGCAGCAACGTGTGGCGATTGCCCGTGCGCTGATGATGGAGCCTGCGGTACTGCTGTTTGATGAACCGACCGCGGCGCTGGATCCCGAAATTACCGCCCAGATCGTGAGCATCATTCGCGAGCTGGCGGAAACCCATATTACTCAGGTCATCGTAACCCATGAAGTGGAAGTGGCGCGCAAAACGGCCAGCCGCGTGGTCTACATGGAAAACGGGTATATCGTTGAGCAAGGTGATGCGAGCTGCTTCTCAAACCCGCAAACCGATGCGTTCAAAAACTATTTATCTCATTGATTGTGTCAGGGGAAATGATAATGAAAAAAGTATTACTTGCCGCGCTGCTCGCCAGCGTCACCCTTTCCGCTACCGCAGCCCAGACGATTCGTTTCGCGACTGAAGCGTCTTATCCTCCGTTTGAATCCATTGATGCGAACAATAAAATTGTCGGCTTTGACGTGGATCTGGCAAACGCCCTGTGTAAAGAGATCGACGCAACCTGTACCTTCAGCAACCAGGCGTTCGACAGCCTGATCCCAAGCCTGAAGTTCCGCCGTATCGACGCCGTTATGGCCGGAATGGATATCACCCCTGAGCGTGAAAAACAGGTTCTGTTCACTACCCCTTACTACGACAACTCTGCCCTGTTTATTGGTCAGAAAGGCAAATTCACGTCGGTTGATCAGCTGAAAGGCAAGAAAGTGGGCGTGCAGAACGGCACCACGCACCAGAAATTCATCATGGATAAACACCCGGAAATCACCACCGTTCCGTATGACAGCTACCAGAATGCGAAGCTGGATCTGCAGAACGGCCGTATTGATGGCGTGTTCGGCGACACCGCCGTGGTGACCGAGTGGCTGAAAGCCAACGATAAACTGGCGCCAGTGGGCGATAAAGTGACCGACAAGGATTACTTCGGCACGGGTCTGGGTATTGCCGTTCGTCAGGGCAACACTGAGCTGCAGCAGAAATTCAACGCTGCGCTGGAAAAAGTGAAGAAAGACGGCACCTACGAAACCATCTACAAAAAATGGTTCCAGAAGTAATTCCTGATGAATGAAATTTTTCCTTTAGCAAGCGCCGCCGGGATGACCGTCGGCCTTGCCGTTTGCGCATTGATTATCGGCCTTGTGCTGGCGATGATCTTTGCGGTATGGGAATCAGCAAAATGGTTCCCTGTCGCATGGGCCGGCTCAGCGCTGGTCACCGTGCTGCGCGGGCTGCCTGAAATTCTGGTGGTCCTGTTTATCTATTTTGGCTCCTCGCAGCTGCTGTTAACGCTGTCGGACGGCTTCACCCTCAATCTGGGTGTGGTGCAGATCCCGGTGCAGATGCAGATTGAGAACTTTGACGTCAGCCCGTTCCTGTGCGGCGTGATTGCCCTCTCTCTGCTCTATTCCGCGTATGCTTCGCAAACCCTGCGCGGTGCGCTGAAAGCGGTTCCGCAGGGACAGTGGGAGTCTGGCCAGGCGTTAGGCTTGTCGAAATCGGCGATCTTCTTTCGTCTGGTGATGCCGCAGATGTGGCGTCATGCGCTGCCCGGGCTGGGTAACCAGTGGCTGGTGCTGCTGAAAGATACCGCGCTGGTAAGCCTGATCAGCGTGAACGATTTAATGCTGCAAACCAAAAGTATCGCGACCCGTACCCAGGAGCCGTTTACCTGGTACATCGTGGCGGCGGCTATCTACCTGGTGATCACGCTGGTGAGTCAGTACATCCTCAAGCGCATTGATCTGCGTGCGACGCGCTTTGAACGGAGACCAGGCTGATGCTTGAATATTTTCCGGAGCTGATGAAAGGGCTGCACACCAGCCTGACGCTGACCGTCGCATCGATCATCGTGGCGCTGATCCTGGCGTTGATCTTTACCATCGTCCTGACGCTAAAAACGCCGGTGCTGGTATGGATTGTGCGAGCCTACATTACTTTGTTCACCGGTACACCGCTGCTGGTGCAGATCTTCCTGATTTACTACGGCCCGGGTCAGTTCCCGTCGCTGCAGGAGTATCCGGTTATCTGGCACCTGCTTTCTGAGCCATGGCTGTGCGCCCTGATTGCCCTTTCGCTGAACAGCGCGGCCTATACCACGCAGCTGTTCTACGGGGCTATCCGTGCCATCCCGGAAGGGCAATGGCAGTCCTGTGGTGCGCTGGGCATGAGCAAGAAAGACACGCTGGCTATCTTGCTGCCGTACGCGTTTAAACGTGCGCTCTCCTCCTACTCCAACGAAGTGGTCCTGGTTTTCAAGAGTACGTCTCTGGCCTACACCATCACGCTGATGGAAGTCATGGGCCACGGGCAGCTGCTCTATGGACGCACCTATGACGTAATGGTGTTCGGTGCCGCGGGCGTGGTCTATCTGGTGGTGAACGGTTTGCTGACGCTGATGATGCGCCTTATCGAGCGTAAAGCGCTGGCGTTTGAGCGCCGTAATTAATCACCGATTTGCATAAATTTTATTGACGAAGACGGGCAAGTCTAACGACTGCCCGTCTTTTTTTATGGGTTAAATAATATTTAATCATTTTTATTGAATATAAATTCATTAAATGGCATTGTATTTCCATGCCGCAGACACGGCGCATAAGACAGACTGACAGACGGGAGCATTACAATGAAAAAGTTAGTTCTGGCCGCTTTACTGGCCACTTTCGCCGCTGGCGCATCAGCTGCAGATAAAATCAACTTCGGCGTTTCGGCCACCTATCCGCCGTTTGAGTCGCTGGATGCCAGCAACCAGATTGTCGGTTTTGATATCGACCTCGCCAAAGCCCTGTGCAAACAGATGCAGGCCGACTGCACGTTCACTAACCATGCGTTTGACAGCCTGATCCCGTCGCTGAAATTCAAAAAATACGACGCGGTGATCTCCGGGATGGACATCACCCCAGAGCGTAGCAAGCAGGTTACCTTCACCGACCCGTACTACGCCAACTCGGCGGTGGTCATTGCGAAGAAAGGGGCTTACACATCCTTTGACCAGCTGAAAGGCAAACGCATTGGGATGGAAAACGGCACCACGCACCAGAAATACCTGCAGGACAAACATCCTGAAGTGAAAACCGTGGCCTATGACAGCTACCAGAACGCCATTATCGACCTGAAAAATGGCCGTATTGATGGTGTCTTCGGTGACACTGCGGTGGTGAACGAGTGGCTGAAAACCAACCCACAGCTGGGCACCGCGACCGAAAAAGTGACCGATCCACAGTACTTCGGTACGGGCCTGGGCATTGCGGTGCGTCCGGATAACAAAGCCCTGCTGGAAAAACTGAATGGCGCGCTGAAAGCAATTAAAGCTGACGGCACGTACAAGAAAATCAGCGATCGGTGGTTCCCGCAATAACAGCTTTTTGTCGGGTAGCCTGGCCTACGGGGGTGGTCTGTAGGCCGGGCAAACCCGGCAATTTCACAGTGGAACAAAGAAGCGAAAACGAGCCCCGTTCGTGGACTCCATCAGCCTGATCCCCCCGCCGTGCAGTTCCAGCATGCGTTTCACAATCAACAGCCCCAACCCGCCACGGTTTTCCCGTGATGCCTGCGGATTTAACGCCGAAGGACGCTCAAACAGATCGTTGCGAAGAGAAGCATCAACGCCGGTTCCATTATCAGCCACCTCAACCTGTAGCTGCGCGTTCTCCTGCCAGACCGCCAGACGGACCTCTCCACCGGTCGGCGTATGCCGCATCGCGTTATCCAGCAGGTTAGTCACCACCCGCTCAATCATCGAGACATCGGCATTCACCAGCGGCAACGGGCCCGGTACATCAATGCGCAGGTTCACCTCCCGCGTGCGGGCCGTGAGTTCAAATTTCTGCGCCACGTCTGAAATCAGCTCACCCATGGCAAAACGCTCGCGCTGCGGTTTGATGCCGCCGTGCTCAAGGCGCGCCAGTTCAAACAGCTGCTGCGAAAGATGACGCACTTTCTGACCCTGGCGCAGCGCCGTGGCGAGATACTGCTGGTGCTCCTGCGGGGTCAGCGTCGCTGATTTCAGCGACAGCGTTTCGAGATAGCCCAGCAAGGAGGTGAGCGGCGTGCGTAAATCGTGCGAGATATTGGCGATAAACTCCCGGCGCTGGCGATCGCTGTCGGCCAGCTGATCCCACTGCAGGGTGATTTTACGGGCCAGCTCGATAAACGTATTGCGCAGCGTGGCCACTTCATCCTTTACCGTGGTTTCAGTAGGCTGCGCCGCCAGCTGTTTAATGGCGCTAATGCTGTCCTGCTCCAGCCCGGCCACTTCCTGCGTGAGACGTTTGACCGGACGCGTTACCCAGTACCAGACCAGTAACCCCGCCAGCAAACCAAACAGCGCGACCCACATCAATGACCACAGGACGGTGCTCCAGAGCGCCTGATGCCAGGCCATCTCCGCCAGCGCGTTTGACTCTTCGCCCTGCAGAATAATGTACAGATAGCCTTTCAGTTCTCCGTCCTGACGCAACGGCGTTGCGCTGAAAACCTTTTTGTTCTGGCTTCGCGGGTCATCGCCCAGTACCGGCCGCGCGGCATCACTGAGGAAAGTCTGCACCGGCCCGAGGTCGATTTTTTGCCGCTGGATATGCCCCGGCGGCGCGGCGTCAGCCAGCAGTTCGCCATCAGGCGAGACAACGTACAGTTCGACGCTTGGATTGAAGGTCATCAGCCGGTCAAAGAGCGGCTTCAGCGCGTGGCGGTCAACCCTGCCCTGCGCATCCAGAATCGGTTCCCGCTGGACAATCTGCTGCGCCAGGCCACCAGACAGCCGCTGCACCATCGCATTACCGTACTGCGTGGTGCTGTAAAGTTGCACCGCGCAGGCGATGGTCGCACAGAGCGTCAGCAGCAGAATAAACAACAGCGTCAGGCGCTGGCTCAGGCTAAAGCGGCGCATCGTTTGGCTCCGCAAATTTGTAGCCTTTGCCCCAGACGGTGCGAATGATCTCCGGCTCGGCGGCGTCCTTCTCAATCTTGATGCGCAGGCGGTTAATGTGGGTATTGACGGTGTGTTCGTAACCTTCGTGCTGATAGCCCCAGACCTGTTCCAGCAGCGCCAGACGCGAGAAAACTTCACCGGGATGACGGGCAAAGAAGTACAGCAGTTCAAACTCGCGCGGGGTGAGATCCACCACCTGGCCGTGTAAAAGCACGCTGCGCGCCAGCGGGTCGAGCGTCAGACCGTGAGCCTGAATATTCCCGGCACTTTGCGCCTGCCCCATCGCCTGCTGGCGCCGGAACAGCGCCTTGATACGCGCGATCAGCTCCTGTACCGAAAACGGCTTGGCCAGATAATCGTCCGCCCCGGTTTCCAGCCCGGTAATGCGGTCGGTTTCGCTGCTGCGGGCGCTGATGATGATCACCGGCAGGTAGCGGGTCATCTGGCGGATGCGACGGCAAATCTCCAGACCGTCGACATTGGGGAGCATTAAATCGAGGATCACCGCGTCCCACGGCTGCTTTTCGAGGCGCTGTAAGGCATTGCCCCCGTCGGGCTCGTGGGTGATGGCGTAGCCTTCATCTTCTAAGTTGAGGCGCAGAAGCGCCGCGATATCGTGGTCATCTTCCACCAGCAGGATCTGCTTCATGGGTAAGCCTTCTTCAATTCTGATGAGATAAGCTTACCTGATTTCGCAGGCGGACAGAGTTCACATTTTGTTTAAGATTTAACGAGTAGCGTCAGGACTTCATAATGCGCGGTATGCGGGAACATATCGAACAGCTGGACGCGTTCAATGCGGTAGCCCGGCAGCGTCGCGATATCTTTTGCCATCGTCTGCGCGTTGCAGCTGGAGTAGACGATATAGTCCGGTGCCATCTGGCTCAGATAGTCGCACAGCGCTTTCCCGATGCCCCGGCGCGGCGGGTTCACCAGCACCAGTTCAGGCACATTGTCCTGCCCTGTCGCGAACTGCGTGGAGTCCAGCGCCTGGAAGTGCAGCCGGGTCAACCCAAGCTCTGCAGCAGACTGTCTGGCACAGGCAATCGCTTCGGCGGAAATCTCAATCCCGGTAAGCTGCATGTCTGGCGTGGCACAGTGCAAACCGAAGCCGCCCACCCCGCAGAACAGATCCCACATATGATGGATATTTAACGCCCGCACCCAGTCACGGGCGGTGGCATAAAGCGCACTCGCGACGGTCGGGTTGGTCTGGAAGAAGCTTTGCGGACGGATCCACAGCGGTACATCGTTGAACGTTTCTGCCAGCGCATGCTGTTCGGTGAAGAAGATCTCCCGCTCCCCTTCCATGATAGCCATATGCACCGGCTGAATATTCGCGGTGATAACGGTTAACTGCGGAAGCTGTTGCTGAAGCCATGGCAACGCCGCGCGAAGCTGCTCCACCTTGGCTTCTGAGCGCAGAACAAAGCGCAGCATCATGCTGCCGTCTACCTGGCTTTCGGTAAGAAGAAGGTATTTGAGCTCGCCGCGCTTGCGGGCAACGTTATAGGGCGTTAACCCGGCACGGGCAATAAACGGTTTGAGCGCAGCAAAGACCGGCGCAAACGAGGCGGGATAAAGCGGACAGTCGGTTAAATCTTCAGGCGTACCCTCGCGATGCAACATGCCCAGCAGCGGTTTTTCAACGCTGCCGCTCACCACCATTTTGGCTTTATTACGAAAGCCCTGCTCCGGCCCGCTGACAGGTGCGCACCATTCGCCCACGGCATGGTCTGCCAGCAGGTGTTGCAGGTCGGCCATTTTGGCGGTGAGTTGCTGAGAAACCGGCTGTTCTATCCACTGACAGGAGCGGCAGCGACCGGCGTCATAAAGTGCGCACTGCATATCAAAACCTTAAGAATCACGAGGGCTGCGATTATACACATTATTGCAGCTGGAAGAACCGCCGACTGGAAGCAGGCACGAACAGGAAGAACAGCACCAGCATATCCGGGAGTTTTTGCAAAAACAGCGCGTGCAAAATCTCGCGTTTTGATCCACCCGCAATGCTGAACAGTTCCGGATAGCCATACCCCAGCGAGGCGGCCCACAGATAGCTCGCCGCCGTAATTTGCGTCAGCAAATAGACCCAGCGCGCCCAGTTGCGTCCTCTGACCAGCGAAAATGCGCAGTAAATCTCGATAAACACCAGTACCAGGCTGCTCAAAAAGACCAGCGTCAGGTTCCACGTCTGTACGCTGCGGTGAATGAATTCAGCCATACCGCGCACACCCAGGGTGTTAAGGATCATCAGCACATCAAGACAGCGGATCATAATAATAGCGAGCGCCGCCACCTGCACCAGTGCAGGAACGTTTGGACGAGCGTGCGTAAGACGTGATTTTTTTAATAATCCCAATGTTTTACTTCCCTGAAAAACAGTGCCGCGTCATGCGCGGCACATCACTGGAAATTTTAAATCCTTCAGCCGCGTCTTGCACGCTGGATATCACGCACACGTTGTTTTTCCGCGCGCGCCATCAAATACCAGGCGATAAATCCGACAATTCCGACCACCCCGAGGATAATCGAGGCCAGGGCGTTAATCTCCGGATTGACCCCCATGCGTACGCTGGAGAAGACCAGCATAGGCAGCGTCGTCGCGCCCGGTCCTGAGACAAAGCTGGCGATAACCAGATCGTCGAGCGACAGCGTAAACGCCAGCAGCCAGCCGGAGATCACCGCCGGCATAATCATCGGCAGCGTAATGATGAAGAAGACCTTCAGCGGCGTCGCACCGAGATCCATCGCCGCCTCTTCAATGGAGCGGTCCAGCTCGCGCAAACGCGAAGAGATAACCACCGCCACGTACGCGGTACAGAAGGTGACGTGCGCCAGCCAGATGGTGAGCATGCCGCGATCTGCCGGCCAGCCAATGGCATGCGCCAGGGCCACGAACAGCAGCAGCAGCGCCAGACCGGTGATAACGTCTGGCATAACCAGCGGCGCGGTGATCATAAAGGCAAAGCCGTTCGACCCCCGAAAACGCCCGAAGCGCACCATGACCAGCGCGGCAATGGTCCCCAGCACGGAGGCCATCGTGGCCGCCAGCGCGGCGATGGTCAGGCTCAGCCCCACCGCGCTCATCATCGCGTCATCATGGAACAATTCGCCGTACCAGCGCGTCGACCAGCCGGCCCATACCGTTACCAGTTTGGAGCTGTTGAACGAGTAGATCACCAGCATCAACATGGGTGCATACAGGAAGGTAAAGCCAATCACCAGGATGGCAATTCGCCACGGGGAGCGCACTACCGGTAAGTTGTTCATCCGTGGTCTCCCATCTGTTTCTGCTGATGTTTGTGGAACCACATGATCGGTACGATCAGCAGGAGCAACATCACGATCGCCACCGCAGACGCCACAGGCCAGTCGCGGTTATTAAAGAACTCCTGCCACAGCACACGCCCAATCATGATGCTGTCCGGGCCACCGAGCAGTTCCGGGATCACAAACTCCCCTACCGCCGGGATAAAGACCAGCATCGACCCGGCAATAATGCCGCCCCGGGTCAACGGAACGATAACGCTGAAGAAGGTTTTAAGCGGACGGGCACCAAGGTCAAGCGATGCTTCCACCAGCGAATAATCGATACGCGTCAGCGCCGTATAAATTGGCAGCACCATAAACGGCAGATAGGCGTAAACAATCCCGATATAGACCGCGAGATTGGTATGCAGGATCGTCAGGGGCTGATCGATAACCCCAAGCCACATCAGGAAGTTATTCAGCACACCGTTGTTTTTCAGGATCCCCATCCACGCGTAGACGCGGATCAGGAACGAGGTCCATGACGGCAGGATCACCAGCAACAGCAGAATGTTGCGCGTCGAGGATTTACTGTGCGCCACGGCCCATGCCAGCGGGTAACCCAGAAGCAGACAGCAGATCGTCGAGATCGCCGCCACCTGCAACGACTGCAGATAAGCTTCGAAATAGAGCGGATCTTCCGCCAACTGCAGGAAATTGCCGAGGTTAAGGGTCAGCGTCAGCTGTCCGTCAGCCCAGTCCAGCAGGTTGGTATAGGGCGGGATCGCCCGCGCCATTTCCGCCAGGCTTATCTTAAAAACAATCAGGAACGGCAGCAGGAACAGCAGGATCAGCCACACGTAAGGCATGGCAATCACCAGCTTGCGTCCGTGGTTCATCTGCATGCGCGCCAGCCAGTGCGCAAAGCCACCCGGTTTTTCAACGCGGGCTGGAGGTTCTAAGGTACTCATTGTCCGCTCCTTATACCGTCAGCACTACACAACTGTCCGCATCCCAGCACAGGCGCACTTCATCGCCCCAGGTCGGCTGTCCCTTGCGATAACGATGTTCGTTCTGCAGCTGGGCGCTGAGCATCTGCCCGCTTTTCAGACGCACATGGTAGATGGAGAGGTCGCCCAGGTAAGCAATGTGCACCACTTCCCCGACGGCGAAGTTAAAGCCATCGGCCGGCGGATCTTCGCACAGCATGATCTTCTCCGGGCGGAGCGCGACATACACCGGCACGTTATCCACCACCGAGCTATCCGGATCGACCTTAAGCGGATGCTGCAGCCCCGGCGACTCGATCACCAGACCGTCATCCTCGCGCGATTTCAGCAGCCCTTCGAAGACGTTGACCGACCCGATGAACTCCGCGCTGTAGCGGGTGGTCGGGTGCTCATAAATCTCTTCCGGCTCGCCAATCTGTACGAACTTACCGCGGTTCATGATCGCAATACGCCCGGCCATGGTCATCGCCTCTTCCTGGTCGTGGGTAACCATCACGCAGGTCACCCCCACGCGCTCAAGGATATCCACCACTTCCAGCTGCATACGGTCACGCAGTTTTTTATCCAGGGCACCCATCGGTTCATCGAGCAGCAGCAGCTTTGGCCGTTTCGCCAGGCTTCTGGCCAGCGCCACGCGCTGACGCTGGCCACCAGAGAGCTGATGCGGTTTACGCTTCGCGAACTCCTGCATGTGCACCAGACTGAGCATCTCTGCCACGCGGGCGGTGATTTCGGCTTTCGGCAGTTTGTCCTGCTTAAGACCAAAGGCGATATTCTGCTCCACCGTCATATGCGGGAAGAGCGCGTAAGACTGGAACATCATGTTTATCGGGCGCTGATACGGCGGCACGCGGGAGAGATCGACACCATCCAGCATGATTTGCCCGGCGGTAGGCTGTTCAAAACCGGCCAGCATACGCAGCAGGGTCGATTTACCGCAGCCAGATGCGCCCAGAAGGGCAAAAATTTCACCTTTGTAGATAGTCAGGCTGACGTCGTCCACGGCATGTTGACCATCGAAAGATTTGGTGAGGTTACGAATTTCAAGAAGCGGGGTCAGCGCTTTACGGACTTTCGCCTGCGGGCGGGGGATCGCGTCATTCACGGGGTGCTCTCCGGCAGAAATCAAAACTGGTGCAAACGCACCATCAGGGTGCGCATCGTCGGGCGGCGCTCACGCCAGCCCGACCGACGGGTTTAGCAGGCCCGGTGAGCGTTTTCGCCACCGGGCAACCGTACCGGACGCCGTTATTTACCGCTTTTCACTTTGGTCCACGCACGGGTACGTACGCGGTCAATTTTTGGATCCTGAACTTTCAGGGTGAACAGCTTGGCAAACACATCCGCCGGCGGATAGATAGCCGGGTTATTGCGGATCTCTTCGCTGACCAGCGGCACAGAGGCCTTGTTGCCGTTAGCGTAGTAGACGTGATCGCTGATATGCGCGATGACTTCCGGACGCATCAGGTAGTTAAGGAACTGGTAAGCTTCGTCTTTGTTTTTCGCGTCAGCCGGCATGGCGAAGACGTCGAAGAACGCCAGCGCGCCCTCTTTCGGAATGAAGTAGGAAACATTCACGCCGTTTTTGGCTTCTTTGGCGCGGTTAGCCGCCTGCCATACGTCCCCTGCCCAGCCAATCGCCACGCAGATGTCGCCGTTTGCCAGGTCGTTGATGTACTGCGAGGAGTGGAAGTAACGAATGTTCGGACGCAGCTTCAGCAGCAGTTCGGTTGCCGGGCCGGTGTAATCATCGGCCTTGCTGCTGTTAGGATCTTTGCCCAGGTAGTTCAGCACGGTGGCGAAAATCTCTTCTGGCGCATCCAGGAAAGAGACGCCGCAGCTTTTCAGCTTCTCAAGGTTTTCCGGCTTCAGCACCACGTCCCAGCTGTCGAGTTTGACATCTTTACCCAGCACCGCTTTGACTTTATCGACGTTATAGCCAATACCGGTGGTCGCCCACAGATACGGCATCGCGTATTTGTTGTCCGGGTCATGCTTGGCGACCAGTTTAAGCACTTCCGGATCGAGGTTTTTCCAGTTCGGTAATTTGCTCTTATCGAGCGGCTGGAAGACACCTGCCGTCAGCTGACGCTCAAGGAAACTTGCGGAGGGTACCACCAGGTCAAAACCGGTACTGCCCGCCATCAGTTTCCCTTCCAGCACTTCGTTGGAATCGAAAACGTCATAGACCACTTTAATGCCGGTCTCTTTTTCGAAATTAGCGACGGTATCCGGCGCGATATAGTCAGACCAGTTATAAACGTGCAGCGTTTTTTGTTCCGCAGCGAGCGTGCCGGCAGAGACGGCCATCAGAGCACCCGCAACCAGACCCGATAACCATTTTTTATTCAAGGCGATCATATCGTTATTCCTTCTGAAAGCTCGTTAACAAACGAACTAAAACTGTGCAATCTGAAGATATGCAATAATCATGCATAGTTTGTCGCTCTGCACGAAATAAAAAGAAACCTCTTTACCCGGCAGGATCCGCTCGCTTTTTTAAGCATCGCAAGAATAACTGTAGCCCGTGTCTCCGGCTATAGCCCAGACGAAAAAACGCCTTTTATCAATTTTTTATGCAGGTTATGTCTACGTGATAAGCCGAAATGGCGTTTGGGGAGGTGAAAAATTCTTTAAAGAAAGGTTAAAAGCAGCAGAAAAAATGGCGTTATGCAGCCGCTATGGCAGCGACTGCGCAAAAGTCAGACAGGCTTAGTGAAGAAAATTGGGAGATGCATCATTATTCTCTGCATCATCTTCCGTGCTATACAGCAGATGGTGCGCATTGGCTTCCATCATTACCATCGAAATTTGCTCTTCACTCAAGCGCATAAACCAGGAGAACTGCTTGAAAGAGAGGCCGGCACCGGAGAATAAAGACTGGCAAACGACCAGTTTTGGCAGATTATCATCCTGTATATCGAGAAATGCTTTCACCGTCAAAGAACTGGCGTTGATGGCCGACAGGTCAGAGGCCAGTGCCAGCAGCGCAGACGGTTTCACTTCGGCCAGCGCAGAGAAGAGGATCACGTCGTTAATGAGATCGATTTTGGCATCGAAAATACCATCGAAATTTTGCATATGAGGCAAATGCAGCGCCTGGCAGGAATCACATTCAAAGAAAGTGATACCGGCATCATCGAGCCATTGACGTAACGTATCCAGTGTTGGAACGACCTGTAAATCCATCGCTGTGCAGCCTCTTTAATAAAAACTTCGCATAGAGTACGCAAAAAGTGCGCTGTAATCCATTTAACCGCCCGTTTTCAGACAGTAGCCCGGCGTTGCGTGGCGCTCGACCCATGAGATCATTTTACCCGCAATATCGACCCCGGTGGTTTTTTCCACCCCTTCCAGTCCCGGTGAGGCATTCACTTCCATCACCAGCGGTCCGCGCGTCGCCCGCAGTAAATCAACACCCGCCACATCCAGCCCCAGCGTTTGCGCCGCCTTCACGGCAATCTCACGCTCGCGATCGCTGATATCCGCGACTCTCGCCACGCCGCCACGGTGCAGATTAGAGCGGAAGTCGCCCTCTTTTGCCTGGCGTTCGATGGCCGCAACCACCTCGTTACCGACAACAAAACAGCGAATGTCGCGCCCTTTGGCTTCTTCAATGTACTCCTGCACCAGAATATGGGCATTCAGCCCACGAAAGGCGTCAATCACGCTTTCCGCCGCCTGCCGCGTTTCGGCCAGCACCACACCAATGCCCTGAGTGCCTTCCACCAGCTTGATCACTAACGGTGCGCCACCCACCATATCGATTAAATCGCTGGTGTCGTCCGGTGAATGCGCAATGCCGGTAACCGGAAGATCGATTCCCTGCCGGGCAAGCAGTTGCAGCGAACGGAGCTTATCGCGGGCGCGAGATATCGCAACGGATTCATTGAGCGGATAGCTGCCCAGCATCTCAAACTGGCGCAACGCGGCCGTGCCGTAATAGGTTATCTGGGAGCCGATGCGGGGAATAACCGCATCAAAATGCGGGAGCTTGCGGCCTTTGTAATGAATCGATGAGGCAGCAGGATCAATGTTCATATAGCAGGACATCGGATCGAGGATCTCAACCTGATGCCCCCGTTTTGCCGCCGCTTCTCGCAGGCGTTTACATGAATAGAGCGTTCCATCCCGGGACAAAATGGCAATTTTCACCCTGCACCTCTCTAAAGACATGGAAAAAGCCTGCGTATCATACACGCAGGCAGGCGCAGGATGAATGGGCTATCGTGTCGCCCAGCCCTGTTTGTGCAGATAGTCGAGAATAAACGGGCGATTCTCTTTAATGATGGTGCGACGAATGTGGTCACTCCAGGTATCGCGACGGTTATTGCTGTCGCGCGTCATGTAGTAGTGCGCCAGCTCTTCATCGTATTGCGCCAGCACATCCTGATCGACAGGCTGGTAGTGGTTTTCATGCACCAGCATCGCCGCAGGCAGGCGCGGCTTGAGGTCCGGGTTATCCGCAGGCCAGCCAAGGCACAGGCCAAACAGGGGCAGAACATGTTTTGGCAGCTTCAGCAGTTCGGTAACGCTTTCGATATTGTTACGCAGCCCGCCGATGTATACGCCGCCCAGCCCCAGCGATTCCGCCGCCGTGAAGGCGTTTTGCGCCATCAGCGCGGTGTCCACCACACCCAGCAGCAGCTGTTCGGCAAGGCCAAGCTCGGCTTGCGGGCAGATCTGCAGGTGGCGGTTAAAATCGGCGCAGAACACCCAGAACTCGGCTGCCTGTGCCACATGCTTTTGTCCACCAGTGAGGGTCACCAGTTGTTCACGCATTGCCGGGTCGGTAATACGAATAATGGAGCTGCACTGCAGGAAGCTGGAGCTGGATGTCGCCCTTGCACTGTCAATAATGGCTTCACGCTGCGCCGGCGTTATCGGCTCGTCGGTGAAGTGGCGAATTGAACGATGGGAACGTAGCAGGTCTATGGTTGGCGTCATCTTGTCTCTCTTTGTCTTGCGTGAATCATATCGCAGCCAGTATAGGCAATGATGCGCGCGATGTAATTGGCGAAACATAGCTGAGAGGTATTATAACGACAGGCGAAACCTTCTTTAATGACGGCAGGTTATCGGGCACTATAGACCCATTCGCCGTCAGGCTTGTTTTCGAGGAGAGAGAAATGTTTGCAGTAATTTTTGGTCGTCCAGGGTGCCCTTACTGTGTGCGCGCGAAAGAGCTGGCTGAGAAACTGACCGAAGAGCGTGATGATTTTAACTTCCGTTATGTTGATATCCATGCGGAAGGGATCAGCAAAGCCGATCTGGAAAAAACCGTGGGTAAACCGGTTGAAACCGTACCGCAGATTTTCCTCGATCAGAAACACATCGGCGGTTGCACAGACTTTGAAGCATACGCTAAAGAACATCTGGGCCTGTTTGCCGCTCAGTAATGCTAAGACGCCCTCACCCTGAGGGCGTTTTTATTTGTGCTGTCTGCGCCGGGCCAACATGCTATGAACAAACAAAAAGCATAGCGCTCCCAGTGCGCACCAGAAGACGCCACTCAGCAACCACGCCAGTTCCTGCCAGAAACTTCGCGTTGAAATATACAGTGACCGCATCAGCAGCAGACACAGCGGCGCTGCAAGTATTGCGCCCAGTAACGGTTTCACCACTTCCCCCCGGCGGGAGAGAAAACTGGCAGCAGCCCCTGGCAGTGTGAAAAAGAGCAGCCCCAGCTCCGGATGACCCGACGCCCTGAACGCTCCCTTCACATTAAAAGCGAGGGACATGCAAACGACAATGAACAGCAAAAAGCAGCTGATCACCCCCGCCCAGTTTCGTTTAATGTTCAAACTATCCTCCTGACTTATCTCTATCAAATACACTTTCGTCGGGTAGACGCCCAGTCAGATAAAGCAATGCGGCAATCCTTGCCAAAGTACACACAGGGTGAAGCGATAATAGGTGGCTGTCAGTAGCTAATACGATTAAACTAACCGCCAGCTAATGTTTTAGGGAATAAAGCTGGAAACAGGGAGCGTTAAAGCCTTTCCCTGACCCAGAAAACAGTAGCCCAAAAAGTCCTTTCATTCAACAACTTACTGGTAAACAAGAAGTTAGCCTCCGTGAATATAAACGTCGCAGACTTGTTAAATGGGAATTACATCCTGTTATTATTTGTGGTACTGGCGCTGGGCCTTTGCCTGGGTAAATTGCGCCTTGGTTCGGTTCAACTTGGTAATTCCATTGGCGTTTTAGTCGTCTCACTATTATTAGGCCAGCAGCATTTCAGCATTAACACGGACGCGCTCAACTTAGGCTTTATGCTGTTTATTTTTTGTGTTGGTGTGGAAGCCGGGCCCAACTTTTTTTCAATTTTCTTCCGCGACGGCAAAAATTATCTGATGCTGGCGCTGGTCATGGTCGGCAGCGCGCTGCTGATCGCCTTAGGGCTGGGTAAACTGTTTGGCTGGGATATCGGGCTGACGGCTGGTATGCTCGCCGGCTCGATGACCTCCACGCCGGTGCTGGTGGGTGCAGGCGATACCCTGCGCCACTCCGGCATGGCCGGTGCGCAACTCTCTACCGCGCTCGACCACCTGAGCCTGGGCTATGCCCTGACCTATCTGATTGGTCTGGTGAGCCTGATTGTGGGCGCCCGCTACCTGCCAAAACTGCAGCACCAGGATTTGCAGACCAGCGCCCAGCAAATTGCCCGCGAACGCGGTCTGGACACCGACAGCAAGCGTAAAGTCTATCTGCCCGTGATTCGCGCCTACCGCGTTGGGCCCGAGCTGGTTGCATGGGCGGACGGGAAAAACCTCCGCGAGCTGGGGATTTACCGCCAGACAGGCTGCTATATCGAACGTATTCGCCGTAACGGCATTCTGGCAAACCCGGACGGCGACGCTGTGCTGCAGATGGGCGATGACATTGCCCTGGTCGGTTACCCGGATGCCCACGCCCGCCTCGACCCGAGCTTCCGCAACGGTAAAGAGGTGTTTGACCGCGATCTGCTCGACATGCGTATCGTCACCGAAGAGATTGTGGTGAAAAACCATAACGCCGTCGGCCGTCGTCTGGCGCAGCTGAAGCTGACCGATCATGGTTGCTTCCTCAACCGCGTGATCCGCAGCCAGATTGAGATGCCAATCGACGACAACGTCGTGCTGAACAAAGGCGATGTTCTGCAGGTCAGCGGCGATGCGCGACGCGTGAAAACCGTTGCGGACCGCATCGGCTTTATCTCTATTCACAGCCAGGTCACCGACCTGCTGGCCTTCTGCGCCTTCTTTATCGTCGGCCTGATGATCGGGATGATCACCTTCCAGTTCAGCAACTTTAGCTTTGGCATCGGTAACGCTGCCGGGCTGCTGTTCGCCGGCATCATGCTGGGCTTCCTGCGAGCGAACCACCCGACCTTCGGCTACATTCCGCAGGGTGCGCTCAATATGGTGAAAGAGTTTGGTCTGATGGTCTTTATGGCGGGTGTCGGCTTAAGCGCCGGTAGCGGCATTGGCCACAGCCTGGGTGCTGTTGGCTGGCAGATGTTGGTTTCCGGACTTATCGTCAGCCTGGTACCGGTCGTGATTTGCTTCCTGTTCGGTGCTTATGTGCTTCGCATGAACCGCGCCCTGCTCTTCGGGGCAATGATGGGGGCCCGTACCTGCGCCCCGGCAATGGAAATTATCAGTGATACCGCACGCAGCAATATTCCTGCGCTGGGCTATGCGGGCACCTACGCTATCGCTAACGTACTGCTTACGCTGGCGGGTACGCTGATCATCATCATCTGGCCTGGACTCGGATAACTCTTAAGTTCTGCGCACGACGAAAAAATTTTCGTTACGCGCAGAACTTTTTTATCAGGGGGCAGTCATAACTATTGCCACTGCTTTTCTTTGATGTCCCCAATTTGTGGAGCCCATCAACCCCGCCGTTTTGGTTCAAGGTTGATGGGTTTTTTGTTGTCTGCTATTTTATCCCTTATGAAACCGCGAGTTAGTTGAATCCATTGCTTCCAATGGCGACAAAATGGCGGCAAAAGATTTCAGCGTTTTCCATTCACTATGTTTTTATCGAATCAGTTCATCGGTGAAAGAGTGGATCTCGCTTATCATTTAGATAATGCTTAACTTAGACGACGGATTTGGACACTCGTGACCAAAAGCACCAGTTACTGTTCTGTTTTTATCCAACCCTCGTAATCCCGTTAAGTTAACATAACTTTTTTTTAACAACTCAACTAATGGTAGAGAGTTTTTATGCAAGATAGCCCAGTTATCAAGCTACGTGACGCAAGAAGTTCTTGCTGGTCAATCATGGCTACAGTTTCAGCAAAAGATTATTTAGAGTTAGTCGAGGCATCCTATGCTAATGATGGTGGTTTAGATGGACAGCGACCAGCGATAAAATCAAAGACTGGTCTTAAAATAAGAAATAGATTAGTAAGAGATATTAAGGATGGCGCTGTTATCCCCCCCGTTGTTATTGGTGTTGTATGTACCAGAGATGATTATGATCTTTTGAGCGAGATCAATAATTCTAACGAACTGATAAGTGAGATAAAAAATAAAAACCTTGAAGTTAGTATTATTGACGGAATGCAAAGGACAACTGCACTCAAAGAAGCTAACGCGCAAGATAGTTTAGTTAGAGTTGAAATATGGATTTCAGAAAAAGTTGACACTCTGATTTATAGAATGCTTGTACTTAACACAGGACAGGTACCTTGGGATCTAAAAAGGCAATTAGATGTATTATATAAACAATTAATAACAAAAGTTAATGAAAGTGTGGGAAGCATTAGAATAATCACAGTTGGGGATAACTCCAGGAGAACTCAAGCTGGCACCTATAAGAGTTCAAGAGTAGTCGAACTATTTTTAGCTTTTACATCTCGTTCGATAGATGTTGATATTAAAGATAAAATGGCGGAAGAGTTTTCAAAAATTGATATTACCGATGCTGCTTCAGATGCTGATTACTTCCCTCTTTTCTTAGATGCCATTAGATTATTGGTTAATTTAGACGAGAAATTTGACAAAGTCACTAGGACAGATATTGACGCTGAGGAGGAACCTAGAATTAAATCAGGAAGAGACATATTCACTTCAGCGCCCGGTTCTATCGGTTTTATTGTAGCTGTAGCCGAATATACTCTTGGTTATTCAGGTTTTGATTATGATTTAAATGATGCAAAAAATAAGATGGAAGATTTGAAATCCAGAATGGATAAGCTTATTGCCTATATGGATAGTTTGAATAGCATTCAATTAAATGAATTTGTTGACATACAAACACTAAATGAAGTCCTTTCGACAAGAACTAGAACTAGCCGGATTGGGGAATTAGAACGAAGCTATTATCTTAAAGCTTTTACTACCTTGTTTAAGCACGTTGAAGCTGTTATCGAAAATAATAGTATGTACCCATGTTGGCGAGTGATTTAATATGGCTGAAATGACTGATCTTAGTCGCCTGACTAAGAACGCAATGAATTACATGACAAACCAGTTTACAAGATGGTTTAATTCTAACTCAGGTGTTAATGCAGTCAAAAGAGTTATAGTCGTCCCATGCGACCCTCAAGATGAAGCTACTTTTAGGCCGCTAGCCCATGAAGGTCGCGATTTTTTTAAAAATTGTCAGTGGGGAATTGCACTTCACAAAGACGATTATTATATTCTACAATTATTTTCAAATGATAAAGAATTCTTTATATATTGGAATAAAGGCTTTGAATATAAAGACTCAACCCATATGTATACTGGTGTTGTAGAGGATGATTGTCACTTTTTATCACATTTAGTTTTCTATACAGAGTTTAACATACAGCCGTCAGGTCAGTTAAATTTAATTTTGACTGGTGAATATGTTTTCGAAGAAGAGTTAACTCAATACCTTCCAAAACTATTAACTCTTAACCTTGAAAAAGAATATACGAACGAAAAACCCGAGTTAAAAATCATAAGAGTCCTACTACACGTAGAACTACTTGATAAAAAGCATGAAGCTATACACGATAAAATTTTAGAGCTAGCTTTATCTTTACCGGAAGAATATCATGACTGGCTTTACTTCGAATTAATAAGAGCCATTCGTGCAAAAAAACAAGATAGCATGTTTTTATGTCTTTATAAAATGCTAGAATTTTTCTTTCCATTGAAAAATGTTTTCAATTTTTCCGAACGCATCAAATTCGAAGGCTCCCCTATAGAACTTTTAGAGCATTGCAGGAATGAACTGAATTGGAATGTTAATCATAATTATGGTCTAAGAGCAGCCAAGGAATATGCAAGTCATAACTTTTGCTCGTATCTTGGAATTGATACATCAGGTCTAGACGTTCTTCCTGAAGATGAGAGAACGAAAAAAATTGACCAATTAAAATCAGATGGGCTCGAAAAGCTAGCAGTATTAAGACATTCTTTAACTCATCAGAATTTCAAAGACTCGGACATCAAGGAGGAAGAGATATCAAAATCGATTACTGCCATAATAATATTCTTGACAGAATCATTCAAGGAATACGCAAGTATTTTAGCTAAATAATAATAAGACAAGGATGTTTTACTTACCAAACATCCTTGTCTTTAAATAATATTCATCGACTACATTAATAATTTAATCTCTGTGAAATCAACCAATGGTTTGAACGAATATGTCATTATGGCATACGTATACACTATGGCTCTCATGTCAAAAGAAACTGTTGGCCTCAAGGTGACTGAATGGAAACTCTGACTGGTAATCGTCATGTTTTTTAAGCGGTGCGTTTTTTTTACTTCGTTTCATCCAGTGTTCATATGCTTCTTGCCATGCTTCCGCCTCATCGACAAACAGCATTTTCGCTATCGGTAGCCATTCCACCCCCTCAGCGCCAAACACCAAATAACGCACATCCCACCCGTCCCCGCGCGGCCATAAAACATATTTACTGTCCGGCAGTCCATTGGAAGGGAGCCAGTCAGAATCCTTAAGCTTTTCACCTCTGGCCATGAAGATAAAAACCGCGCCGTTGATAGAAACTTTCCGCATTGACCTGCCCTCTTCCAAACACCAAAACTGTACATATGACCAGTATTATAGTGCGTATCTTTTTCAGTTTGCCAGCGCCTTTGTGTTTGCTTCTGTGCCGCGCCAGCCCTGGTGTCAGCTTTTCCTGGCTGGGATTCACCACGAAAGCAAAACGATCCTCCCCCGTCACATAAAATTAAAATTATCCTTATTTATCTGCTTGTTACGATTTCTTTTCGATCCTTCGCAGATCCTTGAAAGTGAAAAATACTGAAATTCTTTTCAATCTTTTCAGTTCTGGTTTTCCGCAAAGCCGCCAATACTGGCGCGGTCTGGCGGTCTGGTTTGAAGAAAAATAAAACTGAAAAAACTTTATGATCCAAAAACCGCAGGCGGGTGCGGTGTAGTGCGATTTTTGTCTGCGAAAGATTTTTTTGGCCGCGCTGTGACGCGCCAGCGCCCCGCTGTGGGGACGATCTGTTTTAAGGGTGGCACTGAGTGTACGAAAAGGCTGAACGCGCCAGAGCGCCGCTGACAGCGCGTAGCGATAGCCGCTTAAGAGGTAAGAAAAGAGATATCCCCGCCAGGGAATGAAGGGCATAAAAAAACCCGCTTTCGCGGGTTATGTTCTGGACAGGTTTACTTGCCAATCACCGGGGAGTATTTGCCGTTCAGCGTGTCCGCTTTCGTTCCGGTGTTCCGGATGGCTCCCGCGTTGGTCGGTGCTCCCGTATTGCTGTGCGTGTGGCTTGCCGTTTGCTCTGCCAGCTCTTTAACCACGTCGAGCGTGTCGAGCATCAGCTGTGCCACGTTGATGGTGCCAGAGCCAATCCAGACCACCGGGGCAATAATCTGCTGTTGTACTGCCGCCACGCTTTTACGTATCTGGCCAATTTTCTCGATCAGGTCTTTACCCGTTGTGACTGTCTGGCTCCCGGCAATGTCCGTTTCATCATTGCCGCCGATACTCGCCACGCGGTTATTTACTGCCTGGCTGTAATCACCCGTGCATACCTGCTGAATGGCTCCGGCCATCAGTGTGGACGTGCCCAGCACCGTAACTTTATCCGTGGCCTTAATGGTAGTTTCCCGGCTCACCAGCTCCCGCTGTTCTGTATCGGCATTAACCATCCGCGCCATAGATGTTTCACTGATCGTCTGGTCTGTCTGCCTTACCCAGTCGCCCGCCTGGGTGACGCGCTGCGACACTTCCGCACGCTGCTGTTGCAGCTGCTCGCCTGGCTGGATATCCGGTAAGCTGGTTCCCTCCGGCACGGTCTGCCGCACAAAGGGCTTATCCGGCCTTCCGCCAGTAAAAGCAATTTCAACCAGCGTCCCTTCAGGGGGAAACTGGAACATCCCGGAATCGTTACCCGCCATAGGAACCGGCAGAGGCACAGCTGAGTAAACAGGCGTGTCTTTATCCGGGTTGCCGTCCGCGTCTAACAGCTGCACATCAACCGCATAACGAGGACGGAACGGATCGGAGAAATTGCCGCTTTTCACCGCTTCAACGGGATTCATGACGCGGGCGAATTTTGGTAAGTGCATCCCGGATGCCAGCTCCGGATAATGGCTTTCAATCTGGCGCTGCACGGGCGTTTTCTGGAGTGCCTGACCCGTGGCACGGTTGCGGGGCGTCCAGGTCACGGCCATCGTGTCATTTTGCAGGTGGACTTTTGTCACCCTCTCCCCGTTCAGATCCACGCCGGGGCGCAGACTCTGCACCAGGGGAAGCGTCATGGAGTTCCCGCCAGCCGCCCCCTGGTTAAATTCATGCGGGATCTCAATCGGGCGATCAGCAAACAGGGCTTTTTCCGCGCCACCTACATACACCCCGCCGTCCGGCAGCTGGTACCAGACGTAATCCGTAACGCCAAAAGCTTTACCCAAATTATCCAGCAACTGATAACCCGTACCGCTATGGGTGAAGTGTGGGATCGGACGGTCTGAATACTCCGCATCCGGTACACTGATTGTCAGCCCGCTATGCTCCGTCAACCAGCTGGCTACTTCGCGCAGCGTAGGATGCTGGAATGAGCATGGCCACAGACGTTCAAACACGCCGACCAGCTCACGAACAAACAACCGCTGGAAACCATTTTCAGCAGGTTGCGAGCGCTCCACATACCCGGTGAACCAGCGCAAAACCAGATCGGTATAACCCACATCGAGACGCACCAGTTTGCCCGTATAGTCCTGCGTTGTCCCGGCAGTAATAAACCCCCGGCCGCAGCTGTTCAGCTCCAGCACCAGGCTGGCATCAGCCAGGTGGATTTCATCCGTTGAAAGGTACAGGCGTTTAATCGGCTTCATTTTTATCCCAGTGCATCATTTACGGGCTTGAGCACCTTTCGTTCAAACCACGTCAGTTTTTCTTCATCCTCGCCAGCTGCCTGGCTTCCGTTCTGGCCGCTGCCACTTCCCGCCGTTTGTTTCACGGCTTTGGTTTTGCCGCTTGCCCTGGCCTCACGTTTTTCCTGCACGCTGATATGTTCGGTCAGCGTGAACGTAACCAGCCAGGACATGCGCCCATCCTGCGGCGGCGCGTCCAGGGTTCCGGTAAACGTCGCCTCACGAAAATTCACAGCCCGCGCGGCCTCATGCGCTACACGGTATTTCTGGCGCTGGCCGCTGGCATCCGTCGCGCTGCCCAGCTCAAAGATACGACGCAGGATCTCCGGATTTTTATACGGGATTTCCCCTGATACGCGCAGCTCTTTGCCTTTTATGCCCTGCTCTGATTTTGTCGTGGCACTTGTCTGGCCGGACTGGTCTTTATCCTGGAATTGCTGGGAAACCGTAACGCGCATGTTCTTCAGCAGAATGGCTTCGCCGTTAAGCGCCAGTGTCGGGTTCGATGTCATGGATCATTCCTTTTATGCCGTCGAGATTGTCGCCAACCAGCATCATGGCGGCGGTGTACACGGAGGACTGAAGCGGAATCCCTTTTACCAGCTCCAGAAGCGTTGACGGTAAATGGCCGCTGGCGGTAAATACCCATGCCCTGGCGCTTTTTCCCTGCAATTCTGTTAACCCGCTGGCAATGCCAGAAAGGAGGCTTTCACGCTGCTGTTTAAACTCCCCCATCAGCTTTTTTGCCCCTGTCAAATCCGCGATAGCTGCGGCTTCCTGCTGGGCTTTTTTCACCGCTGCGGCCGCCAGGGCTGTGCGGCTTGTAGGCACGGATAGCGGGATCGCCGCTGGCAAACTCTGAGTGTATTTTGCCGGGATTTGCATCTTCTCCGCTGCCAGCTGCGCAGCTGACTGCGCCAGCCTCCGCACCTGGGTAAATGCAGGGCTGGGGAATACATCTACAAGGTTGTTCAGGCTGGCCATAAAGCTGTCATGCGTCTGGCCAGAAACCATCATGATCACGATATCCGCCGCCCCACCCGTTCCGGCCAGTTTCTCAGCCAGGTAATTGATCGCATTTACCGGGCTGAGATAAGCACCGTTTTCCGTCTGTTGCCCCAGCCCGTAAATCCACGGGTGAGCAGGTATAACAGAACAATTCAGAGCCGCAACTGAATCGCTGAATGCAATCCGCGCCTCACGCCACATTTTCGGGAACCTCCGGCCAGACAGGGGCAGTAACATCAACCCGACTCAATAAAACACGATATTTTCTCCACTGGGTAAGACCGTCAGCCTCTTCTACAGTGGCCATATCAAGCTCAACCGCATCCTGAAGTGTGGCAATCACGTTATTAGCCTGGGTTAGTAACTCCTGTTTTTTGCTTTGCGCTTCAGCTGCATAATCGACTGGCGCGGCAATAATCTCCCCACCATCAAAAAGAAATGCGCCACCTAATGCTTTCTCGCCCGCAGCGGTAAATTCATCCGGTACATTCTCCGGCGCGACTTCAACGACAATCTGATTAATCGGGAAAATCGCGCTTGCATCATAAGAGAAATGGATAATTTCTTTCGTGTCAGGGTTAAATGATATCTTTAGCGTTTCCTGTGAAAGTGTCTTAAGCCAGAGATACCAGTCATTGCCGTTATCGTCTTTCAGGAAAACAATATTCACCTCTGGTGATTTAGCAACGTAATATAATTCGAGTTCCTCCGGCGATAGTTTAGCTACCTTCGCCGGGGTGTATTTCCCCCACTTATCTAATGGGTCATATTTTTTAAATACTCCAGATTGCTTCGTCATTAAGCCACCCATGCTGTGTACCAGTTTCCGCCGATGTTATATTGAAGAGAACGATATTGTACCGCCGTGTAATTCGTTTTTTGCTGCACAGCAGTAACTACCGTTCCGTTAGGGGCATATGCAAATTCATTATCATTATTTCCGTTTGTTGCGACACCTGCCGATGCGAGCCTAAGCCCACCTTGCAGGAAGTTAGCGATAGTCCATGATGCTGTTGCATAAGGGCTTAAATCCTGCTGTGGTGGTGGATTATTGGATGAATAAACCCGTACCGCACCGCCAGACTCAAATAAACCAGAGCCAGCAACAATATTTCCACCGCTACCAATCTGACGGGGGACGTTAAAGTCTCCATTAGAATTAAAGTTGAATACAACCCCCTGACCGCTATCGCCAATAATATTGATTACTGCGGAACCAAAATCCCCCTGTCCTGAACGCAATATTCCAAAGCTGACAGCAGAACCGTAACCCCAATAATCTGTTTGTGATAATCCTTTAATCATAGGCAGATAGACAGACGCATCCTTCGGTGTCGAATATCGCAAAGGAATAAGGAAAGGCGCTGCATTTGCATACTGACTAGCGAACATCCCGGCGCCATGCCACCCAGCAGAGCCGGAAGGGTTTGTCTGATAGTAGCTCGCATCAATTACCGGCCCCGGCAATTTTACAACCCCATCTGAACCAATATTTACTGTTGGACCTTCCCCCGCCCGCAGGTGCAACACTTTATCGTCAGAGGCGTAAACCAGCCCCATTTCTTTGCCGTTCTGGTCATGAAACCAGAGGTGTTTATTACCCGACCCGCGAATAGTAACAGCATTCTGGCTTAACTGAATCCCACCATTAACAGCATTTACAGCACCCGGAAGACTGACGGTCTGGTTATCATTATCAAATTGTACTGCACGGAAATAACGCCAGCCTGTGGTTGTACCGTCATCTTCACGAATGGCGAGGATCTGAGTATATTTTGTGTAACTGACAAATTGAATTAACGGCCTGTTTACCCTTCCACCCTGAGCCGGGCTGGTTGCACACACGACATCAATGTAGTAATAATCCTGAGTCAGAAAGGACGGGGTATTGGTACATCCTCGTACATCAATAAATAATGATTCTCCGACAACAAACGGATAAGTTGCAAAATCAATCGGATCGTGATTTGCGTGAGACATGAAATTCCCTTTATACCCTACAGGGATCAACGCTCCAGAAGCATTATCAGCAACTTCACGGGTTGCGGCCGCTTTAAGTTCAAGATTATCCCTCGCCTTTGCTTTATCGCTCAGGTCGCTAAGGTTTTTATCTTTACGAAGAAAATCTTTATTTGCCTGCTGGTCACCCAGGCTTCCCTTCGGACGCAGGTCTGTAATTACGCCGTTTTCGTCAATGTTAGCCACTGCATACACAAAATGCTGAACACCATTCTGCACATAATCCGCAAGAACATCGGTAACGGTGATTTTACTTTCCACCGCCCAGGCACTTGTCAGTGTCCCCGTCCAGGCGACATCCAGCCAGACCTTAACTGGCTTGTTTGTCACGACAATATTTTGGCTGGCTCCCAGTAGTGTACGCAGACCGCGAACATACCCCACCCCAGGTGTTACAAAATACTGTGAACCATTTTTACCGACCAGATAGCCGTCACCGAAGAATGCCGCCGCACCGTAAATGTCTATATTTTCCAGGCGCTGGCGTTCATCCATCACGGCCATACGGGCAGTAAAGTCAATCTGCCAGGTTTCCGCTGGCGTGCTGATTCCTGTTTCAGTCTGTGCGCCGTTAAACTCCATCAGAAACGAACGGGTAAGCACGTTCCCCTGCTGGCCATCTTTCGTTTTTAGCTTTTGCTGTAATGGCGCGTGCACAATCATGGCCAGCGTATTGCTTGCCTTATTAATAAGCCCAATCCAGTTAAATGAAAAGTCGCCCACGTCAGCACCCAGTACAACGGAGTGCACCACAGCATTTTCATTTACAACGCCCTTACGGCTTACCGCCTGGCGGTGAACAATTTGCGCATCTGGCGGCAGCGTTTCATTGCGATCAATCGGTTTACTGGCATCCAGCCCCGGCACGTTGGCAAAAACAAATTCATTCAGCAAAACGGATTCACCCGTTACCGCCTGGCTGGCTTTCCACTGCTCAAAAGCCAGTGTGATTGCAGTCTGTGACATAAACTCTCCCTATAAACTCGCGCTAAACGTAACGTCAATGGCCTCTGTGCTGTTTAGCCGTGCCGGATAAACCACGTATTCCCCCTGATCCCATCCCGCCCGGATAAACAGGCGTTCAGACGTAATCACTTCAAACTGATAGCGGCGGCAGGTTCGCCCGTACTGCCTGATTATCTGAATCATCAGTTGCGTGTTATCCGCTATCTGGCTGTCAGTCACACGCACCAGGATCACGTCCCAGTCAATGTCCGGCTGGCGTTCAACGAGCTCCACATAACCAATCCCCAGCCGCTCAAAAATGTTGATAAATCCCTCAATAGAACCCGCATCCCGCGCGTTAATAAAGGCGTAGGCCACACGCTTACGAAAGAGGCTTAACGGTTCTCCGCTAAAGCGGGTAATGTCCCTGTCATAAGCGATTAAATTCAGAACCGGCTCAATACAGGTCAGCGGATCAAACTGCCGCAGCGGCCATGTTATCCAGTCGTACACCTCCGCCCAGAACGTCCGCGCGGTCTTAAGCAATTTCAGCGGCTCGCCCTTGTTCATCCATGACGGCAGCGCCATGCTGGCCAGCTTCTTCAGAAAATCAGTCATCTTGCAAAACCACCGTTAAAGAATTGAGGCGCGGAACATCCAGATCGCTCGTAATATCCTTCAGTGAAAACTCAACCGAATCCGCATCAGTGAAAGTTTTATGAATCTCGCGCCCCAACTGGGAGAACGAAAAGCGGGAATACGGCCACGTCTTTTTCACGTCGTAATCCGTGTTTTCCCTGAAAGCGCAACGGATCAGGTTTTCAATCCCTTTTTTCAGCGTGTCCTGCTGTTCTGGTTCAAGATTGCTCAGGCTCCTGACGTAAATCGTTACGCTCAGATCGTGCCGGGTTTCCGGCATGGCAAAACACTGCATATCATCCCCGTGGCCGTGGTGGCCTTGCGTATTGATATAGTCATTCACTGCATCAATAAAGGGCTCGGACGTTACCCCGCTATCCAGCAATAAATACGCGTTCGCTGTACCAGGCCCACGCGGCGCATCGTGAAGAAAGAAGATGCGATCAATACTCAGCCCTGCAACACTGGCAATCATCGAACGGTAAACCGCGTCCGTGTGATAGTTCCCCACCAGGTTGAACTGATTGCGGCAACGCTCGCGCAGCTCGTCATCGCTTTCCTCATCCGCGCCCGGCACTGTCAGCCAGTCCTCTTCGCTGGCCACATGGCTGATGCCATCCACGGCCACGGGCAAAATGCGAAAATAACCCGGAGCAAGGTTGTAAGCGCCGCCTGTTCCCGCAGCTTTGACGGCAAGCAAAGCGCTGGCCGTACCGGACGGGATCACCACATCAGCTACGGTTGCCACGGCGTAAACTAAGCCGTTAATCCTTTCAGTCTGAATGACCGTCCCGGCCTTCACGGTGACGGACTGGTTTACATCCTCTTTGTAGAATCGGATCACCCCTTCCGCCGCGCTGGCGGGTTTAGCCGTAATGTTCACCGCCCAGGCCAACAGGCGCAGCATTTGCCCGCCCGCCGTCGCCACAAACATATTGACCATGACAACCGAAACCAGCGCATCCTTCAGCCACATCACTGGTGCGGTCACAATGGCAGTAATGAGCCGCCAGAACGGAGACATGCGCGACGTGTTAGTAATGAGCCCTTCCTGCGCGGCGATGGCATTGAAACGGGTGCGCACAGCCTCTTCAGTCACGGGCATCCCGCTGGACTTCACCACCTCTTCAAAATCTACCTGCGGTTTTTCCGTCATAGCTCCACCTGTGCCGATATTCCGCCAAAGTCGTACGTGCTCGCCGTTACCCATAAACGTTTCTGGCTTTCTTCACTCACTTCCACCGTACCCGGCACAATGCGTTCATCCTCTTCAATCAGCAGCTCCAGCTGCGTGAAGATATCCGCGCGTAAAGTCGGGCTACGCTCGCCAACCAGCTGCGTGGCCAGACCGCTTTCCAGAATGCTGTGAATAATGTCCTGCCCGATACTTTTTCGGTTATTACACAACTCAGGCTCTTTTCCGGTATTCAGCACGAAATTACCGTTTTCAATCAGCAGATCGATGTAAAGCAAATCACTCATGGGTTTAGCTCCTGCCACTCCTGCAATTGTCCCGGTGAAAGCGTCTCTTTCGGATAAATATTTACCGTTCCAATTTTCCGGCTGTTGTCCGTCACAGATTTAGTATTACTGCTTATGGTTTTACTGATTCCGCCTCGCTCAATCCCTTTAAGCTGGCCTCCCGTTAAAAGAGCATTAGGAGAAATTACAGAAGGCGGCTCAGGCAATAATGTATTTTGCGTTAACTGTTGCGCTTCAGTACCTAAAGAAATATTCACGCCGGGAATTTTATTTAATTTCCCAACAATCCATCCCCACGACTTCTGAAAGCTTCCTTTAATGGTTTTCCAGACATTATCAAACATCGTGATAATACCGCTGGCCATTCCGCTTAATGCCTCAGAAGGTGAAAAACCTTTGAGTAACGCAATGAAATTATTCCAGCCGTCACTGATATACTTCCAGGCGCTGGAAAATATACCTGCCAGCCACTCCACTACAGCAGCTACGACAGTAAAGGCTTCCGTATTCATTACCGCGGCTTTGATCGCATCCCAGTGCTTAATCAGGAGATAGCACCCAACAGCAAGCAAAGCTATAGCACCAATAATCAGGAGAATAGGCCAGCTCATAAAATTGATACCAACCCCGGCCAAAATCGCTGCCATTCGAACCGCCAGAAGTATTCCGCGCAGTGCACCCAGCGTAATATTCCAGATAAGTACGGCCTTTTGCGCCAGCCAGATTGTGGCGGTGTAAATCTTCGTTACCGATGTAAGTGCCTTCCAGAGCCCACGCAGTCCCCCCATTACAAACGAGGAAATGCCCATAACGATATTGGTCACAGCACCCACCGCAGCAAAGCCCAACAGTGCCATCGTGGCATAACCCACCACCCGCGCGATATTAGGAAACAGCTGCATCCAGCGTGCAAAGGTCTGCCCCATATTTGCCAGACGATTCAGCAGCGGATAAAGCACCGGGATCAGCGTCAGGCCAATAACGGTTTTAATGGCCGTCAGGATGGCAATAAAGCGATCCCACGGTTTCACCATTTTGGTGGCCATTTCCTGGGTACGTTTCAGCCCATCAGCGCCGCCCAACTCGGTGATATTTCGCTGAAGTAATGCCACGTTTCCATACAGCTGCTTAACCACCGCCGAACTGTCCCCAAAGGCTTCATCCAGCTCCGCCTGTGCCTTCAGGTTCCCTTCCAGGCTCTTGCCATATTTACCCTGTAGCTTCGCCAGCATTTCAGGCATGGAGAGCATTTTTCCGGTTGCATCAGTGAAAGACAGCCCCAGCTTTTTAGCGCCATCAATCGCGCCCGTCATAAAGCCTTCGTAAGCGCTGCTCGCTTCCGTCCCCAGCGTGCGGCTCAGTTGCCCCAGCACGGCCAGCTGTTCATCCAGCCCGACACCGTAGTTGGTTCCCACGCCGCGCGCGCCTTCCATCAGGTCTTTGATAGTGCCCATTTCCGCGCCGAACGTTTTGCGCATGTAAACCATCTTCCCGGCCAGCTGTTCAGCAAACTGCACTTTGCCCAGGCGTGTGGCATCAGAGGAAAAGTTACCGAACATCTGACCCATGAATTCCGACGTTTCCGCAGCGGTTGATTTCATGGCAAACGCCAGGACGTTGGCAACCTTTGTCACTTTCGGCAGCTCATTGCCCGTGAGCCCGGCGATGGCTGCGTTGATTTCCTCCGTGGATTTAACAAACTCCACCGCGCTGGCTCCGTATGTGGTACTGAACGTCAGCGCATCACGCTGAACTGCTTTAAGCGCGGTACTGTCAATTCCTTTTGCAGCCGCATCATTCAGCGCGTCATACATTTCAATGGCCGGGGACAACGCACCTTTAATGGCCATTCCCGTTCCGGCCAGCGCCAGCACGCCGCCGCCAATACGCGCAAACGCTGCTTTTGATTTATCCGCAAAGCCGGTCACATTGTTCTGCACCTGTTTTAAGGGGCGGGACAATTTATCGATCAGGCTTAATGTAAAATCTAACTGTTTCATTCAGCGCCTTTAAAAGCAGTGCTTATTCCGTTTGCCGTGGCAATACGCATATTTTCCCAGTAACGATTATCCAACCAGACAGCGGCAGCGATATCATCAATGGAATCATCCCCGTGGGGTAAATAGTGGCGGCGTAAAATTAAATACTGGTCGAGTCCGTTTTTCTCTATAGCCCGGACTCGCTTTGTCAGTTTTTTACTTCAATTTCCAGCTCAGGCGCATAAATATCATTTACCTTACCCGTTAGCTGCAACGCCGCACCGGGGCGTTTCAATACCTCAATGAGCGCATCCTTACTTTCTGGCTCCACAATGCGGGTCAGATAGTTATGCGCCGGGGCAACTTTGTTATCCATCGCCATTTCATTAATGAATTTGTTATAGGCGGTCTGATTAGGCGCGAAAACAATTTCTTTACCACATACAACCAGATTAATTTTCTGTTCCATTTAATAAGCTCTCTCGTTTATTTATTTCGTCAATCAGCGCGTTATGACGCGCCGCACACACAGAATATAAATCCTGATATTCAATAGCAGGGGCAGCAATATCCGCCCCGGTATTACCTTTAATGCGCGGAAGATTTTCCGTTGGGCATTTGCGCTTCAGGTTTTCCTGATAAGGTACGTTCGGTATTTTCGACGGTTGCGTTATACATCCGGATAAATTCATCAGACACGCAAACATTAGTGAATACCGGCTTAAGGATTTCCGTCCTGATTTCCTTCGGTCTGCCACTCTCCAGCGCCTCCAGTTTATCTTCCAGCCCCCTGGCGGATTCGCTGGCTATCTCCAGCATCGCCTTTTGGGACTTGTAACCCGCAACCTGCGCGGCGGAGTTGATCGCCAGCTCCAGACTGTCACGCCGCCAGTCAGAGGTCAGCCAGCCCCAGACAAACGCCAGCGCAACCACTACCAGCCACTGGCCGTTTGTCATCAGCGCACCCCGTTATGTTCCAGGCTGAAGTGATTGCCGTCCGGACGGGATTTGAATCGGCCGCCCCACGTACCACCCAGCGATTCCCAGTACTCGCCCAGAGGGAGATAATCGGCTGTGTCCGTTTTGTACTGGCCATTCACGAACAGATTAAAGTCCACGGCCAGTCGCTGGGTATGCAGACTCTTTGTGATACCGCTGCCTTTTTTAGCGTTCAGCGCGGCCTGTTCCGGCGTGCGGTACGCCTCGCCAAAGGTCAGACGATAACCGTGCTCTTCAGCCCAGTGGATCAGATTGGCCACCATCACGGTAAACAGCTGCTGTTTCTCGCTTAACGTCATTTCCCCACTCCTTTACCCAGAAAGTTAATCCCTTTTTTACGCAGCCAGGCTTCTACACCGTTAAGCCCCAGAATACCCAGCGCAGAACCAATTCCGGCAAGCGCCAGAGGGTGAATGTCCGGCACAAAGTACAGGGCAACCCCTGCGGCCAGCGATAAGGCGCTGCCGACAATGACGCGCCCCAGAACCAGGCGTAACGTGATCGGCTCGTCACTGTTAAGCATTTTGCCCAGGGCAATCAGCGCCCCCATCAGAGCCAGCGCGATAAACCCTTTTTCATACTCCTGCATCCCTGCCCCTTAACCGATCAGGTTTTCTGTGGCTGCCGCTTCCAGATATGGCACGCCGTTGATGTTTACGAACTTCGGACTGGTCACAAAATATTTGATTTTGTGCGTGGACACGCTGCCGCCCTTCGGATCGATATCCAGCAGGTTACTCAGCTGGAGCTTATTGCCGAACGTCTCCACCTTCACTTCCTCACTACCGGCTTTGGCATAGAAAAGGAAATCCACGGGCTCAATACCGCGCCACGAACCTGCTGATCGTGCTTTTGCCGTGAGCACACCCAGCACTTTCGAACTCACTTCAATTTCACCCTCAGCGGCCACGTCACCATCAACGTGGCCATCCGGCACACCACGGGTCTGCGCAGCGGCACTGTTATCCGTGATATCGAGAGAGATTTTTTCAATGTGGATCAGATCGCCGTCAACGTAAGCATCAAACGACATCCCCGAAATACGCTTGGTCATGCTGCGGCCTCCAGGCTGGCATCCAGTAACAGGCTAATGGTGATTTGCAGCGGCACTTCCCAGGTGCGTACCACAATGTAAATCTCCACCGCCTTTTTGTTTTTCCAGACAATGGTCACATCACCATCCTGCGGCGGTTTCACCTCGCCAGGGAACGACACGCCATTGATATTCGCTGCTGTGGACATTTCGCGCAGCGGTTTCGCAAACAGCGTCTGGTGCGCGGCAATGCTGCCCGGCGTGCTGTTAAGCGAACGGTCTGCAATTTTGCCGATGGCCAGCAGACGCACCCGGCGTGCGGCTTTATCGGCCACGCGCAGCGTTTCAATGGACTGATAATCCCCGCCCTCAACATCCAGCGTGCGGCCGTCAGACCAGTAAAAACCGTCATAGTCCGGATACCACATCGGCACGCTGAAGCGCTGCGCCTCCAGCGCCTGAAGCGTGGCCAGCTCAAGCACCTCCCCCGCCCCATCCAGCGGCAGTTCATCGCTGCCCAAGCTTACCAGCGCACCCGTTTTGACACGCGCCGGACTGTCCGCCACGGTGACGGCACAGCTACACAGGCGGCCAGCCAGTACGCCCGGTTCATTGCCCCAGAGACGGGGAACCAGCTGCACGGCCTTTTCCGCAATACCAGACTGAAGCGTTGACATTCTGGTGAGATAGTCCGCCTGTCCCTCTTTGTCCTGCATTCCCTGCGTGGCCAGAATGAACCATATCCAGCGGCCATACTTCGCAATCAGATCCGCACGCAACTTAATGGCCTGATTAATTTCCGCCTTCGTTGAAATGTCATTACTCAGCACCACGCCTTCAACCGAGCACGACACCTGCGCGGCCAGAACCGCATTAACCCATGCATCCGGCTCACTGTCAGCAGCCAGCACATGGACGAACCCCCACCAGTTCTGGCCAGCATTCGACACTGCCGCCAGCACGTCACTTTTTAACTGACTGTCAGCCTCACCCAGTAGCGCATCAAAATCGCTCTGGGTGTTCACAGCCAGGGTCTTGCCTGTATTCTCGGTTCCCGTACCGATAAACAGCACCGTGCGTTCCACCTCATTGGTTTCACCCAGTAGCTGGTTTACCTGGTTAACGGTCACATTTGGCCAGGTCATGTTCTCCCCCTGATATCCTGCGCATTTACATCCCAGCCAAAGCCAATGGCCTGAAGCTGGCGTGCCAGCGCCTTGTTAAAGTCTTCATCACCCATTCCCAGAAATACGCGGGAAGGGAGATCGATAGTCCAGCTCGTTTTTACAGCCTTGCCGCTTAACTTCCGGATAAGTAACCCCGCCTGTGCGTATGGCATTTCGCTGGTTATTTCCCGGATAGTGGGCTTTTTCCAGCGCTTCCCCCTGCGCACCCGGTAGCCCAGCGCACGGAGTTTTTTTCCCTGCGCAGCAGTGGCCATCTTGCCTGGCTGTGCCTTCCCTGGCTGGCTTGTACGACTCACCCGGACGCGCATGCCGTTTTGCTGCGAATAGCCCACAGTGCCAGCGGGTACAGGCGTTTCCCCGTTCCGGTAGCCGCCACCCTGCAGGTAGATCCGTACGGCCTGAATTTCAGGCATTTCCCGGATATGCAGCAGTTTCGGCATGTTGCGCAGCATCTTCCCTTTGCGCTTTGTTTTGCGTCCTGCCCAGGCTCCCCCGTCCGGCGTTTCCTGGTTCCGCACGTTGCGTTTAGCGGCGGCAATCACGCCGTATTTCGCCATTCGCCACAACAGCCGCTGCCGTTTTTTGGGCGGCAGCTCCATGCTGGCCAGCGCCTTTTTCAGCTCCGCCAGCTGGCGCTTGTTAAGCTCCCCTCCGGCAATCACGGCACATCGCCCACAGGCGCACCGGATTCATCCACGCCGTAAATCGTTGCTGTCAGCGCCGTCCAGATTTCCGGCTCAACCAGCGACCAGCGTTTACCCTGCCAGGGGATTTGCCCCTTTTCGTCCTCACGGATTACCAGCTCTTCCGCCATAGGAACCGTCAGAACGATATCGGCGGTTTCTTCATCGGCCACCGACACATCCCACTGCGGATCGGCCTCAGTTACCCCGATGTCGTCCAGTAAGTCCCGGTCTGCCTCATCGAGCCAGGCAGCCATCAGGGACATAAGCAACTGCGGCGGACACAGGCGATACGGGAAACGCTCCCAGCTCAGTACCGCGTCATACCGGATCACCGCCTGGCGGTACTGCCCCAGCCCTAAATCCTTTGCAGCCGGTATGAACTCCATTTCATCCACTACGCTGTTAAATGACTGCATCGCACGGGCTGGCACGTTGTCGGTAAAGAACGCCGTCAGGTTTTCAAGCTGTGTCTGATTCATACCTTTTTCACCGTTGCCCGTTTCAGTCCCTTTATGCGTCGAATCACCACAGAGGCTTCAGTCAGCAACCCGGCGCGGGTTTCCGTACTTTCCTGGCCAGGGTGAGAATCCCGCCGCCCAACCGTGGCGAACTCTCCCAACAAGTCCGCTTTTGCTCTGGCGAAAACCGCCTTTATGTACTGCGCACAAAGGGCATTTAACTCCCCCATCCGAGCCCCCGGCGCGTCCTCTGCGCTCAGAACCCCCCTTGCCTTCCAGCTGGCTTCCACTTTTTCCAGCTCCGCATTCACCTCCGCCACGGCCGCCAGCAGCGCCTGGGCAACAGTGTCCGCGTCAACATCAGCCGGGATCGCTCGCTGTGCCTGAAAGTCTTTCAGGTTCAGGTCTGGCCAGAATCCTTCGTTTTTTAGCGGCTCGTCCTGATAATCAAGCGGCTTTCCACTAAACATGGCTCCCCCGAAAAAATAGGCGGGCTGTCCGGTTTCCACGGCGCAGCTTCACATTGTGTTTCTGCCCTCCACCGCGCCCGCCTGGCTTGCGGTAGTCTTTAACCCTGCGTCAGTTTTCGGATGCGTGCGGCAATTGTCTGCCGCTGCGTTTTAACGCCGATTTTTGAGTAATACTGTTCAGCGGAGGCCAGCAGCTGATCGGCTTTCTGAAGTTTTTCCACATCATCCACACCCGCCGCTGTTTTCTGGCCATCCTCACTGCGCAGCAGCTGCAACCCGGCGAACTTGTACCATTTCGCTGTCACCTGCTCATGCAGCCGCCACCGGGTGGCCACGTTCTCAAACGTGCGTGAAAAATACGGCTCAATGCTTTCCCCGCGCCCCGCAGACTCCTCCGCCCAGGCCAGCATCGTATCGGCCACGAACGTCGGGAAGTTGCTGCGCAGCCGTTCCGGCGTGGCCTGTTGCTGGGCAATAGCGATATCAGCCCATTCCAGCGCCTTATCCAGATCGCCCACGTCAAACAGCCAGATCACGCACCACGCCAGAACCGGATTGGCATACACCTGGCCACTGGCCAGATACGCTTCCACAGTCGGAACCCATTTCGGCAGCAGCACACTGCGTTTATGCTCAATGCGATCAGCAATCAGCGGCAGGCTTCGCACCTGTTCCACGTCTGTTTCCAGTGCCTTAATCAGCAGGTGCATGCTTTCCGTGGTGCCAACGGCCAGGCTTTGTTTCAGCTTTTGTTCCATCGCAATGCGCTGGTTATGACGCTGCGCGGGTGAAAGAGACATTGATTAACCCTCCACTGGCTCAGACGGTTTGCCGATGGTCACGGCATCTTCATCAATCGCCGCGTACAGCTCCGGCACTTCTATCGCGTAGCCTTCATTACGCAGATAGCTGTTTTCGAACTGTTTGCGGTCATCTTCAAAGCGCGCTTTACGCTGGCGCGTGTTGCGCTGGGTGTAGATATGCAGGTTCGAAAGTGGCGTAACCACCATGCGTTTGCCCGGCATGAACGGCGGGATAATCGCCTGACGGCCAGCGATGGTGTTACCCAGCAGCTGTGCCGCGATTTTTTCCGTTGGGCGGTCAGCAGCCTGGAACAGGCGGTACTGTTCAGCGGCCACCAGGTCAGCACCTACCAGCACCACCAGGCGCGGGTCATTGCGGAACTGTGCCGGTATTTTGGCGTTAATCAGATCGGAGGCCATCGCATCAAGCGATTTATAATCACCCGCCTGATCGAGCACCACCGGATCGGTCATGATTTGCTTGCCGCCCAGCATGGTTTTCATGATTTCATGCCAGCCAATATTCACATCTTCGCCGTTCGGGTTGGCAATCGGGTCTGTGGTTTTGGCGCGGTGTGTACCGTTAAAGCCGATACGCAGCATATCCATTGCAAACGCCTGAGTGCTGAAGGTCTGCACCAGGTTGTAAAACTCGTTTTCTTCCTTCCCGGCGTTCGCCCAGACGGAAAGCAGATCCCAGCGCAGCGCCGCACAGCTGTCGGTTTCAACCAGTGAATAGGTATTACCATCAACACCCACCTGGCGGACGAAACGGCCTGTTTCACTGCGCCCGGTATGGAGAACAGACGCGCCCACATTGACGACCTGACCACTCAGCTGGTCAACGTCCAGCGTGGTGATCCAGTTCAGGAACTCCACGGACTCCAGCATGGCCAGACGCAGTGCTGTTTCCTGCGGGTCATTTAGCGAAAAATAACGGCCAGGGTTTTGCGTGCCAAAATGCTGCGCCAGCCCAGCCGTATAATTGTCCAGTAAATCCCGCGCACGGTTATTCAGTAACATAAGACTCCCTCGCAATTAAGCGATAATAAAAATGTTTTGCTTATTCGCGTTGCGGTTAATTACAGGTAGCTAAATTTACCGGTTTTGGCTGGCACCTGACGTTGTTTGCGCTGGCCGCCTTTATTGCCCAGATCGTTAAATCGGGTAACAATCTCTTTTGCATTGTCACGAATAGCGGCAAACTCTTCCGTGTCCACTACTTCGGTAATAGTGTCAACATCGTCCTGCACGGAATTAAGCTGGGTTTCAATTTTACCCACCCGCGCTTCCAGATCGTTCACAGCACTCGCCAGCGCCTGCAATTTATCATCAGCAGGTGGATCGTCCTGCGAATTTTCATCTTCAAATTTCGGCTTAATACCAAACAATTTTTGCCAGTTTTTCATCTTCCCTTCCTGCGTAATTTTACCGTTACGGGAAATCACACAACTGTAATATCCCTGTTTGTTTAATTTGCGCCGACTAAAGCGCAGCCGTGTAGTTCCCACACTTGCCGGGTTGTCAGTAACAGCCAGCCCCTTCAGATATGTACGATCCCCTCCGCGCCAGTTCAGCTCCGGCTCTACAGAGAAATAAAGCAGCTGGCCTTCGTCGTTTGCATAAATGAGGCGCTTATTCGGGCACAGACTGACATACAGCCGCGCCAGCCCGTCATCACCGTCCTGCCACATCGCTTCCAGCACCTCACCAAAGTTTCCGGCGTAGCGCTCATGTTCCGGCCAGAGTAATGCGGCGTAATGTTTAGGGTCATAGGTTTCCCCCATGTCGATAATCCATTGCCGTTCCAGCACCCGTCCATCAACCGTATCGCCTTCAGTAGCAACACACAGCCAGCCAGTTTTTAAATGCGACACATATTTCCCCCTCTGTCGATTAACTGTTTCCCTTGCTGTGGATTTGATTATTGCTAATTAAACACATCCCCGCATTACGCTTTATTCTGAACAGTTCGGTTATAAGCCATTACCGAACAGCCCCGAATTAACCGCGCCGTTTTTTCATCAGCACCACGGCATAATTAAATCTATGGCTAAATACTCAGACGAATTAAAAGGCGTTGTCCGCGCTCTTTACCTGCGCCGCTACACGCCGAAAGAAATTGCATCAGAATTAAATCTGCCGAATGCGCGGATCGTTTACTACTGGGCGGAAAAATATAAATGGGCTGACCTGCTCAGTTTCGAAAGCACAGAGGAGGCAATTGAACGCCGCTACCAGCTGTTAGCCGGGCGTGACAATAAAACGGATCTGGATTTAAAAGAAATGGATTTGCTTATTGCTCATGCTACAAAGCTGCGTGCCCAGAGCAATAAACATAAAGAAAAGCTGGCCAGCAGCCAGGGAGAACGGCAAGCAGCTGCGCGAGGGGATAACGAGGACGAACCCCGCAGCAAACGCAAGTACAAGAAAAACGATATCTCGTCACTGACTCAGGAAGATTTTGACATCTGGGCGGATGAGCATCTTTTCGAATATCAGAAACACCTGCGCCGCAACATCGGCCAGCTGGTCAGGAACATCCTGAAAAGTCGCCAGATCGGTGCAACCTGGTACTTTGCGTTTGAGGCGTTCGAAAACGCGGTAATGACGGGCGATCCACAAATCTTCCTGTCCGCGTCCAAAGCACAGGCGGAAGTGTTCCGGTCTTACATCGTCAACATTGCAGAGCAGTATTTTGGTATCACGCTGACCGGGAACCCAATCCGCTTAAGCAACGGCGCAGAGCTGCGCTTCCTGTCTACCAACAAAAACACAGCTCAGTCATACAGTGGCCATCTTTACTGTGACGAATATTTCTGGGTTCCCAACTTCGCAAAACTGAACGAGGTGGCCAGCGCGATGGCCACCCATGACAAATGGCGGACCACCTACTTTTCCACGCCATCGGCCAAAACACACCAGGCGTACCCGTTCTGGACGGGTGAAGAGTGGAAACAGGGCAGCAAGAAACGCGCGGCCATAAAATTTCCGCTGTTTGATGAAATGCGGAACGGCGGCCGGCTCTGCCCGGATGGCCAGTGGCGCTATGTCATCACTATGGAAGACGCCATTGCGGGCGGCTTCAACCTAGCCAACATTGAGAAGCTACGCAACCGCTACAACACTGCCACATTCGACATGCTTTATATGTGCGTGTTCGTAGACAGCAAGGATTCCGTTTTCAGCTTTTCCGATCTGGAAGCGTGCGGCGTGGAGGTTGACACCTGGCAGGATCATAACCCGGATGCAAAACGGCCATTTGGAGACAGGCCAGTCTGGGGCGGCTTTGACCCGGCACGCAGCGGCGATTTGTCGTGTTTCGTGATTGTCGCCCCGCCGATGTTCGCCGTTGAAAAATTCCGCGTGCTGAAGGTGATTTACTGGAAGGGCATGAACTTCCGCTACCAGGCAAAGCAGATCGAAAAGCTGTTCGAACAGTACAACTTCACTTATCTGGGCGTGGATGTAACCGGGATCGGCCAGGGTGTCTTTGACAACATCCAGCACTTTGCGATGAAGGTTGTTGTGCCGATTCGCTATGACATGAACACCAAAAACCAGCTGGTACTGAAAGCCGCGGACGTGGTGGAAAGCCAGCGTATCGAGTGGGATAAAAATCTGAAGGAAATCCCCGCCAGCTTTATGTCAGTAAGACGCACGACCACAAACAGCGGTAACGCCATGACCTTTGTTGCAGACCGCAGCCAGGACACTGGCCACGCAGAGGCATTCTGGGCAATCACCCACGCACTGCATAACGAACCACTCAACTATGAAAACAAACCAAAATCCCGCTGGGGTGTAAGGAAACAGGCAGCATGAGCAAAAAGAAACGCTTTGTGAAACGCGAGCAGCGCGGCGACAAATCAAAAAAAATGAGCATTATCAGCTTCGGCAAGCCGGAACCGGTACTGACAACCGGAACCGATTACCGGGAAATCTGGTACGACAACGCCGCCGATCACTACACCCAGCCGATTGACCGCCTGGCGCTGGCGCAGCTTATCAACCTGAACGGCCAACACGGCGGAATTATCCACGCCCGTAAAAACATGGTCACGGCTGACTATCAGGGCGGCGGCCTGACGTTCGACGAGCTCGAAGCCGCTGTGTTTGATTACCTCACCTTCGGGGATATCGCCGTGGCCAAAGTCCGTAATGGCTGGGGCGATGTGATCGGGCTTCAGCCGCTGCCGGGGCTTTACCTGCGCCGCCGTAAGGAGAAAGAAAACGCGGAGACTGTACCAGGGGATTACGTGGTTTTACAGGAAGGTGAGCCGCTGGCGTTTCCTCCTGACGATATCATTTTCATCAAGATGTATGACCCGCAGCAGCACATCTATGGTCTGCCGGACTACATCGGCGGCGTTCATTCTGCCCTGCTGAACAGTGAGGCGGTTATTTTCCGCCGTCGCTACTACCACAACGGCGCTCACACTGGCGGTATTCTGTATACCCGAGACCCCAGCATGACGGACGAAATGGAGGAAGAGATTGAACAGCAGCTGCGGGACAGCAAGGGGATCGGCAACTTCTCCACCATCCTGGTGAACATCCCTGGCGGCGACGGGGACGCGATCAAGTTTATTGAGATGGGGGATATTTCGGCCAAAGATGAGTTTGCGAGCGTGAAGAACATCAGCGCCCAGGACATTCTGAACGCGCACCGCTTCCCGGCCGGGCTGGCGGGTATCGTTCCGCAGAACACTGCCGGACTGGGCGACCCGGAAAAGGTTGAACGCACCTACAAAAAGAATGAAGTCTTGCCCATTCAGCGCCGCCTGGCGATGGCCATCAACAGCGATCCGGAAATCCCGCGCCACCTGCATCTGAATTTTGCAATGGAAACAACCGAGAAGGGTGCAGCATGAGACAAAAAAGGCTAAAATCCAGGCATTATTTAACAGCTGGAGAGCGGAATATGAGAGTCCTGAAGATTGAATGCCCTGAATGTGGCTCAAAGGCTGTGATTCGCAAGACCAACCGGAAACACCGCCAGATTGCAGATATTTACTGCGCCTGTGCTGATGTGGAGTGTGGGCACACCTTTGTTATGAATTTGACGTTTTCCCACACCCTCAGCCCCAGCGCTAAAACGGGTGACGCGCTTGTGCAAACATTGCTCAAAAACCTGTCACCCGACCAAAAACAAATGGCACTGGATTTATTGAAGGCAGCCCCCGCTGCGTGAATCGCCCCCATTATGGGGGTGTTTTTTTTCATACCGATCCAGCTTCCTTCCCAGTTCCTGCGTCATTTCTCCCAGCCAGGCCAGAGCTACATCCTTTTCATCTTCAGAACAGTCTGCGGTTGCCATAAGTTTTGCGACCAATGCGATCCGTTGAAAGGCAACGGTTTCTAAAAATAAATCCTGCACAGTATCCTCCCACGCAAACAACTGTATATAAATACAGTATACCTAAACACACAATTTGTGAAACGAAAAATGAATCAATATACAATTTACATTTTACATTTCACGCACTTACATACCTTCATTGCCAGCCTGGCCATTGTTCATCTTCCGGATTATTCCGCTTCTCCTGCAACCGTCCCTCTCTGTAAATCAGGGCAGAACGGCCAAATTTAAGACCACCGCCGCGCTTCAAAATGTCGATTTCGTCATCCGTTCCGGCAAAACCTCGCTGGTTCAGTTCCAGTTTTAACCTTCTCCGGGCTCCCCCCTCCGTACAGTTATTGACAGAACTCCAAGGGGCGGCGCTGCCGCCAGAAAAACCCGCCTCCGCTGGCGCTTCGGCCAACTTCGCAACCTTCTGCCACTTGACCAGACGGGTGCAAACTTCAGAATCCGGGATCAAAGGCGAATAGATACCCTGCACACGCTGAACATCTTCGGCGTACTCGTTACCCTGCTCTGTTATTTCATACGCCAGGCGAACAACCAGATCACAACGCGCAACCAGTGCGCCACCCTGCAACTGGGTATAGGCAGCCCAGTCCCCAACATCTGCCGCCGCCAGCACCGCATCCATGCGGCTATCAGTCAGGCGCTGAACGCCCAGGCGGCGCAGCTCCCGCCAGACAGTCACTGGCGCACCACCAATTTGCTGAAACTGACGAATACGCCAGCGGGATGCCCAGGCCGATACGGATTTGGCCATATCACGAAGGTTTTCCCCGGTTTCTTCATCCTGTTCGCCATCGAGCGCAAAGCCGTCGATATTTTTTGATATGTATTTAGCGATATAGCCCGTGGCTGACCCTTTAGCGGGATCGATAGGCTCAACGTGAAAACGCGCCTTAAGCGCGTTGGGTGTCTGAAGCTCTTCTGAATCGGCAATTCTGGCGTGATAGCATAGAATATCCCGCACCGCCTCAACGTCATGGAGACGCATAAACAGCAGCATATGCCAGTGCGGTGTCCCGTCGTGGTGAGGCTCCACCACGCGAAAGCCAAAAACATGAATACCGGCACGGGAGATCGCCGCGCGTGCTTTTGCCCAGACGTTGCATAAATAACGCTGCGTGTCCCGTGGGCTCAATCCATTCCACTGAGACACAAAGCCGCCTTTGCTGTGTACCGCGTGATAACGTGAAGGCGCAGTGATTGTGTAAAACTCACCAGCCAGCCCTTGTTCGTTGGCGATATCTTCAAACCCGCGCATACGCACCATCAGTTCACAGCGACGAATGGCCGGGTTAGCAACGCTGCGGTGTACCATGCTGTCCAGCGCAATGCGGTTACCCTCTTCGTCCATCAGATCAAACTTTTTGAAGAACTCCAGATTTCGTTTCTTCTGTTCCAACCATTCGCCCAGGGTTTTACGTGATACGTAGGCGCTGGCAGATTTCTGCACCTGGCCAACGGCGATGGCCAGATGTTCACGTTGCAGATCACGGGCACGCTTCAGGCGCTGATACCACCATTCCGGTGCCATGAGACGCAAAATACCGGACTCCGCCTTTCGGGTTTCCAGGTGGCCTTCGTTGGCTTCATGCTCTGCCCAGTAAGGCGGCTGATTGTTCAGCATGAGGGAAAGCGAACAAAGGTTGCGGTAAGCCGCCAACGTGCGCTGGCGCATTTCCGTTTCGTCTTTTGGTTTGCCCTTCAGCGTGTCGGTGAAGTCATAAAACATCTGAGCTATCCAGCCAGATATCTGGCCAGACAGCTTTTTGAGATCGGTACGGTCAAGCGACGGCAAGCGCTGCAATGACTTTCCGAATGGGAGATCGCTTACATCAGCGGCCAGCTGGTAACGCGCAGCCACTTTCCGCAGACGTGGCAATACATTCTCACCGATAGTTTTGCGCAGGAATGTATTGGCACGGCGGCGGCCGTCACGGCCAGCAAACAGCTTTTCGTAACGGTTGCCAAAATACCCGGCTAACCAGTCGGGTATCTCGTGAAGGTACTGTGAACGCCATTCGTAGTCCTGTGGGTTGACTGCCCACAAACGGCGCTCAGTGATCGTCGCGTTCGCTGGCGTCCCGGGTGCAAAGGTATCACGCCGCCAGGAATCGACGGCGTGATGTTGGCCATTAGCAACGAGCGTCATGCGCGAGCCTTTGCAACGGATTTAGGCGTGGATTTCAAAATCAGCTCTGAGGCAGATTTCTGGCTTGCAGCTGAGGCACCAACACTGCGGGGCGCGTTAACCTTCACTGCCTCAAATCCGGCGTAAAGGTAATGCACCATTTCCAGATCGCTGTTTGACGCAACAACACTCACGCCGTTCTCGGTAAGGCGGCGCAGCTTTCTGGCCAGCCGCCCCTGATCAAGATGTGAAAAGCCGCTTTCTGTGTATGAGGTGAAATTCCCTGATTCCGTCAGGTAAGGTGGATCGCAATAGACCACATCCCCGGCACGAACCAGCGCAAGCGTTTCGGAGTAATGCGCGGTGATGAAGGTTGAACGCTTTGCCTTCTCAGCAAATGCGCGGACTTCTTTCAGTGGGAAATAGTTTTTCTTGTACTTCCCGAATGGGACATTGAACTGGCCACGGCGGTTGTAACGGCAAAGCCCGTTAAAACCGTGGCGGTTCAGGTACATGAAACGTGCAGCGGCTTCAACGCTTTCAGCGCCCAGCCCCTTACCGGACGAATTGAACGCATCCCTAACGGCATAGTAAAAAATGGCGCGGTTCTCCTGTTCACCCAACGCCCCGGCAGAAAACAGGGCTTCAAGCTCCATTAGAAACGCGTCGGTATGGTAGGCCATCGCCTTATACAGATTGACTAAATCCGGGTTCAGGTCAGCGATCAGGTATTCGTCATAATCAGTATTCATCATGACGGCGCACGAACCCGCGAAAGGCTCCACCAGGCGTTTTCCTTCCGGCAGATGGCCACGCAGCTGCGGCATAAGGCGGACTTTGCTGCCCACCCATTTAAGAGGGGTTTTTACTGCCATGCTGCACCGCCTTTACTGCAAATGGCCGCAGCCTCTTCACGGATCAGCTCTACGATTTCGGCAGCGCTTAAACCTTCGTTAGCTGCATACGCGGCCAGTTTATCCAGACGGACAGAACACAGATCGGCGGAGGCCGCTTTACCTTCCTCAGTAGCTTTTGCAAGCATTGCCAGCAGGTCAGTACCGGATTGGTTGATGGGTAAAAACATGCGTGTTGTTTGCATTTTGGTTTCCTCAGGGCAAAAGAATCCCCGGCCACCGCAGGGATGGCCAAAAATTCAGGCAGTTAATTAGTGGAAAGAGACAGTAACGGGCGCGGCTGAGTAGCTCGGCGCGGGTATCTGGTGCAGCTCGTAGGTGTTGCGCCACCATTCCTGGATTAGCGCCTTAACTTCCCCAGCGCCTAATGACCCGGCGATGTAATACATGGAACGAATACTGGCCAGCGCTTCAACCTGCTGGAACTGGCATTCCGCTTCACGATAGACACAGCACCAGTACGCAACATTTACGGCCAGCCAGTGCCTTTTGTTTGTCATGTGCTCAGTGTCGTTAAAGAAAAACGGATGCAAGGCCACACGGCCATTTTTAACGGTGCTTTTCTCCAGAAAGAGAATGGCGTAATTGTGTGGAACGCCCCACGCTGCCAACTCCTGTCCCAGTTCTTTGGCATTTACAGAGATAATGGACATCAGTGATTCTCCTGCTGTTGCAACAATTGCATTTTGCTAACGAATTGAGGTGCCACAACCATCTGCACCCCGTTACTGCTGTAAATCGGATTAACCACCTTTGCCGGGCGATTGGCGGTGCGCCGGGAAAAATCGCTGTCACGCAAACTTCCGAACCCCTCAAACGTTAACCGGGCGCGGGAAATACCTTGTTTCAGTTGAATCATTTCCCGGTAGTTCAGGCGTGCATACAGATCATGCCAGCAGCATTTACACAGGTGGGCTTTGAAAACGTCCGACCCGGAATTTACTGCGGCTGCATGTAAAACAACCCCTCGCCATTCAGGTGTTAATTTGTCCCACCATTCGGCGGCTTCGCTTTTTTCACTCCAGTATTTACGGCGCATATACTCCAGCCACTTCAGGCCGATCTCCTGCTGTTCTGAGCTAATGGCCATAACGCCCCCGGAACAATCCCATCAGGCGATGCCACCAACGGCGGCACGGTTGATGCGCAGTAAATTTATGTACGTGGCCAGGATTCCAGCGTTGGCCATTGGGCAGCTCAATCCATCCAGTGGAGCCGCTTGCCAGTTGCATGGCCGGAGATTCTTTTTTCAGGTAGGTAACGAACGCTTTCATGGTTATCCCTCACATCATGCCGCTGGCGCTGGTAGTCACGATATCGACGGCAGCAGCAAGAACCGGCGCAGACTGGAGGCGGCTTTCAACGGTGTAAGCCAGAACGGAAAGGGAACGGATGGCATCACGGGCACGATCAAGAATTTGTGTGCGGCGAGCGGCGGTCATGTGCTCAGTTGATACAGCTTCCCCAGCGATCGCGCCCACATTTGCAGTGGCACTCAACGCGCAAAATTGCATGTTGGCTTCAGTGGCGTTATTGACCGGAACGGACGGAAGGCAGTTAATCTGCCCCAGCATCCCATCCAGCAGACGGGCATCTTCCGTGTAATCGGTGATAGCCAGCAGCTCGTCACAGGTAAGGCGGTGTGGTTGAATCGGGTTCAACTTATTGCGCAGGATCTGCGGACGCATACCAACGGCAGCGGCCACATCTTCCAGATTGTGTGACAGCGCAAACGCTCGGCAAGCTGCATCAAAATGTGCATGTTTGGAAGTTTGGTAATCAAACATAGTCAGCACCCTCTCAGCGTTTCAAAATCGAATCAGTTAAGTACGATGTTGTAACCCGCGAGGGCGTCTATGGTCAGAGCTGCGATATTAATCATGACTTTTTCACGCCCCATATCTTTGCGAAGGCGGTGACGTGGTAAGCGGCCATCTTTCAGCATTGCTTCAACGGTATCTTCCGGTAAACCAGTGAGTTCGATGTACTTCTCTTTTGAGATAGAAGGGACTGGCAGATTGATTGAAATGTTAGTGGTCATAGTGCAAGATTCCTCGTTTGAGTCTTAAACCGTAGCTAGCGGTGACAAGTATTAATAACTCCATTTCCGTACTTCAAGCGGAAGGCTAATGCTTCAAATGGAGTTAGTCAACAATTAAAACTCCAAAGGCGTAATTATGGACTTCAATAGAGGCGGGCAGGAAGTAATCAAGCGATTACTAATTGCTTATGGATTCAAGACAAGACAGGCGCTTTGTGAACAGCTTGGCGCATCAACTAGCACAATGAGTACAAGATGGATGAGGGATATTTTTCCCGCAGACTGGGTTATTCAGTGCGCGATGGAAACAGGCGCTTCGCTTGAATGGCTCTCCTTTGGGAAGGGCGAAGCCTTCCAGAACGGAGCTAAAAACTCTCCAAATGAGTATAAAAAGACGGCCAACGACAACGCCATGGGTGATGTGGTCGCGGTTCCTCGTAAGAAAATCATTGATGGGAATCTGTACGAATCCAATTTTTATATGCTCGATAAGGCAATGCTTCCCTCTCACCTCAGCAAGCCGGTAATCATCCTTGATGACGAAATCCCGTACGTCGCAGACATGAAAACTGACGAACTATCGGATGGAACATGGGTTGTTGAAATTGAGGGAAAAACAAGCATTAAAGAGTTGACTCGTATTCCTGTTGGCAGGGTGCTTGTAGCCCCAATATCTGGCGGCCAATCTTTTGAATGTGGGATCAATGACCTTAAGCCATTAGCTAAATGCCACTATTACCTAATGTCGAATGTTTGATGGTGCGAACATCAAACATTGACACTGTATAAATAAACAGTAAATCATACCCCCATAGCAAGTAATAAGGGGTATTGAATGGCTATTCGGAAACTTGAAACGGGCAAATGGCTCTGTGAATGCTACCCTGCCGGACGTTCCGGGCGCAGAGTTCGAAAGCAATTTGCAACAAAAGGTGAGGCGATGGCCTTTGAGCGCCACACGATGGATGAGGCCGCGGCCAAACCGTGGCTGGGTGATGTTGCTGATCGGCGCTCTTTAAAAGATATTGTTAACCTTTGGTATAAACTGCACGGCATTTCGCTTTCTGCTGGCGAACACGTATACGAAAAGCTACTGCTGATCGTGGACGCATTAGGAAATCCTCAAGCTACATCACTCACCCCAAAAATGTTTGCTCACTACCGCGATAAACGTCTAACAGGAGAGATATATTTCAGTGAGAAATGGAAGAATGGCGCTAGCCCTGTCACGGTAAATCTTGAACAAAGTTATTTAAGCGGTGCCTTTAGTGAACTGATTCGCTTGGGCGAATGGCTTCAGCCAAACCCTCTTGAAAACATGCGTAAGTTTACTATTGCTGAAAAAGAAATGGCTTGGCTGACACATGATCAGATTGCAGAACTTCTGTATGACTGCCAGCGCCAAAATAAGCTGTTGACGCTGGTTGTGAAGATTTGCCTCAGCACTGGGGCAAGATGGAGAGAGGCAGTCAATCTGACAAGGTCGCAGGTAACGAAGTACCGCATCACGTTCACCAGAACGAAGGGAAAGAAAAACAGAAGCATCCCTATCAGCAAGGAGCTATATGAAGAAATCACCGCGCTGAAGGGGTTCAAGTTTTTTGATGACTACTATTTTCAATTTGCATCAGTGATGGATAAAACTTCTATCATCTTGCCGCGTGGCCAGCTAACGCATGTTCTTCGCCACACCTTTGCAGCTCACTTTATGATGTCCGGGGGAAACATACTCGCTCTGCAAAAAATACTGGGACACCACGATATAAAGATGACTATGCGTTATGCCCACCTCGCGCCAGATCACCTTGAAACTGCGTTAAGGTTTAACCCCCTGGCTACAATGCACAATGGCGACAAAATGGCGGCAGCGGTTGCCACTCCCTGACCTTTACTACCCCTAACTACTATTTTAACTTATTGATTTTAAAGTAAGTGATTGTTTTTTCTAACCCATTTATATAAATGGGTTTTTTGTTGCCTGAAATTCCCCTCTTCAACATTCCGCCTTCCCTCTTTCCACCCAAACATATATGCTTAACCATATATATAACCAACCGCAGGAAAGCCGATGCTACATCCGGTCCAACTTTTCAAAGCCCTCTCCGACGAGACTCGCCTGTCCATCGTCATGCTTCTGCGCGAAGCCGGGGAACTGTGCGTCTGCGATCTCTGTTCCGCCACGGCTGAATCACAGCCCAAGGTATCGCGCCATATGGCGCTGCTGCGTGAATCCGGGCTGGTGAGCGATCGCCGGGAGGGGAAATGGGTTTATTACCGTTTGTCCCCCACTATGCCGGCATGGGCTGCCACCGTGATTGACAACAGCTGGAACTGCTTGCGGGAAGAGACCCGCACAAAGCTGAAAAACCGCCTTCCGGGCGCGTGTTAAAACACATTCATAAAAACAGATATAACGGAGTTCACGATGTTTCTGGCTGGGGCAATTTTTCTGTTTACACTGGTGCTGGTCATCTGGCAGCCCAGAGGGTTAAGTATCGGCTGGAGCGCCACGATGGGTGCTGTACTGGCGCTGGTCAGCGGCGTGATCCACATTAACGATATTCCGGTGGTGTGGAATATTGTCTGGAACGCGACGGCCACGTTTATCGCCGTCATCATCATCAGCCTGCTGCTTGATGAGTCCGGATTTTTCGAGTGGGCGGCGCTGCACGTGGCCCGCTGGGGTAATGGCAAGGGCCGGTTGCTGTTTACGTATATCGTTCTGCTGGGCGCGGCCGTTGCGGCGCTTTTTGCCAACGACGGCGCGGCGCTTATCCTCACGCCCATCGTTATCGCCATGCTGCTCGCCCTCGGGTTCAGCAAGCAGGCCACGCTGGCGTTTGTCATGGCGGCTGGATTTATCGCCGACACTGCCAGCCTGCCGCTGATCGTTTCGAACCTGGTGAATATCGTATCGGCAGACTTCTTCTCGCTGGGGTTCAGCGAATACGCCTCGGTGATGATCCCCGTGGATCTCGCCGCGATTGCGGCCACGCTGGTGATGCTGCACCTGTTCTTTCGAAAGGACATTCCGCCAGCATACGACCTGTCAAAACTCCGCGAGCCTTCCCGCGCGATCAACGATCTTCCAACCTTCAGAACGGGCTGGATTGTTCTGTTACTGCTCCTTGTCGGGTTCTTTGTACTTGAACCGCTCGGTATTCCGGTCAGTGCTATCGCGACAGCAGGCGCGTTGATTTTGTTTGCCGTTGCAAAGCGCGGGCATGCCATTAATACGGGAAAAGTGCTTCGTGGCGCACCGTGGCAGATCGTTATCTTCTCGCTGGGGATGTATCTGGTGGTGTATGGCCTGCGCAATGCCGGGCTGACGGAGTATCTGTCAGGGGTTCTTAATCTCCTCGCCGGGCATGGCCTGTGGGCCACCACGCTCGGTACCGGGTTCATCACGGCGTTCCTGTCATCCATAATGAACAATATGCCGACCGTCCTGATTGGGGCACTGTCTGTCGATGGCAGCACGGCATCGGGTGTGATTAAAGACGCGATGATTTATGCCAACGTGATTGGCTGCGACCTGGGTCCGAAGATCACGCCTATCGGCAGCCTGGCCACCCTGCTCTGGCTCCATGTCCTGGCGCAGAAAAACATGACGATCACCTGGGGCTATTATTTCCGGACAGGCATCATCATGACGTTGCCGGTTCTGTTTGTGACGCTCGCCGCGCTGGCGTTACGTCTCTCCTTCACACTGTAATGAGTAACGGATATGAGCCATATCACCATTTACCACAATCCAGCCTGCGGCACCTCGCGCAACACGCTGGAGATGATCCGCAACAGCGGCACTGAACCCGAAATTATTCTGTACCTTGAGAACCCACCGTCTCGTGATGAACTGACCAGACTGATTGCTGAGATGGGGATTTCCGTGCGGGATTTGCTGCGCAAAAATGTCGAACCTTATGAACAGCTGGGCCTCGCCGCGGACCGGTTTACCGACGACCAGCTTATCGATTCTATGCTGCAGCATCCGATCCTGATTAACCGTCCGATCGTAGTGACGCCGCTGGGCACTCGCCTGTGCCGCCCTTCCGAAGTCGTACTCGATATCCTGCCTGATGCACAGAAAGGAGCGTTTACGAAAGAAGATGGCGAAGCGGTGGTGGACGCCAGCGGAAAAAAAATCTCCGGCAGCTAATCCGCTGATAGTGATGCCCTAAGTCTTGTCAGTCACATACCCTGCCCCGTGGCGGAGTTGCATCCGCCGTCACCCGACCCATAATTTGATGGACCGGTCTGGTGAGGGGATGCAGGTATGAGTCTCAAAAATAAAACCGCCGTTATCTTTGGTGGCAGCGGCGCTATTGGCAGCGCCACTGCGTACGCGCTCGCCTGTGAAGGGGCAACGGTCTACCTCGCGGCACGCGATCAGGCCAGGCTGGAGCACGTCGCTAACCGCATTCACGCCGCTGGCGGGTCAGCCCGGCTGTTTGTTTTCGATGCTCTCAATGCCGACGCGACGCTCCCGGACGTTGCCGGGATTGATATCGTCGTGAATGCCACGGGCTTTATGCACGACCAGGGTAAACGCCTCGACGCATTAACGCTCAGTGAATTCAGACAGGGGTTCGACCCTTTTCTGGCCGCCTATTTCAACATCGCCAAAGCTGTCGCACCCCGTATGGGCGGTGAGCGTGCCGGAACGCTTATCACCGTCGTTGCTCCGGCTGCAAATATGGCGATGCCGGGACATCTCGGGCATATCGTCGGCTGTGCGGGGACGGAAGCGTTAACCCGTGCGCTCGCGGCGGAGCTGGGGGCAAAGAATATTCGTGTCCTGTGCGTACGTTCGCATGCGATAGCCGACGCGATTCAGGCCGGTTCCGGTGTGGGTGACCTGTTCGCCATCAAGGCACAGGCGATGGGCATCACCGTGGAGCAGTTTCTGGAGGGCGCGGCACAGAGCACGATGCTGAATCGCCTGCCGACGCTGGAGCAGGTGGCAGACACCATCGCGTTTCTGGCGTCAGATGCAGCCGGTGCCATCACGGGCACAACGGTAAACATGACGGCCGGCGCGACCACAATCTAACGTCCGCTCTCGCCCGCTATCCTGCCGACCATCGCCCGGATCTCCTCCCGGGTGAGCGGGGCTCTGTCGGTCACAAAGTGCAGCGTCATCCCTTCGATAAAGGCATCCAGCGCGCGGGTGGTCACCGGGTCGAACCACTGCTCAAGCGTGGTCTGGCTCATCTTCATCCAGTCCTGCATTACCGTTTTGAGCGCCGCACTGCGGTGCATAAAGGCATAGAGCTGGTACATCAGCGCCATATTCTGCGGCGTCGTGACCTGCGAACTGTGGATCAGCGTGGTGATGGATTCGCACGCCATTTCTGGCCCGGTCACGCCGGCGAAGAAATCCCGATACTGCTGCGACATCTGCCGGGTAAACCACGTAAAGGCCTCTTCCAGCAGCGACTCCATACCGTCAAAATAGTAGGTCATCGACCCCAGCGGCACGCCCGCGCAGGTGGCGATTTTCCGGTGCGTCACGGCATGAATACCGTGCTCTGCAATGGTGTCCAGGGTCGCCTGCAGGATCTTCTCCCGGCGTTGAGGATCGTTCGGTGCTCTGCTCATAAATTCCCCACGTGGTTTGTGTACAAATGTACACAAACTTGCTAGTGTTGTCGCTATTGTTGTACTTCCGGTGCTGACTTCAATGACTCTGACCTCCCCCCGTAGAACCCTGCAGCTGCGCATGTGGGCGCTGTTTATGTTCTTCTTTATTCCCGGTCTGCTGATGGCCTCATGGGCCACGCGTACCCCGGCCATTCGCGATATTTTATCCGTCTCAACGGCCGAGATGGGCATCGTGCTGTTTGGCCTGTCGATAGGCTCTATGAGCGGTATTCTGTGCTCCGCGTGGCTTGTCAAACGCTTCGGTACACGGGCGGTCATCCGCACCACCATGTGCTGTGCCGTGTTCGGGATGCTGGTGCTGAGCGTGGCGCTGTGGCTTGCCTCGCCGGTGCTGTTTGCCCTTGGGCTGACGGTGTTTGGCGGCAGCTTCGGTGCCGCTGAAGTGGCCATTAACGTTGAAGGGGCATCGGTTGAACGTGAGATGAATAAAACCGTACTGCCGATGATGCATGGCTTTTACAGCCTTGGCACGCTGGCCGGTGCGGGTGTGGGGATGGCGCTGACGGCCTCGGGCGTCGCCGCGAACCTGCATATTCTGCTGGCCGCACTGGTATGTATTATCCCCATTCTGACCGGTATCCGGGCGATCCCTGACGGCACCGGCAAGAACACCTCTGACGAACACGCCACCGCGGAAAAAGGGCTGCCGTTTTACCGCGACATTCAGCTGATGCTGATCGGCGTGGTGGTGCTGGCGATGGCCTTTGCGGAAGGGTCCGCTAACGACTGGCTGCCGCTGCTGATGGTTGACGGCCACGGTTTTAGCCCAACCTCCGGCTCCCTGATCTACGCCGGTTTCACCCTCGGGATGACCGTCGGGCGCTTTACCGGTGGCTGGTTTATTGACCGCTACAGCCGCGTGGCGGTGGTGCGTGCCAGCGCCCTGCTGGGCGGGCTGGGGATTGCGATGATCATCTTTGTGGACGTGGACTGGATTGCCGGCGTGTCGGTGATCCTCTGGGGTCTGGGGGCATCGCTTGGCTTCCCGCTCACCATTTCAGCCGCCAGCGACACTGGCCCGGATGCACCGACCCGCGTCAGCGTGGTGGCCACCACGGGCTACCTCGCCTTCCTGGTGGGGCCACCGTTGCTTGGCTTCCTCGGTGAGCACTACGGGCTGCGCAGCGCCATGCTGGTGGTGTTAGGGTTAGTGATCATCGCAGCGCTGGTAGCGCGCGCGGTCGCGAAGCCGGAAACGGAACAAACGACACTGGAGAAGGGATATGAGCGTTAAACTGATCGCCGTCGACATGGATGGCACGTTTCTGAGCGATGCCAAGACCTATAACCGCCCGCGTTTTCTGGCGCAATATGCACGAATGAAAGCGCAAGGCATTCGCTTTGCGGTTGCCAGCGGCAACCAGTACTACCAGCTGATTTCCTTTTTCCCGGAGATTGCCCATGAAATTGCGTTTGTCGCGGAAAATGGCGGCTGGGTGGTCAGCGCCGGGGAAGATGTCTTCAACGGTGAACTGTCGAAGACGCACTTCGACACCGTTGCCGCCGTGTTAAACGATGTGCCGGGCATTGAGATTATCGCCTGCGGAAAAAGCAGCGCCTATACGCTGAAGCATTATGACGACGGCTTTAAGGATATCGCGGCAAAGTACTACCACCGTCTCGAAATGGTGAGTGATTTCGGCAACCTGAACGATATTTTCTTCAAATTCGGGCTTAACGTCTCTGACGACGACATCCCGCGTATTCAGGCGATGTTGCACGAAAAGCTGAACGACATTATGGTGCCCGTCACGACCGGCCACGGCAGTATCGACCTCATCATCCCCGGGGTGCATAAAGCCAACGGTCTGCGAATATTGCAAAAGCGCTGGGGCATCGACGACAGCGAAGTGGTGGCTTTTGGCGATAGCGGGAACGACGTAGAAATGTTGCGCCAGTCAGGATTCAGCTTTGCGATGGCAAACGCCAGGCCGCATATTAAGGCGGTGGCGCGCTTTGAAGCCCCGCACAATAACGACGAAGGCGTGCTGGATGTAATTGATAAGGTGTTGAACGGCGAAGCGCCGTTTCATTGACGCCACCGTGGCCCTCTCCCACCGGGAGAGGGAAAACAGCTTACGGCTGTAAAGCATTCCCGACGCGTTTATCCTTCAGGAACACCACGATAAGCCCAACCCACAGCACGCCGTTAGCCAGATTAAACAGGCTGAACAGACCGTTGCCGCCAAATGCGTAGGCGTGTTTGCTCACCTCGATTCCAACGGTGAAAATCAGCATTTGCAACATGCCCATCGCCGCTGACACCGTGCCTTTGCTCATCTCGCTGGCAAACAGCGTCAGGCGCACCAGCCCGGCATTCGCCACACCGATACCGAACGCGTAAACGCTTAATCCTGCGGTCATCCACAGATACGCATGGGACGACACCACTGTCGCGACCGCCGCCAGAACCAGCCCGGCAGCGATGGGCCAGCCGCCCATAATGATCAAGGCACGCACCGTACGGCGGGATGTGAGACGCGCCAGCACCAGGTTACCGATAATCAGCGCGCCAAAAATCGGCACCTGCAGCAGGCCATACTCATAGCTGCTGAGCTGCTCGCCGCTGATGATAATGACCGGCGACTGGGCAATCCACGCCAGCAGAGGCAGGCTAACAAACCCCGTCGCCAGCGCGCCCGCCACAAAGCGGCCGTTCTTCAGCACTTCTTTGTAATCCCGGCCCAGCTCTTTTAGCGACAGTTTCTCACCCAGACGGGTAGCGGTTTCCGGCATCGCGCGGTGCAGGCCAAAGAAAGCGACGGCGGCCAGCACGGCAAACAGCACGAACATCCCTTCCCACGGTGCAACGTGTACCCAGGCAGCGCCCACCAGCGGCCCCAGCAGGGGCGCGATCAGCGCCACGTTCGCCATCAGCGCGGTAATCTTGATACACACCGCTTCCTCAAACGATTCCTGGATGGCGGCATACCCGACGGCACCGATAAAGCAGAGGCTCACCCCCTGCAGGAAGCGCAGCAGGGTAAATTGCTCAATATTTTGCGCCAGCAGCGTGGCGAGGCAGGTCACGATAAACCACACCACGCCCGTCAGCATCACCGGACGACGGCCTATACGATCCGACAGCGGCCCTAACAGCCACTGCAAAAACATGCCGCCAGCCAGATAGGCAGTCATGGAGGTCGGTACCCATTCGATCCCTGCGTTGTACTGTTCGACAACGGCCAGCATGCCGGGCTGGATCATATCGTTGCCGATGTAAGTAGAGAATTCGTAGAGCACCAGACATAAGGGGAAAAGCAACGCCTGACGACCCAGACGTGAACCAGAAGAAGAACGGTTTAACATGCAATCTCTTTATCGTGACAAAATCGCGACGAGTGTAATGAAATGCCCTGGCCCGAGATAGTGATTTATCCAGAAGAAACAGAAATAAAGCACATATCGTCTTTGTTTAAGGTTTCCTTAAGTTGTCAGATTTATGATAGCCCCATTTCTCGTCAACGACTCCGGATTATGGCACCCACTTCCAGCCGTTCAGAATTGTCTAACTTACAGACAAATAAGACAAAACGACTTTACCGTCTACCACCCCGCTTTTATGGTTATCAGCTTTTAATACTGATAGCCCTTGCCGTGCTGTTTACCTGGCTATCCCGCGATGAAACGCTCGACAAATGGATCACCGGTTTATGGTATGACGCGGCTGCTCACCGTTTTCCACTGCAGCAAGACCACCTGCTGGACCTGCTGAACCATCGACTGGCGAAGTACATCGCCATCGCCGCAGGTGCTGTTGCGCTCATTTATGGCGCGTTCAGGCGCAATGCGAGACTGGTCACGGCCGCGCTGCTGATGGGGCTTGGCGCGCTGGTGGTTGGCGTACTGAAAAGCATAAGCCATCACAGCTGCCCGTGGGATCTGGTGGAGTATGGCGGTAAGGCCGTTTCTTATCCGCTGTTCAGTGCCGCTCCCGCTGACAGCGGTCCGGGGCGCTGTTTCCCCGGCGGTCATGCCTCCAGCGGCTTTATGGTGATGGGACTGTTCTTTGCCTTCTGGCGCGAGCGTCCGCGTCTTGCCTGGTGCTTCGTCGTGCTGGGCGTCGTTTTAGGTATGGCGATGGGTTACGGCCAGGTCATGCGCGGGGCGCATTTTTTCTCTCACAACCTGTGGGCTGGGTGGTGGGTCTGGTTTTCCCAGTTGGTGGTCTACGGTCTGGTCTCCACCTGGTTTGCAAAAGAGTGACAACGCTATGTTAGAGAATTTGAATTACCAGCTGTTTTATCTCATCAACGCCACTCCGGCCTCGCCAGAGTGGATGATTGATTTCGCCACCTTCCTGGCAAAAGATCTGATCAGTATCGTGCCGGTACTGGCGGCGATCCTCTGGCTGTGGGGGCCGAGAAGCCAGGTGAAGGCGCAGCGCCAGCTGGTAATTAAGATGGCGATGGCCCTCGGGATCAGCGTGCTGGTCAGCTACATTCTGGGCCTGACGTTCCCGCACGACCGCCCCTTCGTCGACCACGCGGGGTATACTTTCCTGCACCATGCTCCGGATGACTCGTTCCCAAGCGATCACGGGACGGTTATCTTTACCTTCGCGCTGGCCTTCCTGTTCTGGCATCGTCTGTGGTCGGGTGCGGTGCTGATGGTGGTGGCCGGGGCTATCGCCTGGTCTCGCGTTTATCTCGGCGTCCACTGGCCGATGGATATGGTGGGGGGGTTGCTGGTCGGTCTCATCGGCTGCGTCAGCGCAGCGCTCCTGTGGAATCTCTTCGGTGAAGCGCTCTACCGCGGCCTGTCTTATCTTTATCGCACCCTTTTTGCTATCCCGATCCGCAAAGGCTGGGTACGTGACTAACCCCAGTCTGACAGGTTACACTTGAACCCCCGCCCTGCGGGGGTTCACTTTTTTATCCCGAGGAACTATGGAAACACGTCGCGATGACCGCATTGCTCAGCTGATACAGGCGCTGAAGCGCAGTGATAAGCTTCATCTTAAGGAAGCCGCCAGCCTCCTCGGGGTCTCTGAGATGACCATTCGCCGGGATCTGAACAGCGAGAGCGCGCCTGTCGTGCTGCTGGGCGGATACATTGTGCTTGAGCCGCGTAGCGCCAGCCATTATCTGATCAGCGACCAAAAGACGCGCCTGGTGGAAGAGAAACGCAAAGCCGCCCGGCTTGCGGCCTCGCTGGTGCAGCCGCATCAGACGCTGTTTTTTGACTGCGGCACCACCACGCCGTGGATAATCGAAGCGATCGACAGCAGCATCCCGTTTACGGCGGTGTGTTACTCGCTGAATACCTTTCTGGCACTGCAGGAGAAACCCGAGTGCCGGGTGATCCTCTGTGGCGGTGAGTTTCACGCCAGCAATGCCATCTTTAAGCCGCTGAATCTGCAGGATACGCTCAGCAACGTATGTCCGGATATCGCGTTTTATTCCGCAGCGGGGGTCACTGTCCGTCAGGGAGCAACCTGCTTTAACCTGGAAGAGTTGCCGGTCAAGCACTGGGCATTAAGCGCCGCGCAGTACCATGTGCTGGTGGTCGATCACAGCAAGTTTGGCAAGGTTCGTCCGGCAAGAATGGGTGAGCTGTCGCTCTTTGACGCCATCGTCAGCGATTGCCGTCCGGATGAAGAGACCGTGGCCTACGCGAAAGCGCAGCAGGTGAAGTTGATGTACTGAGTCAGGTGCAGAGGTCATGCCGGGTGGCGCGATGCCACCCGACAATGGAGGCTTAACTGAACCAGCTGCCAAACCATCCGTGGAATTTCATCATGACGAAGTCCCACATCCGGCTAAAGAAACCGCCCTCTTCTACCGCTTCCATCACAATCAGCGGACGCTGTTCAATCGATTTGCCATTAAGCTGGAAATCAATCGTCCCGACCACCTGGCCTTTTTTCAGCGGCGCGGTGAGCTGGCTGTCGGTGAGGGTGTAGCTGGCTTTCAGGTTTTTCAGCTGACCACGGGGAATGGTCACCGACCCGCCTTCACCCGCCCCCAGGTTCACTTCACTCTTGTCACCAAACCAGACGCGCTGGCTGATGAACGTGGCATCCGGTTTAATGGGCGTGACGGTTTCATAGAAGCGGAAACCCCAGGTCAGCAATTTTTCTGATTCATTAAAACGAATGCGGTCGGTTTTGGTGCCCAGCACGACCGAGATCAGGCGCATATCGCCCTGAGTTGCGGAAGCGACCAGGTTATAACCCGCGCCAGCCGTGGTGCCGGTCTTCATACCGTCGACGTTGACGTTACTGCTCCACAGCAGACGGTTACGGTTCGGCTGGCGGATTTTGTTGAAGGTAAACTCTTTCTCTTTGTGGATGGCATATTCATCCGGCACGTCGTGGATCAACGCTTTGCCTAACAGCGCCATGTCGCGCGCGGTACTGAACTGACCCGGCGCATCCAGGCCGTGCACGGTTTTAAAGGTGGTATTGGTCAGGCCCAGTTTTTGCGCGTAGCCGTTCATCAGGCCAATAAAGGAGTCCTGACTGCCCGCAACGTAATCGGCCAGCGCAATACAGGCATCGTTACCGGACTGGATAATAACCCCTTTATTCAAATCAGACACTGATACCTGATCGCCGGGTTTGAGGAACATCACCGATGACCCACGCAGCGCCGGGTTGCCGGTCGCCCAGGCGTCCTTCCCGATGGTGACCATATCGTCAAGCTTGATTTTGCCCGCTTTCAGCGCCTGACCCACCACATAGCTGGTCATGATTTTCGTCAGGCTTGCCGGGTCAAGTTTCTCATCCGCATTGCCTTCCGCCAGCACTTTACCACTGGAATAATCCATCAGGATCCAGGCGCGCGCATCCACAGGCGGCGCTTCGGGCGCAGCCTGTTCCGCTGCGTAGAGAGTTGGTACAAACAGGAAAAGGAGCGCAGAGCCTGCCGCCAGGCTGCGCAGAGAAGTCATTTTTCGCGTCATAAATGCCACCCGAGTGTCCATTCAAAAATTACGTCACATCACCGTGTCGCAAGAAGCGATGAGTAATAGCGCACTAAAACGGTTAAAGAAACCTAACCAAGGTAAAGTTATTAAAGTTTATGCAATAACATTCAGATACGCTTTGATTCAGGCGATTTTTTTGTCTTCTGTTGCGTAATTGTTAGGTTTATCTCACCATGGCAAAACGCTGGCGTTGATTCACATCTCAGGTTGTTTGACTATTTCGGGAGTTTCTATGATTACGCTGTGGGGCAGGAACAATTCAACCAACGTTAAGAAAGTCCTCTGGACGCTGGAGGAGCTGGATTTACCGTTTAAGCAGGTGATGGCAGGTTTGCAGTTTGGGGTAAATAAAGATGCCGACTATCTGGCCATGAACCCAAACGGTCTGGTGCCCTTGCTGCGCGACGAAGAGACCGACGTGACGCTGTGGGAGTCCAACACCATCGTGCGTTACCTCGCGGCACAGTATGGTCAGAGCCGCCTGTGGGTGGACAGTCCGGCCCAACGCGCTCAGGGTGAAAAGTGGATGGACTGGGCAAACCAGACGCTCTCCCCCGCACACCGTGTGATCCTGATGGGGCTTGTGAGAACCCCCGAAGCTGACCGCGACTATCCTGCCATTCATGCAGCCCAGGACACCTGTGAAAACCTGTTTGCGATGATGGACGACGAACTGGCGAAGCATCCGTGGTTCTCAGGCGAACGCTTCGGCGTAGGCGATATTGCCGTTGCGCCCTTCATCTGGAACCTGACCAACATTGACGTTACCTGGACGCCGCGCCCGCACCTTGAGCGCTGGCTGAAGCAACTGAGCGAGCGCCCGGCATACCGTCACGTGGTGATGATTCCGGTGACCTGATTACGATCCGGACGGGCTGACTTTCAACAGTTGCCCGTCCGTCTCATCGGTCAGGACATACAGATACCCGTCCGGCCCCACCCGCACATCGCGAATGCGCTGGTCTCTGTCACCTAAAATTCGCCCCTTCTCGGTAACCGTGTTGCCCTCCACGCTCAGCACGATAACGTCTTTCTCCTTCAGCGCCCCGACAAACAGCGTATTTTTCCACTGCGGGAATACGTCACTGTTGTAAAACGCCATCCCGCTCACGGCGGGGGACACTTTCCAGACAAACAGCGGCTTTTCCGTTCCCTCAACGTGCTCGCCCTGGGCTTCCGGGATCTTCAGACCGCTGTAGTTAATACCGTGCGTCGCCAGCGGCCAGCCGTAGTTTTTGCCTTTCTCCGGGATATTGATTTCATCCCCGCCGCGCGGACCGTGCTCGTTAAGCCATAGCGTGTCGCTCCAGGGGTTCATCGCCATCCCCTGCGGATTACGAATGCCGTAAGACCAGATTTCGGGCCGTGCGCCGGGAGTGTTCACAAACGGATTATCGGCAGGCACTTTGCCGTCCTCCGTCAGGCGCACAACTTTGCCCTGCAGTTTATCCAGATCCTGCGCCGTCGGACGCTGGTTGTTCTCGCCCAGACCAATAAACAGATGGCCTTTGCCGTCGAAGACCAGTCGACCACCGAAATGGTTACCGGTGGACAGTTTCGGCATCTGACGGAAGACCACCTGGAAACCTTCAATTCGGGAGAGATCATCGCTTAAGCGGCCATAGCCAACCGCCGTTCCCGCTTTGCCGTCATTCCCCGCCTCGGCATAGCTCAGCCAGACGCGGCGCGATTTTTCAAAATCCGGGGCGAGTGCCACGTCCAGCAATCCGCCCTGGCCGTTTGCCCAGACCTTGGGTACGCCGACGATCGGGTCGGAAAGCCCTTTTCCGGCCTGCCAGTGCTTTAACTGGCCTCCCTTAAGGGTCACCAGCAGCCCTTTATTGTCCGGCAGGAACGCCATCGACCAGGGATGATCGAGCCGGTTTTGCACAACGTCGACTTTTACCGCGTTAGGGGCGGCGAGGAGAGAAATCGGGAATAACAACGCAGGCAGGAAAATCAGCGAGGATCGATGCATAACGCGCTCCTTTATCGGTTTATGGCATAAAGGTTAGCCACTGGGTCCGGGCACGTTATCACTTTTACAAAAGCTTAATCAGAAGGGGGAGTTGCCTCCCCCGGTGTCAGTGTTGTTCAAGCGTCTCGTGCTTGTTCAGACACATGATGCATAGAGAGAGCGTGGTCAGGCAGTTTTCAAGCTTCTCCGCGTTAACAGCGATAAAATTCGGGCAGTCGTGGCGTCCGTTCATCAAACATACCCCTGCAATGGAGAGCACCTCGGCGGCGCGGCGCAGCGCAACGAGTTCGCTTTCGGCGTATTCCGCTTTCAGGACGGGTGCTTTTTCACGCATGAAGTTGCAAAGTTCAAAGAGATTATCACGCAGATGTTCGCTTTCGCTGACTGACATATACCCTTTTGCCTTCCTCAACTGCAGGTACGCGGCAAGGTCGATTCGGGCATTGATCAGCTTGTTAAGCAGATCGCGTTTCAGTCTGTCAACGGACATGCTCTTTCCTCCTCTGTCAGCCATTGTGCACATTCAGAATAAGGTTATTTTTTGTACAGTTTAATGCCTGAGATCAATAATTCTTAACTGATTAACATTATTTACAATGTTACAACCTTCTCGTCGGTCATCCGCCTCGCAAAGAGTGTATAAATCCCCCGCGGAACGCTGTAAAATCCCGCCCTGATAACTCCATAATTGATGAATTTTTAACCTATGAGCAATGTTACGCACCAGCCTAAAATCGGCTTCGTCTCCCTGGGCTGCCCAAAAAACCTGGTGGATTCTGAACGCATCCTGACCGAACTGCGCACCGAGGGCTATGACGTGGTGCCAAGCTACGACAACGCCGACATGGTGATCGTTAACACCTGTGGGTTTATCGACAGCGCGGTTCAGGAGTCACTGGAAGCCATCGGTGAAGCCCTGACGGAAAACGGCAAAGTGATTGTGACCGGCTGTCTGGGCGCGAAAGTGGACCAGATCCGCGAAGTGCACCCGAAAGTGCTGGAGATCACCGGCCCGCATAGCTACGAGCAGGTACTGGAGCATGTTCATCACTATGTCCCTAAACCTAAGCACAATCCGTTCCTGAGCCTGGTGCCAGAACAGGGCGTGAAGCTGACCCCGCGTCACTATGCGTACCTGAAAATTTCCGAAGGCTGCAACCATCGCTGCACCTTCTGCATTATCCCGTCCATGCGTGGCGATTTGGTCAGCCGTCCGATTGGTGAAGTGCTGGCAGAAGCCAAACGTCTGGCAGACGCAGGCGTTAAAGAGCTGCTGGTCATTTCTCAGGATACCTCGGCCTATGGCGTCGACGTGAAGCATCGCTCTGGTTTCCACAACGGCGAGCCGGTGAAAACCAGTATGGTTGGCCTGTGCGAACAGCTTGCCAAACTGGGTATCTGGACACGTCTGCATTACGTCTACCCGTATCCGCACGTTGACGATGTCATCCCGCTGATGGCAGAAGGGAAAATTCTTCCGTATCTGGATATCCCGCTGCAGCACGCCAGCCCGCGTATTCTGAAGCTGATGAAGCGTCCTGGCTCCGTCGATCGCCAGCTGTCACGCATCAAACAGTGGCGTGAAATCTGCCCGGACCTGACCCTGCGTTCCACCTTCATCGTGGGCTTCCCGGGCGAAACCGAAGAAGATTTCCAGATGCTGCTCGACTTCCTGAAAGAAGCACGTCTGGACCGCGTAGGCTGCTTCAAATACAGCCCGGTCGAAGGCGCGACCGCCAACGAACTGGCGGATCAGGTTCCGGAAGAGGTGAAAGAAGAGCGCTGGAACCGCTTCATGCAGCTGCAACAGCAGATCTCTGCTGAACGTCTGCAGGAAAAAGTGGGCCGCGAAATTCTGGTCATCATCGATGAAGTGGACGAAGAAGGCGCAATTGGCCGCAGCATGGCGGACGCCCCTGAAATCGACGGCGCGGTCTACCTGAACGGCGAAACCAGCGTTAAGCCGGGCGATATTGTCCGCGTGAAAGTTGAAAACGCCGACGAGTATGATTTGTGGGGAAGCCGGGTTTAACGGCGTTTTACCCTTCCCTTCACCCTCTCCCGCCGGGAGAGGGTTTCCATCCTACCCCTTAATCCTCGGATCCAGCGCGTCGCGTAACCCGTCACCCAGCAGGTTAAACGCCAGCACGGTCAGGAAAATGGCCAGGCTCGGGAAGATGGCCACGTGCGGTGCAATGACCATGTCCGCTCTTGCTTCATTCAGCATCGCGCCCCACTCCGGTGTAGGCGGTTGCGCACCCAGCCCCAGAAACGACAGGCTGGCCGCCGAGATAATCGACACGCCGATACGCATGGTAAAATAGACCACGATAGACGATACCGTTCCCGGCAGAATATGGCTGAACAGGATAGTGGCATCGCTGGCCCCCATGCTGCGCGCAGACTCAATAAAGGTTTGCTGTTTGAGCACCAGCGTGTTGCCTCGTACCAGACGCGCAAACGCCGGTATTGAGAAGACCGCAACCGCAATAATGACGTTAGCCATACCGCTGCCCATTATCGCCACTACCGCAATCGCCAGCAGAATGCCCGGGAAGGCAAACAACACGTCGCAGATACGCATGATAATGCGGTCCCACCAGCCTTCGTAATATCCGGCGACCAGACCCAGCACGGTGCCGATTGCCGCGCCAATCAGTACCGCAAAAACCCCGGCGGCGAGAGAGATCTGCGCCCCCACCAGCACGCGGCTGAAGATGTCGCGCCCAAGCGAGTCCACGCCGAACCAGTGCAGCATCGACGGTCCATCATTGAGACGGTCGTAATCAAAATAGTTTTCCGCATCAAACGGTGCGACCCACGGCGCAATGACCGCCACCACAATCAGCAGCAGGACAAACAGCCCCGCCGTCATGGCGACCGGCTGACGGCGAAAACGCCGCCAGAATTCAGACCAGGGCGTGCGGATATGGTCCGGCTTTAGCCCCGGCATAGCGTTTAACATGGCCTGACGACGCCAGTTCAACAATCGCATTTTACTTATACCTGATGGCCGGGTTAATGGCGGCGTAGAGCACATCCACCACTAAGTTGATAAGAATAAATTCCAGTGAGAAAAGCAGGACTTCGGCCTGAATAACCGGGTAATCACGCATTTCGACTGAATCCACCAAAAGACGTCCCAGCCCCGGCCAGTTAAAGACCTTCTCCACCACAATCGAGCCGCCCAGCAGGAAACCAAACTGGAGCCCCATCATCGTCACCACCGGGATCATCGCGTTACGAAAGCCGTGTTTGAGGATGACCCATTTCTCGCTGACCCCTTTCGCCCGGGCGGTGCGAATATAATCTTCGCTCAGCACGTCAACGAACGAGGCACGGGTAAAGCGGGCCATCACGGCAGCAACAGCCGCGCCCAGCGTCATTGAGGGCAGAATGTAGTGTTTCCAGGTATCGGCCCCGACCGTCGGCAGCCAGCCCAGCTCCACGGAGAATATCTGCATCAGCAGCATCCCCAGTGCAAATGCCGGGAAGGAAATGCCCGTGACGGCCAGAGCCATACCGAGCTTATCCGGCCAGCGGTTGCGCCAGACGGCAGCGACAATTCCTGCGCCAAGACCAAACAGCACCGCCCAGCTCATGCTGGCAATGGTTAACCAGAACGTGGGCATAAAGCGGCTGGCAATCTCTTCCGAAACCGGACGACGTGACACCATAGAGGTGCCAAAGTCACCCTGCAGAACGTTGCCAATATAATGGAGAAACTGCATATACAAAGGCTGGTCGAGGCCCAGTTGTTTTCGCACCAGCGCGATAACCGTTGCATCCGCATCTGACCCTGCAACCAGACGTGCCGGATCGCCCGGCAGCATATGAACAAACAAAAACACCAGCACCGCCACAATCAGCAGCGTCGGGATAAGCCCCAACAGGCGTTTACAAACATAATTCAGCATGCCTTTCCCTCTCATCCCACAGGCGGTGGCCTGCGGGCATGAGTATTATTTTAAATCTGCTTCATCAAAGCTAAAGCCCGTATCCGGCATGATGTAGAACCCGGTCAGCGCTTTGTTATGCGCGGAAACCAGTTTTTCCACCACCAGCGGTACCCACGGTGACTCTTTCCAGATGATATCCTGCGCCTCTTTATACAGGCGCGCTTTCTCTTCCGGTTTGGTCGTTTTCAGGGCATCCGCCAGGTCTTTATCCACCTTCGGGTTGCTGTAGAAGGCCGTATTGAACAGGGTCGGCGGCCAGTTCTGTGAGGCGAACAGCGGCGACAGCGCCCAGTCCGCTTCACCGGTAGAGGCCGACCAGCCGGTGTAGAACATCCGTACGCCGCTCTCTTTCTGCCCTTTCCCTTCCACTTCAGCCGCACGCTGACCGGCATCCATCGCGGTGACCTGCGCCTTGATACCTACCTGCGCCAGCTGCTGCTGGGTAAATTGCAGCACCTTCTGAGCGGTACTGTGATTATGCGACGACCAGAGCGTGGTGCTAAAGCCGTTCGGGAAGCCCGCCTCTTTTAACAGCTCACGCGCTTTGGCCGGATCGTAAGGCCACGGTTGATAGTTTTGCGAATAGGCGATCGCCGGAGGCAGCACGCCGGTAGCCGGCGTGGCATAGCCAGCAAAGGCGACTTTTACCAGCGCCTGGCGGTTAATGGCGTAGTTGATGGCCTCTCGCACCTTTGGATTATCAAACGGCTTTTGCGTCACGTTCATGCTGATATAGCGCTGCATAATGGACGGGCTGGCGACCAGCTCCAGCTTGCTGTTTTTCTGCAGAATGGCGGCTTGCTCATAGGGGATCGGGAACGCGAACTGCGCCTCGCCGGTCTGCAGCATCGCCGCGCGGGTGTTGTTGTCCACCACCGGACGCCAGGTAATGGTGTCCAGCTTCGGCAGACCCGGCTGCCAGTAACCCGCAAACTTCTTAACCTTCACAAAGTCGGTCTGGTTCCAGGTGAGCAGCTCGTAGGGGCCGGTCCCCACCGGATGGAACCCGATCTCTTTGCCGTATTTTTTCAGCGCGGCAGGCGAAATCATCGCCGTGGCAGGGTGCGCCAGAATATTGATAAACGCCGAGAACGGCTCTTTCAGGGTGATCTTCACCGTCGTCGGGTCGACCACCTCGGTGCTGGCGATGTTTTTATACAGGTTGTAGCGCTTGAGGCTATTTTCCGGGTTGCTGGCGCGATCGAGGTTTATCTTCACCGCCTCCGCGTTGAAATCTGTACCGTCCTGGAACTTCACGCCGGTTCTGAGCTTAATGGTATACACCAGCCCGTCGCTGGAAACGGTATACCCTTCCGCCAGCACATTTTTAAGTTTCATCTCGCTATCCAGGCCAAACAGCCCCTGATAGAACGATTTCGCCACCGCCTGGGAGAGCGTGTCGTTGGCATCATACGGATCCAGCGTGGTGAAATTGGAACCGACGGCGACCACCACATCTTTGGCAGCGAACGCCGGCGCGGCGGCCAGGGCTGCCGTCACGCTCGCGGCGAGTAACCATCTGCGCGCTACAAATTTAACCATTGTGTTCTCCTGCCTGTTTTAAGTTATAACCGCGAGAATGCATTGTCCTGACGCGGAGGGGCCACAAAATGCCCCGGGCCAACCTCGCGCAGCGCCACGCGCTCCACCGCCTCGCCCCGTTTACGAATATTGCTCGGCATTTCGTCCTGCAGCAGCACACGCTGGCCGTGGCGATGCTCAGGGTCGGCAACCGGCACTGCGGCGATAAGCTTGCGTGTGTAAGGGTGCTGTGGATTTTCAAATACCGCCCTGCGCGGTCCTATCTCCACAATTTGTCCCATAAACATCACCGCGACACGGTGGCTGATACGCTCAACCACCGCCATGTCGTGGGAGATAAAGAGGAAGGCAATCCCCATATCCCGCTGCAGGTCGAGCAGTAAATTAATGATTTGCGCCCGGATAGAGACATCCAGCGCCGAGACGGATTCATCTGCAATCACCACTTTCGGGTTAAGTGCCAGCGCGCGGGCAATGCAAATACGCTGCCGCTGACCGCCCGAAAACTCGTGCGGATAACGCCAGGCATGTTCCGGCTTCAGCCCCACGCGTTCAAGCAGCCAGGCCACCCGACGCTGCGCGGCTTCACCATCGAGCAGGTTATGCACCCGCAGCGGCTCCATAAGCGAATACCCCACCGTGTGGCGCGGGTCGAGGGAGGCATACGGATCCTGGAAAATAAACTGGATATCTCGTCTTACCGCCTGCAGTTTGCTGTCCGGAAGGGTATCAATGCGTTCCCCGTTAAAGGTTATGCTGCCCTCCTGGGACTCTACCAGCCTGAGCAGCGCCCGCCCGGTGGTGGATTTGCCGCAGCCTGACTCTCCCACCAGCGCCAGCGTTTCGCCTGGCCATAAATCAAAACTGACGTTTTCAACCGCATGCACCTCGCGCTTCACGCGGTTAAACATTCCGCTGCGCAGGGGAAAACGGGTCACCAGATCGCGCACTTCCAGAATCGGCTTTCCGGGTACCACGGTATCCTGCTCGATTTCATCTTCCTGCTGGCCTGCCGCTTCGAGAGAAATCAACGGGAACCGGCGCGGTAAATCGCTGCCGTTCATCGCCCCCAACCGCGGAACCGCCGCCAGCAGCGCTTTGGTGTAAGGATGAACCGGCGCATGGAAAATCTGCTCAACCGTGCCGGTTTCCACGGCGTTGCCCTTATGCATGACCAGCACGCGATCGGCAATATCGGCGACCACGCCCATATCGTGGGTGATGAAAATCACCCCCATCTCCATCTCCTGCTGCAGCACTTTGATAAGCTGCAGAATTTGCGCCTGAATAGTCACATCCAGTGCCGTCGTGGGTTCGTCGGCAATCAGCACCGCGGGACGGCAGGAGAGCGCCATCGCAATCATGACGCGCTGACGCATACCGCCAGAAAGCTGATGCGGGTAGCGCCCCAGAATGGCCTGCGCTTCCGGTATGCGTACCAGGTCGAGCATGCGTTTCGCTTCACGAAGCGCCTCATCACCGCTCAACCCCTGATGCAGGCGGATGGACTCGGCAATCTGTTCCCCGACCGGAAAGACCGGGTTCAGCGAGGTCATCGGCTCCTGGAAGATCATCGCAATATCGGCCCCGCGCACGCTCTGCATCTGTGAGGCGCTCAGCTCATTCAAATCAATGACCTGGTGGTTACGCCGGCGCAGCAGCATTTTTTCGCAGCTGACCTGTCCGCCGGTCTGTTCCAGCAGACGCATCAGCGCCAGTGCGGTGACCGATTTCCCTGAACCGGACTCGCCCACAATCGCCAGCGTTTCGCCGCGGTTGAGCGAGAACGATAAATTCTGTACTGCGGGGATGAACTGCCGCTCTTCCTGAAACGCAATATTCAGTTGATGGACAGCCAGCACTTCACGGTTGTCCAGCTCTTCACTGTGCGGCACGCTTTGCCCCCTTATTCACGATAGATCCCCGTACTGGGTTCATCACCGGCATAACCCCACGCGCGGTACATACCTTCGCTGTTAAACGGCAATGCCACGTTGCCCTCACGATCCACCGCAATTAACCCACCGACACCCCCCAGCGCGGGCAGTTTCTCCATCACCACGCGCTCACAGGCTTCGGCCAGGCTTAACCCGCCGTAATCCATCAGCGCGGTGATGTCATACGCCGCGAGGGCGCGAATAAACACTTCACCGGTTCCGGTGCACGACACTGCCGCCGTGGCGTTATTGGCATAGCACCCTGCCCCCGGTAATGGAGTGTCACCTACCCGGCCCGGCAGTTTGTTGGTCATTCCGCCGGTCGACGTGGCCGCAGCCAGATTCCCGGCTTTATCAAGAGCCACCGCCCCTACCGTGCCCATTTTGCTGCGCTCATCGAGCGGCGCGGTATGGTCAAGCTGCGTCACGTTTGCCGAGCGCGCCTCAAGCAGCTGTTGATAACGCTCCGGCGTTGAAAACAGATCGGGAGAAACTGGCGTCATGCCATGTTCCGCGGCAAACGTCTCCGCCCCGGCCCCGGTCAGAAGAACATGCGGGCTCGCCTCCATCACCAGACGCGCGGCCAGCACCGGATTACGCAGATGGCTCACCCCCGCGACGGCGCCCGCTTTAAGGGTGACACCGTCCATGACGCAGGCATCCAGCTCGTGCGTTTCATCGCGGGTAAAGACTGAACCAATGCCCGCGTTAAACAACGGGCACTCTTCCAGCAGACGTACCGCCTCGGTAACCACATCCAGCGCGCTCTCGCCCGCCTCCAGCATCCGCTGGCCCGTTTCCACAATGGCATACAGCGCATCAATATAACGTTTTTCCTGCTCGGGACTGAGCAGGGCACGGGTGATTGCCCCGGCGCCACCATGAATTGCGATTACCGCATTAACCATTCCCATCACCCGTTAGCCTGATTTGCGGCTTTTTCTATAAATATCATTATCGTCGCTGAAACTTCAGATGATTTTTGAATATAGAAAGACGCAACTGTGATGTAAAGCGTACACCCATCGGGTCATACAGTTAGTGGCACTTTTCTGCCATAATGGACGCTTTCGTCGTTACTCCGCAGGAGCCCACCATGGATTTTACCGCCGGACTGATGCCGCTTGAGGCGGCACTCACGCAGATGCTTGACCGAATTTCCCCCCTGCACGACCACGAGACGCTGCCATTGGTGCGCTGTTTTGGTCGTATTGCCGCGCGCGATATCGTCTCTCCGCTTAACGTGCCTGGGTTCGATAACTCCGCAATGGACGGCTACGCGGTACGCCTGGCGGATATCCGGACGGATACGGCGCTGCCCGTGGCGGGTAAGGCATTTGCCGGTCAGCCATTTAACGGTGAGTGGCCTGCGGGTAGCTGCATACGCATCATGACCGGTGCCCCCGTACCGCCAGGCTGCGAAGCGGTGGTGATGCAGGAAGAGACCGAACAAACGGAAGCGGGCATCCGCTTCACCGCGAGTGTTAAAGCGGGACAGAATATCCGTCGTACCGGTGAAGACATCACGCGTGGCGCAACGGTATTTGCCGCCGGGCAGAAACTGACGGTGGGCGAACTGCCGGTGCTGGCCTCGCTCGGCATCGCAGAAATTGACGTTATCCGCAAGGTACGCGTGGCGGTCTTTTCCACAGGCGATGAACTCCAGCTTCCGGGCCAGCCACTGCAGGACGGCCAGATTTACGACACTAACCGCCTCGCGGTACACCTGATGCTTGAACAGCTGGGGTGTGAGGTCATTAACCTTGGCATCATTCCGGATGATCCGGAAAAACTGCGCGCCGCGTTTATTGAAGCGGACCGGTCGGCGGACGTGGTAATTAGCTCCGGCGGCGTTTCCGTAGGTGAAGCGGATTACACCAAAACCATTCTTGAAGAGCTGGGGGAGATCGGCTTCTGGAAACTGGCCATCAAGCCGGGCAAACCGTTCGCGTTTGGTCAGCTGAAACACAGCTGGTTCTGCGGCCTGCCGGGTAACCCGGTTTCCGCCGCCCTGACCTTCTACCAGCTGGTGATTCCGCTGCTGGCAAAACTGTCTGGTAACCAGGCCCACCCGCTGCCGGTTCGCCAGCGCGTACGAGCGGCGACGCGCCTGAAGAAATCACCGGGCCGTCTTGATTTCCAGCGCGGTATTCTGACGCGCAACGCTGAAGGCGAGCTGGAAGTGAGCACCACCGGACACCAGGGCTCGCACATCTTCAGCTCGTTCAGCCAGGGCAACTGCTTTATCGTTCTCGAGCGTGAACGCGGCAGCGTGGAGCCGGGTGAATGGGTTGAGGTGGAAAGCTTTAACCACCTCTTCGGAGGCTAACATGACGGCTGAACTCAGCGACCAGGAGATGATGCGCTATAACCGCCAGATTGTTCTGCGCGGTTTTGATTTCGACGGCCAGGAAGCGCTTAAGGCAGCACGGGTGCTGGTCGTGGGGCTGGGGGGGCTGGGCTGCGCTGCGGCCCAGTATCTGGCCGCGGCGGGGGTGGGCAATATGACGCTGCTGGATTTTGATACCGTGTCGGTGTCGAACCTTCAGCGCCAGACGCTGCACAGCGACGCGACCCTCGGCCAGCCAAAAGTGGAATCTGCCCGTGCGGCGCTGGCGCGCATCAATCCTCACGTGAAGTTCACCCTGATTGACGCCCTGCTGGATGATGAGGCGCTGTCGGCACAGATAGCACGACACGATCTGGTGCTGGACTGCACCGATAACGTCACCATTCGCAATCAGTTGAATGCAGGATGTTTTGCCCACAAAACGCCGCTGGTCTCCGGTGCCGCCATTCGCATGGAAGGCCAAATCAGCGTCTTTACCTACGCCGGGGGCGAACCGTGCTATCGCTGCCTGAGCCGTCTGTTTGGCGAGAACGCCCTCACCTGCGTGGAGGCGGGCGTCATGGCTCCGTTAGTCGGCGTCATAGGTTCGTTGCAGGCCATGGAAGCGATCAAAGTGCTGGCGCATTACGGGACGCCTGCCGCGGGGAAAATCGTGATGTATGACGCGATGACCTGCCAGTTCCGCGAGATGAAACTGATGCGCAACCCCGGCTGTGAGGTCTGCGGACGCTAAACGGTTGCCGGGCAAGCGTTAGCATAACCCGGCAACCGTATCAGAGCGTCGTTCTGCCAAACGCCCCTTGCCAGTCCTGCTCAAACTTTACTATTGCCGCATCCACCGCAGGCGAAGTAATAAACTGCTGAGCAACATCCAGCGGCAGGGTGATGGATTCACAACCTGCCAGCAGGCAGTCCAGCGCCTGACGCGGCGTTTTGAAGCTCGCGGCCAGCACTTTTGATTGCGGAGCATGCAGCGTCAGAAGCTGCTGCAGTTCAACCACCGTCTGGATCCCGTCCCCGCCCTGCGCGTCCACGCGGTTAACGTAAGGGGCAACATACTCAGCGCCCGCCAGCGCGGACAGCATCCCTTGTGCTGCACCGTACACCGCCGTACCCAGCGTCGGGATCCCTTCCGCTTTCAGCATTTTGATCGCCGCCAGACCTTCCGCCGTTACCGGCACTTTAACCACCAGATCGTTGATAATGGTGCGCAGTTTACGCGCTTCTTCCACCATCCCTTCAGCGGTGGTCGCCATGACCTGCGCGAACAGGCGACCTTTCCCGCCGAGCGCATCCTGCAGCGCCGGTAGCAGCGCCTCGAGCGGCGTTTTCCCTGCCGCCACGATACTGGGGTTCGTGGTCACGCCCGCCAGCGGGAAGATACGCGCCAGCCGTTTCACTGCCGCGACGTCGGAAGTATCGAGATAAAGTTCCATGATGTAACCCTCAAATTTAGCCTGCATTTACCCTATCACGACAAAACCTGCTCAGGAGTTGACCTGCATCAAGATAACTTTCATTCGAAAGTAATTTAATCTTCATATGCAAGATGAGAGGCGAAAACATGATCTTCAATATTCAGCGTTACTCTACCCACGATGGCCCCGGTATTCGTACCGTGGTGTTCCTGAAAGGCTGCTCGCTGGGCTGTCGCTGGTGCCAGAATCCGGAAAGCCGCTCCCGCCACCGGGATGTGCTCTTTGACGCACGGCTGTGCCTGGAAGGCTGCGACCTGTGCCAGAAAGCGGCGCCGGGCATTATCGATCGTGCGCTGAATGGGCTGGTTATCCACCGTGAAAAGCTTAACGAAGAGACTCTCGTCGCCCTCACCGACTGCTGCCCGACACAAGCGCTCACCGTCTGTGGTGAAGAAAAGCAGGTCGAAGAGATTATGTCCACCGTACTGCGCGACAAGCCGTTCTATGACCGCAGCGGCGGCGGGATAACCCTGTCCGGCGGTGAACCGTTTATGAATCCCGAACTGGCTCATGCCCTGTTTAAAGCGAGCCATGAGCAAGGCATACATACCGCCGTGGAAACCTGTCTCCACGTGCCATGGCATTATATTGCACCGTCATTACCGTATGTCGATCTGTTCCTGGCGGACCTGAAACACGTTGATGGCAGGACGTTCAAACAGTGGACCGACGGTTCCGCCAAACGGATCCTTGATAATCTGAAACGCCTGGCCGCCGCCGGTAAACAGGTCACCCTCCGCGTACCGCTGATTCAGGGCTTCAACGCCGATGAAGCATCGATTACCGCCATCACCAATTTTGCCGCAGACGAACTCAACGTCCGCGAGATCCATTTTCTGCCGTACCACACGCTGGGCATGAACAAATATACCCTGCTCGGCCAACCCTACTCTGCCCCTGATAAACCGCTGGATGATCCTGCGCTTCTGGACTTCGCACAGCAGTACGCCTGCCAGAAAGGGTTAACCGCGACCTTACGAGGATAAACTTATGACGACCCTGAATCTCAGCACCCTTAGCGAGCGCATAAAAGCACACAAAACGGCCCTCGTGCATATCGTGAAGCCGCCGGTCTGTACCGAGCGCGCCCTGCATTACACCGAGATGTACCAGCAGCATATGGACAAGCCGATCCCGGTGCGTCGCGCACTGGCGCTGGCGCATCACCTCGCGCAGCGCACCATCTGGATAAAACACGATGAGCTCATCATCGGTAACCAGGCCAGTGAAGTCCGCGCCGCGCCAATTTTCCCGGAATACACCGTCTCGTGGATTGAAAAAGAGATTGACGATCTGGCGGACCGTCCGGGCGCAGGCTTTGCGGTGAGCGAAGAAAACAAGCGCGTATTGCATGAGATCTGCCCATGGTGGCGCGGCCAGACGGTGCAGGATCGCTGCTACGGCATGTTCACCGACGAGCAAAAAGGGCTGCTGGAAACCGGCATTATCAAAGCGGAAGGTAACATGACCTCCGGCGACGCACACCTGGCGGTTAACTTCCCGCTGCTGCTGGAGAAAGGCCTCGATGGTCTGCGCGACAAAGTGGCCGAGCGTCGTTCGCGTATCAACCTGACGGTGCTCGACGACCTTCACGGGGAACAGTTCCTGAAAGCGATCGATATTGTGCTGGAAGCGGTCAGCCTGCACATTGAACGTTTCGCCGCGCTGGCGCGTGAAATGGCGGCAACCGAATCCCGTGAAAGCCGTCGCGACGAGCTGCTGGCGATGGCAGAAAACTGTGATGTAATCGCCCATCAGCCGCCAACAACCTTCTGGCAGGCGCTGCAGCTGTGCTACTTCATCCAGCTTATTCTGCAGATTGAGTCCAATGGCCACTCCGTCTCGTTTGCCCGCATGGACCAGTACCTCTATCCGTACTACCGCCGCGACGTGGAGCTGAACCAGAGCCTCGACCGCGAACATGCCATCGAGCTGCTGCACAGCTGCTGGCTGAAGCTGCTGGAAGTGAACAAAATCCGCTCCGGTTCGCACTCCAAAGCTTCAGCGGGTAGCCCGCTGTATCAGAACGTCACCATCGGTGGACAGACGCTGATCAACGGTGAGCCTATGGACGCAGTCAATCCGCTCAGCTACGCGATTCTGGAATCCTGCGGTCGCCTGCGCTCCACGCAGCCAAACCTGAGCGTGCGTTATCATGCGGGCATGAGCAATGACTTCCTCGACGCCTGCGTGCAGGTGATCCGCTGCGGCTTTGGTATGCCCGCGTTCAACAACGATGAGATTGTCATTCCGGAATTCATCAAGCTCGGCGTCGAAAAAGAGGATGCCTATGACTATGCCGCGATTGGCTGCATCGAAACCGCAGTGGGTGGCAAATGGGGTTATCGCTGCACCGGCATGAGCTTTATCAACTTCGCCCGCGTGATGCTGGCAGCGCTGGAAGGCGGCCGCGATGCCACCAGCGGTAAGGTATTCCTGCCACAGGAGAAAGCACTCTCTGCCGGTAACTTCGATAACTTCGAAGAGGTGATGGCGGCGTGGGATACCCAGATCCGCTACTACACCCGCAAATCTATCGAGATTGAGTATGTGGTGGACACGATGCTGGAAGAGAACGTCCCCGATATTCTCTGCTCAGCGCTGGTGGATGACTGTATAGAACGCGCGAAAAGCATCAAACAAGGCGGCGCGAAGTATGACTGGGTGTCAGGCCTGCAGGTGGGTATTGCTAACCTGGGCAACAGCCTGGCCGCGGTGAAAAAACTGGTCTTCGAACAGGGTACGATAGGTCAGCAACAGCTGGCCGCCGCTCTGGCCGATGATTTCGACGGGCTGACCCACGAGCAGCTGCGTCAGCGGCTGATCAACGGCGCGCCAAAATACGGTAACGATGACGACAGCGTGGATATGCTGCTGACCCGTGCCTACGAAACCTATATCGCCGAGCTGAAGCAGTACCATAACCCGCGCTATGGCCGTGGTCCGATTGGCGGTAACTACTATGCCGGCACGTCATCTATCTCCGCGAACGTGCCATTTGGCGCGGCAACGATGGCAACCCCGGATGGACGTAAGGCGCATACTCCGCTGGCAGAAGGAGCCAGCCCGGCCTCCGGTACTGACCACCTCGGCCCTACGGCGGTGATCGGCTCTGTCGGCAAACTGCCAACCGAAGCGATCCTCGGCGGGGTACTGCTAAACCAGAAGCTCAATCCGTCGACGCTGGAAAATGACAGTGACCGTCAGAAACTGATGGTGCTTCTGCGTACCTTCTTTGAAGTGCACAAGGGCTGGCATATTCAGTACAACATCGTTTCGCGTGAAACGCTGCTGGAAGCGAAAAAACACCCGGACCAGTATCGTGACCTGGTGGTGCGCGTCGCAGGGTACTCCGCGTTCTTTACCGCCCTGTCGCCGGATGCGCAGGACGATATTATTGCGCGTACCGAGCACACGCTTTAACTCTCTTCAGACTTATGCCCTCTCCCATCAAGGAGAGGGAACCTGTCTTTAAGCGGCAATTTCGGTTGCCGCTTTGCTTTGACTTTCGAATGAAATTAAATTTGTGCTCTCCGTCACCTTGTTATTAGAATGTTTCAAACGCAGTGACTCAGGAGCACAGTATGACCGTAAAAGTTATCGTCACCGATATGGACGGAACTTTCCTTGATGATGCCAAGCAGTACGACCGCGACCGCTTTCAGGCACAGTTTGAGCAGCTTAAAGCCCGTGATATTGAATTTGTTGTCGCCAGCGGCAACCAGTATTACCAGCTCATCTCCTTCTTCCCGGAACTGAAAGATCAGATCTCCTTCGTGGCGGAAAATGGCGCGCTGGTGTTCGATCACGGTGAGCAGATTTTTCACGGTGAACTGACCCGCCATGAGTCGCAAATTGTCATTGGCGAGTTGCTGAAAGACAACGCGCTCAACTTTGTGGCCTGTGGGCTGGAGAGCGCCTACGTCAGCGATCGGGCGCCGGACGCGTTTGTGGCGCTCATGTCAAAGCACTACCACCGCTTAAAACGCATCCGTGATTACCGCGAAATTGACGACGTGCTGTTCAAATTCTCCCTGAATTTGCCGGACAGCGATATCCCGAATCTTGTCGACAAACTGCACGTCTCCCTCGACGGGATTATGAAACCCGTCACCAGCGGTTTTGGGTTTGTCGATTTGATTATCCCGGGCCTGCACAAAGCCAACGGTATTAGCCGTCTGCTGAAGCGCTGGAAAATCTCGCCGCAGGCGTGCGTGGCAATCGGGGACAGCGGCAACGATGCGGAAATGCTGAAGCTGGTGAAATACAATTTTGCCATGGGCAACGCGGCGCAGAGCATCAAAACGATCTGCCGCTACAGCACGGATGACAACAACCATCAGGGCGCACTGAATGTGATTCAGGCCGTGCTTGACGACCACTCCCCGTTCGACGCGTAATCTCTCTCTTGCCGGAGCACTGCTCCGGCACCTCACTCTTTTTCCATCCTGTGGCACACGTCAAATATTTAAACTTGCATTAACTAATTTTTAACTTAAAGTATCACTTGTAGATATTTTTACTTTCGAATGAAAGATGCGAGGCAGTTATGACGTTTACCAGTGAAAGTTTGCCTACGGACCATAAAGCAGCGATTCGTCAGTTGAAGCGTGAATTACGTGCGCAGATCGGAGACGTTCAGGCGGTATTCGACACGCTCAGCGATAAAATCGCGACCCGCGTGGCGGAAATTAATGCCCTGAAGAACAAAGGTGAAACCGTCTGGCCGGTTATCCCGTTTGCGGATGTGAAAAACGGGACGATCACCCAGGCACAGCGTGACGCGGTCAAACGCCGTGGCTGCGCGGTGATTAAAGGTCACTTCCCTCGCGAGCAGGCGCTGGCGTGGGATCAATCGATGCTCGACTACCTCGATCTCAACCGGTTTGATGAGGTCTATAAAGGTCCGGGCGATAACTTCTTTGGTACCTTAACCGCCTCACGTCCGGAAATTTACCCTATCTACTGGTCGCAGGCGCAAATGCAGGCCCGACAGAGTGAAGAGATGGCGCAGGTACAGTCGTTCCTGAACCGTTTATGGACATTCGAGAGTAATGGCAAACAGTGGTTCGATCCGGACGTCAGCGTCATTTATCCGGACCGTATTCGTCGTCGCCCACCGGGTACCACCTCTAAAGGGTTGGGCGCGCATACCGATTCCGGCGCGCTGGAGCGCTGGCTGCTGCCGGCCTATCAGCAGGTCTTTGCCCGCGTTTTTGACGGCAACGTGGATAAATACGATCCGTGGAACGCCGCACACCGTACCGAAGTGGAAGAGTACACCGTGGATAACACCACAAAATGTTCTGTATTCCGCACCTTCCAGGGCTGGACGGCGCTGTCAGATATGATCCCGGGTCAGGGGTTGCTGCATGTGGTGCCTATTCCGGAAGCGATGGCCTACATTCTGCTGCGTCCGCTGCTGGATGATGTCCCGGAAGATGAACTCTGCGGCGTCGCGCCGGGACGTGTCCTGCCGGTCTCCGAGAAATGGCATCCGCTGCTAATCGAAGCGCTGAGCAGCATTCCTGCACTGGAAGCAGGCGATTCCGTGTGGTGGCACTGTGACGTGATCCACTCCGTTGCACCGGTGGAAAATCAGCAAGGCTGGGGCAACGTGATGTATATCCCTGCCGCCCCGATGTGCGAGAAAAATCTCGCCTATGCGAAAAAAGTGAAAGCAGCGCTGGAAACCGGTGCATCGCCGGGCGATTTCCCGCGCGAAGATTATGAAAAAAACTGGCAGGACCGCTTTACCGTGAACGATCTGAATATTCACGGCAAGCGTGCACTGGGCATGGCTTAACTGTCGTATAACCCTTCCCGCTCCACGGCGGTGCGTCGTTTCCCCTGACGTATCCGCCGGACAGATCCCCGCACGGCCAGCGTGCCGTTAAGCAATAATGTTCCCACCGGCGCATCCGGGCGCATCAGCCGTTGCTGAAGCATATGCACCGCTTCGGTTCCCAGTTCATCGCGCGGTACGTGCACCGCCGTGAGCGGAACATCCTGAATGGCCGCCAGATTAAACCCGTCAATGCTCATCACCGAGATATCCTGCGGCACGCGCAAGCCCTGTTTTTGCAGCGCACTGATGGTGCCCGCCGCCATAAAATCGCCGCCGACCAAAAATGCGGTGGGCAGATCCTTACCCTGCATTTGACGGAGCCAGGAGGTGACCAGCTCTTCCGTTTCGCGCGCGCTGAAGCTCGGAGCCACCAGCAGATCGCGTTTATCGTTGAATTTCAGGTTGTGAGATTGCCACGCATCGCGGATCCCGGCCAGACGCAGTTCCATGGTGTAACGCCGCAGGCAGAGGACATTCATCACCTCACGGTGTCCCATTTCAAACAGATAGTCCGCGGCCCGCTCACCTATCGAGCGGTGGTCCGGTGCCACTGCAGGCAGGCGCATATGCCGGTCGCGGCAGTTAATCAGCATGCAGGGTTTACCCACATCCACCGCCAGATCGTGAATATGCGGATCGTCGATACCGAGAAGAATAGCGGCCTGTGTCTCCGGCTCGTTCAGCCGTGCCAGAAAAAGCTGTGCGTCGCTGTCATTCTCTTCCAGCGCGCAATAACGCAGACGGACATCGTGGGAAGCAAGGCCTTTACTCACGCTCTGGATCACGCGGTAGTAAAAGATGTCGGACCGCTCGTCAAAGGCGCGCTGTGGCGCAAAAACCACCAGGCTGTTGAGCAGCAGACGCCCCGCCGCCAGACCGTCCATCACCCCCAGCTCCCGCGCGCAGGCCAGCACCCTGGCGCGCGCTTTTTCACTGGTGTTCGCTTTTCCTGCCAGCACCCGCGACACGGTGCTGATGGAGAGCTGCGTGCGGGCGGCAATTTCGGTGATTTTTAGCCTTTTGTCCATTTTGTGATCTGGCTCCATTTGCGAAATGAAAAAATTTTCATAGCGTACTCATCAGGCAGTAACGGGCATGAAAAGCATCATGCCAGATGATTTATGTCATTGATGAGAAATTTTGCACAAAATCCACTATTGCCCGCTCATTTTCTCCCTTAAGGTGAATTTGTCACACCACTTCCATACTAGTTGTATAGCAACTTCTAAATTAAAACGGATAGAAATCAAAGCCATAAAAATCTGTGTGACACCTGAACCTCCGTCCCCTTACCGTCCGTCTTGTGGAGAGTAAAATGAGTCAGGACATCAATAACACCGTTGCGACAAGCAAAACCCGTCGCGTCATTAAGAACCTGCGCTGGTATGTGCTGGTGCTGTTCTTACTGGGCGTCACCGTTAACTACATCACCCGAAACTCGCTGGGTATTCTCGCCCCTGAGTTGAAAGAGAGCCTTGGGATCACCACCGAGCAATACTCCTGGATCGTCGGGGCATTTCAGATTGCCTACACCATTTTCCAGCCTCTGTGCGGCTGGTTGATCGACGTGATTGGTCTGAAGATTGGCTTTATGGTTTGCGCCGGGATCTGGGCGCTGATGTGTATTTTCCACGCCGGGGCGGGCAGCTGGCTGCACCTGGCTATCTTGCGCTTCTTTATGGGTGCATCTGAAGCGGCCGCCACGCCGGCGAATGCGAAAACCATTGGCGAGTGGTTCCCGAAATCGGAACGTCCTGTCGCGGCCGGTTGGGCGGGCGTAGGGTTCTCCATTGGCGCGATGCTGGCACCGCCCATCATCTATTTCGCGCACGCCTCGTTTGGCTGGCAGGGCGCGTTTATGTTTACCGGCGTGCTGGCGCTGCTGTGGGTGATCCTCTGGTGGGCTTTTTACCACAACCCGGAACAGCATCCGAACCTGAGCAAGGACGAGCTGGCGTTTATCAAGCAGGATAACGAACCGCCTGCGGTAAAACTGCCTTTCCTCACCGCGCTGAAAAATGTCTCCAAAAATAAGCGCTTCTACGGTATCGCCCTTCCGGCGTTTATGGCCGAACCGGCCTGGGCCGTGCTGAGCTTCTGGGTTCCGCTGTATCTCGCCAAAGAGCACGGCATGGATTTGAAGCAGATTGCGATGTTTGCCTGGCTGCCGTTCCTTGCCGCGGACCTCGGCAGCGTGGCAAGCGGCTACCTCACCCGTCTGTATGCCCGACTGTTCGGCTGCAGCCGTGTGAACTCGGTGGTGGCCAGCTCCGTCACCGGGGCATTCCTGATGATCTCCCTGGCCGTCGTGGCCATTACCCGCGACCCGTATATCACCATCGTGCTGATCTCCATCGGCGGTTTCGGGCATCAGATCATCTCCTGCATGCTTAGCGCCCTGGTCGTGGAGTCATTTGATAAAGGTCAGATGGCGACCGTTAACGGCATGCGCGGCTCGGCGGCCTGGATCGCCAGCTTCCTGTTCTCCCTGTTAATTGGGGTGACCGCCGACAAAATCGGCTTTAACCCGCTCTTTATTGCCATGGGGTTCTTTGACCTGATTGGCGCTGTTTTCCTGGTGGCATTTATTGCTGAACGTCGCGCCAAGCGCGCCTGATAGTGGATGTATTGCATATGAAAACCCTGAAAAACTGGACCGTTGATAAGCAGTCGGCAAATCATCTGGAACTGCTGGTCGATAACCAGCACCGTCTGTGCCTGTATGTGCTGGAAGAAAATCTGTTCCGCGTGCTGATTAAACGCAAAGGTGAGCTGACGCTGGATCGCACCTGGAGCATCGCCCCGCAACAAGATGTGCCGTGGGAAGGTCGCCGCCGCGACGACCTGAGTGGTTTCACCTGCCCCGCCTGGACGCTAACGCAACAGGACGACGTGCTGACGGTTGCTACCGAACAGCTGCGTGTGACCGTGCATCAGCCGCTGTGGCTGGAGTGGCACTACCGCAATGAGGCGGGTGAGTGGCAGCCGCTGGTCAACGACCGTCCAACCAGTGCCTATCTGCTGAATGCCCATGGCGACGGTGCGGCGCACTACCTGAGCCGCCGCAAGGATGAACGCTTCTACGGTCTGGGTGAGAAAGCCGGCGATCTGCAGCGTAACGGTAAACGCTACGAGATGCGCAACCTCGATGCAATGGGCTACAACGCGGCCAGCACCGATCCTCTGTACAAACATATTCCGTTCACCCTCACCCGTCGCGATGACGTGAGCTACGGTCTCTTCTACGACAACCTGAGTAGCTGCTGGCTGGATCTGGGCAACGAGATTGACAACTATCACACCGCCTATCGTCGCTGGCAGGCGGAAGCGGGCGACATCGATTACTACCTGTTCACGGGAAAACGGGCGCTGGACGTGACCAAAGCTTTCGTGCGTCTGACCGGGAAAACGCTCTTCGGGCCGAAATGGAGCCTGGGTTACAGCGGTTCGACCATGCATTACACCGACGCGCCGGATGCGCAGAATCAGCTGATGAACTTTATTCGTCTGTGCGAAGAACATGCTATTCCCTGCGACTCGTTCCAGCTCTCTTCGGGCTATACCTCGATCAACGGCAAGCGCTACGTCTTTAACTGGAACCACGACAAGGTGCCGCAGCCGAAGGTGATGACCCAGGCTTTCCACGACGCGGGGTTAAAGCTGGCTGCCAACATCAAGCCATGCCTGCTGCAGGATCACCCGCGCTATAACGACGTGGCGGAAAACGGGTTGTTCATCCGCGATTCGGAAACCGACGCGCCAGAACGCTCCAGCTTCTGGGATGACGAAGGTTCTCACCTCGATTTTACCAACCCACAGACGGTGAAATGGTGGCAGGAAGGGGTAACCACGCAGCTGCTTGAGATGGGGATCGACGCCACCTGGAACGACAACAACGAATATGAAGTGTGGGATGGCGAAGCCCGCTGCCACGGCTTTGGCAAGGAAATCGCGATCAAGCACATTCGCCCCGTGATGCCGCTGCTGATGATGCGTGCCTCGCTGGAAGCGCAGCAGCGTTTTGCCCCGGAAAAACGTCCGTATCTCATTTCCCGCTCCGGCTGCGCGGGCATGCAGCGTTACGTCCAGACCTGGAGCGGCGATAACCGTACCAGCTGGAACACCCTGCGCTATAACACCCGCATGGGGCTGGGAATGAGCCTGTCCGGGCTGTTTAATGTGGGTCATGATGTCGGTGGTTTTTCCGGCGACAAACCCGACGCGGAACTGTTTGTACGCTGGGTGCAAAACGGCGTGATGCATCCGCGCTTTACCATTCACTCATGGAATGATGACCACACCGTTAACGAGCCGTGGATGTATCCGGGCGTGACGCCGGCTATTCGTGGTGCCATTGAATTACGTTATCGTCTGCTGCCGTACCTTTATACCCTGCTCTGGCAGGCGCATGCCGACGACGAACCGATGCTACGCCCGACCTTCCTCGACCACGAACACGATGCGCAGACGTTTGAGGAGAACGATGATTTCCTGCTGGGTCGCGACCTGCTGGTGGCCAGCGTGGTGGAGGCCGGGCAGCGCGAGCGACGCGTCTGGCTGCCGGATAACGAAACGGGCTGGTACGATTTTTACACCCACGAGTGGTTCGCTGGCGGGCAGTGGATCGTACGTGATGCGCCGCTGGAGAAATTGCCGCTGCTGGTACGTGCCGGTGCGGGTCTGCCGCTCAGCGAACGCATTACGCATGTCAGCGCGGAAAAAGACAATGCCCGTGAGCTGAAACTGTTCCCGGTGAAAGGCGTCGGTTCAACCGCGGGCCTGCTGTTTGAAGACGATGGTGAAAGCTGGGGCTATCAGAACGGCAATGCGCTGTGGGTGGAATGGGACATGGCATGCGACGGTGCCACCATCAACCTGAAGGTCAGTGCGCGGGGAGATTATCGTCCGGCGTGGAAAGCGCTGAAGATATCGTTACCGGCCGGGGAAAAACGCACGCTGCTGGTGAATGGTATTGAAGGGAGTGAATGGGTGGTCTAGTACGGCCTGATGCCCGCTCCCACAGGGAGAGGGCATCAAACACAGGCCCGGTAGGCGTACCGCCACCGGGCTTTTTTTAACTCTCGATACCTTTACTGCGCAGGTAATCTTCGTAGTTACCGGTGAAGTCCACCACGCGCTCAGGCGTAATTTCGATCACGCGGGTCGCCAGCGAGCTGACGAATTCACGGTCGTGAGAGACGAAGATCAGGGTCCCCTGATACATCTCCAGCGCCATGTTCAGCGATTCGATAGATTCCATATCCAGGTGGTTAGTCGGTTCATCCATCACCAGGATATTAGGTTTTTCCATCATCAGCTTCCCGAACAGCATGCGCCCTTTTTCACCACCGGACAGCACTTTAGCAGGTTTCTTGATGTCGTCCTGGCTGAACAGCAGACGACCCAGAATGCTGCGCACTGCCTGCTCGTCGTCGCCTTCCTGCTTCCACTGGCTCATCCAGTCGAAGACGGTCAGGTCGTTTTCGAACTCGTATTCATGGTCCTGTGCGTAGTAACCAATCTGCGCGTTTTCAGACCACTTCACGGTACCGTTATCCGGCTGCAGTTCGCCGACCAGGGTTTTCAGCAGGGTGGATTTACCCACGCCGTTGGCACCCAGAATGGCGATCTTCTCGCCCACTTCCAGCAGCAGGTTAAAGTTTTTAAACAGCGGACCGTTTTCAAAACCTTTAGCCAGGGCTTCCACTTCCAGCGCATTACGGAACAGTTTCTTGTCCTGCTCGAAGCGGATGAATGGGTTCTGACGGCTGGACGCTTTCACTTCATCAAGCTTGATCTTGTCAATCTGACGCGCACGAGAGGTCGCCTGGCGAGATTTAGAGGCGTTCGCGCTGAAGCGGCTGACGAAAGACTGCAGATCAGCAATTTGGGCTTTCTTCTTGGCGTTATCCGCCAGCAGACGTTCACGCGCCTGCGTGGCTGCCGTCATGTACTCGTCGTAGTTGCCCGGATAAACGCGCAGCTCGCCGTAGTCCAGGTCCGCCATGTGTGTACACACCATGTTCAGGAAGTGACGGTCGTGCGAGATGATGATCATGGTGCTGTCGCGATCGTTCAGCGTCTGCTCCAGCCAGCGGATGGTGTCGATGTCCAGGTTGTTCGTTGGTTCGTCGAGCAGCAGGATATCCGGATTGGAGAACAGCGCCTGCGCCAGCAGAACACGCAGTTTCCAGCCTGGCGCGACTTCGCTCATCGGACCGTAATGTTGTTCTACCGGAATACCCACACCCAGCAGCAGCTCGCCCGCACGCGCTTCCGCAGAGTAGCCATCCATTTCGCCGTACAGCACTTCGAGATCGGCCACTTTGTAGCCATCTTCTTCGCTCATCTCCGCCAGAGCGTAGATGCGATCGCGCTCCTGCTTCACTTCCCACAGCTCAGCGTGTCCCATGATAACGGTGTCAAGCACGGTGAACTCTTCAAAGGCGAACTGATCCTGACGCAGCTTACCGATGCGCTCGTTTGGATCGAGCGAAACGTTGCCCAGCGTCGGCTCTAAATCACCGCCGAGGATTTTCATAAAAGTAGATTTACCGCTACCGTTGGCGCCAATCAGGCCGTAACGGTTGCCGCCGCCAAATTTGACGGAAATGTTTTCGAACAGCGGCTTACTGCCAAACTGCATAGTGACGTTGCTGGTAACTAACACGGGGAGATTCCTGCGAAAAGTGTGATAAACACGGCATTATGCCACAATTCCGAATTGAGATCCCGCGTTGCGGCAATCCGCTAAACTTTAACAAAATCGAAAAAAATGTGATTTCGTACACATCTGAATTCCCTGTTAGCGGGAATGCACATATAATGCGCTCCCATCAAGATTCAGACTTATCAACTCATCGCCGGAATGGCTTAGATACCTCGCACAACATGAACATGAAATTAACAACGCTTTTTGCGGCGGCGTTAGCCGTAGTAGGTTTTTGCAAAACCGCTTCTGCGGTGACTTATCCGCTGCCGACAGACGGTAGCCGTCTGGTTGGTCAAAACCAGGTGGTCACGGTGCCTGAAGGTAACGCTCAGCCACTGGAATATTTCGCGGCGCAGTACCAGTTGGGCCTGTCTAACATGCTGGAAGCGAATCCGGGTGTTGACCCGTATCTGCCTAAAGCCGGTACCGTGCTGAACATTCCTCAGCAGCTGATCCTGCCGGATACCGTCCATGAAGGTATCGTCATCAACAGCGCGGAAATGCGTCTGTATTACTACCCGAAAGGCACCAACACGGTTATCGTGCTGCCAATCGGTATCGGCCAGCTGGGTAAAGACACCCCAATGAACTGGACGACCAAAGTTGAGCGTAAGAAAGCAGGCCCAACCTGGACGCCAACCGCCAAAATGCACGCAGAGTACATCGCTGCGGGTGAACCCCTGCCAGCTGTTGTACCGGCAGGCCCGGATAACCCAATGGGTCTGTACGCGCTGTACATTGGCCGTCTGTACGCGATTCACGGGACCAACGCCAACTTCGGTATCGGCCTGCGCGTAAGCCACGGCTGCGTACGTCTGCGTAACGAAGACATCAAATTCCTGTTCGAAAACGTGCCGGTCGGTACCCGCGTCCAGTTCATCAACGAACCGGTTAAAGCGACGTCTGAGCCGGATGGCAGCCGTTACATTGAAGTACATAACCCGCTGTCCACCAGCGAAGACCAGATCAACAACAACGAAATCGTTCCGGTTACGCTGAACAGCGCGGTGCAGTCCGTGACCTCTCAGCCGGATGTAGAGACAGCGATTGTTGACCAGGCCGTTCAGAACCGTTCTGGTATGCCAGTGCGTCTGAACTGACCCTCTGCCCGGTGGCGCTTTGCTGACCGGGTCTGAGAATAAAAAAGCGGGCTCTGATGCCCGCTTTTTTTTATCCGTTATTGACGATAACTATCCCACCATGGTCGTAACGGTAGTGACAATGGGCATACTCAAGCGGTGTGCCATCCTCCAGATAGATAACCTGCTCCACCTCCAGCACCGGATCGGTCTGCTCGCAGATAAGGTGTTGCATATCCAGCGCGTTCGGTTTTAGCGCCCGCACCACGCGGTACGACCCCATAATTTTCAGCCCCAGCGTCTCCTGCACGTAGCGGAACACAGAGCCTTCAAGATGGCTTTTATTCAGACCGGGCACCAGATTAAGCGGCATTACGGTGGAGTCCAGCGACATCGGCTCACCGTTAAGCAGACGCAGACGAACAAAGTCATAGACTGGCGCATCGGCGTTAATCATCAACGAGGCCTGCTCCTTCTCGTTTGGAAAGCGCAGCTCGAAATGGACCACGACGCTGGAAACGGTGCCCAGATGCTCCCAGGTTTTTGTTGCGCCGAAGTAGTCGCTGCCGGAAAGATCCCACTGCGAGAGTTGCAGGAAATTTTTGCGGATAAACGTCCCCTGCCCCTGACGGGTATAGATCAGCCCTTCCACGATTAACTGGCGTATGGCCTGCTGTATGGTCATCCGGCTGGTGCTGAACTCCGCCGCCAGGGCAAACTGGTCCGGGAGCGGTTCGTTGGCGGCGTATTGCTGGCTAATAATGCGTTTCTTAATTTCCCGCGCTATGGTGATGTACTTCGCCGCCATCGTCCTTCCTTTCTGTTAGTTTTCTGTCCCGCTGTTTTTTAATGCCACTCTCTCGGCAATTTTGAGGAAAGGCAGGTAGAAGAATACACCAAATACAATGATTGCCAACTGCACGACCACGGCCCGCCAGTCCCCTGCCGTTGCCAGCCAGGCGCTCAGAATGGGCGGGGTTGTCCACGGGATCATAACCACACAGCGCGACATTAACCCCAGGGTCGTACAGAACCACGCAAACCAGATACCTATGGCAGGTAGCAGCACAAAGGGGATCATCAGCGGCAGGTTGAACACAATCGGCAGGCCAAAAATGACCGGCTCGTTGATGTTAAACAGGCCCGGCGCCAGCGACAAACGGGCCACCTGTTTCGCCGATTTTTGCCGTGAGAAGATGAAAATGGCAATTAGCAGGGAAATCGTGCTGCCGGTCCCCCCCACCATACCAAAGGTCGGTACAAAGATATTATTGATGATATGTGGGACAGGCTGACCGTTGGCAAAGGCCAGCATATTCTCGTTGGTGTTGATCAGCAGAAACGGCTCCAGCACCACGCTGTTAACCACCGACTGATGGATCCCAAGCGTGAACAGGAAGTTACCAAAGCTATAGATAAAAATCGTGCCCGGCAGGCTGGTATTGATCAGGCGCAGCGGCTGCTGAATAAAAGTGGTGATCAGGTGGATGAGATCCGTGTGCAACACGTTCGCCAGAAGCGCGGCCAGTATAGCAAACAGGGAAAGCGTCAGGATCGTCGGGATCAGCGCGGTAAACGATTTACTGACCGCCGGCGGTACATTTTCACCTAAAGAAATGTGCAGCGCTTTCAGACGAGAAATGGCGATAAACAGTTCCGTTGAGAGCAGACCAATCAGCACCCCGGCAAAAATGCCGGTTGAGCCAATATTGGAGAACGTCAGCACCTGCGTGACGTTCACCGTGGCGTCGCTGCCGACGGGCGTGAGCTGTAAGCGCATCGGCATCATAATGATAAAACTGCTGATGGCGATAACCACTGCCGAGACCGGGTTGTCGAAGTCTTTGTTGCGTGCCAGCGACCAGGCAATCATCGGTGCCAGCAACAGCGCGGCGATATTCAGCGTACCGTTAATAATCGCCTCGCCCCACACCTTAAAATGCACCAGCGTGTCGCCTTCAAAAATCCATGGAAATACCACGTTATTCACCAGCACCGCCAGACCGGCAAGGATGAAAATGGGCATGACCGTGGCGAAGGCATCGCGCAGGGAACGCAGGTGCACCTGGTTTGCCAGGCGCGCCGAGAACTCAACAAATCTGTCGACAAAAGACTGCATATGCGGTGTTATTTTTGTTTCAGACATAGCGGATATTTCCCTTCAATCAGTCACAAAAACGGCCCGGCAGCGTACGGCTTACATCTCGCGTCCGTTGGTATGGATAACCTGTTTCAACCATGCGTAGCTCTTCTTCGGTACGCGCTTTAAGTCTTTCAGGTCGTGGTTTTCACGGTTCACATAGACCACGCCGTAACGCTTACGCATGTCTCCCTGTGAACTCAGAATGTCGATTAAGCCCCAGCCGAGGTAACCGATCACCTCTGCGCCATCCTCAAACATGGCTTGTTTCATCGCCTCGATATGCGCCCGGTGGTAGTCAATACGGTAGGTATCTTCAATCGGATTCACACCGTCCCAGGACTCGATCACCCCAATACCGTTTTCAATCGGGAATACCGGCATACGCCAGTCGTTGTAATAGCGGGTGATGATGGTGCGAAAGCCCAGCGGATCAATCTGCCAGTTCCATTCGGTCGCTTTCAGGTACGGGTTATTTTTATCACCGTGCAGAAGGTAATCGTTGACCGGCGTTCCTTCGGGGATCGCATCACTGTCGAGCGTTTTACTGGCATAGTAGCTGAAGGCCATATAGTCGTTTTTGGTACGCGCCAGCAGCGCAAGATCCTCAGCGCGGTAGATATCCGCAAAACCTTGCTGTTCAACGACCGCCATCACCGCCGGGCTGTAACCCTGGCCGGCAAAGACGCGCAGCAGGTTCTGGTTGAGGAATTCGTCATACTGCTGGGCGCAGAAGATATCACGCGGTTTACAGGTCGCCGGATAGACCAGCTGGTGCGCCAGCATACCGCCCATCAGCTGGCCCGGACGGGTCTGGTGCAGGTATTCGGTCAGGGTCATATGCGCGACCATGGTGTGGTGCTGCAGTTCATACAGCTCGCGCAGGGTTTTCTCGCCTTTCATATAGCCCGAGATCCGGAAGGCTTCCGGCATGTGGAAGATGTTCTGCTCGTTAAACGTCAGCCAGTACTTCACCCGGTCGCCGTAACAGTCGATCATCTTTTTGCCGTAGCGGATAAACGCGTCCATCACACGGCGATCGTTAAAGCCGTTGTACTCCTGCGCCAGCGCCAGCGGCATATCGAAGTGGTAGAGGCAGATCATCGGCTCAATGCCGCGGGCAATTAAATCGTTAATAAAGCGGTCATAAAAGGCGATACCTTCGTCGTTGAAGTCACCGTCGCCCTGTGGACATACGCGGCTCCAGGCGATCTGAAAGCGGTAGCAGTTCATGCCCAGATCCTGCATCAGGTCGAAATCTTCCCGATAGCGGTGGTAGGAATCGGTCGCGACTTTCCAGTCAGAAACGTTCTCCCCGGCTTCGCGAATGTCATATACCGACATTCCCTTTCCTCCCTCATTCCAGGCCCCTTCCGTCTGCATACTGGATACGGAATTGCCCCATAAAAAATTGGCTGGCAGAAATTGATTCATGATCGCTCCCTATATGACTAGTCATTTAAAATTTCATGAATAGTCATATAGGCGAAGACGAAAAATCAATCAAAGAGGAGGATCGTTTTTTGTGAGCAAGGCGGGAAAAAAACCCGGTCAGCGAAGCGAGACCGGGGGGAAGGACCGTTATTGTTGTGCGAGCTGATGACGACGATATTCACCCTGCCGCTCCAGCATCCAGCCCGGGTATTCGCGCGGCAGCGCGCTGACGGCATCAAGCTGTTTAAGCTCGTCTTCGCTTAAACGGATCCCGGTGGCGGCAATGTTGTCGTCCAGCTGGTCGACACGTTTGGCACCAATAATGACGCTGGTTACGGCCTTCTGATGCAGCAACCACGCCAGCGCGATTTGCGCCACAGAGACACCTTTGCGCTCGGCCAGGGTGCGCATCACATCCACGCAATCGAAAGCACGCTCTTTATTCACCGGCGGGAAGTCAAATTCCAGGCGGCGGCCGCCAGATTCACTCTGCCCGTCACGGCCATATTTTCCGCTAAGCAGACCACCTGCCAGTGGGCTCCAGACCATCAACCCGACTCCTTCACTCTGCATCATCGGTATCAGTTCACGCTCAAGATCGCGCCCGGCGATGGTGTAATACGCCTGCAGCGAAGCAAAACGCGCCAGTCCAAGGCGTTCGGAAATGCCCAGCGCTTTGGCAATCTGCCACGCCGCCCAGTTAGAGACGCCGATATAACGCACGTGCCCATGCTGTACCAGGTTATCCAGCGCGTAGAGCATCTCTTCGACAGGGGTTGCCGGGTCAAAACCGTGGAGCTGATACAGATCGATATGATCGAGCTGCAGACGGCGCAGGCTCTCTTTGACGCTACTGATGATGTGATAGCGCGAACTGCCGCGGGAGTTCACCCCGGCCGTGCCCGTTTCGCCAAACACTTTGGTGGCAACCACCACATTTTCACGCGGAATTTTCAGGTTCTTCAGCGCCTGGCCGGTGATCTCCTCCGAGCGCCCTTCCGAATACACATCCGCGGTATCGATGAAATTAATTCCGGCATCCAGTGCACGGCCCACCAGCTGCTCGGCTTCACTTTGCTGCAGCTGACCAATCTTGCCCCACATGCCGCCTTCTCCGCCGAAGGTCATGGTGCCAAGGCACAGTTCAGACACAAACAGACCGGTATTGCCCAGTTTTTGATAACGCATAAGATAATCCTCGCATGTCGTTCGATGGGTACCCGATAGTTATACCCGCCCCATAGCCATCGCGAATGTGGTGTTCCTGTCCGTTTCTTGCCCAATCCTCTGAATCTTATCCGCGCGGAGCCTCACCAAAGACCTTGTAATCCGGTAATTGCACCTGCTGATACGGCTCCCAGCCGCCGCCCAGCGCTTTGTAGAGCGCAACCAGATCGAGAGCGCTTTGTACCTGCGCCTGCGCGCGTTGCTGCTGCGCCTGCGCCAGCTGCCGCTGGGCATCCAGCACGTCAATAAAGCTGGCGATCCCCTGCCGGTAGCTGTCGCTTGCCAAATCAAACGCGTTTTGCAACGCATCGATGGTTTTAGCAAGGCCGGCTTCACGCTGCTGATCGGTGCGGTAGCTCACCAGCGCATTCTCTACGTCCCCGAGCGCGGTGAGCACCGTCTGGCGGTAGTCGAGCACTGCCGCGCCCTGCTGCGCACGCGCCACCTTCACGCTCGAGACCAGTCTTCCGCCCTGGAAAATCGGTATCGAGACCTGCGGGCCGAAGCTGTAGAAGTGGCTGCTCCAGTCCGTCAGCCAGTTGGTTTCGCTGTTTCGCAGGCCGAACTGCCCGGAGAGGGTAAAGCTCGGGAACAGCTGCGCCACGGAAACGCCAATTTGCGCCGTGGCGGCGTGGAGATTGGCTTCCGCCTCGCGCACGTCAGGACGACGACGGGCCAGCGTAGAGGGGATACCCGTTTGTACGATATCCGGCAGGGCGGGCATCGGCTGCGCCGACTGCAGCTCCGCATCCAGCGCCCCCGGCGGCTTGCCGAGTAAAATCGCGAGGCCATTCATTGCCTGCCGTGCCTGGGCCTGATACTGAGGAAGCTGCGCTTCGAGGTTCCCCAACTGGGCACGCGCGTTTTCAACGTCCATCTGCGGCGACAGCCCGCCCCGCTGGCGGCTTTCGGTGAGTTCCAGGGTTTGTTGCGCGCTCTTAATCTGGGTGTTCAGCGTGGCAATGATGCTCTGCGCCCCCCGCAGCTGCAGCCATGCGCGCGCCACTTCCGCCTCCAGCGACACCAGCGCGTCGTTACGCTGCTCTATCGCCGCTTTCTGCTGCGCTTCGGCAGCCTCTACCTGTCGGCGCACCTTGCCCCACAGGTCGATTTCCCACTGTGCGTCGAAGCTCCCCTGGTAAAGATTGATCGGCTGCGTCAGCGGTCCTAGCGCGCCCCTGAGTTCAGGATCCACGTTATCAAGCTGGTCGTACACGCCGTGGGATTTCAGCTCTCCCTCCAGCCCAAGCTGCTGGCGCGTGGCCTGCAGATTACCGTTTACGGAAGGGTAAAACGCCCCACCCGCCTGGTTAATCTGTTCGCGCGCCCCGGCAATACGCAATACCGTCTGCTGCAGGGATAAATTTCCCGCGATCGCGCGCTCTATCAGGCTGTCCAGCTGCGGTGAACCGAAGGTTTTCCACCAGCGTGGGTTGGTTGCCGTCGAGGCCGTTTTTGACTTCACGCCGCTGTCACCCGGGTCGTTCCAGTGTGTCGGGGTCTGCGACGCCGGCGGCTGGTAATCCGGCCCCACGGCACAGCCTGCCAGCAGCATGATCATCAGGGGGGTTAAACGTCTGTGTATCATCAATGTGCTCCTGCACTCCCCTCGCTCTTAACCGGCGAGAGCAACAAACAAAACGGAATCAGTAACATGGCTACCACGCTCAGAATGGTGAACACGTCGATATACGCCAGGAAGCGCGACTGCTCGATCATGGTCTGGTACATGCGCCCGGTGGCGATACCGGTAGGGTCCCCGACCTGAGTGGTGAAGTTCTGGATCGCCTGTGCGCTTTCGCGTATCGCCAGCTGGAACTGTTCATTAAACGGTGACGCGTGATAGGCCAGATGCGCGCTGTGCGCCTGGGAACGTTCGGTAATGGCCGCCGTAGAAAGCGAGATGCCAATTGAGCCCGCCACGTTGCGGAACATGGTGAACAGCGCCGCCGCATCGGCGTTCAGCCGCCTCGGTATCGAAATAAAAGCAATGGTGGTGAGAGGAACAAACAGGAACCCAAGCCCTATCGACTGGGCGCTGCGGAACAACACCAGCGTTTCGAAATCGATATCCGGGGTCAGCGTACGTGACCAGAAGAACGACACCGCCAGGCAGGTAAAACCAAAAGCGATAATCCAGCGCGTCTGCACCACCGGCATCAGCTTCAGCACCAGCGGGATAGTCAATACGATCAACACGGCGCCCGGCGAAAGGACCAGCCCGGACCAGGTGGCGGTGTAGCCTAGATCCTGCTGTGCAAGCTGCGGAATCACCACCGAACTGCCGTACAGAATCATCGCCATGCCCGCCATCAACAGGCTGGAGATGGCGAAGTTGCGATCTTTCATGCAGTGCAGATCTACCACCGGTTTTTTGGCATACACCAGCCAGTAAATCGCTCCAATAATGCCGATGAGCGTCAGTACGGCGAAGGTGCGAATAAAGTTCGAATAAAACCAGTCCTCATCTTCTCCCCGGTCGAGCATCACCTGCAGGCAGCCCAGCCCCAGCGCGATCAGGCCGATCCCCGTCCAGTCGATAGACAGCTTCTCTTTCGATTTGCTTTCCCATGGCGGGTCTTCCAGCAGCTGGTAGATCGCCAGCACCGTTACAATCCCCACCGGAATGTTGATGAAGAAAACCCAGCGCCAGGAGTAGTTATCGGTGATCCAGCCGCCCAGCGTCGGGCCAAGTACCGGCGCAACGATAATGGCGATTGACGACAGACCAAACGCTTTACCCCGGTCCTCGGGTTTAAAGTAGTCGAGCAGCACCGACTGCTGCGTGGGCTGCAGCCCCCCGCCGAAAAAGCCCTGCATTACGCGAAAGAGAATGATTTGCCACAGCTCGGTGGCGATCCCGCACAGGAACGAACAGACGGTGAACATCACGATGCAGATCAGGAAGAACTGCTTGCGGCCAAAAACCCGACTCAGGAAAGCCGATATCGGCAGCACTATGCCGTTTGCCACCAGGTAGCTGGTCAATACCCAGGTGGATTCGTCGTAGCTGGACGAGAGCGACCCGGCCACATGCGGGAGCGCCACGTTAACGATAGTGGTGTCGAGGATCTCCATAAACACCGCCAGCGTGACCACAATCGCCACCGCCCACGGATTACTGGCAGGTCGCCAGTTGTCGTGGCTGTGATCCGTCATTCCACTGTCACCTTCGGTGCCACCGACAGCCCAAGCGGCAGCGGTTTGTTGGGATCCAGCCCTTTATCAATCACGATCTTCACCGGCACGCGCTGAACGATTTTGACAAAGTTACCGGTAGCGTTTTCCGACGGGAAGGCGGAGAAGCGCGAGCCGCTGCCCTGTTGAATACTGTCAACATGGCCTTCGAGCGCCATATCCGGCCAGGCATCTACGGACACCTCGACCTTATCGCCCGGCTTCATGCGTTCGAGCTGCGACTCTTTAAAGTTCGCCACCACCCACACATTCGGAGAGACCAGTGAAAACAGCGCGGTACCCGCCTGCACCAGGGTGCCGGGCTGGACGTTGCGTTTAGTGACAAAACCGTCAAACGGGGCGCGGACTTCGGTGTAAGAAAGGTTCAGCGTCGCGGTTTCCAGCTGCGCTTTGGCCTGATCGACCTGGCGCTGACGCGCTTCCACATTGGTTTCCTGCTGGCGGATCTGTAGCTGTACCTGCTCCGCCACTTCAAGCTGCGCCTGCGCACTTGCCAGGCCCGCCTGGGCACTGCGCAGCTGGGCATTGGCGGTATCAATACTTTGCTGGGTGGTCGCTCGCGGGTCAACGCCTCGCTGGCGGCGATACTCCGCCTGCGCATTGGCCAGATCGGCCTGCGCTTTAATCACCTGCGCTTTAGCTTCATCACGCTGAGCGGGATACTGGACTTTTGACAGCGCCAGCTGCGCCTGAGCCTGATGCAGCTGGGCGATCGCCAGCCCAAGCTGGGCCTGCGCCTGATCGCGCTGGGCGGTGGTATCACGCGGATCGATAACCACCAGCAGGTCGCCCTTTTTCACCCGCTGGTTATCGCGCACGCGCAACTCGGTGACATAGCCTGCCGTTTTCGGGGCAATCGTCACCACATCACCGTCGGTAAAGGCGTCGTCAGTGGTCTCTTCGTTACGGGTTAAAAACCACCAGACCAGCGCCACGATAACCATCACCACCACGACAATGCCAAGGATGATTAACGGTTTTTTGCCCGGGCGCTTACGCTGTTTAGTGTTGTTTTCCTGCTCGTCAGCAGGCAGGTTTTGATCTTCAGCCATAGGTCAGCAACAGTCCTGTCAGTGAGCGGCATCACACTATGCCGTTCACTAAAGCTAGGACGTTGCTATACGTTTGCCAGGAAAAACTGACAAATTGCGCACTATATGAGAAGGAAAATTCCGAAACCGATCGCCGCGGCCCAAATCAGCATCGGGATCGACCAGACATGGAAACGCCACCAGATACGACGATCGTTAGCCATACGCAGGGCAATCAGGTTAGCAAGCGAACCGGGCAGCAGCCCAAACCCGCCGATATTTACCGCCCACGCCAGCAGCGTGTCAGGGGGAACGTAGTTGAGGAGTAAAATGGTGGAAGGCACGTTGCTGATGAACTGTGACAGGCCAATCGCCGTGAGCCACAATCCCGGCTGCGACAGGCCGCTGACGCTGTGCAGAACGTGTTGCAGTACCGGAAGCTGGATAAGCAGATGCACATCAATAAACATCACCATAAAGACTAGCAATAACGTCCAGTCCACGCTGACCAGCACGCGCCGCGCCAGGAATAAAAAACCGGCGGCGACGAGCAGTACGCCCGCCAGTTCATACTTCAGTTCCAGCGCGAACAGGAAAACGATGTACAGCGCCAGACAACTCCACACCAGACGCGGCTGCCACTGCGGGCCCGTGGTACCGCTGTGGTACTGCAGTTTTTTAACCGGGAACGCGAACCAGCAGACCGCCAGCAGCGACACCATCATCACCAGCGCCAGCGGAGCCATCTGCCAGGTAAAAGCGGCAAACGACAGCCCGGAGCGTCCCCACAAGAGAATATTTTGTGGGTTGCCGATAGGGGTCAGAAGCGAACCGGCATTAACGGCCAGTGCCTCGAAAATGATCAGCCGGCTAACCGGGATCTCGCAGAGCTTACGCAACGTGAGCGTGAGTGGCACGATGATAAACAGCGCCACGTCGTTGGTCAGAAACGTCGACAGCACCGCAGCAGAGAACACCATAAACAGCGCCAGACGGCGTTCAGTGGCAAAGCGGCGCACCATTTTACGTCCCAGGACGTCAAAATAGCCGCTCAACTCTACCCCTTTGGTGAGCATCATCAGGCCACTGAGGGTAATGATGGTGCGCCAGTCAATCACCGCAGGCCAGGTGTGTGGCGCAAACGGCACAAAGATGCTTAATACGGCGCCAATGATGAATAAGAGATGGAAGAAACGATCGCGTGCCAGGGCCTGCAGTCCGGGGATGTTCATTCAGCGGAGGGACCATATTTAAGGGTAAATTCGCGAAACTTAACCAGCGTCTCTTCGCTGACGTGGTGTTCCATTCCTTCCGCGTCCCGGCGGGCAATTTCCGGGCTTACGCCCAGCACCAGTAAGAAGTTTTCGACGAGCTGGTGGCGCTCGCGACTCTCCTGGGCGAGTTTCTCCCCTTCCGGCGTCAGAAAGACGCCGCGCCAGGGGATCATTTCAATCAGGCCCACGGAGGCCAGACGTTTTAACATTTTTGCCACTGTCGGTTGGGAAACGCCCAGCCGTGCAGCCATATCCACCTGGCGCGCCTCCCCGACCTCGCGAATCAAATCGGAAATCAGTTCAACATAGTCATCAATCAACTCACGACGGTGCGCTTCACGTACCTGGCGAAAACCTTCGACATGTTCTTCAACATTCACCAGTTGCGTCGTTTTTCTGATTGTTGGCTTACCTGCGCGACGGTTCATTGTACTTCCTCAGTGGGGTGACGCTTCCAGCGCCCGGTATCGAGAGCGCACATTGTAAACCATCCCTCTACAAGCACAAAAAATTAACGAAATAGCCATAGCTATACAATATAGCCTGTGCTATATCTGTATGTAATGCAGTCACCCTTCACGGATCGAAGGGATCAAAAATCAGGAGGTCTCATGAACGAATTCAAGAGGTGTATGAACGTGTTTACCCACTCTCCCTTTAAAGTACGCCTGATGCTGTTGAACATGCTGTGCGATATGTTTAACAACAAACCCCCGCATCAGGACGACAAACCTTCCCACTAAGCGGCGTTGCGGTACGCCGCTTCATTTTTCCGTCACAAACCCTCTGTACACTGGCTTTCAGCCGCCCTATTCCCGATCTTTTTTACGGATTTGCAATCCCCTTCGCAAAACATCTGCTTAGCAACTGTTGCTATTATTTAGCGCTCGCACTATCTTCTTGCAGCCCTGCACAATTTGCGGCTCGCTGAAGCGGACCCTCATTCCCTCTCCACGCACTGTCAGGCAGGTTATGACCCTTGACGCCAGGGTGAGCACATGGCGTTTTTATCCATGATAGTGACCTATGAATTTAACCCTGATAGACACCGTTGTTACCCGTAGCCGGGCCTTAAGCCCGTGGACGGGATTTTACTTTTTGCAGTCATTACTGATTAACTTTGCGCTGGGCTATCCCTTTAGCCTGCTCTATGCCGTGGCCTTTACCTGCATATTGCATGTGCTGTGGCGAACGGCTCCGCGCGCGCAAAAAACGTTAGTCGGAATCTGTTCTCTGGTCGCTGCACTCTATTTCCCGTTTGGTCAGGCTTACGGCTCGCCGAACTTTAATACCCTGCTGGCGTTGCACTCGACCAATATGGAAGAGTCGACAGAGATCCTGACGATCTTCCCCTGGTACAGCTACGTGGTCGGCCTTTTTATCTTTGCCCTTGGCGTGATAGCCGTTCGCCGTAAAGCGGAAGAGAAAAAAACGTGGGGAAAAATTGAGCACCTGTGTCTGGCGTTCAGCGTGGTGGCGTTCTTTGTCGCACCAGTACAAAACCTGGCCTGGGGTGGGGTGTTCAAGCTGAAGGATACCGGCTATCCGGTGTTCCGATTTGTGAAAGACGTCGTCGTTAACAATAAAGAGGTGCTCGACGAACAGGCACGTATGGCTGAGCTTTCAAATATGAAAGACACCTGGAACGTGCTGGCCGTGAAGCCCAAATATCACACCTATGTGGTGGTGATTGGTGAAAGTGCACGTCGCGACGCCATGGGAGCCTTTGGCGGACACTGGGACAACACGCCGTTCGCCAGTTCGGTCAAAGGCACCCTGTTTACCGATTATGTTGCTGCCAGCGGCTCAACGCAGAAATCTCTCGGCCTGACGCTGAACCGGGTGGTCGACGACAAACCCCAGTTTCAGGATAACTTTGTTACCCTGGCGAACCGCGCAGGTTTCCAGACCTGGTGGTTCTCCAATCAGGGGCAAATTGGCGAATACGATACGGCCATTGCCAGTATCGCCAGACGCGCCGACGAAGTGCAGTTCCTGAAGAACGGTGATTTTGAAGCGGACAAGAATACGAAAGATGAAGCGTTGCTGAAAATGACGGCGCAGGTCTTTGCCTCTCCGCGTACCCAGCCGCAGCTGATTGTTCTGCACCTGATGGGGTCTCACCCGCAGGCCTGCGATCGGACCGGCGGTAAATACGCAGAGTTTGTGCAGTCCAAAGAGACCTCATGCTATCTCTACACCATGACGCAAACCGACGACCTGCTGAGCAAGCTGTACGATCAGTTGCGCAATACGGGTGACAGTTTCTCGATGGTCTACTTCTCGGATCACGGGCTCGCGTTTAAAGAGCGCGGTAAAGAGGTGCAGTATCTGGCGCACGACGATAAGTTCCAGCAGAACTTCCAGGTACCGTTTATGGTTGTGTCGAGTGATGATAAAACGCATCGCATTATTAAAGCGCGGCGTTCGGCCAATGATTTCCTGACCTTCTTCTCGCAGTGGACGGGGATTTCGGCACAGCAGATAAAAAATGCGTACCCGTTTGTCTCTAACAAGAAGGCTCCCCCAGTTTACATTACCAACTTCAAGTTACAGAAAGTTGACTATAACCATCTGGGAACCGATATCTTCGATATTAAGAGTAAATAATCCGGGCAATCTGCTACCCTCTCCTGCAAGGCGAGGGATTAACGTAAAAAAAAATCCGCCACATTGGGCGGATTTTTTACTGGCTCACCGAAGTGATTAGAAGCGGTAACCTACGCCCGCGATCCAGGTGCCAACGTCAACGTTGCGGATACGGCTCTGCTCATAAGAGAAGTCCAGAGCGACGTCCTGGATTGGGTTGAACTGCAGACCCGCGCCATAGGAGAAGCCGTAGTCGCTGTTGCTTGCAGTGCGGTTCAGACCCTGGTTTTCGGTCTGCTGGAATTTACCGTAGCCAACACCTACAACACCGTAGATGCTTGCCCAGTCGTTCAGACGGTAAGCTGGACCAGCGGTGATGCCGTAGTACTGGCCTTTGTTGTATGCGCCGTTTTCAGAACGATCTTTCTCGGTGTAGGTGAAAGAACCGATCACGCCCAGTGGGTTGTTATCCTGCTCGTAACGATACTTCAGGTTGAAACCGTTAGCTTTGTTCATCACGCCCTGCATATCGCTCTGAGCGTAACCACCAGTTACAGTAGAAGTAGCAGCTACAGCGGTACCTGCGGAAACAGCCAGTACAGCGGCCAGTGCTGAAAGACATGCAATTTTTTTCATAACCACCTCAAATGTGCTTCAAGTAAGTCCGTAAGTTTTAAATATATCAAAAAAATTTGCGAAACTCTTTGTGATTCGTGATGTCTAACTGAACCTTTCCTGTAACAGAACGTTTCCAGCGTCAGCTATCTCATTCAAATCACATGCAATTTTCGCTATAAAACGCTCATACTGCGCGTCTGCGCCGTTACATTCATCCAGATTATTCCTAATCTGACAGGCGATAAATCCACCAGCGCTTAACCATTTTACGGAATTTACACGTTTTTTTTTCAACGGTCTCTCAACCGTTGCAGCTTATTTCCTTTACACTGCAACCTTTACTTCATTTGACATAAGTTGACAGGAGAAAGGATGCCTGGGTTATCCCGCTCGTCGTCGGTCTGGTTGCCGGTTGTCGTCATACTCATCGCCATGTTGTCCATTCAAAGCGGTGCCTCGCTGGCCAAATCCCTCTTTCCGCTGGTCGGTGCGCCTGGGGTCACGGCCCTGCGTATTGCCCTCGGAACCGCGATCCTGGTGGTGATTTTCAAACCCTGGCGTTTACGCTTTAAAAAAGAACAACGCTTACCGCTGCTTTTTTACGGGCTGTCCCTGGGAGCGATGAACTACATGTTCTATCTCTCCATCCAGACAATTCCGTTGGGGATTGCCGTGGCACTGGAGTTTACTGGCCCGCTGGCGGTAGCGCTTTTCTCGTCCCGTCGTCCCGTTGACTTTATCTGGGTAATTTTAGCCGTTCTTGGCCTGTGGTTCCTGCTGCCGCTGGGCCAGAGCGTCTCAGAGATCGATCTCACGGGCGCGGCGCTGGCTCTGGGGGCGGGTGCCTGCTGGGCTATCTATATATTGACCGGACAGCGCGCCGGGGAAGAGCATGGCCCGGCGACGGTGGCAATCGGTTCATTGATTGCCGCTATCATCTTTGTGCCGGTGGGTATGGCTCAGGCCACCGAGTCCATCTGGCAATGGTCAGTCATGCCCATCGGGCTGGCGGTCGCCATTCTTTCCACAGCACTCCCCTACTCTTTAGAGATGATAGCCCTTACGCGCCTGCCGACGCGCATTTTCGGCACGCTGATGAGCATGGAGCCCGCGCTCGCCGCCCTGTCAGGGATGGTTTTCCTCGGGGAAACCCTGACCTTCACCCAGACGCTGGCCCTGTGTTCGATTATCGCCGCCTCAATGGGCTCAACGCTAACGATGCGCCCGGAACCTAAAGTTGAGAAAATTGACCTCAATTAGCGCCCTATATTCTGCGTGGCTTTATAGCCATGCAGAATAAAGGCCAGTTTCCCGTTTAAAATATTTTTTTACATACTTTGCACTCTTCGTGAAATATTTCCCCCGCTGTTGATAACGTTTTCCTGAATTAGGATTGATCTGCATCAATTTTAAATAATCCCTTTAATTTCATACCATTGTAAACACAACGTCCTTCTCACTATTAAACTGATAGGCAGAGCCTCCCCGCAGGGAAAAAATCCGGTGCTATACTTAATCCCGCAATTACCTGGGACACAAACATCAAGAGGATATGAGATTATGAGTACCGCTAAACTGGTGAAAACGAAAGCGTCTAATCTGCTTTATACCCGTAACGATGTATCGGATAGCGACAAAAAAGCGACCATTGAGTTGCTGAATCGCCAGGTGATCCAGTTCATCGATCTTTCGCTGATCACCAAACAGGCCCACTGGAATATGCGCGGTGCAAACTTTATTGCCGTTCATGAAATGCTGGATGGCTTCCGCACAGCACTGGTTACCCACCTCGATACCATGGCCGAACGTGCCGTACAGTTAGGCGGTGTGGCACTGGGTACCACGCAGGTGATTAACAGCAAGACGCCACTGAAAAGTTATCCGCTCGATATCCATACCGTTCAGGATCACCTGAAAGAACTGGCAGACCGCTACGCGATAGTGGCTAATGATGTGCGTAAAGCTATCGGTGAAGCGAAAGACGAAGATACAGCCGATATCTTCACCGCCGCTTCCCGCGACCTGGACCAGTTCCTGTGGTTCATTGAGTCCAACATCGAATAATTCATAAGAATTTCCTATACAACCCTCGCCCTCCGGTGAGGGTTTTGCACATCTATGGTGCACGTTTTTGGCCTGAGACGCTGCAAAAGTGAAAAAATTGTAATAATCACCTCACACAACCGTTAACGGAAGATTGTTTTTTCGTCAGAATTTACGCTAAATAACGCTTCGTCTGTTGAGCCAAATGACGCGCACCAAAACGGTGCTCCACTTTGGTGCAATAAAAGTTCATTGCCCCGTTTTCTGTGCAATGCATGACATCATCCCCTTTGTAAAACAACAGCTTGTAAAGTTGGCACGATTTTTTCATTGTGCCACTCGTTCTCGCAGGGGATCGCCCCGTGGATATAAAAGGAAATGCTATGAAGTCTGTATTAAAAGTTTCACTGGCTGCACTTACCCTGGCTTTTGCGGTCTCTTCCCAGGCTGCCGACAAATTGGTTGTGGCGACCGACACGGCGTTCGTTCCGTTTGAATTCAAACAGGGTGATAAGTACGTTGGCTTTGATGTTGATTTGTGGGCTGCTATCGCAAAAGAACTCAAACTGGATTACACCCTGAAGCCAATGGACTTCAGCGGCATCATCCCGGCACTGCAAACGAAAAACGTTGATCTGGCCCTGGCCGGTATCACCATTACTGAAGAACGTAAAAAAGCGATCGACTTCTCTGACGGCTACTACAAAAGCGGCCTGCTGGTGATGGTGAAAGCCGATAATAACGACGTAAAAAGCGTGAAAGACCTCGACGGTAAAGTCGTCGCGGTGAAAGGCGGTACCGGTTCTGTTGATTACGCGAAAGCAAACATCAAAACCAAAGACCTGCGTCAGTTCCCGAACATCGATAACGCCTACATGGAGCTGGGTACCAACCGTGCTGACGCGGTGCTGCACGATACCCCTAACATCCTGTACTTCATCAAAACGGCGGGCAACGGCAAGTTCAAAGCCGTCGGTGATTCTCTGGAAGCTCAGCAGTACGGTATTGCGTTCCCGAAAGGCAGCGACGACCTGCGTACGAAAGTTAACGGCGCGCTGAAAACCCTGAAAGAGAACGGCACCTACAACGAAATCTATAAAAAATGGTTCGGTACCGAGCCTAAATAATAATTCTTAAAAATGACGTTCACTCGGGGGCGAACTTTCGCCCCTGCTATTTTAGAAACACGGTAACAGTAACAGGAAACTATCATGCAGTTTGACTGGAGCGCCATCTGGCCTGCCATTCCTATCTTGCTTGAAGGCGCTAAAATGACCCTGTGGATTTCGGTCCTCGGTCTGGTTGGTGGGTTGATTATCGGTCTTGTCGCCGGTTTCGCCCGCACCTACGGCGGCTGGATTGCAAACCACATCGCACTGGTTTTCATCGAAGTGATCCGCGGCACCCCAATTGTCGTTCAGGTCATGTTCATCTACTTCGCCCTGCCAATGGCTTTCACCGACCTGCGCATTGACCCGTTCAGCGCCGCTGTCGTGACCATTATGATCAACTCAGGTGCCTATATCGCGGAAATTACCCGTGGTGCGGTCCTGTCGATTCATAAAGGTTTCAGTGAAGCGGGTCTGGCGTTAGGCCTTTCTCGTCGCGAAACGATCCGCCACGTCATTCTGCCGTTGGCCCTGCGCCGCATGCTGCCACCGCTGGGGAACCAGTGGATCATCAGTATTAAGGATACGTCGCTGTTCATCGTTATCGGCGTTGCTGAGCTGACCCGTCAGGGCCAGGAGATCATTGCGGGCAACTTCCGTGCGCTGGAAATCTGGAGTGCGGTAGCCGTTGTCTACCTGATCATCACTCTGGTTCTGAGTTTCGTTCTGCGTCGTCTTGAAAGAAGGATGAAAATCCTGTGATTGAATTTAAAAACGTTTCCAAGCACTTTGGCCCAACCCAGGTGCTGCACAATATCGATCTGAACATCAAACAGGGTGAAGTGGTGGTAATTATCGGGCCATCCGGTTCCGGTAAATCGACCCTGCTGCGCTGCATCAACAAGCTGGAAGAGATCACCAGCGGCGATCTGATTGTCGATGGCCTGAAGGTGAATGACCCGAAAGTCGACGACCGTCTGATTCGCCAGGAAGCCGGCATGGTGTTCCAGCAGTTCTACCTGTTCCCGCACCTGACGGCGCTGGAAAACGTAATGTTTGGTCCACTGCGCGTACGTGGCGCCAGCAAAGCGGCGGCGGAAACGCTGGCAAAAGATCTGCTGGCTAAAGTCGGCCTCGCGGAACGTGCTCATCACTACCCTTCTGAGTTGTCCGGTGGACAGCAGCAGCGTGTGGCTATCGCCCGCGCACTGGCGGTAAAACCGAAGATGATGCTGTTTGATGAGCCAACCTCGGCGCTTGACCCGGAACTGCGTCACGAAGTGCTGAAAGTCATGCAGGATCTGGCTGAAGAAGGGATGACAATGGTCATCGTGACCCACGAAATCGGCTTTGCTGAGAAAGTGGCTTCCCGCCTGATCTTTATTGATAAGGGCCGTATCGCTGAAGACGGTAACCCACAAGCGCTGATCGCTAATCCACCGAGCCAGCGCCTGCAGGAGTTCCTGCAGCACGTCTCCTGATAGCGCTTCAGTTACGCCATTCTGAGCCGGGCATGCCCGGCTTTTTTACGCCAGATTGTTCCCAAAAATCCTCCCGCGCGCCTCGCCCTCTATACTTATCTTTTTGTTCATTATTTTCACCGGAGGATGCCGTGCCGTGGATCTTGCTGTTGCTTAGCCTGTTTTGTGCGCCATCGTTCGCCGTTTCCATCCCCGGCGTCACCACCGGCACGACCGCCACACAGCAAACGACACCGCCCCCAGAGCCGGATGTTGAACAGAAAAAAGCCGCCTACAGTGCCCTTGCCGATGTGCTTGAAAACGATACCTCCCGGCAGGAGTTAATCGGACAATTGCGAAAAGTCGCCGCCACGCCACCGCAGGAACCGGTGCCGACAATTACTCCTCCGCAAGTGGAAGAACAAAAAACGGTGCTGGAAAATGTCACCGACGTGAGCCGTCACTATGGAAGCGAGCTCTCCTCGCGCTTTGCCCAGCTCTATCGCAACCTGATTGGTTCGCCCCATAAACCGTTTAATCCCCATACGTTTACGACAGCCGCCACGCAGTTTTTGATGCTGGCGGGCGCTGTATTTCTGTTTTACTGGCTGGTACGCCTGTGCGCATGGCCGCTCTACCGTAAGATGGGGCAATGGGGGCGCAAGAAGAACCAGCAGAAAAGCAGCTGGTTACACCTGCCGCTGATGATAGCGTCGGCGTTTATCATCGATTTACTGCTGCTGGCGCTGACGCTGTTTATGGGCCAGGTCCTGGCCGACAGGCTTAACGCCGGCAATAAAACCATCGCTTTCCAGCAGGCGCTCTTCCTTAACGCCTTTGCGCTGATCGAGTTCTTTAAGGCGCTGCTGCGTTTGATATTTTGCCCGCACGTACCGGATCTTCGCCCCTTCTCAATTCGGGATGAGAGCGCCAGATACTGGGCGCTGCGCCTCAGCGTGCTCAGTGGATTGATTGGTTACGGTCTGCTGGTTGCCGTGCCGATCATCTCCAACCAGGTCAACGTGCAGTTTGGCGCCCTGGCGAATGTGCTGATTATGATCTGCATTACCGTCTGGGCGTTGTACCTTATCTTCCATAACAAAAAGACCATTACCCAAAGCTTGCTGCATCTGGCCGATCGTTCCCTGTCGTTTTTCAGTCTCTTTATCCGCGCCTTCGCGCTGGTGTGGCACTGGCTGGCGAGCGCCTACTTTATCGTGTTGTGCTTCTTCTCGCTGTTCGACCCGGGCAACAGCCTGAAATTTATGATGGGGGCGACGTTCAAGAGCCTGGCCATCATTGGCATTGCGGCATTTGTCTCTGGCCTGCTGTCGCGCTGGCTATCGAAAACCTTCACCCTCTCGCCACAGGTGCAGCGCAGTTATCCGGAACTGCAAAAAAGGGTCAACGGCTGGATCTCGGTATCACTGAAAGTGGCGCGCATTCTCACCGTCTGCGTGGCGATTATGCTGTTGCTTAACGCATGGGGATTGTTTGACTTCTGGAACTGGCTGCACAACGGCGCGGGCGAAAAGACCGTCGATATTTTAATTCGCATCGCGCTGATCCTCTTCTTCTCTGCGGTTGGCTGGACGTTGCTGGCGAGCCTTATCGAGAACCGTCTGGTGTCCGACATTCATGGGCGTCCCCTGCCCAGCGCCCGTGCCCGCACCCTGCTGACGCTGTTTCGCAATGCGCTGGCGGTTATTATCAGCACCATTACCATCATGATTGTGCTCTCGGAAATCGGCGTGAACATCGCGCCGCTGCTGGCAGGTGCTGGCGCGCTGGGGCTGGCTATCTCCTTTGGTTCACAAACCCTGGTGAAGGATATAATCACCGGCGTCTTTATCCAGTTTGAGAACGGGATGAACACCGGGGATCTGGTCACGATTGGGCCGTTAACCGGCACGGTAGAGCGCATGTCCATTCGTTCCGTCGGCGTGCGCCAGGACACCGGGGCGTACCACATAATTCCATGGTCATCGATAACCACCTTCGCTAACTTTGTCCGAGGCATTGGCTCGGTTGTGGCCAACTACGACGTTGACCGTCATGAAGATGCAGATAAAGCGAAACAGGCGCTACGGGACGCCGTGGAAGAGATGATGGCGATGGAGGATATTCGCGGGCTGGTGATTGGAGAGCCGTCGTTTGCCGGTATTGTCGGCCTGACGAACACGGCATTTACCCTGCGCGTGTCGTTCACCACGCAGCCACTGAAGCAGTGGACGGTGCGCTTTGCGCTCGACAGTATGGTGAAAAAACACTTTGACCTGGCCGCGGTGCGGATGCCGGTGCAGACCTATCAGGTATTACCCTCACCGGCGTCCCCCACACCGCCACAGGAGCCCACCTTATAGCGTGGGGACCGGGTAACGGCGTCGCCTTACCCGGCCTGCCTGTGGGTTATTTACTGCGCTTGTTAGCATCCATAAATGACCAGGCGATAAAGCGGCTCTGCTTCTGGCCTTGCGCCATCTCTTTTTTCACCACGTTAACGGCACCCACATCGGTCAGTGCACGGTAGAGGGGTGGCAGGTTATCCCCACGGGATACCAGCGTCGTGAACCATTTAACCTGACGGCCAAATACTTTACTTTCCTCAATCATTCGCAGGATGAATGCCACTTCTCCCCCCTCGCACCACAGTTCCTGTTGCTGCCCCCCAAAGTTCAGCGCGGCATCTTCCGCCTGACCGAGATTGCGGCGTTTGCGCTCACTGCCCGCACGGGCGGTGGCCGCGGAGTCATGGAACGGTGGGTTACACAGGGTGGCATCGTAGCTTTCGTTCTTGTGGATAATCCCGTTGAAGATCGATGCGGCATCTTTCTGCCGACGCAAGCGGACAGACCGGCTTAACCCAGGGTTGGCGTTGATAATCGCCTGTGCGCTGGAAAACGCCTCATTACCGATTTCACTGCCGGTAAAGCGCCAGTGATATTCATGAACGCCAATCAACGGATAAACCAGGTTCGCCCCGGTACCGATATCAAGCACGGATGCTTGCTCAGGGATGACACCGTTGCGATCGTCTGCGAGAAGATCGGCAAGATGGTGGAGATAATCGGCCCGCCCCGGCACGGGTGGGCAGAGAAAGCCTTCCGGAATATCCCAGTGCGCCACACCGTAATAGTGTGCCAGCAGGGCTTTATTGAGCATTTTAACCGCCTGCGGATCGGCAAAGTTGACCGAAGGTTCACCGGCAGGTGTCTGCACAATGTAGTCCTGCAGCGAAGGACAGCTCTGACACAACGCATTCATGTCATAGCGGTTACGATGGCGATTTCGTGGGTGCAATCCCGGCTTTTGGGAAGTCATGGCTTTCTCCTTTAAACAGCGGCGTAAGATACCCTTTGCAGGCTCAACGGTAAATATTTCTCTGCGACGCTCAAAAACCCGTCATAAATCAAACACCTTTATGTCTATGATCTGTCAGTAAAACGTCAGTTTTTATCGTTCAAAAAATAAGCAGATCATCATCAAATTTTTGCGCTAAATCACACTCGCCAGGCTTCTAAACTTAAAGGGAATCACCTGTTGTTTCCTCATGAGGATGTGATTATGAAAAAATACCTGACCCTTGTTGTTCTCGCGGGTGCACTGGCTACCGCGTCATTCTCTGCCATGGCGGTACAGTCATTGACCGACAATACAGACACCAGCCAGCTTAAGCCTGCGGGCACCGTCTCGGTAAGCCGCGCAAGTAACCTTGACGATCTCCAGAATAAACTCGCCGAAAAAGCCCGCCAGGAAGGGGCTAAAGGTTTCGTGGTTAACGCCGCGGGCGGGGATAACCATATGTATGGCACGGCGACCATTTATAAATAACGTCTCTTTCTATAAACAAACTGCATCTGCCTGACAGATGCAGTTCCTCTCTGCCTTGACTGCACGTTTTTTCACCCCATATTAAAAACAGGGTTTAACAGATTCCAGGAGTAAACCATGGCTTCCGGCTGGGCGAATGATGACGCCGTTAACGAACAAATCAACAGTACAATTGAAGATGCGGTTGCACGCGCTCGCGGTCAAATTCCGCGCGGTGAAAGTCTCTATGAATGTGAAGAGTGCGGAGAAGTGATCCCGGAAGCGCGGCGCAAAGCCATACCGGGCGTACGGTTATGTATCGCCTGCCAGCAGGAGAAAGATTCGAAAAATAGCGCTCACTCAGGATATAATCGCAGGGGATCGAAAGACAGCCAGCTACGTTGACTTTCCTTTACCGAAGTTAACGGCGCAAGCGGTTACCTTTACGCTCACGGTTTTTTGCGAACCGCGTAGCAAAATGTGCCCTTCTCGTCGCTTCTGTAAAGCGCAGCTACAAGAAGTGTAAAGTCGTCCTCTGAATTTATTAATATTCAATAAGTTATTTGTCATTCAATTTTTTTGAGCAACCACGTCAATTCTCTTCGATTTTCTCTCGCATAAAAAAACGTGATACTTATCACATCGACGGAACATCGTCCCCTTAACAGAATCACCTGCGAGAGATTAATTATGAAAACCATCAAATATGCTGTTGCTGCTGTTGCCCTGTCCGCTCTGTCTTTCGGCGCTTTTGCTGCAGAACCTGTTTCTCCATCTCAGGCGCAGAGCATGAACAAACTCGGTGTGGTAAGTGCTGAAGGCGCGACCACTCTGGACGGTCTGGAAGCGAAACTGGCTGAGAAAGCTGCTGCTGCCGGTGCAAGCGGATACACCATCACCTCCGCGAACACCAATAACAAACTGAGCGGTACTGCGGTTATCTATAAGTAATTGACTGAATGCTCCACCCTCGCCATACCCTATGGTGAGCTGCTCCAACCCTCATTGACCCTGTTGTTGTTACCCTTGCTTGCCCGTCCGCCACTGGACGGGCTTTTTTTTGGGCTTAAAACGTCTTCCCGACGCGTTCCATCCCTGCCTCTACGGATTCAACTTCACCGGTCGCCAGCAGGCAACAGGCCATCTGCAACTTGATCGCGTGCGGTACCGGAACCTTTCCGGCCAGGCACTGCTCAATCCAGTGGGCGGTGGTATGCGGATCTTTTGCGTCAGGCAGGATCGCGTCGGAACGCTCTTCCCCTCGCTCGAGAATGGCGCGCGTGCCAGCGGAATCAATCAGCATCATCTGTGGGCAGCGCTGCGGGTTAGCATACACCTCGCCTTCCGTGCCATGCATCAACAAGGCCCTGCCGCCTATGTCTTCAAAGAATTTCCCCACGCGCGTCACGTACTCCGGGTGAGAGACGCTGGAAAGACGCAGCGCCGCGTCTTCGCCAAACGGCGTAGCCAGTTTCGCCAGCGTATGCGCGCTGTTACGCACGCCCATGCGCCAGCGCATATCAAGCTGCTTCTCCAGCGGGGGGCAGAGTGCTCCGACAGGGATATAAACCGGCTGATGGCCATCAAGCTTCGCCTGTGCCTGGCCGGCATGCCGTGTGGGTTCGATACCCAGCATGCCGAAAATCGTTTCGGTCAGCACGCGGGTTGGATCTTCGCTTACGCCATGCACCACCACCGGGAAGCCCAGCTTGTGCAATAAAATAGCGAGCAGCGGCGTCAGGTTGGCCTGCTTGCGTGCCCCGTTATAGCTCGGGATCACAATCGGCATCGGTTTTGCCACTGGCGCATTTAAGCGCAGGGTCTGCGCCTGCATTGCTTCGTAGAAGCCACGCATCTCCGCTTCGCCTTCTCCTTTGATACGCAGCGCTATCAGGATACCGCCCATTTCAAGGTCGGGTACGTCACCGTTGAGCATATGCGTATAGAGCGCACGAGCGGTTTCATGGTCCAGATCGCGGGCATGATTTTTCCCTCGTCCTACCTCTTTGATAATTTTGCGATAATCCACGACATCTCTCCTGACAGCTTCATCTTGTTAACAATATAGCCCTGAAGAACGTCTGGCCGTTAGTGTTTTTGAACCGGATCATCCTGCTGTTTTTATGACGAAAAAAGAAACTCAAGCACTATTTCAATTATTTGTGATTGCCGTTGAAGATTCTTACCCCACCCGTTTCTGATTAAATAACCAACGGAAAATCATTTAAGGTCAACGGTGAAAACGTCCAGGCAACGTTCTCACCAGAAACATACCAGGATTTGTTATGAACAAGGTTGCTATAAGTTTATTTATCGCCGCAACGGCAGGATGTTCTGCATCCGCATTTGCGGCAACAAACGGTGAAGGTCAGATTAACTTCACCGGTGAAATTATTGATTCTGCTTGTCAGGTAGTGAACGGGTTAAGTAATCCATTAAATGTTCAGTTAGGCAAAGTGTCTAAAACGGTATTTACCGGGGCTGGATCTACCAGCACATTAACGAAGTTTGATATTCAATTAAAGAATTGTCCGGAGACCGTGACTTCCGCCGCCATTAACTTCGGTGGCACGCCGGATCCGGATAACAACACTACGCTTGCATTAACGCCGGATGTAGATGCTGCAACAGGTGTCGCTATTCAGCTGGTGGACGCGTCTGAGCAACCAGTGAGTTTGTATACGCCCTCTCAGCAATATCCGTTAGCCTCCGGTACGGCGGTCAATAACCTGGAGTTTGGAGCCCGTTATATTCAGACCCAGGCCGCAATCACCGCAGGCCTGGCAAATGCCGTGTCGACCTTCACCGTTATTTATAACTGATATTATCCATCCTGAGATATTAGCTCTGTTCTGAGAGTTAATATCTCTTCTTTTATTGAGATACCTTTATGCGCCACGGTTATTTACTGAGTGCTCTTTTACTGGTAGCCGCCACTTCCCATGCCGGTGTCGTTATTAATGGCACACGCCTGGTCTATCAGGGCGACAAAAAGGAGTCGTCTCTGGGTCTTTCAAACCCAGATGCCACGGATTATCTGGTACAGTCCTGGGTTGATTCTGGCGGTAAAAACCCGGCTAAAGCCCCCTTCCTGATCACCCCACCGCTGTTTCGTCTCGATGCAAAAGAGGATAACGTCCTGCGTGTCGTGCGTACCGGCGGAAATTTGCCCGAGGATCGTGAGTCTCTCTACTGGCTTAATATCAAAGCTATTCCCTCGTCAAAGCACGTCGAAGGGGTAAATACCCTGCAGATTGCCATTAATACACGCATTAAATTGTTGTATCGCCCGTCAGCAATAACTGGCAAACCCGAGGCTGTGGCGGACAAGCTTCAGTGGCATCGTGAAGGTCACGACCTGGTTGTGAATAACCCGACGCCTTTCTATATGAATTTCCAGACGGTGATGCTTAACGGCCATAAAGTGGATAAAGCCACCTGGGCAGTCCCCAAAACGGAAACGCACTTTGCCTTACCCGATAATGCCAGCGGGTCGACCGTCACCTACTCCGTTATTACTGATTACGGCAGCATCAGTCAGACCTGGTCGGCATCCGTTCATTAACACCCACTCAGGCTATTAATATCATCATGTACAGCCATAAAAAGCCGTTCATCCATCGCCTTTCTTCAATGCTGGTCATTTTATGTGGCCTGGCACTGGCGATCTTTGCGCAGCAGGTTATGGCTGATGATTATTTCAACCCGGCATTACTGGATATTGATAATCCTCAACAGGGGAAAACCGACCTGTCTGTTTATGAAAAAGGACCGGGACAAGCCCCCGGGAAATATCAGGTCAATATTTTCATCAACAATAATAAAATTGATACCCGTGATGTCACGTTCAAATTAATAAAAGACGCGCAGGGCAATCATTCTCTTCAACCCTGCTTTAGCCTGGATGAGCTAAAAAACCTTGGGATCAAAACCCGGCAGTATCCCGCGCTGATGGCTAAAGGCCAGTGCGCCGATATAAACGCCATTCCCGCGGCATCCGCAACGTTTCAGGTTCGTCATCAGCAACTGTTGCTCAGTATTCCACAAACGGCGCTGGGCCAGGTCCCGCGCGGGTATATCGACCCGAAAACGTTCGACGAAGGGATCACCGCAGGTCTGCTGAACTACAGCGCCACCGCCAGCCAGAGCCATGCCCGTGTACAGGGAGAGCAGGATAACAGCAGCCAGTACGTTAACCTGCGCCCGGGCCTCAATGTGGGCGCCTGGCGCATACGCAATTATTCCACGTGGAATCGCAGCACAACGGGCAACGAGGAAGAGCACAGGTTCTCCTCCGTCTACACCTATGCTCAACGCGATATCGTGGCGATGAAAAGCGATATGACCGTCGGGCAAAGCACCTCCCCGTCGGACGTTTTCGACAGCGTGCCCTATACCGGGGTTGAGCTGAAATCCGATACCGACATGCTCCCGGACAGTGAAAAAGGCTATGCGCCGATTATTCGCGGCACTGCCCACAGCAATGCGCTGGTGATGGTTCGTCAGAACGGTTACGTCATTTATCAGAACACGGTTGCACCCGGTGCGTTTGAAATTAACGATCTCTATCCCACCGGCAGCAGCGGCGATCTGCAGGTCACCGTGAAAGAGACCGACGGCAGCGAAAGTCACTTTGTCGTGCCTTACGCCTCGGTCCCGGTCCTGCAGCGTGAAAAGAATCTCCGCTACAGCGTGACCGCCGGGCGTTACCGGTCTTACGACAAGGACGTCGAACAAACCCCGTTTGCCGAGGGCAGCGCCATCTACGGCATGCCATTGGGTTTCACCGCCTACGGTGGTGCGCAGCAGAGTCGCCATTATCAGTCCCGGGCGCTGGGCGTCGGGAAAAACCTGGGCGATTTGGGTGCTTTCTCCCTTGATGTCACCCGCGCCAAAGCGCTGCTGAAAAAACAGCAGACCAGCAAAGGCCGATCCTGGCGCGTTCGCTACAGCAAAGATTTTGTCGCCTCGGGCACTCACTTCTCCCTGGCGGGCTATCGCTACAACAGCAAAGGGTTTTACACCCTGGAAGACACGATGGAGTCTTACACCCGTTCAGACGACGGGTCTGCGCCGCAACAGCGACGTGCCCGAACGGAAGCCACCGTCGACCAGACGCTGCCCGCGGGCTGGGGCTCTGTCACCCTGAGCCTGGTCAAAGAGACCTACTGGAGCCAGAGCCAGGATATGACCTCCATGAGCGTCAGCTACAACAACAGCTGGCACGGCGTCAGCTACAGCCTGAGCTACAGCATGAACAAAAACACCCAGGACAGCGATGCGAACGGTGACGATGTGATGAACGACAACCAGTTCTCGTTAAACGTCTCCGTTCCACTGGATCGCTGGATGCATAACACCTGGGCCACCTACAACCTCAACAACACCAAAGACGGTACGACGCAGAACATCGGCCTTAACGGTACCGCGCTGAAGGGAGACAACCTCAACTGGAATATTCAGGAGGGGCTGAGCAGCACCGGTAGCGGAAACTCCACCAGCATGAACGCCGATTATAAAGCGACCTATGGCGAAGTGAGCGGCGGGGTAAGCCAGGATAAATACCAGCAAACCGTAAACGTCGGGCTGCAGGGTGGCGCGATCGTGCACGCCAACGGGATAACCCTGAGCCAGCCGCTCGGAGAGACCATTGCGCTGGTGAAAGCACCGGGAACACACGGTACCCATATCGCCAATCAGACGGGCGTTGAGACCGACTTCCGCGGCTATACCGTCGTGCCGTTTGTTACCCCTTATCGCCACAATACCATTGCGCTGGATACCGAAACCCTGCCCGACGAGGCCGACGTGACGCACGCAGCGTACGTTGTGACCCCGACACGCGGGGCCGTGGTGCGCGCCAGCTTTAATACCCGCGTGGGCAGCCGGGTCCTGATGACGCTGACGCACAACGGTAAACCGCTGCCCTTCGGTGCGACGGTAACAACGGAGGATAAGGACAGCGAATTTATTGTCGGCAATGACGGCCAGACCTATCTCTCCGGCCTGCCAAAGCAAGGGCATCTCGCCGTCACCTGGGGACAGGATGCGAGCGAGCACTGCGAGGCCGACTACGTCCTTACGGATGAGACAGAGAAAACCAACATCCTTAACGCTGCTGCGCAGTGCCACTGATTCACCGTTAGGCAAACCATTATGCAAATGATTAAACAGTGCTTTTTCTTCCTGGTCCTGGGAACCGCCGCGTTATTTATGCCTCATGCTAACGCGCTCTGTACCTCATCCGATCTGCCAAAACAGATTAATGTGACCTCCGTATCCGTCTCGAGCACGTTGCCGGTAGGTGCCACCATTCCAGGCACCGAGCAGACCGTTCACGTGGCGGGCAACTGCTATAACCCTTCTGACTTCGGGCTTCCGATTGTTGCGTGCTATTACGGCGCAGGTCTGGAGATCCCCGGTCTTTCTGGGGTGTATGAATCAGGGCTGGAAGGAATTGGCGTAGCGCTGATGAATGACAAAGGCCAGCGAATTACCGGTGCCGGGGGAATTTACTGTAACTCAAGCGGCACGCCGCTGGGCTATGTCTCCAACGACATTTCTGAGGCCTTTAACTTTAATGTCACGCTGGAACTGGTGAAAACGAGCAATACGGTCAAATCAGGTTCGCTTTCTCAGGCGGAGTCTAAATTTGGTGTCGGGGTTTATCAGCATGAAGGCATCAGCGATCCTAATACGATTTCCTATGCGGGCAATGTGAATCTCGAAACGGTTACCTGCTCTGTCCTGCCTAAAAATCTCACCGTGAACCTGGGCGATTTTCCCGTCAGTGATTTTATCAGTATCGGGTTGCTATCCAGCCCTGCACAAAACTTTGACGTCACGATTAATTGCGACAGCACCGTCCAGCCTGAGCTAAAGGTGACCAGCGCAAACGGCTACGAAACGGCATTCGAAGGGGTGATCAAATTGACTCAGCAGAACGGCATGGCAACCGGCGTGGGCGTGAGAATGCTCTTTGATGACCATCTCGCCACCTTTGACACCTATGTCAGCACCCGAAGCCAGGCCATCGCCAACGAAACCCTGCGAATACCGTTCGAGGTTCGTTACGAACAGGTCAGCAACGTGGTGACACCGGGGCCGGCCAATACCGTGGCGACTATCACTCTGGCTTATAAGTGACCAACATGAAAAAGACACTTGCGATCCTGATTCTCGGCTTGATTGTCCGGGCACAGGCGGACGATATTCAGATCCAGATGACAGGCAATATTTACGCCAACACCTGCATTATTGACAGCGCCAGCCGCAACCTGACGGTGGATTTAGGCCAGGCGGTATCAGGGGATTTTAAAAATGTGGGCGATACCGGCGCGTGGAAAGACTTTACGCTCTCGGTCTCGCATTGCCCTCCCACACTTGCGCTGGCGACCGCCTTTTTCTATGGTCAGGCCGACAGTACGCACCCGACAAAATTCGCCAATATCGGCAGTGCGAAAGGGTTGGCTCTGGAACTGGCAGACCGCCAGGACAATATACTCATTGCCCCGCAGGCAGCCTTTAACGTTCCGGTTAACTCAGCGGACCACACGGCAACGTTTCCTCTGGCTGCCCGCTATTATGCCAGCGCATTGCCCGTCACCGCCGGAACGTTTAACAGCGTGGTCCAGGTGACCTTTACTTACCAGTAGGCCCGCGCCCCTTCGTACGGATGCTTTTACGCCGTCCGGCGGCAGGTTTTGCCGGACGTTTTTTAACGTCGGGCACGTCCGGCTGTTCAATCGGAAAAACAGGCAGAGCGTTGAGTAACCGCTGGCCGTAATTTTTGGTGAGCAGACGTTTGTCATAAATCACCACCTCTCCCCAGCAGCTGTGGCTACGGATCAGACGCCCCACCTGCTGAATCAGATTAAACGACGCCGCGGGTAAGCTTTGGACCTCGAACGGATAGCGATTGAGGCTTTTGAGCCATTCACCTTCGGTGATGACGACCGGGCTGTCGATGGGCGGGAAGGCGATTTTATGGATATGCACCTGCGTCAGGTAATCCCCCTTCAGATCCAGCCCCTCCGCGAATGACTGCAGCCCGATCAGCACGCTACGTTCCCCGTTATCAATGCGTTTGCGGTGCAGCTCTACCAGACGGTAGCGGGGCTGATCGCCCTGCACCAGCAACAGCAATCGCAGGTCGGTAACGTGCTCCAGAAAACGCTGCATCGCCCTTCCACTGGCAAACAGGACCAGCATGCCGGGATATTTTTCACTCTCCAGCTGCTCGCGGAAATACGCTGCCATTTCGGCAATGTGCTGTTCTTCGTTGTCGATAAGCGGCTCATACTTCATGCGCGGAATGACCAGCTTGCCCTGTTCACAGTGGTTAAACGGCGAATCCAGCGCCACAAAACGATCGCCAGCTTTCTCTTTCAGCCCGCTCATCTCCTGTAAACGGGAGAAACTGTTCAGGGAACGCAACGTCGCGGAAGTCACTACCACGTGCGGCACGCTGCGCCAGATAAGCTTTTCCAGCTGATCGGCAACACGAATCCCCACGCAGTGGAAAAACAGGTGCGCCTGTCCGTCTTTCACGTCACGGGTTGCCCATTTGGTGACCGGCGCACCGGACGCCTGCGCCATCGAGGCCAGACGCCAGAGCTTGCTCTGGGCTTCGAACATGCCCAACGCACGGTTCATCTGCAGCAGAATGCGGTGCAAACGTACCACGTCGTGGCTACCGGTTTTCTCACTGAGATCGTTTAAGAACATCTCCGCCAGCCCGCGCAGCTTTTCAAGGTGCTTCGCCAGCTGCTGGCAGATCTCCATCACCTCGTCGGGCAGCTCTCCCATCGCAAAGCGGTGCTCTGCTTCCTGGGTCGCCGGGAGATAAAGATTGAGAATGTTATTCAGGGAAGCAATAAGGCTGTAGACCGCTTCGCAATGTTCGCTCAGCCGCTCGGGCACCGCCAGCGGCGGTGTGGTTTTCGGGCGGAACTGCTCCATACAGGTCGCCACCAGCTTGCAGAACAGATCCAGCTGCAGGCGGAACCACGGCGCGGTGATTTCGGCGCTCATCTCCAGCGCATCCCGCGCCACATCCGGCAAATGGTGGCCTTCATCGAGCACCAGCAGCAGGTTTTTGGGCTCCGGCAGGACGGCCTCACTCTCCAGCGCGGCCATGACCAGCGCGTGGTTAGCGACAACCACCTCCGCTTCCTGAATCTCCCGCCGTGCGACAAAGAACGGGCACTCGCGATAGTAGTGGCAGTTGCGGTTAAGGCAACTGGCTTTATCGGTGCTGAGCCTGCGCCACAAATCATCGCTGATGGCATGGCTGGTGTGATCGCGAAGGCCGTCCCACTTGTAGCTGTCGAGCTCGGTTTTTAGCTTCGCGCACTGCTCCTGTTCCGCTTTGTTGTTCGGCGTCAGTTCATCATCCAGAAAGGCCAGCAGATCCTGCTGAGAGGGCTCACTGCTGGCGAGAGCCGCGAGATTGCGCGGACACACATAACGCCCGCGGCCAAAGGCGGCTGTAAATCGCAGTTCAGGGATGATTTTGCGCAGCAGCGGCAGGTCTTTACTGAAGATTTGATCCTGCAGGGCCACGTTAGCGGTGCTGACCACCAGCGTTTTTTGCTCTTCCCGCGCAATGGCAATGCCCGGGATTAAATACGACAGGGTTTTCCCGACACCCGTCGGGGCTTCAATCGCCAGATGTCGTCCGTCGTCCCCGGAGAGCGTTTTTGCCACATCAGCAATCATCTGCCGCTGAGGCGCTCGGGGGATAAAATCGGGGATCTGCTGTTGTAGCGCCTTATACCAGGCGCCAATTTGCGCTTTGAGCGCCGCGGTTAAAGCCATCGGAGGACCTGAAATACTGTATAAACAGCCACTATTGTGGCACTTTCTTTCCGCTGCCGCAAAAGAAAAGCCCGGCTTTACGACCGGGCTTCCAGATTACTGCGGGTTAGCAGGTTTACGCGGGCGGCGTCGGCGCTGCCCTTCCCCTGCCGGTTTCCCCTCGCCGCTACGCCATGGGCTTTCACCGCCTGGCTTAGCCTCTGTATTACGACGCGGAGGTTTGCCCGCGGCTTTCGGTGCACCGCCTTCAGAACGACGCGGCTGCTGACTGCGCCCGCCACCCTGACCACGACCACCGCCGCCGCCCTGACGGCCATTCTGAATAGGCTCCGCCTTGATGGACGGGTCCACGTCATAGCCCGGGGTTTCGATACGCGGGATCTCTTTTCTCAGCAGACGTTCGATATCACGCAGCAGTTTGTGTTCATCCACACACACCAGCGAAAGCGCTTCACCGGTTGCCGCCGCACGACCGGTACGACCGATACGGTGAACATAGTCTTCCGGTACGTTTGGCAGCTCGTAGTTTACGACGTGCGGCAGTTCTTCAATATCCAGACCGCGGGCAGCAATGTCGGTGGCAACCAGGACGCGAATGTCACCGGATTTAAATTCAGCCAGCGCGCGGGTACGTGCCCCCTGGCTTTTGTTACCGTGGATCGCCGCGCTGCGGATACCGTCTTTATTCAGCTGTTCCGCCAGATGGTTAGCGCCGTGCTTGGTACGGGTAAAGACCAGCACCTGCTGCCAGTTGCCCTGACCAATCATATGGGAGAGCAGTTCCCGCTTACGCTTTTTATCAACGAAGTGCACGTGCTGGGTAATTTGCTCAGAGGCGGTGTTGCGGCGCGCCACTTCCACTTCCAGCGGGTTATGCAGCAGTTTTTCCGCCAGCGCCTTGATCTCATCAGAGAAGGTGGCAGAGAACAGCAGGTTCTGACGACGCGGTGGCAGCTTAGCCAGCACGCGACGAATGTCGTGGATAAAGCCCATATCCAGCATGCGGTCAGCTTCGTCCAGCACCAGGATTTCGATGCTATCAAGCTTCAGGGCATTCTGGTGCTCAAGATCCAACAGACGACCCGGCGTTGCCACCAGCACGTCCACGCCACCGCGCAGCTTCATCATCTGCGGGTTAATGCTTACTCCACCGAAAACCACCAGCGAGCGAATGTTGAGATAGCGGCTGTACTCACGCACGTTCTCACCAATCTGGGCCGCCAGCTCACGCGTTGGGGTGAGGATCAGGGCACGCACCGGACGACGTCCTTTGGCGTGCGGCTGATTTTTTACCAGCAGCTCTAACAGCGGCAGGGTAAAACCCGCGGTCTTACCGGTACCGGTCTGGGCGCTGGCCATCAGGTCGCGGCCCTGCAGAACGGCCGGAATAGCCTGCTGCTGGATTGGGGTTGGCTCGACGTAGCCCTGCTCTGCGATAGCGCGCAAAATTTCAGGGTTCAGGCCAAGGGAATCAAAAGACATAAAAACTCCGAACCGCCCCGACCATCACAGGTGTAGTTTTCAGGGAGATATAACGAATAGGGAAGGACAAAAACCACAATGTCGTGAAGCAGCGGAGTGTAGCAGGTTTTGTGACGTGGCGCATAAAATATCCCGCAGCGCTGCGTTGACGAAAGATTTCCCGCCGTGTGGTCACTGGACAAAAAGGGCAACCGGGCATAATGTTAATCAATCGATTGATTAATTTTTAAAACCGCCATGAATACGACCCCAACGACATCGAAAGGTGAACAGGCCAAAAACCAGCTTATTGCCGCCGCGCTGGCGCAGTTTGGCGAATATGGTCTGCATGCCACCACGCGGGACATCGCGGCGCAGGCCGGGCAAAACATTGCGGCCATTACCTACTATTTTGGCTCAAAAGAGGATTTGTACCTCGCCTGTGCCCAGTGGATCGCCGACTTTATCGGTAACCATTTTCGGCCACACGTTGAAGAGGCCAGCGGGCTATTGAGCCAGCCGTCGCCGGATCGCGCCGCCATCAGGCAGCTGATTATCAGCGCCTGCGACAATATGATTCGCCTGCTGACCCACGACGAGACGCTGAGCCTGAGTAAGTTCATCTCCCGTGAGCAGCTCTCCCCTACGGCGGCTTACCAGCGAGTGCACGATCAGGTGATTGCCCCGATGCATACGCACCTGACCCGGCTGATCGCGGCCTATACCGGACGAGACGCCGACGATACCGAGACTATTTTGCATACCCACGCCCTGCTGGGTGAAATTCTCGCCTTCCGTCTTGGGCGCGAAACGATCCTGTTACGCACCGGCTGGACACAATTTGATGAGGATAAAGCCGCGCAGATTAGCCAGGTCATCACCTGTCATCTCGATCTGATCCTGCAAGGCTTAACGCAAAGGAGCCTGAAGTCATGAAAAAACCTGTCGCCATCATTCTGGTGGTCGTTGTTCTGCTTGCCGCAGGTATCGGCGGCTGGCTGTGGTATCAAAGTCACCAGGACAGAGGCCTGACGCTGTACGGTAACGTCGATATTCGCACCGTGAATATGAGTTTCCGCGTCGGGGGGCGCCTGGCCTCCCTCACCGTTGATGAAGGCGATACCATCAAAACCGGTCAGAGGCTGGGGATGCTCGACAAGGCCCCGTACGAGAACGCGCTGATGCAGGCGAAAGCAGGTGTTTCCGTGGCGCAGGCGCAATATGACCTGATGCTGGCCGGCTACCGTGACGAAGAGATTGCTCAGGCCGCCGCCGCGGTCAAACAGGCGCAGGCCGCCTATGACTACGCACAAAACTTCTATGCCCGTCAGCAGGGGCTGTGGAAAAGCCGCACCATTTCTGCCAACGACCTGGAAAACGCCCGCTCCTCCCGCGACCAGGCCCAGGCGACGCTGAAATCCGCCCAGGATAAATTAAGCCAGTACCACACCGGTAACCGCCCGCAGGACATCGCGCAGGCAAAAGCCAGCCTGGAACAGGCGCAGGCGCAGCTGGCGCAGGCGGAACTGGATCTGCACGACACCACGCTCATTGCCCCGTCTGACGGCACGCTGATGACCCGCGCCGTGGAGCCGGGCAGCATGTTAAGCGCGGGAAGCACCGTCCTGACGCTTTCTCTGACGCGTCCGGTATGGGTGCGCGCCTATATTGATGAGCCTAATCTCGGCCAGATGCAGCCGGGCCGCGAGCTGCTGCTCTACACCGACGGTCGGCCGGATAAACCGTATCATGGCAAAGTTGGCTTTGTGTCGCCGACGGCTGAATTCACGCCCAAAACGGTTGAAACGCCGGATCTGCGTACCGACCTGGTTTATCGCCTGCGCATCATCGTGACCGATGCCGACGACGCGCTGCGTCAGGGCATGCCTGTCACCGTAAAAGTCAGCGACGGGGAACGACATGAATGACGCGGTTATTCAGCTCAACAATCTGGTCAAACGCTTCGCGGGGATGGAAAAACCTGCCGTCGCCCCGCTGAACTGTACCATTCAGAAAGGCTATGTGACCGGGCTGGTTGGCCCGGACGGCGCAGGCAAAACGACGCTGATGCGGATGCTGGCGGGTTTGTTAAAGCCTGATGAAGGAACCGCCAGCGTGCTCGGACTCGACCCGATTAAAGACGATGGCGCGCTCCATGCCATGCTGGGCTATATGCCGCAGAAGTTTGGTCTGTATGAAGACCTGACGGTGATGGAAAACCTCAATCTGTATGCTGACCTGCGCAGCGTCACTGGCGAAACCCGTCAGAAGACCTTTGCCCGTTTGCTGGAATTTACCTCGCTTGGCCCCTTCACCGACCGGCTGGCGGGCAAGCTCTCCGGCGGGATGAAACAAAAGCTGGGGCTGGCCTGTACGCTGGTGGGCGAGCCGAAGGTTCTCTTGCTCGATGAACCCGGCGTGGGCGTCGACCCGATTTCGCGCCGCGAGCTGTGGCAGATGGTGCATGAGTTAGCCGGCGATGGGATGCTGATCCTCTGGAGCACCTCGTACCTTGATGAAGCGGAACAGTGCCGTGACGTTCTGCTGATGAACGAAGGTGAGCTGCTTTATCAGGGAGAGCCGACCACACTGACGCAGAGCATGGCTGGTCGCAGCTTCCTGTTGCACAGCGCCCAGGCCTCCAACCGTCAGCTGCTGCAGCGGGTGCTAAAGCTACCTCAGGTCAGCGATGGAATGATTCAGGGCCGTTCGGTGCGCGTGATCCTCACGAAAGAGGCGACCGCGGACGATATACGTCGTGCACCGGGTATGCCTGAAATTGAGATGGAGGAGACCGCGCCACGCTTTGAAGATGCGTTTATCGATCTGCTCGGCGGCGCAGGGACATCAGAATCCCCCCTCGCCGCGATCCTGCACACGGTTGAAGGTACGCCGGGTGAAACGGTGATTGAAGCCAAATCCCTCACCAAAAAGTTTGGGGATTTTGCCGCCACCGATAACGTCAATTTCGCGGTGAAACGCGGTGAGATTTTTGGCCTGCTCGGGCCAAACGGCGCCGGGAAATCGACCACTTTTAAGATGATGTGCGGCCTGCTGGTACCGACCTCGGGCAAAGCGCTGGTGCTCGACATGGACCTGAAGGTCAGCTCCGGCAAGGCGCGTCAGCATCTGGGCTATATGGCGCAGAAATTCTCACTGTATGGCAACCTGACGGTCGAGCAGAACCTGCGCTTTTTCTCCGGCGTGTACGGCCTGCGGGGCCGCGCGCAGAACGAGAAAATCCACCGCATGAGCGAGGCCTTTGGCCTGACGGGCATTGCTTCCCATGCCACCGACGAACTGCCGCTCGGCTTCAAGCAGCGGCTGGCGCTGGCCTGCTCATTAATGCATGAGCCCGATATCCTGTTTCTCGATGAGCCGACGTCCGGCGTTGACCCCCTCACCCGCCGCGAGTTCTGGCTGCATATTAACAGCATGGTGGAGAAAGGGGTCACGGTCATGGTAACCACCCACTTTATGGATGAGGCGGAATACTGCGACCGCATCGGGCTGGTGTATCGCGGCAAGCTGATTGCCCACGGTACGCCGGACGACCTGAAAGAACAGGCCGCCGATGACGAGGTGCCGGACCCGACCATGGAACAGGCGTTTATTACCCTCATCCACGACTGGGATAAGGAGAATGCCCATGCGCAATAACGCCATTTCGTGGCGCAGGGTGCGTGCGTTGTGTATCAAAGAGACGCGCCAGATCGTGCGTGACCCCAGCAGCTGGCTGATCGCTGTGGTGATCCCCCTGCTGCTACTCTTTATCTTTGGCTACGGGATCAACCTTGACTCCAGCAAACTGCGGGTCGGGATTTTGCTGGAGCAGCAGAGCGAAGAGGCGCTTGATTTCACCCACACCATGACCGGCTCCCCTTACATTGACGCCACCATCAGCGACAACCGGCAGGCGCTAATCCAGATGATGCAGGCCGGGAAGATACGCGGGCTGGTGGTGATCCCGGTGGATTTTGCCGCCAACATGGCGCGCACCGATGCCAGTGCGCCGGTGCAGGTGATCACTGATGGCAGCGAGCCAAACACCGCGAACTTTGTACAAGGCTATGTGGAGGGCATCTGGCAGCTGTGGCAAATGCAGCGTGCCGAAGATCGCGGGGAAACCTTCGAACCGCTGATCGACGTGCAGACGCGCTACTGGTTTAACCCTGCGGCCATTAGCCAGCATTTTATTATCCCGGGTGCAGTGACCATCATCATGACGGTTATTGGCGCCATTTTGACCTCGCTGGTGATTGCCCGCGAGTGGGAACGCGGCACCATGGAAGCGCTGCTGTCTACCGAGGTCACACGGGTTGAACTGCTGCTCTGTAAGCTTATCCCCTACTACTTCCTCGGCATGCTGGCGATGCTGCTCTGCATGCTGGTCTCGGTGTTTATCCTCGGCGTGCCGTACCGCGGATCGCTGGTGGTGCTGTTCTTTATCACCAGTCTGTTTTTACTGAGCACCCTCGGGATGGGGCTGCTTATCTCTACCATCACCCGTAACCAGTTCAACGCCGCGCAGGTGGCCCTGAACGCCGCCTTTTTACCGTCGATTATGCTGTCCGGGTTTATTTTCCAGATAGACAGCATGCCCGCCGTGATCCGTGCCGTGACCTACATTATTCCGGCGCGCTACTTCGTGAGTACGCTGCAAAGCCTGTTCCTGGCGGGGAATATTCCGGTGGTGCTGATCATCAACACGCTGTTTTTGCTGGCATCGGCAACGATGTTTATTGGGCTGACGTGGATAAAGACCAAACGGCGTCTGGATTAAGGAGCGAACATGTTTCACCGTTTATGGACATTGATACGCAAAGAGCTGCAGTCGCTGCTGCGCGAGCCGCAGACGCGCGCCATTCTGGTATTACCGGTGTTGCTTCAGGTGTTGCTCTTCCCGTTTGCCGCCACGCTGGAGGTGACTAACGCCACCATTGCTATCTACAACGAAGATAACGGCAAACATTCCGTCGAATTGACGCAGCGTTTCGCCCGGGCGAAGGCTTTTACCCACATCCTGCTGCTGAAAAGCCCACAGGAGATCCAGCCCACCATCGATACGCAAAAAGCGTTATTGCTGGTGCGTTTCCCGGCCGATTTTTCCCGCAACCTGGATACCTTCCAGACGGCACCAATGCAGTTAATCCTCGACGGGCGCAACTCCAACAGCGCCCAGATTGCAGCCAACTATCTTCAGCAGGTGGTGAAGGATTACCAACAGGAATTGATGGACGGGAAACCGAAACCTAACAACAGCGAGCTGGTGGTGCGCAACTGGTATAACCCGAATCTGGATTACAAATGGTTCGTGGTGCCATCGCTGATCGCCATGATCACCACCATCGGAGTGATGATCGTAACGTCGCTCTCCGTCGCCCGTGAGCGCGAACAGGGGACGCTCGATCAGCTGCTGGTTTCCCCGCTCGCAACATGGCAAATTTTCGTCGGCAAAGCGGTTCCGGCGCTGATTGTCGCGACCTTCCAGGCCACCATCGTGCTGGGCGTGGGAATATGGGCCTACCAGATCCCGTTCGCCGGTTCGCTGGCGCTGTTCTACTTCACCATGGTGATTTACGGGCTGTCGCTGGTCGGGTTTGGACTGCTGATTTCCGCGCTCTGCTCTACCCAGCAGCAGGCATTTATTGGCGTGTTCGTCTTTATGATGCCGGCGATTTTGCTTTCGGGCTACGTCTCACCCGTCGAGAACATGCCGGTATGGTTACAGGATTTGACGTGGATAAACCCGATTCGGCACTTCACGGATATCACCAAGCAGATCTATCTGAAGGATGCGAGTCTGGACATTGTCTGGGGAAGTTTGTGGCCGCTACTGATCATAGCGGCCACGACGGGCTCAGTGGCGTACGTGATGTTTAGACGAAACATCGCGTAGCTTTTTCTCTTTGGTCAGTAACGAGACCACGGCAGGCCCTGCGAGGATTGCCAGACCGGCCAGGGCCAGCAGCAGGTTGTTTTGCAGCACACGCGACAGCAACCAAAGCACAATCATCGCCGCACCAAAGTACCAGGTGGTGGTGAGCTCTTCGAGCACATCACCCACCTCACGCCAGCGTGCTTCGTGGTGGCGCTGTAAAAACAGCATCGACAGTACGGTGACGCCATAGAGGACGCAGAGCCCTAAGCCGACCCGCACCAGCGTGCCGCTCATCCAGCCCATCACCAGTACGGCCACGACCAGTAAATGCAACATTATCTGCCAGCAACTCAGGCCAGTTGCGACACGAACGCGTTGTTGCCACTTCATGGCTTCTCTCCTGAAGGATTTTTCTCTGCTTAATCAGACTACCGCACTTTACGGAAAATTCCGTAACACCGCATCTTTTTGTGACGCCTACTACACTTTATTTTCATCGGGATAGTCACCCTGGAAGGAACGTATGACCAAAAAAATGCAGCATTTCTCGCTTAAAGTGCTGACGATAAACATTCATAAAGGCTTCACAGCATTTAACCGCCGCTTCATTTTACCGGAGCTACGCGACGCGGTTCGCACCGTCAGCGCGGACATTGTCTGTCTTCAGGAAGTCATGGGCGCGCACGAAGTGCATCCGCTTCACTTTGAAAACTGGCCGGACACCCCGCACTACGAATTCCTGGCCGACACCATGTGGAGTGATTACGCCTACGGGCGCAACGCGGTGTACCCGGAAGGGCATCACGGTAATGCGGTGCTGTCACGTTTTCCCATCGAACATTACGAGAACCGCGACGTCTCTGTGGGTGAAAGTGAAAAACGCGGGCTGCTTTACTGCCGTATCGCCCCGCCGGACCTGGCGTTCCCGGTGCACGTGGGCTGTGTTCATCTGGGCCTGCGCGAAGCCCATCGCCAGGCACAGCTAAAAATGCTGGCCGAATGGACCAATGCCCTGCCTGAAGGTGAACCTGTGGTCGTGGCCGGTGATTTCAACGACTGGCGGCAGCGGGCTAACCATCCGTTGAAGGTTGATGCCGGACTTGAGGAGATTTTCACCCGTGCAAACGGCAGGCCTGCACGCACCTTTCCGGTACGGTTCCCGTTTTTGCGACTCGACAGAATCTACGTGAAAAACGCCCATGCCAGCAGCCCGACCGCACTGGCGTTACTTAACTGGCGACATCTTTCCGACCATGCGCCGCTCAGCGCGGAGATCCACTTATGAAATGTTCATGGCAGGAAGGCAACCGGATCACGCTGCTGGTCAACGGGGATGAATATTACCCCGCGGTGTTTGACGCGATTGACCACGCAAAGCAGAAAGTGATCCTTGAAACGTTTATCTGGTTCGAAGACGACGTCGGTAAGCAGTTGCACAGCGTGCTGCTGCGTGCTGCCCTGCGTGGCGTCAAAATCGAAGTGCTGCTGGATGGCTATGGCTCACCGGACCTCAGTGATGCGTTCGTCAATGAGCTCACCTCAGCAGGCGTCGTGTTCCGTTATTACGATCCTGGCCCTCGCCTTTTCGGCATGCGTACCAATCTTTTCCGCCGGATGCACCGCAAAATTGTGGTGGTGGATGAGACGGTAGCGTTTGTTGGCGGCATTAACTACTCCGCTGAACATATGTCCGATTACGGCCCGGAAGCCAAGCAGGATTACGCGATTCGCATTGAAGGACCGGTGGTGCAGGATATCCTGCTCTTTGAGCTGAAAAACCTGCCCGGTAAAGAGGCTGCCCGCCGCTGGTGGCAGCGCCGCCATCATCGTCCGGAAGAGAACCGTCACCCCGGTGAAGCGCAGGCGCTGTTTGTCTGGCGGGATAACGGTGAGCACCGGGACGACATTGAGCGGCATTACCTGAAGATGCTGGCGAATGCGAAGCGCGAAGTGATTATCGCCAACGCTTACTTTTTCCCGGGCTATCGCCTGCTGCATGCCATGCGCAATGCGGCCCGACGCGGCGTGCGCGTGAAGCTCATTGTTCAGGGCGAGCCGGACATGCAGATTGTCAAAATCGGTGCCCGGTTGCTGTACAACTATCTGGTGAAAGGTGGCGTACAAATTTACGAATATCGCCGCCGGCCGCTGCACGGCAAAGTAGCCCTGATGGACGATCACTGGGCCACCGTGGGCTCCAGCAATCTCGACCCGCTGAGTTTGTCACTGAATCTTGAAGCTAACCTGATCATCCACGATCGCCAGTTCAACCAGACTCTTAGGGATAACCTGCAGGCGTTGATCGTGAACGACTGCGTGCGCGTGGACGAATCCATGGTGCCCAAACGCACCTGGTGGAATCTGGGCATTAGCGTGGTGGTGTTCCACTTCCTGCGTCATTTCCCGGCGATGGTGGGCTGGCTGCCGGCGCACACGCCAAAACTTGCGCTGGTGGATCCGCCTGTCCAGCCCGAAATGGAAACCCAGGACCGCGTTGAAGCGGAAGATGGAGGGAAAACCTGATGTCGAAATCACATCCACGCTGGCGGCTGGCTAAAAAGATCCTCACCTGGCTGTTTTTCATCGCCGTCGCGGTTCTGCTGGTGGTTTACGCCCAGAAAGTTGACTGGGAAGAGGTGTGGAAAGTTATCCGCAACTACAACCGGCTGGTGCTGCTGGGCGCGGTGGGGCTGGTGATTGTGAGCTACCTCATGTACGGCTGCTATGACCTGCTGGGCCGCGCCTACTGCGGCCATAAGCTTGCGAAGCGCCAGGTCATGCTGGTGTCGTTTATCTGTTACGCCTTTAACCTGACATTGAGTACCTGGGTGGGCGGGATCGGCATGCGCTATCGCCTTTACTCGCGCCTCGGCCTGCCGGGTGGGACCATTACGCGCATTTTTTCCCTCAGCATCACCACCAACTGGCTGGGTTACATTCTGCTCGGCGGGGTGATTTTCACCATCGGCGTGGTGCAATTGCCTGCGCACTGGTACATCGATGAAACCACGCTGCGGATTTTAGGCTTTGCATTACTGCTCATTATTGCGCTCTATCTTTGGGCCTGCGCCTTTGCCAAACGCCGACATATGACCATCAAGGGGCAAAAACTGGTGCTGCCTTCGTGGAAATTCGCGGTCCTGCAGATGGCCGTGTCCAGCGCCAACTGGATGGCGATGGGGGCGATTATCTGGATGCTCATTGGTGAAGATGTGAATTACTTCTTTGTGCTGGGTGTGCTGCTGGTCAGCAGCATTGCCGGTGTGATCGTGCATATTCCGGCGGGGATTGGGGTGCTGGAGGCGGTATTTATCGCCCTGCTCGCCGGAGAGCATGTTTCACAGGGTACGATTATTGCCGCCCTGCTGGCCTACCGTATGCTCTATTACTTCCTGCCGCTGGCGCTGGCAACGGTGTGTTATCTGGTGCTGGAGAGTCGGGCGAAGAAACTGCGGGCGAAGAATGAGAAAGCGTTAGCGAAGTGAGGTCTGGCGGGGGAACTTACCCGGCCTGCGCAACGCAGGTCGGGTAAGGGAAATACCCTTAACGACGGTTGCCTAAAATACGCAGCAACATCAGGAACAGGTTGATGAAGTCCAGATACAGCGTCAGGGCGCCCAGAATCGCGTATTTGCGCAGGTTTGAGCTGTCGCGTACGTCAATCTGTTCGCCAATATTTTTCAGCTTCTGAGTGTCGTAGGCCGTCAAACCGACGAAGATCACCACCCCGATATAGGTCACCGCCCACATCAGCGCTTCACTCTTCAGCCACAGGTTCACCAGCGACGCCAGCACAATCCCAATCAGCCCCATAAACAGCATGCTGCCGAAACCGCTCAGGTCACGCTTCGTGGTGTAGCCGTAGAGGCTCATCGCACCAAACATCCCGCCAGCGACCACAAACGTGCTGGCGATGGAGGAATAGGTATACACGATGAAGATGCTGGAGAGCGTCAGCCCCGTCAGTGCCGAATAGAGCATAAACAGCGTGGTCGCCATTCCGGCGCTCAGCTTCTGCACCAGGCCGGAGAGAACAAAGACCAGCGCCAGTTGCGCGATGATCAGCCCAAAGAAGGTGATTTTGCTTGAGAAGATAAACATCATCAGCTCAGGCGTGTTGGCTGCATACCATGCGATAAAGGCGGTCAGCAGTAAACCGACCGTCATCCAGCCATAAACCTGAGCCATATACGTCTGCAGCCCGGTACGGGTCTGCTGTACTATTGAATCGGAACGCGGAAATCGGTCCATGATTCACTCCTGATTAAGTAGACACACACGTTAAGACTAACACATCCACGCAAACCGACTACCAACGACTGGCGGCTTCTTTGTCGCTGTCACGCGACTCAACCCACCTGTCGCCTTCCGGCGTCGCTTCACGTTTCCAGAATGGCGCTTTGGTTTTGAGGTAATCCATAATGAACTCCCCGGCTGCAAACGCACTACTACGGTGGGCACTGGTCACGCCGACAAAAACGATTTCCTCGCCAGGCCACATTTCACCAATACGGTGGATAACCGTCACTCGCCCGAGCGGCCAGCGGCCACGCGCCTGTTCAACGATCTCCGCGAGGGATTTCTCCGTCATGCCCGGATAGTGCTCCAGCGTCAGCGCCTTTACGCTGTCGCCGAGATTATGGTTACGCACTTTGCCGGTGAAGGTGACAACCGCACCGTCTTCGTCACGCTCTGCCAGCCAGTCATATTCTGTACCAACGCTGAAACGATCATGACCTACCAGAATTCGGGTTTCAGCCATCTTAGCCCCCTGTCACCGGCGGGAAGAAGGCCACTTCATCCCCGGCCGTCAGCGGATGGGTCAGCTCCACCAGCGTCTGGTTAACCGCGGCCAGCAGCTTGCCTTCATCCAGCGCCAGCGCCCAGCGGTCGCTTTGCGTGGCAAGATGCGCACGCAGGTCGGCAACGGTGTCAAACGGGGCATCAAGCGTCAGGCTGTCGGTGCCCACCAGCTCGCGGACCTGAGCAAAAAAGAGCACCTTAATCATGGCTGTCCACCTTAAAATCACCGGATTTACCACCGCTTTTCGCCAGCAAACGAACCGGGCCAATCACCATATCTTTCTGCACCGCTTTGCACATGTCATAGATAGTCAACGCGGCGACAGAGGCCGCCGTCAGGGCTTCCATCTCAACCCCGGTTTTCCCGGTTAAGCGGCAGAGCGATTCGATGCGCACGCGGTTGTGCTCCGGCTGCGCCTGCAGGTTAACTTCCACCTTGCTCAGCATCAGCGGGTGGCAGAGCGGAATTAAGTCCCAGGTGCGTTTCGCAGCCTGGATCCCGGCGATGCGGGCGGTGGCAAAGACGTCGCCTTTGTGATGGCTGCCGTCAATAATCATCGCCAGGGTCTCTGGCAACATGGTCACGAAGGCTTCAGCACGCGCCTCACGCACCGTTTCGGCTTTGGCGGAGACATCCACCATATGTGCTTCGCCAGCGGCGTTAATGTGGGTCAATTGCGACATAACTTATTTCTTTAAATGGGGATGGAAATTACACGGACGAGTACGGGCATCCAGCTGCGGCGCAATAATATTTTCCCACGCGGTGCGACACGCTTTTGTCGAGCCGGGCATGGCAAAAATCAACGTCCCGTTCGCCACACCGGCCACCGCACGCGACTGCAGCGTGGAGGTGCCAATCTCTTCAAACGAGAGCATGCGGAACACTTCACCAAAGCCTTCCACTTCCCGGTCAAACAGCGGGACGAGCGCCTCGGGAGCCTGGTCGCCTGTGGTAAAACCGGTGCCACCGGTGATCAGCACCACCTGCACCTCATCGCTGGCAATCCACTGAGAGACCCGGGCACGAATGGCATAACGGTTCTCTTTCACGATCGCCTTATCAACAATACTGTGCCCGGCATCATGTGCCGCATCGCGCAGCCAGTGGCCGGAGGTGTCATCCTCTTCACCGCGGCGGTCGGAAACGGTAAGAATAGCAATGCGTGTCGGGATAAATTCCGCGCTAACCTGACTCATCTTCTGGTTCCTTCTTAAGCCTGATTACCCGCCAATGTAGGACAGGTTCTGAGTAATGCCGGTGTTGCCCTGATGCAGGAAGTGGGTCTGTTTTTTGTGCGTCAGAGCTTCAGAAATCCGCGCTTCAAGCGCGGCCTGTTGGGCGTCTTCCGCCAGCAGATCGCGAAGGTCGACACCGCCATCCCCGAACAGGCACAGATGCAGCTTACCAACGGAGGAGACGCGAAGACGGTTACAGCTGGCACAGAAGTCTTTCTCATACGGCATGATAAGCCCGATTTCCCCTTCGTAATCCGGGTGACAAAAGACCTGCGCCGGGCCGTCGCTGCGCTGACGGATCTGGTGGATCCAGCCGCGTTTCAGCAGCTCATCTCGCAACACCATCCCGGAGATGTGATGCCGACGGAACAGCTCACTGCCCTCGCCAGTTTCCATCAGCTCGATAAAACGCAACTGGATGGGGCGGGATTTGATCCACGCCAGGAAGGTATCAAGCTGGTGATGGTTGACGTCACGCATCAGCACCGTATTGACTTTGACCTTCTGGAACCCGGCACTGAACGCCGCGTCAATTCCATCCATCACCTGGCGGAATTTATCCTGGCCGGTAATGGCATGAAACTGGCGGGCATCGAGGCTGTCCACGCTGACGTTGATGGCGGTTAAGCCCGCGTCGCGCCAGGTCGCAACGTCGCGAGCCATGCGGTACCCGTTGGTGGTGACCGCAATCTGACGGATACGATCGTTCTCACGCACCGCAGCAATGATATCGGGGAAATCACGACGCAGAGAGGGTTCCCCTCCGGTCAGGCGGACCTTTTCCGTGCCGAGTTCAGAGAATGCGCGTGTGACGCGGCGCACTTCGTCCACGGAGAGAAAGCCGTTATTGGTGACGCTGCCCGGTTTGTAGCCATCGGGCAGACAGTAGGTGCAACGGAAGTTGCACACATCGGTAATCGACAGACGTAAGTAAAAAAACTTACGCGCGAATGCATCAGTAAGTTGTGAAGCCATGTACACCTTTCCAGAGACGGGAGGCACAGTCATTTCTTTCTGTACCCTGGTGGCATATTCGCCACGGCCAGGGCGCCATATCTTTCGACACAGGCGCCAGGGCTCGAGTGTATGTTTTCAAATTTGAAAACGTGGTTATGGCGATAGTAGCGCGGAAATCTTCCCTTCGCCATTATCACTTAACGCTATATAACAATATACATAACGACATAATCGTGTATTTTCGCTACAGAATACCGAAAAACAGCATATTCACATTGATATACGTCATTTTGCGCCGGGTGAGGCATCGTCTTTTAGGGGTAGTTAGGGTAGTGTTACGCAGATCGAACGTGATAAGGAATGTGTATGCGCAATCGCACTTTTGCGGATCTTGACCGTGTTGTCGCTCTTGGCGGAGGCCATGGTCTGGGGCGAGTGATGTCTTCTCTGTCCTCACTTGGCTCAAGGCTGACAGGGATAGTGACAACCACGGATAATGGCGGCTCCACCGGGCGTATTCGACGCGCGGAAGGGGGTATCGCCTGGGGCGATATGCGTAATTGTCTGAACCAGTTAATTACCGAGCCGAGCGTCGCTTCGGCGATGTTTGAGTACCGTTTTGGCGGTAACGGCGAACTTTCCGGGCATAACCTTGGAAATTTGATGCTTAAAGCGCTGGATCACCTGTCAGTGCGCCCGCTGGAAGCCATCAATTTGATCCGAAACCTGCTCAAGGTTGACGCGTTCCTGATCCCGATGTCCGAACAACCGGTCGATTTGATGGCAATCGATGCGGAAGGGCACGAGGTTTATGGCGAAGTGAACATCGACCAGCTTACCGTGCCGCCAAAAGAGCTGATGACCTACCCAAGCGTGCCCGCCACGCGTGAAGCCATTGAGGCCATCGGCGAAGCGGATTTGATTTTGATTGGGCCGGGCAGTTTTTACACCAGCCTGATGCCCATTTTACTGGTCAAAGAGCTGGCACAGGCTCTGCGCAGAACGCCCGCCCCCATGGTTTACATCGGCAATTTAGGCCGTGAGCTGAGCCCGGCGGCGGCGAGCCTGTCGCTGGCGGACAAACTGAATCTGATGGAGCAGTACGTCGGGAAGAAAATCATCGATGGCGTGGTGGTCGGCCCGAAAGTTGATGTATCAGGGATTGGCGATCGCGTGGTGGTTCAGGAGCCGCTGGAAGCGAGCGATATTAAATATCGCCACGACCGTCACCTGCTGCGTGAAGCGCTGGAGAAGGCGATTCAGGACCTGGGATAGAGATTATGCCTTCACCCAACTTCTCTCCCACGGGAGAGAGCAAACACTAAAAAAATGACAGCCTGTGGCTGTCATTTTGCTTTTACCTAGGAGGCGGCGATAAACAGATCGCGCAGCTGATGCAGCTGGTCGCGGATTTGCGCGGCCTCTTCGAATTCGAGGTTCTGCGCATGCTGCATCATCTGCCCTTCCAGTTCGTGGATTTTCTGCTGCAGCGCTTTTGGCGTCAGCTCGACGGTATCCGGCTCAACCACTGAACGCGCCTTCCCGCGCCCTTTCGCTTTGGTCTTCGCAATGTTCTGACCCAGCGCCAGAATATCCACCACTTTCTTGTTCAGGCCCTGCGGCGTAATACCGTGCTCTTCGTTGTAACGCTGCTGTTTCTCACGACGACGCTCCGTTTCGCCAATTGCTTTCGCCATTGACGGGGTAATTTTGTCACCGTAAAGGATCGCTTTACCGTTAACGTTACGCGCGGCACGGCCAATGGTCTGGATCAGGGAGCGTTCAGAACGCAGGAAGCCCTCTTTGTCGGCATCCAGAATCGCCACCAGCGAGACTTCTGGCATATCCAGGCCTTCTCGCAGCAGGTTGATACCCACCAGCACGTCAAACTCGCCCAGACGCAGGTCGCGGATGATCTCCATACGCTCGACGGTATCGATATCCGAGTGCAGGTAACGCACCCGCTCACCGTGCTCCTCAAGATACTCGGTGAGATCTTCCGCCATACGCTTGGTCAACGTCGTTACCAGCACGCGCTCATTGATGGCCGCGCGGATACGGATTTCTGACAGCAGATCGTCAACCTGAGTGGCGACCGGACGCACCTCGATAATCGGATCCAGCAGCCCGGTCGGACGCACGACCTGGTCAACCACCTCATCGCCCGATTTTTCAAGCTCGTAGTTGCCCGGCGTAGCCGAGACGTAGATGGTTTGCGGTGCCAGCGCCTCAAATTCTTCAAACTTCATGGGACGGTTATCCAGTGCCGATGGCAGACGGAAACCATACTCCACCAGCGTCTCTTTACGCGCCCGGTCACCGCGATACATCCCGCCAATTTGCGGGATAGTCACGTGAGATTCGTCGATCACCAGCAGACCGTCTGCCGGCAGATAATCAAACAGCGTCGGCGGTGGCTCGCCCGGACCACGCCCGGAGAGGAAACGTGAGTAGTTTTCGATACCTGAGCAGTAACCCAGCTCGTTCATCATCTCCAGGTCAAACTGGGTGCGCTGGCTCAGGCGTTGCTCTTCCAGCAGCTTATTATTCGCCAGAAGCACCTTACGGCGGTCTGCCAGCTCAACTTTGATCTCTTCCATCGCCTGCACGATACGCTCGCGTGGCGTCACGTAGTGCGTTTTCGGGTAGATGGTATAGCGCTGAACGACCGACTCGACGTGGCCGGTCAGCGGGTCAAACAGCGACAGGCGTTCAACCTCTTCGTCAAACAGCTCAACGCGCAGGGCGACATCGTCCGACTCTGCCGGGAAGATATCAATCACCTCGCCGCGCACGCGGAAGGTACCGCGCTGGAACGCCTGATCGTTACGGGTGTACTGCAGCTCTGTCAGACGGCGTAAAATAGCGCGCTGATCGATGATCATCCCCTGGGTCAGGTGCAGCATCATCTTGAGATAGAGATCCGGATCGCCCAGACCGTAGATAGCCGACACTGACGCCACCACCACCACATCGCGACGCTCAAGAAGCGCCTTCGTCGCCGACAGACGCATCTGCTCAATGTGTTCGTTCACCGAGGCATCTTTCTCAATGAAGGTGTCAGAGCTCGGGACATACGCTTCAGGCTGGTAGTAATCGTAGTAGGAGACAAAATATTCCACGGCGTTATCCGGGAAGAACTCTTTCATCTCGCCGTAAAGCTGAGCGGCCAGGGTTTTGTTTGGGGCCAGCACCATCGTGGGGCGCTGCAGATCGGCGATAACGTTGGCAATGGTAAACGTTTTGCCCGAACCGGTTACCCCCAGCAGCGTCTGGTGCGCCAGCCCATCTTCCAGCCCCTCTTCGAGACGTCGGATCGCCTCAGGCTGATCGCCGGAAGGACGGAATGCAGAATTCAATTTGAACGGTTTACTCATGGGCGACAACCTGATGACGTTATAAGCGGCAGGTGAGTAATTTTACTCGTTGCTGCCAGGAATGCCAGTAAAAAACACTGGATGAAAAACCAGTAGCATGTCAGGATATTTAGAGTACCGGCAGGGTGATTAGCGCGATAGCGGTCAAAATTTGGACCGTGACAACATAAAACACCAGTCAGGACGGGTTATCCCCAGAACTTTTTCTTTTTTAACATTTGTCAAGCCAGGTAATGATAGTTTTATGGCAACAGGTGACACTTTCATTACGGCAATTGCTTTTATCTAACCAATTAAATATTAAGCGATATTTTCTAAAGCCGCGTTTCGCGCCAATTTGGTCGTAACCCGCGTCTTCTCTCGCTTATCGCGTGTTTTCTAACTCTAATGCACATGGTTATCCACAGGAATAGTGGATAACTGCTTCCAGCCCGTGCAGACCGCCGCTCAGCAAATTCCCGACTTTTCCCACGAAACGGCAGCAAAAATTTTTTATAGCTATTTTTTGCTGATAAACAGTTGTGTCATTCATAACCAACCGATGCGATCTTGCTCACATTTCCACCATTTTAACCCTGCACCACAACTCATCACGTCCGGCACCGCGGATGTGCAAAGGGGGTAATCACACACCGCTTATCCAGGACAAATTCCTAAAAAAGCCTCTTTTTTAATCAATTTAGGGTTTCTGGCAGGAGTTTTGCACATCCCACAATGAGCCTCATCCACACAGATTTTTAAGGAGAGAAAGATGTTGAGTCTGCGTGCAGTTAACCAGTTTTACGGAAGCCAACATACGCTATGGAACGTGGATTTAGATTTTCCCAAAGGCATGTGTACAGGCGTTGTTGGCCTGCCGGGGATGGGCAAAACGACCCTGATGAATTGCATCGCCGGGAAAGTGCCTGTCGACAGCGGCACCATCATCTGGCACGAAGCCGGTGCACCGCCGCGAGATTTGCTTAGCCAGACGCCAGAACCCTTCGCTGGCCCGGGAATAGGCTATGTCCCGCAGGACAGGCGGATTTTCTCCCAGCTAACCATTGATGAAAATCTGCATATCGCCATGCGGGCGACAGGGAAACCTGACCCTGAAGCGAAAAGTGACGTTTACGACCTCTTTCCGGAACTCTATGCGCTGCGACAAACCCGGGCCAACACGCTTTCGCCAGACGACCAGTATCAGCTGGCGCTGGCCAATGCACTGGTCATCCGTCCGCGGATGCTGATTCTGGATGAACCGATGCATGGCGCGGGCCACAGCTTCGCCCAGAAGCTGAGCCAGCTGCTGGTGCGGTTAAACCGGGAACTGGGAATGACGGTGTTGTTAGCTGAGCAGCAGCTGTCGTTTATCCGCCGGGTCGCGGAGCGCTTTTGCATGCTGTATCGCGGGCGTAACGTGGCCCAGGGCCACGTTAACGAGCTGGATGACGAGCTTATCGCCCACTGGATGTCGCTGGAGGCAAGACGCTGAGATCGAGGTAATGCCCGGTTTCAGCGCACCCGGCAGTGTCAGCCAGCCACGGGATCTCCCCAAGAAACGGCGCAGGAAGCACCCGCTTCAGCGTTGCCAGATACTCCTGATGTCGCCTGCCCGGCGCAACCACGTCGTTGGCTATCCAGCCGGCCAGGCGCAGCCCGGCCTGCTGAACGGCCTGGGCGGTCAGCATCGCATGGTTGATACAGCCGAGTTTGACCCCTACCACCAGGATTACCGGCAGTTGCTCGATTTGCACCCAGTCAGCAAAGGTCTGGTCCGCCGAAAGTGGCGTAAACCAGCCACCGGCGCCCTCCACCAGCACCCAGTCAGCCTGGCATTCAAGGGCGCGTAACCCGGCAGAAAGCACGGCAAAATCAATCGGGCGACCTTCATCGGCGCTGATAATATGCGGCGAGGTGGGCTCGGCAAAGGTGTACGGATTCACCGCTGAATAGGCAAGTTCAAGCGTGCTGTTGCGCTGAAGCGCCAGCGCGTCGGTATTGCGTAACCCGTGCGCCGTCATCTCGCTGCCGGAGGCGACAGGTTTATATCCGGCGGTGGTTTTTCCCTGCATGCGCGCCGCCTGCAGCAGCGCTGAGCTGGCAACCGTCTTGCCCACTTCGGTATCTGTTCCGGTGACAAAATAACGTTCAGTCACGTTCAATAATCCCATGAAAAAGTTGATATGAGAGCGGGAACTGCCCCCGCTGCTGCGGCCACGCCAGCTCAAGACGCTGCAACTGGCCGCGGGTAAGAGGTTTCTTTTCACGCCCCGCATGCAGATGGGTCGCACCAATGCCCTTCAGGGAGCGCATGGCGCTGAAGGCATCGTCGAAATTCAGCGTAATGGTCTGCTCAGCACAGCGATAGCGCCATCCCGCCAGCGCGTGGATGACCTGCTCGTACGACAAAAAACGGTTAGCGTGAGGTTGTTCATCCACCGCTTTCCACGCCTGATTGAGCTCCGGTAAAGAGCTTTCCAGCAGCGTGGTGAAGGCCACGCATCCACCCGGGCGCGCCACGCGATAAAGCTCGTTTAATGCCTGCGGGAGACTACTGCACCACTGTACCGCCAGATGGCTCCAGACCAGATCAAACCGCGCATCCGGCAGCGGAATGGACTCAATATCGGCAACCAGATAGTGGTGCGCGGCCTGCTGCTGACGGGCCTCCTCAAGCATATCGGGCGACAGGTCGATGGCCGTCACCTCGCTGCCGGCCGCACGCCAGTGTCGGCTATTGGCACCCGGCCCACACCCGGCGTCCAGCACCTGAGGGAACCGGGTCTCGTTGAGTAAAGCAAGCAGCCCCTGCGCGCTCTGACGCTGGAGTTCATCGTGCTGCGAATAGCTGCGCGCGGCCCGGCCAAATGCCGCCGCGATCGCCTGTTTATTCACGGGTGTCATGCAGCGCCTCCAGAAGTGCTTCGATATCCTCTGCTTCGTGCGCCGCCGTGAGCGTCAGACGCAGTCGGGCAGTGCCGGGCGGTACGGTTGGTGGACGAATAGCCGTCACCCATATCCCCCGCTCGCGAAGCGTCTGCGCCAGCGTGAGAGCCAGACCGTTTTCCCCCACCATCACCGGCTGGATTGCGCTCTGCGAATCGGTGCTCTGGAACGGGAGATGGCGTAACCCCTGGCGAAAACGCCGGATATGTTCCGCCAGACGCGCCCGTCGTTCCCCACCTTCAGCGCTGCGGATCACCGCCAGTGATGCAGACAGCGCCACGGCCTGTGCGGGCGGCATACTGGTGCTGTAAATGAGATGACGGGCGAACTGCAGCAGATAGTCGGCGACAGACTCGCTGCACAACACGGCCGCCCCGCTCACGCCAAAACCTTTCCCGAAAGTCACCACCAGCAGTTCCGGCTTAACGTTTTGCTGATGGACGCTACCGCGCCCTTCCTCACCCATCACGCCAATACCATGCGCATCATCAACCAGCAGCCAGGCGTTTTGTCGCTGCGCCGTCTCATGCAGCGGACGCAGCGGTGCACTGTCGCCGTCCATGCTGAACACCCCTTCTGTGACCACCAGCTGCTGTCCGGTGCAGGGCTTATCGAGCAGGCCAGCAAGCTGAGCCGCATCGTTATGGGCAAAGCGGCGGAGCTGCGCAGGGCTTAAACTTGCCGCTTCCAGCAACGAGGCGTGACTTAAGCGGTCGGCAACAATGCGGTCGTCCTTGCCCATTAGCGCGGTGATGACCGCCTGGTTGGCGGCAAAACCTGAAATGAACAGCAACGCACGCGGATACCCCAGCCAGTCGGCAAGGGCCTCCTCCAGCGCCTGATGCGCCGTGGTGTAGCCGCTGACATGCCCCGAGCCGCCGCTGCCGACGCCAAACCGCTCCGCCCCCTGCTGCCAGGCGCGGACGATTGCCGGGTGCTGGCTCAGCCCGAGATAATCATTGCTGGAGAAATTGCAAAACTGCCGGCCCTCGCGGGTGAGAAAACGGCCTGCGCCGTTTTCTACCACGTTGCGAACGCGAAAGGCATCTGCCGCCCGGCGTTCTTCAAGCGCGGAATGGATACGTGCCTGCCAGGTCATACGGTTGCCGCGTTGTAGAACTGGTCAGTATCGGCGTTGAAAATCTGCTGCTCCAGCTGCTGCTGTTGCTCGTTATCCCCCGTCAGGACGTCGGTCTGATGCGGGTTCAGCCCCAGCTTGCGGAACAACTGGACGTCTTTGTCCTCTTCCGGGTTCGGGGTGGTCAGCAGTTTGCAGCCGTAGAAGATGGAGTTGGCCCCGGCCATAAAGCACATCGCCTGCGTCTGCTCGCTCATCTGCTCACGACCCGCCGAGAGGCGCACGTAGGAGGTCGGCATCATGATACGCGCCACCGCAATGGTGCGGATAAAATCAAATGCATCCACGTCTTCGTTATCCGCCAGTGGCGTACCTTTAACTTTCACCAGCATGTTGATCGGCACGCTTTCCGGCGGCGTGGGCAGGTTCGCCAGCTGCAGCAGAAGACCCGCACGGTCTTTCACCGTTTCGCCCAGTCCCACAATCCCGCCTGAACAGACTTTGATGCCGGCGTCACGCACTTTATCCAGCGTATCGAGACGCTCCTGATAGGTCCGCGTGGTGATGATATTGCCGTAAAATTCAGGGGAGGTGTCGAGGTTGTGGTTGTAGTAATCCAGCCCTGCCGCGGAAAGGCGTTGTGCCTGCTCTTCGTTCAGCGTGCCAAGGGTCATGCAGGCTTCCAGCCCCATCTCTTTCACCCCTTTCACCATCTGCTCCAGATACGGCATGTCGCGATCGTGCGGGTTTTTCCATGCCGCGCCCATACAGAATCGGGTTGAGCCTGCATTTTTCGCCTTACGGGCAGAGTCAAGCACCTGCTCCACTTCCATCAGACGTTCAGATTCAAGCCCGGTTTTATAGCGCGCACTCTGCGGGCAGTATTTGCAATCTTCTGGGCATGCGCCAGTCTTGATCGACAGCAGCGTACTGACCTGCACATGGCGTGGATCGAAGTGCTGACGATGCACCTGTTGGGCTTCAAACATCAGCTCAAGGAAAGGTTTGTTGAATAATTCAGTAACTTGCGACATCGTCCAGCGTGCGTGGTGAGCCATGGGGCTTCTCCAAAGGGTTTTGTTAATTTTCAGATCGGTTTATACTCGTAAACCTAAAACTTTTCAAAATGGTTTACAAGTCGATTATGACCCAGGACGATCTCGCCTTCGACAAGCAGCATATCTGGCACCCTTACACTTCCACTACCCGCCCCCTCCCCGTTTACCCGGTCGCCTCGGCTCACGGGTGCGAACTGACCCTGAGCAGCGGTGAGTCGCTTGTGGACGGCATGTCATCCTGGTGGGCGGCTATTCACGGGTATAACCACCCGCGTCTGAATGCGGCGATGAAAGCGCAGATTGACCAGATGTCGCACGTGATGTTTGGCGGTATCACCCATCAGCCTGCGGTTGACCTGTGCCGGCGTCTGGTCGCGATGACCCCGGCCCCGCTGGAGTGCGTTTTCCTTGCAGATTCCGGCTCTGTTGCCGTGGAAGTAGCGATGAAAATGGCGCTGCAGTACTGGCACGCCAGAGGTGAGACCCGCCAGCGGTTCCTCACCTTCCGCAACGGCTATCACGGCGACACGTTCGGCGCGATGTCGGTGTGCGATCCGGATAACTCCATGCACAGCCTGTGGAAGGGCTATCTGCCAGAGAACCTCTTTGCCCCGGCACCGCAAAGCCGTTTTGACGGGGAGTGGGATGAAATGGACATGGTCGGTTTTGCGCGGCTGATGGCTGCCCACCGCCATGAGATTGCCGCCGTTATTCTTGAGCCGGTTGTGCAGGGTGCAGGCGGAATGCGGATGTACCACCCGGCATGGCTGACGCGCATTCGTAAGATGTGCGATCGCGAGGACATTCTGCTGATTGCCGATGAGATCGCCACCGGCTTTGGCCGCACCGGCAAGCTGTTCGCCTGCGAGCATGCTGGGATCGCACCGGATATTCTGTGTCTGGGTAAAGCGCTGACCGGCGGCACCATGACGTTGTCCGCCACGCTGACAACGCGCCACGTTGCCGACACCATCAGCGACGGCGACGCAGGCTGCTTTATGCACGGCCCGACGTTTATGGGCAACCCACTGGCCTGCGCGGTGGCGAGCGAAAGCCTGGCCATTCTCGAGAGCGGCGAGTGGCAAACGCAGGTCGCGACGATTGAAGCGCAGCTTCGCCAGGAGCTGAGCGCAGCGTCCGCGGCTGAATTCGTGGCGGATGTGCGCGTGCTGGGTGCCATCGGCGTGATTGAGACCACCCATCCGGTTAACATGGCGGCGCTGCAGCGTTTCTTCGTGGAACGGGGGGTGTGGGTGCGTCCTTTCGGCAAGCTTATCTATCTGATGCCACCTTATGTTATCTCGCCGGCTCAGCTACGTCAGTTAACGGCTGCGGTAGTTGACGCTGTTAACATTCCCGCACATTTTGCGATTTAACCCTGAGCGTTAACGTCGGTACTCTGTTTATGCATTACACTTTTTGCATAATCGGGTACCGAGGTAAATAGTATGAAAATCATCAGTAAAGATCTGCGCGACGGGGAAAAACTGCCTGAACGCCACGTTTTTAACGGCATGGGTTATCAGGGGGATAATATCTCTCCGCATCTGGCGTGGGACGATGTTCCGGCGGGAACCAAAAGCTTTGTTGTCACCTGCTATGACCCGGATGCCCCTACAGGCTCAGGGTGGTGGCACTGGATAGTGGCGAACCTGCCTGCGGATACGCGCGTTCTGCCGCAAGGTTCCGGCTCTGACCTGGTGGCGCTGCCTGAAGGCGCTATCCAGACCCGAACCGATTTTGGCAAAGCGGGTTACGGTGGCGCCGCGCCGCCAAAAGGGGAAACGCACCGCTATATCTTCACGGTTCACGCGCTGGATGTGGACAAGATTGAGGTGGATGAGGGCGCGAGTGGCGCAATGGTCGGCTTTAACGTCCATTTTCATTCGCTGGGTAGCGCATCGATCACGGCAATGTATTCGTAAAAAAACCGGTGGCCTGAACGTGTCCGGGCCACCGGGCAAATCTTAGAGCACCGAAGGCAGTAAGCCCACCAGGCTTCCCTTCTCCAGCAGCGCGATCGCTTTATCAATATCCGGCGCAAAGAAACGGTCATCATCGTAATGCGCGACCTGTTCACGCAGCAGATGACGCGCCTGTTCCAGCAGCGGGCTGGATGTCAGACCTTCACGCAGATCAACGCCCTGACATGCGGCCAGCCATTCCACCGCCAGCACGCCGCGGGTGTTGGCGGCCATCTCCCACAGACGACGTCCGGCGGCCGGGGCCATCGAAACATGATCTTCCTGGTTCGCTGACGTTGGCAGACTGTCCACGCTGTGCGGATGCGACAGGGCCTTATTCTCGCTCGCCAGCGCCGCGGCCGTCACCTGGGCAATCATAAAACCGGAGTTGACCCCGCCGTTGCGGACCAGGAACGGCGGCAGCTGGGACATATGTTTATCCATCATCAGCGCGATGCGACGTTCGGATAAGGCCCCTACTTCCGCAATCGCCAGCGCGATATTATCCGCCACCATCGCCACAGGCTCGGCGTGGAAATTCCCCCCGGAGACCACTTCGTTTTCCTGAGCGAACACCAGCGGGTTATCAGACACCGCATTCGCCTCCACCAGTAGCACTTCTGCCGCGTGGCGCAGCTGCGTCAGACAGGCTCCCATCACCTGGGGCTGACAGCGAAGCGAATAGGGATCCTGTACCTTGTCACAGTTATGGTGAGAGTCTGCAATATCGCTGGTCTCGGTCAGCAGGTGACGGTACATCGCCGCGGCGTCAATCTGCCCGCGCTGGCCGCGCACCTCGTGGATACGGGCGTCAAACGGACGACGTGAGCCAAGCACCGCCTCGGTGGTCAGCGCACCGCACACGACCGCAGAGGCGAAAAGATCCTCGGCTTCAAACAGACCACGCAACGCAAACGCCGTCGAGGCCTGGGTTCCGTTAAGCAGCGCCAGCCCCTCTTTCGCCGCCAGCGTTATCGGGGTTAATCCGGCTTTTTTCAGCGCCTCTTTCGCGGGGAGCCACTCGCCCTTCCAGCGAGCCTGACCTTCACCGAGCAGCAGCAGCGACATATGGGCCAGCGGCGCAAGATCGCCGGATGCACCGACGGAACCTTTTGCCGGGATCCACGGATAGACTTCCGCATTCACCAGCGCCATCAGCGCCTCGATCACGCTGAGGCGAATTCCGGAGAACCCACGCGCCAGACTGTTGATTTTGAGCACCATCATCAGGCGGACAATGTCATCATCCAGCGGTTGACCGACACCCGCCGCATGCGAAAGCACCAGCGAGCGCTGTAAATTTTCCAGATCGTGCGTGGCGATACGCGTCTGCGCCAGCAGACCAAATCCGGTGTTGATGCCGTAGGCGGTACGTCCTTCGGCAATAATGGCTTCAACGCAGGCAACGCTGTCGTTAATCGCGGCGTGGGCGCTTTCATCAAGTGAGAGCGTAACCGGTTGACGCCAGATGTTACGCAGCTGTTTGAGCGTCAGTGAGCCGGGAGTGAGGGTTAAGGCGTTCATTAATGCTTTCCTTGTGTGGCAGGGATCATCGGCAGGTTCAGGCCCTGCTCTTTGGCACATTCAATCGCAATCTCGTAACCGGCATCCGCGTGGCGCATTACGCCGGTTGCCGGGTCGTTATGCAGCACGCGAGCGATACGCGCTGCCGCTTCATCCGTACCATCACACACGATGACCATTCCCGAGTGCTGGGAGAAGCCCATTCCTACGCCACCACCGTGATGCAGCGACACCCAGGTCGCCCCGCTGGCGGTATTCAGTAAGGCATTCAGCAGTGGCCAGTCGGAGACGGCATCGGAGCCGTCGCGCATGGCTTCGGTTTCACGGTTCGGGCTGGCAACAGAGCCCGAGTCGAGATGGTCCCGTCCGATAACAATCGGCGCGGAGACTTCACCGCTGCGCACCATTTCGTTAAAGGCCAGACCCAGTTTTTGTCGCCACTCCAGCCCGACCCAGCAGATCCGCGCCGGCAAGCCCTGGAAGTTAATGCGCTCGCGAGCCATATCCAGCCAGTGGTGCAGATGTTCGTCGTCGGCGACGATCTCCTTCACTTTGGCGTCGGTTTTGTAGATATCTTCCGGGTCGCCGGACAGGGCCACCCAGCGGAACGGGCCAATACCGCGACAGAACAGCGGACGAATATAGGCAGGCACAAACCCCGGGAAGTCGAAGGCGTTACTCACGCCCATCTCTTTCGCCATCTGGCGAATATTGTTGCCGTAATCAAATGTCGGAATGCCCATCTGGCTAAAGGCCAGCATGGCGTTCACGTGCTCCGCCATGGAACGTTTAGCGGCGAGCACCGTGCCTTCCGGGTCACTTTCGGCTTTTTGCTGGTACGCTTCCCACGTCCAGCCCGATGGCAGATAGCCGTGAAGGGGGTCGTGCGCGCTGGTCTGGTCAGTGACGAGATCCGGGCGTACACCACGGGCCACCAGTTCAGGGAGAATGTCAGCCGCGTTGCCGCAGAGCGCAATCGACATCGCTTTGCCTTCTGACGTGTATTTTTTGATGCGTGCCAGCGCGTCATCCAGGTTTTCAGCCTGTTCATCGACGTAACGGGTACGCAGTCGGAAATCAATGCGGCTCTGCTGACATTCAATGTTCAGGGAGCAGGCACCGGCAAGTGTCGCGGCCAGCGGCTGTGCGCCCCCCATTCCCCCCAGACCGGCGGTCAGTACCCAGCGACCTTTCAGCGAACCGTTATAGTGCTGACGACCGGCTTCCACGAAGGTTTCGTAGGTGCCCTGCACAATCCCCTGACTGCCGATGTAGATCCAGCTTCCCGCCGTCATCTGGCCATACATCGCCAGCCCTTTGGCGTCCAGCTCGTTAAAGTGTTCCCAGGTCGCCCAGTGCGGGACAAGGTTAGAGTTGGCGATCAGCACGCGCGGTGCATTCTTGTGGGTTTTGAACACGCCGACCGGTTTGCCGGATTGCACCAGCAGGGTTTCGTCATGTTCCAGATGAGTCAGGGATTCAACAATCGCGTCATAGCACTCCCAGTTGCGCGCGGCGCGGCCTATGCCGCCATACACCACCAGCTCGTGGGGGTTCTCCGCGACCTCAGGATCGAGGTTATTCATCAACATGCGCAGCGGGGCTTCGGTGAGCCAGCTTTTGGCGGTAAGTGTGGTGCCGCGCGCGGCGCGGACATCCTGCTGGCGGTATTTACCTGACGACATTGTGTGCTCCTCATACGGGACAGATGATGTATTCAGATATACTTGTATAGACAAGCACACACAAGGTCGAATTTAACAAAAAAGATACAATTTTGTTATATTGCGTTAGCTATCACGCTTTTAAAACGTATGACCCTTACGACATGAAATGGCCCTGCAGCCGGTATCGATTTCCCGGGAACAGCAGTCTGGCATGCGACACAATATGCGACGAAGACCAGGTACGGCGACGAATGAGCAGGCAAGGATCGTGCTCTTTGATCCGCAACAGTTCGCACTCCTGCGGCGTAGCGCGAACCGCTTCCACGATGTGCTCCCCTTCCGTCAGCGGCGCGATGAGCGAAAGATAGGCATGCGGCGTGGTCTGGGTGTAATCCTGATCCAGGTACTCGGGCACCCGACCGGCGTTCACGCAGCGATCTTCAATCTGCACCGGGATGTCGTTTTCATAATGCACCATCACGGAATGAAAGATGCGGCTTCCCTCTTTGACATTCAGCTCCACGGCCTGCTCGGCGCTGGCCTGTGTCTCTTCGAGCACCAGCACTTCACAGTGATGCTGATGGTTTCGCGAGGCTATCTCATCGGCAATACTTCTGATCTCAAACAGTGCCGATTGCCCTTTCGGCTCCGCAACGAAGGTTCCGACCCCCTGCAGACGCACCAGAAGGCCCTCATCGGTCAGCTCGCGCAGCGCCCGGTTAATGGTCATTCGGCTAAAACCAAACTGTGCGACCAGTTCGGCCTCGGACGGAATGCGATCGTGCGGCCGCCAGACGCCGGTTGCGATTTTTTCGCTGATGGCCTGCTTCACCTTTTCGTAGAAAGGCGCGGGAGGGCTGGACTGCGACAGGGGTGAGCGTGAAAACATTCTGACTCCTTAAACGTTGTTATGCCCACCAGTGAGCAATTTGCCAGGCCAGACGGGCGGCAAGCTTTGCCCCCTGTCCGTCCCGATCGTACTGCGGGTTAAATTCTACCAGATCGGCAGCCTGCAGTTTTCCACTGCGGCAGATGTGTTCAATCACCGGCAGAAGATCCAGCGCGGGTACCCCTAACGCCGCGGGCGCTGAGACGGCTGGCATTTCACCAGCAGGCAAAACATCGAGGTCAATGGTGAGGTAAACGCGGTCGGCCTGGGCCAGAACCTTGTCCAGAGCCGATAACGCATCTCGCCTGAAATGAAGGTCTTCCACCAGCGTGACGTTTAGTCGCTCAGCTTCATCCCACAGCGCCTGCGTGTTCGCCGCCCGGCTGACGCCCAGGCAGGCATACTGAAAATCGCGTGCCTGTTCCGCACAGTAGTGTGCCAGCTGACGAAACGGCGTGCCGGAGGTCGCGTGGTCCGCCTTGCGCAGGTCAAGGTGTGCATCCAGATTTATCACCACCACGCGCGCGTTCGGGAAAGCATCCAGAACCCCGCGGCCATGCGCCCAGGCGGTCTCGTGTCCCCCGCCAAAAACCAGCGTACGCATGCCGGACTGCTGGCAGGCCTGCACGGCATCGCTTAACGCCCGCTGAGCCGCTTCCAGGTTATCGCCCTCGACATATACCGACCCCATATCCACCAGCCGGTCATGTCCATGATGACTTGCCATGTTCGCCAGCGCTTTGCGAAGCACCTCCGGGGCCTGTACGGCGCCGGGCCTGCCCTGATTGCGTTTTACCCCTTCATCACATTCAAACCCTATCAAAGCGATGCCGGATGACTGAGGGGTAAATACCGGCATCTGTCGCAGGGTCTGAAAAATACGTTTTGCATTGCTGGCCTCGGCGCTGTCGTCGCGCCCCTGCCAGACGGTCTCGGCAACCGGCCGCCAGAGTCTCATACGCTCTCCCCACGGAAAATACGTTGATACAACGGATTGCGTCCCGGCTCGTAGACCATTTCGACCGGGTGATGTGCATCCCAGACGACAAAGTCAGCCACGAATCCAACCTGCAGCTGCCCGTGCGTGGCCCCGCGTCCCAGCGCCTGGGCAGCATGTCGCGTCACGCCAGCCCAGGCCTCTTCAGGCGTCAGGCCAAACTGCACGCAGGCCATATTCATCGCGAGATGAATACTCGCGAACGGGCTGGTGCCGGGGTTATAGTCGGTGGCGACAGCCATGGGAACGCCCTCTTTTCTGAGCTGTTCAACCGGCGGACGCTGGCGCTCCTGAAGAAAATAGAATGCCCCCGGCAGTAATACCGCAACCGTGCCGTTGTGCGCCATCGCCTGAACACCGTCATCGTCGAGATATTCAATATGATCGGCGGAAAGCCCCTTAAAGCGGCTGACCAGCGCCGCGCCGCCAAGATTTGAAAGCTGTTCCACGTGTCCTTTGACCGGAATCCCCAGGGCAGTGGCAGCGCGGAAAAGCCGCTCGGTTTGCGCTGGCGTGAAGCCGACATTTTCGCAAAACACATCCACGGCTTCGAATAAGCCTTTTTGCCACAGCGTGGGCATCATCTGCTCGCACACCGTGGTGAGATACGCGTTCGCGTCATGGCGGTATTCCGCCGGAACCGCATGCGCAGCCAGAAGCGTTGGGCTGATCTCTACCGGATTGTTCTGGCCCAGCTGGCGGGCGACCTGCAGCATCTTCTCTTCCGCTTCGGCGTTGAGACCATATCCCGACTTGATTTCAACCGTGGTCACCCCTTCATCGATCAGCCGCTGCAGACGCTGTTGCGCCAGCGTGAGCAGGGTCTCGGGCGAACTGCTCCGCGTCGCCGTCACGGTCGCGTTAATCCCGCCGCCCTGCGCGCTGATGGTTTGATAAGAGACGCCGTTCAGACGCTGCTCCCACTCTGCCGCACGATCGCCACCGAACACCAGGTGGGTATGGCAGTCAATCAGCCCGGGGGTGACCAGACGACCGTGCAGATCGACACAGTGACGGTGGCCGGAAGGGATGTCGGATTCGGGAATAACGGCCAGAATCGTCTGGCCGCGCACCACCAGGGCGTGCTGCGCTTTCAGGCCATAAGGCGTGCTGTCGTCCGGGATCATTGTCGCCAGTCGCGCATTGCGCCATATTACATCGTCGGGATGAAGCTGCTGCATGGGCATTCCACTTGTCATGGGTTGTATAGACATTTATTTTCATCTGCCCCCTGCTGTCAACCGCTCTGGCGGAAAATGTTATTTATTTGTGATGACTTTCCCGCCTCCTGCGGGTAAAAAATGCATCTTTTACCCTTTTTATCTTCCCGTTTCGCTCAACTTAGTATAAAAAAGCAGGCTATTTCGTCTATCCCGTTAAGACTTGCATACCCAGGAGCTTTACCTTGAACATTTCCAGGATTTCCCGTCTGGCGTTAGCGCTCGCCTTTGGCGTGACATTATCCGCATGCAGTTCTACCCCACCGGACCAGCAGCCTTCTGAGCAGGTTGCACCGGGTACCGCCTCTCGCCCGATTTTGTCCGCTGATGAAGCGAAGAACTTTGACCGTGCGCACTACTTCTCGGCGATGGACCCTAACGCTGCGCCGTGGACACCGTCTTCTATTAACCTGCCGAAACAACCTGACTTCGTTGTCGGTCCGGCAGGTACGCAGGGCGTGACCCACACAACGATTCAGGCTGCGGTTGACGCGGCGATCACCAAACACAGCGCCTCTCGCCAGTACATCGCGATCCTGCCTGGGGAATATGAAGGCACCGTTTACGTTCCGGCAGCACCGGGCAGCATCACCCTTTACGGGACAGGCGAGAAAGCGGTCGACGTGAAAATTGGTCTGGCGATTGATTCTGAAATCGACAGCAACACCTGGCGTCGCCTGGTCAACCCGGCGGGTAAATACATGCCAGGCAAACCGGCGTGGTACATGTTTGACAACTGCCAGAGCAAGCGTGCAGCTACCATCGGCGTGATGTGTTCGGCGGTCGTCTGGTCGCAGAATAATGGCCTGCAGCTGCAGAACCTGACCATTCAGAATACCCTGGGCGATAGCGTGGATGCCGGTAACCACCAGGCCGTTGCACTGCGTAGCGATGGCGATAAAGTGCAGATCAACAACGTGAATATTCTTGGCCGTCAGAACACCTTCTTCGTGACGAACAGCGGTGTTCAGAACACGCTGCAGAATAACCGTCTGACCCGTACGCTGGTCACTAACAGCTACGTTGAAGGTGACGTGGATCTGGTCTCCGGTCGCGGCGCGGTGGTGTTTGAGAACACCGATTTCCGCGTGGTGAATTCACGCACTCAGCAGGAAGGTTATGTGTTTGCCCCGGCCACGCAATCCAACCTGTTCTACGGCTTCCTGGCCGTTAACAGCCGCTTTAACGCGTCCGGTGACGGCGTCGCGCAGCTGGGTCGCTCGCTGGATGTGGACTCTGCCACCAACGGTCAGGTTGTTATTCGTGACAGCGTGATCAACGAAGGTTTCAACATGGCTAAGCCATGGGCCGATGCCGCTATCTCCAAACGTCCTTTCTCCGGCAATACCGGTAGCGTGGATGATAAAGGTAACGTGCAGCGCAACCTGAATGACGCTAACTTCAACCGCATGTGGGAATACAACAACCGCGGTCTGGGCAGCAAAGTGGTTGCTGAGCCTAAGCAATAAAAGAATGCGTTGATGTCTTTTGCTGTACTCGCCCGGTGCCCACCGGGCATAAAAAAACCTCGCATTTGCGAGGTTTTTTGTTTTAAGCCTTTTAGTGTACGTTTACCACCACCCACATTGGCCCCTGGCCGACGGCGTAACGCCCTTTCTCTTCCAGCAGTCCCTGCGCACCTTTGATTTCGTACAGCGCGATGTGGTGGGATTTTTGCCCCGCCGCAATCAGGTATTTACCGCTGTGATCGATATTAAATCCGCGTGGCTGGGTTTCGGTAGGCTGGAAACCTTCAATCGCCAGCACGCTACCGTCTTCAGAAACGCTGAATACCGTAATCAGGCTGGAGGTACGGTCGCAGGCATACAGATGACGCCCATCCGGTGTGATGTGAATATCAGCCGCCCAGCGGGTGTCAGAGAAGTCAGACGGCATCATATCCAGCGTCTGCACGCACTCAATCTTGCCGTTAGGATCTTTCAGTTCCCATACGTCCACAGAACTGTTCAGCTCGTTCACCACATAGGCGTACTGCTGGTTCGGGTGGAACACCAGATGGCGCGGGCCCGCGCCCTCAACGGTGGTCACTTCTGCAGGATTCTGCGCCACCAGGTGACCGTCATCGCTCAGGGTAAACAGGCAGATACGATCCTGTTTCAGCGCAGGGACCCACAGCGTACGGTTATCCGGAGAAATATTCGCCGAGTGGCAACCTTCCAGCCCGTCAACCACCTCCACGGTTTCAACCGGTAGGCCCGCTTCCAGACGCGTTACGCTGACACAGCCCGCATTGTAAGAGCCGCTGAAGATGAAGTTGCCTTTGCGATCGGTGGAGATATGCGTTGGGCTGCCCGGTAAAGGTGCTTCCGCAGTGTAAGTCAGCGCGCCGTCGTCCGGCGAGATGCGGTAGGCCAGCACGCGAAACTCCGGGCGCACACCCACGTACAAGAAACGTTTATCCGGGCTGATAACCATCGGCTGCACCTGACCTGGCACATCAACAACCTGAACCAGCGTGAGGGTACCCTCGGTATTTAAACGCCAGACGTGGATCTGCTGGCTTTCAGGACTGGCGGTATAAACGGTTTGTTTCATGAATATTCACTCCTCTCTGCGCATGAAAGTAGTTAACTTTTGACGGTGAATGCTGAATTGTCATCGGGAATTTTGAAGCCTTTGCCTCTCGGTGTACCATCCCTTCAGAACGTAAATTCAATATTAACCCGGAAAAACAAATGACCTCGCGTGTAATAGCTCTGGATTTAGACGGTACCTTACTTACTCCGCAGAAAACCCTTCTCCCCTCTTCCCTTGAAGCACTCAAACGCGCGCAGGAAGTGGGATATCAACTCCTTATCGTAACGGGTCGACATCACGTTGCCATTCATCCTTTTTATCAGGCACTGGCGTTAGATACACCTGCAATTTGTTGTAATGGCACTTATTTGTATGATTATCAGGCAAAAAAGGTTTTAGAATCCGATCCGCTGCCCGTGCCTCAGGCGCTGCAATTGATTGATCTGCTTGATGAGCATGCCATTCACGGCCTGATGTACGTGGATAACGCAATGGTGTATGAACGTCCGACAGGCCACGTGATCCGCACCAGCAACTGGGCATTGTCTCTGCCTGAAGCGCAGCGTCCGGTCTTTACCCAGGTTTCCTCCCTGCGCCAGGCGGCTCAGGATGTCGATGCTATCTGGAAATTTGCGCTGACGGATGAAGATACCACCAAACTGAATGCCTTCGCGACGCACGTTGAACAAACGCTGGGTCTGGAGTGCGAGTGGTCCTGGCACGACCAGGTCGATATCGCCCGCAAAGGCAACAGCAAAGGCAAGCGTCTGACGCAGTTCGTGGAGTCACAGGGCGGGTCAATGCAGGATGTGATTGCCTTTGGCGATAACTACAACGACATCAGCATGCTGGAGGCCGCCGGTACAGGCGTGGCAATGGGCAACGCCGACGATGCGGTAAAAGCGCGTGCTAACGTCGTGATTGGTGATAACACCACCGACAGCATCGCGCAGTATATTTATACCCACCTGCTGTAATCAGGTGGTGATGGAGACGCTCTTGATTTGCGCGTAAAGCCACAGGCCAGGTTTGATTCCTAACTCATCTCTGGCCCACGGACTGATGCGCGCCCAGAGCGTCTTGCTGCCCACCTCGAGCTTTACCTCAACCTGTCCGTTATCATCAAAACACTCCGCCACTTTCGCGCGCAGGATATTGCGAATACTGGTCTGCAGCGGTGCTTGCAGCACCAGAGAGACATCTGAAGCCTGAATGCGTATACGCAACGCAGACTGCAGCGGTTTGTCGATTTTGTTGACCCACAAATGCTGGTCGCCCAGCGCCAGTGCGGTCATCGCATAATGCGGGTGATGTTCCAGCACGCTCACCTTAAGGATGCTGCTCTGCTGCTCCTTCGGTAACCACGGGTGCATCACGCTGCTGCCCCACACCTCTTCCAGATTACCGAATGCCTTAACGCTGCCCTCTTCCAGTACCAGCACTTTATCGGCCAGATGCAGGATCTCATCCAGCGAATGGCTGACGTAGAGCATCGGGATATTGATTTCACGCGCCAGTCGCTGAAGATAGGGCAGCAGTTCACGTTTTCGCGGAATATCCAGCGAGGCCAGCGGTTCGTCGAGCAACAGCAGTTCTGGCGCGGTGAGCAAAGCGCGGCCTATCGCCACGCGCTGTTTTTCACCACCAGAAAGCGATGAAGGGAGCCGGTCCAGCAGTGACTCAATGCCCAGCAGCGCCACCAGCTTATCAAATTGCGCGGCCATGCTTTTGGCCATGCCGTAGCGAAGATTACCGCGCACGCTGTAATGCGGAAATAATCGCGCATCCTGAAAAACATAACCAATTCGCCGCTTATCCGGTGCCAGATAAATTTTGTTCTCAACGTCATTTAAGACGCGATCGTTGAGCACAATCCGTCCGGACTGCGGTCGCGTCAGCCCGCTGATGGCATTGATCAATGAGGTTTTCCCTGCACCTGATACGCCAAAGATGGCGGTAATGCCGCTCGCAGGCAGCGTCTCGTTAAGGGTCAGGGTATGATTTCCCAGCGTCTGGGTGAACTGAAGTTCGAGCATGACTATTTCCCCATCCGCTCGCGACTGAGTCGCGCCAGCCATTCCGAAACCAGCAGCGAGACCAGCGCCAGCACAATTGAGATGATGCACAGCCGCGCCGCGGCACCTTCTCCACCCGGCGTCTGGATCAGGGTGTACATTGCTGACGGGATCGTTCGCGTCTCACCGGGGATATTCGACACAAAGGTAATCGTGGCACCAAACTCACCCAGCGAGCGGGCGAACGCCAGTACCGTGCCGACAATAATGCCCGGCAGCGTAAGCGGGAGCGTGATGGTGAAAAAGACGCGCCAGCGCCCGGCACCCAGCGTGCGGGCAGCCTGTTCCAGTTTGATATCAACCCCTTCCAGCGCCAGGCGAATGGCCCTCACCATCAGCGGGAATGACATCACCGCCGCCGCCAGTACCGCCCCTCGCCAGCTAAACGCAAACGTCAGCTCAAACCAGTCATATAACCATTCGCCAATAAAACCGCGCCGCCCCATCGACACCAGCAGCAGGTAGCCAACCACCACCGGTGGCAACACGAGGGGAAGATGAAGAACGCTATCCAGCAGGGCTTTGCCGGGAAACTTACAGCGAACCAGTAACCAGGCAAAGAAGATCCCAAAGGGCAAACTCAGCGTAACCGCCAGGGAAGAGACTTTCAGGCTCAGCAGGACAGCCTGCCATTCGGGATCGGTCAATATCATTAGTGAGTCGTAAATCCGTAACGTTTAAAGATTGCGGACGCTTCGGGTCCCTTCAGGTATTCGCTGAAGGCCGTCACGGTCGCATTTTTATGTCCATCAACAATCGCAACAGGATATTCCACTTTCTTGTGGGAGTCTTCCGGGAACGTACCAACCACTTTCACCCCTTTACTGGCGACGGCGTCCGACCCGTAGACTATCCCCAACGGCGCTTCATTACGTTCAACCAGCGCCAGAGCACCGCGCACATCTTCAGCCGGAGCCAGTGTGGGCGATAACGTCTCCCAGGCACCCAGTTTTTGCAATGCTTCTTTGGCGTAGATCCCCGCCGGTACATGCTCCGGATCGCCAACGGCCAGGCGTCCTCCGTTCAGCAACCGGGTCCAGGGGGTCTCGTTGTTGATAGTGATTTCGCCTTGCTGACTGGCTTTCGGCGCCACCACGACGAGGCTATTCCCCAGCAATGTTTCGCGGGTTGTCGCATCAATCGATTTCTTTTCAGCCGCGTAATCCATCCACTTCTGGTCTGCAGAAATGAACAGATCGGCCGGCGCTCCCGCTTCAATCTGACGTGCCAGCGTCGATGAAGAAGCAAAAGAGGAGACCACCTCGACGTTCTTCTCTTTTTTATACGCTGTCGCAATATCCTGCATCGCGTTGGTCAACGACGCCGCCGCAAAGACGGTAATTTTACCCTCATCAGCCAGCGCGTGTCCGCTCAGCGAAAGTGTCAGCGTTGCCCCTGCGAAAAGGCGTACCCATGTACGTGCCATTTGTAGCTCCTGTGAGTATCGTTATATACACACTAATATAACGGTAACTCCGGGGAGATCCCAGCGTTAAATCGTACCGCTCAAGGGGTACAGCAAGCTGATGCTTTAAATAATATCGGCGAGAAAGGGAAATACTTGAGAGCAAAACGCCCGGGCAAGCCGGGCGTTTCGGGGGGAAATTAATGCTGCTTTTTAGCCTGGTCTCTGTGACCAATGTTCGAAAATACGTTGAACACTTCACCCAGGCCGTAGATGGCACCGAGGATAACGGCCATCACTACTGGTACCATGATCACGGCGAATACCAGACTTTTCAACAATTCCAACATGGTTTTCTCCAGATATTGTGAATGGCTTATTCTACCCTGAAAAGTGAGAAAAACATCCCCTTTTGTGCGGTGCCCTTTGCGACCTTCGCCATTTGGGTCACAATGCACTTTTTGCCAGGACAGTGTTATGCAGGCCGAAATTCTCCTCACTCTACGACTACAGCAGAAGCTTTTCGCCGATCCGCGACGTATCGCCCTGCTTAAACAAATAGAACAAACCGGTTCAATAAGCCAGGGGGCTAAGAACGCTGGCATTAGCTATAAAAGCGCCTGGGATGCCATCAACGACATGAACACCCTGAGCGAGCAAACGCTGGTTGACCGGGCCACGGGCGGCAAAGGCGGTGGAGGTGCGATCCTGACACGTTACGGCCAGCGCCTGGTTCAGCTGTATGATCTGCTGGCGCAGATCCAGCAAAAAGCGTTTGATGTGCTAAGTGACGACGATAATCTCCCGCTGGACAGCCTGCTGGCTGCCATTTCCCGCTTTTCGCTGCAAACCAGCGCCCGTAACCAGTGGTTTGGTACGGTGATGGCGGGCGATAACGCCCAGGTGCAGCGTCATATTGAGATCCTGCTTGCCGATGGAACAACCCGTCTGAAAGCCGCGATTACCGCACAAAGCGCAGACCGACTGGCGCTGAATGAAGGTAAAGAGGTGCTGGTGTTACTGAAAGCGCCATGGGTGAATATCACTGCCGATGCCGAAAAAGCAAAAGCCGCTGATAACCAGCTACGCGGTGCCATCCGCCACGTTGAACGCGGTGAAGAGCAGTGTGAAGTTCTGATGACCCTGCCGGACGGGCAAGAACTCTGCGCAACCCTTCCCCTCAGCGACGCCGCAGAATTAGAAGAAGGTGCTGTGGTGACCGCATATTTCAACGCAGACCGGGTGATTATTGCCACATTGTGCTGAGCACATTGACAAGCGTGTCGACAGTGAGTATCCCTGACATCTGTTGCTGCAAAAAATGGGATAAGTCATGTCATCATTGCATATTTCGCAAGGCACGTTTCGTCTTAGCGACACCCGAACGCTGACGATTTCTGATTTAACAATACGCGCCGGTGAAAGCTGGGCGTTTGTCGGTACAAACGGAAGCGGGAAATCAGCGCTGGCCCGTGCGCTGAGCGGAGAGCTCGCGCACCTTAAAGGGGAATACCAGTGTAACTTTACGCGCCTGACGCGCCTGTCATTTGAACAGCTGCAAAAGCTGGTGAGCGATGAATGGCAGCGCAATAACACCGATTTACTCAGCCCGGGCGAAGAGGATACGGGCCGCACAACGGCAGACATTATTCAGGATGAGGTCAACAATCCTGCCCGTTGTGCGTATCTGGCAGAACAGTTTGGCATCACCTCCCTGCTGAACCGGCGCTTTAAATACCTCTCGACCGGTGAAACCCGAAAAACGCTGCTGTGTCAGGCGCTGATGAGCGAGCCGGAACTGTTGATTCTGGATGAACCGTTCGACGGTCTCGACGTGCAGTCCCGTGCACAGCTGGCCACCCTGCTCGGCTCGCTTAACCAGCTGGGCTATACGCTGGTACTGGTGCTTAACCGTTTTGATGAAATTCCTGAGTTTATTCAGAACGCCGGCGTGCTCGCTGACTGCAACCTTACCGAAACCGGCGAAAAATCGGCGTTACTTAAGCAGGCGTTAATTGCCCAGCTGGCGCACAGTGAAAACCTGGACGGCATCACGCTGCCGGAACCGGACGCACCTTCTGCCCGCCACGCGTTAGATCCCCACCAGCCGCGCATCGTGCTGCGTGATGGCGTGGTAGCATATGACGATCGACCGATCCTTAATCATCTCAGCTGGACGGTCAACCCGGGTGAACACTGGCAAATTGTTGGCCCCAACGGCGCGGGAAAATCAACGCTGCTGAGCCTGATCACCGGCGATCACCCTCAGGGCTACAGTAACGATCTCACCCTGTTTGGCCGCCGCCGCGGAAGCGGTGAAACGATCTGGGATATTAAAAAGCATATCGGCTATGTCAGTAGCAGCCTGCATCTGGATTACCGGGTCAGCACCACGGTGCGCAATGTGATCCTGTCCGGGTATTTTGATTCCATCGGCATTTATCAGGCGGTCTCGGACAAACAGCATAAGCTGGCCCAGCAGTGGCTGGATATTCTGGGGATGGATAACCGGGTCGCTGACGCGCCGTTTCATAGCCTTTCGTGGGGACAGCAGCGTCTGGCGCTGATCGTTCGCGCGCTGGTGAAACACCCGACCCTTCTGATCCTCGACGAACCGCTACAGGGGCTGGACCCATTAAACCGCCAGCTGATCCGCCGTTTTGTGGATGTCCTGATTAGCGAAGGTGAAACGCAGCTGCTGTTCGTTTCCCATCATGCCGAAGATGCCCCGTCCTGCATTACGCATCGCCTCGAGTTTGTGCCCGACGGTGAACGCTATCAGTACCTGCTGAGCAAAATCGATTAACCCCGGAGGGCTCTGCCCCTCCGTTTTTTCGGATAACCTGCACAAAGACTTCCCTATCCCTTTGATCTACAATGTCGCATTGCCGCCAAAAAACGGATTTTAAAAGCAGTGTAAACGATTCCACTATTTTATCCCATGTCACACTTTTCGCGTCTCTGTTATGCTATGGTTATTACATACCATAAGCCCAATGGAGCGAAATATGCGAGTTCTGGTAACAGGTGGTAGCGGTTACATTGGTAGTCATACCTGCGTGCAGCTGCTGCAAAACGGTCATGATGTCATCATCCTCGACAACCTGTGCAATAGTAAGCGCAGCGTGCTGCCTGTGATTGAACGTCTTGGCGGTAAACAACCGACCTTCGTGGAAGGCGACATCCGCAATGAAGCGTTGATGACCGAGATCCTTCACGACCATGCCATTGAGACGGTGATCCATTTCGCCGGCCTGAAAGCGGTGGGTGAATCCGTCGCGAAACCGCTGGAGTATTACGACAACAACGTCAACGGTACCCTGCGTTTGATCTCCGCCATGCGCGCAGCGAACGTCAAAAACTTTATCTTCAGCTCTTCCGCAACCGTCTACGGCGATCAGCCAAAAATCCCTTACGTTGAAAGCTTCCCGACCGGCACGCCGCAAAGCCCGTATGGCAAAAGCAAACTGATGGTGGAGCAGATCCTCACCGATCTGCAAAAAGCACAGCCTGAATGGAGCATCGCCTTGCTGCGCTACTTCAACCCGGTTGGCGCCCATCCGTCAGGCGATATGGGTGAAGATCCACAGGGCATCCCGAATAACCTGATGCCGTACATCGCCCAGGTGGCCGTTGGCCGCCGTGAGTCTCTGGCTATTTTCGGTAATGATTATCCAACCGAAGACGGTACCGGTGTGCGTGATTATATCCACGTCATGGATCTGGCCGACGGCCACGTGGCAGCAATGCAGCAGCTGGCCGATAAGCCAGGCGTGCATATTTACAACCTCGGCGCCGGGATCGGCAGCAGCGTGCTGGACGTCGTGAATGCCTTCAGTAAGGCCTGCGGTAAGCCTGTGAATTATCACTTCGCACCGCGCCGTGAAGGCGACCTCCCGGCTTACTGGGCCGATGCCTCCAAAGCCGATAAAGAGCTTAACTGGCGTGTCACCCGCACGCTTGATGAAATGGCACAGGATACCTGGCACTGGCAGTCTCGCCATCCACAAGGTTATCCGGACTAAGGATCCGTCATGACTTCGTTCAATCCCGTCGATCATCCGCATCGTCGTTTTAACCCGCTAAGCGGGCAATGGATTTTGGTTTCTCCGCATCGCGCCAAGCGCCCCTGGCAGGGGGCGCAAGAGACGCCTGCAAAACAGACGCTTCCGCAGCACGACCCGGACTGCTTCCTGTGTCCGGGCAACACGCGTGTGACGGGCGATAAAAACCCGGACTACAAAGGCACCTTCGTTTTCACCAACGATTTTGCCGCCCTGATGACCGACACGCCCGACGCGCCGGATAGCCAGGACCCGCTGATGCGCTGTGAAAGCGCGCGCGGCACCAGCCGTGTTATCTGTTTCTCGCCCGACCACAGCAAAACGCTGCCGGAGCTGAGTGTTGACGCGCTGAAAGAGGTCGTCAGCACCTGGCAGACGCAAACTGCTGAACTGGGCCAGACCTACCCGTGGGTACAAGTGTTCGAAAACAAAGGCGCGGCAATGGGCTGCTCTAACCCGCACCCGCACGGTCAGATCTGGGCCAACAGTTTCCTGCCAAACGAAGCCGAGCGTGAAGACCGTCTGCAAAAAGCCTATTTCGCGGAAAATGGATCGCCGATGCTGGTGGATTACACCCGTCGTGAACTGGCCGATGGCAGCCGAACGGTGGTGGAAACCGAGCATTGGCTGGCCGTCGTACCTTACTGGGCAGCATGGCCATTTGAGACGCTGCTTCTGCCAAAAGCACAGGTTCTGCGCATCACCGATCTGAGCGACGCCCAGCGCGATGACCTCGCCCTGGCACTGAAGAAACTGACCAGCCGTTATGACAACCTGTTCCAGTGCTCCTTCCCGTACTCAATGGGCTGGCATGGCGCTCCGTTTAACGGTGAAGAGAATCAACACTGGCAGTTGCATGCCCATTTCTATCCGCCGCTGCTGCGCTCTGCGACGGTACGTAAATTCATGGTGGGCTATGAAATGCTGGCAGAAACCCAGCGTGACCTGACGGCAGAACAGGCTGCAGAACGCCTGCGGGCTGTGAGTGACGTCCATTATCGCGAATCAGGAGTCTAAAAAATGAGTCTGAAAGATAAAACACAATCCCTGTTTGCTGAGAAATTTGGCTACCCTGCCACCCATGTCATTCAGGCGCCTGGCCGCGTGAACCTGATTGGTGAACATACCGACTATAACGATGGTTTCGTTCTGCCGTGCGCCATTGATTACCAGACGGTCATTAGCTGCGCTAAGCGCGATGACCGCAAAGTCCGCGTTATTGCAGCGGATTACAACAATGAGACGGATGAGTTTTCCCTCGATGCACCCATCGTTACCCACGACAGCCAGCAATGGTCTAACTACGTGCGCGGCGTGGTAAAACACCTGCAGAAACGTAATAAAAACGTGGGCGGCGCTGATCTGGTCATCAGCGGAAACGTGCCTCAGGGCGCCGGGTTAAGCTCGTCCGCGTCGCTGGAAGTCGCCGTGGGTACCGTCTTCCAGCAGCTTTATCATCTGCCACTGGACGGGGCACAAATCGCCCTGAATGGTCAGGAAGCGGAAAACCAGTTTGTGGGCTGTAACTGCGGCATCATGGACCAGCTGATCTCTGCGCTGGGTAAAAAAGAGCATGCCTTGCTTATCGACTGCCGCTCTCTGGGTACCAAAGCCGTTCCCTTGCCAAAAGGCGCAGCTGTGGTAATTATTAACAGCAACTTTAAACGCACGCTGGTGGGCAGCGAGTACAACACCCGCCGCGAGCAGTGTGAGACCGGCGCACGTTTCTTCCAGCAACCTGCACTGCGTGACGTTTCGCTCAACGAATTCAATAAAGTGGCGCACGAACTGGATCCGGTAGTGGCGAAACGCGTTCGTCATGTGCTGACGGAAAATGCCCGTACCGTTGAAGCGGCGTCCGCGCTGGCGAAAGGTGACCTGAAACGTATGGGTGAACTGATGGCAGAATCTCACGCCTCCATGCGCGATGATTTTGAAATCACCGTTCCGCAAATCGATACCCTGGTGGACATCGTCAAAGCCACGATTGGCGATAAAGGCGGCGTGCGTATGACCGGCGGCGGCTTCGGTGGCTGCATTGTTGCCCTGATGCCGGAAGAGCTCGTCCCTGCCGTCCAGCAGGCGGTGGAAAAACAGTACGAAGCGAAAACAGGTATTAAAGAAACTTTCTACGTGTGTAAAGCATCACAAGGAGCAGGACAGTGCTAAACGAAACGCCAACCCTTGCCCCGGATGGCCTGCCGTATCGCCTGTTAACCCTGCGCAACAGCGCAGGAATGGTGGTTACGTTAATGGACTGGGGTGCCACTTTGCTATCCGCTCGCGTACCAATGCCTGATGGCAGCGTACGTGAAACCCTGCTTGGCTGCGCGTCGCCTGAGCAGTATGTCAATCAGTCCGCCTATCTTGGCGCGTCTGTCGGCCGTTATGCTAACCGCATCGCGAAAAGCGCTTTCGAACTTGATGGCGAGCGTTACTCGTTGCTTTCCAGTCAGGGCGAAAATCAGTTACACGGTGGACCTGAAGGGTTCGATAAGCGCCGCTGGAAAATCGTTCAGCAAAACGACCGCGAAGTGCTGTTCTCACTTGACTCGCGTGACGGTGACCAGGGATTCCCCGGTAACCTCACCGCGTTCGCGCATTTCACGCTGGCTGACGATAACCGTATCGCCATTGAATATCGCGCGAAAGTTGATAAGCCGTGCCCGGTCAATCTGACCAACCACGCTTATTTCAACCTGGACGGCAACCAGTGCGACGTGCGTAATCACACGCTCCAGATCCTGGCCGATGCCTATCTGCCGGTGGATGAAATGGGGATCCCGTTTCAGGGACTCAAGGCCGTCAGCGGTACCAGCTTTGATTTCCGCAGCGGAAAAACCATCGCGCAGGATTTCCTGAGCGATGACGATCAGCGCAAGGTAAAAGGCTATGACCACGCGTTCCTGCTGCAGGCGAAAGGCGATGTGACTCAGCCTGCCGCACAGGTCTGGTCTGCGGATGAAAAACTGCAGATGACGGTCTACACCACGGCCCCTGCCCTGCAATTCTATTCAGGCAACTACCTTGGCGGTACCACGGCACGCGAACATGAAGAGTACAGCGACTGGCAAGGTCTGGCGCTGGAAAGCGAGTTCCTGCCGGACAGCCCGAACCATCCAGAATGGCCACAGCCGGACTGTGTGCTGCGCCCGGGTGAAGAGTACGTTAGCGTGACAGAATATCATTTCATCCCGCATTCATAATTCCCAGCCCTCCTGGCGGAGGGCTTTTTCTCTCCGTCTTGCTGAAAATAGCGCCGATCGCAGACAAAATCATAACCCTGGATTCACAAGCATCTTACACTCAGAGACTATTTTCGCTATGGTTAGGGTTAAGCGTTGCTGCTGGCACTGTCACGGCAATATAATGAGAATTGTTATCATTCAATAAAGCTTATGAGGAGTACGATATGGCTGTAACTAAGCTGGTCCTGGTGCGTCATGGCGAAAGCCAGTGGAACAACGAAAACCGCTTTACCGGTTGGTACGACGTTGATCTGTCAGAAAAAGGCGTAAGCGAAGCAAAAGCAGCAGGTAAACTGCTGAAGGCTGAAGGCTTCAGCTTTGATTTTGCTTACACCTCTGTGCTGAAACGTGCCATCCATACACTGTGGAACGTTCTGGACGAACTGGATCAGGCCTGGCTGCCGGTTGAGAAATCCTGGAAACTGAACGAGCGTCACTACGGTGCGCTGCAGGGTCTGAACAAAGCGGAAACCGCTGAAAAATACGGTGACGAGCAGGTTAAACAGTGGCGTCGCGGCTTCGCGGTAACCCCACCAGAGCTGACCAAAGATGACGAGCGCTACCCGGGCCACGACCCGCGTTACGCGAAACTGACGGATGCTGAGCTGCCAACGACCGAGAGCCTGGCGCTGACCATCGACCGCGTTGTGCCTTACTGGAACGAAACCATTCTGCCACGCCTGAAAAGCGGCGAGCGCGTGATCATCGCAGCTCACGGTAACTCCCTGCGCGCGCTGGTGAAATACCTGGACAACATGGGTGAAGACGAGATCCTCGAACTGAACATCCCAACTGGCGTTCCGCTGGTGTATGAGTTCGACGAAAACTTCAAACCAATCAAACATTACTATCTGGGCAACGCTGATGAGATCGCTGCAAAAGCCGCGGCTGTAGCGAACCAGGGTAAAGCGAAATAATTTTCGCTGGACATAAAAAAAGCGTGGAGCAATCCACGCTTTTTTATTTGGCTCCTGAAACTCAGCCGCGACGCGCTTTTACCGCATTCGCCAGCTGACGCAGAAGCGCATCCGTATCGTCCCAGCCGATGCAGGCGTCCGTGACGCTCTTACCGTAGACCAGCGGCTCGCTGCCTTCCAGATTCTGGTTACCTTCCACCAGATGGCTTTCGATCATCACGCCAATAATCGCGTTCTCACCGCCGGCAATCTGCTGACAAACATCGGCGCCGACTTCCATCTGCTTTTTAAACTGCTTGCTGGAGTTGGCATGGCTGAAGTCGATCATCACCTGTTGTGGCAGACCCGCTTTTTCCAGCCCGACCTTCACGTCTGCGACATGTTTTGCGCTGTAGTTCGGCTCTTTACCGCCACGCAGAATAATATGACAGTCACCGTTACCGCTGGTATTCACAATGGCGGAGTGACCCCATTTGGTGACGGACAGGAAGCAGTGCGGTGCCCCAGCGGCATTGATGGCGTCAATTGCCACCTTAATGGTGCCATCGGTACCGTTTTTAAAACCAACCGGACACGAGAGACCTGACGCCAGTTCGCGGTGAACCTGAGATTCTGTAGTACGCGCACCGATTGCGCCCCAGCTCATCAGATCCGCCAGATATTGCGGCGTAATCATGTCGAGGAACTCACCGGCAGCCGGCAAACCGCTGTCGTTGATCTCCAGCAGCAGTTTGCGCGCAATACGCAGACCGTCGTTGATCTGGAAACTGTTATCCATATGCGGGTCGTTAATGAGCCCTTTCCAGCCAACGGTCGTACGCGGCTTTTCAAAGTAAACACGCATGACAATTTCCAGCTCGCCTTGCAGTTCTTCGCGAAGCTGGAGCAATCTTGCTGCGTACTCTTTGGCCGCAGCAGGATCGTGAATTGAGCAAGGGCCAATCACCACCAGAAGACGATCGTCATTACCTTTCAGGATCTTATGGATCGCTTTACGAGCATGAGACACCGTGTTTGCGGCATTTTCAGTGGCGGGGAATTTCTCAAGGAGTGCTACAGGAGGTAATAACTCATTGATCTCTTTAATACGTAAATCGTCGTTCTGATAATTCATTTTCTTTCCAGCTCTGCCATATCTTTAGTAATGAAAGCAATCCTTTCAATCTAACTTGCCGACCAGAAAGTGTAAACACGGTTTTACACTTCACGCAGATAATTCCTGGAATTCACCTAAAAATCGCCACAAAATAGCGAAAAACGAGATCTAACCTAAGCTTTTTAACTGTAACAACCACTTTTGTTTGATTAAACGCGATTCCATACTGACGTAAGTCCGTATGACGGAATCTTTCGCCTCTGAAAAAGATGCACTGTTGGAAAATGTTATCCAGCGTAACGACAAGAACAGGAGCACCAAGATGAAAATGACGAAACTGGCAACCCTCTTCCTCACAGCCTCCCTTACCCTGGCAAGCGGCAGCGTCCTTGCCGCTGAGACGGGCTCAACAGATAACAACGGTGATGCAAATGCCGCGGCGGCGGCGGGTCAGGTCGCCCCTGATGCAAAACAGAATATCGCCCCGAATAATGTCGATAACAGCCAGATCAATACCGGGAACACCAATACCGGAGGCACGATGTTGCATCCGGACAGTAGCGGCTCAGGCACCATGAATCATGACACGATGAGTACCGATGAGATGCATAAGAACACCATGTGCAAAGACGGTAAGTGTCCGAATTCGAATGACAAAGTGGGCGACGATGCCAATACCAAAACGGATGGCACAACCCAATAATCCGTGACGGATGTAAACGTAAAAGGAGAGCTCTGGCTCTCCTTTCTTTTTGGAGTAAGCCATTAAAAACGCTACACTAAAAACAATAACAAAAAGGAAAGCTGATATGGCGCACACGCATTCACACACCCCGTCTCCTGGCGATGACAACGCTAAACGCCTTATGCTGGCCTTCGGCGTCACGGCAACGTTTATGGTTATCGAGGTCATTGGTGGCCTGGTTTCCGGCTCTCTGGCGCTTCTGGCGGATGCCGGACATATGCTTACCGATGCCGCCGCCCTGCTCTTCGCTCTGTTGGCCGTGCAGTTTGCCCGTCGTCCGCCTAACGCGCGTCATACCTTTGGCTGGCTGCGGCTAACCACTCTGGCGGCGTTTGTTAACGCTATTGCTCTGGTGGTTATCACCCTTCTTATCGTCTGGGAAGCCATACAGCGCTTTCGTCACCCTCAGCCGGTCGCCGGAGCGACAATGATGGTTATCGCCGTAGCAGGTCTGCTGGCGAATCTTCTGGCGTTCTGGATCTTGCATCGCGGCAGCGGGGAAAAGAACCTCAACGTGCGCGCTGCGGCTCTGCATGTTATGGGCGATTTACTGGGTTCCGTCGGCGCTATTGTGGCCGCGCTGGTGATCCTTTATACCGGCTGGACGCCCGTCGACCCGATTCTGTCCGTGCTGGTATCGTGTCTGGTATTGCGCAGTGCCTGGCGGCTGCTGAAGGAGAGCGTGAATGAACTGCTTGAAGGGGCGCCGGCATCCGTGGACATTGCCGAGCTTAAACGCAACCTGCGTCGTTCCGTGCCCGAGGTGCGCAATGTGCATCATGTTCACGTCTGGCTGGTGGGTGAGAAACCCGTCATGACATTGCACGTCCAGGTGATCCCTACCCATGACCATGATGGCCTGCTTGAGCGCATCCAGCACTTTCTCGAACATCACTATGAGATTGGCCACGCCACCATCCAGATGGAGTACCAGCCCTGTAACGGCCCGGACTGCCACCTGAACGAGGCGCAGTCCGGCCATTCACATCATCACCATCATTAGTTCGAAAGCGCGCGAGAGCCTCGCTCACGCGCGCTGTTAATCCACATCCGGCTCCCGTTCAGGGCAATGAAGGTCAGCAGCAGATACTCCAGCGACATCGCATAGACGCCCTGAAGTGCAAAAATAACCACGCTAATGACGTTAATGACGACCCAGAGCAGCCAGTTCTCAACGTATTTACGGGTCATCAGGATCATCGCAGCAATCGACAGCACCATCATGCAGGAGTCCCAGAACGGGAAAGCATCCGGCTGGAGTGATGGCATAGCGACATTCAGCCCGAGGCCAGACATTACCGACACCGCGACACGGGTCAGGAATGCAAACACCGGGTTGATATAGACGGTCATTAAACCAATGGCGACAACGCAGGCGACAAACCAGGCGATGGCTTTCGGTAAGGGCAGCCAGCGGATTTGCAGTTCCGCCTCCTGCTGGCTGTTCTGCCGCGACCACGCGTACCAACCGTAAATGTTCGCCGCAAAGAAGAACAACTGCAAAAGCAGGCTGGCGTACAGCTGGATCTGGAAGAAGATAATCGCAAAGAGCGTAACGTTAATTAACCCGAACGCGTAGTTGCTGATCTTCTCCAGGCTTGCCAGCCAGATACACAATAACCCAGCCAGCGTACCCACGGCCTCAATCCATGACAGGTCATAGCCACCTGCACCAATCGGTATATGAACCAGAATGTTCTGTGTGCTAAAAAAATCCATCTTTTCCCCAGGGCGTATTGAATTAAGTACGTAGTGTAGCCGCAAAATCCAGCATGCGGTTAAGCGGAATTAACGCACCTTCACGCAGAGCAGCATCCACATGGATTTCATGCGCTGCTCCGCCTTTCTCCAGGCCCTCAGCAATAGCTTTCAGGCCGTTCATCGCCATCCACGGGCAGTGCGCGCAGCTACGACACGTCGCCCCCTCGCCCGCCGTTGGTGCTTCAAGCAGCTCTTTCTCAGGCACGGCCTGCTGCATCTTATAGAAGATACCGCGGTCGGTTGCCACGATGAGCTGCTTGTGCGGCAGCGTCCTGGCAGCATTGATAAGCTGGCTTGTGGATCCCACGGCATCCGCCATGTCGACAATGGACTGCGGTGATTCCGGGTGAACAAGGATCGCTGCGTGCGGGTAAATCGCCTTCATGCGCGAGAGCGCCTGCGTCTTAAATTCATCATGAACAATACAGGCACCCTGCCAGCAAAGCACGTCAGCGCCGGTCTGCTTCTGCACGTAATTGCCGAGATGGCGGTCAGGCGCCCAGATGATTTTCTCGCCCAGGCTGTCCAGATGCTCAATCAGTTCAACGGCGATGCTTGACGTCACGACCCAGTCTGCCCGCGCTTTCACTGCGGCAGAGGTATTGGCATAGACCACCACGGTACGGTCCGGATGGGCGTCGCAGAAGGCCGAGAACGCATCAATCGGACAGCCGAGGTCGAGTGAACACTCCGCATGTAGCGTTGGCATCAGAATGGTTTTTTCAGGGCTGAGAATCTTTGCGGTTTCACCCATAAAGCGAACGCCTGCGACCAGTAACGTGGAAGCAGGATGTCTGGCACCAAAGCGTGCCATCTCCAGAGAGTCAGAGATGCAGCCCCCGGTCTCTTCCGCCAGTTGCTGGATTTCCGGGTCGGTGTAGTAATGTGCAACCATCACTGCATCTCGCTCTTTGAGAAGTCGTTTGATCTTCTCACGGTAAAACTGCTTCTCATCCTGACTCAGCGGGACAGGCTTTGGCGGGAAGGGATAGATTGCGGCTTCTGGATCAAACATCACGCTCATTATGGCTTCTCGTTTTACTGGCTTAACATTATTGCCTTTCTTTTGCATAACATAGCAAAACGGACGGCAAATGTGTTTTGTATACTAAACAAGATAGCGAATTTGCGAGAAAAAGTCACCGGAAATAGGTGCGCGTAGCACGCATCAGATGGCGACTTCGCCGGAGCCGACCTGCAAGGTCAAAATATGCGGAATACAGATAGCAAAAAAGCGCCTTTAGGGCGCTTTTTTACATTGGTGGGTCGTGCAGGATTCGAACCTGCGACCAATTGATTAAAAGTCAACTGCTCTACCAACTGAGCTAACGACCCCTTGCGGGATGTACTGCAAATCTATTCAGGCTGGTGGGTCGTGCAGGATTCGAACCTGCGACCAATTGATTAAAAGTCAACTGCTCTACCAACTGAGCTAACGACCCGCTTGGGTGTTGCCTGAATTTTTACTCATACCAATAACCTGGTGGGTCGTGCAGGATGACTCGGCTTCGCCTCGCCCTACGGGCTGTTGCTGTTGCAACGTTATCCTTCACGTTTAACATCTGAGTAAGACATTAAAATTGGTGGGTCGTGCAGGATTCGAACCTGCGACCAATTGATTAAAAGTCAACTGCTCTACCAACTGAGCTAACGACCCGGAGTGGTGGGTGATGACGGGCTCGAACCGCCGACCCCCTCCGTGTAAAGGAGATGCTCTACCAACTGAGCTAATCACCCACTCTGTACTACCGGAACTGCTTTAAGTGGTGGGTCGTGCAGGATTCGAACCTGCGACCAATTGATTAAAAGTCAACTGCTCTACCAACTGAGCTAACGACCCACTTTTACGCTGTTTTCACGTTGTTTGATATCCCGTGGCAACGGCGGCATATATTACTGATTTAAGAATTCAGCGCAACAAAAATTTCGATGAAGATCACTTAACTGCTTACGAATCATGCTGCACGACCAGAAATAACGCGATTTCTGGTCATGCGATAATCATCCCATCGAATTCAGACGTTTTTGCGCCTGCTTCGCACCTTCGGTGCCAGGGAATTTAGCAACCACCTGCTGATAAACCGCTTTCGCTTTCGCAGTGTCACCTTTGTCCTGCATGATGACGCCGACTTTAAACATCGCATCAGGCGCTTTTGGCGATTTCGGGTAATTTTTCACCACTGAGGCAAAATAAAACGCCGCATCGTCCTTTTTACCCTTGTTGTAATTCAGCTGACCGAGCCAATAATTTGCATTGGGCAGATAAGTAGAATCAGGGTATTTCTTCACAAAGTTCTGAAACGCAGCGATAGCGTCATCCTGACGAGATTGATCCTGTACCAGGGCAATGGCCGCGTTGTAGTCCGTATTCGCGTCACCGCTCTGAACAGGCGCTCCCGTCGAGGCCGAAGCATCTGCCGCAGGAGCAGGGGGCGACGTCGCCGCACCGCTCTGATCGCCTGCTGCTGGCTGCGCAGCTGCGCCACCGCTGCTGAGGCTATCCATCTGCAGCAAGATTTGCTTCTGACGTTCCACAACCTGGTTAAGCTGATACTGGCTTTCCTGAATCTGACCACGGAGAGAGTCAATATCGTTTTGGTTGTCGGAAAGTTGTTGCTGGAGTTGGGTTAAAAGCTGACTGTGAGCGTTAGAAATACGCTCGAGTTGAGTGACCCGGTCTTCTACCGAGCCTGAGCCGACACTACTGATTGGTGCCTGAGCAAAAGCGGCCCAGGGGGCCGCTATTCCAACCAGTAACGACAGACTCAACAGATGATGTCTGAAGTTACTGCTCATGCAATTCTCTTAGTAAACCAGTACGGCACGACGGTTTTTGGAGTAAGCCGCTTCGTCGTGACCCAGTACTGCAGGTTTTTCTTTACCGTAAGAAACGATGGAGATCTGGTCAGCAGAAACGCCTTTACCCTGCAGGTACATTTTAACGGCGTTAGCACGACGTTCACCCAGGGAGATGTTGTACTCTGGAGTACCACGTTCGTCCGCGTGACCTTCTACGGTGACTTTGTAAGACGGGTTGCTACGCAGGAAGTTAGCGTGAGCATCCAGCATCGCAGCGAAGTCAGAACGGATGTCGTATTTATCCAGATCGAAGTAAACGATGTTGTTCTGCTGCAGCTGCTGCATCTGAAGACGCGCTTGCTCTTCAGAAGACATGTTGCCATTGCCATTCGCGTCCATACCGGTACCGGCACCCATCATGCCTTCGCCGCTCTGGTCATTGCTTGCATTCTTGTTAGAAGAACACGCTGCGATTGCCATTACAGGCAGAGCGATCATCAGCCCCTTCAGCACTTTGTTCAGTTGCATTTCTATGATTCCTTTAGTAATCAATTAATTATTATTTACAGATACGGCGACCAGGCAGGTGATTTTACCTGTCCATCAGTTGCCGGAATACGCGCTTTGAAACGCCCATCTGTAGAAACCAGATTCAGCACAGATCCCATCCCCTGAGAAGAGCTGTAGATTACCATAGTGCCGTTAGGTGCCAGACTTGGCGTTTCATCCAGGAACGTTGACGACAGAACTTGAACGCCACCCGCTACCAGATCTTGTTTGGCAATGTGCTGCTGCCCACCGTTGGAGCTGACCATTACCATAAATTTACCGTCGCTGCTCACATCTGCGTTTTGGTTCTGCGAACCTTCCCAGGTAATACGCTGTGGAGCACCGCCGTTGACGTTCACTTTATAGATTTGTGGACGACCTGCCTGGTCAGACGTAAATGCCAGGTTCTGGCTGTCCGGGAACCAGGACGGTTCGGTGTTGTTGCTACGACCATCGGTCACCTGGCGAATTTGACCAGAGCCAATGTCCATCACGTACAGGTTCAGGCTACCGGTTTTAGAGAGCGCAAACGCCAGTTTGGTACCGTCCGGAGAGAACGAAGGCGCACCGTTGTGACGAGGGAACGACGCAACCTGGCGAACAGCACCGTTAGCCAGCGTCTGGATAACCAGCGCTGAACGACCGCTTTCGAAGGTAACATAAGCCAGTTTAGAACCGTCCGGAGACCAGGCTGGAGACATCAGCGGCTGAGAAGAACGTTTCACCAGGAACTGATTGTAACCATCGTAGTCAGATACGCGCAGCTCATACGGGAACTGACCGCCATTGGTCTGTACCACATAAGCAATACGGGTACGGAACGCACCTTTAATGCCGGTCAGTTTTTCAAATACCGCATCGCTGGCAGCGTGTGCCGCGTAGCGCAGGTACTGTTTAGTGACCTTGTAAGAGTTCTGTGCCAGAACGGTACCCGGTGCACCGCCGGTATCAACCAGCTGCCAGGCAACGTTGTAAGAGCCGTCCGGGTTAGGTGTAACCTGACCAACAACGACAGCATCAATACCGAGTGCAGACCATGCAGCAGGCTGTACTTCCTGCGCGCTGCCCGGCTGCTGAGGCAGACGAGAACGATCTAATGGGTTGAATTTACCGCTGTTACGCAGGTCAGCCGCAACGATGCCACCGGCATCTTCAGGCGCAGCGCCAGGACCGGCCCACTGGAACGGAACAACACCGATTGGTCGTGCCGAATCCACCCCCTGGGTGATCTCGATACGTACTTCTGCGTGCAGTACTGCTGCCCACAGCATTAAAAAACCAAATGCTACACGTAATGCCTGCTTCATCATATCTCCCTTATCCGGGTAACCTTACCCACGATAATTTAGCAGAATGTTAACAAACCCAAATAGACAAAACTACTAAACCCTGTGACTAACCCTGGTCTATTTTTCCCCGTTTGCACGGGGAAAATGTAACTTAAGGTTTGAAGTCCAGCGGTGCATTTTTAAAGACTTCGTAGACTGCCTGTGACGGCGGCTTAGGCATCTTAGCCTGCCGCGCTGCGGCAAGTGCTGCAGTACATAAAGCGGGATCGCCACCTTCGGACTTAATATCAAGGAGCATGCCATCCGGCGCCAGTTTTATACGCAGCGTGCACGTTTTACCGGTGTAGGAAGACGCATCATAGAATCGGCTTTCGATAGCGGATTTAATCTGCGCGGCATAACCGTTGATTTCTGCACCAGAAGCACCGTTACTCTTAGTGTTACCACTTCCTGTTGGTGCTGCATTGTTTCCTTTCGCACCACCGCCCGCTTTCGGCGCATTCTTACCAGAACTCAGGTCGCCCAGGAGATCGTCAACGCCAGCGGCATCCGCGGCTTTCTCAGCGGCGGCCGCTTTTTTGGCGGCGGCTTTCTCTGCAGCTGCTTTCTTATCGGCAGCAGCTTTTTCTGCTGCAGCTTTTTTGTCAGCAGCCGCTTTCTCGGCGGCGGCTTTCTTCTCTGCTGCGGCTTTTTCAGCAGCGGCCGCTTTTTCTGCTGCAGCCTTCTCGGCAGCAGCCGCTTTCTTCGCAGCATCGGCAGCAGCTTTCTTCTCTGCTTCCTGAGCGGCTTTCTTCGCGGCTTCCGCTTCAGCTTTTTTCTGAGCATCAGCAGCAGCTTTTTTTGCCGCTTCCGCTTCAGCTTTCTTCTGAGCATCAGCAGCGGCTTTCTTCGCCGCTTCGGCTTCAGCTTTCTTCTGAGCATCGGCTGCGGCTTTCTTCGCTGCTTCCGCCGCTAATTTTGCCTGGGCATCAGCTTGTGCTTTCGCGTCCGCCGCGGCTTTGGCTGCCGCCTCTTCCGCCTGCTTCTGCTGTTCCTGAGCTTTCTTCGCGGCCTCTTCAGCTTGCTTCTGCTGTTCCGCCTGCTCTTTCGCCGCTTCCTGCGCCTGCAAACGTTCTTTCTCAAGCTGCTTCAGTCGCTCCTGCTCAGCGGCCTGCTTTTCACGCAGTTCTTCCGCTTGCTGTTGCGCCTGTTTTTCACGCTGCTCTTCAGCCCGTTTTGCACTCGCCTTCTGCTGTTGCTCGCGGTTATAGTTCTGCACTACCGCACCGGGATCCACCATGACGGCGTCAATGGAAGAGCCTCCACCGCCGCCCGATGATGCATCAATGTGCTCGTCGAACGAACTCCAGATCAGCACTGCAAAAAGAATAACGTGCAGCACTGCGGAGACGATTATCGCTCGCTTAAGCTTGTCGTTCTGTTCGGTTGCCTTTGACACTATCGGTTCCCAAAAACTACGCAGATGATCAAATAGGCTGAGTCATTAAGCCAACTGACTTAACGCCCGCGCTATGTAGCAAGTTCAGCGCTTTAATAATTTCATCGTATGGTACGTCTTTCGCGCCACCGATTAAGAAGACCGTTTTCGGATTTGACTCCAGGCGTCGCTGCGCTTCAGCAATAACCTGCTCAGGTGGCAGTTGATCCATACGATCTTTTTCTACCACTACGCTGTATTGCCCTACACCGGAAACCTCAATGATGACCGGAGGATCGTCATTGGTGCTTACCGCCTGTGATTCTGTCGCATCCGGCAGATCAACCTCCACGCTCTGGGTAATGATGGGTGCTGTCGCCATGAAGATCAGCAGCAGTACCAACAGAACGTCCAGCAGTGGAACGATATTGATTTCGGACTTGAGCTCGCGACGATTTCGTCCACGCGATCTGGCCATGGTTTACCCCTTGTTACTCTCGGTACTGGTAAACGCCTGACGGTGCAGAATCGCGGTGAACTCTTCCATAAAGTTGTCGTAGTTCAGTTCCAGTTTATTCACGCGCTGGTTCAGACGGTTGTAAGCCATAACCGCCGGGATCGCCGCAAACAGACCGATAGCGGTCGCAATCAGTGCTTCTGCAATACCCGGGGCAACCATCTGCAACGTCGCCTGCTTCACCGCCCCCAGGGCGATAAAGGCGTGCATAATCCCCCAGACCGTACCAAACAGACCGATATACGGGCTGATGGAACCAACGGTCCCCAGGAAAGGAATATGCGTTTCAAGGTTTTCCAGCTCGCGATTCATGGAGATACGCATCGCACGCGAGGCACCTTCCACGACCGCTTCGGGCGCGTGGCTGTTTGCGCGATGCAAACGAGCAAACTCTTTGAATCCGCTATAGAAAATCTGTTCGGAGCCTACGAGGTTATCACGGCGTCCCTGGCTTTCCTGATACAGACGAGAAAGCTCAATACCCGACCAGAACTTATCTTCAAACGCTTCTGCTTCACGGCCAGCCGCATTGAGGATACGCGTTCTCTGGATGATGATGGCCCAGGATGCGATTGAAAAACCAATCAAAATCAACATGATAAGTTTAACCAGAAGGCTTGCCTTCAGGAACAAATCAAGGATATTCATGTCAGTCACTGCTTAAACTCCGCGACAATAGACTTAGGAAGCGCACGAGGCTTCATTATGGTTGGATCAACACAGACGATCAGGACTTCAGCTGAGTTCAGTACCGTATTTTCTGCATTGACTATCCGCTGCGTGAAAACCATTGAGGTTCCGCGCATTGATGTAATTTCAGTTTGGACTTCGAGCATATCGTCGAGTCTGGCAGGCGCAAAATACTCAAGCGTCATCTTGCGAACCACGAAGGCAACTCGCTCAGCCAACAGCTCCTGTTGACTAAAGTGATGATGGCGCAGCATCTCTGTGCGTGCCCGTTCATAAAAAGCAACGTAGCTGGCGTGGTAAACCACACCCCCGGCATCGGTATCTTCGTAATAGACACGAACCGGCCATCGAAACAGCGTTGTATTCACTTTACATCCCGGTAATGCAACAAAAGTTAGAGCTTTTAAACTTCGCTACTATACGCGCGGGAAAGATGGTTTGGAATGGGAGAAAGTAAACGGAGAGTAAATTTTTATGGGCCAGGGTAAGCCCATATCATTAACGGACATTTCTTATTCAGAAGAAGAAGAAAATCAAGCCAGCGAGAAGCACCAGATCGGCGATAAGTGGGCAGAAAATCCCCTGCCAGTGCACCGCTTTCGGACGAAAGCCTACGCCGTGGATCACACCTGCGCACACCGCCCACATAATGAGGAAGCCGTGCCAGATCTCAAGCTCGCTGGTCTTCGCTGCAAAGCGCGAAGGGTCCCAGAAGATACAACCTGCCAGCAGTAATGCCATCACTAAAGAAAGCGCCCTTAACGGGCGCTTATCCATTACCGCGTAAAGCGTCGCGATAATGTTCATTAGTGTTTGTCTTCACCTGCTTTAGACGCTTCGACGTGCTCAAGCGCCAGGGCAGTAATGACACCAAATGCACAGGCAAGAAGCGTCCCTAAAATCCATGCGAAATACCACATATTCAGCTCCTTACTTAGTACAGAGAATGAGTGTTGCTTTCAATATCTTCTTTCGTGATACGACCGAACATTTTCCAGTAACACCAGGCGGTGTACAGCAGGATAATCGGTACGAACACGCAAGCAACATACGTCATCAGGTTAAGCGTCAGCTGGCTGGACGTTGCATCCCACATGGTCAGGCTTGCATTCATCATCGTGCTGGACGGCATGACGAATGGGAACATCGCGATACCTGCAGTCAGAATAATGCACGCCAGCGTCAGTGAGGAAAATACAAATGCCAGGGCACCTTTTTCCAGACGTGACGTCAGTATCGTCAGCAGCGGCAGCAACACACCCAGAGCCGGAATAGCCCACAGAACAGGCATATTGTTGAAGTTCACCAGCCACGCGCCAGCCTGACGCGCCACTTCTTTCGTCAGCGGGTTAGACGGTGCCGTGTGGTTAATTGCAGACGTAATGACATAACCGTCGATACCGTACATCACCCATACGCCGGCCAGTGCGAAGCACACCAGGGTAATAAGCGCAGCAACCTGCGCCGTTGCACGAGAGCGAAGATGCAATTCACCTACGGTACGCATCTGCAGATAGGTCGCACCCTGAGTAATGATCATTGCCACACTCACCACGCCTGCCAGCAGACCAAACGGATTCAGCAACTGGAAGAAGTTACCGGTGTAGTAAAGACGCATGTATTCATCGATGTGGAACGGTACACCCTGCAGCAGGTTACCGAACGCCACGCCAATCACTAGCGGTGGAACGAAGCTACCAATGAAGATGCCCCAGTCCCACATGTTGCGCCAGCGGGTGTCTTCAATCTTGGAACGGTAGTCGAAACCAACCGGACGGAAGAATAAAGAAGCCAGCACCAGAATCATCGCCACATAGAAACCGGAGAACGCAGCCGCGTAGACCATCGGCCAGGCAGCGAACAGCGCGCCGCCTGCGGTGATCAGCCACACCTGGTTACCGTCCCAGTGCGGGGCGATGGAGTTAATCATGATTCGACGCTCGGTGTCATTACGACCGAGGAAACGGGTGAGCATCCCCACCCCCATGTCGAAACCGTCAGTGACTGCGAAACCGATCAGCAGAATACCGACCAGCAGCCACCAGATAAAACGCAATACTTCATAATCGATCATTTGATGACTCCTGTCTTAGCGTGCCGGCTGAGTAGTCGCACCGGACTGCTCGTAGTGATAGCGACCGGTTTTCAGGCTGCTTGGGCCAAGGCGCGCGAACTTGAACATCAGGAACAGTTCAGCCACCAGGAACAGGGTGTACAGACCACAAATCAGCAGCATGGAGAAGATCAGATCGCCTGCAGTCAGAGAGGAGTTCGCTACCGCCGTTGGCAGCACCTCACCGATCGCCCATGGCTGACGGCCATATTCCGCAACAAACCAGCCGGATTCGATAGCAATCCACGGCAGTGGGATACCATACAGCGCGGTACGCAACAGCCATTTTTTCTCACCGATGCGGTTACGAATCACGGACCAGAAGGACGCCGCAATGATCAGCAGCATGATGATGCCGCAGCCCACCATGATACGGAATGCGAAGTACAGTGGCGCCACGCGTGGAATGGAGTCTTTGGTCGCCATCTGGATCTGCGCTTCCGTCGCGTCGGAGACGTTCGGGGTATAGCGTTTCAGCAGCAGACCGTAACCCAGATCTTTCTTCACATCGTTGAACTGGTCACGCACGGCCTGGTCGGTAGAACCCGCACGCAGCTGCTCCAGCAGCGCGTAGGCTTTCATACCGTTACGGATACGGCCTTCATGCTGCACCATCAGCTCTTTCAGACCCGTCACCTGCTTGTCGACGGAGCGGGTAGCAATGATGCCGAGCGCGTAAGGAATTTGAATGGCGAAGCGGTTTTCCTGTGCATCCTGGTCGGGAACACCGAACAGAGTAAAGGCAGCAGGCGCGGGTTGGGTTTCCCATTCGGCTTCGATAGCGGCCAGTTTGGTTTTCTGCACGTCACCCATTTCGTAACCGGATTCATCACCCAGCACGATAACAGAGAGGATTGCAGCCATACCGAAGCTTGCAGCGATAGCAAAGGAGCGCTTAGCAAACGCGAAGTCACGACCACGCAGCATGTAGTAAGAGCTGATGCCCAGTACAAACATCGCACCGCACACATAGCCAGACGCCACGGTGTGAACGAATTTAACCTGTGCGACCGGGTTCAGCACCAGTTCGGCAAAGCTGACCATCTCCATACGCATAGTTTCGAAGTTGAAATCAGACGCGATAGGGTTCTGCATCCAGCCGTTCGCGACCAGGATCCACAGTGCGGACAGGTTCGAACCGAGTGCCACCAGCCAGGTCACCGCCATATGCTGGACTTTGCCCAGACGGTCCCAACCGAAGAAGAACAGACCTACAAAGGTGGATTCGAGGAAGAAGGCCATCAGACCTTCAATGGCCAGCGGCGCACCGAAGATATCCCCAACGTAGTGAGAATAGTAAGACCAGTTAGTCCCGAACTGGAACTCCATGGTCAAACCGGTAGCCACGCCCAGTGCAAAGTTGATACCAAACAACTTGCCCCAGAACTTGGTCATATCTTTATAAATCTGTTTGCCGGAGAGGACGTAGACCGTTTCCATGATGGCCAGCAGGAACGCCATACCGAGCGTTAGTGGCACAAACAGGAAGTGGTACATCGCGGTCAAGGCAAACTGTAAGCGCGACAGTTCGACTATATCTAACATCATGACTCCTTGCTCATCGCATGAAGACTCCGAGAGTGAACCCCGTTAGAAAAGGATTCACACACATGCCCCAATACAAATTATTCGCATCCATGTCGTCGCGCTTAGCCTGAGAAAGGATAAAAGCAATGACGATAGGTTACAAATACGTTAATAAAAAACTCAAATTGATCCCGCAAATATAATACGCTGCAAAACCCTTACAATAAACAGGTTTTTATTGAATCACATTTACGTTTTTCGACGGCGATCAATTTATAGCAAAATTACCACTTTTCAGCCATTTTGATCGGGGACAATTTACCGCCTTTCGACACCTTTTTCCAAGGATTAAACTTTGATTTAAATCAAAAAGCACCGTTTCTGTTAACCATGTTTAAATGTGGTGTGAATGGTAAAAACCTTGTTAATGCTATGTGTACGACGAGATATTTGGAGTTATCAAAAGCAAGAAAGAATATAAACAGACGTGATTTATTTTAACGCTGAAGAACAACGCATCTTTACATTCGCGTTAACGTATAAAGGTAGTCGTCAGCGCGTTTTTTTTCCATTATGCGACGACAGCCGCAGATAATTACATTTATTTTACCTGCGACACGCTTAAAATTAACACCTCAATGTGACTATTCAATAAAAAAGGCTGCCCTGCGTGCAGCCTTTTGTTCACTTCAGACGCTACCTTTCCGTTTTCAGGCTAAAAGTCCGCGATTGCCCAGGCCTGAACAGGCCCGTAATGCCCTTTTCTTCTCCCCTGCCTGCCAGCACCTGTTCATTTAAATCCGTCTCGCAACAGCCTTTAAGGGTCTGATTCCACGATAAAGAGGCATCACAGGACACAGATTCCGACGGATTGAACAGACGAAGGATAAGCGCGTCCCGATCCTCCGCCTTTTTTATCGCGCTCATAACACAGCCTGTCGGCGAAAGGGTCAGCAGGCTGTATCTGTCCGGCGTGCTGAACGGCGCACGGTTAAGCTTCATGGCATCCCAGGGGATTTTGTTATAACACTGGACGGGGGTAAGCCACGCTTTCGCCTGCTGAGCAACGCCGGCGTTCTCGGGAGAGCCGCTAAAACTCAGAAGGCTAAAACGGCAATCGAGCCTGCCCCGAAGCTGCGAGTCCGGAACGGCCATTTTTATGCCGGACGGTCGGCCCGGGCGCAACAGCAAATCTTTCTTTCCCAGCACGCCCACACCGCGTAGAAGGGTCAGAGCAAACGCTTTTTCTGCCTCCCCGACCACTTCAAATTCGCGTAACCCTTCTGTGAACAGGGCAAGCCCGTTTCGTTTCTGCTGCAGCACGGCGTAGTTAAGTAAATTCCAGACGGGAACCGGTGCCTCTTTCCAGCCCTCTTCTTGCCAGTTAGCCATCGCGTCATCGCGAACCGGGCGCGTTATGGAGCCAAACTGCGTATCTGACAGTACCTGCTCCGTCATAAACGGCGTCGGGATAAGCACGCGGACCCGGTGATCGTCAGCCTGATTATCCAGACGCGCCACAACATCTACACGCCTGCTGTTATGGCTGAGTGTAACCTCAAATTCCACCGCAAGAGCGCCATTGCGCAGGCGGGCCGACCGCTCGGCCAGGTTTGCCGGAACGGCGATGCGATGCTGGATCACCGCCCTGCTCTGCCAGGCTTCCTGTATCACCTCAACATGATGCTGCCCGTGCGCTGAAGTGAGCCGCCACTCTTCCCGGGAAGGCGAGTAGTCGTACTCATCGCCATCATCCGACCCCTCTTCAATTTCCAGTACGCGGTCATAAATAAGTCCGGATTCTTTATCACGCAGGCGCAGCGTGCCATCGTCATTTATATCAATTTGCCAGAAGGCGTTTTCCAGCAGAGCATCCGTTTTTGCCCTCGCGGGAAGCCTCTTTTCAGGAGCCTGGGGCTCGATGTAAAGCGTGCGGTATCCCATCGCGGGCAGGATCTGACAGATTTGGATATCAAACTCCATAAACGGATCGTAATTACCATAGTGCACGATTTGCCGGTCAATCAGCCCCGGGTCAATTTCCCGGGCGCGGCGAATAAAACAGGGGATCTCATTGCCTTTATCATCCCGCAACCGGAACTGGCTCGCGCGCAGACGAAGGGTGGTGTTAATCACCTCTTCACGGGGCCAGGGCATCAGATTGAACATCACCAGCTTGTCGGCCTCGCTTTGCGGCATATTGTCGACAATCTTGCGCATCGAGAAACGCGTGAGGTTATCGGCCATGTCTTCAGCGAGCGCAAACCGGGCCATAATCTCACGATGCACTTTGTCGCTGCAGCAGCAGCCAATGCTGTCGTGAGCATGATTCTTGAGGATCTCTTTCCACATTTTCTCCAGCAAACCGTGGTGATACTCGAAGCCCAGCATCCAGGCGAGGGCCGCCAGCGGTTCGAGGATATTCACGATTTTGTTTTCAATGCGGGCATGGGCAATTTTGATGTCCATCCGTGTGGAGCCGATTGTCCGGTGTACACGCATGTATTTGCCGTCGATAAACTCCCCTTTCAGCGTCGCCAGTTCGTCACGGTGCGCTTCAGTATGTTCAAAGACCTCCTCAAACCGGCTCATCACAAATTTCCGCTGCGGGTAAATCTTTCGAAGGGTATCCATCACCGCGAAAATGTTCTGCTGGAGGGGCATCTGGTCGTGACCGTTAGGCAGCAGAATCTCTTTCGTCACGGAAGCGTTCTCCAGCAATGTAAGCCAGGTATCGAGCCGTTTACGCAGCCCCGCTTCATCCTCCGGTAAGTACTTACCAATCGCGTAGCCCAGCGGTAGTACCTGCGCCGTAACTTCGCTGCCGTCTGCGCTCTGCCATAAAAATTCTGTTTTATCGGTGCCGTGACGCTCAGAACATCCGCGCCAGAACAGCGTGCGGGTGATACCAAAGCCGTTATAGATATGCGGAAGTTGCCCGGACATGCCAAACGAATCCGGCAGATACCCTATTTTCATCGGCTCACCAAATTCCATGCAGTCGCGCATCCCATACATCAGATTGCGAACGATCGATTCGCCGCTGACTATCGTGGTGTCGGTCTGGGTATACCACGGCCCGATAATCAGCTTTCCGCGCTCAACCAGCGCTTTTATCCGGGGCCGGTTGTCCGGCACGACGGCGAAGTAATCCTCCAGTACCGCGGTCTGTCCATCAAGAACGTAGTATTTATACTCTTCGTCCTGCTCCAGACGGGTCAGGATCTCCTCCATGTTATTGACCAAAAGGATCCGTGACGCTTCGGTGGTGAAATACCACTCACGGTCCCAGTGCATATGTGGCGTGATATGAACGCGAGATACAGCTTTCATCTTCGTTTCCTGTAAATGAATTTATGGCGTGACGTCTTCCGTCAGGTATTTGCCTTTTTTTACGCCCTGACGTCGCCAGAACAGTAAGATGAGCGTAGAGAGCGTCGTTCCCCCCAGCGCAGCGCCAAACCAGCCTGCCGCCGCGATCGCGCCACCCATCCCCGCGTCATGCAGTAAAAAGAGAGAGAAGATGCCCGCTCCCGGCGTAGACAACCCGATGCCCATTGCACCGATAATCGCCCCTGTTGCCATCGAGCCAACAACAAACGAGCCAATCACCCGCAGCGGATCTTCAATGGCCATCGGAATTGCCCCTTCGGTGATCCCCGCAAGGCCCAGCAGCCACGTCGACTTGCCGGTTTCGATTTCAAACGGTTTAAAGAGATGCGGTGCCAGCATGGTTGAAGCCGTGACGGTAAAAGCCGAGACCATTTTGACGGAAGCAAAAATGGCATACGGCCCGTAAACGCCGTTGGCCATGGCCCCCAGACAGAACGCATAGGCCGCTTTGTTGACCGGTCCCCCTAAATCGAACGAGCACATAAAACCGAGCAGAGTGCCCAGTAGCAGCGCATTGGCACCGGAGAGCCCGTTAAGCCATGCCGTGAGGGAGGTGTTGATCCACGCGACCGGCTCGCCGATCACGAACAGCATCAGGCTGCCCGCGCCCAGCACGCCAATCACCGGGTAGAGGTAATAGGTTAAAAAACCGTTATAGCGCTGACTCAGACGGATATGGTTTTTCACCCAGCGCATCAGATAGCCGGCAATCAGGCCACCTGCAATCGCCCCTAAAAAACCTGAACCGATCATATTGGCGGCAAGACCGGCCGCAAAACCCGACGCCAGAGCAGGTTTATCTGCCAGCGAGTAGGCGGTATACGCGGCCAGTACCGGCACCATTAACGTGCCTAACATCCCCCCGCCGAGTTTGCGATACATCCACAGCCATGAGTTCTCTTGCTCAAACAGATGCTGTAATCCCAACATCTGTGCCAGCAATACCGCGACGGCCAGCACCGTGCCTCCCGCCACAATCAGCGGCACGGCAAAGGAAATACCGCTGAGCAGGGCCTGCTTAAGCTCCGTTTTAAGGCTTTTGCTCACATCATTGCCGGTTTGCACATGGCGATGCGTTCCCTCGGGGGGTAAGGCCAACGCACGCTTAATAAGCGCTTCGGCATGGCGAAGCGGTTCCGCGACCGGCACGGACAGCGTCGGGATACCCTGAAAACGCTCGCTCTCTTTGAGGGCCACTTCTGCGGCAATGATACAGGCCTGCGCAGTGCGTAACTGCTGCGCGGTCAACCGCCCTTCGATACCGTTCGCCCCCTGCTTTTCCACCACCACGTTTACGCCAAGCTTACGCCCCGCTTTTTCCAGATACTCAGCGGCCATATAGGTATGCGCAATGCCGGCGGGGCATGCAGTTACACAAACGATGGTTGGCGCATCCACGAACGCGACAACGTCATCTTCCTGTGGCGCATCGTCCAGCGCGGCGAGTAGCGCTGCTGCCGTGGTAGCCGCCATGACGCGCGCCCGAAGAGTTTCATCCGCCAGACGAGAAGTAAGTTCCGTCAGCACCTGGATATGGGTTGAGCCAGCTTCAGTCGGCGGAATGGCAAGCAGGAAAATCAGCTCGACATTTTCCGGGCCATCCACGCCTTCCCAGTTCAGCGGTTCACGCAGGGTGGCTACGGCAAAAGCCGCCTCTTTCACCACCGCTGATTTACCATGCGGGACTGCCAGCCCTTCGCCGAGCGCGGTAGGGCCTAGCGATTCCCGATGAAAGACTTCGGTTAAAAACGCATTGCCGTCGGTAATTTTGCCGAGCGTCACCAGCCGCATCGTGAGCTGGCGTATTGCTTCATCACGACTGGTGTACTGCGCCTGCACGCAGACAGCGTCGGGATGGGTCAGGGTCGTCAGGTTCATCAGGATCCTCACACTCAAGGGGAATTATTCCGGAGCAATTGTGACAGACAAACTAATACCTTTATGTGATCATTTTCACTAACACCAACAATTTGTATTTAATTTGTATTATTTACAAATTCTGTGCTGGAGGCATAATTCCGTGAAAAGGTATTAGAAGGCAGACGACATGGGCAATAAACCGATGTACCGGCAGATAGCGGATGCGCTTCGCGAGAAAATTACCGCCGGCGAGTTAAAACCCGGTGACGCGTTACCGACGGAATCCAGCCTGCAGGAGACATTTAGCGTCAGTCGCGTCACGGTGAGGCAGGCACTGAAGCTCCTCACTGAAGAGCAGATTATCGAGAGCATTCAGGGCAGCGGTTCCTATGTGAGAGAGGAGCGCGTCAATTACGACATTTATCGGCTTACCGGCTTTTATGAAAAACTGGCGGACCGAAACGTCGATACCCACAGCGACGTAAAAACATTCGAAGTGATCAAAGCGGATGTGAAACTGGCTGAGACGCTTAACATTCGCCCGGATGACAAAGTGTGGCATGTCAAACGGGTCCGCTTTATTAAGCAAAAACCGGTGAATCTGGAAGAGACGTGGATGCCGCTGGCGATGTTCGCCGACCTCACCTGGGAGGTGATGGAAAATTCCAAATATCACTACATCGAACAGATCAAGAAAATGGTTATCGATCGCAGTGAACAGGAACTGGTTCCGATCATGCCCTCTCAGGAGGCGATCGACGCGCTGGCGCTGGATCCGGCAAAACCGATACTGGAAAAGGTGTCACGCGGCTTTCTGAAGGATGGGCGGGTGTTTGAATACAGCCGTAACGTGTTTAACAGCGACGATTACAAATTCACGCTGGTCGCGAAACGCAGGCATTAAAAAAGGCCGCTTTACAGCGGCCAACCATGTCGAAACGGACACTTATTACTTCAACGCTCCCTTTTACAGGGAGCAGAGAGGATTTACTTAATGATGGATTTCAGTGCTTCGCCGATATCCGCCAGGCTGCGAACGGTTTTCACGCCTGCGGCTTCCAGCGCGGCGAATTTCTCATCAGCCGTACCTTTACCGCCTGCGATAATCGCGCCTGCGTGACCCATACGCTTACCTTTCGGCGCTGTCACACCTGCAATATAACCGACCACCGGCTTGGTCACATGTTCTTTGATATACGCAGCCGCTTCTTCTTCTGCGCTACCGCCGATTTCACCGATCATCACGATCGCTTCGGTCTGCGGATCTTCCTGGAACATTTTCAGGATATCAATGAAGTTAGAACCTGGGATAGGGTCACCACCGATGCCCACACAGGTGGACTGGCCGAAACCGTAGTCGGTAGTCTGCTTAACCGCTTCGTAGGTCAGCGTACCGGAACGGGAGACGATACCCACTTTACCCGGTTTGTGAATGTGACCCGGCATGATGCCGATTTTGCATTCGCCTGGGGTGATAACGCCCGGGCAGTTCGGGCCGATCATGCGCACGCCCGCTTCATCCAGCTTCACTTTCACGGTCAGCATATCCAGCGTCGGGATACCTTCGGTGATGGTGATGATGAGCTTGATGCCCGCGTCAATCGCTTCCAGAATCGAGTCTTTGCAGAATGGAGCCGGAACGTAAATAACGGTCGCGGTCGCGCCCGTCGCTTCAACTGCTTCGCGCACGGTGTTGAATACCGGCAGGCCCAGGTGCGTGGTGCCGCCTTTACCTGGCGTTACGCCACCAACCATCTGCGTGCCGTAGGCAATCGCCTGTTCGGAGTGGAAAGTCCCCTGGCTACCGGTGAAGCCCTGGCAGATAACCTTGGTATCTTTATTAATTAAAACTGACATTATTTCCCCTCCACTGCGGCAACAACCTGCTGAGCTGCATCCGTCAGACTTTTCGCTGCAATAATATTCAGGCCGCTGTCAGCCAGTTTTTTCGCGCCGAGTTCAGCGTTGTTACCTTCCAGACGCACCACAACCGGGACGTTAACACCCACTTCTTCTACCGCACCGATGATACCGTCTGCGATCAGGTCGCAACGCACGATACCGCCGAAGATGTTAACCAGCACGGCTTTGACGTTGTCATCAGAGAGGATGATTTTGAACGCTTCGGTTACACGCTCTTTGGTTGCGCCACCGCCCACGTCGAGGAAGTTTGCAGGCTCACCGCCGTGCAGCTTAACGATGTCCATGGTGCCCATCGCCAGGCCTGCGCCGTTAACCATGCAGCCGATGTTGCCATCCAGCGCCACGTAGTTCAGTTCCCACTGTGCAGCCTGCGCTTCACGCGGGTCTTCCTGAGACTGGTCGCGCATTTCACGCAGATCCGGCTGGCGGAACAGTGCGTTGCCGTCAGCGCCCAGTTTGCCGTCGAGGCAGATCAGGTCGCCCTGAGTGGTGATGACCAGCGGGTTGATCTCGATCAGCGCCAGGTCGCGCTCCAGGAAGATGGTGGCCAGACCCATGAAGATCTTGGTGAACTGCTGAACCAGCTTGCCTTCCAGACCCAATTTGAACGCCAGCTCACGGCCCTGGTAAGGCATTGGGCCTGCCAGCGGATCGATCGCCACTTTGTGGATCAGGTGTGGCGTCTCTTCTGCCACTTTCTCGATTTCCACGCCGCCTTCGGTAGACGCCATGAACACCACACGACGGGAGCTACGGTCAACAACCGCGCCCAGGTACAGTTCTTTCGCGATGTCAGTTGCAGCTTCAACCAGGATCTGGTTGACAGGCTGACCGTTCGCATCTGTCTGGTACGTTACCAGACGCTTGCCGAGCCAATGTTCAGCAAACGCACGAATCTCTTCTTTACTCTTAACAACCTTCACACCGCCCGCTTTACCACGGCCACCAGCGTGAACCTGACACTTAACTACCCAAGGGCCGGAACCGATTTTAGATGCGGCTTCTTCTGCTTCACGCGGGGTAGTACAGGCATAACCCACCGGAGCCGGTAAGCCATACCGGGCAAACAGCTGTTTGGCCTGATATTCATGTAAGTTCATGTGTTCTATCCATCCTTCAGGTAATCGTTAGGTAGTGCTTTTGTAGGCCCGGCAGACAACGCGCCGCCGGGCAAGACTGCTAAAACTAGACGTCCAGCAGCAGACGCGTTGGATCTTCCAGCAGCTCTTTAATGGCAACCAGGAAGCCCACGGACTCGCGGCCGTCGATCAGACGGTGATCGTAAGAGAGTGCCAGATACATCATTGGCAGGATCTCCACTTTGCCGTCTACCGCCATTGGACGATCTTTAATGGCATGCATACCCAGGATCGCGCTCTGCGGCGGGTTGATGATCGGGGTAGACATCAGTGAACCGAAAACGCCGCCGTTGGTAATGGTGAAGTTACCGCCGGTCAGATCGTCTACGGTCAGCTTGCCGTCGCGACCTTTTACAGCCAGCTCTTTAATCTTTTTCTCGATGTCAGCCATACCCAGAGTATCGACATCACGCAGAACCGGGGTAACCAGACCACGTGGCGTAGAGACTGCCATGCTGACGTCGAAGTAGTTGTGGTAAACCACGTCATCGCCATCGATAGAGGCGTTAACTTCCGGGTAGCGTTTCAGCGCTTCAACAACCGCTTTCACGTAGAAGGACATAAAGCCCAGACGGATACCGTGACGTTTTTCAAACGCGTCACCGTACTGCTTACGCAGGTCCATGATTGGCTTCATATTCACTTCGTTGAAGGTGGTCAGCATCGCGGTGGAGTTTTTCGCTTCCAGCAGACGCTCAGCCACACGCTTACGCAGGCGAGTCATCGGCACGCGTTTTTCGCTACGGGCACCCAGCGCAGGCTGTGCTGCCGGCGCCGCTGCCGCTGCCGCTGCTGGCGCTTTAGCTTCTGCCTGAGCAGGGGCTTTCGCCAGGTGCTTCTCGATATCTTCACGGGTCAGACGACCACCGACACCGGTGCCTTTAATGGCAGCCGCATCCAGGTTGTGCTCGGCCAGCAGGCGACGGATCGCCGGGCTGAGCGCGTCGTTAGTTTGCTCTTCCAGAGAGGCCTGCTGACGCTGGGCTGGGGTAGACGCTTTTTCGTCAGACTTCGCGCTGGACTCTTTGCCCGCGCTGTTGCCTTCACGCAGGCGACCCAGGATCTGACGGGAGGTTACGGTTGTCCCTTCGTCTTCCAGGACTGCATCCAGAATGCCATCCGCTGAAGCCGGTACTTCCAGTACCACTTTGTCAGTTTCGATTTCTACCAGCACTTCATCGCGCTTAACGCTATCGCCCGGTTTTTTGTGCCAGGTGGCGACGGTCGCATCTGCTACGGACTCAGGCAGGTCGGGAACAAGAATATCTACGCTACTCATTATGTATCCTTTAATTAATCGACGTTCAGCGCGTCATTGACCAGATCTTGTTGCTGCTTCTGGTGAACGGACATATACCCTACCGCCGGAGAGGCGGAGGCCGGGCGACCTGCATAACGCAGGGCAGACCCAAATGGAATGACTTCACGGAAATGATGCTGACTGCAGTACCAGGCGCCCTGGTTGAGCGGCTCTTCCTGGCACCAGACAAAATCATGCACGTGAGCATACGGTTTCAACGCTTCCTGCACCGCCTGGTGCGGGAATGGATAAAGCTGTTCGATACGCACGATGGCGACATCTTTCTGGTCGTTCTTACGGCGCTGTTCCAGCAGGTCGTAATAAACCTTACCAGAACACATCACAACACGCTTAACGGCCTGCGGATCCAGTTCGTCAACCTCACCGATGGCAGGCAGGAAGGTGCCGTTCGCCAGTTCGTCCAGGCTGGACACCGCCAGCGGGTGGCGCAGCAGGGATTTTGGCGACATGACCACCAGCGGACGGCGCATACCGCGCAGCGCCTGACGACGCAGCATGTGGTAGACCTGAGCCGGAGTAGACGGCACGCAGACCTGCATGTTCTGCTCAGCGCAGAGCTGCAGATAACGTTCCAGACGAGCAGAGGAGTGCTCCGGACCCTGACCTTCGTATCCGTGTGGCAGCAGCATCACCAGGCCACACATACGGCCCCATTTCTGCTCGCCGGACGAGATGAACTGGTCGATAACGACCTGGGCACCGTTGGCGAAGTCACCGAACTGCGCTTCCCAGATAGTCAGGGTGCGCGGTTCCGCGGTGGCGTAGCCGTATTCGAATGCCAGTACCGCTTCTTCAGACAGGACGGAGTCCCATACCTTGAACTGACCCTGACCGTTATGGACATGCTGCAGCGGAGTATAGGTTGAACCGTTAGTCTGGTTGTGAACTACCGCGTGACGGTGGAAGAAGGTGCCACGGCCCGCATCTTCACCGGACAGACGAACAGGAATGCCTTCATCAACCAGCGTTGCGTAAGCCAGTGTTTCCGCCCCGCCCCAGTCGAACAGCTTCTCGCCCGCCGCCATTGATTGACGGTCAGCATAAATTTTCGCTACGCGAGACTGCATCTCGATAGCGTCTGGTACGGTGCTGATGCGTTTAGCCAGCTCCTGCAGGCGCTTCATCTCTACCTTATTCGGGTAGCTCTCATCCCACTCGTGGTTGAGGTACGGCGACCAGGTAAAGGAGTGCATGTTCATCGGGCGCAGCTCTTTCACTACGCATTCACCCGCATCCAGCGCGTCGCGGTAGAGGTTGACCATTTCGGTCGCATCTTCCAGCGTCGTCACGTTGTCGCCTTCCAGCTTGTCAGCATAGATTTTGCGTGGCGTCGGGTGTTTTTTGATTTTCTGATACATCAGCGGCTGCGTTGCACTTGGCTCGTCAGCTTCGTTGTGGCCATGACGGCGGTAGCAGAACAGGTCGATGAACACATCGCGTTTGAAGGTGTTACGGTAGTCCAGCGCCAGACGGGTAACGAACGCCACGGCTTCCGGGTCATCCGCGTTAACGTGGAAGATCGGCGCCTGAACCATCTTACCGATGTCGGTGCAGTACGGGGTAGAACGCGCATCCAGTGGGTTAGAGGTCGTGAAGCCCACCTGGTTGTTGATAACAATGCGAACGGTACCGCCCACTTCGTAACCACGCGCCTTGGACATGTTCAGCGTTTCCTGAACCACGCCCTGCCCTGTGACCGCCGCGTCACCGTGAATGGTGATTGGCAGAACTTTGTTGCTGCTCGGCTCGTCCAGACGATCCAGACGCGCACGTACAGAACCGATAACCACCGGGCTCACGATTTCCAGGTGTGACGGGTTAAACGCCAGCGCCAGGTGAACCAGACCGCCTTCGGTTTCGATATCAGACGAGAAGCCCATGTGGTACTTCACGTCACCGGTGCCGAGGTGTTCTTTATGTTTGCCCGCGAATTCGTCGAACAGGTCCTGCGGTTTTTTACCCAGCACGTTGACCAGTACGTTCAGACGACCGCGGTGCGCCATACCCAGCACCACTTCACGGGTACCGCTTTTGCCCGCGTGACGAATCAGCTCTTTCAGCATAGGTACCAGCGCGTCGCCGCCTTCCAGCGAGAAGCGTTTCGCACCCGGGAATTTCGCGCCCAGATAGCGCTCAAGGCCTTCTGCTGCGGTCAGTTCGCTGAGGAAGCGTTTTTTCTCTTCAGCAGAGAAATTCGCGTGGCCCGCCACAGATTCGATGCGCTGCTGGATCCAGCGTTTCTCTTCTGTAGAGGTGATGTGCATATATTCCGCGCCGATGGAGCCGCAGTAGGTTTGCTTGAGCGCGTCAATCAGCTCGCCCAACTTCATCGTGTCTTTGCCGATGGCAAAGGAACCTACGTTAAAGCTTTCCTGGAAATCGGCCTCGGTCAGATCGTGATACGCCGGATCGAGATCCGCCACACGATCTTGTTTCCACAGTCCCAGCGGATCGAGATTCGCATGCTGGTGACCACGGAAGCGATAAGCGTTGATAAGCTGCAGGACTTTAACCTGCTTCGCATTGGTGTCAGGGTCGGAAATCGCAGAAGAGTAACGTGAGGCATCCTTCGCCAGACGACGGAAATAATCACGTGTTTTGGAATGGAATTGATCCGGTTTGACTCCAGTGCCAGGTAACTGCTGGAACATGGAACGCCAGTTTGCGTCCACTGAGTCAGGATCGGTTAAGAAGTCTTCATAGAGCTGTTCTATCCAGCTCTGGTTTGAACCAGAGAGGTAAGAAGAGTCCAGCCAGGCTTTCATTGCGCCGTTCTGCATCGTGATCCCTTAAGCATTTTTATGCTTACTTTCGCCGTAGAAACTACCACGTACAACACGTACGTGCCGGGGTTCACCTGCGAGCTCTTATGTTGTCTTGGGCTCGCGAAGGAACCTTTAAAAACTGTCTGCACCTCGGGGCAGTTTTTAGAGGTTTCCTACATTTTATCCCCTCTCCTGTCAGGAGAGGGTCAGGGTGAGGGGAACAACGCTCCCCTCCTGTTACTTATGCACTGCGCTGCAGCAGCATCGACTTAATATGGCCGATGGCGCGCGTCGGGTTCAGTCCCTTAGGACATACACTGACGCAGTTCATGATGCTATGGCAGCGGAATACGCTGAAAGCATCACTCAGTCCTTCCAGACGACTGTCGGTTTCGGTGTCGCGGCTATCGATCAGGAAGCGATAGGCAGCCAGCAGACCGGCCGGGCCGATAAACTTGTCCGGGTTCCACCAGAACGACGGGCAAGAGGTCGAGCAACATGCACAGAGAATACACTCGTACAAACCGTCGAGTTTTTCACGCTGCTCAGGAGACTGTAAGTGCTCACGAGCCGGTGGATTTTGCCCATTATTCAATAAGTAAGGCTTAATCTTCTCATATTGTGCATAGAATTGCCCCATGTCTACCACCAAATCACGAACGACTGGCAGACCTGGCAAAGGACGGATAACAATTTTCTGGCCCGCGCGCTGCAACGCTGAAATTGGCGTGATGCAGGCCAGACCATTTTTACCGTTCATGTTCACACCGTCAGAGCCACAAACGCCTTCACGGCATGAGCGACGGAACGACAGTGTCGGATCTTTTTCTTTCAGCTGGATTAAGGCATCCAGCAGCATCATGTCACGGCCTTCTTCCGCTTCCAGGGTGTAATCCTGCATACGCGGAGCATCATCTACATCCGGGTTATAACGATAAACTGAGAATTCGAGTTTCATTATCCTGTCTCCGCATTAGTAAGTACGAATCTTCGGCGGGAACGCCGGACGCAGTTTCGGTTCCATATTGACGCTACGACGCGTCATGGATTCCGACTCTGGCAGATACAGGGAATGGCACAGCCAGTTTTCATCGTCACGATCCGGGAAGTCGAAGCGGCTATGCGCGCCACGGCTCTCGGTACGGAAGTTTGCCGACATCGCGGTAGCGAACGCCGTTTCCATCAGGTTATCCAGCTCCAGACACTCAACGCGCTGGGTATTGAACTCGCTGGATGTGTCGTCCAGACGGGCATTTTTCAGACGCTCGCGGATCGCTTTCAGCTGCTCAAGACCTTTGGCCATCGCATCCCCTTCACGGAATACCGAGAAGTTGTGCTGCATACATTCCTGCAGCGCTTTGCGGATTTCCACCGGATCTTCACCATTACGGTTGCCGTTCCAGCGGTTCAGACGCTCAAGCGACGCATCAATTTCATCGTCGGTGGCATCACGCAGCGCACCCTGCTCGGCAATAGACTCTTGCAGATGCAGACCTACAGCACGACCAAATACCACCAGGTCAAGCAGGGAGTTCCCGCCCAGACGGTTTGCACCGTGTACGGATACGCAGGCAATTTCACCGACGGCAAACAGGCCCGGGATAACAACGTCTTCACCCTGCTCGTTCACGGTCAGCGCCTGGCCGGTCACTTTGGTCGGAATACCGCCCATCATGTAGTGACAGGTTGGGATTACCGGGATAGGCTCTTTCACTGGATCGACGTGCGCGAAGGTACGAGACAGCTCCAGAATGCCTGGCAGACGTGATTCCAGAACCTCTTTACCCAGATGGTCGAGTTTCAGCTTCGCGTGTGGACCCCATGGGCCGTCACAGCCGCGGCCTTCACGGATTTCGATCATGATGGAACGCGCCACCACGTCACGACCCGCCAGGTCTTTCGCATTCGGGGCATAACGCTCCATGAAGCGCTCGCCGTGTTTGTTCAGCAGGTAACCCCCTTCACCACGGCAGCCTTCTGTTACCAGCACGCCGGCACCGGCGATGCCGGTTGGGTGGAACTGCCACATTTCCATATCCTGCACCGGTACGCCGGCGCGGATAGCCATACCTACGCCGTCACCGGTGTTGATGTGGGCGTTGGTGGTAGATTGATAAATACGGCCTGCACCGCCGGTCGCCAGCACGGTAGCACGCGCTTTGAAGTAGACCACTTCACCGGTTTCAATACACAGGGCAGTACAACCCACAACGGCGCCATCGGCGTTTTTCACCAGATCCAGCGCATACCACTCGGAGAAAATAGTCGTGTGGTTTTTCAGGTTCTGTTGATACAGCGTGTGCAGCAGTGCGTGACCGGTACGGTCAGCCGCAGCTGCGGTACGTGCCGCCTGCTCGCCGCCGAAGTTTTTCGACTGGCCGCCAAACGGACGCTGATAAATGGTGCCATTTTCCAGACGGGAGAACGGCAGACCCATGTGGTCCAGCTCCAGAATCGCTTCCGGGCCAGTCTTACACATATATTCGATAGCATCCTGGTCGCCGATGTAGTCGGAACCTTTGACCGTGTCATACATGTGCCATTCCCAGTTATCTTCATGGGAATTGCCCAGCGCAACGGTAATACCGCCCTGCGCGGAGACAGTGTGGGAACGGGTCGGGAAGACTTTAGAGAGCAGCGCACAGGTCTGGCCGCTCTGGGAAATTTGCAGTGCTGCACGCATACCTGCGCCACCAGCACCAATCACAACAGCATCAAATTCTCTGACTGGCAGTTTCATTACACACCCCACACCACAACGAATCCATAAATAACGTAAACCACCAGTGCAACGACAATGACCAGCTGCAGAGGAAGGCGAATCGCCAGTGGTTTAACGTAATCGGTCAACACCTGCCACATACCAATCCAGGCATGAATAAGGATGGAGAACAGAGCCAGCAGGGTGAACACTTTGGTGAAGGCAGATCCGAAGAACCCACTCCAGATTTCCCACGTCAGCGTGCCGCTGGTCGCGAAGAAACCAATCATATAGATGATATAAAGGGTGAGAACGATGGCGGTAGCACGGACCAGAATGAAGTCATGTACGCCGTTGCGTCCTAATGCGGAGGCGTTGCTTACCATACGAGAACTCCTGCGAGAAGTGAAAGCACGACAGTCAATACAAATGAAATATTAGCGGAGCGTTTACCGGCTTCGAAAGTCTCTTCCAGGTAGCCAAAGTCCATCAGCATATGACGAATGCCCACAACAACGTGGTACGCCAGCGCAGTCAGAATGCCCCACATGATAAATTTCACGAAGAAGCTGTTCATGATGGCAGAGGCCTGGAGGAATCCTTCAGGAGAAGAGAGGCTGGTACCCAGTAACCACAGCAGAATGCCGACCGCCACAAACGTAATCACACCAGAAACGCGGTGCAGAATGGACGCTATTGCTGTTACAGGGAACCGGATCGTTTTGAGATCCAGATTGACAGGTCTTTGTTTTTTCACATTTCTTATCATGAATAACGCCCACATGCTGTTCTTATTGTTTCCTTCCTCCGGACTGCGATGCGGGTCAGACAGCGTTCCTTTTCTATAACTGCGCGTCATGCAAAACATTGCTTCCAAATGCTAAAACGACACGTTACAACGCTGGGTGGCTCGGGATTGCAGGGTGTTCCGGAGACCTGGCGGCAGTATAGGCCGTTCACAAAATCATTACAATTAACCTACATACAGTTTGTCGGGTTTTCTCTGGAACAGTGATCAGGGTCACGATAACAACATCTTTTTAATTTTTAATCATCTGATTTGACAAATGTTAAACAATATTGTTACAAACGTCATCAGAAAAGGCATATAATGCGCAAAAGTTATGAGGTCTCACTTTCACCTGACAAATAGTTATGTAACAGTGTGATGGTATTGACCGAAGTTATCAGGACAGTTATTAGTGATATACAGGTTTGAATAATTCGGACTGCGAAGACACTGATTTGCTGTTGTTTCACTGATTTTTCATGTTTTTACCTGCAAGGCGCCATAGCTCTGTACCCTGGTTTCTCCTCGTGAGCTGAGCGGTAAGCCAAATAACAAACTGGTAACGGTGAGAAATCAGCAGAATGCAAATCCGGTAATTGGCAGTCTTAAGCAATAAGGCGCTAAGGAGACCGTAAATGGCTGATACAAAGGCAACGCTCACCCTAAATGGTGACACTGCTGTTGAACTGGATGTGCTAAAAGGCACGCTCGGTCAGGATGTTATTGATATCCGTACGCTGGGTTCTAAAGGTGTATTCACCTTCGACCCTGGATTTACCTCTACCGCATCTTGCGAATCCAAAATCACCTTCATTGATGGTGACGAAGGTATCCTGCTCCATCGCGGCTTCCCCATCGATCAGTTAGCCACCGAATCCAACTATCTGGAAGTGTGCTACATCCTGCTGAACGGCGAAAAACCGACGCAGGCACAATACGATGAATTCAAAACCACCGTGACCCGTCACACCATGATTCATGAGCAGATTACCCGTCTGTTCCATGCTTTCCGTCGTGATTCTCACCCAATGGCGGTGATGTGCGGTATTACCGGTGCGCTGGCAGCGTTCTACCACGACTCGCTGGACGTGAATAATCCACGTCACCGCGATATCGCGGCGTTCCGCCTGCTGTCCAAAATGCCGACAATGGCAGCGATGTGTTACAAATACTCCATCGGCCAGCCGTTTGTTTATCCACGTAACGACCTCTCCTACGCCGGTAATTTCCTGCGCATGATGTTCTCCACGCCGTGTGAAGAGTACGAAGTGAACCCGGTACTGGAACGTGCGATGGACCGTATTCTGATCCTGCACGCCGACCACGAACAGAACGCCTCCACCTCCACCGTCCGTACCGCAGGCTCCTCAGGCGCGAACCCGTTCGCCTGTATCGCTGCGGGTATCGCCTCCCTGTGGGGACCGGCGCACGGCGGCGCGAACGAAGCGGCACTGAAGATGCTGGAAGAGATCAGCTCCGTTGAGCACATTCCTGAATTCGTGCGTCGCGCGAAAGACAAGAATGACTCCTTCCGTCTGATGGGCTTCGGTCACCGTGTGTACAAAAACTACGACCCACGCGCTACCGTTATGCGTGAAACATGCCACGAAGTGCTGAAAGAGCTGGGTACAAAAGACGATCTGCTGGAAGTGGCGATGGAGCTTGAGCACATCGCGCTGAACGACCCGTACTTCATCGAGAAGAAACTCTACCCGAACGTCGATTTCTACTCTGGCATTATTCTGAAAGCGATGGGCATTCCGTCTTCCATGTTCACCGTGATCTTCGCCATGGCACGTACCGTTGGCTGGATTGCGCACTGGAACGAAATGCACAGCGAAGGCATGAAAATCGCCCGTCCTCGTCAGCTGTATACTGGCTACGAGCAGCGTGATTTTAAGTCTGACATCAAACGCTGATGTTAACGGGGTGTGGCCTGATGTCCTCACCCCATCTCTCTCTTACTCCGAGAGAGTGAAGACATTAAAAACGGTAACCCCCTGGGTTACCGTTTTCATTTTACTTCTGGCAGTGCGGACACCAGTAAAACGGTCTCGACGACAGCGTGGTTTTCGCAATTAACCCGCCGCACCGTTCACACGCCTTCCCTTCACGATGAAACACCTTAAAGCGGAACAATGCCCCATGGTGCCTGTTGTCATCCACAACGCCACGCGTGTTGTACGACAGGCGCGGGATATCCAGCAGTGCGTGGGATAACGCCTCCAGCTGTTCATCACTGAGTTGCGATGCCTTATGCTGCGCCGCCAGGCCCACTTCCCAGAGGATTTCCACCCGCAGGTAATTTCCTAATCCAGCCAGAAACGCCTGATCGAGCAACAGTCCGGAAAACTGTCGGTTACGAAACCGAGGTGATACCAGACGGGCTTTCACCTCGCCCGGGGTCAGGCTCATATCCAGCACATCCGGCCCGACGCGCTGCAGGAACGGATGAGTGAGCAGCTGCTCTGGCGTTAACATTTCGATATCGGATGCGCTGTAGAGCAGAATCGCGTTGTCTGCCGTCTGTAGCCTGACGCGCAGCACGCGGGTAGTTTGCGGTTGCTCGTTTGCCTTCACCACGCGCCAAACGCCGTACAGCTGATTATGGCTATATAACGTCAGGTTATGGGAGAAATGCGTGAGCAGCGCTTTGCCGCGCGTTTCAATGTGCGTCACCGTCTGCCCCACCAGCTGGGCTTCAAACGGTTTCAGTTGAGGAAAAGCAAACCAGACATCCGTCAGCGGTTCGCCCTTTATCGCCGCCTCGAGGCTATCCGCAGCACGGCGGATCTCCGGGCCTTCAGGCATTTTTCTGTCCTTATCGTTATGTCATGCACTCACGAGAATACCCTGCTCCGCAAAGGCCGCCCGTAAGCGGCGTGCAAACTGCAGCGCATGCTCACCATCACCGTGTAAACACACCGTATCCGCCTGGACTCTGGCCGTTGAACCATCAATTGCCTTTACCGACCCCTCACATACCATCGCCAGCGTTTGCGCCAGCGCCTGTGATTCATCGGTAATAAGCGCACCGGGCAGTGAACGGGGAACCAGGCTGCCGTCCGGCTGGTACCCTCTGTCAGCAAAAACTTCCTGACGGGTGGTTAACCCCAGCCGCTGTCCGGCGCGAATAAGCTCGCTCCCCGCCAGCGCCACCAGGATGAGCTGCGGGTTGCAGTCCCGCACCGCGCGGGCAATGGCATCCGCGAGAGCCGGATCTTTGGCCGCCTGATTGTAGAGCATGCCGTGGGGTTTCACATGGCGCAGCACGCCCTGCTGGGAACGCACAATCGCCTCCAGCGCGCCCGTTTGATAGAGCGTCTGGGCATACACCGTCTCAGGAGGGAGATCCATTGCCGTGCGGCCAAAATTATCCCTGTCAGGAAAACTGGGATGTGCCCCTATCGCCACGCCGTGCTTAATCGCATTACGCACGCTGACCAGCATGGTTTGCGCGTCACCCGCGTGAAACCCGCAGGCAATATTGACCGAAGAGACCAGCGTCATCAGTTCAGCATCGGCACTTCCGCCCTCACCCAGATCGGCGTTTAAATCAATCTTTGCCATCGAGCCTCCATGCCAGTTGTTCCAGATAACGCTGCTGATCCTGGCGTGCCTTCAGCGCCTCCTCCAGCGAACATTGCACAAAATGAATCGGCTGTCCGAGAGGAATTTGCGCCAGATGGTAGCGATCCGCTTCAATGATGCAGGCAATACGCGGGTATCCCCCCGTTGTTTGCGCATCGTTCATCAGCACGATCGGCTGACCGTTACCCGGCACCTGAATGACGCCAGGTAATAAACCGTGTGAGAGCAATTCCCGATCTGTCGTACGGGTCAATGGCTGCCCCTGCAGGCGGTATCCCATACGGTTACTTTGCGGGCTGATCTTCCACGGCGAACGCCAGAACGTCTCCTGAGCGACTTCATCGAACTCCTGATATTCCGGCCCCGGTAAGGCACGGATCTGGTTGGTCCATAACAGCTGTTTTACCCCCTGGGCCGTTGAGAAGTGGCGCGTTGAGGGTTTAACCGCCAGACGATCGCCGTCACGCAGCAGGCGCCCTTCATGACCGCCAATGCCGGCTTTCTGATCGGTACTGGATGAACCCAGAACCTCTGGCACATCAATCCCTCCTGCGACCGCAAGATAGCTTCGCACGCCGTGCACAGGACGTTTGAGGGTCAGACGCTGCCCGGCTTTCGCTCGCAGCCGCCAGCCTGTCCAGACCGCTTTGCCATCCAGCTCGGCGTCACAGGCGGCCCCGGTTAAGGCAAACCAGGTCTCCTCGCCGAATTCAATCACACACTGGCCAAGCGTAATTTCGAGTGCCGCCGTGCTGCCAGGGTTGCCCACCAGCACGTTAGCAATCTCCAGCGCAGGCCTGTCCAGCGCACCACAGTAGCTCACGCCCGACTGACGCATGCCAAAGCGGCCGGCATCCTGTACGGACGTGTAAAGCCCGGCGCGAATCAGCGTTAACATACCCCCTCCTTCTGCGGGATAAAGCGCAGGGTATCGCCGGGACGAAGGAGTATGGGAACCTCCTGCCCTGGTTCAAATAACGGCCTGGACGTATGCCCGATAAGCTGCCAGCCCCCCGGTGACGTCAGAGGATAAATGCCGGTCTGTTCACCACCGATAGCCACCGTGCCCGCCGGCACGCTCAGGCGGGGTTCGGCGCGACGCGGCGTATGCAACTGCGGTGAGAGCCCCCCCAGATAGGGGAAGCCCGGCTGGAAACCTAAGAACCAGACCACGTAATCAACGCAGGCGTGCAATTCAACCACCTGCTTTTCCGTTAATCCGCAGTGTTCCGCCACCACGCCAAGATCGGGTCCATGCTCGCCGCCATACACCACCGGGATCTCAATTGTCCGGGAATCCGGCTCCAGCGCCTCGCTCTCTTCCCACCAGCGCTGCAAACGTTCAATAGCATCCAGCGCCAGCGTATGCGGATTACGCAGCACCACGGTGATGTTATTCATACCCGGAATCGCTTCAACCACTTCAGGCACATCGGCCAGGCGCTGCGTTAGCCGCCAGATACGCTTTTGCGTGGCAAGGGTCACTGGCGGTTCCAGCTCCAGAACCACTGCCGTTTCCCCCAGAAGATAACAACGCGCTCGCTGCACTCAGATACCTCTCATCAGGCCGGGTTAGGGATATCAATAAACGTGACATCCAGATCGGTATTTTCGGTCAGCCATTCACTGAGGGCGCGAATTCCGCCACGCTCGGTGGCATGGTGACCTGCCGCGTAAAAATGCAGACCTTGTTCACGCGCCGAATGGACGGTCTGCTCGGACACTTCTCCAGTGATGAAGGCGTCGACACCAAAGCGTGCCGCGCTGTCAATAAAGCCCTGACCACCACCAGTACACCAGGCAACCCGCTTCACCGTATCCGGACCGGTGTCACCGCACCAGAGCGGACGGCGTCCCAGACGCGCTTCAATCCAGGAAGCCAGCTCCAGGCCGGGCACCGGCATGGCCAGCTCTCCCCAGGGCACCAGCGGCTCAATTTCACCCATTACGGTAATCCCCAACAGCTGCGCGAGCTGTACGTTATTGCCCAGCTCCGGGTGCGCATCCAGCGGCAGATGGTAACCGTACAGGTTGATATCATTTGCCAGCAGCGTTTTCAGGCGGTTTCGCTTCATACCGCGAATGATCGGTGCTTCGTTTTTCCAGAAATAACCGTGATGGACAATAACGGCATCCGCTTCCTGACGGACGGCTTCGTCCAGCAGCGCCTGGCTTGCCGTCACGCCAGTGATAATTTTCTGCACCGTTTCGCGTCCTTCAACCTGGAGGCCGTTCGGGCCGTAATCGCTGAAGGAGGCGCTGTTCAGTTTTTCGTTAATCAGGCTTTCCAGTTCGCTGTTTTTCATCATCACTCTCTTAAGCTTTGCGGGCGGCCTCGTACGCCGCCAGCGTGGCGACACGCGCCTGTTTATGGTCAACAATCGGACGGGGATAATCGAGCTTCACACCCTGTTTATCCGCCCATGCCCACGGGTCGTGGATCGCTTTTGCAGGGACATTGCTCAGCGCGGGCAACCAGCGGCGGATAAACTCGCCGTCTGCATCAAATTTTTGTCCCTGCGTGGCAGGATTAAAAATACGGAAATAGGGCGCGGCGTCGGTTCCGGTGGACGCCGCCCACTGCCAGCCGCCGTTATTCGCCGCCAGATCGCCATCGATCAGCTGAGAAATAAAATACCGCTCCCCGACACGCCAGTCGATAAGCAGATCTTTCACCAGGAAGCTGGCGGTAATCATTCGCAGCCGATTGTGCATCCATCCGGTTTCATTGAGCTGGCGCATCGCGGCATCAACAATCGGGAAGCCCGTTTCGCCTTTCTGCCAGGCCTGTAAGTGGCTCTCGTTGTGTTGCCAGTTTACGTTATCAGTCCAGGGTATAAACGGTCGATGCTTACATAAATCAGGGTGATACGTCATCAAATGGCGATAAAACTCGCGCCAGATAAGTTCGTTAAGCCAGACGGAGCCGGGCCCCCCGTCCAGTGCCTGCGGTTGTTCCGCCAGAAGACGATGCAGACACTGGCGCGGAGAGAGCACGCCCAGTGCCAGACAGGCCGATAAACGGCTGGTGCCCTCAGTCGCGGGAAAATCTCTGCGCGCGTCGTAATCGCCAGCCCCCGCTTTACAAAACTGGCGCAGCTTCGCGATAGCGTTTTTTTCGGTAGCCGGGAACAGAGTCTCATCAAACGCCTGTTGCGGATAGTCAAACTCCCGCTGGGGTATCTCCGTTATGGCCTCTCCCCTCACGGTGGGTGCAGCCACGCATTCCGGCAGTGCCTCCTTCAGTCTTTTAATGAAGGCATTTTTAAACGGCGTAAAGACTTTATACATCTCGTGGTTGCCGGTCATGACACTGCCCGGCGGCAGCATGACGCTGTCATCAAAACCCTGACACTCTACACCCTGCAGGATTTTCTCCAGCTGACGATCCCGCTGACGTTCATTGAATTCGTACTGATAGTTGTAAAAAAGGTGGGTGACATCGTACTGCTCACAGATTGCCTTCACAGCCTGGCATTGCGCGGAGAAGTCACTGACCTCTTTATAAATGAGCGGGATCCCTTTTTCGGCAAGCGAACACTGCAAACCATTCAGATGTGAGCTGAGGTAAGCCGCCTGGCGTGGTGCCATAGCATGCTGCTGCCACTGCCCGGGGGTGGCGATAAACACCGCCAGCACGCGGGCTTCCGGGGAGCGGCAGGCAGCCGCAAGGGCGAGATTGTCATGTACGCGCAGGTCCGCGCGAAACCAAACCAGATGGGTGGGCATAAAACTCCTGTCAATTATCCATTATGTCCGTAAGGCCATGCCACTAAAGAGAAAATGCGGCTGGCTTTTATCTACTTTGCCATGAAGTGTAGACGCGATGAAATAAAAAAGGCCGCCCGGGGCGGCCTTAACGCTACGTGTCCTGCGCCAGCATGGTAAAAGCAATAAACAGTGTCGGTTCATCACGTCTTACCACGAGTACGCTGGCGATAATGAACGCAATGCAAAAAGAGCGTTTCATCATGCGGTCCCTGCTGCTAACCGCTCCACCGTTCACCACTGGTGATAAGTCGGTGGACACACGCTCTGACGAGAGCCCAAAAACGGCCCAACGGACCGCGGACCCTGAGGAATAAAAAAAACCGCCACATTGCTGTAGGCGGTTTTTTTTATTGCTGTGTGTCGTCTTCGTATCAGTAAAAATCGCAGGTCGCTTTCTCGGCCTGATCCATCCACACCGGCTTCTCGCTGGTTTTGGCCCAGACGCGGTGCAAATAGCTATAAAAACGTGCGCGGTCTTTCCAGAAGAGCATCACCGGCAGGGCCAGCACGCCAGCCACTACGGCGAAAGTGCGACGCATGAAAACGATATGAGCCGGATACGCTTTATAAAGATCCATATTTTCTCCCCTATAGTTGGCCGGAAACATGCTCCGGAAAATTTGAAATCTGTGATCTGGCTAAAATAATACCGCTTTGTTTGTAATTTTACTACTCATCAGACCAGTTATTTTCATCCATTTAGTGAATATTTACATTTCCGCCGTAAGTAAGTTACAAAAAAGTTAACGATTTACTTACCAATAGTTAAATTGTGCCTTTTCCATTTTTATACTTTTTTTACACCCACCCTGCCGATTTTTGCGAAATCTTTGCGCCATAAATCCTACCGTTAACACAAATACAAATGTCACTCGGAGGTGGATTGTGAGTGCAGGTCTGATTACCGGCATCGTGCTGGTGTTCCTGTTATTGGGTTATCTGGTATACGCCCTGATTAATGCGGAGGCCTTCTGATGGCTGCTCAGGCGTTTTTACTTATAGCCAGCTTTTTACTGGTCTTATTGGTGCTTGCCAGACCGCTGGGAACGGGGCTCGCGCGGCTGATCAACAACGTGTCCTTACCGGGTACGGGAAGTATCGAAAAAGGGATCTGGCGCGTACTGGGAATACGCGATCAGGAGATGAACTGGCGTCAGTATCTGGTCGCTATTCTGCTGCTGAATATCGTTGGACTGGTCGCGCTCTTTGTCATGCTGATGTTGCAGGGTAGCCTGCCGCTGAATCCGCAACAGTTACCGGGCCTGTCCTGGCATCTTGCGCTGAATACGGCCGTCAGCTTTGTCACCAATACCAACTGGCAATCCTACGCCGGCGAAACCACGCTGAGCTACTTCAGCCAGATGGTGGGATTAACCGTACAAAATTTCCTCTCAGCAGCCAGCGGTATCGCGGTTGTCTTCGCGCTGACGCGTGCGTTTGCACGTCAGAATATGGGTACGCTGGGCAATGCCTGGGTTGATCTCACGCGCATTACTCTGTGGGTCTTACTTCCGATTGCTCTGCTCATCGCGCTGTTCTTTATTCAGCAAGGTACGCTGCAAAACCTGCTGCCTTACGCCCCTTATACCTCGCTTGAAGGGGCAAAACAGCTTCTGCCGATGGGGCCTGTGGCCTCACAGGAAGCCATTAAGATGCTCGGTACGAATGGTGGCGGTTTCTTCAATGCCAACTCATCGCATCCGTTTGAAAACCCAACGGCACTGACCAACGCTGTGCAAATGCTGGCGATCTTCCTGATTCCCGCAGCGCTGTGCTTTGCTTTTGGCGATGTAGTGAACGATCGTCGTCAGGGCCGCACCCTGCTCTGGACCATGTCGCTCATCTTTGTCGTCTGTGTTGCGCTGGTGATGTGGGCCGAATGGCAAGGTAACCCGCATTTCCTGACGCTGGGCGCTGACGGCACCATGAATATGGAAGGGAAAGAGAGCCGCTTTGGCATTCTCGCCAGCAGCCTTTATGCCGTGGTCACGACGGCGGCATCCTGCGGGGCGGTCAATGCTATGCACGACTCCTTCACAGCACTGGGCGGCATGATCCCGATGTGGCTGATGCAGATTGGTGAAGTGGTGTTCGGCGGCGTAGGCTCGGGTCTTTACGGCATGCTGCTGTTTGTTCTGCTGGCGGTGTTCATTGCGGGTCTGATGATTGGTCGCACCCCGGAATATCTGGGCAAAAAAATCGATGTCCGTGAGATGAAGTTAACCGCGCTGGCGATTCTGGTCACCCCCGCCCTCGTGCTGGCTGGTACCGCACTGGCACTGATGACGGAGGCCGGACGCAGCGGCATCTTCAACCCTGGCATCCACGGCTTTAGCGAAGTGCTTTATGCCGTCTCTTCTGCTTCTAACAATAACGGTAGTGCCTTCGCAGGCTTAAGCGCTAACTCACCGTTCTGGAACTGTCTGCTGGCGTTCTGCATGTTCGTGGGCCGTTTCGGGGTCATTGTGCCGGTGCTGGCGATTGCCGGGTCGCTGGTGAGCAAAAAAATTCAACCGACCACCAGCGGGACGTTGCCGACCCACGGCGCGCTGTTTATCGGACTGCTGGCCGGTACCGTGCTGCTGGTCGGTGCCCTGACCTTTATCCCCGCCCTCGCGTTAGGCCCGGTCGCGGAATACCTCTCTTTACGCTGATTTTGCGGAGAATTTGTCATGAGTCGTAAACAAATGGCCCTGTTCGAACCGTCGTTAGTTCGACAGGCCCTCATGGATGCGGTGAAAAAGTTGAGCCCGCGCGTGCAGTGGCACAACCCGGTGATGTTTATCGTCTGGATAGGGAGTTTACTCACCACCGCGCTGGCAATTGCCATGGGAACGGGTCATCTGCAGGGGAATGCGATGTTCACCGGCGCTATCAGCCTGTGGCTGTGGTTCACCGTACTGTTTGCCAACTTTGCGGAAGCGCTGGCGGAAGGCCGCAGCAAAGCGCAGGCCAATAGCCTCAAAGGGGTGAAAAAGACCGCTTTTGCGCGCAAATTACGCGAACCGAAATACGGTGCCCAGATGGACCATGTCCCGGCAGATGAACTGCGTAAAGGTGACGTGGTGCTGGTCGAAGCCGGGGACATTATCCCCTGCGATGGTGAAGTCATCGAAGGCGGCGCGTCGGTAGATGAAAGTGCCATCACCGGGGAATCCGCTCCCGTCATACGTGAATCCGGGGGTGATTTCGCCTCCGTAACGGGCGGGACACGCATTCTCTCCGACTGGCTGGTGATCCAGTGTAGCGTCAACCCGGGTGAAACCTTCCTTGACCGTATGATTGCCATGGTGGAAGGCGCGCAGCGTCGTAAAACACCAAACGAAATTGCCCTGACCATCCTGCTGGTGGCGCTGACAATTGTCTTTCTGCTGGCAACCGCCACGTTGTGGCCATTCTCCGCTTACGGCGGTACCGCGGTCACCACCACCGTCCTGGTGGCGCTGCTGGTCTGCCTGATCCCGACCACCATCGGGGGGCTGCTGTCGGCCATCGGCGTGGCCGGTATGAGCCGTATGCTGGGCGCGAACGTCATCGCGACCAGCGGACGTGCGGTAGAGGCCGCAGGGGATGTAGACGTTCTGCTGCTGGATAAAACCGGGACAATTACCCTCGGTAACCGCCAGGCGTCAGAGTTCTTACCTGCCCCCGGCGTGGATGAAAAAACGCTGGCGGATGCGGCGCAACTCTCTTCGCTCGCCGATGAAACGCCGGAAGGCCGCAGTATCGTGATCCTCGCCAAGCAGCGCTTTAACCTGCGCCAGCGCGACGTTCAGAGTCTCCATGCGACTTTCGTTCCCTTCACGGCACAAACCCGAATGAGCGGCATCAACATTCAGGACCGCATGATCCGTAAAGGCTCCGTCGACGCAATTCGTCGCCATATTGAAGCCAACAATGGTCATTTCCCACCAGAAGTGGACAACCTGGTCGAGAGCGTGGCACGTCAGGGCGCGACGCCGCTGGTGGTGGCTGAAGGGGCACATGTGCTGGGGGTGATTTCGCTGAAGGATATCGTAAAAGGCGGGATCAAAGAGCGCTTTGCCCAGCTGCGGAAAATGGGGATCAAAACGGTGATGATCACCGGGGACAACCGTCTGACCGCCGCCGCGATTGCTGCCGAAGCAGGCGTGGATGATTTTCTCTCGGAGGCAACGCCTGAAGCCAAGCTGGCGTTAATTCGTCAGTATCAGGCGGAAGGCCGCCTGGTGGCGATGACGGGTGATGGCACCAACGATGCCCCAGCCCTTGCGCAGGCCGACGTGGCGGTGGCCATGAACTCCGGTACCCAGGCGGCGAAAGAGGCGGGCAACATGGTCGACCTCGACTCGAACCCGACCAAGCTGATTGAAGTTGTGCACATCGGTAAGCAGATGCTGATGACGCGCGGTTCACTGACAACGTTCAGTATCGCCAACGACGTCGCAAAATACTTTGCCATCATTCCCGCGGCGTTTGCGGCCACCTATCCGCAGCTTAATGCGCTGAACGTGATGCATCTGCACTCGCCAGCATCAGCCATTCTCAGTGCGGTTATTTTTAACGCCCTGATTATTGTCTTCCTGATCCCGCTGGCGCTCAAAGGGGTGAGCTATAAACCGCTGACCGCGGCCGCCATGCTGCGCCGCAACCTGTGGATTTACGGGCTGGGTGGGCTGATTGTCCCCTTCATCGGTATCAAGGTTATCGACCTGCTGTTGACGCTGTTTGGGCTGGTTTAAAAGGTGAATCAAATGACGATGTTACGTCCCGCTATACTTCTGTTTATTCTGTTGTCGCTTATTACCGGCGGGCTTTACCCGCTGGTGACCACCGCGCTGGGCCAGTGGTGGTTTAAGGATCAGGCCAACGGCTCGCTGATCATGCAAAACGGTGAAAACCGCGGTTCGCGTCTGATTGGACAGAATTTTACCGACGCCCGTTACTTCCAGGGACGCCCTTCCGCCACTGCCGAAAGCCCGTATAATCCGATGGCATCCGGTGGCAGTAACCTGGCCGGCAGCAACCCGGAGCTGGATAAAGCCATTGCCGAACGTGTAGCTGCCCTGCGCGCCGCAAATCCACAGGCCAGCCGGGAGGTGCCTGTGGAACTGGTGACGGCCTCTGCGAGCGGGCTGGACTACAGCCTGACGCCGAAAGCGGTGGCATGGCAGATCCCCCGCGTCGCAGCGGCCCGTCAGCTGACGGTGGAACAGGTGAGCAAGCTGGTCGCAGAGCATACGCAAAAACCGCTGGTCAGCTTCATCGGCATGCCCGTGGTGAATATTGTTGAGCTGAATCTGGCGCTGGACGCGCTAAGGAAAAACTAAATGACCGACGAGCCCATGCGCCCGGATCCGGACAGGCTGCTCGAACAGACGGCTGAAGCCCATCGCGGCAAACTGAAAATCTTCTTCGGCGCCTGTGCTGGCGTCGGGAAAACCTTCGCCATGCTGACAGAAGCCCAGCGGCTTCGGGCGCAGGGGCTCGATATTCTTATCGGCGTGGTGGAAACCCACGGCCGGAAAGAGACGGCAGCACTGTTGAAGGGGCTGGCGACACAGCCGCCTCGCCGTATCAGCCATCGTGGGCGTCTGGTCACGGAGTTCGATCTCGACGCCGCCCTCGCCCGCAGGCCCGCGCTTATCCTGATGGACGAACTGGCACACAGTAATGCTTCCGGCTCGCGCCACCCCAAACGCTGGCAGGACGTTGAAGAGCTGCTTGAAGCAGGCATTGATGTTTTCACCACGGTAAATGTTCAGCATCTCGAAAGCCTGAACGACGTGGTCAGCGGCGTGACCGGGATTCAGGTTCGCGAAACCGTACCCGATCCCTTTTTCGACTCTGCGGACGAAGTGGTGCTGGTCGATCTGCCTCCAGACGATCTGCGCCAGCGACTGCATGAAGGAAAAGTCTATATTGCAGGTCAGGCCGAACGCGCCATCGAACATTTCTTTCGCAAAGGCAACCTGATAGCCCTGCGCGAGCTGGCCCTGCGTCGCACGGCGGATCGCGTGGACGATCAGATGCGCGCCTGGCGTGACCTGCAAGGGCAGGAGCGCGTCTGGCATACGCGGGATGCCATTCTGCTGTGTGTGGGTCACGGCAGCGGCAATGAAAAGCTCGTCCGCACCGCCGCGCGCCTGGCGGCTAAGTTTGGCAGCGTCTGGCATGCGGTCTATGTCGAGACGCCGCAGCTTCACGCGCTGCCTGAAAACCAGCGCCGCGCGATCTTAAGTTCGCTGCGTCTGGCACAGGAGCTGGGCGCAGAAACCGCCACCCTCTCCGATCCCCAGGAAGATAAAGCCATTCTGCGCTACGCGCGTGAGCACAATCTCGGGAAAATTGTCATTGGCCGTCGTCAGCATCGTCGCTGGTTTAGCCGCGAATCCTTTGCTGACAAACTGGCCCGGCGTGCTCCCGACCTCGATCTGGTGATTGTCGCACTGGATGACAAACCCACCCCTTTACCCAACCGCGCACCGGACAGCCGCACTTTTAATGATAAATGGCGAATTCAGATCCGCGGCTGTCTTGTCGCCGTCGTGCTCTGCGCGCTGATCACCGTGATTGCCAGCCACTGGCTGATTGCCTTCGACGCGGCCAATCTGGTGATGATCTACCTGCTCGGCGTGGTCGTGGTGGCGCTCTTTTACGGGCGCTGGCCCTCGGTACTGGCAACGTTCATCAACGTCATCAGCTTCGATCTGTTCTTTATCGCGCCCCGCGGAACGCTCGCCGTTTCGGATGTGCAGTACATTCTCACCTTTGCCGTGATGCTCACCGTCGGACTGGTGATCGGTAATCTGACGGCGGGTGTGCGTTATCAGGCCCGTATCGCCCGCTACCGCGAACAGCGCACACGGCATCTCTATGAGATGTCTAAATCGCTGGCGGTTGGCCGTACGCCGCTGGATATTGTGCAGACCAGCGAGCAGTTTATCCGCTCGACCTTTCACGCCAGCAACCTGATTTTACTCCCGGACGAACACGGGAAACTGCGCCCGCTGACCTCGGCCTCAGGCATGACGCCCTGGGATGAAGCCATTGCACGCTGGAGCTTTGATAAAGGACTCCCTGCGGGTGCAGGGACGGACACCCTGCCCGGCGTACCGTATCAAATTCTGCCGCTGCGCAGTGCCGATAAAAATCAGGGGCTGGTGATCGTTGAACCTTCGAATCTGCGCCAGCTGATGATCCCCGAACAGCAGCGATTGCTGGAAACATTTACCCTGCTGGTGGCAAGCGCGCTGGAACGGCTGGCGCTTACCGCCAGCGAAGAACAGGCCCGTCTGGCAAGCGAGCGCGAGAGCATTCGTAACTCATTGCTGGCCGCCCTCTCCCACGACCTTCGCACCCCACTCACCGTGCTGTTTGGCCAGTCAGAAATTTTGACGCTGGATTTGGCAGCGGAAGGCTCGAAACATGCGTTGCAGGCCAGCGAGATCCGCCAGCATGTGCTGAACACCACACGCCTGGTAAATAATCTGCTTGATATGGCGCGTATTCAGTCGGGCGGATTTAACCTCAAAAAAGAGTGGCTCACGCTCGAAGAGGTAGTGGGTAGCGCCTTGAAAATGCTGGAGCCGGGCCTCGGTGGGCGCCATATTGCGCTGAACATGCCCGAACCGCTGACGTTAATTCACGTTGATGGCCCGCTGTTTGAACGCGTGCTGATCAATCTGCTGGAAAATGCCGGCAAATACGCAGGAGCAAACGCCCGGATTGGGGTGGATGCCACAGTGGAAGATCACACGCTACGGCTTGACGTCTGGGATACCGGGCCGGGTATCCCTGCCGGACAGGAGTTCGCTATTTTCGAGAAATTTGCCCGCGGTAATAAAGAGTCGGCCATTCCCGGCGTGGGTCTGGGTCTGGCGATTTGCCAGGCGATTATTGACGTTCATGGCGGTACCATTTCGGCGGAGAATCGCCCGGAAGGCGGCGCACGTTTTTGTGTTAAACTTCCTCTGGAAGCCCCGCCAGAACTTAATGAATTACCAGAGGATTTGTGATCAACGTTCTGATTGTTGAAGATGAGATCGCCATTAGCCGGTTTCTGCGTGCTGCGCTGGAAGGCGATGGCCTGCGCGTTCATGACGCCGGCACGCTCCAGCGGGGTTTGATTGAAGCGGCCACGCGCAAACCTGATCTGGTGATCCTCGATCTCGGCCTGCCGGATGGCGACGGCATCGATTTTATTCGTGAGGTTCGACAGTGGAGTCAGATGCCCATTCTGGTGCTGTCAGCCCGTACCGAAGAGTCGGATAAAATCGCGGCGCTGGATGCCGGAGCGGATGACTATCTGATTAAGCCTTTTGGTATTGGCGAACTGCAGGCTCGCCTTCGTGTCGCACTGCGTCGTCACAGCGCCACCACCCCTGCCGATCCAACATACACGTTTGGTGATATTCGGGTTGATCTGGCAGCACGGCGCATTGTTCGCGGTGAAGAGGAAATCCATCTCACCCCCATCGAGTTTCGGCTACTCGCCGTTTTGCTCAATAATCACGGTAAGGTACTCACCCAGCGCCAGCTGTTGAGTCAGGTGTGGGGGCCAAACGCCGTGGAACATAGTCACTATTTGCGCATATATATGGGACACCTTCGACAAAAACTGGAAGTTGACCCCGCGCGTCCTCGTCATTTATTAACTGAAACCGGTATCGGTTATCGGTTCATGCTTTGAATAACTATTCAGTTTATTTTTAAATAAACACCTACCCTCCTATAAAATACGCGCGAAAATAATCTCAGAGTTATTTTTTGGTGTATTTATGTCCATTCAGCACATTCATAACACAATCCGTTAACGCAACATCAACATATCAGCATTTTGATCTGCGATATTCACCAAAAGCGAATATTTATTTCTGATTTGATCGGTTAACGGTGATCTGTTTCACAGTTAATCGCTTTTTCCAGGATAAAATGTCCATGCTTTCAATTACTGAAAGGAAATGAAACATGGAAAACAATAATCGTTTAATGCCCCATATAAGGCGGACAACTCATATCATGATGTTTGCCCACCGAAACTGTTTTGACTTTCATATCTTTAATGCCCGGTAGTCCTTCGACTTCCGGCGCACCCGCTTACAGGTTATCCTGAAACACCCTATTTTACAGGCCTTTGCCTGTGAACCCGTGCGCTCATTCATCTTAATTCAGGCTCATCCGCGACCGGGCGGACTGAATTCTATTCAGCAAAAAACGCATTACTGATTTTTTTAATCAGCAGCCTCCTTTTGCTGTTTTCCGGCATATTATCGATTTCTTTTCTGCAAGAAATCGAGGGACTGTTATTACCTAAAATAAAGAGAGAAAGATGAAAAGTTTAAAAATTGCAGCCAGCCGCGCCTGCCCTGATTGCTTTACCACTCACCGTGAACTGGTGGATATCAACGCCACGGATTATATTGATGTTGCCGCCATTGTTCTGGCCGTCAGCGATATTTTCACTGGTCGTATAGAAGAAATAGAAGCAACCGGATTTGGCATTCCTGTTTTTGTCGCGACGCATAAAGAAGAAATTATCCCGGCAGAGTATTTATCGCGGATCCACGGCGTATTCGAAGCATCAGACACCAGCAACGACTTCCACGGACGCCAACTGGAAGCAGCCGCGCAGAAGTATGAAACCCAACTGCGTCCGCCGTTTTTCCGGGCTCTGGTCGACTATGTCAAACAGGGTAACAGCGCCTTCGACTGTCCGGGTCACCAGGGCGGGCAATTCTTCCGCCGTCACCCTGCCGGCAATCAGTTTGTCGATTTCTTTGGCGAAACCCTTTTCCGCTCAGACCTGTGCAACGCCGACGTGGCGATGGGCGATCTGCTGATCCACGAAGGGGCCCCCTGCATTGCGCAGCAGCATGCGGCGAAAGTCTTTAATGCCGATAAAACCTACTTCGTGCTGAACGGAACCTCATCGTCCAACAAAGTGGTGCTCAACGCCCTTCTCACTCCGGGCGACCTGGTCCTGTTCGATCGCAACAACCATAAATCCAACCACCACGGAGCACTTCTTCAGGCGGGCGCAACGCCGGTCTATCTGGAAACCGCACGTAACCCGTACGGCTTTATTGGCGGCATCGACGCCCACTGCTTCGAGGAGAATTATCTGCGTGAGCTGGTGTCCGAAGTGGCGCCGGGCCGTGCCCGCGATGCGCGTCCGTTCCGCCTGGCGGTGATCCAGCTGGGTACCTACGATGGCACCATCTATAACGCTCGCCAGGTCGTGGATAACATTGGCCATCTGTGCGACTACATCCTGTTTGACTCTGCCTGGGTGGGTTACGAGCAGTTTATACCGATGATGGCCGATTGCTCTCCGCTGCTGCTGGAGCTGAATGAAAACGATCCGGGGATCCTGGTCACCCAGTCAGTCCATAAACAGCAGGCCGGTTTCTCACAGACCTCGCAAATCCACAAGAAGGACAGCCACATCAAAGGCCAGCAGCGCTATGTTCCGCATAAGCGGCTGAATAACGCCTTCATGATGCACGCGTCCACCAGCCCGTTCTATCCGCTGTTTGCTGCACTGGATATCAACGCCCGCATGCATGAGGGACAGAGCGGCCGCAACATGTGGATGGACTGCGTGGTGACCGGTATCGAAGCCCGTAAGCTGATCCTGCAGAACTGCCAGTATCTTCGCCCGTTTGTGCCGGAACTGGTTGATGGCCGTCCGTGGGAAAGCTGGGACACCGCTGAGATTGCCACGGACCTGCGCTTCTTCCACTTCGTGCCCGGTGAACACTGGCACGCCTTCGAAGGCTATGCCGAACATCAGTATTTTATCGACCCGTGCAAACTGCTGCTGACCACGCCGGGTATTAACGCCCGGACCGGTGAGTACGAGGATTTCGGCGTCCCCGCCACTATTCTTGCCAACTTCCTGCGTGAAAACGGCATCGTGCCGGAAAAATGCGATCTCAACTCCATCCTGTTCCTGCTCACGCCTGCCGAGGATATGGGCAAACTGCAGCAACTGGTCGCGCAACTGGTGCGCTTCGAAAAACTGCTCGAGACGGATGCCCCCCTCAAAGAGGTACTGCCCTCTGTCTGTAAACAGTATCCGGAGCGCTATGCAGATTACACCCTGCGCCAGATTTGCCAGGAAATGCATGAGCTGTACGCCCGCCACAACGTGAAGCAGCTGCAAAAAGAGATGTTCCGCAAGTCTCACTTCCCGCGCGTCATGATGAACCCGCAAGAGGCGAACTATGCCTACCTGCGGGGTGAGGTCGAGCTGGTCTCTCTGCGCGATGCGGAAGGTCGCATTGCCGCCGAAGGTGCCCTTCCTTATCCACCGGGGGTGTTGTGCGTTGTGCCGGGTGAAGTCTGGGGCGGTTCCGTGCTGCGCTACTTTGCTGCGCTGGAAGAGGGTATCAACCTTTTACCGGGCTTCGCGCCGGAACTGCAGGGCGTTTACGTTGAGGAGTGTGACGGTCGTAAGCAGGTTCGTTGTAACGTCATCAAACACGCTGCCGCTCAGCCATCGCTGCTGAAAGGAGAAAAATTATGAGCAAGTCCAATAAAATGGGCGTGGTGCAGCTGACCATTCTCACCATGGTAAACATGATGGGGTCCGGGATCATCATGCTGCCCACCAAGCTTGCGGAAGTAGGAACCATTTCGATTATCTCCTGGATGGTGACCGCCGTGGGGTCAATGGCACTGGCCTGGGCATTCGCCAAGTGCGGTATGTTCAGCCGCAAGCCCGGGGGGATGGGCGGCTACGCCGAATATGCCTTTGGCAAATCCGGTAACTTCATGGCCAACTACACCTACGGCGTCTCTTTGCTGATCGCTAACGTGGCGATTGCCATTTCCGCCGTGGGTTACGGTACGGAGCTGTTCGGTGTGGCGCTGACCCCCGTGCAAATCGGGCTGGCGACCATCGGCGTGCTGTGGATCTGCACCGTGGCAAACTTTGGCGGCGCGCGCATTACCGGACAGATCAGCAGTATTACCGTCTGGGGGGTCATTATCCCGGTGGTTGGGCTGTGCATCATCGGCTGGTTCTGGTTTAGCCCCACGCTGTACGTCAACTCCTGGAACCCACACCATGTTCCGTTCTTCACCGCGGTGGGCTCTTCCATCGCCATGACGCTGTGGGCCTTCCTGGGGCTGGAATCTGCGTGTGCTAACGCCGAAGTGGTGGAAAACCCGGAGAAGAACGTACCGATTGCCGTGCTTGGCGGTACGCTGGGCGCTGCGGCCATTTACATTGTCTCAACCAACGTGATTGCAGGGATTGTACCGAACATGGATCTTGCCAGTTCCACGGCACCGTTCGGTCTGGCCTTTGCGCAGATGTTTACGCCGGGTGTCGGGAAAGTGATCATGGGGCTGATGGTGATGTCCTGCTGCGGCTCGCTCCTCGGCTGGCAGTTCACCATCGCTCAGGTCTTTAAATCATCCGCTGACGAAGGGTATTTCCCGAAAATCTTCTCCCGGGTCAGCAAAGCAGAGGCACCGGTTCAGGGCATGCTGGCGATTGTTATCTTCCAGAGTGGGTTATCTTTGATGACCATCAGCCCGTCGCTGAACAGCCAGTTCAACGTGCTGGTCAACCTGGCGGTAGTGACCAATATCATTCCGTATATTCTGTCGATGGCGGCGCTGGTCATCATTCAGAAGGTGGCGAAGGTGGACGCAGGCAAAGCGAGGGTGGCGAATATTGTGGCGCTGATTGGGGCAATTTACAGCTTCTATGCGCTCTACTCTTCCGGCCAGGAAGCCATGCTGTATGGTGCGATGGTGACCTTTATGGGCTGGACGCTGTACGGTCTGGTATCGCCGCGGTTTGAATTGAAAAATAAACACAGTTAATGCAAAAGCAAAACGGCAACCCTGGGGTTGCCGTTTTGACTGCATCGTGAGGGCATCAGCCCACCGCGATTTACGCGTTTTTCAGCACTTCGCTGACAATCTCTACCGCTTCTTTCTCAATCAGCTTACGGTGTTCGTCGCCGAGGAAGCTCTCACAATAGATTTTGTATGCATCTTCCGTACCGGATGGACGCGCGGCAAACCAGCCGTTTTCGGTCATCACTTTCAGACCACCGATAGAGGCACCGTTACCCGGGGCCGCCGTCAGACGGGCCGTGATAGGGTCACCGGCCAGCGTGCTGGCACTGACCATCTCCGGAGAGAGTTTAGACAGCGCCGCTTTCTGCGCGGAGGTCGCGCCAGCCTGAATACGGTTATAGCTTGGTGCGCCAAAGCGTGCCGCCAGCTCGTTATAGTGTTCCTGCGGATTTTTACCGGTGACAGCGGTGATTTCCGCCGCCAGCAGGCACATGATGATCCCGTCTTTATCGGTAGACCATGGCGTGCCGTCGAAACGCAGGAAGGATGCGCCCGCGCTCTCTTCACCGCCAAAACCGAAGCTGCCGTCGTGCAGACCGTCAACAAACCATTTGAAGCCTACCGGTACTTCCACCAGCTTACGGCCCAGCGCCTCAACCACGCGGTCAATCATCGCCGAGGAGACCAGCGTTTTACCTACAGCCACCTCTTTGCCCCACTGTGGACGATGCTGGAACAGGTAGTTGATGGCAACCGCAAGATAATGGTTCGGGTTCATCAGCCCTGCCGGGGTGACAATACCGTGGCGGTCATAATCCGGGTCGTTGGCAAACGCCAGGTCGAATTTATCACGCAACGCCAGCAGGCCCGCCATCGCGCACTCGGAAGAGCAGTCCATACGGATTGCGCCGTCTTTATCCAGGTGCATAAAGCGGAAGGTCTGATCAACGTGATCGTTAACGATGGTCAGGTTCAGCTTGTAATGCTCTGCGATGCGTTTCCAGTATTCGATACCGGAGCCGCCGAGAGGGTCAACGCCCAGCTTCAGACCGGCTTTCTGGATGGCCGCCATATCGACGATATCCGCCAGACCTTCCACAAATGGCTGTACCAGATCCTGCTCTTTCACATGGCCGGATGCCATGGCCGCATCCAGAGAGAGGCGTTTCACCCCTTTCAGGCCATCCGCCAGCAGCGCATTGGCACGATCTTCAACCACTTTCGTGACGTTCGTGTCTGCCGGTCCACCGTTAGGCGGGTTGTATTTGATCCCACCGTCTTCCGGCGGGTTGTGTGATGGAGTAATCACAATCCCGTCAGCCAGCGCGCCGCCTTTTTTGTTGTGGACAAGGATCGCGTTAGAGACCGCAGGGGTCGGCGTGAAGCCGTTATTTTCCTGAACAATGACGTCAACGCCATTCGCCGTCAGCACTTCCAGCACGGAAATGAACGCCGGTTCAGACAGAGCATGGGTATCTTTTCCCACATAGCACGGACCGGTAACGCCGTTTTTAGCGCGCTCTTCCGCGATGGCCTGAGCAATAGCCAGAATGTGCGGTTCGTTAAAGCTATGGCGCGCCGCGCTACCGCGGTGGCCAGATGTACCAAACTTCACTGCGTGTTCTGCGTTGCCCACGACCGGTTTCAGCACGTAATACTGCGCGGTCAGCTGAGCGACGTTAATCAAATCGCTTTGTTGTGCAGGTTGGCCTGCACGGCTGTGATTTGCCATTACCGGGTCCTTCTGATGCAAGGGTTAAATTGTACCGCAAACCTTTTCAATCAATTCCGCCGGGAACTGCATGGACTGCATGATGTGTTCAACCATGCTGCACTTGCGGCCCGTATTGGTATTGGTGATGACCCAGTACGGTGTGCCCGGGACATGTTTAGGTTTGGTTTGGTTGCCATTTTGCAGCAGCGTTTGCTCGTCGCCTGCGAAATAGACGCGGGTACGACCGTGCAGCGACTCGGTCGCTTCAGCAAACGCTTTGTTATCCAGTGAATAGAGTGTAGACAGCACCAGCATGAAGCGATTAACCGCTTTTTTCTGCTCGGCGTACTCATCAGAGAGCAGCAACTCGCGCATCGCACGTACTTTGTCTTTCACTTGCGCGACGGCAGGTTTTGCTTGTGCAACAACGTTTTGTTGAGACACGACATCTTTAGTGACTGGGGTAGCAGGCTGTGAGGCGGCGGAAATTTTAAGCATGCGCCGTAAAATGTCGGACGCACTCTCCCCGATATGCCGCGTCTGGCTGGCAATATACTGATAGAGTTCGTCATCAACTTCGATTGTTTTCATCTTAATCCAGTGCGATATCTTATCTGAATACAAGTCGTTGGGATTATAAAGTTAAATTCCAACAGCGGATAGCGTCAAACCAGGTTGGCGGCAAAAGTCAGATTAAACTGGAACCTTGCAGCCGGGCGGCAGAATGGTCAACATGATACCCTAACCTGACATACGTAAAAAAAGAACTTTGCCATGAAATTGAATACCCGAGCGCAAACTGCACAATCGCCGAACAATAATTCTCCCATCGTACTGGTTCACGGGCTTTTTGGCAGCCTGGATAACCTGGGGGTGCTGGCGCGCGATCTGGTTACCGATCACGATATTTTGCAGGTCGATATGCGAAATCACGGTCTTTCCGGACGTTCAGAGGAGATGACCTACGCGGCACTGGCCCAGGATCTGCTCGATACGCTTGATGCCAACCATCTTCAGAAGGTGACGCTCATCGGGCATTCTATGGGCGGTAAGGCGGTAATGGCCCTGACGGCGCTGGCACCGGACAGAATCAACGGTCTGGTCGTGATCGACGTTGCCCCGGTGGATTACGACGTGCGCCGTCATGACGACATTTTTGCTGCCATCAATGCGGTGACAGAGGCTGGGGTTTCAACCCGCCAACAGGCCACAGCCGTCATGCGCGAACATCTTAATGAAGAAGGCGTTATTCAGTTTCTGCTGAAGTCGTTTGTCGACGGCCAGTGGCGTTTCAACGTGCCGGTACTCTGGGCGCAGTACAACAACATCGTCGGCTGGGATACGGTGCCCGCCTGGCAACACCCTACCCTCTTTATTCGCGGCGGTAACTCCCCTTATGTCACCGACGCCTACCGCGACACCTTGCTGGCGCAATTCCCGCAGGCGCGCGCCCATGTCATCGCCGGTGCCGGACACTGGGTTCACGCGGAAAAACCTGACGCCGTGTTACGCGCCATCCGCCGCTATCTCTCTGATACTGCGAATTGATTAAAAAGAGAGCGACTGGAAGGTTGCGGGCTTCCAGTCGTTGGCGTGCCGTTTTTGGTGATGTATGATGGCGCGCTCATCGCCCGGGCAATAGCAGGGCGGCTTGTTTCCCCCGAAGTCTCAGAATCATGGCCAAAGAACAAACGGACCGTACGACACTAGATCTGTTCGCGAATGAGCGTCGACCGGGACGACCGAAAACGAATCCGCTTTCGCGCGATGAACAGCTGCGTATTAATAAACGCAACCAGCTTAAACGCGATAAAAATCGTGGGCTTAAGCGTGTCGAACTGAAGCTCAATGCCGACGCCGTCGATGCGCTTAACGAACTGGCCGAAGCGCGTAATATCAGCCGTAGCGAGCTCATTGAAGAGATGTTGATCGCCCAGCTTGAGACGTTGCGCCGCCAGGCATAAGTCTGAAAATCCCCTTTCTTACCCTTTTCATGTAGCACAGAGTGCAGTCCTGCGCGATAGCTGTTTCCGCGGGGTTGCCAGTTCTGCTATTATTGCCCTTATCCGTGGACAAATTGCGCCACCATACCATTAAGTTTCAAGAGGTTATTTTACTCATGGCAATCATCGGCATTTTCTTCGGCAGTGATACCGGCAATACCGAAAATATCGCAAAAAACATTCAAAAACAGCTCGGTAAAGACGTTGCCGATGTGCATGACATCGCCAAGAGCAGCAAAGAAGATCTCGAAGGCTATGACATCCTGTTGCTGGGTATCCCAACCTGGTACTACGGTGAAGCCCAGTGTGACTGGGATGATTTCTTCCCGACGCTGGAAGAAGTGGACTTCAACGGCAAGCTGGTCGCCCTGTTTGGCTGCGGCGATCAGGAAGACTACGCTGAGTACTTCTGTGACGCGCTGGGCACTATCCGCGATATCATTGAACCGAATGGTGCAGTTATCGTAGGCCACTGGCCGACTGCCGGTTACCACTTCGAAGCGTCTAAAGGCCTGGCCGATGACGACCACTTCGTGGGTCTGGCGATCGACGAAGATCGTCAGCCAGAACTGACCGCAGAGCGCGTTGAGAAGTGGGTGAAGCAGATCCGCGAAGAACTGCACCTGGACGATATTCTTAACGCCTGATTGTTATTGTGGCGCAACCCCGGTTGCGCCCAGGAACCGGGTCAAACGATTAAATTAATCGCTACAATCTTTTAACTTTTTCGCCCAGACCTGTACAATGTCTCCCAGGTAAAATGGGGTGCCATTGAGCAAGTTTGTCGGTGATACCACGTTTTTATAAGCATACTTTGCCTGAGACTTGCAGTTTTCATTTAGCCATGGCAGTTCTATAATGAGACGCATTATTCCAGGTGCATTTTCTGTCACTTCCTCCAGAAGTGAATCGTTTAGCAACAGGACAGATTCCGCATGACTGACAACAATACCGCATTAAAGAAGGCTGGCCTGAAAGTTACGCTTCCTCGGTTAAAAATCCTTGAAGTGCTTCAGGGTCCAGACAATCACCATGTCAGTGCGGAAGACCTTTACAAGCGTCTTATCGACATGGGTGAAGAGATTGGGCTGGCAACCGTCTATCGCGTGCTGAACCAGTTTGATGACGCGGGCATTGTTACCCGTCATAATTTCGAAGGCGGTAAATCTGTATTCGAACTGACCCAGCAGCAGCACCACGATCACCTGATCTGCCTGGATTGTGGCAAGGTCATTGAATTTAGCGATGATTCCATCGAAGCACGTCAGCGTGAAATCGCTGCTCGTCATGGTATCCGCCTGACCAACCATAGTCTGTATCTGTATGGTCACTGTGCTGAAGGTGATTGCCGCGAAGACGATCACGCACACGACGCCAAATAAGTCGAACTTTCATACTCTGAGCCAGCCGCAAGGTTGGCTTTTTTTTGCCTGTCACCCGGCGAAAAAAAGCCCGGTAAGCACAGCGCCACCGGGCCTTAACACACTTAATTAATTTCCGTTGTTACTGCGTATTTCCTTCCAGATCTGGTCGCAATGCTTCGCCACTTCCTGATCGTTACCGGTTTTACGCGCCTGAATGCAGGCCTGATAGTCCATCACGCGAACATTTTCCTGCGTCGCAAACTGCTCATGCGCCTTCTCTTTCTTCAGCACATTCAGCACGCTCTGGCAGGCTTCAATTTTCTCCGGTGAGCCTTCAGCGGTGTTAATGCAGGCGCTGTAAGCCTCCTTCAGGCGAGAATCTTCTTTCGGTGCCGGGTCCTGGGCGCAAGCCACCAGCCCCGAGGCCAGCAACGCGACGATTACCATTTTTTTCATCATGTGCAGTCTCCATTCCGGCGGGACGGAACCCGCCGGAGCGTTCATCAGAAGATAGTGAATGGTGCGATAACCATGAATTTCACGTCACGTTCATCCTGGAAGATGTTGCCGTAACCGCCCGCGTAGCTTGGAATATCAGAGTGGTTGTCATACTGCGTGAAGTGCAGCTTGAACATCGTGCCTTTCGCACGTCCATCCTGCACGGTATAGATGGCATCCAGGCTGTAAGAGGACTCTTTCAGACGGTAGTTCGGATCGTAGTACGCATCCGGTGTGGCCATGTCGCCCGGTTTGGCATCCCAGGCATACGCATAGGAGGCGCCCACCGCCCAGCCCGGCAGGTTCCAGTTTTTCAGGTCATACATTGCGCCGAAGAAGACCGCTTTTTCGCCGTCGGCGTTGAAGTCAGAGCGGTTATCCCACCAGATATCCAGACGACCGTTTGAAGATGCGTAAGTCGGGGTCATACGCTGCAGGAAGTAGCCCTGCTGCCCTTCCGCCTTCACCCATGTTCCTTCCAGACGCAAATCCACCTGACCCACTTTATAGCCAAAGGTCAGCGCCTGCAGCCAGGCCGTGCCGTCATAAATATCGTTGACGCCACCATCGCTGACTTTGTCTCGCGTGCCGTAGAACTGGTAACTGGTACTCAACGGACTCCCTGCGATATCAAATTTGTAGCTGGCTTTGGCAAAATACTGATCGATATAGCCTTCAGCCTGACCAAAGGCAGCTTCTAACACGAGGTCGTTTTTAAAATCGTACTTCGCACCCAGCGAGTGGAGGTAATCCACTTTGGTCTTTTTATCGTTCTGGTAAAACTTATCCATTTCGATATGCCACGGGGCTTTGTATTCGTTGGTCCACATATAGGAGAAACTCAACGCACCCGCATCACCGTAGTCAAAGTTAGCGCCAGCTTCAGCGCCCTGGTAAGTACCAGGCATAAAACTCCAGTGTGGCGCTAACAGGGTTTGGCCAGTTGGCTGAATATATCCGCCGCGCGCCCAGACTGGACCATATTTGAATTTTGCAGCGGCTTTATACAGGCTGATACCGCTTTTATCGCCGGACCAGTCTTCTTTATAGGCCTTATTGCTGGACGAGAAGGCAATTTCGTTCGGATGTCCGCTGTCGCCATTTTCCGCCATTTCAATTGCCGTGAATGCGGCAATATCCAGGCCGAACATATCGGCGGCATAGCCTGACTGGAAGTCGAGGTTGGCGTTCCAGGTAGAGTGAGAAAGGTTGGTTTTGTATTTGTCTTCGGTAACGTCTTTACGGTCACGTTCACGCTGCCAGTAATAAATACCGCCCGTGAGGGTAGAATCTTCGATGAAACCTGCTGCCTTAGCCTCTGGCGCAATCACCAGGCCTGACATTGCTGTCACACCGGCGATAGCCAGCGCCAGCGCACTACGTTTGCCACTGAACGTACGCATAGATTATTCCTCTTTGACGAATTAAAACGCCTGAACGGCGAAAAATATAAAAGACCAAAAGGTCAGGGGTAGTCAGAAATACCCTCGAATTAACTACCGCCTTTAGGTTATTTTTCGCGACGCGAATTATCAATGCTTTTCCGTGGGCAAAAGTCAGGATTATGACGAAGTGCACATAATTAGTAGTGCTTTGTAACATTTAGCGGGAGACGAGATTTGGCGGGGCAAGTCATTAAATTTAAGCCAGTAATTGTGTAAATTACTGGTTATTTTCAGGCCTTCACTATTTTCAGAAATATACAAACTTTTTTTAGAAAAATAAGTAGCACCACATTGACCTGAATATTGCGCAGACATTATTTTTGCTCGCGCTTAACGATATGATCATTCAATAAAAAAACGCCGCATTACGCGGCGTTTGTCTCTCATTGACCAGAGCAGCGTTATTATTCGCCGACTTTAGTCCAGGTATCACGCAGACCAACGGTACGGTTAAACACCGGTTTTTCCGAGGTACTGTGACGGCTGTCGAGGCAGAAGTAGCCTTCACGTTCGAACTGGAACGCTTTGCCCGCTTCAGCGGCTTTCAGAGACGGCTCAGCATAACCCTGCTTGATGACCAGAGATTCCGGGTTGATTGTCGCCAGGAAGTCTTCTGCTGCACCTGGGTTAGGCACGCTGAACAGACGATCGTACAGGCGAATTTCAACCGGCAGCGCATGTGTTGCACTTACCCAGTGGATCACGCCTTTCACTTTGCGGCCATCTGCCGGATCTTTGCTCAGGGTTTCAGCGTCGTAAGAGCAGAAGATGGTGGTGATATTCCCTTCTGCATCTTTCTCAACACGCTCAGCTTTGATCACGTATGCGTTACGCAGACGCACCTCTTTACCCAGCACCAGACGCTTGTACTGCTTGTTCGCTTCTTCGCGGAAGTCAGCACGATCGATCCAGATTTCACCGCTGAACGGCACGTCACGGGTGCCCATTTCCGGCTTGTTCGGATGGTTAGGCATGGAGACCATTTCGCTCGCGCCCTGCGGGTAGTTTTCGATAACCAGTTTAACCGGATCGATGACGGCCATTGCGCGCGGCGCGTTGTCGTTCAGATCTTCACGGATGCAGGATTCCAGAGAGGCGATCTCAATGGTGTTATCCTGCTTGGTCACGCCGATGCGCTTACAGAACTCGCGAATAGACGCAGCAGTATAACCACGGCGACGCAGACCCGAGATGGTTGGCATACGCGGATCGTCCCAGCCCTCAACGTGCTTGTCGGTCACCAGCAGGTTCAGCTTACGCTTGGACATCACCGTGTATTCCAGATTCAGACGAGAGAATTCGTACTGACGCGGATGCACCGGGATCGTGATGTTATCCAGAACCCAGTCGTACAGACGGCGGTTGTCCTGGAACTCCAGCGTACACAGGGAGTGCGTAATGCCTTCCAGCGCATCGCTGATGCAGTGGGTAAAGTCGTACATCGGGTAGATGCACCACTTGTTACCGGTCTGATGGTGTTCAGCGAACTTGATACGGTACAGAACCGGATCGCGCATCACGATGAACGGTGATGCCATGTCGATTTTGGCACGCAGGCACGCTTTACCTTCCTCGAAGCCACCCGCACGCATTTTTTCAAACAGCGCCAGGTTCTCTTCAACGCTGCGATCGCGGAACGGGCTGTTTTTACCCGGCGCGGTCAGCGTGCCGCGGTATTCGCGGATCTCTTCAGCAGACAGCTCGTCGACATACGCCAGACCTTTATTGATAAGCTCGACCGCATAGGCGTAAAGCTGATCAAAATAGTCAGAGGAGTAGCAGATATCGCCAGACCAGTTGAAGCCCAGCCATTGCACGTCATTCTTAATAGACTCAACGTATTCGATGTCTTCTTTTACTGGGTTGGTGTCATCGAAACGCAGGTTGCACTGTCCCTGGTAGTCTTGCGCGATGCCAAAGTTCAGGCAGATCGATTTTGCATGACCAATATGCAGGTAGCCGTTTGGCTCCGGCGGGAAACGGGTATGAACTGTGGTGTGCTTACCACTGGCCAGATCTTCATCGATGATCTGACGAATAAAGTTACTCGGGCGGGCTTCAGCCTCACTCATCGTGGATTCCTCAAAGCGTAAACAACGTATAACGGCATATGATCTTATAAGCCGGACGTAGTGACAACCCTTAAAACGTCTCTGAAGAAAATAATGGGGGCAATTGCTGCAAAAAAAAGCGGCGGAGGAAAACCCCCGCCGCTTAAGGCATGACTCTACTCAGGAGCGATTACTTGCCTTTAATCTCATACAGTGGCGTCTGGCCCGCAACGACCTGACCTTTCGCCTGAATCACCAGGCCGCTGAAGTCGTCGATATTGCTGCAAACGACCGGGCTAATCATGGAGCGCGCGTTAGCGTTCAGGTAATCCAGATCCATTTCCAGAATCGGCTGACCTGCCACCACGTCGGCCCCCTCTTCCACCAGGCGAGTGAAGCCCTGGCCGTTCAGCGCGACGGTATCGATACCCATATGGACAACGATCTCCGCGCCCTTTTCAGTTTCGAGGCAGAACGCATGGTTGGTGTTGAAGATTTTAACGATGGTCCCGGCAGCCGGTGACACCACGGTTTTGTCCGTTGGTTTCACCGCCACACCGTCACCGACAGCTTTGCTGGCAAACGCTTCGTCAGGCACCTGCTCAATCGCAACCACTTCACCGGTAATCGGTGAAACCAGCGCGGCAATGGTCGTTGCGTTAGGGACGGCCTGCGGTTTTGCCACCGGGGCTTCCGTCACTGGCGCGCTGTTCGCTGCTGAAGCCGCGATCGGTCCACGGGCAACCACTTTCTTCATTTCATCGCCAATCGATTCCGCTTTCGCACCCACGATAACCTGGATGGTCTGCTTGTTCAGTTTCACCACGCCGGATGCGCCAAGGCGTTTACACATGGCATCGTTAACACGCGCAGAATCACCTACCGTCAGGCGCAGACGAGTGATACATGCATCGATAGCTTTCAGGTTATCCGTACCGCCTACTGCGGCAATATAATTGGTTGCCAGCTGGGTCAGCCCTTCTTCGGTATTGCTGTTAGCTTCGCCAGTAACGATGTCGTCTTTCGTATCTTCGCGGCCTGGTGTTTTCAGGTTAAACATACGAATGACTGCGCTGAACAGAACGAAGTAGATAACGAAGAACACCAGACCCATTGCGACCAGCATCCAGACGTTCTTGCTCGCCGCGGGCAGGTTGTACATCAACACGTAGTCGATCGCGCCGGCGGAGAAGGAGAAGCCCGCATGGATACCCAGCAGCGTTGCAACAAACAGGCTAATACCCGTCAGCACAGCGTGCATGAGGTACAGCAGCGGAGCCAGGAACATGAACAGGAATTCCAGCGGCTCAGTAACACCGGTCAGGAACGCGGTGATGGCAACTGACAGCAGCATCCCGCCAACCATTGGACGACGCGCTTTCGGTGCGGCCAGGTACATAGCCAGCGCCGCGCCCGGCAGACCAAACATCATGATAGGGAAGAAGCCCGACATGAACATGCCCGCGGTGCCGTCACCTGCATAGAAGCGGTTGATATCCCCGTGGAATACCGCGCCCGCGGCGTTGGTAAACTCACCAATCTGGAACCAGGCAATGGTGTTCAGCACCTGATGCAGGCCGGTTGGGATCAACAGACGGTTGATGAAACCGAAGATACCCGCACCCACTGCGCCAGCGGAAACAATCCACTCACCGCCCGCATGGATAGCGTGCTGCACCGGTGGCCAGATGTAGCCAAAGATCGCGGCCAGAATCAGACAGAAGAAGCCTGTCGCAATCGGCACAAAACGTTTTCCGCCGAAGAAGCTCAGGAAGTCTGGCAGTTTGATCCCCGCCCAACGGTTATAAACAGCCCCGCCGACCAGACCGGTAATGATACCTGCCAGAACGCCCATGTTAATTTCTGGGTTTATCGTCACCATCGCTTTCGTCAGGATGAAGTAACCGACAGCCCCGGCCAGCGCCGCTGCACCCGCGCTGTCTTTTGACCAGCTGGATGCCACACCGATGGCGAAAATCAGCGCCAGATTGTCAAAAATCGCGCCACCCGCTTGCGCGATAAATGGCACATTAAGCAGATCGGGTTGCCCAAATCGCAGCAGCAGTGCTGCAACCGGTAGCACGGCGATAGGGAGCTGCAAAGCCCTACCGAGGCGCTGGAAAAAACCTAAAATATTCATCCTATTCCCCCTACGAGACCCTTATTAAGGCTCGTGCATAAACTATGTTTTTATTGTGTCGACAACGATAAATACAGTTGATGATTCACTGGCATTGTGAGTGTGTGAAAAATTAATTCGTATCGCAAATTAAACACGTATTTTTTGTGATTTTTGTCACCAAATATCGTTAATAACCCTCCCTTTCTCTGGCTAACAGTGAAAACTTATTTTATCATTCAAAAAATCAAGACGGATTGATCCGGCCTGAAAGGTTCCAGGTTACGCTTAGTTCAGGTTCCGATAGCCATCCGCCCACTCTTCTACTTTAACTCTTGAGGTGAACAATGAGACTGATTCCCCTGGCAACTGCTGAACAAGTCGGTAAATGGGCCGCCCGTCATATCGTTAACCGTATTAACGCGTTCAAACCCACCGCCGATCGTCCTTTCGTTCTCGGCCTTCCTACCGGCGGCACGCCGCTGACCGCGTATAAAGCCCTGGTTGAGATGCATAAAGCAGGCCAGGTTAGCTTCAAACATGTTGTGACCTTCAACATGGATGAGTATGTCGGCTTACCCAAGGATCATCCGGAAAGCTACCATAGCTTTATGCACCGTAATTTCTTTGATCACGTTGATATTCCGGCTGAAAACATTAACCTGCTGAATGGAAACGCGCCTGATATTGACGCAGAATGCCGTCAGTATGAAGAAAAAATCCGTTCCTACGGTAAAATCCACCTGTTCATGGGTGGCGTGGGCAACGATGGTCATATCGCGTTCAACGAACCGGCCTCTTCTCTGGCTTCCCGTACGCGTATTAAAACCCTGACCCATGACACGCGCGTGGCAAACTCCCGCTTCTTTGACGGTGATGTTAACCAGGTTCCAAAATACGCCCTGACCGTAGGCGTAGGCACCCTGCTGGATGCCGAAGAAGTGATGATTCTGGTTCTGGGCGGCGTGAAAGCGCAGGCGCTCCAGGCTGCCGTTGAAGGCAACGTTAACCACATGTGGACCATCAGCTGCCTGCAGCTGCATCCAAAATCAGTCATCGTGTGCGACGAACCGTCCACGATGGAGCTGAAAGTGAAAACGCTGAAATACTTCAACGAGTTAGAAGCTGAGAACATCAAAGGTCTGTAATTGAATAACCGCCTCTTCATCAAGAGGCGGCCGCTTTTTTTAACCGGGGGTCGTTATGTACGCTTTAACCCACGGTCGGATTTATACCGGCCATGATATTCTGGATGACCATGCGATTGTTATCGCCAATGGCCTGATTGAACGTGTTTGCCCACTGGCAGAGCTGCCGCCGGGGATTGAACAGCGCTCACTCAATGGAGCAGTAATCTCCCCCGGTTTCATCGACGTACAGCTGAACGGCTGCGGTGGTGTGCAATTTAATGATACCGCGGACGCGGTGACGGTCGACACGCTGGAAATCATGCAGAAAGCCAACGAGAAATCGGGCTGCACCAGCTATCTGCCAACCCTCATCACCAGCAGTGATGATCTCATGAAACAGGGTATCCGCGTGATGCGCGACTACCTGGCAAAACACCCTAATCAGGCGCTGGGTCTGCATCTTGAAGGACCGTGGCTGAACATCGTGAAAAAAGGGACGCATAACCCGGATTACGTGCGAAAACCTGACGCTGAGCTGGTCGACTACCTGTGTGCCAACGCCGATGTGATCACCAAAGTGACGCTGGCTCCTGAAATCGCGGGACCTGACGTTATCAGCAAACTGGCCGCCGCCGGGATTGTCGTTTCAGCGGGCCATTCAAACGCAACGCAAAAAGAAGCGAAAGCAGGTTTCCGCGCCGGCATTACCTTTGCGACGCACCTGTACAACGCGATGCCGTATATCACCGGTCGTGAACCTGGGCTGGTCGGGGCGATTCTCGATGAGCAGGACGTTTACTGCGGCATTATTGCTGACGGCTTGCACGTTGATTACACCAACATTCGCAACGCCAAGCGCCTGAAAGGTGACAAACTCTGTCTGGTAACCGATGCCACCGCACCGGCAGGGGCAAATATTGAGCAGTTCATTTTTGCCGGTAAAACAATATACTACCGCAATGGACTGTGTGTTGATGAAAACGGTACGCTGAGTGGTTCCTCCCTGACGATGATTGAAGGGGTGCGTAACCTGGTTGAACATTGCGGGATTGCGCTTGATGAAGTCCTGCGTATGGCGACCCTTTATCCTGCGCGCGCGATGGGCGTAGATAAACAGCTTGGCGGAATTGCACCAGGTATGGTTGCAAACCTGACGGCATTCACACACGATTATAAAATTATCAAGACCATCGTTAATGGTAACGAGGTCGTCACTGAGTAAGTAAAAGTATGACACCAGGCGGACAAGCTCAAATCGGTAATGTCGATCTCGTTAAACAACTTAACAGCGCGGCGGTTTATCGTCTGATTGACCAACACGGGCCAATCTCGCGCATTCAGATAGCCGAACAAAGCCAGCTTGCTCCCGCCAGCGTGACAAAAATTACCCGTCAGCTCATTGAGCGCGGACTGATCAAAGAAGTCGATCAGCAGGCCTCCACCGGAGGCCGCCGCGCCATCTCCATTATTACCGAAACCCGCAATTTTCAGGCGATCGGCGTCCGTCTTGGTCGTCATGACACCACCCTTACGCTCTATGATCTGAGCAGCAAAGCCATCGCGGAAGAACACTACCCGCTTCCGGAGCGCACTCAGGAGACGCTGGAACACGCGCTGCTGAATACCATTGAACACTTTATCGAGAGCTGTCAGCGCAAAATCCGTGAACTGATTGCGATCTCGGTGATCCTGCCAGGCCTGGTAGACCCCGAAAGCGGCGTGATCCGTTATATGCCCCATATAAAGGTTGAGAACTGGGGGTTGGTAGATGCGCTGGAAAAACGCTTTAAAGTGACCTGTTTCGTGGGGCACGACATCCGCTCTCTGGCCCTGGCAGAGCACTACTTTGGTGCGAGCCAGGATTGTGAAGATTCGATTCTGGTGCGCGTACACCGCGGTACAGGGGCAGGCATCATCTCTAACGGGCGCATTTTTATTGGCCGCAACGGTAACGTCGGTGAGATTGGTCATATTCAGGTAGAGCCGCTTGGCGAACGCTGCCACTGCGGAAACTTTGGCTGTCTGGAGACAATTGCCGCCAACACGGCGATTGAACAGCGGGTGCGCCATCTGCTTGAACAGGGTTACCAGAGCCGCGTCACGCTGGACGATTGCAAGATAGGGACAATCTGCAAAGCCGCCAACAAAGGCGACGCGCTGGCCTGCGAAGTTATTGAGCAGGTGGGGCGCCATCTGGGTAAAACCATCGCCATCGCCATCAACCTGTTTAACCCGCAAAAAGTGGTGATCGCCGGTGAGATTGTGGAGGCTGAGAAGATCCTGCTGCCCGCCATTGAAGGCTGCATTAACACTCAGGCGCTGAAAGCCTTCCGCCAGAACCTTCCCGTCGTTCGTTCTAAGCTTGACCATCGCTCAGCGATAGGCGCATTTGCGCTGGTTAAACGCGCCATGCTCAACGGTATTCTGTTGCAACATTTGCTGGAAAGTTGATCGGGTCTTATAGTAACGCCTTCTTTTTTTGATGTCGGAATGTCCATGACCATTAAGAATGTAATTTGTGATATCGACGGCGTGCTGATGCACGACAACGTTGCTGTACCAGGTGCTGCGGAATTTCTTCACCGCATCATCGACAAAGGAATGCCTCTGGTTCTTCTCACGAACTACCCTTCTCAGACCGGTCAGGACCTGGCAAACCGCTTTGCCACAGCAGGCGTCAACGTGCCGGACAGCGTGTTTTATACTTCTGCCATGGCCACCGCTGATTTCCTCAAGCGCCAGGAAGGAAAAAAGGCCTACGTGGTGGGTGAAGGGGCGCTGATCCACGAGTTATATAAGGCAGGGTTTACCATCACAGATGTGAACCCGGACTTTGTGATCGTTGGCGAAACGCGCTCCTATAACTGGGAGATGATGCACAAAGCCTCCTACTTTGTTGCCAACGGTGCGCGTTTTATTGCCACCAACCCGGATACCCACGGCCGTGGTTTTTACCCTGCCTGCGGCGCGCTGTGTGCCGGTATCGAAAAGATCTCTGGCCGGAAACCATTCTACGTGGGCAAGCCCAGCCCGTGGATCATCCGTGCTGCGCTGAACAAGATGCAGGCCCACTCTGAAGAAACGGTGATTGTCGGCGACAACCTGCGCACCGATATCCTGGCCGGATTCCAGGCGGGCCTGGAAACCATTCTGGTGCTTTCCGGTGTCTCCACGCTCGACGATATTGACGCCATGCCCTTCCGACCGAGCTGGATTTATCCCTCCGTCGAAGAAATTGATATTATCTGATCCCAAACCACGCCTCAGCGCGTGGTTTTTTATTTTCACGCCCGATAAATAACCCCACATCTAACAAAACAGCCGTTTTATTGCATAATCATCAATAAAAGCGTTTATGACGTACTCGTTTTTCACTATTCGGCAATCAGCATTGCACTATTTCCGTTTTATCCCGTAAAACCCTTGCGCGCCCTCCCCCTTTGCGGCATTTTCATAAGCAAGCAACATTACAAAGCAACAGGGTTAACGGAGAAGGTTATGTGTTCAATTTTTGGCGTACTGGATATTAAAACTGACGCAGGCGAACTGCGTAAAAAGGCACTCGAATTGTCCCGCCTGATGCGCCATCGCGGCCCAGACTGGTCCGGCGTTTACGCCAGCGATAAAGCCATCCTGGCACACGAACGTCTGTCCATTGTTGACGTCAACGCCGGTGCGCAGCCGCTGTATAACGAGAAAAAAACACACGCGCTGGCTGTCAACGGTGAAATCTATAACCATCAGGCGCTGCGCGCCGAGTACGGCGACCGTTACGCCTTCCAGACCGGTTCTGACTGTGAAGTTATCCTGGCGCTGTATCAGGAGAAAGGCCCGGAATTCCTCGATGATCTGCAGGGTATGTTTGCCTTTGCCCTGTACGACAGCGAAAAAGATGCCTATCTGATTGGCCGCGACCATATTGGTATTATCCCGCTGTATATGGGTCACGATGAACACGGCAACTTTTATGTCGCCTCAGAAATGAAAGCCCTGGTGCCGGTTTGCCGCACCATTAAAGAGTTCCCGGCAGGAAGTTACCTGTGGAGTAAAGACGGCGAGATCCGTCAGTACTATCAGCGCGACTGGTTCGACTATGATGCGGTTAAAGACAACGTGACTGATAAAGCCGAACTGCGTCAGGCGCTGGAAGATTCTGTTAAAAGCCACCTGATGTCAGATGTGCCTTACGGCGTACTGCTCTCCGGCGGGCTGGACTCGTCCGTGATCTCCGCGATCACCAAGAAATTCGCCGCGCGTCGTGTTGAAGATCAGGAACGTTCAGAAGCCTGGTGGCCGCAACTGCACTCCTTTGCTGTGGGCCTGGAAGGCGCACCGGATCTGAAAGCCGCGCAGGAAGTGGCAAACCATCTCGGTACCGTGCACCATGAGATCCACTTCACCGTGCAGGAAGGGCTGGATGCGATCCGCGATGTTATCTACCACATCGAAACCTACGATGTGACCACCATTCGCGCTTCCACACCGATGTACCTGATGTCGCGTAAGATCAAAGCGATGGGCATTAAGATGGTGCTCTCCGGTGAAGGATCTGACGAAGTGTTTGGCGGCTACCTCTATTTCCACAAAGCGCCGAACGCAAAAGAGCTGCACGAAGAGACAGTACGTAAACTGCAGGCGCTGCATATGTTTGACTGCGCACGCGCCAACAAAGCGATGTCTGCCTGGGGTGTGGAAGCCCGTGTTCCCTTCCTAGATAAGAAATTCCTCGACGTGGCAATGCGCATCAACCCGCAGGACAAAATGTGCGGCAACGGCAAAATGGAGAAACATATCCTGCGTGAATGTTTCGAATCCTACCTGCCGGCGAGCGTGGCATGGCGTCAGAAAGAGCAGTTCTCTGACGGTGTCGGGTATAGCTGGATCGACACCCTGAAAGAGGTAGCGGCAAAACAGGTTTCCGATCAGCAACTGGAAACCGCGAGCTTCCGCTTCCCGTACAACACGCCAGGCTCCAAAGAAGCGTATCTGTACCGTGAAATCTTTGAAGAGTTGTTCCCGGTGCCGAGTGCGGCGGAGTGTGTTCCTGGCGGCCCGTCCGTTGCCTGTTCTTCGGCTAAAGCCATTGAATGGGATGAATCTTTCAAGTCAATGAACGACCCATCAGGACGTGCGGTAGGCGTACACCAGTCTGCCTATAAGTAATCGAAAAGCATCCAATCAGGCCCTGCGGGGCCTGATTTTTTTTGCCCCCTTTTTCACTCCCCAAAAACGATAAATAAACAATAATTGCCGAATATTCGGTCACGCTGTTCGCAACCTAACCAAACAGTCACATTCCGGCTATTTTCGTTGAAAAAGGTGTTGACGCTGCAAGGGTCTATACGCATAATGCGCCCCGCAACGCCGATAAGGTAACGCGAAAAAAAGATGGCTACGTAGCTCAGTTGGTTAGAGCACATCACTCATAATGATGGGGTCACAGGTTCGAATCCCGTCGTAGCCACCATCTTTTTTGCGGGAGTGGCGAAATTGGTAGACGCACCAGATTTAGGTTCTGGCGCCGCAAGGTGTGCGAGTTCAAGTCTCGCCTCCCGCACCATTCCCAGGTAAGCGTTGCACGGATGGGGTATCGCCAAGCGGTAAGGCACCGGTTTTTGATACCGGCATTCCCTGGTTCGAATCCAGGTACCCCAGCCATATTTCTTCGATTTTGCGGTTCTCCGCGGTATTGGGGTATCGCCAAGCGGTAAGGCACCGGTTTTTGATACCGGCATTCCCTGGTTCGAATCCAGGTACCCCAGCCATCGAAGATTGCAGTACTGGCTACGTAGCTCAGTTGGTTAGAGCACATCACTCATAATGATGGGGTCACAGGTTCGAATCCCGTCGTAGCCACCAAATTAGTCATCTGTCGAATGATTCGGTAGACGAGAAAAAATTGTTGGGGTATCGCCAAGCGGTAAGGCACCGGATTCTGATTCCGGCATTCCGAGGTTCGAATCCTCGTACCCCAGCCAATTTAAAAAAGTCGTTAAGCACATTGTTTAACGCAATTGGGGTGTCGCCAAGCGGTAAGGCTCTGGTTTCTGATACCAGCATTCCGGGGTTCGAATCCCTGCACCCCAGCCACTTAGTAACAAAAAAGCCCGCTCTGCGGGCTTTTTTGTTTTTTTTGGATTATGTACCGCATCCGAAAGCCCTCTCCCGCAGGAGAAGGCACTCAGATTAAAGGCCTAACGCGTACTTCAGTGCCTGACGTTTCAGCCCACCGGCACGCTCCGCCGCCATCAACCCAATGTTACGCAGAATGCGCACCGGACCAAGATCGTTACTGAACCCGGCGTAAAACAGATCCATCCCCGACTGCATGATAAAGTTATCCGCCATACGCCGCGTCTGGTAACGTTTCAGTACCGGATGGCTGGCCCAGGCCTCCGCATGAGCGCGCGCATTGCCCAGCACATCCAGTAGAGCCTCAACGTCACGGTATCCCAGGTTCACGCCCTGCCCCGCCAGCGGGTGAATGGTGTGTGCCGCATCCCCCACCAGCGCCAGCCCTGCACGGGCATACTGCAATGCATGGCGACGGGTAAGCGGAAACGCCCCGGCGGCAACCGGCATGACGTTGCCCAGACGGCGTGGGAAGTGCTGATGGATCTCTCGCTGCAGCTGCTCCATTGACAGCCCCTGCAACTGACGAACGCGCGCCGGTTTGTCATACCACACCAGCGACGCCCAGCGATCAAACAACGGTAAAAAGGCATGCGGGCCATTCGGGGTAAAGTGCTGCCAGGTGCTCTCACCCGGGTCATTCTCACACTGCACGGTGATCAGCATGCACGCCTGCTGGTACTGCCAGGCATGAATACCAATTCCCGCCATTTGCCTGACCTGTGAGTTGGCACCATCCGCTCCGACAACCAGCTTCGTGGCCAGCTCATCACCCTTATCCAGCTCAAGCAAATACCCGCCTTCGTGGGGATGCAGTGCGTTAAGTGACGCCGGGACGCGCAGCGCCACTTTCGGATGCGCCTCCAGGGCTTGCCAGAGCGCCAGCTGGAGGACCGTGTTTTCCACCATATAGCCCAGGCGGGGCAGCTTCAATTCAGCGGCATCAAACGCGACATGCGCATTCTCCCACTCCCAGGTTTCGAGACGGCTGTAAGGGTGCGCGCGCATCCCGAGCACGGCATCCCAGACGCCCAGCCCGCGCAGCAGATCGACAGAGGCGGCGCTGATAGCTGAAATTCGCACATCCGGCTTTGCCGTCGGGTCAAACGCAACAGGGGCAGCCTGCTCGATAACCGTCACCTCAAATCCCTGCTGCGCCAGCCCCAGCGCGAGTGCGCCGCCGACCATACCGCCGCCGACAACGGCAATTTCGGTTTGTTGGAGAGTCATGGTCAATTATCCTTAATGGTATATACCTTAAGTTTACCGGATTTTTTCGGTCTTGAGGTTGACAACCTTCATACTGGTCACAACCGCAGCAAAGCATTACAATACGCGCCCTGCATTCCTGAGCATGAGCAAGTCGATGACAAAAAAACTCCATATAAAAACCTGGGGCTGTCAGATGAACGAATACGATTCATCCAAGATGGCCGATCTGCTGGATGCCACGCACGGGTATCAACTGACTGACAACGCGAACGAAGCGGACGTGTTGCTGCTCAATACCTGTTCGATCCGTGAGAAGGCGCAGGAGAAGGTGTTCCATCAACTGGGCCGCTGGAAGCTTATCAAACGCAAAAGACCCGATGTGATCATTGGCGTGGGTGGGTGTGTGGCCTCGCAGGAAGGCAAACTGATCCGCCAGCGTGCTCACTATGTTGATATTATTTTTGGCCCGCAGACGCTGCACCGCCTGCCGGAGATGATCAACGCCGTTCGCGAGAATCGCCGCCCGGTGGTTGACGTAAGCTTCCCGGAAATCGAAAAATTTGACCGTCTGCCAGAACCACGCGCGGATGGTCCAACAGCCTACGTCTCCATTATGGAAGGCTGTAACAAGTACTGCACCTATTGTGTCGTACCGTATACCCGCGGCGAAGAAGTGAGCCGTCCGACCGACGACATTCTGTTTGAAGTGGCGCAACTGGCGGCACAGGGTGTGCGTGAAATTCATCTGCTGGGCCAGAACGTCAACGCCTGGCGCGGTGAGAACTACGACGGTACCACCGGCAGCTTTGCAGAACTGCTGCGCCTGGTGGCCGCGATCGACGGCATCGACCGCCTTCGCTTCACCACCAGCCACCCAATGGAATTTACCGATGACATCATTGATGTGTATCGCGATACGCCAGAGCTGGTGAGCTTCCTGCATTTGCCGATTCAGTGTGGTTCCGACCGCGTGCTGAACCTGATGGGACGTCCACATACGGTACTGGAGTACAAATCCATCATCCGCAAGCTGCGTGAAGCCCGCCCTGATATCCAGATTAGCTCCGACTTTATCGTTGGCTTCCCGGGCGAAACCACGGATGACTTTGAGCGCACGATGAAGCTCATTGGCGAAGTGAATTTTGACGTCAGCTACAGCTTTATCTTCTCAGCGCGTCCAGGTACTCCTGCGGCCGATATGGTCGACGATGTGCCGGAAGAAGAGAAAAAGCAGCGTCTGTATATTCTGCAGGAGCGTATCAACCAGCAGGCCAACGCCTGGAGCCGTCGTATGGTCGGCACCGTCCAGCGTATTCTGGTAGAAGGCACCTCCCGTAAGAGCATTATGGAGCTGTCAGGACGCACCGAAAATAACCGCGTCGTGAACTTTGAAGGCACGCCAGACATGGTCGGTAAATTTGTGGACGTGGAGATTGTCGACGTGCTGACCAACTCCCTGCGCGCAAAAGTGGTCCGTACCGAAGACGAAATGGGTCTGCGCATCGCACAGTCGCCGGAATCCGTCATGTCCCGCACCCGCAAAGAAAGCGACGCTGGCGTCGGTATTTACCAGCCATAACGCCATCCGGCCTGCCGTTTCGGCAGGCCTTGTATTTCCTCTCATCGCCCCCAATATCTTCCGCAACGCTTGCGCCTTTATTCTATGGCGTGAATAATTTCGGTAATGGCCGTTTTATTACGCCAGGTGGCACCGGGTCAGTTAATCAATCAAAGAGGAACAGTTTGAACATAGATACGCGTGAAATTAGCCTTGAGCCAGCAGACAACGCTCGCCTGCTGAGCCTGTGCGGGCCGTTTGATGACAACATCAAACAACTGGAGCGACGTCTGGGTATCGAAATCAATCGTCGCGATAATCATTTCAAACTCACCGGACGCCCTCTCTGCGTCAACGCCGCTGCGGATATTCTGCGTAGCCTGTATGTGGATACCGCCCCAATGCGCGGTGAAATACAGGATATCGAGCCAGAACAGATCCACCTCGCGATCAAAGAGGCGCGCGTGCTTGAGCAAAGCGCAGAAAGCGTGCCGGACTATGGCAAGGCCATCAATATTAAGACCAAACGTGGCGTCATTAAGCCGCGTACGCCAAACCAGGCGCAGTACATCGCCAACATTCTCGACCATGACATCACCTTCGGTGTGGGCCCGGCGGGTACGGGTAAAACCTATCTGGCCGTTGCCGCGGCGGTTGATGCACTCGAACGCCAGGAGATTCGTCGCATCCTGCTGACCCGTCCGGCGGTGGAAGCGGGTGAAAAACTGGGCTTCCTGCCAGGCGATCTGAGCCAGAAGGTTGACCCTTACCTTCGTCCGTTATACGACGCGCTGTTCGAGATGCTCGGCTTTGAGAAAGTGGAGAAGCTGATTGAGCGTAACGTGATTGAAGTTGCCCCGCTCGCCTATATGCGCGGCCGTACGCTGAATGATGCATTCATTATTCTCGATGAAAGCCAGAACACCACCATCGAACAGATGAAAATGTTCCTGACACGTATCGGCTTTAACTCAAAAGCGGTCATTACCGGTGACGTCACGCAGATTGACCTGCCGCGCAGCACCAAATCGGGTCTGCGCCATGCCATTGAAGTGCTGGCCGACGTCGACGAAATCAGCTTTAACTTCTTCCACAGCGAAGACGTGGTCCGTCACCCGGTTGTGGCGCGCATCGTTAACGCTTATGAAGCATGGGAAGAAGCAGATCAGAAGCGTAAGGCCGAACTGGCCGCAGAACGTAAGCGCGAAGCGCAGGAGCAAGAACAAAAATGAGTCAGGTGATCCTCGATTTACAACTGGCATGTGACGATAATTCCGGCTTGCCAGAAGAGGCGCAGTTTCAGACATGGCTGGATGCGGTTATCCCCCAGTTTAAGGAAGAATCAGAAGTCACGATTCGTCTGGTGGATGAAGCCGAAAGCCATGAGCTTAACCTGACCTACCGCGGGAAAGATAAGCCGACCAACGTGCTCTCTTTCCCCTTCGAAGCCCCACCGGGAATTGAGATGCCGCTGCTGGGCGATCTGATCATCTGCCGCCAGGTCGTGGAACAGGAAGCTAAAGAGCAGCAAAAACCGCTGGAAGCGCACTGGGCGCATATGGTGGTACACGGTAGCCTGCATCTGCTCGGCTACGACCATATTGAAGATGACGAAGCGGAAGAGATGGAGTCCCTCGAGACAGAGATAATGCTTGCTCTGGGCTATGAGGATCCGTACATTGCCGAGAAAGAATAGTCAGTCGACCGACTGACTAACATGCCGCCGCGTAGGAAAATAGCGCGGCGGTAAACGTTGAACTAACAAGAGAACCCTTAACAAACGCCATGAGCGACGACAATTCACACAGTAGCGACACGACAAACACCAAAAAGGGATTTTTCTCCCTCATTCTGAACCAGCTTTTCCACGGCGAACCTAAAAACCGTGACGAACTGCTGGAGCTGATTCGTGATTCCGGGCAAAACGACCTTATCGATGAAGATACGCGCGAAATGCTCGAAGGGGTAATGGACATCGCCGACCAGCGCGTTCGCGACATCATGATCCCCCGCTCGCAGATGATCACCCTGAAACGTAACCAGACTCTGGACGAGTGCCTCGATGTGATCATCGAATCCGCACACTCGCGTTTCCCGGTCATCAGCGAAGATAAAGATCACATTGAAGGGATTTTGATGGCGAAAGATCTGCTGCCGTTTATGCGCAGCGATGCCGAAGCCTTCTGCATGGAAAAAGTGTTACGCCAGGCCGTGGTTGTGCCGGAAAGTAAACGTGTGGATCGGATGCTGAAAGAGTTTCGCTCTCAGCGCTACCACATGGCGATTGTTATTGATGAATTTGGTGGCGTTTCCGGTCTCGTCACGATCGAAGATATCCTTGAGCTGATCGTGGGCGAAATCGAAGATGAGTATGACGAAGAAGAGGATATCGACTTCCGTCAGCTTAGCCGTCACACCTGGACCGTTCGCGCGCTGGCCTCGATTGAGGACTTTAACGACGCCTTTAGTACCCATTTCAGCGATGAAGAGGTCGATACTATTGGCGGGCTGGTGATGCAGGCCTTTGGCCACCTTCCGGCACGCGGCGAGACCGTTGACATCGACGGTTACCAGTTCAAAGTGGCAATGGCCGACAGCCGACGTATTATACAGGTTCATGTCAGAACGCCGGACGACTCACCGGTGCCAAAACTGGAAGATTAATGTAAATGGCATTTGCCCCATTACTTGAACGCCAGCGCGTACGTCTGCTGCTGGCGCTGTTACTCGGAGCCAGCGGAACGCTGGCTTTTTCTCCTTACGATATCTGGCCTGCAGCCATTCTCTCCCTGATGGGACTTCAGGGTTTAACCCTGAATCGTCGTCCCGTCCAGGCGGCAGCGATTGGCTACTTCTGGGGACTGGGGCTGTTTGGCTCCGGCATCAACTGGGTCTATGTCAGCATCGCCCAGTTTGGCGGTATGCCAGGACCCGTTAACGTCTTCCTCGTGGTGCTGCTGGCCGCTTATCTCTCGCTCTATACCGGTCTGTTCGCGGGTATCCTTTCTCGCCTGTGGCCAAAAACCACCTGGCTGCGCGTTGCCATTGCTGCGCCGGTTGTCTGGCAAATTACCGAGTTCCTTCGCGGCTGGGTACTGACTGGCTTCCCGTGGCTGCAGTTCGGTTACAGTCAGATTGATGGCCCGCTAAAGGGGCTTGCTCCGGTAATGGGCGTTGAAGCGATTAACTTCCTGTTGATGGTGGTGAGCGGACTGCTGGTCCTGGCGCTGGTCACACATAGCTGGAAGACGCTGGTCGTGGCGCTGGTGTTGTTTGCCCTGCCTTTCCCACTGCGTTATATCCAGTGGTACAGCCTGGTGCCAGAGCGCACCACGCAGGTTTCAATGGTGCAGGGGAATATCCCTCAGTCAATGAAATGGGACGAGAAAGAGCTGCTGAACACGCTGAAGATCTACGCTAACGCCACCGAGGCGGTCATGGGTAAATCGCAGCTGATCATCTGGCCAGAGTCGGCGATTCCGGATCTGGAAATTAACCAGCAGCCGTTCCTGAACATGATGAACGATCTACTGCTGGCTCGCGGCAGTACGCTGGTTACCGGGATTGTCGATGCGCGTCTGAATCAGCAGAACCGCTATGACACCTACAACACCATCATTACGCTGGGTAAAGACAGCGAATACAGCTACAACTCCACTGACCGGTATAACAAGAATCACCTGGTACCGTTTGGCGAATTTGTACCGCTGGAGTCCATTCTGCGCCCGTTAGCACCGTTCTTTGACCTGCCGATGTCCTCATTCAGCCGTGGCCCGTACGTTCAGCCCCAGCTGCATGCGCACGGTTTTGCCCTGACGGCGGCCATCTGCTACGAAATTATCCTCGGCGAGCAGGTGCGCGATAACTTCCGTCCGGACACTGACTTCCTGCTGACTATCTCCAACGATGCCTGGTTTGGTAAGTCGATTGGCCCGTGGCAGCACTTCCAGATGGCGCGGATGCGCTCCCTGGAGCTGGCGCGCCCGCTGCTGCGTAGCACCAACAACGGCATTACCGCCGTGATTGGCCCGCAGGGCGAAATCCAGGCCATGATCCCGCAATTCACCCGTGAAGTGCTGACGACCAACGTCACGCCTGCGACGGGCCTGACGCCTTATGCCCGCACCGGCAACTGGCCGCTGTGGATCCTGACCGCGCTGTTCGGATTTGGCGCGGTGCTGATGAGCTTGCGTCAGCGTCGTCGATAATTTCCCCTCCCTTCCCCTCTCCCGTTGGGAGAGGGCATTTCTGGCACGTCTCTTGCTTTATTTCCCCACGTAAACGCAGTTTGGCTTAACGTGCAACTTCGTCGCACCAGCGTAGATCACCGGTAGCACCGAAACGGTGCAACGAGAGATATTTGCCTCTGATTGGTGCGGCGCGCTTCGCAAAAATAAACAATAACGCAGCAAAATCTTTACATTAAGCCAGACTAAATGTTAACAAGCTTGCATAACACTGCACTCGCATAGCGCGAGATATAACAACATCACAATGGGTATCAATGCGTCACTGGCGCTGATAAGAAAGGAGTTGGGTATGCAATTACGTAAACTGGCCACAGCAATGCTGGTTATGGGGATGTCGGCAAGCGTCGTTCACGCTGAAGATGCTCCGGCTGCCGGGAGCACTCTCGACAAGATTGCCAAAAACGGCGTGATCGTGGTCGGCCACCGTGAATCTTCTGTCCCGTTCTCTTACTACGACAACACGCAAAAAGTCGTGGGCTATTCACAGGATTACTCCAACGCTATCGTTGAAGCTGTGAAGAAAAAGCTGAACAAACCTGACCTGCAGGTGAAGCTGATTCCAATCACTTCACAAAACCGTATTCCACTGCTGCAAAACGGCACGTTCGATTTTGAGTGCGGTTCCACCACCAACAACCTTGAGCGTCAGAAACAGGCTGCCTTCTCTGACACCATCTTCGTCGTGGGCACCCGCCTGCTGACCAAGAAAGGCGGCGTGATCAAAGACTTTGCGGACCTGAAAGGCAAAGCCGTCGTTGTTACCTCCGGTACCACTTCCGAAGTGCTGCTGCACAAGCTGAACGACGAGAAGAAAATGGATATGCGCATCATCAGCGCGAAAGATCATGGCGACTCTTTCCGTACCCTGGAAAGTGGCCGTGCTGTGGCGTTTATGATGGATGATGCCCTGCTGGCAGGCGAACGTGCAAAAGCGAAGAAACCAGACAACTGGGATATCGTCGGCACGGCGCAATCTAAAGAAGCGTACGGCTGTATGCTGCGTAAAGACGATCCGCAGTTCAAGAAGCTGATCGATGACACCATCGCTCAGGTTCAGACCTCCGGTGAAGCGGAAAAATGGTTCGATAAATGGTTCAAGAACCCGATTCCACCCAAAAATCTTAACATGAACTTCGAACTGTCTGACGACATGAAAGCGCTGTTCAAATCACCAAACGACAAGGCTCTTAACTAATTAGAACAACAGGGGCGGGATCTCCTGCCCTCTCGATTGTCGGGAAGCATGGACAGACTATACGTTGAGTGGTCGTTCCCCACTCAGCGCGAAAAATGAGCTTCTCACCAATCTTCGAGGGTAGCGCTGCTACCCTTTTTTTTCTGGAGTTTATTATGTCAATAGACTGGAACTGGGGCATATTCCTGCAACAAGCCCCGTTCGGCAACACCACCTATCTTGGCTGGCTGTGGAGCGGTTTTCAGGTTACCGTCGCCTTATCGATCACGGCGTGGATTATCGCGTTTCTTGTCGGTTCACTGTTCGGTATTTTGCGCACCGTGCCTAACCGTTTTCTCTCATCTCTCGGCACCCTGTATGTGGAACTGTTCCGTAACGTTCCGCTGATTGTGCAATTTTTCACCTGGTATCTGGTCGTCCCGGAACTGCTGCCGGAAAATATTGGCATGTGGTTTAAGTCGGAACTGGATCCGAACGTGCAGTTCTTTGTCTCCTCCATGCTCTGCCTGGGGCTCTTCACCGCCGCGCGCGTTTGCGAGCAGGTACGTGCCGCCATTCAGTCACTGCCGCGCGGACAAAAAAATGCTGGTCTGGCGATGGGCCTGACGCTGCCACAAACTTACCGCTATGTACTGCTGCCTAACGCTTACCGCGTCATTGTTCCACCGATGACGTCTGAGATGATGAACCTGGTAAAAAACTCGGCCATCGCCTCGACCATCGGTCTGGTGGATATGGCCGCACAGGCGGGCAAGCTGCTGGATTATTCCGCCCACGCGTGGGAATCCTTCACGGCGATCACACTCGCCTATGTTCTGATTAACACTTTCATCATGCTGGTGATGAACCTGGTTGAACGCAAAATCCGCCTGCCGGGCAATCTGGGGGGCAAATAATGTACGAATTTGACTGGAGTTCTATCGTTCCATCCATGCCTTACCTGCTGGATGGTCTGCTGATCACCTTAAAAATCACCGTGATTGCTATTGTGGTGGGTATCGTCTGGGGCACCCTGCTGGCGGTCATGCGCCTGTCGGCCTTTAAACCGTTCGCCTGGTTTGCCACGGCCTACGTTAACGTTTTCCGCTCCATCCCCCTGGTGATGGTACTGCTGTGGTTTTACCTGATTGTTCCCGGCTTTCTGCAAAACGTACTGGGGCTGTCGCCGAAAACCGATATCCGCCTGATCTCCGCGATGGTCGCGTTCTCAATGTTTGAGGCTGCCTACTATTCAGAGATTATCCGAGCGGGTATTCAGAGTATTTCCCGTGGGCAGTCCAGCGCCGCGCTGGCGCTGGGGATGACGCACTGGCAATCCATGCAGCTCATTATTCTGCCGCAGGCGTTTCGCGCCATGGTTCCCCTCCTGCTGACCCAGGGCATCGTACTGTTCCAGGATACCTCTCTGGTCTACGTATTGAGCCTGGCAGACTTCTTCCGTACCGCGTCTACCATCGGTGAACGTGACGGTACGCAGGTCGAAATGGTGCTCTTCGCGGGTGGCGTCTATTTTGTGATTAGTTTAAGCGCGTCGCTGTTGGTCAGCTGGCTGAAGAAAAGGACTGTATAATGATTTCCCTGAAAAATGTTTCTAAATGGTATGGGCACTTTCAGGTGCTGACCGACTGCTCAACCGAAGTGAAAAAAGGTGACGTGGTGGTGGTATGTGGGCCATCCGGCTCCGGTAAATCCACGCTGATCAAAACCGTTAACGGCCTGGAGCCGGTGCAGCAAGGAGAGATCCTCGTCAACGGCACCAAAGTCAATGACAGGAAAACCAACCTTGCTCAGCTGCGTTCCCACGTCGGCATGGTGTTCCAGCACTTTGAGCTGTTTCCGCACCTCTCCATTATCGAGAACCTGACGCTGGCGCAGGTAAAAGTGCTGAAACGCGATAAAAAGCTCGCGCGCGATAAAGGTCTGAAGCTGCTGGAACGCGTGGGGCTCTCTGCGCATGCTGATAAATTCCCGGCGCAGCTCTCTGGCGGTCAGCAGCAGCGTGTGGCTATTGCCCGGGCCCTGTGTATGGATCCGGTCGCCATGCTGTTTGATGAACCGACTTCTGCTCTCGATCCCGAGATGATCAACGAAGTGCTGGACGTAATGGTTGAGCTGGCGCACGAAGGGATGACGATGATGGTGGTGACCCACGAAATGGGCTTTGCCCGCAAAGTGGCGAACCGCGTGATCTTCATGGACGAAGGGAAGATTGTTGAAGACTCGCCGAAAGAAGAGTTCTTCGCCAATCCAAAATCCGAGCGAGCAAAAGACTTCCTCGCCAAAATCCTGCACTAATCTCCCCGGTGCGCAATCTGCGGATTGCGCACTGCTTCACGCTTTAGCTCTCTTCTTCTCGTCGGCGTCACATTGCAGCGTTAACCTTGTCACAAAATAATGCTACGTATGGAGCACGCTATGGCACAACCTATCCTTCTCGATTGCGACCCGGGTCATGATGACGCGATCGCCCTCGTCCTTGCACTTGCCTCCCCTGAACTGGACGTCAAAGCCGTCACGTCCTCTGCCGGAAACCAGACCCCGGAGAAAACGCTGCGTAACGTCCTGCGTATGCTGACGTTGCTCAAACGCACCGATATACCGGTCGCCGGTGGTGCCGTCAAACCGCTCATGCGCGATCTGATCATTGCCGACAACGTGCACGGTGAAAGTGGGCTGGATGGCCCGGCACTGCCCGAACCGGGGTTTGAAGCGCAACCCTGCACCGCCGTAGAGCTGATGGCGAAAGTGCTGCGTGAAAGCGCGGAACCGGTCACACTGGTGGCCACCGGCCCGCAAACCAACGTTGCGCTGCTGCTCAACAGCCATCCGGAATTGCACAGTAAAATCGCCCGAATCGTGATCATGGGCGGCGCAATGGGACTCGGGAACTGGACGCCAGCGGCGGAGTTCAACATTTTTGTCGATCCGGAAGCCGCAGAGATTGTCTTCCAGTCTGGCCTGCCGATTGTCATGGCCGGCCTGGACGTCACCCATCGCGCACAAATAATGGCGCACGACATTGCGCGCTTTCGTGCCATTGGCAACCCGGTGGCGACAACCGTCGCAGAGTTGCTGGACTTCTTTATGGCGTATCACAAAGCCGAGAAATGGGGTTTTCACGGCGCGCCGCTGCACGATCCGTGCACCATTGCCTGGCTGCTCAAACCGGAGATGTTTACCACGGTAGAACGGTGGGTGGGCGTGGAAACCCAGGGGAAATACACTCAGGGTATGACGGTGGTGGACTACTATTCGCTGACGGGCAATCACCCCAACACCACGCTAATGGTGGATATCGACCGGGAAGCGTTCGTGGATTTGCTGGCGGAAAGACTCAACTATTACAGCCAGGCCCGGTAAGCGATGGCCACCGGGCATGGTAGACTGCTCTGTGGCCTGATGCTCTCCCTCTGACCTGCTGGCAGAGGGCGGCTTTTACTTAGGGCTCAAACGGCCGACGCTGGAACTGATCGTGTCCACACTTTGGACACAGCGGCAACACATCCGGCGTATAGACCGCAATGTGGTGATGGCATTTCTCGCACACCAGATTCCCCAGCCCGACCACTTCTCCGCTGTGATAGACCCCGTGGTGGTTGAGATCCTGAAAGACTTCACGCCACTCCAGCTGCGTTTTATCGGTGATATCCGCCAGCTCCTGCCACAGGCTTTCTTTAATTACCCGCATAAAAACGCTGTCGGTAACCTCGTTCTGACTCTCTTCGTAGCTTCGCGCAAACTCTTCCAGGTCGCGGCGTACGGCGCGCGTCACCTCTTCCACTTCGGTTCGCGTTAACTCACCCGTTTGCGTCACGCGGGCCCGCGCCTGTTCCACCAGCGCATCGATATCACGCTCGCCGTTACGCAGCCGTTCCGTCAGTGTTGTCACCAGTTCTCGGTAAAATTGAGCAACCTTGTTCATCATTTTGCCTCCCGGGTAAGTAACTGACTCTAATAATAGACCTTATTTCGCCACCGCTTTGCCAGGTGAACCACAGACCCGACAAATTCCTCACGCGCGCATTTGTGCGAAAGGCTGTTTTGGCGCGGGCGTTTGGGCTATGCTATGCGGATCTGAATTACCACATCCATTGGCTACATTTGTAGCTGTATTGAAAACAGGACCACTGGCTGCCATGCAAGAGCAATACCGCCCGGAAGAGATAGAATCAAAAGTCCAGCAACACTGGGACGAGAAGCGCACCTTTGAAGTAACCGAAGACGAGAGCAAAGAGAAGTATTACTGCCTGTCGATGCTTCCCTATCCTTCTGGTCGACTACACATGGGCCACGTGCGTAACTACACCATTGGTGATGTGATTGCCCGCTACCAGCGTATGCTCGGCAAAAACGTCCTGCAGCCTATTGGCTGGGATGCGTTTGGTCTGCCTGCAGAAGGCGCGGCGGTCAAAAACAACACAGCACCTGCCCCGTGGACGTACGACAACATCGCGTACATGAAAAACCAGCTCAAAATGCTGGGCTTTGGCTATGACTGGAGCCGCGAGCTGGCGACCTGCACCCCGGAATACTACCGCTGGGAGCAGAAATTCTTCACCGAGCTGTACAAAAAAGGCCTGGTGTACAAGAAGACCTCTGCCGTTAACTGGTGTCCGAACGACCAGACCGTACTGGCGAACGAGCAGGTTATCGACGGCTGCTGCTGGCGTTGTGATACCAAAGTTGAGCGTAAAGAGATCCCACAGTGGTTTATCAAAATCACCGCCTACGCTGACGAGCTGCTGAACGATCTGGATAATCTGGATCACTGGCCTGATACCGTCAAGACTATGCAGCGTAACTGGATCGGCCGTTCAGAAGGCGTGGAGATCACCTTCAACGTTGAGAACGACGATCGGACCCTGACCGTCTACACTACCCGTCCGGACACCTTCATGGGTGCGACCTATCTGGCCGTGGCCGCTGGTCACCCGCTGGCGCAGAAAGCCGCGGAAAACAACCCGGAACTGGCGGCCTTTATCGACGAATGCCGCAACACCAAAGTGGCCGAAGCCGACATGGCGACGATGGAGAAGAAAGGCGTTGATACCGGCTTTAAGGCTATCCATCCCCTGACGGGCGAAGCAATCCCTATCTGGGCAGCCAACTTCGTGCTGATGGAGTACGGTACGGGTGCCGTCATGGCCGTTCCAGGCCACGATCAGCGTGACTACGAATTTGCCACCAAATATGGCCTGACCATCAAGCCTGTCATCCTCGCGGCTGACGGTTCTGAGCCAGACCTCTCCGCACAAGCCCTGACCGAAAAAGGCACCCTGTTCAACTCGGGTGAATTCAGCGGTCTGAGCTTTGAAGATGGCTTCAACGCGATTGCCGACAAGTTAGCGTCGCTGGGCGTCGGTGAGCGTAAAGTCAACTACCGCCTGCGCGACTGGGGTGTCTCTCGCCAGCGCTACTGGGGAGCACCTATCCCAATGGTGACGCTGGAAGATGGTACCGTGATGCCAACGCCAGAAGATCAACTCCCGGTGATCCTGCCGGAAGATGTGATCATGGACGGTATCACCAGCCCAATCAAAGCCGATCCTGAGTGGGCAAAAACGACCGTTAACGGCCAGCCAGCGCTGCGTGAAACTGACACCTTTGATACCTTTATGGAATCGTCATGGTACTACGCGCGTTACACCTGCCCGCAGTATCAGGAAGGCATGCTGGATTCCGATGCAGCAAACTACTGGCTGCCTGTGGACATCTACATCGGTGGTATTGAACACGCCATCATGCACCTGCTCTACTTCCGCTTCTTCCACAAGCTGATGCGTGACGCAGGCATGGTCAACTCTGACGAACCAGCAAAACAGCTGCTGTGTCAGGGCATGGTGCTGGCCGATGCCTTCTACTACGTCGGGGCGAACGGCGAGCGTAACTGGGTGTCTCCGGTTGACGCGATCGTTGAGCGCGACGAGAAAGGTCGTATCGTGAAGGCGAAAGACGCCGAAGGTCATGAACTGGTTTATACCGGCATGAGCAAGATGTCGAAGTCTAAAAACAACGGCATCGACCCTCAGGTGATGGTTGAGCGTTACGGCGCAGATACCGTGCGTCTGTTTATGATGTTTGCCTCTCCGGCTGACATGACCCTGGAATGGCAGGAATCGGGCGTTGAAGGGGCTAACCGCTTCCTGAAGCGTGTCTGGAAACTGGTTTACGAGCACACCTCTCAGGGTGATGCTCCGGCAGTGAACGTCGCGGCACTGACTGACGATCAGCAGGCGCTGCGTCGTGATGTTCATAAAACGATTGCAAAAGTGACCGATGATATTGGTCGTCGTCAGACCTTCAATACCGCAATTGCGGCTATTATGGAACTGATGAACAAGCTGGCAAAAGCCCCGCAGGACGGCGAGCAGGATCGTGCCTTAATGCGTGAAGCGCTGCTGGCCGTCGTTCGCATGTTGAACCCGTTCACCCCGCACGTCAGCTTCACCCTCTGGCAGGAGCTGAAAGGCGAAGGCGATATCGACAACGCACCGTGGCCAGTGGCTGACGAATCCGCGATGGTGGAAAACACCACGCTGGTTGTGGTCCAGGTTAACGGCAAAGTTCGCGGTAAAATTACCGTGGCGGTCGATGCTACCGAAGAACAGGTTCGCGAACGCGCAGGCCAGGAACATCTGGTTGCGAAATATCTTGAGGGCGTTACCGTACGTAAAGTGATCTACGTACCGGGTAAATTGCTGAATCTGGTCGTTGGCTAAGCGCGGGAGGAAACGTGCGACAACTGGCAACAATACTCTTATCTCTGGCGGTGCTTGTCACCGCTGGTTGTGGCTGGCATCTGCGCAATACCACGGCAGTGCCTGCTGAAATGAAAACGATGATTTTCGACTCATCAGATCCGAATGGTCCACTAAGCCGGGCAATTCGAAACCAGCTGCGGCTTAACGATGTTGAGTTGATAGAGAAAGGAACGTTACGTCAGGATGTTCCATCCCTGCGCGTTCTGGGCTCAGCCTTAGCTCAAGACACGGCGTCCATTTTCCAGGACGGCCGTACCGCGGAGTATCAGATGGTCCTGTCGGTTAATGCCGCCGTCCTGATCCCGGGTAAAGACATCTACCCAATCAGCACGAAAGTGTACCGTTCGTTCTTCGATAACCCGCAGACGGCTCTGGCAAAAGACGCCGAGCAGCAGATTATCATCAAAGAAATGTACGACAAAGCCGCAGAGCAGTTGATCCGTAAGCTGCCGGGCGTTGCCGCGTCAACGAAACAGGGTTCTGACATCATCGAAAAACCGGATGCCACCACGCCTCCTGTTTCTGCCTCCATGGGTAACTGATGATCAGGCTGTATCCTGAACAACTCCGCGCGCAGCTCAATGAAGGGCTGCGCGCGGCGTATCTGCTTCTCGGAAACGATCCGCTATTACTTCAGGAAAGCCTGGATGCCGTCCGACAGGCGGCGGCCGGTCAGGGCTTTGATGAACACCACACCGTCCAGCTGGATAACAATACCGACTGGAATGCCCTCTTCTCGCTTTGCCAGGCGATGAGCCTCTTTGCATCGCGCCAGACCATCCAGATCCTGCTGCCGGAGAATGGCCCTAACGCGGCCATCAATGAACAGCTGGCAACGCTGGTCAGTCTGCTGCACAGCGATCTGCTGTTTATTGTGCGCGGCAACAAGCTCACCAAAGCGCAGGAAAACGCGGCCTGGTTTACCCAGCTCGCGGCCAATGCGGTTATGGTGACCTGTCAGACGCCTGAACAATCCCATCTGCCAAAATGGGTCGCGACAAGAGCGAAGCAAAACAATCTTCAGCTGGACGACGCCGCAAACCAGCTTCTCTGCTACTGCTATGAAGGTAACCTGCTGGCACTGGCGCAGGCGCTGGACAGGCTCTCCCTGCTCTGGCCAGACGGTAAGCTGACACTGCCACGCGTGGAGCAGGCCGTTAACGATGCCGCGCACTTTACGCCCTTCCACTGGGTGGATGCACTGCTGGCAGCGAAAAGCAAACGCGCCCTGCATATATTGCAACAGCTGCGCCTGGAAGGTAGCGAACCGGTTATTTTGCTGCGCACTCTTCAGCGTGAATTATTACTGCTGATTACCCTCAAGCGTCAGTCTGCACATACGCCATTACGTTCGCTGTTTGATAAACATCGGGTGTGGCAAAACCGTCGGGCGATGACCACCGAGGCCATCAACCGCCTGAGTCATGAACAGCTGCGTCAAGCCGTGCAGCTTCTGATGCGCGCTGAGCTTACGTTGAAACAAGATTATGGTCAGTCGGTCTGGGCGGAGCTGGAAAGTCTCTCTCTGCTGCTCTGCCATAAGGCGCTGGCAGACGTATTTATCGATGGATAGTATGCATTCTTTACAGGCCCTCTACGGTGGCACCTTCGACCCGGTCCATTACGGACATCTGAAGCCGGTTGAAATTCTGGCGAATCTGATCGGCCTTCAGCGCGTAATCATCATGCCCAATAATGTGCCGCCGCACCGTCCGCAACCTGAGGCAAGCAGCGAGCAGAGAAAAGAGATGCTCACTCTGGCCATCGCGGATAAACCGCTTTTTAGCCTTGATGAGCGAGAACTGCGCCGCGACACACCGTCCTGGACGTCGCAAACGCTGCAGGAGTGGCGAGCCGAGCAAGGGCCGGACACTCCGCTGGCCTTTATTATTGGTCAGGACTCCCTGCTCAATTTTCCCACCTGGCACCAGTATGAAACGATTCTGGAAAACAGCCACCTGCTTGTCTGTCGCCGTCCGGGCTATCCGCTGACCATGCGAGAAGAGCAGTATCAGCAGTGGCTTGAGGCGCATCTCACAGACAATATTGAAGACTTGCACAACCAACCTGCCGGGAAGATTTATCTGGCAGAGACGCCGTGGTTCGATATTTCTGCGACCCTCATTCGCGAGCGTCTGCAGCAGGGATTAGCCTGTGACGATCTGCTGCCATCAGCTGTGCTGGACTACATTCACGCGCATGGGTTGTATCAGAAAAGCGCAGACGCATAGCGGGGGCGCATGAAAAAGCGGCGTAATGATTATCCTGCCTTGACAGGGTAAGCCATACTGTTATCCTCCGCTGCCAGACTTTCCCGCCGATCATTGCTTTACAGAAATTGTTTTACAAAAATGGCGATGCAATCTCAGGCGGAGGGTGGGATGATACCCGCCTTCAAAAGCCCGGCCGGAGACATTTGTCCCGACACTGGCGTCAGTTCAGGTATACTGTCTGGCCACGAATTCATAGTTATACAATCTCATTCACCCCAGGGGGAAAACTTGCAGGGTAAAGCACTCCAGGATTTTGTTATCGACAAAATTGATGACCTGAAAGGTCAGGACATCATCGCTATCGACGTTAAGGGTAAATCCAGCATCACCGACTGCATGATTATCTGCACCGGTACTTCAACGCGTCATGTTGTTTCGATTGCCGACCACGTTGTTCAGGAATCGCGTGCAGCAGGCCTGTTACCGCTTGGCGTTGAAGGTGAAGCGACCGCTGACTGGGTGGTTGTCGATCTCGGCGATGTGATTGTCCATGTCATGCAGGAAGAGAGCCGTCGCCTGTATGAGCTGGAAAAACTCTGGGGTTAATGCGTGAAGTTGCAACTGGTCGCCGTCGGCACCAAAATGCCGGACTGGGTACAAACCGGTTTTACTGAATATCTGCGTCGTTTTCCAAAAGACATGCCGTTCGAACTGGTGGAAATTCCCGCCGGGAAACGCGGCAAGAACGCCGATATCAAACGTATTCTCGATAAAGAGGGAGAGCTGATGCTGGCTGCCGCAGGCAAAAACCGCATCGTCACCCTCGATATTCCAGGTAAACCCTGGGATACGCCGCAGCTGGCGCACGAACTGGAGCGCTGGAAGCAGGATGGTCGTGACGTCAGTCTGTTGATTGGCGGGCCTGAAGGGTTATCTCCTGCCTGCAAAGCGGCGGCAGAACAAAGTTGGTCTCTCTCCGCGCTGACGCTTCCCCACCCGCTCGTTCGGGTACTGGTGGCAGAAAGCCTGTATCGCGCGTGGAGCATTACTACCAACCACCCATATCACCGCGAGTAGTGACTGACCAGGGTAGATTAAGCAGCGGATGAAACTACAGAATTCTTTTCGCGACTATACGGCTGAGTCCGCGCTGTTTGTGCGCCGGGCGCTGGTCGCCTTTACGGGGATTTTGCTGCTTACCGGCGTGCTGATCGCCAACCTCTATAATCTGCAAATTGTCCGCTTTACCGATTATCAGACGCGTTCAAACGAAAACCGTATCAAGCTGGTGCCCATCGCGCCCAGCCGCGGCATTATCTACGACCGTAACGGCACTCCGCTGGCGTTAAACCGCACCATTTATCAAATCGAAATGATGCCGGAAAAAGTCGATAATGTGCAGGATACGCTTGAAGCGCTAAAAGGCGTTGTCGATCTGACCGACGATGATATCGCCGCGTTCAAAAAAGAGCGTGCCCGCTCCCACCGTTTCACCTCAATCCCGGTTAAAACGAACCTGACGGAAGTCCAGGTGGCCCGCTTTGCCGTGAACCAGTATCGTTTTCCCGGCGTGGAAGTGAAAGGTTACAAGCGTCGCTACTACCCTTACGGTTCCGCGCTGACGCATGTCATTGGTTACGTTTCCAAGATCAACGATAAAGACGTTGAACGCCTCGATAAAGACGGCAAACTGGCGAACTACGCGGCGACGCACGATATCGGTAAGCTGGGGATCGAACGCTACTACGAAGATGTCCTGCACGGGCAGACCGGCTATGAAGAGGTTGAAGTTAACAACCGTGGCCGCGTCATTCGCCAGCTCAAAGAAGTGCCACCGCAGGCGGGGCATGACGTCTACCTGACGCTCGACCTCAAGCTGCAGCAGTATATTGAAACCTTACTGGCGGGCAGCCGTGCTGCCGTTGTCGTCACCGATCCGCGTTCCGGCGGCATTCTGGCGATGGTGTCCATGCCAAGCTACGATCCGAACCTCTTTGTCGATGGTATCTCCAGCAAAGACTATTCCGGTCTGCTCAATGACCCGAATACGCCGCTGGTGAACCGCGCCACACAAGGGGTTTACCCGCCAGCGTCAACGGTAAAACCGTACGTGGCGGTCTCTGCGCTGAGCGCGGGCGTCATCAACCGCAATACCAGTCTGTTTGACCCGGGCTGGTGGCAATTACCAGGCTCTGAAAAACGCTATCGCGACTGGAAAAAATGGGGTCATGGTCACCTCAACGTCACCAAATCGCTGGAAGAGTCTGCGGATACCTTCTTCTACCAGGTTGCGTATGACATGGGCATTGACCGCCTGTCAGAGTGGATGAGCAAATTCGGTTACGGACATTACACCGGCGTTGACCTTTCAGAAGAACGTTCCGGTAACATGCCAACCCGTGAGTGGAAGCTGAAGCGCTTTAAGAAGCCGTGGTATCAGGGTGATACCATTCCGGTGGGTATCGGTCAGGGCTACTGGACGGCGACCCCGATTCAGATGAACAAAGCGATGATGATCCTCATCAACGATGGCGTAGTGAAAGTTCCGCACCTGCTGCAAAGTACGGTTGAAGACGGCAAAAAAGTGCCGTGGATCCAGCCGCATGAAGCCCCGGTGGGTGACATTCATTCCGGTTACTGGGAAATTGCCAAAGACGGTATGTACGGCGTGGCGAACCGCCCGAACGGGACCGCACATAAGTATTTCGCCGGCACACCGTATAAAGTGGCCGCCAAATCCGGTACTGCGCAGGTCTTCGGTCTGAAAGCCAATGAAACCTATAACGCGCACCGCATTGCTGAACGTCTGCGTGACCATAAGCTGATGACGGCCTTTGCCCCTTATGATAACCCGCAGGTTGCGGTGGCGATGATTCTGGAAAACGGCGGCGCAGGTCCGGCCGTGGGGACCATCATGCGCCAGATCCTCGACCACATTATGCTGGGTGATAACAACACCGAACTGCCGGCTGAAAACCCGGCCGCCGCTGCGGCGGAGGACCAATAATCATGACGGATAATCCAAATAAGAAATCGCTGTGGGATAAAATCCACATCGACCCAGCCATGCTGCTGATCCTGCTGGCTCTGCTGGTTTACAGCGCCCTGGTTATCTGGAGCGCCAGCGGCCAGGACATCGGCATGATGGAGCGCAAAATCGGCCAGATCGCGATGGGTCTGGTCATTATGGTGGTCATGGCGCAGATCCCGCCACGGGTCTATGAAGGCTGGGCACCGTATCTGTACATATTCTGTATTGTGCTGCTGGTTGCGGTAGATGCCTTTGGGGCCATCTCTAAAGGCGCGCAGCGCTGGCTGGATCTGGGCGTTGTCCGCTTCCAGCCCTCTGAAATAGCCAAAATAGCGGTTCCCTTGATGGTGGCGCGTTTTATTAACCGTGACGTCTGCCCGCCTTCGCTGAAAAATACCGCCATTGCGCTGGTGCTGATTTTCCTGCCGACGCTGCTGGTTGCGGCGCAGCCTGACCTCGGCACCTCGATTCTTATCGCCCTCTCCGGCCTGTTTGTCCTGTTCCTGTCGGGTTTAAGCTGGCGTCTGATTGGCATTGCAGTCGTGCTGGTGGCAGCATTCATCCCGATTCTCTGGTTCTTCCTGATGCATGATTACCAGCGACAACGCGTCATGATGCTGCTCGATCCGGAAACCGATCCGCTGGGTGCGGGCTATCATATTATTCAGTCCAAGATTGCGATCGGTTCCGGCGGCCTGCGCGGTAAAGGCTGGCTGCACGGCACCCAGTCCCAGCTGGAGTTCTTACCGGAACGCCACACCGACTTTATCTTTGCGGTTCTGGCGGAAGAGCTGGGCCTGGTTGGCATCCTGATTCTGCTGGCGCTGTATGTGCTGTTGATCATGCGAGGGCTGTGGATCGCCGCACGTGCGCAAACCACCTTTGGCCGCGTGATGGCAGGCGGGTTGATGCTGATTTTATTCGTTTATGTCTTCGTAAATATTGGTATGGTGAGTGGTATTCTGCCGGTTGTTGGCGTCCCGCTCCCGCTGGTGAGCTACGGAGGCTCGGCACTGATCGTGTTGATGGCCGGGTTTGGTATCGTGATGTCGATCCATACCCACAGAAAAATGTTGTCAAAAAGCGTATAAAAATAAGGGGATCGGAATGCGTAAGCAGTGGCTGGGGATCTGCATTGCGGCAAGTTTACTTGCGGCCTGCACAAGTGATGATGGTCAGCAACAGGCAACCGTCGCGCCGCCGCAGCCTGCGGTTTGTAATGGCCCGATCGTTGAAATCAGCGGTGCCGATCCCGTTTATGAACCGCTCAATGCCAGCGCGAATCAGGATTACGAGCGCGACGGCAAAAGCTACAAAATTGTTCAGGATCCCTCCCGCTTTAGCCAGGCTGGCTTTGCCGCCATTTATGATGCCGAGCCAGGCAGCAACCTGACGGCGACCGGCGAAGCGTTCGATCCGATGCAACTGACGGCGGCTCACCCGACCCTGCCTGTCCCGAGCTACGCCCGTATCACCAACCTGGCGAATGGTCGTATGATCGTGGTACGCATTAACGATCGTGGTCCCTACGGTAACGACCGGGTGATCTCCCTGTCACGCGCGGCTGCAGACCGCCTGAACACCTCGAACAATACCAAAGTCCGTATTGACCCGATTATCGTGGCGCAGGATGGCACCCTCTCCGGGCCAGGTACCGCGTGTACGACGGTGGCGAAACAGACTTACGCCCTTCCCGACCGCCCGAACCTGGACGGCGGCATGGGAAGCGTCTCTTCTCCGGCAGAGCCTTCTCAGCCAGCAGGAGAAGTGCGCCCAATCAGCAATGATACGCTGCAGAGCGAAGACACGACGGGTGCGCCGGTAAAGAGTAGCGGCTTCCTGGGCGCGCCGACAACGTTAGCCACCGGCGTGCTGGAAGGCAGCGAACCTACGCCAGCACCGGCTCCTGTTGCCGCTCCTGCCACACAGCCTGCGCCCGTAACGGCTCCGGCGACGGCGCAAAGCACACCGGTTGCGGCTCCAGCGGCGGCCAGCGGCGGCTTTGTGGTTCAGGTTGGGGCGGTAAGCGATCAGGCCCGGGCGCAGCAGTATCAACAGCGTCTGAGCCAGCAGTTTGGTGTTCCGGGACGCGTTGCGCAAAACGGCGCAGTATGGCGTATTCAGATGGGGCCGTTTGCCAGCAAATCGCAAGCAGCGTCTCTGCAGCAGCGCCTGCAAAATGAAGCCCAACTACAATCATTTATCGCTGTTGCGAAATAATGAACTGGCGGCATCCAAAGTGTCAATTTGTGTAAAACACATTCACAAACTCATGCTTAAAGTCGGATGCCTGCCTGAATAGCATTTGCTATAGTAAGGCACTTTTTTTAATTCCATCACGGATGTCGTTGTTCTGACCATGAAGACCACTTTTTCTGCTCGTTTTGTGCAGCGCATGGCGCTGACCACGGCCCTTTGCGCAACTGCTCTCTCTGCAGCTCACGCCGATGACCTGAATATCAAGACCATGATCCCTGGCGTTCCGCAAATCGACGCGGAATCGTATATCCTGATCGACTACAACTCTGGCAAAGTGCTGGCTGAACAGAATGCCGACGCCCGCCGCGATCCGGCCAGCCTGACCAAAATGATGACCAGCTACGTTATCGGCCAGGCCATGAAAGCAGGGAAGTTCAAAGAAACGGATCTGGTCACCATCGGTAACGATGCGTGGGCAACCGGCAACCCGGTATTTAAAGGTTCATCATTGATGTTCCTGAAACCGGGCATGCAGGTTCCTGTTTCTCAGCTGATCCGTGGTATTAACCTGCAATCCGGTAACGATGCGTGCGTGGCAATGGCCGATTTCGCCGCGGGAAGCCAGGATGCCTTCGTCGGTCTGATGAACAGCTACGTCACCGCGCTGGGTCTGAAGAACAGCCATTTCCAGACCGTACATGGTCTGGACGCAGATGGTCAGTACAGCTCCGCACGTGATATGGCGTTGATTGGTCAGGCGCTGATCCGTGACGTGCCGAACGAATACTCCATCTATAAAGAGAAAGAGTTCACCTTCAACGGTATCCGTCAGACCAACCGTAACGGCCTGCTGTGGGATAACAGCCTGAACGTTGACGGCATCAAAACTGGCCATACCGATAAAGCTGGCTACAACCTGGTTGCTTCTGCCACCGAAGGTCAGATGCGTCTGATCTCTGCCGTGATGGGCGGTCGTACCTTCAAAGGTCGTGAGACAGAAAGCAAGAAACTGCTGACCTGGGGCTTCCGTTTCTTCGAAACCGTGAACCCGCTGAAAGCCGGTAAAGAGTTTGCTTCGGAGCCAGTCTGGTTCGGTGATAACGACCGTGCTTCCCTTGGCGTGGATAAAGATCTGTACCTGACCATTCCTCGTGGTCGCATGAAAGATCTGAAAGCCAGCTACGTGCTGAACACCACTGAGCTGCACGCGCCACTGCAGAAAAACCAGGTGGTGGGCACCATCAACTTCCAGCTGGATGGTAAAACCATCGATCAGCGTCCACTGGTTGTTCTGCAAGAAATCCCGGAAGGCAATTTCTTCGGCAAAATCATTGATTACATTAAATTGATGTTCCATCACTGGTTTGGCTAAAAATTGAACACTTGAAAGTGTGATTTTGATCCCCATATACTAGATATCCTGATAACTCCCACCTGTCGTGGGAGTTATTCTTTTTGACGTTACGCCGGAGCTGACATGAAAACCAAACTTAACGAACTGCTTGAATTCCCTACCCCGTTTACCTACAAAGTAATGGGTCTGGCGAAACCTGAGCTGGTTGATCAGGTGGTTGAAGTGGTACAGCGCCATGCGCCGGGTGACTACTCTCCGTCAGTAAAACCAAGCAGCAAGGGCAACTACCACTCGGTATCTATTACCATTACCGCAACCCACATTGAGCAGGTTGAGACGCTGTACGAAGAGCTCGGCAATATCGAAATTGTTCGTATGGTGCTGTAGTCCCTCTGCGGTTACCCGGTTTGCCGGGTAACCCGCCTCCCCGCTTGTGATATACTCTCCCTCACCTTTTGTCCCTCGTCTTCGGAGACGTCCTTTTGTATCAGGATAAAATTCTTGTCCGTCATCTCGGGCTGCAACCTTACGAGCCTGTCTCCCAGGCCATGCATGATTTCACCGATTCACGCGATGACACCACCCCTGATGAGATCTGGCTGGTCGAACACCTGCCGGTATTTACACAGGGACAGGCGGGAAAAGCGGAACATTTATTGATGACGGGAGATATCCCGGTAATTCAAAGCGATCGCGGTGGGCAGGTCACGTACCATGGGCCTGGGCAGCAGGTGATGTACGTTCTGCTGAACCTGAAGCGCAGAAAGCTCGGCGTTCGCGAACTGGTTACCCTGCTGGAACAAACCGTGGTTAACACGCTGGCGGAATACGGTATTGAAGCCCATCCGCGTGCCGATGCGCCGGGCGTCTATGTGGGAGAAAGTAAGATTTGCTCACTGGGGCTGCGTATCCGCAAAGGCTGCTCCTTCCACGGGCTAGCACTGAATATTAATATGGATCTTACCCCTTTCCAGCGCATAAACCCCTGCGGCTACGCCGGAATGGAGATGACGCAAATGCGCCAGTGGGTTGAAAGCGCAACGCCAGAGAATATTCGTCCTGTGCTTTTGAAGAACGTTTTAGCCCTACTTAACAATCCATCTTACGAATATATCACTGCTTAATATATCATGCATCATGGCTCGATTATTTGACGAGCCACTGTTTATTTACCGCTTTTACGCTTTACAATAATCCGCTTATTCTATATTTTCGAAGCGCCCGAATATTACCGCTACATATTATTTAGCCTCCAGCCAGAACTGCATACAGGGCGTAAGTAACTTGCGTGATAATCACACAACTGTTTGTTTTTGATAAACAAGTGAAACAAAACCAACACTTTACGAATCTCTACAAGCATAATAAATAAATTCAACTATCATTCATAATGTGAATGTATACGGAGTGAAAGCGTGGAGTATAATAATTTACCAGCCAAACGACTGAATGACCCAGGTGGTGAGGACAAGCCACAAATTTTTCGGACTTTACGTAATATTGATCTCAATTTGTTGACTATTTTTGAGGCAGTATATGTCCATAAGGGTATCGTTAATGCTGCGAAAATTCTTAATCTCACGCCTTCAGCAATAAGCCAGTCAATTCAAAAACTGCGCGCTATATTTCCCGACCCGTTATTTATTCGTAAGGGCCAGGGGGTTACGCCGACGGCCTACGCTACCCATCTGCATGAGTACATCAGCCAGGGGCTGGAGTCGATTCTGGGTGCGCTGGATTTAACCGGCAGCTATGACAAACAGAGAACCATCACTATCGGCTGCACCCCGTCTGTCGGCGTGCTGGTGATGCCCGCTATTTTTCAGGCGATAAAAGAGCATGTTCCCCAGCTCCTGCTGCGAAATGTGCCGCTCAACGAGCCTGATATTCAGCTTGCTCAGTTTCAGACCGACCTGATTATAGAAAGCGGCAGCTTTAGCGCCCGAGCGCTCGGACAACATGTCCTGTATGCGGATAACCTGGTGCTGGTGTGCCGCCAGCAGCATCCCGCCCTGAGCGGGCCGTTGACCATTGAAAATCTGCGTAACTACGATCATTCGTCTTTCATGACCGAAGGACAGTCCAACCATGCGCTGCGTCAGCGAATCGATGAGATATTCCCGGAACGCCAGATCAGCTTCAGTAGTTACAATATGTTCACCACTGCCTCCCTGATTGGCAGCAGCGACATGCTCTGCATCATGCCTTCGCGTCTGTATACCTTGTTGCGTAAATGTTGGCCGCTGGAGAGCATTCCTCTCAACCAGCTCAATGCGGAATCTATCGAGATTTCACTGCATTACAACAAACTCAGCTTGCGCGATCCGGTGCTGGAAAACGTTATCCGCGTCATCCGCCAGGCCTTCTGACTGGTTGATACAGCACAAGCCCCTGCCCCCTGCCGGGCAAAACGCACAAAACAACAACTATTTTACAAATTGGCGACCTGGCAGGCTGCTTTACCGACCGTTTCAATGATATACTGCCTGTCGTTCGTTCAAAAATAGTTGATAAATACAACATTCCCTTGAATAGAAACGCTTTCCTTCGATATTCGCAACTGGAACACGCACGCTATGAGTAAACCCATTGTGATGGAACGCGGTGTTAAATACCGCGATGCCGATAAAATGGCCCTTATCCCGGTTAAAAACGTGGCTACAGAGCGCGAAGCGCTGTTAAGAAAACCGGAATGGATGAAAATCAAACTTCCGGCTGACTCTTCGCGTATCCAGGGGATCAAAGCGGCGATGCGCAAGAACGGCCTTCACTCCGTCTGTGAAGAAGCCTCTTGCCCGAACCTTGCTGAATGTTTCAATCACGGTACCGCGACGTTTATGATTCTGGGTGCCATCTGTACCCGCCGCTGCCCGTTCTGCGATGTGGCTCATGGCCGCCCGGTAGCGCCCGACGCCAACGAACCTCAGAAACTGGCACAGACCATCGCCGATATGGCGCTGCGTTATGTCGTTATTACCTCCGTTGACCGTGACGATCTGCGTGATGGCGGTGCTCAGCACTTCGCTGACTGCATTACCGCTATTCGCGAGAAAAGCCCGAACATCAAAATTGAGACGCTGGTTCCAGACTTCCGCGGCCGTATGGATCGCGCGCTGGACATCCTGACCGCGACGCCACCAGACGTGTTTAACCACAACCTGGAGAACGTGCCGCGTCTCTACCGTCAGGTACGTCCTGGTGCGGACTATAACTGGTCTCTGAAGCTGCTGGAGCGTTTTAAAGAAGCGCATCCCCATATTCCCACCAAGTCAGGCCTGATGGTTGGTCTCGGTGAAACGAATGCTGAGATCATCGAAGTGATGCGCGATCTGCGCCGCCACGGTGTGACCATGCTGACGCTGGGACAGTATCTGCAGCCAAGCCGCCACCACCTGCCCGTGCAGCGCTACGTGAGCCCGGATGAGTTTGATGAGATGAAAGCCGAAGCGATGGCGATGGGCTTTACCCACGCAGCCTGCGGCCCCTTTGTTCGCTCCTCTTACCATGCCGATATGCAGGCAAAAGGCGAAGAAGTGAAATAAGACTGTAATATTCACTTACAGTAATGCAAAAAAACCGGCCTCTTGAGCCGGTTTTTTTTCGCAAGCCCTCAGGCATTGCCGTTACTCTTTGTGAGAAAGCTTCTCTGCCGGGATGTCACCCTCGGCGCTTTTCTTCGCAGCCGCATCATCGTCGTTCATCGCTTTCTTAAAGCCTTTGATGGCGGCACCCAGGTCACCACCCAGCGTGCGTAACTTCTTGGTACCAAACAGCAGGACGACCAGTGCGGCAACCACCAGCAGTTTGGTAATACTAATCTCACCCATAGATACCTTCTTTACATAAACCAGGCTGCATTCAGCGCCAAAAACCTGATTGTATTAACGGTCATTTGACGCGTGCACACAATAGCAATCTGTAACAAGGTGAATCAAGCATTGTTGAAAAAAACATCACAATAATTGCGGTGGCGCAAACCGACGGTTGCGAAGAACCGGTAATTGCTGCCGTGCAAGCGTAATCCTCTCCCGCTGTAACTCTGTCATCAGCAAAACCGGGGCCTCCGCCGCAGCGGCTATCGTAACTCCCAGCGGATCCACCACCCTGCTCTGCCCAATGTTCTTATTGCCGCACTCCCCCGAGGCCACAACATAACAGGTTGTATCCAGCGCACGCGCTGTAAGGAGCGTTGCCCAGTGATGCTCTTTAAGCGGCCCCTTGACCCACGCGGCAGGCACAACCAGCACGTCAGCCCCCTTTAACGCGAGCGTAAGTGCCAGCTCAGGAAAACGCAGGTCGTAGCAGGTCATCAACCCAATCTTAAAGCCATCGACATCAAGCAGCGGTGGGATGCTGTCTCCCGGATCCACCCGCCGTGACTCCTGAATGCTGAAGGCATCATAAAGATGGAGTTTGGCATAGCGCGCAACGATCGCGCCGTCACGGATAGCCACGAGGGTATTTACCGCCCGTCCCGCCGTTGAGGGGACATGCACCGTAAAGAGGGTGGTCAAGCCATTGCCCGCACTTTCCGCCAGCAGGTGCTGTAAAAATCCGCCGTCCAAGGGCTGGGCAGACTTCACCGACAGGTCCGGGTCGTTGTCATCTCTTGCCAGCAGCGCCTCCGGCAGCACCAGCAAGGATGCTTCTTTCAGGCGGGCCTGCCTCATCAGAGAGACACATTTATCTGCATTCTCTTGCCAGTCAGGCGTAACCGCAAACTGTCCTACCGCAACATACATATTTGTCCCCTCAGCAAAAACCGCGTTAAACTCGCCACTCTTACACATCAAATAGCAGGTATTTACAGTGTTACAACTACTTTTAGCCGTTTTTATTGGTGGGGGTACGGGTAGCGTTGCGCGGTGGTTTTTGAGTATGCGTTTTAATCCCCTGCATCAGGCTATTCCAATGGGCACGCTGGCGGCTAACCTGATAGGTGCTTTCATTATTGGCGTGGGGCTGGCCTGGTTTAACCGTATGACGCATATCGATCCCGTGTGGAAGCTATTGATTACCACCGGCTTTTGCGGCGGTTTAACCACCTTCTCAACGTTCTCGGCGGAAGTGGTTTTCCTGTTTCAGGAAGGGCGTGTCGGCTGGGCACTGATGAACATTGCGATTAATATGCTCGGCTCCTTTGCGATGACGGGGATCGCATTCTGGCTATTTTCTTCCGCCACGACGCACTAACAGACGCTGCGTTAATGTTGGCTTAATTTTTCTCTGTCACTCTGAACGCAATACTGAACGAGGGTGACAGAATGAAACAGAACCTGATGAGCGCAGGTGTGGTGTTGTTGAGCGTGCTGATCGTTGCCAGCTTCCTCAAAATGTATCTGCTTAGCTGATTCAACGCGAAAAAAAACCCGCTCAGTGAGCGGGTTTTGAAATTCTTGCTGACGCGTCTGAATTACAGAGCGATTACGTTAGCAGCAGAAGGGCCTTTGGCACCGTTAGTGATTTCGAACTCTACACGCTGACCTTCAGCCAGAGTTTTGAAACCATTAGACTGGATTGCAGAGAAGTGTACGAACACGTCTTTGCTGCCATCTTCAGGAGTAATGAAACCGAATCCTTTGGACTCATTAAACCACTTAACGTTACCTTTAATCTTAGACATCAAAATTACCTTTACATTAAAAAACGACACAAATGCTGTGTCGGGTACCAGTACATCAATTGTGGGACCTTTTGTCCAGCGGTTCTTTGATAAAAAGTGACTAAAGTCGCGTTAATTTCTGCTGACGGTTTTTTATCTCAACGGAATCAACGGCTGCACATTTTTTCACCACCACGTGACGTTTTTTCAGTTAAAACTGAAAACGCATCCAGGCGAAGTAAACGTTACCGTTGTTATATGTCCCCGGGATATAGGTCATCTGGAACGTTGCCGGACCATAGCCGATAGAGGCCAGAGGCAGCAGCACCGGAATCGGAATGTAGTTCCAGTTGTCGCGTGCGGTCACACCGGCGGTGTAGCCCAGCCCCACATGGAAGTTTTCATCGGCTAACGGACGCCAGGTTTTCTCCCAGCCATAACCCCCGATTGGTTCCCACTTGTTAAAGGAATCTTTAAAGGCCATCAGATAGATGCCATGCCAGTTCCCTTTTTCGTCCCAACGCGACTGACCAAAACCAGCCCCCCACGGGCGCTCGTTATATTTGTCAGTCTTTTCTTTGTCATAGGCAAAACGCGCATGCCACGTTATTGCCGGAACATACAGGTCATAATGCTCTGGCGCAGTCCAGGTCTGCGACACATTATCAGTGAAGGTGGAGAACCAGCCTTTATCGGTTGCATTGCTCTCGGCGTGTGCAACAGACGACAATGCTAACTGCCCAAAAATAAACAACAAAATGAGGAAAAATTTATTACGTACAATCACAATGCAATTACCATTCTTAGTATTCGAGGCAAAGTTTACCATAAAATAGTTTAATCAAAGCTTAACAGCATCAGCGTTATTCCTAATTAATCAGCGTCTTCCTGGGAATATTCTGAGAGGAACATACCTTCACGCCATAATAAGCACAACAAAAGTAAGCCTTTATTAGGCTTTAATACGCTGGACAACCTCACCAACGCCAGCAATGACGGTCTCCAGGGCCCGTCCCGAAGGGCTGCCAGCAGCCATTAAAAACCCAGTTCCCAAAGGGTTTTTGCCTTTTCTTTCTGCGGCGAATTTAAACCCACAAAATATTTAACAACCCATTATCATTTAATTGACATATAGTGATATCTATACCGGTCAATATGCGCATGAGATAAATGCCGGGGCTATGGCAAAAATACCGTTAATATCTTCTTTAGTAGTCTGTTTATTGATTTTAATCAGCAAGGACAGAACATTAATTCGGCACATTTCATCCTTCTTTTTTATTGATTATTTGTGCTCTCGGGCAGCAAGGACACAGGGGAAACCATGCTTACGTTTATCGAGCTCCTTATCGGAGTCGTCGTCATTGTCGGTGTAGCGCGCTACATCATTAAAGGTTACTCGGCCACAGGGGTGTTATTTGTCGGCGGGCTAACCCTGCTCATTATCAGCGCCATCATGGGCCATCAGGTGTTACCGGCCAGCGCAGACAGTACGGGCTACACCGCCACAGACATTGTTGAATACATTAAAATCCTGCTCATGAGCCGCGGTGGCGACCTGGGTATGATGATCATGATGCTGTGCGGTTTTGCGGCGTACATGACCCATATCGGCGCGAATGATATGGTGGTTAAACTGGCGTCCAAACCGCTGCAGTACATTAACTCCCCCTATCTGCTGATGGTCGCAGCCTATTTCCTTGCCTGCCTGATGTCCCTTGCCGTGTCGTCCGCAACCGGTCTGGGCGTACTGTTAATGGCCACCCTGTTCCCGATTATGGTTAACGTCGGTATCAGCCGCGGCGCGGCCGCCGCGATTTGCGCCTCGCCGGCCGCCATTATTCTTTCCCCCACCTCCGGTGATGTCGTGCTCGCAGCCAAAGCCGCTGAGATGTCGCTTATCGACTTTGCGTTCAAAACCACGCTGCCCATTTCTATCGTCGCCATTGTCGGCATGGGCATCGCGCACTTCTTCTGGCAGCGTTATCTCGATAAGAAAGAGAACATCAGCCACGAGATGCTGGACGTGAGTGAAATCACCACCACCGCGCCAGCGTTTTATGCCATTCTGCCGTTCACACCTATTATTGGCGTGCTTATTTTTGACGGTAAATGGGGCCCGCAGCTGCACATCATCACCATTCTGGTGATCTGCATGCTGCTGGCCGCCCTGCTGGAGTTTGTGCGTGGGTTTAACACGCAGAAAGTCTTCTCGGGTCTGGAAGTGGCCTATCGCGGTATGGCGGATGCGTTTGCAGGGGTCGTTATGCTGCTGGTTGCAGCAGGCGTCTTCGCCCAGGGCCTGAGCACCATCGGCTTTATTCAGAGCCTGATTTCCATCGCCACCTCGTTCGGCTCGGCCAGTATTATCCTGATGCTGGTTCTGGTAGTGCTGACCATGCTCGCCGCCATGACCACCGGTTCAGGTAACGCGCCATTCTACGCCTTTGTTGAGATGATCCCGAAACTGGCTCACTCCTCAGGCATTAACCCGGCCTATCTCTCCATCCCCATGCTGCAGGCGTCAAACCTCGGTCGCACCATTTCGCCGGTATCGGGAGTAGTCGTAGCCGTTGCCGGGATGGCAAAAATCTCGCCTTTCGAAGTGATCAAACGCACCTCCGTCCCCGTGATTGTGGGGCTGATTATCGTGATTATTGCCACGCAGGTGCTGGTACCCGGCGCAGCTTAAGCTAAATTCCTGATATCCAGAAAGCGCCTGCGGGCGCTTTTTGTGCTTTAATAATTTCCAGAAATTATTCATGCTCATTCGATCAGGAAATCACATGTTCAGGAAGGATATCGTTATTCCGTCTGGCGCAATCGCGCTGGCACTCTGTGTATTCTCCGCACAGGCCGACCCACTCAAGGCAACGCAGTATGGCGATTTCGATCGCTACGTTCTGGCTCTTTCCTGGCAAACCGGGTTCTGCCAGAGCATGGCCGACCGTAACCGCAACGAGCCCGAAGAGTGCCGTTTACAAAAAGAGAGTGATAACAAAACCGATTTTCTGACCGTGCACGGATTATGGCCGGGGCTGCCAAAATCTGTTGCCGCACGGGGTGTGGATGAACGTCGCTGGATGCGTTTTGGCTGCGCGACCCGTCCAATCCCGAACATGCCGGAGGTGAAGGCCAGCCGCAAATGCGCTGCCGCCGAAACCGGACTGTCGCTTTCAGGTGCTGCGAAGCTGAACAGCGTTATGCCAGGTGCTGGCGGTAACTCCTGCCTGGAACGCTACGAATATGCCAAACACGGCGTGTGCTTTGGTTTTGATCCTGACGCGTATTTCGGCACGATGGTGCGCATGAATCAGGAGATAAAAAACAGCGCGATCGGCAAGTTCCTCGCCGATAACTATGGAAAAACCGTAAGCCGCAGCGACTTTGACAGCGCCGTGGCCAAAGGCTGGGGCAAGGAGAATGTCAAAGCGTTCAAGCTTACCTGTAATGGCAACCCGTCCTACCTGACCGAAATGCAGATCTCACTGAAGGCAGACACCATTAATAACCCGCTTTCTGCGACCTCATTTGCTCCGCAGCCACACCCGGGTAACTGCGGAAAACAATTCGTCATTGATAAAGCCGGTCACTGATTGACGATCGGTCGGGTCATGTCAAACCGGTGCTCGTCACTGATGCCATAGTAAGCCGTCGGCCCACCCGCACGCAGGATGGGCTGCGCTTTCGCCGTCTGATAAATCCCCTCTTCCAGCAACGTTTCGGCGATGTGAATACCCACCACTTCGCCGAGCACCAGCCAGGTATCAACCGGTGTGCCGTCGGCCCCGGTAAGCTGAATACACTGCGACAGGCGACACTCAAAGTTAACCGGGCTTTCTGCCACCCGCGGGGCGTTCACCAGCTGGCTGGCCGCTGGCGTTAATCCCGCAAAGGTAAATTCATTTTCATCGTGGGGAAGCATAGCCGAGGTCGCATTCATCGCTTCAGCCAGATCGCGCGTCGCCAGGTTCCAGACAAACTCGCCGGTTTCGGTAATATTACGCACGCTGTCTTTCCAGCCGTTGCTGGAAAAACCGATGATAGGCGGACGATAGTTAAAGCAGTTAAAGAAGCTATACGGCGCGAGATTCAGCTGACCGGCGTTGTCGCACGAGGAGATCCAGCCAATCGGGCGTGGGCCAATAATCGCGTTCAGTGGGTCATGCGGCAGGCCGTGTCCCAGAGAAGGTTGATAGAAATACATAGTGCTCTCTTAATGGTGGGGCAGACACGAATTGCGTTTCGCTCAGTACCCTGGATCAGGACACTCAGCGTAACGCAATCCGCCAGGAATTAAGACTGAATAAATTTCAGCAAATCGTCGTTGATCTGGTGCTTATGCGTGGTGCATATGCCGTGAGAACCCCCGGCATAGACCTTCAGCTCAGCGTTCGGCAGGAGCTCTGCAGCCACCCGACCACAGGTCTCGATCGGGACTATCTGGTCGTCGTCGCCGTGGATCACCAGCGTCGGGATAGTCATCTTTTTCAGATCTTCACGCAGATCGGTTTCAGAGAACGCTTTGACGCAGTCATACAGCGCCTTGATCGACCCCTGAAGCCCCTGCTCAACGAAGCTCTCCCGCACCGCTTTGGACTCTTTTGCCCCCGGGCGGTTATAGCCATAGAACGCCTCGGTCAGCGCATAGAAGAAAGCTGCGCGATCGTTAATCACGCCTTCCCGAATACCATCAAACACCTCTTTCGGCACACCGTTCGGGTTGAAATCGGTTTTGATCATAATCGGTGTCACGGCACCAATAAGTACCGCTTTCGCCACGCGATCCGTACCGTGGCGACCAATATAGCGCGCCACTTCGCCACCGCCGGTTGAATGCCCCACGTGAACAGCGTCTTTCAGATTCAGACGCGCCGTCAGCTCAGCCAGGTCGTCGGCGTACTGATCCATATTGTGCCCATCCCACGGCTGCGCTGAGCGGCCATGTCCGCGGCGGTCATGTGCAATTACGCGAAATCCTTTTGACCCCAGGTATAACATTTGGTCTTCAAAGGCATCCGCCGTCAGCGGCCAGCCGTGGCTAAACACCACGGGTTGCCCGCTTCCCCAGTCTTTAAAATATAAATAACTGCCGTCTTTCAACGTAATTTTGTCGTAATCGCTCATGAGATCTCCTGAGAAGAAACACTGAATGCGGATAGTCGCCCGCAGGGGGCGCTTAAAAAGAATAATGCAAATTGGCAAGGGAGCACGTTTTTCACCGAAAATTCATATGACCCATGAATGTGACCTGTATCACTTCAAAGTTGTGCGCTCAGCCAGTATCATCAGAAGAGTTAAACCCTCGCTGCCAGACGGCGAGGGTTTTCTTTTGGATTGGTTTCTGCGTTACACGCAGCATTAACGACATGGAGTAAAAAATGTCCAGACCCACCATCATCATCAATGAGCTTGACGCAGAACGTATTGACAGACTGCTGGAAAAAGCAGAATTCGCTTCGCTTCCGGTGGCTGACGCCCTGAATGAAGAGCTTGACCGGGCGCAGATGTGCACGCCTGAATCCATGCCTCACGACGTGGTCACCATGAACAGCCGGGTTAAATTCCGTAACCTGGCCACCGGTGAAGAGCTGACCCGAACGCTGGTCTACCCGGCGCAGATGACCGACAGCAGTGCACAGCTTTCGGTCCTTGCTCCTGTGGGTGCCGCGCTTCTTGGTCTGCGTACGGGAGACACCATCAACTGGGCGTTGCCAGGCGGTGCCGCGGCGCATCTGGAAGTGCTGGAGCTGCTCTACCAGCCAGAAGCCGCGGGCGACTACCTGCGTTAACCCCATCTGAACAAACGCTCCCGCGTTGCACAGAGGATGCACCCGCATCCTCTTTCCGCAAATTCACCCGATTATCCTATATCGCCCGAAAACCCCTTAACCCACGCTTAATCTGTTTGGGTGCCGCGGGGACGGTCATGAGTGAGATAGTGGTTATCACACTTATTTTTCTCATTATTCTGGCGATCATCGTCATGGCGGTGCTTTATCTTGAGCGTCATCGGTAAGCGATAATCTCACACCACCCCACCCGGGAAAGCATTGACCAGGCCTTTCACCTGCTGTGCCGCCGCGTCAGGCGTTTCCGCCCCCGGCACCAGAATGACCTTGCGGCACTCCTCCTCCCGTTTTTCGAAAATCTTGTAGGCGCGTTCCGCATCCGCCAGCGGCAGATAGTGGGTCACAATCTCCTCCGGCGTAAGCAGCCCTTTTTCGATAAGCGGCAGCAACTCGCCCAGCCAGGCGTGGACGTGTGTCTGCCCCATCCTGAAACTCAGCCCTTTATCGAAGGCATCGCCAAACAGGAAGCCGTGAATAAACCCGGCGTAAACGCCAGGGACGCTGACAACGCCGCCGCGCCGGACAGCCGCGATACACTGACGCAACGCTTTGCCGCTGCTGCCTTCAATTTTAAGGTTGCTGAGGATTGTTTCCGTGGTGCTGCCTTTGGCTTCGAACCCGACGGCATCAATCACCGCATCGACACCACGCTGGCCGGCAGTTTGCTCAATGATTTTTTCGGCGGCATCGTTATCATCATCAAAGTTGACCGGGATTGCGCCGTAGCGCGCCTGAGCGAATCGCAGGCGATACGGGTGATGGTCGATAACGAAGATCTGTTCCGCCCCGAGCAGTCGCGCGCAGGCAATGGTCAGCAACCCCACCGGCCCGGCGCCGAAAACGGCCACGCTCGATCCTTTTTCGATCTGCGCATTTTTTGCCGCCTGCCAGGCGGTGGGTAAAATATCTGACAGGAACAGCGCTTTGTCATCGGACAACAGCCGCGGCACCTTGAACGGCCCAACGTTACCCTTCGGTACGCGAACATATTCCGCCTGGCCTCCCGGCACGCCGCCGTAGAGATGGCTATAGCCAAACAGCGCGGCTGGCGCGGGAATCTGCTTTTTGTTCAGCGCGGCGCCCTGCCCGGCGTTGGTCGTCTCGCAGGCCGCGTACTGCTGCAGACGGCAGAAGAAACAGTCACCGCAGGCAATCACAAACGGGATAACCACGCGATCGCCTTTCTGTAAATTCTTCACCTCCCTGCCGCACTCAACGATTTCCCCCATAAATTCATGACCAAAAATATCGCCGTGTTGCACCTTCGGGATTTTGCCGCGATAGAGATGCAGATCGGACCCGCAAATCGCCGTAGCCGTGACCCGCAGAATAATATCGTCTGGCTGTTCAATGATGGGATCGGGGACATTCTCGACGCGAACATGATGTGGGCCGTGATACGTGAGTGCTTTCATGCAACCTCCGAAAGGATCCAGGACAGTGTATAAAGGGTAGCTACCCCAGAAGACTTGCCCGTGATGACGGATCTTTTGAGATTTTTCCTGGCGAGATCAAAAAGTGGCGCCGCGCTTACAGAAACCATTCATATTTTGTGGTTGAATGAATTCAGCGTTTATAAACAAGGAGAAACGGGTATGTATCAGACAATCATTATGCCGGTTGATGTTTTCGAGATGGAGCTGAGCGACAAGGCCGTACGCCACGCGGAGTTTCTGGCGCAGCAGGACGGGATCATCCATCTGTTACACGTGTTACCGGGTTCCGCCAGCCTGAGTCTGCACCGCTTTGCCGCCGATGTACGTCGCTTCGAAGAGCATCTTCAGCACGAAGCTGAAAATCGTCTACAAACCATGGTCGGGCATTTCAGCATCGACCCTTCACGTATCAAAACTCACGTCAGGTTCGGTAGCGTGCGGGATGCCGTTAATGAACTGGCCAATGAACTGAAAGCAGACGTCGTGGTGATCGGTTCCCGTAATCCTTCCATTACCACCCACCTGCTGGGCTCTAACGCGTCGAGCGTGATCCGTCACACCCACATTCCGGTGATGGTCGTCAGGTAAAAAAAAGAGGCCACCTTTCGGTGGCCTCTTGCTGTTGCAGGTGTAGTCTTGCTTTCTTTTTATGCCGTTTTGGTGCGAATCAGATAATCGAACGAGCTCAGAGACGCTTTCGCCCCTTCACCGGTGGCAATGATGATCTGTTTGTACGGAACCGTGGTGCAGTCCCCTGCCGCGAACACCCCTTTCACGCTGGTTTCGCATTTCGCATCGATAATAATTTCGCCCATGCGGTTGCGCTCAATCGCGCCGTCCAGCCAGGTGGTGTTTGGCAACAGACCAATCTGTACGAAGATCCCCGCCAGCGCCACGCTATGCACGTCACCGCTCACGCGGTCGCGGTATTCCAGACCGGTCACTTTGCTGCCGTCACCTTTCACTTCCGTGGTCTGCGCATTCAGCACGATATCGACGTTTTTCAGGCTACGCACTTTGTCCTGCAGCACCTGGTCCGCTTTCATCTCTGGGGCGAACTCCAGCAGGGTGACGTGTTCAACGATACCCGCCAGGTCAATCGCCGCTTCCACACCAGAGTTACCGCCGCCGATCACCGCCACGCGTTTACCTTTAAACAGCGGGCCGTCACAGTGCGGGCAGTAGGTGACGCCTTTGGTGCGATACTGATCTTCACCCGGGACGTTCATGTTGCGCCATTTGGCGCCGGTGGCAATGATAATGCTGCGCGCTTTCAGCACCGCGCCGGAGGCGGTTTCAATCTGGTGTAATCCCCCTTCAACCGCGGCCGGAACCAGCTTGCTGGCGCTCTGGCTGTCGATCACATCCACTTCATAATCGCTGACGTGCGCCTTCAGTGCGCCAGCCAGTTTCTGGCCTTCGGTCTTCGGCACAGAGATGTAGTTTTCGATATCCACGGTGTCGAGCACCTGGCCACCGAAGCGTTCGCCCATCAGTCCGGTACGAATGCCTTTACGGGCGGAGTAAACCGCCGCCGCCGCGCCCGCCGGGCCGGAGCCGACAATCAGAACATCATACGCGTCACGTTTGTTCAGCGCTTCTGCCGCACGTTTTTCGGCACCCGTGTCCACTTTGGCAACGATTTCGGTCAGCGTCATACGGCCCTGGCCAAACTCCTGACCGTTCATAAAGACCGCCGGAACGCCCATGACGTTACGGTCGGTGATTTCGTTCTGGAACGTACCGCCGTCAATCGCCGTGTGCTTAATGCGCGGGTTCAGCACCGACATCAGGTTCAGCGCCTGCACCACGTCCGGGCAGTTATGGCAGGAGAGCGAGTAATAGGTTTCAAACTCAAAATCGCCGTCAATATCGCGGATCTGCTCGAGCAGCGCCTGCGCCTCTTTTGACGGATGACCACCGGTCCACAGCAGTGCCAGCACCAGCGAGGTGAATTCGTGGCCCAGTGGAGAACCGGCAAAACGCGGCCCCTGGTCAGAACCCGGATTGGTGATCAGGAAGGAGGGCTTGCGCACCGCCAGACCGTTATCTTCTTTGAAGGTCACGTTCGGTGACAGTTCGGCGATATCTGCCAGCAGTTCCTTGATCTCTGCCGATTTAGCGCTGTCGTCCAGCGTGGCAATCAGCTCAACAGGTTTGGTCAGTTTCTCAAGGTAGGCCTTGAGCTGGGTTTTCATATTGGTGTCGAGCATTATTCTTCCCTCTCTAAAAACGTCATCATGCAAGCTGCCTTATTCGGGCGGCCTGAATGCAACTTGCATCATGGTGCTGGAATAAAATGGGCGCGGGCGCGCCCATTACGACTGTCATTTCCGGAGCCTGTCGCGTCAGAGCAGGCGATGCTCTGCGCGAAAGACTGCGGGAAACTTAGATTTTGCCAACCAGGTCTAAAGACGGTGCCAGAGTCGCTTCGCCTTCTTTCCATTTCGCCGGGCAAACTTCACCTGGGTGAGAAGCAACGTACTGCGCCGCTTTCACTTTACGCAGCAGGTCAGAAGCATCACGGCCGATACCTTCAGCGGTAACTTCGATTGCCTGGATAATGCCCTGCGGGTCAACAACGAAGGTAGCACGGTCAGCCAGGCCTTCATCTTCACGCATGTTGTCGAAGTTACGGGTCAGGGCGCCAGTCGGGTCGCCGATCATCGCGTATTTGATTTTCGCGATGGTTTCAGAGCTGCTGTGCCATGCTTTGTGGGTGAAGTGGGTGTCGGTAGAAACAGAGTAAACGTCTACGCCCAGCTTCTGCAGTTCGTCGTAATGGTCTGCAACGTCACCCAGTTCGGTCGGGCAAACGAAGGTGAAGTCTGCCGGATAGAAGAAGAAGACGCTCCAGCGGCCTTCGGTATCTTTCTCGGTCACTTCGATGAATTCACCGTTTTTGAACGCCTGGTTTTTGAAAGGTTTAATTTTGGTATTAATCAAAGACATCTGTACTTCCTCCGTGTTTTCGTTGAGATGTAAGGTAACCAACTTTCGCCGGGTGGGCTAATGCGTTTGCTTTATCAAATCAATCAGCCATACCTAACAACCCGAACAAGACAACGTGATGAACTGAATTAACGAAAAGCCAAAAGTAAAAAGGCCGCCCTGGTGGGCGGCCCTGATACCTGAACTTTCCACAGGAACTTTCAGTGCCAGCAATTGCTGGCGTTGCGTTGCGCTCTACATACCTCATATCAAGGCCGTAACAGCGCCTTGATTACAACACCCGCACAGCGCGAGGGCAATGCACATGAGCGCCAATCGTATCTATGGCTGTGATAGGTTTCATCGAACACGGTTTATCGCGCAGGACTGAAGACGCGCCGGCGAGGATTAATAAAAATGAATGATAATTATTTGTCTATATATAATTGAGACTATTTTAATGCAAACACTCTCGCAGTTTTAGAGATAAAAATATCTTAATATTCATTGAAGCTCTATTTTATAAATCTGCCATCGTGATATATTAAGTCAACATACAACTCTAATTAAGTAAGTTAATTGCATGGATGGTAAATGATTAACTTCCTTCTATAGTTATCAGTGATGTGTTAACGCAACGCAGTCCACTCAGGATGAAACATGGCTAATCTCTACGATCTGAAAAAATTTGATCTTAATCTGCTGGTAATTTTCGAGTGTATTTATCAGCACTTAAGCATCAGCAAGGCAGCAGAAACGCTCTATATTACGCCCTCGGCGGTCAGCCAGTCGCTGCAAAGGTTGCGTAATCAGCTCAACGATCCCCTGTTCATTCGTTCCGGGAAAGGGATTACGCCCACCACGGTAGGCGTGAACCTGCACCATCATCTTGAGCAAAACCTCAACCAGCTTGAGCAGACGATTAACATCATGCATGGCTCAACGCTAAAAAAGAATTTTGTGGTGTATAGCCCGCAAATCCTGACCACAGAAAACCTGCTGGGCCCGCTTAAATTATTGATGCGTGAGCACAATTACGAGATTGAACTGCATGACATGCTGCTCTCTGCTGACTCCGCAGAGGATCTGCTGGCATACCGTAAGGCAGACTTAATTTTCTCAATGGCCCCGGTTAGTAACCGTTCAATGATTTGTGTGCCATATGCATCCTATTCCGTCCTGCTGGTCTGCAGCCAGGATCATCCGCGGATGAAAGAGGTGGCCACCATGGAAGAGCTTCAGGAAGAGAAGTTTACGATATTCCTCAGTGATGAGCCGGGCGTTAAAACCTATCAATCGATGGCAGAAAAAGTGCACGCGGAAAAGACAATCGGTTTTCGCTGTGACTCTGTATTTACTATTATTTCGATGATAAGTGCCTCTCATTTAATTGGTTACGTACCCGAAATTTTATTTGATAAATACAGTGAAGTGCTAAGACTCAAAAAAATCACTGCACCGTTCACCCTTCCCTCGCTTGACATTTTTATGATTTATAATCGTTCGGCATTGAACAGTACGGCATTCGCGAAATTTATTAACGAAGTAACAGAAAAATAACAGCGACGGGCTGTGTCGCTCACAGCCCGTTCTCTTTGTTAATACATAATCCTGACTTATATTTTATAACGCGCTTTCGCGTTATTATGACTGATATTCCTCTCACTTATTATGGGCAGACCGCCGTTATTCTAACGCGAGAGGGATGACACGCTCAGAGTGTATTCAGCCGCTCCGCCGCCGCGAGAAGCGTCGATTCCTGTTTCGCAAAACAGAGCCGGATCAGCTTATGCGGGAACGGGTCGGCGCAAAATACGGACAGCGGAATGGCAGCAACGCCCACCTCTTTTGTCAGCCACTGGCAAAAACTCACGTCATCCCGATCCGAAATCGCGCTGTAGTCCGCCAGCAGGAAGTAGGTCCCTTCGCAGGGTAAAATCTCCAGACGGCTCTGGCTTAGCGCATTCACAAACAGATCCCGGCGCTGACGGTAGAATGCCGGCAGGTCGCGGTAGTGCTCCGGTTCGGCGCGCAGCATATCAGCCAGGGCCAGCTGGGCCGGCGTATTTATGGCAAACGTCAGGTACTGATGCACTTTACGCAGCTCAGCGCTGATGGCCGCGGGAGCCACGCAGTACCCCACCTTCCAGCCGGTCATATGATAGGTTTTACCAAATGACGATACCGCCACGGCACGCTCGCGAAGCTGCGGATGGGCCAGCACGCTGGCATGCCCTTCCTGTGCAAAACAGATGTGCTCATACACTTCATCGCTCAGCACGTAAATCTCACGCCCGGCAATCGCCTGCCACAGCTTTGCAAAATCGGCTTTCTGCCATGCGGTCGCCGACGGGTTGTGTGGGGTATTGATAATAACCAGACGGGTTTTGTCGCTCAGCAAGGCAGCAAACGCCTGCCAGTCCGGACGGAAATGCGGTGGCTGTAGCGCGATGCGTTTCACCACGCCGCCGGAGAGTTCAACCGCCGGCGCGTAGCTGTCATAACTCGGGTCAAAGCAGATCACCTCATCACCCGTGCGCACCAGCGCGGTAATTGCGGCATACAACGCTTCGGTCGCCCCTGCCGTCACCGTGATGTCGCTGGTAGCGTCTGGCTTATAGCCATACAGCTCAGCCGTTTTGTCTGCAATGGCGTCCCGCAGAGCCTGCACGCCCGTCATCGGTGCATACTGGTTCGCCCCCTGCGCAACGTGGTACGCCAGACGTTCCTGCAAATAACGCGGGCCATCAAAATCAGGGAACCCTTGCGAGAGATTAATGGCGTTGTGCTGCTGGGCCAGTGCGCTCATTTGCGTAAAGATGGTGGTACCAAGACTGGGAAGTTTACTCTGAGGAATCAATGCGTTATTGCTCATTGTGTTGTGCCTGCATGTAATACTTATGTTGCTGACACTATAACACGATGTTAGTCTTTGGCAATCAAGACGCTTAGACGTCTAAACAATATGAATATTCCTGACCGAGAGGGAAAAAGGAAGATGACCGACAACCTGCAACTCACACACCTGGTCGACGCCTGCCGCTGGATCGGCGCCAAAGGCTGGGCTCCCGCGACCGGCGGCAACATGTCCGTGCGTCAGGATGCGCATCTGTGCTGGCTCAGTGAATCCGGCAAAGATAAAGGCAGCCTGACCACCGACGATTTTCTGCAGGTGGAGATTGCGACCAACCGTGCACCCTCTGGCCGCACGCCGTCGGCTGAAACCGGGCTTCACACGCTCATCTATCGTCTGTTTCCCGAAGCCAACGCGGTTCTGCACGTCCATACCGTCAATGCCACGGTCTTGTCGCGGCTGGTCAAAGAGCCTGAGCTGAAGATCACCGGCTATGAGATGCAAAAATCCCTCTCCGGGCAGAGCACGCATCTGGATACGGTCGCCATCCCGGTGTTTGATAACGACCAGGATATCGACGCGCTCGCCGTGCGCATTGCCGAATACGCTCAGACGCACCCGTTTAATTATGGTTTTCTTCTGCGCGGTCATGGCTTAACCTGCTGGGGACGCAATGTGGCCGAGGCCCGCCGTCATCTGGAAGGACTGGAATTCTTATTTGAATGCGAAATGCGTTTACGACACTGGGAGAGAGTATGATTCGCGCGATTGTGACGGATATTGAAGGGACCACCAGCGATATCCGTTTTGTCCATGATGTTTTGTTCCCCTACGCGCGTGAGCGTCTGGCGGCCTTTGTGACCGCGCAGCAGTACGCCGAGCCGGTCAAATCGATTCTGGACAACCTGCGTGATGAAATTAACCACCCGCACGCCAGCGTAAGCGACCTTATCGACACACTCTTTACGTTTATGGATGAAGACCGCAAGTCAACCGCGTTAAAGGCGCTGCAGGGGATCATCTGGCACGACGGCTACGTTAACGGCGATTTTACCGGCCACCTCTATCCGGACGTACTGCCTGCGCTGGAAAAATGGAAAGCGCAGGGTATTGATCTCTATGTTTATTCCTCAGGCTCCGTCGCGGCGCAGAAACTGTTATTTGGCTACAGCGACGAAGGTGATATTACTCATCTGTTCAGCGGCTATTTTGATACCCACATCGGTGCCAAGCGCGACGTCCAGTCTTACCAGAACATTGCGGCACAAACGGGTATCCCCCCATCGCAGATCCTGTTCCTGTCGGATATACATCAGGAGCTGGACGCCGCTGAGCAGGCAGGTTTTCGCACCCTGCAGCTGATTCGCGGCGATGATGACGGTGCAAGCCATCACCATCAGGTACACCAGTTCGACGAGATTAACCCGGAGCAGATCCCTTCATGAGCGCATTGACCATTTATTCCGATAAAGACCCCAGTCAACCTCGCTGGCACAGCACCGACGCTGCCGAGATCGCCCAACAGCTCAACGCCAGAGGGGTGCGTTTTGAACGCTGGGCCGCAGACCGCGACTTAGGCCGCGATCCTGCCCCCGATGCGGTTATCGCGGCTTATCAGCACGCGATCGACACGTTAGTGGCAGAGAAAGGTTATCAGAGCTGGGATGTCATCAGCCTGCGTGCCGATAACCCTCAAAAAGAGGCGCTGCGCGCAAAGTTCCTGAACGAGCATACTCACGGGGAAGATGAAGTGCGTTTCTTTGTTGAGGGTGCGGGGCTGTTTTGCCTGCACATTGGCGACGAGGTGTGTCAGGTATTGTGTGAGAAAAACGACCTGATTTCCGTCCCTGCCGGAACGCCGCACTGGTTTGATATGGGCTCAGAGCCGAACTTTACCGCCATTCGTATTTTTGATAACCCCGAGGGGTGGGTTGCGCAGTTCACCGGCGATGCGATTGCAGATGCGTATCCGCGTCTGGCATGATTTTTCCCCTCTCCCTTCAGGGAGAGGGGGCGAAAAAACGTCAGTGTTTCAACCCCTTCGTATACGCCACCAGCTGGTCCAGCACAATCCCCCACCCTTCGTGGAAGCCCATCTGTTCATGCTGCTCGCGGATTTCCGCCGTTGGGTGGCGAGCAATGGCGGTATAACGCGTTTTGCCCTCCCCCACATCATCCAGCAGTAGAATGGCCGTCATAAACGGCTTTTCGGCGGGCTTCCAGCCTTCCGTGTAACCGTCGGTAAAGACCAGCTTCCTGCCGGGATCGATTTCGAGAAACACCCCCCGGTTATCCATCCGTTGCCCGTCTACCTCAAACACCGTGTTAAACCGCCCGCCAACGCGCAGGTCAAGATCACACTCGGTCACTTTGTGCGGAACCGGAATGAAGAAATTTTTGATGTGCTCGGGTGTCGTCCAGCAGAGCCACAGCAGATCGCGCGGGGCATCCACCACGCGTTCCAGTTTTAAGTCTGTATCAGGATCAAGCGTCACGTGACTGTCCTCCTAAAGGGAACCCCTTAAAGGATAGTCGTCCTCAGGCGAATTTCCCTTTTGCCACCTCTTCCGGCGTGACGATGCCCGTATCCAGCACCCAACCGCTTATCAATGCCGCTGGCGTGACGTCAAAGGCCGGGTTGTAGACCTGCGCGTTTTCAGGAGCCCACTGCACCGCGCCAAAGCTCCCGGCCACGCCCGTCACTTCGCTGGCCGCACGTTGTTCAATGGGGATTGCCTCACCGTTTGGGCACGCCGGGTCAAGCGTGGTATGCGGGGCAGCGACATAGAACGGAATACCGTGGAACGTTGCCAGAACCGCCAGAGAATAGGTGCCAATTTTATTCGCCACGTCGCCGTTAGCCGCAATACGGTCTGCGCCCACCCACACCGCGTCAACCAGCCCTTTTGCCATCAGGCTGGCGGCCATGGAATCGGCGATCAGCTGGTACGGCACGCCCAGCTCGCCGAGCTCCCATGCGGTCAGTCTTCCACCCTGCAACAGGGGGCGGGTTTCATCCACCCAGACAGAGCTGACGCGTCCTTCCTGATGCGCGCGGGCAATCACGCCGAGCGCGGTGCCAACCCCTGCCGTCGCCAGCCCGCCGGTATTGCAGTGGGTCAACAGACGGCTGCCGGGTTTCACCAGCGTACTGCCGGCATTCGCGATGGCCTCGCACAGCTGCTTGTCTTCATCAATCAGACGCAGCGCTTCCGCCACCAGCGCAGGCACAAAATCCTCCTGCCAGAGAGCCAGCTTCATGCGGTCGAGGTTGTTCATCAGGTTCACCGCCGTCGGGCGGGATGCCCGCAGGGTCTCCAGCGCCACAGCCAGTTCATCACGGCTTTTGCCGTTTTCCGCCAGAAGGGCCAGCAGCAGGCTTGCAGAGAGACCAATCAGCGGTGCCCCGCGTACGCGCAGGGCGTGAATATGGCCGACCAGCGCCTCTACCGTCGAGGCGTCAAGCCAGCGTTTCTCCTGAGGAAGCGCCTGCTGATCGAGAATAAATAACTGATTCTCCGCCACTCGCAGGCTGGTCGTCTGTAATGTCTGCATGTCGTTAATTCCCTGTTGCGTTGTTGTAGCACATTGTGTCAGGATGAAATCCAGATGTATAGACGTCTAAATGTCTTTATTAGCAAAACCAGTGAGGAACAGGCAATGTCGCAATACCGTACCTTTACCGCCCAGGATGCCGTGGAGTATGCAAAGCAGTTCGGCGGCCTTGATGATCCCTCATCGCTGGTGGAGGCGCAGGAAGTGGGCGACGGTAACCTCAATCTGGTGTTCAAAATTTTCGATACCGAGGGTGTAAGCCGCATCGTTGTTAAGCAGGCGCTGCCGTATGTGCGCTGCGTCGGCGAATCCTGGCCACTGACCCTGGATCGCGCCCGCCTGGAGGCGCAAACGCTGATCGAACACTACCAGCACAGCCCGCAGCACACGGTGAAAATCCACCACTTCGACCCCGAACTGGCGGTGATGGTGATGGAAGATCTCTCCAGCCATGCCATCTGGCGCGGGGAGCTGATCAAAAATACCTACTACCCGCAGGCGGCGCGTCAGCTGGGTGAATACCTCGCGCACACGCTGTTCCATACCAGCGACTTTTACCTGCACCCGCATGAAAAGAAAGCGCAGGTCGCGAAATTCCTTAATCCGGAGATGTGCGAGATCACCGAAGATCTGTTCTTCAACGATCCGTACCAGGTCCACGAACGTAACAACTACCCTGCTGAACTGGAAAAAGACGTTGCCGCCCTGCACGATGACGCTCAGTTAAAAATTGCCGTGGCCTCGCTGAAGCACCGCTTCTTCTCACACGCTGAAGCCCTGCTGCATGGCGATATTCATAGTGGCTCGATTTTCGTGGCAGACGGCAGTCTGAAAGCCATCGACGCAGAGTTCGGCTACTTCGGCCCCATCGGTTTTGACGTCGGCACCGCCATCGGCAACCTGCTGCTCAATTTCTGCGGCCTGCCGGGGCATCTGGGTATTCGCGATGCCGCCGCGGCCCGTGAACAGCGTCTGGCCGACATTCAGACGCTGTGGAACACCTTCGCGGAGCGCTTCCAGATCCTGGCCAGTGAGAAAACGCGCGATGCGGCACTTGCTGCACCGGGCTACGCCTCTGAATTCCTGAAAAAGGTATGGAAAGACGCGATCGGATTCTGCGGCACGGAGCTGATTCGCCGCAGTGTCGGTCTGTCGCACGTGGCGGATATCGAGACCATTCAGGATGAAGCAATGCGCCACGAATGCCTGCGCCACGCGATTACGCTTGGCAAGGCGCTGATTGTGATTGCCGACCGTATCGACACCGCCGAAGATCTGGTGGCGCGGGTGCGTCAGTACAGTTAAACGCCTCGGCCCTCTCCCGATGAAGAGGGCCGTCAGAAAGACACCAGCGCGCCGTTACCCCAGATACTCAATCACCGACAATCCACCGTTATAATCCGTGCTGTAGATAATGCCCTGCGCATCGACAAACACATCGCATGACTGGATCACCTGCGGTCGATTCGGCCGCGTATCTATCATCCTCTCAGGCGCCGCCGGCACCAGCGCACCGGTTTCAACCGGATGGTAAGGATTGGAAATATCAAACGCGCGCACGCCCGCATTCTGCCAGGTCGCAAAAATCAGCGTTGAGCTGACAAAGCTTCCCGGCCGGTTCTCGTGCAGGTTGTGTGGACCAAAATGCGCCCCTTTCGCCACATAATCCCGCTCCTGCGGCTGCGGGAATGTGGAAATACTCACCGGGTTCGACGGCTCGCGAATATCAAACAGCCAGATGAACTTCTCACCGTCCTCCTGGTTATCCAGTACCGCTTCATCCAGCACCACCAGCAGGTCACGATCCGGCAATGGCAGCGCGGTGTGCGTGCCACCTCCAAACGGCGGGCTCCAGTTGCGATGGCTAATCAGCTTCGGCTGGGTGCGATCCTTCACGTCCAGCAGCGTCAGTCCCCCGTCGCGCCAGCTCCCGTAAGCGGTATCCCCGGCAATAATCGCGTGGTGCAGCGCGTAGCGTTTACCTTCCGGCCAATTGGGTTGCTCACAGTCGGTCTGGTTCATCCCCGGCAGCCACCAGCGCCCGGCCACCTCAGGCTTTTGCGGGTCGGCCAGATCGATCGTCAGGAAAATATAGTCGGTAAAGCCGTCGATCAGCGCCGAAACATACGCCCAGCGCCCGCCGACGTACCAGATACGGTGAATGCCGATGCCGCTCAGGGATAAAAAGCCGATCTCACGCGGTTTGTCAGGGGTGGAGATATCAAACACCCGCAACCCGGCGCTCCAGCCCTTGTCCTGCACGTCGCGTACGGTTTCCCCTACCTGACGGGTGTAGTAGACCTTTTCGTCAGCGAAACGGGCATCCGCGAACAAGTCTCGCGCATTAATGACCAGCAGGAGATCGTCGTGCGCCTGGAGATGAACGTTCCAGGTGCCGGCCGGCGCGGGCATATAGCCTGCCGGCTTGGGATGTTTCGGGTCGCGCACGTCCACAATGGAAAAGCCCTGCGAGACCATATGCCCGATGTACGCGAAACCGCGATGCACCATCAGCTGCACGCCGTCCGGGCGACCGCCCTGGTCGCTATGGCCAATCAGCCGCATATTGCGGCTGTATTCAGGCGTGGGAAGCACACTCATTGATGTTTCGCTTCAAGCGTCGCAAACCACGGGGCGATAAAATCTTCTGTCTGACCCCAGCCTGGAATGATTTTCCCCAGCGACGCCACGTTCACTGCGCCTGGCTGGGCGGTCAGCAGCGCCTGCGGGATCGCCGCCGCTTTGAAATCATACGTGGCGGGTGTGGTTTCACCGGCAATCTTGTTGGCAATCAGACGTACGTTGGTTGCACCAATCAGCTTCGGATCCACCGCCACGCTCACTTTCCATGGGCTGCCTGGCTCGCGCATCAGCTGAAGATCCTGGTTTGAGATATCGATGCTGTAGAGTTTGATTTCGGTGCGGCCGTTCTCTTTCAGGGCTTTGTAGGCCCCCTGGCTGAAGGCATCCCAGGTTCCCCAGATGGCGTCAATTTTGCCTTTCGGGTATTTCGCCAGAATAGCGCCCACTTTATTCGCGGTATCTCCCTGCACGTCAGACGAAACGGCACCGATAGAATCCAGCTCTTTAATGTCCGGATACTGCTTCTGCAGCGCTTTATAGGCTGCCTGACGACGTTCCATCGGCGGGAAACCGGCAACCCACAGCTTCACGATGTTGGCTTTGCCGTTGAAATCTTTCGCCAGCTGGCCGAAGGAGAGATGGGTCAGAGAAGCATCATCCTGCTGGGTCACGGTCACCCCGGGAATGTCGCCCTGAACGGCGGTATCAAACACCGACACTTTAATGCCGGCATCGACGGCTTTTTTCACGAGCTCGGTCGCATAGGGGTCGCGCCCCTGAGAGAGGATAATCCCGTCATATTTCTGGCTGATCGCCTGATTGACGAAGTCCTGGAATTTGGCGTCGTCGCCATTGCTCAAAAAGGTGCTGACCTTAAAGCCGAGCTTTTTGCCTTCCTGAATGGCACCGGCGACAAACTGCGTGGTGTTGTCGTCAGAGCCGAGGTTACGGATCACCGCAATGCGGATGGGGCCGTCATGATTTGCAATGGCGGGCGGAAGCGGTGCGGGGGTTGCCGCAAGGCCTGGCAGCGACGTCAGTAACCCTAATGCCACCAGAGAGAGGGTGATTTTTTTCATTCTGTTTTCCCGTTGTGTTGTGATCAATCGTTAGCGTTTTTGTATGTAGGTAATCGCCAGCGCCACGGCGAGCACCAGCCCTTTTATAATGTCCATCGCGTAATAGGGTACGGAAAGCATCACCAGACCGTTCGACAGCACGCCAAGAATGACTGCCCCGACGAGCGTACCCAGCGCGTTCGGTTTTCCGGACCCGGCAAGCGAGAAGCCAATCCACGCCGCCGCAACCGCATCCATCAGATAGCCGCCACCCGCATTCACCTGTGACGAGCCAATCCGCGAGGCCAGTAAAATGCCGCCTAGTCCGGCGAGCAGAGAGGCAATCACGTAGGCCGCCACCTTGTAGCGCGTGGTGCGAATACCGGAGAGACGTGCCGCCTCCGGATTACCGCCGATGGCATACATGCGTCGTCCGTGGGTGGTCAGTGACAGCCCCAGCTGTGCGAGGATCGTCACCACCAGCATGATGATCACGATAGTCGGCACCTGTCCCAGCAGGCTGAATGCCGCCGGAATGGTCCCTTCAGCCATGTCGCCGCTCGGCAGCACCATGTTTTCGGTAATTGACCCGCCGTAGCTGTAGGTCATCGCCACGCCCTGGATAACAAACAGGCTGGCAAGCGTGGCAAGCATGTCCGGGATCCGCAGGATGACAATCAGAAACGCGTTAAACAGGCCAACCAGAGTACAAAGCGCCAGGGTAATCAGTATCGATTCGGTGGTGCCGAAGCCGTACCAGACGAACAGTGACACCACCAGCGCGTTAGCCAGCGATGCCGTTGAACCAACCGACAGGTCAAACCCGCCGATGGTCAGCGAAATTGACACCCCGATAGCAATCACCGTCACGATGGCAATGGAGCGCAGGATATTGATAATGTTGTTCGGATCGAGGAAGTTGTCCGACGCCAGGCCAAAGATGGCCACCAGCGCCACCACGGTCAGCAACATGCCCCACTTGTAGAGAAAATCAAAAATTTGCTGACGGCCAGACGCCGCCGCCGTTACTGAAAGGGCCTTGCTCACGACGCCGTTCCTCCGGTTGAATAATAAAGTAGTGTCTCTTCGTGGGCCTCGGCCCCGGCGATTTCCGCCACGATACGTCCGTCCCACAGCACGCAAATGCGATCGCACAGCCCCACCAGTTCAGCGAATTCACCGGAGGCGTAAATCACCCCTTTGCCCTCGCGCGCCAGGCCGTCAATTAACTGGAACAGATCGGTTTTCGCTTTGACATCGACGCCTTTGGTCGGCTCATCGAAAATCAACACGCTGGCGTCGTTGCGCAGCCACTTGCCGATGGCAATCTTCTGCTGGTTGCCCCCCGACAGACGACGCAGCACCTGCCCCGGCCCACGCGCACGCACGCCGACGCGGGCAATCACCTCTTCCGCCCAGCGCCACGCCTGACGGTGGCCGAACAGACTCCAGCGCGAGAAGCTGTTATCCGCGGTGACCGCCAGGTTCATGCTCACCGGTTCATCAATAAAAATGCCCTCTTTACGCCGTTCCTCCGGTACCAGCGCCAGACCGCGCAATACCGAATCCGCCGGATCGCGCGGCTGCCAGGGCTGATGATTTAGCTCACCACGCGCTACACGGCTTTTGCTGGCCCCAAACAGCGCCTTGCAGAGTTCCGTTTTGCCCGCTCCCGCCAGCCCGGCAATGCCCAGAATTTCGCCTTTTCGCAGGTGCAGGGAGATATCTTTCAACAGCGCGTCATCGTGCAGCCCTTCCACGCGCAGCAACGTCTCGTCACTGTGCGCAGGACGGGCCGGCGGATAGATATCGTTAAGCTCATGGCCAAGCATCTTCTCAACGATTGCGTCACCGCTGAGGTTCGCCATCGGGCCGGATTCAATCAGCTTGCCGTCGCGCAGCACGGTTAAGGTGTCGCAAATAGCGTTCAGTTCGTGAATACGGTGAGAGATAAACACCACGCCAATCCCCTGCTTTTGCAGACGTCTCACTACGGCGAAAAGCCGTTCGCTTTCATGGCTATCCAGCGGCGCGGTCGGTTCATCCAGAATTAGAAAACGGCAGTGGTGTGAGAGCGCCCGCGCCAGCAAAATCTGCTGCTTTTCTGCCAGTGTGCAGGTGTCGACGATGCGTCGCACATCCAGAGCGATACCCAGCTGCGCCAGCGCCTGTTTCGCCTGCTGGCGGATTGCGCGCCAGCGATAGCGATGCCCCGGCTGTGCGAGCTGATCGAGCATGATGTTTTCGGCAATGCTCAGCCCCGGTATCAGCGCGACGTCCACTTCCTGCTGCACCAGGTGGATACCCAGCCGTTTGGCATCAAGCGGCTCGCGGATCGTCACCGGCTGGTTATTAATGCAGATCTCACCTTCGTAGCGATCGTAAGTGCCGCACAGCACCGCCATCAGCGTCGATTTCCCCGCGCCGTTTGCGCCGGTCAGCGCATGCACGGAGCCGCCCATTAACGTCAAATCCACGCGCGACAACGCCTGAAAGCCGGAAAAGGCCAGGCTGATACCGCGCATCTCAAGGCGACTGGAAACCATCCGCGTTAAATCCTTCTTTCATATTGTGATTTATCGAATTTTTCACAGCTCCGGTTGACTGACAACGACGGAAAAGGCATAAGATAAAGCGAAATATTATTAGCCATCCGGATGTCCAGACATAACATCGGGTTAGCGCTTGCTAAAAAAAGGACAACACATGAGCAACACCGAAATCCGCGTCGTGCCAGGCCCGGCGAACTATTTCTCGCATCCGGGAAGCCTTGCGCACCTGAATGATTTCTTTACGCCGGAACAGCTCTCCCGCGCGGTGTGGATTTATGGCGAACGCGCCATTGAAGGCGCGCGCCCTTTCCTGCCGGAAAGCTTTCACACACCGGGGGCGAAACATCTGCTCTTTAAAGGGCACTGCAGCGAACGTGACGTCACCAATCTGGTGACGGCGTCTGGCAATAACGCCAGCGTGGTGATTGGTGTCGGCGGTGGCGCACTGCTTGATACCGCCAAAGCGGTGGCGCGCCGTCTCGGCGTGCCGGTGGTGGCTATTCCCACCATCGCCGCCACCTGCGCCGCCTGGACGCCGCTCTCCGTCTGGTATAACGATGCCGGTCAGGCGCTGCAGTTTGAGGTGTTCGACGATGCTAACTTCCTGGTGCTGGTGGAACCGCACATTATCCTCAAAGCCCCAGCGGAGTACCTGCTGGCAGGCATCGGCGATACGCTGGCGAAGTGGTATGAAGCGGTGGTCCTGGCCCCTCAACCTGAAAACCTGCCCCTGACCGTACGTCTGGGGATCAACGGCGCGCTGGCGATCCGCGACGTGCTGCTTTCCCGTAGCGAAGAGGCGCTGGCCGACCAGCAGCGTGGCGAAGCGACGCAGGCGTTCAGGGACGTTGTGGATGCCATTATTGCCGGGGGCGGAATGGTGGGCGGTCTGGGCGAGCGCTATACCCGCGTGGCGGCCGCGCATGCGGTGCACAACGGTTTAACCGTTTTGCCGCAAACGGAAAAATACCTGCACGGTACCAAAGTGGCCTACGGCATCCTGGTGCAAAGTGCGCTGCTCGGCCAGGATGACGTGCTGGCCGAGCTGGTGGCGGCCTATCAGCGCTTTACCCTGCCCACCACGCTTCGCGAACTGGAGGTGGATATCAACAACCGCGACGAGCTGGACAAGGTCATTGCCCATACGCTGCGCCCGGTGGAATCTATCCACTATTTGCCGGTCGCGCTCACCCCTGAGGTTCTGCGCGCCGCGTTTGAGAAAGTGGAATCCTTCAGCCGTTAATCGTTCCGACCGACTATACCTAATGATGATTCTCATCACTCTCGCAACGAGGTCATCATGCAGATCGATTTAACAGGTAAGAAGGCGCTGGTTACCGGCGCCAGCCGTGGGTTGGGTCGTGCCATCGCACTTTCACTGGCACGCGCCGGTGCCGATGTGGTTATTACGTATGAAAAATCCGCCGACAAAGCCCAGGCGGTCACCGAAGAGATAAAGGCGCTTGGGCGCCACAGCGAGGCGATTCAGGCCGACAGCGCCAGCGCACAGGCCATTCAGGATGCGGTTACCCATGCGGCACGCTCCCTGGGCGGGCTGGATATTCTGGTCAATAACGCCGGGATCGCACGCGGCGGCCCGCTGGAGTCCATGACGCTGGCGGATATTGACGCCCTGATTAACGTCAATATCCGGGGCGTGGTGATTGCCATTCAGGAAGCGCTGGTGCATATGTCTGACGGCGGGCGCATTATCAACATCGGCAGTTGTCTGGCAAACCGTGTGGCGATGCCCGGTATTGCCGTCTATTCGATGACCAAATCTGCGCTCAACTCCCTTACCCGGGGTCTGGCTCGCGATCTCGGCCCGCGCGGCATTACCGTGAACCTTGTGCATCCTGGCCCGACAAACAGCGATATGAACCCGGAGGATGGAGAACAGGCTGAATCTCAGCGCCAGATGATTGCGGTGGGACATTACGGCCAGCCGGAAGACATCGCCGCCGCGGTCACCTTCCTGGCCAGTCCTGCCGCCGGACAAATATCCGGCACGGGACTGGATGTCGATGGCGGGTTAAACGCCTGATCGCATGTTGAATGTAAACAAAAGCAGATCAGCCTTTGTTTACCGAAAGAGGGTTAACAGCACTTCGCGCCGCCCTTGCCGCCGTAGCGGGCGTCCTGGCGGTCGCGGAAGAAAGCTTCATAGGTCATTGGCGTCTGGTCAGGGTGGTTGACGCGCATATGCTCGACGTAGTTGTCGTAATCCGGTACGCCGATCATCATTTTGGCGGCCTGGCCCAGGTATTTTCCTGCTTTGGAGAGGGTGTCGAACATAGTGGATGTCTCGTCTTTTATCCCCTCTCCCCGGCGGGGAGAGGGTGAGGTTGAGCGATTAATGCGCCCCTTTCGCCTGGGTCACAATCTCTTCCAGGTTCTCAGGCATTGGCTCATACGGTGTCTCTTTTGCCGTCGGCTTGTCTTCTTTCAGCGCCGCCAGTGCAGTCTTCAGAGAATACAACGCCAGCACCACAACCACCACCATAAAGAAGATGGTCAGTCCGGCGTCCAGACGGTTGTTAAACACCAGCTGCGACAGCTGTGATTCCGTATATTGCGCCGGGATCTTACCGCTGTCGATCATCGCCTGGAACTTGTTGGCGATAGCCAGGAAGCCCACCTTGTTGTCCGGGCTGAAGGCTTTCTGCCAGCCTGCCGTCAGGGTACAAATCAGCAGCCATGCGGTTGGCAGTAACGCCACCCACGCATAACGCTGACGCTTCATCTTGAACAGCACTACCGCACAGAGCATCAGCGCCATGCCCGCCAGCATCTGGTTGGCAATACCAAACAGCGGCCACAGGGTGTTAATCCCCCCCAGCGGATCGACGACGCCCTGATGGAGGAAATATCCCCACGCCAGTACGCACAGCGCCGTTGCCAGCAGGTTCGCCGGTAATGAATCGGTACGTTTCAGGTTCGGTGAGATCACCCCCAGCAGATCCTGCAGCATAAAGCGTGCCGCACGCGTTCCTGCATCCACCGCCGTCAGAATAAACAGCGCTTCAAACAGAATGGCGAAGTGATACCAGAACGACACGTCCATCAGCCCGCCCAGCGCGCCGTGCAGAATATACGCCATGCCCACCGCCAGCGTTGGCGCGCCCCCCGCACGGGAAATAATTGACTGCTCGCCCACTTCACTGGCGATATGGGTCAACGTGTCAGGGGTAATGGCAAAGCCCCAGCCGCTTACCACCTGCGCGGCAGAGGCCACCACGTCAACGGTGCCGGCCGGTGCCAGCAGCGCCATTGGGCTGTTCATCGCGAAGTAAACGCCCGGGTCGATAATACAGGCCGAGACCAGCGCCATTATCGCCACGAACGATTCCATCAGCATGCCGCCGTAGCCAATCAGGCAGGCCTGATTCTCATTGGCGAGCATTTTCGGCGTGGTACCGGAGGCAATCAGCGCGTGGAAACCAGACACCGCGCCACAGGCGATGGTGATAAACAGGAACGGGAACAGGTTGCCGGTCCAGACCGGGCCGGTGCCATCAATAAATTTGGTCAGCGCAGGCATGGTCAGCGTCGGGCGCATAATCAAAATGCCGATTGCCAGCCCCACAATCGTGCCGATTTTCAGGAAGGTGGAGAGGTAATCGCGCGGGGCCAGCAGCAGCCACACCGGCAGCACCGCCGCCACAAATCCGTACCCTACCAGCATCCACGTCAGCTGTACGCCGGTGAAATCGAAGAACGGCGCCCACGTCGGGCTCTCAGCCACCCAGCCGCCGGAGATAATGGCAAACACCAGAAAGACCAGGCCGATGACCGACACTTCACCAATGCGTCCCGGACGCAGGTAGCGAATGTAGATCCCCATAAACAGCGCCAGCGGAATGGTAAAGGCCACGGTATAGGTTCCCCACGGACTGTGGGTCAGCGCTTTCACCACGATCATCGCCAGCACCGCGAGGATGATCACCATGATCATAAAGGTCGCGATCAGGGCGATCACCCCGGCCGTGGCTCCCATCTCCTCTTTCACCAGCTCACCGAGCGAACGTCCGTCGCGGCGGGTGGAGACGAACAGCACCATAAAGTCCTGCACCGCACCGGCCAGTACGACGCCCGCGAGGATCCAGATCATCCCCGGCAGGTAACCCATCTGCGCCGCCAGGACTGGCCCCACCAGCGGGCCCGCGCCGGCAATCGCCGCAAAATGGTGACCGAACAGCACTTTCTTGTCGGTAGGCACATAGTCCAGACCGTCGTTATGACGAACCGCAGGCGTCATGCGCGTGCCGTCGACCCCTAACACCGTCTTCGCGATATAGCGGCCATAAAAACGGTACGCGATCAGATAAATACAGACCGAGGCGACAACGATCCACAGCGCGTTGATCTGTTCCCCCCGGTTGAGGGCGATATAGCCCAGGGCAAATGCTCCCACAACGGAGAGCCCTGCCCACGTAAGGTATTTCCCTGAGTTGTTCATAGTTGTTGTCCGTTGTTGTGAAACAGTGAGATGTTACATTTTGTTTCTAGAACAACGCTCAAAATTTAACAACTTTGAAACGCAATAATGCGTGGTCAAACCAGACATTTACACCACATTGTTAAGCCGATCACCTTCCGCTGAAACACCCCTGCCGCCACGGGTCACACTTTTGCCTTTTTCGTCCCGACACCGCCTTACGAAATGATTTGTATCATTTTTTTTGCTCAAAACCTCGCCAGAATGACCCTGCGCAATCGCGTGCATACAAGGAAAAGGATATGAACAGTTCAGTACCTCAGGATCTCAAGGTCGGGCCCGGCGCGTACGTTGCGCTGGCATTCGCAGCCGTTTTCTTCTCTGGCCTGCTGGGCGGAAAAGAGTGGTACGGCGTGTTTGATTTCACCACCCTCAACGGTGCGTTTGGCAAGGTGGTCAGCAAGGCCAGCCTTGAAGACGGCACCCTGACTACCGCCACCAGCGCCTTTCGCGGTACCGGCGGCAGTGGCGCAATGGACGGGTTTCTCTTTGCGCTCGGTTTAATTCCGGCCGTGATGTTTGCCCTCGGGATGATCAACGTGCTGGAGCACTATGGTGCGCTGCGTGCAGCCCGTAAGCTGTTAACGCCGCTGCTGCGCCCGCTGCTGGGTATTCCGGGCACCACCGGGCTGGCGTTGATTGGCAGCCTGCAGAGCACCGATGTGGGTGCATCCCTCACCCGCAACCTGTCCGATGAAGGGCAGATTAGCGAAAAAGAGAAAGACGTTTTCGCCATGTTCCAGTTCTCCGCCGGGGCGATGATCACCAACTTTTTCTCCTCTGGTGCCATCCTCTTTACCCTGGTCGCCGTTGACGGGACGGCCGCGGTGCCGACCTCCATTGGTGCCTGCATCGCCGTGATGTTCATCATGAAGATTGTCGGCGCGAATCTGCTGCGCCTGATCCTGACCGTCATCGGCAAAGATGCCCTTGAGCAACAACCGACACAAGGAGAGACCGTATGAGTGCCCCACAATCTCATCCCGTGATTACCGATGTGTTTGTCGAAGGCGCACGCAAGGGCTGGAGTATTGCCACCGGCAGCACCCTGCCCAACGTGGTCATGGCTTTTATCATCATCAAGGCGCTGGAAATTACCGGGGCGCTGAAAGGGCTGGGGATGATCTTCTCCCCGCTGATGGGCCTGTTTGGCCTGCCGGGTGAAGCGGCTGCCGTGCTGATTGGCGGCTGGATGTCGATGGGCGGTGGGATCGGCGTGGCGATCGGCCTGTTTGATAAAGGGATTATTACCGGCGAGCACCTGGCGATTCTGGCACCTGCTATCTATCTGATGGGCTCACAGGTGCAGTATCTCGGCCGCATTCTGGGTGTGATCGGCACCCGCGCCAAACGTATTCCGCTGATGATTGCCATTTCGGTCATCAACGCCTTCTTAGCCATGCTGCTGATGCGCATTATTCTCTGAACAGGACGTTACTATGAACCTTGACCATTATATTGAAGAGCTGAAAAGCCTGGTGAACGTGGACTGCGGTACCCGCACTGTCGCAGGCGTCGAAACCGTGGCTGGCATTATTGAAACGCTCTGGCAACGCGAAGGCTGGCACACCGAACGGGTTAATCTGGGCGACAAGGTTGGCCCGGGCGTATTCGTCAGTAATAAGCCACAGGCGGCACAGTTCGACGTTCTGCTGGTCGGCCATCTTGATACGGTATTTGCCCCCGGCACCGTCGCCGAGCGTCCGCTGAGCGAGGACGCCACCCGTCTTTATGGCCCTGGCGTATCGGATATGAAGAGCGGCCTGCTGAATATCTTGTGGGCGATGCGTGATCTGGACGCAGCCGACCACGATCGTCTGGCCATTGCGATCGCCATGAATCCCGACGAGGAGACCGGCTCCGTCTATTCACACGAATGGATTGGCGAACTGGCAAAACGCGCCCGCTGCGTGCTGGTATGCGAAGCCGCGCGCGCCGACGGTTCGCTGGTGAAGGCTCGCAAAGGGATGGCGGGCTATCACCTGACGTTCAGCGGCGTGGCGGCACACGCGGGTAACGAACCGGAGAAAGGCCGCTCGGCGATAACCGCCCTGGCAAACAGCATTATTGCCATTAATGCCCTGACCGACCAGGAACGTGGCACCATGCTCAACGTCGGCGTGATCCACGGCGGCAGCGCGGCAAACGTGGTGGCCGATAAAGCCGTTGCCGAACTGGACGTGCGTTTCTGGGAAAACGATGAGTACAGCCGGGTGAACCAGGCGCTGGAGGCATTGTGTGAAAAAGGCTTTTTAGAGGGCGTCACGACCTCGTTGACGCGCGTGAACCACAAACCGGCGATGGCAGCGAGTAAAGCCACGCAGGCGCTGATGCAGCAGGTTGAAGCGGCAGGTCAGGCGGAAGGAATAGCCATTACCTGGCAGGCGGTCGGTGGTGGCAGTGATGCCAACCACACCGCCGCGCTGGGCATTCCGACCCTGGACGGGCTGGGGCCGATCGGTGCCGGGTTCCACAGCCCGGCGGAGTGGCTGGATAAAGCGTCGATTGCGCCGAGAATACGCTTGTTGAAGCGGGTGATTTCAATGCTGTAAGCCTTATCCCTCTCCCCAACGGGGAGAGGGATGTTGACCGTGCAACGCTAGCCCAAAATTTGGGTACTCAACCGGCAGGTACAGCACCGCCGTCCCTGCTCGTCGAACACCACAATCTCCCAGCTCTGGCTGGTTCGCCCAAGATGCAACGGCTGACACACTCCGCGCACCTTCCCATGCGATACCGCGCGATGGTGCGTTGCGTTCAGTTCCGTTCCCACCACGCTTTGTCCGTCGCGGGTCATCAGAAACCCGGCCATCGACCCCAGCGTTTCCGCCAGCGCCGCCGACGCCCCGCCGTGCAGCAGACCGAACGGTTGATGGGTACGCGCATCCACGGGCATTTCGGCCTCAAGCGTATCGTCACCGATGCGGGTATAGACGATGCCCAGATGCGCCACCATGGAGTTCAGACTGGTGGCGTTCATTTCTTCACGCGATAAGTGACGTTTCCAGATCATCTACGCCCCCAGCGTGGAGCCGCCGTCCACCACGATATCCTGCAACGTGATATGGCTGGCAGCATCGGACGCGAGGAACAGCACCGTGCTGGCAATCTCCTGCGGACGGGCGATTTTGCCCAGCGGAATACCGAGCTTGAACTGCTCGCCAAAGCCGCGAATACGCTGCTGCTCAGCACCGTCGCTTTTCCACAGGGTGCGCTGCATATCGGTATCCGTTGACCCGGGCGACACCAGATTACAGCGCACGCCACTGCCCGCCAGCTCAAGCCCGACGGTCAGCGCCAGGCTTTTTAGCGCCGCTTTCGACGCACCGTAGGCGCTCATTCCGATACGCGGCGTGTGGGCCGCGTCAGACGCCACGGTGACAATCGCCCCGCTTTGCTGGCGACGGAACTGGCCCATCGTCTGCTGGAACAGATTAAATGCCCCGCCGACATTAACCGCGAAGGTCTGCTGCCAGTCCTCCTGCGCAATCTGGTCGGTCGCGCCCATACGCAGTATTCCCGCCGCGTTCACCAGCACGTCCAGACGCTCAAGCCTTGCCAGCGCACGCCCGCATACCTCGCGGACCTGTACGGCATCCGCGATATCCAGCGTTTCGGTGGCAAAGGGATACGCTTCCTGCGGGAAGGCCAGGTCAAATCCGGTGACCTGCGCGCCCGCTTCAACAAACGCCCGCGCCGTCGCGTAACCGATGCCCTTACCCGCGCCCGTTACCCAGACGGTTTTGCCGGTAAAATCGAACCCCGCCATCACTTCACCTCGCGGGAGAGCAGCGCCCACCAGGCGTCGAGGGTGGGATTTTTCGCCAGCATCACGAAGTCGATATCGCCGTGCACTTTGCGCCAGCGGGCGGCCAGCGCCATCATGCGCACCGAGTCCAGGCCGTAGTCGATCAGGTTTTCGTCATCCATCGGCTCATCTGATTCATCCAGCAGCGGCAGGATGATGTCACGCAGCGCCGCTTTCGTGGCCGGAATGGACGGCAGCAGGTCGTCCGTCATAACCACCCGGCCGGCGCGCCCTGCGACGTAGTTCAGGGACATCAGGTGCTCATCGCGGGTAAAATCGGCCAGCGCATCGGCGATAAAGAACGGTTTGATATCCCGCATAAAGGCGTCTGTAGCGGTCGTCATGCAGCCAATATGGGCGTAAACCCCGGTGATCAGCAGCTGGTTGCGCCCCGTCTCTTTCAGCATCAACTCCAGCGGCGAGCGGTGGAACGCGCTGTAGCGCCACTTCACCAGTACCGTATCGGCTTCATCCGGCGTCAGCTGAGACACAATGCGCTGCTGCTCTGGTGAGCGGGTCAGCCCCGGTCCCCACATATCGTTCAGCAGGGCGCGGTCTTCATCGCTCTGCGCTTTCGGCTGCGCGGTGTAGTAAACCGGAATATTGTGTTGCTTGCAGTAATCGCGAAGTCTGGCGATATTCGCGACCACCTGGGCCATCATCGGGCTGTTTTCGCCCCAGAAGTTCAGGAAATACTCCTGCATATCATGGATCAACAGCGCGGCACGTTCTGGCTCAAACGCCCAGTTCACTTTGTTGTCTGGCAGGTCTGCGGCCGTCGGCAGCGCATAAGCGGTTAATTGTGGAATGGCCATACTCTGTTCCTTAGCCCCGGGCGCGTTCAGCTAGCCACAGGCGCAACTGTTTCTTATCGACTTTGCCGACGGGCGTTAACGGAAGCGCATCAACGCTCTCCACGCGGTCCGGCAGTTTAAATTCTGCAACGCCCTGCTCACGCAGGAAGCGGCGCACCTCCACCGCACGCAGTGGCTCTTTCACCACCAGATACGCGCAGCTCTTTTCACCCAGCAGGCTGTCCTCCATGCTCACCAGGGCCGCGTGGATCACCGCGTCGTGGCGCAGCAGCAGGTTTTCAATCTCTTCTGCGGCAATCTTTTCGCCGCCACGGTTGATCTGATCTTTCTCCCGTCCCTGAACGGTGATGTAGCCCTGTTCGTCAATGGCGATCAGATCCCCGGAGCAGTAAAAGCCGTCCGCATCAAAGGCGCTGGCGTTGTGCTCCGGACTGTTGAAATAGCCGCGGAAGGTATACGGCCCGCGGGTCATCAGGCGCCCGACTTCACCGCGCGGGAGCGGATTACCGTGCTCGTCCGCCACCCACACTTCATCATCCGGGCACATCGGGCGCCCCTGCGTATTGATGATGCGTTCCGGCGTATCATCGAGCGCGGTGTAGTTCACCAGCCCTTCCGCCATACCAAACACCTGCTGCAGCTGGCAGCCAATTTCTGCCGGAATACGCGCCGCGAGCGACGCGGACAGGCGCGCCCCACCGACCTGCAGCAGCGTCAGCGATGAGAGCGGAGCATTCCCTGCACCGTCGGCAATCGCCTGCAGCCACAGGCTGACCGCCGGGGGCACCAGCGAGGTAACCGTGATCTGATGTTTTTCTATCAGCGGGAAGCAGATTGTGGCGCTCGGATCGTTTGCCAGTACCACGCAGCCACCCGCCGTAAAGACGCCTAACGAGCCGGGCGAGCTCATGGCGTAGTTATGGGCCGCTGGCAGCGCATTCAGATAACGCGTGTCCGCGGTAATCCCGCAGATCGCATTGCTGCGACGGATGCTGTAGTCATAGTCGTTATGCGTACGCGGGATCAGCTTCGGCGTGCCGGTACTCCCGCCCGAGAGCTGGAAGAACGCCACTTCGTCGGCAGGAGTCGGGTTCGGAATGAAATTTTCTGCCGGATGCGCAATCGCCGCGTCCAGCGCATGTTCACCCTTGTCGCCGCGCAGCAGCACGACGCGCACCGAACGGTGCTCATCGACAAAAGTATTGAGGAAGTCATCCCCTGCAAACAGGGCGTGCTCACGATCGGCTATCAGCAGCGCAGGTTTGATCTGCGCGGCGTAGGCGTTCAGCTCAGAGCGCTGATGGCTAAAGAGCGCATTGACCGGCGCCACGCCCATCTGCAGCAGGGCGAAAAAGGTCATGTAAAACTCGCACACGTTGCCAAGCTGCACCAGCGCCGTTTCACCGCGATGAAGCCCCAACGCCTGCAGCCGCGATGCCAGATTATTCACGGCCTGGTTAAACTCGCGGTACGTTATGCGACGGTCACCGTCGACGATCGCCACCGCATCGTTATTCGCCTGATCCGTCAGGATGTGGGTCAGCGGCAGATCCTGCCAGTAGCCTTTTTCACGGTAGCGCCGGGCAAAATCCTCGGGCCAACGGGTAAAGGGAAGGGTCATGAGTGTTCCTTAGTGCAAACCAAAAACATTGAGCATGGTGGAGAGTTTTACGCCGGTTTCACGCCACTCGCCCACGGGTGAAGAGGCCGGGACAATGCCCGCGCCGGCAAACAGGCGAACGGTATTCTGCTGCAGACGTGCGCAGCGGATGGTGACCACCCATTCGCCATTGCCTTCACTGTCGCACCAGCCGACGATGCCGCCGAACAGCTCGCGATCGAACGGCTCCAGCCCGGCGATCAACGCCTTAGCAGCCTGATGCGGGAAACCGCTCAGGGCTGGCGTCGGGTGCAGCAGGCAGGCCAGCGTCAGCGCGTTTTCGTTTTCACGCGCCTCACCTTCCACCGGCGTGGCCAGATGCCAGAGCGTGGGGGTGGTGATCAACTGTGGGGAGGAAGGCATGCTGAGGTGATGGCTGCGCGGTTTGAGAATGGCTTTCATCGCCTGGGTCACCAGGTCATGCTCGTGACGATCTTTTTCGGACGCCAGCAGCTTGTTGCCCGCCTCACGATCCAGCACGTCATCCGGCTGACGACGCGCGGAGCCTGCCAGCGGCAGAGAGCTAAAATGCGCCCCTTCTTTACGCAGCAGCAGTTCCGGGCTTGCGCCGAGCAGCACGCCACCGTCTTCCAGCGGTACGTGGAAGTTGTAGCTGGCCGGGTTCTGGGCGATCAGCCGCTCCATGAGCGCACCGCTATCAATCGGTTTGTCGGTGACGATATCAATCAGGCGCGACAGCACCACTTTGTTCACCTGCGGCGTGGCGGTGAGGGCAGCCGCGCGGGCGACCATCTCTTCAAATACCGGCTGCGGTGGGATCTCGGTGCGTTTTTCCACCTTCAGCGCCTGTGAGCCGGCAACATAGCGGGCGGACTGCTGACGCGCCGGGCGAGAAAAGGTCTGCCAGCGTTGCGGAATAAACAGAGACGACGGCTTGCGGGTATCAAACGGAATGGCACCCACCATCACAGGATGGACAATGCCGCTGGCTTTTGCGTTGCGGAAAGCCTGGGCTAATTTCTGCTGAAACTGTCCTGCCGGATCGTCACCCCCGACGGCGGATTCAGAGAAGCGGGAAAAACAGCCGGACGTGGTAAAACTGCGGTAAGGCGACATAAAGAAAAAGCTGTCTGATTGCAGCGTGCTGGCGGTGTGCTGAACTTCCTCAGCCAGGGACGTATCCATTTCATCCTCCTAAAATGATAAAGGCAGTAATAATGATTATCATTTATATTTACGCTCGCTAACCTAATCTCACATCGCCTCGGTGTCAACCGCAGAGCAAACATCTTCTTCGGGTAACGCTTGCATCCCGTCGTCGCAGACATGAAAATGAGAAGCATTAACCTCAACAGAAACAGGATGCCACGTTGTGAAATGTCTTGCCGTCTGCCGTAATCCCCTGCTTTTCATCGGACTTTTTGTTTTAGGACTTACCTCAGCGCTTGCCGCCGACTGGCCGCGTCAGGTGACAGACAGCCGCGGCGTGCATACGCTTGAGCACAAACCGACGCGCATCGTCTCCACCAGCGTGACCCTGACCGGCTCCCTGCTGGCGATTGACGCGCCGGTTATTGCCAGCGGCGCCACCACGCCCAACAACCGCGTGGCGGATGGGCAGGGATTCCTGCGCCAGTGGGGCGATATTGCGAAACAGCGTCAGCTTGCGCGTCTGTACATTGGCGAGCCGAGCGCCGAAGCGGTGGCCGCCCAGATGCCGGACCTGATTTTGATCAGCGCCACCGGCGGGGATTCGGCGCTGGCGTTGTATGACCAGCTTTCAGCTATCGCGCCGACGCTTGTTATTAACTACGACGACAAAAGCTGGCAGGCGCTGCTCAAACAGCTCGGCACAATCACGGGTCAGGAAAAACAGGCCGCCGAGCGCATCGCCGCGTTTGATAAGCAGCTTGCCCAGGTGAAACAGCAGATGACATTACCGCCGCAGCCGGTGAACGCCATCGTCTACACCGCCGCCGCACACTCGGCAAACCTGTGGACGGCGGAATCCGCTCAGGGCCAGTTATTGCAGCAGCTGGGCTTTACGCTGGCTGAACTGCCTGCCGGATTGCACACCTCCAAAAGCCAGGGTCAGCGTCACGATATTATTCAGTTAGGCGGGGAAAATCTGGCGACCGGGCTGAACGGCGAAGGGCTGTTCCTGTTTGCCGGTGATCAGAAAGATGTGGATGCGATTTACGCCAATCCGCTGCTGGCGCACCTTCCAGCCGTGCAGAACAAGCGCGTCTGGGCACTGGGAACAGAGACGTTCCGCCTGGATTATTACAGTGCAATGCGGGTACTGCAGCGTTTAGACGCACAGTTCAGGTAAGAGGCTAACCCGGCCCTCTCGGTGAGAGGGCCGGTGTGAACGCGTCAGGCCGCACTGTCGTTCAACACAACCTCCTGCCTGAACCGACGCAGCTCAACCAGGACCACCAGCAATATCCCTCCCAGCATAGCCAGGACAAAGCCGCTGCTGCTCGCTGAAGCCACCGGGGTCATTATCGCCCCCAGCCCGCCGAGGATAGCCGCGCCAATGGCATCGCCCGTCACGTTCTGCGCGGTCCACAGACCGTTGATACGCCCCAGCATCCCTTCCGGCGTCTGGGTCTGAATCAGGGTGTACTGCAACAATGAACTGATGGCGCTCAGCCAGCCAAAAATCACCAGGCACATTACGCCCAGCGCCCATACCGGCATCAGGCTGAAGAAACCAATCGCAATAAACGACGCCAGGGTAGCCAGCAGCATGATCAGCCCGGGGCGCGCACTCTGCGCCAGGTTACCGCTGGTCAACGCGCCGCATGCCGCGCCGAGCGGAATAGCCGCGTACAGCACGCCGATTTCCGACGCGCTCATCTGCCACACGCCCGCCAGCGCCGGGTAAAGCACGCGTACGGCGCTGGCCATCGTCAGCAGACCGCCGAGCAGCGCAATGCCACCTATCAACGGATTGCTGAACAGAAAACGGATCGCGGCCATCAGTGATGTCAGCGGATGTTCGCGCGGCTGTGGCGGAGGCGGCAGGCGCGGCAAACGCAGGAGCGTGAGCGTAGTGATAAAGGTGCCCGCCGCCGCCAGCCCATAGTTCCACGCCACGTTGCCGGTCGCCAGCAGCAGGCCGCCGACCATCGGTGAAATTACCGACCCGAGGCGCACGGTCAGCATGGTGATTGCCCCCGCCTGCATCAGGTTTTCGCGCCCGACCAGCGCGGGCGTGGCTGCCAGCAGCGCCGTGACGCCGAGTGACGCAAAAAAACCGTCCCACAGACCGAGGGCGTAAATGGCAATCAGTGACGGCTCCGGCAGCATGGCGTTCAGACACAGCCCGATAAAGCCTACGCCGCACGTGCCGCGTGCCAGCAGGATCAGTTTTTTACGCTCATACCGGTCCGCCAGCACGCCGCCCACCATCAGGCCGATAAACATCGCCCCACCGGTTAAGGTGACCGAAAGCCCCACCAGCCAGCTGGAGTGGGTCATGGACTGGATCTGCACCGGCACGGCAACGCCAAGCAGGCCGAGGGAGAGGATGGAGATAAAACGGGCGATAAAGACAGCGCGGTATGCGGGGTGCGTCTTCAGCAGGCTGAGGTTGAGCAGCCAGGATTTTTGATTCATGACAAGGCCTTGAGTGTATTTCTACCAATTCCATTGGCGCACATGCTAACATAGCCAAATAAGATAGATAACGATAATCACTATCATTATCAAATCATGGATGTTGCTATGTCGTTTTCCTCTTCCACGGTGCGCGCCGTTGCCGTGCCCGTGTTATTGCTACTGTTAATCCTTGCGATTGCACTCAGTTTGCTGGTCGGCGCGAAGCCGCTGCCCGCGTCCGTTATTGTCGATGCGCTCACTGGCAGCTGTCAGAGCGCCGACTGCACCATCGTGCTCGATGCCCGCCTTCCCCGTACCCTTGCCGGACTGCTGGCAGGAGGGGCGCTGGGTCTTGCCGGTGCCTTAATGCAAACGCTCACCCGTAACCCGCTGGCCGACCCCGGTATTCTTGGGGTAAACAGCGGCGCCAGCTTTGCGATTGTACTTGGCGCGGCGCTCTTCGGTTTTACCTCTCCGTCTGAACAACTGGTGATGGCCTTCTGCGGCGCGCTGGCGGCATCGCTGGTGGTGGCGTTTACCGGTAGCCAGGGTGGCGGACAGCTGAGTCCGGTACGCCTGACGCTGGCGGGCGTGGCGCTCGCCGCCGTGCTGGAAGGGTTATCCAACGGCATCGCCCTGCTTAACCCGGATGTTTACGACCAGCTGCGCTTCTGGCAGGCCGGTTCGCTGGATATCCGCACCCTGGAAACCTTAAAAGTGGTGGTGTTCCCGGTCGTCATCGCCGCCGCCGTCGCACTGTGTTTAAGCCGTGCGCTCAACAGCCTGAGCCTCGGGAGCGACACCGCAACCGCGCTCGGCAACCGCGTGGCACGCACGCAGCTAACGGGTCTTGTCGCGATCACCGTACTGTGCGGCAGCGCAACTGCGGTAGTCGGCCCCATTGCTTTTATCGGCCTGATGATGCCCCACATGGCACGCTGGCTGGTGGGTGCCGATCACCGCTGGTCGCTGCCGGTCACGCTGCTGGCTACCCCTGCCCTGCTGCTGTTCGCGGATGTTGTGGGTCGCCTGCTGGTGCCTGGTGAACTGCGCGTCTCGGTGGTAAGCGCGTTTATCGGTGCACCGGTGCTGATCTTCCTCGTGCGACGTAAACGCGGAGGTGGCGCATGATGGCCCCGTCCCGACGTTTAGTCACCAGCGTGTCGTTGCTGGCCGTCGTCATTCTGATGCTGGCGGTCTGGAGCCTGCGCAGCGGCGCGGTCACGCTCGATTTCGCGCAGATTTTTAACGCGCTGCTTGGCAGTGCGCCGCGCAATGTCACCCTGGTGGTCACCGAGTGGCGACTGCCGCGCGTGGCGATGGCGATTCTGGTGGGCGCGGCGCTCGGCGTCAGCGGTGCCATTTTTCAGTCGTTGATGCGCAACCCGCTTGGCAGCCCGGACGTAATGGGGCTGAACACCGGCGCCTGGAGCGGCGTGCTGGTGGCGATGGTGCTGTTTGGTCAGCACCTGACGGCCATCACGTTCACCGCGATGACCGGCGGGATAGTCACCGCGCTCATTATCTGGGCGCTGGCCTGGCGCAACGGTATCGACACCTTCCGCCTGATCATTATCGGTATCGGCATTCGCGCCATGTTAATGGCTTTCAACACCTGGCTATTGCTGCAGGCTTCGCTCGACACCGCGCTCTCTGCCGGGCTGTGGTATGCCGGTTCACTCAATGGCCTGACGTGGGGCAAAACCTGGCCCGCTGCCCCGCTGATCCTGGTAATGTTTATTGGCGCGGTGTTGCTGGTACGCCGGATGCGCCTGCTGGAGATGGGCGATGACAGCGCCTGTGCGCTGGGCGTGGGCGTTGAGCGCTCGCGCCTGATGCTGATGCTGGTGGCAGTGTTACTGACCGCTGCCGCCACCGCCATCGCCGGGCCGATCTCGTTTATCGCGCTGGTTGCACCGCACATTGCCCGGCGCATCAGCGGCACGGCGCGCTGGGGATTAACCCAGGCGGCGCTTTGTGGCGCAGCGTTACTGCTGGCCGCCGACCTCTGCGCCCAGCGGTTATTTATGCCTTATCAACTTCCGGTAGGCGTCGTGACCGTCAGTCTCGGCGGGATTTATCTCATCGTCTTGTTAGTTCAGGAGTCACGCAAGAAATGACAAACAGTACAACCCGCTTGCGCGGCGAACACTTAACCCTCGGCTATGGCAAAAAAATCATTGCCCGTGACCTGACGGTGGCTATCCCGGACGGCCATTTTACGGCGATTATCGGCCCGAATGGCTGCGGTAAATCGACCCTGCTGCGCACCCTCAGCCGCCTGATGACACCGGTTGAGGGCTGCGTGTATCTCGACGGCGAGCAAATCCAGCGCTTTGCCAGCAAAGAGGTGGCGCGCCGTATCGGCCTGCTGGCGCAAAACGCCACCACGCCTGGGGATATCACGGTGCAGGAACTGGTCTCGCGCGGGCGCTATCCGCATCAGCCGCTGTTTACTCGCTGGCGTAAAGAGGATGATGAGGCGGTGAAGCGGGCGATGCAGGCGACGGGCATTACCGATCTGGCCCGGCAAAGCGTGGATACGCTCTCCGGCGGGCAGCGCCAGCGGGCGTGGATTGCGATGGTGCTGGCGCAGGAAACCGCCATCATGCTGCTGGACGAGCCAACCACATGGCTTGATATCAGCCATCAGATCGATCTGCTGGAGTTGTTGAGCGAGCTGAACCGCACGCAGGGCTATACGCTGGCAGCCGTGCTGCATGATTTAAATCAGGCATGCCGCTATGCCACGCATTTGATTGCGCTGCGCGACGGCGAAATTGTGGCGCAGGGTGCGCCAAAAGAGATTGTGACGCCGGATCTGATCGCGCAGATCTACGGCATGCGCTGCATGATTATCGACGATCCCGTGGCCGGTACGCCGCTGGTGGTGCCGTTGGGCAAGCGTGCAGTCTGATGCCCTCACCCTCTCCTGGAAGAGAGGGTGAGAGTGAGGGGAAACCGCTACCCCAATATCGCCTTCAGCACCGGTCCTATTGTCTCAAACGCCTGCGGTGAAATGATATCCACGTGGGCGCAATCCTGGCTGTAAACCTCCAGTTCCCCCACCCACGGCGCCCAGGCCTGCTGCGGATCCAGCGTTTGCGTGCGCCCGGCAACAAACAACGTCGCTTTACCGTCGAACCGTGAACTGTGCGCCGTTGTCAGGAGGCGGACGGCATCGGCGTAATTCCCTTCGATGGCGTTAAAGAGCTCGCCAGAGCCTTGCCCCTGCTGCGCGGCGATAAACGCCTGACGCTCGCGTTCGATTTCTGCCAGTACGTCCGGATCGAGACCATGGGCCTCTTTCTCTGCCCAGTTCTGGGTTTCCGGCGGCCAGGTATCCAGCAAGCCGAGAAACGCCACCGCGTCACCCTGCTCGCGCAGACGGGCCGCAATGCCCTGCGCCAGCGTGCCGCCAAGCGAGTAGCCGAACAGATAATACGGCCCCTGCGGCTGTTGCGCGCGCAGCGTCTGCAGATGCTGTTCGATCACCTCGTCCAGCGTAGCGCACTGCTGCATCGGCCCTTCCGGACGCGGCGACTGAATGCCGGTGATTGACCAGCGCGGGCTGAGATAGCGCGCCAGCACGCTAAACTGCCAGGCAAAGCCGGATGCCGGATGGAAGCAGAACAGCGTCGGACCGTTGCTTTCACGCAGCGGCAGAAGGGTCTCGTAGCCCAGACGCTGTGCCTGTTCGTCATTCATCGATGAATCCAGCAACGCGCTGAGCATGCTGACCGTTGAGGCCACCATAATCTGCCCCGGAGTGACCCTGCGGGCAAACGTACGGCTGAGCTGCGCGGCCAGGCGCATCGCCAGCAGGGAATGACCGCCGAGGGCGAAGAAATCGGCATCGATGTCGTTCACCTCACAACCGAGCAGGGCAGAAAATGCCTGCGCGACGGCCACTTCAGCGTCTGTTTCTGGCGCCCGCCCGGACGTCTTGCGGGTCAATTCCGGCAACGGAAGCGCCTTGCGGTCAAGCTTTCCGTTGGCAGAGAGCGGCAGCGCACTGATTTGCAGCAGCACCACCGGCACCATATGGGGCGGCAATTGAGCTTTAAGCGAGTGCAGCAGCGCATCGCGGTCCAGCGGCAAGCCGGACCCGGAGACGACATACCCTACCAGCTGTCGGGCATCGCCCCCGGTTGCCGCCGCCTGATTAAAGACGCACGCGTGCGCTACGGCCTGCGCCACGTCAGGCAGCAAAAGCATCGCACGATCGATTTCGCCGAGCTCGATACGCTGACCACGAATTTTCAGCTGATCGTCACTGCGGCCCAGATATTCCACCGCGCCGTTATCCAGCCAGCGCGCCACGTCGCCGGTGCGGTACATCCGCTCGCCAGGTGCAAAGGGATCGGCAATGAAGCGGCTGGCGGTCAGGTCCGGCCGACCGAGATACCCCTGCGCAAGCTGGATCCCGGTAAGATAGAGATCACCGGCCATGCCGAACGGCACCGGACGCATCATCGCATCCAGAATGCGCAGCCCCGTATTCCACACCGGGAAGCCAATCGGCACGCTGTTGCCCGCTACCGCCGCCAGTTCCGGACCCGATGCCGGATACCAGCTCACGTCCACCGCCGCTTCTGTTGGACCATAAAGGTTATGCAACGGGACATGAGTAAGGTGCTCCCACTCCCGACACAGTTCTGTCGGCAGCGCTTCCCCGCTGCAGAACACCTGCTTCAGGGTCTGACAGCAGTCGGCATTTCCCGGCGTCAGCGAGGCAACGAACGCCGCCAGCATCGACGGCACAAAGTGTGTCGTGGTCACGCCATAATGCGCGAAGAAGTTCTGCATCGCCTGCGGATCGCGGTGCGCGTCCGGCTCGGCCATCACCAGCTTCGCGCCGGCGATAAAGGGCCACCAGAACTCCCAGACCGAGACGTCAAAACTGCACGGCGTCTTCTGCGCCACCACGTCATGCGCGTCCAGCGGATAGTGATCCTGCATCCACATCAGGCGATTAACGATGGCGGTATGCCCTACCATCACGCCTTTTGGCCGCCCCGTTGAGCCTGAGGTAAAGATGATGTACGCCGTGTGCGCCGGCTTTGCCAGCCGCAGCGGTTCACTGCCCGCTGGGGGTAATAGTGTGTTGTAACTAAATACAGGGACCGGCAGATCGCTAAAGCGCGAAAGCTGATCGTCAGAGGCGATCAGCAGGGACGGTTTCGCGTCCTCCAGCATCATGCGCAGACGATCGTCCGGGTAACCGGTATCCAGCGGCAACCACGCGGCGCCCGCCTCCACGATGCCGTGCAGCGCCAGGGTAAGAAACACCGAGCGCGGCAGGGCTACCGCCACGCTGTCGCCAGGCTTAACGCCGCGTTCCCGCAGTAATGTCGCAAGAGCCACCACCTGCTCGCGCATCTGGCGGTAATTCAGTTCGATGTGCGCATCAGCAAGCGCGGGGGCATCCGGCGTTTTATCCGCCTGGTCTGCCACCAGCTGAGCCAGCGTGGTTGACGGTAGCGCCAGCCCGGTATCATTGATACGCGCCAGCTGCTGGTATTCCTGCTCTGAAACGGTTTCTGCTTCGCCGCAGCGCAAATCCGGGTTGGCAGCAAACTGCATCAGCATGGCGTTCAGGCGTGCAACGTGGCGCGTTAGCGTCGCTTCATCGTAGCGCTGCTTATTGGCAAGGATTTCAATACTCAGGCCGCCCTGCTCGTCCGGGAACAGCGCCAGTTCAAGGTCATTGACCGGGCCAGTGGCCAGCGTATGGGTGATGGCGTCCACGCCATCCATATCCAGCTGATAATCAAACACCTTGACGTTCAGTACCGGGCCAAACAGCGCGTCATCGCCCGCGGCACGTCCGCTGTCGCGCACGATCTGCTCGGCGTCATAACGCTGATGGCGACGCATTTTTTTCAGCTGATTTGCCAGACGATGCGCCAGCGCAGGCAGGCTTTCGTGCGGGGCGATGTTCACCGCCAGCGGCAGCACGTTCAGCACCGGACCGGTTGCCGTTAAGGCCGCCGACCCCATTCGGCGCATAAAGATAAACCCGGCGGCGTAGTCCAGCCGTCCGGTCAGACGCCCGATCCACAGCGCCACCAGCGCAAGCGCCAGATCGGTACGCTGAACCGGCCCCGCCGCCTGAGCAAGCCGGGTAAAGGCGCGGCGGTCAGCCGTCACCTTCAGACGCAGAATATCGGTGGTCGCCGCACGGCCCGGCAGCGGTGCCGACGACAGCGAGACCGGAGAAGGAAGCTGCTTACGCTGCTCCGCCCAGAACGCCCCGTCGCGCTGATACGCTTCGCTGTCGCGATAGCGCTGGTATTCCTCCACCACCTCGGCGAAAGGGGTAAACGGCGACGCGGGCGTGGGCTCGCCGTTTTGCCATGCGAGATAAATGGCGGCGATCTGGCGGGTAATCGCCGGAAAACTGAAGCCATCCACCACCAGATGATGATATCGCTGATACCAGTACCAGTGCCCTTCACCTACCTGAATCAGCTGATGGAACGCCAGCGGCTGACCGCTGTCCACCCGCAGGTTCTGGTTTAAATCCGCTGCCATCAGGGCCATCGCCGCGTCATGGGATTCGGCGCTAACCACGGACGGTTCAGGCAGTGACATAGCATCATCCACCCACTGCCACACCTCGCCATTCTCTTGCACAAAACGCATGCGCAGGGTGTCGGCCTGCCGCATCCCTTCAACAATGGCTTTTGCCAGCAGCGGTGCGTCAATATTGCCCTTCAGCTCGGTGTAGTGCGCCACGCTCCAGGCGTTTGGCAGGGAGGAAAGCTGCTCCGCCATCCAGATACCCGGCTGGGCGGCGACAAGAGGAAGACGGTTCATGCTTTCTCTCCCGCAAAATAAGACGGTTGCAGGGTTTGCCAGTGGTCGGCGAGCCACTGCTGACAGGCTTCCTGAGACTGCGCTTCACAGACCACGCGCCAGCCCGCCGGCAGCTGGCACTGCTGCGGCCACAGACTGTACTGTCCCTGGTCGTTACGCAAAATCGCAAACTGACCCTGCGGATTATCGAAAGGGTTGCTGAATTCCATACAGACTCCGTTAGTGAATAAGCGGCTGCAAGAGGGTCATCAGCCCCTGCGTCAGCCCACCGCGCCAGCAAAGCGCGTCGTGTCCGCCGTCAACCTGACGCCAGATAACCGGTTGCTGCGGGTGCAGTTCGGCGTAGATCGCCTGATTCGCGCGGAAGATGAGCGGCTCATTGCGCCCGGCCTCAAGAACGATACGCAGCCCGCGCGCGGTGAGGTCGCCCGCTTTAAGTTGTTCGATGAGCAACCCGTCCTGCTGACCGCCACGGTGCGGCCACCAGTAGGAGCCGGACTGGCTTAATACGCAGCCAAAGCGCTCGGGCCAGTTAAGCCCGGCATAAAGTGAAGAGAGGCCGCCAAAGCTTTGACCCGCGACTACCGTTCGGTCGGCGCGGTCGCTGAACGGAGTGCGGCTGTTCACCCGCGGGAGAAGTTCCTCCTGCACCGCCCGCCAGAAATCAGGGTTGCAGGGCAACTCGTGATTACGGTGCGCCATGTCGATCACATCGATTAAGACGTAGACGGCAGGCGGCAGTTTGCCCGCGTTTGTCAGCGCGGTTAGCGGAGACCACACGGGCATGCTTTCGGCCCAGAACTGGCCGTCGAGCAGTACGGCAAGCGGCCGCTCAGGGCTGTCTTCACCGGTGGTGAAAACCCACACCCGGCGGCGGTTATTCAGACGCACGCTTTCCCATTCAAAGCAGACGGGCGCGTTGCCGGGGGTTGCGGGCGTGTTCCAGCCGGGCTGAACCGGGGCCTCGGGCATTTCGAGCGCCGAGACGGGATGCCCGCGTCCGCCGCGCCAGCTTTGCGGATTTAACGGATCGGCCATTGCCGCGGGGAGCAACTTTCGCCAGCCTTCACGCAGCGCCAAACGATCGGGTTGCTCGCCGTGGAAGACCGCGTCGGCAAAATCATCTTCGTTCACTGAGGGGATAAAACAGTAGCTGCCGCGCCATTGCGGGGTGAACGCGCCCTGCCACTGCCAGACGTCAGTATCAGGAATGCGCTCAAGGGATTGCGGACGGGCATTTTGATGGTGATCGGTCACGCCGGTGATGTAGAGCCAGACGCGTTTTAGCGGCGAGGCTTTTTGCGTTCCTGCCGGGTCACGCCACCAGAAAGTGACGCGATAGTGCCCCTTCTCGCGGGTCCATTCGGGTCCGTTTTTCGACTGCCACCAGGCTTCACTTCCCGTTTTTAACCCCGTCACCCGTATAACCTCATGTTTATCAGTCTTTTTTGTTTCAGGACAAATTTTATTGATAATATTATTGATAACTATTTGCATTTGCAATAGCGTAGTGGCCGCGCTGTGGGAAGCGCGCTCATAAAACAACCATGCCACGCGTTGTGTGCGCTCGAGGACGGGGCTGCTTACGCAAACTGCGGGTGACACCATGCCGCCTCCTCTCCCTTTCGGGAATGGAGCCCGGGGATGCGGCGCGAAAAGCAGGACGTACAATGAATAAGAAGATTCACTCCCTGGCCTTGCTGGTCAACTTAGGGATTTACGGCGTTGCGATGCCAGCGCTGGCAGACGACAACACCGCCAACGCGCAGCACGAAGACACCATGGTGATCACCGCCGCAGAGCAAAACCTGCAGGCACCAGGGGTATCGACCATCACCGCCGATGAAATTCGTAAAAACCCGCCCGCACGTGACGTGGCCGAAATCATCCGCACCATGCCTGGCGTTAACCTGACCGGGAACTCCACCAGCGGACAGCGCGGCAATAACCGTCAGATTGATATTCGTGGTATGGGTCCGGAAAACACCCTGATCCTGATTGACGGCAAGCCGGTCACCAGCCGCAACTCCATCCGTCTGGGCTGGCGCGGCGAGCGAGATACCCGCGGTGACACTGGCTGGGTACCGCCAGAGATGATTGAACGCATTGAGGTCATTCGCGGCCCGGCCGCAGCTCGCTACGGTAACGGTGCGGCAGGCGGCGTGGTGAACATCATCACCAAAAAATTCGACAACCAGTGGCATGGCTCCTGGAACACATATCTGAATGCTCCAGAACATAAGGATGAGGGTTCCACTAAGCGCACCAACTTCAGCCTGAGCGGCCCGCTGGGCGGCGACTTCAGCTTCCGCATGTTTGGTAACCTGGACAAAACCCAGGCCGATGCGTGGGACATTAACCAGGGCCACCAGTCCGATCGTACCGGTACCTATGCCGACACCCTGCCTGCAGGCCGTGAAGGGGTCGAGAACAAAGACATTAACGGCGTGGTCCGCTGGGACTTCGCGCCCATGCAGTCCCTGGAGTTTGAAGCGGGTTACAGCCGCCAGAACAACCTCTACGCGGGTGATACCCAGAACACCAACAACGACAACAGCTCCAGCGGTCTGGTGAAGAAAAACTACGGTAAAGAGACTAACCGTATCTATCGCCAGAACTTTGCGGTGACCTGGAATGGCGGCTGGGATAATGGGATTACCACCAGCAACTGGGCGCAGTACGAGCACACCCGCAATTCGCGTCTCGGCGAAGGCCTGGCAGGCGGTACGGAAGGATTGTTCAACAGCAATAAATTCACCGACACCGACCTGGCTGATGTGATGCTGCACAGCGAAATCAACCTGCCGATTGATTTCCTCGTCAACCAGAACCTGACGCTGGGCACCGAGTGGAACCAGCAGCGCATGAAGGACTCGACCTCCTTCTCGCAAACCCAGCAGGGCGGGACCATTCCGGGGCTCAGCAACGATCGTAGCCCGTATACCTCGGCGGAGATCTTCTCCCTGTTCGCTGAAAACAACATGGAGCTGACGGACAGCACCATGCTGACCCCGGCGCTGCGCTTCGATCACCATACGATCGTCGGTAACAACTGGAGCCCGTCCCTGAACCTGTCGCAAGGCCTGGGTGACGACTTTACGCTGAAGATGGGTATCGCCCGCGCCTATAAAGCGCCGAGCCTGTACCAGACCAACCCGAACTATCTGTTGTACAGCAAAGGCCAGGGCTGCTACGCCAGCTCCGACGGCGTGGGTTGCTACATGATGGGTAATGACGACCTGAAAGCCGAAACCAGCATTAACAAAGAGATTGGTCTGGAGTGGAAACACGACGGCTGGCTGGCGGGCGTGACCTGGTTCCGTAACGACTACCGCAACAAGATTGAAGCGGGGTATGCGCCAGTCGGCCAGACCTCCACCAGTAAAGTGACCACCGATATTTACCAGTGGGAAAACGTGCCTAAAGCGGTGGTTGAAGGTCTGGAAGGCTCCCTGAACGTGCCGGTCAGCGACACGATCAACTGGACCAACAACATCACCTATATGCTGCAAAGCAAGAACAAGGAGACCGGCGACCGTTTGTCGATCATCCCGGAGTACACGCTGAACTCAACCCTGAGCTGGCAGGTACATCAGGATGTGTCGCTGCAGTCGACCTTCACCTGGTACGGCAAGCAGCAGCCGAAGAAGTACAACTACAAAGGCCAGCCGGTGACCGGGTCTGAGAAAGACGAAGTCAGCCCGTACAGCATCGTTGGCCTGAGTGCGACCTGGGACGTGACCAAAAACGTCAGCCTGACCGGCGGCGTGGATAACGTCTTTGATAAACGCCAGTGGCGCGCGGGTAATGCCCAGACCACCGGCAACGCCACAACCGGTGCCTATATGTACGGCGCGGGTGCATACACCTATAATGAGCCGGGCCGAACCTGGTTTATGAGCGTGAACACGCACTTCTAAGGCAGGCTGTGTCTCCCCTCTCCTGCCGGGAGAGGGGCTGAATGTCTCCCTCTCCCGGCAGGAGAGGATCGGGGTGAAGGCATCAGGCCGCACTATTCCTCAACGTCAGGACGAGAAAACATGCGCACCACCCACTCCACATTTCGTCTTGCCGGAACCACGGTCCATCAAATTACCTTCGATCCCACCACCTTTACCGACGCCGACCTTCTCTGGCTTCCTCACCAGGCCCAGCTAACCGACGCCGGACGAAAACGAAAAACCGAACACCTTGCCGGTCGCATCGCCGCCGCCCACGCACTCAGAGCGATTAACGAATGCGCCGTTCCCGGCATCGGTCCCAGCGGGGAACCCCTCTGGCCGGAAGGCATCACTGGCAGCATTACCCACAGCGGTACACAGGCGATGGCGGTGGTTGCGCGCTATCCGCATGCGCTAATCGGCATTGATCTGGAAGCCATTCTTTCCGAAAACGAAGCTCACGAAATAAAGGAAGGTGTCATCGACGCACAGGAAGAAACACGCCTATTGCAGTCGGGCAAGCCTTTCGCGCTTACATTGACGCTCGCATTCAGCGCCAAAGAGAGCCTGTTTAAAGCGCTTTTTCCTGTAGTGAGGGAATACATGGGATTTGAATGCGCACGGGTCAGTGCATTGAATGAGAAAACGCTGGTATTAAAACTTGCCCAACCCATAGGGTGTTATTACGAGGGATTGTGTTTTAACCTGGCATGGCAAATTATGGACGAAAGCGTATGCACGTTGCTCGTCGTTCAGGAATAGTTTTGACTTTTTATCCGAAAAATTCAACACCCTACTCTTTTGATAAAATATCATTACTGAAAACAAAACAATTATTAATATAAAACCCAACCACAAAGAAATATCCTTGCAGCTTTATCACGCCTACGATCATGTATAAAAAATATAGCACCTCACAACCTATCTCGATGTGGGAAACATACACCCCTTGAGTGCAAATGTTAAGAGAATCTATCCCTTCCTACTACTTTTAATAGTTAGATAAAACCAATTTAATTTTAGAACATAATCCACAACTCGCCACCATGCTTTCCATAACAGAATTACGCAACGAAACTTAGAGGTAGGTCAAAAACCCAAAGATAAAAAAACCGTGAAAGATGAAATAAGTCATTTCCATTTTCTTTATTTCAGGAACATTATGTTAAGGCTGTTTTACTTTAACTCCATATAACTAAGGAAAGTCTAATGCGTGAATTAAATCAAAATGAAATGAGTATTGTGGCCGGTGGTATTGGTGCCGGTAATGGGAACGGTAATCACAGTGGCAACGGCAATGGCAATAGTGGTGGTAATGGTGGTACCTGTAATGGCGGCAATGGTGGTAATGGTGGCCGCGGCGGTAATGGCGGTAATGGGGGTAACGGCGGAAGCTGCGGCGGTGGCAATAATGGCGGTCGTCGATAGCCATCATTAAAAACCAAAACGACGACCCGCTGTAAGTTTGTCATGGCGGGTCGCTGTGCGTGATGCATTACTTTATCAGGAGTAAAAATGCGAGAACTACTGAAATCAGAGAGTGAAGGTATTTCTGGGGGTTCGCAATGCGATGGTGGAAGTGGAGGTAACGGGGGCGCAGGCGGTAATGGCGGCCGCGGAGGTAATGGAGGAACCTGTGGTTCTGGAAATGGTGGTAATGGCGGTAACGGGGGACGAGGCGGGAACGGAGGTGATGGTGGAAATGGTGGCCCTGGAGGGAAAGGGGGCAAAGGCGGTAAAGGTGGTCCCGGTGGACACGATGGCCGTAACGGTAGGGATGGTTGAGTCGTCGAAGAAATAGTATTACCGAAGCGCAGCAAAGCAAATTACATATGCAGGAAAAAACACGATACCCCTGGATATGCAGAATAACCAGGTGCAATTGACTTAAAATTGTCACCTGGTGAACCACAAAAAATCACGAAATCTTTTAAAAAAAGGAAAAAGTGCGTGTATCGCCAAAAAGCGGTTGATCACAAAAAATTGAGATGGCAAGGAAGAGCCATATTACTGCCTGGGATCCCTGTTTGGTTGGTTGCAGGGCTATCTGTTTTTTTTGTTATTGCTTTTCTAACCTTCGTCCTAACGTTCACCTATACGAGAAGAATAACTGTAGTGGGAGAAATAACCACCTATCCTCGTTCATCTAACGTTTACGCCAGTGTTCAGGGGGTGGTAGTTAAACAATTTGTCAAAGAAGGTCAACTGCTCAAAGTAGGTGATGCTATTTACATGATCGATGTTAGTAAAAGCACACGTAGCGGTGTTGTCAGCGATAATCAGCGTATGGATGTTGACAACCAGCTGACACGCATATCTCAAATCATGTCTCTTCTCCAGGAAAATAAAAAAAACACTCTTGAGATGCTCAAAAAACAAAAAGAACAATATAGCGCTGCTCTCAAACGTTCCTCAGATATTATCACCCAAGCCCAGGAAGGCCTCCATGTAATGAAAACTAACATGGAGAACTACCGGCATTATCAGGCGCGTGGTCTTATTACTCAGGATCAGCTGATTAATCAGATAGCCTTATACTACGAACGACAGAATAACATGATTAACCTGTCTGCCCAGAGTGACCAAAACGCGCTGCAGGTGACAACACTGGAGAGTCAAATTCAGACGCAGGCCGCTGAATTTGATAACCAGATTCATCAAATGGAACTTCAGCGCTATGAATTGCAAAAAGAACGTCTGAGTATTGATGCTGGAGGCGCTATTATTATCCGAGCCATGGCTAACGGGAGGGTAGATTCCCTTAGCGTCACCGTCGGGCAGATGATCAAGCCGGGCGACAGTCTGCTACAAATCATCCCATACAATATCGATCATTTCTCTCTTGTCATTTGGGTACCGAATGACGCAGTCCCCTATCTTAATGCTGGAGACCGCGTGAACATCCGCTATGAAGCCTTTCCTGCTGAAAAATTCGGTATGTTTGGCGGAGCAATTTCTGTCATCTCACGTTCCCCAGCCTCCCCACAGGAAATGCAAACCTATCAAGGGGCGCTTAAAGTGGCCTCATCTTCAGCTGCACCCTATTACAAAGTTATTATCAAACCTGACAGACAAAATATTGCGTACGCGGGTAAACGTCTGAGCTTGGGTAATGGAATGCAAGCTCAAAGCACCTTATTTCTGGAAAAAAGGAAGATCTATCAGTGGATGCTTTCCCCCTTCTACGATATGAAAAATAGCATAGAGGGCCCGATAAATGAGTAAACGTGCTTTTAAAACGCTTCTCGGACAACTCGATCTTCATCTGCGTTCTCGGGTTCCACTAGTTCATCAAACGGAATCCTCAGAATGCGGTTTGGCATGTCTTGCGATGATTTGTAATCACTTTGGAAAAAATAGCAATCTCATCTCCTTGCGACAACAATTCAACCTATCTGCACGTGGGACAACACTGGCAGGAATGAAAGAAATTGCTGAACAATTAGGACTTGCATCTCGCTGTTTATCCCTGGAACTTCATGAACTCAACTCGCTTAAGATCCCCTGCATCTTACATTGGGATTTTAACCATTTTGTAGTTCTGGTCGGTGTGAAACAAAATCGAGTGATCCTACACGACCCTGCCAGAGGCCGTAGAACGATAAATCTCGAGGAAATGTCTCAATACTTCACTGGCATAGCACTCGAAGTATGGCCTGGAAGTACATTTACCGAAGAGCAAGAAAGTCACCACTTCAGCCTCAAAGCCCTTGCAGCAAAGGTACATGGTCTTAAGGGTACGCTAGCGAAAATATTTTTCTATTCGCTCATTATTGAATCCATAAATCTTCTTATCCCGATAGGTACTCAGCTTGCACTGGATCATGCTATTCCCGCTGCAGATGTGGGCTTACTGACACTGATTTGTATTGGTCTGTTACTCTTTACTTTCTTACGCCTGGCATTGAGCGCACTGCGTTCATGGTCTTCATTATTAATGACTACGCTCATCAATGTTCAGTGGCAATCCGGGTTGTTTTCACATTTACTGCGGCTACCTTTGAGTTATTTTGAGCGACGCAAGTTAGGTGACATTCAGTCGCGCTTTGGATCGTTGAACACTCTTCGGGAAACCTTTACCAGTAGTATCGTTGGAGCACTCATCGATGGAACGATGTTGATCGGTGTCGTCATTATGATGGCACTTTATGGCGGCTGGCTCACAGGCGTTGTTATGTGTTTTACTGCTCTGTATGTCCTCATCCGTCTTATGACGTACAGTACCTACCGCGAATTATCGGAGGAAATTCTCGTTAGAGACGCCCGAACCCGATCTTATTTCATGGAAACGTTGTACGGTATAGCGACCATTAAAATGCAAGGTTTTAGTGAAAGAAGAAGCATCCACTGGCTGAACCTGGAAATTGACACAATTAACACTGAAATAAAAATCACCAAAATGGATTTGCTTTTTGGTGGCGTAAACTCCCTTATCACTGCTTGCGAGCAGATAGCAATGCTATGGCTGGGTTCAAGACTCATTATAGATAACGATATAACAATTGGGATGTTCATCGCTTTCGGTGTATTCAGAGAACAATTTGCCGACAGAATTTGGTCATTAACTAATTTCCTGACTAAGTTGCGCATGATGCACCTTCATAATGAACGTGTGGCAGATATTGCACTTAATACTCAAGAAAAGAAAAAGCCCGATAGAGAAATATTAAACACGATGAAACCTGTAGCCCTAGAAATAAATGCATTAAGCTACCGATATGATGACCATTCGGCCGCTGTCTTTCGTGGTCTTTCTTTCCAGGTTTTAGCTGGAGAAAGTGTGGCAATTACAGGCCCGTCAGGTGCAGGTAAAACAACGCTTATGAGGGTTCTTTGTGGATTGTTTGAACCGCAGACAGGTTCAGTAATGATCGATGGTAATGACATTCAACAACTTGGTTTAAACAATTACCGCAAAATAATCGGGTGCGTAATGCAGGATGATAAGTTATTTTCTGGTTCAATTAGAGAAAATATTTGTGGCTTCGATGAAAATGCCGATTACGAATGGATGGAAGAGTGCGCTCGCGCAAGCTTTATCCATGGTGCTATTGTAAAAATGCCCATGGGATACGATACATTAGTTGGAGAACTTGGTGAGGGGTTGTCTGGAGGACAGAAACAACGCATCTTTATTGCCCGCGCACTTTATCGTAAGCCCGGGATATTATTTATGGATGAAGCAACCAGTGCCTTGGACGAAGAGAGTGAAACGTATGTTAATCAGGCTATCAAAAAGCTAAACATCACCCGAATAATCATTGCTCACAGACAATCAACCATCGCATCTGTTGAGCGTGTGATTCGATTAATGCCACAGACAGAACAGCATGGACTGCACTCTGAATGAAAAATTGCGTAAGACTGAGTATAAAACCGACATTATTCATAATAGTCATTTTGTTTGGCTGCGTTTTTTTCACTCATGCCCATGGGAGAAACGCTGATGTTGACAACAACGTAGATCCTTATCGCTGGATGGAAACCGACGGACAACAGACAGCTCGTTGGCTAAGCCATCAATCAGACCAGGCGGTTAAAATATTACACACCCTCCCCTGGCGAAATGCACTGGCGAAAAGACTAAGCATACTGGTTAACACAGAACCAACTCTATCTGATATCTATGATGCGGGCGATCGTCGTTTCTACCTACGATCGACAACTGAACATCCTTATCTGCGGCTTTTTGTGCAACAAAAGGGAAAACCTGAACGAGTGGTTATTACCCCTCCCGTCGGATATGGGATTAATTTTTTTAGCCCATCTCCAGACGGTCACTATGTGGCTTTTGGATTATCGAAAAATGGTACTGAAACTACGGCAATAAATGTCATCAGAGTTGCGGATGGTGTCGTATTAAAAGATGAAATTTCCGCGGTTCGCTATCCTAATGTTGTCTGGGCAGCGGATAACCAGTCATTTTATTACAGTCTTAACGATACAACTCATGATACCGGGCGACAAACATGCGGAAAAGTCTACTACCATCATTTAGGGAGCCAAAATGATGTTATGACTTTTGACTGGCATACTCTCCCGGAATTGACACAGAAGAAATGTGAAAACGTTAATTTGTTTGCATCCCCCGACTCTGCATATCTCATCGTTTATTTTTCGAAATCAATCAGCGGTTATGGCGGCTATATTTTTTCAGCAAAAAACGATCCCGCACTCAACGGAATATTACACTGGGCCAAAATCATTGATGTTGATGAGAATGTTTCTGCCTTTGTTTGCTCTGGAAAGTGGATTTATTTTGCTAACATGAATTCATCATCAGGTTATGATATCTCAAGAGTCGATCTGAGTACTCCTACTTCAAAACGAGAGCATGTGATGAACTGGGCAAATGGTGAACTCACCCAGCTAACCACCAGTCGGGATTCACTTTATATTGCATACCATGACTCTGGCACCAATAAATTCGTACGTATTCCTTTTGAAGACCCGAATAAACACCAGTTCATTCCAGCACCAGCAGATGAAAATGTGAGTGCAATATTCGCCAGCAATAACCGCAAGGATATCCTCTTCACCCGACAGAGTTGGCTCACGCAACCTGCTATTTTCCAGTATAACCCGGTCAATAATCGCATCAGAGATACGAATTTAATATCACCGGTAAAACAATCCTTTACAGACTATGTGACGGAAGAAATATGGGTTCTCACAGCAGATAACGTCCGCGTTCCGTTAACTTTAATTCATCATAAAGGGATTGAACACAATGGTGCCACCCCCATCTGGTTGACAGCTTACGGCGCTTATGGAGTAAGTACTCTTCCTGAATTTGATATTTCCCGCTTGCTCTGGCTTGAACAAGGCGGAGCCATCGCAATCGCGCATGTTCGAGGAGGAGGTGAACTGGGTCCAGCATGGCATGAAGGAGGTAGAGCGAATAAGAAAGAAAATTCTATTAATGATTTTATTCGTTGCGCTGAATATCTCGTTGATAATAATTACACCTCACCGTCAAAATTGGTGATCAGTGGTGAGAGCGCGGGGGGGATTATAATGGGTATGGCAATGACGCTTCGCCCAGAACTATTTTCAGCTGTGGCGATAGACGTCGGAATACTTAATACCAGTCGACTGGATAAAATTCCAATAGGCGAGATGAATTTTGAAGAGTTGGGTTCACCTTTTACACAATCAGGCATGCTCAATTTGTTAAAAATAGACGCTTATCAGCATCTGGTTCCAGGTAAACGCTATCCCCCGGTGTTGTTAACGGTCGGCCTGCATGACCAACGTGTCTCCCCCTGGCAGACAGCAAAATTCGCAGCCCGATTGCAGACAATAAACAAACCGTGGAATGTTCCGGTGCTGGTATTAGCTTACAGTCAAGGAGGACACAATGCGGCCACCTACGCAGAAGCTGATTCAAAATTAGTCGACACTGTGAGTTTCTTTATATGGAAAACCGGTATTCATTTTCAGAATCATTAATATTGCGCAGCACGAATGTGCCACGCCATTAAAAAAAGCGGTACCCTGCTCCAGGATACCGCTTTATTCACTTAGTTATCCCGCTCAAACATCCGGGAACATCACGCTATTCCCCGGCGCCTCGCGATGGAGGTGAATAAAGTTCAGGTGCCGCTCATACTGATCAAGTATGTCCGTAATCACCTGTTCCTTACTGTAATCCATCAGATCATTCCCCTGGCTCCCTTCCAGCAGGAACGTCTCAAGGCGGTAATACGTTGATTTCCCACTGCGTGCGCGATAGGTAAACCCGGGCACCGAATACTGCTGTGGCCAAATCTGGTAGACAAAGTTTTGTTCGTCGCCCATATGCACCAGCAGGTCCAGGTGTCCCAGAGTCTCACCGTCATCCGGCGGCAGGTTTTTCAGTTCAACATACGCACCACGCAGCTTCAGCTCCTGCGCCACCTCTTCCATCGCCGGGAAGCAGACCGTTTCCATCATCTGTTTGGTGTAGCGCGTGCCCGGATAGTTCATCAGGCGTGACAACCGCTTTTTCCAGCTCAGTCTGTCCTGCGCACCCATCGGGCGTGGCGCGGTATCGCGGCTGGCGCTGACGCGGCGGTAATCTTCCACCTTGAGAGATTTATACAGCCCGGCCATCACGAAGAAGATCACGAAACTGAACGGCAGACCCATGATCACCGTGGTGTTCTGCAGGGCAGAAATACCGTTGGTCATCAGCATGCCCAGGGTCAGCAGGCCAATGGCGACAGACCAGAAGATGCGCAACCAGTTAGGGGCATCGCTGTTGATGTCCTTGAGCTTCGAGGTGAAGTTCCCCAGCACCAGCGCGCCGGAATCCGCCGAGGTGACGTAAAACAGCAGGCCGGTAATGGTCGCAACAGAGGCGCTAAAGGTAAACGCCGGATACTGCGCCAGCAGGCTGTAGAACCCTCGCTCCGGATGCACCATCGCTTCCTGCGCAAACGTCGCATTGCCGTGAATGATCTCGTGCAGCGCGCTGTTGCCGAACACCGACAGCCACAGCAGCGTAAAGGTGAACGGGATAATCAGCGTGCCCATCACAAACTGACGAATGGTGCGTCCACGCGAAATACGCGCCAGGAACAGGCCAACAAACGGCGACCACGCGACCCACCACGCCCAGAAGAACAGCGTCCAGTTGTTCATCCACTCGACCGGGCGGTCAAAGGCGAAGCTGTTCAACGTCATACCCATAAAGCGGTTCACGTAATCACCCACGTTCAGCACTAACGCATTGAGCAGGAATGACGTATCGCCCATAAACAGCACGAACAGGATCAGCCCCAGCGCCAGCGCGACGTTCAGCTCAGAAAGCACGCGAATGCCCTTGTCCACGCCGGAGGTAACCGAAATGGTGGCGATAATCACCGACAGCGCGATCAGCGCCGCTTTGGCCGCCATGGAATCCGGGATATCAAACAGCACGCTCAGACCGTAGTTGAGCTGCACCACGCCGATACCGAGCGTGGTGGCGATCCCAAAGATGGTACCAATCACCGCCGCGATATCCACGGTGTGTCCAATCGGTCCGTTAATTTTTTTACCGAAAATCGGATAGAGCGCGGAGCGGATCGTGAGGGGTAAATTATAACGATAGCTAAAGTATCCAAGCGCCATACCCATCAGGGCATACATCGACCAGCCGGTTAAGCCGTAGTGGAACAATGTCCAGACCATTGCCTGTCGCGCGGCCTCCATCGTCTGCCCCGCCCCTTCCGGTGGCTGCATATATTGCGTGACCGGTTCCGCCACGGAGAAGAACATCAGGTCAATACCAATGCCCGCGGCAAACAGCATCGCGGCCCAGCTCAGCAGGCTGAACTCGGGTTTTGACTGTTCCGGCCCGAGCTTTACCGAGCCAAAGCGCGAGCAGGCGATGCAGACGACGAAGACGATATAGAGCGTCGCCGCCAGCAAGTAGTACCAGCCGAAGGTCTTCGACACCCAGTTCAGGGTGCGCCCAATCCACTCGGCAGAAAAATCGCTAAAGAAGATCGTCATCAGGGAAAACAACAAAATCAGTCCTGCGGATGTATAAAAAACAACCGGATTGATTTTGTCCTTTTCTCTGTCTTGCGAAAGATCTGTCATCCAGTATCCCCACTGTTTTTGTAACTATTGAAATCCAAAACCGCAACAATTAAGACACATTTTATATTGAACGTCCAATCAAAAACCGCTTTAATGGTTAACCAACGCTGATGAATGGAGTGGCAAAAATGCCCAAAGTGGGGATGCAGCCAATCCGGCGCAGGCAACTGATCGACGCCACGCTGGAAGCAATAAATGAAGTGGGAATGCATGACGCGACCATCGCGCAGATCGCCCGTCGGGCGGGCGTTTCCACGGGGATCATCAGTCACTATTTCAAGGACAAAAATGGCCTGCTGGAAGCGACCATGCGCGACATCACCGGCCAGCTGCGCGACGCGGTATTGAACCGTTTGCATGCCTTACCGCACGGCAGCGCTGAGCAGCGTCTGCAGGCGATTGTCGGCGGCAATTTTGATGAAACCCAGATCAGCGGCGCGGCAATGAAAGCCTGGCTGGCCTTCTGGGCGAGCAGCATGCATCAGCCAATGCTCTACCGTCTGCAGCAGGTGAGCAGCCGCCGTCTGCTGTCGAACCTGGTGTATGAGTTCCGCCGCGAGCTGCCGCGCGAACAGGCGCAGGAGGCGGGTTACGGGCTCGCGGCGCTGATTGACGGGCTGTGGCTGCGCGCCGCGTTGAGTGGCAAACCGCTGGATAAAACCCTGGCCCAGTCGCTCACCAGCCACTTTATTAGCCAGCATTTACCGACCGATTAACCGAGGAGAATTTATGTCCCGAATGGCAGAACAGCAGCTTTATATCAATGGTGGTTATACATCGGCCACCAGCGGTCGCACCTTCGAGACCATCAACCCGGCCAACGGTGAAGTCCTGGCGACCGTTCAGGCCGCCGGGCGCGAGGATGTCGATCGCGCCGTAGAAAGCGCGCAGCGCGGGCAAAAAATCTGGGCGGCAATGACCGCCATGGAGCGCTCGCGCATTCTGCGCCGTGCGGTAGACATTCTTCGTGAGCGTAACGACGAGCTGGCGAAGCTGGAAACCCTCGACACCGGCAAAGCGTACTCAGAAACCAGCACCGTTGATATCGTCACCGGCGCGGACGTGCTGGAGTACTACGCAGGGCTGATCCCGGCGCTGGAAGGCAGCCAGATCCCCCTGCGCGATACCTCATTTGTCTACACCCGTCGTGAACCGCTGGGCGTGGTCGCGGGCATTGGCGCGTGGAACTACCCGATCCAGATCGCCCTGTGGAAATCCGCGCCAGCGCTGGCCGCAGGTAACGCGATGATCTTCAAGCCGAGCGAAGTGACGCCCCTCACCGCCCTGAAGCTTGCCGAGATCTACACCGAAGCGGGTCTGCCAGATGGCGTGTTTAACGTTCTGCCGGGCGTGGGCGCAGAAACCGGCCAGTTCCTGACCGAGCACCCGGGCATCGCCAAAGTCTCCTTCACCGGCGGCGTTGCCAGCGGAAAAAAAGTGATGGCCAATTCGGCGGCCTCGTCCCTGAAAGAGGTAACGATGGAGCTGGGCGGGAAATCCCCGCTGGTTATTTTCGACGATGCCGACCTGGATCTCGCGGCGGACATCGCCATGATGGCCAACTTCTTCAGCTCCGGCCAGGTATGCACCAACGGCACCCGCGTGTTCGTGCCGGCGAAATTCAAAGCCGCGTTTGAGCAGAAAATTGTTGAGCGCGTGGCACGTATTCGCGCGGGCGATCTGTTCGATGAACGCACCAACTTTGGCCCACTGGTGAGCTTCCCGCACCGCGAAAACGTGCTGCGCTATATCGCCAAAGGCAAAGAGGAAGGCGCGCGTGTGCTGTGCGGTGGCGATGTGCTGAAAGGCGAAGGCTTTGACAACGGCGCGTGGGTGGCTCCCACCGTGTTCACCGACTGCACCGATGAGATGACCATCGTGCGCGAAGAGATCTTCGGGCCGGTGATGTCCATCCTCACGTACGAAACCGACAAAGAGGTGATTCGTCGCGCCAACGACACCGATTACGGTCTGGCGGCGGGCATCGTGACTGCCGACCTGAACCGCGCGCACAGCGCGATCCACCAGCTTGAAGCGGGTATCTGCTGGATCAACACCTGGGGTGAATCCGCGGCAGAGATGCCGGTTGGTGGCTACAAACACTCCGGCATTGGCCGCGAGAATGGCGTAATGACGCTCCAGAGTTATACCCAGGTGAAGTCCATCCAGGTTGAGATGGGTAAATTCCAGTCCATATTTTAACCGGGAGGTTTTTTTGCAATTTGACTACATCATTATTGGTGCCGGCTCTGCCGGCAACGTACTGGCAACACGACTGACGGAAGATCCCAATACCACCGTTCTGCTGCTAGAAGCGGGCGGCCCGGATTACCGTTTTGACTTCCGCACCCAGATGCCTGCCGCGCTGGCGTTTCCCTTGCAGGGCAAGCGTTACAACTGGGCGTATGAAACCGAGCCCGAGCCGCACATGAACAACCGCCGTATGGAGTGCGGTCGCGGCAAAGGGCTTGGCGGCTCATCCCTGATCAACGGCATGTGCTACATCCGCGGTAACGCGATGGATCTGGACAACTGGGCAACTGAGCCGGGTCTGGAACACTGGAGCTATCTCAACTGCCTGCCCTACTACCGTAAGGCAGAGACCCGTGACGTGGGGCCAAACGACTACCACGGCGGCGACGGCCCGGTGAGCGTGACCACCTCTAAACCCGGCGTAAACCCGCTGTTTGAAGCGATGGTAGAAGCCGGTGTGCAGGCGGGCTACCCGCGTACTGACGACCTTAACGGCTATCAGCAGGAAGGCTTCGGCCCGATGGACAGAACCGTGACGCCGCAGGGCCGTCGCGCCAGTACCGCACGCGGCTATCTGGATCAGGCGAAATCACGCCCGAACCTGACCATTCGCACCCATGCCATGACCGATCACATTATTTTTGACGGCAAACGCGCGACAGGCGTCGAGTGGCTGGAAGGCGAGAGCACGATTCCGTCAAAAGCGACGGCCAGCAAAGAGGTGCTGCTGTGCGCCGGGGCGATTGCCTCTCCGCAGATCCTGCAGCGCTCCGGCGTGGGTAACGCGGAACTGCTGAAGCAGTTTGACATCCCGCTGGTACATGACCTCCCGGGTGTGGGTGAAAACCTGCAGGATCACTTAGAGATGTACCTGCAGTACGAGTGCAAAGAGCCGGTCTCTCTCTACCCTGCCCTGCAGTGGTGGAACCAACCGAAGATTGGCGCGGAATGGCTGTTTGGCGGCACCGGCGTGGGAGCGAGCAACCACTTTGAAGCGGGCGGGTTTATCCGCAGCCGCGAAGAGTTTGAATGGCCGAATATTCAATACCACTTCCTGCCGGTCGCCATTAACTACAACGGGTCGAACGCGGTCAAAGAGCACGGTTTCCAGTGTCACGTTGGCTCCATGCGCTCACCAAGCCGCGGGCAAGTACGGATTAAATCACGCGATCCGCATCAGCATCCGGCAATCCTGTTCAACTATATGTCCCACGAACAGGACTGGCAGGAGTTTCGCGATGCGATCCGCATCACCCGTGAGATCATGCACCAGCCGGCGCTGGATAAATACCGTGGACGGGAAATCAGCCCGGGCATTGAGTGCCAGACCGACGAACAGCTGGACGAGTTTGTGCGTAACCACGCTGAAACCGCCTTCCACCCGTGCGGCACCTGTAAGATGGGGTATGACGAAATGGCCGTGGTCGACGGCGAGGGTCGCGTTCATGGGCTGGAAGGATTACGCGTGGTGGATGCGTCCATTATGCCGCAGATCATCACCGGCAACCTGAACGCCACCACCATCATGATTGGCGAGAAAATTGCCGATGCCATTCGCGGGCGCGAGCCGCTGGCGAAGAGTACCGCGGCATATTTTGTCGCCAACGGTGCACCGGTTCGCCTGTAACGCAGTTTGCTAAGCAGCCCCTCTCCCAACGGGAGAGGGGCATGTTTTACAGACGAAACGCCTCCAGCTTTTTACGCTGCCGCCCTTCCCCGTCAAAATTCGCTTCAGCCAGCCAGGCGCGGAGTTCGGCATCCCGCTGTGGCCATTCGCCATCAATGATTGACAGCATGTCGCTGTCGCGGTTGCGCCCTTTGCGCACCAGTTTCTGACGCAGTCGGCCTTCCCAGACAAACCCCAGCCTTTCCGCCGCATTACGCGAGGCAGTGTTCATTGAATCGCACTTCCACTCCAGCCGACGATAGCCATGCTCGAATGCATTCCTGAGCAGCAGCCATACGGTTTCCGTGCCGAGGCGGGAGCCTTTCATCTTGCGTGACCAGGTGACGTGGCCGATCTCCACCGACCCTTGCATGCGCTCTATTGCCATATAGCTCACCAGCCCCACAGCTTGCCCGGTACGTAAATCGATGACGGCGTACGGCACCAGTTCATCATCCAGTACTTTGCCAAGGACCCATTCTGCGGTGTCTTCAACGCTCACGGGCTGGGTGCTGACAAGCCACGTCCAGTCGCTGTCGTCCCCCAGCGCATAGGCCTCATACAAATCCGCGGCGTGGCGTTCGGCATCCAGCGGCTCCAGACGACAATACTGACCGACGAGCGGAGTGCGGGTTAACGCACGGGCGCATTTCCAGTCGGGGACGATATCGTTAACAGTTTGACCATGTTGATTAAGCTCGGGCACGGCGTTGACTCCCGGAAGGATAAGGGTTTTGTTATAGCAGGTTAAAAAGCGAACGAAAAGAGACGCGGCGTATCGCCTGCTCGGGAAAATGGGGGAAGTGGCGTTTGCACGCCAGGATGACAGCGGTACGCCGGGTAAGACGTCGCCCTACCCGGCAAAACATTATTTCAGCAGCTTCACCGTAGCGTCGATGTCGATCTCATCTTCCGTGAAGATCATCGTCGTATTCTGGAAGGTGGTGATAGCCAGCTTCTTCACCGTGCGCATTTCACCCGGTTTTTTATCAGACTTGGGTTTGATGTTGTTCATCAGCAGCCCCACGGACAGTACCGCGTTCTCTTTATCGATGCCGGTATCTGCTGGCTCTTCTTCGCTGAACACCACAAACGATTTGATCGAGGTGAGCTTCACGCGCTCGCCTGCGATATAGAGGTGTTTGCTTTCCGGGATCACCTTCACCGCATAGGCGGAAAGGCCTTTGTTGTTGGTTGTGGGCTCGAAGGTCACCGCTGCGTCTTTCTTAATCAGATCAGGGTTGGCGACCTTAATCACATGAAAATAGCGGTTGTCACCGTTTTCATCTTTGATAAATCCAAAGCCTTTATCTTTAAACCACGTTGTGATTGTACCGTTCATCGCTGTTACCGCCTGTCAGATCTCTAAGACTAAAGTTTTGCAGCGCGCAGTGTAATCCACAATGGCTGAGGAGACAAAAAAAAGCCCCTGCACGGGGGCAGGGGAAAACTCATGTCAGAGCTTATTAGTATTTAGTTGAACACCATACCACCGTCAATCAACAGGGACTGACCGGTCATGTAGTCGGAATCTGGCCCGGCGAGATAAGAGACGCAGGCGGCCACATCTTCGGGTTCGGACAATCTGCCAAGCGTAATGCGTTTGGCAAACGTTTCAGTGCCGTAGCCGAGCGGTTTACCCGCCGCTTCGGAGACCTGGCGGTCAATTTCCGCCCACATCGGCGTTTTGACGATGCCCGGGCAGTAAGCGTTAACGGTGATCCCTAATGGCGCAAGGTCACGTGCCGCCGTCTGGGTTAACCCGCGTACCGCAAACTTACTGGAACTGTAGACCGCCAGTTCAGGGTTCCCGGTATGGCCTGCCTGGGAACAGGCGTTGATGATCTTGCCACCGTGCCCTTCTTTACGGAAGGCGTCAATGGCGGCCTGGATACCCCAGATAACCCCTTTGACGTTGATGTTGTAAACTTTGTCGACAATTTCCGGGGTGATCGACTCAATTGGCGTGGAAGGCGCGACCCCGGCATTGTTGACGATCACGTTGAAACCGCCCAGCGCGGTGCGGGCTTTTTCCACCGCTGCAAACACCTGCTCGCGGCTGGAGACATCCACCTTCACGGCGACGGCCTTCCCCCCATTGCGGACGATCTCATCGGCAACGGCTTTTGCCGTCTCTTCGTTGTAATCCGCGATGGCGACGGCAAAGCCGTCTTTCACCAGGCGAAGCGCAATCGCTTTACCAATCCCCTGGCCTGAGCCTGTTACGAGAGCAACTTTTTGCATTTCTCTGTCCTTATATTGATTCACAAAATCTGGCTGAGATGGAGCTGGCCCATCAGCAGCGGGTTATCGCTATAGTCGACGGGAATGGCGACCACGGCCGGGCCATCGACATCCATTGCAGCACGCAGCGTAGGCTCCAGCGCATCCGCGCTCTCGACGGCAAAGCCTTTCGCCCCGAAGGCATCGGCATAGACTTTAAAATCGACCGGGCCGAACTCTACGCCGGAAAGGCGCTGGTATTTTTTCTCTTCCTGGATCGCCACCATGTTGTAGGCGTTGTCTACCCAGATGATGTGCAGCACATTGGCGTTGAGACGCACGGCGGTTTCCAGCTCCATGCTCGACTGCAGGAAGCCGCCGTCACCGGACACCGAGACCACCTTGCGTCCAGGATTGACCAGCCACGCGCCAATCGCCCACGGCAGTGCAACGCCCATGGTCTGCTGACCGTTAGAGATCATGACCTGACGTGCGCGGAAGCTATAGAGATAGCGGGCGATCCAGATGTGGAAGCTCCCCATATCAACGGTGAGCGTAACGTCGTTATTGACGATGTCCTGCATGGCCCGCACGATGCGCAGCGGATGCAGGGCAAACTGATTGAGCGAGGCGCCACGGCGATCGAGCAGATCCCGTTGATGCTGACGATCGACCAGGATTTCTGACGCGCGCGGGCTGAGCTCCAGCTTGTGGGCGATCCGGCTGGCGAGCAGGTTCAGCGTTTCGGCGATGTCCCCCACCAGCTCGAGGTCAGGCACATAATTGCGTTCTTCATAGGCGGGCAGCACATCGATATGCACCAGCGTGGCGTCGCCGCTGTTCCACATGGACGGTTCGTATTCCACCGGGCTGTAACCGATGCAGATAATCAGATCCGCCAGATGCAGCAATCTGTCGCCTGCCTGGTTGTTAAAGAGGCCGACACGTCCGGCAAAGCGGGTGAAATGTTCCTGATTCACCGCCCCGGCCGCCTGATAGGTACTGGTGACCGGGATGCGGCTTTTCTCCAGCAGCTTACGCAGCGCGGCGCTGTTGGCAGGCTGGCTGGCCATCAGGCCCAGTAAAATGACCGGATTCTTGGCTTTTTCGATAAGCTTCGCCACATCGTTAATGGCGGACTCCGGTGCCGGCCCCATTTTGGCAGTACTGCTGCCCGGCAAAATCGCGCCCGTGGCGGGCTGGTCGACAATATCCTGCGGCAGGCTGACGAACGCGCCCCCTGGCCTGCCATGCTCGGCGGCGCGAAACGCGTTCGAGACCACTTCGGCAATCGCATCCGGTGAACTCACCTCTACGGCGTACTTCGTCACCGGGCTGAACATGGCGACCGTGTCCATGCTCTGATGCACCAGCTTCGCTTTATCTGCCCGCTTCACGGCACCGCCCAGCGCGACCACCGGATCGCCCTCACTGTTGGCGGTGGCAATCCCGGTGATCAGGTTCGAGCAGCCCGGTCCGGAGGTGACCAGCGCGACCCCGGCCTTGCCGGTGAGGCGCCCTACCGCCGCGGCCATAAACGCCGCGTTCGCTTCGTGGCGCACGGGAATGATTTCGATGGAGGAATCGAGCAAGGAATCAAACACTTTGTCGATTTTTGCACCCGGAATACCGAAAACCTGCTTCACGCCCTGCGCTTCCAGCTGGCCTACGACCATATCGGCGCCATGCGCCCACTGACGTGCCTGTTTATCACTGTTCACGGTGGTTCTCCTGTTAGTTTTCGACGGAACGGATTGCAGCATCAAGGTTGCTGGGGTGAAGGTTGGCCTGTAAAAATGCACTGTCGGCAGGCAGGTCGATCATCAGTTTGTGAATTTCACCGAAGGTCAGCACGCCGTTCTCAAGCTGGTAGTCGAGCAGATGCCCGCCGCCCTGACGATCGTCGGTGATAAAATGTTCGTGATATCCCGCGACGTTAATGCCCTGCATATGCTGCGGCGTGCGGAACCCGACCAGTACCCCTTCTCGCTGGTTAAAGCGGAACACCGGCTGGTCGTCCAGCACGTCGGTCATCGCACGGTATGGCGGCTTCTGACGCGGAACGGTACGGGTGTGGGCGTGGCGGAAATTACCGTCGATGCGTAACGCACAGAACAGGTTATCGGAGGGGATTTGCTGGTCGATCACGTCGTGGATCTGCTGACGGCTGACCGGCGCATCGAAGGTTTTGCGATACTGCGGCTGGAACCAGGTCATCACCGCAAACGGTGTTTTTTGCTCCGGCTTCGCGGCACGGGCACTCCCGTCGGCGCGCAGCTGATACACCTGGCTGCTGAAGGCAATCATTTCGCCATCCAGCTCGTTGAACGTACCCAGACCAAAATCGCCGTGTGCAAGCAGATCGGCGATAGTGGTATCCCCCTCGTACACGCCGCTTAACAGGGCGCTCATTAGCGATGTCTGATAGATCACGCTGTCAGGATGCTGGGCAGAAAACCCACGCAGGGTCTCGCACAAACTGGCCTCACAGTCGCATGCAGATGAATGCACCATCATGCTCGTCCTCTTCAACTTTATTTAGAAAGGTTAAATAAATGTTGACCCGATTCAGCATAGAGTTCCAATATAGAATCCATGCTGGTTTGAGACGTTTTTGATATGGAACTTCGTTATCTGCGGTATTTTGTCGCCGTTGCACGTGAGCGACACTTCACCAAAGCGGCCAAAGCGCTGGGTATTTCACAGCCTCCTCTGAGTCAGCAGATTAAACGGCTCGAGGAAGAAGTGGGCACGCCGTTATTCAGACGCCTGACGCGAGGCGTGGAGCTGACTGAAGCGGGAGAAGCCTTCTATGAGGACGCCTGTAAGATCCTGGCGCTGAGCGACGCCGCGCTGGAGAAAGCCCGGGGCATTGCCCGCGGGCTGAACGGCAGTCTGTCGATTGGGATCACCAGTTCAGACGCCTTTCACCCCAAAATCTTCACCCTTATTCGCCAGTATCAGCTGCAGAACATGGCGGTGAGAGTGCACCAGGTGGAAGCCAATATGTCTTCGCTGACGGCGATGCTGGCGGAGGGTGAGCTGGATATCGCGTTTGTGCGTCTGCCGTGTGAGAGCAGCAAAGCGTTTGAGCTGAAAATTCTCGACCGTGAGCCGATGGTTGTGGCGCTGCATCGCGACCATCCACTGGCGAAGTCTGGATCGCTGGCGCTGGAGCAACTTCGGGATACGCCGGTCGTTTTGTTCCCGCAGGAGGTCGCGCCAGGGCTGTACGATCGCGTTTACGGCTGCTGCGAGCGGGCCGGAATTGACGTGCAGCACACGCTGCAGTCTTCGCAACTTTCCTCTTCCCTGAGCATGGTGTCCGCTGGCGGCGGGTTCGCCCTGGTGCCGAAGTCGATGGCCGCCATTTCGCCCCCCAATGTGACCTACCATGCGCTGACATCACCGGAGCTTTATACCGATATCGCGCTGTGCTGGCGGCGTTTTGAACGTTCGCGGACGGTGAAACGGTTTCTGGCGATGCTGAGTGAAGGGTAATGGCGCGGCGTTGCTTGCGCCCGCTAAGGCCTTTCTGGAAGCCGCCTCGCAAACCTGCAAGTAACCCTGTGTAATTCAGGGTTACTGCTTTTCTTACTCTCCTCCCGGCCGTAAAGTGCCTGCGTTGCGGCACATCCGCAACCGGGCGTAGGAACCCGCATATCACGATACGACAATTATTTTGTCGCGGCAGCGCTCATCCCGTTACACTACGGTCGCGCTGGCGGAGCAACCGAAAGGTTGGCCGTTTTTGTCGTGTGCGGTATTCCTACCTCCGTCAGCGCTACCACCCATGAGCGTAGGAACTTATTGGATGGTCTGGAGTTTTTTTAAAATGGAAAATCACATGACAACTGTCCCTTCCCTGTCTTACGCGCTCTCTGAAGAAAGCGCTATTCACCATCTGATTCATCTACAACTGCCTGAATCTGCAGATCTCTTCGAACTGGCCGATGCCTGCACCGCGTATGTAAGCGTGCTGGTAGAAACCGACGATGCGGTCACCCATGCAACACTGTGCACGCGTTTGCTGGCAGTCCTTAAACGCCTTCGCGCGCGTTGTGATTCTGCCCTCCCGCCTTATCTGGTCGAACAGCTGATTGCAGGAGAGAAGATTGTCTCCTGCGTTCCGGACTGCTGGCAGGACACGTCGCTCCAGGTGGACTATGCGCTGGCGTTAACGCAGGCGGTAATGGGCGGAACATTACCTGCAAACGTGGCAAAAGAGCTGACCGGTCTGCTACATGATATGGTCTGGCTGCTGGCTGAGTTCGTCAAGGAGCCGTATATCACGGCGCACTAAGGCCAGAGCTTAAGGGCCGAAATTCAGCTGGTCTGTGAGCGAGAATTTCGGCCTTAATAATATAAAAATCCCATGCAGACGAAGGGTTAAAGTACTGAGATAGCCTCGTCCAGCCAGCCGGGAAGCGTTTCTCTGTACCAGTTCAGGTACAGCTCAAAATCTGTTTTGTTCCGGTCATAGAGCAGGGACACCACCTCTGACACAATCCATGCTTTAGCAAGGGTTATTTCCATCGCTAACTGTCGGGCAGGCATATGCGGATAATGCACGCTGTAACGCTCCGCAAGCTGTAAAATGCTTTGCCTGGAGCCCATCCCCTTTATCAGCGGGGCGAGGTCGATAGCCGGACTGCCCGTGCCAAACCTTTCCCAGTCAAAGAGAACCCACTCTCCGTTTTCTCTTCTCCCCCAGTTACCGGCATTGGTATCCCCTGAGAGTAAACATTTCTGCCGAAACAAAATGCTGCCCGCTTGCTGAAAACAGCACATCTGATGGGCCGCGCGGTCCGGTAATTTCAAAAGCGCCAATGATTTTTCAAGCGCTTTCTCGGACCAGGAATGAGGGTGATACACCCAGGTTGGGTCCGGTGGAGTGCGATGAAGATGAGAAAGGCATTTCAATATGTCATCCCCCGACACCTCATCCTGAGACACTTTTCCAGGGATATATTCCAGCCTTAACCGGCGTAGATGTGGATCGGCAGACAACAGCGTCGGCGTTTTGATCCCCCTGCTGTTGAGCTCTTCCGCCGCATGCTCGTAGAAAGCGTATTCCACAGGGCTAACAGGGCATTTATCTATGACTTGCTGACCATATTGATCCACCAAGCGCTGCACTTTTGCCGCACCCATTTGGGATAAATTCTCCGCAGACATACATGACTCCCTGTGTCAGGTTTGGCTTTAAGGGATAAGTGTAGTGTGATGCGGAGGGATCAGGGGAATTGCGTTTTACGCGCGGTGTTGCGGGTTGTGGGAAGGTCCGTTTTGAGCGAGGTATAGACTTTCATACCCTGAAAGTTATGCTATTAGGTGATCCAGGGTATGCACTTGCTGGTTAAGCGGGATACTTACCCCTACCCTGTCGAAAGGCTGTACACTGATAACACCTATAGATAATTCTGAGTATTTTATGATTTTGTACAAATACATAGACAATGCATCATTAGATCGATTCTTCAAAGATGGCTACATTTCTATAAAATTCACCCCTCACAGTGAGTTTAATGATCCGTTCGAAAGTTATGGATATGCACTTGATGATGAATCAATTGAATCATTGACTATGAGGTATGAGATCAATCAAAACCTTGCCTGTTTATGCCTTTCTAAAAATCCACTCAACGTATTGATGTGGTCACATTATGCTGATAAGCATCAGGGCTTTGTTGTAGCAATCGACACTGAGAAAGCAGGATTTGATGATGAAGCAAAATGCCTGATTACAGCTCCGAAAGGTGAAATTTTTTATTTAGAGAGCCGAATGAAAAGCAAACTAAAAATCAGTCAAGAAAATATCTATAATACTGATATAATTAGTAAATTATTGCTTACTAAATCACTGCATTGGAAATATGAAGAAGAAATCAGAATAATAAAAAAGACAGACGCATTACAAAAACAAGGCACGGTTTTAATTGATAAAATAATTGATCTAAAATCAATAACAGGTATCTATATTGGGATAAACAACAAGAAGGTTGATGAAATAATTAGAAATAACAGTACATTAGAAGCATTGATTTTGAACAAGACAGTGCAGTTATATCAGTGTGAATTTAAGAAAAGTACATGGGATCTCGCCTTAGAAAGTTATGAATACACCAAATACCCGCATGATATGCAGAGAATGGATATATTTGATTCTGCAGAGAAGGTTTTAAGAGCGATGGAACGTAACCACATAGGCGGTTGAGATTATCCGCGGCGATTACCATATCAACAATGTAAGCTCCCGGCATGGAGCGGACTTCCTGAAGTCCCCTAAGGTCCGCAATGAGCGAACAGTGGAAGTTCTGCATGCATATTGACATCGAGAGTCTTGAGCAATGGGGAGCAAGTCAAAGGTTCGAAAGATAGCCACCTGGAAATGCTCTCCTTTGTACGTCATTGAGCAAGATCGGTCAGGCAAACTGAATCGCCTTCGAGCATATTAAGCAGCACGGAGGAAGTCATGTGTGATAATAAAACTGATAGTTACGCCAGACGCTTTAAACAGGTCTTTGATTATATTGACCACCATCTCGATGACGCTTTATTACTGGAAAAACTGAGTGAAGTGGCTCACTTCTCGCCATTTCATTTCCATCGTCAGTTTTGTAGTTATTGTGGGATGCCACCTGGCCGTTACATCCAGATGATGCGCTTAAAACGCGCATCTTATCGACTGGCTTTTAATCCGTTAGAGAAAATCACTGATATCGCGTACGACGCCGGTTTCCAGCATTCTGAATCATTTAGCCGTGCTTTCAGACAAATGTTCGGTCTATCACCGACGCAATTCCGCCAGCAGCCCCCCTGGGTGGATTGGCATAAGCGCATATCCGAACCTTACAAAGCCAGGAGACAAACCATGCAAAGCCAGGTCAGGATCATTACTTTCCCCGCGACGTCAGTCGCAATGCTGACACATTATGGACAACCGGAGCGAATAAACGAAACGGCGGCTCGCTTTATTGAATGGCGAAAAACCACGGGTTTTTCACCGGTTGCCAGTAGCCAGACATACGGTATTGCACCACACGATCCAACCTTAACGCCGCCGGATGAATTTGAGTTCCATATTTGCGGAACCGTCACGTCACCCATTATTGAAGACAATCGCTTCGGGGTGATAAATAGTGACATTCCGGCTGGTCGCTGTGCGGTGTTACGTCATCAGGGATCGCATGATGCGTTAACCGGGTTGGCTAAGTCTCTGTATCGTGACTGGTTGCCAGAGAGCGGAGAGGAACTTCGCGACTTCCCGCTTTTCTTTCATTACCACAACTTTGTGCATGAGGTAGCAGAACATGAATTACTCACGGATATATATTTGCCGTTAAAATGAGCTGATTCAGGGTTATTGTTCATCGTTGATCTGCTCCCCATCGATTAAAACCGTGATATTTGCAACGTCCGCTCCTGGCACAAAGCGACCAAACTAACGGAGCAGAAGGTCCGCTGTGAGCGATAAGCGGACGTCCCCTGTAAAAGATGCCAGGCTGGATACGGGAATCAAGCACACAGTTGAAGATGCGTGAAAGCTTTTTTTTGCTGAGTAATCACCGGAGTCAAACCATGTTTTCTGGAATGATTTCATCTTTACGAAGTGTTAAAACTTCAAAACCGTCATTGGTCACAGCGACCGTGTGTTCCCACTGGGCCGAGAGTTTTTTATCCCGGGTGACCACTGTCCAGCCGTCTTTTTTGGTTTTTATTTTACTGCTTCCCTGATTTACCATCGGTTCGATGGTAAAAACCATTCCTGCCTGTAACACTTCGCCTGTACCAGGTTTACCATAGTGCAGCACCTGCGGTTCTTCATGCATTTCTTTGCCGATACCGTGCCCGCAGTATTCCCTGACAATGCTATAGCCGTTGGACTCAGCATGCGTCTGGATGGCATGCCCGATGTCTCCCAGTGTTGCACCCGGTTTTACCATTTTTATGCCCAGCCACATGGCTTCCTGGCTTATATCCACCAACCGGCGAGCCAGCGGAGAGACGTCACCAATCAGATACATTTTGCTGGAGTCGGCAATCAGGCCCCCTTTCTCCAGGGTGATATCGACATTAACTATAGCGCCGGCTTTCAGGTATTCGTTGGCTTTAGGAACTCCGTGACAAACCACTTCATTCACAGAAGTATTCAGGACGTAAGGGTAATTATATTGTCCTTTACTGGCAGGTCTTGACTGCAACTCATTGACAATAAAAGCTTCTACGCGATCATTGATGTCCAGAGTTGAGACTCCCGGAACAATAAACGTGTCCAGCATCTCAAATACGGAGGCCAGCAACGCTCCTGCATGACGCTGGCGGGCAAGTTCATCTGCGGTTTTAATGGGAATTGATGGCATTGATAACCTCCATTAAACGGTCAGAACCTGATTTCAGCATCATCATTTTAATTTGTTGATAGTTAAGTTCCGGGTAAAGCTCACTCATCATACCGAGGCGGATCCAGTATTCGGCTTGTGCATTCACTGAACGTGACATCGCTCTGCTTGCATCCCGCACGTCTTCATGCAGCAAATCTGAAATTTTGACAATACCCATAAGCATATACTCTGTCATAGAACATATGTATAACGTATATGTTTCATAGACCGTTGTCACGGAGATTTTTGCCGTACGAATAAAGGTCTGCTTCGGGCGCAAAGCGGACAGGCTAAGTGAGCTGAAAGTCCGCTTTGAGCGAAGAGCAGACCTTTAAAAACAATATTTAATGGATTGATTGTAGGGAGCTAAATGATTAGCATCTGCTCTTTCGGACAAAGAAAATGACTGTTAACGATTCCCTCTTCGCATTCTCTCTCGCAGCACTGTTACTTACCCTGACCCCCGGTCTTGATACGGCACTTATTCTGCGCACCGCTTGTGCTGAGGGCGGTAAAAAGGCTTTTCACGCTGCGCTTGGCATTGATGCTGGCTGTTTTGTATGGGGCGCGCTGGTTGCGTTAGGTCTTGGTGCTCTTCTGGCGGTTTCAGAGATGGCTTACACTGTGCTCAAAGTTTGTGGCGCGGTCTACCTGAGCTGGCTGGGCTTACAACTGCTGATACGTCCTCGATCATCTTTCAGTGATGGTGATGACAACAACGTTTCTCAAGGGAACTGGTTTATCAGAGGAATGCTGGGGAATGTGCTCAATCCCAAAATGGGCATTTTTTATGTCTCTTTTTTGCCGCAGTTCGTACCTGCCGGTCACTCACCTTTAATATGGACTTTTATCCTGGTCAGCATCCACGTAGCGATTGGGACTATATGGTCAGTCACTCTCATTTTATCCACGCATTTTGCATCAGCCGTACTGAAGAAAAGTCGCGTTGTCCGAATGATGGACAGAGCAACAGGGGGCTTATTTTTATGCTTCGCGGCTAAACTTGCTATTAGCACGAGATAGCCTTGGGCTGGCTGGCAATGTCCGCTTCTGGCACTAAGCGGACTTTAATCATCGGCCACGTTGTCAAAGGTCAGGACGGATGTTCAGGGTGAAAAATGATGCGTGCCGCTTCGTCGCTGATAGACCGTCAGAATGACTTGTCTGCTCGGTGCAATAATCAGTACCTTTTCCTTCCTGAAAGACAATAATCCCCTAATCACAATAATCCTCCTTAATTAGTGCCTGTCCTGCATCAATCTCTCTCCTCTTCTGCACAGATCCGAAAACTCCCGAAGTCGGATGCTGAGCCACGGGGCAGGCAGACTTCCGCCCTGTCTTGTTACCGCAGAAAAGGCATAAAAAAACCGCCGGGAAGGCGGTCTGTATGCAGCTGACAGGGTGGATCACAAGGTGGCGGTCACGCCGCCAGCGCAGTTGAACCTGTCAGCACTGAAATAACAAGCGGGTCGGTTTTTATTTTAACCAGACAGAAGGAAAAAAAACCCAGATAAAGGCAGAAGCCGAATGTGGACAACAGTATGAAAAGACACAGCGTAAGCTGCCGGTAGCTCTTAATCATGCACATCTTCCCCATACGGAAAAGCATACTCCATCACCCGCTTTCTCCCGGCATGCTCAGCGGCGCGTATTGAAGGCAGGTTACTGCTTTCGATGGTTCCCCATAGCGATGCCGGTGTGCGGGGCGTGCTGAGAAAAGAAAGTAAGGCCTGTTGAGCGGAACCCGCAACATGCTTTCCGCGAAAGCGCGGAATAACGATCTCCTCGGTGATCCACTGTCCGGATATAAAAGCCCGGCGCGCGTTATCACAGATGATAAAACCGGCACGCGACCCCTCATAAACTATGATGAACAGGTTTCCGTCCTTAATGGCATCGCGAATGTCTTCTTCATCTGCAGGAACCACCTTATCCTTCAGGAAAGGATAGCGGGAATACGTCTCGGCATAGGCAAGTTCCAGAGCCTGAAGGCACCACTCAACTGACGGCTGGCAGGCACGCTCAATGCGGACAGTATGGCCGCTGATTACAGCTTCTTTTTTTTCATCCATGCTGCCGCCGACATAGAAAAACTGATCGGCACAACCGCGCGTATCCTCAGACACGGGTCGGAGAACGCGGACTGAACGTGCGCCCATGGGATGCCATACGTCCAGTATTGAGGCCATTGCCCTCCGGGTCAGAGGAGCAGAGCTGGCGACCAGATCAATGAACGGCTTCTTCAAATCGCCGCCTCTGTATCTGGGTCCGGTGAGGTAGTCATTACCGTCGCAGGAAATGATTTTCTGAAGAAAAAAATCCTGAGGCAGACCGGTTTCCCGGAAAGGGAAATTTGATGAAAAATTGCTGTCCTCACACCAGAGCAGCTGTTCATCAATATAGTCTTTCAGGCCGTTCCTGAGTAACCAAGAGTCAACAGGCAGCCTGCTGAACTGCTCAAGCATATAATCAAGCATTAACTTGTTCCTTTTATTTCAACGGGGCAGCCCCAATTACCACTGGGATACCTGTTTTATAGAAAGATAGCATGAGGTTGATGACGTCTTTTCTCTCTGCACCGGGCCGGGCAGAGAAATTGTTGAGGCTCCGGCGTTCAAAGCAAAAGGCAGGTGGAGATGGAAGGGTCCGCTTTGAGCAAGAAGCGGACATGGGACGGAAAAAAGCCGCCTGATAGCTGCTTTACATCTCCAGGGAAACTTATGTGCTGCTTTTACGATACAAAGCAACCGAACCAGCGAGAATTAACAGAAACGACCCGCTGATACGGTTCATCCATTTAATACCGCCAGCTCTCCAGAGGCTGACGGATTTCTTACCCAAGATCGCATAGCCCAGCATCACCGCCACATCGATTAAAACTATCACTGCCGCCAGGCTGACATACTGCGGCAAGGCTGGTTGCGCCGTACTGACGAACTGAGGGAGTAATGCGGTCATGAAGATATAATATTTAGGATTGCTCATGGCGACAAAGAAGCTTTTGAGAAAAAGTGAATGACGCGCCGGAGTTGTTTCCTCAATGCCTCCAGGCAAAGAAGTGTTCGAAGAAAGCAACATTCGCAAGCCGATAAAAGCAAGCCACGCAGCTCCAACCCACTTCAGGGTGACAAAAAGGGTTTCTGAAGCAGCCAGAACAACGCCAAGTCCTAAACCGACCAGCGCTACCAGAAGGATATCCGCTGCTGCTGCGCCAATAATCCCCCATGTCGCCTTCCTGATACCAAAGCGAGCCGCATTATTAAGAGCAAGTAGAACAGTCGGGCCTGGAGTGACGATACCGGCAGACATAATCAGGGCAAAAGCCATAAGGGCAGTTAAAGACATAAAATCATCCTCGCCAAAACTTGCACTATATCAGCAATAGAAGCCGGTGAGGAATGGTTTGGGAGGTGGGAATTAACGGCTCGCTTGTTGAAGATTTACGCCCGTCATTCGCTTGAGATCTCGCTAACAATTTAAACAGCATTTAGATTAGCAAGGTCAGTTATTGGCACAAAGGGGACTTTAATCATCGGCCACGTTGTCAAAGGTCAGGACGGACGTTCAGGGTGAAAATGATGCGTGCCGGTTCGTCGCTGATAGGCCGTGAGGATAACTTGTCCGCTCAGGGCAATAATCAGTACCTTTTCATTCCTGAATGAGAATAATCCAGATATCATAATAATCCTCCTTAATTAGTGCCTGTTCTGAATCAATCTCTCTATTCTTCTCCGCAGATTCGAAAACTCCCGTGATCGGAAGAAAGGTTTATGCCGTGTCGTGACAGAAAAATTAGAACGTCACTCACGACGATATAAAGGCAAAACTTATGTAAAAAAAAGATCATTAAGTACAGACCCGCAGGCTGGAGAGACAGCAGCCTTATCAGCGTACCGGTTTTAAAGCGGCTAGATTTTTTGATGAGAACCCGGCGAACGGGCTGTGGCCGGAGGCAACCCCGGCCGTGTGCTATCAGTTGCACATAGAAACCATCCTTTGGACGCGGCTCCTGTGGCATACATGAAGGTCTGAACAGGACCTTCACTTATCCTATTTCAGGTAGATAATGTTTTCGGCTCTATACTTTGATAGAAATAATTATACTTATCTTCCGAATCAAAAAGTATCTGGATGAACTCATCTTCAATAAGTGTGGCCAGAGTATCGATTACGGTATCCTGAGCAAGACCTGTTATGTTCGAAATATCCTGCACTGTAACAAAGCCATTTATCTGTTTAAGTACAGATACCAATTCCATATTTAAGACGGGTACGATCCTTTTTGTTTTCCTGTTCAATATATAATATTGAGGCTGGTAGGTGGTGTCATTTAAGAAAGTAGTATTTGATACGAATGAGGAGAACCAGGGAAAAAAGGGTACAGCATTCACTGAAAGATTTTCAATCTGAAATTGTATTCTTTTTTTTTGGACAAATTTTGGATACCAGAAACGCCTTACTTTATTGATGGCCTGTAGAGGAGAAAGAAGGAACGCTGAACGTGAACGGGGATAATGCGAAGTTAACGAAATATTAAGCCCGGCCCCCTGACTTTCTATTTCATGAAAACACCAAGAAGGCATGAAAACGGCCATCCCAGGGGTGACAGTGAACTCTTCATTTTTAACACCTAAATTTTTTAGCTTATCAAAATTAATTTTAAGTTTATGAGGCTGTCTTAAATCAACATATTTACACAATAATAAAGACTCCTCAATCAATCTGAATCTTTTCGTTCCCTGCACCTGGAGAAAGAAAGTATTGACCGGATCTGCATGAAGTGAACTCAAAGTGTTACCGTTTGAAATCCAGTGGTTATGAAACACGCTTCCCTTCATATAATCTTTGAAGGTGGTTCTGCTTGCCAGATAATCATCGAAAACATTATTTCCACAAGTCCGGATGGTTTCCCATCCGGCTGGATGGAGTGTTCTCTGAACAAAATAGGTGACATAGTAGTCACCGCTATCCTTTAAAAACATACGCTCCAGGTCCAGTGTTTTCTTCCTGCCCTGAACTTCAGCGTAGAGCGGTTTATCGGCCCAGTACGATCCGTTATGATTACTAGACAAAAATTGTGTTTGTTGAAGAGACAATATCTCTTCAACGCTGCAATTCTCAAGTCGTTGATTTATAACCATATTAACAAATACACATGGACTGCGCATTTTATTTGTATGAAGCATAAGGAGCTCTTTTGTTAACTCCTTAAATTGCATATCAATGGTCTTCATTGTGTAACCTCAGTTCCATTACTGAATTTGAATTGTGTTTTAATCCTGAAACTCAGTGCAACAAAAATTATCATTGTAAATGCAGCCTGTATATATATAACTTTATACAATGCATTGCTTTTAAATGTATGTAACCAGATTACCGGGATAAACCCCGCCAGGAGAATTAAGACTGCAATCGACTGAGGATAGAGTGTGTCATGTAACGCCCTCAGATGACTCATGGACAAAAGCATAAGAGAAGACGCAACAAACAAAGCTGAAATACTGACAAAGTAATTTATACTATATAAATCAGGTGCGGCATTATATAATTCCAGTAAGAAATAATAACTACCTACTCCCAGTATCAGTATGCTGAAGATAGCAATACAACCACAAACAACCCCTTGTTTGTAAATCTGGTAATGAAACTTAAAATCATTTTCGCTAACAAACAAGCTATGTATTTGTGCAAAAGCGGCAAATGGCAGAGATAAAATTCCCGATATACTCATCATTACAGACAAATCTGCCACAAGGCTGCTGTTTATATCGTTGATGCGCTGAGTGATAAGAAAGTATACCGCTTTTTGCCCCGTCAGGCCCAGAGCAACAGGCAACCCGATAACGATTAGTTTTTTTGAGGCCTCTGTAATTTTTAAACCAATACCCTGCCTTAGATTAGCATCTGAATGGGAGACTGTTACCCATACATATAGGCAAAAAAGAATAATCTCGATTAGCAAAAATACGGAAAAAACATGCCAAGTAACAATTTCATTCACAAATACCGAAAGGGATAAGATAGCAACCGCACTGATGAAAGTACTGGCAATCTTTACTTTAGCCATTATCTTGTTGCTTATATAGCTTTCTATGTAATAGAATAAATAAGTGTTAATTATTAAGAAAGGAACGCAAAAGCAATATATTCTCCCAGCCAAATCAACATTTGGATCTACCGTGTTGACTAAGTAAAACAGCATGAATGCAGCAATGAACCCTCCTGAAACCGACAGGATGACAGCCAACGGAAGACCACTCAAAAATATTTCGCTCCCGCTTTCACCTGTCTTTTTTGATGCTGCCGAGAAATTCCCAACCATTGCTAATGGCATCGACATCAGGACTACTGGAAGAGAAAACATCGCAGTAAGATAGGTGAAAGTTCCCAACTCCGGATAGTTGAGGCGGGCGATCATGACGGTGATTAGTGTAAAACCTGCAAAGGGAACCACCCTGCTTGTAATGAATGGTATGATCCTAGATCTGATATTTTTAAAGTAATCTGGCTCACCAAATATCAATGATTTTTTCACCAAATTCCGCCTCGTATATTTGTTGTGTAACATCAAATGCTTTTTTTAAGTTCTTATAATCTGTCTCACCCCGCATACCAAAATATGGGTAGTGGTGAAAATAGTATCCAAAAATATTGTTGCAGTCTCTGATGTACGACCTTGTGTCTAAGATATGATGATGCCAGAATTCATCTATGGCGAGGCTTGGGACAATTACTTTAACAATATTATTGTATTTTTTATTCAGATACAGGAAGTTTTTATAATATTGTTCAGTCATCTGTAACTCTTGCTCAGACCAGACTCGGGAAATTAGCTCATCTGATCTTGATAACTTATTTTTCAACTCAGAAAAGTCAATTTTATCAATGTACTCTACAGCTTCATCAAGAGTGGGTTCTCGCCCGGTAAGCGACACTTCCATAGAATGTGGCAAAGTTTTAGCAATATCGTCCATCATTATGATTCTTCCTTTTTGAGGGGGAGCAATGGGGGAGTGGATCACTCCCCCCGGTATTTCTTACCAGCCACCACCACCCTGGCAGTGGGAATTGGAGTTACTCGGACCAGCACCGGAATAAAGATCCTTACCCTTAACCTTTTGTGCCGGCTTTTTAGAAGAAGCGGCTGCTTTCAGCATTTCAGAAAGTTTTTTCATTTCCATTTCCTTTTTAGGTTATGCGCATCTGCGCCCAGAAAATTAACTACATGTTTACATAAATTTTAATTTCATCTATCCGAAAGTGTGATCTACGTCACAATAAAAAAATATTAACTTTGTCCGCTTAGCACAAAAACTCAAGTTGGTTTACGTAGTTTTATCATCTAGCTGGTCGAAGATGTGAAGATTTTAATACTTCCTAAAAAAAGGATTTCTTTATATTCTTTCATAAATTTACTGGTGGTAACTTTTCATGATGAAGCTTTCATCTTGGTATTATTAATCGGCTTATTTCTGTTTTTTTATTTATACAAGTAAGCCCCCTCCCCACTATAATTGGTAGTCTCCATCAGATTTGTCACGCATAATTATTTTTGAGCGAGCAGCTAATCTGCTAAGAGGTATTACGTAAGGTGGTAGCTATGCTTTCATACATAACTACCATTTTTGGTAATACAGAGGAATATATTGAAGAGGCTGACGGTTGCTGACGATATGATGTTGTCTATAAATAGCGTCACGACGGCAGCGTTTCAGTGAGAACATATCATTAAGAGAACATGTGAGGAAATCGCGAACCCTTGTTGGGATGCCGTGAGCCGGAGAAGCTTTACAGACGCCCATCAATTCTGAAACCACTTCCTTTAACGCAAAGTTTCTTTCAGCTTCAGGGCCAGTGTTCCTCTTAACAGCCTTGACCGTATATGGCTTCCCTGCAGGCGCATCGAATTGTGATTTGGATATTTTTTCTAAACTATTATGAAGGAGGTTATGGCATGGTCTTAATCAGGACGCCAAAGTTAAAAGATATACCCTCTCTAAATAAGCTGTTTCTGCAACTAGGATATCAGACAGAGGGAGAACGCTTAGAAAAGCACATTGACCAAGAGTATACCGGTCTTAGCATATTGGTTGCCGAATCAGAAAAAGAACTTTGCGGGGTTATTGTGGTGAATTTTATAACGCCCCTGCACGAAAACGGCTTATGGGCATTAATTTCAGCTCTGGTTATTGACGAATCATTGCGAGGGGCAGGGATCGGGCGGAAACTCCTCATCGCCGCTGAGCAAATCGCCCTGGAGAAAGGATGTTCTCAAATTGAGCTTTCAAGCAGTGAAAGAAGAGTCAGAGCACACAAGTTTTATGAAGATAATGGTTATCAGGAAGTTAGGAAGCGTTTTGTTAAACATCTCGCCGACGTTCCCGTTGTTAATTAACTCCCTCGCAAGGTTTGCATTGTCCGCTTCTGGCAAAAAGCGGACAAGCTAACTGAGCCAAAGGTCCGCCATGAGCGAAAATCGGACAAAAGCCCCCCCAGGGGACTGAGTAACGTACCAACTGCTCTCTATAACATGATCAAACAGCACCGTAGGACAAGGTGATTTTTAATACCATCGTTTAGTCTGACAATCCTTAATTACTCTTACTGGGATTAACAAGCTATGACAGTCCAAACACCACAGGTAGTAGCGGAAACTTTTTTTCATCGTATAGCCACAGCAGAAGATGTGAATGAGATAGCGGCACTGGTAAGTGAAAGCGTCGACTGGGTGGTCGCTGGAAATACTCAGTTAGTTCCCTGGATTGGCCGAAAATACGGCAGAAACGGTGTGGCAGAATTCTATGCGCAAATACGGACACACCTCTCACCAGAACATTTTGAAATAAAAGATATTCTCATCAAAGACAAGCGACTGGTTGCTATTGGTGAGCTTGCATCACGCGTTAAAAAAACACAGAAGCTGATTGAAACCGAATTTGTACTCGACATGTACATCGAAAATGGTCTTATTACCCGCTTTCGCATGTTTGAGGATAGCTTCGGAGTTTCCGAGGCGTGCCTTTAATTGCAGATACGTTTATTCCATTGAACGTCCGTTTCTGGCACGCAACGGACAGCCCACGTGGTCATAAGGTCTGCGTTGAGCGTACAGCAGACATTCTGCATTTAGAGACCATTGAAACACTGGAACTCTCTGTAGCTGTTTCATCTATCCTTAGGCTGCTAAGGATAGATTGCTCAAATTCTGCTGTATGTATTCAATAAGCGCTCGTGTTTTAGCGGGCAAATAACGCTTGTCTGAATAAAGTGCGTACAATTGAAGTGGGGCTGGCGGTTGTTCGAACTTAGTCTCGATCAGTCGTCCATCGTCGATGTAGGGCTGGCAGGCCTGTTTCGAAAGAATAGCGAAACCAACACCCGCTACCGCCGCGCGTCCTGCCATCTCTCCGCTGTTTACCCGGTAATGGCCTTTAACCTTTATCGTCTCAAATCCCCCCTTTTTATTCACAAACTGCCAGGGAGCACCTTTAAGTGCATTTACCGTGGTAATACAGGGTAATTCTTCAAATTGCTGTATACGAGAAGGTATGCCATAACGCTGAATGACGGAGGGGGCTGCAACGATGGTGCAAGGGATCGTCACCAGGTGACGGGCTATGTAATCACCGTCATCCATCTGGCCACGGCTCACAATGATGGCTAAATCGAGATCGTCTCTCAGGGATTCAAGACCAGACAAATTTGTGACACAGCTAATTTCCAGATCCGGGTGCTGGCAGGCGAAATCGGCAATCACAGAACCCAGCAGTGCAGGACCTATTTCATTGGGAATACAGATACGTAGTGGCCCCTTGAGCTGCATCTGCCGCAACGTTAATTCTGTTTCAGTCTGCTCAAGTGCATCCATTAATGGCTTCGCCCGGGAATAGAGCAGGTGCCCCGCTTGTGTGAGTTTCATATGTCGGGTGCTGCGCTCAATGAGCTGAAGATTCAGTCTGTCTTCTAGCTGAGAAATACAACGACTAACGTTTGATGTCGGCATTTCAAGGACTTTAGATGCCCCAACAAAACTTTCTCTTTCAACCACCGCAATGAAAACTTTCAGGGTATTAAAATCAAGAGCTGGTCGCATAGACTATCCCATAAATGATAACAATACGTGCCAGTTTTACCATCTACTGAATAAGATTGAAAGCAATTAAACTCGGATATCTTTTACCCACAGGTCGCTTGTTATGTCATCGGTCACAACAACGTTTAATCATAAAGCCCTCATCCGGATAGCGGTTGTCATGGCTTTTATCCAGTTCACAAATGCGCTGGAATATATGATGTTCAACCCTGTTTTTGCTTTTATGGCAGCAGACTTCGCCGTTCCCGTGTCATTCTCTGGCTACGTATCGGGCATGTACACCTCCGGGGCGGTCCTGTCGGGAATTATCGCCTTTTACTGGATTGGTCGTTTCAATAAGAAACGTTTTTTAATCGCCAATATGGCACTACTCGGCCTACTGACACTTTTGACGACATTTACCTCCAGCTTTAGCCTTCTGCTTACATTACGATTCTGTGCCGGATTGGCTGGAGGCACAACTATGGGGGTGAGTATCAGTATATTGATAAATCTCGCACCAACTAACTTGCGAGGGAAATTGTTGGCGACGGTAATTGCATCATTTCCGATGATAAGCATTGCCGGAATGCCCACGATACTATTTTTGTGCGCTCATTACGGTTGGCATGTCGCTTTGTGGCTAACCAGTACGCTGTGTTTGTTGGCAATGCCACTGATTGTATCCATCATCCCTCAGGATACAGTCTCTTTCGATACACCCCACGCACTGCCTCTCGACGTTAATACTTTACTGTTCGCTTCCAGTAATGCGCTGGTACAGTTTAGCCCGATGCTGGTCATTCCTGTTTTGGTACCATTAATGACCCAACAGCTGGGGGGCTCTCAATACCTGCTGCCATGGCTGTTTTTCGCCGGGGGCATTGCAGGATACCTGTCAACAAAAATGACAGGTGCGCTAACTCCGCATTTTTCTGCAGTGAGTCTGGCTACAGGGTCAACTTTCGTTTTTTTACTCGCTTTGCTGATACCTGTTATGGGCTATTCGAATCCGACGCTATTTATTATTTTATTTCTCGGTGCATCTTACAGTCGTCTGGTTTCCTCCTCGGCGGTGAGTATTCAGTTTCCTGATGACAGGCAACGAGCGGGATTTTCTTCATTGCAGTCATCAATAATGTACCTGATCACAACTGTCGCATTTTTTCTGTCTTCTTTTCTATTATCTGGGCACTCCATAGCACAACAAAATATGAACACGTTGCTGGGGGTATGTGCAATTTCCGCATCAGGGTTCCCCATCATCGTTATCATTCTGCAAAAGAAGCTGGCTAAGCGTACGCTCCAGCCAAATCATCTCATCAATGATTAGCATAACGTCCGCTTCTGGCACAAAGCGGACCGACATAAGAGCCGCAAGGTTTGCTACGAGCGATAAGCGACCCCACAAACTTAAAATGAGTGCGGAGTAATGCCGCTATTTCAGGTCACTCCGTCGGCTGGCTTAACTCACCCCACTTGAGATCCAGAAATCGTTTTCTGCGGTGCGCTCCTGGGACCTTATCCGCTCACCGCAACAGGTGTCCCCTGATGGAATACCAGTTTCCATTGCCCGCTCCCGGCCCGCTCCCAACACGAAGAACGCAAAGTCTGGCGAGCGCCGTCCGTATTGAATGTCCTGTAGTGCAATATCGCGACATCCTCTCTTATTTGGATGAGCCGAAAGTCGCTGCTGAGAATGGTCGGGATAACTGTTTCGGCAGAAAGTGCCTCTATTGTCTGCGAACGATCGATCAACACACCTGATCGTGTCATTTCCCTGAACTGGTCGTGAAGTATCTGTTCAAGCCATTCACGATCGTTGCGCCTGCTGCCATGAAGCGTGCGTTCCAGCGTTTTCAACTGTTCCAGAAGCATGGCATTTACCCTCATTCAAATTCGACTGTCAGTTGCATGGCCATAAATGTTTTGCGGCAACTCGTCCGCCAGCATGTGAAGTGTCGTCTTCAGCCATTTGGTTGCCCCTCTCTGGCCACTGCGTTTATGCGAGTAAATCTTTACTTCAAACGGGCTTATGGTGAACGGCAATGAAAAAATCTGAATACTGGCAGCATGTTTCAGCTTCTCAGCAGCAAAACGGGGGATGGCCATTAGCAGGTCACTTTCCGCAACGATAAACGGGGCACTCAGCATGGATGGCGTCTTAAGCGCTATCTGCCGCGTATACCCCAACTGCTCAAGCCGTAAATCCAGTACACCCTGCTTTTCGTTCCAGGGGGTTATCACCAGATGCCGTGCGGCAAGATAATCTTCCAGCGTCAGCTGTGTTCGGCGGGTATTGCTGATGACAACATACTCATCCTCAAACCAGTTTATCTCGTCCAGTTCATTGTGACGGATATCGTCGGGTGTACTGAATCCCAGCGCCAGATCCACTTCTCCTGCCAACAGTTCGTTCAGCGCCGGGCTGTGTGGCAAATAGCGTAAATCAAAGCGCAAGCCAGGCGCTTCCTGCTGCAGCCTCTGCATCAACGTCGGGAAAATGCACAACGCGGTAAAGTCCGTAATCGCAATCTGGATCCGCTCCGTGCTTTCGCAAGCCACGAACGCCGGTTGTACAGTCAGCTCCTGATTGAGAAATTTCAGTGCTGATGCAATAGACGGCGCGAGCTGGGTAGCATACACGCTTGGGCACATCCGGTGGCCTTCCCGGTAAAATAGCGGGTCATTGAGCGCAATACGCAGTCGGGACAGCGCGTGGCTCAACGCAGAGGTGCTCATCGCCAGTTCATCCGCGGCGAGGCGAACGGAACAGTGCCGATAAATGGCGTCAAAAATGAGCAGCAGGTTTAAATCAAGACGTCGTAGCGCTGGATGCATAATATTCATCATGGGGTGATTTCATTGCACTTAATTCTTCTGACAATACCCCCTATGCTTAACGCCATCAATAACGATGCCTTGCAAAAAAGACAGAAAAACATATGAGTATCAGCCTTCGCCAGGCCCGCCCGGAAGATGCCTCCGCTATTTACGATATGATTTATGAGCTGGCGGTTTACGAAAAAGCCCCGCAAGAAGTGGTCACCACACCGGATGAGATTCGCGAAACACTCTTTGGTGACGGCAGCCATACCGAAGCATTAATCTGCGAGATTGAAGGGAAAATCGCCGGGTACGCCGTGTTCTTCACCAGCTATTCCACATGGCTAGGACGTAACGGTATTTATATGGAAGATCTGTATATTTCCCCCGATTATCGCGGCAAGGGCGCGGGAAAAGCGATGCTGAAGAAAATTGCGCAATATGCCGTGGAACGGCGCTGCGGACGCCTTGAATGGAGCGTACTGGACTGGAACCAGCCCGCGATTGATTTTTACCTCAGCATTGGCGCATTACCTCAAAACGAATGGGTACGGTATCGCCTGGAGGGTAACGCGCTGTTGAATTTTGCCGAATAACGCGACCGTGTTGCAGCAAATTGCAGATGCAGGCTGCTTCTGTTGAGGGGCAGTCATGTTCGCGTTGAGGGGAGTATCAGGAACACATTGATCAGGCTTCGGGCCTGTTCAGCCGCGGCGTGTTCGTCGGAGGAGTATTTCTTCGACATAATGGTCAATGGCAATATTGTGCTCACGGCTCACGCGCGAAATGAATATGTGCAAAAGCGCCAGCGATGCGTGGAGTGTGACTGCGACCAGGTTGTCGAAGTCTTTCTGAGTGAAACGGTCATTCCCCTTCAGTGTCGAATGCTGGAGCAAAGTGTGGGCCGTGATCTCGAGGACGGCTCGCCTGTAATCGCTCGACAGCAGGACATCCAGATCGGTCTGGCGAAGATCAAACGTGAAGTTAAAACTGACAAATCCGGAATCGACCGGCAAAGAGTAGGTCAGTCTGTCACCCTGTTGCTCAACGTACGGTTCATACCCCTCCCCCATCAGCCGTTGCGCCTGCATATCGCCCTCTCTTCTCTTCCAGGCGCCAGGCACACGTGTTGACCAGTGAGCGTCACCGCAGGATTAAACAAGTGTTTCACCCGCTTTGATTGATTGACTGATAAAGGGCGCGGGCTTTCCAAAGAGATATCCTTGTGCCAAATCACACCCTAAACGTTGAAGGCATAACAGTTGATCATTGGTTTCAACGCCTTCAGCAATAATTACCATATCAAGGCATTTCGCCATGCCGACCATTAATTTTGCGATGGTCTGAGTTTCTTCATCCGTGGATATTGTTCGCACAAACGATTTATCGATTTTTATTTTATCAAAGCCTAACTGAATCAATCTTGAAAGGGAGGAATAGCCCGTACCAAAATCATCAATAGAGATTTTTATGCCCAGCACTCTGAGCGCCATAAGGATTTCGATGGGGGTTTCACTGTCGGTAAACAGCGAAGATTCCGTCACTTCCAGTTCGAGTCGGGTCGCGGGCAACCCCGTTTCGGCCAGCACTGCGCGTACTGTATCGACAAAATTCATACTGCTTAACTGCACCGGCGACACATTGACAGAGATCCTTGCCGGCACCTTCCATGTCGTCGCTTCCTTGCAGGCGATTTCAAGCGCGGCTTTGCCTATCTCATGGATGAATCCCGTTTTCTCTGCTACCGAAATAAAATCATCCGGTGCAATGATGCCCTTAACGGGATGATTCCAGCGCAGAAGGGCTTCATAGCCATATATTTCAGTGGTGTACGAATCAACAATCGGCTGATAGTAAACGACCAACTCTTTATTTGCGACTGCCACTGATAAATCACGCTCCAGGGTTCTGCTTTCCTCGAGCTTTTGTAGCATGATGCGGCGAAACACTTTGATCATGTTTAAGCCTGCACGTTTAGCTTCATACAGAGCAAGATCGGCAAACTTATAAAGGTAATCTGAACGTCGTTCTAACTCTGAAACAACAATACCGACGCAGGTACCAATGGTGACGTTAGAGTTACCTATTATGTAAGGCTTTTTAATGCACTCACAGATTTCCATTGCCAGATTAACGGCACTTTCTTCTGTCAGCTCATGCGACAATAATGCAAACTCGTCGCCCCCGAGACGATAGAATGTATTTGTTTCGTTGCTCATGGAGGATAACCGGTGCGCAACCTCACGCAATAACAGATCGCCGGCATCGTGACCAAAGCTGTCATTGACTTCTTTAAAGCGATCAAGATCAAATAACATGACCGTGACTGGCCTGTGTATGCGACTCGCTATCGAGATGTTATTAATAAGATCATCCCAGAAATAAAGCCTGTTTTTAAGCCCCGTCAACGAGTCATGGTAAACGTCATACGCCAGTTTTTTATTCTGTTGCTGGAGTATTTCCTTCGATTTCTGGAGTTCATTTGCCAGGCTGGTAACCTGTCGGTGAGTTTTAAGTATCTTCCTGTTCTGGCAGACGTTTAAAACACCCAATATCGCACTTAAAATAATCAGCAGAACCGAAAGGCCTGAATAGATACGATACAGCTTTTGTATATTCTGGTTTGTCTCGTTGATAGAGTTAACATCATTGGAGAGTGCACTGGATGAAAACTGGCTAAGGGAGGAATCAAGCGCATACATTTTCTCAAGATAATCAGCAAGTTGAGCGCGACTCATCCCTTCCAGATGATGATCAAGGTAATCAAGCGTTTCATGCAGGTTTTTTGCCAGTGCATTATGGCTTTTATTCGACTTTACATATTTCCCTAAATCGCCTTCTTTCAGTAACTCGCGCTGGCTAAGCATGATCTCCAGCCGCATGCGGAGATCGTCCATGGTGATATCAGGATTATTGTCAGAATAACGGCTGATCCACGACTCCAGCCTGTAGTATTCTGAAACCATCTGAGAGACAGACCAGGAGTCCTTATAATGGTTGAGTTTTTGCAGATCCTCCTGCCGCTCATGCAAAAGAAATGAAATATACCCGGTTGTAATGAATAGGAAAAATATAATGCCTACCAGGATCCTGTTCATGCATTTCTCCAGATTATTACTCTACGACCATTTTGCTAATCTGCCATGCTGATCTCGAGTAATAGACCTGGTTATCCAACTCTTTGTTACTTTCATAAGGATAGACAATAAACAGAGGGCCCTTGTCGCGAACGCGCATATATTGGCCGTTCATTTTTATTGCAAGGATCACGTTATATTTTGTGAAGTCTTCAATGGGAATTTCGGTCGTATAATCATTGAGCGCGGTTACACTCAGAACAGTGCCTTTGGCGCCGACCAGTTCCATGAGTTTTTTCATGGGAATACCCTCAAAGCTTGTCTGGTCATTATACCATGGGTTACGGGTACGCATGGTAACGAGGCCGATTTTTTCCAGGCCAGCGATATCAAAGACTGCAGCGCCATTTTGATTACTGTTCTCGATTTTCCCGGAGATGGTTAACACGGGTTTCCCTTCAAGCTTAGGGAGTTCCTTCCCCCAGGAACAGGTCGAAATAATCAAGAAAAGTAGGGTGATTGCCATTCTCATGCGCGATGACTCCATTAAGGAAATAGGTATGTCTTGTCGTCTATTCTGACACAAATTGTTACCAGCCAACCAGATAAGACTCCAGGACGAAACGGTCCCGTTATACTCTCGTTTAACGGTCCATGACAGCCATCCCGACGTTGTTGCTTGCCGTATCGTCATTAACAAAGATTAGCCTTCAGACGTGTCCCTGTCTCCCTTTTACACCATGATAATATGAGACAGAGCAGGTTATTAAAATTGGACGAAGGCGGAATTTGAAAAAATTGTCGTTTCTAATCCCCCGTTGCGTCTTAAACGGTCAGAATTTGTGCGGAGTGGTCAATTATTGCTACGGAATACCCTCAGGAGAGGTGCACATTGCGCCCTTATAAGCAGGTTAAAAGAGCAATGTCGTGCTATCGAGCGATCAATCCGACACAAGAATATTGTCGATCACCGGCTGGACGATTTGCTGAAATACTTTCGCGTCGTTAAACGCGCGTGCGGCTAACATGGCACCATGTACCGTTGCCATTAACTGCCCCGCCTCGCTGGCGTGGGTTGACCGGACAGTAAAGCATTTTTCCCTTTCTCCTCTCTGAAGCAACTCCGTCAGCCAGCCAGAGAGATCGGCGAAATGTCCCGTCACTTCCGAAACGACTTCGGGCGGCAACGTCGGCAGTTCGGCGGCAAGCATCGCGCAGATACAAAATGGCGCAGAACCGTCCTGGATGCATTTGGCCCAATAATCGGCATAGGCCTGAAGTTCGGCAACCGGATTATTTAGTTGATGGCTTAATGCCTGCATTCCGGCGCGGGCCTCCTGGCGATACTCGCTCACGACGACCCTTACCAGCTCCGCCTTGCTTGAAAAATGGTGGTGAATACTCGCCTTGCGAATATTCACCTTTTCAGAAAGGTCGGCAAAACTGAAGCTTCGGTAGCCACCGGTGGTAAGCAATTGTCGGGTGAAAAATACAATGTCGTTTGCTTTCTGTGAACGTTCGGTGGACATAGCCGTAACCCATTGTCAGTATACAGATCAATAAGATATCAGAGAGCAGAGCGAAAACCTACCGACAGGCCGCCTTTACTGCCGCCGTCTGCCGGTCCCCGCCATACTGTCAAAGACGCCATCTCGCAGCACTAACGCATGAAAAAGCGCGGCCGCCAAATGCAGCATCACGGTAGCAAATAGCATCAGCGCAACCAGAGAGTGCAAAGGCCGCAGAATGGCAAACCAGTCGTTATTCACCGGAACAATGGGTGGCAAAACAACCCCGCCGCCGAGGGTGATGGGGTACCCCGCCGCTGACTGCATCGCCCAGCCAATCAGGGGCTGAAGGAACATCATGAGGTATAACGCCCAGTGGGAGAGATGCGCTATCAGGCGCTGCCAGGCCGGTATGGAAGCCGGTAGCGAAGGGACGGAGGTATAAAACCTCAGCCATAGCCTGACCACCACCAGAACCAGAATCATCAGCCCCAGCGGTTTGTGGATCGCCACCAGCAGGGCATGCTTCGACGAAATAGTTGAAACCATCGCAATGCCGATAAACAGCATTGCCACGATAGCCGCTGCCATGAACCAGTGCAGAATGCGCAACGCCGGATGGAAATAAGCAACCTGTTTCATAAGCCAGCTCCTGACTGTCGGGACTGTTCACGGGTACGCGCATTGTAGGATTTGGCATAGGCCGCCGAGCGCGCATTCAGTAAAGGATCGTCCGAAGGGGCAATGCCATCGGGCAAAATCAGCGGATCGTAGTTGATGTCATTGCACGGACCGTTTTGCTGCGGTGTTGCACGCGTCAGCACGAGCATGCCGGCATTGATGGTTTGCCGATCTTCAGGCCAAACCTGGCTTGCATCGTTGCCCGGATCGCCCGGTTTAGCGACGGTAATCATCAGATCCCATTTCAGCGGCCCTTGCTTCAGGCGCTCTTCAAGATCGTGTTGCAGAAAATCTTTATCATTTTTATCCGCCTCGCTCATCGGCTGAGAGCCAATATGCGGCACCATACTCCAGCGGACCAGATGCTCTTTACCCGCTTTATCAATAAAGCGAAATGCATTCAGGCTATTAAAGCGATCGCTTGCCCAACTGGATGAAGGTACATACTGCTTTGCCCAGGCGAGGTAGGGTTGCATCTGAGGATGCGCGATCACAAACGCCTTAAGCTTATCGGGGTTGGGTTTACCGGTTGCCGGATCGGGCAGAGTCAGGTTTTGCAGCGCATAGAAGTCTTCAACGGTAGAGACCGGAAAGCGTGGCATCGCGTTCATGCCTGTTCGCCACTGCTCGCCGTTGCTCTGCCTGAATTGCAGCGCCATGCTGCGCACGGGAACGGCATAATCCGGCGCTTTTGGGTTACCCCCTGCGATGGCGAAACGTCCCGTAACCGGCGTTTCGCCAGGGGCAAACAGCGCTGCTCGCGATAACGAACTGACCTGGCCATTAGAGATAAAATCCCCCACCACGCACACGCCCTTCGCGTGATTGCGGCGAAAACCAGGATGTTCCCCACCCGATTTCTGCAATACCGAAACCAGTTTGTCAGACGTCAGACGATTCGGCGTCAGCCAGCCGCCTGACCAGAGAAACAGCGCTATCAAGACAAGGGGAATAATCGCGACCAGGCACAGGCGGACTATTTTTTGGCCGGTGGAAAGTGAAGTGTTCGTCATATTTTTGCTCACACAGTGAATACACAATCAAATACGCGAGAACGTATTCCTGAAAACATTAAGCACGTCTTTCGCTGCTGGCGTGATAACTCGCCCATTAAGACGCGCCACAGGATGAATGAAGCAGGATTTTTTTAACTGTAGCCCAGAGCCGCTCTTTATCTCTGTCACGTATTTTTTCATGCTGAATTTCTCGCATGAATGCCGCTTTATCAACTCCGGAAAAGCCGCCCTCCGTTTTTAATTTCCGGGCGATACTGCGAAGCGTTGATTCATCGGCATGGGCAATTTTTGCTCTCACCGCAGAGAGCGGCATCGGTGTCCTCGGTGTGTCTTCTTCCATGAGCCAGTCGGCACAATGGAAATGCTGGATAGCCTTCGCAATGTCCATCTGCAGTTGAATGAAAGACCTGACGCTCTCTCTTTCCAGCCCTGACGCGTGGGCGACAGCAAAGGCTCTTTCAAGCACGTCCCGTTCCTGTTCAGGGTCGGCAATTGCCAGACCCTGCTGCGCCTTATACGCTGCAACCTCTTTCATCAGGCAAAAACGCAGGTTGATACTCATGCCAGGGCCGGAAAAAACCTCGATCGCTGTCGTTGTTTCCGCAATGCCATCTCCCTGAATGGATGGCCCTGCCGCTAACTCATGCTTTTTCTCCATTACCGATCTCACTTATCGCATAGGTAAAAAAATAACGTTCTCAGGCCCGGATCCGGTTGGCTGGAAAGCGAACAAAAACCAACCTACCAGTTGGTAGGTTTGGTGTCAATTTCATCACTCATTTTTTACTCAATGCTGGATGCCATGTTTGTTCGGAATGGTTTTCAAAAGAATTCGGGGTAAGACAGGCTGCCGAAACGGCGAGCGAGGGGGAACGAAGAAAGATGAACAGAACTCAGAAAAAACATGCGGGCAGGAATACTGCATCCTGCCCGCATACCGGCCATACGGTCATTCCACTCCCCCAGCAAAAAAAATCGTATGGCGAGTTATCTTAGGCGTGAACCATATCTGCACAATACTGGATGCCAATACCGAACGCTCCGCCATGTTTCTGGCTGATCGAAGTGGTCAGTTCGTAGGTTTCATGACGTGCCCAGTCACGTTGCAGTTCAAGCAGGTAAGTCAGGGCAGTAATCGGCTTTGCGCCAGCCTGAATCATGCGTTGCACAGCGCGTTCGTGAGCTTCTGCACTCATGTCACCGCTGGCGTCTGTGACGATATAGACGTCAAAACCTTGCTCAATGGCAGACTGAACCGGACCATTCAGACAGACCGAGGTCCACAGACCTGCAAACACCAGGCGGTCGCGCTCCAGTTTGTTGACGGCATCAACAAAATTACCATCTTCCCATGCGTTTGAGGTGGATCGGTTAACGTACGACGCGTCATCCGGGAATACCGCTGAAACTTCAGGAAATACCGGGCCCGCAAAATCATGGCGTGAAATCGTCGAAACAAGGGTCGGAATATTAAACCCCTTACCTGTTTCCGCGAGGACTGCGGTATTTTGTCTCAGCAGGCCGATATCAATATTTTTCACATTGAACGCCATCTGGCTCTGGTGATCCAGCAGGATCAGCGCATGGTTTTCCGGGCTTAACAGATTTCTGGCCGCTGCAGGTGTTGCTTTAATCGTCATAATAGTTTCCGCGATGTTTATTTAAATTTATCAGTGTATTAACGACCTGATTCGTGAACTCGGGAAAACTATACAAAACGAAATATTCTTTTGTCCGTTCATTTTTGCAAAGGGCTTATTGCAAAAATGAACGCTGTGAAATATTAATGAATTTTATATGAAAAAAGGAATTAACATGTTTGTCCGAATATTCTCTTTCTGTTCTCTGCTAAATAGTGGGAACAGTGATTCATAAATTCCCTTATTTTTGCTGATTTCCTCACATCAGGATGCGCGAGCAGCCAAATGTCTTCACCCAGTCCCTCCACGATGGGGCTAATCTGAGCCAGTTTATCTATCTGATTGCCATGCATGCAGGGTAACAAACCGATCCCAATGCCGCTTGAGATTGCCGACGCAACACTGAGAACGGAGTCGCCGCGAAAGGTGATATTTTTCTCGGGAATATTTTTTTCAATCCACAGAAAGGCGTTTAACTTAGACATTGCGTAATGGAAGGAGACCCAGCGATGCTCCGTGAGCGTCATAGCATTGACTTGCTTTTTTTCCCATTGTTCACGTAAACCATACACTGCCCAGAACGCCGATCCCACCTTGCGGCCGGAAAGATGCTCCGGAATGTCTCTGGTGGCTCGAAACGCGATATCTGCCCCGCCATCGAACAAATTGACGGATTCATTTCCTGTCGAGACCTGAAAGGTAATGTGGGGATTTACCCGGCTAAATGACGCGATCAGCGGGTTAAGGTAATCCTGCAAAAGGGCATCTGACGTGGTGACCCTTATCTCCCCCGAAAAACCGCATTCATCCTCTTCAATGTTCTGTAGAACATAGTGGATATCCTCTTCAATGCGGTGTCCCAGGGCGATCAGCGCGGTTCCGGCTTTTGTCGGAACGTAGTGGGTACGGCGACGCAGAAAGAGGGCTAATGCCAGCGACGTCTCAATGGCCCCCAACCGACGAAACAAGGTGGAATGATTGATGCCCAGAGCATCTGCGGCGCGTGACAGATTACCGTGCTCACCTATAGCCATAACGGTTTTCAAATCATCCCAGGAAAAGTTCTGGGAGGTCATTTTCTTCATACTCTTTAAATCCAAATATCTTATCGGCAGGCCAGCTGTAAAAATTGCTGGCGGATGCGCTCGGCAATGGCATTGACCACCGCCGCACTCTCCAATATCAACCCGGAAGGGACGTTTCCCGCAGGTGTAGTGACGATATTGACTATTGCCTGCGCGGCATGACCGTGCAGGCCTCATCGCTCATTTACCCCGAAAGCGTATGCATCCGCCTGTCGGGGGGATTAGGCGAAGCCACCATTTACACGAATAACCTGCGAGTTGATCCAGCTCCCGTCCGGACCGGCGATCATCGCTACTGCGCTGGCGATCTCTTCTGGGGTACCGATGCGCTCGAGCGGGGCCAGTTTTGCAACGGCCGCAACCTGCTCTTCGCTCTTACCGTTAAAGAAGAGCTCAGTCCCGGTGGGTCCCGGGGCAACGGCATTAACGGTGATATTTCTGCCCCGCAGTTCGTTTGCCAGCACGTGTACAAGCCCTTCCACGCCTGCTTTTGAGGCGATATAGGGACCATAAGCCGGGAAGGATTTGCCGATCACGCTCGTCGAAAGGGCAATGATTCTGCCGCCTTCACTCACGGTTTCAGCCGCATTTGCCAGCACCAGAAATGCGCCACGCAGGTTGGTATGAATGACACGATCAAAATCGTGAAGACCGGCAGGGGTAATCTTCGCCATTGGCATGATCCCCGCGCTGTGCACCACCACATCCAGTCTGCCGGTAACCGCTTTCGCTTGCTGGAACAAGTGGCTGACGTCCGCTTCGCTGGCAACATCAGCCTGAATCGCCGTCGCACGGCCACCTTTAGCAACGATGCTCTGCACGGTTTGCTCTGCCGCCTCGGCATTACCTGCGTAATTCACGATAGTGGTAAAACCGTCCCGCGCGAGACGCTCAGCAATGGCGCGGCCGATACCACGGGAACCGCCCGTAACAAGGGCAGTTTTATTGACTTTGTCCATCGTTCTCTCCGGTTTCAGTGAAAGGGGGTCTGAATGGAGATATTAATGTTTTAGCGGGAGAGATAAATGGGTGATATTTGATAACATAATTCCATTATCGTTAATAATCGCCTTCAGGATCCGTGATGGATAAATTTGATACCATGCTGCTCTTCACCCGCATTGTAGAGCTTCAAAGCTTCAGTCAGGCCGCGGACCAGCTAGGGATCCCCAGAGCGACGGCCAGCAATGCAATAAAAAGCCTGGAGAAAAACCTGGAGTGTCGTCTGCTGGAGCGGACGACCAGACACGTGCGGGCCTCGCTGGATGGCGAGGCATTTTATGAACGCTGCGTGCATATTCTTTCTGAACTGGACGATGCGGAGTCTTCCCTGCGTCATTCCGGCGTAAGACCACAGGGGATTTTGCGCGTGAATCTTCACGGGGCCCATGCGACCCGCATTGTACTGCCCCGTATTGACGAGTTTCACGCCCGCTATCCCGCCATCAGGCTGGTTATCAGCAGTGGGGATCGTCTGGTCGATCTGATTCGGGAAGGCGTTGACTGCGCCGTACGCGCGGGCAAGCTCTTTGATTCATCATTAATTGCCCGGCCTTTAGCCCAGATGCCTCAGGTTATCTGCGCCAGTCCGGACTATCTTCGTAAGCACGGCCGACCGATGACCCCTGACGATCTGCTTTCTCACCAGAGCGTCAATTTCTTTTCCACCAGCCGGGGTAAGAATTACCCTCTGGAACTCATTGTTAACGGTAAAGAGAAAAGCTATCCGACCAAAGGCTGGATGACTGTGAATGACGCAGAAAATTACGTTATTTGCGCGTTGCGTGGATGTGGGCTGGTTCAGCTTCCACGTTATCATGTGGACGATGCCCTTCGGGATGGCCTGCTACAGGAAGTGTTAAGCGACTGGAAAAGCCCGGCCATGCAACTTTCGGCTATCTATCCACAGCACCGACAGCTTTCTCCCCGTGTCCGGATTTTTGTAGACTGGCTGGTTTCTCTCTATCGGGAACGCTTTGAGGTGAACGCTTAATGGCTGCGTAAACCGTCGCTCACGTTGACGGCGCCGCGGGATCGGCAAGCATCGCATCGGCGATATCCAGCATAACCCGCAGGCGATCCATATGCCGGAGGTCAGAGTGATACCCTACCCATATATCTTTGGACGGCGGTGGCTCCGGCATGCTGATAGCCGCTAAGCCGGTGATGGCATCACCAAGCGGGCGCGGTAACACGGCGATGCCCATTCCGCGCTGGCACATCTGTGCCTGTACGGCCCGGCTGGTACTGGTGAACACACGTCGTGACTGGGGGAACCTGTCGAGCAGCCAGGCGACGTCAGAGAAGTGGGATTGTGCCGTGTTCATCAGAATAAGCCCCACTGCGGCCGGATCGTGTCGGGCGATATCGGCGATTTCCGGCGTTCCATATAGCGCATAGGGGATGCGCATCAGGCGGCGCTGGACAATATCCGGTTCGGTAAAGGGAACGATGCGAAACGCAATGTCGGCATCACGCCGCGACAGGTTAAGTAAGCGGTAGCTTGCGATAAGCTCCGGCACAATCGCCGGATGGCGGCGCGTCAGTTCCTCCAGGACCGGTGCGAGAACATAGTTGGCAAACCACTCTGCTGAAGAGATCCGCAATATCCCTTCAAGACGTTCGTGATTACCGGCGAGACGCCGCTCCATCGCCAGCGCGGAGTTTTCCATCGCTTCTGCCAGCTTCAGCACCCTATCGCCGGCGTCGGTTAGAACCAGACCCTCCTGTGTCCGGCGAAATAGCGCTTGCTGCGCCTCTTCCTCAAGCGCCTTTATCCGGCGACCAATCGTCGGATGGCTCACACCCAGGCTTCGTGCCGCCTCGCCGAAAGAGCCCTTACGCATAACTGCAAGAAATACCCGGACGTCGCCCCATTCCATGCCAGTGTCTCACCGTACAAAAATGAACATTGAATATACAAAAGTGGCAGTTCCAAAACAACTTTGTCGATATCACTATAGCGTCCTCACCCCCCCAGTCAGGAAATGAATGACATGTACAAATTAAAAGACAAAGTGGCGATTGTAACCGGTGGTTCCAAAGGCATCGGAGCCGGGATTGCCCGTCAACTGGCGTCTGACGGCGCGAAGGTCATTGTCAATTACGCGTCAGGCAAAAGTAGTGCTGATAACGTCGTTGCCGATATACAGGCTGCCGGCGGGCAGGCGGTAGCGGTCGCGGCGGATGTCACCCGCCAGGCTGAGGTTGAGGCGCTGGTTAACGCGGCCATCGACATTTTCGGGCGGCTGGACATTGTGGTGAACAACGCCGGCATTTATGAGTTCGCCCGCATTGAAGAGAGCACAGAGGCACTCTACCGCAGACAATTCGACATCAATGTTCTGGGCCCGCTGTTAATGTCCGGCGCTGCTGCGCCGCATCTGAATAAAGGCAGCAGCATCATTAACATCAGTTCGTTCGTCACCCGCGTCTTTATCGCCGAGAGTGCCATCTACAGCGGCACCAAAGGGGCGATCGATGCTATTACCGGGGTACTGTCACGAGAACTCGGCCCCCGGGGAATTCGCGTCAACGCGGTCAACCCAGGCCTTATCGAAACGGAAGGCAGTCATAGTGCAGGCGCGATGAACTCGGACTTCCAGACATGGAATGAAAAGCAGACCCCGCTCGGCCGCATCGGTCAGGTGCAGGATGTTGCGCCGATCGTCTCATTTCTCGCATCAGACGATGCGGGATGGATCACCGGTGAGGTGATTCTTGCCTCTGGTGGCATGCACTAACGCCCTGCCTCTCAATCTCTGCACATAACTGTTACCTGTGGAGTGTTCCATGTCGACCCCTATCCTCCCGCAAGCCGAGCCGCGTCGCTGGGCAATGTTTGTCATCCTGCTGGTTGGCGCATTTTTGCCCCCGCTCGATTTTTTTATCGTCAATGTTGCACTGCCTGCTATTCAGAACGAGCTGAGCGCCTCTTCCTCTGCTGAACAGCTGGTCATTTCGTCCTATGCAGCCGTGTATGCCGTAACCTTAATTACCGGCGGCCGTCTGGGTGATATTTATGGTCGTGGGAAGATGTTTTTTATAGGGCTTATCGGTTTTGCGGCGGCATCGCTGCTGTGCGGTTTAGCCTGGTCACCATGGGTACTGATTAGTGGACGCGTGTTACAGGGTGCTACGGCCGCGATTATGGCACCTCAGGCACTGGCTTCCGTACAGGCCATTTTTCCGGAAGCGGAAAAACCGTTCGCGTTGAGTATCTATGGCGCTGTATTTGGCCTCGCCTCGGTTATCGGGCAGGTAGTGGGCGGTATCCTGATCTCAGCGGATCTGTTTCACCTGGGATGGCGCGCTATTTTTCTCGTTAACTTGCCGGTGGCGCTGCTGGTCATTCTCTTCGGGCTGCCACTGCTGAAAGAGACGCGTGCGCCATCCGCACAACGACTGGACCCGGTCGGCATGTTACTGGCGACCGCCACGTTGAGTGCGCTGATTGTGCCGTTAATTGAAGGCCGTGAAGCGGGATGGCCCTGGTGGACATGGCTGTCATTTCTGGCTGTCCCGCTGCTGGCGTCGCTGTTATGGCGTTATGAGCGTCGCCTTAGCCAGAACGGCGGTTCGCCTCTGCTTGATCCGGTCGTGTTACGCGCACCGGGGCTGGGCCAGGGGCTGGCGATCGTTTTGCTGTTTTATTCTATCGGGGCCTTCTTTCTTTTGTTCTCCGTTTATCTACAAGATGCGTTGCAGTTAAACGCCCTGACTGCGGGCCTGCTTTTTCTGCCTTTTGGCGTAGGTTTTCTGATCGGTCCGTTGCTAACACCTTATCTGAGGCGTTTTGTCGGCAATTACCTGAGCGCAATCGGGATGGGATGCGAGACGTTGGGGTTAGCAGGCCTGGCAGGGTTGATTGCCCATACTATGACGGGTAACGCACCGTCCATGCTGCCACTCGCCGTATTGCTTTTTATCACCGGCCTCGGCCAGGGACTGGCGATGCCGACGCTGGTCCGGATGGTGACAGGCCGCGTTGCACCGGCGTTTTCAGGCATGATTGCCGGGGTAACCAGCTCGACACTCCAAATCAGCACTGCACTGAGCGTCGCCGTCATCGGTGGCATTTTTTACAGCATGCTGGACACCGGCAGAAGCGGTGCAAATATTACGCATGCCTTTATCGTCGCCCTTCTGGCGATGGCGATATGCCTGGCCACGGGTGCCGCGCTAAGCATCCGGCTTATCCGGCAGGCCTCCGGTTTATTTTCTGCTGCGAGCGGCGCGTCTATCAAGTAACGTAACAGACAATCAACTGGCTGAGGGGTGGACATCCTTGCTCATGTTCCTCCCCAGCGTACCGTTTACCCGTAGCACGTACTCCTGCATCAACCTGAGAAAAAATCATGAAAAAATCGATAGTCCCTGAAGAATTTCAACACTATTTCGATGACTGGCACTTCTCGCCTGTCATCGAAGCAGATGGCACGGTGTATCTCTCTGGTGTTACCGCGGCACGGAAGGACAAACCGATAAGTCAGCATCCGGAAGAACAATTCCATGATGCGTTTTATAAGCTTGGTGTTTATTTGAAAGCCGCAGGCTTAGGGTATGAAAATATCCTTGAGATGACCACTTTTCATATTGATCTAAAAAAACATATAGACGTTTTTTCTAAAGTGAAAGATGAATATGTAAAGGCGCCCTACCCAGCATGGACCGCGATAGGCGTATCAGCGTTCATTCCAGAAAATGCGCTGGTGGAAATGCGGATTGTGGCTAAAAAATAGTACCACCGTGTGTCCCCAAATCACCCCAGGCACGAACCGGATCGGCTTAAGCGCCGCAAGGTCTGCTACGAACAAACGGCAGACCTCGACGAGACGACAATGTCTTCATCAACTGCAATAGGCTATGTTTACAGATTCAGAAACCCTGGCAATGGCACTGCGGCCAGAAAATGGGACTTGCCGATGAATGCAGAGAACCTTCCTGTGGTACTTATCCCGGGATTTATGCTTGATGAAACACTGTGGGACGATTTTATCACCGCATTTCCCGAGCGCAGGCTCTTTATACCTACGAGCCTGGGCCAGGGAACCACAATCCAGGATATTGCCGCTAATATAGTCCAGAAACTACCGGAGCGTTTTGTGCTGGCCGGCTTTTCGCTAGGTGGTTATGTTGCCAGAGCTATTTATGAGGCTTTTCCGGAGCGGACAGCGGCGATGATCCTCATTGCCACGTCTCTCAGAGAGGATTCGGCAGAACAGATAAATACCCGTGTTGCTGCAGCGAATATCAATTCCTCCAGAGAATTTAGCGGGCTGAGCACAACGGCCATTAGAAAATCACTTCATGCTGATCTCGCCAGTAATACGGCCCTTATTGAGAAAATCCGTAATATGGGAAAAAGGCTGGGAGCCGATGTATTCAGAGTCCAGTCAGGGCTAAACCGCGAGCGAATATCATTAAAACCCATTTCATGCCCGACATACGTTATTGCAGCGAAACATGATCGGCTGCGTTCAACAGAAGAGGCAGAAGAACTCGCCAGGCTAACCGGAACCTGTGTGGATTATGTTGACGGTTGTGGACATCTTATTCCTCTGGAAAAACCGGATGAACTGGCCCAGCGTGTGTCCAGATGGCTCGATAAAACAGGCCTTTAAAATAACGTTGATGCAAACAGAGTCCCCCTATTCTCTGCGAATAAAACGCCAGGTCGTTTTTCTGATTTGTCTGCTTCTGGCCTTTGCTACGCATCTTCGGCTATCTGAGTTGGGAAATCGACAGTGACCAGCAGCCCGCCTTCTGCAGACGTACACAGGCCTACGCTGCTGTTGTGTTGCTGCGCAACCGCGTTGACGATTGCAAGTCCCAGTCCACTCCCGCTTTGCATCTGGTTGGGGTCGCGAAAAAATCGGTCGAATACTCGCTCCCTCAATTCAGGCCGAATACCGGGTCCGGCATCTGAGACACGAAGCTGCGTGGATTTATCCCGCGATCGTATCTCTACTTCAACCCGTCCGCCCTCAGGGCTGTACTTGACTGCGTTCTCAATCAAATTGTCAATCAGCGACATCAGGCGCTCCCTGATGCCTGTGATCCAGACTTCATCATCAGAGACGAATTCAAGCTCTATCCTGCGCTCCGTAGCCAGCGGCTCCAGTGCCGCCATTCGCTCCTGAATGAGCGTCGTCAGCGGCACTGGCTGCATAACGGTATCAATACGTGCTTCACTGTGCATCATCAGCAATAATTGATTGACGAGTCGGGCAGCCCGGCTGTTGCTGCGAATAATCCCCGCCAGTAATTCCTGTTGAGTCTCATTGCTTACATACGACTGCAGCGCCTCCACGTTGATTCGCATTGCAGCCAGAGGAGTACGCAGCTCGTGAGCGGCATCAGCAATGAAAATCCGTTCCCTTTCCGCGCTTTCGCGCACCCTGGCAAGAAACACGTTTATCGCGTCCACCATTTGGCGAAGCTCCCTGTGTTTTGGCATGGCTTTTAATGGAGAGAGATCGTCTGGCGTTCGCAAGGATATTTCATTTACGACCTTGCTCCAGGGTCGCATTGCAATACGAATTGACAGCCACGCGGGAAATAAAAGAAAAGGAATGCATACCAGTAGCGGCAATATGTAATAGCCACGCGAGTTCAGGTAGATAAAGAAGTTCCATCCTCCGGCAGGCGTCACAAGTGTCACCTCCACATCGGAGTTCCCGGATTTTAGCGTACGGCTGGTCCAGGTGCGCCCCTCACTCTCAATGCGCTGTAATTCCCCCAGTTGGGTGTTTACGACCCCTGTTGGTGCGCCATCAGATGAATAAATTATCTCGTTATGTTTGCGAATAATGAGGCTGATTGACAGTTCAGGATCTTCACCTCCGCCATATCCTTCCCGCAACGCCTTGCTGAACGTGTTCAGCACATCGGTGCGTTCCTGCGGGCGATCGTCCATACTGTCCACCAGCGTAAAAAGGGTTTCGTAGGTCTTACTGCCCGTTAATATCGGGGGGCTACGCAAGTCCTCCCACAAAACAAAAGTCAAAAAAAGACACCACAGCAAGGTAAGCAGCAGCATCTGGGCGATGATGATTCGCCGTACGAGCGTGGGGAGTCTCAGGGTGCGCCAGATATTTCGCATCAATCACCGCCTTTGTAGATCGGTACAGTATCAATGACATACCCTACCCCTCTCACCGTTCGCACATAACCGTCCCCGATTTTTCGACGTAAATTCCCCATATGCACGTCGAGAGCATTACTCAGATTTTCTTTGGTGCCGAAGATTCTTTCTTCCAGAAATCGTCGTGTAAGCACGCGGTCAGCGCGCAACATTAACGTTTCAAGCAGCGCGTATTCACTTGCCGTCAACTCCACGTGACGGGCACTCACCGTCACGCGACGCGTTGGCACATGAAGAGATAACCCTCTGATTTCTATCGCCTCATTCTGAAAACCGTAACTGCGTCGCGCAAGCGCTCTAACCCTGGCCAACAACTCGGCAAGAATAAAAGGTTTAACAAGGTAATCGTCTGCACCAGCATCCAGCCCGCACAGGCGATCCTGTAGCGTGCCTCGCGCAGTCAGGATGATGACAGGGATCCCCTTGAACTGCTGCCGCAAGCAGGTCATCAGGCCCATGCCATCGCCATCAGGCAGTCCCAGGTCGAGCAATATCAGTTCTGGCATGCAGGCATCAAGCTGATGCAGCGCATCCTCTTTGCGGCGAACCCATATGACATCAAATCCTTGATCTGCAAGGGCGATCCGCACGCCATTGCCCAGATCCAGGTCGTCTTCGATTAGTAGAATTTTCACATTGGTAACGGTATCAACAGTGAATGAAGAACGTCTTAAGAAAAAAACGGTTTCGATAAATCTATCAGGTTTACTGCAGCGGTACTTGCTTCAGTGTTTCTTCATTTTCGGCTCATAAGAACCTTAGGGTGCGTATTCAAACTGAGAAAACTGGCGTGAATAACCGCTTGTATCGTCATCATTTGAATCCACAAGGACTTCTTTAATGAGAAACATCGCACTGCGTCATCAGTTTCCTCCTTTGCTCTCGCCTCGCAGCCTGAAAAAAATAGTGCCGGGAGTCGTTCTGGCGTTTCTGACCACCACGACACTGGCGGCAGAACAGAACCAGGGTAACGTGTTGACCCTGGGGGGAGGTGTGGATATTACGCCTCGCTATTCTGGTTCGGATAAAAACCGTGCCACTACAGCATTAGTGCTCGATTACTCCATGGCAAATGGCGTCTTTATCAGCACCACGCGGGGTATCGGTTACGGTAACAGTGTCGGTAAACTGGAGTACAACGCTGCGCTGAGCTATCGCGCTGGTCGCAAGGATCGTGACGTGAACAGCGATTCAATAAGCTCCGGCAGTGACGACTTGCGGGGTATGGGTGATGTCAAAGGATCGGCCATCATTGTGCCCGGACTGGGGTATAAGGTGACCGACTGGCTGAGTGTGCAATTGCAGGCTGAAGTGCCGGTTTCTGAAAGAAACAACGGTGAGGCCCTGCACTTCGGGATTATCAGCCCGCTTTATACATCACCGAAAAATTCCCTGAAGCTGGCCCTGACCACCAGTTGGGGATCCAGCAAATACATGCAGACTTACTACGGGGTGAATGCCGCACAGTCAGCAGCATCGGGGTTTTCCCGACATGATGCTGGATCCGGTATTTATGCTTATTCGCTGAATGTGGACTGGACCCACAAGCTCACCCCGGACTGGAGCGTAGCTGTCGCAACAGGTGTTACGCAGTTGACGGGAGATGCAGGCAATAGCCCCATTGTTCAACGAAAAACGTCGCCCACGGGAAGTTTGAAAGTGACGTACAGCTTCTGATCATGATGGGATAAGTGCTTCCCGACGACTTCTCGCTCAGAACTCTCAATAATATGTATTCGTTCCGCCCCTGTCAGATAACGGGGCGGCACTCAACACGCCCTGATGCCCCCCCTGACTCGGGGCATCAGAATCGATGATGCACTCTGGCGATCAGGCAGCTTTAACGGCTCTGATTTTCTTACTGCCAGCCGCATCTGGCTCTGGGTTATCTGTGGCAGTGGCGGCATTGAGATCGGGAAGCTTGCTGGTACGCAGAATATGCTGCACGGCCTCTTTCTGCTCGGCGAGATACAGCCCAAGATTTTCAGCCTGCGTTTCATCCATCTGCATGCCGCTTTGCAACAGCCAGTCGGTGAACGCTTCTGCCATGTCGAGCAGTTTGTCGTGAGCGTCAGCCTCTTTTTTACTGGCAAATGTCATTTTCTCTTCACCTTTTCGTACGACAACATATTTTGTTTCAACAGCCATTATGCACCTCTCATACTGTATTTATATACAGTATAGCATTTCCAGAATTGTGTTGCAGTCAAATTGTACTTTCGTTTTAGCCCGAGCCTGCAGACCACTGTTTCAGTAGCGCATGCAGTTTGGCTGGCTCCAGCGGCTTACGCAACACCAGGTAGCCTTCCTGCTCCGCTTCCAGCAGAACCGGCGAGTTAAACTCCCCGCTGACCATCGCGCCGCTCATGTCGGGCAGACGTTCGAAAAGTGCTTTCAGGATGTCGAACCCGCTTTCGCCGGATCGCAGGCGCTGGTCGCACAGTACAGCAAATGGCGTGAAACCGTCGTCAATGATGGCAAAAGCGTCTTCGGCCGAGGCCGCGCAGCGCACGTTAATCCCCCAGAGGCTCATCAGGCTCTCCCAGGCGGACGTCACCAGCGGATCGTCGTCAACGATCAGGCAGGAGCCATGCAGTGGCGCATAGCGTACCGGTGTAGCGATGTTGTCACCGGCGGGCAGTGGATCCACCGCTTTCACGTCACCCGTGTATTGAGTAAAGCGCATCCAGAAGCGCGAACCTTTGCCTTCAATGGAGTGCATTCCATACTTCACGTTCATCAGCTTGGCACAGCGGGCAACCACCGCCAGGCCCAGCCCGTGCCCTGCGCTGTCGATCTTCCATGCCAGCTCGGGGCGGTAGTAAGGCGAGAAGATTTTGCTTTTTTCGTCGTCGGCGATCCCCACCCCGGTGTCCCATACTTCCACCAGACACTCGACACCGCGCGGACGGATGGCAACCAGCACACCGCCCTGTTGCGTATAGCGAAGGGCATTTTGTATCAGGTTAATCAAGGACTGACGCACCAGCAGCGGGTCCCCCATCACGAAGAGGCGACGTTTGGGCCGCCAGGTTCGCAGCCGCAGTGCGCGACTGTTGGCCTCTTCGCGAAACAGGGTGATCACCGAGTCGAGAAGCGTGCCGATGTCCACGCGTGTAGGGGCGGTCATTACATTGCCAGATTCAATTTTGCTGAGATCGAGCAGGGAATTGAACATCAGGTGCACCGAACGAACGCTCTGTTGCAGGTCAAGCAGCTGTGGCGTCAGGCTGTCGTCCTGGTTTCTGTGGATAATGGCTTCGATCAAAAAGCCCATGGCATGCACTGGCTGGCGCAGATCGTGGCTGGCGGTCGTCAGGAACTGATTTTTATCGAGCAACGCCTGTTCCGCTTCTTCTTTGGCCTGCCGGAACTGCTCCGCCAGGCGTGAGCTTTGCTCTTCCAGCAGTGCTTGCTGGATAAAGAACGCGTGGGACGTTAACGCATGGCGGTAGATTGCGAAGCCGTACAGCAGATTCAGCATCAGCACGATGAACATCAGGTCATCCAGTCGCAGGATGATACCGAGAGTCAGAACCCCCCAGGAGGCAAAGAAAAACCGTGTGAAGGTGCTGATGACCGGCGTCAGATGCGTCGCATTGGCAGCGACAATAGCGGCAATGCTGATATTAAGGAGCAGGAAAAAGTCAAAATTCTGCGTCTGCGGGGTAATTAAATAGAGTGATGAAATCCCCAGCCCATGAAAAAAGGCCACCTTATTAATGCGCGGAAGCCAGCGGCGCAGGACGGCCTCATCGTCATTTTCTTTAACCTCTCGCTGATAGCGCCGATGCACTATTCGGATCGCCACAGCACAGAGCAAGTAAATTATTATCCAGGTGATGGTGGGACCCAGATCGTCCCCCAGCAAATGGATCCAGATAGCAAAAGGAATGCCGACAAAAGGCACAGCGCTAAAGCTGAATACCAGCCGCAGAAACGTATTATTCAGCAGGCGAATTTGCGCTGGAGGAGAGATGCCATCGTTCTGTGAACCCTGGAAAAACCTCATTCCGACGGCTCCCGTTTGCCATGCAGTAGCGTGATGGCTTCCACCCGACTGTTAACGCCTATCTTTTTCAGAATATTGCTGATGTGTTCTTTTACCGTGGGCTCAGAAATAGAAAGCTGGGCGGCAATTCTTTTATTTGGCAGGCCGCGCATAATCATATTCAAAACATCAATTTGCCGCGGCGTTAAGTTAAATTTACTTAACTGCTCATTATTCGTCTTAACGGCACATTCGTTTGCACAAGGAAACCATGTCAGATTATCCGCCAGGGCAAAAACGGCCCGTGAGAATAATTCAGGAGGTTCGCTTTTCAATACGAAACCGTGTCCTCCGGCCGTATGCACTTTCTGCCAGATATCGTTATTTTCATCCCCACTGACGACCAGGAGGCGCACCTGAGGGTAAAGCTGTTTCACTTCTTTGAGTAATTTCAACGCCGTACCGGAAGATAGCCAAAAATCGATTACCAGTAAACGTGGCGGGCCATTTTCCCTAATATGACGGTAGCAATCTTCTTCATTCGTCACGACATACGCCTGTTTGAACCGGCAATGTGTAATCAGAAAATTGGCGATGCCGCTTGCTACCAATGGATGGTCATCAACGACCAACGCATAATTCTGCCCCAAAGGAATCTCCTTTCACCTTCGCGTATCTGAGAGTACAGATGAATTATTATCGACCCACCCTACTTTAGGAGGGTTTTTTCAATTAGGAAAGAGAAATATATTACCCGCTGATTTGGGTAATAGAAAACATAAATACAATCAGTGATTTTAACTGGTTGGATATAAAGGATAATTTATGAAAAGACCACTAATCGCTTTAACCGTTACGTTGATGCTAGCCGGTTGTTCCACCCTGAAAACCGATCAGGCTATTCCACTGCTGCAGGCGGAAACCGCTAAAATGCTGGGGCTGGGCTCGTCGGACGAAATAACAGTGACCAACGTGAATGGTGCCCAACCGGATGCATTGGGCGGCCAAAAACTTTCTTATCGCGCCACGACAGAAAAAGGGCGAATTTTCGATTGCTCATCAATGATGATGCCTGGAATTTTAGGATCTGCGCCGACGCTAAGCGCGCCGACCTGTACGCCGGTTGTCACGCATAAATAATTTCCTCAATACCAAAAGGCGTACAAATAATAACGCCTTTTAAATTTCCCGACACATTTGAGTTTCATATAAAAACGATTTTCCAGACATCATGCTAATGAGTACGGAGATAGCCCGTGAATAACTCTACATCGCATTCTTTAGCGGTTAAGACACCGCTTTCCAGACTTTACCTCGCTCTATTTTCCGCACCGCTGTTGATGCTCTCCCCTGCCGATTTCGCTCGCGCAGCGGATGCCATTTTTGACGGCGATGCGCGTGTTACCGAATCTTTAGGTTACACCGGCGATGTTTACGTCGGCCGTAACCAACGCGGGAACCTGCTGATCGATAATGGCAAAATCACTGCCTATAACATCAATATCGGTCGACTGTTCAACGGCCAAATTTATGAAAGCGTGGTCACGGTCCGCGGACCAAACGCCGAGCTGAACGCGGTTAACGATCAGTACATTCTGCGTGGTGGCCTGAATCTTGGCCTGGGCACCCTGCGAGTCGAAGACGGTGCGCTGGCCAGCGCGAAGGAGATCGTGGTCGGTACCACCCGTGGCTACGACAGCCACCTAATCGCTACGGGCGCCGGTTCACGCGTCGTCAGTAATTTTCTCAGCGTTGGCACTGACCTGGGAGCCCGCTCCACGCTGGCGATTGAAAACGGTGCGACGCTCAACACCACCTACGATGCCCGTATCGGCAATGGTTCCGGCCCAGATGAAACCGACAAGCTGAGCCCGAAAGCCACCGTCACGGGATCCGGTTCGCAATGGAATGTTGGCCGTACGCTCACGCTTTATGGCGATCTGGACGTGCTCAACGGCGGAGCGGTTAACGTGGGCAACATTCAGGTGGCGGGCGTCTCAGGCGCACGTAAAACCGCCGAGCTGGTTATCGCGGGCGAGGGCTCGCGTTTTACCAGTGCCAGCAGCGTTAGCGTTGGCGATTACGGCAATGGCGTACTGTCGGTCATGGACGGCGGTGCATTTTCCGCAGGCAGTAACGAGCTGGTAGTGGGGATGACGGGTTCTGGCTCGAACCGGGGCGCGCTGATAATCGGCAGCCGCGGCAATATGGACTCCGGCACCGGTTTAACGGAGCCGACGCTCGGCGCGGCGGGCGGCGCGGGCACTCTTGATGCGAAGACGGCAATCAGCCTTCGGGGTGGGTTATTCGGCAGCTATGTCTACTTCAACCATACCGACGGAAATTACGTTTTCAGCAACAAGATGAGCGGCGAAGGTGAAGTGATCAATACCTCCGGCCAGACCACGCTGAACGGCGATCTTTCAGGGCTCAAGGCGAACGTCACCGCGCGCGGTGGAAAAGTCATTATTGCCAGCAATATCAATACCCAACCCGAAGACGATATTTTTGATGTGCAGACGCTTAGCGCCGAGAACGGCGGCACGCTGATCCTCAACGCGACGGCCGGATCGGAGGTCAGTAACGGACAAGGTTACAGCAGCGCCGCGTCGATCAAAGCCGGCGGCACGCTGGGCGGTGACGGAACGCTGGGCCAGACAGAGATCCTCTCCGGCGGCCATATCTCGCCCGGTGATGGCACTATCGGCACGCTGACGCTGAAACGCTACCTGAACTTTGTGGGTGAATCGTTCTATGACGTTGATATCGCCGGTGACGGCCGCAGCGATCAGTTACTGGTGTCTGGCAAAACGACCATCAGCGATCAGGCTAAAGTACAGGTTACCGCGCTGGATCCGCAGACCAGCTACAAAACGGGCCAAAGCTATCGCATTCTAACCTCCGACGGGGGAATTGACGGCCAGTTCGCCGGGGCCATCTCCAAATCCGCCTTCCTGGACGTGGCACTGAAACAGAGCACCGACGCTGTCGATCTCACCATCGCGCAGAAAGAGACCGGCGGAGAGAATCCTGGGGGCGAAAACCCGGGTGGTGAGAATCCGGGCGGTGAGAACCCAGGGGGTGAAAATCCGGGTGGTGAAAACCCTGGCGGTGAGAATCCAGGCGGCGAGAATCCAGGTGGAGAAAATCCAGGAAGCGGTAAGCCGGGTATTTTCCAGACGGTAGCCAACACCAGCAACCAGTGGAATACCGCCGGCGCGCTTTCCACGCTGACACAAAACGGCCCTTCCCTGGCGCTGTATAACTCTCTGCTGGTACTCAGCGCACCGCAAGCGCGCGAGGCGTTCAACCAGCTGTCAGGTGAAGTTTACCCGTCGGTACAGTCTAACCTGATCGCCGGCAGCACTCAGCTGTTCAACGTACTGAACCAGCGCATGCAGCGCGCGTTCGATAATGACAGTCTGCCGATACCGCCGTTAGCGATGTCGCTGGTACAACAGCCGGAGCAACAAAATAACGGCGTATGGGGCCAGACCTTCAGTTCCTGGAGCAGAACGCGCGACAACGGTAACGCAGGCAAGCTGGACGGCAACACCACCGGCTTCCTGCTGGGCGCGGATCGCACGTTGGCTGACCATAACGTACGTGTCGGGGGGTACTTCGGCTATAGCCGTGGTGATTACAACGTTGATAGTCGTCGTTCATCCACGGATACCGACAACTATCACCTTGGCCTGTATGCCGCAGCGCAACAGAATGCGTTCTCACTGCGCGGCGCACTGGGTTACACCTGGCACAAGATTGAAGGCGAGCGCAACGTTGATTTCAGTGGTTTCTCGGACCGCCTGAAGTCAGATTACGACGCCAACTCGCTGCTGGCGTTTACCGAGGCGGGCTACCGTTTTGGCCAGCCGGCGATGAATGTTGAACCGTTTATCAACCTGTCCTGGATTCGACTGCATACCGACAGTTTCAGGGAAGATGGCGGTGCCGCCGCGCTGAGCGTGCGTAATGAAACGATGAACACCTTCTACTCCACGCTCGGGATGCGCGGCGTCACCGAGCTGCCGAAAAACGTTAACCTGTATGGTTCGTTGGGCTGGCAGCACGCCTACGGGGATAAAAACACCTCATCGCGGATGGCATTTGCCGGCAGTGATGCGTTCATCACCCAGGGCCAGGCCATTGATGAGGACGTGATGGTGGGCGATATCGGCGTCAGCGTACAGCTGTCGCGCGCTGCGACGCTGGATGTCGGTTATCAGGGGCAACTCGGTCAAGACACCCGCATCAATTCGGTCAACGCTAACCTGCGCTGGTCGTTCTGATTACCCTTTTCAGCATTTATACAGACCCGCGTACTGCGGGTCTTTTTTTGTCCGTTTTCTGTCCATCGCAAACTGATATCTGGTGAGGCTGACCTGTGCCCATTGGTTAACACACCAGGGTATTTGTCGTGAGCGTTTCGCCACGACAGCACACAATCGGATCTGTCGAATTACGTCAAAACACATATATGCTTAAATCAGAGAGCATCAATTAATGAAAGACATATTCCCGTCAACACATATCAGGAGGTCTGTTTGCGAATTGAAACAACTCGATTGTGCCTTCGCCCGGTAATGGCATCAGACGTAGCGGATCTCTTCAGAATTTATGGTGATCCGGCGACGAACACGTTTAACCCCGCAGGCCCCTACCCGGATATTGATCATGCAAAAACGGTTCTCAATCGCTGGCTCGCCCACTGGCAAACTCACAGCTTTGGTAGCTTCGCCATATCGCTTCTCGAATCCCCTGAAAAAATCATCGGATTTGGTGGTCTGAGCATCCGTAGCTATGGCGATTGTGTGATTAACAATCTTGGATATCGGTTATCGACAGATGCCTGGGGAAAAGGCCTGGCGACAGAATTTGCTACACGCGCGGTAAGGTATGGTTTTGATGATATGAAACTCACCGAGATCTCAGCCGTTGTCAGAGCTAACCATCTGGCGTCACAGAACGTTCTTGAAAAAACGGGACTGAGATATGTCAGAGAGATACATGATATTAAAGACGCACCGCCGAGCCTTTTGTATTCACTCACCTTAACGGAGTGGATGAAGAAAATCAGGTAAACATCACCTTCCGTCGTTAAGGTGAAAAATACGCATACAGGTAAATGCCAGTGGGTTATGTTTTCACGTGAGCGTATATTAAAACGACAAACTCGTTGAGTATAAATTCATTTTAAGGCATGGAAGTTGAGGTCCTGGTGAGAAGACGTTATGTGATTGCAGATGTGTTTACTGATAAACCGTTTTGCGGTAACCCGGTAGCTGTCGTTCTGGATGCCGAGGGATTGACCACTGAGCAAATGCAGCTGCTCGCGTTAGAATTTGGCTACAGTGAAACGACGTTTGTTTTACCTCCTGAAGAACCATCACATACGGCTTGGGTACGGATTTTTACCCCGACGCGTGAAATCCCTTTCGCTGGTCATCCCAATATTGGGACTGCTTTTGTCCTGGCGTATCAGGCTGAACTGAATGGCGAATCGCTACCTGAAACGCTGATATTCGAAGAAGCCGCCGGACGGGTACCTGTCAGGATTATCAGAGAAAATGCAAAGGTCACGGGTGCAGAACTTCTTGTTCCGCAAGCTTTATCCTGCCATTCAGAAGTCAGTCCAGAAAACGTGGCGGCCTGCCTCTCTCTTGAAGCCAGTGATATACGCACTGAAATGCATATGCCTGTCGTCGCCTCTGTTGGCCTGCCTTTTTTGATTGTCGAACTCGCGACCCGAAATGCGCTTCGCTGTTGCGTACCCAATTTGCAGGGGTTCCGGGCTATTTTGCCCCTCGACGGTGCGGTGTCCATTTACGCCTATACGCTGGAAACGGATCCTGAAGACCCGTGTGATTTGCAGGCCCGGATGTTTACGCCCCGCATGACCGAAGATCCGGCAACAGGCAGCGCGACTGGCGCAGTAACAGCCCTGCTGGCCCAGCTTCGCAATAAAAAAGAGCTCTCTCTTCGCGTAAGCCAGGGCGTTGATATGGGGCGCGCCAGCATATTATTTTCAGGCTATGACGGCACTGCAGAAAGCCCGTCAGTTCGGGTAGGAGGAAAAAGCGTTATTGTCATGGAAGGCTCATTTTCATTGCCCTGACGGCCGCGGTGAATGAGGAGAAGCGGACGGTTAACCAGGACCTTTACGTAGTTCAGTAACACATAGATGTATGTGTCATCATACCTGTCCTCACCATGCTCACTGGCAAAGGAGATATACCAGCCAGTCAAGCGATAACCATGCTTTAACCGGCTGGAAAATATGACCGATATTAGCCGTTCCGGCTATTTTCCAGTCTATCTTTTCGCCTTCCGGTAAATCGGCTGACCACAACGAAAAATACCGGAACAAAGAAAATTGCCAGTAGTGTGCCGCTAATCATCCCGCCGAATACACCGGTACCAATGGCATGCTGCGTACTGTCACTGGCCCCACTGGCAAGCATCAGTGGAACAACGCCCAATGTGAAAGCCAGAGAAGTCATCATTATGGGTCGCAAACGTTGCTTCGCTGCAGTTATTGTCGCATCAATTAGGTTCTTTCCGTCATTCATCAATTGTCTCGCAAATTCGATAATCAGAATCGCATTTTTAGCGGAAAGACCAATCAGGGTAATCAGGCCCACTTTGAAAAAGATATCATTAGTCATATTCGTAACGGCTACGGCCAGCACAGCACCGAGCAGCCCCAACGGAACAACAAGCATTACCGCGAAGGGCACGGACCAGCTTTCATAAAGAGCAGCCAGCACCATAAATACTACCAGTATAGAGAGCACAATGAGTCCTGGAAGCTGTGAAGCGGATTCCCTTTCCTGTAAAGAACTCCCCGCCCACTCCCCTGCAAATCCTGGCGGTAAGTGCTCAGCCAGTTTGTCCACGGCGACCATTGCAGTGCCCGACGATTTTCCCTGAGCGGCACTTCCGGTTATGCGTATGGCTGGATATCCCTGATAACGATTCAGTTGCTGCGGAGCAACATTCCACGAAAGTGTCACAAAAGTGGATAACGGAAGCATCTGCCCCAGATGATTTCTGACTGACAAGGCCAAAATTTGTTCTGGCTGCATCCTGTACGGAGCATCCGCCTGGACGATAACCTGCTGAACCCGACCATGATTGGTATAGTCATTGACATAATTGGAACCCGCTGCGACGGAAATGGTTTGATTAATCTCATCAAAAGACACACCCATGGCTTCCGCTTTTTCCCGGTCGACATTGAGGGAGAGACGTGTCCCCTCACCAAGCCCATCAATATAGACATCGGCCAGTCGAGGATCCTGATTTGCTTGCATAACAAGCTCATCCGCGGTCTTTTTTAATGCCTGATAACCCTTACCGCCTCTGTCCTGTAAATAATAAGTGAACCCGGAAGAGGTACCCATATCAGAAATCGCCGGAGGCAGAAGACTCATCGTAACGGCGTCAGGCACATTTGCCATTCGGGACTGAATATAGTCGGCTTCATCCTGCGCCGTGATCCCTTTACGCTGTTTCCAGTCCTTCAGTGTGGTGAACGCCATAGCCGAGTTCTGACCCGAGCCTGAGAACCCAAACCCCAGGATCATAATGTTGCTTTCTACCGCCTGACGGTGGGCGATTTCATTTTCAAACTCATCGACGACCTTAAGCGTTCTTTGCATCGTGGCATCCGATGGAAGCTGGATTGACGACATAAAATATCCCTGGTCTTCATCAGGTAAAAATGAAGAAGGTAAGGAAGACAGACCGGCATACAGCGCTATACATAAAGCAGCGTAGATCGCCATCATGCGGCCAGTACGCTTAAGAACAAAGCCCAGCCCGGTGGCGTAAAATGAAGCCAGTCTATGAAAGTGAGCGTTAAACCACGCTGAAAATGCACTGCTCTTACCGTGATGACGACCATGGGGCTTGAGCAGGGTTGCACAAAGCGCAGGGGTTAATGTCAGCGCCAGGAATGCCGACAGTAAAATAGATATGGCCATTGAAATAGAGAACTGCCGATAAATAATACCAACAGAGCCGCTGGCAAAGGCCATCGGTATAAATACCGCGGTAAGCACCAGCGTGATACCAATAATCGCCGGAGTGATCTCACGCATCGCTTCTCGCGTCGCTTCCTGCGGAGACATGCTTTTTTCCTCCATCAAACGTTCCACATTCTCGACCACAACAATCGCATCGTCGACAATAATCCCGATGGCCAGCACCATACCAAACATGGTCAAAATATTGATGGAATAACCACTTAATAACATCACGGTAAAGGTACCGAGTAGCGCCACCGGTGCAACAATCGCAGGAATAATCGTGCAGCGAATCTTGTGAAGGAAAAGCAGCATAACGAAAAAGACCAGAACCATAGCTTCGACAAATGTCTCAACCACTTTCAGGATAGAAAGCTTCACAAACGGAGCCGTATCGAAAGGTACGGTGAACTCCATTCCCTCCGGAAGTACACCCGATAGCTCTGTTAACCGCGTACGGATACCCGATGCGGTACTCATTGCATTAGCGCCAGGCGACAGTTGAATGGCTGCAGCCGTGGCGGGCACACCATTTTCACGTATCCCAAATGCATAACTTTGTAACCCGGACTCCACGCGGGCAACGTCTGCCAACGTCAGACGCGCAGCGGAGACTTGCGATTTAATCGTGATATTGCGAAATTCTTCAACCGAAGAGAGTTGCCCTTTTACCGTTATAGGATAGGTAACCCCCTGCCCGTCGGTCGTAGGTTCATCTCCCGTTCGGCCCGGAGAAACAATCACGTTTTGTTGACTGACGGCGTTTAATACATCGGTGACAGACAGCCCATAGCCGTGTAATTTCATAGGGTCCAGCCAAATGCGAAGTGCTTTTTCTCCGCCAAAAAGTTGAACCTTCCCTACACCGGGTACGCGTCGGAGTTCATCCGTCACATTTCTGGCGAAATAATCACTTAAATCAGCTTCCTGATATTCTCCATTTTGGGATTTTAATCCCACCATCATCAAAAACCCGGAATTGGCCGCTTCAACAGTTATCCCATTTTGTCGTACAGACTGCGGCAAGCGAGGCTCCACAATCTTAATTTGGTTTTGCAGATCCATTTGGGCGATTTTGATATCTGTTCCGGGTTTGAAGGTCACTGTAATTGACGCCATACCCGTAGCGTCACTGGAAGACTCAAAATACAGTAAATTATCAACACCAGAAATTTCACGTTCAATCAGTGATACGACGGAAGTGTTCATAACATCCGGGCTAGCGCCAGGGTAACTGACTGATATGATAATACCCGGTGGTGCAACAGCAGGATATTGTGCAACCGGTAGACGAGGAATAGACAATACGCCTGCCAGGACAATAAACAGAGCGACAACCCATGCGAAAATGGGACGTTTAATGAAAAAGTACGGCATCAGGTATACTTCCAGTCAATATGCAAATGGTCTAAATTCATAATCACTTTCCCGTTAAATGCGTTTCATCGTCTGTTGAGACCCGCCGACCTACATCTCGAAGCTGGGAAAATTTCTCAAGGAGATGTGGAGCGTCATCCAGGCTTGTTGCAAACATCCACATATAGGTCATTACGGAATAAACATGACCGGCATTAATTCCGGTTTCCATACTCATCCTGATAATGGTCATTGAAAATAGCGCAGAGACCAGAATGCCTATGAATAAGAATCCCCATGCCTCTCTGTCGGATAAGACCATCCGTAGACGGGCAAGCGTGTCATAGTGTCGGTTCAAAGCACTAAAAGATGCCTTATCAACATAATCGACTTCTTTTTCAAGGCGGTTGTTAAGTCGTCGGTAAAGCGCCTCGTTTTTACAGGCATAGCCTGAGACAAAGCACATTAATATTGCCACGATGATCAAACAGGTTATTCCTGTCCAGAACTCAATCCACAAAAGCATAATTGCAGCACCGAAAAGGGAAATTATCGAAGTGATAAAGACAGGCAGATGCAATTCAAAAAAGTCCACAAATTCTCGCGATAGCGTTACTCTCGCGGCAATAGTCGATTGATTGTGTGAATATTTTCGCTGAGCTAACACTACCGTCACGGCAAGACTTGCGTAAATACGTGCAAAAGTTCGGGTATCTACGCTACGTCTGGCGGCCCCGATGCACCACATGAATAGAACCAGAAGGCCATAGATGGTCGCACGTGCCGTCTGCCCTGCCAGAATGGCATTTATGGCCACGCCAGCCAGAACGGGATAGAGCAGAAATGCAACGTTTTCTGTAATAACGAGCAGAAAAGTAATACACAATTTCTTAATGTGACGGAACGCGAGTCTCTTTAGTGAGATAGCCACCCCAGGTGCCGTGGAACCGTATTTTTCGTTTTTATAGGTCATGATGAATGTATGTTAAGCATCGGTTCGAGAAAGTATTCTGCCATTAGCTAATGAGTTCAGATCGCGTAAAAATGAACTGATATAGCTATCAAATAAAGTACATGAGGAGTTTAACGTCATGATATCAATTGCGAATGGACGTTTTATGGAGGGTATATGTACGCCTCTAAGCCGTTCTCCGGAATGAACACAACTGGAATCAAATCATCCTTAGACATAAATACATAGGCAGCCCACAAAAAAACATCAATAAAAAACACTCATAATAAAAAACGAAATCATCGATATCCGGAACCACATTCAAAAGCAGATGTAACACAGTGATTGTGTATAAAAATATCAAGATTAACCCAGATATTATTATGAAAAGATTTTTTAATACGCCGGGTCTTTTCTGAAACACGAAAAATATGACAGCCAATATTATCGAAACCTGAATCACTGATGACTCAGGTAAAGTTGAATCTACTCTTTCATTGGTGGCACGCATAAGATAAACCCAGGAATACAATAACCCCCAGGACAAAATAGAAAATAAAATAGAGGCCATGACATTCTCACGCCGAAAACTTACCTTAGCCATCATGATAATTGCCCTCTAAAAATAAAAATATTTTTTCACTAAACTTACCCTGCCCCAGGCAAGAGTCATCGGATAGTGGGAATCTGAATTATTCATACCCTGGCTAAGGATTATTACTTAACAATGTTGGATAATTATTTATGAATTGTATAGCCAATATGGAGACGCTGACAGCTTACGTTTTCGCAAAAAATATCCTGATGAACTTTTTCAAAAAGTATCTGTCAAAATAAATTAGCTTAAAACCTTGATGATTATAATTGAGCAAACACTCTTTTAGCATGACGGAAAAAGGCATTTCAGGATAAAATACACGCTGTCATCGGTACTGTGGAAAAAATATGCATAAAAACACTCTGATCATCGTTGCTGAAGACGATGATGACATCGCCGCCATACTGACAGGCTATTTACATAAGGCAGGAATGAAAACCATGAGAGCCGAAGACGGTGAACAGGCGATCAATCTTACCCGTCTCCACAAGCCTGACCTCCTGCTATTGGACATTCACCTGCCCGTGTACGATGGCTGGAACGTTCTCACAACGTTAAGAAAGGAAACGAATGTACCCGTCATCATGGTTACGGCACTGGATCAAGACGTTGATAAACTGATGGGTCTACGGCTCGGGGCAGATGACTATGTGATAAAACCCTTTAATCCTTCAGAGGTTATTGCCAGAGTTGAAGCAGTCCTTCGCAGAACCAGACCGATTGCAGAGGCTACACATTCACGTCCTTTAAGAACGCCTTTTCTTACAATTTACCCCGATGAATTTTATGTAGAAATCACTACGCAAGGTGAGGTTTCCACGCCAGTACTTACCACGACTGAGTTTAAGCTTCTGACCTATCTGGCCAGAAATCCGAGAAAAGTGTGCTCAAGAGAGGAGTTACTCGATGCGTGTTTACCAGAGGGCGACTCGCTGGATCGCACTGTAGACAGTCATATGAGTAAACTCCGGAAAAAACTTGAGCATGCCGGACTAAAAGGCATTCCGGAAAGCATCAGAGGATTAGGCTACCGGCTCGGTGACAAAAAATGAACAAAGAAACAATTCTGAGCCGTCAGATATTGACATATATGTTGTCATTAACTTTCGTCATTATTGCGATTGCCATACTTGGCTCCTACTTATTTTATAGTTTCATAATTGATTATCTGCCGGGAGGGATTAACGCAGGTAATGAAGATAACATGACATTCCTTGACTGGATGTGGATCTTGATCGCTTCAGTTACCAGTCTGGTCGTTTCACTCTTTTTTACCGTAAAATTATCTGCAAGAATATTAAAACCCTTGAATGAAGTAGCATACAGTCTGAAACAGATCTCTCAAGGAAACCTTAGCGCAAGAGCGTTTAGCAGTAATTCTCAGTTAGGCGAGATGAATAAACTCGTCAATGATTTCAATGTAATGGCGGAAAAATTACAGACACTGGATGCTCAGCGAAATTTATGGAATGCTGCAATCGCTCATGAGCTCCGGACACCAGTGACTATTTTGAGAGGGAGGCTTCAGGGACTGGTTGACGGCGTGTTTGAACCAGAGCCGTCGCTATTCCAAAATCTCCTTAAACAAACTGAAGGGCTGACTAACTTAATAGAAGACCTTCGTGTCGTGAGTTCTTCAGGCGGGGCCGGATATTCTTTGGTGCTCAGTGAGGTCGATCTCAAGACAACAATTTCAAATACGCTGGATACCTTTTTACCAGACTTTGAAACTAAAGATTTTAAAATAGTAACTAAACTTAGCTCTCAGCGTAGCGTCTGCGATCCTTTACGCATAATTCAGTGCCTGACTGTCCTTTTTGATAATGCCTTAAAATATTCCACATCGAAAACGCTTTTAGTTAATAATGGTATCATGGGAAGCGATAATTTTATAATCGTTCAGGATAAAGGTCCGGGGATCCCTGAAGACCTCCAGAAGACCTTATTCCAGCCTTTTCAGCGAGGAGAACAAGCAAAAAAAATTAATCCTGAGGGTTGTGGATTAGGACTATCGGTTGTTAAAGCCATTATGCGTGCCCATGGTGGAGACGTCAGCTACAGCTTAACACGAGAAAACGGTTCAGTTTTCAGGCTTTCATGGCCTGTTCAAGGGCATTGATACACAGGCTCAATTGAGCCTGTTTTTAGTCAACGACAGATCCCACATCCCCCCGAGTTTTGTATCCCATATCGCTGGGGTAATTTTCAGTTTTCCTCTTTTAGGACTTAACGTTATTTCGCTAAAATAGATATCTTGTCCTTTTAGCATCAGATCGACACGACAATAGTCGATTTCTTTCGCTAACTGCTGGGCAGCAATTATGGATTTATGGAATGACTCGGGTTCATCAACCGGAGTGGGTGTATTCGGGTATTCCATTTGAAAGGGTTGTAAATGCCACGATCTATCATATACATTGATGAATCCTCGGCCCTTTTCATCGGTAAAATCAGCTTCAATGAAACAAGCCACACCATGAAAGCAATGTATTCTTAACATTTCTGGAGTGACACTCTTATTGTTACTGGAAAATAAATCCACATACATTTCACAGATTACAACAGGTGAGATATTTTTATATTGCCACTCCCTGGTTGTGTAATACATATTCTTTTTAAGGGCCAACTTTAATTTATTTAAAATCTTCTCCGGTTCAAAACTTTCCCTGTCTGTGCATATGATTGCACTACCGCTATCATGGCTGCACTTCAAGACGAATTTGCCAGGTAGCTTGTCGAAATCAATATCTTCAACACGGTTATATACACCAATCACCGGAACAATGTTAACTAAACGAGTGTTTCTAGCCACATACTCCCTGACAGCAATTTTATCCGCTAGCATTGTATAAAATGGGTTGCGTTCAAATATAAGACGATGACAAATCTTCTCATTAAGCGTTACAGGGTTAAGTAAATCTGGATAAACCCCTGAAATTTTATTTAACCTGGCCGCATGGAATGAAATATCCCCGGATAAAATCTTCCTGCACTTTCTTAATAAATACTCGAAGTATTTAATGTGATAAGTTATTTTATTCATCTCACCTCCGCTTCAGTTAAATAATTCTGACAGAGGATTATTGATTTATGTTTCGCAGATTATGGAGAGTATATGGACCGAAATAAGGGCCGCAAGGCCTACTATGAGAGAAGGGAGGGTCTTCCGACTCACAAATTCAACACACTACCCAGTAGCCTCGAGTTTCTGGATATTTTTACTTAATATTTCTCTCCCTCTTACAAGGATTTTCTAAATTTGATACTGCAATGAATAGAAAATGTGTGTATCCTGCCAATCTCACGTACTAGTCAGGTGGACCGAATATGAATTTTTCATCAATTGAAGACGTTAGAAAACGAATCGATGAAATTGACAGTAAACTGGTGAAGATAATCGCGCAACGCAGCGAATGTGTTAAAGCTGCAGCAACGTTCAAAGTTGACCACTCAGCCGTCCGCGCGCCAGACCGCGTCCAGCAGGTGATCGACAAGGTACGTAAACAGGCCACTGAAGCAGGACTTCCCGAAGTGATTATCGAAAAAATCTATCGGACTATGATTGGAGCGTTTATCGATTATGAACTCGAGCAACACGACCAACTGCGGAAGAAAAAATCTGAGCTTGATTAATGTCCACTCCCGGCACAAAGCGGACCGAAATAAGAGCCGTAAGGTCTGCTATCAACAAGGAATGAACATCAACAATTTTCGATCATAAACAAAAATGTACCCGAGCCCCTAAACCTCGCGTTTTTCTGCCCATTTCAGCATCGCATCGAGAGCCGGACACAGCGCCTGCCCCCACTCAGTGAGCCGATATTCGACTTTCGGTGGAACCTGAGGATATACCCTACGTGACACAATGCCGTCGGCCTCCAGCTGTCGCAGCTGTTGTGCCAGCATCTTCTGCGAAATTTCGGGGATCAGTTTTTCAAAATCAGAATAGCGTTGCACCTTTCCGTCGAAAAGATGAAACAGAATAATGAGTTTCCAGCGGCCTTCCAGCATTCGCAGAACTTGTTCCACGCCGCTTGCAGCGGTTTCAGGGCTATATAACTTACTCATAATTCAGTTGCTCACTTTTTTGTGCGTACTTGTCAATTTTACAGTCTCTGTTAAAAATTCCCGTACTGTAAATAACGGGAGTAAGGGCCATGTCATTATCTCTACCGCAAGCTATTTCAACCTATTTTGCGATCGGCAATGGTGCCGATATTGCCAGCGTTAAGCGCTGTTTTACCCTCAATGCCGTCGTGTTCGATGAAGGTAAAACCCATCGGGGGCACGCGGCAATCGAAGCGTGGCAACGCGCGGCGCGGGCTGCCTTCGACTATAGCGTTCACCCCATTGAAGCTCTCACGGAAGGCGATCGGGTAATAGTCACCTCGAACGTTGTCGGTAATTTTCCCGGCAGCCCCGTGATGCTTACACATACTTTCGGCCTCGCTGGCGACAAGATTGCGACTCTGGAGATAATCTGATGCTGATGGATCTTGATTTACAGGGCAGACGTGTTCTGGTTACCGCAGGTACCAAAGGGATCGGCAAAGCAGTTGTCCACCTTTTAAAACAGCAAGGGGCAACGGTGCTAACCACCGCGCGTCACAAGCCCGCAGAATCTACCGCAGACGCTTTCGTGGCAGCGGATCTGACCACCATCCAGGGATGTAATTTAGTCGTGGACGCCGTTCAGAAATACCTGGGCGGCGTCGATATCATCATCCACGTAGCAGGCGGTTCTACCGCTCCCGGCGGTGGGTTTGCAGCCCTTGGGGAAGAGGAATGGCAACAGGAGCTCAATCTTAATCTGTTGCCTGCGGTACGCTTAGATCGCGCGTTGTTGCCAGGGATGCTGGCGCAACAGGATGGGGTGATCATCCACGTCACCTCTATTCAGCGTGAACTGCCGTTACCGGAATCGACCACCGGATATGCGGCGGCCAAAGCGGCACTGTCGGCGTACAGCAAAAGCCTGTCAAAAGAAGTGTCCCCTAAGGGAATTCGGGTGGTGCGTGTGGCGCCTGGCTGGGTAGAAACCGAAGCATCGGTCGCGATGGCGGAACGACTTGCTCAGCAGGCAGGAACGGACTACGAGGGCGGTAAGCAGATCATCATGAATGCACTCGGTGGAATTCCGCTGGGCCGTCCCTCAAAGCCCATCGAAGTGGCGAACCTTATCGTCTTCCTCGCGTCATCCTGTGCTGCCACTATTACCGGTACGGAATATGTGATCGATGGCGGTACTGTCCCGACGGTATAATTTTATATCTGAAACAGTGCATTATTTTGAGCCTTTACGTTTCCTCACGACAAACGAGTGGCCAGGCGTAACGGCCGCTTAGGGTATAAAGCGGCCTGATATAAGAGCCGCAAGGTCTGACTTGAGGCATAGATTAAGGCAAAAAGTCGCGCGGCGTTGAGTCCATAATGAAACGAAAGCAGCAGTGAATGCCGCCGGGAATTGGTTTCAGCGTCAGCTCATGCTACGGAGCAGAACGCTACGCGCAACTTCAGGCCCGCGTAGAACAAAGGGCAGACGACCTCTTTGCAGACACTCAACATGCTGTGTCCAGCAATAAGCGATTACCTACCCTACTGAGACGCTTCAGCCAGTAATGCAGCCTGTACAGCAGGTCGGGCATTTATTTTTTCCATGTACGCCGGTAGCGCTGGCCAGCGTTCCAGTTGGATTGAGAAGAATTTACACCAACCCAGTACAGTAAAAAGGTAGGCATCCGCTACGCTGAAGGATGAGCCAGTCAGATAGGTGTTTTCGTCGAGCCTCGCCTGGAGTAAATCGAACTGTCGGAAGAGCTTATCCTGAAAAATCGCTTTGATGTCCTCGGGCAGCGCGGGGTTGAACAGCGGTGCCGAGCCAGCGTGTATTTCGCTAGTGATAAAGTTAAGCCATTCCTGCAGACGCACCCGAGCCCAACTGTCCGCGCGCGGTGCCAGGCCATATTCTGGTTTAAGATCGGCGAGGTACTGCACAATGGCTGGCCCCTCAGTGAGTATCTGCCCATTATCCAATTCAAGTGCAGCGACATAACCTTTAGGGTTAATGGTGCGGAAGTCGCGACCATCAGCAGTGAGCTTGCTTTTGTTGTTAACCTTCACCAGTTCAAATTCAATTTCCAGTTCGCGCAGCACAATGTGCGGTGATAACGAACAGGTATCCGGGGCGTAATAGAGTTTCATGTTGTCTCCGTTAAATGTGTAAAGCCATCGAGAAATTCGAAGCAATTCTGAACTCACTGTATTTGACGCGTATTTCGCTGTAAAATTAATGATATAGAATCCAACCATTAGCTGAGCTACTGATAATCATGATGAATCTTTTACACTGGCGCCTGCTGGTGGCCGTCGCGGATGCCGGTAACATCTCGCGCGCCGCAGAAGAGATAGGAATGACTCAGTCAGGTGCCAGCCAGGCCATCGCCCAGCTAGAAGCTTCGCTTGGATTTCCGGTATTTACGCGTGAGCGACGGTATATCGGTATTACCGCGCTGGGTGAGCAGGTTATTGAAAATGCACGAAACATGCTTTTGCAGCTGAATGCCATCCGCATACTGGCTGATAAGAGCCGAGACTTACACCGAGGGCGCATTCGCCTGGCCAGTTTTCCCTCAGTGACGTCCACATTGTTGCCAGGGCTTCTTCGCGACGTTAAGCGCCTGCATCCGGGTATTGAAATCGTTGTCCTGGAAGGCTCGGACGAGGAAGTCGAGGAGTGGCTTGCCGCCGATACCGTAGAACTTGGGGTGGTCATGAATCCCGGTCCCGGGCGTGCAGAGGTTATATTAGGACAGGATGCATGGGTCGCGGTAATACCAGCTAAACATCAGCTGGCACATCATGCCAGGGCTTATGGCATAACGCTAAAGGCGCTGGCAGACCAGCCCTTTATTCTGGCGACAGGCGGATGTGTCGTTAATGGAAAAAGCCTGATGGAAATGGCTGGTTTGCAACTTTCTGATATACGCGTGACAGTACGCGACTGGATTAGCGCCTGTAAGCTGGTCGGGGAAGAGATGGGCGTCGCCCTTGTACCTGAATCAGCCCTGCCGGAGACGCTGCGCAACCTGTGTGTGGCGCCTTTGACGCCTGCTATACACCGGGAATTTGGGCTGGTTTGTTCGTCATCTGGAGCGTCTTCCGATGCAACGCAGACGCTACTTAATGCGCTACGTAAGCGAAGATGAGCCAGCTGGTGTTATTCAATTCAGCGCCTTGTTAAATGTCCGTTTCTGACACAAAGCAGCCAAACTCACTGGAGTGGACATTCAATGTATAAGGGAAAAAATTGCTGATTTTGCATTCAGGCCCTGTTAACTTGAATGACAATGAAAACACACTCTGTCCTATTCCATTCAATGATTATTATCACCTGTCTGACTCAGGTGGGATAACGTTCGCCATTTTCCCGCCGGTAAGGCGGGCCTTACCGGTAAAAATCCCGTGAGGTAAATAATGGATATCGCTTCAGTAACAACGTCAGAAAAACCCACTTTGCACTTGTTATGTGGGAAAATTGCATCAGGCAAATCCACATTGTCAGCAAAGTTAGGTGCATTACCCGGCACCATAATTGTCAGTGAAGATTATTGGCTGGCTGCCCTCTTTGCCAATGAAATGCAATCCATAGCTGATTATGTGCAGTATTCTTCAAAACTCAGAAACGCTATGAAGCCTCATCTGGTGTCGCTACTCAAAGCGGGTCTATCCGTAGTTCTGGATTTTCCGGCAAACACACAAACCAATCGTGAATGGATGATGAGCATCATTAAGGAGTCAGGTGCCAGTAACAGGCTGCATTACCTGAAAGTTACTGATGAAGTATGTAAATCCCGCTTGCGCGCCCGTAATGCAGAAGGAATGCATGAATTTACAGCCTCAGATCAACAATTTGAAACCATAACGCGCTTTTTCGCAGAGCCAACGGCTGATGAAGGGTTTGATATTATTGAATACAGCTGAATTTACCTTTCTGCACAAAGCGGACTGGCATAAGAGCCGCAAGGTCCGCTGTGAGCGAGGAGCGGACCTTACGCATCCCTGCTAACATTGGCTCTGAGCATTAGAAATTAAACTTAGCGATTTACTGTGAATTCCCGACCGCCTTCGGAGCCAGTTTGATTCAGCGTAACTTTTGAATTACCGATCCTAATTAATCTGTCCATTGTTGCCATAGTGGTGAAAAAATGAAATTTGAAACCGGATTTATGGCCATGTATCACGATCTTGTTCCCCACACAATAATCGTATGAGGCCTTTATGCTGATAGCGCAGGTTTCAGACATTCACGCCTCACCCGAGAATGATCATCTGTTTCGGTTCGACCAGATATTAAATTGGCTTACGCATCTGCAACCGGACGTACTGGTACTTACAGGTGATCTAACGGATGGGTATTGGCAGGAAGGTTATGTACAGATAGCTGACCGCCTGAATCAGCAAAATTACCCTTCGTATATCCTGCCGGGTAACTCAGACGACCGCAGTCTGATGCGTTCTGTTTGGGATGAAAATAGATGGGCGCACGATGCCCAAGGAGAAGCCCTGCACTTAATTCATAATACCGGTGGCATTCGCCTGATTGGTCTGGATTCGACGGTTAATTATAAGGATTACGGCAGTGTGACTGACCATCTGGAATGGTTGGATAATCAATTTAGCGACGCAGACAGCCCTCCTTCATTGCTGTTTTTGCACCATCATGTATTTGCATCTGGCATACCAACGCTAGACGAAACTATGTGCAGAGGTCTAACTGAGATGGAAGATTTGATAAGACGCTCCCCGACCAGACTACTCGCCATTTCTACAGGCCATGTCCATAGACCAATAGCTGGTACATTTGCGGACATACCTGCCTACATTTGTGGCTCCGTCTGCCCGGCTAATCCTGTCTGGTTTGGAACAGTAAACGCTCCTCCTGCAAATGACCCGCCAGCGTTGATGATTCACCGCTACGTCAGTAACTCTCTTACCAGTCATCACGTTTGCGTTTAACTGGCATTCAGAAAATGCATAGACCTCATAGAAAACGACCTGACCCCCAGTGATTAATACATAATGGTTGCGAAGGAGAAATGCCTGCTTTTGGCACAGAGCGGGCGAACTCACCGAGCATAAAGTCCGCTGTGAGCGAACAGTGGAAGTTCGGCATGCATATTGACATCGAGAGTCTTGAGCAATGGGGAGCAAGTCTAAGGTTCGAAAGATAGCCACCTGGAAATGCTCCCCTTTGTACGTCATTGAGCAAGATCGGTCAGGCAAACTGAATCGCCTTCGAGCATATTAAGCAGCACGGAGGAAGTCATGTGTGATAATAAAACTGATAGTTACGCCAGACGCTTTAAACAGGTCTTTGATTATATTGACCACCATCTCGATGACGCTTTATTACTGGAAAAACTGAGTGAAGTGGCTCACTTCTCGCCATTTCATTTCCATCGTCAGTTTTGTAGTTATTGTGGGATGCCACCTGGCCGTTACATCCAGATGATGCGCTTAAAACGCGCATCTTATCGACTGGCTTTTAATCCGTTAGAGAAAATCACTGATATCGCGTACGACGCCGGTTTCCAGCATTCTGAATCATTTAGCCGTGCTTTCAGACAAATGTTCGGTCTATCACCGACGCAATTCCGCCAGCAGCCCCCCTGGGTGGATTGGCATAAGCGCATATCCGAACCTTACAAAGCCAGGAGACAAACCATGCAAAGCCAGGTCAGGATCATTACTTTCCCCGCGACGTCAGTCGCAATGCTGACACATTATGGACAACCGGAGCGAATAAACGAAACGGCGGCTCGCTTTATTGAATGGCGAAAAACCACGGGTTTTTCACCGGTTGCCAGTAGCCAGACATACGGTATTGCACCACACGATCCAACCTTAACGCCGCCGGATGAATTTGAGTTCCATATTTGCGGAACCGTCACGTCACCCATTATTGAAGACAATCGCTTCGGGGTGATAAATAGTGACATTCCGGCTGGTCGCTGTGCGGTGTTACGTCATCAGGGATCGCATGATGCGTTAACCGGGTTGGCTAAGTCTCTGTATCGTGACTGGTTGCCAGAGAGCGGAGAGGAACTTCGCGACTTCCCGCTTTTCTTTCATTACCACAACTTTGTGCATGAGGTAGCAGAACATGAATTACTCACGGATATATATTTGCCGTTAAAATGAGCTGATTCAGGGTTATTGTTCATCGTTGACCTGCTCCCCATCAATTAAAACCGTGATATTTGCAACGTCCACTCCTGGCACAAAGCGGCCAAACTAACGGAGCAGAAGGTCCGCTGTGAGCGATAAGAGGACGTTGAGTTTCTAGTAAAACTGACATGAAAACGTCCAAAGTCCCTCTGGGGATTTGTGAAAGTAGCCGATACCATTGTCCGCCCACATCCAGTTTACTTTTTCTTCTGACCCCACTTGAAAGACAAAATCTTGAATCCCCACACCATGTTGTATCTCCATTGGATATCCTCCAACCTTGGTTCCCCTGTACCGGTTAAAACCATCATAGAATCTATTACTTGCATCCTCATCATCGTTTACGTCAGACAAGTCAATAATATCCCAAGCATCCTCCCATCCCGGAGCATCATCATTGACACTCACCCACCGAACCGGAAATGCTCGATATGGAGTGTTAATTGCAGGCAATAACTCAAGCCCATCAAGAGTTGCGTATTCTCGTATTAGCCACCCCTCGCCATGAGGTTTATCAAATGGATGGCTTTCCATATTATGATAAAGCACTAAGAGCGCGATCCCCTTCAGTTGTTCAGGAATCACGGGAAGCTCATCTACGCGAATCTGGAGAAGCGGAAACATCGGCTGCCCCTTCCAAACTGGCAACCCTTCACCTGGAAGAGCGACTCCTTTTAAAAACCAGGATGTAATTGGGTCTGCTGTAGGGCGGAAACCACCGACTTGTGCCACAGATGCAGTACGTAATTTGGATCTGAGTTCTTCTAAAACTAACGCACTCTTGGATTTCATAATTGCATCCTTGCGTATGCCCATACTCTTGGATTCTGAAATGGAGGAGTTTTTATTATATATCGTAATTATTACCCAACAGACCTAAATATTTCTGTGCTTCCTCTTCAGAATAGTAACGGAGGTCCGCTCCTGACACAAAGCGGCCAAACTAACGGAGCAGAAGGTCCGCTGTGAGCGAAGAGCGGCCGTCCCATCCAGCGTAAGAACGTAAAAAAAACCGCCGTGAGGCGGTTTAGCTGTCTTGTCAGGAAGTTGCGCTTGCGAGTCGCGCTGCAAATCCAATGAAGAACATACCTACCAGCGCGTTTCCAATGGTTGATAACCTACGGTTGCCTTTCAGACGGCTGAGCAGATAAGAGCCGCAGAAAACGAGGAAACCGAAATAAACGAGAGTAATTGCGAACATTACTGCAGCAAGAATGATAAACGCCATCCAGGAGTGTTCAGCCTGAACATTGATGAACTGGGCGAAGAAAGAGATATAGAACAGCAGCGTCTTTGGATTCAGTAGAGTAACCAGCATTCCGCGCCCGATGATCTCCTTAGCATCAGCTGAAGATTTATTTTCCTGACTCGTTTCGAGAGCTGGCTTAAAGATAGCGCGTATCGTCTGGACACCGAGATAGAAAAGATAGGCAGCACCTGCGTATTTGATGGCGTTAAACAAGGCAGGAGTTGAGCTTATAACCGCGGCCAGCCCACACCATGCCAGCAGAACCAGAAGTACGTCACTCATGAGAATGGAAAATATTGCAGCAAAGCCTCGTTTGATGCCGCTCGTAATACTTGTTTTAATCACGAACATGGTCTCAGGGCCGGGGGCAAGGACTATCAGTGTCGCACCAAGTAGATACGTCCAGAAATTCACGATACCAAAATCAGCAAACATTTTTACTCCAGCTCTATCGTTTTCAACGAGGCTATTCTAACGTAACCGGTCATAATGAAAACACATCATGGCTACTTTCAATTCAGCCTACGTCCGCTGCTGGCATAAAGCGGCCAAACTAACGGAGCAGAAGGTCCGCTATGAATGAGAAGCGGACCTTCCATAATGATATGGTTTTCAACGGGGAGTATCTTTGCCTGAATGCTTCAGTTGGCACGACGGGCAAGCTTATCTATTGATGGGCCTGAAATCCGATGATAGTTAACGCTCCTGATAATCTGAGCACCGAGAGACTCATAAAACGTCTGCGCCAGTGGGTCTGCTGTCACAGATAACCAGTCGAGCTGAAAGCACCCGCGTTCTATAGCACGACTGGCTATAAAACTCATCAGCCCTCTCCCAATTCCAGCCCTTCTGAAAGGTGCAGAGACAAAAAGCTCTTTGATAAACATTTGCCCACTAAATCGCGGAGAGGGGTACATTACTGATACACATGAGAACGCAGCGATAACTCCATCACAAACCACTTTGTGAACTTCGGTACCGGAGTCGGCTGCAAAGATCTTATCCCTCAGATACACGGACATATCACGCCTGGACAGGCAAAGCGTCTGGTTATAGTAGGTTTCCATTTCGATAAAAATATCAGCCAAATCATCATATTCGTCTGGTCTGCAGATGGAGATGTTCATGTATGGCCCTTGAGCAAAATATAATGATTTATCATAGCGTAAGGAAAACCGAAGTGAGGGAGCTATCTCAACAAAGAGCGCTGCAGCGCTTCCCTCCTCAGAGCACTAATGTTTGCCGCTAGCGGTACACAGCGGCTGGATGCAACTGTGAGCAAAAAACGGAAGTGACATAAATTTATCATGGTCATGAGATTCAGTCTGAAGCAAGGTGAAGAATGTCCGATAAATCGATGTGCGAGATAGCGTTCTTCGTTAATCACACCATGAGGTGCTTTCTGATGATATGGTTATACCCTCACCGTCCCTAAAGAGAGAACACTAATGATTGTAAGGACCTGGCATGGATGTGTTCCGCTTGAACATGCGGAAGGTTTTGCAAAACACCTTGAAAAAACAGGGGTAGAGCATTCCAGGAGCATATCGGGGAACAAAGGCGCGTTCGTTCGCAGAGAAACGCAGGGAAGTTGGGAGCATTTCTTTCTGGCAACTTACTGGCAGGATCTGCAGTCAGTGAAGGCATTTGCTGGAGAAAACTATCATGTGGCGGTCACTTACCCGGATGATGAAGAATTCAAGCTACTTTCTGACCCTTACGTTTTCCAGCATGTTGTTGAGGCAATTTCACCCCTTTAATGTCAACTTCCGGGTATCCTGTCGGTATCCCTGAATTGTCATAACCCCCATATTGACTCAACGCATCCACTTAGGGCACAGAGCAGCCTGTTTCATTTGGTATCAACATGCTGCTCTGTGCGTAGACTGTTTTGTTTAACATCACCCAATTTAGACCCTATCACTCAGGTCTTCGCGGGTTGGACCTTGAAAGTAGAGGCTACTTATATGGCAACTACGCGGTTGAACCAACACAAAACGAATCGCTTCCCAGACCGATCGCCCGTTCAAGAGCCGCTCTCCCATTCTGCATTGGCTATCGACACACAAATCTAACCCTGTAAGTTCGAAATCAGGAGGATACAGTCCGGTAACCCGAATATTTTCTTCGGACAATTGCTGTGCGAGTTTTGTAGTAAATCCGCTGAGCCCATGTTTGCTGGCGAAAAAAGCGGGGTGCGCAATTGAATCCGTGAAATTCGGGATCCCGCAGGAAGAGATAATTGAGACGATATCAGCACTGTCTGAACGTCTTAACCCAGGCAACAGAGCCTGCGTCAGAAGAATCGACGCTGTCAGGCCGGAACTGACGGTATTAATAATGTCGGTATCAGGCTGGTCGTCTAACGTTCCTGACAACCATTGGGCAGCATTGAGAATTAAAATATCTATGGGCTTGTCTGAAGTTAATAGCTGTGAAGAAAACGCAGAAACGGATTCAGGCCGGGTTAAATCACAGATATACCCTTTTGCCATACCGCCTTCAGCAGTGATAAGACTGCAGGTTTGTTGAATATCATCAGCCCGCCGCGCGCAAAATTCTACCTCAACACCTTCCCGCGCCAGCCATACGCACAGCGCCTGACCAAATCCCCTGCCCCCACCCGTAATAACCGCTCTTTTGCCTCTCAGCATCTCCATACGTCCTTTCATTAATGGGTATGTTTATGGAGATATAGCATGAGGAGAGGGAGTGACATCTTTCCGTGAGTGCTATTTTAGATGCGGTCATGGCGTCTGCGATGCGCGATAAACGCCCCCTGCAACGAATACCCTCCTGAGTTCAGGTCATCATGACCACAATACTTAGCGTTCAAGCGCAGTAAGGATTGCGGCTTCCATTTTCTCGGGGGTGGTGATCGGCGCAAAACGCTTGAGCGGTTTACCGTCGCGTCCGATCAGGAACTTGGTGAAGTTCCACTTGATTCGTCCCCCCAGCACGCCGGGCAATTCGTTTTTCAGATAGCGAAACACCGGATGCGCTGCGGCTCCGTTGACCTCGATTTTCTCAAATATCGGGAAGCTCACACCGTAATGAATGTGACAGGTCCTGGCGATGTCGTCGGCATCGCCGGGCTCCTGTTTACCGAACTGGTTGCAGGGGAACCCAAGCACCACCAGCCCCTGAGCGGCGTATTTCTTATAAAGCGCCTCAAGGCCGCCGTATTGTGGCGTGAAGCCACATTGGCTGGCGGTATTCACGACCAACACCACCTTGCCAGCGAAGTCGAGCATAGCGACAGGCTGTCCATCCAGACGGGTGGCTGTCAGTTGATAAAACGTGGTCATAGCGGGATCCTCAACGCAGAACCTGTTCGACGCCAACATTACCACGTCGCGCACAGCGGCGGGGAATGAAACGTGGGAAGTCGGTTCTGTTTCTGATTGCGCGGCAGGTCTGGAAACTTACCCTAAATAATAGCGAAGTATAAAGGCAAACATCACGCCGCAGATCACCGTCACCGGCATTGAAAAGCGCATTGCAACAACCAACGTTAACCCTAACGCGATCAGATCTGCAGGATTTCCTGAGGCAAAAAAAGGCGCAATGAAAGCCAGCATGACACAACCGGGAGACGATTTAAGTACCGTCATCGCCCTGGGCGTAAGCACCCGGTTTCGTAATATAAGATAAGCGGTCACACGCGTTGCATACGTGGTGAGTGCCATTAATACGATGGCGATGAAGGTCTGATAATCAGGCATCCTCTCCCCCTAAAAATGCGGCAACGGCTAATCCTGCTAAAGGGCCAGCAATGACGTACCACAGGCCGGCAATAAAGTGACATACCGCCACGGAGACAACCAGACTGATTATCCAGGGCACGGCTTTACGAATGCCATTCCACATGCCTCTGACCAGCACAAGAAAGACCGCCGGAAAGGCCATATCAAAACCATACTGGTGAACATCGCCCAGCACCGGGCCAATTAACGCGCCGAGTGCGGTACAGAAAACCCACATCGTATAGAAAGATAAAGAGACCGCCATATAATACGGCATGCTGAAGAGCGGCGCCGTTTTGTTATTTCTGGAATACGCGTCATTATAACTGAGTGCCCAACTCTCATCCGTCATAAAAAAAAGCGCAGGTAAGACTTTTCGTTTTGGAAAACGAGAAAGTAAGGGAACCAGCGTCGCCCCCATTAAAATATGACGACTGTTTACCAGTAATGTTACGGCCATAATAAGTAAAAAAGGTGGCGGCGACGTCCAGATTTGTATGGCGGCAAATTCAGACCCGCCGGCAAAATTTAATCCTGTCATCAAGGGAACGTCGAGAGGCGTGAGCCCCTTATGGCTTGCCTGCGCACCCAACACCAGCGCAAACGGGATCACGCCCAGTAATACGGGTAACCCATCTTTCAGGCCACGAAGGATTTCTTTTTTCTTCGTTTCACTCTTATCCAGTAATGGTCTGGCAGAACTGACATCCACACGTTGTTCACTCATGCGTTTCGCTCATTTCGTCTATTTCAAATACTGGCGCCAGAATAAAAGATGTGACACTATCAGTAAATATAAATAGTGTCACATTACACTTATGGTAATCTCATGCGCGAACGTTCTCCGTGGCAACCCCATCTTGCAGAAGGCAATTCATCCCCTACCGATCGGCTGGTCCAGGCGTTGTCAGACGATATTCTTTCAGGCCTGCTGAGGCTCGGCGCGCGCCTTCCGGCGCATCGTGAACTGGCAGATACGCTCGGTATCGCGGTGGGTACTGTAACGAAAGCCTATGGGATCCTGGAGAGACGGGGTCTGGTTCGAAGCGTTAAGGGCAGCGGAATGTTTGTCGCGCTGGCCAATTCCAGAAGCCGAACCTTTATCGACCTGTCGCAAAACACCCCGCCAGCAGCACTGACCTCCCGGTCACTGAGTAAGACACTCACCACCCTCGCCCGGCGTCCTGACATGGATATGTTTAACACTTACGCCCCGGCAACGGGCCATGATGAACACCGGCGGCTTCTTGCGCAGTGGTTCAGTCGTCTGGGTGTCCCGGCCGATTACCAGCATCTCATCTTAACGAACGGTGCTCAGCATGCGCTCTCTGTAGCGTTGTCTACGGTCTGTGAACCTTTTGGCCGACTGTACGTTGAGGCTCAGACCTATTCAGGGCTGATTCAGCTGTCGCATTTACTGAAGCTCACATTAGTGGGGATCCCGATGGATGACGAAGGCATGGATGTCTCTGTTCTGGAAAAGATCCTCGATGAAAATGCGGAAAAAGGCGGTGCTGTCTATGTCACGCCGCTCTTACAAAGTCCGTCCACACGCATTATGAGCCTGGCCCGCCGTCAGGAACTGGTTCGGGTTTGTCGGGAAAGAGGCATAACGATTATTGAGGATGATGTTTATCGGCTGATGAGCACGACAGAATTGCCACAGATTGCCAAAATAGCCCCCGATATCACCTTATATGTGAATAGCTTATCTAAGATCCTTAATCCAGCATTGCGGATTGGCGGGCTGCTGGTACCGGAGGCGCTGTATTCACGAGCAGAATCCATGCTGAGGGCAACGGCGATGATGGTCTCTCCGCTAAGCAGTTCCATCATGGAGCAATGGCTGATTGATGGCACAGCAGAAACCGTCACCCTCGCAATTGAACACGAAACCCGGCGTCGTTACCAACTCGCTATCGACATTTTAGGAGAGCACGTTTATCGCTCGGGGCTTCCCAGCTTTCATCTCTGGTTACCGTTTTCACGCGATGACGCGCACTCTTTCTACAATGCAGCGCTGGCGACAGGCATCAAAGTGACAGCACCGGCCTCAACTGAAGTGGGTCAACAGTCGGATCAGTACGGCGTCAGGTTATGTATTGGCGGAACGGAGTTCAGCCAGTTAAAGCAAGCACTCTTGAAACTCAATGAGATTGCCGGACAACTCAAACAGAAACCAGACCCGTTCCCGCTTTTTAATGTATGAATGACAGGATAGGTCTGACTCCTTTTCTTCTGGCGAGGATAATGTCATTCCCATTATGTGCTCAAAAAATCAGCGGCGATTCGATCAGCATTTTTTCATAATATTTTTATCAGTCACCATGATGAAATAGACGATGCTTATACAATCGGTAAAGCGTATGGATGGGTCTTATGCTGCCATTCGACGCGAAGCGTAAACGCTTTTTTACGGGCCAGGTCAGGCGTTGTCTGCTTCAAAAAAATTGCCGTATTTGTTATATTGTTACTTATTGATTATTCACCTCTGCGGTGCCAAAAAGAACAAGATTCACCGCAACCCAGGACAAAGAAATGTTAGATTACCGCTTCCCGACAGCTTTGCAGATGGTTCTCAGCGTAGCGATGGCGGAGCAATCGGGTGAACGTTCGACGAGTGCGATTCTGGCCTACGGACTGGAAGCAAATCCGAGCTTTATCCGCAAGTTAATGGTTCCGCTTACGCGTGACGGCATTATCGTCTCAACCCTTGGCCGTAACGGTTCTATTCATCTTGGTCGTCCGGCGGATAAGATCACCCTGCGTGATATCTATGTTTCTGTCATAGAAGATAAAAAGCTGTGGGCGTCGCGTCCTGACGTACCGGCTCGCTGCGTCGTCAGCGCCAACGCGTGCTGGTACTTTAAATCTATCGCCGATGAAGCGGAGCAGGCTTCGTTAGAGGTTCTGGCTCAACATACCGTGGCCAGCGCGCTGGAAAAGGTCAAAAAAGCCGATACCAGCGGGTGCGATCCGGTGCCTGAAATTGAAGGCCTGCATAAAAAAGCGTAGCCATGCCCTTCCTGATACGAAAAAAAACCGCCTTAACGAGAAGGCGGTTTTTTTGTGCCCTGTAAAAACCTAGGCAGGTAAAACGTCGTTGACCGGCTTGCCGCGCGTAACGAATTTACGCAGCGTCACGTAAAACACCGGCGTCAGGAACAGACCAAACAGCGTCACGCCCAGCATCCCGGAGAACACCGTGATCCCGGTGACGCCGCGCACTTCTGCGCCTGCGCCGTGGCCGAGGATCAGCGGAATCGTCCCGGCAATAAAGGCGATGGAGGTCATCACAATCGGGCGTAAACGCAGGCGGCACGCTTCCAGCGCCGCTTCCATAATTCCTTTCCCCTGAAGCTCCAGCTCGCGCGCAAACTCAACGATAAGAATCGCGTTTTTACATGCCAGCCCCATGAGTACCACCAGCCCCACCTGCACGAAGACGTTGTTATCGCCCCCGGTCAGCCAGACGCCAAACAGCGCGGACAGCATCGTCATCGGAACGATCAGGATCACCGCCAGCGGCAGGGTCCAGCTTTCATACAGTGCGGCCAGCACCAGGAAAGCCAGCAGCACCGCGACCGGGAAGACGATCAGCGCCGTGTTGCCCTGAGTGGCCTGCTGGAAGCTCAAATCCGTCCATTCAATATTCATCCCGTTTGGCAGGATCTGCTTAGACATTCCGTCCAGTTGCGTCATCGCCTGTGCCGAAGAGAGAATGCGCGGATCGGCATCGCCAATCAGATCCGCCGCCGGATAACCGTTATAACGGATCACCGGATCCGGCCCGTAGGTGGTGCTGATATTCACCATACTGCCGATTGGCACCATTTCGCCCTGATTATTACGGGTGCGCAAATTCGCAATGTCTTCCACGCTGTCACGGAACGGCCCGTCGGCCTGCGCCATCACGCGCCAGGTACGCCCGAACTGGTTAAAATCGTTCACATAAGACGATCCCAGATAGGTTTGCAGCGTACCGAACAGATCGGTCAGCGACACGCCCTGCGCTTTCGCCTTATCTCGATCAACCTGCACATCCAGCTGCGGAACGTTAGCCTGGTAGGTTGAGATCGGGAAATGCATCCCCGGCGTCTGCATAATCGCACCGGACATGGTGTTCACCGCGTTTTGCAGCGCACCATAGCCCAGACCACCGCGATCCTGGATGTACAGCGAATAGCCCGACCCCTGCCCCAGCCCTAAAATCGGCGGTGGCAAAATGGAGAAACCAAAGCCCTGCTGAATTTGAGCGATTTTGGCATTGATCTCAGCGTTAATTTCCGCCGCCGTGTGTTTACGCTGATCGAACGGTTTCAGACCAAAGAAGACCGTCCCGGTATTCGGCGTGTTGGTGAACTGCAGCGCGTTAAGCCCAGGAAAAGCGACCGCATAATCCACGCCTTCGGTATTCATCCCGATTTCGCTCATTTTGCGGATCACCGCATCGGTGCGGGCCAGTGAAGAACCTTCCGGCATTTTCACGCCGCCAATTAAATACAGCTTATCCTGGGTAGGTATAAACCCGCCGGGGACCGCTTTAAACATGACGCCAGCCGCGCACAACAGCAGCACATAAACAACAAACACCGCGCCACGGCGTCCGAGCGTTTTCCCCACCAGCCCCTGATAACCGTTTGAGCTACGGTGGAAAAAGCGGTTAAACGGACGGAACAGCCAGCCGAACAGACGATCGATAAGCCGGGTCGGGAAGTCTTTCGGGGCGCCGTGCGGTTTTAACAGCAGCGCTGCCAGTGCCGGCGAGAGCGTCAGCGAGTTGATGGCGGAAATCACCGTCGAAATCGCGATAGTCACCGCAAACTGTTTGTAGAACTGGCCGGTTACCCCGGAGAGGAACGCCATCGGTACAAACACCGCGCACAGCACCAGCGCAATCGCGATAATCGGCCCGGAAACTTCACGCATCGCCTGATGCGCCGCCTGAAGCGGAGAAAGCCCCTCTTCGATATTTCGCTCGACGTTTTCCACCACCACGATGGCGTCATCCACGACGATACCGATAGCCAGCACCAGCCCGAACAAACTCAGGGTATTCAGTGAGAAGCCAAGCAGGTAGAGAATGCTGAACGTCCCCACAACCGATACCGGCACCGCGATCAGCGGAATAATCGACGCGCGCCAGGTCTGCAGGAACAGGATCACCACCAGTACTACCAGCACCACCGCTTCCAGCAAGGTCTGTACAACCGCGCGAATGGAATCGCGAACGAAAACCGTCGGGTCGTACGGTGCTGCCCATTTCATATCTTCCGGGAAACGCGTGGCCAGTTCGTTCATTTTCGCGCGCACGGCGTTAGATAAATCGATGGCGTTCGCGCCCGGGGACTGGAAGATACCAATCCCGACCGCGTCTTTGTTGTTGAGCTGGGAACGCAGCGCATAGCTGCCAGAGCCCATTTCAATACGCGCCACGTCGCGCAGGCGTACCAGCGAGCCGTCTTGGGCCGTTTTCAGAATAATATTGCCAAACTCTTCTTCCGTGTGCAGACGCCCCTGGGCGTTAATGGAGATCAGGAAATCGCTCTCTTTCGGCAGCGGCTCGGCGCCAAGCTGTCCGGCGGAAACCTGAACGTTTTGCTCCTGCATCGCCGTCACGACATCCGAGGCCGTCAACCCGCGGGCTGCCACCTTGTCGGGATCCAGCCAGATGCGCATCGCGTATTCGCCAGAGCCAAAAATCTGAATCTGACCCACGCCCGGCAGACGCGCCAGTTCGTCCTTCACTTTAAGCGTGGCGTAGTTACGCATATACAGTGAATCGTACTTGCCGCCCGGCGAAAACAGATGCACCACCAGCGTCAGCGTCGGTGATTGTTTCTGGGTGGTAATACCCAGACGTCGTACATCTTCCGGCAGACGCGCCTCGGCCTGTGACACGCGGTTTTGCACCTGAACCTGCGCCTGATCCGGGTCGGTACCCGGGCGGAACGTCACGGTGGTTACCAGTACGCCGTCAGAGCCTGCAACGGATTTCATGTACATCATGTTTTCAACGCCGTTGATGGCTTCTTCCAGCGGCGTCGCCACGGTTTCTGCAATCACTTTCGGGTTGGCACCCGGATATTCCGCGCGCACCTGCACGCTTGGCGGTACGACGTCAGGATATTCGCTCACCGGCAACAGCGGGATAGCGATTAATCCTGTGATGAAAATCAGAATCGACAGTACTGCGGCGAAAATCGGCCTGTCGATAAAAAAGCGGGAAAAGTCCATATGTCGGATTCTCGGGTAAGGGATCAGTTAAGCGCGGCGCTGGCGGTCATCGGAACGGTTTTCGCGTTAACCGGCATACCCGGCATAAACACTTTTTGTAAACCGTCGACGATGACTTTATCGCCAGGGTTCAGCCCCTGCTGCACGATACGTAAACCGGCGGCCAGACGTCCCGGCGTGATATCGCGGCGCTGCGCTTTACCTTCTTTATCAACGATATAAACGTATTTGCGATCCTGATCGGTCAGCACCGCTTTATCGTCGACAAGCGTGGCTTTGAATTCAGCGCTGCCCGGCAGGCGTACGCGGGCAAACAGTCCTGGCGTGAACTGACGCTGCGCATTATCCAGCAGCGCGCGCATACGGATGGTGCCGGTGCTCGGCGTTAACTGATTATCAAGAAAATCCACCTTGCCCTGATGGGGATAACCCTCCTCCCCCACCAGACCAATCTCAACCGGGAGTGCCAGATGATTACTGGACGCGCCCTGCCCGCTGCGGGCGAGATTTTGATAGTGAAGATAGGTTGCTTCATCCACGTCAAAGTAGACGTAAACCGTTTTCAGGGAGACCAGCGTGGTGAGGACGCTGGCACTGTCACCCGCGGTGACCAGATTACCGCTGGTGATCAGCGCGCGGCTGGCGCGGCCATCAATAGGCGCGGTCACTTTGGTGAAATCCAGGTTAAGTTGTGCCGCGTCAACAGCCGCCTGCGCGGCGCGAATGTCGGCCTGCGCCTGAGCGGCGGCCGAACGGCGCTGCTCCCACTCTTCACGGGAGACGACGTTGGTATTGACGAGTTTATCGGTACGGTTAGCCTCACTGCGCGCCAGGCTGGCCTGCGTTTTGGCTCTCGTTAAGGTGGCCTGCGCCTGTTCCAGCGCAGCGCGATAGGTTCTGTCATCGATAGTGAACAGCACCTCGCCCTTTTTCACTTCCTGGCCGTCGGTGTAATTCACTTTATCAATGTAGCCGGAGACGCGGGGGCGCAGCTGAACGCTTTCCACCGCTTCAATCCGGCCGTTAAAGCTATCCCACTGACTGATGGATTTCACTACCACGTCAGCGGCGCTCACAGCGGGCGCTTGTGGGACGGCATTTTGTGCCACGCCGTCATCGCATCCGACAAGCAGCATGGAGAGGAACATCGCTCCCAGCGCCGTCAGATGAACGTTAACCCAGGGTTTTTGCAGGCTCATTATTTTTATTCCGGTAATGGTGGCCGCCGGGCAAGACGCTGCGGGAGACGCGGCGCCACTTCCTTTGTCCGGACTGGCTTGAGACTATTTGTGTCGTTCATCGCCACAAAACTGTAACAGTTGCGAATACACTATCGCGGCGATTGTAGGAAGGCGTCAGATTTAGTGCAAGAATAATTAATACACTTTATGTGCTATTTGGCTCAGGGACAAAAGGCGCGTTTTCGGCAAGGAATTAAATGCAACAATAAAACTTGCATTTAATGTCAGAGCGAGTCATCTTTAAATGCAACAGACAAAAATGCTTTTTAAAACGCGGCGTGGGGGAAACCATGAACACTGACGCATTTATTCATGATCTACTCGACTGGATCGACAACAACCTTGAAAGCCGCCTGGACATTAACACCGTTTCCAGGCGCGCCGGCTACTCGAAATGGCATCTCCAGCGGATCTTCAAGGAACATACCGGGTATCCGCTGGCCGAGTATATTCGTGCACAAAAGCTGCAAAAGTCGGTCGAGCGCTTAACCCACAGCGATGAACCGATCCTGAACGTGGCGATCGCGCTGGGCTTTGACTCCCAGCAGTCCTTCAACCGCAGCTTTAAGCGTCAGTATGGCCAGGCCCCCGGGGCATGGCGTCGCAGTACCGTCTGCCCTGAACGCCAGCAATCAACATAGTGTCGCGGCTTTCGCCGCGACCCGTACTGGCCGGTGGCAAACCGGCCTGTAATCATGTTCCCGTGTTCGCCGCTCAGCCGTCCGTTGAACGTGTTAACGCTTCCCAGCGATCGATTTCCTCGCCTAAACGCGCAAGCTTTTCCCGCACTAAACTCAAAGCATCACTGCCAAGCAATAAATGCGTCGGCGGGTTCTGTCTCTCAATGATAGCCAGCATGGCGCGCGCCGCTTTTACGGGGTCGCCGAGTTGCTGACCACTTTTTTCCTGACGAGCCTGGCGGACAGGATCGAATAACGCGTCATAGTCCGGGATGCTGCGCGCGCTGCGTACCATCGAGCGTCCTGCCCAGTCGGTGCGAAACGAGCCCGGTGCCACCGCAGTGACATGTATGTTGAACGGAGCAAGCTCTTTGCTTAGCGTTTCTGATATGCCTTCGAGCGCAAATTTACTGCCGCAGTAATAGCTGATGCCGGGCAGAGTGATGAAACCGCCCATCGAGGTGATATTAAGAATATGGCCGTGACGACGCTGGCGCATGCCCGGCAGCACGGCTTTGATCATCGCGACGGCGCCAAACACATTCACCTCAAACTGGCGGCGCATGTCTGCGAGCGAGGACTCTTCCAGTATGCCTTCGTGACCGTAACCGGCATTGTTCACAAGGACATCAATCGGGCCGACGGCAGACACACTCTGCGTAACCACTTCATCAATGTGCGCATAGTCCGTGACATCCAGCAGGCAGCCGAATGCCCGCTGCGTATCGAGTGCCTCGAATGCCTGCTTTGCTTCGGGGGTGCGCACGGTCCCCACGACCCGATGGCCTGCGGTGAGGGCTTCCTCCGCCAGAGCACGACCAAAGCCGCTGCTAACGCCGGTGATTAAGATTGTTTTTGCAGATGCCATAAATTACTCCCATGAACAGTGAAGGTTGCATGGTATTCTCTGATTTGCCGTATTTTTAGGCCGTATTTTCTCTTTTTATTGCCTGATTTTATGAGGTGCAGTGATGTCCGGGATGATTACCTTAGTAAAAGCACTGGCGGTGCAGGAGGGGTACAACCTGACGGCGTTGCCTGATGTGCGAATTTTGCGTGCCGACCGCCCGCTTGCGCGAACGCCCGTGCTTTACGATCCGGGGATTGTGATTGTCTGCCAGGGCAGCAAACGCGGCTTTTTCGGTCAGCAGACCTATCTGTATGATGAACAGCATTATCTGGCCGTGTCAGTACCGGTGCCGTTTGTGATGGAAACCGACGCGTCGGCAGAACACCCCTTACTGGCGATATATCTGCATCTGGATTTTCAGCTTGCCGCTGAACTGATGTTGCAGATTGAGCAGCATCACGCCCCACATCCTCCCGCTGCGCCACAAAGCATGATGTCGAGCCCGATGGACGACGCGGTAAAAACGGCCGTGCTGCGCCTGCTTGAAGTACTGAACAATCCGCTTGAGGCGGCGATCCTCGGCCCGGCGCGGGTGCGAGAGCTCTATTTCCGCGTCCTGACGGGTGCCCAGGGCAAGGCCATGCGCGCCGCGCTGGCCTTACAGGGGCAGTTCGGCAAAATTGGCAAGGTACTGCAGCACATCCATGCCGCCTACGCTGAGCCGTTAACGCTTAATCAACTGGCGATGGAGGCCGGAATGAGTGTGCCGACGTTTCACACCCATTTCAAAGCGATAACCGGTATGCCGCCGATGCAGTATGTGAAATCGGTGCGCCTGCACCAGGCAAGGATGTTGATGGTGCGTCAGCATATTACCGCCGCCGCCGCGAGCTACACCGTCGGTTATGAAAGTCCGTCGCAGTTTAATCGTGAATTCAAGCGGCTGTTTGGTTTGCCACCCGCAGAGGAAATAAAACGCATGCAGCGTAATTTCGCCGTTCCGCCTGTGCAGCAGGCATCGATATTTGTCTCTTCCCATTAAGCCTGATACTACATACCAGGCCTGAATATAGGCCTGGTATGTACACGGCGTCATGACGCTGCGGATTGTACTAACTCAGGAACTTACCTTTGAGCAGATTAAGTCCCGCAGACATCAGGTCGCCCTGGGCCGGGGCTTCGCCCTGCGGTGAAAGGCCATCAACGATTTTAGGCAGGTATTCAGCAATCAGCGTCGACGCGGTTTGAGAATCCACGCCCAGTTTTGCGCCGAGATCCTGCAGCGCTGGCGATCCAAACACCGATGTGATCTGTTCGCTGTTCACCGACTGATTACTCTGCTGGCTAAGCCACGACTCGACAACGCCGCCCAGGCCGCCATTGCGGAATTTTTCGAGGATCCCCTGAATGCCGCCCTGCTGCTCAATCCAGGTCATGATCGCCTGGAGTTGCTCCGTCTTACCGCCCTGCCCGCCGGCCAGGCTGCCGATTTGATCTAATAATCCCATCACAGACTCCCTACAAACATCGCTAACACGTCCTGATTGACGGCTTACTTAGCCGGGATAATCAGTACCTGACCCGGGTAGATTTTGTCGGGATGCGTCAGCATCGGTTTATTGGCTTCAAAAATACGCTGATACTCATTGGCAGAGCCATACATCGCTTTTGAGATGGCGCTCAGGGTATCGCCGGATTTCACCGTGTAATAGCGGCTTTCCACCCCGCTTTGGGTGACGGTCACGCTATCATTGACCTGACCAATCCCGGTGACGTTACCTACCGCCACCAGAATTTTTTCTTTATCTTCCTGGGAGCCCACGTCGCCGGTCACCGTCGCCGTACCGTCGTCCGCGACATTAATGTTGACCTTTTCGGCACCAGGCAGGTTAAGACTATCAATATGTTTTTTCAGCTTGTCGGCCTGATCTTCCTTGCTACCGCCGGATACGGCATCCCAGATTTTCTCGCCCGCTTCTTTCACAAAACTTAATAATCCCATCTTCCACACCTCCATAACTGTTTCATGGTGAACATTTTCATTGGAGCCCGTTGCAGGATGTACGATGCGGTGTCTCCGCTCTGGCTGAAAAATCCGGAAACAGCACAACCTGCCACATGAAGTATATCCAATAAGCGTCAGGGTGCAGGATATTTGCCCTGGTATCGCCGTTATGCCGCAACATTCCCTTTTGCCGACGTCTCACGTCTGGCGTTCCAGCCACGCGTTAAACCGTTCCATCTCTTCCAGCACACGGCTGACCAACGGTTCGATGGATTCCCAGCCTTGTTCGTTGTTGCAGGCGAGTTCCAGCGCCTCACAGGCCTCTTTCAGCGAGGTAAAATTCATCAACCGCGCACCGCCGTTAATCCGGTGCGCCATGCGGCCAACCTTGTCGCGCTCTCGCTGTTCAAGTCGCTGTTTAAGGTGTTCGGCGTCGTCATGATTCACGGCGATCATTTCGAGCTGAAGCTGGCGTGTTTTATCGTCAACGGTGGCGTCCGTCTTTCCGGCACTGGCGAAATACCGCTCCAGCATCTCCTGCAATTTTTGCGGCGTTAGCGGTTTTTCCAGATATTCATCCATCCCGGCATCAATACAGCTTGCGGCCGCTTCTGTGCCGCTCATGGCCGTCAGACCAAAAATGGGGATCGCCTCACGCCCTTCCCGTCGTTCATGCTCACGGATCTGCCGGGTCAGTTCGTAACCATCCATCACCGGCATAGTGCAGTCAGTAATAATGGCGGCATAACGCGCTGGCTGCGCTTTCCACATTGCCAGCGCCTCTTCTCCTTGCGTGGCCAAAGAGACGCGGTGTCCCCATGATTCGAGTCGCTGCTGTAAGGTCTGACGCGCGGGAGGATAATCATCCACTACCAGGATGTGCAGGCTGGCTACGCTGTCCGGTGCCGGATGATGCAGGGCTATTTTCGCTGAGGGTGTCGCATTAAAGAGGAAACTCACCACACATCCTTCGTGCGGCTCGCTCTCAATGCGCACCTCCGCCCCGGCAGCGCGCGCCATATGCAGGCAGGCGGGCAAACTAAAGCCGGTATCGGTCCACTCCGATTTAAGCGTCACGTTGTTCGCGCGTTCGATGATTTGTGCCTGGGTTCCTTCAGAAATCCCCGGCCCCCCATCGCACACCTCAATCACCAGCCGGACGCTTTCAACCTGTGGGTCGCGGGTTCCCTCATACACCTCGATATCAATGGCATCGCCGTCAGCATGCTTGATGGCATTGCGCAGGAGGCTCGACAGTATGCGGATAATTAACAGCGGATCGGTATCGTAGCGTTGCGCTGAAAGCTCGATCAGCACGTTCAGGCTCATGCCTTTCGCTTCTGCCTGCTGACGATAGAGGGCGACCGTGCTGTCAATCAGCTGCGGCAGGTTCGTGCTGCGCGTTAAGCCGAGCAGTTGCGGGTTATCGGCGCGGAAAACATCGAACATGTCGCCAATTAACGAAAGCAGATTAAGGGAGGACTCCCAGATGAGGTTCAGATTCTCGTTGCGTTCATGGCGCTCGTCCAGCGCCTGAAGTTCCAGTTCCAGCAGACCCGTAATCACGTTAAGCGGTGTACGAACCTCATGCCCCATGCTCAGCATAAAGGCATTTTTACTGGCAATCGCCTGCTCAAGATTACTTTTTGTTTCAGAGAGTTGAGCAATCAACAGCTCTTTTTCGGTGATATCCAGCCAGCCGCCAATTAACCCGCCAATCTCGCCCTGCCCGTCATGCCACGGCACGACCCACCCCTGCAAGTATCGTGGCTGCTCCCCCACCTGAAACCTGGCGGACCATTTCTGCGGTTGACCATCCTGCAATGCCTGGCGATAGCGGGCTTCGATCGCCGCCAGCTCTGAAGGCGCAACCGTATTGATGGCGGTGATCGGCAGACCTTTCAGATCCTGCCCTGACAGGCCAATAGTATCGCTCCAGGCCTGGTTATAACGCAGTAAATTCCCCTGACGATCGCGGACATAGAGCGCAACAGGAGAGGCGTCTATCAGTGATTGGGTAAATTTCAGCTGCTCAGCCAGCTTCTGCTGCCAGACGTTGCCGCGGCGTAATGCACGGCGCAAATACTGGATCCACAGCCAGCAGCCCACCACGACCAGAAAGAGCAATATGCCCCACAGCAGCGAGTTCACGAACGTGCTTTTATTCCAGGTTTCACTGTTTTCTATCGCCGCCTGACGCCAGTCACCCGCCATTTGCATCAGTGCCCGTGGCTGCATATCGGCCAGCGCTTTGTTCAGGATATTGATCGGCTGGCTGCTGTCCGTTTGCGCCGACAACACCAGATCGACGGGCGTCACAGGAAGGGTCACCGCCAGATGAAAACGGGTTGGATGGTGGAGAGTCACGAGATAACTGGCAATAAACTGCGGTGCAATCACCCCACGGACTTCGCCACGTTTTAAGCGTTCAAGGGCGTCGTCCATATGCGGAACTTTCACCAGCTTAATGGTGGGATACCAGGTGTCCAGCCAGGGCAACAGCGGGTCGTTCGCCTGAATGGCAATTTTCTCGCCTTTCAACTGTGAGAAATCACTGGGGCGCTTGATGCCCTGATCCATCACCACCACGGCGGGCGTGGTAAGCAACGGAGGCGTTTTCGCTGCACCGCTTTTGGTTTGCTGCGGCGTATCGATAACCTGTTCAACAAACAGTGCGTCAGGGTGAGCGCGCTTCATTGCCAGAAGTTCAGCATCGCTTTCAACGCTGAGGAAGGAAAAGCGAATGCCGTACTGGTCGTTAAACTGGTTAAGCAGATCGACCACCAGCCCCTGAGGTTCACCTTCGCTGACAAACGTGACAGGCCTTTGACGGCGGTCAATAATGACCTGAATTTGCCCGTGCTCGCGTAGCCAGCTTTCCTCCTCGGGATCTAACCCCAGTGGATTGGCGGTGATCACAAAGCTCCGGTTCAGGCCCCAGCTGGTCGCAATGCGTAAACGGCTGGCTAACGAGATATGTTTAAATACGGTATCGATGGATTCCGCCAGCAGCGGTAGCTGTCGGTCGATACCAAAACTCATGTTCAGATTAGGTATCGTCGGGCTGAACGTCCAGCTCAGGTCTCTGACCTGATGGTATTGCGTAAGATATTCCGCACTGGCCCGGTTAATCCACAGCGCATCGATTTGCTTAAAGGCCAGCGCGCTGACGGCGGTGTTATACCACGACTGAAAGCGCAGGGTGCTGTCCGGATACTGGCGGCGAAGCGCTTCACTGGCCTGGCTTCCTGAGACGACGCCAATCACTTTATTTCGCAGATCGACAGGCGTTTCACCCTGTGATTTTGGGGTCATCAGAACCGCTTTATCCAGCAGCCAGGGCGGTGAGGCTTGCAGGTCCGGGCTTGGCCACAGTTCCGGATTCCAGATAGCCACCATCTGTATTTCCTGGCGCTTCAGCGCGAGTAACGCTTCACTGCTGTTTTCGTAGTAATGCAGCTTAATTTTTACCTTAAGGCTGTCTTCCAGCATTGCCAGGTAATCAGCGGCAATGCCGCCAAAGACGCCATGGCCCATCCCTTCGCTTAACGGCGGTTGCTCCTGCCCCCAAACCCCCACATGCAGCGTGGAATGGCTGTCCAGCCAGCGTTGCGCCGCCTCACTGAACTGGACATGCGGCGCGTTAACCTGAACGCGACGCTGCAGTTCCAGTGGCTGGGCGTGCAGTTGCCATACACAACACACGGTAAGAAGCAGGCTCAATAGCCGGGCTGATAAAAAACGCATCGTACGAGTCGTTCCCTGAATAAAACATGCTGGAAAATAAAATTATACCGATGACCCGGCTTACCCTGAGTAAGCTTTGTCTTGTTCTGCGCAGATACCTCAGTGGCAGGCAAGATCCCGACAGTATAAGACCGGACTTATTGTCGCGCCTGTTCCGTCCCGGTAAAAATTTCTCCTCCACTTTTCCAGGAAAGTACTTTTTTACGTTTGAACAGGTTAATCCGTGATGAACAACAATATTGATAATCGCGATATCGCGCCAGAGGCCCTCACGGATGGGGACCGCGATACGCCATTTCCGGTGGTGCTGGAAATAACGCTCGACGACGTTTTAATTCAGGATGAAGCGCGTCTTTTTGCCGACGATACCAGCCAGCAACTGATGATAAAAGGTGATGCAGGGGATGAAATTAACCTCTCGGACCTACTTCCCGAAGGCGCGGAAATGGGTGAATGGACGAAAGCCCGGGGCTCAGTAACTGTCGATGGCGTGCAATATGCCGTATATCAGCATTCAGGTATGGAAACGGAACTGCTGGTTCAGGTCGGTATGCAGGTCGCCCTCAATAATATGTAAATGCAGGCGTCCTGCGGTCCTGGCGACACGCGGGACGCTGCGTTTCCGGGAGTCCCGCAATCTGTCTCAGCTCCCCTGACGATCGTCGTCGTTCACTATCTCGACCTTAACGTCTCCCTGACGAAATCCCTCGGCAAGAAAAAAAGGCATCGGCAGTTTCCACTGCCCCTGCTGCACGGGTGCCGTATACCGCCAGGCATTACCGTCCATTTTCAGCAGCACAGCCTGCTTTTCCCCGTCTTGTTTATGGCTTGGCCCGGCCATGATCGTAAACCCGGCATTGCTCCCGACGTGGAAGTGTTCTGCCTTCCAGCGAACAGGAGGATGCGCCGGCCAGGGTTCGGCATGATGAAAACCAAAAATAGCATCATGGCTAAGCAGACTTTGCCGCACGGTGGACCACAGCACTGCCTTCAGGAAATACTGGTCAGTGAAGCGCGCATTGCCCCGGTACTGCACGACAAACTCACGCATCATTCTTGCAACGTTCGGGAAGATGCCGCCACATCCAGCCCACATCCCGGCGAGTAACAACTCGGTATGCGTGAAATAATCACGCATATGGTGAAAGTACCAGGGCGAACGTAGCCACGCCTCGACACAAACCTGCTCGCGTTCGGAGAGCAACGAGTCGGCATCACGAACTAAAAACCGCTCAACCGTCGGGTCGTCCATCACCAGAAAACGCCATAACGTGGGATAGATGGTTTTTTCGTGGCTCATATCGACCAGTTGAGCACCGCCCGCCTGCAGACGTTGCCAGACGTGCTGCGGCACAGAATTATCCAGATACACACGGCAGCACCAGCCAGGAAACAGCGAGTTTGCGGTTTCAATGTTTTTAATCAGCGTTTCGCAATAGCGCGGCCGATCGCCGAACAGGCTGAAGGCGATAATATTTTTTTCGCGCTGCGTGGCATCAAAAGGACGCGGCGGCGTTGAGGGAAGCGGCCAGCATTTGCCGTGACCAAAGCGTTGATCCGACAGCGTCAACGACTCAAGGCCATAGGTGCGCATCTCCTGGGTTTTGCCCATGTGCCCACACAGTTCAGCAAAACCATCCAGCCAGGTTTCAGAGGCTTCATGACGCTGCGGCGACTGGTATATTTTACGATACACTTTATACGCCTGATCGTACTTTCCCTGACGCATCAGGCTTAGCGCATAGTCACTTTGCACTGACATATTTTTGGGCAATACGGCCAGGGCTTTTTCACAGCAGCGCGAGGCGCTGGCGTAATCCCCGTCAGCCATAGACTGGCGATAAATCTCCGCCAGGGAATGTAACTGCTGGCTTATTGCGGCGTGGTTAACAGGTCGACGTTGAGGTACCGGGCGCATAAAAATCCGCTCAATTATTTAATCAGAAAAATTAAGCCGATTTTTTCATTGTTACGGGTGGCTCACGATAAGACCCGTCTTGATATTCCCTGAAGAGAGTACAGCCCCGGTACAGGCAGGTAAAAAGCGATTTCCGCCTCTTATTCAATTTCACTTAAGCTGAGTATTTTACAGCAACTTAATTAATACCATTACCGTTTATAATGAGATGTTATTTCATTAAAAAAAATAACCAAGTCAGGTCTTATAACCCTTTATCGTCTGTTTCATCATACTGCGCACACATAAATGAAGATGACATCGGTATAATTCGACCCCGGTATTGCTGAGGTCAGGCATGAAGGATGTCTTTTCATCGGCTATACAGTAAGTTATGGGCTAGCCCGTACAGGTTGTTTATGATGTTTCATTCACAGCACACCCGATGTCCGGGGAAGATATTCCCAGGCTCACTTCGTCTTCAGGAGTCAGTTAAAGAGATATGCGTCACTATTTTCGCTTTTTTGTGCTGCTGGTTTCACTCTCGCTTTCAATGCCTTCAGCGATAGGCGATGAATATAAGATCCTGATGAGAACACCGGTCCAGGGATTACAGCGTTTATCTCTTACCGCCGATCAAGCCGCGTTTATTAAACAACAACGACAACTGAACGTGGGCGTGACCCATTATGATGCCCCACCGTTTGGCATGCGTAACATTCGCAATGAGTATGAAGGTTTGAGCGCGGATTATACGGGACTGGTCGCCTGGCAACTTAACCTCCCGGTTAAGATAAAAGTGTTTAGCTCCTCTGAAGAGGCGTGGCAGGCGCTGGCACGTGGCGATATTGACCTGATCCCGTCCGTGGCCGCCTTCCCGGATAACGATGCCTTTGCCTTTTCTTTACCTTATGCCAGCGATAAACCGGTGCTGGGGCTCAACGATAGCGATACCGCCCCTCTGGCAGAGGATCTGCGTGATACCGACGTCGCAATGCCGAGGGACTATTTGCCCCTGTCACAGGCTCAGGCCGCCTACCCTAACGCCCGTTTTCGCCTGTTCGACAGTTATCAGGAAGCGTTGAGCGCGGTGGCGTTTGGTCAGTCGCGGGTTTACCTGGGCAACAGTTACTCGCTCAGCCGCAACTACCTGAACAATATTCATGTTGAGCGATTCTCACGCCTGACCAGCCGTGAAGTGGGATTTGCCGTCAGCCAAAAAAAACCACAACTGCTCACACTGATTAATGCCGCAATCAAGGCCGTGCCAGAAGATGAAAAGCAGGAGCTTTATCGTCTCTGGCAGCCCGATCGGATTGATCTCGCACAGGGGTCGAAATCCCTTCTCTTTACCGAGCAAGAGAAAGCGTGGATCAAGAAACATCCCATCGTTAACGTTCTGATCTACAGCCAGGACAATGCAGCCCCGGTCTCATTTATTGATAATAAAGGTGTGCTGCGCGGTATTGCCGCCGATCTGTTTTCCGTTGTGTCGCTCAGAACCGGTTTACAGTTTCGTTTTGAAACGGGCAGCACCACCGAGGAACTGATTCAACAGGTGAACGAGTCAAGCGCGGATATGCTCGCCTCAATCACCCCCAGTGAAGCGCGTAAAAATAAAATTCTTTTCACCCGCCCCTATCTGCGGAGCGCCTTTTCCCTGGCAACAGCGACAAATCGTAACGACATTCATATGCTGGCAGACCTGCGTGGAAAACGGCTGGCGATGGTAAAAAACATTGGTGTGGAAAGTATGGTGCGCCAGCGTTACCCGGAAATTGAAATTGTTCACGTGGGCAATGAATCACAGCTGCTTTCCACCGTACTTGAGGGAAAAGCGGATGCCGCAGTGGGTATTCTGATCATGAGTGACTATCAAATCTTCACCAACTTTCAGGACAAACTCAAAGTGGTGTCGATTGTGGGTGACGCCCCTGTCTGGATCTCTTTCGGGGTCGGGCTGTCCAATCCGGAACTTCAGGGGATTTTAGATAAAATATTGCTAAGCATTCCCCCTGTTGAGCTGGAAAATCTGGCCAACCGCTGGCGGCCCAACGAACTGGTGGTTGTCGACAGCTTCTGGTATCGCTATCGGGAAGTGTTGATTGCCACCGCCGTCTTTAGCGCCGTCTTAATTATTCTGGCCCTGGGTTGGGCACTCTACCTGCGTCGACAAATCGCGCGTAAAGCGGCACTTCGTCGTCAGATGAACACCCAGCTTGTGCAATTACGCGAGGTCATCACCGAGCGTGAAGCGCTGCTGGTAGAACTTAAGGAAGCCAAAGACAGGGCCGAGGATTCTAACCGCGCAAAATCCGTCTTCCTGTCGACCATGAGTCATGAAATCCGCACGCCGATGAATGCCATTATTGGCATGCTGGATATAGTGCTGAAAAAAGGACGCCGTGGTGAGCAAGATATTCAGGCGCTCGAGGTGGCGTATGAATCGGCAGAAGGACTGGTGGGATTAATTGGCGATATTCTGGATATCTCCCGTATTGAGGGGGGGCATCTCGATTTCAATCCTGAAGCCACGAACCTCGGTACGCTGATTAACAATATGATGCGGGTTTTCCAGGGCGTGGCCATTGAGAAAAATATCGAACTCACTCGCGCGTTCCCGACGGAACCGATAATCGATGTCTGTGCCGACCCCTTACGCATCAAGCAGGTTCTGTCGAACCTGTTAAGTAATGCCATTAAGTTTACCGACGTCGGCGGCGTATCACTGACGCTGCAGCAGGCTGAAGACCCGGTAAATGACAGCGTTCACTACATCATTGACGTCAAGGACAGCGGCGTGGGGATCGATGCCAGCCAGCAGGCAGCCTTGTTCAGGCCCTTTAGTCAGGCAGACAACCGCCGCGCAGGAACGGGGCTGGGCCTCTATATCAGCCGGACCATTTGCGAAAGCATGGGCGGCACGCTTATGCTGACCAGTGAGAAAAACGTGGGCACCACGGTGAGAGCAACCTTTACACTGCCGAAAGTAAAAACGGCGGCGGCCGTGGATGTCCAGCAGCACGAAGACGAAGACAAAATTCCAGCCCTGAAGATCCTGGTCGTGGACGATAACCCTGCCAACCGGATCCTGCTGGCTAAACAGTTGGCCTGGTTAGGACAGCATGCGTATCTTGCGTCAGAGGGAAATGAGGCACTGGCTATCTGGGAAAAAACAGATTTCGACGTGATCATTACCGACTGCAACATGCCCGGCATGAATGGTTATCAGCTGACTCACATAATCCGCACGCGCGAGCAGGAACAGCACAGGGCCGCGGCCTGGATTATCGGCTTTACCGCCAATGCCATGCATGAGATCACGGCGCGTTGTTTACAGGCTGGTATGAATGATTGCCTGTTTAAGCCCTGCTCAATCAATCATCTCGCGGCTGCACTGCGAAATATTCATCCCATTGAGCACAAAGCATCGGACGATACCGTCTCACTGAAATAAAAAAGGAGCCTGTAAAAGGCTCCTGATAATGTCTCGAATGAATCTGTTGCAATGGGATTAAAGCAGTTGGTCGTGCCAAAGAAACAGTTCAGAGTCCGTTTTCACGCCCAGCTTTTTCATGGCCGATTTCTTCTGACCGCTGACCGTCTTACGACTACGATTGAATTTCTCTGAAATCTGCAGGACAGACATTCCACCGGTAAAGAGTCGCAGCACCTCAAGCTCCTTGGGAGACAGCTGATCCAGGCGGCCAATGCCCTCAATCACCTGCGGCGCGTTGTCACCCTCTGAACCCGATTTCGTGTCTGCACAAGGCTCTGAAATCAGGTAGAACTCTTTCTCCATGCTTTCTGAGAGGGAGATACGCCCCGCCGCGACCTGGCGCGCCGCATTCACCACTTCCGATAAATCACGGCTTTTACCGACATGCCCACGCACGCCGATTTTTAACGCCATGCGCACAATCGCCGTGTTTTCCAGCGTGGAGGAAAGAAGAATTTTCAGCCACGGGAAGTTGCTCATGAGCTGTTTGATCATCGGTAAACCGTCGATCTCTTCATCACCAAGCAAATAGTCAAGAACCAACACATCAACACGGTTGTTGCGTAAAAAATTCATGAGTTCGATACGAGTGGCAAAGCTGCCTTTTAGTTCGAAATCAGGCTCCTGGCTAAATATAATTTCCATCCCCTTACGGACAATCGGGTGATCGTCGAGTAAAGCGACGTATATTTTTTTACCTGAAAACGGGTTCATACATATTCTCTTTTATGCCTGCAGTGTGAGCCATCTTTAAAAAAGACTTAATTATTATTCCGTAACCATAACAATAAAGTACCGGAACTGGCATAGCTACGAAAAATAGCGGAATAGCCATCAAAACGGTTAGTCACTTCCGCGACCTGGTTGCCGTAAAAATCACTTTCTGCACTCAACACATCTAACAGAGTACGTCGACCGAGGTGATACCACTGATCGAAGAAATCATGACGAATACGATCGGATTCAATCGATAAGTTATGATACAACTCCGCGCGCTCCAGCATGCTATGGGCATCCTGATCGGCAGCACGTACCCGGTTATCCAGATCGCGGGATTGCTGTTCAATGGCCTCTCTGCTGGCATCTGCACGGCGTGCGGCAGAAAGCTCAGCGGCCCGCTGTGAACCGCCCCGGAAAATCGGCCAGCTTAAGTTTACATTGGTTTCCCACGCCTGTTCACGCCCCAGTTCATCGCGCCCGGTACTTTTGCCAACGTTCCACGTCACCGTTGGGTAGGCGGCAGAACGCGCCGCTTCCGCATCCGCCAGTGCTGATGCGGTCTCTGCCTGCGCCTGTCGAATGGTAGGATGGCTTTCAATGGCGGATAACTGCTTGTTCAACTCCCCTGGCTTCAGGTTCCACACCGGTGCTGTTGGCAGAGGAACGGGCGTATCCCCCAGCAGGCGGTTGAGGATGATTTCCGTATCACGCGCGCGCGATATGGCCGTATCTAAAGAAGATTGCGCCTGTAAAAATCGCCCTCTGGCCTGCGTCAGTTCACTGCGACGCCCCTGGTCAACCTTCACAATGCCGTCCAGCATTTCGACCAGTTCATTCATACGCGCCACGTACTTTTGGCTGAGAACAATGATCTGGCGCTGCTTACTCAACTCAATGAGTGCACTACTGACCTGCCAGGCAATGTTTTCCGCCTGTGCGCCCGTATTCTCTTTCGCGGCCAGATGCAGCGCTTCACGGCTTTTAATGGTGTTGCTGGTACGACCAAAATCGAGCAATGTGGTTGCGACATTCACGGTCACCGCCGGGCGACTGTCGCTGTAGCCCCGTTCTCCGCCACCGAACTGGACGCTTTTTGAACGCGTCCCGACATCCACCTGCGGCCAGCGTTGCCCTTTCGCTTCATCAACGTTGGCCTGTGCCGCCTCGGTATTGAACTGCGCGCCACGAACCTCAGGGCTCATACCCAGTGCAGTATTGACCGCATCATTAAAGAGCAGACGGATTTCATTCTCGCCAGGCGCACGGGTGGTCTGCCGGTCAACGTTTGTCGCGTTGCTTTTCGCAAACGCGGTGTGGGTTGTGCTAGTAGCATGGTTACCCACCGCGCTTTTCTGCGCCACCCGTGGCGCGAGAGGTGCAGGCGGGGTGGAGGCCATCACCATGCCGGATTTTGCCTGCGGAGCGACAGGTTGAAAGGCTAATAAGCCCTCGCTACTGGCGACACTTTTCCCTGAAATCAGGCAAGAGAGGACCGTCAGCGTCGCCGCCAGGCGACGCTGTACTGGAGAATACTTTTTCATCGTAAATTAACGCTCCCGGAAGGCTTCTTTCGCTTTGAAAATAGGTTTCAGCAGGTAATCGAGAATGGTTTTTTCGCCCGTGCGAATTTCCACGGTCGCAATCATGCCGGGAATAATCGGCAGGGCTTTATCCCCTGCTTTGAGGGTGCTGCTGTCGGTTAAGACCATCACCCGGTAATACGTATCATCAGGACGGCCCGCCGCAGCTTTAGCGTCATCTTTTAACGTATCCGGACTGACGAGAGACACTTGCCCCTTCAGGCCGCCGTAGATTGCAAAATCGTAAGCGGTGATTTTCACCATGGCAGGCAAACCGGCATGCAGGAAGGCCACGTCAGACGGTTTGATCTTCCCTTCCACCAGCAGCTGATCTTCCAGCGGCACGATCTCCATGATGTGTTCACCAGGCTGAATAACCCCGCCAATAGTGGTAACCCGCACATTTTTGACCGTGCCTTTTACCAGTGCGGTAATGGTTGTGCGGTTCACAATGTCTTCGCGACCGGTCAGACTCTCTTCAGCCTGCACCAGATCCAGCTCCTGACGGATCAGGTCGGCGTTGGCATCCGCCTGATAGCGGTTGCGGCGCTCAACAATCTGCGATTGCAGGTCGTTTGCCTGACGGCGCATGCGCAGCAGCTCTACTTCGGAAAGCAGGCCGCGCGCCGCCAGCGGCTCAGACATGGCAATTTCGTTTTGCGCCAGACGATAGCTCTTCTCAAGCGAAGCCACGCCCTCTTCCAGCGCTTGCTTACGGCTGTTGTAAGCGCGGGTTTCCAGCTCGACCTCAGAAGGATACTTTTTCACGCGGTCGCTAAAGGTCAGCGGCAGACCATACGCTTCTGCACGCAGGCGGTTAACGGTCGCTTCCAGTGCCACCACCTTGCGCAGCGTCTCCTGATAACTCGATTGCGCACGCGTCGGGTCGATTTTCAGCAGTACCTGCCCCGGTTCAACGATATCGCCCTCACGGACGTTCAACTCTTCGAGTATCCCGCCCTCGAGGCTCTGGATAATCTGTTCGCGACTTTTTGAGACGATCTTCGCATCACCCTTGGTGATCTCTTCCACTTTGGCGAAATGCGCCCAGGTTAAAAAGCCGATGAACACCGCCAGGATGAGCCATAACACCAGCCGCGATTTTGGCGTGGTCTGGGAGAACAGCGCCTCCTGGATATCGCTCATCCAGGCTGCATCACGCGCTGTGAGCGGTTTATTTTTCTTCTGTTTTAGAAATTTCATGCGCTGGCCTCCGCCTGCTCTTTTACTGGCACAGCTTGCGCTGGCGTACTGTCGTTAGCGGGCGTCTGCTCAGGTTGCGCTGCCGGCGTGCCGTTGAGCGCAGCCAGAATCTGCTGTTTTGGACCATCCGCAACGATTTTGCCGTCCTCAATAATCACCATTCTGTCCACCAGCGCCAGCAACGACGGGCGATGGGTAACAACAACCAGCGTGTGTCCGGCAGTCGCGATTTTCAGGTGTTGCAGGAACAGGGCTTCGGTCTGCGCATCCATCGCGCTGGTCGGTTCATCCAGCAGCAGCAGGTTAGGACGCGCCAACAGCGTTCGCGCCAGGGAAACCAGCTGACGCTGGCCGCCGGACAAACTGTTGCCCTGCTCGCCAACGGGCATATGAATGCCACGCGGGTGGCGCGCGGCAATGTGGTCCAGCCCGGTTAAACGCAGTACCTTAAGAAACTCATCAGACGACGCATTCTGACGGCCAATCATGATGTTTTCGCGCAATGTGCCGTAAAACAGACGTGCATCCTGCCCCACAAACCCTACGTTGTTTCGCCAGTCAGACGGCTCAATTTGATTCACGTCCAAACCGCTACTGAAAATCTGCCCTTTCACCGGCGTGTAAAGGCGGGCAATGATGCGCAGCAGCGTGGATTTACCGCTGCCGATTTTCCCGACGATCGCCACACGCTCGCCCGGTTTTATCGTCAGATTCACGCCTTTGAGGATATCCGGGTTCGGCTGCATGGGCGGCGCCGGATAAGAGAAGGTAATGCCTTTAAGCTCGATATCACCGTTCAACTCAGGCTGTTTGATGTAGTCAATCTCACTGCTGCGATCGGTTGGGTTCTCCATCAGCTTGTTCAGCGAAGTCAGCGCAGCTTTGGCCTGCTGATAACGCACGGCTAAACCGACGACCTGGCTTAACGGCGCGGTCACACGACCGGCCAGCATGACCGTACCGATTAACGCGCCCTGCGTCAGGGTGCCGGCATCAATCAGGTACACGCCGGTGACAATCAGCATGACCGTCTGCAGCTGTTGCAGGAAACTCACCGAGTTCATCGCCAGCGTAGAGTAGTGCTTAGACGCCGCCGAGCTGGACGATTGCATGGCGCTGAACTTTTGCCAGCGGCTCTGCATCCAGGACTCGCCCCCCACGGATTTCAGCGTTTCCATCCCTTCGATGGATTCAATCAGGACGCCCTGCTTCAGCGATGCTTCTTGCAGGCTGGCTTTCATCACTTTGGCCAGCGGCCACTGAATGGCCATACTGACCAGCAGGATCATTGGCAGCATCAGCAACGGGACAATCGCCAGCGGGCCGCCTATGGCGAAGATAATGCCAATAAACAGCAGAACGAACGGCAGGTCGGCAATGGTTGCAAGCGTCGCGGATGAGACAAAATCACGCACGGATTCGAATTCGCGCAGCTGGTTGGCAAAAGAGCCAGAAGAGGCGGGCTTATGCTCCATTTTCACCGCCAGCGCCTGACGAAATAGCACGCTGCCGACAATCAGATCCGCTTTTTTTCCTGCGGTATCAAGCAGGTGAGCACGCACGCTACGGGTTACGGCTTCAAAAATCATTGCCACCAGCACGCCAATCGCCAGCGACCAGAGCGTGGTAAACGCCTGGTTAGGGATCACGCGGTCATAAACGTTCATGGTAAAGAACACGGTGGCCAGCGCGAGCACGTTCACCAGCACCGACGCCAGCGCGGCGCTACGATAGTAACGACGGTAGCGCCACAGCGTACTGAACAGCCAGTGGCCTTTCGGCTGCGGCGGCGCGATATCGCTAACCCGACTGTCAATACGCGCAGTCGGTTTAGCCGCGATCGCGTAGCCAACATACAGCTCGTTAAGCGCTTCATGATTCAGTTCAACCGGCTCGTCAGAGACATCCGGCATGACCAGGGAATAGAACAGATCCCATTTGTCTTCGGCATTTTTACGACGCTCGCGCCCCAGCAGCACCATCCCGCCAGCACCCTTACGCAGCAAAATCATCGGGAAGATCTGCTCCGGCAGTTCTGCGCTATTACGCTTGATGAGCCCTCCGGTCACACCGGCATTTTTGAGCGCATCAAGCGCTAAAGAGGGAGTGAGGAGTTGTTCGACAGGCAGACCCGCCAGCAAAACATCATCGCTTTTACCGAGACCATAATGCTCACACACCCAGGCAATACTTCTGAGCAGAGAATCATCACTTTGTCGGTTATCGCGAGCGGCGGCAAGCAGCTGTTCCTCCTGAAAATTTGCAGTTGAGGATTCCATATTTCGCGTTTTTCCTGATTGATTATTTATATTTAAATCAATGAATTAAATTGATTTATTGGTTTAAATTAAGAATATTCTGTCACGCGGAACAGTCTTAAATTAATGAGACCTGTCTCAATGGAACGGGTTATTTTTTGTCACGAAACAGGTTTGATGAGGGATTCACGAGGGAAAAGAGAATGCCCTCCCATTGCGGGAAGGCAGGACGCAAGATTATTTTTGCTCAGGTGCAGTCACGTTCTGATCGCCGCTTACACGCACAACAACGCGGCGGTTTGGCGCATAGCAAGAAACCAACTCACGCTTGCCGGACGCGGCACAGTCATTAACAACCGGCTCGTTACTGCCGACGCTGGACGCCACCATCAAACGCGCAGGAAGGCCATTTTCTGCCAGCATCGTACGTACCGTCTGCGCACGCTTCAGCCCCAGCGCGTAGTTGCTACGATCGCTGCCGATAGCATCCGTATGGCCAATCACCTGAATTTGTTTCAGCTCGACGTTTTCACGTTTTATTGTCGCCACCAGGTCTTTCACCGCCTGGCGGCCCTGAGCGGAAACGCCCTTTTCACCGGACTGTCCAAAGCGGAACATAATATCGCCGGACAGGGTGTAATCTTTGTACTGAGGCGCGGCCAGAGTCTTACAGGCTTCCACGCTGGATGCGCGAGAAAGCACATGGGTCTGCTCGCGCAGCCCCGATAAATCCTTCTCCGCCTGCTCGCGCGTACGGGCTTCCGGCACGGCATTCATCGTGTGGCTGACGCGCACGAAATAGGTTTGTCCGCCGTTCATTTCGACGTTGTAACCCTGTTCTTTACCACGATACTGCGGCGCATCGTTCTGGTATGCGCCGAGATTATGCTTACCCGGCGCCAGACAGAACACGGTATAACCGCCAGGCAGCAGTGCATCGTGGAATTCATTATCCACATAAATATGTGCCGCCCCGCCGGTGCTGTTACTGGCGTCACGGTAGTAAACAATTTGCGCCTGAGTCTGAGCGACGGGTGCAACAGGCTGATACGCCTTGCCAAAATTCTCCGCAGCGGTGGCGGTGTGCATGAAAAATGCGGAGGAGGTAAACAGCGCCGCAAATAAAGAGGTCTTGAAAAAAGTCATAAATCCTCCAGAGGCCTCCCCGAAAGGAGGCCTGGAAAAGTTTAAGTTAGTGATTATTCACGTTGACGGTTACGCCAGCTTGTACCAGCAGTTCTACATCCTGGCTTTCCATGTGGAACACCTGATACTCAACACCCGATACCTTCACATTACCGGCGTTGGTCCAGTTGCCCGGGTCGCTGTTGTCAGGCAGCAGATCGCTCAGGTTTACCACGTCGCCTTTATTACCCTGCACCATCAGCTGTTTATTGCCATCGGTGATAAACAGATCTTTTTCAGCGTGGGTCAGCACGTCGTGCAGACTGATATTCAGCTTGTCCTGCTTGCTGTTGGTAATATCAATCGTCTTGTGCTGGAGATTATCCAGGTTAATCTCACGATCATTCAGGGTGCTGACAACACTGGCGTTATCGTCATGCTGCTCTTCGGCGTTCATCATCATGCTTCTGGATGCTGAGCGCGGTGTGTTCACTGTCCAGCGAACATCATCAATCCAGTACTGATCGGTATTGATGGTGTTACCGCCACCCGACAAACCACTGCTTGCACCACGCCCCATACTGAAGACGATATTTCCAATCTCACGCCCCGACGGGGCATTAACAGAGAAGGTTGACTCACCAACTGGCAGATATCCTGAAGAGATCACTTTCCCTGCCGTGTCGTAAACGGTGTATGTTGACTTCACAACGCTAGACTGGACGGAATCGTTCGCACCAGAAAGTTTCATGCTGACAGCATTTACCCCGTCAAAATGCATGGTGATGTCGCCAGTCATTGCTAATACACGACTGGTGGATGAAACGCCCCACTGATAAATCGCCGCACCATAACCAGGGTAATATTTATCGTTTAACGTAAATTTCAGACCACTTGGCAGTGTGACCAGACCCTTTCCAAAGTTCTGGAACGGTACAGTGTTAAAATCTTCGAACCCGCTCGATTTCGGAGAAACCACTGTCAGGCTGCGTGAAACACCCGCACTCTGGTTCCCTGCTTTATCGATAGAGAACACGCTAAACGTGTGGTTCCCCAACGGCAGTGCAGACGGCGTTAAGCTCCAGCTGCCGTTAGCGGCGGCGGTGACACTGTACGTAGAACCGTTCACCGCGATGTACACTGTGCTACCTGCTTCAGCGGTACCGTTCAGGGTCGGCGTGTTGTCATCCGTTGAACCCGCGTTGGCCACGTTGCCCGTTACCGGACCGACGTTATCCGTGACGCTGGTGATCACCGGCGCGGCGTTGACGGTATCTACAGTGATCCCAAATTTCGACGAGGTAGCCGAACGGTTTCCGGCCCTGTCGATTGAATAAGCCTGGAATTCATACAGCTTGTTGTAGTTGGTCGTCACTGGGTATGACCATGCGCCATTCGCAGCCGCAACCGCCGAGCCATAAGTCCCACCGGTTGCCGGGTCGATGATATACACCACGCTGCCCGCTTCCGCTGTCCCGCGTAAATCCAGGCCACGGTCGTTGGTTACGCCACCGTTGCCTACCAGACCGTTATACACACCACCCTGAACATCATCGTAAGAGCCGGTGATAACGGGCGCGTTATTCACCGTATCCACAGTGATCCCAAATTTCGACGAGGTAGCCGAACGGTTTCCGGCCCTGTCGATTGAATAAGCCTGGAATTCATACAGCTTGTTGTAGTTGGTCGTCACTGGGTATGACCATGCGCCATTCGCAGCGGCAACCGCCGAGCCATAAGTCCCACCGGTTGCCGGGTCGATGATATACACCACGCTGCCCGCTTCCGCTGTCCCGCGTAAATCCAGGCCACGGTCGTTGGTTACGCCACCGTTGCCCACCAGACCGTTATACACGCCGCCCTGAACATCATCGTAAGAGCCGGTGATAACAGGTGCGTTATTCACCGTATCAACCGTGAGTGAGAAGGTTGATGAGTTCGCTGAACGGTTCCCAGCATTATCGATTGAGTAAACCTGCCAGGAATATGTCTGGTTATAGTTAGTTGTCGCCTGATAAGACCATTTACCATCAGCTCCCGCCGTTGTGGAAGCCACTGTCGCACCATTCGCCATGTTGACGAAATACACAACGCTACCTGCCTCCGCCGTACCGCGTAACTCAGGCGTGCGGTCGTTCGTTACGCCACCGTTGCCCACCAGACCGTTATAAATACCACCTTCTACGTTGTCATAAGCACCTGTAATAACTGGTGTCGCATTAATGGTATCCACGTTGATCGAATAGGTCTCAGATTTACCCGACACGTTACCCAGATCGTCTTTCGCAATGGTGTAGAACATATGCGGACGACCGGCAGCCGTGTCAGCAACCGCACGATCCCAGGTCCAGTTACCTTTCGCATCAGTTTTCACCGTATCCAGCACCGCGTTGTTATACGCGTTGTAGATATACACGACGCTGTTTGGCTCCGCGGTTCCGCGCAGCTGCATATTGCCGTCGTTGCTCAGCCCACCGTCTGGCACCAGGCCGTTATAGATGCCGCCTTGCACGTCATCGTACGCCCCCAGAATGATCGGAGCTGCAGCGCGGGTATCCACTTCCAGACCGTAGTGGTTGGATTCGCCAGAGACGTTGCCCGCCGCATCCTGTGACGTCACGTAGAAGTCATGTTTCGCATCTGCCAGCGCAGGCGATGTCCACGTCCAGTTACCGTCCGCATCGGCATACACCGAAGCGATTGGCGTTTTGCTGTCCGGGCCATAGATTGTCACCAGGCTGTTTTTCTCAGCCGTACCGCGCAGTTCTGGCGTGGTGTCGCGTGAACGGCCACCATCCGCAATCAGCGTACCCGCATCGTCATACATGCCGGTAATGGTCGGCGCCGTTGGCGCGTCAGTATCAATCGTCAGATCCCACGGCGCGGTTGGTGCGCTTTTCACACCGGTCGGGCTCTGGAAGACCGCGCTCAGAGACAGCTCGGTGCCGTTGTTCTGCGGTGGCAGCGTGTAGTTCCAGGTGCCGTCATTGCCTACGGTCACAGAATTAACAAGCGTGGTGCCGTCGTAAATGAACACGGTGTCCCCCGCACGGCCAGTACCGTGCAGCGTTGGCGTGGTGTCATCGGTCACCGCCGGGTTCGCCAGGTCGCCCTGCACCAGGCCTACATCGTCGGCGATGCGATCCAGCGTCCCTGTCGGAATGCTGGTGTCCAGCGTCAGCTCAAACGGTGCGGTAGGCGCACTGTCACCCGTTCCCGGATCTTCCGTCGCGGTGATCTGATATGTCCCATCCGTGCTCAGCGCAGGGGTGATGGTCAGCTGCCAGCTACCGGTTACCGCATCCGCACGTACGCTATCGATATAATTGCCGTCAACGTACACCTTCACCAGTGCGCCCGGCGTCGCGCGGCCCACAACCGTTGGGGTCGTGTCATCGGTGTGGCTGCCGCTGCCCAGATTGCCGGTAATGGCACCTTCATCATCCACGACGTGGCTGATGGATACGCCGTTACCGCTGGTGTCCACGATGAAGTGGATCGGGTCGGACGCAGGGCCGACGTTACCCGCTTTGTCTTCAATCGAGACTTTCCAGGTGTAGTCACCGTCCGCCAGCGCAGGTGCCGGGGTGTAGCTCCAGTTACCGCTGCCATCGACAGGAACGCGCACGGTAGTGCCATTACCGAGATCGATAATAGCGGTACCGCCCGCTTCACCTTTACCACGGTAGGTTGGGGTGTTGTCATCGGTGGTGTCGTTGTTACCAATCCGACCTGGCGTACCGAAGTCGTCCCACAGTTCCACGTCAGCCGCTTCGCCTGGTGCGACGGAGTCCACAATAATGACCCACTCGCCGGTTTCCGGGCTGCGGTTGCCGGTCACATCTTCTGCGACCGCGCGGAAGCGGTGCTCGCCCTGCGCCAGCGCCGAATCAAACTCAATGGTCCAGCGTCCACCGGTGACCACCGCGCTGCCGATTGGGTTCGGGTTCGCGCCGTCATACAGATAGACGGTGGTGCCGTCCTGCGCGGTACCGGTAATGACCGGACGATCGTCATTCGTGATGCCACCGTTCTGTACCGTGCCGACGTGTGATTCGACATCGTCAATCACATCGGTGATTGCCGGTGCCGTTGGAATACCGCCCGCCAGCAGGTCAAAGGAGAACGCATCGGAAGGATCCGAACGCAGACCCGCTTTGTCTTCGGCGACCACTTTCACGTCATAATGACCGTTCGCCAGCCCCAGCGGCGGTGTCCACGTCCAGGTACCTTCATCGGTGGCGCGAACGGAAGCAACTTCACGGCCATTGACGATGATGTACACCAGGCTGTTCTCTTCGGCAGAACCCGCAAAGGTCGGGGTGCTGTCGTCAGTGATATCGCCGTTTTGCAGATAACCTGTTTGCTGACCCGCGTCGTCAAAGACGGTGTCGATAGTCGGTTTCACCGGTGGCGTGGTGTCAACGATAAAGCCGATCGGATCGGACGGTTCGCTGGTGTTACCCGCGGGATCGGTGATGACCACCACGGCTTCATGCTCGCCTTCTGCCAGTGGATTTTCTGGTGTGACTTCCCATTTACCGTCTTCACCCACGATCGCGGTACCCACCACTTCATCGTCGATGATCAGTTCTACGGTTTCACCTGGCACAGCGCCTTCGCCGCTGAATACCGGCTGGGTATCATCGGTCACATCGCCGTTATTAATTGGGCCGATAACCGGACCCTGATCGTCTTCAACATCACCAATGATCGGTTTCACTGGCGCTTCGGTGTCAATCACCAGCTTCCAGGGATCGGTTGGCGCGCTTTCAACGCCCGTTGGGCCACGGAATACCACACTCACATCCAGTGCGGCACCGTTCGTTTGTTCAGGCAGGGTATATTCCCAGCGGCCATCAGTGCCCACGGTTACCGAGCTAATAATGTCGCTGCCATTACGTACGAAAACAATGTCACCTGGGCGGCCCGTACCGTGAAGGGTTGGCGTGGTGTCATCCGTCACCGCCGGATTCGGCAGGTCACCCTGATAGCGACCAACGTCATCCGATACGCGATCGAACGTCCCGGTCGGAACAACGGTATCGATGGTCAGCAGGAATGGACGTGTCGGAGGTGGAATTTCACCAGGACCGCTGAATTCCCCTGCCGTAATTTCATAGGTTTTACCCGACTCCAGCGCAGGGTTGATCTCAATGGCCCACGCACCGGTCGTTGGATCGGCAGTCATCGTACCCACCGCTTCCCCGTCAACATACAGCGTCACCAGAGAGCCAGGCGTTGCCGTCCCCACGATAACCGGTTTAAGGTCATCCGTGCTGCTGCCGCTGGCCAGCGGGTTGGTCAACGTGCCGGTATTATCTTCCGCGTGGCTGATGGAAACCGCATTACCCACGGTATCGACGATAAAGGTCACTGGCGCGGTGGCTTCACCACGGTTACCCGCAGCATCTTCCAGCGCCACAGACCAGGTATAGGTTCCGTCCGCCAGCGCAGGCGCAGGCGTCCAGCTCCAGTTACCTTCTGCATTGACGGGTACGCGAATGCTCTGCCCGTCACCGAGGTCGATCACAGCCGTCATGCCCGGCTCACCCTTACCGCTAATAGTCGGGGTGTTATCTTCGCTGATATCGTTATTGTTAATTTCACGCGGGAACTGGTAATCGTTCCACAGTAAAACGTCGGTCGGCAGCGGCGGCAGTGTCGCCACAGCAGCGATGTTTGGCTCGGTATTGTTGTTAGAAGCGATGGTCTTTTTCATACTCAATATCCAACTATATTCTGTTTATGTTCGGGAAAATCCCTGGATTAAAAAAACGGCTAAACGTTTTTACTTTCCGGAGGCGCCTTAAAGGCGCCTCCGTTTCCTGATATCAATTAGTGGTTTTGCAGCGTGACCGTCACTCCCATCTGAACGAGGATTTCGGTATTCAGGCTTTCCATCTGGAAGGACTGATACTCCACTCCGCCAACGTTAACCGTGCCACCGTCTGTCCAGTTGCCCGGGTCTATATCGTTTGGCAACAGGTCGCTGAGATTGACCCGATCGCCTTTATCGCCCTTCACCATCAACTGGTTGAAATCGTTATCGTGGAACAGGTTCTGAGAGGCGTTTTCCAGCACATCGCCCGCGCTCAGCGTCAGTGTGTTGTTACCTGTTCCCGTAATATCGAACACTTCCATTGACTGGATTTTGTTGGTCAGCGCGCTCATATCGAGATGCTGATCCGCACCCAACAGCTTCAGCGTGTCCGTCCCTTCTCCCCCCTGGATCACCGCGTCGGTCAGGCTGGCCACGTCACTCACCTGATAGAGGTTGTCCGCCGCGTCGCCATACCAGACATCGCCCTGGTTATCCGCCAGGAATTCACCCGGCGTGACGGTTTTCGCCGTGCCGCTCACCACCAGGTTATCGATACTGAAACCAAACCCGGTGCTGCCCGGCTGCTCCTGATGGTGGATTTCCATCCGGTAAACCGGCGTCTCCTCCGGATTGTTTAACGACACATGGACGTTACGGTTGCTGATCGGCGCGTTCACAGGCTGAGAACCAATCACATTGCCGTTGATGTCATAGAACGTCACCACCGTAGACGGACCCGCAAATCTCGGGTTGAAATCGAAATCGACGGTTTTGGCGCCATACTGGAAGTCGACAAACATGCTGGCTTCCATCCCGCCATCTGCTGATGAACTGAACAGATACAGGCTGTTTGTGCTTCCCACCCCGATGGGCTGTCTGTCGAATTCGTAGTCAGCCGTACTGGTATCCGTCGTGTGTGAGAAACGCATTCCGTGCACCCACTGGCCCGCATTGATCGCCGTAAACTCATCAGCAGATTCAAAGTTGTTGGTGCTGGTGAAGTCGCTGGTACGGTAGTCCGAGCTGTTACCCGCCGCGTCCACAATGGCTGCCCCGACCGGAATATCGGTATAACCGCCCGGTGGCAGGCTCAGCGTCACATTACCGTTCGCGATATCCGCCGCCGTCAGCGTGTGCGTGACAGAGACATCTCCGACCTTCACCAGAACCGAATCACCCGCCGTCACGTTGCTGCCCGGCAGCGTGACGGTGACATCGTTACCGCTCCGCACCACGTCGGTCGGGGCGTCCGGTGCAACCTGATCCACCACCACGTTCTGTGACGACTCGGTGTAGTTACCTGCCGCATCAACAACACGGGTCAAAATGGTCCAGTCAGCGCTGTGGCCCTGCGTGTCCACATAGGCCCACTTATCACCGTCGACCAGCGCTTCCTGCCAGGTCGCACCGCCATCAACGGAGACAAGGACTTTGTCGCCCGCGTCCAGCGCAGCCGAGAGATGGCCGGTGACCAGGCTGCCAGGGCCGCTGTTATTGGTGATGAAGTCCGCATCGCTCACGCCGGAGTCTTTGCTCAGGCCGTCAGCCACCGCACTGGCCGTTGGCGCTTCGGTATCAATGGTGATTTTCCAGGAATCGCTCGGTGCGCTTCTGACGCCCGTCGGGCTCTGGAACACCACGTTCATATCCAGCTCTGTACCGTTATTCTGCGGCGGTAACGTGTAGTTCCAGCTGCCGTCAGGCCCGACGATGACGGAGTCGATCAGAGTCGTACCGTCGTGAATAAACACCCGGTCACCCGCCACACCGGTACCGCGCAGGGTCGGGGTGGTATCGTCGGTCACAGACGGGTTCGCCAGATCGCCCTGAACCAGGCCGACATCATCCGCTATACCGTCCAGGGTGCCGGTCGGAATGCGGGTATCGAGCGTCAGTTCAAACGGTGCGGTTTGTGGACCGTCACCGGTGCCGGTGTTTTCACTGGCAGTGATCTGATATGTGCCGTCGGCCGACAGCGCCGGGCTGATGGTGTACTGCCATTGACCCGTGGTCGGATCGGCCACCACGCTGTCAACCAGGTTTCCGTCAACGTAGACTTTCACAATGGCACCAGGCGTAGCGCGGCCCACAACGGTTGGCGTCGTGTCATCAGTGTGGCTGCCGCTGGCCAGGTTGCCCTGAATGCCACCTTCATCATCCACAACGTGGCTAATCGAAATCCCGTTTCCGCTGGTATCCACGATGAAGTGGATAGGGTCGGATGCAGGTCCGACGTTGCCCGCCTTGTCTTCAATCGAGACTTGCCAGGTGTAGTCGCCGTCCGCCAGTGCAGGCGCCGGGGTGTAGCTCCAGTTGCCGCTGGCATCAACCGGTACACGCACGGTGGTGCCATCGCCCAGGTCGATAATCGCCGTACCGCCCGCTTCGCCCTTACCCCGGTAGGTCGGGGTGTTGTCATCGGTCGTACCGTTGTCGGCGATAATCCCCGGCGTGCCGAAGTCGTCCCACAGTTCAACGTCTGTCGCCTCGCCCGGCGCGACGGAATCAATGTTGATGACCCACTCGCCCGTTTCCGGGCTGCGGTTGCCGGTACCGTCTTCCGCTACCGCACGGAAGCGGTGCTCGCCCTGCGCCAGCGGGGCATCAAATTCAATGGTCCAGCGTCCGCCCGTGACCACGGCACTGCCGATCGGGTCCGGGTTCGCGCCGTCGTACAGGTAAACGGTGGTACCGTCCTGACCGGTCCCCACGAGGGTTGGGCGGTCGTCGTTGGTGGTACCGTTTTGCTGTACGGTGCCGGTGTGAGACTCAACATCGTCAATCACATCGGTAATTGCCGGCGCTGTAGGGACACCGCCCACCTGCACGTTAAAGTTAAAGTCCTCAGACGACTCAGAGCGCAGGCCAGCCTGATCCTCCGCAACAACGCGGACGTTATACGGACCGTTAGCCAACCCCGGAGACGGTTCCCAGGTCCAGGAGCCGGTTTCGGTGGCGCGCACAGAATCCACCACTTTCTCGTTGACGATGATGTAAACGAGGCTATTTTCTTCAGCCGTACCGCTGAAGGTTGGCGTGTTGTCATCGGTGGTTTCACCTGCCGCCAGGTTGCCGGTTCTGTCGCCAACGTTATCGAAAACGGTATCGATGGTCGGTTGTGCCGGTGGCGTAGTGTCAACGATAAAGCCGATCGGATCCGACGGTTCGCTGGCGTTGCCTGCCGGATCGGTAATGACCACCACCGCTTCATGTTCGCCATCCGGCAGCGGGATTTCTGGCGTCACTTCCCAGTTGCCGTCTTCACCCACAATCGCAGTGCCCACCACTTCATCGTCGATAATCAGCTCAACGGTTTCGCCAGGCACGGCACCGCCACCGCTGAATACCGGCTGAGTATCATCGGTGACATCGCCATCGTTAATCGGGCCAGTGATCGGGCCGACGTCATCGTCCACGTCACCGATCACCGGTTTTTCCGGCGCAGTCAGGTCGACGATAAACCCGATCGGATCGGACGGCTCGCTGGCGTTGCCTGCCGGATCGGTGATCACCACCACCGCCTCGTGCTGGCCTTCAGCCAGTGGGTTTTCCGGCGTCACTGCCCATTTACCGTCTGCACCCACCACCGCGGTACCCACGACTTTATCGTCGATGATCAGCTCAACGGTGTCGCCCGGCGTGCCGTTTTCACCGCGGAATACAGGCAGGGCGTCATCAGTGGTGTCACCGTCATTGATTGGGCCAACCACCGGACCGACGTCATCTTCCACCTCACCAATCACCGGTTTTTCCGGCGGGGTGAGATCGACCACAAAATCAATAGGATCGGACGGTTCGCTGGCGTTGCCTGCCGGATCGGTAATGACCACCACCGCTTCATGTTCGCCTTCCGGCAGCGGTTTTTCTGGCGTCACTTCCCAGTTGCCGTCTTCACCCACGATCGCAGTGCCCACGACTTCATCGTCGATAATCAGCTCAACGGTTTCGCCAGGTACGGCACCGCCGCCGCTGAATACCGGCTGGGTATCATCGGTAATATCACCATTGTTAATCGGGCCGGTGATCGGGCCGACGTCATCTTCCACGTCACCGATCACCGGTTTCGCTGGTGCAGTCAGGTCGACAATAAAGCCAATCGGATCGGACGGCTCGCTGGCGTTGCCAGCCGGATCGGTGATGACCACCACCGCCTCGTGCGGGCCTTCAGCCAGTGGGTTTTCCGGCGTCACTGCCCATTTACCGTCTGCCCCCACTACCGCGGTACCCACGACTTTATCGTCGATGATCAGCTCAACGGTGTCGCCCGGCGTGCCGTTTTCACCGCGGAATACAGGCAGGGCGTCATCAGTAATGTCACCGTCATTGATTGGGCCAACCACCGGACCGACGTCATCTTCCACCTCACCAATCACCGGTTTTTCCGGCGGGGTGAGATCGACCACGAAATCAATAGGATCGGACGGTTCGCTGGCGTTACCCTCAGGGTCGGTGATGACCACCACCGCTTCATGTTCGCCTTCCGGCAGCGGTTTTTCTGGCGTCACTTCCCAGTTGCCGTCTTCACCCACGATCGCGGTGCCCACGACTTCATCGTCGACAATCAGCTCAACGGTATCGCCAGGGTTCGCACCACCGCCACGGAAAACAGGCTGGGCGTCGTCAGTGGCATCGCCGTTGTGGATAGGGCCAGTGATCGGGCCAACGTCATCCTCAACTTCGCCGATCGTTGGTTTGCCAGGACCTGTCGGTGGAGGGGAAATAACGTCGCCGTTATCACCGCCGTCATTGCCGCCACGGTTATGGCGAATAATGGAGCCGATGCCAATCGCCGCACCAATCGCCGCTAATGCACCCAGTGCCAGCAAGGCAGGGGAAAACGCGGTACCCGCAACCGCCAGACCGTCAAGGCTGGCAATCGCGCCAGCGCCCAGCGCTTGCGCAGAGGATTCACCGTCCAGCAGGAAAGCAGCTTCGTGGTCATCATCACCGTCGGTGGCGATGTATTCATGCCACTGGCCATCTTCCCCTTTACCGACCAGTTCACCCGGATTATCAAAGTAGTCTTCGATAATCAGCTGCGGCTGATCTTCATCAGTGCCTTCCAGCATGATGAACAGGTCTTTACCGACACGTTTCAGGGTAATGTTTTCTGGCGCAACGCCGTTTTCCCCTTCAGCAAGAATGTATTTTGCATTCGGGATGGCTTTAATTTTGACGGCACTGCCTATTTTTTCACTGCGCAGAACGTCGGCTTTGACAATCGTATTTTTATCAACGACTGCAATATTTACTGGCTTGAGATTCATTCGCTAAATTCTCGTGTAAATAATCGATCTGTGTCTGCGCAACGCGCCAGACGCACTTCCATACGGGATTCTTTCCCTGGCTGACGCTATCTTCCTGTCAGAGCGATGGAGTCTTAATAAGACCTGTCGCAAACGACCAGGTTAAGGTTGCAAGGAGACGTTATAAAAGGAAGGGGCCGTTATCTGGCAGGCCAGGCAGGGCAGCGCTGAGGGGGAAAATAAAGTCTCAGTTAAAGACAAGTCTTAGCCAAATTTGCATTGACGGGATAGAGAATAAATTTTTCCTTTCCCGATTCAGGACAACCAGGAATGTCAGGCAAAAAAGTCATTGTCATGGACGCCAGCCCACTGCTTCGCGCTGGACTCCAGGGCTTATTATCAGAACATGGTCATCAGATTGTTGCGCAGTTTGGCACAATGGAAGAATTGCTGGATAAACATTCGTTGTTCAACGCCGATTTGATAATAATGGAGCATCTGCAACAACAGCCAGACGTGTTTTCTTCTCTGGCTCAGTTAATAAAAAATATCCCTGATACACAGGTAATGATTTTATCCTCATCATCCAGTGATTTTCACATTCAGCTTAGCAGGAAGGCGGGGGCTGCCGGCTATCTGAATAAAAGCAGTACGCTGGACAACCTCGTCCGGACTGTCAATAAAGTCGCATCCGGCCAGTTCTGTTATGGCAATGAACTAAGGCTGCACCGGACAAAATACCCGCGAGACGCCTCGTTGTTGTTATCGCTATCCCATACTGACATCTGTATCTTGCGCTACATTTCTGCCGGCTACAGCAATCAGGTCATTGCCGGCATAATGAATATAAATAATAAACGCGTCAGCGCTTATAAAAAGCGCATCATGCTGAAATTTAAAATATCCAAATTGACTGAACTGGTGGATCTGGCAAAACGTAATTATCTCTATTGAACAGAAATGACGCCGGGAAAATGACTAACGACCACGAAACTCGCGACGATAGCGGGAAGGTGAGGTATTAAGCTGCTTTTGAAAGTGGCGCCGTAAAGAGGTCGTGGAAGGGAAGCCGACGCGTTCGGCAATATCTTCCACTGGCCGATCGGTTTTTTCAAGAAAGCGCTGGGCAACGAGAATGCGCTGGTTCAAAAGCCAGTTTGAAAAACATTCCCCCGTCGTTTGCTGAAAGCGGCGGGTAAAGCTCCGGCGGCTCATGCAGGCTTTCTCTGCCACGCAGTCCAGCGTGATGGCCAGCTGTAAATTCTCTGTTGCCCAGGCCAGCGCGTCGGTGAAGTTATCTCCACGACGCGTATTCTGCACCGGCAGCTCCACAAACTGCCGCTGCCCGCCCTGACGATGAGGCGGCACCACCAGCAAGCGCGCCACGCGGTTGGCGACATCCGCGCCCCACGCCTGTCGGACCAGGTGCAAACAGCAGTCGATACTGGCTGCCGTTCCTGCTGACGTCACAACATCGCCATCATCAATGTAAAGCACATCTTTATCCATCTGCACGGAAGGATAAAGACGCTGAAAGTCCGCCGCCCATCGCCAGTGTGTCGTTGCCGGACGGTTTTCCAGCAGGCCTGCGGCGGCCACCACGAACGTGCCCATACACAACCCAACAATGCGGGACCCGGCTGCATGCGCGTTTTGTAACGCCGTTAACAGTTCAGGCTCCGGTGCATGCTCGGGCACATCCCAGCCTGGCACAATCACCATATCCATCCCGGCTAACGCATCCAGACCTCGGTCGACCACGATGGAAAAACCGGCATTGGTTTTAAGCGCACCGGGTGTAGTGGCACAAACCACGAGCTGACACAGGGCGTCACCCTGCGGCGTCAGTGCTTTCTCAAACACGGCATAAGGCACCGAAAGGTGAAAAGGAATAATGCCTTCAAAGACTACGATACCAATTTTCAATGTCATGACCGCCTCCGTAAGCCAGCCAGTATAGAGGGCTGGCTGGCCACAGGGATTTCAGTTCGGTCTTATTTTTCCACCGCCAGCGCCATCACCTGATCCGTGGTCATGATTTCAGCAAAGACATCCGCGACGCCTGCCAGCGCTGCACGCTGCAGCGTGTCGTGATCCACCACGCCCCCCTTCCCGTCATCCAGATCGCGCGTGGCTGTCGCATCTTCCGGAATAATCACGCTATAACCCAGCGGTACAGCATCACGTGCAGTCGATGAGATACACATATGCGTCATCAGGCCCGCCACGATGACCTTTTTAATTCCCTGTTTCTTTAAGCGGGCATCCAGATCGGTGCCCACGAAAGCGCTCGGGGTCTCCTTGGTAATAATGGTGTCCTGCGCAGTCGGCTGCAGATCCTTATGGAACTGGGCAAATACGGAATTCTCAGCGAACAGCGGCGTACCGTTTTGCTGCGGGCTATTTTTTGTTATGTGGCGCACAAAGTAGACCGGCATCCCTTTTTGGTGTGCATACTCGACCAGCTTTTTGTTTTTCAACAGCACATCCGCGCCATCCGGGATAACCATCCGGCCACGGAAATCCTGACCCGCGTAATATTCATTCTGAATATCCACCACGATTAACGCGGTTTCAGATGCGGATAAAGACGTCGTAGCAACAGCGCCTGACATCGCGCGAATTGTTTTTGTATTCACCTGATTTGTCTCCTGTGCGGTGGCCTGGCTGGAAAATGCGCTCATCATACTCACCAACAGTGCGGTACGGAAAATCGTTTTCATAACAAGAACTCCCTCTGTGTTGTGTTCGGGAGGCATTATTTCGTATTGACGTAAAAGACAGGAGTCACCTGAAGAACGAAAAACGGTACTTTTGGGCCAATATAAAAAGGATTATCCCGTCGTTCCTGCCGAGCAAATATGCCAGAAAAACCCACCACACTAATTTTCATGTCATTGAAATAGCGCTATTTTCCGCTTATTAACCGGCGGGTAATATCGTTGCAGATATGGTATAGTTATGCATAATATTCATGCCTGTGTTCATCAGGCAAAGCCCTTTGAACCAGGATGATAAAATGAATAGCGTATTAATCGTGGATGACCACCCGGTTGCCCGTCTGGCGGTGAGAATGTTGCTGGAAAAAGACGGGATGACGGTGATCGGCGAGACTGATGATGGCCTTAAGGCATTACAACAGGCACGTCAGTTACTTCCGGATTTGGTTATTGTCGATATCGATATTCCTACAATCAATGGGATTAACGTTGTTCAGCGACTCCGTGCGAATGATTTTAAAGGCGGGATCCTGGTTCTGACGGGTAAGGATGACGATCATTATATTAAGCGTTGTGCCGGTGCGGGTGCCGATGGGTTTATTAGCAAGCGCAATAATCTGACGGAACTTCATGACGCTATCCGTGCAATCAAAAGTGGCTATGGTTTTTTCCCGATTAATCGCGCCCGCCAGATTGCCGCAGAGGATATTCCGCTGGATGACAAAGGGAATATTGCCAGTCTGTCGGACAAGGAACTGCAGGTTCTGCATTTTCTGGCAAAAGGAAGCCGGATTGTCGATATCGCCGGGGAAATGATGATCAGTGATAAAACGGTCAGCACCTATAAAAGCCGCCTGATGAAAAAGCTCGATCTTAAAAGCCCGAAAGACATTTATGATTTTGCCCTGCGCAACAAAATAGAATGAGCCAACACCGGGTCTTAAAGGGAAAAATGTGACGGAATCCCCTTCGGCGGCACGCCCGCTACGCATACTGACTGTAGACGATCACCCGGCAAGCCGGCTCCTGCTCAGGCAGCAATTGATCCGCCTGGGGTATGAGGTTGTCGAGGCAGAAAACGGCGAACAAGCCCTTGTGCGCTGGAGCGAACAGCAGGTTGATATGGTCATCACCGATTGTAATATGCCGGTGATGGACGGGCTAACCCTCACCCGGCTGTTACGGGAACGGCAGCAAAAACCGTTAATTATCCTTGGCCTCACCGCGAATGCTCAGCCCGAAGAGCGTAGTCGCTGTATTGCCGCAGGTATGGACGACTGCCTTTTCAAACCGCTCAATCTGAAGCAACTGGAGGCGGGTCTACAGCGGGTATCGCCAAAAGAGGCGACCACAAAATCTGCTGACCCGGAAGGCCTCGGCCAGTTTATCCGTGTGGACAATCTTCGGTCGTTAACCGGCGATGACAATACCTTATTGTTCACCCTGCTGAATGCCACGCGGGATGAAAACCAACGCGACATGCAACCCTGCCTTACGCTGGCCCGTCAGGGCGACTGGGCAGCGCTGGCGTATCATATACATCGCCTGGCCGGTGCCGCCGATATCATTGGCGCAACTGCGATAGCGCAGCAGTGTCGCAGTCTTGAAAAGGCATGCGAAGGGACAACGTTGCCCGTCGAGTCTGAAATTGTGCCCCGCCTCCAGGCCCTGCTCAGGGACGTCGCGGCGCTGAATCAGGCGATTACAGCCTTCACCACACCACGCTAACCTCAGGTTTACTTTTCCTCACACGCTGTCGAGCGGGCGCCTGCGCCTGGCCTGTCCTGTTTTTCACCGACAAGGACTACACGCCTATAGTCCTTCCCTTACACGCCTATCATCCTGCCCTCATGTATCTCATTGCCCTGGAATTTATATAGTGACCCCGTTGTCACCATGGCAACGTTTTTGAAATAAAGAAGGTTGCCATGTTAAATAATTTATTTGAGACCACTACAACAGAACTGCGTTTTATTATTCTGATGCTCTTGCTGATCAACCTCACGGGCGTTTTATTTTTATTATTTACGCCTCATTAATTAAAAGGTATTCCTTGTGAAAAAAACATTTCTTATTCTGCCTGTGCTCACAGCATTAACCATGACTGCGCACGCTAAATCATTGACGCAGTCCACCCTGTCTCTGGAACAGGCATCTGTACTCGCCAGCGAAGCCGTTAAATCGTGCAGCGCTAAAGGCTATAACGTCAGCGTGACGGTTGTCGATGCTGCAGGCCTCACTCGTGCGGTACAGCGTATGGATAACGCCGGGCCACACACCCTGACAGCCAGCTATCAGAAAGCGTTTACCTCTGCGTCCAGCGGAGCGGCGACCAGCCAGCTTCTGGAAAACTCAAATAAGTATCCGGCGGCGAAAAACCTCGGCGATATCCCTGGTTTCTTATTACTGGCTGGCGGCGTACCGGTTAAAGAAAATAACGCCACCATCGGTGCCATTGGTATTGGCGGCGCGCCGAGCGGTGATATTGATGAAGCCTGTGCACTCGACGCTATTAAAAAGCTGAAATAAGTAAAGCTATCTGTCATTTATCGGAAAGATAAAAAAGGAACTTATTATGAACGTAACGCCACGTGTTTTATTCGCCTCTGTGATTTCACTGTGCGCTTCCGGCCCGGTACTGGCTGCCGAAAACGTTAAAGAAGGCTATTACGGCGCCCTGAACCTGATTGACACCCATCAGAAGGCCAAGAGCATGAACCTGAGCGAACGCCCGGGGATCGGTTCATTTGTGGCCGGGGACGAAAAAGAGCACAAGCTGAACGGTTCCGTGGCCGCTGGCTATCAGTTCGGCAATAACTGGCGTACCGAAGCGGAATATGTGTTTAAAGAAAAAACAGAATTCACCAGCGGCTCTTCCACGTTTGCGACCAGTTTCAACCACATGAAAGTTGATTCTGAACGTGCAATGCTCAACGTTTATCGTGACTTTATGATCACCGACAAATTCGCCCTGTACGCAACGGCGGGTGCTGGTGTGGCGAAAGTGAAAGTGGGTGGCTGGCAGGGTAATGACACCCGCGAGTTTGCTGGCAACACGCAAACCAACTTTACCTACTCCGTGGGTGCTGGTGCGTCTTATGAAGTTATTGACGATCTGACCCTGTACGCCACTTATCGTTATGTCGATATGGGCAATATAGAAAGCGGCCGTAACACCTTTGTTAACGCCCGTAATCAGCAGGATGAAAACCTGCGTGGACGCCTGGTGAACAATGAATTTGTATTCGGCGTGCGCTACGTCCTGTAAGGCACGTTGACAGACAGTTTCATCACCCTCATTTCAGGTATTTTTCCTCTCTTTTATGCCACTTTGCCTGTCCTTACCGCCTCTCTGCCGGGCGGTAAGGTTTTTTTTGCTCAAGAGCGCTCACGATCGAATTTCCCTTCGGTACGCTGACGCCCCTCATTCCGGCACCACCTCCACGCTCGCCGACAACCCGGCTACCAGCTCAATCCCCTTCGGCAATGCATCAATATGTATGCGCACCGGGACGCGCTGCGCCAGCCGCACCCAGCTAAACGTCGGCTCGACGTCGGGAAGCCCAAGCCCGCCCGTCTCATCGTTGTTATCACCGATCCCATGGCCGATGCTCTCAACATGCCCGGCAATCACCGGTTCATAGCCCATCAACACGATATGCGCCGTGTCCCCAACGCGAATATGGCGAAGTTTGGTCTCCTCGAAATACCCCACCACCCAGAAACTGTGCGCATCGACGATGGCGACCTTAGTCTCCCCCGCGGTGGCATAGTCCCCCGGGCGAAGCCGCAGATGGGTGATATAACCCGAGACGGGAGCCCGAACGGTGGCATGGGACAAATTAAGCTCGGCCAGCTCCAGCGCGGCCAGCGCACCGTGATAATTCGCCACCGCGACGTTCGCGGCGCTGCCCGTTTGCTGTAAATCCTCGCTGGAAATCGCGGCTTTAATCTGTGCGCGTCGTCTGGCGGCATCCTGTCGCATCACCATCTCATGCCGTCTGGATTCCACCTCAGCCTGCGCGCTGGCCACCGCCAGCGTGAGCCAGTGCGGGTCGATAACGTAGAGCACATCGCCCCGGTTAACCCACTGGTTATCCCGGACGGCCACGCGGATTACCGGCCCGGATACGTCCGGCGCAATCTGTACCACATCCGCCCGTACCCGGCCGTCGCGGGTCCAGGGCGTTTGCGCATAATGTTTCCACATCATAAAAGCCAGAAGCGTGGCCGCCGCGACGGCACATAACGTCAGCGCATAGCGACCGACCAGAGAAAGTAATGATTTCATCTAAATAACCCCAGCGCGGTCAGGCCCTGCATCAGCAGGAAAAAGGTGACCAGATAAGTTGAAACGTCCAGCAGCGGGCGAAAAGGCAAACGACGGTAGAGCCTGCTGAGCGATAAAAGCGCGATGAGTGCCAGCGTGCAGGCCAGCGTCGCGAGCGCGGTGACAAGCAGTCCCGGGATAAAAACGCCCCCGATATTCAGATCATTGACCATCGTCTGCCCTCCGTAATGCGCAATGCAAATCCACCAGATGGCCGACAAACTGGCGCGTTTGTGCATCTGCGGCAGGCAAACAGAGGCGGATGTGGTCGCCGATGTGTTCACGCAAGGCGTCGGTGTCGTTCAGGTGATACAGGCGCGCGCTAATCTCTCTGCTCGCGGGCATATCGCAGCGGCGTAAATGCATCACCGAAAGGCCGATGCGCAGCGCGCGCAGCAGCGGGTTAAGCACCTGCTCTGAGGCACGCCCGCTGCGCTGCAGGCGCGGCAGTAACAGGGCAGCGCGGTCAATCATCAGATTGGTCCAGTGCGTCTCATCCAGCAGAAGCTTGCCCTTCACGCTGCGACGAATATCGCGCTGGCACAGCGTGTGCAGACGTGCGATGGCCGCGTCGGCCTGCACGGTTTGCAGCAGGCTCATGCTGATAACAGCAAAGCCGGTTGCGGCAAACAGCGCAATGGCGGTATTGGCCGCCGAGGCAAAATCTCCGCTGTAGTGGGCACCCAGCTCGCACAATACCGGCAGCGTCAGGGTGATCCCCATCGCCATAAACGTGGTGGGAGGACGTGCCTGAAGCGACCCGGCCAGCAGATATACCGGCGCCAGCACGGCCACCAGCACGGGGAAATCGCTCACCTGCGGAAGCAGCGCAAAGCTGTACAGCAGGCTAATTAATACGCCCCAGAACGAGCCAATTATGTATTTCACAATGTGCGGTGCCGGGGTGTCGAAACTGCCAAACAGCGTGCAGCAGACCCCAAGGATAGAGACCGCCGTGCTGCCATCGGGCCAGGCGGAGAAGATCCAGACCAGGCAGCCGCTCAGGATGATGGCGAACGCGCCCAGCGCGGTGCGGGCGGCAGTAAGAGGATCGCGGTGAAAAACATACCCTTTAACTGCCCTGCCCGCCGTCAGTCCGTGGGCGGGCTTCGCATGGTGGATGGCATCAGAAAGACGTTCGCACTGCTGCAACAGCGTAATGGCCTGCGTCAAATAACGGACAAAACTGGCCTGCAGCGCATCGTCCATCGTCCGGACCTGTGCAGCGTAGCGCTCTGCGAGCTGTTCACTGCGTGCCATTAACGCATCTGCCGTGCTGTGGCGTGCAGCACCTTTATCCCCCAGCCAGGCCTGAACGTCGTCGAGCAATACCTGCAACCCGGCAGGCACCGTCGCCGGTAAGCGATCGCGTAATTCACAGTTGACGATGACCAGCCGCGCCAGTCGGTCATGGATAGCCTTTCTGCCCTGCCGCACCGGAGCAGACAGGGCAAAATCATACGGAATATGGTGGCTTATGCCCTGCAGAAACTGCAGCGCCAGCGCCAGATGCAGCGGGTCTGAAACCGCGACGGGTTTGCCTGCGAGGGTGTCAGCCACCCGCTCACGCGCGGCGCGCAGGGTTTGCGATAACTTACTGTTGAACAGGCCGGAGATACGCGCGGGTAACACATAGCGATGTATCAGCGCCGCGCAGAAGATCCCAATGACAATCTCCTGCACACGGATAATGGCGATATTAAAAATCCCGCCGGGGTCGGATACCGCAGGAAAACCAATCAGGCTCGCAGTGTACCCGGCCAGCACAAAGGCATACGCCCGCGGGGTGCGCTCCAGCAGAGATAAATAGAGGCAGAACGTGATCCAGCCCGACAGCATCACGCTGCAGAGGATCGGCATATTGACGAAGACAGGTACGATCGCAACGGTGGCGCAGGCCCCCACAACGGTACCGGCCAGACGATAGAGACTTCTGCTCAGCGAGGCCCCCACCGACGTCTGCGACACGATATAGACGGTAATAATGGCCCACGATGGACGTTCGAGGCCTATCGACAGCGCAATGTAGTAAGCGAGCATCGCCGCTGCAAAACTTCTCGCGGAATAGAGCAACGCGCTGGCATCGTTACGCAGCACGGGAGATAAGCGCTCACGCATGGCGCGCCACGAATGAAAATGAAAAGCGTTTAATGTGTTCATGCCAGAATTATTACTGGCTTGCGAACCCGCTTAAATACTCTATTCTGTCAAAAAATACCTAAATGTTGCCAGAAACGTGAAACCTCAACTTGCCAATACGCTCTTCGACCCTGACGCCACCGCATGTCCGGCCGTAGCCCGACATCTGGATTTCGTGGAGTACGCCGCGGAAGTGCCGGTGCACACCCACCGTAAGGGGCAGCTAATTATTGCCCTGTATGGCGCGGTGATTTGTCATGCGGAAAATGATATCTGGATCGTGCCGCCAGACTGTGCCGTCTGGATCCCTGGCGGGATCGCACACAGCGCCAAAGCGACCTGGAATGCTCATCTCAACTATCTGTTTATTGAGCCCGGAGCCGCCGCGCTGCCGGAGAAATGCTGCACGCTGGCCATTTCCCCGTTAATCAAAGCGCTGGTTGACCGTTTGACGCATGAACGCGTTGATTATCCGCCAGAGAGCCATGCCGCGCGGCTGACCAGAGTGACGCTTGATGAGCTCGCCAGCATGCCGCAGCAGAAGCTGAGCCTGCCCGTTTCAGCCCATCCCAAAATACGCGCCATGGCCGACGCGCTGGTCAGCCATCCTGACGACAGAAGCACCCTGAAAGCGTGGGCGAAACGGCTGGCGCTGAGCGAGCGCTCCTTTGCGCGTTTGATGGCGCGCGAGACCGGGCTGAGCTTTGGCCGCTGGCGTCAGCAGCTGCAGTTGATTATTGCCCTGCAGGAGCTGGCAAGCGGTGTCCCGGTCCAGAACGTGGCGACAACGCTTGGGTATGAATCCGTGAATGCGTTTATCACCATGTTCAGGAAAGCCATGGGCACCACGCCCGCGCACTATTTTGCCGAACGAAAAGTCAGCGGCCGTTAACCCGGCCCTTCGCTGCCTGCAGCAAGCAGGGGAACCAGCACATCGCTAATCGGAACGGGAATACCGTGAGCACGACCATAGCGCTGGATCACGCCGTTGCGGATATCCCACTCCATGGGACGGTTGGCCTGACGATCGGCGAGGATAGACGTGCCTAAATCGGCAGGTGCGCGCTGGAAATTCGCCAGGATCTCCTGCGCAACGTCATCGTGCAGCACCGCGCCTTCTGCTCGGGCCACGGCAAGCCCCTCGCGCAAATACGCCAGCGCCAGCTCGCTGATATCCTCACGGGAGAACATCCCGGCACGACGATTCGCAAGCACCATCAGGCCTGCAACCGCATTTTGCAGCAGCTTGCGCCATGCGACGGTAAGAAAATCTGCCGACAAGTCTACCGCGCAGCGCGTGCCATTCAGCGCATCAGCCACCCGTTTTGCCTGCGGCACATCCGGCAGCGTCAACCGCGGACTGGCCCGCAGCCAGACTGACGCATCCGGCTCACGCTGCGCCGGGAACCAGACCACCGACGGCAGTACCGTCGCGCCATTGACCCACGGTGCAAGCTGGGCTTTTTGCTCGACGCCGTTTTGCAGCGCGCAAACCACCGTGTTTTCATCGCACAGCGCGTTCAGCCATCCCGCGCTGTCGGCGTTCTGGGTCGTTTTCACTGCGATAAAAACCAGATCGTACGGACGATCGATGACCGTCGGATCGGTTAATACCGGCCCGGGTACCACGATTTCACCCTCATCGTGCCGCAAACGTAATTGCGGGTGTGCGGTACGTCCGCACAGTTGCGGCGTGCGGCCAGCCTCATGCAGCACCGCAGCGATAGTGGTTCCGATTGCACCGGGTCCAATCAGTGCAATGGTTGGATAGTCAGACATTGTTAACTCCCCTGGTCGCTAAAGCCCTAATCAGTGTGCCGTGGCGTTCAGCATAGCCGCCACACGTCCCTTTATACCACCGCCTGAAGTGGGAGCCATACCCGTTGTCTATACTCATTTCATCTACGACAACGGAGTGCACCATGCCATTACCCGATTTCCATTCCTCTGAACCTTATACCCTTGGTATTGAACTTGAACTGCAGGTGGTTAACCCGCCGGGGTACGATCTGAGCCAGGACTCCTCCGCCCTTATCGCTGCCGTCAAAGACGACATCAAAGGTGGGGAAGTGAAGCACGATATCACCGAGAGCATGCTCGAAATCGCCACCGGCGTGTGTCAGAACATTGATCAGGCCGCCGCACAAATCTCGGTGATGCAGCAAAGTATTCTGCGCGCCGCTGCGGAGCAGCATATTCAGATCTGCGGCGGTGGGACGCACCCTTTCCAGAAGTGGCAGCGTCAGGAGGTGTGCGATGACGAGCGCTATAACGTCACGCTCGAACGGTTTGGCTATCTGATTTTGCAGGCGACGGTATTCGGCCAGCACGTGCATGTCGGGTGTCGGACCGGCGACGACGCTATTTATCTGCTGCATGGTTTGTCGCGCTTTGTCCCCCACTTTATTGCTCTGGCGGCGTCCTCACCCTATATGCAGGGTACGGACACGAAGTTCGCCTCATCGCGACTTAATATCTTCTCGGGATTTCCGGATAATGGGCAGATGCCGTGGGTGAACAACTGGCAGGAGTTCGAAGGGCTGTTTCGTCGTCTGAGCGCCACCAGCATGATCGACAGCATTAAAGATTTGCACTGGGATATTCGCCCCAGCCCGCATTTTGGTACGGTCGAAGTGCGGGTGATGGATACACCGCTGACGCTCGGCCACGCGATCAACATCGCCGGGTTGATACAGGCGACGTCTCACTGGCTGCTGACCACGCGGCCCTATAAGCATCAGGAAAAGGATTTTCTGCTGTACCGCTTTAACCGTTTTCAGGCATGTCGTTACGGGTTAGAGGGCATTCTGACGGACGTGCAGACTGGCGAGCACAAAACCGTGGCGGAAGATATTGCGTGGCTGCTGGAGCAGGTTGCGCCGTCGGCCGAGAAGCTCGGCGCGACGAGCGCGATTGAGGAAATAGCCCTGATGTTAAAACAGGGCAAGAGCGAGGCGCAGCGCATGCGCGATTTTATCGCAGACGGCGGTTCGCTTATTTCTCTGGTTCAGAAACATTGCGAGCTGTGGGCGACGAGTCCGTAAGGCGATGCCCCCACTCACGCAGGCGCTGGAACAGCACAAACAGCGCCGGGATAAACAGAATGCCGACCACGGTGGCCACCAGCATCCCGCTGAACACCGTGGTGCCAATGATGCGGCGGCTCTGCGCCCCTGCCCCGGATGCCAGCATCATCGGTAGCACACCGATAATAAATGACACCGCCGTCATCATCACCGCCCGGAAGCGGCGTGAGGCGCCTTCACGGGCCGCATCGACAATCGCCATCCCCTCATGACGCCGTGCGCGGGCAAACTCGACGATCAGGATCGCGTTCTTGGCCGCCAGCGCGATTAACAGCACCAGACCAATCTGCACATACACATCGTTGGCGTTTCCCGCGATCCACAGCCACACCAGCGCGCCACCGATGGCGAACAGGACTGAGAGCATCACGCTCGCGGGCAGCGTCCAGCTCTCATACTGCGCGACAAGGAACAGCCACGCCATAACCACCGCGGCCAGGACAATCCAGATGGCCTGATTTCCGGTCTGCTGCTCCTGATAAGACATCCCGCTCCAGGCATAGTCGTACCCGGCAGGCAGGTTTTCCGCCAGAAGTTCGCTCATCACGGCCATCGCCGTGCTGCTGCTCACGCCGTCTGCCGCCGACCCGCTCACTGACACCGACGGGAACTGGTTGTACTGCTGCAGGAACGGTGCGCCAACGGTCGGGGTAATCGTGACAAGATTACTCAGACGCACCCGCTCACCGTTATTGCTGCGCACGAACAATTCGCTGATTTGCCCGGCACGCTCGCGCCACTGCATTTCGTTCTGTACCACCACGTGGTAGACGCGGTTGTTAACGCTAAAATCCCCGGCACGCGTGCCGCCAAAGGCGGTTTGCAGGCTGCTGAAGATGCGCGAGACCGGCACGTCGAGGCGGGCAGCGCGCTCGCGATCAACGGTCAGCGTCAGCTGCGGCACGTTGCTGCTCCAGGTAGTAAACACCCGGTTAAGCTGCGGATGCTGGTTAGCTTTTATCAGAACGTTGCGGGTAACGCGTTCCAGCTCCGCCGGGCTTTGCCCCGCCTGGGCCTGAATACGCAGGTCGAAGCCGGAGGCGTTGCCCAACCCCGGCAACGTCGGCGGGGCGAAGGTCATGATGGTCGCTTCCGGCAGCGCCAGCAGCTGACGCTGTAGCGTTCCCATCACCTCATCAAGCGGCGGACGCTCCCCCCATGTCTTCAGCATGATGGAGATAAACCCGCCGTTAGACGCGCTGGTACCGTTGAGAATGTTAAAACCGGAGACCTGAATCACATCCTCGACCGCAGGGTGTCTGGCGATAAGCTCCCGCGCGGTGGTCATCACCGCTTCGGTACGCTCCAGCGACGCCGCTTCCGGCAGCTGCACGCTGGCGAAGAAGTAGCCCTGATCTTCCTGCGGCAGGAAGCCCTTTGGCATCGACATAAAGCTGAACACCACCACGCCCGCCGCGCCAGCCGTTGCCAGCAGCACCAGCCACGGACGGAGGTTAATGCAGTTAACGATGCGGGTATAAACGGTGCGCGTGGTTTCCAGTCCGCGGTTGAAAACGCGGTAAACCGCGGCTGGCTTCTTCGGGCGCGGGCGCAGCAACAGCGCACAGAGCGCTGGCGTCAGGGTCAGCGCCACCAGGCTTGAGAGCGTGACGGCGGTGGAGAGCGTGACCGCGAACTGGCGATACAACTCCCCCACGATCCCCGGCAGCAGCGCCACCGGCACAAACACCGCCAGCAGCACCAGGGTGGTGGCAATCACCGGCCCGGCAATCTGGCGCAGCGCCTGTGCGGTAGCCGCCGTGCGGCTTTGCCCTTCCGCCATCAGCGTTTCAACGCTCTCCACCACCACAATGGCGTCATCCACCACCATGGTAAGCGCCAGAATAATGGCGAACAGGCTGAGCGTGTTGGCCGAATAACCGAGGGTATAGAGCACCGCAAAGGTGCCGACCAGCGACACTGGAATGGCGAGCGCCACAATCAGCGTCGCACGCCAGCTCTGCAGAAATAAGGAAACCACCACCACGACGGCGAGCAGGGTCAGCGCCAGCGAGACGCCAATCTCCTTGATGGTCGCAGCGACGAAGGTGGTGGTATCGAATTTTACTTCATAGGTCAGATCGTCCGGGAAGCGTGCGGAGAGTCGCGCCAGCTCCGCGCGAACCGCATCGGCTACGCGCAGGGCGTTGGCGGACGGCGTAGGGTAGATGCCAAGATAGGCCGAGTCATGCCCGTTCAGCTGGGCGCCGGAGCTGTAGCTGCGCGACCCCAGTTCAATCGTGGCGACATCTTTCAGGCGCACCAGCTGGCCCATCTCCCCTGCACGGATAATGATGTCCGCAAAGTCCTCAGCCTGATTTAAACGCCCCAGGCCGTTAATCGTCAGGGTTTGCTGCTGGCCGTTAAACACAGGCGGCGTTCCGACCTGGCCTGCCGCCCCCTGGACGTTCTGCTCGCGTAACGCCTGAGCCACGTCATCGGTGGTCACGTTCAGGGCGTTCATGCGATCCGGACGCAGCCAGATACGCATGCTGTAGTCGCGCGCGCCAAACATCTGCACCTGCCCGACGCCCGGCAAACGCGCCAGCGCTTCACGCACCTGCGTGCTGGCGTAGTTACTGACGAAAAGCGGCGTGTGGGTATTGTCCGGTGAGTAAAGGCTTACCCCCATCATCAGATTGGTAGCGCGTTTACGCACCTGCACGCCGTTTTGCTGCGCCTCGGTGGGCAATTGCGCCACAGCCTGCGCCACGCGGTTTTGCACGTCGATGGCGGCCAGATCCGGATCGGTCCCTGCCGCAAATGTGATGTTCAGGCTGTAGGCACCTTCATCCGAACTGGTGGATTCCATATAGAGCATGTGATCCACGCCGTTAAGCTGAGTCTCCAGCGGCGTGGCAATGGCTTCCGCCACGTCAGCCGAACTGGCACCGGGCCAGCTGGCGGAGACATTCACCACCGGTGGGGTGATCTGCGGGTACTGCTCCACCGGGATAATCTTCAGCGCGATGGCACCCAGCAGGGTTATCACCAGCGCAATCACCATCGCGAAGCGCGGGCGTTTGATGAAAAACGTCAGCATGATGGCTCCTTAATTCAGTATCTGCACGACTGCGCCAGGCTGTACGCGCTGGGCACCGTCGGTGATCGCTCGCTCACCGGGATGTAAGCCGGATGAAATCTCAAACTGCTGGCCAATCTGTCCGGCAACCTTCAGCGGGCGTTTTTCGGCTTTGCCTTCTGCGTTTACCACCCAGGCAAAGAATCCCTCGCCGTTTTGCTGTACCGCCGCAGCGGGCACTGTCAGCACCGGCTGCGCGCTTGCCGGACGCAGGTAAACATTCACATTGCCGCCCGGCAGCAGCTGATGGCGCGGGTTGGCAAATTCAGCGCGCAGCATCACGCTGGCGGTACGCGGGTCGATACGATTGTCCACGGAGGTCAGTTCACCGCTCAGGCGCTGACCATTGCTGTCAATCCGCGCCTGCCAGGCGCGCTTCAGGGCGCTGATATCCGCATGTTGTCCGGCTTTGGTGGCAAACGCCCCCTCTTCCAGCGCAAAGGCGATACGGATCGGATCAAGCTGCACGACATCCACCAGCACGCCGCTTGACGGGTTCACCAGGCTGCCGGCATGGAACTGGCTGTGCCCCACGCGGCCATCAATCGGCGATGTGATGCGCGTGTACGCCAGCGTCACGTTGCGGGTTTCGAGGCGAGCTTTCGCCTGCTCCAGCGCAGCGCTGGCGACATCGCGCTGCATGCGCGCGTTATCCACGTCGTGACGACTGATGGCATTGCTGTTGCCCAGGCTTTCAAAGCGTGAAAGCTGCTGCTGCGCCTGACGCAGCGTGGCTTCTGCGCTCTTTACCTCAGCCTGTGCCAGACGCACGGCGGCGCGTGGCTCGGCATCGTCCAGCTCAAACAGCACGTCACCTTTTTTCACGTATTGTCCGTCGCGAAAATGAACCTGGGTAATCACGCCTTCCGTGCGCGCTCTTATCTCGACGGTATGAATGGCTTCAATGCGGCCAGGCACGTGCCGTTCAGCTGCGTGGGTCGTTTGCTCCACAACCGCCACGCGAACCGGAATGGCAGCAGCAAACGCGGGTTGAAAGAGGGCGAGGAGGACGAACAGGAGCGGGAATTTCATGGGGATGTACCTCTGATGTGTTTCCCTCACCCCGGCCCTCTGCCCAATGAAAGGGAGGTCAGCATCCCCTCTCCCGGCGGGAGAGGGTTAAGGTGAGGGCAAAAGGTTATGCAGCCTTACGGAACCTGCGGGTCAGTCGCTTCTCGATTTCAACAACGAAGAACATCACCGCGGCTACCGCCAGCGTGACGAACCAGTAGCGCAGAGGCAGCGCTTCCGTACCGAAAAGCATCTGCATAAACGGCAGGTAGATGATTGCCGCCTGGAGCAGGAACAACACGCCTGTGACCAGCCAAATCCCTTTGTTCGCCAGCAGGCCACGGTTCAGGGAGAACCCTTCAGTGTTGCGGCAGTTAATCATGTATACCCACTGGGCGCAGACCAGCATCTGCAGCAGCACGGTACGGATGAACTCCGCGCTGTGGCCACGCGGTGCCAGCCAGGCTTCCAGCGCAAAGGCGGCGATGGCAATCATGGTCCCGACAAAGGCCACGCGCCATACGGCGTACGCATCCATCACGTGCTGTCCGGTCTGACGCGGCGGACGCTTCATGATGTTGCGCTCAGCGGCTTCAAAGGCCAGGCCAAAGGAGAGCGTGGCGGAGGTTGCCATGTTCATCCACAAAATCAGTACCGGCGTCAGCGGGATAATGTTTCCTGCCAGCAGCGCAATAACAATCAGTAACCCCTGCGCCAGGTTGGTCGGCATAATGAACAGAATGGTTTTCTTCAGGTTGTCGTAAACGCGACGCCCCTCTTTTACCGCGCTGGCGATGGTGGCGAAGTTATCGTCGGTCAGGACCATATCCGCCGCCTCTTTGGTCACTTCGGTGCCTTTGATGCCCATTGCGATGCCCACGTCCGCCTGGCGCAACGCCGGAGCGTCATTCACACCGTCGCCGGTCATGCCCACGATCTCACCCTTGTCCTGCAGGGCTTTCACCAGGCGCAGCTTATGCTCCGGGCTGGTACGGGCGAAAATGTCATATTTCACCGCGGCGTCTGCAAGCTCAGCGTCGTCCATTTTCTCCAGTTGGTAGCCCGTCACCGCCTGCTCGCTGTTGGTGATCCCGAGCATCTGACCGATGCTCATTGCCGTCTGCGGGTGATCCCCGGTGATCATCTTCACGCGGATCCCGGCCTGCTGGCAGGCATGAATCGCATCAATCGCTTCAGGACGCGGTGGATCCATCATTGCGGCAATACCGAGGAAGATCAGCCCGTGATTCAGATCGTCATGCGTCAGCGCCTGCTCACCGTTCGCCGGTTTGAACGCTGCGGCAACCATACGCAGCCCCTGACGTGCATAGCGCTCCATCTCGGTTTCCCAGTAAGCGCGGTCGAACGCTTCAGCGCCGTTACGGGCCTGCTGCTGTTTACACAGCGCGAAAATCACGTCCGGCGCGCCGGTAATCAGGATGTGCTCCTCGTGACCAATCTGATAGTGGGTGCTCATGTACTTGTACTGCGAATCGAACGGGATCTTGTTAATCAGGGTGGTCATCACCGGCTCAAGATGCGCCTTCGCCGCCAGCACCTTCAGCGCCCCTTCGGTCGGCCCACCGGTGATGCCCCACAGACCGCGTTCGTCCTGAATCAGCTGGCTGTCATTGCAGAGATCAACAGTGCGCAGGTACTGCTCCAGCACGGTGCCCGGCTGGATCTGCATCGGCTCGTCGCTGCCTTCCAGGTAAATGTTCCCCGCCGGCTCGTAGCTGTTACCGTCCACGCGGTAGCAACTGTCGGCAGTAATGATGGCTTTCACCGTCATCTCGTTCATGGTCAGGGTGCCGGTTTTATCCGAGCAGACCACGGTCATCGCCCCCAGGGTTTCAACCGTTGGCAGCTTGCGGATAATCGCCCGCTTGCGTGCCATCGCCTGCACGCCAAGAGAAAGGATGATAGAAATAATGGCTGGCAGACCTTCCGGCACGGACGCGACCGCCAGACTAATCAGAGAGAGCAGCAGCTCGCCCATGGGGATTTCGCGGAACACCAGGCTGAAGACAAACAGTGCCGCCATCATCGCCAGAATAATGGCGAAGATCGCTTTCCCCAGCTTGTCCATCTGCACCAGCAGCGGCGTACGATGCTTTTCAATACCCGCCATCATCTGGTTAATGTGGCCAAGTTCAGTCTCTTGCCCGGTGGCAATGACCACGCCAATGCCGCCCCCTGCACTCACGGTCGTACCGGAAAAGACCAGGTTAGTGCGGTCGCCCAGCGGTAATTCACCGGTCAGCGGATTAATGTGTTTATCCACCACGGTAGATTCGCCGGTCAGAATAGCCTCTTCCACGCGTAAATTATGCGCTTCGATTAAACGCATATCCGCCGGAATACGATCGCCCGCGCGTAATACAATAATATCGCCCGGGACTATTTCAGTTGTCGGTAGCGTTTCATGATTGCCATTGCGAATGACGCGCGCTTCGCTGGAGAGCATATTGCGAATACTCTTCAGGGATTTTTCCGCATTGCTTTCCTGAATATGGCCAATTAACGCGTTGATTACCGCCACACCGAGGATAACCAGCGTATCGACCCAGTGGCCCATAACCGCGGTTAATACCGCCGCGGCAAGCAGAACGTAAATCAGTACATCATTAAAATGGGCGAGAAAACGTAGCCAGGCGGGCTTGCCTTTTTTCTCCGGCAACGCATTAGGGCCATACTGATGCAGACGTGCCTGCGCTTCAGCACGGTCGAGGCCGCTTGCCTGGCTCTGCTTGTTAGCAAGCACTTGCTCAACGGTCTGCTGATACGCCTGCCCACCAGCAGGTGGCATGTTCTGAGAGAGATTTTTTTTGGTCATCGTATTTTTCCTTCAATATACGGTGGACGGAAGCCTGAATTCCTTTCTGGCTTTAATAAATTCATTTTTAAGGCTTGCGGGTAAAATTGATCTACCGCAATATAATTACTGCCGGGATATTCAAAACTAATAAATATTATTTGAATACGATGATTTTTACAAAATATTTCTAAACCAACGCTAAACGAGGAGGAACCATGTTTGGTATTTATCGCGCACGCCGCCTGGCGTTATACATTGTCGCAGCCATTGTTATTGCCACGTTAATTGGATATAGCACTTATATGTTTGTAAAATTATTTGCATGACAAGGACATTTATTTACATAACGCGATAATAATTTAATCGCTTCTGAGAGATTATTCTCTTTCTGTTATTTATTCGCAGAAAAGTGCATTTGATTTAACAAAAAACGTCTGCCGGGTTTATATTGCTTTACGTACCGCGATGCCGGACAATGACATTTTTAACTGACGATTAACATTAAGATGAAACACCCGTTAGAATCGCTGCTCACAGCGGGGGGCATTTTGTTGATGGCCCTGCTCTCCTGCCTGCTGTTACCTGCGCCGTCGCTTGGGCTGGTGCTGGCGAAAAAGCTGATGACGATCTTCCACATGGTCGATCTTAACCAGCTGTACACCATTTTGTTCTGCGTGTGGTTTTTACTGCTTGGCGCCCTCGAATTCTTCATCCTGCGTTTCGTCTGGCGTCGCTGGTTTTCACTGGCATCGTAAGTAAAAAAAACCGGGTGCGGCTGCGCCTTACCCGGTCGGATTTCTGCATAACGACACGTTCAGTGTGTCCGGCTGTGGTTCTCTTTGCGGTACGCGCCAGGCGGCTGGTTGAAGGTACGGGTAAAGATACGCGTAAACGTCTGCTGCGAATCAAAGCCGTAGCGCAAACAGATATCGTAGACACGCTCGTCCGATTCACGCAGGTCACGCGCTGCCAGCAGCAGCTTGCGTTCGCGAATGTAACGCCCGAGACTTTCGCCCTTATACTGCATAAACAAACGCTGCAGATGCCATTTCGAGTAACCCGCGTGGCGGGCGATCTCTTCGATACGTAATGGCTGGTGCAGGTTGTCGTCGATCCACTCGACGATGGTGTCGATGACTTGAGCGGAAATGGTCATACTGCTCTCCCCCTCTGCTTCTCGCTTAAACATTATTCCCACCACTCACGAAAGGTTTGCGTGGTATCACTCACGTGAACAGGTTCACCCAGCTCCGGCGTCAGTAGCCGATAATTTTTATCTTTGCTGGCCTGCGCCAGCTGGATCAGCGGATCGTTCCAGGTGTGTTTCGCCAGCACAAAGCGTCCGTTATGACCGGGCACGACAGCTTTCGCGTTAAGGTCAGCCGACGCCTGCGCCGTTTCCGCCGGCATCATGTGAATGTACTTCCAGTCCCGATCGTACTGGCCGTTTTCCATGATGGCTAAATCCACCTCGCCGAACTGCTCACCGATGGCCCTGAAGTGCGGGCCGTAACCGGAGTCTCCGCTGTAATAAACCTTCTGCGCCGGCGTGACGAACATAAAGCTCCCCCACAGGGTTTGATCGCGTTTAATCCCGCGTCCGGAGAAGTGACGTGCCGGCAGGACGTGCACCGTTAAGTCATCACTGATGCGCACCGACTGGTTCCAGTCGCGCTCGTCGATAATCTCCGGCTTCATGCCCCAGTAGCGCAGATGAGATCCAACGCCCAGCGGGGTAACCACACGTTTCACCTTCGGCAGTAACGCCCTGATGGTGGCGTAATCCAGATGATCGTAGTGATCGTGGGAGATGATCAGCAGGTCGATCTCCGGCATGTTCTGCGCATGCCAGGGATACTCGCCCGCAAAAGCTTTATTAAGGAACGAGAACGGCGCGGCATAGTTACTGAGCACCGGGTCAATCAGAATACGTTTACCCGCCAGCTGCATATACCACGACGAGTGTCCGAGCCAGACCAGCGTGTCCTGCTCCAGCGGCAGACTGGCGAGATCGGTTTTCACCAGCGGCAGCGGCTGCGCGGGACGGGCATTTTCGGTTTTGCGGGTCAGAAATTGCCACCACGCTACCAGCATATTTTGCTCGCCGGTGAAGCCCGGTGTCGGCAACGTATTGTGGAATTTCCCGTCGCGATACTGCGGGGAGGCCTCCACTTCGGTAAGCTGCGCACCCTGCGGTGGCTGGCCAAATCCAGGATTCAGGATAAAAGGTAAACTCGCAGCTGAAGCAATAATCATGACGAACACCACGCAGATGAATAGAGGCTTTTTCATATCCTGACCCGAAAACGCGCCCCATCCGATGGTTTACGCGGGTTGAACTTGATTATGAGTGAGTAAGCACTCATTATAGATATGATGATAAAGTCGTCAAGACGTTTTCGATCTTTGACATTGCGCGTTGCAGCCTGTCAAAGCACGTGTTTCAATCAAGGTTTTTACAATTGACAGGAGGAACAATTTAGTGGCACGTCCGAAGAGTGAAGATAAAAAACAGGCCTTACTGGACGCAGCAACCGCTGCATTTGCACAGTCAGGTATTGCCGCCTCAACGGCCTTAATTGCCCGGAACGCGGGCGTCGCTGAAGGCACACTGTTCCGCTACTTTGCTACCAAAGACGATCTGCTGAATGCCCTCTATCTGCACCTGAAGCAGGATCTCTGCCAGACGATGCTGGCGGAGCTTGATCGCACGCTCACCCTCCCCAAAGAACATACCCGCAATATCTGGAACAGCTACGTGGACTGGGGCATCCGTAATCCTGTCGCTCACGCCGCCATTCGCCAGCTTGGCGTCAGCGAGAAGATCAGCGCCGAAACGGAGCAGGCCGTGCAGGAGATGTTCCCGGAGCTGCATGAACTGTGCCGTCGCGCAGTGCGCCCGGTATTTATGTCCGATGAGTTTCGTACCTTTGGTGATGCCATGTTCTTATCGCTTGCCGAAACCACCATGGAATTTGCCACCCGCGATCCGTCCCGCGCCGTCGATTTTAAAGCGCTGGGCTTTGAAGCCATGTGGCGTGGACTCGCCTCCGAGGATATTGATGGACAGTAAATCGCTGCAGGAACACGCCAAACGCGTGGCGCTGGAACTGCCGTTCACCGAACACTGCTGGCCGTTCGGGCCGGAATTTGATGTGTTTAAAGTGGGTGGCAAGATTTTCATGATTGTTGCGGTTGCTCACGGGCGACCGCATGTCAGCCTGAAATCCGATCCGGAAAAATCCCTGTTAAACCAGCAGATCTACCGCGGCGTTGAGCCGGGGTATCATCTCAATAAAAAGCACTGGATTTCACTCTACGGCACCGACGATGTTACGCCGGAACTGGTGGCCGATCTCATCAACGATTCCTGGAATCTGGTCGTCGATAAGCTGCCGAAAAAAGACCAGAAATGGATCAGGCCGCGCTGATTGTTCGTCTGAGACGAACAGATTAAGCGCTCAAAATGCACTTATCTTTTCCCGCTTCGCACGGTAATCTGCACTCCTTTTCGCGCCCGCACGCGGGCGAATTTTATCACCAGGAGTTGTTATGGATATCATTTCCGTTGCCCTGAAACGCCACTCCACCAAGGCGTTTGACCCAAGCAAGAAACTGACCGCTGAAGAAGCGGAGAAGATCAAAACCCTGCTGCAGTACAGCCCGTCCAGCACGAACTCCCAGCCGTGGCATTTTATTATTGCCAGCACTGAGGAAGGTAAAGCGCGCGTGGCCAAATCTGCGGCGGGCACTTACGTGTTCAACGAACGCAAAATGATGGACGCCTCTCATGTGGTGGTGTTCTGCGCGAAAACCGCCATGGACGATGCGTGGCTTGAGCGCGTCGTGGATCAGGAAGAGGCCGACGGTCGCTTCAACACCCCAGAAGCAAAAGCGGCGAATCACAAAGGTCGCTGCTATTTCGCCGACATGCACCGCGTGGATCTGAAAGATGACGACCAGTGGATGGCGAAACAGGTTTACCTCAACGTCGGTAACTTCCTGTTAGGCGTGGCCGCGCTGGGCCTGGATGCCGTACCCATTGAAGGTTTTGACGCCGCCATCCTCGACGAAGAGTTTGGCCTGAAAGAGAAAGGCTTCACCAGCCTGGTGGTGGTCCCGGTTGGACACCACAGCGTGGAAGATTTCAACGCCACGCTGCCAAAATCTCGCCTGCCGCTGAGCACGATTGTGACCGAGTGCTAAGACAAACGGGCCGCAACTGCGGCCCGTTTTCAATCACGCGTCATCTGCCTGGTTTCGCCATTGAGTCAGCATCTCACGCAGACGGCGTTTTCTGCGTCTTCCCGATCAACACGCGCAAAACTTACTTCTCCGCACGCCCGGCATGCCAGATCCGCTCCGCATACCGCCCTATCACCGCCAGCGACGCCGCCAGAATCAGGAAGAACACCACCTTGTTCATCCCATCCCAGAAGTATTCGAAGTAGCGGGTATAGAGGTTAATGGCGAGGAACGTCAGGCCAAACCCGCGCAGCATGCCGTCGTCGGTTTTCAGACTGATGTAAATACAGAGAACCGCTGCCACCGCAAACAGCAGCGCCCACGGCAGCAACGAGGCCTGGGTCACGCTGTACCAGTTATCGATATCGTAATTACCAAATATCGACATGATCCACAGGGCGACAAAGAGATACGTCAGCCCCATCGCTTTACTGGTGGTGTAGAGATGACGGGACTGCAGCACAGCACGCAGGATCCAGCACAGGGCCAGCAGCGCGCCGCCGAAAAAGATAAAGCGCACCGGATAGTTCATCCCCAGCCAGTAAGCCCCCCAGCCGGACATATAGCCCGTCTCCGCGCCAAACCAGTTGCCAAGCGAGAGCAAGAAGAACAGCCAGACCAGCCCGGAGCGGCCGAAAAAGCCTACCAGACCATAGACGGCACAGCCGGCCAGGAACAGTGGCGCGATGTGGCCGCTGCCATTATCCAGCCGTTCACCCAGCTGCCAGAGCGCGATGGCGGTAAACAAGACTCCGAGGAACAAAATCGCTTCGGTGCTGTAATGCCACTGCGTCTCCCGCCGCTGGCGGCTGAAGCCCCACAAATAAAACAGCACGGCCAGGAGCGCCGGCAGCCCGATGCGGGCAAGGGAGGAAAAAGCGAAGAATTCAATAATGCGCGCCATCAGTTCGCTGTCAGAAAACAGGCTGCCGATGGCGATAATGACGCAGGCGAGTGCCGTCCAGAAGGCGTAGCGGCTCAGCCGCTGCCAGTCCATGGTCACGCGTTGAAGCGTACCGGCCAGCCGCTGATGGTCGTCAGCGGTTAATGTGCCTTCCTGTTGCCACTCGTTGAGTGCGCGGCGTAGCAGCCGCTCCTGTTTGCCGGTAACCTTCATTTTGCCTGCTCCGTCAGCCATTCCATTGCTCTCTCCCCGGCTTCATCTACTGGCAGATACACCAGCAACCGGGAACCGTTTCGTGGAGCAGAGTACCAGTACATCTGCTGCAGGGTAAATTCCCCAAGCTCAGGATGGGTAAACAACTTGAGCTGGTTTTCCACACCGCGCACGTCATTGCGCTGATGCCACAGATTTTTAAACTCCTCAGACACCGCAAAGAAGCGCGCCAGTTTGGCTTCCCACAGCGGGTCACCCCGGTGCTCGGCCATCGCCGCCCGGAAATAGGAGACAAAGACGGGCAGCACATCGTCACGTCTGCCGAGACGGGCGCGCCATGCCGGGTGGGTCAGGAACAGATAAATACAGTTGCGGTCTTCCGGGGGGATCGCATTGAAATCGACACCCATCAGATGACCAAAGCTGTCGTTCCAGGCCACGATGTCGAAATTGGGTTTCTGAATGCTGGCCGGTTTCGGCATCAACGTATCAAGCAGGCGGCGCGTGCCTTCGCTGATCCCTTCACAGCAGGTGGCCTGCGGTGCTTCACCCGGCGGTAGCCCGGCCAGCACAAAAAGATGGCGCGCTTCGGTCGGGGTACATTGCAGCGCTTTTGCCACGGCGGCCATCACCGCGCTGGAAGGATTGACGTCCCTGCCCTGCTCAAGCCAGGTGTACCAGGTTACCCCGACGTCCGCCAGCAGGGCCACCTCTTCACGGCGCAGCCCGGGCGTGCGGCGTCGACCGCTGCGCGGCAGGCCGAGCCGCTGCGGATCGAGGCTTTCGCGTCGGGCGCGTAAAAACGCACCAAGTTGTTTTCGGGTGTCATCCTTGAGCGAGACGACGGGTTCAGACATCAGCGCCATAAATCCCCCTGCATGGTAGTGCCAGTACCAGTATAAGCAAGAACTGGTACCCGTTTATCAGATCGTTGATGCTACGACCATCTGTTGAATGACGCAATGGAGTTACCATGAATACGTCAGTCGTTTCACCGGGCCGCGCAGGCCTGATATTGCTGTTAACCGGCCAGATGCTGCCGCTGATTGATACCTCAATCACCAACGTGGCGCTGGATGCTATCACCCATTCGCTGCACGCTACGGCCACCGAGCTGGAATTAATTGTTGCCCTCTACGGTGTGGCCTTTGCCGTCTGCCTTGCCCTCGGCAGCAAGCTGGGGGATAACCTTGGCCGCCGTCGTCTTTTCATGTGGGGCGTGGCGAGCTTTGGCCTGGCCTCGCTGCTGTGCGGAATGGCAGGCAACATTGAACAACTGCTGGGCGCCCGTATTCTTCAGGGGGCTGGCGCGGCGCTGATCATGCCGCAAATTCTCGCCACCCTGCACGTAACGCTGAAAGGCACGGCCCACGCGAAGGCCATCAGCCTCTTTGGCGGCATCGGCGGCATCGCGTTTATCGTCGGCCAGATGGGCGGAGGCTGGCTGGTATCGGCGGACATTGCCGGCCTCGGCTGGCGTAACGCCTTCTTTATCAACGTGCCGATTTGTCTGGTGGTACTGGCCATGAGCCGCCGCTACGTGCCGGAAACCCGCCGCGACACGCCATCAAGCATTGACTGGACGGGCACCGTCCTGCTGGCGATCATCCTCTGCTGCCTGCTGTTCCCGATGGCGCTTGGCCCGCAGTGGCACTGGTCCTGGCCGCTCAAGGTCGCGCTTATCGCCATTATTCCGCTTGCCGGGTTAATGGCCCTCAACGCCCGCAAAAAAGAGCGGGACGATGCGCATCCGCTGATCCCGCCGCGACTGCTGCAGTTGCGTAGTATCCGTTTTGGCGTGCTGATTGCGTTGCTCTTTTTTAGCGTCTGGTCCGGCTTTATGTTCTGCATGGCGTTAACCATGCAAACCGGTCTGGGGATGGCGCCGTGGCAGTCTGGCAACAGTTTTATCGCCCTGGGTGTTACCTACTTTATTTCAGCGTGGTTTGCCCCGCGTCTGATTGCCCGCTACAGCACCAGTACCATTCTGCTGACCGGTCTGGCGATCCAGATAGCGGGCCTGCTGGCGCTGATTGTCACCTTCCGCCTCTGGGGAATGCACAATACCGCGCTGACGCTGGCACCCGCGACCGGGCTGGTCGGCTACGGTCAGGCGCTGATCGTGAACAGTTTTTATCGTATTGGCATGCGCGATATTCAGCCTGATGACGCCGGGGCGGCGAGCGCCATTTTGAGCACGCTGCAGCAGGCGGCACTTGGACTCGGCCCGGCCATCTTTGGCGCGATTTTGCTCCACGGTCTGCAAAATCATCACGGAGATTACACTCAGGCGATCACCCTCTTCCTCGCGGTGGAAACTGGCCTGATGGTGATCCTCGCGCTGGCGACGCTGCGGGTTCGCCATCGGCTGTGCCTGCCGGTGGTGACGACCTGCCACGCCGTCAAATAACCCTGACGAATTTGCATAATAGATCCGCAGCCGCCATTATGGGGCTGCATCAATACAGGAGACGTTATGCAGGAATTAATTGCTCAGGTTGAAGAGTTAGGCATTGAAATTAATCACACCACCTCTTTAGTGATTATTTTTGGTATTATTTTTCTTACCGCACTCATCGTTCATTTTATTCTGCACAAAGTGGTCCTGCGGGCCTTTGAGAAGCGCGCGCAGGCCAGCAGCCATTTATGGTTGCAAATCATTACCCAGAACAAGTTATTTCACCGCGTCGCTTTTACCCTGCAGGGGATAATTGTCAACGTTCAGGCGGTACTGTGGCTGCAAAAAGGCAGCGAAGCCGCGGAAATGCTCACCACCTGCGCCAGGCTGTGGGTGATGGTGTATGCCCTGCTCTCGTTCTTCTCGCTGCTGGACGTCATTTTCAATCTTTCGCAAAAGATGGCGACAGCCTCGCAGCTCCCGCTGAAGGGCATCTTCCAGGGGATAAAACTGGTGAGCGCTATTCTGGTGGGGATTTTAATTATCTCGTTGCTGATTGGTCAGTCGCCAGCCATTCTGATTAGCGGCCTGGGCGCCATGGCTGCGGTGTTAATGCTGGTGTTTAAAGACCCGATCCTCGGGCTTGTCGCCGGGATCCAGCTCTCCGCCAATGACATGCTTAAACTCGGTGACTGGCTGGAGATGCCAAAATACGGAGCCAACGGCACGGTCACGGACATTGGCCTGACCACCGTCAAGGTGCGCAACTTCGACAATACCATCACCACCATTCCGACCTGGGCGCTGGTCTCTGATGCCTTTATCAACTGGAGCGGCATGTCGGCCTCCGGCGGGCGACGCATCAAGCGTAGCCTGAATATAGACACCACCAGCATCCACTTCCTCGACGAGCAGGAGCAACAGCAGCTGATTCAGGCGAAGCTGCTTAAGCCGTACATGGCGGCGCGTCATGAAGAAATTTCGCTCTGGAATCAGGAAAACGGTGAAGGCGAATCGGTACTGAACCTGCGCAAAATGACCAATATTGGAACCTTCCGCGCCTATTTAAATGAATATCTGCGTAATCACCCGCGGATCCGTAAAGATATGACGCTGATGGTTCGCCAGTTAGCGCCAGAAGCTAACGGGCTGCCAGTTGAAATATACGCGTTCACTAACACGGTCGTCTGGGCGGAATATGAGGCGATTCAGGCCGATATTTTCGACCATATATTCGCGGTGGTGGATGAATTTGGTCTGCGTATTCATCAGTCTCCGACCGGAAACGATATTCGCTCGCTGGCTGGCGTAATAGCGAAATAATCAGGCGCTGGCGCGGGAGATAAAGCGCCAGTCCATCATCACTCTTTCTGTGGGCGCATCCGGGTTATCGATTTTATTCAACAACAGATCGACCGCCTTGCGCCCAATATCCCGCGACGGCTGTTCGATGGTGGTGAGCGAAATCATCTCCGCCAGTTCCGTACCGTCAAACCCGACTACCGCAATGTCTTCCGGCACGCGTAATCCCGCCTGCTGGATCGCATGCAATGCACCTGCCGCCAGGGTATCGGAAACGGCAAAGACCGCGTCAGGCGGGTTTTCCTTCAGCAGGTTTTGCATCGCCGCCATTCCGGCGCCGAAGCTGAGATCGCTGGCGTATTCCACCGCCTGGTAAGCCAGATCTTTCAGGTGGATAACGCTCTTATAGCCACGCTCGCGCAGGCGGGCATATTTATAACTCAGGTCGTGGTTAATCATCGCGATCCGCCCGCGCCCACCGTCGGCAAGCTGGCTGACCGCATGCTGCGAGGCGTCCACATCGTTAATCCCGACGCAGGAGACCGCACCGGCATCGGCGTATTCGGCGCACTGCACCCACGGCGCAGCGCCAATCAGGGCGGCCAGTTCAGGAAGCTTTGAGAAGGCATCCATGGTGATAATGCCGTCGACAATTTTACCGGACAGCAAACTCAGCCCCGAACGCGAGCGTTCAATGTCAGAGCCGGAGTTGCACAGCAGAATGCGGTAGCCGTTCTTTTCGGCTTCCTCTTCAATGCCTTTCACCACTTCGGCGCAGAACGGGTTAGCGATGTTCGACACCATTACCAGAATCATATAGCTGCGGGCAGTTCGCAGCTGGCGCGCCAGCAGGTTGGGCTGGTAATTACTCTCTTTGATCGCCTGCAGGACGCGTTCGCGGTTTTTCGCTTTCACGGTATCGCTGTTGTTAAGCACGCGAGAGACCGTTGCCACGGACACCCCGGCAAGCTGAGCGATTTTCTGAATGGACATAGCGACGGCATTTCCTGCGGTTAACGTTTTATGCAGGCTACCATAAATTCGTTGCCCGGCGAACCGGGCAACGCGTCAATACGCAACGCGCACCCAGCGCTGTTGCTGATGGCTTTTCACTATCGCATCAATGATATACATGACGTTCGCGCCGTCATGGAACGTCGCAAACAGCGGCTGTGCCGGCATCTCCCCCTGCATCACGGCGCGGTAAAACTGCACCATCATATTTTTAAAGGCATCAGGCCAGCCTTCGATATGTCCGCCAGGAAAATGGGCGCTTTCGGCCACGTCACGGTTCATCAGGTTTGGATCGTCGGAGAGGGTCTGGTTTGCCTGCGCGCGATGGCCGATCCAGAGTTGCTGCGGCACTTCCTGATCCCACGCCACGGACCGTTCGCTGCCGTTAATTTCAAACGTCAGCCGATTTTTGCGTCCGGCGCTGACCTGCGAGACGTTAAAACTGCCTTTGCTGCCATCGTCGAAGCGCACCAGCACCGAGCCAAAATCTTCGGTGGTGACCGGTCTGTCTTCATCGTTCGCGCTGCGATCATCCGTGAAGGTCCGGTTTCCCGCCGCACTGGCCTTGCGCGTTGGCCAGACGATGGCGAGGTCGGCCATCACGTCGGTGATCCGCCGCCCGGTCACAAACTGCACCGTGTCGCACCAGTGGGAGCCAATATCCGCCACCGCGCGCGACGCACCGCCCAGCGCGGTATCCACCCGCCAGTTGTAGTCGGTTTCCAGCAGCATCCAGTCCTGCAGGTAGCTGCCATGCGTGGCAAACAGCCGACCGAGACTGCCCTCGCGCCTCATGCTGGCCGCCTGGCGCACCATCGCAAACTGGCGATAGACAAAGCTGACGCCGTGTACCACGCCCGCCTGCTCAGCCAGTGCCACCAGCTCGCGGGCCTCCTCCGGGGTCATACACAGCGGCTTTTCGGAAAAAACATGCTTACCCGCCCGCAAAATCTGGCAATTAATCTCTGCGTGCAGATGGTTTGGCGTGCAGTTATGCACCACGTGCAGATCCGGATGGGCGAGCAGCGCCTCAACGTTCCCGTAAGCATGGGGCACATTCAGCTGGCGCGCCTTTTCCTGCGCTTGTGAAAGCGAGCTGTCGCACAGGGCGACCACCTGCACACTGCCGAGACGCCGCAGCGCCTCAATGTGCGCCGGGCCGATAAAGCCGCTGCCGACGATCCCGACGTTAATCATGGCTGCCTCCCGCGGCGAAATCGTCAAACGCGCGCCCGGATACCGGAATGATATGACGACGGATAAATTCGCTGCCTTCGCGGGCACCGGTATCGCCATCCTTAAGACAGCACTCCCACTCCAGCACTGCCCAGCCCTCGTAGTCGTACTGGGTCAGTTTGCTGAAAATACCGGTGAAGTCGATCTGCCCGTCGCCCGGCGACCGGAAGCGACCCGGACGATGAAGCCACGACTGGTAGCCACCGTATACGCCGCTGCGCCCGTTGGGACGAAACTCCGCATCTTTGACGTGAAACGCTTTAATGCGCGCATGGTAGAGATCGATAAACGTCAGGTAGTCCATCTGCTGAAGCAGCATATGGCTGGGATCGTAGAGAATATTGCAGCGCGGGTGGTTGTCCACAAGCGCCAGAAAACGCTCAAACGTCACGCCGTCATGCAGGTCTTCCCCCGGATGCAGCTCATAACAGACATCGACGCCGTACTCATCAAAAGTGTCCAGAATGGGCCGCCAGCGGGTTGCCAGCGTCTGGAAAGCGTCCTGAAAACGCTGCGCGTTGTGCGGCGGCCACGGGTAGAAAAATGGCCACGCCAGCGATCCAGAAAAAGTGGCGTGCGCTGTCAGGCCTAATTTTTCGGAGGCCGCCGCCGCCTGATTCAATTTGCTGGTCGCCCACGCCCGACGGGCCGCGTCGTTACCCCGCACGCCTGCCGGCGCGAAATGGTCAAACGCGTCGCCGTAGACCGGGTTCACCGCAATAAGCTGCCCTTCCAGATGGGTCGACAGCTCGCTGATCGCCAGCCCGTGCTCCGCCAGCGTGCCGGTAATGTCGTCACAGTAGGTCTGGCTCTCAGCCGCTTTCTCCACGTCAAAAATGTGCGGATGATTGCAGGGGATCTGCACGGCTTTGTAGCCCTTACCTGCTGCCCAGCCTGCCAGCCCATCCAGCGAGTTAAACGGCGTTTCTGCGCTGATAAACTGCGACAGGAAAATACCGGGTCCCTTAATCGTTCTCATACCACCTCCTGAACGTTACGCCTTGTCATCGTCATATTTGAACGTGAGAAGGAAAATCAGCGCAATCACCGCTGCCGCCACCGCCGGGATCCACCAGAAGGTGACCCACGCCTGCGGCACGGCCTGTCCCGCCACCAGACGGTTATACAGCGCGCCAGAAATCTGCGAACCAAGCAGCATGCCGATGCCATAGGTGAACATCACGATCATGCTCTGCGCCTGGCCTTTCACCTTTTCGCCCGCCACGCGGTCGGTATAGATAAAGCCCACCACAAAGAAGAAGTCATAGCACACACCGTGCAGCAGGATGCCGAGATAGAGCAGGAAACGTCCCTCCTCACTCACCCCCATGGCAAACATCGCGTAACGGACAAACCACGCCAGCATGCCGACCAGCAGCATGACTTTCACGCCCAGACGACGGAAAAGCAGCGGGATCACCAGCATGAAGACAATCTCTGACATCTGGCCGAACGACATCGCGGTGCTGACATCAGCAATCCCGGCATCCGCCAGATATGAGGCGGTGTAAGCGTAGTAGGTGCCAAGCGGCACGGAAATCAGCATTGCGCAGACGGAAAAGACCAGGAAGTGGCGGGTTTTCAGCAGGGCAAACGCATCAGCGCAGAACAGATCGCGAATCTGGACCGGCAGCCCTTTTGCCGGGGCGGGCGTGTGCGGCAGCGTCAGGCTGTAGAGCGCCAGCAGCACGGAGCTCGCCGCCGCAACCTGGAAGATCGTGACGCTGGAGGCCACGCCGGTAACGCCGATAAAGATCCCCGCGACAATCCAGCCGATAGTGCCGAACACGCGCACCACCGGGAAGGTTTTATCGACGTTTGCCAGGCTGTGAAACGCGATGTTGTTCGTTAACGCCAGCGTCGGCATATAGCAAAGCGTGTAGCCAAACAGCAGGCCGATCAGCAGCGCACCATTTTCAGCGATCAGCGCCCCCGGAACGAACCACAGGATAGCCGCGCCCGCCAGGTGCATTACCGCCATCACCTTCTGCGAGGCGAAGAAGCGATCCACAAGCATCCCGAGCACGAACGGCGACAAAATAGAGGCGATGGGCCCGGCGGAGAACGCATCGCCAATCAGCAACGACATGTTGTGCTGGGTCATCACCAGACCCAGCGTGACCGACCAGCTACCCCAGATAAAAAACTGCAGAAACATCATCAGCGACAGACGCGGAACCAGCAGCCGGTGCTGCGCTATCACCTTTCCACTACTTTCAGTTGTTGACACCATAATGAGCCTCACCCAAGAAAAGTAATCGATTACAAATACCCTCAAATGAAAAGTAATCGATTACAAAATAAAGATCCTGTGGATCAGGAGAGATTTGGGAGAGGGGTCACGATAAAGAGGTTAATCGCGTTGGGATGAGAAACCAGACGGCTCGCCCTCTCCCACCGGGAGAGGGCGGCATGCATTATTGCTTGCGGGAAAGTTTAAACGCCACAAACAGGAAGATGACCCACACCGGGAGCAGCATCGCGGAAAGCCGCATGTCGTCCATGCTGCACATCAGCACAAGGATCAACCCGAGGAAAGCGATGCAGAGATAGTTTCCTGCCGGATAAAGCAGCGCTTTAAACTGCGTCTCACGTCCCTTGCGACGCATCGCGGCACGAAAACGCAGGTGCGCCAGGCAGATCATGATCCAGTTCAGCAGCAGGGTGGCAACCACCAGCGCCATCAGCAGGCCAAACGCCTCTTTTGGCAGCAGGTAGTTGATCACCACCACCAAAGAGGTGATCGCACCGGACAACAGCAGAGAATTCACCGGCACGCCGCGACGGCTGACGCGGGTTAAGAACTTCGGCGCATTCCCCTGCACGGAGAGGCCAAACAGCATCCGGCTGTTAGAGTAGACGCCGCTGTTATAGACCGAAAGTGACGCCACCAGAATAACGAAGTTCAACGCTGAGGCCACCACATTGCTGTTGAGATCGTGGAAAATCATCACAAACGGACTGCTGTTTGATTTCACCTCAACCCAGGGATAGAGCGCGAGCAATACCACCAGCGAACCGATGTAGAACAGCAGAATACGGTACACCACCTGGTTGACCGCTTTCGGAATGCTTTTATGCGGGTCGCGCGCTTCAGCGGCGGTGATACCAATCAGCTCCAGCCCGCCGAAAGAGAACATGATCACCGCCAGCGAAAGGATAAGCCCCTTCCAGCCGGTCGCCAGGAACCCCCCGTGCTGCCACAGGTTGTCGATCGTGGCACGCTCACCGCCGTGACCCGAGAACAGCAACCACAGGCCAAAACCAATCATGCCGATAATCGCCAGCACCTTGATGAGCGCAAACCAGAACTCGGTTTCACCGTACAAACGGACGTTCACAAGGTTGATGGCATTAATGATGATGAAGAAGGCCGCCGCCCAAATCCAGGTGGGCACATCCGGGAGCCAGTACTGCATGTAGATGCCAGCGGCGGTCAGCTCTGCCATCCCCACCAGCACAAACATCACCCAGTAGTTCCAGCCGGAGAGGAACCCCGCAAACGGGCCCCAGTATTTATACGCAAAGTGCGCGAACGAGCCTGACACAGGCTCTTCGACGACCATCTCGCCAAGCTGGCGCATGATCAGGAAGGCGATAATCCCGGCGAGGGCATAACCCAGCAATACCGCCGGCCCCGCCATCTGAATGGCCGGGCCGATGCCGAGAAACAGCCCGGTACCGATAGCCCCACCGAGGGCAATTAACTGTATATGTCGATTTTGCAAACCACGTTGCAGCGTCGGATTCTGTTCCGACGAAGCTTCAGCGCTACCGGTGCCTGAAGCGGATGACGCGTCTTTCACGCCCTACCCCTGTCTCTTTTTTAGAAGGGGCACGTTTTAACACTTCAGGCTGGTGGTAGCAAGGGAATGGGGCATCCCTGCCCCGGATAACGAGCGGCGTTATCAGAATGCGTAGCCCACCGAGACTTTAAAGGTACGCGGTTCGCCCTGGGTGATGTAGGTACCTGAATCATCCACGCTGGACCAGTAGTTTTCATTGGTCACGTTGTCGATACCCGCACGCACCGTCATCTGATTTTGATTGTGGTTAACGGCGAAGCGATAACGCATACCCAGATCCAGCGTAGTGTAGCTGTCCAGCTTTTTGGTGTTCGCCAGGTCCGCATATTGCGTGCCAGAGTGGTTCACGCGCGCGGTAGCGGTCAGGCCATCAATCGGTTTGATGTCATACTCTGCGCCCAGAACGGCATAGAAATTCGGAACGCCAATCGCATCATTACCCTGGTTGAGGCCGTTGTTGGTTTTGGTCAGCTCCGCCTGCAGCCAGGTAGCGCTGGCGTTCAGACGGACGCCCAGCAGGGGCTCACCGAACACATTCAGCTCCACGCCGCGGTTACGCTGCTCGGCATCAAGACCATAATGACCGTTGCTGTTGAGGATCGCCGACGGCATTTTGATTTCAAACAGCGCCAGGGAGCCGCCCACGCGACCAAAATCCGCCTTCACGCCCACTTCGTTCTGCTTAGAGTGAACGATGCCGGTGCTCTGCCCGTAGTTGGTGGCGGTGTTGGGGGCTGCCTGACCCGGCTGCAGCGCTTCGGTGTGGTTGGCATACAGGGAGATCGCCTCCCACGGCTTGTAAACCACGCCGTAGGTAGGCATCCAGCGGCTGCCGTCGAAACCGTCTGCTTTATTTTCCTGCCCGGTAATTTTGTTGTATCCGCGAATGACCACCTTCTGATGACGCGCCCCGGCGGTAAACAGCAGTTTGTCGTCCAGCACGCCCAGCGTATCACTCAACAGCCAGCCCTGCGTCCGGGTACGCCCGCTGGTGAGCGGATCGCTGTAATTTCCGCCTAAGCCGTTGAAACTGGAGCTGTCCGGCATATCCACACCGGTATTGTGATAGATATTGGTGGTTGGGTTATCCGCCGCCGACGACATTTTCCAGCCGATTTTTTCGTTTTTGGTCATCGCGGAGTAACCGACGTTGACTTTATGCGTTACGAAGCCAGTAGCAAAGTTACCGCGAATACCCGCCATCCCGCTGACGGAATCGCTGATGCGGTTGGTATCAAGACGGCTGACCGTCGCCTTACCGCTTTTATCCAGCAGCTTCGGTGCGCTGTAAATCCCTTCTTCGTGAGCGTGCTGTGCGCCGAGGCCGGTATAGGCCGTCCAGTTATCGGTAATGTCGTACTCGCTGCGCCACATCCCGAATTCATTTTCGATGTTGCTGTAGGCCCATTTCTGCGAGAAGTTGCGATCGTTTTTCGGCGGTTCAGGCACGAAATCCACGGCGGAGATATTGACGCTGGTCGGGCTGCCATGGAAGGTTTTCTTCTGATACCCCACATCCAGAGAGGTGCGGAAATTGTCGCCTTTGTAGTCGAGGCCGGTGGAGAGCAGCGTAGTGCGGCGGCGATCGTTGGGCACCCCGCTTTCCCCTTCGCGATGGACGAGGTTCACGCGCGCGCCAAACTGGTCGTTGTCCCCATAGCGACGGCCCGCATCCAGCGTGGTGCCAAACTGGGAATCGGAGGTGTAGTCGACGCCCACTTTTGCCTGCGGCGTTTCATCCGCGTGTTTCGGCTCAAGGTTAATCATTCCCCCCACGCCTGAACTTGCCGCGCCGTTCATCAGGGCGTTTGCCCCTTTAAAAATCTCAATGCGGTCGACCATCTGCGCATCCACCACCTGACGCGGCAGAACGCCGGACAGGCCGCCGAAGGTCATGTCATCTCCGTCAAACTTCAGGCCACGGATACGGAAGGTTTCGGCACTGTTGCCGTAACCCTGCACGTACTGCACCCCCGCGTCGTTAGCGACCACATCAGCAATGGTTTTCGCCTGCTGATCTTCTACCAGCTTCGAGGTGTAGCTGATGATATTAAACGGCACGTCCATGGCGTTCTGCTGCCCCAGCATCCCCATGCGTCCACCGTTCGCCACCTGCCCGTCAAGGAACGCCGGCACAAGCTGGTCGCCGCCGGGTTTAAAATCGCTGGCAGGCGCAGACTGGACAATCAGGGTGTCTTCTTTCTTTTCATCCGCCGCCAGGGCGGAGTGCGTGACCGCGCCAATGGCGAGAGCCAGCAGCGTTTTATGCCTTTTCGTGTTGTTCATAATTAACTCATTAAACGTGCGCGCAAAAAGGGCCCGTTGTCGGGCCTTAGAATGTAATCAAGTGCAATGCAAATGAGAACTATATGCATTACATGATTGTTGGCAAGCGTAAACGTACGTCACTGCGTGAGAAAATCGGTTAACAGGCGCGGGAAATCAGGAGGACGTATGGACGGGATAGCGTGGCGCATAACCGCCCCGTTTCCGGGACGGTCTTTCAGGCGCGGCAGGAGAACGATAAAACGCGGGCGGTTCCCGCAACATCAATACGCACAGCCGTACCCGGATTCCAGCCAGGCTGGCTTACGGTCTTCAGAACAACAGGCTCCTGATGCCCGGCAAACGCCAGGGTGATCGTGGACAAATGACCGGTAAAATCGACATCAATTATCGACACCGGGCTTTCATGCGGCGCGCACGCCGTCACGCGCAGTTGTTCAGGGCGCATCATGACCCGGCCCTGCCCGGTGGCATGCGTATTGTTGGTGGGTATCTCACCCAGCGCGCACACCGCATGGCCGGCGGTAAGCTGAGCGGGCAGGATCACCGCGTCGCCCAGAAACAGCGCGGTCTCTTCATCAACGGGCTGAGTGTAGACGTCATACGGGGTACCCACCTGGGTAAAGCGCCCGGAACGCATTACTGCCACCTGAGTGGCAAAAGATAATGCTTCGTTTTGATCGTGCGTCACCAGAATCGAGGCAACGCCCGCTTCCGCCAGCAGGTCAGCGGTCGCTTTGCGGGTCATGGCGCGAAGGCCGGTATCGAGCGCCGAGAACGGCTCATCCAGCAGCATCAATGAAGGACGCTGAGCCAGCGCGCGGGCGAGCGCCACACGCTGCTGCTGTCCGCCAGAAATCTCATGCGGCCAGTGGGTGGCGAGCTGCCTGTCCAGCGACACCATCTCCATCAGTGCCTCTACGCGCTGGCGCTTTTCGTGGCGCGTGCCGTCCAGCCCCCAGGCAATGTTGTCTGCAACACTGAGATGCGGGAATAACGCCCCCTCCTGGGGAACAAAGCCAATGCCGCGCAGATGGGCGGGAACGAAGCTGTTTTCGTCAAACAGCGTTCGGCCCTGCATCACTATCCGCCCGGCGTCCGGCGTTTCAAAGCCGGCAAGAATGCGCAGCAGCGTCGTTTTCCCTGACCCGGACGGCCCGACTATCGCCGTCCGGCTCCCCGGCGCAACTCTCAGGTTTAAGCTGTCGAGCACCTGCACACCGGAAAAGGATTTAGAAATGGACGTTAATTCAAGCATGTCATAGTCCTGCAATTTTTTTCGACTGCACGTAGAGGATGGCGGTCAGCGGGAGTGAAATCAGGATCATCAGCATCGCGTACGGCGCGGCGGCAACATAATCGATCTCACTGGTCAGCGCCCAGAAACCGGTGGAAAGCGTGCGTGTTCCCAGCGGGGAGAGCAGCAGCGTGGCGGTCAGTTCGTTGCTGACGCCGAGGAAAACAAGCGCAGCCCCCGCGGCGGCACCCGGCGCGGCCAGCCGCATGGTGACGCTCCACAGCGCCTTCGCAGGCGTGCTGCCAAGGCTACGCGCCACGTTTTCCAGCTCTACCGGCGCCTGTGCAATCCCGGCCCGCAGGTTGATGAGCGCGCGGGGCATAAACATCAGCAGATAGGCGAGGAACAGCGTAATTTCCGTCTGATAAATGGGGCGGGCGTAATGAATCGTCACCGTTACCAGCGCGAGAGCGGTCACAATCCCCGGCAGCGAGCTGGTGATGTAGATACACCCTTCCAGCATCCGGAAGACGCGGTGCGGATAACGGATACCGAGCCACGCAATGGGGATCACGCAGGCCGTGGTCAGCAGTGCGCCACCCACGCCGAGCATGAGCGTCTGGCGCAGGGAGTGCCAGAGGTCCACGCTCATCCAGTTCTCAATACCGCCCAGCCAGACCCAGCGACAGAGCACAATTAACGGTACGCCCAGCGCCAGCACGATCAGCGTGAGGAAAAACAGCTGGCCCAGCGTGGCCGCGACCGGCTTCAGCGGCCAGCGTTTCTGTTCACGTGCGGCCCCGCCGCCGATGCGCGCATAGCGTGCTTTTCCGCGCGTCACCCCTTCCAGCATTAAGATGGCCAGACAGCATAAGGCCAGCACACCCGCCAGCATATTGGCTGCCGGGCCGCTGAAGGTAGACTGAAACTGGTCATAAATCGCGGTGGTGAACGTATCAAAGCGGATCATCACGTACAGGCCGTATTCCGCCAGCAGGTGCAGCGCGACCAGCAGCGCCCCGCCGCAGATAGCAAGCTTGAGCTGCGGCAACACTACGCGGAAAAAGACCCGCCACGGCGGCGTGCCGAGCGACGCGGCCACATCTTCAAGCGTCGGGTCGAGGCGGCGCAGTACCGCGGCAACCGGCATGTAGATAAACGGGTAGTAGGCTAAAACAGAGAGAAATACTCCCGCGGAAAGACCGTGCAGGGAGGGGATGACGCTCACCCAGGCATAGCTTTGTACAAACGCGGGGATTGCCAGCGGGGCGACCGCCAGCGCAGACCATATTCCCCGCCCGGCCAGCCGGGTACGCTCCGTGAGCCAGGCTATCGCCACGCCGGTCACAATACAAAGCGGAACCGCTAAGGCCGTCAGCCACAGCGTGTTGCTGAGCAGTTCAGCAACACGCGGGCGGAACACCAGCGTCTTAATGGTCTCCCAGCCCGTCTCAATGCCAATGGCAATGATAAAACCCAGAGGCAGAAGCGCCATTAATGAAAATAAGACAGCTAACGCAACCATCGGCAGCGCAGGTCGCCTGCGGGCAGGCTCCTGCATCCTGTTTTTTCCGATGTCGAGACTCAGACCAGACATAAGGCGTTCACTTAACTCTCAGGATCACAGCAGGCCGGCTTGCGTCATCAGCTCGATAACTTTTTTGCTGTTAAGCGTTGAAGGTTCCACTTTCGGCGCATCCAGATCTTTCAGCGGAACCAGTTTCGGGTTAGAGGCCGCGTTCACGCCAACCGCATATTCAAACGCGTTGTTGGTGCGCAGGCTCTCCTGACCTTCTTTACCGGTGATCCACTTGATGAATGCCTGAGCCTGTTCTTTGTGTTTGCTGGACGCCAGTACGCCACCGCCGGAAAGGCTGACAAAGGCGCCCGGATCCTGATGTTTGAAGTAGTAGAGTTGGGTGTTTTTGCTGTTTTCACCCGTTTTGGACTGATCGACAAAACGGTAGTAGTGATAAATCACACCGCCATCAATCTGGCCGGCGTTAACGGCTTTCATCACGGTGCTGTTACCTTTGTAGGCCACAAAATTGGTTTTCATCGCCTTCAGCCACTCAAGGGTGGCCTGCTCGCCTTTCAGGGCCAGCATCGCACTCACGATCGCCTGGAAATCCGCGCCTGACGGCGATGCCGCCCAGCGGCCTTTCCACTCAGGTTTCGCCAGATCCATCAGCGATGTTGGCAATTGCTGTTCGCTCAATTTTTCCGGGTTATAGACAAACACCGTGCTACGCGCAGCAATCCCGATCCAGCGCCCGTGCACAGGACGAAATTCCGCAGGCACCTGCTTCAGGGTCTCTGCATCCAGTGGCGCGAACAGTTTGGCATTATCCACCAGAACCATTGAAGGCGAGTTTTCCGTCAGAAACACGTCTGCAGGTGATGCCGTGCCTTCCTGAACCAGCTGATTACCCAGCTCGCTGTCATCGCCATTACGCAGCGTCACCTTAATACCTGTTTCTTTGGTAAAACCGTCAACCCACGCCTTCACCAGATTTTCATGCTGCGCGTTATAAACAACGATACCTTCGTTGTTATCAGCGGCAATTGCTTGTGTGGAAAGGAAAAGAGATGAAGACAACAAGGCAAGCGAGAAGCATGACAACAGGCGAGAATTCATGAACATATCCTTTATAGACCAGGGTGATTTACCACGCATAGCGTTGTGGGACAGGATTAAAGCATACAAAAACGCTAATGATAATTAGTATCAATCAAGTTTAGTCGTAAAAGTGTAAAATATTCTTATACAGCGGATAAATATGATAAAAATCCAGATTATAAAAATGGATGAAATAAAGATTAAGAAAACCTTAGGCTGGAAAAATAACAAATATTCATTAGCGTTCTATTTATTTCCCGATTATTTAATCGACAGAATGAGATCGGCATAAACGTGTATTTAGCGTAAAACGGGAGAGTGGAAGCGAAAAAGGGTGAAGGCAGTAAATGGCACGCCCTGTAGGATTCGAACCTACGACCTACGGCTTAGAAGGCCGTTGCTCTATCCAACTGAGCTAAGGGCGCACTGAGAAGAGTGAACTTCGCGGTGGTGAAACGCCTGGAATTATACGGTCAATGACAGGTGAGTCAATGCCTTTTCGGCTTTCAGGGGCAATTACCGCTAGCCGATTGTAAATACGGCTGTTTTTTCAACATTCATCGCTTTTCCGTCGTAGAATTTCGCGCTGCGAAAAGGCTTAGTTGCATTTAAGTAACGCCTGCTGTTTTCCTGAGCGTCAGCTCGTCACACTAGTGTGAGGTATCCCGGCCGCCTGGAGGCTGACAGACAACAGGACCATGGAGTGACAGCGCAAAACCTGACCTATACGCCCCCCCGGTTACAGTACCTTTCTCAGGACATCGTCGGCATCAAACTTGAGCCCATCGTCGCCCTCTCCTCTTTACGCAGGGTCGGCGTGGAGGTCCTTAGCGTCCTGTCTGAAACGCAGCATAGCGAAGCCTTTTTCCGCCATCAGTCTGCAGACTGGTCGATAACGCTGCTTGAAGCACAGCTCACCGCGTTAAAAAATACCCCGCACTGTAATAATTTTTTCATTAATCTGCCGATAACCGTCCTGACAGAGCCCGACGCTTTTCAGCGGCTTAGCCGGATAAAATGTCCGCCGCTGAATATTGAACTTGTCGACCCCAGTGCTTTTTTAACGCTGTCAGCCGCGCAGAGGCAGACCGTTACCCGGAGCCTGTTGCAGCTCATAAGACAAGGTCACGGTATCTGGCTGGATGACATTGATGAAACACTCATCCCGCCCTTTTTATCCTGCCGGTTACCGTTAAGCGGCGTAAAAATCGATAAGGATGCATTCTGGCGTTTACGCGCCACGCCCGCGCTACGGCAACTGGTGTCCCGGTGCTTTCAGCTTGCCGGGAAAGTGCTTATTGAAGGTATTGAGACTGAGCAGGATTGTACCTGGGCACTGCAGGCAGGCGCAGAACTCGGCCAGGGCTATTACTGGCCGTCCTGGACATGGCCGGAGGATTAAAAAGCCATTTCCAGGGGGGAGGCCATGCGAATGACAGTGCGCCGTTACCGGCGGCGGCGTACAGGAAGTGATGCACTGGGATTTACGCGCTCGCCTTTTGCTCCCCCCTTCTTCGACCGGCTCGAATTTATGAGTCAGTCCATCAGCCAGCCCCGCAAAACAGACGCTCCGTTTATCATTCTGGTGACGGAGGATCATTTTCTGCGCACCGGTTTTCTCAACGGCCAATTTCCCCTGAGCAGCTGTTGCGACTATCCCACGCTGGAGGATGCGTTTAGCGCCCTGGCCCAGTGGCCATCCGCCCGTCTGGTGGTGGATATTGAAAGCCGCTCCACTGCGCTGATCGACAAGCTGGATCAGCTCAGAAGGCATAGCCTCTATCCCCCTTTTCTGACGCCCTATCTGTTAGTCAGGGCGGATAATTACGATACTCGCCTGTTCTGCAAAGCGGCGGGCCCTTTTCACGTGCTCGAACGTCAACTGACGCCGTCTGCTTTCCAGCACAGCCTGATGGATACCCGCCCTCCCCAGGGCTGCGATAAAGACTGGTTCTCCCGCACCGAATGGCCTATTTTGCAGGAGTTATCGCGGGGGAAGACCCTTCGCCAGATAGCGTTGATGCAGAATCGCCCCTATAGCCGCATTATCTATCGTCTCAGCTGCATTCTGTTGAAACTGGGTCTGACCCATCGCCAGGAACTGCTGCACCTTCTCAATAACCTCTCAGACTGCACCTTCTAACCCACCCACTAAGCCCTTATTTCCTAAAGACCTTTAGGAATTTACTTATCAATCATGTTACTTATTTGTTAAATTTTAACAATAATTTCAATTTTATAACTATTCCTAATTTACGGGCTTAAACCATGTGAAATGTCACAGAATGAATAATCTGCAGCACTTTCCTCCGTGCGTTAAGTGTTTGATAAAGGAGTTAATAAGACGATAATGATGTAAAAACAAGCGGCTCGGCGAGACTGCCTGGCAGTCAAAAGCGAAGTCTGTAGTATGTTCTGCTGTACGACGGGTGCCCTTTCCGGCGACGACCCGATCACTTTCAAACGAAGGTCTGGTGCCCTCTGTGAACACTTTTTCACCATCCGTTCCCGCTTTCAGCCCCTGAAAACGGCCGTCGATTTGTTAACATTTGATCAACATACAGTGTGATATGTCATTTTTTGTTATTACATAAAGATCAAAAGATGCGGTAAATGGGATAACAGGATATTTAAGCTAATTTTAAAAAAATAGCTATTCGGATCCAGAAGATAATACAAAGTAATAAGCGAGGGGTAATTTACAGGGTTTTCGGAAAAAACTTACACGGTATAATAAGACGCGTATCAAATATGAATAAGAAAAACCTTTTTGCCAACACCAGCCAAATGAGATGACCGCGCTGAGGCATAGATTTCTTCACTACGTTAACAAGGATGCTTTCGCTCTTTCCAGGGAAATACTACGGTATAAGGATCTGCACATTTATCCTTCCGGCATTTCGAGAGTTTTAACCAAACTCGGCATAACGCTTTTAACAGTCTGAGGCATTAAAAATGAAACCGGCATCCGTTATCATTATGGACGAACACCCTATCGTCAGAATGTCGATAGAAGTCCTGCTACAGAAAAATAAAAACATCACAGTCAAACTCAAGTCTGGCGACAGCCATGAAGTCCTTGACTGTATCCGTAACCACCCTATCGATCTGGTGATCCTGGACATCGAACTTACGGGCACAGACGGCTTCGCTTTACTGAAGAGAATCAGAAACTTAAATAAAGACATCAAGGTCCTGTTCCTCTCTTCAAAATCCGAGTCTTTTTACGCGGGACGCGCCATTCGCGCCGGGGCAAATGGTTTTGTCAGTAAACGAAAAGATTTGGGCGAGATCTACAACGCCGTTGAAATGATCCTGATGGGCTATTCTTTTTTCCCGTCGGAAACGTTGAATTTTATAAACCATTTGGGTTCGGGGAAAGGGATGGTCGCGGATATGCCATTATCGAATCGTGAGGTGACGGTATTACGTTACCTGGCAAATGGTTTATCCAATAAGGAGATTGCAGAGCAGTTGCTATTAAGCAACAAAACCATCAGCGCACATAAATCCAATATTTATTCCAAGCTGGGTGTGCAAAGCATCGTTGAATTAATTGATTATGCCAAAGCACACGAACTGCTATAACCTGAATTCACTCCCTGCAGCTTATCCGAGCTGCAGGGAGTGCGGTCAGCGCTAATTATAATTAATCATGAAGGTGGCATCAGCATCAGCCCGTCCGGGCTGAGGGTTATCAGCAGTGGCAATATAATTGGCATAAAATGACAATGTCGCATTTCCCTGCGCATCAACCGCTACCGGCTTGCTGGCCTGCTGAAGTGCCAGACGCGTTTTATCCGCATCCCTGATCTCGACGGCAACGTTGCTTGCCGTACTGGCGTCATTGAGCGCCAGTAACCCGTTATTGCTTCCGTCGGCTTTACCCGAAAACGTGATGGACGCCGCACCAGGCGGACAGCCGGTCAGCTTCAGCGTAAACGGCATAGGCTGCGTGCGGCTTCCCGTGGTGCTGAGCTGTTTCGTGGGCCAGGTTCCCAGCGTGACGGTCTTGTCGCTATCGCTGCCCTCGGCCACACAGGTAAAATCAACAATGTTGCCGTACATCTGAATATTGATCTCCCCCAGCGCAGTGGCTGCCTGCGCGCTGGCGTGAAGCATCATCAGTGTCATCGCGGCGAAATGCCAGTTCCGGTTCCGCATCTCTTCCCCTTAATCGTAATCCACACGCAGATAACCCCGCGACGTGAAACGGCCTTCCGCAGGCTTATTCCCCGTCACGCTGACCGGCCAGACCCGGATCCCCACCTGCGCCTGCGCACTGTCGTCGAGCCGGAACGGAATTTTGCTGGTCAGGTTGTTGGGCGTTAGCGGGGTACCGCTTTCGTTGGCAATCACAAACCCCACATCGGGGTTATCCGACACCACCGCGTTGCTGGAGACCTTTTCTGCCTCAACGCGCATCGTCAGCATTGCGTTCGCTTCCACGTTGGTGCATTTGATGGCGATAGTTTTGCTTTGCGCGGTTACCCCCTCCGGTTTGTTACCCGCCCCGGCCTTGCTGAACAGGGAGGCCCCGATATCGCCGAAGTCAAACTCCACGATATTCCCCGCATTGATGGCGCAGCTTTGCGGCACCTGAATGGTCCCGCTGTAGCTGATGGTGTAGACCGGCGAGGTTAACGGATCAGAAGAGGTAGTGGTGACATAGACGCGGAACATGGTCGCCCGCGGGATCACCACCATATTTATAAACCGTCGGGTCACTTTGAGGCGAAAGACGAGGCTGGAATCCTGAACGCCAAACGGTTTGTTTTTAGAGACGTTCGGGTGACTCCCCATCTGGATGTAACTTTTGGGCGGATAAAATACGCCAGCAAAGCTGTCCGTAATTTTCATTGCCCCATCCAGATAGTCGTTTAGCTTCAGGTACTGATAGCCATCACTTGTTCCCGTGACCGGGTAATCGGTAACATAACTACGTTTGGTCGTGTTCCCGGTGGTACCCTTCGGGCAGACGGCGTTCACCCCCACCCACTGCGATTTCTCGCTGAGCGTCACCACCTGTCCGATCTGGTTATTCGAACTGTTAAATTTATCCGTCAGGTCGTAATGCACCTCCGTAGGGACGCCCTTTTCATTCACACACACGGTGGCTAAGGCATTCCCCACGGGCAAAATAGAGAGAAGTGATAAAGCCAGGCAATGGATTTTACTCACAGCGAATCCCCTTAAGTGTGATTGCCTGTTGCAGGCTCTTTTCTGGCAAGCTGTAGTGCGCCCGACACTGGGATTGCATCCCGTTGCCCCACTGGATCAGCAGTTCACCTTCCAGCGGCAGGCCGCTCAGGTAAATCTGTCCGTCATCGCCCACCATACTGGTGACGCCGCTCTGGGTTTCACGCACCACGGCACCGAATGGCACAGGCTGGTTGCCGCGCGTGACGGTCAGCAGGGCGCGCACGCCAATACGGGTATCAAAGCTGGCGCGCACCAGCGCCCCTTTTGTCGGCACCACGCTGCTCACGTTATTTTCGATATCGGTGTTATTGCTCATGGTGTTGGTATCCAGCGCCACGCGGTTATAGCGGTAGACGGTGGCATACGGCATCACCGCATAGCCACGCCAGTCGGTTTTCACACCGGTCTGGTTTTCCACGCTCACGCCCGATGCTCCCGGCGCTTTGATCAGAACGTTGGTATCACCCAGCGGCTGGCTGAAGGTTACGCCATCCGCATGGCCGACCACGCCGCCGGAGAGCTGCCAGTTGAGATCGTGCTGGTCGCGTGCGTAGTTGTAGCCAACCCCCAGCGTGCCGTAGGTTGCCTGCCAGTTCGCGCTGGCGCTTCCGCTTGAGCCGTTATTGCTGGTGTGGCCCTGGGTCACGCTGTAGTTCAGGTTGCGATCTTCCAGCAACGTCCCACTGACCCCGGTTTGCCAGCTTGTGTCGCCATCACTATTACGGCTGGCTGACGCCGTGGCATAGGCGCGGTCAATGGCGCTGTCCCGACGAAAACCCTGGCGGGTAAAGAGGCTGAACGGTACGGAGACGTTAAACGACGCGATTCGGTCCGTGCCGTCTATCCCGACCGATTTGTTCCATGACCAGGACACGGAGTAGTTGACGCCCTTCACGCCACCCGCGTACCCCAGCTGATACCAGAGGTTGGACTCATCGGTGCCCCAGTACGTCTGTTCACTACCGGAGATATAGACCGAGCCGTAATCCCCCAGCGACTGGGAAATATTGAGCTGGAAGCGCCCTTTTTTATTCCACGTCAGGTTGTGATAACTCTCCACATCCGGCACACCGTCATCATCCTGGTTGTCGGCATACTGGTAGCCTTCCATCGAACGCCACGCGACATCGTCCAGGGTGTAGAACCCTTTTGTGGAGTAGCGGTAGCCCAGCAGCTGGAAGTTGGTTCCGAATCCGTTAAGCGATTTTGCATAGAGGAAACGCAGCGACTGCCCTTCATGGCGGCTGTCATCCGCGAGCTGGCTGCGGGCATGGGTGATATCGAGCGACACCGCCCCCCAGTCACCGAGGTTTTTCCCCGCCCCGATGGCTACCGCGGTATAACGTGACGCGAGTTGGGTACCGCCGTACAGCGTGTAGCCGTCGCCAAGCCCGGTAATCAACGTACCCTGCGTGAAGAATGGCGTATCCTGTTCGCTGTTGCCGCTGCGGTAATCCCCGGCCACCAGGTCATACTTCCAGCGCCCTTCGCGCTGCAGGAGGGGCACGGTGGAATACGGCACGGTATAGCGCTGCTGGCTGCCATCCTTCTCTTCAACCGTCACCTCAAGATCACCGCTTGACGAGGTTGGGTTAAGATCGGTGATGGCAAAGGCGCCAGGCTGTACATAGCTTTGATAGATAACGTAGCCGTTTTGTCGAACGACCACTTTGGCGGGCGTTCGGGCGATGCCGCGAACGGTTGGCGCGTAGCCCTGCAGGCTGTCCGGGTACATGCTGTCAGACGAGAAGAGCCGCCCGCCGCGAAAACCCACGCTGTCGAAAACGTCATTACCGGTATTGCTGTCGCCCAGCACCAGCTCGCTTTTCAGCGGGATCACGGTGCGCTGCGCCCAGGTGCCAATATTCTGCCAGTTGCTGTGCCGCTGCCCGTTATTCTGCGTGTAACGCCATGCGCCATTATTGCGTAAACGCCACGCGCCATAGTTCAGCCCGCTCTGCAGGTTCAGATAATAACTGTCGTCCTCGCTCCCGCGGTTGCCGGTAAAGCTGTAGTTCACCAGCGCGGCAGGGATCCCTTCATCCCATTGATCGGGCGGAATATAACCGCGTGCGCTGTTCTGCATCGCCACCTGTGGCAGGCTGATATTCAGGCGCAGCGAGGCGAAGTTGAACGCGATCTCACTGCCGGGAATCGCCTTCGCCAGGGGAATACAGGTATCCCCTTTCACGTTAACCAGCTCAGGAAAGGCCGCGATATTGACGCCAAAACGCTCCAGCATCACGCGCGTAATGCACGGCGACAGCCCACCGGCAACCGGCGGTGTATTGTCGGCCTGCTCGAAGCGCACATCCTGCGTCGCGATAAACTCATCGTTACGCCAGATATCCACGCGATAAACGCCAGGCGCCTGCTGGTGACCTTGTTCAAAACGCGATAAATCCGCCACGTTGGCGGTGTCATCGGACAAGAAGGCCGGGTTAAAGTAGCTTTCGCTCCAGCCAGCCTGTGGCCAGAGCGCTGCCATCAGCGCCAGTGCGACCGGGCAGTAACGTCCCTGGTGATTATTCATCGCGCTGACTCTGCTCACAGGTTGACGCTACGCGCCGGCGTAATGGCACCGTAGTCATTCACGCTCTGCCAGGAGAGCGTACCGCTTGCGGCGGCTGGCAGTACCTGCTGCGCCGAGTTTTTAGGCGCAACCATCAGGTTATCCAGCGTCTGTCCGCCCAGCTTCATATTGACCAGCGTGATGTAATACGGCGAAGCGTTACTGACTTTGAGGTGGTTGCCGACGCGCTCAAAACGCAGCTGCGAGAGCGCCTCTTCCGGCTGCATCGGCAGATTTGTCGGGCGGACAAACAGCTTGATCCGCGACAGGATAGCCAGCTGCAGCACGTTATTGTTTTCCGTTTTCGCTTTGTTCACGGACGGGATCGCTTTCACGTTCATGTAGAAGAGCGATTCACGATCGGCAGGCAGCGCGGGCCCGGCATAAATAATGCGCAGCGTGTTTTCGCTGTCCGGCTCGCTGACAAACAGCGGCGGGGTCACGGCAAAGGTTTTTTCTTTTTGCCCGTTCGCATTTTCGATCCACGCGTTGATTAAATAGCGCTCTTGTTTATTGCTGTTGGTGATCGCCAGCGAAGTTTGCTTTGCATCTGCCGGATAAATAACGCGGGTGGCCCCCAGCGCAATACCGCCGGAAGCATTTGCGCATGCAGAAACCATCATTAAAATTAACGATAAAAACAGTCCTGGTTTAATTAGGGTATTCATCACAACCGTACCTTTAATAATGTGTTCGCAGGTGTTATGGATAAATCAACGTAAACCAGACATCCGACTGAATATTGCCTGGCACGAGGTGTTCGGAAATAGCCCGATAGCGGGCGCTAAAATGAAACGCAAGCTCACTGGTATTCACCGGCAACCAGCTGACGGCCGTTGCGTTCGGGATAATCTGACGTTGTTGTTCGTCAAAAAGAGCCAGCCCGACGCCGCTGCTTATCGGTGATTCACCTGGCCGCGATGTCGCCAGAAAAACCTGCGGATCTTCTGCTGGCGTAACGCCCTGAAACTGGATCCCCACGGTGCGCGAGACATCCACGCTGCAATCCAGCAGCCGCACGGTGAAGGGCACATTGACCGTGGAAAAACTGCCCACACCGGAAAATGAATTGGTTCGGTACTGCCCCATTTCGATGCGCATGTTCTGGCTGTCGGGTGCCACGGCGCAGCCGCCGTTCACCAGCTCACCTCTGAGATGAACTTTGCCGCCGTCGATCACCACGGTATGTGCTGAGGCCTGGCAGGCCATCGCAAGGGTTAACAGCAGTAGTGTTCCGGTCCTTGTCATCCTTCGTTCCTGGCCTTTGCGTATGACGGCCTCTTCCCTGAGGCCTGAACATCCCTGTGCGGAGGAATTACTCGTATTTCATTACGAAAGTGGCGTCAGCGTTTGCCTGGCCTGGCTCGGTGGTCGCAGCCGTTGATTTGTAACGCGCGGTGAAGTTCAGGGTGTTAGTCCCTTCGATCAGGTTCTGCGCGGCAGAGAAGGTTGAACCATCTGGAGTCAGGGTGGTGGATTTGCTGTCGAGGATCTCGATGCCCACGCCCTTCGCGGAGTTGTCGTTGTTACCAGAGGTTACCGCCAGCAGGGTTTTGTCGGTCGCGTCGATCTGACCGGTGAACGCAACTGCGGCCGTTTTCGCAACCAGTGGGTCACAATCATTCAGTTCAATGGTGAACGGAATATTAGAGGTGGTGTCACCCACTTTCGTGAACTTCGCGGTACGGTATTGGCCCAGGTTAACCGTCTGCTCGGAAGAATCAGTATTTACTGAACATGCAGCATTAACCAGTTCACCTTTAAAGTGTACGGTACCGCCATTTACGGTAACCGGAGTGGCTGTATCTTCTGCATTTGCGGCACCCGCAACCAGGGCCAGAGTAGCAATAACAGTAGAAGCAATGTTGCTGAGTTTCATGTCTATTCCTTTAAAATATAAATAACCCTTCCCGCGAATAATCGGGAATAAGAAATACGTTCAATTGATTAATTGAAAGCTTATTTCGGAGGAGACAAAGTAGCTCATGAATGTATTTTAAAATATGTCAAAACGCTGTCATTTCGCCAGGTCACATCCTAATCCTGCCTAAGAAATTGACCATCCCCTCAGAAGGGTTTTTACGGCCTCCTGATGAAAACTCGCAAAGGGTGACTGACAGCGGCGCTCGCTTCTGACAAAATACAGGCAATCCCCCCTTTCAAACGTTACAGACGGAATCTTCTCTCTGATGGCAGCAAAGATTATTGACGGTAAAACGATTGCGCAGCAGGTGCGCTCTGAGGTCGCGGAAAAAGTGAAGGCGCGTAAAGCTGCCGGAAAACGCGCCCCCGGGCTGGCCGTTGTGCTGGTCGGCAGCAACCCGGCATCGCAGATTTATGTCGGCAGCAAACGCAAAGCGTGTGAAGAGGTGGGGTTCGTCTCCCGCTCTTACGATTTGCCGGAAACCACCAGCGAAGCAGAGCTGCTGGAACTTATTGATACCCTGAATGCCGACAACGCGATCGACGGTATTCTGGTTCAGCTGCCGCTGCCAGCCGGCATCGACAACGTGAAGGTGCTGGAACGTATCGCCCCCGACAAAGACGTTGATGGTTTCCACCCGTACAACGTGGGCCGTCTGTGCCAGCGCGCCCCACGTCTGCGTCCGTGCACGCCGCGCGGTATCGTTACGCTGCTGGAGCGTTATAACATCGATACCTACGGTCTGAACGCCGTGGTCATTGGCGCATCAAACATTGTCGGCCGTCCGATGAGCATGGAGCTGCTGCTCGCTGGCTGCACCACCACCGTGACCCACCGCTTCACCAAAAATCTGCGTCATCACGTAGAAAACGCCGATCTGCTGATCGTGGCGGTCGGGAAGCCGGGCTTTATTCCGGGTGAATGGATTAAAGAAGGCGCGATCGTTGTGGACGTCGGTATTAACCGTCTGGAAAACGGGAAAGTGGTCGGTGACGTGGTTTACGAAGATGCTGCGGCTCGCGCCTCTTACATTACCCCAGTACCGGGTGGCGTAGGCCCGATGACCGTTGCCACACTGATTCAGAATACTTTGCAGGCATGCGAAGAGTACCACGACGTAGAGGACGCGTAAGATGGCCACATTTTCATTAGGTAAACACCCGCACGTTGAGCTGTGCGATCTGCTGAAGCTGGAAGGCTGGACCGAAAGCGGCGCACAGGCCAAAATCGCCATTGCCGACGGGCTTGTTAAGGTGGACGGCGCAGTGGAAACCCGCAAGCGCTGCAAAATCGTCGCGGGTCAGACCGTGAGCTTTGAAGGGCAAACCGTGACGGTGACCGCCTGATGCTCTCCCCCCTCTCCCGTCGGGAGAGGGAACCCACATTCCCCCCACACCCATCACGGTTAATTATCGATCGACTTCAAATAATCACTATTTCATCTGTTGAAAAGTGAAAATTCTGTTGCGCGTTTTTCACTCTTTCCCCACGATAAGTAGAACGTTCTACTAAAACGTTCTACTTACAATAACAGCGCCAAAAAAAGCGCTACTCGGGGGAAATCAGCATGAGTCTGATATCAGGGTTTGTTAAATCGCTCTCTAAATTATCGATGATTGGTCGCGCGTTAATGCTGCCAATTTCACTGCTTCCCGCTGCGGGCCTGCTGCTGGCCTTTGGCGATAAGTTTCACCTGCCGCTGATGATGAACGCGGGCGGGGTTATCTTTGATAACCTGCCGATGCTGTTTGCCATTGGTTCCGCCGTGGGGCTGGCATCCGAGTCCGGCATTGCCGCGCTCTCGGCGGCGGTCTCGGTGTTTGTCACCAACATCACCATCAGCACCGTCTTGAGCATCACGCCGGAAATGGCGTCTCAGGGCGGCAAATACGCGATGGTGGTCGGCATCCCGACGTTGCAGATGGGCGTCTTCGGCGGCCTGATCTGCGGGATTCTCGCCGCCTGGTGCTATAACCGTTTCCACACCCTGCAGCTGCCAGAGTTCCTCGGGTTCTTCTCCGGAAAACGCTTTGTGGCGATTGCGACAGCGTTTCTCTCTTTCCTGCTCGGCCTGCTGTTGCCGTATGTCTGGCAGCATATCCAGGCGGGCATCGATGCGCTCTCCGTGGTGGTTAATGGCGATAATCAGGCAGCCTCGACCTTTATCTTTGGTCTGGTGGAACGTGCGCTGATCCCGCTCGGCCTGCACCACATCTGGTATCCCTCTTTCTGGTATTCGTTTGGGGATTACACCACCCAGGCCGGTCAGGTGATTCACGGCGACCAGACCATCTGGTTTAAGATGCTCGAAGAAGGGGTCAAATCCTTCAGCAGTGACAGCTACCAGAACGCCGGTAAGTTCATGCAGGGTGAATTCCCGCTGATGCTGTTCGCGCTGCCTGCGGCGTGTCTGGCGATGTACCACGAAGCACACACCAAAAATAAGAAAATCGCGGCCGGTATTTTATTCTCTGCGGCGCTCACCTGTTTCCTGACGGGGATCACCGAGCCGGTTGAATTTACCTTTATCTTCGTCGCCCCTATTCTGTACGTCTTTAACGCCATCATGGCCGGTCTGGCGTACATGACCATGTATCTGCTGCATGCGCATATCGCCAAGTCGTTCTCTGCGGGCTTTATCGACTACCTCTCGTTCGGGATCCTGCCGTCATTTAACGGCTACAAAACTAACTTCCTGAACGCCATTATTATCGGCATTCCGATGGGCCTGATTTACTACTTCACGTTCCGCTTTGTGATCCGTCGTTTCGACGTGAAAACGCCGGGCCGTACAGAAGTGACCGCCAGTGCGGACGATAAGTCAGATTCAGAACTCGCCACAGAGATCATCAACCTGCTGGGCGGCGCGCACAACATCGACTCCGTCGGCTCCTGCATCACCCGTCTGCGCCTGGAAGTGGCAAAAAGTGAAGCGGTTGATAAGGACGGTCTGAACGGCCTTGGCGCCCGCGGCGTAGTGTTCGTCGGTGATAACGGTATTCAGGTGATTTTCGGTGCCAGAGCACAGTTTATCGCCCAGACCATGTCCACCATGATTGGCAAATAATAAGATGCCTGAACGACACGTCTCCTGTACGCTGGGGGACGTTGTCTTATCTGGCTGATAATCGGTAAATTTCAGGGAGCGGTTTTGAAGAAAGTCAGCATCATTGATGTCGCAAAGCATGCGGGCGTTTCGGTCTCCACCGTGTCGCTGGTGCTGCGCCAGAAAGGGAAGATTTCAGACGCAACAATCGCGAAGGTCAATGCTGCCATCACTACGCTGGGCTATGTTCACAACGTCGCCGCTGCCAACCTCCGCGCTAACACCTCCAACCTGATCGGCCTGATCCTGCGCGACTTTAGCGACAGCTTTTCCATTAAGGTGATGGCGAGCATCGTCCAGGAGCTGGAGAGACAGGGGTATATGGTTTTCCTCGGCCAGCCGCTGAACGACCATGAACATCTTGAGCGCTGCCTGCTGTCGTTTAAACAGCAGGGGGTCGCCGGCGTTATCTATCTGGCCTCTGACACCCGGGCATCCTCGCTGCCGGAACACATCCGCCAGTGCCCGCTGCCGCTGGTGGTGGTCTCTCAGTCCCTGCTGGATGAAAAATGCAATCTGGTGATGCGCGACAACCGCCAGGCGGCGAACCTTGCCGCGCGTTATCTTATCGAGCGCGGACACCGCAACATTGCCTACATTGGGGGTCGTGAAGGCTGCCTTATCCGCGAGCAGCGTCTGCTCGGCTTTCGCAGCGCGATGACCCAGAACGGCCTGGTCTGGCGTGAGGAATACTCGCCTGCGTGTAGCGATGACACGCTGGCCGCAGGTTTCGCCACCCGCCAGCTGCTGGATAAAAACAACACCATCACCGCCCTGCTCTGCCACTCGCCGGATGCGATGATCGGCTCCATCTCCGGCATTCATCAGGTGGGGCGCACCGTGGGGAAAGATGTGTTTCTCACCCAGCAGGTCGCGCTGGTCGGTTTTGAAGATATGCTGCACGTGAACCTGACGTCTCCCTCGTTTACCTACGTTTCCTCCGCCAGTGAGGAGACGGGGCGTCAGGCGGCGGGGTTGATCATCCGCAAGCTAAAAGAGCCGGAACTGCAAACACAGCGTATCACCCTTTCCGGGCAGCTTATTGCCCGGGAATCGGCGTAATTAAGACGCTAACACCATCCTCATTGCGCCCATTCGCTGCTATATTTCCCTGCTTTGCCATGGATAATCGCAATGCCTACCGTTATCACCCACGCTGCAGTGCCTTTGTGTCTGGGCTTAGGCCTGGGAAGTAAAATCATCCCTCCCCGCCTGCTGTTTGCCGGCGTCGTCCTCGCCATGCTGCCGGACGCCGACGTGCTGGCGTTTAAGTTCGGCGTTGCCTACGGCAATGTGTTCGGCCACCGCGGCTTTACCCACTCCCTGCTGTTTGCCTTTGTGGTGCCGATACTTTGCGTACTGATGGGCCGACGATGGTTTCGGGCAAGTCTGACCCGCTGCTGGCTGTTCTTAACCGTGTCTCTGCTGTCGCACAGCTTGCTGGATTCCATCACCACCGGTGGGAAAGGCGTCGGCTGGCTGTGGCCGTGGTCAGATGAACGGTTCTTTGCACCGTGGCAGGTCATTAAGGTCGCGCCGTTTGCGCTGTCACGCTATACCACGCCCTACGGGCATCAGGTGATTATGTCGGAACTGCTGTGGGTGTGGCTGCCAGGGGTTGTGCTGATGGGGCTGTTGTGGTGGAAGCGGAGGTAAAAGCAAAACGGCAACCCAGTTGCCGTTTTAGTGTTTGCACCCTCTCCCGGTGGGAGAGGGCATCAGCGCGCACCAGAATTATTTCCGACGCCAGGTGGTTCCCTGCGGGCCATCTTCCAGAATGATGCCCATTTCCGTCAGACGGTTACGCGCGGCATCTGCTGCCGCCCAGTCTTTCGCCTGGCGCGCTTCCAGACGCGCGTTGATAAGTTGCTCAATCTCCGCCACTTCGCTATCGTCCGCCTGTGCACCGCTTTGCAGGAACAGATCCGGTTCCTGCTCCAGCAGACCCAGTACCGAAGAGAGCTTACGCAGATGGGAGGCCAATGCATTCGCTGCCGCCATATCTTCTGACTTCAGACGGTTAACTTCACGCGCCATATCAAACAGCACGGAGTAGGCTTCCGGCGTGTTGAAGTCATCGTTCATCACGTCAATAAAGCGCGCTTCAAATGCCTCACCGCCTGCCGCGGGTACAGATTTATCGGTACCGCGCAGGGCAGTGTACAGACGCTCCAGCGCCGCACGCGCCTGTTTCAGGTTCTCTTCGCTGTAGTTCAGCTGGCTGCGATAGTGACCAGACATCAGGAAGTAGCGCACGGTTTCCGCATCGTAATATTTCAGCACGTCGCGCACGGTGAAGAAGTTGCCCAGAGATTTAGACATCTTCTCACGGTCAACCATCACCATCCCGGAGTGCATCCAGTAGTTCACGTACTCGCCACCATGCGCACAGGTTGACTGTGCAATTTCGTTTTCATGGTGCGGGAACATCAGATCCGAACCGCCACCATGAATATCGAAATGTTTGCCCAGCTGTTTGCAGTTCATCGCCGAGCACTCAATGTGCCAGCCAGGACGCCCTTCGCCCCACGGGGAAGGCCAGCTTGGTTCGCCCTCTTTGGACATCTTCCACAGCACGAAGTCCATCGGGTTACGCTTCACGTCCACCACATCAACGCGCGCACCGGCCTGCAGCTGATCCAGATCCTGACGGGAGAGCTGACCGTAGGTAGGGTCAGTCGGCACGGAGAACATCACGTCACCGTTATCGGCCACATAGGCGTGACCACGTTCGATCAGCTTTTCGGTGATGTCGATAATTTCGTGGATATGGTGGGTGGCACGCGGCTCGCTGTCCGGACGCTGAATATTCAGGGCGTCGAAATCTTTGTGCATTTCCGCGATCATACGATCCACCAGCGCAACAAAGCTTTCGCCATTTTCGTTCGCGCGCTTGATGATTTTGTCGTCGATGTCGGTGATGTTACGCACGTATTTCAGGTTGTAGCCCAGAAAACGCAGGTAGCGCGAGACAACGTCGAATGCAACAAAGGTACGGCCATGGCCGATATGACAGAGATCGTAAACCGTAATACCACACACGTACATGCCGACTTCCCCGGCATGGATAGGTTTAAATTCCTCTTTTTGGCGCGTCATTGTATTAAAGATTTTTAACATCGAAGATTCCATGTAAACACGTGTGTGGTTGAAAACCGGTTATTCTACCTGTAATTCAAACCTGAAGCAGCACACAATGCAAGGTGATCGCATCCTGTGGTTATGCTATAACAAGCCCCTATAGATGACCCAAACGCGGGTCGACGTACCACAATAACGGAACAGGATGCAAAAATGGTTACTTTCCACACTAATCATGGCGATATCGTAATCAAAACCTTTGATGACAAAGCGCCTGAAACAGTTAAAAACTTCCTGGACTACTGCCGCGAAGGTTTCTACAACAACACTATTTTCCACCGCGTGATCAACGGCTTTATGATCCAGGGCGGCGGTTTCGAACCTGGCATGAACCAGAAAGCGACGAAAGAAGCGATCAAAAACGAAGCGAACAACGGTCTGAAAAACACCCGTGGTACGCTGGCGATGGCGCGTACGCAGGCTCCTCACTCTGCAACAGCCCAGTTCTTCATCAACGTTGCTGACAACGACTTCCTGAACTTCTCCGGCGAAAGCCTGCAGGGTTGGGGCTACTGCGTCTTCGCAGAAGTGGTTGAAGGTATGGACGTAGTTGACAAAATCAAAGCCGTGGCGACCGGCCGCAGCGGCATGCATCAGGACGTTCCAAAAGAAGACGTCGTAATTAACAGCGTGACCGTCAGCGAGTAATTCGTGGCGACACTCTTTATTGCAGATTTGCACCTGCAAACAGAAGAACCGGCGATCACCGCCGGTTTTCTGCGTTTTTTACGCGGTGAAGCGAAAAGTGCCGATGCACTTTACATTCTGGGTGACCTGTTTGAAGCCTGGATTGGCGACGACGATCCCAACCCGCTGCACCGTGAGATGGCGGCTGCCATTAAAGCGCTGGTCGATTCCGGCGTCCCCTGCTTCTTTATCCACGGCAATCGTGATTTCCTGCTCGGCAAGCACTACGCCCGCGAAAGCGGCATGACGCTGCTGCCGGAAGAGCAGGTACTCGACCTTTATGGCCGAAAGGTGTTAATCATGCACGGTGACACACTTTGCACTGACGACACCGGCTATCAGGCGTTTCGCGCTAAGGTTCATACCCCGTGGATCCAAAAACTATTCCTGGCTCTGCCGCTGTTTATACGCAAGCGGATCGCAGCCAGAATGCGTGCCGACAGTAAGGCCGCCAACAGCGGCAAATCCATGGCCATTATGGATGTTAATCCCCAGGCGGTAGTCAGGGTCATGGAAAAACACCGCGTTCAGTGGTTGATCCACGGTCATACTCATCGTCCCGATGTGCATACCCTTACCGCCAACGGCGAAGCGGCCCACCGCGTCGTCCTCGGGGCCTGGCACAGCGAAGGTTCTATGGTCAGCGTCACGCCTGACGGTGTGGAACTGATCGCTTTCCCGTTTTAACCCGTCAAAAATCATTCTATTTTTTTGAACAATATCGGCAAATTGTTTCGATTTTAATCAGCCCTTGGTCGGCCTATTATTTATCACATCAGGGCAAAACGCCCTATCCCAGATAAAACATTTAAGGAATACGACCATGAAATCCATCAAAACTTTCGTTGCAGTTGCCGCACTCTCTCTGATCTCTTTCGGTTCTTTTGCTCAGAGCGTCAGCGCCACGGCCTCTACCCTTGACCGCGCAGAAGCGAAAATTGCCGCTCAGGCTGCTGAACAGGGCGCGTCTTACAAAATCACCAGCGCTCAGTTTAACAACCGCGTTCACATGACGGCAGAACTGACCAAATAAGACGTCTGCTGACCGTGCCGCCCGTCAAAAGCACATCAAAGCACATCGATGCCTGATAAAACAGACCGCCAGAACGCGGTCTGTTTTGTTATCTCCTGAGGGCCACAACGGCTCAGTTTTTAACCGCGCAACCGTTTTCCTTGCCCCTATTACATGCTATTCTCTGTGCCCTCGAAAGCAGTGTGTTTCGCACCACAGGAGTTTTAAGACGCATGTCTTCCCGCAATAATCCGGCGCGTGTCGCCATCGTGATGGGGTCCAAAAGCGACTGGGCTACCATGCAGTTCACCGCCGAAATCTTTGAAATCCTGAATGTTCCGCACCACGTTGAAGTGGTCTCCGCACACCGTACACCGGACAAACTGTTCAGCTTCGCCGAAAGCGCCGAAGAGAAGGGTTATGAGGTGATCATTGCCGGTGCGGGCGGCGCAGCACATCTGCCAGGCATGATTGCCGCCAAAACGCTGGTACCGGTTCTGGGTGTTCCGGTGCAAAGCGCTGCGTTAAGTGGTGTCGATAGCCTCTATTCCATCGTTCAGATGCCGCGTGGCATTCCGGTCGGCACGCTGGCCATTGGTAAAGCGGGCGCTGCCAACGCTGCCCTGCTCGCCGCGCAGATCCTGGCGACTCACGATAAAGCGTTACATCAGCGTCTGGCGGACTGGCGTAAAGCCCAGACCGACGAGGTGCTGGACAATCCGGACCCGCGGGGTGCGGCATGAAGCAGGTATGCGTCCTCGGTAATGGTCAGTTAGGCCGTATGCTGCGTCAGGCCGGCGAGCCGCTGGGTATTGCCGTCTGGCCCGTCGGGCTGGATGACGAACCGGAAGCCGTGCCGTTTCACCAGAGTGTGATCACCGCGGAGATTGAACGCTGGCCACAAACGGCCCTGACGCGCGAGCTGGCGCGTCACAATGCCTTCGTTAACCGCGACGTCTTTCCCATTATTGCTGACCGTCTGACGCAAAAGCAGCTGTTCGATAAGCTCGGGCTGCCGACTGCGCCGTGGCAGCTGTTGTCCGATAAAAGCGAGTGGAAGGATGTTTTTGCAATGCTGGGCGAGCTGGCAATTGTGAAGCGTCGCGTCGGCGGGTACGACGGTCGTGGACAGTGGCGTCTGCGCGCCGATGACACTCACGAGCTGCCGGACGATTGCTACGGGGAGTGCATCGTTGAGCAGGGCATTAACTTCAGCGGTGAAGTCTCGCTGGTGGGCGCTCGCGGGCAGGACGGCCATACCGTTTTTTATCCGCTGACGCATAACCTGCATCAGGACGGGATCCTGCGTACCAGCGTTGCATTCCCGCAGGCCAGTGCTGAACAGCAGGCGCAGGCAGAAGAGATGCTCTCTGCCATCATGCACGAACTCGGTTACGTCGGCGTCATGGCGATGGAGTGTTTTGTCACGCCGTCCGGTCTGCTGATTAACGAACTGGCACCGCGCGTTCACAACAGCGGTCACTGGACCCAAAACGGGGCGTCCATCAGCCAGTTCGAGTTGCACCTGCGCGCCATCACTGACCTGCCGCTGCCGCAGCCGGTGGTGAACAGCCCGTCGGTGATGATCAACCTGATCGGTACCGATCTGAACTACGACTGGCTCAAGCTGCCGCTGGTGCATCTGCACTGGTATGACAAAGAGGTGCGTCCGGGTCGTAAGGTCGGTCACCTGAACCTGAACGATACCGACACCGATCGTCTGAGCGCCACGCTGGAAGCGATTATTCCTCTCCTGCCGCCGGAATACGCGAGCGGAATTATCTGGGCGCAATCAAAGCTTAAGTAATACTCCTCTGCCGGGGAGTTGACCTTCCCCCTCCCCGGCGTACAATCCCCGCCCATTGCAGCTTAGTTTTCTTCTGGAAAAACCATGAACGATGGAACGGACTATCGCGCGATCCTCGCATCCGATACCCCTTTAATCGACGTTCGCGCGCCGATCGAATTCGCCCAGGGCGCGATGCCTGCGGCAATCAACCTGCCTCTGATGAACGATGATGAACGCGCCGCCGTCGGCACCTGCTATAAACGCCAGGGGCCGGACGCTGCGCTTGCTCTCGGCCATAGCCTGGTCGCAGGCAGTACCCGTGAGATGCGCATTAACGCCTGGCGCGAAGCCTGTCTCTCCCACCCCACCGGCTACCTCTGCTGCGCGCGTGGCGGTCAACGCTCGCATATCACTCAGGCCTGGTTGAAAGCGCGCGGCGTGGATTACCCGCTGATCGCAGGCGGCTATAAAGCGCTGCGTCAGACCGCAATTGAGGTAACCGCTGAGCAGGTGCAAAAACCGATGGTGCTGATCGGCGGCTGTACCGGGAGCGGCAAAACGTTGCTGGTGAAACAGCACGCGCAGGGCGTGGATCTGGAAGGGCTGGCACACCATCGCGGCTCGTCGTTTGGCCGCACGCTTACACCACAGCTTTCGCAGGCGAGCTTCGAAAATCAGCTCGCTGTCGTGCTGTTGAAAAAAGAGGCCGCACGCTGGGTGCTGGAGGATGAAGGGCGGATGATTGGTTCCAACCACCTGCCGGAATGCCTGCGAGACCGCATGGTTCAGGCGCCTGTTGTGGTAGTAGAAGACCCGTTTGATGTCCGTCTTGAACGCCTGCGTGAAGAGTATTTCGATCATATGTGGGCGGATTTTTCTGCTGCCTTTGGCGCAGAGGCGGGGTGGAAAGCGTACAGCGAATACCTGCACCACGGCCTGTTTGCCATTCGCCGCCGTCTGGGGCTGCAGCGCTTTGCAGACTTTACGGCGCTGCTGGATTCCGCCCTGCAGGAGCAACAACGTTCTGGCAGCACCGACGCGCATTTGCGCTGGCTTTCCCCGCTGCTGAACGACTATTACGACCCGATGTACACCTGGCAGCTGGCAAAAAAAGCGGAGAAGATTGTGTTTCGCGGAACGTTTGAGGACGTGGCTGACTGGCTCAATCGCTGAATCACGCGCAAAAAAAAACGGCAACCCAGGGTTGCCGTTTTCATATCGGGGTAACTCCCCTGCTAACTGAACTTAGAAGTCGTAACGCAGACGCACCAGGTTCATGTCGCCCAGGTTATCCGTGCTGGAGGTGAACACGTGTTCGTAATCAACACGGAAACCGTAGTCCAGCTGGACGCTAACACCCACACCGTTATCGATACGCTGGTAGTTACGACCATTCACGTACTCAATACGGTCACCCATGAAGTAAGGCTGGATGGATTTCACCGCATACTGATCGATTGGGAATTTGTACCCTGCGAAGTATTCAATACCCCATGCATCACCGGCAAAGTAGTTGTCAGTAGACACTTTTTTGGTGGTCAGGAAGTTCTGGTACCAGCCGCCGCCAGCCGAGAAGGTCCAGTTATCCGGCGTCCAGCTCAGCGCGGTACCGAGGATATTCTGGTCGTAAGATTTGCTGTCGCCGTTGTCCGGGTTACGCATGTCCGCGCGGGTGTAGTTCCACGCTGCGCCCCAGGTCAGATCGGTGGTCAGGTGGTAATCCAGACCCAGTGAACCGCCGCCTTTACGTTTGTAACGCAGGCCATTGCCCGGCAGGTATTCGCTGTCTTCAAACAGGTAGGATGCATAGATATCCGCATCGCCTACGGTTTTCTTATATTTCAGCATTTTGCGTGAACGATAAGAACCGTCGTAGTCACCGTTGATCCCGTTACCTGGAGCCTGACCAATCATGTCGTAGTCCCAGATATCGGTTTTCACGCCAACCACATCATAGTAAACGCTGTTCTGTTGACCGAAGGTCAGCGTACCCCAGGTGTCGCTCTTCAGACCGGTGTACAGCATACGGCGAGAGGTGTCGTTAGCACCTTCAGCGTAGTGGTTATCCCAGTTGAACAGCGCCGGAATGTTCACACCCAGCTCGTAGTAGCTGATCCAGCTGATGTCATCAAACAGATAGTAATCTGCTGCGAAACGGAAACGGGTGCCGCCGTCGAAGCCATTACGTTTGTAGGAGCCTTTATCGCCGTCGCCCGTCATCATGTTGAACTGAGGACGAATACTGCCGCCAACGGTAAAGTTAAGACGGCTCAGCGGGTTACCTGCCTGAGGGTCTTGTTTAAGAACCGTGATTTCCGCCTGAGATGCGAAGGAGGTCAATGCCACTGCTGCGCCAATTGTTACTGCCAGCGCTGATTTTTTTATAGTCATTATTTTTCCTTTATAGACACGCTGCTAAATATTTAGCAGGTGAATATTAACTGGAAATAATCTTGCTGTGTGCGCGGGTTTTTAATGTTTTGTGCTACTAAACGCATGGGTATTACCGATTTGTGCTGCTAAATTATTACGCACCAGCAGATAAACCGGTGCGTAATTATCACGGATTTGAACTAACTGGCAAACTGACGGAACAGCGCTTTGCCTTTTAGCAATCGCGTGCCGAGCCAGCCGCCGCACAGCGACAGCAGCACCGCACCGCAGACCGGCAGCGTGAACCACAGTCGCCAGTCAGGCTCCCACGGGAAATCGAAGACGCGGGTCTGCAGCACGGCTAACGCCGTCTCAGCACCCATCGCCGCCACCAGACCCGAGACCAGCCCCAGCAGGGCGAACTCGCTCCACAGCGTGGTGCGCAGCAGTCGCTTACTCGCCCCGAGCGTGCGATAGACCACCAGCTCCTGATGACGCTGCCGCATCCCGACCTGCACCTGGGCCAGCAGCAACAGTACGCCGCAGATCGTCACCAGCACCACCATGACCTCCAGAGCCCGGCTGACCTGCTCCAGCACCTGCCCGACCTGTTTAAGGATCGCGCCAATATCCAGCAGGCTGACCGTCGGAAATTCGCGGTTCAGCCGGGTCAGCATACCGTTGCCGTTTTCCCAGCGGAAACTGGTGAGCCAGCTTTGCGGCTGTCCGTCCAGTGCGCCTGCGGGAAAAATAAAGAAGAAGTTCGGCCGCAGGCTTTCCCAGTCCACCTTACGCAGGCTGGTGACCTTAGCGCTAAAGTCCTGGGTATCGCCGGTAAAGGTCACGCTGTCGCCCAGCCTGACGTTCAGGCGCGTCGCCAGCCCCTCTTCCATCGATACTTCACCCGCTTTTGGTGGCCAGCTGCCGGCAGTAATCGGGTTGTGATCTGGACGTTTCTCCTGCCAGGTCAGGTTCAGTTCGCGGTTAAGCGATTCATCCTTGTTGCCCTCCGTGGACTGGCCGTTGATCTGCGTCAGACGCGCACGGACGATGGGGTAGAACGACTCCGGCACAATCTGGTGTTCCGCCAGGAACGTCTTCAGCGGTGTCACCTGCTCAGGGGCGATATTGATCAGGAAATAGTTCGGGCTTTCCGGCGGAAGCTGCTGTTGCCAGCGATCCAGCAGATCGCCGCGCAGCACCAGCAGCAGTGCCAGCAGCATAAACGACAGCGAAAAGGCAGACAGCTGACTCAGCGTAGACCAGGGCTGGTGCAGCAGACGGTTCACCGCCAGCCGCACGGGAAGCGACTTCACCGTCAGCTTTTTAAGCACATTAAGGAGCACCCAGCCGACCACACCACACAGCAGCGCCAGCACCACCGCCCCGGCCAGTACGGCCCACAGCAGCGTGCTGCCGCCCATCAGCCAGGCCAACAACCCAACCGAAACCGCAACAATGACAGGAAGATAGAACTTCAGCGGCCAGACGTTGGCCACCACGTCACGGCGCAGCACGCGCAGCGGCTGCGTCGCGAGCAACAGCCGGTACGGGCGAAGCCCCACCAGCACCGAGATCACCATCATCGCGCCAATCGCCCACAGCCACGGCCAGAGGCTGGCCGGTGGAAGTGCGGCAGGCAGTACCGGTTTCAGCATGACCATCAGCAGCTTTTCAAACAGCAGCCCCATCGCCCCACCGGTGAGTGCTGACAACACCAGCAGCATCAGCCACTGGCCGACAATCAGCTTACGCAATTGGGCGCTGCCCGCGCCGAGGGTCTTGAGGATCGCCACCAGATCGTATCGGCTGCGGCAGTAGTGCCCCATGGCCACCGCCACCGCCGCCACGGCCAGCAGCAGGGTTAACAGCGCTGAAAGCAGCAGGAACTGCTGAGAACGTTCGAGAGATTTACCAAGCGCCCCTTCGTCCTGCTCCAGTCCGTACCAGCGGTGCTCCGGTTTTAACTGCGGCAGCAGCCATTTTTCATACGCGTCAAGCTGGGCGGGCGTTCCCGCAAACTTATAGCGCCAGGTGACGCGGCTTCCCGGCTGCACGGCATGGGTATTCGCCACATCAGCGGTATTCATCAGCAAGCGCGGGGCAAGCTGGAACGGGTTAAAGCCGGAGTCAGGTTCCTGAACCACCTCCCCGGCGATGCGGAGCGTGGCGTCACCCACGTCAATGCTGTCACCCGTTTTCAGGTTCAGCAGCGCCATTAAACGTGGCGCCAGCAGCACCGTGCCCGGTTTCGGCTTTAACCCAGGCGGGCTGGTCTGCAGTTCACCGTACAGCGGGTAAAGGTCGTCGACGGCTTTGACGCTCGCCAGCTGCGGCGTATCGCCGGCAAAGGTCATGGTCTGAAAGCTCAGCTGTTCCCCCACCTTCAGCCCACGCTTACGCGCCTCCTCAAGCCAGCCCGGCGGGACGGGACGTGAGCTTTGCAGCGCCCTGTCTCCGGCCATAAACTCGCGGCTTTGCTGGCTTAACCCTTTCTCCATGCGATCGCTGACGCTGCCCAACGCCAGCACACAGGCTACCGCCAGGCTTAACGCCATCCAGACAATCAACAGCGTGGGCGAGCGCCATTCGCGCCAGAACCAGCGGGCAATCATGCTTCCTCCTGCAGTTCACCGTTAACCAGCCGCAGGCGACGGTCGCAGCGGGCAGCCAGTTGCGGATCGTGGGTCACCAGAATCAGCGTGGTCCCGTGTTCGCGGTTGAGCGAAAACAGCAGGTCGGCAATTTTATCCCCGGTCTTTCGGTCGAGGTTTCCGGTAGGCTCATCCGCAAACAGCACGTCCGGGCGGCCGTTAAACGCCCGGGCCAGGGCCACACGCTGTTGCTCCCCGCCGGAAAGCTGCGCCGGAAGATGGTCGAGGCGTTTGCCAAGCCCAAGCTGCTCCAGCAATGCCTTCGCGTGGGCGCGGCTTTCACGGCTGTTACCGCCGCGCAGCAGTGCCGGCAGTTCAACGTTTTCCAGCGCATTGAGCGTCGGGATCAGCATGAAGGACTGAAAGACAAACCCGATATGACGTGCACGGAGCGCGGCACGCGCCTCTTCATCAAGCTGATGCAGCGGTTGCCCGACCAGGTTGACCTCTCCACTGCTGCCGTCGTCCAGACCGGCTAAAATGGCCAGGAGCGTGGACTTCCCGGAGCCGGACTCGCCAATCAGCGCAATGGTTTCGGCGCGTTTGACAACGAGTTCAACTCCGGTGAGGATGGAAAGCTCGTGTTCCCCCTGACCGACGGACTTCTTAAGACGATGAACTTCAACAATGTTTTCCGCTGGCATTTGCCCTTCCTGTTTTTAATCCTGATGACCTTCCGCGCGGCGGCAGCGGACACGTTACTGGTTCTCGGTGACAGCCTGAGTGCAGGCTATCGCATGGCGGCCAACGCGGCCTGGCCGGCTCTGCTCAATGACAAATGGCAGAGTAAGACAACGGTTATTAATGGCAGCATCAGCGGTGATACCTCGCAGCAAGGCTTGTCGCGCCTGCCAGCCTTGCTCAAACAGCATCAACCGCGATGGGTGCTGGTTGAGCTGGGCGGTAATGATGGCTTGCGTGGTTTCCAGCCTCAGCAAACGGAACAGACCCTGCGCACGATCCTTAAGGATATTAAGGCCGCGAACGCGCAACCGCTGCTGATGCAAATTCGCCTGCCCGCCAACTATGGACGTCGGTATAATGAAGCCTTTAGCGCGATCTACCCAAAGCTTGCCAACGAGTTTGATATTCCGCTGCTGCCATTTTTTATGGAAGAGGTCTATCTCAAACCCCAGTGGATGCAAGACGATGGGATCCACCCCAATCGCGATGCGCAGCCGTTTATTGCCGACTGGATGGCAACACGGCTGGCCCCTTTAGTTAAACATGACTCCTAATTCAGAGGAGATCCTGACAGGTAAAGTTATGCAAAAATCGGTCTTAATTACAGGATGTTCCAGCGGAATCGGTCTTGAAAGTGCACTCGAATTGAAGCGTCAGGGATATTGGGTACTGGCGGCCTGCCGTAAACCCGACGACGTCGAACGCATGAACGGGCTGGGCTTTACCGGTGTGTTACTGGATTTAGACTCACCGGAAAGCGTGGAACGCGCAGCCGATGAGGTGCTGGCCCTGACCGACAACCGTCTGTACGGCCTTTTTAACAATGCCGGTTACGGCGTGTATGGTCCCCTGGACACGCTCACCCGCGAGCAGCTGGAAAAACAGTTTTCCACCAATTTCTTCGGCGTCCATCAGCTCACCATGCGCCTGCTCCCCGCCATGCTGCCGCACGGTGAAGGACGCATTGTGATGACCTCCTCCGTGATGGGGCTGATTTCAACCCCGGGCCGCGGGGCCTATGCCGCCAGCAAATATGCGCTGGAGGCCTGGTCCGATGCCCTGCGCATGGAGTTGCGTCACAGCGGCATTAAGGTCAGCCTGATCGAGCCGGGCCCTATCCGCACCCGCTTTACGGAAAACGTTAACCAGACCCAGGCGGATAAACCGGTCGAAAACCCCGGTATCGCCGCACGCTTTACGCTCGGGCCGGAAGCAGTCGTCGCTAAAGTGCGCCATGCTTTTGAGAGCGAAAACCCAAAAATGCGCTATCCGGTGACGCTGGTAACCCATGCGGTAGGCTGGTTAAAACGCCTGCTGCCGGGCCGGATGATGGACAAAATTTTACACGGTTGAGTTGAAGCGTCGTCGCTAACCCCCATGTAAATAACAAACCGATAAAAGAGAAGGCCGCATGTCCGTACAGAATATCGTCAATATTACTGAAGCAAACCTGCAACAGACCCTCGAACAGTCCATGACCAAACCGGTGCTGTTCTACTTCTGGTCTGAGCGTAGCCAACACTGTCTGCAGCTGACGCCGGTACTCGAAAGCCTTGCCGCGCAATACAATGGCCAGTTCATTCTCGCCAAACTGGATTGTGACGCTGAGCCTATGGTGGCGTCTCAGTTTGGCCTGCGCGCGATTCCTACCGTCTATCTGTTCCAGAATGGTCAACCTGTTGATGGCTTCCAGGGGCCACAGCCTGAAGAAGCGATCCGCGCCCTGCTGGATAAAGTCCTGCCGCGCGAGGAAGAGCTGAAGGCGCAGGAAGCCATGGGACTGATGCAGGAAGGCAAATACGACGAAGCGCTGCCGCTGCTCAAAGAGGCGTGGCAGCTGTCGAAACAGGACAGCCAGATTGGCCTGCTCCTTGCGGAAACGCAGATTGCCCTGCACCGTTCCGACGATGCGGAAGCTGTGCTGAAGACCATTCCACTGCAGGATCAGGATACCCGTTATCAGGGTCTGGTCGCGCAGATCGATCTGCTGAAACAGGCGGCGGACACGCCGGAGATCCAGCAGCTTCAACAGCAGGTTGCCGATAACCCGACCGATGCCGCGCTGGCAAGCCAGCTGGCGCTGCAGCTGCATCAGGTGGGACGTAACGAAGAAGCGCTGGCACTGCTGTTCAGCCATCTGCAAAACGATCTGGGTGCCGCCGACGGTCAGGCGCGGAAAATGTTCCAGGAGATCCTGGCCGCGCTGGGCACCGGCGATGCGCTGGCGTCGACGTACCGCCGTCAGTTGTACGCCCTGCTCTACTGATGAACAGGCCCGGTGCCGTTTGCGCTCACCGGGCCTGCAAAAGAGGCGGTCACCCCGCCTTTTTCAACTGCGTCACCACCAGCTGATGGCGCGCGTTGTAGAACTTCCGATAGGTTAAATAGCAGGCAATGATGGTCGACAGGCTGGCCGTAGAGAGCAGCATAAAGGTCACCATGATCTGATATTTAATGGCTTTGACCGGATCGATACCGGCAAAAATCAGCCCCGACATCATTCCCGGCAGGCTAACCAGCCCAACCGTTTTTGCGGAATCCACCGTTGGGATCAGCGACGAGCGGATGCTGTCGCGGATCAGTACCGCCGAGGCCATTTTCGGTGTCGCCCCCAGACTTAATTTCTCCTGCAGCTTCTGTTGTTCACTGCTAAATCGCTGGCCGAGATTGTTGTAACACAGTCCTACAGCCACCATAGCGTTCCCCGCAATCATCCCGGAAATAGGGATAACCTGCATCGGCGTAAACTCGATTGAGCCGGACACCACCAGCACCGCCAGCGTCAGCGCCGTCCCGGTTGTAATGGCGATAAACGATGAGACAAACGCCTTATCGATATACTTACTGCGTTTCTGCGCGTTCCACGCCGCGTTAAAGCAGATAAACAGCACCATCAGGAGCGTCAGCACCGCGTGGTTGACGTTAAAAATATACTTCAGCACATAGCCGACAATAATGAGCTGGATAACCGCGCGGCAGATACTCCAGACAATATCTTTCTCCAGGCCCAGCTTTTCCCGGTAGCTCACCACAATAGCGATCAGTACCAGCACCATCGAAAACGCCAGCGACGTATTCGTAATATTATGCTCACCCACGGTTTGCCTCCTGCATTTTCCCGCCCTGCGGCTCAAGCGTAATGACATCATCCGCATGGGTAATTTCGTTTGAATCGTGCGTAACCCACAGCACGGCAATATTCTGCTCGCTTGCGTAACGATGAATAATCTCGTTAACGTTGCGTTTGTTCACCTCATCCAGCGCGCTGGTGATCTCGTCCAGTAACAATATCTTCGGCAAAAACTGCAGATTGCGAATCAGCGAAACACGCTGCTTTTCGCCGCCCGATAATTCATTGATGGATTTAGTCAGCGTCTCTTTCGACAGGCCAAAGCGGGCCAGATCGGTGATAAATTTTTCTGGCTCCGGCGTTTTATGACGGATTTGCCACGGAAAGACCAGGTTGTCATAAACCGTGTCCCCAAACAGCGAAGGGGTTTGCACGCAGTAAGAGACCTGCTGGCGATAGCTTTCTGGCGACAGTGTCGCGATATCCTGCCCTTCAAACAGAATAGCGCCCTCAGTGGGGCTGAGCAGTGAAGCGACAATCTTTAATAACGTGCTTTTACCACAGCCTGACGGCCCTGTTATCAGTTTGAACTCACCCGGGGAAAGACAAAAATCGACATGCTGAAGGATCGTGGTATTTGCCACACGAAAACCGACATCCCTGACCTGCAAGAGCGTATTTTTATTGTTCATCATGCATCCTGTAACCACCTTTATTGCAACCACGCGTAGAATAATCCTTTCACGAACGCAGCGCGAATAGGGTGTGTCGATGGCTGGAGTAAAGGTTTTACCGGTATTCGTCGCGCCCCCTTCTTTACAGGGGCGAATTTCAGCCCGTTAGCCGATATACTGACTTATAACACACACGCAGTTCCCTTCGTCACAGCATGCAAAACAGGAGGTTTTTATGCTTATCGTTATACCTGTCCTTATTTTCGTTGCGCTGGTTATTGTCGGCGCTGGCGTCAAAATTGTCCCACAGGGGTATCAGTGGACCGTTGAACGCTTTGGCCGCTACACCAACACGCTCCAGCCGGGTTTAAGCCTGATTGTCCCTTTCATGGACAGGATTGGACGTAAAATCAATATGATGGAACAGGTGCTGGATATTCCTTCCCAGGAAGTGATCTCCAAGGATAACGCCAACGTCACCATTGATGCGGTCTGTTTTATTCAGGTTATTGATGCGCCAAAAGCGGCCTATGAAGTCAGCAATCTGGAGCTGGCTATCGTAAATCTGACGATGACCAACATTCGTACCGTGCTCGGTTCAATGGAGCTGGACGAGATGCTCTCTCAGCGCGACAGCATTAACACCCGCCTGCTGCACATTGTCGACGAGGCCACCAACCCGTGGGGGATCAAAGTTACCCGTATTGAGATCCGTGACGTGCGCCCACCGGCAGAGCTGATCGCCTCCATGAACGCGCAGATGAAAGCGGAACGGACCAAACGCGCCTACATTCTGGAAGCTGAAGGGGTACGTCAGGCAGAGATCCTGAAAGCCGAAGGGGAAAAACAGTCGCAGATCCTGAAAGCGGAAGGTGAACGCCAGTCTGCCTTCTTACAGGCGGAAGCCCGTGAACGTTCTGCAGAAGCGGAAGCCCGCGCCACCCAGATGGTCTCTGAAGCAATTGCGGCGGGTGATATCCAGGCGGTGAACTACTTCGTTGCGCAAAAATACACTGACGCGCTGAAAGAGATTGGCTCCGCGAACAACAGCAAAGTGGTGATGATGCCGCTGGATGCCAGCAGCCTGATGGGCTCCATCGCCGGGATCACGGAACTTATCAAAGACAGCGGAAACGAGCGCAAAAAATGATTGAGCTAATCGTCGCACATCCTCATGCATTCTGGCTAAGCCTCGGTGGCTTATTGCTGGCCGCGGAGATGCTTGGCGGCAACGGTTACCTGCTCTGGAGCGGTGTTGCCGCTGTCATTACCGGGTTAGTGGTCTGGCTACTGCCCCTGGACTGGGCGTGGCAGGGGGCGTTATTTGCCGTGCTGACGCTGTTGGCCGCCTGGCTGTGGTGGCGCTGGCTTAACCGCCAGGTGGCAGACCAGAAACCGCTCGACGCCCACCTCAATCAGCGCGGGCAGCAGATTGTCGGCAAACGTTTTACGCTCGACACGGCGCTGGTTAACGGGCGCGGACATATGCGCGTGGGCGACAGTTCATGGCCCGTGGTGGCCGACGATGACCTCAGCGCCGGCACGCAGGTTGAGGTCATTGCGGTGGAAGGGATAACCCTGCGGGTTAAAGCCTGTCAGGCATGAGCCTTACGATGACAGCAGCCGGACAGATTATCGATAATCGGGCAGTCGGCGCTGTCATCCCCCGGACAGGATTCCGCCAGCGCCAGAAGCTGCTGACGCATCGCCTGTAACTCGGTAATGTGGCGTTCAATCTCAGCCACTTTCTCAAGCGTTCGTTTTTTCACATCTGCGCTATGGCGTGCCGGATCGTTGAATAAGGTGACCAGCTCGCCGCACTCTTCAAGGTTAAATCCCACCTGCCGCGCCTGGCGCAGCAGCGTCAGTTCATCCAGATGCCGTTGCGTATAACTGCGGTAGCCATTTTCACTGCGCAGCGGCGGTGTCACCAGCCCCTTCTCTTCATAAAAACGGATCGCTTTGCTGGTCAATCCGGTTTTTTTCGCAACATCACTGATATTCACATTTCCCCCTTGACCTTCCCCTTGATGGAAGGTTTAACCTTCATAACAGTTAGCGAAAAGCGTTATGCCGGTCAACATCTGACCAGATCATTATACGGGAGTTTTGTTATGTCTCACACTATTGACCTGACACTGGACGGCCTCTCCTGCGGCCACTGTGTCAAACGCGTTAAAGAAAGTCTGGAACAGCGTCCTGATGTAGACAGCGCTGAAGTGACCCTTGATCACGCCGCCGTCACCGGTAGCGCCAGTGCGGATGCGCTGATTGATACGATCAAACAGGCTGGTTATGGGGCGGAGCTGAGCCACCCAAAGGCTAAACCGCTGGCAGAGTCATCATCCCCGTCGGAAGCACTGACAGCGGCCACTCCTGAGCTTCCGGTAGCTGATGATATTGATGACAGCCAACAGCTGCTGATCAACGGCATGAGCTGCGCCAGCTGCGTCTCCCGGGTACAAAATGCCTTGCAGGCTGTACCGGGTGTCGCGCAGGCACGGGTCAATCTTGCGGAGCGTACTGCGCTGGTGATGGGCAGTGCCTCCGCCGCAGATTTAGTGCAGGCCGTTGAAAAAGCGGGCTACGGCGCAGAGGCCATCGAAGATGACCTCAAACGTCGTGAACGCCAGCAGGAAACGGCCGTCGCCACCATGAAACGCTTCCGCTGGCAGGCCATCGTCGCGCTGCTGGTTGGGGTCCCGGTCATGGTGTGGGGTATGATCGGTGACAATATGATGGTCACCGACGATAACCGCATGCTGTGGCTGGTCATTGGATTGATTACGCTTGCCGTGATGGTCTTCGCAGGCGGTCACTTCTACTCCAGCGCCTGGAAAAGCCTGAAAAATCGCACCGCGACGATGGACACCCTTGTCGCACTCGGCACGGGTGCGGCGTGGCTGTACTCCATGAGCGTCAACGTCTGGCCCCAGTGGTTCCCGATGGAAGCGCGTCATCTCTATTATGAAGCGAGCGCGATGATTATCGGCCTGATTAACCTCGGCCATATGCTTGAAGCGCGCGCCCGTCAGCGCTCCTCCAAAGCGCTGGAACGCCTGCTGGATTTAACCCCACCGACCGCGCGCGTCGTGACGGATGCGGGTGAAAAAAGCGTCCCATTGGCTGAAGTTCAACCCGGCATGACGCTGCGCCTGACCACCGGCGACCGCGTTCCCGTCGACGGTGAAATCACTCAGGGCGAAGCCTGGTTTGACGAAGCGATGCTGACCGGAGAACCCGTCCCGCAACAGAAAGCCCAGGGCGATGCCATTCATGCCGGTACGGTGGTGCAGGACGGTAGCGTGCTTTTCACCGCCAGTGCGGTCGGCAGCCATACTACGCTGTCACGCATTATTCGCATGGTGCGTCAGGCACAGAGCAGTAAGCCGGAAATTGGTCAGCTGGCCGATAAAATCTCCGCCATTTTTGTGCCGGTCGTGGTCGGTATCGCGCTGCTGAGCGCGGCTATCTGGTATGTCTTCGGCCCGGCACCGCAAATTGTTTATACCCTGGTGATTGCCACGACGGTGCTGATCATTGCCTGTCCTTGCGCGCTCGGTCTTGCCACGCCAATGTCGATCATCTCAGGCGTAGGCCGTGCCGCTGAATTTGGCGTGCTGGTACGGGATGCCGATGCGTTGCAGCGGGCGAGCACGCTGGACACGCTGGTGTTTGATAAAACCGGCACGCTGACGGAAGGGAAACCGCAGGTAGTGGCCGTGATAACCGCAGGCATCACGCAGGATGACGCGCTGCGTCTCGCCGCGGCGCTTGAACAAGGCTCCAGCCACCCGCTGGCCCACGCCATTATTGAGAAAGCCGGGAATGCCAGCCTGCCGCAGGTGAGCAATTTCCGCACCCTGCGCGGTTTAGGCGTCAGCGGTACCGCCGAAGGGCACACGCTGCTGCTGGGGAATCAGGCACTGCTGAAGGAGCATGGCGTTGAGACCTCTGCCCTGGAACAAGACCTGAAAGACCAAGCCTCTCAGGGCGCAACCCCGGTTCTGCTTGCCGTTGATGGCAAGGCCGCGGCGCTGCTGGCAATTCGCGATCCGCTACGCCAGGACAGCGTGCAGGCGTTGCATCGCCTGCATCGCGCGGGCTATCGCCTGGTGATGTTGACCGGGGATAATCCTGTGACGGCGAACGCCATCGCCCGGGAAGCTGGGATTGACGAGGTCATTGCCGGGGTGTTACCTGACGGCAAAGCAGATGCCATCAAGACGCTGCAAAGCCAGGGTCGCCAGGTGGCGATGGTCGGTGACGGGATTAACGATGCGCCGGCGCTGGCACAGGCAGAAGTGGGTATTGCGATGGGGGGCGGTAGCGATGTCGCCATTGAGACGGCCGCCATCACCCTGATGCGTCACAGCCTGATGGGCGTTGCGGACGCGCTGGCGATTTCAAAAGCCACCTTGCGCAACATGAAGCAGAACCTGCTGGGTGCCTTCGTCTACAACTCGCTCGGTATCCCGATTGCTGCCGGTATTTTGTGGCCGCTGACCGGCACGCTGCTGAACCCGGTTGTCGCGGGTGCGGCGATGGCGCTCTCGTCCATTACCGTGGTGAGCAACGCAAACCGGTTGTTGCGGTTTAAACCGAAAGATTGAACCTTCTTCTCCTACGCGCTAGCATGAACCTTTCCGTTTATGGAGCGCGTATGAGTCTGTTTAATCGTATAAAAACATCGTTTCGCGCCCTCTTCCCCCGCCGTTATGCCTGGCCCGGCATGGATATCTCGCTTCCCGGCGGGCAGCACCTTCACCTGGTGGGCAGCATCCATATGGGCACGCAGGATATGTCCCCGCTGCCAGCCGGTCTGATGAAACTGCTGAAGAGCGCCGATGCGCTGGTCGTTGAAGCGGATATTTCGGGCCAGACGTCGCCGTTTGCCGGCCTCGAAAGCGATCTCCCCCTGGCTGAACGTCTGAACGACACGCAGTTCGCTGAACTGACGCGCGTCGCAGATGAGACGGGCGTGTCGCTCTCCATGCTGGACACACTGCCGCTGTGGCAAATCGCGATGGTCCTGCAGGCAACTCAGGCGCAGCGTCTGGGGCTACGCGGGGATTACGGTATTGATTACCAGCTGTTGAATGCCGCGAGAGCACGCCATTTGTCAGTCATTGAGCTCGAAGGCACGGACAGCCAGATAGCCCTGCTGCGCCAGCTTCCTGATGATGGGCTGATGCTGCTGGATGATACCCTGACCCACTGGCACACCAACGCGCGTCTGTTGCAAACGATGATCGGCTGGTGGCTGAATGCGCCGCCCACGGACGGTAAACTGGCGCTGCCGTCGACGTTCAGTGAATCGTTGTATGATGTGCTGATGAACGAACGCAACAAAGCCTGGCAGCAGACGTTACATGCGTTGCCTGCGGGGCGTTACGTGGTCGCTGTCGGGGCGTTACATTTGTACGGAGAAGGGAATTTGCCGTCACTGCTGAAATAAAAAAATGGCCAATATTTCTATTGGCCCGTCAAAGAGGAATTTCATCGTTTTTATTATGCCGAAGGAGACCTTCGGTTGAGCCGATTGTCGCTCAAAGTGACCATCACTGCCAATACTATTGCGCAAGATGGTGCTATTTTTTAGACAAACGTCAGGCGTATGCTGTCAGCATGAATTGTCTGTCGTAAGAAGGATAGCTATGACTCCCGCCGTTAAGTTACTCGAAAAAAACAACATTCCCTTTCGGATCCACACCTACGATCACGATCCCAGCGAAACGAATTTTGGTGATGAAGTGGTGCGCAAACTGGGGCTCAACGCCGATCGGGTTTATAAGACGCTGCTGGTGGCGGTGAACGGTGATATGAAACACCTCGCCGTCGCGGTAACGCCCGTTGCCGGGCAACTGGATCTCAAGAAAGTGGCCAAAGCGCTGGGGGCAAAGAAGGTGGATATGGCCGATCCGATGGTTGCGCAACGCACTACCGGCTACCTTGTTGGCGGTATCAGCCCGCTCGGGCAGAAAAAACGCCTGCCGACGCTGATTGATGCCCCTTCGCAGACCTTCGACACCATTTATATTTCCGGCGGCAAACGCGGGCTGGATATTGAACTATCCGCAGGCGATCTGGCGAAAATACTGGACGCGACATTTGCGGATATTGCGCGACGGGATTGAGGAATTGGCCCGGAGGCACTGTGCTTACCGGGCCGACGATTCTCATACAGGCCGGGTCAGGCGTAGCCGCCCCCCGGCACAAAACCGCACTACTGCCAGCTCACCTCGCCTTTCGGCTCGTAGGTATTCACGTCGATCGGTGAATTCTGCTCGATAAACTGCTTCAGCACTTCCGCATCGATAAACCCGGTATTCACATAGCCCGGTTTATTGTCGATATGCGGATAACCGTCACCACCGGTGGCGTTAAAGCTTAATGTTGCCATGCGGTAGGTTTTGGCAGGGTCGACCGGCTCGCCTTTGATTTTGAGGTCGTTGAGCTTGCCGCCCTTTGCCACAAAGCTGACGTTGGCAAACTGCGGATAAGCGCCGGAGTCCGGCTTCATCTGCGCCACGGCGGTGAGATAGTCAATCACCTCTTTACCGCTCATGTCGACATACACCACGATGTTACCGAACGGCTGAACCTTCAGCACATCTTTATAGGTTATGTTTCCGCCTTCGATGGAGTCGCGGATGCCGCCGCCGCTCATCACGCCAAAATCGGCATTTGTGCGCGCCATTTGTGCCGCCAGCACCAGATGCCCCATATTGGTCTGCACAAAGCGAACTTTGCTGCGGTCCCCTTCTAGACGACCATTCAGCGTACCAATCTTCACGTCCAGCTGCGCCTTGCCTTTATTCTGGAAGGGCGTCAGCAGGGAGAGCATCTGCGCGTTCTCAGCAATTTCCGGGGTGTAGAGTACGCGTTCACTCTTCCCGTCAGGGTAAGTCACTTTCTTCTTCAGGTTGACCGGAATGAGCTGATAGTGCACCAGCTTCATCTCGCCGTTACGGAACTCAAAGTCCGCACGCCCCACGTATTTACCCCATTCATGCGCCTGCACAATCCAGATACCGTTCTGACGGTCCGGAGCACACGGCGTGCCTGGCACGTAGTCGACCTGCTTTTTATTCTCTGACGCCATGCAGACCGGGTCTTGTGAATGACCGCCCACAATCATCGCCAGCGAGCCCGCAGGCAGGCTGCGAGCCATCTCCACGTCACCCGGCGCATTCGAGCCGTGCTCACCGTTGTCGTAGTGGCCCATATGGGTGGTGGCAATAATGACATCCGGCTTTTCGTTCTGCTGCAATTCCTGAATGACCAGCTTCGCTTCGTCTGCCGGTTTACGGAATTCGATATCGGTAAAGAACTCAGGGTTGCCGATTTTCGCCGTATCGTCGGTGGTTAACCCGATGACCGCAATTTTCAGATCCTGACGCTTAAACAGCGCCCAGGGTTTGAACAGTCGCTCGCCGGTGCTTTTCTGGTAGATGTTGGCAGAGAGGAACGGAAATTTGGCCCATTTTTCCTGCTGACGCAGCACCGTCAGCGGGTTATCGAATTCATGGTTACCGACGGCCATCGCATCGTAGCCAATAAGATTCATGCCGCGGAAATCAGGCTCCGCATCCTGTAAATCAGATTCCGGCACACCGGTATTGATATCGCCCCCCGACAGCAGCAGTACGCTGCCTCCCTGGGCTGCCACCTCTTTACGAATGCCATCCACCAGCGTTTTTTGTGCCGACAGACCGTATTCGCCGTATTCACTGCGCCAGAAATGGCCGTGGTGATCGTTGGTATGCAGAATGGTGATTTTATAGGTTTTATCTTTTTCATAGGCCTGCACGGGCAGGCTAACCAGACCCCAGGCGGCGATCAGCGCCAGCGCGACGCTCCGCTTCATTAACTTCATCTTCTCTCTCCCTGACCAATAGACAAAGGCAAAAATTACAGTGACTAATAAGAATAGACAAATAAGTTTTCAGAATTGCGACTTTATTCAAATGTCACTGCCGGGTATGTTAGTTGGATAATAATTACACCCTGCATTTCTAATAACAAAAGACGTGGTATTCATCTCTATGGCAATCAGTGAATCAACCCAGCCCGTGTCTGGCGCTCCGGCGTCGCGCACCTCGTTTAAAGTGTTAGGCGCAATCAGTCTTTCACATCTGCTCAACGACATGATCCAGTCGTTGATTCTCGCGATCTACCCGCTGCTGCAGTCCGAGTTTTCGTTAACGTTCGTGCAGATCGGGATGATCACCCTGACCTTCCAGCTGGCCTCCTCACTTCTGCAACCGGTCGTGGGCTACTGGACGGATAAATATCCCATGCCGTGGTCGCTACCGATTGGCATGTGTTTTACCTTGAGCGGGCTGGTGCTGCTGGCAATGGCAGGCAGCTTTGAAGCAGTGCTGATTGCCGCCGCGCTGGTGGGCACGGGGTCGTCGGTCTTTCACCCGGAGTCCTCACGCGTGGCGCGCATGGCCTCCGGGGGGCGTCACGGGCTGGCGCAATCGCTGTTTCAGGTGGGCGGTAACTTTGGCAGCTCCCTCGGCCCACTGCTGGCAGCGGTGATCATCGCTCCGTACGGCAAGGGTAACGTGGCGTGGTTTGTGCTGGCAGCCTTGCTGGCGATTATCGTACTGATTCAGATCAGCCGCTGGTATGCCGCGCAGCATCGCGTGAACAAAGGTAAACCTAAAGCGAAGGTTATCAATCCCCTTCCTCGCGATAAGGTCATTCTGGCCGTCTCCGTGCTTCTGGTGCTGATTTTCTCGAAATACTTCTATATGGCGAGCATCAGCAGCTATTACACCTTTTACCTGATGCAAAAATTCGGATTATCGGTCCAAAACGCCCAGCTTCACCTGTTTGCCTTCCTGTTTGCGGTGGCTGCAGGGACGGTAATCGGCGGGCCTGTGGGCGATAAAATCGGACGCAAATACGTCATTTGGGGCTCTATCCTCGGCGTGGCCCCGTTTACCCTTATTTTGCCGTATGCAAGCCTGGAGTGGACGGGGATTTTGACCGTGATTATTGGGTTTATCCTCGCCTCGGCGTTTTCCGCCATCCTTGTTTACGCGCAGGAGCTGCTGCCAGGCCGTATCGGTATGGTTTCCGGGCTCTTTTTCGGTTTTGCTTTCGGCATGGGCGGCCTTGGTGCAGCAGTGCTGGGCATGATTGCCGACCACACCAGCATCTTCCTGGTCTATAAAATCTGTGCTTTCCTGCCGCTTCTGGGGATGTTGACCATATTCCTGCCTGATAACCGCCATAAAGCGTAATATAACGGTCGCTAAAGTTTTACTTTGGCGACCTGACCCCCTGATGCCATAAGGGTTTCTTCTGCATCCCCCCGCCTAATTTATCAAAATGCGCTTTTTTACACGCATATTGCTGTTTTATTCAAACTTCAACAATTATTCATAAACATAACGGCAAAAATTGTCATAAACTATTACTCGGTTTTTGGTTTTTTAACCAAATGGAACACCCACAACGAAAGGAGACGGAATGCATCACGCCACACCGCTTATCACCACCATTGTTGGTGGACTTGTGCTCGCTTTTATCCTCGGCATGATTGCCAATAAACTGCGTATTTCGCCTCTGGTGGGCTATTTGTTAGCGGGTGTGCTGGCGGGTCCCTTTACGCCAGGTTTCGTGGCGGATACCAAACTGGCGCCCGAACTGGCGGAATTAGGCGTGATTCTGCTGATGTTTGGCGTAGGTCTGCATTTCTCACTGAAGGATCTGATGGCGGTAAAGTCGATCGCCATACCGGGAGCGATCGCACAGATAGCCGTAGCGACGCTGCTGGGAATGGCGCTTTCGACAGTGCTTGGCTGGTCGCTGATGACCGGTATCGTCTTTGGGCTGTGTCTTTCAACCGCCAGTACCGTCGTACTGCTGCGCGCGCTTGAGGAGAGGCAGCTTATCGACAGCCAGCGCGGACAAATCGCGATAGGCTGGCTGATTGTGGAAGACCTGGTGATGGTGCTGACACTGGTGTTGCTGCCTGCCGTCGCCGGTATGATGGAAAAAGAGAGCGTCGGCTTTGCGACATTGGCGCTGGACATGAGCATCACCATCGGGAAAGTGGTGGCGTTTATCACCATTATGATGCTGGTGGGCCGCCGTCTGGTGCCGTGGATCCTGTCCCGCAGCGCGGCCACCGGCTCCCGTGAGTTGTTTACCCTGTCTGTCCTTGCCCTGGCGCTGGGGATTGCCTTCGGTGCCGTTGAACTGTTCGACGTCTCCTTTGCACTGGGCGCGTTCTTCGCCGGGATGGTGCTGAACGAATCCGAGCTGAGCCACCGTGCGGCGCACGATACGCTGCCGCTGCGCGACGCCTTCGCCGTCCTGTTCTTTGTCTCCGTCGGGATGCTGTTTGATCCGATGGTTCTGGTTCAGCAGCCGCTGGCCGTGATGGGCACTCTGGCGATTATTATCTTTGGTAAGTCGGTTGCCGCCTTCTTCCTGGTACGGATGTTTGGCCACTCGCCGCGTACCGCTCTTACCATCGCCGCCAGCCTGGCGCAGATTGGTGAGTTCGCCTTTATTCTGGCAGGCCTGGGTATGGCGCTGAATCTGCTGCCGCAGGCCGGGCAAAACCTGGTCCTCGCCGGAGCGATCCTCTCCATCATGCTGAACCCGGTCCTGTTTGCGTTGCTGGAAAAATACCTCGATAAAACCGAAACGCTGGAAGAGCAGACGCTGGAAGAAGCTATCGAAGAAGAGAAGCAGATCCCGGTGGATATTTGCAATCATGCCCTGCTGGTCGGCTTTGGTCGCGTAGGAAGCCTGCTCGGTGAGAAGCTGATGGCGCAGGGGATCCCGCTGGTGGTGATTGAAACATCACGTACCCGCGTCGACGAGCTGCGCGAGCGCGGCGTTCGCGCGGTGTTGGGCAATGCGGCAAACGAAGAGATCATGAATCTCGCGCATCTGGACTGCGCGCGCTGGTTGCTGCTGACCATTCCAAACGGCTATGAAGCGGGTGAAATTGTGGCGTCCGCACGTGAGAAGTGCCCGAATATTGAGATCATTGCCCGCGCCCATTATGACGATGAGGTGGAGTACATTACCGAACGTGGTGCGGATCAGGTGGTGATGGGTGAACGCGAAATTGCAAAAGCGATGCTGACGCTGTTAACGAAACCGCCGGTTGACGAGGTGGTGACGGGGTAAGTGTGCCTCCTGCAGCCCCTGACTGACCCTCTCCCACCGGGAGAGAGTACAAACACGAATACGGCAACCGCAAGGTTGCCGTTTTGCCTTTACCGGTCCCAGTAGGCTTCTTCGAGGCTATCTTCCCTTTCCGGCAGACCGCGGGTTAAGCGCGGCGAGTGCTGGTTCAGCACCTGATAACTCACGCGGTTCGCGTACTTACACACCTGCGCCAGCGACGAATAGGTCAGCCAGTTGAATTTGTGCTTGCTGGAATTCGGGACGTTGGTTTTATGGTAGGCATTCGCAGTGATGTCATGCAGCAGCGCCGCCAGTGCGCCATCTCCCGCGCCATTGGTGTTCATGATCTTTTCTGGCCCGCCCATATACGGCGCGATGTGGGAGTAAATACGCAGCGGGTTTTCGCAATCTTTATGGCGAATCGCGCGGCTGAACTCGTACTGGTTAAACTCGGCAATGGCGCCAGGCAGCAGTGGATGCTGCGTTTTGCGTTTGCTCTCTTCTTCCGTGAAGCCTGCCATATACAGCCCTACCGGTCCGGCAGTGCAGAGCACCAGGTCGACCCAGTCGAGCGCTTTATCGGAGGCCAGCAGCGGATCGCTCTCGCCGGTCAACGCTTCAGCCTCTTCTTCGTTCATCGCCAGAATCGAGACGTGTTCCTTCAGGAAGGCCTGCCACCACTCGGGGTTGTCGGCTATCACGAATTTGGTACCCAGCGTCAGAACGACCGGCACATTGTATTTCTTCGCGTACTCAATCGCTTTCATGGTGGCTTCCGGCATCGGCTCACCGGGTTTACAGCGCACCAGATACGACGTCAGCACCAGTGCAGACGCGCCCGCAATCACCGCTTCCGGAATGCTCTCTGCACGTAGCTTATTCATGTGGCCGGGGCTGATGGCAAAGGTACGTTCGCCGGAATCGCTGATCAGCGTGAAGCAGCGGCCAATCGGCCCGTCAACGCCCTGAAGGTAGTTCAGATCGGTGCGGCTGGAGGTATTGCACAGGTAACGGTAGGCGTAGCCACCAATTTCGATGTTGCTGCACATGACGCCCAATAACACAGAGCGGTCGTCGGCAAGCACCGAGTAGTTGTGCATGGTGTTGCCGATAGTGCCACCGGCAAACTGATGGGTGATCAGGTTTTCACGCGTCAGCTCCTGATACAGGGCTTCGGCAACATCGTCCTCAATCACCAGCGAGTGACCGGCGCTCAGACCGTAACGAGCGACAAACGCATCATCCACTTTAGCTTCAATGTCCACCAGCGTCTGATCGATACCGACGACCCATGCGGCGCTGGTTTCATTTTCCGGCTGGATTTGCTGCAGGAGCGGATCGCGGGCATCAACGGGAAAGTAGTGTTTAGATTTGCGTTTACCGGGAAATTTCATGGGTCTGAACTGTGCAAGGATTGTGGGCCGGGAATGGTAGCACAAACCCGGCCCATAGTGCGATCAGCGGCTGTTTGTCACCAGCGACACCATCATCTCGATATGCTCAGGCGAGTCGTTAAGGGCCGGAATGTATTCGTATTTCGTTCCGCCCGCCTCGAGGAAGAACTCTCTGTTCTGCACGGCAATCTCTTCCAGCGTTTCCAGACAGTCGGCGGAGAAACCGGGTGACATCACCTGAATATGTTTCACGCCCTTCTCACCGAGCATTTTGAGGGTTTCGTCGGTATAAGGCGTTAACCACGGCTCGCGGCCAAAACGCGACTGGAAGGTCATCATCACTTTCTCTGGCGGCAGGCCGAGGGCAGAGACCAGCTCACGGGTGGTGTCGCGGCAGCGCTGCGGGTAATCATCCCCTTCATTGGCGAAGCGCTGCGGGATCCCGTGATAGGAGAGCAACAGCAGATCCGGCTCGCCATGTTTTTCAAACGACGCGCGCGCGCTACTGGCAAGCGCTTTAATATAGCGTTCGTTATCGGCGTAATCGCGAATAAAGGTCACGCCAGGAATACGGCGGCGGGTCGCCAGAATACGAGCCAGCTCATCCCAGACGGCGGCAACCGTCGAGCAGGAATACTGCGGATAAAGGGCGAGCACCACAATGTGGTCGACGCCCTGCGCCAGCAGTGAGTCGACCGCGCTTTCCAGTGACGGTTTACCGTAGCTCATGCCCAGCGCGACGGGCATATCCGGCAGACGGGCAGCCAGCGCTTTTTCCTGCCGACGGCTATACACCATCAGCGGTGAGCCCTCTTCCATCCAGACGGACTGATAAAGCTTTGCTACACGTGGGGCACGAATCGGCAGAATGACGCCACGCAGCAGCGGCCACCACAACAGTCTTGGGGTATCCACGACGCGCGTGTCGCTTAAAAATTGTCGCAGGTAGCGTTTTACCGCTTCTGATGTCGGTGCATCTGGTGTACCCAGATTGGCAAGCAGGATGCCGGTTTTCGCCTGACTCATTCACGCCTCTTAACCATTTGAATGGTTTTCAATTGTAGCGGAAAAGCGTTTAAACGAAACCCATTGCTGCAATAGGTAAGATGAGAATTTTTCTCACCCGGAGAGCCCGGGTGAGAGAGGTGCAATTAGCCGAGGATTTTTTCCAGCTCTGCACGAACGTCAGCAACGGCTTTGGTGCCGTCAACTTTCGCGTATTTGGTGTTACCCGCCTGCGCTTCTTTGGTGTAATAACCGATCAGCGGAGCGGTCATCTGATGGTATTCCACCAGACGTTTACGCACGGTCTCTTCCTGATCGTCTTTACGGGTGGTCAGCTCTTCACCGGTAACGTCATCTTTACCTTCAACCTTAGGCGGGTTGAATTTGATGTGGTAAACGCGGCCAGATGCAGCGTGTACGCGACGACCAACAATACGGTCAACGATCAGCTCGTCCGGCACGTCGAACTCGAGCACGTAGTCCACGTTGATGCCCGCTTCTTTCATGGCATCAGCCTGAGGAATGGTGCGTGGGAAGCCGTCCAGCAGGAAACCGTTACGGCAGTCTTCCTGAGCAATGCGCTCTTTGACCAGAGCGATAACCAGCTCGTCGGTCACCAGCTTGCCTGCGTCCATGATGTCTTTCGCTTGTTTACCCAGCTCGGAGCCAGATTTAACAGCGGCGCGCAGCATATCACCGGTGGAGATTTGCGGAATACCGTATTTCTCCATGATGAACTGAGCCTGAGTTCCTTTACCCGCGCCCGGAGCGCCAAGCAGAATAATACGCATTGCGAAAATCCCCTCAAAAGTCGATTCAATTTTTCAAAAGCGCTAAACAATACCACCAGAACGGATATGGCTCAAGGAAGGCAGGCGGGCTGAAACGGTTAATGAAGGGAGATTAACGGGAAGGAGCGGTCTGGTGCCCTCCCCCGGTCCTCTCCCATAGGAGAGGGAGAAGACCAGGGGGAGGCGGGTCAATTACGCCAGCAGCAGCGCATTCACACGTTTAATGAACAGGTTAGGATCTTCCAGCGTGCCGCGCTCGGCCAGCAGAGACTGATCCAGCAGGAGCTCAACCCACTCGGCAAAGCGTGCTTCGTCCTGCGTATCCGCCGCGCGTTTCACCAGCGGATGATCCGGGTTCAGCTCGAAGATATATTTCACTTCTGGCATCGCCTGGCCCGCCGCAGCGAACAGTTTCGCCATCTGGGTGCTCATTTCATCCGCATCCGTGGTGACAATGGCCGGGGTATCGGTCAGACGGTGAGTGAAACGCACCTCTTTCACGCGATCGCCCAGCAGCGTTTTCACGCGCTCAACGAAAGGCTCCAGCGCCTTCTCCGCTTCTTTCGCGCTTTCGTCCACTTCATCGGCCAGTTTATCGATCGACTCATCGGCTTTGGCGACGGACTGGAACGCCTTACCGTCGAACTCGGTCAGGTAGTTCATCATCCATTCGTCGATGCGGTCAGAGAGCAGCAGTACTTCGATGCCTTTCTTACGCAGCAGCTCGAGGTGTGGGCTGCTCTTCGCCGCGGCGTAGCTGTCGGCGGTGATGTAGTAGATCTTCTCCTGCCCTTCTTTCATGCGGGAGACGTACTCTTCCAGCGACACGGTCTGCGCAGAGGAGTCGGTGTGAGTGGAAGCGAAACGCAGCAGTTTAGCAATGGCTTCTACGTTGGATGTATCTTCCGCAGGGCCCTCTTTCAGCACCAGACCGAACTGTTTCCAGAAGGTCTGGTATTTTTCTGCATCGTCTTTCGCCAGTTTTTCCAGCATCTGCAGCGCACGTTTGGTCAGTGCATTACGCAGGTTGCGGGTGACGGTGCTGTCCTGCAGAATTTCACGGGAGACGTTCAGCGGCAGATCGTTGGAGTCAATGAGACCACGCACAAAGCGCAGGTAGTTCGGCATGAACTGCTCGGCGTCATCCATGATAAACACGCGCTGGACGTACAGCTTCAGACCGTGCTTGTGATCGCGGTTCCACATATCCCACGGCGCCTGAGACGGGATATACAGCAGGCTGGTGTACTCCTGCTTACCTTCCACACGGTTGTGGCTCCAGGTGAGCGGATCGGTAAAGTCGTGGGCGATGTGTTTGTAGAATTCGTTGTATTCGTCGTCTTTAATTTCAGACTTATTGCGCGTCCACAGCGCCTGCGCCTTGTTGATTTTCTCCCAGGACACCACGGTTTCACCGTCTTTCTCTTCCTGTTTTTCAATCTCAACCGGCAGGGCAATATGGTCGGAGTATTTGCTGATGATGGAGCGCACGCGCCAGTCATTCAGGAAATCGTCTTCGCCTTCACGCAGGTGAAGGGTGATTTCGGTACCGCGGTCCGCTTTGGTGATGTCATCAACGGTGTATTCGCCTTCGCCTTTAGATTCCCAGAAGACGCCGTGATCCGCACTGTCGCCTGCTGCACGGGTACGTACGGTAACTTTGTCCGCAACGATGAACGCCGAGTAGAAGCCCACACCGAACTGGCCGATCAGCTGGCTGTCTTTCGCCTGATCGGAGCCCATTGATTCGAGGAACGCTTTGGTACCGGATTTAGCAATGGTCCCGAGATGGTCGATGACCTCGTCGCGGTTCATACCAATGCCGTTATCGGCGATAGTCAGGGTACGGTTCTCTTTATCAAAAGAGACGCGCACGCGCAGCTCTCCGTCGCCTTCGTACAGATCCGGGTTAGACAGGGCGCGGAAGCGCAGCTTGTCCGCCGCATCGGAGGCGTTGGAAATCAGCTCACGCAGGAAGATTTCTTTGTTGGAATACAGGGAATGGATCATCAGGTGCAGAAGCTGTTTTACTTCTGACTGGAAACCACGGGTTTCTTGTCCTTTCATCTATGTCGACCTCAACAATGCCATTTAATGGGGTTTTAAAACGTTGAGGGAGAGATGGGGATAAGAGGGGAGAATTTCAAGCGGAGGCCGCGATTGCAGCCTCCGTTTGGTCAGAAAATAATCTTGTGACGTCCAGCCAGAGAGTGGGACAGCGTGGTGCCGTCCACCATCTCCAGCTCACCGCCCACTGGCACGCCGTGAGCGATGCGGCTGGCGTCAACGCCATACTGTGCGCACAATTCGGCGATGTAGTTAGCCGTAGCTTCCCCTTCCACCGTTGGGTTGGTGGCGAGGATCACCTCTTTGATCGTTTCGGACTCAAGACGCTGTTCAAGGCGATCGAGACCGATATCGTCCGGGCCAATACCGTCCAGTGGGGAGAGATGCCCCATCAGCACAAAATAGCGGCCAGAAAACTGCCCGGTCTGTTCGATGGCGTAGATGTCCGCCGGACTCTCCACCACGCAAATCTGACCATTTTCCTGACGACGCGGATTAGTGCAGATGTTACACACGTCCTGCTCGGTAAAGGTACGGCAATCCGCACAGTGACCAATTTCTGACATGGCACGGGTCAAAGCCTGCGCCAGGCGCATCCCGCCGCTGCGGTCGCGCTGCAATAGCGTAAACGCCATGCGCTGCGCCGACTTCGGGCCGACACCCGGCAGACAGCGCAGTGCTTCCATTAACTGCGTGAGCAGCGGACTGGTTTGCATCAGAATGGCATCTTGAAGCCAGGCGGCAGTTGCATACCGCTGGAAACAGAGGCCATTTTCTCTTTCTGAGTTTCATCGATACGGCGCGCAGCATCGTTAAACGCGGCTGCAACCAGATCTTCCAGCATGTCTTTGTCGTCTTCGAGCAGGCTTGGGTCGATTTCAACGCGACGGCAGTTATGCGCACCGTTGATGGTCACCTTGACCAGACCGGCACCGGATTCACCCGTGACTTCCAGCTGAGCGATCTCTTCCTGCATCTTCTGCATTTTTTCCTGCATCTGCTGAGCCTGCTTCATCAGGCCACCCAGACCGCCTTTTCCACCAAACATAGGCTTCTCTCTTCTTTCACGTTTAAGGATTACAACCGTAAGTCAGACTCACGATCAAATGGGGCGAATACTCTCTTCATCCAGATCGGCGTCGAAGAACCGGCGCAGAGTCTGGATATTGTTATCCGCGATAATCGACTCGCGCGCTTGCGCGAGCTTCTCTTCATAAATCGCCTGACGCCATTCCAGTGGCGTTCGCACCGCCGGATTATCATCTTCAATGATAGTCAATTCAACCGGTGCACCGTGTAATGCGGTGAGCGCCTCGGCCAGCGCTTTTTGCGCGCCAGGGGAATTCAGGTGCCGCTGACCCGGTCGCAGGTGTAAACGTACCTGATGACCGTCCTGCTCTTTCCAGGCATTCAGCGCGACCTGCTCAACCAACTTCGGCAACTGCAGTTTACTGACCTCTGCGGCCCACGCGTCACGCTCAATAGACTCTTCGGCAAGTTTCGCGGAAAGCTCAGGTGTTTTTTCATGCTCCAGCGCCTTTTTTAGCGCTTTCGGTGTGGCAACTTCTTCTTTCACCTCTTCAACGAGGGTTGTTGCCTTCCAGCGGTAAGCCTCTTCTTTCACCGGGGCTTTTTGCTCGAGCGCGGACGGTGCAGGGCGCGACTGAACGCGCTCCGTAACCGAAGCCAGTCGTTCAAGCGCGGCGTTGTTCACCGGCCGCGCTCTTCCTGGCGCTGCCGGTTCACTCTTTTTTGGTTTGGTTGCTCCCTGAGCACGTTGCAACTGACTTCGTGCGGCAAGCACCGAACTGGTGGCCTCCGGCAGCGGTACGTTCTGCTGCGGGGGAGCCGTCGGCTGCGGTGGCACCTGCTGAGGCGACATCACCGCAGTGGGGGCGACCGGAGCAAAAGACTGTCGGGGCACTTCCGGCTCCGGCAGAGGCATGCGCGGATGGAACGCCAGCGCACGCAGCAGGGTCATTTCAACGCCCATCCGGGGATCCGGCGCAAACGGCAGCTCTTTGCGGCCAATCAGCAGCGTCTGGTAATAAAGCTGCACGTCAGCCGGTGGGACGGTGCGCGCAAGTTCACGCATCCGGTGTTCAATAACCGCCATATCGGCACCGATGGCGGACGGAGAAAGCTGCAGCATCGCCACGCGGTGCAGCAGACTCAGCATCTCAACCAGCAGCGCTTCCCATTCAATGCCCCGGGCAGCCGCGGCGTTCACCAGCGACATGACGCGTTCACCGTTGGCGGCGATCATCGCTTCGATGAGAGAGAGCGCCTGATCGTCATCCAGCGTGCCGAGCATGGTGCTGACCGCGTCGGTCGAGAGTTTACCGTCACCGCTGGCAATCGCCTGGTCGGTGAGACTTAAGGCATCACGAAGGCTGCCGTCTGCCGCGCGGGCCAGCAGCTGCAGGGCGCGCGGTTCGTGGACAATCTTCTCTTCATCAAGAATATGTTCAAGCTGAGCGCGGATCTGCTCGACGTCCAGCGCCTTCAGATGGAACTGCAGGCAACGCGACAAAATAGTGACCGGCAGCTTTTGCGGATCGGTGGTCGCCAGCAGGAATTTCACATGCGCGGGCGGCTCTTCCAGCGTTTTCAGCAGGGCGTTGAAGCTGTGGCGTGACAGCATGTGCACTTCATCGATCAGGTAGACCTTGAAGCGGCCACGCGCCGGCGCGTACTGCACGTTGTCGAGCAGATCGCGGGTATCTTCCACTTTCGTGCGCGAGGCGGCGTCGATCTCAATCAGATCGACAAAGCGCCCCTGCTCAATTTCACGGCAGTTGTCACACACGCCGCACGGCGTGGCGGTGATCCCGGTTTCGCAGTTGAGACCTTTTGCCAGCAAACGGGCAATAGAGGTCTTACCGACGCCGCGGGTGCCGGAGAAAAGATAAGCGTGATGGATGCGACCTAGCGACAAGCCGTTCGCCAGGGCCGTCAGCACATGCTCCTGACCGACAACGTCAGCAAAGGTTTGTGGTCGCCATTTACGGGCTAACACCTGATAACTCATGGGCAGGCTCTGCAACGCTGGAAGGTGAATTTATGGAGGGGAATGCTATCACAACCTCACCCATTGAGCGAGGTTGTGAAAACCGGGATTAATGACCCGGGAAAGGCACCAGGCTGTAGCTGGTAATGCCCTGTTTTTCCAGGCGCTGTTCGCCACCCAGATCGAACAGGTTAATGATGAATGCCGCGTCGGTCACTTCACCACCCAGACGACGGATCAGCTTCACGGTCGCTTCAATCGTGCCGCCGGTCGCCAGCAGATCGTCAACCACCAGCACTTTATCGCCAGGCTTGATCGCATCAACGTGGATTTCCAGCTGATCGGTGCCGTACTCCAGTTCGTAGCTCTCTGCGATGGTTTCACGCGGCAGTTTGCGCGGTTTACGTACCGGCACAAAGCCAACACCCATTGCCAGCGCGACCGGCGCGCCAAACAGGAATCCACGGGCTTCGGTACCCACTACTTTGGTGATCCCGACGTTTTTATAACGCTCGACCAGCAGTTCAATGCTGAGCGCGTACGCTTTCGGGTCTTCCAGCAAGCTGGTGACATCACGGAAAAGAATGCCAGGCTTTGGATAGTCCTGGATACTTTTGATGCTGTTTTTCAGATATTCAAGCTGCTGTGCAGTTGCGGTCATCGGTTTGTGCCTAAATGAAACAGTGTTACTCACAGCGCGCAACGAGTCGGCCAGGGTAACAATTGTTTAACCTTTGACCAGGCGCAGCTGTGCTCGAAAACGGTCGAATTTACTGGCTGCGCGCAATAATTGCAACAGCCATTATAAGGCTTCAGTGCTTTTGTTGCTTTTCATCAACCACGGGGATCCGCCACATAAAGAAAAGCAGACAGGCGAGGATCGTCAGCAACAGAATGCGCACCCACATCATTTTCACCAGCCATAATGAAATGGCAAAGGTAATCAGGATCACCGCGATCGCACGCGGCTTCGCACCGGGCGGCATTGCCCGATGTTTTTGCCAGTGGCGCAAATAGCCGCCAAACCAGGAGCGGTACAGCAGCCAGTGGTGAAAGCGCGGCGATGAACGGGCGAAGCACCAGGCTGCCAGCAGGATAAAAGGTGTGGTGGGCAATAAGGGCAAAACCACGCCCAGCGTGCCTAACACTACCGCGAGCCAGCCAATGATGATTAAAATAGTACGCTGCATAATGCGAATCGTTATCAAACTGAACGGCTACTTTACCACTGGAGAGCGTATTGAAAACAGCCCTGCTTCTGGAGACGCTGCAAAATCAGCTGTCCACCCTGCGCGCGCAGGCTACGCCGTTAATGGGGCATGCTACGCTGAAGCCGCGCTTTGACCGGCAGCTTTTTCGTACCCGCAGCACGCGCATCCAGGATTATGTTGCTGAGGCGCAGACGAATCTTGATGAGTTGCGCCACGCGGTTGAGAACAATCAACAGCAACAGGTCGCCTGGCTTGCGGAACATCTCACCGAGCAGATCACCGCCCTGCACCGTGAAATGACCGCCTGGCCGCTACGCGTCTGGGACAGCGCGTCGCCGGGTCTCGGTAAATGGCAGCGCAAGCGGCTGGAGAACCAGGAGTTTGCGCGCCGTCTGTTTGAGATGAAGCAGGAGCGGGAAACGCGCCTGAACGCAAGCGAGACGCTGGAAGAGCAGCAGTTATTAATGCGAGAGATTAGCGCCCTCGAGGGCCGCATCGTTCGTTGCCGTCAGGCACTGGATGAAATTGAACGCGTCATTGAACGTCTGACCCGTTAACAGGAGCCGTAAATGTCACTGGAAAATGCACCCGATGAGGTCAAGCTGGCCGTCGATTTGATTATGCTGCTGGAGAATCATGACATCCCTGCCCAGACGGTGCTGAAAGCACTTGAGATAGTGAAGACGGATTTTGAAGGCAAGATGAAGGCCAGTCGCCTTCACCCTGCCCCTCTCCCACCGGGAGAGGGAACCTGAATTACGCCGGGGTAGGATCGTCACCCTGAATCTCGCGCTTCACTTCCGTATGCTCGTCACCTTTCTCGTTACGCAGGTGAACTTCAAGCTGGTTGAAGGCGATGTTAATGTTGTTTTCACGGCACAGACGATCGATAGTGCGGTTCAGCTCATCCACGGTGTAGCTGCGATCGCGCAGCTCACGCACGTATAACCGCAGCTCGTGATCCAGCGTGCTCGGCCCGAAGGTGGTGAAGAACACATCTGGGGCGGGCTCGTGCATCACCTTAGGATGCGATTTCGCGGCTTTTAACAACACCTCTTTCACTTTATCCAGATCGGAGCCGTAGGCTACGCCCAGTCGAATGACGACGCGCGTTGTGGTGTCGGAGAGCGACCAGTTGATCAGTCGCTCGGTGACGAACGCTTTGTTCGGGATGATCACCTCTTTGCGATCGAAGTCGGTGATGGTGGTAGCACGAATACGGATCTTGCTGACCGTTCCCGAGAAGGTGCCGATGGTGACGGTATCACCGATACGCACCGGACGTTCGAAGAGAATGATCAGGCCGGAAACAAAGTTACCGAAGATCTCCTGCAAGCCAAAACCGAGACCGACAGAGAGCGCGGCCGCCAGCCACTGCAGCTTATCCCATGAGACGCCAAGCGATCCAAAGACCGTCATCGCCCCGACAATAATAATGACGTAGTTGAGGATGGTGGTGATGGCATACGACGCCCCCTGACGCAGGTTCAGACGCGACAGCACCAGCACCTCAAGCAGGCCTGGCAGGTTTCGAATCAACGCCCAGGCCACCACTGACGATACCAGGGCAAAGAGCAGGCTGCCCATGGTCACGCTTTTCATTACCGCGGCGCCCGCTTCGGTGCCGTTGTATTGCCAGAGGGTGATACTGTCGAGGTAGGCGAAGACGGTGATTAAATCAGACCAGATCGCCCAGAACATCACCGCAAACAGCGCGATCATCACCAGCATGGTGATACGCAGTGTCTGCTGGTTAACCTGCTCCAGCGCGATGGTTGGCTCTTCCTGTGGCTCCGCGCCTTCAGCCCCCTCTTTCACCTGATGCTGGCGACGCGCGATGGCACGACGATAAGCGATGCGGCGAGCCGCCACGCTCAGGCCGCGCAGTACGGTCTGATAGAGCAGGTTCCAGACGATCACCAGATAGACGGTTTCAATCCAGCGTCCGGACAGGCGCAACGTGGTATAGAAGTACCCCGTCGCCGTGAGCACCATCAGTGCCAGCGGAATAATCGCCAGTACCGTCACGGTGGCCAGACGAATGTTGTGAGACTCTTTATCCCGCCAGCTGTCGCGGCACATCGGCCACATCAGGATGGCAATGAGCAGCAGGTTCAGCAAAATAACCAGCTGGCCCATGACATCGTCCATCAGGTGCAGCGGAGACAGCTCAGCGACAACGGACCAGAAGTGCAGCGGCAACAGCGCCAGGCTGACGCGTACAATCTGACGACGCCAGTGGCTGGTCAGTTGCGCAGGCATGTTGAAATGACGCACCGCAACGCCGTCTTTTTCCAGCACTTTCCAGCACACGCCAAACACCAGCCAGAACAGGGCCAGTTTTTTACTGAACGCCCACAGCAGGTCGCTGATGTTGAGCTGCATCGTCAGCAGGATAAGCCCCACCGCCAGAATAATCAGGCAGACCGGCAGCGCGCGGATCAGATCGATCAGAATCGCTTTTGGCGTGTGCAGCTGACTGTCGTTACGCAGTTGCCCCACTTCAGACGCCAGCTTATCCTGGTATTTCTTCAGCCAGCCCAGACGCCAGCGGATCAGGCCGGCAATCAGCAGCAGCGGGAGCCCCGCCAGGAAGGCAATCATCACCGCAGGCCAGGCTTTCTCCCAGTTTACGGTGATTTTCATGCTCTTAATCTGCGCCTTCAGCGTTTCAGGGAAGGATTTAATCCAGTCCCAGTCCATCGGCTTATTGCTGTTAACCCAGAAAATCTGCTGGGTCAGGATCTCCTGCAGACTTTTCGACACGCTCACCAGCTGTTGCTGGTTGATCTGCAGGTTAATCGCCATCATCAGCTGGTTGCCGAGCTGTTTGTTGAGCTGGTCGAGCAGCTCGCGGCGCATATCCACAACCTGCAGCAGGGCGTCGTGAACTTCCGGGTTCACTTCACTGGAATGGCCCTCTTCCAATTTGGCGACAAACGTATCGCTCTGGAAAAGGGCGTCGCGCTGCTGGTTCACATCGAATTGTTCCAGACGCAAATCCGCAATGCGGTTGGTCATGTCCTCGAGCTCATCGGCGGACGGCAGCGTCTGCTGTTGCTGGTAGAGAATACGCGACAGCAGCAGGCTGCCTTTCAGAACCGCAATCTGCTCTTTAATGTTGCGTTCAGCCTGCAGCGCGCGGTCCAGCCAGTTTTTCACTCTGATATTTTGCTGAACCAGCGAGTTCCCGCTTTCTGTTGCCAGTATCAGGCGCTGGCTCAGCTGATGGTTAGCCTCGAGCTCCTGTTTCACCAGCGGGTTCGCCTGAATGCGGGCAGTTTCGTCCGGTGAGACGGCTTCCTGAGCCGTTTTCTCCGTCAGCGTAAGGCGCTTACTGTTAACCGCCTCCTGCAACAGCTGAAGCTGATGTTCCAGACGATTAATGTTCGCCGTTACGTAGTCGCGCTGCTTCTGGAGCGTATCCTGCAGCACCGTATTCCCTTCCAGGCTTTTACGCTGCTGTTCGATTTGCGCATTCAGTAAGGCCTGCTGCACCAGCAGCAGCGTTTGCTGCGTTGGGCGCAGGGTGCCTTCGCCAACCGACGTACCGTTCAGACGGTTGCGGATCTGCTGCAGCTGCTGAGAGGCGGCGTACATCGCATTTTGCACGCGCTCGGGCTGGGTTTGCAGGGAGACAAGCTGGCTGTTGTACGTGCCGAGATCGGACTGCGCCGTTTGCAGATCGTCGAGCAGCTGTGCGACGCGCGATTCCAGCTGACGCAATGACAGGGTCGCGAGCGTTTTACGGGTTTCGTCGTCATTATCCACATCGCTCAGGGCATTCAGCGATTCCGTGGCCTTACGCATGTTTTCAGGCGCCTGCGCCACTTTCTGCCGAAGCTGTGTGGTTTCCGCTTTAACACGCTCAATTTTATCAAGCGTTTCCAGCGTCTCCGTCAGATCCTGCTGAACGAGCTTATCCAGAGCAGAGAGATCTTTTTGTTTATTCAGGGTGTCGAGTTGCGACTGAACATCACTGCGTGAAGGGATGTCATTGTTGTTATCGGCGCGGGCCCAGGAAAGCGGTGCCGTTGCGAAGAAAAACAGCGTCGCCAATAAAAATACAAGAACAGGATGTTGCGAGCGATTGGTGTGCAGCATAGTTGTGAATGATGTCAGAAGATGACCGAAAATAGTCCGGCGTGCAGGATATCACGCTCGCCTGAAGCAGAATAGCGCGAACGTGAGCCTCTAAGAGAAATCCTGGAATCGCGTCAGGCTGTTAGCGAGCCTGACTTGCCATGCAGCGTCGGGGAGAGCTGGCACATCTCCAGGAAAATAGCGACATAGCTGCGGGCTTCGTTCTTCAGGTCAAAGGAGTCCGGGGCGAAAAGCCAGTTTTCCATCAGGCCGGAAATATAACTGCGCATCAGGACTGCCGCCCGTCGGGTCATTAACGTCGCCGGCAGCTGGTTCGCCTGCATGCACTGGGTGAGGACCTGTTCAATGCGATCGTAGCTTTCCAGACACAGGCTGCGCTGCGCCTGCTGGACGACCGCCATCTCTCCGACCAACTCGCATTTATGGTAGATGATTTCCATCATTAACCTGCGACGTTCTTCAACTACCGTTGCTTCAAGGATATATACTAATATTTCTCTTAATACTGAGAGTGGATCCTCGGGGAATTTTGCCCGATACTCAGTCTCAAGATCGCTAATGCTGGACTCTGAGAGTTGCCAGATTTCACTGAACAGATCTGTCTTGTCTTTAAAATGCCAGTAAATCGCTCCCCGCGTGACGCCCGCGGCCTGAGCAATCTGCGCCAGCGAGGTTGACGAAACACCCTGCTGAGAAAACAAACGCATAGCCACATCCAGAATGTGTTGTCGGGTTTCAAGCGCTTGTTGTTTGGTTTTTCGTGCCATACGTTAGTGAATTTACAGGAGTCAGATTTACATACATTTGTGAATGTATGTACCATAGCATGACGATAATATAAACGCAGCAATGGGTTTTTGGACTCAGGACCATTGATCAATTTGAAATCGGACACTCGAGGTTTACATATGAACAAAAACAGAGGGTTAACGCCTCTGGCGGTCGTTCTGATGCTCTCAGGCAGCTTAGCGCTAACAGGATGTGACGACAAACAGGCTCAACAAGGAGCTCAGCAGGTGCCAGAAGTTGGCGTGGTGACGCTCAAGTCCGAACCTCTCCAGATAACGACAGAATTACCGGGCCGTACCAGCGCATACCGCATCGCAGAAGTGCGTCCTCAGGTGAGTGGTATCATCCTGAAACGTAACTTCACCGAGGGTGGTGAAGTGAAAGCTGGCGAGTCTCTGTATCAGATTGATCCGGCAACCTACCAGGCCTCCTATGAGAGCGCGAAAGGCGATCTGGCGAAAGCAGAAGCTGCAGCCAAAATCTCCCAACTGACGCTGAACCGTTACAAAAAACTGCTCGGTACCAAGTACATCAGTCAACAGGATTATGACACTGCCCTGTCTGATGCACAGCAGACCAACGCCGCCGTGATTGCCGCGAAAGCTGCAGTGGAAACAGCGCGTATCAACCTCGCCTATACCAAAGTGACCTCCCCCATCAGCGGTCGCATCGGTAAATCTTCCGTCACGGAAGGGGCGCTGGTGCAGAACGGTCAGACCAACGCGTTGGCCACCGTGCAGCAGCTTGATCCGATTTACGTTGACGTGACCCAGTCCAGCAACGATTTCCTGCGCCTGAAACAAGAGCTGGCAAACGGCACGCTGAAGCAGGAAAACGGTAAAGCCAAAGTGGAGCTCGTGACCAATGACGGTATCAAGTTCCCGCAGGCAGGCACACTGGAATTCTCCGATGTGACGGTCGACCAAACTACCGGTTCCATCACCTTACGTGCGATTTTCCCGAACCCGGATAAGACACTCTTACCTGGTATGTTCGTTCGCGCGCGTCTGGAAGAAGGCACCAACCCAACCGCACTTCTGGTGCCTCAGCAGGGTGTCACCCGTACGCCACGTGGCGACGCGAGTGCACTGGTTGTCGGGGCTGATGACAAAGTCGAAACGCGCAACATCACTGCCACGCAGGCGATTGGCGATAAATGGCTGGTGACGGAAGGTCTGAAAGATGGCGATCGCGTGATTATTACTGGTTTGCAAAAAGTTCGTCCTGGCGCGCAGGTCAAAGCACAGGAAGTGAAATCTGACGATAAACAACAAGCTTCGGCCGCTGGCCAGTCAGAACAAACCAAGTCTTAACTTAAACAGGAGCCGTTAAGACATGCCTAATTTCTTTATCGATCGCCCCATATTTGCATGGGTGATCGCCATCATCATCATGCTGGCTGGGGGACTTGCGATCCTGAAGCTGCCTGTCGCGCAATATCCAACGATTGCGCCACCGGCGGTAACAATTTCCGCAACCTACCCCGGGGCTGATGCAAAAACGGTGCAGGACACCGTGACACAGGTTATCGAACAGAACATGAACGGTATCGATAACCTGATGTACATGTCCTCAAACAGTGACTCAACCGGTACGGTACAGATCACCCTGACCTTCCAGTCAGGTACTGATGCTGACATCGCGCAGGTTCAGGTCCAGAACAAACTGCAGCTCGCCATGCCGTTGCTGCCACAAGAAGTACAACAGCAGGGTGTGAGCGTCGAGAAATCGTCCAGTAGCTTCCTGATGGTTGTTGGCGTTATCAACACCAACGGCACCATGACGCAGGAGGATATTTCCGACTACGTGGGCGCCAACATGAAGGACGCCATCAGCCGTACGTCTGGTGTGGGTGACGTTCAGCTTTTCGGTTCTCAGTACGCGATGCGTATCTGGATGGATCCGAACAAACTGAACAACTTCCAACTGACGCCGGTGGACGTGATCAACGCCATCAAAGCGCAGAACGCCCAGGTTGCCGCCGGTCAGTTAGGCGGTACCCCGCCGGTGAAAGGCCAGCAGCTTAACGCCTCGATCATCGCACAGACCCGTCTGACCTCCGCCGATGAGTTCAGCAAAATTCTGCTGAAGGTGAATCAGGACGGTTCGCAGGTTCGTCTGCGCGACGTGGCGAAAGTGGAACTGGGTGGCGAAAACTACGACATCATTGCGAAGTTTAACGGCAAGCCGGCTTCCGGTCTCGGGATCAAACTGGCGACAGGTGCTAACGCCCTGGACACCGCAACGGCTATCCGTGCGGAACTGAAGAAGATGGAACCGTTCTTCCCGTCAGGCCTGAAGATCGTTTATCCGTATGACACCACGCCGTTCGTAAAAATCTCGATTCACGAAGTGGTTAAAACCCTGGCAGAAGCGATCATTCTGGTATTCCTGGTCATGTATCTGTTCCTGCAAAACTTCCGCGCGACGCTGATCCCAACCATCGCCGTACCGGTCGTATTGCTCGGGACCTTCGCCATACTGGCCATCTTTGGCTACTCGATAAACACCCTGACGATGTTCGGGATGGTGCTCGCCATCGGCTTGCTTGTGGATGACGCCATCGTGGTGGTAGAAAACGTCGAGCGTGTCATGGCGGAAGAAGGTCTCCCGCCGAAGGAAGCAACCCGTAAATCCATGGGCCAGATCCAGGGCGCGCTGGTCGGTATCGCGATGGTACTGTCTGCGGTATTTATCCCAATGGCCTTCTTTGGCGGCTCTACCGGTGCAATTTATCGTCAGTTCTCCATCACCATCGTCTCGGCGATGGCGCTGTCAGTACTGGTTGCATTGATCCTGACGCCTGCACTGTGTGCCACCATGCTGAAACCTGTTCAGAAAGGCGGTCACGGCGAGCATAAAGGGTTCTTCGGCTGGTTTAACCGCATGTTTGATAAGAGCACGCATCACTACACCGATAGCGTGGGTAACATCCTGCGCAGCACCGGTCGTTACCTGCTGCTCTATATCATCATCGTGGTGGGTATGGCCTATCTGTTCGTTCGTCTGCCAAGCTCGTTCCTGCCAGATGAAGACCAGGGCGTGTTCCTGACGATGGCACAGCTGCCGGCGGGTGCCTCGCAAGAACGTACCCAGAAGGTGCTGGATGAAGTGACGGATTACTACCTCACCAAAGAGAAAGCTAACGTTGAATCCGTGTTTGCGGTTAACGGCTTTGGCTTTGCGGGTCGTGGTCAGAACACCGGTATTGCCTTCGTTTCTCTGAAAGACTGGTCAGAACGTCCGGGCGAAGAGAACAAAGTTGAGGCGATTACTGGCCGTGCAATGGGCACGTTCTCACAGATTAAAGATGCGATGGTCTTCGCCTTTAACCTGCCAGCGATTGTTGAACTGGGGACAGCGACAGGTTTCGACTTCCAGCTGATTGACCAGGGCGGTCTGGGTCATGAAAAACTGACGCAGGCACGTAACCAGTTGTTCGGTGAAGTGGCGAAACACCCTGACCTTCTGGTCGGCGTGCGTCCTAACGGTCTGGAAGATACGCCTCAGTACAAAATCGACATCGATCAGGAGAAAGCACAGGCACTGGGCGTTTCCATCAGTGACATCAATACCACGCTGGGCGCGGCCTGGGGCGGTAGCTACGTCAACGACTTCATCGACCGTGGTCGTGTGAAGAAAGTGTACGTGATGTCAGAAGCGCAATACCGTATGTTACCGAACGATATCAACAACTGGTACGTTCGCGGCAACAACGGTCAGATGGTGCCGTTCTCATCCTTCTCTACGTCGCACTGGGAATACGGTTCGCCGCGTCTGGAACGTTATAACGGGCTGCCATCCATGGAGATCCTGGGTCAGGCCGCACCAGGCCGAAGCACCGGTGAAGCCATGAACCTGATGGAAGAGCTGGCAGGTAAACTGCCTGCGGGTATCGGCTATGACTGGACCGGTATGTCCTACCAGGAACGTCTGTCCGGTAACCAGGCCCCTGCCCTGTACGCCATTTCACTGATTGTGGTCTTCCTGTGTCTGGCGGCACTGTATGAGAGCTGGTCGATTCCGTTCTCCGTTATGCTGGTGGTGCCACTGGGGGTTATCGGTGCGCTGCTTGCGGCAACGTTCCGTGGATTAACCAACGACGTGTACTTCCAGGTGGGCCTGCTGACAACCATTGGCTTGTCGGCGAAGAACGCGATACTTATCGTTGAATTCGCCAAAGATCTGATGGAGAAAGAAGGTAAAGGCCTGATTGAGGCGACCCTTGACGCGGTGCGTATGCGTCTGCGCCCAATCCTGATGACATCACTGGCATTTATCCTCGGGGTAATGCCGCTGGTTATCAGTACCGGTGCGGGTTCCGGTGCACAGAACGCCGTCGGTACAGGCGTTATGGGGGGTATGGTTACCGCAACCGTACTTGCTATCTTCTTCGTTCCGGTATTCTTCGTGGTGGTTCGCCGCCGCTTTAGCCGCAAGAATGAAGATATTGAGCACAGTCATTCGGTAGAACCGCACTGATACCGGTTTCACATGATAAAAAGGCCGCATTAGCGGCCTTTTTCTTTTTCAGAAAAAAATCATAAAATAGGCTTATTGTGCTTCTATTTATTTCCTGCCGCCTACAATGACATATCATAATTAACTGATAACGTAATCGCTGAATTCAGGATTTTTTTAATTTCATTTCCCTGCTTAAGTGATTAGGAATATTCCTAACCATATCTTCAGACAAAGAGAACTCCGGATTTGGACATCTTAGGATTGTTTACGCTAAGCCAATGAAACGTAAGGGAGCGAAAAAAGTTCCGCGTTAATCTGGATAAAAATGTTTAGTTCTGAAGGCACATTTGCGTAAAGGCTCGCAGTCAGTGCTTTTATTTGTAATTTTTCGTAATAGCGCGGTGAAATCTTGATCAGAGTGGATTATAGTTAGAGTAATCAGGAACACAGCACCCGTGCGGCTAAGTATGTTGTATCCATCCCGACATGATGTTCGGTGAGTAAGAAATCACTCAGAAGGGGATGCGCTATGGACGAGTACTCGCCAAAAAGGCATGATATCGCGCAGTTGAAATTTCTCTGCGAATCCTTGTACCATGACTGCCTTGCCAATCTTGATGAAAGTAACCATGGCTGGGTAAACGACCCAACGTCTGCCATCAATTTACAGTTAAACGAGTTGATCGAGCATATTGCAACCTTCGCACTTAATTATAAAATTAAGTACAATGAAGATAATAAGCTGATTGAGCAAATTGATGAATACCTGGATGACACCTTTATGTTGTTCAGCAGCTACGGCATTAATGCGCAAGATTTGCAGAAATGGCGTAAATCGGGCAACCGACTATTTCGTTGCTTCATCAACGTGAGCAGAGCTAACCCCGTTAGTCTTTCCTGTTAAAATTATTACAATTAGTAAGGTAAATTTATGTCTGAAAAACCACTCACAAAAATCGATTATTTGATGCGTTTGCGACGCTGTCAGTCAATAGACACGCTTGAACGTGTAATTGAAAAGAATAAATACGAGCTTTCTGATAATGAACTGGCGGTATTTTATTCAGCGGCTGACCACCGTCTTGCTGAACTGACCATGAATAAGCTGTATGACAAAATCCCAACGTCCGTGTGGAGATTTGTCCGTTAATCTTTGAAGTGTGTCTGTAGAGGTTCTACGCCACTTTCTCAGCTGTATTCAACTTTCTGGCTATACCCTCCTGCCCCAGTGCAGGTCTCCGTGTAAAACGTGCTCATCCGCAATATTATTGTGATTATAGTCACAGTGGTTTTCCGGGAACGTTCCCCTGTTATCCTGTTCCGATTACCCTACGGTAAAGACGACCAGTGAGGTTCCCAATGAGCATAGAAAAGCAGAAGATGATTGCAGGTGAACATTACCGCCCTGGTGATGAAACATTACGGGCCGACCGATTACGCGCCCGACACCTGGTTCACCGTTATAACCACACTGCACCTGATGAGAAACTCGAACGCCAGAACATTCTGGCGGAACTCCTCGGGCAAAGCGAAGGGGCCTATATTGAGCCGAGCTTCCGCTGTGACTATGGATATAACATTTATCTGGGCAAAGAATTTTACGCCAATTTCGATTGCGTTATGTTGGATGTCTGCCCGATACATATTGGCGACAACTGCATGCTCGCGCCAGGGGTGCATATTTACACGGCAACCCATCCGCTGGACGCCGACGCGCGTAATAGCGGCGTGGAGTTTGGCAAGCCGGTGACCATCGGCAACAACGTCTGGATTGGCGGACGTGCGGTTATTAACCCGGGCGTTACGCTGGGTGATAATGTGGTGGTGGCCTCCGGCGCTATCGTAACGAAAGACGTCCCGGCGAATGTCGTCGTCGGCGGCAATCCGGCAACAATCATTAAACGGCTGTAAAGTGACGGGGAGTCAACTGTTATGGTCTTTTAGCGCCTGACTGTTACTTTTTTCAGCCAAATGGCTCCCCTAAAATTGGCAGACATCCTGTATTGTCAATTCTCATAAAGGCAAAAAATGACCGAGATACAGCGCCTGCTTACTGCCACCATCGACGATCTTAATCACCGCGAAAAGCGCGACAATCGCCCGCGCTTTAGCATCAGCTTTATTCGCAAACACCCTGGACTGTTTGTCGCAATGTATGCCGCCTGGCTGGCGACACTGATTGTGATGCTGAAGTCCGAAACTCTGGTGGACTCCGTCTGGCTGCTTGTCATTCTGTTTGTGGTGTTTAACGCCTTTTTCTTTTTTGACGTTAATCCCCGCTACCGCTACGAAGATATCGACGTCCTTGATTTCCGGGTTTGCTATAACGGTGAATGGTATAACACGCGTTACGTGCCGCCGGAGCTGATAGAAAGCATCATGCACTCCCCCGCGGTTGAAACAGTGCAAAAAGAGAAGCTGCAGAAGATGGTATCCACCAAAGGTCAGCTCTCTTTTTATGATGTCTTTACCCTTTCCCGTCCTGCTGCTGTGTGATTAAAGCCTGTATGCGTCGGATACCCGACACAAACTGAGAAGCAGAGGTATTGCCGTAACCTAACACCAGACCGGTTTGCCCCTGCTTCGGCTCCAGGTAATACCCGCTCAGTGCAGCGGGTGCCAGCTGAAACGCCCTCGCCTGCTCGACCACTTTTTGGTCGTCGATGCCGTCTATTGACAGCGTCAGATGCATCCCCCCTTCACCCGCCAGAATGCGATGCGGAGTATGAAGCTCAGCACTCAGCACCTCACGCAGCTGTCGGTAGCGCTTACGGTAGAGCCGGCGCATGGCGGCAAGGTGGCGGGCATAATGTCCTTCCTCAATAAACAGCGCCAGGGTTCGCTGTTCGGCGCGATGCCCGCCACGCAGCAACGCGCCAATGGCCGGACGGGCCGCGTTTGCCAGCGCCGGGGGTAACACCATGAACCCCATTCTCAGCGACGGAAAGAGGGTTTTGCTGAAGGTACCGAGATAGACAACCGGCGCATTGTTGACCATTCCCAGCATTGCGGGCACGGGCTCACCGGAATAACGAAACTCGCTGTCGTAATCATCTTCAATAATCCAGGCGTTATGCTGCCGGGCCAGATCCAGCAGCGCCAGGCGTCGCCGCGCACTGAGCACGCTTCCGTACGGAAACTGGTGCGAAGGTGAGGTGAAAATAAGCGCAGGGGACGGCGTATCCAGCCCTTCCCAGAACATGCCTTCGTCATCAACCGGCATCCCCGTCATGACTAAGCCCGCTTTGGCAAAGGCGCTTTTAGCCCCACCATAGCCAGGATCTTCCACCCACGCGACGCTGCCGGGTTCGCTCAGCAGCATCGTGCAAAGGTTTACCCCCTCAAGCGCACCTTCGGTCATTACTATCTGACTGGCATCGCAGTCAATGCCGCGCGAAAGGGCAAGGTGGCGAGCAATGGCCGCCCGCAGCGACGGCTCTCCGGCAGGATCGCCATACCCTAACAGCGCGCTGCCCTCTTCGCGCAGAACCCGGTCGTACAAGCGCCGCCACAGCGGCAGGGGAAAGTAGTTGATGGCCGGTGTTCCCGGCGTAAATGCCGGAACCGGGGTATCACGCGGCACCGGCGCAGGCAGCGAGGCGACCCGGCTGCCGAGCGCGACGGCAGAGTCCGGCAATGCCTGAACGAGCGTACGCTGCGCCAGCTGCGCCACCCGCGTCCCCTGGCGGTTACGCAGCAGATACCCTTCGAGCGTCAGCTGTTCCAGCGCCGCATTGACGGTATTCCGTGAAAGCGAGAGCTGCTGAGCCAGCATTCGCGAACCGGGAAGCCGGCTCCCGGCGTGTAGCCGGCCGCACAGTATCGCCTCACGCAATGCATGATACAGCGCGCGCTGCAGCGTCTCTTCCCCCCGCGCTTTCAACGCGGCATTCAGCAAAGTATAAAATTCATCGCCCGGTATGTTCATCTCGCCTCCCGTGGTACCACCAAAACATAGCTGAGTGGCACTTTTTAAGGAACCAGTAATTCACTAGTCTGGCGTTCTTATCAACGTCACGGACAGTAAAATGAAAACATTCAATGAGTTTGGACAGCCAGTAGGCGAAGCACTTATCGACTGGCAACCCCGCCAGCACCCTTCACGTGTGGTGCTTCAGGGCCACTATTGTCGCCTTGAGCCGCTGCGGGTGGAGCACGCTGAGGCGTTGTTCAGCGCGTATTCTCTGGCCGAAGATACCCGCAGCTGGACGTGGCTGTTGCGTGAGCCGGATGCCAGCGCAGAGGCGTTTGCAGGGTGGGTAGAGAGCGTGCGTGACTTATCCGATCCGATTCACTTTAGCGTTATCGACAACCAGACCCAGTCTCCGGTCGGCACGCTGGCTCTGATGCGGATCGATCCAACCAACGGCGTTGTGGAGGTGGGACATGTTCATTTCTCCCCGCTGCTCAGCCGCACGCCGATGTCGACGGAAGCGCAATATCTGCTGATGCGATACGTGTTCGACACCCTTGGGTATCGTCGATACGAGTGGAAGTGCAACAGCCTGAACGCGCCTTCGCGCAAGGCGGCACTGCGTCTTGGCTTTCAGTTTGAGGGGCGTTTTCGTCAGGCGCTGGTCACGAAAGGTCATAACCGGGATACCGACTGGTTTTCAATTCTCGACAAAGAGTGGCCGGCGCTGGCGAGTGCCTTTGAAGGCTGGCTTGCCACCGACAATTTTACTGCCGATGGCAACCAAAAAAGATCCCTGGAAAGCTGGCGCGAAACACGCGTCTAGCGTCTTTTCTTACGTCCCTGAACCGCCTTAAAGCGCGGATTGGATTTGCAAATCACGTATAAGCGTCCCTTGCGTTTGACTATCTGGCAATCCGGGTGACGCTGTTTTGCACTGCGCAATGAGTTAAGTACCTGCATGGTTATCCCCGCTTCGCATTAAGAAAGCCGCCGAAACGCTTACGGAAGCGCGCCGCACTGCCATCCGTCGAGAACGTTTTCTGCTTGCCGGTGTAGAACGGGTGCGATTTTGAAGAGACCTCGATGGTGATATACGGATATGTTTCACCGTCGAGTTCAATTTCGCGGTCGGTCTTAATGGTTGAGCCGACTTTAAAGTATTCATTAGCACTGGTGTCGTGGAACACCACGGTGCGATAGGCTGGGTGGATATCTGGTTTCATCGTAAACTCTTTATGTTTTGTTATAACATAACAAAATAATATCTAACCCCTGCTGAAAAAACAACCCCTCTGCCCCGACGATATTTTCTGTTGTGCCGTAAATCATGACCTGCGCGTGCTATAACTTTATCATTTAGCGGTAAAATCTTTCTCCTCTGGCAGGTTTTTCAGCGCCCAGGAGCGGGCATAAGAGGAAGGAAACAGCACCATGAAAACCCGACATCTGGTCAGTCTGGTGACCGGCGTACTTATCATTGCGGTGCTGGTTCCGATTAGCCTGAGCATCTGGCTGGCACATCGCCAGGCGGAAGATAAGTTTGTCGATGCGCTGGATAGCTATGCCTCACGCGTGCTGATACGTACCGCCAGGGTGGTGGATGATGCTAAAGAAGCGCTCAACAGCCTGCAGACCTTTAAAGGGATCCCCTGTAGCGTTATGCATTTAAGGGAGATGCGGCGGGTCGCTTTTTCATGGCGTTATGTTCAGGAAGTTATTTATATCAACAATCTTGAACCCCTTTGCTCGTCCCTGGAACAAACCAGTCAGTCGGCCCCTTTCCCGCCGCCCATGCGAATCACGGAAGATGGTTATGGCGCATGGCTCACCACGCAAAACGATCTCGGTTTTAGCCGCTACATGGCGGTCCTGGGTCGGGGCCACTATCTGGTGCTGGTGGATCCTGCCTCGCTTGTCGATGTGATCCCTTTTGGTGAGATCGCCACAGATGCCGCCCTGGTGGGCAGCAAATCACATCTCATTTTTGCCAGCAGCAGCAAGCTCGATCCGCATATCCGCAATCTGGTTAAGGACCAGGGCGTCACCCGTATTCAGTACAACGGCTCGATATACATCATGAAGCCTGTTCCTGAACTGGGGTTTACGGTGGTCGCCTGGGCGGCGTTAAAACCGCTGGCTGAAACCTGGCACAAGCAACTTCTTATCTGGCTGCCGTTCGGCATACTGATAAGCCTGCTTGCCGCACTCTTTGTTTTGCGACTGCTGCGTCGCATCCAGTCGCCACGCAACCGCCTGCTTGACGCCATCAATAACCGGGAATTTGTGGTGCATTACCAGCCCATTATTGAACTCTCTAGCGGGAAGATTGTGGGCGCAGAGGCGCTAACCCGCTGGCCCCAGCCTGACGGGAGCAGCCTTTCACCGGATATTTTTGTGCCGCTTGCTGAGCAAACGGGGCTCATCTCGCAGCTGACGCATTTGGTCATTGAAAAGGTGTTTGAGGATATGGGCTACTGGCTGCACCTTCACGCCGGGCAGCATATTTCCATTAACCTCGCGCCGGCCGATTTGACCTCGGGAAAACTCCCGCCACTGCTGAGTCACTTAATGAATAAGTGGAAAGTCCATCCGCAACAGATCGCCCTTGAGTTAACCGAGCGCGGCTTTGCCGATCCTAAAATCAGCGCACCGGCCATCGCCGCCTTTCGTCATTCAGGCCACGCAATCTATATTGATGATTTCGGTACGGGCTATTCCAGCCTGAGCTACCTGCAGGATCTGGATGTCGACACGCTAAAAATTGATAAAGCGTTTGTGGATGCACTGGAATATAAAAACGTGACGCCACACATTATTGAAATGGCAAAATCGCTGAAGCTGGCGATGGTTGCGGAAGGCGTGGAGACCGAAGGGCAACTCGCCTGGCTACGTCGTCACGGCGTGCAGTATGGGCAGGGTTGGTACTACAGCAAGGCGTTGCCGAAAGCGGACTTTATTCTTTGGGCGGAAGATAACCTCAAAACACATCCTACTTAAGATAGGATTTGATCACCTGTAACACGACGCCAAGATCGGCTTCGCGCTGAGCTTCTTCAGGCTCTTTCACCACATGATCGGTGAGATGACCTTCGATCACCTGCATCATCATGCCGTTTACCGCGCCGCGGATCGCCGCCAGCTGTTGTAACACGTCGGCGCATTCGTGGTCGCTATTGAGCATTTTTTCCAGGGCAGCGCTTTGCCCCTGAATTTTCTTCAGGCGAGTCAATAACATCTTCTTGTCGCGAACCGTATGTGACATCTCTGTCTCCCTCATCGTATGGCTTTTAAAGCATATCATGCTCTACTCCCCCTGAGTATTTTTCTACTGGGGGGTAGTATTAGACTACTGGGGGGGAGTAGTATCTGAACACGCTTTCCACTCCGGAATTTTCCATGAACGATTTTGCTTCACTCCTCCAGCAGGGCAATGCCTGGCTGTTTGTACCCAGCGCTATCCTCCTCGGCGCGCTGCATGGCCTGGAGCCGGGCCACTCCAAAACGATGATGGCCGCGTTTATTGTGGCTATTCGCGGTACGCTGAAACAGGCGGTGTTGCTTGGTCTGGCGGCAACGCTTTCCCATACGGCGGTGGTCTGGATCATTGCCATGGCAGGATTATGGTTTGGCCGGGGCTGGGATGCGCATACGTCTGAGCCCTGGTTCCAGCTGGTCTCGGGGATACTGATCGTGCTGATCGCCCTGTGGATGGCCTGGCGAACCTGGAAGGAGAGTCGGCCACACGATCACCACCATCATCACGATCACCATGACCACCATCATGATCATCACGACCATGGGCATCCACTGGTTGAAGAAGAGTGGCAGGACGCCCACCAGCGCGCGCATGCGCAGGATATTAACCGCCGCTTCAACGGCCAGAACGTTACCACCGGACAAATTGCACTGTTTGGTCTGACCGGAGGGCTTATCCCCTGCCCGGCCTCAATCACGGTCCTGCTCATCTGCCTGCAGCTGAAGCATTTTGCCCTCGGCGCAACGCTGGTATTCAGCTTCAGTATTGGTCTGGCGTTAACGCTGGTCGCTTCCGGTGCGATTGCCGCTCTGAGCCTTAAGCATGCGACAAAACGCTGGCCGGGTTTCAGCGAGTTTTCACGAAAAGCACCGTGGATCTCCGCTGCCCTGATTACTGTGGTCGGGATTTACATGAGCCTGCACGGCCTGAGCGGTATCCTGGCGTAAGCGAGGCGGCCACTGCTGTGGCCGCCTCTTTGCTCAGTCAGGGTTCTGCTGCCAGCTGAAGGTATAGCGAAGCTGGCGTTTCTGCAGAATAAATTCCGGCGAGACGCTGGGGCTCCACGAGTCATCACCGCCCACGCCCATATGGAACGCGTCCAGGTTAAGCCAACACCCCGGCTCCTCGCGCAACAGATGATGGTGAGTTGTCTCATGCAACTGCTGCTGGCTGTAGCGGCTGACGGAGAAATGGAACAGGCCATTCAGCCGATGCGCGCCCAGCAGCAGTTCACGGGTATCACAGCGCAGACCATTTTCTGTCGGGAAGATGTAAGGCGTGTGCATGGCTTCCAGCGGTAATGTCCAGCGCCCCTGCTGAGCCGCCAGCGTTCTGTCCGGGTAATTTTCATGTGGCCCAAGCCCCAGCCACTGAACCGTTTCCGGCGTTGCGGCAAGGTGAACACTCAGGCCTACGCGTGCCGGTTCCGGGATATCAGACGCAATATCGACCTGAATATCGCCATGCAAAACGCCCCTATCGTCCACCCGCCAGACTTTACGGCTCAGGAACAGCGCCTTACCGCGATACTCCCAGACATGCAGGGTTTTCACCACCGCCTCGGCTGCATGCTGCTCTCCTTCACAGTGCAGTAATCGCGAGGTGAGCTCGTACATGCCTGCCGCTTTCCAGCGCTCCACCCACGCATTCGGATCGATTCGCGTGGCCTCGCTCACGCCAATATCATTGTCCAGCGGTGCGCGGCTGACGTTATCCGTCAGCGGTGAGAGCAGCGTTTCAACGCCATTGCGCCACCATTGCGTCAGGTGTCCTGACGCGCGGTTGAACTGCCAGCGTTGCTGCTGATGCACCAGCTCAAGCACGTCGCCAGTTTGCGTTAACACCGGCGGTACACCTTCCGGTGCTGGCGGGGCGATATACAGGGGAGTCGGAACCGGCCACTGCTCCCACGCGCAGCGATGGTTTGCCGGTGACCACGGCGTCGCCCGCGGCTGGTGCACTTCAACGTTCAGCCAGACGTCACCCGCTTCAGGCGCCAGCGCTGGCAGGTCGATGTCCAGACGCTGTGTGCCCTGGGGAGCAATGGAGAGCGTCACGTCCCCCCTGGCCAGCACGCTGCCGTCACGGACAAGGGTCCAGCGCAGCACCTCGTTATCGGTATGACGGAACAGGTAATCGCTGTGGACTTCAAGCACCAACGGAGACGTACTTATCCGCGTAAACGTGAAAAACTGCTGAGCGCGCTGGGCTTCATACAGTGCCGGATGCGGTGTGCGATCGGGAAAAACCAGCCCGTTAAGGCAGAACTGGCGGTCATTGGGCGTGTCGCCAAAGTCTCCCCCGTAGGCCCAGAACGGTGTGCCATTTTCGTCTTTTCTGGTCAGCGCCTGGTCAACCCAGTCCCAGACAAATCCCCCCTGCAGGCGAGGATGGCGGCGAAACGCCTGCCAGTATTTGGCAAAACCACCGAAGCTGTTCCCCATCGCGTGGGCGTATTCACAGAGAATAAGCGGACGCGTTTCATCCGGCATGCCGATCCATTTTTTAACAGACCATTTCGGTACCGCCGGGAAGGGCTGATCCTGATCGACCCGGGCATACATCGGGCACACGATATCGGTCGCTGCCGTATTCGCCCCACCGCCTTCGTACTGCACCGGACGCGTCGGATCGGTGGTTTTCAGCCAGCGATACAGTGCGTCATGGTTCGCGCCATGGCCGGACTCATTCCCCAGCGACCAGATGATAATCGAAGGATGATTGCGGTCGCGCTGCACCATGCGGGTGACGCGTTCGCTCATGGCAGGGAGCCAGCGCGGATCGTCAGCAAGGCGACTCATCGGCACCATGCCGTGGGTTTCAATATTGGCTTCGTCGACGACATACAAACCATAGCGGTCGCAAAGCGTGTACCACAGCGGATGGTTCGGATAGTGCGAGCAACGCACGGCGTTGAAGTTATGCTGCTTCATGAGTTCGATATCGCGGCGCATCGTCGCTTCATCCATCACCTGACCGTTTTCCGGGTGATGCTCATGCCGGTTAACGCCGCGGATCAGCAGGGGTTTACCGTTGAGCTTCAGCAGGCCATTGCTGATCTCTATGCGGCGGAACCCCACATCGCAGGCCTCCGTTTCCAGCACCTCACCCTGCGCGTTCAGAAGGGTCATCGTCAGGCGATAAAGTTCCGGCGTTTCCGCACTCCACAAGGCGGGCGCTTCAACGGGGAGCGTCACCGTTAGCCGCTCGGCCCAGCCGCCGCGCTCATCGACAACGGCAGTGCCCGCCCGCCCGGTGGCACTGGCGCATTTTTCGCCGTTGCGCCACAGGGTAAACGCCACCTCACACTCCGCAAACTGTGCGCCTGCGAGCGCGAGATCCACCTTCAGCACCGCGCGATCCCGCTCCGCATTCAGGTCAGTCACAACCTGATAATCGGCAATGTGCGTCTCTGGCTTATGCAGCAGCGACACATCGCGGAAAATCCCGCTCATGCGCCACATGTCCTGATCTTCCAGATAGCTCCCGTCGCACCAGCGCAACACCATGACCGCAATGCGGTTCTGGCCAGGACGCAGCACCGTAGAAAGATCGAATTCGGCGGGCAGTCGGCTGTCCTGTGAATAACCGATCCACTGACCGTTACACCACAGATGAAACGCCGAATTCACGCCATCGAAGATAATGCGGGTTTGGCCGCTCAGCAGCCAGGCATCATCCATCTCAAATGTGAGCGAGTAACAACCTGTTGGGTTTTCTTGCGGCACAAACGGTGGGTTTACGGGGATCGGATAGGTCACGTTGGTGTAGATGGGCGTGTCGAACCCCTGCATCTGCCAGTTAGAGGGCAGGGGCATCAGCACGGCATCGGCGCAATCTTCACTGACCCATACCGAAGGAACCTGCTCTGGTGCAGGAAAGAAGCTAAAACGCCACTCCCCGTTAAGGAGGCGCCGGCTGACGGTTCCCCCGTCTTCTCTGGCGGAGTGTTCGTCACGCCAGCTGTGCAAGGGAGCATGTGCTGCCAGGCGGTTCCACTGGGTGACTCCGGGATTTTCCCAGTCCCGACGAGCCAGAAGTGCGCTGAGAGTCAGCGATGGAGTATTGGACATATTAACCTCTTTGCGAAGCGCTCACAATTTTAGCTAACATGCCCTGGCTACCGGGTGCGGTAAAGCGTCGGATCGCGGGGTAGCGAGTCAGATCACAAAAGTCTTACCGGCGGGCAAGTTGCTCAGCCGCTAACGCCAGGCTCCTGAGCTGCTGTGCCAGTTCCTCGCGTTCGATCTGCTGCGGATCGTGGCGAGCGGTAGAATGGCGGGTCACCAGCGTCACCGGAAGCTGAACCTGCCAGCATGCGTCACCCTCAACTGGCGCCAGCAGCCACTCCACGCTTCGCTCGCCGGCCTCGCGAAAAGCCTGGCGAATAGTGGTCAGTGGGGGAGAAAACCAGGCGCTGTCTGCCGTATCGTCGAACCCGACAACCGACATCTGGCCCGGGATCGCAGTCCCTTTTTCAGCACAGGCGCGCATCACCCCCAGCGCCATTTGGTCGTTCGCGACCACTATCGCATCCGGGAGTTGCGCGGCAGATAACAGCAAATGTCCTTTCTCATAGCCGCTTGCCGCACTCCAGTCGCCGTGCGCCACCGCGACAGCCTCAAGCCCGGCCTGTGCCAGCGTGGCGTTCCAGCCTGCGAGACGTGCCCGGGCAGAGACAGAGCTCTCCGGTCCGCTCAGCAGCGCTATACGCTCATGCCCCAGCGAAAGCAGATGCTCAATCCCGAGACGAGCCCCCTGCTCTGCATTAAACACAAGGCTGTTTACCTGAGCCGAGGGCGAGACATCCAGAAACAGCACCGGAATGGGCGATGCGAGGGCTTTCAGCGCTTCAGCATGAGGATCCTCCAGCGGCACATTCACCAGCAGAGCTTCCACACGCTGCGCCAGCAACGCCTGAAGGGCAGACTGGCACTGCTGTGGATGTTCCACCATTGAGATAAGCACGCTCGCCCCCTGCTCAACCGCCCGGGATTTTACCGCCGAAACAATTTGCGAAGGGGCGTGCAGCGCCAGATCGGTAGTAATAAGACCAAGCGTACGGGTACGTTTACCCGCCAGCTGTTGTGCCCTGAGATTGGGGACGTAGTGCAGTTCCGCCATCGCCTGCTGCACCTTTTCCCGCGTGCGGGCAGAGACATGCTCCGCGTCGTTAATCACACGGGAAACGGTCTGATAAGAAACCCCCGCAAGGAGGGCAACATCATAAAGAGTGATTGCTTTCATGCATTCTGGCATCGCGTTATTCGAAGGCCACTATTCTGACACAGCGACGCCATGAAAACATGTGAGCGCTTCGCAGAATTAAACAACCCGCTCCGGCTGGGGAGTCTTCTCAACGCGCGGCTTATAACGGAACAGAGGCAAGCAGATCTGGATAAGCGGGCCAATGGTCAGAGCATACGCGACGGTGCCTATCCCGAACGTTCCGCCCAGCATGCACCCAATCAGCAGCACGGACACTTCAATCGAGGTACGTACACTGCGGATGGACCATCCCATACGGGCATGGATCCCGGTCATGAGACCGTCGCGCGGGCCCGCCCCGAAACCGGCACCGATATACATACCGGTGGCTATCGCGTTCACGACAATTCCGGCCACCAGCAGCGCGATACGCAGGGGCAGCGAGGTCACCTCGGGGATCAGGGCCATGGAGGCATCAGCCGCCAGGCCAATAATAATCACGTTACTGAGGGTTCCCAGACCAGGCATCTGACGCAGCGGGATCCACAGCAGGAGTACCGCCGCACCGGTTAAAATAATCACCATCCCAATGCTCAACCCCAGCTGGATCGCCACGCCCAGGTGGAAGACGTCCCACGGATCGAGCCCCAGATCCGATCGAATAAACATCGTGGTTGAAAGCCCATACAGCCCTAAACCGACATACAGTTGTAGCAGACGACGTACCATTTTTTATCTTCTCCAGTGAACCAGGCTTTCATCTTGAGCGAAAATGGCATTATGATTAATGTCCAGTTTTCAAATAGTGGACTGCACATGTCATCTCGCCGCTTCGGAAGCCAGTCATTGGTACGCCTGTTAGGCCACTGGCAACAAACCTCGTCCCGAACCCCGCTCTGGCGTCAGCTGGCGGATGCGTTACGCCTGTTAATTCTTGATGGCCGGCTGGCGCTTAACACCCGTCTACCCGGCGAGCGGGAGCTGGCCACTGCGCTGGATGTGAGCCGGACCACCATCAGCAGCGCGCTCGCCCATCTGCGTGAGGAAGGTTATCTTGAAAGCCGCCACGGCAGCGGTTCACGCGTGATCCTGCCCGACACACGCGCCGTGCCAACCCTTTCAGCAGCCAGTGCCGCGCTGGATCTCTCCACCGCGGCGCTCAATGCCGGGCCTGAGATCCACCAGGCCTATACCCATGCGCTCACGGCCATTACGCAACATCTCTCGCTTACGGGTTACGATCAGCTTGGGTTGCCGGCGCTGCGGGAAGCCATCGCCGCACGCTATACCGCGCGGGGGCTTCCGACCCGGACAGACGAGGTAATGGTGGTCAATGGCGCGGTCAGCGGTTTTGCGCTGGTCCTGCGGATGATGACCGGCCCGGGGGATCGCGTCGTGGTCGATCATCCCACTTACCCGCTGGCGATCGCCGCCATTCAGGGGGCGCAGTGCCGTCCAGTGGGCGTGTCGCTGCCGGAAACGGGCTGGGATACCCATGGGTTTGCCGCAACGCTTGCCCAGACAGCGCCGCGCCTGGCCTACCTGATGCCCGATTTTCATAACCCTACCGGGCGATGCATGGATATTCCCACCCGTCAGGCAATCACCGAGATTGCCGCGCAAACCCGCACGACGCTGGTAGTAGATGAAACGATGGTGGATCTGTGGTTTGACTCGCCCCCGCCGCCGCCGCTGGCGTCATTCAACCCGCAGGCCACCGTGATAACGTTAGGCTCTGCCGGAAAAAGTTTCTGGGGCGGCCTTCGTCTTGGCTGGATCCGTGCCTCCTCGCGCACCATCGCTACGCTTGCCCAGACGCGGGATACCCTGGATTTAGGATCGCCCATGCTCGAACAGCTGGCGACGCTGTGGCTTATCAATAACAGCGAAACGTTTTTGCCCGCTCGCCGGAAGATGCTGGCAGAACGGCGAGATCAATGCGGCGCGCTGTTGCGCGAGCACTTCCCTGAATGGACATTCCATGAAGCGGAAGGCGGGCTTTCCTACTGGATTGAACTGCCGGGGATGCTGGCAACACAACTTGCTGCACGCGCAGAGATACTGGGAATCAACCTGGGGACCGGCACGCGGTTTGGTTTATCGGGTGCGTTTGATCGGTATTTACGTATGCCCTTTTCACTCGATCCGGCTGAGCTTGAACAGGCGTTTCTGAGAATTAAACCCTTGTGGCTCGCCCTGAATAAAAACGTGCCATCAATAAAAAGAAGTCTGGTTTGATATAAAAAATTTGAAGTGGATCATAAAATAAAAACTGCTGACTGTCACAGATACAGTCAGCAGTTTTCACAATTCAGGATTTAGTGCTGAGGAGGAATAGGAAAACCTTTCAGTGAAATAACGAAATTTTCACCGTCTTTCTTTATTTTTGCGCCGGTATCACACCAGTCAGACGCAATACGAAAGAACTCATCACTTCCTACATTCCAGCCAAGACGTACATGCTTCACGTAGCCTGAACGCAACAGATCGCAGGCCTCGTTGTAGTCACTGGCAGTTGACAGTTGTTGTTTCATTTTCTCTTCTTAAGAATTTTACGTAGAGCCTTGATTTCTTTAGGAGTAAATGGAGAAACACTCTCTTCTTCCGTATGCTGGTTATCAATATCCTCTTCCGATACTCCCGCCTCTTCTACCGCTTCGAATGCCAGCAGCAGCAGTTTCTCTGTCGTCACGCTTAAATTCTCGTTATTAACTTCAGCATAGTGGCGAAGTCTTTCTTTTAGCGCTTGATCAATCTTAACGTTTAACACCGCAGTAGCCATGTTTGTCACTTCCCTTCGGAATAAGTACTTTATTTAATACACGAACTTACCAATGTTATCCAGATATATATTTTTAAGTTATGACAGAAAAAAGACATCCGATATTAAAATGACAGTCTATTATTACAGGTTTATGACAGTAATATTTCAATGCAATGAAATATATATTACATGCAGTCAGTAAAGTCCTAATAACGTTGTGGATTAAAGGCTATTCGAAGCGAAGAGAAACAGGGAGAGTGTTGATGAGAGCAGAAATGGGTGGGGGCCCTGCCAGCTACATCCCGGCACACACGTCGTCTGCCCTGGCTGCTTCCTTCCGGACCTGACCTGGTGAACAGAGTAGCGTTGCGGGAGAACCAACAGAGCCCCCATTGAGAGCGTTGATAACCAACGCGCTGGCGCATTATCTCTGTGCTTACCGCCAATTGCAAGCGACCCGCAACTGGATGCTGGTTTCTTGCGCAAACTGGCGCAGCAATTGGGTTTATCTTCGTTTAACATGACTGTCCAGACATTCCCCACAGGTAGACGTATGGACGAACATGACTCCTTTCCACAACGCGTATGGCAAATTGTGGCCTCTGTGCCGGAAGGTTATGTCACCACCTATGGCGACGTAGCGCGTCTGGCCGGTTCCCCGCGTGCGGCGCGGCAGGTCGGTGGCGTACTGAAAAGGTTGCCGGAAGGAAGCACCCTGCCCTGGCATCGGGTGGTAAATCGTCATGGGGCGATCTCGTTGACCGGGCCGGATTTGCAGCGCCAGCGTCAGGCGTTACTGTCAGAAGGGGTGCAGGTGTCGGGATCAGGGCAGATTGATTTGCAAAAGTACCGCTGGGTGTATTAAACCCTCTCCCGAAGGAGAGGGTTTAAAGCGTTACATCTGGGTCGGAGGGGTTGGCAGAGACGGTTGGTTAGTCTGTGGCGCAACCGGCACTTCGGTTTGCTGTACCGGAACCAGGTTCAGGTCAACTTTTGTCCCGCCGTGGTTAATCGCTTCCTGCACCGTATCGGTGATAAACACCAGTTTATCGTTGATCGTTACTGCTGCGCTCAGGAGGATACGGGCATTAGGCTGCACGTCTGATGGGTTATACGGCAACACGAAGCTAAACGGTGCCTGCTTACCTTCCGTACGCACGGCACGCTGGGCCAATACTTTAGACGGCGCGTCTGCCAGGGAAGCATCAGACAGGGTTACCGTTAATACCGCATCTGGCGGTAACGCGACTTTCTGTTTAATCCAGATAGTCCCGGAAACGTTAGGCTGCTGAATGGACTGCTGTGAGAGTGTATTAATCCCGTTTGGATCTGCTGCTGGCACCGGCACCTGGGCGCTCTTTCCTGCACAGGCGGACAACGCCACCGCAATTGCTACACCACTTAGCATGGGCACGAGTTTCATTGAAGTCTCCTTATCATCAATGCACCAGCGGGATCGATCCCATCCGATGTCGTTTCAATCACATAACACAGGTAAGTTTGGCACAGATCACTGATTTATGCCTAAAATCGTCCAGATATTCAGATTATTCTACCCATCGGACCACTTTCATTTCTGCGTTATACTCTGCCTATCTTTCGCTACGGCGTTTATTGAGGACAACTATGAGTCAGGCACTGAACAATCTGCTGACATTACTGAATCTGGAAAAAATTGAGGAAGGACTCTTTCGCGGACAGAGCGAAGATCTCGGCTTACGCCAGGTCTTCGGCGGGCAAGTCGTAGGACAAGCGCTCTACGCAGCAAAGGAGACCGTCCCTGCAGACCGTCTGGTGCACTCATTTCACAGCTACTTCTTACGCCCTGGTGATAGCGCGAAACCCATCGTATATGACGTTGAGGTATTGCGGGATGGCAACAGCTTTAGCGCGCGTCGTGTCGCGGCGGTTCAGAATGGCAAGCCTATCTTTTACATGACCGCCTCGTTCCAGGCGCCGGAACCGGGTTATGAGCATCAGAAAACGATGCCACCCGCGCCGTCGCCAGACGATCTCAAATCCGAGACCGATATCGCTCGTGCGCTGGCGCATCTGCTTCCACCGCAGGTAAAGGAGAAGTTTCTCTGCGATAAACCACTTGAGATCCGCCCTGTCGAATTCCATAACCCGATGAAAGGCCACACGGCCGAGCCAAAGCGCCAGGTCTGGATCCGCGCTAACGGTACCGTACCCGCGGATTTCCGCGTTCATCAGTATTTGCTGGGTTATGCTTCAGATTTCAACTTCCTGCCGGTGGCGCTGCAGCCGCACGGCGTGGGCTTCCTTGAAAAAGGGATGCAGGTGGCCACCATCGATCACTCCATGTGGTTCCATCGTCCGTTCGACATGAACGAGTGGCTGCTCTACAGCGTGGAGAGTACCTCGGCGTCAAGCGCGCGCGGCTTTGTGCGCGGTGAGTTTTACACTCAGGATGGCGTGCTGGTCGCGTCGACGGTGCAGGAAGGGGTAATGCGTAACCGCGGGTGATGCTGTACTGCGGCCCTCTCCCGACGGGAGAGGGAACAAAACGAAAACGGCAACCCTGGGTTGCCGTTTTGCTTATCAGGCGTTGTACGCATTCTCGCCGTGGCTGTTGACGTCCAGACCTTCGCGTTCCTGCTCTTCCGGAACACGCAGACCGACGGTCATATCCGCCAGCTTATAGCCGATGAAGGCCACAACGGCAGACCATACGACGGTGATGGCAATACTTTCCAGCTGCACCAGCACCTGGTGAACCATGGTGACGCCTTCTGCGTAACCCACGCCGCCCAGCGATTTCGCCGCGAAGATACCGGTCATGATACAACCGACGATGCCGCAGACGCCGTGTACACCGAAGACATCGCACGGGTCATCGACGCGCAGAACACGTTTCAGCGCCGTCACACCCCACAGACCCGCCAGACCAGCAACCAGCCCGACAAGCAGCGCGCCGCCAACACCAACGTAGCCACAAGCTGGCGTGATACCAACCAGACCGGCAATTGCACCTGAACAGGCACCCAGCAGTGAAGGCTTACCGCGTACCGCCCACTCACCAAACACCCATGAGAGGATCGCACCCGCCGTGGCCACAACCGTGTTCACGAAGGCCAGCGCGGCGATTTCGTTTGCTGCGCTTGCTGAACCGGCGTTGAAGCCGAACCAGCCAAAGTAAAGGATCGCTGTACCGGTAAAGACCATCGGCAGGTTGTGCGGTTTGAACGCTTCTTTACCGAAGCCCACGCGTTTGCCAATCAGGTATGCCCCTACCAGGCCCGCCACCGCGGCGTTGATGTGTACAACAGTACCGCCTGCGAAGTCCAGCGCGCCATGGCTCGCCAGCAGACCGCCACCCCAGACCATGTGCGCAATCGGCACATAGGAGAGCGTCAGCCAGACCACCACGAAGATCAGTACGGCGGAGAAGCGAATACGCTCAGCCAGCGCCCCGACGATCAGCCCGACGGTGATACAGGCGAACGAGCCCTGGAAGGCAACGTGAATATATTGATAGAAACTGCCCATCAGTGCGGTCAGTTCGATGTTTTTCAGCATGACCCAGTCAAAGTTTCCGAAGAACGCATTGCCCGTGCCGAAGGCCAGAGAGTAACCGTAGACCACCCACAACACGCAAACCAGCGCGAACGTGACGGCAACCTGCGTCAGCATGGAGAGAACGTTTTTGCCACGGATCAGGCCGCCATAGAACAGCGCAATGCCCGGAATGGACATGAACAGCACCAGCGCGGTGCTGATCATCATAAAGGCGTTATCGGCTTTGTCTGCCACCGCAGGGGCAGCCAGTGCCAGGCCCGGCAGCAGTGCCAGCGAACCCAGACCCGTTTTGATTGTTGCTATCTTCATTTTCTCGATCCCTATCACTGTGTGCCAGGAGTTACTTACAGTGCCGCTTCGTCAGATTCGCCGGTACGGATGCGAATGACGCGCTGCAATTCGGCAACGAAAATTTTGCCGTCGCCAATTTTGCCGGTGTAGGCCGCTTTGCTAATGACATCAATAACTTCATCAAGCTGGTCATCAGCAATCGCGACATCAATTTTTACTTTTGGCAGGAAGTTAACGCTGTATTCTGCCCCGCGGTAAAGCTCGGCATGACCCTTCTGACGACCAAAGCCTTTCACTTCGGTGACAGTCAGTCCCTGAATACCCATGGAAGACAATGCTTCACGCACGTCTTCGAGTTTGAATGGTTTGATTACAACCGTAACCAGCTTCATAGATCCCCTCCAGTCAGAATTCGGTAATGGCCGCCGCTAATACGCAGAAGACATTGCAAGGGGTGTGCCAGAAATGAAAACCTGAGGGAAACGCGCTGCAATGAGCATTACACGAGCATGTTTAACGAACCGGTGAAAAAAAACGCACCATGACAGTGCACGGTGCGTTTCAGTTTTGCACCAACAGTAATGACTGTTAGCGCGCTGCCTTATTTTGGTGCATCAGGCGCTGAGGGATTCGTCCTCACGCACGCTGGCGGCCAGCTCTTCACCGGCCAGCTGCAGCTGATACATCTGCCAGTAGCGCCCTTTTGCTTCGAGCAGCTCCCGGTGCGTACCGCGTTCAACGGCCTGACCACGGTGCAGCACCAGGATGGTGTCTGCGTCGACAATCGTTGAAAGACGGTGTGCGATAACCACCAGCGTCGTGTGGTCACGCACCGCGGCCAGCGCCAGCTGGATAGCCTGCTCAGTACCAGAGTCGATGCTGGCGGTCGCTTCGTCGAGTATCAGCACCTGCGGCGTTTCAATCAGCACCCGCGCCAGGGCCAGAAGCTGCTTTTGTCCCACCGAGAGGTTATTCCCCTGCTCACCAAGCCGGGTATTGATCCCATCGCTAAAGCCGCGCGCCAGCTCTGCCAGCTGCACGGTTTCCAGCACATCCCACACCTGTTGCTGGGTATAGTCCCGACCGAGAGTGACGTTGGCGTAAAAGGTATCGGCCATGACTACCGGGTCTTGCTGCACCATTGCAACGCCTTTGCGCAACACATTGTGGCTCAGTGATGCGAGCGGACGACCATCAATGCGGATTTCACCCTGACTGACCGGGTAATAGCCCATCAACAGGCTGGCGAGGGTACTTTTGCCGCTACCGGTGTGCCCCACCAGCGCCACAAAGCCGCGCGACGGCACATCAAGAGAGATGTCCTGCAACACCAGACGGTCTTCACGGTAAGCAAACGAGACCTTATCAAACGTAATCTCTCCGCTTTGCAAAGGACGCTCGTCATCGCCGTAGGTCTGACGTGGCCGGTCCATCAGTTCGAACACGCGCTCCCCCGCCACCACGGCCTGTTGCAACATAGATTGCTGGGTGGTGAGTTCTATCAACGGTTCATTAAGGCGTCCCAGATAGCTGATAAAAGCGTACAGAACCCCAACTTCAATTGTTCCGTTCGCGCTCATCCCGAAAAGCATCAGCAGGCCACAGAGAACCAACGCCGAGAAGAGGCTCAGCAGCGGACGCAGCAGGAAACCGTCCAGTCGCAGCGTCTGCATACGCGCCATATAGTGCGACCGGCTGGCTTCCCCCATGCGTTCACCAAAGCGAGCCTGCTGGCGGAACTGCTGAATGACGCTCATGCCGTTGATCACTTCGTTGAAGCCATCGTTGATATCGGCCAGATAGGCGCGCACCCGACGCACAATCGGCGTGCTGTAGCGTTGATAGATGACCATTACAATCAATACGGCCGGGAAGATGGTGATCGCCACCAGAGCCATACGCCAGTTGAGGCTGAACATCGCCACCAGCATGGCGCCAATCAGCGCTGCGCTGCGCAGCACGGTTGCCACGACGGTGACATACAGATCGCGGATCACCTCGGTATCGTTGGTCACCCGGGATATCACCTGCCCAACCGGCTGGGTATCAAACTCGCTCAACGGCTGGCGCAGTGCCGCATCCATCACATCCGTACGTAACTTCTGCACCACGCCCACGGCCGCCCGGTTAAAGAGCAGAGACTGGGCGTAATGCAGTGACGCCGCAGTCAGCTGTAGCCCAACGTAGGCCACACCTAACCCCGCGACGAGCCCCAGCGGCAAATAGCTTTTCGCCACCATATTGTCGATAAAGTAGCTGATGAGCAGCGGACCGCTCACTTCTGCAATCGCGGCAATCCACAGCAACAGCACGGCAAGTGAAAGCGGTTTTCGCCACGGAGAACCATAGGCCAGCAGGCGTTTTAGCGTCGGCCACTGCGTCACGGTCTTACGCATTAGCGTTCTCCTCATCCTGTTCCGGGGCGTCGTCTAGCGCCGCTTCAAGCTGCTGATAACGATACATATCGCGATACCAGCCCGGTTGCTCCGCAAGCTGTTCATGCTGTCCGCGCTGGGCAATGTGCCCGTGCTGTAATACCAGAATTTCATTGGCTTCCGTCAGCGCCGACAACCGGTGTGCACTGATGATCACCGTCCTTCCATCCCCCCACTGTCGCAGGTTATGCAGGATCTGGTGCTCGGTGCGGCCATCGACGGCGGAGAGCGCATCATCAAGGATTAGGATTTCGGCATTCAGCAGCAGCGCGCGGGCAATCGAGAGACGCTGTTTTTGCCCGCCGGAAAGCATAACGCCACGCTCACCCACTTCCGTTTCATAGCCCTGTGGCAGACGCAGAATATCGTCATGGACGCTGGCCAGGCGCGCGACGTGCTCAATCTCTTCCTGAGTCGCCGCCGGGCGTCCGAGGGCAATGTTATTCGCCACGGTGTCAGAAAAGAGAAACGGCGTCTGGCTGACCACCGCCAGACGACCGCGCCAGTCATCGAGCAGCAGGTTCGTCAACGGAATATCATGGAAGCGAATATCGCCCTGCGTGACGTCAAAGTGACGTTGAATCAGGGAGAGTACGGTACTTTTCCCGGCGCCTGTCGGACCGCAGATACCGAGCATCTGACCCGGTTTGAGCGTAAAGCTGACGTTCTCCAGTACCGTATGTTCCGTTTGCGGATACACAAACTTACGGACGTCGACATTCATCACGCCGCGCCCTTCCGGTACCGATTCGCTACCGTCATTCACCACTGGCGCTTCGGCAAGCATCGCGCGAATACGGCTGTAGGCGGCGCTGCCGCGCTCTACAATGTTAAACATCCAGGCCAGTGCCAGCATCGGCCATATCATCAGCCCCAGGTACATGGCAAAGCTGGTCAATTGCCCGAGGGTTAGCGAGCCCTGCACCACCATCCAGCTCCCGCCACCAATGGCCAGCAGGTTTGCCATGCCAATCGCGACATAGATTGTCGGGTCAAACCGCGCATCGATACGCGCAACGCGCATGTTCTTCGCACCCGTGTCGGCGGCATCGGCTGCAAACAGCGCGGATTGTCGATCTTCCAGGCCAAACGCTTTGATCATGCGGATGCTGGTCATGCTCTCCTGCGTACGGTCATTCAGCGAGGAAAACGCCGCCTGCGCCAGCTTGAAGCGCTCATGAAGCTGTTCGCCATAGCGGTTGATCGCCAGCGCCATCAGCGGCATAGGCAGCAACGCCAGCAGCGTGAGCTGCCAGCTTATCTGGGTGGACATCACAATCAGAACCGCACAGCCCATCACCAGAGAGTCCACCAGCGTTAACACCCCTTCCCCGGCGGCAAACACGACGCGGTCAACGTCATTGGTGGCGCGAGCGATAAGATCCCCGGTGCGATGACGCAGGTAGAACTCGGGATGCTGGCGGCTCAGCTGACGATAAAAATCTTCACGCAGTTCGACGGCCAGCTGATAGGACGCGCCAAACAGCAGTACCCGCCAGACGTAGCGCAGCAGATAGACAATGATGGCCGTCAGCACCAGCGTGCCGACCCACATCAACACCCGTGCGGTGGTGTAATGCTGTTCTGTAACGCCATCCACCACGTATCCCACCACTTTCGGTGGAATTAACTGCAGGATAGCAATGATAATAAGCAGGGCCACAGCGCCGAGGTAGCGTTGCCACTCCCGACGAAAGTACCAGCTTAATTGGGCAAATAATCGCACGCGGTTTGTTCCTGAAGGTATGGATCCGGCTAGGCCGGGAAGTTATTCAATTAATCAATGGGTAGAGCTGTGGTGTATTTAATCTGTTCCATGGCGAAGCTCGAGGTGACGTCCGACAAGCCCGGTACGCTGTTCACCAGCCGCTTGTAAAAATCATCATAACGCTTCATGTCTGCCACCTGGACGCGCATCAGATAGTCATACTCTCCCGCCATGCGCCAGAAACCGAGCACCTCCGGCATCTCGGAGACCTGTGTTACGAAGCGGCTGTACCACTCGCTGCTGTGATGTTGGGTTTTTATCAGGACAAATGCCGTCAACCCAAGCCCCAGTTTTTCGGGATCTAAAAGCGCGACTCGCCCCAGAAGGATGCCGTCATCTTCAAGCTTCTTGAGGCGCTTCCAGCACGGCGTGGTGGTCAGATTAACGGCATCTGCCAGTGCCTGCAAAGAGAGGGTACAGTCACTTTGCAGTAAAGAAAGCAGCTTACGGTCTATTTTATCTAGCATACCCACCTCACAGAGAAAAATTTTCTCCCTTCATTCTATTTTAAAGGCCATATAGCAACAATTTTTTCTGTGCTTTTCGCTATGCTGGGCACAAAATGACAAACGGATAAATACGATGAGTAGCGCCTGGGTTAAACATGCCATCAGCGAAATCAATGCCGACTATCAGCGCTCGGCGGACACCCATCTCATTCGCCTGGCTCTGCCGGGTTTTGCTGGCATCCAGCTGTACCTGAAAGATGAAAGCACCCATCCCACCGGTAGCCTGAAGCATCGCCTGGCGCGTTCGCTCTTTTTATACGGTTTGTGTAACGGCTGGATTAAGGAGGGAACCACGATTATTGAATCCTCCTCCGGTTCAACCGCCGTATCCGAAGCCTACTTTGCCCGCCTGCTGGGCCTGCCGTTTATCGCCGTGATGCCCTCCTGCACCGCGAAACGAAAAATTGAGCAGATCGAATTTTACGGTGGACGCTGCCACTTTGTGGAAAGCGCCTGCGAAATTTACGCCGCGTCTGAAATGCTGGCCCGTGAGCTGAATGGCCACTATATGGACCAGTTCACCTTTGCGGAGCGAGCCACAGACTGGCGCGGCAATAACAACATTGCCGACAGTATTTTCCGCCAGATGACCCACGAACCTCACCCTGTTCCGTCGTACATCGTGATGAGCGCCGGTACTGGCGGCACCTCAGCCACCCTGGGGCGTTACATCCGCTGTCAGGGCTATGATACGCAGCTGATGGTGGTTGATCCGCAGAACTCGGTGTTCCTGGACTACTGGCAAAGCCGCAATGCGGATCTGCGCAGCCCGGTGGGCAGTAAGATTGAAGGAATTGGCCGCCCGCGCGTGGAGCCTTCATTCATTCCGGACGTGGTGGATGAAATGCTCCGCGTGGCGGATGCCGCCAGCGTGGCAACCGCGCACTGGCTGGAGACACAGATTGGCCGTAAAGTCGGTGCATCTACCGGCACCAACATGTGGGGAGCCCTGCAGCTTGCGGCTCGCATGCGTGAAGAGGGGCGCACCGGCTCTATCGTCACCCTACTCTGCGACAGCGGTGAGCGCTATCTTGAGACCTATTACAATGCGCAGTGGGTTCAGGCAAACATCGGCGATATTGAGCCGTGGAAAGCGCAGATTACGCAGCTGGTGAAATAAAAAAAAGCCAGACCGGGGTCTGGCTTGCTGGAAGGGTCTCACTATTCGGGGGAATATGGGAGGTTGTTGTTGTCCAGCCAATGCGTCAAAAAATGAGACACTGCTTCATTACCGCAGTGCCCGATAACCGGTAGATGGGGAAGCTCTGCCTTCAACTGCGGCATCGCATTTCCCATAATCAGACCGCGACCAACGCTGCCCAGCATTTCGCGGTCGTTCATGGCGTCGCCAAACGCCATACATTCCTGCATCGTTAAGCCTAAGTGATCGCTCAGTACCGCCAGCGCCGATCCTTTATTACACCCAACCGGCAAAACCTCGAGACAGTCCACCGCTGAAAAGGTCAGGTGCGCCCGGTCGCCTAACGCGTCATTCAGCTGAATGCGTAAGCGACAAAGATCGTCATGATCGCCGCAGAAACAGATCTTCGTCACCGCGTGAGCCGGAATACGGCGCAGATCGATAAGCTGATAGCGGAAACCACTGTAGACATGGGCGTGCAGCAATGCCGGAATGTCATGCCCGGTAAACCAGCCGTTATCGTTAAAGACATGAACGCTGGCCCGGGTGTCCCAGGTGCTGTGCAGGACGATATCTGCCACTTCCGGGTTGAGATCCTGACGGTGGAGAACATCGCCTTCGACAGAGTGAATGCGCGTCCCATTGCCGGTAATAAGAAAAGCATCCAGGGAAAATGCCCCCAGCAAATGGCGCATCTCCAGCACATGACGGCCGGTGGCAAACGTCAGGGTGACATCACGTTCATGCAGGCGCTTCAGGGTACTCAGGGTTTTCTCACCCAGACGGTGATCCGGCATTAACAACGTACCGTCCATATCAAACGCAGCGAGACGAGCCATGATTACTCCTGAAATGTGATGCGGTTAACTTGTGCATCAGTATTGCGTGAGATATACGGAAGTAATAGTGAATAGATGACAATTATTGTTCAGGGTTTCTCATGCGCCAGCTTAACCGACTCAACCAGTACCACCGTTTGTGGCAGCCTTCCGCTGGCGCGACGCAGCAGGCCACCATCAGCGAGCTGGCCGCCCGCTGTTTTTGCAGCGAACGGCATGTCCGTACGTTACTGCGTCAGGCGCAGGAGGCGGGCTGGCTTAGCTGGCGAGCGCAGTCTGGCCGCGGTAAGCGTGGGGAGCTGACTTTCCACGTCACCCCGGAGTCACTGCGCAATGCGATGATGGAAGAGGCGCTGAAGCGTGGGCAGCAGCATAACGCGCTTGAGCTGGCCCAGCTGGCACCGGAGGAGCTGCGGTCACTGCTTCATCCGTTTTTAGGCGGCCAGTGGCAAAACGATACGCCGACGCTGCGCATTCCCTATTACCGCTCACTGGATCCACTGCATCCCGGCTTTTTACCCGGTCGGGCGGAACAGCATCTGGCAGGACAGGTCTTTTCCGGGCTGACGCGTTTTCACGGTAACAGCAGCGAACCGACGGGCGATCTTGCCCATCACTGGGACGTGTCGGAGGACGGGCTGCGCTGGCATTTTTATATTCGCTCCACGCTTCACTGGCATAACGGTGATAAAGTCGAAACGGTCCAGTTACAGGAGAGTCTGAATGCGATGTTGACGCTCCCGGCCATGCACAGGCTTTTTCAGAGCGTGCTGCGCATTGAAGTTACCCATCCGCAGTGTCTGACGTTTATTTTACACAAGCCCGACTACTGGCTGGCACATCGGCTGGCAACCTATTGCAGCCGTGTGGCGCACCCGGCACAACCGATGACAGGCTGCGGACCTTTCAGGCTCACCGCGTATAAGCCGGACCTGGTTCGTCTGGAAAGCCATGAGCAGTATCACCTTAGCCACCCGCTACTGAAGGCCATCGAGTTCTGGATCACCCCTCAGCTATTTGATCAGGGGCTTGGAACCAGCTGCCGGCATCCGGTACAAATCGCCATCGGAGAGCCTGACGAACTGACCCGTTTGCGGCTGGTGAGTAACAGCATCAGCCTGGGGTTTTGCTACCTCACGCTGAAGCGCAGCCCGCGTCTTAGCGAAATGCAGGCAAGACGCCTTATCAACATCATTCACCTCTCAACGCTTCTGCATACTCTTCCTCTGGATGAGGGGCTTATCACCCCAACGCAGGAGTTGCTGCCGGGCTGGCGTATTCCTGAGTGGCTTGATCTCACGGATGTCCCTTTGCCTGAGACGCTGACCCTGATTTACCATCTGCCCGTCGAGTTACATACCATGGCAAGTCAGCTAAAAGCGTATCTTTCCCGCCAGGGCTGCGCGTTAACGGTCATCTTTCACAATGCCAAAACGTGGGACGGATGTCAGCATCTTGCCGACGCGGACCTCATGATGGGAGACAGGCTGATTGGCGAAGCACCGGAATACACCCTTGAGCAGTGGCTTCGCTGCGATGCGCTATGGCCGCACTTGCTGAGCGCGCCGCAATATGCCCATCTGCAGGCGACACTCGATGCCGTTCAGACTCAGGCTGACGAGCATGCCCGGCATCGCGGGCTGAAAGCTATTTTCACCCAACTCATGGAGAGCGCGGTGCTGACGCCGTTGTTTAACTACCAGTACCAAATCAGCGCGCCCCCGGGAGTCAATGGCATACGGCTTAACACCCGCGGCTGGTTCGATTTCACCGAAGCCTGGCTCCCGGCCCCCAAATCGTGAAGAAGCTGGTCGTCGCCGTAGTCAGACGGTAACATGATGTTTTTACCGTAACTGTCGAGATGATTTATGAAACGTGCCGTCGTCGTGTTCAGCGGAGGACAAGATTCCACTACCTGCCTGGTTCAGGCGCTTCATCAGTACGATGAAGTTCACTGTGTCACTTTCGATTATGGTCAGCGACATCGCGCTGAAATTGACGTCGCCCGTGAACTGGCGCTGAAACTGGGCGCGCGCGCGCATAAGGTGCTGGACGTTACGCTGTTAAATGAACTGGCCGTCAGTAGCCTCACCCGCGACAGTATTCCCGTTCCTGACTATGAACCTGATGCCAGCGGCATTCCGAACACCTTTGTGCCAGGCCGCAACATTCTCTTCCTGACGCTGACGGCGATCTACGCCTACCAGGTGAAAGCCGAAGCGGTGATCACGGGCGTGTGTGAAACCGACTTCTCCGGGTACCCTGACTGCCGTGACGAGTTCGTGAAGGCTCTCAACCACGCCGTGAATCTGGGGATGGCAAAAGAGACGCGCTTTGAAACGCCACTGATGTGGCTTGATAAAGCGGAAACCTGGGCACTGGCAGACTACTGGGGCAAACTGGACATGGTTCGCAGCGAAACCCTTACCTGCTACAACGGCATTAAAGGTGATGGTTGTGGTCAGTGTGCGGCCTGTAATCTGCGCGCAAACGGACTGAATCACTATCTGGCCGATAAAGCGGGCGTGATGTCGGCGATGAAGAAAAAAACCGGGCTCAAATAAGCCTCTTTGACCGTGCTGGCGAACAGAATATCGACAGCACGGGTCATGAACACAACGCGCTTAGACGATCATCAACTGCAGTTTTTCCCGCAACTCCCCTTCCAGCGGCAACGCTTTCTGGGTTTTCAGATCGATACAGACAAAGGTGATCAGCGCGTCGGCAACGGCCTGGCCTTCAGGATCCAGCGTCACCGCCTGGGTTAACACGCCGCTCTTGCCGTTTAACTGTTGAAGCTGGCTGGTGATGGTCAGCACATCTCCCAGCACGGCCGGGCGACGGTAGTTGATATTGATGTTGACGACCACGAACGCGATGTTGTGCGCGGTCATCCACTGAAAGCTTTCGCTGCTTTCCAGACCGTCCCAGCGCGCTTCTTCAAGAAACTCAAGATAACGGGCGTTGTTGACGTGCTGGTAAACATCGATGTGGTAGCCGCGTACTTTGATTTTTGTCTGCATAGCGCAATAGCCTTTACTGTTGTTATAGGATAAGAGGTCATGACTGGTATGACCTCTTTATCCTGGCAAAATTTTGCCGCCGTGCAAGTAATTATGTGATTACAACGTCAGGTGTGAGAGGTTGCGCTCAACCAGCGCCCCGCCCATACCGGGCACTTGCTTAAGATCGTCAACCGTTTTGAAAGGACCGTACTCTTCGCGATAGCTGACTATCGCCTGCGCTTTTTTTAGCCCTACGCCATTCATCACCCGGGCGAGATCCTCTGCCGATGCCGAATTGATACTGACTCGCGTACCGTCATCATCCGCGCTTTTTACGGCATCCGTGGCTTTCGTCTGGCCAGCTGCGGGTGCCGCTGCGTCAGGCCTGGTTTGCACCGCCGGTGTTTTCGCCGCAGGTGTCGTCGCCAGCGCACCTGTGCTCATCCCGGTGGTGGCAATCGCCAGAGTAATGAACAGAGCCTTGATTCCACATTTCATGCTGTTATCTCCTTGTTTGTTGACAGCCAGGCCACAATATCCAGCGTTATAACCCGGCACAAACGGCAGATTGCAGAAATGGAAAAGGCCGCGAAAGCGGCCTTTAGTTATTGCAGAGCGTTACGAAAATATGCGAGCAAATACGTAATTATTGCTGCTGAGTCATCACGTCACCGAGCTTGATTTTGGCTTCTGTGCGCAGGTTGCTCATCATCGCTTCGAAAGCAATCTGGGCATTGTTCTGGGTAATACCCTGCACCATCGCTTTCTTCTGCTCTTCAGGCATCGTGCCTGCTTTCACGTCGTCCAGTGCGAGCAGAACGACGTTACCCTGCATATCGGTAGTGGTACCGAAGCTTGGTTTGTCCTTCGCAGGCAGGCTCAGACCGAACGCTGCCTGACTGACAGGATCCTGACCGGTACGGCTCAGCGTTTTTGGCTCACCGAAGCTCAGACCTGCCGCTTTCAGCGCATCCTGTTTACCCGCTTTCAGGTCAACCAGAATCTTCTCAGCATCCAGTTTTGCCTGCTGTTCCGCTTTGTTGTGCTTAACCTGAGCAACCACCTGATCTTTCACTTCTGCCAGCGGTTTAATCGCTTCTGGTTTGTGCTCGCTGACGCGAAGAACAAACGCACGATCGCCGTCGACGGTAATGATGTCAGAGTTGCTGCCCGGCGTGCCGTTCTCGCCAACCAGACCACCGTTGAAGATGGCATCAGCAACCGGTTTGAAATTCAGCTCTTCCGGCAGGTTGTTACGACCGAACCAGCCGGTCTCAACCGCTTTCACCCCTGCAGCCTGCTCAGCACCCGCCAGAGATTCGTTGTCGTTGCTGGCAGCATCACTGACTTTCTGTTGCAGCGCGTAGTAAGCATCCAGCGCTTTTTCCTGCTTCACTTTCGCTGCGATATCATCGCGAACGTCAGCCAGCGGCTTGGTTTTCGCGGCCTCGATGTCATCCAGACGCGCCACCAGGAAACCAACGGAAGATTTAATGACACCCGAAAGCTGGCCTTTGTCTTTCAGACCGGCATTTTTCAGTTCGTCAGGCGTGGTGCTCTCTTCCAGCCAGCCCATATCACCGCCGTTTTTAGCAGAGATAATATCGGTGGATTTTGCTTTCGCGAGGGAGGCGAAATCAGCGCCCTTATTCAGCTCATCCAGCACGGCTTTGGCGTCTGCCTCAGTTTTGGTCTGGATCACGCTGTAGCGGTTACGCTGCGGCTGAGTGAACTGATCCTGATGCTGATCGTAATAAGACTGAATTTCCGCGTCAGAGGCTGTTTCCTGCAGCGCGGCAGCATCCAGCTTGATGTAGCTCACACGGAACTGTTCTGGAGCAACGAAGTTATTCTTGTTCTGCTCGTAATAGGCGTTAATGTCCGCGTCGCTAACCTGCTGCTTCGCCGCCAGAGCATTCACATCGATGGTCGCTTCACGTACTACGCGCTGCTGTGCAACCAGGGCTGCTAACTCTTCCGTCTCACCTTTGAGCATGAAATCAGTGCCAACAACGGCATTGATAAGCTGTTGGGTTGTCAGTTGATTACGCAGAGCCTGAGCGTATTGATCGGCAGTCATGCCCATCTGATTAATGATGCCGTTGTAACGCGCATTGTCGAATTTGCCGTTAGACTGGAAAGCCTGAGTCGATAAGATGGCTTTTTTAACCTGCTCATCGCTGATGCCCAGGCCCAGTTTTTTCGCGTATTGATCCAGCAGCGCTTCGTCGATCAGACGGTTCAGGGTCTGTTGGCGCAGGGATTTCATATACCCTTCGTTTGCCGCGAGTTCAGAGAATTGGTCGCCCAGCTGTTGCTGCATACGGTTACGTTCACCGGCAAAAGCATTCTCGAACTGACCGCGGCTGATCTCCTGGCCATTCACTTTTGCGGCATAGTTCGCGCCACCGCCGATAAGGTAACTGCTCACGCCGGTCAATATGAACGACACGATAATGATACCGAAAATAATCTTGAGCACGAGACTGTTAGCAGCCGTGCGTAAGCTGTCCATCATGGTGTAACAACACTCCGCTGTAGGTGACTGGTTACCTGACGCTAACGGAAAATCCTGCCCGTCGCGCGTAAAGGCGTATTGTGACAAGAAAACGGTGCGATTGTCAGCCCACAACTCGCATAAACTCGCACAAATCAGGCCTGGACAAACAAAAAAGGCACATCAAATGATGCGCCCTTGTACTATTCGGCTTCCCTGAGATGGGAAAGCAATCAGTTTACTGCGTCTTTCAGCGCTTTACCTGCACGGAAACCCGGCACTTTAGCGGCAGCAATGGTGATCTCTTTACCGGTTTGAGGGTTGCGGCCAGTACGGGCAGCACGCTCTTTAACAGCAAAAGTACCGAAGCCTACCAGTGCAACGTCGTCCCCAGCCTGCAGAGATTCAGTAACAGAAGCAATTAATGCATCTAACGCACGTCCAGCTGCAGCTTTAGAAATATCAGCACCAGCAGCAATTTTGTCAATCAGTTGAGATTTATTCACTGTTCTCTTCCTCTCTTTATAATTTATATCGCGCCTGAATCCTTCACAACGCGACCGCGCAGCAGTTATATCAGGCCTGCCATGACCTTACAACACCCGTTGTTGATGGCTGGCCTAATCAGCAATCTAAATTAGCTATACAAAAAAAGGCTGGCAAGTGCGAAATGACTTACCAGCCTTACTTTTATTGACGCTCTTTGCGCGAGGTCACTATTTTGCGGTTACAACCTGCATTCCGGAAGGTTCATTCTGCAGGGCGAGAGTCAGAACTTCCTCAATTCGCTTCACAGGATGAATCTGCAGATCGGCAATCACGTTGTCCGGAATCTCTTCCAGATCGCGTTTATTTTCGTAAGGGATCAATACGGTTTTGATCCCACCACGGTGTGCCGCCAGCAGTTTTTCTTTTAACCCACCGATTGGCAGCACCTGGCCACGCAACGTGATCTCACCGGTCATTGCCACATCGGCACGCACCGGGTTGCCGGTAAGGCAGGATACCAGTGCGGTACACATGGCGATACCTGCGCTTGGGCCATCTTTCGGCGTTGCCCCTTCAGGCACGTGCACGTGGATATCGCGTTTCTCGTAGAAATCAGGGTTGATGCCCAATTTCTCCGCGCGCGCGCGTACCACGGTCAGCGCGGCCTGAATCGACTCCTGCATCACTTCACCCAGAGAGCCGGTGTAGGTCAGCTTGCCTTTACCCGGGACACAGGCGGTTTCAATGGTCAGCAGATCGCCACCCACTTCCGTCCATGCCAGACCGGTGACCTGGCCCACGCGGTTTTCATTGTCCGCGCGACCATAGTCAAAGCGCTGAACGCCCAGATAGGCATGCAGGTTGTCGCCATTGATCACGATGTGTTTCAGGCTCTTATCCAGCAGCAGCTGTTTAACCGCCTTACGGCACAGTTTAGAGATTTCGCGCTCAAGGCTACGCACGCCCGCTTCACGGGTGTAGTAGCGGATGATGCCAATAATCGCGCTGTCCTCAACGGTCAGCTCGTTGGCTTTCAGCGCGTTACGCTCAATCTGCTTCGGCAGCAGGTGCCGTTTCGCAATGTTCAGTTTTTCGTCTTCGGTATAACCGGAGAGACGAATCACTTCCATACGGTCCAGCAGCGGCGCCGGAATGTTCATGGAGTTCGAGGTCGCGACAAACATTACATCGCTCAGGTCGTAATCCACTTCGAGGTAGTGATCGCTGAACGCCACGTTCTGTTCTGGATCAAGAACTTCCAGCAAAGCAGACGCCGGATCGCCACGCATGTCCGAAGACATTTTGTCGATTTCATCGAGCAGGAACAGCGGGTTTTTAACGCCCACTTTCGCCATCTTCTGGATCAGTTTACCCGGCATAGAACCGATGTAGGTACGACGGTGACCGCGGATCTCCGCTTCATCGCGTACGCCACCCAGCGCCATACGGATATACTTACGTCCGGTCGCTTTGGCGATGGACTGACCCAGAGAGGTTTTCCCTACCCCCGGTGGTCCCACCAGGCACAGAATCGGGCCTTTGATTTTGTTCACACGGCTCTGGACTGCGAGGTACTCAAGAATGCGGTCTTTCACGCGCTCAAGGCCGTAGTGGTCGGTATCCAGGATCTCCTGCGCCTGACGCAGGTCTTTTTTGACCTTGCTGCGGGCATTCCAGGGAACCTGAACCATCCATTCGATATAGCCGCGCACGACGGTCGCTTCAGCCGACATTGGAGACATCATTTTCAGCTTCTGCAGTTCTGCTTCGGCTTTCTCTTTGGCCTCTTTCGGCATTTTCGCCGCGTCGATCTTACGCTTCAGCGCTTCGTTTTCGTCCGGCGCGTCATCCATCTCGCCGAGCTCTTTCTGAATGGCTTTCATTTGCTCATTCAGATAGTACTCACGCTGAGATTTCTCCATCTGCTTTTTAACGCGGTTACGAATACGCTTCTCAACCTGCAGCAGATCGATTTCAGACTCCATCATCGCCATCAGATATTCCAGACGTTCGTTAACGTCGGACATCTCCAGCACGGACTGTTTGTCTGCCAGCTTCAGCGGCATGTGTGCAGCGATGGTGTCCGCCAGGCGCGCAGGATCGTCGATGCTGTTCAGCGACGTCAGCACTTCTGGTGGGATTTTCTTGTTCAGCTTGATATAGCCTTCGAACTGGCTAATCGCGGTGCGCACCAGCACTTCCTGCTCGCGCTCATCCAGCTGAGGTGATTCAAGGTACTCTGCCTTGGCAGAGAAATGCTCGCCATCGTCAGACAGGGTGGTAATACGCGCACGCTGCAAGCCTTCTACCAGCACCTTAACGGTGCCGTCAGGCAGCTTCAGCATCTGCAAAATAGAGGCCACGGTCCCGACGGTGAAAAGATCGTTTACACCCGGCTCATCCGTTGATGCTTCTTTCTGAGCCACCAGCATGATTTTTTTATCATGATCCATGGCGGCTTCGAGGCAACGGATAGATTTTTCCCGCCCTACAAATAAGGGTATGACCATGTGCGGATAAACCACCACATCGCGCAACGGCAATACGGGGATTTCAATGCGTTCAGAACGCTCAGGATTCATAGAGCTCTCTCTTAGTTTAGTGTCCGCCAGGTAAACTGGTCATGTCACTGTGCTTCACATAACCATTAACATGTATCCAGTATATGGGGATGTTTCCCACACATTCAACGCCGCGTATACGGAAAAATAAAAGGGGAGATAAAATCCCCCCTTTTTGATTAACTGCTTGTATGATTTGGTGAATTATTCGCCAGATGCCTGTTGCGCTTCCGGCTTGCCATAAATCAGCAATGGCTTGGTCTGGCCGCTAATGACCGACTCATCAATCACCACTTTCTCAACATCTTCCATCGACGGCAGATCGTACATGGTGTCAAGCAGCGCCGCTTCCACGATAGAACGCAGGCCACGTGCACCGGTTTTACGGATCATCGCTTTCTTGGCAATCGCGTCCAGCGCTTCGTCACGGAATTCCAGCTCAACGCCTTCCAGATTGAACAGCGCCTGATACTGCTTGGTCAGCGCATTTTTCGGCTCTTTCAGGATCTGGATCAGCGCGTCTTCACTCAGTTCGTTCAGCGTTGCCACAACAGGCAGACGGCCAATGAACTCAGGAATCAGACCAAACTTGATCAAGTCTTCTGGCTCAACCTGTGACAGCAGCTCGCCTTCGTTCGGCTTTTCGGACGAGGCTTTCACCGTCGCGCCAAAACCAATGCCGGAGCCGGTTTCAACACGGTGAGAGATCACTTTATCCAGACCGGCAAACGCACCACCACAGATGAACAGGATCTTGGACGTATCAACCTGCAGGAACTCCTGCTGAGGATGTTTACGGCCACCCTGCGGTGGAACGGCTGCAACCGTACCTTCAATCAGCTTCAGCAGCGCCTGCTGCACGCCCTCACCCGATACGTCACGGGTAATGGACGGGTTGTCAGATTTACGGGAGATCTTGTCGATCTCATCGATGTAAACAATCCCGCGCTGCGCTTTCTGTACATCGTAATCGCATTTCTGCAGCAGTTTCTGGATGATGTTTTCTACGTCCTCGCCCACATAACCGGCTTCGGTCAGGGTGGTGGCATCGGCCATTGTGAACGGAACATCCAGCAGACGCGCCAGCGTTTCAGCCAGCAGCGTTTTACCGGAACCGGTTGGACCGATCAGCAGAATATTACTTTTACCCAGTTCTACGCCATTGCTGGTATCACCGTTACGCAGGCGTTTGTAGTGGTTGTATACCGCCACGGCGAGCACTTTTTTCGCCTGCTCCTGACCGATGACATAGTCGTCAAGATGATGACGAATTTCATGCGGCGTTGGCAGCGCGCTGCGCTCGCGGTGAGGTGCTACTTCTTTAATCTCTTCGCGAATAATGTCGTTACATAAGTCAACACATTCGTCGCAGATATACACGGACGGCCCGGCAATCAGTTTACGCACTTCATGCTGGCTTTTGCCGCAAAAAGAGCAGTACAGCAGTTTGCCCGAACCATCTTTGCGTTTATCTGTCATGAGTCCAAACCTCTTTTTAAGTTCTTTGTGCCGCACATGACGACGCAAATGCCATTTTCAGACGCAAGCTGCTTTTAGCAACATGCCGCCCTACCTGAGTATAGCGGCACACTCGCGTCACGGGCATCAATTACGATGGGTCAAAACGGAGTCGACTAAGCCGTACTCAACAGCCTCAGAGGCAGAGAGGAAACGATCGCGCTCGGTATCGCGCTCGATCTGCTCAAGAGATTGACCCGTATGCTGCGCCATAAGTTCATTCATGCGCGCTTTTACTTTCAGAATTTCGCGGGCGTGGATTTCAATATCCGTCGCCTGCCCCTGATAACCCCCCAGCGGCTGGTGAATCATCACGCGGGAATTTGGCAGGCAGAAACGCTTACCTTTAGCCCCTGCGGTTAACAGGAACGCACCCATAGATGCAGCCTGACCCATACAGATAGTGCTGACATCTGGCTTGATGAATTGCATGGTGTCATAAATGGACATACCTGCCGTGATCACGCCGCCCGGGGAGTTAATGTACAGGTAAATGTCTTTTTCCGGGTTTTCCGCTTCCAGAAACAGCATCTGCGCCACGATCAGGTTAGCCATGTGGTCTTCCACCTGGCCGGTCAAAAAGATAACGCGCTCCTTGAGCAGACGGGAATAGATATCAAAAGAACGCTCACCACGTGAGGTCTGTTCAATAACCATTGGCACCAGAGCCATATGGGGTGCAAAGTTATCTCGTTCGCCACTGTATGACATTTCCGTCTCCTGGATCAAAATTGAAAACACCTGCTGTACTGATTGTAACCTTACGGACGGATTATCAGCCAGTCTCAATCATCGTGATTACACACTTATGGGGTTCATACTGCCCTATTTCAAGCATAACAACCTTTTGTTGTTACGCTAACACTGAAAGGGCGTTTTAGCACTCTTCCTGGGGTAAAGCCGTGATAAAAAAAACCCGTCGCCGGAAGGCAACGGGTTTTTTGTTCAAACTTTAAACCCTGGGGGCGAAATTACGCCTGCTGGTTCATCAGTTCGTTGAAAGAGGTCGCTTTTTCGGTCACTTTCGCTTTCGCCAGTACCGCTTCAACAGCCTGCTCTTCCAGGGCAACATTGCGCATGTTGTCCATCAGCTCTTTGTTCTTACCGTAGAACTCGATCACTTCTGATGGATCTTCGTATGCAGAAGCCATCTCTTCGATCAGGCCTTTCACACGCTCTTCGTCAGCTTTCAGCTCGTGGGTACGAATCACTTCGCCCAGCAGCAGGCCAACAACAACGCGGCGTTTAGCTTGCTCTTCGAACAGCTCGCGTGGCAGTTCCATCGCTTGCTGCTGGTTGCCACCGAAACGCTGTGCAGCCTGACGGCGCAGAACGTCGATTTCGCTGTCAATCAGGGCAGCCGGAACGTCGATTTCGTTCGCTTTTACCAGACCATCGATCGCCTGAGATTTCACACGGTTACGTACAGCGCCGTTCAGCTCACGTTCCATGTTTTTACGCACTTCGGTACGCAGACCGGCTACAGAACCATCTTCCACGCCGAAACGCTTGATGAATTCTTCAGTCAGTTCAGGCAGTTCGCGCTCTTCAACTTTCTTCAGGTTGATAACGAACTTCGCTGCTTTACCTTTCAGGTTTTCAGCGTGGTACTCTTCCGGGAAGGTCACGTCGATGGTGAATTCTTCGCCCGCTTTGTGACCTTTGATACCGTCTTCGAAGCCTGGGATCATACGACCCTGGCCCATTGCCAGTACGAAGTCAGACGCTTTACCGCCTTCGAACTCTTCGCCGTCTACAGAACCGGTGAAGTCGATGGTCACACGGTCTTCCGCGTCAACAGCACCTTCTTTCTCTTTCCAGTTCGCCTGCTGCTTACGCAGAGTGTCCAGCATGCCGTCAACGTCTTCGTCAGTCACGGAAACAACAGGTTTTTCAACTTCGATAGATTCCAGACCTTTCAGCTCAACTTCCGGGTACACTTCGAACTCTACGGAGTAGGTGAAGTCTTCGCCCTGTTTGTATTCGCCTGGAACGTAATTCGGCGCACCGGCCGGATTAATTTTTTCTTTGATGATCGCATCAATAAAGTTGCGGCTCATCAGTTCACCCAGCACATCCTGACGCACGGAAGCGCCATAACGCTGAGCAACAACATTCATCGGTACTTTGCCCTTACGGAAGCCGTCAATACGTACTTTTTTTGCTACGTTGACCAGCTCGCTTTTCACAGCAGTTTCGATGCTGTCAGCAGCGATAGTAATCGTTACACGGCGGCCAAGGCCTTGAGTGGTTTCAACTGAAACTTGCATCTTGTTACCTCAAAAAAATCACAGTGCTCGGTCAACTCTGAATCTGTCTGTTATACCGGGATGCTCTCTTAGTGCAGATTCACATTCCCTGTCGCCAGAATCATCCCGAAGACATTCATTAAGACGCGGCATTATAGCGGCATCACTTAGGTGAGTCGAGAACGGTTGGGGCATGTTGCTGCGGCTTTTTTCACACTTTAAGGCTATTTTTAGCCTTAAAAACGCACCATCCGCTCAAAACTCAGACAAAACAAAACGGCCCGGAGGCCGTTTTGAGGAAATCTGTATGCAACATACTGGAAAAGCTCCAGCCGTTGCAAATCCGATTTATCAGGCGATGGTGCCTGCGCCGCGACACGGCGGCGATGCAAATACCGTATCCTGCAAGCCTTCCCATTCCTTAATGGTATAGGTGTGCAATGCCAGCGCATGTACGGTTGTGGAGAGTTCTTCCGTCAAGGTGCTGTAGATCAAGCGATGTCGGTTCAGGAAACGTTCTCCCGTGAAGCGATCGCTGACCAGAACCACTTTAAAGTGGCTTTCAGAACCTGCCGGCACGTTATGACGATAGCTTTCGTCGACGACTTCGAGGAACACAGGGTTGAACGCTGCCCTTAATTTATCTTCTATCTGTTCACGTATCATCATGAAATCACTCCTCCGACAACGCCAGGATGTCACCCATCCCTTTAAATATTAGCCGCTTTTACCGTTTCCATTACAACAAGACAACAAATATTTAGCTTTCGTCTTATTTTCTCATTCAGACGAATGAAGTTCACTGTGAGACTCATACCTTTTGACCTTCGCGCGTGGAGAAAAAGGCGGGGCTGGTCAGTTTTCGGACAAGGCGATGAATTTACATGCGTTGACCACTTCCCCTGGCCGTTAGCGATGTTATGATGGCGGCAATTTTTCTCTGTAATGCTTACGATTCGTTGAGAACCTGAAAATGTTAAAAAAACTCTTCTTTCCGTTGGTAGCACTTTTTATGCTGGCAGGCTGCGCTACCCCGCCTACAACCATTGATGTCTCCCCTAAGATTACCCTGCCTCAGCAGGATCCTAGCCTGATGGGCGTAACCGTGAGCATTAACGGTGCCGATCAGCGTCAGGATCAAGCCCTGGCTAAAGTGACCCGCGACAACCAGCAGGTGACGTTGACCGCCTCACGCGACCTGCGCTTCCTGCTGCAGGAAGTGCTCGAGAAACAGATGACTTCCCGCGGCTATATGATTGGCCCAAGCGGTGCGGTTGATCTGCAGATCATCGTGAACAACCTGTACGCTGACGTGTCCCAGGGTAACGTTCGCTACAACATCTCCACCAAAGCGGATATCGCCATCATCGCGACCGCGAAGAACGGTAACAAGATGACCAAAAACTACCGTGCGAGCTACTCTGTTGAAGGCGCGTTCCAGGCGTCCAACAAAAATATTGCTAACGCGGTTAACAGCGTGCTGACTGACACCATTTCCGATATGGCGCAGGACACCAGCATCCACGACTTCATCAAGCAAAACGCGCGTTAATCCCGCTTCCTGACCCGGTGTTTCACCGGGTCAGCTTTATATGAACATGTCGAGTCATTACTTACGCATTTTCCAGCAACCTAAATCAGCCATCCTGCTGATCCTTGGTTTCGCCTCCGGTTTACCTCTCGCCCTCACCTCCGGCACGCTGCAGGCCTGGATGACCGTCGAGAATATCGATCTCAAAACCATTGGTTTCTTCTCCCTCGTCGGCCAGGCTTACGTCTTTAAGTTCCTGTGGTCGCCGGTGATGGACCGTTATACCCCGCCGTTCCTGGGCCGTCGTCGCGGCTGGTTAGTGATGACCCAGGTCCTGTTGCTGATCGCAATCGCGGCGATGGGCTTTCTTGAACCCACGACGCAGCTTCGCTGGATGGCCGCCCTTGCGGTGGTAATCGCCTTCTGTTCTGCCTCGCAGGATATCGTTTTTGATGCCTGGAAGACGGACGTGTTGCCTGCAGAAGAGCGGGGAGCCGGCGCAGCCATTAGCGTGCTGGGCTATCGTCTGGGGATGCTGGTATCCGGTGGTCTGGCGCTGTGGGTGGCCGACCGTTATCTCGGCTGGCAGGGCATGTACTGGCTGATGGCCGCCCTGTTGATCCCCTGTATTATTGCCACCCTGCTCGCCCCCGAACCGAGCGATGTGATCCCGGTTCCACGTTCTCTGGAGCAGGCCGTTGCCGAACCTCTTCGCGACTTCTTTGGCCGCAACAACGCCTGGCTTATCCTGCTGTTAATCGTCCTTTATAAGCTCGGCGATGCCTTCGCGATGAGCCTGACCACCACCTTCCTTATTCGCGGGGTCGGGTTTGATGCTGGCGAAGTCGGCGTAGTGAACAAAACGCTCGGGTTGTTTGCGACTATTGTCGGGGCCCTGTACGGCGGCGTATTAATGCAGCGTCTGACGCTCTTTCGCGCACTGCTGATCTTCGGCATCCTGCAGGGGGCATCGAACGCCGGTTACTGGCTGCTGTCGGTGACGGATAAGCATATGATCAGCATGGGCGCCGCGGTGTTTTTTGAAAACCTGTGCGGCGGTATGGGGACAGCAGCGTTTGTTGCCCTGCTGATGACCCTGTGCAACAAATCGTTTTCCGCGACGCAGTTCGCTCTGCTCTCGGCGCTTTCCGCCGTTGGTCGCGTGTATGTCGGGCCGATTGCCGGCTGGTTTGTTGAAGCCCATGGCTGGCCAACGTTCTACCTCTTCTCCGTGGTAGCGGCAGTGCCTGGGCTCTTATTGTTACTGGTCTGTCGCCAGACGCTGGAATATACCCAGCGAACAGAACACTTTATGCCACGCACGGAATATCATCGCGCTTACCGTTTTGCGTTACGACTGTTAATGGCGGGTTGCTTTGCCCTGGTGCTGTGGCTCGTGGTGCTCATTATTAATGCCACCACCTCTCTGGTACTGCCTCTCGAAGCGATTCTGCTGGATGCAGGCGCGCTGCTGGCGGTTGCCGGGATCCTGACTGGCGGGCTGCTCGATTTCATGGCGCTGCGTAAAACGCAGTTAACCTGAAGTAAAATCCGAAAGGTTATTTCCCGTTGTAATCACGAACCGAAATTATAACGGTGAAATAGCCGCCAGCCGCTAAAAAAAATATTTGTTGTTTTGTGCGGGATAGGATTCGGAAATTATTGGAGTCAATTGCAGAACGCTATTTTTCATTAAACGATTCAGCATCAGAGAGTTTGATTTTTCGTTTTTTAGTTGTCTTTTTATTGATAATTAATTGTTAATTTTTTGTTTATTTTTCACAATGGTTATACCAATTGCCCCTTTTAGGGTATGCTTGGGGGTCCTTTCGTTATAAAGCCCATGCCATGCGGCTTACGTCTTAAAAAGCGACATAATTTGCAACACTTGTGACATGTGCGGCAGAACCCGGTAACACCTTCCTGACACAGGTCTAATGATGTTTACAGTAATGTAACCTTCCCGTAAAATGCCCCCACACTTTAAACGCCACCAGACTCCCGTGGAATTGAGGTCGTTAAATGAGACTCAGGAAATACAATAAAAGTTTGGGATGGTTGTCATTATTCGCAGGCACTGTATTACTCAGTGGCTGCGATTCTGCACTACTTGACCCCAAAGGACAGATTGGACTGGAACAACGTTCACTGATATTGACGGCTTTTGGCCTGATGTTGATTGTGGTTATTCCAGCCATTTTGATGGCTGTTGGTTTCGCCTGGAAGTATCGTGCGAGCAATAAAGATGCGAAGTATAGCCCTAACTGGTCACACTCCAATAAAGTGGAAGCTGTGGTCTGGACGGTACCTATCCTGATCATCCTGTTCCTTGCCGTACTGACATGGAAAACCACTCACGCACTTGAGCCAAGCAAGCCGCTGGTTCACGATGAAAAACCGATTACCATTGAAGTGGTCTCCATGGACTGGAAATGGTTCTTCATCTATCCGGAACAGGGCATTGCCACCGTGAATGAAATCGCCTTCCCGGCGAACACTCCGGTTCAGTTCAAAGTGACCTCCAACTCCGTAATGAACTCCTTCTTCATCCCACGTCTGGGTAGCCAGATTTACGCGATGGCCGGTATGCAGACTAACCTGCACCTGATCGCGAATGAAGCAGGCACCTATGATGGTATCTCCGCCAGCTATAGCGGCCCGGGCTTCTCAGGTATGAAGTTCAAAGCTATCGCGACGCCAGACCGTGCCGCTTTCGACCAGTGGGTTGAAAAAGCGAAGCAGTCTCCAAACACCATGTCTGACATGGCGGCGTTCGAAAAAGTGGCAGCACCTAGCGAATATAACAAGGTGGAGTACTTCTCTAACGTGAAACCCGATTTGTTCAAAGACGTTATTGGCAAATTTATGGATCACGGCAAGAGCATGGACATGACCCAGCCTGAAGGTGAGCATAGCGCACACGAAGGTATGGAAGGCATGGACATGAGCCACGCGGAAACCGCTCACTAAGGGGCCGAGGAAGAAAATGTTCGGAAAATTGACACTGGATGCAGTGCCCTACCATGAACCCATTATCGTGGTTACGGTTGCTGCAATTATCATCGGTGGCGCAGCCTTACTGGCCTTGATCACTTACTTCGGTAAGTGGAGCTACCTGTGGAACGAGTGGCTGACTTCGGTTGACCACAAAAAACTGGGTATCATGTACTGCATCGTCGGTATCGTCATGTTAATTCGTGGCTTTGCGGATGCGATCATGATGCGTAGCCAGCAGGCACTCGCGTCTGCGGGTGAAGCCGGCTTCCTGCCGCCGCATCACTACGACCAGATCTTTACCGCCCACGGCGTTATCATGATCTTCTTCGTGGCGATGCCGCTGGTTATCGGTCTGATGAACGTTGTCGTTCCGCTGCAAATCGGCGCGCGCGACGTAGCGTTCCCGTTCCTGAACAACCTGAGCTTCTGGTTCACGGTTGTCGGCGTTATCCTGGTTAACCTGTCACTGGGTGTGGGCGAATTTGCTCAGACCGGCTGGCTGGCTTACCCGCCGCTTTCGGGAATTGAGTACAGTCCGGGCGTTGGCGTCGATTACTGGATTTGGGCACTTCAGCTCTCCGGTGTCGGTACAACCCTGACCGGTATCAACTTCTTCGTGACCATTATCAAGATGCGTGCCCCTGGCATGACCATGTTCAAGATGCCGGTATTTACCTGGGCATCTCTGTGCGCCAACATCCTGATTATTGCATCATTCCCAATTCTGACCGTCACCATCGCGCTGCTGACCCTGGACCGCTACCTGGGCACCCATTTCTTTACCAACGATATGGGTGGCAACATGATGATGTACATCAACCTGATTTGGGCCTGGGGTCACCCGGAAGTGTACATCCTGGTTCTGCCGGTCTTCGGTGTGTTCTCCGAAATCGCAGCAACCTTCTCGCGTAAACGTCTGTTTGGTTACACCTCTCTGGTGTGGGCAACCGTGTGTATTACCGTTCTGTCGTTCATCGTTTGGCTGCACCACTTCTTCACCATGGGTGCTGGCGCGAACGTAAACGCCTTCTTCGGTATTACAACCATGATTATCGCAATCCCTACCGGGGTTAAGATCTTCAACTGGCTGTTCACCATGTACCAGGGCCGTATCGTGTTCCACTCAGCAATGCTGTGGACTATCGGCTTCATCGTCACCTTCTCCGTGGGTGGGATGACCGGTGTACTGCTGGCGGTACCGGGTGCTGACTTCGTTCTGCACAACAGTCTGTTCCTGATTGCGCACTTCCATAACGTTATCATCGGTGGTGTGGTCTTCGGCTGCTTCGCTGGCGTAACCTACTGGTGGCCAAAAGCGTTCGGTTTCACCCTGAACGAAAAATGGGGTAAACGCGCATTCTGGTTCTGGATCATCGGCTTCTTCGTTGCATTTATGCCGCTGTACGTGCTGGGCTTCATGGGTATGACCCGTCGTCTGAGCCAGCAGATTGATCCACAGTTCCACCCAATGCTGATGGTTGCAGCGGGCGGTGCCGTGCTGATTGCTTGTGGTATCGCGTCTCAGCTGATTCAGTTCTACGTTTCTATTCGCGACCGCGATCAGAACCGTGACCTGACCGGTGACCCATGGGGTGGCCGTACGCTGGAGTGGGCAACCTCTTCTCCACCACCGTTCTATAACTTCGCTATTGTGCCGCAGGTCCATGAACGCGACGCATTCTGGGAAATGAAAGAAAAAGGTGAAGCGTACAAGCAACCTGCTCATTACGAAGAGATCCACATGCCGAAAAACAGCGGTGCGGGCATTGTTATTGCCGCCTTCGCAACGGTATTTGGCTTCGCAATGATCTGGCACATCTGGTGGATGGCGATTGTTGGCTTCGCCGGCATCGTAATCAGCTGGATTGTGAAGAGCTTTGACGAGGACGTAGACTACTACGTACCAGTCCGTGAAGTCGAAAAACTGGAAAACCAGCATTTCGATGAGATTTCTAAAGCGGGGCTGAAAAATGGCAACTGATACTTTGGCGCACTCTACTGCCCACGCGCATGAACATGCGCACCACGATACAGGACCGACAAAAGTCTTCGGTTTCTGGATCTACCTGATGAGCGACTGCATTCTGTTCTGCTGTCTGTTCGCAACGTATGCCGTTCTGGTGAACGGCACTGCGGGCGGCCCGGCTGGCAAGGACATCTTTGAACTGCCGTTCGTTCTGGTAGAAACCGCGCTGCTGCTGTTCAGCTCCATCACCTACGGCATGGCGGCTATCGCCATGTACAAAAACAACAAGAGCCAGGTTGTCTCCTGGCTGGCGTTGACCTGGCTGTTTGGTGCTGGCTTTATCGGGATGGAAATCTATGAATTCCATCACCTGATTATGGAAGGCTTCGGGCCGGATCGTAGTGGCTTCCTGTCTGCGTTCTTCGCACTGGTAGGGACCCACGGTCTGCACGTAACGTCTGGTCTGATCTGGATGGCAGTACTGATGTTCCAGATCTCCCGTCGTGGCCTGACCAGCACTAACCGCACGCGTATCCTGTGCCTGAGCCTGTTCTGGCACTTCCTGGACGTTGTGTGGATCTGTGTGTTCTCTGTTGTATATCTGATGGGGGCGATGTAATGAGTCATTCAAACGATCATGGCGCTTCCCACGGTAGCGTAAAAACCTATATGACAGGTTTCATCCTGTCGATCATTCTGACGGTGATCCCGTTCTGGATGGTGATGAGCGGTTCTGCGTCTAAGCCGGTTATTCTGGGTGCAATCCTGGTAACCGCGGTGATTCAGATTCTGGTGCATCTGGTTTGCTTCCTGCACATGAACACCAAGTCCGATGAAGGCTGGAACATGACGGCTTTCATCTTTACCGTGATTATCATCGCTATCCTGGTAGTCGGTTCCATCTGGATTATGTGGAACCTTAACTACAACATGATGGTTCACTAAGAGCGGCGAGTATGTTTAAGCAATACCTGCAAGTCACGAAACCAGGCATCATCTTTGGCAACCTGATCTCCGTAATTGGGGGGTTCCTGCTGGCCTCTAAAGGCAGCATCGATTACACCCTCTTTATCGCTACGCTGGTCGGTGTGTCGCTGGTTGTTGCATCCGGTTGTGTATTTAACAACTACATCGACATGGATATCGACAAGAAGATGGAAAGGACTAAAAATCGGGTGCTGGTTAAAGGCCTGATCGCCCCTTCCGTCTCGCTGGTGTACGCCACCTTGCTGGGTATTGCTGGCTTTATGCTGCTGTGGTTTGGCGCTAATCCTCTGGCCTGTTGGCTGGGGGTGATGGGGTTCGTCGTCTATGTGGGCGTTTACAGCCTGTATATGAAACGCCACTCCGTCTACGGAACGCTGATTGGTTCTCTCTCCGGCGCTGCGCCGCCGGTGATTGGCTACTGCGCCGTCACGAACGAGTTCGACAGCGGTGCGCTGATCCTGCTGGCTATCTTTAGCCTGTGGCAGATGCCGCACTCCTATGCCATCGCGATTTTCCGCTTTAAGGATTATCAGGCAGCGAACATCCCGGTTCTGCCGGTCGTGAAGGGCATTTCCGTGGCTAAAAACCACATCACGCTGTACATCATCGCCTTTGCCGTGGCAACGCTGATGCTCTCTCTGGGCGGTTACGCCGGGTACAAATACCTGGCGGTAGCGGCTGCGGTGAGCGTCTGGTGGCTCGGCATGGCCCTGCGTGGCTACAAAGTGGAAGATGACAAGGTCTGGGCACGTAAGCTGTTCGTGTTCTCCATTGTCGCTATCACTTCGCTGTCGGTGATGATGTCCGTGGATTTCATGGTGCCTGATTCACACAACCTGCTGACTTACGTCTGGTAAGTCACACCAGGTGAATAAAAGGGTGCTTCGGCACCCTTTTTTATTCATCGAATCCATTAATAACGCATGTAATATTTGTTAAATAACCCTTTATTTACCCCGCCCCTTCCCCGCACTACACTATGGCCTGCTTTTGAATTGAGGTGGTAATGAACGATTATAAAATGACGCCAGGCGAATTGCGCGCGACCTGGGGTTTAGGGACTGTTTTCTCGCTACGGATGCTTGGCATGTTTATGGTCCTGCCTGTTCTGACCACGTACGGCATGGCGCTACAGGGTGCCAGCGAAGCGCTGATTGGCCTGGCGATTGGCATCTACGGTCTGGCTCAGGCGGTATTTCAGATCCCATTTGGCCTGCTCTCGGATCGGGTTGGTCGTAAACCGCTGATTGTCGGCGGCCTGCTTATTTTTGTGCTCGGCAGCGTGATAGCCGCCCTCTCCCACTCCATCTGGGGAATTATTCTTGGTCGCGCCCTGCAGGGCTCTGGCGCGATTGCCGCCGCCGTGATGGCGCTGCTGTCAGACTTAACGCGTGAGCAGAATCGCACCAAAGCGATGGCGTTTATCGGGGTGAGCTTTGGCGTCACTTTTGCGATTGCAATGGTGCTCGGGCCTATCATCACGCATAAACTCGGTCTGCATGCGCTGTTCTGGATGATTGCCGTGCTGGCGACCGTCGGTATTGCGCTGACCCTTTGGGTGGTGCCGGACAGCAAAAACCACGTCCTTAACCGTGAATCCGGGATGGTGAAAGGCTGCTTCAGCAAAGTGCTGGTGGAACCGCGCCTGCTTAAACTTAACTTCGGCATTATGTGTCTGCACATCCTGCTGATGTCGACCTTTGTCGCCCTTCCCGGTCAGCTTGCCGCCGCGGGCTTCCCTGCCGCGGAGCACTGGAAAATCTATCTGGTGACCATGCTGATTTCGTTCGTTTCGGTCGTGCCGTTCATCATCTACGCCGAAGTGAAACGCAAGATGAAGCGCGTCTTCATTGGCTGCGTGGCGGTGCTGCTGATTGCCGAGATTGTGCTCTGGGGCTCCGGCCCGCACTTCTGGGAACTGGTGGCCGGCGTGCAGCTCTTCTTCCTGGCCTTTAACCTGATGGAAGCCCTGCTGCCATCGCTGATTAGCAAGGAGTCCCCGGCCGGCTATAAAGGCACAGCAATGGGGATCTACTCCACCAGCCAGTTTATCGGCGTGGCTATCGGGGGCTCGCTCGGCGGCTGGGTGGACGGCCTGTTTGATTCGCAAACCGTGTTCCTCGCAGGCGCACTGCTGGCGATGGTCTGGCTGCTGGTCGCCAGCAGCATGAAAGAGCCGCGCTACGTCAGCAGTCTGCGGGTCGAAATTCCTGAGGATGTTGAGATTACCGACGCGCTAAAACAGCGTCTTGAAGCAACGGAGGGGGTAAGTGAAGTGCTTATTGCCCCACAAGAGCGCAGCGCTTACGTCAAAATAGACAGTAAAGTGACTAACCGCTTCGAAATCGAGCAGGCTCTCAAAGCCTGAAAAAATGCCCGGTAAAACCGGGCATTTTTGTCTTAATCGCGGAAGTTCTTGAACTGGAACGGCTGCCCCAGATCGCCGCCACGTACCAGCGCCATAACGGCCTGCAGGTCATCGCGGGATTTACCGGTCACACGAATTTCTTCACCCTGGATTTGCGCCTGAACCTTCAGCTTGCTGTCCTTGATGAGCTTAACGATCTTCTTCTGAACCGCGCTCTCAATACCCTGCTTCAGTTTGGCTTCGACAAACCAGTTTTTACCGCTATGCACAAACTCGTCTGGTACATCCAGTGAGGTGCCTTCAATACCGCGTTTAAGCAGCTTGGCGCGCAGAATATCCAGCAGCTGGTTAACCTGGAAATCAGATTCGCTCAGGACCTTAATGGTCTTATTCGCATCGTTCAGCTCGAAAGTTGCCTCAACGCCACGAAAGTCGAAACGTGACTCAACTTCACGGCTTGCGTTTTCAACGCCGTTGCGGACTTCCTGGATATCAACTTCGGAAACAATATCGAAAGATGGCATCTTTTCTTCTCCCTTCATTTTTGTTGCGTTGCATAATACCCGCTACAAGGCAGATACCCCAAATAATTCGAGTTGCAGCTATCCCTGGCCGTTCACGTGAGGAAACACCGCACAGATGTCACAGGGTTTACTCAACAGAAGCTTAGCTGACGGCGCTATACTTAGGCCGTAACACCTGGCGCAGTTGCAGGTGAGGAGGAACAATGAAAATTACAGTGCTCGGATGCGGAGCCCTTGGACAGCTATGGCTGACCGCGCTTTGCAAGCACGGACATGAGGTACAGGGCTGGCTGCGCGTGCCCCAGCCCTATTGCAGTGTGAACCTGATTGACGAAGACGGAAGTATATTCAACGAATCACTCACCGCGAACGATCCGGATTTTCTGGCGCAAAGCGATCTGCTGCTGGTCACGCTCAAAGCATGGCAGGTTTCAGATGCGGTAAAGACGCTGGCCGCGCAACTTCCCCCAGACTCCCCCATTCTGCTGCTGCATAACGGCATGGGAACCATTGATGAGCTGAAAAGCATCACGCATCCCTTGTTGATGGCGACCACCACGCACGCTGCACGCCGCGATGGCAACATTATCGTGCATGTCGCCAGCGGCGTAACGCACATGGGCCCCGCCCGTACGCAGGATGGTGACTACAGCTATCTGGCGGATGTTCTGCAGAAGGTGCTGCCGGACGTGGCCTGGCATGACACTATCCGCCCGCAGCTGTGGCGCAAGCTGGCGGTTAACTGCGTGATCAATCCGCTGACGGCGCTGTGGAACTGCCCGAACGGGGAACTGAAAAATCATCCGCAGGAAATTGCCACCCTGTGCGCGGAGGTCGCCTCGGTTATCGAACGTGAAGGCCTGCATACCTCGGCGGAGGATTTACGCTATTATGTTGAGCAGGTAATTGAAAGTACTGCAGAAAATATCTCCTCGATGTTGCAGGACATTCGGGCGTTACGCCACACAGAGATTGATTACATCACGGGCTATTTGCTTAAACGCGCCCGCGCCCACGGCATTGCCGTGCCGGAAAATGCCCGTCTGTATGACCTGGTTAAACGTAAGGAGAGTGAATATGAGCGCGTCAGCACTGATCTGCCTCGCCCCTGGTAGCGAAGAGACAGAAGCCGTCACCACCATTGATTTGATGGTGCGCGGCGGCATTAACGTGACCACCGCCAGCGTCGCCAGCGACGGTAATCTGACCATCACCTGTTCACGCGGCGTAAAAATCCTCGCCGATGCACCGCTTGTGCAGGTGGCCGACGGGGATTACGACATCATCGTACTGCCGGGCGGCCTGAAGGGCGCGGAGTATTTTCGCGACAGCCCGCTCCTGGTCGAAACCGTCAGGCAATTCCATCTGTCGGGGCGCATCGTTGCGGCAATTTGTGCCGCAGCCGGCACGGTTCTGGTGCCGCATAACATTTTCCCGATCGGGAATATGACCGGTTTCCCGGGACTGAAAGAGACCATTCCTGAAGAGCAATGGGTGGATAAACGTGTGGTCTGGGATCCACGCGTCAATCTGCTCACCAGCCAGGGGCCGGGTACCGCGATCGATTTTGGACTGAAGATTATCGACCTGCTGGTCGGGCGTGAGAAAGCCTACGAGGTGGCGTCGTCGTTAGTAATGGCAGCGGGGATTTATAATTTTTACGAAGCGTAGCGTGTAAAGAAAGCCGGGTAAGCGAAGCCGCCACCCGGCAAACGGTTAAGGGCGATAGACCTTCACATTTGCAAAGCCCTGCTCGCGCAGATACAGTGCCTGCAGACGGCTCATCACCCCGCGCTCGCACCACAGCAGATACGTTTTGCTCTGGTCGAGATCGCCGAATTTGGTGCTCAGCTTGTAGAACGGCAGGGAAACCACGTCCACGCCTTCAACCTGCAGCGGTTTGTCATCCTGTTCATCAATGGAACGGATATCCAGAATCGCATCGTTGGCACCGAAACCGCTGACGGTTTCAACTTCAACCACTTCCTGCTCGGTCTGCTGGGCGATCTCGCGGATATCGATGTTGGTCGCTTCCGCCACCACCTTCTCCAGAATGCCGAAATCGAAGTTCTCTTCTTCGGCTTCGATTTTCGCCTTCACCGCTTTGACGGTCGGGCTTTTTGAGATCACACCGCAGTATTCCGGCATGGTGCGGGCAAAATCTTCGGTACCGATTTTACGCGCCAGATCGATGATGTGCTCTTTATCGTAGGAGATCAGCGGACGCAGGATCAGGGTATCCGATACGTTGTCGATAAGACGCAGGTTGGTCAGGGTCTGGCTGGAGACCTGGCCCAGCGCTTCACCGGTGACCAGCGCCTGCACGCCGTAGCGCTCTGCCACTTTGGACGCTGCACGCACCATCATGCGCTTCAGCACCACGCCCATCTGACCGTCGTCCACTTTTTCAAGGATTTCGCCGACCACTGGCTCAAAGTTGATCGCCACAAAACGCACGCGGTGGGAGCTGCCGAAGCGGTTCCACAGATAGTGCGCAACCTGACGTACGCCGATTTCATGCGCCGCACCGCCCAGGTTAAAGAAGCAATAGTGTACGCGGCAGCCGCGGCGCATCAGCATATAGCTGGAAACACCGGAGTCGAAACCGCCGGAGATCAGCGACAGGACATCTTCCTGCGTGCCGATTGGGAAACCGCCGATACCTTCATAACGGCCTTTCACCAGCAGCAGGCGATCGTTTTCGATCTCCAGATTAACGGTCACGTCCGGGTTAGTCAGGCGCACGCGGGCGCTCTCAACGTGCTGATTGAGGCCGCCACCCACATAGCGCTCCACTTCAATGGAGCTAAACTCATGCTTACCACGACGCTTCACGCGCACGCAGAAGGTTTTGCCTTCAATCTGATCGCGGTACTGCACCAGCGCTTTTTCAAAAATGTCATGCAGGGAGGTGTAAGGAACGTCTTCCACTTCCAGAATATGGTGAATGCCCGGAATACGGGTCAGCGCGTCGCGAATATCCTGACGTTTGTTTTCATCTTTCGCGCGAACCTCAACGTGGTCCCAGTGACGCACCACGGCGAGCGTTTCGTCGTAGTGTTTTAATACGTTACGAATGTTCCCGGTGAGAATTTTAATAAAGCGCAAACGCACAGATTGGCTTTTGATGGTGATTTCAGGGAACAATTTAATGATAAACTTCATGGCGGCAATGTTTCTTAGGCAAGCTTAAGGCTTGTAATGGAAAATGAAATATACACAAAATCATTCAGGTGGCATCAACGCGGCGAGTTACAGCCCCCCGCAAGCTTACGCGAGTAAGTAACGGAAAGGCGCAAACGTAGCCCAAACAGAGACAACCTGAAGGATGACGTGTATAGCAGCCCACACCCGTGGCTGCATCCAGGCGCGCAAGTATATCATCTTCACGCCGCTCCTGTGCACATTGCGCGTTATTTGATAATTGCCCCGAGTCCGTTACCATGTCGGGGCTGAGAATATAAGAGTCAATTCACTATGCCGAAGAAGAACGACGCACCGGCCAGTTTTGAAACTGCGCTGAGTGAGCTGGAGCAGATTGTCACCCGCCTTGAGAGCGGCGATTTACCGCTGGAAGAGGCGCTCAATGAATTCGAGCGCGGCGTGCAGCTGGCGCGCCAGGGGCAGGTCAAACTGCAGCAGGCCGAGCAGCGCGTGCAGATCCTGCTGTCCGACAGCGAAGATGCTAAAACTACGCCATTCACACCGGACGCCGAGTAAATGGATTTCGCCAACGAGCTTCAGGCATGCGTCGCGCGTGCCAACGATGCGCTGCGCCGTTTTATTGAGCCACAGCCTTTTCAGAACACTCCACTGGTTGAAGCCATGCACTATGGCGCACTCTTGGGTGGAAAGCGCCTGCGTCCGTTTCTGGTCTACGCCACGGGCAATATGTTTGGCATCAGCGCTAACACGCTGGACGCCCCGGCGGCGGCCGTTGAGTGCATCCATGCCTACTCGCTGATCCATGATGATTTGCCAGCCATGGACGACGACGATCTGCGTCGTGGCCAGCCTACCTGCCACATCAAGTTTGGCGAAGCGAATGCCATTCTGGCGGGGGATGCCCTGCAAACCCTGGCGTTCTCGATTTTGAGCGATGCGCCGATGGCCGAAGTGGCCGACCGTGACCGTCTGTCGATGATCTCTGAACTGGCAATGGCCAGCGGCGTCGCCGGTATGTGTGGCGGTCAGGCACTGGATCTGGAAGCGGAAGGACGTCAGGTTAATCTGGAACAGCTGGAGCGTATTCATCGCCATAAAACGGGCGCATTGATTCGTGCAGCCGTTCGTCTGGGCGCCCTGAGCGCGGGTGAACAGGGGCGCAAAGCCCTGCCGATACTGGACAGATACGCAGAAAGTATCGGTCTGGCATTCCAGGTTCAGGATGACATTCTGGATGTGGTGGGCGATACTGCAACATTGGGTAAACGTCAGGGTGCGGATCAGCAGCTTGGCAAAAGTACCTACCCCGCCCTGCTGGGTCTTGAGCAAGCCCAACGTAAAGCCCGGGATCTGATAGAGGATGCCCGCCAGTCGCTGAATCAGCTGGCCGCGCAATCACTGGATACTTCGGCACTGGAAGCGCTAGCGGACTATATAATCCAGCGTGATAAATAAACACACTATCTCGATGAGCCTTTGATGAGTTTTGATATTGCCAAATACCCGACACTGGCGTTAGTTGACTCCACCCAGGAGTTACGCCTGTTGCCGAAAGAGAGCCTGCCGAAGCTGTGCGATGAGCTGCGTCGCTACCTGCTCGACAGCGTAAGCCGCTCCAGCGGCCATTTCGCCTCCGGGCTTGGCACGGTAGAGCTGACCGTGGCGCTGCATTATGTCTATAACACGCCGTTCGATCAGCTCATCTGGGATGTCGGCCACCAGGCCTATCCGCATAAAATTCTGACCGGACGTCGCGATAAAATTGGCACCATTCGTCAGAAAGGCGGCCTGCATCCGTTCCCATGGCGTGGCGAGAGCGAGTACGACGTATTAAGCGTTGGGCACTCCTCCACCTCGATTTCTGCGGGTATCGGTATTGCGGTGGCAGCCGAAAAAGAGAATAAACAACGTCGTACCGTCTGCGTCATTGGCGACGGGGCGATCACTGCCGGTATGGCCTTTGAGGCCATGAATCACGCGGGCGATATCAAGCCAGACATGCTGGTTATCCTTAATGATAACGAAATGTCGATTTCCGAAAACGTGGGCGCGCTGAACAACCATCTGGCGCAGCTGCTCTCCGGCAAGCTTTACTCCTCGCTGCGCGAAGGCGGCAAAAAAGTCTTCTCCGGCGTACCGCCAATCAAAGAACTGCTTAAACGCACCGAAGAACACATCAAAGGCATGGTCGTGCCGGGTACGCTGTTTGAAGAGCTGGGCTTTAATTATATTGGTCCGGTGGATGGGCATGACGTTCTGGGACTTGTCACCACGCTGAAAAACATGCGTGACCTGAAAGGCCCACAGTTCCTGCATATCATGACCAAAAAAGGCCGCGGATACGAACCGGCGGAAAAAGATCCCATCACCTTCCACGCGGTACCGAAATTCGACCCGAGCAGCGGTTGCCTGCCTAAAAGCAGCGGCGGCATGCCGAGCTATTCAAAAATCTTTGGCGACTGGCTGTGTGAAACCGCCGCTAAAGACAATAAGCTCATGGCGATCACCCCGGCCATGCGTGAAGGTTCTGGCATGGTGGAGTTCTCCAAAAAATACCCGGACCAGTATTTTGACGTTGCCATTGCCGAGCAGCACGCGGTGACCTTTGCGGCAGGCCTGGCGATTGGCGGTTATAACCCGGTTGTCGCCATTTATTCCACCTTCCTGCAACGCGCCTACGACCAGGTGATCCATGACGTTGCCATCCAGAAGCTGCCGGTCCTGTTTGCTATCGACCGCGCAGGCATTGTGGGTGCTGACGGCCAGACGCACCAGGGGGCATTTGACCTGTCGTTCCTGCGCTGCGTCCCGGATATGGTCATCATGACGCCAAGCGATGAGAACGAATGTCGTCAGATGCTGTTTACCGGCTACCACTATCAGGATGGCCCTAGTGCGGTGCGCTACCCGCGCGGCAATGCCGTCGGCGTTGAACTGCAGCCGCTGGAAAAACTGCCAATAGGTAAAGGTCTGGTGAAGCGTCGCGGTGAGAAAGTGGCGATCCTGAACTTTGGTACGCTGATGCCGGAGGCCGCGAAAGTGGCTGAAGCGCTGAATGCGACCCTCGTGGATATGCGCTTTGTGAAACCGCTCGACGAGGCCCTGATCCTGAGCATGGCGGAATCTCATGACGTGCTGGTCACGCTGGAAGAAAACGCCATCATGGGCGGTGCGGGCACCGGCGTAAACGAAGTGCTGATGGCTAACCGTAAAGCCGTGCCGGTACTGAACCTTGGTCTGCCGGATCATTTCATTCCGCAAGGTACGCAGGACGAAGCCCGTGCGGCGATTGGCCTGGATGCGGCCGGCATTGAGTCGAAAATCCGTTCCTGGCTTGCCTGATCCCTCCCCTTTTCCGCTCCTGCTATGCTTAAACGTATTGTTTAAAAAAGCAGGAGCGGAACCATGCAATACACGACATTAGGAAAAACAGACCTTCAGGTTTCCCGACTTTGCCTGGGATGCATGACCTTTGGCGAGCCAGACCGGGGAAATCACGCCTGGACGCTGCCGGAAGAGAGCAGCCGCCTTATCATCAAACGCGCACTCGACGGCGGGATTAACTTTTTTGATACTGCCAACAGTTACTCCGACGGCAGCAGCGAAGAGATTGTCGGCCGCGCCCTGCGCGATTTTGCCCGCCGTGACGATGTGGTCGTCGCCACCAAGGTATATCACCAGGTGGGTGATTTGCCTGAAGGCCTTTCCCGTGCGCAAATCCTGCGATCCATTGATGACAGCCTCCGGCGCCTGAATATGGATTATGTCGACCTGCTACAAATCCACCGCTGGGATTACAACACGCCGATTGAAGAGACGCTGGAAGCCCTTAACGATGTGGTTAAGGCCGGGAAGGCACGTTACATCGGTGCATCGTCTATGCACGCTTCGCAGTTTGCCTCAGCGCTTGACCTTCAGGCGCAGCACGGCTGGGCACGGTTTGTCACCATGCAGGATCACTACAACCTTATCTATCGCGAAGAAGAGCGCGAGATGCTGCCGCTCTGCTATCAGGAAGGCGTAGCGGTGATCCCATGGAGCCCTCTGGCGCGCGGACGCCTCACCCGACCTTGGGGAGAGACCACTGCCCGCTCGGTGTCGGATGCGTTCGGTAAAACCTTGTACGAAGGTACGGAAGCCAGCGATGCGTTGATCGCCGAACGTTTAGCGGGGATTGCCGATGATACCGGTGCCACGCGTGCGCAGGTAGCGCTGGCGTGGTTGCTGAGCAAACGCGGAGTCGCGGCACCGATTATCGGTACATCGCGGGAAGAACAGCTGGATGAGTTGTTGAGTGCCGTTGATTTAACGCTGACGCCTGAGCAAGTCGCCGAGCTGGAAACGCCGTACCAGCAGCATCCGGTGGTCGGGTTTAAGTAAGCCCTCGCCCTGCCCCTCTCCCAAAAGGAGAGAGAACAAAACCCATCGGCCGGGTAAGCGCAGCGCTACCCGGCAGACGAATCACGCAAAGTGGTCGTAACCCTTCCAGTCAAGCGTAACCGGCGCGCCATCACGCACAAATTTCAGCCCTTCGCTTTCCGGCATAATCTGTCCGATACAGGTAAACTTCGCCCCAAGGTGAGCTAGCGCCACGTCCAGCGTTCCCCGGTTCAGCTCCGGTACGGTAAAGCACAGCTCATAATCTTCGCCGCCGGAGAGCGCCCAGCGCAGAGCCTGCTCGGGTTCCACATGGCGAAGCAATGGCTCTGACAGCGGGAACAGATCCAGATCTACGCGCGCGCCCACACCGCTGGCCTTCAGAATATGGCCGAGATCGGAGATAAGCCCGTCAGAGAGGTCGATAGCCGAGCTTGCCCGCTCGCGCAGCGCCTGGCCGTGCAAAATACGCGGCGTTGGGCGCAGATGGCGTTTCACCAGATATGCCGCATCGTCGGCATCCTTGACGCGTAAGCGGTCCTGGAGGATCGCCAGCCCTGCGGCGCTGTCGCCCGGCGTGCCGGTCACGTAGATCCAGTCACCCGGCTTTGCGCCCGAGCGTTTCAGCGCCCGGCCCAGCGGGACATAGCCGTGGATCGCAAGCGTCATCGACAGTGGCCCGGCAGTGGTGTCACCGCCAATCAGCTGCATATCGTAGTAGTTGAGCTGATCAAACAGCGCATCGCTAAAGGCTTCAAGCCAGTCTTCATCCACCTCGGGCAACGTCAACGCCAGCGTCAGCCACGCGGGATCGGCGCCCATGGCCGCTAAATCGCTTACGTTGACCGCCAGCGCTTTATACGCCAGATCGGCGGGATCGATATCAGGTAAAAAATGACGTCCGCACACTAAGGTGTCGGTGCTGATTGCCAGCGTCTGTTTTTCGGGAATATTGAGAAGTGCGCAGTCATCGCCAATGCCGGTTTCAACATCAAGACGAGAGGTTCTGACACGGTCGAAATAACGGGCAATCAGGGAGAATTCGCCGCATGCCATACGTTATGCCTCAGCAAATTAAATAAAAAAACCGGAGCCGCACTGCCCGGCAGGCAATGCAAAACTCCGGTTTGCGGATCACTTTTTGTGGGGACGGATCGCAGGTGCGGCTTTATCCAGCACGCCGTTTACAAATTTATGGCTGTCTTCAGCGCCGAAGGTTTTCGCCAGTTCGATCGCTTCGTTGATGGCCACTTTGTACGGCACATCATCACGTTTAGACAACTCAAACAGCGCGATACGCAACACTGCTTTCTCAACCTGACCCAGCTCTTCGAGCAGACGGGACAGGTATGGCTTCATCAGACCATCGAGATACGCGCTATTAGTCGCCACTCCCGACAGCAGTTCACGGAAGTACAGAACGTCAACGTCTTTCACGTCCTGTTCTGACAGGAACTGGTATTCAACATCAGCGATGTCGTTCTGGGACAACTGCCAGGAGTAAAGTGCCTGGACGGCACATTCACGGGCGCGGCGACGAGCAGCAGGTTTCACGGAATTCCCCTTACAAAAAAATCAGGCCTTAATGGCTTTCAACACATTGATCATTTCAAGCGCGGTCAGTGCAGCTTCTGCACCTTTGTTACCGGCTTTGGTACCAGCGCGCTCAATGGCTTGTTCAATACTTTCGGTAGTCAGCACGCCAAACGCGACAGGAATTTCTGCATCCTGCGCAACGTGTGCCAGACCATTGCTTGCACCGCCTGCAACGTATTCGAAGTGTGCAGTGCCGCCACGAATAACGGTACCCAGCGCAATCACCGCGTCGTATTTACCGGTTTTCGCCAGCGCGCCCGCTGCCAGTGGCAGTTCATAAGCACCTGGAACCCAAACAACGGTAATGTTGTCATCTTTAACCTGGCCGATACGTTTCAGGGCGTCAATGGCGCCTTCCAGCAGGCTGTCGTTGATGAAGTTGTTGAAACGCGCAATGGTGATGGCGACGCGAGCGTCCGGGGTAGCTACAGCAGCTTCAATAATGTTCATACTCTTCCTTTACGGGTTCATTTGGCCCCGCAGGGGGGCGGATTTTATCATAATACTTTGCGCACTGCTTCCCTATTTCAGGAGCAATTACGCTGGCGTTAAATGGAGGCAGACATCCGGGCCCACCGGACGAATCTCGCTAAATTTGAGTTGCGGTGCATCACCAAGTTTTTCAAGACCCGGCAGCACAAACAGACCACGCGCATCGTTACCCAACAGTTTAGGTGCTACGTAGACAATCAGCTCATCCACCAGCCCGGCCTGCAGCAGCGCGCCGGCCAGCGTCGGCCCCGCTTCTACCCAGATACTGTTCACCTGTTGCTTACCAAGCAGCATCATCAGCACCACTAAGTCGAGGTGCCCGTTATGCTCTGGCACCATGATGCTGCGTACGCCTTGCGGCCATTCACGCGCATCGTCCTGCGTGCGTGCAATCCAGGTTTCGCCCGGCTGTTGCACGATGCGGTGCGCAGGCGTGATGCGATTCTGGCTATCGATGACAATACGCAGCGGCTGACGCAGGTTTTCCTGCGGGTAGCACGCCTGGGTATCGGCATTCAGTTCATCCCAGCGCACGGTCATGGCAGGATTATCAGCCAGAACCGTTTCACTGCTGGTGAGGATAGCATGGCTTTGCGCGCGCAGACGTTGCACATCGCGCCTTGCCTGCGCAGAGGTGATCCACTGGCTCTCGCCGTTCGCCATCGCCGTACGACCATCCAGTGAGGCCCCAAGCTTAAGCTGAATGTACGGGAACCCGGTGCGCATGCGCTTCAGGAAGCCTTTGTTGATCGCTTCTGCATCCTGCATCATCAGACCGTGACTGACATCAACTCCTTCCTGCTGCAGTCGATACAGGCCGCGTCCGGCAACCTGCGGATTGGGATCCTGCATCGCCGCGACAACGCGCGCGACACCCGCCGCAATGAGTGCTTCGCAGCACGGCGGGGTACGGCCGTGGTGGCTGCAGGGTTCCAGCGTCACGTAGGCCGTTGCACCGCGCGCCTTTTCGCCGGCCATGCGCAGGGCATGAACTTCGGCATGGGGCTCACCGGCGCGGTAGTGAAACCCTTCGCCCACAATCTCGCCATCGTTGACAATGACGCACCCGACGTTAGGGTTGGGATGGGTGGTAAAACGACCGCGCTGCGCCAGCTTCATGGCTCGCGCCATGTAAATCTCATCCTGCATGAGCTTAATCCTGTAAGCGGGCGATCTCTTCGCCAAACTCTTTGATATCTTCGAAACTGCGGTACACAGAGGCGAAGCGGATATAGGCGACCTTATCGAGCTTTTTCAGTTGCTCCATCACCAGGTTGCCAATCATCTTGCTTGGCACCTCGCGCTCACCCAAACCACGAAGGTAAGATTTTATGTGGTTTAACGCCATTTCGACGTCATCTGCACTGACAGGGCGTTTTTCCAGCGCCTTGAGCATCCCGCTGCGCAGTTTCTCTTCGTTAAACGGCTCACGCACGTCGTTACTTTTTACCACGCGCGGCATTACCAGCTCTGCAACCTCAAAGGTCGTGAAACGCTCGTTGCACACCAGACATTGCCGGCGGCGGCGTACGGAAGACCCTTCGCCCACAAGGCGAGAGTCGATAACTTTGGTATCCACAGCGGAGCAGAATGGGCAATGCATACGGTATCCCTGATATGTGGTTAACTGATTTTCATTTTACCCTGATCTGGCCTGACAACAAAGGAAGAGCTTTTTGAGACAAAGGATCTATGCCTGTTGATGCGATGCTGGCTACCATTACGGAGATCCGTTATTTCAAGGAAATAAACGCAATGACAAGACGTTACCTGAAAATATTGCTGGTGGGGAGTCTGTTTACCCTTAGCGCCTGTGCACAGCAAACCGAAGTCCGTCAAATGAAACAAAGCGTGAATACGCTCAATACCGCGATGGACAAACTGAACAAAGAAACCGTGAAGATCACCCAGCAAAACGCGCTGAATGCCAAATCCAGTAGCGGGGTTTATCTGCTGCCCGGGTCTAACACCCCGGCGCGCCTTAACAGCCAGATTGGCACGCTGAAAATGTCGCTGGTTAACGTGGCGGCCAATGCGGATGGTACTCGCGCAACATTACGCATTCAGGGGGAATCCAACGATCCTCTGCCAGCCTTTAGCGGCACCGTAGAGTGGGGGCAGATTCAGGGCACCACCGAGAACTATCAGGAAGTGAACGTGAAGAGCCAGCTGTTCACCGCTCCCGCCAGCGTGCTGGCCCCGAGCGATGTTGACATTCCGATCCAGCTGAACGGACTTACGCCGGATCAGTTAGGTTTCATCCGCATTCACGATATCCAGCCCGCCGCGCAATAATCCCCTTTCAGCGGAGTGCAATGTCACTCCGCTAACATTTACAATCCGCAAAGATTGGCAACAGAAATCATTGCCGCTACAATCCCCGCCGTTTAAAGTACGCAAACGTGAACGCAATCGATTACGCGTGTGAGAGATATGTGAAACAACACATATTTTTGTGAGCAAGGATTCCTATAATAGGCTCCGCAGAAACACGAAATATTTAGAAACGCAATTCGCGCATTTTTCACTCCCGGAAGGGAATTTCAATCAGTGGCATGATTATGAAAAAAACATTACTCGCGGCTGGCGCCGTGCTGGCACTCTCCTCCACTTTCACTGTTAACGCAGCGGAAAACGATAAACCACAATACCTCTCCGACTGGTGGCACCAGAGCGTTAACGTGGTCGGCAGCTATCACACCCGTTTCGGACCACAGATCCGCAACGATACCTACCTGGAGTACGAAGCCTTCGCCAAGAAAGACTGGTTCGATTTCTACGGCTATATGGATGCACCGGTCTTCTTCGGCGGTAACACCGATGCGAAAGGTATCTGGAACCACGGTTCACCCCTGTTCATGGAGATCGAACCCCGCTTCTCCATTGATAAGCTGACGGGCACCAGCCTGGCGTTTGGTCCATTCAAAGAGTGGTACTTCGCGAACAACTACATCTACGACATGGGCCGTAACGCGTCCGGTCGTCAGAGTACCTGGTATATGGGTCTGGGTACCGACATCGACACCGGTCTGCCAATGAGCCTGTCCCTGAACGTCTATGCGAAATACCAGTGGCAGAACTACGGTGCCGCGAACGAAAACGAGTGGGATGGCTACCGTTTCAAAGTGAAATACTTTGTGCCAATTACCCAGCTGTGGGGCGGTAACCTGAGCTATATCGGTTTCACCAACTTTGACTGGGGTTCAGACCTGGGCGACAACGACTTCCGTGACCTGAACGGTAAGAAAGCGCGTACCAACGACTCCATCGCCTCCAGCCACATCCTGGCGCTGAACTACGATCACTGGCACTACTCCGTTGTTGCGCGTTACTGGCATAACGGCGGTCAGTGGAACGATGACGCAAGCCTGAACTTCGGCAATGGCGACTTCAGCGTACGTTCTACCGGCTGGGGTGGTTACCTGGTTGTCGGTTACAACTTCTGATGTGAAAGAAGGCAAAAACGGACAAAGCCAGCTGATATGCTGGCTTTTTTATTGCTTCACCTTGCGCAGAAAATCCGCCAGCGATCGCTCCGCGCTTTCGCTAAAACGCCTCTGCGTGAGCGTAATATTCAGACACCTGTCGAGCCGGAAGCAACGGTAGTCATCACGCCGTTCACACCACGCGGCCAGCAGCCAGTGTTCTCCCCAAAAGAACAGCCCCAGCGGCTGAATGTCGCGCCATGTCAGATGCCCGGCTTCATCACGATAATGCAGCGCCAGTACGCACTGGGCAGAAATAGCCTGATGAATAATATCAAAGTCGCTGCGCGAATGCGGCTGAAGCGCAATATCCGGCGCATATATCCGCGTCTGCTCCGCCTTACGTCGGCTCTCCTCGGGCAGGATCGCCAGTACCTTCTCCTGCGCCGACTCAAGCTCACGCGAGAGCGAGTCGCCCCCCCAGGTTTTCAGCAGACGGATGGCGACCATCAGCGCTTCAGATTCTTTGTTCGTCAGCATCAGCGGAGGTAAGTCAAAACCCGACATCAGTCGATAGCCGCTTCCCGCCTCCCCTTCCACCGGCACGCCGGAAAGCGACAGGTCGCGGATATCACGGTATACGGTCCGTTCCGATACGCTCAACCTGTCCGCCAGATGCGCTGCCGTTGTCAGACGCCTGCCTCTCAGGATCTGCACAATCTGAAACAAACGGTCAGCGCGTCGGGTCATATCGTATTCAGCTCTCAGGCAGGTTGATGGAGGCCGACGCGATTACCTTCGCTGTCGGTAAACAAGGCTATGGTGCCAATGCCACGCGGCAATTCCAGCGGACCAAACACGCACTCGCCACCCGCAGACGCGATGCGATCGAGCGTTGCCGCCAGGTTGTCAGTATGCAGGTAAATAATAGCGCCCTGTACGGACGGTGTAATGCCCTCAAATTTTGCCAGCGCGCCGCCGGTGGCCGGATCGTCATGCGGGAAAACGGCTAACTCAGCCACATCCATTTTCTCTCGTCTCAGCTGTACCTGCATCACGGGTTCATAAAATTTGATAGCGCGATCCATATCGGCGACCGGAATTTCAAACCAGTTAATCACACTTTTCATACATCCTCCTGCCTGTTGTTTGGGTTCGAAAAGAGTCTACGACAGGGCTCCTGACAGCATACTGTCAGGAGTGTTTGGCAGGAGCAGATAAAAAAAATCCCGGTCAACAGACCGGGATTTCGGGAACGAACGACACGTCGTCTTACGGCAGAATAGACGGCTGATCCGCCCCTTCTTTCTCGACTTTCTGCTGGAGCAGGTGCTCGCGCTTCATGCCAAGTTTCAGAGCCAGTGCGGAGGCGACGTAGATAGACGAAGCCGTACCGATAGAGACACCGATCAGCATGGTCAGCGAGAAGCCTTCCAGTACCGGGCCACCGAAGAGGAACAGCATCAGGATCACCATCAAGGTGGTTCCGGATGTGATCAACGTACGGTGCAGCGTCTGTGTCAACGACACGTTAAAGATTTCGTACGGCGTACCGCGACGGATCTTACGGAAGTTTTCACGAATACGGTCAGATACCACGATACTGTCGTTCAGTGAGTAACCGATAACGGACATCAGGGATGCCACGATTGTCAGGTCAATCTCAATGTGGAACAGAGACAGTATGCCCATGGTGATCACCACGTCGTGCGCCAGGGCGATAACCACACCCGCCGCCAGTCGCCACTCAAAGCGGAAACCGACGTACACCAGAATGGAGATCAGAGCCACCAGCAGCGCCATCGCACCGGTTTGCGCCAGGTCAGCACCTATGCTTGGCCCGACGAACTCGATACGCTTAACCGTCGCATTCTGGTTGGTTGTTTCGTTAACCACGTTAACAACCTTGCTGCCCAGCTCCTGGCTGCCGTTCGCATCGTGCACCGGCGGCATACGCACCATGATGTCACGGCTGCTGCCGAAGTTCTGCAGCAACGGCTCTTCAAAGCCCGCTTTCTGCAGAGACTGGCGCATCTGGTCCATATCGACCGGTTTTTCCAGGGAGATCTCAATTACCGTACCACCGGTGAAATCAAGACCCCAGTTAAAGCCTTTCACGCCCATCACGATAAGGGAGAGGATCAGCAGTAAACCTGAAATGCCGAAAGCCCAGTAGTCCCAGCGCATAAAGTCCCAGACTTTACGGCCGTGGTTCAATTGTTCAACAGTATATTCCTGTGCCACAACGCACTCCTCAGATAGACAGCTTTTTGACGCGCTTGCCGCCATACAGCAGGTTCACGATGGCACGGGTGCCGACAATAGCGGTAAACATTGACGTTGCAACACCGATACCGGTGGTGATCGCAAAGCCTTTGATAGCGCCAGTCCCCACTGCATACAGGATAAGAACCTTAATCAGTGTTGTTACGTTCGCATCGAAGATGGAGCTGAATGCCCCTTTGTAGCCTTCGTCAATCGCCTGCTGAACAGAGCGACCGTTGCTTAACTCTTCTTTGATACGTTCGTTTATCAGTACGTTGGCGTCGACCGCCACCGCAAGGGTTAAGACGATACCGGCAATCCCCGGCATGGTCAGCGTCGCCCCCGGCAACAGAGACATGATGCCGATAATCAGCACCAGGTTCGCAACCAGTGCGCTTGTCGCAATCAGACCAAACTTCTTATAGAAGAAGATCATGAAGAGGATGGAGACCACCAGACCGGCCAGACACGCTTCCAGACCCTGCTTGATGTTTTGCATCCCCAGCGTTGGACCAATGGTACGTTCTTCAACAATCTGAATCGGTGCAATCAGCGCACCGGCACGCAGCAGCAGTGAAAGCTGACGCGCTTCGTTCGGGTTGTTGATACCGGTGATGCGGAAGCTGTTACCCAGACGAGACTGGATGTTGGCGATGTTAATCACCTCTTCCTCTTTCACCAGCACCGCGCGGCCGTTTGCGTCTTTCTTACCGCTGTCTTTGTACTCCACGAACAGGGTTGCCATCGGTTTACCGATGTTGTCCTTGGTGAAGTTAGACATGATGTTACCACCCGCGCTATCCAGCGAGATGTTAACCTGCGGCTGGTTGTATTCGTCCTGGCTGGATGTGGAGTCGGTGATGTGGTCACCGGTCAGGATCACGCGTTTGTACAGCACAACTGGCTGACCTTCGCGGGTCTGTTTCACTTCCGAATCGCCCGGAATACGGCCAGCGGCGGCAGCGGACTGATCGACGTTGGAGTTAACCAGACGGAATTCCAGCGTGGCAGTTGCCCCCAGAATCTCTTTCGCACGTGCCGTGTCCTGAATCCCCGGGAGTTCCACCACGATACGGTCAGCACCCTGACGCTGTACCAGTGGCTCAGCAACACCCAGCTGGTTTACACGGTTACGCAGAATATTGATGTTCTGCTGAACGGCGTATTCACGGGCTTCTTTCAGGCGAGCATCGGTCATCACCGCGCGCAGCTGGTTGCTGCCCTGAGAGGTGATCACGAGGTCACGGTGACGTTGAGTCAGGTAATCTACAGCCTGATCGCGCGCCGCGCTGTCGCGGAACGTGATGCTCATACCGTAGTTATCTTCTTTACGAACGGTAGTGTAAGCGATGCCTTTTTCGCGCAGATCGCTGCGCAGGCTGTCAATGTTTTGTTCCTGCAGTTTGCCGAGCGCGGTATCCATATCCACTTCCATCAGGAAGTGAACACCGCCACGCAGGTCAAGACCGAGTTTCATTGGCTCTGCATTCAACGCAGCCAGCCAACGCGGGGTTGCAGGAGCAAGGTTAAGCGCCACGACGTATTTATCACCCAGCACGCCCATCAGCACTTCGCGAGCGCGGAGCTGCGTGTCGGTGGTGTCGAAGCGAGCAAGAATTGCGCCCTCTTCCAGAGCCACAGACTTAGCGGTAATTTTTTCTTCTTGTAACGATTTCTGGACCTGGATCAGCGTTTGCTCACTGGCGGCGACACCGCGCGCGCCAGTGATTTGAACAGCCGGATCCTCACCATACAGGTTGGGAAGCGCGTACAGCAGGCCGACGAGAATCACGGCGACCAGCATGATGTACTTCCACAAAGGATAACGGTTTAACACGGCAGTTCCCTTTGGGAAAAGTTGGGATTACAGCGCCTTCATGGTGCCTTTCGGCAGAACGGCAGCTACGAAGTCACGTTTGATAACCACTTCAGTGGTGTCGTTCAGGGCAATAGCAATGTAGCCACTTTCAGCCACTTTGGTTACGCGACCGACCAGACCACCGTTGGTCAGCACTTCATCACCTTTGGCAATGGAGTCCATCAGCTTTTTGTGCTCTTTGGTACGCTTCTGCTGTGGGCGCAGGATCATGAAGTAGAAGATCAGACCGAACACAACCAGCATCAGAATCAGAGACATCGGGCTGCCCTGCGCCGGAGCACCTGTTGCCGCTACCGCATCAGAAATAAAAAAGCTCATTCAAATTCCCTCATTATTAAAATTAATCAACGTTCAAAGGTGGAACGGTTCGACCCTGACGTTGGTAAAAATCGGTCACGAAGCTCTCTAATTTACCCTCTTCAATAGCCTTGCGTAAACCAGCCATTAAGCGCTGATAATAACGAAGATTATGAATGGTATTGAGACGCGCGCCCAAAATCTCATTGCAACGATCAAGATGATGCAGGTACGCGCGAGAATAATTGCGACAGGTGTAGCAATCGCACTCGGAATCGAGCGGGCTGGTGTCACTCTTATGCTTCGCGTTACGGATTTTCACCACGCCATCGGTCACAAACAGATGACCGTTACGCGCGTTGCGGGTTGGCATAACGCAGTCGAACATATCAATGCCGCGGCGCACACCTTCAACCAGGTCCTCAGGTTTACCCACACCCATCAGGTAACGGGGTTTATCTGCCGGGATTTGTGGGCAGACATGTTCCAGAATGCGATGCATGTCTTCCTTCGGTTCACCCACAGCCAAACCGCCGACAGCGTAGCCATCAAAACCTATCTCTACCAGACCTTTAACAGAGATATCGCGTAAATCTTCGTAAACGCTGCCCTGGATAATACCGAACAGCGCATTTTTGTTCTGCAGGGAGTCAAAGCGGTCACGGCTACGCTTCGCCCAGCGCAACGACATCTCCATGGAGCGTTTCGCGTAATCCCAGTCGGCCGGGTATGGCGTACATTCGTCGAAGATCATCACGATATCAGAGCCGAGATCGTACTGAATCTCCATAGACTTTTCAGGATCGAGGAAAATCGGATCGCCGTTGATCGGGTTACGGAAGTGTACGCCCTGCTCGGTGATCTTACGGATGTCGCCCAGGCTGAAGACCTGGAAACCACCGGAGTCGGTCAGGATCGGGCCTTTCCACTGCATGAAGTCATGCAAATCGCCGTGCAGCTTCATGATCTCCTGACCAGGACGCAGCCACAGGTGGAAGGTATTGCCGAGGATAATCTGTGCGCCAGTGGCTTCCACTTCTTCCGGCGTCATCCCTTTTACGGTGCCGTAGGTGCCCACAGGCATAAACGCGGGGGTTTCCACCACGCCGCGATCAAACACCAGGCGGCCGCGACGTGCGCGACCATCGGTGGTATCGAGTTCAAATTTCATTTTTTCTCCGACGTCAGAAAAACAGTCCAACGTTGTAAAACGGTGCCGCGGACTTATTCCCCGACACGCTCATTCAAAGCCTGCGGATTGTACGTGATAAACATCGCGTCCCCGTAGCTAAAAAAGCGATATTTTTGTTCTACCGCAGACTTGTACGCCGTCATGGTGTGCTGATAACCCGCAAAAGCGGACACCAGCATAATCAGCGTTGATTCAGGCAGATGGAAGTTGGTTACCAGGGCATCAATCACGTTGTACTGATAGCCCGGGTAGATAAAGATCTGCGTATCGCCAAAGAAAGGCTCAATCAGGTCATTTTTGGCGGCCTGCGCGGCGCTCTCAAGGGAGCGTACCGACGTGGTGCCCACTGCCACAACGCGGTTACCGCGTGCTTTGGCGGCCAGAACAGCATCTACCACCTCTTGCGGCACTTCGGCATATTCGGAGTGCATGATGTGGTCTTCGATGCTGTCCACGCGCACCGGCTGGAACGTACCCGCACCGACATGCAGGGTCACGAAGGCCATCTCGATACCTTTCGCGCGCAATTTTTCCAGCAGCGGTTCATCAAAATGCAGACCCGCCGTCGGCGCGGCGACCGCGCCAGGTTTCTGGCTATAGACGGTCTGGTACAGCTCGCGGTCAGCCTCTTCGTCCGGGCGCTCGATGTAAGGGGGCAGCGGCATATGGCCGATCGCATTCAGAATGTCGAGCACCGTGCGCTCGTCATTGAACGCCACCTCAAACAGCGCATCGTGACGCGCGGTCATGGTTGCACGGATGCTCTCATCATCGCCAAGCAGCAGCTCTGCACCCGGCTTCGGCGCTTTAGAGGCGCGAATATGTGCCAGAATACGTTTATCATCAAGCATACGTTCGACCAGCACTTCAATCTTGCCGCCGCTGGCTTTACGGCCAAACAGACGCGCCGGGATCACGCGGGTATTGTTAAAGACCAGCAGATCGCCAGGGTTGAGCTTGTCGAGCAAATCGGTGAAAGTACCGTGCGTCAGCTCGCCCGTCGGCCCATCCAGTGACAGCAAACGACAGCTACTGCGCTCAGGCATTGGGTAGTGAGCAATCAGGGATTCAGGTAGTTCAAAGGAGAAATCGGCGACGCGCATGACGTATACTCGTGACTTAAAAACAGGCGGCATAGTCTAGTGCTCACACCCTTTTGCTGCAACAACTAGCCGCCCCTGGACAAATAAAACGCATGAATTTTCTCGCTCACCTGCATCTTGCTCATCTCGCTGACAGCTCTCTTTCCGGCAATCTGCTGGCCGATTTCGTGCGCGGTAATCCCGCCGACGCGTACTCCGCAGAGGTTGTCGACGGGATTTTTATGCATCGCCGTATCGACGTACTGACCGATAACCTGCCAGAAGTCCATGAAGCCAAAGCGTGGTTCCGCCCTGAAACGCGGCGCGTTGCGCCAATCACGCTCGATGTGATGTGGGACCATTTCCTCTCGCGGCACTGGGAAACACTCTCTCCTGAGATGCCCCTAAACGCGTTCGTGCGTTATGCCCACCAGCAGGTGTCCATTATTTTGCCGGACTCGCCGCCGCGCTTTGTGAATCTGAATAACTATCTCTGGTCAGAACGCTGGCTTGAGCGCTATCGCGAGATGGACTTTATACAGAATGTGTTAAACGGGATGGCGAGTCGTCGACCGCGACTCGACGCGCTGCGCGACTCCTGGCATGACCTGGACGCCCACTACGAGGCGCTGGAGACGCGGTTCTGGCAGTTCTACCCGCGTATGATGACCCAGGCGAAAAACAAACAGCTATAACAGAAATGCCATTGATAGGTGAAAGCTTGCTGAACGATTGTTAGCGCCTCTTTGTCTTATCAATGAACACTCTCTATACTGGGCGGCGTTGCGTTCCAAATAACCTTAGTATCTACAGGAGAATCACATGGTTCTGGTAACTCGTCCGGCTCCGGATTTTACAGCTGCAGCAGTTCTGGGCAACGGTGAAATCGTTGAAAACTTCAACTTCAAACAGCACACCAACGGTAAAGCGACCGTTCTGTTCTTCTGGCCAATGGACTTCACTTTCGTTTGCCCGTCTGAGCTGATCGCATTCGACAAACGTTACGAAGAATTCCAGAAGCGTGGCGTAGAAGTTGTAGGCGTCTCCTTCGACTCTGAATTTGTACACAACGCATGGCGTAACACCCCTGTCGACAAAGGCGGCATCGGTGCGGTGAAATACGCAATGGTTGCGGACATCAAACGCGAAATCCAGCAGGCTTACGGTATCGAACATCCGGACGCTGGTGTTGCACTGCGCGGTTCTTTCCTGATCGACGCAAACGGCATCGTTCGTCACCAGGTTGTTAACGATCTGCCACTGGGTCGTAACATCGACGAAATGCTGCGCATGGTTGACGCGCTGCAGTTCCACGAAGAGCACGGTGAAGTGTGCCCGGCTCAGTGGGAAAAAGGTAAAGAAGGTATGAACGCGTCTCCGGACGGCGTTGCTAAATACCTGTCTGAGAACGTATCCAGCCTGTAATCGGCACGGTTTACGGAAAAGGCCCGCATCAGCGGGCCTTTTTGTTTTGTACGATCTCACTCTTCACATGTTAAAACGCGAAGCACGAACACCCCAGCACGCCCCAGAATGCCTGGTCATCAGATACCGGGATATCCGATTGCCGCGCAATGCCGTGCGCATGGCCATGCACTCCGCAGCTACCAATGCACTGGTGCATCTGTACCACCGCCCCCACTTTACTGGCTGCAGGCGGCGCAGAGCGGTAATGCCCCGGGACTTTCACGACCGGTGACCACGACGGCACAACCGGGATCGGCGGCGGTGACAGCGGACTGAAATGACCGGCGGCATACACGACCTTGCCATCCACAACGGTCAGCACCGATTCAATGCCCTTGATCTCCTCTTCCGTCACGCTGAAGTAATCTTTCGACAGCACCACAAGGTCCGCAAGCTGCCCTTCAACCAGACGGCCTTTTTTACCCTGCTCGCTGGAAAACCACGCGCTGCCTGCGGTCCACAGCTCCAGCGCTACCTCACGCGGCAGGCGGTTATTGTCGTCATACATCGCCAGGCCGCCGACGGTTCGCCCGGAGACCAGCCAGTAGAGCGCCGTCCACGGGTTATAGCTCGCCACACGGGTTGCGTCGGTTCCTAACCCAACCGGCACGTCCAGTTCCAGCATTTTCGCCACCGGCGGCGTGTGTTTCACCGCCTCTTTGCCGTAGCGGTCGACGAAATATTCGCCCTGGAACGCCATACGGTGCTGCACCGCAATACCGCCCCCCAACGCTTTGACGCGCTCGATATTACGCTCGGTAATGGTCTCCGCATGGTCAAAGAACCAGTGCAGGCCGTTAAACGGAATCTCACGGTTCACCTTCTCAAAGACATCCAGCATCCGGCTGATGGATTCGTCATAGGTGGCATGCAACCGGAACGGCCAGCGGTTTTCCACCAGGTGGCGCACCACGCGTTCCAGCTCGTCTTCCATCCCTTGCGGCAGATCCGGGCGCGGCTGGAGGAAATCTTCAAAATCCGCCGCCGAGAAGACCAGCATCTCTCCTGCCCCGTTCGCACGATAAAAGTCTGTGCCCTGCCCCGGTTTGAGCATATCGGTCCAGCGCTCAAAATCCTCCAGCTCCTGTTTAGGGCGCTGGGTGAAGAGGTTGTAGGCAATACGCACCGTCATCTGTTCTTTGGCGTGCAGTTCGGCAATTACCTCGTAATCTTCCGGGTAGTTCTGGAAGCCGCCGCCGGCATCAATGGCGCTGGTCAGCCCCAGACGGTTAAGCTCACGCATAAACTGGCGCGTGGAGTTAACCTGCTGCTCCATAGGGAGTTTCGGTCCTTTTGCCAGCGTGGCGTAGAGGATCATCGCGTTAGGTTTAGCGATCAGCAGCCCGGTCGGGTTGCCGTGGTTATCACGCACAATCTCCCCGCCCGGCGGGTTTGGCGTCTCTTTGGTGTAGCCGACAGCTTTCAACGCGGCGCGGTTAAGCAGGGCACGATCGTAGAGGTGCAGGACAAACACTGGCGTATCCGGTGCCGCCTCGTTAAGCTCTTCGATGGTCGGCATCCGGCGTTCGGCGAACTGAAACTCGCTCCAGCCGCCCACCACCCGAACCCACTGAGGTGAAGGTGTACGATCGGCCTGATCTTTCAACATCCTTAGCGCATCCGCCAGCGACGGTACGCCTTCCCAGCGCAGCTCGAGGTTGTAGTTCAGCCCGCCGCGGATCAGGTGCAGGTGCGAATCGTTAAGCCCGGGGATCACCGTACTTCCCTTCAGATCGACAATCTGCGTTCCCTGCGTCGCATAGCTCATAATGCGATCGTGGTTGCCCGTCGCCAGGATCTTGCCGTTAGCAATAGCCACCGCTTCCGTGAGCGGGTTTTCGCGATCGAGGGTATGGATCTTACCTTTGGTTAAGATCAGTGTGGCAGTTTGAGACATAACGTACTCCTTTCAGCCGAATCAGGCTTTTTTGAGCCATCCGGCAAACAGACGGGTCACGATGGGCATCCACAGCCAGACCACCAGCGCGACCACACAGGCATCGTTAATCAGATGCAGCAACAACGTACCTTTCAGGCCAGGAAGCAACGCACCGGTCACCAGCGGCACCAGGTTGGTACTGGGGAAGATAACCAGCAGGGTAATGAGAAACTGTTTCCACTGTTTAGGCTTACGCACATGAGGCTCCGGTGGAGTAAACCAGAACGCCGCCTCGGTACGCACTTCGGTTTTATCGCCTTCCGCCAGCAGCGGTTCAATCTCTTTTACCAGCGCATTACGGGTATCGGACTGGGTCCATGCAGAAAGGTGTTCGAGGGTGTCGAAACGGATTATCACCGTCCACAGATGTTGTCCGTCGGTCGGGCGGATGACGTTCGCGCCAAGATGCCCCGGAAATTCCGCCGCGATGGGCATGATCTTACCCAGCCACTGTTCGTATCGCTCAGCCTGACCCGGCAGCAAGGTGTGGGTGATCACCAGCGTGACATGCGATGTGTGCGCCATAATAGTTTCCTGGTCATTAATGGGCGGGAGAACCCCGCCCTGAAAGGTTTACGCTTTGCGTTCTGGCGCGCCGTGAACGAGGGTGTAGGCATAGTCAACGCCCATGCCATAAGCACCGCTGTGCTCACGGACCAGGTCCATGACCGCGTCGTAAGTGCCTTTGCGAGACCAGTCGCGCTGATACTCAAGCAGCACCTGCTGCCAGGTCACAGGAACCGCGCCCGCTTGAACCATACGGTCAATCGCACGTTCATGGGCATCTACGGAGGTACCGCCGGAAGTATCGGTCACTACATAAACTTCAAACCCTTCATCCAGAGCCATCAGCGCCGGGAAGGTCAGGCAAACTTCGGTCCACAGGGCTGAGATGATAAGTTTCTTGCGGCCCGTTGCTTTCACTGCCGCAACAAACGCATCGTCTTCCCAGGAGTTCATAGAGGTACGTTCAATCGGTTTAACCTCCGGGTGAACCGCCAGCAATTCTGGCCAGATGTATCCGCTAAAGCTTTTTGTTTCGACAGAGGTGTAGATAACCGGAACATCAAAAATTTTGCCTGCTTTTGCCAGAGCCACCGTATTATTCTTTAATAACTGACGGTCAATATTTGCCACGCCAAAAGACATTTGCGGTTGGTGATCGATAAAAATCAGTACGGAATTGGACGGGTCAATCAGTTCACGAATAGACATAAAAGTACCTTTTAATCAATGTGTTAAAAGCCAACGTTTTGGTGTGCTATATGAGAAAGGGCCCTGACTGATAAAGCAATTTGAGTATAGCGAGAATTGATTGAGCGGATAGTAAAGATATTTGTCCCCTCTGTTGAAATTAACCGAACAACTTAGGGGAATTTTCAGCAACCGGGAAATAAACCGGTTGCTGATGACGATTAATTTCCGAACCAGACGGAGGCGGAAATGGCCGGTAAGGAGAGAATGCCTTCCTGAATCGTGCCTTTACCCTCTTTGCGTTGCCACGCCTTCACGTGCAGCAACGGAGAGTCATCCAGCACCACTTCACAGGCTTCTCCGCGGTTGATGGCGACCAGCACGCGTTGCTGGTTGTAGACGCGGGCAAACACCACCACGTTATCGTGGGCATACACCACCTGACAGCCACCGTAACGTAGCGCCTGGTTCTGTTTACGAAGCTTAGCCAGACGCTGGTACAGGGTGAGCAGCGCCTTGTCCTGCTTCGCCGGATCCCAGGGGAAGGTTTTGCGGCAGAAGGGATCGTTGTTCCCCTCCAGCCCCACCTCATCACCGTAGTAAATGCACGGCACGCCAGGCCAGGTGAAGAGCCAGGTAACGGCCAGCGGCAGACGTGCCACATCCTTGCCAAGCAGGGATTTAAAACGTGCGGTATCGTGGCTGTCCAGCTGGTTAAACATCCGCAACTGCTGCTGATGCGACAGGCTGGCGCGGTAGTTATCCATCCATGCCATACAGGTTTCGGCGTCGATATGCTGCGGATCGTAAGAGATATCGGTGTTCGCCAGAAATCCCCATAGCGGGAAGGTAAAACCGCGGTAGTTCATGGCCGAATCTTCTGCATCGGCTTGCAGCCACTGGCGTGCATCGCCAAAATGCTCGCCAAAGACAAAGGCCTCCGGCTGCGCGGCTTTCGCTGAGCGGGTGATACCTGCAACGTGCTGAAGGTTATTACGCGCTCCGCCCGCTTCACCCAGCATATGCACCACGTCAAGACGCCAGCCGTCCATGTTCCATGGCGCCTTAAGCCAGTGGCGGACAACGCTGTCTTCACCGCCGTAGATTTCGTTGACCAGAGAAGGCGACTGGAAATCCAGCTTCGGCAGGCTTGGGTAGCCCAGCCAGTCCAGCGCGTAGCCCTCTTCATTAAAGCTGTACCAGTTACGCTGCGGCGAATCCGGGTTATGGCATGCCCCGCTCATCGACTGGTTATGACGGTCAAACCACGCGTGCGAATCCCCGCTGTGGTTGAACACGCCGTCCAGAATCAGGCGCATCCCTTCGTTTTTAGTGTTCTGTCGCAGGCGCAGCAGCGCGGCATCGCCGCCAAACTGCTCATCAACATGACGATAATCTTCGGTGTCGTATTTATGCACGCTCGGGGCTTTAAACACCGGGTTAAGGTACAGCGCCGTCACGCCCAGTTTTTTCAGGTACGGGAGTTTTTCGCTGATCCCGTCGAGATCGCCACCGTAAAACGTCGAGCCACCTGCCTGCGCGGTCAGCGGTTCATCCCATGCTTTGAGGATAATGTCGTGACCTGCTGCGTGGTGGTAATAAACCTTGTCCTGGTCTGCAGTGCGCTTTTCGCTGCGGGCAAAGCGGTCCGGGAAAATCTGGTAAAACACCTGATCGTTAACCCATTGCGGGCCATTGTCCGGGTAATCGACGGCAAATTGCTCCAGCCGGGCCGGCGGAAAACGGCTAAACCCCTGCGGGGTAAACCACAGCTGGCGGTTATTCCACAGCAGTTTAAAACTGTAGCGACGACGCGGCTGTCCACGGGTTAAATCGATGTTTGCCCGCCACGCCGTGATCCCGGGCTGCGGCTGGCTGCGCTGCTTATGCATTTTCAGCGCGGTCTCTTCGTTATCAATTTCGGCGCGTAGCGTCACGCGTTCAGGCTGATTTTCCCCCGCCAGCCAGAGCGTAATCACAAGGTTGTCTTTGTTTTGCTTAACAAATGGGGCAACCGGAAGGTGCCAGGCGTTTAACATCACGAATCCCCTTTGATGAAATTGACGTCACCTTGCCACAGGGGGGTTAAGGTTAGCTCATCATGACGAGGTTTATTGAGGGAGGAGGACGGGGGAGGAGGCATCAGCGAGAGCGGATGCCTCCTTCCAGTCCCTCTGCGGGGAGAGGGAAGATTACTGTGCCTGCGCCAGCTGACGGTCGCGGCGGCATTTAAACATCCAGCCCAGCAGCAGCAGGACGATCCACGCGCAGCCCACATAAAGGGAGATACGGGTATCCGGATGATAGCCAATCAGGGCGATGATAAAGACCAGGAAGACCAGACCGACAGCGGTTGTCACCACCCCACCCGGCACTTTGAACTTCAGCGCTTTCGCCTCTTCCGGTGACAGACGGCGACGGAACGCAATCTGCGACAATAGGATCATGATCCACACCCACACGGTCGCGAAGGTCGCCAGCGACGCAATCACCAGGAACACATTCTCCGGCATGATGTAGTTCAGGTAGACCGACAGCAGCAGGGCTACGGTCATTACCATTACCGTCACCCACGGCGTGCCGCGACGAGAGGTTTTGGCAAACACCTTAGGCGCACTGCCCTGCTCCGCCATTCCGTGCAGCATGCGGCCCACGCCAAAGACGTCACTGTTGATTGCCGAAAGCGAGGCGGTCAGCACCACAAAGTTCAGGATGCTGGCGGCAAACGCGATGCCCATATGCTGGAAGGTCAGCACAAACGGGCTGCCGTTAGTGCCCACCTGGTTCCACGGGTAGATGGACATAATGACGAACAGCGTCCCCACATAGAACACCAGAATACGCATTGGCACTGAGTTGATGGCGCGCGGAATGGATTTCTCCGGGTCTTTCGCTTCCCCGGCGGTAATGCCGATAATCTCGATCCCGCCGTAGGCAAACATGACCATCTGCAGCGACATCACCATGCCGAGCCAGCCGTTGCTAAAGAAGCCGCCGTTGCTCCAGAGGTTATGGATCCCCGTTGGCTGACCGCCGTTGCCGATACCCCAGATGATGATCCCGAAGCCCGCGATAATCATGATGATAATGGTGGCAACTTTGAAGAAGGAGAACCAGAACTCCAGTTCGCCAAACACCTTCACGCTCATCAGGTTGACGGCACAGATGATCAGCACCACGCTCAGCACCCAGATCCAGTGCGGAACCGCGGGGAACCAGACGCCCATGTAGATGCCAAAGGCGGTAACGTCGGCAATAGCCACAATCAGAATTTCGAAGCAGTAGGTCCAGCCGGTGATGAAGCCCGCCAGCGGGCCTAAGTTTTCCTGCGCATAGCGCGAGAACGAACTGGCAGACGGATTGTGAACCGACATCTCCCCGAGGGCGCGCATGATGATATACGCGGCCACGCCACCGATGATGTAGGCCAGCAGAACGCTGGGACCGGCCATTTTAATGGCATCTGCCGAGCCATAAAAAAGACCGGTACCGATAGCGGATCCCAGCGCCATAAAGCGAATGTGGCGGGTACTGAGTCCACGTTTGAGTTTGTTAGTGCTTTCCATTTAAATCTTGCCATTCAACTCGAAAAAAACAAAAAACCACGGGGCCTTAAGCCCCGTGGTTAAACAGTTTGTTGCCGTTGATTAATGGGCGTTCGATGCGACCTGACGCCCTGCAGCACGATCCCAGATAATGGCCAGAACCAGTGCAACAACGGTAGGCATCAACCAGGCCAGGCCTTGCTCGGACAGCGGCAGACGCTGTGTCCAGGCTGGCAGTATTTGCGCAAAGGCGGATGCTTTAATCCCGTCAAGGATACCAAAAATCAGGCTGATAAACATGGCTGGCGCAATAATTCGCGACGAGTTGTTCCACCACGGGCGGGTGAAGCTCAGCACCACCAGCACGATACACGGCGGATAGATGGCCGTCAGCACCGGGATAGAGACCTGAATCAGGTGGCTCAGACCGAGGTTTGACACCGCCATGGAGAAGATGCCCAGGATAAAGACCAGCGTACGGTAAGAGAGCGGCAGATACTGAGCAAAGAACTCAGCGCAGGCGCAGGTCAGCCCCACGGCGGTGACAAGGCACGCCAGGAAAATCAGTACCGCCAGCAGCAGGCTACCCGCACCACCAAAGGTGTGCTGTACGTAAGCATGGAGGATCGCCGCGCCGTTGGCATTTTGATCGACCAGTATGGCGCTATCTGAGCCCAGGCGGAACAGCGCCAGGTACAGCAGCGTCAGCCCTACACCGGCCATCAGGCCAGCCCAGATGGTGTAGCGAGTCAGCAGACGCGCTTCCGTCACGCCGCGGGAACGTGCGGCATTCACGATAACAATACCAAACACCATTGCGCCCAGCGTATCCATCGTCAGGTAGCCGTTCACAAAGCCGTTGGAGAACGCGGCGTTTTTATAGGCGTCCATCGCATCGCTAATCGGGCCTGCGGGCCAGACGATGGCTGCAACCGCCAGCACAATCAGCGCCACGATTTTCAGCGGAGCCAGGAAGTTACCCACGGTATCCAGCAGCTTGCCCGGATAGAGGGAAACCAGAATCACAATCGCGAAGTAGATCAGGCTGTAGATAAACAGCGGCATCGCGCCATCGCCAGTGAGCGGGGCAATCCCCACTTCGAAGGATACGGTCGCGGTACGCGGGGTCGCAAACAGCGGGCCAACGGCCAGATAGCAGACGGTCGCCAGCAGAATGCCGGCCACTTTGCCAATCGGGGTGCTGAGGCTATCAACGCCACCACCGACTTTCGCCAGCGCGACGACGGTCAGTACCGGCAGACCCACAGCAGTAATCAGGAAACCAAACGCAGCGGTCCAGACGTGTTCACCCGCCTGTAAGCCAACCATTGGGGGGAAAATGATGTTGCCTGCGCCAACGAACAGCGCAAATGTCATAAAGCCCAGCGCGATGATGTCACGCGATTTTAAGTGATGGGTCATAAAACCTTACTGCCTGTGGATGTGGTGTTGAAAACATTGAGATTTTCGCTATCCCTGACGGGACGATACAGCGGAAAATTTGCTCAATTTCAGCGGGATATGCTCCCGTCCTGGCGTGGAGAAGAATAGTTTTTCGATTTACCACGCAAATACAGTCGGTATGACAGTATCTGGGGCGCAATTTAAACGCTTATAACGTTTAAAGGCAAGATGGGATCGTGAAACCAGAACAATATGCCAGCATCAAAAATCAGACCAGCACAATACGCTAATTATAAGAAAAACCCATGGCTAATCATGCGAACAAAAAACAGCCAGCCGTATAATATTCAGCCGCGTTTCGCTTGACTGCAAAGCAAACGGGCCAGCAAACGCTGGCCCGTGGAAAGGTAAACTGACACGCCTGTCGTCAGGCGATCTTTTTGGCAATTAATCGTTCCGGGATAACGAAACTGAAGCGGGTTCCCTTACCCAGCGTGCTTTGAATATCGAGACGGCTTTCATGATGATTTACTGCATGTTTCACAATAGCCAGCCCCAGACCGCTGCCGCCGGTTTGCCGTGAGCGCGCTTTATCCACCCGGTAGAATCGCTCGGTCAGACGCGGGATGTGCTCAGGCGCGATCCCCGGCCCGTTATCCTCTACGCTGAACTCAGCGCCCGTTGGCGTGTGCTGCCAGCGCACCACGATCTCCGTCCCCGCTGGCGTATGATTCACCGCGTTATACACCAGATTAGAAATGGCGCTGCGCAGCTCATCTTCGCTGCCAAGCACCTTGAGCGTGTTGTCGACCTCGAAGGTCAGCTGATGCATTTTATGGCTTAACGTCTGCGCTTCGCGCTCCACCACCCGCAGCATCATCGGAACATCAATGGTGTCATTCAACGCCAGCGAGGGGGCGGCCTCAATTTTCGAGAGCGTCAGCAGCTGTTTCACCAGCCCTTCCATACGGTGCGTTTGTTCACGCATCGTATGCAACGCTTTCTCGCGCGGCGCGCCTTCCAGCGTTTGCTCCTGCATCATCTCCAGGTACCCCTGAAGCACCGTCAGCGGAGTGCGTAATTCGTGGCTGACGTTGGCAAAGAAGTTGCGTCGCGCCCCTTCCAGCTGGTGCATCTGGGTGACATCACGGGCAACCATCAGCCACTGCTGGTCGCTGTAAGGCATCACACGGATTTCCAGATGGCGCCCATTATTGAGCTTCAGGTTGTGGGGGCGGGTAAAATCACGCTTTTTCAGGTACAGCGTGAACTCGGGATAACGCAGAAGGTTGAGGATGTTCTGGCCATTATCGTCCGGCCAGCGCAGGCCCAGCAGCTGTTGCGCGAGGCCGTTACACCAGAAGATCGTCCCTTCTTCGGTCGTCAGGATGACAGCATCCGGCAGCGACTCAGCGCCGCTACGGAAGCGTTTGATCAGGCTTCCCAGTTCGCGACGCCGCTTTTTGTTACGCATCTGCATCTGGTGCAGACCGTACAGCAGCGGCTCCCAGCTTCCGCTTCCCGGCGGAGGCGTCATACTTCGGTCAACCCACAGCCACCATGAGAGGCGCAGCAAATTCCAGAAATGCCAGATCAGAAGCCCGGTAACCGACGCCAGCAGAAACCACGGCAAATATCCAAGAAAGGCCCCCAGAATGAAGGCCGGAATACAGCATAAGATCAGTTCAAAGACGAGCCTTTTCCATGACAGACGTTCCAGCACGCGTCACACTCCTGTCATTGTTCAGAAACGGGTTGAAAAACGATAACCCGTGCCGCGGACCGTCTGCACCATGCGATCGTGGCCGCTCAGTTCCAGCGCTTTTCGCAGGCGGCGGATATGTACGTCAACCGTCCGGTCTTCGACATACACGTTAGTTCCCCAGACGTTATTCAGCAACTGTTCGCGGCTGTATACGCGCTCCGGGTGAGTCATAAAGAAATGCAGAAGTTTAAATTCGGTAGGCCCCATATCGAGGGGATTTTCACCGGTCATGACGCGGTGTGAGGTAGGGTCAAGGCTCAGTCCCTGCATCTCAATCACCTCTTCCACCGCCATCGGTGAAATGCGGCGCATCACGGCTTTAATGCGGGCAACCAGCTCTTTCGGTGAGAATGGTTTGGTAATGTAATCGTCCGCCCCCGTTTCCAGACCGCGTACGCGATCCTCTTCTTCACCGCGCGCCGTGAGCATCACAACCGGTATGTCGCGGGTTAGCGCTTCACGTTTCAGGTGTTTGATAAACTGCAGCCCGGAGCCGCCAGGCAACATCCAGTCGAGCAGAATCAGATCGGGCCAGGGTTCATTCAGCTGGTTCACCGCGCTGTCATAATCTTCCGCCTCAACCGGCTGGAAGCCATTTTGCTCGAGCACGAAGCACACCATTTCACGAATCGGAGCTTCATCTTCTACGACCAGAATACGTCTCGCCATACTTTGCCCTGTTTTATCTTATTTAAGTTACAAGTTTGTAATGCGGCGTCATTATGCGTCAGATTTATGACAGATTTATGAAAAACAGTACCACTATAAAGGGCAAACTGTTGTTTTATTACAGCGGTTATTTTCTGTTCCCTGACAGTTTATAATCCTGCTTTCTCTTTTTCGCCACGGATCAGCAATGCGCATACTACACACCTCTGACTGGCATCTGGGTCAAAATTTTTACAGCAAAAGCCGGGCGGCTGAACACGAAGCGTTCCTGAACTGGCTGCTGGATACGGCCCGCTCTCATGAGGTGGACGCCATTATTGTGGCGGGCGACATCTTCGATACCGGCTCGCCCCCCAGCTATGCGCGCGAGTTATATAACCGTTTTGTCGTCAATCTGCAGCAAACGGGCTGTCATCTGGTGATTGTTGCCGGCAACCATGATTCCGTCGCAACGTTAAATGAATCCCGCGATATTCTGGCGTTTCTCAATACTACCGTGGTGGCCAGCGCAGGACATGCGCCGCAGATCCTGAAAAAGCGCGACGGGACGCCGGGTGCGGTACTGTGTCCGATCCCATTTTTACGCCCGCGCGATATTGTCCAAAGCCAGGCGGGGCTTTCCGGCGCTGAAAAACAGCAGCATTTGCTGCAGGCTATCACCGACTATTACCACCAGCAGCATGCCCAGGCCTGTGCCCTTCGCGGTGACCAGGCGATTCCGGTGATTGCCACCGGGCACCTCACCACCGTTGGGGCCAGCAAAAGCGACGCGGTGCGTGACATTTATATTGGCACGCTGGATGCTTTCCCGGCACAAAACTTCCCGCCCGCAGATTATATTGCCCTCGGGCATATCCACCGGGCGCAGGTTATCGGCGGCTGCGAGCACATTCGCTACTGCGGCTCGCCCATCTCGCTGAGTTTTGATGAGACCGGCAAAGCCAAAAGTGTCCATCTGGTGAGCTTTAGCGACGGCAAGCTCAGCGCCGTCGACACGCTGGAAGTGCCCGTCACCCAGCCGCTGGCGGTGCTGAAAGGCGATCTGGACGCCATCACCGCCCAACTTGAACAGTGGCGCGGCGTGGAACAAAACCCGCCGGTCTGGCTGGATATTGAGATCGCCAGCGGCGACTACCTGCATGATGTGCAGCGAAAAATTCAGGTGCTCACGGAAAACCTGCCGGTAGAGGTACTGCTGGTGCGCCGCAGCCGCGAGCAGCGCGAGAAAATTCTGCTCGGCGCTCAGCGCGAAACGCTCAGCGAACTCAGGGTGGAAGAGGTCTTTGAACGCCGGCTCTCCCACGAGGAGATTGACGACGCGAAACGCGCACGGCTGAACGAGCTGTTTACGCACACCCTGCATGCCCTGAACGATGAGGAAGAAAACGCATGAAAATCCTCAGCCTGCGCCTGAAAAACCTCAACTCACTGAAGGGTGAGTGGAAAATCGATTTTACCGCGGAGCCGTTTGCCAGCAACGGACTGTTTGCGATTACCGGGGCTACCGGCGCAGGAAAAACGACCCTGCTCGACGCCATTTGTCTGGCGCTGTATCACGAAACGCCGCGTCTGCAGAAAGTCTCCCAGGCACAAAACGATTTGATGACGCGCGACACGGCCGAATGCCTTGCTGAAGTTGAGTTTGAAGTCAAAGGTATTGCCTATCGCGCTTTCTGGAGTCAGAACCGCGCGCGAAATCAGCCCGACGGTAATCTTCAGGCCCCACGCGTCGAGCTGGTACGCTGTGAGGACGGTAAAATTCTGGCCGACAAAGTGTCGGATAAACTGGAACAAACGGCTGCCCTCACCGGGCTGGATTATGGCCGTTTTACCCGCTCAATGCTGCTCTCTCAGGGGCAATTTGCCGCCTTCCTCAATGCCAGACCTTCCGACCGCGCCGAACTCCTGGAAGAACTGACCGGAACCGAGATCTACGGTCAGATTTCCGCCATGGTGTTTGAGAAACACAAAGCCGCACGTAACGCCCTTGAGGTGTATGAAGCACAGGCTGCAGGCGTCGTGTTGTTGAGTGAAGAACAACAGCAGCAGTTACAGCAAAGTTTGCAGGCACTTACTGACGAAGAAAAAACGCTGCTGGCGCAACAGCAGAATCAACAGAAAGATTTTCAGTGGCTTACGCGCAATGACGAGCTTATACGTGAGCAGCAGCGCGTTGCCACCTTGCAGCAACAGGCGCAACAGGCACTGACCGAGGCTGCGCCCGAGCTGGCAACGCTCCAGCTTGCTCACCCCGCCGCCCAGCTGCGACCATTGTGGGACAGCCAGCAAGAGCAAACCACCCGGCTGGGGCAAACGAAGCAGCGCATTGTTGAAGTAAATGCTCGCTTACAAGCAAAAACCGCGCTGCGCTCGCGTATCCGTAATACGGCCCTGCGTAGCCATGCGCAACTGCAGACCGACCTTACGGCGCTGGCACAGTGGCTGGCAGAGCACGAGCGGTATCGTCAGAGGGGCCAGGAGATAGCAGGCTGGCGCGCCCATTTTGCACAGCTGAATCGCGATAAACATCAGATCGCCACGCTTTCCACGCGCATTGCTGAATTACGCCAGAAGCTGGCAGAGATGCCAGAAAACGCCCTGACGCTCACGGCTGACGAGGTCAGCGTGGCGATGGATCAACAGGCTCAGTCACGGACTTTCCGCCAGCGGCTGATGTCGCTTCAGGCCCGTTATCTGCCGCTGCAACAGCGTCTGCGCCAGAACGGTGAAAGCCTGCAGAAAGCCCAGGCAGAGCAGGTAAAACTCAATGAAACGCTGACGCTGCGCCGCCAGCAGTACAAGGAGAAAAACCAACATTATCTGGATCTTGAAACGCTCTGCAGACAGGAAGAGAAGATTAAAAGTCTGGAGGCAGAGCGTGCGCAGCTGCAGGCGGGACAGCCCTGCCCGCTGTGCGGCTCAACCTCGCACCCGGCGGTCACTGCCTATCAGGCGCTGGAGCTGAGTGCCAACCAGCAGCGTCGCGACCAGTTAGCCAAAGAGGTCGCTGCGCTTAAAGAGGAAGGATTGTTAGTTCTCGGCCAGGTGAATGCCCTGACCCGGCAGATCCAGCGTGAGACAGACGACGCTCAGACGCTCTCTCAGGAGGAGCAAGCGCTCACTAAAGAGTGGCAATCCGTTTGCGCGTCCCTGAATATCACTCTGAATATTCAGGAAGATATTGCCCCGTGGATGAACGAACAAGAGCAGTATGAGCGTCAGCTTTACCAGCTGAGCCAGCGTCTGACGCTGCAGCAACAGCTGAATGAACAGGACGCGCAGGCGCGTCAGTATCAACAGCAGCTGACGGCCACGCGCCAGGGGCTGGAAACAACTCTGCTTACGCTGTCACTCAACGTCCCGGAGGAAGGCACAGAGGCTGCCTGGCTGAACGAACGTGAAACCGAGTTCGCACAGTGGCAGGAAAAACAGACACAGCATAGCGTCATGCAGGAACGCATGACGGCTCTGATGCCGCTGCTCGACACCCTGCCCGCCACAAACGACACAGAAACCGAACCGGCCATTCCTGATAACTGGCGCGAAACGCACGACGAATGCGTTTCTCTTCAGAGCCAGCTTGCCACATTGCAACAGCAGGAGAACCTTGAAAGCGAGCGGCTGCAGCACGCCACGACGCATTTTACCGCCGCATTGACCGCAAGCTGCTTCGCCGATCGGGAGGCCTTTCTGGCTGCACTGCTTGATGAAGAGACTATCCGCCGTCTTGAACACCGTAAGCAGACCCTGGAAAACCAGCTTCAGCAGGCAACCGCGCTGTTCGCACAGGCAAACCAGCAGCTGCAGGCTCATCAGACGCAGCGACCGGAAGGGCTGGAACTCGACGCGCCAACCCTGCAGTTGCAGCTACAGCAACTCGGGCAACAGCTTCGGGAGAACACCACTCATCAGGGTGAGATCCGCCAGCAGCTTAAACAGGACAGCGATAACCGTCAGCACCAGCTGGCGCTCATGCAGCATATTGAAGAGGCCGCGCGGCTGGCCGATGACTGGAGCTATCTGAATTCGCTGATAGGTTCCAGCACCGGCGACAAGTTCCGTAAGTTTGCCCAGGGGCTCACGCTGGATAATCTGGTCTGGCTTGCCAACCAGCAGCTAAATCGCCTGCACGGGCGCTATTTGCTGCAGCGCAAGGTCAGCGATGCGCTGGAACTCGAAGTGGTGGATACCTGGCAGGCGGACGCGGTGCGCGATACCCGTACCCTCTCCGGCGGCGAAAGCTTCCTTGTTAGCCTGGCACTGGCGCTGGCGCTTTCCGATCTGGTGAGCCACAAGACACGCATCGATTCGCTGTTCCTGGATGAAGGCTTCGGCACGCTCGACAGCGAAACGCTGGATACCGCCCTGGATGCGCTCGACGCGCTGAACGCCACCGGGAAAACCATTGGCGTGATTAGCCACGTCGAGGCGATGAAAGAGCGGATCCCGGTGCAGATCAAAGTGAAGAAGATTAACGGGCTGGGGTATAGCAAGCTGGATAAGGTGTTTGCGGTGGAGTGAGGGTGCCCTGCGTTAGGGCACCCTCATCCCGCCCCTCTCACGTAGGGAGAGGGAGAATGGCTATAGCGGCCAGAGCCACGCGGCGCCGCGCACGCCGCTGGAGTCCCCGTGCACCGCTTTGCGGATCGGGGTTTCACACTCACCCCCGAAGACCCACTGCTTCACCAGATTCGGCACCGTGGCATATAAACGGTCGACGTTGCTCATCCCGCCGCCGAGCACAATCACGTCAGGGTCAAGGATATTCACCACGTGCGCCAGGGATTTCGCCAGCCGCATTTCATAGCGGCTGAGAGCCAGCTCAGCCACCGGATCGTGTTCCCCGACCCGGCGCATAATTTCGTTCCCCTTGAGTGGCTGGCCACTCAGGCGGTGGTAATCGGTGGCAAAACCGGTGCCGGAGATAAACGTCTCAATACAGCCCTGCTTGCCGCAATAGCACGGCACCTCGGCGCGGTATTTAAGTTCATCTTCATCCATCCACGGCAAGGGGTTATGTCCCCACTCGCCCGCCGTACCGTTGCCGCCAATATGGGCACGCCCGCCCAGGGCCACGCCTGCGCCACAGCCGGTCCCGATAATGACCGCAAAAACGGTCTGGGCCCCTGCGGCGGCACCGTCAATGGCTTCGGAGACGGCCAGACAGTTGGCGTCATTTGCCAGACGCACTTCCCGGTTCAGGCGCTGACTTAAATCTTTATCAAAAGGCTGACCGTTGAGCCAGGTGGAGTTGGCGTTTTTAACCACCCCGGTATAGGGCGAGATTGAGCCCGGGATCCCCATCCCAACGGTGCCGGTCTGCCCTGTCGCCTGCTCAGCCATGTCGACCAGCCGGGCAATCGTCTCGATAGTCTGGTGATAATCATCGCGCGGCGTAGGCAGACGGTGGCGGAACAGTTGCTCCCCCAGCTCGCTCAGTGCGATGACTTCTGTTTTGGTGCCGCCCAAATCAATCCCAATACGCACAAGACACTCCTCATTATTTTGATTATCAACAGAGTAGAAGCCCGCTTCCCGATTAGCAATGCAAGCGATGCGACAATTCGTTATCATGCCCGCTGATTTAACGACAAGGCCGTGGAAATTATCATGCTGTGGTTCAAAAATTTGATGGTTTACCGTCTCAGCCGCGACGTTTCGCTGCGTGCAGAAGAGATGGAAAAACAGTTAGCCGCTTATAGCTTTTCCCCTTGCGGTAGCCAGGATATGGCAAAAACCGGTTGGGTTCCTCCAATGGGTTCACAAAGCGATGCATTGACCCACGCCAGCAGCACGGGTCAAATCATCGTCTGCGCCCGCAAAGAAGAAAAAATTCTGCCCACGCCGGTGGTCAAGCAGGCGCTCGAAGCGAAAATTTTCAAGCTTGAAGCCGAACAGGGTCGCAAGCTGAAAAAAACCGAAAAAGATTCGCTGAAAGACGAAGTTCTTCACTCTCTGCTGCCGCGCGCCTTTAGCCGTTTCAGCCAGACAATGATGTGGATCGATACCGTTAACGGGCTGATCATGGTGGACTGCGCCAGCGCCAAAAAAGCGGAAGATACGCTGGCCCTGCTGCGCAAAAGCATCGGATCGTTACCGGTCGTTCCGCTGGCGCTGGAAACGCCGATTGAACTGACCCTGACCGAATGGGTGCGCAGCGGTACAGCGGCCCAGGGCTTCCAGATCCTTGATGAAGCTGAGCTCAAAGCCCTGCTCGAAGATGGCGGCGTGATCCGCGCGAAAAAGCAGGATCTGGTGAGCGACGAGATCGCCGTACACATTGAAGCGGGCAAAGTGGTGACCAAACTGGCACTCGACTGGCAGCAGCGTATTCAGTTTGTGATGTGCGATGACGGCTCGGTGAAGCGTCTGAAATTCTGCGATGAGCTGCGCGATCAGAACGAAGATATCGATCGTGAAGATTACGCACAGCGCTTTGACGCGGACTTTATCCTGATGACCGGAGAGCTGGCAGCGTTAATTCAGAATCTGGTAGAAGGCCTCGGCGGCGAAGCGCAGCGGTAATGCCTGCAGTGACCCTCTCCCGACAGGGAGAGGGAATAAAACGTTTTATTTCAGGTAGCGGCACAGATAAGAGGTCGGTTCAGCAACCTGCAGATGGAATTCGCTGTGGCCAGGGACGTTGAACGCTTGTCCGGCAGAGTAAACTTTCCATTCTGTTTCCCCCGGCAGTAAGACGTTGAGCGCACCGCTGATCACCGTCATCTCTTCAGCTTCGGCTGTACCAAAGGTGTATTCCCCTTCAGCCATAACGCCGACACTGGCGCGGCCAGTGCTGCTGCTGGTAAAACCAATGGATTTCACTTTACCGGAAAAGTATTCGTTACTTTGAAGCATGAACTGGCCCTTATATTTTTAGATAAAAATTCACTATAGGGGCCATGATCATCACCTGTCACGCAAAATCATTAGATCAACAGCTCTGCGGCCAGCCGGGCCATCAGAACATTGGACAACAGCACCGGGACATCCAGCGCCTTTTGCAGTAAGTCACGGTGGTGCTGGTGGAATCCAAGGCAGTCCAGAATCAACACATCGGCCCCTCTCTCCAGCAGTTCCCGTCCTGCCTCAATCAGCGCAGCCTCGCTATCCCAGAAGGGATTGGCCAGCGCATACAAAGGCATTTTTTCGAGTACGTGCCATTTTGCCGTCTGGTTGTCCATGAGCTCTTCAATGGGAACAATGACCCCCACCTGATGCCCGTCAACAATGGAGGCCACCAGCGGCGGAATGATCCGCATCGGCTCCAGCAAAATCGCATTACGCGCGATGAGTCCCTTAACAGGTGCAGTACTCATCAGTAAAATAACGTCATAGCCTTGATTATCGAGCACTTCTATTACGCTCTGCAGCGAGCGCTCGATTTTCTGACGCGAAACATGCGCCAGTTTACCGTCACTTAATAACGTCGCCAGGGGATCCTCCCCCGCCTCTACAGCGTAGTCTTCCATGACCTCTTCCCGACTCATCTTCCCCAGCAGGCTTAGATGCGTTATCTGTTGTTCAGATACATGCTCGGTTAAGAGCGGTAACACTTCGCTTACAGGGACCACACCAATAGTGAGGATCGCCAACGTCGCCTTCATCTTCATCGCCTTCCATTACCGCTAAATCTTTCACACAGGTACAGGCTCACTACGCTGCACAGTTCGTTTTTTCAACAAAACAGCACCAAGCGTAGCAGGTGATCCCCATCGCGAAATGTAAAGATCGCCTGCCCGTTACGGAGTTACCTGTAATAACTAAATATTAACCCCTGCTTAACATTTGCGATGAGTAAAAAGTGTGATTCAGGCACGGTATTTAGCCCTTTAGGAATTCATTCACGACTTATCAGGATCTTCGTAGCGCCGTTTGGCATCCAGCGCTTCCTGTTCAGTTTCATGTTCACTGATCAGAGAGTCTGGTTTGGGGTGATCGGCACGCAGCTGATACCAGGTGACGGTTTGATCGCCATTGCCTTTTTCAACGGTAACGATGCGTGCTTCACGTGGATAGGGAGGTCTGGTTGGCATAGCTCATCCTTTTTTTATGTCTGAGCTATAAGTATAGACGCCGCTTAGCTGGCACAAGCCAAACGCAGGGCGGTAATAATCTGAATTACCACGTCCTCGGGTGAAGCGGAAGCATCCACAACGTGGTGTGCCGCTTCGCGGTATAACGCATCGCGCTCGGCCAGCACTTCGCTCACCTCTTCGCTGAGCGGCCGGGAGGTCAGCGCAGGACGTTGTCCCTCTTCCGGAAATGCTTCCAGCCGCCTTACCAGGGCCGAAACGGGTGCGCTGAGGTAGATGACAATCCCTTTTTCGCGCATAAAGCGACGGTTACACTCGGCGAGAACAATGCCGCCACCGGTTGCGATAACAGCAGACGGCGTGGTGACCGCCTTCAGCGCGGCCGTTTCACGGGCGCGAAAGCTCTCCCACCCCTCTTGCTCAACGATTTCCGCGATGCTTTTCCCGGCTTCGGTTTGCAGCCAGTGGTCGGTATCAACAAACTGACGATCGCACGCGCGTGCCAGTTCCAGGCCAACGGTGGTTTTCCCACAGCCGCGGGGGCCAACTAAAAAGATGGGTTGGGTCATAACCAGGTGTTCCCCTTGATGCCGGATGGCCGAAGAGCGTAAAGAAATAATTGCAGAAGATGTTGCGTTTACTTTACTGCAAAGCGGTACGGGATGACAACCCTGCGGAGGCCATACTGTACCACAAAGTGACAATGGTTATCATTACGCAGTGCGACGCTTGACTTCGAGTAGCCACTTATCAAGCTCTGCGGCGAACTGCTGGCGATCGCGCTGGGACAGGCTGTCTGGCCCGCCGGTCTGCACGCCGCTGGCGCGAAGCGTATCCATAAAATCACGCATGGTGAGTCTTTCACGAATGGTCGCCGACGAATAACGCTCCCCTCTCGGGTTCAGCGCCGCCGCTCCCTTTTCAATCACTTCCGCGGCCAGCGGGATATCCGCCGTGATCACCAGATCCTCAGGGCTACACAGACGCACAATCTCGTTATCCGCCACGTCAAAGCCGGCCGGAACCCGCAACGCGCGAATAAATCGGGAAGGTGGTACGCGAATATTCTGGTTCGCCACCAGCGTAAGCGGCATCTGCACGCGCTCGGCCGCGCGGAATAAAATCTCTTTAATCACATTCGGACACGCGTCCGCATCAACCCAAATCGCCATATTGTCTCCCCATAATGATTCTGCCGACTATTGTCGCCTGCATTTCGTTGTTAAGCTATCAATCAGAGAAAACAACGCATAATGACGGAGAATCGTGATGGATAAGAAAATCGGGTTTATCGGCTGCGGTAACATGGGCAAAGCCATCCTGGGTGGCCTGATCGCCAGCGGACAGGTGCTGCCGGGTCAGATTTGGGTCTACACCCCATCACCGGACAACGTCGCCGCGTTACGCGATCGGTACGGGATCAACGCAGCCGAAAGCGCCCAGGAAGTGGCTCAGGTAGCCGATATTGTCTTTGGCGCCGTCAAGCCGAACATCATGATCAAAGTGCTGAGCGACATCACCACCAGCCTGAACAAAGAGACGCTGGTCGTATCGATTGCCGCGGGCGTCACGCTCGATCAGCTGGCGCGCGCGCTGGGTCATGACCGTAAAATCGTACGCGCTATGCCGAATACCCCGTCACTGGTCAACGCCGGCATGACCTCCGTCACGCCTAACGCGCTGGTGACGTCGGAAGACGTGGCGGATGTCCTGAACATCTTCCGCTGCTTCGGTGAAGCGGAAGTCATTGCCGAATCCATGATCCATCCGGTAGTGGGAGTGAGCGGTTCAGCGCCTGCGTATGTCTTTATGTTTTTAGAAGCGATGGCCGACGCCGCGGTGCTTGGCGGCATGCCACGAGCGCAGGCGTATAAATTTGCTGCGCAGGCCGTGATGGGCTCTGCCAAAATGGTGCTGGAGACCGGTAAGCATCCGGGTGAACTGAAAGATATGGTCTGCTCGCCTGGCGGAACCACTATCGAGGCGGTGCGGGTGCTGGAAGAGCGCGGCTTCCGTTCGGCCGTTATTGAAGCGATGACAAAATGCATGGAAAAATCAGAGAAACTGAGTAAATCCTGATTATCTGCGCCGGGCGTCAGGCAGCCACCTCGGTGCGGCCGCGTCCGGCATTTTTCGCTTTATACAGCGCCACATCGGCCGCTTTTAACCACTCCCGATAGTGCCCGAACTGCGGTCCCCAGGGCGCGACACCGACGCTAATACGCAGAGATTCCTTGGGCGCACACGGTAACGACAGCGTTTCCAGCCGCTCATGCACGCGTGACATCACGGCGATGGCACTGTCTGCCGCCGTCCGGGACATGATCACCGCGAACTCATCCCCGCCGAAACGGCCTATCGCATCCCCGGAACGCACCGTTAGCTGCAGTTGCCGCGTCAGGGCAATGATCGCTTCATCACCCACATCGTGGCCCCAGGTGTCATTGATATTCTTAAAATGATCGATATCGATAAGCAAAATCGTGGCGGTGCAGTGGTTGCGGCGACAGTGTTCAAATTCATTTCTCAGCAGCACTTCCCAGTGCCGGCGATTAAAGACGCCGGTCATGCCGTCGCGAGTACTCATCAGCTCCAGCCGCCGTTTATGCTCTGCAAGCCTGATGGCAGTACGATGGCTGAGCCAGGCAAAAAGCATCGGATATAACACCAGCACGGGAAGCGTTAAGCCCCATGCCAGAGGCTCCGGGTTAAAGACAGCCACCCGGCCCACGACGGGGAGCGTCACCAGGGAAGACAGAAGGGTTAACATCATGCCGGTAAAAAACAGCCGACAGCCGCCGGCCCCCATCATGTTCATTCCCACCATCATCAGCAGCGCTGCCGTAGGTAGCGCATTGATCCCCATCATGCCGATCCAAAGCCCGGCAATAATGGCATCAATCTTCAGATTAAAATGTTCCTGCTGATGAGGAGAAGCAGCGCGGCAGGACCACTGCCAGGCGAAATGGGGCCAGATAAATGCCCACCCCACTAGGAACAACCACCAGACGCCGGATACAGAAAAGGTGACCAGCACGCCAGAGAGGGGGAAGAACATCGCTGCCAGTCCGACAACACGCGCCAGCCGGGCTCGCCGGGCAAACGGGATCCCGGTACGGTGTGGGTCATCCTGAGAAAGGGTCATATTCCACTCTTCCCGAATGCGCTTTATATTGTAATAAGATTCATCATTCATCATTTTTGGGAATATTCTGAAATATTTCCCAAATTATAGAGAGGGGGCTTACGGGGAAAGTATGAAATTTCGGGTGAGCCGCCGGGGCCACTCACCCGATAGGACTACACGTTTTTCTTCAGACAGGCACTCATGAACTTGCTGCGATCGTCGCCTTTCAGGGACTGTTCGGTCGCTTTCGCATTACACTCGCGCATTTTTTGCTGCTGCGGCGTCAGGCTTTTCTCACCCGGTTTCGCGGCACCGTTTTTGAGGCAACCGCTCATGTAGGTCTTACGGGCATCGCCCTTCAGGCTCTGTGCGGTCGCCTGTTGATTACAGGTGGTCATGCGTTGCTGCTGCGGCGTTAATGTTTTCTCTTCCGCGTTCGCCGATGAGATCAGGAACAGACCCGAGAGCAGAGTAACCAGTAATGTTGTTTTCATTGCACCATCCTTTTGTGAACATTCACTGTAAGTCTGGTTCGTGACAGGAAAAAAACCACCCGGCAGATGTGATTTCCGCCGGGCTTTTATTATTTCAGCCCTAAAGCCGCTTTCATGGTGTAGAACAGATCCGTTTGATCGGTCAGCCCTACCACGTTTGCCGCATGCGGACCGTATGCTGCGATGCGCAGCTGGGTTCCGGTATGCTCCATGGACTCTTCTTCAGAGTTGCCATAGCTCAACACCATCACCGCGCCATCTTTGGTGTTCAGCGCCTGCGTCAGGCCCGGTGCTTTGGTATCCGCTGGGATGATCTGGCTGGCGTGCGCATGGTCTGCAGTAACGACCACCAGGGTATTGCCGTCTTTCTTCGCGAACTCAAGTGCCTTCTGCACTGCTTCGTCCAGATCGACCGTCTCGCCAATCTGACCGCACGGGTTAGCCGCATGATCCTGTTTATCGATCGACGCGCCTTCCACCTGCAGGAAGAAGCCCTTTTCACTCTTGCTCAGCAATGAGATCGCTTTATCGGTCATCGCCGCCAGCGTCGGGATGCTGTCGGTACGTTTTGGGTTTGGCGCACAGGTTACGGCAGGTTTATCAATGTTGCCGTGGTAGGACGCTTTTGGCCCTTCCCAGCGCACCGGCATGTTGCCATCAGAGAAAAGACCCAGCAGCGGTTTATCCTGGCTTGCTTCGGTGATCGCCGCCAGAGAAGATGCATCACTCACCAGCTGATAGCCGCGAGCCTGCGCCTGCTCACGCAGCGTTTTGCCCTGCCATTCGCCCGCCGTTGCGGTTTCCGCGAAGGTTTTCGCCCCGCCGCCCAGCGTCACGTCAGGACGTGTGTTCAACAGTTGTTCCGTAATCGAGCCTTTACCGCCCTTTTCCAGCGCGTTAGTGGGGCATTTTTCGCTGGTCACAGACGGGCCGTAGCATTTACGCGAGGTGACATGCGCTACCAGCGCCGCTGGCGTTGCATCCTGAAGTTCAGCCGTAGAGACGTTGCCGGTAGCCAGTCCCGCCGCTTTAGCCATCTCCAGAATGGTCTGGTGATCTTTTTCGTGAATATCTACACCCAGCGCACCATTATAGGTTTTCACACCGGTGGACCACGCAGTGGCAGAGGCAGCAGAATCCGTCACGTAATCGGGTTTACAGGTTTTTTTATCCAGCGCGTAATGGGTATATTGTCCGGTGAGAGGCAGTGCGTCGATACCTTTAAAAAAGCCGCCCGCGCCTTCGGCATAATTTCGTGCTGCCGTTATTTCGGAATCGCCCATCCCGTCGCCAATCAGCAGAATAATGTTTTTAGCGGGTTTCTCATTCAGCGAAGCGCGAATGGCGGCGGTTTGATCTTCAGTCAACCGACGCGCGCCGCCTGGCTGGGTGATATCCCCTTTGGCCGCACGATTATCCAGCACGCTGGTATTGTGAGTGTCGGCATAAATAGCGGGTGACATTAACAGGGGAAGTAATGCGATGAAAAGTGCGCTCTGTTTCAATTTATTTTCTCCATGTACAAATACATAAAAAATAAAACAGAGCGACTATAGGCATCCTGCATGACAATTCTATGACACGCCGTCAGGTTCCGTGATGGTTTAGTTGCGAGGATGCCTTAACAGCTTTTTTACGTACTGGCGGAGCATTTCAGCATCCTCAACCGGCACCTGGGAATCGGGTCTGACGCTTTCCAGCGCGCCTTCAACGTTCTCAATCAACGTCTGTTGTTCGTTTTTCGCCATTTGTCGCAGCAGCGCGGTGACCACAATTTCCAGCGCTTCAACCTGGGCGACCAACTCTTTTGACTCTTCTTCCTTTTGTGCAAGCTTGACCAACAACTCAGCAATGAGATTTTTCATGGTGCTATTTCCTTATCCGTTTTGTCTGAACTTAGCATTCTGAATCCATTATGCAAAGAGAAGAAATTTATTATGTTATGCAAAAGTGATGCGGCAGGAAAAATAGATTCCTCGCGGCTTTCAGCGAAACGTTTTTCTATAAAAAACGCCGCATTTAGTTATATAAAAATGCGGCGACCATAAGAATATATAATACATCTACGAAACGGCTATCGCGCCGACTTCGCCTCTGCCATTTGTCTGCGGCGACGCAGTGCAATAGCCAGTTGAATTATATTTATCAGCACCACAATAGCGGTAGCAGCAAATACCCAACGGAAACCGGCCATTGCCGAAACAGCGGCTCCCATAAGCGGACCGGCAACGTTACCTAAATACATAAACGACTGGTTATAGCCAAAAATACGGCCCGTTACCTGGTCACTGGAATATTTCACCAGCAATGTTTGCACCGCGGGTAACATCGCACCATCGGCAAAGCCCAGCAGAAACCGCAGCACGCCAAGCTGAAGCGGAGAAGTGACAAACGACATTGCGAAAAAGAGCACCACCGCAAAAATCAGCGTGGCCATCAGGATACGCGCCGTGCCGATCCTGTCGCCCAGTTTTCCAAGACGTGGTGCCGAAATGAGGGCTGATACACCCGGGACGGCGGCAATCATCCCGCTGAGGAAAGCAATATTATTGCTGTCTGGCTCCATCGACTTAATAAACAGCGCCAGAATCGGGCCGACCGAACCGTTGCAAAGCTGGATCACCATGGTGGTCACAAACAGGCTGATCATCAGGCCCGGATAGGGCAGCGAGGCGAAGACGGCCTTGCCGCTCAGGCGTTCAGCTTTGCTGATGACGGGGCGTCCTCCCTCTTTAATGAGGAAGAGCGTGACCAGAAAACTGACCACCAGCAGGATGGCCGTAATGATAAACACCGCGCGCAGCCCCACATGATCGGCGAGGAAGCCCCCTAGCAGCGGGCCGCCAATGACCCCGCTTATCTGAGCAGTAGAGAGCGTACTCAGCGCCCAGCCGCTGCGTTCACGGGGCACCTGCGAGGCCACCAGCGCCATGGCATTCGGAATATACCCGGACGTCAGCCCCATCACCGCTCGCAGGAAAAAGAGCTGCCATACGTTAGTGGCAAAGGCCTGCAGCAGAATGGCTATCGCCATCCCCAGCGATGCGCGCAGCAGCATCAGCTTGCGCCCTTTGCGGTCGGCCAGACTGCCCCACATCGGCGAGACAATGGCAGAGACCAGAAACGTGACGCTGAACGTCAGACCTGACCACATGGAGAGCGCTTCATGGGAGGTAACGCCCAGCTGCGACACGTACAGCGGCAGGAAGGGCAATATCTGGCTGATGGCCAGCCCGGTAAAGAAGCACCCGAACCAGACCGAGATGAGATTAACTTTCCAGGATTCCATAAAAGAAATAGTCTTCATTTTTAGGCGAATTCGCCGACAGATTAGCAAGTTACGCGTTATGACGTCGCACCAGAGATGCGCCCTTGCCGACTTTGGTGTTTTATCTTCCCAGTCATCATATTTGTGAAATAAGTCACAAATCATCCATTTTCTGACGGAATATTATGCTTCAGCGGCAGAGACCAAAACCGCGCATCCCCAGGTGAAAGTGGCTGGCATGGGCAGCGTTATACTCTGGCCCCAGGCTGTTGCCGTAATAGCTGCAGCTCGCCGCCAGCATGCCTTTCAGCCATGGCTGCGTTTTGGTCGCCTTCCAGCCGTTTTGTACCGTGACCTTCTCACCGTTCGCCAGCACAAACGCCGTGATATCCAGTGCCTCTGCCGTGGCATGTTCACTGCGTCGCGCGTCGGGGCGATGGTAAATGTTGCGGCAGGCAAAGCTGCCGAGATGCTCAATACGCGTCAGCTCACTTCCCGTATAGCTTCTGGTGAGTGGCCGGGCCTGCTGGCTGATAAACAAGGCAGAACTGAGCGCCAGCGGGCAGCTCGCAAGGAAACTGCTGTTCAGGCTGACCGGACCGAAGTTACGTACCCGGACGACGTTACGGAGTGGACACTCCCCACCGCTGTCTGCGACCGGTTGTGTGCGGATAAGCGCGCGTTGATTGGCCTGTGATAACAGGCTCGTGCACGCCTGGGGCGTTAAGTTCCGAAGCTTATACTGGGTAATGCGGCCTGGCGGGTCGTCGAGATGTAGCGGCGTGAAAGGGTTGTAGTAAGACGGCAACCAGCGATACCCCACCGTTGCGACAGCCGCAATAATGAAAACGGTCAGCAGAGTTTTTCCTTTCACGCTCCCCCCTTAACATTCCCCAAAACATTATGGCAGAAGGCCGCGAAACCCGCTGGGCATCGTGGTATGTTATTGGTTTTTCGTCAGACTGGAAGAGAGTGAGATGGCAAAGCAGCGCGTAGGTATTGTCTTTGGAGGAAAATCAGCGGAGCACGAGGTTTCATTGCAATCGGCCAAAAATATCGTCGATGCAATCGATAAAAGCCGTTTCGACGTGGTGCTGCTGGGCATAGATAAACAGGGGCAATGGCATGTCAACGATGCCAGCCAGTATCTGTTAAATGCTGACGATCCGGCGCATATCGCTCTGAATCCTTCTGCAATCAGCGTCGCGACCGTACCCGGCGTGGTGCAAGGGCAACTCATCGACGCCGGTAATGCGCAGTCTCTCGCCCAGATTGACGTGGTCTTCCCTATCGTTCATGGCACCCTTGGCGAAGATGGTTCGCTGCAGGGGATGCTGCGCATGGCCAACCTGCCGTTTGTCGGTTCTGATGTGCTGGGTTCCGCTGCCTGCATGGATAAAGATGTCACCAAGCGCCTGCTGCGTGATGCAGGGCTGAATATTGCGCCGTTTGTCACCCTCACCCGCGCCAACCGTGACCAACACAGCTTCGCTCAGATTTCTGGTCAGCTGGGCCTGCCGCTGTTTGTGAAACCTGCAAACCAGGGTTCTTCCGTCGGGGTCAGCAAGGTGACAAGCGAAGCGCAGTTCACACAAGCGGTCAGCCTGGCGTTTGAGTTTGACCATAAAGTGGTGGTCGAGCAGGGCATCAAAGGCCGCGAAATTGAGTGCGCCGTGTTGGGCAACGATTTCCCACAGGCAAGCACCTGCGGAGAAGTGGTGTTAAACAGTGATTTCTACTCTTACGACACCAAATACATTGATGATAAAGGCGCCCAGGTTGTTGTGCCTGCGAATATCGATCCGGCAATCAACGATAAGATCCGCGCGATCGCGATTAACGCTTATCAGACGCTCGGCTGCAGCGGCATGGCGCGCGTGGATGTGTTCCTGACGCCTGAAAACGAGGTGGTGATTAATGAAATCAACACTCTGCCGGGCTTCACCAACATCAGCATGTATCCCAAGCTGTGGCAGGCCAGCGGGCTTAGCTACTCAGCACTCATCACCCGCCTGATTGAACTGGCGCTGGAGCGTCATGCTGCGGACAGCGCCCTGAAAAGCTCCGTAAACGGTTAATCGGGACTCTTCGCCGTTTCCGTCTCATCCGCTGTCGTCTCTTCAGGACGACGGCGGATAATCATCCCCGCCAGCCAGAAGCTGATAACCCAGGTCACCAGACCCACGGCATACGTTTGCCACCCTTTTGCTTCAAATCCCAACAGCCCCACGACACCGTTAAGAATAAAGATCAGCCCGATAGCAAAGGCGTAGTAATGCCAGTCACGGCGTAGTTTGGAAGTGAGCTTCATGACAACTCCGGCAGGAAAAAAAGATATCCTCTCACAGATTTATGACGAGGTCTGTGGCTGATGCGGAAATTCTGAAACACGCTGTTGTTTCAATTAAGTTAAGAAATTGTGATGCGCTGCAGAATTCGACAATCCAGGAGAATTCCTTAGGGTAAATTAACACGATTCTGATATTGACAAATGCTATGACCTGTCAAACTCACCTTGTAAGACGCATATAAAACAGAGTGATTTATCGGGAGGTCGTGATGGCTGACTTTACATTGTCGAAACCGATTTTTGGCGGTAAACAACCAAAAACCTCCACGGCGGGTAATATCGCTTATGCCCTGTTCGTCTTGTTCTGTTTCTGGGCGGGTTCGCAGCTACTCAATATGCTGGTTCATGCACCAGGAGTCTATGAACACCTGATGCAGGTGCAGGATAACGGACGCCCGCGAGTGGAAATTGGCTTTGGCGTAAGCACCCTGTTTGGCCTGATTCCTTTCCTCGCAGGGTGTATGATTTTAGGCGTTGTGGCATTAGTACTGCGTTTTCGCCGTCGCTTTTAAAGCCCCATACAGCGAGCCCGGCGGTCATCCACGCGTTTTGCGAACCAGGCGGTTGTCAGGTTACGCGTGATCTTCGGGCTTTCCAGCTGAATACCCGGCAGGATTGCCCTCGGTAACGTTTTCCCATTTTTCTGTTCTGCAAGCGTAAAGACTTTCTTGTAGAGATCGGTTTTCTCAAACGCCAGACTATCGCCTTTCTCAAGCTGATGGCGAATGTCGCTGTCACTCATGCCAAGCCTGTTCGATAATTTCCGCACCGCCCGCTCCGTGGTGCCAGCCTCGCTGCTGCCGTAGGCAATAAGATCGCCATCCAGTGCCAGCTTCACGCCGCTCGCGCGGCTGACCGCATTCTGAAACGCCGCGTTACGGCTGGCATACCAGCCTGCGTTAAAGTCCGCAAAGCGGTACAGCGGCTCACTGTAATTCGCCGGATAGTTCAGCAGATGATAAGTGCCGAACCACAAGCCGCCACGCAGGGAGAAGACCTCCTGACGCACCGTACCGTCGATTTTCCACGGGTAGCCGTCGGTATGCTTTTCCGCAAAGGCAATGCTGACCTGCATCGGCCCGCCGGTGTGTACCGGGTTAAGTGAGCCAAACAGTGTCTGCCCCATCGGCACCATGCTGATGAAATCATCAAAGATGGCGCTGAGCTGTTTCTCGGTTTTTACCGTGTCCAGCCGTTCGCTGTAGCTTTTTCCATTTGGCGAGGTGATCTTAAACGCGGTATGCACGAGAAATACCGGGATATGCATCGATTCCGCACGGCGGTCGATCTCTTTCCAGGCTATTTTGTTCAGACCCGGCACGACCGGGTCTGACTGGTACATTGATTCCTGCTGCGCCACCGCCAGTACCGAGCAGATATTCTCCTCGGTAGGGGCAATCTTCTGGCTTTCAAAGGTTTTTGCCAGCGCATCCGCCCATGCATTGCGATCTTTCACGCTGGCGGGCATTTTTTGCCGCACAACGCTTGCCACATCAACAGGCTTCTCCCCTTCTTTAAGCGGAGCGGCCCCTTTTTCGGCACACCCCACCAGCACCAGAGCGGCCAGTAAGGACAACGGTAACGCACGCGGTACGGCAAAGGTCATAGCAACTCCCTGTATTAGCTAAATGTATTGGTGACTTCCTGCAGTTCCTGGCCGTCCAGCTCACGCTCAAAACTGCGTAAACGTTTATAGATGGACATCAGTTCCACCAGCGTGGTCCAGGAGCTGATCAGGTACTGAAATGAGCCACGCACCTGACCAAAAACGTTTGTTATCTGGGTCATCAGACCGAGCGTAATCGTACCCGCAACGATGGACGGGAACAGCAGGAACAAACCGAAAACGTTATCGACCTGCAGATACAAAATGCGCGCAATATTGAAATACATATAGTGGAAGTAGAGACGGAAGTAGTTGCGACGCACGGCACCAAACAGCTCGCGTACGGTTGGTGGCGAGGCACGATTAGCATCATCTTCACCGTAGACCAGCTCTTTACGATAAGCCGCTTCCACGCGTTGATTTTTAAACTCCAGCCCCGGCAGCTTAATCCCGACCACCGCCAGCAGCCCCGTCCCCATCAGAGACCAGACAATCGCCGCAATCACCAGCCCATACGGCAGATGACCGACAACAGGCAGATCCGGCACGTGAGCCGAGAGCGTCACCAGCACCGGCAGGAAGGCAATCAGCGTCATGATGGCGTTGATAAAGCTGACGCCCATGTCTTCAAGGGTGGAGGCAAAACGCATGGTGTCTTCCTGCACACGCTGTGCTGCACCTTCGATATGACGCAGGTGTTGCCAGTGCGCCATATAGTGTTCGTTCATCGCGGTACGCCAGCGGAAAACGTAGTGGCTGACGAAGAAATTGTTCATCACCCCGATCACCACCGCAATCAACGCGATACCGAGGAAAATGCCCACCTCATGGTAAAACTGGTTAATGGTTACCTTATGCGGCGAACTCAGCGCGGTCTGGATAAGGTCGTAGAACGGGGCATACCAGGCGTTTACTGCCACCCCCACTTCCACCAGAAACCAGGTCACAAAGATAATCAGCGAGGTTCCCAGAATCGACCAGTATTGCCAGCGGTGCGGCGCATAGACAAACCAGAACAGGGCAAACAGGCCAACGCATACCATGTAGTAGGCGTAAAACAGCAAATAGCTAAGCGACCAGAAGCGAGCGGCGCTGATCGGGACGTCACCCGTTGCACCCGTTATGCGGGCCAGCCACGCCCCGCCGCCAGCCTGCCAGAAAATGACAGCGATCAGTGCCCAAATAAATGCCGACAGGAAAAAAGGCCCCGGCTTTGGGAAAAAAGACTTAAACATAATGCTTCCTTCTTGTTGTTATGGCTGTTGCTGTGCTCAACACATCACCACACGAAAATCTCGCCTGAGCCAGACGGCGCAGGCAAAAAGGTCAGACCCGAGGGTTAATTATTAGTTCGCTTTCCAGTTTTCGAGAATTGTTTCGGTGCGTTTCACCGCGAGAGGATTAGCCGGCGCAATAAAGTCACGCCAGACGTCGTTGTAATGATTAATCAGAATGGGCGCGTCGGCTGCCGGACGATTAGCCGTGGTATGGGCATCTTCCGCCACGGTAATGTGATAGCCACGGCTGACCCCGTTCTTGATGGTCGCGTCGACACAGTAATCGGTGGCACAGCCGCAGATGACAAACTCGCGAATACCTTGCTCGCGTAACACCGCTTCAAGTGCGGTGTTATAAAATGCATCGCAGGCAGTCTTGGTGACGTAAAGCGCGTCAGCGGGCTGATGGAGTTCAGGCAGCAGCGCAAACCCTTCGCTCCCCTCTTCCAGACCGCCTTCACCGGTATGCTGAATAAAAATCACCCGTTCGGCGGCCTGCGTGAGCTGATTGATAAGCGAAACACATTTTTCGCGCTGGTAACGCGGCGTTGCAAACACCCCTTGCTGCATATCGACAACCATAACCACACGCTTCACTGACATATCGTTCTCCGCAAGATTGAGTGACACTGGCCTCTATCATACGGCCGATGTCACAAAATGGGAGACTGGTCGCCAGGAAATTATGCTTATTTACCCATGGTTACGTTTTTCTCGCTATCGTTATGCAATTCGGGGCATTGCACCGTGCGCTTTAGTAGTATAAATACCCATTACTTTTCTCATTCAATTCATGGATGCTTTTCGTTGAAACGTTGTCTGCTCTCTTTTGCCGCGCTGTGTGCGGTGAGCTTCTCCACCGCCCAGGCAGCTCAGCCGCTGACGGCCCCCGTTTTGGCTTCAGATATTGCCGATCGCTACGCGAACCTTATCTATTACGGCAGTGGCGCGACCGGGATGGCGATGGTGGTCATCGATGGCAACCAGCGCGTATTTCGCAGCTTTGGCGAAACGCGACCGGGAAATAACGTTCACCCGCAGCTGGATTCCGTGATCCGCATTGCGTCCTTAACCAAGCTGATGACCAGCGAAATGCTGGTGAAATTACTCGATCAGGGCGTGGTCAAGCTCGACGATCCGCTCAGCAAATATGCGCCGCCAGGCGCACGCGTTCCAACCTATCAGGGCACGCCCATCACGCTGGTAAACCTTGCCACCCATACCAGCGCGCTGCCTCGCGAACAACCCGGCGGCGCGGCGCACCGTGACGTTTTTGTCTGGCCAACGCGCGAACAGCGCTGGAACTACCTGAGCACCGCCACGCTGAAATCGGCCCCGGGTTCACAGGCATCTTACTCAAACCTGGCGTTTGACCTGCTGGCAGATGCGCTCTCGACGGCAGCAGGCAAACCTTACCCGCAGCTCTTTGAAGAGCAGATAACGCGCCCGCTCGGCATGAAGGACACCACCTTTACCCCTTCTCCGGATCAGTGCCGACGCCTGATGGTGGCAGAGAAAGGCGCAAGCCCGTGTAATAACACCCTGGCAGCCATCGGCAGTGGCGGGGTCTATTCAACGCCAGGCGACATGATGCGCTGGATGCAGCAGTTCCTCTCATCAGATTTCTATGCGCGCAGTCACCAGGCCGATCGTATGCAGACCCTGATTTACCAGCGTAGCCAGTTGCACCGCGTGATCGGCATGGACGTACCGGGTAAAGCCGACGCGCTGGGCATGGGCTGGGTCTATATGGCACCCAAAAATGGCCGACCGGGCATTATTCAGAAAACCGGTGGCGGCGGTGGATTCATCACCTATATGGCGATGATCCCGCAGTCCAACGTGGGCGCGTTTGTGGTCGTCACCCGCTCTCCAAATACGCGTTTCGTCAATATGAGCGATGGCATCAATAACCTGGTGGCTGAGCTGAGCGCCAATAAAGCCCAGGTGCTCACCGCCTCCATCCAGCCTTAATATTCCGTGGGCAAACGGTTGATACTGACCAGTTTGCCCCGGCTCATATTGATGTAGTTGCCTTGTCGCAAAGCGGCGAGCACTTCGGCAACGACAGAGCGTGAAATACGCGTGCTTTGCTGTATATGATTCATCACACCAATTTTTGAACGCAGTGTTTCATCCCACTCGGCCATATTCAGCAGCATTGCGCGGATCTGGTGATAGGAGTTATTTCCCACCAGCTGTCTGTCGCGTTTGCCCAGAATGTAATTTATCCAGGATAACCAGCAAAACGCGTCTTTCCAGAGCGAATGCTGTTGAATGAGTTGACGGGTGGTCGCCGCGGGCAAATAAAAACCGGTACAGGCCGTTTTGGCAGTGACTCTGTATTCCTGACTGTGATTAATCACTACGGCAGACAGGCCAAAAATAAAAGGGGCTGACGCAATGCCAACCAGCAGATCGTCTGAATGACGATAAACTTCAATAACGCCGGTCTGGAATACGTAGGTACAAGGCTCACTCCCCTTGCCCGAGGTAATTAATTGCTGTGGAGCAGATTTAAACGGGGTACTGGCTGCTATCAAACATGCTTCGAGCCGGCTTAATTCAGAAAGTGGTTTCGCATTAACGTTCATGCAGACCTCAAGACATCCGTATTTGTCGGTTCACTATTATTTTTTATTGTCATCTATAAAAAAGCGGGGGCTTATCCCCCGCTTTTATTCATTACCAGGTATATTTCACACCCAGATTTGCGCCCCAGTTCTGGTCAACGTCACCGCCGCCCAGATAAGTGGCATCAGTGTAAGCACTGAAGTTCTTCGTAAAGCTAAACTGGGTACCCAGACCAACCCGCACTGCGGAGCCTTTCACGCCATTATCAATGCTGTCACCGTTAACATCGGCATCGTTACCAGCGTCGTCATAGACATAAGCGAGTTTGAAGTAAGGCGTAAGCGCCTGGTCACCGCCGTAGTTAAAGGTGTAACCGGCATCCACACCCGCTTCGTAACGCAGGCTGTCATAGGATTGACTATCCATGCGCATGTCGTTGCTGAGGCGATAGTCATCACCGGACTGGAACAGACCCGACACGGCCGCGTATGGCGTCACATAACCAGAGAGGTTTGGTTTCCAGTCATAGCCCAGTTTCAAGCCAAAACCAACGGCGTCGGTGGTGGTGTTACCGTCAACATACTGACCATTGCTCATGGTCGCGGAGAGATCGTTGTTGAATCGGGTGTAGCTCAGGGAACTGTCGATGAACAGATCGTTCGCAAACTTCGCGGACGCGTACATCATTGCCGTCTGGCTGTCCTGATCCACCTGACCGGTGCGATCGCTGATATCGCCTTTGGCGAAACCTGCCGCGCCACCGACGATCCACTTCGCATTATTACCGTCAATCAGGGTATCCAGACCAACCATGATACCGCTCACGTCCTGATCGTAGCTGATAACGCCATTATCGCCGTCGAAGTTGCCGCCAACGTAGCTTACCCATGCGCCGCCGTTATCCGCCAGGCCATGACGGCTGTTGGTCAGACGCGCACTAACTGCATCCTGCTGCAGATTCCAGATGTTGGTGTTGGCAGACGGGATGCTCAGCGCCATGTTGGCATAATCGGTCAGCGCTTGCTGTTGTAGAACAACAGTGTCGCCTTTCTGCTGCGCCTGATAAGTATATGCGCCTAAATCGGCTTTATTTGCCGCAGTGAAGCTGGCGCGGGTCTCCGTGTTGTTGTCATAAACACGGATAATCTCCTGGCCTTTATAGTCAGCAACAGAGCCGGCGCCGGTGGCGTTGTCGATACGCACGGCGTAATTCCCTGCCACGTCACCATTCACGGCCAGATGGCCGTCAGCGTTGAGTGCCACAACGCCGTAGTCGTAATCGGCTTTGCTCATATCATTGGTGATATAGCGGGCGTTGTTCAGATCGCTGTTCAACACGTAATCACGGCTGGCCACGTTCAGCACGCCGCCATCCGTCAACACCATATTGTGCGTATCCACCTGGCCGAGGCCGAGAGACAGCTCCGCACCGTTGTCCACGGTAATGGTATTGGCATACAGCTCCGCGGTTTCCTCTGTCAGGGCCGCACGGCTGTCGCTGTCCAGATAGAGGCTGTCGGTTGCCACGGCACCCTTGTCACCGATGTTCAGAGATGAAGCATTGGACAGGGTGATGGAATCAGCCAGCAGGCCCGAGTTTTCAACATTGACCTGCGAATGATTATTCACCGTCAGCGTGTCGATGTTAGAGAGCTTACGGGTATCCCACTCAGAGCCGTTATCCAGCGTGACGTTGAACAGACCGCTCTGATAGACCGCTTCACCCGCGACATGTCCATTATTGTCGAACGTGGAATCCGGCCAGATGCTATCTGGAGAGAGGGTGCGCCAGTCAACGTCACTGTAGCCCTGGCCATACATCTGCGCGGTGCCGATGGCCTCAACGCTGGACTGCGCTGCGCCGACCCATTTGCTGCCATTGGTCAGCGTGACGTCCAGCTTATCGGTGTCATCCCAGCCGTTGGTGGTTGGGTTGTATATACCGTCAGCCGTCGTATCGGTTGCCGGATCGCCGTTCGGGTAGAAGTTGTTATCGAAGGTACTGGAGAACAGGATATCGCCGGTGATCGTGGAGTGATCGAACATGGCGGTGGTCTGCATCGCGTTGTCAGACGCGCTGGCAGCAACAATCAGCGCCGCGTCGTCAGCCGCAGTGGCATTGGTTTCACCGTAATCACTCGGCTTCGCGGTTTGACCATAGAACCCGCTGGTGCCCAGGTCACTGTATGCGCCAGAGGTCAGCACCGAGTCTTTCACCAGCAGCGTGTCGGTAAAGACATTGCTGCTGTTCGCCACACCTTCCACACCGTCATACGGGGTATTATCCCGTTCCTGATACCCCTGAGTCAGGGTAATGCCGGCGATGTGAGAGTTATTCTGAATAACAATATCCGATTCCACATCCAGGGTAATTGCATTGCCCAGCGCATAGGTGTCCAGATAGTGCGTTTCCGTATTTTCCCCGTTCACAACGTTATACGCATAATGCTCGTAAGTATCATTGATCGTGGAGTTATCGACGGTCAGGCTAAAACGGTCGTATTGAGAATGGGTTGTGCCGTCCGTATCCACGCCATCAGCACATGACGCGGTCATGCATTCTGAAGTGATCATGCCATTAATGGTGCTGTTGGAAATGCTCAGCGCATTCGCCCGCCCATTGATACCATCATCCAAATAATAGGTTGATATAACACCATTCACGGTGGATTTATTAATCACCGGATAAATATCACCATCGTGCGTCGCATCAGAGTAATCCCAGTCAGCGTAACCATAATACCAGGGAGCAGCTGCCGTATTATCATATCCGAAGGTATTATATGTCGTACCAGAAATATCCTTCGCATTGGCCTGAGAAGCGATAGCCAGGGTGCAGGCTAATGCAAGTTGTGATACAACCAGTTTCTTTTTCCATGTTTGCATTGGGTCATCCCTCCTCAGGGACGTAAGCAAGTTTGTCCATCTAACGATTTTGCAATACTTAATTGCGGAGGGAATTATGCATTTTCAATCTGAAAAGGTTCAATGAATCATTCCATTAAGTCCGCATTCAGACAAACAACATGAAAATAATGCAGAAGCGATACAATGCCATCAATAATCATTATAAAACAGGCAGTTAAAACACCCCTTATAAAGATAAAAAATATAATAAAAATAAATAGATCATTTTCAATGATATATTTACTTCATCATAGAAATAAAACCAATATTTCGTGAACAATTAACGCAGTGGAAGGGAGGATATTATTGATCGCGTGACGCGTTGGCATCGGGATTTCCCCCTCGACAAAATGCCCACTTTGGTAAAACACCTTCTTTCACTTTGAGGTACACTAACCCTCTTTGTTCCACAAACCTCAGGCATACCATGACCGATTTAATTGCTCGTCCCCGTCGCCTGCGCAAGTCACCCGCACTACGCGCTATGTTTGAAGAGACAACACTGACCTTAAACGATCTGGTGTTGCCGATTTTTGTTGAAGAAGAGATTGACGACTACAAGGCCATCGAAGCCATGCCTGGCGTGATGCGCATTCCTGAAAAGCATCTGGCGCGTGAAATCGAACGTATCGCCAATGCAGGGATCCGCTCGGTGATGACCTTCGGCATCTCCCATCATACCGACGCCACCGGCAGCGATGCCTGGAAAGAGGACGGTCTGGTCGCCCGTATGTCGCGCATTTGCAAAGAGACCGTGCCGGAAATGGTCGTGATGTCCGACACCTGTTTCTGCGAATACACCTCTCACGGCCACTGCGGCGTGCTGTGCGATCACGGTGTGGATAACGATGCTACCCTGCTGAATCTTGGTAAGCAGGCGGTGGTTGCTGCTGCTGCGGGTGCTGATTTCATCGCGCCATCGGCTGCGATGGACGGGCAGGTGCAGGCTATCCGCCAGGCGCTGGATGCTGCCGGTTTTACCGACACGGCCATCATGTCCTACTCCACCAAATTTGCCTCCTCTTTCTACGGCCCGTTCCGTGAAGCAGCCGGTACGGCGCTGAAAGGCGATCGTAAAACGTATCAGATGAACCCACTCAACCGTCGGGAAGCTATCCGTGAATCCCTGCTCGATGAAGCCCAGGGCGCAGACGCCCTGATGGTTAAACCAGCGGGAGCCTATCTCGACATCCTGCGTGATATTCGCGAACGCACCTCGCTGCCGCTGGGCGCGTACCAGGTCAGCGGCGAGTACGCGATGATCAAATTCGCCGCCATGGCGGGTGCGATCGATGAAGAGAAAGTGATCCTGGAAAGCCTGGGTGCGATCAAACGCGCGGGTGCGGATCTGATCTTCAGCTACTTTGCGCTGGATCTGGCTGAGAAGAAAATTCTGCGCTAAGGCGCAACGGTGCCGGGGGGCGGTTTCGCCTGACCCGGCCTGCTCTCCCTGCCTCACGAAACTTCACCAAACTGCAATACAACCGACATCTCCCCCTTCTACTGTCATCGCAAGACGGCAGGAGGAGTGATCATGTTTAGTCTCGATAGCGTTCTCGATGACCTTTGGCCTCAGGCGAGGCCGGCACCCTGGCAAAAAAGTCTGTTAAAAAGGCTGTTTTACGAAGAAGAATTCCAGCAATTTGCCGCAGCACACCGCCACCTGAAAGGACTGGATATGGTGGAGCAAGTTCTGGAGCACCTTGATATTCTCTGCACCGTTTCCGCCCGCGATCTCGAACAAATCCCCGAACATGGCCCTCTGGTTATCATTGCCAATCACCCGACAGGTACTCTGGACGGGCTGGCGCTGATGTACGCCGTCTCGCGCGTGCGACGCGATGTCAAAGTCGTGACCAACCGGATGCTGACCCACCTGGAGCCGCTAAGCTCGCTGTTTATCCCGGTCGATAATATGGGCGGCAGAACGGCAAAAACGTCGCTGGTACAGATGGAACAACATCTGCAAAACGCGGGCGTGCTGATCTTCTTCCCGGCGGGTGAAGTTTCCCGGCCGACGCGAAAAGGCATTCGCGATAAAAAATGGCACTCGGGATTTATCAAACTCGCCACCAAACTGCGCGCCCCGCTGCTGCCGGTACATATTCAGGCGCACAACAGCCTCCTCTTTTATGCCAGCACGCTGGTATCGCCGACGTTATCCATGCTGCTGCTGATGCAGCAGATGTTCCGCCGTCGCCATAGCCAGCTGCCGATTACAATCGGTCAGCAGATTGCCTGGAGTGACTGGTATAGCGCCACCCTTTCGTCGCGTGAGATGGCCGAAAAGTGCCGTCAGCACGTGATACGTCTTGGCAAGGGAGTGCCTGGCGTCTTTAAAACCCAGTGCGCCATTGCCCGTCCGGAAGACCGGGCTACGCTAAAACGCGAGCTGGCGCAGGCTGAATGTCTGGGCAAAACCGGCGATGGAAAATCCATCTATCTCTGGCAGCGTAACGGCCAGGAAGAGGCGCCACTGCTACGCGAACTGGGCCGCCTGCGTGAAATTGCGTTTCGCGCGGTGGAAGAAGGGAGCGGTAAGCGCCGGGACACTGACAGCTACGATGATGATTATCTGCATCTGATCTTATGGGACGATGAAGATCTGGAGATTGTCGGTGCGTATCGCTTTATGCCCACCGCCAGACAAGTGGAGCGTCGGGGGCCGGAAGGACTGTACAGCTACAGCCTGTTCCACTACGACGACAAAATGCAGGATGTGCTGGAGCACGGCATTGAGCTCGGGCGCAGCTTTATTCAGCCTCGCTACTGGGGACGCCGCGGTCTGGACTATCTGTGGTCAGGCATTGGTGCCTATCTGGCGCGTTATCCCCGCTACCGCTATCTGTTTGGTCCGGTCTCAATTTCCGGAGGCTTACCGCCTGCCGCGCGGGATCTGCTGGTGGCGTTCTACCGCCTCTGGTTCCCGGCAAGCCATCCGCTCGCGGCGTCACGCCAGCCCTACCCGGCATCGCTTCCGGACGTGCTGGCGCAGTTTGGCGGCGTGGATTATGTCGACGATCTGACGAAGCTAAAATCCCTGCTCGGCAATCTGGGCTGCGGCATTCCGCCGCTCTACAAGCAGTATTCCGAGCTGTGTGAACCGGGTGGCGTACAGTTTATTGATTTCGGGAGCGACCCGGCATTCAACAACTGCGTTGACGGCCTGGTGCTGGTGGATTTGTGTTATCTGAAGGCGAACCGCTATCAGCGCTATATTGAGGCGCATTTGTAACCCTGCTTTCCCCTCTCCCGTCGGGAGAGGGTCAGGTGAAGGCATCAGCCCGCACGGTAAAACGGTTTATCCCCTAAAATCGTCGCCCGCTGCATAATCCGACGCTGCGGCAGATAATCCGCGTTCGCATAGTGTTGCGTCACGCGATTGTCCCAGATCGCCAGATCGTTCTCCTGCCAGCGCCAGCGCACCTGAAATTCCGGCCTGGTGATATGGGCAAACAGGAAGCTTAGCAGCGCATCGCTCTCTTTTTCCGTCACGTCTACGATCCGCGTCGTAAAGCCTTCGTTCACAAATAATGCCTGCTTACCGGTCACCGGGTGCGTACGCACTACCGGATGCAGCAGCGGCGGATGTTTCGCGACCGCGTCCTGCCAGCGCAGATGTTCCTCTTCGCTTTTCCGGTACTTGTACTCCTGGAAGGATTTTTTGAAGTCATGTTCGGCCCGCAAGCCGCTCAGCAGCGTCCGGAACGGCACGGACAGCGCCTCGAAGGCGGCGATACCGCTGGCCCACAGCGTATCTCCACCGGTGTCCGGCAACAGTTTCGCCGCCAGTATCGCCCCGGCAGGTGGCGTTTCGATAAACGTCACGTCGGTGTGCCAGTTGTCGTTGTCCGGCGGATTATCGTTATGGGTATCCAGCACGATGATCTCCTCCACGCCTTCCGCATGGGGATAGACCGGGTGGATATGCAGATCGCCGAAGCGCAGGGCCAGCGCACGCTGCTGCTGCGGGGTGATCGCCTGTTCGCGCAGGAACACCACCTGATGGCGCAGCACCGCGTGGTACAACTGCTCGAACTGGTTATCGCTCAGTGGACGGGTCACGTCCAGGCCGGAGACCTGCGCACCAATATATGGCCCCAGCGGGGTGATGGTCAGACGTTCACTCATTGTATTTCTCCATGCCAGGGCGTCAGACGTCGCTGTAGCGCGCGCAACCCCAGTTCTAATCCAAAGGCGATCACGGCGATCACCGCGATCCCTGCCAGCACGACGTCAGTCGCCAGAAACTCTCCCGCCGACTGCACCATAAACCCTAATCCGCGCGTGGCGGCGATCAGCTCAGCCGCCACCAGCGTTGACCAGCCCACCCCGAGGCCAATGCGCAACCCGGTTAAAATCTCCGGCAGCGCGCCCGGTAAAATCACAAACAGCAGCACCTGAAGACGGCTGGCACCAAGCGACTGCGCCGCGCGGATACGCACCTGCTGTGCACTCTTCACCCCAGCCAATGCCGACATAGCAACCGGGGCAAAAATCGCCAGATAAATCAGCAAGATTTTCGAGGTTTCCCCGATGCCAAACCAGATCACCATCAGCGGCAGATAGGCCAGCGGTGGAACCGGACGGTAAAGCTCAATCAGCGGGTCGAGAATACCGCGCACCGTAGGGCTCAGCCCCATCGCGATACCCACCGGGATGCCAATCACTACCGCCGCCAGCAGCGCCACCAGAATACGCGCCAGACTGGCACCTAAATGCTGCCAGAGCGTGGCATCCATAAAACCCTGCGGCCCGGCGATAGTGATGAGTTTCGCCAGCACCTGTCCCGGTGGCGGAAGGAACAACGGGCTAACCCACTGTTGCGCTGCCACCGCCCACCAGACCGCGAGCAATACCAGCAACGTGCCCGCACTCAGCGTGATCTGGCGAGAGAACGGCCAGCGTAACGCGAGACGAGGGCGGCGCGTTTTTTCACTGAAGACAATGCTCATGAGAATGCCTCCCGTTGTTCAAATACGCGGCTTAAAACATATTCGCGCTGTTCAATAAACAGCGGATCGGATTTGATACTGCGGACCGGTTCACCGGCCACATAGCGACGGGCAAAGCTGAGCGGCAACCGCTCCAGCACACGACCCGGCCCCGGCGAAAGCAACACCAGTTCGGTCGCCATAAACACCGCCTCTTCGATATCGTGGGTAATCAGCAGTACCTGCTTGCCCGTTTCGTGCCACAGGCGCAAAAGCAGCGTTTGCATCTGCTCACGGGTAAAGGCGTCCAGCGCACCAAACGGCTCATCCAGCAGCAACAGCTGTGGGTTTGCCGCCAGCGCGCGGGCAATCCCGACCCGTTGACGCTGGCCACCGGAAAGCTGCCAGATAAAACGTTTTTCAGCGCCCTCCAGCCCCACCTTTTTTAGCATCTCACGCGCGGTCGCCAGCCGTTGTTCACGGTGAATCCCCGCAAGCTGCAGGCCGAAGGCGACGTTTTCCTGCACGTTGCGCCACGGAAGCAGCCCTTCACTCTGAAAGACCACGCCGCGCTCTGCACCCGGACCCTCGACCCGTTTCCCTTCCAGCTGGATGGAACCCTGCTGATACGGTACAAACCCGGCGATCAGATTCAGCAGCGTGGTTTTGCCGCACCCGGACGGACCCAGCACGACCAGCAATTCACCGCTGTCCAGCGTCAGGTTGATCTCCTCCAGCACAGGTTTACCGCCGTAATCAGCAGACAGATTTGTAATATTCAGCATCGCTTCCCCCTTATTTCACAAAGCGATCGGTCACGTACTGGCTGTAATCTGTCGCCACCGCAGGCACTTTGCCCTGCTCTTTCAGAAACGTAGCGGTATCGACAATCGCTTTATTGACCGGCCCATTGAGCTGCTGGACCTGTTGTGCAGGCGTGAGATAGGTATTGCCTTTCACCAGCCCCGGCACGTCCGCTTCCGGAACGCCGCTCAGGCGCGACAGTTTTTCCAGATTGCCCGTCTCTTTCAGCCACGCATCGGGGTTGCTGAGATAAGGCTGTTGGGCGTCAATGGCGCTTTTAGCAAACGCCTTCACCACGTCAGGGTGTTTCTCCGCGAAGTCTTTACGCACGACCCACACGTCAAGCGTCGGCGCGCCCCACTGCCCCACCTGTTCGGAATCGGTCAGCACGGTGCCGTCTTTTTCCAGCTCATTCACGGCAGGTGCCCAGACGTAAGCGCCGTCGATATCCCCACGCTGCCAGGCGGCAATAATTGCGGGTGGCTGCAGGTTGATGATCTGCACCTGGCCCGGCTTGATGCCCCAGTGTTTGAGCGCCGCCAGCAGGCTGTAATGGGTGGTGGAGATAAACGGCACGGCGATGCGCTTGCCAATCAGATCTTCCGGCCGGGTGATGTTTTTCTTCACGACCAGGGCTTCAGAATTCCCGAGCTGTGACGCCAGCAGGAAAACCTCAACAGGCACCTGCTGGCTGGCAGCCACTGCCAGCGGGCTGGAACCGATATTGCCAATCTGCACATCGCCGGACGCTAATGCGCGCACGACGGCCGCCCCGCTGTCGAATTTACGCCAGTCCACCTTCGCGCCGCTTTCTTTGGCGAAGGTGTTATCCGCCTGCGCAACTTTTGCCGGTTCCGCAGAGGTTTGATACGCGACGGTAACGTCTACCGCCTGTGCCTGAAATGCCCACAGCGCCAGCGCGCCGAGAAGTGTAATTCGCGATGAAATTGCCATTGTGACTGCTCCCCTTGTTGTTATGAGGGCAGTATTTCCGGCGCAGGAATTTTGATAAAGGAATAAAAAAGAATCGTTAATTCCGATTCGTTTTTAGAAAAAAAGTGGCAAAGGATAGTGAATTTTGTGAGGTTTATTCTGGCTCCCTCTCCCGACGGGAGAGGGATGAGGTGAATGCATCAGACGACACACGGCATCAGCGCTGCGCCTTTAGCTCCGCAATGTCTTTCGGCGTGGTCCGGCAACATCCTCCAATCAACTTCGCCCCGGCCGCCAGCCACTGGGGTAAATAGCCCGCCAGCGTTTCGCAGGCTTCGCCATGGTGATGCCAGGTTTTGGTCACGGCGTCATAATGCTCCCCCGAATTCGGGTAGACCACCAGCGGCAGTGCGGTGAGGCTGTGAAGATGTTTCAGTGCCGCGGTGGTATTTTCCAGCGCGATACAGTTGATCCCCAGCGCCACAATTTGCGGATAGCGTTCCAGCGCAGAAATCACCTCGCGCAGCGGCGTGCCGTCGCTGAGGTGCTCGCTGTCACGCAGGGTAAACGAGAACCATCCCCGGGCCCGGGGATACTCGGCAAGAAGCGCCGCCAGCGCCTTGATTTCAGCAAAGGATGGCAGCGTTTCGCAGGCCAGCAGATCTGCCCCGGCATCCAGCAGCGCTTCCACGCGCGGGCGATGGAAATCGGTAAACGCTTCTGCGCTTCGCACGTAGTCACCGCGATACTCAGAACCATCCGCCAGGTATGCACCATACGGCCCAACCGATCCCGCGACCAGCAGCGTGCCTGCATGAGGGTTTTCCGCGAGATACGCTTCGCGCGCCTTACGCGCCAGCTCCACGCTTTTGCCAATCAGCGCACGGGATTGCGCCTCATCCAGGCCTCGTGCGGCAAACCCCGCAGGCGTGGCCTGATAGCTGGCGGTGATCGCCACCTGCGCGCCCGCCCGGTAGTAGTCCAGATGAACGTCGCGGATAAGATCCGGGTTTTCAACCAGCACTTTGGCAGACCACAGGCTGTCTGCAAGATTACAACCGCGCGCTTCCAGTTCCGTCGCCATCGCGCCATCCAGCACCACAAATGGCTGTTTTTCAAGGATGGCGGTAAGCGGATTATTCTGCGACATGTTCAGGCTCCTGCGATGTCATGTTTCGGGTCAGGTAGTAGGCACCATAACACAGGGCAACAAACGGAAGCCCGCAATAAAGGGCAATACGCTGACTCGGGTCAAACGCCAGACCAACACAGGCCACCACGCAGAGGATAAAGCCGAGCACCGGCACCAGCGGATACCACGGCGCGCGATACTGCAGAGCGGAAAGCGGCTGACCAGACTGAAGATGGCGACGACGGAAGACAAAATGCGACGCGCAGATGCTGATCCAGACCGCCACCACAGCAAAGCCTGAGATGGCGGACAGTGCGACAAACACCGTGTCCGGTGCCACCACGCTTGAGAACAGCGCCAGTACGCCGCCAAGCATTGAAACAGAAATCGCCGTCATGGGTACACCGTTTTTATTAACGCGCGCAAAGCAACGCGGCAGCGTTTTTTCATTCGAGAGTGACCAGAGCATGCGGCCAGAAGCGTACAGGCCCGAGTTCGCCGCCGACAGGATGGCCGTCAGGATCACGAAGTTAAAAATATCAGCCGCGTACGGAATACCGACCTTTTCGAACACCAGTACAAACGGACTTTTTTCCACGCCCGCCTGATGCATCGGGATCAGCGCGGCCAGCACAAACACGGTACCAATAAAGAAGATGATCAGCCGGGCAATGGTGGTACGAATGGCAACCGGAATCACCTTGTGCGGGTTTTCCGTCTCACCCGCCGCGATACCGATAAGCTCTGTCCCGGAGAAGGCGAAGTTCACCGCGACCATGGTCATCAGGATGGGCAGGCCGCCGTGCGGGAACCAGCCTTCGGCGGTAAGGTTGGTTAAGCCCGGCGCGGGAGAACCGTCCTGCATCGGGATAAAGCCAAACACCGCAGCGCCGCCAAGAATAATAAAGGCAATAATGGTGATGACTTTCACCAGCGAGAACCAGAACTCGCCTTCGGCAAAGAAGCGCGTGGAGATGACGTTAAGGCCGAAGATCACCACGCAGAACACCACGCACCACGTCCAGACGGGCACCTGCGGGAACCAGTACTGCATACAGAACCCGGCGGCGGTAAAGCTCGACCCGAGCGCCACCGTCCAGGTAAGCCAGTAAAGCCACGCCACGGTATAGCCTGTTGCCGGGCCAAGATAGCGGGCGGCATAGACGTGAAACGCGCCGGTTTCCGGCATCGCAACGGAAAGTTCGCCCAGACACTGCATCACCAGCCAGACCACCAGCGCGCCAATCAGGTACGCCAGCAGCGTTCCCGCGGCCCCGGTCGTTGAAATGATATAACCAGTATTGAAGAATAGCCCTGTCCCAATGACCCCACCCAGCGAGAGCATAATCAGGTGGCGTGTTTTCATGGTGCGCTTAAGCTGCCCATTTTCTTGTTGTGTTTGCATATTACCTTCTATACGTATGGACATCTAAACATCCAAAGAAGGTGTGTTATACCGCGATTGTTAAGAAAAAGCTAGACGACCAGACGTAATCGGGCGCGCCGCGCGCTGAGTCTGGGGTGGGTTGTGAGGATCACATACAGGAACGGACGCCAGGCCATAAGCACCTCCGCAAGCAGATACTTACAGCATGGCGCGGCCCCTGGCGTTCTTCGGTCAGTCGAAAGTGGTATCCGTAAGGAGCGGGTTCATACGCGGGATTTTACAGTGGCGCAATTCTTGGTAAATCCCTCAATCAGTTCTATAGTCGACACAGTTTCATCGTTACAGGATCAACTGATGCGCTTTAACGGACTGACCAAAGGTTTCTTTATCTTCATACTCGCCCTTGTCACCTGGGCTTTCTTCGACGTGCTCTCCCCCTACTTCTCCGCGATTTTATGGGCCGCCATTCTTACCGTTATCTTTAACCCGGTAAAAAACAAGCTGCGCGCGGCGATGGGCGATCGCAACGGACTGGCTTCGCTGTTAACCATCGGCATTATCTGCCTCATCGTCTTTATCCCGTTGATGGTGATCTTTTCATCGCTCGCCATTGAACTGAACGTGGTGTACACCAAGCTGCAAGCGAACAACACCCAATTCCCGGAAGTGGTGGCGAGCATCTTTAACCACCTGCCAGGCTGGGCCAGCGGCTTCCTTGCGGACCACAACCTGACGAACGCGGCGCAAATCCAGAAAAAACTCTCTGATGTAGCACTGCAGGGCGGACAGTATCTGGCCGGCAGCGCGTTTCTGATTGGTAAAGGGACGTTTGGCTTTGCGATCAGCTTTGGCATCATGCTTTATCTGCTGTTCTTCCTGCTAAAAGATGGCCCGTATCTGGTACGCCAGATCCTTGATTCGCTTCCTCTGTCTGATTTTGCCAAACAGCATCTGTTCGCCAAATTCGTCGGCGTCTCGCGGGCAACGGTAAAAGGTACGGCGGTAGTGGCGGTGGTTCAGGGCACGCTCGGCGGGATTGCATTTGCCATCGCTGGTATTGACGGTAGCGTACTCTGGGGCGCGCTGATGGCGTTCCTTTCGCTGGTTCCGGCCGTCGGCTCGGCCATTGTCTGGGTGCCGGCCGCCATCTTCCTGTTCGCCACGCATCAGCTCTGGCAGGGTCTCTTTATCGTTGGCTTCTTCGTCATCATTGTCGGGCTGGTGGACAATATCCTGCGTCCATTGCTGGTGGGGAAAGACACCAAAATGCCGGACTACCTGATCCTCATCTCAACCCTTGGCGGGATGGAGCTGTACGGCATTAATGGCTTTGTGATTGGGCCGCTGATCGCCGCGCTGTTCATCGCCTGCTGGAACCTGTTCTCCGGTCGCGATCACGCGGGTAACGCCGAAGAGCTGGATGCGGATTTCATCGAGGAAGGAAAAAACCCTCCAGATTTGTGATGATATGACGATAAAGACCACACCAGGCGGCACTGTGCCGCCTTTTTTTTCGCCTTAAATCAAACGTTTTCTATAATTTGAAAGAACGCCATCCTTCTCATGTCGTAAAAGGATCCACAGGTGCGAATCGCAACGATAACTAACTGGGCCTATGGTGCCACGGTCTGCCTGACCCTTGTCTCAGGCATCATCATGCTGATGGCATCCAATGCCGACACCGTGGAACGTCACGCCGTTGAACAGCGGCAGCGCTTTGATGAGCTGACGGAGGATATTGAAACCGACGCCTGGGCGCAGTCCGATTTAGCCCGCCTGTACGTGATAAAAAAAGATCCGCAAACCCTCAGACAATACAGCCAGTCAGAAAACAACCTGAAAAATGTCGAGCTGAGGCTGGATAAACTGCGCGATAACGGCGCGTCTGATGAGGAGCTGGCCCTGCTGCGGGAAGGTCTCAAGATTATCGATGCGCTACAGGATGAACAGCAGACGGCCCTCACCAATACAGAACGGGGAGAAGGTGCCCAGGCCATTGCCCTGCTTTATGGTGCCCCCTATGAGCAGGCGCTGGAACGCGCGCAAAACCAGATTGATCACTTTCGCCAGATCCTCGACAAGCGGGTGATTGCGTCCGTGCAGGATGCCACCAAAAAATCGAAAGCGCTGCGTACGGCCTCTGAACTGATGGTTGGCCTGACCGCCCTGCTGTTTCTGTTTGTCCTGGGCTTTATCCTGAAACGCCGCGTGCTGCGCCCCGTGGTGCGTCTGAGCGACGTGGTACACCGTCTGGCGTCGCAGGATTACGCCGTCGAAACGCCGAATTTTAATCAGATTGATGAGATTGGCGATATGGCGCAGGCGATCCGTATTTTTCGTGAAAACGGCCTTGCCCGGCAACGGCTGGAAAAAGAGCGCGACGCCGACTGGGCTGTCCGCGAACTGCTGGCCCGCATGACGCAGCGGCTGCAAGGGTGTGAGAACTTTACCGATGTTATCAACGTGGCGGAGCTGTTTGCCCCCAATATCGCCCCGGGGGTCCCTGGCCGGCTCTATGTCCTTGACCGCGATCCCTGGCAGATGCGCTGCGTTGCCCAGTGGCTCTCCCCCACGGGAGAGGAGATGACGTTTCATCCTGACGAATGCTGGGCAGTAAGGCGTGGTCAGAGCCATCCCCCGTTCAGCGGTAAGCCGGATATCGCCTGCTATCATCTGCCAGAATCACTGGCGTATCGTTCGCTGTGCGTGCCGCTCATTGCCCAGGGCGAGGCCATTGGTCTGCTCTCATTCCAGAATATCACCGCGGAAAATGCCCCTGCCCGTGCTTATCTCGAACTGATGGCCGAAGCACTCGGTCTGGCGCTGGCAAACCAGCGGCTACGCGATGCGTTGCTTGAAAAAGCATTGTTCGACCCGCTGACCGGCTTGCGTAATCGCCATCATCTGGAAGATACGCTTCATACCCAAATGACACAGGCCATTCGTAACGGCGAACCACTGAGTTGCATGATGATCGATATCGATCACTTCAAGAGCATTAATGACCGGTTTGGCCATGAAGCGGGTGATCAGGTTATTAAAAGCGTAGCGACGATTGTTCAGCGGGCTACCCATGACAACGGAATGGCTTTCCGCTACGGCGGGGAGGAGTTTTTAGTACTGCTTTCCGGTGCTGATGAAGAAGAAGCGCATGACTGTGCTCAACAGATTTACAACGGCGTACAAGGGTTGTCGCTACGTTATGGACTCACGGAGATTGGGCCAGTCGATGTTTCGATTGGTATCGCCAGCTATCCGCAGCACGCCCAGAGTGACAACCTGCTGCGTGCAGCCGATGTGGCTTTGTACCGGGCTAAAGAACTGGGCCGATCGCGGATTGTAAGTTTTGGGATGCTGGAGGCGGGCTAGACGTCATGTTGCGCCACTGATGCTTTCCCCTGTTCATGAGCGCGTGATAGCCCAAAGCACCACGATACCCAGCGCATTACTGCGTTTTTCAACATATAAGGTGTTATCGAGTTGATAGTCGCCCATCGGGTGACAAATACGTATCTTCTCTTTCAGTTCAGGTTCATATACTTCAGCCCCTTCACAATTATATCTGCCTACAGATTTATATTTGTAAGGAGCACTCCAGGACGACACTTTCCCATCCAGTAAATAAACCGCCGTAAAGACGACGAAAATGGCGAGAGGCATGCTGATAATAAAGGTGCCAATGAACACTTTTAGACGCTCAGAAAACGGCCAACCTTTCAACCGTCCCTTCCAGATAAAAATGACCATCAAAGCCAGCGACAAGAGCAATGAGCCGGTCGCGATGTATTGCATTGCGAGAGCGTTAATAAATGTCACACGGTAAATTTCTACGCGCCAGGTAATAAAACAAATTACCAGCGTCAATACCCCAACAATCGCTGGAATCAAAAACGAATAAGACGTTTTTTTCATATTGCACCCTTCCCTTGTCGTTATTGCGTGGTCAGGAGATCAATCATCGCGCGGGTGGCAGCGGACTGGCGCCGGTGTGGCGCGAAGATCACCGAGAACGGCCGCGAGCGTCCGCGAAGGTGAGGAAGCACCTCCACCAGCTGACCGCGCTGTATCCTGTCCCGAACGATAAATTCATAGCTCTGGCAAATCCCCATACCGTGTTCAGCCAGGGAGACGACGCCAAGCACATCATCCGATGTTTCGATAGGTGAAACGGGTAGCCAGTCCACATCGCGTTCGTCTTCCCGAAACACCCACGGAGCGATGCGACCGGTGCGCGGCAAAATAAACGGCAGACACATGTGTCGGTGCAAATCATCCAGCGTTTGCGGAGTCCCCATCCTGTGAAGGTACGCGGGTGATGCGACCAGCAGCAAAGCGGCATCCTCCAGTTTACGCGCGACTAAACCACTGTCGGGCATCTGACCCAAACGAATCGCCAGATCGAACCCTTCAGCAATCAGGTCGACGTTGCGGTTGGTGATGTTCAGATCCACCTGAACGCGCGGGTAGTGTTGGGAGAATCGCGCCAGCAAGGGCGGCAGGCGATAGTGCCCGTAGGTAGTCGGTACACTCATGCGCACGCGTCCGGTCAGGTCGCCTTCCTGGCCCTGCCCATCACGTTCGGCTTCATCCAGCAGGGAAAAAGCAGAGCGCGCCTGCTCCAGATAGACTCTCCCTGCCTCGGTCAGGCCTACCCGACGGGTGGTTCGCTGTAAAAGCTGTCGTCCCAGACGCGTCTCAAGGCGCGAAACTGCACGACTCAACACCGAGGGCGTGGTGGACAGGGCGACGGCAGCAGCAGTAAATGAGCCGTGTTCTACGACAGCGATGAAGACCTCAACATCGCCAAGATAATCGAATTTTCTGCTCATTATGCTCTTTCAGGAACAAATGTTTTTCAATTCCGCTAATTTATCTCCAGTTGGGCGATGAGTAAAGTGTGCGCATTCATCACCAGAGGGTAAAATCATGGATCTTCAACTCACCGGTAAGACAGCACTCGTTACTGGCGCAACCGCGGGGATTGGTCTGGCCATCGCCCGCACGCTGGCGCGCGAAGGCGTGGCCGTCACCATTACTGGTCGTGACCACGCGAAATTGCAAAACGCCGTGGCAGACATTACCGCCGCTCAGCCTCAGGCGCAGGTCACCGCCATCGTTGCCGACCTGGCAAGCGCTGAGGGGGCAAAAGCCCTGATCGCGGCCTGCCCTGACACCGATATTCTCATCAACAACCTGGGCTTTTATGAAGCCCGAGACTTCGCCGACATCACCGATGATGAGTGGCTGAACATGTTCAACATCAATGTCATGTCCGGCGTTCGCCTGTCACGGCATTACTTCCCGCGCATGCTGGAACGCAACTGGGGCCGGGTGATATTTATGTCGAGCGAAGTCGGCGCGTTCACGCCGCCAGACATGGTGCATTACGGCGTCAGTAAGTCGGCGCAACTCGCCGTTTCGCGCGGTATGGCCGAACTCACGAAGGGGACGGGCGTTACGGTCAACAGCGTACTGCCTTCAGCGACCCGCTCCGACGGCATTATCGAATACCTGCGCCAGACCGCGCCTGCACCGGGTATGACCGACCAGGAGATCGAAGCGAATTTCTTCCAGACCTACCGCCCCAGCTCTCTTATCGCGCGAATGATCGATGCTGATGAGATAGCCGCGATGGTCGCGTTGCTGGCAAGCCCGTTGGGCGCTGCCTCTAACGGTGCTGCGGTGCGCGTCGAAGGCGGCACCTTCCGCTCCATTCTTTAATGCAGCAGCCGTCATGACCTGAGGGGAATCAGTGTCCCCTGCTTTCCCCTATTTACCGGAGCATAGAAATGTTCAAACGTACCCGTAATATGTCCGCCATCGCGATGGCAATGTTGTTCTCTTTTGCGAGCGGAGTCAGCGCAGCAAACCAGGCCCCTCTTGAGCGCTGGCGCAGCTATACCGGCGTAACCTGGAATACGCCTGAGAAGGGGGAAACGCCGACGCCGTTTTCCGGCTCGGTTAACGCGCCCATCGCAGGCATCCACTTTGATACAAAGGGAAGAGCCTTTGTCAGTACCCCTCGACTGGTTTCAGCCGGTGCGCCCGCGACGTTAAGTATTCTTGATACGACCGTGCAGACCGGACCGGCGCGCCTCACGGCATTTCCGTCCCGCGAGGGTAATGCGGTGGAAACCGCTCCCGACCAGAACCTGCGTAACGTGCTTGGCTTCTATATTGACCGTAAGAATGGCTGGTTGTGGGCCCTGGATATGGGGTTCGTCGCGGGAGAAGCGGAATCCCCCGTGGGTTCGCAGAAACTGATGGTGCTGGATCTGAATACCGGCCGCACGATCAAACGCATTCCACTGGATGGCGTGGCAGACCGCAAGGCGAGTTTCCTCAATGATGTGGTTGTTGATGAAACGCGCCGTGTCGCTTACATCTCCGACAGCGGCTCGCGCAGTGCGCCTGAGAACCGCGTCGGTCTTATCATCGCCGATTTCGCAACCGGCACTGCCCGACGTGTGCTCGACCGTCATCCAGACCTGCAGATTGAGCCGGGTGTGAAAGTCGTCTCGCACGGGGCTGAAGTCTGGCCAGGTCATCCATTACTGATTGGCATCAACGGTATTGCGCTGTCTCCGGATACCGGCACGCTCTACTGGACGGTGACAACAGGGACCCATGCGTTTGCGGTACCGACTGACGTTTTGCGAAAGCCTGGTGCTGACGATACACAGATTGCGGCGCAGATCCGGGATCTTGGTTCGGTGGGAGGCAATACCGACGGTATCGTGACCGATGCCGAAGGCAACCTCTATATCACCGATGTGACACACAACGGTATTGTCAGGTATGAACCGAAGAGCGGCTCAATGACCCTGATGGCGTCAAACGACGGCGTACACTGGCCGGACACGCCGGCCATCAATCCGAACGGGGATCTGATCTTTACCTCCAGCAGCCTGAACGACCATTTTGCTGGCGCGGTCAAACCTGGCCAGGAGCGCTATGACGTATGGCGTTTACCCCTGAAGGCGTTGCAGGATAAGCACCAGTAACGCGACTGCGCATGCTCAGCACTGGAAACACTACACGCTCACAGGGACTCTCCTTGTGGGCGTGTACATTACTGACGCCGGTGTATGCGAGATAACCGGTGCAGCCAGAAGCAAACGGGCAATGACAGCAACAGAAAAAGGCAAAATGCGGCCAGGAATGCATCCGTTGTAGTAAAATGCAGGACTGAAGCCGCCAGTCCCCCTGCGATTCCACTGAGCACTATCAGGCCAAAAAACACCCACCCGGTAGAGTACCAGAGAATATTGTTGATTAGTCTTCTTATCATCTGCTGAGTTCTGCGAATAATATTGGAATGAATAAGATATCGGTTTGAGAACGCCGGACATAATCCCTGCCGCCATATCAATGGGGCTGAAATCGCTGTATCCGAAACGACCCGTTCTTACCGGTATACATTGACGCTGAAACTGCCGGTATTATCAGAGTATCCAGCCTCTGTATCGGCAATATACAGATGTAGGGTACCGCTCTGGGGAGTCGCCCATTTGTATACTCCACCGCCTATATCATAACCTTTTCCAGAGGTATCAAATCTCGCCTTCAGCACCTTATCATTGCAGGTAATGAGTCCTTCTTTCACCCTGCCATCCGGCACCGCCAGCGCAAATTCTTCTTTACCGTATTTAATCCAGCCAGAGGCCATTATCGTTATCTCATCACCGGCATTCAGTTGCAGGCCTGTATTAATACCGGCAGGAATATTTGCAGGAACTTCTCCGGACCATTCTGGCTTAGCCGTCATGCTATTCTCCTTTATCAAACTTCATTAACATTACATTTGATGCGTGCTTTGCATCAATCAAAGACAAAACTCCCCTGCATGTGACAGACATCACATTTATTATTCATAACATTTCATCATGGATGCATATGAATATATTTATCTTTTCCAGAGTTATGTCGAAAGAATAATGCGATTTCTTTTTTTACGCCGCGATTTATATAAACACACCAACACAACCAACCACTAACACATTGATTTGTAGTTGATTTTAATGTTAACTATAGGAGTAATCGCACTTTTAATCATGACTGTAATTATACCTTTAGTAAATTAATTACCATGCCTGACTGGCGGTAATAATAGGTACGCGAAGCAGTGAAAGGGCGCCTTACAGCACAGCCTACTGCGATATCCGCCCAATAAAAAACCTCTACTTCTCCACTTAATTTCTCGCCTCCCCGACGGAAAAGGAATGGGTTAACAAATATCCACTTAGTTACCCTGTGTATTACTTTTTTGGTTTCAACATATACCTCTCACGCGGACGCATTACCGCTCTGGAGTAACAAAACACAGCATGAGATTAATCCTAATATTTAATTCGCAGAACTGCAGCAGACGGGAGACGAACGGAAATCATCAGCATCATTTCCAGAATATTATTTGCTGAGTGGCATATCTGTTTATATTCTGATTGTGAATGCCGTACCCCTTAGTAACAAAAAACATTATCTGTAGGCTATTTATTACCTCATACCACTGACAAGTTGGACGCTCTACGCTGTCACGATTACGGAGAATTATATGACTGTTTCACCTGCATGGTCGGGCAATATTGATGCAACTGCTGACACGGGCATTAATACCGGACTTAAAATAAAAGCCGGGCAAAAAATCAGTATTATTGCGGAAGGATGGATTAAATACGGTAAGGAAGACTACGCCCTGGCATCGCCATACGGCAGGCTAAAAGAGGGCTTTGTCTTACGGAACGATAAGGTGCTGAAAGCCCGATTCAGTGCATCCGGAAAAAGCTATGACGTTGGCAGTGGTGTTTACCAGTGGTCGGTACCGGAAGACGGTGAGCTGATTCTCGTGGTCAGTGACTCTTCACATCGCGACAACAGCGGCGCTTTCAGCGCGGTTGTGTATATCGCTGAAGACGAAAAGAAAGCGGCGGCTCAAAAGGCGGACTGGAAAGGTCATGTTCCCGCAACGCGCAGTGACTGGACCCACACCGGCGTATCCGTGAGCAAAGGGGACAAGGTGATGCTGATTGCTGCCGGTACTGCTCAGTACGACAGCCGCGGTCGCAGCTTTGGACCTGACGGCGACAGCCAGCATCCGTCAGCGCAAAAACCGGATCCCACTTTTGTCCTGCCAGAAGCACTGGCGGGGAAATTACTGATCAAAGCGGGTGAGCATATTTACGGTATCGGAAGCGGCGGTAGCGACTGGGAAGTCCCTGCTGATGGCGAAATTTCATTCATTTTTAACGATACAAATGTTGCGTCTGAATACGCCAATAATACGGGAGGCTATGACGTCAGGTTTGTTGTGCTCGGTTGAAATGCCCGCAGGGAGGCAACATGCCATCCACTGCCTTCCCTGCCGGTTCACTGGAAAACAAAAATGAACATTAATGGAGCCCCTGATATGAGCATTATGGACAATAAAAAAGTTGATTTGGTTTTCATCATCGACAGCAGTCTTTCAATGAAGGATGAAGCGGAAGCGCTCTGTGCAAAACTTGAGAGCGCCATTGAGGAGGCCAGAAAAGCCTGCCCTTCGGATTTACGAACTGATTTTCTGGGTATCGAAGGCGTTTTTGCCGGCACCAAATTTAATAAAACGGTCCGTCAGTTCCTGACGAGCGAGGCCGGAGCTAACCCGTCCGCCCTGAAAGGCAGAGAGTATGTCAAAGAGGGGAACCCCGCTCAGGAAGATGTGGCGCCTGCTGCGGAGGACGTTATCCGTCATTACAACTGGCGTGACGGCGCTGAAAAGAATGTTTTTGTGCTGGGAGACGAAAGTCTGAAAGGCGGGGAGATGACCCTGGATGCGGGCCGCATCAAAGCCTGCGATGATGCCATTGCCACCGCCCTGGAGTACGGCGTCAAAATCCACTCCTATCTGGGCACGCCTCATGTCTCATTACCTTATCCCACCCCGGATGATGAGAAAGCCATGGTTCGGGAATACAAGCGCCTGGCGCTTCGTACGGGTGGTGAGCATTATATCTACACCTCCGGCATTGCCGATTTTGCCTCGGTTTTAAAAAGCACCATTTGCGCCAGTAAGGCCACGCAACAGGACAGCGTGGCGAACAAAAAAGAAGAAGCAGATGCGCTGGAAGGTAAAACGCCAGCGAAGACGCCTGGTAATGGCAGCGATCTGTGCGCACAGGCCCCTGAAATTGTCCGGGCGGTGAATACGCTTGCTGATGTACTTAAGAACCTGATTGACGCTTGCGCCAGCGACTGTCGTTGCAAAGAGAAAACGCCCCCTTGCCCGTGTCAGGAACATCACAACAAACCGGTGCCCCCCTCCCCCCCCGCTGCGCCGGACACTTCCCCTGTCAGTCCCGAGCCGCCAGCAAAACCATTCCTGGATGAGAGTAAGTTTACGAATAATCATCTGAATCACTGGCAATTCGGACCGGCAACGCCTGAGCATGAGTTTTACTCAGAAGGTGGCGCGACCATGATTCGTTTTCCGACCACCAATGTTAAAGGCCGGACACACAATGGTGTGCTGCTTTATAAACATTATTCGGAACTCCAGCCGGGGAAACGCTATCGCTTCAGCCTTCAGGCTCGCAGGGACAATGACTATAAGGTGATACCCGAACTGTCACTGCGGGTGGCAGGCCAGGATATTACCTCGGTTACAGCACTTGCCGTGAAAGGCGAGTGGGTCACGCTGTCAGGTGAGTTTACGGCGGCACAGGGCGATAATGTGCTGGAAATTTTCAGCCATAAAGCCAGCGGCGATGGTAACGATTTCAGCATAACTGGAATCACAGTAAAATCAGACGATTGATTTTGTTACGCTGACTTCATTTCAGATATGAAGTGATGCCGGTTTGGCTACGCGTTGGTTAAACCAGGCATCACTGCTTAGCCAGTGTGCGTCACGCTTGAGATAACATTGGTCTGGCCCGGTAATACACGGTGGGCATGATTACCCTCGTCGACAGGTTTACCTGAGCAGTTAAACCCGCGTGTTACCAGGGAAGCGCAATTTTCTCATCATTCGCTTTCTCGCCGTAATACAGAGAAGGCAGGAAACGAGACAAGAACGTGAACTCTGTATAACAGTGTCGCATAAGCGCTAATCCAACGTCATCGGCAGGTTCAGCGTGGTCGTCATTACTCATACCCAGAATAAACCGGCTACGCAGCACACACCCAAAAGGCGTATCCCGGACAACATGTAGCATTTGTCCGTCCAGCGGGTCGCCCTGACTATCCAGTTCAGTTTTTTCACCGAAGCCTATCCTTGCGGCAATGATTGCCGAGACACTCCCATCCGCCATTGCCTTGTCGACAGCCATTTCGCCAAATACCGATGCAGGGTGATGGAATTTAAGGCGCGCGGGAATGGGAGGAATTTCAGCTAATGATTCAACGGCATGGATGCTTGCGCCGTAAAAACTTTCCCCACGCTTCCAGTTGGCGTCCCATCCACGATGTTCAACATGATCAACGGGATGCCACCATTTTATATGCTGCGTCGTTTCAAAGAAGGTAAACCACCAGTTAATCATACGTCCTTTGCAGCCATGTAAATCAGTGCGTACGGCGACCAGCAGACTCCCGTCATCCAGACGTTTAATACCTGTCTCCAGCGGCATGGGAGAAGGATCAAGCAATGCCGAATAATCCAGCCAGGGCCTGGCAATATCGTGTTGTCGCATTTTTTTCTCCATTAGGATCGGGAAGTTCGCACCATTTAAGAAACGAAGTGCGTTTCCTAAACATTACCGATAGAATGGTCATATGACAAGCGAAAAGGAATCTCAAGGATGACCTCACCAACTAAACCACGCGGACGTCCATCAGTCCCTGAAGAAGAGGTGAAGAAACAAATCATTGGTAGCGCGATGGCCTTGCTCTTTGATAAAGGCTATGACGCCACAACAATTGAGGCGGTTGCATCGCATGCAGGCGTTGCCAAAAAGACCGTCTATCGCTTTGCGAAAAACAGGGAGGAATTGCTTGGCCTTTCGGTTCGAAACTGGACGGATAACTACGCCCCACTCCTGCAGAGCGATCCGACAGATAAGAATGACGTTTTACCGGCGCTAAGAAAATTACTGGCTGCGATTTGTGGTCAGGCGCTATCAGTAACCGCCGTGAAAATGTTTCGTCTTCTCAATACTGAATTTCCTGGTAAAGATGATCTTCTCAAGAAATACAATGAAAATGGCATAGCGCGCGGCCAACAATTACTCACTGAGTGGATTACACGACAGCAAAAACAGGGCTGGTTGCCGATGTTACCTGCAGATACCAGTGCCAAAGTCATACTCGCCATGTGTGTCGCCGAACCTCTTCGGCAGGCGGCGATTGGTTTAACTCATCCCATTGAGAAAGCAGATATTGAGGCACATTTGGATTCTTGTATGCCTTTTATTTTACTTATATTCAGGCAAGGTGATGAATGACATAGTACCTGGCGATTCGATAATAGGAATGAATCACACCTAGCAAATCATTGATTTATAAATGAATTATATAATTCATACCTTGAGATACCCCCATAAGTACCCCCACCTACTTGTATCGATATACTTTCAATGAATTTGAACGCAAATGTTATTACCATTTCCTGGATTAATGAAATCAGTTGGAATCACAGAGGTATGAGTCCTTAAGGGTAATATTACGATACAGTTTAGCTTATAGTATAATACCAGATGAACGTTATTTAAGATAAACATAAGCTGATGAGAACCACTTCACTGGCTTCCCATCATATGTTTTATTGATAAGATTACCACTACTGTCCATTGCACTAGCTGTGAATGTAATGTAATACATACCAGGATAGTTTGTTTGCACAAGGTAATTAAATTTACGCTCTGCACCTATAGGAATTGTTATATTTGAAAGAGGGGCTTTACCGTCTTTAGTAATTGTTTGATAAAAAATTGGATTGAATGTTTCTAAGGGGATAGGTTGATCTCCCTTAGCAACCACTCTCGTTACAGATAATGAGTCTTGGTCAAGCTTAACATATATAGCGGTATTGCTATTATTTTTTACTGTCACAGTCGGTGTAATATAAAAAAAACCATCACCTTTTATAAACGGAGCTTCAACTTCAAATGAGGTTGATTCTGTATCTTTTATGCGGTTCTTTAAATCAATAAGCTCAGCTTTGGCCTTATCTCTTTGTTCTAATGCCCCGTAGGTGAACAAACCCCATGCAACAGTCGCAATAGCACCAAGCGCCACAGCTATCTTATTGAAATCATCAGCTGAAATTTTTCTAGCTGAATTTGAATTTACTGAATTTGAACACAATATTCCTATTATGAAAATAGCCCCTAGGGATAATATAATAAATGCAACAACCTCTATTATTGTCATAAACATTTTAATTACTCACTATAGGAGGATCGATATCCTTAGGAATATCTCCTTCATCATAATCATTGGGATTTGCCTCAACGAATTTGTTGTTCTGCTTTTTAGTTTCAAGCATTAACTGGGATTTCATTTTATCAATATTAATCCCTTTCATAATAACATCTGAATGTTTCGCGATTATAGCCTGTGCTACTGGAACCTCTGCTTTATAAGCTTCACTTGCGAATGCAACATTGTCTATTTCTCCAACAATCATTGCCATTAGCAACAAGAATATTACACCAGATCTTTTTGATTTTGTCTTTAATCCAAGCCAGAAATCCCCAGGAGACATCAACATTTGTTGAGCAGTAAGAGTTAGCTTACCTTCTTCATACATCTTTTCCATTTGCTCTTGCAGATACTCAAGAGAAATATCATCGTTCAATTCGCTATTTTCAGCTAATAATGATATTACTTGAATCCTATCAATTACTTCGGATAATGTTTTTAAAGCATGATGATTGATTGAATCTTTCTGCTCGATCCTCAAACTACTATAGTAACCATCTTCATTAATAAAGAATGAAGAAAGCCAGTGGAAAACCTCTGTTGAGTAATCACCTAATGAGAATACGGCCTGGTATGCAAGAAAACTTCTAGAAATTGTGAGAGGAACATCCTTTCTGTCTATTATAGAGCCCCACTCAACATCTCTTCTAATTGAAAATGTTTCGTCAGTGTTTTGTTGGAATCTAATAGTAGTAGGATCAAAATATGCTTCAGACTTAATAACACCAGGAATGATCTGATTGGATGTCATTGTGAAAATGACATCTCCAACGTTCATATCATCTATAAAATTAAGCACTTGCGACTTTACATTTCTTGTAAACCTAGGGGAGTTAATGACTTCATCAATTGTTTGAAGATCTTGAGCAGATGAAATTTCCCTTTTCTCTCCAAACAAATATCCATCTAAATGGCCTATTGCAACAAAACTTTCTGAAATAAACTCTTTAGCAAACTTATAACGCGTCCCCGGGCGCACAACCCAGCATTTAGCATTGAGGTTAACTGACTCAACTCTTATCTTCCGTTGCATTGTAGTTTCCAATAGTTTTTTTCTTTTTATAGTACATAAACTGCAAAAAAGAAAGAAATTAAAAACTACCTAAAATCATAGTATTAGTACATTACTATTATTAGCCATACAATATTTAATGTTATCAAAGCAATAACTGCGGTTAAAAAAAACTTTGTTATTTCCCACCCTATGCTTGAGAGCTAACTTGTAGAAGTTAGACATAACGCAAATCCTACGATTTAACTCCCTAGATCAACTGTAAATTAAAGCTTTAACAGCCAAAAACTCTCACTGACGGTGCCGGTTGGTGAAAAATTTTGACAACTCAATCTGAACGCCAGCTTCCGGGCAAACCAGAACAGCGATCTGAAAGAGGCTCGAGGATGGTTGCAAAGGGGGAGTGCTAAACACCTCCCCTCCTGTGTTCCCGCAGCTGAAGCTTTCTGAAGCAGTAGCAGTTGACACTTTCCCCTAGTAAGGCATAACAAACCATAACAGGCTGACACCTGCCCTGCTTCGCATCAGCCCTTTACGCGTTGGCTGCAGCTGTTGTGCGTGAGCGTTAGGATCCGTTAGGTTGGGTTGACACTTTTCCCTGTTTTTCACGAAAAAGTGTCAAGTTAGAGGAGCTAGGTTTGGCCGGGGGTTTACAGTTTTTCACCTGCCAGCAGACAGAGTGCCTTTAATCCTGTTTCGCTCCAGTCATCCTGGGTGTCGGGATGCATTGCGGCCACATAGGCCAGCTCGGAACGCAGGAAACGCAGACCACCAGCCATGTGATCTTTGCCATAGAAGCTGTGGGTTTCTTCATCCGGCCGGAAGAGAATCAGTAGTTGCTCTTCCGGCTCGTGCTAAACATCAAAACCCAGCTCAGCGGCAGCTGCCTCTATCCGCTGGCCAGCATCCATATCTGCCAGCAGCGCTTTCCCGCCGTCATGCTCCCATACCCATGCGGCGACCTGCGCCCACGTCATTTCAGTCAGGTCTTCGCCAGCACCGGCGGGATTTTGTTTAGTCTGCGATGCTTCGACATCCACTTTATCGCCTGAAATAACAATTTCACCGCGGGATATCCAGCTGTAAATCTTCTGCCGACTAACCCAGCTTCTCTATACTGGCTACATGATATTTTAAGCGCCAGTATTTGCCGCCATAAGGTTTGATCAGAAAATACCGACCATCACCATCGGACAACTTGTAGGCCTTCTCTTAGTGGCATTTAGTTTCACCTGGAGATACCTACTTAAGACCGAACTACAAGTACCCTTGTACCAACTGACCATTGATTATCAGGGGATTTTAGTAGACGTGGAGATACTAAAAGGGTTTCAAAGCGCAGGATATAAGGGATTTTGGTGAACTTTAGTAGACTTGGGGAGACGTTAGAATGGTGCCGATAATAGGAGTCGAACCTACGACCTTCGCATTACGAATGCGCTGCTCTACCAACTGAGCTATATCGGCCCTGAAAGGCCGGTTACGAGCGTAACCACGGGGCAAAAGGTTAGATCTAACCGGGTGATGCGTCAATGCCCTTTTGAATCAAACGGCTATTTTTGCATCACCCGTGATTATTTACGCACGAATCGTATCATCACCGAAGCCGATCCACTTGTAAGTGGTCAGTGCTTCCAGGCCCATCGGGCCTCTTGCATGCAGTTTTTGCGTGCTGACAGCAACTTCTGCGCCCAGGCCGAACTGGCCACCGTCGGTGAAGCGGGTTGAGGCATTCACGTACACGGCGGAGGAGTCCACCTCATTCACAAAGCGATCGGCATTGCGCAGGGTACGCGTCAGAATCGCATCCGAGTGCTGGGTACCATGTTCACGGATGTGAGCAATGGCATCGTCAAGACTCGCAACCACCTTCACGTTCAAATCCAGCGACAGAAACTCGTCGTCATACTGTTCTGCTTTCACCGGTACCACCGTCGCCGGGCCGTCTTTCAGCAATGCCAGCGCATTGGCATCCGCATGCAGCGTCACGCCGCTTTCGGCCATCTGTTTGCTCAGAGCAGGCAGGAAGGTATTGGCGATGCCCTGATGCACCAGCAGCGTTTCAACCGTATTACAGGTGCTTGGACGCTGGGTTTTGGCATTGACGATAATCTTCAGCGCCGGTTCAATCTCGGCACTGTCATCGACCACGATATGGCACACGCCGATACCGCCCGTGATCACAGGAATGGTCGACTGCTCACGGCACAGCTTGTGCAGGCCCGCGCCACCGCGTGGGATCAGCATGTCGATGTATTTATCCATACGCAGCATCTCGTTCACCAGCGCACGGTCCGGGCTCTCGATTGCCTGTACGGCACCTGCCGGCAGGCCGCACTCCTCCAGCGCCTGCTGGATAACGTTTACGGTCGCGGCGTTGGTACGCCAGGTCTCTTTCCCGCCACGCAGAATGGCGGCGTTGCCGGTCTTCAGGCACAGGGAAGCGACATCAACCGTAACGTTGGGACGGGCTTCATAGATCACGCCAATCACGCCCAGCGGCACGCGACGACGCTCAAGGCGCAGCCCGCTGTCGAGCAGCCCACCGTCAATGACCTGACCTACCGGATCGGCAAGATTGCAGACCTGGCGGACATCGTCAGAGATGCCTTTCAGACGTGCCGGGGTCAGCGCCAGGCGGTCAAGCATTGCTTCGCTCAGGCCATTGCGACGCGCTTCCAGCAGATCCTGCTCGTTGGCGAGCAGAATCTCCTGCGACTGCGATTCCAGATAATCAGCGATTTTTTCCAGCACGCGGTTTTTATCGCGGCTGGAAAGGAGCGCCAGTTTGTAAGAGGCGGCCTTCGCGGCTGCGCCCATTTGTTCCAGCATTTTCTGGCTCCTTAACGAATAATCATGTCATCACGATGCACGGCAACCGGGCCATATTCATAACCCAGAATGGCGTCGATCTGCTGCGAATGGTGACCCGCAATACGGCGCAGGGCATCGCTGTTGTAGCGGCTTACGCCGTGGGCGATGTCACGACCTTCGAGATTACGGATACGGATCACTTCACCACGTGAGAAGTTGCCTGTCACGCTTTTAATTCCTTTAGGAAGTAATGAGCTCCCTCTTTCCAGAATTGCGGCGGTCGCCCCTTCATCAACGGTGAGTTCGCCTGCCGGCGGTGCGCCAAAGATCCAGCGTTTGCGGTTCTCCAGCGGGGAGGCCTGCGCGTGGAAGCGGGTTCCCACGGAGATGCCTTCCATCACGTCGCCAATCACGCCAGGACGGCTGCCCGCGGCAATGATGGTGTCGATACCGGCACGGCATGCCACGTCTGCAGCCTGCAGTTTGGTCCCCATCCCGCCGGTCCCGAGGCCTGAAACGCTGTCACCTGCGATGGCGCGTAGCGCATCGTCGATACCGTGTACATCGGTAATCAGTTCAGCGTCCGGATTTGAACGCGGGTCGGCGGTGAAGAGCCCCTGCTGGTCGGTCAGGAGCAGTAATTTATCAGCGCCTGCCAGAATCGCGGCCAGCGCCGAGAGGTTATCGTTATCACCCACTTTGATTTCAGCGGTGGCAACGGCATCGTTTTCGTTAATGACGGGAACGATGTTGTTATCCAGCAGCGCGCGCAGCGTATCGCGCGCGTTCAGGAAACGCTCCCGGTCTTCCATATCCGCACGCGTCAGCAGCATCTGCCCGACGTGGATGCCATAGATAGAAAATAGCTGTTCCCAGAGTTGAATGAGTCGGCTTTGTCCCACGGCGGCCAGCAGCTGTTTCGAGGCGATCGTCGCGGGGAGTTCGGGGTAACCCAGGTGTTCACGCCCGGCGGCAATCGCCCCGGAGGTCACAATTACAATACGATGCCCTGCGGCATGCAACTGAGCGCACTGACGTACAAGCTCAACAATGTGGGCGCGATTAAGGCGGCGCGATCCGCCTGTTAAAACACTGGTACCGAGTTTTACCACCAGCGTCTGGCTGTCACTCATGATTCTCTGCCGTTCAACGATAAGGGAAAATGATGTCAAACGAACGTTTTAACAGGTGTCAGCCCCGTTGCCAACTGCCTTAGCACATCGCGAAACACTTTGTTGCGCGGGATCAGGAAGCGTAGCGGCAAAATTTGACAGTTTTATTACCGAAATAATAAATCACAGTTTTTTAAAATTATTCTTAATTTGTCATAAAAGTTTCATTGCGTAACGTTAAAACCCTTTCTGTTTTTTCACGGGACTTAAGCATGAGCTTATCGTCCAGCGAATTTTTTTAGCGCGTTTATAAGACAGGATCGAAAATGAAAAAGAGCACACTGGCATTAGTGGTAATGGGCGTTGTGGCTTCCGCATCTGTACACGCAGCCGAAGTTTATAATAAAAACGGTAATAAACTGGACGTATACGGCAAAGTTAAAGCAATGCACTACATCAGCGATGATGACACTAAAGATGGTGACCAGACTTACGTCCGTTTCGGTTTTAAAGGCGAAACACAGATTAACGATCAGCTGACGGGCTATGGCCGTTGGGAAGCTGAATTTGCCGGTAACAAAGCCGAAAGCGACTCTACACAGAAAACCCGTCTGGCGTTTGCTGGTCTGAAACTGAAAGACATTGGCTCTCTGGATTACGGTCGTAACCTGGGCGCACTGTACGACGTTGAAGCCTGGACCGATATGTTCCCTGAGTTCGGTGGTGACTCTTCAGCCCAGACTGATAACTTCATGACCAAACGTGCGAGCGGTCTTGCCACCTACCGTAACACCGACTTCTTCGGTGCGGTTGATGGCCTGGATATGACCCTGCAGTATCAGGGCAAAAACGAAAACCGCGATGTCAAAAAACAGAACGGTGACGGTTTCGGTACCTCTCTGACCTATGACTTCGGTGGCAGCGACTTCGCCGTCAGCGGTGCCTACACCAACTCTGACCGTACTAACGCACAAAACCTGCTGACGCGCGGTGAAGGTAAAAAAGCGGAAGCATGGGCAACCGGTCTGAAATATGACGCTAACGATATTTATCTGGCAGCGATGTACTCTGAAACCCGTAATATGACCCCAATTTCGGGTGGTTTTGCGAATAAGGCTCAGAACTTTGAAGTTGTTGCACAATACCAGTTCGATTTCGGTCTGCGTCCGTCCCTGGGTTATGTCCAGTCTAAAGGCAAGGATATCGAAGGTGTGGGTGACGAAGATCTGGTGAAATACATCGACGTGGGCGCGACCTATTATTTCAACAAGAATATGTCCGCGTTTGTTGATTATAAAATCAACCAGATTGATGACGACAATAAACTGGGCGTGAGCAGCGATGACATCGTTGCTCTGGGTATGACCTACCAGTTCTGATATTGTTGAAATAAAAAATCCCGGCGCAAATGCCGGGATTTTTTTTGCCTGGAGGGGGTCGGCTTTACTGCCCTCACCCCATCCCTCGCGAAGAGAGAGGGAGAAATATCGCGATTACGCCGTCAGCTTAACCGCTTCGCTGGAAAAGTTATCCGCGGGTTCAAGCTTCAGATCCAGGGTGGCCAGCAGTGCTCTTGCCTTTTCGAGGTACTCTTTCAAAGTATGCTCCAGGCGGTCGATCACTTCCTGGTCTTTGATGGGGGCTGTTTGCCAGTAGCCGTCTTTATTAAACAGGCCGAACTGGTAGCTATACGTAAAACGTTTTTCTTCCGCTTCCATTTCCATCCACCAGCCCCAGAATTCACGTTTTTCGGGTGCAGGCTTCACGTTGACGCATACAGCCAGGCAGTCGAAAAAAAAGCGATTTTCTTCACACTGCTCTTCTCGAATATACGGGCCGAGAGCCATAAACTTCTTGATCAGTCTACTTTTCGGGTGTCCACTCGGTAACGTCATTGCGATCTCCTTTTGTGAAGCCACTGTTTTACCAAACCAGCAAAATTTAGCAATCTATTAACACAATCTCTGCGCGATCCAGCGTGTGATCTCTCTCAATGCTTTGTCAAAATTCTGGTACACCGGGCTGAACGGTACCTCAAGCAATTTGCCATCCGCAGATGACGAAGTGATTAAGCGTGACTCCTCTTCGGGACTGAAGGGATCGTTTTTCCAGTACCCTGACATCATCGGCGTAGGGCAACGCCGTCCCAGCAACCCCTGCGTTTTTAGCGAGTAACGATTGAGTTCAACGCGCAGCGCTTCGTCTGATGCATCATGCATGCCAAGGCGACTGGCCAGCACATCAAGGTACATTTCCGGCACGCGGCCCTGCCGGGTCGGATCGCTGAGCAGAGCGTGCACCACCGGACCGAGACAGGCGACGGCCTTCAGGCGTGAAGCTTCAAGGTAAGCCAGACGCACGGCGACGTTGGCGCCAAAGCGGAAGCCAAATGCAGCAACACGCGTGTGGTCAACCCATGGAATGTTTTCCAGCGCTTTTAATGCATGCTGGTGCAGAAGACTCGAGTCCTGAGTCAGTTTCCATTTGGATGAAAAGCCAATTGAGGGCATATCCAGCGTCAGCATCGCGATCCCTTTTGGTGCGAAGTAACGCTCATACAGGCTGTAATAGTCGATTTGCAGTGAATCCAGCCCGCCGCACATCAGAACGGTCGGGAACGGGCCTTCGCCTTCTGGCATATGCAGGAACCCGGTGACGGGCGCGCCACCCGGGATGGTAAACTCCAGCTCGCGCATCCGGCCCGGCAAGCGTTGAGCGGCCTCTTCGTAGGCGCGATTCGCCAGCGCCTGAGCCTGCTCGGCCAGCTCATCACCTTTCAAATGCGGGTATGCGGCAATAGCATAGAGGTTGGCCGCATGCAGCCAGTGTTTGCCGCTGAGCGTGGCATCCTCTTCCTGGCTGGCTTTTTGCTGCCAGAGCATCGCCTGTTTAGACCATTCGTAGATCCAGTTTCCCCCGCGATAACCCACGACCGTATCGTAGAGTTCACTGTCGGTGCGCTCGGCTTCGCTCATCACGATACGCGCCTGCACATCAAGGATTTCACGGGGATCAATACCGCGCCAGATCCACATCAGACGGTTAATCATGCGGTACCAGTGGGGCACGTTTTTACCGTCTAATGCAGACTGGACGGCAGGCATGGTCCCCGGATTAAACCGGCGCACCAGCGTCGACGTTTCAGGATGTTTGAAACGGGGTTTGAAGAGAGTCTCGGTGAGATTCGCCTGCGTCATTACGTTGCCTCCATGAATACGTCATATAGAGACCATTGTAACGCGCGTCAGACTAAAAAAAACAACGCCCGGTATCACCGGGCGTTAAATAAGTGCGTAAGAGAATTAACGACCAGAGATTGGCGGTACGAATACCACGCCCATATCCCATGGCTGTTCAATCCAGGTATCCTGAGGGATATCAATCACGTAATCGTCAACCAGCGGACGGCCTGCTGGCTTCGCGAAGATGGTGACGAAGTGGGCTTTTGGATACATTTCGCGGATAGCCACCGCGGTACCGCCGGTATCAACCAGGTCGTCGATAACGATGAAGCCTTCACCGTCACCTTCCGCACGTTTCAGCACGGTCAGCTCACGCTGGTTGTCATGGTCATAGCTGGAGATGCATACGGTATCGACATGACGAATACCCAGCTCACGTGCCAGCAACGCCCCCGGTACCAGACCGCCACGGCTGACGGCAATAATGCCTTTCCACTGTTCTGAAGGCATCAGACGCGCAGCCAGTTTGCGTGCGTGAATCTGCAACATGTCCCAGGTGACGACGTATTTTTCGCTCATGTGAAGTGTCCCAGCCTGTTTGTATACGGCTTAAAAAGTGTTCGAGGGGGAAATAGGTTGCGCGAGATTATAGAGATCTGGCGCACTAAAAACCAGTGTTTAGCGCCCGGAGCCTGAGTTTTTACATGCTTTATGCTACCAGCCACCGGAGAAAGTGGTATTCTCAGTTGCATCTCGCAAGCCTGTCTTGTGGTAACTATTAACCTGCTAACCCTGTGACCTGCAACTCGCTTTGCAGGGCATCGACAAGGAGACTTATCGTGTCTGAACTGTCTCAATTATCTCCACAGCCACTGTGGGATATTTTTGCCAAAATCTGTTCCATTCCCCACCCTTCCTACCATGAAGAACAGCTTGCCGAACATATTATGGGCTGGGCGAAGGAAAAAGGTCTGCATGCTGAACGCGACCAGGTTGGCAACATTCTGATCCGCAAACCGGCGACCGCAGGCATGGAAAACCGTAAACCGGTTGTGCTGCAGGCGCACCTGGACATGGTTCCACAGAAAAACAACGACACCGTTCACGACTTCACCAAAGACCCTATCCAGCCTTACATCGATGGCGACTGGGTGAAAGCGCGCGGCACGACCCTTGGTGCAGATAACGGCATTGGCATGGCGTCTGCTCTGGCGGTCCTGGCGGACGACAGCGTTGAGCACGGTCCGCTGGAAGTGCTGCTGACCATGACGGAAGAAGCAGGCATGGACGGCGCGTTCGGTCTGCAGGCGAACTGGCTGCAGGCGGACATTCTGATCAACACCGACTCTGAAGAAGAGGGTGAGATCTACATGGGCTGCGCCGGCGGGATTGATTTCATCACGACCCTGCCACTGTCCCGCGAAGCGATCCCTGCTGGTTTCCAGACCTTCAAGCTGACGCTGAAAGGGCTGAAAGGCGGTCACTCCGGTGGTGATATTCACCTGGGTCTGGGCAACGCCAACAAACTGCTGGCACGCTTCCTGGCTGGCCACGCGGCTGAGCTGGATCTGCGTCTGGTGGATTTCAACGGCGGCACACTGCGCAATGCCATTCCGCGTGAAGCCTTCACGACCGTGGCAGTACCCGCTGCAAAAGCTGACGAGCTGAAAAAGCTTTCCAGCGTGTACCTGGATATCCTGAAAAACGAACTGTCAGCGAAAGAGAAGAACCTGACCGTGGTGCTCGAGTCCGTGACTACCGACAAAGCGGCGCTGACCTCCCCGTCTCGTGACGCCTTCGTTCAGCTGCTGAACGCGACGCCAAACGGCGTGATTCGTAACTCAGACGTCGCGAAAGGCGTGGTTGAAACCTCCCTGAACGTGGGCGTGGTCACCATGAGCGATGACAGCGCGGAGATCATCTGCCTGATCCGCTCGCTTATCGACAGCGGTAAAGAGTATGTGGTGAGCATGCTGGAGTCTCTGGGTAAACTGGCGGGTGCACGCACCTCCGCAAAAGGTAGCTACCCAGGCTGGCAGCCGGATGCCAGTTCGCCGGTGATGGCGCTGGTGCGTGAAACTTACCAACGTCTGTTCAACAGTACCCCGAACATTCAGGTGATCCACGCCGGTCTGGAGTGTGGTCTGTTCAAGAAACCGTATCCGAACATGGACATGGTGTCTATCGGGCCAACCATTACCGGTCCGCACTCGCCGGATGAGCAGGTTCATATTGAAAGCGTGGGTCATTACTGGACTCTGCTGACTGAACTGCTGAAAGCGATCCCTGCTAAGTAATTCGCCGTATGATGCCCGGTAGCACGTTGCCTGCCGGGCTGACAAATCCGCCTGCTATAACCCCAATACCAGCTGCCGCTCCAGTTGCGGGTCCAGCAGCGTCACGTGTAACCCCACCAGCCTCACTCCCCGCCCTGCCCGCCGCTCTTCCCAGGCTTTTCTCGCGGTGGCGATAAGATCGTCTTTATTCAGTCGCGGCCAGACATGCTCCTGCGTCGTCTGCTGGAAATCATTAAACTTCAGCTTAACGCCCTGACGGGCAATCAGCAGATCGGGTTTTACTTTCGCTAACCGCCGCTCCAGTTCGGGATAAAGTTGGTCAGTGATAATGACTTCACACTCGGACCAGTCATGGATATCTTCCATCAGCGTGCGTTCAACCCCGACCGATTTACGCAGCCGCTCACTGCTCACGCTGCGCTCATCAATTCCCTGACTGCGCTCCCACAGCACGCGACCAAACTTACCGAAACGCTTAAGCAGCATGGCCAGATCGCTTCGCTGTACATCTTCACAGGTCCGTAATCCCATACTTTCCAGCTTTGCAGCAGACACTTTCCCCACGCCGGGGATTTTGCCGAGCGGCAGCGTTTTTAAAAACGCCGGAACCTCTTCCGGAGTGATGACGTACTGACCATCGGGTTTATTCAAATCAGACGCTATTTTGGCGAGAAATTTCACCGGTGCGACGCCCGCGGAAGCGGTCAGATTGAGCTCGTTAAAGATAGTCCGGCGGATCTCCTGCGCCATTAACGTTGCGGAGCCGTGGCAGTGCAGGCTGTCAGTGACATCCAGGTAGGCTTCGTCCAGTGACAGAGGTTCAATCAGCGAGGTATAGCGAGAGAAGATCTCGCGGATATGCAGGGAGGCTTCTTTGTAGGCTTCAAATCGGCCGGGCAACAGCGTGAGATGAGGGCACAGCTTTAGCGCCATGGCAGTTGGCATAGCGCTGCGCACGCCAAATTTGCGCGCAGGGTAGTTGGCGGTGCTGATCACACCGCGCTGGACACGGCTACCGCCAATCGCAATAGGTATATCCCGCAGCGCCGGATTGTCACGCATTTCCACTGCGGCAAAAAAGCAGTCCATATCGACATGGATAATTTTGCGCATAGTAAGCCCTCACTCATCACTGGATAAGTATACAGTAAAGAAATGAGAGTTGAGAAGTGTGTTTCCCCTCTCCTCCAGGAAGAGGGGAAACACCGGACTCACTACAGGATCCGCCGGGCCTCGCGCGCCATGCGTTTTTTACGGGCGTCGCAGGGTTCGGGGCAGTCGCACACTTTTTCCATCCCGAGCGCGGAGATACCACCACAGCTGCCCTGAATGCTTTTACGCTTTATGATCCAGCCCAGAGACATGCCGAGTACAACAAGCAAAAAAACCGCGAAAGTTGCCAGAAACGTCAGCATCATCACCCCCCGAAGTCATCCAGCAGGATGTTCTCATCTTCCACACCCAGATCTTTTAGCATCTTAATGACTGCAGCGTTCATCACTGGCGGCCCACACATGTAAAATTCGCAATCCTCTGGCGCAGGATGCTGCTTGAGGTAGTTTTCATAAAGCACGTTGTGGATGAACCCCGTGTGGCCGGTCCAGTTATCTTCCGGTTGCGGATCGGAGAGGGCCACATGGAAGGTGAAGTTTGGGTTTTCACGCGCCAGTTGCTCAAACTCATCATCATAGAACATCTCTCGCAGCGAGCGTGCCCCGTACCAGAAGCTGATTTTGCGCTTGCTTCCGAGGCGCTTGAGCTGGTCAAAAATGTGCGAACGCATCGGTGCCATGCCCGCGCCACCACCGATAAAGACCATTTCAGCCTCGGTCTCTTTAGCAAAGAACTCGCCAAACGGACCGGAGATGGTCACCTTATCTCCCGGTTTCAGGGACCAGATATACGACGACATCACGCCCGGGGGTGCATCAGGCACATTCGGCGGCGGCGTGGCGATACGCACGTTGAGCATAATGATGCCCTTCTCGTCCGGGTAGTTGGCCATTGAGTAGGCGCGAAGCGTCGGTTCTTTAACGTCAGACACAAAACGGAAAAGATTGAATTTGTCCCAGTCGGCACGGTACTCATCCGGAACGTCGAAGTCCGTATACGCCACGGTGTGCTCCGGGCACTCAATCTGGATGTATCCCCCAGCCCGGAACGGAACATCTTCCCCTTCCGGCACGCGCAGCTTCAGCTCTTTAATGAAAGTCGCTTTGTTATCGTTAGAGATAACTTCGCACTCCCATTTTTTGACCCCGAAGATCTCTTCCGGCAGCTCAATTTTCATGTCCTGGCGCACCGCGACCTGGCAGGCCAGACGGCAGCCCTCTTTCGCCTCACGCTTCGTGATATGCGCCAGCTCAGTGGGCAGAATATCCCCGCCCCCCTCTTTCACCGTGACGCGGCACTGACCGCAGGAGCCACCGCCACCGCAGGCTGAGGAGACAAAGATTCCGTTACCGGAGAGCGTATTGAGCAGTTTATCCCCCGCCGGCGTGCGGATCTGGTTTTGCGGCTCACCGTTGATATCAATCACCACGTCGCCGGAATTCACCAGCTTCGCGCGTGCCGCCAGAATCAGCCCTGACAACACCAGTACAATCAGCGTGAACATCACCACGCCAAGAATAATTTCCATCTGTTAGCCCTTATAGCTGCACACCGGAGAAGGACATAAAGCCCAGCGCCATCAGGCCGGTGGTGATAAAGGTGATCCCTAAGCCACGTAACCCCGCAGGCACATTGGCATATTTCATTTTTTCGCGGATCCCCGCCATGGTGACGATAGCCAGCATCCAGCCGATGCCGGAGCCGAAACCATACACAACGGATTCACTGAAGTTGTAATCACGCTGAACCATAAACGAGACGCCACCAAAGATGGCGCAGTTCACCGCGATCAACGGCAGAAAAATCCCCAGCGCGTTGTATAGCGACGGGAAATACCTGTCGAGGATCATCTCCAGGATTTGTACCAGCGCCGCAATCACACCGATAAAGGTGATGAAGTTCAGGAAGCTGAGATCGACACCGTCTACCAGCGCACCGTCGCGCAGCACAAAGTTGTACACCAGGTTGTTAATCGGTACAGATAAGCCGAGCACCACCGTGACCGCAACACCCAAACCAAATGCCGTCGATACCTTTTTGGAAACGGCAAGAAACGTACACATGCCCAGGAAAAACGCGAGTGCCATGTTTTCAACAAACACCGCGCGCACAAATAAACTCAGATAATGAGCCATCGTCGGTTACTCCTTTTCCTGCTGTTCTGGCTTCAGGGTACGAATCAGCCAGATCAGCAAACCGATAATGAAAAATGCGCTTGGGGCCAGCAGGAAGAGTCCGTTTGGCAGATACCAGCCGCCGTTTTGTACCGTGTCCAGCACCGTGACGCCAAACAGCTTACCGCTGCCAATCAGCTCGCGCAGGAACCCAACGGTCAGCAGGATAACGCCGTAACCGAGACCGTTACCGATCCCGTCCATAAAGCTCGCCAGCGGAGGCATTTTCATTGCATAAGCTTCGGCACGCCCCATCACGATGCAGTTGGTGATAATCAGGCCGACAAACACCGAGAGCTGTTTTGACGTTTCATACGCGAAAGCACGCAGTAGCTGATCGACCACGATCACCAGCGACGCGATGATCGCCATCTGCACAATGATCCTCACGCTATTCGGGATGTGGTGGCGGATCATGGAGATAAACATGCTGGAAAATGCCGTCACCAGCGTGACCGCGACGGTCATAACCAGCGCGGTTTCCAGTTTTGTCGTAACCGCCAGCGCCGAACAGACGCCCAGCACCTGTAAGGTAATAGGGTTATTCGCCAGCAGCGGGCCAATGAGCACCTTTTTGACTTCTTTCAGTTCACCCGTATCAGCCATTGTTCAGCGCTCCTTCACGTACGTTTTTCAGGAAAGGACCAAAGCCCAGCTCGCCCATCCAGAAATCAAAACTGTGCTGCACCCCTTTTGACGTGAGCGTTGCCCCGGAAAGTCCGTCTACGGCGTATTCGTCACCCGGACGCGCAGCCCCTTTCATCACCTTCAGGGCAGGCAGGCCGTTATCGTCGAGCACTTTCTTGCCGACAAACTGCGCGCGCCAGTTAGGGTTTTCAACCTCACCGCCGAGCCCCGGCGTTTCGCCCTGGTCATAATAGGTAATCCCTTTCACCGTGCGGCCATCCGTATCGAGTGCCACAAAGGCGTACATCATCGACCACAGCCCGTTACCGTATATCGGCAGCACGACCTCCTGCACCCGCTTCTGCTCATCGCGCACAAGGTAAATTTCGGCGAGGTTACTGCGACGCTTGATGCCAGCGGGATCTTGCGATGCCTCCAGCGTCAGGCTCATCTCAGGGTCTTTCAGTGCCAGCGCCTGGTTAAATTTCGTCGGGTCTTTATCCAGCAACTGGCCGGTTTTTAAATCCACCAGACGCGCAGAAATTCGCTCCGCGAAGAGTTCAGCCACGTCGTCTGTACTCATCCCTTCCTGCATTAACCCGGCCACAGCCAGGATGTTGCGTTGTTTATCCAGCGCACGCTGCTCCTGTTGCCGTGGTTTTAATCCCACGGCAGAGCCAGCCACGACAATGGAACAGACCAGGCAAAGGACCAGCACCACCAGCAGCGTTTTGCCGATGCTGTCGTTATTCTTGCTTTCAGCCACGCGCTTTCCTCCGCTTAATGTTGGCGCGCACGACCAGATAGTCGAAGAGCGGCGCAAACAGATTGGCAAACAGAATGGCCAACATCATCCCTTCCGGATAAGCCGGGTTGACCACACGAATCAGGACACACATCGCACCAATGAGCACGCCATAGCTCCATTTACCTTTGTCGGTAAAGGACGCAGAGACAGGATCGGTGGCCATGAACATCATGCCGAAAGCGAACCCACCCAGCACCAGATGCCAGTACCAGGGCATGGAGAACATCGGGTTGGTGGCGGAACCGATGAAATTAAACATCGTGGCTGTTAATACCATGCCAATCATTACCCCTGCGACAATGCGCCACGACGCAACACGTCCGAAGAGAATGATGGCCCCACCGAGTAAAATCATCAGCGTGGAAACTTCCCCAACAGAGCCGGGAATGTTGCCAATAAAGGCATCCAGCCAGGTCACGGGTTGACCCGTGGCGTTGTTAACCAGCGTTTCGCCCCCGTGCGCGGCCCACTGCGAAAGCGGCGTCGCACCCGAGAACCCATCCGCGGCCGTCCACACCAGGTCGCCCGAGATTTGCGCCGGATACGCAAAGAACAGGAAAGCTCGCCCGGCCAGTGCCGGGTTGAGGAAGTTGCGCCCGGTGCCACCGAAGATCTCCTTGGCAATCACCACGCCAAAACTGATCCCCAGTGCCGCCTGCCAAAGCGGCAGCGTTGGTGGAACAATCAGGGCAAACAGAATCGACGTCACGAAGAAGCCTTCGTTGATCTCATGTTTGCGAATGATGGCGAACAGCACTTCCCAGAAGCCCCCCACGATAAACACCGTGATGTAGATTGGCAGGAAGAATACGGCTCCCAGCGTCATCATGCTTATCCAGCCGGCATCGGCTGCAAAGCTGACCCCCAATGTCTGAGCCAGTCGGTAGTGCCAGTCCGACTGGATAACCTGAGCCAGCTGTGGGGCATCATATAAATGATGCAGCGCCGGAATGGTCTGCAGGCCAACGTTGTACATACCCCAGAACATGGCCGGGAAGACCGCAAACCAGACCAGAATCATCATTCGTTTGAGGTCGATAGCATCGCGGACGTGTGCCGCCCCTTTTGTGACCAGCCCCGGCGTGTAGAAAATGGTCGCCGTTGCTTCATACAGCGGGTAGTACTTCCTGAGCTTCCCGTGCGTAAAGTGCGGCTCTATTTTTTCAAAGAGGTGTTTTAAGCCCATCAGTTATCCTTCCTGCTCAATGCGGGTTAACACCTCGCGCAATACCGGTCCATATTCGTATTTTCCCGGACAGACATAGGTACAGAGCGCCAGATCTTCTTCGTCAAGCTCGAGGCACCCCAGCGCCTGGGCACTGTCGGTGTCGCCGGCCAGTAGATCGCGCAGTAGCAGAGTTGGCAGAATATCCAGCGGCATAACGCGCTCGTAGTTGCCAATCGGAACCATGGCGCGCTCTCCGCCGTGGGTGCTGGTCGAGAAATTAAAGAGTTTGCGACGCAGGAAGTGCCCAAGGGTAGTGCGGGTCACGGAATACTTCTCAGCGCCCGGCAGAACCCAGCCGAACAGCTCTTTCTCGCGACCTTCCAGAACCACACTGACCTGCAAGTGGAAGCGCCCAAGATACGCCTGCGCGCCATCCGCATGACGGCCACTGAGCACCGAGCCGGAAATCAGGCGGTTTTCACCCTCTTTCGTTTCACCGGCAAGCAGTTCATTAATGTCCGCACCCAGCAGCGTTTTCACCAGGCGTGGATTTGCTGCCTGTGGCCCGCCGAGGGCGATCACCCGTTCAGCGCACAGTTCACCGGTGGTAAAGAGCTTACCAATGGCAATCACGTCCTGATAATTCAGATGCCAGACCTGTTTCGTCAGGCTCACCGGCTCCAGGAAGTGGATATGCGTTCCGACTAACCCCGCCGGGTGCGGGCCTGCAAACGCATTAAACGTAACTTGCCCCTGCGGATGGCCCCCGAGTTTGCCGCCGCCCGCCTGACAGACGTGGACCTTCCCCGAGGTCAGACGGGTTAACACGGTTAGCCCGGCATCAAACGCGTTACGCTGCGCCAGAATAATGGGCTCCGGGTCCGCGCTGAGCGGGTTGGTATCAATGGCAGTGACGAAAATAGCGGCCGGAAGCGTATCCGGAACAGGCGATTTGCTGAAAGGTCGCGTGCGAAACGCCGTCCACAAGCCGGACGCCAGCAGTTGTGCCTGAACGGCTTCCCGGCTCAGGGCGGGGAGGTCTGCTGCGTCGAAACGGGAAAACTCACGTTGTTCGTCGCCTTCAATACGGATAACCACCGACTGCAGGACGCGACGTTCACCGCGATTGATTGCCACCACGGTACCGCTCGCGGGGGCCGTAAACATAACGCCAGGATTTTTTTTGTCCTCGAAGAGCGCCTGTCCTTTAATGACGCGATCGCCTTCCTGCACCAGCATTGAGGGACGCATTCCCAGGTAGTCGTCGCCCAAAATGGCGACATGGCGGACACTTGCGCCAGGCGAAACGTGCGGCTCGGGCACGCCTGCAATCGGCAGATCAAGTCCTTTTCTGATTTTAAACATGTGGTTAGCAAGCTTCCATGAACTTCAATCCAGAGGGGGCGAAGTGTACCATTTTCGCTGTTTTTCGGGCACCAAAACCTCGGTTGCAGGCGCTAAAGTGCGAGGTATTACGCAAAGTTCCTGGAGCCAACGCGATTTTGATGGTTTATAAAGTAAAACTAATTTGTAAACTCACCGTCCGGCTCTTGCGAAAATCTATGGCGGTGCTAATGTGAGCGCACCTAACAGAATAATCTGATTTCGGGTCTCTTTTGCCGTCCTGGCAATTTGGTCTTAGTTTTATCAAGGAACTAGTAGTATGCGTAAAATCGCATTGTTCATTGCGATGCTCCTGATTCCGTGCGTATCGTTTGCCGGGCTGCTCAGCAGCAATAGCTCAACCACGCCGGTCAGCAAAGAATATAAACAGCAGTTAATGGGATCACCGGTTTATATTCAAATCTTCAAGGAAGAACGCACACTCGATCTGTTTGTAAAAATGGGCGAGACATATCAGCTGCTTGATAGTTACAAGATTTGTAACTACTCCGGTGGTCTGGGGCCAAAACAGCGTCAGGGCGATTTCAAAAGTCCGGAAGGGTTTTACAACGTTCAGCGTAGCCAGCTAAAACCTGACAGCCGCTTCTATAAAGCCATTAACATTGGCTTCCCGAACGCCTATGACCGTGCCCACGGTTATGAAGGCAAATACCTGATGATCCACGGTGCATGCGTGTCTATCGGCTGTTATGCGATGACCGATACCGGCATTGATGAGATTTTCCAGTTTGTCACCGGCGCACTGGTCTTTGGTCAGCCGAACGTTCAGGTCAGCATCTACCCGTTCCGCATGACCGATGCCAACATGGCGCGTCACAAGTACTCCTACTACGCGGATTTCTGGAAACAGCTGAAACCGGGTTACGACTACTTTGAGCAGACGCACAAGCCGCCGGTTGTCTCGGTTGTCGATGGCCGCTATGTGGTCAGCAAGCCGCTGAGCCACGAAGTCGTCCAGCCACAGCTGGCATCAAACTACTCGGTCCCCGAGACAAAATAAGACCCACTCGCCTGGCATAATCTTTTGCCAGGTTTCGTTGCCCGTCAGTGGCTGGGTCGCGATCACTGTGACCACATCATTCGGTGTGGTCTCTCGTTGAAAATCAATTTCCACATCCTGATCGAGCAGCTTGGCGACGCCAAACGGCGCGCGGCGCGTAATCCAGAACAGATTGGTCGAACAGAACGCCATCACATAACGCCCGTCAGACAGCAGCATGTTGAACACGCCCTTCTCACGCAGTTCTGATGCCAGCGACGCAATGTATTTGAAGACGGCGGTCATGTTGCCGGGCGTGCGCGGATAACGCTGCGTCAGCTTGTGCAGCAGCCAGCAAAACGCTTTTTCGCTGTCGGTCTCACCGACCGGACGGAAATTGTCCGTCTCCAGCGACTTATAGCCGGAGAGCTGGCCATTGTGCGCGTAGGTCCAGTGACGGCCCCACAGCTCGCGGGTGAACGGGTGGGTATTTTCCAGCGCCACTTCCCCACGGTTTGCCTGACGGATGTGGGCAATCACCGAGCGGGACTTAATGGGATAGTCCTGCACCAGTCTGGCAATCGGGGAATTAAAGCTGGGCTGGGGATCTTTGAATGTGCGACATCCTTTGCCTTCGTAGAAGGTAATGCCCCAGCCGTCTTTATGCGGCCCGGTGCCCCCGCCGCGCTGAACGAGCCCGGTGAAGCTAAAGCAGATATCGGTTGGCACATTGGCGCTCATCCCGAGCAATTCGCACATACATCACCTCCACAACAGCGGGGGCAATCATGCCCCCAGCGAAGTCTTACTTAACCATCTCTTTTTCGATCAGCTGGATCAGGATGTGGATCACTTTGATGTGAATTTCCTGAATGCGGTCAGCATAACCGAAGTGTGGAACACGGATTTCGATATCCGCCGTACCGTCCATCTTACCGCCATCTTTACCGGTCAGGGTGATGACTTTCATCCCTTTTTCACGCGCTGCGGCAATCGCTTTGATCACGTTAGCCGAGTTTCCGGACGTCGAAATACCCAGCAGCACGTCACCTTCACGGCCCACGGCTTCAACGTAGCGAGAGAAGATATAGTCATAACCAAAATCGTTACTGACGCAGGAAATGTGGCTCACATCGGAAATCGCAATCGCCGGGTAGCCCGGACGGTTTTCACGATAACGCCCGGTCAGCTCTTCTGCAAAGTGCATCGCATCACAGTGGGAACCACCGTTACCACAGGAGAGCACTTTACCGCCGGCTTTGAAACTGTCGGCCAGCAGGACCGCTGCGCGCTGAATAGCGTGAATATTGGCATCATCTTTCAGAAAGTTAGCCAGCGTTTCCGCCGCTTCGTTCAGTTCGTTACGAATAAGATCCTGGTACATGAGGATAATCCTTCAGTATTGATGAAATAACACAGTGGAGTGTACCGGATAGCGGGAAAAGCGAGAAGCTAAAGCCATGCGAATCGTCTGGCGTTTTGCGTTTTCGTGCCGGCTTAAACCTGAACAATGTGAACCAGGTTGTAATTATTTTGTAAACACATTGCTAAAGGAAATAACATCAACTACAACCATATCATCACAAGTGGTCAGACCTCCTACAAGCAAGGGAGCTTTTCTTTATGATGATTTTGAGCATTCTCGCAACCGTTGTTCTGCTCGGTGTGCTGTTCTATCACCGGGTGAGTTTATTCCTGAGCAGTCTGATTCTGCTGGCCTGGACGGCTGCGCTTGGCGTCGCTGGCCTGTGGAATATCTGGCTTTTAGTCCCGCTGGCTATCATTCTTCTGCCGTTTAACTTTACGCCGATGCGTAAATCGATGATCTCCGCGCCGGTGTTCAAAGGCTTCCGCAAAGTGATGCCGCCCATGTCGCGTACGGAGAAAGAAGCGATTGATGCCGGTACCACCTGGTGGGAAGGCGACCTGTTCCAGGGCAACCCGGACTGGAAAAAGCTGCACAACTATCCGCAACCGCGTCTGACCGCTGAAGAACAGGCCTTTATTGATGGTCCGGTGGAAGAAGCGTGCCGCATGGCAAATGACTTCGCGATTACCCATGAAATGGCGGACCTGCCGCCAGAACTGTGGGCGTATCTGAAAGAACACCGCTTCTTCGCGATGATCATTAAGAAAGAGTACGGCGGTCTGGAGTTCTCCGCTTACGCTCAGGCACGCGTCCTGCAAAAACTGGCAGGCGTTTCCGGGATCCTGGCGATCACCGTTGGCGTGCCGAACTCGTTAGGCCCGGGTGAACTGCTGCAACACTACGGTACCGAAGAGCAGAAAGATCACTACCTGCCGCGTCTGGCACGTGGCCAGGAAATTCCGTGCTTCGCGCTGACCAGCCCGGAAGCGGGCTCCGATGCGGGTGCGATCCCGGATACCGGCGTCGTCTGCATGGGTGAATGGCAGGGTCAACAGGTGCTGGGTATGCGCCTGACCTGGAACAAACGTTATATTACGCTCGCCCCTATCGCGACCGTGCTGGGCCTGGCCTTTAAGCTCTCCGATCCGGAAAAACTGCTGGGCGGTGAAGAAGATCTGGGCATTACCTGTGCGCTGATCCCAACCTCCACCCCAGGCGTTGAAATTGGTCGTCGCCACTTCCCGCTGAACGTACCGTTCCAGAACGGCCCAACCCGCGGCAAGGATATCTTTGTACCGATTGACTACATCATCGGTGGTCCGAAAATGGCCGGTCAGGGCTGGCGCATGCTGGTGGAATGTCTGTCGGTTGGCCGCGGTATTACCCTGCCGTCGAACTCGACCGGTGGTTTGAAATCTGTCGCGATGGGGATTGGTGCATACGCCCATATCCGCCGTCAGTTCAAAATCTCTATCGGCAAGATGGAAGGGATCGAAGAGCCGCTGGCACGTATCGCAGGCAACGCCTACGTGATGGATGCTGCCGCCTCCCTGATTACCTACGGCATTATGCTGGGCGAAAAACCGGCCGTGCTGTCAGCTATCGTGAAGTATCACTGTACCCACCGCGCACAGCAGTCAATCATTGATGCAATGGATATCGCGGGCGGTAAAGGTATTATGCTCGGCGAGGGGAACTTCCTGGCGCGCGGCTACCAGGGCGCACCGATTGCCATCACCGTTGAAGGGGCAAACATCCTGACCCGCAGCATGATGATCTTCGGCCAGGGTGCAATCCGTTGCCATCCTTATGTTCTGGAAGAGATGGCCGCCGCGCAGAATAACGACGTGGATGCCTTCGACAAGCTGCTGTTCAAACATATCGGTCACGTGGGCAGTAATAAGGTGCGCAGCTTCTGGCTGGGTCTGACGCGCGGTCTTACCAGCGCCACGCCAACCGGTGATGCGACCAAACGTTATTACCAGCATCTTAACCGCCTGAGCGCCAACCTCGCTCTGCTGTCAGATGTTTCTATGGCGGTGCTGGGCGGTAGCCTGAAGCGTCGTGAGCGTATCTCTGCCCGTCTGGGTGATGTGCTGAGCCAAATCTTCCTGGCCTCTGCGGTCCTCAAACGCTACGACGATGAAGGCCGTCAGGAAGCCGATCTGCCGCTGGTTCACTGGGGTGTTCAGGATGCGATGTATCAGGCGGAACAGGCCATTGACGATCTGCTGGCGAACTTCCCGAACCGCTTTGTTGCAGGCGCCCTTCGCGTGGTGATCTTCCCGACCGGTCGTCATCATCTGGCGCCGTCTGACAAACTGGATCACAAAGTGGCGAAGATCCTGCAGGTACCGAGCGCAACCCGTTCCCGTATCGGCCGCGGTCAGTATCTGGCTCCCACGCCGCATAACCCGGTTGGTCTGCTGGAAGAAGCGCTGCTGGACGTGATGGCTGCCGATCCCATCCACCAGAAGATCTGCAAACAGCTGGGCAAAAACCTGCCGTTCACCCGCCTGGATGAACTGGCGAAACAGGCCCTGACGGGCGGGATCATCAACAATGATGAAGCCGCTCTGCTGGTGAAAGCCGAAGAGAGCCGTCTGCGCAGCATTAACGTGGATGATTTCGACCCGGATGAGCTGGCGACACAGCCGGTAAAGCTGCCGGAGAAGGTCCGCAAACCTGAAGCTGCATAACGCGTTTCGCTTCTACAAACCCCGCCACGCGCGGGGTTTTTTATTGCCACATTTTCTCTTTATGTCGTGCTACAGTGTCAAAAAGTGGTCGTTTGAGGAGTCTGAATTGTGCCTGGTCTGAAGATTTCGATTTTGCAGCAACCTTTAGTGTGGATGGACGGCCCTGCCAACCTGCGCCACTTTGATCGTCAACTGGAAGGCATTACCGGGCGTGATGTGATTGTCCTGCCGGAGATGTTCACTACCGGCTTCGCCATGGAAGCGGCGCAACAGTCAATGCCACAGCAAGAGGTGGTCGCCTGGATGCACGCCAAAGCACAGCAAACCAATGCGCTGATTGCCGGCAGCGCTGCGCTGCAAACCGAACGCGGGCCGGTCAACCGCTTCCTGCTGGTCGAGCCGGAAGGGAAAGTGCATTTCTATGATAAACGCCATCTGTTCCGCATGGCAGATGAACATCATCACTATGAAGCGGGTGATGCGCGCGTGGTGTTCGAATGGCGCGGCTGGCGTATTCTGCCGCTGGTTTGCTACGACCTGCGCTTCCCGGTGTGGTCACGCAACCGCAACGATTACGACCTGGCGCTGTATGTCGCCAACTGGCCTGCCCCGCGCTCCCTGCACTGGCAGTCGCTGCTGGTCGCACGCGCCATTGAAAACCAGGCGTATGTGGTCGGCTGTAACCGCGTGGGGACCGATGGCAACGGGCATCATTATCGGGGGGATAGCCGGGTGGTGAACCCGCAGGGTGAAATTATTGCCACCGCCGAGCCGCATCAGGCAACGCGCATTGATGCTGAGTTGTCACTGACGGCCCTGAAGGAATATCGCGAGAAGTTTCCGGCCTGGCAGGATGCGGATCCCTTTAGCATTGGATAACGGTTTCCCCTCCCTCTCACAGGTAGAGGGAGGGGACATCATTAACTCACCAGCGCCTGCCCGTCTTTGCGGCTCTCTGTCGCCGCCACATAATGCCCTTCCGGCATACGATAAATCACCTGCGCGCCGCCGAAGTTGTAATCCTGGAGCGGATCTTCCACCACGATCTGGTGCCCGCGCTCACGCAGTGCGGCGATAGTATTGCGATCGAACGTCGATTCGACGATCACTTCCCTGCCCTGCACCACGCGCCAGCGAGGCGCATCAATTGCCGCCTGTGGGTTTTGCCCGTGCAGCATGATGCGCAGCGCCATCTGCATATGCCCCTGCGCCTGCATTGGCCCGCCCATGACGCCAAAGGACATCAGCGGTTTACCGTTGCCGTCCATCGCAAAGCCCGGAATGATGGTGTGGAACGGACGCTTACTGCCCGCCAGCGCATTCGGATGGTTTGGATCCAGCACAAAGCCACAGCCGCGGTTTTGCAGACTGATCCCGGTCTCCGGCACCACAATCCCGGATCCAAAGCCCATATAGTTGGACTGAATAAAGGAGATCATCATACCGCTGGAATCTGCAGCGCTCAGGTAGACCGTGCCGCTCTGCGTCGGCGAACCGTAGACGAAATCGGAGGCGTTATCGGGGTCGATAAGCGCCGCGCGCGACGCCAGATAACGATCGCTCAGCAACGCCTGGGCCGCGAATTCCATGTGTTCTTCATCAGCGACGTAGCGATCGAGATCCGCCAGCGCCAGTTTCATCGCTTCAATAGACAGATGAAGCGACTGCACGGAATCCGGATGATGTTTTTCAATTCCACACTGCTCCAGAATACCGAGCGCAATCAGCGTGGCGATGCCCTGCCCGTTTGGCGGCAGCTCCTGCACTGAACCACCGGCAAAATCACGCGACAGCAGTTCTACCCAGTCCACACGATGATTGGCCAAATCCTCTGCCGTCAGGTGCGCACCATGCTCTTTCGCGAAAGCGGCAATTTTCTGCGCCAGCTCGCCGCGGTAAAATGCTTCACCGTTGGTTCTGGCAATCAGCTCCAGCGAATGAGCCTGCGCCGGGTTACGGAAGATCTCGCCAACCCGGGGAGCACGCCCTTCCGGTGCAAAGCAGGCGCTAAAGCCTGGTTGATCTTTGAGCTTGTTATAACCCCGCTGCCAGAGATGGCCAATCAACGGGGAGACCGGAAAACCGTTACGCGCATACTCAATGGCCGGTTGCGCCAGCGTAGTGAGCGGCAGCGTGCCAAAACGTTCTGCCAGCGCCACCCAGCCCGATACCGCACCCGGCACGGTGACGGCATCCCAGCCAATTTCTGGCACCGCGGTTTTACCGGCAAACAGATCCGCGTGCCAGCTGGCAGGCGAGCGGCCTGAGGCGTTCAGGCCGTGGAGTTTTTCACCATCCCAGACGATGGCAAAGGCATCGCTGCCAATACCGTTGCCGGTGGGTTCAACCACCGTCAACGCCATGGCGGTTGCAACCGCCGCATCAACCGCGTTCCCGCCGAGCTGCAGCATTTTCATTCCCGCCTGGGCCGCCAGCGGCTGAGATGTCGCCACGGCGTTGTGGCCCATCATCGGCGGGCGTCGTGAATCGTAACCGGAAGTGAAATCAAGCGCTTTGGTCATCATGACTCCTTAGTCATGGCGCGGATCGAGCGCATCGCGCAGCCCGTCGCCGAGTAAATTAAAGCCCTGCACGGCAAGAAAAATCGCCACACCGGGGAATACAGACATCCATGGAGCCTGCTCAAGGAAACCTTTCGCGGTATTAAGCATTGAGCCCCAAGACGGGTTCGGCGGCTGCTGGCCTAACCCCAGAAACGACAGGCTGGCTTCAGCAATGATTGCCGAGGCAATGGCCAGCGTGGCCTGCACCAGAATCGGAGACATCACATTGGGCAGCACATACTTAATGATGATCCAGCGATCCGGCAGGCCAATCGCCCTCGCGCCGTCGATGTACTCTTCGTTGCTAATGGCGATCACCTGGCCGCGCGTCAGGCGGGCGAAGATCGGCATTGCGGAGAGGCCAATGGCGATCATGGCGTTGGTCAGGCTTGGGCCCAGAAACGCCCCGAGCGCGATCGCCATGATCAGGAACGGACAGGCCAGCAGCGCTTCAATAAAACGCGAGATCACGCCGTCCCACATCTTCTGGAAGTAACCCGCCACCAGCCCCAGCGGAACGCCAATGACCACGGCGATCACCACCGACATACAGCCAGCCATCAACGACGTTCTCGCCCCCCAGATAATGCGGGACAAAATATCGCGGCCCAGTTCATCGGTCCCAAACCAGTACATCGCCGAAGGCGCTTTACGCACCGCCAGGAAATTGGCTTTCACCGGATCAAAAGGCGCGATCCACGGCGCCAGCAGTGCCACCAGCACAAAAAAGCCCACCACTACGGCACCCATCACCGCGCTTTTATTGGCGAGAAATTTCTTCAGCACCCGGTTCTGCGCACGGGGCTGAACCGCGGCAATGGTTTGAGTTGTCAGTTCCGCCATGCTTAACCTCGCATTTTCGGGTTGATAAGAACGTAAAGCACGTCGGCCAGCAGGTTCAGCAGCAGGAAACCGATCGCCACGATAAGCACCACCCCCTGCACCACCGCATAGTCACGGTTAAAGACCGAATCGACGATCATCTTGCCGAACCCTGGAATGGTGAAGACCTGTTCGGTCAGTACCGCGCCCCCCAACAGTTCGCCGAACAGCAGCGTGGTCAGGGTGATCACCGGAACCAGCGCATTGCGAAACGCATGCTTTAAAATCACCGCCTTTGGCAACAGCCCTTTAGCCCGTGCGGTGCGGATGTAATCGGCCTTCATTACCGCGATCATGGAGGCGCGGGTATGGCGCATCAGCGTGGCCGCCAGCCCCGTTCCCAGTACCGACGCAGGCAACAACAGCGTACGCAGGTTCTGGATCGGATCTTCACTAAACGGCACGAACCCCGACGCTGGCAGCCATTGCAGATTAACCGAGAAGACCAGAATCAACAGGATCCCGAGCCAGAAATGCGGTATCGAGATCCCCGAGATCGCCACAAAGTTGGCACCGTGATCGACCCAGCTGTTTTTATTGACCGCCGCGAGGATCCCCATGCTGATGCCAAACACCAGCGCGATGATCATCGCCAGCAGCGATAGCTCCAGCGTCACCGCCAGTTTGCTGGCAATGAGCTGGGTGACCGGCTCGTGAGTGCGTAAGGAGACACCAAGATCGCCCTGCAGCGCGCGCGTCAGCCAGTTGAAGTACTGCACCGGGATGGGCGCATCGAGATTGAGCTCAGCACGCAGCTGGGCGATCACCGCCGGATCGCGCTCCTCCCCGGCCATGGCGATCAGCGGATCGCCGGGCAGCAGTTTTTGCAGGCCAAACACCATCATGCTCACCAGCAGTAAGGTCGGGATGGCCAGCAGCAGACGTTTGCAAATCAGTTCCAGCATGGGTTCTCCTCAGGCCAGTTATTTCGCCAGCGTCAGGCCAGCCAGACGCACAATGCCGTCCGGATACGGTTTAAAGCCCTGCACGCTCTTGTTCAGACCAAAAATACGCGGTTCAAAATAGAGGTAGGCAATAGGCATATCCGTCTGCAGCTGTTTCACCACCTTGTCGTACAGCGGCTGACGGACGGCTTTGTCGTTGCTCAGGCGCGCCTGCGTCAGCCATTCATCCACCTGCGCGTTACTGTAACGACCGTCGTTAAGGGTGCCTTTGCTGTTAATGAAGCCGTAGATGCTGCCATCCGGATCCGGACGACCCGACCAGCCAGAGAAGCTCAGCTGATAATCACCGCTTTGCTGGCGGTCGAGCAGCGTGGCGAACTCGGTCATTTGCAGGTTCAGGTTAAAGCCAGCCTCTGCGACCATCGCCTGCAGTACCTGACCGACCTGCTGTGAAGTTGGGTTGTTGGGCACCAGCAGATTGACGTTCAGCGGCGTAGTGACGCCTGCCGCTTTCAACAGCGCTTTGGCTTTGTCGACATCGCGTGGTGGCACCGGCAGGTTAACGTGATACGGACTTACGGTAGAAAACGCCTGGTTTGCCGGGGTGTACAGCCCCTCGAAGACCACCTGATTTAACGCATCGCGATCGATTGCCTGAGAAAATGCCTCACGCACGCGGGCATCCTTAAACGGATCGTTCGCCGGGACCTTGCCGTTATTGATATTGAAGGTAATGCCCTGATAACCCAGACCGGTCACCTTCGCCAGCGCCAGTTTGCTGTCGGCTTCTACGGTTTTAACGTCGCTTGCGGCAATGCCTTCCGTCAGATCAAGATCCCCTGCACGCAGGTTAGCCAGACGCACGGAGGCATCCGGGATCGGCAGATAAATAATTTTATCGAAGTGGTAAGCGCCTTTGTTCCAGTAGTTGTCAAAACGCGTCAGAACGATACGGTCCTGCGAGACGCGGCTGTCGAACTTATAGGGGCCAGAGCAGACCGGATGGGCGGCAAAGTCAGGCTTTTTCGCGGCGTCGGGTGCCATCATCGCCCCGGCGCGATCGGTAAGCTGCATCAGCAGTGCGGCATCAGGTGTTTTCAGATGCAGGGCAATCTGCATCGGGCCTGTCACCTCAACGGACTCAACGGACGAGATTTCACTTTTACGCAGCGAACCTTTTAACGTTAGCGCGCGGTCGAGGTTGTATTTTGCCGCGGCGGCGTCAAATTTTTCACCGTCATGGAAGGTCACACCTTCACGCAGATCCATGGTCAGCGTTTTGCCGTCGTCACTCCAGGCCCACGATTTCGCCAGCCCGGGAACCACTTTCAGATGCTCATCCACGTCCACCAGCCGGTCGCACAGAGACGCAAAGACGAAACGGCCATAATAGGTGCGCGCCAGATGCGGATCGAGCATGTCCGGATCCGCCCCCAGACCAATTCGCAGTACGCTTTCAGAATGGGCGGGCAGCGCCGCGCCAAGCAACATAACACTTCCCAGTACGGTCAAAAGAGAATTACGCATTGTCATTATCATGAGTTCCTTGAAGGAAGGGAGGAGTGAGTGGCCGCGTGTTCAAACAGCGCGCGGCGGCGCAGAAAGGCTGCAGATGGCGGTGCTATCTGGATAACACTGCGATCGCGGTTAATCTCCTGCCAGCGATGGCAGGCAATCTGGCGTCCCCCGTCCAGCACCTGATTGATCGGCTCGACCTGGCGACATTCATCCGTGGCATACGGACAACGGGTATGGAAACGGCAGCCTGACGGTGGGCTGGCCGGGTTCGGTAAATCCCCCTGCAGCAGAGGTGCCACGCGCGGCGCGCCTGGCTGCATCTGGGGGGCGGAGGCGATTAACGCCTGCGTATAGGGGTGTAGCGGGGCATCAAAGATTTCGTCGACGGTCGCAAGCTCAACAATTTGCCCGAGATACATCACCGCCACGCGGTCACTCATATGGCGGATAACCGCCAGGCCATGGGCAACAATCACCATTGTCAGCCCCAGCTGATGCTTCAGACTTTCCAGCAGGTTGACCACCTGCGCCTGAACCGAGACATCCAGCGCGGAGACCGGCTCGTCCCCCAGCAACAGCTTTGGCCCGGAGGCCAGTGCACGCGCAATACCGATTCGCTGACGCTGCCCTCCGGAAAATTCGTGCGGATAACGTTGCGCCCAGGCCGCTGGCAGCCCTACGGTTTTAAGCAGCTCCGCCACCCGATATTGCCTGTCGGCTTTCTTCATCGACTGGTGTAGCCACAGCGGCTCACCGACGATCTGCTCGACCGTCATGCGCGGGTTTAACGATGCGAAAGGATCCTGAAAGATGATCTGCAGCTCCCGCCGCAGCTGGTTCAGACGCGCTCCCGAGGCATGAGTGATCTCTTCACCCTGATAAAATACGCGTCCTTCGCTGGCCGCCAGCAGCCGCAGAAGAAGACGGCCCAGCGTCGATTTTCCGGATCCGGACTCACCCACAATCGCCAGCGTTTCACCAGGCATGACGGAGAGGGAGACGCGATCGACCGCGGTGACAAAACGTGCTGGAGTAAACAGTTTTTTAGGGCCGGGAAAAAGTTTGCTCAGGTCCCGGGCTTCAAGAATGGGCGTCGTCATGCAATTTCTCCCAGCGCAATATGTTGTTCCAGCGGCACGCGGAAGCAGGCCACCTGATGGTCGGTCTCCATCGCCGTCAGCGACGGCTTTTCGTCATGACACCGCGCTTGCGCGAAGGGGCAGCGGGTAGCGAACCGGCACCCCTTGGGCATGGATTCCGGCAGCGGAACGGCACCGGGAATAGTGGAAAGCACGCCTTTACGCGCGCCGAGGGACGGAATAGAGCCCATCAGCCCAATGGTGTACGGGTGTTGCGGGTCGGCAAAAATGGCCTCCACGCTCCCCTGCTCTACCACCTGTCCGGCATACATTACCGCCACCTGCTGCGCGACTTCCGCCACCACGCCCAGATCGTGGGTGATCATTAACACCGCCGTACCGGTCTCTTCTTTGAGGGTATTAAGCAGCGCGAGGATCTGCGCCTGAATGGTCACATCCAGCGCGGTTGTCGGCTCGTCGGCAATCAGCAAACGTGGATGGTTAATCAGCGCCATCGCAATCATCACGCGCTGACGCATCCCCCCGGAAAGCTGGTGCGGATACGCTTTCAGGCGCATTTCTGCTGCCGGGATCTGCACCTTCTCCAGAATCTGCAGCGCAACCTTCATCGCCTCTGCACGAGAAAGTTTCTGATGGCGCATCACCGCTTCACTGAGCTGGTCTCCCAGCGTGAAGGCAGGGTTGAGCGAGGTCATTGGCTCCTGGAAAATCATTGCCAGTTCGCTGCCGCGAAGATCGGCATATTCCCGCGGTGAAAGCTTTCGTAAGTCGTGACGACGGAACTGCATCTCGCCGCTGACGATCTGTGCGCTGGCGGGCAGTAAGCCCATCAGCGCTAATGAGGTGATACTTTTCCCGCAGCCGGATTCCCCCACCAGCGCCAGCGTTTCTCCCGCGTTGACCGTCAGTGAAATACCATCAAGCACGCTCACCGGAGAGCCGGCGAACGTTACGTTAAGATTTTGCAGCCGCAGTACAGGCGTGGGGTCCTTAAACGGGATCGTCGTCATAGCGTGAAGTCGTCCTCAAGGTGAATAGCCTGAATCAGGGCTGACTGCAGGCTAAGCAGGTGTTCGCGCATGGCGGCCGCTGCTTCATTAGGCTGGCGATGGATAATCGCAGACATGATTTTTTGATGGTGGTCGTTGTAGTGATCAACCCGCTCGGGTGTACGGGCTAATTCGCGCAAATGCTGCCAGCCCGGTTCACGTCTGACGGCATCAATGGCATCAAACAGGCCAAGCATCAGGCGATTACCGGCAGCCTCGGCAATGGCGCGGTGAAATGCGCTATCCCAGAGTTCGTTGAGATCGCGGTCGTCCGGGCTGACCTTATCAATGCGTTCCAGCATGCGCTGCATAAGCGCGAGGTTTTCCCTGGTGGCACGCAGTGCCGCAAGCCGGGCTAAGCCGGGTTCGAGCTGAAGACGAGCTTCCATGACTTCCAGAAGGTTGGTTTGCTGAACCAATCCCTGAAGGGCCAGAGGTTCAACAGGTGCAGACGGGCCTATAAAGGTCCCTTTGCCCTGTTTACGCCAGATCCGCCCCTCCTCTTCCAGCACATCCAGCGCACGACGTACTTCACGTCGTCCTACGCCGAGAGTCTCCGACAGCTCACGTTCAGTGGGCAGCGGAGTGCCTGGTGTTGACTCATGCTGGTTGATCAGTCCGCGCAGCTGCTCAAGCGCGGTGCTGGAATTGGCCAGAAACCGTGACGGTTTTTCCATATTGGTTCGCTCGCTATCATCATTACTTTATTTTTATTAACGATAAGTTATTGATATGACGTGCTACTTACCGTGCTAATGATTAAGCAATAAACGAACCAATAAAGCATTGGTTCATGAACTTTCTGAAGGGATGGAGATAAGCGAATGATTTTCTGTGAATTATTTTTTACAAAATTACACATCTGCTCCGCTGCCAAAAAGACAATCGGTGGCAAAATGCACAAATACGGTGCAAATTGTGCACCATCATTGATCAAATGTTAATTAATTGCACCACAGATATTAATTTTTTGTTAATAAAGACAGGGGGGGCAGATAAAGAAGATTTGCAGACGCAGAAACGACGAAGGCCTGAATCATTTCTGATTCAGGCCTTCTGAATAGTGGCGGAACGGACGGGACTCGAACCCGCGACCCCCTGCGTGACAGGCAGGTATTCTAACCGACTGAACTACCGCTCCACTGTTCCCGCTGGGGGAACGAGGCGCATATTACGGTTTGCCTCTGGACTCGTCAACGCTTTTTCTCACGTTTTGAATCGTTTGCTGCAAAATTCACCCAAACGATGATTTTACAGGCATTCCGGCCCTTTTTCAGGCCCGCCACATGCAGCTTCCGCCTTTCTTCTGCACTAAATCAAGACGGGATTCATGGTTAAGTAACTCTTCATCACTGGCTAAAACCACCCGCAAACGACTGGCCTGGCGAACAACACGTTGAATCCCCGCTTCCCCCTGCGTCTGCTGCGATTCATTTTCCATGCTGAATTTCATGGACGTCTGACCACCGGTCATCGCCAGGTAGACATCCGCCAGGATCTGGGCATCGAGCAATGCGCCGTGCAGCGTTCGCTTGGTGTTATCTATTTCATAGCGAGAACAGAGCGCATCCAGGCTGTTACGCTTGCCAGGAAACATTTTCCTCGCCAGCGCCAGGCTATCGGTCACCTTACAGAACGTGTTCGTTTTCGGAATATCACGATGGAGCTTACTGAACTCATAGTCCATAAAGCCGATATCGAACGACGCGTTGTGAATGATAAGCTCGGCGCCTTTGATATATTCCAGAAATTCGTCTGCCACCTCCGCGAAGGTCGGTTTATCCAGCAAGAACTCATCGGCGATACCGTGCACGCCGAACGCTTCTGGGTCCACCAGCCGGTCGGGTTTGAGGTAGACATGGAAGTTGTTCCCCGTAAGACGACGGTTCACCACTTCAACGGCACCGATCTCGATGATCTTGTGCCCTTCGTAGTGCGCGCCGATCTGGTTCATACCGGTGGTTTCGGTATCGAGGACAATCTGGCGAGTAATTGCAGTGCTCATAGCGGTCATTTATGTCAGACTTATCGTTTAACTGAACGTTTCAAATACAGGAAGTCTACCAGAGATGCGTAAACAGGTAGAAATTTTCACCGATGGATCTTGCCTTGGCAACCCAGGGCCTGGCGGTTATGGCGCGATTATGCGCTATCGTGAGCATGAAAAAACTTTTAGCGAAGGCTATTTTCTGACCACCAACAACCGCATGGAGTTGATGGCCGCCATTGTGGCGCTGGAAGCGCTAAAAGAACACTGCGATGTGGTGTTGAGCACTGACAGTCAGTATGTACGCCAGGGGATCACCCAGTGGATCCACAACTGGAAAAAACGCGGCTGGAAGACGGCAGACAAAAAGCCGGTCAAAAACGTCGATCTCTGGAAACGTCTTGATGCTGCGCTGGGCCAGCACGAGATTAAATGGGAATGGGTTAAAGGTCACGCAGGCCACCCCGAAAACGAACGTTGTGACGAACTGGCACGGGCAGCGGCATCCAACCCCGCTCATGAAGACACAGGCTATCAGCCCGAATCCTGATCAGGGTTTTCTGTACTGCCGCGTGGCGCCCACGGTCTGGCGAATGGGCGATTTCGATTTACTCTGCTTCATCGGATTAAGCGTAAGGGGGATGGTCCGCTTACGCGCGACAATAAACTGCATGCAGCCTAATGCCGGCAGATGGGTGCTCAGAACAACGCCCCCCTGCCGCGCCCAGGGAAGTACCTGAAAACCGCCCGAGCAGAGCACCTCAAAATTCAGCAGTGAAAGCCAGTCAAGCTGGCGCATCATCGTGAACATCCTGCTGTTATACGGCGGTGTCCGGCGAAGCACCGGAACCAGCTTGCGCAGCCCCATCAGACTCAGCGGATTGAACCCGCTGAGTATCAGCCAGCCATCATCAATCAGGACGCGATCGGCCTCGCGCAGCAGGCGATGAGGATCGCTGCACCAGGGCAACGTGTGTGCCAGCAGGCAGGCATCAACGGACTTTTCCGCAAACGGCAGATGCAAAGGATCCGCTTTCACCTGAACCGGTGATGCGCCAAGAGAGACATTAACCTGATGTGAGATAGCGCAGCTTTCGGTATTGATTTCCGCGCTGAGATTGCCAATCTTAAGCAAGTGAAAACCATACATTTTCGCGAGCCAGGGTTTAAGCTGCTGTTCCAGGTTCTCGCGATAGTATTCACCCCAGGGCAATTCGGCCCAACGTTCAGGTGCCGGGACAATCTGAGGTATCCTTGCCGGTTTCATCAACACACCCACCACGCTATAAGAGGTAATTTATGAATCTTATCAGTATTCCCGCCTTTCAGGACAATTACATCTGGGTTTTAGTCGATGACGAGCGTCGGTGCGTCATTGTCGATCCTGGAGAATCGGCTCCTGTATCAGACGCGATAAAAGAGAACGGCTGGCAACCAGAGGCCATCCTTCTGACCCATCATCATAACGATCACACCGGCGGCGTTGCTGACCTTCGTGCCCAATTCCCGCATCTGGTGGTTTACGGATCGGCAGAGACACAAGATAAGGGAACAACGCAGGTAGTCGAAGAAGGTGAAAATATCCTCATACGCGAGTGGGAGTTTTCTGTATTTGCTACACCAGGTCACACTTTGGGACATCTTTGTTTCTACAACAAACCTTATCTTTTTTGCGGCGACACGCTGTTCTCCGGAGGCTGTGGAAGGCTTTTTGAGGGCACCCCAGCCCAGATGTACCAGTCATTACAGAAGATTAGCGCATTACCTGACGATACCCTTATTTGTTGCGCACATGAGTATACATTAGGAAATATGAAGTTTGCGGCGAGCATCTTGCCAGAGGATCGGGCGATTCAAGATTATTATCACAAAGTGAAGGAGTTACGTGCAAAAAACCAAAAAACACTCCCCGTAACTCTGAAAAATGAGCGTAAAACTAATTTATTTTTACGAACAGATGATATTGATTTAATTGATAAAATTAACAAAGAAACAAATTTGTCACAACCAGAACAACGATTTGCATGGTTAAGGTCAAAGAAAGATAACTTCAGATAATTGCGGGTTGCCTTTTCAAAATTTCGCCGTTATCATCGCTCGTCTTTTAAGCAACTATTGACACACACATGAAGGCAAAAGCGATATTACTCGCCTCTGTCCTGCTTGTAGGTTGCCAGTCGCAGAACGGCAGCAACGTACAACAGCACGCACAGAGCCTTTCTGCAGCTGGTCAAGGGGAAGCAGGGAAGTTTACAAGTTCAGCGCGATGGATGGACGATGGGACGTCTTTCGCACAGGATGAAGACTTGTGGACCTCTATTGGCGACGAGCTAAAGATGGGAATTCCGGAAAACAACCGGATTCGCGAACAGAAGCAAAAGTATTTAAGAAATAAGAGCTATCTCCACGATGTAACTTTACGGGCAGAGCCGTATATGTACTGGATAGCCGGGCAAGTTAAAAAACGTAACATGCCGATGGAGCTGGTACTCCTACCCATAGTGGAGAGCGCTTTTGACCCACACGCGACGTCTGGCGCCAATGCCGCAGGCATTTGGCAGATCATTCCGAGCACCGGGCGAAACTATGGTTTGAAACAGACCCGCAACTATGATGCGCGTCGTGATGTTGTCGCTTCAACGACAGCCGCTCTCGACATGATGGAACGTCTTAATAAGATGTTCGACGGCGACTGGCTGTTAACGGTCGCAGCGTATAACAGTGGCGAAGGTCGTGTACTGAAGGCAATGAAAGCGAATAAAGCACGGGGTAAATCCACCGATTTTTGGTCGCTCTCACTGCCACAGGAAACGAAGATTTACGTACCGAAAATGCTGGCATTGAGCGATATTCTCAAGAACAGCAAGCGTTACGGTGTACAACTGCCAACACCAGACGAAAGTCGTGCACTGGCGCGTGTTCGCCTCAGCAATCCGGTTGATATTCAACAGGTTGCTGATATGACGGGTATGTCGGTAAGTAAACTGAAAACCTTTAATGCTGGCGTTAAAGGCTCAACGCTGGGGGCCAGTGGTCCGCAGTATGTAATGGTTCCGCAGAAACATGCTGAGCAGTTACGTGAGTCTTTAGCATCGGGTGAAATTGCCGCTGTTCAGTCAACGCTGATCGCGGATGCATCATCCGTGAACAGCCGCAGCTATAAGGTTCGGTCAGGTGATACACTTTCGGGCATTGCCTCACGTCTTGGCGTGACGGCAAACGATCTGCAGCAGTGGAATAATCTGCGCAGCTCAGGCCTGAAAGTGGGTCAGACTCTGACGGTGGGTGCAGGTAACAGTGCACAGCGTCTCGCCAGCAACAGCGATAGCATTACCTATCGTGTGCGTAAAGGTGATTCACTGTCCAGTATCGCAAAACGACACGGCGTAAATATCAAGGATGTGATGCGCTGGAACAATGATACTGACAATCTGAAACCAGGCGACCAGCTGACGTTGTTTGTGAAAAATAGCGCCACGCCAGACTCCTGATGACACGACCTAACGATAAAAAGGCACCGATTCCCCTCGGTGCCTTTTTTCTTTACGCTGCTTTTTGCGCTTCAGCCATGATGGTATCGCTGGTAAATGATCCATCATCCTGCAATTCAAAGTACGCCTTCACTTCCGCCGACGCGCTATCCTGATACAATCGAATGGCCTGGCTTAACGCTTCCGGCGTGCGCATACGGGCAATCCACGAGCTGAACTCCAGCGGCAAGCGGTCCGTTATCAATGCACGTGTGATCAGCCCCGCTTCAGTAATCAGCGCTAACCACTCCCCGCTGGAGTAGTTTTGCACATGCGAGGTGTCGCGCAGCGCTTCAACCGTCTGCAGCCAGATATTACGCACCGGATGTCCCGGCGACATCACATCCATAATGATAAAGACCCCGCCCGGCTTCAGAACGCGTTTAACTTCACGTAATGCCTGGCCGACGTCATGCCAGTGATGCGCAGAATAACGGCTGATAACAACTTCAAATGAGGCATCTTCAAAGGGTAAGGATTCGGCATAGCCCTGACGCGTCGTGATGTTGTTCAGCCCTTTGACTTGTGCAGCCTCTGCAACCACCTCCAGCATCTGCCTGGATAAATCATAGGCCGTGACCTGCGCCACCTGCTGTGCTGCCGTGAAGCTGGCATGCCCGGCACCACAGCCTAAGTCCAGGACGTGCGCGTGCGGCACTGCCGCCAGGCGTTCACCAAGACGGACCAGATCACGGCCAGACGCGTGCACGGCACTGCTCAGATAAGCATTTGCCTGGGAGCCAAACTGTTTTTCTACGTTGTCATGATGGGAGTGTGTTGTTGTCATCGTACTGTCCTTTTGTTGTTTAAAATAAAGGGCAGCACCCGAATGGCCTGCCCCACGGCAGACCTGACATACCATTATTTATCAGGTTTGCCGGGACTGAATTCAACGAGTAGAGGATTGTGATCGGAGGCACGCGTCACCAGAACAGAGGCGTCGTGAACGTTCAGACCACGATAGAAGACAAAATCGAGAGGACGACCAAACGCTTTCTTGCGCTGGTCATCGCTAAAACGAACTTCACGCAGCGACATTTCGCGTGCAAAGCGATACAGCGCATTCATGCGCGGACGGCTCCAGGCATTAAAATCCCCGGCCATAATGATGGGCCCGCTGTGATGGGCGATCTGGTCACCGATCGGAAGTAACTGCTTACTATACACATCCACGCCCAGGCTGAAGTTGACCGCGTGGATATTCACAACCATCAGCATGCGCGTGTCCGGCAGCGGGTAGACCGTTACCAGCGCTGATTTCGCCAGACGCAGAATCGGCTCGCGCTCGCGCAGCGGGCAGCAATAGACCGGATGAGCCGAAGAGAGGGTCATCACGCCAGAAGGATGTTGCGGCAAGACAAACGCGGGAACCTGGTCAGCAGCAAGGTAGTGAGTCGTAGCAAACCTTACCAGCTCGGGGGTGGTTTGCGCCTCCTGCAACAGCACCAGATGGGCGTCTTTCCCAAAATTCTTGAGTACCGATAACCACTCAGCGCGCTGTTGTTTAAAGATGTTCCACACCAGCACCCGGATTTTTTCATCGCTGCTTAAGGGTGTCCCGGCAGGTAATGCCTGACTTATGCTCGCAAACGACCCCGGAGGCAAGATCCTCTCCGCGGGCATTCCGGCAACATAACGCATGGCATAGGTATTTTTTCGCACTTTTGGAAACGGCCTCTGTAACATGAACCAGCCCGGAAAACGGACTGGTTCTAATGTTATAGGGACTTTAGGTTACACTTTCAACGCAATTTCAGATAAACCGCTTTCCAGTTTTGTAAGCAAGCACTTACTGATGTTATCCCAGTACTACACGAGCGGGTTTATCAAGGCGCCCACTCAGGCTAATCAGCAGGAAAGCGACCAGAACAATCACCGCACCAATCCATGGCGTTTGGGTTAATCCGAAATGTTCAACGGTTTGCCCACCAATGATGGAACCCAGCGCAATCCCAATATTGAACGCGGCAATATTCAGGCCCGATGCGACATCTACCGCGTTGGGTGTATAAAGTTCGGCTTTTTGTACCACGTAAACCTGCAGGCCTGGCACGTTACCAAAGGCGAAGACCCCCATCACCAGTACCGTTATCAGCGCGGCGTATTGCATCGATGCCGTGAACTGGAAAATCATCAGCAGAACAACCAGTGCTGCGAAGATAAACTTCAGGGCCGGCACTGCACCATGTTTGTCCGCAAGCTTCCCTCCCCAGATATTACCGATGGCGACGGAGATACCATAACCCAGCAAAATCCAGCTCACGGCACTCGGTGAGAAGCCTGCCAGGTCCTGCATCATCGGAGCCAGGAAGGTGAAAGCCGTGAATACCCCCCCATAGCCGAGCGCTGTGACGGCGTAGATGATCAGCAAACGCGGATGCGTGAGTACCTTGAGCTGATCGCTCAGGCTGGCACTCGCACGTCCTGCAATTGTCGACGGTACCAATAGCAAGCTGGCAACCAGGGCAATCACCCCCAGTAAAGAGACGGCAAGGAAGGTTTCGCGCCAGCCAAAGTGCTGTCCGATAAACGTTCCTAACGGTACACCGGTGACAAGAGCGACAGTCAGACCACCGAACATAATCGCGATGGCGGATGCTGCTTTCTCTTTTGGTACCAGGCCGGTTGCAATAGTTGAACCAATGGAGAAGAACACACCGTGAGCGAGACCGGTCAGCAGCCGGGCAATCACCAGCGTGGTGTAGTCCGGCGCCTGCCAGGCCAGAATATTGCCAGCGGTGAATAACACCATCAGCGCAACCAACAGCGGCTTACGCGGGAAACGTCCCGTCAACGCGGTCAGGACGGGGGCGCCGATGGCAACCCCGAGCGCATAGATAGAAACCAACAGGCCGGCAGAAGGCAGCGAGATTGAAAGCTGGTTAGCTATCGTAGGCACCAGTCCTACGATAACAAATTCGGTCGTGCCAATTGCAAAGGCACTGATCGTCAGGGCAAGTAGCGCCAGTGGCATAAATAACTCCATATCATCAGGATTAAGATGACAGGCAGTATGCGCCAGTGCTTAAATAACAAAAATGGTCAAAATATCAATAGAATTTTGCAGGTGGTGCAACAATGAAAGCAACGTCGGAAGAGCTGACAATTTTTGTCGCCGTCGTCGAAAGCGGCAGTTTTAGCCGTGCGGCCGAGCAGCTGGGGCAGGCTAATTCAGCCATCAGCCGCTCGGTGAAAAAACTGGAGATGAAGCTCGGCGTCAGTCTTCTCAACCGAACGACGCGTCAGCTGAGCCTGACGGAGGAAGGCGAGCGTTATTTCCGCCGTGTGCAGTCCGTCCTTCAGGAGATGGCGGCGGCAGAAACAGAGATTATGGAAACCCGTAGTACGCCGCGCGGATTGCTGCGCATTGATGCGGCAACACCGGTTGTTCTTCATTTTCTGATGCCGCTGATCAAGCCTTTCCGCGAACGCTATCCGGAGATGACGCTCTCGTTAGTTTCCTCAGAGACGTTTATCAATCTCATCGAGCGGAAAGTGGATGTGGCGATCCGTGCCGGCACCCTGACCGACTCGAGCTTGCGGGCCCGCCCTCTTTTTGCCAGCTACCGCAAGATAGTCGCGTCACCGCAATACATCGCAGAGCATGGCAAACCAGAGACGGTTGAAGAACTGAAGCAGCACCTGTGCCTGGGCTTCACGGAGCCCGTATCGCTGAACACCTGGCCTGTGGCCTGTCATGATGGTCAACTGCATGAAATCACCAGTGGGTTATCGTCCAACAGTGGAGAAACGCTGAAGCAGCTTTGCCTCGAAGGAAATGGGATCGCCTGTTTGTCGGACTATATGATTGATAAAGAAATTGCACGCGGTGAGCTTGTAGAGCTGATGGCAGATAAACGTCTGCCTGTGGAGATGCCTTTTAGTGCAGTTTATTACAGTGACAGAGCGGTAAGTACGCGCATACGCGCCTTTATCGATTTCCTGAGCGAACATATAAAAACAGCTCCCGGGGGAGCTGTGTGAGGGTTTCAGGCTACAGAGGAAAGGGTCAATATTAATCCCAGTCAGGTGCCAGACCTTCAGGGCTGACCAGACGATCGTTGCATTCCAGGGCAGCGATCGCTTTTTTGTCTTCGTCGTCCAGCTGGAGATCCCTCGCTAACAGGTTGCTGGCCAGGTTTTCACGTCGGGTTGAAGAGGGGATCACGGCGTAACCTTCACCCATCGCCCATGCCAGAATCACCTGTGCAGCCGTTGCGCTATGTTTTTCTGCGATACGATTAATCACGTCATCTTTCAGTGCCTTACCGTAGGCCAGGGTCATATATGAGGTAATGTGGATGCCGTGCTGTTTTGCCCAGTCCACGACTTTGCGGTTTTGCAGGTAGGGAGAGAGTTCAATCTGATTGGTTGCAATGTTTTCTGCCCCCACGGCGGCTATGGCTTTTTCCATCAGCGGTATGGTGAAATTAGAAATACCTATTTCACGCGTTAAGCCCTGCTCTTTCGCTTCAAGCAATGCCTGCATGAACTCCTCGACTGACACAGCATCGTTCGGTGATGGCCAGTGGATCAACGTCAGATCCACATAGTCGGTACGCAGTTTTTCCAGGCTCTCTTTCAGGCTGGGGATCAATTTGTCTTTGCTGAGGTTTTCAGTCCAGATTTTGGTGGTGATGAAAAGCTCGCTGCGCGCTACGCCGCTCTCTTCGATAGCCTGACCAACGGCAGCTTCGTTATCATAAATCTGCGCCGTATCAATTGCGCGATAGCCAAGTTCAAGTGCAGTTTTAACAGATGCGATAACAACGTCGTCTTTCAGGCGGAAAGTGCCCAGACCCAGTGCAGGGATAGTCATGTAATCCTCGTTATTCATAATGATTGTTAACTGAGGAGGATTATCGCTGCTGCCGTTATGCAGAAAAAGAGCGTTTAACGCAGAGGATTTTTGCTGATTTGGCAATAATGATACGACAGATATGAAAAAAGCCCTGAGCGTTAACTCAGGGCTTTTAATAAGTGGCGGAACGGACGGGACTCGAACCCGCGACCCCCTGCGTGACAGGCAGGTATTCTAACCGACTGAACTACCGCTCCACCGAAGACTGCTGTAACCACCGGATTTATGCACCGGCTTACTACGTAATTTGATGCCTGGCAGTTCCCTACTCTCACATGGGGAGACCCCACACTACCATCGGCGCTACGGCGTTTCACTTCTGAGTTCGGCATGGGGTCAGGTGGGACCACCGCGCTAAAGCCGCCAGGCAAATTCTGTAATCTGTATCAGCTGAAAATCGTCTCTCACCGCCAAAACATCTTCGGCGTTGTAAGGTTAAGCCTCACGGTTCATTAGTATCGGTTAGCTCAACGCATCGCTGCGCTTACACACCCGACCTATCAACGTCGTAGTCTTCAACGTTCCTTCAGGAGACTTAAAGTCTCAGGGAGAACTCATCTCGGGGCAAGTTTCGTGCTTAGATGCTTTCAGCACTTATCTCTTCCGCATTTAGCTACCGGGCAGTGCCATTGGCATGACAACCCGAACACCAGTGATGCGTCCACTCCGGTCCTCTCGTACTAGGAGCAGCCCCCCTCAATTCTCCAGCGCCCACGGCAGATAGGGACCGAACTGTCTCACGACGTTCTAAACCCAGCTCGCGTACCACTTTAAATGGCGAACAGCCATACCCTTGGGACCTACTTCAGCCCCAGGATGTGATGAGCCGACATCGAGGTGCCAAACACCGCCGTCGATATGAACTCTTGGGCGGTATCAGCCTGTTATCCCCGGAGTACCTTTTATCCGTTGAGCGATGGCCCTTCCATTCAGAACCACCGGATCACTATGACCTGCTTTCGCACCTGCTCGAGCCGTCACTCTCGCAGTCAAGCTAGCTTATGCCATTGCACTAACCTCCTGATGTCCGACCAGGATTAGCTAACCTTCGTGCTCCTCCGTTACTCTTTGGGAGGAGACCGCCCCAGTCAAACTACCCACCAGACACTGTCCGCAACCCGGATCACGGGTCTACGTTAGAACACCAGCCATTAAAGGGTGGTATTTCAAGGTTGGCTCCACGCAGACTGGCGTCCACGCTTCAAAGCCTCCCACCTATCCTACACATCAAGGACCAGTGTTCAGTGTCAAGCTATAGTAAAGGTTCACGGGGTCTTTCCGTCTTGCCGCGGGTACACTGCATCTTCACAGCGAGTTCAATTTCACTGAGTCTCGGGTGGAGACAGCCTGGCCATCATTACGCCATTCGTGCAGGTCGGAACTTACCCGACAAGGAATTTCGCTACCTTAGGACCGTTATAGTTACGGCCGCCGTTTACCGGGGCTTCGATCAAGAGCTTCGCGTTACCGCTAACCCCATCAATTAACCTTCCGGCACCGGGCAGGCGTCACACCGTATACGTCCACTTTCGTGTTTGCACAGTGCTGTGTTTTTAATAAACAGTTGCAGCCAGCTGGTATCTTCGACTGATTTCAGCTCCATCCGCAGGGACTTCACCTACATATCAGCGTGCCTTCTCCCGAAGTTACGGCACCATTTTGCCTAGTTCCTTCACCCGAGTTCTCTCAAGCGCCTTGGTATTCTCTACCTGACCACCTGTGTCGGTTTGGGGTACGATTTGATGTTACCTGATGCTTAGAGGCTTTTCCTGGAAGCAGGGCATTTGTTACTTCAGCACCGTAGTGCCTCGTCATCACACCTCAGCGTTAACAAGGAACCGGATTTACCTGGAACCTCCGCCTACATGCTTAAACCGGGACAACCGTCGCCCGGCTAACATAGCCTTCTCCGTCCCCCCTTCGCAGTAACACCAAGTACAGGAATATTAACCTGTTTCCCATCGACTACGCCTTTCGGCCTCGCCTTAGGGGTCGACTCACCCTGCCCCGATTAACGTTGGACAGGAACCCTTGGTCTTCCGGCGAGCGGGCTTTTCACCCGCTTTATCGTTACTTATGTCAGCATTCGCACTTCTGATACCTCCAGCACCCCTCACAGGACACCTTCAACGGCTTACAGAACGCTCCCCTACCCAACAACGCATAAGCGTCGCTGCCGCAGCTTCGGTGCATGGTTTAGCCCCGTTACATCTTCCGCGCAGGCCGACTCGACCAGTGAGCTATTACGCTTTCTTTAAATGATGGCTGCTTCTAAGCCAACATCCTGGCTGTCTGTGCCTTCCCACATCGTTTCCCACTTAACCATGACTTTGGGACCTTAGCTGGCGGTCTGGGTTGTTTCCCTCTTCACGACGGACGTTAGCACCCGCCGTGTGTCTCCCGTGATAACATTCTTCGGTATTCGTAGTTTGCATCGGGTTGGTAAGCCGGGATGGCCCCCTAGCCGAAACAGTGCTCTACCCCCGAAGATGAGTTCACGAGGCGCTACCTAAATAGCTTTCGGGGAGAACCAGCTATCTCCCGGTTTGATTGGCCTTTCACCCCCAGCCACAAGTCATCCGCTAATTTTTCAACATTAGTCGGTTCGGTCCTCCAGTTAGTGTTACCCAACCTTCAACCTGCCCATGGCTAGATCACCGGGTTTCGGGTCTATACCCTGCAACTTAACGCCCAGTTAAGACTCGGTTTCCCTTCGGCTCCCCTATACGGTTAACCTTGCTACAGAATATAAGTCGCTGACCCATTATACAAAAGGTACGCAGTCACCCCATAAAAGAGGCTCCCACTGCTTGTACGTACACGGTTTCAGGTTCTTTTTCACTCCCCTCGCCGGGGTTCTTTTCGCCTTTCCCTCACGGTACTGGTTCACTATCGGTCAGTCAGGAGTATTTAGCCTTGGAGGATGGTCCCCCCATATTCAGACAGGATACCACGTGTCCCGCCCTACTCTTCGAGTTCACAGCCTGTGTGCTTTCGTGTACGGGACTTTCACCCTGTACCGTGCGACTTTCCAGACGCTTCCACTAACACACAAGCTGATTCAGACTCTGGGCTGCTCCCCGTTCGCTCGCCGCTACTGGGGGAATCTCGGTTGATTTCTTTTCCTCGGGGTACTTAGATGTTTCAGTTCCCCCGGTTCGCCTCGTTAACCTATGTATTCAGTTAACGATAGTGTGTCGGAACACACTGGGTTTCCCCATTCGGACATCGCCGGGTCAAAGGTTCATATCACCTCGCCGGCGCTTTTCGCAGATTAGCACGTCCTTCATCGCCTCTGACTGCCAGGGCATCCACCGTGTACGCTTAGTCGCTTAACCTCACAACCCGAAGATGTTTCTTTCGATTCATCACCGGCTTGCGAAAATTTGAGAGACTCGAACACACATAACATGTGTGTCGTTTCAATTTTCAGCTTGATCCAGATTTTTAAAGAGCAAAACTTCGCAGTGCACCTTTTCAGGTTCACTCTGAAGTTTTCTTGTTTTCGCAGTAAAAGATGGTGGAGCTATGCGGGATCGAACCGCAGACCTCCTGCGTGCAAAGCAGGCGCTCTCCCAGCTGAGCTATAGCCCCATCGTATGACCAACCTCTTCAAATCTGCATGACAGATTTGGTAGGCCTGAGTGGACTTGAACCACCGACCTCACCCTTATCAGGGGTGCGCTCTAACCACCTGAGCTACAAGCCTGTAGAGGTTTTTTACTGCTGTTTTTCATCAGACAATCTGTGTGAGCACTACAAAGGCAGGTTCTTTAAGGTAAGGAGGTGATCCAACCGCAGGTTCCCCTACGGTTACCTTGTTACGACTTCACCCCAGTCATGAATCACAAAGTGGTAAGCGCCCTCCCGAAGGTTAAGCTACCTACTTCTTTTGCAACCCACTCCCATGGTGTGACGGGCGGTGTGTACAAGGCCCGGGAACGTATTCACCGTAGCATTCTGATCTACGATTACTAGCGATTCCGACTTCATGGAGTCGAGTTGCAGACTCCAATCCGGACTACGACGCACTTTATGAGGTCCGCTTGCTCTCGCGAGTTTGCTTCTCTTTGTATGCGCCATTGTAGCACGTGTGTAGCCCTACTCGTAAGGGCCATGATGACTTGACGTCATCCCCACCTTCCTCCAGTTTATCACTGGCAGTCTCCTTTGAGTTCCCGGCCGGACCGCTGGCAACAAAGGATAAGGGTTGCGCTCGTTGCGGGACTTAACCCAACATTTCACAACACGAGCTGACGACAGCCATGCAGCACCTGTCTCAGAGTTCCCGAAGGCACCAAAGCATCTCTGCTAAGTTCTCTGGATGTCAAGAGTAGGTAAGGTTCTTCGCGTTGCATCGAATTAAACCACATGCTCCACCGCTTGTGCGGGCCCCCGTCAATTCATTTGAGTTTTAACCTTGCGGCCGTACTCCCCAGGCGGTCGACTTAACGCGTTAGCTCCGGAAGCCACGCCTCAAGGGCACAACCTCCAAGTCGACATCGTTTACGGCGTGGACTACCAGGGTATCTAATCCTGTTTGCTCCCCACGCTTTCGCACCTGAGCGTCAGTCTTTGTCCAGGGGGCCGCCTTCGCCACCGGTATTCCTCCAGATCTCTACGCATTTCACCGCTACACCTGGAATTCTACCCCCCTCTACAAGACTCTAGCCTGCCAGTTTCGAATGCAGTTCCCAGGTTGAGCCCGGGGATTTCACATCCGACTTGACAGACCGCCTGCGTGCGCTTTACGCCCAGTAATTCCGATTAACGCTTGCACCCTCCGTATTACCGCGGCTGCTGGCACGGAGTTAGCCGGTGCTTCTTCTGCGGGTAACGTCAATTGCTGCGGTTATTAACCACAACACCTTCCTCCCCGCTGAAAGTACTTTACAACCCGAAGGCCTTCTTCATACACGCGGCATGGCTGCATCAGGCTTGCGCCCATTGTGCAATATTCCCCACTGCTGCCTCCCGTAGGAGTCTGGACCGTGTCTCAGTTCCAGTGTGGCTGGTCATCCTCTCAGACCAGCTAGGGATCGTCGCCTAGGTGAGCCGTTACCCCACCTACTAGCTAATCCCATCTGGGCACATCTGATGGCAAGAGGCCCGAAGGTCCCCCTCTTTGGTCTTGCGACGTTATGCGGTATTAGCTACCGTTTCCAGTAGTTATCCCCCTCCATCAGGCAGTTTCCCAGACATTACTCACCCGTCCGCCACTCGTCACCCGAGAGCAAGCTCTCTGTGCTACCGTTCGACTTGCATGTGTTAGGCCTGCCGCCAGCGTTCAATCTGAGCCATGATCAAACTCTTCAATTTAAGTTTGATGCTCGTGAATTAAACTTCGTAATGAATTACGTATGTTCACTCAGAGACTTTGGTATTCATTTTTTGTCCGAAGACATTAAGAATCCATGTCACTTTGAGTGCCCACACAGATTGTCTGATAAATTGTTAAAGAGCAGTTGCGACGCGGCTTACAGCTCACCGTCGCGAGGTGGCGTATATTACGCTTTCCTCTTTCAGAGTCAACCCTGAAGTTCAGGATTTTTTCTCTTCAACCGACCGGGTTAACTGTGAAGTGATTCACATCTGCCGTGTCGATGGAGGCGCATTATAGGGTGCCACCGAGGAATGACAAGCGGAAATATGCATTTTTATTTCGACCGCTCACCTTTTCACCAAAAAGGCTATTTTTGGTGCTTTTTAATCTCTTTTGGCAGCTCTGCCAGGCTATTAATCACCCAATCCGCGGCACTCTCTGCTTCAGGGGTCACAGGTTTGCCGGTGCGCACAAGTATTTTAGTCCCCACACCTGCGGCGATTGCTGCCTGCATATCTTCCAGTTTATCGCCCACCATATAAGAAGCAGCCATATCGATATGCAGGAATTCCTGCGCAGAGATAAACATTCCCGGATGCGGCTTGCGGCAATCACACGTCTGGCGAAACTCTTCTACAGTTCCCTGCGGGTGGTGCGGGCAATAGTAAATGCCATCAAGTTCGACACCGCGGTCAGCCAGCGACCAGTCCATCCATTCCGTCAGCGTCTCGAATTGCGCCTCGGTGAATTTTCCACGTGCGATACCGGACTGGTTGGTCACGACCACCAGCGCATAGCCCATCTCTTTCAGCTGGCGCATGGCATCGATAACGCCCTCGATAAACTCGAACTCATCAATCTCGTGGACATAACCGTGATCCACATTGATAGTGCCATCACGATCGAGAAAAATTGCGGGTACTGATTTTGCCACCGGTTTGCTCCTGAAAAAGGCATGTACAGCTAGTATCTCATGAATCGCAGCGCAATAAAGTGCTCATCGTACAGAGTTGGATTGATTTAGACGTCTGGATGCCTTAACATCCGTTTTGTTTACGGTCATCACCCGTATCTGGCAGAAGAAAATGCCACGGCTAACTTACATACGATAAAAATAATCTAATGATTAAACTTTCCAATATCACCAAAGTGTTCCAGCAGGGGAACCGAACCATTCAGGCGCTGAACAATGTCAGCCTGCATGTTCCTGCTGGTCAAATTTATGGCGTCATTGGCGCATCGGGTGCAGGTAAAAGTACGCTGATCCGTTGTGTTAACCTGCTTGAGCGCCCAACCCAGGGTCGTGTAGAAGTAGGCGGGCAGGAACTGACCGCCCTTTCAGAGAAAGAACTGACGAAAGCACGCCGCCAGATTGGCATGATCTTCCAGCACTTTAACCTGCTGGCCTCCCGTACGGTGTTTGGCAACGTTGCCTTGCCGCTGGAACTGGACAACACGCCAAAAGAAGAAGTTAAGCGTCGCGTAACCGAACTGCTGGATCTCGTTGGACTGGGTGATAAACACGATAGCTACCCGGCAAACCTGTCCGGTGGACAAAAACAGCGTGTGGCCATTGCCCGCGCGCTGGCAAGTAACCCGAAAGTGCTGCTGTGCGATGAAGCCACCAGCGCATTAGATCCCGCCACTACGCGTTCCATTCTGGAGCTGCTGAAGGACATCAACCGTCGCCTCGGCCTGACCATTCTCCTTATTACACATGAAATGGACGTGGTGAAACGCATCTGTGATTGCGTCGCGGTAATCAGCAACGGTGAGTTGATTGAGCAAGACACGGTCAGCGAAGTGTTTTCCCATCCGAAAACCCCACTGGCACAACAGTTTATTCAGTCCACGCTGCACCTGGATATTCCGGAAGATTATCTGGAGCGTTTAAAAACAGAATCGACCGCGGACAGCGTCCCGATGCTGCGTATGGAGTTCACTGGCCAGTCCGTCGATGCACCGCTGCTGTCCGAAACCGCGCGCCGCTTTAATGTGAATAACAACATCATCAGCGCGCAAATGGATTACGCCGGTGGCGTGAAGTTCGGCATCATGCTGACGGAAATGCACGGCACACAAGCAGAAACCCAGGCGGCCATTGCCTGGCTGCAAGAACATCACGTAAAAGTAGAGGTACTGGGTTATGTCTGAGCCGATGATGTGGCTGCTGGTTCGCGGCGTTTGGGAAACGCTGGCAATGACCTTTGTATCAGGCTTCTTTGGTTTTGTGATTGGTCTGCCGGTCGGCGTGCTGTTGTATGTGACGCGCCCGGGACAAATCATTGAGAACGCGAAGCTGTATCGCACCCTGTCTGCACTGGTGAATATCTTCCGTTCTATCCCGTTCATTATTCTGCTGGTGTGGATGATTCCATTTACCCGTGTGATCGTGGGAACGTCTATCGGTTTGCAGGCAGCCATCGTTCCGCTGACCGTAGGAGCTGCGCCGTTTATCGCCCGTATGGTGGAAAACGCCCTGCTGGAAATTCCGACCGGTTTGATCGAGGCTTCCCGCGCGATGGGGGCAACGCCAATGCAGATCGTGCGTAAAGTCCTGCTACCTGAAGCGCTGCCAGGGCTGGTGAATGCGGCAACCATTACGTTGATTACTCTGGTGGGTTATTCCGCGATGGGCGGTGCCGTTGGCGCCGGCGGTTTAGGCCAGATTGGCTACCAGTACGGCTATATTGGTTATAACGCTACCGTAATGAATACCGTTCTGGTATTGCTGGTTGTGCTGGTTTACTTAATCCAGTTCTCTGGCGATCGCATCGTCCGGACTGTTACTCACAAATAACGTTACACACAACACAAACTCGACGAGTTAAGGATATAACATGGCGTTTAAATTAAAGACCTTTGCAGCGGTAGGCGCGCTGATCGGCTCTCTGGCACTGGTGGGTTGCGGTCAGGACGAAAAAGATCCAAACCACATCAAAGTGGGCGTTATCGTGGGTGCAGAACAGCAGGTTGCTGAAGTCGCGCAGAAAGTCGCGAAAGAGAAGTATGGTCTGGACGTTGAGCTGGTGACCTTTAACGATTACGTTCTGCCGAACGAAGCGCTGAGCAAAGGCGATATCGACGCCAACGCCTTCCAGCACAAACCTTACCTGGATCAGCAGATCAAGGATCGCGGCTATAAACTGGTGGGTGTGGGTAACACCTTTGTTTACCCTATTGCCGGTTACTCCAAGAAAATTAAATCTCTGGACGAACTGCAGCCAGGCTCTCAGGTTGCCGTCCCTAACGACCCAACCAACCTTGGCCGTTCCCTGCTGCTGCTGCAGAAAGTGGGCCTGATTAAACTGAAAGACGGTGTTGGCCTGCTGCCAACCGTTCTGGATGTCACCGAGAACCCGAAAAATCTGAAAATCGTTGAGCTGGAAGCCCCACAGCTGCCACGTTCTCTCGACGACGCGCAGATTGCCCTGGCCGTTATCAACACCACGTACGCCAGCCAGATTGGCCTGACGCCAGCGAAAGACGGTATCTTCGTTGAAGACAAAGACTCCCCGTATGTAAACCTGATCGTGACTCGCGAAGACAACAAAGATGCGGAAAACGTGAAGAAGTTCGTACAGGCTTATCAGTCTGACGAAGTTTACCAGGAAGCCAACAAAGTGTTTAACGGCGGCGCTGTTAAGGGCTGGTAATCTCACCTCAGTGTAATATCATCAAGACGGGCTTATGCCCGTCTTGTCATTTGTGCAGTCAACTGATTCAATATCTGACGTTTTGATTATCCATTGAGGAATTATTATGCGTGCTTTACCGATCTGTCTTTTAGCACTCATGCTGAGCGGCTGTTCTATGCTAAGCAGATCTCCTGTTGAACCTGTCCAAAGCACGGCAACCCCGCCAAAAGCAGAACCCGTAAAACCGAAAGCGCCTCGCCCTGCGCCGGTTCGCATTATTACCAAAGCTGACGAACTCGTGGGTAAACCTTTCCGTGAACTGGGTGAAGTAAGCGGCGAATCCTGTCAGGCTACCAATCAGGACTCTCCACCGAATATCCCAACAGCGCGTAAACGCATGCAGATCAACGCGGCAAAAATGAAAGCCAACGCGGTTCTGCTGCATAGCTGCGAAGTGACCAGTGGAACACCGGGTTGCTACCGTCAGGCGGTTTGCATCGGCTCGGCGCTGAACATTACGGCGAAATGAGTTCATTTCAGTTCGAACAGATAGGCGTTATTCGCTCTCCCTATAAAGAGAAGTTCGCCGTGCCACGCCAGCCAGGTCTGGTCACCAGCGGTGGCGAGCTTCACTTGATCGCGCCCTACAATCAGGCCGATGCCGTACGCGGGCTCGAAGCATTCAGCCACTTATGGATTGTGTTTGTGTTTCACCAGACGATGGAAGGTGGCTGGCGTCCGACCGTACGCCCTCCTCGCCTGGGAGGCAACGCCAGGATGGGCGTGTTTGCGACGCGCTCAACCTTCCGTCCAAACCCTGTCGGGATGTCGCTGGTCGAACTGAAAGGTATACGCTGTCAAAAGGATCAGGTCATACTGGAATTAGGCAGCCTTGACCTGGTTGATGGCACGCCGGTTATCGATATCAAGCCGTATCTCCCCTTTGCCGAAGCGTTACCCGACGCCCGCGCAAGCTATGCACAGGAAGCACCGCAGGCAGATATGCCTGTTCACTTCACGGCTGAGATAACCACGCAGCTTGAGCAGCTGGAAACACGCTATCCCCGCCTTCGTGACTTTATCACCGAAGTGCTGGCTCAGGACCCCCGTCCGGCCTATCGTAAAGAAGAGGACGCCGGGAAAACCTACGCCGTCTGGCTGCTGGATTTTAACGTTCGCTGGCGCGTGACCGGGGCAGGTTTTGAAGTGTTTGCCCTTGAACCAAGGTAATTTTGTCCTCCTCTCTTTTGGCATCTTTGCCACACTGGTAAACTAAACCACTTTTTTTGTCTCAGGCTGGTGTTTCAGCCTGTTCCAATCGTCGAAATGGAACCGTAACAACATGCGTACTAGCCAATATCTGCTCTCCACTCTGAAGGAGACGCCTGCCGACGCCGAAGTGATCAGCCATCAGCTGATGCTGCGCGCCGGGATGATCCGCAAGCTGGCCTCCGGGTTATATACCTGGCTGCCGACCGGCGTGCGCGTCCTGAAAAAAGTCGAAAACATCGTGCGTGAAGAGATGAACAACGCCGGTGCTATCGAGGTGTCCATGCCTGTGGTTCAGCCCGCTGACCTGTGGCAGGAGAGCGGCCGTTGGGAGCAATATGGCCCTGAGCTGCTGCGTTTCGTTGATCGTGGCGAGCGTCCATTCGTCCTCGGCCCAACGCATGAAGAAGTCATTACCGACCTGATTCGTAATGAGCTGAGCTCTTACAAACAGCTGCCGCTGAACTTCTTCCAGATCCAGACCAAGTTCCGTGATGAAGTTCGCCCACGTTTCGGCGTCATGCGCTCACGCGAATTCCTGATGAAAGATGCTTACTCTTTCCATACGTCTCAGGAATCGCTGCAAGAGACCTACGACAAAATGTACGAGGCTTACAGCAAAATCTTCTCCCGTATGGGGCTGGATTTCCGTGCTGTGCAGGCTGATACCGGTTCTATCGGCGGAAGCGCGTCTCATGAGTTCCAGGTTCTGGCTCAGAGCGGCGAAGACGATGTGATCTTCTCTGACTCTTCTGATTACGCCGCGAACATCGAGTTTGCAGAAGCGCTGGCCCCTAAAGCGCCACGTGCTGCTGCAACCGAAGAGATGACGCTGGTTGATACACCTCACGCAAAAACCATTGCCGAGCTGGTTGAGCAGTTCAACCTGCCCGTCGAAAAAACGGTAAAAACCCTGCTGGTGAAATCCACCGAAGGTAGCGCGTACCCGCTGGTTGCCCTGCTGGTGCGTGGCGATCACGAACTGAACGAAGTGAAAGCTGAGAAGCTGCCTCAGGTTGCCAGCCCGCTGACGTTCGCAACGGAAGCGGAAATCCGTGCCGTCGTGAACGCAGGTCCTGGCTCTCTGGGCCCGGTGAATATGCCGGTTCCGGTGGTTATTGACCGTACGGTAGCCGCAATGAGCGACTTCGCCGCTGGCGCTAACATCGACGGTAAACATTACTTCGGCATCAACTGGGATCGCGATGTCGCGACGCCGGAAGTCGCTGATATCCGTAACGTGGTGGCAGGCGATCCAAGCCCGGACGGCCAGGGCACCCTGATGATCAAACGCGGTATCGAAGTGGGCCACATCTTCCAGCTGGGGGATAAATATTCCCGCGCGCTGAATGCCGCCGTTCAGGGGGAAGATGGCCGCAACCAGATCCTGACCATGGGTTGCTACGGTATCGGTGTGACGCGTGTGGTTGCAGCCGCCATTGAGCAAAACTACGACGAACGTGGCATCGTCTGGCCAGACAATATCGCCCCGTTCCAGGTGGCTATTCTGCCAATGAACATGCACAAGTCTTACCGCGTGCAGGAGCTGGCCGAAAAACTTTACTCCGAGCTGCGCGCTCAGGGTATCGAAGTGCTGATGGATGACCGTAAAGAGCGTCCAGGCGTGATGTTTGCCGATATGGAACTGATCGGTATCCCGCACACCGTAGTCATCGGCGACCGTAACCTCGACAGCGACGACATTGAATACAAATACCGTCGCAGTGGTGAAAAGCAGATGATCAAGACTGGCGACATTCTTGATTACCTGGTGAAAGCCATCAAAGGTTAACGTTAAACAAAAAACCCCGCTCAGGCGGGGTTTTTTAATGGGCCGATATCGGCTTATTTGCTGTTACAGTCTTTGCCCGCAACAAACTTCGCGTCTTTATCTGCCACCAGCGTTTTCACCAGCTCTCCGCTGTCCGGGTTCGGCTCCAGCGTAAAGTGACCATCTACCGTCAGCAGGACTGGCTTGCTGTCATTGCCACGCGCAACAGCGTAATCACGCTCCAGCTGCGCATTGTTCGCCACGCTGATTTTCTTGCCGGTGGCGCAGTCGGTAAAGATCGCCGCATCCGCCATATAGAAATACATCCCACGCATTGGCATTGGCGTTGCAGGCAGGGCCGCTTTCACCGGGGCCAGCGTATAGTTGAACTGGGACTCAATCGGATTGCCTTCGCGGTCGAGCATCTCCATCCCTTCACCTTTGGCGCGGAAATAGGTTTTCTCACCGGTGGTATCCGTCAGTACCAGCTTCTCAGCCGTACGCGCCCATGTCCCGTAGCTCGCAAAGGAAGATGGTTCTTTCGCCCCCTGATAACGCTGGTTCATAACCCAGGTACCGTCTTTCTGCAGGAACAGTGACGTTTCAATGCCCTCGCAGTCGGCACACGGTAAAACGCCGCGCCAGCTCTGCTGCATTGGTTTTAACTCTTCATTCTGCGCAGGCTGCACGACCTGCGTTTCAGAACGGTTGTTACACCCGAAAAGCGCAAACAGCGTACTCACTGCCAGCGCTGACAATAATGCTTTTTTCACAATGAATTCCTTATGAAATTGTGTTCCTTTTCGTCACTCCGTAGGGCGACGAACTTTACCGCGTAGTGCTTTCACTGTGGATTTTTGGGCCTTCGACGATAGCCGACGCTCTTTCGATGCGCGGGTCGGTCGCGTTGCCCGACGGCTTTTTTGCACTGCCGTTAGTTCTTTAATCATCGACACCAGTCTGGCAATCGCCGCTTCGCGGTTCAACTCCTGGCTGCGGTACTCCTGCGCTTTAATCACAATCACGCCATCACTGGTGATCAGATGATGGCTGGCAGCGAGCAGGCTTTCTTTGTAATACTCTGGCAGGCTGGAGGCCCGAATGTCAAAGCGCAAATGGATAGCCGTTGAAGCCTTGTTAACGTGCTGTCCACCCGCCCCCTGAGCACGGATGGCGGTGATCTCCAGCTCATTGTCAGGGATGCTAACGTTTCGGGACAAGACAATCATGGCGCTGGCTGCCACGCCGTCAAATGAATTTCCAGATTATTCTGAGAATCAGAAAGCCAGATAGCGCCGTCCTGAATTGTGGCCTGCAGGACCATCGTCCGGCTGGCAAACTCGCTCAGCTTCGCCAGCTGCTCATCGTCCAGATACCAGACGGTAAGGTTGGCAAACTGCCCGCACTTGCTCTTGCTTTGCTGCCACCAGATTTCCGCAGCACGTTGATTATACGCGAATAACGCCACGTTAGCGGACTGCGTGCAGGCCTTTTTAATGCGGCGCTCATCCGGCAGACCGAGTTCAATCCATAAATCGATACCCAGATGATCGTTGTGCAGCCAGGCCTCTGGCTCGTCCTCAGCGCTTAAGCCACGGCTAAATTGCAGACGCTCGTCAGCATACTTTATCCACGCCAGCAGGCGCAGCATCATGCGCTCCTGGGTTTCAGAGGGGTGGCGTGCCAGAGTGAGTGACGCATCCAGGAACTGGTTGCGGTCAAGATCTGCCACATTGACCACAGCTTTATAAATTGTCGCTTTCAGCGCCATGAGAGAACTCCTTTCGAATCAGGCGCACATTGTAGCGAAAAAGGAATAAAAAGGCTGTTCCCGGGTGAACATTCACCGGCTATCAAGGCGCTGATATTGCTTAAATGAGTATGGTATAGTCACCTTGCTAAACCGAGTTTATCTTCGTAGGCTTAATGATATCTCACAGTAAGTCAGTGCGCTGGCGGGAGGGGATGTGAATAATTATTGTGAGTTAATTCGCAAACGGTATGCGGAAATCGCCAGCGGAGATCTGGGGTATGTCCCGGACGCGTTGGGCTGTGTATTGAAAGTGCTTAATGAAGTGGCCTCTGATGAGGGCCTTTCAGAATCGGTCAGGGAAAAAGCAGCGTATGCTGCGGCGAATTTACTGGTGAGCGATTATGTCAATGAATGAAACTTATCAACCCATCAATTGTGATGACTATGACAACCTCGAACTCGCCTGCCAGCATCATTTAATACTGACGCTGGAGTTAAAAGATGGCGAAGTGTTGAAGGCAAAAGCCAGCGACCTGGTTTCGCGAAAGAATGTGGAATATCTGATAGTGGAAGATGCCGGGGCGACGCGTGAGCTACGTCTGGACAAAATTGCCAGTTTCAGCCACCCGCAAATCGGCACCGTTGTGGTGAGCGAATCCTGATGACACTAACGGGCAGCCCGGCTGCCCGTTACGCTTTCCACTCAAACTGCATGCCCGTTTCTGCCCACCCCTCTTGCGTAATGAATACCCCTGCTGCAGCAATCAGCGTTTCACCGTAGAAAAGTAGCGGCGTGGTATCGCGTCGCCAGGGCGGCACATTGCTCTCCTGCCAGATTTTCTTCAGCTTCCGCCCTCCGTTGCGCCCGACAATATGCAGCAGACCGCCCGCCTTAAAGCGCACGGTGACCGGCTCCCCGGGTTCAGGCAGACGTACATGGCCGGTTGGCACCAAAGACACACGACCGGCATCACAGGGCAACAGCAGCGGTTCCGCAAGCGACGGCCAGTCGAGTACCCTGTCGGCGAGCGAGGGAGATGATTTAACCCACCAGAGCGCCCCTTTATAGCGTCTGACGTCGAAACCGTTCAGGTGCACACACGGCGTAGCATCTTCCCGCGCCAGGGCGACTTCATCCCAGAAACGAGCCAGCATTGCCCGCGACGGCATAGCGGCACCGTGAGAGGCCAGCCAGCGTCGTAACAATGCGGCCCGACGCGCCGGGCTCATCGCTTCCAGCGGTGCGATGGTAAGCGATCCCTGCGCGGAAATCAGTTCCGCCAGCTCTTCGCTCAGCAGCTCATCCAGCAGACTCTCCTGTTCAGCGCACAGCATGGCGCTGCGTGCTGCCGCTTCTGCAAAGTGCGGCCAGCGTTCGCTCAGAAGCGGTACGACACGCAGACGCAGGAAGTTACGGTCATAGCGGTCATCCTGGTTGCTTTCATCTTCAATCCAGCTCAGCTCGTGTTCCCGTGCCCACGTTTCCAGCGAGGCTCGCGTCTCGCCAAGCAGTGGGCGAAGGAGGTGCGATCCGGCGAAATCAGCCCGTTCTGGCATCGCGGATAATCCCGCCGGGCCGCTTCCTCGTTTGAGGGCCAGTAATAACGTCTCGCACTGGTCATCGAGATGCTGCGCCGTGACCAGCGCTTCGTCAGGCTGTAATTCAGCGGCAAAAGCGGCATAGCGTGCTTTACGCGCCTGCGCCTCAATGCCCAGCCCCTCATCCTGGAGATGTACACGTTCAACAGTCAGCGGGATCGCCCATGCCGCACACACCGCCTCGCAGTGTGCCACCCACGCATCCGCGTGCGGGCTTAACCCGTGATGAATGTGCATCGCCCGAAGCTGAATATCAGGCTCGTTGTCACGCCAGAGTTTGAGACGGTGGAGCAAAACGGTGGAATCCAGGCCACCGCTAAACCCCACCAGCAGCTGGCGGTACGGTGAAACGGCTTGAGCAATCGCGGGTAGGGTCATAGAAAATCACATATAAAAATGCCCGAACTGAGCGGGCATTATCACACAGGGTGGAAATTACTGCTGGTAAAGCTCCAGCGGAAGGCCATCCGGATCGTTGAAAAAGGTAAAACGCTTGTCGGTGAACGGGTCGATACGAATCGCTTCGCACTTCACGCCGTGGGTTTCCAGATGTTTTACGGCGCGATCAATGTCGTCGACGCTAAAGGCAAGGTGGCGCAGGCCGCAAGCTTCCGGGCGGGACGGACGTGCTGGCGGAAAAGGAAAAGAGAACAGCTCAATCACATATTGCCCGTTTAAAGCGAGATCGCCTTTCCAGGAGTCACGCTCCTCACGATACGCCTCGCTTAACAACGTAAAGCCCAGAATATCGCAGTAGAAGGCCTTACTTTTTGCGTAATCGGTGGCAATGATCGCAATATGGTGAACCTGTTTTAAACCCAGCATAGCTTCTCCTTTTTATGATGCCTGAACGTTACAACCGACAACCCGGGCCTGGCAAGCTGTCGCCCTTATTTTAGGACTCGCACCCAGTAAACCCCTTGCTCATCGCGCTTCGCCCCGTGAATATCAGTCTCAAAGCCCGGATAGTGGCGCCCCACTGAGCAGAGCATCAGCAGAAAATCGAGCACCGCCCGACTCTCTTCGGTGATCATCTCCCCCGGCATCAACAACGGTACGCCCGGCGGATAAGGCAGGATCATGTTAGCCGACACGCGCCCGACCAGATTTTCCAGCTCAACGGTTTCAACCTCCCCTTTCACCTGACGTTGCCAGGCCTTGTGTGGGGTCAACTTCATCTCCGGCAGCACGTCAAACGCCTGCAGCATCAGGCGCGGCAGATCGTGCTGACGGATCAGCCGATGGATCCCCTGAGCCAGATCCTGAATGCGCATATTGCGGTAGAAGTCAGGATCTTCAGCATAAAGATCCGGCAGCATATTTTTCACCCGCAGGTTGAGATCGTAAGCGCGCTTAAACTCCATCAGTCCGCGCAATAAGCCCATCGCACGGGTTTTATCTATCCCAATACTGAACAGGAACAAGAGGTTATACGGGCCGGTTTTCTCCACCACTACGCCACGTTCATCAAGGAATTTTGCCACCAGAGCAGCAGGAATGCCTTCGTCACTCATCGTGCCTTGTTCGTCCATCCCCGGAGTCAGGATCGTTACCTTCACCGGGTCGAGGAACATATGGTCGGCGTCGGCATCGCGAAAACCGTGCCAGCTCTCGCCAGGTGAGACAGGCCAGCACTCGGCCTCATCAATCTCTTCGGGTTGCCAGATATCGAAGAACCAGCCGTCTGCTTCATCTTTAAGCCGCTGGACTTCTTTACGGAAATGCAGCGCCCGCTCCACAGACCGATTGATCAGACGCTTGCCCGGATTCCCGCGCAGCATTGCCGCCGCCGTTTCAATAGAGGCCACCAGCGGATAGCTTGGCGAGGTGGTGGTGTGCATCATAAAGGCTTCGTTAAACGTCTCTTCGTCGTACTCGCCTTTGATGTGAATAAGCGAGGCCTGAGAAAACGCGGCCAGCATTTTGTGCGTCGACTGCGTTTCGAAAAACACTTTGCCCGGCACGCGCTCACCGCTCATGCCGCTTTTTCCCGCGTAAATCGGGTGAAAGTTGGTGTATGGCACCCACGCGGAGTCAAAGTGGATCGACGGGACATCCAGCGTCTGCTTAATCCAGTTGGTGTTATAGAGCAGACCGTCATAGGTGGAGTTAGTGATGACCGCATGGATCGGCCAGCTTGCCCCCGGGATCGCCGCGACCTTATGTTCAATCGCGGCGTGGCTAAATTCACGACGCGGGATCCCGCCGAGGATCCCAAGCGCGTTTCGCGTCGGGGAGAGCCATAACGGCACGACATCGCTCATCATCAGCAGATGAGCCAGCGACTTGTGGCAGTTACGGTCAATCAGCAAGGTGCTACCGGCGGGTGCGGCGTACATTCCGACGATTTTGTTTGATGTCGAGGTGCCGTTGGTCACCATATAACTCTGCTCGGCCCCAAAAGTCCGGGCAATGTATTCTTCAGCTTCCAGGTGCGGTCCGGTGTGATCGAGCAGCGATCCGAGTTCAGTGACGGAAATCGACACGTCCGCTTTGAGCGTGTTGCCCCCGAAGAAATCATAGAACAAACAACCCACCGGGCTTTTTTGATAGGCCGTCCCTGCCATATGGCCTGGCGTGCAGAAGGTGTATTTGCCTTCTTTGACGTAAGTAAACAGCGCGCGGGTAAACGGTGGCGTGATGTTATCGAGATATTCACCGGTGTACTGTTGAATACGGGTCGCAATATCTTCCGCGACACCGAGTGAGTATTCAAAGAACCACAGCGCCATTCGCATATCATGAGCGCTCACGTCCATTGTCGAGTGGGTATTAATAAAAGCGTACAGCGGGAGATATTCGTTCAGCTTATTGATATCGCTGCACAACTCCATGTCGTACTCGTCCCAGTCGAAGATCACGCCACAGATGCGAGGGTTGTGCTCGATAAATTTCAGCAGGTCGGCGCTATTGTGCGGCCAAATCAGCTGGTACCCACGGGACTGAAGGGCGTGCTCCAGCTCCTTAATGGGCTCGTCTTTATAAAAGACGCCGTGCGGCCCCATAATGGCGATGATGTTCACGGTTTACCTCCTTGAAAAACATTAGCTAAGCATAGTTAAGGTAAACGGCAGGCATAAAAAAAGCCGCAACAATGTGCGGCTTTTAGGATAATTGTGAAGCTTACGCGTAACCGTAGGTCATCAGACGCTGGTAACGACGGTTGAGCAGATCTTCTGTGCTCAGGACATCCAGGTCCGCCAGGTCTGCCAGCAGCTGCGCTTTCAGGGAAGCCGCCATCACTTCCGGCTTACGATGCGCGCCACCCAGAGGTTCAGGGATCACGGAGTCGATCAGCTTCAGCTCTTTCAGACGTGGGGCAATGATGCCCATCGCTTCTGCAGCCAGAGGCGCTTTATCGGCGCTCTTCCACAGAATAGAGGCACAACCTTCCGGGGAGATAACGGAATAGGTGCTGTACTGCAGCATATTCACTTTATCGCCCACGCCAATCGCCAGCGCACCACCGGAACCCCCTTCACCGATAACGGTACAGATGACCGGCACCTTCAGGCGAGACATCTCGCGAAGGTTGCGTGCGATGGCTTCTGACTGGCCACGCTCTTCCGCGCCCACGCCAGGATACGCACCCGGGGTGTCGATGAAGGTGATGATTGGCATCTTGAAACGCTCAGCCATCTCCATCAGACGCAGGGCTTTACGGTAGCCTTCTGGTGCCGGCATACCAAAGTTACGGCGAATTTTCTCTTTGGTTTCACGACCTTTCTGATGACCAATGATCATCACCGGGCGCCCGTCCAGACGTGCGATGCCGCCGACGATAGCTTTGTCGTCAGCGTAAGCGCGATCGCCTGCCAGTTCGTCAAATTCGTCAAACGCCAGGCGGACATAATCCAGGGTGTACGGACGCTGTGGATGACGCGCCAGCTGGGCGATCTGCCATGCGCCGAGATCGGCAAAGATTTTGCGCGTCAGTTCTACGCTTTTCTCACGCAGACGATGCACTTCTTCATCGATGTTAATATCCAGTTTTTCATCCTGACGGCTTACCGCTGTCAGAGAATCGATTTTCGCTTCCAGCTCAGCAATCGGCTGTTCGAAATCAAGGAAATTCAGACTCATAGTATTCCTGTATTAGTCAAACTCCAGTTCCACCTGCTCCGAACCAATGAGGCCACGGAGATCGTTAAGTAAACGATCGCTCGGAGAGACACGCCACGTTGCACCAAAGCGCAACCGCGCACGTGCATCCGCCCTCTGATAGTAGAGATGTACTGGAATTGTCCCCGAGCGGTGGGGTTCCAGAGACTGACGGAGTCGGTTTAAAAGCTGGTCATCAATTTGCCTGTCCGTCAGCGAGATAGCAAGCCCGCGAGCATATTTTTCCCGGGCTTCGTCAATGTCCATCACTTCGCGGGCGGTCATTTTAAGCCCCCCACTGAAGTCATCAAAGCTGACCTGTCCGCTGACGATAAGTATGCGGTCTTTTTCCAGCAAATGCTGGTATTTATCCAGCGCGTCGGTGAACAACATCACCTCCAGACGCCCGGAACGGTCATCCAACGTACAGATGCCGATACGATTGCCGCGCTTGGTGACCATAACCCTTGCAGCAATCACGAGCCCCGCAGCCGTGGTGATTTTACCACGTTCTGTCGGATGCATGTCTTTCAGCCTGTAGCCTCCGACATAGCGCTCAATTTCTTTGATGTACTGGGTGATGGGGTGCCCCGTCAGGTATAAGCCTAACGTTTCACGCTCTCCATCCAGCACCACCTGTTCTGGCCACGGCTGGCAGCTGGCATAAGACTGCTCTATCTGCTCTGGCTCTTCCGCCAGTACGCCAAACATATCCGCCTGACCGATCGCTTCCGCTTTGGCGTGCTGATCAGCCGCTTTCAGCGCATCGCCGAGAGAGTTCATCAGCGCGGCGCGATGCGGCCCCAGCCTGTCGAACGCGCCGGACATGATCAGTTTTTCGAGCACGCGTCGGTTCAGTTTTTTGGTGTCCGTACGGGCGCAAAGATCGAACAACTCGCGGAAATAACCGCCGTTGTTACGCGCTTCGAGGATTGCCTCAATCGGGCCTTCACCCACGCCTTTTATCGCGCCAATCCCGTAAACAATTTCCCCGTGCTCGTTGACGTGGAAATGATAGAGACCGGAGTTGATATCCGGCGGCAGGATCTTAAGCCCCATGCGCCAGCACTCATCGACCAGACCAACCACCTTCTCGGTGTTGTCCATATCGGCAGTCATAACCGCCGCCATAAATTCAGCAGGATAGTGCGCTTTCAGCCACAGCGTCTGGTAAGAGACCAAAGCATAGGCAGCAGAGTGGGATTTGTTAAATCCGTACCCGGCGAATTTCTCTACCAGGTCAAAGATTTTGATCGCCAGCTCGCCATCAATACCGTTTTTTCTTGCGCCTTCTTCGAAAGTGCCGCGCTGCTTGGCCATCTCTTCCGGCTTTTTCTTACCCATCGCACGACGCAGCATGTCCGCGCCGCCAAGGGTGTAGCCAGAGAGCACCTGGGCAATCTGCATAACCTGTTCCTGGTACAGGATAATGCCGTAGGTTGGCTCCAGAACGGGCTTCAGGCACTCGTGCTGCCACTGCACATCCGGATAGGAAATCTCTTCACGCCCGTGCTTACGGTCGATAAAGTTATCTACCATCCCTGACTGTAGCGGGCCCGGACGGAACAGGGCCACCAGTGCGATCATATCTTCGAAGCAGTCAGGCTGCAGGCGCTTAATCAAATCTTTCATGCCGCGGGATTCAAGCTGGAAGACGGCGGTGGTCTCCGAGCGCTGCAGCATGTCGAAACTTTTCTTATCATCAAGCGGGATGGCCGCGATATCCAGCGGCGGCTCGCCATTCTTCTCGCGACGGGCGTTGATCATCTCCAGCGCCCAGTTGATGATGGTGAGCGTACGCAGACCGAGGAAGTCAAACTTCACCAGCCCGGCGTATTCGACGTCGTTCTTGTCAAACTGGGTGACCGGATGCTGGCCCGTTTCATCGCAGTATAGCGGCGCAAAATCGGTGATTTTGGTCGGCGCGATAACTACCCCACCCGCATGCTTACCGGCGTTACGCGTGACGCCTTCCAGCTTACGGGCCATGTCGATCAGCGCTTTAACTTCTTCATCGGCTTCGTAGATTTCTGGCAGCTGTGGTTCAGCTTCAAACGCTTTTGCCAGCGTCATACCTGGGTCAGGTGGAACCAGTTTAGAGATACGATCGACAAAACCGTACGGATGCCCCAGTACACGGCCAACGTCGCGAATAACCGCTTTCGCTGCCATCGTACCGAAGGTAATAATCTGCGATACCGCGTCGCGGCCGTACATGTCCGCCACGTGTTCAATAACCTGGTCGCGTTTCTCCATGCAGAAGTCGACGTCAAAGTCGGGCATCGAGACACGTTCCGGGTTAAGGAAACGTTCGAACAGCAGGTCAAATTCCAGCGGGTCGAGGTCGGTAATTTTGAGTGCATAGGCCACCAGCGAGCCCGCACCGGAGCCACGCCCCGGTCCAACCGGTACGCCGTTATCCTTCGACCACTGGATAAACTCCATAACGATCAGGAAGTAGCCCGGAAAACCCATCTGGTTGATCACCTGGAGTTCAATATCCAGGCGCTCGTCATATTCTGGACGACGCTTTTTACGCTCTTCTTCATCCGGGAAGAGGAATTCCAGACGCTCTTCGAGGCCTTCTTTTGACTTCATGACCAGGAAGTCTTCCGTGGTCATGTCCCCGGTCGGGAACTGCGGCAGGAAGTATTCGCCAAGGCGCACGGTGACGTTACAGCGTTTGGCTATCTCTACGCTGTTCTCCAGCGCTTCCGGGATATCGGAGAAGAGTTCGCACATCTCCTCTTCATTGCGCATGTACTGCTGCGTCGAGTAGTTGCGCGGACGTTTCGGATCGTCAAGCGTGAAGCCATCATGAATCGCGACGCGAATCTCATGCGCGTCAAAATCGCCAGGCTCAAGGAAACGCACGTCATTGGTTGCCACCACGGGCAGGCCGCGTTCTTCAGCCAGCGCAACCGCGGCGTGCAGGTAACTCTCTTCGTCCTGCCGACCGGTGCGGATCAGCTCAAGGTAGTAACGATCCGGGAAATGTTCTTCATAGAACGACACGCACTGATCCACCAGCGCACTGTTGCCACGCAGCAGACATTTGCCGACATCACCCATACGGCCGCCGGAGATCAGCAGCAGCCCGTCGTTCAGCTCAGCCAGCCAGTCCCGGTCAATCCACGGCCCCAGTGCGCCATAGCCGCGCTGATAGGCTTTGGAGATAAGCAGAGTCAGGTTTTGATACCCTACGTTATTCATCGCTAACACGGAGATTTGCGTCAATTCATCGCCGATAAGATCGCTTTGGACGTGAAAATCCGCGCCAACGATGGGTTTCATCCCCGCGCCATGTGCCGCTCCGTAGAACTTCACCAGGCCACACAGGTTGGTAAAATCGGTGATCGCCAGCGCAGGCATGCCAAGCGAGGCCGCCTTTTTTACCAGCGGCCCGGTCTTCGCCAGCCCATCGATCATGGAGTAGTCGCTATGCACCCGCAGGTGTACGAAACGTGGTTCAGCCATCTTCAGATTCCGCGTTACTTAATTGCTTGCGTATTGATTCAGGACACCAGTCCCAGCGCGCGTTTCACCGGGCCAAAGCTGCGTCGGTGATGTTCAGTTGCGCCATGTTCAGCCAGCCTTTCCAGATGAAAGGCCGTTGGATAACCCTTATGCTGGGCGAAGCCATACTGAGGGTAAGTGAGGTCCAGCGCGGCCATTTCGGCATCACGCGTCACTTTGGCAATGATAGAAGCCGCACTGATTTCTGCGACCCGGCTATCGCCTTTCACCACCGCCATTGACGGCATCGGCAACGCAGGGCAGCGGTTTCCGTCAATCAGGACATACTCCGGGGCAATTTTCAGACCCGCCACTGCACGCTGCATCGCCAGCATAGTGGCATGCAAAATATTGAGTTCGTCGATCTCATGCGGCTCTGCACGCCCCAGGCTCCAGGCCAGCGCCTTTTCCTGAATCTCACTAAACAGCGCCAGACGGCGCTTTTCAGACAATTTTTTAGAGTCGTTTAACCCGATAATCGGGCGAGCAGGATCGAGGATCACCGCAGCGGTCACCACTGCACCCACTAACGGGCCACGACCGACTTCGTCCACACCCGCCACGAGGTGGGTGTGAGGATAAATAAATTCCATCATTTTGCTAACTCCAGCACCGCTTCAGCCGCTTGTTCATCGGCATTACAGCGGATCTGCTGATGCAGTTCGCGGAACGTATCATGCATCTGGTGGCTGGTTTTGCCGTCGGCCAGTAGCGGTAACAACGCATCGGCCAACGCCTGCGGCTCGCACTCATCCTGCAGAAGCTCTTTCACCAGCTCGCGCCCGGCAAGCAGGTTTGGCAGAGAGACATAGTCCGTTTTCACCAGACGTTTCGCCAGCCAGAAGGTGAACGGCTTCATGCGATAGCCTACCACCATCGGGCATTTCGCCAGCATACACTCCAGCGCAGCGGTGCCCGAGGCCAGCAGTGCGGCGTCGCTTGCGACCATCGCCTCACGGCCCTTCCCGTCCAGCAGATGAACATGGAGATCCGGAGCAACCTCCGCCTTGATGCGCTCAAACTGCTCGCGACGTTTTGCATTCACCAGCGGCACAACCACTTCGAGGTCAGGATAGGTCTTGCGAAGGATTTGCGCCGTTTTCAGGAAGTCCGCGCTGAGCATCTCGACTTCTGCACCACGGCTACCAGGCAGCAGTGCCAGACAGTGCGCATCATGAGAAATACCCAGCACATCGCGCGCCGCGTTTTTATCCGGATCCAGCGGCATTGCATCCGCCATGGTATGACCGATAAAACGGCACGGGACATTAAATTTGTCGTAAAACGCTTTTTCGAAAGGCAGAAAAGCCAGCACCAGGTTGGTTGACCGTCCGATTTTGAAAACGCGTTTCTGTCGCCACGCCCAGACAGACGGACTGACATAATGAATGGTTTTGATGCCCTTCTGCTTCAGATTCCCTTCGAGGGTAATGTTGAAATCCGGTGCATCGATACCGACAAACACATCGGGTTTGAGTTCGGTAAAGCGACGGGTGAGATCGGCACGAATGTGCAGCAGACGACGCAGGCGACCCAGCACCTCAACGATGCCCATCACAGCCAGCTCTTCCATTTCATACCAGGCTTCACAGCCTTCGGCCTGCATCAGCGGGCCAGCAACGCCTACAAAGCGCGCATTGGGTACCCGGGCCTTGAGCGCACGGATAAGACCTGCACCAAGAATATCGCCGGAGGTTTCTCCGGCGACCAGGGCTATCGTAAGCGGACGACTGTCGACCATTAACGAATCAGACCCCTTGTGGAACGGTCAAAGAACGTCATGAACTCGTTCACTTCAGGGTGCTTTTCCGCCAGCTCGACAATTTCCGGCTTCGCCTCTTCCAGCGTTTTACCGCTACGGTACAACAGTTTGTACGCGTTGCGGATTGCAGTAATCGCTTCGCGGCTAAAGCCACGACGCTTGAGGCCTTCGATGTTCACGCCAAACGGCGTGGCATGGTTACCCTGCGCAATGACGAACGGTGGGACATCCTGCGCCACACCGGAGCATCCGCCGACCATCACGTGTGCACCAATGATGCAGAACTGATGGACTGCGGTCATGCCGCCAATAATTGCGAAATCATCTACCGATACGTGTCCTGCCAGCGTTGCGTTGTTGGCAAGAATACAGCGGTTACCTACCGTACAGTCGTGCGCGATATGCGCATTAACCATAAACAGGTTGTCGCTGCCCACCTTCGTCAATCCACCACCCTGTACTGTTCCACGATGAATGGTGACGCTTTCGCGAATGCGGTTACGATCGCCGATTTCCAGACGGGTCGACTCACCAGCATATTTAAGATCCTGGTTTACTTCGCCGATGGAAGCGAACTGATAGATCTCGTTATTGCAGCCAATAGTCGTATGACCATTCACGACAACGTGAGATTTCAGTACTGTACCCTCACCAATTTCGACATGGGGTCCAACAATACAAAATGGGCCAATATGGACGTTAGCACCAATGATGGCACCGACTTCCACAATGGCGGTAGGATGAATAAAGGCGGATTTATCAATCACGTATCAAGACTCCCGGCTACGAGCACACATCATAGTCGCTTCGCAAACAACTTTGCCATCAACCAGAGCTACGCCTTTGAAGCGAGTCAGGCCGCGACGCGTTTTTTCAAAAGTGACTTCCATGATCATCTGATCACCAGGCACGACAGGACGCTTGAAGCGCGCTTCATCGATACCCGCGAAGTAGTACAGCTCACCCGGCTCCAGTTTGCCCACGCTTTTAAACGCAAGAATACCGGTAGCCTGTGCCATCGCTTCCAGAATCAACACACCCGGGAAGATAGGTTTACCCGGGAAGTGTCCCTGGAAGAACGGCTCGTTCACGGAAACATTTTTCACTGCGCGCAGAAAACGACCTTCTTCAAAATCCAGCACACGGTCTACCAGCAAAAACGGGTAGCGGTGCGGCAGAAGTTCTAAAATCTCTTCAATATGCAGAGTATGAGTGTCAGTAGTCAAAATACTCTTCCTGTCAAAATGTACTGATAAAAATAATAACACGGCCTGCCGGTTTATAAGAAAGCCGACAGGCCGGGGAATATAGCATTAAACGGATGAACGCTTAGTCTTGTTGATCGATTTTGCGCTCAAGAGACTTGAGTCGCTTGCTCATATCATCAATATTCATCACCAGAGCAGCTGTTTTACGCCATACCTTGTTGGGTTGCAGCGGGATGCCAGAGGAATAGACGCCAGGTTCGGTGATAGGACGCATTACCATGCCCATTCCTGTCACGGTCACCTTGTCGCATATTTCCATATGGCCATTAATCACGCTCGCACCGCCGATCATGCAGTAACGGCCAATTTTCAGGCTGCCCGCCATGATAACGCCACCCGCAACCGCGGTATTGTCGCCAATCACAACGTTATGCGCAATCTGGCACTGGTTATCGATGATAACACCATTGCCAATAATCGTATCGTCAAGTGCACCACGGTCAATGGTGGTACAAGCACCGATCTCAACACGATCGCCGATAATCACGCGACCAAGCTGTGGGATCTTAACCCAATTACCACGATCGTTAGCGTAGCCAAAGCCATCAGAACCAATCACTGTGCTGGACTGAATGAGGCAATTTTCGCCAATTTCTACTTCATGGTAAACAGACACGTTGGCCCATAAACGGGTCCCGGCGCCGATTTTCGTATTTTTCCCAACGAAGCAGCCTGGGCCAATGACAACGTTATCGCCCAGCACCACGCCAGATTCGATAACGGCATTTGCGCCAACTGCCACGTTGTGACCAAGCTGAGCCGTCGGATCAATCGCTGCACTGGCAGCAATGTCCTGCGCCGGCTGCGGCGTGGAATCAAGAATTTGTGCCATGCGTGCATACGTCAGGTAGGGATTTTTCACTACCAACGCGCTTCCAGTGGCAAACGGAAGATCGTCCTGCGTCAGAACAACAGCTGACGCCTGGCATTGAGCCAGTTGCTCACGGTACTTAGGGCTTACCATGAAGGTAATAGTGCCGGCTTTAGCAGATTGCATGGACGCAACAGCGGTGATGACGAGATCGCCATCACCGTGTAATTCTGCATCCAACTGCTGAGCTAAATCAGCCAGTCGAATTGAAGGCATTACTTATTTAACCTGTTTCAGAACATCAGCGGTGATGTCTTTAACATCGCTGCTGTTGAAAGCAACGGCATTCGCATCAACAACCAGATCGATGCTCTGATCGGCAGCAACTGCTTTAACAGCAGTCTGAATGCGAGTCACCAGCTTGCCACGCTCTTCGTTAGAACGACGCTGACGATCCTGCTCGAAAGCCTGCGCTTTCTGGGAGAATGTCTGACGCTGAGCCATTACGTCTTTTTCCAGCTTGCTACGGTCGCTCGCTTTCATGGTAGAACCATCACGCTGCAGACGCTGCATTTTGGACTGAAGATCGTTTTCCATACCCTGCAGTTCGCTTGCACGGCCTTTGAATTCGTTTTCCAGCGTCGCAGAAACACCAGTTTTCTGTGCAACCTGCTGGAACAAATTACCCATGTTGACGATTGCAATTTTGTCTGCTGCCTGAGCAGAGGTTGCCATCGCTAAACCGAGACCTGCAGCTAATAACCACTTTTTCACAATTAACTCCTTACCATCCCATTGGCACCAGAAGGTACCGTTCTTTGCGTGGCAAGGCGATCGTGTTACCGATCGCCAGTTGTCAGCGCTACACTGCCAACGCATTCCATTGCAGCGGATTATTACCAGGTTTTACCAATGTTAAACTGGAATTGCTCCGCTTTGTCTCCATCGTATTTCTTAAACGGCTGGGCGTAAGAGAAGACCAACGGCCCCAGCGGTGACATCCATTGTAATGCGATACCTGCAGACATGCGAATATTGCTCGGATCGCTGTAGTCTGGTACGCCTGCCGCACGCATCTGGGCAGTATTCTCCCAGTTGGTATCCCATACAGTACCGGCATCCCAGAAGATGGATGTACGGACTGAGTTTGCGTATTTATCACTGATGAACGGCGTTGGTGTGATGAACTCCAGGCTGGCAACGGCCATGGCGTTACCGCCCACCGCATCATCAGAGCTACAGACTTCAGAAGACGACGATTTATTACAGTTATCGGTGTCGTTACCGCCGTAATAGACCGCTTTCGGACCAATGTTGTTGGACTGGAAGCCACGGACGGTGCTGGAACCACCGGCGTAGAAGTTCTCATAGAATGGCAGTTCTTTGCCACCTAAACCATCGCCATAGCCCCAACGGGTACGACCCAGGACGACCCACTTGTGGTCGTCATCAATTGGGAAGTAGGACGCGGTGTCCAGCGTTACCTTGTAGAACTCGTTATCAGAACCCGGAACGGTCACTTTACCGTTCAGGTTGACACGAGAACCTTCCGTCGGGAAGTAACCGCGGTCGAGACGGTTATAGGTCCAGCCATAGTTGAAGGTGAAGTCATCAGCAGCAAAGCCGTTGTTGTCCCCATTTTTACTGGTTGACTGGCCAATAGAGTCCAGATAACGCCACATCGCCACCTGCGGTTGCATGTTGGACAGGTCGTTATGCACATAACCTAAACCAGCGCGCAGCGAGTTGTATTCGTTAACCGGGAAGCCGAGCGTGCCATCTACACCGTAGCTCTTGTTGGTGTAAGAAGACAGATCCGCGTCATCTGCTTTAAAGTCGTTATAGAAGATACGACCGCCCAGGCTCACACCATCTACGGTGAAGTATGGGTTGGTAACAGAGAACTCAGAGTAGGTCTGGTAGTCGTTTTTGGTACCGTTGATACCTACGGAGTAACCCGTACCCAGCCAGTTATCCTGCTGTACGCCGACCTGGAAGCTGACGCCACTTTCAGTACCGTAGCCCACACCGAAGTTAAAGCTACCGGTGTTACGCTCTTTGACTTTATAAACGACATCAACCTGATCCGGGCTGCCCGGAACACGCTGGGTATCGGTATCAACCGTTTCGAAATAGCCCAGACGGTTCAGACGCTCTTTACCCTGGTCAACAAGGTCGCTACCTAACCATGCGCCTTCCATCTGACGCATCTCGCGACGCAGGACAGAATCTTTAGAGGTGTCGTTACCTTCGAAGCGGATCTTACGCACGTAGAAACGGTTACCCGCATCAACGTTAACGTGAAGCTTCACAGTTTTATCCGCGTCGTTGATTTCAGGCTGAGTTTGTACACGCGGATAAGCATAACCATAGCGGCCGAGCAGCTTCTTAATGCTGTCTTCCATTTTGGTCACTTTAGACCCGCTATACAGCTCGCCCGGCTGAATTTTGGTCAGCGATTCGATCTCAGCAGAATGGCCTGCCAGGTTACCACTCACGTCAACACCAGAAAGCTTGTACTGATCGCCTTCTGTGATGTTAATCGTAATGTAGATGCCTTTCTTGTCTGGCGTCAGACTGACCTGAGTCGAGTCGATGTTGAAACGGGCATAACCGCGATCCAGATAGTAGCTGCGCAGGGTTTCAAGGTCGCCCGCCAGTTTCTGCTTCTGGTATTTACGATCGCCCACCACGTTCCACCATGGCACTTCGTCGCGCAGCTGGAACGTAGAGATCAGTTCATCGGTGCTGAACGCGTGGTTACCCACGATGTTGATCTGTTGGATCTTCGCAGAAACACCTTCCTGGAAGACCAGTTTCAGGTCAACACGGTTACGTGGCAACGGCGTCACAACCGCTTTCACGCTGGCACTGTATTTACCCACGCTGTAATAGAAATCTTCCAGACCTTTTTCTATGTCTGAAAGGGTTGTGCGGTCCAGGGATTCCCCCACACGTACGCCAGATGCTTCAAGGTTCTGCTTGAGCATGTCATCTTTCACCGACTTGTTACCGGAGAAGGTGATACTGGCGATCGTCGGACGTTCTTTTACCTGAACCAGAAGCGTATCACCATCGCGCAGGACGCGGACATCCTCGAAGTTGCCAGTGGCAAACAGAGCACGGATGGTGTTACTGATGTCATCATCATTAACCGTATCGCCGGGGCGCACAGGCATACTGAGGAGGGCCGCACCAACGGCGACACGCTGAAGGCCTTCGAAATGAATGTCTTTCACTACGAACCCGTCAGCACCGTATACGGTGGCGCTGCTAAACAGCAGCGACGCTATGAGCAACTTTTTCATCGCCATCGTTATTATGCGTTCTTCCTAACTAACTCTCTTACAACCGAGAGAAATCATTGAAAAGTGCAAGCCCCATTAACAGCACCAGCAAAATCGAGCCAATGCGATAACTAAAGTCTTGAACTCGCTCGGATACCGGCCCGCCTTTTAGCTTTTCAATCGCCAAAAACAGCAGATGACCCCCGTCTAAAACGGGAAGCGGGAACAGGTTGATTATCCCAAGGTTCACGCTAATGAGCGCAAGAAACATGAGATAGTAAATCACCCCGAACTCCGCTGACATCCCAGCCCCCTGAGCTATTGAAATTGGCCCACTGAGGTTGTTCAGTTTCACATCACCGGTTATCAATTTCCCCAACATGTTTACCGTCAGCTTCATCAGTTGCCATGTTTTATCCGTGGCTTCAAGGATGGCGCTGAACGGCCCATACTGGCGTATTGTCTTGTACTCATCTGGCAGCGGGATGACTTTTGGCACAACGCCTGCAAACCCTTCTGCCTTTTTGCCGACCGACTTCGTATCCGGAGTCAGCGTCAGCGAAAGCGGACTGCCCTGCCTTTCAACTTTCAGCGCGAGCGACGTGCCCGGATTATCGCGCACCAGAGTAACAAAGGTCATCCACTCTGTTAATGGTTGACCATCGACTTTAACGATCCTGTCGCCCGCTTGCAAACCTGCTTTGCTGGCAGCCGAGTTTGCCTGTACTTCGGCTAATACCGGCTCAATCTGCGCACCGCGTGGACGAATGCCCAGCGCAGAGACGGGATCTTCTTTGTCTGGCTCGAAACGCCAGTGACGTAAATCGAGCACTTTGTCCTGCCGCTGGTCAGAACCAAACGGCGACACGCTGAATGTTGTCTGCCGATCGCCAATTTTGGCTACCAGCTGCAGACGCACGGCATCCCAATCAGGGGTTTCGATGCCATCAATCGCTTTAAGTTCCATCCCCGGCGTAATTTGCGCACTCGCCGCGATGGAATCAGGCGCAATTTCACCCACAACCGGACGCACGCCAGGCACGCCGATGATAAACACCAGCCAGTAGGCGAAAACAGCAAAGATGAAGTTGGCTACCGGCCCGGCAGCGATGATGGCGGCGCGTTGTCCAACGGTTTTGTTGTTGAATGCGCTGTGTCGTAGCTCAGGGGCAACAGGCTCAACGCGTTCGTCGAGCATCTTAACGTAGCCGCCAAGCGGGATAAGAGCGATGACAAATTCTGTGCCGTGGCGGTCAGTGCGCGTCCAGAGTGATTTACCAAAACCGATGGAAAACCGCTCTACCCGCACACCGCAACGGCGAGCAACCCAGAAATGGCCAAATTCATGCACGGTAATCAGTACACCCAGTGCAACAATGAACGCCGCCAGATTCCAGAGAATGCTCAGCATAAAACCTTCCGTTAAATCGTCCCGAATACCAGTAAAAGCAAGCACGCAAACACTGGAACAGCCGCTGTCAGGCTATCAATGCGATCCAGTATACCGCCATGTCCTGGAATCAGGTGTCCGCTGTCTTTAATCCCTGCTTCACGCTTAAACATACTTTCGGTTAAATCACCGAGTACCGAGGCCAGCGCAGCAAAAATAGAGCACACCAGCAGTATTGACGGTGCCACTTCCAGATTCGCCCAGACGCCATAGCCCCAGGAAATGATTGCTGCCGTAAACAGGCCGCCGATGAATCCTTGCCAGGTTTTGCCCGGAGACACTTTTGGCGCCAGTTTATGTTTGCCAAACAGTTTACCAAACATATAGGCCCCAGAGTCAGCCCCCCAGACGAGAATCATCACATAAAGCAGCCAGATCGCGCCGCTGTAGTGGTTTTCGTCATAGTGCCAGGCGCGCAGTGCGACCATACCCCAGAAAAAAGGAACAATTGTGAGCAGGCCAAAAATAAGACGCAACACTTTTGAATTACGCCAGAATGCCGCGGAACCTGGGTAAAAAAGCACCAGCAGCAGCGCGGCAACCCACCAGCCCAGCGATACCCAAAGGGAACCGGCTACCAGCGGTTGATGAATATCATGGTGATATTCAGGCAAGGTAAACAGCATCAGGGCCAGGATAAAGCCACAGAGTACCGCCAGCCATACCCGCTGAGTGCGTGAGGTAAAGCCGCTAAACTGACCCCATTCCCACGCGGCGAGCATGCAGACCACCAGCGTCAAAATAGCGAATCCCACCGGGGGCAGTAAAAACAGCGCCGCAATGACAATGGGTATTAATACAAAAGCGGAAATCAGGCGATACTTCAGCAAAAGCTACCCCCATCAGGCTTTGTCGCCACCTGGCTCGGTGCCGCCGAAACGACGCTCTCGATTGGCAAAGGCATGCAGCGCACCTTCAAAGTCTTGTTCATCAAAATCGGGCCAAAGAACATCAGTAAAGTAAAGTTCGGCGTAGGCAATTTGCCACAGCAAAAAGTTACTGATGCGATGTTCTCCCCCTGTCCTAATTACCAAATCCACAGGTGCCAGTTCATTCATGCAGATTTGCTTACTCAGCGCCTCTTCATCAATTTGGTCGGGTCTCAACAGCCCTTCCTGAACCTGTTCGGCCAGATGCCGAACGCCCTGGATAATATCCCAGCGTCCACCGTAATTCGCCGCGATATTGAGCGTCAGACCGGTATTATTTTCAGTCAGCGCTTCTGCTTTACGAATCCGTTCCTGCAAACGTGAGTTAAAACGACTGGTTTCACCGATAATACGCAGACGGACGTTGTGGCGGTGCAGGCTTTTTACTTCGCTATCGAGCGCCCACACAAACAATTCCATCAACGCGGTCACTTCCTGCGGCGGTCGATTCCAGTTTTCACTGCTAAAAGCATAGAGCGTTAACGCATCAATGCCGTTATTGGCGGCAAAAGAAACGGCGCGGCGAACAGATTTCGCCCCAGCTTTATGCCCAAAGGCTCGTATCTTCCCTTGTCTTTTCGCCCAGCGGCCGTTGCCATCCATAATGATTGCTACATGACGGCAGCCATGAGCTGGCAAGTTTTCGCTTATTGGTTGATTCGCAGACAACATAACGCGTTTTTGGTCCCTGAAAAGGATTTAACGGTACTCAGGAATACTGAAGCCTATACGTAAAAAAGCCGTGTCAAACCACGGCTTACCTGACCACGTAAAGTCAAATACCTGCGATCAGGTGGCGCAGACTATATCACTGAAGCCCAACGCTAACAAATAGCACAACCACTAGTGCTTGCTTTATCACCAGCTTGCGAGGCGTGTCACCTGCTTACGTGCAATAACGCGAGCCTGTGCATCCACCGCCAGCACCTCTTCCACGCTTTGTGGTTCGCGCAAATCCATCATTTCCAGTACCGATAAATTCAACGTCGCAATATCGGTAAAGCGGATCTGCTGATTCAGAAATGCCTCAACGGTAATTTCATTAGCTGCATTAAGTGCCGTCGTCGCCGCCTGCCCCTGGTCAAAGGCTTTCATCGCAAGCTTCAGACACGGATAACGATCGTAGTCCGGTTCGCTAAAGGTCAGTGAACTCAGCTTGCAAAAATCGAGCGGTTTCGCCCCGGACTTCACCCGATTCGGCCACGCCATGGCATGCGCGATAGGCGTGCGCATGTCCGGTTCGCCCAGTTGCGCAAGGACGCTGCCATCCTGATAGCGCACCATCGAGTGAATCACCGATTGCGGGTGGATCAGCACTTCCATCTGTTTCGCCGACGCATTGAACAGCCAGCGCGCTTCAATGTATTCCAGACCTTTGTTCATCATGGTGGCGGAGTCAACGGAGATTTTACGCCCCATTGACCAGTTCGGATGACGGCACGCCTGCTCAGGCGTCATTGCGCTCAGTTCAGACAGTGGCGTTTCACGGAACGGGCCACCTGACCCGGTAAGCAAAATCGATACAACGCCATTCTGCTCCAGGTCAGCGTACCCCAGGTTCTGTTGAAAAGGTTGCGGTAAACTCTGAAAAATCGCGTTGTGCTCGCTGTCGACCGGTAAAAGACGCGCCCCGCGCTGCTTCACCGCCTCCATAAAGAGACGTCCGCAGGTCACCAGCGACTCTTTGTTAGCCAGCAGAACCTCTTTACCGCCATCAATAGCGGCAAGCGTCGGTAGCAGCCCTGCAGCCCCGACGATTGCCGCCATGACCTGATCAACCTCATCCAGCGCAGCCATGTCGCAGGCCGCCTGCTGGCCACTCAGGACCTCGGTACGACAGCCTTTCTCACGCAACTGCGCGGTGAGCAGGCGGGCGCTCTCTTCGTCATCCATAACCGCATAGCGAGGCGTAAACTCCAGGCACTGTTCGATCATACGCTGCACATTCTTACCGGCCACCAGCGCGGTCACGGTGTAATGTTCAGGATTATGGCGAACAACGTCGAGAGTGCTGCAACCGATAGAGCCGGTTGAGCCAAGGAGTGTTAAATGCTTCATGAGATGCCCGAAAAAAGTTAGACCAGATAAAAGCAAAACGCCGCCAGCAAGACCCGAAGTCCTTCTGAACGGCGTTTATCAGTGTACGACAGAAATCAGAACTGCATCAGTTCCGCTTCTTTATCTGCCAGCGCCGCATCAATTTTCTTGATCGCAGCATCCGTCATCTTCTGAATGTCGTCCTGAGAACGACGATCGTCATCTTCACTGATCTCTTTTTCTTTCAGCAGCGCTTTGAGTTTATCGTTCGCATCACGACGTACGTTACGCACGGATACGCGACCCTGCTCAGCTTCACCACGAACGACTTTGATCAGGTCTTTACGACGTTCTTCCGTCAGTGGAGGCAGTGGAACGCGAATGTCAGCGCCCGCAGAGCTTGGGTTCAGACCCAGGTCAGACGCCATGATCGCTTTCTCAACCGCTGGGCTCATAGAACGATCGAAGACGTTGATTTTCAGCGTACGGGTATCTTCAACGGTAACACTCGCCAGTTGACGCAGTGGCGTTGGCGTGCCGTAGTATTCTACGATGATGCCATCCAGCAGGCTTGGGGAAGCACGGCCAGTACGGATTTTGCTGATTTGGGTTTTGAACGCTTCTACGCATTTTTCCATGCGTACTTCAGCATCTTTTCTGATTTCGTTAATCACGTTACGAATCCTTGAAAACTTGTCTCAGGCAGACTATCCGCCAGCACAGCGCTACAGGTGTGCTAAGTATAGTCGCGTTTAATTCTGACAACGCCAAAGGCGCGCCCAGGTAAGATACCACTACAAAATAAAGCGGAATCTTACCTGTATTTATCGCCGACGGAAATTATTCCGTGATCAAAGTGCCTTCTTTTTCACCCATGACCACGCGACGCAGTGCGCCAGGTTTGTTCATGTTGAAGACACGGATCGGCAGTTTGTGGTCACGAGCAAGCGTAAAGGCGGCAAGATCCATCACTTTCAGCTCTTTTTCCAGCACTTCGCTGTAGCTCAGCTGATCGTACATGGTGGCAGACGGATCTTTTGCCGGGTCGGCAGTAAACACGCCATCCACTTTGGTCGCTTTCAGAACCACATCGGCTTCGATCTCGATACCGCGCAGGCAGGCAGCGGAATCGGTAGTAAAGAACGGGTTACCCGTACCGGCGGAGAGGATCACCACGCGGTTGTTGCGCAGCAGGCTAATCGCCTCTGCCCAGCTGTAGTTATCGCAGACGCCATTCAATGGGATTGCGGACATCAGGCGGGCGTTCACATAGGCGCGATGAAGCGCATCACGCATTGCCAGGCCATTCATCACGGTTGCCAGCATACCCATGTGGTCGCCCACAACGCGGTTCATCCCCGCTTTCGCCAGACCAGCGCCACGGAAAAGGTTGCCACCGCCAATGACCACGCCAACCTGAATACCCAGTTCGACCAGTTCTTTGATTTCCTGTGCCATGCGGTCAAGGATGCTTGCGTCAATACCGAAGCCTTCCGATCCCTGCAGCGCTTCGCCACTCAGCTTAAGCAGAATGCGTTTGTACACGGGTTTTGCATTGGTAGCCATGTTTCTTTCCTGAGACTGTCAACGATTAAGATGGGGGTTAATTCTGGCGACATGATATGTCGCATATCAGCACAGGGATACTGGAGCCTGTCTGATTTCGTGTGACGGGTGACAAAAAGAAGCCGCCCTCAGGCGGCTCCTTTTCAATCATTAAGACTGCTTGGACATTGCAGCAACTTCTGCTGCGAAGTCAGTCTCAACTTTCTCGATGCCTTCGCCCACTTCGAAGCGGATGAAGCCAGTCACGTCAGCGTTGTGCTCTTTCAGCAGCTGAGCAACAGACTTGCTTGGATCCATAACGAATGGCTGGCCAGTCAGAGAAACTTCGCCGGTGAATTTCTTCATGCGGCCTTCAACCATTTTCTCTGCGATTTCTTTTGGCTTACCAGACTGCATCGCGATGTCCAGCTGAACCTGGTACTCTTTCTCTACCACTTCAGCAGACACGTCTTCTGGCTTAACGAATTCTGGTTTGCTTGCAGCGATGTGCATAGCCAGCTGTTTAACCAGCTCTTCATCAGCGCCTTTAGCCGCAACCAGAACACCGATACGTGCACCGTGCTGGTATGAACCCAGAACGTCGCCTTCCAGAGAAGCAACACGACGGATGTTGATGTTCTCACCGATTTTAGCAACCAGAGCAACACGTTCTTCTTCGAACTGTGCTTTCAGAACTTCAACGTCAGTGATTTTGCCCGCAACAGCTGCGTCCAGAACTTTGTTAGCAAATGCCTGGAAACCACCATCTTTAGCAACGAAGTCAGTCTGGCAGTTAACTTCCAGGATGATGCCGTAGTTGCCGTCGATCTTAGTGATGATCACGCCGTCAGCAGCAACGTTGCCTGCTTTTTTAGCTGCTTTGATCGCACCGGATTTACGCATGTTTTCGATTGCCAGCTCGATGTCGCCGTTCGCTTCAGTCAGCGCTTTTTTGCAATCCATCATGCCTGCGCCAGTACGCTCGCGCAGCTCTTTTACCAGGGATGCGGTAATTTCAGCCATTCTTAAATCCTCGGGAGATGTGAACTGCCCGGCCTGAGGCCAAACAGTGTAAATTGAAAAAAGGGGCCGATAATTGGCCCCTATTCATACACGGTACTAATAAGGGGTGAAACCTTATTATTCAGCTTCTACGAAGCTTTCTTCCGCCTGAGAAGCCAGATCCTGGGAACGGCCTTCACGAACGGTAGCAGCTACAGCGCTCAGGTACAGGCTAACAGCACGGATTGCGTCGTCGTTACCCGGGATAACGAAGTCAACACCGTCCGGATCGGAGTTGGTATCAACGATAGCGAATACCGGGATACCTAGGTTGTTAGCTTCTTTGATTGCGATGTGCTCGTGGTCTGCATCGATTACGAACAGCGCGTCTGGCAGGCCGCCCATATCTTTGATACCGCCCAGGCTGTTTTCCAGCTTGTCCAGTTCACGAGTGCGCATCAGCGCTTCTTTCTTAGTCAGCTTGTCGAAAGTACCGTCCTGAGACTGGGTTTCCAGATCTTTCAGGCGCTTGATGGACTGACGAACGGTTTTCCAGTTAGTCAGCATGCCGCCCAACCAGCGATGGTTCACGAAGAACTGATCGCAGCTGTTAGCAGCATCTTTCACAGCTTCGCTTGCAGCGCGCTTAGTACCAACGAACAGAATCTTACCTTTACGGGAAGAGATCTTGTTCAGCTCAGCCAGGGCTTCGTTGAACATTGGTACAGTTTTCTCAAGGTTGATGATGTGAACTTTGTTACGTGCGCCGAAGATGAAAGGCTTCATTTTCGGGTTCCAGTAACGGGTCTGGTGACCGAAGTGAACACCAGCCTTGAGCATGTCGCGCATGGAAACAGTTGCCATGTTTAAAACCTCTATATTAAAAGTTGGGGTTATGCCTCCACGTATCCCATATTACCGACCCCGAAGGGCACCCCGGAATATGTGCCGATACGTGTGTGTTGTTACACAAAGTGAGATTTGTCGCTTCCGTCCAGCCTGTGTATCTGAAATGGATCGGAAGTCCGGCGCGCTTTATACCACAAAACACGACCAGAAACCAACAGTTGTTGGCCGAGTGTGCTGTTAATGATTCTCAATTTGGCACGGGGTGCGCCTGACTGATACCATTAACGACACTTAGACTAGTATTGTCGAAAAAATCGACACTGATGGACAGATTACATGGCTATCTCTATTAAGACACCTGAAGAAATTGAAAAGATGCGCGTCGCCGGTCGTCTGGCCGCAGACGTGCTGGAAATGATCGAGCCGTACGTGAAGCCGGGCGTGAGCACGGGTGAACTGGACCGCATTTGTAACGACTATATCGTCAATGAGCAGCACGCGGTCTCCGCCTGCCTTGGCTATCATGGTTTCCCGAAATCCGTCTGCATTTCGATTAACGAAGTGGTTTGTCACGGTATTCCGGACAACGAAAAACTGCTTAAAGATGGCGACATCGTCAACATCGACGTGACGGTCATTAAAGATGACTACCACGGTGACACCTCTAAGATGTTCATCGTGGGCAAGCCGACGATTCTGGGCGAGCGTCTGTGCAAAGTGACGCAAGAAAGCCTCTACCTGGCGCTGAAAATGGTTAAACCCGGCATTCGCCTGCGCACCATCGGGGCCGCTATCCAGAAATTCGTTGAAGCGGAAGGTTTCTCCGTTGTGCGTGAATACTGCGGCCACGGCATTGGCCGTGTCTTCCACGAAGAGCCACAGGTTCTGCACTATGATGCGGATGACGGCGGCGTGGTACTGCAAAAAGGCATGACCTTCACCATCGAGCCAATGGTCAACGCCGGTGATTACCGCATCCGCACCATGAAAGATGGCTGGACGGTGAAAACCAAAGACAGAAGCTTGTCTGCGCAGTACGAGCATACTATTGTGGTAACAGACAACGGCTGCGAAATTATGACGTTGCGCAAGGATGACACCATCCCGGCGATACTCACGCACGATGAATGATAAAAAAGCCGGCAGATGCCGGCTTTTTTAATGGCTATAGCTTTTTCTTATGGGTGGCGCACGATGAGTAATCTTTTACCCGAACAGTATGCTAACACAGCACTTCCCACCCTACCCGACCAGCCCGATAACCCGGGCGTCTGGCCCCAGCAGGATCTGACCTGCGCCGGTATCAAGGCGCATATGGATGTCTTCCAGCGCTGGCTCGGAAGCGCATTTGATGCCGGCATCTCCGCGGAGCAGCTTATTGAAGCACGCACCGAGTTTATCGACCAGCTCCTGCAGCGTCTGTGGATTGATTACGGGTTTGGGCAGATCAGTGACGTGGCACTGGTCGCCGTCGGGGGCTATGGCCGCGGTGAGCTTCATCCGCTTTCCGATATCGACTTACTGATTTTAAGCCGCAAAAAGCTGCCGGATGAACAGGCGCAGAAAATTGGCGAACTGCTGACGCTGCTGTGGGATGTGAAGCTTGAAGTGGGCCACAGCGTGCGCACGCTGGAAGAGTGCCTGCTTGAAGGATTATCTGACCTGACCGTCGCCACCAACCTGATTGAAACCCGCCTGTTGATTGGCGACGTCGCGTTGTTCCTGGAACTGCAAAAACACATTTTCAGCGACGGCTTCTGGCCTTCAGAAAAATTCTTCGCCGCGAAGGTCGAGGAGCAGAATCAGCGTCACCAGCGCTACCACGGCACCAGCTATAACCTGGAGCCGGATATAAAAAGCAGTCCGGGTGGACTGCGCGACATTCACACGCTGCAGTGGGTGGCCCGCCGCCACTTTGGCGCCACCTCAATGGACGAGATGGTTGGCTTCGGCTTTTTAACCGAGGCTGAGCGAAACGAGCTGAATGAGTGTCTGCACCTGCTCTGGCGGATCCGTTTTGCCCTGCATCTCGAGCTTAGCCGCTACGATAACCGTCTGCTGTTTGACCGTCAGCTCAGCGTGGCGCAGCGCCTCAACTCCCGCGGTGAAGGTAACGAACCGGTTGAGCACATGATGAAGGATTTCTTCCGCGTTACCCGTCGCGTCACTGAACTGAACCAGATGCTGCTGCAGCTGTTCGACGAAGCGATCCTGGCCCTGACGGCGGACGAAAAACCGCGGCCGATCGATGATGAATTCCAGCTGCGCGGCACGCTTATCGATCTGCGCGACGAAACGCTGTTTATTCGTGAGCCGGAAGCGATCCTGCGGATGTTCTACACCATGGTTCGCAACAGCACGATCACCGGGATCTACTCTACAACGCTGCGTCATCTGCGCCATGCGCGCCGTCATCTGACGCAGCCACTGTGCTATATCCCGGAAGCCCGATCCCTTTTTCTCAGTATGTTGCGCCATCCGGGTGCCGTCAGCCGTGGGCTTCTGCCGATGCATCGCCACAGCGTGCTGTGGGCCTATATGCCACAGTGGTCACATATCGTCGGGCAGATGCAGTTCGATCTGTTCCACGCCTATACGGTGGATGAACACACGATCCGCGTCATGCTCAAGCTGGAGAGCTTTGCCAGAGAAGAGACACGCTCACGTCACCCACTGTGCGTCGAACTGTGGCCACGTCTTACCCACCCGGAACTGATCCTGATTGCCGCCCTGTTCCACGACATCGCCAAAGGTCGCGGCGGTGACCACTCGGTGCTCGGCGCACAGGACGTGCTGAAATTTGCCGAACTGCATGGACTGAACTCTCGCGAGACGCAGCTGGTTGCCTGGCTGGTACGCCATCACCTGCTGATGTCCGTCACCGCGCAGCGTCGTGACATTCAGGATCCGGAGGTCATCAAGCAGTTTGCAGAAGAGGTTCAGACGGAAAACCGCCTGCGCTATCTGGTCTGCCTTACGGTAGCCGATATTTGTGCCACCAACGAAACGCTGTGGAACAGCTGGAAGCAAAGCCTGTTGCGCGAGTTGTACTTTGCCACCGAAAAACAGCTGCGCCGCGGGATGCAAAACACCCCAGACATGCGCGAGCGTGTACGCCATCATCAGCTGCAGGCGCTGGCGCTGTTGCGGATGGATAACATTGATGAAGAGGCGCTGCATCAGATTTGGGCGCGCTGTCGTGCCAACTATTTTGTCCGCCACAGCCCAAACCAGCTTGCCTGGCATGCGCGACATCTGCTTCAGCATGATTTATCGCAGCCGATGATCCTCCTCAGTCCGCAGGCCACGCGCGGCGGTACCGAGATCTTTATCTGGAGCCCGGATCGGCCTTATCTGTTTGCTGCGGTTTGTGCCGAACTGGACAGGCGTAATCTGAGCGTTCACGACGCGCAGATTTTCACCACCCGGGACGGCATGGCGATGGACACCTTTATTGTACTGGAGCCAGACGGAAGCCCGCTGTCGTCGGACCGCCATGAAGGGATACGTTTTGGCCTGGAACAGGCGATCACCCAGCGCAGCTGGCAGCCACCGCAGCCGCGTCGTCAGCCGTCGAAATTACGCCACTTTACCGTCGATACCGAGGTCAATTTCCTGCCGACCCACACCGATCGTAAATCGTTCCTGGAGCTGATCGCGCTCGACCAGCCTGGGCTGCTCGCCCGCGTCGGCCAGGTTTTTGCCGATCTGGGAATTTCGCTTCACGGGGCCAGAATTACAACCATTGGCGAACGAGTAGAAGATTTATTTATAATCGCCACCGCCGACCGGCGTGCCCTTAATAATGACCTGCAACTTGAAGTGCAACAACGGTTGACAGCAGCCCTCAATCCAAACGATAAAGGGTGACGTGTTTTTTAGTGAAATGGAAAGAGTAAACAATGCAGCAGTTACAGAACGTTATTGAGTCCGCTTTTGAGCGTCGCGCCGAGATTACTCCGGCAAATGTGGATACCGTTACCCGTGAAGCGGTTAATCAGGTTATTTCTCTGCTGGATTCCGGCGCGCTACGTGTAGCAGAAAAAATCGACGGTCAGTGGGTAACTCATCAATGGCTGAAGAAAGCCGTGCTGCTCTCTTTCCGTATCAATGATAACCAGGTTATCGACGGAGCAGAAAGCCGCTATTTCGATAAAGTCCCTATGAAATTCGCTGACTACGACGAAGCTCGCTTCCAGAAAGAAGGCTTCCGCGTAGTACCGCCAGCGGCCGTGCGTCAGGGTGCGTTCATCGCGCGTAACACCGTGCTGATGCCCTCCTACGTTAACATCGGTGCTTACGTAGACGAAGGCTCCATGGTGGATACCTGGGCAACCGTCGGCTCCTGCGCGCAGATCGGTAAAAACGTTCACCTGTCCGGCGGCGTGGGTATCGGTGGTGTACTGGAGCCACTGCAGGCTAATCCAACCATCATCGAAGATAACTGCTTCATCGGCGCGCGCTCTGAAGTGGTGGAAGGCGTGATCGTTGAGGAAGGCTCCGTTATCTCGATGGGCGTTTACATCGGTCAGAGCACCCGTATTTACGATCGTGAGACCGGTGAAATTCACTACGGTCGCGTGCCGGCCGGTTCCGTTGTGGTCTCCGGCAACCTGCCGTCAAAAGATGGCAAGTACAGCCTGTACTGTGCGGTTATCGTGAAGAAAGTTGATGCGAAAACCCGCGGTAAGGTGGGCATCAATGAGTTGCTGCGCACCATCGATTAATCGGATATAACAAAAAGCGGGGGCCACCCCGCTTTTTTCATATCTGAGGGTGGCGAAAATAGATTTTTTCGTTAATTATTCAAAGGTTATGTTGAGATCAAGGGTACCGCTATGTACGATAATCTGAAAAGTCTGGGCATTACCAATCCTGATGAAATTGATCGTTACAGCCTTCGCCAGGAAGCTAATAACGACATTCTGAAAATCTATTTTCACAAGGACAAAGGAGAGTTTTTCGCCAAGAGCGTGAAGTTTAAATATCCACGCCAGCGTAAGACCGTCGTCGCTGACGGTGTAGGACAGGGATACAAAGAAGTTCAGGAAATCAGCCCTAATCTGCGCTATGTGATCGATGAACTCGATCAGATCTGTCAGCGCGACCGCACTGAAGTCGATCTCAAACGTAAGATCCTCGACGATCTGCGTCACCTTGAAAGCGTTGTCACCAACAAGATTAGCGAAATCGAAGCGGATCTTGAAAAGCTTACCCGGAAATAAACACTAAAACGGCAATCTTTGATTGCCGTTTTAGTGTTTGCGCCCTCTCCCGTGGAAAGGGATGGCGTAAGGGCATCAGGCCGTATTTCACTCATCTCTGCTCATCGAGCTGTAACGCCACATAAAGCAGCAGCCTGTCGTCAAAGCTCCCCAGATCCAGTCCTGTCAGCTCCGAAATCCGGTTCAGTCGATATTCCAGCGTATTGCGATGTATAAACAGCGCTTTCGACGTTGCCAGCGGCTGTACGTTATGACGGAACCACGCCTGCAGCGTCCGACGCAGCAGACCGTTGTTGTCCATCGCCTTGAGGCGCGCTAACGGACGTGCCAGCTCATTGGCCTGCCAGCCACCGCGCAGGCTGTCGAGCAGCACCGGCAGCATCAGATCCTGGTAGAAATAACTGCGGCTTTCCGGCATCCGCTGCTTACCCACCATCATGGTGGTGCGGGCAGTACGCCAGGAACGGGCAATACTGCCCGGACCGGTGAAGTAATTGCCCAGCGCGACGCGAAAACGAAGCTGTCCATTCTCCTTCATGCGGGCAATCAACTGCTCCACGCGACGACGATGATCTTCTGCATCCCAGCGCCCGAACGCGTTCAGCGCGGGCTTGAGCACCACCATTTCCGTCAGAGAGACAATCGCCACCAGGTTATCGCGTTCCGGTGTCGCCAGCGCATTTTGCAGCTGCTGCAGCTCAGCCATCGCACTGTCGACGCCAAGCTGGCCGCTGTCCACCTCAATTACCGCCACGACGCGCGGTTGATTCAGATCGATTCCCAGGCGCTGCGCCCATTCATTGAGTGCAGGGGTATGCTCATCCGCCTGAATCAGGTTCATCACCAGCTCTTCACGCAGACGGCTGTCCTGGGCGAGCAGATGCATCAGGCGCGACTGCTCAAGCATCATCTCCGCCGTCATACAGACCAGTTCGCCATATTTTCGCAGCGACTCCGGCTCGCCGGTCAGGCCGATAACGCCAACAATTTCCCCCTCAAGACGCAGCGGTAAATTGATGCCCTGACGGACACCGTGCAGGTGTTTCGCCACCGCATCGTCGATGTCCACCACCCGCCCCTGGGAGAGCACCAGCAGCGCCCCTTCGTGCAATTCCCCAATACGCTCACGATCGCCACTGCCAATAATGCGCCCACGGGCATCCATTACGTTGATATTGGTATCAATGATGCGCATGGTGCGTGCCACAATATCCTGCGCCATTTTGGTATCGAGATGCCAGCCAGCCATGTAACCCTCCTGTGAGCAGAGCTCAAGCATAGGGAAGTTCAGCTACCGCTGCATTGTGCGAATGCACAAAGTGAAAGGGAGAAGTATGGAGTTGTGGAAAAGGTCACAGAAAGGTGAAAAGCCCCTGCTCATCTGAAACAGGGGCTTGAGAGGATTACTGCATCAGCAGGTAAATTGAGGTATCACCACGCTGAATATTCAACGCCAGCACGGAAGGTTTGCTGTCCAGAATTTTGCGCAGTTCAGCGATGTTTTTCACTGGCTGCTGGTTCGCACCCATGATCACATCGCCTTTTTTCAGGCCAATGCGCGCAGCCGGGCTGTTCGCTTTAACGTTGTTTACCACAACACCTTTGTCCTGACCTTTATTGCTCATCTCGGCGCCTTCAATGCCGCTGAAGATGGTGCTGGAATCAACCTGATTCTGGCTGCTCTGCTGCAGTTCCAGGCTCACGTTAACCGGTTTACCGTCACGCAGCAGGCCGAGGGTCACTTTGCTGCCAATCGGCATGGAGCCCACTTCAGCACGCAGCGCGGCAAAGCTGCTGATCGGTTTCCCGTTCAGGGAGGTGATGACATCACCCGCTTTAATGCCCGCTTTCGCCGCGGAGGAGTTCGGCATCACCTGGCTGACAAATGCGCCGCGCTGGGCGTCAACTTTCATCGCCTTAGCCAGTTCGGAATTCAGTTCGGTACCCAGAATCCCCAGTTCACCGCGTTTCACCTGGCCATACTGCACCATCTGCGCGGTCAGGTTTTTCACCATGTTACTTGGGATAGCAAAGCCGATCCCGATATTGCCGCCGTCTGGTGCAAGGATCGCGGTGTTGATACCAATCAGCTCACCGTTCAGGTTCACCAGCGCACCGCCGGAGTTACCCCGGTTGATGGCGGCATCCGTCTGGATGAAGTTTTCATAGTTTTCGGCGTTGAGGCCGCTACGACCCAGCGCGGAAACAATCCCCGAGGTTACGGTTTCACCCAGACCGAACGGGTTACCGATAGCGACGGTATAATCACCGACACGCAGCGCATCGGAGTCGGCAATTTTAATCGCCGTCAGGTTTTTCGGATCCTGAATCTGGATCAGCGCGATATCGGAGCGCGGGTCTTTCCCGACCACTTTGGCATCAAATTTACGCCCGTCGCTCAGCTGAACCTTAATGCTGTTGGCGTTATCAACAACGTGGTTGTTGGTCACGACGTAGCCTTTCGCCGCATCGATAATCACACCCGAGCCAAGCGCCATGAATTTCTGCTGCTGGCCACCCCCCTGGGTGTCATCCCCAGCACCACCGCCCTGACAGAACGGGGAGCTCTGGAATGGCGAACCGTCCTGGCAGAAAGGTGAGTTATCACCAAAGAACTGCTGGAAGTTACGCGGCATACGCGGCGTATTGACGGTTGTGCTGCCCTCAACGTTAATACTCACCACCGATGGCATCACTTTTTCGAGCATCGGTGCCAGGCTTGGCATCTGCTGCGCGGTCGCTGCCGACGATGCGGTCTCAGCTGCAGTAGCAGTCAGAGGAGACAGCGCTAAACCTAAACTCAGAGCCAGTGCACTCATTGCTAATGTGGTTTTTTTCATGTGTCTTAATCTCGATTTACAGATAACGCAAAATTGCTGTGTAACTCAGATTCATTTTATACCGCTTAGTTCCGGCCATAAGTTTATGGAAAAGGTAAAAATTTATTGGCCGTCTTTACAAAACTCCGTGCTTATTCCACCGCCATGAGCTTGCGGTATTCATCCCAGGCATACAAATCTGTCATCCCGCTGATATAGTCCTGGATAAGACGGCAGCGATAATAATATTCCAGCACCGGCCACTGGGGCGACTGACGATCCACCTTGCCGATGGCTTCGACATAAGCCAGACGGTGGCGGGTTGAAAGTTTCTGATAAAGCCGGGATTCGATCGGTATTCGCCGCACGCGCTCTTTTTCCACCAGCTCGCTGAACTCGTCGACGGATAATTGCAGCAGAGGCCGATAGATTTCGAGTAACCCACTGATAACCCTGTATCCCTGCAGCTCAAGCTGTTCGACATCCGGATGGCTGAAAACATGACGCACGGCCACGTTTTTATAGAGCTCAAGAAGCTGGCTAAAGCTGCTGTCATCTTCCAGCAACGCATGGTTGAATTCGCCGCTATAAATTAACGGCAGGTTGTCAATAAAGCGCGAGGCGGCATAAGGCACCAGTTTATTTAATGTATTGACCCGTAAATACATAAAGAACTGATCTTCCGTGCTGCGGCTTAATGTATTTGAACGCGATTTCTCCCAGGCATTTTCGACAACCTGAGCAAACAGCGAGCCTTTTTCATGCGTTCCCCAGGCCTCATAAAGATGCTGATAAAGTTCTTCAACGCTGAATATTCTTTTCTCAACGGCGTCTTCCAGGTCGGCAACACAATATGAAATGTCGTCGGCAGCTTCCATAATCCAGGTTAAGGGGAAACGGCCGTTTGGTGTCAGAGAAAGTTCTTTACGCAGGCGCTCAATATAGGCTTCTTCAGAAAGATAATAGCCCGGCTTTTTCATCAAATAACTGTGCGACGCGGGCGTCTCGCCCATCCACCAGGCCGGTCGCGTATATTTCAGGATGCACCCCACCTGTGCCCAGGTCAGGTTCATACGCATCAGGGAGTGGACCAGCCGGATCCCCTGCGCATTGCCTTCGAAGTGACAGAGATCGTGACGGACTTTACGCCGCAGGTCGTTCAGCGCGTCTTCACCTTCGCGCAGGCGTAAATCCCGCACCAGGCAGCGGTCATCGCTCAGAGGCTGGCTTACCGCATCAGCAGGATAAAGCCGCTGTTTAAACCAGTCATTTATGGCGGCTTCGCCAAAATGACCAAAGGGCGGGTTACCGATGTCATGCATCAGGCAGGCCATCTCAACAATGCTCTCAAACGGCCCGGTCAGCTCATTCAGCCCATAGGTTTCGAGAAGCTGCTGCTCTTTAAGACGGCTTAAAATCTCTTTGGCAATGTAGCGGCCAACCTGCTGAACTTCCATAGAATGCGTTAAGCGCGTGCGCACCGCAGCGTTACGTTCAAGCGGAAACACCTGGGTTTTTTGCTGTAACCGACGGATTGCCGGCGAGTTTATGATCCGCCCACGATCGCTTTCGAAGATACGCAGGATCTCATGCTCGCTCTTGTCGCCCTGCGGCGAACGGAAACGTCGGTGCCAGTTAATTTTGGTGCGAAAATCGATTGGTGACATGTGCTCCCCCGCGTGAGAATGCGTTTCCTCTTAACCGCATGATAGACTATGCATCTTAACAAGGCACATCGCGAGTAAATCTATGAAAATCGGCATTATTGGTGCAATGGAAGAAGAAGTTACGCTGCTGCGTGACAAAATTGAGAACCGTCAGACTCTCTCCCTCGGTGGCTGTGAGATCTATACCGGCCAGTTGAATGGCGTTGACGTCGCTCTGCTGAAATCAGGCATCGGTAAGGTTGCTGCTGCGCTGGGCGCGACCCTGCTGCTCGAACGCTGCAAGCCGGACGTTATCATTAACACCGGTTCTGCAGGCGGCCTGGCGTCGACGCTGAAAGTCGGTGATATCGTTGTTTCCGATGAAGCGCGTTACCACGATGCAGACGTTACCGCATTCGGCTACGAATACGGTCAGCTTCCGGGTTGCCCGGCCGGGTTTAAAGCCGATGATAAACTGATTGCGGCGGCTGAAAGCTGCATCGCTGAGCTGAACCTCAACGCGGTACGCGGCCTGATCGTCAGCGGTGATGCGTTCATCAATGGCTCCGTCGGCCTGGCGAAAATTCGTCATAACTTCCCTCAGGCCGTTGCCGTTGAGATGGAAGCGACCGCCATTGCTCACGTTTGCCATAACTTCAACGTTCCGTTCGTGGTGGTTCGCGCCATCTCCGACGTGGCTGACCAGCAGTCTCATATCAGCTTCGACGAGTTCCTGACCGTTGCGGCAAAACAGTCCACCGTGATGGTGGAGCGCCTGGTGCAGAAACTGGCTCGTGGGTAACCCATACATCAGGGCGTTGGTCGCCCTGCTTTTTCTCGCACCGGCATGGCTATTTGCCACGCCGCGTGTGATTACGCTCTCTCCGGCAAACACCGAACTGGCCTTTGCCGCAGGGATCACGCCTGTCGGCGTGAGCAGCTTTTCGGATTACCCTCCGCAAGCGGCCCATATTGAACAGGTAGCGACCTGGCAAGGGATGAACATTGAGCGCATCGTGGCGCTTAAACCCGATCTCGTGCTCGCCTGGCGCGGCGGTAACGCCGAGCGGCAGGTCAACCAGCTCTCCTCGCTTGGGATCAAGGTGATGTGGATTGATGCGGTGAGCATTGAGCAGGTCGCTCAGGCACTGCGTTCTCTGGCCCCCTACAGCCCAACCCCAGCAAAAGCCGAGAATGCCGCGAAACAGATGCTCAGCGACTATGCCGCGCTGAAATCCCGCTACGATACCCCCGTCAAAAAACGCATCTTCCTGCAGTTTGGCAGCCAGCCGCTGTTCACCACCGGGAAAGGATCCATTCAGAATCAGGTGCTGGAAATCTGCGGCGGTGAAAACATCTTTGCAGCCAGCCGGGTGCCGTGGCCTCAGGTCAGCCGGGAACAGGTGCTCGCACGCCAGCCACAGGCCATCGTGGTGGTCGGAAATGCGAGCGAGATTCCTAAAATTGAACAATTCTGGCAACGTCAGCTAAAAATACCGGTGATCCCCCTCACCAGTGACTGGTTTGAACGCGCCAGCCCGCGTATTATCCTCGCCGCAAAACAGCTCTGTGCCGCGCTGGCAGAGAGTCACTAACAACATACCCCGCTCGAGGATTTAACGATGCTCGTTTATTGGCTGGATATTCTTGGCACAGCCGTTTTTGCTATCTCCGGCGTTTTACTCGCCGGAAAACTGCGCATGGATCCGTTTGGCGTGCTGGTGCTGGGCGTGGTCACCGCCGTGGGTGGCGGGACGATACGTGATATGGCCCTGGCGAATGGCCCGGTATTTTGGGTAAAAGATCCAACCGATCTGGTGGTGGCGATGGTCACCTGTCTGTTGACCATTGTGTTGGTTCGCCAACCCCGCCGGTTACCGAAATGGATACTCCCGGTACTGGATGCCGTCGGTCTGGCCGTCTTTGTGGGCATCGGGGTCAACAAAGCCTTCAATGCGGGAACGGGCCCGATGGTGGCCATCTGCATGGGCGTGTTAACCGGGGTCGGCGGCGGGATTATTCGCGACATTCTTGCGCGTGAAGTTCCCATGATCCTGCGTACCGAAATCTATGCCACGGCGTGTATTATTGGTGGGATTGTTCACGCGACGGCGTATTACACCTTTGCGATGCCGCTAGAAAATGCAGCCATGCTGGGTATGGTGGTCACGCTGGGGATACGGTTAGCGGCGATACGCTGGCATCTGAAGCTGCCGACGTTTGCGCTGGATGATAATGCACGATAAGCGTTGTTTATAAGCCCGGTGGCGCTACGCTTACCGGGCTTACGACTGCATCCCTGTCAGATGCTGAACGAAGAGCCACATCCACAGGTACTTGTCGCGTTCGGGTTAGTCACAACGAAGCGCGAACCTTCCAGGCCTTCAGTGTAATCCACCGAACCACCCACCAGGTACTGCAGGCTCATCGGGTCAACCACCAGCGCAACGCCCTGCTTCTCGATAGTCATATCGCCGTCGTTGACCTGATCGTCAAAGGTAAAGCCATACTGGAAGCCGCTGCAGCCGCCACCGGTAATATAGACACGCAGTTTCAGATCCGGATTGTCCTCGTCGGCAATCAGGGTTTTCACTTTGTTGGCTGCTGCTTCGGTAAATTCCAGCGGCAACGCTACGTCATCACTCATCTTATGCTCCCATGAATACTGCTACTGCTATTGGGTAAAATTCACCCAATTCTTTATGTCATTATCTAATACCCTGGTAATTCATTCAAGTATTCTGCGTCGGGGCCCGCTCGGCCTCTTGTTTTGCCAGGGTACGAGCAAGAATGGTGGAGTATAGCGGTTTTCCACCCAGGAATTGGGCTAATAGTGTCGCGCCGAGACAGGTAATGATCATTGGCAAAATGAGCTGGTAATTATCCGTCATCTCCAGAACCAGCACGATGCCGGTCAACGGCGCGCGCAGGGACGCCGCCAGCAGCGCGCCCATTCCGGCAATAGCAAAGGTCCCGGCGTCCAGATGATAGGCCGGGAATCCGGCAGCAGCGACCATGCCAAACGCGGTTCCCAGAAGCGTACCCAGCGCCAGCATCGGGGCAAAAATACCGCCAGGCGCACCGGAGGAGAAGCACAATACGGTGGTAATCACCCGCGAAATAAACATGAACAGCAACAGACCAATGCTGAAATTACCCGCTGCGGCAATCGGTATCAGCCCGAAGCCACCGCCTGCGGCATTGGGCTCAATGAAGCCGAGCACGCCGCAGCCGCCGCCCAGCAGTCCGCCGATCAATACCCAGCGGGTAGTATTCCCACCGTGAAGGCGCTGGAACATATCCTGAGCGCGTAAGATAAGCGTGTTAAACAGCGGGCCGACCACGCCAAAAATCATGCCGAGAATCAGGTACAGCCACAGCGTATTCACCGGCGCATTGGTCAGTTTCCCCACCTCAATCACCGCACCTTCGCCATTAAAAATGCGAAAGACAATGCTCGACATAATGACGCCGGTGAATACCGCTTTTATCGAGATCAGGTTGTAGCGAAACTGTGCCCGCATCTCTTCAATAATGAACAGGATCCCCGCGAGCGGTGCGTTGAACGCCGCCGAAAGGCCGGCCGCCGCCCCCGTTGCCAGTAGCGTATGTCGCGCCTCCGCGCTGCGCATGCGAAACAGATCGCCGACCATGCGCCCAACGTTTCCGCCCAGCTGCACCGTTGGCCCTTCGCGCCCGAGCACCATGCCTGCCCCGAGCGTTCCCATGCCACCGATAAATTTTACCGGGATGACGCGCCACCAGCGAACCGGCCTCAGCTCTTCCAGTGCGCCTTCTATTTCAGGGATCCCGGAACCGCCCGCTTCCGGCGCAAATTTACGGACCAGGAAATAGCCCACCATGGCAAACAGCGCAGATAAGCCAAAGGCCCACACCCATACCCATCCACCGCTATAGGCAAAACCCGCCACGGTTCCAATTCGCCAGTTCATTATCGCGTTAACCGCTTTTTCGAAGGCGATACCCACCAGCCCGGCAACGGCGCCGACCACGGCAGCAGCCAGCAGGATAGCCAGCGGCGTTTTATCACGATTAAGCAAGCGCCGGATGCTGATACGGTGCTGTGCACGTCTGAACTGCTGTTCAGTATAAGAATGAGTGTCTGCTTTCATTACCGTTTCTTTTCGTCATACAAATAACCGCAGGGATTTTACCAGAGTGCGTAATATCATCCCGTGAAAAATACTTAACAATTGTTTGGGCATGAAAGGGGGCAAAAATTTCATTACCTTCCGAGGATCACTTAGAATAGTGTGCTTAATCATTTTATACGAACCAGGAACGACGCCATGAGCAAGTCTGAAAACCTCTACAGTGCAGCCCGCGAGCTTATCCCAGGTGGCGTGAATTCGCCTGTTCGCGCCTTTACCGGCGTAGGCGGTACGCCGCTGTTTATCGAACGTGCTGACGGCGCGTATCTGTATGATGTCGATGGCAAAGCCTATATCGATTATGTCGGCTCCTGGGGTCCGATGGTGCTGGGTCACAACCATCCTGCTATCCGCAATGCGGTGATCGAAGCCGCCCAGCGCGGCCTGAGCTTCGGCGCGCCAACCGAGATGGAAGTGAAAATGGCGGAACTGGTCACCGAACTGGTCCCGACAATGGACATGGTGCGTATGGTGAACTCCGGTACCGAGGCCACCATGAGCGCGATCCGCCTGGCACGTGGTTTTACCGGCCGTGACAAGATCATCAAATTTGAAGGCTGCTACCACGGTCATGCGGACTGCCTGCTGGTAAAAGCCGGCTCCGGCGCGCTGACCCTCGGTCAGCCGAACTCACCGGGCGTACCGGCTGACTTTGCGAAGCATACCCTGACCTGCACCTATAACGATCTGAACACCGTTCGGGCAGCCTTCGAGCAGTATCCGCAGGAGATTGCCTGTATCATCGTTGAACCTGTCGCAGGCAACATGAACTGCATTCCACCGCAGCCGGAGTTCCTGCCGGGTCTGCGCGCTCTGTGCGATGAGTTTGGCGCTCTGCTGATCATCGACGAAGTGATGACCGGCTTCCGCGTCGCGCTGGCGGGGGCACAGTCTTACTACGGCGTAGAGCCGGACCTGACGTGCCTTGGCAAAATCATCGGCGGCGGCATGCCTGTCGGTGCATTCGGGGGACGTAAAGAGGTGATGGAAGCGCTGGCGCCGACTGGCCCGGTCTACCAGGCGGGAACCCTTTCCGGCAACCCGATTGCGATGGCCGCAGGTTTCGCCTGTCTGACCGAAGTCGCGCAGCCGGGTATTCACGAAACCCTGACCGATCTGACAACTCAACTGGCCAACGGCCTGCTGGAGGCCGCGCAAGAAACCGGTATTCCTCTGGTGGTAAACCACGTTGGTGGGATGTTCGGGATTTTCTTCACCGATGCGAAAACCGTGACCTGCTATCAGGATGTGGTGAAGTGTGACGTTGAACGCTTCAAGCGCTTCTTCCATCTGATGCTGGAAGAAGGCGTCTACCTGGCACCATCCGCGTTTGAAGCAGGCTTTATGTCCGTCGCGCACAGCGAAGACGATATCAATAAGACTATCGATGCTGCGCGCAGGGTCTTTGCGAAGTTGTAAGACAGAAACGAACTGCTGCCCTCTCCACCCGGAGAGGGCAATACCCCACCGCCCTTCTACCTGCTTTGCTTTCTCAACAAATAGATAAAGTACGGCGCCCCGATAAACGTCGACAGCAACCCGGCAGGTATCTGGTACGGGAACAGCACCATCCGCCCCAGCCAGTCAGCCACCACCAGTATTACGCCCCCCGTCAGCGCCGACATCACAATGTGCGGCATCGTGCGACGAAAGCCCATCATTCTGGCAATGTGCGGCGCCATTAAGCCGACAAAGCTCAGCGGGCCGATGGTCATGGTGGCCGTTGCCGTGAGGCATGCGGCCAGCAGCAGTAACCCGATACGGGACGGCGCCAGGGCCATCCCCACCGCACGCGCGGTCTCGCCGCCCAGCGGCAGAATGGTCATCCAGCGACGGCACAGCGGCACCATCGCCAGCAATACGATCATTGCAATCCCGGAATGCACGACCTGGCTGCCGGTGGCGCTGTACGTTGAACCGGAGATCCAGGTCAGGATCTTGGCCATACGCGGATCGCCACTCGCCTGCAGCATCATCAGCAGCATAGTAAATGCCGTGCTGAGCGCCATCCCGGCAAGCAGCATCCGGTGAGGGGAAAACCCACCACGCCCGGAGGCAATGAGGATGATCAGCAGCGTCACCGCCGCGCCAACGCTCCCGGCAGGCATCAACCAGCCGAAGGCATTTCCCGGCACCAGGAACAGCATCAGGACCACGCCAAAGGCGGCACCAGAACTGATACCCAGAACCTCCGGGCTGGCCATCGGATTACCGGTCAGACGCTGGATAATACAGCCCGCCACCGCCAGCATGACCCCGGCGATTAACGCCGAGAGAATGCGCGGCCAGCGCCACTGCATGAGTTCGTTAAGCAGATCCCCAGACGCCCAGTGCCAGCCCACCGCATCGCGTCCGAAAGCGAGCGCGGCAAATGAGATAACAATCAGCACTGCCAGCCCGGCAAGGCTGAACCCCAGCACTGACTGGCGCTCAGCATAGACCTTATCGCCAGCATCCATCGCTGGCGCGCTGATACTGCGCAGACGCGGCAGCAGCCACAGCAGCAGCGGTGCACCGATAAGCGCCGTCATCGAACCGGTAGACACTTCCATCCAGACGCGTGCCAGCCAGAGAATGATTTGATCGGAAAGCCAGAGGATCAACGCGCCAATCAGCGGGGCTAACATCAGGCGCGCCAGCAGGCGGCGCGCACCGAGCATTTTTGCCAGCAGCGGCGCAAATAGCCCGATAAACCCGATGATGCCTACCGCATTAACCAGCAGGGCACTGAGCACAATCGCCAGCGTCAGCGCCCCCAGACGGGCCAGCGACAGCGCCAGCCCCAGATTACGCGCAACGCCATCATCAAGACCCATTAACGTCAGCGGGCGCAAGAGCAGCAGCGTCAACACGACGCCACCGACGAGCTGCGGCCACAGACGCTGCACGACGCTCCAGTCGGTCTGGGTGAGCGTACCGGTGCTCCAGAGGAACATGCTCTGCAGCTGATCGTGATGGAACAGCACCAGCAGCTGATTAATCGCGCCGCAGTACAGGCTCACCACCAGCCCCGCAAGAATAAGCGTGACGGGGGAGAGACGTTTGCCCCAGGCGACGCCGAATACCAGCGCGCCCACCACACACGCACCGGCGAGGGCAGCAAACTGCGAGGTCAATGCCCCAGGAAACGCCCAGAGTGTGGTAATCGTGATCCCAAGCTGTGCCCCGGTCGCCACGCCAAGCGTCGTCGGCTCGGCCAGTGGGTTACGCAGTACCTGCTGGAATAAAACGCCCACCAACCCTAATCCCGCACCGACCAGCAGCGAAATCGCAAGGCGCGGCAACAGACTGTAGTGGAACAGCATTTGCTGAATATTATCGATATCTGGCGTCACTAGCGCCGCACGCCACTGGTCGCGCGGTAAGGCCGTCGACAGATTGAACCAGGTCAATGCCAGCGCGCACAGGAAAAGGAGGCAAAGTAACAGTGCCGGGAAACGGGCAATACGCTTACTCATGCCTGGCCTCCCAGCGCGTTGTCCAACACGCGGGCAAAGTGCATGGCAGAAAGCGTCGCGCCGTAGAACCATACCGCAGGTGCGCGCAGGAACCGTTTTTCACGCACAAACGGCATTGCCTGCCAGAGCGGCGTCGCCATCAGGGTTTGCATCTCCCGCTCGTTGCCGTGGTCAAAGCACAACACATCCACATCGCGAAATGCCGCAAGACGGTCAATCCCCACGGCGGTGCTGCCCCAGAAGGTCATCTCCCCTTCCCAGGCATTACGAATACCAAAACTGTCGAGCACGTCCTGGAACAGGCAGTTTTTCCCAAAGACCAGCATATGGCGGGCATCCAGCAGCGTCACCATCAGCAGCGGGCGATCGCCCCGGTGAGCAAAACGCGGCTTCAGGGCGTTAATCAGGGCATCAAAATCGTCGAGATGTTTTTTGGCCTCAACCTCACGGTTAAGGAACTGTGCCATCTCGTGGAGGGAGTTTTTCGCCATCGCCAGCGGATTTTTACCGTCGCTGAAGGAGAAACCACGGCCGGGCGCAATCCGTGCCATTGTCTCTTCTGACGGGCCGTAACCTGCAGACCAGAACAGGAATGACGGCTTCATCTGGGTGAGCAGTTCGAGATTTGGCTCGGTGCGCAGGCCGATGTCGATTACCGAGTCCGGTAGCCTCGGCTCATTCACCCATAGCCTGTAGTTGGGAATATCCGCCACACCATAGGGCGTAACGCCCAGCGCCATCATCAGCTCTACCGGCAACCATTCCAGCGCCACAATGCGGTGTGGATCGACCGCAGCCGCACGCGCGGTATTCATTTTTAACAGCAGCGGTGAAAGCGCCATTGCCGTCAGCAGACGACGGCGACTCATCAACATAGAATCCAGCATCAGTACACAAAGCTCACCGGTGCAGCCCCGGCAGGGTGAGGCAAAATCCCCATTGGAATACCGTAAATGTGTTCCAGCGTTTCACTGCGCATCAGTTCAGACGGCGTCCCCTGGGCGATCATCTCACCGCCGCGCAGGGCAACGAGGTAATCGCAGTAACGCGCGGCCATGTTGATATCATGCAGGACCGCGATAACCGTCAGACCGCGCTGCTGGCTTAAACGATGCACCAGCGCAAGCACGTCGACCTGATGGGCAATGTCCAGCGCAGAGGTCGGTTCGTCGAGCAGCAGGCAGCGGCTGTCCTGGGCCACCAGCATTGCTATCCACGCGCGCTGACGCTCCCCTCCTGACAGGCTGTCTACCAGACGGTGGGCCAGTGGTTTTAGCCCCACCAGCGCAATCGCCTCTTCCACTTTCTCTCTGTCGGCCACGCCGAAACGGCCAAGCGCGCCGTGCCACGGATAACGCCCAATCGCCACCAGTTCACGCACGGTCATCCCCTCCGCCTGCGGCAACTGCTGCGGCAGATACGCCACTTTGCGGGCAAAGGCTTTACTGCTCCAGCTCTCCAGCGGCTGACCGTCCAGCAGGATATCGCCTTCTGACGGCGGCTGATGGCGGCCAAGCATTTTGAGCAGCGTTGATTTACCAGAGCCGTTGTGACCAATCAGGCCTGTCACTTTACCTGCCGGGAAGGTCAAAGAGAGCGGATGCAGCAGGGTGCGTCCGGGCACGCGAAAGGAGAGATTATTGAGCGTGAAGGTGGTGTCGGATTGCGTTTGATTATCCTGCATATCGGCCAACTTAAATAAAAAGGGCACGGCGAACCGTGCCCGAAGAGAGATTAGAAGCGGAAGGTCGCGGTGGCGACAACCTGACGTTCAGCACCCCAGTAGCATGCATAATCCTTGTAGCAGCTGGAGACATATTCCCGATCGAACAGGTTATTCACGTTCACCGCCACAGATGACCCCGGCAGACCCAGACGGGCCAGATCGTATTTCACCATCGCATCGGCAAGGGTGTAGCTCGCGACGTTAAACGGCTGATCTTTTTTGTCGCCGCTTGAGTAGTAGCTCACCGTGTTACCGATGTAACGGGTACCGGCACCAATCGTCAGGCCGCTTAAGGCCGTGTCGGTGAAGGTGTAATCTGCCCACAATGACGCCTGATTACGCGGCACTTCCGCCGGACGTTTACCTTCAAAGGTGCTGTCATGGGTGTACTCAGCATCAATAAAGCTGTACGCCGCGGTCACGTTGATATTGGCGTTAACCGCTGCCTTCGCTTCCAGTTCGAAACCGCGAGAACGGATCTCACCGGTCTGGATACTGTGAGTATTCGTTGGATCGTTCGGATCCGCCGTCAGGTTCTTATCTTTCGTCAGCTGGAACAGCGACGCGGTGACCACAACCGGCAGGTCTTTCGGCGCGTATTTCACACCCGTTTCATACTGCTTACCGCGGGAGGGGTCGAACGGTGTGCCGTTACGATCGGCGCCCGATACCGGCTCAAACGACTCGCTGTAGCTGAAGTAAGGCGAGATACCGTTATCAAAGAGATAGTTAATCCCCCCGCGCCAGGTGAAAGCCTGGTCGTGGTTTTCAGCCAGCGAATCGGCCGTACCGCGCGTCAGCGTTGAGGCCATCACGTAGTCGTAGCGTCCGCCCAGCGTCAGCACCCACTTATCCCACTCCGCCTGATCCTGAGCATAGAGCCCGGTCTGTTCATTACGGTTAACGACGGAATAGTTAGACCATGGCAGGTTGGTGTTGATATTCGCGTTGCCGTAATCCGGGTTCTGGATATCAATAGGGTCGGCGGAACCGTACAGCGCATTGATATCATTACGCATACGCGAGTAATCAACGCCCGTCAGCAACGTGTGGTCTACGGCGCCCGTCGCGAATGTCGACTGCAGCTGAGTATCCACGGTAAACATATTCAGATCTTCATCTGAACGCACGTAAGCGCGGTTAATCTTGCCAGGCTCAGCGTAGCCATTGCCGTAAACAGAGCGGTAGAGCGTATGCACTTTTGCGTAACGCAGATTCTGACGCACGGTGAACGTGTCATCAAACTGATGCGAGAAGCTGTAACCAATCAACTGCTGGCGACGAGCCATCTTATTATCCGCTTCACCTTCGTTGAAATCGGTTGGGATCTTATGCTCATTGCCGTTTGCGTCACGGTATGGCACTACCGTCCCTTCCCGTGGCAACCAGCCGTAGTAGCCCGCTTCCGGATCGTTCTGGAAATTGCTCAGGAAGGTGAAATCGGTTTTGTCATCCGGACGCCAGCTAAAGGAGGGCGCAACCGCATAGCGGGTTGATTTTGACATCTCCTGCTGTGCGTTCTGACTACTGCCAAGACCGGTCAGGCGGTACGACCACACGCCATCTTCATCGATTGCATCACTGAAATCGAAGCCCGTTTGCCACAGGTTATTGGTCCCCATTTTAAACTGGACTTCTTTCAGCGGCTCGGTCAGTGGGCGTTTGCTCACCATACTGACGATACCGCCTGGATTGCTGTTGCCGTAGAGCACAGACGTAGGTCCGCGCATCACTTCTACGCGCTCAAGGAAGTACGGATCCATGGAAGCTTCGGAGTAGTTATTCCCCATCAGCTTCATGCCATCGAGATACTGGTTGGTGTTTACCGTCGAAGGCGCGGTAAAACCACGAATTGAGACCACATCATAGGTGGTGGAACTGCCGCGGGTCGCAAACACGCTCGGCGTATAGCCCAGCGCCTCTTTGACGGTCGCTGGCTGGCGGCGTTCCATTTCATCACGCGTTACCACGGAAATAGACTGCGGGGTCTTTTCAATCGCGGTATCGGTTTTGGTCGCCGTTGCCGTGCGTTTTGCTGCGATCGTTGGCGCAGGCCCCCACGGACTTTCCTGGGCGGCAGGCGCGGCAGTGACGGTGATGGTTTCTTCTTTTTTCTGGGTTTCAGCCGCATGTGCATACGTAGACATGCCGGCAACCGCTGTGGCTACGACGACCGCGATTTTTCGCAGCGACGTGTGAATTGGCTGAGCAGTATTGGAAAGCGCCATGTTTATCTCTGATGGAAAAGTGAATGATAACGTAAACGAGAATTATTATTATGACCGCAGAATAATATGCGAAACGCTGGCTGCATAGCAAGCAGTAAGCAGCCCTACGAGAATTAAGGGTTTAAGAAATAAACAAGAGAAAACGAAGGGTTAATCAGAATGAAAACGAGGGTTAAGGAAATGGAAAGTACAGGTAAAAAAATCCCCCCTTTCGGGGGGATGTGAAGCGTTAGTTACCGCCGAACATATCTTTAATCCAGCCCGCGACACCGTCGCTGTCTTTTTTCTCATTCTGCTGCTGCGGCTGTTGTTGCGGCTGCTGCTGAGGCTGAGAAGACTGCTCGAACGGATTACCCGTCGGTTGCTCTGGCTGGCTTTGCTGGCACAGCGAATCCGGGTTGGTGGTCCAGACAGGCAAGGTACGCATACCGCCGCCACAGACAAAGTTACCGGAACCGTCCACGCCCATATCGACGATATCTTCCGGCGCCACCAGATTCAGCGGTACCGGAGACTGATTCGCCAGATAGCGCTGGTAAATCGACATCGCCCCGCTTGCACCGTACAGTTTGGTTGGCTGGTTGTTATCGCGGCCTACCCAGGTGATCACCACTTCACGGCCATCGATACCGGCGAACCAGGTATCCACGTTGTTGTTGGTGGTCCCGGTTTTACCTGCCAGATGCAGGCCCGGATACTTCGCACCCAGTTGACGTCCGGTCCCCCGCTGCACAACCTGCTGCATCGTCCACAACGTCATATAGGCCGCCTGCGCTGGCACGGCACGTTCCGCTTGCGGGAAGCTCTGATACAACACGGAGCCGTCCTCAGCAATCACTGAACGCAGAGCAGAGAGCTGTGCACGGTTACCCCCGCTGGCAATGGTCTGGAACGCCTGAGCCACTTCGATCGGCGTCAGGTTAAGCGCCCCCAGGATCATCGCCGGAACAGGATGGAGCTGATCTTTCGGCACACCCAGTTTCTGCCAGGTGTCGACAATCGCCGGCAGACCGAGCGCCATACCCAGGTTCACCGTTGGCACGTTCATCGAGCGGGTCAACGCATCCACCAGCATGACCTGGCCGCTGAACTGTTTATCGTCGTTCTGCGGAGACCATACCTGGCCGTTAGGCTGGCGCAGGGAAATCGGCGCATCGGCAATCCAGGTATTCAGGCGATACTGGTTAGGCTGACTCAGGGCGGTAAGATAGGTTGCCGGTTTTGCCAGTGAACCAATCGAACGTCGCGCCTGCATTGCACGGTTGTAGCCTGCGAACTGCGGCTCAGCACCGCCCACCATGGCGCGAACTTCGCCGGTGTTACGGTCAACCACCACCATCGCGGTTTCAAGATCGCTCAGCTTACGCTGTTTCTTCAGCGCCGGGATGCCTTCCACCGCAGCTTTTTCAGCGGCTTCCTGCGCCACGGAATCGAAGGTGGTAAAGATCTTCACGCCGGAGAGATCTTTCACCTTATCACCGAGCTTGCTTTGCAGCTCCTGACGCACCAGCTGCATAAACGCAGGCTGAGGCGAGATCACGCCACCGCGCGGCTGAACGCCGAGTGGACGTGCGCTCAGCATGTCGTACAGCTCCTGGTCAATCACCTGCTGTTGTTGCAGCAGACGCAGCACCAGGTTACGACGTTCCAGCGCCAGTTTCGGGTTACGCCACGGGTTATAAATGGACGCCCCTTTCACCATGCCCACCAGCAGCGCCTGCTGGTCAAGACTCAGCTCTTCCACCGGACGACCAAAGTAGTACAGACTTGCCAGCGGGAAGCCGCGGATTTCGTTATCCCCGCTCTGACCGAGGTACACCTCGTTCATGTACAGCTCAAGAATACGATCCTTGCTGTAACGCGCATCCATCAGTACGGCCATGTACGCTTCGTTGGCTTTACGCCAGTAAGAGCGCTCACTGGAGAGGAACAGGTTCTTCACCAGCTGCTGGGTCAGCGTACTCGCCCCCTGTACCGTCCGTCCGGCGGTCAGGTTAGCCAGCACCGCACGGCCAATTGAGTAAAGGCTGATGCCATCATGCTCATAGAAGTGACGGTCTTCGGTTGCCAGCAGGGTATCAACCAGCAGGTCCGGGAAGCCGTTACGGGCAACGAACAGACGTTGTTCGCCGTTCGCCGACGAGAGCATGGTGATCAGACGCGGATCGAGACGGAAGAAACCGAACTGACGGTTGTTATCCATGTTCTCGATGGTATCCAGACGATCGCCGTCAAAGGTCAGACGCGCACGCACCTGGCCCTCTTTGCTGTCCGGGAAATCAAACGGACGGCGGATCATCTCAATGCTTTTCGCCTGCACGGTAAATTCGCCAGGACGCGTCATTTTCGACACCTGACGATACTGGGTGGCTTCCAGCAGTTTCACCATCTCGTTCTTGCTGATGGACATATCTGGCTCAAGGTTCACCATGCGGCCATACACCGCCGCAGGCAGTTGCCAGACTTTTCCGTCGATACGGCTACGGATCTTCTGATCCAGATAGACGCCGTAAATCGCCATCAGCACAACAAATACAATGAACAGCTTCAGCAGCAGCCAGAACCAGCCGCGCTTGCCCCGAGGCTTACGCCCTTTGCCTTTCCCTTTACGCGGCATCGGTTCTTCATCCTCATAATCGTCTTCATAGTCATCGTCATAATCCTCATCTCTGAGGCGACGACGGCTTACCTTTTCTTTCGCCGGACGCGTTGGTTTTCCCTTACGTCCTATTGGCTCGCGGTCATTCCCCGCCATGCTTTTTCTCCGCAACTTTCAGGCGCAAGGGCCCGATTCTCTTTTCTTCCACTGGCCTGTGAAAGAAGAAATCTCTCAAAGTAAACAGCAAGACCTTCCAGACAGGAACGTCTTTAGTATTTTCTCCCGCACCCTGCGGGTGAGGGCATCAAGCCGCACGTTCCCAGCCACCCCCGTCACGAATACTTCTTCGTCCGTCGTGTCGGTGCCGTATTTGCCGGATCGTCCGGCCAGACATGTTTGGGATACCGCCCCTTCATCTCTTTTTGCACGTCACGGTAGCTCCCCGCCCAGAATGCCCCCAGGTCGCGGGTAATCTGTAACGGGCGATGGGCTGGCGACAACAGCTCCAGCACCAGAGAGACGCGCCCTTGCGCCACAGAAGGCGTGGTGGCCTCTCCAAACATTTCCTGCATACGTACCGCCAGCGCCGGAGGATTATCCTCGTGATAACGAATGGCAATCCGGCTTCCGGTCGGCACAGTGTAATGCCCTGGCAGTTCACTATCCAGACGTTGACGTAATGACCAGTCCAGTAAATTCTGTAACGCGACCTTAACATCAAGCGCTTTTAGCGCACGCAGCGAGTGTACACCGTGCATTTGCGGCAGCAGCCAGCGTTCCAGCGAGCCCAGCAATGTCTCATCATCGACCGCGGGCCAGTCATACTCCGGTAGCCAGCGCGCGGCACAGTGCAGACGAATACGGTACTGTTCCGCCTCTGGCGTCCAGTTCAACACCCCTAACCCTTTGTCCCGGATGCCGTTCAGCATGGCCAGATGCAGCACCTCTTCCGACGGTTTTGCCAGCGGCGTGGTGCCGAGGATCAGTTTACCTGTCTGGCTGCGACGAAACGCCTTCAGCGTGCCCTGAGCCTCATCCCATTCCACGGTATCGGATTGCTGGACCAACTGCGGACAGGCACGCGTCAGGGCGTCAATATCCACCGCGATAGCCTGTAAAATACGCGCGTCCGGGGAGTGGCTACCCTGTAACAGTAACGGCGCAATCAGCCATTCGTGACGCGTCATGGCGTCATCGCTGTCCAGCATCGCACCCATGCCATTGGCCAGTTGATATCGCCCGTCCAGACCGCGACGACGTGCGATCCTGTCGGGAAACGCCTGCGCTAACAGAGGCGCGATAGCCGCGCTGTCTGGCGACCCGGCTTTGCCGTTAAGTCGCCGGCAAAGCTGCTGCGCCCGCTGCTGCCAGTTCCCCTGATTGCGGGAAAAGGCCTGCGCCAGATCGCTGCTGCCACCGCGTGGTGGCTCCTCAAGAATAGCCGCCAGTTTCGCCGCCGTAGCAATTTCATCTTCCCCCTGCGCGGTCACCAGCATCGCCGCCAGGCGAGGGTCATTGCCCAGCGCGGCCATTTTTTGCCCGCGGGATGACAATCGCTCACCATCAAGCGCCCCCAGGCGGTTCAGTAAGGTCCGGGCAGCAGCAAGGTTCGCGGCGGGTGGAGGATTAAGCCAGGTCAGCTGTGCCGGATCCGGGCATCCCCACTGCAGAAGATCCATCACCAGCCCCGCCAGATCGCTGTGTAAAATTTCCGGCGTGCTTTGCTGTGCAGCGCGCTCAGCCTGCTCTGCGCTGGTCAAATGCAGGCAGATACCGGGCTCAAGACGTCCCGCACGGCCTGCACGCTGGACCATCGACGCCTGGCTTATGCGCTGCGTCAGCAGTTTAGTCAGCCCGGTGCGCGCGTCAAAGCTCGCCACCCTCTCCTGCGCACTGTCCACCACCAGGCGAATGCCTTCAATGGTTAAACTGGTTTCGGCAATATTGGTTGCCAGCACCACTTTACGCTGCCCCGCGGGCGCGGGCAGAATCGCTTTACGCTGATCCGCCAGTGACAGCGCGCCGTAGAGCGGGCAAAGCAGCACGTCACTTCCCACCCGGGAAGCCAGTTGGTCCTGCACGCGCTGGATCTCGCCTACGCCTGGCAAAAACAGCAATAGCGATCCCGATTCCTGGCGGAGCAATTCGGCGGTTGCGATGGCTACCGCGTCGTCAAAACGCTGATGGGCAGGCAATGGTTGATAGCGACGCTCAACGGGAAATGCTCTGCCTTCGGAGGCGATAACCGGCGCGTCGGGCAACGTCTGCTGCAGTCGCTCGTTATCCAGCGTAGCGGACATGATAAGCAACCGGAGGTCGTCGCGTAGTCCTTGCTGAACATCAAGTAACAGCGCCAGTGCCAGATCTGCCTGCAGGCTACGTTCGTGGAATTCATCCAGAATCACCAATCCGACGCCGTTTAACTCCGGATCGTTTTGCAGCATGCGGGTCAGGATCCCTTCGGTCACCACCTCAAGGCGCGTGGACGGGCCAACACAGGTTTCGGCGCGCATACGGTAACCCACCGTCTCGCCCGGCTTTTCACCAAGCAGTTCCGCCAGGCGATGCGCCACGTTCCGTGCGGCCAGCCTGCGCGGCTCCAGCAGGATAATTTTCCCGCGGACAGTGCCCTCTTTGAGGATCTGCAGCGGCAGCCAGGTGGATTTACCTGCGCCTGTCGGGGCGTTAAGTAAAACCTGCGGGGCATGGTGTAAGGCAGCAAGAAGCTCAGGAAGGACGACGGCGACCGGCAATGAGGACACTAACAGCTCCAGAGGGTTAACATTAGTCGGCGTACATTGTAGCATCGGCGCATACCATTACCGAGTCCCCTGTATGTCTGAGTCGAAACGGCTGTTTTTTGCCATAGAATTGCCCTCCACGCTGCAGCGAAAAATCGTTCGCTGGCGAGCCAGCCATTTTCCCCAGGACGCAGGGCGTCCGATCGCGGCGGCAAACCTGCACCTGACGCTGGCCTTTCTGGGCGACGTCAGCGCCGAAAAACAGCGCGCGCTGGCAGCAATGGCTGGCCGCATTTCTCAGCCGGCGTTTACGCTGCACCTCGACGACGCGGGCCAGTGGCTGCGCTCACGTGTGGTCTGGCTGGGCACGCGCCAGCCACCCCGCGGGCTTTTACAGCTTGCCAGTATGTTGCGCGCCCAGGCGGCTCGCAGCGGGTGTTACCAGAGTCCGCAGCCGTTTCATCCGCATATCACCCTGCTGCGCGATGCCGGTCAGGCCGTTGCCATTCCGCCACCCGGCTTTCACTGGGACGTTGAGGTCAATACCTTCGCGCTTTACGAATCGGTCTTTACCCAAGGACGCACCCGTTATACGCCGCTACAGCGCTGGTCGCTGGGCGATACCCTAAGGAATTCTGATGAAGTTTAGTCCTGCCCTGCAGCACGCCACGCTGGTTCAACGCTACAAACGCTTTCTCGCTGATGTGATCACCCCCGAAGGTGAACAGCTCACGCTGCACTGCCCGAACACCGGTGCCATGACCGGCTGTGCAACGCCGGGTGACACGGTCTGGTATTCCACTTCAGAAAATACTAAACGCAAATACGCCCATACCTGGGAAATGACCGAGACGCAAAACGGGGCATTTATTTGCGTGAATACCCTGCGCGCCAATCAATTAGTTAAGGAAGCATTGACCCTTGGCACCCTGCCCGAACTGGTGGGGTATGGCACGCACAAAAGTGAAGTTAAATATGGCGATGAAAGCAGCAGAATTGACTTCATGTTACAGGCGGAAGACCGGCCCGAGTGCTATATTGAAGTAAAATCAGTGACGTTAGCGGAACAGGAAAACGGCTACTTCCCGGATGCGGTCACGCTACGGGGGCAGAAGCATCTGCGGGAGCTGATGAGTGTTGCGGCGGCGGGCAAACGCGCCGTATTGCTGTTTGCGGTTTTACATTCAGCCATTGAACGATTTTCTCCAGCCCGCCATATTGATCTCAAATACGCGCAATTGTTGAATGAGGCACAAAAGCAGGGGGTGGAGGTTTTGGCTTATAAAGCGGAACTTTCTGCCGATAATATGACTCTGAGATCCTCTCTTCCCATTGTCTTATAAGGGATTAGACGATTGACTATTAAGTGTTCTGGCCGCGTGCGCAAATACGCTTTTCCTCACAGGCTTGTCAAGTGTTACGTTTAGATAATTGCCATACGGAAAAGCATCTGCTATTTATAGCGACCTGATTTTTCCCCCAACACGGGGATCGATAGTGCGTGTTAAGGAGAAGCAACATGCAAGAAGGGCAAAACCGTAAAACATCGTCCCTGAGTATTCTCGCCATCGCTGGGGTGGAGCCGTATCAAGAGAAGCCGGGCGAAGAGTATATGAACGAAGCCCAGCTGTCGCACTTCAAGCGTATTCTTGAAGCATGGCGTAATCAACTCAGGGATGAAGTCGATCGCACCGTTACTCATATGCAGGATGAAGCTGCTAACTTCCCGGACCCGGTAGACCGTGCCGCTCAGGAAGAAGAGTTCAGCCTCGAACTGCGTAACCGTGACCGCGAACGCAAACTGATCAAAAAGATCGAAAAAACGCTGAAAAAAGTCGAAGACGAAGATTTTGGCTACTGCGAATCCTGCGGTGTTGAAATCGGAATTCGTCGCCTGGAAGCGCGTCCAACCGCCGATCTGTGCATCGACTGTAAAACGCTGGCAGAAATCCGCGAAAAACAGATGGCCGGTTAATACCAGCGCTGTTTACACACTCTAAAGGCGGGAGTTTCTCCCGCCTTGTTACTGTTGATATGTCTGAATCACACTATATTGGGCGCTTCGCGCCATCCCCTTCTGGTGAATTACACTTCGGCTCATTAATTGCCGCCCTCGGCAGCTACCTGCAGGCTCGCGCCCGTCACGGTAAATGGCTGGTCCGCATTGAAGATATTGATCCTCCGCGTGAAGTTCCCGGTGCAGCAGATACCATTCTGCGTCAGCTGGAACATTACGGTCTTCACTGGGACGGTGACGTCCTCTGGCAGTCAAGGCGACATGATGCCTACCGGGAACGCCTGGCGTGGCTCCACGCACAAGGGCTCTCCTACTACTGCACCTGCACCCGCGCGCGTATTCAGAGCGTGGGTGGCGTCTATGACGGCCACTGCCGCACGCGCAATAACGGCCCAGAACTGGCCGCCGTGCGCATAAAGCAGCATGCCCCGGTGACGCACTTTACTGATTTACTCTCCGGCGAAATCCATGCGGATGAACGTCTTGCACGCGAAGATTTTATTATCCACCGCCGTGACGGCTTGTTCGCCTATAACCTGGCGGTTGTGGTTGATGACCATTTCCAGGGCGTGACGGAAATTGTGCGCGGGGCTGACCTGGTGGAACCTACCGTGCGACAAATATCGCTCTATCACCAGTTTGGCTGGAACGCGCCGGATTACATTCATCTGCCGCTGGCGGTCAATGAACAGGGCTTTAAACTGTCAAAACAAAATCATGCGCCCGCCCTGCCAGACGGCGATCCGCGCCCTGTTTTGATCGACGCGCTGCGATTTCTCAACCAGAATGTAACCAACGAATGGCAGGATTTGCGAATTGACGAACTGCTGAAAATGGCGATCGCCAACTGGACGCTGACGACCGTGCCAAAAATCCAGCATTCTCAAATGCGTTGCGCTGAGCTATGATTAGCCGCTTTTTTCATAACAAAACACACTACGAGGTGTACTATTTTTACCCGAGTCGCTAATTTTTGCCGTAAAGTGCTAAGCCGCGAAGAGAGCATGGCGAACGACGCTATTGCGCAAAACCGCATGTCGGTTATTCCACGTGAGCAGCACAATATTTCCCGCAAAGATATCAGTGAAAATGCCCTCAAGGTGCTCTATCGTCTGAATAAAGCAGGCTACGAGGCCTATCTCGTTGGCGGTGGGGTGCGTGATTTACTGCTGGGCAAAAAACCAAAAGATTTCGACGTGACGACCAGCGCCACGCCAGAGCAGGTGCGCAAATTATTCCGTAACTGTCGCCTTGTTGGCCGTCGTTTTCGTCTTGCTCACGTCATGTTTGGGCCGGAAATTATTGAAGTGGCGACCTTCCGCGGTCACCACGAGGCGGGCGAATCCGATCGCACCACCTCCCAGCGCGGCCAGAACGGCATGCTGCTGCGGGACAATATCTTCGGCTCTATCGAAGAAGATGCCCAGCGTCGCGATTTCACGATCAACAGCCTTTACTACAGCGTGGCAGATTTCACCGTCCGTGATTACGTCGGTGGCATGCAGGACCTGAAAGACGGTCTGATTCGCCTGATCGGCACGCCGGAAACGCGTTATCGTGAAGACCCGGTGCGTATGCTGCGCGCCGTACGTTTCGCCGCCAAACTCTCAATGCGCATCAGCCCGGAAACCGCAGAGCCGATACCGCGTCTGGCGACGCTGATTAACGACGTGCCGCCAGCCCGTCTGTTTGAAGAGGCGCTGAAGCTGCTGCAGGCCGGTTACGGCTACGAAACCTACAAGCTGCTACGCGAATACAGCCTTTTCCAGCCCCTGTTCCCGACCATTACGCGCTGCTTTACCGAAAACGGTGACAGCCCAATGGAACGCATGATTGCGCAGGTGCTGAAGAATACCGATACCCGCATTCACAACGATATGCGTGTGAACCCGGCGTTCCTGTTTGCCGCGATGTTCTGGTATCCGCTGCTGGAAGCAGCGCAGAGAATTGCGCAGGAAAGCGGTCTGGCCTACTACGATGCGTTTGCGCTGGCCGCAAATGACGTGCTGGATGAAGCCTGCCGCACGCTCGCCATTCCAAAACGTATTACGACGCTGGTGCGTGATATCTGGCAGCTTCAGCTGCGCATGTCTCGTCGTCAGGGTAAACGCGCCTGGAAGCTGATGGAGCATCCTAAATTCCGCGCCGCGTTCGATTTACTGTCGCTGCGTGCTGAAATTGAACGGAACCAGGAACTGCAGCGTCTGGCGCAGTGGTGGGGAGAATTCCAGGTTTCAGCACCGCCAGAGCAGAAAGATATGCTCGTCGACCTCGATGACGAACCGACGCCGCGTCGTCGCCACCGTCGTCCGCGCAAACGTGCGCCGCGCCGTGAAGGTACGGCATGACCCTGGCGTACATTGCCATCGGCAGCAATCTGGCCTCTCCGCTGGAGCAGGTTAATGCTGCCGTTCAGGCGCTGGGTGAAATCCCACAAAGCCGTATTGTGGCGGTCTCTTCTTTCTACCGGACACCGCCGCTGGGGCCACAGGATCAGCCTGATTACCTGAATGCCGCCGTGGTGCTGGACACTGCGCTGGATGCCGACACGCTGCTGGATAATACTCAGCGAATCGAACTGCAGCAGGGCCGCGTACGCAAAGCCGAACGCTGGGGGCCGCGCACCCTCGATCTCGACATTATGCTGTTTGGCCACGAGGTGATTAACACCCCCCGTCTCACCGTTCCGCACTACGACATGAAAAATCGCGGCTTTATGCTCTGGCCGCTGTTCGACGTTGCCCCTGACCTCACCTTCCCTGACGGCCTCTCGCTGAAGGCAGTGCTGGATAGCCTCGACGCAGAAAAACCAGCCCGCTGGTGATCCGCGTTTTTACCGGTTAACCCTCACTGAATTGTGGTTAATCGGTTGCCTAAAATCATTGTTCCCTCAAATGTTACTGTTAGAATGCGCAAAGATTCGCTTTTGGGCTATCAGGAAACAGTATGAAACCAACCACCATCTCCTTACTGCAGAAATGCAAACAGGAAAAGAGACGCTTCGCCACCATTACTGCGTATGACTACAGCTTCGCTAAGCTTTTTGCCGAAGAGGGTATCACTGTCATGCTGGTCGGAGATTCGTTAGGGATGACGGTACAAGGCCATGATTCCACCCTGCCGGTGACGGTCGAAGATATTGCCTACCATACCCGTGCCGTGCGCCGCGGAGCACCTGCCTGTCTGCTGCTTTCCGATCTGCCTTTTATGGCCTACGCGACGCCAGAGCAAGCGTTCGAGAATGCGGCAACCGTCATGCGTGCCGGGGCCAATATGGTCAAAATCGAAGGCGGAGCCTGGCTTGCAGAGACCGTGAAAATGCTCACCGAACGTGCCGTGCCGGTCTGTGGTCATCTGGGTCTGACGCCGCAATCCGTCAATATTTTTGGCGGCTATAAGGTGCAGGGCCGCGGTGACGCGGCACAGACACTGTTTGAGGATGCCCTGGCGCTGGAAGCCGCTGGCGCACAGCTGCTGGTGCTGGAGTGTGTGCCGGTTGAACTGGCGAAACGCATCACCGAGGCGCTGTCGATTCCGGTGATTGGTATTGGCGCAGGCAACGTTACCGACGGTCAGATTTTAGTGATGCACGACGCCTTTGGTATTACCGGCGGTCATATCCCTAAATTCGCCAAAAATTTCCTGGCAGAAGCAGGCGACATGCGTGCTGCTGTGCGGCAGTATATTGCCGACGTTGAATCCGGTGTTTACCCGGGTGAAGAACACAGTTTCCATTAAGGAGTCTTGTTGTGCTAATCATTGAAACCCTGCCGCTGCTTCGCCAGCATATCCGTCGTGCACGTCAGGAAGGTAAACGTATCGCACTGGTTCCCACGATGGGTAACCTGCATGACGGCCATATGAAGCTTGTTGATGAAGCCAGAGCGCGTGCAGATATCGTGGTGGTCAGTATCTTCGTGAACCCCATGCAGTTTGACCGTGCCGACGACCTGGCGCGCTATCCGCGCACCCTGCAGGAAGATTGCGAAAAACTCAAAAAACGCCACGCCGACATTGTCTTCTCTCCGGCACCTGCAGACGTCTACCCGCAGGGGACCGAGGACGCGACCTACGTGGACGTGCCGGGCATTTCAACCATGCTGGAAGGCGCCAGCCGTCCGGGCCATTTCCGCGGCGTTTCAACCATCGTCAGCAAGCTGTTTAACCTGGTGCAGCCGGACGTTGCCTGCTTCGGTGAGAAGGACTTCCAGCAGCTGGCGTTGATCCGTAAGATGGTCGCCGACATGGGTTATGATATTGAGATCGTGGGCGTGCCGATTGTGCGTGCCAAAGACGGTCTGGCGCTCAGTTCCCGTAACGGGTACCTTACCGCGGATGAGCGTAAAATCGCGCCGGGATTGAGCAAGGTCATGAATACCATGGCGGAACAGCTTGTGGCTAAAGAGCTGAGTGCAGAAGAGATCGTTGCCCTCGCCGAACAGGCGCTGAACGACAAAGGCTTCCGCGCTGACGATATCCAAATCCGTGATGCCGATACGCTGCTTGAGCTGACCGATACCAGCAAGCGCGCGGTGCTTCTGGTGGCTGCATGGCTCGGTCAGGCACGCCTTATCGACAATAAAGTGGTTGAGCTGGCATAACTCTCTACCTCCCCTCGTTCGCGGGGGGTTAACGCATGATGATTAAAGGTAAACGTAATGATTCGCAAAATGCTGCAAGGTAAGCTTCACCGTGTGAAAGTCACTCAGGCCGACCTGCACTATGAAGGCTCCTGCGCCATTGATCAGGATTTTCTTGATGCAGCGGGCATCCTTGAAAACGAAGCCATTGATATCTGGAACGTGAATAACGGTAAGCGCTTCTCTACCTATGCGATCGCGGCGGAACGCGGCTCCAGAATTATCTCCGTGAATGGCGCTGCCGCTCACTGTGCCGACGTCGGTGATATCGTTATCATCGCCAGCTTCGTGATGATGTCTGACGAAGAAGCCCGTCGCTGGCAGCCAAAAGTGGCGTACTTCGAAGGCGACAACGAAATGAAACGCACCGCGAAAGCCATTCCGGTCCAGGTTGCCTGATATCCTGAAGGCTGTGAACCGTTCACAGCCTTCTCTCACCTCATCCCTGCGGCTGATTACTGATAAGCCGCGACATCGTCTCCAGCGAATCCGTCCTTAAAATATACAGTCGCTTAAGCAGGAACGGATTGTCCCCGGGCTTCACTTTGCCTTTTACCGTTGTCACCGCCAGGTGGAACCCTGCGTCATTCGCTGCTTTTACCGCTTTGTCATCATAGGCGCCAAACGGATAAGAGAGATAGAGCACGTGCGGGTTAAATTGCGCCAGCGCCCGGCGTGAACGCGCGAAATCGAACAAAATCACGTGATGGCTACGGCTCAGTAAGATCGGGTGTTTATTGCCGTCCACCCGATGCAAGAAGTGAGTATGGGACTGGATATCAAACACATCCTGGATCTGCTCAAGCTCAGAGACACTCATAAACTGCAGGTATTTCGGCGCCCACTTCTGCGGATGACGTTTTATACGCGACGAGATGATAAACGCCGTCGCCTTGAATCCATACGCTTTGAGGACGGGATACGCATAGCGGCTCACCGACTTCAGCCCGTCATCAAAGGTGATCACCACAGACTTCGCCGGCAGGTTCATTTTGTTACGCACATACCCTTCAAGCTGAGCCATCGTCAGCGTGGTATAGCCCTGATCGCGAAGCCAGGTCATCTGGTTGCTGAACGCACGCACGCTGGTGGTCGTAGAGGTATGCCGGAAACGGGTGTTCTCCTCATCACGCAGGATATGGTGATAGGTCAGGACCGGGATGCCGTTATCTTCCTGCGCATCCAGGCTGCTGATCCACGCCAGACGATTGCCGATGCGGATCTGATACCAGGTCTGGTTCAGACGGTCTTTAAGTTTATTCAGAATGGGGTAGCGAAGGTTAGCGCTCATCGTGCCGAAAGGGGCGCTTCCGCTGCTGGGGGCGTTAAAGACAGGCGTGTCTTTCCAGGTTATCAGGTTCTGGTTACTCAGCGGTTTATTCAAATCACCAAGGCTGTCTTCCACGCGCTGTTTGCCCTGCACGTCTTCCAGGTGCTCTTTATCAATAAAGCCCGTGCCGAAGCCAAAACGAAACTCGTAGTAATCAGCGGATGTGGGGACGACGGCCAGGATTTGCCCGGCACGGATATTGCCGACATTGACCACATTGTTACCTACTTGCGCCCAGATAGCCGCATCTTCGGTGGTTTGCATATATCGGGCGGGAAGCCCTTGCTGAGCGATCAGGCTGGCAGATGCGCCGCCGGAAACCAGCAGCAACAGAAGGAATACAACGCGCATGAACATGGAATATTAATCGACACGAAAAATCAGCCACCATTGTAACAAAAGCAGCATCAATACCAATGTTTAATTCTTATACAAATCATGGAGCAAGACAAAGGGAGGATTTTTTTGCTGCTGATGCCACAGGCTGCTGACGCCGGCCACTTTTTTGTCGACGATCGCATGACGGAATTCAGCGCTGCTTAAGGTTTCCCGAAAGGGATACATGGATTCCAGCAGCAAAGAGTTAATGCCTGATATCACTTCACAGTTGTCGTGCTTGTGGCTCAACAATGCCGCAGAGCGATAAGGTGCCGCGCCGGATTTATCGGTCAGGAAGATGACGCCGTCACCGGTGTCGGTTTCATGCAGGGCATCGCACATCATTCGGCTGAGCATGTTGGTGCTCAATCCACGCCAGTAGTTAACCGCACGGCATTGCGCCAGCGGACCAAATCTGGCCTCCAGTTTATCCAGCATATCCTGCGCCTGTTCATCATGGCAGGCGATCACCCATCCCAGCATCACTCTCTCCTTAGCAGGCAAGTAGTTTAGCGGAGTGAAGGTTAGCGTACGGTGATAACAATCAAAGAAAAGCACCCGGCAAACAGAATGTCGCCGGGCGGAAGATTAGCTGCGCAGACCGCGTCCACGCTGAATCAGAGACCAGCACAGCAGGTAGAAGGCGATAATAAACACCACCAGCACCGCAACCGTGGTAATCAGTGGCACATCCGTAATGCCGAGGAAACCAAAGCGGAAGCCGCTGATCATATAAACAATCGGGTTCAGGTGTGACAGCGCCTGCCAGAACGGCGGCAGCAGCGTCAGGGAGTAGAACACCCCGCCAAGATAGGTCAGTGGCGTCAGCACAAAGGTCGGGATCAGGCTGATATCATCGAACGTTTTAGCAAACACCGCGTTCAGCAGACCGGCCAGCGAGAACAAGATGGCCGTCAACAGTAACGTGAGCGCCACGAACAGCCATGAATGCACCTGGAACGGCACAAAGAACAGGGAGATCGCCGTCACCAGAATCCCCACGCAGAGACCGCGCGCCACGCCGCCGCCCACATAACCCGCAATGATCACATGCGTTGGTACCGGCGCGACCAGCAGCTCTTCAATGTTACGCTGGAACTTGGCGCTAAAGAATGATGATGCCACGTTAGCATAGGCGTTGGTGATCACCGCCATCATGATCAGGCCCGGCACAATAAACTGCATATAGGTAAAGCCGTGCATTTCACCAATGCGGGAACCGATGAGGTTACCGAAGATGATGAAGTAGAGCGTCATGGTGATCACCGGCGGTACCAGAGTTTGCACCCAGATACGCATAAAGCGGTTAATCTCTTTCGCCCAGATGCTTTTCAGCGCGACCCAGTAAAGATGCGTCATGCCTTGTCTCCTTGTTTATCCTGCACCAGAGAGACAAACAGCTCTTCCAGTCGGTTCGCTTTGTTACGCATACTTAATACCTGAACACCCTGCGCGCTCAGCTGTGAGAACACGCTGTTGATGCCCTGCTCGCGCAGCACTTCCACTTCCAGCGTTGAGGTATCCACCAGACGATAGTTATAGCCTTCCAGCGTCGGCAGCGGGCTTTTCGCCGCCAGGTCGAGAATGAAGGTTTCGGATTTTAGCTTGGCGAGCAGGCTCTTCATCGAGGTGTTTTCCACCAGCTCACCGTTCTGAATGATGCCGATATTGCGACACAGCATCTCCGCCTCTTCGAGGTAGTGCGTGGTCAAAATAATGGTCGTGCCTTTGTCGTTGAGGTCCTTCAGGAAGCCCCACATTGAACGACGCAGTTCGATATCCACGCCCGCGGTGGGCTCATCAAGGATCAGCAGCTTTGGCTCATGCATCAGCGCACGGGCAATCATCAGACGGCGCTTCATCCCGCCAGACAACATGCGCGCACGTTCATTGCGTTTTTCCCACAGATCGAGCTGTTTGAGGTACTTTTCGCTGCGCTCAACCGCTTCTTTGCGCTCAACACCGTAGTAACCCGCCTGATTAACCACGATTTGCTGCACTGTCTCGAACGGGTTGAAGTTGAACTCCTGCGGTACCAGTCCGAGCTGGCGCTTGGCATTCACCACATCTTTTTGCAGGTCGTAACCAAACACGCTCACCCGGCCGGACGTTTTATTGACCAGAGAACTGATAATGCCAATGGTGGTGGATTTCCCCGCCCCATTCGGCCCCAGAAGCGCGTAGAAATCCCCCGCTTCCACTTTGAGATCTATCCCACGCAGCGCCTGAACGCCGCCTGGATAGGTTTTTTTGAGCTGCTCAAGCTCCAGTGCAATCGCCATGAATTAAACTTACCTTAGGTTCTGACACACGTTGTGTGGTTTCATTAAAAGTCGAGTTACCCTATATTAGCGCAACGCAATCACTCGGTTACAGGTCGCTAACCTCCATGAACGACATAGATACACTCATCAGCAACAATGCACTATGGTCAAAAATGCTGGTGGAGGAAGACCCCGGATTTTTTGGAAAGCTCGCGCAGGCGCAAAACCCACGCTTTCTCTGGATTGGATGTTCCGACAGCCGCGTTCCGGCAGAGCGCCTGACAGGTCTCGAGCCTGGCGAACTGTTTGTGCACCGTAATGTTGCCAACCTGGTGATCCATACCGACCTCAACTGCCTTTCGGTTGTTCAGTACGCCGTTGACGTTCTGGAGGTCGAGCACATCATTATTTGTGGCCACTATGGCTGCGGCGGTGTGCAGGCCGCGATTGAAAATACCGAACTCGGGTTAATCGATAACTGGCTGCTGCATATCCGCGATATCTGGTTCAAACATAGCTCACTGTTGGGTGAAATGCCGCAGGAGCGTCGTCTCGATACCCTTTGCGAGCTGAACGTGATGGAGCAGGTTTATAACCTTGGCCATTCCACCATCATGCAATCGGCGTGGAAACGCGGGCAAAAAGTCTCGATCCACGGCTGGGCATACGGTATTCACGATGGTCTGCTTCGTAACCTGGAAGTGACCGCCACCAACCGTGAAACGCTGGAGCAGCGCTATCGTTCCGGGATAGCTAACCTGAAGCTTAAGCACGTCAACCATAAATAGCTGCCTGTAAGCGGTTCAGATAAAAACAAAACGGCAACCCGGGTTGCCGTTTTTACTGTGTGTTCCCTCGTCAGAGGGCAACAGGCCGTACGTCACAAACCTTACTCGTCGAGCAGGATCACTTTACCCACATACGGCAGATGACGGTAACGCTGCGCGTAGTCAATGCCATAGCCCACGACGAACTCGTCAGGGATAGAGAAGCCGACAAACTCTACCGGCACCTGCACTTCACGGCGGCTGGGTTTATCCAGCAGGGTGCAGATCGCCAGGGATTTTGGCTCACGCAGGCTCAGGATCTCGCGCACTTTAGAGAGCGTGTTGCCGGAGTCGATGATGTCCTCAACGATCAACACATCTTTGCCACGAATATCTTCATCCAGATCTTTCAGGATTTTCACATCACGGGTTGTGGACATGCCGCTGCCGTAGCTGGAGGCGGTCATAAAATCGACCTCATGGGACACCTGCACTTCACGGCACAGGTCTGCCATGAACATGAAAGAGCCACGTAAAAGACCGACCAGCACCATTTCGCTGCCGCTGTCCTTGTAATGTTCGGTGATTTGACGACCCAGTTCGGCGATACGCGCTTTGATCTCGGCTTCCGGGATCATCACTTCAACAGTATGTTTCATATTACTAACCATATGATTTTAATGAAAATCTCTCAATGCGGATGAATGTTACTCCGGCATCGATACGCAAGCCAGCCATTATATCAGTAAATGGATACACCTGGCGCATGAGTTATAAAAAGCAAATATTGTGATTCCGATCACACTTGTTAATACCTATAATTAGTTGCTAGCAAATAATTAACAAAACTGACGAGTACACTTTCTATGGCTGAAATAAAAACTCAACAGCCACGTCTACTGGTGACATTAACAGCGCTATTCGCCGCCTTCTGCGGCCTGTATCTGTTAATCGGTGGCGTCTGGCTGGCCGCAATTGGCGGCTCCTGGTACTACCCTATTGCGGGTCTGGTTATGCTTGGCGTAACCGTCCTGTTGTGGCGTAGAAAACAATCCGCGCTATGGCTTTATGCTGCTTTACTCCTCGCAACCATGATCTGGGGCGTCTGGGAAGTCGGTTTCGACTTCTGGGCACTGACGCCGCGCAGTGACATCCTGGTCTTCTTTGGTATCTGGCTGATCCTGCCGTTCGTGTGGCGTCGCCTGATTGTTCCTTCAAGCGGTGCCGTTGCGGCGCTGGTGGTTGCCCTGCTGATCAGCGGCGGCATTCTCACCTGGGCCGGTTTTAACGACCCGCAGGAGATTAACGGCACGCTGAATGCCGAATCCACCCCAGCTGCGGCTATCTCGCAGGTCGCGGATGGCGACTGGCCAGCTTATGGCAGTAATCAGGAAGGTCAGCGCTACTCCCCGCTCAAGCAGATCAACGCGGACAACGTTAAGAACCTGAAGGAAGCCTGGGTATTCCGTACCGGCGACCTGAAGATGCCAAACGATCCAGGTGAACTGACCAACGAAGTGACGCCGATTAAAGTCGGTAACATGCTTTATCTGTGCACCGCGCACCAGCGTCTGTTCGCGCTTGATGCGGCCACCGGTAAAGAGAAATGGCACTTCGATCCACAGCTGAACTCCAACCCGTCGTTCCAGCACATCACCTGCCGTGGCGTCTCTTACCACGAAGCGCGTGCTGATAATGCGAGCCCTGAAGTCATTGCCGACTGTCCTCGCCGCATCATGCTGCCGGTAAACGATGGCCGCCTGTTCGCGATCAATGCCGAAACCGGTAAGCTGTGTGAGACCTTTGCCAACAAAGGTATCCTGAATCTGCAGACCAACATGCCGGACACCACGCCGGGTCTGTATGAGCCAACCTCACCGCCGATCATCACCGATAAAACTATCGTGATTGCCGGCTCGGTAACCGATAACTTCTCCACCCGCGAAACCTCTGGCGTTATCCGTGGTTTTGACGTGAACACCGGTAAACTGCTGTGGGCCTTCGACCCGGGCGCGAAAGATCCAAATGCGATCCCATCGGACGAACACACCTTTACCTTTAACTCACCTAACTCCTGGGCACCGGCGGCGTATGACGCGAAGCTGGACCTGGTCTACCTGCCGATGGGCGTCACCACGCCAGATATCTGGGGGGGTAACCGTACGCCTGAGCAAGAGCGTTATGCCAGCTCTATTGTGGCGCTGAACGCGACCACCGGTAAACTGGCCTGGAGCTACCAGACTGTTCACCACGACCTGTGGGATATGGACATGCCGTCCCAGCCGACGCTGGCAGACATTACCGTTAACGGCAAAACCGTTCCGGTGATTTATGCACCCGCGAAAACGGGCAACATCTTTGTGCTGGATCGCAGCAACGGTAAGCTGGTTGTCCCGGCACCCGAAAAACCCGTTCCGCAGGGCGCTGCCAAAGGCGACTATGTCACCAAAACACAGCCGTTCTCTGACCTGAGCTTCCGTCCGAAGAAAGATCTCAGCGGTGCAGACATGTGGGGTGCCACAATGTTTGACCAGCTGGTGTGCCGCGTGATGTTCCATCAGCTGCGCTATGAAGGTATCTTCACGCCACCTTCTGAGCAGGGCACGCTGGTCTTCCCGGGTAACCTGGGCATGTTCGAATGGGGTGGGATCTCCGTTGACCCTAACCGTCAGGTGGCGATTGCCAACCCGATGGCCCTGCCGTTTGTTTCTAAGCTTATTCCACGCGGTCCAGGCAACCCAATGGAGCAGCCTAAAGATGCTAAAGGCAGCGGTACTGAAGCGGGTATTCAGCCGCAGTATGGCGTGCCATACGGCGTCACGCTGAACCCGTTCCTGTCGCCGTTTGGTCTGCCGTGTAAACAGCCTGCCTGGGGTTATATCTCCGGCCTGGATCTGAAAACTAACCAGATCGTCTGGAAAAAACGTATTGGTACGCCTCAGGACAGCATGCCGTTCCCGATGCCAGTTCCTGTCCCGTTCAATATGGGTATGCCAATGCTGGGTGGTCCAATTTCTACCGCCGGTAACGTGCTGTTCATCGCGGCAACCGCCGATAACTACCTGCGCGCGTACAACATGACCAACGGTGAAAAACTGTGGCAAGGCCGTCTGCCAGCAGGTGGACAGGCAACGCCGATGACCTATGAAGTGAATGGCAAGCAGTACGTTGTCATCTCTGCGGGTGGTCATGGTTCGTTTGGTACGAAGATGGGCGACTACATTGTGGCTTATGCTTTACCCGACGACGCTAAATAATTAACACCGCCAACGGTAAAAAAAACGGCAACTTCGGTTGCCGTTTTTATTGTTTATCCCCTCTGGACCGGGGTCTGGGCATCAGGCCACACGATATTAAACCGTGAACCCCAGCATCATGCCCGTATCTTCATGCTCCAGCAGATGGCAGTGCGCCATATAGGCAAACGCCTTCGGTGCCTCGTGGTCAAATTTCACCAGCACCTCACTGACGCCACCTTCAACCCTGACGGTGTCTTTCCATCCCGCGCGATGCGCCTGTGGCGCGTTACCGTTTTCAGAAAGGATGCGGAACTGGGTGCCGTGAATATGGAATGGGTGCAGCATCATGTCGCCTTCGCCTGAAATCACCCAGCGTTCAAACTGCCCTTTTGTGGCAGCAAACATTGGCGTGTTCATGTCGAACGCTTTGCCGTTGATCATGTTGGCATTGTGGAAATCGAAATCGTGGCCACCGTGCCCCATGCCGCCCATTTTACCGTGGTCCATATTCATATGGCCCATCATCTCTCCGTGGTGCATACCCGCCATCGCCTGATTGCCATATTTCGCCATCAGTGCCTGCATGCCCATCATGTCGAGCATCGGGTTCATGGACAGTTGCAGCTTGCGTTGGATCAGGCCCTCGAGAGAAGGTAGCGCCGGGAGCGTGGTCAGGGTATCCGGCAGCATGCCCGAGGCCGTGACCTGCAGCGGCTGGATCTGCAGCACCGGGTGCGGCTTATCAAAGGGTGCAACCGCCATTCCCATCTGACTGACCGGTAGCGTGACCAGGTCAAACGGTTTGCCGTCGCTGATATCCACCAGCACCTCAAAACGCTCCCCCATCAGCATCGGTAGCGTATCCATCTTCACCGGTTCAGGCAGCAGCCCCCCGTCGCTTGCGACCACGTACAGAGGGCGTTTATCGCTGGTGGCGAAATTCAGTGAGCGGGCGTTACAGCCGTTGAGCAGGCGTAAGCGCAGCCAGCCTTTCGGTGCCGCATGCTGCGGGTAAATGGCACCGTTGGTCAGCAGGGTGTCGCCAAACCAGCCTACCGCCGCGCTCATGACGTCCAGCTGATAATCAATTTGCCCGTCAGCGGTGAATTTTTTGTCCTGCACAATGACCGGCACATCGTCGATGCCCCACTGTTTGGGCAGGCGCAGCAAACGGCTTTCGTCATCTTCGATCAGCACCAGCCCCGCCAGCCCCATCGCCACCTGATGGCCCGTTTTGCCATGCTGATGGGGGTGGAACCAGCAGGTCGCGGCGCGCTGGTCCGGGGTAAAAGTCACGCTTCGCTTACCGCCCGGTTTTATGATGCCCTGCGGCCCCCCGTCCACCTCGCCCGGCACTTCCAGTCCGTGCCAGTGCAACGTGGTCTCCTCAGCCAGCGTGTTATGGATATCCACCGTCACCGCTTTCCCTTTACGTAACTGAAGTGCCGGGCCGAGAAGATTGCCGTTATAACCCCACGTTGTCGCACTGTGTGCGCCGAAGGTCGTTTTACCGGACTGGACAACTAGCTGGATGCGGCTACGGGCATCCGCGGTGAGTAAATCAGGGATCGGTAAGGCAGGTCTGTCGGCCGCAAAAGCCACGCGGCTCCACAGCGGTAAAGCGCTGGCTACGCCAAGCGCAACGGAATATTTTAAAAAATCACGGCGTTGCATGTTCATTTCCTTATTTCCAGCAGGCGATCTTTTGAGCATAAACCCTCCCCTTACCGGAAGGTCAAGTGAAGCGGCAATAATAAAGATCGTCGGCCTGGCATCAAGTATGCTAACGTTAATTTTCCGTGATGCAGTGGTAGAAGCAATGAAGACGTTTTTCAGAACAATTTTGTTCGGTAGCCTGATGGCGATGTGTGCGAACAGTTACGCGCTGAGTGAAAATGAAGCGGAAGATATGGCCGATTTGACGGCAGTTTTTGTCTTTCTGAAAAACGATTGTGGTTACCAGAATTTGCCCAACGGGCAGATTCGTCGCGCACTGGTCTTTTTTGCCCAGCAAAACCAATGGGATCTCAGCAACTACGATAGCTTCGACATGAAGGCGCTCGGCGAAGACAGCTACCGCGATTTAAGCGGTATTGGTATCCCTACCGCCAAAAAATGCAAAGCGCTGGCTCGCGATTCACTCAGCCTGCTCGCCTACGTGAAATAACCTTCCCGACGCCCCCTTGTTGAACCTATAGCCGTGCAACCACGGTTATAGTTAGCTATCATGTTTCGCTCATTTTTTGTGAGCGTAACGGATGTTAACAAAGGAGGAGTCCGCGTATGGCCGACCACACGTTGTGGCATGAAACACTGCATGACCAGTTTGGTCAGTACTTTGCCGTTGATAACGTGCTCTATCATGAGAAAACCGATCACCAGGATCTGATCATCTTCGAGAATGCCGCCTTTGGCCGCGTGATGGCGCTGGATGGTGTCGTGCAAACGACCGAGCGCGACGAGTTTATCTATCATGAGATGATGACCCACGTTCCGCTGCTGGCACACGGGCATGCGAAGCATGTTCTGATTATCGGTGGTGGTGATGGCGCAATGCTGCGTGAAGTCTCCCGCCATCAATCCATCGAAACCATTACGATGGTGGAAATTGATGCCGGCGTGGTCTCTTTCTGTCGTCAGTACCTGCCGAACCATAACGCCGGTAGCTATGACGATCCGCGCTTCAGTCTGGTCATTGATGATGGGGTTAACTTCGTTAATCAGACGACCCAGACCTTCGACGTTATTATCTCCGACTGTACCGACCCGATCGGTCCCGGCGCATCGCTGTTTACCTCCGATTTCTACGAAGGCTGCAAGCGCTGCCTGAAGCCGGGCGGGATTTTCGTGGCACAAAACGGCGTCTGCTTCCTGCAACAGGATGAAGCCCTCGACAGCCACCGCAAGCTGAGCACCTATTTTGGCGATGTCAGCTTCTATCAGGCCGCTATTCCGACGTACTACGGCGGGATCATGACCTTTGCCTGGGCGACGGATAACGACGTACTGCGCCATCTTTCCACCGAAATTATTCAGGCCCGCTTCCACCAGGCCGGTCTTACGTGCCGTTACTACAATCCGGCAGTTCATACCGCAGCGTTTGCCTTACCGCAGTACCTGCAAGACGCATTATCCACTAAGGGGGTGAGCTAATTGAAAAAGCTTAAACTGCATGGCTTTAACAACCTGACCAAAAGCCTGAGTTTTTGTATTTACGATATCTGCTATGCCAAAACAGCGGAAGAACGCGATGGTTACATCGCCTATATCGATGAACTCTACAATGCCAACCGTCTGACCGAGATCCTGTCAGAAACCTGTTCGATTATCGGCGCGAATATCCTGAATATCGCCCGTCAGGATTATGAACCTCAGGGTGCCAGCGTCACGATTCTGGTCAGCGAAGAGCCGGTCGACCCTCAACTTATCGATAAAACAGAACATCCGGGCCCGCTGCCGGAAGTGGTCGTCGCCCATCTTGATAAAAGCCACATCTGCGTGCACACCTACCCGGAGAGCCATCCTGAAGGCGGTCTGTGTACCTTCCGTGCCGATATCGAAGTGTCGACCTGCGGCGTGATCTCCCCGCTGAACGCGCTGAACTATTTAATCCACCAGCTGGAATCCGATATCGTGACGATTGATTATCGCGTGCGAGGCTTTACCCGTGACATTAACGGCATGAAGCACTTTATCGATCACGAGATCAATTCCATTCAGAACTTTATGTCCGACGACATGAAGTCGCTGTATGACATGATGGATGTGAACGTGTATCAGGAAAATATCTTCCATACCAAGATGTTACTTAAGGAGTTCGACCTTAAGCACTACATGTTCCATACCCGACCAGAAGATTTAAGCGAAGAAGAGCGCAAGGCCATTACTGACCTGCTCTGGAAAGAGATGCGCGAAATCTACTACGGCCGCAATATTCCGACCGTGTAAGCCGCGCTGGGAGCAAGGACGCTCCGGTGTGCTATTTCTGTTTCATGAACGCCCGGTACGCCGTCACGACTTGCAAAAAGTCTTCTACGCCGCACAGCGACAGACTCTCTTCATCGTAGTAGCTCATCCCCTCTTCCATCTCATCACCGGAGAATTCAAGCTGGTTGGCACGCACCATCACCTCTTCGCCATCCATCCACAGCGTGTATTCGTGCCCGGCACGTTGCCAGGAGCGTTCACTGCCTTTCACCGTATTTGCCGCCTGTTCAACTTCGTCCAGAAGGGCGAGATTCTCTTTCACCTCTTCGTTGAACCAGTGTCCAACAGCTTCGTGGCCCATCGACATACGCACTTTCACCACTCCGGTGATGTCGCGCAGAAATTCGTAATCCATAGTATTTTCCTCTGCAAAGCCATTACGCTAATTATCGCAGCAGAGAGGAAGAAAAAAAGCGTGGGAGGCAGGAGGAATGAAAATAAAAAGGTGAGAGCAAGACCTTGCGGTCTGATGCCTTCACCTCGTCCCTCTCCACAGGAGAGGGTGCAAACACAAAACCGCCTCCGTGAAGACGGTTTAGCTGTTTATACCGCCGTCTGGAAGATAACCCCGTCAGCCTTCTCGGTGTACTGAGAGAGCTGGTCGAAGTTCAGATAGCGATAGGTATCTACCGCCGTCTTATCCACCTGAGCCACAAAGGTCTGGTACTCTTCCGGCGTTGGCAGTTTACCAATCAGTGCCGCAACCGCCGCCAGCTCCGCAGAGGCCAGGTAGACGTTAGCACCGGTACCTAAACGGTTCGGGAAGTTACGGGTAGAGGTGGAAACCACCGTCGCACCGTCAGCCACACGCGCCTGGTTACCCATACACAGGGAACAGCCAGGAATTTCGATACGCGCACCGCTCTTACCGAACACGCTGTAGTAGCCCTCTTCGGTCAGCTGAGCCGCATCCATACGGGTTGGCGGAGCCACCCACAGACGCGTTGGCAGCTGGCCTTTGTGGGTATCCAGCAGCTTACCGGCGGCACGGAAGTGGCCGATGTTGGTCATACAGGATCCGATGAACACTTCGTCGATCTTGTCGCCCTGAACGTCTGAAAGCAGACGCGCATCGTCCGGATCGTTCGGTGCACACAGGATTGGCTCTTTGATATCCGCCAGATCGATGTCGATCACTGCCGCGTATTCTGCGTCAGCATCGGCTTCCAGCAGCTGTGGATCCGCCAGCCATTTTTCCATGCCCTGAATACGGCGCTCCAGCGTACGACGGTCGCCGTAGCCTTCTGCAATCATCCACTTCAGCAGCACGATGTTAGAGGTCAGATACTCAATAATCGGTTCTTTGTTCAGCTTGATGGTACAGCCAGCAGCAGAACGCTCCGCGGACGCATCGGTCAGTTCGAATGCCTGCTCGACTTTCAGATCCGGCAGACCTTCAATTTCCAGAATACGGCCAGAGAAGATGTTTTTCTTCCCTTTCTTCTCAACGGTCAGCAGACCCTGTTTGATGGCATACAGAGGGATAGCATGCACGAGGTCACGCAGGGTGATACCCGGCTGCATTTTGCCCTTGAAGCGCACCAGAACCGATTCTGGCATATCCAGCGGCATCACGCCGGTCGCAGCAGCAAACGCCACCAGCCCCGAGCCCGCCGGGAAGGAGATACCGATTGGGAAACGGGTATGGGAATCACCACCGGTACCGACGGTATCAGGCAGCAGCATACGGTTCAGCCAAGAGTGAATAACACCGTCACCCGGACGCAGCGACACACCGCCACGGTTCATGATGAAGTCAGGCAGCGTGTGGTGCGTGGTCACGTCAACCGGCTTCGGATACGCGGCAGTGTGACAGAAGCTCTGCATCACCAGGTCAGAAGAGAAGCCCAGGCACGCCAGGTCTTTCAATTCATCACGGGTCATTGGGCCAGTGGTGTCCTGAGACCCCACGGAGGTCATCTTCGGTTCGCAGTACGCGCCAGGACGGACACCGGCGACGCCGCAGGCGCGACCCACCATTTTCTGCGCCAGGGAGTAACCACGATTGCTTTCCGCCACATCCTTCGCATGACGGAACACGTCGCTGTGCGGCAGACCCAGCGCTTCACGCGCTTTGGTCGTCAGGCCACGACCGATGATCAGCGGAATACGGCCACCGGCACGCACTTCGTCAATCAGCACGTCGGTTTTCAGCTCAAAACTCGCCAGCAGTTCGTTGGTTTCGTGGTTGCGCACTTCACCTTTGAACGGGTAAACGTCAATCACGTCGCCCATATTCAGGTTAGAGACATCCACTTCGATCGGCAGTGCGCCCGCATCTTCCATGGTATTGAAGAAGATTGGCGCAATTTTGCCGCCCAGCACCAGTCCGCCGCCACGTTTGTTAGGCACATGAGGGATGTCATCGCCCATGAACCACAGTACGGAGTTGGTCGCGGACTTACGGGACGAACCGGTACCCACTACGTCACCGACGTATGCCAGCGGGAAACCTTTTTCCTGCAGAGCTTCGATCTGTTTTATCGGGCCAACGCTGCCCGGCTGATCCGGCTCAATACCTTCACGGGCGTTTTTCAGCATCGCCAGCGCGTGCAGAGGAATATCAGGACGAGACCACGCATCCGGTGCCGGAGAGAGGTCATCGGTGTTAGTTTCACCGGTCACTTTGAAGACGGTAACGGTGATTTTTTCAGCCAGTGCAGGACGGTTCAGGAACCATTCGGCATCGGCCCAGGATTGCATAACCTGTTTCGCGTAGGCGTTGCCGGCTTTGGCTTTTTCTTCCACATCGTAGAAGTTATCGAACATCAGCAGCGTTGAGGAGAGCGCTTTGGCGGCAATCGGTGCCAGCGTGTCGTTATCCAGTGCGTCAATCAGCGGATGAATGTTGTAGCCACCCTGCATGGTACCGAGCAGTTCAATAGCTTTTTCAGGAGTAACCAGTGGGGAGGTTGCTTCGCCTTTGGCGACGGCGGCAAGGAATCCGGCTTTTACGTAGGCAGCTTCATCTACGCCAGGCGGTACACGGTTGATCAACAGATCTAACAGGAATTCTTCTTCGCCCTTAGGCGGGTTCTTCAGCAGCTCGACGAGCGCGGCCATTTGGGTTGCATCTAAAGGTTTGGGTACAATTCCCTCGGCGGCACGTTCTGCTACGTGCTTACGGTATTCTTCTAGCACGACGGTTCTCCTCGCTCTCATTGTCATATGCGGCGGGCGTTCTCTTCACGCTCCTGTGAGACAGCAGTTTGTAGGGTAAATGCCCGATACCGCGTCGGGCAGCATAGCAGGATTTCTGCACAGTGTTAATCCGTTTACAAAAAAGCAACATTAAAAAATTTGCTGAATCGTTAAGCATGGTGTAGCGGGCAGGTGCAACGAATTCTGACTGCAAAAACCGTGAGTGCGACCTTCTGAATATTCCGGCGGCATTTCAGCCATCCGATATAATTGTGTAATAAATACTCACACTCTTTATCCGGACGTACCGGATGATTCCCCACAAAAGTCAAAACAGTAAAAGACGGGTGATTGATACTCACGCCAACCGTAACGCCTCACGGCACAGCGCTTGTCTCGTTGGAGTCATTTTATGAAGTTGCCCTTTAAGCCACAACTGCTTGTCCTTCTGTGCAGTGCCGGGCTGTTTGCCGCCTCAGGCGTCATGTTCGTTAAAAGCCGCGCAACGGAGCCTGTGGCTCCTGCCCCCGTCGCACAACAACCGGCTGCGCCGCCTGCCGCTCAGCCAGCACCGGTCGTCGCGCCAGCCTACACGGCCGCGCAAATTGATCAGTGGGTTGCCCCCATCGCGCTCTACCCGGATGCCCTGCTATCGCAAATTTTGATGGCTTCGACTTACCCGGCCAACGTCATCCAGGCGGCACAGTGGTCAAAAGACAACCCTAAACTGCAGGGCGATGCCGCCATTCAGGCCGTGGCGAATCAACCCTGGGATCCGAGCGTGAAATCACTGGTGGCGTTTCCTCAGTTGATGTCCCTGATGGGCGAAAATCCACCCTGGGTGCAGAGCCTGGGCGACGCGTTTCTCGCGCAGCCGAAAGATGTGATGGATTCCGTGCAACGTCTGCGTTTGCTGGCGCAGCAAACCGGTGCATTGCAATCAACACCGCAGCAAACGGTCACCACCGAGACAAAACCGGCCCCGGCGAAAACGGCCACCGGCCAGACAACAAGCACCGCCACGACGTCAGCCCCGACGGTCATTAAAATTGAGTCCGCCGACCCGCAGGTGGTTTACGTTCCCACCTACAACCCGAATACCGTGTATGGCACCTGGCCGAACACCGCTTATCCGCCCGTCTATTTACCGCCCTCCCCGGGAGAGCAGTTTACGGACAGCCTGGTCAAAGGCTTAGGGTTCAGCCTGGGCGTGGCGACCACCTACGCTATTTTCAGCAACATCGACTGGGATGATGACGATGACTGGGATCACCACCATGATGACGACTGGGATCACCACGGCGGTTATAACCGCAACGGTGATAACAACATCAATATCAACGTTGAGAACTTTAATAAAATCAGTGGCCAGCGCCTGACGGACGCCAACCGCACCTGGCAGCATAACCCGGCCTATCGTGAAGGAGTGCCCTATCCCACCAACACGCTCAACAATCGCTTCCACTCAACGAACACGGCAACGGGGCTAAGCGCAACGCAGCAAAAACCGATCAACCGGGACAGCCAACGGCAGGCTGCGCTGAGCCAGATGGAGAAATCAACGGGAAAAACCTTCCCGCAGACCGCGCGTCCGGGCACCAAAGATGCACAGCGTCAGGCGTCAACCGCCCAGCTGAAGCAAATTTCCCAGCGCAACAACTACCGGGGCTACGACACCAAACCGCAAACGGCACAGCGGACAGCCGCTAAGACGCGAGACAGCCGCCCGACCACCACGCAAAGGCAAGAGAAACGGGTTTCGCAGCCTGCGCGGAGTAGCCAGCCGCGCGCCAATGCGCTCAGCGGTAACGACAGTCGTTCCGCCAACTGGCAAGCCCAGCAGCAGCGAGGTGCCCAGAGCCGGCAACAGGCTGCCCGCCATCAGCAACCGCGCCAGATGTCTACCGGGCGTGCTGAACACCGTGAATTCCGTCACCGTTAAGGAAGCCGACATGAAAAGCAAATTACTCAGTGGGATCGCGTTATTCATGCTGTCGGCCGCCGCAATGGCGCAGCAATCTTTCAGCACGCCAGACCAGGCAACCGATGCGCTGGCCAGCGCCATCAGTGAGCAAAATGAAAGCGCGATGAACACCCTGCTCGGTGAGAACTGGCGTGATTTCCTGCCGCCGGAAGGGGTGGATCCTGATGCCGTGGATCGCTTCCTGCGCGACTGGAAAGTGCGGCACAATACGGTCGTTGACGGGAATAAGGCACATCTTGTGGTCGGTGACAGCGACTGGCAGCTACCGATTCCGGTGATCAAAACCGCCTCTGGCTGGCAATTTGATATCAAAGAAGGGGCGGAAGAGATCCTGACCCGCGAGATTGGCCGCAACGAGCTCGCCGCCATCGAGGCGCTGCACGCGTATGTGGATGCACAGCAAAGCTATTTTGCGCTGAACCAGAAATATGCGCAGAAGATTGTCAGCTCAGCCGGCAAAAAAGACGGCTTATACTGGCCGGCCTCGCCCGGCGAAGCCCCCAGCCCACTCGGTCCGGCCTTCAGCCCGAAAGAACCCGGCACTGGCTATCACGGCTACCGTTTTCGCATCCTGCCGGATAAAAATGGTTTTGCCATGGTGGCCTGGCCAGTCAGCTACGGCCAGACGGGCGTGATGAGCTTTGTAATAAACCAGACCGACAAGGTGTACCAGTCGGACCTCGGCAGCGAGTCAGAGAAGAAAGCGCAGGCGTTACCTGCTTATCACCTGGATCACACCTGGCAACCGGTCGCCCCATAACGCAGGCAAAAAAAACGCCTCCGGAGGAGGCGTTTCGCAATCATGAAGAAACTTATTTCTTCTTCGCTTTCGCGTTAGGCAGGTCGGTGATGCTACCTTCGAACACTTCTGCCGCCAGGCCAACAGACTCGTGCAGAGTCGGGTGAGCGTGGATAGTCAGCGCGATGTCTTCAGCGTCACAACCCATTTCGATAGCCAGACCGATTTCACCCAGCAGCTCGCCGCCGTTGGTACCGACAATCGCACCACCGATCACACGGTGAGTCTCTTTGTCGAAGATCAGTTTGGTCATACCGTCTGCGCAGTCGGAAGCGATAGCACGGCCAGAAGCAGCCCACGGGAAGGTGGCGGTTTCGTAGCTGATGCCTTTCTCTTTCGCTTCTTTCTCAGTCAGACCCACCCATGCCACTTCTGGCTCGGTGTAAGCGATAGATGGGATCACTTTCGGATCGAAGTAGTGTTTCATGCCGGCGATAACTTCAGCGGCAACGTGACCTTCGTGAACACCTTTGTGCGCCAGCATTGGCTGACCGACGATATCGCCGATAGCAAAGATGTGCGGCACGTTGGTGCGCAGCTGTTTGTCAACGCGGATGAAGCCACGGTCGTCCACTTCCACGCCTGCTTTGCCCGCGTCGAGGTTTTTACCGTTCGGCACACGGCCGATAGCCACCAGCACTGCGTCGTAACGCTGTGGTTCGGCAGGGGCTTTTTTGCCTTCCATGGAAACGTAAATACCGTCTTCTTTTGCTTCAACGGCAGTCACTTTGGTTTCCAGCATCAGGTTGAATTTCTTGCTGATACGTTTGGTGAAGACTTTAACGATGTCTTTATCGGCAGCCGGGATAACCTGGTCGAACATTTCAACCACGTCGATCTCTGAACCCAGCGCATGGTACACGGTACCCATTTCCAGACCGATGATACCGCCACCCATAACCAGCATACGCTTAGGTACGGATTTCAGCTCCAGCGCATCGGTGGAATCCCACACGCGTGGATCTTCATGTGGAATGAATGGCAGCTGAATTGGACGGGAACCCGCAGCGATGATCGCGTTGTCGAAGTTGATAACGGTTTTGCCGTTTTCGCCTTCCACTTCCAGGGTGTTCGCGCCGGTGAATTTACCCAGACCGTTTACCACTTTCACTTTACGGCCTTTGGCCATACCTGCCAGACCACCGGTCAGCTGAGTGATAACTTTCTCTTTCCAGGTACGAATCTTGTCGATATCGGTTTTCGGCTCGCCGAAGACGATACCGTGTTCAGCCAGTGCTTTGGCTTCTTCGATAACTTTCGCAACGTGCAGCAGAGCTTTAGAAGGGATACAGCCTACGTTCAGGCAAACACCACCGAGGGTGTTGTAGCGTTCTACGATTACGGTTTCCAGACCTAAATCAGCGCAACGGAAGGCAGCAGAGTAACCCGCCGGGCCTGCCCCAAGTACCACGACCTGAGTTTTGATTTCAGTACTCATCATGACCTCTTATTGATTTCCGGCGGTCCAGGTACTTGTCGCCCTTCATCCACCGGGACGTTCTATCCGCCCGCAGTTTACAAAATTGTTAACAATTTTGAAACAACAAACGGCTCACGAATTGTCGCTTTTCGCCAATAACCTCACAGACCACATGAGATTAACAGAAAAAAGCCGGCCGACTGGCCGGCTTTTCGATTACATCACCAGGCGGCGAATGTCGCTCAGGGTGTTGTTGATGATGGTGATGAAACGCGCACCATCAGCACCGTCGATCACGCGGTGGTCGAAGGACAGAGAGATTGGCATCATCAGACGCGGCACGAACTCTTTGCCATTCCATACCGGTTCCATCGCGGACTTGGACACACCGAGGATAGCCACTTCCGGCGCGTTAACAATCGGTGCGAAGTGGGTAGTACCCAGGCCGCCGATGCTGGAGATAGTGAAGCAGCCGCCCTGCATTTCGCCGGCAGTCAGCTTACCATCACGCGCTTTTTTGGAGATGGTGGTCAGTTCACGGGACAGCTCAGTGATGCTCTTCTTGTTCACGTCTTTGAAGACCGGAACAACCAGACCATTTGGCGTATCAACCGCAACACCGATGTTGATGTATTTCTTCAGCGTCAGCTTCTGGCCATCTTCGGACAGGGAGCTGTTGAAGCGTGGCATCTGCTCAAGCGCCGCAGCAACGGCTTTCATGATGAAGACGACTGGGGTGAATTTCACATCCAGTTTACGCTTCTCAGCTTCGGCATTCTGCTGTTTACGGAACGCTTCCAGATCGGTGATATCCGTTTTGTCGAAGTGCGTAACGTGCGGGATCATCACCCAGTTACGGCTCAGGTTGGCACCAGAGATTTTCTGGATACGACCCAGTTCCACTTCTTCGATTTCACCGAACTTGCTGAAGTCCACTTTCGGCCATGGCAGCATGCCCGGGATACCGCCGCCAGCGGCAGCAGCAGGGGCAGCTTCAGCGCGTTTCACCGCGTCTTTCACATAGGCCTGAACGTCTTCGCGCAGGATACGACCTTTACGGCCAGTCCCTTTCACTTTCGCCAGGTTTACACCGAATTCGCGCGCCAGGCGACGAATCAGTGGCGTAGCGTGAACGTAAGCGTCGTTCTCAGCGAACTCAGATTTACCTTCTGCTTTTGCAGCAGGGGCAGCAGCAGGTTTAGCCGCCTGAGCCGGTGCAGCGGCAGGTGCTGGTGCAGCAGCGGCTGCCGGAGCAGCAGCTGGCGCAGCGCCTTCCACTTCGAAGACCATGATCAGAGAGCCCGTAGACACTTTGTCGCCGGTGCTGATTTTGATCTCTTTAACGGTACCCGCGAATGGCGCGGGTACTTCCATAGACGCTTTGTCGCCTTCAACGGTGATCAGTGACTGTTCAGCAGCAACTTTGTCGCCCACTTTTACCATCACTTCGGTGACTTCAACTTCGTCACCACCGATGTCAGGTACGTTGACATCTTTCGCACCGCCAGCAGCAGGTGCAGCGGCCGGCGCTGGCGCAGCAGCCTGAGCAGGCGCGGCAGCAGGTGCAGCACCTGCCACTTCGAAGATCATGATCAGAGAGCCGGTAGAAACTTTGTCACCGGTGTTGATCTTGATCTCTTTAACCGTACCCGCGAATGGCGCCGGCACTTCCATAGAGGCTTTGTCGCCTTCTACGGTGATCAGGGACTGCTCAGCCGTAACGGTATCGCCCACTTTCACCAGGATTTCAGTGACTTCTACTTCGTCACCGCCGATGTCAGGCACGTTGACTTCTTTTGCCGCAGCAGCTGCTGGTGCAGCAGCCGCAGGAGCAGCTTCTTTCTTCTCTTCCTGCGCAGGTGCAGCAGCTGCTGCACCGTCGGCGGAATCGAAAATCATGATCAGTTTGCCAGTCTCGGTTTTATCGCCAACAGAGACTTTGATCTCTTTAACGATGCCAGCCTGAGGAGACGGAACTTCCATAGAGGCTTTATCGCCTTCTACAGTGATCAGCGACTGTTCAGCTTCAACTTTGTCGCCCACTTTGACCAGGATCTCGGTGATTTCAACTTCATCAGCCCCGATGTCCGGTACTTTGATTTCGATAGCCATTCTTCTTTTACCTCTTACGCCAGACGCGGGTTAACTTTATCTGCATCGATGTTGAATTTGGTGATTGCGTCCGCAACCACTTTCTTATCGATTTCGCCACGTTTAGCCAGTTCGCCCAGTGCTGCTACAACCACGTAAGATGCATCCACTTCGAAGTGGTGACGCAGGTTTTCGCGGCTGTCAGAACGACCGAAGCCGTCAGTACCCAGTACGCGGTAATCATCAGCCGGTACGTAAGTACGAACCTGCTCAGCGAACAGTTTCATATAGTCAGTAGACGCAACCGCAGGCGCGTCGTTCATCACCTGAGCGATGTATGGAACGCGTGGCGTTTCCATTGGGTGCAGCATGTTCCAGCGCTCACAATCCTGGCCATCACGCGCCAGTTCAGTGAAGGACGTTACGCTGTACACGTCAGAGCCAACGCCGTAGTCGTTCGCCAGGATCTGTGCCGCTTCACGTACGTGACGCAGGATAGAACCGGAGCCCAGCAGCTGAACTTTACCTTTGCTACCTGCAACGGTTTCGAGTTTGTAGATACCTTTACGGATACCTTCCTCGGCACCTGCTGGCATGGCCGGCATGTGGTAGTTTTCGTTCAGCGTGGTGATGTAGTAGTAAATGTTCTCTTGCGCTTCACCGTACATGCGCTGCAGACCGTCATGCATGATGACTGCCACTTCGTACGCGTAAGACGGGTCGTAAGAGATACAGTTAGGGATAGTCAGAGACTGAATATGGCTGTGACCATCTTCGTGCTGCAGACCTTCACCGTTCAGGGTCGTACGACCAGAAGTACCACCGATCAGGAAGCCGCGAGCCTGCTGGTCGCCTGCCTGCCAGCACAGGTCACCGATACGCTGGAACCCGAACATGGAGTAGTAAATGTAGAACGGGATCATCGGCAGGTTGTTGGTGCTGTAAGAGGTCGCAGCAGCCAGCCAGGATGCGCCGGCGCCCAGCTCGTTGATACCTTCCTGCAGGATCTGACCTTTCTCGTCTTCTTTGTAGTAAGCAACCTGTTCACGGTCCTGCGGGGTGTACTGCTGGCCGTTCGGGCTGTAAATACCGATCTGACGGAACAGACCTTCCATACCGAAAGTACGCGCTTCGTCGGCAATGATTGGAACCAGACGATCTTTGATCGACTTGTTCTTCAGCATCACGTTCAGGGCACGAACGAAAGCGATAGTGGTAGAGATCTCTTTGTTCTGCTCTTCCAGCAGCTGAGAGAAATCTTCCAGCGCTGGCAGTTCCAGCTTCTCGGTGAAGTTAGGCTGACGAGCTGGCAGGTAGCCTTTCAGCGCCTGACGACGTTCGTGCAGGTACTTATGCTCTTCAGAACCTTCAGGGAAGGTGATGTAAGACAGGTTTTCTACCTGCTCATCGGTCACTGGAACGTTGAAACGGTCGCGGATATAACGCACGCCGTCCATGTTCATTTTCTTAACCTGGTGAGCGATGTTTTTACCTTCTGCGGTATCACCCATGCCGTAACCTTTGATGGTATGGGCCAGGATTACAGTCGCTTTACCTTTGGTTTCACGCGCTTTTTTCAGTGCAGCGTAAATTTTCTTCGGATCGTGGCCGCCACGGTTCAGAGCCCAGATCTGTTCGTCAGTCCAGTCTGCAACCAGTGCTGCGGTTTCAGGATATTTACCGAAGAAGTGCTCACGAACGTAGGCACCGTCTTTGGATTTGAAGGTCTGGTAGTCACCGTCAACGGTTTCGTTCATCAGCTGGATCAGTTTACCGCTGGTGTCTTTACGCAGCAGTTCGTCCCAACGGGAACCCCACATCACTTTGATCACGTTCCAGCCAGCACCGGCGAAGATGCCTTCCAGTTCGTTGATGATCTTGCCGTTACCGGTTACCGGACCATCCAGACGCTGCAGGTTACAGTTGATGATGAAGCACAGGTTGTCCAGTTTCTCACGGGTCGCAATGGTGATTGCGCCTTTCGATTCTGGCTCATCCATCTCGCCATCGCCCAGGAAGGCGTAGACGGTCTGTTCAGAGGTGTCTTTCAGACCACGGTGTTCCAGATATTTCAGGAATTTAGCCTGATAGATAGCACCGATTGGGCCCAGACCCATGGATACTGTCGGGAACTGCCAGAATTCTGGCATCAGTTTAGGGTGTGGGTAAGAAGACAGACCTTTACCGTGAACTTCCTGACGGAAGTTGTTCATCTGCTCTTCAGTCAGACGACCTTCCAGGAATGCACGTGCATAGATGCCCGGAGAGATGTGGCCCTGGAAGTACACCAGATCGCCGCCGTCTTTCTCGTTAGCTGCACGGAAGAAGTGGTTGAAACACACTTCGTAAACGGTCGCAGAAGACTGGAAGGACGCCATGTGGCCACCCAGCTCCAGGTCTTTCTTGGACGCGCGCAGAACGGTCATGATGGCGTTCCAGCGGATTGCAGAACGGATACGGCGTTCCAGATCCAGATTGCCCGGGTATTCCGGTTCGTCTTCAACGGCAATCGTGTTTACGTAGTTGCTAGCCCCTGCACCTGAAGCAACCTTCACACCGCCTTTGCGGGCTTCAGAAAGCAGCTGATCAATCAGATACTGAGCACGCTCAACACCTTCTTCACGGATGACCGATTCGATCGCCTGTAGCCAGTCGCGAGTTTCGATCGGATCCACGTCATTTTGGAGACGTTCTGACATGGGGGTATTCCTTATCTATCTAATACGTTGATTTGTCTGGAACCTGTCCCATTGTGCTCTTGGGCAAGAACACAATAAGACAGGTTCTGCGTTTAGTTGCCGCGCTCTAAAAAACCCTGGCGCTTAATCCTTTCGTTGCTGTATGCGGCGTAATGAACGTTCGCGACGCGATTGTTCACGGCTGCGGTCCAGCAAGATTTCCTCAATGAAAGCCAGATGTCGGTGCGACGCTTCGCGCGCCTGCTCCGGTTCCCCGGCCATTATCGCCTCGAATACTCGGGTGCGATGGTTGCTTACCAATGGGAGCATGTCCCGACGGGCATACAACAATTCAAAATTCTGACGAACGTTCTGGGCCAGCATCGGCTCCATGCAGCGTAGCAGATGGAGGAGCACAACATTGTGTGCAGCTTCGGTGACGGCGATTTGATACTGGACAACGGCATTGGACTCGGCGTCTAAATCGCCGGATTGCTGTGCCCGTTCAATGGCCTGATGAAGTTCGCGGATACGCACGCGATCTTCATCAGTGCTACGAAGTGCGGCGTAATAGGCCGCGATACCTTCTAGCGCGTGACGGGTCTCAAGCAGATCAAACTGGGATTCTGGGTGGTCAGAGAGAAGTTCTACCAGCGGATCGCTGAAGCTCTGCCACAGGCTGTTTTGCACAAAGGTTCCGCCGCCCTGGCGACGAAGCAGCAAGCCCTTTGCTTCGAGACGTTGAATCGCCTCACGCAGAGAGGGACGTGAAACGTCGAACTGTTTTGCCAGCTCGCGTTCTGGCGGAAGTTTCTCACCCGGGCGCAGTGTCCCTTCGAGGATTAAAAACTCCAGCTGCTGCTCAATCACATCAGATAGTTTTGGTTGGCGAATTTTGCTGTAGGCCATATTCCCTGTCTTACGCCTTTTTGCCCGGAGTCAATTGGTCTTACCAATTTCAAGTTCGTATCGCTAAAGTAACAAAGTATTCACCTTCTGTCCATATTGGTTTTGATTGAAATCAGTAAACCCTGCACATTTTAACAACCTTACAGAAATAACGTTTCAGAAATGTAACTTCGCACAAATGAGTTAGTTACTCCCTTAGTGGGAGTTTTAACCTTAATGAAACGAGGGTTTTTGCAGTCTGAAGCGATTCAACAACGCAAAATATGAAATTTTGCCCACTTACGGAGCATTTCTATTCTATAGGTTGGGGTAAGAAGGGTTAGCGGGGTGATTTACAAATGCTTTCTTTTTATTCAACTCGTCATCGCCCCGTCATAAAGCAGGTGCAATCGCTGGCGCTTACCACTATTCTGGCGCTTACGGAAGACATCTCCGCTTTTTTCGGTCTCATTGACTGTAAAGAAATAAATACAGAAAACGGATATTCATAATTACACACGCGTCGCGTGAACATAACAACCACACACGAGGTTTCAAATGGAAGCTCAACAGCACGGCGATCAGCTAAAGCGCGGTCTGAAGAACCGCCATATACAGCTAATCGCACTGGGCGGTGCTATTGGCACTGGACTGTTTCTGGGAAGTGCATCCGTTATCCAGTCTGCCGGTCCCGGCATTATTTTGGGTTACGCCATTGCCGGTTTTATCGCTTTTCTGATTATGCGCCAGTTAGGTGAAATGGTCGTTGAAGAGCCGGTTGCGGGCTCTTTCAGCCACTTTGCCTATAAGTACTGGGGCAGTTTCGCCGGTTTCGCGTCAGGCTGGAACTACTGGGTGTTGTACGTTCTGGTTGCCATGGCTGAACTGACCGCCGTCGGGAAATACATTCAGTTCTGGTACCCGGAGATCCCCACCTGGGCTTCTGCTGCGGCCTTCTTCGTCATTATTAACGCCATCAACCTCACCAACGTTAAAGTCTTCGGTGAGATGGAGTTCTGGTTTGCCATCATCAAAGTGGTTGCCGTCGTGGCGATGATCATCTTTGGCGGCTGGCTGCTATTTAGCGGCAACGGTGGCCCGCAGGCCACGGTACGCAACCTCTGGGAACAGGGCGGCTTCCTGCCTCACGGCATGACGGGCCTCGTGATGATGATGGCAATCATTATGTTCTCCTTTGGTGGTCTGGAGCTGGTCGGCATCACCGCAGCTGAAGCTGACAACCCGGAACAGAGCATCCCGAAAGCGACCAACCAGGTTATCTACCGTATTCTGATTTTCTATGTGGGCTCACTGGCCGTTCTGCTCTCTCTGCTGCCGTGGACGCGCGTTACTGCAGACACCAGCCCGTTTGTCCTGATTTTCCACGAGCTGGGCGATACCGTCGTGGCGAATGCGCTCAACATCGTGGTGCTGACGGCGGCGCTGTCGGTCTATAACAGCTGCGTATACTGCAACAGCCGTATGCTGTTCGGCCTGGCCCAGCAGGGTAACGCGCCGAAGATGCTGCTCAACGTCGATAAGCGTGGCGTTCCGGTGAACACCATCATCGTTTCGGCGATCGTAACGGCGCTGTGTGTCCTGATTAACTATCTGGCACCGGAATCGGCGTTTGGCCTGCTGATGGCGCTGGTGGTCTCTGCCCTGGTTATCAACTGGGCGATGATCAGCCTGGCACACATCAAGTTCCGCCGTGCCAAGCATCAGCAGGGCGTGAAGACTCGCTTCCCTGCCCTGCTCTATCCGCTGGGCAACTGGATCTGCCTGCTGTTTATGGCGGGAGTGCTGGTCATCATGCTGCTGACCCCGGGTATGGCAATCTCGGTGTACCTGATCCCAGTCTGGGTTGCCGTTCTTGGTATCGGCTATCTGTTTAGCCAGAAAAGCCGCAACGCCCTGAAAGCTCACTAAGTCTCCCCCGCGGTATCTGCGTTTTGCAGGTACCGCGTGTTGTTACCTCCCTCACAGTTTCACGCCAACAGCGCATTTATCCATATCACCGCCCTGATACTGCAACGCATATATTCGTTTGCCAGCAAATAATTCTCTCCATACCGTAACCCGGAGAGCAGTCTATGGATAACGCTAAACTGTCAGTAAAAGAAAAGATCGGCTATGGGATGGGCGATGCAGGTTGCAACATCATCTTTGGCGCCATCATGTTGTTTGTTAATTATTTTTATACCGATATTTTTGGTCTGGCGCCTGCACTGGTCGGCGTACTGCTGCTGTCTGTCCGCGTAATTGATGCCGTAACGGATCCGATTATGGGGGCCATCGCCGACCGTACCCGCAGTAAATATGGCCGGTTTCGTCCATGGCTGCTGTGGATTGCCTTTCCCTATGCGCTGTTCAGCATCCTGATGTTCACCACACCAGAGTGGAGCTACAACAGCAAAGTTATCTATGCCTTCGTCACCTATTTCCTGCTCTCTTTAACCTATACGGCAATCAACATTCCTTACTGCTCGTTAGGCGGCGTGATTACCAACGATCCGCAGGAACGTGTTGCCTGCCAGTCCTATCGCTTTGTGCTGGTAGGTATCGCCACGCTGCTGCTGTCGCTGACGCTGTTACCGATGGCCGACTGGTTTGGTGGTGACAACAAAGCCAAAGGCTACCAGATGGCAATGACCGTGCTGGCGCTGATTGGTACCGGTATGTTCCTGTTCTGCTTCTATACCGTTCGCGAGCGTGTACGCCCGGCGGTACAGACTCATGACGAGCTGAAAAACGACCTGAAAGACGTGTGGAAGAACGACCAGTGGGTGCGCATTCTGCTGCTGACCCTGTGCAACGTGTGCCCGGGCTTTATCCGCATGGCGGCCACGATGTACTACGTGACCTGGGTTATGGGCCAGAGTACCCATTTCGCCACGCTGTTTATTAGCCTGGGCGTGGTTGGCATGATGCTCGGCAGTATGCTGGCGAAAGTCCTCACCGACCGCTGGTGTAAGCTGAAAGTGTTCTTCTGGACCAACATCGTGCTGGCGATTTTCTCCTGCGCCTTCTATTTCTTCGATCCGAAAGCCACGGTCACCATTGTGGTGCTCTACTTCCTGCTGAACATCCTGCACCAGATCCCGTCTCCGCTGCACTGGTCGCTGATGGCCGACGTCGATGACTACGGTGAGTGGAAAACCGGTAAGCGCATCACCGGGATCAGCTTCTCCGGTAACATCTTCTTCCTCAAACTGGGGCTGGCGATTGCCGGTGCGATGGTTGGTTTCCTGCTCTCCTGGTACGGTTATGACGCGGGGGCGAAAGCGCAAAGTCCGGATGCCATCAACGGCATTGTATTGCTGTTTACCGTGATTCCGGGCGTCGGGTATCTCATTACCGCAGGCGTGGTACGTCTGCTGAAGGTTGACCGCGAAACGATGAAGCAGATCCAGGAAGACCTCGAGAAGCGTCGCAACAATTATCGCGAGCTGAATAATTATCAGGAACTCAAAGCCGCTGAGACGAAATAAGGAAAGCCGAATGCACACCTGGCCAAACCCGTTTATTGAACAACGTGCCGACCCCTACATTCTGCACCACGAGGGGCTGTACTACTTTATCGCCTCCGTGCCGCAGTACGACAGGCTCGAGATCCGCCGCGCCGACTCCCTGGAAGGACTACGCGATGCCGAAGAGGTCGTGGTCTGGCGTAAACCGGAGACCGGGCCGATGAGCCAGTTGATCTGGGCACCGGAACTGCACCACATTGACGGTAAGTGGTATATCTATTTTGCCGCCACCCATACCCAGGCGCTGGACAGCCTCGGTATGTTCCAGCACCGTATGTTTGCGCTGGAGTGTGCGGACCACGATCCCCTCACCGGGACGTGGATCGAGAAAGGCCAGATTACCACCCCGTTCGATACCTTCGCACTGGACGCCACCACGTTCGTTCATCAGGGAAAACGCTGGTATTTGTGGGCACAAAAAGCCCCGGATATCGCCGGAAACTCCAACCTCTATCTGTGCGAAATGGCGAATCCGTGGACGCTCAAAGGCGAGCCGGTGATGCTCAGTAAACCGGAGTATGACTGGGAGTGCCGCGGATTTTGGGTCAACGAAGGTCCGGCAGTGCTGTTTCACGAAGATAAGCTGTTTATCAGCTACTCCGCCAGCGCTACGGATGAGAACTATTGCATGGGGTTACTGTGGATAGACATGAATGCCGATCCGCAAAATCCGGCGAACTGGCATAAAGCGTCGCGTCCGGTTTTCCGAACCAGCGTCGAGAATCGTCAGTTTGGGCCCGGGCATAACAGCTTTACGCAAACGCCGGAGGGAGAGGACGTGCTGGTCTACCACGCGCGAAACTACACCGAGATTGAAGGCGACCCGCTCTATGACCCGAATCGTCACACGCGTCTGAAACACGTGCGCTGGGACGAAAACGGGATGCCTGACTTTGGCATCCCGCCTGCTGATACGCTCTGACCGGTACGGCGCGCTGGCTTAGACCAGCGTGCCGTAAATGGTCAGCAACGCCACGACCACGACCACCACAAACGACGTTTTCTTCGCCATGGAGACGGCCGCTTTCGGCGTTTCAATCTTGTCGGTATGCGGCTCACGCGCCAGCGAGAACTGCGCCAGACGTGTTAACACCTGATACTGAGACGTGTGGCGGTCAGCAAGCGAAGCAAACCATGCTGGCAGCGCTTTTTCACCGTGGCCAATTAACGCATAAACGACGCCCACCAGACGTACCGGGAGCCAGTCCAGCACATGCAGAATGGCATCGATTCCCGACAATAAACGTTCATGCGGGGTAAGGTAACGGGCAAGCCAGGTCTGCCAGGCGCGCAGAAACGCATAGCCCATCAGCAGTACCGGTCCCCACGGACCACCCACCACAAACCAGAACAGCGGTGCCAGGTAGTAACGGAAGTTGATCCACAGCAGCGCATTTTGCAGTTCGCGCAAAAATTCACGCTCATCGCAATCCGGCGGCACGCCGTGGATCATCGTCAGCTCGCTCGCCATGGCGCCCCGCGCATGGGCATCGTCACGGGATGCGGCTTTCAGATAGGCGTGGTAGTGCATACGCACTTTGCCCGCGCCAATACAGAGCACGCCAAGCAGGATCCACACCACCAGCAGCGGCACGTTGAAAAAGAGGCCGTAAAGCGAACGCAGCAGTAAAAACGTTATAACCATCACGCCAGCGGTCATCAGCAGCGTGCGCAGCATGGAAAAATGTTTAATCCGGCGGAAAAGCACCTCCAGCCGGTGATCCAGATGCCAGTGCTCACCGAGTTTGAACAGGCGTTCAGCGATGATAACCAGCAGCATGGTAAACAACGTCATGTTATCTCCTTATTCTGACGACGCGGTAAGCATGGCGCGAAACCGGGGCCAGTCAAAAGCCGGGCCGGGATCGGTTTTTCTCGCCGGAGCAATATCGCTGTGTCCCGTAATATTCCCGGCTATCGCGGGATAGAGCCCAATCAGCGTTTGGGTTACAGCCACCAACTGTTGATACTGTGAATCGGTGTAGGGGGTGGTGTCAGTGCCTTCCAGCTCAATCCCGATGGAAAAATCATTGCAGCGTTCGCGTCCCTGGTACAGGGACACGCCGGCATGCCAGGCACGCTTATCAAAAGGGACGTACTGAACCACTTCGCCGTCTCGACGGATCAGACAGTGAGCCGACACGCGCAGATGCGCAATCTCAGCAAAGAAAGGATGGGCATCAGGATCCAGGGTCCCCGTGAATAATGCGTCGATCCACGGGCCGCCAAACTCACCCGGCGGGAGACTGATATTATGAACAACCAGCAGTGTGGGCTTTTCATCCTCCGGGCGGCAGTCGTGGTGCGGCGAGGGCACATGCCGCGCATCCACCAGCCATCCGTTTTCTAACAACATGCTGGAACTCCTTATGTATGGTGCTGTTACTCGGTTCAGAGTAGCATGTTTCAATATTATGATTCGTTACCAATTTGGAGTTTTATCATGCCGCCTCGCCGTTACAACCCCGACAACCGACGTGAAGCGCTTCTGGAACGTATTAATATGGATATTCCGGCAAGCGTTGCCCATGCCCTGAAAGAAGATCTGGGTGGTGACGTCAGCGCCGACAGGGATATTACCGCACAATTATTGCCAAAAGAGACTCGCTCACATGCGGTCATTATTACGCGCGAAGAGGGTATTTTTTGCGGTAAGCGTTGGGTTGAAGAGGTCTTTACCCAACTGGCAGGCGATGAGGTGCAGATCACCTGGCATGTCGACGACGGTGATGCGATTACGGCAAATCAGCCGCTGTTCGAACTTGATGGACCTTCCCGCGTACTGCTGACCGGCGAACGAACTGCGCTGAACTTTGTGCAGACGTTGTCCGGCGTGGCAAGCGAAGTGCGTCGCTACGTTGACCTGCTGGCGGGTACCCGCACGCAGTTGCTGGATACCCGCAAAACGCTACCGGGTCTGCGCACTGCGTTGAAATACGCGGTGCTCTGTGGCGGCGGTGCAAACCATCGTCTGGGGTTGTCTGACGCGTTCCTGATTAAAGAGAACCATATCATTGCCTCAGGATCCGTGCGTCAGGCGGTCGAAAAAGCCTTCTGGCTGCATCCGGATGTGCCCGTCGAAGTGGAAGTCGAAAACCTGGAGGAGCTGGAGCAGGCTATCAAGGCCGGCGCCGATATCATCATGCTTGATAACTTCGAAACCGGGCAGATGCGCGAGGCGGTAAAACTGACTAACGGCAAAGCCCAGCTTGAAGTATCCGGCAACGTGACGTTTGATACGATCCGTGAATTCGCCGAGACCGGCGTTGATTTCATCTCCGTTGGGGCGCTGACCAAGCACGTTCGCGCCCTCGACCTCTCGATGCGCTTCAAATAATGATCCTCCCCTCTCGTTGCGGAGAGGGGAAATTCACTCCCGCTCGCAAAACCATTGCCCTACCCTGCAACACGCCACGAATTCCCTGAAAGCCCCTTCACGTTCCTTTTTTTGCCCCTCGTTTCTGCGCTGTCTCACTGCCAGAGTAGCCCTACTTAACGTAAGGAGCAGACATGGACAGACAACAAGGATTCACACTCATTGAGCTGATGGTGGTGATCGGCATTATTGCCATTCTGAGCGCCATCGGCGTTCCCGCGTACCAGAACTACCTGCGAAAAGCAGCGTTGACCGATATGCTGCAAACCTTCATTCCCTACCGTACCGCCATTGAGCTTTGCGCCCTGGATCACGGCGGCGTGGAGAGCTGTGACGGAGGCAGTAATGGCATCCCGTCCCCCACCACTACCCGCTACGTTTCAGGCATGAACGTGGCGAAAGGCGTCGTGACCTTAACCGGCCAGGAGAGCCTTAACGGGCTGGAGGTGGTCATGACGCCACAATGGAGTGACGGCAACGGCATGACGGGGTGGACGCGTGACTGCAACATCGGTACCGACAGCGCGCTCAAGCAGGCCTGTGAAGACGTTTTCCGCTTCGACACCCACTGAGGAGCGGATGATGAATACCGATCAGCTTGTCGCACTTTGTCTGCGTCACCACGCCCTTCTGCTGAGTAGCGATAGCGACATGATTAGCATTGCCGTCGTGGGATACCCCGGCCCTGAACTGATGGAAGCCCTGCGTTTCGCTACCCAGAAACGGATTGATATCGAGTGCTGGAGCGCCGAGCGCATGGAAAAGCACCGGCAGTTAACCACACAAACGCATCTGCCCGTCGTTACGCCGACACACTCAGCGGTGGATATTCTTAACCACACGCTGCAGCAGGCGATAAACCAACGCGCTTCTGATATTCATATTGAACCGATGGAGCAGACTTGCCAGATTCGCCTGCGCATCGACGGCGTGCTTTGCCCGCAGCCCCCACTTTCAGCCGCGCTGGCCACCATGCTCAGCGCCCGGTTAAAAGTGCTGGGTAACCTCGATATTGCGGAGCGCCGCTTACCGCAGGACGGTCAGTTTACGATTGAGCTGGCAAACGAGCCGGTCTCATTTCGCATCGCCACGCTTCCCTGCAGCGGCGGTGAAAAAATTGTACTGCGCCTGCTGCATCAGGTTCAGCAATCTCTTGAGCCGGAAACGTTGGGGATGAATGCTAAACAGCTGGCCGGCTTTAGCGAAGTGCTCCACCAGCCGCAGGGGCTGATTCTGGTTACCGGCCCCACCGGCAGCGGTAAAACCGTGACGCTGTACAGCGCGCTGCAGGCTCGAAACACGCCGGATGTGAACATCTGTAGCGTGGAAGACCCGATAGAGATCCCGCTTGCAGGATTAAACCAGACGCAGATAAACCCGCGTGCGGGCCTTACCTTCCAGACGGTGCTGAGAGCGCTGCTACGTCAGGATCCTGACATCATTATGGTCGGCGAAATTCGTGATGGCGAAACGGCAGGGATTGCCATTAATGCCGCACAAACCGGGCATCTGGTGTTGTCGACGCTACACACCAACTCGACGGCGGAAACCCTGATCCGCCTGCAGCAGATGGGGGTGGCGCGATGGATGATCTCTTCCGCCCTCTCGCTGGTCATCGCCCAGCGGCTGGTGCGCCGTTTATGCCCCCATTGCCGTCAGGAAACCGACAAGCGGGCAGAACTGCCTCGCTCCGTTTGGCCCCGGCCGCTACCGCGCTGGCAACCCACCGGCTGTGAGCGCTGTTATCACGGTTTTTATGGTCGCGTCGCCATTTTTGAAGTGCTCGTCATTGACCAGACACTCCGGCAGGCCATTGCCAGCGGAGCGGGGTCTGAGGTGATTGAGGCCAGCGCCCGTCAGGCAGGAATGACATCCCTTTTCGAACATGGCTGTATGGCTGTTGAACAGGGACTGACCACGCTCGAAGAGTTGCTGCGTATCCTGGGAATGCCCGATGGCTGCTAATCACCTCTGGCGCTGGCGTGCGCTATCCGTTGAAGGAGAGCCCCGAAGCGGGGCTCTGTGGGCAACTGACCGCAATGCGGCTTTAGACAGGCTGATGCGCAAAGCGCTGCATCCTCTGACAATCACCCGCTGCACGCAGAGGTATCGCTGGCGACCACATCACCGCTACGAGGTATTTCACCAGCTCGCCACGCTTTTGCAGGCGGGCCTGACATTGTCTGACAGCCTGCAGATGCTGGCGGACCAGCATCCGATAACACCCTGGCAGGCACTCCTGCAAAGCCTTGCCGATGAGCTGAGTGAAGGATGCCCTTTTTCTGAGGCGCTGAAGCGCTGGCCCGCGGTATTTAGCCCACTGTATGTGTCGATGGTGAAGACCGGCGAGCTAACCGGAAAACTGGAAACGTGCTGCCGTGAGCTTGCCCAGCAACAAAAATCGCAGCAGCAACTCAGTGCGAAGGTGAAAAAGGCACTGCGTTACCCGATGGTAATTCTGGCTCTGGCAGTATTCGTGGTGCTGGCCATGGTCACTCTGGTCTTGCCAGAATTCGCCGCCATCTACAAAACGTTTAATACCCCGCTCCCGATGCTGACACAAATAGTCATGGGAATGGCAACGTTTATACAGTCCTATGCCCTCGCGCTGTTCGCGGGGCTACTCCTTCCCGTGCTCATCGCCTGGGGTTTGCGGCAGGATCCGCGCTGGCAACACGTACTGCTGCATATCCCCGTCATGGGCGCGCTGGCTAAAGGACAAAAGCTGGGGCAAATTTTTACCGTACTGTCGCTCACGCAGCAGGCGGGCATCGCTTTTTTAAAGGGTCTGGAGAGTGCAGAAGAGACGGTTGAGAGCAGGTACTGGCAGGGGATACTCCGCGCCATCCGGGAAGACATTGAAAAGGGTTATCCCCTTTGGGCATCCTTTCAAAAGGCGGCAGTTTTTACTCCGCTGTGTATTCAGCTATTGCGAACCGGCGAAACGTCAGGTGCGCTCGATATCATGCTGGTAAACCTGGCGCGTCACCACACAGAGCAAACCTTTCAGTCAGCAGATAACCTGGCTGCCGTGCTGGAGCCTGTACTGCTGATCGTGACGGGTGTGATTATCGGCACGCTGGTGGTGGCAATGTATCTGCCTATCTTCCATCTCGGGGATGCGATGAGTGCGGGATAACGCTGGCACACGGATGTGCGCCAGCTTACGCGATTACAGGCTGTTGAAAACGCGGTTTTCCTGTTCCTGAACGCGGATAAAGGTCGTGCGTTTCGTCAACTCTTTCAGGCGGGATGCCCCCACATAGGTGCAGGCCGAACGCAGGCCACCAAGAATGTCACGTGCGGTATTCTCAACCGGGCCGCGCAGCGGCAGCTTCACGGTTTTGCCTTCTGCCGCACGGTATTTTGCAACGCCACCCACGTGACGGGTCATCGCCGATTCAGAGCTCATACCGTAGAACAGCATAAATTTCTCACCGTTCTCTTCCACCACGGTACCGCCACTCTCTTCGTGACCTGCCAGCATACCGCCAAGCATCACGAAGTCTGCGCCGCCGCCGAAAGCTTTCGCGACATCACCCGGGGTAGTACAACCGCCGTCACTGATGATCTGGCCGCCCAGGCCGTGCGCGGCATCGGCACATTCAATAACCGCAGAAAGCTGCGGATAACCGACACCGGTTTTCACACGCGTGGTGCACACGGAACCCGGGCCAATGCCCACTTTGACGATATCTGCGCCAGAGAGGATCAGCTCCTCACACATCTCGCCGGTCACTACGTTACCCGCAATGATGGTTTTGTTCGGCCAGGCTTCACGCGCCTTGCTCACGAACTGCACGAAGTGTTCGGAATAACCATTCGCTACATCAATACAGACGAAGTTCAGCGCGGGGTTACTCTTGAGGATTTGTTTGGTCTTTTCGAAATCGGTATCTGAGGTTCCGGTAGAGACCATCACATGCTTCACGACCTCAGCAGAAGCGGATGCCACAAAGGCGTTCCACTCTTCAGGGCTGTAGTGTTTGTGAACTGCCGTGAGGATGTCGAACTGTGCCAGCGCGGTTGCCATCTCGAAGGTTCCTACGGTATCCATATTGGCAGCGATGATCGGCACGCCAGACCAGGTCTGACCGGAATGTTTAAAGGTGAATTGACGTTCGAGTTCAACGTCTGAGCGACTTTTCAGTGTAGAGCGTTTAGGGCGGATAAGAACGTCTTTGAAACCTAACTTCAGATCTTCTTCGATACGCATGTGCGGATTCCTGGGGTTAGAGGCAAATATGTTAAAAGCACAACTCCAGTGACGTTATCATACGCACTAATACCTGCTCCGCAAGACTGCGAAATTCTCTTTTTTTACGCTACAATCCTATAAATTTACCTGGTAAAAAGCCGGTAAAGAGAGCTAAACATTGGCTGGCATACGTTTGAATTTCAACCAACTGATTTTAATAATGAATAATTCCCAGGATTTGATTTAATGGGGTATACCGTCGCATTAACCGGCGGCATCGGTAGTGGCAAAAGTACCGTTGCGGACGCTTTCGCTCGCCTGGGTATCGCGATTATCGATGCCGATATCATTGCCCGTCAGGTGGTAGAACCGAATACACCCGCGTTAAAGGCCATTGAAGAACATTTTGGTCCGGCCATCATCAATGCAGACGGCACGCTAAATCGCCGGCAGCTTCGCGAATGCATTTTTTCCGATTCTGCGGAAAAGGTCTGGCTTAATGCCCTGCTCCACCCCATTATCCACCAGGAAACTCAGCGTCAGATTGCCGCCGCCCGCTCACCGTATGTGCTGTGGGTAGTTCCGTTGCTGGTAGAAAATCAGCTGCAGAAGAAAGCCGATCGGGTTCTGGTCATTGATGTCCTTCCCGAAACGCAAATCCAGCGAACCATGACGCGCGATCGCGTCTCGCGCGAACATGCCGAACAAATTCTTGCCGCTCAGGCCACGCGCGATCAGCGCCTGGCCGTTGCGGATGATGTTATTGATAATAACGGCGCACCAGATGCCATTGCATCGGATGTTGCCCGTCTGCACGCGCAGTATTTGACCTTCGCCGCGCAGGCCGTTGCACAGGAAAAACCATAATGTCGACTCACATCCTTTTTGAGCATCCACTTAACGAAAAAATGCGTACCTGGCTGCGTATCGAATTTCTTATTCAACAACTCTCGCAACACCTGCCTGTCAACGATCACGCCACTGCGTTGCACTTCTTCCGCAATGTGGGCGACCTGCTGGATGTGATTGAGCGTGGAGATGTTCGCACCGAATTACTGAAAGAACTTGAGCGTCAGCAGCGTAAACTGCAGGCATGGGCGGAAGTCCCGGGTGTTGATCAAAGCCGTATCGATTCCCTGCGTCAGCAGTTAAAAAGCAGTAGCAGCACGTTAATGGCTGCCCCTCGCGTTGGCCAGTTTTTGCGTGAAGATCGCTTGATTGCCCTGGTACGCCAGCGTCTGAGTATTCCCGGTGGATGCTGCAGCTTTGACCTGCCGACGCTTCATATGTGGCTGCACATGCCGCAAACGCAGCGTGATGCGCAGGTGAATATCTGGCTGGAAAGCCTGGAGCCGATGCACCGGACGTTATCGCTGATCCTCGATCTTATCCGTAACTCTGCGCCGTTCCGCAAGCAGACCAGCCTGAACGGTTTTTACCAGGATAACGGGGACGATGCCGATCTGCTGCGACTGAACCTTTCGCTCGACGTGCAGCTTTACCCGCAAATTTCCGGGCATAAGAGCCGTTTTGCGATTCGCTTTATGCCGCTGGACAGTGAAAATGGCACCGTGCCGGAACGCCTCGATTTTGAACTGGCCTGTTGTTAAGGAGTGCCAATGTCTGACGTAACCATCGTAAACTGCCCAACCTGTGGCAAAAGTGTTGTCTGGGGCGAAGTGAGCCCATACCGCCCATTCTGCTGTAAACGCTGTCAGTTAATTGACCTGGGCGAATGGGCGGCGGAAGAGAAACGCATTCCGAGTGAAGGCACTCTTTCGGACAGCGATGACTGGAGTGAAGAACAGCAGTAAATTAAACTCCCTGCACTAACCGGGTAATCACAGGCTCATTTGCCGGCGGGAATTTGTCGGCATCGCTTGCCTGCAGTTCAACCCAGTTACCCGGTTGCCCCTCTTTGCCCCAAGGATCCCCCTCCCAGTTTTCCACCAGCCAGAACCAAAGCGTAATGTGACGATCGGGAAACTGGTATTCGAGCTTGTCAAACAGCGTTGCGCCAAGCGGGGTGATCCCCACTTCTTCCTGAAGCTCACGGATCAGCGCCTGTTCCGGCGTTTCGCCTGACTCGATTTTCCCGCCCGGAAACTCCCATTTGTTCGCCATATGGGCGTCGGCGGCGCGCTGGGTGATAAAGAACTGGTTTTGCGGGTTGCGAATAATCCCGACGGCAATTTGCAGTATTTTCATATTGTCACTTCCATAAAAAAGGCGCAGATTTCTGCGCCTTTTTGTTTTGTTATGAATTTAGCTCAGACGACCGTGGCACGCCTTGTATTTTTTACCGGAACCACACGGGCACGGATCGTTGCGGCCAACTTTACGATCGCCGGTCTGGGCCGCGATCGCTGCCGCAGCTTCGCTCTCGTCAGTCTGGTGGCTCAGCTGCTGCATCTGTGCCAGACGCTCAGCTTCTTCACGGCGCTGTTGCTCCATTGCTTCCACTTCTTCCGGCATGCGTACCTGAACTTTGCTCAGGGTGCTGATCACTTCATACTTCAGTGACTCCAGCATGGACGCAAACATGGCGAAGGATTCACGCTTGTACTCCTGCTTCGGATCTTTCTGCGCGTAACCACGCAGGTGAATACCCTGACGCAGGTAGTCCATCGCCGCCAGGTGCTCTTTCCACAGGGAGTCCAGCGTTTGCAGCATCACGCCTTTTTCGAAGTGACGCATCATCTCAGCGCCAACGACTTCTTCCTTACGCTTGTATACGTCCAGCGCGGTTTCGAAAATACGTTCACGCAGGGTCTCTTCGTGCAGCTCAGGCTCTTTGTCCAGCCACTCTTTGATTGGCAGTTCGAGGTCGAAGTCGTTTTTCAGGCGTTCCTGCAGACCTTCGATATCCCACATTTCTTCCAGAGACTGCGGTGGAATATGCGCGTCGATAGTCGCTTTGAATACGTCTTCGCGAATGCTGTTGATGGTGTCGCTCACGTCGGACACGTCCAGCAGCTCGTTACGCTGGGTATAGATGGCACGACGCTGGTCGTTGGCCACATCATCATATTCCAGCAGCTGCTTACGAATATCGAAGTTGCGGCTTTCTACTTTACGCTGGGCGTTAGCAATCGCTTTAGTGACCCACGGGTGTTCAATGGCTTCGCCAGGTTTCATACCCAGTTTACGCATCATGCCGGAAACACGGTCAGAGGCGAAAATACGCATCAGCGCATCTTCCATAGACAGGTAGAAGCGGGAAGAACCGGCATCGCCCTGACGACCCGCACGGCCGCGCAGCTGGTTATCGATACGACGAGATTCATGACGTTCGGTACCAATGATATGCAAACCACCGGATGCCAGCACCGCGTCATGGCGTACCTGCCAGTCCGCTTTAATCTGAGCAATCTGCTCCGGCGTTGGGTTTTCCAGCTCGGCAATCTCTGCCTGCCAGCTACCACCCAGCATAATGTCGGTACCACGACCCGCCATGTTGGTGGCGATTGTTACCGCTGCCGGGTAACCCGCCTGCGCAACGATATCCGCCTCTTTGGCGTGGAATTTGGCGTTCAGTACGTTGTGTTTGATGCCCGCTTTGGTCAGCTCATTGGAAACCACTTCGGATTTCTCGATGGAGATTGTCCCCACCAGCACCGGCTGGCCATTAGCGGTACGATCGCGAATATCTTCAATGATCGCCTGAATTTTTTCCGCTTCGGTCATGTACACCAGGTCCGGCATATCCTTACGGATCATTGGACGGTTGGTTGGAACGACCACGGTATCCAGTTTGTAGATGGAGCTGAATTCAAATGCTTCGGTATCTGCAGTACCGGTCATCCCCGCCAGCTTCTCGTACAAACGGAAGTAGTTCTGGAAGGTAATAGAGGCCAGCGTCTGGTTTTCATTTTGAATATCAACGCCTTCTTTGGCCTCAACGGCCTGGTGCAGACCGTCAGACCAGCGACGACCCTGCATGGTACGGCCGGTGTGCTCATCAACGATGATAACTTCACCGTCTTTCACGATGTAGTCGACATCGCGGGTGAACAGCGCGTGGGCACGCAACGCGGCAGTGACGTGGTGCATCAGCATAATGTTCGTCGGAGAGTACAGAGACTCGCCCTCTTCCATGATGCCTTCAGCCACCAGCAGCTCTTCAATTTTCACCAGACCGCGTTCGGTCAGGTTCACCTGCCGCGCTTTTTCATCGACAGAGAAGTGACCTTCACCCTGGAAGGTGTCGGAATCTTCTTTCTCCTGACGCAGCAGGTGCGGAATGATTTTATCGACTTTACGGTACATCTCGGAGCTGTCTTCGGCCGGGCCGGAGATGATCAGCGGGGTACGCGCTTCATCGATCAGGATGGAGTCCACCTCATCCACCAGCGCATAGTGCAATTTACGCTGCACGCGCTCTTCAGGGCTAAACGCCATGTTGTCACGCAGGTAGTCGAAGCCGTATTCGTTGTTGGTACCGTAGGTGATATCCGCGTTATAGGCTTCACGTTTGGCGGGTGCCGGCAGACCGGACATGTTGATGCCAACGGTCATGCCCAGGAATTCAAACAGGGGACGGTTGTTTTCGGCATCACGCTGTGCCAGATAGTCGTTGACGGTAACGACGTGAACGCCTTTACCGGTCAGTGCGTTCAGGTAGGCGGGCAACGTTGCGGTCAGGGTTTTACCTTCACCGGTACGCATTTCCGCGATGCAGCGCTCGTTAAGCACCATACCACCCAGCAGCTGAACGTCGAAGTGACGCATGCCAAACACACGTTTACTGGCCTCACGCACAACGGCGAAGGCTTCCGGGATCAGGCTTTCCAGCGTTTCGCCTTTTTCAAGACGCGCGCGGAATTCTACGGTTTTCGCTTTCAGCTCGTCATCAGAGAGCTTCTCCATCGCCGGCTCCATGCCATTGATGACGGTAACAGCTTTGCGCATACGGCGCAGGGTACGATCGTTACGACTACCAAAAACTTTTGTTAACAATTTGATTAGCATAATAAATTCTCAAACGCCCCAGGTTGGGCAGATAAATTAAGGTATTGAAAAAAGGTTAATTTAGCTGAGGCGTTGAGGCCCGGCGCGGATGCCGTGAACCTGGCTAATCCATGTCGAAACGGAGAAGGTCGCAGGAGGAACGTGCGCGATTTGTGTGGTCTGACGCACCATGACGGGTGGCTGACTGTCCTGCGTAAGCAGCGCGTTAAGCGTGTCCAGCAGAGCAAGATGCTGCGCCTGTACCGGCAGCGTCTCTTCAGCAACAGGCAGTGCCTGCGGAGCCATCGCAAATGACAGATGGCGAATAACGGTACGGATCGCATGCTGGTGCCAGTAATCCACCGAGAAATTCGGGCGGCGATTGGCTTCAAGCCACGCCAGGTTAGTAAAATTAACCCGCGTGTTGAGATCGTGTTTGGTTGTGGAGGTCTTCGTCGGCGTCGCCGCTTCCGCACTGTTGCTGAGCGCAGGCAAGCCGAAACTCGCCGCGACCATCCCTAATAAGAGATGCGGCCAGAAGTAACGTCTGCCAAATTGTCGCCAGCGCGTCAGTATTCCGCTCAATTGCTCCACCACATTAAGCCAGCCTTCAACAGGCTGAATTCAATTATTCTTTTAAGCGCCCAGATATTACCACTAAAGCCAATACACAGCAGCAGGAATGACGTATTGCTGCGGGGAAAAACGGTCAAGAATGCAGCTAACGCACAGATTTTCTGCACCGGGCAAACGAGAAGTGACGCTGGGGCAAATAAATGAAGAGGGGTAAAAATAAAAACGACTGGTCTCCCTGGTCGGAGAGAGTACCAGGTTAACCAGTCGATTTTTTACGAAACGGCTTTAACCGTTACGCCAGTACCGTGTTTGGTGCTTTGAAGGCCAGCGGCAGCTCAGCTTCGTCTTCAAAGGTCACATATTCCCAAGCTTCCTGTTTTGCCAGGACTGCCTGCAACAGTTTGTTGTTCAGTGCATGACCGGATTTAAACGCGGTAAATGCACCAATGATGTTGTGACCACACATAAACAGGTCGCCGATAGCATCCAGCATTTTGTGACGAACGAATTCATCTTCAAAACGCAGACCGTCTTCGTTCAGTACGCGATAATCGTCAACAACGATGGCACAATCGAAGCTGCCGCCCAGGCACAGGCCGCGGGACTGCAGATATTCGATATCACGCATGAAGCCAAACGTACGGGCACGGCTGATCTGGCGCATAAACGCATCAGCAGAGAAGTTCATCGCATAGCGTTGGGTGCTGGCATCAATCGCCGGATGGTTAAAATCGATGGTAAAGTCCAACGAGAAACCATTGTACGGTTTGAATTCAGCCCATTTGTCGCCATCTTCGACGCGAACGGTCTCTTTGATACGAACAAATTTTTTCGCGCAGTTCAGTTCTTCGATGCCGGCATCCAGCAACAGATAGACGAACGGAGCAGCACTACCATCCATGATCGGGATTTCTGGCGCATCGACTTCAACCATAATGTTGTCGATACCCAGACCCGCCAGGGCGGCGTTCAGGTGCTCTACGGTAGAAATCCGCACGTCATGCTCGTTCACCAGACAAGTACAGAGCATAGTATCACGCACAGATTTGGCATCGGCCGGAAAGTCTACCGGTGGATTCAAGTCGGTGCGACGATAGATGACCCCGGTATTGGCCGGCGCAGGGCGTAACGTCAGTGTGACTTTCTTGCCGGTATGTAAACCGACACCAGTCGCCTGAACGATACGTTTAAGTGTCCTTTGTTTGATCATCGTATAATCTCGCCAAATTAACTATCCAACCGAAAGTGTATATCACTGACGGTGGGCCAGTTTAGCACAAAGAGCGAAAATCCCCAAATTCCAGCCAATTCTTAGTCAGCTTGCTTGCGCAGGAACGCCGGGATATCCAGATAATCTGGCTCTTTCGCCGTTTGCGGAGTGGGGTCGTTAACCACTTTCGCGGCCGGTTTCTGCTCCTGAGTCAGAGGAGACATACCGTGCTGCTGGTAACGATCCATAACCGGCTGCTGAGTCTGTTTGTTGGTCACCAGGGTGATCTCAGGACGCTTGTCCATACCGATACCGGTAGCAACAACAGTAACACGCAGCTCGTCGTTCATTTCCGGGTCAAGGGAAGTACCGATTACCACGGTAGCGTTGTCAGAGGCGAACGCACGGATAGTGTTACCCACGGTTTCAAACTCATCCAGACGCAGGTCGAAGCCAGCGGTAATGTTGACCAGCACGCCGCGCGCACCAGACAGGTCGATATCTTCCAGCAGTGGAGAAGAGATAGCCATTTCAGCCGCTTCTTCTGCACGGTCTTCACCGCTTGCCACGCCAGAGCCCATCATCGCGTAGCCCATTTCGGACATCACGGTACGAACGTCTGCAAAGTCAACGTTCATCAGACCAGGACGAGTAATCAGTTCAGCGATACCCTGCACCGCGCCTTTCAGCACGTCGTTGGCTGCGCCAAAAGCGTCCAGCAGAGAGATACCGCGACCCAGAACTTTCAACAGTTTGTCGTTCGGGATGGTAATCAACGAGTCCACGTGCTTGGACAGTTCAGTGATACCCTGCTCCGCGAAAGCCATACGCTTCTTGCCTTCAAAGTTGAAAGGCTTGGTCACGACAGCAACGGTCAGGATACCTAAATCTTTCGCTACTTCAGCCACAACAGGTGCTGCGCCGGTACCCGTACCGCCACCCATACCCGCTGCGATAAAGACCATGTCCGCACCTTCCAGTGCAGCGCGCAGGGCCTCACGATCTTCTTCAGCCGCATTACGACCGACTTCCGGGTTAGCCCCAGCGCCCAGCCCTTTGGTGATGCCACCGCCGATCTGGATAGTCTGGCCTACAGCCGTCTTACGCAGTGCCTGTGCATCGGTGTTAACTGCAAAGAACTCAACACCTTCAATGCGTTCACGCACCATATGCTCTACGGCGTTACCGCCGCCGCCACCGACGCCGATGACTTTAATCACCGCGTCGTTGGTCAGTTCCATAGGTTCAAACATAATTTCTCTCTCCGTTGTGCCTGTCGCCCGAGACCGCTAATTCTCTCCGGTCTCTTAAAAAAATTAAAACTCTTTTCGCAACCAGTTGTTCAGTCGTTTGACCCACGACCCAACTGAGACGCGTTTTTCCACTTCTGCTTCACCACTGAGATGAGATTCTTTCCCGTAGTGGAGCAGGCCCACGGCCGTTGAATAGTACGGCTCCTGAGCATAATCCGTTAAACCGGTGATATTCAGCGGAGCACCGATACGCACTTGCGTATGGAACACGCGCTGAGCGCAGGCCGCAAGACCTTCAATTTGCGCTGCCCCGCCGGTTAATACAATCCCCGCTGCAAGATGATGTTTCACGCCCTGCTGGCGAAGCTGTTCCTGTAACTGCAAAATCTCTTCGTTGACCAGGTTAAGCAGCTCGGTATAACGCGGCTCAATGACCTCTGCCAACGTCTGGCGCTGCAGGCTGCGCGGTGGACGTCCGCCCACACTCGGCACTTCAACGCTCTCATCTTTGCCAACGATAGACCCCAGCGCACAGCCGTGGCGTACTTTAATCGCTTCTGCATCACTCGGTGGCGTACCAAAAGCGTAAGCAATATCGCTGGTCACAACGTTCCCGGCATACGGGATCACTTTGGTGTGGCGCAGCGCACCGCCGGTATACACGGCCATGTCCATTGTACCACCACCAATATCGACCACACAGACACCCAGTTCACGTTCATCTTCGGTCAGCACGGAATAGCTCGCTGCAAGACCGGCGAAAATGAGTTGGTCAACTTTCAGGCCACAACGTTCAACGGCTTTTACAATGTTCTTCGCCATATCGTTGTGACATGTGATCAAGTGCACTTTTGCCTGCATACGTACGCCGGAAAGACCGACCGGGTTTTTGATCCCTTCCTGGTAGTCAATCGCATACTCCTGCGGGATCACGTGCAGCACGCGATGCTCATCGCGAACGCGCACGGATTTCGCCGTATGCACAACGTTTTCAACGTCTTCCTGCGTCACTTCTTCTTCGGAAATCGGCACCATGCCGATTTCGTTCTGGCAGCTAATGTGCTTACCCGAAAGCGCCAGATAAACAGAGGAAATCTGGCAATCTGCCATCAATTCAGCCTGATCGATGGCGCGCTGTACGCACTTCACCACCGACTCAAGATCGTTAACCCCACCTTTATCCATACCACGGGACGGGCAACTGCCCACGCCAATGATATTGACCATACCGTCGGGCAGAACTTCCCCTACTAAAGCGGCAACCTTCGCGGTGCCAATCTCCAGTCCAACTACCAGTTTTCTGTCCGTCGCCTTGATCATTGTTGTTCTGCCTGTACCTGTGCCTGATTCTGTTGCTGATTAGGTTCCTCGACCGGAGCCGGTTCCCAACCGACTGCTGCGCCTGAGTCATAGCGCAAATCAACGTAGCTTATCCGTTTGCCGTCAGTCTGTGCCTGCTGCTGTAAAACCGGGTAAAGTTCTACAAATCGCGCCAGACGTTTCATTGTGTCCCCGCGACCCAGGTTGAGCTTAATGCCATTCGTTAACGTCAGTTGCCAGGAGCGGCGCGCCGTCATTGCAGCATCTTTTAGCGTAAACCTGTCCTTCGCCAGCACCTGCCCCATTTCACGAAAACCTTGTAACACTTCGTTTTCGCTACCTTCCGGGCCATACAACATCGGTAAATTTTGCTTGTTGACACGATCGGCCGGGACGCTGAAGGAATTTCCGTCTACGTCAACCATGTGCTGATCATTCCAACGCGCAATGGGCACATATTCAACCAGATGAATCTTCAATTCATCAGGCCATTGCTTTCTGACACTCGCCTGTTTTATCCATGGCAGACGTTCAATCTGACTCTGGATAATATTGACGTCCTGCGTCATAAAGGTGCCAGGCGATCCCAGTGCCAGAATTGTCTGGCGAATGTCATCGTTACGGGTGTAATGACGCTCACCGGTGACCACCAGCTTCGAAAGCGGCAACCGTTGCGCATCTTCCATCCAGCCCAGAACCATCCAGCCGCTGATAAACACGGTGCACAGCACCCCGAGCAGGAAAATAATACCTGCAAGACGCGTTCCATTACTCCGGCGTGAAGAAGAGTATTCTTCTTCGTCATCGCGGTTGCGCGTGTTCAATGCAGCCTGAGACATATCAGCCCGCCTGGTCCAGAATACGTACGACTAATTGCGAGAAGCTCATCCCCGCCTGACGCGCTGCCATCGGCACAAGGCTGTGGCTGGTCATTCCCGGAGAAGTATTTGCTTCCAGCAGATAAAATTGTCCATCACTGTCGAGCATCACGTCGATGCGGCCCCATCCACGGCAACCCAGAACATGCCAGGCTTTAACCACCAGGGACTGTAAATCGGTTTCACGCTCAGCTTCAAGACCACTTGGGCAGAAATATTGCGTCTCATCAGAGAGATACTTCGCCTCATAATCATAGAAGGTTCCGGCCGGTTGGATACGAATTGACGGTAAAATTTCTTCGCCAAGCATCGCGACGGTAAATTCCGGCCCGCTGAGCCATTTTTCAATCAGAACTTCTTCATCATGTTGAAATGCCAGGGCTAAAGCGGAAGATAAATCCTCAGCTTTATCAACTTTGGACATGCCAACGCTCGACCCTTCGCGGCTGGGCTTTACAATAACCGGTAAGCCCAGCTCAGCAATGCGTGCATTAACGCTATCGGAGAGGCCCATTTCAAATTCGCGACGCGTCAGGGCAACCCAGGGGGCAACGGGTAAACCCGCGCCCTGCCACAGCAGTTTACTGCGCAGTTTATCCATAGAAATGGCGGAGGCCATCACACCGCTGCCGGTGTACGGCATGCCGGTGAGTTCCAGCAGCCCCTGAAGGGTGCCGTCTTCGCCACCACGGCCATGTAACGCGATAAAGACTTTATCGAAGCCCATCGCCTTTAACTGGGTTACGTCAGTCTCTTTCGGATCGACCAGGTGCGCATCCACACCCCCTTCACGCAGGCCCGCCAGTACAGCGGCACCTGAATTCAGGGAAACCTCGCGCTCGGCGGATGTGCCGCCAGACAGGACAGCAATCTTATCAGCCATGATGCTCATCCTCCTGAGTTTGCGGCTTCAGTTTGATTTCAGCTAAGGTACGGGCGATTTTGCCGATATTTCCCGCGCCCTGAATCAGAATTAGATCGTTGCCGGTCAGCACCGGGGCCAGAATTTCAGCCACCTGGGCAGGATCGGAAACCAAAATAGGGTCTACTTTACCGCGTCCGCGGATGGTACGACATAAAGAACGGCTGTCTGCACCAGGAATAGGAGTTTCGCCCGCTGCATAAACATCCAGCATCAGGAGCGTATCCACCTGTGACAGGACGCTGGCGAAATCGTCATACAGGTCACGGGTACGCGTGAAACGGTGCGGCTGGAAGATCATGACCAGTTTTTTTTCTGGCCAGCCTGCACGCGCGGCTTTGATCGTTGCGTCCACTTCCGTCGGGTGGTGACCGTAGTCATCAACCAGCATGGCAGTACCGGGTTTACCGTTCACCGCCTCCAGCGGGTATTCACCGAGGAAGTCGAAGCGACGCCCGGTTCCCTGGAAGCTTTCCAGTGCACGAAGAATGGCTTCGTCATCAATGCCTTCTTCTGTCGCCACGGCCACTGCCGCTGCGGCATTCAGGGCGTTGTGACCCCCTGGTGCATTCAGGGTGACATGCAGCAGTTCTTTGTCCTGACGCGCCAGGGTGAAATGCCCCTGCGCACCCAGCTGTTTGTAATCTTCCACGCGGACATCAGCGTCTTCGCTGAAGCCGTAAGTCGTGATTTGACGTCCGACGCGCGGCAACAGCTCGCGAATCACCGGATCGTCTACACACATTACCGCGCGTCCATAGAACGGCAGGTTGTGCAGGAAATTAATAAAGGTCTGCTTTAAGTTCTCGAAGTCGCCCTGGTAAGTATCCATATGGTCGGCTTCGATATTGGTGACGATGGCGACCATCGGCTGCAGATGCAGGAACGACGCATCGCTCTCATCCGCTTCGGCAATTAAATAACGGCTGTGTCCGAGACGTGCATGCACGCCTGCCGCTTTTACCAGACCACCATTGACGAACGTCGGGTCGAGGCCCGCTTCTGCATAAATGCTGGAGACCATCGCCGTGGTGGTGGTTTTGCCGTGGGTTCCGGCAATCGCAATGCCATGACGAAAACGCATCAACTCCGCCAGCATTTCCGCACGGCGGATCACCGGAATACGCGCTTCGTGCGCGGCCACGATTTCCGGGTTATCAGAGGAGATGGCGCTCGACACGACCACCACGCTCGCATCGCGCACGTTTTCCGGGCGATGATTGAAATAGATAGTCGCCCCAAGCGACGCCAGCTGCTGCGTAACAGGGTTTGGCGCCAGGTCAGACCCGCTGATCTGATAGCCTTCGTTAGCTAACACTTCGGCAATACCGCCCATGCCAGCACCACCGATGCCAACAAAGTGAATGTGCCGGACGCGACGCATCTCGGGCACGATAGAACGCAGTTTTGCCAGTTGTTGTGTATTCATTCTCTAAACGCCATCGACTACTTAAAAAATTCGTGCAGCGCAACACGCGCTGCGAGGGTTAAGCCTGGGCTGCCAGGCTCACTTCTTTTGCCACCCGTTCCGTGGCATCAGGAATAGCGGTCGCGCGTGCGCGTTGCGCCATCTCCAGTAATGCCTCTCTGTTCCAGCCCGCCAGGGTGGTGGCGACCGCATCGGCGGTAAATTGTGGCTGTTCAAATATTTTCGCGGCGCCGGCTTTCTCAAGCGGCAGCGCATTCCAGTACTGCTGTCTGTCTTTGTGCTGGAACGGCACAAACAGAGCCGGCAACCCGGCGGCGGCAATTTCGCTCACCGTCAATGCGCCAGAGCGGCAGACCACGACATCGGCCCAGGCATACGCTGCGGCCATGTCGTCGATAAATTCCGTCACTTTATGCTGCAGCTGGCCTTCATCGGCGTAAGCCTGCTCAACCATCTGCTGAGCACCTTTTCCGCTTTGGTGCCAGATTGTCACCGCATCCCCCAGCTTTGCTGCAACCTGCGGCATCGTCTGGTTTAAAATGCGTGCGCCCTGAGAACCGCCAACGACCAGCACACGAACCGGCCCTTCACGACCAGGCAGGCGCGCATCCGGTAATGGCAGCGCCAGCACGTCTACGCGCACCGGGTTACCCACCACGTCCGCCTTCGGGAAGGCTCCCGGGAAAGCCTGCATCACTTTGGTGGCAATTTTCGCCAGCCATTTATTGGTCAGACCGGCAATGCCGTTCTGCTCATGCAGCACCACGGGGATGCCCAATGACCAGGCCGCCAGCCCACCCGGGCCAGAAACATAGCCGCCCATCCCCAGCACCACATCAGGCTTAAAACGCTTCATGATGGCGCGCGCCTGACGCCAGGCGTTGAAAATACGCACCGGTGCCAGAAGCTGGGCCGTAATGCCTTTTCCGCGTAAGCCGGAAATGCGAATAAAGTCGATCTCGATACCGTGCTTCGGTACCAGGTCGGCTTCCATGCGGTCCGCGGTTCCCAGCCAGCGTACCTGCCAGCCCTGTTCCATTAAATGGTGCGCAACTGCGAGCCCCGGGAACACATGTCCACCGGTACCGCCTGCCATCACCATTAACCGCTTCGGTTGATTCATCGTGAACCTCGTGTAAACGCCTGGGCTTTTTCCAGACGCGTTTCATAATCTATGCGTAACAACATCATGATGGCCGTCGACATAATCAGCAGACTGGAACCACCATAACTGATCAACGGCAACGTCAGGCCTTTGGTCGGCAGCATACCCGCTGCGGCCCCGACGTTAACCAATGCCTGGAAACTAAACCAGATACCTATTGAGCAGGCTAAGAAACCTGAAAAGCGGTGATCGATCTCCAGCGCTTTCCGCCCAATCGACATGGCGCGGAAAGCGACGAAGAATACCATTAATAGCGCTAATACCACACCGATATAACCCAGTTCTTCCCCAATAATGGAGAAGATGAAGTCAGTGTGCGCTTCGGGTAAATACTCCAGTTTTTGTACCGAGTTGCCCAGGCCCTGACCCCAGACTTCACCGCGACCAAAAGCCATCAGCGACTGCGTCAGCTGATAACCGCTGCCAAACGGGTCTTCCCACGGGTTCCAGAATGAGGTCACACGGCGGATACGGTAAGGCTCGGCGAGGATCAGCAGCACAACCGCTGAGATACCCATTCCGATGATGGCGATGAACTGCCACAGCTTCGCACCGGCCAGGAACAGCATTGCCAGCGTGGTGACAAACAGCACGACCACGGTACCAAGGTCAGGCTGCGCCAGCAGTAAGACCGCCAGCACCAGAATAACGCCCATGGGTTTTAAGAAGCCGCGCAGGTTATTACGCACTTCATCCACTTTACGTACCAGGTAGTTAGCCAGGTAGCAGAACAGAGAGAGCTTGGTAAATTCCGCGGGCTGAATACGCAGTGGGCCAAAGGCAATCCAGCGCGATGCCCCGTTTACGGAGCTCCCCACCACCAGTACGATCAGCAGCATAATGATGGAGGCGATCAGCATCGTGGTACTGTGCCGCTGCCAGAACTCCATCGGCAGACGTAATGTCACCAGCGCCAGACAGAACGCCAGGATGATGTACAGGCCATCACGTTTCGCAAACAGGAACGGATCGTTCGCCAGTCGCTGCCCGACAGGCATTGACGCCGAGGTCACCATGATAAAACCAACCGCCGCCAGTCCCAGCGTGAGCCAGAAGAGCGTACGGTCGTACATAACCAGGCTGTCGTTATCTTTTTGACGAGAGCCCATCACCCAGCCTTTGAGTGCCGCAAACACCCACGCCAGAACGCCAAATCCTGGCAGGCGCGGCATTTTCAGGCGAGGGAGAGATAAACGCATCAGCCTAACTCCTTCGCCAGACGGGTAAAGAGATCGCCACGCTGTTCGAAATTCTTGAATTGATCGAGGCTGGCGCAGGCCGGAGAGAGCAGCACCATATCACCCGGCTTCACGCGAGGGGCAATCAGCCGCATCGCCTGCTCCATGGTCTCGGTTTGCTCGGCAATGTCAGGACGCAGCTCAGCCAGCTCACTGCCGTCGCGACCAAAGCAGTACAAGCGGATATTATTCCCGGCGAGATACGGTTTCAGCGTGGAGAAATCCGCCGATTTACCGTCGCCGCCCAGCAGTAAATGCAGGGTCCCTTCAACGTGCAGGCCGTTCAGGGCGGCCTCGGTACTGCCGACGTTGGTGGCTTTTGAGTCGTTAATCCAGCGCACACCGTTGTGCTCCAGCGCCAGCTGGAAACGGTGCGCCAGGCCGGTAAAGGTGGTCAATGCTTGCAGGCTGGACGAACGCGGCAGCCCTACGGCATCCGCCAGCGCCAGCGCTGCCAGAGCATTGGTGTAGTTATGCTGGCCGGTAAGCTTCATCTCTTTCACGTTCAGCACTTTCTCACCCTTCACGCGCAGCCAGGTTTCGCCCAGCTGACGGTTAAGATGATAGTCACCCATGGTGATGCCAAAGCTAATGCAGCGATCGTCCGCCCCGCGCACCGGCATGGTCAGGGCGTCATCCGCGTTGACGACGCAGACCTTCGCATTTTCATAAATGCGCAGTTTGGCGGCACGGTACTGCTGCAGACCAAACGGATAGCGATCCATATGATCTTCAGTAACGTTAAGGATCGTCGCCGCGGCCGCACGAAGGCTGGAGGTCGTTTCCAGCTGGAAGCTGGAAAGCTCGAGGACGTACAATTCACAGCCCTTATCCAGCAGCATTAGCGCTGGCAGGCCAATATTGCCTCCCACGCCCACGTTCATGCCCGCCGCTTTCGCCATCTCACCCACAAGGGTGGTGACGGTGCTTTTACCGTTAGAGCCGGTAATCGCGATAACGGGTGCCTGCGCTTCACGGCAGAACAACTCAATATCACCGACAATCTCAACGCCCGCATCGGCCGCGGCGCTGAGTGAAGGATGCGCCAGCGCCATACCGGGGCTGGCGACAATCAGATCGGCTGCCAGCAGCCAGTCATCATTCAGACCACCAAGGTGGCGTTCAACCTGTTCCGGCAGTTTATCCAGACCCGGCGGAGAAACACGCGTATCCATTACGCGCGGCGTCACGCCGCGCGCGAGGAAAAAGTCCACGCAGGAGAGGCCTGTCAGCCCCAACCCGATGATAACGACTTTTTTGCCCTGGTAATCTGCCATGATTAACGTACCTTCAGCGTTGCCAGGCCAATCAGCACCAGCATCAGCGAAATAATCCAGAAGCGCACAATCACGCGCGGTTCCGGCCAGCCTTTCAGTTCATAGTGATGGTGAATCGGTGCCATACGGAAGATGCGCTGACCGCGCAGCTTGAAGGACCCGACCTGCAAAATCACTGAAAGGGTTTCAACCACAAATACCCCACCCATAATCACCAGCAGGAACTCCTGGCGCAGCAGTACGGCAATAATGCCCAGCGCGCCGCCCAGAGCCAGTGAACCGACGTCACCCATAAAGACCTGCGCCGGGTAGGTGTTGAACCACAGGAAGCCCAGTCCCGCCCCGACAATCGCCGTACAGACGATAACCAGTTCGCCTGCGTGTCGCAGGTATGGAATGTGCAAATAGTTAGCAAAGTTCATGTTACCGGTGGCCCACGCCACCAGCGCAAAACCGGCGGCGACGAAGACGGTTGGCATAATCGCCAGGCCATCCAGACCGTCGGTCAGGTTTACGGCGTTACCGGTGCCCACGATGACGAAGTAGGCCAGCAGAATGTAGAACAGCCCCAGTTGCGGCATCACATCTTTAAAGAACGGCACCACCAGCTCGGTGGCGGGTGTGTCTTTTCCTGCCAGATACAGCGCGAAGGCCACACCCAGCGCAATCACCGACATCCAGAAGTATTTCCAGCGGGCGATCAGACCTTTGGTGTCTTTACGCACGACCTTGCGGTAATCATCAACAAACCCAATGATGCCGTAGCCCACCAGCACGGTAAGTACGCACCAGACGTACGGGTTAGAGGGATAAGCCCACAGCAGTACGGAAACAACGATCGCGGTCAGGATCATGATCCCGCCCATGGTCGGCGTACCCCGCTTGCTGAAGTGCGACTCCGGACCGTCGTTACGCACAACCTGACCGAAGGAGAGTTTTTGCAGACGGGCAATCATGCGCGGGCCCATCCACAAAGAGATGAACAGCGCAGTCAGCAGGCTGACAATGGCGCGAAACGTCAGATAGGAAAAGACGTTAAAGCCTGAATAATATTTGACCAAATGTTCGGCCAGCCAAACTAACATGTCCCGTTCTCCTGTAATGCGTGCACAACCTCTTCCATGGCGGCACTACGTGAACCTTTCACTAACACAGTCACAATTTGTTTTTCTGTCATCAATGCCTTAAGGCGTTCAATCAGCGCGGCTTTATCGGCAAAGTGCTCGCCAACACCGCTGGCATGGCTAATCGCCTGGCTCAGTTTTCCGGCGCTCAGCACGCAATCAATACCTGCCGCTTTCGCCGCGTCCCCCACCTGGACATGACACGCTTCGCTTTCATCACCCAGCTCAGCCATATCGCCCACCACCAGCACGCGATAACCTGGCATCTCAGACAACACCTGCACCGCCGCGGTCATTGAGCCGACGTTCGCGTTATAGGAGTCATCCAGAAGCAGTTTGTTTTCCGCAAGCTGGATCGGGAACAGACGCCCCGGCACGGCTTTTAAATTTGCCAGACCGGTTTTAATCGCCTGATGCGACGCACCAACCGCCATCGACAGCGCCGCTGCCGCGAGCGCATTGGCGATATTATGACGACCCGGCAATGGCAGAAGCACCTCAATGCCCCCGGTTGGGGTATTAAGGGTGAATTCCGTGCCATGCGAAGTCACATGAATATTGGTCGCGGTAAAATCACTGTTGGCCGCATTCGGCGAGAAGCGCCAGGTCTTGCGGGAACCAATGATCTGTTGCCAGTTCAGCCAGTCATTGTTGTCGGCATTCATAATGGCGATACCGTCTTCCGGCAGGCCGGTATAGATCTCGCCTTTAGCTTTCGCCACGCCTTCCAGCGAACCAAAACCTTCCAGATGTGCAGCGGCCAGGTTATTCACCAGCGCTGCTTCCGGGCGCGTCAGGCTCACGGTCCAGGCGATTTCGCCCTGGTGGTTTGCCCCTAACTCGATCACGGCAAATTCATGCTCTTTGGTCAGGCGAAGTAATGTCATCGGCACGCCGATATCATTGTTAAGGTTGCCTGCCGTATAAAGCGTATTTCCGCACTGGCTCAGGATGGCCGCAGTCATCTCTTTCACAGAGGTTTTGCCTGATGAACCGGTCAGCGCGACGACGCGCGTCGGTACCTGCTGACGAACCCAGGCCGCCAGCTCGCCGAATGCCAGACGGGTATCTTTCACCACGATCTGCGGCAGATCGACAGCGAGTTTACGGCTGACCAGCAGCGCCCCTGCACCATTCTCCCTGGCCTGTTGTGCAAAATCATGCGCGTCAAAACGTTCGCCCTTCAGCGCCACAAACAGACAACCCGGGGTCACTTTGCGGGTATCGGTCGTCACGGCCTCGATGGTCAGATCGTGACCCAGCAGCTCGCCCTGCAGTACCGCAGCGGCCTGACTTAAGGTGATGCTAATCATGCCACGACTCCCAGCAGACGCGCGGCCGTGACGCGGTCCGAATAATCGAGACGACGGTTGCCAACAATCTGATAATCCTCATGGCCTTTCCCGGCCAGCAGCACAACGTCGTTTTCCTGAGCCTGCATGATGGCGTTGGTCACGGCTTCCGCACGGCCTTCCACCACGCGGGCGCGGCCTGCATCCAGCATGCCCGACAGAATGTCGTTAATAATGGCGCGCGGCTCTTCAGTACGCGGGTTGTCATCGGTCACAACTGGAATATCCGCGAACTGTTCAGCAATGGCACCCATCAGTGGACGTTTGCCCTTATCACGGTCGCCACCGCAGCCAAACACACACCAGAGCTTACCGGTGCAGTGCAGACGCGCCGCTTCCAGCGCTTTTTCCAGTGCGTCCGGCGTGTGGGCATAATCGACCACCACGGTCGGTTTGCCCGGTGCGCTGAACACTTCCATACGGCCACATACCGGCTGCAGACGCTCGGCCGTTTCCAGCAGCGCGTTCATCGGATAACCCAGCGCCAGCAGCGTCGCCAGCGCCAGCAGCAGGTTGCTGACGTTAAACGCGCCCATCAGGCGGCTTTCAATTTCACCGTCACCCCATGAGGAGGTAAAACGAATGGTGGCGCCACTGTCGTGATAATCCACCGCAACCGCCTTCAGCCAGCGGCCGTGGCAGTTCGGGTTGATATGGTCTTCCATCGACACCGCAACCGCATCCGGCAGCTTCGCCAGCCAGCGGCGACCGACTTCGTCGTCAGCGTTGATGATGGCCTGTCCGCTATGGTGGGTGGAGTAGAGCAGCCATTTCGCCGCTTCGTAATGCTCCATATCACCATGATAATCAAGGTGATCGCGGCTCAGGTTAGTGAATACCGAGGCGGCAAACTTCAGCGCCGCCACGCGGTGCTGCACCAGACCGTGGGAAGAGACTTCCATCGCGGCAAAGGTTGCCCCCTGCCCTGCCAGGCCGGCCAGCACATGCTGTACGTCGACTGCGGAGCCGGTGGTGTTTTCGGTCGGGCTCACTTTGCCCAACAGACCGTTACCGACAGTTCCCATGACCGCACCGGTTTCACCCAGCAGCTGCGCCCACTGCGCCATGAGCTGCGTGGTCGTGGTTTTGCCGTTTGTACCTGTCACGCCCACCAGACGCAGCCGATCGGACGGTTCGTGATAGAAACGTCCGGCCAGCGCAGAAAGACGCTCGTTTAACTGGCTGAGATAGATGACCGGCACCCCGTGCATTTCACGGATTTCACCGTCGGTTGCCTCATCTTTGGCCTCAGCAATAATGGCAGCAACACCTTGCGCAATCGCCTGCGGGATATAACGACGCCCGTCCGCCTGATGACCGACCACCGCCACAAAAAGATCGCCAGAAGCAGCCGCACGGCTGTCCAGTACCATCTCTCGCAGTGCTCGCTCCGGTGCATTAGGCACCCACGGAGCGAGAAGGTCGCGCAAATTACGATCTGCCACCTGTACCCTCGCCTTGATTAATTACAAATTCACTTTTCTCGCCCGTTGCCAGCGCATCCGGTTCGATGTTCATGGTGCGCAACACGCCGCCCATGATGGCCCCGAACACAGGCGCGGAAACGGCGCCGCCGTAGTATTTACCCGCCTGTGGATCGTTAATGACGACCACCAGCGCAAAACGCGGATTACTGGCAGGCGCAACGCCTGCGGTATAGGCAATGTATTTGTTGATGTAACGGCCGTCTGGCCCCACTTTTTTCGCGGTACCGGTTTTGATGGCGATGCGATAGCCTTTGATCGCTGCCTTCACGCCGCCGCCGCCAGGCAGCGCCACGCTTTCCATCATATGAACGACGGTACGAACGATGGATTCCGGGAAGATACGCTCACCCGGAACCGGTGGATCAACTTTGGTAATGGACAGCGGACGATAGACGCCATAGCTGCCAATCGTTGCGTAGACTCGCGCTAACTGTAACGGCGTTACCATTAGCCCGTAGCCGAAAGAGAAGGTGGCCCTCTCTATGTCAGACCACCGTTGTTTTTGAGGATATAAGCCACTGCGTTCTCCGACCAACCCCAAATTGGTCGCCTTTCCAAGCCCAAAACGTGAGTAAGTCTCTACTAACGCTGAGGACGGCATCGCTAACGCCAGCTTTGAAACGCCAACGTTACTCGACTTCTGTAAAACCCCGGTCAGGGTCAATTCGCTGTAGCGCGCCACGTCTTTAATCTCGTGGCCGTTAATACGGTAAGGGATCGTGTTCAGAACCGTGTTTTCATTGACGATGCCACGCTGGAGCGCCGTCATGACCACCATCGGTTTCACCGTGGAGCCCGGTTCGAACACGTCGGTAATCGCCCGGTTACGCATTGCATCTTTTGCGGTGCCGGTAAAGTTGTTCGGGTTATAGGACGGGCTGTTGGCCATCGCCAGCACTTCGCCCGTACTGACGTCCACCAGCACGGCGCTGCCGGATTCCGCCTTGTTGAAGGCGACGGCGTTGTTCAGCTCGCGGTAGACCAATGCCTGCAGACGCTCATCAATACTCAGCGCCAGGTTGTGTGCCGCCTGACTGTCCGTGGAAGAGATATCTTCGATAACGCGGCCGTAGCGGTCTTTACGAACAATTCGCTCGCCAGGCTGGCCGGTGAGCCATTTATCGAAGCTTTTTTCAACGCCCTCAATCCCCTGGCTATCAACGTTGGTAAAGCCAATGAGGTGAGCGGTTACTTCGCCGGAAGGATAGTAGCGGCGGGATTCTTCACGAAGGTGAATACCCGGCAGCTTCAGCTTACGAATGTAGTCCGCCATGTCAGGGTTGACCTGACGCGCCAGATAGATAAAACGCCCTTTTGGATTGGCGTTGACGCGGGAAGCGAGCTGATCCAGCGGCATTTTCAGGGCATCCGAGAGCGCCTTCCAGCGGTTATCAAGCGTAATGCCACCCGCATCGTGCAGCTCTTTCGGATCGGCCCAGATGGCTTTAACCGGTACGCTCACGGCCAGTGGACGGCCTGAGCGGTCGGTGATCATCCCGCGGGACGTCGACACTTCCTGAACGCGAAGGGAACGCATGTCGCCCTGTCGAACCAGCATGTCAGGGGCGATGATTTGCAACCATGCCACGCGTCCCAGCAGGAAACCCAGCGCCAGTAAAATGCAGCCGCAAAGCAACGCAAAACGCCAACTGATAAAGTTGGCCTGTTCTTCCTGACGTTTTGGTTTAAGCGTTTTTGCCGCTGCTCTCATGCGTCGCGTTTTCCCTTATTTTTGTACTACAATATTTTCCTGAGAAGGATCAACATGCTGCAATTGCAGCTTTTCCGTTGCGATCCGTTCAACCCGGCTGTGATCGCCGAGCGCATTTTCTTCAAGGATCAGGTTTCGCCATTCAATATCCAGCGCATCGCGTTCCAGTACCATCTGCTCGCGTTGCGCAGTTAATAAGCGTGTGTGGTGGGCAGTCGTGACCACCGTGACGGCCGTGACAATGATGCAAATGAACAGACAGAGTGGCAGTTTCCCAAACCGCAAAAGATCGTCGCCGATCACGCCAGGCAAGGCATGGCGCTCGTTGCTTCCTAACGAATCCTTAACTTTGCTTAGGGTCTCTGTCACTCTGCCGATCATGCGTTCGTCCTCTCTGCAACACGCAGCACTGAACTACGGGCGCGTGGATTCTGTGCCACTTCTTCTTCGCCCGGCATCAACTTGCCTAATGCTCGCAACTGACGGCCACCCAGCTTCCTGAGTTGTTCTTCCGTCATCGGCAGCCCCGCTGGAACCTGTGGACCGCGGCTTTGTTCACGCATAAAGCGCTTCACAATGCGGTCTTCCAGCGAATGGAAGCTGATGATGGATAACCGCCCACCCGGGGCCAGCACGTCGAGCGAGCTTTTTAGCGCCAGCTCTATTTCCTCCAGTTCACTGTTTACCCAGATACGAACCGCCTGGAAGGTACGGGTCGCGGGATGTTTGTGCTTATCCTTCACCGGCGTCGCCGCCGCGATCACCTCGGCCAGCTCTTTCGTGCGGGTCATCGGCTCGATGCGGTTACGCTCAACGATGGCGCGCGCGATACGCTTGCCAAAACGCTCCTCGCCGAAGGTTTTGATCACCCAGGCAATATCCGCTTCGTCCGCGGTCTGTAACCACTCGGCGGCAGACTGACCGCGAGTAGGATCCATGCGCATGTCCAGTGGACCATCGCGCATAAAGGAGAAGCCCCGTTCAGCATCATCAAGCTGGGGTGAAGAGACGCCAAGATCGAGAAGGATTCCGTCGATCTTGCCCGTCAGGCCACGCTCGGCAACATAATCAGCGAGCGCAGAGAAAGGTCCATGCACGATGGAAAAGCGTGGGTCATCGATGGTTTGCGCAACGGCAATCGCCTGCGGATCGCGATCGATTGCCAGCAGACGCCCTTCCGCTCCAAGCTGGGAGAGGATTAAGCGCGAGTGGCCACCGCGACCAAAAGTGCCATCAATGTAGATGCCGTCCGGACGAATATTCAGGCCGTTAACGGCCTCATCCAGCAGCACCGTTTTATGTTTGTAATTTTCCATCATATTTATAGAGACAAGTCCTGCAGCCGTTCCGATAATGTCGCGGAATCAGACTGCTCAGCGTCGATATCTTCCTTGACCTGTTGATACCAGGTCGTTTCATCCCACAGTTCAAACTTGTTGAACTGCCCGACCAGCATCACTTCTTTGGTCAGACCGGCATGTTGCCGTAACACAGGGGCAATCAGTAACCGGCCTGCGCTATCCATCTGACATTCACTGGCATGTCCCAATAACAACCGCTGCACGCGGCGTTCCTGCGGGTTCATGCTCGACAGTCGCGACAGCTTTTGCTCAATAATTTCCCATTCAGGTAAGGGGTAAAGCAGCAGGCAGGGGGAGTTGATGTCAATGGTGCAAACCATTTGACCCGTAGCATTCTCAATCAGCTGGTCGCGGTATCGGGTTGGTACCGATAAACGCCCTTTGCTGTCGAGATTGACTAACGTAGCTCCACGGAACATGCCAGTCTCACCCCTCCTCACCACTTTAACCCACAAATTCCCACCTAAAGGAGTTTACGGAGCGAGGGAAAAGCTTGTCAAGCCAGGACTCTCCCTATACAGGCCCGAAAGGCCTCTATTTACAGAGATAAACAGTCCTGGTTAATAACTGCACAACTGGCGAGGCAAAATTAACGTTATGAATATTTGTAAGAAAAAAACCGAATATGCACACTAGCGTTAAGGCTCACTCAATATCATCGCAGATAAATATAAAGTGTCAGTTTGCGACGCGGGCAGCATTTTATGACAGATTCTCAGGGGATAACAGCGCCAGATTCACCCCAGGGCTCGCGAAACGCGGCGGTTGCCGTGCAAGCTGGCACAGGAGAAGGAAAAACGTCTGAATATTCATCGCCGGAAGAGGGTTTGTAACAAAATAATACAAAGACAGGCATTTAAAATCGTTTAAACGTCCTTTAAAGGAACCATTAAACGCCAAAATGAATTAAGAAAAATAGCAGAAGGTAAATTCGCAAGAATTATCCTAATTTCTCTACGGGAATTATCCCGGCGAATTATTTCGTCAAAAGGGGGCAGATTTCTCCGCCCCGTCATTTCATTTATGGCGGCTCAAAATTCCGCGATGGTAAAGATTACGTTTAATACGCGTCAGACCCGGCTTCGGTTTACGCGGCTCGTCCAGACTTGCCAGCACAATTTCCAGCACGCGTTCAGCCACATCACGATGGCGTTGAGCCACCGCCAGAACCGGGCACTGGAGGAAGTCGAGCAGCTCGTTATCACCGAAGGTCGCGATGGCCAGGTCGGAAGGCAGTTTACCCTCACGGCGTAAGGTCACATCCATCACCCCCTGCAGCAGAGCAAATGAGGTGGTGAATAGCGCCTGCGGCATCGGGTGCGTTTCCAGCCATTTCTCGAAAAGCTGTGCGGCCGCTTCACGTTCATAGCTGTTGGCATAGAGGTAGTGCACCTCACGGGGATCGTCTTTCCAGGCGGTTCTGAACCCCTGTTCACGCAGGAAGCTGACTGACAGTTCAGGCAGCGCCCCCAGATACAGCACCGTTTCAGCCGGGAAGGTTCTCAGCTCTGCCGCCAGCATCTCGGCATCATCCTGATCGGCACCGACGACGCTCGTGAAATGCTCCCTGTCGAGCGCACGATCCAGCGCCACAATCGGGAATGGGTCGTTCGCCCAGCGTTGATAGAATGGGTGTTCAGGCGGTAAAGAGGTGGAGACGATGATGGCATCGACCTGACGCTGGAGCAGATGCTCAATACAGCGCATCTCGTTGTCGGGCTGGTCTTCCGAGCAGGCAATCAGCAACTGATAGCCACGCTGGCGCGCCTGACGTTCAAGATAGTTGGCGATACGGGTATAGCTGGTGTTTTCCAGATCCGGGATCACCAGGCCAATAGAGCGGGTGCGTCCGGCACGCAGGCCAGCTGCGACAGCATTCGGATGGTAGTTATGTTCACGAACCACCGCCATAACTTTTTCAACGGTCTTATCGCTGACACGGTACTGCTTTGCTTTACCGTTAATCACATAGCTGGCCGTTGTTCGTGACACGCCGGCTAGCCGGGCGATTTCATCCAGTTTCACAATTGCCCCTTAAAAAATGAAAAGAGTCCATGGCCTTGGCAAGGTTATGGTTAAATCTTTTAACATCTAAACGCAGAATAGCCTTCGCGGCAACCGCTTTTATCTCTGTTGTCGGCTGATTACACAAAAAAAAGCCCGGCTTTGGTGACCGGGCAGAAAGAGGCGAACCTTTTAGACAACTAACGCATGATCTTATCGCCGCGTGACAGGCCAACAACGCCCGATCTCGCAACCTCAACAATTTTTGCCACATCCCGTACAGATGCCAGGAAGGCATCCAGCTTGTCACTCGTTCCGGCCAGCTGAACCGTATATATAGAAGGCGTGACGTCTATAATCTGCCCACGGAAGATATCCGTGTTACGTTTCACTTCCTCGCGCCCGTAACCGCTGGCCTGGATTTTCACCAGCATGACCTCTCGCTCAACGTAGGCACCCTGCCCCAGCTCGCTGACGCGCAGAACATCGACCAGCTTATGCAGCTGTTTCTCGATCTGCTCAAGCACTTTGGCATCGCCGACGGTCTGGATGGTCATGCGCGACAGCGTCGGATCGTCAGTCGGCGCAACGGTCAGGCTTTCAATGTTATAGCCGCGCTGTGCAAAAAGGCCAATGACGCGCGACAGTGCGCCAGACTCGTTTTCCAGTAAAACAGATAATATCCGGCGCATATCAGGTTCTCTCCGTTTTGCTTAACCACATTTCATCCATACCACCACCGCGAATATGCATCGGGTATACGTGCTCGGTGCCATCAACAATGACATCCATAAAAACGAGGCGGTTATTTTTAACGTGCTCAAGCGCTTCACCGAGCTTCGTTTCCAGCTCTGCCGGATCGGTCACTCGCATCCCAATATGGCCGTAGGCTTCAGCCAGACGAACAAAGTCCGGCAGTGACGTCATGTAGGACTGAGAGTGACGACCAGAGTAGATCATGTCCTGCCACTGCTTCACCATCCCGAGATAACCATTATTCAGGTTCAGCACCAGTACCGGCAGCTCATACTGAAGGGCCGTCGACAGCTCCTGGATGTTCATCTGAATACTGCCGTCTCCCGTCACGCAGACGACGGTTTCGTCAGGCAGAGCCAGCTTGACGCCCAGTGCGGCAGGCAAGCCAAAGCCCATCGTTCCTAACCCTCCGGAGTTAATCCAGTGGCGCGGTTTATCAAACGGATAATAAAGGGCGGCAAACATCTGATGCTGACCCACGTCAGACGTCACGTATGCCTCGCCTTTCGTCAGCCGCCAGATAGTTTCGATCACCGCCTGCGGCTTAATGCTGTCGCTTTGCGTGTCATACTTCAGGCACTGACGCGCGCGCCATTGTTCGATCTGCTGCCACCAGTCACGGATCTCATCCAGCGGCTGGGAAGGCGGCTCCTGTGCCAGCAGATCCAGCATTTGCTCCAGCACCTGGCGGGCATCACCGACGATCGGCACATCCGCAGACACCGTTTTCGAAATAGAGGTGGGATCGATATCAATATGAAGCACGGTGGCGTTCGGGCAGTATTTCGCCAGATTGTTGGTGGTGCGATCGTCAAAGCGCACGCCGACGGCAAAGATCACATCGGAATGGTGCATCGTCATGTTGGCTTCATAGGTGCCGTGCATACCCAGCATCCCCAGAGCCTGACGGTGAGTTGCCGGGAAAGCGCCCAGCCCCATCAGCGACGACGCAACGGGAAGATTGAGTTTCTCGATAAGCTCCCGAAGCTGCCCTTCACAGGCAGAATTGATTGCCCCACCACCGACATAGACTACCGGTTTTTTGGCGGCCAGCAGCGTTTGCAAGGCACGTTTGATCTGCCCCTTGTGGCCCTGCGTCGTTGGGTTGTATGAGCGCATGCTCACCGACTCCGGCCAGACATAAGGAAGCTTGTTCGCCGGGTTCAAGATATCTTTCGGCAGATCGACCACCACCGGGCCGGGACGCCCGCTTGCTGCCAGCCAGAAGGCTTTTTTCAATATCCCCGGGATGTCTTCAGTTTGCTTAACCAGGAAGCTGTGCTTCACAACGGGACGCGAAATTCCCACCATGTCGCACTCCTGAAACGCGTCGTAGCCAATCAGTGACGTCGCCACCTGGCCGGAAAGAATAACCAGCGGGATAGAGTCCATATACGCCGTGGCAATGCCGGTGATGGCGTTTGTCGCGCCGGGACCGGACGTCACTAATACCACGCCTACTTCACCTGTCGCGCGGGCCAGCCCGTCAGCCATATGCACCGCCGCCTGCTCGTGGCGTACTAAAACATGGTCAATGCCGCCTACCGTATGAAGCGCATCATAAATATCCAGGACTGCGCCTCCGGGATAACCGAACACTTGCTTCACGCCCTGATCGATTAACGATCGGACGACCATTTCCGCGCCAGACAACATCTCCATGCTTTGCCTCCAGGCATTTTGTTATAGACGAGCTGCAGAATTCATTTCCGCACCGTCTTACGACTGGGTTAAACCAATCTTATATTTTGCAGAGTGATCGTTACCTTAACCGCTCGTTATGAGGCAGGCAATTAGCAGACCGGGTGAGCTAAACGGTTCGCAAAGCAGAAAAAACAGGTATTAAGGAAGGATATGGTCAATTCATCTGGTATTAGAGGATGAGATGATTAATCATCGCTGAAAAGCGCGTCGATTCAGGAAATCATCTATTTTTGCGAGCCAGAGAGCAGTAAGAAAAAATTCACAACAGAATAAAATAACAATAACAGAGAAAAAACCAGGATAAATCACACGCGAAGATGCAATTTATCCTGATGCGCTTATCGACGGCAAATACTGATCAGCAACTCTTCCATCCACTGATGCCCTTTATCCCGACCGGCGGCTTCATGCCAGGAGAGATAGCAGGTACGGCTATTCAGCTTGAGCGGCAACGGCAACATTTGCAGTTGTAGTTGACCGGAAAACTCTTCAGCCAGCCAGCGTGGTGCAATAGCCACCAGATGTGTCTGCGAGACCACGTTTAATACGCTGACCATTGCCATTCCCTGATAAGCAACGCTTGCCTGTTTATCCGCCGTGTCATACCACGGCAGGCTAAAGGAAGCATATCTGTCGAGCGCAACAACAGCATGCTGCTCGCTATAAACGTCACTTTCCCGAAGCGGAGAATTGAGTCGGGGGTGTTTTTTACTGGCGACCAACACCATTTCATCTTTAAACAGCGGAACGCAAGAAAATTCAGGACGTCGAAATTCTTCATATCCCAGAACGAACTCGGTCTCCTGGTAGCGTAACTGATGCTCTGTGTTTTGATTTAAGGATGATTTAAAAACCAGATGGATATTGGGAGCGATCTCTTCAACTTTATTATAAATAATCGACGTCAAATAATTATCTAACGGACTGCAAACACAAAGATTGAATACACGCTCACTGCTTAAAGGTTCAAAGCCTGACCCTGGCAGCTCGTTCTGAACCAGCTGCAACGCCTGACGGATAGAGCCGAATAACTGGAATGCCCGTGCGGTAGGCTGTATTCCTCTCCCGTAACGAACGAATAACTCGTCGTTAAACATAACCTTAAGTCTGGCGACAGCATTACTGACCGCGGGCTGAGACATCCCCAACGTATGGGCCGCCCGGGTGATATTCTGCTCCTGCATGACAGCATCAAATACCGTGAGCAGATTAAGGTCCACTGTACGTAACTGCGGTTTAATCCCATCAGTAGTTTGAGGTTGTTTAATATTAATTTCTGGCACTTCTGACTCCACTGTCACGCTACACTCCCTTTGCCAACGTACTGTAATAATTCCGAAGAATATGATTTACCATGCATATACGATCAGCGAAAGAGAATTATTTTAAATTCGGAAAATATAAAGAACAGTTTAGCGAAAATGACTTTTCGCCACTGACAAACGATAAAATAAACACCACTGCAAATGATATGCTTCACTTTAGGATTTGAATGAAACCATAAACTAGACCAATATACAATCGCCAGCGGGTTAATGATGTCTTAAGTATTATTAAACTGTTATTGCAACCCCGATTAAATAAGTTAACAATCTGTAATAACCATTAGACATCCGAAGTGATAAAAAACATTCACCGCATTTATAACTTAATGATATCAAACCCATTTGCGTCCCATACAATTGGGTAGCGAACTTTTAATTTATTCATCACAATTATATTCAATTATTTCTGCAACCTTTTTCTCAGTCCAAAATTAGACAATTTGTAGGGTCGGAAAAGCAAAACCCAGCACAATTAGCTAAAGCACATATCCTGTCAACCAGGCCAGCCGGGTGCGTTTTTGCCTGCAGGGGTTGACATGCACAGTCGTATCCAGTACCACTAAAAGCATATTGAATTTAACGGAGCACGATTCATGATTCGCACCATTCGTTTCACCGGTCTACTACTACTAAACGCATCCACTGTGCGCGGTAGACTGGCGGGCGAAATTCAGCGTTGAATCGTCACCAGTAAGACTAAAAACCCGCGCCACTGCGCGGGTTTTTTTATGCTCGTAGCAAGGCGCCCTAAGACTGACAAGGACCTAACCCATGAGCCAGCAAGTCATTATTTTCGATACAACTTTACGTGACGGTGAACAGGCATTACAGGCAAGCCTGAGTGTGAAAGAGAAACTGCAGATCGCGCTGGCTCTCGAACGTATGGGTGTCGACGTGATGGAGGTCGGTTTCCCTGTCTCTTCTCCGGGTGACTTCGAATCCGTGCAGACCATTGCGCGTACCATTAAGAACAGCCGCGTCTGTGGCCTGGCACGCTGTGTGGAAAAAGATATCGATGTTGCGGCCGAGTCGTTGAAGGTTGCCGAAGCATTCCGTATTCATACCTTTATTGCAACCTCTCCTATGCACATTGCCACCAAGCTGCGCAGCACGCTGGATGAGGTCATTGAGCGCGCGGTCTACATGGTCAAACGTGCCCGTAACTACACGGATGACGTTGAATTCTCCTGTGAAGATGCTGGCCGTACGCCGATTGAAGATTTGGCGCGCGTGGTGGAAGCTGCCATCAATGCGGGCGCTAAAACCATCAACATCCCGGACACTGTCGGCTACACCATGCCGTTTGAGTTCTCCAACATCATTACCGGTCTGTATGAACGCGTACCAAACATTGATCAAGCGATTATCTCCGTACATACCCACGACGACCTGGGGCTGGCCGTTGGCAACGCCATCGCGGCGGTGCACGCCGGTGCACGTCAGGTAGAAGGCGCGATGAACGGCATCGGTGAACGTGCAGGTAACTGTTCACTGGAAGAAGTGATCATGGCGATCAAAGTGCGCAAAGACATCATGAATGTGCATACCCGCATCAATCACAACGAAATCTGGCGTACCAGCCAGACCGTCAGCCAGATCTGCAACATGCCCATCCCGGCTAACAAGGCGATTGTGGGTACCGGCGCCTTTGCGCACTCCTCCGGTATTCATCAGGATGGCGTGCTGAAAAACCGTGAAAACTACGAAATCATGACCCCGGAATCCATCGGCCTGAACCAGGTTCAGTTGAACCTGACCTCCCGTTCCGGTCGTGCGGCGGTGAAACACCGTATGGAAGAGATGGGTTATAAGGACAGCGATTACAACATGGATCAGCTGTACGACGCCTTCCTGAAGCTGGCCGATAAAAAAGGTCAGGTATTCGACTATGACCTGGAAGCGCTGGCCTTCATCAATAAACAGCAGGAAGAGCCTGAGCACTTCCGCCTCGATTACTTCAGCGTGCAGTCAGGCTCCAGCGACATTGCGACTGCCTCGGTCAAACTGGCCTGTGGCGAAGACATTAAGGCCGAAGCGGCAAACGGCAATGGCCCGGTTGATGCCATTTACCGCGCAATTAACCGCGTCACCGAATACGACGTAGAGCTGGTGAAATATGACCTGACGGCCAAGGGCCACGGTGAGAATGCCCTGGGTCAGGTTGATATCGTGGTCACCCATAATGGCCGTCGTTTCCACGGTGTGGGCCTGGCGACGGATATTGTTGAATCCTCCGCGAAGGCGATGGTCCACGTGCTGAACAATATCTGGCGCGCCGCTGAAGTTGAAAAAGAGTTGCAACGCAAAGCTCAGAATAAAGAGAACAACAAGGAAACCGTGTAATGTCGAAGAATTACCATATTGCTGTGTTACCGGGTGACGGTATTGGCCCGGAAGTGATGGCACAGGCGCTGAAAGTACTGGAAGCCGTTCGTTCGCGTTTTGCGATGAAAATCTCCACCAGCCACTATGATGTGGGCGGTATCGCCATCGATAATCACGGTACTCCGCTGCCAAAAGCGACCGTTGAAGGGTGTGAAAATGCGGATGCAGTGCTGTTTGGCTCCGTGGGTGGCCCTAAATGGGAACACCTGCCGCCCGCCGAGCAGCCTGAGCGCGGCGCGCTGCTGCCACTGCGTAAACATTTTAAATTGTTCAGCAACCTGCGTCCGGCGAAGCTGTACCAGGGGCTGGAAACGTTCTGTCCGCTGCGTGCAGATATCGCGGCTAACGGCTTTGACATCCTGTGCGTGCGTGAACTGACCGGCGGGATCTACTTCGGGCAGCCTAAAGGGCGCGAAGGCAGCGGTCAGCATGAAAAAGCCTTTGATACTGAGGTCTATCACCGTTTTGAAATTGAACGTATCGCCCATATCGCCTTTGAGTCGGCGCGCAAACGTCGTCATAAAGTGACGTCTATCGATAAAGCGAACGTTCTGCAGTCTTCTATTTTGTGGCGTGAAATCGTCAGTGAAGTCGCGAAACAGTATCCGGATGTCGAACTGTCCCATATGTACATCGACAACGCGACCATGCAGCTGATTAAAGATCCGTCGCAGTTTGACGTTCTGCTGTGTTCCAACCTGTTCGGCGATATTCTCTCGGACGAGTGCGCAATGATCACAGGCTCTATGGGGATGTTGCCATCAGCCAGCCTCAATGAAGAGGGATTTGGCCTGTACGAACCTGCTGGCGGCTCCGCGCCCGATATCGCCGGCAAAAACATTGCCAACCCGATTGCGCAGATCCTCTCCCTGGCCTTGCTGTTGCGCTACAGCCTTGATGCCGGTGATGCAGCAACCGCAATTGAAAACGCCATTAACCGTGCGTTAGAAGAAGGTGTCCGTACCGGTGATTTAGCACGCGGCACGGCGGCAGTCAGTACCGATGAAATGGGCGACATTATTGCCCGCTATGTCGCTGAAGGGGTGTAATCATGGCGAAAACGTTATATGAAAAATTGTTTGATGCGCACGTAGTTTACGAGGCACCAAACGAAACCCCACTGTTGTATATCGATCGCCATCTGGTGCACGAGGTTACCTCCCCTCAGGCATTCGACGGACTGCGTGCGCATAAGCGCCCGGTGCGCCAGCCAGGTAAAACCTTCGCGACAATGGATCACAACGTCTCCACGCAAACCAAAGATATCAATGCGTCGGGTGAAATGGCGCGTATCCAGATGCAGGAGCTGATCAAAAACTGCAATGAATTTGGCGTCGAGCTCTACGATCTGAACCACCCGTATCAGGGTATCGTCCACGTGATGGGGCCAGAACAGGGCATCACCCTGCCAGGCATGACCATCGTCTGCGGTGACTCCCACACGGCCACCCACGGCGCGTTTGGGGCCCTGGCGTTCGGTATTGGTACCTCTGAAGTTGAACATGTTCTGGCGACGCAGACCCTGAAACAGGACCGCGCCAAAACCATGAAGATTGAAGTGAAAGGCAAAGCGGCCCCGGGCATTACCGCCAAAGACATCGTGCTGGCCATCATCGGTAAAACCGGCAGCGCAGGCGGCACCGGTCACGTGGTTGAATTCTGCGGTGAAGCCATCCAGGCACTGAGCATGGAGGGCCGTATGACGCTCTGCAACATGGCCATTGAGATGGGGGCAAAAGCGGGCCTGGTTGCGCCAGACGAAACAACCTTCAGCTATGTGAAGGGCCGTCTGCACGCGCCGAAAGACCAGGATTTTATTGAGGCAGTTGCGTACTGGAAAACCCTGAAAACCGACGATGGTGCGACGTTTGATACCGTGGTTACGCTGCAGGCGGAAGACATTGCGCCACAGGTGACCTGGGGAACCAACCCGGGCCAGGTGATTTCCGTTAACGATAATATTCCTGACCCGGCCTCTTTCAGCGATCCGGTCGAGCGCGCCAGTGCGGAAAAAGCGCTGGCCTATATGGGTCTGAAGCCAGGCATTCCGTTGACTGACGTGACCATTGATAAAGTGTTTATCGGCTCCTGCACCAACTCCCGTATCGAAGATTTACGCGCGGCGGCCGAGATTGCCAAAGGCCGTAAAGTGGCACCGGGCGTTCAGGCGCTGGTCGTGCCGGGTTCCGGCCCGGTGAAAGCCCAGGCGGAAGCCGAAGGCCTGGATAAGATCTTTATCGAAGCGGGCTTCGAATGGCGCCTGCCTGGCTGCTCCATGTGCCTGGCCATGAACAATGACCGCCTGAATCCTGGCGAGCGTTGTGCCTCCACCAGTAACCGTAACTTTGAAGGCCGTCAGGGCCGCGGTGGGCGTACTCACCTGGTCAGCCCGGCAATGGCCGCCGCTGCGGCAGTGACCGGTCATTTCGCCGATATTCGCAGCCTGAAATAAGGAGACAATCATGGCAGAGAAATTTACCCAACATACGGGCCGGGTTGTCCCACTGGACGCCGCTAACGTCGACACTGACGCCATCATTCCAAAGCAGTTTTTGCAGAAGGTGACCCGTACCGGGTTTGGCGCGCATCTGTTTAACGACTGGCGCTTCCTGGACGACAAAGGCGAAGTGCCCAATCCCGAGTTCGTGCTGAACTTCCCGGAATTTAAAGGCGCATCGATTCTGCTGGCGCGTGAAAACTTTGGCTGCGGCTCTTCCCGTGAACATGCACCCTGGGCGCTCACCGACTACGGGTTCAAAGTGGTTATCGCCCCAAGCTTTGCCGATATCTTCTACGGCAACAGCTTCAATAACCAGCTGCTGCCGGTGACGCTGAGCGATGCGCAGGTGGACGAATTGTTCACCCTGGTGAAGGCAAATCCTGGGATTTCGTTTGAAGTGGATCTGGAAGCGGAAGTGGTGAAAGCGGGTGATAAATCCTACAGCTTCAGCATTGACGCCTTTCGTCGTCACTGCATGCTGAATGGCCTGGACAGTATTGGCCTGACGCTGCAGCACGAAGATGCCATCTCCGCCTATGAGCAAAAACAGCCTGCGTTTATGGGGTAGGCTGCGTACCATCCCGGTGAAGATCAACATCGTCCAACAAAATGGTGCAGTACACCATCAGTGTTAATTGATGTGGGCCTCATCACTGTTTGCCTCTTGCGTCAGCCTGAGGCAAACAGCCTCGGCTCCCGCCACGCACTTTATGCGCCTTCTCAGACCCTGTCAGAAAATCGTTTTATTGCGTGAAGCCGCCTTTCAGAATCACACATCTTTTACCCGGCAGGTTAGCACCAGCGTCACCACGGAAATGGCCGCAATCATCCAGTACACTGACGCGTGGCCGTAGGTTTGCGACAACGCCCCCTGAATCACCCCTGCCAGAATAACGCCCGTTGAAATGCTGTTGGTAAAGAGCGTAGTGGCAGAGCCTGCCCGTCCCGGCATTAAGTCCTGGAACCAGAGCATCCCAATCCCGGCCACGATGCCAATAAACACGGCGTTAAACAGCTGCAGTGCAAGCAGTGCTTCGCGCGAATGGAAGACGATCAGCCCCAGATAAAAAAGCACTCCTGCCGCCACGGCGACGATCATCATGCGGCGCTTTCCAAAACGCTTAACGTAATAACCCGCCAGGATCATCGCCGGAATTTCCAGGCCGGCAGCCGTCCCCATCAGGATCCCCGCAAGCTTGTCCGGCAACCCCAGATCGCTGCTGATCCACAGCGGCATATCAATGATGTACATGGTGTTGCAGGTCCACATCAGCATGGACGCGATAAACAGCATGCGGACGTTTTTATCCTGCCAGCCGCTCACCTGGGTGATGGGTTTATCCGTCGTCAGCTCCACTCGCGCCACTGAGGGTAGCGCAAAGGCAATCAGTATCAGGCTGATGACAAAAATGCCGGCAGCGATGGAAAACATGGTGGTAAAGCCATAGTTCAGCGCCAGCATAAACGCCAGCGGCGGGCCGATCACCCAGGCCAGAGAGAGCTGCGCACGCATGACCGAGCTGAACATCACCACTTCCCGCGCCGAGTTATCCGCGTATTCACGGGCCAGCGCGAACAGCTGCGGCATGGCGGTATTGGCGAGCGACGCCAGAAGCACGCCGCAGGTAATCAGCGTCAGGTAATGGCGATTGAAGGCAAACAGCAGCGCGTTACCCACGGCCATGGCGCAGCAAAAGAGGATCAGTTTGCGACGATCGCCCCGATTGTCCGATCGTTTTGCCAGTGCCAGACTGACCAGGATCCCGGCGATGGCGTTCACGGTATAAAACAGCCCCACCCAAAACGGCTGCGCCCCCACCTCACGGCTGAGAAACAGACTCAGCGTCGGAGCCTGCAATGCCCCCGCCACGCCCATCATAAAGGCCACCAGCATAAAAGCGGCATACACGCCGTTCAGGCGTCGCCCCATCGTCATCAACCAGAGCATGCGCAAGTCCTTGTGAAAGCGAATCGAAAGTGGGTGAATAGTAAACGAAAAAAGCCAGCAAAAACATTTTGCTGGCGGGTGATAAGCACCAATACTCAGTCACACATGATCGAGGCGAGTTAGCAAGAAGAGGTCGGTTTTGTAACGTCCCACTGCATCAGATCTTCCAGGATTTTCAACCGTTGCTCTGCACACTGGCGGGCCAGCCAGGACGCTCCCTGCGTCGCTGAAAAATAACGCTGATAAAACTGACGTGCGGTAGACCTCTTCATAATTTACCTCCTCACTTCATCGGGAAGAATTATTGGCCTAATATAGGGATTAATAAATTGCTGGTTTTTTGTCAGGAGTTCCCCTTTTATGCCCTCTGGTCGTCTGCAACAACAATTTATCCGCCTCTGGCAATGCTGCGAGGGGCGATCGCAGGAGACCACGCTGAACGAGCTGGCGGACCTGCTCAGCTGTTCGCGCCGGCACATGCGCACGCTGCTTAATACCATGCAGCAGCAGGGCTGGCTCAACTGGGAGGCCGAGGCGGGTCGCGGAAAACGCTCGCGCCTGACCTTCCTGTATACCGGGCTGGCGTTGCAGCAGCAGCGGGCGGAAGACCTGCTGGAACAGGACCGCATCGACCAGCTGGTGCAGCTGGTGGGGGACAAAGCGGCAGTACGCCAGATGCTGGTGTCGCATCTCGGGCGCAGCTTTCGTCAGGGTCGCCACATTCTGCGGGTGCTCTACTATCGACCGATGAAAAACCTGTTACCCGGCACGGCGTTACGCCGCTCTGAAACCCATATGGCCCGACAAATATTCAGCGGCCTGACGCGCATAAATGAGGAAAATGGGGAACTGGAAGCGGATATTGCGCACCACTGGCAGCAACTTTCTCCTCTTCACTGGCGCTTTTTTCTACGTCCTGGTATTCATTTCCACCACGGCCGCGAGCTGGAGATGGTCGATGTGATTGCCTCTTTAGAGCGCGCCTGCACGCTACCGCTCTATTCCCATATTTCACGCGTTCACTCCCCTACGGCATGGACACTGGATGTTGAACTGTCTCAGCCGGACAAATGGCTTCCGTGGCTGCTGGGCTATGTGCCGTCGATGATTTTGCCCGGTGAATGGGAGTCGATGAATAATTTTGCCAGCCTGCCGATTGGCACCGGCCCCTACTCTGTATCGCGCAATAACAACAACCAGCTGAAAATCCGCGCTTTTGATGACTATTTTGGCTACCGGGCGCTGATCGACGAAGTGAACGTGTGGGTATTACCGGATCTCAACGAAGAGCTGAGCGCCGGGCTGACGCTGGAAGGGCCCACCACGGGCGAAAAGGCCGTGGAGAGCCGGCTCGAAGAAGGGTGCTACTACCTGCTGTTCGACAGCCGTACCCATCGCGGGGCAAACCATGAGGTGCGCAAATGGATAAGCCACGTGTTGTCGCCCTCCAGCCTGATTTATCATGCGGAGGAGCAGTACCAGACCTACTGGTTCCCGGCGTATGGTCTGCTTCCTCGCTGGCATCACGCCCGCCCGACATACTGCGACAAGCCCGCCGGGCTGGAGTCCATCACCCTGACCTACTATCGCGAGCACGTTGAACACCGCTTTATCGCCAGAATCATGACCCGACTGCTGGCCGCCGTTGGGGTGAGGCTGGATGTCAAAGAGGTGGATTACGATGAATGGCATCAGGGGGAGATCGTCAGCGACATCTGGCTCAACAGCGCCAACTTTACCCTGCCGCTTGATTTCTCGCTCTTCTCTCACCTGTATGAGGTCCCGCTTATCCAGCACTGCATAGACCGGGACTGGCAGCAGGACGCGGCCCGCTGGCGCGCCGGCGACATGAATCTGGCCTCATGGTGCCAGCAGTTGCTGGCTGAACAAGCGATCGTGCCGTTGATCCATCACTGGCTGATGATCCAGGGGCAGCGTAGTATGCGCGGTGTCAGAATGAATACGCTGGGCTGGTTTGATTTTAAATCCGCCTGGTTTTCCCCGCCGGAGCCATAACACTTTCGTAATATTTGCCAAATCATTACAATAGCGCCGTTCTCAACGGGGTGCTGCATCACTGATGTGCGCTGAGATAATACCCGTCGAACCTGATCCGGATAACGCCGGCGAAGGGATTTGAGGCTGTCACTCAAAATCCTTTGCCACTCAACCTTGAGGTGCAAAGTGTTAAAAAAAGTTCTCCCCCTTCTGGCGCTGTTTGCGCTGCCTGCCGTCGCGAAGCCCGTCCTGACGGTCTACACCTACGACTCCTTCTCAGCCGACTGGGGTCCGGGTCCGGTGGTGAAAAAAGCCTTTGAAGCTGACTGTCAGTGCGAACTGAAGTTCGTGGCGCTAGAAGATGGCGTCTCTCTGCTTAACCGCCTGCGCATGGAAGGCAAAAACAGTAAAGCCGATGTGGTGCTTGGGCTGGATAACAACCTGCTGGAGGCCGCCTCGAAAACCAAACTGTTTGCCAAAAGCGGCGTCGCCACCGATGCCGTCAGCGTCCCGGGCGGCTGGCAGAACGACACCTTTGTGCCGTTCGATTACGGTTACTTCGCGTTTGTTTACGACAAAAACAAGCTTAAAAACCCGCCGAAAAGCCTGAAGGAACTGGTCGAAAGCGAGCAGAAATGGCGCGTTATTTATGAAGATCCTCGCACCAGTACGCCAGGCCTGGGGCTGCTGCTGTGGATGCAGAAAGTCTACGGCGATGACGCTCCGCAAGCGTGGCAGAAGCTGGCCGCCAAAACCGTCACCGTGACAAAAGGCTGGAGCGAAGCCTACGGTCTGTTCCTGAAAGGGGAAAGTGATCTGGTTCTGAGCTACACCACCTCCCCGGCTTATCACATCATCGCCGAGAAAAAAGACAATTACGCCGCCGCCAGTTTTGCTGAAGGGCACTATCTGCAGGTCGAAGTGGCAGCCCGCACGGCATCCAGCAAACAGCCCGAACTGGCCGAGAAGTTCCTGAAATTTATGGTCTCCCCGGCATTCCAGAACGCGATTCCAGCGGGTAACTGGATGTACCCCGTGACCAGCGTGGCGTTGCCAGCGGGCTTTGAGAAACTGACCAAACCGCAAACCTCGCTGGAGTTTACGCCTCAGCAGGTTGCCGCGCAGCGAGCAGCATGGGTAAGTGAATGGCAACGCGCCGTCAGCCGTTAATTCCCGGCTGGTTAATTCCTGGGCTGCTCGCCGCCGTATTGATGGTGGCGGTCAGTCTGGGCGCATTCCTTGCCTTGTGGTTTAACGCGCCAGAGAGCGACCTGTTCGCGCTCTGGCACGACAGTTATCTCTGGCACGTTATCCGTTTCTCTTTCTGGCAGGCCTTTCTCTCTGCGCTGCTGTCGGTTATCCCCGCCATTTTCCTGGCTCGCGCGCTTTATCGCCGCCGTTTCCCCGGCAGGCAGGCCCTGCTGCGCCTGTGCGCCATGACGCTGATCCTGCCGGTCCTGGTGGCCGTGTTTGGCATCCTGAGCGTCTATGGTCGTCAGGGGTGGCTGGCTTCACTTTTCAGCCTGCTGGGTCTGGAGTGGCGCTTCTCGCCCTACGGACTGAAGGGCATTCTGCTGGCGCACGTCTTTTTCAATATGCCGATGGCGACCAGACTCTTTCTACAGGCACTGGAAAACATCCCCGGTGAACAGCGCCAGCTTGCCGCCCAGTTGGGCATGCGCGGCGTATCCTTCTTCCGCCTGGTCGAATGGCCGTGGCTGCGTCGTCAGATCCCGCCGGTTGCGGCTCTGATCTTTATGCTCTGTTTCGCCAGTTTTGCCACCGTGCTTTCACTCGGCGGCGGCCCGCAGGCCACCACCATAGAACTGGCAATTTACCAGGCGCTCAGTTACGACTATGACCCCGGCCGCGCCGCGCTGCTGGCGATGGTGCAGATGGTTTGCTGCCTGTGCCTTGTGCTGCTGAGCCAGCGTCTGAGCAAAGCCATCCCGCCGGGCAGTAATCAGATAACCGGCTGGCGCGACCCGCAGGACAGCATGCATAGCCGGATCGCTGACCTGCTGCTTATCACGCTGGCGCTGCTGCTGCTGCTTCCGCCGCTGATGGCCGTCATCGTCGATGGCCTGAACCTGAATCTCGTTACCGTGTTGCAGCAGCCCGTTCTCTGGCAGGCAACGTGGACCTCGTTACGGATCGCGCTGGCCGCCGGGCTGCTGTGTGTCATGCTGACCATGATGCTTTTATGGAGCAGCCGCGAGCTTTACGCGCGTCAGACCCGTAAAGCCGGGCATGCCCTGGAGCTGACAGGCATGCTGATCCTGGCGATGCCCGGCATTGTACTGGCGACGGGGTTCTTTTTACTGTTCAACAGCACTATTGGCCTGCCGGAAAACGCTGACGGCATCGTGATTTTCACCAATGCCCTGATGGCGATCCCCTACGCGCTGAAGGTGCTGGAAAATCCGATGCGAGACATCAACAGCCGCTACGCGCTGCTGTGCCAGTCGCTCGGTCTGCAGGGCTGGCAGCGGCTAAAGATTATCGAACTGCGTGCGCTGAAACGCCCGCTGGCCCAGGCCCTGGCCTTCGCCTGTGTGCTCTCAATTGGTGATTTTGGTGTCGTGGCGCTCTTCGGTAATGAAGATTTCCGCACCCTGCCGTACTGGCTGTACCAGCAAATTGGCTCCTATCGTAGCCAGGAGGGAGCCGTCACGGCGCTGCTGTTACTGATGCTCTGCTTTGCCTTATTTACCGTTATCGAAAAACTTCCGGGGCGTAATGTTAAAACTGACTGATGTAACCTGGCTCTACCAGCATCTGCCAATGCGCTTCTCCCTTTCGGTTCGTCAGGGAGAGATGATTGCGGTTCTGGGTCCGAGCGGGGCCGGAAAGAGTACTTTGCTCAATCTGATTGCCGGTTTTCTGCAACCGGCGAGCGGGTCGATAGTGATTGAAAACCGCGACCATACGCGCACGCCACCCGCCCGACGTCCGGTGTCGATGCTGTTCCAGGAAAATAATCTGTTCATGCATCTTACGGTGCGGCAAAACATCGCCCTGGGTATGGATCCTGGCCTGAAACTCAACGGCGGTCAGCGCCAGAAGCTGGAGCTGATTGCCGCTCAGATGGGCATTACCGCGTTTATTGACCGCCTCCCTGAAGCCCTCTCCGGTGGGCAGCGTCAGCGGGTGGCGCTGGCGCGCTGCCTGGTGCGTGAGCAGCCCATACTGCTTCTGGATGAGCCCTTCTCTGCACTCGATCCTGCCTTGCGTCAGGAGATGCTTACCCTGGTGCAGGACGTGTGCCAGCGTCAGCAGCTGACAATGCTGATGGTTTCGCACAGCATTGAGGATGCCGCGCGGATTGCGCCACGATCGGTGGTCATTGCAGAAGGGCGAATTGCCTGGGATGGCGGCACAGAGGAACTGCTCAGCGGTCACGCAGGGGCGTCTTCATTGTTAGGCATCAGTGCGGGCTGACCCTCTCCCACGGGAGAGGGAAACAGATTAACGGCTCACCACCTTCAAGAGGATTTCACCGTACACCGGCATCAGCGGGTGGCGAATCAGGGCGACCAGCGCCACCACGGCAACCCCCAGCATTAACGGCGCGAGCCACAGCAGGCGCGAGCGTGGCAGATAACGCGTCAGGCGATCAACATTCGCTTTCGCGCTGCGCCACAGTCGCCAGCACAACCAGGCAGCGATCCACAACAGCAGGGCCGTAGCCAGCAACAACCACTTAAACTCGCCACTTTGCATTCCGTCAGGAATATCAACGGTGGCCCCTGCCAGGATCCCCGGCAGAAAGTAGAACGGCGGCCAGAAAACACAGCCGATGATGTTCGGCACCACGAATTTCGCAACAGGCAGATCCAGCATCCCCGCGACCATCGGCACCAGCGGACGCGTTGGTCCAACAAAGCGACCGACGAGGATCGTGAACATGCTGTGCTGATGCAGCGCATGTTCGGTTTTATCCAGCAAGGCTTTGTTCTTTTTCATGAACGACCAGCGGTGCAGCGGTTTCTTAAAGCGCCAGCCCAGCCAGAAGGAGATCCAGTCGCCAAGTAAACAGCCGATAATCCCCGCCATCCACGCCTGCCAGAAATTCACTTCACCGCTGCCAATCAACGCGCCCAGCCCCGCCATCATCACCGTGCCGGGGAGGATCAACCCAACAAGTGCAAGCGATTCCAGAAACGCCACCAGCGCAACGGCGATAAGCGAATACATAACGGACTGGGTGATAAAATGTTCCAGCAATGCCTGCATAACTATTCCGGTCAGAAAACGAATCAGGGATTCTGCTTAGCGCCCTGCACCGCGTCAAGACAACAATTGTCTGAATAGTTTACAGGTTGCTTCCACAGTTCACCTGCTTGTTTATCTTTTTTTACCGTTTATTCACATCCTGCCCGGAATTCACTGGGGCTGGCACCGGTGCATTTTTTAAATACCCGGGAGAAATAGAGCTGATCTTCAAAGCCCACATTGCGCCCCACGGTGGCAATGGGCATGCGGGTGGTGCTGAGCAGGAGCTTCGCCTGGCTGATACGCTGGTCCTCACGCCAGCTCAGGACGCTAACGCCCAGCTGCTGACGGAACAGATGTGACAGCCGCGACGGTGAGAGACACACATGCTGGGCGACGCTGGCGATATCGAACTGGCTGTCGGCCAGATGGTCGCTGATGTACTGGCAGGCGTCGCGCACGCGGTTGTCCAGCGGAGGATTAAGTGACGCGTTTATCGCCTCCATCCGGCGCAACAGCACCTGTTCAAGCAGGTTAATCGCCAGCAGTTCGGCATACCGGCCACCCGCCTGCCCCGCTTCAATAATTTGGGCAAAGAGTTCGCGGAACTGAGACAGATGAACCTCGTCCGGGCGATAAAAACCGGTGTGCGCAAAAATTGCCGGCCACGAGAGCCACTCCTGCCAGTAGGCGCGCGGGCGGAAGTAGACCCACTGGTGATACCACTCTTTGGCCTCCGGGTGGCGCCCGTAGTGGTGGATCTCCCCCGGCGGAAACAGCAGCATATCGCCCGGACGGCAGACAAACTGCTGATCGTTATTTTTGATAATCCCTTCCCCACGCACCGTCAGGTTCAGAATATACCCTTTCATCCCGAGCGGTCGGTCGACGTAAAAATCGAGATATCCCTCAGCCTCGATAGGGGTCAGCCCCGCCACCAGGTGAGCATTAAACGAGTAGCCCGGTAATAAGGGATCGTTTTGCGTTTCGGCCATAGATTCAGTTCTCCCAAGGGTCCTGAAGGAAACCAATTGTCCATATCGATAAAAGCAGTATAAAAATGGCCCGCGAAAAGATCCAAAAAGCATCACGCCTCTTTTACGTCCGCCATGTTTCAGCCTTTCCCCCTGATTTATCCGCCCACGGGGGCAGATCAGCAGTAACAAAAGTGTCTATAAGTGCGGCAGAAATGTCCACATTGATTATTTGCACGGCGTCACACTTTCTATTGCAACAGCAATTTAGTCCATAAGATTAGCGGATCCTGCCTGACGATTTTCGCCTCCAGTCTCTAATGTTCTCTCATACCTGTTTTTTGATGGAGCAACACCATGGCAATTGCGATTGGCCTCGATTTTGGCAGCGACTCGGTTCGCGCTCTGGCAGTGGACTGTACAAGCGGCCAGGAAATAGCAACCAGCGTTGAGTGGTACCCGCGCTGGCAAGAGGGGCGCTACTGCGATGCGCCAAATAACCAGTTCCGTCACCATCCACGTGACTACATTGAGTCGATGGAAGCGGCAATCAAAACCGTACTGACTGAACTGACCGACGCCCAGCGGGCAGAAATCGTCGGGATTGGCGTCGACAGTACCGGCTCAACGCCTGCCCCTGTGGATGCCGAAGGCCATGTTCTGGCGCTGCGTCCGGAGTTTGCTGATAACCCGAACGCCATGTTCGTGCTGTGGAAAGATCACACCGCCGTTGAAGAGGCCGAGGCCATTACCCGCTTGTGTCACCAGCCCGGTAAAACGGACTACTCGCGCTACATCGGCGGTATTTACTCCAGTGAATGGTTCTGGGCAAAGATCCTTCACGTAACCCGCGCGGACGCATCCGTTGCGCAGGCCGCGGTATCGTGGATTGAACTGTGCGACTGGGTACCAGCCCTGCTCTCCGGTACCACGCGTCCGCAGGATATCCGCCGCGGACGCTGCAGCGCCGGACACAAATCCCTGTGGCATGAAAGCTGGGGTGGCCTGCCACCGGCGGCGTTCTTCGATGAACTCGATCCCGTCATCAACACGAGTCTGCAATACCCGCTGTTTACCGACACTTTCACCGCCGATATTCCGGTGGGTACGCTTTGTGAAGAGTGGGCGACGCGCCTGGGTCTGCCGCAAAACGTGGCCATCTCCGGCGGGGCGTTTGACTGTCACATGGGCGCGGTGGGTGCCGGTGCCCAGCCAAACACGCTGGTGAAGGTTATCGGCACCTCCACCTGCGACATTCTCACCGCGGATAAAGCCAGCGTAGGCGATCGGGCGGTAAAAGGCATCTGCGGCCAGGTTGACGGCAGCGTCGTACCGGAGTTTATCGGTCTGGAAGCGGGTCAGTCCGCCTTTGGCGATATCTATGCCTGGTTTGGCCGTGTGCTGGGCTGGCCGCTGGATCAGCTGGCCGCGGCGCATCCTGAGCTGAAGACCCAGATTGCCGAAAGTAAAAAGCAGCTTTTGCCGCAGCTCACCGCCGCGTGGGCAAAGAATCCTTCTCTCGATCACCTGCCGGTGGTGCTCGACTGGTTCAACGGTCGCCGTACGCCATTTGCCAACCAGCGCCTGAAAGGGGTGATCACCGATCTTAACCTCGCCACCGACGCGCCAGCGCTGTTTGGCGGCCTGATTGCCGCAACTGCCTTTGGGGCGCGCGCCATTATGGAGTGCTTCACCGAGCAGGGCATCGACGTCAACAACGTGATGGCACTGGGCGGCATCGCCCGTAAAAACCCGGTAATCATGCAGGCCTGTTGTGACGTGCTGAACCGTCCGCTGCAGATTGTCGCCTCCGATCAGTGTTGTGCCCTCGGTGCAGCGATCTTCGCGGCCGTTGCGGCAGGCGTTCATGCCGATATCCCGACCGCGCAGCAGCACATGGCGAGCGCTGTCGAAAATACCCTCCAGCCGCGTGCTCAGCAGGCGCAGCGTTTTGAACAGCTTTATCAGCGCTATCAGCAATGGGCAAAAAGCGCCGAACTTCACTATCTCCCTGTCGCCGCCCCGGCCAAACACACCGCGGACACTACGGCAACCCTGACACATTAAGGACACAATAATGACCATTTTTAATAATTATGAAGTGTGGTTTGTCATTGGCAGCCAACATCTGTACGGGCCGGAAGCGCTGCAACAGGTGACGAAACATGCTGAGCACGTGGTCAACGCGCTCAATGCAGAGGCTAAACTGCCGTGCAAACTGGTGCTCAAACCGCTCGGCACGACCCCGGATGAGATCACGAACATCTGCCGCGACGCGAACTACGACGATAAATGCGCCGGCATGGTGGTGTGGCTGCACACCTTCTCACCGGCCAAAATGTGGATCAACGGTCTGGCCATCCTCAATAAACCACTGATGCAGTTCCATACCCAGTTCAACGCGTCCCTGCCGTGGGACAGCATTGATATGGACTTTATGAACCTGAACCAGACCGCGCACGGCGGCCGCGAGTTCGGCTTTATCGGCGCACGTATGCGCCAGCAGCATGCGGTCGTCACCGGCCACTGGCAGGATCAGCATGCGCAAAAACGTATCGGCTCCTGGATGCGCCAGGCGGTGTCCCGACAAGATACTCGCCACCTGAAAGTGGTGCGCTTCGGCGACAACATGCGTGAAGTGGCGGTCACCGACGGCGATAAAGTTGCCGCACAAATTAAATTTGGTTTCTCGGTGAATACCTGGGCCGTGGGCGACCTGGTGCAGGTGGTGAATGAAATCAGCGATGGCGACGTAAGCGCGCTGGTCGACGAATACGAAAGCAGCTACCGTCTGACCCCTGCGGCACAAATTCACGGTGACAAACGCCAGAACGTGCTGGATGCAGCACGTATCGAACTGGGCATGAAACGCTTCCTGGAACAGGGTGGCTTCCATGCTTTTACCACCACCTTTGAAGACCTCCACGGTCTGAAACAACTGCCCGGCCTGGCGGTACAACGTCTGATGCAGCAGGGCTACGGCTTTGCCGGCGAAGGCGACTGGAAAACTGCCGCTCTGCTTCGCATTATGAAAGTGATGTCAACCGGTCTGCAGGGCGGCACCTCCTTTATGGAGGACTACACCTACCACTTCGAAAACGGCAACGACCTGGTACTGGGCTCGCATATGCTGGAAGTGTGTCCTTCCATTGCCGTTGAAGAGAAACCGATCCTCGACGTGCAGTACCTTGGCATTGGCGGAAAAGCCGACCCGGCACGTCTGATCTTCAACACCCGTACCGGCCCTGCCATCAACGCCAGTCTGATTGACCTGGGCGACCGTTTCCGCCTGCTGGTGAACTGTGTGGATGCGGTTGAAACCCCGCATTCTCTGCCAAAACTGCCGGTCGCCAACGCCCTGTGGAAAGCGCAGCCTGACCTGCCAACCGCCTCGGAAGCCTGGATCCTGGCCGGTGGCGCGCACCACACCGTCTTCAGCCACGCGCTGGATCTGAACGACATGCGTCAGTTCGCCGAACTGCACGACATCGAACTGACCGTCATTGATAACGATACCCGCCTGCCCGCGTTCAAAGACGCGCTGCGCTGGAACGAAGTCTATTACGGTTCAAAACGTTAACAGGGGAACCTTTGGCCTGCCGCAGGGCGGGCCTCTTTTCCTGGAGGATTGCATGTTAGAAGATCTCAAACGTCAGGTACTGGAAGCCAACCTGGCGCTGCCCAAACACAATCTGGTGACGCTGACCTGGGGCAACGTCAGCGCCGTTGACCGCGAGCACGGCGTCTTCGTGATAAAGCCGTCAGGGGTGGATTACACGGTAATGACCGCAGAAGATATGGTTGTCGTCAGCATCGCCACGGGCGAAGTGGTGGAAGGAAAGAAAAAACCCTCCTCCGACACGCCAACGCATCGCCTGCTCTACCAGGCCTTCCCGACCATTGGCGGTATTGTGCATACCCATTCGCGTCATGCGACCATCTGGGCGCAGGCCGGCCAGTCCATTCCAGCGACCGGAACCACGCACGCAGACTACTTTTACGGCACCATTCCCTGCACCCGTTTGATGACTGATGAAGAGATCAACGGCGAGTATGAGTGGGAAACCGGCAACGTTATCGTCGAAACGTTTGAAAAACAGGGTATCGACGCTGCGCAAATGCCCGGCGTGCTGGTGCACTCCCATGGACCTTTTGCCTGGGGCAAAAACGCCGAAGATGCGGTACATAACGCGATTGTGCTGGAAGAGGTCGCGTATATGGGCATCTTCTGCCGCCAGCTGGCACCGCAGCTTCCGGATATGCAGCCAACCCTGCTGGATAAACACTACCTGCGTAAACATGGCGCAAAAGCCTATTACGGGCAGTAAACTGTATATATACCCAGCATAAAATATTCAACCAGGCTATAATCAAGCCTGGTTTTGTTTTATGGGATAGCGGCGTGGCGCAGGCGCAAGAAGGTTTTTTACTTACCCGACACTGGCGGGATACTCCTCAGGGCACCGAGGTGGCATTCTGGCTGGCGACGGACAACGGCCCGCTGCACGTGACCCTGCCGCCGCAGGAGTCCGTGGCTTTTATCCCGAACGATCATGTTGAGAAAGTAAAGCAACTGCTGCGCGGTGAAAATGGCTGGCGCCTGACGCCGCTTGAACTGAAAGATTTCCACCGTCAGCCCGTACATGGCCTCTACTGCCGCGCCCATCGCCAGCTGATGCGTTATGAAAAACTGCTGCGCGACGCTGGCGTGACGCTGTACGAAGCCGATATCCGCCCGCCAGAACGTTTTCTGATGGAGCGGTTTATTACCGCCCCCGTCTGGGTCGACGGCACCGCGCAAAACGGCAGCCTTATTAACGCCCGTCTCAAACCCAACCCTACCTACCGGCCGCCGTTGAAATGGGTCTCGCTGGATATCGAAACCACTCGCCACGGTGAGCTGTACTGTATCGGCCTTGAAGGCTGCGGGGATCGGGTTGTTTATATGCTTGGCCCCCCGAATGGCAACGCGTCCGCGCTGGATTTCCGGCTGGAGTATGTCAACAGCCGGCCACAGCTTCTGGAAAAGCTAAACCAGTGGTTTGCCGATCGCGATCCCGATGTGTTGATCGGCTGGAACGTGGTGCAGTTCGATCTGCGCGTGCTGCAAAAACATGCTGAACGTTACCGCATCCCCCTGATGCTGGGGCGCGGAAACAGCGAGCTGGAATGGCGCGAGCACGGTTTTAAAAACGGTGTGTTTTTCGCGCAGGCCAATGGCCGCCTGATTATCGATGGCATTGAGGCGCTCAAATCTGCCTTCTGGAATTTTTCCTCTTTCTCTCTGGAAGCAGTGGCGCAGGAGCTGCTCGGCGAAGGGAAATCCATCGACAATCCGTGGGACAGGATGGATGAAATCGACCGGCGTTTTAACGAAGACAAACCGGCGCTCGCCACCTACAACCTGAAAGATTGTGAACTGGTGACGCAGATTTTCCATAAAACGGAGATCATGCCCTTCCTGCTCGAGCGCGCGACGGTGAACGGCCTCGCCGCTGACCGGCACGGTGGCTCCGTGGCCGCCTTTAGCCACCTCTATTTCCCGCGTATGCACCGGGCGGGCTATGTCGCCCCTAACCTCGGTGACGTGCCGCCACAGGCAAGCCCAGGCGGTTACGTGATGGATTCCCGGCCCGGGTTGTATGACTCCGTGCTGGTGCTGGACTACAAAAGCCTCTATCCGTCCATTATTCGCACCTTCCTGATCGATCCCGTCGGGCTGGTGGAAGGGATGGCGCAGCCTGACGATTTGCACAGCACAGAAGGTTTTCTTGGGGCCCGCTTCTCACGGGAAAAGCACTGTCTGCCGGAAATTGTGGGAAACATCTGGCACGGTCGCGACGAGGCTAAGCGTCATGGCAACAAGCCCCTTTCTCAGGCGCTGAAAATTATCATGAACGCGTTTTACGGGGTTCTGGGGACCAGCGCCTGCCGCTTCTTCGACCCACGACTGGCGTCATCTATCACCATGCGCGGGCACGACATCATGCGCCAGACCAAAGCGTTGATTGAATCCCAGGGTTATGACGTTATTTATGGCGATACGGATTCCACCTTTGTCTGGCTTAAGGGCGCGCATTCAGAAGAGGATGCTGCGCGAATCGGCAAATCGCTGGTGACTTTTGTGAACGCCTGGTGGCAGGAAAGTTTGCAAAAAGAGCGGTTAAGCAGCGCGTTAGAACTGGAGTTTGAAACCCATTTCAGCCGCTTTTTAATGCCCACCATTCGCGGTACCGACCAGGGCAGTAAGAAGCGCTACGCCGGTCTTATTCAGGAAGGTGATAAGCAGCGAATGGTCTTTAAAGGGCTGGAAACCGTGCGCACCGACTGGACGCCGCTGGCACAGCAGTTTCAGCAAACGCTTTATCTGCGTATCTTTCGCAACGAGCCTTATCAGGACTACGTGCGTGAAACAATTGCCAGCCTGATGGCCGGTGAACTCGACGCCCAGCTGGTGTACCGCAAGCGCCTGCGCCGCCCACTGGCGGAATACCAGCGCAACGTTCCGCCGCACGTCCGCGCCGCGCGTCTGGCGGATGAGGAGAACGTGCGCCGGGGGCGTGCCCCGCAGTATCAGAACCGGGGAACCATCAAATACCTCTGGACCACCAACGGCCCGGAACCCGTGGATTACCAGCACTCGCCTCTGGATTACGAGCACTATCTTACGCGTCAGCTTCAGCCGGTCGCGGACGGAATTTTGCCCTTCATCGACGACGACTTTGCTACACTAGTGACAGGGCAACTTGGCCTATTTTGACACGTGACGAAATGGCTGCCATCCAGTACCATAGCGCCCTTTCCATTCCCGGACCCATTTTTCAATGACTGTCTTTTTTGACGGTGGTTGAACTATTGCCTGCAATTTACGATTAGAGCCGAACAAATATGCCTTTTACACTTGGTCAACGCTGGATCAGCGATACAGAAAGCGAACTTGGATTAGGAACCGTGGTTGCCGTGGATGCACGAATGGTTACCCTCCTTTTCCCTGCTACCGGTGAAAACCGCCTGTACGCCCGCAATGATTCCCCTGTGACCCGCGTGATGTTCAACCCGGGTGACACCGTGACCAGCCACGACGGCTGGCAGCTAAAGGTCGAAGACGTAAAAGAAGAGAATGGACTGCTCGCCTACATCGGGACTCGCCTGGACACCGACGAGACCAATGTCATTCTGCGTGAGGTACTGCTCGACAGCAAACTGGTATTCAGTAAGCCGCAGGATCGCCTGTTTGCCGGGCAAATCGACCGTATGGATCGCTTCTCCCTGCGCTATCGCGCACGCAAGTTCCAGAGTGAACAGTACCGTATGCCGTGGAGCGGCCTGCGCGGTCAGCGTACCAGCCTTATTCCCCACCAGCTGAACATCGCCCATGACGTGGGCCGCCGTCACGCACCTCGCGTTCTGCTGGCAGATGAAGTGGGCCTGGGGAAAACCATTGAAGCGGGCATGATCCTGCATCAACAGCTGCTTTCCGGCGCAGCCGAACGCGTACTGATTGTGGTACCCGAAACCCTGCAGCACCAATGGCTGGTTGAGATGCTGCGCCGCTTCAACCTGCGTTTCGCTCTGTTTGATGACGAGCGCTATGCAGAAGCCCAGCACGATGCGGACAACCCGTTTGAAACGGAACAGCTGGTGATCTGCTCTCTGGATTTCGTACGCCGCAGCAAGCAGCGTCTTGAGCATCTGTGCGACGCCGAATGGGACGTGATGGTGGTCGATGAAGCGCACCATCTGGTCTGGAGCGAAGACGCACCAAGCCGGGAATACATGGCTATCGAACAGCTTGCCGAGCGCGTGCCAGGCGTCCTGCTGCTGACCGCAACGCCGGAGCAATTAGGTCTGGAGAGCCACTTCGCCCGTTTGCGCCTGCTCGATCCAAACCGCTTCCATGACTTTGAGCAGTTCGTTGAAGAGCAAAATAACTACCGTCCGGTCGCCGATGCCGTTGCCCTGCTGCTGGCGGGTAAACATCTCTCGAATGACGAGCTCAACACCCTGAGCGATCTGATTGGCGAGCAGGATATTGAGCCTCTGCTGCAGGCGGCCAACAGCGACAGTGACAACGCGGATTCCGCGCGTAAAGAACTGATCGATATGCTGATGGATCGCCACGGCACCAGCCGCGTCCTGTTCCGTAACACCCGTAACGGGGTGAAAGGTTTCCCGAAACGCGAACTGCATACCATCAAATTGCCACTGCCGACGCAGTACCAGACGGCCATTAAAGTTTCCGGCATTATGGGCGCGCGCAAAACTGCAGAAGAGCGTGCACGCGACATGCTCTACCCGGAACAGATTTACCAGGAATTTGAAGGCGATACTGGCACCTGGTGGAACTTCGACCCGCGTGTTGAGTGGCTGATGGGCTATTTGACCGCGCACCGTTCTCAGAAAGTGCTGGTGATCTGCGCCAAAGCAGCCACCGCACTGCAGCTGGAGCAGGTCCTGCGCGAACGCGAAGGTATTCGCGCCGCCGTGTTCCACGAAGGGATGTCCATCGTCGAGCGTGACCGTGCCGCGGCATGGTTTGCAGAAGAGGACAGCGGTGCCCAGGTTCTGCTGTGCTCTGAAATCGGGTCTGAAGGCCGTAACTTCCAGTTTGCCAGCAACCTGGTGATGTTCGATTTGCCGTTCAACCCGGATCTGCTGGAACAGCGTATCGGTCGTCTGGATCGTATTGGCCAGGCGCATGATATTCAGATCCACGTTCCTTACCTGGAAAAAACCGCCCAGTCCGTTCTGGTGCGTTGGTTCCACGAAGGTCTGGATGCGTTTGAGCATACCTGTCCGACCGGCCGCCCGATTTACGATCAGGTGCACGCCGATCTGATCGGCTATCTGGCCGCGCCAGAGAACACCGACGGGTTTGATGAACTGATCAAAGCCTGCCGTGATAAGCATGAAGCGCTGAAATCTCAGCTGGAACAGGGTCGTGACCGCCTGCTGGAGATCCACTCCAACGGCGGTGAAAAAGCCCAGGCGCTCGCTGAAAGCATTGAAGAGCAGGATGATGACACCAGCCTGATCAGCTTCTCCATGAACCTGTTCGACATCGTTGGCATAAACCAGGACGATCGTGGCGAGAATTTGATTGTCCTGACCCCGTCCGACCATATGCTGGTCCCGGATTTCCCTGGCCTGCCGGAAGATGGATGCACCATCACCTTTGAACGTGATGTGGCGCTGTCGCGCGAAGATGCGCAGTTCATCACCTGGGAGCACCCGCTGATCCGCAACGGTCTGGATTTGATCCTCTCAGGCGATACCGGCAGCAGCACCATCTCGTTGTTGAAAAACAAAGCGCTGCCAGTGGGTACCCTGTTGCTGGAACTGATTTACGTTGTCGAAGCGCAGGCGCCGAAACAGCTGCAGCTCAACCGCTTCCTGCCGTCAACGCCTGTGCGTCTGCTGCTGGACAAAAACGGCACGAACCTCGCCGCTCAGGTTGAATTCGAGAGCTTTAACCGCCAGCTGAGCGCGGTGAACCGCCATACCGGCAGTAAGCTTGTCAACGCGGTACAGCAGGATGTGCACGCTATTCTGCAACTGGGTGAAACGCAGATCGAAAAAGCGGCCCGGGCGCTGATTGATGCCGCACGTCAAGAAGCCGACGACAAACTGTCCGCGGAACTCTCCCGTCTGGAAGCGTTGAAAGCGGTAAACCCAAACATCCGCGATGACGAGCTGGCAGCGATCGAGAGCAACCGTCAGCAGGTGCTGGAAAGCCTTAATCAGGCAGGCTGGCGTCTGGATGCCTTGCGTCTTATCGTTGTGACGCATCAGTAAACGGAGCGCAAGATGGTGATGGAGCCTTACAATCCACCTCAGGATCCCTGGCTGGTGGTGCTTTATCAGGATGAGCACATTATGGTGGTCAACAAGCCCAGCGGCTTGTTGTCCGTGCCAGGGCGTCTGGATGAGCACAAAGACAGTGTGATGACGCGTATTCAGCGTGATTATCCTCAGGCGGAGTCCGTCCATCGTCTGGACATGGCCACCAGCGGTGTGATTGTAGTGGCGCTGAATAAAGCGGCGGAACGCGAGCTGAAACGCCAGTTCCGCGATCGCGAGCCGAAAAAGCAGTATGTCGCACGTGTCTGGGGGCATCCTCAGCCGGCGGAAGGGCTGGTGGATTTACCGCTGATCTGCGACTGGCCGAACCGACCAAAACAAAAGGTCTGTTACGAAACCGGCAAAGCAGCGCAAACTGAGTATGAAGTGCTGGAGTACGCGCCAGATAACACTGCGCGCGTACTGCTTAAACCGATTACCGGGCGCTCGCACCAGCTGCGTGTCCATATGCTTGCGCTAGGGCACCCGATACTGGGGGACAGATTTTACGCGCCGCCCGATGCACTGGCGCTGGCGCCACGCCTGCAGCTGCATGCGCAGACGCTCACCATCACCCATCCGGTTTTTGGCAATGCAATGACGTTTAAAGCCCCAGTCGACTTCTGAAAAAAAGGCCCGACAGTGTCGGGCCTTTTTTTATTTGAAACTTTTCTTCTCTTTAATCAACTCGTACGCTTTCTGAATTTCCTGCGCTTTTTGCTTCGCCATCTCCATCATCTCCGGCGGTAAACCTTTCGCGACCAGTTTGTCCGGGTGGTGCTCACTCATCAGCTTACGATAGGCACGCTTGATGGTGGTTACATCGTCCGATGGCTTCACCCCCAGCACGTTACAGGCATCCTCCAGCGTCGGACCCCGCTGCGCCTGCTGCCAGGCACCGCCAGAGGACTGCTGGTGATAGCCGCCGCCAAACTGCGCACCGCCCTGCATCATGCGCAGGAACTGGTCGAACTGCTTACGGGAGATGCCCAGTTCTTCCGCAATAACATATAAAACATCGCGTTCATTAGGATGAAGTGAACCATCGGCAAACGCCGCCTGGATTTGGATCTCCAGAAACATCCGAATTAAATCAAAACGGCCGAAGCAGATGCTGCGGAACTGACGCATTTTATCACGCAGCGGATAGTTATCCGCTTTGCCGATGCGAAACGCATTTTGTGCCGCGAGACGGGAGTCACCATGCAGATTCATGCGGTCCATAAAGACGCTGGCTATCTGAATATCGGCTTCCGTCACACGCCCTTTTGATTTGGTTAAGTGCCCCATCACCTCAAACGTGGTGGAGAAAAAGAGGGACTGGCGCTCACGCTGATTGGCAAACCAGGCCATTTTGCGGCTGCGAGCCTTATCAAACATATGGCCGATAATAAGCCCCAGTACGATCCCCCAGAACCCGGCACCCATGATGATGGCGAACGCAACGCCGATTATTTTACCCCAATACTGCATATACTCCCCGGTTAGTCATGTTCCTGGCCGACGCAACGTCATCATCACAGTGTTCAAGCCACGGTCAATTGAAGGACATCGCCTATAATTTGCTTTATCATACTCGTCATTCGATAGCGAGCCTAACACTCTGGCGCGCAAACGGGCAGGATTAACGCTGGTACTGCGCTGATGAGTAAGATAGTCTCTGAGCGTTTGTAAGCCGTAGCCACTGATGACGGAACAATAAAATACAACGTATGAAAAAACGTATCCCCACCCTCCTGGCCACAATGATTGGCACCGCCCTGTACAGCCAACAGGGACTGGCGGCCGATCTCGCCTCGCAGTGTATGCTTGGCGTCCCAAGTTATAATCGTCCACTGGTAAAGGGCGATACGAATAGCTTGCCGGTAACCATTACTGCCGATAGCTCTAAAGGCACATATCCTGACAATGCGACATTTACTGGCAATGTGGATATTAACCAGGGCAACAGCCGTCTGCAGGCAGATGAAGTGCAATTACACCAGAAGCAGCCGGAAGGTGCGGCCGAGCCGGTACGAACGGTGGATGCGTTGGGTAATGTGCACTATGACGACAATCAGGTCATCCTGAAAGGTCCGAAAGCCTGGTCAAACCTGAATACCAAAGACACTAACGTCTGGGAAGGTGATTACCAGATGGTAGGTCGCCAGGGGCGCGGTGATGCAGACCTGATGAAACAGCGCGGTGAAAACCGCTATACGATTCTCGAAAACGGCTCTTTCACGTCCTGTCTGCCCGGGTCTAATACCTGGAGCGTGGTCGGAAGTGAAGTCATCCATGACCGTGAAGAGCAGGTTGCCGAGATCTGGAACGCCCGCTTCAAGCTCGGTCCGGTGCCTGTTTTCTACAGCCCTTATCTGCAGCTTCCTGTGGGTGACAAACGCCGCTCAGGTTTCCTGATCCCGAATGCCAAATACAGCACCACGAACTACTTTGAGTTCTATCTGCCGTATTACTGGAACATCGCGCCCAACATGGACGCCACGATCACGCCGCACTATATCCATAAGCGCGGCAACGTTATGTGGGAAAACGAGTTCCGCTACCTGACGCAGGCGGGCGCTGGCCTGATGGAACTGGATTATCTGCCGTCGGATAAAGTCTTCCAGGATGAACATCCAACAGAAGGTGATAAACACCGCTGGTTGTTCTACTGGCAACATGCCGGGGTAATGGACCAGGTCTGGCGGTTTAACGTTAACTACACCAAGGTTAGTGACCCATACTATTTTAACGATTTCTCGTCAAAATACGGTTCGAGTACCGATGGCTATGCCACGCAGATCTTCAGTGTGGGCTATGCGCTACAAAACTTTGATGCAACGGTCTCGACCAAGCAGTTCCAGGTTTTCTCTAACCAAACGGCAAGTACGTACGGTGCAGAACCGCAGCTGGACGTTAACTGGTATCAGAATGATGTAGGTCCATTCGACACCCGAATTTATGGTCAGGCGGTCCACTTCGTTAACACTAATTCGAATATGCCAGAAGCGACACGTGTCCATCTGGAGCCAACCATCAATTTGCCATGGTCTAACGACTGGGCAAGTTTGAATACTGAAGCCAAGCTGATGGCGACACACTATCAGCAAAAAAATATTGATGATTATAATTCCAGTAACAATAAGCATCTTGAGGAATCAGTAAATCGTACGCTTCCACAGTTCAAAATGGACGGCAAACTGATCTTCGAACGCGATATGGGTCTTCTGGCGGAGGGTTATACCCAGACGCTTGAGCCACGTATGCAGTATCTGTACGTGCCGTATCGCGATCAAAGCAACATTCAGAACTATGACTCCTCATTCCTGCAGTCTGACTACAGCGGCCTGTTCCGCGACCGTACCTACGGTGGCCTCGACCGTATTGCGTCAGCAAACCAGTTAACGACCGGCGTCACAACACGCGTTTATGATGATGCCGCCGTTGAACGTTTTAACGTTTCTGTTGGTCAAATCTACTATTTCACCGAGTCCCGGACCGGTGATGACAACATTAACTGGGAGAAAGACAACAAAACGGGTTCTCTGGTGTGGGCGGGTGATACCTACTGGCGTATGACCGATCGCTGGGGTTTACGCGGGGGTGTGCAGTACGATACGCGTCTCAACAATGTTGCAACAAGCAGTGCGGCGATTGAATACCGTCGTGATGAAGACCGTATGCTGCAGTTGACCTATCGTTACGCCAGCCCTGAATATATTCAGGCCACGTTGCCAGACTATGCAACCGCGGAACAGTACAAAGACGGCATCTCGCAGGTGGGTGGCGCAGCGAGCTGGCCAATCGCCGATCGCTGGTCAATCGTCGGTGCTTACTACTTTGACACCAACACCAGTAAACCTGCTGACCAGATGGTTGGTCTGCAATATAACTCCTGCTGCTACGCGCTGCGTGTCGGTTACGAACGTAAGCTTAACGGCTGGAATACTGAGAATAATCAGAGCAAATACGATAACGTGATTGGCTTTAATGTCGAACTGCGCGGCCTGAGCTCCAACTACGGCCTGGGCACGCAGCAGATGCTGCGCTCGAACATTCTGCCGTACCGCAGTTCCTTGTAATGTGCTTAATTTGCAACGTAATCCGCTTTGCGGTTAATTGAAATGGAAAAAGTATGAAGAACTGGAAAACGCTGCTGCTCGGTGTCGCTATGGTTGCGAATACCAGCTTCGCGGCCCCCCAGGTTGTTGATAAGGTCGCCGCTGTGGTTAACAACGGCGTCGTGCTCGAAAGCGACGTTGACGGTTTGATGAAATCTGTGAAGCTCAATTCGGGTGAAGCAGGTCAGCAACTTCCGGATGACGCAACCCTGCGCCATCAGATCCTGGAACGTCTGATCATGGATCAGATTGTCCTGCAAATGGGTCAGAAAATGGGTGTGAAGGTCACTGACGAGCAGCTCGATCAGGCCATTGCTAACATCGCGAAGCAAAACAACATGAGCCTGGACCAGATGCGCAGCCGTCTGGCCTATGATGGCATCAGCTATGCAACGTACCGTAATCAGATCCGTAAAGAGATGCTGATTTCGGAAGTGCGTAACAATGAAGTCCGTCGCCGCGTCACGATCCTGCCTCAGGAAGTGGACGCGCTGGCAAAACAGGTGGGTAACCAGAACGACGCCAGCACCGAACTAAACCTGAGCCACATTCTGATCCCGCTGCCAGAGAACCCAACCTCCGACCAGGCTGCGGAAGCTGAAAGCCAGGCGCGTTCGATTGTCGAGCAGGCACGTAACGGCGGTGACTTTGGCAAACTGGCCATCACCTACTCCGCTGACCAACAGGCGCTGAAAGGCGGCCAGATGGGCTGGGGACGTATCCAGGAGCTACCTTCCATCTTTGCCCAGGCGCTGAGCACGGCGAAGAAAGGTGACATCGTGGGTCCCATCCGTTCAGGCGTGGGCTTCCACATCCTGAAAGTGAACGATCTGCGCGGTCAGAGTCAGAACATTTCGGTTACCGAAGTTCACGCTCGCCATATTCTCCTCAAGCCGTCACCTATCATGACTGACGATCAGGCGCGCGTGAAACTGCAACAGATTGCTGCAGACATCAAGAGCGGAAAAACCTCGTTTGCGAATGCCGCGAAAGAGTTCTCTCAGGATCCCGGCTCTGCTAATCAGGGCGGCGATCTGGGCTGGGCGGCCGCAGATATCTACGATCCTGCGTTCCGTGACGCACTGATGAAGCTGAACAAAGGCCAGATGAGCGCCCCGGTGCACTCCTCCTTCGGCTGGCATCTGATCGAACTGTTGGATACCCGCAATGTTGATAAAACGGACGCGGCGCAGAAAGACAGAGCCTACCGCATGCTGTTTAACCGTAAGTTCTCTGAAGAAGCAGCAACCTGGATGCAGGAACAACGCGCCAGCGCTTATGTGAAAGTACTGAGTAACTAATGAAACAGCATCGTGTTGTGATCACTCCCGGCGAACCTGCCGGGATTGGGCCTGACCTCGTTGTCCAGCTCGCCCAGCGCAGCTGGCCGGTGGAACTGGTTGTCTGCGCTGATGCAACACTGTTACAAGACCGGGCAACGCTGCTCGGTCTGCCTTTAACGCTCATCCCCTACGTTGAAGGCCAGCAGCCTGCACCACAGCAAGCCGGCACGCTTACGCTTCTTCCTGTTCCACTTCGTACTCCCGTCATCCCGGGTCAGCTCAGTACCGAAAACGGCCACTATGTTGTAGAGACGCTGGCGCGTGCCTGCGACGGTTGCCTGAAGGGTGAATTTGCCGCCCTGATCACCGGTCCCGTGCACAAAGGCGTTATCAACGAGGCGGGGATACCGTTTACCGGGCACACGGAGTTCTTTGAAGAGCGCTCGCACAGCCCGAAAGTGGTCATGATGCTGGCGACAGAAGCAATGCGCGTTGCCCTCGTGACGACCCATCTGCCCATCAGGGCCATTCCGGATGCCATTACTCCGTCTCTTTTACGGGAGATCATCGGGATCCTGCATCACGACCTGCAAACCAAATTCGGCATCAAACAGCCGCATGTGCTGGTCTGCGGCCTGAACCCGCACGCCGGTGAAGGCGGACATATGGGTACCGAAGAGATCGACACCATTATTCCGGTGCTTGAAGAAATGCGGGCAAAAGGGATGAACTTAAGCGGGCCGTTGCCTGCCGATACCCTTTTCCAGCCAAAATACCTGGATAATGCGGACGCCGTGCTCGCGATGTACCACGATCAAGGCCTGCCCGTGCTAAAATACCAGGGCTTTGGCCGCGGGGTGAATATCACCCTCGGTTTACCTTTTATTCGAACGTCCGTTGACCACGGTACTGCGCTGGATCTGGCAGGCCAGGGGAAAGCGGATGTCGGCAGTTTTATTACGGCGCTTAATCTCGCCATCAAAATGATTGTTAATACTCAATGACTAATCGAGTCCATCAGGGCCACTTAGCCCGAAAACGCTTCGGGCAAAACTTCCTCAACGATCAGTTCGTGATCGACAGTATCGTGTCTGCCATTAATCCGCAGAAAGGTCAGGCTATGGTCGAAATCGGCCCGGGTCTTGCCGCTCTGACTGAACCCGTAGGCGAACGCCTGGACGAACTGACCGTTATCGAACTCGACCGCGATCTCGCCGCACGCCTGCAAACTCACCCGTTCCTGGGGCCAAAGCTGACGATTTATCAGCAGGATGCCATGACCATGAACTTTGGTGAGCTGTCGGAAAAAATGGGCCAACCGCTGCGCGTGTTCGGTAACCTGCCGTACAACATTTCCACACCGCTAATGTTCCACCTGTTTAGCTATACTGATGCCATTGCCGACATGCACTTCATGTTGCAAAAAGAGGTGGTTAACCGTCTGGTTGCAGGGCCGAACAGTAAAGCGTATGGTCGTTTGAGTGTGATGGCGCAATATTTCTGCAACGTGATCCCGGTGCTCGAAGTACCGCCAACCGCCTTTACGCCGCCACCAAAAGTGGACTCTGCGGTAGTGCGTCTTGTACCGCATAAAATAATGCCGTACCCGGTGAAAGACCTGCGCGTGCTGAGCCGCATTACTACGGAAGCGTTTAACCAGCGCCGTAAAACGATCCGTAACAGCCTGGGCAATCTGTTTACCGTTGAAGTGCTGACTGAGTTGGGTATTGACCCGGCAATGCGTGCAGAAAATATTTCCGTAGAACAGTACTGCAAGCTGGCTAATTACATCAGCGAAAATGCGCCGCCGAAGGAGAGTTAAGCCATGATTGATTCGCCCCGCGTATGTGTCCATGTACAAAGCGTTTATGTTGAATCCCAGTCTTCACCGGATGAAGAACGTTTTGTCTTCGCTTACACCGTGACCATTCGCAATCTGGGGCGGATGCCTGTGCAACTGCTTGGGCGCTACTGGCTTATCACCAACGGCAACGGCCGCGAAATCGAAGTTCAGGGTGAAGGTGTGGTTGGTGAACAGCCCCACATCGACCCTGGCGAAGAGTATCAATATACCAGCGGTGCCGTGATCGAAACGCCGCTGGGTACCATGCAGGGCCATTACGAAATGGTCGACGTCGATGGCAATGTGTTCCGCGTTGCTATTCCTGTGTTCCGTCTCGCCGTTACAACACTCATTCATTAATCTAATGTCTACATATCTGATTGGCGACGTTCACGGTTGCTACGATGAACTGATCGCATTGTTAAAACAGGTCGACTTTACGCCTGGACAAGATACGCTCTGGCTGACGGGCGATTTAGTGGCGCGTGGCCCTGGCTCGCTGGACGTTCTACGCTTCGTCAAATCACTGGGCGACAGCGTGCGCATGGTACTGGGCAACCACGATCTGCATTTGCTGGCCGTCTTTGCCGGGATCAGTCGCAACAAACCCAAAGATCGTCTCTCGCCTTTGCTGGATGCCCCGGACGCGGATGTTCTCATCAACTGGCTACGCCGCCAGCCGCTGCTGCAGATCGATGAAGAGAAAAAACTGGTCATGGCGCATGCCGGGATCACCCCTCAGTGGGATCTTGAGACGGCGAAAACCTGTGCGCGTGACGTTGAAGCGGTGCTGGCAAGCGACTCGTATCCTTTCTTCCTCGACGCGATGTACGGCGATATGCCGAATCACTGGAGCGAAGATCTTAGCGGTCTGGCCCGCCTGCGCTTTATTACGAACGCTTTCACCCGCATGCGTTTTTGCTTCCCGAACGGGCAGCTGGATATGTATTGCAAAGAGACACCGGAAAGCGCCCCTGCGCCTCTTAAACCGTGGTTTGCCATTCCCGGTCCGGTGACCAACGCCTATAACGTGGTGTTTGGCCACTGGGCGTCGCTTGAAGGAAAAGGCACACCGGAGGGGATCTACGGTCTCGATACCGGCTGCTGCTGGGGTGGAGAGTTAACCTGCTTGCGCTGGGAAGATAAAACGTATTTTGTTCAGCCATCCAACCGACAGCTGGACTTAGGGGAAGACGAGGCCGTTGCTTCCTGATGAGGATGTCCCTCCCCCAGACGGGAGAGGGACATTCACTTAGCGACGTTCCAGAATTTCGAAGCAGTAGCTGTGGGAGTTCTGCGCATCCGCGTCGTGGAATTCACTGAAGACAGATTCCCACTCATCAGGATCGTAGTCCGGGAAATGCGTATCCCCTTCCACTTCAGCATCAATGTGGGTCAGATACAGCTTCTGTGCTTTAGGCAGGAACTGTTCGTACACACGCCCACCGCCAATCACCATGATCTCCTCGGCATTACCGCATGCGGCAATGGCCTCGTCTACGGACTTCACCCATTCGACGCGATCGTCAGTGCCAGGCTGGCTACTGATAACGATATTTTTACGGCCCGGTAATGGACGACCAATCGACTCCCAGGTCAGGCGGCCCATCACTACCGGCTTGTTTAACGTAGTACGTTTAAACCATGCGAGATCGGCAGGCAGGTTCCACGGCATGGCATTTTCCATACCGATAACACGGTCCACCGCCAGCGCTGCAATCAGACTGATCATTGAAAATTTCCCGGATGCAAAAAATTGCCGCCACTATACGGAAAGCTTAATCTTTCGTCGACTGGCGGCTGAGTAAAGATAGAGAAATTTTTTAATATTGCTGGCAACTCCACTTCACGCGGAAGGTTTACTCTCCGGTTCGTCCGCCGGATCGCCGGTATGCTTGCCCTCTTCCGTGCCCTGCCAGCCGTGACGCTGGATAAGCGATAGGTGATTGCGGTCCTCGTTAATGATTTCCGTTAGCATCGCGCTGGTGCGTTTAAACACCGCTGCACGCTCGGTGGCTGTGCTGCCCGCCATCGCCACCATCTCTTCCACCATCTCGGTGTTAAAGCGGCGGAACAGGTCCGCACGTTCACGGGCTTCATAGGCCCCTAGCCCCAGATTTTCCAGCGCCATCCGGCCAGACTTGAGCGCACCTTCGAACGTTTCACGCTCTGGCGCCTCCACACCTGCCTGACGCAGCCGGATGTAGTGATCCACATCGCGGGCGCGAGAGATAATGGTCAGCTCAGGGAAATGTTCCTTGACCAGCTCCACCATCTGCATGCTGGTCTCCGGATCGTCGATTGCGTTAATCAACACTTCGGCTTTCGCCGCCCCGGCGGACTCCAGCAGATCGACACGCGTTGCATCCCCGTAAAACACTTTCATGTCGAATTTCCGCAGGGTCTCAACATGGTCGGGATCGTGGTCGAGGATCACCATTTTGACCCCGCTCGACAACAGCAAACGGCCCACGATCTGCCCGAAGCGACCAAACCCGGCGATGATCACCCGCGGCTGCTCCTCGTCGATCTCGTCGGCTTCGCGTTCTTGCTCGCTCCCCGTTTTTTCCAGACGCGCCAGCACCACCAGCAGAACAGGCGTTGCGGCCATCGACAGTGCGACCGCAAGCGTCAGCGCTTTCGCCCACTCAGCATCCAGTACGTTGGCCATCTGCGCCGCGCCAAAGACCACGAATGCAAACTCACTCCCCTGCCCCAGCAGTACGGCAAACCAACGACGCTGCTTGTTGGGCACCTTTAATGGACGCGCTATCAGCCACAACATGCCCATCTTAATGACCAGGAAACCGACCAGCAGGATGAGGATCCGCAGCGGATGCGTTACCAGCGTGCCAAAGTCGATAGACATCCCCACGCCGATGAAAAACAGCCCCAGCAATAATCCCTTAAACGGCTCGATATCACTTTCCAGCGCATGGCGATATTCAGAGCTGGCCAGCAGCACCCCGGCCAGGAACGCCCCCATAGCCATCGATAGGCCGGCTTCCTCGAGCAGCAAACCAAAGCCAAACACCAGGAACAGCGCAACGGCACTGAAAACTTCACGCAGGCCGGAGCGAGCGACAAAGCGCAGCAACGGACGGGTCACGTAGCGGCCAAGCAGAATAACCAGCGCCAGGGCACCAACCACTTTCAGCGCAGAAAGCGCAAAAGCTCCCATGGTCGTTGAGGCACCGCTTGCGGCCAGCAGCGGGATCATCGCCACCAGCGGGATGGCTGCAATATCCTGGAACAGCAGCACCGAAAACGCGCTGCGCCCCATCTGAGAGACCGTCAGGTTACGCTCGTTCATTGCCTGCATGGCAATGGCCGTTGAGGAGAGTGCCAGCGTCAGGCCGATGAGTGTCGCAACTTTCCAGTCCATGCCCAGCAGGATACAGAACCCACCCAGCAGCAGACCACAGGCCACCATCTGCAACGCTCCCCCACCAAATACCGAAGCACGCAGTTTCCATAACCGCCGGGGATCCAGCTCCAGGCCAATTACAAACAGCATCAGCACGACGCCGATCTCAGCGAAATGGAGAATCGCCTCGGCATCGGTCACCAGACGGAAGCCCCACGGTCCAATGACACAGCCGGCAATGAGGTAACCCAGCACCGAACCCAGCCCCAGACGTACCGCCACGGGTACAATCAGCGCAGCCGCGCCGAGGTAAATCAGCGCCTGTATCAGCGTATGGCTATCCATTGTTCGCCTCCTGCCACTCAAGTAACCGTTGTTTATAATGGCGTGCCTGCGCCTGCAACGTCTCATCATCGCAAACGAACGTACAGTGCATCGCAAAAGGAGGGAGCCAGTTCAGCCCACAATAGAGCGCCGTCGCCTGCAGCGGCTGTGACAGCACCTCAAAGCCCGGGAAAGCACCAATATCGAAGTGGCTTTCTCCCCCGCCGGTGGTCACGGCCCATATCAGGCTTTTGCCTTTAAGCGCGTGACCGTTGTGGCCATACGCCCAGCCGTGGGAAAAGACTTTATCGATCCACAGTTTGAGGAGCGGAGGGGTGCTGTACCATTGCATCGGATGCTGCCAGATAATTAAATCGGCACGAGAGAGCGCCTCCTGTTCGGCGGCGATATCGATATTAAAATCGGGATAAAGTTGATAGAGGGAACGTATCTCTACGTTATCAAGCGTCCTTACCTGCTCAAGCATCCGTTTATTTGCATGCGAATGATGCGGATACGGATGTGCGTAAATTATCAGAATCATTAATTAGCCTGTTGTTTTACTGCCTTCTTTTACCAAAAGAGTGTAGTCAGTAATTCAACAGGCTAATAGTGAATATTATTGACGGGCTAACGTCAGAAATCTGAACTAGTTATCCAGTTCGCCCATGGATTTCACCTGGTCACGGTTGATCTGTTCAGTTTGACCCGTTTCGGCGTTTTTATAGGAAACCAGACCGGTGTCATCATCGACCTGCGGCTTACCGTCAGTCACTATCGTACGGCCATCCGTGGTTTTTACTGCCTGATTAGATGAACAGCCCGCAACGGTAAACATGGCGGTGGCAGCCAGAACGGACGCGATCAGTAGTTTATTTTGCATGGTGTTTTCCCCTGCTCTCAGTTGAATTTCGTTATCGACCTAACCATTTTAGGCTAACTGACTGAATGCGGTTGGAAAACCAGAAGGTTCTGAAGGTGGGAATAATACCCGGCAGCGAATACTGCCGGGTATGTTGGCTTACTTGTTAATCTGGGCGTGCATTTCCTGAACGGAAATCACCTTCTCGGTGGCATCAGCGTTCAGTGCCATCGCGGTGGCGAAACCACCGTTCAGGGTGGTGTCGTAATGCACTTTGTACTGCAGCGCGCTGCGGCGAATCAGCTTGGAGTCTTCAATCGCCTGACGACCTGCGGTGGTGTTAATGATGTAGGTGTATTCGCCATTCTTGATGCGATCCTGAATGTGCGGACGACCTTCATGCACCTTGTTCACCAGACGCGGATTAATGCCCGCTTCACCCAGCACAATGGCCGTGCCGTGGGTGGCATCCAGCTCGAAGCCCTGTTTCAGCAGCTTAGCCGCCAGGTCAACCACGCGCTCTTTATCGCCTTCGCGAACAGAGAGCAGCGCACGGCCAGATTTTTTCATGGTGGAGTTACTGCCTAACTGCGCCTTCGCGAACGCTTCTGCGAAGGTGCGGCCCACGCCCATCACTTCCCCGGTAGAACGCATTTCTGGCCCTAACAGCGGGTCGACGCCCGGGAATTTGTTGAACGGCAGTACCACTTCTTTCACCGAGTAGTACGGTGGGATAATTTCTTTCGTCACGCCCTGCTGTGCCAGCGTCTGGCCCGCCATCACGCGCGCCGCCACTTTCGCCAGCGGAACACCGGTAGCTTTAGAGACAAACGGTACGGTACGTGCTGCACGCGGGTTCACTTCAATCAGGTAGACTTCGTTGTCTTTGACAGCGAACTGGACGTTCATCAGACCGCGAACCTGCAGTTCGAAGGCCAGCTTCTGCACCTGCTGGCGCATCACGTCCTGAATTTCCTGGCTCAGGGTGTACGCTGGCAGGGAACATGCGGAGTCACCGGAGTGAACGCCTGCCTGTTCGATGTGCTCCATGATACCGCCAATCAGCACCATTTCGCCGTCACAGATGGCATCCACATCCACTTCGACGGCATCGTCGAGGAAGCGGTCGAGCAGAACCGGTGCATCGTTGGACACGCTCACTGCCGTCTGGAAGTAACGACGCAGGTCAGCTTCGTCGTAGACGATTTCCATCGCGCGGCCGCCCAGCACGTACGAAGGACGTACCACCAGCGGGTAGCCAATCTCTTTCGCCTTCTCAACAGCCATCTCGATAGCGGTGACGGTGGCATTGGCCGGCTGTTTCAGCTTCAGACGGTCAACCGCCTGCTGGAAACGTTCACGGTCTTCTGCACGGTCGATTGCATCCGGGCTGGTACCGATTACCGGCACACCAGCGGCTTCCAGCGCGCGCGCCAGTTTCAGTGGGGTCTGGCCACCGTATTGCACGATTACGCCTTTAGGCTTCTCGATACGCACGATTTCCAGCACATCTTCCAGCGTTACCGGCTCAAAGTAGAGGCGGTCGGAGGTATCGTAGTCGGTCGACACGGTTTCCGGGTTACAGTTGACCATGATGGTCTCGTAACCGTCTTCGCGCAGTGCCAGGGAGGCGTGAACGCAGCAGTAGTCAAACTCGATGCCCTGGCCGATACGGTTAGGACCGCCGCCCAGCACCATAATCTTGTCGCGGTCGACGGACGGGTTCGCTTCACACTCATCTTCATACGTGGAGTACATGTAAGCGGTGTCGGTCGCAAACTCCGCTGCACAGGTATCCACGCGTTTGTAGACCGGGTGCAGGTCATACTGGTCACGCAGCTTGCGGATTTCCGCTTCACGTACGCCCGCCAGTTTGGCCAGACGCGCATCGGCGAAGCCTTTACGCTTCAGTACGCGCAGGAAGTCAGCGTCCAGGCCATTGATGCCCAGGTCCGCGACTCTTTCTTCCAGACGTACCAGCTCTTCAATCTGCACCAGGAACCAGCGGTCGATGTTGGTCAGGTTGAACACGCCATCAACAGAGAGGCCCGCACGGAACGCATCTGCGATGTACCAGATACGCTCTGCGCCTGCGTCTTTCAGCTCGCGGCGAATTTTGGTCAGCGCTTCAGGGTCTTCCAGGCTCACTTTCGGGTCAAAACCCGTGGCACCCACTTCCAGGCCACGCAGCGCTTTCTGCAGGGATTCCTGCTGAGTACGCCCAATCGCCATCACTTCGCCAACAGATTTCATCTGCGTGGTCAGACGGTCGTTTGCGCCGGCGAACTTCTCGAAGTTAAAGCGAGGGATCTTGGTCACAACGTAGTCGATGGACGGCTCGAAGGACGCTGGAGTGCGGCCACCGGTGATGTCGTTCATCAGCTCATCGAGGGTATATCCCACCGCCAGTTTCGCGGCCACTTTCGCAATCGGGAAGCCGGTGGCTTTCGAGGCCAGCGCGGAGGAGCGAGAAACACGCGGGTTCATTTCGATAACAATCAGGCGACCGTTTTTCGGGTTCACGGCAAACTGAACGTTAGAGCCACCCGTTTCTACGCCGATTTCACGCAGTACCGCCATCGAGGCGTTACGCATGATTTGATACTCTTTGTCGGTCAGCGTCTGGGCTGGCGCTACGGTGATGGAGTCGCCGGTGTGGATACCCATCGCATCGAAGTTTTCGATGGAGCAGACGATGATGCAGTTGTCGTTTTTATCACGCACCACTTCCATCTCGTACTCTTTCCAGCCAATCAGCGATTCATCAATCAGCAGCTCTTTGGTGGGGGAGAGATCCAGACCGCGTTCACAAATCTCTTCGAACTCTTCGCGGTTGTAGGCAATACCGCCGCCGGTGCCACCCATGGTGAAGGATGGACGGATAATGCACGGATAACCAACGTCAGCCGCCACGGCCAGCGCTTCTTCCATGGTATGTGCAATACCGGAACGCGCGGTGTCGAGGCCGATTTTCTTCATCGCCACGTCGAAGCGACGGCGGTCTTCAGCTTTATCAATGGCATCGGCTGTCGCACCAATCATGGTCACGCCGAACTCTTCCAGCACGCCCTGACGTTCCAGCTCCAGCGCACAGTTCAGCGCCGTCTGGCCGCCCATGGTAGGCAGAACCGCGTCCGGACGCTCTTTTTCGATGATTTTGCGTACCACTTCCCAGTGAATCGGCTCGATGTAGGTTGCATCAGCCATTTCCGGGTCGGTCATAATGGTGGCCGGGTTAGAGTTCACCAGAATAACGCGGTAACCCTCTTCGCGCAGGGCTTTACACGCCTGGGCACCGGAGTAGTCGAATTCGCAGGCCTGGCCGATCACAATCGGGCCAGCGCCAAGGATCAGGATGCTTTTTATGTCTGTACGTTTTGGCATGGTCTTCTCGGCTCCTGATTATTTAGCGGTCTTACGGTATTGCTCAATAAGTTCGATGAAATGATCGAACAGCGGCGCGGCATCGTGCGGGCCCGGGCTGGCTTCAGGGTGACCCTGGAAGCTGAACGCTGGCTTATCGGTACGATGAATCCCCTGCAGGGTGCCATCGAACAGAGACTTGTGGGTCACGCGCAGGTTAGCCGGCATTGACGCCTCATCCACTGCGAAGCCGTGGTTCTGTGCCGTAATCATTACCGTGTTGTTATCGATATCTTTCACCGGGTGGTTCCCACCGTGGTGACCGAACTTCATCTTCACGGTGTTGGCACCGCTCGCCAGCGCCAGCAGCTGATGACCCAGACAGATGCCGAATACCGGGATATCGGTTTCCAGGAAGGATTTGATGGCGTCGATAGCGTAATCGCACGGTGCCGGGTCGCCAGGACCGTTGGACAGGAAAATACCGTCCGGATTCATCTTCAGTACCTCTTCAGCAGAGGTTTTCGCCGGGACAACCGTCAGGCGGCAGCCGCGGTCGACCAGCATACGCAGGATGTTGCGCTTGGCACCAAAATCGTACGCCACCACGTGGAATGGCAGGTCGCTCTCTTTTTTCGCTTCCGGCAGGTCTCCCGCCAGCGTCCAGCTTCCCTGCGTCCAGCTATAGGCTTCTGCTGTGGTCACTTCTTTCGCCAGGTCCATGCCGTTCAGACCCGGGAAAGCTTTCGCTTTTTCCAGCGCCAGGGCTGCATCGAGGTTATCCCCTGCGATGATACAACCGTTTTGTGCACCCTTCTCGCGCAGCAGACGCGTCAGCTTACGGGTATCGATATCAGCAATCGCCACGATGTTATGGCGCTTCAGGTAGGAAGAGAGGTCCTCGGTATTGCGGTAGTTGCTGGCAATCAGCGGCAGGTCGCGAATGACCAGGCCTTGCGCATGTACCTGAGAGGATTCTTCGTCAGCAGCATTGGTGCCGACATTGCCGATATGAGGATAAGTAAGAGTAACGATTTGGCGAGAATAGGAAGGATCAGTGAGGATTTCTTGATAACCGGTCATTGAAGTATTGAAAACGACTTCCCCAACCGCCGAACCCGTTGCCCCTATGGCCCGACCGATAAACTGGGTTCCGTCTTCCAGAACCAATAGCGCTGACTTAATCAAAACACCCTCCAGAGAATATTCACTCACTTTATTTGCATATTAATTCATAACCGCGTCATGAATCAATGCAAATGTGTTGCCAGCGGATTTTTGGCAAACGGCGGCATTCTGGGGATTTGGTGGCTAAAAGTCAACTTAAAACGGAGATTTGTCATATTCTTTTGCGAGCCTGAGAGAGCCAGGAGAGCTTAAGCGGCAAAAAGATCAGGTAAATCACTGCGGGAAACGCTTGCGCGGCAAGTTTAATGGGAAAGACTGCTTCGTGGCATCAAAAAGTGGACCAGACGGTCAAAATTTACATTCAGATAACACAAAACACGTGGAAGAGATGAACTTTAGTGTGCAAATTAATAAAATTACTATGAAACACATAAAATAAAAGGGCAATAAAATATTGCCCTATGCAATCAAAGCATTACGACTGCAATAACCACATCACGATGGGTAATAACGGTTACAAATTGTTGAGATCGAGCACATCTCGCATATCAAAAAGACCATTTCCCTTGCCTTTTAACCACAAGGCGGAGCGTACAGCGCCATTTGCAAACGTCATCCGGCTGGATGCCTTATGTGTAATCTCGACGCGTTCCCCAATATCGGCGAACATCGCCGTATGTTCGCCGACGATATCGCCCGCGCGGACGGTAGCAAAACCAATCGTGCCGGGAACACGTTCACCGGTGTGCCCTTCACGGGTGTAGACCGCGCAGTCTTTCAAATCTTTATCCAGTGCATGAGCAATCGCTTCCCCCATCGCCAGCGCCGTACCGGATGGCGCGTCGACTTTATAACGATGGTGCGCTTCAACAATCTCAATGTCGGTATAACTGCCCATGACCTTCGCTGCCTTCTCCAGCAGCTTCAGCATGACGTTCACCCCCACGCTAAAGTTTGCGGCGAAGACAATCGCAATCTCGTGTGAGGCATCCTGAATGGCCTGCTTCCCGGCATCATCAAAACCGGTGGTGCCGATCACCATTCCTTTACCGTGCTGACGGCAAAATGCCAGATGCGTGAGCGTGCCTTCCGGACGGGTAAAATCGATGAACACATCAAAGTCATCTTTTACCGCCTCCAGGCTGCTCTGCACGGTAACGCCTGTCTTACCCGCGCCCGCCAGCTCACCCGCGTCAGCGCCAAGCAACGATGAGCCGTCACGCTCCAGCGCCGCGCCCAGTGCCACGCCATCCATCTGTAGTGCCGCCTGAATCAGCTGGCGACCCATACGTCCACCCGCGCCCGCAATGGCGACACGGATCTGTGCATCATGCATAGTTATTCTCTTACGTTAAAATGATGTAAACCGTTTTCAGATTAACCAGCCTTTGCAGATGCTGCCAACTGAAAACGACGATAATTAGAATTTAATGATAAACAGGAAGAAATATCAGCAAAAGGCATAATCTTCAGCGAAAACCGCACGATTCGCGGACCACCAGCGCGGGCGGTAAAATAATGCGTTTCGCCGGCTCCCGGTTCCCCTGTATCCGGCTGAAAAGCAGCTCGCCGGCCTTACGCCCTATCTCCTTCGCGGCAACGGAGACGGTAGTCAGTGCAGGCTGTACCAGCCCGGCCTCGGTAATATCGTCAAAGCCCACCAGGGCAAAATGGCGTCCCGGCTCGCGTCCCATTTTGCGTAAACACTGCATAACGCCAAGAGCAACAATGTCCTGGTAACACACTGCAGCGGTAATCTGCGGATGGTTCATCAACAACGCTTCCGCCACGCGTGCGCCATCACTCTGGCTTGCCTGTGAGGTGACGATCCATTCGGGATTCGGCGTCACACCATACTCCAGTAATTTACTGGTAAATCCGCCGATACGCTGAGCGCGGGACCCCGAATTCAGGCTACCGCCGATAAAGGCAATCTGACGATGCCCCATCCTCAGAAGATGCTCTGTCGCCATTTGCGTGCCAAGGAAGTTATCGGTTCCCACAAAATCAAAGTCCGGATCGTTTAGCGGTCGCACGACCATAATTGCCGGAATATTGCGTCGCTTAAGACCATCGAAAAAGGCCTGCGGGGTTTCTCGCGCGGCACACAGCACCATGCCACAGACGTTGTTACGCATCAGCGAATCCACAAACTTTTGCTGTCGCTCGGACGACTCTTCGCTATTTGCCAGAAACAGCAGAAGGTCGTGGCGTTCCATCTCATGGCTTAGACCTGCCGTCATTTCGCCATAAAAAGGGTTCGTGATGTCATGCAACAGGAGCCCCACCTGATTACTGCTGCGGTTTCGCAGGTTGGCTGCCGTCTGATTGTAAACATAGCCCGATTCATCCAGCGCCTGAAGTACGCGCTCCCGGGTCCGTTGCGAGATCCGCCCTTTATTACACAGCACCATTGATACGGTGGCGGTTGAAACCCCGGCGCGTTTTGCCACATCAGCCAGCGTGATACCCGTCATGATCGCTCCTTGTCGTTCACATCAGATTAATCGAATAACCTCAATTTTGCACTTTTGCGCGTGAGCCTCTTCACATAATGGCCGCCTTTTCGCCACTTATCGCCAGAACTGGCGGGTTAATCGCGTTAATCACCCTTCCCAAATAAGGTTAATCGAATAACCTTAAGCAACGAAGACGGAGAGAAAAGATGGCAACTTACGATAAATTCCCGGAAGTCGCAGTAGAGGGGTATGACGATTGTGCCTGGCAGGGCTGGGACGCGATTGTGCGCGAGCTTACCCACAGAGCGGGTCAATATACACGCACCGTGCTGGTCATTGACTGCTACCCCGGCGTCAGGCTGGAGGAACTGGAGACAAAACTGCTGCCAGCATTGGGGGTTACGCTGACGCTCAATGCCGAACAGATGCGTCTCGACGAACACGCTTTAAGCCGGCTGCTGGCCCGACATCTCACTGACGACCGCGTCTTCGGCGTGCTCTCCTGCCACCAGCTCGAGGAATTCATCGACCCGGTGAAACGCGAGGCGTTGCAGGCGCAGGTCGAACGGTGCCGCGAAGGGATAATCGTTATTTACGGGCCGGGTGCCGCGCTGGTTAATGCAGGCGATATTCTGGTCTACGCCGATTTACCGCGCTGGGAGATCCAGCAGCGCATGCGCAGCGGTGAACTGGCTAACTGGGGCGCGGCGAACCAACACGAGGATATTCTGCGTCGCTACAAACGCGCCTTTTTCATTGAATGGCGCGTATTCGATCGTCACAAAACCCCGCTGCTACGGCGTACTGATTATCTCCTGGATACCACCCAGGCGGATAATCCGGCGATGGTCGGCGGCGATGCACTGCGCGCCGGGTTGCAACACACCACCCAACGTCCTTTTCGTGTAGTGCCCTTTTTCGACCCCGGCGTCTGGGGCGGACAATGGATGAAACAGAAATTCGATCTCGATCCCTCTGCGCCTAACTACGCATGGTGTTTTGACTGCGTGCCCGAGGAAAACAGCCTGTTGCTTCGTTACGGCGCGGTGCGGATCGAGATCCCCTCTCAGGATTTGGTGCTGCTGCATCCCCGGGCGCTGCTGGGTGAAAAAGTGCATGCCCGTTTTGGTGCGGAATTTCCCATCCGCTTTGATCTGCTAGATACCCTCGCCGGGCAGAACCTGAGTTTTCAGGTGCATCCGACCACGGAGTACATACAGCAGCATTTTGGTATGCATTACACCCAGGATGAGAGTTATTACATCCTTGAGGCAGAGCCAGGGGCTCAGGTGTATCTGGGGACCCGAACGGGTACCCGGCCCGAAGCGATGATGGACGACCTCAGACGGGCCAGCCGCGGTGAAAAGCCGTTCGACGACGCCCGCTTCGTCAATCATCTTGCGGCGAACAAGCACGATCATTTTTTGATCCCCGCCGGTACGGTTCACTGTTCTGGAGCAGGAACCGTGGTACTTGAGATCAGCGCCACGCCTTACATTTTCACCTTCAAGCTCTGGGACTGGGGACGACTGGGAATGGATGGGCAACCCCGCCCGGTTCATCTGGCGCATGGCGAAAAGGTGATCGACTGGCAACGCGATACGCAGTGGGTCGAACAGCATCTTGTGAATCAGTGTGAACCCCTCGGTGAAGGCACCGGCTGGCGCGAAGAGCGGACCGGGCTTCACGAGCGTGAATTCATCGAAACGCGTCGCCACTGGTTCAGTGAACCGGTGACGCACTTCCCCCACGGAGGCGTGAATGTCCTTAATCTTGTTGAAGGTGAAGAGGCGACGGTAGACAGCCCCGGCGGCGCATTCGCCCCGTTCGTCGTGCACTACGCAGAAACGTTTATCGTCCCCGCTGACGCAGGCGAATACCGTATTTCTCCGTCAGGGCCGAGCTGCGGTAAATCCATTGCCACCATTAAAGCCTGGGTAAGAGGTTAACCATGATTCACATTATTGTGGCGACACACGGCCCGCTGGCCACCGCCCTGCTGGAAAGCGGAAAAATGGTGTATGGCGATCTTCCTCATCGACAGGCGGTATGTCTGAACGCACAGGCTGGCATAGCGGGGTTTCGCCGTGATTTCGCTGCGGCATACCACCGCGCAGGTGCGGGCGCAGACGGCATCGTCGTCCTGTGCGATATGCAGAGTGGAACACCGTGGAATGTGGCCTGCGAATACGCGTTTAATCCCCAGACGCATCCGCTGGTCGCCGTGGTGGCAGGAGTCAACTTCCCCATGCTCTTGCTCACCGACGACATTCTGATGGCCCGGGATGTCCATGCCGCCGCCGCGCAGCTCATCGAATTAACGCAGCCCACCCTGGTTCAGGCAAAACGGGTGGAATCCGCCCAGAACGACGATTTCTAAGGAGCTTATATGAGCATTTCGTTTGTACGTATTGACGACCGGGTGATCCACGGGCAGCTCGTCACGCGCTGGGCCAAAGAGCTGCCCTGTGATGGCATCGTGGCAATTGACGATGCCGTCGCGGCCGATCCGCTGCTCTCGTCGGTAATGAAAGGCGCGGTGTCAGATACCAGAGTGTGGCTGTTCGATACCCTGACCGCCATCGAAAAGCTGCCGAAAGTGATTGCCAGCGATAAGCGCTACTTCGTGATTGGCAAATCGCCTGTCACCCTGCAACGCCTTGAACAGGCAGGCATAAGCCTGAAGAACGGCAATGGCAAAATTAACGTCGGGCCAATGAGTGCCCGCGCCAACACCATCACCATTGGCCCTAATCAGTCCGTAACGCCAGAGGAGGCAGCAGCCTTTGACTGGCTGACTGAACAGGGGCATGCCATCGAGTTTCGTCTGGTGCCCGATGCCAGTTTTTACAGCTGGCAGGACGCCCGGCAAAAACTGAAATAAGGAGCGCATGATGATTTTCGAAGCTTCTCTCATCGGTCTGCTTTGCTATCTCGGTGCACTCAGTAGTCCCTGGCTGTTTGGCCTGACGGGCGGCTGGTATCTCATCTCCCGCCCGCTGGTTTCGGGGATGCTGGTGGGCCTGATTCTGGGCGACGTTAAAACCGGGATCATGATTGGTGTGGCGGTGCAGGCCGTTTATATCGCGATGGTCACCCCCGGCGGTTCAATGCCTGCCGACCTCAATTTTGTCGCTTATCCTGCTATCGCGCTGGGGATTCTGTCGGGCAAAGGGCCAGAGGTGGCCGTGGCGCTGGCGGCGACCATTGGCATTGCCGGAACGATACTGTTTAACGCCATGATGGTATTGAACTCGTTCTGGAACCACCGCGCCGACGTGGCGCTTGAGCTCGGGGATGAGCGCGGAATTTATCTTAACAGCGCGGTCTGGCCGCAGGTGATGAACTTTGTTCTGCGCTTTGTGCCGACGTTTATCGCCGTCTATTTTGGCGCGCAGTACATCAGCGGGTTTATGGACAGTCTGCCCGGCATCGTGCTTTCGACCATGAACGTGCTGGGGGGCATCTTACCGGCCGTTGGGATCGCCATCCTGCTTAAGCAGATCATCAAAAGCTACAGCATGCTGATCTACTTCCTGGTGGGCTTCATATGCATTGTGTTCCTGAAGCTCAACATGGTGGCGCTGGTGATTGTGGGCGCCCTGCTGGCGTTAATTCATTACAACTACAAGCCGGAAGCGCCGCAGGCTGTCACGCCGGGTAGGCCCGCCGACGATGAGGATGAATTCTGATGGAAGACCGTAAACTGACCCGAAAAGATCTGCGCCGCTGCTGGCGAGCGTGGATGATGCATAACCTCTCTTCGATGAGCTTCGAGCGTCTGGAATCGTTCGGCTTCTGTCTGAGCATGTTACCGGTCGCCAAAAAACTCTACCCGGATGCCGCCCAGCGCACCGAGATGCTGCGCCGACACGCCTCGTTTTACAACACGGAGCCGCAGATCGGTGCCATCGTAAATGGTATGGCGCTTGGGCTGGAAGAGAAAAAAGCCAACGGCGAGCCCATTGATGGCGAAACGATCAATACCCTGAAGGTGGGGCTGATGGGACCAATCGCGGGGATTGGTGACTCAATGATCCCCGGCATGCTGATCCCCATTTTGCTGAGCATCGGTATGGCACTTGCCGCCGGAGGAAATGTTCTTGGCCCGTTGTTCTACACCGTCGCCTGGCTGGCCATCATTATCCCGGGATCCTGGTTTCTGTTTCTGAAAGGCTACCAGATGGGCTCAGGATCGGTCGAGATGCTGGTGAGCAGCAAGTCAACGCGACTGCGCGAAGCTTTGTCTCTGCTGGGTGTATTTGTGATGGGCGGCGTGGCGGCAAGCTACGTTAAGCTGGGCACCGGACTGGAATTTATCACCCGCGACGGGGTTAACATCCATGTTCAGCAGATGCTTGATGGTATCTTCCCGCAGCTATTACCGCTTCTGGTGGTTCTGGGCACCTGGTATCTGATGGCAAAACGTGGCGTCTCCCCGGTCAGGGCCATGATTGTGCTGCTTGCGCTGGCGGCACTGGGCGTCGCGTCAGGTCTGTTTGCCGGATAAGACAGCCGGGGCAATGCCCCGGTTTTTTATGGGTGGAAGTTATGCCACAGTTCGGCCACTTTATCCGGGCGAGAGATAAACTGAAAGCGAGCAGGATCGGCAATAAATTGCGTATAGACAGGCTCATCCGTCAGGCCGAATTCGCTGTAGCGACGCGGTGTGATCATCTGTAGCCGCCCCGGCAGATAATGCGTGTTGTGCTGCCAGATGATATGGCTCCCCTGCAGCAGCGGATACCAGGCCAGTCCTTTACGCGCCCGCACGGCATCATATTCAAAACCATATTCCCTGTCGCACCACGCACCGAAGGTCAGCGGTTCATCCGGCGAGGCAGAGATAGTGGCATGCCCCCAGCCGGGCGGAACCAGCACCTTTTCGCCCGGCCCGGCCAGTACGGCGAAACAGCGCCCGGGATCGTCCGCAACATACTCCTGCATATAGATAATGGCGCGCCCCTGCCAGATTTCATACAGCTCGGGCGGAGACCAGCCGCTGTGACGGCTTTTACGGTGAACATGCCCCTGGCTGCGGATCGGCTCTTCACCCAGCGTTCCCGTCGCGTAGGTCACGACCCCAAACAGCAGCATGCGTTTTTTCAGCTCCTGCCGGTCTGCCAGACGGGCGACATCCATCGCGATAGCATAAACGTCTTCCGGCCCTGAGCAGTCAGGATCCCGCAACGACGCGCGAATCTCATCAAGCGTACGGATCTCTGGCATCGGGCCAGTGACGTCCTCACCGTAGCTGAACCCCAGCGGGTGCTGGCTGATGGTCATGTCCAGCCCAAAGTTATCCATTCTGAACCTCCCAGCCACCGTCAGTGGCCAATACCCGCACGGCAAAACCATCGGGTAACGCGGCATAGTCGTGTCCGGCGACGGCGGGCCAGACCGCGAGTGAAGAGAGCGTGGTCTCACCGGTATTGATTAAACGGTGGGCGGTAAAAGGCGCAATAATATGGACGGATCCCGGCATCACGCACTCCAGACGGGTTTCGCCGGATGTCGTCTGGAGTAAAAGCAGGCCACTTCCCCGCAGTCCAAAATAGACTTCGCCCTGTTCACGACGCTGATGAAAATGGCCGCGGGTCATAAAGAATTCCCGGCCAATTTTACCTGCATGTAAATGGGTAACGCCGACAAACAACGCCCCTTCCTGTGCAGGCGATTCCAGCATTTCGACGTCATACACCGTCTGATGCGGATCGCATTGTGCCCAGGCGTCTCGATCGGCAAACAAACCATTGAGATCGGCAAGGCGTGTGGATTTGATAATAAGCGCGCCGCGGGCAAGTGTACCACTGGCCCAGGCCACCAGAGGCGGCAGGATAATATCTGAAGTCATCGTCTTCTCCGGCCCGAGGAGAACAACCCGCCCAGCATAACAATTTAAACGATTAACCTGCGCATCAAAGGCGCAATGTGTCAGGTGAATCACAGTTAATCAGCAATAAAAATGCCGGCCACTGACGTGGCCGGCATTCGGGTCATGCGCGAGGAAACTTACTCGACTTCGCGTGCGTCGATACGCAGCTCTTTCGGGACCTCGAAAACAATGTTCTCTTCGCGTCCTTCCAGCGGGACCGCTTCGCCGCCGCCCAGTTCCTGCAGACGGGAAATCACGTTCTGCACCAGGATATCAGGTGCCGAGGCGCCGGCGGTTACCCCGACACAGGCCACGTTTTTCACCCACGCTTCCTGGATATCGCTGGAATCATCAATCAGATAGGCCGCTTTCCCCATTCGCTGCGCAAGTTCAGCCAGACGGTTGGAGTTAGAGGAATTTTTCGAACCGACAACCAGCACCACGTCCGCCTGTTCAGCAAGAGCACGCACCGCTTCCTGACGATTGGTGGTGGCGTAGCAAATGTCGTCCTTACGCGGGCCGACGATTTTCGGGAAGCGCTGGCGCAGGGCGTCAATCACGTCCGACGTATCGTCAACGGAGAGCGTCGTCTGGGTCATAAACGAGAGACGCGTTTCATTTTTGACGTTCAGCGTAAACACATCTTCCGGCGACTCCACGAGGTACATCCCCCCTTCCGGGTTGCTGTACTGGCCCATGGTACCTTCGACTTCCGGGTGGCCAGCATGGCCAATCAGGATCGACTCTTCACCACGACGGCTGGCGCGCGCCACTTCCATGTGCACTTTGGTCACTAATGGGCAGGTGGCGTCGAACACGGTCAGATCGCGGCTTTTCGCTTCGTTACGCACCGCCTGAGAAACCCCGTGCGCGGAGAAAATCAGGATCGCGCCGTCAGGCACTTCGCTGATCTGCTCAATGAAGATCGCGCCACGCTCGCGCAGGCTGTCGACGACATAACGGTTATGCACCACTTCGTGACGCACATAAATCGGCGCGCCGTAAATCTCGAGCGCGTTTTCAACAATGCTGATAGCGCGGTCTACACCGGCGCAAAAGCCGCGCGGGTTAGCCAACAGGATCTGCATTTCAGGCCTCCAGTACCGGATCGATCTCCAGCACTTCAATATCAAAATGGACGGTGCGCCCGGCAAGCGGATGGTTGAAGTCAACGGTGATGGAGTCACCATTGATTTCGCGGATCACGCCAGGCATTTCGCTGCCATCCATAGCGGTAAAGAGCATGATCGCCCCGATTTCCGGCTCACCTGCATCCATAAACTCGCGGCGCGAGAAGTACTGAACAAGGTCCGGGCTTGGCACGCCAAACGCGGCATCCGGCTCCAGCGAAAATGCCTTTTTCTCGCCTTCTTTCAGGCCAAGCAGCTGTTGCTCAAGACCTTCAGACAGGGAGGTGTCACCGAGACGAAACAGGGCGGGTTTGCCGTTATTGCGGGTGGATTCAGCCGTGGAGCCATCATCCAGTTTCAGCGTGAAATGAACGAGAACCGCGCTGTTGCTCTGTACGGATTTAGACATGCAAATTGCTCGCTTGTTTTGACCCACCGGTGAGAGACGGGAGGCCAGACATTCTGTAGGCCGGGGGCGCATGCGCCACCCGGCATTTACATTTAAGCCTGTTTCTTCGCGGCCGCGTTCGGCAAGAAGCCTTCCAGCACGATTAACGCCGCGCCGATGCAAATTGCGCTGTCGGCGAGGTTAAAGGTCGCGAAGTGCCAGTCGCCGACATAGAAGTCGATCATATCGACCACAAAGCCGTGCCACAGGCGGTCAAACAGGTTGCCCAGCGCGCCACCGATAATCAGCGCATAGGCGATGTTATTTAGCTTTTGTGTTGCCTTCGAACGGTACATCAGCAGCGATAGCACCACACAGATACCGATAGCGATACCTGCAAAGAACCAACGCTGCCAGCCACCGCTGTCAGCAAGGAAACTAAACGCCGCACCGTAGTTACGTGCGTAATGCAGGTTAAGCGACGGGAACAGCGACACCGTCTCCCCCAGAGCAAAATTCTGGAGGATCAGGAACTTGCTGCCCAGATCGATAATCAGCACTACCACCACCAGCCACAGCCAGCGCAGTCCTGTTGAACAGAGAGTTTTACTCATCAGGCAAACTTACGTTTCTCGCCGTCACCGGCGACGTTGCTGACACAGCGTCCGCAGATATCTGCGTGTTCCGCCACCTGGCCGACATCAGTGGTGTAATGCCAGCAACGCGGGCATTTATCACCTTCGGCTTTGCTCAGTGCGACTTTCAGTCCTTTGAGCAGTTCGCTCTGCTGTGCATCAGCAGACGCCTGGGCATAATCCGCAACTTTCGCACCGGAGGTCAACAGGACAAATCGTAATTCATCGCCCAGCGCCGTCAGTTTCGCCGCCAGCTCTGGCTCGGCGTACAGGGTAACTGCCGCTTCCAGCGAGCCGCCGACTTTCTTGTCAGCACGCGCCTGCTCGATGACCTTGTTCACTTCGCCACGCACTTTCAGCAGCTCGTCCCAGAAGGCATCGTTCATCGCTTCGGTGCTGGAGAGATCGAACAGACCTTCATACCACTCGCCGGTGAAGACATACTTCTCACGGTCGCCTGGCAGGTAACCCCAGATTTCATCTGCGGTGAAGGACATGATCGGTGCCATCCAGCGAACCAGCGCTTCTGCGATGTGGAACAGCGCAGTCTGGCAGCTACGACGCGCCACGCTGTCCGCTTTCGCGGTGTACTGGCGGTCTTTGATGATGTCGAGGTAGAACGAGCCCATCTCGATGGAGCAGAAGCGCATCAGGCGCTGCACCACTTCGTGGAAATCGTAAGATTCGTAAGCCTTCAGGATATCTTCCTGTGCCGCTTTCGCGCAGCCTACTGCCCAGCGATCCAGCACCACCATCTCTTCCGGTTTCACCATATCTTTTAGCGGATCGAACCCGTTCAGGTTCGCCAGCAGGAAGCGCGCGGTGTTACGGATACGACGATAGCTGTCGGCAGCACGTTTCAGGATCTCGTCCGACACCGCCATTTCGCCGGTATAGTCGGTAGAAGCAACCCACAGACGCAGAATGTCCGCGCCCAGTTTGTTCATCACGTCCTGCGGAGAGACGGTGTTACCGATCGATTTAGACATCTTACGACCCTGACCATCCACGGTGAAACCGTGGGTCAGCACCTGGCGATACGGTGCTTTACCTTTCATGGCGGTGGAAATCATCAGCGATGACATGAACCAGCCGCGGTGTTGGTCAGAACCTTCCAGATACATATCTGCCGCGTGGCCGGCAAATTCCGGACGCACGTCAACAACAGACGCGTGTGTTGAACCGGAGTCAAACCACACGTCCAGGGTATCAGGCACTTTCTCGTAGTTGTCTGCATCAGCGCCCAGGATGTCGCGGGAATCGAGATCCCACCATGCCTGAATGCCGTCAACTTCTACACGCTTCGCGACTTCTTCCATCAGCGCCAGGGTGTTCGGGTGCAGTTCCTGTGTCTCTTTGTGCACGAACAGAGACATTGGTACGCCCCAGGTACGCTGACGGGAGATACACCAGTCAGGACGGTTAGCGACCATGGATTCGATACGCGCCTGACCCCAGTCCGGGATCCACTGCACGCCTTTGATCTCTTTCAGGGACTGCTCGCGCAGGCCTTTCTGATCCATGCTAATGAACCACTGTGGGGTCGCACGGAAGATGATCGGAGATTTGTGACGCCAGCAGCACGGATAGCTGTGTTGCATTTTCTCAACGTGCAGCAGCGCGCCGCTGGTGCGCAACATGTCAACGATGATGTCGTTTGCTTTGAAGACGTTGATACCGTCCAGCGCCGGGTAGGTGCCTGGCAGGTAAGAACCATCAGGACCCACCGGGTTCGCGATTTCAAGACCGTATTTCAGGCTGATGCTGTAGTCGTCAGGACCGTGGCCACCGGCGGTATGTACCGCACCGGTACCCGCATCCAGCGTCACGTGATCGCCCAGAATCGCCGGCACATCAAAGTCCAGGAACGGGTGTTTGAAGCGCATCAGCTCCAGCGCGTCACCTTTCACGGTGCCCAGCACGGTGTAGTCGGCGATGTCCGCGCGTTTCAGCACGCTTTCGACCAGATCTTTCGCCAGGATCAGCGCCTGACCGTCAACCTGCACCAGCGCGTACTCGAACTCACCGGACAGGGAGATCGCGCGGTTTGCTGGCAGCGTCCACGGGGTGGTGGTCCAGATAACCAGCGAGATGGGGCCGTTGACAGAGGTCACGCCAAATTTGGCTTTCACCGCCTCCTGATCGACCGCGTGGAAAGCCACGTCGATAGACGGAGAGGTTTTGTCGTAATACTCCACTTCCGCTTCTGCCAGCGCAGAACGGCAGTCCACGCACCAGTGCACCGGCTTCGCGCCTTTGTGCAGATGGCCGTTACCGATGATTTTACCCAGCGCACGGATGATGTTGGCTTCGGTTTTGAAGTCCATGGTCAGGTACGGACGTGACCAGTCACCCAGCACGCCCAGGCGGATAAAGTCCTGACGCTGACCGTCAACCTGCGTAGCCGCGTATTCGCGACATTTTGCGCGGAATTCTGCCGCGGTGAACTTCTCACCCGGCTTACCAAACTCTTGCTCAACTTTCAGTTCGATTGGCAGACCATGGCAGTCCCAGCCCGGAACGTAAGGCGAGTCATATCCCGCGAGGCCTTTGGACTTCACGATAATGTCTTTCAGAATCTTGTTTACAGAGTGACCAATATGAATGCTGCCATTCGCATATGGAGGGCCATCATGCAGAATGAAGGTTTTTTTGCCTTTTTTGGCTGCACGGATGATGCCGTACAGGTCATCATCGGTCCAACGCGCCAGCATTCCCGGTTCGCGCTTGGCGAGATCGCCGCGCATCGGGAACCCTGTTTCCGGCAAATTCAGGGTTGATTTATAGTCACTCATCAGATTCTCGGTTCCGTATTTTTCACGTAGGCATTTAAGCCGGGTTTACTCGCCCAAAAAACTCGCGGGCCGTTAATTCATCTCGCGCGATTTGCGCCTTTAGTTCATCCAGCGAAGCAAATCGCTGCTCATTGCGTATTTTTTTACGCAGTATCACATCTATATGGCGACCATAAAGGTCCATTACAACGTCCAGCAGGTGCACTTCTAATTGTTGACGGACACCGGCGACTGTAGGACGTGTGCCAATATTGGCGACACCGAAATACGGTTTATCGCCCAGACCAGCCACTTCCACCGCATATACCCCTTTAACCGGGGAGACCTGACGACGTAGCGGTATATTCGCCGTCGGGAAACCTATGGTGCGGCCCAGCGCATCGCCATGGACCACACGGCCTGAAATGCTAAACGGATGTCCCAGCAGCGTTTCCGCCGTATCCAGTTCATCGTTGGCCAGCGCCTGACGCACCGCAGTGCTGCTAACCCGGACGCCGCCTTCGCAAAAGGTCATTGCGCTGGTGACATCAAAGCCGTACTCGAGGCCAGCCTTCTGTAATAGCAAGAAATCGCCCTGACGACCAGCGCCAAAGCGGAAATCATCACCCACGGCCAGAAACTGCACGCCAAGGCGCCTGACCAGCAGGTCACTGACGAAATTTTGTGCTGTGAGCGCGGCAAAGCGGCGATCGAAACGCACGCACAATACGTAGTCCACCCCGGACTCTGCCAGGTAGCGCAACTTCTCGCGCAGGCGAGTGAGGCGAGCCGGTGATTTATCGCCGGCAAACAGCTCCAGCGGCTGCGGCTCAAAAATCATCACTACAACGGGCAGGCCACGCGCCTCCCCTTCTTTACGCAATCCCTGCAGCAGCGCCTGATGACCACGATGCACGCCGTCGAAATTACCAATGGTCAGCACGCACCCGTGCGGTGCTCTGCTGAGATTATGTATGCCGCGTATCAGCTTCATGTCTGGCTCAAAACAGTGAAAATCGCCAAAGTATACCTTGTACAGCGGTTAAGGTTAACCGCCGATTGTTCGCGCAAAACAGAAAGCCGTAATGATTTCATCAGGCTGACCTTTCACAGCAAAAAAATCTGCCCGTGAACTGCGTTTTTTGTGCCGAAAAGCTGTATTCACGAGCGACAAGCTGGTAGAATCCTGCGCCATCACTACGTAACGTAGCGTCGCCAATCAACGGCGCTTATTTGCACAAATCCATTGACAAAAGAAGGTATAGAGGGCATATTCCTCGGCCTTTGAATTGTCCACATAGATCATATTTGGGAGTTGGACCTTGGCTAATATCAAATCAGCTAAGAAACGTGCTATCCAGTCTGAAAAGGCTCGTAAGCACAATGCAAGCCGTCGCTCTATGATGCGTACTTTCATCAAGAAAGTATACGCAGCTATCGAAGCTGGCGACAAAGCTGCTGCGCAGAACGCATTTAATGAAATGCAACCAATCGTGGATCGTCAGGCTGCTAAAGGTCTGATCCACAAAAACAAAGCAGCGCGTCATAAAGCAAACCTGACCGCGCAGATCAACAAACTGGCTTAATCGCCACTTGTTGTTGCTTGTTTTAAAAGAACCCGCTTAACGCGGGTTTTTTTATATCTTCAGATTGCCGGTGGCGTAAACAGCGCCGAGTAGTCGCGGTTACAGATGCGCTGTACCGCTGGGTGTTGAATCATCCTTTCTGCAAATATCGCGTGATACTCCTCCATCACGTTATCGACCCGGCCAATCTCCGTAATCTTGTTATCTGAATAGAGATCGTGCACGTACAGCGTCGGTGCAACGAAGATGGCGTTATGCGCCTCACCAAAGGCTTTCATTAGCGCCGCATCGTCAAACTCGCCGAGGATCTCCACCTTCAGTCCCTGAGAGTTAAACCAGTTCAGCAGTTTGCGCCCAAGCATGGAGCGCCGGCCTGGCACCAGCAAACGACGCTCTTCCAGACAGGCTGGAAACGGTTTTTCCGGCGGCGGGTTAATGCACCAGAAGCTGACCCCGCATTCGCCAATCTTCACCGAGAACAGCCCTTCCTGCTGCGTAGAGTCAATCGGGCAGTCCGAGATAATCATATCCAGCTTATGCTGGCTCAGCTGCTCCAGCAGCATCTCGTGCGTGGATTCAAAACAGCGCAGATGGATTTGCTCATCTTCGACCACCGCCGCATCCAGCACGCCGCTGACCAGCCGTTTTGACAACGCATCCGCCACGCCGACGTCAAAGAGCAGGTTTGACTCTTTGCGGTAGTTAACAATATCCAGCATCTCCTGGCTTAAGGTGAACATCTTATCCGCGTAGCGGAAAACCAGTTCGCCCAGCTCACTTGGCTCAATCCCACGGCCCTTGCGCTTAAAGAGCTTGCCCTGCAGCCGCTCTTCCAGCGCTTTGATTTGCCCGGTGATGGTCTGCGGCGTCAGGTAGAGCGCCTCTGCCGCCCCCACGACCGAGCCCTGCTTATAGACGTGCCAGAAGTAGTAAAGGTGGTTGTAATTCAAATGAGACATCGTGTCTTCGCTCCCTGATCGTGTAGCGGGAGAAGGTGTTCTTCTCCCGGTTTCCTGTTATGCCTGAACGACCGGTCCGGACAGTTTGACCTTCAATAAGGTATAGCCAGTGACTGCGGCCAGTAACGATCCGATAAGGATACCCAGCTTCGCCCAGACGATAAGCTCAGGCGCATGGGCACCAAAAGCCAGCGTTGAGATAAAGATCGACATGGTAAACCCAATGCCACACAGCACGCCCACCGCCATGATCTGCTTAAACGTGGTGCCGTGCGGCAGTGACGCCAGCTTCAGCTTCAGCGCCAGCCAGCAGAACAGGCTAATACCCAGCGGCTTACCAATAAACAGTCCGGCAATAATGCCCAGCGGCAACATTGAGGTCAGTCCCTCAAGGGTTACCCCTTCCAGCGAAACGCCTGCATTAGCGAAAGCAAACAGCGGCAGGATCATAAAGGCGACCCACGGGTGCAGTACATGCTCCAGCTGTTTGGCAGGCGATTTCCCCTCCTGCGGCTTAAGCGGAACGAAGAAGCCGACGATGACCCCGGCGAGCGTAGCGTGCACGCCTGATTTCAGTACCGCGGTCCACAGCACCATCCCCACCAGCACGTAGATCCCGATGCGGCGCACGTTGCAAATGTTCAACAGCGCCAGTACCGCAATCGCTCCTGCGGCAACGCTCAACGACAGGATCGACAGGTCGCTGGTGTAGAACAGCGCAATAATGACAATCGCGCCCAGGTCATCAATGATCGCCAGCGCCATCAGGAAGATTTTCAGTGCCACCGGCACGCGGCTTCCCAGCAAGGCCAGCACACCCAGGGCAAACGCGATATCCGTTGCCGCCGGAATGGCCCAGCCATGACGCGATACCGGATCCTGCCAGGTGAACGCTAGGAAGAGCAACGCCGGAATGACCATCCCCCCGAATGCGGCAATCACAGGGAACGCGGCACGCTGACGGCTGGCAAGCGAGCCCAGGACCAGCTCACGCTTAACCTCCAGTCCTACCAGCAGGAAAAACACGGCCATCAGTGCATCGTTGATCCACAGCAGCATGTTCTTGTTAATTTCCAGCGCCCCGACTTTCAGCTCGACGGGAGTTTCCAGAAACGCGTGGTAAAAGTCGCGTGTGAAACCCATATTGGCCAGCGCCATCGCGGCCGCAGCGGCAATAATCAGGATGATGCCGCCTGATGCTTCACTGCTAAAAAAACGGTGTATTAATTTCACGTAGGCTCTCTCTTACAGCAATACTTCGGTAAAACCATAATACCAGGCCAAACAGCTCGGCAAAAGCAGATTAATGTTGAGTATATATTCAGTTTTACCGAGTGATAGCCATGAGGACAGCTACAAAAAGAAAAAGCCCGAAATCGCTTCCGGGCTTTTTGAGATGAACACCAGCTAACGGATCAGCGGGTCAAATCGTCGAAGAATTTTTTGACGCCATCGAAGAAGCTTTTGGAGCGCGGGCTGTTTTTCTCACCCGTCGGGCCGCCAAAACTTTCCTGCAGCTCTTTCAGCAGCTGTTTCTGCTTGTCGTTCAGGCCAACCGGAGTTTCAACCACCACGCGGCACAGCAGGTCGCCCTGCGCACCACCGCGAACGGATTTAACACCTTTACCACGCATGCGGAACAGCTTGCCGGTCTGGGTTTCGCCTGGAACCTTCAGATTGACGCGACCATCAAGCGTTGGCACTTCAATTTCGCCACCGAGTGCCGCCATGGCGAAGTTGATGGGCACTTCACAGTACAGGTTGTTGCCTTCACGCTCAAAGATGGCGTGCTGCTTGACCTGAACCTGAACGTACAGATCGCCTGCCGGTGCGCCGTGCTCGCCGGCCTCACCTTCACCTGCCAGACGGATACGGTCGCCCGTGTCCACGCCTGCCGGGATTTTAACGGACAGCGTCTTGGTTTTCTCAACGCGACCATGACCGTGGCATTTTGTGCAGGGGTCTTTAATCAGCGTACCGCGACCATGACAGTGCGGACACGCCTGCTGCACGGCGAAGAAGCCCTGACGCATCTGCACCTGACCGGAACCGTGACAGGTTGGACAGGTTTGCGGCTGGGTGCCTGCTTTCGCGCCGCTGCCGTGGCAAACGTCGCACTCTTCCAGCGTCGGAATACGGATCTCTTTGGTGACGCCGCGTACGGCCTCTTCCAGCGTCAGATCCATGTTGTAGCGCAGGTCGGCGCCGCGCGCCGCGCGCTGACGGCCACGACCGCCGCCAAAAATGTCGCCGAAAACATCGCCAAAGATATCGCTGAAGTCAGCGCCGCCGCCAAAGCCGCCGCCACCGAATCCACCGCCGCCCATGCCGCCTTGTTCGAAGGCTGCGTGACCGTACTGGTCATAGGCCGCACGTTTCTGTGCATCGGTCAGGACTTCGTAGGCTTCTTTGATCTCTTTAAATTTGGCTTCAGCCTCTTTGTCACCCTGGTTGCGGTCCGGGTGGAATTTCATGGCCAGGCGCTTATACGCCTTTTTGATTTCACGCTCTTCCGCAGTTTTCGGAACGCCTAAAATCTCGTAATAGTCTTGCTTTGCCATTGGTTTTTTTAAGCCCCTTAACATGCGAGCACGGGCGTGGAGAGTTCTCCTACGCCCGTGCCGATTAATTACCCTGCATCAGGGCGATTATTTTTTGTCTTTCACTTCTTCGAACTCAGCGTCGACAACGTCGTCGTCTTTCGCGTTGTTCTGAGAAGCGTCAGCGCCAGCCTGCTGTTGGGCGTGCTGCTGCTGAGCGATTTCCATCAGCTTCTGAGAAGCCTGTGCCAGCTCCTGCATCTTCGCTTCGATATCCGCTTTGTCTTCGCCTTTCAGAGACGTTTCCAGCGCGCTCAGTGCAGCTTCGATAGCCGTTTTGTCTTCAGCTGGCAGTTTATCGCCGGCTTCTTCAACCTGCTTACGGGTGCTGTGCAGCAGATGGTCGCCCTGGTTGCGGGTCTGAACCAGCTCTTCGAACTTACGGTCAGATTCCGCGTTCGCTTCTGCTTCACGAACCATTTTCTGGATCTCTTCTTCGTTCAGACCGGAAGAGGCCTTAATGGTGATCTTCTGCTCTTTACCGCTGTTTTTGTCTTTCGCGGAAACGTGCAGGATACCGTCAGCATCGATATCGAACGTTACTTCGATCTGCGGCATACCACGTGGCGCCGGGTTGATGCCATCCAGGTTGAACTGACCCAGTGACTTGTTATCCGCCGCACGCTTACGCTCACCCTGCAGCACATGGATGGTTACTGCAGACTGGTTGTCTTCAGCAGTAGAGAACACCTGGCTGTGCTTAGTAGGGATAGTGGTATTTTTGGTGATAAGCGCCGTCATCACACCGCCCATGGTTTCGATACCCAGAGACAGCGGGGTAACGTCCAGCAGCAGAACGTCTTTCACATCACCTGTCAACACACCACCCTGAACGGCAGCACCGATAGCCACTGCTTCGTCCGGGTTAACGTCTTTACGTGGCTCTTTACCAAAGAATTCAGCCACTTTCTTCTGAACCATTGGCATACGGGTCTGGCCACCAACGAGGATAACGTCGTTGATATCAGACACGGACAGACCAGCATCCTGCAGAGCGACTTTCAGTGGCTCGATGGAACGGTTCACCAGGTCTTCTACCAGGCTTTCCAGTTTCGCACGGGTCACTTTAATGTTCATGTGTTTAGGACCGGTCGCGTCTGCAGTGATATACGGCAGGTTCACGTCGGTCTGCTGAGCGGAAGACAGTTCGATCTTCGCTTTCTCAGCGGCTTCTTTCAGGCGCTGCATTGCCAGCGGGTCGTTACGCAGGTCAATGCCCTGATCTTTCTTGAACTCGTCAACGAGGTAGTTGATCAGACGGGTATCGAAGTCTTCACCACCCAGGTGGGTATCACCGTTGGTTGCCAGAACTTCGAAGGTTTTTTCGCCATCAACTTCGTCGATTTCGATAATAGAGATATCGAAAGTACCACCACCCAGGTCGTAAACCGCGATAGTACGGTTGCCAACTTCTTTATCCAGACCGTAAGCCAGTGCCGCTGCGGTTGGTTCGTTGATGATACGTTTTACTTCCAGACCTGCGATACGGCCAGCATCTTTCGTTGCCTGACGCTGAGCATCGTTGAAGTAAGCAGGAACGGTGATAACAGCTTCAGTTACCGGTTCACCCAGGTAATCTTCTGCGGTTTTCTTCATTTTTTTCAGCACTTCAGCAGAGATCTGCGGTGGTGCCGTTTTGGTGCCTTTCACATCAAGCCATGCATCGCCGTTATCTGCTGCGATGATTTTGTAAGGCATGATAGAAACGTCACGCTGAACTTCTTCGTCCTGGAAGCGGCGGCCAATCAGGCGTTTAATCGCAAACAGGGTATTTTGCGGGTTTGTCACTGCCTGACGTTTAGCCGGCTGACCAACCAGAGTTTCACCATCCTGGGTATAAGCAATGATAGAAGGCGTGGTGCGATCGCCCTCGGCGTTCTCCAGCACGCGTGCGGTAGTGCCATCCATAATCGCTACACAAGAGTTGGTAGTACCCAGGTCGATACCAATAATTTTACCCATCTAAACGTCTCCACTTAAAATTCAGTCAACATGTGGTTGTGTACCTGTAATAAGGGCAGAACGTGCTTTTTCAACTGCCCACAATTGATTTTTTTCAGGTCCACACACTGCGGTTGACTACAAGATGGGGTCGCGCCAGCGTCCATCAAGGGGGAACGGTAAAAAAAATTTTTAATTTCACCCTGATGAGATCATAGACGGCATTGATTGCGCCCATTATGATGCCGCGCCCCGTCAGGGAGAACTGACGCGGGTTTAACCATTTCACCATATTAATGATGATTTTTTTGAGGACTTATGGGCAACACTAAGTTGGCTAATCCGGCTCCGCTGGGCCTGATGGGTTTTGGCATGACCACTATCCTGCTGAACCTGCACAACATCGGGATGTTCCCGATGGATGGCATTATCCTGGCGATGGGCATTTTTTACGGCGGTATCGCGCAAATCTTCGCGGGCCTGCTGGAATATAAGAAAGGCAACACCTTCGGCTTAACCGCATTCACCTCTTATGGTTCTTTCTGGCTGACCCTGGTCGCGATCCTGCTGATGCCTAAAATGGGCCTGGCAGACGCGGCAAACGCACATTTCCTGGGCGTTTACCTCGGTCTGTGGGGCGTCTTCACGCTGTTTATGTTCTTCGGCACCCTGAAAGGCAACCGCGCACTGCAGTTTGTTTTCCTGAGCCTGACCGTGCTGTTCGCCCTGCTGGCGATCGGCCACCTCGTGGATAACGAAAGCATCGTGCATATTGCCGGCTGGATTGGTCTGGTGTGCGGCGCAAGCGCTATCTACCTGGCAATGGGTGAAGTGCTGAACGAGCAGTTTGACCGCACCATCCTACCGATTGGTGAAAAACACTGATCCATCTGTCGTGTCCGCCTCGCGGGCACGACATCCCTGTTTCTGCCGAAGCCAAATGCCTAACACCAGCCCCATCACCGACAGCGCGAGCACATACCAGGCGGGTGCCATCGGGGATACTCCCATCAACACCGTGACCGCAATCGGCGTCAGCCCGCCAAAGATGGCGTAAGAGACGTTATAGGAAAAAGAGATCCCGGTGAAGCGGACCTCTGGCGGAAAAGCTCGCACCATCACATACGGCACTGCACCGACAACCCCCACGCACAGCCCGACCGTACCGTAGAGCAGGAACAGCTGTTCAGGATGGCTGCCTGCCAGGTGGTAAAACGCCCAGCTCGACGCAGCCAGCAGCAGACTGCCGATGATGAAAGTCAGGCCGGCACCGATACGATCAACGGCCAGCCCCGCGGCCAGACAGCCAAAGCAGAGCATAATGGTAGCGATACTGTTTGCCTGCAACGTTACCGCCGGCGCAAAACCGTACTGCTTTTGCAGCCATACCGGAGACATTAAGATAACGACCACGATGCCCGCCGACAGCAGCCAGGTGAGCAGCATCGACACCACAACCGCGCTCCGGTGGCGCACCACCACGGCTTTTACCGGCAACTCCTGTGCCAGCGCCTTGCGCTGCTGCATCTCAAGGAAAATAGGTGTCTCCTGCAGCCAGCGGCGAAGATACATCGCCACCAGGCCAAACGCCCCGCCGAGCAGGAACGGTACGCGCCATCCCCAGTCGTGAACCGCCTGTTGCGTCATGCTGGTATTCACGATAGTGGCCACCACTGAACCGAGGAGGATACCGACAGTCAGCCCCGCCGTTAAGGTTCCACAGGCGATGCCGATGCGGCGCGCCGGCACATGCTCCGCCACAAACACCCAGGCCCCCGGCACTTCGCCGCCAATTGCCGCCCCCTGAAGAATGCGCATCAGCAACAGCAGCAGCGGAGCAACAATGCCCATTGAGGCGTAAGTGGGCAGCAGACCAATGGCCAGCGTCGGCACGGCCATCAGTAAAATGCTGAGCGTGAACATCTTCTTACGCCCGACCAGGTCACCAAAGTGGGCCATCACAATGCCACCCAGCGGTCGTGCCAGATACCCGGCGGCAAAAATGCCGAAGGTTTGCACCTGGCGCAACCACTCCGGGATATCTGCCGGGAAGAAAAGTTCCCCCACCACGGCGGCGAAGAAGACGAAGATGATGAAGTCGTAAAACTCCAGCGCACCGCCTAAGGCCGCGAGCGTGAGGGTTTTATAGTCCTGTCGATTCAGAGGTCGGGTGTTATGTGACATAGCGAACCATTTGGCTTGTATTGTGGATTTATTTTTACAGCAAACGTAAAGAAAAAATTACTATACCGTAAAACCCTTACCACGCCACCGTCGCTTCAGCTAATGTCACATATTGATTAATTTCAGGAGATTGTCTCGCGACGGGCGTTTTTAGGACGAAAAGCTGCTACCACTTTCTCATCGGTTTCCACATACGGGCCGTCAAGCAACTGTATACAATACGGTACACTTGCAAAAATCCCGTGCACGATCACGTTGCCATCTTCCGCTTTCAGTCCTTCAAGCGTCTCTTTGATGGACTTCGGCTGGCCCGGCAAATTCAGAATCAATGCCTGCTTGCGGATTACCCCGACCTGACGGGAGAGGATCGCCGTCGGGACAAAGTGTAGACTGATCTGGCGCATCTGCTCACCGAAGCCAGGCATCTCACGATCGGCAACCGCCAGCGTGGCATCCGGAGTGACGTCCCGGCGCGCAGGCCCGGTGCCTCCCGTGGTCAATACCAGGTGGCAGCTCATCTCATCCACCAGCTCACAGAGTGTCTGTTCGATAATTGGCTGTTCGTCAGGGATCAGGCGGGTCTGGATCTCAAAGGGGGTTGTCAACGCACTGCCCAGCCATTCTTCCAGCGCGGGGATGCCTTTATCCTGATAAACACCGCTGGAGGCGCGGTCAGAAATCGACACTAAGCCGATGCGTAAGGTATTCATATCCATTCCATTCAAAAAAGTACTGATTAAAGGGAATGATACACGCAGAGGGGAAATTCAAACAGAGTACGAAAGAAGTAGCGTGACCGGAGACCCGGTCACGCAGAATGATTACAGCAGGTCGCCGATCATTTTTTCCAGTTTTTCCTGGTCGATAGCAAACTTACGGATACCGTCCGCCAGTTTATCTACAGCCATTGGATCCTGGTTATGCTGCCACAGGAACTCAGATTCAGTGATGCGCTCCGGACGCGCTTTCACTTCACCGGTGTAGGACAGTTTACGCTCGATAGCACCTTCGCTTTCAGCCAGCTCTTTCAGCAGTGCCGGGGCGATGGTCAGGCGGTCACAGCCAGCCAGTTCGATGATTTCACCTACGTTACGGAAGCTTGCGCCCATCACCACAGTCTCATAACCGTGCTGTTTGTAGTATTCGTAGATTTCGGTCACGGAAACGACGCCTGGATCTTCAGATGCCGCGTACTCTTTCTTATCCGTGTTGGCTTTGTACCAGTCCAGAATACGGCCAACGAATGGAGAAATCAGGTATACGCCGGCTTCCGCACATGCACGCGCCTGTGCGAAGGAGAACAGCAGCGTCAGGTTACAGTTGATACCGTCTTTTTCCAGCTGTTCAGCTGCACGAATACCCTGCCAGGTTGACGCCAGTTTGATCAGGATGCGGTCATTGCTGATACCAGCATCGTTGTACATTTTGATCAGACGTTTTGCTTTGGCGATAGACGCTTCGGTGTCGTAGGAGAGACGTGCGTCAACTTCGGTAGAGATGCGGCCAGGAACCAGTTTCAGAATTTCCAGACCAATGTTCACGGCCAGTTTATCAGTGGCATCAACAACCTGCTGCGCGCGGTCGTTGCTCTGTGCTTTCGCCCAGGTCACTGCGTCGTCAATCAGTTTGCGATACTCAGGGATCTGTGCGGCGTTAAGGATCAGAGAAGGGTTGGTGGTGGCATCCTGCGGCTGGTACAGCTTCATTGCCGCGATATCTCCGGTGTCAGCTACGACAGTGGTGAACTGACGAAGGGAGGTCAATTTATCCGTCATGATAGTGTTTCTCTTTTAACGTGCCCTGGATAATTCACGCTACCGACAGCATGCCTGCAGCGGAAAAATGACAGGTTTACTTGTTAGGGGGATGTAACCGGTCTGCCCTGATGATAACACGACGGAGGGGTAGCGCAACCGCAGACAGTGCGCTTAGACAGAGTATGATAAACTCAGAATATTAACAGGCTGCTAAGTAACAGCATGTCCAATCAGTGGTAGCGCTTACATATTCATTTTGGCATCAACAAGAGGGACGTTAATGCCTGATTTCCTTTTCTTTATTAATGAAGTCCTTTGGGGTTCGATAATGATATACCTGCTGCTGGGTGCAGGTATTTGGTTTACGCTACGCAGCGGGTTTATCCAGTTTCGTTATATTCGCAAATTTGGCAGAAGTCTGAAAAACAGCGTCACGCCCCAGCCGGGCGGATTAACCTCTTTCCAGGCCCTCTGCACCAGCATTGCAGCACGCCTCGGCAGCGGTAATATGGCAGGGGTGGCACTGGCCATCAGCGCCGGTGGCCCGGGCGCTGTTTTCTGGATGTGGGTCACGGCCCTTATCGGGATGGCCACCTCCTTTGCCGAAAGCGCCCTCGCCCAACTCTACAAAGAAAAAGATAAAAACGGACAGTTTCGCGGCGGCCCGGCCTGGTACATGGCGCGTGGCTTAGGAATGCGCTGGATGGGCGTGCTGTTTTCGCTGTTTTTACTGCTCGCCTACGGTCTGATTTTCAATACCGTTCAGGCGAATTCTGTCGCCCATGCCTTGCGCTATGCCTTTGCGTGTCCGGAGTGGATCACCGGGCTTGTTTTAGCCCTCTGTATCCTGCTGACCATTTCGACCGGCCTAAAAGGTGTCGCCCGCCTGATGCAGTGGTTGGTACCGGTCATGGCGCTGCTGTGGGTTGCCGCCAGCCTGTTCGTCGCCGCACGGCATATCGAGCAGGTGCCGGAAGTGATTGCAACCATCTTCAAAAGCGCATTTGGCTGGCGCGAGGCGGCATCGGGCGCACTGGGCTATACGTTCAGCCAGGCGCTGATGTCGGGCTTTCAGCGCGGAATGTTCTCCAATGAAGCCGGTATGGGATCAACGCCCAATGCCGCAGCCGCCGCCGCGTCCTGGCCGCCCCACCCGGCGGCACAAGGCATTGTTCAGATGATTGGCGTTTTTACGGACACCATTATTATCTGTTCCGCCAGCGCCATGATCCTGCTGCTGGCTGGCCCGGTACCTCACTCATCGGAAACAGCCGGCATACAACTGCTTCAGCAGGCACTCGTGAATCTGACGGGCGGCTGGGGAGCCGGGTTTGTCTCGCTCATCCTGCTGTTATTCGCCTTCAGCTCGATTGTTGTGAATTACCTCTACGCCGAAAATAACCTTATTTTCCTGAAAGTGGACTCCCGCCGTATGATCACGCTGCTGCGCCTCGGGGTGATACTGATGGTGTTAGCAGGTTCGCTGCTCAGCATGCCGCTGGTCTGGCAACTGGCGGATGTCTTTATGGCGCTCATGGCCATCACTAACCTGACGGCGATCCTGCTGCTCTCACCCGTGGTTACGCTTATCGCACGGGACTATCTTCGTCAGCGCAAACTGGGCGTACCGCCGGTCTTTGATGCCTCGCGTTATCCCGACATCCAGGCGCAAATTGCGCCCGGCACCTGGGATGATTTGCCACGGCAATAACAGCTATCGATCAATTGAGGGCGATTTTTTGCTAAAGTCGCTCTAAATTTCCTGCAAGGACTGGATATGCTGATTCTGATTTCACCTGCTAAAACGCTCGATTACCAGAGCCCGCTCGCCACCGAGCGCTATACCCAGCCTGAACTGCTGGACTATTCGCAACAGCTGATTCACGTCGCGCGTAAGCTCTCTGCGCCACAAATTGCCTCGCTGATGAGCATCAGCGACAAACTGGCGGATCTTAACGCGACCCGTTTCCACGAGTGGCACCCGGACTTCACGCCGAACAACGCCCGCCAGGCGCTTCTGGCGTTTAAAGGTGATGTGTATACCGGCCTGCAGGCGGAAGATTTTAGCGAAGCCGATTTCGACTTCGCCCAGCAGCATCTGCGCATGTTGTCAGGTCTGTACGGCGTGCTGCGCCCGTTGGACCTGATGCAGCCATATCGTCTGGAGATGGGTATCCGCCTGGAAAACCCTAAAGGCAAGGATCTGTACCATTTCTGGGGCGATATCATCACCGACAAACTGAACGCTGCGCTGCGTGCTCAGGGCGATAATGTGGTGATCAATCTGGCCTCCGATGAATACTACAAATCGGTGAAGCCGAAAAAGCTGGATGCGGAAATTATTAAGCCCGTTTTCCTCGATGAGAAAAACGGCAAGTTCAAGGTCATCAGCTTCTACGCCAAAAAAGCGCGTGGGTTGATGAGCCGCTACATCATTCAGAACCGCCTGACGAAGCCGGAGCAACTGACCGGCTTCAACAGCGAAGGCTACTTCTTCGACGAAGAAGCGTCAGGGAAAGGCGAACTGGTGTTTAAGCGCCACGAGCAGTAAAACAAACCCCGCCAGATGGCGGGGTTTTGCATTAATGGTGTTTCCAGTCCGGGCCAGGACGCGGGTCGTCGTGACGATCGTGATGGTGGTCATCATGATGACGATCGTGATGCTCGTCATGTGGGCGCCAGTGATTATCGCGCCAGTCATAGTGAGCCTTCCACCAGTCATGGTCGCGCCAGCGGCCACCATCCCAGTAGTGACCACGATTATCCTGATCGCCAATCTGCAGTTTTACCGCAGGGACGAGGGTGATTTCAGAGGCCTGAACCGCCATCGGAGCGACCAGCATCATTGAAAGCACCAGCAGAGCAGGTTTCAGTTTAGACATAGGTGACTCCTTATTCATTTACCCGATGTGGGCCGATGTAAGGAGAATACGTGAGGAGGACGGGGGATGTTATTCTCTGCAATCCTAATCGCTAAGTGACCGCATTTATTGGGAATTTCTGCTTTTTTACTGCTATTTTTCTCCTTAATTTCTCCATAAAAAAAGCCGGGTAAGTTTCACCTTACCCGGCCTGCATAGGGTGACAGAACCGTTATCCGCGCGTCATCATCAACTTACGCAGCGCGGCGAAATCCGCGGGCAGTTCATGCGAAAGCAGCGGCAGGTCCGCACGCTCGGCCAGCTCTTTTGGCAGCGGCAGCGTTTCACCCAGAATCACTTCCACGCTCTCTTTGAACTTCGCCGGATGAGCCGTTCCCAGGAACAGGCCATACTCCCCCGGATTCAGCTGATCGCGCAGCGCACGGTAAGCGATCGCCGCATGCGGTTCAGAGGTGTACCCCACCGCTTTCAGCTCACGCAGGGTGGCTTTGGTGGTCTCATCCGTCACCGCGGCGTAACCCAGATCGCCCAGACGCCAGACCTTACGGCGGAACAGCTCTTCCACACGCGGCCAGTTGTTCGGCTGGCTTACGTCCATCGCATTCGAAAGCGTCGCCTGCGTGGCGTTCGGCGCCCATTTACCGTCTTTCAGGAAGCGCGGCACGGTGTCGTTGGCGTTGGTGGCGGCGATAAAGCGTTTTACCGGCAGGCCGAGCGATTTCGCCAGCAGGCCCGCCGTCAGGTCACCAAAGTTGCCGCTTGGTACGGAGACGACCAGCTGATTGCGCGCCTCCTGTGGCAGCTGTGCAACCGCTTCGAAGTAGTAGCAGATCTGCGCCAGCAGACGGCTGATGTTAATGGAGTTCGCCGAGTTCAGACCCAGCGCCACTTTCAGCTCTTCATCATCGAAGGCCTGCTTGACCAGCGCCTGACAGGCATCGAAATCGCCGTCAATCGCCACGGTTTCAATGTTGCCCCCGAGCGTACAGAACAGTTTTTCCTGCAGCGGACTGATTTTGCCTTTCGGGTAGAGGATCACCACGCGAACGTTCTTCAGACCATAGAACGCATGGGCAACGGCCGCACCGGTATCACCGGAGGTCGCTGTCAGAATCGTTACCGGTTTGTCGCCGCTGATGTGGGTCAGCATCTGCGCCATAAAGCGGCCACCGAAGTCTTTAAACGCCAGGGTTGGACCGTGGAACAGCTCAAGGCAGCCGACATCCGGCTCAACCTGCTTAACCGGTGCCGGGAAAGCGAACGCTGCACGCACGCGCTCTTCCAGCAGCTCCTGCGGGATTTCATCGCCGATAAAGGCAGAGAGAATTTTAGTGCTGCGGGTGACAAAGTCCTGCTTCAGCAGTTCATCAATGTCGGTCAGCTGAAATTCCGGCAGGTCATGGGGGAAGAACAGCCCCTGATTTTTGCCCAGTCCCTGAGTCACCGCCTGTGCGAAGCTGACCTGCTCGTTATGATCTTTAAGGTTGTAGAGTTTCATTCGTTATCCCAGTACTCGTGCGCCAGCCGTGTCCAGACGGCAAATATGAACAAAGCCTTCCTGATTTTGCAGGTAGTGTTTAGAGAGCCAGTCCGCCACGCGCTGCGCCGTGTCTGGCTTATCGCACAGGGCGAACAGCGTCGGGCCGGAGCCGGAGATACCGCACGCCAGTGCGCCGGTATCCATTGACGCCTGTCGCGCCTCGTTAAAGCCAGGCAGCAGCTTAGTGCGGTACGGCTCGGCGATAACGTCTTTCATTAATTTTGCTGCCAGCTGCGGCTGACGGGTGTAGCAGGCGTGAATAAAGCCGGCCAGATGACGTCCGTGAGCGATACAGTCCTGACGACGATACTGCGCAGGCAGGATCGCACGCGCTTCAGCGGTAGATACCTTAATGCCGGGATAGGCCAGCACCCACAGCCACTCATCAAACCCTGGCACCTGCTGGCTGATGATGCCATTTTCTTCAATCATCAGCTGCATACCGCCGAGGAAGCAGGGGGCGACGTTGTCATAATGAATGCTGCCGGAGATGCGCCCTTCCAGCTCGCCCATTAACCCGAGCAGACGGTTATTATTCAGCGGCTTGCCGCAGTGCTCATTCATAGCCACCAGTCCGGCGACCACGGAGCAGGCGCTGGAACCCAGACCAGAGCCAATCGGCATACTTTTCTCCAGCGTCATGGCGACCGGCACATTTTTGCCGATCTCCTGACAGAACCGCTCCCAGCACTGATAAACGATATTCTCGCGCGGGTCTGTCGGCAGTTTGCTGGCGAAGCGGCCCACGTTATTCAGGCTAAAGCTCTCTGCCGCTTCAACCGTTACCGTATCGCCCAGCAGCGAACCATCCACCGGCGTCACCGCCGCACCCAGCACATCAAATCCGACGCTCATATTGGCGCTGGAAGCCGGGGCATAAACTTTCACCATGTTAAACTCCTAACTTCCATGACAGGGTACGCAGCAAATCGGCAAATACACCCGCCGCGGTAACATCATTCCCTGCGCCATAGCCGCGAAGCACCAGCGGCAGTGGCTGATAATAGTGGCTGTAAAACGCGAGGGCGTTTTCGCCGTTTTTTACTTTGAACAGCGGGTCGTTGCCATCCACTTCAGCAATCTTCACGCGGCACATACCATCGTCTTCAATATTGCCAACATAGCGCAATACCTTACCTTCATCACGGGCTTTCGCAACGCGTGCGGCAAAGGCGTCGTCTAGCTGCGCTAAATTGGCCATAAAGGTGTTCACGTCACCGCTGTCGTCAAACCCGGCAGGCAGAACAGGCTCAATCACGATATCGGAAAGCTCCAGCTCACGGCCCGTTTCACGCACCAGTATGAGCAACTTACGCGCCACATCCATACCGGAGAGATCGTCTCGCGGATCCGGCTCGGTGTACCCCAGTTCACGCGCGGCACGGGTCGCTTCCGACAGGCTCATGCCCTCATCCAGCTTGCCGAAGATAAACGACAACGAGCCGGAAAGAATGCCGGAGAAACGCTGCAGTTCATCCCCCGCGTTCAGCAGGTTTTGCAGGTTCTCGATCACCGGCAGGCCCGCGCCCACGTTGGTGTCGTAGAGGAACTTACGCCGTGACTTGCTCGCCGCCAGACGCAGCTGGTGATAGTAATCCATCGACGAGGTGTTGGCCTTTTTGTTTGGCGTCACCACGTGGAAACCTTCGCGCAGGAAATCGGCGTACTGATCGGCCACCGCCTGGTTCGAGGTACAGTCGACAATGACCGGGTTAAGCAGGTGATACTCTTTCACCAGACGGATTAACCGGCCCAGATTAAAGGGCTCTTTGGCATCATTCAGCTCAGTCTGCCAGTTTTCCAGGTTCAGACCATGAACGTTGGTCAGCAGCGCTTTTGAGTTCGCGATACCGCACACGCGCAGATCAATGTGCTTTTTCTTCAACCACTCCTGCTGACGCTTCACCTGCTCCAGCAGCGCGCCACCCACACCGCCCACGCCAATCAGGAACAGCTCAATCACCTGATCGGTGTTGAACAGCATCTGATGAACCACGCGAACGCCGGTTGTTGCATCGTCGTTATCAACAACCACCGAGATTGAACGCTCAGATGATCCCTGGGCAATGGCCACAATGTTGATGTTGGCCCTGGCCAGCGCGGCAAAGAATTTGGCCGAGATACCGCGCAGCGTACGCATACCGTCGCCCACCACCGAGATGACTGCCAGGCGTTCCTGGATAGAAAGCGGCTCCAGCAGCTCTTCTTTCAGCTCAAGGTAAAACTCTTCTTCCAGCGCACGACGGGCGCGCAGACAATCCCCCTGCGGTACGCAGAAGCTGATGCTGTATTCAGAAGAGGACTGAGTGATCAGCACAACCGAGATACCGTTGCGGGACATGGCCGCGAAAACGCGGGCCGCCATACCGACCATGCCTTTCATTCCCGGGCCGGAAACGCTGAACATGGCCATATTGTTCAGGTTAGAAATGCCTTTCACCGGCAGGCCGTCTTCATCGGTACTGGCGCCAATCAGCGTGCCCGGCGCTTGCGGGTTACCGGTGTTTTTAATCAGGCAAGGGATCTGGAACTGGGCAATGGGAGAGATGGTGCGAGGGTGAAGAACTTTAGCGCCGAAGTAGGAAAGCTCCATCGCTTCCTGGTATGACATCGACTTCAGCAGCCTGGCGTCCGGCACCTGGCGCGGATCGCAGGTGTATACACCGTCGACGTCAGTCCAGATCTCACAACAGTCGGCGCGTAAACAGGCTGCCAGCACGGCAGCAGAGTAGTCGGAGCCGTTACGGCCCAGTACGACAAGTTCACCCTTCTCGTTTCCGGCGGTGAAGCCCGCCATCAGGATCATATGGTCAGACGGAATTTTGCTCGCGGCAATGCGACGGGTTGATTCGGCTATATCAACGGTAGACTCGAGGTAGTGACCCACTGCCAGCAGTTTTTCAACGGGATCGATAACCGACACATTGTGGCCACGCGCTTCCAGCAGGCCCGCCATGATGGCAATCGACAATTTTTCACCACGGCAGATTAACGCCGCGTTGATGCTGTCCGGGCACTGACCTAAAAGGCTGATACCGTGCAGCACGTGTTTGATTTGGGCGAACTCTTGCTCAACAAAGGATTTCAGCTGTGCGAGCGGGAAACCCGGCTGCGCCTCCGCCAGTCCCTGCAGCAGCTCAGCGAAGATACGCTCGGCGTCGCTCAAGTTCGGGAGTGCATCCTGGCCACCGATGGTCTTTTCAATCATCGCCACCAGGTGGTTGGTGATTTTTGCCGGGGCAGAGAGCACGGTCGCGACCTGCCCCTGCCTGGCGTTGCTCTCCAGGATATCGGCAACACGCAGAAAACGTTCTGCATTTGCCACTGATGTACCGCCGAACTTCAACACTCGCATGGTTCTACCTCGTTTCCTTTAGCCGAAAAAAAAGCCCGCACTGTTTGGGTGCGGGCTTTTTTCTGTTTTTCCTGTACGCGTCAGCCCGCATCATTTCCTGTGGTAATGATGATGGTTGTTGTAATGGTGGTGATGCTGATGCGTTTCATGGATGTTGTGTACTCTGTCATTATTATCTGTCTGTGCTGTATTCTTTTAGGGTTAAAGGATTGGGCACCTTAAGTCAATGAATTTTTAATTTGATCACAATTCGGGACGCTCTCACGTCCCGCTGCTTGCAGATTTATTTTCATCCGATTCCCCCAGACGCACCCCACCCAGACAGACGGATACGCCATAGTAAAAACTTATGACAGCATTTTACTCGGCCAATTTTTTTTCAATATCATGCAGCAAACGGTGCAACATTGCCGTGTCTCGCTGCTCAAGACGCCCAAGTCGCTGATGCAACCAGTCCGCCATTTTTTGATCTTCCGCGACACCGAGTTGTAATAACAGATGGTCAACGCGAGCGCGCAGCGCGGCCAGCTGGTTTTCATCTGCCCCTTCAGCCTGGGGTTGAGGAATTTGTATTAGGGAGGCTAATTGATAGCAATACACCATTACCGCCTGGCCTAAATTCAGCGACGGATAATCCGCCACCATCGGCGCACCGGTCAGGACGTCCGCCAACGCCAGCTCCTCGTTCGTCAGACCGGAATCTTCCCGCCCAAAGACCAGCGCGGCCTTCGTCAGCCACTGGCTTTTCTCCGTTAACATCGGCACCAGTTCCGCCGGCGTGGCGTAATAGTGGAACTTTGCCCGGCTGCGTGCCGTGGTCGCCACGGTAAAAGAAATGTCGTGCAGCGCAGCGGCGAGCGTGTCGTAAGTGGTTATATTATCGAGAATATCCCCTGAACCGTGCGCCACCCAACGGGCCGCGGGCTCGAGGTGCGCCTGGCTGTCCACGATGCGAAGATCGGTAAACCCCATGGTCTTCATGGCACGCGCCGCAGCGCCTATATTTTCGGCTCTGGCTGGGGCGACCAGTACAATCGACAGATGCATTTATGCTCTCTTTTTAATCAGTTAGCGGGTAAAAATGTGATGCACTTCAACATATTACGCGGCGCGAATTTACAAAAATGCAACACAAATCACCGAAATAGCGTTTCAGAACAAATTAAAAACGCTAAACTATTTTGTGGCTGAACAATCAGTTAGAATGTTAACAGAAGGCTATTATCCTTATGTTTTATAATGGTAATGACCTCATGAATACTCTTTTCTGATTGGATTCGTATCGTTTATAAATCAAGGTACGCAACTAGTTGGTTTATTGAAAAATTGTGACAAAGGCTAGCATTCGGCTACGATGATTTCATCAAACTGTTAACGTGCTACAATTGAACTTGATATATGTCAACGAAGCGTAGTTTTATTGGGTGTCTGGTGTCACTTAGCCTGTTATGTTGCTGTTAAAATGGTTAGGATGACAGCCGTTTTTGACACTGTCGGGTCCAAAGGGAAAGTACCCACGACCAAGCTAATGATGTTGTTGACGTTGATGGAAAGTGCATCAAGAACGCAATTACGTACTTTAGTCACGTTAGGCCGGTCATGTTAATTTGCGACATGCATCAGGCAGGTCAGGGACTTTTGTACTTCCTGTTTCGATTTAGTTGGCAATTTAGGTAGCAAACATGCAGACCCCGCACATTCTTATCGTTGAAGACGAGTTGGTAACACGCAACACGTTAAAGAGCATTTTCGAAGCAGAAGGCTACGATGTCTTTGAAGCGACCGATGGCGCAGAGATGCATCAGATCCTTTCTGAAAATGATATCAACCTGGTGATCATGGATATCAACCTGCCGGGCAAAAACGGCCTTCTTCTGGCGCGCGAACTGCGTGAACAGGCGAACGTCGCGTTAATGTTCCTGACAGGCCGTGATAACGAAGTTGATAAAATCCTTGGACTGGAAATCGGTGCGGATGACTACATCACTAAACCGTTTAATCCACGCGAGTTAACCATTCGTGCACGCAACCTGCTGTCCCGCACCATGAACCTGGGCACGGTCAGCGAAGAGCGTCGTAGCGTAGACAGCTACAAGTTCAACGGCTGGGAACTTGATATCAATAGCCGTTCACTGATTAGCCCGAACGGTGAGCAGTATAAACTGCCGCGCAGTGAATTCCGCGCGATGCTGCACTTCTGTGAAAATCCGGGCAAAATTCAGTCCCGTGCAGAACTGCTGAAGAAAATGACCGGCCGTGAGCTGAAGCCGCACGACCGTACCGTAGACGTGACCATCCGTCGTATCCGTAAACATTTCGAATCTACGCCTGATACGCCGGAAATTATCGCCACTATTCACGGTGAAGGTTATCGTTTCTGCGGCGACCTGCAGGAGTAATCCGGCAACTGAAGTAAAAAAACGGCGCTTTCGCGCCGTTTTTTATTTCCAGACTCGCATCGTATCCGCATCAGGTTCTACGGGGGGGACGGGACGCTTCGGCTGAGAGAGTGAATACCAGTCAAGGTGACGCGTCAGGTACATGACCGCAAACAGTGCCATCGCCAGTACGGCAGCTCCCAGCAGCAACGCGCTGTCCTCCGAACGCAGCAGGAACCACATCACGACATCCAGCCCCAGCAGCGCCAGAATAAACACCCCGCTTCGCCTCCAGCTTTTCAGTACCGCCTGCAGGTACACACCATTCATCATCGCGCCGACAAGGCTTGCAATAATCCAGGCCGGCGTAAACCCAACATGCTCAGACAGGGCAAGTAAGACGAGATAGAAAAGGACCAGCGACAACCCCACCAGCAGATACTGCATTGGGTGCAGACGCAATCCGGTGAGGGTTTCGAACACGAAGAAGGCCATAAACGTCAGGGCAATCAGTAAAATAGCGTATTTGATAGCGCGGTCTGTCAGCTGGTACTGATCCGCTGGCGTGGCAACCGTCACGCTAAAGGCCGGGATAGAACTCCACTCCGGTGACTCGCCCTCGGCGAACCAGCTTTGCATGTTGTTAGCAAACCAGCTGCTCTGCCAGTTTGCCTGGAAACCAGACTCGCTAATCTGATGTTTAACAGGCAAGTAGTATCCCATAAATCCCGGGTGCGGCCAGTTACTGCTCAGCGTCATTTCGCTGTTACGCCCGACCGGCACCACCGCAAAACTGCCCGTTCCCGCCAGGTTAAACGACATATCAAGGGCGAGCGTTTTCGGCTCAAGGGCTTTATCACTCAGCGGAATATGAATACCGGCAAGTGTGCCATACACGCCGGTTCCCGGTTCTACGCTGAACGTCTCACCGTTGATTTTTGCGACCTTCACCGTACCAATGCCCCGGGCATCACCCACGCCAATCACCAGGAATGGCTGCCCCAGCGTCATGGTTTCGCCCTTCAGCTGCGCCATTTTCTCCGTCGAAAACTGCGCTTTTATTTTGAGATCGGTGTTCCAGATTTGTCCGTCATAAATACCGATGCTTCTGGACTCCACGCGCTGATTTCCCTCAACGAGCAGAGATTCCGGCAGGATAAAGTGCAGGTAGCTTTTTTTGTATTCGACCTTTTTTTCATCTTCTAGTTTGTAAAAAACCTCGGTGACAGGAATGGCAATCAGCGGTCCTACCAGCTTTTGCGGCCCGCTGGTGCTTTGGCGAAGCGAGTGTTCAACATCGTTACGGTAGCTCTCACGCTCCGAAATCAGGTTACTGACCATAAAGAGCGGGACTAACAACAGCAGAATGCACCCCAGCAGGGTGCTTACTTTCCAGAACAGGGGGGATTTCATCATTACGTCTCCTTTGTGATGAGGAGAGCGTACCGGGGCTATGTGGGGCCAGTTTGAAGTTATGTGAAGTGACGGTGAAGTGTCAGCGTGGCTTTCACGCCGCCTTCTGGCTGGTTATGCAGAGCAATGTCCCCCTGATGCAGACGCGCCACCTCCTGCACGAATGCCAGACCCAGCCCGCTGCTTTTCAACCCGTTCTCGCGGGGGAGCGAGTAAAAACGTTCAAAAATACGCGCCATGGCATAGTCCGGGATCCCGCTTCCGCTGTCGCTTACGGTAAGCCGGATCTCGGTTGGCGTCTCCTCGGCAGCCAGCTGAAGCGTCCCGCCCTGCGGAGTAAAATCGATGGCATTATCCAGCAAATTGCCCAGCGCCTGTTCAAGCAGCTCGGGGTCGCCCTGCACCTGCAGCGACGTGGGCTGGCAGGTCAGGATGATATTTTTCGCCGTGATAACGGCGGAGCGTGAATCCGCAAGCCGTGAAAACAGCGTGCTGATACTCACGCTCACCGGCTCTATCTCTACCCGGTTTTCAAGACGCGCCTGAGAGAGCAGTTTTTCCACCAGCGACTGCATACGCGCGTTTTGCACCAGAATATTATCGATAAACCGCGCGGCCACCGCCGGCGGCGGCTGCTCATTAAGGATCTCTGCCGCGCCGCGGATTGCCGCCAGCGGGCTTTTGAGCTCGTGGGTTAGCGCATGCACATAATGCTCGATGTAATTCTTACCCTCGAGGCGAATGCGCATATTTTCCAGCGCCTGCGCCAGCTTTCGTAGCTCACTGCTGCCGGGGTTAGGCAGCGGGAGAGGCGTGTCCGTGGTCACCGCATCGGCGTAGCGCGACAATCTGCCAATGGAACGATTGATCCATCCCGCCACCAGCAGACCAATCAGCAGGGCAATCCCGAGCAGCGCCCCACCCGCCCACAGGATCCGCCGCTCGCTACGGTGAATAACCGGCGCCATGGCGCTGTTAGGTTTTCCGACCGACAGCACGCCGATAATGTTGCCCCTGTCCATGACCGGTGCGGCAACATACATCACCGTACTTTCCGGATCGTCAGGATTGCTCTGGGTGCTTCGCGCGCCATATTCCCCGCGAAGCGTCAGCCAGACGTCATTCCAGCGGGAGTAGTCTTTTCCTACCGCCAGGCCCGCCGAATCAAACACCACCTTGCCCGTGGCGTCGGTCATGTAGACGTGGTACTCGTTGCGGACTTTATGAATGCCGCCAATGTTGGCGCGAAACGGCCGCTGATGGAGCCGAGAAAAAGCCTGAGCCAGCTGGCCCTGCTGCGGATTGCCTGCGAGCAGGTCGTCTCGCCCCACTTCCGCCAGAAGGGTCGCGGTGTCAATCAGCGTGCCTTCGGTGGCTCTGCGCACGCCGGGCTTGACCTCCTGCACGAAGATAGACAGCACAAACCACGCGGCGATAGCGACAATCAGGAAATAGCCCAGCAGCAGACGCATGCCAATACGCATTAATAAAGCCCCAGACTGTAACCCATCCCGCGATGGGTACTGATGGGCGAAAGCCCGTCATTGACCGCGCGCAGCTTGGCGCGCAAGGTTTTGATATGCGTATCCACGGTACGATCGAAGCTATCGCCGTCTTCGCCCCACACTTTGTCCATAAGCTGCTGGCGAGAAAAGACCCTGCCCGGTGCCTGCAGCAATGTTTTGAGCAGCAGGAACTCGTAGCGCGTGAGCGGTAAAGGCTCCCCATACCAGCTGATTCTGGCGGCGGGTTCGTTCAGTTCAAACTGCCCGATACGAACGATCTCGGCAGGGGCGGTGGATTTTTGTAACCGCCGTAGAATAGTCCTCACCCGGGCACAGACTTCACGCGGGGAGAAGGGTTTGGCGACATAATCATCCGCGCCCATCTCCAGCCCGAGCAGCTTATCCACCTCGTCACTTCGCGCCGTCAGGAACAGGATCGGCAGTGACGGATGCTGCGCCAGAAGCTGACGGCAGAGTTCAAAGCCGCTGATGTCAGGCAACCCGACATCCAGAATCGCCAGCGCGGGAACCTGCCGCCGCGCCTCTTCCAGTACCGGTAACCCACGCCCGAAAGCCTTCACCGCAAACCCCTCCTGCTGAAGCATGTAGAGTAGCGTGTCGGCGATACTGATTTCGTCCTCAACCAGCCAGACCAGAGGTTGCTGCATGATTCATCCCTGAATTAGTGCCATGGCATGATCGGCACGGCGCTGATGGCGTTTTTCGGTGAGCCTTCAACCACTTTGTCGGAATAGGCCAGATAGGCGAGCGTGTTGCGTTTGGCGTCATAAAAACGCACCACCTGCAGCTTTTTAAACACCAGCGAGGTCCGTTTCTGGAACACAACGTCGCCCTGCGCTTTGCCGTTTTTGATTTTGTCACTCAGCTCCACAGGGCCGACCTGCTGGCAGGAGATTGCCGCATCGGAGGTATCTTCAGCCAGCCCAAGCCCGCCTTTAATGCCCCCGGTTTTCGCCCGACTAACGTAGCAGGTGACGTTTTTCACGTCCGGATCGTCAAACGCCTCCACCACAATCTTGTGGTCCGGGCCGAACACTTTGAAAACGGTATCGACAGAACCAATCTGTTCCGCCTGCGCGGCGTGCCCCACCGTCAACATCAGGGCAGTGAAGATCAAAGTCTTGTATTTCATATTGTTACCATTTTTAAGAATTACGCTGAGCGATTATTCAACACTGTAGACAAAAATGTAGCAAGATCACAGGATTAGAATATATTCACCCAAAACGAGGAACAAAAGGCATTAATGAGCAAAAAAAACACTGAATGCTAAAACATCAAAAAATGCTATTATCCGCTAACCTGTTATCAGGCACCTGCTGTTTTAAGGATGAGGATAGTATATGGATCAGGCTGGAATTATTCGCGACCTGCTCACCTGGCTGGAAGGTCATCTCGACCAGCCTTTGTCACTGGATAATGTGGCGGCTAAAGCAGGCTATTCCAAGTGGCATCTGCAAAGGATGTTCAAGGATGTCACCGGTCATGCTATCGGGGCCTATATCCGCGCACGTCGTCTGTCAAAATCAGCGGTGGCATTACGCCTGACCGCGCGGCCGATTCTGGATATTGCACTGCAATATCGTTTCGACTCGCAGCAAACCTTTACCCGCGCCTTTAAAAAACAGTTCTCGTTAACGCCAGCGCTCTATCGCCGCTCGCCTGACTGGAGCTCGTTTGGCATGCGTCCGCCGCTGCGTCTGGGCGAGTTTGCAATGCCGAAATATGAATTTATCACCCTGCCAGAAACGCACCTGATTGGTACGACGCAAAGCTACTCCTGTTCGCTGGAGCAGATTTCCGAATTCCGTCATCAGATGCGCGTTCAGTTCTGGCGCGACTTCCTGAGCCATGCACCGGCGATCCCGCCCATCCTGTATGGTCTCAACGAAACGCACCCAAGCCAGGAAAAAGACGACGAGCAGGAGGTGTTCTACACCACCGCGTTAACGCCAGAGCTGGCGAATGGCTATATTCAGGGTTCAAAGCCCGTGGTGCTGGAAGGCGGCGAATACGTGATGTTCGCTTATGAAGGACTGGGAACGGGTGTACAGGAATTTATCCTGACCGTTTACGGAACCTGCATGCCAATGCTGAACCTGAATCGCCGTAAAGGTCAGGATATTGAGCGCTACTATCCGGCAAGCGATGCTAAACCGGAAGAAGGCCCAATCAATCTGCGTATGGAATTCTTAATTCCGATACGTCGTTAACGCTGAAGTTCGTCAAGTGCAGGGGCATCAAGATGCGAAATGTCCCCTGCCATCTCTACGACCCAACCTGACGCCAGCCACGCGCTTTCCTGATAGTCGATACGGGAAATAGAGCAGTTGCGCAGACGCAAACGGCGCTCTGCATACGCGGGTAACCCCAGAATCGTGCTCACCAGACAGCCCAGCGCAATACCGTGACTCACCAGCAGCGGACGGCTCCCGGCAGGAAGCTTCAGGCATTCCGCCAGCGCGGCATGCATGCGCACGCTCAGCTCCTGCATGGATTCGCCTTCCGGAATACGGCCATCTTCGGTGCCGTTGACCAGCGTGCGACGCCAGCCCTCTTCCGTTTCCGTCAGCGTATCAATATGCCGTTTTTCTAGCACGCCCATATCCAGCTCGCGCAGACGCGGCTCGATCATGACATCACAACCACAGGCATCGGCAATGATGCGCGCCGTCTGCTGTGTGCGACCTAAGTCGCTGGTGATAACATGCGTAATGCCCAGCGTTCTGGCGCGTTCTGCCACCTGCCACGCCTGCTGCACACCCTTTTCAGTAAGAGGACTGTCTGACTGGCCTTGAATACGTCGCTCGGCGTTCCACTGCGTCTCACCGTGGCGAACAAGGTATACCTGTAACATGCTTTTTTTCCGTTATACTGCGATGAGTTTTTTTTGAATCGAGCTTAATTATGCACCATGTTGTCTCTGCTACCACCAATCCTGCCAAAATTCAGGCAATTCTAAGGGCATTCGAAGAGATTTTCGGCGAAGGATCCTGCCATATTGATGCCATCGGCGTCGAGAGCGGCGTGCCTGAACAGCCGTTTGGCAGCGAGGAAACGCGCGCTGGCGCACGAAATCGCGTGGCAAACGCCAGGGCTGCCGCACCGGATGCTGACTTCTGGGTGGCAATTGAAGCGGGTATCGACGAAGGCGCGACGTTCAGCTGGGTGGTCATCGAGAACCGTGAACAGCGTGGAGAAGCGCGTTCAGCAACTCTGCCGCTGCCAAAAATCATTCTGGGAAAAGTGTCCGCGGGTGAAGCGCTCGGGCCGGTGATGTCTCAGTACACCGGCATCGATGAAATTGGCCGCAAAGAAGGCGCGATTGGCGTCTTTACCGCTGGCGCGTTGACGCGTTCAGGCGTTTACCACCAGGCGGTGATTCTGGCCCTGAGCCCGTTCCATAACGCGATTTATCGCTGAGCGCCCAGCAGCACAGACTCCAGCCACTGACGCAGCTCCACCGGCGCGGATTTCAGGCTGTTCGATCCGCGGGTGATCGTCGCGATACCCGCGCCCAGCTCATTTTTGAGCTCACGCTGGCTCATCTCACCGCGCAACAGCTCTTCGATGATCCGCACGCGTGTGCCCAGGGCTTCACGCTCATCCGGCGTCAGCATCAGCTGCAATAAAGGCAAATGCAGATCCTGGTCGTAAGACTGGCGGAGCAACTCCACAAAACGAAGCCACTCCTGATGACGTTGTTCGGCCATTGCCGAGGAATACGGGGAATGCTGGGTCATGTTATGCCGCCTGTTGTACTCATTAACGAGTACAGCATAACACAACCCGCCCCATCAGTAACGTCTCTGCCACTCAGCATCGCTCATCAGGGTATCTTTTTGTCCCATGAAATAGCGATAGTAGGCGTCATAAGCCAATACGTTCTTCACATAGCCGCGGGTTTCCGAGAACGGAATACTTTCCACAAACGCGACGGCGTCAATGCGCCCGGCGCTGTTGCCAAGCCAGGTGCGCACGCGGCCCGGGCCTGCGTTATACGCCGCCGAGGAGAAGATGCGGTTATTGCCGAACTGCTGATAAACATACTGCAGGTAGCTGGTACCGATATTGATGTTGGTCTCCGGATCCAGCAGCTGCGACGGACTGCTGTATCCCGGGATGTTAAACATCTTCACCGTGTGCGTCGCGGTTCCCGGCATCACCTGCATCAGGCCGCTGGCCCCAACCGGAGAACGGACTTTCGGGTTCCACGCACTCTCCTGACGGGCAATGGCCATGGCGTAGCTTTGCGGAATGTCTTTACCGCTGGTGTAGCGCTCAAACAGATCTTTATAGGCCAGCGGGAAACGCTCTTCGAGATGATCCCACAGCTTGCCGGCGATCGTTGCCTGCACGCTCAGATCCCACCAGTGGTTATCAAAGGCATAGCGGGCAAGCTGTGCCTTCTCATCGGTCGTACGGCTGGTCACCAGATTCGCCCATTCGCTACGGGCGGTATTGTCCATGTTCCAGTACATCAGCTCGCGAACGCGCGCCATTTCTGGCCCCTGAGTCAACGCCGGGTTGGCGTTAGCAGGTGCTTTATCAATGCGGAACGTGTACTCCTCACCCAGTCGCTGCGCGGCCGCCATCGGATAGAACCCACGCTGCTGCATCAGCGCATGGAGGATCTCTTTGGCTTCATCGTCACGCCCGCGCTCCATCAGCAGATCCGCCTGCCAGTAACGCCATTCGTCTTTCTCTTTGGCATCCATTGGCAGACGCGCAAGCCAGGTATTCAGCCCCCGGCGATCGCCCGTCCCCAGCGCCATACGCACGCGGCGCTCCACCAGCGACGTGGAGTTCGAACGCATAATCGCATCGTCTCGCCAGCGCGCCTGCTCGTCGGTTACATCGGTGCTCATCAGTCGCCACGCCACAATGTCGCGCAGCTCCTGAGTTTGATCTTCATTGAGCTGCTGCGCCTGCACCAGCTGCGGGATCATCAGCCGCGCATTTTCCACGTCGTCACGCGCCACGCTGGCAAAAGCCACCGCGGCCATCTGGCGGGTAAAATCGGTCGCGCCGGTGCTGCGGGCAAAGGTCAGTACGCTGTTCGGATCGTTCGCCAGGGCGATGACGGCGGTTGAGATCGTCTGATAATCAGACGGCATTTGTCCCGCAAGCGTGGTAACCAGCCGCGTGTTTCCGGCTTTCATCGCCAGGCGAATACGTTCAAGGTACGCCAGCGGATCCTGCTTACCTGACGCACGCCATGCGCCAAAGAGGGAATCACAGGCATTTGGCTGGCTTTTTCCGGTCAACCACAGATCTTTCGCGCCCGCCCAGGCCTCTTCCTGCTGTCCGGTAACCCACTTCGCATAGTAATAGTTACACTGGGCTTCGGTGGTGTTCGGTTTTTCCGGGCTAAACGCCAGCAGCCCACGCCAGTCTTCACGACGTGCCAGCTCGTTCACAAAACGAGACTGCAGCGTCCGCGCGGGCGGCAGCGTCGGGTTCGCCTGAATAAAGTTATTCACGGTGACCGTGGGTTGATTCATGAGATCGTCAGTGATCTGCCGATACTCCAGATACGGATAGAGAGGATACGCTTTTAAGGTCGGCATCAGCGCCTGCACGGTATCCATCTGCTTATTGTCCCACGCCTGTTTAATCTGGGCGTAGCGATTACGTTGTTCATCCAGTGAATCGGCATGCACCGCCTGGCTTGCCGCCATCACGCATACGCTGGCAGCCAGCAGACGCCAGACCACCTGTTTGGCTTTTCCCACAAGCTCTTCCTCATTGTTTTTTCGTCAATTGCAGCGTCTTGCCACGTCAAAGTCTAATTAACTTATGCTAACCAGGCATCCTGCAACGCGCCACGTTGCGGACACTTTTTTACCTTTCTTGCGCGTTTTAACACTCCCGACGTTCCTGGCTGGGATTAGGACGGGAAAAAGGCTACACTTCGAGGCTGATATTCTTTCTCATCACGATAAAAGAGGCGAAGTCCAACGTGGCTCAATTCGTTTATACCATGCATCGTGTCGGCAAGGTTGTCCCGCCGAAACGTCATATTCTTAAAAATATCTCGCTGAGCTTCTTCCCGGGCGCAAAAATCGGTGTTCTGGGTCTCAACGGTGCCGGTAAGTCCACCCTGCTGCGCATCATGGCCGGCATCGATACAGACATCGAAGGTGAAGCCCGTCCGCAGCCTGGCATCAAAATTGGCTACCTGCCGCAGGAGCCTCAGCTCAACCCGGAACACACCGTTCGTGAATCCGTTGAAGAGGCGGTTTCTGACGTCGTTAACGCACTGAAAGGTCTGGATGAAGTGTATGCCAAATACGCTGAACCGGATGCGGACTTCGATAAACTGGCCGCTCAGCAAGGCAAGTTTGAAGAGATTATCCAGGCGCATGACGGCCACAACCTGAACGTGCAGCTCGAGCGTGCCGCTGACGCCCTGCGTCTGCCAGACTGGGATGCGAAAATCGCGAACCTCTCCGGGGGTGAACGCCGCCGCGTGGCGCTGTGCCGTCTGCTGCTGGAAAAACCAGACATGCTGCTGCTCGACGAACCGACCAACCACCTGGATGCGGAATCCGTGGCGTGGCTGGAGCGTTTCCTGCACGACTTCGAAGGTACCGTTGTGGCGATCACCCACGACCGTTACTTCCTCGACAACGTTGCAGGCTGGATCCTGGAGCTTGACCGTGGTGAAGGCATTCCATGGGAAGGCAACTACTCCTCCTGGCTGGAGCAGAAAGACCAGCGTCTGGCGCAGGAAGCCTCTCAGGAAGCCGCGCGTCGTAAGTCTATCGAGAAAGAGCTGGAGTGGGTTCGTCAGGGCGCTAAAGGCCGTCAGTCTAAGGGCAAAGCCCGTCTGGCACGCTTTGAAGAGCTGAACAACACCGAATACCAGAAACGTAACGAGACCAACGAACTGTTTATTCCGCCTGGTGCACGTCTGGGGGATAAAGTGGTTGAAGTCACCAATCTGCGTAAGTCTTATGGCGATCGCCTGCTGATTGACGACCTGACCTTCTCCGTACCGAAAGGTGCCATCGTGGGGATCATCGGTCCGAACGGCGCGGGTAAATCCACCCTGTTCCGCATGATGTCCGGTCAGGAACAGCCGGACAGTGGTTCAATCACTCTGGGTGAAACCGTGAAACTGGCTTCCGTTGACCAGTTCCGTGACGCCATGGATAACAGCAAAACCGTGTGGGAAGAAGTCTCCGGCGGCCTGGATATCATGCGTATCGGTAACACCGAAATGCCAAGCCGCGCTTACGTTGGCCGCTTTAACTTCAAAGGCACCGACCAGGGTAAACGCGTGGGCGAGCTCTCCGGTGGTGAACGTGGTCGTCTGCACCTGGCCAAACTGCTGCAGGTTGGCGGTAACGTGCTGCTGCTCGATGAACCGACCAACGACCTGGACATTGAAACCCTGCGCGCACTGGAAAACGCCCTGCTGGAGTTCCCGGGCTGTGCAATGGTTATCTCGCACGACCGTTGGTTCCTTGACCGTATCGCAACCCACATCCTGGACTACCAGGACGAAGGGAAAGTGGAGTTCTTCGAAGGTAACTTCACCGAATACGAAGAGTACAAGAAACGTACGCTGGGCGCGGATGCGCTGGAGCCGAAACGTATTAAGTACAAACGTATCGCGAAATAAATGTAAAACGGCAACGTCAGTTGCCGTTTTTTTTGTTTGTTCCTACACCCTGTGAGTAACGCACCGTTCACCCACCCACGTAAAACCGCTTCACCTCATCACACTGCATCGCAAAGTCGATATAACGCATCAGCGCCGGCGAGTTCAGCTTGCGGCTCGGGTAAGCCAGCCACAGATCGTTCCCCTCGACGTTCCACTCCGGCAGCACCTTCACCAGCGCGCCCTTTTCAACCTTATCCTCAAGCAAAAAAGCGGGAAGCAGCGTGATCCCGGCGCCGGCGATGGCACATTCGCGCGCATACACCAGATTATCCGTCAGATGGGCGTTATCCGGCAGATAACGGTAATCCTCACTTTCGCTTTGCAGCAGCCATTCAGACCACGCCTTGTGGGTAATACAGCGGTGTTCCACCAGCTGCCGGGGATGCGTCAGCGGCTCCCGGCGCGCCAGGTAAGCCGGTGAGGCCAGCATATAACGCGGGCAATGACCGATCATACGGCCAATCAGAGAGGAGTCCTGCGGCTTACCGGTACGCAGCGCCACGTCAAAACCTGACTCGACCAGGTCGAGCACGTCGTCAGAAATGGACACGTCAAGCGAAACGTCCGGATAGCGGAGCTGGAACTCCGCATTCAAATGCGCCAGCAGCGTCGCGCCGATCCCGGCCGGGCAGGTGATGCGCAGCCGACCGCTGGGGTTTTCACGCAGCCGCTGAATGGCGTACTCCGCCCGTTCACTTGCCGCCAGCATCTCGCGGCAGTGAACCAGATAGTGCTCGCCGGCGAACGTCAGGTTCAGCCTGCGCGTAGTACGGTTGAGCAAGCGGATCCCCACCTGCTGCTCAAGCTGACTGATTCGCTGGCTGACGCTGGATTTCGGCAGCTCAGCTTTCTGTGCCGCCGCGGTAAAGCTGCCCAACTCTGCCACCAGCGCAAACAGCGCCATATCCTGAAGTTGTTTAAACATGATTGTTCATCCTGTACGAACACTTCGTTCTTAATTGTCCATCTTATCACGCGACTGAGCACTTAATAGACTAGTCTCAACAACACGCTTTCCATAAAGGAGCTCACCATGTCAGTTAAAGCCATTGCCGTTAATCCAGACAGTCCTGCTGATTTCATTGAAATTACCCAACCGATGCCGCAGCCCGGCGAGCACGATCTGCTGGTTGAGGTAAAAGCCGTTTCCATCAACCCGGTCGATACCAAAGTTCACGCGGGCATCGTCAGAAGCGGCCTGACGGAACCACGCGTTCTCGGCTGGGACGCCAGCGGCATTGTGAAAGCCGTGGGTGCAGGCGTTAGCGGTTTTAAACCGGGTGATGAAGTGTGGTACGCGGGCGATATTACCCGCCCGGGCAGCAATACCACCCATCAGCTGATCGATGCGCGCATTGTCGGGCATAAGCCGGCAAGCCTCGGCTGGGCTGCCGCGGCCGCCTTGCCGTTAACCGCCCTCACCGCCTGGGAAGGATTGTTTGAACGGCTGAATATCCAGGATGCCGGCCCGGACAAAACACTGCTCATTATTGGCGGCGCGGGCGGCGTAGGATCGCTGGCGATCCCGTTTGCGAAACATCGCAGCAACGTGAAGATCGTCGCGACCGCCTCGCGGGAAGATTCTGCTCAGTGGTGTCGCGATCGCGGTGCCGATCACGTGGTGAATTACCGGGACCTGAAAGGTGAACTGGCTAAACAGGGCCTGACGTTTGTGGATTACATTTTCATTCTCAATGATACCGACGGCCACTGGGATGCCGTCAGTGAACTGATCGCACCGCAGGGGCATATCTGCTCCATCGTTGAGAACGCACATCCGCTGAACCAGGATAAGCTGAAATCCAAATCTGCCGCGCTGCACTGGGAGTTTATGTACACCCGCAGCATGTACCAGACCGCCGACATGGCGCGTCAGGGCGAGATCTTAAACGAGGTTGCGAAGCTGGTGGATAACGGCGTGGTGGAAAGCTCACTGAGCGAAACGCTGCACGGGCTGAGCGTCGAAAGCATCACCGAAGCGCACCGAAAAGTGCTGGACGGGCATATGCGTGGCAAAGTGGTGGTTGAGTATTGAGGGGAAGTGTCCCCCTCACACCGGCCCTCTCCCTCAGGAGAGGGTTAGGATGAGGGATTTACCCCTGCTCCCCCATCATCTCTTTCACCAGCTCTACGCAGCGCAGGAAACGGCTGTCGTAATCTGACTCCTCCACATGCACAAACTCCACGTTATTTTCGTGCAGCATGTCGATGAGCATGCTCTGGAACTCTTTTCTGTCGACGGAACTGCCGAGGCTGCGGATCCCGTCGGCAACCCACGGGGTGTTGTTTTCGAGCAAAATCACCAGGTCAAAGCGGTATTCGTCTATCAGCGCCTGCACAAACGGATGCTCGCGTCCCTCGTATTTTTTGCAGAACGCCTGGGTGGTGACGAAATCGGTATCAATGAAGGCCACTTTATTGGCGTATTTCACCGCGAAATCAATGTACTGCGCATGACCCAGCGCGATTTTATCGTAGTCGGAGTACTGCAACGCCATCTCGTCACCGCCCAGATGAGAGAAGACGTAATCACGCCCGTACTCCCACGCACTGGTAGTGTTAAAGATGTTGGCCAGCTTGTTGACCAGCGTCGATTTCCCGCTCGACTCGCCGCCCAGAATCGCAACGGTGCGCACAAAGAACGGTTTTACCTCGGTTGGGATGTAATCCCAGTAGCGGAACGGGTTTTCGCGGATCAGCGCCCCGCTGATGTTCATAAAGGTACGCTTTGGATCGATCAGCACGGTTTCAATGCCCAGATGCTCGCGGAACTGCGGCGCATCGGACTCTTCAGAGGTGTAGATCCAGTTCGGGGTGATCCCCTTTTCGTCCATGAACGCTTTGACGCCATTGCTCCACACATCCCAGCCGTGCGGATACGGCTCCATGCCCTCTTCATTAAAAGCATGAATACGAATGTTTTTCTGGTACTTAAAGGTCTGCAGCAGCCAGCGCAGGCGATCCGGCACGGTTGGCTGCTGCGACATGGCGCTGTCCTCGAACAGCTGACGGTCGCGGGTTTCATCGTAACCCATGATGATATGCAGCTCGTCCACCTGGCTACAGGCACGCTGGATCAGATAGATGTGCCCGGTATGCAGCGGGTAAAACTTGCCAAATACCACGCCGACGTTCTTTTGCATACGCGGGAATTCAAGCCCCAGAAAGCGGTGCAACGCTTCCAGCTTTTGTGCACTGGGGCTTTTGATTTTGGCGTTCAGCAGTTGGCTCAGGTAGCCTTTGGTCATGCCGCTGGCATCCGCCACCTGCTGCAGCGTGCAGCCTTTCTGGCGGATTGCGGTCTTGATGTAGTCAAATGATGACATAAATTACGGTGCCTCCTGCAAAATCGAATACGTAATTATAAGTCGTCAAAGACATTTAACGCATCTGCGAGTTTCTTCACGCCAAAGACCTGCATCCCTTCGGGGATTTTTTTCGGCACGTTGGCGGCGGGCACAATGGCGCGGCGAAAGCCGTGCTTCGCCGCCTCGGAGATGCGCTCCTGGCCGCTTGGCACCGGGCGTATCTCCCCGGCCAGACCCACTTCACCAAACACCACCAGGTCCTGCGGCAGCGGTCTGTCACGCAGGCTGGAGACCATTGCCAGCAGCAGCGCCAGATCCGCACTGGTCTCAGTGACTTTGACCCCGCCGACCACGTTGACGAACACGTCCTGATCCGCCATCTGCAGGCCGCCGTGGCGGTGCAGTACGGCCAACAGGATCGCCAGGCGGTTTTGTTCCAGGCCAACGGCCACACGCCGTGGGTTACCCATCATTGAGTGATCCACCAGCGCCTGAATTTCCACGAGCAGCGGACGCGTCCCTTCCCAGAGCACCATCACCGAGCTACCGGAGGTCACTTCATCGCCCCGGCTGAGGAAGATGGCAGACGGGTTGCTGACTTCACGTAGCCCCTGCTCGGTCATGGCAAACACGCCCAACTCGTTCACCGCACCAAAACGGTTTTTGTGGCTGCGCAACGTGCGGAAACGGGAATCGGCATCGCCGTCGAGCATAACGGAGCAGTCGATACAGTGCTCCAGCACTTTCGGCCCCGCCAGGGAACCATCTTTCGTGACGTGGCCGACCATCACAATCGCCACACCGCGCGTTTTGGCAAAGCGCGTGAGATAGGCGGCGGTTTCACGCACCTGCGCCACGCTCCCCGGTGAAGACTGGATATCCGCCATGTGCATCACCTGAATGGAGTCGATAACCATCAGCTTCGGCTGCTCTTCTTCGGCAATCATGCAGATTTGCTCGATGCTGGTTTCCGAAAGCATGTTGAGGTTGCCGGTTGGCAGGCCAAGACGGTGCGCACGCATCGCCACCTGCTGCAGGGACTCTTCACCGGTGACGTACAGGGTTTTCATCTGTTCGGCGAGCTTGCAGAGCGTTTGCAACAGCAGTGTTGATTTACCCGCTCCCGGGTTACCGCCGATCAGGATCGCACTGCCCGGCACCACTCCCCCGCCGAGCACACGGTCAAACTCTTTGAAGCCGGTCGAGAAACGCGGCAGCTCTTCGAGGCTGATATCCGAGAGCTTTTGCACTTTCGCGACACCGGCGTTGCCGGCATAACCGCTCAGGCGTTCATTGCGGGCCACGCTCGGCGAAGCCGCCACACCACGCACTTCGGTGATGGTGTTCCAGGCATGACAGGCGCTACATTGCCCCTGCCAGCGCGGATAATCCGCACCACATTCATTACAGACAAATGCGCGTTTTGGAGCTTTCGCCACGGTTTACCTCGTTATTTCTGATTCACGCTGCCGGAGAGAATGCAGAACACCCCCATCAGGTCAGCATGACGGATGGTGACTTCCGTCTTTTCATTCACTTTAGGCTTGGCATGGTAGGCAATGCCAAGGCCTGCCGCTTTGATCATCGGCAGGTCGTTCGCGCCATCACCGATGGCAACGGTCTGGACGACAGGAATTTCATATTTTTCCGCCAGACGGGTCAGGGTATTGGCTTTGTACTGGGCATCCACGATATCGCCGATCACCTGGCCGGTCAGCTTGCCGTCCATGATTTCCAGCTCATTCGCCACCACGGTGGTCAGGCGCAACGTGTCGCGAAGGTAGTCGGCGAAGAAGGTGAACCCGCCCGAGGCGATAGCCACTTTCCAGCCCAGCGTTTCTAACTTCAGCACCAGCTGCGTCAGCCCCGGCATTAACGGCAGCTCATCACGCACCTGGCGCAGGATGTTCGCGTCGGCCCCTTTCAGGGTCGCCACGCGCTGTCTCAGACTGGCGGTGAAATCCAGCTCGCCGCGCATTGCCCGTTCGGTCACATCGGCCACCAGCTCGCCGCTGCCGGCAAGCCTGGCGATCTCGTCGATGCACTCGATCTGGATGGCGGTGGAATCCATGTCCATCACCAGCAGACCCGGCGTTTTCAGGTGTGGAATTTTGCCGAGAGGCGCCACGTCCAGGCCGGCATCATGCGCCAGGCGGGTCGCGCGCTGCGTCAGGGAACCTGCCAGGCGGATGACCTGATAATCCTCTACGCACCAGGCCGCCACGATGACCATCGCTGCACCCAGTTTGGTTTGATATTGGGTCAGGCGTTGCTTGTCCAGGCCGCGTCCGTACAGCAGCCAGCCGCTACGGCCAGCGTGGTAATCCAGAGGCATCACCTCATCACCACTTAAAGAGAGCGGCAATCCTGGCCATAAAGAGACATCCGTAGGCAGGTCGCACCAGGTAATGTTCGGCATTGAAGCTCCTGTGAATTCGTTCGCGCCGGAAGGTTCCAGAGGGAAAATAACGCATGAGGCTACCTTGTAACCATCACTTCTGGCAACATTAAGCCGTAAATTTTCAGCAGGTGGAATATGGCTCGCGCAAAACTGAAATTCCGACTTCATCGTGCCGTGATTGTCCTGATATGTCTCGCACTCTTGGTCGCGCTGATGCAAGGAGCATCGTGGTTCAGCCAGAATCACCAGCGGCAACGTAACCCGCAGTTTGAGGAACTGGCGCGTACTCTGGCGCGTCAGGTCACGCTCAACATCGCCCCGGCGATGCGCACCGAAACGCCGGACGAGAAGCGCATAGGTCAGATATTACGCCAGTTAACCGAAAACAGCCGCATTCTTGATGCTGGTGTCTACGACGAACAGGGCGACTTGATCGCCCGTGCCGGTGAGCACGTTGACGTCCGTGACAGGCTGGCGCTGGACGGCAAAAAAGCCGGCGGCTATTTCAATCAGCAGATCGTCGAACCCGTGCAGGGGAAAAATGGTCCGCTCGGGTATTTGCGGCTGACGCTCGACACCCACACCCTGCCCACCGAAGCAAAACAGGTGGACAACACCACCAATATTTTGCGCCTGATGCTGCTGCTCTCGTTGGCCATCGGTGTGGTGCTGGCACGCACGCTGCTGCAGGGTAAACGCACCCGCTGGCAGCAATCGCCTTTCCTCCTGACCGCCAGTAAATCGGTGCCCGAAGAGGACGAGGGCGATAAGAAAGAATAGTGATAAAGTAGGCTTACGATTCGGAAAAGGAACTTTGCCATGACGACGTTACGCCTGCTTATCTCTGACTCTCACGATCCCTGGTTCAATCTCGCGGTAGAAGAGTGCATCTTCCGTCAGATGCCAGCCACTCAACGGGTGTTATTTTTATGGCGCAACGCCGATACGGTGGTGATTGGCCGTGCGCAGAATCCCTGGAAAGAGTGTAATACCCGGCGTATGGAAGAGGATAACGTCCGCCTGGCGCGACGCAGCAGCGGCGGCGGCGCGGTATTTCACGACCTCGGCAATACCTGCTTTACCTTTATGGCGGGCAAACCTGAATACGATAAAAGCATTTCCACCGCGATTGTGCTTAACGCCCTGACATCGCTGGGCGTGACTGCCGAAGCGTCAGGCCGCAACGATCTGGTCGTCAAAACCCCCGACGGGGATCGCAAAGTCTCCGGCTCCGCCTACCGTGAAACCCTGGACCGGGGATTCCATCACGGTACATTGTTGCTGAATGCCGACCTCAGCCGTCTTGCGAATTACCTTAATCCCGATAAGAAAAAACTGCAGGCCAAAGGTATCACCTCCGTGCGTGGCCGCGTCGCCAACCTGATCGAATTACTGCCGGGCATCACCCACGAACAGATCTGCGATGCCATCCGCGAAGCGTTTTTCGATCACTACGGTGAGCGGGTCGAAGCCGAAGTGATCTCCCCGGATAACACCCCTGACCTGCCAAACTTTGCGGAAACCTTTGCCCGTCAGAGCAGCTGGGAGTGGAACTTTGGTCAGGCGCCGGCCTTCTCGCACCTGCTGGACGAGCGCTTCACCTGGGGCGGCGTGGAGCTTCATTTTGACGTGGAAAAAGGCCACATTACCCGGGCGCAGGTCTTTACGGACAGCCTGAACCCTGCGCCGCTGGAGGCGCTGGCCAGCCGCTTACAGGGCTGCCTGTATCGGGCCGACACGGTGCAGCTGACATGTGAGGCATTACGTGGCGAGTTCCCCGATCAGGCAATCGAGCTGGGCGAGCTTTCAGCCTGGCTTTCGCAGGCCGTACGCTAAACCATGTCGCCCGGCGTGCTTCGCCGGGCGAGTGATGTAACCTGTTTACGCGATAACGTCTTATTCTTATTTTTTAAGCAGGCTTCAGGGATCCAGCCTGCCCCATCTCATTAAAAAATATTATATTATCGTCGGGAAGGGCATTGAATGCTTCCCGGCCTTACGAAAACCGCTAATAACTTTCAATAATAAATTGAACAATAAAAGCGGAAATATGCCCGTAAAATGCGTGAAAATATTCACACCATCTATGCTTTTATATTTTCATTACTGCCCGTTTAGAAATTCTAAATACACCATTTAGAGCAGCCACAATATACTACCGCCCGTGGTTACACCCATATATAAAACCTATTGATTACATTACTAGTCGACAGCTCTATAATTTCTCTTCGTTAAGGAACAACAATGAAAAAAATTCTTCTTGTCGCGGCCATCGCTGCGGCAACGTCCATGACCGCAGCCCATGCGGCTAACACCGCCGTCATGAAAGTGAAAGGCAAACTGACCAACGCGTCATGTACTCCTACAATGAGCAACGGCGGTGCAGTAGATTATGGCAAAATATCAATGGGCTCACTGAGCGCGACTGAGGATAACCAGCTCGGCCAGCGTGATATCACCATGACAATTACCTGTAATTCTGCGACCAAAGTCGGCTGGACAATGTACGACAACCGCAAAGACAGTCTGGCTGATGGCCATTATATTGAAGTCGATGATTCTGCCGTTGATGGCAGCTCGACATTCAGCCCTCAGTACACAAGCGGTTTAGGTTTTACCAAAGAAGGTCAGAAGATTGGCGGATGGGCAGTGTATACCAACCTGCCATATGTCACGGTAGACGGCGCACCTGCTGATGCGATTACCGCGGGAGGCACTAATCTGACTAAATGGAATAAAAATACGACGGGTCGTCTTGTTCTGGATGACTACGAAACCATGTCCGTCGCCAAACCGGGTGAACTCGTGCCGATGGCCTTTACCGAAGCCGTATTCCCAATGAAAGTCTCCATGGCAATCAGGAATACCAACAGACTGACCATTACCGAAGATACCGAACTGGATGGTCAGGCGACCATTACGCTGAAATACCTCTAATTAAATTATCGCTCAGGCGATAACGTATCTCTGACGGCGAATTTAATTCGCCGTTTTTTATTCCTTTATTCATACTGCATCCATCATATTATTCGCAAGACGTAAATACATACATGATTGTATTTACAGCCCTTAATTAAACTCACAACCGAGTGTAGAATTTCTCATTTCACAAATAACTCTGACCATTAATAGAATTCCCGCGCTTGTGAATCAATACGTTAATTACACGCACATAAGAAAATGTCCACTTTTTGGTTAAGGAATAACAGTGAAAAAACTTCTTCTCGCCACTCTGATTGCCGTGGCTTCGCACGCTGCGCTCGCCGACTCTACCGTTGTGATGAAGGTGAAAGGCAAAATGAATAATGCGTCCTGTACGCCTGAATTAAGCAATGGCGGTTCTATCGATTTTGGCACCATCGCCCTGGATCAACTTTCTCCTACCCAGACGAATCAGATGGGTCAAAAGGACATGTCGTTAACCATTAACTGCCCTTCAGCGACCAAAGTGGCCTGGAGCATCGCGGACAATAAAGAAGATACCAATGCGGCAAATGACCTGACGTCCAGCCAGTTCTACATCCGCGATGCGGCGGATAACGGAGGTGATGCCTGGGGCGCTGGCACCACCTATGGCGTTGGCACCACGGCTGCGGGCGAAAAGATTGGGGCGTATGCCATCGCAACGCGCGTGAATGAAGTTACCGCCAATGGTCTTCCGGCTCAGGCCATTTATGCCCCGGCGTACGTCAACAGCAATGGCGAATACATGTGGCGTAACCTGAGTACCGGTATTATTGCCAACGGTAACGCAGAAATTATGACGGCGACCACCCCAGGCAAATCTTCTCCGCTGGCGATTACCAACGTCGTCTTCCCGTTTAAAGTCTCGATGGCCATTGTGAATACCGATCGCCTGACCACGACCGATGAAGCTCAACTGAGCGGCGAAACCACCATTACGCTGGTTTATCTCTGATACGTTAAGGTCATGTTTTCTTTTCTCCGGCGGGATATCCCGCCGTTTTAAAGCAGAATATAAATCCATTCATATCTGATTGTAATGACTTAATAAAATCTCAATGTGCTCGTTAGAAAATCTAATTATTGCATTCTGTGAATCATTAATAGAATCAGCGGCGCTTGTTATTTAACACGTGTATTCATGCAAGCACTTTGCGGACTAAAAATATCTTTTTTAGTCACTCTCTTTCAGGTTAAGGAATAACAATGAAAAAGCTTCTTCTTGCCACCGTGCTATCCATGGCGGCAACAGCCGTTTGCGCAGAACCGACCGCCATGCTCAAAGTACAGGGCTCACTGACCAGCGCAGGCTGCGTGCCGGAAATCAGCAACGGGGGTCTGGCCAACTTCGGTGAAATCGGTCTGGACTCCCTCTCCTCCAGCGTGCCATATCAGGCAGGCCATAAAGATGTCACCCTGACCATCAAGTGCCAGTCCGCCACACGCGTGGGCTGGACGCTTCACGACGATCGCGCGGATTCCAACGCCGGTGCCAGCCTGCCAGCCAACCAATTCCACGTGGATAACGCTACCGCAAACGGTGGCCAGGCTTCTGGCTCCAGCCAACTGAACGGCGTAGGTAAAACCAGCGCCGGCGAGAACATCGGTGCGTATGCCATTTCTACCTACCTGACCTCCGTTACCGCAGACGGCGCGGCGGTACAGCCTATCGCGGCTACCCTGTATACCGGCGGCACGATCAGCAGCAGAAGCTGGATGAACATGTGGACCAGCGGCATCCTCTCCAACGATGGCACCGACGTCATGACCGTTTCCAAAAGCGGCCAGCGTGCACCTTTAGCCTTCATGAGCGCGGCATTCCCGCTGAAGATTGCGCTGGCCGTAGCCCCAAGCGACAAGCTGACCCTGACCGACAAAACCGAGCTTGAAGGCCAGTCAACGATCACCCTGGTTTACCTCTAATCCAGCCCCCTGACGCAAAACTCTCCAGTTACATGGGGAGTTTTTTTCCTGACCAGCGAATGAAACCCACTATGTCTACGATCCACACATCAACACGTTTGATCTGCTCACTGTGCCTCGCCCTTCCGGCTTCGCTTTTTGCCGCCGGAATGGTGCCTGAAACCACCCTGCTGCTGATTGACGAAGCGAACCACGGCGGCGTCATGAGCGTGAAAAACACCGACAGCATTCCCACCCTGCTTTACACCTCCATCCGGGATATCGGGGGCGACCAGGGGGTAAAACTCAACGTCACCCAACCGGTAGTGCGCCTTGAGCCAGGCCAGGAGCAACAGGTTCGCTTTATTCTTGAAACCGACAAACCGCTTAGCGTTGAACAGTACAAACGCGTGGTGTTCGAAGGTATTCCGCCCAAAAGCACGGATAAAAACGTGAAGGTCGGGATCAACCTGCGTCAGGATTTACCGGTCCTGATCCATCCCAAAGATCTGCCGGTGGTCACCGACGCCTGGAAATTACTGACCTGGTCAGTCACCGGGAAAGAGGTCAAGGTGCAGAATCCGTCCGCCTACGTGGTCCGTTTCTCCACCTCTGTCACCTTACTGCCTTCGCATACGGAAGGCCTGGTCAACAAGACGTTTATCCTGCCGGGAGAGACCATGACGGTGCAGACCGACACCCCGGTTAACGGCACCGATAACGCCATTGAGTTCAATCCGGCCAGCCGCTACGGGATTGAAGTTGAGAGCTTTACCGCTTCCCTGACGCGCCAGTAAGACAGGGATGTTTTGGTGATTGAGTTCTCTTTGCGTAATCAGACGCTTCGCGCCGCCATACTGGGGGCTTTGACATTGCCCGCCCAGTCGGTATCGGCGGCCGGTATGGATTTTAATACCGATATTCTGGCGACCCGCGGTATCAGCACCAACCTCGCCCACTACTTCTCCCAGGCCCAGCGATACCTGCCGGGGCCGCATGCCGTGCAGGTAAAAATTAACGGCGTCGATAAAGGCACGCTTGCGATCCGCGTGGGAGAGGAAGGGCAACTGTGTCTGGATGATGACTTTACCCGTGCGGCAGGTCTTCTCCCGCTGAATATCGATGCAAAAGAGCCCTGCCATAATCTTCTGCAAGATTACCCGACGGCCACCGTCACGCTGCTACCCAACGCGGAGTCGCTTGAGATTTATGTTCCCGCAGAGGCGATGGACAATGGTTTCTATGCCGCGAAATACTACGCGCACGGCGGTGCGGCGGGTCTTATCAATTACAGTGCGTTCAGCAACTACAACGAGTACGGCAGCGGCGGAAACAGTACCTTTTCCCAGGGCAATATTGGCGCCGGTCTCAACGTGGCGAACTGGACACTGCGCAGCAACTTTATCCTGACCGACGATAACGGAACCCGCAGCACAGAGAATCTCTATACCTACGCGGAACACGTCTTCGAAGAACGGAAGCTTCGCATTCAGGCGGGGCAGATTAACGTCAACTCGGCGCTGTTCAGTGGCGCACAAATTAATGGCGTTCAGTTCCTGCCGGAAACGGGCCTGCAACCGAATATTCCGGCGACGACTATTTCCGGCATCGCCCGCACCAACCAGGCGCGCGTTGACGTTCGTCAGTCCGGGCAGGTTATCTACTCTTCGCTGGTGAATGCCGGTCCGTTTACTCTGACCGATGTCCCGGTGGTGCGTGGCAACGTGGATTTGGACATCAGCGTGGTCGAAACCGACGGTTCCACCACGACGTTTACGGTTCCTTCCTCCTCACTGAACGTGAGCGGGATGACGCGCACCGAAGGGCTCAGCGTCTCGTTGGGTAAAGTTCGCGATACCGGGGATGAACAGGGGTCGCCCTGGGTATTTAATTTTTCTGACGGAACCCGGTTTACGCCCCAGCTCACCGGCGTCACGGCGGGCGTGCTGGCAGAGCAGTATCAGGCCCTCGGGGCGATGCTGGAATGGTCGCCAGCCGAGTACTGGCTCCTTTCTCCCAGCGTTCAGATGAGCCGCGCGCAGTTCTACGGTCAACAAAATGGCCGCAAGATAGAATTGCAAAGTCACCTTTCCCTGCCCGAGCAGCTCACGCTTGGGGTCAGCGCATCAACCTACAGCACCGGCTACCGGGAGTTAAACGAGGCGATGGACGCTGAATCCCAACGCTATCAAAGCGCCTGGAATACCAGCCTCAACTGGAACAATGCATGGGTTGGCTCGCTTTCATTCCAGTACAGCGAGAATGCCGGCGATGAAGAGAGCAGTAGCTCCCGCTACCTGATGGTCTCCTGGGGCAAGAGTCTGGGGCACACGTCGCTCTCAGTGAACTGGCAGCACGCCCTCAGCAGCAGTGAGACGGAGAAGGGCGGCACAAGTGATGGCGACCTGCTCTATCTTAATCTGGTCATTCCGTTTGGCACTGAGCGCATCAGTACCTATATGCGCAGCCAGGGTGAAAAACAAAACCTCGGTATTCAGGACAGCGGATCGTGGGGTCAAAACACCAATTACAACCTCTCGGTCGATCGCGACAATCAGGACAAGACCCAGTCGTTTAACGGCAATGTCAGCACCAACCTGCACTATGCACAGCTGGGCATGGCCGCAGGGCTGAACGACGGGAATCAGCATAATTACAGCACCTCCCTCAGCGGCGGCATCGCCCTGCATGGTCATGGCATTACGTTTGCACCCTACCCGATTAAAGACACCTTTGGCATTGCGCGATTAAGCGAGCCGGAAAGCGGTATTCAAATCACCACGCCCGATGGAACCGTCTGGACCGATGCGTGGGGACAAGCCGTGGTGCCGGGTCTGCGCGAGTGGCAAACCTCTCAGATTGTCATTGATGCCAGCTCCCTGCCACAGGGAATGGATTTATCAAACGGGATACAGACCGTTTCCGCAGCTTACGGCTCATTCGCGCAGGTGGATTTCCACGTGCTGAACACGCGTCGTCTAATGCTGACCGTGAAACGCCCTGACGGGTCATGGCTCGCCAGAGGGCTTAGCGTGGTGGATAAAGACAGCCGTTATATCGTCAGCGTAATGGATAACGGCAGCGTGTTTATTCCCGACGCCACGGATGCGCCCGCCCTGTATGTGGTGGACGACAACATGGCAAAAATTTGCCATATCACGTATTCGCTCAGCGAAGACAAAAATACCGAGTCCTATTACGAAAAAGCAGAAGGAATGTGCCAGTGAAAACCTGTTATTCCCTTTTATTCGCGGCGTTTGCCAGCATGATTTTGCTCTTCTCCGCACGCGCGTCCAGTGAAGAGTGTCAGGTTACGTTTTCGCAGCCTGTTGTCTCGTTTGGAAAACTCAAACCGTCGGATATCGCCGCCTCGCAGAAGAACTGGAACCGAATGCCGGCCAAAGAAATTACGGCCAACGTCTTCTGCCCGGAGCCGAGAGTGATGGCGCTGTTTCTGCAGTCCACTGCGGGCGTCAATGGAGGGGTTCTCTTTGGTCAGGACGGGCGACTGGCCATTATTGCCGACAATATGGTGGTTGACGGGCATGCCTGCACGCTGGCGAAAACGACGGACCGTATCGGTTTTACGCCCTCCTCCAGTCCGACGCAACGCGCGTTTATCAAAAATAATGAAGGTCTCGTTGCCCGGCAAAATGCCGTGCCGGTGCGGGGTAAACACATGAGCTTCACCCTTAAGATTGTTCCCGTCATTAATAACAGCCAGCTTCGTCATGTTGCTGACAATACCCTTCTTGAGAGCAATATGGCCTGGGAATTATTAACACAGGAATAACCCCATTCACGCGTCAGGTACCTGCCTGCGTGAAGCGTAGAAAAGCACTACCGTTACAAATACTGACGGGTTAATACCCCGCAATGTCATGCTTTTTATTTATGTTAAGGATTAACAATGAAAAAATGTTTACTCGTTGTCGCGCTGGCCCTGGCGGCCACATCCGCACACGCGGGCGATACCGCCGTGCTGAAAGTCAAAGCCTCGCTTGCCGGTGCCTCGTGTGTACCGGAGCTGAGCAATAATGGCGTGATCGATTTTGGCAGGATTCAGATTGGCGATTTGTCGCAAACCCAGGCTACGCAGCTGGGCGAAAAAGGGGTGATGCTGACGATCAACTGCCCTACGCCAACAAAGGTGGGCTGGAGCATTGCGGATAACCGTACCGATTCCAACGCCAGCACGGGCAGCAGCAGTAACCTGAAGGTGAAAAACGCCAATGCTAACGGCGGTGAACTTCGCGGTGCGATGAGCACCTTTGGGCTGGGCAAAACGCACGATGGTAAAAACATCGGCGCGTACTCCATTTACACCACGCCAGGCGATGTGACGGCGAACGGCAATAACGCTGAGCCTATCCGTACGGCCGTGACCGCGGGAGCGGGCGTGAGCCGCTGGCAGAAAGCCAACGGTGGTACCATCGCCAATAAGGATTTGGGTCTGATGAGCGTTGCACCGGCGGGCAAAAACGACCCGATGGCGGTCACCAGCGTCTCTTTCCCGCTGAACGTGTCGCTGGCGGTCGAGAATCTGAAGAATCTGTCTTTAACAGAAGATACGGAGTTTGACGGTCAGGCGACCATCAGCGTGGTGTATTTGTAACCGGGAAGAGCATGCCGGGCAGCGAACGCCGCCCGGCAGTACAACATTACTCTTTGTCGCCCAGCAGAACGGATTCCAGCGCGATTTTGATCATGTCGTTGAAGGTGGTCTGACGCTCAGCAGCGGTCGTCTGCTCGTGCGTACGGATATGGTCAGACACGGTGCAGATGGTCAGTGCTTTCGCGCCAAACTCAGCCGCGACACCGTAGATCCCTGCAGCTTCCATTTCCACACCCAGGATGCCGTACTTTTCCATCACGTCGAACATCTCGCCGCCGTCTGGTGCATAGAACAGGTCAGCTGAGAACAGGTTACCCACGCGTGCGTCTACGCCCAGCGCTTTTGCGGCGTCAACCGCGTTACGCACCATGCCGAAGTCAGCGATGGCGGCAAAGTCATGGTCTTTGAAACGCATACGGTTAACTTTAGAGTCCGTGCACGCGCCCATGCCGATAACCACATCACGCAGCTTAACGTCCATACGTACTGCACCGCAGGAGCCTACGCGAATGATTTTCTTCACGCCGAAATCGGTGATCAGCTCTTTGGTGTAGATGGAGCAGGATGGGATACCCATACCGTGACCCATCACGGAGATTTTGCGGCCTTTGTACGTACCGGTGAAGCCCAGCATGCCGCGAACGTTGTTCACTTCACGCACGTCTTCGAGGAAAGTTTCTGCAATGTGCTTCGCGCGCAGTGGGTCGCCCGGCATCAATACGACGTCAGCGAAATCACCCATTTCGGCATTAATGTGAGGAGTTGCCATCTTCAGTTCCTTTTATCGTGTTTTTGCCGGGTGGCGGCGGCGCCTGCCCGGCCTGCATGGTGTTCTCCCTCTCCCGGAGAGAGAGGGGATACGCCCGGATGTGTTTAGAACATGGCCTTGCCATATTCCATGTCGGACGTACCAAAGTATTTCGCAATAGTCTGACCGATATCGGCGAAGGTTTCACGGTGGCCCAGCGAGCCAGGTTTCACTTTCGGGCCGTACACCAGCACAGGAATGTGCTCGCGCGTGTGGTCGGTACCGGCCCAGGTTGGGTCGCAGCCGTGGTCGGCGGTCAGGATCAGAATGTCATCTTCACCCACCAGCTCCATCAGCTCCGGCAGACGGCGGTCAAACAGTTCCAGTCCCGCGGCATAACCGGCCACGTCACGACGGTGGCCCCAGGAGGAGTCGAAGTCCACGAAGTTGGTGAAGACGATAGTCTTGTCACCCGCTTCTTTCATCTCTTTGATGGTGGCGTCAAACAGCGCATCCAGACCGGTGGCTTTCACTTTTTTGGTGATACCGCAGTTGGCATAGATGTCTGCAATTTTCCCCACGGACACCACGTGGCCGCCTTTCTCGTCAACCAGCTTCTGCAGTACAGTCGGTGCCGGTGGCTCAACGGCCAGGTCATGACGGTTACCGGTACGCTGGAAGTTACCCGCTTTATCACCGATAAACGGACGTGCAATCACGCGACCGATGTTATAGCCGCCTTCGGTCAGCTCTTCACGTGCGATTTCGCACAGCTCGTAAAGCTTATCCAGGCCAAAGGTCTCTTCGTGGCAGGCAATCTGGAACACGGAGTCGGCAGAGGTGTAGAAAATCGGCTTGCCGGTTTTCATGTGCTCTTCACCGAGTTCGTCCAGAATCACGGTACCGGAAGAGTGACAGTTACCGAGGTAGCCCGGCAGATTGGCACGCTTAACCAGCTTGTCCAGCAGCTCCTGCGGGAAGCTGTTCTCGTGATCGGAGAAGTAACCCCAGTCGAAGAGAACCGGCACGCCGGCGATTTCCCAGTGGCCAGACGGAGTATCTTTACCGGAAGAGAGCTCGTGCGCCCAGGCGTACGCGCCTACCACTTCCGCATTGCCGTCCATACCGGCTGCAATTTTACCGGTAGAGCCTTCATGGGCTTTCACCAGACCCAGACGGGTCAGGTTTGGCAGAGTCAGAGGGCCTTTACGACCATTGTCCGCTTCGCCTTTCGCACAGGCTTCAGCGATGTGACCCATGGTATCGGAACCCACGTCACCAAAACGTTCTGCATCTTCGGTTGCGCCGATGCCGAATGAGTCCAGCACCATAATAAATGCACGTTTCATAATTGTTCTCCGTACGTAGTGCTTCAAAAATTATCGATCAGATCAGTATACCGCTATTCGGTGATACGGCGATAGACAGTCGGTGTGCTTTGCGGTGCTTTATCATCAAGCGTAATGGCCGCTTTCACCGCCTTCGCCGCTTCCTGCCAGCTGGCTTCATCTTTGGCGTGGATCATGGCCAGCGGACGTTGACCATCAACGCTGTCACCCAGACGCGCCATATCGGTAAAGCCGACGCTGTAATCAATGGTGTCCGAGGCCTGACGACGACCGCCGCCCATCGACACGACCGCCATGCCGAGCGCGCGCGTATCCATCGCCGAGACAAAGCCTTCGGTATCGGCGTAGACCGCTTTGCTGAGCGTCGCCGTTGGCAGGTATTTCGCGTAGTGTTCCACGAAGTCGGTCGGGCCTTTCTGCGCCGCTACCATGCGGCCGAAGATCTCTGCCGCTTTGCCGTTATCCAGCACCGCCTGAAGTTTGGCGCGTGCGTCGGCATCATCGCTGGCGAGCTTGCCGGAGATCAGCATCTCCACGCACAGGGCCATGGTGACATCAAGCAGACGCGGGTTCCGGTATTCACCGGTGAGGAACTGCACGGCTTCACGCACTTCCACGGCGTTGCCTGCGCTGGACGCCAGCACCTGGTTCATGTCCGTCAGCAGGGCGGTAGTACGCACGCCCGCTCCGTTGGAGACGCCCACAATGGCTTCTGCCAGCGCCGCGGAAAGTTCATAGGTCGGCATAAAGGCGCCGCTGCCCACTTTCACATCCATGACCAGCGCATCCAGGCCTTCTGCCAGTTTCTTGGCGAGGATAGAGGCGGTAATCAGGGGAATAGAGTCGACGGTCGCGGTGATATCGCGGGTCGCGTAGAAGCGCTTGTCTGCAGGAGCAAGAGAGCTGGTCTGGCCGATAATCGCCACACCAACGTCTTTAATAATGTCGCGGAAGCGATGGTCATCCGGGAAGATATCGAAGCCCGGGATGGCTTCCAGTTTGTCGAGCGTACCGCCGGTATGTCCCAGGCCACGCCCGGAGATCATGGGGATATAACCACCACAGGCCGCCACCATTGGGCCCAGCATCAGCGACGTCACATCACCAACACCGCCGGTTGAGTGTTTATCCACAATCGGGCCGTTGAGGTTCAGGCTTTTCCAGTCCAGAACGGTTCCTGAATCTCGCATCGCCATGGTCAGCGATACACGCTCAGGCATCGACATATCGTGGAAGAAAATGGTCATCGCCAGAGCAGCAATCTGCCCTTCAGAGATGGTGTTATCACGAATGCCATTGATAAAGAAGCGGATCTCTTCGTCGCTTAATGCATGACCATCACGTTTTTTACGAATAATTTCTTGTGCGAGAAACACGGTAACCCCCGAGAAAACAGGTTAAATGCGGCGGATGGCCCGCCGCAGGATAAAAATCAGTAGCTGCTTGCGCTCTTACCGTCGCCGTGACCCAGCGCTTTCAGCAGGCTCGCCAGCAGGCTGGATGCACCAAAGCGATAGTGACGGGAATCCGCCCACGCCGGGCCAAACAGTTCATCGGCAATCGCCAGGAACTGCTGCGCATCTTCAGCCGTGCGCACGCCGCCCGCAGGTTTGAAGCCTACGGTTTTTTCCACGCCCATATCACGGATCACTTCCATCATGATGCGCGCGCTTTCCGGCGTTGCGTTCACCGGCACTTTACCGGTAGAGGTTTTGATGAAATCCGCACCCGCGTTGATGGAGATTTCAGACGCTTTACGGATCAGCGCTTCTTCTTTCAGCTCACCGGTTTCGATGATCACTTTCAGCAGCACGTTTGCCGCAGCACAAGCGTCTTTACACGCTTTCACCAGGTCAAAACCAACCTGCTCGTTACCGGCGATCAGCGCACGGTACGGGAATACCACGTCCACTTCGTCAGCACCGTACGCGATGGCCGCGCGGGTTTCAGCCAGCGCAATCTCGATGTCGTCATTGCCGTGCGGGAAGTTAGTCACGGTTGCAATGCGTACATCCGGCGTGCCCTGCTCTTTCAGCGTCTTACGGGCAATGGGGATAAAGCGCGGGTAGATACAGACGGCTGCAGTGTTCCCGACGGGCGTTTTCGCCTGATGGCACAGGGCGATGACTTTCTCATTGGTGTCGTCATCATTCAGGGTGGTCAGGTCCATCAGTTTCAACGCGCGCAGGCTGCTTGCAGTTAAATCGGTCATAACATTCTCCAACGGCATCGCCGTATAAATTTCACCTTGCGGTCTGTGACTATTCTAACATCCAGCCGCACTTACACTTCGACATTCATCACAGTTAATGAAAACTGCGTACAAATTTGCATTACTGTAATGAGATGAACTTCAAATTTTACTGCTGTCGCTGCTGATTAAAGCAGCGATACCCGGTGTGGGATCAAAAGTCCCCCCGGGATGACTTCCTACAATTCGGTCATCATCCGCAGAACCATAAAGGAAGCGAATATGTCCCACGCCAGCCCTCACGCACTGCAACAACGTTGCCAGCAAATTGTGACAAGCCCGGTATTGACCCCCGAGCAAAAACGTCATTTTCTGGCGCTGGAGGCGGAGAACCATCTTCCCTACCCCGCGCTGCCTCAGGCCGCTCGCACCGCGCTGGAAGAGGGATTTATCTGCGACATGTTCGAAGGCCATGCGCCTTATAAACCGCGCTATGTTCTGCCTGATTACGCCAGATTCCTCGCCAACGGCTCAGCATGGCTGGAACTGGAAGGGGCAAAGGATCTGGATGACGCGCTCTCACTGCTGACCATCCTGTACCACCATGTTCCTTCTGTCACATCGATGCCGGTCTTCCTCGGTCATCTTGATGCATTACTGCAACCGTATGTTAGGATTCTAACACAAGAAGAAATCGATAGCCGAATAAAACGTTTCTGGCGCTATCTCGACAGAACGCTTCCGGATGCGTTTATGCATGCCAATATTGGTCCGGCGGACACGCCCGTTACCCGCGCGATTTTACGCGCTGATGCAGAGCTGAAGCAGGTCGCACCGAATCTGACCTTTATTTATGATCCCGATATCACGCCAGATTCGCTGCTGCTCAGGGTGGCCGAAAACCTCTGTGAATGCAGCAAACCCCATATTTCTAACGGCCCGGTAAATGATAAAATTTTCACAAAAGGCCGTTATGGCATCGTGAGTTGTTACAACTCCCTGCCGCTGGCAGGCGGTGGCAGCACGCTGGTGCGCCTGAACCTGAAGGCCATTGCCGAACATAGCGACTCGCCCGAAGACTTTTTTACCCGTACGTTGCCCCACTACTGCCAGCAGCAACTGGCCGTCATCAATGCCCGCTGCGAGTTCCTGTATCAAAAATCCGGCTTCTTTGAGAATAGCTTCCTCGTCAAAGAGGGGCTGATTGATCCCGACCGCTTTGTGCCGATGTTCGGCATGTACGGCCTGGCCGAAGCGGTGAACGTGCTGTGTGAGAAAGCGGGTTCACCGGGCCGTTACGGTAAAGACGACCAGGCCAACGCGCTGGGGTATCGGATCAGCGAACAGCTCGCGGCGTTTGTTGAAAACACGCCGGTGAAATACGGCTGGAAACAGCGTGCGATGCTGCATGCCCAGTCCGGAATAAGCTCTGATATCGGTACGACGCCGGGCGCGCGGTTGCCTTACGGGGAGGAGCCAGACCCGATTAGCCACCTGCTGAGCGTGGCGCCACACCACAAGCACTATCACGCCGGGATTAGCGACATCCTGACGCTGGACGAGACGGTCAAACGCAACCCGCAGGCTGTGGTGCAACTGTGTCTGGGTGCGTTCAATGCCGGAATGCGGGAGTTCACCGCCAACGTGGCCGGTAACGATCTGGTACGCGTGACCGGATATATGGTGCGGTTGTCCGACCTGGAGAAATACCGTGAAGCAGGGTCACGCACTAACACCACCTGGCTTGGAGAAGAAGCCGCCCGACACACCCGCATCCTGGAGCGCCAGCCACGCGTGATAAGCCATGAACAGCAGATGCGCTTTAGTTAGTCAGGTGATCCCCTTCTCCTGCGTGGACGGGCCGGGCAGCCGCCTGGCTCTGTTTCTCCAGGGCTGCAACCTGCGCTGCAAAACCTGCCACAATCCGTGGACCATCGGACGCTGCAACGACTGTGGCGACTGCGTACCCCACTGCCCGCACGATGCGCTGAACATACAGGCCGGGCGAGTCTGGTGGCAGGAGAGTCAGTGTCAGCAGTGTGATACCTGCCTGCAGTTGTGCCAGCAGCAGGCAACGCCAATGGCACACCGTTTTAGCGTCGACGAGATCCTCATTCAGCTCTCTAAATCCGCACCCTTTATTGAAGGCATTACCGTGAGCGGCGGTGAAGCGACAACGCAGCTACCGTTCCTGGTGGCGCTCTTCACGGCGATCAAAACCGATCCCGCCCTGCAACACCTGACGTGTCTGGTGGACAGCAACGGTCTGTTAGGGGAAACCGGCTGGCAAAAACTGCTGCCGGTATTCGACGGGGCAATGGTGGATTTGAAGGCATGGGGGAACGAACACCATCGCTTCCTGACCGGACGCGAAAATCCGCAGATTAAGCACAGTATCCGCTGGCTGGCACACCACCAGCGGCTGGCGGAACTGCGGTTACTGGTGATCCCGGAGCAGTGTGATTATCTGGAGCATCTCAAAGCGCTGACGGCGTTTATCCACACATTGGGCAATGTCCCGGTACGCATTAACGCCTTTCATGCTCACGGCGTTTACGGTGAAGCGGCGTCCTGGCGCAGCGCCACGCCGGAAGATATTGAGCCGCTGGCGCAGGCGCTGGAACAACAGCAGATCGTGGTGATCCGACCAGCGCTTTATCTATAACGTAATACCAAATACCGCGCGGGTATTCTCCAGCAGGGCACGCGCAATCACCTCTTCCGGCTCCTCGCGCAGCTCACAAAGCGTGTCAAAGACCCGAGCGGCCTGCTCCGGGCGATTTGGCTGCCCCTGAAAACCGTTGAGCGGCATATCCGGTGCGTCGGTTTCCAGTAATAATGCTTCGAGCGGCAGCTGCGCCATCACATCGCGGGTTTTACTGGCGCGTGGATAGGTGATGGTACCCCCGACGCCAATTTTATAGCCCAGCGCAATAAAGCGCTGCGCCTGCTGCAGGCTCCCTGAAAAGCCGTGCACAACGCCCCTTCGCGGAAGATCGATACGCTTCAGATGCATTGCCAGTTTGTCATGGGTTCGGCGGGAGTGAAGGATCACCGGCAGATCGTGGCGCTTCGCCAGCCGCAGCTGCGCATCAAGGATCGTCTGCTGGCGCGCAAACTGCGGATCGTCGCGATAGAGATCGAGGCCGATCTCACCGATGGCGACAAGTTTGTCGCCAGCCGTCTGCACAATGGCGTCCAGCGCGTCGATATGCTCATCAAGATGGTGTTCAATCACAATGGGATGCAGGCCGAGCGCGGCGTACAGCGCCTGGTGCCGCCTTGAAAGATCCAGTACCCGCTCAAAATATGCCGCTTCAACCGCCGGCACAATTATCGCCTCTACGCCGGCATGTGCAGCTCGCGTGATGCTTTGCTCTTCATCCCCCGTAAACGGTGGAAAATCAAAATGACAGTGGGTATCGATAAACCGGTACGTCACGCCAGATCCTCATTATCTAACAATGCGTCATTCGCCTGCGGAGCATCCACCAGTGGCATCGCCAGCGCATCATTCGCCACCACTGCCGGTGGGGTAATAATGGCTTTATGACGATGTATAGGCGGTTGTTCAGCCAGCAGTTTGCCTATTGTCGCCAGGAAGTAACGCCCGCACAGGCGCCCCGTTTTGTAATCGGTACGCAGCGCAGGAACGCGGCTGCCCAGCGCCATGCTGACCAGCGGTTTAGGCGGGTAAATTTCAAATATACGCAGCTTACCCGGCGGTTTTTCAATAAAGCGCTGCATGGCGCCGTAGGTCGTTTCATGCTGCTTCGCGATATTGACCAGATGTTGCAGGCTGCTGTCACCTAACCAGCGCTCCATGCGTTTAAACCATTGCGGGGTATAGTACATTTGCGACGGGACGGTGCGGATCACCACAATGGTGTTTGCCCCGCGTCGCGCAGCTTCCTGTACCGGCACCGCGTCACTGATGCCGCCGTCCAGATAGCTGATGCCGTCCAGCAGCGCACCGGAACGATAGAAACCAGGAATGGCGCTGGAGGCGCGAATGATATCCAGCCAGTTCTCTTTTTGAGGAGAGAAATAGCCCGGCGTGTAGTCATCACCACGGCTGGCGCACATCCAGAACTCTTTTCCGCTGTCGAACAGGCGCGCCGCCGTATCCATTGCCAGCGGCATCTGGCTTGAGGTCGAATCCAGCAGCCAGTCGAGGTCAATCAGGTTCCCGCCGCGCACAAAGCGCACCGGGTTGAAAAATTCTTTCGCCGTGGTGTAGCGCATGATCACTTTTCGCGCGTAGCCGGGCTGGTTACAGACATAAGCAGAGAGGTTTTGCGCCCCGGCAGAGGTCCCGAAGTACAGGTCAAACGGGTTGAATTGCGCGCGCATAAACTCGTCCAGCACACCGGCCGTAAAAATGCCGCGCTGTCCGCCACCTTCACACACCAGCGCAAGCGGGCCTGCGCGAAACGGCTTTAACGCCAGCGGCGCAATATTGCCGAGCGTAACGGGAATTCGTTGCCCCACCTCTGCTTTCCTGTTTTCATTTTTCTGTTATGACACAGTAGCGCACCCGACCAGCGACTGAAACAAGAAAAAGCCAGTCACGAGGACTGGCTTTTTTTTGTTGAAGGAATATTGCGTTTGCTACGGACGTCGACGACCCGTAAACAGGCTGACCAGGAACAGAATAATACCCACGACGAAGACAATTTTTGCTGCCCATGCCGCTGTACCTGCCAGACCACCAAAGCCCAATGCGGCGGCAATTAACGCGATAACCAGAAATATAATGCCCCAACGAAACATAAGCTTCTCCTTTACCATAGTTAATGTCGGCCGCTAAATGTGAGCGCGCTCAGGTCACTCACCGGCGATTTTCCAGAGTCATTTTTATTTCGCCCGCTGACGTTAGCCAGACGGGCGAATGGTGCAGATTTACTTCGTTTTCAGATCGTTTTTAACGCTTTTAACACCATCGATCGCTTTCGCGATGGACTCGGCGCGCTCACTTTGCGCCTGAGAATCGACCGTACCGGAAAGCTGAACCACGCCATCGGTGGTTTCCACTTTCACTTTACGAGATGGCACGATGTCATCTGCTAAAAGTTTAGCTTTGATTTCGCTGGTGGTGGCTGCATCTCCGGCATACCCTTTCACCGACGCGTTTTTGCTGTCCCGAACGTGCAGTTTGTCGCTCACGGACGCTACACCTTCAACACCCTTCGCCACTTTTACCGCCTGTTCGGCCTGGGCCTGGCTTTCTACAAAACCACTCAGGGTGACAACTTTCTTGTCAGTTTTAACGGAAATATCGGTGCTCTTGATAGCTTCATCATCCACCAGTGCGGCTTTCACTTTTGCTGTGATTGAGCTGTCATCCATGAAATTACCGACTTTATTCATAGAGCTATCGATTTTTTGCCCTGCGGTATCGGCGGTGGACTGCGCTTTATCCATAGTGCTGGTTTCAGCCAGAGCAGAACCACTTACCAGGATGCTACCCAGTGTCACAGCCAGCAGAGTTTTAGAAATCTTCAGTCTTGTCATATTCATCGATGTATTCCTGTGTATACCCGTCATTCGGGCGACATACTTCCCTAATTGCTAGTTTTATATATTGCGAATGAACACACGGGCAAAATGGAGAACCCAAAGTCATGCATTGAACAGTTAATTCATCCACGCCCGGTGTTAAACACTGAGTTAAATATAGATCACTCTCACAGTGCCGCTTTCAGATTTGGGTAAAAAACGAACAAAAGACGCGAAATAATGTTGAATTAAGAACATTCCGCAAGAGATTAATAAGACAGGAAATAAAGAAGAGCACGGCGATTGCCGTGCTCTGAGAGGGGATCAGTGTTCGCGCGTTTTGCGGAACTGGACATCAGGATAACGTTCCTGAGTCAGGTTCAGGTTGACCATGGTTGGGGCGATATACGTCAGGTTATCACCGCCATCCAGCGCCAGCTGCACTTCGTTCTTACGTTTAAATTCTTCAAATTTCTTCACGTCAGAACACTCTACCCAGCGCGCGGTCGCCACGTTAACCGATTCATAGATCGCTTCCACGTTGTACTCGCTCTTCAGACGCGCAACGACCACGTCGAACTGCAGCACACCGACAGCGCCTACGATCAGATCGTTGTTAGCGATTGGGCGGAACACCTGGACAGCGCCCTCTTCGGAAAGCTGAACCAGCCCTTTCAGCAGCTGTTTCTGCTTCAGCGGATCGCGCAGGCGAATACGACGGAACAGTTCCGGTGCGAAGTTCGGAATACCGGTGAATTTCATCATTTCACCCTGGGTGAAGGTATCGCCGATCTGAATCGTACCGTGGTTGTGCAGACCGATGATGTCGCCCGGATAGGCCTCTTCAACGTGCGAACGGTCGCCCGCCATAAAGGTCAGCGCGTCGGAGATCACCACATCTTTACCGATACGTACCTGACGCAGCTTCATGCCCTTTTCATACTTACCGGACACCACGCGCATAAAGGCGACGCGGTCACGGTGTTTCGGGTCCATGTTGGCCTGAATTTTAAAGACGAAACCGGTGAACTTCTCTTCTTTCGCTTCCACTTCACGGGTGTCAGTTTTACGTGACATCGGTTGTGGCGCCCACTCCACCAGGCCATCAAGCATATGGTCAACGCCGAAGTTACCCAGCGCGGTACCAAAGAAGACCGGGGTGATTTCACCGCTCAGGAACAGCTCTCTGTCGAATTCGTGAGATGCACCTTGAACCAGCTCCAGCTCGTCACGCAGCTGCGCGGCCAGCTCTTCACCCACAGCCGCATCCAGCTCCGGGTTATCCAGACCTTTTACGATACGGACTTCCTGAATGGTATGGCCTTTGCCGGTCTGGTAAAGATAGGTTTCGTCTTTATAAAGGTGATAGACACCCTTGAACAGCTTGCCGCAGCCAATGGGCCAGGTGATAGGCGCACAGGCAATTTTCAGCTCGTTTTCCACTTCATCCATCAGCTCCATCGGGTCGCGGATGTCACGGTCGAGTTTGTTCATAAAGGTGAGGATCGGCGTATCGCGCAGACGGGTAACTTCCATCAGCTTACGGGTACGATCTTCTACCCCTTTTGCGGCGTCGATGACCATCAGACAGCAGTCCACCGCCGTCAGCGTACGGTAGGTATCTTCCGAGAAGTCTTCGTGCCCTGGGGTATCCAGCAGGTTGACCAGGCAATCATGATACGGGAACTGCATCACGGAGGTGGTAATGGAAATACCACGCTGCTTTTCCATCTCCATCCAGTCAGATTTTGCATGCTGGTTGGAACCACGGCCTTTTACGGTACCCGCAGTCTGAATCGCCTGTCCGAACAGTAACACCTTCTCGGTGATGGTCGTTTTACCGGCATCCGGGTGAGAGATAATGGCAAAAGTACGGCGCCTGGCCACCTCTTGCAGATAAGGAGACAACGTCATAATAAAATCTTCTATATAAGCGCGGCGTCAGGCCGCGCATCATGGGATACGAAAAATGCGGCTATTTTACCCATCAATGGGGGGCAGGCAATCATTGTTTACACAGGAGCTGCTCCAGTTCGTTCAATGACGTGACGGTCCAGGTCGGCTGGATACCTTCTGGCAACGTGCGACCGTGTGCATTCAGCCAGACGGTCGACAGGCCGGCGTTCATCCCGCCACGAATATCCGACTCCGCGGTGTCCCCGACCATCAGCACTCGTTCACGATCGGGATTGCCCGCTTGTTCCAGCGCATAATCAAAAATACGCGGATCCGGCTTAGGTACGCCCACCTCTTCAGAGATCACCAGCGCGTCAAAATGATCGCGCAGGCCCGTACGCTCAAGGCGGATCTGCTGCAGGGCGGTAAACCCGTTGGTAATAATGCCCAGCTTCGCCTTGCCCTTCAGGGCGTCCAGCAGGGAAACCGCGCCCGGCAACGGCGCGCAGATATCCGCCATGGCATTAAGGAAGGCATCGTTAAGCGCACCCGGGCTGACGTTTAACCGCTCGGCCCAGACATCAAAGCGCTGGTGCTGCAGCTGTAACGCGGTGATGGCACCGTTCTGGTAATCCACCCACAGCGGTTTGTTTACCGCCTGATAGTCCTGAAAGTCTTCAGCGGTGAAGGTAACGCTATAATCGAGAAACATCCGCTGTAGGCCGCCAAACGAGTCAAACGTAAACAGCGTTTCGTCGGCATCAAAGAAAATCCAGTCCCATTTCATCGTTACAACCTTATTTTAGTTATCCAAGCGGCAGAGCCATTATGATGGCGTCTTCACGTCCCTCTGCGGTGGGGTAGTAGTTACGGCGGATAGTCGCCTCGTTAAAGCCTAAGCTTTCATAGAGTGCGATGGCGGCGACATTCGACGCGCGCACCTCCAGCCACAGGGTGAAAACGTCACGGGTTTCGAGCTCGCGAATGAGATGCTCAAGCAGTTCTCTTCCCAGCCCCCGGCGCTGATACGCGGGATCAACCGCGATATTAAACAGCGTCGCTTCGTCCAGAACGACCTGCGTGATGGCAAAAGCGGCCATCGTGCCGTCGACGTCCAGACGGTAATTCAGATACCGCTCGCCCTGATTGCTGGCGAGGGTTTTTTCGCTCCATGGAAAAGCATGGGCGCGCGTTTCAATCGCGTACGCCGCGGTCAGATCAGGCGTCGTGAGGGAAGAAATCGTGTTCATATTCGCAGATTTGTTGCCATAGCGCGCTGCGCGCTTTTGGGTTGGCTTTCAGTTCGTCCAGCGCTGGCGAGCAGATCTGGCTCCCTTCCAGGGAGACCTCATCGATGTCTCCCATACGCCAGCTGTTGCAGCGGCTGTCGGATGGCAGCATGGTGACCCTGTCTGGCGTAAGCTGTAAAACCTGTTCAGTGGTCAGCTTCAGGCTACGAAGGACATCACCAATAAGGGGTTCATTCAGGGCAGGCAGTTCCTCCGCCACCATCACCAGCCGGACGTGCGCAGGGATGGAGATGGCGATTTCGCCCTTCAACGCCGTCGGGCGACGCAAGGCCCACTGGGTGATGCCCAGTTGCTGCAACTGCCAGTCTCGTCGGGATGTCATAGGGAAAACTCCTGTCTCTCAGGCGCGCAAATATAGCAAATGTGTCGAAACTGCGCCATCTACCTACTATAATCCCCGCCTGAGTTAATTGAGGAACAATTCATGTCTGCATTTACCCCGGCAAGTGAAGTCTTGCTGCGTCACAGTGATGATTTCGAAGAAAGCCGTATTCTGTTTGCCGGAGATATGCAGGATGACCTGCCCGCACGTTTCGACTGTGCTGAAAGCCGTGCCCACACCCAATACTACCACCACTGGCAGGTACTGAGCCGCCAGATGGACGACCGCGCGCGCTTTAGCCTGGTCGCTGAACAGAGCGACATCGCCGACTGCGACACGCTCATCTACTACTGGCCGAAGAACAAGCCAGAAGCCCAGTTCCAGCTGATGAACCTGCTTTCTCTGCTGCCCGTTGGCTGCGATATTTTCGTGGTCGGTGAGAACCGCAGCGGCGTTCGTAGCGCAGAACAGATGCTGGAAGGCTATGCGCAGCTGAATAAAATCGACAGCGCCCGTCGCTGTGGCCTGTATCACGGCCGTCTGGAAAAACAGGCGACCTTTGATGCTGAGAAATTCTGGGATGAATATCAGCTTGACGGTCTGACCATTAAAACTCTGCCAGGCGTCTTCAGCCGCGACGGTCTGGACGTGGGCAGCCAGCTGCTGCTCTCCACCCTGACGCCGCATACGAAAGGCAAAGTGCTGGATGTCGGCTGTGGCGCGGGTGTACTGGCGACCGTACTGGCGAGCCATTCGCCAAAAGTGCGCTTAACCCTGTGCGATGTGAGCGCCCCGGCGGTTGAAGCAAGCCGCGCAACGCTTGCTGCAAACGGCCTGGAAGGCGACGTGTTTGCCAGCAACGTCTTCTCTGATGTGAATGGCCGTTTCGACATGATCATCTCCAACCCGCCGTTCCACGATGGTATGGAAACCAGCCTTGAAGCGGCGCAAACGCTGATCCGTGGTGCAGTACGTCATCTGAACAGCGGGGGTGAACTGCGTATTGTGGCTAACGCCTTCTTGCCGTACCCGAAAGTGCTGGATGAAACCTTTGGCTTCCATGAAGTCATCGCCCAGACGGGTCGCTTTAAGGTTTACCGCACCGTGATGACGCGTCAGGCTAAGAAGTAATCCCCTTATCTGGCAGGCCGGATAGGCGTAACCGCTATCCGGCAAAACCGGGCGCTACCATCGGCCATTTTTGCAGCAATCAAAACAGCGTGCGCATTTTTCTGTTGACGTAAAGCTGAAAACATCTAGAATGCGCCTCCGTGGTTACGATACTTTTACAGTGTCGATGGTATGCGAAGGTGGCGGAATTGGTAGACGCGCTAGCTTCAGGTGTTAGTGTCCTTACGGACGTGGGGGTTCAAGTCCCCCCCCTCGCACCATAAATCACGTTGATATTGCTCGCACTGGGCGAAGGTGGCGGAATTGGTAGACGCGCTAGCTTCAGGTGTTAGTGTTCTTACGGACGTGGGGGTTCAAGTCCCCCCCCTCGCACCAACGAGGCGATATCAAAAAAAGTAAGATGACTGTGCGAAGGTGGCGGAATTGGTAGACGCGCTAGCTTCAGGTGTTAGTGTCCTTACGGACGTGGGGGTTCAAGTCCCCCCCCTCGCACCAATTATCTTACATCCTTTCTGACGTTCTTCTCGCTTTCCGCTTATTTCAAACTCATCAGTATCACCAGAATTCCACTGACCAGTGCTACGCATGACGGCAGTAACACAAAGTGGCGCAGCTGTTTATGCCAGATCATCCCTGACGTCACTAACAGTCCTGACACAATGAGGGCTTTCCAGACATCAATGGAGAGATCGGCAAACATCAGACCGCCAAGAATCGCCCCCGGCAGTAACACTCCCCAACCACTTCCCAGCGCCCTGTTCAACATGGTTCGCCCTCTCACACTGATAATGATAACCAATATCATATGATATCAATTATCATTTGTCAGCACGATTAATCAAAAACTCTCCCCCTTTACCTTTCCTGTAATGACAGGAAATGCCTAAGGTGATAAATTGCTCACCTGTTAACTAGACCTAAAGTTTTTCTGATAATTACTCTTTGAGTTTTTTGCATCTTTCATTGCGAAACAACACCTATTTACCTGTTTTAATTAAATATTAATAAAAACGCACTACTATGACATCACAATCCTGGCGGTCTTTGGTCCACAGTAAATATCAATTATCGTTACGTTTATTTTTATTTCTGAACGCGACCTCAGCTGTGTTCTCGGTAACAAACCCGCTCTATTCTATTCGCCTGTTATCAGTCCCTCTGATTTCTATTTTTGTTATCAGCACCGGGCTGCTCGTCTGGCACTGGAAAAAGAGAACCCGCAAGGTAAATATTCCTGCCGTTTCAGCGATCTTCGGTATTTTATGGGCGTGGCAGGTGGCCTCGAAATTTTCGTTAATTACCCACGATCAGGCGACCTATTTGATCATGGCATTATTAACGGTACTGTTTATTGGTACGCTGGCCTTCGCCAGTAATATCAAAGCATTTACGCTGCACTCCTTCCCCACATTTATTGTCTGCCTGTGGTTAAGTAATCATGATATATGGCTGAGAATGACCTATTCTTTCGCACTTCCTGTGGTAGCAATTGCGATTCATAACATTTTGCAAAGACGTAACGATCGCTTCGCGCAGGAACTGCTCTCCCGTTTGCTGGAGGAGCGTGAGACCCTCACCGATCTGAGCATGATGGACCCGCTTACCGGCCTTTATAACCGTCGCGGACTGCAAAGCCGGCTGGAGAATCTTCCGGCAGTGGAGAACGGCGAGCACTTTGTCCTGCTGATGGATATCGACCACTTTAAGGCCTACAACGACCACTACGGCCATATGATGGGCGACCAGGCGCTGATCCGGGTCTCTGCTGCCATCCGTGATGCCGTGCGTTCACGTGATATTGTGGCGCGCTTCGGCGGGGAAGAATTTATGGTTCTGCTGACCAATATTTCTCTCGAGCATGCCCGTCAGACGGCAGAGCGGATCCGCCAGAAAGTCTACGATTTAAAAATCCCGCATATGTTCAATGAAAGCGTGGCGACAAACGTCACCATCAGCATTGGGATTGCCATTTTTGAGGATGAAGACGCCGAAGGTGCACTGGAGAAAGCGGACAAAGCCCTCTACGAAGCAAAGCATATGGGGCGCAATAACATCCTGCTGAGCGAAGAGCTTCAGACCGCGTAAGCGCGGCGTCATATAACGCGGACAAAAGTCTTGCCATCGGTATGAGCAATAGTTAGGATTGGCAATCATTATCATTTAGATTTGTATCTCTACTATGGCCACTCATACCGCACAAATCGTTGAACCCCTTCTCTGGAGAGCCCGCCTCCCCACCGGGAATGTTTCGCTTGCGGATGCCATCAGGGATAAGATCGCTAAAACCCGCGCCCACCTGCTGGACTTTATCAGGCTGGATGAAGCGCACCCGCACCACGCCATGACGCTGGAAGAGTGGCGACAGCCGTCGACACTGCAGTCGTTGCTGGCAACCTATTCCGACCATATCTATCGCAATCAACCGACCCTTACGCGGGAAAATAAACCCCTGCTCTCCCTCTGGGCGCAGTGGTATATCGGGCTGATGGTGCCCCCACTCATGCTGGCGCTGCTCACACAAAAGGGCATGCTGGAACTCTCCCCGGAATATTTTCATGTCGAGTTCCACGAGACCGGCCGTGCGGCCTGTTTCTGGATTGATCTCCACGAAGACCAGAACGCAGAGCACCTCTCTGCTCAGGAACGTATGGAGCAACTCATAACTCGCGCCCTGATCCCGGTAGTGGATGCGCTGGAAGAGACGGGGGAAATCAATGGGAAGCTTATCTGGAGCAATACCGGGTATTTAATCCACTGGTATTTGACGGAAATGAAACCTCTGCTCGGTGATGAGAAGGTCGAGGCCCTGCGCCAGTCCTGTTTCTTTGCAAAACAGCTTTCCGATGGCCGCGATAACCCGTTATTCCGCACCGTGGTCCTTCGTGACGGGCTTCTGGTTCGCCGCACCTGCTGCCAGCGTTATCGCCTGCCGGACGTTCAGCAGTGTGGAGATTGTACGCTCAAGTAAGGTCAGGTGTTGCCGGGCCGCATTAACGCTGACCCGGCATCCGTTTCTCACGCTACCTGCTGATTTTCCTCTTCCGCATTACGTTGCGCTTCTTCCGCTTCCTGCTCCAGCAGTTGCTTCTCGTACACTTTAAAGAACGGGAAGTAGATGATGGCCGATACGCACGCCAGGACCACCACCAGAATGGCTGCACGGAAATCCCAGCCCAGCGCCCATGCGGCACCTACCGGTGCAGGTGCCGTCCACGGCACAACGGAGATCACGCGGCCAATCAGATCGAACTTCATCGCCGACCAGGCCAGCACGGCGTTAACCATGGGTGCCAGCAGGAACGGAATAAAGAACACCGGGTTCATGACAATCGGCGTACCGAAAATAACGGGTTCGTTGATGTTAAAGAGGCTTGGCACCACGCTCAGACGGCCGATAGAACGCAGATGAGCGGAGCGGCTGCGCAGGTAGCAGAACACCAGCCCCATCGTGGCACCTGACCCCCCGATGACGATAAAGAACGTCCAGAACGCTTCCATAAAAATATGCGGCAGCGGCTGGCTGGCGGCCAGCGCGGTCTGGTTAGCGCCCAGGTTGGTCAGCCAGAACATCTGCAACATCCCGGAGACAATCGCGGCACCGTGGATCCCGGCGAACCACAGCAAATGCCCAATCAACACCGCCAGCAGGATTGCCGGCAGGGAGTCTGCGGCGGAAACCAGCGGTTTGAAGACAGACATAATCGCCTGCGGGATCAGCATGCCAAACTCAGACTGAATCACCAGACTCAGCGGGTAAAGCGTCAACACCACCACCAGCACCGGGATCAACAGATCAAAGGAGTTTTTGATCATCGGCGGAACCTGGTCCGGCAGACGGATCCCGATGTTATGCGCTTTGAGAAAACGCATCATCTCAACGCAGTAGATAGCCACCAGAATCGCGGTAAAAATGCCTGTCCCGCCGAGGCTGTCGACCGGAAGCGTGCCTTTGGTTTTCGGCGCCGCGACCAGCAGAAACGCCATCAGCGACAGCATGGCGCACATAAACGGATCTAACTGATGCGATTTGACATAGTGTTTGCCAAGGTTATAGGCAATGGCCGCGCAGATATACAGGGACATAACGCCCATGGTCATATCAAACGGCGTGAGGATCTGACCTTCAAATTGCTTCGCCATGTCCAGCCAGGCGCGCGCGAAACCCCAGGTGGTATCAGGCGAAAACGGTGGATACGCGAAGACGAGTAAAAATGAACCCACAATCATGAACGGCATCGCGGAGATAAAGCCATCACGAATAGCCATAACATGACGCTGGGAGGAGATCCGCCCGGCAATCGGGCTGACGTAATTTTCTACAAAACGAAATATCAGATTAAACGCAGCATGGTTGGCAGACATAGCAGATCTCCTTTCAGACGTTTATGACGGGCGCATACACGCCATACGTTGGTCCATACATCACCTTCACAACCTTGCCGGCGCGTTTACCAGCGGTACTGCTCAGACGGAATGGTTTCATATTTAGCTCTTATTATTGGATACAGGGGACGTTACACAGTCAGTATTAATCTCTCACTCACGGTCTGCAACCGGTTACTGTAACCGGTTTCTGTGAATGTGAAGGCGATCCAGAAATCGGCCGTGTGGGATATTTGTTACTGAAGAGATATTTACAGAGCATAAATTCTTATGACAGATTACGCGGGATATTTGTCAGGAGGAAACAATGAGTTTGCAGTCTGTACAGCAGTTTTTTGCCGACAACGCTCCGGATATAGAGGTCATCGAACTCAGCCAGAGTACCGCAACCGTTGCGTTGGCTGCTGCCGCCCATCGTGTTGAGCCGGGACAAATCGCCAAGACGCTGTCGTTGAAGGTTAAAAATGACGTCATTCTGGTGGTCGCGAAAGGTGATGCGCGTCTGGATAATAAAAAACTGAAAGACACGTTTGGCGCAAAAGCACGCATGCTCAGTTGTGATGAAGTGGTCACCATCACGGGTCATCCTGTTGGCGGCGTGTGCCCGTTTGGGCTGGAAAATCCGCTCGCGGTTTATTGCGATATTTCACTGAAACAGTATGCTGAAGTGCTGCCGGCCGCGGGTGCAATTCACAGTGCCGTGCGTATTTCACCAGACAGAATGGCAGAACTGACGTCCGCAAAATGGGTAGATGTTTGCATCTGAATGAGGCGCCAGAGCCTGTCTGGCGCACAGATATCAGCTTATAAAAATGTCGGCTGGCTTAATACTGATGTTCGCGGATCCCGGGCCGGGAGATGAGTCAGAATATCTGCCGCATCAAGCAGCCCCACGTCAGAATTGACCCCAAGCTTCACCATCGCATTAAACTTGTGCGCCCGGATGGTCTTAATATTGCGCTCAAGCTGCGCGGCGATTTCAGGAATAGAAAACCCGCAGGACATATACCGCAAAATCGCCCGCTCCGTTGGGCTTAACATCCTGTTTTGACTCTTGTACCAGTGGTTGAGCATATTGTCATTGATGTGCAGCGTTTCACTCAGCAACACCAGTAACTCCTCCTGCAGGCGGTCGAGCGACACCGATTTACTGACGACACCGTGAAGGCGTGAAGGGGAAAGATGGCTGATTAACCGCGCTTCCATTTCATCTGCCGCCAGGATGATGCGCTGAATATGATTATGCGTAAACGCGAGATCCCGCAGGGATGCCAGACAGTTTCGACGCTCTTCTCGCGCATCAGAAAGTGAATAGATCAGCGAGAAAAAAGAGACATGAGGAAGCGCCTTCTTAAAGCTGTCAAATTCACTGAACATGTGCAGTTGATAATGGCTGAGCGTGGGCAGTGCAAACAGGTGCTCCAGCCCGACGGCACTCATCGCGCAATTTTCGATGACGGCAATATGTCTTGTTGAACCGGTTTTATCCATTCCTCGAACTCTCCATAGGCTGACATTAAACTCAGCTCTCTCAATCCCTGAGTACTGTTGATCCAGGCGTACAGATCGGCATTACTCCGTAATGACAACCGTCGCATCGCACTGTTTTTCTGTGCACTGATCGTTTTATTGCTCTTCTTGAGCAAAGTGGCAATTTGGTTAATCCCCCAGCCCTTGCCTAACAGACGCAATACCTTGCGTTCAGAGTGGGTGAGCGCAATGACGCGGTCGTCTTCATCATCGTTACAGGCAGGTTCGGGCGTTAATAACGTCTGGCTTATCCGCTCTGCCCGTTCACTGCCTGCACGGATGGCGTTAATTACGCCTTCTATCGGCTCCATATCAGAAAGCAACGTGCTTTCCGGACGCATAAGCAGCTCAACGGCAATAGGATAAAGCGGCCGGGAGACTAAAAAAATCCAGTGAATATCCCGATATTGATTTAATAAACCGTAATATTCTTCGAGCGTGCCCCGGGGATTCCTGTATTCACCTGAAATATCAGCGATAATGACGTCTGCACGCCGTAACTGCAGCAGGGTTAATTCCTGCAGCGAACGGCAAAACGTTAAATCAAAATCGGCAAAATGGCGTGTCATTACGCCCCCCAACCCGTTTTGCATTACGGGTATCCTGCTAATGACGACGCCATGTTTACCATTCAATGACGACATAGACCCTCCGTGTCCATTTTCATATGATGAGTAACGTTAAAACGCATCAAGGTATAAGTGTATTCGTCCCTGAGTGTAAAACTGATTAATACAAGCAGAAGATGAGATGTGTGCTTCATTTAAGAAATGCCTAAAACAGCGGTAATATCTCACAAAGCACAGATAAATTTAATTATAAAGGCCTTAAAATAATTAAAATATAAACTTAGTAAAACTAAATATAAATATCTTATATTTCCCAATTAATAATTCATCATGTTTATGGTCCAAAACCGCATCCCGCCGCCAGACAGCCCGCAACTGTTTGCATAAATCTTGATCTGACCCACAGCTAGAGGCACTGCAGTTTGTGCTAAAAGTAAGCATGACGGGCCAACAGGCAAGCTATTCACCTTCTCTTCAGGACATGACATGCAGGCAGATCGATCAACGCAGCGTGCCATCACGCGGCTCTGTATTCAGTGCGGTCTTTTTCTGCTCCAGCACGGGGCGGAAAGCGCGCTGGTCGAGGAACTTTCCACCCGGTTGGGGCTGGCGCTGGGTATGGACAGCGTTGAGAGCGCCATTTCATCCAATGCTATCGTGTTGACCACCATAAAAGACGGTCAGTGCCTGACCTCCACCCGCAAAAACCACGACCGCGGCATCAATATGCACGTTGTAACCGAGGTCCAGCATATTGTCATTCTTGCTGAGCATAAGCTTCTCGACCTGCACGACATTGAAAAACGGTTCAACCAGATTAAGCCCTTACGTTATCCCCGCTGGCTGGTGGTGTTAATGGTCGGGCTGTCCTGCGCCTGTTTTTGTAAGCTCAACAAAGGCGGCTGGGACGGCGCGGTCATCACCTTTTTCGCCAGCAGTATCGCCATGTACGTGCGCCAGCTCCTGACGCACCGCCAACTCCACCCGCAAATTAATTTCTGCATTACCGCTTTTGTCGCCACCACGGTTTCTGGCCTGCTGCTTCGTCTGCCGCAGTTTGCCAACACGCCGACGATTGCCATGGCGGCCAGCGTGCTTCTGCTGGTGCCCGGCTTCCCGTTGATTAACGCCGTAGCCGATATGTTTAAGGGTCACATCAATACCGGTCTGGCACGCTGGGCGATTGCCAGCCTGCTGACGCTTGCAACCTGCATTGGTGTGGTAATGGCCATGACACTCTGGGGGTTACGCGGATGGGCGTGATCGATTTTCTGCTGGCGCTGGCGCAGAATATGCTACTGGCCGCGATCCCTGCCGTCGGTTTTGCGATGGTCTTTAACGTTCCGCAACGCGCGTTACCGTGGTGCGCGCTGTTGGGTGCTATTGGTCATGGCTCGCGAATGGTGATGATGACGGCGGGATTCAACATTGAATGGTCAACATTTATGGCCTCAATGCTGGTCGGTAGCATCGGAATTCAGTGGTCGCGCTGGTATCTGGCGCATCCAAAGGTATTCACCGTCGCCGCCGTTATCCCGATGTTCCCCGGCATATCTGCCTATACGGCCATGATTTCCGCGGTGAAAATCAGCCATTTCGGCTACACCGAACCGCAAATGATCCTCCTTCTGAGCAACTTTCTTAAGGCTTCGTCCATTGTCGGTGCGCTCTCTATCGGACTGTCGATCCCCGGACTGTGGCTGTACCGCAAACGTCCACGGGTTTGAGATTTGTGTTATTACGCTGCCGTGAGGATAATCACTCCCATCCGTTTGGTGACGATAAGGAAAGGATGTGGCTAACCCAGGCAGCGAACTCCCCGAGCACAATGAAGAATCCAGCCTGAAAGAGAAAATCTTTCAGAGCGCTATCACGCTGTTTGCCGAATACGGGTTGAACGGTGCCCGCATGGAACAAATTGCGGAGAAAGCCGGCACCACCAAACGCATGGTTGTTTACCACTTCAAAAACAAAGAGAACCTGTATCTTCTCGTACTGGAGTATGTTTACACCCAGATCCGCGCCAGTGAACAGGCGCTCAGCCTGGCGGGAATGCCCCCTGTCGAAGCGCTGGTTCATCTGGTTGAAGCCACCTTTGACTACCATGCCGACCACCCGGATTACATCCGCATTATCTGCATGGAAAACATGCAGCGTGGCCGTTTTATGCAGCAGTCCAGCTACCTCCGCCAGGTCAACCGCAGCGCACTTGATCTGCTGGAAGCGATCCTCCGTCGCGGGAAAGAAAAGCAGTTGTTCAATCAGAAGGTTGAAGCCCGCGATCTGCATCGTTTGATCAGCAGTTTCAGCTTCCACTACGTTGCCAACAGCTACACCTTCACCCTGCTGTTTGAAGAGGGTGCGGACGAACAGGCACAGCGCCAGCACTACCGCAAAATGGCCGTTCAGGTGGCGCTCCGCTATACCTGCCCATAAAGTAGCTTGCAATTAAATCGTACACTATCTATATTCATCTCATGAACGCGAAAACGAACGACACGACCGCTGCGCTCCTGCTGGATAACCAGCTCTGCTTTGCTCTCTATTCAGCAAATCTGGCGCTGAACAAGCTGTACCGGCAACTGCTGGCACCGCTGAACCTGACTTACCCGCAATACCTGGTGATGCTGGTGCTGTGGGAGCAGGATGACATTACGGTGTCGGACATCGGTGAACGGTTGTTCCTTGACTCTGCCACGCTGACGCCGCTGTTGAAGCGTCTGGAAAGCGCGGGGCTGATAAATCGCCACCGCTCACGTAAAGACGAGCGTCAGGTCGCCGTCACCCTGAGCGATGCGGGACGTCATCTCCAGCAGCAGGCTTCCGGGATCCCCCATGCAGTGGGATGCGCCGCCCAGTGTGATACTGAGACCATGCTGTCACTTAAGCAGCAGCTGGAACGTTTGCGACAACAGATCCAACGCGCGTAAGGCTATACTTTACGCGTATTTATTTACCCATATATATCGCACGCTATTTAATAGCGCACATTAATGTAAGATGAGGAATCTGCCATGTCTTTAGAAAAAGTTGTCTACACTGCCAAAGCAAAAGCAACCGGAGGCCGTGATGGCCGTGCGACCTCTTCCGACGGCGTACTGGATGTTAAACTCGGCGTGCCAAAAGAGATGGGCGGCATGGGCGGTGACGTCACCAACCCTGAGCAGCTGTTTGCTGCCGGCTACTCTGCCTGCTTCCTGGGTGCCATGAAGTTTGTAGCCGCGCGCGACAAATTTACCCTGCCGAAAGAGGCCTTTATAGAAGGCGAAGTGGGGATTGGGCCGCTGCCAACCGGTTTTGGTATCGAAGCAAAACTGAACATCCACGTTGAAGGTATGGATCCTGCAGAAGCCAAAAAACTGGTCGATGCAGCACACATTGTGTGTCCGTACTCTAACGCGACCCGCGGTAACATCGACGTAACGCTGAACATTATCGCCTGATAACTGCCTGATGGCGTTACGCTTATCAGGCCAGCCGTTGTCGCCCCGGCAGGCATCGCGCCGCCGGGGAAAACCCTCCTTCCCTTCCCGCTCTCTGTGCTACCATAAGCCCATATCACGCCCGTAGTTATCAGTAGAGTAAGCGTTATGTCCTCCAGAATTCTGACCACCAGCATTGCTGGTATTGATGCCTTTATGCGCGATCCCCGCGGTGTGCTGACCCACGCCGAAGGCGGCACGGTTGCGGTATTTGCTGACAACGCTCCGGCGTTTTATGCCATCACACCAGAACGTCTGGCACAGCTTCTGGAGATTGAAGCGCAGTTGTCCCGCCCGGCGAGCGACGTAACCCTCGATAACCAGTTCTTTGACGAGCCGGTTAGCGTCCCCGTGGCCGTTCCCATGGGTAAATTTGCCCTGTATGCGGGCTGGCAACCTGATGCTGATTTTCAACGGCAGGCGGCATTGTGGGGCATAGCGTTAACGCAACCGGCTACCCCCGAAGAGCTGGCCGCGTTTACCGCGTGGTGGCAGGCGGAAGGCAAAGTATTCACTCATATTCAGTGGCAACAGAAGCTCGCGCGTCATCTGCAAATTAATCGCGCCAGCAATAACGGCCAGCCAAAACGTGATATCAACGCGTTTTCCGAACCGGATAAACAGATCCCAAATGGATTCCGAGGTGCGAAATGAAGAACGTCGGCGACCTGATGAAACGTCTGCAAAAGATGATGCCAGCCAACGTGAAGCCCGCCTTCACGACGGGTGAAGAACTCCTGGCGTGGCAAAAAGAGCAGGGTAAGATCCGCGCCGCCGCGCTGGCCCGCGAAAACCGGGCGATGAAAATGCAGCGCACCTTTAACCGTTCCGGTATTCGCCCCCTGCACCAGAACTGCTCATTTGATAACTATAAAATTGAGACCAACGGGCAGATGAATGCACTCGCTGCCGCGCGTCAGTACGTGGATGAATTCGACGGCAATATCGCCAGCTTCATTTTTAGCGGCAAGCCTGGCACGGGGAAAAACCACCTGGCGGCCGCTATCTGTAACGAGCTGCTGCTGCGCGGGAAATCGGTGCTGATCATCACCGTGGCCGATATCATGTCCGCCATGAAAGACACCTTCAGCAACCGCGAAACCAGCGAAGAGCAACTGCTTAATGACCTGAGTAATGTCGATTTACTGGTTATTGATGAGATTGGCGTCCAGACCGAATCCCGCTATGAAAAAGTGATCATTAACCAGATTGTCGATCGCCGCTCTTCCTCCAAACGCCCCACCGGCATGCTGACTAACCACAACATCGACGAAATGACCCGCTTGCTGGGCGAACGCGTCATGGATCGCATGAAGCTCGGGAACAGTCTGTATGTCATCTTCGACTGGGAAAGTTACCGCAGCCGTGTCACCGGTAAAGAGTATTAAGATATTTCCAGGAAAGACCGGTGGCCCGGAGGTATATACTGACTCCACTTTCGCCCCAAAACGGACCTTTTTTGAGTAAGCCATTATGAAAAAACAGTTTCTTTTCAGCACCGTATTAGGCGCCCTGCTGGTTACCGGCGCGGCACAGGCCGCATCCTGGCAGGATTCGCTGTCCAGCGCAGCGAGCGAACTGACCAAAGAGAGCAGCAGCACCCAGGGCGGGCTGTCAGCCTCTTCCCTTACCGGCCTGCTGGGTAACAGCACCCAGAGCCTTAGCGCAGGCACAATGAACAACGCCGCGGGGATTCTGGAATATTGCGCGAAGCAAAAACTGGCCTCCGTGACCGACGCGCAAAACGTGAAAAATCAGGTGCTGGGCAAACTCGGTCTGGATACACAGGAGCAGAAACAGGACACCAACTATATGGATGGTATTCAGGGCCTGCTGAATGCGCAAAACGGTCAACAGCTCAACCTGAGCACCATCGGCAACTCCTCGCTGGCGAAACAGGTGAAAACCAAAGCCTGCGATCTGGTGCTGAAACAAGGCGTTAATTTCATCTCCTGATCCCCGCCTGTATTGCCATTACACGCCGCGTTTAAGACGTTACTCTTTTAACGCGGCGTTAAAGCCGTCTTTTTCCTGCCTGCCACCGTCTGAGCGTCCGTATGTCAGGATGCGACCCCCTTCAAAAAAACGATTTTCTAAACCAAATCCTAACAACAGCACACTTTCGTGACACTAAAATTGCAGCTACACGACAACGCAATTACATTGTATAACCCAAAAAATAATCAGTTAGCCAGCTAAGCGCCTGGCGTCATGAGGATAGACTGTTGTCAGAGTTAATGTCCCTTGTCCTTTTTCTGGCCTCTGTCGGCGTTTACGCCTGCAAAGCGGGCCGTAACACCTGGTGGTTTATCGCCACGCTGGTGGTGCTCGGCATTTTTATTATTTTAAACATTACCTTATACGCCAGCGATTACTTTACCGGTGACGGCATTAACGATGCGGTGCTCTACACGCTGACGAATAGCCTGACAGGCGCGGGCGTGGGTAAATACATTCTTCCCGGGCTTGGCCTAATTGCGGCGCTGGTGATTATTTTTGGTGCCCTGGCCTGGGTGCTGCGCCGCCGTCGACATCTTCCGCATCATGGCGGCTACAGCCTGCTGGCACTCTGTCTGGCGCTGGCGTCCGTGGATGCCAGCCCGGCGTTTCATCAGATAACCGAGCTGGTAAAGTCACAGTCGCGCGACGGCGACCCGGATTTCATGGCCTGGTATAAAGAGCCGTCCAAAAAAATAGCCAACCCGAAGCTTAACCTGGTGTATATCTACGGCGAGAGTCTGGAACGCACCTGGTTTGATAACAATGCCTTCCCGAACCTGACGCCAGAGCTGGGCGCGCTGAAAAACGAAAGTCTTGATTTCAGCCATACCGCGCAGCTGCCCGGTACGGATTACACCATCGCCGGGATGGTTGCCTCGCAGTGCGGTATCCCGCTCTTCGCCCCCTTTGAGGGTAATGCCTCGGCCTCAATGTCGAGCTTCTTCCCGCAGAACGTTTGCCTCGGCGATATCCTGAAAAACTCCGGCTACGAAAACTACTTCGTACAGGGGGCTAACCTGCGCTTTGCCGGAAAAGATGTGTTCCTGAAATCCCACGGTTTTGACCATCTGTATGGCTCAGAAGAGTTAAAAACGACCGTTGCCGACCCGCATTACCGCAACGACTGGGGCTTTTACGACGACACGGTACTGGACGAAACCTGGAAAAAGTTCGAGGAACTGTCCCGCGCCGGCAAGCGTTTCTCCCTCTTTGCCCTGACGGTAGATACCCACCATCCGGACGGGTTTGTCTCGCGCACCTGTAAGCGCAAACGCTATGAGATTGACGGCAAAAACAACACGTCGTTCAGCGCGGTAACCTGCAGTCAGGAGCATATCGCCGCCCTGGTCGAGAAAATCAAAGCCTCGCCGTATTTTAAAAACACGGTCATCGTCGTCTCATCTGACCATCTGGCGATGAAAAACAGCGCCTGGGATCAGCTCAGCAAACAGGATCGCAGCAATCTGTTCTTCATTCTGCGCGGCGACCAGCCGCAACAGGACGTGATCGCCACCAAACGCAACTCCATGGATAACGGCGCAACCGTGCTGGATATTCTGGGCGGGGATAACTTTATTGGCCTTGGCCGCAGTACGCTCTCGGGGCAGTCACTGTCGGAAGTGTTCCTCAACATGAAGGAGAAAATCCTCGCGTGGAAGCCGGACATCATCCGCCTGTGGAACTTCCCGAAAGAGATGAAAGACTTCACCATCGATCAGGATAAAAACACCATCGCCTTCTCCGGCAGCCATTTCCGTCTGCCGCTGCTGCTGCGCGTGTCGGATACGCGCGTAGAACCGCTGCCGGAAAGCGAATACTCTGCGCCGCTGCGTTTCCAGCTGGCCGACTTCGCCCCTCGCGATAATTTTGTCTGGGTCGACAGGTGCTACAAAATGGGCCAGCTCTGGTCCCAGCCACTGGCTCTCTCAACCGACTGGTGCGTTTCTCAGGGACAGCTTGGCGGGGAGCAAACCGTGCAGCATGTCGATAAAGCGCAGTGGAAAGGCAAAACCGCATTCAACGATACGGTCATCGATACCGCGCGCTATCAGCGAAATGTCGACATGCTGAAAATCGTGGATAACGATATTCGCTATAAAGCAGACAGCTTTATCTTCAACGTGGCCGGGGCACCGGAAGAGGTCAAACAGTTCAGCGGCATCTCGCGTCCGGAATCCTGGGGGCGCTGGTCTAATGCGCAGCTGGGCAGTGAAGTGAAGATTGAGTACGCACATCCTCTGCCGGAAAAATTCGACCTGGTGATCACCGCCCGGGCCTATGGTCCAAACGCGAACCGTCCCATCCCGGTTCGCGTGGGCGATAAAGAGCAAACGCTGACGCTGGGAAATGACGTCACCACCACCACGCTGCATTTTGATAATCCTTCCCGCAGCAATACGCTGGTGATTGTTCCGCCGGACCCGCAGCCGACGAATGAGGGAAATATTCTTGGCCATTCACCGCGCGAGCTCGGCATCGGGATGGTAGAGATTAAAATTGTCAGTAAAGAGAGCTGATCCCTTCTGCGCCCGGCGTTCTGCCGGGCGCTTTATGTAAATATATAATCCTATAAAACCATTAAAAATAAGACAGAGATACCATATATCTCTCATTTTTATTTATAAATTCACCAGAAAAGAAATCATATCCCAGAATGTGTAACTCCTTACACCCTGAGAGAGTTACCCACTTTTTATCATGCTAACCGGCCATACGTTCGAATCCACCCTGGCACAGCGCAGCGGAGTACGACCAGCGCTATCAGGGGAAAAAACCCTGATGCCGCAGACACTGAATGCCGACTATAAGGTCATCGTTTTAAGCGGCAATGCCTTCTTGTGGCTGGGCCTGAAGACGTTCATCTCGCAGAGTGTGGACCCCTGCCCTGAAATTTTCTGGATTAACGACGTGAGCCCTGAGGGGATCCTGCCCCTGCGGCAACTGATGTTGAATATCCGCGTCAAAAAAGGGTGGCTGGTATTCACCGATGCGTCCCGCGTCAACGATATTAAAATCATTCTGGGGGGTGAGCGTGTCCACGTGGTGGCGGGAAACCTGTCACTCGCGCAGCTCAGCCGCTGTTTTCAGAACACGCCGTTCGCAAGCGTAAAAAACGCCACGCTCACCTGCCAGGAGCTTCGGGTTTGCATGCTGTTCCGCAACGGCTTCAGCCCGGTTCGCATCGCGCAGATCCTGAATAAATCCCCGAAAACGATCTACACCCACAAGCGTAACGCGATGAACAAATTTCACTGCCAGAACCTGGCGGAATTCCATCGCAAACTCTTCCTGCTCGACTACCCGGCATCGTGTTTGTCACTGCACGGCTAATCACGTCGGGAAATAAGATCATGCGGCGTCATCTTCCCTGTCTCATTCTCTGGCTGTTGATGCTGGCGCTGCTGTCTCGCTATGCCCTTCCCGCCACGTTGGGATGACGTGGTAATCCGACTGCACGAGTAAATTGCTTTAAATCTTGTCTGGATCAATGTTATCGGTAACAATGGCGTTAAAATAGCCAGCGTGTTATGTCCGACAAGGCACAGCCTTATCTTCTTTTTTGTTATTTTTTCTGTATTACAATAACTTATGAAATACCTGCTTGCTGACGCCATCGTCTATAACGACGAAGACGGTTCTGTTTCTCTTATCAATGCACCCGATCTGGACAGACAAATCCTCACCTGTACCGCCAACGCCATCATGAAGCTGCTGGTTCAGCATCACGGCAACGTCGTCGAACGTGACACCTTTCTGAGTGATGTCTGGGATCAACGTGGGCTCCAGGGGTCCAACAATTCGTTAAATCAATACATCAGTATTGTGCGCAAAATGCTGTCGAGCCTGCTGCCCGACACCCTGTTTATCGTCACCGTGCCGAAAACGGGCTTTATGCTCAGTGCTGATATCGCGGTAACGCCCCTGGAGGACGATTTTCCCGTCGTGGAGTCGGTCCCGGCCTCACGACGCATTCAGCCAGAATGGCTATTCTGCGGTGTACTCACGCTGATGGTCGTGGCGCTGTGCATCGGCGCCTGTTTGACGAAACAGGCGCACCAGTACAGTGACACTCATCTGCTCACCCACATTGGCACCTGTCCGGTCTACACCTTCGCCCCGCTGGCAGATGTGTTTCACACTAAGGCTATGGCGCTGGCGCAGACGCTTCAGCGCGAAGGTAATCTGCCCTGCCTGAAAAACTCTATTTTCTATATGCACATCCAGAGAACACTTTTCTATGGCCACGAAGGGCGGCTGGTCCTTTCCCAGTGTTCTCTCACGGACGGTAAAGCCAGCGCCTGCCGAACGCTTTACTTTTACGAGTGGTGATATGAAACAAAAAAAAGTGTGGCTTATTCTGGCGCTCAATCTGTTGCTGATTGGTGTGACGCTGGCGTGGTACGTCTACACGCCTCCGCTGTCCGGAACCTGTGCAGGAAACCTGACATTTTCAGCCCGACATGACGATCATGATTTCTCCTTTGAAGGGGAGGTTACGCTGCGCTTTCAGCCCGACAACACAGGGTACCTTACGCTTAACGGCGACGTGGTTAACGAGCCACATCACTGGGATGTTTCCCGCCAGGAGATGTTCACGTGGCGGCACGTTGAGGGTTCACTCTATGAAATATTCATACAAAGCGTGGCGCGCTTTAGCCATGACACCCTGCCACCGGGGGTCTTTGAAAAGTACGTCGCCGGCCTGACGCCGGGGAACAAAAGACTTCTGAAGATTGAACGCACGCCGGAAGACGCGCTGGTGATCAGCAATTTCTATGCGCCGGTCCTGATTTGTTCAGAATAGGCGCGGCTGGTCGGGGTATACTTTCCGCCATGAACATTCTCTTTCGACCGACGACGCCCAAAGATGTTGCTGCCCTGCCCGCCATCGAGCGCGCGGCAGGCGAGCATTTTCGGGACGTCCCCGAACTGGCCTGGCTTGCAGACGGCGACGTCATTTGCGCGGAACATCATCTTGATTACGCGAAACGCGGGTTAAGCTGGCTGGCGCTGGCAAACGACCTGCCCGTCGGGTTTATCCTTGCAGAAGCCCATCCGTCATCGCTGTTTATTGTCGAACTCTCGGTTCATCGGGAGTGGCAGGGAAGAGGAATAGGTCGGCGACTTATCGCCTGCGCCGCAGACCATGCCCGCACGCTGGGGCTGACATCGCTGACGCTGACCACCTTTTGCGAGGTGCCGTGGAATGCGCCGTTTTATGCGCGACTCGGGTTTGAAACGGTGACGATGCTAACGCCTGAACTGCGTCAGAAAAGAGAGGAAGAAGCGGCGCACGGTTTCGCGTATGACTCCCGCTGTGCCATGCGCCTGCCTCTGTGATATCGGCCTGCAAAACGCCCCATCACAGGCCGGGTCAGGCGTAGCCGCCCCCCGGCACTGTGGCAGGATTAAAACGTTTCCCAGTTTTCGCCCGCATCGGTGGTCGCGGCTTTACGCGCCATCACAGGGGCCGCAGCGGTTTTCGCTGAGGCCTGCTCGCGGGCTTTCATCTGCTCCTGCTGAATGCGGAACACGGCCACGGCCTGAGTCAGACGGCTCGCCTGCTCTTCCAGTGCCGCTGCCGCCGCGGCAGACTCTTCCACCAGCGAGGCGTTCTGCTGGGTCACGCGATCCATCTCAGCCACCGCCAGACCCACCTGATCGATACCGCGGCTCTGCTCATCAGACGCAGAGGCGATTTCACCCATGATGTCCGTCACGCGGGTTACCGCATTAACGATTTCACCCATGGTTTCGCCGGCGCTTTCTACCAGGGTAGACCCGACTTCCACGCGGCCAACAGAGTCTTCAATCAGGCTCTTGATCTCACGTGCTGCCTGGGCGCTGCGCTGTGCCAGGTTACGGACTTCACCCGCAACAACGGCAAATCCGCGGCCCTGCTCGCCCGCACGTGCCGCTTCTACCGCGGCGTTCAGTGCCAGGATGTTGGTCTGGAACGCGATGCCGTCGATCACGCTGATAATGTCGGCAATTTTCTGCGAACTGCCCGCGATGTCACGCATGGTTTGCACCACGTTATCCACCACTTTACCGCCCTTCTGCGCGGTTTCAGACGCGCTCAGCGCCAGGTTGCTCGCCTGACGGGCGTTCTCGGCGTTCTGCTTAACGGTCGCCGTCAGCTGCTCCATGCTGGCAGCGGTCTCTTCCAGGGATGCGGCCTGCTGTTCCGTACGGGAAGAGAGATCGTTGTTACCCATCGCGATTTCGCTCGCGCCGCTGTAGATGGCATTAGCACCGTTACGCACATCGCCAACGGTACGGACCAGCTCGCCCTGCATATGACGCAGCGAGTCGGCCAGTTCACCCATCTCGTTAGCGCCCTGCACCTCGATGCGCTTCACCAGATCGCCGCTGGCGATATGACGAATGTTGTCGATAAGACGGGTAAGTGGCGAAATCAGCGCCTGCTTGATACCCAGCCACACGGCCACGATCACCACCAGCACCGCAATCAGTACGCTAATCAGCACCCAGATTGCCTGGCTGTAGGAGCTATTGCTGTTTTCCACCGCCATCTGATACAGCTTGTCGTTCTGCTGCAGATAGTTCACGTACTGCTTCTCAAAACCATCCTGATAGCTCTGGGTAGGTTGATCGAAGAAGGCGTTGATTTTGCCCGCGCCCAGCAGCTGGATCAGCTCCGCCAGTGCACCGTGGTAGATATCGTAGTTACGTTTGATCTCCGTCGCGTCGGCGTCGTTTTGACGCGGATCGCGTGGCAGGGCTTCGTATTCAGCCCAGTTTTTTTCTGCCTGTTTCAGAGAAGCCGCCGCAATTTGCATCAGATCGTTCACGGTCGCGCCGCTGCCGATATTGCTCTGATCCATCATGTAGCGGATACCCGCACGGTTCAGGGTATTACGGGTTTGCAGCAGGGCAACCCAGCTGGCGTTCAGCGTGGACTGTTGCTGGCGAATGGTTTGCAGGACGGTGAAATTCTCTTTGTCATGCTTGAGGGCATTGAAGAAAAGACCACCGGATGTGAGTTGTAAAAGGCCAAATATCGCTAATACCAGCATTAAGCTGGTGACAATCTTGATACGGTTTAACATGTTTTCGCTTTCCATCAGACAGATAACAGGATTTTCGGCCTGGAAAGGGAAAACTTTACGAAAATCATCCTTAAATTTGTGGTTTTTACTCTTCTTCGCGCGCTGTGATATGCCGGTTCCCCAGTTCAATAAACTCTTCCAGCAGCGCTGTCAGCTGTTGCATCTTCGCTGGCGTATATTCGGCCTCGATTTGCTGATACGCCTCTTCCACCTGCGCCTGGGCACGCTCGTATAGCCTGTTCCCCTCTTTGGTCAGCGATACGTACAGCTTGCGCTGATCGTTTACGGGCTTAAGGCGCAGCACCAGACCGTCACGCTCCATGCGCGTCAGAATGCCCGTCAGGCTGGGACGCAAGATACAGGTGCGAAACGCCAGATCGTGAAAATCCATCGACGGATGTTCGGCCAGCACGCGCACGATGCGCCACTGCTGCTCGGTCAGGTTATGCCGTTTCACAATCGGGCGGAAGTAAGACATCGCCGCTTCCCGCGCCTGTAACAGGGCGATCGTTAATGAATCATGCATAGCCTCTCCCGGTAATCATTAACACATGAACAATTCAGTTCTGCTGGTTTTACAAACAACGCGTTTTACGACAAAAAGTCTAACAGAAACAAGCCTGATTTATTAACGCAATGATAAATATAGCCTTTAATCTCTTTATGTAAATTTATTGTTATTCATATCACAAATTATTCACTTCTGGTTGCGAAATAAACAGCAAAGGCATACAACCAGATCATTAACATATTAATGAAATCACAGGCCGGACGTCCGGCCTGAGGAGTAAGTGAATGAAAGGTACTGTTTTTGCCGTAGCGCTGAACCACCAGAGCCAGCGCGATGCCTGGCGCAACGCGTTTGAAAAAGCCCCCTACAACACGCCACCAAAAACCGCCGTGTGGTTTATCAAACCGCATAACACCGTGATCCGCACGGGCGACCCCATTCCCTTCCCGCAGGGAGAAACCGTGTTAAGCGGTGCCACGGTAGCGCTGGTTGTGGGTAAAACGGCGCGTAACGTTCCCGTGGACGAGGCGGCGGAGTACATCGCCGGTTACGCGCTTGCCAACGAAGTGAGCCTGCCGGAAGAGAGTTTTTATCGCCCGGCGATCAAGGCCAAATGCCGCGACGGCTTTTGTCCGCTGGGAGAGCTGGCCGCCGTCGACCACGTTGATAACCTGACCATCGTCACCGAAATTAACGGCCGGGAAGCGGACCACTGGAACACCGCTGACCTGCAGCGCAATGCCGCCGAACTGCTGAGCGCCCTGAGCGAGTTCGCCACCCTCAGTCCGGGCGATGCCATTCTGCTCGGCACCCCACACTCGCGCGTCCCGCTGCAGCCGGGCGATCGCGTACGCATTCTGGCGAAAGGCTTCCCGTCCCTGGAAAACCCGGTGGTTGATGAACGCGAGGTCGCCCATGCGCAAGGCCCACATCCGCACGCCACGCTGTTCGCGCTTGGTCTGAACTACGCCGATCACGCCAGCGAGCTGGCGTTTACGCCGCCAACGGAACCGCTGGTGTTTATCAAAGCCCCCAACACCGTGACCGGCGATAACCAGACCTCGGTCCGCCCGAACAACATTGAGTACATGCACTACGAGGCGGAGCTGGTGGTGGTCATCGGCAAAACGGCGCACAAGGTCAGTGAGCGCGAGGCGATGGACTATGTCGCGGGCTATACCGTCTGCAACGATTACGCCATCCGTGACTACCTGGAAAACTACTACCGCCCGAACCTGCGGGTGAAAAGCCGCGACGGGTTGACCCCCCTCAGCCCGCATATCGTGCCGAAAGAGGCCATTCCCGACCCGCATAACTTAACCCTGCGCACCTTCGTGAACGGTGAATTGCGCCAGCAAGGGACCACTGCCGATCTGATCTTCAGCATCCCGTTTCTGATTGCCTATCTCAGCGAGTTTATGACCCTGCAGCCCGGCGACATGATTGCCACCGGCACGCCAAAGGGTCTGTCTGACGTACAGCCTGGCGACGAAGTGGTCGTGGAAGTAGAGGGCGTGGGCCGCCTGGTGAACCGCATTGTCAGTGAGGAGACTGCAAAATGAAAAAAATAAACCATTGGATTAACGGTAAAAACGTCGCAGGAAGTGATTACTTCCACACCACTAACCCGGCCACCGGAGAGGTGCTGGCGGAGGTCGCGTCCGGCGGTGAAGCTGAAATTCATCAGGCCGTGGCGGCGGCCAAAGAGGCATTCCCGACGTGGGCTAACCTGCCGATGAAAGAGCGCGCACGCCTGATGCGTCGCCTCGGGGATCTTATCGATCAACACGTTCCGGAGATTGCGGCCCTCGAGACCGCCGACACCGGCCTGCCGATCCACCAGACCAAAAACGTGCTTATACCACGCGCGTCGCACAACTTCGCGTTCTTCGCCGAAGTGTGCCAGCAGATGAACGGTAAAACCTACCCGGTCGACGACAAGATGCTCAACTACACCCTGGTGCAGCCGGTGGGGGTCTGCGCGCTGGTGTCGCCGTGGAACGTGCCGTTTATGACCGCCACCTGGAAGGTTGCGCCGTGCCTGGCGCTGGGCAACACCGCGGTGCTGAAGATGTCTGAGCTCTCCCCGCTGACCGCCGACCGTCTGGGCGAGCTGGCGCTGGAGGCCGGTATTCCGGCGGGCGTGCTGAACGTGGTGCAGGGCTATGGCGCAACGGCGGGCGATGCGCTGGTACGTCACCACGACGTGCGCGCCGTCTCCTTTACCGGCGGCACCGCCACCGGGCGCAACATCATGAAAAACGCCGGACTGAAGAAATACTCCATGGAGCTGGGAGGGAAATCTCCGGTGCTGATTTTTGAAGATGCGGATATCGAACGCGCGCTGGATGCCGCCCTGTTCACCATCTTCTCCATCAACGGCGAGCGTTGCACCGCTGGCTCACGCATTTTCATTCAGCAGAGCATCTACCCGGAATTCGTCAGGCGCTTTGCCGAGCGCGCGAACCGTCTGCGCGTGGGTGACCCGACCGATCCGAACACTCAGGTTGGCGCGCTGATCAGCCAGCAGCACTGGGAAAAAGTCTCCGGCTATATCCGTCTTGGCATTGAAGAGGGTGCGACCCTGCTGGCGGGCGGCCCTGACAAACCCACCGATCTCCCTGCTCACCTGAAAAACGGCAAATTCCTGCGCCCGACCGTGCTGGCAGACGTCGACAACCGGATGCGCGTGGCCCAGGAAGAGATCTTCGGGCCGGTTGCCTGCCTGCTGCCGTTTAAGGACGAAGCCGAAGGGTTGCGTCTGGCTAACGACGTGGAGTACGGCCTGGCGTCATACATCTGGACCCAGGACGTCAGCAAAGTGCTGCGCCTGGCGCGCAATATCGAAGCCGGAATGGTGTTTGTAAACACCCAGAACGTGCGCGACCTGCGTCAGCCGTTTGGCGGCGTGAAGGCTTCCGGTACCGGGCGCGAAGGGGGCGAATACAGCTTCGAGGTGTTCGCTGAAATGAAAAACGTCTGCATCTCCATGGGCGACCATCCGATTCCAAAATGGGGGATCTGAGTATGGGCAAGTTAGCGTTAGCGGCAAAAATTACCCACGTTCCATCAATGTACCTCTCTGAGTTACCGGGAAAAAACCACGGCTGCCGCCAGTCCGCCATCGACGGACATAAAGAAATCAGCAAGCGCTGTCGGGAGCTGGGCGTCGACACCATTATTGTGTTCGATACCCACTGGCTGGTGAACAGCGCCTACCACATCAACTGTGCGGATCATTTCTCCGGCATCTACACCAGCAACGAGCTGCCGCATTTTATCCGCGACATGACCTACGACTACGACGGTAACCCGGCGCTCGGCCAGCTTATCGCCGACGAAGCGGTGAAACTCGGTGTACGTGCCAAAGCGCACAACATCCCGAGCCTCAAGCTGGAGTACGGCACGCTGGTACCGATGCGCTACATGAACAGCGATAAGCACTTCAAAGTGATCTCTATCGCCGCGTTCTGCACCGTCCACGACTTCGCCGACAGCCGCAGGCTGGGCGAGGCCATCGTCAGCGCGATTCAGAAATATGACGGCACCGTGGCGGTGCTCGCCAGCGGTTCGCTGTCGCACCGTTTTATCGACGACCAGCGCGCCGAAGAGGGAATGAACAGCTACACCCGCGAGTTCGACCGTCAGATGGACGAACGCGTGGTGAAGCTGTGGCGTGAAGGCAAGTTCAGGGAGTTCTGCAGCATGTTGCCGGAGTATGCCCACTACTGCTACGGCGAGGGCAACATGCACGACACGGTGATGCTGCTGGGGATGCTCGGCTGGGACACATACGACGGCAAGGTGGAGTTCCTCACCGAGCTGTTCCCCAGCTCCGGCACCGGCCAGGTTAACGCCGTTTTCCCCCTGCCCGCGTCCGCGTAAGGAGCCACCATGCCGCACTTTATTGCTGAATGCACTGACAACATCCGCGAGCAGGCGGACCTGCCAGCACTGTTCGCCAAAGTGAACGACGCGCTTGCCGCCACGGGAATCTTCCCACTCGGCGGTATCCGTAGCCGCGCGCACTGGCTGGACACCTGGCAGATGGCCGACGGTAAGCATGATTACGCCTTTGTGCATATGACGCTGAAGATTGGCGCCGGGCGCAGTCTGGAGAGCCGGGAGGCGGTGGGAAAGGCACTGTTTGAGCTGATTAAAACCCACTTCGCCGACCTGATGGCATCGCGCTATCTGGCGCTCTCTTTTGAAATAGACGAGCTGCACCCGACGCTCAATTACAAGCAGAACAACGTGCACGCTTTGTTTAAGTAGCGCCCTTACCGGGCCGACAACGGCTTTGAACGCAAGCCGGGTGAGCAGCACGCCACCCGGCAACAACAGGAAATCGCCATGCTCGATAAACACACCCATACCCTGATCGCCCATCGTCTGCATCAGGCGGAGCAGTCCCGGGAGCAGATCCGCCAGATCTCGCTCGACTACCCGACGATCACCCTTGACGACGCCTACGCCGTACAGCGCGAATGGGTGAGCCTGAAAATCGCCGAAGGTCGCGTGCTGAAAGGCCACAAGATTGGCCTCACCTCCAAAGCGATGCAGGCCAGCTCGCAGATTAGCGAGCCGGACTACGGCGCTCTGCTCGACGACATGTTCTTCCACGACGGCGGCGATATCCCTGCCGACCGCTTTATCGTCCCGCGCATCGAAGTGGAGCTGGCCTTCGTGCTGGCAAAACCCCTGCGCGGCCCAAACTGCACCCTGTTCGATGTCTACAACGCCACGGATTACGTCATCCCCGCGCTGGAGCTGATCGACGCCCGCTGCCACAACATCGATCCCGAGACCCAGCGTCCACGCAAGGTGTTCGATACCATCTCCGATAACGCCGCCAACGCAGGTGTGATCCTTGGCGGTCGCCCGATTAAACCCGACGAGCTGGATCTGCGCTGGATCTCCGCGCTGCTCTACCGCAACGGCGTCATTGAAGAGACCGGGGTCGCCGCGGGCGTGCTCAACCACCCGGCCAACGGTGTGGCATGGCTTGCCAATAAACTCGCGCCGTACGACGTTCAGCTGGAGCCTGGCCAAATCATCCTCGGCGGTTCGTTTACCCGCCCGGTGCCGGCCAGCAAGGGCGATACCTTCCACGTGGACTACGGCAAGATGGGCTCCATCAGCTGCCGTTTTGTTTAGGAGACCACCATGGAAAACAGATTCAAAGCGGCGCTCAGCGCCGGAAAACCGCAAATCGGCCTCTGGCTGGGGCTGACCAGCAGTTACAGCGCCGAGCTGCTGGCCGGTGCGGGTTTCGACTGGCTGCTGATCGACGCAGAGCACGCGCCCAATAACGTGCAAACCGTCCTGACCCAGCTGCAGGCGATCGCGCCTTACGCCAGCCAGCCGGTGGTACGCCCGTCGTGGAACGACCCGGTCCAGATCAAACAGCTGCTGGACGTCGGGGCGCAAACCCTGCTGGTGCCGATGGTACAAAACGCCGATGAAGCCCGGCTGGCGGTGCACGCCACGCGTTATCCACCGACGGGGATCCGCGGCGTGGGCAGCGCGCTGGCTCGTGCCTCGCGCTGGAACCGCACGCCTGATTACCTGCAGCGCGCTAACGATGCCATGTGCGTGCTGGTGCAGATTGAAACGCGCGAGGCGCTGAAAAATCTGCCGCACATCCTCGATGTGGAAGGCGTGGACGGGGTGTTTATTGGCCCGGCGGATCTGAGCGCCGACATGGGCTTTGCCGGAAATCCGCAGCACCCGGAAGTCCAGGCCGCCATCGAGAAGGCCATTTCGCAGATCCGTGCGGCAGGCAAAGCGCCCGGCATCCTGATGGCTAACGAGCCGCTGGCAAAACGCTACCTCGAGCTTGGCGCGCTGTTTGTCGCCGTCGGGGTCGACACCACCCTGCTTGCACGCAGCGCCGAGGCGCTGGCGGCACGTTTTATCGATATCCCGGTTACGTCAGTAAATAACAATAAATCCGTCTACTAAACGTACGATGTGGAGCGCAACATGACGACCTCTACCCTGCAAACCCATGATAATAAAGCTGTAGAACACCGCGTTATTCAGAAGCTGTTTCGTCGTTTGATCGTGTTTCTCTTTATCCTGTTTGTCTTCTCGTTTCTTGACCGCATTAACATCGGCTTTGCCGGGCTGACGATGGGCAAAGATCTGGGCCTCACCTCGACCATGTTTGGCCTGGCCGCCACCCTGTTTTACGTCACCTACGTGATATGTGGGATCCCCAGCAACATCATGCTGGCGAAGGTCGGCGCCCGGCGCTGGATCGCCGGGATCATGGTGGTGTGGGGCATCGCTTCCACCTGCACCATGTTCGCCACCAGCCCGCACACGCTCTATGTGCTGCGCATGCTGGTGGGCATTGCCGAGGCCGGATTCCTGCCGGGGATCCTCGTCTATCTCACCTGGTGGTTCCCTGCTTACCACCGCGCCCGCGCCAATGCGTTGTTTATGATCGCCATGCCGGTGACCATGATGCTCGGCTCGATCCTCTCCGGTTATATTCTGGCCATGGACGGGCTGTGGGACCTGAAAGGCTGGCAATGGCTGTTCCTGCTGGAGGGGCTACCGTCCGTGGTGCTCGGCGTTGTGACGTGGTTCTACCTGAACGACACGCCGGATCAGGCCAGTTGGCTGGATGACGACGAAAAGCAGGCGCTTAAAACAATGATCGCCCGCGAGCAGGAGTCGGCCATCGCCCGCCCCGTCACTCCGCGTTCGACGCTGCGCGAAGTGTTTACCCCGGCCGTGCTGCTCTATACCCTGGCCTATTTCTGCCTCACGAACACCCTGAGCGCGATAAATATCTGGACGCCGCAGATCCTGCAGAGCTTCAACACCGGCAGCAGCAACATTGTGATTGGCCTGCTGGCGGCGATCCCGCAGTTTTGCACCATCCTCGGGATGATCTGGTGGAGCCGCCGCTCCGACAGGCTGAAAGAGCGAAAAAAGCACACCATTCTGCCGTACCTCTTTGCGGCGGCAGGATGGTTACTGGCCTCGGCGACCCACCACAGCCTGATCCAGCTGCTTGGCATCATCATGGCCTCAACCGGATCGTTTACCGCCATGGCGATCTTCTGGACCACGCCGGATCGGGTTATTAGCCTGCAGTCGCGGGCGGTCGCACTGGCGGTGATCAATGCCATCGGTAACGTCGGATCCGCCGTCAGCCCGCTGTTGATCGGCATTCTGCGTGACAGCACCGGCAGCTTCAGCTCCGGGTTGTGGTTTGTTGCCGGCTTGCTGGTGGTCGGCGCGCTGGTGCTGACACGTATCCCGATGACGCAGCGGGAGAGCCTTGAGCACGAGCCAGGTATGGCGGCGCAGAAAATCCCGTAAGGAGCGGCTATGTGCCAGAACCCGATCGCGAATATCGACATCAGCAAAGAGTACGACGAAAGTCTGGGAACGGATGATGTTCACTATCAGTCGTTCGCCCGCATGGCGGCCTTTTTTGGCCGCGACATGCAGGCTCACCGTCACGACCAGTATTTTCAGATGCACTTTCTGGATACCGGACAGATCGAACTGCAGCTCGACGATCACCGCTACTCGGTGCAGGCTCCGCTATTTGTGCTCACGCCCCCGTCGGTGCCGCACGCGTTTATTACCGAATCCGACAGCGACGGGCACGTTCTGACGGTGCGCGAGGATCTGATCTGGCCGCTGCTGGAAGTGCTCTACCCCGGCACGCGGGAAGCCTTTGGCCTGCCGGGGATCTGCCTGTCGCTGGCCGATAAGCCGGACGAACTGGCGGCGCTGAAGCACTACTGGCCGCTGATTGCCCGGGAATCGACGGAACAACTGCCCGGGCGCGAACACACGCTGGTTCTGCTAGCCCAGGCGGTGTTCACCCTGCTGCTGCGCAACGCGAAGCTCGACGATCACGCCGCCAGCGGCATGCGCGGCGAGCTGAAACTGTTCCAGCGCTTTACCCAGTTGATTGACGTCCATTTTCATGAGCACTGGACGGTACCGGAATATGCCAGCGAACTGCACCTGACCGAATCGCGTCTGACCGATATCTGCCGGCGCTTCGCCAACCGCCCGCCGAAGCGGCTGATTTTTGACCGTCAGCTGCGTGAAGCGAGGCGGATGCTGCTCTTCTCCGACAGCGCGGTCAGCGAAATCGCCTGGCAGCTGGGATTTAAAGACCCGGCCTATTTTGCCCGGTTTTTTAATCGGTTAGTGGGGTGTTCGCCGAGCGCGTATCGGGCACAAAAAGTACCGGTGTCGTCTGTTACCCCACCCCAGCCCTGACCCTCTCCCGGGTTCAGGGTGAGGGAAATCACACTCTGCGATCATATGCGAAAAGTACCAGCCGTTGTCCCAATCGTCCCTTCACGTTCACCCCCGCTCAGGCTTCAATTAAACAACAAAAACAAAACATAAATTTAACATCACTATTCCGATACGAGGTCCCTATGAAGCCTGAAGATTTCCGCGCTGATGCCAAACGTCCGTTAACCGGTGAAGAGTATTTAAAAAGCCTGCAGGATGGCCGTGAGATTTATATCTACGGCGAGCGCGTCAAAGACGTGACCACTCATCCGGCGTTTCGCAATGCGGCAGCCTCCATCGCGCAGATGTACGATGCGCTGCACAAGCCTGACATGCAGGACACGCTGTGCTGGGGCACCGATACCGGCAGCGGCGGCTACACCCATAAGTTTTTCCGCGTGGCGAAAAGCGCCGACGACCTGCGTCAACAGCGTGACGCCATCGCCGAGTGGTCGCGCCTGAGCTACGGCTGGATGGGCCGCACCCCGGACTACAAGGCGGCGTTTGGCTGCGCGCTCGGTGCCAATCCGGCGTTCTACGGCCAGTTCGAACAGAACGCCCGTAACTGGTACACCCGTATTCAGGAAACCGGGCTTTACTTCAACCACGCCATCGTTAACCCCCCCATCGACCGTCACAAACCGGCGGACGAAGTAAAAGACGTCTACATCAAGCTGGAAAAAGAGACCGACGCCGGGATCATCGTTAGCGGCGCAAAAGTGGTGGCAACCAACTCGGCGCTGACTCACTACAACATGATCGGTTTTGGCTCCGCGCAGGTCATGGGCGAAAACCCGGACTTCGCGCTGATGTTCGTTGCGCCAATGGACGCCGAAGGCGTGAAGCTGATCTCTCGCGCCTCTTACGAAATGGTGGCAGGTGCGACCGGCTCTCCATACGACTACCCGCTCTCCAGCCGTTTCGACGAAAACGACGCGATCCTGGTGATGGATCATGTGTTGATCCCCTGGGAAAACGTGCTGATCTACCGCGATTTCGATCGCTGCCGTCGCTGGACCATGGAAGGCGGTTTTGCCCGCATGTACCCGCTGCAGGCCTGCGTACGTCTGGCGGTGAAGCTCGATTTCATTACCGCGCTGCTGAAGAAATCGCTGGAGTGTACCGGCACCCTGGAGTTCCGCGGCGTGCAGGCGGATCTCGGGGAAGTGGTGGCCTGGCGCAACATGTTCTGGGCGCTGAGCGACTCCATGTGTTCTGAAGCCACACCGTGGGTGAATGGTGCGTACCTGCCGGATCACGCGGCACTGCAGACCTACCGCGTCATGGCCCCGATGGCCTATGCGAAGATCAAGAACATCATCGAGCGTAACGTCACCAGCGGCCTGATCTATCTGCCGTCCAGCGCGCGAGACCTGAACAATCCGCAGATCGACCAGTATCTGGCGAAATACGTGCGCGGCTCCAACGGCATGGATCACGTGGAACGCATTAAGATTTTGAAACTGATGTGGGATGCCATCGGCAGCGAGTTTGGTGGTCGTCACGAGCTGTATGAGATCAACTACTCCGGCAGCCAGGACGAAATCCGTCTGCAGTGTCTGCGTCAGGCACAGAGCTCTGGCAACATGGACAAAATGATGGCAATGGTCGACCGCTGCATGTCCGAGTACGACCAGCATGGCTGGACGGTGCCGCACCTGCACAATAATTCCGATATCAACATGCTGGATAAGCTGCTGAAATAACGCAGCGGGAGGTTTTAATGCATACAGAACAACGCCTGCGTTTTCGCGATGCGATGGCCAGCCTGTCGGCGGCGGTTAACGTTGTCACCACCGAGGGCGATGCAGGACGCTGCGGTATCACCGCCACCGCCGTCTGTTCAGTCACGGACACCCCGCCATCGCTGATGGTCTGCATCAATGCCAACAGCGCCATTAACCCGGTTTTCCAGGGTAACGGTAAGCTGTGCGTCAACGTGCTGAACCATGAGCAGGAGATCATGGCCCGCCACTTCGCCGGGATGACCGGCATGGCAATGGACGATCGCTTTGCCCTCTCCTGCTGGCAGAAAGGTCCGCAGGGGCAACCGGTGCTGAAGGGCGCGCTGGCAAGCCTTGAAGGCGAGATTAGCCAGGTGCAAACCATCGGCACCCATCTGGTTTATCTCGTTGAAATTAAAAACATCATTCTGAGCGAAGCGGGACACGGCCTGATCTATTTTAAACGCCGTTTCCACCCCGTCATGATGGAGGCTGAAGCCGCAGTGTGACCCCCTCCTGCGCTGGCCGTTTCCCGGCCAGCGCCAATTTCCACAAAAATTCCTAAGGTTTCCGCTTAATCACGCCGTTATATAGCCATAAGAGAAATTTTCTGTGTCTGAATACTGACAATACATGTCAGTGCGACCCGCATCATTCAGCGCATACCCTAATATACAGGAAGACCTTATGGCTAAATCGACGCGGAGCCGCTCGGCTGAACGTCTGGTCGATATTCTGGTTGAGTTACATTTAAATGGTGTGGTAAACCGCAGTGCGCTCATGGAAAAATTTAAAATTACCGAGCGCACCGTCTACCGGGATTTAAATGCGCTTTCACCTATTGTGGAACATACTGGTAACGGGCTGTATCGTCTGATCCACTCCGCACAATCTCCCGGTGGACAAGGATTACATCACACGATTGCTAACTTCCTGAATGCCGATAGCTTTTTCCCGGAAAGAAATACGGAATTCTGGCAGAAACTTGAAACACGCGTTGACGAAAATCATATTCTTATTCTTGGCAACGAAGCAGAGCACACGGTAGAACGTGATATTCGTCGCTATTTATCGAAAATCGAGAAATCGATTAAGAATCGTAATGTATGCCAGATCGTTTATAAGGGTAAAACCCGCCTGATTAATCCCTATAAACTCATTAACAATAAAAATATATGGTATTTACAAGCCACCGAGAATAGCCGGCTAAAATCCTTCTCGTTGAGTCAGATTAGCTGGTTTGATATTCAACAAAAAACCTTCACGCCGGAAGAAAATGCGCTCGGGCTGCTGGAAAAAAGCCGCGATCCGTGGGTGTCGGAAGACACTTTCGAAGTGAAAATATTCATTAAAGATACTATTTCACATTACTTTATGCGCCGCGACCTGCTGCCGGAACAGGAGCTTGTCGGTGAGCAGCACAACGGCGTCACGCTGCGCTGTCAGGCGGCACACGAGAACCAGATCCTGCCGCTGCTGTTCTACTGGCTGCCGAATATTCAAATTCTGGAGCCCAACTGGCTAAAAGAGAAGCTGCTTAAAACGCTGGAAAATTATCTGGCGGTAGAGCGCACAGCAGATAACCACGTGATCTCAATCACATAATTTCTCCCGGCGGCGGCGAGACGGAACCACTCGCCGCCCTCTTTGACCGCTCACCTGGTCCTTTCAACCGCTCATTCATTTACCTGTCTTTACACGCGCGTGGTTCTGGCACGATCGCTCCAGCATTAATCAATACCTCCTCATAACGAACCCTGACCCTTTTTCATTACATAAAAAACCAGGTCTTACTATGGATACGAAAAAACTACTGAAGCACGTGCCCTGGGCGTTACTCGGGATCCTCGGCGCTTTTTGTCTGGCGGTTGTCGCACTACGCCGGGGCGAACACGTAAGCGCCCTGTGGATCGTCGTTGCGTCTGTCTCCGTCTATCTTGTTGCTTATCGCTACTACAGCTTATACATCGCGCAGAAGGTCATGAAACTCGACCCGACGCGTGCCACTCCGGCGGTCATTAATAATGACGGCCTCAACTACGTGCCCACCAACCGCTACGTGTTGTTTGGTCACCACTTTGCCGCTATCGCCGGTGCGGGTCCGCTGGTCGGCCCGGTTCTGGCCGCGCAGATGGGCTACCTGCCTGGTACCCTGTGGCTGCTCGCGGGCGTAGTGCTGGCCGGGGCGGTGCAGGACTTTATGGTGCTGTTTATCTCTTCTCGCCGTAACGGCGCCTCTCTGGGTGAGATGGTCAAAGAGGAGATGGGCCGCGTGCCGGGGACCATCGCACTGTTCGGCTGCTTCCTGATTATGATCATCATCCTCGCGGTGCTGGCGTTAATCGTGGTGAAAGCGCTGGCCGAAAGTCCGTGGGGGGTCTTCACCGTCTGCTCTACCGTGCCGATTGCGCTGTTCATGGGTATCTACATGCGCTTTATCCGCCCGGGTCGCGTGGGTGAAGTGTCGGTGATTGGTATTGTGCTGCTGGTTGCATCCATCTACTTCGGTGGCGTGATTGCGCACGACCCGTACTGGGGCCCGGCGCTGACCTTCAAGGACACCACCATCACCTTCGCGCTGATTGGGTATGCGTTTGTCTCCGCTCTGCTGCCGGTCTGGCTGATCCTGGCACCGCGTGACTACCTGGCGACCTTCCTGAAAATCGGCGTTATCGTCGGTCTGGCGATCGGCATCCTGGTGATTAACCCGGATCTGAAAATGCCGGCAGTGACCCAGTACATCGACGGCACCGGTCCTCTGTGGAAAGGTGCGCTGTTCCCGTTCCTGTTTATCACCATTGCCTGCGGTGCGGTCTCTGGCTTCCACGCCCTGATTGCTTCCGGTACCACACCGAAGCTGCTGGCTAACGAAAAAGACGCGCGTCTGATTGGTTACGGCGCAATGCTGATGGAGTCTTTCGTGGCGATCATGGCGCTGGTTGCCGCGTCCATCATCGAACCGGGTCTCTACTTCGCGATGAACACCCCTCCGGCAGGCCTGGGCATTACCATGCCAAACCTGCATGAGATGGGCGGTGATAACGCGGCGCTGATCATGGCGCAGCTGAAAGATGCGAGCGCACATGCTGCCGCAACCGTCAGCTCCTGGGGCTTCGTGATTTCGCCTGAGCAGATCATGCAGACCGCGAAAGACATTGGCGAACCGTCAGTCCTGAACCGCGCCGGTGGCGCACCGACGCTGGCAGTGGGTATCGCACACGTGTTCCACAAAGTGCTGCCGTGGGCGGACATGGGCTTCTGGTACCACTTCGGTATTCTCTTTGAAGCGCTGTTCATCCTGACCGCGCTGGACGCCGGTACCCGTGCAGGACGCTTTATGCTGCAGGACCTGCTGGGTAACTTCGTGCCGTTCCTGAAGAAAACCGACTCTCTGGTGGCGGGTATTCTGGGAACCGCGGGCTGCGTGGGTCTGTGGGGCTACCTGCTGTATCAGGGCGTTGTCGACCCGCTGGGCGGCGTGAAGAGCCTGTGGCCGCTGTTCGGTATCTCTAACCAGATGCTGGCCGCTGTCGCCCTGGTTCTTGGCACCGTTGTACTGGTGAAGATGAAACGCACCAAATACATCTGGGTCACCGTGATCCCTGCGCTGTGGCTGCTGCTCTGCACCACCTGGGCGCTTGGTCTGAAACTGTTCAGCGCCAATCCGCAGCTGGAAGGCTTCTTCTTCATGGCTAACCAGTACAAAGAGAAAATTGCCGCAGGCGGCGCGGACCTCACTGCCCAGCAGATTGCCAACATGAACCACATCGTGGTGAACAACTACACCAACGCAGGTCTGAGCATTCTGTTCCTGGTGGTGGTGTACAGCATCATCTTCTACGGCATCAAAACCTGGCTGAACGTGCGTAACGCCGACGGTCGTACGGATAAAGAAACCCCGTATGTCCCGGTACCGGAAGGCGGCGTGAAGACCTCTTCACACCACTAATCCGCCCTCGCAACCCTCTCCCTCCGGGAGAGGGTTAGGGTGAAGGGAAACTACGCCCGGCAGCCCCTGCCGGGCTTTTTCTATCTGGAAGGCACAATGTTTGGTAACTTAGGCGAAGCGAAAAAATACCTCGGTCAGGCGGCGAAAATGCTGATTGGCATTCCGGACTATGACAACTACGTTGAGCATATGAAGACCAACCATCCGGATAAACCGTACATGACCTATACCGAATTCTTCCGCGAGCGTCAGGAAGCGCGCTACGGCGGGAGTGGAGAAGGCGGCGTACGCTGCTGCTAAAGGAGAGACCATGACCCCGATTGCCGTCACCCTGCTGACCGGTTTCCTTGGCGCCGGTAAAACCACCCTGCTGCGCCACATTCTGAACGCGCAGCACGGCTTCAAAATCGCCGTGATCGAAAACGAATTCGGCGAAGTCTCGGTCGACGATCAGCTGATTGGCGATCGCGCCACGCAGATCAAGACCCTGACTAACGGCTGCATCTGCTGCACCCGCTCGAATGAATTAGAAGATGCCCTGCTGGATCTGCTCGACAGCCGCGATCGCGGTGAAATCGATTTTGACCGCCTGGTGATTGAATGCACCGGTATGGCCGACCCCGGCCCGATTATTCAGACCTTTTTCGCCCATGAGATCCTCTGCCAGCGCTACCTGCTGGACGGCGTCATTGCGCTGGTCGATGCGGTTCATGCCGACGAACAGATGAACCAGTTCACTCTCGCCCAGTCGCAGGTGGGCTACGCCGATCGCATCCTGCTGACCAAAACCGACGTGGCGGGCGACAGCGAAAAACTGCGCGAGCGCCTGACGCGTATCAACTCGCGCGCGCCGATTTACATCGCGACGCACGGTGATATCGACCTCTCGCAGCTGTTCAACACCAACGGCTTTATGCTGGAAGAGCATGTCACCTCGACGCCGCGCTTCCACTTTATGGCAGATAAGCAAAACGACGTCTCGTCGATTGTGGTCGAGCTGGATTACCCGGTGGATATCAGCGACGTCTCCCGCGTCATGGAAAACCTGTTGCTCTCTTTTGCCGACAGGCTGTTGCGCTACAAAGGGATGCTGTGGATTGATGGCGAACCGAACCGCCTGCTGTTCCAGGGCGTACAGCGGCTGTACAGCGCGGACTGGGACAGACCATGGGGAGATGAAACGCCGCGAAGCGTCATGGTGTTTATTGGGCTACAGCTGCCGGAAGACGAGATCCGGACAGCGTTTGCAGCACTGCGCAAATAACCGTACGAACGCAGCCCTCTCCGCAGTTGAGGAGAGGGCTGTGAGATTATTTCAGCGCGTCGGGCAGCGTCACAATCCACAGTTCGCTTTCTGACGCCGGCTTCGCCAGCGGCTTCACGGCGAGGGTGGTCGCAACCGGTTTATCATCAATCGTGAGCACACCTTGCGAATTCACCCGATAATCCTTGAGCTTCTTGCCCTCGACCGGATTTTCCATCGCCACCTTCACGCCAAAGTCGTTATCGTTCGCGACCGCCAGCGTTTTGTTGTCAATCAGCGCTAACCCTTCGGCCTTTTCCTGCTGCCAGCCAAGCGCGCGCAAATCCACGACCTGGGTTTTAGCCGCCAGCGAAATGCCGCGCTGGGCCAGCGTCTTCTCGTCATCAAACTCCGGGTATTCGCCCGGCTTATCGAAGCGTGTCAGATCGCTCGCCTTGCTGAGGTCCACCTTGTAGATGAGGTTGCGCATGCCATCGTTTTTATCGCTGCCCTGCTCAATCAGCAGCAGCTGCTGGTTATCAAGCGCCACAATATCGCCGATTTTGGCGTCACTGTTTTTGCTGTAGGCCGCGCTGTCGATGGGATAACCGTACATCGCGGTTTTCCCGGTCGCCGGGTCGAAGCTCACCAGGCGGGTAAACAGCGCCTGTTTTTTGCTTTTGCCGTCGATATCCAGCGTGCTTTGCACCGCGGCAATGATACGCCCGTCCGGCATACGGGTCAGTCCTTCAAAGCCCCGGTTTGGTTGACGCCATTTAATAATATTCGGCAAGCCGCCCGCGATGGATTTCTCGCCTTCCGCCGCCTGCGGACCGTGAATCGCCAGGATCTTGCCTTTGCTGTCGACGTTAATCAGGAACGGACCGTACTCGTCGCACAGCCAGTAACCGCCTTTACCGTCCGGCGTGATACCTTCCGTATCCAGCCCGCGATTGTCGCCCTTCAGCACCTTTAACGTGTCACTGAACGCCACTTCATTGGTCGAGCCAATCACGCCGCTTTGCAGCGGCAGACCGTTGATCTCGCCTTTATCGTCATGCAGAGGGCGTGCATCGACGGCCTCCGCTTTGCCATTTTGTACGCGAATCGTCATCAGCAGCGGAGCGAAATCGGGCGTGACAAAGATTTTGGCTTCGTCTTTCCCCACTTTCGGCGAATCCGCATTCGGACCGCGATCGGTCACGGTCGCAAACGTCAGGGTATCGCCCTGTTTACCGGTAAACAGCAGGCCAGAGCCAATCCCGACCGGGAGCCCCTTCGGGAACGCACCGGCAAACGCGCCGCTGTAGCTCACGCGCGTGCCTTCGGGGAAGCTGACAACATAGTGTTCGGCCGTGGGCTGCGCCGCCAGGCCAGAGAAAGAGAGCGCACAACCGATAAGCACAGGAATAATTTTTCTTTTCATATTGTTAGTATCCAGAAAGTGAAGCCAACAACGTAAAGAACAAACGTGTCAGGAAAATGACACCGCAGAGATACGCGGGCAGGCAATTGCAGGAGCATGAACCGCCAGAAATGTAAAACTAAACCACAAAGTGTAAAATTTGAAATGTTTCTGGAAATTATTAGAAAGCCAATTAATTCATGTCAAACGGTTATCCTCTGTCTCGTTCAGTGTCTATTTAGTCAAAAAACTAAACCTGTCCTAAACGTCCAGGCAATACATATTGACCCGGCGATAACTAAACATGAAAGCAACATTTCAAAAGCCAGCCATTAACAAAAACAGCATAAAAACACGACCTTAATCACATTTGCAGTCATAAACATCGCTTGTTAAGGTGGCCTCAGATGAAATTAATGACGAGGCATAAAACATGAAAAAACTGAATGTTCTTCTTCTTTCTGCTCTGACCGTCCTGTCGGGTTCCGCGCTGGCTATGGGCGGCACGATTGAGCAAGGTAAAAACTTTACTAACCTTAATCTGGAAATGGGTAAATCCTCATCCGGCGTGTACCTTGAAAGCAACTGGCTCAAAAACACCGACGACGGCACGCAAACAGGTGGCGTTGGCGCCGGTTACAACCTGGAAGTGGGCCCGGTGATGCTGAATGCCGGTGCCAAAGCAATCTACCTTGGCCCGAAAAAAGGCGATAACGGCGTGGCATTCCCCATCGGTGGCGGTATTAACGTTGCGCTGACCGACAGCATCCACGTGTTTGGCGAAGGGTATGCCGCACCAGAAGGTCTGAACAACAGCGTGAAAAACTACGTGGAAGCCAACGGCGGTGTGAGCTGGACGCCAATCACGCCTGTGACGCTGAAAGTGGGTTATCGTCACGTAAGCGTTGACGGCAAAGACGGTCGCCCTGGCCACACGCTGATCGACGGCGCATATGTAGGCGGTGGAGTCACCTTCTGATGAAACACCGCATTACCGCGCTTTGCGTTCTGAGCATCACGCTTATGCTCACCGGTTGCGTCCAGTATAAATGGGTGAAACCGGGAGTCAGTGACGCTGAGATGAATAAAAAGCTCACGGAATGCGAAGCACAGGCCCTGATTGATCTGCCCCCGGACAATGTTGTGACCGGTTCGAGCTCGGAAAAAATGGACAAATCGAAAAAGAAAAAGGATATTTCCACGAGCTACACGGTTGAAGACGCGAATGAATATCGCCGGGATACCTTAGTCGACAGCTGCATGTTCAAAAGCGGCTGGGACAAGATTGAAGTGCAATAACCTCAAAAAAAACCTGCCGGATGGCAGGTTTTTTATTCGCGGAGTTACTTACGCACCACCACCAGCTTCTGGTTCACAAACTCTTTGATCCCCAGGTCCGACAGTTCGCGTCCGTAACCGGATCGCTTCACGCCGCCAAACGGCAGCTCTGGCGCGGTATCGGTGAGCCAGTTGATATACACCATGCCGGTCTCAATACGCGACGCCATTTTCTTCGCCCGCTCGATATCCTTGCTGAACACCGCGCCGCCCAGACCATAGTGGGAATCGTTCGCCAGTGCGACCGCTTCGTCATCATTTTTCACCACATAGATCTGCGCCACCGGGCCGAAGAACTCCTCAAAGTAGGCCGGGTTGTCGCGCGAGATATGCGTCAGGATCGTCGGCTCAAAGAAGCACCCGTCACGCTGCACCGGTTTGCCACCGTAATGCAGCGTCGCGCCGTTTTTCACCGCCTCGTTGACCTGTGTGGTCAACGTTTTCAGCGCATCCTGAGAGGACAGCGGCCCCAGGGTGGTGCTCTCGTCCAGCGGATCGCCAATCTTCACCTGCTTAAACGCCTCGGTGAATTTCGCGAGGAAGGCATCCGCAATCTTCTCATGCAGGATGAAACGCTTCGCCGCCGTACAGACCTGGCCGGCGTTATTGAGTCGGGCATTCACGCCCGTCTTCACGGCCTTCTCCAGATCGGCATCATCCAGCACCACAAAGACGTCATTACCGCCCAGCTCCAGGGTCGATTTTTTGATGTGCTTCGCCGCCTGCGCCGCGACCACGCTACCCGCTTTTTCGGAACCGGTCAGCGCGGCACCCTGTACACGATCGTCGGCGATGATGTTCGCCACCTGATCCGACGAAATAAACAGGTTGGTCCACGCCCCTTCCGGTGCACCGGCCTCGCGCACCAGATGTGCAAACGTCTCTGCACAGTGCGGCACGATGCTGGCGTGTTTGGCGATCACCGGGTTACCGGCCGCCAGGTTCGGGGCGAGGACACGCATCAGCTGGTAATAAGGGAAGTTCCACGGCTCAACGGCCATCAGCACGCCAATAGGGTGGTGCTCGACCCACGCTTCCCCGAGTTCGGAGTCGTACTTCACCGGGGCGAGGAACCGTTGGGCATTATCCGCGTAGTAGCGGGCGATTTGCGCGCACAGTTTCACTTCACCGCGGCTCTGCTCAATGAGCTTACCCATCTCCTTGCTGGCAATTCTGGCCAGATCCTCCGTACGTTCGTCGATGAGGTCCGCAAGTTTACGCAGTACCGGCAGGCGCTGGTTAATGTCGCCTTTTGCCCACTCCGAATGGTAAAGCGCATCGGCCGCCTTCAGCGCCGCTTCAACATCCGCGTCGGTATGGGAGGGATATTCTTTGATGAGCTGGTTTGTGGCAGGATTTACTGTCTGGTAAGCCATGTCGAATCTCCTTGTTTTACCGCTTAGGGTATTAAGGGTAGACAATATGACTGGCGATGGACGTAAAGTTGGGTATATCCGGAAGGTTCTTAGCGTGGTACTGCAACATGTCGCGCGGGCATGGTATAAAAAACGTTCCTGACAGGAGTCCCCCATGACCGAGACCCGACACATCCGCCAGACCTTTCATCGCGCCTGCGGCCACGAGCTGCGCAGCACGTGGCAGAGCACCCAGGCGTATAAACGTCATTGTCATCCACAGCTCTCCATTGGCGCAATCATGGAAGGCCAGACGTGCTGCACAGTCCATGACAGGGAGTATATCCTGACCCCTGGCGACATCATCGTCATCCCGGCACATGCTCCCCACAGCTGCAACCCGGTGGCGGGGCAGCCACGCAGCTACCATATGCTGTATATCGACACTGACCTTTCGCTGGCACTGCAGGTCATTCGCGACCAAGCGCTGTTTAATCATTATCTTGACGTGGTTGAGAACATGACCGCGGCCTCCCTGAACGCACTGCTTTGCGCCCTTCCCCCCTCTACAGGCCGTACAGATAAGCCCCATTCATTGAGTCAGCAGGTGCAAGAGGCGTTTCTGTCGAACCTCACCGCTCCGCCTTCCCTTGACGACCTTGCCCGGCGGTTTTCACTGCGCAAAGAGACGTTAATCCGCACCTTTAAACAGGACACCGGCCTGACGCCAGGACGCTTTCTCAACATCTCTCGCGTGGAATACGCCAAAGCGCGACTGCGTGCGGGAGATGATCTCGCCGATGTCGGTTACCAGAGCGGGTTTGCCGACCAGAGCCATTTCCATAAAACCTTCGTCAGCTACACGGCCGCCACGCCTCGCCAGTACGCGACGGGCCGATCAATATCAGACAATAATCAGGATACGTAACGCCGTAAGGTGATCTCCGTTTTTGCTCTGGAGGTCACGATGGAACTGTTCTTCCCTTCCGCTTTTCTCGCCCTGGCGCTGGCGCATTTTGTAGCCCTGTTAAGCCCCGGTCCGGATTTCTTTTTGCTGGTCGGTTACGCCGCGCGTTACCGGCTGCGCGGCAGTGCCGGGTTGTGCCTCGGTATCGCCGCGGGTAACGCGCTCTATATTGTGCTGGTGATTATCGGCTGGAGCGCCCTGCGCACGTTTTCGTGGCTGTTTACCCTTATCGAATTATCCGGCGCGCTCTACCTGCTCTGGATTGGATCGCGGCTGGCGCGCAGCCGCCCGCAGACGCTCGCGCTCAATGAGACTCATCAGCGGTGCCCCTCATTGCGTAAGCAAATCCTGCTGGGGCTCGGTTCGGCACTGTTAAACCCGAAGAATGCGCTTTTTTATCTGGCGCTCATGACGGCGCTGTTAGGGCCGGATGTCACGCTGCTTCAGCAGTCAACCTGCGGTGTCTGGATGGTAATGGTGGTGCTGGTCTGGGATTTAGCGCTGGTGTCGCTGATGGGCTTGCCCGTGGTTCAGCGGACGCTCAGCCGTTCACTCTGGCTGATTGAGCGAACCGCTGGCGTAGTGCTGATGGCGTTTGGTGGGTGGGTCGTGTGGCGTTTTTTGCATTTTCTTCCCGCCTCCCTCTATTCTTAAGCCATGGAAAAAATAGCTGAACTTAAACGCGCCAAGCTGCTGGCGCTGTCGCTGCTGCTGATTGCCGCCGCGGCGTTTATCACCACCCTGTTCCTGCCGCAAACCTTCTGGGTGCGCGGCGTAAAGGCCATTGCCGAGGCGGCGATGGTCGGCGCACTGGCGGACTGGTTTGCCGTCGTCGCGCTGTTTCGCCGGGTGCCTATCCCGTTTATCTCACGCCATACGGCGATCATTCCGCGCAACAAAGACCGCATTGGCGACAATCTGGGTCAGTTCGTGCAGGAAAAGTTTCTCGATACCCAGTCGCTGGTGGCATTGATCCGCCGCTATGAACCGGCACAGATGATTGGCACCTGGTTCAGCCAGCCCGACAACGCCCGGCGCGTCGGGCTGCATCTGATTCAGGTAATGAGCGGTTTTCTTGAACTGACCGACGACGGACGCATTCAGCGGCTGCTCAAACGGGCGGTGCACAAGGCCATCGACAAGGTCGACTTCACCGAAACCAGCGCGGTGATGCTGGAGAGCATGACCCGGAACAATCGCCATCAGGTGCTGCTGGACGCCATCATTAACCGCCTGATCGCACTTATCCAGCGTGACAGCACGCGGGACTTTATCGCCGACCAGATTGTGCACTGGCTGAAGACCGAGCATCCGCGCAAGGCCATGGTGCTGCCTACCGAGTGGCTCGGCGATCAGAGTGCGGAGATGGTGTCGAATGCGGTGAATACGCTGCTGGATGACATCAGCCACGACCGCACGCACCAGATCCGCCAGGCGTTTGACCGCGCCACGCTGAAGTTTATCGACAACCTGAAAAACGATCCGGAAATGGCCGCCAAAGCCGATAACATCAAGCACTACCTGAAGAACGACGAGGCGTTTAACCGTTATCTGGGCGAGATGTGGGCCGACCTGCGTCAGTGGCTGAAAGCGGATATGCAAAGCGAGGACTCGCGCGTCAGGCAGCGCATCGCCAACGCCGGACTGTGGTTTGGCGAAACGCTGTCGAACGATGCCAGCCTGCAGGCATCGCTGAACGAGCATCTGGAGCAGGCGGCGCACCGCGTGGCGCCGGATTTTGCCGCGTTCCTCACACGGCATATCAGCGACACGGTCAAGAGCTGGGATGCCAAAGATATGTCGCGCCAGATTGAGCTTAATATCGGCAAAGACCTGCAGTTCATCCGTGTGAACGGCACGCTGGTGGGGGGGACGATTGGCCTGATCCTGTTTTTACTCTCGCAATTGCCTGCCGTGCTCGCGCATTAATTCGCCTCAGGCGGCGCGATCACATAGCGCGTAGGGGCAAAGCGATTGAGGATCAAATGCACCAGGAAGACCATTGTCAGGGTCGCCACCAGCGCAAAGGTCACCGAGGTAATGCGATAGAGATCGCTGAACACCAGGTCGCTGTCCGGGTGCATGTTCTGCCCGAACATAATGCCGATGGTGGTGATGCTGGAAAACCCGACCCCGGCGCCGACCTTCTCCATCACGTGCAGCCGCGCGCCAAATGCCAGCCCAAGGCCGATAAGCGGCATCATCAGCAGCATATGGCTGCTGTGATCGTAAAGGATAAGCTGGACGACCAGAATGTAGAGGCAGCCCAGCACCACGCCGACCACGCGCCAGAGGGAACTCATCACCGCGCCGCGATAATGCATGGGAAACAGAATCAATACCCCGGCCATCAGCGCGGAAAGTGAGTCGCTCAGGTCGCTTACCTGGAAGATGACGAAAATCAGGGTGGCAACGGTCCCGGAAAGCAGCGACTCGTGGCGCACACGGGCGTCATCTTTTTCAATCAGCGGCGGCGGCTTGCGCGGCTCCACGTCCGGCAGCAGGTAATTCATCAGCGCGCTCAGGCACACCGCCATAACGCTCGCTTCGATATTGGAAAACAGCAACGTATGCCAGTCGGTGGTGGGATAGCTCATAAAGTTGAGCATCACGCTCTGGCAGACCACGCCCATCGAACCAAACAGAAACAGCGGTCCCTTACTCATAAAGCGAAAACGCATGACGTACAGGGCGAACACGACTAACGTCATGATCACCGGCCATTGCGACAGATAGCCGATGATAATCACCATTTCAACGCAGTTAAGTGAGGCGCTAAAGATAAATTGCTTCGCCACGTGGCGGTTAAAGACCGGTACCAGCGACAGCAGCATGATGGGGTAGACCACGAAAAACACGCCGTAGTGAGTGTTGTAAAAACTCGAAATGCTCAGCGCAATCATGCCGGCAAAGACGATGCGCAGGGTCTGGCGAAAGTCGTTTGCCGTATAGACGATGTTGCCGTGCGGGGTAAACACCCGCGCCAGAGTGTTAATAGACATAGTGCAGCAGGCTCACCAGGTGGATCTGCATCCCGGAGAAGAAGCGCGCAAACGGCCCTTCGCTGTTATAGAGCTGCACGGTGGCACGCGCACCGGTCGGAAGCTGCTTCGGCAGCGCCTCGTCCAGCGCCACGTGGATTCGCATACGCTGGGCATCACGAACCCACCGGTTGGAGGTTTCTGGCTCGGACAGCTCGCCGTTCACCGCTTCCTGTCCGGCGAGGATCCCCGCATCGCTGCTGGTCACATGCGCACGGAAGACGTGTCCCGGGAAGGCGTCAAACACCACGGCGGCATCGGTTCCCTGATGGGTATGACGCAGGCTCTTCTCGCGGAAGTCGGCCACGATATCGGCCTGATTATTCACCAGCGCCAGCGCGGCCGAGCCGGAGGAGGCGTAATAGCCCGGGCTAAGCTGCAGGTTACTGACCGTGCCGTCCGCCTGGGCGTAAACCTTCGTCCAGCCAAGATTCAGTTCCGCTTCATCCAGCGCGTTGCGGTATTTTTGCAGGGTGACGTTGCGGTGTTCTTCCCGCTCACCGCGCTGAATGCGCAGGTTACGGATGTTCGCCTGCAGCGAACTGACGGACTGCTCGCTGCTCTGCCAGGTGGTCCGGACTTTATCCAGATCCGCCTGCGACACGTTCTGCAGCGTGCTGAGTTTCTGATAACGATCGTAGGTCACCTTGTCGTTACGCGCGGTCAGCACGGCGGTTTTCAGGCTGGCCTGTGCGGCCGCGATCTGCGCATCCAGTTGTTCGTTAGAGAGACGCGCCTGCTCCAGCGCGATTTGCGCTGCTTCCACTTTATTGCGAAACGGCGTCTCATCCAGTTCAAACAGCAGGTCGCCTCGCTTCACCTGGCTGTTGTTGTGTACATGGACAGCCGCCACGTAGCCGGAGACGCGCGGAGAAACCGGTGTCACCACGCGCATGACGGTGGAGTCCGGCGTCAGCGGGATCCAGATGTCCGCGACGACAAAGTAGACAAACATCAGCAGGAAAGAGGCAATACTTACCCTTACCCAGCGGGCAAACTTTTGTTCAGGAGTCATTATTTTTCGGTCTTGTTATCTTCTTCGCGGATTTTCCGCAAATTGCAGGCGATCTGATTCAATGTGGCGCTGAAAATATCGAGATGCTCCAGCGCGATGTTTTGCGATACGCGCGCCTGAAATGTCTCGATCACCCGGGAGAGCGTCCTGAGTACGGCGTTCCCCTCCGGCGTCAGCGTGAGTAGCCGGATACGCTTGTCATAAGGCGATACGGTGCGTAACAGGTAACCCTGTTTTTCCAGCTGTGTCAGCGTGCGCATCAGCGGCGGCAGTTCAATACCCTGCACCTCCGCCAGTTCACTCACCGAGACGTTATCCCCAAGCTGTTGAAGCTGCATCATCACCGTCCAGCTCGACTGGGTTAACCCGGTCTCGAGAATGGCGTCGTCAATCACGGCGCGCCACTGACGCACGATCATGGCCATCCGCATCCCCATCGGTCTGCGGCTAAACAGTTCTTCTTCACGCATGGGATATCCTCTCGTAACACGCGGTCAAGATAATAGTTACCAGGGTAAGTATCAAGAAACGAGAGGCAAAAGAGCAGGAATTGCGAAAGACGAATGCCCTCTCCCGGTGGGAAAGGGCATCAAACCGCCGAGAATTTAGCGGCTAAAACGTTTTTTAATGGCAACGTTTCCCGACGCGGTGACCACCACGTCCCGATATCCCGCCACCTGCTGGATCCAGCCGTTGCTGTCCAGGTACGCGAGGAGCGCCGCGCCCGCCTCGCCCCCAAGGTGAAACCGCCGCTCGCTCCAGTCAAGACAGGCACAGCAGGCCTTACGGCGCGGATTGGCGCTTAATGAAATACCGAGCGTCAGGAACTGTTCGCGTCCATACACGGTCAGGGCTGATCCGTCCGTCTCCAGCCAGCCCTGCGCCTGCATAAAATCATAGATTTGAACGGCCACCGTCCCTGCCAGATGGTCGTAACAGGTGCGGGCTTCACGCAGGGCTTTCGGGGCGGAGGTTTCCGGCGGGGTGATGCGGCTCCACGACAGCCCCATCATCTGCTCGACCAGTTCCGCCACATCGTGTCCTGCCAGGCGGTAATAGCGATGCCGCCCCTGTGACAGACAGGTAATCAGCTTTCCGTCCAGCAGACGGGTCAGGTGCCCGCTGGCGGTGGAGGGGGCGACATCCGCCGCCGCGCTCAGCTCGGTGGCGGTCCATGCCCTGCCATCCATCAGCGCACAGAGCATTTTCACACGCGACGGATCCGCCATGGCGGCGGCCACTGCCGCCATGGCCTGCTCCAGCAGCGCGCTGTTGTCAGGGGGTAAACGGGTCTTAAGCATGGACTGCCCATGGTCTGGTGATCTCTGCCGCCAGCTTATCATTATCCGTCAGCAGAATGAGGTGATTCGCATGGTCGCTGTACTGGGTCAGTACAGACACACCGTGAGCCGCTAACGCCGCGGCAATCTCGCCCAGCTCACCGGGGCGCGCCTGCTGCAATTTTCTGATCAGCGGTTTACGGACTGATCGGACGTTAAACCCGCCCTCAAGCAGCACGCGATGGGCTTTTTCGCCCTCTTCCACCAGGAAATGGGCTTCGGTACCAAACACACCGCCGCCCTCCAGCCCCACACCATTACACCCCAGCAGCTGGCCAAATCGCGCCAGTTCCCCTGGCGTAGCGTCGAAAATCACATGAACGTCATACATCCGCATGCCCTCCGGTTTCTGAGGCGTATTCCCGCACCACCTGCGCCACCCGAATGCGGTAGTAGGTAAAGATGGCCTCCCGCCCCTCCCTCTGCGCCGCCTGATGAAAGACGTTCTGCTTCCAGCGGCGGACCGCTTCTTCATCCCGCCACCAGGAGAGGGAGAGAATTTTGCCGTCGGTGGTCAGGCTCTGAAAACGCTCGATATCAATAAACCCGTCGATATCCGCCAGCAGGGGCTTGAGTTCGGCTGCGAGCTGCAGGTAACGCGCCTGGTGGGCAGGCGCGGCCTGGGCTTCGAAAAGGACTGCAATCATGGTTGTCTCTCCGTTGTGAGGGTGCGGAGAGCATGCAGGAAAGAAAATGCGGATGCTTCGGTGAAGGGCGAACTATTGTCGCCCGCTTCCCGGGAGGGCGACAAACGGTTATCCCAGAATCGACTTCGGCTCCATAAACGCGCGGATCCCCCACTCGCCCATCTCACGCCCCACGCCGGAGTGCCTGAACCCGCCAAACGGCGCTTTAGGCTCATGGGCCAGCGTGTTCACCAGCACGCGGCCCGCGACAATCTGCTGCGCCACGCGACGCGCACGTTCGACATCCCTGCCCAGCACCATCGCACTCAGGCCATACTCGGTGTCGTTGGCAATAGCGACGGCTTCGGCCTCGTCCTGATAAGCGATCACACACAGTACCGGGCCGAAGATCTCTTCCCGGGCAATCGCCATCTGGTTAGTGACGTCAGCAAACAGCGTCGGGCGCACAAACCAGCCGTCCTGCGTGCCTTCCGGACGCCCTTCGCCCCCCACCAGCAGGTTTGCCCCCTCGTCGAGACCTTTACGGATATAGCCCTGCACCCGCAGCCACTGTTTTTCACTGACCATCGGGCCAATTTCTGTCGCGTTATCCCGCGGATCGCCAGATTTCACGGCCGCGACGGCCTGCGCCAGCGCAGTTTCGATTTCCGCCTTACGCGACTGCGGTACCAGAATGCGCGTTCCGGCCACGCACGCCTGCCCGCTGTTCATAAACCCGGCCTGCACCACCAGCGGGATAGCCTGCGCCAAATCGACATCATCAAGCAGGATCGTCGGCGATTTACCGCCTAACTCCAGCGTCACCCGCTTAACACTCTGCGCCGCGTTGCGCAGTATCGCTTTGCCAGTAACGGTCGAACCAGTAAACGAAATTTTCGCCACGTCCGGATGGCGGCTGATGGTCTCACCGACCGTATCGCCCCGTCCGGTGACAATGTTAAACACGCCCGGCGGTAACCCGGCATCGCGCAGCGCCTCGGTGACAATGCGGGTTTGCAATGCGCTCATCTCGCTCGGTTTAATCACCGCCGTGCAGCCCGCCGCGAGCGCAGCCGCCAGTTTGCCGCAGATAAACCCCGCGTCGCTGTTCCACGGGGTAATAAGCCCGGCGACACCAAGCGGCGTCATCTGCACCGTTGCCGCCCCCGCCGTGGTCACAAACTCAAAGGCTTCCAGCGCTTCGATGGCCTGGGCAATGACATCTGCCGGGTAGCGGGCCATCCACGCCGAGCGCGAGGCTGGCGCGCCGTACTCTTCAATCACCGCGTCCAGCAGCGCGTCATGACGGGCGGCCACGGCGATATGCATGCGTTTCAGCGCGGCAATGCGTTCCTGTCGGGGGGTTTGCGACCATGCCGGAAATGCCGCTTTCGCGGCCGCGATGGCATGCTCAGCGTCTACCTCATCGGCCAGGCGAACCTGGCCAATCACCCGCGCCGTCGCCGGATTGTATAAATCAAAACGTTCAGTGCCGTGCGGGGTAACAAATTCGCCGTTGATAAAGATCTGTTCGATGTGGTGCATATAAACCTCCTCAGGCTGTATGGACACAGTCTGGCACGGCTTCTCCGTTGCGATAATCCACGCTATGCTGCAAGGGTTGTTTCGATTTTCAGGATAATCTATGCATCGTTCGGGTCTGACAGAGCTGGAAGTGGTCATGGCGGTGGTGCGGCGCGGCAGTTTTCGCGGTGCGGCACAGGAGCTGGGCATGTCCGCCACGGCGGTAAGTAACGCTATCGCCGGGCTGGAGAGCCGCCTGGAGACGCGCCTGTTTAACCGCACGACCCGCAGCGTGGCGCTTACCGACGCCGGGCAGCGCTACGTGGCGCGTATCGGCCCGGCCCTGCAGGCGATACGCCAGGCCAGCGAAGAGATCCACAGTGATACCGGCGAACCTGCCGGCACCCTGCGCTTAAACGTACCGAACCACATCGGTGCGCTCTTTCTGGATCAATTGCTGATCGACTTTATGATCCGCTACCCGAAAATGCGCGTCGAGACGCTAAGCGAAGCACGAATGATCGACATCGTCGCGGAAGGTTACGACGCCGGGATCCGTCTTGAAGAATCCGTGCCGCAGGACATGATCGCCGTGCCACTGACCGGTGAGATCCGCCAGCTTGTCACCGCCACGCCGGATTACTTTGCCCGCCACGGCACGCCGCACTCGCCGGAGGATCTGCTCTTACATCAGGGGATCGGTATGCGCATGGCGCACGGTGGGATCTACCGCTGGGAGCTGGCGCGTCGCGGGGAACAGTACGCCCTGGCGGTACCGCCGCGCTTTGCCACGTCCGATCTCTTCGCCTCGATCCGGGCCGTGAAGGCGGGATTAGGGATAGGGTTTTTACCGGAACTGTATATCCGGGAAGAGCTTGAAAGCGGGGAACTGGTGAGCGTGTTAAACGACTGGACGCAGCCGTTTGCCGGGCTGCGTTTGTACTATCCGGGGCATCGCCACGTCCCGCCAGGGTTACGGGCGCTGGTGGCGATGATCCGTGAGCGCGGGGTTATTCGAGGTTAGCTTTATTCAGCCCGTAAGCCGCGTCCAGCGAGCCCGGCGCCATGCGGGACGTGATCCCCAGACGGTTCCAGGCGTTGATCGCCACAATGGCAAAGTTCAGCTCTGAAATCTCCACGTCCGAGAAGTGCTCCGCCACGCTGCGATAGAGCGCATCGCTCACGCCATGCACGCTAATTTGCGTCAGCGCTTCGGCGAAGGCCAGCGCCGCTTTCTCACGGGCGCTGAACAGCGGGGACTCGCGCCATGCCGCCAGATGGTACAGGCGCAGCTCGCGTTCTCCGGCGATTTTGGCCTCTTTCGAGTGCATATCCAGGCAGAAGGTACAGCCGTTCAGCTGTGAGACACGAATGTCGATCAGGTGCTTCAGCGCCGGGTCGAGAGAGGTTTTCGCCACTTCCATGCTCAGGTTGGACAGCGCGTTGGCGAGGGCAGGTGTGATCTTATGATGGTTTACGCGAGTGCTCATTGTCTTTCCTCTTTTTTGTGCGGCATATGTCATGCGATGAGGACAATGTACGCGGATAATGACATAGTAAAAAGACACAAAAATCGTCAAACGAGGTAGGACATGAAACCGGGCTATCACGCTATTTATACCCGCTATCGCGACAACATCACGCGTGGCGTGCTAAAGCCTGGCGACAAAGTCCCCGCCATTCGCGTGCTGGCGGAAGAGCTGAAGGTGGCGCGCAAAACCGTTGAAACCGCTTACGCCATCCTGACGGGCGAAGGGTATCTGGTAAGCCAGGGGGCACGCGGCACGCGGGTCAATCCGGACCTGTTACTGCCCGCGCAGCACGCCCCTGCGGAGCAGACCACCGGCACGCTTCCGGCCTCGCTGATCGGCCAGCGCGAACGGGCAGGTTTTCTGCGCCCCGGCATTCCCTCCCTCGACAGCTTTCCCTATAAAAAATGGCTGCTGCTTTCAGGCCAGGCGACGCGCGCCATGCGCCAGGAAGAGATGCTGAATCCGCCCGTGCTGGGCTGGTATCCGCTGCGCCAGGCGATTGCCAGCTACCTTAATATTTCACGCGGGCTCGCCTGCACTGCCGAGCAGGTGCTGATCACCAGCGGCTACAGCGGTAGCCTGCGCCTGATCCTCGATACGCTGGCCAGCCGCAGCGACAAGGTGGTGTTTGAAGATCCGGGCTACTTTATGGGCCAGCAGTTGCTCAAGCGGATCGTGCCGCGCCTGCACACCGTGCCGGTCGATCGCGCCGGGATCGATACGGAATACCTGCTGCGCCACCATCGCGATGCCCGCTTCGCCATCGTCACCCCGTCGCACCAGAGCCCGCTGGCAGTCACCCTCTCTCTGCCGCGTAAACAACAGCTTCTCGACTGGGCGAGTCAGAACGAGGCCTGGATTATTGAGGATGACTACGACGGGGAATTTCACTACACCCGCAAGGTGCTGCCGTCGCTAAAAAGCCTCGACCGGCACGACCGGGTCATTTTTATGGGCACCTTCAGCAAAACCATTATGCCGTCGCTGCGCATGGGCTACGTGGTGATGCCCGCCAGCACCCTCGGGGCGTTTACCGATTGCGCGGACATCGTCACCAGCGGCCAGCCGGTGCTGACGCAAAAGATCCTCACCGCCTTTCTCAACGAAGGCCATTTTTTCCGACATCTTAAGAAGATGCGGGCCCTGTATCAGACCCGGCGGGAGTGGATGATTAAGGCTTTGCAGGAGGTGTATGGCGACCTGTTTTTCACCGAGCAAAACGACGGTGGGATGCACATCGTGGCATTCCTTTCGAAGGGGAGTAGTGACCGGGAAATCGCGCACTGCTGGCAAGCGCAGCAGCTGCAGGTCAACGCACTCTCGGAGTGGTATCGCGGCTCCGGCAAGCGTTACGGACTGGTGATGGGCTATAACAACGTGCGCACGTATCAGGAGGCGGTGGCATTACTTGAAAGGCCAAAACAAGAAACGCTGGAATTACTACTCTGAAATCAGATAGCTATCCACGCCATAAAAGAACGTGATAAAGATACAATCTTGAGCCTTTTTTATATTTCTAAGGAAAAGAAAATGAAAGCCATTCTGGGATTTGACTACTTATTAACGCCACGCGTGCTGGTCTTCTTCTACTGGATCGTCATGCTGGTGATTTTGATTGCCGGCGTGTATTCCATGTTTACCGACCATCTGATCACCGGATTTATCGGGATGATTTTCAGCCTGATCGGCTGTCGCGTGACGTTCGAACTGATCATGGTCGCGTTTAAGAATAACGAATATCTGCGCCGCATCGCTGAAAACACCGCGGTGAAATCAGTCGAATAATCTCTCCGTTGCGCCGGGTAGGGGTTTCTCCTTACCCGGCCAGCGCCGACCCTGCCCGCTTACACATCATAGCGCGACAACCCGACATCCTTGAGCTGCTCGTCACTCATCTTGCTCAGGATGCGACGGGTGCGGTGAATACGGTACCAGTTGCGTAGCGTTTTGCCGATCCAGACAAAGACAATAAACGGACGTTTTGAACGGTTCTCGTAAAATTCCATGATGCTCTCCTCACTGTGCCAGTAGCGTTATCATCGTGGAATTCAGGTCGTACAATACAGATTCAAAAACATCTTTTGTTTAACATACAGATCCGCTAAAAGTGTATCTGCATGCCGTTTTTTGCGGCAATCTGTACTGGTTTTACAATCTGTATGGTGAAAACAAAGGATACAGCATGACGCGCTACCAACATCTCGCCAATCTTCTGGCGGAACGCATTCAACAAGGGCTGTATCGTAGCGGTGAACGTCTGCCGTCGGTGCGCGCGCTGAGCCAGGAGCATGGCGTTAGCATCAGCACCATACAGCAGGCCTACCAGATCCTCGAAAATCTGCAGCTGATCACGCCTCAGCCACGCTCCGGCTATTTTGTCTCGCAACGTAAGGCCATGCCGCCCGTACCGGCAATGACGCGTCCGGTGCAGCGTCCGGTAGACGTCACCCAGTGGGATGAAGTGATGATGCTGCTGGATGCCCGTGCCGACAAAGAGATGATCTCCTTTGGCGGCGGCTCGCCGGACGTCAATCAACCGAGCCTGAAACCGCTGTGGCGCGAAATGAGCCGCATCGCGCAGCACAACCCGGGCGAGATGCTGAGCTATGACGTGCTCGACGGTCGGCTCGAGCTGCGCGAGCAGATCGCACGGCTGATGCTGGACGGCGGCTCTACCGTGGCCGCGAATGAGATTGTCATCACCAATGGCTGCCACGGCGCGCTGTCGATTGCCCTGCTCTCGATATGCAAACCGGGCGATATTGTGGCCGTGGAATCCCCGTCGTTTCACGGCACCATGCAGATGCTGCGCGGGTTCAACATCAAAGCCATCGAAATTCCCACCGATCCCGAAACCGGGATCAGCATTGAAGCGTTAGAGCTGGCGCTGGAGCAGTGGCCCATTAAAGCGGTGATCCTGGTGCCCAACTGCAATAACCCGCTGGGTTTTATCATGCCGGAAGCGCGGAAGAAGCAGGTGCTGGCTCTTGCCCAGCGGCACGATATCGTGATCGTGGAGGATGATATTTACGGCGAGCTGGCGGCGGAATACCCGCGCCCGCGCACCATTCACTCCATGGACATTGATGGCCGCGTGCTCCTGTGCAGCTCGTTTACCAAGACCGTGGCCCCGGGCCTGCGCGTCGGCTGGATTGTGCCGGGACGCTATTACGACCGGGTGATGCACATGAAATACGCCGCAGGCGGCTTTAACGTGCCGGGAACGCAGATGGCGGTGGCGGCGTTTATTCGCGACGGCCATTATCATCGTCACGTTCGCCGCATGCGCCAGATTTATCAGCAGAATATGGAAACCTATACCTGCTGGGTGCGGCAGTATTTCCCGGCGGAGATCTGCGTGACGCGCCCGCAGGGCAGTTTTTTGCTGTGGGTGGAGTTACCGGAAAACGTCGACATGGTGTGCGTCAGCAAGCAGCTGTGCCGACTGAAGATCCAGGCGGCAGCCGGGTCGCTGTTCTCTGCGTCCGGCAAGTACCGCAACTGCCTGCGGATCAACGTTGCGTTACCGCCAACGGAGAAGCATCGCGAGGCGCTGAAGAAGATGGGTGAGGCAATTGTGATTGCGATGGAGGCGTAGTGCGGCCTGATGCCCTCCACCGCCAGGCCGGGCAAGGCGTCACCGCCGCCCGGCACTGTCACTGACTTAAAACGTCCATGAAACGCTGCCAACGATACTGCGTTCCGCGCCGAAATAGCAGTAGGAGAGCGAGTTACACGCCGCCACATAGCGTTTATCGGTCAGATTATTGACGTTCAGCTGCGCGCTCATGCCCGTGAGCCCCACCTTCGACAGGTCATACCCCACCACCATATCCACCAGCGTATACGACGGCAGCGTATGGGTGTTCTGGCGATCGCTGGTAATGCCGTTGACGTAACGAACGCCGGAGCCGACGGTCAGGCCGTCCAGCGGGCCCGTTTTCACGTCGTAGCTGAGCCAGGCACTGGCCATATTCCGCGGCGCATAGACGGCGCGCTTGCCCTCCTCTTCCGGGCTGCTCTTCTTGTAGCGAATGTCGGTATAGGTGTACGCCGCCTGCATGCGCAGGCTGTCGGTCAGTTGACCCACCGCTTCCAGCTCAACGCCCTCGGACTCGATCTCACCGATGGAACGGTACGGATCGGTCGGCTCCTCTTTGGTGGCGATATTCTTCTGGTTGATGCGGAACACCGAGGCGCTGAACTGGCTGTTCATCCCCTCGGGTTCATACTTCACGCCCGCTTCCCACTGCTTGCCTTTCATCGGGTCCAGAATGTTACCCTGCTCATCGGCGAAGCTGGTCGGCGTAAAGGCCGTGGAGTAGCTGACGTACGGCGCGACACCGTTATCAAACAGATACAGCAACGCCGCGCGGCTGCTGACGTTGTTCTTATCCAGGTCGCTGCGGGTATGGTTAACGTTATCAACGTTCGACACGCTTACCTGGTCATAACGCCCGCCCAGCGTCAGGCGCCAGCGGTCAATGGACATCTGATCCTGCAAGTAGTACCCGGTCTGGCGCAGCTTATGTTTTTCCTTGCTGTACTGGGTGATGTAATCCGGTTTCGCACCGTAAACCGGGTGGAACGCGTCAATGGGCGGGAAACCGCCGTAGTAGCCGGTCACGTTATTGGTTCGGTCCTGATAATCCAGGCCGATGAGCACGCGGTGGTTAACTGCCCCGGTATCGAAACTGCCGTCGACCTGGTTATCCAGCGTGATGGCATTCATCTTCTCGTCAGAACCGGAATAGCCGCGGTTGAGCTCGGTATCGTTCAGCCAGCCCGCGGCATATACCTGATTCAGCTCCACTTTGGTGTGCAGATAGCGCAGCTTCTGGCGCACCGTCCAGCCGCTGTCGAACATATGCTCAATGTTGTAGCCCACCATGTTTTCCCGACGATCGTACTTGTCGTAATCATCCTCACCTTCAAAGAAGGTGTTGGTGATTTTCTTACCGTTATGCGGCACCACGGTGCCGTCATAAGGCAGGCCGGAGTGGCTCCCCCCTTCCGGATCGCGGTGCAGATAGGCCATCAGATCCAGACGCGTGTTATCAGTGATGCGCCAGGTCAGGCTCGGCATCAGCGCGTAGCGCTCTTCCTTCAGCGGATCAAACTGGGAATCGGCATAGCGGGCCATCCCGCTGAGGCGCACCGCCACGCGGTCGTTATCATCGACCGGACCGGTAACGTCGAACATCGCCCCGCGCTGGTTATTGTTCCCGGCAAATAGCTTAATCTCCCCGCCCGGATCGAACGACGGCTTGCGGGAGGTCAGCGCCACGATACCGCCCGGCGATGAACGGCCGTACAGCACGGAGGCCGGGCCACGCACCACCTCGATATTGTCGAGGAACCAGGGGTCCACCACCAGCGAGCTGTGAGAGTTGGTGTCTCCCATCATCTTCAGGCCGTCGAGGTAGACGTTATCCAGACTGCCGTCGGAGAAACCGCGCAGCACCATGTAGTCGAAGCGGTTTGACGCGCCAATCTGGTTGCTGTAAACCCCCGGCGTGTAACTCACCGCCTGGCGCACGCTGGTCGCGCCCTGCTCTTCAAACTGCTCGCGGGTAACGATAGAGACCGACTGCGGAGTCTCTATATCCGGCGTTTCAAGCTTGGTGGCAGCAGATTGCATCTGTGACGTGACCACAACGGTGTCCGTTTTTTGGGCATCCTGCGCCAGTAAAGGAAAAGCGACGCTACCGGTAACCCATCCCACCAGCAGTGCCAGACGTGATTTAGCAAACATAACCCTCTCCAAAGGTATTTCTTATTGTTAATAAGAATTATTACCTTTTTGAGAGGGCAAACAGCTATGCGCGCCGCCAGGATACGTATGCGCGGTGCTAAAGCGCACGGGTTGCGTTCGCGCGAAGAGAGAAAGTAGGTTAGCGGCGTTTGCACATGTCGCCCGGTGCAATACCGTAATGGCGACGAAACGCGGTAGCGAAATTGGTGGCGTGCTGATAGCCACACATCCACGCCGCCTGCTGCACGCTATAGCCTTCAAGCAGATAGCGACGCGCCAGCGCGAGCCGACATTCACGCAGGTAATCGAAAAGGGTGCAGCCGTAGCGTTGACGAAACTTGCTGCGGAGGCTGCTCGGGCTCATGGCGGCGAGGGCGGCCAGCTGCGCAAGAGTATGATCCTGCTCCGGAGACTGTTCCAGCCTGCTGCGCACGCGTTCAAGACGCGCATGCTCAGGCCGGCACGGGAAGGATTGCTGGCGCTGCGCCAAACCCTGGCCCAGAAGCTGATACATCAGCCCTTCCAGCAACAGCTGACGGGATAATGCGCTTAGACCCTGCTGCTGAGCATGCTGGATCCCCGCAAGGACAAACTCAGGAACGTGCCAGACCAGAGTGGGCGCATTCAGGCTTTGCCATTCCTGGAGCAGTGACTCAAGCAGGGCCTCACGCCTGGCATCGTGTGGGAATAGACCAAACGAGAGCGTTTTCAGCGTGCTGTCGGCATCGTGACGCGCGCACATTATCTGCTCTTCACTCAGGCGGGAGCTGAAGGCCATGCCGGATCGTACGACATATTCAACGCCATTAAGCACGATCGTGACGCCCCCTTCCAGCACCACCAGCATATAAAGTGGGCTGCTATGGCGAGAGGTGGTTTCGTAAGGTTGTAAAACGCGAACGTTGGAGTGGGTCAGTGAAATGCCGGATGAAAGCGTCATCTCTTCCACATTCCCCTGCAGCACGGCGCGGTTGTTGACCTGCGCATCTTTTAACTGCGGGAACCGGTAGTCGATGCCGTAGCGCTCACCGAATATCTGAAAATCCTCAACAAAAAACAGGCGTTTCGCTGATCTATTTTCACGCTGGAGCATATGACGGTGCCTGCATCGGGGAAAAGACAAACGAAACAGTACCATTCATTGGTGGTGGCAGCAATCACTGGGCATAAAACGTATTACGCTCCGGTCTGAGCCGGAGCGAAGAAATATATTTCAGTTAAAGAGATATATTTATGCTTGCTGCCATTCAGCAAAAACCTCTTTATGGTTTTTGGTCAGGACAACTTTATTATCATCCACTTTGTCCACCCAGCCGAGCGGTATAAAGTGGTGCTTCCCACCGGATTCCGGATCGCTTTTCGCAAGCTTGATGCGCTCACCATCCAGATGGTCCACAACACCGACGTGTGTTCCGCAGCTGGCGACAACCTGAGCGTGATCCATAATTGCGTTTTTATCTACCATAATAATTCTCCCGTTTTGGTTATTTGGCCGTTGCACGGAATTAACTGTAGCGCATAAATTTGGCTTACGGGCGCTTATTAGCATTTTGAAACATCATTGACACAACAGGATATTATGGCTACCGCGAGGCATAGTGAAGCATAATGAAAAAATAAGAATAAGATGAATTATTCTCGCAGTTTATTTTTTATTTCATAATTACATTATCGCAACCAACGAGGAGGCATTAATGACGATTCGTAATATTCGTAATAATCGTACAGAAATTTCACTGGCTCTTGGTGAAGCGGTTTTAGACATTGTGCAAAAAGGCCACGAGCTGTCGCGTGAAAATCTGGCGCAGGCGATGAAAACAAAAGCAGAGAAGGAGCGCGACGATGAGCGGCTCCTGAATTACTGGAAAGCCTGTAATATGCTGGTCTGAACGAGGCGGCGTTTAGCCTGGCTAAACGCCGCCAGCCGTTACTCGTCGAAGAACCAGTAGCCCTGGTTAATCAGTCCGGTCAGTTCGTCAATAAACGCCGGATTGTTCAGCGCCTCGCCCAGCTCAGCCTGGCCGAGTTCCGTGTAGCGACACAGCACGTCCGCAGCCTTCGCATCTACCGTTTCCAGCAGTTCGCTGTTGATGAAGACGCTGCCGTTGATATTCAACACGCGCAGACCGCTCAGGCGAGACAGCGTTTCGCCACCCTGCAATGCATCAAGCACTTCTTCTGCCGTGTACGGCGGTTCCGCGGTGGCAATATCCAGCTCATGGCGCGGCGTCGAGACAAAGCTACCGAACCATTTCGTGAAATCATCAGGCTTGCTGATCATGTCGATCATCATCTGGCGAATACGATCCAGCTCGTACTGTTCCACGCGTCCAGGGTGTTCGCGGCAGGTCAGATCCGGATCGCTGTAGTGCTCGCCGCCCAGATCGTTTTCCAGCGCGTAATCGGCAAAGCTGCTGATCAGATCGCGACCGTTCGGCCCGCGGAAACCGACGGAGTAGTTGAGCGCCGTTTCGTGGGTAAAGCCGTCGTGCGGGAAGCCTGGTGGAATGTAGAGGATATCGCCCGGGGCCAGATCTTCGTCGATGATCGGCTCAAACGGATCAACGTGCAGCAGTGCCGGATGCGGGCAGAACTGGCGCATTGGCAGCTTGTCACCCACGCGCCAGCGGCGGCTTCCCATCCCCTGAATGATAAACACATCGTACTGATCGATATGCGGGCCCACGCCGCCGCCAGGGACAGAGAAGGAGATCATCAGGTCATCCAGACGCCAGTCTGGCAAGACGCGGAACGGGCGCACCAGCTCCGCTGCAGGCATGTGCCAGTGGTTCACCGCCTGCGCCAGCAGCGACCAGCCGGTTTCGCCCAGGCCATCGAAGTGCTCAAACGGACCATTGCTGGCCTGCCATTTACCGTTGGAATGGCTGACCAGACGGCTATCGACTTCAGGCTCCATCGCCAGCCCTGCCAGTTCGTCCGGGGTAATCGGGTCGACAAAATTGGGGAAGGCATTTTTCAGCACTACGGGTTGTTTCTGCCAGTATTTTTCAAGAAATTCCGGCCAGTTCAGGTTCAGTTGATACGCCATGGGTAGCACCAGTGAGAGGGTAAACAGGCGCGATTATAGGGGAGACGGTCAAGGGGGAACTTGTCATGGGTCAAACGAGAGGAGAAGGCCGGCGCAAACGTCCGGCCCTGAGGGATCAATCCAGCTTCAGATCGTCATAATGCGTAATCAGTTTACCCACAATGCCGTAGTCCAGCGCTTCTGCCGGAGACATCCAGAAGTTGCGGTCGGTGTCTTTTTTCACTTTTTCCAGCGGCTGGCCGGTGGCGTCAGCGATCAGCTTGTTCACGCGATCCAGCATGCGGATGATCTCGCGCGCTTCAATCTCAATATCCGTCGCCTGACCACGCACGCCACCCAGCGGCTGGTGGATCATAAAGCGGGTGTTGGGCAGAGAGTAGCGGTGCTCTTTTTTCGCCGCCAGGAAGATGGTGATCCCGGCGCTCGCCACCCAGCCGGTACCGATGATGTGTACGTCCGGACGGATGAACTTGATGAAGTCATGGATGGTATCACCCGCTTCCACGTGGCCACCCTGGCTGTTGATGTACAGCTTGATCGGATCGTTGCTCACGCTTTGCAGCAGGATAAGCTGGGTAATGACTTTTTGCGCCAGTTCCTGGTTGATCTCACCGGAGATAACAATCGAGCGGGACTCGAGCAGTTTTTGCTGCAGCGCGCCCGCGCCGTTTGACCCTTCCGCTTTATCCTTATCGCCTTCTTTCAGTGTGTAGTGCATTGTTATGTCCTCAGCATTTAGCGCTCAAAACCAGAGTGTAGCCTGTTTTACCGGTCAAAGTCCTCAGGCGCACATAATGCGAACATCCTGCGCCGCAAACGCGTCGATCACGTCCTGTTTAATATTCGCGTCCACCACCAGCACATCAATGTCGCGGCTCTTTGCCACGACAAAGCGCGCCACGCCGGGAAGCTTGTCAGCAGTCAACGCCACGATGGTCTGGTTGCTCTGGGCGATCACCGCTTTTTTGAACGCACAGTCGGCAAAATCAAAGCCGGTCAGCCCCATCTCAGGATCCATCGCACAGCCACCGATAAAGGCCTGATCAAAGATAATCCCCTCAAGCTGGCTTGCAGCCGTGGCACCCACCGTCGCGCCGGACGCCCGCTGGAGCTGCCCGCCAGTGATGATCACCTCACACAGCGGATGTTGCAGCAGCGCGGTCGCGATGGCCGGGGAGTTGGTCACCACCGTCACGCTGAGTTCGGCAGGAAGGGCTTTCGCCAGCGCCAGATTGGTGGTGCCCGTATCCATAAAGATACAGCCACCTGCCTTGATCAGCGTTGCCGCTTTCTGCGCGATTGTGGCTTTTTGTGCACTGTTTTCCTGCTCGCGGCGGCTAAATGTCCCCGCATCCGGCAGCTGAAGTACCGCGCCACCGTAGACCTTTTTACAGAAGCCCTCTTTGCTAAGCTCATGTAAATCACGGCGAATGGTGTGCTCGGAGACCTTCATTTGTGTCGCCAGTTCGGTGCACACCACCCTTCCGCTCTCCTGAAGGATCTGACGGATCAGCGCTTGTCGTTGCTCCGGAAAAGCAGCATAATCGAGCATTATAAGTCCTTTAAAATAACAAAACCGAGCATCAAAGCGCATAATGTTGCACTGCGCGTGCTCTGTCAATCAGCACTCACCGCGAGGATAACAATGAACATTGCCCATGTTGCACTCTGGACCCGACACCTTGATGCACAGGTACAGTTCTGGGAAACGGTTTTTGGCGGACGCCGTAATGAACGCTACCTCAGTAAAAATCGCCCGGGCTTTGCGTCACATTTTATTACCCTGGATGGCGGGCCAACCCTTGAACTGATGACGGTGCCGGACCTGCCCGACGCCCCGGCTCATCCGGAGTTTATTGGCTGGGCGCATATCGCCATTCACGTCGGCAGCCAGGCTGATGTGGACCGTATGGCGGCGCAGGCGCAATCAAACGGCACCCTGCTCAGCGCCCCCCGCATGACCGGGGATGGGTTTTATGAAGCGGTGATTGCGGACCCGGACGGCAACCGGATTGAGCTCACAGGAGAGTAAAAGACATAACGCCTGCTATGCAGGCGTTAAGGTTTAATTCACCGTGGCCGGGCGCGCCAGATTTTCCTCGCCCTCACGTTGCTGCGCTTTCTCGTGCTGACGCTCCGCCAGCAACCGGCAAATCTCCGCATGCTTCTCCTCGGTAAAGGTAAAGCGCGACATAAACCCAAGCCGGATCAGCGAGCCGATGGCGGGCAGCAGACAGATACCAAAGAACAGCCCCGACAGCACGCCGTCACTCTGGGTTTGCGCCTGCGGGACATAGCCGATCATCGTCAGAAACACGCCGATTAGCCCACCGCCGACCGCCACCGACATCTTGCCGGTAAAGGTCTGTCCGGAGAAGGTGATCGCCGCACAGCGCTTGTGGGTGTGGTACTCCGCATACTCGATGGTGTCGGCAATCATCGACGAGGTGAGAATGTTGGACATCATCACGAACAGCGTACTCAGGCCAAGCAGGATAAACAGCATCGCCGTCTGCTGATAGCCCACAAACCACATCACCACGCGTACCGCGACATCCAGCCCGCAGAGGATCATAAACAGCTTCCGCTTCTGCATCCTGCGCGTCAGCATCGGGGCGACGAGACACACCACCGCCGCCATAATCCCCATCACGCCGATCGCCATCTGCAGACTGCCGTCACCCATATTGTTGATAAAGAAGTAGATGTAGAGGCCGCCGGCCACGTTATGGAACACGCAGAAGAAGAACGACAGCAGCACGATAAACAGCGGCTTGTTCTGGCGCAGGTTATGGAAGGTGTCACGTATTGTCACCTTTTCCGGACTCGGCGGCACACGCTCCTTAATCTGCATAAAGCCGTTGAGCATCAGCGGCAGGCCGACCAGCATCATCACCAGCGCCGCCATAAAATAGCCTTTGTCGTTGCTGTACTGGGCGAAGAACGCCGCCAGTTTCGGAAAGAAAATATTGGCGCAGGCTATCCCGGCGTTAACCCCCAGCATGGCCGCCGTCACCGCGCGGGTGCGCTGCCCGGAGTCGTTAGTCATCACCGACGACATCGACCAGAACGGGATATCAGAGATGGCGTACAGCGTTCCCCACAGAATGTACGTCACCCCGGCGTAGAGAATTTTGGTGGTCATGTCCGCTTCGATTTTATAGAACGACAGCAGCGTGACGCCGGTAATGAGTAACGGGGCGATCAGCAAAAAGTGGCGAAACTTGCCGAACCGGGTGTTAATGGTGTCCATTATGCTGGCAAATAGCGGGTCGTGAACCGCATCCCACGCGCGGGCAATCAGGAAGATGGTACTCGCCGCCAGCGCCGAAATCCCCAGCACGTCGGTGTAAAAATAGTTAATAAACGAACCCACTAAACCAAAGCTAAAACACTGACCTAATCCATAACCAAAATAAGACCACAACTCGCGAGACGGTATTTTCATTGTCATTGCCATAGTGCGTACCTGGTTGCCCGGCGGCAGGCCGCCGGGTCGATATTATTAGCCCTGCGCTTTCGGGGCGATCTTACGGAGCTTCTTCATTAAGGCCATTTCTCTGCGCGAGAACGGGATACCGTTCTCCTCAAAGACGTCGTGGAACCAGAGGCGGCAGTAATCCGTAGACTCCTTCATCACCACCGGCCACGGCAGCCACGTCTGGGTTTTACCGCGCACTAGCCCCCACTGATACGGCGCGACCTTCGCCGTGTACATCAGCGGAAGCTGCTCCTCGAGGGTGCTGCCCACGTGGCGGGCCAGCCATTCGGTGCAGAAGATTGGCCGCCCAAGCGCCTGCAGCTGCTGGATAATCGCGGTCATACGTCCGGTGTTGGTGTAAGCGTGGAAGCTCACCACGTCGGATAGCGCCAGCGCGCTTTGATCCAGCGGATGCTGATAAAACGTCTCGTCCTCCTCTTCCGCCGGCAGACGCCACGCGCAGACGGTGAGCGGCTGAGTAGGATCCTCTTCACGCACCCACCGGAACGCCAGCTTCATCAGCTCATGCGCGCAGGCCTCCAGCTTCGCGTCGTACTGCACCTCCTGCGTACCGGTCGCAAAAATGCCGCGGTTGCCCGGCTCGTTATACAGATCCCACAGCAGCACGCGCTCATCGTCGCGGAACTGGCGGATAACGTCGCGGATATAGCGCTCAATCTGCGGCCAGCAGTCGGGATTGCAGACTTTATCGCGCCCCGGGCTCGCTGCCGCCTGGCTGTTGTGCTTGCCCGGCACCGGCGGCTTTTGCGGCCCCAGATACGGTTCATCGCCGGAGAAACCGCAGTCGTCCATCAGGGTCAGCATGGTGCTGAACCCGTGGCTGTCGGCCATCGCCAGAAACGCGTCGATGCGCGCCATCAGGCCGTCGCGGTCGTGTTCCCAGACAATAAACGGCAGGTTGATGCGCAGGGTGTTGTAGCCCGCCTCCGCCGCCCAGCCCAGTTCACGATCGATGGTATCGGCATCGAAGGTCTCTTCCTGCCAGATATCGGTCCAGTTCACCGCCGTCGACGGTAAATAGTTAAACCCACACAGCCAACCTTTTTGCTGATACCACGCCTGTGCCTGCTCCCTGCTCCACTGCTCTTTCATTACGCGTCCTCTTACTGATAATATTTAGCTAATAAATATTAGCTGCAGGATAAATGCGCAATTCATGACGCTCCGAAAAGCGACAGCCTTCACAAAGTTCATGCAGGCGCGAATAAGAAACGTGATCGACGGCGCGTAAGCGAACAGTTAGGGTATGATGCGGTGTCGCGAGAGGGAGAGGACGGATGAAGCGAAAAACAAAAGTCACGATGAACGATATTGCGCGGGCGGCGGGGGTGTCGCAGGCGACGGTATCGCTGGTTCTCAACCAGTCCCGTAACATCAAGCTCAGCGACGAGACCCGCCAGCGGGTGATCGGCGTGGCGACCGAGCTCGGTTATGACCGCCTGCCTGCCATTCACGCCCCGCGCAACCAGGAGGAAATCGCCCTGCTGGTAAGTTCCCTGCAAAGCTTTGATCCCTTTATCGATGCCATCAGTCAGGCGCGGGAAGCCGCATGGCGCAACGAAGCGCTGCTGACGGTGTACGACTACGGTGATGACGTAGAGCTGGCGCTGAACATTATCCGCCAGCTGGAGAAGCGCAACTGCGTGGGGATTATCCTCGCCTCCCCCGTTACCACGCTTGTCGACATGACCGCTTTTCAGGACTGCACCCGCATTCCACTGGTGCTGCTCAATCAGCGCGACCCCGGCTCGCCGCTGCTGCCGTCGTTTATCCCGGACGACTACGCCAACGCCTTCCAGGTGACTAAACACCTGATCGCCTGCGGTGCAACGCGTATCGCTCACATCACCGGCGAGAGCTGGATGGAGGCCTCCCGCCAGCGGCTGGCCGGCTATCAGGCCGCCTTACAGCAGGCCGGTTTAGCCTGTGACGAGAGTCTGGTGCGCCAGACCAACTGGCAGTTCAGCGAATCCTTTACCGCCACCACCTCTCTGCTGGCGCTGGACGAACGCCCGGACGCCATCTTCTGCGCCAGCGACTGGCTGGCGATCGGCTGCTATCAGGCGCTGGCGGTAAACGGCGTGCGCATCCCGCAGGATATGCTGCTGGCGGGCTATGACGACCAGAAGATCTCCGAGCAACTCACCCCACCGCTGACCAGTATCCAGCTCCCCTACAGCGAACTGGGACGGCTGGCGGTGGAGTACCTGTGCAATCAGGAAGATGCCGCCACCCACGTGACGCTGGCGGGCAGGCTGAAGGTACGGACATCAAGCCTCGTCTGAGGTGAAGACCATTCCGGCATAGGGTTTCTCCCGGCACGCCGCCAGCCGCGCGGCGAGGCTGCCCACGTGCAGTTCCAGCTTGTGCCCGTCCGGGTCGAGAAAATAGAACGATGCCCCCTCGCTTTTGTTTTGCTTCCAGACGGTAACGCCCGCCTGCTCCAGCTTGTGCGAGAATGGCTCAAAATCTTCCGCCGCAACGGTAAACGCGTAATGGGTATAGTCGCTCTCCTGCGGCGGCACGTAACCGCGCGCCTCGTCATAGGACAGGCAGACCCACAGATCGCCGCAGGTAAGATAGGCCCCGGTATTCCAGCGGGCGTGCAGCGTCAGCCCCAGCAACTCGTGCCAGAAGGTAACGCTTTTTTGCAGGTCGCTGACCGCGAGGGTCAGATGGTTGAGTGATTGCAGCATGACGTGCCCTTTTGTTTTTTGCGCCAGACGTGGTACGGTAACTTCATGAACATAAACCACGCCGTGCTCACCGTAAACCGCTGGTGGCTGCCTTCTTAAAGGCGGCACGGAGTAGTTTTCCCCATTTTCAGATAGCCGCCGAAAGGCGGCTTTCACATTTCTAAGACCCCTTTCGGCAATTGCACATTAAGGAGTCTTTATGAACGTTCAAACCATCCTCACCGGCGACCGCCCAACCGGCCCGCTGCACCTGGGTCATTTCGTCGGTTCGCTGCGCCAGCGCGTGGCGCTACAGCAGACGCATAACCAGTATGTCTTGATTGCCGACCTGCAGGGGCTGACCGACAACGGCAGCAACCCGCAAAAAATCCGCGACAACATCCCTGAAGTGCTCGCCGACTACCTCGCCGCCGGCATCGACCCGAACCTGACGACACTCTGCCTGCAGTCCGCCCTGCCCGCTCTCGCCGAGCTGACAATGTTGTATATGAACATCGTCACCGTCGCCCGCGTCGAGCGTAACCCGACGGTGAAAAATGAGATTGCGCAGAAAGGCTTTGCCCGCTCGCTGCCGGTCGGTTTTATGGCCTACCCCATCAGCCAGGCGGCGGACATCACTGCGTTCAAAGCCGAGTGCGTCCCCGTCGGCGACGACCAGCTGCCGATGATTGAACAGACCAATGAGATTGTGCACAAGATGAATAGCCTGTTGCCTGCCCCGGTGCTGTGCCACTGCAAAGCGATGCTCAGCGACACCGGCCGCCTGCCCGGCATCGACGGCAGCGCCAAGATGTCGAAATCACTGGGCAACACCCTGCACCTTTCTGCCAGTGAAGAGACGATTCACCGTGCGGTCAGCGCCATGTACACCGATCCGAACCACCTGAAGGTGAGCGACCCGGGGCAGATTGAGGGAAACGTGGTGTTTACATACCTCGACGCGTTTCATCCGGACAAAGCCAAAGTGGCAGCGATGAAGGCGCATTATCAGGCGGGCGGACTGGGTGACCGGGCATGCAAGAACGAGCTGGAGGCGTGCCTGCAGGAGCTGATTGCACCGATGCGGGAACGGAGGGCGATGTACATGCAGGATAAAGGGGAGCTGATGGCGATGCTGAAGCGCGGGACCGAACGGGCGCAGGGGGTGACGCAGGGGACGCTGAGGGAGGTGAAGGTTGGGCTGGGGGTGCCGGTGTTTTGAACTCGCGATTACAGTCGTCTTCTCCTCAGTCGGCGCCGCATCTGTGGCCTTCACAACCAGAACCACCGCACTCTCGCAGCAGTGGCGGCGGTAGTAAGTCTGGAGGGATAGCGTCAGGGGATATCTCTACCGATGCGGCTAGCCGCCCTGCTCAATGGTCTGGACGGCGCTGATATCCAGGATGAGAACAAAACATGTTCTCATCCTGTTTAGCCCTTTTTCACCTCGTAATCCGGTAGCGAGAATCGAGTGATAAAGTTATTAAGTGCGTTGGTATCAGGTAGCGCGGTCAGCGCCCCTTTGCGCGTTGTCGCGAGGGCACCGCAGGCGCTGGCCTGAGCAATGGACTGGTGGAGTTGTTCAACATTCTGCGGCATCCCGCGATGTGCAATCCAGGCCAGCAACCCTGCGACAAACGCGTCGCCAGCCCCGGTTGTATCAACACTGTTGACGGTATAACCGTCGAAATGAATAACGCTGTCGCGCCACAGCACCATGGCACCTTGCTCACCGTAGGTCACGACTTTGAGTTGCGCGGGCAGAGCGTTGAGGGCGTTAAGCGCATGGGAAAAATCGTGAGAGCCGGTCATCCAGTGCCACTCTTCTTCCGAGAGTTTAAGAATGTCGGCATGGGCGGCAAAATGGCGCACCGTCTCGAGCATTTCATGCTTATCGGGCCACATTTGCTCCCGTAAATTCACGTCGAAACTCAGTAATCCCCCACGCTGTTTTACATGGTTAATGGCAGTGACGAGCGTATGACGACACGTTTCGGCGACCAGGGCCAGAGAGCAGAAGTGCAGAATATCGTCGCTAAAACCGGGCAGCGCATCGGGTGTTAAAAATTGATCCGCGGAAGGGTTGGTTAAAAAGGTAAATCCACGCTCGCCAGCGCGGCCCAGAGAGACCAATACCGTGCTGGTTCTGTGCTGATTATCCCACTGCAGACTTTCGGTTGAAACGCCTGCGTCAGACAGCGTTTTCTTCAGAAAATAACCAAAGTCATCATCACCGACCCGGCCAATAAAACCACTCTGGCAGCCCAAACGCGCAGCGCCAATTGCCACATTGAACGGGGCTCCTCCTGCGCAGGCCTGATATTGCATGTCTGAAAGCGGTAGAAGATCCACCACTGCATCGCCAAGAGTCCAGATATTCATGACATTTCCTCAATGATAATTAACTTTTTAAATGTGACCTGCGGGAAGGTCACTTTTTTAATAGTGCTTAAGCGTGAACAGGTGCCATGGATTATCCAGGCATACGGGTTAAAAGTTATAATCCAGCATCAGCTTATATTCGGTGGTAATAGCCTCACCGTGGGTCACCCAGCTTCCGTCCTGTTTTATCAACGAGCCAGTAACTTCTCCGGACACGGTAAAACGAGAGGTCAAAGGATAATTTGCCGATACCTTCAGAAAGCGGTTGCGGGTATTCTGGAAGACTTCGCCATCTTCAGGCTGCGCATTGTATTTCTTATAATGGCCATACCCACCGCTGAGCGTTGTGGATAATTTCCCCCAGTTGCGCCAGACGCCGACAGACGTGGTCCAGCTTTTTTCGTCAATATCGCCCCACTGCGCCCTGTCTAAAATGGCAGAGGCAAATTGCTGGCGGAACCAGACGCCGGTGGTGTTATTAATAATATATTGCACGCCAGGCTCAATCTGAAATGAACGCACGTCGCGGTCATTTTGCGATCCACCGCTGCGGCGGTGATCGATCTGCTGATACAAATAGTTAAAGAATGAGAAATTGTCCGTAACCCGAAGATCGGTAAAGAACTTAACGCGGCCTTGCCAGCGGTCCTCGATTGAGGCGCTTCCACCCATGACATCCCAGCCATAGCGCAGACGTTTGTAAAAATATTCATGGCCGATGATCAACTGAGTCCACTGGTTTTGGCTGAGGTAAGACTGATCCTCCCACGTCCCGTTATAGTGGGTGGTTCTGCCCTCAGAGAAAGCCAGATACCAACCGGGTAACGCATCGTGTCGCATCACGCCTTGTACAAACGTCAGTGAATCATTCCCGTTGTGGAAATGGCTGTTACGCCAGTTATTGTCCTCAATGGCATATTTCATCTTCAGTTGGCCATGAACGCGGCCACCGGCAGGATTGGAGGAGCGGGCTGAGGTCCACATAACCTCTTCATCCAGATAGGACCACGGGTCCACGGCAACAACCTTTCCCGAGGGGTCCTTCATGATGCTCATGCTCGCATTCGCCAGCGCGGGAAACAGAAGAGCAAAAATAACAGACAGGGCATGATAGTTTTTCATAATAATATCCCGTTAAATCATTTCTTTTATTTTCAACGTTGCGTGAAAATGGTCGTTTTGAGGCAGGCTAATACTCCACGGCTTCTCCTGCATGGAATACATCCGGGTACTGAATGCCGCTTTATTGTTTATATAAAAGACAGCAATTGAGTTTTGAATGAGAACGCGTAACTCAATTTTTTCCCCGATCGGAACATCCACCCAAGATTCCGCGTTAGCCTGATGAATCGACGCGAGCGGCGCGTTGAAAAAATAGACTTTTCCTTTGCTCTTATTGAATACAACGTTCAGCATCGCATCACTGACTCTGTCGTCAGTCAGACCAAAGCTCATCACCATTCCGGCAGAAGGAACATCGATGGTTGCGCTCAACTCACCGCGTTCAGGCAAGGCCGGGTACAGCGCCGACTGTAAGGGGCCGAACGACGCGGCCGTTTTAAGCATTTTAGTGCTCGTTAAGGTGGTCACCGGACCAGGATTCTCACTGATGACCTTCTGAAGCTCCTGGGGCAGGATGCTGTTGAGCTGGCCCTGATCATCTGCGGTGAGCTCATGAGCAACCAGATTCCCTGCCCAGTCAATGTTGCCGCTGTCACGGTTACCGGCTTTCGTCGGGATCCAGCCGAAAACAAACAGCCGATCGTTTTTGAGTACCAGTTTACCCGCGTAAAAACCCGAGCCGTCGACCACATAATTGCCCAGTTTCCGCCACGGCCCCTCAGGATTATCCGCAACCCGGTATTGTGTCAGGCGTAACGGCCATTGGTCGCTAAAGCTGAGATACCAGCGTCCGTTGAAGTAAACCAGTGTCGGGCATTCGAGGTTGGCATTGCTGGTGATGGTGTCGTTATCAAAAAATACGCCGCGATCTTCCCAGTGCGTTAAATCCGTTGAACTGTACCGGGCAATAACCCCACGACCGTTACTGCGGGTAGTAATTAACATCCAGTATTCTTTCTTTTCCTCAACCCAAACGACGTGAGGGTCCCGGAAATCATTACCCCGATAGTTACCGCCGGGTAAAATGGTGTCCTGCGGGTGTTTCACCCAGTGAAGGCGGTCCTTACTGGTCGCGTGCATAATAGACTCAACCGGGAACACATTTTCATTGTGTGCGGTGTACCAGGCATGCCAGGTATCGCCGACTTTAATAATCGAACCGGTTCCCAATAACAGTTCAGGATCGTCAACATCGTTAACGTAGGGGATCACTTCGGAATGGTTCTGATAATCATACAAGTTGGCACTCGACAAGAGATGAAAAGCATGTACCCCCAGATCGCTGCCGCCGCGGACATCATTAAGATAATAAATATCAAATTTGCCATCGTTAAACACGGGCATAGGGTCGCCCACAAATGAACCGTCAACCCGCGGGAAAAAGCCATTAATATGGGTGATACTTTTATTCTGTAATGTTTCTTTCGAAGGCTGCGACCAGGCAGGATTATTGCCGAGCGAAAGCGCAAGCAGCGCGACAGATGCCGCGACTATTAATTTTTTCATGCTACACCTGAATGTCAGAAGTTATAATTCACGCCAACCACGGTAAACGGATTCCATGAGTGACCGGTCGATGTCCAAAGCCCGGTTTCTTTCGTAAATTGTGCTTTGAATTCACCGTATAATCGCACTTCACCAAATACCGGATAACTCAGCGTGCCACCGATAAACTTATACCGACCGTCATAGAAAACTTCGCTGGCATTGCTGGCGTTATCTATTTTATCCTGGCCAAATCCAACATACAGGGAGGTTAATAATGGATACCAGTTTCGCCAGAGTCCGGCCGTGACTTTCCATTCTTCTTCGACAATATCGCCCCAGCTCTGACGCTCCTGGCGATTATGGTAATAATAAGGTCGCAAATAGAGTCCGAGATCCGGATTCACGCGGTATTGAATGGCTGGCTCAATTTCGAAAATGTACTGCTCCAGATCGCCATTCCCCGGTTCGTTACCCAGAGGCTGATATTCGCCATACGCGTATCCGGCCAGGCTCCATTTGTTGGACAGTCGCAGGTCCTGCCAGACCTTGAACCGGTTTTTCCAGCGTTTCGTTGCCGTTTCGGATCCGACCATAACTTCCGTACCGATATTACCTCGCCAGGTTTCGAAAATATGGCCCACAAAAAATTCATTGATGGTATTGGTGCCTTGATAGTCCTGATTACTGAACTGTCCTTTATAACTGTCTTCTCTGGCATTCCAGAAACCGAAATACCAGTTAGGCAATTCATCGTGCCTTAAAAAAGCCTGAATGGTGGCGAGCTTAAACTTGCCGCTGTTTTTCTTATTATTGCTCCAGCGAACATCGTCAATTTCTATCTGAGACCCGATGTTTCCATGCAGGCCACCCACTTCCATATTACGACCGATACTGTTCCAGTGAACCGGCGGATCTTCCTGCCTTAAACGCAACAAACTGACGTCTTCGGGGTTATCCCCTTCAGGACGCTTTTTCACTTCCGCTTTTTTATTCTCCGTTTGCGCCGATAACGTCACGGGCTTTGACGAGGTCGTGTGTTCAGGTTTTTGACCTGCAGCAACCGGAGAAGACGAAGCACTAAGGGACGATTGTTCATTGCCTTTATTAGCTGATGATACACTCGTACCGTTGGTGTCTGATTCATCCTGAAAATAGCTTTGATAGTTTCCTGTAACGTCTTCAGCAATGGCAGGAAATGCCGCTAATGTCACCATTAATGCCAGCGTCTGTTTTCCTGGAACAAATATGTTTTTATCTTTCGCGGTAATGCAATTTTGAGGTATTACGCTTTCATCCATTTTGCTCTCTCATTATTCCAGACAATAACATGCCAGCCAGAGACTGGCAGAAATAAAAACTCACCCTGCAAGAAACAGGTCGGAACGGAGAATTATTTATCTAAAGACCAGTATCCCGCATCGTATAATGAGGCCACACCCTGATTTGCAAACAATGAAATATCGCGCTCGCCCGGCTGCGGATAAATACGACTGCTTAAGCAAGCGTCACCATCGTTAACAAAAACTTCCACCGATGAGCGGTCAATAAAAATTCGCAGTGACAGAACGCTGTCCGCTGGTAGCGGAATACTGCGCGTGCCTTCCAGCGAATATTCCGGATAGCGGCGCTCCACCACCAGACGCCCGGCCTGATCGTCGACGTAAATTCTCAGCCCGTCGCCCAACGCGATACCAAACTGTTCAGCCGTCGATGCGCTCAAATCCCATGCCAGCTGTACTTCGACCGCATCGGCATCTGCCGCGACAAAGACATTCTGATTGTTCAGGCAGCGGACGGGCGTGGGATAATAGCTGCCACGCAGCGCGGTCACTTCGGCAGCCGGTTTCATTCTCACCCGGCCATCGACAAGGCTTAATTCGCGCGGAAGCGAGAGCATTCCGGCCCAGCCATCCTGCTGTTCAGGCATCGGTGATTCCCACATATCCAGCCACCCGATGACAATGCGTCGGCCATCCGGGGTCACGAAACTCTGCGGGGCATAAAAGTCGTGGCCGTGGTCCAGCTCAGTAAATTGTCCGCTGTGGGTGAACGGTTGACCTGGCTGCCAGTCCCCAAGTAAATAGCCACTCTGGAACAGGTTGCGATAGTGATACCCTTCCGCCGCCATGCCCTGCGGCGAGAACATCAGGACACGCTTCTCTCCCAGGGTGAAGAAATCCGGGCATTCCCACATAAAGCCCTTGCCTTCATCAGCCTCGGCGAAAATACCTTCGTCATGCCATTCGCGGAGATCGGTGGAACGGTACAGGCGCACCTGGCCGGTATTTTCCACGCGGGAGCCGACAACCATGTACCAGAACTCACCTTCGCGCCACACCTTCGGATCGCGAAAGTGATGCAGTCCGGGCGGTGTATCAATCACCCTGTCGTGCCGTTCAAAATGGATGCCGTCACGACTGGTCGCCAGACACTGCACCTGGTAGAGGTTGGCGTCTGTGTCCGACGGGCCGTGAAATTTATGTCCGGTGTAGATGAGCGCCAGCGTATCGCCGTCTACCACGGCGGAGCCGGAGAAACAGCCGTCTTTGTCCGCCGGGCCTTCTGGTGCTAGCGCGACGGGCAGATGTTCCCAATGCACCAGATCTTTGCTTCGGGCGTGCCCCCAGTGCATCGGACCCCATTTCGGGGAGTAGGGATGATGTTGATAAAAGGCGTGATACCAGCCGTCAAACCATACCAGGCCATTAGGATCATTCATCCAGCCTGCGCGAGGGGCGAGGTGATAGCGCGGATACCAGCGCGGATTAATCCCGGATTGTGCTTTTTCAAGCACCTGTTCAGCCTGTTCTAATAAGGATGTCATCGTCTTTACTCTCAGTACATTACACAGCGTTTTGCTGCAGAAAAGATGGCTCAGATGAGGATTTAGTTGAGCGCAAAAGGAAAATGGAAATAAACGTGGTGCTGAACACCATGATGCCCATGATCAGATAGGATTGGGCGAAGCCAAATCTCTCATAGCTAAAGCCTGCCAGCGGGGACAAGACGGTGCCAATGACGGAGCTGGTGCAGGCAAATCCCACCAGATAAATGGTGGAGGAGAGACGTTTGTCGAAATTCAGGCTGTTGTATTTAAATATGGCGACTAACAATATTGGCAGTTCGACCGCGTGAAGCAGTTTGGTAATGGAGATAAGCAAGGGGCCTTCCACCAGCCCGGAAGCAATCATGCGCAGCGCCATCACCATACCTGCGAATATCAGGCCATTTTTAGCGCCAATGCGATTAACCAGCCACGGCGCACAAAACATACCCGCGGCCTCGAGAAAGACCTGGAAAGAGTTTAAATAGCCAAACATCTCGTTCCCTTCTCGTAATGTCGGGAACTGTGACGAGAAATAGACCGGGAATTGCTGATCGTATACGCCGTAAATGCAGGTTCCGACCACGAAGAATATCAGCGCCCAGAAGCGCGGCAGAGTCAGCAGACGCAGGGCGTCTTCCAGAGAAACTTTTTTAGCGCCAATTTCGAGTTTCTCCATGCTTGCCGGTGCGGCCACCTTTAAGCGGGCCAGCAGACAGAAGAAGATTAACCCCGAGCATGAAGCCACCAGGAAGTTAAGGTCAGGGTTGATATTAAACAGTAACCCGGCAAAAAACGTGGCGACCGCCCAGCCCAGAGACCCCCACATGCGTGCCCGCCCAAACTCAAAGGTACTCTGACGCGCAACGCGCTCGGTATAGGACTCCAGAACGCCGATACCGCCATTAAACGTCAGCCCGATAAATAAGCCCCCGAATACGCTGCCCAGCAGAATATTAACGCTCAGCAAGTAGCTAAAAAGCAAATAAGCCGGGCCGGAGAGGATCAACAACGCGGTGATAAACCATAACAAATGTTTGCGCAGACCGAGTCGGTCCTGGATAAAGCCATAACAGACCTGCGCGAAGAGCGCGGAGACGGATAAAACGGAAAAAATAATGCCGGTTTCCGATGCCTTTAGCCCCACTTCCTGGTGAAGCCAGATTGAGAGAAGTGAACTTGATGAGGACCAGGTCACAAAGAAAAAGAACAGCAGAGCGCTGAGCAGCATGTAACTTCGAGTAGGCCGTTTTTTCATCTACGTAATCTCGCAAGAAGGATATGCTAAGATGGTAACGTTAACATTTCAGGCGTACACTCGGTTTTGATGTGATACTCGATGTTAATCACAAAAGTTAACGTTAACATTAATGTGTTGAGATCGCGCTCAAACTTTTAAGCGTGACTTGCGTAACCCTGGGTGTCGGTGCCTAGAATAGGACATTCGCATTGGCTCACAACACCTTACCGGGTCGAATGCATTCAGATAATGGAAAGCTATGGCGTCTTTAAAAGATGTGGCCAAACTGGCCAATGTATCGCTCATGACGGTTTCCCGGGTGCTCAATGACCCGAAACGCGTAAAGCCTGAAACCCTGTCCCGGGTGCAGGAGGCGATCCTGCAGTTAAATTACGTGCCTGACCTCTCAGCCCGGCAGATTCGTCGTGTCGGCTCCCGGAACAAAACCATCGGCGTACTGGCGCTGGATACCGTCACCACCCCTTTTTCGGTAGAAATCACGCTATCTATCGAAGAAACCGCACGGGCGTACGGCTGGAACAGCTTCGTGGTGAATATGTTTACCGATGATAACCCTGACGATATTGTCGACCTGCTGCTCGCCCACCGGCCCGGGGGGATCATTTTCACCACCATGGGGCTGCGTGAAGTGAGCATCCCGCCCCGACTACTGGAGCACCCTTGCGTTCTGGCCAACTGCGAGAACATGGGAGAACCGGTTGCCAGCTATATACCTGACGATGAACAAGGCCAGTATACGGCCGTACAGGCCTTGCTGGCGGCGGGATACAGCCGCCCTCTCTGCCTGCATTTACCTGTCAACCATCTGGCGACGCGTCGCCGCCGTCAGGGGCTTGATCGCGCCTGCCGTGAAGCCGGTATCGATCCTGATACGCTTGAACACTGCTATATGCAATTTGGCGATGAGCACTACCGGGATATTCCGGAGATGCTGCTGGCGCATATCGTTCAGGGGAAACCGCAATTTGATTCGGTCATCTGTGGTAACGACCGTATTGCCTTTATGGTGTATCAGACGCTGTTAACGCAGGGTATCCGAATCCCACAGGATATTGCCGTTCTTGGCTACGATAATCTTGTCGGCATCGGAAATTTGTTTTTACCCCCGCTATCCACGGTCCAGCTGCCGCATTATGAGATTGGGCGCTTAAGTACCCTGCACATTATCAATGGCGACACCCACCGGGATAAGGTGCTGGTCGAGAGCCCCTGGCTCAGGCGCGAATCCTGTTGAGCAAGAGAGGCCGTATACCGACGACCTTTTGACAGTCACCTGGGGACATTATGCAAAACGAATTTTACTGGATAAACGAACCTGCCGAATGGCATAGCGAGAACAACACGTTATCGGTCGTGACCGACGACCACACCGATTTCTGGCGCCATACGTGGTACGGATTCGAGCGTTTCTCGGGCCACATCTACGCGACTGACGCGGCAGGTGATTTCACGTTTCAGACTAACATACGTGCTGATTTCAGTACGCTCTATGACCAGGCGGGGATCATGCTGATGTCGGACGAGCAACACTGGCTCAAGGCCGGGATTGAATACAATGATGGCGCGCCGGCCATTGGCAGCGTACTGACGTTACAGGCCTCCGACTGGGCAACCGGTATCTTCCCGGGTAACCCCCGGAAGTTCTGGCTTCGCCTGACCCGCAAGGGAGACGCGTTGCGGTTACAGTACTCAGCAGACGGGCTGTCGTGGCCTTTGCTGCGTTTATGCCATTTCCCGTCGGGGCCAGTGAAAGTCGGTGTCATGTGCTGCACGCCTGAACGCAGCGGCTTAGCCGTCGAGTTTAGTGATTTCAGTCTCGCTCCGGCCATGGATAAAGCGCTGCACGATCTCAGCTGATTTACATCGCGCCATCCGGTTCTACGATCCGTTGATGGCGCTGCCTGAGCTTCCACCTGGATCACACTTTTCCCACCCGACCATTCCCTTAAAATAAACAGGTGATATTATTCACCCCGTAAATACCTCTCAACTCAACCCGAGGCTTTGATGCTGGAGAATGTCATCATCCGATAATCAGCTCCCCGACCTTTCAGGCCGGACTGATTATCAATGCGCCGAAATCGAATGCGGACACCGCGGTGTGTTTGCACGTTTTGCACATGATGATTAAACAGGTTTTCCAGTATGAATTTATCCCGTCAGGAACAACGTACCTTACACGTTCTCGCCAAAGGTGGACGTATTGCGCACGTCCGCGATAGCTCAGGCCGCGTCACCGCCGTTGAATGCTACAGCCGCGAAGGGCTGTTGCTCGCCGACTGCACGCTCGCCGTCTTCAAAAAACTCAAAACCAAAAAGCTGATCAAGTCCGTCAACGGTCAGCCCTACCGCATTAACACGACCGGGCTGAACAGCGTTCGTGCCCAGCCAGATAATCGCTAAGGAGAGGATGATGGATATCCCACGTATTTTTACCGTCAGCGAAAGCGAACACCGCATTCATAACCCGTTCACCCCGGAAAAGTACGCCACGCTGGGCCGCGTGTTACGCATGAAGCCAGGCACGCGCATTCTCGATCTCGGCAGCGGCTCGGGGGAGATGCTCTGCACCTGGGCGCGCGATCACGGCATTACCGGCACCGGCATCGACATGAGCCGACTTTTCACCGAACAGGCAAGGCGCCGTGCTGACGAACTCGGCGTCAGCGATCACGTACGTTTTATTCATGACGACGCGGCCGGATACGTCGCAGATGAAAAATGTGATGTGGCGGCCTGCGTGGGCGCCACCTGGATTGCCGGCGGCGTCGCCGGAACAATGGCGCTGCTGGCAAAAAGCCTCCGGCCTGGCGGGATGATACTCATCGGTGAACCCTACTGGCGTCAGGTTCCTGCGAGCGATGAGATAGCCCAGGCCTGCGGCGTCTCGTCCATCGCTGACTTTCTCACCCTGCCCGACCTGGTCGCCTCGTTCGACGCACAGGGCTATGACCTGGTGGAAATGGTCCTGGCAGACCAGGAAGGCTGGGACAGATACGAAGCGGCGAAATGGATGATCCTGCGTCGCTGGCTGGCGGAAAACCCTGACGATGACTTTGCACAAGAAGTTCGCGCGGAGCTGACAATTGCGCCCAAACGCCACGTCACCTACACACGAGAGTACTTTGGCTGGGGGGTGTTTGCGTTGATTGCCCGATAGCCTGAAACAGGCGGTATAGCCTTAACGACTATACCGCCTTCACGCATCAGATATTAAGGCGGCTCAGGATAATATGAACGCGGATTCCGTCACGTTTACCCGCGTTTAATCACCGGGATATCGCCCGTATCATTTAACGCCCCCGGGAATGTTTTTAACCACTGAGAGACTTTTTGTTTATTGATATTCACCACACTCATCCCTTCCAGGCATCCCCATAATTCTCTTGTATGCTGCGGCGTGATCACAATACAGTCTTTCATCACCCGGATTTTAACCGGCATACCGCTGATAAACCCTGCCCGGGTTAACCAGTCTCCCCCCAGCGGAAGATATTTATTATCTATCCGGGCATAGAGTTCGCAGCAGGCGGAGCTTGCTTCCGGCGTTTCTGCGCGGGCGTGAACAGGCGCGGCACTGGTCTGGTTGCCGTGAAGTCGGCGGGTGCTGTTTTTGCGTACCAGCTCGCGGTTTTCAATCATGCCGGTGAAAGCATCTGATTCTGTTTTGCAAACCGTAAACTCTGGCATAAAATTCGGCGCAGCCATTTTCAACTCCTTGTAAGTTGGTAGTGGTTAGCGGTATGGGGGTGTTGCAGCACCTTCATATCGCGAATTCTCTCTTTAAATTTCTCTGATACTTCCTTTGCCGTTCGGAGTAATTTCTGATGTGTATTATACAGGGCTGAATATAAATACAGCGTTTTTTGGTGGGGTAAATTTAAAAAATGCGAGTGGGATTCAGAAATCATGCGGTAGTTGGTTGGCATTTTTTTAGATATAAAAATTCTGGGATAGCAATGAAAGAGCTAACATCAATTATTTGAGAAAGGCGCCCAAGGCGCCTTTATGGCTTAGTCGAAGAATATACTTTGTATCATAAACGATAATCTATTAATTAAAGCAGAAACGATTTTATGCCAATGAGGCTAATTGCCGTCATCAATAAACAAAAGGATTGACGGGATGACAAACGGGACAAACACCCCTGCCGGGCTAGAGTGCAAAGTACAAATGCAATGATAAGCACACCATAAGCGGAAGGTGAGGCATTTTTTAGTTCTGTCAGGAGATTTAAATCCATACTGTCAAACCTCCTTACCAAAACTAAATTCAATACGTTGCAGGGTTGGGTTGATACGCCCTCCCATTGCAAGCAGTTCTTCAACCAATTTTTCAATCGGCCCGTCAGTTAATTCATTACCATTAAGACTGTATCTTGTGTAATGAAATTGCTTACCATTTACTCCGCTGATCGCTTTTTCAATCAAACCTTCATTATGAACTCTTCCAAATGACAAGCGGCCTACATAGCCGGATAGTTCCAACGTCTGTAAGAGATAGCTAGCAAATCCAATAAAATATGGTACAAACCATTCCCTACGAAATAATGCATCGAGTCGATCAATTGTGGGGAAAAAGTAGCTATCCAGTTCCGTGCAATCATAATTTAGCTCGGCTCCATTAACCTCTAAGTAACCATACATACGCAGGCCAAACCACGGGAAATATAGATGTGGATTAATTCTGCTGGCTTTGCCTTTTTCGCCTATTGTCTTAGCCAATAAAATTAGGCAACGGTCCGCTCTTCGTAAACCTTTAGACCAGGATACAGGTACGGCTGTTCCCCAATACTCTTCGTCATAAATATAGCGGTAAAGCAAAATGAGATCATGCTGGTTAAGCTGAGCGATGCGATTGCTCACCACAGCTTCGGTTAGTGTTCCCGGCATCGCATTGAGAGCTGAAAGCTCTGCCAACTCCGCAACAGATATGTTGTTTCTATGCAATTGCAGAGATTCTCGCACTTCTGCTATTTTATTCTCGGCGATAATATCTGTCGTTTGACTATGCCGGGCGGTCAGATCACTCCAGCTTTTGAAATGGTAAAACCAGGCAACCATTTCCTGAGCATGACCAAGAGGAACATTACAGTGATTTCTGAGAAAACGAGCATGTTTGCGTAGCTGTTCTTTCTCTGGAGGCGGGAGATCAATGACATCATCATTGAATGCTAATTCTGAGAGCATATCATTTCCTTTATGTAATACCCTGCGGCCTGTAAACACAGAGCTGGAAAAGAGTGCTCTGGTAAAGCTAGATGTTAGATATGCGCGATGGCAAATTTGTCTACAGGCTGACCGGTCTGCGCGAACCTTATTAATACATTAGAAAATTTTGGCATTCTGTGTCAATAGGCATTTTTAGCTTGTACATGTGGTATGAAAGAGGCACCGAGCGTAGACCAATAACGCAGCGCTCACCATCCCTGAGCGCCAGACAACTTTAGCGAAGAACAAAGGCCAAGCTGTCGGCGTAGCAGACGACGCCAACAAGCGGGTGGACGATCTCAGCAAACCAACTAGCGGGGATACGCAATGAAACGGATGATGCTGTCCGGCTCCCTGCTGCTTGCATCACAGCGACAGTTTACCTGGCTTCAGGTTACTCGCCGCAGATTAACCGCAGCGATCCGTTACTCTGGCGTATAGCGCTGTACGCTACGATTTCCTGCGTGGGCTGGCGTCTGTATGACCAATTCCCACCGTATCGCCCGGCGACTCGCCGCATCGCACAGTGGTTTATCGTGCTGGAGGTGTTCAGGTGGCGACCTGCAGCTAGCTGGAATATTTTCGACTTGGTGGTCAATAACGGGCTATGGAATGCTATCAGTGCTACCGGGTTATTCGCCCGGCCACTGCTCTGATTAAGCTGCTGGCGCTGTGGCTACAGGCCAGAAGTCAGGGAGCGGATGAGGGTAACAAAGCTGCGCTGCCCCTAATATGGACCGAGCACCTGATGTACACCTCGTTACTGGTAATTATGTTCACCTGCGTGCCACTGCTGAACATCGACCTCGATACCATCAAATACGACACCACGCGCTCAAAGCAGTGCGGAATGTCAGTACCACAACCCGCCAATATCGGCTATCAACCGATTATAAACTCGCTGGGCGGTAAAACCGCCGCCGTCTTGGTCTGGTCTGGTCTGGTCTGGTCTGGTCTGGTGGTACTTTATTCATGTGTTCAGCAAAAACATCACCAGCGCAACGGTCGCTACCCTCCCCTGCCAGCCAGACCTACGTCAGATCCGCTTTGAGGTGCAGCACATCCACATTAAGGATCCAGCACTGGCTCAGGAGTTACGTGATTTTGTCGGGGAGTGTTATGCCCCTTCCCGCGCCCGCCTGAAATTTCGCGCCGGAGAGTTGGACAATGACACCAGTGATGATAAGGCCTGGGTGGGATCATCGTACTTTCTCATCACGGCTGGTTATTACGATACCGACCATGCGCTTTCACCACACAGCACCTGGCCGTACTGCGCTCGCTGGTCAGTGAACGCAATATGCAGGTATAGCAGAACGGGCGTGTTTATCCCGGTTACGGCGGCAATGTTGATGGTACCGTCCCCAATGCCGCCACCCGGCAGGCATCTAATGCCGGAAATATCCTCGGTAGCATAGCGGCGTTTCCGGCATTCGACAGCGTGCGCCAAGCGCTACCGATGGTGCAGGCACTACTGCAAATGGCGCTGGTGATCTGTATTCCGCTGATAACGCTCTGTTCGGCGCGGGATATAAAGGTGGTGATGACGCTGACGTTTGTACAGTTCGCGCTATTCTTCCTCACCTTCTGGTGGGAACTGGCTCGATAGCTGGCTGCTGGATGTGCTCTATAATAGCGATACCTACAGTAGCTGGAATCTGGCCGGGATCAAGAATACGCAGGATGATGTGATTATTAATTTGGTGATGAGGTCGATGTTTCTGGTGTTGCCGATGTTCTGGCTAGGGGCAATGGCGTGGGCTGGAGTGAGGGTTGATGTGGCGGTGAATGGCGCTCTGGCGGGTGGGGTTAAGGTGGCGCAGGACAGTGGGGGGAAGGTATGGGGGAAAATAACATAAAGCAGTCCTCAGCCCAAAATATTAATATGTTTTACAATACACATACAATGACATATTTCAAGCCTATACGTAATTATAATTTCAAAAAATACAGCCTCACTATATCAAAACAGAAAACATTCATCCTCAACATATAAAAAGACATTGTTAAAGCGAGAATAAATTAATTATAATGAACTACACATCATATTTTTAGAGGTTTTACAATGCCAGATAATAACATATTGAAAGAATTTTTCAAGTCTCTAAATGAACAGGAAAAGCCATTTCTTCAGCTTTTAAAAGATGATCGGCTAGGTATGATTTTACGTTCAGCTGTAAACGAACTAAATTTAATGTATTATAAAAATCATAGCGAATACAACGCGACATTTAGTCAGGAAGAATATTATTATATATTTAAACTGGGAGTTTCTCGATTAATTAAATTAGCACTTGAAGCGAGAACCTCGTTTGAAACCCCTGCTATAATGTTTCTACAACGCTCAGAAATAAGCGCTGAAACACATAATATTGTAAGAGGCTTAGGAATGGTTGAACATGGCAGAAGAGTTGCGCAGTCAGTTTATTCCGGCCATACTAAAATAGATAAAACAGGGGGGAATGAGTTTAAAATAATCATACCATCAACACTTGTGGATGAAGAAAGCCATGAAAAACACATATCTAATCATTATAAAGATCAATACAGACAAAATTTCATTGAAATTTATAAGTCAAAATTCATGGAAAAATTCAAAGTAGATGTCGACAATAAGTTGTTTGATTTGGTTTATCCATATGAAACTCATTTTATAGGGTACGAATCCGCACCTATTCTAGATGAATTCTTTTTTGGGCTCACCTATTCAGAGCTTTTCACTCAAGATGGATTTGACACTTTTCACTATTCCGTAAAATTTGGAGGAATAGAGTTTCAAAAATATAAATTAGCTATCGGATTTATAATGTCGGTAATTGAAAAACATTTAAGGTTTTCAGAAAAACTCACAATAAAAGATTCCACAATAAAGTTAGAGAATATTCTAACAGTTTCAGCAAATACAGACGAATTTATAGAAAGCATGTGTGATGCAATTAATTACTTTGGATCATTACAAAAAGGATACACTCAGCTTGAATTAAAAGACGCACGTAAAATTTTTGAAGTGATTTCTTATAACAGAAGAAATATCAAATTATTAGACAACCCCGGAGCGGAGCTACCGATGCTGATTCAAAGCTCTGATGAAAGTTTTTTCTTCTGTATTGCAGCAAGATATAGCTCACCGTTACAATACCTTCATGACTCCTTAAGATTCCATTTTAGTAAGGATTATGATAAGCAGCAACAATCACGAGAAAAAGTATTACAAAGAGCAATAAAAGGTACTTTGAACAAAAATTTCAGCAACTTACAATACCAAGAAAATATAAAGATAAAAGAGAATGGTAAAACATTAACTGATATAGACTTGGTTGTTGTCGAAAAAAACACAGGGATAGTTTTTCTTTGTCAATTAAAACATCAAGAACTTTATGGTGCTGATCTACACGCGAAATATGTTCGAACCACCAGATTAAAAAAACAAGCATCGGATTGGCTTACTTCGATTAACAATTGGTTAAACAGAATAACGGAAATAGAACTTAGAAAGTCGTTGCAAATCACCAAGCATGTACCAAAATTAAAAATATATAAATTATTCATAACAAAACATTATGCCTATCCACTCAAAGAGTTATCAGATGAAGATACAGCGTATTGTAACTGGGCGCAGTTTATTTATGCAATTCAACTTATCGACGATGATAAGGAGGAAAAAAAAGATAGTATTTCATCTTTAATCCTTAAATTAAAAACTTTAAACCAAGGAGCTAACATTGAATATCTTCATGAGCCTACATCGAAATGGATGATAAAAAATTTAACTTTCAGTTTAGAACAAGAAAGATAAATCCCACACTCCATTTTCTAAAATGCACTATTTTAACAATGCATTTTAAAATGATTTATTTTAATAAAGCACTAAATATTATATTCACTATCACAACAAATAACCGTTAATTTTCCTTACACTTATATACTATGAAGACATCAAAGATATCCCTTGTTAAGGTTACGCTAAAAATAATAAAAACGTCTATCCTCATCATATATAATATTTGTTTGTTGCATTCCTCAAAAAAAAGAGTAAAATATCAAGATTTAGGAGTTACTTTTGGACTTATATGAAGGCAATTGACTTATTTGCGGGGGCTGGAGGGTTTAGTTTATCCGCCCACAATACAGGCGCTATAGATGTTGTTGCTGCTATTGAATTCGATAGCGCGGCTGCAAATACCTACAGAAAAAATATGTTAGAAAGGCTTGAGCATAAGACCGAACTTTTACAGGAAGATATATTACTCGTAGGCCCAAAAAAGTTAAGAAAAAAAATAAAGCTCAAGAAAGGTGAGCTTGATATGATACTTGGTGGGCCTCCGTGCCAAGGTTTTTCCAGCCATCGAATTAATGATGCAGGTGTTGACGATCCTAGAAACAAATTACTTTTAAGGTATTTCGATTTTGTTTGTGAATTTAAGCCAAAAGCTTTTTTGGTAGAAAATGTCTCCGGCTTGCTATGGAAGAGACATGAAACTCATTTGAAACGCTTTAAGTTTTTGGCTTCCAAAAATGGTTATACTTTAATTCATTGCGATGTATTAAATGCTCGTGACTATGGTGTTCCACAAAATCGCAAACGAGTTTTCATTGCAGGTGTCAGAAATGACATTTTAAAAAAAAGAAATAATATTGAGTTTCCACCTCAAGCGACTCATTTCAACCCTAATTCTAATGAAGTAAAAAACAGTTCAAAAAATACGTGGAGAACCGCATCCTCTGTTTTTGAAAAGATGAATGATAGCTTAATTCAAAGATATATATCAGAATACTTTCTTAAACATACTTCTTACTCATTTGATGAAGCACAAGAGCTACTTGAAACCCTAGAATATCAAGACGCACCAATAAGCGAAAAAGATCCATGCAATATACACATGATACCAACTGAGCGTATGGAAGAGCGTTTCAAAGCAACAAAACTCAATGGTAGTAGAAGCGATGCAGGAAAAGAATTCGAGCTAAAATGTCATTCCAATGGATACGCAGGCCACAAAGATGTTTATGGGCGCATAATGATTCACCTCCCAGCCAATACAATTACAACTGGGTGCAATAATCCATCTAAGGGAAGATTCATTCATCCATGGGAAAATCATGGCATTACTTTAAGGCATGCGGCAAGATTGCAAACATTCCCTGATGACTACATTTTTTGGGGTAATGCGACAGAGCAAGCAAGACAGATTGGTAACGCAGTTCCCCCTATGTTAGGCACAATATTAATAAATGCATTACTTAACATAATTGCACCCAATGGATAAAGCGTAATGAATGAAAGAGGTCAAAATTAGAAGCTTAAATGGACCAAAAACTCATTTGATGATTACTTACCTTATAATAATAGAAGGTGAAAAATGGTAATTTCAGCAGCTTTTCAAACAAGAGCAAGGACAATTGATCATCTAGGACGTGAGCAAATAGCTGATTGTCCAACCGCAATTTCCGAGCTTTGGAAAAATGCATATGATGCTTACGCTCGTAATGTTTCTCTAAATATATTTGACGGCGATACTCCTGTGGCAACTTTAGTTGATGATGGGCATGGTATGTCGTTAGATGATATTATCAATAAGTGGCTTACAGTAGGAACAGAGTCCAAGGCTATAAAAAAAGATATTCCATATGAAGATAGAAATGGAATAGATCATATTCGAGCAAAGCAAGGCCAGAAAGGCATCGGTCGTCTTTCTTGTGCGGCCTTGGGCTCATTAATGCTTTTAGTTTCCAAAAGGAAAGATAGTCCTCTTGTAGCTTGCCTGCTAGATTGGCGTATTTTTGAAAATCCATATTTGATGCTTAATGATATCAAGATACCAATTATGGAATGTAGTGATAAAAATGAATTAATTACTGTTATACCGGAAATGTTTGATGCGTTGATGGGAAATCTATGGGGTGACGGCGATGATATATTACGGGATAACCGTATTGAACAAGCTTGGGAAAATTATACTGAACTAGAAAAAAATGAAAGTAATGATATTACAAAAGAAGCCATCGAAAATACTGTAATTAATGCTTTCTTTGAGGAAAGGCATTTTCAATCATGGCCTGTGTGGAATAATAAAACCACTCACGGCACAGCAATGTTTATAGCCGGAATTCATGACGATTTAATAGCTCAGTTATCAACAGATGCAGGCTCAGAAGCTCAAGGTGCAGAAGTTCGTGCTAAAGAGCGCTTTCTTCAAACATTAAATAGCTTTGTTAATCCATTTAAAAGAGAAGAAGAAGAACAGATTACTGATTTCAAGACGAGCGTTATCGCCTGGAATGGTAATCTTCAAAGATTTATTATCGATGAAGTTAGAAATTTTGATATTTCTAATTTTGACCAGCTAGAACATATAGTTGAAGGGAATATTGATGAGAACGGATTGTTTTCTGGAAGAGTCAAAGCTTTTGGCGAATGGTTCGATAATATTATAGTAAAACCCAAAACTGTTTATAAGACACGAAAAGATACCCGCTTTGGCCCTTTCTTTTTAAGATTAGGCACATTTGAAGTTACAAGAAAAAATAGTACATTGTCAGATGAACAACATGCGACCTTCGATCGGATCCGTGATCAGTTTGGTGGAGTAATGGTTTTTCGTGATGATTTGCGTGTTATGCCATATGGACGTGAAGATAATGACTTTTTTGAAATCGAGAAAAGACGTTCAAAAAATGCTGGTTTATATATGTTCAGTAATAGGGCATGTTTTGGTGGTGTGTATATAACCAAAGAACAGAATCCCAACTTACGAGATAAAGCTGGTAGAGAAGGTATTATTGACAATAAAGCGTCTAAGCTATTTAGAGAAATAGTCGAAAATATTCTAATAGAAATTGCAAAAAGGTTTATTGGTCGTTCATCAGATTTACGAGAAGAAAAACTAGAGGAAATAAATGCTAAACATGCTGCTTTAAAAGCAGATGAAGATAGAAAAAAATTACTTCGTAAAGAGCAAAGAAGAATCAAAACATCGATTCAAAGAGATCGTATTTCGTTAGAACATTTAAGAAACGAATTTTATGAAATATCACAACTTCTGAGTGATAAGAACAATTTCAAAGAGCTAGAAGAGCTATTACAGCTCAAGGAAAACATCGACGTATTGGATGGTACCCTAAAAAACCTATCTTTAGGTTCTGTACCAAGGAATTTAGGAAGTATAGAGAAAGATTATCGTCAATATCGCGATTTAGAGATTGATGCTAAAAGTCTTTTAAAGCAAATTAATAATTCTGTATATTCAGCACTTGATCATTTTACAGTTAAGGATGATTATTCAATTGCTGAAAAAGACTTTCGTAGCAAAGCAGCCATATTGCATGCAAAAATAAGGAAATTCTCTAGTAAAGGACGAAATATATTAAAAGAAGAGACTTTACGTTTTGACGAGATAACAAACAATACAAATAAAGCTTTCCATGAAAAGACATCTCAGTATTTATCCGATCTACAAGAAAATAGGTCTTCACTCAAGAAAACACTTGAGAATTTAGACCTCGCTTATCAGATTCAGGATATTGAAATAAATCAAACCTATGCTCCATATATCACTGCATTAGAAAGCTTAAGAGAGGAAATTGATTTAGAAGGCCTCGCTATATCTTCAGTAAACGAAAATACTCGATTAAAGAAACAAGTAGAACAAGTTAACGCACTCGCTCAACTTGGGATAACTGTGGAGATAATTGGTCATGAAATCGAAGGGTTCGATATGACTATTGAGCGGGGAATAAATAGATTGTCATCTACAAACCTCGATGAATACCAGGAAAATGCTTTATCAAGCATTACCCAAGCACATCAGTCATTAAGCGATTCCTGGCGTTTTTTAAGTCCGCTTAAACTATCAGGTGATAAGGTAAGAGCTTTCTTGAGTGGAAAAGACATTTTTGATTATGTTAATCACTTTTTCAAAAGTAAATTCGAAAAAGATTCAATTGAATTTTCTTGCTCTACTAAATTCTTAGATATTTCACTATACGATCAACCAGCCAGAATTTATCCTGTGTTCATTAATTTAGTAAATAATTCACGATATTGGGTTAAAGAAACTAAAGAAGAACGTCGTATTATTAGATTAGATGTGCTTGATGGTTTTATTTATGTTAGTGATAATGGGCCAGGAGTCGATCCTGATGATGTATCAGAGCTTTTTACTATATTTTTCTCCAAAAAACAAAGAGGTGGCCGTGGGGTTGGCCTTTATCTTTGTAAACAAAATTTAGCGGTGGGTGGCCATAGTATTTTCTACGAAACAAGAGCAGATAAAAAAATGCTTAACGGTGCCAATTTCGTAATTAATTTTAAAGGGATTAAAAATGCCTAGTAATTCTACTTTCGATTACAAACCACATTTAAAATCTGCTTATATTGACCCAATCAGAACTGTGACAGTTATCGATGATGAATACCCAACCATTGATGATTTAATTCTGAGCAGTAAGGAAGATTTTTCCCAAGAAAATATTTATCGGCTTAAAGAGATAATTGATATCAGTCGAAGTGAAGAATACAACTGGCTTTTAGATGTTTACAATGGAAAAGAAAAAAAGGTCCAAGAAGGAACAGTATCGAACCGCCTTTATCACAGTGATTTATTAATTTTAGATTATCATTTAGATGGTGAGGATTCTGGGTATTGTAAAAAATCGATAGATATTATAAAAAACTTATCTGAGAATCGTCATTTTAATATTGTTGCGGTACATACCAAGGGCTATGATGGGCAAAAAGGTTCAGTCAATGAGGTACTTATCGATATCATTACATCATTACAGAAAAGGCCAGCAATTAGTATTTTAAATGAGAAAATTAAATCCAAGGTAGACGATGTTTTAGATGAGTGGGAAATCGATGAACCTGGAATTAGGGACGAGTTAATTGATTCTATATCAACTATAGATTTATTATTTTTAATTCATAAGCATGAAACTGAATTATGCTCAGGGAATTTTCAGAACGAAATCCTTGATGTTTTCCATGGCATCTACGAAGGTAGACCTGATAATATAAACATACAAAAACCATTAATTCTAAAGTGGATTATTTCAAAAAAACTTGAGAAATATGCTGATCAATTCAATAATAAGACTTCCAAATTTTTTGATTGGGGAATAAACAAAAATTGTAACTGGATAAAAACAGAGGACTTATTTATTACTGTCCTTGGTAAAAAAGACACACCGATCAGTGAAATACCAAATCAACTTTTAGAAGCATTATCAGACTCTAAACCACATCCGCATAAACTTATCTTATCAAAGCTCCGAAGTGAGATTGAAAGTAATGGTAGTTACGCTGCAAGCAACATACTGAATAAGAGATTCTTACAAGCCGCATGGTTAAAAGAACTTCTTCTAAACAAAGACGATAATGCAATAAAAACAGCAGCATGGCAAGCAGTTACTAAATTGTGGGAAGAATTAGCATACGAGATTAAAGTTGGTTTAGATCAATTTACAATCAATCTAGTCCAAGATCTAAAAAAAATCGACTCTCCCCTAGACTATTTTATTGATAAGTCTACACTTGCTGACGAATTAGAACAAATCAAACATGCTAATTGCTTCAGCTGCTCTAAAAAAATCACTTCTCATCATTTAGTCACCGGACATGTTTTAGAATTTAAGAATAATCACTGGTTATGTTTAACTCCGATGTGTGATCTTGTTCCAGGTCAAAAAAGCGGGGATAATTTACTTCCGGTTACGCTCGTGAAGATGTATGATGCGAAAGTTGCATTAAATAACACTCGCCAATATATGCAAAGAGAACTTAATTTAGATAGTTTACCACCAATTGACGATAATGAAGCCATTAGGCAAATCTTGAATTACTCAACTCAAAACAACCTATTATTCATTCAACCTGAATTGGACGGCAAAATACATATTCTTAGTTTTACCGTTGGACTTGATGGTAAGGCAAATCCCAAAGCAATGGACTGTTATGTAGAAAATCAGGGCATCTTCACTGAAGCGAACACAATAACACTTAAATATGTCGAGCCAATGGATAATAATATGAATGTAACATCTGTGGAAGCAAAAATAGTTGCGGAGTTACGTTATGAATACGCATTAAATTTATTGGGTAGACTTGGGGTATCCAAATCTCGAGTGGGGTTAGATTTTATCAATTAAGAGATATTAGTACAGTTCGGGCCTGACAGGTATCAATTAATTATATTGATACCTGTCAGATTACATTATATTTAATTTCCCTTATAACCAACATGATGGGTAACAATTAAATTTCACTGCTTTTGCTAGCATGATCGCATTAACATCAGCCTGTTAATCGGTTCATTCCTATGACACCACTCGAAACACTGCAATCAGCCATCTCTAACGTCTCTGTATGGCGTCAGGGAGACGTATGCGCTCCACATAAACCGTTGTTGCTACTGTATGTGCTGTCGCAGTACAAAGCAGGCCACCCACGCCTGTTCAACTACGGCCTGGAGATCCACGAACCACTCACTTGCCTGCTGAAAGAATTTGCCATAAACGACGCATAGGCTATCCCAATATGCCTTTCTGGCGGCTTAGAACTGACGGCTTCTGGGAAATAGCCAACGCAGAAGGCTGTCAACCGCGCAAAGGCAACACCCAGCCGACAAAAAAAGAGCTGATTGATAACCAGGTAGCAGGTGGCTTTGATGAAGCGGCTTACCAGCAGCTACTAGCGCATCCGGAGATGATCGACCAGCTGGCCCAGCAAATACTGATAGCTCGCTTCCCCGAGAGTATTCAGAGGATCCTCGCCAACCAACTGGGTCTGGATTTTATCGACCGTTCAAAGAACCGCGATCCGCGCTTCAGAGATATCGTTCTCCGGGCTTACCATTCGCAATGTGCTTTCTGCGGCTACGACCTACGATTGGATGGTGCGCTGGTTGGTATTGAAGCAGCCCATATCCACTGGAAATCTATGGCGGGCCGTGTGTGGTAAACAACGGTCTGGCGCTGTGTTCGCTGCACCATGATGCTTTTGATATGGGCGCATTCGGACTGGATGAAAGCCTCACTATCCGCATCTCAGGCGGCGTCAGCCGTAGCCCGATGGTGGATAACCTGTTCTGACAACGGAACGGCCAGCGGTTACATCTTCCTCATGACAAATCGCTGTGGTCCACTGAACAATACGTGGGCTGACATCGTAAGCAGATTTTCAAATCCTGAGACCATGAGCTTCACAGATATCATTGATTGCCCGATCTGTTTTATCCCCTTTAGGGGGTAAATTTCTTTTAACCCCTATAGCGGATAATTTGCGCACCAGACTGGATTCCAGAATGCTGGCGGGAGGTACAGAAGAAATTCCAGAACCTGAATCTTCACCGAAAACAAAAAAACGGCCTCAACATCTGGCACTACGCCGTTGTTCACGTCTGAAGGGATATCTGCTTGATGATCCCACGCCGCTTTTTGGAGATGACGTTCTCTTTAATAACCCTCATCTCTTGCTCAGTGAAGGAGAAGACACCCATGACCTTTGAACAGCTCCTGGAAGAGTATTTTTTTGCCCGTCTGCTGCGCCCTAATACCCAGAGCTGCTATTGCACGGCGGTAAATCAGTTTACCCACTGGCGCAACGCACTGCCCGCCGAAGTCACACCGCATAGGGTGCTGGAGTAGCGTCATTACCTGTTAAATGTGCGGTGTATCAAACCAGTAAGCTGGAATCACTATATGCGCCATATGCGTGCTTTGTATAACTTCGCCATTGAACAGGGGCTACTGGAGCAGTTCATCAATCCACTCCAGAAAACATCGCTACGGGAATCTCGTAAGAAAAAGAAAACCCTGACCCGCGAGCAAATCCTCGCATCCCGAAAAGTACTGAACCAATTTATCGAACGGGAGAAAATGCAGCGCGGCTATCGTTCGCCTTTATATCCGGCATGGTTTTGGCTGACCGTGGTTGAAACCTTCAACTACACCGCTATCCGGCTGAATCAGCTTATCCATCTGCGCATTAAGGATGTCGATCTGGTCCATGACACGCTGTTTATTCAGAGCGAAGGCAGCAAAAGCCATGATGAACACATTGTTCCTATCGCCTCACGGCTTCGACCCTATCTGGAGCATCTGCTTGAAGATGCTAAAACAAAGGGAATGCGGGCTGACGATCAGTTGTTCAACATCAATCGTTTCAGTCGGCGCACGCTGCGCCGGGGTAAACCGATGACAGAAAATCAGGTGAGTTATTTCTTTGCCAAACTCAGCGATGCCTGCCACAGCCGTTTCTCATCACATCGCTACCGTCATACCGTTGCCACAGAATTAATGCAGAAACCGGAGCAAAATTTGTATGTCACGCAGAAACTACTCGGACACCGCGATATTAAGGTGACGCTCAGTTATATTGAACACAATGTCGAGAAGCTCAGAAGTTGCGTGGAGAGAGATTGACAAAACAGGGAGTGAGTGAAAAGATCCGGCCTGAGGCTTTATAAACAAAAAAAGCCGGAGATGCGGCCATTTTGTAGTTGCCGTCAACGTCCAGCTTCATTGTACAACGTACTGACTGTTATAGATTTTCCGATTATCACAATCGTTTTTGGTGCCGAAGGCCGGACTCGAACCGGCACGTATTTCTACGGTTGATTTTGAATCAACTGCGTCTACCGATTTCGCCACTTCGGCACTGAAGGGGATGCGGAAACGTTGTGGATTATACCTGTCGCGCGCCGCCATGCAAGCGGCGACGCGCTAAACCTACGCTAAGTGTCCAAAAAACCAGCGCCCTGTCATTCTACCTCGGAAACCGCCAGCCGAATCACGCCTGCCGCCTTCTGCTCTGGCAGCGCCAGCACCTTCGCCCACATCTCCTGCACCATGTCGCAGGAGAGCTTCTCTTTGCCCACCGCCTTCTCCGGCATCTGCAGTAGCTGGATGTCCTCGCCGTACTTGTCGGCCAGCGTTTTCATAATCGAGCGGACATCCGTCACCGCGGCTTCGCGTTCTTCCGGGGTCACGGTGTGGCGATTTTTGCCGTAGGCCGCGCGCATCATGTCGGCGTCGGCCTGCATGCGCCGCGTCATCAGGTCTTTATCCAGCATGCGCATCGGGTTGACGCCCCCTTTTACCGCCGGGTAGAGGAAACGGAAACAGGCGTCGTCGCTCACCTTCTGGATGGCGGCGGTCTGCTCCATGTTGATCGTCATATAGTTCACCACGTTAGCGTCCGGCGCGTTTTGCAGGCGCGACATCTGCAGATGCAGGATCTGCGGCTGGATGGTGTCGATAATCTTCTGTTCCGGCTCGCCGGCTTTTTGCAGGGCCGCCATCTGGTCAAGAATGCGCTGATGAAGCACAGGCTCCTGCTCTTTAATCACCTGCCAGGCGGGCATTGCGTTGAGGGTGGTATCAAGCTGCTGTTCGGGGGTGTGCTGGCGTTGTTTGTCGAAGTAGACCCAGAACGCCACGACGGCGGCCAGGAGAGTCACCACGACTATACGGATCCACGTTTTATTCATCTCGCATCCTTTTCTTTTCGCTATGCCGGTTTACACCGGCACGCCGCTGTGAAAGCGAAACTCGTTGTCCGGTGTCGAGATAAGTGTGGCTTCAATTTCGCCAAAAAGCTGTATGCGCGGTGAGATATCGTCGTCGCTCACCTGTTGGGCAAGCGTCAGGTAGTCCTGATAGTGGCGCGCTTCCGAGCGCAGCAGCGAGAGATAGAACTTCTGCAGGTCGTCGTCGAGGAACGGGGCCAGCGCGGCGAAACGCTCGCAGGAGCGGGCTTCGATGTAGGCACCGCAGATAAGCTTGTCGATAAGCGTCAGCGGTTCGTGCGTGCGCACCGCTTTCAGCATCCCTTTGGCGTAGCGGCTGGCGGTGATTTTGACGTACGGAATGTCGCGCGCCAGCATCGCCTCGCGCACCTGCCAGAAGTGGTGCAGCTCTTCTTTAATCAGCAGCACCATGCTGTCGATAAGCGCCTGGCCCCACGGGTCGTCGGTTTTGGGCATGACGCTTTTGCCAATCTGCTTGTGCAGGGCCACAAAATCCGGTTCCGGGCCTTCGCGGAAGGTGAACGCTTCGTAGGGTTTGAGCCAGTCGAGCAGCGCGTCGGCACCGCTTTCATCGGCGACGTATTTGCGCACCAGCAGCAGCGCGGTCTGGGCAGCCTTGAGCTCGCACACCATGTGGTCGGTGAGCAGCAGCGGCAGGTTCGCCGGGTCGCGGGCTTTATCAATCCATGCTGGCGGGGTCGGGCACTGGAGGAAGTTAAGAACGGGGGCGAGTATCTGCGGGTAATCCATGGTTCTGCCTTGAAAAAGCGGTGGCACGCGCCACCGCCTGAAACGCTTAGTGACGCACGCCGTCGTCGTCTTCGTCGATGAAATCTTCGTCGTCGCCTTCTTCGCCGTCTTCACCGTTCGGATCTTCGAAGTAGGTTCCCCAGCCGTCGTATTCCACTTCAAACTTCTCGGCCAAGTTCATCAGCTGTTCGACCTGAGCGTCGATCAGCTCTGCTTTCAGCGCGCCTTCGCTCAGAATATCGCAGCAAATGACGGTGTCGCCCTCTTCCACTTCCAGCTCTTCCGGCTCGGTCACTTCGTAACCCAGTTTGAAAGCTTCTACCGCCAGTTTTTCCAGCGCGTCGAAATCGTCAGCAGAGAAATGGTGCTCGATGGTGTACAGCGCGTCCGGATCGCTACCGTCTTCCAGCAGTTCTTCGATAATCAGGCGCGTCTCTTCGCGTTGCTCTTCCAGGTGTTCCGGGTTTGCCATGGCTCATTCCTCTTTAAAGTGCGGCAGATACTTCTATTTTCACACACGGACGGGTTTGCCTCCACCTTTGTTGGAAAGATTTGTGAAACGGGGTTGCAAATGAATAATTAGACATATAAAGTGAATTTTAATTCAATAAGTGGCGTTTGCCATGTGAGGATAAAATGTCTGATCTGTACAAGAAACACTTTCTGAAATTGCTCGATTTTACCCCTGCACAGCTCAATTCCCTGCTGACCCTTGCCGCTCAGCTTAAAGCCGATAAAAAAAAGGGTAAGGAAGTACAAAAGCTTACTGGCAAAAACATCGCGCTCATCTTCGAAAAAGACTCAACCCGTACACGATGCTCTTTCGAAGTTGCCGCATTTGACCAGGGCGCGCGCGTCACGTATTTAGGGCCGAGCGGCAGCCAGATTGGGCATAAAGAATCAATTAAGGACACCGCGCGGGTACTCGGGCGGATGTACGATGGCATTCAGTATCGCGGTCACGGCCAAGACGTGGTCGAAACGCTGGCGCAGTATGCGGGCGTGCCGGTGTGGAACGGGCTGACCAACGAGTTCCACCCAACGCAATTGCTGGCGGACCTGCTGACCATGCAGGAGCACCTGCCGGGCAAAGCGTTTAACGAGATGACGCTGGTTTATGCGGGCGATGCGCGTAACAACATGGGTAACTCAATGCTGGAAGCGGCAGCGTTAACCGGGCTGGATCTGCGTCTGGTGGCACCGAAAGCCTGCTGGCCGGAAGAGCGCCTGGTGGCGGAGTGCAGCGCGCTGGCGGAGAAGAATGGCGGGAAGATCACCCTGACGGAAGAGGTAGCGGCCGGCGTGAAAGGGGCGGACTTCATCTATACCGATGTGTGGGTGTCGATGGGCGAGGCCAAAGAGAAGTGGGCCGAGCGGATTGCCCTGCTGCGCGGGTATCAGGTGAACGCGCAGATGATGGCGCTGACCGGTAACCCGGACGTGAAGTTCCTGCACTGTCTGCCGGCGTTCCATGACGACCAGACCACGCTGGGTAAGCAGATGGCAAAAGAGTTCGATCTGCACGGCGGGATGGAAGTGACGGACGAGGTGTTTGAATCGGCGGCGAGCATTGTGTTTGACCAGGCGGAAAACCGGATGCATACCATTAAGGCGGTGATGGTGGCGACGCTTGGGGAGTGATCCTCTGCGGTCTTGTGCCCTCACCCCGGCCCTCTTCCACCGGGAGAGGGCGTAAACCGGCGCCACTTCATTGATTTTTCCGCCTGAAAAAGGTACGTTTTCGCCTTAATTCCTGCGTGGACATACCAGCATTATGCCGATTATTCAGTCTGTTGAACGTGCGTTGCAGATCCTCGACCTGTTTAACGAGCAGGCCACCGAGCTTAAGATCACCGACATCAGCAAACTGATGGGGCTGAGCAAAAGTACCCTCCACTCGCTGCTGAAAACCCTGCAGCTTCACGGCTATATCGATCAGAACCCGGAAAACGGTAAATATCGCCTCGGCATGAAGCTGGTTGAGCGCGGTCATTTTGTGGTGGGCTCAATCGATATTCGTCAAAAGGCGAAAGGCTGGCTGACGGAGCTGTCGCAGCGTACCGGGCAGACCACCCATCTGGGGATCCTGGACGGCCGTGAAGGCGTTTATATCGAGAAGATTGAAGGCAAGCTGGCGGCTATCGCCTATTCACGCATTGGTCGTCGGCTGCCGGTTCACGCCACCGCCATCGGCAAGGTGTTGATTGCCTGGCTTGGCGAGGCCGAGCTGAACGCCCTGCTTGAGGGCTATCAGTACACCACCTATACCCCTTCCACCCTTGCCTCCCGCGACGCGTTGCTGGAGGCCCTCGCCAAGACCCGCGAGCAGGGTTACGCCTTCGACCGCGAAGAGAACGAGCAGGGCGTGCGCTGCGTGGCGGTACCGGTGTGGAACCATGAATCCCGCGTGATTGCCGCCCTGAGTCTGTCGACGCTGACGTCGCGGGTGGATGACGCCGAACTGGCCAGCTTCCGCGAGCAGCTTCAGCAGGCCGGGCTCCAGCTCTCACGCGCGCTGGGTTACCCGGCCTGAGCCGCTATTTCGCGGCCGGTTCGTAGGTGAAGTAATCAAAGTCAGCGTGGCAGCCGTCACCGCTGATGTCTTCGCAGTGCAGGCCGACAAACGCGCCGGTAAAGAAGCCGCGCCCGCCGATGTAGTCATCCGACAGTTTCCACGCTTCATACGTCACCGGCACGGTGTGCCACGTCTCACCGTCAAACGAGTAGCTGTAACGGTAAACCAGGGTGTCGACGTCAACCCGTAACCAGATGCTCTCTGCGCTGTCCGGTACCGGGATCGGCTGTTCATGCAGCGGCCACGACGGCACGTTGTGGTCAAGCTGGATCACTTTGATCGTTCTGCCCTGCCCCTCCTCGTAGTCCACAAAGCAGTAGCTCCAGTTTTTACTGTTGTAGTAGCAGGTCAGCCCGGCGCTCTGCTGGAAGTGAACCGGCAAGAACTGCATGCGCGTCTCTGCCCGGAAGGCGAAGTGCTGCCAGCGGCGGGCCACGGTCGACTGGGTAAAGGTCGAGTTAAGCGAGTCGTTGCCGTAAAGGCGCAAATAGCCCGGGCGCACGCTCAGCGAGCCGAGGGTGTCGTCGAACGGAATGCGAAGTGTCTGCAGCTCCGGGTCAAGCGTGCTGCCGTCGAAATCCTCCCGCCAGCGGTCCCGGGAGGCGGCGGGCTGCTCCGCTATCTGCGGGCCGGGGACGGTCAGCTGCGCGTGTTTGCCGCCTTCAACGTACGGCCAGCCGTCGCGCCATTCGATGCGCGCAATGCCGGTCTCGCGTCCCAGCGGGCAGTAGCCACGCCCGCCCGAGGCCAGCAGCGGTATACCCGGCAGGCGCAGCGGTCGGCTGGTGAGGTAGGCCATATACCACTCCCCGGTGTGGGTCTGCAGCAGCGAGCCGTGGCCGCTCTTCTGCAGCGGGTTCTCCGGCAGATGCCAGCTGGTCATCATCGTCACGTCCGGATGCAACTCGTACGGCCCGTCGAGCGTTTTTGAGCGCAGCACCACCACCGCGTGTTCATAGCTGGTACCGCCTTCGGCGACCATCAGGTAGTACCAGCCCTCTTTACGATAAAGGTGCGCCCCTTCGGTGTAGCAGAGCGGCGTGCCGGTAAACAGGGTTTTGCGCTCGGGCGAAAGGGTGCCGGTCTGCGGGTCAAACTCCTGCATCACGATAGTGTTATGCGGGTTGCTGTGATGGCGCGGCCCCCACGGGCGGTAGAGGTAGTATTTGCGGCCATCGTCGTCGTGGAACAGCGACGGGTCAAACCCTCCGTTGCCCATCGGGATCGGTTCGCTCCACGGCCCCTCGATGGAGGGCGCAGTGACGAGGAAGTTACGGCCATTTTTCCACGGCGAATCGACAATTTTCACGTCGGTGTACAGTAGCCAGAATTGGCCATCGGCGTAGCTCAGGCACGGTGCCCAGATGCCGCCGGAGTCCGGGTTGCCCTTCATGTCCAGCATCGACACCCTGTCCAGCGGCGTGCTGACCAGCGACCAGTTCTTCATGTCGCGGGAGTGGTAGATGCGCACGCCCGGAAACCATTCAAACGTCGAGGTGGCGATGTAGTAATCCTCCCCCTGACGGCACAGGGACGGGTCCGGGTTAAAGCCGGTGAGGATCGGGTTTGTTATCGTTGTCATGTTGCCTCCTGTTAATGGGATGCGGCTGTCGCAGCGTCGGGCACGGCGTCACCCTGCGTTGCACGGTGCTTAATCAGCTGCTGGCTGATGGCCGCCACGCGGGCGTCGGTGAGTTTGTAGAACGACAGCATGATGAACATGCCCACGTAGAGCACCACCGGCACCACGCAGAACAGAATTTTAATGGTGGTCAGCACTTCGACCGGCTGCACGCTGCTGCTGGCGGAGTAGTTCACATACGCCAGGATCCAGCCCACCACCGCGCCGCCAATCGCCAGACCGATCTTCAGGCTGAACAGGTAGGTGGAGAACACCAGCCCGTCGAGGCGGCGTCCACTGCGGCTCTCCTCGTAATCCACCACGTCAGAGGCCATCAGCCACTGCAGAGGCGTGGTGGTGTTAAAGACGAACAGGAACAGAATGTTAAGGGCGAAAATCAGGGCGATATGTTCGGCCGGGATGAAGAAAATCAGCAGGCTGATCAGGGAGTAGGCCACGATAATCCACTTGAAGGCGGTCACCCGGTCAAAGCGCCCCAGCAGGCGGGATGAGCAGAGCGAACCAAACATGGTGGCGAGGCTGCCGTAAAGCAGAAACTGCGTCGCCATCTCCGGGTGATCCATGACGTATTTCACGAAGTAGAGCGTCGCCCCGCCGCGGACCACGTTGGAGCAGGTCGCCATCATCTTGAACGCACACATAATGCGCCACTGGGTATTGCCAAACAGAAGCTTAAGGTCTTTCGACACCGACGATCCCGGCTGCACCTCAAAGGTGTAGCGCTCTTTGGTGGTGAAGAAGCAGACGTAGAGCAGCACCACACCGCTCAGCCCCAGCACGCACATGGCGCCGAAATAGCCGACCTGCTCATCGCCTTTACCAATGATGCTCACCAGCGGCAAGGCAATGCCACTGATGGCCAGCGATCCCGCCGCCGCGAGGAAAAAGCGCCAGGACTGCAGCGCGTGGCGCTCTTTCGGGTCAGCGGTGATGACGCCCGGCATGGCGCAGTAAGGGACGTTAACGAAGGTGTAGACCAGGGTCAGCAGAATGTAGGTTATGCAGGCGTAGATGATTTTACCCTGCGCGGAGAAGTCCGGCGTGTAGAAGGTCAGCACGCAGACAATCCCAAACGGGATCGCGCCCCACAGCAGGAACGGGCGGAACTGGCCGTGACGCGTGCGGGTGCGGTCAACCAGCAGCCCCATCAGCGGATCGGTGACAGCATCCAGCACGCGGGAAACTAAAAACAGCGTCCCCATAATGCCCGCCGACAGGCCAAACACGTCGGTATAGAAATAGGCCAGCAGGAACATGGTGGCCTGCCAGACAAAGCCGCAGGCGGTGTCACCCAGCCCGTAGCCAATTTTATCTTTCATGGTTAATTGCATCATTACCCCCAACGGCAGTACGTGGAACAGTGCAAACGCCAGGGTCCTGATTCAGGCAAATAAATGCCCGGTGCATCATCAGGAATACACCCTTATTTCGTGTGCTGAATTCACAACATCGTGTTAATAGAGTGTAATTAAGTGTTCAATTAACCGACAATGGTCATATCTTATTTCTGAATTATGATATTTTGCTTTTGTGACGCCACTCGATATCCTGATATCATTTAAAGACTTTGCTTTTCATGCAATTACATTATTTGCACAATAATAAAAAACAGACATGCAAAAGCCGTCCACGGAATATTTTCCGTAGACGACAAGAGCCACAAATATAATTAAAGACCGAGCGATTTTTTACCGGCGTTAATTACCTCGATGATTTTATCGGTGTCATAAATACACCCTTTCCAGGTGCCGCCGCTCACCGACTGCAAGGCCGCCCACAGGCGGGTATCGTCCGGCAAAAATGCATGGGCGTGCAGGTCAGGATGCACCGGACGCGACGCCAGCACGCGCCCCCCCTCTTCCGGCGTCAGCGGCTGTTCCGCCGTGCCGATAAAGTTAACGCTGCCCGTTAAGGACAGGCGGTCGACGCTGATCTCAATGATATCGTTGTCGCGCAGCTTGCCGATGGGGCCACCTGCGAGCGCTTCCGGCGACACATGGCCGAAGCACGCCCCGGTTGATACCCCTGAGAAGCGTGCATCGGTGATCAGCGATACCGTCTTGCCCCACGAGATATGTTTCAGCGCGGAGGTCAGCTGGTAGGTCTCTTCCATGCCGGTGCCGGACGGGCCTCCGCCAATCACCACCATAATATCGCCCTGCTGGATCGCTTCCTGCTTAATGGCCTTGATGGCCTGCGCTTCAGAGACAAACACCCGCACCCGGCCGGTATGGCGGTAAACGCCATCGTCATCCACAACAGACGTGTCGATGGCCGTGGCTTTGATCACCGACCCTTCGGGCGCGATATTGCCGGTCGGGAAGCAGACCGTCGAGGTCAGGCCTTTCGCGTGGGCGCGTTCAGGCGGCAGGATCACGTCATCCGGGTCGACGCCGTCCTGCTCGCGCAGGCACTGACGAAAACGCGCCCGACGCGCTGAGTTTTCCCACCAGTCGAGGTTCTCCCCGACCGTCTGGCCGGTAACGGTCATGGCATCTTCATGCAGCAGCCCCAGCTTGCGCAGATGCAGCATCACCTCCGGCACGCCGCCCGCCAGGAAAGCACGCACCGTCGGGTGGTAGTCCGGGCCGTTTGGCAGCACGCTCACCAGACGCGGAACCTTACGGTTGATGCGCGTCCAGTGCGCCACATCCGGAATGGTGCAGCCCGCCGCATGGGCAATCGCCGGGATGTGCAGCAGCAGGTTGGTGGAGCCGCCAAACGCCGCGTGAAGCACCATGGCGTTTTCAATGGCTTTGTCGGTCAGGATATCGCGGGTCGTGATCCCACGGTTATCCAGCTCGCTCACCGCCCGCGCAGACTGACGGGCAATCTCCAGCCACACGGCCTGCCCGGACGGGGCGAGCGCGGAGTGCGGCAGCGCCAGACCCAGCGCTTCGGCCACCACCTGTGACGTTCCCGCGGTGCCGAGAAACTGACAGCCGCCGCCGGGTGATGCACAGGCGCGGCACCCCAGCTCGGCAGCCTCCTGCAACGACAGCTCATGGTTAGCGAAACGCGCACCAATGGTCTGCACTTTTCCGGCATCTTCCCCCACGGTCGGCGGCAGCGTCGCCCCACCCGGCACCAGAATGGTCGGCAGATCATGCATGGAGGCCAGCGCAATCATGGTCGCGGGCAGCCCTTTATCGCAGGTTGCCACGCCGATCACCGCGCGCCGCGTCGGCAGGGAGCGGATCAGACGACGAAACACGATCGCCGCGTCATTACGGTACGGCAGGGAGTCGAACATGCCGTGGGTGCCCTGAGAGCGTCCGTCGCACGGATCGCTGACGAAGGCCGCAAACGGGATCCCACCATTACGGGTGATCTCCTTCGCCGCCGCCTGCATCTGCATGCCAATCTCCCAGTGGCCGGTGTGGTAGCCCAGCGCCACAGGTCGTCCGTCCCCGGCGCGAATGCCGCCCTGCGTGCCGATAATCAGCACCTCTTTGCCGGTCAGCTTGTTGGCGTCCCAGCCCATACCGGCGTTTTGCGTCATGCCAAACAGATTACCGCTGGGGGATTCCATCAGCATTTGCGGGGTCAGCGGCAGCGCCCCCTGCGGCCCGGCCGCATGGGTGATGACGGCATAAAACGCATCGTCCTGTGGGGTGAAAATTTTCTCAATGGTCATCGTCGTCTTCCGGCTCAGCAGAGCTTGAGCTGTTGCAACAGGGTTTTCAGCTGCGCCTTACGCGGCTCATCCAGTGACGACGCGGGCGGCAGCACGTATGTGGAGATCGGGCGGCCGCACAGCACAATCGCCTCTTTAATGACGTTCACAAACGGCGTATCAAGCTGATACATCTGCGGTATTTGCAGCAGGATCTGGTGGTATTCGGCCGCCTTCGCCACCTCCTGGTCACGCCAGGCCTTCAGCAGATTCACCGACACCTGCGGAGCAAAGTTACCGCTGGCCGAGATCGCGCCATCGCCCCCCAGCAGCAGGGTATTAAACAGATGATCGTCATAGCCGCACAGCACCGTGAAGTGCGGATGGGCAGATTTGACGGTGTGGATCATGCTGCGCAGATGGGCGACGGAATCGATCGTGTCTTTGATGCCGACAATATTGCTCCGCGAGTCGGCCAGGGTTTTGACCAGCGCCGGAGTCAGATCCTGCCCGGTCAGCGCCGGGAAGTTATACAGCATTACCGGCAGTGTGACGCTGTCTGCCACCTGTTCGAAATAGCGGATCAGATTCGCTTCGGACACTTTCCAGTAGTACGGGTTGATCACCACGATCCCGTCTGCGCCGGCCTGCTGCGCATGCTGGCTCAGTTCAAGGGTTTCCCGGGCATTGGTGCCACCGGTGCCAATCAGCACCGGCACCCGGCGATCGACATGATCGATAGCAAACCGGGCAATGGTTTTACGCTCTTCGGCGTTTAGCTGGGAGAACTCGCCGCCGCTGCCCAAAAAGAACAGGCCATCGACGCCTGCGGCGATCAGGTCGTCGATCAACGCGGCAGTGCCGTGTTTATCAAGCTGTCCATCGGCGGTAAAGATGGTGGAGACAGGGGGAATGATTCCCGTGAACAACGCGGTCTGCGGCATGAGATCTCCTTGCTGAATTATTTTGTTCTACATTATAGAACAGCGTTCATTAATTTTACGATCATACTATGACGCAGAAAAAGCGCAGGTAAATGGGAGGCGATGAGGGAGTGCGGAAAATATAAGCTGGATCACATAATGACGGGCTGCGGCCTGATGCTTTCACCCTCTCCCACCGGGAGAGGGAACGTTTTACCCTTCTTTAACGCTAACAGGGCTTACCCCACCAGCATTTTCACCACCACTTTACGCACCTTCGCAGGCGCGCCCACCGCGCACAGCGGCTTGTGCACTTCACCCGGATAGAACACCACAAAATCACCTTCACTTAACACCACCGTTTTCTCCTGCCCGCCCTCGGGCAAAAACGCGATGTCTTTATCCGCCAGCCAGTCGGTGTCCGGCGTACCGTGCGGCAGGGTACTGAAGGTCATCCCCTCCTGGCCTTTCATGATTATCTGAATATCCAGATAGCGTGCGTGATACTCAGCACGGCGCTCGGCAAACGGCTGGGTCATATCTTCAGACACCAGATAAAACAGGCTGTTGCCGTCGATGTCGTGTTTGCCGCAGGGGGTAGCATCGGTAACGTGCGCTTTGACGTACTCGATAGCCTGACGCAGTTCTTCAGGTAGCCAGGACTGCAGATGATGGATGTTGCCAGCGATCATAAATAAACCCTCAATATAAAACAGCGTTTCATTTTAATCTTTTATACGAGAATTCAGACTGTCCTACCACCGCTTTTTCGATGAGTTTTGCGCGAGCGCATGTTTATCGGGAAATGTGTTACTCCACTGTTAATCGCTCACAGGCATTTATGCAGTCTTTATGCATAACCTCAGCCCTCCGCTTTCAGGCCGTGATGCTAACTTACTGATCGTATACGTTTCATAGCAAAACTCTCTGTGACTTCACACTTTATCAATTTGGTAATTTGCTATTAAATCCCATAATTATTTATTGATTATTCTTAAGCCAAAAATAGTTAATGGATAATAGTGCATAGTCATTCTGCTCGCCATTTAATTATCTTCAAAATCAATAGCATAACTAAATATGTCAAAACATTAAATTCTACAAAATAATAACAACTCCAAATAATGCCAACGGATCCTGCTTAGCTATTCACCCGCAAATATAATCAAATTAATCATTATCTGATACGAATCATGCAAATGAAAACAAACTCCTTAATAGCCATTTTCACGTGAGCGACGTCACAATATTCATTATTTAAGCGCCTACTATAAATCTCGAAATCAATTGAGCTTAGCCGCCATGTAAATAAAGACATCACATGGCGCATGCCCTTTTTATTCTGAAAAACAGTTAAAGGAATAATTATGGAAAAGCATTACGTCGGTTCTGAAATTGGTCAATTGCGTAGCGTTATGCTGCACCGCCCAAATTTAAGTCTGAAACGTTTAACGCCATCGAACTGCCAGGAGCTGCTATTCGATGATGTGCTCTCGGTTGAGCGGGCGGGTGAAGAGCATGACATCTTCGCTAACACCCTGCGCGAACAGGGTGTGGAAGTCCTGCTGTTGACCGACCTTCTCACGCAAACGCTTGATATTGCTGAGGCCAAAACCTGGCTACTGGAGACGCAAATCTCTGACTATCGCCTCGGGCCAACCTTTGCCGGCGACGTGCGCGGCTGGCTGGCAGATATGCCGCACCGCGAACTGGCACGCAGATTAAGCGGCGGATTAACCTACGGTGAAATTCCGGCGGCCTTTAAAAATATGGTGGTGGATACCCACACGGCAAATGATTTTATTATGAAGCCACTGCCTAACCATTTATTTACCCGCGATACCTCGTGCTGGATTTATAACGGCGTGTCAATTAACCCGATGGCCAAAGCGGCCCGCCAGCGTGAAACCAATAATCTCCGGGCCATATATCGCTGGCACCCTGCATTTGCCGATGGCGATTTTATTAAGTATTTCGGCGATGAAAACATTAATTACGACCACGCCACGTTAGAGGGCGGCGACGTATTAGTCATTGGCCGCGGCGCAGTGTTAATCGGCATGTCTGAACGCACCACGCCGCAGGGGGTTGAGTTCCTCGCCAATAGCCTGTTCAAACACCGCCAGGCCGAGCGCGTCATCGCTGTGGAACTGCCAAAACACCGCTCCTGCATGCACCTCGATACCGTCATGACCCACATCGACGTGGACACCTTCTCCGTCTACCCGGAAGTGGTGCGCAAAGACGCTCAGTGCTGGACGCTCACTCCGGACGGCCGCGGTGGCCTGCTGCGCACCCAGGAAACGGATCTGCTGCACGCCATTGAAAAAGCGCTCGGCATTAATCAGGTACGCCTGATCACCACCGGCGGCGACGCCTTTGAAGCCGAACGCGAACAGTGGAATGACGCGAATAACGTGCTGACCATCCGCCCGGGCGTGGTGATTGGCTACGAGCGTAACGTCTGGACCAACGAGAAATATGACAAAGCGGGTATCACCGTGCTGCCTATCCCGGGTGACGAACTGGGACGCGGCCGCGGCGGCGCGCGCTGCATGAGCTGCCCACTGGAACGCGACGGAATTTAAAGGAGCCATCATGGAACGAAAACCCACTCTGGTTGTGGCGCTTGGCGGTAACGCATTGCTGAAACGCGGCGAGCCGCTGGAAGCGGAGATCCAGCGCCAGAACATCGAGCTAGCGGCCCGCACCATCGCCGGGCTGACGGAACAGTGGCGCGTGGTACTGGTTCACGGCAACGGGCCGCAGGTTGGGCTGCTGGCGCTGCAAAACAGCGCGTACGACAAAGTCACGCCCTACCCGCTGGACATCCTCGGCGCCGAAAGTCAGGGAATGATCGGCTACATGCTCCAGCAGGCGCTGAAAAACAATCTGCCCCAGCGTGAGGTGAGCGTCCTGCTCACCCAGGTGGAAGTGGACGCCGCCGATCCGGCATTTACTAACCCGACCAAATACATCGGCCCGGTCTACAGCGAAGCCCAGGCAAACACGCTGCAGGCGGAGAAAGGCTGGGTATTCAAGGCCGACGGCAGCTATTTCCGCCGGGTGGTTCCCTCTCCACAGCCGAAACGCATCGTTGAGAGCGACGCCATCACGGCACTGATACAGCGCGATCACCTGGTGATCTGCAACGGCGGCGGCGGCGTGCCGGTGGTGGAAAACGCCAATGGGTATCACGGCATTGAAGCAGTGATCGACAAAGACCTCTCTGCCGCCCTGCTGGCGCGCCAGATTGAAGCCGATGCCCTGCTGATCCTGACCGATGCCGACGCGGTGTACCTCGACTGGGGCAAACCAACCCAGCGTCCGCTGGCACAGGTCACGCCGGAACTGCTCAGGGGCATGCAGTTTGACGCCGGCTCGATGGGGCCAAAAGTGGCCGCCTGCCGCGAGTTTGTCGAGGCCTGCAACGGTATCGCCGGGATCGGCGCGCTGGCCGACGGGGCAGACATTCTGGCGGGCGAGAAAGGCACGTTGATTCGCCACTGAACCGTATTTTCCCCTCACCTTCCCTCTCTCCCTGTGGGCGAGGGTCGGGGTGAGGGCACCAGACAACACCATTTTAAAAGGGACGACCCAATGACCATCAATCTGAAAAACCGTAACTTCCTCAAACTGCTGGACTACACCCCGGCAGAAATCCAGTACCTGATCGACCTGGCCATCGAACTCAAAGCCGCCAAAAAAGCCGGACGTGAAAAACAAACCCTGGTCGGGAAAAACATCGCCCTGATTTTTGAAAAAACGTCCACGCGCACCCGCTGTGCCTTTGAAGTCGGTGCTTTTGACCAGGGCGCACAGGTGACCTACCTCGGCCCAAGCGGCTCGCAGATTGGCCACAAGGAGTCGATGAAAGACACCGCCCGCGTGCTGGGGCGGATGTACGACGGCATCGAGTATCGCGGCTACGGCCAGGCCATCGTGGAAGAGCTGGGCCAGTACGCGGGCGTGCCGGTGTGGAACGGCCTGACCGACGAGTTTCACCCTACGCAGATCCTCGCCGACCTGATGACTATGCTGGAGCATGCCCCGGGCAAAACCCTGCCGGACCTGAGCTTTGCCTACCTTGGCGACGCGCGGAACAACATGGGCAACTCCCTGATGGTCGGTGCCGCCAAAATGGGGATGGATATCCGCCTCGTCGCACCGAAATCGTTCTGGCCGGAAGCCGGGCTGGTTGAGCAGTGCCGCGCCATCGCCAAAGAGACCGGCGCACGGATCACGCTCACCGACGACGTGGAGGAAGGCGTACACGGTGCCGATTTCCTCTACACCGACGTGTGGGTCTCGATGGGCGAGCCGAAAGAGGCCTGGGCCGAGCGCGTCAGCCTGATGAAGCCTTACCAGATTAACGCCCAGGTGATGAAAGCCACCGGCAACCCGAACGTCAAGTTCATGCACTGCCTGCCGGCGCTCCACAACGAACACACCAAAGTCGGCCGTGAAATCGAGATGGCCTACGGCCTGAAAGGGCTGGAGGTGACGGAAGAGGTCTTCGAATCACCGAACTCAATCGTCTTTGACGAAGCAGAGAACCGCATGCACACCATTAAAGCGGTCATGGTGGCGACACTCGGCGACTAATCACCGCCCGGCGCGCCACGGGGTGCGCCGGGTACAGGAGAACATCATGGGCAAGTTCAAGTTTCCCTCCGCTTACACCATTCTCTTTTTTCTGATTGCCGTTGTGGCGGCACTGAGCTGGGTCGTACCTGCCGGTCAGTATCAGATGGCAATGAATGAAACCCTCGGTAAAGAAGTGCCGATTGCCGGAACGTACGCGCACGTGGCGGCGCATCCGCAGGGGCTGGTTTCCGTACTGATGGCCCCCATTGCCGGGCTGTACGATCCCGTTTCCGGCCAGGCCGGGGCGATCGACGTCGCGCTGTTTATCCTGATCATCGGGGGATTTCTCGGGATCGTCACCAAAACCGGGGCGATCGACGCCGGGATCGAGCGCGTAACCACCCGCCTTCGCGGACGTGAAGAGTGGATGATCCCGATCCTGATGGCGCTGTTCGCGGCTGGCGGCACCATTTACGGCATGGCCGAAGAGTCCCTGCCCTTTTATACCCTGCTGGTCCCGGTGATGCTGGCCGCCCGTTTCGATCCGGTTGTCGCTGCATCCACCGTGCTGCTCGGGGCGGGGATCGGCACGCTCGGCTCCACCATCAACCCGTTTGCCACGGTGATCGCCGCTAACGCCGCCGGGATCCCGTTCACCAACGGTATCGCCCTGCGCGTGGCGCTGCTGGTGATCGGCTGGATCATTTGCGTGGCATGGGTGATGCGCTATGCCCGTAAAGTGCGGCTGGATCCGTCATGCTCCATCGTCGCAGACAAGCAGGAAGAGAACCTCGCCCACTTCCTCGGCAATAAAGGCGAGCAGTCGCTGGAATTTACCCCGGTGCGCAAAATCATTCTGCTGATCTTCGCCCTCGCCTTCGCGGTGATGATCTACGGCGTAGCGGTGCTGGGCTGGTGGATGGCGGAGATCTCGGCGGTATTTTTGGCCAGCGCCATTATCGTCGGGCTGATTGCCCGCATGAGCGAAGAGGAGCTGACCTCGACGTTTATCAACGGCGCGCGAGATTTGCTGGGCGTCGCGCTGATTATCGGCATTGCGCGCGGTATCGTAGTCATTATGGATAAGGGCATGATTACCCACACCATTTTGCACAGCGCGGAAGGGCTGGTCAGCGGGTTGTCCACGGTGGCGTTTATCAACGTGATGTACTGGCTTGAGGTCGTGCTGTCGTTTCTTGTGCCTTCTTCGTCCGGCCTGGCCGTTCTGACGATGCCGATCATGGCACCCCTTGCTGATTTCGCTAACGTCAACCGCGACCTGGTGGTTACGGCTTACCAGTCGGCCTCCGGCATCGTTAACCTGGTCACGCCGACCTCAGCGGTTGTGATGGGCGGTCTGGCGATTGCCCGTGTGCCTTACGTGCGTTACCTGAAATGGGTTGCGCCGCTGCTGGCGATCCTGACGGTGGTGATTATGGTGGCGTTAAGCCTGGGTGCCTTGTTGTAATTTGCCGGCTGGCACTGCGCCTGTCCGGCCTACGGACCGGTGCGGTGCCACCGGTTATGTCGGGAACTGATATGGGAAATATGATGGATTACGAAGACTGCTCTCCCAGAGAACAACTGCAGCTAACGGTGTGCCAGCAGCTGATCGCCGAAAAGAGTTATCTCTCCCAGGAAGAAATCCGCCGCGATTTGCAGGAGAGAGGGTTTGACAGCATCAGCCAGTCGACCGTTTCGCGTCTGCTGAAATTGCTCGGTGTCATAAAAATTCGAAATGCCAAAGGGCTAAAGATTTATTCGTTGAATCCTCAGTTGCGCCCTGCTCCCGATGCCGCGCGTACCGTTTCCGAAATGGTGGTGAGCGTGGAGCATAATAGCGAATTTATCCTTGTTCATACCGTGGCCGGATATGGCCGTGCGGTGGCGCGAATTCTGGATTATCACCAGTTACCGGAAATTTTAGGTGTGGTTGCCGGAAGCAGTATCGTCTGGGTCGCTCCCCGGGTGGTGAAGCGTACTGCGCTGGTGCATAAACAAATTAATTATTTACTCAGAACGAATTAATATTCATAAAGAACCGTTTGCATTGAGTAAAGTGTGCATTAAACCCCTTGATCCGAAAATCGAGCTGCGTATAATGCCCGACAATTTGCCGGGAGGAAGCATGGTCAAGCGTGTACGACATAACGTCTTACCGCGTCTGAAATCAGACGCTGGCCTGCCGTTTTTCTTCCCGTTGCACAATCTATTCCCAGAGCCCCTCATTTGAGGGGCTTTTTTTTGCCCGGCGTCAGGAGATAAACATGAATCCGCTTTATCAAAAACACATCATTTCCATAAACGACCTCAGCCGCGAAGAGCTGGAACTGGTTCTGGAAACCGCGGCAAAACTGAAGGCAAATCCGCAACCGGAACTGCTGAAGCACAAGGTGATTGCGAGCTGCTTCTTCGAAGCGTCGACCCGCACCCGCCTCTCCTTCGAAACCTCCATGCACCGCCTCGGCGCGAGCGTGGTGGGTTTTTCAGACAGCAGCAACACCTCGCTGGGTAAAAAAGGCGAAACGCTGGCGGATACCATTTCAGTTATCAGTACCTACGTTGATGCGATTGTGATGCGCCACCCGCAGGAAGGCGCGGCGCGTCTGGCGACCGAATTTTCCGGTGGTGTTCCGGTGCTGAACGCCGGAGACGGGGCCAACCAGCATCCGACACAGACCCTGCTGGATCTGTTCACCATTCAGGAAACGCAGGGCCGTCTGGAAAACCTGAACATCGCCATGGTGGGTGACCTGAAATATGGCCGTACCGTTCACTCGCTGACCCAGGCGCTGGCGAAATTTAACGACAACCACTTCTTCTTCATCGCGCCGGACGCGCTGGCAATGCCGCAGTACATCCTCGACATGCTGGACGAAAAAGGGATCCCGTGGAGTCTGCATGCCAGCATCGAAGAGGTGATGGGCAACGTCGATATTCTGTATATGACCCGCGTACAAAAAGAGCGTCTGGATCCGTCTGAATACGCCAACGTGAAGGCACAGTTTGTGCTGCGCGCCAGCGACCTCGACGGCGCACGCGAGAATATGAAGGTGCTGCACCCGCTGCCGCGTATCGATGAGATCACCACCGACGTGGATAAAACGCCGCACGCCTGGTACTTCCAGCAGGCCGGAAACGGCATCTTCGCCCGCCAGGCGTTACTGGCACTGGTTCTGAATCGCGAATTGGCTCTGTAAGGGGAAATGACAATGACACACGATAACAAACTCCAGGTTGAAGCCATCAAACGTGGCACCGTGATTGACCACATCCCTGCCCAGATCGGCTTTAAGCTGCTGACGCTGTTCAAGCTGACCGAAACCGACCAGCGCATCACCATCGGCCTGAACCTGCCGTCGGGTGAAATGGGCCGCAAAGACCTGATCAAGATTGAAAACACCTTCCTGACCGACGAGCAGGTTAACCAGCTCTCTCTGTACGCGCCGGATGCCACCGTGAACCGCATTGACGAGTACGAAGTGGTCGGTAAATCCCGTCCTAATCTGCCGGATCGCATTGAAAATGTGCTGGTCTGCCCGAACAGCAACTGCATCAGTCATGCTGAGCCGGTTTCGTCCAGTTTTGCAGTGAAAAAACGTGCCGATGACATCGCACTCAAATGCAAATACTGCGAAAAAGAGTTTTCTCATTATGTGGTGCTGGCCAACTAATTGAGGTTGGTAAAGGATCCCGGCCTCCCTATAATGGCCGGGAACATTTAATCAGCTGTTATTCTGGAGAAATCATGACCAAAGTACTCGCGACGGAAAATGCACCAGCGGCTATCGGCCCATACGTTCAGGGCGTTGATCTGGGTAGCATGATTATTACCTCTGGCCAGATCCCGGTGAACCCAAAAACGGGTGAAGTGCCAGAAGACGTGGCGGCGCAGGCGCGTCAGTCGCTGGAAAACGTACAGGCTATCGTGGAGTCTGCGGGTCTGAAAGTGGGCGACATCGTGAAAACCACCGTGTTCGTGAAAGATCTGAACGATTTCGCGACCGTTAACGCCACGTACGAAGCGTTCTTCACTGAGCACAACGCCACTTTCCCTGCACGCTCCTGTGTGGAAGTTGCGCGTCTGCCTAAAGACGTGAAAATTGAAATCGAAGCGATCGCCGTACGTCGCTAAGTTTCAGTCAGGGGGCAGCCGGGGCTGCCTTTGCGCCCGGCAGGCAACGCGCTACCGGGCGTTTTGCTACTGATTCCGCGTCGCCCGTAGCAGCGTCTCCAGCGGATACACCGCCGCAATCACCACTTCATCCTGTATTTTCGCCGCGTTATCCAGCTCGCCCTGAATAGAGGCAATCTCGTTGTCATCCAGCGTCCCCTGACGCGCCACCAGATCCGTCAGCCGCAGGCCAATCGAGGCCAGCTTATCCACCTCCTGAATAACCGGTTTAATCGCCTTCAGTGTGTAGCTGTTTTCACTTAATGCCAGCGCATCGCTGGTGTTGCTTTGCCAGCGGTTGAAGACGTGGCGCAGCGCGTCGGCGCTTTCCGTGTCTTCCGCGTCGCTGACCAGGCGGTCAGCCCATTTGTTCATCTGGCGCACCGTGGCACTTTCGGCGTTGAGCGCATCAGCAAACCGGTTAAGCGGTTCGAACTGATGGTAATTTCCGGCCTGGAACTTAAGGTGCTGACGGGTGTAATACTGCGCCGGCTCGATTGCCTGCGCGAGGATTTGCAGCGGAAGGGTATCGGCGTTATTCGCCAGACGCGTGAACTGCACCTGCTGCTGAGTATGCTGCTGCAGCCCGACCGAGACCGTCGACCAGCTGTCCATCGCCTGCAGGCGGGTGTACATATTGTCGACATCGTTAACGTCCTGCGCGGACCATAACCGCTCCGCCACCGCAAAGGTGCGCGGCCACAGACGGATATCCAGCACCGGTGCGACCACGTTTTCCGCCCACAGCGCGGCTTCCCCGCCGAGCAGGTTGACCTGATGAGCGGCGTCCGGTACCACCGGCGGGATGCCTTTGGGGATATCGTCCAGGCGCTTGCCGTCAATGGGATAGCGGGCATTGCCCACCAGGAAATAGCCGCTCAGCTTATCGTTGTCCACCGACACCACCGGGCGCGTTTCGCCCATCCAGGTATCGACGGTAAACGTCACCTGATTGTCGTCGCGCCACGCAATATCCTGTACCGCACGACGGGATTTCCCGGCGAAATCAATAAATCCACGCCAGCCGGAATCCCCTTTCACCAGGGTGAAGCTCCCCTCCACCGGCTTGCCTTTCAGACGCGGCATGGTGAATGACCAGCTCTGGGCGCTGTCGGTGTCGCCAATCACATCCTCGCCGTTTAACCCCTGCGGCACAATTTCATTGCGGTAGTGATAGGCGGTGGACTGGGGCTGATCGAGGTAAAAGCCGGTCGAGAGAATGCCTTTATAGCCATTTTGCGCCACCTGCCCCAGCGCGTCCTGGCCCTGCCAGGACTGGATCAAGATGCTTTTTGGCAGATCAGGATGAGCAATTTCATCCCAGCCCACCATCTGCCGGTGGTGTTTTTCGAGGATATTTTCCAGCTTGCGGTTGAAATAGGCCTGCAGGGCATGGCTGTCTGCCAGTGTGTTGTCGCGCATAAACTGCTGAATGGCGGCGTTCGCTTTCCACTGGGTGTCATCCACCTCATCGCCACCGATATGCAGATACGGATCGGGGAAGATCGCCGCCAGTTCACTGACCATCGCCTCCGCAAACTGATAGGTCGCCGCTTTTGTCGGATCCAGGACCGGTTTCAGCACGCCCCAGTGGCGCGCCATCTCATACGGTCCCGGCGCGCTCATCAGTTCCGGGTAGGCCACGGCAATCGCCGAGGCGTGGCCCGGCATGTCGATCTCCGGCACCACGCGGATGCCGCGTTCGGTGGCATAGCGCACAACGTCGCGCATCTGTTCCGGCGTGTAAAACAGCCCGTCGCTGGCGAGCTGCGTGAGCTTTGGATAGCGTGTCGAGCTGAAGCGCCAGCCCTGATCGTCGGTCAAATGCCAGTGCAGCACGTTGAGTTTTGCCGCCGCCATACCGTCAATCTGCCGCTTGATATCCGGCAGCGGGATAAAGTGTCGTGCCGAGTCAAGCAGCAGCCCACGCCACGGGAAACGGGGGGAATCCTCAATAGTGACCCACGGCAGGGAGGTGTTTTCCGCCCCGTTTTGTATCAGCTGGAGCAGGGTTTCCATGGCGCGCAGCGCGCCAAAACGGGTGTTGGCGGTGATATCCACGCCACTGGCATCGACCGTGAGCGTATAGCGCTCATCGCTGTCCGGCAGCGGCTGCGGCTTCACTTTTTTGGTAATGGCAATGCGGATAGTGGGCTTGTCCGGTTTAACGGCCTGCGGCTGTAGCGTCCAGCCGGTTTGCAGGGCGATGCGCTGGCGCAGACGGTTGACCGCGTCGCCGAGGTCGTCTCCGGTAACGCTGACGGAAAGGGTGTTGCTGAGTACCAGTGCGCCCTGCGTCGTTGGACGTTCAACCTTCGCAGGCCAGGGCATCAGGGGAAGGTCGCCTGCCGGAGCGGCAAACGCTGACGCGCCGAGCATCAGCCCGGCGGTTAAGAGACTGTACCGTAACATGAATGTTCCTTATCTGACGGGCCAAATAAAGGCAAAACATTCAGTTAACATGCGCTCATTTTGTCGTCAAGCGAATGCGCTGACGGAGATCACAGGTTGTTGAATTTGGGAAGAAACGTACCCTCTCCCGTGCCGGGAGAGGGGGGAAATCACTGCCACCCATACCGACGGCTATAGAAGCCTTTGACCATCTGCGTCAGCACCATATAGCCCGCGAGGATCGCCACCAGCCACGGGAAGTAGCTCAGCGGCAGCGCCTGCAGCTGGAGGTAGCTGGCCAGCGGCGAGAACGGCAGTGCAATGCCGAGCGCCATCACGATGCCGGTCATGACAATCAGCGGCCACGCGGCCCGGCTCTGGATGAACGGGATGCGACGCGTACGGATCATATGCACAATCAGCGTTTGCGACAGCAGCCCTACCACGAACCAGCCGGACTGGAACAGCGTCTGGTGTTCCGGCGTGTTGGCATGGAACACAAACCACATCAGGCAGAAGGTCAGAATGTCGAAGATGGAGCTGATCGGGCCAAAGAACAGCATAAAGCGCCCCAGATCGGACGGATTCCAGCGCTGCGGCTTCTGGATCTGCTCGTCGTCCACGTTATCAAACGGGATGGCGACCTGAGAGACATCGTACATCAGGTTCTGGATCAGCAGGTGCAGCGGCAGCATCGGCAGGAACGGCAGAAACGCACTCGCCACCAGCACGCTGAAAACGTTACCGAAGTTGGAACTGGCGGTCATCTTGATGTACTTCAGCATGTTGGCGAAGGTACGACGTCCCTCGATAACGCCCTCCTCCAGCACCATCAGGCTCTTTTCCAGCAGAATGATATCCGCCGCTTCACGGGCAATGTCCACCGCACCGTCTACGGAGATACCAATATCCGCCGCACGCAGGGCGGGCGCATCGTTAATGCCGTCGCCCATAAAGCCCACCACATGCCCTTCCCGGCGCAGCAGGGTGACAATGCGCTCCTTGTGCATGGGTGTCAGCCGGGCGAACAGCGTGGTGCGCTGCGCAAGCGTCGCCAGCGCATCATCGGAGAGGGGCTCAATATCACTTCCCACAACGACGTCACCCGCATCCAGCCCCACTTCATGACACACTTTGGCGGCCACCAGCTCGCTGTCGCCGGTAAGGATTTTCACGGTGATGCCGCTGGCCTTTAATGCTTTCAGCGCAGGCGCGGTGGTCTCTTTCGGCGGATCGAGGAATGCGATATAACCCTCGAGGATCAGATCGGATTCGTCGATACGCTGATAGTCCCCTTCGCGTGCAGGCAGGAATTTGCTCGCCACCGCCACCACGCGCAGCCCCTGACGATTCAGGTTATCGGTGACGCGCTTGATACGGCGCAGCATGGTTTCATCCAGCGGCACAATGTCGCCGTTATAGCGCACCTGGGTTGAGACATTGAGGATCTCCTGCAATGCGCCTTTGCAGATCAGCTGATGCACGTCCGGATGCTCGCTCACCACCACCGACATGCGGCGGCGCTCGAAGTCGAACGGGATCTCATCCACTTTCTGCCAGCGCCCGGAGAGCGTGCGGGCAGATTCTTCATCCACGCCTTCGAGCACGGCGACGTCGAGCAGGTTTTTCAGCCCGGTCTGGTAGTGGCTGTTCAGCCAGGCGCTGTGCAGCACGCGATCGCTGGTTTTGCCGGCGATATCGGTGTGGTTCTCCAGCACAATTTTGTCCTGGGTCAGCGTGCCGGTTTTATCGGTGCAGAGAATGTCCATCGCGCCAAAGTTTTGAATGGCATCCAGGTGTTTGACGATCACTTTTTGTTTTGACAGTTTGACCGCCCCGCGCGCTAGCGTGGAGGTGACAATCATCGGCAGCATTTCAGGCGTTAACCCCACGGCGACGGAGAGTGCAAACAGCGCCGCTTCCCACCAGTCGCCCTTGGTATAGCCGTTGATCAGCAGCACAATCGGCGTCATCACCATCATAAAGCGGATCAGCAGCATGCTGACGCGGCCAATCCCCTTCTGGAAGGCATTCGGTTCGCTCTCCTGCTCGCTCACGCGCCCGGCCAGCTGTCCAAACCAGGTGTTGCCGCCGGTAGCGATGACCATTGCCTGCGCCGTGCCGCTGACCACCGTAGTGCCCATAAAGCAGAGGGTGTCACACTCGAGCGGGTTCATCTGCTGCGGGTCGCGGGTGCGCGCCACTTTTTCCACCGGCAGAGATTCGCCGGTCAGCGAGGCCTGCGCCACGAACAGATCCCGCGCCTGAAGAATACGTAAATCCGCGGGGATCATGTCGCCGGCCGCCAGCTTCACCAGATCGCCCGGCACCAGCTGGTCGATGGGCAGCTCAACCCAGGCGTTCTCCCCGAGATCGTTAATGACGCGCGAGACGGTTGCAGTGTTGCTTACCATCGCTTTCAGGGCGTCTGCCGCGCGGGTAGAACGGGCCTCCTGAATAAAGTTCAGCAGCGTGGAGATCCCCACCATCAGGGCGATAACCCCGGCGGCAAACAGATCTTCGGTGGCATAGGAGATAATGCCAAGCACGGTCAGCAGCAGGTTGAACGGGTTACGGTAGCAGGTCCACAGATGCACCCACCACGGCGCCGGTTTTTGCGCCGGAATTTGGTTATCGCCATGCACGGCACGGATTTTTTCCACTTCCGCCGCGTTCAGCCCCTCCGGATGCCCGCCAAAGGCACGCCAGACTTCGTTTTCATCCATCGCCGCCACGTTCAGGCAGCGTTGGCTCAGGGAAGCAGGGATCGCTGCAGAGGCCATATTTTTGGCATTTGGCAGCGGGTCGCGCTGAACAAGACGATGTGGCAGGTGGCGGCTCAGCATCGCCTGCAGCTGCCGGGTGATATTTTTAAACATAGTCATTCCCCCGCGCCCGCAAACGCGGACACAGTATTTCCTGCAGGCGTGGCAAGGCCGTACCTGACAGGCACTTAATGTTTTAAGCAGGAACGTGCAGGACGTTGCTGCCTCACATACCGGTGAGACAGCACAAAGGCTGGCTTACCGGAAAGAAAGAACGCTCCCGTTCAGGAGAAGCGTGGGATCGGGATCCATGTCACCTCCGGTAAGTAAAAAAGTAGGGTGCCGCCGCGCAGTATAAGGATTTAACCGTACCGTTTGCGGCGATTCGGGCGGTATTATACTCCCCCGCAAATAAACCGAACGTAAACCAGACTTTGCCCATAGCGAAAACACGCTATAGCATTAGGCTCTACTGACCACGTTGTCATTGTTACAGGGAATACAGCATGCAGAACCGCCTTACGATAAAAGACATCGCGCGTTTAAGCGGCGTGGGGAAATCCACCGTATCGCGCGTGCTCAACAATGAGAGCGGTGTCAGCGAACGCACCCGCGAGCGCGTCGAGGCGGTAATGAATCAGCACGGTTTTTCCCCTTCCCGCTCTGCGCGCGCCATGCGCGGGCAAAGTGACAAAGTGGTTGCCATTATCGTCTCGCGTCTGGATTCCCTGTCCGAAAACCTCGCCGTTCAGACCATGCTGCCCGCCTTTTATGAGCAGGGCTACGACCCGATCATGATGGAGAGCCAGTTCTCCACGCAGCTGGTTGAAGAGCATCTGGGTATGCTCCAGCGGCGCAACATTGACGGCGTGGTGTTGTTCGGATTTACCGGCATCAAAGAGGAGATGCTGAAGCCCTGGCAGGCGTCGATGGTGATGCTGGCGCGCGATGCCCACGGTTTTGCCTCCGTCTGTTACGACGATGAGGGGGCGATTATTACCCTGATGCAGCGTCTGTACGATAAAGGCCATCGCCATATCAGCTACCTCGGCGTACCGCATGCGGACGTTACCACCGGCAAACGGCGTCACGAGGCCTACCTGACCTTCTGTAAACAGCACAACCTTTCCGCCGTCGCGTCTCTGCCGGGTCTGGGAATGAAACAGGGCTACGAGCAGGTCGCCAGCGTGCTGACCCCGCAGACCACGGCGCTGGTGTGCGCCACCGATACCCTGGCGCTGGGCGCGAGTAAATATCTCCAGGAGCAACGCATAGAGGGACTGCAGATCGCGAGCGTAGGCAGTACGCCGCTGATGAAGTTCCTGCACCCGGAGATTATCACCGTCGACCCGGGCTACGCCGAGTCAGGCAGGCAGGCCGCTGCACAGCTGATCGAGCAGATCAACGGGCGTGCTGAGCCGCGTCAGATCGTGATTCCCGCCCACCTTTCATAACCCTCGTTTATCAGTTTATTGTGATCTTCGCCTGATTTCGGGAACGTTCCCATTTTCGCCGTCACGCTGAAGGAGTAGGCTTGCGCTCAGGTCATTACCCCCCTCACCATCGGTCATGAGGTTTCATGATGAGTAAAGTCAAACAAGAAGATATCGACCAGTTGATTGTCCTGGTAGGCGGCCGTGAAAACATCGCGACCGTCAGCCATTGCATTACCCGCCTGCGCTTCGTGCTGAACGACCCGTCCAAAGCCGATCCGAAAGCCATTGAAGCGCTTTCCATGGTTAAAGGCTGCTTCACCAACGCCGGTCAGTTCCAGGTCGTCATTGGTACCGAAGTGGGCGATTACTATCAGGCTCTGCTGGCGACAACCGGGCACAGTTCAGCCGATAAAGAGCAAGCCAAGAAAGCTGCACGCCAGAATATGAAATGGCACGAGCAGTTAATTTCCCACTTCGCGGAGATTTTCTTCCCGCTGCTCCCGGCGCTGATCAGCGGCGGTCTGATTCTGGGCTTCCGCAACGTTATCGGTGATGTGCCGATGAGCGACGGCAAAACCCTGGCGCAGATGTACCCGGCGCTGAAAACCGTTTACGACTTCCTGTGGCTGATTGGCGAAGCGATCTTCTTCTATCTGCCGGTCGGGATTTGCTGGTCAGCGGTGCGCAAAATGGGCGGCACGCCGATTCTGGGTATCGTGCTGGGCGTCACGCTGGTCTCTCCGCAGTTAATGAACGCTTACTTACTTGGTCAGCAGGTGCCTGAGGTGTGGAACTTCGGTCTGTTCACCATCGCGAAAGTGGGCTATCAGGCGCAGGTGATCCCAGCCTTGCTGGCCGGTCTGACGCTGGGCTTTATTGAAACGCGCCTGAAACGCATCGTACCGGATTACCTCTATCTGGTGGTGGTGCCGGTTTGCTCCCTTATTCTGGCCGTCTTCCTCGCCCATGCGTTTATCGGTCCGTTTGGCCGCATGATTGGCGACGGCGTTGCCTTCGCGGTACGTCACCTGATGACCGGCAGCTTCGCGCCGATTGGTGCCATGCTGTTTGGCTTCCTGTACGCCCCGCTGGTGATCACCGGCGTGCACCAGACCACGCTGGCGATTGATATGCAGATGATTCAGAGCCTGGGCGGTACACCGGTCTGGCCTATCATCGCGCTGTCTAACATTGCGCAGGCCTCGGCGGTCACGGGCATTATCCTGGTCAGCCGCAAGCATAACGAGCGTGAGATTTCTGTTCCGGCCGCCATCTCCGCCTATCTCGGCGTCACCGAACCGGCGATGTACGGTATCAACCTGAAATACCGCTTCCCGATGCTGTGCGCGATGATCGGCTCCGGTCTGGCAGGCCTGGTATGCGGTCTGTACGGTGTGATGGCGAACGGGATCGGTGTCGGCGGTCTGCCTGGTATTCTCTCCATCCAGCCCGCTTTCTGGCAGGTGTTTTCCCTGGCGATGGTCATCGCGATTGTCGTCCCAATGGCTCTCACCACCGTGGTTTACCAGCGTAAGTACCGTCAGGGCGCGCTGCAGATTGTTTAACTTCATCTTTCGGGGCGCAGTTGCGCCCCTTCGCATTTGCAGGAACGCATTATGAATACCCTTCCTCACTGGTGGCAGAACGGCGTTATCTACCAGATCTATCCAAAGAGTTTTCAGGACACGACGGGCAGCGGTACCGGCGATTTACGCGGCGTCACGCAGCGGCTGGACTACCTGCAAACCCTCGGCATCGACGCCATCTGGCTGACGCCGTTTTATATTTCCCCGCAGGTAGATAACGGGTACGACGTGGCGAATTACACCGCCATCGATCCGGCCTACGGCACGCTGGATGATTTTGACGAGCTGGTCGCGCAGGCCCATCAACGCGACATTCGTATCGTGCTGGATATGGTGTTCAATCACACCTCAACGCAGCACGCCTGGTTCCGGGAATCGCTGAATAAAGAGAGCCCGTATCGCCAGTTCTACATCTGGCGCGACGGTACGCCGGAACAACTGCCCAATAACTGGCGCTCCAAATTTGGCGGCAACGCCTGGCGCTGGCACGCTGAGAGCGAGCAGTACTATCTGCACCTGTTCGCCCCCGAGCAGGCGGACCTCAACTGGGAAAACCCGCAGGTGCGCGCTGAGCTGAAAAAGGTGTGCGAGTTCTGGGCCGACCGTGGCGTGGACGGTTTACGCCTCGATGTGATTAACCTGATTTCCAAAGACCAGGATTTCCCGGATGACGCCGTGGGCGATGGCCGTCGCTTCTATACCGACGGACCGCGCATTCATGAGTATCTTCAGGAGATGAGCCGCGACGTCTTTACCCCGCGAAACCTGATGACGGTAGGCGAGATGTCGTCGACCTCGCTGGAAAACTGTCAGCAATACGCCTCTCTCGACGGGCGCGAGCTGTCGATGACCTTCAACTTCCACCACCTGAAAGTGGATTACCCCGGCGGCGAAAAGTGGATCCTGGCCAGGCCGGACTTCGTGGCGCTGAAAACCCTCTTCCGCCACTGGCAGCAGGGCATGCACAACAAGGCCTGGAACGCGCTGTTCTGGTGTAACCACGATCAGCCGCGCATTGTGTCGCGCTTTGGCGATGAAGGGGAGTACCGTCCCCACGCCGCGAAAATGCTCGGCATGGTGCTGCACGGAATGCAGGGCACCCCGTATATTTACCAGGGCGAAGAGCTGGGTATGACCAACCCGCACTTCAGCCGTATTACCGATTACCGCGACGTTGAAAGCCTTAATATGTTCGCTGAACTGCGGGCCAACGGTCGCGCCCCTGAAGAATTGCTGGCTATTCTGGCGAGTAAATCCCGCGATAATGGCCGCACGCCAATGCAGTGGGATGCCACACACAGTGCGGGCTTTACCGAGGGTGAGCCGTGGATTGGCGTTTGCGACAATTACGAGACGGTCAATGCCCGTGCCGCACTGGACGATACTGATTCGGTGTTTTACACCTACCAGACGCTGATTCGCCTGCGCAAAACCCTGCCGGTGCTGACGTGGGGAGATTATGAAGATCTGCTGCCCGACCACCCTTCCCTGTGGTGCTATCGCCGGCGGTCGCAGGGCCAGACGCTGATGGTGGTGGCAAACCTGAGCCGTGAGCGCCAGCAATGGATTCCCGCGTCAGTACAGGGGGCCTGGCGGGTCGCACTGAGCAACTATGCGGATGCTCCCCCTCAGCCCGACAACCTGCTGTTGCGCCCGTTTGAAGCCATCTGGTGGATACAGGAATAACCCTCAAGAGATACAGCAGGCTGTATCTCTTTTTTTTTATGTTTAGCGATACGCTAAATGTACGACGATAACTTTTACTTCACGGTGTGCCAAAATAAGAATAGCCCTGCCATTTAAATAACCTCGGCAGGACATTATGAAAAAGACAATTATTAAAGCAACATGTATTAGCGCATTATTATTAAGTACCCAGGGATGGTGCGGAAATACCTCCGTCGATCTTCGCTTTGGTCATAATACGCGCTCAGACGTAAATGATTCACGTATTAAAGTGATGCATCAGGCTGATAACGGTTTTTACTTCTCCGTCGAAGCGGCGCAAAACCATAACGATACGTTCTTTGGTGATACCGACCGATATAATCCGGACGAAAAAGGGTTAACGGAGGCAGCACAGGAAATCGAAACGCGCTGGCGTTTTGATCTGGGAAATGGGTTCGCCATCGCGCCAGGGATGGTGACCGTCTTTACCGCCAGCAATACGCATTACCGCCCCTTCATCCAGGGCTGGAAAGCATTCGATAATGGCCTGAACCTGTCTGCCCGCTACCGCTATAATACCGTTAACGACGCGCACAGCGACAAACGCCTGGACGGCAGCGGCTACACCCGCCGCGAGTCGCACCAGTTCGACCTGTGGTTCGCGTACAACATCGGGAAATTCGGCATGTCCTATAACCCGCGCTTCCGCTGGCAGGATAATGTCGATCAGGGAACCGGGGATGATACCTACTGGGAGCACACCGTAGCGTTCAACTACAAGCTCGACGACGGCTGGACGCCTTACGTCGAACTGGTGTCGCTGGATAAAACCTACCTTACTCAGGATGGCAATCATGAAAATGATTACGCCATTCGTCTGGGTATCGTGAAACAGCTCTGACGGCCTGCCTACTCCGTATCGTGCTGCAGAAGCCTGCAGCCGATACGATCGACGGCGCTTAACAGGTCCAGCTGTCCCTCTCGCTGATATAAAGAGACGGCATTTATATCAATCGACAACGGCCAGCACAGCGTAGAAAGCCCGGCCAGCGTCGAACCCTGACGGGTAATCGCAATAATCTTTAGCCCCTTACGCAGGGCGTTACGCGCCATTTCTATCAGCGACTGCGTCTCCCCGGATTTACTGATCAACACCAGCGTGCCCTTCGATACCCGGGTCAACTGGTGCATATCATTCAGAATCAGGTGCGGCAGGCTCGCCAGTGACAAAAAACGCGACAGGTAGTTGAGGCTGGTGAGAGATGCCCCGCGTGCATATAAATAGATATGGCTGGAATGGGTCAGTAACCGGGACACGTCCACCACGATATCGTCTGCCTGCAGCCCCATCGCAGGCTCGGCAGGGACAGACGTAAAATGGTCGCGTAAAAACCGATAGCGAAGCTCGGTATAGCTTTTATAGCCCATTTTCTTACAGACACGATTCACCGAGGTGGTTGTCGTAAAAGTATCACGCGCAATCTCTTTTGCCGATATATCAGAAATATTGCGTGCGTGGTGCTGAATGTATTCAAATATCAACCGTTCACTTCCCTGAAATGAATTCATTTATTACGTCCTGTTAAAACCTAACAGGATATTAGCAGAATAGCGAAATAGTCTCTGGAAGGCGCTTCACATATTGCAACATAGCGTATGACGATACGTAATTAGTATTAGCAAACCTTAAACACTGTTTTAAGTTCTCTTTATACTTTCGCTATTTTCACACCCAGGGAATTATTACAATGATGAATCAAAAAATTATCGCTGTAACGGCTTGTCCTACAGGGATCGCGCACACGTTTATGGCGGCAAGTAAAATTATTGCATGGGCAAAAGAGCATAATATTGAGGTCAAGGTCGAAACGCAGGGCAGCGACGGCGTAAAAAACAGATTAACAAAACAGGATATTGCCTCCGCCACGGCCATTATTCTTGCAACCGACGTTCCCATTCAGGACGCAGAACGTTTTGAACACGTTCCTCACCTTCAGACCCGCACGCAGGAGCTGATTAAAAATACCGACCGCTACCTGCGTCAGGCGCTGGCCATGCAGAAAAACGTCACCACTGTGGCGGACGAAGACGCCATTCAGCGTTCGGCTTACCAGATTTTTATCGGCCATATCATGGCGGCCATCAGCTATATGTTACCGGTCGTGGTGATGGGCGGCCTGATGATGGCGACGGCCAAAATTACCGGGCAGTTTATAAACATTGAGCATTCGCCGTTCAGCGTGCTGGATAAAATGGGCTTTATGACCATCAAGTTCATGTACCCGGTCTTTGCGATGTATCTGGCCTTTTCCATTGCCGGTAAACCGGCGCTGATCCCCGGACTGATCGGCGGCATCATGTCAGATGAGGTCTACAAACGCTTCTTTGATATTGAAGGCTTTATGCCCTCCGGCTTTTTCGGCGCAATTGGCATCGGCTTTTTTGTCGGCTATCTGGTGCGCTGGCTGAATGATGCCATTCACGTCCGACAGCAGCTTACCACCCTAAAAACCATGCTGGTCGTTCCGCTGATCACCGGTATTACGCTGGTGATGGTAATGGAATATCTGATCAACCCGATTTTTGGTTCGCTTAACCAGCTGATGGTGGTCTTTTTTACCTCGGCGGGTGATACCGGACGCGGCTTCTATTCGGCCATGATCGCCGCGGGTACCGCGTTCGATCTCGGCGGCCCGGTCAACAAGGCGGCAGGATCGGTCGCGCTCGGCCTGAACGGCATGAGCGAGACTTTTGATTTAACCGCCCGCGAGCTCTCCATCGTGATTCCTTCTATTGGGGTAGGCCTCGCCGCGTTCCTCAATGGGCGTTTTGGCCTGCCGGACGTGTTCAGCCGTGAAGAGAAAACCGTTGGCAGCACTTCGTTATTGCTGGGCTTTATCGGTATTTCAGAAGGCGCTATCCCGTTCATCCTGAAAAACCCACGCCTGATCCCCGTGTTCATGACAGGAGCCGTCGCGGGTGCGCTGGTGGCGATTACCCTCGGCGTGAAGCAGACGTTGCCCCTGCCGGCTATCTGGGGCTGGCCGCTGGCGACCAATGTGGTCGGGTACCTGGCAAGCGTCTTTATTGGCGCACTGATTTGCGCCCTGGGCGTGCTTTATCTCAGCCCAAAGAACGCCAGATAAGGAGAGCGCAATGAGCCAGATCCACGTCATAGCCCATACCCACTGGGATCAGGAGTGGTATTTCACCCGCCAGGACAGCATGGTGCTGGCGTCATATAACTTTGCGGAGGTCATCGAGACGCTGGAGCAGGACCCGGCCTGGCAGTGCTATCACCTTGACGGGCAGATGGCGGTGGTGGATGACTTTCTCGCCATCAATCCCGATTACCGGCCCCGGCTGGAAAAACTGGTCAGGGAGAAAAGCGTGTTTGTCGGGCCGTGGTTCACCCAGACGGATACCTACAACGTTCACGGCGAATCGATTATCCGCAATCTCAAATACGGCATCTTCGCCGCTCGGGCGCTGGGGCATGCCATGCAGGTCGGTTATCTGCCGGATACCTTTGGGCATAACGCGCAGATGCCCACGATTTTGCAGGGCTGCAATATCGATAACATCGTTTTCTGGCGCGGTATCGACCACGACACTCAGGCCAAAAACAGCCAGTTTCTCTGGCGCGCGCCCTCAGGTGCAACCATCTTCGCCTGTGCAATGGCGCTGGGGTATGGTGCGGCCAAGAACATGCGCGCGGAGGCCAGCCATCTGCACGGCAAGATCTACCCGATGGTGGATCTGCTGCGTTCACGGTCGCAGATTGACGACCTGCTCCTGCCCTGCGGCGGCGATCAGGTCAGCATCGACCCGGCGCTGCCGCATATCCTGCAGGCTGCCAGCGCGCACTCTCCCACGCAGGACCGTTACGTCCTCAGCTCGCTGGAGCAGTACGTCGCTCTGCTGCGCACAAAACGGGAACAACTGGCATTATGGGAAGGTGAGCTGAAATCGCCGCGCTACACCCGCATTCACAAAACGATCGGGTCTGTGCGTTACGATATCAAAAAGAAAAATGCCGACATTGAGCAGTTCATCCTGCGACAGCTGGAGCCCACCATCGCCATGGCGCGTCATCAGGGCATTCCGGTCACGCTCCCGATTGTGGACACCCTCTGGAAGAAGCTTCTGCGAAGCCATGCCCACGACTCCATGGGCGGCTGCAACAGCGATGCCACTAACCGCGACATTCTTCATCGACTCGAGCAGACAGAGCAGCTTTGTCACAGCCTGTGGAATCTGGTGGTGAAGTCACTGGCCGCCACATGCTGTCAGGAGGGTGACCTGCTCATTTTCAACCCGCTGGCCACCCCGACCCGCTGCGTGATCCACACCACCCTGTACAGTCGGGCCGACAATATCACCCTGACGTATCAGGGCCAGCCGCTGCCCTTCGACGTTCTGGAATGCGAGACGTTACCCGGAGGAACGGCCATCTCCCTCACCTGTGAGGGTGAACGCGAAACGCACCTTCCGCCTTATTTCCGCTGGCATGTTGTTCTGCAGACGCCTCTCCTGCCGCCGGTGGGCTATATCACCGTCAACCTAAAAGACACGCCGGCTCCGTTTGCCAGGACCCGCGCCGCGAAAGGAGAGGCGATAGAGAATACGGTTTATCGACTGACGCTGGAGGCCGGTACGCTGGTGCTTGAAGACAAACGCAACGCCAGGCGCATCACGTCGTTATTCAGTCTTGAAGACTGCGCGGATGCCGGAGACAGCTATGATTTCTCGCCGCTCGCGGGCGATGTACCGACGCGCTGCGCGCATTTCACGCTGATCGACTGCAGCAAAACCCCTCTTTGCCAAACGATGGTGCTTGAGGCGGTCATGTCGCTGCCGCCGGATCTCGCTGGACGCCGGGAAAATACCCGCACGCCGTTATCGATACGCATAGTGTGCGAGTTACGTCACGACGATCCGAACCTGCATGTTGATAGCTCGCTGGTAAACAGCCACTGCGATCACCGGCTGCGTTTACTGATCAACAGCGATATTTGCACCCGTCACTCCCTCGCCTCGCAGCCGTTCTCGATAATCGAGCGCGAAACGGGGTACGACGATACTCACTGGCAGGAGCGCTATCGTGAGAAGCCCGTGGATATCGAAACCAGCGAGGGCATTATCGCTATCGCGCAAGCGGGCAAAGCGCTGGTCGTGAATAGCCGCGGCATGAAAGAGTTTCAGGTTATTGGAAGCGATCCGGCAGTCATTGCCCTGACCTTATTCAAATCAACCGGCGTACTGGGGCGCAGCGATCTTGACTGGCGACCTGGCCGGGCGTCTGGCATTAACAATACGGTGGTCGACACGCCCGATGCGCAGCTGCTCAAACCGCTGCACTTTTCCTTCACCGTGGCGCTGGCCGATAACGCAGACCATCTGACGCTGCGCCAGCTGGAGAATCAGGCGACGGGTCACCCCTTCACCTATCAACGGCAAACGCTGCATACCCTCGATAACCGGCTTGAGCGTTTTTCGCTGCGCCTGCCCGAACGCACGCTGCCGGCAGAATTTTCGTTATTCGCCTTACCGGAACCGCTCGTTCTTTCAGCCCTGCCTCATGCGCAACGATCGCCTGGCACGATCGCCCGCGTGTTCAACGCCGGGACGCAGCCTGTCCCTGTTCCGGCTGGCCTGGCAGAGCGTCCCCAGCTCAATTATCTGGAAGAACACGTGCCATCGGTGACGACGATCCCTCCTTCTGCGACCTGTGATTTTTTGATTGAGGCTTAACATGAACTTGCTTGAACTCACGCACCCCGAACTGGTGTTTATTAACCCACCCTGCCGCACGCCTGAAGCGCTGATCCGCTGGCTCTCCGAACCGCTTGTCGGGCGAAACGTCATCACCGATAAAGACGCCTTTATCCAGAGCGTCTTACACCGCGAAAGTGAAGGTCCCACCGCGCTGGGCGAAGCGCTGGCCGTTCCGCACGGTAAATCAGACGCGGTGCAGCAGGCGGCGTTTTGCCTGGCGCTTTTTGATGAGCCGGTTATCTGGCCGGGGCTGGAAGGCGATGAAGCGGTCAGGATGGTTTTTCTGCTCGCCATCCCGCACGCCGAGGCCGGCAGTACGCATATGCAGCTGCTGACGACGCTGACCAGTTCGCTGGCGGAAGAGCGCGTGCGTAACGCGCTTCTGGCGGCGCGTACCGGCGAAGAAGCGTTGTCCGCGTTGCGCAGAGAAACGCCACAAAACGCGGACGCCGAACCCGGGCGCTCACTTGTTATCCCGCTGATACTGGGGAGTATTGCGGCGGCAGCCTTTCTCCAGGCCGGACTGAACTGGGCATGCGGTGTGAGTTAACCGACTGGCGCTCGGCACATGCTGCTGAGCGCTTGTTTTTGTTGAATAATTAATCAGAATTTTCCCTCTCGTCTTTACAAACGCTGGAGTGCCCGTCGTTTGTACTCTCGTCTTTTTACTTTGTTCTGAATCAAATAAATCGCAAACATGTTTGATGCAAATCACTATATGTAGCACTTAAAATGCACGCCGACCCAACATATTGTATTTATCGTCTACTATTCCAACAACAAGACGGCGACTCAGCTCTCCGGAATTGTGGATAACACGCGTTGGGAACGAGGGAAGTCTCTGGCCTGGCTGACAATACGCCCGGTGAACACTTCTCCACCTCTGTGGATAACCTGTTTTTAAAAATGGAGTGATCATGACACCGCATGTGATGAAACGTGATGGCTGTAAAGTGCCGTTTAAATCAGAGCGCATCCAGGAAGCCATTCTGCGTGCAGCTAAAGCAGCGGGTGTCGATGACGCAGATTACTGCGCCACCGTCGCAGAAGTCGTTAGCAGCCAGATGAACGAACGCAGCCAGGTCGATATCAATGAGATCCAGACCGCGGTTGAAAACCAGCTGATGGCGGGCCCCTACAAGCAGTTAGCCCGCGCCTATATCGAATACCGCCACGATCGGGACGTTCAGCGTGAGAAACGCGGTCGTCTTAATCAGGAGATTCGTGGCCTGGTGGAGCAGACCAACTCCGCCCTGCTGAATGAAAATGCCAACAAAGACAGCAAAGTGATCCCCACCCAGCGCGACCTGCTGGCCGGCATTGTTGCCAAACACTATGCCCGTCAGCACCTGCTGCCGCGCGACGTGGTCTCGGCGCATGAGCGCGGTGAGATCCACTACCACGATCTCGATTACTCGCCCTTCTTCCCGATGTTCAACTGCATGCTCATCGACCTGAAAGGCATGCTGACCCACGGTTTTAAAATGGGGAATGCCGAGATTGAGCCGCCAAAATCGATCTCCACGGCCACTGCGGTCACGGCGCAGATTATCGCTCAGGTCGCCAGCCATATTTACGGCGGCACCACCATTAACCGCATTGATGAAGTACTGGCACCGTTCGTCACGGCAAGCTTCAATAAACACCGTCAAACCGCTGAAGAGTGGCAAATCCCGGACGCCGATGGCTACGCGCACTCCCGTACCGAAAAAGAGTGCTACGACGCGTTCCAGTCGCTGGAATACGAGGTGAACACCCTGCATACCGCCAACGGTCAGACGCCGTTTGTGACCTTCGGTTTTGGTCTGGGTACCAGCTGGGAATCACGCCTGATTCAGCAATCTATCCTGCGCAACCGTATCTCCGGGCTTGGTAAAAACCGTAAGACAGCGGTGTTCCCGAAACTGGTGTTCGCTATCCGCGACGGCCTGAACCACAAGTTTGGCGATCCTAACTACGACATCAAACAGCTGGCGCTGGAGTGTGCGAGCAAGCGCATGTACCCGGACATTCTGAACTACGACCAGGTGGTCAAAGTGACCGGCTCGTTTAAAACGCCGATGGGCTGCCGCAGCTTCCTCGGCGTGTATGAAGACGAAAACGGCGAACAGGTTCACGACGGCCGTAACAACCTCGGTGTGATCAGCCTCAACCTGCCGCGTATCGCCCTCGAAGCCAAAGGCGACGAAGCGGCCTTCTGGGCGCTGCTGGACGAACGTCTGCAGCTCGCACGTAAGGCCCTCATGACCCGTATCGCGCGTCTGGAAGGGGTGAAAGCCCGCGTTGCGCCCATCCTGTATATGGAAGGGGCCTGCGGCGTACGCCTGAAGGCGGACGATGACGTGTCGGAGATCTTCAAAAATGGTCGCGCGTCGATTTCTCTGGGCTACATCGGTATTCACGAAACGATCAACGCGCTGTTCGGCAACCAGCACATGTATGACAGCGACGCCCTGCGTGAAAAAGGTGTCGCCATTGTTCAGCGCCTGCGCGATGCGGTTGACCAGTGGAAAGACGAAACCGGCTACGGCTTCAGCCTGTACAGCACCCCGAGTGAAAACCTGTGTGACCGTTTCTGCCGCCTGGATACCGCTGAATTTGGCATTGTCGAAGGGGTAACCGACAAAGGGTACTACACCAACAGCTTCCACCTCGACGTTGAGAAGAAGGTGAACCCTTACGACAAGATCGACTTTGAAGCCGCGTATCCGCCCGTCGCGAACGGTGGCTTCATCTGCTACGGCGAGTATCCGAACATTCAGCACAACCTGAAGGCGCTGGAAGATGTCTGGGATTACAGCTATCAGCACGTACCGTATTACGGGACCAACACCCCGATTGACGAGTGCTACGAGTGTGGCTTTACCGGTGAGTTTGAGTGCACCAGCAAAGGCTTCACCTGCCCGAAATGCGGTAACCACGATGCGGCTCGCGTCTCGGTGACCCGCCGCGTGTGTGGCTATCTCGGGAGTCCCGATGCGCGTCCGTTTAACGCCGGTAAGCAGGAAGAGGTTAAGCGACGCGTGAAGCATTTGGGGAATGGGCAGATCGGTTAAGGCGTCGGGGGTTTCCCCTCACCCTACCCCTCTCCCTCAGGGAGAGGGAACCGAACGCGCACCTACGTTTTCCCCTTCTCCCGGTGGGAGAGGGCTGGGGTGAGGGCACCCGCGCACACACACTCTGGACATCTTCTTATGCGATATCATCAATACTATCCCGTCGACATCGTCAACGGCCCCGGCACCCGCTGCACTCTGTTTGTCTCAGGCTGCGTCCATGAATGCCCCGGCTGTTACAACAAAAGCACCTGGCGCGTAAATTCAGGCCTGCCGTTCACCGCGGAAATGGAACAGCGGATCATCCACGATCTCAACGACACGCGCATTCCCCGCCAGGGGATTTCACTCTCCGGTGGCGACCCGCTTCACCCGCAAAACGTGCCGGACATTCTGAAGCTGATAAAACGCATTCGCCGCGAATGTGCAGGAAAGGATATCTGGGTCTGGACGGGTTATAAGCTCGAAGAACTGAATGCTGAACAGAGGGAAGTGGTGGATTTGATTAACGTGCTGGTTGACGGCAAGTTTGTGCAGGATTTAAAAGACCCTGCGCTGATCTGGCGCGGCAGCAGCAACCAGGTTGTGCATCATTTGCGGTGATCGCTAAAGCCGTTTGTTTACGTCATGATAAACGGCTGATTTCTCTCTCTTACCGATAGCAATAACACATACCGTCACAACGTTGTCCTGAACCTGATAGACCAAACGATAACCCTGGGATCTGAGTTTTATCTTGTCGCAATCAGGCAGGCCATGCAGGCGAGCCGATTCAACCCTGGGGTTCACCAACACGTTCGCAAGCTTCTACTTAAACTGATTTTTTACAGTATCACCCAGCCTGGTCCACTCCTTGAACGCCCTCGGATCAAATACGAGTTCATAAGTCATCCAGCCTAACCTTAATTCCTTTTTGCGGATTAGCCAGCCGCTCCCGGACTGTGTGTATGAGTTCATCTTCACTGTCGCTGACAGTGACCGTTTTCACCGGCATACGCCCCGTCTCCGCAACGTACTGAAACAGTAACCGAACGGCTTCCGTTGGCGTGATATTGAGTTTTTCAAGCACGGCATAAGCCTCGTTTTTGAGTTTGTCATCCAGACGGACGTTCAGCGTGGCCATTATGTCTCCAGTGAAATCGAATGTGTAATGCATTTTAGCATTACATTTGCATTACATAGAATTCTGGATAACGTCTCTCAAAACCGGCTCACACTCTCCATCGCCACCGCTTTAAACCCGGCGAAATCATTGCAACTGCACAGCCGTGACATGGCGCGCTCACGCAGGAAAGTCACGAAAATATCGTAAATCGCCATCGCCTCTTCGTACTCGCGCTTGCTGATGGCGAGCAGGAAAATCACATGGGCAGTTTCATCCCCCCAGGCAATACCCTGCGGTGCCAGCACGGTGTAAACCACCGTTTTTTGTGCCAGTAGCCCGAGGGAGTGCGGTAGCGCAATGCCGTCGCCCAGCATGGTGCTGACGATGGCCTCTCGCTCCACGACCGAATCCAGAAACTCCGCGCCAACAAACCCCTCTTCTTCGAGCTGCTCGCACAGCTCCCGGAACAGCGTTTGCTGGTCAATCGGCCTGTCGATAATGCGGAAATGGGCGGCATCGAAGTATTTATCCAGCATCCACGGGCGGGTTCGGTCCACCAGCACCAGCTTACCTATCTGCTCAAGCTGGTAGTCCGTCGGGAACGGGGCGATCATCACCACCGGTTTAGACTTTTCGCTCACCCGGGCGGTCGAGATAACAAAGTCTTCGCCGATCGGTTCCGCCAGCTCATACTCGCGCAGCGTGAGCGTGCGGGTCACCTCAATCTGCGGATATTTGCGCTGCAACACCGCTTCAATCATCCGGACCATCGCATTCCCGGCATCGCAAACTAACAGCACCCGCGGCTGGCGCTGGTAGCCGATGTTGTAGTGGCGCTCCAGCCCGACACCGATATGCAGCACCAGGAAACCGATCTCGTTTTCGCTGATCACATACGGCGTGTATTTCCCCCAGCTCGACACTGCCGCGAGGGTCATATCCCACGCCATCGGGTAGTGCTGCTTGATGTTATCCAGAAGCGGATTCGGGATCATGATTTGATAGCGCACACGGGTGATCATGGTTTTGATGTGGGTGAGCAGATCCGCATGCAGTTGCTCGTCGCTGAGCAGGTTGTAGTTATAGTGGGTATTGATGTAGCGCAGGATGTAATTGACCAGCGCTTCGTCGTCATCGGCATTGATGGCACTGGGGGCAATCTCCTGGATCTGACGTGCCGCGATGTGAACGCAGAGCCAGCTCTCTTCTGAAGGCGAAAGCGCTTTATCCGCCAGCTGTTGAATGGTCACAGCGATGTCTTTCGCCGCCTCACGGACATTCTCGGCCACATCTTCTGCGTGAAATTCCGGCAGCGGATAGCCTTCGCTGATGCGACGCACCGACACCGCACAGTACAGGCGCAGGAACAGCTCGCCCTCGTCAGTCAGACGAATGTGATGCCGCGTCAGCGCATCATGCAGCACGGGAACCATCTGCTCCGCGACCCCCGCATTGAGCGCAACGTCGGTCACCAGCGGGTTCAGGCTATCCTGCTGCGCCAGCTCCCAGAGCAGATCGGTGAGACAGGCGCGGGTCGCCATCTCGCTGCCAAACAGCTTCATGCCGTGGCGCGGTCGGGTTTCCAGCGTCAGGTTGTAGCGGTGGAACCACTCGCGCACTTCCACCATGTCACTTTGCAGCGTCGCACGGCTGACAAACCACTCATCCGCCAGATCCTCCAGCTTGAGCGAAAACGCGGAGGTAAGAAAACGGACCACCAGATAGTGCACGCGCTCCGGCCCGGTGCGGGGAATGCGCAGCGCGCGCGGGTGGGAGGACTGAAGCTGCTGATAGCGTTCTGCATCGTCAATTTTGAGCTGATAGCCATTGCCGCGGCTGAGAATAAACTGCGCGCCGTGGCTCGCCAGCAGCGCGTTCAGGGCGGTGATATCAGCGCGGACGGTTCGCGTGGAGACCGACAGCCGCTGCGCCAGTTCGTCCTGCGGCAGCGTCTCGTTTTGCAACAGATCGAAAAGTTGCGCTAAACGTTGGTTCGGAAATCGCACGGGGTTGTCCTCTTACGGCTTAGGGTGAAATGACCATCTGGGATGGGCTGCCGACCGGGGTATAGTCCGGCTCGGCGCTGAGTTTGCCGTCCTGCGCCACGCGAAAACGGGTAATGTTGTCGCTGCGCTGATTCATGACGTACAGCCAGCGCCCCTGTTTGTCGAGCGTCAGGGTGCGCGGGTAATCACCACGCGTCCACACATCGTCCTGATGCGTCAGCGTGCCATCCGCTGTTACGGTAAAGTGCCCGATGCTGTTATGCAAACGGTTAGCCACATACAGCTGTTTGCCATCGGCACTGAGCGCCAGCCCGGCGGCAAAACTGGTGCCTTTATAGCCGTGTGGCAGGGCGGAGAGGGTTTTCCCCTCCTGCAGCCTGCCTCGCGCATCCAGCGTATAGTGCGTGAGCGTGGATGCCTCTTCGTTAATCAGCCATAACGCATCGCCTTTCGGCGTAAAGACGAAATGCCGCGGACCGGCCCCTTTCGAGGAGGCACTGATAAACGGCGGATCGTTCGGGGTCAGCTTGCCTGTTTGATCGTCAAAACGGTACTGGTAGATACGATCCAGACCCAGATCGGTAGAAAAAACGTATTTCCCGCGCGGATCGGCGGCGATCATGTGCGCATGGGGGCCATTGTGATCGCTAATGGCAAAACTGCCTTCCACCGCCGCCACCGGTTTCGCCGCGCCCGGCTCTCCCCGATCCTGATGCGTGTCCGTGGTCTCCCCCAGACTGCCGTCTGCATTAACGGGCAGAACAGCAATCGAGCCGCTGACGTAGTTCGCCACCAGCAGGTGGTGACCCTTTGGCGTCAGGGAGAGATAGACCGGCCCTGCACCGCCGGACGCCATCTGATTAAGCTCGCTCAGTTCGCCGTTATCGCCCACGCGCAGCGCCTGCACCACGCCCTGCTCCACTTCGCTCGCCAGATAGAGCGTCTTACCATCCTGCGAGACGGTGAGCTGCGCGGCGTTTGGCAGCGTGCTGACCAGCGTTTTATTCGACAGCGCGCCAGTGTGAGGATCGACCGTAAAGCGGTACAGCCCCTCGCCGTTGGGGTTGTACGTCCCGACCCAGGCGTACTGCGTCTGGGCGATGGCGGTGGTAGCGAGTAACGAGAGTGAAGCGACGAGCAGATTGCGGGTGTGCATGGTGGCTCCTTTGGTTTTGTGCGGTTTGTGCCCCTCACCCTAACCCTCTCCCCAAAGGGGAGAGGGGACGATTACACCCTCTCCCCTTTGGGGAGAGGGCCGGGGTGAGGGGTAAAGACTACTTAGCCAGCTTCTTCGTCATCTCCAGCAGCGTACGCACATCTTCCGGACGCGTGTCGCCGCTGGCTTTGTCGATAATCGAGCTGTAGATATGCGGAATGATTTTACTCACGCCCGCATCAAGGGCGATCTGCAGGATCGCTTCATAGTTCTCCAGATCGATCCCACCGGTCGGCTCCAGCCAGAAATCGTGACGGGCGCAGGCTTCCGCCACTGCCTGGTATTCGTCCCGACACGCCAGGCCTCCCATCGGGAAGTATTTGATGGAGCTGCCGCCAAAATCTTTCAGCAGGGCAATCGCGGTTTCAACCGGCACAATGCCGTCCGGCGCCGTGCTGCTCAGCGGACCGGTGGAGATTTTCACCTTGCCAACGGTGCCGGTCGGAGAGACCAGGCCGTTGACCACGGATTCACTCTGCCCCAGCAGCGCACGGCTGGTTGCCACGCCGGTGAACACCTGGTTAACGTGCTGCGGCTGCACCTGACGGGCGATCTCACTGACCATCGCGGACTGGTTCGGATCGCCCGCGCCGAGGCCCACAGAGAGCGCATTATCGATAAGCTGAGCGTAGTCGCGCATATCGGCAACCGCACTGGCGACATCCGGGTAATTTTTGGAGAGCACGCCCACCAGCACGTGGCCTTCCGCCGCCTCGTAAATGGCGCTGGCGTTGGCTTTCGATCCTGCCAGCACGTTCAGGCAGACGCGGTCACGGTAAAAGTTGGGGGTCAGTTTCATGCCTTTTTCTCCTGTCCTAACACTTCACTCATGCGGCGATAAACAATGTTCAGCTGATCGGCATTCACGCTGCGCACGTCCGCTTCGATAATCCCTTCGTTGGCCTTGTAGCCACGGAAGTAAATGGCGTACTCGCCCTGCTTCAGCGCGGTCACCAGGTCGCCGGTGCCAACACCGGTGGTGGCTTCATCAAACTTAATCTCGGTACGGGCGATATCGCGACCGGCACTGTCCCAGACCACGCGTGCCGTCACGCCGTTAAGGGTATTAAGCGCGTCAATAAATGGCGTCATCTTCGCCACCATCTCTTCGCCGCTCTCTTTGGTCGCCGTCAGGTAGTGTTCGATGGCACAGGTGAGGCCGAGGATCCCCTCTTTACCCACTTTCATTGCGCGGCCAATCCCCGCCGTCTGGCGTTTCACCCACTCAACATACTGCGTTTTGCCGATCACCAGCCCGCTGGTTGGCCCTTCAATCGCTTTCGCACCGCTGTAGATAACCAGATCGGCACCGGAGCGGTAGTAAACGTGAAGATCTTCTTCCGCGGCCGCATCCACGATCAGCGGCAGATCGTGCTTACGCGCCACCACCGCCGCCTGCTCTACGCTGAGCATGCTTTTCTGCACGCAGTGGTGAGACTTGATGTAAAGAATGGCCGCGGTACGTGGCGTGATGGCCGCCGCCAGCTGATCGGCGGAGCATTCGTTCGCGTAACCCGCTTCCACCAGCTTGCCGCCGCCCAGCGCCACCATAGTGCCTACCGGTGCGCCAAAGTTAACGTTATGGCCTTTCGGCAGCACGATTTCGTTGTTCTCAATCGGGGTGACGTGCAGGTTCTCCAGCAGCCAGTCGCTGTCTTTGACCAGCACCGCCGCCACGGACTGGGCGATGCCCGCTGACGCGCAGGAGACCACCGTCGCCCCTTCCACATCCAGCAGCTTCGCGATGTATTCGCCGGTTTTGTTGACCAGATCCTTCATCTCGAAATAGTGATTCATGCCATCCATCGCCGCCTGCACCACGTCCGGGCGCGGCGTGGAAACCCCCAGCGCCGTCATACGGCCTGAGGTGTTGATGACTTGCTTTAAGTGATACTTCTCATAAATCGAAGGCATGTTCCGTGCTCCCTTGTTCGGTCATGTAGCCCTTGCCTGCGCGGATGGCGGCAAGCGGCACCAGAATGTGTTCAGCCTGCAGGCTGTCATTTTCAGCATCCACCAGCAGCGTTGGCTGGCGTTTTATCGTGAACAGCGTCAGGTCGGCATCGAGGCCTGGCTGAATACGGCCTTTGTGCGTCAGACGCAGCCCGTCGGCGGCATTCGCGGTGACGCACTCAATCACCTGCGGCAGCGACATGCCGATGGCGAGAAACTTCGACATCACGCTTGCCAGCGACCCTACCGGGCCGTTAATGCGGTTGCGGCAATAAATATCCGAGCTGATGGTGTGTGGCAGAATGCCCATCGCAATGGCGCGTCTCGCCACCTCAAAGCTAAAGCTCGCGGTACCGTGCCCGACGTCCAGGCGCACGCCGCGTTTCAGGGCGGAGGTGATGGACGCACGCAGTTCACCGGAGGGCGTCAGAATGCGGTTCGGCTTGCCGTTGTAGCAGTGGGTGATGATGTCACCTGAGCTGAGCAGGTCGGCAATTTCATCGAGGTTGGGCGGGTTGTTGCCGATGTGCACCATCAGCGGCAGGTCGCCGTTCTCTGCCTGGATGGCTTTCGCGCGCTCAAGCGGCGTTATGCCGTTTTCGCCGACCACGCTGCTGCTCATGCGCGCTTTCAGGCCAACGATAAAATCCGGGTAGCGCGTAACGGCCTGCTTCACGGCCTTCGCATCAATGTTGGCCATATTGGCCAGTTCGTTCTGGGCAATCAGCCCCACGCGGGAGATGTTCAGTAAGGCATAAACGTCGGTTGAGGCTTTACGGGTGATTTCATAAAAATCGTCCACGTCATCCGCGCCGGTACTGCCGGCATCCACCACCGAGGTCACGCCGGTGGCGATGCCCACGCTGTCCGGTTCGTCGTGATAAATAGGGGAGTTCGGGTAGCAGTGAACGTGGGAGTCAATCCAGCCTGCGCTGACGAACACTTCACCGTTCAACTCAACCGTTTTGCGGGCGGGCGCGGTAATGTCGCCCAGCGCCGCGATTTTTCCGTCCTGAATGGCGATATCGGTCAGGGTATCGTCGGTGAGGCGCGCACGGCGCAGGAGTAAATCAAACATGAGGATCTCCTGATAAGGCGGGCGCCGAAGCGCCCGCGGGCATTAAAGGGCGACCGGGAACAGCCAGCCCAGAATCATTGCACCGAGAATGGCACCACCGGTAATCGGCTTCTGCCAGATATAGAACAACAGCGCACCTACCAGAGAGCCGACGCCAATAGGAATGGAGGCGGTCATGGCGCTGAGGATAATCAACGGCCCGAGGAAACGACCGGAGGCGTTACCGGCCCCCATCATCACGTCCGCCCCGTAGGTGGAGTTGCTCTGATTGATGGTGAACTTACGCGCCAGGATGATGACGTAGCCAATTGCCAGGCCAATCACCAGGCCGGTGATCAGCGCGGCGATAAAGTTGGTCACCGGGAACATGATGCCCGCGCCCAGCAGCAGCGCCGGAACCCCGAGGCCCACCCCGGTCTGGATCGCCCCGCCGATATCAAGGATACCGACCAGCGACCCTTCGATAATACGGGCGAACAGGAAGCTCGCACCGAACGCCGCCACCGCGCCGTAAACGCCGGTATCCATCCCCGCTTTCAGCATCGCCACGAAGGCCACTTCGTTGAACGCGCCGATGCCGTAGAGGTAGTACATATGCGTCCCGGCGAAAACACCGGAAGAGAGCAGGCCAACGAAGATCGGGAACGACCAGTCGGCATACCAAAAACCTTTATTCTGTTCCATGTCGAGGCTCCTGTTATTTACCGCTGAGCGCGTTGTGGATCATGTCGAGCCAGTTCGGCACGGTCAGATGGAAGGATTCGATCATCTTCATGTCGAAGCCACGGAAGAAACCGCTCAGCACGAACAGCGCCACGATGGCCGCCATCATCACTTTGGTGACGTGGTTCCATCCGCTCTCTTCAACGCCCTTACCGATCAGGATACCCAGCACCAGACCCGGTACGGCGTTACCCATGATCAGCTGCGCCGCGCCGCCAAAAATGGTGGCCCAGAAGCCCGATTTTTTACCCGCATCGATGGCGGCCAGCCAGAAGATCACCGGCATCACGGTGTTGACCAGCAGGTTTGCCGCAGGCACCAGCACCTTCACGGCGGTCACCTGAAGCGCAGCCGGAACAGAAGAGGCGGTGAGGTTAAGGAAGGTGACGACAATCATGCCGATTACGCCGCAGGCAATCGCCATTTTGCGCGGATCGTGCAGCGTTTCGCCGACGTTACGGTTTTTAATCATCAGTGCTGCAGCACCCCAGTTCGGGATGATGCGGTGATCAACGTCCTGTGTGAATGCACCTGCGGCCACGGAAGAGGCCCAGGCGTTAAAGAAGAAGCCTAACCCAAAGGAGAAGTGAGAAGCCGGATCCCCTTCACAGGAGTTCAGTTCCCCCAACGTACGAAACGCGCCCATACCCTGAGTGGTAGGCGCATGAAACATGCGTGCAGCCCCGGCCCCCACACCGACGCCAACCAGGCCGCCAATGATGAGCGATTTTATTAATATAATTAAGAACATCAGTCTGCCCTTTTATGAATAATCAGCGTTGCGTGACGAAATCCACCTGGTCGAGATTGATGGCAGTCACGTTGACGGTCACATCCAGCTCCACGCTGTAGGTGCGTCTTTCCCGGCGCAGAAAGAAGAACAGAAAAGCTTCTTTACGCACCGCTTCTTGCGCCTGAACGACCTGCACATCCTGTGGCTCAATACGCAGTAAGATATGCGGTGAGGCTTTCATCACCGCGGCCTGAACGTGGTTGAGCGCATCAGCAAAGGCGCGCGCTTTAGCGTCGCCTTTGCCCTTCACTCTCACCGTGGTTGTGAACTGTTCTTTCATGCTTATGCGCCGTGTTTCTTCTGCCACGCCTGAACCAGACGCTCGCCCAGCTCTTCTTTATCCATAAAGCCAAAGCCCAGCACATTGCAGCCTTCATTGATGGCGGTGACGCCTTCATCCACTGAACGCATGCCGTATTTGGCTTTGTAGCCATATTTGGTTTGTGCGGTGATGGCACCCGCGCCGCCGCTGCCGCAGAAGGAGATGCCGAAGGTGGCATTTTCCGCTTTCATCACGTCACCGAGCTTCATGTCTGCCGCCACACCCGGCACGACAACCGCGCGTCCACCGGCTTTTTCAACACCTGCCGCCACTTTCTGACCTTTACCCAGGCGATCGCCAATCACGACTGTAATCTGTTCCATGTGTTGCTCCTTAAAGGTTGTCTTTTGCGACTTCGAAGTGAACGGAGAGCAGCCAGGCCTCTTCATCAGGAAGGTTGCCAAACTGCGCGACCACTTCACGGGCAAGCCGCATTGAATCGGGAGAAATTTCGTCGAACAGCTCGGCTTCAACCTCCGGCAGCGGCTCGCCGGTCACGGACCGGTGCGCCATCGCGCGAACGTGGGAGGTGAGCATCTGTTCCTGTACTGCGTTGGGGATGATGTTGTGCCGGGCCAGCAGGGCATACACCTGCGCCAGCATGGTGTTAGCGAGCTGCTCTGTTTGCACCGCCTGATCTCCAACGTCGTTCATTACCGCTCCGTTAATCACTCGTCTTACCCCGTTAATGGCTCTGGAATAAAACTAACGTTGGGGGGGAATTGTTTGTAGCGAGTTGTTTTCCACTTCGAAGTGGAAAGGCGAGCACCGGCAGTGATCTGTGCCACATAAATATGCTGAATATAGATAAATCACTGTATTTACGTGATGAATATCACGCTATCTGACGGCAATTAAGGGGGCGTGGGAGCGAAAAAGATTATGGGCAGGCGTGCAAATATGTGAGGTGGATAAGGTTTTCTTATGCCCGGAAAGCAAACATGCGGGGGCGATTAACCGCCCCCGCACGGGGAAAGCGCGTACCGAGAATTAACGATACTTTTTGTGATAGGTATTACGCGTGGTCACAAACTGGTCGGCTGCCGCCTGGGCTTCCTTCACTTTGCCTTCGTTGGCAAGCTTCAGTGCACCGTCAATCTGGCCGACCAGCACGTCAAAGCCGTGGCGGTAGTCTTTCATCTCAGCGCTGTCTGCCGCTTTATTTTCCAGCTTTGGCGGCGTGGATTTCTGCGCGTCCAGTGCCGCTTCACGCATTTTGGTCAATGCGCCTTTCATTTCCGCCGCATTGTCCGTTTTCTGCACCACCTTCAGGTTTTCACTGAGGATGCCCATGTCGTCTTCGAGATCGGCAGCAAACGCAGAAGAACCAAGAACCAGCGTTGACGCTGCGACGATCGCTAACAGGTGTTTACGCATTGCTCACTTCCTTTTTTATTATTAAACGCCTTTACGGGTATTACTGCCCGGCGATTTTCATCTCCGGTAAGAGGACTGAACCACACTGTATATTGCTACGTGTTTCAATATCGTTACCGACAGTAACAATATTGCGCCACATGTCTTTCAGGTTGCCGGCGATGGTAATTTCGCTAACCGGATACTGAATTTCACCGTTCTCAACCCAGAAGCCCGCTGCGCCGCGCGAATAATCGCCGGTAATGCCGCTTACGCCCTGGCCCATTAACTCAGTGACGACCAGACCGGTGCCCATCTCTTTAAGCATCTGCTCAAAGCTCAGGCCCTGACCCGCGATTCGCCAGTTGTGAATGCCGCCCGCGTGACCGGTGCTTTTCAGACCCAGCTTGCGCGCAGAGTAGTTGGTCAGCAGCCACTGCGTCAGAATGCCGTCTTTGATGATATCGCGGCGCTCGGTGCGCACACCTTCGCTGTCGAACGGCGTCGAGGCCAGCCCTTTCAGCAGGTGCGGATGCTCTTCAATGGTCAGCCATTCCGGCAGGATCTGCTTGCCCAGCGAGTCGAGCAGGAACGTCGATTTACGGTAAACGGAGCCCCCGGCAATCGCCCCCACCAGGTGGCCAAACAGGCCGGTCGCCACTTCATTGGCAAAAATGACCGGGGCTTTCATGGTGGAGAGTTTACGTGGCGACAGACGGGACAGCGTGCGCTGCGCGCATTCTGCGCCAACCCACTCAGGAGACTGCAAATCGCCCAGCGCGCGACCGATGGTGTAGGCGTAATCACGCTCCATATCCCCGTTCTCTTCAGCGATAACGCAGCTGGAGAGCGAATGGCGCGTTGAGCAGTAGCCCTGCAGCATCCCGTGGCTGTTACCAAACACTTTGATACCGTAGTGGCTGTTAAAACTTCCGCCTTCGGTATTGGTGATGCGTTTATCGGCCTGCAGGGACGCCTGCTCGGCACGGGCAGCCAGTTCGATCGCTTCGTCCGGCGTCACTTCCGCCGGGTGGAAAAGATCGAGATCCGGGGCATCGAATGCCAGCAGCTCTTTGTCGGCAACGCCGGCGTAAGGATCGGGCGAGGTGTAACGCGCAATATCCAGCGCAGCCTGCACCGTACGGGCAATGGCATCCGGGCTGAGATCGGTCGATGACGCGCTGCCTTTGCGATTCTGGTGATAAACCGTGATCCCCAGGGCGCCATCGCTGTTGAATTCTACATTTTCCACTTCGCCGTAGCGGGTGCTGACGCTGATGCCGGTGGTTTTGCTTACCGCCACTTCGGCGCCATCTGATTTACCTGAAGCGAGCGTCAGCGCGGTGGAGACGGCTTCTTCCAGAATCTTACGCTGCGCTTCAACTTGTGAGGTTACTTTCATCGCAAATGCCATACTGTAAGAGAGAGTTAATTGAAGTCTAACAGAGAACCGTTTTTCAGTGCGCGTCTTAACTGGTAACATTAGCCTCTTTTTTTAAGGAGCCTGACATGACTAAGCAGCCCGAAGACTGGCTCGACGACGTTCCCGGTGATGACATCGAAGACGAAGATGATGAGATCATCTGGGTCAGTAAAAGTGAAATTAAACGTGACGCCGAAGAGTTAAAACAGCTTGGCGCGGAAATGGTAGAACTGGGTAAAAACGCGCTGGATAAACTCCCGCTCGACCAGGATCTGCGCGATGCCATTGAACTGGCACAGAAAATCAAGAAAGAAGGCCGTCGCCGTCAGCTTCAGCTTATCGGTAAAATGCTGCGTCAGCGTGACGTTGAACCGATCCGCCAGGCGCTGGACAAACTGAAAAACCGCCACAACCAGCAGGTTGCGCTGTTCCATAAGCTTGAGCAGATCCGCGATCGTCTGATTGAACAAGGTGATGATGCGGTACCGGAAGTACTGAACCTGTGGCCGGATGCCGATCGCCAGCAGCTGCGTTCGTTGATCCGCAATGCCCAGAAAGAGAAAGAAGCGAACAAGCCGCCGAAGTCTGCACGCCTGATTTTCCAGTATCTGCGTGAGCTGTCTGAAAACGAAGAGTAAGCACAGCATCGTTGAGTGCCCTTAACCCCGCCCCTCTCCCTGTGGGCGAGGGAGAAAAAGCCCGGTAAGCGTGAGCGCTACCGGGCTTTTTTTTACTCGGCGACCGCCTGCGCTTTCTTCGCCAGACCGTCCAGCAGCTTCTGATGGATCCCACCAAAACCGCCGTTGCTCATCACCAGAATGTGATCGCCTGGCTGTGCGGCTTTCACCACCATATCCGCCAGCGCATCCACATCCGCACTCCAGTGCGCAGGCTGAATGCAGGCATCGGCCACTTCGGCCACCTGCCACGGAATATGCTGCGGCTGCAGCAGGAAGACTTCATCGGCACGCCCTAAGGATGGCGCAAGATCGTCTTTGCAGATGCCCATTTTCATGGTGTTCGAACGCGGTTCCAGCACGGCCAGAATGCGGGCGGTCCCGCCGACTTTGCCGCGTAAAGCTGCAAGCGTCGCCAGAATGGCGGTCGGGTGATGCGCAAAATCGTCATACACCGTGACGCCGTGGGCTTCACCGCGCAGCTCCAGACGACGGCGGGCGTTAATGAACGAGCCTAACGCATCCGCCGCATCCGCAGGCTGAACGCCCACATGACGTGCCGCGGCAATCGCCATCAGGCCGTTGTGCATGTTGTGCTCGCCCACCAGGCCCCACTTCACCTCACCCACTTTCTCACCGTCGAGCAGCACTTCCCACTCGGAGGCATCCGCGTTAAGTTTTTTCGCCTGCCAGTGCCCCTGCTCGCCCACCAGCTCCTGCTCGCTCCAGCATCCCATCGCCAGGGTTTGCTTCAGGTTGATGTCGTTTTCCGGCAGGATGATGCGGCCCTGACCCGGAACGATGCGCACCAGATGGTGGAACTGTTTCTGAATCGCTTTCAGGTCGTCAAAAATATCGGCGTGATCGAACTCAAGGTTGTTGAGGATCAGCGTCCGCGGGCAGTAGTGCACAAACTTGGAGCGCTTGTCGAAGAACGCGCAGTCATACTCGTCGGCTTCGATCACGAAGAACGGGCTGTCACCCAGACGCGCAGAAACATCGAAATTACCCGGTACACCCCCGATCACAAAACCTGGCTTATAACCACAGGCTTCGAGGATCCAGGTCGCCATTCCGGCGGTCGTGGTTTTGCCATGCGTTCCGGCTACGGCAACGACCCAACGGTCGCGCAGCACGAAATCATGCAGCCACTGCGGGCCAGACATGAACGGAATGTTGCGTTCCAGAACCGCCTCAACGCACGGATTACCGCGGGTCATGGCGTTGCCAATGATCACCAGATCCGGCTCAGGATCCAGCTGGCTGGCATCGTATCCCTGAATCAGAGAGATGCCCTGTTTCTCCAGAAGCGTGCTCATCGGCGGATACACATTGGCGTCCGAACCTGTCACTTCATGGCCCAGAGAGCGCGCCAGCATTGCCAGTCCGCCCATGAAAGTGCCACAAATCCCCAATATATGAATGCGCATACGTCACTATCCTTCTTCAATGTGGCGCACATTTTACTCACATGTCAGCGACAGCGAAACGCATTTCAGGTAAATCCGTATATTGCTGGCGCGATTCACCTCTGCGCTAATATTTGAATGTTTGTTAAGATTGTTGGGCTTTAGTCGTTTTAGTGAACATACAATCGCTCTACTCACAAAGATGCAGGGAAAGTGTTATGAAAACGTTAGGTGAATTTATTGTCGAAAAGCAGCACGAGTTTTCTCATGCTACGGGTGAACTCACTGCTTTGCTGTCGGCAATAAAGCTGGGCGCTAAGATCATCCACCGTGATATCAACAAGGCCGGTCTGGTCGATATCCTGGGTGCCAGCGGTGCCGAGAACGTTCAGGGCGAGGTTCAACAGAAACTCGATCTGTTCGCAAATGAAAAACTGAAAGCTGCACTGCGCGCGCGCGACATCGTGGCGGGTATCGCCTCCGAAGAAGAAGATGAAATTGTCGTTTTCGAAGGGTGTGAACACGCTAAATACGTTGTGCTGATGGATCCGCTGGACGGTTCCTCTAACATCGACGTTAACGTTTCTGTCGGTACCATTTTCTCCATCTACCGCCGCGTCACGCCTGTTGGCACGCCGGTGACAGAGGAAGATTTCCTGCAGCCGGGCAGTAACCAGGTGGCGGCCGGTTACGTCGTTTATGGCTCCTCCACCATGCTGGTGTACACCACGGGCTGCGGCGTTCACGCCTTTACTTACGATCCCTCGCTGGGCGTTTTCTGCCTGAGCCAGGAACGTATGCGCTTCCCGGAGAAGGGCAACACCTACTCCATCAACGAAGGCAACTACATCCGATTCCCGAACGGCGTGAAGAAATACATCAAGTTCTGCCAGGAAGAAGATAAAGCCACTCAGCGCCCGTACACGTCCCGCTATATCGGCTCGCTGGTTGCTGACTTCCACCGCAACCTGCTGAAAGGCGGTATCTACCTCTACCCAAGCACGGCAAGCCACCCTGACGGCAAGCTGCGTCTGCTGTATGAATGCAACCCAATGGCGTTCCTGGCCGAACAGGCTGGCGGCAAGGCGAGCGACGGTAAAGAGCGTATTCTGGACATCGTGCCGGAAAGCCTGCACCAGCGTCGTTCGTTCTTTGTCGGCAACACCCATATGGTTGATGACGTTGAACGTTTTATCCGTGAGTATCCGGACGCATAACCCATAACACGGGGAGCCCTTCAGGCTCCCCGCTTCATTTATATATTTTACCGTATAAGTGTTTATAAAAAACACGCTTTAATATTCGGTTTTGCTCCTGCATTATTTCCATAACAGTTTGACAAATATTTCCTGGAGCCTAACCGTCATGAAAAATTATTCCCGTGCTAATACCGGCATTGATTTAAATCTTATCCCTGTTTTTATTGAAGTGGTCCGCTGCGGCAGTATGGCAAAAGCCTCTGTACGTCTGGAGATGTCGCGCCCCGCGGTGAGTCTGGCATTAAAACGCTTTAATCAGCTGTTTGACGAGCCGCTATTTTTCCGCAAAGGGTTATATCTTGAGCCGACTGAAAATGCATTAGCATTAACCCAGTCTCTGGAAATATTAATGGGCGATATTCACGATAATATTGGCGCATTAAATTCAGCGACACATAAAACCCCGACGCAGAATGCGCCGGGGCGGGAAAATATTATGCCGCTGTCTGAGCCGTCAGTTTAAATGATGCCATGGCGTCCATCAGCTGACGCGATTGCTCTTCCAGCGAGCGCGTCGCGGCAGAAGATTGCTGGACCAGCGCCGCATTCTGCTGCGCGGTTTCGTCCATCTGATTCACGGCAATATTCACCTGCTCAATGCCGCGACTCTGCTCCTGGGACGCGGTCGCAATCTCGCGCATCAGTTTGGTCATGCGCAGTACTTCTGTTGCGATCTCATCCATCGTTTCGCCAGCCTGCTGCGCCAGCTCGCTGCCTTCGTTTACATGGGTCTGAGAATCACTGATAAGCGAACGGATCTCTTTTGCTGCGTCAGCGCTGCGGCTGGCGAGGTTTCGCACTTCACCGGCGACAACGGCAAACCCGCGCCCCTGCTCACCCGCGCGCGCTGCTTCCACCGAGGCGTTCAGCGCCAGAATATTGGTCTGGAAGGCAATGCCGTCAATGACGCTCAGAATATCGGCGATGCGTGCCGAACTGCCGGCGATATCACGCATTTTTTCAATCACGTAGCAGACCATTTCGCTGCCGTGATCGGCGGTGTCAGACACGGATTTCGCCAGCTGGTGCGCCTGCTCGGCGTTGTCTGCATTGAGTTTCACCGTGGCGGTGATCTCTTCCATGCTGGCGGCCGTCTGCTCAAGCGATGTCGCGGTGGATTCCGTGCGCTGGGCAAGATCCATGTTCCCCGCCGTCAGCTCGCGGCTGCCGGTATCAATTTGCGAGCTGGCATCACGTACCCGTAAAACCGAGTTCATCAGAGACTGCCGCATCCCCTCAATGGCCGCGTTCAGGCGGTTAAACTCCTGGCTCGCCGGGTCATTCAGCGTATGGGTTAAATCGCCCGCCGCCACGTTCTCCAGCTGAGCAATGGAGGCCGAAAGCGGTTTGAGCAGCATGTGACGCAGTACCAGCCACGCCAGCACAATAATGCCAGCCGTCAGCAGCGCGGCCACCACGATCAGGATCAGTACCCGGTTTTTGCTCGACTGCACGGCCTTCACTTCCGCTTTCCCGCGCGCTTCGCTCCATTTCTGAAAGACCTGCATATCATTATCAAACTGCGCCGCCACCGGGATCAGCGTGTTCTCCAGCAGATCGTAATAGCTGTCTGCGCTCTGATCGTTCAGGGCTTTCAGCATCGGGTCGATCCCCTGCTGGTTATAGGTCGCCAGGCTCGCGGCCACCTTATCCAGCAGTTTTTGTCCCTGCTCATCCGCCACCCCGCCGTCGATCACGCCTTTCAGCATTTTACGGGCCTGGGCAATCTCCTGGTTGATGGTTTTCACCGATTTGGCCGCGTCATCCAGCATGCCGATTTCCATCATCCGGACCGCCTGACCCGCTTCATTACGCGCGCGCAGGATCAGGGTATAGCCAGAATTAAGCTGCACCATCTGCTCACCCTGAAGGTGGTTGATGCGCTGGAGTGAAGAAGAACTCTGTGTGAGGGCATAAATGCCAATGCCGCTGACAATCAGCAGCAGAAGGGTCATAACGGCCAGTAAAGAGAGCAAGCCGGTACGAATCGATAGCGTTTTAAGCATGATATTATTTCCGGTAGCGAGATATTTCTGGGCATAAAAAAAGAGTATCGGCCGCTACCGGAAAATGTTTAGACTTTAAGCAAATTCAGCGTGTTATGGCTCTGTTACTGAAGTGTTTACACGGGTAACAGGCGAGCTTTGTCGGTTCTCCCAGAGCACCGTCAGGCCGCGCTGCAGGGCGATAAAAATAAACAACAGAATGCCAATGGCGATCTTGGTCCACCATGAACTGAGCGTGCCGTCAAAGTTGATATAGGTCTGGATCAGTCCCTGGATCGCCACGCCGAACAGCGTCCCCAGCACCGTGCCAACGCCGCCGCTGAGCAACGTGCCGCCAATCACCACCGAGGCGATGGCATCAAGTTCCACCCCGACCCCTGCCAGGGCATAACCCGCCTGGGTATAAATCGAGAAGACGATCCCCGCCAGCGTCGCCAGTCCGGTCGAGAGCATATAGATGCGGATTGTGGTGCTGCGGGTGGAGATCCCCATCAGGTTTGCCGAGGTGGCGCTGCCGCCAATGGCATAGACCTGATTACCAAACCGGGTACGGTGGGCAAGGAAGATCCCCACCACCACCACGCCCAGCATCAGCAACCCCATCGCGCTCAGACGACCGCCGCCGGGGATTTTCCACGCCAGGCTGGAGAGCGTGTCGTAGACAGGATGGTTAATCGGAATCGATTCTTCCGAGACCAGGTAGCTCACGCCGCGCAGGAAGAACATGCCGGCGAGGGTGATAATAAAAGCCGGAATTTTCAGCGCGTCGATCAAAAGCCCCATAAAGGCGCCAAACGCGCAGCCCATCACCAGCACCAGCGGGAAAGCCAGCAGCGGCGAGATCCCCCAGAAACCGATCGCTTTTGCGAGGAATACGCCCGTGAAAGCGATCACCGACCCAACCGAGAGATCGATCCCGCCGGAGAGGATCACAAAGGTCATGCCAACGGCGATAATGCCTAAAAAGGCGTTATCCGTCAGAATGTTGCAAATCACCCGGGTAGAGGCAAAGCCCGGGAATTGCGTCAGGCAGTAGAGATAACCCAGCACAAACACGCCCAGGGTGATCATTAACGGTAAATTACGTTTTATCATGGCCACGGATCCCTTTAATGATGCTGACAAAGCGCGGCGACTGGACGATCAGCACGCAGAGCACGACCACCGCTTTCACCACCTGGTTGAGTTCCGGCTGAAAACCGGAGAGCAGGATCCCGGTATTCATACCCTGAATAATCAGCGCGCCGATCACCGAGAGCAGCAGATTAAACCGCCCGCCCATCAGCGATCCGCCACCGATAACCACCGCCAGGATCGCATCCAGCTCCAGCCATAGCCCGGCGTTGTTGGCATCCGCACCACGGATGTCCGCCGCGACGATCACCCCGGCAATGGAGGCGCAAATGCCGCTCAGCACGTAGGTCAGCATAACCATCAGCCGTGTATTAACTCCGGCGTTTCGCGCCGCACGGATGTTAATCCCGACCGCTTCAATGAACATGCCCAGCGCCGTTTTACGGGTAAAGAGCCAGAACACGACTAATGTGACCAGCGCAATAACGATCGGCGTCGGGAAGAAGAACAGCTTACCGCTGCCAAGCCATGCCAGGCCGGGGGAGTTGAAGGTCACAATCTGACCCGAGGTGATAAGCTGTGCCACACCGCGTCCGGCCACCATCAGGATGAGAGTGGCAACAAACGGCTGAATTTTCAGGACCGCCACCAGAATGCCGTTCCATAATCCGGCCAGCACCCCAGTACCTAATGCAGCCAGCAGCACCACCGGCAGGCTGTGCCCGGCGACGGTCATGGACGCTGCCGTGGCGCCGGCGATGGCCATCACCGCACCGACGGAGAGGTCAATCCCGCCGGTGGCGATCACCAGCGTCATACCAATGGCCAGAAGCGCCACCGGGGCGGCGCGGTTTAAAATGTCTATCGGACTGCCAAACAGCCGGCCATCCTGCACGATAATCTGAAAGAAATGCGGGGCGACCAGGCTATCGATCAGCAGCACCAGCAGCAACGCGATAATTTGCGGCGTGCCGGTAGGCCAGGTGAAGCGGCGCCTGGTTGCACCGGTTTGCGGAAGCGAACGGGGCATCACGATTAACTCCTTACGCCGCGATGGCATTCATGATTGCCGGAACGGACAGTTTATCCAGCGGGATCTCTGCCACCTGCTTACGATCGCGCATGATGATGACGCGATCGGCATACCCCACCAGCTCTTCCAGCTCGGATGAGATAACCAGCAGCGCCAGACCGTCTGCACACAGCGTTTCGATAAGCCGGATAATTTCGGCATGCGCCCCGACGTCGATACCGCGCGTCGGTTCATCGAGGATCAGGAACTGGGGTTTAGTCAGCAGCCAGCGTGACAGCAATACCTTCTGCTGGTTGCCACCGGAGAGAAATTCAATGGGCTGTTCAGCGCTCGGCGTACGAATACCGAGCTGACGGATAAATCGCTCGGCTATGGCGTTTTGTTCTTTCCGCGGGATGGGGCGTAGCCATCCGCGCTGCGCCTGCAGAGCCAGAATGATATTTTCCCGCACCGAGGCGGCGGCAATTATGCCATCGGTTTTCCTGTCTTCCGGGCAGAAGCCCACGCCCAGGCAGGAGGCCTGATGCGGCGATCGCAGGGTCTGCGGTTTACCTTTGATCAGCGCGCTGCCGCTGTCCGCAGGTTTGATCCCGAAGATCACCTCGGCGGTTTCGGTGCGCCCGGAACCCAGCAGGCCCGCCAGCCCAACAATTTCACCGGGCCGCACGTCCAGATTAAAGGGCGAGATCACCCCTTTTTTGCCGAAATCGCTGAAGGCCGCGACCGGTTTCTCGCTGAGCAGCGTGCGGCCTGCGCGCTGAAGCGCGTTGGTTTCCAGCTCGCGGCCCAGCATCATTTTGACCAGTTCTATCTGCGGCAGCTCGCGGGTTTCGCGGCAGCCGACAAAGCTGCCGTTGCGCAGCACCGTGATGCGATCGCTGACCTCATACACCTGATCGAGGAAGTGGGTGACGAAGATCAGGCTTACTCCCTGATCGCGCAGCTGGCGCATCAGGGTAAAGAGCATTTCGACTTCCTGGGTATCCAGGCTCGCGGTGGGTTCATCAAGGATCAGCACTTTCGCGGAGAGATCGATCGCCCGGCAAATCGCGACAATTTGCTGCATCGCGACGGAAAAACGGTTCAGCGGTTCGCGAACGTCCAGGGAGAAGCCATAGGATTCCATCAGCCTGGTGGCCCGCGCTTCCATCTCTTTGCGTCGCAGCAGGCCGAAGCGTCTTGGCTCACGGCCGATAAACAGGTTATCCGCCACCGACATATTCGGCAGCAGGTTCACTTCCTGGTAAACCGTCCCAATCCCCAGCTGCTGCGCATGGGCGGTGTTTTTTGGCGAAATGGCGTTGCCTTCTAGCCAGATTGTGCCGCGATCGGCATGGTAAACGCCGGTAAGTGCCTTAATCAGCGTCGATTTTCCCGCACCGTTCTCTCCCAGCAGCGCCATAATCTCACCGCGTCGCAGGCTAAAATCAACGTTATCCAGCGCTTTTACACCGGGGAAAAACTTGCTTAAGCCCTCTGTGCGGAGGATTTCCTGGTGTTGTGTGTCGGTCATGTTTCCCCCTCACCCTCGCCCTCTCCTGGTTGGGAAGAGGGAAATGTTCATGCCAGTCTACCCGCCCTTGTACACCCTCTCCCCTCAGGGGAGAGGAGGGGGTAAGGGGCGAGAGAAAAGGCCTTAGTAGCCCATATTTTTCTTCTTCTCTAACTCTTCTTTCGCGGTGTCAGGCAGGTAGAGCGTCGATTTGGTGATCGTCACTTTTTCAGGCAGGGTGCCGTCTTTCTTGAATTTCTCCAGCGCATCGAATGCCGGGCCAGCCATGTTTGGCGTCAGCTCCACGCTGGCGTTCGCTTCGCCGTCCATCATCGCTTTATAGATATCCGGCACGCCATCGATAGAGCCAGTGAGGATATCTTTGCCCGGCTTCAGCCCCGCTTCTTTGATGGCCTGAATAGCCCCGATCACCATGTCATCGTTGTGGGCGTAAACCATGCAGATGTTCTTGCCGTTGTTTTCAGCCTTGATAAAGCTCTCCATGACCTCTTTACCTTTACTGCGGGTAAAGTCGCCGGACTGAGAGCGGATAATCTTAATGTTTGGCGCTTTGGCGATGGCTTCCGCGAAGCCTTTCTTACGATCGATGGCCACGCTCGCCCCGACGGTACCCTGCAACTCAACGACGTTACACGGCTTGCCGTCCACCTGTTTCACCAGCCAGTCACCAATTAATTGACCCTCGAGAACGTTGTTGGCGGTGACGGTGGTCATATAGAGAGATTTGTCTTTTACATCAATGGAACGATCGAGCAAAACAACCGGGATCTCAGCGTCTTTCGCTTCCTTCAGGACCGGCTCCCAGCCAGTGGCCACGACCGGCGCAATAAAGATGGCATCAACGCCCTGGGCGATAAATGACCGCACGGCTTTGATCTGGTTTTCCTGTTTTTGCTGCGCATCGGCGATTTTCAGGGTGATACCGCGTTTCTGGGCCTCGCTTTTCGCAACGTTGGTTTCTGCCGCTCGCCAGCCGGATTCAGAGCCGACCTGGGAAAAACCTACGGTTAAAGGGGCGGCCATCGCCATAGACGACATGGCTGCCGAAACTGCTGTGACAAGAAGTAAGCGCTTCCACATATGAACGTCCTCGTAGGGGTGTTTATTGTTGGTTAAAAGATGTTCTGCGAAATGACTATAGCCAATGAAATATGTAACGAATTGCGTTACATCACACTTCAGAAAAGTGAATAAAACGTTAATCACAAGTTTGTAATCGCTTTCATTTCACCATTAAAAAAGCGGCTGAGTTTATGGATTTTCCTGTCATGGAATCGGTCTGAAAAGTGGGGAGAACGTGGAGAGAAGACGAAAACAGGCGGAGACATTCAGCGCCAGTTGGCTATAATACCTGCCACTTGTTTACCATCCATTTTAAAGGACACAGACATGAGCTTACTCAACGTCCCTGCGGGTAAAGAACTGCCAGAAGACATCTACGTAGTTATCGAAATCCCGGCTAACGCAGATCCTATCAAATACGAAGTGGACAAAGAGAGCGGTGCGCTGTTTGTAGACCGTTTCATGTCTACCGCCATGTTCTACCCATGCAACTACGGTTACATCAACCACACCCTGTCTCTGGACGGTGACCCGGTTGACGTACTGGTTCCAACGCCATACCCACTGCAGCCAGGCGCAGTCATTCGCTGCCGTCCTGTTGGCGTGCTGAAAATGACCGACGAATCTGGTGAAGATGCGAAACTGGTTGCTGTTCCGCACACCAAACTGAGCAAAGAGTACGATCACATCAAAGATGTGAACGACCTGCCAGAACTGCTGAAAGCGCAGATCACTCACTTCTTCGAGCACTACAAAGACCTCGAAAAAGGCAAGTGGGTTAAAGTTGACGGCTGGGAAAACGCAGAAGCAGCGAAAGCGGAAATCATCTCCTCTTTCGAACGCGCTGCGAAGAAGTAATTCTTACCGCTGAATAATAAGGCCCCGCGAGTCGGGGCTTTTTTGTACCTTGCGTCTGACGCGATACTGGCACGCTAAATACGGTATAGCGGGTAACATCTCAAGGAACCAGCAGAATATATGAGCTTGTGACCCCAGGTTTTGTCCCCGGCAGAGCCGACCTGTTTGAAGAGCTTGCAGGGTATTATGAGAGTGATGACCTGATATTTACCGAGATAGGTCTTTGATATCATCTAACGCTATTAATAGCCTGCATTTGCCCTACACGCTGCGTTAAAACAATTACCGACGAATATGCCCGTTTCGTGTCTGCTTCAGGGCTGTATGAAGACAGGTGTATCTACCCTTTTTGTTGCAATGCACAGCGGGTAGAGTAAACGGCATACCCTGAGCTCAGGTGCTACTAATATCACCCATAGCTATTTTTTAATTGAGTTGCTGGTCAGCACACTCCTGACCGTCGCGATTGTGGGCGTTTTACATGCTACGTTTCTTTCTTCACAGCATAAAGATGGGCTACATAAAGGCGTTTGACTGTTACGGCAAAGACAGCAAATGGCAGTATCTCTGCATCATGACATTCCAGCTCGCCTGGTTTTTGTTTTATTTATGGATCCCCTACCGTAGCGATTATGCCATTTTGCTGTTTTTACTGTTTTTTATTCCCGTCATTTCAAGCAATACGCGGTGCATCAACTACTACGGCTTTTCACGCGCCCTGTGTCTGATATGGCTGGTTGCTCCGTACATCATGCTTTTCGTTCCGCTGTTTTTGACCCGACGCCGAAGCACAGAAGAGAGCTAAGCCCATAAAAAACAACGCCACCTGACGGTGGCGTTGTTTTTTTCAGTACTGGTCTCTGTCTAACCAGTTACCGCTTACAATCCGCTTTAACCCCTCGACCGGACGCTGGTAGACGTACATCCACGCACTTCCATACGGCGTCTGGATCAACTGGCGAGCGTATTCACCGCCCCTGGTGCGCAAGGCATCAAGTTCGGCAAGTGTAGCATTATCAATACGATAAACTTCACCCTGTACTGTTCCTTCCCCAGGAACCGCGCCTGGATAGTGGCCCAGGCTATACAACTGGTAGTTCTCGATATTGTAATTCCCCAGCAGCAGGGCATTGGTCATCCAGTGACTGTTGCCTTGCTTGGTTCGTAAACTGCCGTAGACAAATATTCGCATTGCTAAAACTCAAACTGATAGAGCAGATCAAGTGCCTGGTCTACTCCGGACACTGCTTCCAGATATAGCTTAGGCATAAGGCGATAGCGTAACGTGAGTGTTGCCAGTGAGTCAAAGATCCCCACGCCATATTTTACCTGCAGACCCGGCAGTACATAGCCACTGACCACCACTTGCGAGGAGTCACCCACGCCCTGGGTGTCCAGTGCCAGATTGCTTACGCCGAACGTCTCGCCGATTTTACCCACAACCTGCCCACTTTGTGCAACCCCCAGACCCACTAACATCGAGGTCATCGCTGCACTGTCGCTCTGGCCGCTCTCCAGTCCTTGCCCACGCAGCAGGTAAGACAAGGCTTCCTGTTGGGACATTGCCGGGTCGGAGAAGATCTCCGCCTTCGGCTCATCAGCAGAGCCGGTAACGCGAACACCCGCAATAACGTCGTTTTCGGTGGCTTCCGGGTTACGAATCGCTTCGATATTGAGCAGTGGCTGATCCGGTGGGCCGGAGAACAGCAGTTCACCTTTACGCACAATCAGATCCTGACCATAGGCATGGAAGCGCCCTTCAGGAATATTGATCTGACCGTTCAGACCCAGTCCCTGTTTGTCCTGCGCGACTTTCAGATCCCCCGTCAGTCTCGCCTTCAGCCCAAACGCATCCAGACGCACGTTATTGCCGACGTGAACGGTGAGATTACTGTTGATCGGAATACCGGCGCTCTTCTGCTCAACGGGTTTGAGATTTTCATTGAGCATGACTTCGTCACTGGAGACGCCCACCGCGCTCTCAGGCACCTCGTGCACCACGATGCGTGCCCACGGTACGTCCACGTTGCCGTCCAGCGTGAAGAGGCTTGGGGTGGCTTCAAAGACAATATCCGGGGATACGTCCAGACGTACCATCGGCGGTACGGTGATCCGCACCTTGCTGCCTTTGGCCGCAACACGGGCCCGCCAGTTATCAAGCTGGCTCCAGTCGGCATCGCCGCTGAGGTTGATTTGCCCCTGCTGGGTACGCACCACCCCGGCGAGGGTCGAGCTCATCCCATTGAAGTTCATCGCAATCTGGCTTGGCTGCATATCAAACGGCATAAAGTTGCCGTCGATATCCACGCCGTTAAGCTGCATCTGGCCAAACAGCTGCGGGCTTTGCGCATTGCCCGCCAGGCGCAGGTTCGCGCTGAGCATCCCCTCCGCTTTTTCTCCACGTGAGAAAATCGGGTTGGCCATCGCCAGGTTGAAGTTGCGGATATTAACGTTACCGGCGAGATTACGGCGTCCTTGCGGATCGGTAATCTGCACCTGCCCGTCAAACTGACCATTATTGGTCAGACGGATAAGCCACCCCAGCTCCGCGCGGTTGTTATGCAGATCGGCACTCAGGTTGAGGGTATCAAACGCCACCGGCAGCGGTGCGTCGTTCACTTCCTGTATCACCTTCACGTTACGACCAGAGAGCGTCACGCTCCCCTGCGGCAGCCCCTCTTTGGTCGTGTCCCACGCGACATCGGCTTTCCCGCTAAAGACGCCGCTGGCCTGAGTCGTGTCCGGCATAAACGGTTTTAGCATCGCCAGGTCGAAGCGATTAAGGTTGATCTGCGCACGCCCTTCAGCCCCCGCATCAATGGTCTGCGGCACGCACAGTTCCGCATTCGGGTTGGTCCAGCAGTGCGGTCCGATACTGATCTTTTGTTCGGCGTTGCGGTAGTCCAGCGCGATAGAGCGGGACAGCGCCAGCGGCCCTACCGGGGTGTTGAAGCGGGTATTGTCCAGCGTCCCTTTCCAGCGCGCCTGTTTGCGATCAAAGCTTCCGGTCAGATGAAGCTGACCGGATACCGGCTCGCCCTGCACCTTAAGCTGGAGATCGTGCTGTTTTTCGTTACCTTTGGCATCCAGAGTGACCAGATTAATGTTCACGTCGGGCTGAGAAATGCGCTCCACGCGCAGGTTCAGGTTACCGCCAATCTGATCGGTGGATTTCACATCCCCTTCGACGCGAACCCGCGCAACGGTCAGCGCCTGCCAGCGCAGGTTGCTGGCGGTGATATCGGCCAGCAGCTGCGGAGCCTCTACCGTGCCGCGCACCTTCACTAACCCTTTCGCCGTACCGCCCAACCCTGGCAGGGCGTTATCCAGATTTGGCGCATCAATGGTGGCATCGAGATTAAGATCTTTCACCCCCAGCTCGCCTTTGATATCCGCCGTGTTACGGCCCAGCGCCACGTGCAGACCCGGGATCACCCACTGCAGATAGCTGTTGCCCTTCAGCGAGCCTTCAACGTTGACCTTATTCTGCTTCACGTTACCGGTAAGCTTGATTTCCGGCACGTCCATCTGCCACGTACCGCCATACAGGCTGCCGCGGGTTTTGATCAGGCCGTCCAGTTTTGATGGCCAGTCTGGCACCTCTTTGGCCGTGTTGATCCCCGTCAGCTTCAGCTCGCCGCGCCAGCTGATCGCCTGCTGCCAGTCGAGCAGCGCGGTGAGTTCAGTTTTGCCTTCCAGCGCCGCGACGGTCAGTTTGTCGAGATTCACCTGCTGCTCGTTGCCTTTAGCATCCAGCGTAATCGTCGCTGGCGGAACACCTTGCCCCTTCACCGCCGTGCGGAACGACAGGGTGTAATCCGTCATTTTGCCGCTCAGCTTGAGCTTCAGGTCATCGGCCTGGAACTGTTTTTCGCCGGTGAACGGCCAGTAGAGCTGCTTACTGACAACCTCAAGGTTGAGCGGCAGCCCCGCTTCCGCCAGCTGCGTTTGCGCGCGCAGATCCATATCCACCGGGCCGGAGAGGTTAACGCCGACATCCAGTTTATCGCGCAGCGCCCCGCCCACTTTGACCTTCACTTTTTCGCCTTTCAGCGGGTCGATGTTGAGCGAACTGTTCAGGGTGATATCCACCGGCCAGTTGTCGCGCAGCAGGGCATTCCCTGACGCGTTAACCGAGCCCTGGTTGGTGTCGATATCCAGCGCGTCGAGTTTCATGTTGCCGTCGATGCTGCTGACTTTAAGCAGCATGTTGAAGACCGTCAGATCGGTATCGCCGGTGAGACGCAGCTGCTCGCCTTTAAACTCTTCGATATTCAGGTTCAGCGGCAGATGAACGTCCGTCATCTCCGGCAGCACAGGTTTAGAGAAGAGATCTTTCAGCGTTTCGCCCAGCGGTTTCTCTTCCGGCTGCGGGTTCTGGATCTTCGGCTCGACAATTTCTTCCTGCGCCACGTCCGCCACTTTCGGCAGCGCAATCAGCAGCCCCTGAAGGGAGGTTGGCGTCAGAGTGAGGTTTTTCTCCTGCCAGCGCAGGCCGGAGGTGAAATCCATGACGGAGACGGTGGTGTCGTCGATTTTGACATTGACGTTATCCAGCGCCACCCGATAGAGGGCAATCGGATACGGTGTGGAGAGATTCAGCGGGCCGCTATCCTCTTCCTCAACGGGTGCCGATTTCGGCATTTTCTTCGAATCTATCGCCACGTTCACGTCTTTCAGCGACAGATCGTTAACGCACAGCTTGCTGTCCCGCAGGCAGCCCAGCTTCACCGCGAGGTGAAATTCCCCCGCGTTTACCGCCACGCCAGGCTGCTCATAGCGGATGTTTTTCAGACGCAGATCGCGCCAGCCGCCTGTCACCTGGCCAATTTCCAGCCCGGGAACCCAGCGGTTAGCCGCGTTAAACAGCAGATGCAGGCCAGACGTCGTTCCGACCAGAAACGCCACCGTACCGAGCAGCAGTACGATAAAAATCAGCACCCCGAGGCTTATCTTCTTCCATAAACTCATAATTCAGGCCCCAGACCGATGTAAAACTGTAAACCGTGTTCTTCTTTATCACCCACCGGCACGGCGAAATCGAGCTTGATTGGCCCGACGGGAGACTGCCAGCGTACGCCCACGCCCGCGCCGGTTTTAAAGTCGCTGCGGCGGATATCGCTTACCGCTTCGCCGCCGTCGACAAACATCGCGCCCCACCATTTTCCGCTGACGTTGTACTGGTACTCCAGCGAGCCGGTAGCCAGCTTGGAGGCACCAATCAGCTTGCCGTCATCATCTTTCGGCGCGATGGATTTGTATTTGTAACCGCGAATACTGCGGTCGCCACCGGCGAAGAAGCGCAGATCCGGCGGAACTTTGTCGAAGTCGCCGGTTTCAATCCAGCCGAGGTTGCCGCGCATCACGAAGCGGTGTTTGTCATACAGCGTGCGGATCCAGACGTTTTGCGCCTGAATCACCGAGAAATCCACATCGGAACCCCACATGGTGTTGGAGTAATCGATGGAGTAACGCTGGGAATCGCCCCAGGTTGGCATCAGGCCGCCGCGCGAGCGGGTACGGCTGATCATCACCCCCGGGTAGAGCAGCATGGTGGTGTTGGTGACGTTGGCCTGGGTAAAGTGGTCCAGACTCCAGCGCAGGTTAATGGCGCGCTGCCAGCCGCTGGAGAGGTCCCAGTATCGCGATACCGCAAGCGTGGTGGAATCTGCCTCGGTATCGTTCAGGTCGGTACGCTTAAAACCGCCCTGAACGAGGTAATACTGTTCAAGCGGGTTTTTCAGCAACGGCATTTTGTAGCTGAAATCGAGCTGCTGTTCCGGCGCTGAGATACTGGCGCTGGTGGTCAGGCTGTGGCCGTATGAGTTCATCCACGGCTTTTTCCACGTGGCTTTCACGCGCGGACCGACGTCGGTCGAATAACCAACGCCAGTCTCAATGGTGTTCTCGGTGCGCGGCGAAACAACGCCATGCAGCGGCAACACCTTGGTTTTGCGCGATTTATCAAACTCCGGCGCGACAACCACCGAGTTAAACCACCCGGTGGCGGAGAGGCGGCGGTTCAGCTCCGCCAGATCACGCGACTGGTAGTAATCGCCCTTTTTGAAAGGCACGAGGTTTTGCAGATACTCTTCACGAATTTGTGAGCCTTCGAAGGTCACATCGCCGAAACGATAACGTTCGCCGCTGTCATAATCGATATCCCAGAAGGCCTGGTGCCTGTCGAGCGCAATGCCCAGCTGGCTTTTGTCGAACTGGCTGTCAAAGTACCCCTTACGCAGGGAAACGCTCGTCAGCTCTTTTTTGAAATGGTCGTAGTCACCGTGGTTCAGCACGGTACCGTTTTTCGGCCGCGTGCTGAGCAGATCCAGGTAATCCCGGTCCGTACGCGCGCCGCCGCGCAGAATGACGTTAGTGCCGCCGATCAACACCGGCTCACCCGGTGAAACGCGGGCAATAAGCACCTGCCGCCCCTTCTTTGGCGGCGGACGGAGATCGAAATCAATGGTGGGTTCGTAATAACCCAGCGCTTTCAGCCCTTCGCGGATCGCATCATCCACGCGCGCGCGAAAACGCCGGTCCGGCGTCACTTCGTCGCTCTCGATGGTCGACAGCTGCGCACGCACGTTTTTTTCCAGCGCCCCGGATAACCCCTCAACCTGCAAACGGACATTCGCCGCGCTGGCAACCCCGCTTGTCAGCAATAAACTGACCAAACATAACTGGCGGATTTTTGTCACGTTTTCTCCTGAATATCCCTTTTTCCACCCTGGAAGCAAATGAAGTGCCGCTCCGCGGCAAAATACGGCCTGTTAGCCAAAAACCCACATCGCGGGTTGAAAACGGGTGTAACACCCAAATATTTCTTATGATTAAATCTAGACTCATTCAGCGCATTTATTGTGTTCAATTAAACGCTTCGTGACAACCTTAACCGAAACATCGCAGCCCGGGAGGCCCCCATCGTGAGTTTATTCGACAAAAAGCATCTTGTTTCACAAGCTGATGCATTACCGGGACGCAACACCCCTATGCCTGTGGCGACCTTACACGCCGTGAATGGCCATTCAATGACAAACGTTCCTGATGGAATGGAAATCGCCCTGTTCGCCATGGGCTGCTTCTGGGGCGTAGAACGTCTCTTCTGGCAACTCCCCGGCGTTTACAGCACCGCGGCGGGTTACACGGGGGGGTATACGCCAAACCCAACCTACCGCGAAGTGTGCTCTGGCGAGACCGGTCATGCCGAAGCCGTACGCGTAGTGTATGACCCTGCCGTCATTAGCTATGAGCAACTTCTGCAGGTGTTCTGGGAAAACCACGACCCGGCCCAGGGCATGCGTCAGGGTAACGACCACGGCACTCAGTACCGCTCGGCTATCTACCCTCTCACTCCTGAGCAGGAGACGGCCGCCCGCGCAAGCCTTGAGCGCTTCCAGAAAGCGATGCACGATGCCGGTGACAACCGCGAGGTCACCACGGAAATCGCCTCTGCCAAACCGTTCTACTATGCGGAAGACGACCACCAGCAGTACCTGCATAAAAACCCGTACGGCTACTGCGGTATCGGGGGTATCGGCGTCTGCCTGCCGCCACAGCTGGCCTGATTACTGGTCTAGCGCCACGCGAGCCGCGTGGCGCGTGGCATTACTGACCGACCCATAATTCATGACTTTTCCCTGCAACAGCAGGTTAAAAACCGGTGCCTGCGGCCTGTTAAGGCGGGTCTGCAGCAGGTGCACGGCCTCAATCCCCAGTTCGCGGCAGGGCACCGTGACCCCCGTGACCGGTTTTTCCAGCCGGTGCGCTAAATTCCAGGCAAAATCGGTGGTAATCAGAGAGATGTCTTCCGGGACGCGCAGCCCGTGGCGGGTTAATGCCCTCACCACACCTTCGGTCATGCTGGTGCTGTTCGGGAAAATCACCTCTGGCCACTGCGCTCTGTCATGACTCAGCAGCCACTCATCCAGCGCCCGCTCGGCTTCGTCTGCGGTAAACCACTCCGTCACGAGTAAATCACGCTGCGGCTCAAAGGCGACGTGAAAATGGCGATACGCCTCTTTAATGCCATCCAGACGAGCGTAAAGCGTATCTCGCCGAAGGCAGGTCAGCGTCAGGACCCGCCGGTGCCCCTGTTCAAAGAGATACTGCATGGCGGTGAAGCCGATCGCCCGGTGATCGGGTGATACCGAATCCAGTACCCGCTCCCGGTCCACGGAATTAATTAAGACGCAGGGTTTATTGAGCGTGCTGGCCAGTTTAAATATGGTGGCATCATCAGTACCAATAATAATTATCGCGTTGATGTTCTTCTGGCTGGCCTTTTCCATAAATAATTTTACATCGGCGTGCTGTTCTTCTAATCCGCAACAGCTGACCCACACATTGTGTGGCGAGCAGGCCTCAGCAATCCCTTTGGTCACCTCAAGATAAAAAATATCGCCGCGCCCCTGAAAGGTTCTTTCCGGAGCAAAAACGGCAATACCGTTAATCAACAGCCGTCCACTGGCCATGGACTCCAGCACGCCCAGCTCTCGTGCGGTGCGAACGATTGCATCCCGGGCTTTATCGCTGGTATATGACTTGCCGCTTAATACCCTCGACACCGTGCTAACGGAATATCCCGTGAGGGCCGCGATCTCCTCCATTTTTAACCTGCCCGGCATAGTGTGACCTCGCTCTCAATCAGTTTTTGCAAATATTTGCAGAAACAGCCTTTTGATTTTAAAACCAAATTTCAGAAAGCCTGGAGATTACTTATTCACCTTGCGAGTATTCTCACAAAAACACATTGTCGCTACGTCTCGCCTTTCCTATTTTCCGGTCATCACTTCTTTTCAACTGAAATTAAGGTGTGACATGGAGAAGGTACGTTTTGGCATTATTGGTATAGGTAATATCGGTACGGTCCACGCACGTTATTTACTCACGGGTACGGTCAATGACGCCTGCCTGACGGCAGTTTGTGACAATGCACCGGAAAAACACCCGGCCATCCGCCAGCTGGTGGGGGCCATTCCCCTGTTCAGTGATGCCCAGGAGATGATCCAGAGCGGGCTTATCGACGCGGTGATTGTCGCCACGCCCCATTACGAACATCCGCGCCTGTCGATGCTGGCGATGCGTAACGGCATTCATACCCTGTGTGAAAAACCGGCAGGCGTTTATACGGCGCAGGTCCAGGAGATGAACGCCTGCGCGCGCGAGTGCGATGTGGTGTTTGGCATCATGTACAACCAGCGACCAAACCCGCTCTACCGGAAGGTTAAAGATCTTATCGACAGCGGCGAGCTGGGCGAGATCCGCCGCTCTAACTGGATAATCACCAACTGGTACCGCTCGCAGAGCTACTACAACTCCGGCGGCTGGCGCGCGACCTGGAAAGGAGAAGGCGGCGGCGTCTTGCTCAACCAGGATCCGCATCAGCTCGATCTCTGGCAGTGGCTGGTGGGCATGCCGGTCCGCCTGCGCGCGTTTTGCCAGTTCGGCAAACATCGTGACATTGAAGTGGAAGACGAGGTCACCGCCTATGCCGAGTATGCCAATGGGGCTACCGGTGTATTTATCACTACCGTGGCAGAAACGCCGGGGACAAATCGCCTGGAGATCGTCGGGGATCGCGGCAAAGTGGTCGTCGAAGAGGGGCGGCTTCGCTACTGGCGGCTACGTGAGTCCGAAACCGACTTTAACGCCCGCTGGCAAAACGGTTTTGGGGAGCCTGAATGCTGGGAGGTCGACATTCCTGTCGCCGCCGAATGCAGCGAACATCATGTCATTACCGCAAACTTCTGCGCCGCCATCCTGCGCGGTGAACCGCTGATTGCACCGGGCCTGGACGGGATCCACGGCCTGACGCTCTCCAATGCCATGCATCTTTCCACCTGGACTGACGACTGGGTCGAACTGCCGATCAACGAGAAACATTACTTGCGCCTGCTCCAGCAACGCATCAGCACCTCTGTTGCTAAAGAGGCCATAAACGTGACGCTTGATGCCTCAGGCACCTGGTAACTCCGGAGACGACACGATGCTAAATATCGCCATTGTAGGTACAGGCAATATCTCACATAACCATATTCAGGGTTATTTGCAGTTTGGTCAGCGCTGCCGGATTGTCGCGCTGGTGGATATCTACCCGGAAAAAGCGCACGAGAAAAAAACGCGCTATGGCCTGACGCAGGCCCGCGTGTATGAGAGCCATCAGCAGATGCTGGCATCCGAGCCAGACGTCGATATCGTCGATGTCTGCACCCCGCCGTATGTCCACGCACAGATCAGCATTGATGCACTGGAGGCCGGGTGCCATGTGCTGTGTGAAAAGCCGATGGCCGCCTCGCTTGAGGAGTGCGACGCAATGATTGCAGCTCAGCAGGCCAGCGGCAAAACGCTCTCCATCATTGCGCAAAATCGCTTTACCGATGCCTTCTGGCGCTTAAAAGCAGCGCTGGATTCCGGCCTCGCGGGCAAAATCTGCCATGCGCAGGTGGATTCGTTCTGGTGGCGCGGCCACTGCTATTACGATCTGTGGTGGCGTGGCACCTGGGAAAAAGAGGGGGGCGGCTGCACGCTCAATCACGCGGTTCACCATATCGACGCTATTCAGTGGATGCTCGGGTTTCCATCCGAGGTGGTGGCGATGATGACCAACGTGGCGCATGACAATGCCGAAGTGGAAGACCTCAGCGCCGCAATATTCAAATATCCCAGCGGCGCACTCACGCAGCTTACCGCCTCGGTGGTGCATCACGGCGAAGATCAGAAGATCGTCATCCAGGGCGATCGCGCGCGCATCTCTGCCCCCTGGCAAGCCTGTGCCAGCGTGAGTGCTGATAACGGTTTTCCTCAGGAAACTCACGACCAGCAGCGGGAAGCACAGCTCAACGCTGTTTTTGCGCAGACACCAGCACTCGCGTGGACGTTGCATACCGGGCAGATTAACGACCTGCTGCTGAGTATTGAACGCGGCACGGCTCCGCTGGTGGATGGATTACAGGGAAAACGCTCGCTGGAGTTGATTACCGCAATTTATAAATCTGCCATCACCCGCACCGTGGTCTCGCTCCCCATTCCACGTGACGATCCGTTTTACCGTACCGGCGGGATTAACACCCTCGCCCCCCGTTTTCATGAGAAATCCACAAGCGTGGCCAACTTCAGCGAAGTGGGCGCTATCCCCCTGGGTAAAGATCTGGATCGAGGAATCTGAAGATGAATAAACATGACGGAATGAACTACGCGCCAGTCGGCAAACCTCAGCCCGTTGTCCGGGAAGGTGAATTTGTCTTTGCCGCTGCCGCGCTCGACCACGGGCATATTTATGGAATGTGTAACGGGCTGATTGAAGCCGGCGCCACGCTGAAATGGGTTTACGATCCCGATCCGTCCAGAGTGGATAAATTTATCCAGCAGTATCCGCAGGCCAGAGTGGCGGATTCGCTGGAGGCGATCCTCGCCGATAACGAGGTGCGTCTGGTGGCAGGCGCCGCCATCCCCTCTGAGCGCTGTGCGCTGGGGCTGAAATCGATGGCAGCGGGGAAGGATTACTTTACCGACAAAGCGCCGCTCACCACCCTTGAGCAGCTGGCAGATGCCAAAGCGATGGTTGAAAAAACCGGTAAGAAATACGCGGTTTACTACAGCGAACGTCTGCATGTTGAGAGTGCTGTCTTTGCCGGTCAACTGGTAAAGCAAGGTGCCATCGGCGACGTGGTACAAACGCTGGGGACAGGCCCACACCGTGAAGGCGAAGGAAGGCCGGACTGGTTTTACGATCGGCGATACTTCGGCGGCATTTTGTGTGATATCGGCAGCCATCAGATTGAGCAGTTCCTTTTTTACACCGGCAACCGCGATGCCACCGTGATGGCAAGCCAGGTCCGGAACGTTAAACACCCGCAGTACCCCGCCTTTGAGGATTTTGGCGACGCAATGCTCAAAGGCGAAAACGGTGCCAGCGGCTACTTCCGCTGCGACTGGTTTACCCCGGACGGGCTGTCCACATGGGGTGACGGGCGACTGACGCTGCTCGGCACCGAGGGCTACATCGAAATCCGCAAATACGTCGATTTAACCCGCGGCGAGCAGGATGTGGTTTATCTCGTCAATAAAGAGGGGGAGTTCCGTTATCCGGTAGCAGGCCAGGTCGGATTCCCGTTCTTTGGCGAACTGATCCTCGACTGTCTCCATCGGACTGAAAATGCCATGACGCAGGCGCACGCCTTCAAGGCTGCGGAGCTCTGCGTGAAGGCTCAAATGCTCGCTAACGCGGCGGGTTAAGGGGAGCCGAAGATGACTATCCTGAATACCGCTATCATCGGCGGCGGGGCGATTCATGGCTGCCATGTCAATGCCCTGCGCCAGATACCCAACGTCGCACTGCGTGCGCTGGTCGACATCGACAGCGTTAAAGGACTGGCGCTGGCGAAAGACTATCAATGCCGTTTTTATCAGGATTACCGGGAAATGCTGCTGGATGATGCCATCGACGTGGTACACATCTGTACGCCCCATTTCGAGCATAAAGAGATGATTCTGGCGGCACTTGCCGCCGGGAAGCATGTTTTTTGCGAAAAGCCGGTGGGCATGAACACCCGTGAACTCATTGATATCACCCGTGCCGCCGATCGGGCTCAGAGCCTGCTCGGCGTGTGCTATCAGAACCGGCTCAACCCCACCAGCCAGCGTATTCGGCAGGAGTTAGGCCATGGACAGCTGGGGAAAATGCTCAGCATCAGGGCAGTACTCACATGGTCACGCGCGGGCGCTTACTACACGCAAAGCCCCTGGCGCGGTCGGCTGGCAACAGAAGGCGGGAGTCTGCTGATCAACCAGGCAATCCATACGCTCGACCTGATGCAGTGGTTCGGTGAAGGCGTGACGCGAGTGAAAGGTGTGGTGGATAGCGGTGAGCTGGCAGAGGTGACCGAAGGCGAAGACAGCGCAATGGCCACGCTACACTTCGCCAACGGCGCCCGCGGCCTGTTTTATGCCAGCAATTGCCACACCACGGACGCCCCTCTCCTGCTGGAGATCCACTGTGAACGCGGCTCGCTGCTGCTGAATGACAACACTCTCTGGCGCGTCACGCCGGGTGAGCGGTTAAAACTGGCAAGCGATGATTCCCCCGACGGCACGGTAAAAAGCTACTGGGGGCTGGGTCATCAGCAGGCGATCCGCCGGTTTTATACTGCCGTTCATCATCCGGAAAACAGAGACTATATCGATATCCGTACCGCCGGAAAATCACTCACCCTTGTGGAGGCTATTTATCGGTCATCTCAAACAAGACAATGGATAAATATCAACAACCAGAACGTAATTTGAATTCCAGACGTTAATAAAAATACGCCCCGTAAAACGGGTTAATCATTACCCTACACTGGATATTATTATGGTCAAACCAACTGAACGTAGAGTTGGTTATGGCGTGGCGCTTGGCTACGGCATAACCGATCTGTTTGGCGGAGGCGCTTTCGCCATTATCGGCACCTGGCTGTTATTTTTTTACACGACCTATTGCGGGCTGTCTGTTATTGAAGCGGGCTCTATATTTGCTATCGCCCGCGTCATTGATGCGCTGTTAAGCCCGATCATGGGTTATATCACTGATAATTTTGCGGGTACCTGGCTCGGACGTAAATTTGGCCGTCGCCGTTTCTTTTTATTACTGAGTTCCCCGTTAATGTTTTTGTATGCCCTGCTGTGGCTGACGGATATGGGGTACTGGTATTACCTGGGAACCTATCTCTCGATTGAACTGCTGTCGGCGATGGTGCTGGTGCCATGGGAGACGCTGGCCGCAGAAATGACGAACCGCTATGAAGAGCGCAGCCGACTTTCAGGGGTGCGCATGATCTGCTCCCAGCTTGGTGGGTTTCTTGCCGTTTCCGTCCCCGGCGTCATTATGCAGTTCACCGGGAAAGACAATCCGTTTACCTATACGCTCACCGGCCTGATATTTTCCTGCGTTTTTTGCCTTGCGGTGTTTATTACGTGGTACACCACATGGGAAGCGAAAGATGTGCATCAGGAGTCCGATTTTAAGATAGATAACCAGCGCAGCAGCGGGGTAGCCAATCATCTGAAATATCTGGTACTGGACCTCTTTTCGTCCTTTCGCATCCGCGCATTCCGCCTGCATATCATTATTTATATCTTCTCGTTTACTGCGATGGACGTCTTCGGCTCGGTCTTTACCTATTATGTTGTTTATTGTCTGAGCCAGGATGCGGCGGCCGTGTCGGGCTGGCTGAGCATTGCCGCCTTTGCCTCGGTACCAGGCACGTACGGATTTATGCTGCTTTTGAACCGGCTGAATATCACGCCGTCCGCCGCGCTGCGCCTCTCTTATGGCTGTATCTTCGCCGTGCTGGTATTCCTGTTTACGGTCTACCTCACCAAAACGCAGGTGCCAACGCTGCTGTTCTCGGGGGTCTTTATCCTGCTCGGTGCCGCCCGCTCTGGTCTTTATTACATCCCGTGGAATATCTACAGTTTCATCCCTGATATCGATGAGATTGTGACGCAGCAGCGCCGCGAAGGGATTTTTGCCGGCGTGATGGTATTGACCCGCAAAAGCACCGTGGCGATTGCCATCATGATCATCGGCCTGGTGCTGCAGGAGTCAGGGTTTGAGAAGGGCAGCGGCGCACAGCCTGAAAGCGCGCTGGGAGCCATTATCGGCCTGCTGATTTTCGCGACGGCGGCCCTTCTGGCCGTGAGCTTCTTCACGACCTACAAATTTAAACTGACCCGCGAGACGCACAAGCTGCTGCTGAAGGAGATTGCGCGCCGCAAGCTGGGCGGAGATTATCGCGATTGCGACGCCAACACCCGCGTGGTGATCAAACAGCTCACCGGCTATGAGTATGACCAGGTGTGGGGAGGGGATGCCACGCGCCGGGCGGCAGGAAACGCCAGTTTATCCGCAGTAAAATAGCCGTACGTACCGGACAGCGCTTCGCTGTCCGGCCGGTTTTATGCCAAAATGTGACCTCTGGCAGATTTACACGCCTTTACGCTATACTACCCGCTGAAATAATCAGCTCAACGCTACGAGCTGACGTTCTATGTGTCTTCACACAAATGTAATTAACTTCCCTTCCGAGGATCTGGCTGAAGCCGGATAAACTATGTTAAACAGTATTTTAGTGATACTTTGTCTCATTGCCGTCAGTGCATTTTTCTCGATATCCGAGATCTCGCTGGCCGCCTCCCGTAAAATCAAACTGAAACTGCTTGCTGACGAAGGCAACGTTAACGCATCACGCATACTCAAAATGCAGGAAAACCCGGGAATGTTTTTCACCGTGGTGCAGATTGGCCTTAACGCGGTCGCCATCCTGGGCGGTATCGTGGGGGATGCAGCATTTTCACCGGTGTTTCATGGCCTCTTCGCACGCTACTTTTCACCTGAACTCTCCGAGCAACTGAGTTTTATTCTCTCCTTCTCGCTGGTGACTGGCCTGTTCATCCTCTTCGCTGATCTGACCCCGAAACGCATCGGTATGATTGCGCCAGAAGCTGTGGCTTTGCGCATCATCAACCCGATGCGCTTCTGCCTGTTCCTGTTCCGTCCGCTGGTGTGGTTCTTCAACGGCCTGGCCAATAGCATTTTCCGCCTGTTTAAAATTCCGATGGTGCGAAAAGACGATATCACCTCTGATGATATCTATGCGGTCTTCGAAGCGGGTGCCCTGGCGGGCGTGCTGCGCAAGCAGGAGCACGAGTTGATTGAGAACGTGTTTGAGCTGGAATCCCGTACCGTACCGTCATCCATGACCGGACGCGAAAACGTGATTTGGTTCGACCTGCACGAAGACGAGCAGAGCCTGAAGCAAAAGGTGGCCGAGCACCCGCACTCCAAGTTCCTGGTCTGTAATGAAGATATCGACCACATCATCGGTTATGTGGACTCGAAAGACCTGCTGAACCGCGTGCTGGCCAACCAGAGCCTGGCGCTCAACAGCGGCGTTCAGATCCGCAATACCCTGATTGTTCCGGATACCCTCACCCTCTCTGAAGCGCTGGAAAGTTTCAAAACGGCCGGTGAAGATTTTGCCGTTATCATGAACGAATACGCGCTGGTGGTGGGCATCATCACCCTCAACGATGTGATGACCACGCTGATGGGCGACCTGGTTGGCCAGGGGCTGGAAGAGCAGATTGTTCAGCGTGACGAGAACTCATGGCTTATCGACGGCGGTACGCCGATTGACGATGTCATGCGCGTGCTGGATATCGACGAGTTCCCGCAGTCAGGTAATTACGAGACCATTGGCGGCTTTATGATGTTTATGCTGCGAAAAATCCCGAAACGTACCGACTCGGTGAAGTTCTCTGGCTACAAGTTTGAAGTGGTGGATATTGATAACTACCGCATCGACCAGTTGCTGGTGACGCGTATCGATAATAAACCGACCGTGCTGGTGCCGCGAATGCCTGACGCAGAAGAGAAAGTGTCGGCGTAAGGCCCATAAACATCAACGGCTCCCATCGGGAGCCGTTTTTTTATCAACTGCGTTTTTTACTACTGCATAGCACGTTGGTTAAGCCATCTCAGTTTGCAGACGCATAACCTGACGGTTGACTTCAGACATCACAGACAGGTGCTGCTTGTCCTTCACTTTTGGGATAAGGATCTTGCCCTTATCAAACTCAAAAGCGCCAACATCCTTGATATACAACCGTCCACGGAACAGGATCTTCACGTACTTCGCCACCTGAAGCGGGTTGTAGCGTTGAAAAATTTTCATTCTTGTATCTCCTGCGAATCATACGCTCTTGCGGTGCCACAATCGGCCCGACTGTCCTGAGCGCAAATTTTGTTGCCCAAAGACTATAGACCAGAACTACGGTGTTACCCAGTATGCATAAGTTTATTTACCGTTTGATTACAATTATTCAGAATAATCTTTGCAAAGCTTCACTCAGGGCAGTATAAGCCGTCGTTTTTTCATGGATATGTGCGTTCACCCGCAAACTGGCATCGGGATTGCGGGAAAACCACATTGATCGCACTTATGATTAAAAGCGTATGACCAAGTGGTCGGATCACCTGCAAACAATAAGGAAACACCATGACCCTACGAACTATCCTTGCAGCAGCCTGCCTGCTTCTGCCCCTGTGGGCTAGCGCTCACGCGATTGAAAAAGGACAACGAGTACCACCAGTCGGCATTGCTGACCGGGGAGAATTGATTCTCGACAATGATAAGTTTAGCTACAAAGCGTGGAATAGCGCGCAGCTCGCAGGCAAAGTGAGAGTTGTACAACATATTGCCGGTCGTACATCCGCAAAAGAGAAAAATGCCAACCTGGTGGAAGCGATCAAGGCCGCAAAATTCCCACACGACCGCTACCAGACCACCACAATTGTTAATACTGACGATGCCATTCCTGGCTCCGGCATGTTTGTGCGTTCAAGCCTTGAGAGCAATAAAAAACTCTATCCGTGGTCGCAGTTTATTGTCGACAGCAACGGCGTGACGCGTAAGGCGTGGCAGCTGGAGGAAGAGAGTTCCGCAATCATCGTGCTGGATAAAGACGGCCGCGTGCAGTGGGTGAAAGACGGGGCATTAACCCAGGAAGAGGTGCAGCAGGTTGTCGCCCTGCTGCACAAACTGCTGGCTCAATAAATAGAGACGCGGAAGCCGGGGTTAAGGAAGGATTCGCGCGGGGTGTAGTCCAGCGGCTTACCCTGCCAGTCATGAACATGTGCCCCGGCGGCCGTGGCGACCGCATGCCCTGCCGCGGTATCCCAGACGTTCGTTGGCCCAAAGCGAGGGTAGAGCTGGGCATGGCCTTCCGCCACCAGACAGAATTTCAGTGATGAACCAATCGAGGTCGTCTGGTGTTCACCCAGCTGTTGCAGATATTCCTGCAGTTCACTGTCGCTGTGCGACCGGCTGATCACCACCAGCGGTGGACGCGCATCGCGCACCTGAATCTGCTTACGCACGCCGCACTCTTCCTTCCACGCCTTACCGTCTGCAGCGCTGTACATGACCTTCATCACCGGCGCGTATACCACCCCAAGCACCGCTTTGCCTTTTTCAATCAGCGCGATGTTGACGGTGAACTCACCGTTACGCTTGATAAACTCTTTGGTGCCGTCGAGGGGGTCCACCAGCCAGTAACGCTGCCAGTGCTGACGCTCGTCCCAGCTCTGCGGCGCTTCTTCTGACAGGACCGGGATATCCGGCGTTAAGGCCTGCAGCCCTTGCAGGATCACCTTGTGAGCCGCGATATCTGCCGCGGTGACCGGAGAGTCATCTGCCTTGCTGACGACCTCCATCGGTTTTGCACCGTCATACACCTGCATGATGGCATCTCCCGCATCCCGTGCGAGCTGACAAATCTTATCTAACATTCTCCACCTCTTTGTTAACGCAGTGGGGTTAACTCTTTGTTTTAGTTATATCGTAATGGGAACAATTCCGCTATCTGTGAAGCAATTCTGGTTTCATGGCGCTTTTTTCTGTCAGGATTCACATTTATGTAAGCAACACGCTATAGATACATATTCTTTTGTGGCCTGGATCGAAAAAAGGACTCCTCTGATGATTAAGTTTAGCGCAACGCTCCTGGCGACGCTGATTGCAGTGAGCGTACAGGCGGCGACGGTAGACCTGCGAATTCTGGAAACTACCGACCTGCACAGCAACATGATGGACTTCGATTACTACAAAGATACCCCGACGGAAAAATTCGGACTGGTACGCACGGCAAGTTTGATCGCTGCCGCCCGCAATGAAGTTAAAAACAGCGTGCTGGTCGACAACGGCGATCTCATTCAGGGTAGCCCGCTCGGGGACTACATGGCCGCGAAGGGGCTGAAGAAAGGCGAGATCCACCCGGTGTATAAAGCGATGAACACCCTGGACTATACCGTCGGCAACCTGGGCAACCACGAATTTAACTACGGCCTGAAGTACCTGCACGATGCGCTGGCTGGCGCGAAATTCCCGTACGTTAACGCCAATATCATCGACGTTAAGACGCAGAAGCCGCTCTTTACCCCCTATCTGATTAAAGAGACCGAGGTTGTCGATCAGGACGGTAAAAAACAGACGCTTAAAATCGGCTATATCGGCTTTGTGCCGCCGCAAATCATGACCTGGGATAAAGCCAACCTCGACGGTAAAGTGACCGTTAACGATATTACCGAAACTGCGCGCAAATACGTGCCGGAAATGCGCGAAAAAGGCGCAGAACTGGTGGTGGTGGTTGCGCACTCGGGACTCTCCGCCGATCCGTATCAGGCCATGGCGGAAAACTCCGTTTATTATCTGAGTGAAGTCCCGGGCGTCGATGCGATTCTGTTCGGCCACGCCCACGCGGTCTTCCCGGGTAAGGACTTTGCCAACATTAAGGATGCAGACATCGAGAAAGGGACGCTCAATGGCGTGCCATCGGTGATGCCGGGCATGTGGGGCGACCACCTTGGTGTGGTGGATCTGGTCCTCAATAACGACGGCGGCGACTGGAAGGTCACTCAGTCAAAAGCAGAGGCGCGCCCGATTTACGACGCTGCGGCTAAAAAATCACTGGCCGCCGAAGATAAAAAACTGGTCGACGTGCTGAAGCATGACCACGACGCCACCCGCGACTTCGTCAGCAAGCCGATCGGTAAATCGGCGGATAACATGTACAGCTACCTGGCGCTGGTGCAGGATGACCCCACTGTCCAGGTGGTTAACATGGCGCAAAAAGCCTATGTCGAACACGTTATTCAGGGCGACCCGGACCTGGCAAAACTGCCGGTGCTGTCGGCCGCGGCACCGTTCAAAGTGGGCGGGCGTAAGAATGACCCGGCAAGCTACGTTGAAGTCGAAAAGGGCCAGCTGACCTTCCGTAACGCCGCCGATCTCTATCTCTATCCGAACACCCTGGTGGTAGTGAAAGCGACGGGTAAAGAGGTGAAGGAATGGCTGGAGTGCTCCGCCGGGCAGTTTAACCAGATCGATCCGAAGAGCAGTAAACCGCAGTCGCTGATTAACTGGGACGGGTTCCGGACCTATAACTTTGACGTGATTGACGGTGTGGAGTATCAGATTGATGTTACCCAGCCTGCAAAATATGACGGCGAATGCCAGGTCATTAACCCGCAGGCCGAGCGCATCAAAAACCTGACCTTTAAGGGCAAAGCCATCGACCCGAATGCCACCTTCCTGGTGGTAACCAATAACTACCGCGCCTACGGCGGCAAGTTTGCCGGCACGGGAGATAGCCATATTGCCTTTGCCTCACCGGACGAGAACCGCTCGGTGCTGGCGGCGTGGATCAGCGCGGAGTCCAAAAAAGCGGGGGGCATTCATCCGGCAGTGGACAACAACTGGCGCCTGGCTCCCATTCACAGCGACACGCCGCTGGACATCCGTTTTGAAACTTCACCGTCCGATAAAGCGGCGGCGTTTATTAACGATAACGCCCACTATCCGATGAAGAAAGTTGCAACGGATGATATTGGCTTCGCCATTTATCAGGTGGATTTAAGCAAGTAACGCGGTGTGTGCCGGGTAGCGGCTTCGCCTTACCCGGCCTGCCTTTACGCCGCGCGTTCTTCCCGGTTCGCCATCACCTGCGGCGTATGCACTTCTATCCAGTCCGCCAGCGCGGCCACTTTCTCACTCACCTCTGTCCCTAACGGCGTCAGGCTATACTCAACGTGCGGTGGTACAACCGGATACGAGACGCGATTAACAAACCCGTCCTGTTCCAGCGCCTGTAGCGACTGGGCCAGCATCTTTTCGCTGACGCCCCCCATTTTTCGGCGCAGGTCGCTGAAACGGTGGGTTCCCTGTCGCAGGGCCACCAGAATCAGCACGCCCCAGCGGCTGGTGACATGTTTGAGAACCTCTCTGGAAGGACACTGTTCCGCGAAGAGGTTGCCTTCGCGCATTTGTTCGCTGAGTGTCGGTATCGTTGTTTTCATACTTACCTTTATGTACGTACTTACTAAAAGTTAGCTATGGTGCTAGTGTGCCACAACACCAGACAAACACGAAGAGGATTCATCATGATCGCAATTACCGGCGCAACCGGCCAGCTTGGCCAGCTCGTTATCGAACAGCTGTTAAACACCGTACCGGCAAACCAGATTGTGGCGATTGTCCGCAATCCGGCAAAAGCTGAAGCCCTGAGCCAGCAGGGAATTACCGTTCGTCAGGGGGATTACGCTGACGAAAGCACATTGACCTCCGCGCTTAAGGGCGTAGATAAGCTGCTGCTGATCTCCTCCAGCGAAGTGGGTCAGCGCGCCACCCAACATCAGAACGTCATTAATGCTGCCAAAGCCGCGGGCGTGAAATTCATCGCCTATACCAGCCTGCTGCATGCGGATAAATCGCCGCTGGGTCTGCACGCTGAACACGTCGCGACGGAGAAGGCGCTGGCGGAGTCCGGCATCCCTTACGCCCTGCTGCGTAACGGCTGGTACACAGAAAACTATCTGGCGAGCGCACCACCCGCGCTGGAGCATGGCGTATTTATTGGCGCGGCCGGTGAAGGCAAAATCGCCTCTGCCACCCGTGCGGATTACGCGGCTGCCGCGGCAAAAGTCATCTCCGGGGACGGCCATGCAGGCAACGTATACGAGCTGGCCGGCGACCACGCCTGGACGCTGAGTGAACTGGCGGCCGAACTCAGCAAACAGAGCGGCAAAAACGTGGCGTATCAGAACATGAGCGAAGCGGATTTTGCCGCGGCGCTGAAGGGCATTGGCCTGCCTGCCGGGCTGGCGGATATGCTGGCGGATTCCGATGTGGGCGCGTCTAAAGGCGGTCTGTTTGATGACAGCCATACGCTGAGCAAACTGATCGGGCGTCCAACCACACCGCTTTCAGAGAGCATTAAAGCCATTCTGTAAATGTTGCAAAATGGTTATTTTTTGTAGCATCCCCTCGGGTCATCTCTGATAATGGAGAGATGACTCATGAGGAGGTTCACCGTGCAGGGCGTACCGGAACAGTTCATTGATGAGAGAGACAGCGCGCGCTTTCGCCATCTGGCGCATTTGCCGGGCCTGGAGCTTTATCACGCGCATATTTCTGACTACGCCTTTGAGCCTCATACGCATGAAGCCTTCGGCATCGGCACCATTGAAACCGGTGCCGAACGCTTTCGCTATCGCGGTACCCAGCATCTCGCGGCGGAAAAATCCGTCGTGACCATGAACCCGGACGAGCTCCACACCGGGGAGTCGGCGACGGATGGCGGCTGGCGCTACCGGATGGTTTACATTGAACCCGATCTGCTGGAAGAGGTGACCGGCCTTCGCCACTGGTGGTTTAGCGACGTAACCCGCCATGACCCGCTGCGCTCACAGCAAATCGGCAGGCTTATCTATGGCCTGTGGCATACGGACGACCCGCTGGCGCAAAAAGGCTTGCTGCTGGATCTGATCGAGACCTTCCAGCCGTTAGCCCGCCACGCGCCGGTTACCCGGGAAGGTGCACACCGGTTCGAACGGGTTCGTGAGTATATGCACGACAACTACATGCACGCCCTGACGCTGGACGAGCTGGCCAACGTAGTCTCACTGAGCCCCTACCATTTTCAGCGCCAGTTCAAGGCGCATTTCCATGTCACTCCGCATCAGATGCTGATGGCTATCCGCCTGTGGCGCGCCAAAGCGTTTCTCACGCGCGGCATGCCCGCCGCCGAAGTCGCCGCCGCGACCGGGCTGACCGATCAGTCCCATTTGACTCGCGCCTTTACCCGCCGCTATGGCATTACCCCCGTGCGCTACCAGAAACAGGTCGTTAAGCGCTGATGCGCAACCTCATACAATACGCACACCCTTCCCCCTCCTACACTGAACGCAGAATAAACCGATGTGGATGAAAAAATGATTAGTGGTGTGTTGTATGCCCTGCTTGCGGGTCTGATGTGGGGACTGATTTTTGTCGGCCCGCTGATCGTGCCGGAGTACCCGGCAATACTGCAGTCGACCGGACGTTATCTGGCACTGGGGCTGATTGCTCTCCCGCTGGCGTGGCTCGGTCGTGCACGTTTGCGTCAGCTCGGCCGACAGGACTGGTTCACCGCGCTGGCGCTGACCATGATGGGCAACCTTATCTATTATGTTTGCCTGGCGAGCGCCATTCAGCGAACCGGTGCACCGGTATCTACCATGATTATCGGCACGCTGCCCGTGGTGATCCCGGTCTTCGCTAACCTGCTTTACAGCCACCGCGACGGGAAACTGGCGTGGTCAAAAATGGTACCAGCGTTGGTGTGTACCGCCGTGGGGCTGGTCTGCGTCAACATTGCCGAGCTGCAGCATGGGCTGGAGGACTTCTCGCTGTTGCGTTACGGTTCTGGCATCCTGCTGGCATTCGTTTCCGTGGTGTGCTGGGCGTGGTATGCCCTGCGCAATGCGCGCTGGCTGCGGGAAAACCCGGATAAACACCCGATGATGTGGGCGACGGCTCAGGCGTTGGTCACGCTCCCGGTTTCGCTTATGGGCTATGTGGGGGCCTGTCTCTGGTTAGGCCACCAGCAACCGGATTTCGCTCAACCGTTCGGACCGAGACCGTGGGTCTTCGTCGGGCTGATGCTGGCGATTGCGGTGCTCTGCTCATGGGTGGGCGCGCTGTGCTGGAATATCGCCAGCCAGAAGCTGCCGACGGTAATTTTAGGGCCGTTGATTGTATTCGAAACGCTGGCCGGGCTGCTTTACACCTTCCTGATGCGCCAGAGCGTACCGCCGCTGTTAACCGCCTGCGGGATTATATTGCTGGTCGTTGGGGTCGTGATGGCGGTGAGAGCAAAGCCGGAAAAACCGATGGTCGTTCCGGCTTCAGAGAGTTAAAACGTTTCCCAGTTCGCTTCAGACGTCGCCGCGACAGGTTTAGCCGCTGGAGTGTAGCTTTTCACCGGCGCGGCGTTGACCACCTGGTTGCGGGTAATTTTAAACACCGCCACCGCTTCGTTCAGGCGTGCCGCCTGATCTTCCAGCGCGGCCGCCGCTGCCGCAGACTCCTCTACCAGCGAGGCGTTCTGCTGGGTCACGCGATCCATCTCGGCCACCGCCTGACCTACCTGATCGATACCGCGGCTCTGCTCGTCAGAGGCAGAGGCAATCTCGCCCATGATGTCGGTCACGCGGGTGACCGCATTCACGATCTCCGCCATCGTCGCCCCGGCTTCGTTTACCAGCTGTGAGCCAGCATTCACGCGCTCGCCGGAATCATCGATCAGCGCTTTAATCTCTTTTGCCGCCTGAGCGCTACGCTGGGCCAGGGTACGCACCTCACCTGCGACCACCGCAAAGCCACGGCCCTGCTCGCCTGCACGCGCGGCTTCCACCGCCGCGTTCAGCGCCAGGATGTTGGTCTGGAAGGCAATGCCGTCGATTACGTTGGTAATTTGCGCAATTTTGCTGGAACTGGTCGCAATGTCGTCCATGGTGCGCACCACACCCTCCACCACGTTACCGCCCTTCTTCGCGGTTGAGGAGGCATCGAGCGCCAGACGGGAAGCCTGACGTGCGTTATCGGCGTTTTGTTTTACCGTAGCGGTCAGTTGTTCCATGCTGGCAGCCGTCTCTTCCAGAGAGGCAGCCTGCTGCTCGGTACGGGAAGAGAGGTCGTTGCTGCCCGCAGAGATTTCCCCTGCACCGGTGTAAATGGTGTCTGCACCTTCACGCACCACGCCCACCGTGTTTGCCAGTGAGGTTTGCATCTCCTGAACGTTGCGCGCCAGGATTGCCATTTCATTCTTACCCTCTGCCTGAATCGGCTGGGTCAAATCCCCTGCGGCAATGGCGCGGATATGGCCGATCACATCCTGCAGCGGCAGCAGCAGAACGCGGCGCATCGCAATCCAGCTGGAGACGATCACGGCAATCACCAGCAGCATGACCGCAGAGAGGATCCACAGGATACGTTTATAATCGTTTTCGTTGTCTTTAATCCCTCTGTCCGTGAGGACGGCCTGCGCTTCACGCCATTCACGGTACACGTTCTGCATCGCGGTCTGTTTCTGCTCCGCATTCTGCTTGAACATATCTTCCAGATTGCCCTGGCCCAGCAGGACGTTCATTTGCGTCAGCGTGGCGGAGTAAATGCGGTACTGCTCTTCCAGACGGTTAGCCAGATTCTCGTCCAGACCCGGAGTATTAGGCAAAGCGTAGTATTTATCGTAATGGGACTGCGCATCCGCCAGCAGGTTCTTCGCCGTGTTCACCAGTTCATTCAACTGGCCGCCGTTAATCTGAGACGCCATGCTGCTTTGCAGACGCAGCATGCCGCGGTTCAGGGTCACGCGGGCCTGGTTGAGGCTGATCCATGCATCGGTAAACTCGGCGACATTCTGGCTTGAGAGCTGCGAGACGGTGAAGTTATCTTTGTCGTTATTCAGCGCGTTGATAAAAATGCCGGCGGAAATGACTTGCATGATGCCGAGCACAAGCAGCACCGAAATAAGAAGGGTAATGACTTTTATACGTTTAAACATGCGTTGCCTTTTTTATATGCAGGTTTGTCTGACGTGGATATATCGGCAGGCACGGCGAGTTGTTTACTGTTTCCCCACGTTAAAAAACTTTCTAAAGTAATTTCCTGCATTCATTCAGCAAGTTAAAAGTCATAATTTTTTGTGATCTAGTTCTCACTTTGCCCCTTCCCTCTAAAGGGTTATAGCGTCGCCTTAAAGATGCATTTAAAATGCACTTTATATTATTGATGATGAGGTAACTGCTATGGCCTTCCGCGACCAACCCCTTGGCGAGCTGGCGCTCTCCATCCCGCGCGCGTCCGCGCTGTTTCGTAAATACGATATGGATTACTGCTGTGGCGGTAAGCAAACCCTGGCACGTGCCGCCTCGCGTAAAGAGCTGGATGTGGGGCTCATTGAAGCGGAGCTGGCGCAACTGGCTGAGCAGCCCATTGAGAAAGACTGGCGCACTGCAGCCCTTGCCGACATCATCGACCATATCATCGTGCGTTTTCACGACCGTCACCGTGAACAGCTGCCTGAACTGATCCTGCAGGCGACAAAAGTGGAGCGCGTTCACGCCGACAAACCTTCCGTACCGCGCGGTCTGGCGAAATACCTGACCCTGCTTCACGAAGAGCTTTCCAGCCACATGATGAAAGAGGAGCAAATCCTCTTCCCGATGATCAAACAGGGTATGGGCAGCCAGGCGATGGAGCCCATCAGCGTCATGGAAAGCGAACATGATGATGCAGGCGAACTGCTGGAAGTGATTAAACACACTACCCATAACGTTACACCGCCACCAGAGGCGTGCACCACGTGGAAAGCGATGTACAACGGCATTAACGAGATGATCGACGACCTGATGGAGCACATCAGTCTTGAGAACAACGTCCTGTTCCCGCGTGCCCTCGCAGGTGAATAAAAAAAGGCGCCCGAGAGCGCCTTCCTGAGGTTATCATTCGGCCACAGCATCTGTGGCCTTTTTTATTAACGCATGCCTGCCATACGTTTCTTACCGATAAATAACCATCCCAGCCCCAGCGCGATGAACCACAGCGGCGTGACGATTAACGCCTGACGGGTATCGTCTTCCAGCGTCAGCAGAACCAGCACGAAGACGAAGAACGCCATGCACACCCAGCACATCAGCTTGCCCAGCGGCATTTTGTAGATCGATTTTTCATGCAGGTGTGGACGCTGTTTGCGGTACACCAGGTAAGAACACAGGATGATGGTCCAGACGAACATGAACAGGATCGCAGAGACCGTGGTGATCATGGTAAACGCACCGATCACACTCGGATTCACGTAGAGCATCACCACACCGCCCAGCAGGCAGATACAGGAGAAGGTCAGCCCTTTCGCCGGCACCGCACGCTTAGACAGTTTGGCAAACGCGCGTGGCGCAACCCCTTCCTGTGCCAGACCAAACAGCATACGGCTGGTAGAGAACACCCCACTGTTGGCCGAAGAGGCCGCGGAGGTCAGCACCACGAAGTTAATCAGGCTTGCCGCCGCAGGCAGTCCAACCAGTACAAACAGCTCAACGAACGGGCTCTTGGTCGGTACAACGGAGCTCCACGGCGTCACGGACATGATGATAATCAGCGCGAACACGTAGAACATAATGATACGAATCGGGATGGAGTTAATCGCGCGCGGCAGGGATTTCTCCGGATCTTTAGTTTCCGCCGCCGTGGTACCGACCAGCTCAATCCCCACAAAGGCAAACACCGCAATCTGGAAACCGGCAAAGAAGCCGCTGATGCCTTTCGGGAACCAGCCGCCGTCATTCCACAGATGCGCGAACGAAGCCTGAACGCCAGTTGGAGACTGGAAGTGCGTCAGTACCATCACCAGGCCGACAACAATCAGGGCGATAATCGCCACGATTTTGATCATCGCAAACCAGAACTCCATCTCACCGAACATTTTAACGGTGGCGAGGTTAAGGCTCAGCAGCAGAACAATCACCGCCAGCGAGGCCACCCAGTCCGATAACCCCGGGAACCAGAACTGCGCGTAGGCCGTGATGGCGACCACATCCGCCATGCCGGTCACCACCCAACAGAACCAGTAGGTCCAGCCGGTGAAGTAGCCCGCCCAGGGGCCAAGCAGGTCGGAAGCGAAATCGCTAAAGGACTTATATTCGAGGTTCGAGAGCAGCAATTCACCCATTGCACGCATCACGAAGAAGAGCATAAAACCGATGATCATATAAACGAAAATGATCGACGGCCCGGCAAGACTGATGGTTTTACCTGACCCCATAAACAGCCCGGTACCGATGGCACCCCCGATGGCAATGAGCTGAATATGACGGTTTGTGAGATTGCGCCGTAGCGACTGTTCAGACGACGCCTCTTCGTCGGCGACGACTTTAACCTGATCTACCATGTGATATTTTCCTGTTTATGCCTGTCTGTGTTGTTAAGGCTCTTCTGGCCTTTAAATACGTCAAAAAAATAACGGTCCCCATGAAAGGACTCATCGATATTAGGTAAGAATCGGCGGGATGAATACTATGATTTGGATATTATGTTAATAATATGTTTAAAGTGAGTGTCATATCACTCATACAACGCGAAACAGCTCACAAAAATACACGCAACAGTTTCGTTTGCAAGATAAAATGTTGATTCCGTCGTAACTATAGGTTTTATCACTATATTCCTCTCCCCCGAAGAAGAGAGGAAATAAGAAAAGCTGATTACAGAATTTCCAGCAGCTCGACTTCAAACACCAGGGTGCTGAATGGCGGGATGGACGCACCAGCGCCACGCTCGCCGTACGCCAGGTTGTGCGGGATAGTCAGTTCCCATTTGGAACCCACTGGCATCAGGGTCAGCGCTTCGATCCAGCCCGCGATAACGCCGTTAACCGGGAATTCAGCCGGTTCGCCACGTGCTACAGAGCTGTCGAACACCGTACCGTCGATCAGTTTACCGGTGTAGTGCACGCGAACGTGGTCAGTACGCGCCGGGATTGCGCCGTCGCCCTGATTGATCACGCGGAACTGCAGGCCAGACTCGGTGCTGTTCACGCCTTCACGCTCACGGTTCTCTTCCAGATATTTCACGCCTTCTGCAGCCATCTCTTCGAAACGCGCGCGACGCACGGCGTCAGCACGTTCGTGGATTTCACGCAGCGCACGGTGCACAACATCAACCGGAACTGCCGGGTTGTTGCCTTCCAGCGCATCAGCGATACCCGCCACCAGCGCTTCGGGTAACAGACCTTCCAGGCCGGATTCGCTCAGCTGCTGTCCTACCTGCAAGCCGATACCGTAACTTGCCTGCGCTTCGATAGTGTCAAAAGTCGGGGTGGTCATGGGTTTTCCTTCCATCACATTTAAAGTAGCGGGCAGCATATCAGCCATGCCCTTATGGGTAAAACTTTGTCTGAAGTTAAGGTGACAAACCGCGACGAAACAGAAACAATAGAGAGAACCAGGATTAATCCCGAACGAATGTCACGGATGTCGGGTTTGCTACGCCGTTCAGGCAGTTAGCAAACTATACTTCGGAGCACAGGATAAAAAAGACGCGGAGCAGGAGGAGAGCCATGCCCGGGCGATTTGAACTGAAACCTACCCTGGCGAAAATCTGGCAGGCGCCGGACAATTTTCGCATCATGGACCCGCTGCCGCCTCTGCATCGCAGAGGGATCATCATTGGCGCGCTGATGGTGATCGTGGGCTTCCTGCTTCCTTCCGGTGGCGATGACGCCGACACCGCGACGGTGACCCGCAATGCCCAGCTGGATATTCAGTCGCAAACGCGACCGCAGCCGGACACACAGCCTGTGCAGACGCAACTGGTCACCCCGTCGAACGATCCGGGACAGGTTGCGCCTGTTGAACCGGAACCCATTCAGGATGAACAGCCACAGGAACAGGCAGCGGCCCCGGCAGAGCCACAGGCTCAGCAGCCAACCGGCATTGAGCAGCAGTGGCGTTCCTATCGCGTAGAGCCGGGTAAAACCCTTGCGCAGCTGTTCCGCGACCACAATCTGCCGCCAACCGATGTGTATGCCATGGCGCAGGTGGAAGGCGCGGGCAAGCCGCTCAGTAATTTGCAGAACGGCCAGCTGGTGCAGATACGTCAGAATGCCAGCGGTGTCGTCACCGGGCTCACGATTGATACGGGAAATGGCCAGCAGGTGCTGTTTACCCGCCAGCCTGACGGTAGTTTTATCAGAGCACGTTAATGTTCAGGCCGGGTAAGGCGAGCCAGCCCCCCGGCAATGCCCTTCTTAGTGACTCCGCTTATTGACCCACCAGATCCCCGAGCAGACCAGCACCAGCGCAATCGCATATTTGATGTCCAGAATGTTTTCACCGAGGAAAATGGCGGACAGCACCGTCCCGGCAACGGGGATCACAAAGTTGAACGGGGCAATCATACTTACGCGGTTCACTTTCAGCAGCGCGCTCCAGAGGGCGAACGCTACCGAAGAGAGTAACGTCAGATACCCCAGCACCGCGACGGCCGTCATGCTATGCACTTCCAGCGTCCCTCCCGTGAGATAGCCACCCGCCACCAGCGCCGCGCCGCCGATAGCGAGCTGCCAGCCGGTCATCACCGTCGGGTCGACGGTCTGGGAGATGCGTTTTCCGTAAAGCGTGGCGGCAGAAAGGATAAAGGCTGCCAGCACCACAAACCCGTCTCCCTTCCAGACGAAGCTGAATTCGCTTAACCCGCCGTGGAAGTTAACCAGCATCACTCCGGCAAAGCCCAAAATACAGCCAAGCGTTTTGTTATAGCTGAGCTTGTCGTTGTGGTAGATGAAATGCGCCAGCAGCACGCTGAAGAAAGTGCCGGTGGCGTTCATGATCGAGCCGTTCACGCCTGTCGTGTAGGCCAGTCCGATATAAAAGAAGGTGTACTGAATGCTCGTCTGCGTCAGCCCCAGGACGGTCAATTGCCCAAACTGCCCGGGCGTGAACCTGCCGATGGGCTTGCGCTGTGCTAATGCAAAGAGAAGCAGCAGCACACCCGCAAACAGAAAACGGTAACCGGCGAACACAACCTTTGAGGGAATATCATCGGTGGCAATCTGGAAGAGTTCATAGCCGCTTTTTATGGCCGGGTAAGAGCTACCCCAAAGCAGACAGCAGAGCGTGGCGCAGGCATAGGCCACCTTTCGACGGGCAAATACGGGCGTGGGCAGAGCGGTTTCCATGTCGAATCTCATAAATAAAATTGCGTTTCATTTTATTATCAGAGAATGCGCCAGGAATAGCGACCCTACAAGCACTAAAGCGCGAGTCTGGTCCCTTAAAAAAGCAAAACGCCGGCACAAGGCCGGCGCTTCGACGTGAGCAGAGTAAAATTACTCAGCTACAACGTTAACAACCAGTTTAGCGAACACTTCGCTGTGAACCTGGAAGTCCACTTCGTGCTCACCAGTGGTACGCAGAACACCGTTCGGCAGACGAACTTCGCTCTTAGCCACTTTAACGCCAGCTGCAGTTACTGCATCAGCGATATCGCGGGTACCGATGGAACCGAACAGTTTACCTTCGTCGCCAGCTTTGGAAACGATGGTAACAGTGCCCAGTGCGTTGATTGACTCAGCGCGAGCATTAGCAGCCGCCAGAACGTCAGCCAGTTTGGCTTCCAGTTCAGCGCGACGTGCTTCGAAAAACTCTACGTTTTTCTTGGTAGCTGGAACAGCTTTACCCTGTGGAACCAGGAAGTTACGAGCGTAGCCCGCTTTAACGTTTACCTGATCACCCAGGCTGCCCAGGTTTGCTACTTTATCAAGCAGAATAACTTGCATTACCTTATCCTCTTAAAGTCGTATTAATGGACCGTGCCCGATTACTGATGACGATCAGTGTACGGCAGCAGGGACAGGTAGCGAGCGCGTTTGATAGCGCGAGCCAGCTGACGCTGGTATTTTGCACGAGTACCGGTGATACGGCTTGGGACAATCTTACCGCTTTCGGTGATGTAGTTTTTCAGCGTTGCGATATCTTTATAGTCGATCTCTTGAACGCCTTCCGCGGTGAAACGGCAGAACTTGCGACGACGGAAATAACGTGCCATATGGCTAGTCTCCAGAATCTATCAAATCAATCTGCTCGGCATGCAGAACCATTTTGCTCAGGCCGTTCTTTGCCTTGTGGCAAGAAATGAACCCCTGAACGATTACTGCGCTACCGACCGTTATACTGTGAGTAATGGCCTGGTTTTCGTGTCCGCTAATAATAACGGGCATTTGGCACCACGCCTGCCGGTGAAAGCCGGCTTCCTCTTGCACAGAACGATGCTCAAGCACGAACTGGCAATGCGGAATTCCTGATGGACTGACCTTACGAAGGGGGGTCCTGCACACGGTACCGGACAACACCAGACGGTTGGTCATCAGAAATTACTCTTCAGAATCCCCAGCATCAGAATCATCTGCGGTTTCGTTTGCGAAATCATCGCGACGCTCACGGCGCTCGTCTTTCGCTTTAACCATCGGAGATGCTTCGGTCACTGCGTTTTTGGTACGCATAACCATGCTGCGGATAACGGCATCGTTGAAGCGGAAGGTAGTTTCCAGCTCATCGATCACTTCCTGCGGCGCTTCAACGTTCATCAGAACGTAGTGTGCTTTGTGCAGTTTGTTAATCGGGTAAGCCAGCTGACGGCGGCCCCAGTCTTCCAGACGGTGGATCGTACCTTCTGCACCAGTGATGGCAGCAGAGTAGCGCTCGATCATGCCCGGAACCTGTTCGCTCTGGTCAGGATGGACCATAAAAACGATTTCGTAATGACGCATCGAATTGCTCCTTACGGATTATTCAGCCTCCTGTCTGGGTCAGCCGAGGCCCGGGGAGGCAAGGAACGTGTTAAAGGTCGGCTGAAAAATTGACGCGTCATAATACTTGCGCGCCCCTGGAAACTCAAGCTGATTGCACAAATAATTCGCACAAAGCGTAAAGCTGGTCTAAGTGGGTGATTTAAAATTAATCACATCAGGAAGCGTTGTTTTTTTGAACAACAGCATCAGAAATGGTCACGCATCCCCGCCGGATAAGTGATTACACTTTAATCAGAGACCTTATTTATAAAAGGAGAGCAACACCCCCTTTCACAGCACGCAGTCGTGGAGCGCATATCATGAAAAAAATCGCATTTGCCGTAATGGCTGCACTTTTGCTCAGTGCAAACGCGATGGCAGCCATCAAGATAGACGGCCGGCAGGCCCAAAACATGGATGATGTGCAGAGCTTAGGCGTAATCTACATCAATCATAATTTCGCCACTGAAAGTGAAGCAGATCAGGCACTCAATCAAGAGACCGATGCTCAGGGTGCACAATATTATCACGTCATACTGATGCGTGAGCCCGGCAGCAACGGCAATATGCACGCCAGTGCAGATATCTACCGATAACGCTTTAACGCTAGCACCAGGAAAGCCAACAAAGAGAACATAGCCATAGTTTAACTTGCCCCCTGCCCGGGGGCTTTTTTTTGCTAATGGCTCTGAAATACCACCGGTTACAACTGTTTTTCGGTATTCCAGAGCACTTATTCACTTCTGCCCGTAATAGGCGTTGGGCCCATGTTTACGCATGAAATGTTTATTCATAAGGTAATCATCAATGCCCTGAAGCTGCGGATTGATGCCGCGGGCGATCCACGCCATTCGCGCCACTTCCTCCATCACCACCGCGTTATGCACGGCATCGTGAGCGTCTTTTCCCCACGAGAATGGACCGTGCTGATACACCACAATACCCGGCGTATGCAGCGGCTCACGCTCAGCCAGCGTGTCGATAATGACGCGACCGGTGTTGAGTTCATACTCCCCTTCCACTTCGGCCTGCGTTAATGCCCGCGTGCAGGGAATATCGCCAAAGAAGTAGTCTGCATGCGTGGTGCCAAGAGCCGGAATGGGCAGCCCTGCCTGCGCCCAGGCCGTGGCATGGGTCGAGTGTGTATGTACAACGCCGCCCAGGGAGGGATAACGCTGATACAGTGCCAGATGGGTGGCGGTATCAGAAGAAGGACGCCACTTTCCGTCAACCACGTTGCCATGAAGATCCACAACCACCATGTCGTCGGCGGTCATGGACTCATAGGGCACACCGCTGGGCTTAATCACGACCCGCCCCTGCTCACGGTCGATGGCGCTGACGTTACCCCAGGTAAACGTCACCAGACCGTAGCGAGGTAGATCCATATTGGCCTCAAAGACCTGCTGCTTAAGCTTATGCATGCTCAGCCTCCATCAACCCAGCCCGCGCCATACGTTCACGGACCCAGTCCCGCGCCTTCGCCACTTCGGCTGCCGGGTCGTCCGACGTTTCACTCCACATCTCAATCAGGTAAGGCCCGCAATACCCTGTCTGTTTGAGCGTCTGGAAGCACCGTTCGAAATCCACCACCCCGGTGCCGAACGGAACATTTTTGAATACACCAGGCCGGGTATCTTTGACATGAACCGCCACGATATGACCAATACCCGCCTGCAGTTCCATCTGCACGTCGTTATCCCAGGCTGACAGATTGCCGATATCAGGGTAGAGCTGGAACCACGGATTATTCAGGTAGTGCGCGTAACCCAGCGCCTTGCTGATGGAGTTCATTAACGGATAATCCATGATCTCCATCGCCAGCGTCACCTGAGCACGGCTGGCCATGTCGACGCTCTCTTTCAGGCCGTCACGAAAACGACGGCGCGTTTCATTATTGGCGTCCTGATAGTAAACGTCATACCCCGCCAACTGGATCACACGGATGCCGACATCCTGGGCAAAGCGAATGGCTTTACGCATGATCTCCAGCCCCTGAGCACGCACAGCATCATCTTCACTGCCAAGCGGAAAACGACGGTGGGCGCTGAGGCACAGGGAAGGCACACGTACCCCCGTTTCAGCGATGGCGCTTACCAGTGCCAGACGCTGTTCGCGGCTCCAGTCCAGGCGAGACAGGCGTTCGTCTGTCTCATCCACTGACATTTCGACAAAATCGAAACCGAGTTGTTTCGCCAGTTGCAGCCGCTCCAGCCAGCACTCCCCCGCAGGGAGTGCCTTTTCATAGATGCCGAGCGGGACTTGTTTAGACAACATACCCGCTCCTTAGCCCCAAAGCTGAGCGATTGAGCGTTTGAACTGACGCGCGGCTTCTACCGGAGAGGCGGCATCACGGATGCTACGGCCTGCGATAAAGACATGAATTGGGATATCTTTGAAGAGCGGCAGATCTTCCAGCGCCAGGCCTCCGGTCACGGTCACTTTGAAGCCCATATCGGCCAGACGCTTAATCGCGCTGATATCCGCGTCCCCCCACGCTACCCCAGCGGCCTGCGCATCACGGCTGCGGTGATAAACCACCTGTTGAATGCCCGCGTCACGCCACTCCTGCGCCTGCTCCCAGGTCCAGAACCCGGTCAGCTCAATCTGCACATCACCGTTGAACTCTTTTGCCACATCCAGCGCACCTTTAGCCGTGTTGATATCCGCACAGCAAATAACGGTGACCCAGTCGGCATTGGCTTCAAAACACATACGGGAAAGAATTTTGCCCGCATCGGCAATCTTGGCATCCGCCAGCACGATTTTATGCGGATACAGCGCCTTCAGGTCGCGGACGGCGCGAACGCCTTCGCCCACGCACAGAATGGTACCGACTTCGATGATGTCCACTTCTTCCGCAATCAGGCGGGTGGTTTCGTAAGCGTGAGACAGAGTCTGGTTATCCAGCGCGACCTGCAACATTGGTAATGACATTTTCAATTCCCTCTTAAACTGCCGCCGCAGTGGCGTTATCAATTAAATCCAGCACGTCCTGCTCGGTGCGGCAGGCGCGTAAACGGTCGAAGTTGGCCTCATCATCAAACAGATTCACGATCTGCATAATGCCCACCTCCTGGTGAGTGTTGGCATCAACAGCCGCCATGGTGATGAGGATGTCGACCGGGTCGTTATCTTCGTGGTTGAAAGCCAGTGGTGTTTTCAGCGTAACCAGCGCAAAGCCGGTTTTTTTAACGCCCTCTTCCGGGCGGCCATGCGGCATCGCCAGCCCTGGTGCAATCACGAAGTAAGGGCCGTGCTCTGCAACACCATCCAGAATGGCCTGGTAATAACGCGGCTCGACAACATCAGCTTTTACCAGCAGATCTACGCTAAGTTTCACCGCCTCCTGCCAGGTGCTGGCGTCGGCCTGTAAAAGGATGGAGCTGTTCTCTGCCAGCGAATCACGTAGTTTCATGGTGCGTCCTTACTTCACATCTTGTGGGAAATGCGCGTTGATCACTTCCAGCAGCTTTGGCCCAAAGTCGGCTGGCGACAGCATGTTGCGCACGCCTACCACATATTTGTTGCCTGTCACGGTGATCTCACCGGCGATGTGGGTAGAGGCGATGATGATGTCCGCGCCGTTCAGTTCACTTTTGTATTCGCCCACTGCGCAGCTGTTCACCGTGTGGTCGATGTTTGACTGGGTTAAAAACTGGTCCACTTTCATCTTCATGATCATGGAACTCCCTTGCCCATTGCCACACACAGCCAGGATACGTACGGTCATAATCGAAACTCCTTAATGAGCAGAAACTTCTGCTGTTTGTTTTTCTGCATCTTCTTCAGCCCGCAGAGAGCGACCAGCGAAGAACATATAAGCCAGAGCAATGAGGATGATGACGGCCATAAAGATCAGGCCAACGGAGGCGAAGCCCTGCATCATCGGTGGCGCCAGAATTGACCAGTCGGCCATGCCCATCCAGGCGCTCATACCGGTGAGCTTGACCGCCCACACACACCCGAAGATTTCCACCATCCCCATCACCAGGCAGATCTTGAGCGCCGCGCGCCAGCCACCAAAGTGGTTCGCAAAGACGCCGATGGTGGCGTTGGAGAAGAACATCGGGATAAAGCCAGGAATGATCAGAATGGAAGAGCCGCAGCCCACCAGGATACCCACCGCAATCAGCTGGCCGATGGTGCCCCACATGAAGCCCCAGACCACCGCGTTTGGCGCGAAGCTGTAGATAGCCGCGCAGTCAATCGCCAGTACCGCACCTGGAATCAGACGCTGAGAGATACCGTTGAAGGCTTCGGACAGCTCGGCAACGAACATACGCACGCCCTGGGTGATAATGAAAATCGCCACCGCGAAGGAGAAACCGGTCTGCAGGATATAGACCGTCCAGTGGGTTTTACCCGCCATCGCCTGTACGACGTCAATGCCAAAGGAGAGCAGAATGGCACCGAAGAAGAGGGTCATCACAATCGCCGTAGAAACGATATTGTCGTGGAAAATATTCAGCCAGCCCGGCAGTTTAAGATCTTCGACGCTCTCTTCTTTTTTGCCCAGATACGGCGCGACTTTATAGGCAATCCAGGAGGCAAACTGCTGCTGGTGGCCGATGGAGAAGCCGCAACCGTCGGTGACGTCCTGCGTGGGCTTGTACATCATGTTGGAGGTGATACCCCAGTAGAGCGAGACCAGCACCGCGGTGCAGATAATGGTCGTCCACATTGGGTAGCCAAAGATAAAGAAGGAAACCGCAATCAGCCCTGCCTGCTGGAACATGATATGGCCAGTCAGCATGATGGTGCGAATACCGGTAATGCGGCGCAACAGAACGTAAATGATGTTCAGCGCCAGCGCGAGCAGGACCGCATACCCTACCCAGCTGTAGGCATCGCCCATGCGATCGATGGTGGCCATCATCGAGGCGTAGGTGTCAGAGATGGCGCCGTTGATGCCATAGACTTCCGACATTTTGGCCACTACCGGCTTGAAGGTGCCGGTCAAAATGCCTGAACCCGCCTGCAACAGCATGAAACCGATGATGGTTTTAATGGTGCCTTTAATAATAACGCTGACGCTTTTACGCAGCAGGATATAGCCAAGGCACGTCACGATGCCCAACAACAGCGGGGCATTAGTCATTACCTGATTAAAGAACACGGTAAAGACGTTGTAGAGGATCTCCATAACTCTCTCCAGAAATGAGAACACGAGGGGCAATCCCTGTGCGGTTGGTGACAACACTCTATTAATCACAAATAATCATCACAAGATTAAATCTGATTATTTGTGACGCATCACGCAAATTATTTCCCTGGTGTTAGTAATGATTTTCACTTCGGCATGCCACATAGAATTATTTCCATATAATTCATGCAATTAATGATTAATACGGTAAAAGATAACAAGAAGCGAGAAGAGCGTCCGTGACGTCAGGCAGATAAAATTACACATTTTGATCGTTGCAATGCGCGTGAAATGGTGCCAGCATTAATCACAACAAATCACCAATTGATTACTTTTGATTAAACCAGGAGTCAAAACGATGAGTAAAGTGAACACCATTACCCGTGAATCATGGATTCTGAGCACTTTCCCGGAATGGGGTAGCTGGCTGAATGAAGAGATTGAGCAGGAACAGGTTGCTCCTGGTACCTTTGCAATGTGGTGGCTGGGGTGCACGGGGATCTGGCTGAAATCAGAAGGTGGCGCGAATATTTGTGTCGATTTCTGGTGCGGCACCGGCAAACAGAGTCACGGTAACCCGCTGATGAAAAAAGGCCATCAGATGCAACGCATGGCGGGCGTGGAAAAACTTCAGCCAAACCTGCGTACCACACCGTTTGTTCTTGATCCGTTCGCCATTCGCCAGATCGATGCCGTTCTCTCTACGCACGATCATAACGATCATATTGATGTCAACGTGGCGGCAGCGGTCATGCAAAACTGTGCCGATGACGTACCGTTCATCGGGCCGCAAACCTGCGTGGATTTATGGATCGGCTGGGGCGTACCGAAAGAGCGCTGCATCGTCATGAAACCGGGCGATGTGGTCAAAATTAAAGACGTTGAGATCCACGCGCTGGATGCCTTTGACCGCACTGCACTGATTACCCTTCCGGCCGATCAGAAAGCCGCAGGCGTACTGCCAGACGGTATGGACGAACGTGCGGTGAACTACCTGTTTAAAACGCCCGGCGGTTCCCTGTACCACAGCGGTGACTCTCACTACTCAAACTACTATGCAAAGCACGGCAATGAGCATCAGATTGATGTGGCGCTCGGCTCATACGGGGAGAACCCACGCGGCATTACAGATAAAATGACCAGCGCCGATATGCTGCGCATGGCGGAAGCGCTGAACACCAAAGTAGTGATCCCTTTCCACCACGATATCTGGTCAAACTTCCAGGCCGACCCGCAGGAGATACGCGTACTGTGGGAAATGAAAAAAGATCGCCTGAAGTATGGCTTTAAGCCGTTCATCTGGCAGGTAGGAGGCAAGTTCACCTGGCCGCTGGACAAAGACAATCTCGAGTATCACTACCCACGTGGCTTTGATGATTGCTTTACTCTTGAGCCAGACCTGCCGTTCAAGTCATTCCTCTGATTATTAAGGCCCATCGCCAGACCCGAGTGTCTGGCGGTTTCATATTTCTTTTAGTAATTTCACGCTATTTCAAATATCATCTTTTAAAATCAATTCTTATCGGAATAGCTCATGACGGAAGCGCAACGGCATCAAATATTACTGGAACTCCTGGCGCAAACAGGGTTTGTCACCGTTGAGAAAGTGATCGAACGTTTAGGGATTTCCCCGGCAACAGCGCGGCGGGATATTAATAAGCTGGATGAAAGCGGTAAGCTGAAAAAAGTCCGCAACGGTGCGGAAGCGATTAGCCAGCAGCGTCCACGCTGGACGCCGATGAACATTCATCAGGCGCAAAATCATGATGAAAAAGTCCGTATTGCCAGAGCGGCATCGCAGCTGGTGAACCCCGGCGAGAGCGTGGTGATCAACTGCGGCTCCACGGCGTTTCTGTTAGGTCGGGAGATGTGCGGAAAGCCGGTACAAATCATCACGAACTATTTGCCGCTCGCCAACTATCTTATCGATCAGGAGCATGAGAGCGTGGTGATCATGGGCGGCCAGTACAACAAGAGCCAGTCCATTACGCTCAGCCCGCAGGACAGCGAAAACAGTCTTTATGCCGGACACTGGATGTTTACCAGTGGCAAAGGCCTGACCGCGGATGGCCTCTACAAAACCGATATGTTGACCGCCATGGCAGAACAAAACATGCTTAACGTGGTGGGCAAGCTCGTTGTGCTGGTCGACAGCAGTAAAGTGGGCGAACGCGCAGGAATGCTGTTCAGCCGTGCTGAACAGATAGACATGGTGATCACCGGCAAAGGTGCCAACCCTGAGATCCTCCAGAAACTGAAAGATCAGGGTGTCAACGTCCTGTGCGTTTAAAGGTGCTGGCGGAAGAAGTCCACCGTGGCGTCCAGCGCCGTTGGCGTAATGCGGTGGCGAACGCCCGCTTCCCACAGGCAGGTCAGGTTGCCATCCAGCCCCTCGTGCTGCAGCGCCTGCTGAAGCCGGAACGTTTCTCCGGGTGGGACCACATCGTCCGCATCACCATGCCACAACAGCAAAGGACGATCGGCCAGACGCGGTAACGCCCGGGTAACCTCCCACTCTGCAAGCGCCGCCTCAACCTCCGTGAGTGCCTGAGGTGGAAAAAGCGTCTTCGCCAGTGAGGTGAAGTAGCCCGAGCCCATCAGACAAGCCACTGACTTCACTTCTGGATGGTGCGTCATGATCCCCAGCGCCGCCATTCCGCCCATCGATGCCCCAGCCACGGCCAGCCGATTATCAGCCACCAGCCCTGCCTGGTAAAGCGCATCGCGCAGCCCGGCAAACTCGGTCAGGCTACCGTGCAGAATGTGCCAGAACTGCCCAATCCGCGCCTGTTCGTTGCCGGTAAAACGTGCGCCGTGGTCAGGTGCATCCGGCATGACCACACGAAAACCGGCCTGCGCGAGTGCCACCGCAAAATAGCTGTAGACCAGCTTCGATGAGGTAAATCCATGATAAAACACTATAACAGGCAGTGGTTCCTCACGTTTTCCGGCGGGTGTTGCGTGTAATATTTCACGATCACCCAGATGGCGTATTTCAATTTCAATCATTGTCGACCCTGTAATGATGAATGATTCATAATGTTGAGAACTGGGTTACGATTTCACGCTATTTTCATTCGAAAATTACGCCCCAGCTAACACTTCGGGAACATTCCCCCAAAACTAAATTCACAGACAACTACACTATGGCTATCAGGAAACGAGATATGGTTATGCGCAGGTTTGCTGCTTTATTGCTGATGTTGCTCAGTGGCTGTAGCGCGCTGCAGGGAACGCCACAACCCGCTCCCCCGGTGGCCGATCACCCGCAGGAAATCCGTCGTAATCAGACGGAAGGATTACAGCGTATGGGTACCGTCTCTGCGCTGGTTCGCGGCTCCCCGGATGACGCGGAAGAAGCAATAAAGGCACAAGCCGTCGCCGCCAAAGCAGATTATTACGTCATCATTATGATCGACGAAACCATCATTACGGGACAGTGGTACTCACAGGCCATTCTGTATCGTCAATGATCGTCTTCATTTGAACGACATTTACACTGCTTTGCGTCCATAGACACTTTCCTGTCCACAATAAACTCCATGCCCGCAACAATGGAAGTGAGTTTATTCGCGAAGGATTGCCCGGCGGATACCGGAGACATGTGAAATGGAGCTGACGATGAAACGAACTCTTGCTTTGACCACACTGTTGCTCTCAGCAGGTCTTGTGAGCACAACCGCGCAGTCAGCTGAATTTGCCAGTGCTGATTGTGTGACTGGCCTGAATGAAATTGGCCAGATCTCCGTGAATAATATTTCGGGGAGCCCGCAGGACGTTGAACGTGTCGTTGCATTAAAGGCCGATGAGCAGGGTGCTTCATGGTATCGCATTATCCAGATGCAGGAAGATCAGTACATCGATCACTGGCGGGTACAGGCCATTCTCTACGCGTAATCCCCCCTCCGATAAAAGCCACTTACTTTTAGTGGCTTTTCGTTTTTGCAAATTTTTTATCTTTTAGCAAACCAATAAAAAACAATTAAATAACATTTTGTTACACTAAAACAGTAAACGTTATCTCTGCTGTGCCGTTGAAAAGCCATACCTTTTCAATGATGAGCAATTTATGATCAACTTTTTCCGTCGTGCAGGTCTGGGTGCAAAGCTGTCGCTGCTTACCGGTGCCAGTGTCGCCATCCTGTTTCTGTTTTTCACTTTTCTGCTCAGCCAAAAAGCCAGCCAGCAGCTTGAAGCCCTCGCGATAGAAGACCTGCATAATCAGTCCACCGGCATGGTCGATATGGTGCAGATGTTTAACACCAGCCTGAGTGAAGAGGTCGAGAGTTATACCCGGCTGTTTACCACCTTTTTGCCCCAGCCACTGAGCGTTGATAACACTCAAACCCAGACGATTAACGGGATTAACGTTCCGCTCCTGAAAGGAGGGGAAACCGGGCTACATGAAAACAATACCCTTTTAGACGATTTTCTGAGCCGGACAGGGGCAATCTCGACCCTGTTTGTGCGTAGCGGTAACGACTTTGTGCGCGTCGCCACATCGCTGCGCAAAGAGAACGGCGAGCGGGCAATGGGCACCGTTCTGGATACCACCAGCCCGGCCTTTGCCGCCGTCACCCGGGGCGAGGTTTATCGCGGTCTGGCGCTGCTGTTCGGCAAGCGCTATATCACCCAATACCAGCCGGTTAAAAACGCGGACGGCCAGGTCATTGCAATCATCTTTGTTGGTGTGGACATCACTCACTCCTGGAACGTCATGCGCGAGAAAATCCTCAACCGTCGACTGGGCGAGAGCGGTCACTTCTTTGTTCTGGACCGCAGCCACGGCAAAACGCGCGGGCAGTATCTGTTCCACACCAGCGCGGAGGGAAAAGTACCGGAGTGGGATAGCGCTATCCAGCAACAGCTGTTGAGTGATAAATCCGGCACGCTGGAGCGCGTCAGTGCCGATGGTCGCACGCTGACCATGGCGTATACGCCGCTGCCAGGCTGGAACTGGGCCATTGTCGGCGAAGTGGATAAATCGGTACTGCTCTCAAGCGTGACCGCCATGCGCGACCGCTTCCTGCTGGCAGGGGTGGTGCTGTCAGTGCTCTTCGCAGGTCTGTTTGTGGTCATTATACGACGCATACTGACACGCCCATTGCGCAATGTGATCCACCTGGCCCGACAGTATGCCGCAGGCGATCTGCGCTCCAGCCTGCCCGTGACCCGCCAGGATGAGGTCGGTCAGCTCATCGATGCCATTAACGGTATCGGAGGGGGACTGCAGAAAATTGTTCTTCAGGTGCGCGAGGCCGCAGCGGAGATCCATATGGGCACCAACGCGCTGGCATCCGATAGCGAAGAAATCTCCGGGCAGATTAACAAGCAGGCCAGCAGTGTAGAAGAGACGTCTGCCAGCATGGAGCAACTGGCCGCGACCGTGCAGCAAAATGCCGCCAACATGGAACAAACGCAGCAGCTGGTAGGCGAAACGTCGCGCGCGGTACACCAGGGCGGTGAGACGGTCACCCACGCTGTCGCTACCATGGATGATATTCGCGAAGCATCAAAGCGAATCGAAGACATCACGCGCGTGATTGAATCCATCGCTTTTCAGACCAACATTCTGGCGCTTAACGCAGCGGTTGAAGCAGCCCGCGCAGGCGAGCACGGAAAAGGTTTTGCGGTGGTGGCGCAGGAAGTACGCGCGCTGGCAGGACGCAGTGCCAACGCGGTGAAGGAAATTGAACAGCTCATCGGTGATACGCTCAGAAAAGTCAGCGAAGGCCATGCGCTGTCTGAACAAACGCGTCTGGCGATGGATTCCATCATCGTGCACATCGATAACATCAACAAGCTGGTCACGGAGATTAACCATGCGTCCCGCGAGCAATCCGCGGGAATAGGCCAGGTTAATCTGGCCATGACCCACATTGGCGAAGCGTCGCACATCAACGCCGACCGCGTCCTACGCAGCGAACAAACCGCACACACGCTGCGTGAGAAAGGCTCACACCTCACCCAACTGGTGAGCCTGTTCCAGCTAAAGAGTTAGCCAACCCTGCCCGTGGCACGCAACAGCAGGTCATTTTGCACCTGCTCGCTCATCAGCGTACCGCCGCGGGTATCAAGCATCATGCGGCACCACGCCTGCGCCACGGGTGGCGATGCGTGCCGCAGCATCTGACTTCCGGCCCCCAGCAGGAAAAGCTGTTGCGTGATCTCCCGTCCCTGCGCCTCCTGCGGTTTTCGCAGTTTTTGCTGAAGCTGACGCCAGCTGCGATCGAAGTGCCTGTCCTGCCCTTTTACCTGGGCAAAATCATCCACAAGCAGGTCGAGGATGCCGGATTGCTTCGTCAGAACACGCAGAACGTCCAGGCACATAATATTGCCGGACCCTTCCCATATGCTGTTCACGGGCATCTCACGGTACAAACGGGGAAGCTCACTCTCCTCGCAGTAGCCTGTGCCGCCGAGCACTTCCATGGCTTCCGCCACAAACGCGATACCCGCTTTGCAGACGCTGTATTTCGCCGCGGGGGTGAAAAGGCGCGCCCAGGCGGCCTCCTGAGGATCGGCACGCCTGTCCCACGCCCGGGCCAGACGAAACAACAGTGCCGTCTGGCCCTCCAGCATCAGCGCCATGCGGCTCAGCACATCGCGCATGAGCGGCTGGTCGATAAGGTTTTTACCAAACGTCTGGCGTTGATGCGCATGGTAAAGCGCCACGGATAAAGCCCGACGCATCAGCCCATGGCTGCCCAGCGCACAGTCAAACCGCGTCAGCCCGCCCATTCGGAGGATCTGGCGTACCCCTTCTCCTTCCTCCCCCAGCAGCCAGCCGGACGCATCCAGGAACTCCGCTTCGCTGCTGGCGTTAGAGCGGTTGCCGAGCTTCTCTTTTAGCCGCTCCAGACGTACGGCATTGCGTTGCCCGTCAGGCAAAAAGCGTGGAACAAAAAAGCAGGACAGCCCCCCTTTCGCCTGGGCCAGCACCAGATGCGCATCGCTTTGCGGCACAGAGAAAAACCATTTATGCCCGATAAGCCGGTAGCTGCCGTCACTGCACTTTTCCGCTTTGGTGGTATTGCTGAGTACGTCCGAGCCGCCCTGTTTTTCTGTCATCCCCATGCCAATCAGCAGGCCACGCTTTTGCGCCCCCGGCGCAAGATGAGGATCGTAACGATCGCTCATTAACGGCGTGATCCAGTCACGGAACGGCTCGGGCAGCGCCTGTTGCAGCAGCGGTGTAGCAGCAAAGGTCATGGTGACAGGGCAAAGCGTGCCCGCTTCTACCTGAGCGTGCAGGACAAAACGTGCAGCTCTGGCGACAAACGCGCCTTTGCGCGCCTCCTCTTCCCACGCCAGGTTATGGACACGGTTGGCGCAAAGTCCCTGCATTAAGAGGTGCCATGCGGGATGAAAGCGAACGTCATCCAGTCGCTCCCCGGTGGCGTCATAGCGTAATAACTCCGGCGGATTAACGTTCGCCAGCCTGCCCAGTTCCAGCGATTCCGCGGTTCCTAACTGCTGGCCGATGCTGGCAAGAAGCTCGATATCCCACTCGGCGCCTTCGCGAACAACCGCGTCACGCAGAGCGCAATCAGAGAGGAAAAGGTTGCTGTTTGAGAGCGGTGCAGGTTGATTAAAAACGGTATGGGTCTGCCAGTGCATGCTGTCTCCCTCCTTCAGTGGCAATGAAGATAAGTATGGACAGGCCACGTGCACGCTGCATGGGAGTGAGGTCACACGATGACGATCCCGCTGATATCATTCGTGAAATAGCTCACAGAACATAAGAATAAACTATTTCGCGCATTCACTTTTGTTGAATAATTTATTCTTACCCCCTTTCAGTGAGGAACGTTATGCAACCGGACGCGCACAAGCGTGCATTAATTGCAGGCTCCATTGGTAACTTTATCGAGTGGTATGAGTTTGCGGTCTATGGTTTTCTGGCGACCGTAATTGCGAAGAACTTCTTCCAGCTTGAGGGGGACGCGGGGCTGACCAGCCTGATCCTTACCTATGCTTCCTTTGCCATCGCCTTCTTCTTCCGCCCGCTGGGCGCGGTGGTGTTTGGCAGAATAGGTGACCGGATAGGCCGAAAACCGACGCTGATTATTGTACTGGTGCTGATGACGCTGGCTACAGCCGCAATCGGTATTGTGCCGGTCTATGCCAGCATCGGTATTGCCGCCCCGCTGATTATCACGCTGCTGCGCATCCTGCAGGGATTGTTCGCCGGTGGTGAGTATGGTGGCGCTGTCTCGCTGATGACCGAGTTTGCCCCACGCGGCAAGCGGGGCCTCTACGGTGCATGGCAGTCATTTACCGTCGCGCTGGGCCTGTTAGCAGGCGCTGGCATTGTCGCACTGCTCTCCGCCCTTCTGACACCGGAAGCCCTGCATGACTGGGGCTGGCGCATCCCGTTCTTCCTGGCATTACCGATGGGCGTGGTGGCGCTGTGGCTGCGGGTGAGTATGGAAGAGACGCCAAGCTTTGTGCAGCAGCAGGAAAAGCCGGTTGCCGCTCAGGCTGATACCGTCGCCACGCTCAACGCCATTGCGATGGGCATTGGCCGGGTGATGGTCTGGTCAGCGGCGGGTTATACCTATCTGGTGATTATGCCCACCTATCTGCAGTCGGCGCTGCATACCGGGTTTAATCAGGCGCTGTTGATTGCGGTGATTTCGAATATCGGTTTTGCGCTGACGATTATTCCGTCCGGGATCCTGAGCGACAAAATCGGACGCCGCACGGTGATGATCGTCGCCACCACGTTGCTGCTGCTCCTTGCCCTGCCGCTGCTGAAGGTTTTACAGGCGGAGTCCAGCACGCTGGCCATCAAAGCGCTGGTGGTGCTGATTGCGGGTGGTCTGGTGGGGATGCTGGCAGGGCCCGGGCCGGCGATGCTCTCAGAGATGTTCCCGACGCGCGTACGGTATACCGGGCTTGGGCTGGCTTATTCCCTGTCGAACGCCCTTTTCTCGGGCTGCGCGGGGCTGATTATTACCGGGCTGATTAAAGAGACGGGCAACCTGGATATTCCAGCTTATTACGTCATGGCGACGGCGGTAGTGAGTATCTTCGCGCTGATGACGCTCAGGAAGGATGACCATTTGCGGTCACTGGAGGAGTGAGTTTTTCACCGTCTGGTGACCCTCCCACAGAAAATACGAAAGGCCGTCCTCAGGACGGCCTTGCTGTTTATTCCCCGCGCTGACGTACCGCTTCAAACAGGCAGATACCTGTTGCCACGGAGACGTTCAGAGACGACACGCTGCCCGCCATTGGAATGCTGATCAGCTCATCGCAATGCTCACGGGTCAGACGGCGCATACCTTCGCCCTCGGCACCCATCACCAGGGCCAGACGGCCGGTCATCTTGCTCTGATACAGAGTATGATCCGCTTCACCCGCGGTACCGACGATCCAGATATTCTCTTCCTGCAGCATACGCATGGTGCGCGCCAGGTTGGTGACGCGGATCAGCGGTACGTTTTCCGCTGCGCCACAGGCCACTTTCTTCGCCGTCGCGTTAAGCTGTGCAGAGCGATCCCTCGGCACGATAACGGCATGAACACCTGCCGCATCTGCGCTTCGCAGACATGCGCCAAGGTTGTGCGGGTCGGTCACGCCGTCAAGGATCAGGAAGAATGGATTTTCCAGCCCGGCGATAAGATCCGGCAGATCGTTTTCCTGATACTGACGACCTGGCTTAACGCGGGCAATAATGCCCTGGTGAACGGCACCTTCACTTTTCTCATCCAGGAACTGGCGGTTCGCCAGCTGGATCACAACACCTTGTGCTTCCAGGGCGTGGATCAGCGGCATCAGACGTTTGTCTTCACGCCCTTTCAGAATAAACACTTCCTGAAAACGCTCCGGTGCGCGCTCCAGCAGGGCCTGCACCGCGTGGATGCCGTAAATCATTTCACTCATTGATGGTTCTCGTTCTGTCTTTTCTTTTCCCTCTCTCCGCAGGAGAGAGGGTCAGGTTAAGGGGGAGAATTACTCCGCCTGCTGTTTCTTCGCTGCGCGCTTTGCCCTGGTGGCAGCCGCGATTTTCTGCGTTTTGGTGGACGGCTTTTTCGCCTTCCGGGCCTCTTTCTTCGCGGCCTTCGGCTTCTGTTTCTTCTCACCGCGGAACGCGCTGTCTGGCTCGAAGTTTACCTTCTTACCCGCCTGACGACGTTTACCACCGGTGTTGCCGTTGCCCCCTTTTTTCGTCTTTTCACGCGCCGTTTTACCCACATTACGCGGGGCACGCTCGCTGGAGATCAGGCTAAAGTCGATTTTACGGTCGTCCATATTAACGGCTTCGACCTTCACTTCCACGCGATCGCCAAGACGATAGGTCTGGCCGCCAGATTCACCAATCAGGCGCTGCCCGACCTGGTCGAAACGGTAGTAGTCGTTATCCAGGCTGGAGACATGCACCAGACCGTCGATAAACAGTTCATCCAGACGGACGAAGAAACCAAAGCCGGTGACGCTGGCAATCACGCCTTTAAAGACGTTACCCACCTGGTCCAGCATAAAGTCACACTTCAGCCAGTCTGCCACGTCGCGCGTCGCTTCATCTGCACGACGTTCGGCCATGGAACTGTGCTGACCGAGTTGCAGCATCTCTTCCATTGAATAATGGTAGCCACCGGTTTCGGTCGTATTACCTTTATGACCCTGCTCCTGCGCCAGCAGATACTTGATCGCGCGGTGCAGGGAAAGGTCCGGATAACGACGGATCGGCGAGGTAAAGTGGGCATAAGACTGCAGCGCCAGGCCGAAGTGACCGCGGTTTTCCGGATCGTAAATCGCCTGCTTCATGGAACGCAGCAGCATGGTCTGCAGCATTTCTGCATCCGGGCGATCGCCAATCGACTCCAGCAATTCAGCGTAATCACGCGGCTCTGGCTTGTTACCGCCAGGCAGTTCCAGACCCAGTTCAGCCAGCACGGAGCGGAACGCAGTGATGGCTTCGGTCGACGGTTTATCGTGAATACGGAACAGCGCAGGTTCTTTGGCTTTCTCAACAAAACGTGCCGCCGAGATGTTTGCCAGAATCATACACTCTTCAATCAGCTTATGGGCATCGTTACGCTGGGTCTGCTCAATACGTTCAATGCGGCGTTCAGCGTTAAAGATGAACTTCGCCTCTTCGCTCTCAAACGAGATCCCGCCGCGCTCTTCACGCGCCTGATCCAGCGTTTTGTAGAGGTTATGCAGCTCTTCGATGTGTTTCACCAGCGGCGCATACTGCTCACGCAGATCCTGATCGCCCTGCAGCATATGCCAGACCTTGGTGTAGGTCAGGCGCGCATGGGAGCTCATTACCGCTTCGTAGAATTTGTATCCCGTTAAGCGCCCTTTGGTGGAGATGGTCATCTCGCAGACCATACACAGGCGGTCAACCTGCGGGTTCAGGGAGCACAGGCCGTTAGACAAGACTTCCGGCAGCATCGGAATTACCTGCGACGGGAAGTAGACCGACGTTCCGCGGCTGCGCGCTTCGTTATCCAGCGGAGTATGCGGGCGAACGTAATAGCTTACGTCAGCGATGGCAACCCACAGACGCCAGCCGCCGCCGCGTTTTTTCTCGCAATAAACGGCATCATCGAAGTCGCGGGCATCTTCACCATCAATAGTCACCAGCGGCAGATCGCGCAGATCCACTCGGCCCACTTTGGACTCTTCCGGCACGTCTTCTTTCAGGCCGACAACCTGCTCTTCAACCGCTTTCGGCCAGACGTAAGGAATTTCATGAGTACGCAGCGCCATATCAACGGCCATGCCGGTGCCCATGTTATCGCCTAACACTTCGACGATTTTCCCGACCGCCTTGGTGCGGCGGGTAGGACGCTGGGTGAGTTCAACCACCACCACAAAGCCCATACGGGCGCCCATCACCTCTTCAGGCGGGATCAGGATATCGAAGCTCAGGCGGCTGTCGTCCGGCACCACAAAGCCCACGCCAGCGTCGGTAAAGTAGCGGCCAACAATCTGGCTGGTTTTAGGGACCAGGACACGCACCACGCGCGCTTCGCGGCGACCTTTACGGTCCGCGCCCAGCGGCTGCGCCAGGATCTGGTCACCGTGAATGCACATCTTCATCTGCTCAGAGGAAAGATAAAGATCGTCTTTACGGCCTTCTACGCGCAGGAAGCCAAAGCCATCACGGTGGCCGATGACGGTGCCTTTCAGCAGGTCAAGACGTTCGGGAAGCGCATAGCACTGACGGCGGGTAAAGACCAGTTGCCCGTCGCGCTCCATCGCACGCAGGCGGCGGCGAAGGGCTTCAATTTGCTCTTCACCTTCAATGTTTAATTCAACGGCAAGTTCTTCACGATTGGCGGGTTTTTCGCGTTTTGTTAAGTGTTCAATGATGAACTCGCGGCTGGGGATAGGATTCGCGTATTTTTCGGCTTCGCGTTCCTGGAAAGGATCATGTGACATATCGGTTCCTCCGTTGTCAGCTCCGGTGGAAATTTTCTTCATTCCACCAGCAATAATTTATAAAGTGGTTGATTCTCTTCAACCAAATCGGCCAGCGTGTAGTTATCCAGTTCCTTGAGAAAACTTTGCACGGCCAGAGAAAGTGCCTGTTTAAGGCGACAAGCGGGCGTAATGTGGCAGAACGCGCTGCTGCAGTTCACCAGAGACAACGGCTCCAGTTCACGTACCACATCCCCAACACGAATACTCTGCGCCGGTTTACCGAGACGGATCCCACCATTCTTCCCGCGGACGGCAGCAACGTATCCGGCACGACTAAGTTGATTGATTATTTTGACCATATGATTACGGGACACACCGTATACCTCTGTAACCTCAGAGATACTGGTCATTTTCCCATCGGGTAACGACGCCATGTAAATCAGCGCGCGTAAGCCGTAATCGGTGAAACTTGTTAACTGCACATCAACCTCAGGAAAAAGGGAAAACGCGGATAAACCGCACAGATATTCATTAATGATGATAAACCAGCCAGATAGTAAGCGGCTAATTTATTTGACAGACGGGGCGAAAAAGCGGAGATCGAGGAGCGTTCGCCGGATGGCGCGACGCGTATCCAGCCTGCGGGTTGTCCCGCAGGCCAGCAGTCACGAAGATTATGCGTCGAACGGGTCGCGCAGGATCATCGTTTCAGTACGATCAGGGCCGGTAGAGATAATGTCGATCGGCACTTCGGTCAGTTCTTCAATACGCTTGATGTAATTCAGCGCTGCCTGCGGCAGACCGCTACGCTCTTTCACACCGAACGTCGTTTCAGACCAGCCTGGCATGGTTTCGTAGATTGGCTCGATGCCTTTCCAGTCATCCGCAGCCAGCGGAGTGGTGGTCACTTCGCGACCATCAGGCATACGGTAGCCTACGCAGAGTTTCACCTCTTTCAGACCGTCCAGCACGTCCAGTTTGGTCAGGCAGAAGCCAGACAGGGAGTTAATCTGTACTGCGCGACGCACGGCTACCACGTCCAGCCAGCCGGTACGACGACGACGACCGGTGGTCGCGCCAAACTCGTTACCCTGCTTGCACAGGAACTCGCCGGTTTCATCAAACAGCTCAGTCGGGAATGGACCCGCACCCACGCGAGTGGAGTAAGCTTTGATGATGCCCAGAACGTAATCCACATAACGTGGACCCAGACCAGAACCGGTCGCAACGCCACCCGCGGTGGTGTTAGAGGAGGTGACGTACGGATAGGTACCGTGGTCGATGTCCAGCAGCGTACCCTGCGCACCTTCGAACATGACGAAATCGCCACGCTTGCGCGCCTGGTCCAGCAGATCGGACACATCAACAACCATACCGGTCAGAATGTCAGCAATCGCCATGACGTCATCCAGCACTTTCTGGTAGTCAACAGCGTCAGCTTTATAGAAGTTCACCAGCTGGAAGTTGTGATATTCCATCACTTCTTTCAGTTTTTCAGCGAACGTCTCTTTATCAAACAGATCGCCCACGCGCAGACCGCGACGAGCAACTTTGTCTTCATAAGCCGGGCCGATACCACGACCGGTCGTGCCGATCGCTTTCGCGCCACGCGCTTTTTCACGCGCTACGTCCAGCGCCACGTGATAATCAAGGATCAGCGGGCAGGCTTCGGAGAGCAGCAGACGCTCGCGAACGGGGATACCACGGTCTTCCAGACCTTTCATCTCTTTCATCAGAGCAGCCGGAGACAGCACAACGCCGTTACCGATGATGCTGGTGACGTTTTCGCGAAGAATGCCTGATGGAATAAGATGGAGGACGGTTTTTTCACCGTTGATTACGAGAGTATGGCCTGCGTTGTGACCGCCCTGGTAGCGTACAACATATTTAGCCCGTTCAGTCAGAAGATCAACAATCTTCCCTTTACCTTCGTCACCCCATTGGGTGCCCAGTACGACGACGTTGTTACCCATTTTTTTCAAAATCACCGTTTGCTTAAAAATGGATTCTACCATCGCTTTTTCAGATATACAGCACTTTTTGACCTCAAAATACGCCAAACCAGATTACTTTTTGATCAGCCAATCGTTTTCCTCAACATGTAGTAGATAACGATGCCGGCAACCACAAGTCCGCCCCCAAATCGACGCAAAATATTATCCGGCAACTGGCTCAGAGAGGCTATCATCCGACGCCATGCACGCGGATAAAGCATCGGTCCAAGACCTTCCAGCACCAGAACCAGGGCCAGCGCAAGCCAAATGGTTGAATTCATTTTTCATCCTTATAAAAGAAAACCACCGCTCCGTTGAGAGCGGTGGTTTGAATACTCAAACTGGCCTGAGTTTATCGCGTTGCGTTAGCCGGCGTCTTCATGTAACGGAAGAAATCGCTGTCCGGGCTGAGCACCATCACATCCTGGTTGCTCTGGAAGCTGTTCTCGTAAGCTCGCAGGCTACGGATAAAGGCGTAGAAGTCGGGATCCTGGCTGAAGGCATCGGCAAACAGTTTTGCCGCTTCGGCATCCCCTTCACCGCGCAGAATACGGCCCTGACGCTCAGATTCTGCCAGCGTCTTGGTCACTTCGTAATCCGCTGCCGCACGCAGTTTCTCCGCCTCTTCCTGACCTTGTGAACGATGACGACGGGCTACCGCTTCACGCTCGGCGCGCATACGGTTGTAAATCGCCTCGGACACTTCCGCTGGCAGGTTGATCTGCTTGATACGGACATCGACCACTTCGATACCCAGAGCAGCCATACTGTTCGGGTTGATCACCGGCACTTTGCCGTTGGTTTCAGCCTGAACGCGTTCTGCCGCTTTGGCAATGGCATCATCCGCTGCCGGGGTGGTGACTTCGTCTTCGGTTCCTGCAGAACCGGAGTTCAGCGCATCACGCACTTCCAGCGTCAGACGACCACGGGAGTCGGTGACAATGTCTTTCACATCCAGACGACCAATCTCAGAGCGCAGACGGTCAGAGAACTTACGTTTCAACAGCACTTCCGCCTGAGAAACGTCGCCACCGCCCGTTGCCAGGTAGTAGCGGCTGAAATCACTGATACGCCATTTGATGTAGGAATCAACGATCAGGTCTTTCTTCTCTTTGGTCACGAAACGGTCGGCCTGGTTATCCATGGTCTGGATACGGGCGTCGAGCGTTTTCACCGATTCAATCAGTGGCATTTTAAAGTGCAGGCCCGGCTCAAACACCAGCGGCTTGTTCTCGCTGTCGCGCAGAACTTTACCAAAACGCAGGGTAATTCCACGCTCGCCCTCTTTCACCACAAAGATAGAGGTATAAAGCACGACTAATACGATGATGATGATCGCAATAACTGACTTACGCATCCTTATTCCCCCTGACGCTGGTAGTCGTTACGCTGCGCGTTAGCACGGCGTTGGTCCATAATGTCACCATCGTTCGAAGAAGGCGTGGTTGTGGCGCTTGAGCTACCGGATGCCGCAGGTGGCAGACGCAGCAGGTTGTTGGCACCGCTGGTATCCGCCTTTGCCGCCGGCGCCGAACCGCCTTTCAGCATCTGATCCAACGGCAGTACCATCAGGTTTCCACCTTTGCTGTCGTTAACCAGTACCTTACGCGTATGGCTCAGCACTTTTTCCATAGTCTCAATATAAAGACGTTCACGGGTAATCTCCGGAGCCGCTTTATATTCTGGCAAAATCTTCGCGAAACGCGCCACTTCACCCTGAGCTTCCAGGACGGTCTGGGTTTTATACGCACGCGCTTCTTCAAGAATACGCTGCGCCTGACCGTTAGCACGTGGCTGAACTTCGTTGGTGTACGCTTCCGCTTCACGGATGTACTGTTGTTCGTTTTCACGGGCAGCAATCGCGTCATCAAACGCGGCCTTCACCTCTTCCGGCGGACGAGCAGCCTGGAAGTTGACGTCCAGCAGGGTGATACCCATGTTGTACGGGCGAATGGTCTCTTCCAGCTCACGCTGGGTATCGCTACGAATAACGGTACGACCTTCGGTCAGAATGCGGTCCATGGTGTATTTACCGATCACACCGCGCAGCGCACTGTCTGTGGCCTGACGCAGACTGTCATCTGCACTGGTCACGCTAAACAGGTAGTGCTGCGGATCGGTGACGCGGTACTGGACGTTCATCTCAACGCGCACAACGTTCTCGTCGGAGGTCAGCATCACGCCGGATGCCGCCAATTCACGGACAGACTCCACGTTCACCGCGGTCACGTCGTCAATGAAAGTCGGTTTCCAGTTCAGACCTGGTTCAACCAGATGGCTGAACTTCCCGAAACGGGTGACCACACCGCGTTCCGCTTCTTTAATGGTGTAGAACCCACTGGCAGCCCAGATGATCACCACGGCAGCGGCAACAATGCCCACCACGCGGCCCCCTAACTGCGGGCGCGGCCCCTGAGTGGAACCCCCACCAGAGCCAGAACCTTTACCTCCGCCAAGACCACCAAGCTTCTTGCTTAGCTTGCGGAAGATATCATCCAGATCCGGCGGCCCCTGCTCGCGACCACCTTTGTTGCCATTTCCCCCAGAGTTGCCGCCTTGATTATTGCTGCTTCCCCACGGGTCGCGGTCTTGTCCGTTATTACCGGGCTGATTCCACGCCATGTATATGCTCCATATTTGTTATGCAAGGGCGAATTATTCAGGCATCCCCTTTCTGATCAGACGATATAGTCGACCAGCGCAGGTTCTTGTTTACAGAGGCGACGCCAGTCAACGATCGGCAAACGCACCTGCATCCCCACGCTGCCGTCATCCTCCATCCACTCTTTTTCTATCGCCTGAAGCTGATAAAACCGGCTGCGCAGCCTGCCTTCCTGTGGCGGCAATCGCAGCGTGTGCTGGGCTACCTCACCGGAAAGACGTTCTGTCAAAGCCTGGAAAAGCAGTGGCACACCAATACCGGTCTGAGCGGAAAGCCAGACCCGAATCGGTTTGTTCTCTTCATCTCGGTCGATACGCGGCTCAAAATCCTCCAGCATATCGATCTTGTTCATCACCAACAGTGTTGGGATGTCGTCGGCGTCGATCTCGTCGAGCACCACGTTTACCGCGTCGATGTTCTCCTGCAAGCGAACGTCTGCAGCATCAATGACGTGCAGCAGCAGGGTCGCCTGACGCGTCTCCTGCAGGGTGGCTTTAAACGCAGCCACCAGGTCATGCGGCAGGTGACGGATAAACCCTACGGTATCCGCCAGCACCGTTTCACCGACGTCGGCGACGTCAATACGACGCAATGTGGGGTCCAGGGTCGCAAACAGCTGGTCTGCGGCATAAACCTGGGCCTCAGTAATCTGGTTAAACAGGGTGGATTTACCGGCGTTGGTATACCCCACCAGCGACACCGTCGGGATGTCAGCTTTCGATCGCGCCCGACGTCCTTGCTCACGCTGTTTTTCAACGCGTTCCAGACGTGAAAGGATCTGGGTAATACGGCCACGCAACAGACGGCGGTCGGTTTCAAGCTGGGTCTCACCCGGACCGCGCAAACCAATCCCGCCCTTTTGTCTTTCAAGGTGGGTCCAGCCACGCACAAGTCGCGTTGCCAGATGGCGCAACTGCGCCAGCTCAACCTGCAGCTTACCTTCGTGAGTACGCGCACGTTGAGCGAAAATATCTAAAATCAAACCCGTGCGATCGATAACACGGCATTCGCAAAGACGTTCCAGGTTACGTTCCTGAGCCGGAGACAGCGCATGATCAAACAACACGACTGACGCGCCGGTTGCTTTTACGGCATCCGCAATTTCAACTGCTTTACCTTCACCAACAAAATACTTTGGGTGCGGCGCTTTACGGCTACCGGTAATCACCTGCATTGCTTCGACACCGGCGGAAGAGACCAGAGATTCAAACTCCTGGAGGTCTTCCATATCTTTGTCTTGCGTAAAATAGATGTGTACCAGCACCGCCTGCTCACCGGCATCATAACGGTCAAACAAGCGTAAATTCCTCAAAAAAGATCAGCGGGGAACGCAGGATCCCTGGCTCCCCGTGTGGATAACAGCCCGAAACCTTATTCGGTATCTTCGCTGTCCTGCGCAGGAGAAGAAGAACCCTGCGCGCTGCTGCCATGATGGTAGTTACTACCCGTGCCGCCGCCAGTGTTATTGCTGTGATGGGATACCGGACGAGACGGAACAACTGTAGAAATAGCGTGCTTATAGACCATCTGGCTGACCGTGTTTTTCAACAGGATCACGAACTGATCGAAAGATTCAATCTGACCTTGCAGCTTAATACCATTCACCAAATAAATAGAAACTGGAACACGTTCCCGACGCAATGCGTTCAGGAACGGATCTTGTAAAGATTGCCCCTTAGCCATTCTATCTTTTCCTTATATGCTTGTTTTGTACTTAGAACCTTGCGATTCTGAAAAATTGCGCACGATACGACTCAATTGTACACATTCAGTGAGCGATATCACCAACAACCTCAATCACTTCGTTTAACGCCTGTTGCGGTTTTTCACTGTCTAACCAGTGAACACCGTCCCAACCGCGCAACCAGGTGATCTGGCGCTTCGCTAACTGTCTCGTGGCGCAAACACCTCGATAAACCATTTCATCATATGAAATCTCGCCTTCAAGATATGACCACATCTGGCGGTATCCCACACAACGAACGGAAGGCATATCCGTATGCAAATCTCCACGGGCAAATAGCGCCCGCACTTCTGCTTCAAAATCTGAAGCTAACATCTGATGAAAACGCTGCTCAATTCGTTGATGGAGCAGTTCACGGCTCGCCGGGGCGATGGCGAACTGATGCACCTGATACGGCAGAGCGTCTCCTGACGTTTGCGTCAGTTCCGTTAAAGTTTTACCCGAAATGAAAAAAACTTCCAGTGCCCGGGAAAGCCTTTGCGGATCATTTGGATGGATCCGTGCTGCGGCAACCGGGTCAATCTCGGCCAGTTGCTTATGCAAAACGTCCCATCCCTGCTCTGCCGCCTGCTGCTCAATTTTTGCTCTTACTTCTGGATCCGCTGATGGCAGAGGTGAAAGCCCCTCCAGCAACGCCTTGAAATAAAGCATGGTTCCGCCAACCAACAGCGGTATACGTCCCGCCGCCGTTATCTCGGCCATCTCGGCTAACGCATCGCGGCGGAAATCCGCTGCGGAGTATGCCTGAGCCGGGTCGAGAATATCCAGCAAACGATGCGGTGCCGCGCGCAGTTCGTCTGCGTCAGGCTTCGCCGTGCCGATGTCCATCCCTCGGTAGATAAGGGCAGAATCGACACTAATCAACTCTACAGGCAAAACTTTACGTAACTCAATGGCCAGTGCCGTTTTGCCGGAGGCCGTGGGGCCCATTAAAAAAATCGCCTTTGGCAGGCTCGCCTTGCTTACGTCAATCATGTTTCAGGGCATTCATCGCCGTTTGTAAATCAACAGGTTGTAATAACCCACCTGGCGGTGTCTTCACCAGATGCGGACAAAGGCGTTCAACCTCCGCCAGCACGCTAATGGCCTGCGCCATACTCCACGGCGCATGTTCGCTTGCCAGATGGCGGGCGATCCACTGCGCGGTGTTGGCGGCATCAAACGACGTTTGCTGCGCCAGGTAGCCTATCAGTTCAGGAATCAAGTTTTGTAAATTTTGTTGGCGTAAGGGTAAAGGCACTGCGCGAATGGTCACATGTTGCGGTTCGAGCACCATTTCAATGCCCATCTGCGCCAACAGGGCCTCTGCGCGACGCAGTACCCCTGTTTCTTCAGGGGATATTTTTAGCCGGACGGGGATCAGCAGCGGTTGCGCACAGGCCGCGTTTTCACCCGGCGTAAGCTGCACTTGTTTAAGCCAGCGTTCCGCCACCGGCAATGCCAGAAGCATCACGTGGCCTTCGCGCTCCAGCAACGCCATATCCGGTGCGATAATCGTCAGAACCCGGCCAAAACTCTGGCTGTGGCCGTCCAGTGAAGGCGCTGGCACCGCGACAGGCGCTTTGCGCTCCACCGCGGGGGTTTCCAGCAATTTCCGGTACAACGCTCCCTGCTGTTTTTGATAGCCAGGTTGGGCATTCGGATAGTTCGCTCCCGTTGGGCGCGGTGTGCTACCCGCAGCAGAGAAACGCGGGGCATCCGGCTCACGCGCCACGGCAGGTTCAGCAAAATGGTTCCGGCCCGCTGCAACACGGTTTTCCGGAAACGCGCGCGGGGCGGGTTCTTCTTTTTCCAGCGGCAGCGTCGGTTCAGCCTGCTGTTGCAATACGCTCAGCACGCCCTGATAGATAAAATCATGCACCAGACGTGACTGGTGGAACCGCACTTCATGCTTGGCAGGATGGACGTTAACGTCCACCTGGTGTGGATCGATTTCTAGATAGAGCACAAACGCCGGTTGCTGATCTGCGCCCAGTTTATCTTCACAGGCCTGACGAATGGCGTGGTTAATGAGGCGGTCACGCATCATGCGGCCGTTCACATAGCAATACTGGATCTCAGCGAAGGCGGCGCTGCTCGCGTTGGGGTCAGCCACCCAGCCGCGCATGGCCAGATCGCCATGCTGCCACTCAATGGCCAGCGCGTGCTCGAGGAACGGTACGCCGCAGATAGCGCCCAAGCGGCGCTCTTTTTGCCCACCTTCCGCCACGGCGCGGTACTGGCGCATGACTTTGCCGTTATGGCTAAGGTTAATGGTCACGTCAAACCGCGCCAGGGCAATGCGACGAATGATCTCATCGATATGCCCAAACTCGGTTTTTTCGGTACGCATAAACTTGCGTCGGGCGGGGGTGTTATAAAACAGATCCAGCACTTCCAGCGTCGTACCGACCGGATGCGCCGCTGGTTTAATCGTCACGTCCATATCACGCCCTTCGGCGTACGCCTGCCAGGCTTCCTGCTGTTCAGCGGTACGAGAGGTGAGCGTGAGACGGGAAACAGAGCTGATACTGGCCAGTGCTTCCCCGCGAAAACCGAGGCTGATGATCGCTTCCAGGTCATCAAGAGAGGCAATTTTACTGGTGGCATGACGCGCCAGCGCTAACGCCAGCTCGTCTTTTTTAATTCCACAGCCGTTGTCACGAATGCGAATCAGCTTTGCGCCGCCGCGTTCGATATCAATATCAATGCGGGTGGCCCCCGCATCAAGGCTGTTTTCTACCAGCTCCTTCACCACCGATGCAGGGCGCTCCACCACCTCACCGGCGGCGATTTGGTTCGCGAGCTGCGGCGGTAGAACCTGAATCGGCATGAATTCTCCTTAGTTGGTCGCGGTCATCTCACCTGGCTGCGCTGCGCTGGCCGTCTGGGCGGCACCGCCCTGTGGCGCGGACTGCAGCGGATGCGCATCAAAGTATTTACGCAGACCGTTATAGATCGCTTCGGCAATTTGCTGCTGATAGCTGTCGCTGCCCAGCAGGCGTTCTTCAGCGTTATTACTGATAAAGCCTGTTTCCACCAGAATCGATGGAATATCCGGCGATCGCAGAACGCCCAGGCTCGCATGCTCCGGACGGCGCTTGTGCAATGACCCGATGCCCTGCAGCTGGTTCAATACATTTGTGGCGACATCATACCCGACGCGCTGGGAATGACCGAATTGTAAATCCAGCACCGCCTGGCTGAGATAGGGATCGGCCTGGCTGTTTGCCAGCACATCACCCGCGCCACCTAACAGTTCGGACTGTTTCTCGTGCTCTTCAAGCCAGTTTGCCATTTCACTGTTCGCCCGACGGTTTGACAGCACCCACACTGAGGCTCCCGTGGCGTTACGGTTTGGCGCGGCATCCGCATGAATGGACACCAGGAAATTGGCATTTTGCTTACGTGCTACATCCGAACGGCCCATCACCGAGATAAAGTAATCGCCGTCGCGCGTCAGCACGCCTTTAAACATAGGATCGTCGTTTAACAGCGTCCGCAGCTTACGGGCAACCGCGATGGTGACATTTTTCTCCCGCGTACCGCCCGGGCCAATTGCGCCGGGATCCTGACCGCCGTGCCCCGCATCAATGGCGATAATCACTTTATCACCGCTGACCGCGCGACGTGCGCTGGCCGCCGGCCGCGTCACGGTATTGCTGCTGGTAACGCTGGTAATGCGGTCGCTGTCCGTTTTAAACGGATTACGTGCCGGTTCAGATGGGCGCGGGGTATAAACCGGCTCTTCCACGCGTTTCGCCACCACCGGTGGAGGCGGAGGCGGCGGAGGGGCGTCAGCGTTGATGATAAAGACCACCGTATAATTCGCACCGTTTTGCTGCTTAACCGCTCTGGTTTTACCCTTTTCGGTTAGGTCGACCACCAGACGCAATGACTGGCTATCTTTTGGCGAGCCGGAACGAATGCTTTTAACCAGATTATTGCCGCTGAACTGGAGCGGTAACCCCTGGATAACCCCGGTTTGTTTGATATCCAGCGCCACGCTGTGGCTGTCTGGCTGTGAAAAAGCATATTCCGGATCGCCCATAAAGCTGAACGTGATCCTGGCCTGGCTTTCGCCGTTCGACACCTGAATATCCGACAGGCTTGCCGCCCCGGCCTGCGCGCACAGCAGCACCGTGGCAGCCAATAACCAACCTTTAACGCGACTAATCATCCCGTCATCCCTACGCTTAACCGGCCAGACGCGCCAGTAAGGAACTACCTGATGAGGAAACAGCACTGATGCGTGCCTCACGCCCTTGTGCCTGGTAATCTAAGTGAATTTCGACATCCGGGTCAGGCAACACACCCGCACCTTGTTGCGGCCACTCCACCAGGCAGATGGCATCATTGGCAAAATAATCACGGATCCCCATAAATTCCAGCTCCTCGGGATCCGCAAGGCGGTATAAATCAAAGTGGTACACCATGAGATTTTCAAGGGTGTACGGCTCTACCAGCGTGTAGGTTGGGCTTTTCACATTGCCTTTATGGCCTAACGCCTGCAGAAAACCCCGGCTGAAGGTGGTTTTACCCGCACCTAAATCACCATACAGATAAATGACGGTTGCCCCCTGACAGGCCTGTGCCACGCGTTTGCCAAGATCTAAAGTGGCTTGTTCATCAGGTAAAGAAATCGCTCGATTAGTCATTTTCTACGTCAATCACATCCGGGTTAACAACACGCCGTAGCGTGCAAAAAAGATCGGTGGCCAGCATTCCGCGTGTACCGTAACGTGCCGCCAGCTTATCCGCCGCGACACCATGGGCCACGCAGCCAGCGCAGGCTGCATCATAAAGGGGAAGTTTCTGTCCAAGCAATGCGCCAATGATGCCGGAAAGCACATCGCCCATTCCGCCGCTCGCCATGCCCGCATTTCCGGCATCGACAATGCCCAGCGCCTCGTCGCTGGCGACAACGGTTCCTGCCCCTTTCAGAACGGCAACACCTCCGTAACGTTTTACCAGACGCCGGGCAGAAAGTAAGCGATCGCTTTCAATTTCTGCCACGCTGCAGTTAAGCAGGCGCGCGGCTTCGCCGGGGTGCGGCGTCAGAATGCGATTGTGACGCTTATCAGGATTGATTGCCAGAAGGTTCAGCGCGTCGGCATCCCACAGCATCGGTTTACGAAAATTCTCGACCTTCTGCAGGGCCTGTTTCCCCCAGGCCTGCTGCCCAAGCCCCGGGCCAATGACCACGACATCCGCCCATTCGAGACTCTCTTCAAGCGACTGCGGCGTCAATTCATGCACCATCAGCTCCGGACGGGCCGTAATAATTGGCGCACTATTTTCGATGCGCGTCAGCACCCGCACTAAACCGGCACCGCAACGCAATGCCGCTTCCCCCGTCATGCGGATAGCCCCCGCCGTACCGTGGTCACCTCCAATGATCACCAGCCTGCCGTGATCGCCTTTATGGGACGTCGGGCGGCGCGGCGGTAGCCACTGTGCCAGCAGCGAAGCATCAACGCGCGAAACGTGGGTTTCCTGTCCGGCAAGCCAGCTCTCCAGCCCCAGTGCGTTATGGTGCAACGTTCCCGTGACATCCCGTGCTTTACCGGTAAGCAGCCCCGGTTTCAGGGCGATAAAGGCAACGGTGTGCGCGGCCTGAATCACCGCGCCCGGCGTCGTGCCGGTTTGCGCCATCAGTCCAGAAGGTATATCCAGGGCCACCACCGGCGCGCTGTGGGCATTGGCACGTGCAATCAGGGTGGCAACCGGGTCGCGCGGCGCACTGCGTAGTCCGGTGCCCAGCAGGCCATCAATAATCACATCAATCTCTTCCGGCCAGACGATATCGGTGGCATGAATAACACCGCCCGCGTTCAGCCAGGCTTCCCGCGCCGCACTGGCCTCTTCTGGCAGCGGTTTATCGCTCTCCAGCGCCAGCAACGTCACGTGGATCCCGGCGGCAACCGCCAGGCGGGCGACGACATAACCGTCACCGCCGTTATTGCCGTGTCCGCATAAAATCAGCCAATGCGACGATTCAGGGTAAGCCGTGCGGGCAACGTTAAACGCCGCTTCACCCGCGCGTTGCATCAGTTCATACAGGGTAATGCCGAGGCTGTCTGCGGCCTCTTTTTCGGCGTGCCGGAGGTCATCCGCATGCCAGATGGAATGTGGTATACTTTCGGGGTTTTTCTTCACAGTATGGTCCGTCATGTCACAGCCCCTCGATCTCAATGAATTAGCGCAAAAAATTAAACAGTGGGGTGCTGAGCTTGGCTTCCAGAAGGTGGGTATCACCGATACCGACCTCTCCGCCAGCGAGCCGAAACTGCAGGCATGGCTGGATAAACAATACCATGGCGAAATGGAGTGGATGGCGCGTCATGGCATGATGCGTGCCCGCCCACACGAGCTGTTGCCTGGTACATTACGCGTCATCAGCGTACGCATGAACTACCTGCCCGCCAACGCGGCGTTTGCTCGCACGTTAAAAAATCCCGCCCTCGGTTACGTCAGCCGGTACGCCCTGGGCCGTGATTACCATAAGCTTCTGCGTAACCGTTTAAAAAAACTTGGGGAAACTATTCAGCAGCACTGTGTGTCGCTGAATTTTAGACCGTTTGTAGACTCTGCGCCTGTTCTTGAGCGCCCGATAGCAGAAAAAGCCGGGCTTGGCTGGACAGGTAAGCACTCACTTATCCTTAGCCGCGATGCCGGATCGTTCTTTTTCCTCGGTGAACTGCTCATAGATTTGCCGCTGCCGGTAGATGGTCCGGTAGAGGAAGGTTGCGGGCGCTGCGTGGCCTGCATGACCATCTGCCCGACGGGTGCCATCGTTGAGCCTTATACGGTGGATGCGCGCCGCTGCATCTCCTATCTCACCATTGAACTCGAAGGGGCGATACCGGAAGAATTCCGTCCGCTTATCGGGAACCGTATCTACGGCTGCGATGACTGCCAGCTGATCTGCCCCTGGAATCGTTACTCGCAGCTTACGGATGAAGACGATTTCAGTCCTCGTAAAGCGCTTCATGCGCCTCAGCTTATCGAGCTCTTCGCCTGGAGTGAGGCCTGGTTCCTGAAAGTCACCGAAGGATCCGCCATTCGGCGTATTGGGCATCTGCGCTGGTTACGAAATGTCGCCGTTGCGCTGGGCAATGCGCCCTGGGATGAAGCCAATATTCAGGCGCTCGAAAGTCGCAGAGGTGAGCACCCACTTCTTGATGAACACATAGAATGGGCGATTGCGCAGCAAATCGAGAAGCGCAATGCCTGCGTTGTCGAGGTGCAGCTGCCGAAGAAACAACGGCTGGTGAGAGTGATTGAAAAAGGGCTTGTACGGGATGCTTGATATATTCACAGCCTGTGAATAAAAATAAAAACTCAAGCGCCATCGGGGCTGGCAATGAGGTCAAGTGATCTAAATAACATTTTGAAATGAAATTTACTTCATTAAATTCATCATGTTACGAAGATATTATTCACCCTGCTAATTTTCTTCTGGTCTGTAACTGAGTAGGGCTTCTGTGGATAACTCTGTTCACAAGAGTATTTCAGATGCAATAGAAAATGTCCCCAACGAAGCATTCCGCTGTGGATAATGTGGAGATGATAAGAATTTGGAGCGGGAAACGAGACTCGAACTCGCGACCCCGACCTTGGCAAGGTCGTGCTCTACCAACTGAGCTATTCCCGCTTGGGTGGTCCGTGCTGTGGAAGCACTTTCAAATTTTGGAGCGGGAAACGAGACTCGAACTCGCGACCCCGACCTTGGCAAGGTCGTGCTCTACCAACTGAGCTATTCCCGCTTGGGTGGTCTGTGCTTTAGAAGCACCTTCAAATTTTGGAGCGGGAAACGAGACTCGAACTCGCGACCCCGACCTTGGCAAGGTCGTGCTCTACCAACTGAGCTATTCCCGCAAATTTGCACTGCTTTTGTTGCTGTCGTAACGTGTATTTCTCTGTCGTTACGGGAGGCGCATTATACGAGAAATCCGTTTAGCTGCAACCCCCCTAAAAGCGTTTTTTGTGAAATTCAGTTCAAGTGATGGAATATTCATCGCTTTGCACGTTTTTACACCATTCATGCGTTCTGTAGGCCGGGTAACGCGCAACGCCCCCGGCAACCGCCTGAATTACAGCTTAATAAAGTTCTCGCGATAATACGCCAGTTCGGCCACGGACTCACGGATATCGTCCATGGCCTGATGCGTTCCCTGCTTTTTAAAGCCATCCAGGATTTCCGGTTTCCAGCGACGCGCCAGCTCTTTCAGGGTGCTCACATCCAGATAGCGGTAATGGAAGTAAGACTCCAGCTCCGGCATGTACTTAAACAGAAAACGGCGATCCTGACCGATGCTGTTACCGCAGATAGGTGATTTGCCCGCCGGAACCCACTGTTTCAGAAACTCAAGCGTTGCCAGCTCCGCCTCGCGATCGCCCATGGTGCTAGCCTTAACGCGCTCCACCAGCCCGCTCCCCGTATGGGTGCGCACGTTCCACTCATCCATTAACGCAAGCTGGTCGTCGGACTGATGAACCGCGATAGTCGGCCCTTCCGCCAGAATATTCAGGTTGGCATCGGTCACCAGGGTTGCAATCTCAATAATGCGATCGCGCTCGGGATCCAGCCCGGTCATTTCAAGATCGATCCAAATCAGGTTGTTTTCATCCGCGCTCATGTTATTTTCCACCCTTCTCGCATAACCGGCTGTAGCAGGTTAACTAGTATTAATTAGAGTGTATCATAGAGGTTTTGCCCCTTACGGGCGACCAGGAGCCAGCGCGATTGAGTAAAAATAAACTCTCCAAAGGGCAGCAGCGCCGTGTGAATGCCAATCACCAGCGCCGTCTTAAAACCACTTCGGAGAAGGTCGATTACGACGACAACCTGTTTGGCGAACCGATGGAAGGCATCGTCATCAGCCGTTTCGGTATGCACGCCGACGTGGAATCCGCCAACGGTGAGATTCACCGCTGCAACATCCGCCGGACGATTCGTTCTCTGGTGACCGGCGATCGCGTGGTCTGGCGCCCGGGTAAAGAAGCGGCGGAAGGCGTCACGGTAAAAGGCATCGTTGAGGCGGTCCACGCGCGTACGTCGGTACTGACCCGTCCCGATTTCTACGACGGGGTTAAACCTATCGCAGCCAACATTAACCAGATCGTTATCGTCTCGGCGATTTTGCCCGAACTTTCGCTCAATATTATCGACCGATACCTTGTCGCCTGTGAAACGCTGCAGGTTGAACCGATCATCGTACTCAACAAAATCGATCTGCTCGATGAAGACGGTATGAACTTCGTCAACGAGCAGATGGATATCTACCGTAACATTGGGTATCGCGTTCTGATGGTTTCCAGCTATACCAAAGATGGTCTGAAACCGCTTGAAGAGGCGCTTACCGATCGCATCAGCATCTTTGCGGGACAGTCCGGTGTCGGCAAATCGAGCCTGCTGAACAACCTTCTCGGCCTCCAGCAAGAGATCGTGACCAACGATGTGTCTGATGTTTCTGGCCTGGGCCAGCACACCACAACCGCGTCACGCCTGTATCACTTCCCGCACGGCGGCGATGTCATTGACTCCCCGGGCGTGCGTGAATTCGGTTTGTGGCACCTTGAGCCGGAACAAATCTTCAACGGATTTGTCGAATTCCATGATTATTTAGGCGCTTGCAAATACCGCGACTGTAAACATGACAATGACCCGGGCTGCGCTATCCGTGAAGCAGTCGAGAAAGGCGAAATAGCGGAGACCCGCTTTGAAAACTACCACCGCATTCTCGAGAGCATGGATCAGGTAAAAACGCGTAAAAACTTTTCTGATTCTGATAACTGACAACTAAGCTAAGCATCGCTAAAATCGTCCCCTTTTTTCAGGTTCCGGCGCTTTGCGGCCGGATCAGGAACGACAAAACAATGGCCTGGAGGCTACCTTGTTAAACTCATTTAAACTTTCGCTTCAATACATTCTGCCGAAACTGTGGCTCACTCGCCTGGCGGGCTGGGGCGCGAGCAAACGAGCGGGCTGGCTGACCAAACTGGTCATCGACCTTTTCGTAAAATATTACAAGGTCGACATGAAAGAGGCGCAGAAGCCGGATACCGCCAGCTACCGCACCTTCAACGAGTTTTTCGTCCGCCCACTGCGCGACGACGTGCGCCCGCTGAATACGGACCCTAACGTGCTGGTGATGCCTGCAGATGGCGTGATTAGCCAACTGGGTAACATCGAAGACGACAAAATCCTGCAGGCGAAAGGCCATAACTACAGCCTGGAAGCGTTGCTGGCAGGTAACTACCTGATGGCGGATCTGTTCCGTAACGGGACCTTCGCGACCACCTATCTCTCACCGCGCGACTATCACCGCGTGCACATGCCGTGCAACGGCATCCTGCGTGAAATGATCTACGTTCCGGGCGATCTGTTCTCCGTGAACCACCTCACGGCGCAGAACGTACCTAACCTGTTCGCCCGTAACGAACGCGTCATCTGCCTGTTTGATACTGAATTCGGCCCTATGGCGCAGATTCTGGTGGGCGCGACCATTGTCGGCAGCATTGAAACCGTCTGGGCTGGCACCATCACCCCACCACGTGAAGGCGTGATCAAGCGCTGGACCTGGCCTGCCGGTGAAGAAGAAGGCTCTGTCGCCCTGCTGAAAGGTCAGGAGATGGGTCGCTTCAAGCTGGGCTCAACCGTTATCAACCTGTTTGCACCGGGTAAAGTTAAGCTGGCCGAACAGCTTGAAAGCCTGTCGGTCACCAAACTGGGTCAGCCGCTGGCCGTCTCTACCGAAACCTTCGTAACGCCGGTGGCAGAACCTGCACCGTTGTCCCAAGAAGAGATCGACGCCGAGCACGACGCCAGCCCGCTGGTTGACGACAAAAAAGACGAAGGCTAATAACAGAAGGATCGCTGACGTGCGCCCGATTATCGTTCTACTGATGGCCTGGTGCCTCAGCATGGGGGCGTACGCAGCGACAGCCCCCGACGCAAAACAGATAACCCAGGAACTGGAGCAGGCAAAAGCGGCAAAACCCGCTCAGCCAGAGACCGTTGAGTCGCTCCAGTCCGCCCTGAACGCGCTTGCGGAGCGAAAAGGCTCCCTTGAGCGTGCGCAGCAATATCAGCAGGTTATCGACAACTTCCCGAAACTCTCGCAAACGCTGCGCTCGCAGCTCAGTAATCTGCGTGATGAACCGCGCGATATACCGGCGGACATGTCTTCTGATGCGCTGAATCAGGAGATCCTCCAGGTCAGCAGCCAGCTTCTGGAAAAGAGCCGTCTGGCTCAGCAGGAGCAGGAGCGGGCGCGTGAAATTGCCGACTCGCTCAGCCAGCTTCCCCAGCAGCAAACCGATGCCCGCCGCCAGCTTAATGAAGTTGAGCGTCGCGTTGGCACGCAAAGCGGCAACACGCCGCAAGCGCAGGCGCAAAATCTGGGGCTGCAGGCCGAATCTGCTCGCCTCAAAGCCCTTGTCGATGAACTGGAGCTGGCGCAGCTGTCCGCCAATAACCGCCAGGAGCTGTCGCGGATGCGCTCTGAGCTGGCGCAGAAGCAGAGCGAACAGCTGGATGCATATCTGCAGGCTCTGCGTAATCAGCTTAACAGCCAGCGGCAGCGCGAAGCCGAGCGTGCGCTTGAAAGCACCGAACTGCTGGCGGAAAACAGCGCTAACCTGCCCAGCGGCATCGTTGAGCAGTTTAAGGTCAACCGCGAGCTCTCTGCGGCGCTGAACCAACAGGCGCAGCGTATGGATCTGGTGGCCTCGCAACAGCGTCAGGCTACCAATCAAACCCTGCAGGTCCGTCAGGCGCTTAACACGTTGCGTGAGCAGTCCCAGTGGCTAGGGTCATCAAACCTGCTGGGTGAGGCGTTACGCGCGCAGGTCTCACGCCTGCCGGAAATGCCCAAACCGCAGCAGCTGGATACCGAAATGGCTCAGCTGCGCGTGCAGCGACTGCACTATGAGGATCTGCTCAACAAACAGCCGCAAATCCGCCAGATCCGTCAGGCTGACGGACAGCCGCTGACCAGCGAGCAGAACCGCATTCTGGAAGCCCAGTTGCGTACCCAGCGTGAACTGCTGAACTCCCTGCTCCAGGGCGGGGATACGCTGATTCTGGAACTGACCAAGCTGAAGGTCTCTAATAGCCAACTGGAAGATGCGCTGAAAGAGGTGAATGAGGCAACGCACCGTTATCTCTTCTGGACCTCCGACGTGCGGCCGATGACCTTCTCGTGGCCGATTGAGATTGTTCAGGATCTGCGCCGCCTTATTTCGCTGGATACCTTCAGCCAGCTGGGCCAGGCCAGCGTGATGATGCTCACCAGTAAAGAGACCATTTTCCCGCTGCTGGCCGCGCTGATTCTGGTGGGCTTCAGCATTTACTCGCGCCGGTATTTCACCCGATTCCTGGAACGCTCCAGCGCCCGGGTGGGGAAAGTTACGCAGGATCACTTCTGGCTGACGTTACGTACCGTCTTCTGGTCGATTCTCGTCGCCTCACCGCTACCGGTCCTGTGGATGACGCTTGGATATGGCCTGCGGGAAGCCTGGCCCTACCCGCTCGCGGTGGCCATTGGCGATGGCGTCACTGCCACGGTGCCCCTGCTGTGGGTGGTAATGATTTGCGCCACGTTCGCGCGGCCCAACGGTTTGTTCATCGCTCACTTCGGCTGGCCGCGTAATCGCGTTGCACGCGCCATGCGTTACTACCTGATGAGCATCGGACTGATTGTGCCGCTAATTATGGCGCTGATCATGTTTGATAAACTCAACGACCGGGAATTCTCAGGGTCGCTGGGCCGCCTCTGCTTTATGCTGATATGCGGGGCGCTGGCAATTGTCACGCTCAGCCTGAAACGCGCCGGTATCCCGCTCTATCTGGATAAATCCGGTAACGGCGACAACATGTTCAACCGGCTGCTCTGGAACCTGCTGCTGAGCGCACCGCTGATTGCCATGCTGGCAGCGACGGTGGGTTACCTGGCGACCGCCAAGGCGCTGCTGGCGAGGCTTGAAACCTCGGTGGCGATCTGGTTCCTGCTTCTGGTGGTGTATCACGTGATACGCCGCTGGATGCTGATCCAGCGCCGCCGTCTGGCGTTCGACCGTGCCAAGCACCGACGGGCAGAGATCCTCGCCCAGCGTGCGCGTGGCGAGGAAGAGCCAAACCATGTCAACAGCACAGAAGGCACGACGGAAGCTGACGAAGTCGAGCTGGATCTGGATGCCATCAGTACCCAATCCCTGCGACTGGTACGCTCCATCCTGATGCTGATTGCCCTGCTGTCGGTGATCTTCCTGTGGTCGGAAATTCACTCCGCGTTTGGCTTCCTGGAAAACATCTCCCTGTGGGACGTAACGTCCACGGTACAAGGTGTGGAGAGCCTGGAGCCGATTACCTTAGGCGCGGTGTTAATAGCCATTCTGGTGTTGATCATCACCACCCAGCTGGTGCGTAACTTCCCGGCACTGCTGGAGCTGGCCCTGCTGCAGCATCTCGATTTAACCCCGGGGACGGGATATGCAATTACCACCATCACCAAATATCTGATCATGCTGTTTGGCGGGCTGGTCGGCTTCTCAATGATTGGTATTGAATGGTCGAAACTGCAGTGGCTGGTGGCGGCACTTGGTGTGGGGTTAGGGTTTGGCTTACAGGAGATCTTCGCCAATTTTATCTCTGGCCTGATTATTCTGTTCGAAAAACCGATTCGTATTGGCGATACGGTAACGATCCGCGATTTGACCGGCAGCATCACCAGGATCAACACGCGCGCCACCACCATCAGCGACTGGGACCGTAAAGAGATCATCGTGCCGAACAAGGCGTTTATTACCGAGCAGTTTATCAACTGGTCGCTGTCAGACTCCGTCACGCGTGTGGTGCTGACGGTACCTGCGCCGTCGGATGCCAATAGCGAAGAGGTCACTCAGATCCTCTACACCGCCGCGGAGCGCTGTTCATTTGTGATCGACAACCCGGCGCCGGAAGTGTTCCTGGTGGATTTACAACAGGGGATCCAGATTTTCGAACTGCGTATTTACGCCGCCGAAATGGGACACCGTATGCCACTGCGTCATGAGATCCACCAGCTGATTCTGGCAGGGTTCCGTGAGCACGGCATTGATATGCCGTTCCCACCGTTCCAGATGCGTCTGGAAAGCCTGGACGGGCGTAAAACGGGAAGAACGTTAACGTCAGCGGCGCGCACACGCCCGGCAGGAAGTCTGTAACCCTTCTCCCCTCCCTTCCGGGAGGGGAATGTTTAACCGCTACGCCACTTCCGTCAGCAACGCCACAGAACGTCGGCGGTAATTCTCATAAATCCCCATCGCCAGAAGCGAGAAGAAGACTGGACCGCCCACCATCCACAGTGCGCTACTCCAGTCATTCGCCTCAATCACCGGCTGAATAACGGTAAAGATGTTGGCGAATGCCACTACCAGCACCACCACCGCGGTTGCCAGCAGCGTGGCGGCGCGCGTTTTGAAAATCACAAACGGACGCTCAAGATCCTCCTTCGCCTTAAAGAACGGGAAGGCCAGGCTCAGAAAGAGATAAGGCAGCGTCATCGACACGTTCGCCATCAGGGTCAGCTTGTTATAAAACGCTGACGCAGTATCCCCACCAAACGACACCAGCAAAATGAACACGCAAACCAGCAGGCACTGCATCCACATGGCGTTGGCGGGCATACCTGCGGTATTCAGTTGCGTCATGCGTGCAGGCCACAGCGCTTTTGGCGTGCCCTGAATTATTGCTTTCAACGGAGAGTAAATCAGTGTGAAAAACGCGCCGGTATAGGCAAGGAACATGGACAAGCCGGTGATGCGTGCAAACCAGACGCCCATCGTTGCCGCCGCTTCCGGTGTCAGATTCATCGCTTGTCCCAGCGTCATCCCCAGGCTTTTCATCAGCACATAGGTAATGTTGCCCAGGTTAGTGGTGTTGTTGCTGAGTACCTGCTGCCAGTTGGTGCTGACGCCCCAGAGGAAAATTGCCAGTGAATAACCAATGGAGATAACTATCGCGGCAAAAATAATGCCTTTCGCAAAGTTCTTTTCCGGGTTCTCGGTCTTGTCGACCAGACCGCCCACCGCCTCAATACCGCCGTACGCAAAAATGGCAAACACCACAAAGGAGAGCATAGCGAGCCCGGACTGATAGCTCGGGTTGGGCGAGGAAACGAAGTTCACCTCCTGAGCAAAGTGTCCGCCGTTCAGGCACAGAATGGCAATGCTGACCACCAGCAGCACTAGGTTCAGGCACATCACCGAGATCCCGCCCACGGCGGTAATGCGGGCAATTTTGTTGATGCCCTTAGACGCCACCAGCGTTACAACCACCATCCAGCAGACGGCCAGAATCCCGACCACCTGCGTGGAGCTCAGACCGGCCAAAGACCAGACCTGAGTGTGATCGCTGCCGAAAACAAACGTCGAAAACGGTACCCAGACCTTGGCCGCCGTACTGACCATCCAGACCACATACGAGGAGAACCACATAAACGTGCCGATAAACGCGTAGCGCGGGCCGATGCTGTTGTTCATCCAGGAATAGATTCCGCCCTCTTCTTTGCGGTAAGCCGCCCCCATTTCCGCCATCATCAGCGCAAACGGTATGAAGAAAAACAGGGCCGAGACGATGTAGAACGGCGTTGCGCTGTAGCCCATCAGATAGAAAGCCGACGGGCTGTTGGCAAAGCCAAAGACGGAGGTAAAAATCATCAGGATGAGCCCGGTGAGGGTCATCTTTTTAAGTGACTGAGACATAGCGCCATCCAAAGGAAGTTAAACTGCGCGGATGGTAGCAGAAGACCAGACTAATATTGTGGCTATTAGGGGCAAATTAAGAAAAAGACCTGCGTACAGAGAATGTGGCAGTTTTTAATGTTGTCGTGCGGAAATGGAAAGGTTAATTGACATCAGAGGTGAGCCGGGTAAGCGACAGCGCTACCCGGCAATACGGTGCGTTATGCGCGATCGACCGTAAACGCGATCACTTCGCCCAGCTGTTCTGCACCCAGCGCCAGCATCACCAGACGATCAACGCCCAGCGCCACGCCGGAGCAGTCCGGCAGGCCCGCCTTCAATGCTTCCAGCAGATGGGTATCAATAGGCTGCTGCGGCAGACCACGTGCCGCGCGCTTGCGGTTATCCTGCTCAAAACGCTGCTGCTGTTCGCGTGCGTCGGTCAGTTCGTGGAAGCCGTTCGCCAGCTCGATACCTTTGTAATAGACCTCAAAACGCTCCGCCACGCGGTGATCTTCGGTGCTGATCTGCGCCAGCGAAGCCTGGCTTGCCGGGAAGTGATATACAAACGTCGGCCGGTCTTTGCCAATTTGCGGTTCAACGCCAAAGGTGAAGAGCAGTTGCAGTAGCGTGTCGCGGTCTTCTTCGGTATCTGCCACGTTGCTCAGATCCAGTTTTGCCGCCACTTCGCGCAGCTGCGCTTTATCCGCAGAGAGCGGATCAATTTCCAGGTAACGCTGGAAAACCTGCTGATAAGAGAGCGTTTCCGCTTCTGAGCACTCCAGCACCTGCTGCAGCAGATCGTCCACCTCGTTCATCAGGCGGTACATATCATAATGCGGACGGTACCACTCCAGCATGGTGAATTCCGGATTGTGGTGACGCCCCATCTCTTCATTACGGAAACTGCGGCACAGCTGATAGACCGGGCCACACCCTGCCGCCAGCAGGCGTTTCATGTGGTATTCCGGACTGGTCATCAGATACAAATTCATGCCCTGTGAGTGGCCAGGACCAACAAAACGGGTTTCAAACGGGACCAGATGAATATCCGTTACCGTTGCCTGACTCATGCACGGGGTTTCCACCTCAAGGACGCCGCGGTCGGCAAAGAAGCGGCGGATCTCCGCCATAATTGCAGCGCGTTTTAGCAGGTTGGGGATGGATGCGCTCGGCTGCCAGGTGGCCGTTTCGCTCATGAGTTTTTCTCCGATTTCAGACAAGGGCACGAAGTCTACTCGTTACCAGGGACGGAGACAAATTTTGCGCAGTAAAAAAGCGCATTTCATTTAGGTGAACAATTGCGCGACGAAATTCATTACTCACCGCGATAAATCGCCGCACAGAACAGCAAAAAAATCGAACACGTCAAATTTCCCTGACATCCACGCGGTTATACTGCTTTACCCATAAAGGAGCAGTGGAAACGCTTTCGCAATCGTCCTTTTGGACGGGTGAACTACCTTTAGTTTATCGCGTTGCGAAATAACAAAAATCTGGAGGAATGTCGTGCAAACTTTTCAAGCCGATCTTGCCGTTATAGGCGCTGGCGGGGCTGGATTACGTGCTGCGATTGCTGCAGCACAAGCTAATCCTAACGCTAAAATCGCATTGATTTCAAAAGTCTATCCGATGCGCAGCCATACGGTTGCCGCAGAAGGAGGATCCGCCGCCGTTGCGCAGGATCATGACAGCTTCGAATACCATTTCCACGACACGGTTGCAGGGGGCGACTGGCTTTGCGAGCAGGATGTCGTTGACTACTTTGTACACCATTGTCCTACGGAGATGACCCAGCTTGAACAGTGGGGATGTCCGTGGAGCCGTCGTCCGGACGGCAGCGTCAACGTTCGCCGCTTCGGCGGGATGAAGATCGAACGCACCTGGTTCGCCGCCGATAAAACCGGCTTCCACATGTTGCACACCCTGTTCCAGACCTCCCTTCAGTTCCCACAGATTCAGCGCTTTGACGAACATTTCGTCCTCGACATTCTGGTTGATGACGGTCAGGCGCGCGGTCTGGTGGCGATGAACATGATGGAAGGCACCCTCGTCCAGATCCGCGCCAACGCGGTGGTCATGGCTACCGGCGGTGCGGGGCGTGTTTACCGCTACAACACCAACGGCGGTATCGTCACCGGTGACGGCATGGGCATGGCGCTCAGCCACGGCGTGCCGCTGCGGGATATGGAGTTCGTGCAGTATCACCCTACTGGTCTGCCAGGCTCCGGCATTCTGATGACGGAAGGTTGTCGTGGTGAAGGCGGTATCCTGGTCAATAAAAATGGCTACCGCTATCTGCAGGATTACGGCATGGGCCCGGAAACCCCGCTCGGCGAGCCGAAAAACAAATACATGGAACTGGGCCCGCGCGACAAAGTGTCTCAGGCCTTCTGGCACGAGTGGCGCAAAGGCAACACCATCTCCACGCCACGCGGCGATGTGGTCTACCTCGACCTGCGTCATCTTGGCGAGAAGAAACTGCTGGAACGTCTGCCGTTCATTTGCGAACTGGCAAAAGCCTACGTTGGCGTCGATCCGGTGAAAGAGCCGATTCCGGTACGTCCAACGGCCCACTACACCATGGGCGGTATCGAAACCGATCAGCAGTGCGAAACCCGCATTAAAGGGCTGTTTGCCGTGGGCGAGTGCTCCTCTGTCGGCCTGCACGGTGCTAACCGTCTGGGGTCAAACTCACTGGCGGAGCTGGTGGTCTTTGGCCGCATGGCGGGCGAACGCGCGATGGAGCGTGCTGCCACCGCGGGCGAGGCGAACAGCGCGGCGCTGGATGCCCAGGTCGTTGACGTCGAAAAACGGCTGAAAAACCTGGTGAACCAGGAAGGAAATGAAAACTGGTCGAAAATCCGCGACGAGATGGGCCTGTCGATGGAAGAAGGCTGCGGTATCTATCGTACCCCTGAGCTGATGCAAAAAACCGTGGATAAGCTGGCAGAGCTGCAGGAGCGCTTCAAGCGCGTGCGCATTACCGATACCTCCAGCGTGTTCAACACAGACCTGCTCTATACCATCGAGCTGGGTCACGGCCTGAACGTGGCGGAATGTATGGCGCACTCTGCGCTGGCACGTAAAGAGTCACGCGGCGCGCATCAGCGTCTTGATGAAGGCTGCACCGAACGTGATGACGTCAATTTCCTGAAACACACTCTCGCCTGGCGCGATGCGGATGGCACCACCCGTCTGGACTACAGCGACGTGAAAATCACGACGTTGCCACCGGCTAAACGCGTGTATGGCGCAGAAGCAGAAGCCGCCGAGAAGAAGGAGAAGGCGAATGGCTGAGATGCAGAAACTGAAAATCGAAGTGGTGCGCTACAATCCGGAAGTGGACACCGCACCGCACAGCGCATTCTATGAAGTCCCTTATGACGAGCAAACCTCTCTGCTGGATGCGCTCGGCTATATCAAAGATAACCTTGCGCCGGACCTGAGCTACCGCTGGTCGTGCCGTATGGCAATCTGCGGCTCCTGCGGCATGATGGTCAACAAGGTGCCGAAACTGGCCTGTAAAACTTTCCTGCGTGAATACACCAAAGGCATCAAAGTAGAAGCGTTGGGTAACTTCCCGATTGAACGCGATCTGGTGGTCGATATGACCCACTTTATCGAAAGTCTGGAAGCGATTAAGCCGTACATCATCGGCAATCCACGTACGCCGGATCAGGGGACGAACACCCAGACGCCAGCTCAGATGGCGAAATACCATCAGTTCTCCGGCTGCATCAACTGTGGTCTGTGCTACGCCGCGTGTCCACAGTTTGGCCTGAATCCAGAGTTTATTGGCCCGGCGGCCATTACCCTGGCGCACCGCTATAACGAGGACAGCCGCGACCACGGTAAAAAAGAACGTATGGCGCAGCTTAATAGCCAGAACGGCGTCTGGAGCTGTACTTTTGTGGGCTACTGCTCCGAAGTCTGTCCGAAGCACGTCGACCCGGCCGCCGCTATTCAGCAGGGTAAAGTGGAAAGCTCGAAAGACTTTCTTATCGCCACCCTGAAACCACGCTAAGGAGTGCATAATGACGACTAAACGCAAAGCCTACGTGCGGCCAATGCCGTCCACCTGGTGGAAGAAACTGCCGTTTTATCGCTTCTATATGCTGCGTGAAGGCACCGCGGTGCCGGCGGTCTGGTTCAGCCTGGAGCTGATGTACGGCGTTTATGCCCTCAAACATGGCCCTGAAACCTGGGCCAGCTTTGTCGGCTTCCTGCAAAACCCCATCATCGTGATCCTGAACCTGATTGTGCTCGCGGCAGCGCTGCTTCATACCAAAACCTGGTTTGAACTGGCGCCAAAAGCGGCGAACATCATCATTAAAGACGAGAAAATGGGGCCAGAGCCGGTCATTAAAGGGCTATGGGGCGTGACGATCCTCGTCACTGTGGTCATTCTGTTTGTCGCACTGTTCTGGTAAGGAGACTACTGTGATTAATCCAAATCCAAAACGTTCTGACGAGCCGGTCTTCTGGGGACTGTTTGGCGCAGGGGGGATGTGGAGCGCCATCATCGCGCCGGTCATCATCCTGCTGGTCGGTATTATGCTGCCACTGGGGCTGTTTCCGGGCGATGCGCTGGGTTACGAGCGAGTACTGGCCTTTGCCAGCAGCTTTATTGGCCGTGTGTTCCTCTTCCTGATGATCGTCCTGCCGCTGTGGTGTGGCCTGCACCGTATTCACCATGCGATGCATGACCTGAAAATCCATGTCCCGAGCGGGAAATGGGTGTTCTACGGTCTGGCAACCATCCTGACGGTGGTTACACTGATTGCGGTGGTTACTATCTGATACATCAGGCCCGCCTCCCGGCGGGCCTGTCATTTCTGCATTTTCCCCACCAGCCACTGCGCAAACTCACGCATTGCAGGGGTTTCTGTCCGTGACTGCAATCGGGTTAACCAGTAACTGCCCAGCTCAATCTGTGTCGCAAACGGCTGAATGATACGTTCGCTGTTCAGCAGATGAGTGAACATACTCACAGGCGCGATAGCAATTCCCACGCCGGCCTGCGCGGCTTCCAGCATGGTAACGGATGAATCAAACACCATCACCCGATGCGTTGGTGACGGCGAGAGTTCGCCCGCGGCCTGCATCCACGCCGACCATTCGTCGCGTCGGTAGGAGCGCAGCAGCGTAAACTTCAGCATGTCCGCCGGTGCTTGTAGCCCGACGGCAATTTCAGGCGTGCACAGCGGAGCCAGCGGCGCAGAACACAGAAACGTCGCTTCAGTGCCATGCCACGCCCCTCCACCGTAGCGGATCGTGTAATCAAGCCCTTCGGCGGCCGGATCGACGCGATTATTATGGGTCGAAAGATGCAGATCGATATGCGGATAGCGGCGACGGAAATCATCCAGCTGCGCGAATAACACCCCGGTCGCAAAAGTCCCCACCACGCCAATTTTAAGCTTCTCCAGCGCGCGATGACTGGCAAAGCGATCCAGCATGCCGGCGATACGATCAAACGAATCGTTCAGCACCGGCAGCAGATTCTCGCCCTCTGTCGTCAGCATCAAACCGCGCGAAACCCGGACAAACAGCTGACAGTTCAGATGTTGTTCCAGCGTCTTAACGTGCTGACTGATGGCTGAATGGGTGACATTCAGCTCAATGGCAGCATTAGTAAAACTGAGGTGCCTTGCGGCGGCTTCGAAGGCACGAAGCGAATTAAGCGGTAAATAGCTGCGTGTCATCGACCCATCCGTTAGAAAAATTAACAGCTAATGCTAAATTTAACCGTTTGTCAGCCACAGTCAAATCCAACAGACTGGGTATGTCTGACGGGCCCGGACACTCCCTTGACTCGCTATTACGGAAGATAACTGATGATGAAAAAATCCCTGTGCTGCGCCCTGCTGCTCAGCACCTCCTGCGCTGCATTAGCCGCACCTCTGTCAGAAACACAGCTGGCGAAGGTCGTGGAACGTACCGTTACGCCCCTGATGAAAGCGCAGTCTATTCCGGGTATGGCGGTCGCCGTGATTTATCAGGGCCAGCCGCACTACTTCACCTTCGGCAAGGCCGATGTCGCAGCGAACAAACCCGTCACTGCACAAACGCTGTTTGAGCTGGGCTCAATCAGCAAAACCTTCACCGGCGTTCTGGGTGGCGATGCTATTGCTCGCGGTGAAATTTCGCTGGGCGATCCGGTGACCAAATACTGGCCTGAGCTGACCGGAAAACAGTGGCAGGGCGTTCGCATGCTGGACCTGGCAACCTATACTGCCGGTGGCCTGCCGTTACAGGTGCCCGATGAGGTTACCGATAATGCCTCACTGCTGCGTTTTTACCAGTCCTGGCAACCACAGTGGGCGCCAGGCACCACGCGTCTTTATGCGAATGCCAGCATCGGTCTGTTTGGGGCTCTGGCGGTGAAACCTTCTGGCATGCGCTTTGAGCAGGCCATGACGGAGCGGGTCCTGAAGCCGCTTAACCTGAACCATACGTGGATAAACGTTCCGAAGTCAGAAGAACCGCATTACGCCTGGGGTTATCGTGACGGTAAAGCGGTTCACGTTTCGCCGGGCATGCTCGACGCCGAAGCGTATGGCGTGAAAACCAACGTGAAGGATATGGCGAGCTGGGTGGTGGCTAACATGGCCCCCGATGGCGTACAGGATACCTCACTGAAGCAGGGCATGGTGCTTGCACAGTCTCGCTACTGGCGCACAGGCTCGATGTACCAGGGCCTGGGCTGGGAGATGCTCAACTGGCCGGTAGAAGCCAAAACCGTGGTGGAGGGCAGCGACAACAAAGTAGCGCTTGCACCGTTGCCCGTGGCAGAAGTGAACCCTCCTGCACCACCGGTAAAAGCGTCATGGGTACATAAAACAGGCTCGACGGGCGGATTTGGCAGCTACGTGGCATTTATCCCTGAGAAGGAACTCGGCATTGTTATGCTGGCGAACAAGAGCTACCCGAACCCGGCGCGCGTGGAAGCGGCATACCGTATTCTGAGCGCTCTGCAGTAACATCTTGCCGGGTGATGCTGATGCTCACCCGGCCTGCAAAATTCCCGCATTTTCCTTGCTGTCATCTACACTTAACAAAAAACAGTAAGGAAACTCCTATGCGCATTTTGCCTGTTATCGCCGCAGTGACAGCCGCGTTTTTAGTGGTTGCCTGCAGCTCCCCGACTCCCCCTCCCGGCGTCACCGTTGTCAGCAATTTCGACGCACAACGTTTTCTTGGAACATGGTATGAAATCGCGCGCCTTGACCACCGTTTTGAACGGGGTTTAGAGAAGGTCACGGCAAATTACAGCCCGATGGATGACGGCGGTATTCAGGTTATCAACCGGGGCTATAATCCGGACCGGGAGATGTGGCAGCAGTCGATTGGACAAGCGTACTTTACCGGCGACCCGCGACGGGCCGCGCTCAAAGTTTCCTTCTTCGGCCCGTTCTATGGCGGATATAACGTGATCGCGCTCGACAGAGAGTACCGTCACGCGCTGGTCTGCGGGCCGGATCGTAACTATCTGTGGATCCTCTCTCGCACCCCAACCCTTTCACCTGAGATGAAACAGCAGATGCTGGACGTCGCGACCCGGCAAGGGTTTGATGTATCGAAACTCATCTGGGTAGAACAACCCCATTAATGGGTGCTGAGCTTCAACCCAATAATACCGGCCACAATCAGGGCGAGGCTGGCGATACGCGCCAGACTCGCTGACTCACCCAACAGCAGGATCCCCGTGATGGCCGCCCCCACGGCGCCAATTCCCGTCCAGACGGCATACGCTGTCCCCACCGGTAAAGAACGCATCGCCCACGAGAGCAAAACGATACTCACAATCATCGCGGTAAGGGTAATGACGCTGGGTGTCAGGCGGGTAAAACCGTGGGTGTACTTCAGACCTATCGCCCATACCACTTCGAGCAGGCCAGCAATAACAAGAATGATCCAGGACATTTCAGGCTCCTTAACTTAAATGCAAGTTGGGGCCGTCCCCGATGAAGGAAGCGCTTACGGGTCGTCCCGCAAGGCAAAGATTACGCCTCATATTTTGGTTAGCGTGCGATTTTTTTTCAATCCTTTTGTGCTGAACATGTTAAGGCAAGAAATAGCCGCAGTATGCCGCGCAGTTCAGGCATTTATCACTCATCCGACTTCTCTATGATGATGTGCTTTCTGATGGCAGGAAGCCAAACCACTAGCCGACTGCGAATATAATATGTTCAAAATTCTTTTGATTGACCGTTGTCACTTCACCCGCACCGGGTTTGAAGCATGGCTCAATCATTCCGGTTTATTTCCGGAAAACGTCGTTGTAACCGGCCTGAATAATCTTTTCCTCGCCAGAGAGCACATTCTGCAATGGAAACCGACGCTGGTCATTGCTGACCTGCATGGGTTCAGACAGGATGTACATCCCTTTCAGTCCCTCTCATCTTTACTGAACGCCAGCGAAAGAGTGCCCTTTATTTTGCTGCAATCGGGTGAGGATAGTGAAATGACCGCCTGGCTGAAGCAATTCCCGGTCTGGTCATCGCTGTTGAAAAATGCCCGTCTTGAACAACTGGGGACAGTTATCCACGACGCACTCATTTCGCACGCGAACAGTGAAAAGCCAAAGGTAACCGCGCCTTTGCTGACGCGCCAGGAGGAGAAAGTGCTGACGTTGTGGATGGAGGGTGCCAGCAATCAGAAAATTGCGGCTCACCTGAGTATTAACGGTAAAACGGTCTATACCTATAAACGGAATATCCGCATGAAATTGCATATGGATACGCGTTATTCACCGTTTTTATCCCTGCAGGAATCAGAAAGCTGACGGTACGAAACCCGTCTGGTTCCGTACCGTTTATTCAATTACTGCTGTGCTTTACTTGCCGCACCAGAGATTGCGCTACCACCTTCAGAAATATCCTGACCAACGCCACGCGTGGTATTACAGGCTGTTAATACTGAAGAAAGTACCAGGACTGAAAAGATCGCTGCAATTGTCTTCTTAACCATAATATCGTCCTTTTATAGCCAAAGTTGTTTTGTGTATAGCAATTTAAGAATAGACAATATCCCGTCGTTTGACGGAAAAGGACGCATTTTTAGGAAAATTAGACGGGGTTAGCTGGCCGCGTGAGAAATGATATGGCCGAGATCCTGGATATCTTCCCCCATTCCACGCGTGGTGTTACAGCCGGAAAGCAACGCGCTGGACAGCGCTAACAGAAGCAGAATTTTAACGGTACGGTTCATCATCCCTGCCTGCAAAAAACAGGCGCAGCGGGCGCTGCGCCTTCAGTCTTGACGTAAATTACTTCACGCGAGATACGTATTCGCCGGAGCGGGTATCTACTTTGATCACTTCACCAGTCTGTACGAATAGTGGAACTTTAACCACTGCACCGGTGGACAGGGTAGCTGGCTTGCCGCCAGTACCTGCGGTATCACCTTTCAGACCTGGGTCGGTTTCAACGATTTCCAGCTCTACGAAGTTTGGTGGGGTAACAGCGATAGGTTGGCCGTTCCACAGGGTCACGATGCACTCAGCCTGGTCCAGCAGCCATTTTTCGCTATCGCCAATCGCTTTAGCATCCGCAGACAGCTGCTCGAACGTTTCGTTGTTCATGAAGTGCCAGAACTCACCGTCGTTGTACAGGTAAGTCAGGTTCATATCGACAACATCAGCGCCTTCAGCGGAGTCAGTAGACTTGAAGGTTTTCTCAACACGGGTACCGGTCAGCAGGCGACGCAGCTTAACGCGCGCGAATGCCTGGCCTTTACCTGGTTTAACGAATTCGCTGGCTTCAACCGCGTACGGTTCGCCGTCCATCATGATTTTAAGACCAGCACGAAAATCGTTGCTATAGTACGTTGCCATAAGGCCCTCTAAATTTGTTAACTGGTAGCTAAGCCACAAAATGGCGCATATTGTAACCCTAAACACCCCGTCCAGAGAAGATTGGTTATCGCAACTTGCCGATGTAATCACCAGTCCTGATGAATTGCTGCGTCTGTTAGACCTCGATCAGCACCCAGAGTTGCTTGCAGGCCGCGAGGCTAAGCGACTTTTTGCCCTGCGTGTTCCCCGCGCGTTTGTTGCCCGTATGGAGAAAGGAAACCCTGACGATCCATTATTAAAACAAACGCTTACTGCGCAGGAAGAGTTTATATCAGCGCCAGGATACAGCACCGATCCTCTGGAAGAGCAGAACAGTGTGGTACCGGGTTTACTGCACAAATATCTCAACCGTGCTCTTCTGCTGGTGAAAGGCGGCTGCGCGGTAAACTGCCGTTATTGTTTCCGTCGCCACTTCCCGTATGCCGAAAATCAGGGTAATAAACGCAACTGGCAGGTCGCCCTGGACTATATCGCCGCCCATCCGGAACTGGATGAGATCATTTTTTCGGGTGGCGATCCGCTGATGGCAAAAGATCATGAGCTGGACTGGCTGTTGACCCAGCTTGAAGCCATTCCACACATCAAGCGTTTGCGCATCCACAGCCGTTTACCGATTGTTATTCCGGCACGCATCACGGACGGTCTGGTATCTCGCCTTGAGCAGTCTCGTTTACAGGTTCTGCTGGTGAACCATATCAACCATGCGAATGAAATCGATGAGGCATTCCGTGCGGCGATGGCGCGTCTGCGTAAAGCGGGTGTGACGCTGTTGAACCAGAGCGTGTTGCTACGCGGTGTGAATGATAATGCCCGGGTTCTGGCGGAGCTCAGTAATGCGTTATTCGATGCGGGCGTGATGCCCTACTACCTGCACGTACTGGATCGTGTGCAAGGCGCGGCGCATTTCATGGTCACGGATGAAGAGGCCCGGCAGATTATGCGCGAACTGTTAACGCTGGTTTCAGGCTATATGGTGCCGAAGCTGGCGCGAGAGATTGGCGGTGAGCCGAGTAAGACGCCGCTGGATTTGCAACTGCGGCAACAATAACGGCAGGTGGCGCTACGCTTATCCGCCCGGTGGGGTTGGGCGCAGCGCCATCAGCAATGTAGATCAGTTAGGGCACTTATAGACCTGGCCATTCATCTGGCTGGCCGTTGGCACGAAGCTGGACAACATCCCTTGCGACGGGCTGCTCACACCGTAAATCACGTTGCCACCCATCTCTGCAGCCTGGTTACGCAGCGCGTTAGCGGCACCGCGCATAGATCCACCTTCTTCACCGTGCTGACCCGACATCCAGTTGCTTTGCTCACCGGTTGCCGTGCCTAAAAACTGGCACTCGTTACCCGGCTTATCTTCAACAAAGCGAACGCCCTGACCTGCAGCAGACAGCTCATTGCTGGAGCTACAACCCGCCAGCAGCAATGCTGCTCCTACGATCCCTGCACAGACTTTTACGCGCATGTTATTCCTCGTTTTCAATAAGCTGGACAGCAGATGTTGTCCGTGTGTAAACCTTATACTAAAAAGATGACCAAAAGAAAAACCCCCGAGCATTTCTGCCCGGGGGTTTTTCTCATTCTAAGCGGTAAAGCGCACGATTACATCATGCCGCCCATACCACCCATGCCGCCCATACCCGCAGCACCTAAGTCAGGTGCGTCGCCTTTAGGCATGTCGGTCACCATGCACTCGGTAGTGATCATCAGACCCGCTACAGAGGCCGCGTACTGCAGTGCAGAACGGGTCACTTTGGTTGGATCCAGGATACCGAAGTCGATCATGTTGCCGTATTCTTCAGTTGCAGCGTTGTAACCGTAGTTACCTTCGCCCGCTTTCACCATGTTCGCAACCACGGATGGCTCTTCACCGGCGTTGGAAACGATCTGACGCAGTGGTGCTTCCATTGCGCGCAGCGCAACTTTAATACCCACGTTCTGATCTTCGTTCTGAGCAGTCAGGCCAGCCAGTTTAGCGGCAACACGCACCAGCGCGACACCACCACCAGCTACCACGCCTTCTTCTACTGCTGCACGGGTCGCGTGCAGAGCATCGTCAACGCGTGCTTTCTTCTCTTTCATTTCAACTTCAGTTGCCGCGCCCACTTTGATTACTGCCACGCCGCCTGCCAGTTTCGCTACGCGCTCCTGCAGTTTTTCACGGTCGTAATCAGAGGTTGCTTCTTCAATCTGCTTACGGATCTGAGCAACACGGCCCTGAATAGCCGCTTCTTCACCCACGCCATCAATGATGGTGGTGGTGTCTTTGTTGATCACAACGCGTTTAGCCTGGCCCAGGTCTTCCAGGGTCGCTTTTTCCAGCTCCATACCGATCTCTTCAGAGATTACGGTACCGCCAGTCAGGGTAGCGATATCCTGCAGCATCGCTTTACGGCGGTCGCCGAAGCCAGGTGCTTTAACCGCAGCCACTTTCACGATGCCACGCATGGTGTTAACCACCAGGGTCGCCAGTGCTTCACCTTCAACGTCTTCAGCAATGATAACCAGCGGCTTGCCTGCTTTCGCAACGGCTTCCAGCACTGGCAGCATTTCACGGATGTTGGAGATTTTCTTGTCAGCCAGCAGGATGAATGGGCTTTCCAGCTCAACAGCGCCCGTTTCTGGCTTGTTGATGAAGTATGGGGACAGGTAACCGCGGTCGAACTGCATACCTTCAACCACGTCCAGTTCGTCTTCCAGACCGGTACCGTCTTCAACGGTGATCACGCCTTCTTTACCGACTTTGTCCATCGCTTCCGCGATCAGTTTACCTACGGTTTCGTCGGAGTTAGCGGAGATAGTACCAACCTGAGCAATCGCTTTAGAGTCGGAGCATGGAACGGACAGCGCTTTCAGCTCTTCAACCGCCGCAGTAACCGCTTTGTCGATACCGCGCTTCAGATCCATTGGGTTCATACCCGCAGCAACGGCTTTCAGACCTTCGGTGATGATAGCCTGTGCCAGTACGGTTGCGGTGGTAGTACCGTCGCCTGCAGCGTCGTTCGCTTTAGAGGCAACTTCTTTCACCATCTGCGCGCCCATGTTTTCGAACTTGTCTTCCAGCTCGATTTCACGTGCTACAGAAACACCGTCTTTAGTGATGGTTGGCGCGCCGAAGGATTTATCCAGCACTACGTTACGGCCTTTCGGGCCCAGGGTCACTTTAACTGCATCTGCCAGTACGTTTACGCCGCGGAGCATTTTTACACGAGCGTCGTTACCGAATTTTACGTCTTTAGCTGCCATGTTCTTATTTCCTCAAATTCTCGTGCGTAAAATTACGCTTCAACAATTGCCAGAATGTCGCTTTCGGACATGATCAACACTTCTTCATTGTCGATCTTCTCGGATTTCACGCCGTAGCCATCGTTGAAAATTACGATGTCACCAACTTTAACGTCCAGTGGCTGCACAGTTCCGTTTTCCAGAATGCGGCCCTTACCGACAGCGATGATTTCGCCACGCGTTGATTTTGCTGCTGCAGAACCAGTCAGAACGATGCCGCCAGCAGACTTGGTTTCAACTTCTTTACGTTTGACGATCACACGATCATGTAACGGACGAATACTCATTGATAGCTCTCCTTTGAGAAAGTCATTATCAGTTATGGATGACGCCGGTCCGCACGCGGTTTTCCGACTAGTGCCCTGAGAGATGGGGATAGCTTTTTCCCCCTTCAAGGGGCAGACGAAAAAAAATTTGCGAAAGTGTTACCATCGCCTCTCTTTTGATCGTGGCAGGGCGATGTCAATGAGTGGACTAAAACAGGAGTTGGGACTGGCGCAGGGCGTGGGTCTGCTGTCGACCTCCTTGTTAGGTACAGGTGTGTTTGCGGTACCCGCGCTGGCAGCACTGGTGGCCGGCAATAATAGCCTGTGGGCGTGGCCAGTGCTGATTGTGCTGGTGTTTCCGGTCGCGGTCGTGTTTGCCATCCTCGGACGGCATTTCCCTAGCGCGGGCGGCGTAGCGCACTTTGTCGGTATGGCGTTTGGTCCGCGACTGGAGCGGGTCACCGGCTGGCTGTTTCTTTCTGTTATTCCGGTCGGTCTACCGGCAGCGTTGCATATCGCGACCGGTTTTGGCCAGGCGCTGTTTGGCTGGCATAACGAGCAACTGCTGCTGGCCGAGCTGGGTACGCTGGCCATCGTCTGGTGGGTCGGCTCACGGGGTGCCAGTTCGAGTGCCAACCTGCAAACCGTCGTTGCAATACTGATTGTGGCCCTCATTGTCGCCATCTGGTGGAAAGGGGATATTACGCTGAAGGAGATCCCCTTCCCCGCGGTAAGTGAGGTCAACCATTCGCAGCTGTTCGCTGCGCTATCGGTAATGTTCTGGTGTTTTGTCGGACTGGAGGCGTTCGCCCATCTGGCCTCTGAGTTTAAACAACCGGAACGGGATTTCCCGCGCGCCCTGATGATTGGCCTGCTGTTAGCAGGTACCGTTTACTGGGCTTGTACCGTGCTGGTACTGCATTTCAACGCGTTCGCCGCGGATAAAGCGGCCGCTGCCTCGCTGCCGGGCATTGTGGTGCAACTGTTTGGTCTGAAAGCGCTGTGGGTCGCCTGTGTTATTGGCTATCTGGCCTGTTTTGCCAGCCTCAATATCTACATCCAGAGCTTTGCGCGTCTGGTATGGTCGCAGGCGCTTGATAGACCAGAGAGCCGCCTTGCGCGCCTGTCTAAACGTCAGCTGCCGTTGAATGCGCTTAATACCGTGCTGGGCTGCTGCGTCTTGAGTTCGCTATGTATTTACGGGCTGAATATCAATCTTGATGCCCTGATCGTGTACGCCAACGGGATTTTCATCATGATCTACCTGCTGTGCATGCTGGCGGGTTGTCGTCTGCTGAAAGGTCGCTATAAAGCGCTGGCAGTGGTTGGTGGCGTGCTTTGCCTGCTGTTGCTGGCGATGGTGGGGTGGAAAAGCCTGTATGCGATTAGCATGCTGGCGGGGCTGTGGCTGTTTTTACCGAAACGCGGCACCCTGTAAAACAAAGCCCGGTAGCGATTCGCTTACCGGGCCTGGCCTCTTTTACCGATCGTCTTTATGGTCTAAACGGTCGCGCTGTTCATCTTTACGCTGATACTCCCCTTCGAAAGTATCCCCCGGCCCTGTACTGAATCCACCACCCGGCATACGGCTAAAACGCAGATGCGGCAGTAGCTTCATGGTCAGGTGTTTTTGCACCGGTGGCAGAAGCAGCAGCAGGCCGAGGAAGTCAGTGAAGAACCCCGGCAGGATCAGCAGCAGGCCAGCAATAATCAGCGAGACGCTTTTGATCATCTCTGCGGCCGGGCTTTCGCCAGCGGCCATCTTCTGCTGCATTATCAGGAAATTTTTGAAACCCTGATTACGCACCAGCGACATGCCGATCACCGAAGTGAAAATCACCAGAATCAGCGTTAACAGGACACCCAGTACATGGGCGACCTGGATAAAAATTGAAATCTCGATGTAAACATAGAGAAAGAAAGCAATAAATGGTACCCAGCGCACTGGCATCTCCTGTGTGGCAGGTGCCCTCAGGCCCCTGTCTGAATGTGTTCGCGAAACGCGTCTGTAAGAAATGGTGACGGTTAGCCAAAATTCAATCGGTTTGCACGGATATTTTTTCTGGAAATTTTAAAGCGGTGACTCATTTCACAGATTAATAATTATCATGGAATCGGGTCGATAATAAGTGATCCAGATTACGGCAATTCGCTATCATCAGCATATGATCTCGAACATCTGGCTGATTGAGGGAATAATCGTCGGTCAGAAAATATTCAAAACCACATAAATACTGTGTGTTTAGTACAATCCATCGGCAGCTTGAAAAGAAGGTTCACATGTTAAACAACATTCGTATCGAAGAAGACTTGTTGGGTACCAGGGAAGTTCCAGCGGATGCCTACTATGGTGTTCACACTCTGAGAGCGATTGAAAACTTCTACATCAGCAACAACAAAATCAGCGACATCCCTGAATTTGTACGTGGCATGGTGATGGTGAAAAAAGCCGCAGCACTGGCCAATAAAGAGCTGCAAACCATTCCAAAAAGCGCGGCAAATGCGATTATCGCTGCCTGCGATGAAGTGCTGAACAACGGCAAATGCATGGATCAGTTCCCGGTCGATGTCTATCAGGGCGGCGCGGGCACCTCCGTCAACATGAATACCAACGAAGTACTGGCAAACATCGGCCTGGAGCTGATGGGTCATCAGAAAGGTGAATACCAGTATCTGAATCCGAACGACCACGTTAATAAATGTCAGTCCACTAACGACGCCTACCCAACCGGCTTCCGTATCGCGGTGTATGCCTCCGTGGTGAAACTGGTGGACGCCATTAATCAGCTGGGTGATGGCTTCCAGCGCAAAGCCGTTGAGTTCCAGGACATCCTGAAAATGGGTCGTACCCAGCTGCAGGACGCGGTTCCGATGACCCTCGGTCAGGAATTCCACGCGTTTAACGTGCTGCTTAACGAAGAAACTAAAAACCTGCTGCGCACCTCCGAGCTGCTGCTGGAAGTGAACCTGGGCGCAACCGCCATCGGCACGCGTCTGAATACGCCGGACGGTTACCAGCAGCTGGCGGTACAGAAGCTGGCTGAAGTCTCTAACCTGCCGGTTGTGCCTGCAGAAGATCTGATTGAAGCCACCTCCGACTGCGGCGCGTACGTTATGGTTCACAGCGCCCTGAAACGTCTGGCGGTGAAACTCTCCAAAATCTGTAATGACCTGCGCCTGCTCTCTTCCGGCCCACGCGCTGGCCTGAATGAAATCAACCTGCCAGAGCTGCAGGCCGGTTCGTCCATCATGCCGGCGAAAGTGAACCCGGTAGTGCCAGAAGTGGTGAACCAGGTCTGCTTTAAAGTCATCGGTAACGATACAACCGTGACCATGGCCTCTGAAGCCGGCCAGCTGCAGCTGAACGTCATGGAGCCGGTCATCGGCCAGGCAATGTTTGAATCCATCCACATTCTGACCAACGCCTGCTACAACCTGCTGGAGAAATGCGTTAACGGCATCACCGCGAACAAAGAAGTTTGTGAAGGGTATGTCTACAACTCTATCGGCATCGTCACCTACCTCAACCCGTTCATCGGCCACCATAACGGCGACATCGTCGGTAAGATTTGCGCCGAAACAGGTAAGAGCGTGCGTGAAGTCGTTCTGGAGCGTGGACTGTTGACCGAAGCCGAGCTGGACGATATCTTCTCGGCCCAGAACCTGATGCACCCGGCATACAAAGCGAAACGATATACCGATGAAAGCGAACAGTAGCAGTTCAGGCTAGGCTTCCTTAAGGCACGTCACTTGTGACGTGCCTTTTTTCTTTATAGGCGTTACCAAAATACAACAATTCAATATCAACTTGTTAATAAGCAAGGCAGGTCCTTATGTTTGGAGCAGAACTCGTCATCGTCCTGTTGGCGATTTATTTGGGAGCAAGACTCGGGGGTATCGGCATTGGTTTTGCCGGCGGTCTCGGGGTGCTCGTACTTACCCTTATCTTTCAGATTAAACCCGGCGCAATCCCTTTTGACGTTATCGAAATCATCATGGCGGTTATTGCCGCTATCGCAGCCATGCAGGTGGCAGGCGGTATGGACTACCTGGTGAGCCTGGCGGAGCGTATGTTACGCCGCCATCCAAAATACATTACCTTCCTTGCCCCGCTGGTGACGTGGTTTATGACCATTCTCGCCGGTACTGGCCACACCGCCTTCTCCACGCTGCCGGTCATTACCGAAGTGGCGAAAGAGCAGGGCATCCGTCCGTCTCGTCCACTCTCGATTGCCGTGGTCGCGTCCCAGATTGCGATTACCGCATCACCTATCTCCGCTGCGGTGGTCTTCTTCGCCGGTATCCTTGAGCCTATGGGCGTGAGTTACCTGACGCTGCTGGCCATCTGTATTCCGGTGACGCTGATTGCAGTGATGATCACCGCCGTGCTGTGTAACTTCCTCGGCGCCGAACTGAAAGACGATCCGGTTTATCAGGAGCGTCTGGCAAAAGGTGAAGTGAAACTGCGTGGTAGCCAGGTCTTCGAACTGAAGCCGCATGCAAAACGCTCCGTCTTGCTGTTCCTGATCGGTATCGTTGCGGTCATGTTCTACGCAACCGCCATCAGTGACACCGTGGGTCTGATCCAGAACCCGGTCCTGCCGCGTAACGAAGCGATTGTGGTATTCATGCTGACTATCGCTACGCTGATCAGCATCACCTGTAAAATCGACACCAGCGAAGTGCTCAACGCCAGCACCTTTAAATCCGGTATGAGCGCCTGCGTGTGTGTACTGGGTGTGGCCTGGCTTGGTGATACCTTCGTGAAAGCTCACATCAGCGATATCCAGACCGTTGCGGGCGACCTACTGCACAACTATCCGTGGCTCCTGGCTGTGGTGTTGTTCTTTGCCGCAACCCTGCTTTACTCTCAGGCGGCCACCACCAAAGCCCTGATGCCTGCGGCACTGATGCTGGGTGTTACCCCGCTGACGGCTATTGCCTCGTTTGCTGCCGTTTCTGCACTGTTCGTTTTACCCACCTACCCAACCCTGCTGGCGGCGGTTGAGATGGATGACACTGGCTCGACTCGCATCGGTAAGTACGTGTTTAACCATGCGTTCCTGATCCCGGGCGTGGTGGCTATCTCGCTGTGCGTGATCCTCGGCTTTATCATTGGCGGCATCGTGCTGTAAACAAAGATGGGTTGTAAAAATAGTTAAAAACGGGCCGCTCTGCGGCCCGTTTCATTAATGACCAATAGCCTTGCGTGATATAGTGAAGACTTTCGTGATGAGGAGGTCGACTTGTGAACACGCCTGATGCTGTTGTTGTCCTTTGTACCGCCCCTGATGAAGCCTCTGCCCAGGATCTCGCCGCCAAAGTGCTGGCCGAAAAACTGGCAGCCTGCGTGACGCTCCTTCCTGGCGCCACCTCCCTTTACTACTGGGAAGGTAAACTGGAGCAGGAGTACGAAGTCCAGATGTTGCTCAAAACCAATCTGGCGAACCAGCAGGCACTCCTGGACTGCCTCAAATCTCATCATCCTTATCAAACCCCCGAACTGCTGGTATTGCCAGTGGTCCACGGCGACAACGATTATCTCTCATGGCTCAACGCTTCCTTACGCTGATCCTGCTGCTGTGCAGCACATCAGTTTTTGCCGGGTTATTTGACGCTCCCGGCCGTTCGAACGTTATTTCTGCCGACCAGGCATTTGTTTTCGATTTTCAACAAGACCAGCATGACCTGAATCTTACCTGGCAGATAAAAGAGGGGTATTACCTCTATCGCAAGCAGGTCAGCATCACGCCTGCTCAGGCAAAGGTAGGCCCACTTCAGATGCCTGCGGGCGAGTGGCATGAAGACGAGTTTTTCGGCAAAAGTGAAATCTATCGCCAGCGGTTAAGCGTGCCCGTGGCGGTCAATCAGGCCGATAAAGGCGCCACCGTGACCGTCACGTATCAGGGCTGTGCCGACGCGGGCTTCTGCTATCCGCCGGAAACCAAAGTCATTCCGCTGAGCGAAGTTAAAGCGGCCGGCAGTATGCCTGCGCCTCCCGCAGATGAGAGCGCCGGAATGAAGGACGACGGTCACACAGCGCTGCCCTTCTCCGCCTTGTGGGCTTTACTGATTGGTATCGGCATCGCCTTCACGCCGTGCGTGCTGCCCATGTATCCGCTTATCTCCGGGATTGTCCTTGGCGGTAAGCAACGCCTTTCAACCGCACGCGCCCTGCTGCTGGCCTTTATCTACGTGCAGGGTATGGCGTTAACCTACACCGCACTTGGCCTCGTGGTTGCTGCTGCCGGACTGCAGTTCCAGGCTGCACTTCAGCACCCTTATGTGCTGGCTGGCCTGTCGATCGTATTTATTCTGCTGGCGCTGTCGATGTTTGGTTTGTTCACCCTACAGCTGCCGTCCGCGTTGCAGACTCGCTTAACGCTGATGAGTAACCGTCAGCAGGGTGGCTCCCCGGGCGGCGTGTTCGTGATGGGTGCCATCGCCGGGTTGATTTGCTCACCGTGCACTACCGCGCCACTGAGCGCGATCCTGCTGTATATTGCCCAGAGCGGTAACATGTGGCTCGGCGGTGGTACGTTGTATCTCTACGCGCTGGGAATGGGTCTGCCATTGATTCTGGTAACGGTATTTGGCAACCGTCTGCTGCCCAAGAGCGGCCCGTGGATGGAGACGGTGAAAACCGCGTTTGGTTTTGTCATTCTGGCGCTGCCGGTGTTCTTGCTCGAGCGTATTATCGGCGACGTCTGGGGGATGCGCCTGTGGGCAATGCTCGGTGTTGCTTTCTTCTGTTGGGCGTTTATCACAAGCCTGGCAGCGAAAAAGCCGTGGATGCGTCTTGTGCAAATCCTCCTGCTCGCCGCCGCGCTGGTGAGCGTACGGCCACTGCAGGACTGGGCATTTGGCACACCTGCGGGACAAACACAGGCGCATTTGAACTTCATCCAGATAAAGAACGTGGATGAACTCAACAGCGCGCTGGCGCAGGCGAAAGGCAAACCGGTCATGCTGGATCTGTATGCGGACTGGTGTGTCGCCTGTAAAGAATTCGAAAAGTACACGTTTAGCGATCCGCAGGTGCAAAGTGCACTGAAAGAGACGGTTCTGCTCCAGGCGAACGTCACCGCCAACAGTACAGCGGATAAGGCACTGCTGAAGCAACTTAACGTGCTGGGTCTGCCAACCATTCTGTTCTTCAATGAACAGGGCCAGGAGCAGCCCGCACAGCGTGTAACCGGGTTTATGGACGCGACGGCATTCAGCGCGCATTTGCGCAATCGCCAACCGTAAACAACACTTGAAACGGGACAAACCGTTGGGAATAACGGAGGAGATAACCGTGCAACGCGAAGACGTACTGGGACAAGCCCTGCAATTACTTGAGATTCAAGGGATCGCCAGCACCACGCTTGAGATGGTAGCCGACCGTATTGATTATCCTCTGGATGAACTCATGCGCTTCTGGCCGGATAAAGAGGCGCTGCTTTACGATGCCCTGCGTTATCTCAGCCAGCAGGTTGATGTCTGGCGCAGACAGCTGATGTTAAATGAAGAACTGACTGCGGAGCAAAAGCTGCTGGCGCGTTATACCGCCCTGAGCGAATGCGTAAGCAACAACCGTTATCCGGGTTGCCTGTTTATTGCCGCCTGCACCTTCTACCCTGACCCCGGCCATCCTATCCATCAACTGGCGGATCAGCAAAAGCGGGCGGCGCATGATTTCACGCACGAACTGCTGACCACGCTCGAAGTGGATGACCCGGCGATGGTCGCTAAGCAGATGGAGCTGGTACTGGAAGGTTGCCTGAGCCGCATGCTGGTAAACCGTAGCCAGGCCGATGTGGATACAGCACACCGTCTGGCCGAAGATATCCTGCGTTTTGCGCAGTGTCGTATGGGTGGTGCGCTGACGTAATCTGTCTGAAGAATTTGACCTGTTCGGCGCGTAAACCGTCAGATTGCCGCAAAGTTAAGCAGTTGAACGGCTTTTCCCGAAATAGTGTTGACGATCAGGCGCGATTGCGGTTTAATGCGCTCCGTTGCCCGGATAGCTCAGTCGGTAGAGCAGGGGATTGAAAATCCCCGTGTCCTTGGTTCGATTCCGAGTCCGGGCACCACTATTTAAAGAACCCAGCCTATGGCTGGGTTTTTGCTTTTCTGCGTCTGATAAACTCTCCTGTAACCACTCTCTGGTCACATCCTCGTAAACCTGTTCCTGCAGTATTTCACGGTGCTTAAAGTGGTCCTGTGCACGCTAAATTCCGTACTGATCTGAAGTGTTTGGGGAATCCTGAAGAGAGATGATGGGGTTTGGGGTTACCGTATCGTGGCTTCGCCTTGTCTGGCGGCACTCTTTGGGGAATTCAGATGTGTATTTCGCGCCCCAAAGCAAAAAACCCCGCACCATACGGTACGGGGTTCTTTTAATTGATGCCTGGCAGTTCCCTACTCTCGCATGGGGAGACCCCACACTACCATCGGCGCTACGGCGTTTCACTTCTGAGTTCGGCATGGGGTCAGGTGGGACCACCGCGCTAAAGCCGCCAGGCAAATTCTGTAATCTGTATCAGCTGAAAATCGTCTCTCATCGCCAAAACACCTTCGGCGTTGTAAGGTTAAGCCTCACGGTTCATTAGTATCGGTTAGCTCAACGCATCGCTGCGCTTACACACCCGACCTATCAACGTCGTAGTCTTCAACGTTCCTTCAGGAGACTTAAAGTCTCAGGGAGAACTCATCTCGGGGCAAGTTTCGTGCTTAGATGCTTTCAGCACTTATCTCTTCCGCATTTAGCTACCGGGCAGTGCCATTGGCATGACAACCCGAACACCAGTGATGCGTCCACTCCGGTCCTCTCGTACTAGGAGCAGCCCCCCTCAATTCTCCAGCGCCCACGGCAGATAGGGACCGAACTGTCTCACGACGTTCTAAACCCAGCTCGCGTACCACTTTAAATGGCGAACAGCCATACCCTTGGGACCTACTTCAGCCCCAGGATGTGATGAGCCGACATCGAGGTGCCAAACACCGCCGTCGATATGAACTCTTGGGCGGTATCAGCCTGTTATCCCCGGAGTACCTTTTATCCGTTGAGCGATGGCCCTTCCATTCAGAACCACCGGATCACTATGACCTGCTTTCGCACCTGCTCGAGCCGTCACTCTCGCAGTCAAGCTAGCTTATGCCATTGCACTAACCTCCTGATGTCCGACCAGGATTAGCTAACCTTCGTGCTCCTCCGTTACTCTTTGGGAGGAGACCGCCCCAGTCAAACTACCCACCAGACACTGTCCGCAACCCGGATCACGGGTCTACGTTAGAACACCAGCCATTAAAGGGTGGTATTTCAAGGTTGGCTCCACGCAGACTGGCGTCCACGCTTCAAAGCCTCCCACCTATCCTACACATCAAGGACCAGTGTTCAGTGTCAAGCTATAGTAAAGGTTCACGGGGTCTTTCCGTCTTGCCGCGGGTACACTGCATCTTCACAGCGAGTTCAATTTCACTGAGTCTCGGGTGGAGACAGCCTGGCCATCATTACGCCATTCGTGCAGGTCGGAACTTACCCGACAAGGAATTTCGCTACCTTAGGACCGTTATAGTTACGGCCGCCGTTTACCGGGGCTTCGATCAAGAGCTTCGCGTTACCGCTAACCCCATCAATTAACCTTCCGGCACCGGGCAGGCGTCACACCGTATACGTCCACTTTCGTGTTTGCACAGTGCTGTGTTTTTAATAAACAGTTGCAGCCAGCTGGTATCTTCGACTGATTTCAGCTCCATCCGCAGGGACTTCACCTACATATCAGCGTGCCTTCTCCCGAAGTTACGGCACCATTTTGCCTAGTTCCTTCACCCGAGTTCTCTCAAGCGCCTTGGTATTCTCTACCTGACCACCTGTGTCGGTTTGGGGTACGATTTGATGTTACCTGATGCTTAGAGGCTTTTCCTGGAAGCAGGGCATTTGTTACTTCAGCACCGTAGTGCCTCGTCATCACACCTCAGCGTTAACAAGGAACCGGATTTACCTGGAACCTCCGCCTACATGCTTAAACCGGGACAACCGTCGCCCGGCTAACATAGCCTTCTCCGTCCCCCCTTCGCAGTAACACCAAGTACAGGAATATTAACCTGTTTCCCATCGACTACGCCTTTCGGCCTCGCCTTAGGGGTCGACTCACCCTGCCCCGATTAACGTTGGACAGGAACCCTTGGTCTTCCGGCGAGCGGGCTTTTCACCCGCTTTATCGTTACTTATGTCAGCATTCGCACTTCTGATACCTCCAGCACCCCTCACAGGACACCTTCAACGGCTTACAGAACGCTCCCCTACCCAACAACGCATAAGCGTCGCTGCCGCAGCTTCGGTGCATGGTTTAGCCCCGTTACATCTTCCGCGCAGGCCGACTCGACCAGTGAGCTATTACGCTTTCTTTAAATGATGGCTGCTTCTAAGCCAACATCCTGGCTGTCTGTGCCTTCCCACATCGTTTCCCACTTAACCATGACTTTGGGACCTTAGCTGGCGGTCTGGGTTGTTTCCCTCTTCACGACGGACGTTAGCACCCGCCGTGTGTCTCCCGTGATAACATTCTTCGGTATTCGTAGTTTGCATCGGGTTGGTAAGCCGGGATGGCCCCCTAGCCGAAACAGTGCTCTACCCCCGAAGATGAATTCACGAGGCGCTACCTAAATAGCTTTCGGGGAGAACCAGCTATCTCCCGGTTTGATTGGCCTTTCACCCCCAGCCACAAGTCATCCGCTAATTTTTCAACATTAGTCGGTTCGGTCCTCCAGTTAGTGTTACCCAACCTTCAACCTGCCCATGGCTAGATCACCGGGTTTCGGGTCTATACCCTGCAACTTAACGCCCAGTTAAGACTCGGTTTCCCTTCGGCTCCCCTATACGGTTAACCTTGCTACAGAATATAAGTCGCTGACCCATTATACAAAAGGTACGCAGTCACCCCATAAAAGAGGCTCCCACTGCTTGTACGTACACGGTTTCAGGTTCTTTTTCACTCCCCTCGCCGGGGTTCTTTTCGCCTTTCCCTCACGGTACTGGTTCACTATCGGTCAGTCAGGAGTATTTAGCCTTGGAGGATGGTCCCCCCATATTCAGACAGGATACCACGTGTCCCGCCCTACTCTTCGAGTTCACAGCCTGTGTGCTTTCGTGTACGGGACTTTCACCCTGTACCGTGCGACTTTCCAGACGCTTCCACTAACACACAAGCTGATTCAGACTCTGGGCTGCTCCCCGTTCGCTCGCCGCTACTGGGGGAATCTCGGTTGATTTCTTTTCCTCGGGGTACTTAGATGTTTCAGTTCCCCCGGTTCGCCTCGTTAACCTATGTATTCAGTTAACGATAGTGTGTCGGAACACACTGGGTTTCCCCATTCGGACATCGCCGGGTCAAAGGTTCATATCACCTCGCCGGCGCTTTTCGCAGATTAGCACGTCCTTCATCGCCTCTGACTGCCAGGGCATCCACCGTGTACGCTTAGTCGCTTAACCTCACAACCCGAAGATGTTTCTTTCGATTCATCACCGGTTTGCGAAAATTTGAGAGACTCGAACACACATTAACTGTGTGTCGTTTCAATTTTCAGCTTGATCCAGATTTTTAAAGAGCAAAATTTCACAATGCACTTCGCAGTACATTTTGAAATTTATCATTCATCAGACAATCTGTGTGAGCACTACAAAGGCAGGTTCTTTAAGGTAAGGAGGTGATCCAACCGCAGGTTCCCCTACGGTTACCTTGTTACGACTTCACCCCAGTCATGAATCACAAAGTGGTAAGCGCCCTCCCGAAGGTTAAGCTACCTACTTCTTTTGCAACCCACTCCCATGGTGTGACGGGCGGTGTGTACAAGGCCCGGGAACGTATTCACCGTAGCATTCTGATCTACGATTACTAGCGATTCCGACTTCATGGAGTCGAGTTGCAGACTCCAATCCGGACTACGACGCACTTTATGAGGTCCGCTTGCTCTCGCGAGTTCGCTTCTCTTTGTATGCGCCATTGTAGCACGTGTGTAGCCCTACTCGTAAGGGCCATGATGACTTGACGTCATCCCCACCTTCCTCCAGTTTATCACTGGCAGTCTCCTTTGAGTTCCCGGCCGGACCGCTGGCAACAAAGGATAAGGGTTGCGCTCGTTGCGGGACTTAACCCAACATTTCACAACACGAGCTGACGACAGCCATGCAGCACCTGTCTCAGAGTTCCCGAAGGCACCAAAGCATCTCTGCTAAGTTCTCTGGATGTCAAGAGTAGGTAAGGTTCTTCGCGTTGCATCGAATTAAACCACATGCTCCACCGCTTGTGCGGGCCCCCGTCAATTCATTTGAGTTTTAACCTTGCGGCCGTACTCCCCAGGCGGTCGACTTAACGCGTTAGCTCCGGAAGCCACGCCTCAAGGGCACAACCTCCAAGTCGACATCGTTTACGGCGTGGACTACCAGGGTATCTAATCCTGTTTGCTCCCCACGCTTTCGCACCTGAGCGTCAGTCTTTGTCCAGGGGGCCGCCTTCGCCACCGGTATTCCTCCAGATCTCTACGCATTTCACCGCTACACCTGGAATTCTACCCCCCTCTACAAGACTCTAGCCTGCCAGTTTCGAATGCAGTTCCCAGGTTGAGCCCGGGGATTTCACATCCGACTTGACAGACCGCCTGCGTGCGCTTTACGCCCAGTAATTCCGATTAACGCTTGCACCCTCCGTATTACCGCGGCTGCTGGCACGGAGTTAGCCGGTGCTTCTTCTGCGGGTAACGTCAATTGCTGTGGTTATTAACCACAACACCTTCCTCCCCGCTGAAAGTACTTTACAACCCGAAGGCCTTCTTCATACACGCGGCATGGCTGCATCAGGCTTGCGCCCATTGTGCAATATTCCCCACTGCTGCCTCCCGTAGGAGTCTGGACCGTGTCTCAGTTCCAGTGTGGCTGGTCATCCTCTCAGACCAGCTAGGGATCGTCGCCTAGGTGAGCCATTACCCCACCTACTAGCTAATCCCATCTGGGCACATCTGATGGCAAGAGGCCCGAAGGTCCCCCTCTTTGGTCTTGCGACGTTATGCGGTATTAGCTACCGTTTCCAGTAGTTATCCCCCTCCATCAGGCAGTTTCCCAGACATTACTCACCCGTCCGCCACTCGTCACCCGAGAGCAAGCTCTCTGTGCTACCGTTCGACTTGCATGTGTTAGGCCTGCCGCCAGCGTTCAATCTGAGCCATGATCAAACTCTTCAATTTAAGTTTGATGCTCGTGAATTAAACTTCGTAATGAATTACGTATGTTCACTCAGAGACTTGGTATTCATTTTTTGTCCGAAGACATTAAGAATCCATGTCACTTTGAGTGCCCACACAGATTGTCTGATAAATTGTTAAAGAGCAGTTGCGACGCGGCTTACAGCTCACCGTCGCGAGGTGGCGTATATTACGCTTTCCTCTTTCAGAGTCAACCCTGATGTTCAGGATTTTTTCTCTTCAACCGACCGGGTTAACTGTGAAGTGATTCACATCCGCCGTGTCGATGGAGGCGCATTATAGGGAGTTCTCAGCAGGCCGCAACCTAAAAGTTGCAAAAAGATGACTGACTGCTGTATTCCCCAGCAAAACCCCGCTTTATACCCTTTTACGCACAGACTTATCCACAATTGAGGCGGGATCTCTGTGCGATCCTACGGATTAACAGGCAAGATCAACTATACTAGCGACAAATATTCCCCCAGCAGGCCACCCCATGACCACACAACAACTGACGCGTGACTGGCGCCTTCCTACAGCAGGCATCATGTTGCTGGCGATCCTCGTAGCCGGGTTTGCCCTGCATACGCACTGGAACACCTTTCTTCAGTGGTGCCTTGCCACGCAAATTACCCTGCACCGTTATCTGGTGATGTACCTGCTCCAGCTTAACAACCACCAGTACAGCGGCGGGTTATGGCTATTAACCGGCGCCTTCTTCTATGGCGTATTGCACGCCATCGGGCCGGGGCATGGGAAATTCATTGTGACGACCTACCTCACGACAAATAAAGAAAGCGAACGGGCCGCCCGGGTCGTTCCTTTTCTTGGCAGCCTGATGCAGGGCGTCAGCGCCATTCTCTTTGTCTTTATTCTGGCGGTAGGGTTTAACCTCGCATCGGGGGATATCAGTACCAGCCGCTGGTACGTCGAGAAGATCAGCGCGGTGCTCATCGGTGCATTTGGTGTATTTGTCATTTACCAGGCGCTGAAAAGCCTGCGACCTCGCCGGATGGCTATCTCAGCTATCACGCCCCTTCATCAACATAATGAACACTGTGGTTGTGGTCATCACGGTGTAGGTGCAGATCTGGCGCAAGGCGACTGGAAAACCCGGTTGGGCGTCATACTGGCGATTGGTGCGCGCCCGTGCAGCGGGGCGATCATGATCCTGATGTTTTCAAATGCGCTGGGTATTGTTACCTGGGGGATGGCCGCGGTCATGACCATGTCGCTGGGAACGGCGTTGTCGATTATGGGCCTGTCACTGGCGGTACGTTATGCCCGAGAGCGGACGGTGGCCTGGTTTGGCGGCGGGGCTTCACTCAGCTGGCTGGTTCCGGTCTTTAAAATAGCCGGAGGGATAGTCCTGATCCTGTTCGCGACCGTGCTGTTCCTGACGGTACTCCCCATCAGCGCCAATGGCGATTACATCGCCGCAGGCTGCTAATAAAAGAAAACCCGCCAGCGGCGGGTTTTCTTTTATTACTCGTTGATTCGTGGATGCTGGTCCACCAGGCGGGAGCGTTTTTGCTGCAGCTCTTCAATCTCTGCATCAATGTCTTCAATCTTCTGCTCTACATTATCGTAGTGTTCGCGCAGGATCTCTTTCGCTTCCTGGATATCAGACGCCGCAGGCGTGGCCCCTTTAAGAGGACGATTCGCCGTCTCCTTCATGGTAATACCGGTAATCAAACCAATCACCGCGATAACCATCAGGTAATAAGCCGGCATCATCAGGTTCTGCGTACTTTCCACCAGCGAGGCGGCAAGCGTCGGGGTCAGACCGGCAATCAGCACCGAGATGTTAAAGGCAGCCGCCAGCGCACTGTACCGAATGTGTGTCGGGAACATCGCAGGCAGCGTCGAGGCCATCACCCCGATAAAGCAGTTAAGGATCACCGCCAGCATCAGCAGACCGGCAAAAATCAGACCCAGCACATTACTGTTAATCAGAATAAAGGCCGGGATTGCCAGGGCAAACAGCGCGACACTCCCCAGAATAATGAACGGTCGACGGCCAAAGCGGTCACTCAACAGCCCCATAATCGGCTGCACAAACAGCATACCCACCATGATGGCGATAATAATCAGCACACCGTGGTCTTCTGAATAGTGCAGGTTATGCGACAGATAGCTCGGCATGTAGGTCAACAACATGTAGTAGGTCACGTTCGTGGAGATGACCAGACCAATACAGGTCAGCAGGCTGCGCCAGTGCTTTGTCGCAATCTCTTTAAAGGAGACTTTCGGGCCATCCTGCAGCCCTTCGCGGTCGCCCTGCTCCAGCTTCTCAACGTGCTGCTGGAACGCCGGCGTTTCTTCAAGAGCATGACGCAGGTAAAGACCGATAATCCCTAACGGCAGCGCCAGGAAGAACGGAATACGCCAGCCCCAGGAGAGGAAGTTCTCTTCACCGACGACGGTAGAAATCAGCACCACCACGCCCGCACCCAGGACAAACCCGGCAATCGAGCCGAAGTCCAGCCAGCTTCCCATAAAGCCGCGCTTACGGTCCGGGGAATACTCTGCGACAAAGATAGAGGCACCCGTATACTCACCGCCTACGGAGAAGCCCTGGGCCATCTTACAAAGCAGCAGCAGAATCGGAGCCCAGATGCCGATGCTGGCATAGGACGGTATCAGGCCGATACAGAACGTACTGATCGACATAATGACAATGGTGATAGCAAGGATCTTCTGGCGACCATATTTATCGCCAAGCATACCGAAGAACAGACCACCCAGCGGGCGAATCAGGAAGGGGACGGAGAACGTACCCAGCGCGGCAATCATCTGCAGACTGGGGTCGGCGCCGGGGAAGAACACTTTACCTAACGCATAGGCCACAAAGCCGTAAACACCAAAATCGAACCATTCCATCGCATTACCCAGCGAGGCGGCGGTGATCGCTTTGCGCAGTTTGGCGTCATCAATAATGGTGACGTCGCGAAGCGTGATGGGTTTGATTTTTTTCCTTCTGAGCATAGCTATCCTCGTAGACTCGGCCCTGTCCGTTTCACAGTCCCGTATGCGATCTGTGAACCATGGGATCCGCTCCATGCGAATCGCCTTATTCAAGCGTAGCAGGTTTACTTACATTGACGTTTTACGTCGATACAACCGAACCTGTTGACGCCTGCCTGGGCAGTTAATGACCTTTTTACCCTACCAGCGTTTATATTTGTGATCAACTTCACACATATATTTATGTTACGTCAGCTGGCTGCAGTTTTTGTCAATTAGCGCAAATCTGCACGTTCTCAATCGCCATAAAAACACATCCTCACACACGTCATTATTTCCCGGGCAACGGAAAATGAAACCCCATTACTTCACATCAGATTTACATAAATTCTAACCCTCCAACGCGCGTTTAAAACGTTTACGTCAATATGTGATGCAGATAACTAAAACACTATTTTATTTTCATTGAATCATCATTCCAATGATCGCATGATAATTCCGAATACCACGTTCCCGGTGCTGTGGCACCGCGTTTACCAGGATCGCTTTTTTAGTTTTATTGCATGGGTAATGACGCCATCGAACCCAGAGACATTCAATTCATTGAATTTATTGATTTATTTTTTAGCATTTGCCACCCGCCATGCGGGATACGATTTGAGGGTTATCTATGAAGATTAAAGCCACGATTGAACGCATACCGGGCGGTATGATGCTGGTTCCGCTTGTACTGGGCGCTATCCTGAATACCCTGGCTCCTGAAACCGGCGCTTATTTTGGCGGGTTCACAAAAGGGATGATTACGGGCACCGTTCCCATTCTGGCCGTCTGGTTCTTTTGTATCGGCGCTTCAATTAATTTACGGGCAACAGGCACCGTATTACGGAAATCCGGCACGCTGGTGATTACGAAAATTGCCGTGGCCTGGGTAGTGGCAATGATCTGTGCGATGTTCATTCCGGAGAATGGAATTCAGACCGGATTCTTCGCCGGATTATCGGTTCTGGCAATTGTCTCTGCGATGGATATGACCAACGGCGGTTTGTATGCCAGCCTGATGAACCAGTACGGCACCAAAGAAGAGTCAGGTGCATTTGTCCTGATGTCTCTGGAGTCCGGTCCGCTGATGACCATGCTGATTCTGGGCTCTGCTGGCCTGGCGTCCTTTGAACCCCACCACTTTATCGGCGCGATCCTGCCCTTCCTGATCGGTTTTGCTCTGGGTAACCTGGATAACGATCTGCGTGATTTCTTCAGCAAAGCCACGCCGGTGCTGATCCCGTTCTTCGGTTTTGCGCTGGGTAACACCATCAACCTGAATGTCATCCTCGATACGGGTCTGCTGGGTATCGTGCTGGGCGTGGCGGTGATCATCATCACCGGTATTCCGCTGATTATTGCCGACCGGGTCATTGGGGGAGGAAACGGAACGGCGGGGATCGCCGCCTCTTCTGCCGCAGGTGCAGCCGTGGCCAACCCGGTGATCATTGCGCAGATTAACCCGGCTTTTGAACCGGTGGCCGCGTCCGCGACGGCACTGGTTGCAGCCAGCGTGATTGTGACCGCGATTCTGGTTCCCATCATCACCGCACTGTATGCAAAACGTGTCGGGTATGTTGCTGAGGTTCAGACAGAGCCTAAGCCTGTTGAAACACACCACTAACCGATGCTCCCCCTCCCGGTGAGAGGGGGATTTCAGCCACCAAAAATCTCTTCCACCATCCCATCCACAAGCCGTTTTGCCGAGCACAGCCTCGGCATACCCAGCGCGACAGTGTGCCAGCTTTGCGTCACCGACCAGCTCACCGGATGGTTATCCGCCTGACACCAGTCGCCCAGCCAGCCGAGCATGTCTTTATGATCTATCAGTCCCGGCGACGCGGGCGTTGTCAGCCACTGATGGTAGAAATGGCGGGTGGAAGGAGAAGCGTTGATGCCCTGCGCAAGATAGTTTGCCGCCATACTGCGTAAGTTATCCTTGAGCATCGCCGCCACATCTTCATTCGCCAGGCGACAGGCATCACCAAATGCGCCCCAGCGCAGCTCTTCCAGGACGACATAGCAACGCCCGGCCAGCGACCAGCCATCGTAGTGACCGGCTCGCCAGCGGGTAAAAATTTGTTCGCTGTGCTCACCCGCCTGCACCGTCAGCCCTCGCTGGGAGAGCGCCTTCTCTTTATAGGCGGCTCGTTGCGTAAAATGAGCGGAAAGCTCAGCGTACTGCTGAATCAGGCCGGGCGATTGCTGGGCCCGCGGGTTAGTCTGCTGACGCAGCGCAATCAATTTGTCTGCCATCAGCGTCAGCGCAAGGTGCCCGGGGTCAAGCATACCGGCCAGCTTTTCCGCCAGCCCCAGGCGCAGCGCCGCATTTTCATTAAGCATACCCGCCATCGCCCAGGGCCGTAGCCGGGTATGCGTCATGATCTCCTGGGTCAAACGCTCACGAAACTGCAGCTGTTGTGGTCCCGGGTGGGGATGACGCGCCGCGTCTACCCCCTGAACCAGATCGACCATAAATTTTGGATGAATACACTCCAGCGTTCGCCCGGGGCCGTCCAGTAGTTGTGTTGTCATGGTTGTTCTGCCGCGAATAGGGTTTGAATATCATCGCGTAACAGTCGGGTATCTTCCTGTATCCACGTCGCAGTCGTGATACTTTGCTTTAACAGCTGGCTGAGCGCTCGGGTCGAATGCTCATTTTGCTGACGTACTGCGAGGCTATCACGCAAACTTTCCTGTAACCCGGTCAGGCATAACGAAAATTCCGCAAAGAACGTTGCCATCCCCGCCGTAACAGAGACATCGACCTGGGCGGTCAAAGCTTTACGGATTTGTTCACAGAACTGATCGATATGCTGCTTGAATTTTTCATGCAGCTGTTCAATATCAATGACATAGCGTGTGCGTGCGACAACATAATCTTCCCAGCCCCAGCCCGGGTTATTCAGCCAGCGAGAGACGGTTTCACGCATGCTCGCCGCGCCCGCTGGCTGGCCTGCCGGGCGGTGGTCCTGCGCAATGGCATCGTTAAACAGCGCCCGGGTGTTGAAATTAAGTTGATGCGCCTGAAACGCCGGGAAGCTTATCCGCGCGCGAAAACCCGCATGGCTGAGTTGTTCTTTAATACGCGTTTCGATTGGCCGCATGGCTTCATTCAGCGAGCGCGCCAGCGTCGACTCCAGTTGATCGAAGCGTAACGCCAGCTCCCGGCCGATCTTCGTCTGCGCATCCAGCATGATCAGCTCGCAGGAGGAGCGGATTTTACTCAGCGCAATTTGCGCCTGCCCTTCATCATCCAGTACCAGCTGTTTCAGCGCCTGCGGCTCGTCACGGCGAAGATCCCGCGGTTCGATGCCAGCCAGGTCGAGAACAGAGCGGGCGCTAAACACATGGCTAATTGCCTGCTGGAGGGAAGTATTTTGCGACATCATAAAGTCAGCGGTGGCGTTAAGCGCCTGCTCCACTTCATGCTTCACTTCGTCGCTCACCACGCGCTGACGCGTATGCAGCAGCGCCATGTCCTCTTCCAGGCGCGCGATATTCAGTTCCAGCGCCTCAAAAGCGACCGTCAGCCCCTGGTAGCGGAAGTCGAGGTACTCCCGGGCATTTTGGGCGTAGTTAAGCAGCTTATGCGACGCCGAACGCAGAGCGAAGAGCGATGCATTGGCATAGGCAGCATAAATAAGCTTGCGGATCGGCTGTTCAAATAACGAATCTTCCCACAGCAAATCGGCAGCATGACGAATATGGTCGATGTCGTCCAAATCCTCCGTACGCCAGCGGCGTCCCAACGCGGCTTCGGCAAAATCCTGAACCCAGCGCTGCTCCTTGTGATCCGGTAGCTGACCGTGGGTAGTCATCTCATAACGGGCGCGGTTCGCCAGATACGCCCACATCGACGAAACGGGATAAATTTGCCCCGGCGAAATATTCCCTTTCATTAAGGTGCCGGAGATCATCGCTTTAACCTGTTCTTCATCGTCGCTGTTACGATCTTTCTGATCGAATTTATTGACCAGCGCATACAGCGGAACCGATTTACCGGCGACTGAAATAGCCTGCCGGACCTCGTGATCGGAAATCGATTTGAGCTGGGTGTAATCCATCACCGCCAGCACCGCCGACGCGCGGGATAACTGCTCGCTCAGCATTTTTTGCAGATGCGGTTGCCCGGCCTCATTCGGCCCGGGGGTATCAAGCAGCGTCAGTTGCCCAAGGTGGGCATCCAGACCCGCGAGATGCACGAACTCCACTTCAATCACCGGAATGTGTTCGATGGCCGCATATTCAGAGAACGGAAACTCGACGCCCAACGCCTGTGAGAGCCTCACCAGGTCGTTAAGGCTTTTCAGACAATGAAATATCGGCTGCGCACCGAGGTGATGCTTCTCGAAAGCCTCACCTTTTTCAATTCTTTCCAGCAGCGTAATCATGTCCTTATCAATTTCCAGACGCTGCGCCAGATTCCCGCGATCGTAATCGCAGAGCTTTTTCTGTAACAGGAGGATTAATTCATCGATAGGAGAGACGTGAGCAAAATGGAGCACCGGCTCTTTCTGACCCGGCGTATGACGGATCAATGTCGGGAGCGCCGTCATCGGTCGGTTGCGGTTCGGCAACACTTCGGTTCCGACAATGGCATTAATGGTGGTCGATTTCCCCGCTTTCATGGTGCCCACAATTGCCAGCACCATTTCCAGACGGGTTATTTTCCGTAATTCATTATTCAGCATAGCCTGCTGGGCTTCGACACCCCGCGCACTAAAATGCAAAGGTAAAACGTTGTTCTTTTCACCCGTAATGGCTGCGGCGGTGCTTTCCAGCTTCGCCGTCGGCATTGATTTCAACGTATCAAGATTTTGCAGGGCGAGCTGTAACAAACGCTCTGCTTCCTGGCTTAATTCAAAAATGGTCTGTGTGTGCATGATAAAAGCCTTTCCTTAACGCAAATTTATTACTTTTATTAAGCCACTGGTTTTAATTATGTTGTTCAGGCTTATATGATCACGTGTGGAAAACATGTTCACCGAAATATAACTGATTGAAGATAATCAGAAATAAATCGCTATCCTTGCATGGCGTGTAAAGCTTCCCCTCTGGCATGACAGCCAAAAGATAAAAGCCTGGCCCATTTTTAAGAAACTTCAGGATATATCATCATTATTTACCCACCTAAAAAGAGAGGTAATGCGTCACCGCCATAAGATATGGATGACGGGGAAGTCAGGAGATAAATAACAATGTGTCGCTTCACCTTATCCGAAATGGAGGTGCGTAGCAATTTGCTGCAATAAAATATTCGATATATTTACTGCCATTTCTTTCCACCGTGTTAATGCCGTAAGCATCGCTTAACTGACTGACAGGAAATGTCACTGGCGACACGCTTTTTGCTTTTTTTTTAAATAGAATATCACCGACAACGGTGTGGATTTGCGTTATACTTGCCCCCTTTTTCGGCACCCAGCCGTCATTTTGCTGGCACTTTCCAGCGTGTTACGCACTTTTTGAGGATATCCTTATGCAACTCCCACACTGCCCGAAATGCAATTCTGAATACACCTATGAAGATAATGGCATGTTCATCTGCCCGGAATGCGCTCACGAATGGAATGACGCCGAGCCGTCGCACGATACTGATACGCTTGTTGTAAAAGATGCGAACGGTAATCTGCTGGCTGATGGCGACAGCGTCACCGTGATTAAAGATTTGAAGGTTAAAGGCAGCTCTTCCATGCTGAAGATCGGCACTAAAGTGAAGAATATCCGTCTGGTAGAAGGCGACCATAATATTGACTGCAAAATTGACGGCTTTGGCCCGATGAAACTGAAATCAGAGTTTGTGAAAAAGAACTGATTTACCCGCCCGGTGGCGCTTCGCTTACCGGGCTGGCGAGAACTACACTTAACGGGCTCTTCTTACGTGAGGTATAGATTATGCCGTTAAGTCCCTACATCTCTTTCGCCGGTAACTGTGCCGAGGCCTCCGCCTTTTATCAGCACGCCGTCGGCGCAGAGCTCCTCTATAAAATCACCTTCGGTGAAATGCCAAAAGGCGACAGCAGCGAAGAAGGCTGTCCGTCTGGCATGCAGTTTCCGGATTCGGCGATCGCCCACTCGAATGTTCGCATTGCGGGCAGCGATATCATGATGAGTGATGGGCAGCCGCCCGGCAGCAAAGCGCAGTATGCCGGGTTCACGCTGGTGCTGGACACCCAGGACGTGGCGGAAGGCAAACGCTGGTTCGACAATCTGGCCGCGGAAGGCCATATCGAAATGGCCTGGCAGGAGACCTTCTGGGCGCACGGTTTCGGTAAAGTCACCGACAAATACGGCGTGCCGTGGATGATTAACGTCGTTAAGCAACAGCAGTGATCTTCTGGCGGTGGGCAGTCTGCCCCCGCCTGTCATCAAACTCCCCTTAACTCTTCAAACTCCCGCAACCGAGACTTAACCCAAATGTCATATTGATGCGCCAGCATGAGGCCACATTTATCGTGAGGCCCAGCATATGCAAACTGTTATCCGCGTCGAGAAACTGAGCAAGACCTTTCATCACAACAAGGCCCTGCATGCCGTTGATCTGACCGTCCAGCAGGGCGAAATGGTGGCGCTCCTGGGGCCATCCGGCTCTGGTAAATCCACCCTTATGCGTCATTTAAGCGGCCTTATCACCTGTGATAAGACCTCAGAAAGCCACGTCGAGCTGCTGGGCAACACCGTGCAGCGTGCAGGACGCCTGGCGCGGGATATCCGCAAAAGCCGCGCCCAGACGGGCTATATCTTCCAGCAGTTCAACCTGGTCAATCGCCTGACGGTACTGGAGAACGTGTTGATTGGCGCGCTCGGCAGCACCCCGTTCTGGCGTACCTGTCTGCGCTGGTTCTCCCCCTCTCAAAAGCAGGAAGCGTTGCAGGCGCTGACCCGCGTCGGAATGGCGCATTTCGCCCACCAGCGCGTCTCCACACTTTCCGGTGGACAGCAGCAGCGCGTGGCTATCGCCCGTGCCCTGATGCAAAAAGCGCAAATCATTCTTGCCGATGAACCCATCGCCTCGCTGGACCCGGAATCGGCTCGCATCGTGATGGAAACCCTGCGCGACATCAACCTCAACGACGGCATCACCGTGGTGGTGACGCTGCACCAGGTGGATTACGCCCTGCGCTATTGCGAGCGCATCGTCGCGTTGCGTCAGGGGCATGTGTTCTTTGATGGCCCAAGCCATCAATTTGATAACGACCGTTTCGACCATCTCTACCGCAGCATTAACCGCGTCGAAGAGAACGCGCAGGCTGCTTAATTAAAACCGATCCGAGGAAAGTACATGAGCTACAAAGCCGTTGCCGCGCTGGCGTTTACCAGCATGTTCAGCATAAGCACTCTGTTAAGCCCTGCGTACGCCCAGGAGCAGGAAAAAGCGCTGAACTTTGGCATTATTTCGACGGAATCACAGCAGAACCTGAAACCTCAGTGGGAACCGTTCCTGAAAGATATGGAAACCAAACTGGGGATCAAAGTGAACGCCTTCTTCGCCCCGGACTATGCGGGCATCATCCAGGGGATGCGCTTTAACAAAGTCGACATCGCCTGGTACGGTAACCTCTCCGCCATGGAAGCGGTGGATCGCGCGAACGGCCAGGTCTTTGCCCAGACCGTTGCCGCGGATGGCTCTCCGGGTTACTGGAGCGTGCTGATCGTCAATAAAGACAGCCCCATCAACAACCTGAACGACATGCTCGCCAAACGTAAAGAGCTGACGTTTGGTAACGGCGATCCCAACTCCACCTCTGGTTTCCTTGTGCCGGGCTATTACGTCTTTGCTAAAAACAACGCCTCTGCCAGCGAGTTTAAGCGCACCGTGAACGCCAGCCATGAAACCAACGCGCTGGCCGTGGCCAATAAGCAGGTGGATGTCGCCACGAACAACACCGAAAACCTCGACAAGCTGAAAACCTCGGCACCGGACAAGCTGAAAGCGCTGAAGGTTATCTGGAAATCCCCTCTGATCCCGGGCGACCCCATTGTCTGGCGCAAAAACCTGTCTGAGACCACCAAAGACAAGGTGTACGACTTCTTTATGAATTACGGCAAAACGCCGGAAGAAAAAACGGTTCTGGAACGCCTGGGCTGGGCACCTTTCCGCCCGTCAAGCGACCTGCAGCTGGTCCCGATTCGCCAGCTGGCGCTGTTTAAAGAGATGCAGGGCGTGAAGGACAACAAGGGCCTGAAGAATGAGGAGAAGAGCAGCAAAGTGGCCGCGATTCAGGCTCAGCTCGAAGACCTTGACCGCCTGACCGCGGCGCTCGGCGCCATGAGCAGCGTGAATAAAGCGGTGCAATAACGCTTACCGCCCTCTCCCGGTGGGAGAGGGCATTCAGACCAAAGGGGCACACATGCAAACCATCACCCTCCCACCGCCGAAACGCAGCTGGTTCTCGCTTTTTAGCTGGGCCATTTTGCTTGCGGTGCTCGTTATCTCCTGGCAGGGCGCGGAAATGGATCCGCTGCTGCTGTTTAAAGATGCCGGCAATATGGCCACTTTTGCCGCCGACTTCTTCCCGCCTGATTTCAGCCAGTGGCAGGATTACCTCAGCGAAATGGCGGTCACTCTGCAAATCGCCGTCTGGGGCACCGCTCTGGCCGTCATCCTTTCTGTTCCGTTCGGCCTGATGAGCGCCGAGAACATCGTACCGTGGTGGATTTACCAGCCGATGCGTCGCCTGATGGACGCCTGCCGCGCCATCAACGAAATGGTCTTTGCCATGCTGTTCGTGGTGGCCGTCGGCCTGGGTCCGTTCGCCGGGGTGATGGCGCTGTTTATTCATACCACCGGCGTGCTCTCCAAGCTGCTCTCCGAAGCGGTGGAAGCTATCGAGCCGGGCCCGGTCGAAGGGATCCGCGCTACGGGCGCCAACAAAATTGAAGAGATTCTCTTCGGCGTACTGCCCCAGGTGATGCCGCTGCTGATCTCCTACTCCCTGTACCGTTTCGAATCCAACGTTCGTTCCGCCACCGTCGTCGGCATGGTGGGCGCAGGCGGTATTGGCGTCACGCTGTGGGAAGCGATTCGCGGGTTCCAGTTCCAGCAAACCTGCGCTCTGATGGTGCTCATTATCATCACCGTCAGCCTGCTGGATTTTATGTCTCAACGTTTGCGTAAGCACTTCATCTGAGAAGCGAGGCTTTGATTTGTATGCACTTATCCAGACATCCGACCAGTTACCCTACCCGCTGGCAAGAGATAGCGGCAAAGCTCGAGGTGGAACTTCGCACCCACTACCGCTGCGGAGACTACCTGCCTGCCGAGCAGCAGCTTGCCGACCGCTATGAAGTGAACCGACACACGCTGCGCCGCGCCATTGATCAGCTGGTCGAGCGCGGCTGGGTGCAGCGCCGTCAGGGCGTCGGCGTGCTGGTGTTGATGCGCCCGTTTGACTATCCGCTCAATGCGCAGGCGCGTTTTAGCCAGAACCTGCTGGATCAGGGCAGCCACCCGACCAGCGAAAAACTGCTGTCGGTGCTGCGTCCGGCCTCAAGCCACGTCGCGGACGCGCTGGGCATTCAGGAGGGCGACAATGTTATCCACCTGCGTACCCTGCGTCGGGTCAACGGCGTGGCGGTGTGCCAGATAGACCACTACTTCGCCGACCTGGCGCTGTGGCCGGTGCTGCAAAATTTCTCCAGCGGCTCGCTGCATGATTTTCTTCAGGATGCCACTGGCATCGCGCTTAAACGTACCCAGACGCGCATCAGCGCCCGCCGCGCGCAGGCCAAAGAGAGCAAAGTGCTGGAGATCCCCAACATGGCTCCGCTGCTCTGCGTTCGCACCCTCAACCACCGTGACGGCGAAATAGACGCGACGGAATACTCCGTCAGCCTGACCCGCGCCGACATGATCGAATTCACCATGGAGCACTGAATGCATTTCGACACCTCCACCCGCCAGCGCTGGATGGGCGTTCTGGCGCACAGCCAGCCCGCTGCGCTTTCGGACCGCATACAGGCGCTGAATCTGACGCCGGAATATGACCTCATCCGCGCGCCGGAAATCGGTCTGGTGCAGATCCAGGCACGTATGGGCGGTACCGGTGAGCGCTTCTTCGCCGGCGATGCCACCCTCACCCGCGCAGTGATCCGCCTGAACAGCGGCACGCTGGGCTACAGCTACGTGCTCGGGCGCGACAAACCACACGCCGAACGCTGCGCGGTGATTGACGCCCTGTTACAGGAACAACCTCATTTCCAGCCCCTGATGGAAACCCTTATTGCCCCGCTGGAAGCCGACCGTGCTGCACTGATTGCCGCCCGCCAGGCCCAGATAAACACCAGCCGGGTCGACTTCTTTACGCTCGTTCGCGGAGATAACGCATGACGCTTCAACCCGCTTTTACCCTGGCCGTCCAGGATGCCCAACAAAGTTTTCGTCGCCTGCTGAAAGCCATGAGCGAACCGGGCGTCATCGTCTCGCTGCATCAGCTCTCTCAGGGCTGGCTGCCGCTGAATCTGGCGACCACCAGCGTACTGCTGACGCTCGCCGACAACGACACCCCGGTGTGGCTCTCTGGCGCGTTATCGAATGATATCGCCAGCCAGAACCTGCGCTTTCATACCAACGCCCCGCTGGTTGAACAACCCCGGCAGGCGGTGTTTGCCGTGGCCGACGAGCAAATCAGCCACGAGCAGCTTAATGCCCTGAGCGAAGGAAGCGCGGTGGCACCGGAGACCAGCGCCACGCTGATTTTGCAGGTATCAAGCCTGAGCGGTGGCCGCATGCTGCGCCTCACGGGGGCGGGTATTGCCGAAGAGCGCATGGTCGCGCCACAGCTGCCGGAGTGCATCATTCATGAACTGACCGAACGCCCGCATCCGTTCCCACTCGGTATTGACCTGATCCTCACCTGCGGAGAACGCCTGCTGGCCATCCCTCGTACCACTCATGTGGAGGTGTGCTGATGTACGTTGCCGTCAAAGGGGGCGAGAAGGCTATCGCCGCCGCCCATGCCTTGCAGGCGCACAGACGACGGGGTGATGACGCGCTTCCCGAGCTCAGCGTCACCCAGATTGAGCAGCAGTTCAATCTGGCCGTCGACCGGGTAATGACTGAAGGCGGCGTCGCTGATCGCGAACTGGCGGCGCTGGCGCTGAAACAGGCCAGCGGCGACAACGTCGAAGCCATCTTCCTGCTGCGTGCTTATCGCACCACGCTGGCGAAACTGGCGGTGAGCGAACCGATCAATACGGCAGAAATGCGTCTGGAACGTCGTATTTCGGCGGTCTATAAAGACATCCCCGGTGGTCAGTTGCTTGGGCCCACCTATGACTACACCCACCGTCTGCTGGATTTCACCCTGCTGGCGAACGGCGAAACGCCCCTGTTGAGCACCTCGGATGCAGAGCCGGTTCCCTCCCCGCACGTTTTTAGCCTGCTGGCGAAACAGGGTCTGGCGAAGGCCGAAGACGATACTGGCGCGCAACCTGACGACATCACCCGCACGCCGCCGGTTTACCCCTGTTCACGCTCGTCGCGCCTGCAGCAGCTGATGCGCGGCGACGAGGGGTATTTACTGGCGCTGGCCTACTCCACCCAGCGTGGCTACGGCCGCAACCATCCGTTCGCAGCGGAAATTCGTAGCGGCTACCTTAACGTCGAGATCGTGCCCGAAGAGCTGGGTTTTGCGGTGAACGTCGGTGAACTGCTCATGACCGAATGCGAAATGGTGAATGGATTTGTCGCCCCCGAGAACGAGGCCCCGCATTTTACCCGCGGTTACGGGCTGGTGTTCGGCATGAGTGAGCGCAAGGCGATGGCGATGGCGCTGGTCGACCGTGCCCTGCAGGCACCGGACTACGGCGAAGCGGTCTCGGGCCCGGCGCAGGACGAGGAGTTCGTGCTGGCCCATGCGGATAACGTCGAGGCCGCGGGCTTCGTTTCCCACCTCAAGCTGCCGCACTACGTCGATTTCCAGGCCGAACTGGAACTGCTGAAACGCCTGCAACGGGAGCGCGCACATGACTAACTTAAGCGGCTACAACTTTGCTTATCTGGATGAACAAACCAAACGCATGATCCGCCGCGCCATTTTGAAAGCGGTGGCTATCCCCGGTTATCAGGTGCCGTTCGGCGGCCGCGAAATGCCCATGCCTTACGGCTGGGGTACCGGCGGCATTCAGCTGACCGCCAGCGTCATCGGCGAGTCGGACGTGCTGAAGGTCATCGACCAGGGGGCTGATGACACCACCAACGCCGTGTCGATTCGCCAGTTCTTTCAACGCGTGACGGGCGTCAATACCACCGAAAAAACCGAAGATGCGACGCTGATCCAGACCCGTCACCGCATTCCGGAAACGCCGCTGACGGAAGATCAGATTTTGATTTTTCAGGTGCCTATTCCGGAGCCCCTGCGCTTTATCGAGCCGCGTGAAACGGAAACCCGCACCATGCACGCCCTGGAAGAGTACGGCGTCATGCAGGTGAAGTTGTATGAGGATATCGCCCGCTTCGGCCATATCGCCACAACCTACGCCTATCCGGTCAAGGTCAATGGACGCTACGTGATGGACCCGTCCCCCATCCCCAAATTCGACAACCCGAAGATGGACATGATGCCTGCCCTGCAGCTGTTTGGTGCCGGGCGTGAAAAACGCATCTACGCCGTACCGCCTTACACCCGTGTGGAGAGTCTCGATTTCGACGACCACCCGTTTACGGTGCAGGAGTGGGACGAGCCGTGCGCCATTTGCGGCTCAAAACACAGCTATCTGGACGAAGTGGTGCTGGATGACACGGGCAAACGGATGTTTGTCTGCTCCGACACCGACTTCTGCCGCCAACAGAGCGAGGCGAAAAGCCAATGAAACCGCTGCTTTCGGTTAATAACCTGACCCACCTTTACGCGCCGGGCAAAGGCTTCAGCGGCGTCTCGTTTGAGCTGTGGCCGGGCGAGGTGCTGGGCATTGTCGGCGAGTCCGGCTCGGGCAAAACCACCCTGCTGAAATCTATCTCTGCACGACTGACGCCGCAAAAGGGCGACATTTTATATGAGGGCCGGTCGCTGTACGGCATGAGCGAGGCCGAACGCCGTCGCCTGCTCCGCACCGAATGGGGCGTGGTGCATCAACATCCCATGGACGGCCTGCGCCGGCAGGTCTCGGCCGGAGGCAATATCGGTGAAAGGCTGATGGCCACCGGCGCACGCCATTACGGCAACATCCGCGCCACGGCACAGCAATGGCTGAGCGATGTGGAGATCCCCACCTCGCGCATTGATGACCTGCCCACCACCTTCTCCGGCGGTATGCAGCAGCGCCTGCAGATTGCCCGCAATCTCGTCACTCACCCGAAGCTGGTGTTTATGGACGAACCCACCGGTGGGCTGGACGTCTCCGTTCAGGCGCGTCTGCTCGACCTGCTGCGCGGCCTGGTGGTGGAACTGAACCTGGCCGTGGTGATTGTCACCCATGATTTAGGCGTTGCCCGCCTGCTGGCGGACCGTCTTCTGGTGATGAAGCAGGGTCAGGTGGTGGAAAGTGGGTTGACCGACCGCGTACTCGACGATCCCCATCATCCGTACACCCAGCTGCTGGTGTCATCGGTATTGCAGAATTAAGAGGCCCCCATGATCCGCGTAGAAAATGTCAGTAAGACCTTTGTGCTCCACCAGCAAAACGGCGTGCGCCTGCCGGTCCTGCACAGCGCCTCTCTGGAGGTTAGCAAGGGTGAATGCGTGGTGTTGCACGGCCATTCCGGCAGCGGCAAATCGACGCTGCTGCGCTCCCTGTACGCCAACTATCTGCCGGACGAAGGCCACATCTATATTCGTCATGGCAATGAATGGGTCGATCTGGTGCAGGCGCCGGCGCGTAAGGTGCTGGACGTGCGCCGCTCGACGATCGGCTGGGTCAGCCAGTTTTTGCGGGTGATCCCACGGATCTCCGCCCTGGACGTGGTCATGCAGCCGCTGCTGGACCTGGGCGTTCCGCGCGAAACCTGCGCCGCGAAAGCCGCCGGCCTGCTCACGCGCCTGAACGTACCGGAACACCTCTGGCACCTTGCCCCGTCGACCTTTTCCGGTGGCGAGCAGCAGCGGGTGAATATCGCTCGCGGGTTTATCGTCGACTACCCGATTTTACTGCTTGATGAACCCACTGCCTCGCTCGACAGCAAGAACAGCGCGGCGGTGGTTGAACTGATCGAACAGGCCAAAGCACGCGGCGCGGCGATCGTGGGGATCTTCCACGACGACACCGTTCGCTCCCGCGTCGCAGACAGGCTGCACCCGATGGGGACGCTCGCATGATCGTGAATAACGTAAAGCTGGTGCTGGAAAATGAAGTCGTTGATGGCTCGATTGAGATCCAGGCCGGAGAGATCCGCGCCTTTGCGGAAACCCAGAGCCTTGCCCCGGAAGCGATGGACGGTGAAGGGGGCTGGCTGCTGCCGGGCCTTATCGAACTGCACACCGATAATCTGGATAAATTCTTTACCCCGCGTCCGAAAGTCGACTGGCCAGCTCATTCCGCAATGAGCAGCCATGACGCGCTGATGGTCGCCAGCGGCATCACCACCGTGCTGGACGCCGTAGCGATTGGCGACGTGCGCGACGGCGGCGACCGTCTGGAAAACCTCGAGAAGATGATCAACGCCGTGGAAGAGACGCAAAAACGCGGCCTTAACCGCGCCGAGCATCGTTTGCACCTGCGGTGTGAACTCCCGCATCACACCACTCTGCCGCTGTTTGAAAAGCTGGTGGACCGCGAGCCGGTCTCACTGGTCTCGTTGATGGACCACTCGCCGGGGCAGCGTCAGTTCGCCAGAATAGAGAAATACCGCGAGTACTATCAGGGAAAATACGCGCTGACCAACGAGGAAATGGCGCGTTATGAAGAGGAACAGCGACAGCTTGCTGCCCAGTGGTCTCAACCAAACCGGCTCTCCATTGCCGCCATGTGTCGGGATCGCAACATTGCCTTAGCCAGCCATGATGATGCGACGCATGAACATGTGCGCGAATCGCACCAGCTTGGCAGCGTAATCGCTGAATTTCCCACCACGTTTGAAGCAGCAGAAGCCTCACGCACCCACGGCATGAACGTCCTGATGGGGGCGCCGAATATCGTGCGCGGCGGCTCCCACTCCGGCAACGTGGCGGCAAGCGCGCTCGCGTCGCTAGGTCTGCTGGATATCCTCTCGTCCGACTACTACCCCGCCAGCCTGCTGGACGCCGCCTTCCGGGTCGCGGCTGACGAAAACAATCGCTTTACGCTGCCGCAGGCGATTCGTCTGGTAACGAAAAACCCGGCAACGGCGCTTAATCTTCACGATCGTGGAGAGATAGCTGAAGGTAAACGGGCGGATCTGGTGCTGGTTCACCGTAAGGGCGAGCACATCCATATCGACCACGTCTGGCGTCAGGGAAAACGGGTGTTCTGATGGGAAGATTAATCTGGCTAATGGGGCCGTCAGGCTCTGGTAAGGACAGCCTGCTGTCCGCGTTACGGCAGCGGGAACATCCCCAGCTTCTGGTTGCGCACCGCTATATCACCCGTGCGGCGAATGCCGGGAGTGAGAACCATATCGCCCTGAGCGAGCCGGAATTTTTCACGCGCGCCGGGCAAAATCTGCTGGCGCTCAGCTGGCACGCCAACGGTTATTACTACGGGATAGGCATCGAGACAGACCTGTGGCTGCACGCCGGGTTCGACGTGCTGGTCAACGGCTCACGCGCACACCTTCAACAAGCGCGCGCCCGCTATGAAGCAGCGCTGTTGCCGGTCTGTCTGCAGGTCTCGCCTGATGTGCTGCGCAGCCGGTTGCAGAGCCGGGGTCGCGAAAACGCCAAAGAGATCGAGCAGCGGCTTGAACGTGCGGCGCGCTATACCCCATCGAACAGTCATATCCTCAATAACGACGGAAGTTTGCTACAGTCAGTCGATAACTTTTTAACGCTTATCCGTCAGAAGGAGAAACAGCATGCCTGACTGCCAGCTTCGCCCCGCCACTGCCGACGATGCGCAGATTGTTTACGCGCTGATTTGCGAACTCAAGCAGAGTGAGTTTGATCATCAGGCGTTCCACGCCGGGTATCTTGCCAATCTGCAGGACCACAATATGCGTTACCAGCTGGCTGAATTAAACGGCCAGGTGGTGGGCATGATTGGCCTGCATATGCAGTTTCACCTGCACCACGCCAGATGGATTGGCGAGATCCAGGAGCTGGTGGTCATGCCGCAGGCGCGCGGTCTCAGGGTGGGCAGCCAGCTGTTGGCCTGGGCGGAGAACGTGGCGCGGCAGGCGGGCGCTGAACTGACAGAGCTATCCACCAGCGTGAAGCGCCTGGACGCTCACCGTTTTTATGCGCGTGAAGGGTATACGCAGAGCCATTTTCGTTTCACCAAACTGTTGTAGAGGTGCACGATGAGTCTGACGATTACGTTAACGGGAACCGGTAGCGCTCAGCTGGTGCCGGTGTTTGGCTGCGACTGCGCGGCGTGTCGCCGGGCGCGTCTGCAGGAAAACCATCGCCGTCGCCCCTGTAGCGCGGTAGTCAAATTCAACGATGCGGTAACGCTGCTGGACGCCGGTATCCCGCACCTGATGGACGACTGGCCGGCAGGCAGCTTTCAGCAGTTTTTACTGACCCACTACCATATGGATCACGTCCAGGGGCTGTTCCCCCTGCGCTGGGGCGTCGGTGCCCCTGTTCCGGTGTACGGTCCGCCAGACGAGTCGGGGTGTGACGACCTGTTTAAACACCCGGGGATTCTGGATTTCAGCCATACGGTAGAGCCGTTTGTGGTGTTTGAACTGCAGGGCCTGCGGGTCACGCCGCTGCCGCTGAATCACTCGAAAATCACCTTTGGCTACCTGCTGGAGTCCGCCCACAGCCGCGTGGCCTGGCTCTCCGATACCGCCGGATTACCCGATAAAACGGTAAAATTCCTGCTCAATAACCGGCCGCAGGCGATGATCATCGACTGCAGCCACGAGCCGCGTGACGAAACGCCGCGCAACCATTGCGATCTGAATACGGTTATTGCCTTAAATGAGATCATCGGCTGTCCGCAGGTGATCCTGACCCATATCAGTCATCAGTTCGACGTATGGATGATGGATAACCCGCTACCCGACGGGTTCGAGGCGGGATATGACGGAATGACGTTGTTGCTGGATTAGGTCACTCCCTCTCTGAATGAGAGGGCGAGGCGTATGGATGCTAAACCGCGCGTATCAGCGATCGTAATCGTCTTCTAACCGGCGTTCATCTTCTTCTAACTGACGTCTGTCATCATCCAGCTGGCGTTGACGCTCATCCAGACGGCGACGGCGATCCTCCAGTTGCCTGCGGCGATCGTCATACTGACGGCTGTCGGTCTGGCGGCTGCGATCGTAGCGATCGTCGTCATCATCGCTACTGCGACTGCTGCTGGGGTTATAGGCATCGTTGATCGCCTGCTGAATATTGCCAATGGCTTCATCAATAACATCGGCGTGAGCCAGTTGGCTGGTAAGTGACAGCAGACCAAATAACAGAGCGGTAGAGTAACGTTTCATAAGACCAGACTCGCAGGTGGACTGGCCTTACGGTAATGAACAACGGCTGGCTGGGGTAGCGGAGGAATCTCATTTCTGCGCCTGTTCAATCACCCCTATCGCTTCCACTCTCACCTGGTGTCTCCCGCCCTCAAATTCTGCATTGAGCCAGGCATCGACAATCATTTTTGCCAGCTCAAGGCCAACAACACGTGAGCCAAATGCCAGGATATTGGTGTTGTTATGCTGCCTTGAAAGCTGCGCAGAATAAGGCTCACTACATACCACTGCACGAATGCCGGGGTATTTGTTGGCCGTAATAGAGATCCCAACGCCGGTACCACAAATTAAGATGCCGCCATCAACCTCACCGTCGAGCAGGGAGGTCGCAACAGCGCTGGCATAATGCGGGTAATCGGTGCGTTCGGGCGACCAGGTACCCTTATCCACCACCTCTACGCCACGCCCATGCAGATGGGCCAGTATGTCCTCTTTCAGTATGAAGCCAACGTGATCGCAACCAAACGCAATCCTTTTCATGATTTGCCTCTCAGTGAGTAAACTTTACGAACGCGATGTATTTTGTGATTTAAGACCGGTTAGTTGTGCAATAAAACCACAAAACCATCGCGTTCTGAGCGTGTTCTACACCCCTGAGGATCGCATTTCAACCCTGACCTGATGGTTAAGTTTGCCTGTAAGTCTTAGTCCACTCAATGCCAAAGAAATTAAGTAATTGATTTACAACGAATGAAGCAACAACGCACAGCCCAAAACTTCACAACCAATAAAACTTTATGAATTTATAAATACTGTGAAGTTGGCAACATATTTCCCGGGAAGGTTGTGATGATATAGTGTCGTCTTCATTTTTAAGGACAACAGAGAGCGATGAGTCAGTCAGAATTTGAAAAAGAGCTGCCTAATGGCATCGGTCTGGCACCTTACCTGCGTATGAAACAGGAAGGGATGACCGACAACGAGAGCCGTATCGTCGACTGGCTGCTTCAGCCAGGTAACCTGAGCGGTGCGCCGGCAATTAAAGATGTTGCCGAAACACTGCTGGTCTCGGAAGCGATGATCGTCAAAGTAGCCAAGCTGCTCGGGTTTAGCGGTTTTCGTACTCTGCGCGCAGCGCTTGTGGACTACTTCTCTCAATCCGAGCAGGTGCTCCCCGCTGAACTCGCCTTTGATGAAGCGCCACAGGATGTGGTTAATAAAGTGTTCAACATTACGCTTCGCACCATTATGGAAGGCCAGTCGATTGTTAATGTGGATGAAATTCATCGCGCAGCACGTTTCTTCGCTCAGGCTAACCAGCGCGATCTCTACGGCGTCGGCGGCTCTAACGCCATTTGTGCCGACATCCAGCACAAGTTTTTACGTATCGGCGTGCGCTGCCAGTCCTATCAGGACGCCCATATCATGATGATGTCAGCATCGCTGCTGAAAGAGGGAGACGTAGTGCTGGTGGTAACACACTCAGGACGCACCAGCGATGTGAAAGCCGCAGTAGAGTTAGCGAAAAAGAACGGTGCGAAGATTATCTGCATTACCCATAGCTATCATTCACCCATTGCCAAACTCGCTGATTATATTATTTGTTCGCCAGCACCAGAGACCCCTTTATTAGGGCGTAACGCCTCCGCGCGTATATTACAACTCACACTATTAGATGCTTTATTTGTATCCGTTGCACAACAGAATATTCAACAGGCCACACTCAACATGCAAAAAACCGGTGCTATTGTGGATTTCTTCTCCCCTGGCGCCCTGAAGTAAAGATAAAAGGTTGATCCCGTATTAGCGGGATCAACAAAAATATACCCTACATTGAGAACACTGCTATGAATAAATATCTGAAATATTTCAGCGGCGCCGCTATGGGCTTAATGTTATCTACCAGCGCATTTGCTGCCGCAGAATATGCAGTAGTATTAAAAACATTGAACAATCCATTCTGGGTGGATATGAAGAAAGGGATCGAAGATGAAGCAAAAACCCTGGGGGTAAGTGTTGATATTTTTGCTTCGCCGTCAGAGGGTGATTTTCAGTCTCAACTGCAGCTTTTTGAAGACTTGAGTAATAAGAAATACAAAGGCATTGCCTTTGCCCCACTCTCCTCGGTCAACCTGGTGATGCCCGTCTCACGCGCCTGGCAAAAAGGCATTTATCTGGTCAATCTCGATGAAAAAATCGATATGGATAACCTGAAAAAAGCCGGCGGTAACGTTGAAGGTTTTGTCACGACGGATAACGTAGCCGTTGGGGCAAAAGGTGCAGGCTTTATCATTGATAAACTCGGTGTGCAGGGCGGTGAAGTCGCGATTATTGAAGGGAAAGCCGGAAATGCATCGGGAGAGGCACGCCGCAATGGCGCTACAGAAACCTTCAAAAAAGCAAGTCAAATCAAGCTCGTTGCCAGCCAACCCGCCGACTGGGATCGCATTAAAGCCCTGGATGTCGCCACCAACGTTTTGCAACGCAACCCGAATTTGAAAGCCTTCTACTGTGCAAACGATACCATGGCAATGGGCGTGGCACAGGCGGTGGCAAACGCCGGTAAAACAGGAAAAGTACTGGTCGTTGGCACGGATGGCATTCCTGAAGCACGTAAGATGGTCGATGCCGGACAAATGACCGCCACCGTCGCGCAGAACCCAGCGGATATTGGTGCTACGGGCCTGAAGTTGATGGTGGATGCGGCGAAAACCGGCAACGTGATCCCCCTAGAAAAAACGCCTGAATTCAAACTGGTTGATTCGGTTCTGGTGACGAAATAACTGATATCCGGTGCGGTCAGAAGCCCACACCCCAGCTCTCTCCCGCAGGATGAGAGGGAAAACATAAGGAGTAAACATGGTCACGCCATATATCTCAATGGCGGGGATCGGCAAATCCTTTGGTCCGGTTCACGCATTAACGTCGGTTGATTTAACTATTTATCCCCACGAGATTCATGCGTTATTAGGGGAGAATGGCGCCGGTAAATCAACCTTAATGAAAGTATTGTCGGGAATACATGAACCGACCAAAGGAACTATTACTATCAACGAGGTAAATTACGACAAGCTCGATCATAAACTGGCAGCACAGTTGGGCATTGGCATAATTTACCAGGAACTTAGCGTTATCGATGAATTAACCGTTCTGGAGAATTTATATATTGGCCGTCATCTGACGAAAAAAGTCTGTGGCGTCAATATGATCGACTGGAAAGAGATGCGTATTCGCGGCGCAATGATGCTTTTACGCGTGGGATTGAAAGTCGATTTAGATGAAAAGGTGGCGAATTTATCCATCAGCCACAAGCAAATGCTGGAAATTGCAAAAACATTAATGCTCAACGCTAAAGCGATCATTATGGATGAGCCCACATCGTCTTTAACCAATAAAGAGGTGGATTATCTTTTCCTGATCATGAATCAATTACGTAAAGAGGGCACAGCAATTGTGTATATCTCGCATAAGCTCGCAGAAATCCGCCGCATTTGCGACCGCTTTACCGTGATGAAAGATGGAAGCAGCGTCTGCACGGGCATGGTGAGTGATGTCACAAACGACGATATTGTGCGCCTGATGGTGGGCCGCGAGTTGCAAAACCGCTTTAACGCGATGAAAGAAAGTACCGGCAACCTCGAACGCGATACCGTGTTCGAAGTGAAAAACGTCACCAGCCGGGACAAGAAAAAAGTACGTGATATCTCGTTCAGTGTGAATCGCGGTGAAATCTTTGGCTTTGCAGGACTCGTCGGCTCAGGCCGCACCGAGCTGATGGACTGCCTCTTCGGGGTGGATAAACGCGCTAGCGGTGAAATCCGTCTCAACGGTAAAACCATCTCCCCACACTCGCCGTTGGATGCGTTGAAAAAAGGGATGGCCTACATCACTGAAAGTCGTCGGGAAAACGGCTTCTTCCCCAACTTCTCTATTGCTCAGAACATGGCGGTCAGCCAAAGCCTGAAAAATGGCGGCTACAAAGGCGCCATGGGCCTGTTTCGCGAACATGAAGAGCGCAAAACTGCTGAAACGCAGCGCCAGCTGCTGGCGTTAAAGTGCCATAGCGTGGAGCAAAACATCACTGAGCTCTCCGGCGGAAACCAGCAGAAGGTGCTGATTTCCAAATGGCTGTGCTGCAACCCGGACGTCATCATTTTTGATGAACCTACCCGCGGCATCGACGTCGGCGCAAAGGCCGAAATCTACAAGGTGATGCGCCAGTTAGCTGACGAGGGCAAGGTCATCCTGATGGTGTCATCCGAGCTACCTGAAATTATCGCCGTCTGCGACCGCATCGCCGTGTTCTGCGAAGGGCGACTGACGCAAATCCTGACCAATCGCGACGACATGGGCGAAGAGGAGATTATGGCATGGGCATTACCACAAGAGTGAAACGCGATATGGACGAAAAAAAACCGTTTAATTTCGCGCTGTTCTGGGACAAGTACGGCACCTTTTTCATCCTCGCGATCATCGTTGCCATCTTTGGCACGCTGTCGTCGGAATACTTCCTGACCACCAATAACATCACTCAAATTTTTGTCCAGAGTTCGGTGACGGTGCTGATCGGGATGGGCGAGTTCTTTGCCATTCTGGTGGCAGGTATCGATCTGTCCGTCGGGGCGATTCTGGCGCTGTCCGGGATGGTGACCGCCAAGCTCATGCTGGCCGGCGTCGACCCGTTCCTGGCAGCGCTCATTGGCGGCGTGCTGGTTGGCGGTGCGTTAGGCGCGATCAACGGCTGTCTGGTCAACTGGACCGGGCTGCATCCGTTCATTATCACCCTGGGCACTAACGCCATTTTTCGCGGCATTACGCTGGTGATTTCGGATGCCAACTCGGTATACGGCTTCTCGTTCGACTTTGTAAACTTTTTTGCCGCCAATCTCTTAGGTGTTCCCGTGCCGGTGATCTTCTCGCTGGTAGTGGCGGTGATCCTCTGGTTCCTCACCACCCGTATGCGGCTGGGACGCAACATCTACGCGCTGGGCGGTAACAAGAACTCGGCGTTCTACTCCGGTATTGACGTGAAGTTTCATATCCTGGTGGTTTTCATTATCTCCGGTGTGTGTGCAGGGCTGGCAGGCGTGGTGTCAACGGCACGACTGGGGGCAGCAGAGCCGCTGGCTGGGATGGGCTTTGAAACCTACGCCATTGCCAGCGCCATTATCGGCGGAACCAGCTTCTTTGGCGGTAAAGGGCGCATCTTCTCTGTCGTGATTGGGGGGCTCATCATCGGCACCATCAATAACGGACTCAATATTTTACAAGTACAAACCTACTACCAGCTGGTGGTGATGGGCGGGTTGATTATCGCCGCTGTCGCCCTCGATAGATTGATCAGTAAGTAAGGAATTGACGATGAAAATTTCCCCCTCCCTGATGTGTATGGACCTGCTGAAATTCAAAGAGCAGATCGAATTCATAGACCAGCACGCGGACTACTTCCATATCGACATCATGGACGGTCACTTTGTGCCCAATTTGACGCTATCACCGTTCTTTGTCAGCCAGGTGAAGAAGCTCGCCACCAAACCGCTGGACTGCCATCTGATGGTAACGCGCCCCCAGGACTACATTAGTCAACTGGCACAGGCCGGAGCGGATTTCATCACCCTGCATCCGGAAACGATTAACGGTCAGGCCTTCCGCCTGATTGACGAAATTCGCCGTCATGGCATGAGAGTCGGTCTGATCCTCAACCCTGAAACGCCCGTTGAAGCGATGAAATATTACATTCACAAGGCGGACAAAATTACGGTCATGACCGTCGATCCTGGCTTTGCCGGGCAGCCTTTCATTCCGGAAATGCTCGAAAAAATTGCCGAGCTGAAAGCCTGGCGCGAACGTGAAGGGCTGCGCTATGAGATTGAGATCGATGGCTCCTGCAATCAGTCCACCTACAAAAAACTGATGGCCGCCGGGGCTGATGTCTTTATCGTCGGGACGTCAGGGCTGTTCAACCACGCAGAGAATATCGACGACGCATGGCAACTGATGGCCGGACAGATTCTGTCGGCAAAGAACGAGGCCCTTCCTCATGCAAAAACAGCCTGATGTCGTCGCCGGAGTGGATATGGGCGCTACCCATATCCGTTTTTGCCTGCTTACAGCCGAGGGGGCCGTGCTGCACTGTGAAAAACACCGTACAGCAGACATCATCCGTTCAGGCGTCATGTGCGGCGTCGCAGAAATGATCGTTGCAAGGCTTCGCCACTATCAGGTTCGCTGTCGGGGTCTGGTGATGGGTTTCCCTGCGCTGGTCGGCAAAGACAAACGCACCATTATCTCAACACCAAACCTGCCATTACAGGCAACAGACCGACGGGACCTGGCGGGTAAACTGGCGGACGCACTGGGATGCCCGGTCGAATTCTACCGTGACGTTAACCTCCAGCTCTCTTTTGATGTTATGCAGCACAACTTGCAGCAACAGCAGGTTCTGGCAGCCTATCTCGGTACCGGCATGGGGTTCGCCATCTGGCTGAACGGCGCGCCCTGGACAGGTGCACACGGGGTCGCGGGCGAGCTTGGACATATTCCGCAGGGCGATATGTCACGCCATTGCGGTTGTGGTAACACAGGATGTCTGGAAACCGTCTGTTCCGGTATTGCCCTGAAACAGTGGTATGAACAACAGCCCCGTGATTACGCGATTGGCGAGATTTTTACCTCAGCGTGTCATGACCCCTTTGTCATACAGCTCTTAAATCATGCAGCCCGAGCCATTGCCACCAGCGTAAATCTCTTCGACCCGGATGCGGTGATCCTCGGCGGCGGCGTGATGGATATGGTCGATTTTCCACGCGACGCGCTGATTGCCAGAATTAAACAGCATCTGCGCCGTCCGCTGCCGTATGAGGCAGTCCGTTTCATTACAGCATCATCGTCATCCTTTAACGGTGCTCAGGGGGCGGCGACCCTGGCTCTCAGCCAGTTCCTGTCATCACCTTGCGCAACGCCTGCGCCAGCTGTACACGGGTAAAAGGCTTACGCAGTAACGCCACGTCCGGCAGTTGCGGGTTATGCGTCGGACGCAGATCCTGGCCGCTGATCAGCAACACCGGAAGCTGCGGATAATGGCTGCGCACATGGTTGATCACCTCGGCGCCGCTGAGGTTGCCGGGCAGCATTAAATCGCTAATAAACATGCCAATATCCGGTGACGCGTCCAGCATCTTCAGGGCCTGTTCGCCGTTGTCCGCTTCAAGCGTCAGATAGCCCAGCTGATGCAGCTGCTCGCACAGGGTCTGGCGGACATCGGCTTCATCTTCCAGCACCAGTACCAGGCGTTCATTTTCAACGGCAGCCGCGGCGGCCTGGGTCTCATCAGCAGAACGAACAGGCAGCGTCGAGCGTGGCAGATGCAGCCGCACGGTAGTCCCCTGCCCCGGCGCGCTTTCAATCTCCACGCGCCCACCGGACTGGCGTACAAAACCGTAGACCATCGACAGGCCTAATCCGCTACCGCTCCCGGTTTGCTTGGTCGTAAAGAACGGTTCGAAGACCCGGGATTTGACCTCCTGCGACATTCCACTTCCCCGGTCAATAACCTCCAGCGCCACCATATCCTGCCTGCGTCCGTCACTGCGGGTCACGCGCTGATTCCACGTGCGGATCTTAATAACCCCCGTCTGTCCCTCCATCGCATCACGGGCGTTCATCACCATGTTAATAATGGCGTTTTCCAGCTGGCTAACGTCTATCCACGCCGGCCACGCCGGTGATTGCGCTTCAATTTCCAGCGTCAGGGTGGCCGGCAGCGAGTGGTACATCAACTCCCGCAGGTTCTCGAGCAGCGGTTTCATCTCTACCGCGTGCGGGGTCAGGGATTGCTTGCGGGAAAACGCCAGCAGGCGCTGGGTCAGCACCGCACCACGCTCGGCGGCCTTGAGTGCCCGGGTGATACGCGGGGCGTCATGTGAGTCAGGATCGGTGAGTTCCAGACTGCCAATGATCACCGCCAGCAGGTTGTTAAAGTCATGCGCCAGACCGCCCGTCAGCTGCCCGACGGCCTTCATCTTCTGGCTGTGCACCAACGCCTCTTCCAGCCCCTGACGCTCGATGCGGTCGATCTCCATCTGCGTGGTTTTTTCTTTCAGCAGGCGGGTGGTGTGGACAAGCGAGGCGGTGTTGCGGGCAAAAACGTTAAACGCTCGAGCCAGCTCACCCAGCTCATCACGACGCTGCAGCCCGGGGACGGAAACATCCTGCTCGCCGTGAGCAAGGCGCGACATCGCCCGGGAGATGGCCGTCAGGTTGGAGGCCAGATTACGGTAGATATACCAACAGGCGCACCCGGTGATGATCAGCGCCAGCACGGCGAACACACTGATAAATACGCTGATGGAGCGCAGCTCCTGGTGACTCTGGGCAGTGCGCAGCCGGGAGGCCTGCGCCACCTGTTCAACGTACTGATTGATGTCGCTGTTTAATATCGCCACCAGCGCCTTGATGTGGAACATATACCAGCTGATCGCCAGATCGCTCTCCTCCAGCTGCGTCGAGAGCGGAACAAGCTTGTGAAGCTCGGCATTAAAATCGGGCAGGATAGCGTTCACCACGGGCTGCGTCACGCTTCGGGGCAGCGTTGCCGTCACGGCATCCAGCTGCTGAACCGTGGCGCGCGGCGAGGGCGTTTCAATAGCGGCGATGATTAGTCTGTCCATTTCCATAAGCTGTTGCGCATCCGGGACGTTGCTGGCGTAACGGCGGTTGATGTCCTGCAGATGGCGCAAATAGCTCTGGCTTTGATAGAGCGCGCTGAGAAGCGCATTACGCTCCAGATGACGCCGCTGCCCGCGCTCCAGCATGCCCGTCACGCTCTGCTGTAACTCATTACTTCTCTGAATAATTCGCGCCACCAGCGCGGGCTCCTGTTGCGCCAGTGGCGCATCGGCAAGCTGTTCCAGCGAGTGACGCAGCGCCATCTGCATCTGCTTCAGGCGCTCGGCTTCGCCCTTGTATTCCAGCGCGCCTACAACTTGCGAGAGCCGCACCGCCGCCGTTGCCACATTGGCGGTATCGCGGGCGAGGTTCATGCTGCCGGTCATGTCATCCAGCGTCTGCTGCTGCACCTGTTCCTGGATCTGGCTGGCATGACGAAAGCCGAGCACCGCCACGCCGCTGACCATCAGCGTCACCGCCACCACCAGCAGATTAAAAATCAGCAGGCGACCACGGGCGCTGGCAAAGAAGGGCGGACGGTGTGATGGCATACGGTAAGCTCCGGTGCAATGTGATGCCCTCACCCTGGCCCTCTCCTGCTGAGAGGGAAAAAGCGGGGAATTGTGATGTAAGTTAACTATTCATAACTATGACAAATATGAACGGCTTCTGACATTTTGCATTTACCAACCTGTGATGAAGTGCGGATATCGACATTCAAGGAGATCCGCCATGAGCAGAACCCCGGTACTGGAGATGCGCAACATTGCCAAAACGTTTGGCCATTTCCACGCGCTCAAGGGTGTGGATTTGACGGTATACCCCGGTGAGATCCACGCGCTGATGGGGGAAAACGGCGCAGGAAAGAGTACCCTGATGAAGATCCTCGCGGGGGCCTATACCGCCACCAGCGGCGAGATCCTGATTGACGGACAGCCGTTTCACATCAAAGGGCCAAAGGATGCGCTGGCCGCGGGTATCACCCTCATTTATCAGGAGATGCAGCTTGCCCCCAATCTGACCGTCGCTGAAAACATTTTCCTGGGCAGCGAGCTGTCGCGCGCCGGGCTGGTACAGCGCAAAGAGATGGCCGCACAGGCGCAGGCGGTGATTGACCGTCTGGGCGCGCACTTCAAGGCGACCGACCTGGTAATGAGGCTGACCATCGCCGAGCAGCAGCAGGTTGAAATTGCCCGCGCGCTGCACCGTAACAGCCGCATTCTGGTGATGGATGAACCCACCGCCGCCCTCTCCTCACGTGAAACCCATCGTCTGTTCGAGCTGATACTGCGCCTGCGAGAGGAAGGAATGGCGATTATCTATATCAGCCACCGCATGGCGGAAGTGTATGAACTCTCCGATCGCGTCAGCGTTCTGCGTGACGGGCAGTACGTCGGTAGCCTGACGCGCGACAAACTGAACGCCTCTGAGCTGGTGAAAATGATGGTCGGCCGTCCGCTAAGCGATCTGTTTAACAAAGAGCGCGATATCCCGCTCGGCAGCCCGCGTCTTAACGTGCATCACCTTACCGACGGCAAGAAAGTGCTCCCCTGCAGTCTGCAGGTGCGTTCCGGAGAAATTGTCGGCCTGGCAGGTCTGGTGGGCGCCGGACGTTCCGAACTGGCGCAGCTGATCTTCGGCGCGCGCAAAGCCACGGGCGGCATGATTGAGGTCGACGGCGAACCGGTGGTGATCCACTCCCCGCGTGCAGCCATCGACAACGGGATCGGTTTTCTCACCGAGAACCGCAAAGAACAAGGGCTGTTCCTCGAGCTGGCCGCACAGGAGAACATCACCATGGCGACGCTGGAGCGCGACGCCACCTTTGGCATGCTGAACCGCAAAAAAGCGCAGACCATTTCTGACGATGCGATCGCCCTGCTTAACATCCGCGTGCCGCATTCACAGGTCCGCGCGGGTGGCTTGTCTGGGGGCAATCAGCAAAAGCTGCTTATCTCCCGCTGGGTGGCCATCGGCCCACGCATTCTGATTCTGGACGAACCGACGCGCGGCGTCGACGTCGGGGCGAAAAGTGAAATCTACCGCATCATGAACCAGATGGCGCGCAAGGGCGTGGCGATCCTGATGATCTCCAGCGAGCTGCCGGAAATCGTCGGCATGAGCGACCGCGTCTATGTCATGCGTGAAGGCAGCATTGCAGGTGAACTTCACGGAGCAGAAATTTCTCAGGAAAACATCATGACGCTGGCGACCGGCGTGAACGACTCTCATCATCAGGCGGTGCAACTATGACAAATTCAACCCATCCGCAGCAGGTGGCGAAGTCCGCCTCTGCCAAAAAAATGCTGATGAGCGATCTGATGCAGACGGTCGGCATTTTGCCCATCTTGATCCTGATTGTGGCGGTATTTGGTTTTATCGCGCCTAACTTCTTTACCGAAAGTAATCTGCTCAATATCACCCGCCAGGCGTCGATCAACATCGTACTGGCCGCAGGGATGACCTTCATCATTCTGACCGGCGGGATCGACCTCTCCGTCGGCTCCATTCTGGGCACCACGGCCGTGGCGGCGATGGTGGTGTCGTTAATACCTGAGTTCGCCATGCTTTCTATTCCGGCAGCGCTCATGCTCGGCCTGGTGCTGGGTTTGTTCAACGGCGCGCTGGTGGCTTTTGCCGGGCTGCCGCCGTTTATCGTGACGCTCGGTACCTATACGGCACTGCGCGGTGCGGCTTATCTGCTGGCGGACGGTACGACCGTCATTAACTCCAACATTAACTTTGAGTGGATCGGCAATAACTACCTTGGACCCATTCCGTGGCTGGTGGTGATCGCGCTGGCGGTAATTGTGCTGTGCTGGTTTATTCTGCGCCGCACCACGCTTGGCGTTCACATTTATGCGGTTGGCGGCAACATGCAGGCGGCGCGTCTGACAGGCATTAAGGTCTGGCTGGTGCTGTTGTTTGTGTACGGCATGAGCGGGCTGCTCTCGGGCCTGGGCGGCGTGATGAGTGCCTCGCGTCTCTACAGCGCCAACGGCAACCTGGGCATGGGCTACGAGCTGGATGCGATCGCGGCGGTGATCCTCGGCGGCACCAGCTTTGTCGGCGGGATCGGCACGATCACCGGCACGCTGGTGGGGGCGCTGATCATCGCCACGCTTAACAACGGCATGACGCTGATGGGCGTCTCCTACTTCTGGCAACTGGTGATCAAAGGGGCGGTGATCATCATAGCGGTGCTAATCGACAAATACCGTACCCGACACCATCAAAGTGCATAACAACAATACCCTACAAGCGAGGAAGAGAAGATGCGTTTGAAACCGTTAGTGACCGCGCTCTGTGCTGGCGCGCTGCTTGCCGCAACGCCGTTTGCGCAGGCGAAAGATCTGAAGTCCATCGGCGTGACGGTGGGCGACCTGGCCAACCCATTCTTCGTGCAGATCACCAAAGGTGCCGAGCTGGAAGCGCGCAAACTGGCGGGGGATAACGTCAAAGTGACGCTGGTCTCCAGCGGTTACGATCTCGGCCAGCAGGTGGCACAGATTGACAACTTTATTGCGGCCAAAGTGGACATGATCATCCTTAACGCTGCGGATTCCAAAGGGATCGGCCCGGCGGTTAAACGCGCGAAAGAGGCCGGGATCGTGGTTGTCGCGGTTGACGTCGCGGCGGAAGGGGCGGATGCCACCATCACCTCCGATAACACCCAGGCGGGGGAAATGGCCTGTAAATACATTACTGACCGCCTGAAAGGCAAAGGCAACGTGGTCATCATCAACGGGCCGCCAGTGTCCGCGGTGCAAAACCGCGTCGAAGGCTGCCAGACCGAGTTCAAAAAACATCCGGATATTAAGGTGCTCTCTGATAACCAGAACGCCAAAGGTAGCCGTGAAGGCGGTCTGGAAGTGATGACCTCACTGCTGGCGGCCAATCCGAAGATCGACGGCGTGTTCGCGATTAACGATCCGACGGCGATCGGTGCCGATCTGGCGGCAAAACAGGCCCAACGCAATGAATTCTTTATCGTTGGCGTAGACGGCAGCCCGGACGGCGAAGAAGCGCTTAAGCGTGAGAACTCCCTGTTTGTCGCGACGCCGGCTCAGGATCCGCAGGTAATGGCGGCAAAAGCGGTTGAGATCGGCTATGACATTCTGCAGGGCAAACCTGCGCCTAAAGAGCCTGTGCTGATCCCGGTGACGATGATCGATAAAAAGAACGTCGGATCCTATAAAGGATGGACAGTTAAGTGATGTAGTGCGGTTTGATGCCCTCACCCTGATCTTCTCTTCGCGCGAGAGAGTTGGGGTGAGGCCTGACATAGCGTCCAGGGGGCCCCATGAAACGCTCCGAAATCAATGAAATCCTTGGCCACACGCGGCAGTTCTTCTCCATGCACGACGTGCATCTCCCTCCCTTTGCCAGTTTTCCGCCGACGAAATGGCAGCAGCTTGATCCGGCCGCCTGGCAGGAAGTGTTTGATCTCAGGCTTGGCTGGGACGTAACGGCATTCGGCGGCGACCATTTTGCCGCACAGGGGCTAACGCTCTTTACCCTGCGCAATGGCTCACCGAACGGTGTGCCCTATGAAAAGTGCTATGCCGAAAAAATCATGCACGTCCGGGATGGTCAGGTGACGCCCATGCATTTTCACTGGCGTAAACGGGAAGACATCATCAACCGTGGCGGCGGAAACCTGATCGTCGAGTTATGGAATGCCGGTGCACATCAAGAACCTGAAAATACCGACGTGACCGTTACCCTCGACGGCTGTCTGCAGACCCACGCGCCCGGCAGTCAGTTACGCCTGCAACCCGGGGACAGCATCTGCCTCACCCCCGGTCTGTACCACAGTTTCTGGGGCGAACGCGGTTTTGGCGACGTACTGGTGGGGGAAGTGTCATCGGTGAATGACGATGAACACGATAACCATTTTTTACAGCCCATTGCCCGCTATAACAATATCGAGGAAGACGAACCGGCGGTGCTGGTGTTGTGCAACGAGTACAACCTGTTTCGGAAATAAGGAGTAAATAATGCCATTGATTTCTCTTGCCGACGGTCTTGAGCACGCCAGGAAACACCGCTACGCGCTCGGCGCGTTTAACGTTCTCGACTCCCATTTTTTGCGCGCGCTGTTTGCTGCCGCGAAACAGGAACGCTCGCCGTTTATCATTAATATTGCGGAAGTCCACTTTAAGTATGTCTCCCTGGAGTCGCTGGTCGAAGCGGTCAGGTTTGAAGCCGCCCGTCATGATATTCCGGTGGTGCTCAACCTCGATCACGGCCTGCATTTCGAGGCGGTGGTACGTGCGCTGCGCGTAGGCTTCAGCTCCGTGATGTTTGATGGCTCCACCCTGAGCTACGAAGAAAACATTCGCCAGACGCGGGAGGTGGTGAAGATGTGCCACGCGGTTGGCGTATCGGTAGAAGCGGAACTGGGTGCGGTAGGCGGTGACGAAGGTGGCGCGTTGTATGGCCATGCGGATGAAGCGTTGTTTACGGACCCGCTGCGGGCGCGCGAGTTTGTCGATGCCACCGGCATTGATGCGCTGGCGGTCGCCATTGGCAACGCGCACGGTAAATACAAAGGCGAGCCAAAACTCGATTTCCCTCGTCTGGACGCCATTCGCCAGCAGACCGGCCTGCCGTTGGTCTTACACGGCGGCTCCGGCATCAGCGATGCCGATTTTCGTCGCGCCATCGAACTGGGGATCCATAAAATCAACTTTTATACCGGTATGTCACAGGCCGCGCTCTCCGCCGTTGAGCAACGGATGGCAAAACGTCAGCCTCTGTACGATGAATTTGCAGAACTGTTGCTGGGTATAGAGGAGGCGATTACCGATACGGTCGCCGCGCAAATGCGCATCTTTGGCAGCGCGGGGCAGGCATAATGGAACGTAAAGGGATTATCGCCGCCGGCAATATGCTGGTGGATCATGTCCACCAGATTGTGCAATGGCCGGAGCGCGGCTGGCTGGCGGAGATTACCCACAGCGAACGTTCAACCGGCGGTGCGCCGCTGAACGTCCTGCTGACGCTGGCCAAAATGCACGTTGGCCTGCCGCTGCAGGCCGTCGGCCTGATTGGCGAAGATAGCGACGGCGATTACATCCTGGCGATGCTCGACCAGTATCACGTCAACCGCCAGCGGGTGCAGCGCACGACCTTTGCGCCAACCTCTATGTCGCAGGTTATGACCGACCCCAGTGGGCAGCGCACTTTTTTCCACTCCCCGGGCGCCAACCGTCTTCTGGATCTGCCCGCCTTCGACCGCCTCGACGGCGCGATGAAGATTTTCCATCTCGGCTACCTGTTACTGCTCGACAGCCTGGATATGCCCGATGACGAGTACGGCACCCGCAGCGCACGGCTGCTGGCCCAGATGCGCGATCAGGGGTATGAAACATCGCTCGATCTGGTCTCGCGAAAGGGTGACCCGCGCTATCAGCCGCTGGTCCTCCCTGCCCTGCGCCATCTTGATTATCTGGTCATCAACGAACTGGAAGCCGGCGAGTTTAGCGGGCTGGAAATGCGCGACGAGAACGATGCCCCGCACATTGCCCATATCGCGGAAGCCGCCTCACAGCTTCTGGCGGCTGGCGTGCGTCAGCGGGTGGTGATCCACTGTCCGGAAGGGGCGTGGGGGTTAACACCGGACGATGAAGGGCGCTGGATCCCCTCCTGGTTGCTGGAGCGGGAAGAGATTATCGGCAGCGTCGGGGCGGGTGATGCCTTCTGCGCAGGCTTCTTATACGGCTGCCATGAAGCGTTGCCGCTGGTCGAGAGTATTTATCTGGCCCATGCCTGCTCGCGGGCAAGCCTGCTGGCTGCAAACGCCATTGATGGGGCAAAAACGCTGGCCGAGCTGCAGCTGTTTATTAAAGAGAATATTTAAGCCGCTTTCTCGCTGTGAGACACATCGGCAGCAAAGACGTAGCCCAGCCCCCGGACGGTTTTAATGAGTGCGGGCTGATGCGGGTTGGCTTCTATTTTACGGCGCAGGCGCATGATCAACACATCGATTGTGCGGTCGAACACCTCGGCACTTTCGCTGTGCGTCAGCTCGAGCAGTTGTTCCCGGCTGAGCACCCGCCGGGCGTTCTGGGTGAGCGCCAGCAGCAGACCATATTCTCCCTGGGTCAACGGTACGGGGTTACGCTGCGGATCGCTGAGTTCACAGCGGGAGGTATCCAGCGTCCAGCCATTGAACGTCACGCCCGCCACGCGTGGCACCGGGGTGTCTGCGGCCAGTGCCCCGGTACGGCGAAGCACGGCTTTAACCCGGGCAACCACCACGCGCGGGTTAAACGGTTTGCCAATATAATCGTCGGCCCCCATCTCCAGCCCCACCACCACGTCTGACTCACTGCCCAGCCCGGTCAGCATCACCACCGGCAGCTCCGGACGTTGCTTTTGCAGGTGCAGTAATACCTGCAGGCCGTTGATATCCGGCAGCATCATATCCAGCAGGACAAGGGCGATGTGTGGCTCATGCTGAACCAGACTCAGCGCGTCCTGGCCGTTATGGCAGACGAGCACGCTAAAGACGTGCTCACTCAGCACATCCTGCAGCAGCTCGCAGACTGCGGTATCGTCATCAACCACCAGAATCGCCGGTTTCATCGCATGCTTCCATCAGGGGATTATGTTAAGTCTGAACTATTCTGCCGTCGGCTCCAGCCAATTTGACTTTTACATGACGGAATTACAACCCATGTCACATCCACTGCCCATTCGACACGTCAATTTTGACGATTGGCTGTTTTTCGTCAGGGTTTTGCCCCTGTTTTGGCCGTAAAGTCTGCGGATACCCACAATAAAAACATGGCATAGAAGCTGCATAGTGGGGCGTAAGCATTGATTAACTGGAGCAGACTGATGAAAAAAGTCGTCACGGTTTGCCCTTATTGTGCCTCGGGTTGCAAGATCAACCTGGTGGTCGATAACGGCAAAATCGTCCGGGCGGAGGCCGCCCAGGGGAAAACCAACCAGGGCACGCTGTGCCTGAAAGGCTACTACGGCTGGGATTTTATTAACGATACCCAAATCCTTACCCCACGCCTGAAAACCCCTATGATCCGCCGCGAGCGCGGTGGCAAGCTGGAAGCCGTCTCCTGGAGCGAGGCGCTGGATTATGTCGCCACGCGCCTGAGCGCCATCAAAGCCAAGTATGGCCCGGATGCGATCCAGACTACCGGCTCTTCACGCGGTACCGGTAATGAAACCAACTATGTAATGCAAAAATTCGCGCGCGCCGTTATTGGTACCAATAACGTCGACTGCTGCGCTCGCGTCTGACACGGCCCATCGGTTGCAGGTCTGCACCAGTCGGTCGGTAACGGCGCTATGAGTAACGCGATCAACGAGATAGATAACACCGATCTCGTGTTTATTTTTGGCTATAACCCGGCGGATTCTCACCCTATCGTCGCGAACCACGTGATTCGCGCCAAACAGAATGGGGCGAAAATCATCGTCTGCGATCCGCGCAAAATTGAAACGGCACGTATTGCGGATATGCACATTGCCCTGAAAAACGGCTCGAATATCGCGCTGTTGAATGCGATGGGCCACGTCATTATTGAGGAGAATCTGTACGACCAGGCGTTCGTCGCGACCCGTACGGAAGGGTTTGACGAGTATCGGAAAATTGTCGAAGGCTACACGCCGGAGTCCGTCGAAGCGATAACCGGCGTAAGCGCGCAAGAGATCCGCCAGGCAGCGCGGATGTACGCCGGGGCGAAAACCGCGGCCATTTTGTGGGGCATGGGCGTAACCCAGTTCTATCAGGGCGTGGAAACCGTACGCTCCCTGACAAGCCTCGCGATGCTGACCGGAAATCTGGGCAAACCGCATGTGGGCGTGAACCCGGTACGTGGTCAGAATAACGTGCAGGGTGCGTGTGACATGGGCGCACTGCCGGATACCTATCCGGGCTATCAGTACGTTAAATTCCCGGAAAATCGGGAGAAATTCGCGAAGGCCTGGGGCGTGGAGAGCCTGCCGGAACATACCGGGTATCGCATCAGCGAGCTGCCGCACCGTGCGGCGCACGGTGAAGTGCGTGCCGCCTACATTATGGGTGAAGATCCGCTGCAGACCGACGCCGAGCTGTCAGCGGTGCGTAAAGGCTTTGAGGATCTCGAACTGGTGATTGTCCAGGACATCTTTATGACCAAAACCGCGGCGGCGGCGGATGTGATTTTACCGTCAACGTCATGGGGCGAGCATGAAGGTGTCTACACGGCGGCAGACCGCGGCTTCCAGCGCTTCTTCAAAGCGGTGGAGCCGAAGTGGGATCTGAAAACCGACTGGCAGATCATCAGCGAAATCGCCACCCGCATGGGTTATCCGATGCACTACAACAACACCCAGGAAATCTGGGACGAGTTGCGCAAACTGTGTCCGGACTTCACCGGTGCCACCTATGAGAAAATGGGTGAGCTGGGGTATATCCAGTGGCCATGCCGCGATGAGTCAGAGGCCGATCAGGGCACGTCGTATCTCTTTAAAGAGAAGTTCGACACCCCGAACGGACTGGCGCAGTTCTTCACCTGCGACTGGGTCGCGCCAATCGATAAACTCACCGATGAGTATCCGATGGTGCTCTCTACCGTGCGTGAAGTGGGCCACTACTCCTGTCGTTCGATGACCGGTAACTGTGCTGCGCTGGCGGCACTGGCGGATGAACCGGGCTATGCGCAGATCAACACCGCTGACGCAGAGCGTCTGGGTATTGAAGATGAAGCCCTGATCTGGGTGCACTCGCGTAAAGGACGCATCATTACCCGTGCGCAGGTTAGCGACCGACCTAACAAAGGGGCGGTCTATATGACCTACCAGTGGTGGATTGGTGCCTGCAACGAACTGGTGACGGAGAACTTAAGCCCGATAACCAAAACGCCGGAGTATAAGTACTGCGCCGTACGCGTGGAACCGATTGCCGACCAGCACGCCGCGGAACAGTATGTGATTGACGAATATAGCAAGCTGAAAGCCAGACTGCGCGAAAGCGCGTTGGGTTAATGCCGTTAATTAATCGATGAATAAAAGGGGTGACTTATTCACCCCTTTTTTATTTCTTAATAAGCTATTTATATTATCAATATATATTGTGCACGCTGCCCCGCAGCAATAATGTCATTAGCACCGAAATAAATACCCGGCTTTGTATTTTAATTCAGTGAGAGAATCTCCCCCGCGAGCGTCTAATACCCTCTTTCACAAGCATTATTGTGAGACGAAACGCGGCGGGCACCGGGAAATGTTCATTCACCGTTACCGCGCCCGTTTTTTTCTTCTGCGACGACGATTATACTGCGCGGCGTGTACCCAGATGATAAGAATCCATGAAATCAATTTTTCTGATGTTGTTATTTTTTACGTCACTCGTCCACGCGGATGAGATTGGCAGCCAGTACAAGCAACAGGCGGAAGCGGGTGACGCCCGCGCCCAGTATTACCTTGCCGATACCTACTTCAGTTCCGGCGACAGCAAGCAGGCCGCGCAGTGGGCAGAGAAAGCAGCAAAAGGGGGCGATGTCGACGCCATGGCGTTGTTATCGCAAATCCAGTTTACACAGGGCGATTACGCGCAGGCCAAAGCGCTGGCGCAGCAGGCCACTATCGCCGGCAGTAAACGCGGCGCAATTATGCTGGCACGCGTGCTAGTCAACATCCAGGCAGGGAAAACTGACTACCCACAGGCCATCGCACTGCTGCAAACGGCAACCGAAGATATCGACAACGATTCCGCGGTGGATGCGCAAATGCTGCTGGGGATGATTTATGCCAACGGCGTTGAGGTGGCGCAGGACGACGTCAAAGCCGCGTCGTGGTTCAAACGCAGCTCCTCCCTTTCGCGTACGGGTTACGCGGAGTACTGGGCCGGAATGCTGTTCCAGCAGGGCGAGAAAGGCTTTATAACGCCGAATAAGCAGAAAGCGCTCTACTGGCTGAACCTGAGCTGTACCGAAGGATTTGATACGGGATGTGAAGAATTTGACGCGTTGAGTGGGGAGTAAAGTCTCTTACACGGCACTCTCTTTTGGCAGAGAGGGAATGCGAAAAGGCCGGGTTAACCCCGGCCTTTTTATTTTACTGGTCTGCGGTCTTATCAAAACGACCCAGCACTTCGCGTTCATACGCCAGCGCTTTTTTACGGTCGAATTTGTGCTCCCACTTAGCGATAACCAGCACCGCCAGGGCGTTACCCACCACATTCAACGCCGTACGCGCCATGTCGAGGATACGGTCGACACCGGCGATAAACGCCAGACCTTCCAGCGGGATCCCTACGCTGCCCAGGGTGGCCAGCAGCACGACAAAGGAGACGCCAGGTACGCCTGCGATGCCTTTTGAGGTCACCATGAGGGTCAGCACCAGCACGATCTCCTGCCACAGAGACAGGTCAATGCCGTACAGCTGAGCAATAAAGATAGCCGCAATACTCTGGTACAGCGTTGAGCCGTCCAGGTTAAAGGAGTAGCCGGTTGGCACCACAAAGCTGGTAATCGACGCCGGCGCGCCGTAGGCCTCCATCTTCTCGATAATACGCGGCAGTACGCTTTCAGAGCTTGCCGTGGAGTACGCGAGAATCAACTCATCTTTGAGAATACGGATCAGGATCCAGATGCTCAGCCCACACAGGCGCGCCACAATTCCCAGCACCACCAGCGCGAAGAACAGGATGGCGAAGTGAACCAGAATCACCAGCTTCGCCAACGGCCACAGGGAGGCGAAACCGAAGTTCGCCACGGTTACCGCGATAAGCGCAAACACCCCAACCGGCGCGTAGCGCATCACCATGTGAGTCACTTTGAACATGGTTTCAGAAATTGAGCGGAACACGGTGACCAGCGGTTCACGGTGCGTGGCAGGCAGGGAGGAGAGACCCAGACCAAACAACACCGAGAAGAAGATGATCGGCAGCATCTCGCCCTTCGCCATGGAAGCCACGATGTTGGTCGGCACCAGCGAAAGGATGGTTCCCATCAGGCCATGCGCGTGGCTCTGTACTTCAGCGGTAGTGCTTTGATATTTCGAAATATCCACCGTCGCCAGCTGCGACATATCGATCCCGGATCCTGGCTGGAACACGTTCGCCAGTGTGATGCCCAGAATGATGGCAATCGTCGTGATCACTTCGAAATAAAGAATTGTCTTCGCGCCGATACGGCCTAACTGTTTTGCATCCCCCACACCGGCAATGCCGACGACCAGCGTTGAGATAACAATCGGTACGACAATCATCTTGATCAGATGAATAAAGATATCTCCTGCCGGGGAGAGCAGGTTCGCAATCAGCCACTCGCGGCTGTCGCTGTGATAATGCAGGTAACTACCCAGCAGGATACCCAGCACAAGGGCTAGCAAGATTTGCCAGGCCAGGCTGACTTTAACGTTTTTCATAGAAACTGACTTCCTCAATGAAGCGCCCTATTCACATAAACTGCATGAATATGGATACATACTGAAAGGGTATGAATTGTGTTGCGTTGGTTTATGGGATTTTTTAACGCGGCGTATGAGTATCATTTGCGCGGCATGTTGCGCAAGCCTTAAAGAACGGCATATTTCGCTGCAAAAAGCGGTCATGACGTGAGTTTGTCACAATTCCCATCAATAACTTTTTGTTATAAAAAGGCTTTTTTAATGGAATTTGTGAATAATCGGCACGGTGAATTATTTTCCTTCAAAGTTTCATTCGCTCATTTTTCATACTCTTCAAACAATGCGTGATCTGTAGCCCAAATAATAAACAAAGCTTGTAAAGCCCCTACTATTAACGTTTTTGCGACATATTATTAACATCTTACAAGGAGAAAAAAAGCCATGAGCCAAGTACATAAACACGACATTCCCGCAAACATTGCGGACCGTTGCCTGATAAACCCGGAGCAGTACCACGAGAAGTATCAGCAATCCGTCTCCAGCCCGGACGTCTTCTGGGGTGAGCAGGGCCATATTCTTGACTGGATTAAACCTTATCAGAAGGTGAAGAACACCTCCTTTGCGCCCGGCAACGTCTCCATTAAATGGTACGAAGACGGCACGCTGAACCTGGCAGCAAACTGTCTTGACCGCCACCTTGCCGAACGCGGTAATGAAACGGCCATTATCTGGGAGGGTGACGACGCCTCTCAAAGCAAACACATTACTTATAAAGAACTGCACCGCGACGTGTGCCGCTTTGCCAACGTTCTGCTGGAAAGGGGCATTAAAAAAGGCGACGTGGTGGCTATCTATATGCCAATGGTGCCTGAAGCGGCAGTAGCCATGCTGGCCTGCGCGCGCATCGGTGCGATTCACTCGGTGATTTTTGGCGGCTTCTCACCGGAAGCGGTAGCCGGACGTATAGTCGATTCCAGCTCGAAACTGGTGATCACGGCCGATGAAGGCGTGCGCGCTGGCCGTGGCATTCCCCTGAAGAAAAACGTCGATGAAGCGCTGAAAAATCCGAACGTGAAAACTGTCAGCAACGTCATCGTTCTCAAGCGTACCGGCGGCAAGATCGACTGGAATGAAGGACGCGACCTGTGGTGGAGCGATCTGATTGAAAAAGCCAGCGACCAACATCAGCCGGAAGAGATGAACGCGGAAGACCCGCTGTTTATTCTTTACACCTCCGGCTCAACCGGCAAACCGAAAGGCGTGTTGCACACCACCGGCGGCTATCTGGTCTATGCCGCTACCACCTTCAAGTACGTATTCGACTACCATCCGGGCGACATTTACTGGTGTACTGCCGACGTAGGCTGGGTCACCGGTCACAGCTACCTGCTTTACGGCCCGCTGGCCTGTGGTGCCACTACGCTGATGTTTGAAGGCGTACCGAACTGGCCAACGCCGGCACGCATGTGTCAGGTGGTCGACAAACACAAGGTCAATATTCTCTATACCGCCCCAACGGCGATCCGCGCATTAATGGCGGAAGGCGATAAGGCCATTGAAGGCACTGACCGCTCTTCGCTGCGCATCCTCGGTTCCGTTGGCGAGCCCATCAACCCGGAAGCCTGGGAGTGGTACTGGAAGAAAATCGGCAACGAAAAATGTCCGGTAATGGACACCTGGTGGCAGACCGAAACCGGCGGCTTTATGATCACCCCTATGCCGGGTGCGACACAGTTAAAAGCCGGTTCAGCAACTCAACCGTTCTTCGGCGTACAACCTGCGCTGGTGGATAACGAAGGTAATCCGCTGGACGGGGCCACCGAAGGCAATCTGGTGATCACCGATTCCTGGCCGGGCCAGGCGCGTACCCTGTTCGGCGACCACGAGCGCTTCGAGCAGACCTACTTCTCGACCTTTAAAAACATGTACTTTAGCGGTGACGGCGCCCGGCGTGACGAGGACGGTTATTACTGGATAACCGGGCGCGTGGACGACGTGCTGAACGTCTCCGGCCACCGTCTGGGTACCGCGGAGATTGAATCCGCGCTGGTATCTCATCCGAAGATCGCCGAAGCCGCCGTCGTCGGGATCCCACACAACATTAAAGGCCAGGCGATTTACGCCTACGTCACGCTGAATCATGGCGAAGAGCCGTCACCAGAGCTGTATGCCGAGGTGCGCAACTGGGTACGTAAAGAGATTGGCCCGCTTGCCACGCCGGACGTGCTGCACTGGACCGACTCTCTGCCGAAAACCCGCTCAGGCAAAATTATGCGCCGCATATTGCGCAAAATCGCAGCCGGTGACACCAGCAACCTCGGTGATACCTCAACGCTTGCCGATCCTGGCGTGGTGGAAAAACTGCTCGAAGAGAAGCAGTCCATCGCAATGCCATCGTAACGCGATCTCCCCTCTCCCCCCCGGGAGAGGGAATAAAAAAACCTCCCCTATAAATACTTCTGGAGACCTCTGATGAATAACGATATTTGTCAGCAGATAGAGAATAGTGCGCACTACAGGGAGCTCGTGGATAAACGGCAACGGTTTGCCTTCTTACTTTCCATCATCATGCTGATTATTTACGTCGGCTTTATTCTGCTGATTGCCTTTGCCCCACACTGGCTCGGTACGCCGCTGCACGCGGGCACCAGCGTCACGCGCGGAATTCCGATTGGGATTGGCGTGATAATCATTTCGTTTGTGCTGACCGGCGTGTACGTCTGGCGCGCCAATGGCGAATTCGATCGTCTTAACAGAGCAGTCCTGGCAGAGGTAAAAGCATCATGAAGAAAGTCCTGACGGCGCTTGCCGCCACACTTCCCTTTGCCGCCAACGCCGCTGATGCCATCACCGGCGAGGTACAGCGCCAGCCAACCAACTGGCAAGCGATTATCATGTTCCTGATTTTCGTGCTGCTGACGCTGTACATCACGTACTGGGCCTCGAAACGCGTGCGCTCCCGTAATGATTACTACACCGCAGGCGGCAACATTACCGGTTTTCAGAACGGGCTGGCGATTGCAGGCGACTTTATGTCCGCTGCCTCCTTCCTCGGTATCTCCGCGCTGGTGTACACCTCCGGCTACGATGGTCTGATTTACTCCCTCGGCTTCCTCGTGGGCTGGCCGATTATTTTGTTCCTGATCGCAGAACGCTTGCGCAACCTGGGCCGCTATACCTTCGCAGACGTGGCCTCCTACCGGCTGAAGCAGGGGCCGATTCGTACCCTCTCCGCCTGCGGCTCGCTGGTGGTGGTCGCGCTGTATCTGATTGCGCAGATGGTCGGCGCGGGTAAATTGATCGAACTGCTGTTCGGCCTGAACTACCACATCGCGGTGGTGCTGGTGGGTGTGCTGATGGTGATGTACGTCCTGTTCGGCGGCATGCTGGCCACGACCTGGGTGCAAATCATCAAAGCGGTACTGCTGCTGTTCGGCGCCAGCTTTATGGCCTTTATGGTCATGAAACACGTCGGGTTCAGCTTCAATAATCTGTTCACTGAAGCGATGGCGGTACACCCGAAAGGGGAAGCGATCATGAGCCCTGGCGGGCTGGTGAAAGACCCTATTTCTGCGCTTTCGCTCGGTTTGGGTCTGATGTTTGGTACGGCTGGCTTGCCACACATCCTGATGCGTTTCTTCACCGTGAGCGATGCGCGTGAAGCGCGCAAAAGCGTCTTCTACGCCACGGGCTTTATGGGTTACTTCTACATCCTGACCTTTATCATTGGTTTTGGCGCCATCATGCTGGTGGGGGCGAATCCGGCGTTTAAAGACGCGGCGGGCGGGCTGATTGGCGGTAACAACATGGCGGCAGTGCATCTGGCCGACGCGGTAGGCGGTAATCTGTTCCTTGGCTTTATCTCGGCCGTGGCCTTCGCCACCATCCTCGCGGTGGTTGCCGGGCTGACGCTGGCGGGCGCGTCTGCGGTATCGCACGACCTCTATGCCAACGTTATCCGCAAAGGGGCAAGCGAACGTGATGAGCTGAAAGTCTCGAAAATCACCGTGCTGGTGCTGGGCGTGGTCGCTATTCTGCTGGGGATTTTGTTCGAGAAGCAGAACATCGCCTTTATGGTGGGGCTGGCCTTCTCCATTGCGGCAAGCTGTAACTTCCCTATCATCCTGCTCTCCATGTACTGGTCAAAACTGACCACCCGTGGGGCGATGATTGGCGGCTGGCTGGGGCTTTTGACGGCAGTGATTCTGATGGTCCTTGGCCCGACGATTTGGGTACAGATCCTCGGTCACGAAAGCGCTATCTTCCCGTATGAATACCCGGCGCTGTTCTCCATTGCCGTGGCGTTTATTGGTATCTGGATCTTCTCCGCGACCGATAACTCGCCGGAAGGTAACCTGGAGCGTGAGAAATTCCGCGCCCAGTTTATCCGCTCACAAACGGGTCTGGGCGTCGAGCAAGGCCGCGCGCACTAACCTCGTCTCCCCGGCCTTTCCGGCCGGGGAAATCAGAACATCACCCACGCCACCAGCGGTGCAATCAATACCATCACCACGCCCGAGAGCATCATCACCAGGCTTGCCACCACCCCTTCCTGCTGCCCGAGTTCATACGAACGTGCCGTTCCCGCACCGTGCGATGCCGCGCCAAATCCCGCCCCTTTCGCCATTCCTTCACGGATCGACAGCCGCAAAAAAAGCATGTCGCCAACCGCCATCCCGAAGACGCCCGTCACGACCACAAATAGCGCGACCAGATCCGGCTGTCCGCCGAGCGGCTTGGCCGCGGCCAGCGCAAACGGGGTGGTGACCGAACGGACGGCCAGGCTGCGCTGAATTTCATCGGGCAGCGTAAACAGCCGGGCCAGCCAGACGGAACTGCAGACCGCCACCACCGTGGCCGTGATCACGCCAGCGCTGAGCGACATCCAGTGGCGTTTGATGATCGCCAGGTTGTCATACACCGGTACCGCAAAGGCAATGGTCGCAGGCCCCAGTAGCCACAGCAGCCAGTGGGATTCCCCAATGTAGTTCTGCCAGGAGATATGCCCGAAGACCAGCATCAGGACCAGCAGGATCGGCGTGAAGACCAGCGGCATCAGCGGCAGCGCGTGAAAACGGCGATACAGCCGTTTATTGGCAAAGTAGATCGCCAGAGTGGCAATCAGGCACAACACGCTTATCTGGAAGTTAGTCATGCTTTTGCCTGCTGATTTCAAACCGATACACTTTATCAACCACCCAGGCGGTGGCCCCCAGCACCATCAGCGTGCTCAGCGCAATGACCGCGAAGATACGCCAGCCATCTACCCTCAGCAGTTGCGCATAGTTCACCACCGCGACCACGGCAGGCACAAAGAACAGCAGCATCTCCGCCAGCAGCCAGCGCGCGCCGGCGCGTACCCAGTTGAGGGGGATAACGCGGCAGAGGATAAGCGTCAGCATCAGTACCATTCCGACCAGGTTGGCAGGCAGCGGCAGATGCAACCAGTTGACAAGATATTCCGCGAAAACAAACAGTCCCGCATAAAGCAGTACCTGAACCGGTACCTGAAGTCGTTGCACAACGGCAGGCGTAACACGGCTTAACGCCACGGCCATGGGGGTTTTCCTCAAAAATGAGACGAGGCGCCAGTATAGTGAGCGCACGTAATGGACTGAAATGAATTAAAATCATCAAAGGTATAGTTCCGAGGAATAATCATGGACATAAGAACGCTGCGCTATTTTGTCGAAGTGGTTCGTCAGCAAAGTTTTACCCGCGCAGCGGAGAAGTTGTTTGTCACCCAACCCACCATCAGCAAGATGCTGAAAAACCTCGAAGATGAACTGAACTGCACCCTGCTTATCCGCGACGGACGCAAGCTGCTGCTGACCGATACCGGGCGGGTCGTCTTTGAACGCGGGCTGGCGATCCTGGCGGAGTTCCGCCAGCTGGAAGCGGAGCTTGGCGATATCAATCACCTGACAAAAGGGCTGCTGCGCCTCGGCATCCCACCGATGGTTGGGATGATGATGGCCGGCCCCATCAGCCTGTTTCGCCAGCGTTATCCCGGCGTTGAACTGAAAATTTCCGAGTTTGGCGGCTTAACGGTTCAACAGGCGGTCACCAACGGCGAGCTGGATGTCGCCATGACCGCCCTCCCTGTGGAGGAAGAGAGCGGTCTGGCGACGCTGCCGCTCTTTAGCCACCCGCTGTGCGTGCTGGTGCCCCGCTCTGGTGACTGGCTGAAGGTCGACACGGTGAAACCCGAACGGCTCGGTGAACACCCGCTGCTGATTTACAACGAAGATTTCGCCCTCAGCCGCCAGCTGATGGCGCTGTTTAATCAACACAACGTGAAGCCGCGCATTGCGGTGCGCAGCGGGCAGTGGGATTTCCTGGCCGCGATGGTGCAGGCTGGCGTCGGCATTGCGATATTGCCGCAGCCGATTTGCGAACGGCTCGATAAAAACACCCTGCGCTGGATCCCGCTGGAAAGCGATTTGCACTGGCAGTTAGGGATGATTTGGCGCGAAGGGGTTTATTTATCGCATAGCGCGCAGGCGTGGCTGAAATGCTGTGAAGGGTTTTGGGTCCCCTGACCCTCTCCGGGAGGAGAGGGTCAGGGTGAGGGCATCAGCCCGCACGGACTACTGATTCTCTATCAGCAAGGCTTCCAGCAAATCCAGGTCGTGCAGCAGTTTTTGCAGCGTCTCATTGCTGATTTGCCGCGTGGCGCGCAGGTGGTACAGCTCGGCACGCTCTGAGCGCAGCGCCGCCAGACGGAACCGGCGCTCCAGGTTCTCCTCCTGCAGCGAACTTTCCACATCGTTGCGGCCATCGGCACGACGACGCAGGTTACCAATCACGCGCGAGCTCACTTCGGTCAGCAGCTGGTTGTCGATGTTCTCTTCCGTGTCCGCCGCAAGACGTTCTTCCATCTTCTGAATGGCCACAATCGCCACTTCGGCGGTCGCCGCGCGGGCAATACGCTCCTCTTTATGCTGCTGAGTCGAGTCACCCGTCTCAATATGCTGCAGCAGAAGAGGCAGCATTATCACGCCGACAAACAGTGAGAACAGAATCACCCCTGCCGCCAGGAACACCAGTTCATAGCGCGCCGGGAAGACATCGCCCGTGGGCAGCAGCAGCGGAATGGACAGCACACCGGCAAGCGTAATCGCCCCGCGAACGCCAGCAAAAGAAGCAATCAGCAGCTCCCGCGTGGTCCACGAGCCGAACTCCATCGGTTTTTTCGTCAGGAAGCGCATGCTGAATTTTTTCATCGTCCACAGCCAGCCGAAACGCACCAGCATCAGCGCCATGTAGATCAGCACGATATCGGTGAACAACATCCACGTTTCGACATTCGGGTCGGCCTCGGCCGCCACCAGCGAGGATTCCATGATGCCCGGCAACTGCAGGCCCAGGAGCAGGAACACCATCCCGTTAAAGACAAATTCCAGCATCGCCCAGGTGCTGTTCGCACGCAGGCGCATGGCCAGCGGCGCGCGGCGCATTACGCCGGAGCGGGTGATGGTCATCCCCGCCGCCACCGCCGCCAGAATGCCCGACACGCCGATATGTTCGGCAATCAGGTAAGAGGCAAACGGCAGAAGGAACAGCAGCACAATCTGTGTCGCCGGTTCATCGCCGCCCCAGCGGCTGAGGAAGCGCAGCGAACGACCATACAGCCAGCTCACCACAAACCCGGCCAGGATACCGCCAATCGCCACCTTGAAGAATTCCAGGGTCGCGCCGCCTACGGTAAAGATCATCGTGCCCATCGCGACGGCCACGGCAAATTTCAGGGCAACCAGGCCAGAGGCGTCATTCATCAGCGCCTCACCCTGTAAAATCCCCATGATTTTCTTCGGAATACGGCCTTCACCGACAATGCCGGACAACGCCACGGCATCGGTTGGTGACAGCACCGCGGCCAGCGCAAAGGCCGGAATTAACGGAATGCCCGGTACCGCCCAGTAGATCAGGAAGCCAATCCCGACCACCGTGACCACCACGAGCGCCAGCGCCAGACCTAATATCTCTCGCCCGTGCTCAAGGAATTCACGCGTGGGCGTTTTCCAGCCATCGGCAAACAGCAGCGGCGGAATAAACAGCACGAGGAACAGTTCGGGATCGAACTCCACGTGCAGGCCAAACGTCGGCCACGCCAGCAGCGCGCCGATGGCAATTTGCATTAATGGCAGGGGGACCTGAAAGGGCAGTACGCGTGTGACTACCCCGGATAGCGAGACCACAAGAGTCATGATGAGTATTGTGAAGAAGATTTCCATGCGTTCCCTGTTTGCTGTGTTTCTTAAAAGCCAAACCTAAGGCGTCGTGCCTGTTATTCTATCTTCCCCAGAGTAACGCAAAAGACAACGGGATGAGTCCTGAAAATAAAAACGGGCGGCCTGAGCCACCCGTTTTCGCATCAATGGACAACTTAGATTGCCCAGCCGCCCGCGTAGAACGCCACCAGCGCGACGGCAATCACAACGGTGCCGATGTTCAGCTTGCGCCACTCGCCGGAGACCAGACGCCCAATCACCAGCGACGCAAAACCGATCATGATGCCGGTCACGATATTACAGGTCAGCACGATAAACACCGCCGTGATGAGGCCTGACATCGCATCCACAAAATCAGCAAAATCGATTTTCGCCACGTTGCTCAGCATCAGCAGACCAACGTACATCAGCGCAGGTGCGGTCGCGTAGGCCGGCACCAGGTAGGAGAGCGGAGAGAGGAACAGGATAAGCAGGAACAGCACGCCAACGGTAATGGCCGTCAGGCCAGTTTTACCGCCTGCCGCCGTACCCGCAGCGGACTCGATATACACCGCAGCCGGAGCCGCGCCCACCAGACCCGAGAAGACGCTGCTCAAGGAGTCGGTGGTCAGCGCTTTGCCGCCATCGATAATCTGACCGTCTTTATCCAGCAGGTTCGCCTGCCCCGCGACGGCACGGATGGTACCCGTTGCATCAAATACCGCGGTCATCACCAGCGCCAGCACGCTTGGCAGGATCACCGGGTTCAACGCCCCCATGATATCCAGACTGCCAATCAGAGAGTTGCCTTTGTCATCGCTCAGCGACGGCATGGCGAAAATCCCGGAGAAGTGAACGTTAGGATCGAAAATCAGGCCAACAATGGACACCCCGATAATGGTCAGCAAAATGCCGCCCGGGACTTTCAGTTTTTCCAGACCAATAATTACCGCCAGACCGATCAGGGACATAATGACCGGGAAGCTCGCGAAGTGCCCCAACGCCACCGGCAGACCGTCCAGCGGGTTCTTGATCACCAGGCCGACGCCGTTTGCGGCAATCAGCAGCAGGAACAGCCCGATACCAATGCCGGTGCCATGCGCCACGCCCTGAGGCAGGTTGCGCAAAATCCAGCTACGGATGCCGGTGGCGGAGATAACGGTAAACAGTACCCCCATCAGGAACACGGCACCGAGCGCAACCGGTACGCTGATGTGCTGACCCAGAACCAGGCTGAAAGCGGTAAAGGCGGTCAACGAGATTGCACAACCGATCGCCAGCGGCAGGTTCGCCCACAGGCCCATCACGATGGAGCCAACGCCCGCCACGAGACAGGTAGCAACAAAGACGGCCGCCGGCGGGAAGCCCGCTTTACCCAGCATACCCGGAACGACAATGACGGAGTAAACCATCGCCAGAAACGTGGTCAGACCGGCAACGATTTCCTGACGCACGGTGCTGCCGCGAGCCGAAATTTTAAAAATGGCGTCAAGCGAACCGCCAGTACGCGCAGATGGCGTAGACATAGAAAACATCCCCTGAGAGTTTTTATAGAAAGTCCGTAAGCGTGGTGGAGACGCCACTGCCAGCTAAACGTCAAATCCGTGTTTTGCATTTGCGACGAAAGGGGCGTCACAGAAAAAGCAAACGTTTAGCTCCGCGCTTACAAACGGGTGGTCAAATTAAGGCAAACGATTATCTAGCCTAATCCCCGCCCTTTTCAACTGAACTTTATCGTTTTTCGCTAAAATTCCCTTATGACGCTGAAGAAATAAACAGAGGATGCGCAAACGTTATCGTCTGTGCGCAATTTGTTTACATTTCACTCCCCACCCGGAATCGATAACGGGCCACCTTGCTCCAGCGTTTTTTGCCAGCCAGGGCTGCTCTCCACTTTTTTCTTCCAGGCCTGGGTATGCGGGAGGTTATCGATGCCACCTCGCGCCAGCAGGGCAAAAATCGGGAAGCTCATCTGAATATCCGCCATGCTGAGCGTATCGCCGGCAAACCAGCTGTTATGGGCAAGATGCGACTCAATAAAGCGTGCATGGGTTTCAAGCTGGCGGTTGAGATACGCTTTTTGCACTCCCTGCCCCAGCGCTTTACCCAACGTGCGGATACCAAACGGCACGGGCGGCTTACCGAGGCTACTGAAAACCAGCTTCATCAACAGCAGCGGCATTAGCGAACCTTCGGCATAGTGCAACCAGAAGCGGTACTGCACCTTATGCGCAGGATCCAGAGGCTTAAGCCGCGACTCCGGATCGTAGGTTTCCTGAAGATATTCGAGGATGGCCCCCGACTCGGCGAGGATCAGGCCGTTATCTTCAATAACCGGCGATTTGCCCAACGGGTGCACTTTTTTGAGCGACTCAGGCGCCAGCATGCTCTTTTCGCGCTGGTAACGAACAATCTCATAGGGCAGGGAAAGTTCTTCCAGCGCCCAGATCACACGGTGTGAGCGGGACTGGTTCAGGTGGTGTACCGTGAGCATTGTGTTCTCCTTTTATTCATACTTTTTAACTATAGAAAATCGAACAACACCGCGAAAAAAATTCGCCTAAAAAATGGCCTGACCGACTGGCGAAAAGACGGGTCTTGCATAGAATTAAAGTGTCAGCACAATCCGGAACCTCCCCAACACGCTCGACATGAGGGGTGCTGATGTCGGGGGAAACCCTCCCGTGAACCAGCGGGATAGAGTGAAAGACAAAGACCGGGAAAAACTAAAGCGCCCTTTTGTGGCGCTTTAGTTCTTTATGAGGTGCGGTATGAGGTGCGGTTTTCTGCCGCATCTCAGTCTTCCTCCAGCAACCGCGCCCCTGTCCCCTGCTCACCCAGCCTGTCGCCCGGGTTACGCAACGGACAATCACTGCGCGACAAACAGCCGCAGCCAATGCATCCGTCCAGTTCATCACGCAGCGCTACCAGCGTGTGAATGCGTCGATCCAGCTCTTCACGCCACTGAGAGGAAAGCTCTTTCCACTCTTTCGGGCTGAGAGAGTGCCCTTCCGGCAGCACGCCGAACGCATCGCCGATGGTGGCCAGGGGGATTCCGATTCGTTGGGCAATTTTGATAATCGCGACATAACGGAGCACATCACGCGTGTAGCGTCGCTGGTTTCCGGCGTTTCGGATGCTTTTAATTAACCCTTTGCTTTCATAGAAGTGGAGCGCCGACACCGCAACGCCGCTTCGCTTCGCCACTTCGCCGGGGGTTAACAACGCTTTAATTCGCGGCAATCTCTTTTCCATAAAACCTCTTTACCTCAAGTTAACTTGAGGAATTATACTCGCCCGCAGAGAAAACGACGAATCAACCAGGGCAGTTGTATCTACAGAGGGGCAACCTTATGTCGCATCAGCAAATTATTCAGACACTTATTGAATGGATTGATGAACATATCGACCAACCGTTGAACATTGATGTGGTCGCTAAAAAATCCGGCTATTCGAAATGGTATTTACAGAGAATGTTCCGTACCGTTATGCACCAGACGCTGGGTGAGTACATTCGTCAGCGCAGACTGCTGCTGGCGGCGCAGGCCTTACGCTCAACGCAGCGGCCCATTTTTGATATCGCGATGGATCTGGGATATGTGTCGCAACAAACCTTTTCCCGCGTGTTTCGCCGCGAGTTTGACCGCACACCGAGCGACTATCGCCACCAGTTGAATTAATGGCTCTCAATGCAAAGGTTGCTGCTGCCAGGTCATAAACTCCTGGGGCGGCATCGCTTTCGCGAAGTGCCATCCCTGACAGAACTGAACGCCACGCTTCAACAACCAGCTCACCTGCTCTGCCGTTTCCACCCCTTCCGCAATGGTTTTAAGCCGCAGGCTTTGTGCCATCTCAATAATATGCTCGGCGATAAGGTGGCTGGTGCTGTTGGTTGTTAGGGTGTCGATAAAGGATTTGTCGATTTTCAGAATATCGACATTCAGCGAATAAAGGTTGTGCAGGTTAGAGTAACCCGTTCCAAAATCATCAATCGCCACTTCGTAACCCGCCTGACGGAACGCCTGAATAACCGGAGTGGTTTTAGGGACATCAATAAAACCGCGCTCCGTGACTTCGATTTTAATTTGCTGCGCACGCACGGCGTAGTGTCGGGCCTTGTCCGAAATCATGGCGATCAGCCGTGAAGAGTGGAAATCCGTGGCCGACAGGTTAATCGAAATATAGAGATGCGGATGCGTTGCCAGGAATGTGCCCAGATCGCTGAATACCTCTTCGACAACATAATCCGTAATTCGCTCGCTCATGCCCTCTTTTTCCGCCAGCGGAATAAATTCAGCCGGGCTCATGACCGGCCCGTTAAAGCCAGGCCAGCGTAATAACGCCTCGGCTCCCACGCACTGGTTGTTCTTGATATCAATAATCGGCTGATAGTGGACACAAAGCTGACGTTTATTGAGCGCTCGCTGCAGTAACCGCCCGGGAGAATTGAGTTCACGATGGGTGCGAGACCACACCAGCAAAATAATTATGCTGCAGATCATCCCCAGCGGTAGCGTCAACGTCGCCTGGTGATAAAGCATTTCATAAAAACGTTTATTCGACGTCGACACGATAGCGGCAATAGGCCGTTTTGGGGATTTGACGACCGTATAAAAACGGTTATCTTTTTGAAATACCGATTCCTTATCCCGAATCATCGAACTTAATAAAGAAACATTCGCGCGCTGACTGACGGAAAAGAATGCATTCGTTACCGTGTCGTATACCCCCCACGAAAGGGAATGATCTGTCGACATTACTTCGCTGTAGGAAAGCGGATTGACCACCACAACATAATTTCCGCGCTGCATATATGTCATTTTATAGCCAGTGAAAAATGGCGTATCGCGATAATAATAGATAGCAACGTCAGGTTTACGTGTGTAATTAGCAGTGGATATCAGATAAGGATTGGCGGGTGTAAAAACGGTCGAACAAAGAAAATTCTGACCTTCAGCATAAATTAAATCCGCAACAAACAGACGACCGCGAACAACGTTCAACATATATTGGCGATGTTCTGGTGTACAACGTTCACCCTGATATTTTTCAGCCTCGTCGCGGGCCAGATCAACCTGTTGAATTACCAGTTCTGTTTTGTCTAACGCCAGTTCAGCAAAGGTACTTAGCTGGGCGCTTGTTTCCGACACGGCTCTTATCTGGGCAAACCATAGCGCAAGCATCACCGGCAGCATAACTACCATGATGATCCCTACCACCCTGAGCATCTTGCGCCGCGCGCTACGATTCATTTCCCGCCCTATATCCCTGCATGTTGTACGCCTGTAGTAATGAAGGCCGGATGCTTTGTTTAACAGGTGATTACGTTGCATGAATCATGCGAAGTTAGCAACTGACTTTTAGTATTAAAAATCTTAATTTTCGTTATGACGATAATATTTTCCCGTAAGCTAAACTGTAAGTATTCGTTCCGTTTCAATTAAGGAAAATAATTATCCAGCGGGTATGGGAGGTTTTAAGATAACACAACAGAGGATCGTTGATTAAGCCAAACTTCTGGCAGTGTGAAAAAACAACAACGGCAACATGACATTTTATGCTATTTACTCGCGCGTATTTTGTTTTTTGATTTATAAATAATCAGCAGCCACCACCGTTTTCCCCCGACCCGTACGCTTGGCGTCATATAATGCTTTATCGGCACGCATCAGTAATCCTGAAGTATCGCGTTGGCCCTGGCAGACCTCCACCGCCCCGGCGCTGAATGACAGCACCAGCTTTTTCTCTCCCACCACGAGCGGGTTGGTTTTGAGGGCAGTACGTAGCCTCGCCGAAAAAAGGGCGCCCGCGTTGCCGTCGGTTCGTGCCAGCAGGAGTAAAAACTCCTCGCCGCCCACACGGCCAAGCGCAGCGTTCTCGGGGCTTAACTCACGGATAGCCTGGCAAAAGTGGATAAGCGCCCGATCGCCCACCTGATGCCCCCACCGATCGTTGATCTGTTTGAAAAAATCCAGGTCAAACATGAGCACGCAAAAATGGCTGTCAGCATCCTGCCTGGCATTTGCCGCCAGCGCGGATTCCAGCTGCTGTAAAATGGTTGAACGGTTAAAACACCCGGTAAGATCGTCCGTGGTGGCTTTCACTTCCAGCTGCTGTTCGGCTTTTTTACGCTCGGTAATATCAAGCCCGATATTCAGGACTGAGCTGTCCGGCAGCAGAATATTTGACCACAAAACCGTCAACGGCGTACCGTCTTTGCGCAGTGGATGCCACTCGTACATATCCTTTAGCGGCGAGACATTTACCGACTCCCTGACCCGTCGCCGCTCTTCCGGGTCGGGGTAAAACAGTGAGAGCGGATCGGCATGGGCGCTGATCTCCGCCATTGTCCAGCCAAATACTTTTTCACACTCAGCATTCCACAGCACGCAGCGGTTAAATTTATCGAATGAGTTCATTAAAACAGGCGCTCGTTCAAACAGGGTTTTATATTGGGTCACCACACGCTGCATTTCCTGCGCTGTTTTTTCACGAACGATAATTTCTGAAAAATAGTCTTTTAATTTTTCGACCAGCACCGCAACAATACTTTTCAGGATGGCCAGAGAATATAACGGCTCAGCAAACGCCAGAAAGAAATAGCCGCTGCCTTGTCCGTTATGGGTTGAAAGCTTGCATAACACCCCGCTTTGCAATTGCGAATAACCAGGATGATGAGCGGAGAATAATGCGCGGCCGATATTCTCTTTCCAGTAGACGACCCGCCACGCACGGTGATGCTTCTCCAGCAGGGTACCGGCAAGAAAATCGGCCACCTCAAATGAGTGACAGGTCACTTCACCGGCACAGACCACGCGCTGCAGCCCGTCAGTATCAACGCTAATCCAGGCCAGGCTTGCCCCGAAGGCCCGGTTGATCGTCTCAAGCATCTCGCCCAGCGAACAATGGGCGTGAAGCTGGGGCATCAGATCTGCCAGCGCATGCAACGCCTGCAGGCTGTCATTAACAATCTCACGTCGTTTTTCTTTCATTTTTTTCGCAGATTATTAAGCGTTAAACCGGACGCAACTTTCTTCAGATTCAAAAATCGGCGAGCCAGAGCAGGATGCTGAATATCAGCACAGCTGGAGTGCGAGACGTTGTGTGTAATTAAAAACGTACAAAGAGAAAAAAACCAATAAAATTCAAAAACCTGAATTATAGAATGCGAGTAAATTTATTTATCCACTCAAGCATAATCCAAAGGGTTGTTGCTGTAAACGTTCTACAGCACACCTCAATTTGCAGAGGATTTGTTATCTCAATGAATTTATTACCTGGAAGCGATAAAAGGGGGTCATTAGCGTGCAAAGATATATTTTCCCCTCAATCCTCGTGCGACGCCTGGCTGTGATAATTCCTGCTTTTTTCACCCTTCTGAGGCTGGCGAATAAATCAACAAATGTGATATAGTTCACACATATTTTGTAACGAGAAACACTGTTTCATTCAGTTCGTCTGTTTTGTTGAGGATGGGTTTTATGGCAACCATTACTACCAGCATGGTTCTCCTGCGCTGGCCTTTGTTAAGTGCGGTGCTGATGTTCCTGGCCAGCACGCTAAACATTCAGTTTCGTAAATCTGACTATGCTGGCCTTGCTGTCATCAGCACCCTGTTGGGGTTGGGTGCGGCATGCTGGTTCGCAACGGGCCTGCTTGGCATCACCCTACTGGATCTCGCTGCCGTCTGGGAAAATATTAAAGTCGTCATGGTGGAAGCCATGAGCCATACCCCGCCAGACTGGCCGATGGTGATTACCTGATCCCTGAGATGAAGAAAAAAACCCAGACCGAGGTCTGGGTTTTTTGTTTTAAACAGTCGGATATCAGAACGGAATATCGTCGTCGAAGTCCATTGGGGGTTCGTTAGACGGTGCTGGCGCGGACTGCTGCTGTGGGCGAGACTGCGCGCCACCGCTGAACTGGTTGCCGCCCTGTGGCTGCTGAGGCTGACCCCAACCGCCCTGCTGCTGCTGACCGCCACCTGCTGGTGCGCCACCGCCCTGACGGCCACCGAGCATCTGCATGGTGCCACCCACGTTGACCACAACCTCCGTGGTGTACTTCTCAGCGCCGGCTTGATCGGTCCATTTGCGGGTACGCAGCTGGCCTTCAATATAAACCTGAGAACCTTTACGCAGATACTCACCAGCCACTTCCGCCAGTTTGCCAAACAGCACAACGCGGTGCCATTCGGTCTGCTCTTTCATCTCACCGGTCGCTTTATCACGCCAGGATTCGGAAGTAGCCAGCGTAATGTTGGCAACTGCGCCACCACTCGGCATGTAGCGTACTTCCGGGTCCTGGCCCAGATTACCGACGAGAATCACCTTGTTTACGCCTCTGCTGGCCATGTTCGTGTCTCCTGAATACGTTTCTTAATAGTGTAAACGCGCGAGTGTACCATTTCCACGCTGCAATTTGCATAGTTGCGTAGTCGGTTCCGAAATCTCTCGCGAACTCGACATTGTTACACAGTGAATCAGAAAATGCATTCCAATACTGTATATTCAAACAGGTCATTTTGTGTCATAATTAGCCGTTTCTGACAGCCGTTTGTCCTTCAAACAAACCAGGCAATCCGTGTTCCAACCGGGAAAGGTGAATGGATAAGATCGAAGTTCGGGGCGCCCGCACCCACAATCTCAAGAATATCAACCTCATAATCCCTCGCGACAAACTTATCGTCGTGACCGGGCTTTCGGGGTCTGGCAAATCCTCACTGGCTTTCGACACTTTATATGCCGAAGGACAGCGTCGTTACGTGGAGTCACTCTCTGCATACGCACGTCAGTTCCTGTCACTGATGGAAAAACCGGATGTAGACCATATTGAAGGGTTATCACCTGCTATCTCCATTGAGCAGAAATCCACCTCGCATAACCCGCGTTCAACGGTTGGTACGATTACCGAAATTCATGACTACCTGCGTCTGCTGTATGCACGCGTGGGTGAGCCGCGCTGCCCGGATCACGACGTCCCGCTGGCCGCGCAGACCGTAAGCCAGATGGTGGATAACGTGCTGTCGCAGCCGGAAGGTAAACGCCTGATGCTGCTGGCGCCCATCATTAAAGAGCGTAAGGGCGAGCACACCAAAACGCTGGAGAACCTGGCAAGCCAGGGCTATATCCGCGCCCGTATCGACGGCGAAGTGTGTGACCTGTCGGATCCGCCTAAGCTGGAGCTGCAGAAGAAGCACACCATCGAAGTGGTGATTGACCGTTTCAAAGTCCGTGACGATCTGGCGACCCGCCTGGCCGAATCCTTCGAAACCGCGCTGGAACTCTCTGGCGGTACGGCCGTGGTCTCCGATATGGACAACCCGAAAGCGGAAGAGCTGCTCTTCTCCGCCAACTTTGCCTGTCCGATTTGTGGTTACAGCATGCGCGAGCTGGAGCCGCGTCTGTTCTCGTTCAACAACCCGGCGGGCGCCTGTCCGACGTGTGACGGACTGGGCGTACAGCAATATTTTGACCCGGACCGCGTGATCCAAAATCCGGAGCTGTCGCTGGCTGGCGGTGCGATCCGCGGATGGGATCGCCGCAACTTCTACTATTTCCAGATGCTGAAGTCGCTGGCAGAGCACTACAAATTCGACGTCGAAGCCCCGTGGGCCAGCCTGAACCCGAACGTGCACAAAGTGGTGCTGTTCGGTTCCGGCAAAGAGAACATCGAGTTCAAGTACATGAACGATCGCGGTGATACCTCCGTGCGCCGTCACCCGTTTGAAGGGGTGCTGCACAATATGGAGCGCCGCTACAAAGAGACCGAATCCAGCGCGGTTCGCGAGGAGCTGGCGAAGTTTATCAGCAACCGTTCCTGTGCGACCTGTGAAGGTACGCGTCTGCGCCGTGAAGCTCGCCATGTGTTTGTTGAAAACACGGCGCTGCCGACCATCTCAGACATGAGCATCGGTCACGCGATGGACTTCTTCAACAACCTGAAGCTCTCCGGCCAGCGCGCGAAAATCGCGGAAAAAGTGTTGAAAGAGATCGGCGATCGTCTGAAGTTCCTGGTGAACGTCGGCCTGAATTACCTGACGCTTTCCCGCTCCGCAGAGACCCTCTCCGGTGGCGAAGCTCAGCGTATCCGCCTCGCGAGCCAGATTGGCGCAGGCCTGGTCGGCGTGATGTATGTGCTGGATGAACCCTCAATCGGCCTGCACCAGCGTGACAACGAGCGTCTGCTCGGCACGCTTGTCCACCTGCGTAATCTCGGTAACACGGTGATTGTGGTTGAGCACGATGAAGACGCGATCCGCGCCGCTGACCACGTTATCGATATCGGCCCGGGCGCTGGCGTACACGGCGGCCAGGTGGTCGCGGAAGGAACGCTGAAAGATATTATGGCGGTGCCGGAGTCATTGACCGGCCAGTACATGAGCGGCAAGCGCAAGATTGAAGTGCCGAAACAGCGTGTACCGGCGAACCCGGAAAAAGTGCTGAAGCTGACCGGCGCCCGCGGCAACAACCTGAAAGATGTGACGCTGACGCTGCCGGTTGGGCTGTTTACCTGTATCACCGGCGTATCCGGTTCCGGTAAGTCGACGCTGATCAACGATACGCTGTTCCCGATTGCGCAGACGCAGCTGAACGGCGCGACGCTGGCCGAACCGGCGCCGTACCGTGACATCCAGGGGCTGGAGCATTTCGATAAAGTGATCGATATCGATCAGAGTCCAATCGGGCGGACTCCGCGTTCCAACCCTGCCACCTATACGGGCGTGTTCACACCCGTACGTGAACTGTTTGCAGGTGTGCCGGAAGCGCGTTCACGCGGGTATACGCCAGGACGTTTCAGCTTTAACGTGCGCGGCGGACGCTGTGAGGCGTGCCAGGGCGACGGGGTTATCAAGGTTGAGATGCACTTCCTGCCGGATATCTACGTGCCGTGCGACCAGTGCAAAGGCAAACGCTATAACCGCGAAACGCTGGAAATTAAGTACAAAGGCAAAACCATCCACGAAGTGCTGGATATGACCATCGAAGAGGCGCGTGAGTTCTTTGACGCGGTCCCTGCGCTGGCGCGTAAGCTGCAGACGCTGATGGATGTGGGCCTGACCTATATTCGTCTGGGGCAGTCTGCCACCACGCTGTCTGGCGGTGAAGCACAGCGCGTGAAGCTGGCGCGTGAGCTCTCCAAACGCGGTACCGGCCAGACGCTGTACATTCTCGATGAGCCGACCACCGGTCTGCACTTTGCCGATATCCAGCAGCTGCTTGATGTTCTGCATCAGCTTCGCGATCAGGGCAACACGATTGTGGTCATTGAACACAACCTGGACGTGATTAAAACCGCGGACTGGATTGTCGATCTCGGCCCGGAAGGCGGCAGCGGCGGCGGTGAAATCCTCGTCTCCGGTACGCCAGAGACCGTTGCAGAGTGCGAAGCCTCGCACACCGCGCGCTTCCTCAAACCGTTGCTGTAATTGTCACACGGAGAGTTGCTGTCGGGTCGCTTCCGGCAGCAGCTCTACCGCCTGCTGATAAGACGCGTCCACCAGATAATAAATTTGCGAACCCGGCAGTGAACCGTCGAGATAAACGGTGCTCCAGTGCGCTTTGTTGAGATGCTTGCTTGGCCGGACGTCATGGTGCTGCTGGCGTAACAGCTCCGCCAGTTCCGGGCTGGTTTTCAGCGACGCCGCCGGGCGACCCTCAACCTCTTTCACCATCGCAAACAGAATATCCCCCACTTTAATCTGCGTGGCTTTCCAGTCGCTGTGAACGCTTTGCTCCGCGCCAGGTTTACTCATGCAGTACTGAAGTAGCTCCGAAATTGTCATCTTTATTCCCCTTGTAGCGTTGCGATAATTTTACGCGAACCACCGTGAATACGATGTTCTCCCAGCCAGATCCCTTGCCACGTTCCCAGCAGTAACCGACCATTGTGCACCGGCAGCATCAGCGATACGCCCAGCAGAGAGGATTTGATATGCGACGGCATGTCATCTGCTCCCTCATAGTCATGTTCATAAGGGGCGTTGTCCGGAACGGTTTTGAGAAAATGCTGCTCCATGTCAGACCGGACGGTGGGATCGCAATTTTCATTAAGCGTGAGAGAGGCTGACGTGTGCTGAAGCAGCAGATGCAGTAACCCCGTCCTGATGCGAGAGAGGTCGCGAATTTGCCCAATGACTTCATCAGTCACCAGATGAAATCCACGAGGTTTCGCGCTTAAGGTCAGGGTCTGTTGATACCACATGTGCTGCTCCGTTATGAAAGATGAATCTTTCTAAGTGTGCAGCAAGAAAGCGAAAGGTAAAACCCACAGCGACGAGATTTGATTAAAAAAGAGGCAGCCTCGCCGCCCGGCGGTTAATACTCAGAATTAACAATCACTTCTTCGCCAAACTTTCCGGCCATGGGCAACGGTCGATACGTAGAGTTTGAGGCGCGTAACACCCTGATCCCTCTGGCTCCGACGTCATGCGCGGCGGTGATATCGTTATCTGAATCGCCATAGAAGACTTTGATGTTCTTCTGTTCCAGCCATTGGGTTTTGGTGTTTTGGCCGGGTTTGTCGCCGGCAAAAATAACCGGATTCATGCTGGAAGCCGGGATCTGAAAATCATCCTGCAGCGTTTTAGAGACGGTTTCGGTTTTGGTCTGGCTGCGTCCGGTCACAAAGTAAATGCTGTCACCGCGTTTAACGTGCATGGCGATAAGCGCGCGCGCCACCTCTTTAGGAATGCTGAACTCGTCCCAGCCGTTATTCATCTTTTCCCAGAACTCGGGGTTCTTCAGATACGCTTCGCTGTCCGGTGAGTAGTTTTTTTTGCCCCGCCAGAATCCCGGGCTGGAAAACAGGACCGTATCGTCGATATCAAAGCCTACAGCCATTGGCGGGCGCCCCAACAGGCTATTTTCGATTTGGGCTACGGATACCCAGTGAACAGGTGCCTGCTCGGCAAGCATGGCGGCTGTTGTGCCGGTGTAAAGTGGCGTCGGTGCGGAAGCGCGCGCCACGACGGCACTATTTAGCGAGAACAATAAGCAGGCGGCGCTGAGCGCCAGTGTGATCTTGCGCATGTTTTCCCCTGAATATTCAGTTTGTTATCGTTTTATTTTGAGTGAATGGTCAAAAAACTATCCGACCATAACCCCGGGGGGAGATGAAGGGAAGGAGTTTTTACTTATGAAGCTGAATAAAAAGAAGAAGATCACAAAGCGCGGATGAGGTCTGAAGGCCCGGTAGACGCAGCGCCACCGGGCAAGATTTTTGTGCGTCCTGATGCTCTCACTCGGCCCTCTCCCGCAGGGAGAGAGGGATGATAGTGAGTGCTTACATTACTGCAGCAAACGCCTGCGCAACACGATGAACGTTGCTGGCATTAAGCCCCGCCACGCACATACGGCCGCTGGAAATCAGGTAGACGCCGAACTCTTCACGCAGGCGATCGACCTGAGCCGCGCTGAGGCCGGTGTAGCTGAACATCCCACGCTGCTTAAGCAGATAGTCAAAATTATGCCCTGGGACGGCCTCTTTCAGCACGTCGACCAGCTCCTGACGCATCGTCAGGATGCGCTTGCGCATAGATTCTACTTCGGCGAGCCACGACGCTTTCAGCCGATCGTCACCCAGCACCGTGGCGACTACCTGCGCACCAAAGTTTGGCGGGCTGGAGTAAATGCGGCGCACGGTCGCCTTCAGCTGTCCGAGCACACGCCCGGCCGCTTCAGGGTCCTCACAGACCACTGACAGGCCGCCGACGCGCTCACCGTACAGGGAGAAGATTTTTGAGAACGAGTTGCTGACCAGCGCAGGCAGTCCGGCGCTGGCAACGGCGCGGATAGCGTAGGCATCTTCTTCCATGCCCGCGCCAAAGCCCTGATAGGCGATGTCGAGGAAGGGGATCAGGTTACGCGTCTTCAGCACGTCGATTACCGCATCCCACTGGGCATTAGTCAGGTCTGCACCGGTCGGGTTATGGCAGCACGGATGCAGCAGAACAATACTGCGCTCCGGCAGCGTATTCAGTTTTTCCAGCAGCGCGTCAACGCGCACGCCGTTGGTTTCGCTGTCAAACCACGGATAGGTCTGCACCGTAAAGCCTGCGCCCTCAAAAATCGCCACGTGGTTTTCCCACGTCGGGTCACTGACCCACACGCCAGAATCCGGGAAGTATTTTTTCAGAAAGTCAGCGCCAACTTTTAATGCGCCCGAGCCACCCAGCGTCTGGATGGTCGCCACCCGTTTTTGTGTCAGCACGGCGTGATCGGCACCAAACAGCAGCGGCGCAATGGTGTTGCGGTAGCTGTTTAACCCTTCCATTGGCAGATAGAGCGAGGCTCCGTGCGGGACGGCGTTAAGACGCGCTTCCGCTTCTGCCACGGCTTGCAGCTGAGGAATAATGCCCTCCTCGTTGTAATACAAACCAATACTGAGGTTAACTTTGTCGCTGCGAGGATCTTCTTTGAAACGCTCCATTAAGGAGAGAATGGGGTCGCCGGCATAGGCGTCAACTTTCTGAAACACGCGATGATTCTCCGGAATTCGATGAGGCAGGGATTTCAACAATAAACCGGATATGACAGAAGATCGAGAGCGATATCAGATCCGTTCCTGCAGATGTCGTCGAATCTGTTCAATGCGTTCAGCAAGCGAACCAGAAACAGGCAGATAGGGGATATTTCTGTCTGTTAACGCGCGGATGTACCATGCCTGTTGTCGCTGGCGGAATGCAGCCCCCTGACGGGTACCATCCTGAACAAAAGGAAACTCATCGCCACAGAGCACCACCAGAGAATATGCGCGCCCGGCTAATTCCTCTAGCTCGCGTGGCGCGCTGCCAAACTGGTCGAGCATATAAAACAGCGTGGTTAAGGGCGAGGTATCGCAAACCAGGAAGGGAGCCGTGCTGGCCATCGCTTCACGACGCACCTGCTCGCGGGCAATATGCAGCAGATCGTCGCATCCCAGCACGCCGTTCTTCTCTTCCCAGTATTCTCGGCCAAACTCGGCGACAAATGGGGCGTTGAGCGTCGTCGCCAGTGCGCGGGAAAGCGTGCTTTTTCCTGTCGATTCGCCCCCTAATAAACAAATCCGAAAGACAAAGCTACGGTAGACCTCCGGGGACATCATCGTGCGGTAGCGATGGACATCGGAACGTATCAGGGTTCCCGAGGGCGCCTCAGGCCCCTTCGGACGCTGGAGGCGGACATGCGTAACCTGCTTGCCAAAACGCTGGCTTAACACCGCCGCAAAGCCGTCGCCGTAGTCTTCGGCGGTAAATACGGCCTGTGGCTGGCAGTGAAGTATTTTTTCACACAGCGTTGCCACGTAATGCCGGTGAAGATCGGCATCCGCATCATTATGCGGCAGTGGTTCAAGCGCATGGGTCGCGATGACCTCCGGCGTCAGCACAAGGTGATGACATTGCGGGAAGCGCACGCTTAACCAGTGAAGGCGCTTGTCGGGGTCATAACCCGGGATTTCCGGACGCGAATAACTGATGATATAGACCGTCTCACACTGGGCCAGCGCAGCATTTATCAGCGCTTCATGCCCCACGTGTAATGGCGCGAATTTGCCCACAACCAGACCGTCGCAATAAGGCTTCACTGGGCGCTAATCTCCTTACGCCACTGATATAAACCGTGCCAGGCATTAAACCAAAACACCAGATATAAACCCGCGGTCAAATGCAGATCTCTCATCGCATATAACGGTACCGCCAGCGTGTTTACAGCCAGCCAGACGTACCAGTTCTCCAGGCGTCGCCCCATTAACATAAACTGTGCAAGCACGCTGAATGTCAAAATAACGGAGTCCACCCAGGGGGCCCAGGCGTTAGTGTAGCGATGCAAGATCAGGCCATAACCCGCGGCCACCAGCAGGGCGCAGGCGAGCAGGATGAAGAAATGTCTGGGCGGGGTACGCCGAACGGGCAATACCTCCCCGCGATGACCTTTGAGCCAGTGCACCCAGCCGGTGATGCTGGTGATGATGAAAAAGAGCTGCAGGGTAACGTCAGCGTAAAGCTGAACCGAATAAAAGACCCAGCCATAAAGCCCACTGCCGATGATGCCTATCCACCACGTGTGAATACTGTTTCTGGCAGCCAGCCAGACCGAGAGGGCATAAGCCAGACAAGCGGCCATTTCGGATGGTGACATTACCCCTCCCTGGAAAGGTCTGTTAATCGATGTACTTCATCGCAACCCTTGATGTCAGGCGCGTGATAAGTTCGTAAGCACTCACTTTTGTGATTTCAGCGATGCGTTCAACAGGTAAACCCTCACCCCACATCACCACGTCATCACCCGGTTTGTCCTGTGCATCTGGCCCGAGGTCAATACAGATCATGTCCATCGCCACGCGGCCCACGATGTTCGCTTCACGGCCATTGACCAGTACCGGCGTGCCAGACGGCGCGGCGCGGGGATAACCGTCGCCATAGCCCATCGCCACCACGCCAAGGCGTGTGTCGCGCTCGCTGGTCCACGTTCCGCCGTAGCCCACGGGCTCACCCGCTTTGTGATCGCGCACGGCAATCAGGTTAGACACAAGGGACATTACCGGCTGGAAACCAAAATCCGGCCCCCAGGGTCTGTTCTCCAGCGGAGAGACGCCGTAAAGAATAATGCCTGGACGCGCCCAGTCGAAGTGCGACTGCGGCCACAGCAAAATACCGCCAGACGCGGCAATGGAGCGCATTCCTGGCTTGCCTTCGCAGAAAGTATTAAAAATATCCAGCTGCTGTTCGGTCGCGCCACACTCGGGCTCATCGGCACGGGCAAAGTGGCTCACGATATTCACCGGCTGACGGACGTTTTTGCACTGACACAGACGCTGATAAAACGCGTCCGCCTTTTCCGGACGCACGCCCAGACGGTGCATGCCGGTATCGAGCTTCATCCAGACGGTGACCGGCTCACTCAGCTCGGCGGTTTCCAGCGCCGCGAGTTGTTCTTCGTTATGTACCGCGGTGTGCAGATGCTGGTCAGCAATGGTCGGCAGATCTGCCGCTTCAAAAAAACCTTCCAGCAGCAAAATCGGTTGAGTGATCCCGCCCGCGCGCAGGCGGATGGCTTCTTCAAGACGGGCGACGCCAAAGGCGTCGGCATCGGGGAGCGTTCGCGCGGTCTCAATAAGACCGTGTCCGTAAGCGTTCGCTTTCACGACTGCAACGAGTTTACTGGCGGGAGCCAGTTCACGCAGACGTTGCAGGTTGTGTCGCAGAGCGCGGCGGTTAATGACTACAGTTGCCGCTTGCATTTGAATTCCTTAGAAATTACTCATCATCATATTGAGGACCGGCGTAGTTGTCGAAACGCGACCACTGTCCGTTAAAGGTCAGACGTACCGTACCGATAGGGCCGTTACGTTGTTTACCAATAATAATTTCGGCGATCCCTTTCAGGTCGCTGTTCTCGTGATAAACCTCGTCACGGTAGATGAACATGATTAAGTCGGCATCCTGCTCGATGGAGCCCGATTCACGCAGGTCGGAGTTGACCGGGCGCTTATCAGCACGTTGTTCCAGGGAGCGGTTAAGCTGCGACAGCGCCACCACGGGCACATGCAACTCTTTGGCTAACGCCTTGAGCGAGCGGGAAATCTCCGCGATTTCCAGCGTACGGTTGTCGGACAGCGACGGCACGCGCATCAGCTGAAGGTAGTCAATCATGATAAGGCCAATGCCGCCATGTTCACGGGCGATACGGCGCGCACGGGAGCGCACTTCCGTCGGCGTCAGGCCGGAGGAGTCATCGATATAAATATTCCGTTTTTCCAGCAGGATACCCATGGTGCCGGAGATACGCGCCCAGTCCTCATCGTCGAGCTGGCCGGTACGGATACGGGTCTGATCCACGCGCGACAGCGACGCCAGAGAACGCATCATGATCTGTTCTGATGGCATCTCAAGACTGAAGATAAGAACCGGCTTGTCCTGCAACATCGCCGCATTTTCGACGAGGTTCATCGCAAATGTCGTTTTACCCATGGAGGGACGCGCCGCAACGATAATCAAATCTGACGGCTGCAGACCCGCGGTTTTCTTATTGAGATCGTCATAGCCGGTGTTCACGCCGGTGACACCGTCGTGCGGCTGCTGGAACAGTTGCTCAATACGCGCGACGGTAGCATCAAGCACATCAGCGATATTTTTCGGGCCTTCGTCTTTGTTTGCCCGGCTTTCCGCGATTTTAAAGACGCGGGACTCGGCCAGATCAAGCAGGTCTTCGCTGGTACGCCCCTGCGGATCAAAACCGGCTTCGGCGATCTCATTCGCCACCGAGATCATCTCACGAACAACTGCACGTTCGCGCACGATATCGGCATAAGCGCTGATATTCGCCGCACTTGGCGTGTTTTTTGACAGTTCCGCCAGGTAAGCAAACCCACCCACGCTGTCCAGTTGCCCCTGACGCTCCAGCGATTCCGCGAGCGTGATAAGGTCAATCGGGCTGCCCGACTCCTGCAGACGTGCCATTTCGGTAAAGATATGACGGTGCGGACGGGTATAGAAATCCTCGGACACCACGCGCTCGGCGACGTCGTCCCAGCGTTCGTTATCCAGCATTAAACCGCCCAACACCGACTGTTCCGCTTCAATCGAGTGCGGCGGGACTTTTAATCCTGCGACCTGGAAATCACGCTCGCGAGGTTCAGTCTGTTTGTTGAAGGGTTTGTTTCCTGCCATAGTGAATGGAGTTACCGAGATAAAGAGTGGGTCGAAAGATTACCATATTTTTCTGACGGAGGGAGCATGGCAACGCGCATTGAATTCCAGAAACATGGTGGGCCAGAAGTGTTAAACGCGGTGGAGTTTACCCCCGCAGCGCCTGGTGAAAACGAAGTTCAGGTTGAAAACAAAGCCATCGGCATTAACTACATCGACACGTATATTCGCGGCGGTCTCTATCCGCCTCCCTCCATGCCAAGCGGACTGGGAACGGAAGCGGCAGGCGTCGTGCTCAAAGTGGGCAGTGCCGTTAAGCATATTAAAGAGGGCGATCGCGTGGTGTACGCGCAATCCGCGCTGGGTGCCTACAGCTCCGTGCACAACGTGCCGGCCGATAAAGCCGCCCTTCTGCCAAATGCCATCTCGTTTGAACAAGCGGCCGCCTCATTCCTGAAAGGACTCACGGTCTATTATCTGCTGCGCAAAACCTATGAGATCAAACCTGACGAGCAGTTCCTGTTTCATGCCGCAGCGGGCGGCGTGGGGCTGATCGCCTGTCAGTGGGCCAAAGCGCTCGGTGCAAAACTTATCGGCACGGTGGGCAGTGCACAAAAAGCCCAGCGCGCGCTTCAGGCCGGCGCCTGGCAGGTGATTAACTACCGTGAAGAGAGCATTGCTGAGCGCCTCAAAGAGATAACCAACGGCAAAAAGGTGCGCGTGGTTTATGACTCGGTGGGTAAAGATACCTGGGAGGCGTCGCTGGATTGTCTGCAGCGTCGCGGGCTGATGGTGAGCTTCGGCAACGCCTCGGGCGCCGTGACCGGCATTAATCTTGGCATTCTCAACCAGAAAGGGTCGCTGTATGTGACTCGCCCTTCCCTGCAGGGGTATATCACTAACCGGGAAGAGCTGATCGAGGCCAGCAACGAGCTCTTTTCGCTGATCGCCAGCGGCGTGATTAAAGTGGATGTGGCGGAGGCGCAGAAATACGCACTAACCGATGCCAGGCGAGCACATGAGGTGCTGGAGAGCAGAGCAACACAGGGTTCAAGTCTGTTAATTCCCTGACCCCTAAAAAGAAATTGGGCTTCCCATGGGAAGCCCTTTCTTTTTTTTAATTCGGCTGTATGTAGGGTACAGCTCGATGAATTCTTTAGCGGCAGTCATAGTGACAGATTCGATAAGTAAATCCTATTCTGTTCTAAGCAATGCTGCCGGAAAAGTTGCAGGTATGTGACGAACACCTCAATACCTTAGTAACGAAAACGGTTATTGCGCTGATAAGTGGGCAGTTTTGGTGATTTAATCGCCCGTATCACCCACACCACGGCAATGGCCAGCAACAGCCACGGCAGGAGCTTCAGCGTCAGGGCAAATAATCCCCCGATAAACATGACCACCGTCGCCACGACGATAGCCGCCAGAATCCCGAGCAGGGAAATACCCGTCATCATCAGCATGACAAAAAAGCCAATCACAAAAAGTAGTTCTAACATGGTGCTCTCCCACGCGTTCCCAAATGATACCGCGATCATTACAAGAATCATGCCAACCATAACCCGCTGTTCTTAAAGCAAAACGCCCCGCACGGGTGTGCGAGGCGTGGTGAATTTGACGATCTTTTAGCGAAAATTATCGCTTATCAGCGACCAGACGTAGCGCGTGTTCCAGCACCTCGATATCTGCACCGGCTTTATGCGCGTTCTCGCTAAGGTAGCGACGCCACTGGCGTGCTCCCGGGATCCCCTGGAACAGGCCCAGCATATGACGGGTGATATGACCAAGGTACGTCCCGTTACTCAGCTCACGCTCAATGTAGGGATACATGGCGCGTACCACGGCCACCGGGTCGGTATTTGCGCCTTCAACGCCAAAGATTTCCCTGTCGACCGTCGCCAGAATGCCTGGATTTTGATACGCCTCGCGCCCGACCATTACGCCATCCATATGCTCCAGGTGTGTTTTGGCCTCTTCCAGCGATTTAATGCCGCCGTTGATCGACATCGTGAGCTGCGGGAAGTCACGTTTTAGCTGGTACACGCGCGGGTAGTCCAGCGGCGGGATTTCACGGTTCTCTTTCGGGCTCAGTCCGGAGAGCCAGGCTTTACGCGCATGGATGATAAACATCTCGCACTCGCCTTTCCCGGAGACCGTATTGATAAAATCGCAGAGAAATTCGTAGCTGTCCTGGTCGTCAATGCCGATACGGGTCTTGACCGTCACCGGAATAGAAACCACATCGCGCATCGCCTTGATGCAGTCTGCCACCAGGGATGCATTGCCCATCAGACACGCGCCGAACATGCCGTTCTGCACACGATCAGACGGACAGCCAACGTTAAGGTTAATCTCGTCATAGCCGCGCGCTTCTGCAAGCTTCGCACACTGCGCCAGCGCAGCGGGATCGCTACCGCCAAGCTGCAGCGCAACCGGATGCTCTTCTTCGCTGTAGGCCAGATAGTCGCCCTTTCCGTGAATAATTGCTCCGGTGGTCACCATTTCGGTGTACAGCAACGTATGGCGGGAGAGCTGACGCAGGAAGTAGCGACAGTGTCTGTCCGTCCAGTCGAGCATCGGCGCAATGGAGAAACGGTGTGCAGGGAAAGCAGTCTGTAATTCTGACGACATGGCGAAGTTTTAAGCATCTGGTGAAAAGGGGGCGCTACTATAGCACAAAGAAAAGCCGGAGGCGCAGCGCCTCCGGTGCACTTTAGAAGGTCATGCTCAGCTGGGCGCCTGCGCCCCAGGTCTCGTCTTCACCGTACAGGCCCATCAGGTCGACATGGACCGTGTTAAACGGTGCAAAACCGACACCGCCAGTAAAGACATTGCTGTCGTTACCTTTCATGTCAGCACGGAAACCCGCACGCACCGCCAGCCAGTTCAGCGGCGTCACTTCGGCGCCTACGCCAACATACTGAGAAGTGTCTTCGCTTTTGAAGCCTTTGGTTTCCGTCAGATCGCCATCGGCGGTTAACGTCACCAGATCGTTATGCCAGGCGGCACCCACGGTAACCAGAGGGCGGATCTGGTAGGTGTCTTTATAGCTCACCACCTCCCCCGTGCGCCCGTTGCGGATGCGAATGTCTTTGGTGTCGATATCGCGTGACATCAGGTTTTGCCCGCTCACGCCGACCGTCCAGTGCTCACCAAAATCGGCCGCGATACCGGCATCAACGTTAAAGCCGGTGTCGTCAGTACGGTAGCGGCTGTCGTTCCACTTGTTGCTGTCATAATCGTAAATGGAGGTGGTGTAGTTATAGACCCAGGTCTTTTGCAGTTTTGGAGTGACGCCAACAGATACCGGAACACCGCCAAGCTCGAACTGACGCGCCACCGCGATACCATAGTCGGAGACAATTGCCGCCCGGCCAGACGCCGTTGAGTTGAGGTTTTTCGTGATTTGATCGGTGCCGTTCAGCGCAGCGTCCAGTGCAACGCCGGCAGCCACCGCATCGCTGCGTTGAATACCGCGCAGGTAATCAATATCTTGCTGATCAATAGAAGAACTGACGCGTCCGTGGGCATAGCCTTTAGCCATAAAGGCCACGGAAAGGACATCGTTAGGAATACTGACGGCTATCCCCGCACCCGCCGTGGCGCGTGCCGTTTTGCCCTTGAGATAATCCAGCTCATCGGCGAGATCTTTCGCCGCGCCCTGGAACTGGTTGATGGAACCTAACGGGTTGGTAATGATCTCAATCGGTGTAAGGTTATCAACCACGTCTTTGTAATGGTTGATTTTATCGTTGATGGTATCAATCTCATCCTGAAGATTGTCTTCATCAGTCACCTGCACGCCAGCGGACGGTAAAATGACCGTCACATCGTCGTCCGGTTTCGCCTTCGCCAGTAGCGCAGGGTTGATTAACGCCCCGCTGCCATAGTTTCCGGCCGCGACACCCGTCCCCCCCATGGCGTCGCTACGTGATTCTGTCCAGGTATTGGCTGCTCCCGCCTGATTTGCCATAAACAAGGAGACAGCGATGCTAACCACCGAAAATTTAAAATGTTTTTTCACAGTATGCTCGTCTTATAGTCTGTTATTAAATAACCCCTGTCTGTTATCTCCCAAACAGGAACGAACTATTGCTGTGAATAAGTGCAAAAAGACCCGCTATTTCCTTAAGTTAAATTCCCGCCAGGCCTGTTGTTATTTGTGACGGCCCTCAATATTTATAGAAGAGGAAATTATTTTTTCCCAGGTTTTCCATCGTGCGGCCCAAAAAACTGAGGAGGGTGGTCTACCCAGCGATCGTCACGCGTGGCGGCGTACTCCGGATTAAGCGGGTAATAGATACGGTTATGCTTCTTGTTGGCCTCACCCACCACCAGGAGCCGTACCTCCTCGTCGGTGTTGTTGATGAAGGTATGACAGACCCCGGTTCCGGCGGGAAAGCCCACGCTGTCGCCAGGTTCAAGTTTCCATAAATATCCGTTAATCCAGGCTTCAGGGTAGCCTTCAAGCACGTAGATAAACTCTTCTTCGTCGCTTTCAGCATGAGGATAAGAGGTCCGTCGGCCTGGCGGTAAGCGCTCATGGTGTATACCAATGCGTCCAAGGCCGAGCTTACGCGCCAGCGGTGCGCCAATGGAAAAACGTTCACTACTGTCGGGATAGGTTGAGTCATCTGCGCCTTCTACGTCGCGCCAGTGTCGAATACAGTCAGGTCTTTTCATCGTTTATTCCCCGGATTGCGTTGCGTCAGGTATAGCACAGCCTGGCGGATCTCGGTGTTTTTAGCAGAACATGATAAAGTGGGGGTTTTCCAGCCTATAACATCCGGGGTGCTAAATGGATAAGTCCACAAAAGAGCTGTTAGCGCAGGCAGAAAAGCTGTGCGTGCAACGCAATGTGCGCCTGACTCCGCAGCGCCTTGAAGTATTACGTTTGATGAGCCTGCAGCAGGGCGCGATCAGCGCGTACGATCTGCTTGATCTGCTGCGCGAAAGCGAGCCACAGGCTAAACCGCCAACGGTGTACCGCGCGCTGGATTTCCTGCTGGAACAGGGCTTTGTGCATAAAGTTGAATCGACAAACAGCTATGTGCTGTGCCATCTGTTCGATCAGCCAACCCATACGTCGGCCATGTTTATCTGCGATCGCTGCGGCAGCGTGAAGGAAGAAGGTGCGGAAGGCGTTGAAGATATTATGCATACGCTGGCAGCCAAAATGGGCTTTGCGTTGCGTCATAACGTGATTGAAGCGCACGGCCTGTGCGCAGCCTGCGTAGAGGTAGAAGCCTGTCGACACCAGGATGAGTGCCAGCACGACCATTCGGTACTGGTGAAGAAAAAGCCGCGTTAACGGCAAAAGAAAAGGCGGCCCGTAGCCGCCCTCAGGGGGAGTAAAGGATTACCAGCGATAATCGTTACGGGTTTCCCAGTCTTTCACTTCGTTTTCAGCACGATCTTTCTCGTAGCCGTAACGTTCCTGAATTTTACCCACCAGCTGATCGCGTTTACCTTCGATGATGGTCATATCATCATCCGTCAGCTTACCCCACTGTTCTTTCGCTTTACCTTTGAACTGCTTCCAGTTGCCGCCGATTTCGTCTTTATTCATAATCGTGTCCTCGTGTTAAGCGTCTGTAAGTTTCGTCCGCTTCGTTCTTTTCTGCTGGACGTGATAATTATTGTAGTTAAGGATCCGGCAGTTGTTTTTATATTCGGAATCTTTAACCGTCACGATATATCGTGGCGGGAAGGCAGCCAGGTATTATTTCGCCAGTGACGATGCCAGATAAAGGCCAGCGACAGACCACGTAACGCGAGGAAAACCGCCAGAGCCAGCCACAAACCGTGGTTGCCCAGATACGGCAGCGTCAGCAACGTCAGACCAAATCCCGCCGCAGCGACCGCCATGCTATTGCGCATCTCCGCACCTCGCGTCGCGCCAATAAACATGCCGTCCAGCAGATAACACCACACGCCCACCACCGGTAAGATTGCCTGCCAGAAGAGATAGTGACTCGCCAGTTCGCGCAGCGATGGGAGGGAGGTGAGTAAGGCAACGATCTGTTCACCCAGACAGGCGTAAATGAGTGCAAACGCCAGCGCCACCAGGCCTGACTGACGACAGGCGGCCCGCCACACCTCGCGGAGCTGGCCGCTTTCGCGTGCGCCATACGCTTGCCCGGAATGGGCTTCAACGGCATAGGCAAAGCCATCCAGCGCATACGCGGTAAAGGTGAGCAGCGTCATCAGGACCGCATTAACCGCGACGATCTCCGGCCCAAGTCGCGCCCCAAAGACCGTCAGCGCGCCAAAGCAGAGCTGAAGCAGTAACGAGCGCAGCATAATGTCGCGGTTAAGCGCCAGCAGCGTGCGGATATTACCGCGCCACGCGGTTTTGAGCATCGCAAGTGAGATACCGCGCAGGGCCAGCACGCGCCAGACCATCCACAGGCCGATGAAAAAGGTACCGTATTCTGCAATTGCCGTCGCCAGCGCGGCGCCCTGCACGTTCATATGCAGACCCATCACCAGCCAGATATCAAGCACGATGTTGAGAAGATTGCCTGCCACCAGCAGAATGACTGGCGCACGGGCATACTGCACGCCGAGTAACCAGCCAAGCAGGACCAGGTTCGCCAGTGATGCGGGCGCGCTGAGCCAGCGAATTTCAAGGAAGCGTCGCGCCTGCTCAAGTACCGCCTCGCTCCCGCCAACGACATGCAGCGCCAGATCAATCAGTGGCGTGCGCAACACCACGATCAGCGCACCCGCGCCCAGGGCAAGGATCAAGGGTTGTACCAGCGCACGCGCCAGACGCAACGGATCTTTTGCGCCATACGCCTGAGCCGTAAGCCCGGTGGTACTCATGCGCAAAAAGAGCAGCAGCATAAAAAGGAAGCTGGTTGCCGTCGCGCCGATCGCGACGCCGCCCAGATAAACGGGGGAATCCAGATGACCAATAACAGCCGTGTCTACCAGTCCCAGCAGAGGGACGGTGATATTGGAAAAAATCATTGGCAGTGCAAGACGCCACAATGCTTTATCTGATGTCGTCAGCAGTGACATGAAAAATACCGGCAGTGGAGATTGAATCAGGCTACGGCAGGTCCGTAGCCTGTTATGACATGATTACAGCCATTCACCGTTGCGGATAACCCCAACAGCCAGCCCTTCAATAGAGAAGTTATGTTCGCGGAGATCCACCACAATCGGGGAGAACTCGTTGTTTTCAGGCAGCAACTGGACGGTGTTACCCTGCTTTTTCAGACGCTTAACGGTAACTTCATCGTCAATACGCGCGACCACAACTTGCCCGTTGCGCACGTCCTGGGTTTTATGAACTGCGAGCAAATCGCCGTCCAGAATACCGATATCTTTCATCGACATGCCGCTGACGCGCAGCAGGAAATCTGCGCTCGGTTTAAACATGCCCGGGTCAACCTGATAGTGACCTTCAATATGCTGTTGTGCCAGCAAAGGTTCACCTGCCGCGACACGTCCCACCAGCGGAATGCCTGTCTCTTCTTCCACCAGCAGACGGATGCCACGTGAAGCGCCCGATACAATCTCAATGACGCCTTTACGCGCCAGCGCTTTCAGGTGTTCTTCGGCAGCATTCGGAGAACGGAAACCCAGACGCTGAGCGATCTCCGCACGCGTGGGTGGCATACCCGTCTGGCCGATATGATCCCGGATGAGATCAAACACCTCTTGCTGCCTGGTCGTTAACGCTTTCATTCCGCCCCCTGGGTGTATATACAGTTATGCTGTGAGTATATACAGTCAAAGGCGATTTTGGAACCAAAAACTGCACAAAAAACCAGGGACTTAATTATTTCTCGAGGCTTATCGGAAATGTGACCAAAGCAGCGTGACCCAGGTGATGACCGCAGTGATAATCGCCAGCAATACGGCAGCAGACCCCATGTCTTTCGCCCGGCCGGAGAGCTCATGGAAATCAGAGCCGATACGGTCCACCACGGCCTCAATAGCGCTATTGAGAATTTCCACTATCATCACCAACAGCACGGAGCCGATCAACAAAACGCGGGTAATCGCATCAACATCAAGGAAACAGGCGATAATCACCGCGATGATAGCGGCGACGCCCTCCTGGCGAAACGCGGCTTCATTGACCCACGCGGCACGGAAACCTTTCCATGAATAGCCGGCGGCTTTGATGATTCGGGTTAACCCAGTGGTATTATTGGCCATTAAAAGAACCTTTTAATTAAAATAGCGTCAGTAACAGTAGGCGCAGCGTGTTTCGCTGCTGCCTGAAGTATGACGGGTAACAACAGAAATTTTGCGCGCTTTCTGTTATCCTTGCGCCGCAATTGCATTATTAACCAGAGGCTTTACATCGTTTATGTCCGGCTGGCCACGAATTTACTACAAATTACTTAATTTACCATTAAGCGTCCTGGTAAAAAGCAAGTCTATCCCAGCGGAACCCGCGCTGGAATTGGGGCTCGATACGTCACGCCCAATTATGTACGTTTTGCCTTATAACTCGAAGGCAGACCTACTGACGCTTCGCGCCCAGTGTCTGGCGCATGATTTACCTGACCCGCTTGAACCCCTCGAAGTCGACGGCACTCTGCTGCCGCGCTATGTGTTCATTCACGGCGGGCCGCGCGTGTTTACCTATTACACGCCAAAGGAAGAGTCCATCAAGCTTTTCCACGACTATCTCGACCTGCACCGCAGCAATCCGGGTCTGGATGTGCAGATGGTGCCGGTATCGGTGATGTTTGGTCGCCGCCCGGGCAGAGAGAAAGGTGAAGAGAACCCGCCGCTGCGCATGCTTAACGGTATTCAGAAATTCTTCGCGGTCTCCTGGCTGGGACGTGACAGCTTCGTGCGTTTCTCCCCGTCCGTTTCGCTGCGCCGTATGGCGGACGAGCACGGCACCGACAAGATTATCGCGCAAAAACTGGCGCGCGTGGCGCGTATGCACTTCGCCCGTCAGCGTCTGGCTGCCGTCGGCCCGCGTCTTCCTGCACGTCAGGACCTGTTCAACAAGCTGCTGGCCTCCAAAGCGATTGCCAGAGCCGTTGAAGACGAAGCGCGTAGCAAAAAGATTTCCCATGAGAAAGCACAGCAGAACGCTATTGCACTGATGGAGGAGATTGCCGCGAACTTCTCTTACGAGATGATTCGTCTTTCCGATCGTATTCTGGGCTTTACGTGGAACCGCCTCTATCAGGGCATCAACGTTCATAACGCCGAGCGCGTACGCCAGCTGGCCCATGATGGCCATGAGATTGTCTATGTCCCCTGCCACCGCAGCCACATGGACTATCTGCTCCTCTCCTATGTGCTCTATCACCAGGGTCTGGTACCGCCGCACATCGCTGCCGGCATTAACCTGAACTTCTGGCCAGCCGGCCCGATTTTCCGCCGCCTGGGGGCGTTCTTTATCCGTCGTACCTTTAAGGGCAACAAGCTCTACTCCACCGTATTCCGTGAATATCTTGGCGAGCTGTTCAGCCGCGGTTATTCCGTTGAATACTTCGTGGAAGGGGGTCGCTCCCGTACCGGTCGTCTGCTTGATCCTAAAACCGGCACGCTGTCGATGACCATTCAGGCGATGCTGCGCGGGGGAACCCGCCCGATCACCCTGGTACCTATCTACATTGGCTACGAACACGTGATGGAAGTAGGCACCTACGCCAAAGAGCTCCGCGGTGCGACCAAAGAGAAAGAGAGCCTGCCGCAGATGCTGCGCGGCCTGAGCAAGTTACGCAACCTTGGCCAGGGCTACGTCAACTTTGGCGAGCCGATGCCGCTGATGACCTACCTGAACAACCATGTTCCGGAGTGGCGCGAGTCTATCGATCCTATCGAAGCGATTCGCCCGGCCTGGCTGACGCCTACGGTCAACAGCATCGCCTCTGAACTGATGGTGCGTATTAACAACGCCGGTGCGGCAAACGCCATGAACCTGTGCTGTACGGCGCTTCTGGCCTCTCGTCAGCGTTCACTGACCCGTGAACAGCTTACGGAGCAGCTGGATTGCTATCTCGACATGATGCGCAACGTGCCGTACTCGGTGGATTCGACCGTACCGGTAAGCACGGCAAGCGAGCTTATCGAGCATGCCCTGCAGATGAACAAGTTTGAAGTCGAAAAGGACACCATCGGCGACATCATCATTCTCCCGCGCGAGCAGGCGGTGCTGATGACTTACTATCGCAACAACATCGCGCATATGCTGATGCTGCCCTCGCTCATGGCGGCCATCATCACCCAGCATCGTCGCATCTCGCGTCAGGAGCTGTTGCGTCATGTTGAAACGCTCTATCCAATGCTGAAAGCGGAGCTGTTCCTGCGCTGGGACAAGGACGAACTGGCGACTGAGCTGGATAAACTGACCGAAGAGCTGCGTCGTCAGGGGCTGATTACCGTCACGAACGACGAGCTGCATATCAATCCGTCACGGTCCCGTACCCTGCAACTGCTGGCGGCGGGCGCGCGTGAAACGCTGCAGCGCTACGCTATCACCTTCTGGTTGCTGAGCGCGAATCCGTCCATTAACCGCGGTACGCTCGAGAAAGAGAGCCGGACGCTGGCACAGCGCCTGTCTGTTCTGCACGGGATTAACGCCCCGGAATTCTTCGACAAAGCGGTCTTCAGCTCTCTGGTGCTGACGCTGCGTGATGAAGGGTTTATCAGTGATACGGGCGATGCCGAGCCGGAAGAGACGCTGAAGGTGTACCAGATGCTGGCCGAACTGATCACGTCTGATGTGCGTTTAACGATTGAAAGTGCGACGCAAGGCGAATGAAGCGTGCAGCGGTCTGATGACCTGCGATGAAAACAAAAACGGCAGCCTTCTGGCTGCCGTTTTTTTACGAAAAGTAGCTCATCGCCAGCCCTAAAAACAGCACCAGACCGACATAGTTGTTATTCATAAACGCCTTGAAGCAGGCTTCACGCTCACGTTTCGCAATCAGCTTCTGCTGGTAGACAAACAGCATTCCCGCCACCAGCACGGCCCAGTAAAACGCCCAGTTGAGCCCGTTCAGATAACCCATCGTCACCATCAACGCCAGCACCGCAACCTGCAGGATACCGATGATCAGCTTGTCATGACGTCCGAAGAGGATCGCCGTCGATTTAATGCCAATCTTCAGGTCATCGTCGCGGTCTACCATCGCGTATTGCGTGTCGTATGCCACGGCCCAGAGAATGTTCGCCAGGAACATCAGCCAGCAGCTTAACGGGACGGACTCACTCACCGCCGCAAACGCCATCGGGATCGACCAGCCAAACGCCGCGCCCAGCACCACCTGAGGCAGGTGGGTGTAGCGCTTCATGAACGGATAAACCCAGGCCAGAGCCAGGGCCGCAACTGAAAGCAGAATGGTCATGGTGTTCAGGGTCAACACCAGCAGGAAAGAGAGCAGCACCAGTACGATAAACAGCGTACGGGCCTCTTTCTCGGTCACTTGCCCGCTGGGCAACGGACGATGGGCCGTACGTTTTACGTGCCCGTCGAATTTACGATCCGCATAGTCATTGACCACGCAGCCCGCCGCACGCATCAGCCAGACGCCTGCAATGAACACCCCCAGGATCCACAGCGGCGGTACCCCTGGTGTTGCTACCCATAGCGCCCAAAGGGTCGGCCACAGCAGCAGCAGCGCGCCGATGGGTTTATCTGTACGCATCAAGCGGTGATAAGCCAACAGCTTATTCTGCGTCAGGCTCCACTCCATTTTTTCTTCCTCTTAGTACAACGGCGATGCCGGTAAAAAAAGCTCCGTCAGTATTAACGGTTTACCGCTCAGGCGAAGGCGGGAACGACGCCCCCACAGTTCGGCATCGCGACCAATCTCAATAAAATCCCGGGTAAGCTCGGACGACGTGAAAAGATAACGCCCCAGCGGCGTATTCCCCAGCCGTTGTAGCGCCAGTTCTGGCCCGGAAAGGGTGGACTCGGGAACGACCGTTCGTCCGGCAAGCCATGGCTCACCGTCTGCACAGAGTAATATTTCGCGCAGCCAGTAGCGTTCTTCCTGCGGCAACAGCGGCAGCTCAGAGGCGATGTCAGCGCAAGAGACAAACCCTTCCTGAACCAGGGTCACCGTAACGGTTTTGCCCTGCTGCTCGAAACGTTTAGTCATGGAATCTTCCAGCAGCAGCCAGTCCAGTTGCTCCGGGTCAAGCGCAGGTATTTGGTCGAAATAGCGCAGCGCACGCAGTTGCGTTAGCGCGGGGTGTGACATGCCAGACTCTCCGATACATAACGTAATGGCATTGTATCGCAGAAAAGCGGATTGAGGGGGGCCAAACGTTATTTAACGATCACGATCGCAACAAGAGCGCAACAGCCCGTGTGACACCAAAAAAAGTGCGCCCACTCAGGCGCACTAAACTACTAACAAATCAGCACTGTGGGGAAACGGTTACCCCTTGCCTTTTACACTGCTGATAAAGGTGGACCGGGCAGTGGTTGAACCTAAACGTTCGGCTTCATCAAGCAGTTTCAGCGCTTTGTCGACATCGCCGCGCTTCACCGCCTGCTTAATGGCGTTATTGAAGTATTCTTCGGTGTCGTTCAGTACCGGCTCGGCTTTCTTCGCCGGAGCTGGGGCTGCGGTTGCAGCCGGAGCAACGGGTGCGGCATACACAGGTGCAGCAGTGTTCCCCACCGTGACCGGGCCGGGGCCAGATGAGCCAAACAGTGGCCCCACCAGTACACTAGAGGCGTTGTTAGTCGACACTTTCAGTTTGATCAGGCCATCGGTCACGTGGCGGGCAATCGGGTCTGGGATATCCGGTACGGCATTACCGGTGCCTTTGGCATAAGCTTTCGCTGGGTCAACCAGGGTCGTGGTCTTCTGTAAGTCTTTATCAGTGGTAAACACCAGCACATAGATCTTTTGTTGCCCCAACGCTGGTGTCAGGCGCATTACGCCCTGCAAACGGTCAGCGCTCATGACACCCGGTTCCTGATAGGTAAAGTATTCGCTCGGGAAGAAGGCCGAAGGTGCCATGTTCTGATCGAGAATAAGCACATTCGGTGCATATACGCTGGTCTGCTGGTTCACTTCGCTGGAGAGCGTCAGGGTCAGCTCACCGATATTAGCGGGAACGCTATAAGCGGCTACCGGTCCGGTGATACCAGCTACATTTAGCTGTTGTCCACCGGTTGAAAGCTGGGTGGCCTGGGTTTTCGATTGATCAACCGGCGTCCACGTCAGTTGCTGCAATGCGGAAGCAGGAACGGTCGGTGCAGCCGTTGTATTCTGAGGAACGAAATTCACCTCTGCAAACGTCACCGCTGGCACACTGGCCAGCAGCCCCGCAGAGAGGCACAGCGCGACGAGACTTTTCTTCATTTTCATTATTGTTACCTCTGATAGCAGCGAGCACCGCGGTGGCCAGGCAATAGCGCGCAGCGCCCTAAGGATAGAGGGGCTTACGCCCCTCTTTTTAGGTCATTACGTCAGGTCTACCGTATTACCACCAGATTTCCATCTGGGCACCGAAGCTCCACTCATCGCTGTCACCGCGGCCAAGACCTGCAGTCTGCATACCGAAGTTGGAGTTGTAATCAGAACTGGTAGAGATCGGGCTACCTGCTTTGTCATAGCCCCATTTCTCATCCCACTTCGCGTAGGTTGCGAAGACACGGATAGCCGGACGAGACCAGATGCTGTCGCCTGCCTGCCACTGTTGCGCCAGGGTGATCTTGTACTGGTTGTTGGTTTCGTCAGTTTTTTGCGATTTGACGTTGTCGTAACCGACTTCCAGCAGAGTGCTCATGATAGGCGTCCATTTGAACATTGGACGAACACCGACAGTCCACCATTTGGTACCGTTGTTATTATCCCAGTCGATATCCTGATACATACCGACATACATCAAATCCCAGCGGTCGCCCAGAGAAATTGCGCCGTGGTCAAGGATGCGCAGCAGGCTACCGTTGTTGTTAATGCCGTAACCATACAGTTTGCCATCGGTATCATCTTTGCCAAGGCCGATTCCGCCACCCTGGGACAGACCTTTACCCTGAGAGGTCATGGAGTCAGTTGCATACTGTACAACGAACTTGTTATAGCCTTTCAACATGCTCTGGGTATGTTCTGCAGTGAACATCCAGCCATCTTTCGAAGCCTTCGGCTGCAAATAATAGTCGTCGTTTACGGTAGTGTGACCATAATCAACACCCAGTTCCAGCATGCCGCCCGGGTTAACTTCCATCTGAGCCAGACGTACGTCGAACACGTCGTTCGCGGTATCGGTGGTGTAATCACGGATATTGTTGCTTGCAAATGTAGAGGAGCCACCAGCTTCGGTGGAACGGGTTGCTGCCAGAGACAGTTTACCGAAGCCGAGGTCGATGTTTTCCAGACCAGCACCAGGACCTGAAATATCCCAGTAGTAGAAGTCGATCATGTGAACATCATGACGCTGATAGAAACGCTTACCGGCCCACATGTTGGCACCTGGCAACCATTCAATCAGGTTTTTACCCTGCACGTTCGCTTCACGGAAAGCCGGGTCGGTGGCTTCCCAGTCATTCTGCTGTGCCACAGAGTAGGCAACGTTAGTGTCGAAATAGAAGCTCTTATCACCTTCTTTCCACACTTCCTGACCCAGTTTCAATTCCGCATAGGTTTCACATTCGTTACCAAGACGGTATTTACTTTGAGCACCGGTTGCCTGAAAACACTGCTGTGCACCGCCGCTACCGGTCCAGCCGATACCCGAACGGGCATAACCTTTAAAGTCCACGGCACCCGCGTGTGCAGACAAAATGCCTGCCGTCACGGCGATTGCCAGAGGAAGTTTGCGCAGAGTAATCATCATTCTATCTCCTGAGATCATTGCTTTTCTTTGTAATTGGAATGCTTAAACGCCTGGCTCTTTGTGCAACCGACGACATGCGGTGCCATCCTCACGGAACAGATGGCAACGCTCTGGCGGCAAACCGATAGCGAATGTGGCACCCTCTTCTACCAACACCACGTCATTCTGGCGGTAGACCAGGTTCTGACGGATGGCGGGGATCTGGATATGAATCTGTGTTTCGTGACCAAGTTGTTCGACGACCTGAACGTCACCTTCCAGCGTCACATCGGCGATGTGGCTCGGCAGTAAATGCTCAGGACGAATACCGAGGGACATATTGGCCCCCACCTGTACGTTGGCGCTGTCGACCGGCAGCCACACTTGCTGACGGTTTGGCAGCTCCACCTGTACCTGTTCAATGGCTGTCGCGGTCACTTTGACGGGCAGGAAGTTCATCTTTGGCGAGCCAATAAAGCCCGCAACAAAGCGGTCTGCCGGGTAGTGATAAAGCTCCAGCGGTTTACCCACCTGCGCCACGCGACCGGCGTCCAGCACCACAATTTTGTCGGCCAGCGTCATCGCTTCGACCTGATCGTGGGTGACGTAAATCATCGTGCGGCCAAGACGTTTGTGCAGACGGGAGATTTCGATACGCATCTGGACGCGCAGGGCGGCATCCAGGTTAGAAAGCGGTTCATCGAGCAGGAACACACGCGGTTCGGCGACCAGCGTACGGCCAATTGCCACACGCTGACGCTGACCACCAGAAAGGGCTTTTGGTTTACGCTCAAGCAGGTGTGCCAGCTGTAACACTTCCGCCACCTGCGTGACGCGCTGGTTAATCACCTCTTTTTTCGCGCCCGCCAGCTTCAGACCGAAGGACATGTTCTCGGCTACGGAAAGGTGGGGATAGAGTGCATAAGACTGGAAAACCATGCCGACGCCACGTTCGGCAGGCGGAATGTCATTCATTCGGGTATCACCAATCAGCAAATCGCCGCTGGTGATGGTTTCAAGACCGGCAATCATACGCAGCAGAGTTGATTTACCGCAGCCAGATGGGCCGACAAATACCACGAATTCACCTTCGTGGATGTCCAGATTGATGTCTTTCGACACCACAACGTCACCCCAGGCTTTCGTTACATTACGCAGCTGTACGCTCGCCATGCCCTTCTCCCTTCGTTACAACCTGTCACCGACAGAAACATTCAAGATAAGTTCACTATGGGGTATCCATTACTTTCGTGAATCCTCCACCCCCCGGCTTTTTTATGGGGGAGGAGGCGGGAGGATGAGAGAGCAGGCTCTGCGACCGCCGCTGGAGGGCTGAGGCGAAATTCGTGAAGCCACCTGCAAAATTCACTGTGTTTTTATGTGCGCCAGCACTCATAACTTAAATTTATGTAACGGAGATCACACAAACGGGGGGTGGGGCGTAGGGGTTGGGAGGATGGAAAGAGGATGTCAAATAAGGAGACTGAGTCACGTTGAACCACCTCAGTGTATCCACGAGCACATCACCAAAAAAGGATGGCAGATATGAAGATCAAGACTGGCGCACGCGTTTTCGCATTGTCCGCCCTTGCAGCAATGATGATTTCCGCACCGGCTCTCGCCAAAATTGAAGAAGGTAAGCTGGTTATCTGGATTAACGGCGATAAAGGCTATAACGGCCTGGCCGAAGTGGGCAAGAAATTCGAGAAAGACACCGGTATCAAAGTTACCATTGAACACCCGGACAAACTGGAAGAGAAATTCCCGCAGGTTGCTGCAACGGGTGACGGTCCGGACATCATCTTCTGGGCACATGACCGTTTCGGTGGCTACGCCCAGTCGGGTCTGCTGGCTGAAGTGACGCCGGACAAAGCTTTCCAGGACAAACTGTACCCGTTCACCTGGGATGCCGTTCGCTATAACGGCAAGATCATCGCTTACCCAATCGCGGTAGAAGCGCTGTCTCTGATTTACAACAAAGATCTGGTACCCAACCCACCGAAAACCTGGGAAGAGATCCCGAAACTGGATAAAGAGCTGAAGGCGAAAGGTAAGAGCGCGCTGATGTTCAACCTGCAGGAACCGTACTTCACCTGGCCGCTGATTGCTGCCGACGGCGGTTACGCGTTCAAATTTGAAAACGGCAAATATGACGTGAAAGACGTGGGCGTGGACAACGCTGGCGCGAAAGCAGGCCTGACCTTCCTGGTTGACCTGATCAAAAACAAACACATGAACGCGGATACCGACTACTCCATCGCAGAAGCGGCGTTCAACAAAGGCGAAACCGCGATGACCATCAACGGTCCGTGGGCCTGGACCAACATCGACAAGAGCAAAATCAACTACGGCGTAACCCTGCTGCCAACCTTTAAAGGCAAGCCGTCTAAACCGTTTGTTGGCGTGCTGAGCGCAGGTATTAACGCTGCCAGCCCGAACAAAGAGCTGGCGAAAGAGTTCCTGGAAAACTACCTGCTGACCGATCAGGGTCTGGATGAAGTGAACAAGGACAAACCGCTGGGCGCGGTTGCGCTGAAATCCTTCCAGGATCAGCTGGCGAAAGACCCACGTATCGCGGCAACCATGGATAACGCCCAGAAAGGCGAAATCATGCCGAACATCCCACAAATGGCAGCGTTCTGGTACGCCACCCGTACCGCCGTCATCAACGCAGCAAGCGGTCGTCAGACGGTTGATGCTGCGCTGAAAGATGCTCAGGGTCGTATCACGAAGTAAGGCTTTTATCCCCTCTCTCCCCTGCGGAGAGAGGGAGAACAAAATGTGTTGTAGAGGAAGAACCCCATGGATGTCATTAAAAAGAAACACTGGTGGCAAAGCTCTGCCCTGAAGTGGTCTGTAATGGGTCTGCTGTGTCTGCTGGTGGGTTACCTTGTTGTTTTAATGTACGTACAAGGGGAATATCTGTTCGCCATCATGACGCTGATTTTAAGCTCTGCTGGCCTGTATATTTTCGCCAACCGTAAAGCCTATGCCTGGCGATATGTTTACCCGGGCGTGGCCGGGATGGGTCTGTTTGTCCTGTTCCCGCTGATTTGTACCATTGCTATCGCGTTCACCAACTACAGCAGCACCAACCAGCTTGCGCAGGAACGCGCCCAACAGGTGCTGATGGACCGCTCTTATCAGGCGGGCAAAACCTTTAACTTCGGCCTGTATCCTGCGGGCAGCGAGTGGAAGTTAGCACTCACTGACGAAGAAACCGGCAAAAATTATGTCTCCGACGCTTTCAAATTTGGCGGCGAGCAGAAGCTGGCCTTAAAAGAGGCTGCGGCCCTGCCGGAAGGCGAACGCGCTAACCTGCGCATCATTACGCAGAACCGTCAGGCACTGACGCAGCTTACCGCCCAACTGCCGGACGAAAGCAAAGTGACCATGAGTTCACTGCGCCAGTTCTCCGGAACACAACCGCTTTATACGCTGGCGGACGACGGCACGCTGACCAACAACCAGAGCGGCGTAAAGTACCGTCCAAACAACGACATTGGTTTCTACCAGTCCATTACGGCTGATGGCAAATGGGGTGATGACAAGCTCAGCCCGGGCTACACCGTGACGATAGGCTGGGACAACTTCACCCGCGTCTTCACCGATGAAGGGATCCAGAAACCGTTCTTCGCCATCTTTGTCTGGACCGTAGTGTTCTCCATACTGACGGTGATCCTGACCGTTGCCGTGGGCATGGTGCTGGCGTGTCTGGTGCAGTGGGAATCTCTGAAAGGGAAAGCCATTTACCGCGTGCTGCTTATTCTGCCGTATGCCGTCCCGTCGTTTATCTCGATTCTGATTTTCAAAGGGCTGTTTAACCAGAGCTTCGGTGAAATCAACATGATGCTGAGCGCGCTGTTCGGCATCAAACCGGCCTGGTTCAGCGACCCAATCACCGCCCGCTCGATGATTATCATCGTGAACACCTGGCTCGGTTATCCGTACATGATGATCCTGTGCATGGGCCTGCTGAAGGCGATTCCGGACGATTTGTACGAAGCCTCGGCAATGGATGGCGCGGGTCCGTTCCAGAATTTCTTTAAGATTACGCTGCCGCTGCTCATTAAGCCGCTGACGCCGCTGATGATTGCCAGCTTTGCCTTCAACTTTAACAACTTCGTGCTGATTCAGCTGTTGACCAACGGTGGGCCTGACCGTCTTGGCACCACCACGCCGGCAGGCTATACCGACCTGCTCGTCAGCTACACCTACCGTATCGCCTTCGAAGGCGGCGGCGGTCAGGACTTCGGTCTGGCGGCAGCGATTGCCACCCTGATCTTCCTGCTGGTTGGCGCTCTGGCGATTGTGAACCTGAAAGCAACACGCATGAAATTCGACTAAGGAGGGCACAGAATATGTCTATGGTCCAACCCAAATCTCAGAAACTGCGCCTCTTCGCGACGCATTTAGGGCTGCTGATTTTTATCGCGGCAATCATGTTCCCGCTGCTGATGGTCATCGCCATTTCCCTGCGTGCCGGTAACTTCGCGACCGGGAGCCTGATCCCGGATGAAATCTCCTGGGAGCACTGGAAGTTAGCGCTGGGCTTCAGCGTTGAACACGCGGATGGCCGCATCACGCCACCGCCGTTCCCGGTGCTGTTATGGCTGTGGAACTCGGTGAAAATTGCCGGGATTACCGCGATTGGTATTGTCGCACTCTCCACGACCTGTGCTTACGCCTTTGCCCGTATGCGTTTCCCGGGTAAAGCCACGCTGCTGAAAGGGATGCTGATTTTCCAGATGTTCCCGGCGGTACTGTCACTGGTGGCGTTGTATGCCTTGTTTGACCGACTGGGCCAGTATGTGCCGTTTATCGGCCTGAACACCCACGGTGGCGTCATCTTCGCCTATCTTGGCGGTATCGCGCTGCATGTGTGGACCATCAAAGGGTATTTCGAAACCATCGACGGCTCGCTGGAAGAAGCGGCGGCGCTGGATGGCGCGACCCCGTGGCAGGCATTCCGTCTGGTGCTTCTGCCGCTGTCGGTGCCGATCCTGGCGGTGGTCTTTATCCTGTCGTTTATCGCAGCCATCACCGAAGTGCCGGTCGCTTCCCTGTTACTGCGTGATGTCAACAGCTATACGCTGGCCGTCGGTATGCAGCAATACCTCAATCCGCAGAACTATTTGTGGGGCGACTTTGCTGCGGCGGCTGTACTCTCCGCCATCCCTATCACCGTCGTGTTCCTGCTGGCGCAGCGCTGGCTGGTGAATGGCCTGACGGCGGGCGGTGTGAAAGGTTAAGTTTCATTTGTTATGCCACTGCAACCCTCAACTTTAGACGTATTGTATTGACCCAACTTGTGACTGTTGTTAGGCGGCCTCCGGGCCGCCATTTTTTTATTCCCGTTTCAGCCGTTTCGAATTGCACAGCCAGAGCGTGATCACCAGCAGCAGGATCGCCGCCGAATAGATCAGTACGTCGAGCGGGGAGGTATGATCCACGATGATCAGCCGCACAATCGCGGTGATCCCGATGTAAACAAAATAGCGTAGCGGGAAGTGAAAGCCCGACTGGAAATACTTCACAATCAGCGCGATAAATTCAAAGTAGAGAAAGTAGACCACCAGGCCTTCCACCAGCTCATATTTGCTGGTTTGTTCAGGGGCGAACAGCACATCCGCCAGATGCACCGTCTCTTTGCCTAAAAAGACGACCAGTATCAGGCCAAGGCTCAGCAGACCGAGGTTCAGCACGGTCTGGAGGATTGTTGAGATAAACTCAACACGCGGGCGAGTCAGGGATGTCATAGAGCACCTCATTCTCCAGGGCGAGGTTCCTGTATAACGCAAAAATGTGACGGTGATCTATATTTTTTGTTTATATTATGTTCAGCGCTGTGGCATGTTGCACTGTGACACGCTTATTTCGACGAAGGGATGATGAAATTAACCATTCAACGCGCCACCGTGGATGATGCAAAACAGCTGAGTGAAATGGGGTATGCCAGCTACCGGCATCACTTTGGGCATCTATGGGAAAGCCAGACAGAGCTTGCCGCCTTTCTTGAGCAGGAATACGCGCCGGAGGTGATAGCAGACAGCCTGCTGCAGCCGGGCACTTACTGGCTCATTGCCAGCACACAGACACCAGTCGGTTTCGCAAAATTCTCAACCCAGCAGACCATCGAGCCCGAGGGGCTGTCGGGTACGCTCCTGCATAAACTCTATTTATTGCCGGATGCCACGGGACACCGCTACGGCGAGCAACTCCTTGCGGAAGTGATTCGCCAGGCAAAAGCCTGTTCGGAAAATCTGCTGTGGCTGGAAGTCCTCGAAAAGAACCCTCGCGCACGCCGGTTTTACGAAGCGCAGGGGCTGAAACATGTCAAAGACACCCTCTTCGTCACTGCGGCGCAAACCAGCACCCTCCATATTATGTCGATGCCAGTCTAAGGAGATGTATGCCAGAGCAACGCCAGGCGGCTATTCGTCATGTTGTCTGCGGCGAAAACGTCGTCATTTACGAACCCGCGAATCTTTATGAGTGTTCGCTGGGCGATAACGTCTTTATCGGCCCGTTTGTTGAAATCCAGGCTAACTCGCACATCGGTGCTGACAGCAAAATTCAGTCCCATACCTTCATCTGCGAGTACGTCACCGTCGGTGAGCGCTGTTTCATTGGCCATGGGGTGATGTTCGCCAACGATATGTTCCGCGACGGTAAACCCAATGCCGACCGGCGCAGCTGGGGACACATTCGCGTGGGCAACGACGTTTCAATCGGCAGCGGGGCCACCATTCTGGCTGTCTCAATTTGTGATGGGGCGGTGATTGGGGCGGGAAGCGTGGTGACAAAGTCCATCACCGAGAAAGGGGTTTACGCCGGGAACCCGGCGAGACTGTTGCGGCGTTTGTAAGGTGCCCGGCAGGCGTAACGCTACCGGGCACTCACGCATCATCTGAAGTTGATGTTCTTATCGCTGGTCATGTCGTACAGCTGGAATTTACGTCCCAGCTGCTGACCACCGTCACGCGTCAGCGGCGTCCAGCCAATTGCCGCACGGCTGCGGGTTGGGCCTGACGAGAACAGATCCAGCGGAATGGAGACGTACACGCCTTTGGTGAAGTCCCCTTCCCCGTACTCGTCCGGCGAGACGTTAGTGATCGTGGCATAGCCACCGACCACCACACCGCTGTCGAAGTGTTTAGAGATATCCAGCGTGCCGCCTTTATCCCCCGCCAGATACTGACCAACGCTGGCTTTCACCAGTACATCCGGGGCAAACGAAGGCGTCCAGTAGGCCGTCAGGTGGCCGGTTTTAACGCTGTAGTCGGTGAACTTCATCATGTCCTGCGCGCTGCGCCAGTCACGCTGTTTCACGTAGTTGGCATCAAGACCAAACGCCCAGTTGCTGTCTACCGGACGGTAGAGCACTTCAGCCCCCGCGCCGCCAAACATCGTTTCCAGATAACCGCCGTAAACCTGGCCGTAGAAACCGTTACCAAAGTACTGGAAGTAGTTGGCCTGCAGGTTGTTTACGTAAGCGTCGTTCTGCACATATTCACGTACGCGAGTACGCACGCGCGGCAGCTTCGAGTCGTTCGGCGGGTTGGTATAGTTGAACTTGTCGTAGTTGTTGGCAAGGTTACCGAACAGGCTGCCGGTGGTCAGCAGGTGGTCGGTGACCCACAGATCCGCCGTCGCCATGACGCCCAGCTGATACATGTAGAAGTTTTCTGGCCCACCAACAGACTGGTTCAGCACCGGATCGATATGGAAATCAAAGCGCGACTTATCGATATACCAGCCCTGCTCGGTGGTGTCTGGCACCACTGGCTCAACGCGTTTTTGCACCAGCTCGGTTTCATGCCCAAGCGGTTCGCCTTCCAGATGGCGCTTAAGGCTGGCGACATCCGTTTCCGTCGTGACCTGCGGCATGTTCAGACGGTTTTCGGTCACGCGGATCGTGCTGATACCGTCCGGCAGATCGTTCATGATGATCCGGTTGGCGCGTTCGATCCCTTCCCGCGAGTCGCGGTATTTCACCTGCTCGCCGGTCACGTACAGCGTATCGCCTTTCACCTGAATCTTCGGATCCGCCAGTCCGGCGTTGTATTTCAGCAGGGTCAGCTGGTTCGCCACGACGGAGTGCTGCAGAATGGCATCCTGCGGCTCCGGCTGGTAGGCAGGGCGCGCGTTGTCGTTGTAGTGTGGCCGCATATCGTTAAAGTTGGTACGCAGCGTCACGCCAAACATCACGGTATTGCCACGCTCATAGCTGAGGTTAACGTCAGCCCAGTCAGCCACACGGTAAATGGCACCGACGTTAAATTTGCTCTTCTGCTCAATCTTGCCGGCGAAATCCTGTGAATAATCATTCCCTTCGTATTCCAGCTTCAGGCGCAGCGGCTGCCAGGGCGTCTGGTACTCTACGCCGCCAAACAGCGAGGCCGGGCCGTGGAACATCTGGTCGCCGTTGATGGAGCCCGCTTTCTGATAGCTGTTATCGCGATAGCAATATTTGTCGCTGTAGGAGCAGAACGGGTTTTTCACGTTGCCGCTGGTGCCCAGATACCCCCAGCCGAGACCGAGTGAGAAATCAAACGGTCCCCAGGCTTTGCTGGCCACCACGTATTCCGCATCAAACAGACCGGTACCGCCGATATCCCGTGCGCCAACAGAGACCTGCGGCATCCAGTAACTCTCTTCCCACAGACGCAGCTTCACGTCGAACGCTTTATCTTTGTAGGTCTGATCGCCGGAGAAGGACTCGACGCTGCTGTACCGTTTGGTGCGCACATCAGTGTAGCGCAGCGTGGTTTCGAGCCACGGAAACAGCTGCACAGCGGCGGAGTAGTAGCGATACTGATCGTTATCACGGTAGTTGAGGCTGATTTCCCCTTCCCGCGCCATGCGCGCGGTAGGCGTTTGCAGTAAACCGACGCCGCCGAAGTCTGACTGAGACGGGCCAATGGGTGCCGGATACGTTTCTGCATGGCAGGCGGCACTCACGCACAACGCCAGCATGCTATAGAGATAGGTTCTTTTCATTATTCCGGTATCCGCTGTTTCAGGGAGTGAAGGATATCGGCGTTCAGTCCGTCATATGCCTTCGTCCAGAAATGGTCGGCAAAACCGACAAAAATGACGCTGCCTGGCATCGGTTCGATATGGCGTTTATTCCAGTAGGCTACCGGTGCTTTTTGCGTTTGGCCGTCCGGGTACACCACCCATGCGTAGCTCTTATCCGCACCGCTCAACAAATTTTGTTCATCGAGATAGCTCGCCACATCGCGACCCGGCATAAACGGCTTGTCACCCGGACTGCTGACAAGCCCGAACACGGTAATGGTAGAAGGCTGAACAGGTAGCCAGAGCGTGTACTCACCTTCCAGTGACGGGTTAGCCGTTTCCGCGACGCGAACGTGGTCCGGATCGAGATTGACCGGCAATCGTCCGGTGACCTTTAGCGCCTTAAGCTGCTGGCAAAGGCTGTTAATGGCCGCCGCGTCGTCACCCTCTTCCTGCTCCGCCAGCCCTGTTAGCCTGGCGAGCAGCGCGTTATGTTGTTGCTCCGCCACCACCGTCGCCTGTCGTTCACTGATGACCGCACCCGGCCACCAGCTGTTCGCCAGCCTTGGCTGGCCGACGAGATCGATTAAGTGTCCGGCGTTGGTCAATGTTTTAGGCTTCGTATTGTCCTGCGTATAGACTTTCACCGTCCCGGCAGACCATGCGAGCGGCGTAGCAAAGCTTGCGATCAGCGCAACGCGAATAAGTGTTTTCATGATTTCGCGGCCTTGATCAGCGTGGTTTTGACCGGGAAGAATCCGGCACCAAGATACTGTAACGACTGGCGTATCTGGCCGTCATCGTCCACCCAGAAGCGGTTATGCCAGGTTGCCTGATCGGTAGTGACCTCTTCATCCAGCACGCGAACCCGGGTTTCGTCGCTGCCCACATTGACGCTGTCCGTGCCATCCCAGCGGAAGGTGGAGCGGGCGGTGGCATAGCGAACCTGCTTGTGTTCGGTCCAGCCCATCGTGCGGGTCCAGCTTGCCCCGTCGGTTATCTGGTTCGGCTTGTTCAGCGGATCGGCGGCGAGATTGTTGACTTCAAGTAGGTTGTCGCCCCCGAGCAGGGTTTTCACGATACGGCTATGCTGCGTTACGATGGTGGCCTGATCCTGCGTCACCCATTTCTGCTGCCCGTTTTCATCGAAAGCGAGCACCACAAACAGCTGCGGGCCATCGTTGAGCTGCATGTACTGACTGGCATAGGGCATGTTCTGAAGTTCGTCATCGGTCAGATGCACGCCCGGCGTACCGAACATGCTTTCCCACAGTGAATGGCCCAGCCCTTTGGTGGTGGCCGAGCACGCCTGCAAAAGCAGACAAATCAGGATGATCCCAGGTCGCTTCACGACTCTTCTCCGCATTATTGCCGGGTGATGCTGCGCTTACCCGGTCTACAGGTCCCGAAGGCTACTGAAAAGCCAGAATAACCACACCGAAGTGTGGTTATGATTAAAACACCCGTTATTACTGGGTGCTGGTGGTCGTGGTGGTCGTGGTTCCGGTATTGGAGCCATCACCGCCACCGGTTGCCGCCAGGGCGACACCCACGGCTGAACTTACGGTGCTGGCGCTGGACGCGGTAGAAATCCCCGCAGACGCAGACGTCGCAGCCGAACCTGCCGCTTCTCCGACCTGAACCGGAGCCGCATTAACAGATGTCGCCGCAAGCGCAGATATGGCGAAAATGCCATACAGTACTTTCTTCATAAGAATTTCCCTTCATTTAATGAATGGAGATTTGCCCAAAAAGAATTTCAGGCGGATTCGAGTATACACAACTAAAGGTGAGGGTTTGCCGTAGGGGTAAATAGAAGAAGGGTTTTCGGACAATTGGATAAAATGGAAACAAAAGGACGATTAGATAATAATATAACTTATATAAATCAATGAAATAGAATTAGAACTCGTGATGGTAATTATCCGTATTTTCCTAAAATAAACCGCAGCAATTAACAGGTTAACGACTATTTTCAGATTAAACTCACTGCCGGAATTTGAGTTTAATAACAGACATCAGGAATTATCCGATAAAAAAATGCCGGCATTTCGCCGGCACTTTTTCATGACACTTTAATTACGCGCGCCATGCTTTATAACGGTTGATCAGACCATTTGTGGAGCTGTCGTGGCTGTTAATCGCGTTATCGTCACCCAGTTCAGGCAGGATACGGTTTGCCAGCTGTTTACCCAGCTCAACGCCCCACTGGTCAAAGGTGAAGATGTTCAGGATAGCGCCCTGAGTGAAGATCTTATGCTCGTACAGGGCAATCAGCGCACCCAGGCTGAACGGCGTAATTTCGCGCAGCAGGATGGAGTTGGTTGGACGGTTGCCTTCGAACACTTTGAACGGCACAACGTGGTCCAGCGTGGCCGGATCTTTACCCTGGTCGCGGTATTCCTGCTCAACCACGTCACGAGACTTACCGAACGCCAGCGCTTCAGTCTGTGCGAAGAAGTTAGACAGCAGCTTCGGATGGTGGTCTGACAGCGGGTTATGGGTAATGGCCGGGGCGATGAAATCGCACGGAACCATTTTGGTGCCCTGGTGGATCAGCTGATAGAACGCATGCTGGCCGTTAGTGCCTGGCTCGCCCCAGATGATCGGGCCAGTCTGGTAATCCACTGCGTTACCGTTACGGTCAACGTATTTACCGTTGGATTCCATGTTGCCCTGCTGGAAGTAGGCCGCAAAACGGTGCATGTACTGGTCGTATGGCAGAATCGCTTCGGTTTCAGCCCCGAAGAAGTTGTTGTACCAGATACCAATCAGCGCCAGCAGCACAGGCAGGTTTTTCTCAGGTGCGGTGGTGGAGAAGTGTTTATCCATCGCATGCGCGCCGGAGAGCAGCTCAACAAAGTTGTCGAAGCCGACGGAGAGGATGATCGACAGGCCGATAGCGGACCACAGAGAGTAACGACCGCCCACCCAGTCCCAGAACTCGAACATGTTCGCGGTGTCGATACCGAACTCGCTAACGGCTTTCCCGTTGGTCGACAGCGCGGCGAAGTGTTTCGCCACGTGCTTGTTGTCGCCTGCGGTTTTCAGGAACCAGTCGCGCGCGCTGTGGGCGTTGGTCATGGTTTCCTGAGTGGTGAAGGTTTTAGACGCGACCAGGAACAGGGTCGTTTCCGGATTCACGTTCTTCAGCACCTCGGCGATGTGGGTACCATCGACGTTAGAAACAAAGTGCATGTTGAGGTGGTTTTTGTATGGGCGCAGCGCTTCGGTGACCATGAATGGGCCGAGGTCAGACCCGCCGATACCGATGTTAACGACATCCGTAATCGGTTTGCCGGTGTAGCCTTTCCAGCTTCCGGAGATGATCGCTTCAGAGAAAGCTTTCATCTTTTCCAGCACCGCGTTCACTTCCGGCATCACATCTTTGCCGTCAACGATAATCGGAGTATTGCTACGGTTACGCAGCGCCACGTGCAGCACGGCACGGTCTTCGGTGCGGTTGATCTTCTCACCGGAGAACATGGATTTGATGGCGTCGGCCAGCTCAGTCTCTTTCGCCAGATCCTGCAGCTTCGCCAGCGTTTCTTCGGTAATGCGGTTTTTGGAGAAATCCACCAGCATCAGGTCATCGAAGGTCGCGGAGAACTTATTGAAACGATCGGCATCTTTCGCGAACAGGTCCGCGATGGTGACGTCTTTCATTTCATCATAATGTTTCTGTAGTGCCTGCCAGGCAGCGGTCTGCGTTGGGTTGATGTTTTTCATTAGCAATACTCTTCTGATTTGAGAATTGTGACTGCGGTCGATTGTAGCGCCTGCAAATAAAAATTGTGATGGTTTTTATGCCATTGCCCTGGCCTGCATCAAACACAGGTGAAAAGACCCGAAAAGTATAGCTGCTGAAACGCCCTTCAGGGGCGGCGAAATGTCGGTCAAAAGGCGGTAAAAAGGAGCATAAAATATGGCCCTGTTATAAGTCCTGTTACTGAGGGGTACCCCCCCATAAAAAATCCGCATAATCCCAGCATTGACAGGACCTCCCCCACATTTTATTTATAGGGCCGTATTTTGCGCCTGCACCTGTTCTCGTTTCATTCTTGTGCCAAGGTCGCTTTATTCATTCCCTGACACGAGGTTGTTATGACGAGTTTTGTGGTCGCCAAATTTGGCGGCACCAGTGTGGCCGATTACGATGCCATGAACCGCAGCGCCGATGTGGTGCTGGCCGATCCGAATACCCGCCTGGTGGTGCTTTCCGCCTCTGCTGGCGTGACGAACCTGCTGGTTTCTCTGTCTGAAGGACTGGAAGCAACCGAACGTTTCGTTAAGCTGGACGCACTGCGCAAAATTCAGTTCAACATCCTTGAACGTCTGCAGAATCCGAACGTGATCCGTGAGGAAGTGGAACGCCTGCTGGAAAATATCACTACCCTGGCTGAAGCCGCCTCTCTGGCGACCTCCACCGCGCTGACCGATGAACTGGTCAGCCACGGCGAGCTGATGTCCACGCTGCTGTTCGTGGAGATCCTCCGCGAGCGTAACGTCCATGCTCAATGGTTTGACGTGCGTAAAGTCATGCGCACCAGCGATCGCTTTGGCCGTGCCGAGCCGGATGTTGAAATGCTGGCCGAACTGACCCAGCAGCAGCTGGCTCCGCGCCTGGCAGAAGGGATGGTGATCACTCAGGGCTTTATCGGTAGCGAAGCCAAAGGCCGTACAACAACGCTTGGCCGCGGCGGCAGTGACTATACGGCAGCCCTGCTCGGCGAAGCGCTGCATGCCACCCGTGTGGATATCTGGACTGACGTGCCGGGTATTTACACCACCGACCCGCGCGTGGTCTCTGCGGCGAAACGCATTGATGTGATCGCGTTTGAAGAGGCGGCAGAAATGGCCACCTTCGGCGCGAAAGTATTGCACCCGGCGACGCTGTTGCCGGCCGTGCGCAGCGATATCCCGGTCTTCGTTGGCTCCAGTAAGGATCCCAAAGCAGGCGGTACGCTGGTGTGCAAGAAAACCGAAAACCCGCCATTGTTCCGAGCGCTGGCCCTGCGCCGCCGCCAGACGCTGGTGACGCTGCACAGCCACAATATGCTGCATTCTCGCGGTTTCCTGGCGGAAGTGTTTGGCATCCTCGCGCGCCATAATATCTCCGTGGATTTGATCACCACATCCGAAGTGAGCATCGCGCTGACGCTGGACACTACTGGCTCCACGTCAACCGGCGACACCCTGCTGACGCAGTCGTTGCTGATCGAACTCTCTGAGTTGTGCCGCGTGGAAGTGGAAGAAGATCTGGCGCTGGTTGCCATCATCGGCAACAAGCTGTCGCGTGCCTGCGGCGTGGGCAAAGAGGTCTTCGGCGTACTCGACCCGTTCAGCATTCGTATGATTTGCTACGGCGCCTCCAGCTACAACCTCTGCTTCCTGGTGCCAGCCGATCAGGCCGAGCAGGTCGTGCAAAAACTTCATCAGAATTTGTTTGAATAAAATTCGTTAGCACGATAAACAATACCTATAAGCCGGGCACAGACCCGGCTTTTTTATAACTAAACAACACGACAATACTGCAAGGACTATCTATGTTATCCGCCATCACCCGGCTGTTCCCGTTGTGGGCACTGCTGCTTTCCGTACTCGCGTATTACACTCCCACCCACTTTACGGGCATTGGCCCGTGGGTCACGACGCTGCTGATGCTGATTATGCTCGGCATGGGCGTACACCTGAAAATTGACGACTTCAAACGCGTTCTGTCGCGCCCGGCCCCCGTAGCGGCAGGGATTTTCCTGCACTATCTGGTCATGCCGCTTGCGGCCTGGCTGCTGGCCATGGCCTTTAAAATGCCGCCAGATTTATCCGCCGGTATGGTGCTGGTCGGCAGCGTGGCCAGCGGCACGGCATCCAATGTGATGATTTACCTGGCAAAAGGTGATGTGGCGCTCTCGGTGACCATCTCTTCCGTTTCAACGCTGGTGGGCGTGATTGCCACGCCGCTGTTAACGCGTCTGTATGTGGATGCGCAGATTCAGGTAGACGTCATGGGGATGCTGCTCAGTATTCTGCAGATTGTGGTGATCCCGATTGCGCTGGGCCTGGTGATTCACCATCTGTTCCCGCGCGTGGTCAAAGCCGTTGAACCGTACCTGCCTGCCTTCTCGATGGTCTGTATTCTGGCCATCATCAGCGCCGTGGTTGCCGGCTCCGCCTCGCACATTGCCTCAGTGGGCTTTGTGGTGATCATCGCGGTGGTGTTGCATAACACCCTTGGTCTTTTGGGCGGTTACTGGGGCGGGAAGCTGTTTGGTTTCGACGAATCCACCTGTCGTACGCTGGCAATCGAAGTGGGGATGCAAAACTCGGGGCTGGCCGCAGCACTGGGCAAGATCTACTTCTCGCCGCTGGCGGCCCTGCCGGGTGCGCTGTTCTCCGTCTGGCATAATCTGTCCGGCTCGCTGCTGGCAGGCTACTGGTCAGGCAAACCCATTAATGAGCCCGCGAAAAAAGATGCAGTGAAACAGGGTTAATTTCCTTCGCTTGCTTTACACTGGAGCCTCCCCTTCAGGAGGCTTCAGCAATGGCTACACCACGTTTGACCCAGAAAGACATGACGGAAGCTGAGCAGCGCGAACTGAAAACGCTCCTCGACCGCGCTCGTATCGCCCATGGCCGCACGCTGACTAACGCCGAAACCAATCAGGTTAAAAAAGAGTACATCGATAAATTGATGGCTCAGCGTGAAACTGAGGCGAAACAAGCCCGCAAGCTGAAAAAAGAGCAGGCTTATAAACCCGATAAAGAAGCGACCTTTTCCTGGTCAGCCAATACCTCACCCCGTGGAAGGCGCTAATTAGCGCCCTTTCTTTTTACGCCCCGGCTGGACGAAGCGTTTGCCCGCAGGTTTGCCGCGGCTTTTCTCTTCCGATGGCGGCGCTTTCACCACCGGGCGCTTAATGGCCTGGGTTTTCGGTTTGGCTTTCGTTTTTGGCTTCGCTTCAGACGATGAATTCTCGATGAGCCTGAACAGCTCAATCAGTTCGTCATCCGTTAAATCACGCCACTCGCCCAGTGGAATACCGGACAGACTCACGTTCATAATGCGCGTACGTTCGAGCTTCACCACGTCATAACCGAAGTGCTCGCACATCCGGCGGATCTGACGGTTTAAGCCCTGCACAAGGGTAATGCGGAAAGCAAATGGCGCCTCTTTCTTCACCTTGCACTTCTTCGTGACGGTCCCCAGAATCGGCACACCTGCGCCCATACCGCGGATAAAGTCGTCCGTGACCGGCTTATTGACCGTAACGATGTACTCTTTCTCGTGGTCGTTACCGGCACGCAGAATTTTGTTCACCAGATCGCCGTGGTTGGTCAGGAAAATCAGCCCCTGTGAGTCTTTATCAAGGCGGCCAATCGGGAAGATACGGCTGCTGTGATTAACGAAATCAACAATGTTGTCCCGCTCGCCGTCTTCCGTGGTACTGACGATGCCAACCGGCTTATTCAACGCGATAAATACCAGGTCTTCCGCATCACGCGGTTCAATGAGCTGACCATTCACTTTGACCACGTCACCGGGGACGACCTGATCACCGATGGTGGCGCGTTTGCCGTTGAGGAACACGTTACCCTGTTCAATGTAACGGTCCGCCTCGCGACGTGAGCAGATCCCGCTCTCGCTAATGTATTTGTTTAATCGTGTTGATTGAGTTGGCAGCATAGTTTCTCCTGTAAAGGCGAAATATACCTTAGGTTTGGGCTGGTAAAAAGATTAGCCGACGGTTACCGGGCATCATGCCCGGCGTAAACCTGCTGGTTTTCAGGTTAACCACCTTATAAAGGCGCTTTCAGAGATTAATATTCATCTCGATCGTCGTCTTCATCCGGCTGCTCCATGACGCTATAAGCGACCGCGCAAAATAACGAGTTGAGACGCTTCATATCCCCCAGCAACCCCAGGTGCAGGGAGCTGGTTTCAATGCTCTGGACGTTCTGCTGGTGCAGTCGTTCAACGTGGGCGTGCGAGTAGCGCCGGTTGAGGATACGGAAGCGATGTTTGTTACGACGCAAGCGGCGTGCGCTCGGTACGTCGCTGGAGAAGAAGACCAGCATCGCCAGCTTCAGGTTGCTCAGCAACTGCTCGTGCAGCGCCTCCAGCTCCTTCAGGCCTTCAACCGAGAAGGCGCGGCGCGCGGCAAGGGATTTGTCAGCAATTTCACTTCCCATACGCTCAACGATATCCGAGGCCTGCTCGAGGTTAAGCGACATTTCGATGATTTCCGCCCAGCGGCGGGACTCTTCCTCTGCCAGTTCATCCTGCGGAATACGCGCCAGGTAGAGCTTGATGGCGGTATAGAGCACGTTGATATCGTCCGCCAGCCTGCGCAGCTCTTTCTCTTCTCGCGGCTCTCCGTGCATGACCTTTTGCAGCCCTTCAAGCATCGTTTCCATGGCATCGCCCATGCGCAGCGTCTCGCGCGCGGCATTAGCCAGCGCCAGCGCCGGGGTATCCAGCGCGGAGGTGTCCAGATGCTTAGGTTTCAGACGCGCATCCAGCTCCGGTTCATCCCGAATAAGCCGTTCGCAGAAGCGGGCCATGGGTTCAGCAAAAGGCACCATCGCCAGGCAACGCACCAGGTTGTAAAACACGTGGAAATAGATAACCAGCTCAGCCTTCGGTAACGGGAGATTGTCCATCAGGTTGGCCAGTGGATAGACAAACGGCAGAATAATCAGGCTACCCACCAGCTTAAACAGCAGGCTTCCGAGCGCCACGCGCCGGGCAGCAGCGTTTGCGGCGCTGTTATTGAGCATCGCCAGCAGGCCAGAGCCAAGGTTGGCCCCGATCACCAGACACAGCGCGACCGGGAAAGAGATCGCCCCCGCGGCGGTTAACGTCGCCGTCAGCAGCACAGCGGCCAGGCTGGAGTAACTGACGATGGCAAATACCGCGCCGATCAACGCATCCAGCATGATGTCCCCGGTCAGCGAGGCAAAGATGACCTGAACGCCGTTGGCCTCGGTGATGGGGGTCACCGCCTGCACAATCAGCTCCAGCGCCAGCAGGATCAACCCAAGGCCAATCCCCACGCGGCCAAGCTGTCCTGCACGCGTCTGCTTACGGCCAAGGAAGAAGATGACACCGATAAAAATCAGCAGCGGCGACAGCCAGGAGAGATCGAAGGTCAGGATACGCGCCATCAGCGCGGTCCCCACGTCAGCGCCCAGCACAATGACCAGCGCGGGTGCCAGCGCCACCAGATCCTGCGCCACAAACGAGGTCACGAGCAGGGTCGTCGCATTACTGCTCTGCACCAGTGCCGTCACGCCGATGCCCGCGCAGAAGGCGAGCGGCTTCTTCTCAACGCTGCTGCTGAGAACGGTGCGTAAGCGCGCGCCAAAGACGCGCATAACGCCGGTACGGACAATATGCGTGCCCCATACCAGCAGTGCTACTGCGGAAAGCAAGTGTAACAGGGTCAGCACGGAAGGTTCTCCTCCTTATCGTTCTACGTTTTTATGATTCAGTATAAGGGTTTAAACGTAAGAAAGAGACAGGGCGCCCAATGAGCGCCCTGTTTGTTGTAAGGAAAAGTGACGTTAGTCAGCGTCGTAGCCTAAATTGGGTGCCAGCCAGCGTTCAACCTCTGAGACACTCATGCCTTTGCGCAGGGCGTAATCTTCAATCTGATCGCGCTGCAGCTGCGCGACGGCGAAGTATTTGCTGTCGGGATGGCTGAAATACCAGCCGGACACCGATGCCCCAGGCCACATGGCGAAAGACTCGGTGAGCTTCATGCCGGTATGGGCTTCTACATCCAGCAATGTCCAGATAGTGCCCTTTTCGGTGTGTTCCGGGCAGGCTGGATAGCCCGGAGCCGGACGAATCCCCTGGTAGTTTTCGCGGATCAGCTCCTCGTTGCTGAGGTTCTCATTGGCCGCGTAGCCCCAGTGAACCTTGCGCACGCGCTCGTGGAGGTACTCTGCGAAGGCTTCCGCCAGACGATCGGCAATCGCTTTCACCATGATTTTATTGTAATCATCGTGCTGCGCGTCGAACGCCTCCGCCAGCGCATCTTCCTCAAGACCCCCGGTCACGGCAAACGCCCCGATATAATCCGCTTTCCCGGAAAGCTTCGGTGCAACGAAATCGGCCAGGCAGTAGTTAGCAAAGCCCACTTTCTCGGTTTGCTGGCGCAGATGGCGACTTACTGCCAGCACGTGCGTGCGGGTCTCGTCGCGATAAATTTCGATGTCATCGCCCACACGGTTCGCCGGGAACAGGCCCACCACGCCGCGCGGGGTGAGGCTTTTCTGCGCACTCAACTGGTCAAGCATTTCGTTGGCGTCGTTGAACAAGCGTTTGGCTTCTTCCCCGACCACCTCATCTTCAAGGATGCGGGGATATTTACCCGCCAGTGACCAGGTCATGAAGAACGGTGTCCAGTCGATGTAGTTACGCAGCGTCTCGATGCTGGCAGTGACGTCCTGAACGCCCAGACGATGCGCCACAGGGGGCGTATAGCTGGCCCAGTCAAACGCCAGATCGTTATCGCGTGCGGCCTGGAGTGTCACCGGCGGCGTCCGCGGTTTCTTACGTCCATGCTGAATACGCACGGTCTCGTACTCTTTGCGGGTACGCTCGACAAAATCATCGCGCTGGGTGGCAGACAACAATGCCGACACGACGCCCACGGTACGCGAGGCGTTTTGCACATAAACCGTCGGGCCACTGTAGTTCTGCTCGATTTTCACCGCCGTGTGCGCTTTGGACGTTGTCGCCCCGCCAATCAGCAGTGGAATGGTAAAGCCCTGACGCTCCATCTCTTTCGCCACGTTGACCATCTCGTCCAGCGACGGGGTAATCAGCCCGGAAAGTCCAATCAGGTCAGCATTCACTTCGCGCGCGGTTTTGAGGATTTTATCCGCCGGCACCATCACGCCAAGATCGATAATCTCGTAGTTATTACACTGCAGTACGACGCCCACAATGTTCTTACCGATGTCATGCACGTCGCCCTTCACGGTGGCGATCACCATTTTACCGTTGCTGGAGCCTTTCTCTTTGCTGGCTTCGATAAAGGGTTCGAGATAGGCCACCGCCTGCTTCATGACGCGTGCGGATTTCACCACCTGCGGCAGGAACATTTTGCCTTCGCCAAACAGATCGCCGACCACGTTCATGCCGTCCATCAGCGGCCCTTCGATCACTTCAATCGGGCGCGTCGATTGCTGTCGTGCTTCTTCGGTGTCCTGTTCAATAAACTCGGTAATTCCCTTAACGAGTGAGTATTCCAGACGTTTTTTCACGTCCCAGGCACGCCACTCCGCCTGCTGAATGTTTACCGATGCATCGGATTTACTGCCACGGTATTTCTCGGCCAGATCCAGCATGCGCTCGGTGGCGTCATCACGCCGGTTGAGGATCACGTCTTCTACGGCATCGCGCAATTCTGCCGGCAGGTCGTCGTAAATGGCCAGCTGTCCGGCGTTAACGATCCCCATGTCCATACCGTTACGGATAGCGTAATAGAGGAACACGGCGTGGATAGCTTCACGCACCGGATCGTTACCGCGGAAGGAGAATGACACGTTCGATACGCCGCCGGAGATCAGCGCATGCGGCAGCTCGCGTTTGATGTCTTCACACGCGCCAATAAAGTCCTGCGCGTAGTTATTGTGCTCTTCAATACCGGTGGCAACCGCGAAAATGTTCGGATCGAAGATGATGTCTTCCGGCGGGAAACCCACCTCTTCGGTCAGAATTTTGTATGCGCGGCGACAAATCTCAATTTTGCGCGCACGGGTATCGGCCTGGCCCATTTCATCGAAGGCCATCACCACCACGGCGGCACCATAACGGCGCACCATCTTCGCGTGGTGGATAAAGGTATCAACGCCTTCTTTCATCGAGATGGAGTTAACAATGCCTTTACCCTGAATACACTTCAGCCCTTTCTCGATGACTTCCCACTTAGAGGAGTCAATCATGATCGGCACCCGGGCAATGTCCGGCTCACCGGCAATCAGGTTGAGGAAGCGCACCATCGCCGCTTCGGCGTCGAGCATTCCCTCATCCATATTGATGTCGATGATCTGGGCGCCGCTCTCAACCTGCTGGCGGGCCACGTCCAGCGCTCCACTGTACTTCTCTTCTTTAATCAGCCGTTTGAATTTCGCCGAACCGGTCACGTTGGTACGCTCCCCGACGTTCACAAACAGGCTGTCGTCACCGATGGTCAACGGCTCCAGGCCGGCCAACCGGCAGGCAACCGGCAGCGTAGGCAGTTGACGCGGCGGCAGACCCGCCACCGCATTGCTCATCGCGGCAATATGCTCTGGCGTGGTACCGCAGCAACCACCGACGATATTCAGAAAACCGGATTCGGCCCATTCGCGGATTTGCGCCGCCATGGTGTCTGCATCCAGATCGTATTCACCAAAGGCGTTCGGCAGGCCGGCGTTCGGGTGTGCGGTGACATAGCATTCAGCGATGCGCGAAAGTTCCTGCACATACTGGCGCAGCTCATCGGGACCCAGCGCGCAGTTCAGGCCGAAGGAGAGCGCTTCAGCGTGACGCAGGGAGTTGTAAAAAGCTTCTGTGGTCTGGCCGGAGAGGGTACGACCAGAGGCGTCGGTGATGGTACCGGAAATCATGATCGGCAGGTCGACGCCCAGCGCCTCGAACTCCTCTTTCACCGCGTAAATCGCGGCTTTGGCATTGAGGGTGTCGAATACCGTTTCAATCAGGATCAGATCGGAACCGCCTTCCACCAGCGCTTTGGTCGATTCACGATACGCCGCCACCAGCTGATCAAAGCTGATGTTACGAAAGGCCGGGTCGTTCACATCGGGTGAAATCGACGCGGTACGGTTGGTCGGGCCAAGCACCCCGGCCACGTAGCGCGGTTTGTCCGGCGTACGGGCTGTCCATTCATCAGCGCAGGCGCGGGCCAGCTTTGCCGCGGCAAGGTTTATCTCCGCCGACAGGGATTCCATCTGGTAATCCGCCATGGCGATGGTTGTCGAGTTAAAGGTGTTGGTTTCGACAATATCCGCACCCGCCTCGAAATACGCGTTGTGGATCGCCGAAATGACCTGTGGTTTGCTGAGCACCAGAAGGTCGTTGTTACCTTTGAGGTCGCATGGCCAGTCGGCGAAACGCTCGCCGCGGAAATCGTCTTCACTCAGACGATAGCTCTGGATCATGGTACCCATGCCGCCGTCCAGCACCAGAATTCGTTTATTTAACTGCGCACGCAGTTGCTCTACTTTGCTGCTCACACTTGCTCCCGACAACGCTCAACCAGGCCAAAAGGCCAGCAGTCCATACTGGCACAATCTCGCAGGGTGTAAAAGTCACACAGCGGTAACATGAGACATGTTCACTATCACTCATCCGATCAGTCAGGATAACGGTTGCAAAATCACCAAATAAAACGAAAATGATTTCCACGATACAGAAAAAGGAGTTCGTCATGGTCACGACCGTTCCCGCTAAACGCGGCAGAAAACCTGCTGCCACCACCGCCGCCTCTCAGGGCGGACAGGTTCAATCGCTCACGCGCGGTTTGAAGCTGCTGGAATGGATAGCCGAGTCGCACAGCAGCGTGGCCCTGACAGAGCTGGCACAGCAGGCTGGCCTGCCGAACTCAACGACCCATCGACTGTTGACCACGATGCAGCAGCTGGGCTTTGTGCGCCAGGTGGGCGAACTGGGACACTGGGCGGTGGGCGCACATGCGTTTATCGTCGGCAGCAGCTTCCTGCAGAGCCGCAACCTGCTGGCGATTGTGCACCCCATTCTGCGTAAACTGATGGAAGATTCCGGCGAGACGGTAAACCTGGCCGTGCTCGACCAGAGCGACCATCAGGCCATTATCATCGACCAGGTACAGTGCACCCAGCTAATGCGTATGTCGGCACCGATTGGCGGCAAGCTGCCGATGCATGCCTCCGGGGCGGGGAAAGCGTTTCTGTCGCAGCTCAGCGAAGAGCAGGTCACCGGGCTGCTGCACCGTAAAGGGCTGCACGCCTACACCCACGCCACGCTGGTTTCACCGGTACACCTGAAAGAAGATCTGGCCCTGACCCGCAAGCGCGGCTATTCGTTTGATGACGAGGAGCATGCGTTAGGCCTGCGCTGCATTGCGGCCTGTATCTTTGACGAGCACCGTGAGCCGTTTGCCGCCATTTCGATCTCCGGACCGATTTCCCGTATGACCGATGACCGCGTCACGGAGTTAGGTGCGCTGGTGATTAAGGCGGCGAAAGAGGTCACGCTGGCGTATGGCGGGATTCGATAACATCAGGTGCACCTGAATCCCTCTCCCGTCGGGAGAGGGGGCATTACACCGCATACCGGATGCAAAACCGTTGTTTGCGGCGATAGGCATACACATCTTCCACATGCCCATTCTTGATGCGCGTCTGCAGGCCCCGCCAGTAGCTGGCGCGGAACAGGTCATCATGCATCTCTTCAAACAGTGGCCTGATGCGCGGGTCAGCGCACAGCCAGTGACGAAATTCCTCAGGAAAGACATCTCCCGGTGAGATGCTGTACCACGGCTCGCCGGACAGTTCATCTTCCGGATAGCGGGGCTGCGGTATATCGCGGAAATTCACCTCAGTCATATAGCAAATTTCATCATAATCGTAGAACACCACCCGCCCGTGACGGGTGACCCCGAAGTTTTTAAACAGCATGTCGCCCGGGAAGATATTCGCGGCGGCAAGCTGACGGATAGCGTTGCCGTATTCTTCAATGGCATCACGCAGTGCCTGACCTTCGGACTGCTCCAGCCAGATATTGAGTGGGATCATGCGGCGTTCGATATAGAGATGGCTGATGGCAATTTTGTCGCCCAGATCGGTGATTTTCGCCGGCGCTTCCTGCAGTAATAACGCCATTAATGCCGGATCGATCTGCTGCTTATCCAGCACAAAGTTCTCGAACTCCTGGGTGTCCGCCATTCGCCCGACGCGATCGTGCTCTTTAACCAGCTGGTAGCAGGCGCGGACGTGAGCAGCGGTCATCTCCTTCTGCGGCGCGAACGTATCTTTGATGACCTTAAACACCCGATCAAAACCCGGCAGGGTAAAGACCAGCATCACCATGCCACGAATACCGGGGGCTTCGATAAATTGCTCATCTGCCGTGGTGACATAGCGCAGATATTCCCGATAGCTTTCCGTCTTGGCGTGTTTCTGACAGCCAATGGCCATGTACAGCTCGGCGGTGGTTTTCCCCGGCAGAATCTCGCGCAACCACTCCACCAGAGCAGCAGGCAGCGGGGCATACACCATAAAGTAGGAGCGGGCGAAACCAAAGACAATACTGGCCTCGGCGCTGGTTGTCAGGCAGGTATCAACAAACAGTTCACCGTCATCGGTACGATGGATGGGTAACAGAAACGGTACAATGGCCGACGGTGTCATCAGTTTACCGACCAGCCAGGCGGCCTTATTACGGTAAAAAAGCTCATTGGCAACCTGCAAATGGCTTTGCCCGAGCACCTCTTCGCCGAAGGTCTCCTTGAGATGCGCAGAGATATAGCCGATATCACGGGTTTTATTCTCCCAGGGCAAACGCAGCGGCAAATCCGTTAATACGCGATACAGGAGTTTTTCCCAGCCACGATCGGGAAAGAAATCCTTCGCCAGCGGACGCGGAATAGTGCGAAAGCGGCGTTCCGGCTGAGAGCTAAAGATAAATAACCGCTCAGGAGATAATGAGCGGTGGTCAAATAACCGGCAATAGACGGAGTTGAAAAAGCTCTCCGCAATCTCGAAGCGCGGGTAATCAGGTAACAGATGGGTGTAATGCTCCTTCACGCGCAGTAAAAACTCCGCGTCAGGGATTTTGCCGTCGGTAATGCAGCGCAACTGCTCCACCACCAGACCCACATGGTGGTCGTAAAGGTGGATTCGCTGCTTCATGGCCTGCTGAACCGCATGCCAGTCGGCGTGCTCAAAACGCTGCTGCGCGCCGGATGTGACTTCCAGGAAACGTCCGTACTGGGCATCGAAGCCCTGCAGAATAGTTTGGGCAATCAGTAATTCCAGACCACGCGACATTGTTCATGCTCCCTCACCCCGGCCCCCTCCCGACGGGAGAGGGAGTATGTTCACAAGCCCGGTAGCGTGCCACCGGGCGTTACACGGCTCAGAACTGGGCTTCTTCCGTCGATCCCGTTAAGGCGGTGACGGAGGAGGTGCCCCCCTGGATGATAGTGGTCACGTTATCGAAGTAACCGGTCCCGACCTCCTGCTGATGCGAAACGAAGGTATAGCCCTCTTTACCGGCAGCAAATTCCGGCTGCTGCACCTTCTCAACGTAATGCTTCATGCCTTCACCCTGCGCGTAGGCATGCGCCAGGTCGAACATGTTGAACCACATGCTGTGAATGCCAGCCAGCGTGATGAACTGATATTTGTAGCCCATGTCGGACAGCTGCTGCTGGAAGCTGGCGATGGTTTTATCATCCAGTTTCTTCTGCCAGTTGAAGGACGGCGAGCAGTTATAGGCCAGCAGTTTGCCCGGATATTTGGCGTGGATAGCATCGGCAAAGCGTTTTGCCAGCGCCAGGTCCGGCGTGGAGGTTTCGCACCAGACCAGGTCCGCATACGGTGCATATGCCAGCCCACGGCTGATCGCCTGTTCAATGCCAGCATGGGTACGATAGAACCCTTCGCTGGTGCGTTCACCGGTAATGAACTCGCTGTCGTAAGGATCGCAGTCAGAAGTAATCAGGTCAGCCGCATCCGCATCGGTACGGGCAATCACCAGCGTGGGTACGCCGAGCACGTCAGCCGCCAGACGCGCCGCAACCAGCTTCTGAATCGCTTCCTGGGTTGGGACAAGGACTTTCCCGCCCATGTGTCCGCATTTCTTCACTGACGCCAGCTGGTCTTCGAAGTGAACGGCCGCTGCACCGGCCTCAATCATCGATTTCATCAGCTCAAAGGCGTTCAGCACGCCGCCGAATCCCGCTTCCGCATCCGCGACGATTGGCAGGAAATAGTCAATAAAACGCGGATCGTTTGGCTCAATGCCTGCCGCCCACTGGATCTGATCCGCACGGCGGAAGGTGTTGTTGATCCGATCCACCACGGTTGGTACCGAGTTTGCCGGATAGAGCGACTGATCCGGATACATGCTGGAGGCCAGGTTGGCGTCCGCCGCAACCTGCCAGCCGGAAAGATAGATGGCTTCGATGCCGGCTTTCGCTTGCTGCAGGGCCTGGCCGCCAGTCAGCGCGCCGAGGCTATTGATGTAACCTTTTTTGGCACCGCCGTGCAGCAGATCCCACATTTTCGCCGCGCCGCGCTGCGCCAGGGTACATTCCGGATTGACCGAGCCACGCAATTTCACCACCTCTTCCGCGCTATACGGGCGGCGGATGCCTTCCCAGCGAGGTTGGGTCCACTCTTTCTTCAATTCTTCGATTTGTTGGGTACGGGTTTTCATGTGCAGATGCTCCATATTGTTGTGGGGTGAATTACGCCAGGAAGCGGTAGCCCGGCAGGGTCAGGAAGTCGATTAAGTCATCGGATGTGGTGATTTGCTCCATCAGGCGTGCGGCGTCATCAAAACGTCCGCTGCTGAAGCGGTGTTCACCCAGTTCGTCCTGGATCACCCGCATCTCTTCGGCCAGCATCTGACGGAACAGGGATTTGGTCACCGGCTTGCCGTTGCTGAGCGTTTTTTGATGGTGGATCCACTGCCAGATTGAGGTGCGAGAGATTTCGGCGGTAGCGGCATCTTCCATCAGGCCGTATATCGGCACGCAGCCGTTACCGGAGATCCACGCTTCAATGTACTGGACGGCTACGCGGATATTGGCGCGCATGCCCTCTTCCGTACGCTCGCCCGCACACGGTGCCAGCAGGTGTTCTTCAGCCGTTGGGGCATCCTCATCACGCGTCACAAACAGCTGGTTTTTGTTCTCACCGAGTACGCGGTTGAAGACGTCCATTGCCGTATCCGCCAGACCCGGATGCGCGATCCACGTTCCGTCATGGCCATTTCGTGCTTCAAGCTCTTTATCGGCTTTCACCTTGTTGAGCACCTGATTGTTACGTTCAGCGTCTTTGCTTGGGATAAATGCCGCCATTCCCCCCATCGCAAAGGCCCCACGCTTGTGGCAGGTCTTAATCAACAGGCGTGAGTAGGCACTCAGGAACGGTTTATCCATGGTGACAACCTGGCGATCCGGCAGTACACGATCGGGATGATTTTTCAGGGTTTTGATGTAGCTGAAGATGTAATCCCAGCGTCCACAGTTCAGCCCAACAATATGATCGCGCAGCGCATGCAGAATTTCGTTCATCTGGAACACGGCAGGCAGCGTTTCAATCAGCAGGGTGGCTTTAATGGTGCCACGCGGCAGGTTGAAACGATCTTCCGTGAAGCTAAACACTTCACTCCACCAGGCCGCTTCCTGCCAGGCCTGTGTTTTCGGCAGATAGAAATAGGGGCCGCTGCCTTTTGCCAGCAGATTCTTGTGGTTGTGGAAGAAATAGAGGGAGAAGTCAAACAGACTGCCCGGAATGGCTTCGCCACGCCAGGTGACATGCTTTTCAGGCAGATGCAGTCCACGTACGCGACAGATCAGAACCGCCGGATTGGGTTTCAGTTGATAGATTTTGCCGGCTTCGTTGGTATAGCTGATGGTGCCATTCACGGCATCGCGCAGATTGATTTGCCCGTCGATGACCTTATGCCAGTCCGGCGCCAGTGAGTCCTCAAAATCCGCCATAAAGACTTTTACGTTCGCGTTCATGGCGTTGATCACCATTTTGCGCTCCACCGGGCCGGTGATTTCGACGCGCCGATCCTGTAAATCATCCGGAATGCCGCGGATTTTCCACTCACCACGGCGAATGGAAGCGGTTTCCGAAATAAACCCAGGCAACTTGCCATCATCAATTTCCTGCTGCTGATGAATGCGTGCCGCCAGCAGCTTATTGCGCGTTGGCGTAAAGCGGGTCACCAGTTCGGTCAGGAATTCGACAGCGTCTGCTGTCAAAATTTGCTGTTCTTGCTCGCCATGCGGCTGGGTAAAGGCCAGTTCATCGACCGTCGTTGCCTGTTGAGTCATTACTCTGCTCCTCATCAAAGATCCAAAATCACGCCCCCGATGCGAACGAAAGATCGTTGTGTAGTTTTCGCTCAGCAGAATTAAGACTATCTATATTTTTTCCAAAATCAAAAACAATTTCCATTTTAATTATTAAATGCATTTAACACATTGATTAATATGAAATTAAATTTTTATTGTTTGTTGAGCGGTATTTCGGAAATGAAAAAGGCACCCGAAGGTGCCTGATGTGAATAGCTGAAACGCTTTAGGATCGTTTAGTGCAGAAGATTACTCCAGCGTTGGATTCATGTGGCGCAGATCGTATGGCGTGATCTGGTAGACGTAATAATTGAGCCAGTTAGTAAACAGCAAATTCCCGTGGCTACGCCAGGTGGCTCTCGGTTTGTTCTGTGGATCGTTTTTGGGGAAATAGTTGTACGGAACGTCCGGATTCAGACCGGCTTCAACGTCACGGAAATACTCCGACGCGAGGGTGTTCGGATCGTACTCAGGATGGCCGGTAACAAAGGCAATGCGCTTGTCTTTACTGGCAAACAGGTAAGCATCCCCGTCTTCGGTTTCGGCCAGGATATCGAGATCGGTGTAATCACGAATCAGCTGTGCCGGGAAATCGGCGTAGCGCGAGTGTGGGGCCAGGAAGGAGTCATCGAACCCGCGCGTCAACAGGGCGTGAGGTTGGACAAGGTGGTGCTCGTAAACACCTGAAAGCTTCTCAGTGCGGGTTTGTTTGGGGATCCCATAGAGGATATTCAGGGCGGCTTGCACCGCCCAACAAACAAACAGCGTGGACGTGACGTGATCTTTAGCCCACTCCAGTACCTGTTTGATCTGCGGCCAGTAGGCAACATCATTAAATTCGACCAGGCCCAGCGGTGCACCGGTCACAATCAGCCCGTCGAAGTTTTCGTCGCGAATGTCGTCGAAGTTACAGTAAAAATTATTCAGATGCTCTGAAGGCGTATTTCGCGACTCACGGGCATCGATTCGCAGCAGCTGGATATCAACCTGCAGCGGCGAGTTCGAAAGCAAACGCAGGAACTGGTTCTCTGTTTCGATCTTTTTCGGCATCAGATTGAGAATAAGCACCTTCAGTGGGCGAATTTCCTGACCTGTAGCGCGTGAAGTCGTCATCACAAAGACGTTTTCATCACGTAAGAAATTGACGGCTGGTAGCTCGTCCTGCACCCGAATCGGCATAACCTCATATCCTCACAGCATACGTATAAACGTTTAGACATCCAGACAGCTAACGATACCCAGAAACAGGCTGAATGTCGAGTCTGCAAGCGGAAGGTGAGAAAGTTTCAAGGAGGAAGTAAGAAGCCCAAAAAGCAAAAAACCCCGCACCATACGGTACGGGGTTTTTTTAATTGATGCCTGGCAGTTCCCTACTCTCGCATGGGGAGACCCCACACTACCATCGGCGCTACGGCGTTTCACTTCTGAGTTCGGCATGGGGTCAGGTGGGACCACCGCGCTAAAGCCGCCAGGCAAATTCTGTAATCTGTATCAGCTGAAAATCGTCTCTCATCGCCAAAACATCTTCGGCGTTGTAAGGTTAAGCCTCACGGTTCATTAGTATCGGTTAGCTCAACGCATCGCTGCGCTTACACACCCGACCTATCAACGTCGTAGTCTTCAACGTTCCTTCAGGAGACTTAAAGTCTCAGGGAGAACTCATCTCGGGGCAAGTTTCGTGCTTAGATGCTTTCAGCACTTATCTCTTCCGCATTTAGCTACCGGGCAGTGCCATTGGCATGACAACCCGAACACCAGTGATGCGTCCACTCCGGTCCTCTCGTACTAGGAGCAGCCCCCCTCAATTCTCCAGCGCCCACGGCAGATAGGGACCGAACTGTCTCACGACGTTCTAAACCCAGCTCGCGTACCACTTTAAATGGCGAACAGCCATACCCTTGGGACCTACTTCAGCCCCAGGATGTGATGAGCCGACATCGAGGTGCCAAACACCGCCGTCGATATGAACTCTTGGGCGGTATCAGCCTGTTATCCCCGGAGTACCTTTTATCCGTTGAGCGATGGCCCTTCCATTCAGAACCACCGGATCACTATGACCTGCTTTCGCACCTGCTCGAGCCGTCACTCTCGCAGTCAAGCTAGCTTATGCCATTGCACTAACCTCCTGATGTCCGACCAGGATTAGCTAACCTTCGTGCTCCTCCGTTACTCTTTGGGAGGAGACCGCCCCAGTCAAACTACCCACCAGACACTGTCCGCAACCCGGATTACGGGTCTACGTTAGAACACCAGCCATTAAAGGGTGGTATTTCAAGGTTGGCTCCACGCAGACTGGCGTCCACGCTTCAAAGCCTCCCACCTATCCTACACATCAAGGACCAGTGTTCAGTGTCAAGCTATAGTAAAGGTTCACGGGGTCTTTCCGTCTTGCCGCGGGTACACTGCATCTTCACAGCGAGTTCAATTTCACTGAGTCTCGGGTGGAGACAGCCTGGCCATCATTACGCCATTCGTGCAGGTCGGAACTTACCCGACAAGGAATTTCGCTACCTTAGGACCGTTATAGTTACGGCCGCCGTTTACCGGGGCTTCGATCAAGAGCTTCGCGTTACCGCTAACCCCATCAATTAACCTTCCGGCACCGGGCAGGCGTCACACCGTATACGTCCACTTTCGTGTTTGCACAGTGCTGTGTTTTTAATAAACAGTTGCAGCCAGCTGGTATCTTCGACTGATTTCAGCTCCATCCGCAGGGACTTCACCTACATATCAGCGTGCCTTCTCCCGAAGTTACGGCACCATTTTGCCTAGTTCCTTCACCCGAGTTCTCTCAAGCGCCTTGGTATTCTCTACCTGACCACCTGTGTCGGTTTGGGGTACGATTTGATGTTACCTGATGCTTAGAGGCTTTTCCTGGAAGCAGGGCATTTGTTACTTCAGCACCGTAGTGCCTCGTCATCACACCTCAGCGTTAACAAGGAACCGGATTTACCTGGAACCTCCGCCTACATGCTTAAACCGGGACAACCGTCGCCCGGCTAACATAGCCTTCTCCGTCCCCCCTTCGCAGTAACACCAAGTACAGGAATATTAACCTGTTTCCCATCGACTACGCCTTTCGGCCTCGCCTTAGGGGTCGACTCACCCTGCCCCGATTAACGTTGGACAGGAACCCTTGGTCTTCCGGCGAGCGGGCTTTTCACCCGCTTTATCGTTACTTATGTCAGCATTCGCACTTCTGATACCTCCAGCACCCCTCACAGGACACCTTCAACGGCTTACAGAACGCTCCCCTACCCAACAACGCATAAGCGTCGCTGCCGCAGCTTCGGTGCATGGTTTAGCCCCGTTACATCTTCCGCGCAGGCCGACTCGACCAGTGAGCTATTACGCTTTCTTTAAATGATGGCTGCTTCTAAGCCAACATCCTGGCTGTCTGTGCCTTCCCACATCGTTTCCCACTTAACCATGACTTTGGGACCTTAGCTGGCGGTCTGGGTTGTTTCCCTCTTCACGACGGACGTTAGCACCCGCCGTGTGTCTCCCGTGATAACATTCTTCGGTATTCGTAGTTTGCATCGGGTTGGTAAGCCGGGATGGCCCCCTAGCCGAAACAGTGCTCTACCCCCGAAGATGAGTTCACGAGGCGCTACCTAAATAGCTTTCGGGGAGAACCAGCTATCTCCCGGTTTGATTGGCCTTTCACCCCCAGCCACAAGTCATCCGCTAATTTTTCAACATTAGTCGGTTCGGTCCTCCAGTTAGTGTTACCCAACCTTCAACCTGCCCATGGCTAGATCACCGGGTTTCGGGTCTATACCCTGCAACTTAACGCCCAGTTAAGACTCGGTTTCCCTTCGGCTCCCCTATACGGTTAACCTTGCTACAGAATATAAGTCGCTGACCCATTATACAAAAGGTACGCAGTCACCCCATAAAAGAGGCTCCCACTGCTTGTACGTACACGGTTTCAGGTTCTTTTTCACTCCCCTCGCCGGGGTTCTTTTCGCCTTTCCCTCACGGTACTGGTTCACTATCGGTCAGTCAGGAGTATTTAGCCTTGGAGGATGGTCCCCCCATATTCAGACAGGATACCACGTGTCCCGCCCTACTCTTCGAGTTCACAGCCTGTGTGCTTTCGTGTACGGGACTTTCACCCTGTACCGTGCGACTTTCCAGACGCTTCCACTAACACACAAGCTGATTCAGACTCTGGGCTGCTCCCCGTTCGCTCGCCGCTACTGGGGGAATCTCGGTTGATTTCTTTTCCTCGGGGTACTTAGATGTTTCAGTTCCCCCGGTTCGCCTCGTTAACCTATGTATTCAGTTAACGATAGTGTGTCGGAACACACTGGGTTTCCCCATTCGGACATCGCCGGGTCAAAGGTTCATATCACCTCGCCGGCGCTTTTCGCAGATTAGCACGTCCTTCATCGCCTCTGACTGCCAGGGCATCCACCGTGTACGCTTAGTCGCTTAACCTCACAACCCGAAGATGTTTCTTTCGATTCATCACCGGCTTGCGAAAATTTGAGAGACTCGAACACACATAACATGTGTGTCGTTTCAATTTTCAGCTTGATCCAGATTTTTAAAGAGCAAATATCTCAAACGTCACCCGAAGATGAGTTTTGAGATATGTCGGCAGGTGACTTTCACTCACGAACCAGCAAGTGGCGTCCCCTAGGGGATTCGAACCCCTGTTACCGCCGTGAAAGGGCGGTGTCCTGGGCCTCTAGACGAAGGGGACACTGAAGTCTCAATCGCAAGACGCCTTGCTATTTACTTTTCATCAGACAATCTGTGTGGACACTACAAAGGCAGGTTCTTTAAGGTAAGGAGGTGATCCAACCGCAGGTTCCCCTACGGTTACCTTGTTACGACTTCACCCCAGTCATGAATCACAAAGTGGTAAGCGCCCTCCCGAAGGTTAAGCTACCTACTTCTTTTGCAACCCACTCCCATGGTGTGACGGGCGGTGTGTACAAGGCCCGGGAACGTATTCACCGTAGCATTCTGATCTACGATTACTAGCGATTCCGACTTCATGGAGTCGAGTTGCAGACTCCAATCCGGACTACGACGCACTTTATGAGGTCCGCTTGCTCTCGCGAGTTCGCTTCTCTTTGTATGCGCCATTGTAGCACGTGTGTAGCCCTACTCGTAAGGGCCATGATGACTTGACGTCATCCCCACCTTCCTCCAGTTTATCACTGGCAGTCTCCTTTGAGTTCCCGGCCGGACCGCTGGCAACAAAGGATAAGGGTTGCGCTCGTTGCGGGACTTAACCCAACATTTCACAACACGAGCTGACGACAGCCATGCAGCACCTGTCTCAGAGTTCCCGAAGGCACCAAAGCATCTCTGCTAAGTTCTCTGGATGTCAAGAGTAGGTAAGGTTCTTCGCGTTGCATCGAATTAAACCACATGCTCCACCGCTTGTGCGGGCCCCCGTCAATTCATTTGAGTTTTAACCTTGCGGCCGTACTCCCCAGGCGGTCGACTTAACGCGTTAGCTCCGGAAGCCACGCCTCAAGGGCACAACCTCCAAGTCGACATCGTTTACGGCGTGGACTACCAGGGTATCTAATCCTGTTTGCTCCCCACGCTTTCGCACCTGAGCGTCAGTCTTTGTCCAGGGGGCCGCCTTCGCCACCGGTATTCCTCCAGATCTCTACGCATTTCACCGCTACACCTGGAATTCTACCCCCCTCTACAAGACTCTAGCCTGCCAGTTTCGAATGCAGTTCCCAGGTTGAGCCCGGGGATTTCACATCCGACTTGACAGACCGCCTGCGTGCGCTTTACGCCCAGTAATTCCGATTAACGCTTGCACCCTCCGTATTACCGCGGCTGCTGGCACGGAGTTAGCCGGTGCTTCTTCTGCGGGTAACGTCAATTGCTGCGGTTATTAACCACAACACCTTCCTCCCCGCTGAAAGTACTTTACAACCCGAAGGCCTTCTTCATACACGCGGCATGGCTGCATCAGGCTTGCGCCCATTGTGCAATATTCCCCACTGCTGCCTCCCGTAGGAGTCTGGACCGTGTCTCAGTTCCAGTGTGGCTGGTCATCCTCTCAGACCAGCTAGGGATCGTCGCCTAGGTGAGCCGTTACCCCACCTACTAGCTAATCCCATCTGGGCACATCTGATGGCAAGAGGCCCGAAGGTCCCCCTCTTTGGTCTTGCGACGTTATGCGGTATTAGCTACCGTTTCCAGTAGTTATCCCCCTCCATCAGGCAGTTTCCCAGACATTACTCACCCGTCCGCCACTCGTCACCCGAGAGCAAGCTCTCTGTGCTACCGTTCGACTTGCATGTGTTAGGCCTGCCGCCAGCGTTCAATCTGAGCCATGATCAAACTCTTCAATTTAAGTTTGATGCTCGTGAATTAAACTTCGTAATGAATTACGTATGTTCACTCAGAGACTTGGTATTCATTTAGTGTCCGAAGACATTAAGAATCCATGTCACTTTGAGTGCCCACACAGATTGTCTGATAAATTGTTAAAGAGCAGTTGCGACGCGGCTTACAGCTCACCGTCGCGAGGTGGCGTATATTACGCTTTCCTCTTTCAGAGTCAACCCTGAAGTTCAGGATTTTTTTCTCTTCAACCGACCGGGTTAACTGTGAAGTGATTCACATCTGCCGTGTCGATGGAGGCGCATTATAGGGAGTTCTCTGCAGGCCGCAACCGCTAAATGACAGAAAAATGACTGACTGCTGCATTCCCCAGCAAAACCCCGCCTTATACCCTTTTACACACAGACTTATCCACAGAGATACGAAAAAGTGAAAATTCGCGAGCGTTGCGCAAACGTTTTCGTTAAAATGCTCGCGCTTAACAAGGATGCCTCGTCAGGTGTGTTAGATGAGTTTTTCGCTGGAAAATTCATCTAACGCTCTCTGTAATCGTGAAATCCAGGGGATTTACCATGCAACAACGTCGTCCAGTCCGCCGCGCTCTGCTCAGTGTTTCTGATAAAGCCGGTATCGTCGAATTCGCTCAGGCACTTTCTGCACGCGGTGTGGAGCTGCTTTCTACAGGTGGTACCGCTCGCCTGTTAGCAGAGAAAGGTCTGCCGGTAACCGAAGTGTCCGATTACACCGGTTTTCCGGAAATGATGGATGGACGCGTCAAGACCCTGCACCCGAAGGTCCACGGCGGTATTCTTGGTCGTCGCGGCCAGGACGACGGCATTATGGAAAAGCATGATATCGCGCCAATCGACATGGTCGTCGTTAACCTCTACCCGTTTGCACAGACCGTTGCCCGCGAAGGCTGCTCTCTGGAAGACGCCGTCGAAAACATTGATATCGGCGGCCCAACCATGGTGCGCTCAGCGGCTAAGAACCATAAAGATGTTGCCATCGTGGTGAAGAGCAGCGACTACAACACCATTATTAATGAGATGGATGCCAACGAAGGGTCGCTGACGCTGGAGACGCGTTTCGACCTCGCCATCAAAGCATTCGAGCACACCGCCGCGTACGACAGCATGATCGCCAACTACTTCGGTAGCCTGGTGCCTGCTTATCATGGCGAAAGCACTGAACCTTCCGGCCGCTTCCCGCGTACGCTGAACCTGAACTTCATTAAGAAGCAGGATATGCGTTACGGAGAGAACAGCCACCAGCAGGCTGCCTTCTATATAGAAGAAGAGGTAAAAGAAGCCTCTGTTGCGACCGCACAGCAGGTTCAGGGCAAGGCACTCTCCTATAACAACATCGCTGACACCGATGCAGCGCTCGAGTGCGTGAAAGCGTTCAGTGAACCCGCCTGCGTAATCGTGAAGCACGCGAACCCATGTGGCGTAGCGGTAAGCACCTCCATTCTCGACGCCTATGATCGCGCGTATAAAACCGACCCAACCTCCGCATTCGGCGGCATTATCGCCTTCAACCGCGAGCTGGACGCTGACACAGCACAGGCCATCATCTCCCGTCAGTTTGTCGAAGTGATCATCGCTCCTTCTGCATCCGACGAAGCCCTGAAAATCACCGCGGCAAAACAGAACGTGCGCGTACTGGTGTGTGGCCAGTGGGCTGAGCGCGTACCGGGTCTGGACTTCAAACGCGTGAACGGCGGTCTGCTGGTTCAGGATCGCGATCTGGGCATGGTCACCGCGGGCGATCTGCGCGTCGTGACGAAACGCCAGCCTACCGAGCAGGAACTGCGTGACGCGCTGTTCTGCTGGAAGGTTGCGAAGTTCGTGAAATCCAACGCGATTGTCTATGCAAAAGAGAACATGACTATCGGAATAGGCGCAGGCCAGATGAGCCGCGTTTACTCCGCGAAAATTGCCGGTATCAAAGCGGCCGATGAAGGTCTGGAAGTGAAAGGCTCGGCAATGGCTTCTGACGCCTTCTTCCCGTTCCGTGACGGTATCGACGCTGCTGCGGCAGTGGGCATTACCTGTGTTATCCAGCCTGGCGGCTCAATCCGTGACGACGAAGTCATTGCCGCTGCTGACGAACACGGTATTGCGATGATCTTCACCGACATGCGTCACTTCCGCCATTAATCCACGGAGCAGAAAATGAAAGTATTAGTCATTGGTAATGGCGGGCGCGAGCACGCTCTGGCGTGGAAAGCGGCCCAGTCGCCGCAGGTAAAAACCGTCTTTGTGGCACCGGGTAATGCCGGTACTGCGCTGGAACCCACGTTACAGAACGTCGCTATCGGCGTGACCGATATCCCGGCCCTGTTGAGCTTTGCTCAGCAGGAGAAAATCGATCTGACCATCGTGGGTCCGGAAGCGCCGCTGGTGATTGGCGTCGTTGACGCCTTCCGGGCTGCTGGCCTGCAAATCTTCGGCCCAACGGAAGGGGCTGCACAGCTGGAAGGTTCGAAAGCCTTCACCAAAGATTTCCTCGCACGTCATAACATCCCGACGGCGGAATATCAGAATTTCACCGAAGTAGAGCCAGCCCTGGCTTACTTACGTGAAAAAGGTGCGCCTATCGTTATCAAAGCCGACGGTCTGGCCGCCGGTAAAGGCGTTATCGTGGCGATGACGCTCGAGGAAGCCGAAGCCGCGGTTCAGGATATGCTGGCAGGCAACGCCTTTGGCGATGCGGGCCATCGCATCGTGATTGAAGAGTTCCTTGACGGTGAAGAGGCGAGCTTTATCGTGATGGTCGACGGCGAGCATGTTCTGCCAATGGCCACCAGCCAGGATCATAAACGCGTTGGCAATGCAGATACCGGGCCGAACACCGGCGGTATGGGCGCTTACTCCCCTGCCCCTGTGGTCACTGACGAAGTGCATCAGCGCACCATGGACCGCATTATCTGGCCAACCGTCAAAGGCATGGCTGCTGAAGGTAATACTTACACCGGTTTCCTCTATGCAGGCCTGATGATCGACAAACAGGGCAATCCGAAGGTGATTGAGTTCAACTGCCGCTTCGGCGATCCGGAAACACAGCCAATCATGCTGCGCATGAAATCTGACCTGGTGGAACTGTGTCTTGCCGCCTGTGAAGGTAAGCTGGATGAGAAAACGTCTGAGTGGGATGAACGTGCTTCTCTGGGCGTGGTGATTGCTGCAGGCGGTTATCCGGGTAATTACAATACCGGTGATGAGATCCACGGTTTACCGCTGGAAGAATTGGAAGGCGCGAAGGTATTCCACGCCGGCACAAAGTTGTCTGACGACGATCGCGTGCTGACCAATGGCGGCCGTGTACTGTGCGCGACCGCGCTGGGTCACACCGTTGCAGAAGCACAGAAGCGTGCCTATGCGCTGATGGCAGATATTCACTGGAATGGAAGCTTTAGCCGCCAGGATATCGGTTATCGCGCAATTGCGCGTGAGCAGGGCGAGTAATTCTTCAGCCAGCCCCTCTCCCGTCAGGGAGAGGGGACGTCACTCAAAAACTCTTTTCTGTCGGCTGCCAGGTGCAGAAGTCTTCGTTCGCGACCAGCAGCAGTTGAGAACCTTCCGGCGCTTCCAGCCACGCCACACTCACTTCCATTGATGAATGCCGCTGACGGCGCTCAATATGTTCGGTTGCCCAGGCTTCAAGCTCAGGCTTAACGGTTTGCCCTTCGCAGGTTGTTACCGTGCCATCGGCATGCCAGCGCCCCTGGCGCAGCACAACGCGTCCCTGACGCAGCGCATCGCTGGTCTGGCGGATTTGTTCGGCACGATAACGATAGAGTGCGACTTGATCGCTGGAAAGCTGCTGTTTTTGACCGCTGACTTCCCGCTGCATAAAGCTCAGCTCGCCATGGTCATCAAAACGCACTTTCACATGTTCGGGGGTCTTGCTGTAGACATTCAGTTCTATCAGCGACAGGTCATCGCCCTGCCAGCGATACTCCGCAGTCGACGTATTGCCGTTATGCCACGGACTGAAAGCAGAAAGCAGATGCACTTCGCCGCCAGAATCTTTGCGCCAGATCCTCACCGCACCCTGGTTGTCAGCGTAGCCGCTGGCGGTAAACGGTGGCAGAGAGGTGTCGTGGCTACAGGCGGACAGAAACATCACGCCCGCCAGCGCGAAAAGACCACGCCAGACAGACAAAAGGGGCGTTGCCGCCCCTTCGTTAAAACTGTTCACTGCCACGCGTCTTACTTAACAGCGTCTTTCAGTGCTTTACCAGAAACAAATGCCGGCACGTTAGCTGCGGCGATTTTGATTTCTTTACCGGTCTGCGGGTTGCGGCCAGTACGCTCAGCGCGGTGGTTCACTTTGAAGGTACCGAAACCAACCAGTTGTACAGCATCACCTTCTTTCAGAGACTCAGTAATAGCAGCCAGGGTAGATTCCAGAGCAGCTTTAGCCTGCACTTTAGACAGATCAGCCTTGTCCGCAATTACATCAATCAGTTGAGTCTTGTTCATAAGTTATCCTTTCAATGTGTTTATCGCTTGCTAAGCATCGAGTGCGACGAAAATGCCAAAAAAGCACTCTCCTGCATACACGCACCGATAGCCACTTTTTTTCGCCCCCCAAATGTAGACCAGACAAGGGGCGAAAGGGAAGAGTCGAGGAGCGACAAAACGAGCGTTATATCAAGTTTTGTTGTCTCATTGGTTAAAAATTATACCAATATTGCTCTCACCAGCCTCACGTAAGTCCGCACGGAGCCCTTTTATCAGCTCAATATCGCGTTCTTCACACTCTGCCAGCAGGCGGAAAATTTCCCACTGGATATCCCATTCCTGCTCAACCGCGGGGTTCACTCGCAGCTCTTCGTCGGTCATTTCCCGACCTTCCTGGGTCATTTCCAGCATCGCGACGGTCGTAATGGATGCCTTGCTGACTTCGATAGCATGCTCCAGCGTTTCACCGCTCAGACGGGAATGAATCAGTTCGCTTAATGCCACGCAGGCATCAATGGCCGGATAGACACCATACAGGTCGTAGTCATCCGCAGCCGGGATCGCCTCTTCAAGCTTTTCAAGCTGAGAGTCGAAGTTCACCTTAGCGTCTTTGACCGTCAGCGTCTCCCAGATTAAATCCAGGATGCGGCGATAAATCTGCCCTTCACCAAAGCCTGTCTGCTTGCAGAACGCGGCATAGTTGGGATACATGCGCTCGCACAGGCAAGCCATAAAAGTCACGTGCTGCCAGCTTTCCAGCTTCTCAAGGCGCAGATGAATCGGGTTTTGTAGCATGATGAGGTCTCGAATCGAAAATTAGCCGCAGTTTACCTGAATCATCACTGAATTTCTTGCCAACGCGTAAAAGCCGGACGCCCTGACGCTACCGCATCAGCCCAGCGGGTGGGCTCCGGTAAGCGATACCCTTTCATGCAGCGCTGCACCCACGCCAGCGCACTGTCCGTGCTCACCCGATGCCCGGTGGCGATAAACAGGGGGTTACAACGCGCTTTACTGCGCCAGACCCACGCCAGTTGCTCACCCTTATCGATGAGAGGTGCCAGCGCGCCTGGCTCGGCGGAGAGCGGCTCAAACGCACCGCACAGGCGTTTTTTAGCCACACCGATGGTGGGGACATCCACCAGCAGCCCAAAGTGGCTGGCGACGCCTAAGCGGCGCGGATGAGAGATACCATGGCCGTCGACAAACAGCAGGTCGGGTTTTTGCGAGAGTTGCTCCCACGCTGCCAGCAGCGCGGGATATTCACGGAATGAGAGAAAGCCAGGAATGTACGGCATGGTGGTGGCGATACGCGCCACCTTGTACTCCACCAGTTCCAGCGAGGGATACTTCAGCAGCACCATTGCCGCCCGCGTCACTTCACCTCCCTGCTCAAACCCCACATCTGCTCCGCCAATGTACTGCGGCGGGTCTGTGTCCAGACGATCCTCGCGGATCACGGATGAGGCCAGTTCTATCTGTTGAGCGCGTAATGACGCGAGATCCATAACCACTCCTTACTGATGATAATGTGCAGAAAGTCGGTGCACCGCCTCCACAAACGCGCCAGCGTGTTCTGGCGGTACATCCTGATGAATACCGTGCCCGAGGTTGAACACGTGTCCTTCGCCCTGGCCGAAACCAGCAAGAATGGAGGCCACCTCTTCCTCAATACGGGCAGGCTGAGCATAGAGCATAGACGGGTCCATGTTGCCCTGCAGCGCCACTTTGTCACCCACGCGACGGCGCGCATCGGCAATATCGGTTGTCCAGTCGAGACCCAACGCGTCACAGCCGGTTGCGGCCATGGCTTCCAGCCACTGCCCGCCGCCTTTGGTGAACAGCGTCACCGGCACCCGGCGACCTTCGTTTTCACGCAGCAGGCCATCGACGATTTTATGCATGTAATACAGCGAGAACTGCTGGTAATCGCGCCCGGTCAGCACGCCGCCCCAGGTATCGAAAATCATCACCGACTGCGCGCCTGCTTTAATCTGCGCGTTAAGATAGAGTGTGACGCTCTTCGCCAGCTTGTCGAGCAGCGTATGCAGCGCCTGTGGCTCCGCGTACATCATCTTTTTAATGACGGTAAAGGCTTTGCTGCTGCCACCTTCCACCATATAGGTCGCCAGCGTCCACGGGCTGCCTGAGAAGCCAATCAGCGGCACTTCGCCTTTCAGTTCACGGCGAATTGTGCGCACGGCGTTCATCACATACCCCAGCTCCTGCTCAGGATCCGGTACCGGCAGCTTATCAACGTCGGCTTTGCTTTTGATCGGGGAGGTGAAACGCGGACCTTCACCGGTTTCGAAATAGAGCCCAAGGCCCATGGCATCCGGAATGGTCAGAATGTCCGAAAAGAGAATAGCGGCATCCAGCGGGTAGCGGCGCAGCGGCTGGAGCGTCACTTCGCAGGCCAGCTCGGCATTTTTGCACAGCGACATAAAATCACCCGCCTGCGCACGCGTGGCTTTGTACTCTGGCAGATAGCGCCCCGCCTGGCGCATCATCCACACCGGGGTGACATCAACGGGCTGGCGCAGCAGCGCACGCAGATAACGATCGTTCTTCAGTTCGGTCATTTTGCAGTTCCTTATTGCGTCAGTCCGTGAGTGTAACACTACTCATACTCGGCCCGACACATTGCCACGGTATCTTCTATCAGCCGACGGGCTACCGTTCCCGGCGGGGGTAACAGTGGCAAATCGTCATAACGGTACCAGTTCGCGTCCAGCAGCTCTTTCTGGTCGATAACAATCTCACCGCTATCGTATTCGGCCATAAACGCCGTCATCAGCGACTGTGGGAACGGCCACGGCTGAGACGTTACGTAACGCAGGTTCTTCACCCGGATCCCGCTCTCTTCCATCACTTCACGCGCCACCGCCTGCTCCAGCGTTTCGCCCACTTCAACGAACCCGGCAAGAACAGTATGAATGCCGTTGCGATGGCGGGTATGTTGTGCCAGCAGGATGGAATCGTCACGCCGGATAGCGACGATAATGCACGGCGCAATCTGCGGATAATAGCGTTCACGGCAGTGGCTGCAGAGCATGGCCCACTCGGTTTTGCTCGGGTGCATGGTATGCCCGCAGTAGCCGCAGTATTTATGCGATCGGTAAAACTCGGCCAGCTGCACGCCACGGCCTGCCAGCTGGAACAGGCCCACATCAAGATCCAGCACCTGACGAACGGATCCCATGTCCTGGCGGCGAGGCTGCTGGATCAACCACACCGGCTCCCCTTGCCACTCGCCGATCTTCAGCGCAGGCTGACCAACGAGATCGAAACGATCGGCAGTGCCATGGGGTATTTCCCCACCGGGCAGCCATAATTTTTGTTCGTGACTGACAATCCACCAACCCAGATCTGATTTTTCAATAATACGATCCATATCTATTGCACTACCTTCGCTTCACTGACATGTTGTTAGCATTGTGGTTACATTTTGGATAAGCAGAATCAATTCTAAACCTTGCGGAGTCGAACATGTTAAACCAGCTAGAAAGCCTGACTGAGCGCGTTAGAGGAAGTAACAAACTGGTGGATCGCTGGCTACATGTGCGCAAGCATCTACTCGTGGCTTATTACAATCTGGTCGGTATTAAGCCTGGCAAAGAATCGTTTATGCGGCTGAATGAAAAAGCGCTGGATGATTTTTGTCAGAGCCTGGTCGACTACCTGTCCGACGGCCATTTCAATATTTATGAACGCATTATCCGCGAAATGGAAGGCACTAGCCCGTATTTAACGGCATCCAAACTCTACCCGCTGCTGGAAGCCAATACCCAGCAGATCATGAATTACTACGATTCCACCCTCGAGAACGCCATCGATCACGACAACTACCTTGAGTTTCAACAGGCGCTGTCCGATCTCGGCGAAGCGCTGGAAGAGCGATTCTCGCTGGAAGATAAGCTGATCGCCCTCGTGCTGGATAACGATTCTAAGGCCAGCAACGAAGATAACATCGCGCGGCCTGCTTGAGTTCTTAATCGTTAACGAGTAGTTTACAAACATTCGCCCCTCTCAGGAGGGGTATTACACGAAATCATTCATGCGATAGCGTGAACGATGGCGTGTAAATTTCTTGTCGGAGTGCCCAGTGTGAAAGCACGGGCTGAGACCGTTAATTCGGGATCCGCGGAACCTGATCAGGCTAATACCTGCGAAGGGAACAAGAGTAAAACTGCTGTAGTATCGCCCCCGAGCGATCTCCTCTTGCTTCATCCGTCGTCTGACAAGCCATGTCCTTCACTTTTGGAATGAGCTATGTCTACTACTAAACTGACCCGCCGCGAACAGCGCGCACACGCCCAACACTTCATCGACACCCTGGAAGGCACCGCTTTCCCGAACTCTAAGCGTATTTACATCACCGGCTCTCAGGCGGATATCCGCGTTCCGATGCGCGAAATCCAGCTTAGCCCGACGCTTCTTGGCGGCAGCAAAGAAAACCCGCAGTATGAAGACAACGAAGCCGTGCCGGTCTACGACACGTCTGGCCCATACGGCGATCCTGATGTGGCCATTAACGTGCAGCAGGGTCTGGCAAAACTGCGCCAGCGCTGGATTGACGCGCGTAACGACTGCGAAGAACTGACGGTTCGCAGCTCTGCCTACACCAACGAGCGTCTGGCCGACGACGGCCTGGACGAGCTGCGCTTCGCGGGCCTGCTGACGCCGAAACGTGCGAAAGCGGGCAAATGCGTTACCCAGCTGCACTATGCGCGTCAGGGGATCGTCACCCCGGAGATGGAGTTTATCGCCATCCGTGAAAACATGGGCCGTGAGCGCATCCGTAGCGAAGTGCTGCGCCACCAGCATCCGGGCGAAGGTTTCGGTGCCCGCCTGCCGGAAAACATCACCCCGGAGTTTGTGCGCGATGAAGTGGCCGCTGGCCGCGCGATTATCCCCGCCAACATCAATCACCCGGAATCCGAACCGATGATTATCGGCCGCAACTTCCTGGTGAAGGTCAACGCCAATATCGGTAACTCCGCAGTCACCTCCTCCATCGAAGAAGAGGTCGAGAAGCTGGTCTGGTCAACGCGCTGGGGCGCGGACACGGTAATGGATCTCTCCACCGGGCGTTATATCCACGAAACCCGCGAGTGGATCCTGCGTAACAGCCCGGTGCCTATCGGAACGGTGCCGGTCTATCAGGCGCTGGAGAAAGTGAACGGTATCGCTGAAAACCTCACCTGGGAAGCGTTCCGCGACACGCTGCTGGAGCAGGCTGAACAGGGTGTAGACTACTTCACCATCCACGCGGGGGTACTGCTGCGCTACGTGCCGATGACCGCGAAGCGTCTGACCGGCATTGTCTCGCGCGGGGGCTCAATCATGGCGAAGTGGTGTCTGTCTCATCATCAGGAAAACTTCCTCTACGAACACTTCCGCGAGATCTGCGAAATCTGTGCCGCTTACGACGTCTCGCTGTCGCTGGGCGACGGCCTGCGCCCTGGTTCCATTCGTGATGCCAACGACGAAGCGCAGTTTGCCGAACTGCACACGCTGGGCGAGCTGACCAAAATCGCCTGGGAGTATGACGTGCAGGTGATGATTGAAGGCCCGGGCCATGTCCCCATGCAGATGATCCGCCGCAATATGACGGAAGAACTGGAGCACTGCCATGAAGCACCATTCTATACACTGGGGCCGTTGACCACCGATATTGCCCCGGGTTACGACCACTTCACCTCCGGAATTGGTGCGGCGATGATCGGCTGGTTCGGTTGCGCCATGCTCTGCTATGTGACGCCAAAAGAGCACCTCGGTCTGCCCAACAAAGAGGACGTGAAGCAGGGGCTTATCACCTACAAAATTGCCGCCCACGCTGCGGACCTGGCGAAAGGCCATCCGGGCGCGCAAATTCGCGATAACGCGATGTCGAAGGCCCGCTTTGAATTCCGCTGGGAAGATCAGTTTAACCTCGCGCTCGACCCGTTTACCGCCCGCGCCTATCACGACGAAACCCTGCCGCAGGAGTCCGGCAAAGTGGCCCATTTCTGCTCCATGTGTGGGCCAAAATTCTGCTCGATGAAGATCAGCCAGGAGGTGCGTGACTACGCCGCCGCGCAAACCATTGAAGTGGGCATGGCGGATATGTCAGAAACCTTCCGCGCGAAAGGCGGCGAAATCTACCTCAAAAAAGAGGAGGCGTAATGTACCAGCCCGATTTCCCACCCGTGCCCTTTCGTTTGGGGCTCTACCCGGTGGTGGACAGCGTGGAGTGGGTTGCCCGCCTGCTGGAGGCAGGTGTACGCACGCTGCAGCTGCGCATCAAAGATAAACGCGATGAGGAGGTGGAGAACGATGTCGCCGCCGCCATCGCGCTGGGGCGTCGGTATAAAGCCCGCCTGTTTATCAACGACTACTGGCGACTGGCGATAAAGCACCAGGCCTACGGCGTGCATCTGGGTCAGGAGGACCTGGAGACCACAGACCTGAAGGCCATCCGGGAAGCCGGTTTGCGCCTGGGTGTCTCGACCCATGACGATATGGAGATTGACGTGGCACTGGCGGCTCGCCCTTCGTACATTGCGCTTGGACACGTCTTCCCGACGCAAACTAAACAGATGCCCTCCGCGCCACAAGGGCTGGCACAGCTGGCGGCTCACGTGAAGCGTCTTGCGCAGTACCCGACCGTGGCCATCGGCGGGATTAGCCTTGAACGAGCGCCGGCCGTGCTGGATACCGGTGTCGGCAGTATCGCCGTCGTCAGTGCCATCACCCAGGCCGCAGACTGGCAGGCCGCCACCCGGCAGCTCTTACAACTGGCAGGAGCAGGCGATGAATGATCGTGACTTTATGCGCTATAGCCGCCAGATCCTGCTGGAGGATATCGCCATCGACGGGCAGCAAAAGCTACTCGCCAGCCGGGTTTTGATTGTCGGGCTGGGCGGATTAGGCGCGCCTGCCGCGCTCTATCTGGCCGGTGCAGGCGTGGGCACGCTGGTACTGGCCGATGACGACGAGGTGCATCTTAGCAACCTGCAGCGTCAAATCCTCTTTACCACCGAGGATATCAACCAGCCCAAAGTACACATTACCCGCCAGCGCCTGAACCAGCTGAACCCGGATATTGAGCTCATTGCGTGTCAGGAGCGGCTCAGCGGCGACAATCTGCTCCGAGAAGTCGCCCTGGCCGACGTGGTGCTGGACTGCACCGACAATATGGCAACCCGCCAGGCGATCAACGCCGCCTGTGTCGCAAAAAATACGCCGCTTATCACCGCCAGCGCGGTGGGGTTCGGCGGGCAGATGATGGTCCTGACACCGCCGTGGGCGCAGGGCTGCTATCGCTGTCTGTGGCCAGACGATGCTGAGCCAGAGCGTAACTGTCGCACCGCGGGCATTCTTGGCCCGGTTGTGGGGGTGATGGGTACCCTGCAGGCGCTCGAGGCCATCAAGCTGCTCAGCGGAATGGAGACCGAGCGCAACACGTTGCGGTTATTTGACGCCCGCTCCAGCGGCTGGCGTCATCTGGCGTTACACCGCGCCAGCCACTGCCCGGTATGCGGAGGCGGCAATGCGCATTCTGTTTAACGATGAGCCGATGAAATGCGAGGACGGGCTCACCGTTGCCGTGCTGCTCGATAAACTGCGCCAGCTCAAGCCGGGAACGGCGCTGGCGCTCAATCAACAGATCCTGCCGCGCGAGCAGTGGGAACATCAGCAGGTCAATGAAGGCGACCAGATCCTGCTGTTTCAGGTTATCGCAGGGGGCTGAGATGTTACGTATTGCCGATAAAGTCTTTGATTCACATCTGTTTACCGGAACCGGGAAATTCGCATCACCCCAGCTGATGGTCGATGCCATCCGTGAAAGCGGCAGCCAGCTGGTCACGCTGGCGTTAAAACGCGTGGATCTGCACCATCACAGTGATGCCATTCTGGCGCCTTTACTGGAAGCTGGCGTCACGCTACTGCCAAATACTTCCGGCGCGAAAACGGCCGAAGAGGCCATTTTCGCCGCTCAACTGGCGCGTGAAGCGCTCGGCACACGCTGGCTGAAGCTGGAAATTCACCCGGATGCTCGCTGGCTGTTGCCCGACCCGATCGAGACGCTGAAAGCGGCAGAAAAGCTGGTACAACAAGGGTTCATCGTTCTGCCTTACTGCGGTGCCGATCCGGTACTCTGCAAACGTCTGGAAGATGTTGGCTGCGCCGCCGTTATGCCGCTGGGCGCGCCTATTGGCTCTAACCAGGGGCTGGAAACCCGGGCAATGCTGGAGATCATCATTGAGCAGGCCACCGTGCCGGTGGTGGTGGATGCGGGTATTGGCGTACCAAGCCATGCCGCGCAGGCGCTGGAGATGGGGGCGGACGCGGTGCTGGTGAACACGGCCATCGCGGTTGCCGACGATCCGGTCATGATGGCGCGCGCGTTTCGCATGGCGGTGGAGGCTGGCCTGCTGGCACGGCAATCAGGCCCTGGCTCGCGCAGTTTTCAGGCGCAGGCCACCAGCCCGCTGACCGGTTTTCTGGAGGCAATCTCATGACCACCTTTACCGACCGCTGGCGGCAGCTTAACTGGGACGACATTGCCCTGCGCATCAACAGCAAAACGCCGGTCGACGTCGAGCGCGCACTGAATGCGCGCCATCTGACCCGCGACGATTTAATGGCCCTGCTCTCCCCTGCGGCCAGTGCTTATCTGGAGCCGATGGCCCAGCGCGCCCAGCGTCTCACCCGACAGCGCTTTGGCAACACGGTAAGCTTTTACGTCCCGCTCTATCTCTCAAACCTGTGCGCCAATGACTGTACCTACTGCGGCTTCTCCATGAGCAACCGCATTAAGCGTAAGACGCTTGATGAGGAAGAGATCGCGCGCGAGTGTGCGGCCATCCGGGAAATGGGCTTCGAGCATCTCCTGCTGGTCACCGGTGAGCACCAGGGCAAAGTCGGAATGGACTATTTCCGCCAGCACCTTCCTGCCATTCGTCGTCAGTTCGCCTCGTTGCAGATGGAAGTGCAGCCCCTGTCGCAGGATGAGTATGCGGAGCTCAAAACGCTCGGACTGGATGGAGTGATGGTCTATCAGGAAACGTACCACGAAGCGACCTACGCACGGCATCACCTGAAGGGCAAGAAACAGGACTTCTTCTTCCGCCTTGAAACGCCGGACAGGCTCGGACGTGCCGGGATCGATAAAATTGGCCTTGGTGCGCTGATTGGGCTTTCCGATAGCTGGCGCGTGGATTGCTACATGGTGGCGGAACATCTGTTGTGGCTTCAGCAGCACTACTGGCAGAGCCGCTACTCCATCTCCTTCCCCCGGCTGCGCCCGTGTGCTGGCGGGATTGAACCGGCCTCACTCATGGATGAGCGCCAGCTGGTACAAACGATCTGCGCGTTTCGCCTGCTTGCCCCGGAGGTTGAATTATCGCTCTCAACACGTGAATCACCGGCGTTCCGCGACCGCGTGATCCCGCTTGCGATAAACAACGTGAGCGCATTTTCCAAAACACAGCCGGGCGGTTACGCCGATGATCACCCTGAACTGGAGCAGTTTGCCCCGCATGATGGACGACGTCCGGAAGCGGTCGCCGCGGCCCTGAGCGCACAGGGGCTGCAGCCGGTCTGGAAAGACTGGGACAGCTGGCTGGGAAGAGCCTCGCAATTACGCTGAAACATACTGCAACTCCGCAGAAATAAAACGAGGCGGCACGGAGAGTCACTACCGGATGATTGCCAGCTATCGTCCGGTTTTTTATTGTCATGTGGTCAGCAACGGACGCTGACCAGGGCGAAAAGCTTCTTCCTCGTTTCGCCCTGCCTCTGACTTATCGTGCACACTGAATTTCTGATTTTATGAGTAATTTCTTAGCCATTCTTAAGATAAATCATCTCGTCTGAAATCGTGTTCCGTATAATTCACAGCTAACCGCAGGACTGCGACTATGCTGAGAGGATATCGGCAGACGAAAAGCATTCACCCTCAGGAATGATGTACAACTCATGGCACTTCACAGCAAAAAACTCTCTTTTACCCGGCCAATAATGGCCAGCTTCGCGGGGATACTGTGCAGTTTTGCACTGATCGCTGTCGTGGTTACGCTTTCGCAACGAAAGGATTTTCTTGAGGATTATCATAAAATTAATGGTAATTTCACGCATAATCTGGCGGTTAACTATACCGAATCAATGTTGCGTGAAAACGACTATATTCTTGGTCGTTCTGCGATGTACTTTTCCCGCAACGAAATACTGAATGAGACGCTGAACGTCAACCCGACGCAAGGGTTGCAGATGTTGATGCATTTGCAAAACCTGATGCCGACCGTGTCATCCATCTCGCTGGCCGACACGGAGGGGCATTATTTGCACGCTCCCGAAGCGCCTCCCACGGAAAAGAGTAAAAACGTCGATCCGCGGACGCGCCCGTGGTTTGTCGCCCACGCGGAAGCCAGTATTTTCAGCCATTATACCCACCCTTATATGGACTACTTTACCGGGCATCCAACGGTCACGCTTTATAAGCCATTGATTTCAACAGAAGGCAGACTCAAGGGAACCCTCGCCTTTCATCTTGATTTGGCGTCGATGGGGTATACCCTTCGACAGATGGTGGCCCCTGTACAAGGGGAATTCTTCGTCGTCGAGCGCGACGGAACCGTGGTGCTTCATCCTGACACGGGCGCGCTGTTCAAAAAATACGTGAGCGAAGCGCTGATGGACAAAATGACCAGCGGCGAGGGTCATTTATACGACCGGAAAAGTAAAACCTGGTATTACTACTACTCCTTCACTAACCCGGATTGGTTTGTCATCTACCGGGTCTCTGGCGCGACCCTGACGGATATTACCCGCCACGAAACCACTATCGTTGGCTGGGGATTTGCACTGGCGGCGATTATTATCATTCTCTTCGGTTTATACCTTCGCCATGCCTCGCGTACCGTGCTAATGCATATTATCAACGCCATCAAAACTGGCGATGTCAGCCAGGCACCGCGTCTGGAAGCGATGCTGAGTCATACCATCCAGTCGAATAAAGAGCGTGAGATGGCATATGTCCGCCAGGCAACCCACGATGCGCTTACAGGCTGCAAAAACCGCCGCGCGTTCGATACCGATGTGGAAGAGTTAATGGCGGCTCAACAGCCTTTCGCACTGGCGCTGGTGGATATCGATAACTTCAAATCAATCAACGATACCTGGGGCCACCTTAGCGGCGATATTGTCCTGCGTAACGTGGCGCGTGAAGGGATCCAGATCATGCAACCGCACCACATCTCGGTGTACCGGTACGGTGGAGAAGAGTTTGCGGTGGTCTTCGAGGCTACGCAAATTGCTGATGCAATCTCGTTGCTGGAAGCGTGGCGTACCACCATTGAAAAACGCGTCTGGCGCGAAGAAAACCTGCAGGTCACGTTCAGTGCAGGCCTGGGGGAATGGCATTTCGAACCGCTGGAGCAATTTGTAGGGAGCGTGGATAACGCACTTTACAGCGCAAAACAACAGGGTAAAAACCGCATCCTTCAGACCTCCATCCGTTAATTTCTTCCCTCCCACGCTGTCCGTTTCGACGGGCAGCGTGCGCTTTCATGCAAAATTGTAACCGGTTTCAGAAAATCACCCATTTCTTTGTGATGCCTGACACACAATCGCGGTAAAGCGGTTGTTGAAGCGGTCTGCACGGGATAATTATCAATAAACACATGTAGATCGAGGCTGATTATGAAGAACATCGTTTTATGCTGTGCAGCGGGAATGTCAACCAGCATGCTGGTTCAACGTATGAAAGACGCCGCGCAGAAAAAAGGAGTTGAAGTCACCATTAAAGCCGTTCCGGTTGCGGAGTTTAAAGATAATATCGCGACGGCTGACATCGTATTGCTGGGGCCACAGGTTAAATACGAGCAGGCTAAACTTCAGGCGCAGGCCGATCCGCTGGGTAAAAAGGTCGCGGTGATCGACATGATGGATTACGGCATGATGAAAGGTGATGTCGTCCTGGAAAAAGCGCTTAAATTACTGGAGTGACCCGTGGAAGATTTAGAAACAACGATCATGGAACTGCTGGTCAACGCGGGAGCAGCGCGCAGTGCTGCCCTTACGGCGTTGCAGATGGCCCGTAAAGGCGACTTTGACGAAGCCGAAAAGGCGATGGAAGAGTCGCGTGAATACGTGAAACATGCCCACACCATCCAGACGCAGCTGATTGGTCTTGATGAAGGGACCGGAAAGCTGCCGGTTAACCTGATCACCGTCCACTCTCAGGATCACCTGATGAACGCGATGGTCATTCAGGACCTGGCGGGCGATATGATTGAGCTGTATCGTCGGCTACCGCTGATAAACTGAAAAATATGCAGACATAAAAAAACCCGCCGAAGCGGGTTTTTTATTTGCTGAATCAACGATTACTCGTTGTCAGAACCACCCAGACCTGCGTTCAGCAGCTCTGCCAGGCTCGCGGATGCATCTTCAGCAGTTACCTGCGGTGCAGCTGGCAGTTCGCCTGCAGCACGACGACGCATACGATCCTGATGGTACGCATAACCGGTACCAGCCGGGATCAGACGACCCACGATAACGTTCTCTTTCAGACCGCGCAGTTCATCACGCTTACCTGCTACAGCGGCTTCGGTCAGGACACGCGTGGTCTCCTGGAACGATGCTGCAGAGATGAAGGACTCGGTTGCCAGAGACGCTTTGGTGATACCCAGCAGATCGCGCGAGAAGGTCGCAGCGATTTTGCCGTTCGCTTCCAGATCGCGGTTAGCGATCTTGACGCGTGAGTATTCAACCTGCTCGCCTTCCAGGAACTCAGAGCTGCCCGCGCTATCAATGGTTGCTTTACGCAGCATCTGACGAACGATAACTTCGATGTGTTTATCGTTAATCTTAACGCCCTGCAGACGGTATACGTCCTGTACTTCGTTAACGATGTAACGAGTAACAGCATGCACACCACGCAGACGCAGGATGTCGTGCGGCGCTTCTGGACCGTCGGAAACCACGTCACCACGTTCTACACGTTCACCTTCGAACACGTTGAGCTGACGCCACTTAGGAATCATCTCTTCGTACGGCTCGCTGCCATCTACTGGGGTGATAACCAGACGGCGTTTACCTTTGGTCTCTTTACCGAAGGAGATGATACCGCTGATTTCAGCCAGGATTGCAGGCTCTTTCGGACGACGAGCTTCGAACAGATCCGCAACGCGTGGCAGACCACCGGTGATGTCCTTGGTACCGCCGGATTCCTGAGGAATACGCGCCAGGGTGTCACCAGAACTGATCTGTACGCCATCTTCCAGCTGTACAATCGCTTTACCCGGCAGGAAGTACTGCGCAGGCATATCGGTACCAGGGATCAGAACGTCGTTACCCTGAGCATCAACGATTTTCAGTGCAGGACGCAGATCTTTACCACCGGCAGTACGCTCAGCAGAGTCCAGAACGACCAGAGAAGACAGACCGGTCAGCTCGTCGGTCTGACGAGTAATGGTCTGGCCGTCGATCATGTCAGTGAAGCGGATGAAACCACTTACTTCGGTGATAACCGGCATGGTGTGTGGATCCCAGTTTGCAACGGTTTCACCGCCGGCAACCTGCTCGCCATCACCTTTCGCCATAACAGCACCGTAAGGCACTTTATAGCTCTCTTTGGTACGACCGAATTCGTCGATCAGCTTCAGCTCGGTGTTACGAGAGGTCACAACCAGCTTGCCTGCGGAGTTAACAACAGACTTCGCGTTGCTGAGCTTGATGCTACCTTTGTTTTTCACCTGGATGCTGGATTCAGCAGCCGCACGAGATGCCGCACCACCGATGTGGAACGTACGCATCGTCAGCTGTGTACCCGGTTCACCGATGGACTGTGCCGCGATAACACCGATTGCTTCACCTTTGTTGATGATGTGGCCACGCGCCAGGTCACGACCATAGCAGTGCGCACATACACCGAAATCGGTGTCACAAGATACAACGGAACGAACTTTCACAGAGTCAACAGAGTTCGCTTCCAGCAGGTCACACCACTGTTCGTGCAGCAGCGTGTTGCGTGGAACCAGAATGTCTGCGGTACCCGGCTTCAGAATGTCTTCCGCGGTTACACGACCCAGTACGCGATCGCGCAGCGGCTCTTTAACATCACCACCCTCGATAACCGGGGTCATGGTGATACCTTCGAGGGTGCCACAATCGTCTTCGGTCACAACCAGATCCTGCGCAACGTCAACCAGACGACGCGTCAGATAACCGGAGTTCGCTGTTTTCAGTGCGGTATCCGCCAGACCTTTACGCGCACCGTGAGTAGAGATGAAGTACTGGAGTACGTTCAGACCTTCACGGAAGTTCGCGGTGATTGGCGTTTCGATGATGGAGCCATCTGGCTTCGCCATCAGACCACGCATACCTGCCAGCTGACGAATCTGTGCTGCAGAACCACGCGCACCGGAGTCGGCCATCATGTAAATGCTGTTGAAGGAAACCTGCTGCTCTTCTACGCCGTCACGGTTAATCACGGTTTCGGTTTGCAGGTTATCCATCATCGCTTTGGATACACGATCGTTCGCCGCAGCCCAGATATCGATAACTTTGTTATAGCGTTCGCCCGCGGTAACCAGACCAGACTGGAACTGCTCCTGGATCTCAGCAACTTCGGCTTCCGCTTCAGAGATGATCTCGTGTTTCTTCTCTGGGATAACCATGTCATCGATACCAACAGATGCACCTGAACGCGCTGCATATGCAAAGCCGGTGTACATTGTCTGGTCAGCGAAGATAACCGTCGGCTTCAGACCCAGAATGCGGTAACAGGTGTTCAGCATTTTGGAGATCGCTTTCTTACCCAGCGCCTGGTTGACGATGGAGAAAGGCAGACCTTTCGGTACGATCATCCACAGAATGGCACGGCCAACGGTCGTGTCTTTCAGGCTGGTTTTCGCAACGAATTCGCCGTTAGCATCTTTTTCATATTCAGTGATACGCACTTTGACACGCGCATGCAGAGAGGCCAGGCCAGCGCGATAGATACGCTCAGCTTCTTTAGGGCCAGTCAGCACCATGCCTTCGCCTTTGGCGTTAACACAGTCGCGGGTCATGTAGTACAGACCCAATACAACGTCCTGAGAAGGAACGATGATTGGTTCACCGTTCGCTGGAGACAGGATGTTGTTAGTAGACATCATCAGCGCACGCGCTTCGAGCTGGGCTTCCAGCGTCAGCGGTACGTGAACAGCCATCTGGTCACCATCGAAGTCGGCGTTATATGCCGCACAAACCAGCGGGTGCAGCTGGATAGCTTTACCTTCGATCAGTACCGGTTCAAATGCCTGGATACCCAGACGGTGCAGTGTTGGTGCACGGTTCAGCAGTACCGGGTGTTCGCGGATAACTTCGTCCAGGATATCCCAAACGACAGCTTCTTCACGCTCAACCATTTTCTTAGCGGCTTTGATGGTGGTGGCCAGGCCACGCAGTTCCAGCTTGCCGTAGATGAACGGTTTGAACAGCTCCAGTGCCATTTTCTTCGGCAGACCGCACTGATGCAGACGCAGGTATGGACCTACGGTGATAACAGAACGACCGGAGTAGTCAACACGCTTACCGAGCAGGTTCTGACGGAAACGACCCTGTTTACCTTTGATCATATCGGCCAAAGATTTCAGAGGACGTTTGTTAGAACCGGTGATCGCACGACCGCGACGACCGTTATCCAGCAGGGCATCTACCGCTTCCTGCAGCATACGTTTTTCGTTACGTACGATGATGTCCGGCGCAGCCAGATCCAGCAGACGTTTCAGACGGTTGTTACGGTTGATAACTCGACGATACAGATCGTTCAGATCCGACGTTGCGAAACGACCACCATCCAGCGGAACCAGCGGACGCAGATCTGGCGGCAGAACCGGCAGAACGGTCAGGATCATCCACTCTGGTTTGTTACCAGACTGAACGAATGCTTCCAGCAGTTTGATACGCTTGGTCAGCTTTTTACGCTTGGTTTCGGAGTTGGTTTCGTTCAGCTCTTCACGCAGCTGCTCGCACTCTTGCTCCAGGTCCATGCTTTTCAGCAGGGCCTGAATAGCTTCCGCACCCATCTTCGCGTCGAATTCGTCACCGAACTCTTCCAGCGCGTCCAGATACTGTTCTTCGGTCAGAATCTGGTGGCGTTCCAGGTTCGTCATACCGCCTTCGATAACCACATAAGATTCGAAGTACAGAACACGTTCGATATCGCGCAGCGGCATATCCAGCAGCAGGCCGATACGGGACGGCAGAGATTTCAGGAACCAGATGTGCGCAGTTGGAGATGCCAGTTCGATGTGGCCCATGCGCTCACGGCGCACTTTGGTCTGGGTCACTTCAACGCCGCACTTCTCACAGATCACACCACGGTGTTTCAGGCGCTTGTACTTACCGCACAGGCACTCGTAGTCTTTTACTGGCCCGAAAATTCGCGCACAGAAAAGGCCGTCACGCTCAGGCTTGAACGTACGGTAGTTGATGGTTTCCGGCTTTTTAACTTCACCGAAAGACCATGAACGGATCATGTCTGGCGAAGCCAGAGCAATTTTGATCGCATCAAACTCTTCGGTTTTAGTCTGCGCTTTCAGAAACTTTAATAAATCTTTCACGGATTTGCTCCCGTCGGAGTTAGCACAATCTGGTGTCGGGGGTTAGCCCGACACCAGTGACCTGTTTGAGCGAGAATTACTCGTCTTCCAGTTCGATGTTGATACCCAGCGAACGAATCTCTTTCAACAGTACGTTGAAGGACTCTGGCATGCCTGGTTCCATCTGATGATTGCCGTCCACGATGTTTTTATACATCTTGGTACGACCGTTCACGTCATCAGACTTAACGGTGAGCATTTCCTGCAGGGTGTATGCTGCGCCGTATGCTTCCAGCGCCCACACTTCCATCTCCCCGAAGCGCTGACCACCGAACTGCGCCTTACCACCCAGCGGCTGCTGAGTAACCAGGCTGTAAGAACCGGTAGAACGAGCGTGCATCTTGTCGTCGACCAGGTGGTTCAGTTTCAGCATGTACATGTAACCTACGGTTACCGGACGCTCGAACTGTTCACCGGTACGGCCATCAAAAAGCGTAATCTGACCAGACGTTGGCAGACCACCCAGTTGCAGCAGCTCTTTGATTTCAGCTTCTTTTGCACCGTCGAATACCGGCGTTGCAATCGGCATACCTTTGCGCAGGTTCTCTGCCAGACGCAGCACTTCTTCATCGCTGAAGGTGCTCAGGTCGACTTTCTGACGAACGTCGGTACCCAGATCGTAGGCACGCTGGATGAATTCGCGCAGTTTCGCGACTTCTTCCTGCTGTTTCAGCATGGCGTTGATCTTATCGCCGATACCTTTCGCAGCCATACCCAGGTGGGTTTCCAGAATCTGACCGATGTTCATACGAGACGGTACGCCCAGTGGGTTCAGTACGATATCTACCGGCGTACCGTTAGCATCGTGCGGCATATCTTCGATCGGGTTGATCTTAGAGATAACACCCTTGTTACCGTGACGACCTGCCATCTTATCACCAGGCTGGATCTGACGTTTAACAGCCAGATACACCTTAACAATCTTCAGCACGCCTGGTGCCAGATCGTCACCCTGAGTGATTTTACGGCGTTTCGCTTCGAGTTTTTTCTCGAACTCGTGTTTCAGTTCGTCATACTGCTCAGCCAGCTGTTCCAGCTGATTTTGTTTCTCTTCGTCGGTCAGGCCCAGTTCCAGCCAGCGATCGCGTGGCAGTTTGTCGAGCTTCTCAGCTTCAACGCCACCGGCAACCAGCACCGCATAGATACGGCTGAACAGACCCGCTTCGAGGATCTGCAGTTCTTCAGACAGGTCTTTCTTAGCCTGTTTGAGCTGCATCTCTTCGATTTCCAGCGCACGCTTATCTTTTTCAACGCCGTCACGGGTGAAGACCTGAACATCGATAACTGTACCGGAAACACCGTTTGGTACGCGCAGAGAAGAGTCTTTAACGTCAGACGCTTTCTCACCGAAGATAGCACGCAGCAGTTTCTCTTCTGGCGTCAGCTGGGTTTCACCTTTCGGCGTTACCTTACCAACCAGAATGTCGCCGCCGGTCACTTCTGCACCGATGTAAACGATACCGGATTCATCCAGTTTGGAGAGCGCAGCTTCACCCACGTTAGGGATGTCAGCGGTGATCTCTTCTGGCCCCAGCTTGGTGTCACGGGACACACATGCCAGTTCCTGAATGTGGATGGTAGTGAAACGATCTTCCTGAACCACACGCTCGGAGACGAGGATGGAGTCTTCGAAGTTGTAACCGTTCCACGGCATGAACGCTACGCGCATGTTCTGACCGAGCGCCAGTTCACCGAGGTCGGTGGACGGACCGTCTGCCAGCACGTCGCCGCGCTCAACGGGCTCACCCAGAGACACACAAGGCATCTGGTTGATACAGGTGTTCTGGTTAGAACGGGTGTATTTGGTCAGGTTATAAATGTCGATACCTGCTTCGCCCGGGTACATCTCGTCTTCGTTAACTTTGATAACGATACGGGAAGCATCCACGTACTGAACAGTACCGCCACGTTTAGCCACCGCAGTAACACCGGAGTCAACGGCAACAGCACGTTCCATACCGGTACCAACCAGCGGCTTATCAGCACGCAGAGTTGGAACGGCCTGACGTTGCATGTTCGCACCCATCAATGCACGGTTGGCGTCATCGTGTTCCAGGAACGGGATCAGGGACGCACCGACGGATACCACCTGCTGGGTGGATACGTCCATGTAGTCAACCTGGTCGCGGCTGAACAAGCTGGATTCGCCTTTGCTACGGCAGGTAACCAGATCTTCTACAAAGTGGCCTTCGTCATCCAGGTTGGAGTTCGCCTGAGCGATAACGTAGTTGCCTTCTTCGATAGCAGACAGGTAGTGAATTTCGTCAGTTACAACACCGTCGGTCACTTTACGGTACGGCGTCTCAAGGAAACCGTATTCGTTAGTCTGTGCGTACACGGACAGGGAGTTGATCAGACCGATGTTTGGACCTTCAGGCGTTTCGATTGGACATACGCGACCGTAGTGAGTCGGGTGTACGTCTCGAACTTCGAAGCCTGCACGTTCACGGGTCAGACCGCCTGGGCCAAGTGCAGAGATACGACGTTTGTGCGTGATCTCAGACAGCGGGTTGTTCTGGTCCATGAACTGAGACAGCTGGCTGGAACCGAAGAACTCTTTCACTGCTGCAGAAATCGGCTTGGCGTTGATCATATCCTGAGGCATCAGGGTATCCAGATCGCCCAGAGACAGACGCTCTTTCACCGCACGCTCAACACGTACCAGGCCAACGCGGAACTGGTTTTCCGCCATTTCGCCTACGGAACGGATACGACGGTTGCCGAGGTGGTCGATATCGTCCACTTCGCCTTTGCCGTTACGGATATCGATGAGCTTCTTCATCACTTCGATGATGTCGTCTTTGCTCAGGATACCGGAACCTTCGATCTCATCACGCAGCAGAGAACGGTTGAACTTCATACGACCAACCGCGGACAGATCGTAGCGGTCTTCGGAGAAGAACAGGTTCTCGAACAGGCTTTCAGCCGCTTCGCGAGTTGGTGGTTCACCAGGGCGCATCATGCGGTAGATTTCTACCAGCGCGCTCAGACGATCGGTCGTTGGATCGACGCGGATAGTCTCAGAGATATAAGGACCGTGGTCCAGATCGTTGGTGAACAGCGTTTCGATGCGTTTGTGGCCAGACTGGCTCAGCTTAGCCAGCAGATCCAGGCTCAGCTCCATGTTCGCCGGGCAGATCAGCTCGCCAGTTGATTCATCAACGTAATCTTTCGCGGCTACTTTTCCAGCAATGTATTCAACCGGAACCTCGATGAGTTTGATATCATCTTTTTCCAGCTGACGGATGTGGCGCGCGGTAATACGGCGGCCTTTTTCCACATACACTTTGCCGTCGGCTTCGATGTCGAACGACGCGGTCTCACCACGCAGACGCTCTGGCACCAGCTCCATCTGCAACTTGTTGTCGCGGATTTCAAAGATTACTTTCTCAAAGAACAGGTCCAGGATCTGTTCAGTGGTGTATTGCAGCGCACGCAAAATGATGGTCGCAGGCAGTTTACGACGACGGTCGATACGGACAAACAGGTTGTCTTTAGGATCGAACTCGAAGTCCAGCCAGGAACCACGGTAAGGAATGATACGCGCGTTATACAGTACTTTACCGGATGAGTGTGTTTTACCTTTATCGCTGTCGAAGAAGACACCCGGGCTACGATGCAGCTGGGAAACGATAACACGCTCAGTACCGTTGATGACGAAAGTACCGTTGTCTGTCATGAGTGGAATTTCACCCATGTAGACTTCTTGTTCTTTAATGTCTTTTACGGTGCCTTCTGGCGCTTCGCGCTCATAGATCACCAGACGCAGTTTTACGCGCAGCGGTGCGGAATAGGTCACGCCACGGATCTGACATTCCTGAACGTCAAACACCGGTTCGCCAAGGCGGTAGCTGACGTACTGCAGCTCGGAGTTACCGCTGTAGCTCTGAATCGGGAACACGGAACGGAAGGCTGCTTCCAGGCCGTACTGCCCTTCAGGATCTTGCTCGATAAACTTCTGGAACGAGTCAAGCTGGATAGAAAGGAGATATGGAATGTCCAGAACTTGTGGACGTTTACCAAAATCCTTACGAATACGTTTTTTCTCGGTATAGGAGTAAACCATAGGGTTCCTCAGCTCGCTGACAAGTCGACCCATCTGTCCGACGAAGGGACAGTTTGTGCAACACCATTTTGTGGACCGGAAAATTGAATACTTTCCGCAATACCTGTTGCTATCACGCTTAAATCATTTCGTCGCGATTTACACAGAGCGCGCACCCTGTCGCAATATATTAAGTCGTCGATAGAAACATGCATTGTCAGGACAACCAGTAGTCAAACAGTGTGAAATGCTACTGATGCCTTACAGCGCAAAAAGGCTGGTGACTAAAAAGTCACCAGCCATCAGCCTAATGACTTAGGCTGCAACCAGAAAAGTTGGCTTATTTAACTTCAACTTCAGCGCCAGCTTCTTCCAGAGATTTTTTCAGTGCTTCTGCGTCGTCTTTGCTCACGCCTTCTTTCAGCGCAGCTGGAGCAGCTTCTACCAGGTCTTTAGCTTCTTTCAGACCCAGGCCAGTTGCGCCACGTACTGCTTTGATAACAGCAACTTTGTTAGCGCCAGCAGCTTTCAGAATTACGTCGAATTCAGTTTTTTCTTCAGCAGCTTCAACCGGGCCAGCAGCTACAGCTACAGCAGCAGCAGCGGAAACACCGAATTTTTCTTCCATTGCAGAGATCAGTTCTACAACGTCCATTACGGACATAGCTGCAACTGCTTCAATGATTTGATCTTTAGTGATAGACATTTAAATTGTTCCTGAAAATCAGAATAAGTTTATACGTAAGCAAATGCTTTATAAAGATAACTGCGATTAAGCAGCTTCTTTTGCATCGCGAACAGCAGCCAGAGTGCGAACCAGTTTGCCAGCCGAAGCTTCTTTCATGGTTGCCATCAGGCGTGCAATTGCTTCTTCGTAGGTCGGCAGGGTTGCCAGGCGATCGATTTGCGATGCCGGGATCAACTCACCTTCAAAGGCTGCAGCTTTGACCTCAAATTTTGCATTCGCTTTCGCGAACTCTTTGAACAGACGAGCAGCAGCGCCCGGGTGTTCCATAGAGTATGCAATAAGGGTCGGACCAACAAACGTGTCTTTCAGGCACTCGAAAGGAGTACCTTCAACTACGCGACGCAGCAGGGTGTTACGAACAACACGCATGTATACGCCAGCTTCACGACCTGCTTTACGCAGTTCAGTCATTTTGTCTACAGTAACGCCACGGGAATCCGCAACTACTGCAGACAGCGCGCCTTTGGCTACTTCGCTGACTTCAGCAACAATCGCTTGTTTGTCTTGAAGATTTAAAGCCATTAGCTTTGCTCCTGGATGTTTGCCGGAACTCATGTTCCGGAACTCACTTCACTCTCCCCAACGGAAAGAGCGTCTTAATACGGTGAGCAGAAACAAGCCAGAGTATCCAAAAATAATCTTAGCGTTCTGTCACCGTCTACGCAGGGCATTAAGTTTCTTGCGAAACACCTGCGGTCTTCGACGGAGGCCTGGATTAGGCCAGGCTCCAACGAACAAATCTTTTAGCCGCTAACTTTTGTTAGCAAACGTGGGGGTAAGATTGTAGACAAAATCACCGCCCACGTAAAGGCATTAGTTTGCAGCAGCGCTCAGGCCAGCCTGGTCAACTGCAACACCTGCACCCATGGTGGTGGAGATGCTAACTTTCTTGATGTACACGCCTTTCGCTTGAGTTGGTTTTGCTTTTTTCAGCGCAACCAGCAGAGCTTCCAGGTTTTCTTTCAGTTTGTCAGCGTCAAAGTCCACTTTACCGATGGTGGTGTGGATGATGCCGTTTTTGTCGTTACGATAACGAACCTGACCTGCTTTAGCGTTCTTAACAGCTTCAGCAACGTTAGGGGTTACAGTACCCACTTTCGGGTTTGGCATCAGGCCGCGAGGACCCAGAACCTGGCCCAGCTGGCCAACAACGCGCATTGCATCTGGAGAAGCAATAACAACGTCAAAGTTCATTTCGCCTTTCTTGATCTGGTCAGCCAGATCTTCCATACCTACCAGTTCAGCGCCGGCAGCTTTAGCCGCTTCAGCGTTTGCACCCTGAGCAAATACAGCTACGCGTACGGAACGGCCAGTACCGTGTGGCAGTACAGTTGCACCACGAACGTTCTGATCAGATTTACGAGCATCGATGCCCAGGTTAACAGCAACGTCAACGCTTTCAACGAACTTAGCGGTAGCCAGTTCTTTCAGCAGAGCGATAGCTTCGTTGATGTCGTACTGTTTGGTCGCATCAACTTTGTCACGGATCACGGACATGCGCTTGGTCAGTTTAGCCATTTCTTAGTCCTCCACTACCAGGCCCATGGAACGTGCAGTACCTTCGATTGAGCGAGTCATCGCTTCAATGTCGGCACCAGTCATGTCGGCAGCTTTGGTCTGCGCGATTTCCTGCAGCTGAGCGCGGGAAATTTTACCCACTTTGTCTTTGTTCGGTTTACCGGAACCAGACTTGATACCCGCCGCTTTCTTCAGCAGAACTGCTGCTGGAGGGGTTTTGGTAACGAAAGTGAAAGAACGGTCAGCGTATACAGTGATAACAACTGGGATTGGCAGACCTTTTTCCATGGATTCGGTTTTGGCGTTGAACGCTTTACAGAATTCCATGATGTTCACACCCTGCTGACCCAGAGCTGGACCAACTGGTGGACTTGGGTTCGCCATACCTGCTGCAACCTGCAGCTTGACGTAGGCTTGTACTTTCTTAGCCATTCTAAAATCCTCTGATTGGGTGATAACGCCTCAAGGAGGCTCCCCGTGAATAAAATCGTTTTACAGGCCGCAGCCCATAAAAACAAAAGGCGCGAAATTGTATTCCAATCTCGCGCCTTGTGCAACGATTAAATCGTCGCTTTTTTGATCGCTGCTTAGGCTTTTTCTACCTGGGCAAAGTCCAGTTCTACCGGGGTCGCACGACCGAAGATAGAAACGGACACTTTCAGGCGGGACTTTTCGTAGTCCACTTCTTCAACCACGCCATTAAAGTCAGCAAACGGACCGTCATTAACACGAACCATTTCACCCGGTTCAAACAGCGTTTTCGGACGCGGCTTATCACCCACCTGCTGCAGGCGGTTCATAATCGCATCAACTTCTTTGTCGCTGATTGGCGCCGGACGGTCAGACGTGCCGCCGATAAAGCCCATCACGCGCGGTACGCTGCGCACCAGGTGCCAGCTCGCGTCGTTCATAACCATCTGAACCAGCACGTAACCCGGGAAGAATTTACGCTCGCTTTTGCGACGTTGGCCGCCACGGATCTCGACCACTTCTTCGGTCGGAACCATAACTTCGCCAAATAACTCTTCCATGTTGTGTAATTTGATATGCTCACGCAGCGACGTTGCTACGCGGCCTTCAAAACCGGAAAACGCCTGAACGACGTACCAGCGCTTTTTAGGGGCTTCAGACATCTCAGAACCTCAGGCCAGTGATAAAGGATACCAGGCGAACCAGAATACCATCCAGTCCCCACAGGATCAGTGACATTACAGCGGTAACCGCCGCTACGATCAGCGTGGTGTGCAATGTTTCCTGGCGAGTCGGCCAAATTACCTTGCGGACTTCGGTACGCGCTTCGCGAGCAAAAGCGACAGTCGCTTTGCCTTTTGTCGTCAACAGCGCGACACCACCCGCTGCAGCAATCAGAATTACCACTGCAAGCGCGCGTAGCGGCAGCATCATGTCACGATAAAGGTAGTTGCCGACAATCGCTACAATCAGCAGCACGGCTACGACTACCCATTTCATCGCTTCCAGGCCGCGCCCGCTCCCTTGAGCTTCGGTATTCGCACTCATAAACCAACCTGTCAGAAGTATTCTACAAACATTTTCACCCCGCGATTGCGAGGCAAACCAAATCGAAATGCTAATTCGCTTTTCGGATTATACGCTCTCTGCAGAGCCTGTCTCAGCAATGATTATGACAAATTTAATCACTGATGAGCCAGGTTCTGATCTGAAAGCGTGCAAAAAGGGCATCAAATGATGCCCTTTTATTGCGCATTGCGTCAAATGTTATCAGCAATTAGCCGAGAACTTTAGCAACCACGCCCGCGCCAACGGTACGGCCACCTTCACGGATTGCGAAACGCAGACCGTCGTCCATCGCGATTGGGTGGATCAGCGTCACAACCATCTTGATGTTGTCGCCTGGCATTACCATCTCAACGCCTTCTGGCAGTTCGATAGTACCGGTCACGTCAGTTGTACGGAAGTAGAACTGTGGACGGTAGCCTTTGAAGAACGGAGTATGACGGCCGCCTTCGTCTTTGGACAGGATGTACACTTCAGATTCGAACTTGGTGTGTGGCTTGATTGAGCCTGGCTTAGCCAGTACCTGACCACGTTCGATTTCTTCACGTTTGATACCACGCAGCAGAACACCTACGTTCTCACCAGCACGGCCTTCGTCCAGCAGTTTGCGGAACATTTCAACGCCAGTACAGGTAGACTTAGCAGTCTCTTTGATACCAACGATTTCAACTTCTTCGCCAACTTTGATGATACCGCGCTCAACACGACCGGTAACAACGGTACCACGACCGGAGATGGAGAATACGTCTTCGATTGGCAGCAGGAACGGCTTGTCAATCGCACGCTCTGGTTCTGGGATGTAAGAATCCAGGAAGCCAGCCAGTTCGATGATTTTCGCTTCCCACTCAGCGTCGCCTTCCAGCGCTTTCAGCGCGGAACCACGAACGATTGGAGTGTCGTCGCCTGGGAAATCGTACTGAGACAGCAGTTCACGAACTTCCATCTCTACCAGTTCCAGCAGCTCTTCATCATCAACCATGTCACATTTGTTCAGGAACACGATGATGTAAGGAACGCCTACCTGACGACCCAGCAGGATGTGCTCACGAGTCTGAGGCATAGGGCCGTCAGTCGCAGCAACAACCAGGATCGCGCCGTCCATCTGCGCAGCACCGGTGATCATGTTTTTAACATAGTCGGCGTGGCCTGGGCAGTCTACGTGTGCGTAGTGGCGAGTCGGGGTGTCGTACTCAACGTGAGAGGTGTTGATGGTGATACCACGAGCTTTTTCTTCTGGTGCGTTATCGATCTGGTCGAATGCACGAGCAGAACCACCGTAGGTTTTAGCCAGAACGGTAGTGATTGCAGCGGTCAGCGTTGTTTTACCATGGTCAACGTGGCCGATAGTACCGACGTTAACGTGCGGTTTTGTACGTTCAAACTTTTCTTTAGACATCGATTGTCCCTCTAAGACACGGATAAATCGGTGATATCACCACATCAACCAGGCGAAATGCCTGAATTGTTGAATACAGTAAAATTGAAACAGAGAGAAACGGGAAGGAGAAGTGAAGTGGTGCTGATACCCAGAGTCGAACTGGGGACCTCACCCTTACCAAGGGTGCGCTCTACCAACTGAGCCATATCAGCACGTATTGGAGCGGGCAGCGGGAATCGAACCCGCATCATCAGCTTGGAAGGCTGAGGTAATAGCCATTATACGATGCCCGCATCCTGAAACTCGGCTACCCAGTTCTTTCTGTAACAAAAAAAGAGATTTCTCTCTTTTTAGGTTCGAGCTGATTCAATTTTCAAACCAGCTCCGGCGGCTTAACGCTGCCAGAAAGTGGTGGTGGGGGAAGGATTCGAACCTTCGAAGTCTGTGACGGCAGATTTACAGTCTGCTCCCTTTGGCCGCTCGGGAACCCCACCGGACTTGATGGTGCCGACTACCGGAATCGAACTGGTGACCTACTGATTACAAGTCAGTTGCTCTACCTACTGAGCTAAGTCGGCATCAAGTAGCGCGCATTCTATGGAGACATGCGCAGTCATGCAACTAAAAAATTGCATAAAACGTTCTTTCGCTCACATTTTATTCGAAACCAGGGTTAGCCGCTGTAAATTCATCCACTCAAGGTCAAAAATTCAACATCAGCGCCCGATTTACACCACATATACCGTATCGTGATGACTCCCGCGTAAAGCATCGCTTCCCCATATTTTTTCTTATTATTCCTGTCATCTGGTGTTAACCTCCTGCCCATTGTCCAAAATTAACTATGTTGAGCCCGGACGCGCTGTGTTGTGCTGGCTCACTGAAGCATGCTTATGAGCAAAAAAGAGCAAACGTTAATGACACCTTATCTTCAGTTTAACCGTAGCCAGTGGGCTGCACTGCGTGACTCCGTCCCGATGACGCTGACGGAAGGCGAAATCGCACGGTTAAAGGGGATAAACGAAGATCTGTCGCTGGAAGAAGTGGCAGAAATCTATTTACCACTCTCGCGCTTGCTTAACTTCTATATCAGCTCCAACCTGCGCCGTCAGGCGGTGCTGGAGCAGTTCCTCGGGACGAACGGCCAACGCATTCCTTATATCATCAGCATTGCAGGCAGCGTGGCCGTCGGTAAAAGCACCACCGCACGTGTATTGCAGGCGTTACTGAGCCGCTGGCCAGAACACCGCAGCGTGGAGCTCATCACCACTGACGGTTTCCTGCACCCGAATGAGGTGTTAAAGGAACGCGGGCTAATGAAGAAGAAGGGCTTCCCGCTCTCTTATGATATGCACCGTCTGGTGAAATTTGTCTCTGACCTGAAATCGGGCGCGCCTAACGTGACGGCTCCGGTCTATTCGCACCTGATCTACGATCGCATCCCGGGTGGAGACAAAACGGTGGTTCAGCCGGATATCCTGATCCTCGAAGGGTTAAACGTCCTGCAAAGCGGGATGGATTATCCTCACGATCCCCATCATGTGTTTGTCTCTGACTTCGTCGATTTCTCTATTTATGTCGATGCGCCGGAAGACCTGCTGCAGAACTGGTATATCAACCGCTTCCTGAAGTTCCGTGAAGGCGCGTTCACCGATCCTGACTCCTATTTCCACCACTACGCCCAGCTTTCTGAAGAAGAAGCCATTAATGTGGCGCGAGGGCTGTGGAATGAGATCAACTACGTGAACCTGAAAGAGAACATTCTGCCCACACGTGAGCGCGCCAGCCTGATCCTCACCAAGAGTGAGAAACACGCTGTCGACCAGATCCGTCTGCGCAAGTAATCACGCAGACATAAAAAAACCGGCTTAGCGCCGGTTTTTTTATTGATGGATTACGCCATCGGCTTTTCGCCATTCTCATCCTGATCGACCGCGAAGCAGGCAACCAGCTGACCGCCATAATCCTTGAGCTGTGGCTGCAACTGGGTGCACGGGCCAAAGCGGCGACTGCAGCGGGCGTTGAATGCACAGCCTGGAGGCGGATTCAGCGGGCTGGGCAATTCACCCGTCAGCTTGATACGCTCACGACGATCGTCAGGGTTCAGACGCGGGGTCGCAGACAGCAGCGCCTGGGTGTACGGGTGACGAGGATGAGTAAAGATCTGCTCTTTTGTCCCCTTCTCCACGCAGCGCCCCAGATACATCACCATCACTTCGTCGGCAATGTGTTCCACAACCGACAGGTCGTGCGAAATAAACACGTACGACAGCCCCATGTCCTGCTGCAGATCCATCATCAGGTTCAACACCTGCGCACGCACAGAAACGTCGAGGGCAGATACCGGCTCATCGGCGATGACCACGTCAGGGTCGAGCATCAAACCACGCGCAATCGCGATACGCTGGCGCTGGCCGCCAGAGAACATATGCGGATAACGATCGTAATGCTCGGTCTTCAGGCCCACTTTCGCCATCATCGCCAGCGCTTTTTCACGACGCTGCTCTTTGTTCAGATTGCTGTTAATCAGCAGGGGCTCTTCCAGAATCTGTCCCACTTTTTTACGCGGATTCAACGATCCGTACGGGTTCTGGAACACAATCTGGATTTTCTGACGGCGCAGTTTCTGCGCCTGCGGATCGTGCTTGAGCAGGTCCTGTCCCTGATAATAGAGCTCACCGCCGGTGGGGACTTCAATCATCGTCAGCAAACGACCCAGTGTCGATTTGCCACAGCCTGACTCACCGACCACCGCCAGCGTTTTGCCGCGTTCAAGGGTAAAGGATACGCCATCCAGCGCTTTCACCAGGCGTTCAGGCGCAAACAGCCCCTTCTTCACCGGATAGTATTTTTTCAGGTCGATAGCCTGCAACAGCGGTTGTTGCGTGGTGGCCTGTTGCGTACTCATAGTGTTGGCCTCCCGGCATCATCGAGTGGGTAGTGGCATTTCGACTGACGACCGTCAGCAAGCAGGTTGAGCTCTGGCTCTTCTGCACGACATTTGTCTGTGGCATACGGACAACGCGGATTAAGCAGGCAGCCCTGCGGTCGGTCATATTTACCCGGTACGACGCCCGGAAGTGATGCCAGGCGCGCTTTGTCCTGGGCAAACTCCGGCAGCGCACGCAAAAGCGCCTGCGTATACGGGTGACGCGGCGCGCGGAAAATATCGTGCGAATGTCCAGTCTCGACCACCTGACCTGCGTACATCACGATAATTTTGTGCGCCGCTTCGGCCACCAGCGCCAGGTCATGCGTAATCAGCACCAGCGCCATGTTCTCTTTCTGCTGCAGTTCCAGCAGTAGCTCGATGATCTGCGCCTGGATAGTCACGTCCAGTGCCGTTGTCGGTTCATCCGCAATCAGCAGTTTTGGCCGACAGGCAATCGCCATGGCGATCATCACACGCTGGCTCATCCCCCCGGAGAGCTGGTGCGGGTAAACGTCCAGACGCGATGCCGGGTCAGGGATACCGACCTGATTTAGCAGATCGATCGCACGCTGACGCCGGGTCTTCTTATTCCCGCCCTGGTGCACCTTGATGGCTTCCATAATCTGGAATCCCACGGTGTAACAAGGGTTCAGGCTGGTCATTGGGTCCTGGAAGATCATCGCCACTTCCGCACCGACCAGCTGGCGGCGCTGCTTTTCGGAGATACGCTGCAGGTCCTGACCGTTAAACTCCAGACTTTCGGCCATCACACGGCCGGGATAATCAATCAGCCCCATGATGGCCAGTGAACTGACCGACTTACCGGAACCCGACTCACCCACAATGCCGACCACTTCGCCCTGATTTACGCTGTAGCTGATGCGGTCCACGGCGCGAAACGGAGTGCCTTCGTCACCGAAGTGCACCGATAATTTATCTACATTTAATAACGCCATCTCGTGCCTCTTACTGCTTCAGTTTGGGATCAAGTGCATCACGCAGGCCATCACCCATCAGGTTAAATGCCAGCACCGTCAGCAGGATTGCCAGACCCGGAAAGGTCACAACCCACCAGGCGCTTTGGGCGAACTGCAACACATCGGAGAGCATGGTGCCCCACTCCGGTGTTGGCGGCTGCGCACCCATGCCCAGGAAGCCAAGAGCGGCCATATCAAGAATGGCGTTAGAGAAACCGAGCGACGCCTGAACAATCAGCGGCGCCAGGCAGTTCGGGAAGATGTTGACGAACATTTGACGCATCGCGCCAGCACCCGCCACGCGGGAGGCCGTTACGTAGTCGCGGTTTACTTCCACCAGCACCGCCGCACGCGTGAGTCGCACATAGTGGGGAAGCGCCACGAAGGTTAATGCCAGCGCGGCGTTACTGATCGACGGACCAAAAATCGCCACCAGTACCAGCGCCAACAGCAAGCTGGGCAGCGCCAGCATGATATCGACGATACGCATGATGATGTTATCGATAATGCCGCCGAAGTAGCCAGCAACCAGACCGAGTACGATCCCCATAACCAGCGACAACACGACCACCAGGCAGCCGACCAGCAGCGACAGACGCGCACCGTACATCAGACGCGACAGCACATCGCGGCCCACGTCATCGGTACCCAGCAGGTGCGACAGGCTACCGCCGTCCTGCCATGCTGGCGGTGCCAGCAACGCATCACGGAACTGATCCGCCGGGTTATACGGTGCAAGCACGTTGGCAAACACCGCAATCAGGATCATGACAGAGACATAAACCAGCCCCACCACCGCGCCTTTGTTGCGCTTGAAGTAGTGCCAGAATTCCTGCAGCGGCGTCATGGGAACCGGTGCAGTAACCACTTTATTTTCAGAAATGTGTGACATGATGGCCCCTTACTTCTTATGACGAATACGCGGGTTCACCACGCCGTAGAGCAAATCGACCAGCAGGTTGACGAGAATAATCATCGTCGCGACCAGCAATACCCCGCCCTGCACTACCGGATAATCACGGCGTTGCAGTGCGTCAATCAGCCAGCGTCCGAGGCCCGGCCAGGAGAAGATGGTTTCGGTCAGGATCGCCCCCGCCAGCAACGTCCCCACCTGCAGACCAATAACAGTCACCACCGGCAGCATGGCGTTACGCAGGGCGTGAACGATAATGACGCGCATACGCGTCAGACCTTTGGCGCGTGCGGTGCGAATGTAATCCTCACCCAACACTTCCAGCATTGAAGAACGGGTCATACGCACGATAACCGCCAGAGGAATGGTGCCGAGCACCATCGCAGGCAGGATCATATGTGCCACCGCATCAATGAAGTTACCCTCTTCGCCCCAGATAGCCGTATCGATCAGCATGAAACCGGTCAGAGGATTCGTATCATCCAGGAAGACCATATCGCTGACGCGTCCGGAGACCGGCGTCAGGTTTAGCTGCACCGAGACCAGCATGATCAGCATCATGCCCCACCAGAAGATAGGCATGGAGTAACCCGTCAGCGCCAGGCCAACAGCCGTATGGTCGAAAATAGAGCCACGTTTCACGGCAGCCAGGACCCCAACAGGGATACCCACCGCAGTGGCGAAAATCATGGCGCAGACACCAAGCTCCAGTGTCGCTTTAAAACGCGGCACGAACTCGTCCCACACCGGAAGACGGCTTTTCAGCGAAATCCCTAAATCACCGTGCAACACGCCCCAGATATAGTTGAGGTATTGCTGCCACAGTGGTTTGTTCAGGCCAAGCTCAGCCAGCAGCTGTGCATGGCGTTCAGGTGAAATACCACGCTCGCCCGCCATAATCATTACCGGGTCGCCGGGGATCATATGGACGAAGGCAAAAGTGAGAAGGGTGATACCGATAAACGTGGGGATAACAAGTCCCAGACGTCGGAGGATGAACTGCAACATAACCCGGATTCTCTCTGATGACGTACAACCAGTTGGCGTGACGTCTGTATTGCTCACAAATGTAAATTCCCTCTCTCTTCAGGAGAGGATTAGGGTGAGGGAATGCATGCACGCCCTCACCCCTGCCCTCTCCGTGAAGGAGAGGGAGAACACCCTACTTATTATTCAACAGAGACGTTTTCGAAGTGGTGTTTGCCCAGTGGATCAACCACGTAGCCCTTCACTTCTTTACGCACTGGTTCGTACACGGTGGAGTGAGCCACAATCAGAGCCGGAGCCTGATCGTGCATCACAACCTGAGCCTGTTTGTACAGCTCGATACGTTTGTTGTGATCGTCGGTCGCACGCGCCGGCTGGATCAGGTCTTCAAACGGCTTGTAGCACCAGCGAGAGTAGTTAGAACCGTCTTTCGCAGCTGCACAGCTGAACAGGGTAGCGAAGAAGTTGTCCGGATCCCCATTGTCACCGGTCCAGCCCATCATCACCGCCTGATGCTCACCCGCTTTGGCACGCTTCAGATACTCGCCCCACTCGTAGGTCACAATCTTGGCCTGAACGCCCACTTTAGCCCAGTCAGCCTGAACCATTTCAGCCATACGGCGTGCGTTCGGGTTATACGGACGCTGTACTGGCATCGCCCACAGCTCAACGGTAAAGCCTTTCTCCTGGCCTGCTTCTTTCAGCAGCGCTTTCGCTTTCTCAGGATCGTAGGTGTAGTCTTTAACGTCGTCGTTATAGCCCCACATGGTTGGTGGGATCAGGTTCTTGGCGGCAACACCCGCGCCCTGATAGACCGCTTTAATGATCGCTTCTTTATTCACTGCATAGGTCAGCGCCTGACGGACTTTCACGTCATCAAACGGTTTCTTCTCGGTGTTGAAGGAGAGGTAACCCACGTTCAGACCAGCCTGCTCCAGCAGGTTGATGTTTTTATCCTGCTTCATGCGCGCGATGTCAGCCGGGTTCGGGTATGGCATGACCTGGCATTCATTTTTCTGCAGTTTTGCGTAACGCACAGAAGCATCAGGCGTGATGGAGAAGACCAGACGGTCGATCTGCGGCTTGGTGCCCCAGAAGCCCGGGAAGGCTTTATACAGAATACGGGAATCTTTCTGGTACTGCAGAAGCTGGAACGGACCGGTACCGATTGGGTTCAGGTCCACTTTCTCCGGGGTGCCGGCTTTCAGCATGTTGTCCGCGTACTCTTTAGACAGAATAGAGGCGAAGTCCATAGCCAGGTCAGCCAGGAATGGTGCTTCCGGACGCGTCAGCACGAACTGAACGGTTTTATCGTCCACTTTTTTCACTTCAGCGATCAGGTCCTGCAGGCCCATCCCTTCGAAGTATTCATAGCTGCCGCCAGACACTTTGTGATACGGGTTCTGAGCGTTTTTCTGACGGTCGAAGGAGAACACAACGTCATCGGCGTTAAAATCGCGCGTTGGTTTGAATTCTTTATTGTCCTGCCACTTCACGCCCTGGCGCAGGTGGAAGGTATAGGTCTTACCGTCTTCGCTGACGTCCCACTTCTCCGCCAGACCTGGGATCACTTCCGTGGTACCGGTTTTGAATTCAACCAGACGGTTATAGATAGGCACAGAGCTTGCGTCGTAAGTCGTACCAGAGGTAAAGAGCTGTGGGTTAAAGCCTTCCGGCGAGCCTTCAGAACAGTAAACCAGGGTTTTTGCCTGTACGCTTGCTGCCACGGTCATAGCCACCAGGCTCAGACCAAGCTTCAGCATCCCTGACTTCTTCAAGGAAATACTCATTATTCTGCTCCAATGTGATGTTTTGCTTTGTTGTGTTACGCCGCCAGACCTTTATTTATTTTTTACCCGGTCCGGTCGGTGATGCCCGAAGGCGTTTAAGGGATGGAGAATCCTTTCAGAAGAGCGTTTGAGTTGCAGCGCAGATCGTCCCTGAAATGCCCCTCATGCCCTACAATCTGTCAACAGAATGTGAAAACGTCAATACAGGTGACGGGGATTTACGCTGAGTGTGAGAAACCGCAAACAAAGATTAAAAAAACTATGTATGCCAGTTTTCAGCAGGGAAATTTATGCTACTCGCTATGTTGCAGCACAATTATCTTCATATTTCGCAACAATCAGTGATTAACTTTTATTCAGATCGGGTAAATTTTCTTGCAGAACGGTGATTATCTGAGCACTAAATACCGCGAACGTTAAAACGCACAGCGAAAAATGCTGAGGTTATCCATAAGCAACGCGAAAAAAGATCAATCTATATATAAAAAAATACAATGGATTATGTCACAAAATCGTTAACAGACAGGAAGAAGGCGGGATAAGGGGCGTTTTGGTGAATCAGGATGAGTAAGCTGCTAATGCAAAAAGGGCTAACCTTGCGGTTAGCCCTTCTTTAAATGTGGTCGGCGAGAGAGGATTCGAACCTCCGACCCACTGGTCCCAAACCAGTTGCGCTACCAAGCTGCGCTACTCGCCGAATGCGGAGCGCATCTTACTGCTGAGGTGCGCCCCCGTCAATCCCTTAAATTAAAAAAGCCCTTCAACTGGCGATATTCTCGCCAGACGCGTTACTGCGCGGCTTTCGCCTTACTATCAGGGAGTTTGCACCAGTTGTTATTTTCGTTGATACCGCCATCAGGAGAGGTATAACCCAGGCAACCCAAAATGGTGTCGTACAGCTCAACATGACGACGCGGCACCTTCATGTCTGCCTCTTTTTTCAGGTGGGCAAACATCTTCGCTTTCTCCGGGTCTTCGAGGTACTTGTCCGACATCCACACCATCATGGGCACGCGGAACTGTTCCGGAGGAGCCATATTACGTGGCGTACCATGCAGGTGCTCAAATTCATTAATTGACTCACCGTGATCCGCTGCATAGAACACAATCGCTTTCTTATCGCGTACCTGGTCAATCACCGAATCGATAAAGTGATCCACATACAACACTGAGTTATCGAAAGAGTTAATCAACTGGTCTTTGGTACAGTCTTTATCCACACCAATACATTCCGGCGTCCACCTGGCAAAGCTACGCGGATACCGTTGGGTGTAATTAAAGTGCGATCCTTTGGTATGCAGAATAATCATATGCTTACCATCAGGATTTCCATTAAGAGAGAGCTTCATCTCATTAATCAGCAACATATCATCGACAGACTTGCCACGGTTACGTGGCTCCGCACCGATTTGCTCACGATAGGCAATGTTCTGCGCCATGGTGTTACTGTAGAACCACATCTCGCTTTGCATTGCATACAGAGCGGAAGTAAAGCCGAGCTGGTGAAGCACCGAGAAGACATTTTGCTCTTTCAGTGTTCGCTGCGGGTTATCGCTCGCTCCACCCTCGCGCACAAACATGCAGCGTAAGGAGAGCTTGGTGGCGGTATCACAGGAGTAACCGCGATAGGCAACCAGGTTTTTCTCCTGAGCCAGTTTAGGCGTGGTATCACGGTCATAACCCAGAATGCCCATATGATCCCAGCGTGTCGTTTCACCAATGATAAAGACGACATAGGTATCATCGATATCTTTTGGCGCGTCATAGGTAAATTTCTTTGCCGGGTTCAACAACGATTTGTTATCAGAGGATTCGTCCACCTGTGCCCAGGCATACAGCCCCAGAGCGGAAATCCAGTTTGACGGCAAATAAGAATTTGCAACCACACCACCGTAGCTTGGCATGTCCACGCCAGACGTACGCTCATAATTTTTCTGCTTCACTTCCAGCAGGCGAATCGGCCCCCAGACCATCAACCCAGCGAGCAGCACAATCGCGACACTTCTGAAACGTTTCCCCGGCGTGCGAATCTGGTGTACCAGCGTGTACCGGCAGCGGTTGCTCCAGATGAGCAGCAGCGGCAAGGTACTGACTGCCACCAGCCAGAGAATAAAGTGCAGACCAACGACCTCTTTAGAGAGATCTATATCCGTCGTCATCACCGAAGCAATAATGCCGTAGCCAATGACAACGTTCATAAAAGTCATGTAATAACTGGCACCAGCGGAGCACAGCACAATAAACGTTGCCAGTACTCGCCATACGCGGCGGCCAAACAGGGTGAGAACCCGGAATAAAAAGAAGGTGACCAGTACAGCAGCGACCAATTCGACAACCGCTGCAACTCCTTTCCAGACGGTAAAATCGTGCGCGTATCCGTCAAACCGACGGAAAAAAACTGCGCCATTCATAAACAGGCCGATGTACAACGCCAGCAAAAAGCAGAGCTTTTGTTGCGCCATCGATTTAATGTATTTCATGCAAGCTACCCGGAAAAAGGGACGGTACCACCGCCCACTCGGTATTAAAAGTAGGCAGATTAGATATACGCTCAGGGGATCGTTAATCAGAAACGTCTACAAGCGTGGTAAGTAGACCACAGGGATGGGAAAAAGTGGCAACAGAGAATGTGATCGGTGCAGTTATTTACAAAAAAGCAAATCCTGAAACCGACGTTTTCATCTAAGCCTCAGTTTTTAAGATAATAAAAAGGCCGGATAACCGGCCTTTTTTTGTTGTCGTCAGGCATGCGCTTCGTTAAAGACTTCACGCTGCGGCTGGCGAATGGTGGTCGACAAGGCCAGCGAGATTATCAGCAAAGCAAATATCACGCAGAAGGTCACATAGAACCCACCGAACAGCGAGGCGATTAACGAGCCGCAGATACTGCCGATGCCAAAGCCCAGATAGATAACGCCGTAGTTTTTCGCCAGATTGTTCAGGCCGAAGAACTCACTGACCAGCGACGGGAAGACGGTAATCGTGCCGCCGAAATTAAAGGCCACACAGGCAATTGCGGCGAAGAACGTGGCTTCGTTCAGTGGGGCAAACAACAGCGCCGCCATCCCCACCAGCGAAACAACCTGCCCGATAGTAATCACGCGGATACGGGCAATTTTGTCAGACAGAATCCCGAGCACCAGACGGCCAGAGAGGTTGGCAATGGAGATGACGGTGACCGCATTCGCCGCTGTTGCCGCATCCAGTTTCACCATTCCCTGAGCAATATCTTTCGCCACCCCAATCACATACAGACCGCTCATGCAGGCTGTCAGGAACATGACCGCCAGCATCCAGTACTGTGGTTGACGCATAGACTGCGCAAGGGTGAAATCATTCTCCACCACACCGTTAACGGTTTTCACTTCCTGCTGCGGCGCATCTTTCATCAGCGTGGCGCCGAACAGGATCATGACCAGAACGATAGCGCCCCAGATCATGAACGTTTTTTCGAGCCCCACGGAAGCAAGCAGGTGGGAATCGATAAATTTAAAACCGAGGCTCCCCAGGCCATAGGACCCGATGGCAAACGCAGAGATTAAACCTTTACGTTCCGGGAACCACTTCACACAGTTTGACAGGGTCAGCAGATAACCTGCACCGTCGGCAAGTCCCACCAGCACCCCGGCGCTCAGCCACAGCATCATCAGGTTGCTGGAATGCGCCGTCAGGAAAAAGCCCACGCCCAACAAGATACCGGATGCCATCGTCACCCGCTTCACGCCGAATCGCTCCTGCAATTTTCCCGCGACGGAAGATGAAAGCGCCAGCCCGAGGCTCAGCAAGCCGAAGGAGAACGCCACCTGGCTGACCGGTGCACCAAGCTTATCGGAAAGTGCACTGTTAAACAGGCTCCAGGTATAGACCGACCCCAGCGCAAACTGGGTCACGATGGTGCCAAAAAGCGTTAGCCAGCGTGTACGGTTGTTAGTTGATGTGTTCATGGCAGTTGTCCTGCAAGAGAAAGTAAGGGAATCCGCTGAGGACAACGATAAACAAAACCTTAATATGCCTGGGGTAAAACGGCATGAAATGCAGGAGGAAAGGAATGAAATGCCATAAATCGGGAATGAATGACCTTGCCGGGGAATGAAGCGACAGCGTGTTAGTGACTGCTATCGCTACAACCCCCACGGCTATTGTATTCAGGATGTTATCGGCACGTTTAAAAAAGTAACAACCTTAAAAATTAGCGCTCACGCCCAGGGTGTACATAAACTCCTCACCCGTGGTGGTGTATTCCCCTTGTGCCAGCGACGCATAGGCCGCCATATGCGTATTAAACGGAATATCCGTTCCGACGGTTACATCCATCCAGTTGCCGCTTTGTGTCGGTGCAGGTGTCTGTGGCATCCCAAACTGGGATTTCCACTGGTTTTCACCAAACTGCTGGTTATAGCTTATCTGCGCCCACGGGCGAAGCTCGCCGTACTGTGTATCCACGCGCCAGCCAAGCGTGCTAACGCTGGCATGCCAGAGTGGGTCGGTAAGCCCCTGCGTCGTCGCGCTGTCACCAAATTCGTTGATCATCATCGGTGCCGTGCCGTCATAACGCCATGCCATCACCGGACCGGTCGTGATACGCCCTGACACCGGAATGTTCCAGCCCACGCTCATGGCCCCTGCCGGCGTGGAACCCGACGGTAAACTCAGCGCAAGCCCGGGGGCATTTTGTGAGGACTGAATCCGCTCGGCGAGAATATCCTCATAACGCGGTTGGTGATCCGCATCCCATGTATAGCGTTCCGCCGTATTACTTTGGGCGTCTGAAACGATATATTCCTGTTGCCAGGCAAATGCTGTATTACAAAAAAACAGACAGGCTGAAATCCCCGCCAGGCCAGAAACAGCATGGCGACCACTGATTTTTTTTATCATCATCAAAGCGACTCCAGAGAGAGCCGAATTCGGCGATATTTGTCATTGTTTAGGAAGAGTTTTGCGGGCATATGGCCCTGTATTAACTATTGTCTTTATAGTAGACACGTCAAGCCTGACAGAATGAAAATTTTGCGATAACCGTTTCATTAAGGGAGATAACCGATGCAGCGTTGCGGTTGGGTAAGCCAGGATCAGCTTTATATCGACTATCACGATCGGGAATGGGGCGTACCGGAGACAGAAGGGAAAAAGCTTTTTGAGATGATCTGCCTGGAAGGTCAACAGGCGGGCTTGTCATGGATTACGGTGCTTAAGAAACGGGAAAACTATCGTAATGCCTTCCATCAGTTCGATCCGGTCGCCGTCGCTGCCATGACCGAGGACGATGTGGAACGGCTGGTCCAGGATGCAGGCATCATCCGCCATCGCGGTAAGATCCAGGCCATCATTGGTAACGCGCGCGCTTATCTGGCGATGGAGCAAAACGGAGAACCGTTCTCAGAATTTGTCTGGACGTTTGTGAACAATACGCCGCAAATTACCCAGGCCGCCACGCTCGCGGAGATCCCGGCTTCCACCCCGGCGTCGGATGCGCTCTCTAAAGCGCTGAAAAAACGCGGCTTTAAATTTGTCGGCTCCACCATCTGTTACGCCTTTATGCAGGCCTGTGGCCTGGTCAACGACCACGTTACCGGCTGCGTCTGTCATCCAGGGAGGCACCATGATCCGCAAATGGGAAAGTGATAATGCCGGGCCACTCCTGAGTCTGTGGCTTGAAAGCACCACGGAGGCGCACCCGTTTATCAGCGCGAGCTACTGGAAAGAGAACGAAGGTATGGTGCGGGATGTTTACCTGCCCGCCGCCGAAACCTGGGTATGGGAAGAGGATGGAATGCTGCGCGGCTTTATCAGCGTCATGCAGTCCCAGTTTGTGGGCGCGCTGTTTGTCTCAACTGACTTTATTGGTCGGGGGATTGGGCGTGCGCTGCTAAACCATGTTCAACAGCGCTTCCCGTATTTAAGCCTGGAGGTCTACCAGAAAAATGTCCGGGCGGTGAATTTCTATCATGCACAGGGTTTTCGCATTGAAGACAGCGCCTGGCAGGATGACACTCAGCACCCAACGTGGATCATGAGCTGGCAGGCGGATCAAACGCCGTGAGCGTAAGCTCGGGTCCCTGATATTTCTCGACCCAGGCCAGCGCCGTGTTCCCCGCGCAGCCATTCCCCAGCTTCGAGCTGGGGAGATCTTTGGTCAGAACGTTTACTGCACCGTTTTTACAAATACCGCCTTCGCTCGGCTCCAGGTCTGGCCATGCCCCCTGGTGAATGCAGATAACGCCAGGTTTAATCCCGTCGCTCACTACCGCCCCTGCCAGCACCTGGCCACGCTGATTCCAGACGCGAACCACGTCACCGTCAACGATCCCACGCGCGCGCGCATCTGCGCTGTTCAGGGTCACGGGCTCTCGCCCGGCAACCGCATACCGCTCGCGCAGTGATGAATAGTTAAGCTGGCTGTGCAGGCGATGGGCAGGGTGGGCCGATAACACCTGCAGCTGTTCCGGCTGGGCATTACCGTGCCACTCGTCCGGCTCAAGCCACGTTGGATGCGCCGGACAGTCGGCATACTTAAATTGGGCGATACGCTCGCTGTAGATCACAATCTTCCCGCTCTCGGTTTTCAGCGGATGGTTCTCCGGGTCGCGTCGGAAATCGGCGAAGCGAACAAACTGCGCACTCTGTTCGCTCTCCGGCATCTCAATAATCTGGTTCGCTTCCCAGAATTGTGCAAATGGCGGCAGCGTCACGCCCTGCGTAGCCCCGCGCTGACCGGCAATCTGGTAGAACGTCTCCAGCCACTGCAAATCCGTTTTGCCCTCGGTAAAACGCTCGCGCCCTCCCGTTTCCCACAACTCGCTCAGCTCAGCAAACACCTCAAAATCATCACGCGCCTCATCACGCGGCGCTACGACGCGCTTCATCGGTACCATATGCTGATTGCTGTAGTCACCGGTCATGGTGAGGTCGTTACGCTCAAACGAGGTGGTCGCCGGCAGCACAATATCGGCATGTTTGGCTGAGGCGGTCCAGAAGCATTCTGAGATAACCACCAGTTCTGGCTTCTGCCAGGCGCGGATCAGGCGATTCGTGTCCTGGTGATGAGTAAAGTTCGCGCCGCCGGCCCACCAGACAAACCGGATATCCGGGAAGTGGCGATCCAGACCGTTATGCTGATAAAACCCGCCCGGGTTTTCCAGGGCTTCAACAATGCGCGCCACCGGGATTTTATCCACGGCATCTACACCGCCCTGAACCGAGCCCTGCAGAGAAGCCAGCACTGCCGCTTTGCGGGTCGGGTTGCCGCCATTGGCGAAGTGATAAGAGAGACCAAACCCACCGCCCGGCGTACCAATTTGCCCGAGCATCGCGGCCAGCGTCACGAGCATCCAGTGTTTCTGCTCACCGAACTGCTGGCGCTGCATCCCCCATCCGGACATTAACATCGTGGTGTTTTGGTGGAATAATGCTGCCAGTTCACGCAGTTTGGCCGCAGGAACCCCACAAATCTCTGCCGCCCACTCTGCCGTTTTGGCAATACCGTCTGTAGTGCCCGTCAGATAGTCGGCGAAGTTGTCAAAACCGGTGGTACAGCGTGCGAGGAACCCGGTATCGTGCCAGCCGTTCTCCACCAGCGTATGGGCAATGCCCAGCATCATCGCCACGTCGGTGCCCATATGCGGGGCAATCCACTCGGCGCTGTCGCCAAAGAAGTCCATGGTTTCCGAGCGCATCGGGTCAATGCAGATGATGCGTTTGCCGCTTTTACGCAACGCATCGAAATACGGGATCCCCTGCTCGTCACTGGCATTCCACGCGATTTTCAGGGTATTGAGCGGGTTGGCGCTCCACAGCACCACCACATCGGTGTGCTCCAGCACCAGCGGCCAGCTGGTCTGCTGCTGATACACTTCGTTACCGCCCACCACGTAGGGCATGATCGCCTGCGCTGCGCCGGTGGAGTAATCCCCAAGATGGCCGGTATACCCCCCGGCCAGACTCATATAGCGCTGCAGTAACGTCGAAGCCTTATGCAGCACGCCGTTTGAACGCCAGCCGTAAGATCCGGCAAAAATGGACGACGGGCCATACGTGTCGCGAATACGTTTGTGCTGCGCATGGATCAGCGCCAGCGCGTCATCCCAGCTCACCCGGACAAACTCATCCTGACCACGAATCCCCTGCGGCTTGTCTGGCGACGTCAGAAATCCTTTACGCACCATCGGCCAGCGCACGCGCGTTTTGCTGTGCACCTGATCGCGAACGACGGTCTGTAAAGAGTTGGGATGTTGCGTTGGCAATGCCCCGCGAGACGACAGAACATTTTCGCCATCGGTTTCGACCAGCATCGGCCCCCAGTGGGCGGCGGTCAGAATCGTTTTTGTTGAGGTGCTCAAGCGTGCGCTCCTGGTTGCGTGCAGGTTTTACGGCCTTCTTAGTGAGGCAGTTTATGGTTTGTCACAAATTTCAGAGTTATACCCGGAATTTTCTCCGTATCTGGACGTCATAATCAACTGCCACGCGCGTCGTGGCAAAGAATAAAAAGGATTAAGGAAATAAGATGAAAAAACGCGTATTCGTTATTGCCGCTCTGGTGAGCGGTGCACTGGCTGTTTCTGGCTGCACAACAAACCCTTACACCGGTGAAAGCGAAGCAGGTAAATCCGGCATCGGCGCGGGTCTCGGCTCGCTGGTAGGGGCTGGTGTGGGCGCACTCTCCTCCTCCAAGAAAGACCGCGGCAAAGGCGCGTTAATTGGCGCAGCGGCAGGTGCAGCCCTGGGCGGCGGCGTGGGTTATTACATGGATGTGCAGGAAGCAAAACTGCGCGACAAAATGAAAGGCACCGGCGTGAGCGTGACGCGCAGCGGCGATAACATCATCCTGAATATGCCAAACAACGTCACCTTCGACAGCAGCAGCGCAACGCTGAAACCTGCGGGGGCGAATACCCTGACCGGCGTGGCAATGGTGCTGAAAGAGTACAACAAGACTGCGGTGAATGTGATCGGTTATACCGACAGCACCGGCAGCCAGGATCTGAATATGCGTCTGTCTCAGCAGCGTGCCGATTCTGTGGCCAGCTCGCTGATCACGCAGGGCGTTGCAGCAAACCGCATCCGCACCAGCGGCATGGGCCCTGCAAACCCTATCGCCAGCAACAGCACGGCGGAAGGCAAAGCGCAGAACCGTCGCGTTGAGATTACCTTAAGCCCAATTCAGTAAGGGCTGCCCCCCTCTTCCAGGGGAGAGGGGGATAAGGGCATCATGCCGCCACGTCGGCATGAACCGCTTGCCATCGCTAATTTTCCCGCTAAGGTGTTCTCACTCACTTCAGGGAATTCAGCGATGAGCAAACCAACACGGGCCACAATCAGCGACGTGGCGAAAGCCGCCAAAACCGGTAAAACCAGCATTTCACGCTACCTCAACGGCGAGAAACACCTGCTGTCCGATGCGTTGCTCGCTCGTATTGAACAAGCCATTGCCGATCTCGACTACCGCCCGAGCCTTATGGCGCGCGGGCTCAAACGGGGTCGTACCCGTCTTATCGGGCTTATCATCGCCGATATCACCAATCCCTACTCCGTTAACGTATTGAGCGGAATTGAAGCCGCCTGTCGCGAAAAGGGCTTTACGCCGCTGGTCTGTAATACCAACAACGAAGTCGATCAGGAGCTGCATTACCTGGATCTGCTGCGCAGCTATCAGGTCGAAGGGATTGTGGTGAATGCCGTGGGCATGCGTGAAGAGGGCTTAAACCGCCTTCAGCAATCCTCCCTGCCGATGGTTCTTATCGACCGCAAAATCCCGGAATTCGCCTGCGATGTCGTCGGGCTGGATAATACTCAGGCGGCGACAACCGCCACTGAGCATCTGATTGAACAGGGCTTTGAAGCCATCCTGTTTCTGAGCGAACCTCTGGGCATGGTCAACACCCGTCGTGAGCGACTGAGCGCGTTTCGTGCCACGCTGGAGCGTTACCCCGGCGTGATTGCCGAGAATGCCGAAACGCCCCTCCACGAAGCCGATCAGCTCGACAATACCCTGCGGCAGTTCCACACCCGCCATCGCGGAATGCGTAAAGCCGTTATTTCTGCCAACGGGGCGCTGACCCTGCAGGTTGCCCGCTCGCTTAAGCGCATTGGCCTGCACTGGGGAAGCGATATCGGTCTGCTGGGGTTCGACGAACTCGAGTGGGCAGAACTGGCTGGCGTCGGGATCACCACCCTCAAACAACCCACCTGGCAGATTGGCTATGCCGCTGTTGAACAAGTGGTTCGTCGTATTGAAGGCACCAGCGATGCCGTTCGCGAGCAGGTATTTTCCGGCGAGTTGATTGTTCGCGGCTCCACCGCCCGTTAATTTTCCCTTGTGATACCGATCATAAATTCAACATCCTGACCTTTTCTTTGGAACCGGTTCCATCTAGCGTAATAGTATTGATGTATTGCGATGGAGTCCGACGATGGGCAGAAAAATCATGGTGGTCACCGCCGCGTATGGCGCGGAACAGGTGCGACAGGCAGGTGGTCAACGGGCAATGCTGCCCGTCATTGCGGGCGCGGGTGCCGACGGCGTCGAGATCCGCCGCGAGTTGTTCAACAGCGAAGAGCTGCTGGCGCTGCCCGCGCTGGGTGAATCCATTGAGTTGCTGGGCCTGCTGGCATGCTACTCCGCCCCTGCGGCCCTGTTTATGCCCGATGGCACCCTCAACCCTGACCTGCCCCGTTATCTCAGCGAAGCCAGTACCCTGAATGCGCTGTGGCTCAAGGTCTCGCTGGGTCATTTCAGCGACACCCAGCCGCTTCACGCCCTGCGTGCCCTGCTCGATGAAAGCGGTATGGCCCTGGTGGTGGAAAACGACCAGACCGACTGCGGCCAGCTTGCGCCGATGCAGCGCTTCAAAGCCGCCTGCCGGGACATGGCGCTGCCCGTCACGCTGACGTTCGACATGGGCAACTGGCTGTGGGTGGGCGACTCCCCGGAAGAAGCCGCGCGCCATCTGGCCTCTGCAGTGAGCTATATCCACGTTAAAGCCGCCGTGCCGCATAAAGAAAATTTCCGCGCCGTGGCGCCGGATCGGGCCGATGCGCGCTGGCTGGATCTGCTTTGCCAGCTGCCCGCCGATGCCCCGCGTGGTATCGAGTTCCCGCTGGAAGGGGCGGATTTAACCGCCGTCACCCGTCATTACGTAAACCTGCTGCGTGAGGAGTAAACCATGCACAAGACGCTGGATGTGATCACTATCGGCGAAGCCATGGCGATGTTTGTCGCCACCGAAACGGGCGACCTGAGTACGGTGGAGCACTTTATCAAACGCGTGGCGGGGGCTGAGCTGAACGTCGCGACCGGCCTGGCGCGCCTGGGTCTGAACGTCGGCTGGGTCAGCCGCGTGGGTGATGACAGCTTTGGCCATTTCGTTCTCGATTCGCTGAAAAAAGAGGGCATTGATGCTTCCGGCGTCACCCTTGATGGACGCTTCCCGACCGGTTTCCAGCTTAAATCGAAAGTCGAAAATGGAACCGATCCCATTGTGGAGTATTTCCGTAAAGGCTCTGCGGCGAGCCACCTCTCAGTCGAGGATTACCACGCCCACTATTTCGCCTCCGCACGCCATCTGCATCTGAGCGGCGTGGCGGCTGCGCTTTCAGCCAGCTCGTATGCATTACTGGATCATGCCGCAACCACCATGAAGGCTCAGGGGAAAACGATCTCATTCGATCCTAACCTGCGCCCGGTACTGTGGAAAAGCGAAGCGGAAATGGTCGAGAAGCTGAACCGTCTGGCGTTTCAGGCTGACTGGGTTCTGCCGGGTGTGAAAGAAGGCATGATCCTGACCGGTAAAAACACCCCTGAAGGGATTGCCGATTTTTACCTCAACAAAGGGGTAAAAGCGGTGGTGCTGAAAACCGGCGCCGATGGCGCCTGGTTTAAAACAGCTAACGGCGAGCAAGGCGCAGTCGCGGCCGTGAAGGTTGATAACGTGGTTGATACCGTCGGCGCTGGCGATGGTTTTGCCGTGGGGGTCATTAGTGCCCTGCTGGAAGGCAAACCGCTGCAGCAGGCCGTCGCCCGGGGCAATAAAATTGGCTCGCTGGCAATCCAGGTGCAGGGCGACAGTGAAGGATTACCGACCCGCGCGCAGCTGAACGAATAAATTCCGTTTCCCTCCCCCTCTCCTCAGGTAGGTCAGGGGGAAACAAAACAAACCACCGTGTACCCTACATACAACGGCGGTACAAACCTCAACAACAGAGGCAAGCCTATGAACAGTTCGACCAATGCAGTAAAACGCTGGTGGTACATCATGCCAATCGTGTTTATCACATACAGCCTGGCGTACCTTGATCGTGCCAACTTCAGTTTCGCGTCCGCGGCAGGGATCACCGAAGACCTGGGGATCACCAAAGGTATCTCTTCGTTGCTGGGTGCCCTTTTCTTCCTGGGCTACTTCTTCTTCCAGATCCCCGGCGCTATCTATGCGGAGCGTCGCAGCGTCCGCAAATTGATTTTCGTTTGCCTGATCCTGTGGGGTGCCTGCGCCTCACTGACCGGCGTGGTGAATAATATTCCTGCTCTGGCAGCCATTCGCTTTATTCTTGGGGTCGTTGAGGCAGCGGTAATGCCCGCGATGCTGATTTATATCAGCAACTGGTTTACCAAATCCGAACGCTCACGAGCCAATACTTTCCTGATCCTCGGTAACCCGGTCACCGTGCTGTGGATGTCGGTGGTTTCTGGCTACCTGATCCAGTCCTTCGGCTGGCGTGAAATGTTCATTATCGAAGGGGTACCAGCGGTTATCTGGGCATTCTGCTGGTGGATGCTGGTAAAAGATAAACCTGCGCAGGCGAAATGGCTCTCCGAAGATGAAAAAGCCGCTCTGCAGGCGCAGCTGGATAAAGAACAGCAAGGCCTGAAAGCGGTGCGTAACTACGGCGAAGCATTCCGCTCGCGTAACGTGATTCTGCTCTGCGCCCAGTATTTCACCTGGAGCATTGGCGTGTACGGTTTCGTACTGTGGCTGCCATCGATTCTCCGCAATGCCGGTGAAAACCTTGGCATGGTGGAAGTGGGCTGGCTGTCGTCCGTGCCTTACCTCGCAGCAACAATCGCCATGATCATTGCGTCATGGGCATCGGACAAAATGCAGAACCGTAAGCTGTTTGTCTGGCCGCTGCTGCTGATCGCTGCCTTTGCCTTCATTGGTTCCTGGGCCGTCGGCGCGAACCATTTCTGGGTCTCTTACACCCTGCTGGTGATTGCGGGTGCGGCAATGTACGCCCCTTATGGACCGTTCTTTGCGATCATCCCGGAGATGCTGCCGCGTAACGTCGCAGGCGGCGCGATGGCACTGATTAACAGTATGGGAGCGCTGGGCTCGTTCTGCGGCTCCTGGTTTGTGGGTTACCTGAACGGAGCAACCGGCAGCCCGTCCGCATCGTACATATTTATGGGGGTAGCGCTTTTCGCCTCCGTGTGGCTTACTCTGATTGTTAAGCCTGCTAATAATCAACAATTACCTGTCGGCGCACGCCACGCCTGAATCCTTAAAAATCAACGGAGATTAGCATGAAGCCGTCCGTCATTTTGTATAAAGCACTGCCGGAAGATCTGCAGAAACGCCTTGAGGAACACTTCACCGTTACCCAGGTGAAGAACCTCAGCCCGGAAACCGTGGCACAGCACGCCGATGCGTTCGCCAGCGCCGAAGGTTTGCTGGGTTCAAGCGAAAAAGTGGATGTCGCCCTGCTGGAGAAAATGCCGAAGCTTCGTGCTACCTCTACCGTTTCCGTGGGCTATGACAACTTCGACGTGGATGCCCTTAACGCCCGCAAGATCCTGTTGATGCATACGCCACATGCGCTGACGGAGACCGTGGCCGACACGCTGATGGCGCTGGTCCTCAGCACGGCGCGTCGTGTGGTCGAAGTGGCCGATCGCGTCAAAGCTGGCGAATGGACAAAAAGCATTGGTCCGGACTGGTTTGGGGTGGATGTTCATGGCAAAACGCTGGGCATCGTTGGCATGGGCCGTATTGGCCTGGCCCTGGCACAGCGCGCACATTTTGGTTTTAACATGCCGATTCTGTATAACGCGCGTCGTCATCACAGTGAAGCCGAAGAACGTTTTAACGCCCGCTACTGCGAGCTGGATACGCTGCTGCAGGAAGCCGATTTTGTCTGTTTGATCCTGCCGCTGACGGACGAAACCCGTCATCTTATCGGTAAAGAGGCGTTTGAAAAAATGAAGAAAACGGCCATTTTCATCAACGCGGGTCGTGGCCCGGTGGTGGATGAGAAGGCGTTGATTGAGGCTCTGCAACAGGGTGAGATCCATGCTGCCGGTCTTGACGTGTTTGAACAGGAACCGCTGCCGGTGGACTCACCGTTGCTTTCATTGCCCAACGTGGTGGCCCTGCCCCACATCGGCTCAGCAACCCATGAAACACGCTATAACATGGCTGCAACCGCGGTAGACAACCTGATCGCTGCCCTTAGCGGAAAGGTGGAAATCAACTGCGTTAACCCGCAGGTTCAGCGATAGAAATGAAAAAACCCGCCAGAAGGCGGGTTTTTAAAATTTGTGCTACTGGGTTGGAAGCTTACAGGCTTACAACGTTACCAGCTGCTGGGCCTTTAGCGCCGCTTTCGATGGTGAAGGAAACTTTCTGACCTTCATCCAGAGATTTGTAGCCTTCGTTCTGGATAGCAGAGAAGTGTACGAACACGTCTTTAGAGCCATCGTCAGGAGTGATGAAGCCGAAACCTTTATCAGCGTTGAACCATTTTACCAGACCAGTCATTTTAGCAGACATAGAATTACCTTAATTAACAAATATATTGTGCCTTCCGGCTTGATGGATTGTGTTACAGATTTTTAAGCGATGAAGGAAGGGTCACTACGAAGGGTATCTATGGATAACAATCTGGACTGCTTTACTAAACTGCTTTAGGTCTGTGTAACAAACCGACCTGTATAGTTATACCGATGTGGTAGAAGAATAACAAGCGTTATTTTCGCCCGGAATAAAAAACCCCGCCTGAGGCGGGGTTTTCCGATTTATTCTGTGGCAGCGACCGCTGCACTCCACGCCTGACTAAAGGCCTGGTGCTGGGAGGCCAGTGGCCCAATCAGCGCATTATACTGGCTTGCCTGCTGCGAGGTCGGGAACTGAATACCGTTGGCCACAAAGCTCACCTGAGTGCCCTGCTGGGAGATGAAGTCCCCCACCTGAACCAGCTGCTGCGTGAAAATTTGCGCGGCCGGGATCAGCGGTTGCATCGCTTCAGAAGGTTTCGACACCACTTTCTCATACACTTTGTCGAAGACCGGTTTGAGATCGTCGCCCTGCTTCAGCGCGGAACGTGACGCGTCCGCCTGCATTTTCGCATTCTGCAGCTGTTGGCTCAGCACGCCGAGCGCACCGTTGGACTGGCGCAGCGGTTCACGTTGCGTCATGTAATCCTGCGGGACGCGAATAGCGTTCACGCTATCCACAACCGGACGGATACCGGAATCCATCGCCTGGCTCACCTGCTGTGAATAACCATAAAGAATGGCGTAATCAGACACGAAGGGGCCAAACTGTTTTTTCTGATCCGCAGTCAGCGTCGGCAACCGTTCACCGCTGCGCATCACCGTATTCTGTAGAAAATCGATAAACGCTTTGCGCTGATCGCCTTCTTTATCAAAACACCCACTCAGGCTAACAACCATCAACAACGCCGCAATAGGCGCAAACCAGCGAGAGCAGGACTTTCCTGTCGCCATTTCATTACTCCTTTCACCCAAAAAAGCGCACACCGGCACATGCGTGCCCGACGCTGACAAGGATAGTCCAGGTCAGCCCTGCAAGATACTCTTTTCATGCAAAACGGCTATTGCCGTTTTATTTCTTACTATTTACAAAAAAATACCTGGCGAAGCCGACATAAGCGTAATCAGGTAATTAGTCTCACCGTGGCAACGGCTGAAACGCATAAAGCGATCGTTACCGCACGATTAATCACATCCGTGACGATCCGTCGTTTGTATTAGGGACTATTCTTAACAGGCTCTCTGATGTTCTTGATCCCGGTATGTGATTTAAGAGGAGTCCTCAATGGAATATAAAGATCCTGAGCTTGAGCTGCTGAGCAGCCTGGAACAGATTATTTTTAAAGATGTACCGCAGACGTTAACCCTGCAACAAAGATCCAATCCCTTTAAAGAATATGAGCAATTGCGCAAAGGGACTGGATTAAAAACTGAAGAATTCGCCAGAGCGATGGGTGTCAGCGTGGCTATGGTGCAGGAGTGGGAGTCAAAACGCGAAAAACCCACCCCAACCGAGCTAAAGCTGATGCGCCTGATTCAGGCCAACCCTGCACTCAGCAAGCATATAGCATGATGCAGTAAAGTGAGTTACCGCCCCCGCCTTTGCGGGGGCTTGTGTTTTAAAGGGGGGCACAGCGCCAACCCGCCTCTTCCCAGACCAGTTCATGCGTCAATGCTAACCCCCGCAAAAAAGCCTCATCGTGAGAAACCACCAGCAATGCCCCGGGAAAACCGGCCAGTGCGGCTTCAATCGCCTCGACCGAGGCCAGATCCAGATGGTTGGTCGGTTCATCCAGCAGTAAAAGCTGCGTAGCGTCTTCACGCCACAAGACACAGGCCAGAGCAGCCTTGAGACGTTCCCCGCCGCTCAGCTCAGCCAGCGGAAGCACCACTTTGTCAGCGCCCAACTGAAGCTGCGCTAAACGGGTTCGCAGCACACCCTCTTCCAGAGGTGTATGACTCAGATTGAGATGTGCCATCACCGACTGCGAAAGATCGAGCTGCGACAGATGTTGATCGAGATAAGCGCAGTTTACCGATACCTTACACGTTCCTGAGAGCGGAGCCACTTCGCCGAGAATGGCTTTTAAAAGCGTCGATTTACCGCAGCCGTTTGGCCCTTTTAGCGCCACGCGCATCGGTCCGTCCATCCGCCAGTTGGTCGGCGGGAGAGTGACGTGTGGCAGCACCAGCCCCTCCATCACCAGCACCTGTTTCCCCTCAGCAATCTGGCTTCCAGGCAACGTGAACATCACCGGATTCTCCTCTTCAACTCGCTCCCGGGCCTTGTTCACCGCGGCATTCAGCGCTTCATGTTGATCGCCATGCTGTTTTTTCCACGCGCCAATGCGCTCTTTGGCGGCCATTTTGTATTTGACCCGCTCGAACGAGGCAATATTAAGGTTATCGACCGTACGTAACGTCTTCGCCGAACGCCGCTGGCTTTCGTCATGCTCTTTTTGCATCCGTGCGCGGGTGCGTTTGCGTTCTGTTGCCGCATGTTCCAGTGCCGCACGGGCTGCCTGCTGTTCGGCGTCCCGCTGATGCGTATAGTCGTCGTAACTGCCACCGTAGTGGCGAAGACCCGAGGCGCTCAGTTCAAGAATACGCGGTACCTTCGCCAGCAGTTCACGGTCGTGGGAGGCCACCAGCACGCCCCCCTGATAACGGGCGAGCTGGTCGTAGAACCACTCACGTCCCTGCCGGTCGAGATGGTTGGTGGGTTCGTCCAGCAGCAGATAATCCGCATCAGACGTAAACGCGCCACAGAGCAACGCGCGAATGCGCTCGCCGCCACTGAGTTCCATGGCTGATTTATCCGGGTCAAATGGTGGAAGTTTTGCGTGGAAAAACGCCTCGCTCAGACGGTCTGCTACATCCCAGTGTCCGTCGAGTAACGCCAAATCATCGGGCTGGTAGTCACCGCTGTCGATGCGCTTACGCGCCGCAAAAATCGCCTCATACCCCAGCAGCTCAGCAAGCGTGGTTCGCGGGGAGATATCGGGCTGTTGTGCCACATAAGCGTGCGTTGCAAAACGTTCGATATGACCGCTGGCAGGTTCATCACACCCTGCCAGCAAACGTAGCAGACGTGTTTTACCGCTGCCATTGCGGCCAACCAGCGCGCACAGTGACGGCGCCAGAGAAAGATTCAGCGGACCAAAAAGGGTATCGCCCGTCGCAAACTGACAGGTCACCTGATGCAAAATAAAAGAAGGGGATTGCGCAAAATGAGCCATAAGCACTCCTGAATGAAATCAAAACATCCCCTGCCGACGCGGTCGCGTTTAGCAAGGATCGAAATTCATCAGTCGTGTTTGTTCATTTTCGGGATGCGCTCCTGAGGGAGAAATATAACGAGAAACAGGATAACGGTAATTTGCTGACCATTTCAAGGTGAATTTTTAGGCGATTGCACTGCGCTTAGCTGGTCCACAAAAAAACGAGACATAAAAAAACCCGCCGAAGCGGGTTTTTCTCATCTGCTGGCCCGTCACCGGGCACATGCACGTTACTGCAGCAGCGAAATATCCGCCACGCGCAGGAACAGCTCACGCAGTTTTTCGAGCATAGAGAGACGGTTGATACGCAGCTCTTTATCTTCCACGTTCACCATCACTTTCTCGAAGAAGGCATCGATGACATCACGCAGTTCCGCCAGCTCCACCAGGGCTTCCTGGTAGCGGCCTTCGGCGAAATACGGCTCCAGCTTGTCACGCAGTACCACAACCTGCATCGCCAGGGCGATCTCTTCTGGCTCTTTCAGCGTCGCAGCGTTCACACGCTCGTTCAGCGTTTCGTCGGATTTCGCCAGAATGTTAGAGACACGCTTGTTAGCCGCGGCCAGTGCAGATGCCGCTTCCAGCGTACGGAAGTGGGAAACCGCCTTCATACGCGCATCGAAATCTGCCGGACGGGTTGGACGACGTGCCAGTACCGCCTGAATGGTATCGACGGTGTAACCTTCGTCCTGATACCACGCACGGAAGCGACCAAGCATAAAGTCGATCACATCGTCGACCACGTTGGCGTTGGTCAGCTTATCACCGTACAGACGTACCGCTTCTTCAGTCAGGGTCTGCAGATCCAGGTTCAGGTTCTTTTCAACGATGATACGCAGCACGCCCAGGGCAGCACGACGCAGCGCAAACGGGTCTTTGTCGCCTTTTGGATGCTGGCCGATGCCAAAGATACCTGCAAGGGTGTCCATCTTATCGGCAATCGCGACCGCACAAGCCACCGGATTAGACGGCAGCGCGTCACCCGCAAAGCGCGGCTGATACTGCTCGTTCAGGGCCACGGCCACATCTTCCGCTTCACCGTCGTGACGCGCGTAGTGCATCCCCATCACACCCTGGGTGTCGGTAAATTCGAACACCATGTTGGTCATCAGGTCACACTTGGACAGTAAACCCGCGCGCGTTGCGTGGTTCACATCCGCACCGATTTCACGTGCGATCCAGCCAGACAGCTCCGCAATACGGTCAGTCTTGTCGCGCAGCGTACCCAGCTGTTGCTGGAACAGCACGGTCTGCAGACGTGGCAGGTGATCTTCCAGACGCTTTTTACGGTCGGTGTTGAAGAAGAACTCGGCATCCGCCAGACGTGGACGCACCACTTTCTCGTTACCGGAGATAATCTGGATCGGATCTTTTGATTCAATGTTCGCCACGAAGATGAAGTTTGGCAGCAGCTTGCCGTCGTTGGCGTAAACCGGGAAGTACTTCTGGTCACCCTTCATGGTGTACACCAGCGCTTCAGCCGGCACGGCCAGGAATTTCTCTTCGAACTTCGCGGTCAGTACCACTGGCCATTCAACCAGAGAGGTTACTTCTTCCAGCAGGCTGTCGCTCAGATCCGCTTTACCGCCAATCTTACGCGCCGCGTCTTCCGCATCCGCCTTGATTTTGGCTTTACGCTGTTCGTAGTCAGCAATAACTTTACCGCGCTCCAGCAGGATCTGCGGATACTGGTCAGCATTGTCGATGGTGAACTCAGGCTCGCCCATGAAGCGGTGCCCACGGATCACGCGATCGGACGCCACACCCAGGATGGTAGCCGGAATAACAGTATCGCCCAGCAGCAGCGTCACGGTGTGCACAGGACGTACGAAGTGCACGTCGCTTGCGCCCCAGCGCATCAGTTTTGGAATCGGCAGCCTGGCCAGCGACGTGGCAATCATGTCAGGCAGCAGCGCTTGCGCACTTTCACCTTTCACATGTGCACGGTACAGCAGCCACTCGCCTTTATCGGTGGTCAGACGCTCAGCCTGATCGACGGTGATACCACAACCACGCGCCCAGCCTTCAGCCGCTTTGCTTGGCTTGCCTTCAGCATCAAACGCCTGAGCAATCGCCGGGCCACGTTTTTCAACTTCACGATCCGGCTGAGACGCCGCCAGGTTCGCCACTTTCAGCGCCAGACGACGCGGAGCAGCAAACCATTCAATTTTACCGTGTGCCAGGCCAGCGTTATCCAGCTCAGCAGTCACGTTCGCAGCAAAAGATTCAGCCAGGCTGCGCAGGGCTTTTGGTGGCAGCTCTTCGGTGCCAATTTCCACCAGGAAAGTTTTCTCAGACATGGCCGCCTCTTATTTGTTTCGGTTGCACATCGGGAAGCCAAGGGCTTCACGGGACGCATAGTACGCTTCTGCAACGGCTTTGGTCAGGGTACGAATACGCAGAATGTAGCGCTGACGTTCAGTCACGGAGATGGCTTTGCGGGCGTCCAGCAGGTTGAAGCTGTGGGCGGCCTTCAGAATACGCTCGTAAGCAGGCAGTGGCAGCGGAGACTCCAGCGCCAGCAACTGCTGCGCTTCTTTCTCGTACTGCTCGAAGCAGGTGAACAGGAAGTCCACATCCGCGTATTCGAAGTTATAAGTGGATTGCTCCACTTCGTTCTGATGGAACACGTCGCCGTAGGTGGTTTTACCCAGCGGGCCGTCGCTCCAGACCAGGTCGTAAACGCTGTCTACGCCCTGAATATACATGGCCAGACGTTCCAAACCGTAGGTGATTTCGCCGGTAATCGGTTTACATTCCAGACCGCCAACCTGCTGGAAGTAAGTGAACTGCGTCACTTCCATACCGTTCAGCCACACTTCCCAACCCAGACCCCAGGCACCCAGCGTTGGGTTCTCCCAGTTATCTTCCACGAAGCGGATGTCGTGAATGGTTGGATCCATACCCAGCTCTTTCAGTGACCCGAGGTACAGTTCCTGAATGTTGTCTGGCGATGGCTTAATCACCACCTGGAACTGATAGTAATGCTGCAGACGGTTCGGGTTTTCGCCGTAACGGCCATCGGTCGGACGACGTGAAGGTTGCACATAAGCAGTCGCCATTGGCTCCGGCCCCAACGCGCGTAAGCTGGTCATTGGGTGTGAAGTGCCTGCGCCTACTTCCATGTCCAAAGGTTGAACAATGGTACAGCCCTGACGAGCCCAGTAATCCTGTAAGGTCAGGATCAGGCCCTGGAAGGTCTTGGTATCAAACTTTTGCATAGTATGTCGTGCTGGATACGTGTGGTTTTAAATGGAAGGGACCAGTATACCCGCTGCCTGCAAGATATACAGTACGAAACGGGTTTGTTTAGGGAAAATTGGGGAAATAAGCCACCACGCCAGGCAGCTGCCGGCGTCTGGCTGTTGATTATGCGAGCGGCTTAGCGCATGGAGAGATGTAAAAACTGACCGTCTGCGTCAAACGAACAGACAAAGCCCTCTTTACGGGACGTATGGCCTTTCAGCTCATAACTCCCCTGGAATCGCTCAAATCCGGTGACATCAATGTTCTGCGCATCCGAGCTATAGCGGCGCGCAGCCTGATCCTTACAGAACTGCTCCATATTCAGGGAGCGTTCCGGGCTGATTTTTCCCTGCTGTGCTTTTTGCACGGGTGCAGAGGGTGGCGTACTGCATCCTGCCAGGATAAACAGCAGAAAGAGTGACGCCGCACGCTTCATCATCATTTTTATTACCGCCCTGTTCAGTGGCTGTTATTTTTAGTAGCAAAGCTTTTATAGATTATGCCCTGGCATTCTGCGAACCTCGCGGCTTTCAAACAAGGCTGCTCAATAAAACTCAGAATTTTCCAGAGAGAGGCTTCAATACAATCGCAGTCACACTGAATTTACAAGGGATGATGAGGAACTGATGTCGTCAAAAATTAGCTGGATTGATAATCTGCGAGGAATAGCGTGTCTGATGGTGGTCATGATCCACACGACGACCTGGTATGTCACCAATGCGCACAGTATCAGCCCTGTTAACTGGGATATAGCCAATATTCTTAACTCCGCGTCGCGGGTCAGTGTGCCGTTGTTCTTTATGATTTCCGGCTTTCTCTTTTTTGGCGAGCGTAGCGCGCAACCGCGTCATTTTATCCGCATCGCCGCCTGCCTGGGCTTCTACAGCGCCGTGGCCTTGCTCTATATCACCCTGTTCACCTCGATTAACGCCGGGCTATCTCTCAAATACCTTCTGCAAAAACCCGTCTTCTACCATCTGTGGTTTTTCTTCGCCATTATCGTTATCTATCTGGTTTCCCCACTGATTCAGGTGAAAACCGTGAGCGGGAAAATGCTGCTGGCGCTGATGGTGGTCATTGGCATCATAGCTAACCCGAATACGGTCTCGCAGAAAATTGATGGTTTTGAATGGTTACCGGTCAATCTCTATATCAACGGCGATACCTTTTACTACGTGCTCTACGGCATGCTGGGGCGAGCTATCGGGATGATGGACACCCAAAAACGCGGCATGAACGGGCTATGTGCAGCGTTGTTTATCATCGGCGTGATCGTGATTTCGCGTGGAACGCTGCATGAACTGCAATGGCGCGGCAATTTTGCCGATACCTGGTACCTGTATTGCGGCCCGATGGTCTTCATCTGTGCCGTATCCCTGCTTACGCTCGTCAAAAACACCCTGAACGCACGCCCTCTTCCGGTGCTGAGCGTTATCTCCCGGCACTCGCTCGGTATATACGGTTTTCACGCGCTGGTGATCCACGCCCTGAGAACGAGAGGGGTCGAGTTTAAAAGCTGGCCTGTGCTGGATATCCTGTGGATTTTCACCGTCACGCTGATGGCGAGCCTGCTGCTGTCAATGCTGCTGCAGAAGGTCGACACCCGCCGCTTCGTCAGTTAACGCTGCGCTGTCGGGCACGATGATACTGGCGCGGGGAGGAAAACCCCGCGGCCAGTGAGGCCTGTTCCACGCCACGCCCTTGCAACAGCCACTGTTCAGCCACCGCCAGACGCAACTGCTCCAGATAGTCGCGAACGCTTATCCCTAAATGCGTCTGAAAAAGCCGCGTTAAATGGCGCGGGCTGACATGCGCCAGAGCGGCAATCTCGGGTAAAGCCCAGGCTTTGTGCGGCTCGGTGGTAAGCGCATCCTGCGCACGATGAATGGCCGGGTGAAGATGATTGCGGTAGCGTAACCATGGCGACAGCTGGGGATCGTCCCCGGAGCGACGAAACCAGACCACCATTTCGCGCGCCACGGCCAGCGCTTTTTCTGCGCCACACAGACGGTTAATCATATGCAGCGCCAGGTCGATGCCCGAGGTGATGCCGGCGCTGGTCCAGATATTCTCATCCTGCACGAAGATCCGGTTTTCTTTGATGATTGCCGTCGGAGCCGCCGTACGCAAACGGCTTATAACGTCATGATGCGTTGTGCACTGCCGGTGGTTCAGCAAGCCCGATTTTGCCGCCAGCAACGCCCCTGAACAGACACACATGACGGTGATATCCTGACGATGAATGTGCGGCTGCAGGCGCATTAACCAGTGCTGAATCAGCTGCGCCTGCGGCGTTGAAAACTGAAAGCGGGAGTCGCTTACCCCCGGCAGCACCAGCAAACTGCCATCAGGCAGGCTTTCCGGCAGCGGCTGAATACCGCCCATCATCAGACCAATCGACGTCGGAACCTCTGCCTGCGGACCGATGTAATGCAGGCGAAACGCGTCTCCTGCCAGCACAAAGGTCTCTGCCGGGCCCGTCATGTCTAATGACAGCACCCCGGGCAACATCACAAACCAGACGTCGATGCTCATTACAGTGACTCCAGCGTCTCCGCAACCGTTTTAATGTCGGCAAACCGCCCGGCCAGTACCGTCTCGGTACGATGACGCAGTTCCTCTGCGCTCAGGGTTATCCCCTTGTGCGTCATTGGAAACGTGAGCGTTGCCTCGCTAACAAAGGTCACAGCATAGCCCAGATCGGATGCCACCCGCGCAGTGGTTTCACAGCATTGCTCCGTGCGAATGCCGCACACGATGAGCTGATTAATGTCTCGCTCACGCAGCCAGCGGTCAAGCCCGGTATCCGTGAACGCATTATGGACGTGTTTCTGGAAGACCACGTCCGGCTGATGACGTAAAAAGGCCATCGGTTTGACATAGCCGCTTTGCAGTGTGAACGGACCGTCTTCATCTATATGGAAAATATCAACGACAGGAATGCCGCGCGCCTGGCAGCCCTCAATCAGCCCCAGCATCGCCTGCTGAAAGGCAGGAATCTCGTTCTCCTGCCAGTAATCGCGGTGATGAAATGACTGCTGAGTATCGATGTTGATTAATGCAGTACGTGACATGTTGAATCTCCTCGCCAGTGGGTATGACACCATCCTGGCAAGGAAATGAAGGCCCGCACAGACCAAAAAAGGACAACCTCGTGCCTCTGACAGACAACCGTATTTACGACATCAGCGGCAGCAGCTGTTGGTAGATTTTGCGAAAGACCTCGCGTCTTTGCGCATAACGCGCATGACGTGCCGCGTCAGGCAGATGCGCCTGTTCCAGTTGAAGCTGCGGTAACAGCTGAGAAAGCGGCGTTTCCGGGTTCATGGCAATCTGTGCCAGTCGCGCTGCACCGAGCGCAGGCCCCACATCACCACCGGTACGAAAATCGAGCTGCAGTCCGCTGATATCAGACAGCATCTGGCGCCAGTAGCTGCTGCGCGCACCGCCGCCAATCAGGGTGATACTCGCCGGCGTCACACCGCAGTCATGTACCACGTCCATTCCGTCCGCCAGGGCATATCCCACGCCTTCCAGAACGGCACGAGCCAGTTCCGCCGGGCCATGCTGATGGGTTAACCCAAAGAATACCCCTTTCGCTTCCGGGTTGTTATGCGGCGTGCGCTCGCCGGAAAGATAGGGTAAAAACCAGACGGTACCCGCACTTTCATCCGCCTGCTGTGCAGCAGCAATCAGTGCCGGAACATCAGCCATCCCGGTCAGTTTCGCGGCCCAGTCAAGGCAAGAGGCGGCGCTCAACATAACCGACATCAGATGCCATTTTCCCGGCAGCGCATGGCAGAAACTGTGAACGGCACTTTCAGGATTACTGCGATAACCATCGCTGACCGCAAAATAGACGCCAGACGTTCCCAGCGAAAGCATCGCCTGCCCGGCTTCCACCATCCCGACCCCCACGGCACCCGCCGCGTTGTCACCGCCACCGGCCACCACCGGGACAGCGGGCATATTCCAGCGTTCTGCGACGGCAGGCTGTAAGGTACCCGTTATCTCACTGCCCTCATAGAGCGCTGGCATATGTTCGCGAGTCAGATGGCAGGCATCGAGCATGGCCTCGCTCCAGTCACGTTTGGCCACGTCGAGCCACATCGTGCCGGCAGCATCGGACATGTCGCTGGCGAAATCACCCGTCATGCGAAAACGCAGATAATCTTTTGGCAGTAAAACTTTCGCCACCTGACGGAAAATTTCCGGCTCGTGGCGGTGTACCCACAGTAACTTTGGTGCGGTAAAACCGGGCATCATCAGGTTGCCGGTAATACTGCGGGAGGTGGGTACTCGCTCTTCAAGGAGTGCGCACTCTTCCGCACAGCGACCATCGTTCCAGAGAATGGCCGGTCGCAGGACGTGATGCTGACTGTCCAGTAACGTCGCGCCGTGCATTTGCCCGGCAATGCCGAGGGCTTTGACGTCACGCAGACTGTGCTGTTCACCTAGCGCTTTGATTGCACGATCCGTTGCCAGCCACCACTGCTCCGGATCCTGCTCCGACCATAGCGGATGCGGACGTGAGACCTGCAGCTTTTCTGTCTGCGTTGCTAACACGTCGCCCTGCTCGCTTAACAGGATGGCTTTCACACCCGATGTGCCAAGATCAATCCCGATATACATTCGGTGACTCCTTTAACAGAAATGCCCGGTGGCGCGACGCTTACCGGGCTTACGTTATTATCTACTCGCTGTTATTTATCGAACAGGTAGTGATTAACCAGGTTTTCCAGCAGCTCCTGATGCCCGCTCTGATGCTGCGGTGCCAGTTGATGTTGTTCAGCGTACTTCGCGACGTCCGCAAGCGATAACTGGCCTTTCAAAATTTGCTGACCCAGCTCACTGTTCCAGCCGCTATAACGCTTCGCGACACGTTTATCCAGTTCACCGTCTTCAATCATACGGGCGGCGACTTTGAGCGCCAGCGCCATGGTATCCATTGCGCCAATATGGCCATAGAACAGGTCGTATTTGTCGGTGCTCTGACGGCGCACTTTGGCATCGAAGTTCAGCCCGCCGGTGGTGAAACCACCCGCTTTGATAATTTCATACATCACCAGCGCATTCTCTTCCACGCTGTTCGGGAACTGGTCGGTATCCCAACCCAGTTGCGCATCGCCGCGGTTAGCATCAACAGAACCGAAGATACCCAGCGCGATAGCAGACGCGATCTCGTGATGGAAAGAGTGGCCGGCCAGCGTGGCATGGTTGGCTTCAATGTTAACTTTGATCTCTTTTTCCAGGCCGAACTGTTTCAGGAAGCCGTACACGGTAGCAACGTCGTAGTCGTACTGGTGCTTCGTAGGTTCCTGAGGCTTCGGTTCGATCAGCAGCGTACCGTGGAAACCGATTTTGTGTTTATGGTCGACCACCATCTGCATAAAGCGGCCAATCTGCTCGCGCTCCTGACGCAGGTCGGTGTTGAGCAGGGTTTCATAGCCTTCACGACCGCCCCACAGCACATAGTTTTCGCCGCCCAGCTGATGCGTGGCGTTCATTGCGGTAACCACCTGCGTTGCCGCCCAGCTAAACACTTCCGGATCCGGATTGGTTGCCGCACCCGCGCCATAGCGTGGGTTGGTAAAGCAGTTGGCCGTGCCCCACAGCAGCTTCACGCCGCTTTGCTGCTGTTTAGCCGCCAGCACATCCACCATCTGCGCGAAATTGTTCAGATACTCTTTCAGTGAGGCGCCTTCCGGCGACACATCCACGTCATGGAAGCAGTAGTACGGCACGTTCAGCTTGTGGAAGAATTCAAAGGCGACATCGGCTTTACGCTTCGCCAGCTCGATGGCCTCACCCGGCTGCTGCCATGGACGGTCAAAGGAACCCACGCCGAACATATCGGCTCCGTTCCAGCAGAAGGTATGCCAGTAACAGGCGGCAAAGCGCAAATGATCTTCCATGCGCTTACCCAGCACCAGCTCATCCGGGTTGTAGTGACGAAATGCTAAAGGATTGGTTGTTTTCGGGCCTTCGTAACGAACACGATCGAGTTGGTCGAAATAAGCTTGCATATTGAGCTCCATAATCAGGGTATGCGGCGAGTCGTTGATACAGGAGTAATAGTGAATAGACATTTTGGCTTGCTCAATTACGTTATTTCACACTGCTATTGAGAGAATGCACAACTGTGCGCTGGCTCGCAAAATAATGTGCAGGCAAACTATTTTTCGGTCCCTCTTCCATAATCAAATGTAATTAAGACGTTACGTATTTTAAAATTCGATCGCGGTCATAAATTCAGAAATAAACCAAATATCATAATGCGAAGATAAAAATCTGTAATTGCCAGCCCGCCTTTCCCCGTTAAAAATTTGCTGCGTCCCAGCAGTGAATGTTTCTTTTATCTCAGCAACACATACCCCTACAAAAAGGCCCTATAATTATGAAGATAAAGAACCTGTCCCTTACTCTCTGCACTACGCTCCTCCTTGCAAGCTTTGCCGGACATGCCAAGGAAGTCAAAATTGGCATGGCGATTGACGATCTCCGCCTTGAACGCTGGCAGAAAGATCGCGATATTTTTGTGAAAAAAGCGGAATCACTTGGCGCGAATGTGTTTGTGCAATCCGCGAACGGCAACGAAGAAACGCAAATGTCGCAAATTGAGAATATGATCAACCGCGGCGTCGATGTGCTGGTCATTATCCCTTATAACGGCCAGGTATTAAGTAATGTCGTTAAAGAAGCCAAACAAGAAGGCATAAAAGTCTTAGCCTATGACCGCATGATTAATAATGCGGATATCGATTATTATATTTCGTTCGACAATGAAAAAGTGGGTGAATTACAGGCTAAAAGCCTGATCGACAAAGTACCTCAGGGCAATTATTTCCTGATGGGCGGCTCGCCGGTTGATAACAACGCCAAGCTGTTCCGCGAAGGGCAAATGAAAGTCCTGAAGCCGTATATCGACAGCGGTAAGATTAAAGTGGTCGGCGATCAGTGGGCGGATGGCTGGCTGCCAGAAAACGCGCTGAAAATCATGGAAAACGCCTTAACCGCCAACAACAACAAAATCGATGCTGTCGTCGCATCCAACGATGCCACCGCAGGGGGCGCAATCCAGGCACTCAGCGCCCAGGGGCTGGCAGGAAAAGTGGCTATTTCGGGTCAGGATGCCGACCTCGCGGGCGTCAAACGCATCATGGCAGGCACACAAACCATGACCGTCTACAAACCGATTACCCAGCTTGCGAATACGGCGGCGGAAATTGCCGTGGAGCTGGGAAATGGTAAGCAACCTAAGGCAGACGCGACGCTGAATAACGGGCTTAAAGATGTTCCGGCTCGTCTGCTCACCCCCATTGAAGTCAATAAAGACAACATTGACGCCACCGTCATTAAAGACGGTTTCCACAAGAAGAGTGAACTGTAATCCAGCGCGCCCCTGCTCTGCGGGGGCGCATCGAGTTGTACTGTTCTTCCCTCGGGTCATGTGGAGCAGTTATGCCTTATTTACTTGAAATGAAAAGCATCACCAAGCGCTTTGGCGCGGTGAAAGCGGTCGACAACGTCAGTCTGCGGCTCAATCCCGGCGAAGTGGTCTCGCTGTGTGGCGAAAACGGATCGGGCAAATCGACGTTGATGAAAGTGTTGTGTGGGATCTACCCGCACGGCAGTTACGAAGGCGAAATTGTCTTTGCCGGTGAAGTGATTCAGGCGACACACATTCGCGATACCGAACGCAAAGGCATCGCCATCATCCACCAGGAGCTGGCGCTGGTGAAGCACCTCACCGTGCTGGAGAACATTTTTCTGGGGGCCGAAATTTCACGTCATGGCGTACTGGATTACGACACCATGACGCTACGCTGTGAAAAACTGCTGGCCCAGGTAAGTCTCGCGATCTCCCCGGATACGCGCGTCGGTGATCTTGGCCTCGGGCAACAACAGCTGGTTGAAATCGCCAAGGCGCTGAACAAACAGGTAAGGCTGCTGATCCTCGATGAGCCAACGGCCTCCCTCACCGAGCAGGAAACGGCCGTCCTGCTCAATATCATTCGCGATCTGCAAAACCACGGCATTGCGTGCATCTACATTTCGCACAAGCTCAATGAGGTAAAAGCCATTTCGGACACCATCTGTGTGATCCGCGACGGTCAGCACATCGGCACACGTGAAGCTGCCGGCATGAGTGAAGATGACATCATCACCATGATGGTGGGGCGCGAGCTCACGGCGCTCTATCCAAACGAACCGCACACCACGGGTGACGAAGTGTTACGCGTGGAAAACCTCACCGCGTGGCATCCCGTTAACCGCCACATCAAGCGCGTTAATGACGTCTCGTTTTCCCTTCACAGCGGCGAAATCCTCGGTATTGCGGGGTTAGTCGGGGCCGGGCGCACTGAAGCCGTCCAGTGCCTGTTTGGCGTGTGGCCGGGCCGCTGGGAAGGCCGTATTTTTATCGACGGACAGCCGGTAAAAATCGAAAACTGCCAGCAGGCGATTGCCCACGGTATTGCCATGGTACCGGAGGATCGCAAGAAAGATGGCATCGTCCCGGTCATGGCGGTGGGTAAAAACATCACGCTTGCCGCGCTCGATAGGTTCTCCGGTGCGCTGAGCAGCCTCGATGATGCTGCTGAGCAGCAGTGCATTCTCCAGTCGCTCGCCAGACTCAAGGTCAAAACATCCTCCCCGGAACTGGCCATTGGACGTCTGAGCGGGGGCAACCAGCAGAAGGCAATCCTGGCGCGCTGCCTGCTCCTCAACCCACGCATATTGATCCTGGACGAGCCGACGCGTGGGATCGATATCGGCGCCAAGTACGAAATCTACAAACTGATTAATCAGCTTGTACAGCAAGGGATTGCCGTCATTGTCATCTCGTCTGAGTTACCCGAAGTGCTCGGCCTGAGCGATCGCGTGCTGGTCATGCACGAGGGAAAACTGAAAGCCAATCTGATTAACCAGAACCTGACGCAGGAGCAGGTGATGGAAGCCGCTTTAAGGAGCGAACGTCATGTCGAAAAGCAATCCGTCTGATATTAAAGTCGCTGTTCCGACGCCCGGCGCGTTTGCCGGTCTAAAAGCGTTGAACCTGCAGGTTTTCGTGATGATCGCGGCGATTATTGCCATCATGTTGTTCTTTACCTGGATGACCGATGGCTCGTACTTAAGCGCGCGTAACGTCTCTAACCTGCTGCGTCAGACTGCCATTACCGGCATCCTCGCGGTGGGCATGGTATTCGTGATTATCTCGGCGGAAATCGACCTGTCGGTAGGGTCGATGATGGGTCTGCTCGGTGGCGTGGCGGCCATTTTTGACGTCTGGCTTGGCTGGCCACTGCCGCTGACCATTGCGGTTACGCTGGTGCTGGGTCTGCTGCTGGGTGCCTGGAACGGCTGGTGGGTTGCCTACCGTAAAGTCCCGTCGTTCATTGTCACGCTGGCGGGGATGCTGGCCTTCCGCGGGATCTTAATTGGCATCACCAACGGCACCACCGTCTCCCCTACCAGCGCAGCCATGTCACAAATTGGTCAGAGCTACCTCGCCGATAGCGTCGGCTTTACGTTCGGTGTGATTGGGTTGCTGGCGTTTGTGGCCTGGCAGTGGCGTGGACGAATGCGCCGTCAGGCGTTGGGTCTGGCATCGCCAGCGTCAACGTCCACAATCGGTCGTCAGGCACTCACTGCGGTCATTGTACTGGGCGCAATCTGGCTTCTGAACGACTATCGCGGTGTCCCGACGCCGGTATTGCTGCTGGCACTGTTGCTGCTGGCCGGGATGTTTATGGCCACGCGTACCGCGTTTGGTCGCCGTATTTATGCCATCGGCGGCAACCTTGAGGCTGCTCGCCTTTCAGGGATCAACGTCGAGCGCACCAAACTCGCCGTCTTCGCCATTAACGGCCTGATGGTTGCTATCGCCGGGTTGATCCTCAGCTCGCGTCTGGGGGCGGGTTCTCCCTCGGCCGGGAACATCGCCGAGCTGGATGCTATCGCCGCCTGCGTCATTGGCGGCACCAGCCTCGCAGGCGGTGTCGGCAGCGTGGCAGGCGCGGTGATGGGGGCATTTATCATGGCTTCGTTGGATAACGGGATGAGTATGATGGACGTCCCGACGTTTTGGCAGTATATCGTCAAGGGGGCCATTCTTTTGCTGGCAGTCTGGATGGACTCTGCAACCAAGCGACGAGCCTGATAACAATATTGTGACTTATTTGGGAAGTTAGCCATGTTTGAAAAGCGTCACCGCATCACGTTGTTATTCAATGCCAACAAAGCCTACGACCGTCAGGTGGTGGAGGGCGTTGGTGAATATTTGCAGGCGTCGCAATCCGAGTGGGATATTTTTATCGAAGAAGATTTCCGAACCCGTCTCGAAAACATCAAAGAGTGGCTGGGCGATGGGGTCATCGCTGACTACGACGACCCCGTCATTGAGCAATTGCTGACTGACGTCGACGTTCCGATTGTCGGCGTCGGCGGCTCTTACCATGCGCCCGAGCACTATCCGCCGGTCCACTATATCGCCACCGATAACCATGCCCTGGTTGAGACCGCCTTCCTGCATTTGAAAGAGAAAGGCGTCCATCGCTTCGCGTTTTATGGTTTACCGTCAACCAGCGGCAAGCGCTGGGCAGTTGAGCGCGAACATGCTTTCTGCCAGCTTGTCGCGCAGGAGAAGTACCGCGGCGTGGTTTATCAGGGGCTGGAGACCGCGCCGGAGAACTGGCAGCACGCGCAAAACCGACTGGCGGACTGGCTGCAAACCCTGCCGCCGCAAACCGGCATCATTGCCGTCACGGATGCTCGTGCCCGCCACGTCTTGCAGGTCTGCGAACATTTACACATTCCGGTGCCGGAAAAACTGTGCGTCATTGGCATCGATAACGAGGAGCTGACGCGTTACCTCTCTCGCGTGGCGCTCTCGTCCGTGGCACAGGGTACGCGTCAGATGGGCTATCAGGCGGCGAAGTTACTGCATCGTCTGCTGGATAAAGAAGCGTTGCCGCTTCAGCGCTTACTGGTTCCCCCTGTCCGTGTAGTCGAACGCCGTTCAACGGATTACCGCTCCTTAAGCGACCCGGCAGTTATTCAGGCCATGCACTACATTCGCAACAACGCCTGCAAAGGGATTAAGGTCGATCAGGTGCTGGACTCGGTGGGCATTTCCCGTTCGAATCTGGAGAAGCGGTTTAAAGAGGAAGTGGGCGAAACCATTCATGCGGTCATCCACGCCGAGAAACTGGAGAAAGCACGCAGCCTGCTGATCTCCACCTCATTGTCGATCAACGAAATCTCACAGATGTGCGGTTACCCGTCGCTGCAATATTTTTATTCGGTGTTCCGAAAGGAGTATGAAAGTACGCCAAAAGAGTACCGGGAGCGTCACAGCGAAGTGATGATGTAGAAAAAAGAGAAAAGAAAACGCCTTCCGATGGAAGGCGTTTTTTTTGAATTACATATGTGCGGCGATTAAGCGCTGGTTATCCTGGTACATCGCGAACAGATAGTTGTTATAGCTCTGTCCCTTGGTCGAATAACCTTTCAGCTTGTGGATCATCGTGCTGGCCGTCACTTCCTGATCCGCTTTACGCAGCTGAGCGCGCGATTTACGGAACGATGAGTAGGCCGGATGCGTGTTCAGATTCACCACGTAGGCATTCACGGAATCTTTCACCGATTCAAACTGAGAATAACCTTTCACCTTACCTGGAGCATTGTTACAACGACCCTTGATACATTTCATACCAAACAGGTTGTTGTTGTTACGCGCCAGTTTCGAGGTGCCCCAGCCACTTTCGGCTGCAGCCATGGTCGCAACCATGCTCCCCGGGATAATGTCGACACGCTCTAAGAGAGAGTTCCACGGCACACGGCGCGTGTTACCGTTCCAGCTCACCTTGTAGCGTTTGGTGATATCTTTCAGACGCGCGCGTTCTGATGGCGACCAACGGCTGTCGTACTGTTTGGCAATCAACCAGTTACGATCCGCAGTAATCGCGGCGTTTTGACTTGTGATGTAAGGCATTACCGTCCGGAGAAACGCTTTTTTCCTTGGTGTTCCGGAAGGGTATTTTCGCAAATCAGGAAGTGAACTACTCTTTGCACTATTGCGAGAATACTCTTGTTTACTGCTAACCTTACTACTTGTCGTCTTTATTACGTGGGCTTTCTTACTCGTTGTATCCGTGTGCGTCTTCGCAAGCACCTCACCCGAAAATGCCATGGTGAGTAACATGAGTATCGCGGCCCCATATCGTCGAATGGGAGTCGATATCATTAGGTCTCCTGGTCGGATATAAACATTCCAACACCTTATTTTTTTCACAAATTTGAGAGCGGAATCTCAAATCATAACAAAAATAGACTGCAAGAGCACGTATAGAAATAGTCCAATTCCGAAACTATGTCACCTGAAACCTGCTCACATAAGCATCAATTCTGAAAAATTGTGCGCGAACTCGCAGATAACTTCCTAATTTTGCGCGGGATCACTCATCCTCGCGCGTCATCCTTGCAGAAAGCCCCGCGGGATGAGTTTTTACCCAACACCTGATGGCACACTGGTCAAAAATGCCGCGACAGGAAAATGGAATGAAACGCACCGCATTAGCTTTTCTGATGTTACCCGCACTGGCTCATGCTGACTGGTCATCACCGGGTTTCAACGCCTTTAGCGCCGAAGGCACCGGGATATTCACCAGCCAGGCAAAGCTTGCGAAGGGTACTCGCCCTCTTACGCTGAGTTTTGACAACACGTGCTGGCAGCCAACGGATGCGATAAAACTCAATGAGATGCTGTCGCTTAAAAAATGTGACGGCACGCCGCCGCAGTGGCGACTGTTCCGCGACGGCGAGTATCAGATGCGTGTCGATACCCGCTCCGGTACGCCCACAATGATGCTGACTATTCAAAGCGCAGCGGAACCGTCGGTTGCAAACGTTACCCGCCAGTGTCCGAAGTGGGACGGTAAGCCCCTGACGCTTGAAGTTGGCAACGATTTCCCGGAAGGATCGGTGGTCCGTGATTTCTACAGCAAACAGACTGCAACAGTGCAGAATGGAAAAATCACCCTGCAACCCGCCGCCAACAGCAACGGCCTGCTGCTGCTTGAACGCGCCGAAACCGACAAACCTGCGCCGTTTAGCTGGCAAAACGCCACCGTCTATTTCGTGCTGACTGACCGCTTTGTCAACGGCGATCCCTCTAACGATAACAGCTATGGACGCCACAAAGATGGCATGCAGGAGATCGGCACCTTCCACGGTGGCGATCTCAAGGGGCTTACAACCCGGCTCGATTATTTACAGCAGCTGGGCGTGAATGCGCTCTGGATAAGCTCCCCGCTGGAGCAGATCCACGGCTGGGTTGGCGGTGGCACCAAAGGTGACTTCCCCCACTACGCCTATCATGGCTACTACACCCAGGACTGGACCACGCTTGATGCCAACATGGGCACCGAAGATGATTTACGCCACCTTGTCGATGAAGCGCATAAACGCGGTATCCGCATCCTGTTTGATATCGTCATGAACCACACGGGTTACGCGACGCTCGCAGACATGCAGGCGTTCCAGTTTGGGGCCCTTTATCTGCAGGGTGATGAACTGAAAAAAACGCTGGGCGAGCACTGGACGGACTGGAAGCCGGGAGCAGGCCAAAGCTGGCATAGCTTCAACGATTACATCAACTTCAGCGACAAAGCCGCCTGGGAAAAATGGTGGGGTAAAAAGTGGATCCGCACCGACATTGGCGATTATGACAATCCCGGCTTCGACGATTTAACCCTGTCGCTGGCGTTCCTGCCGGACCTGAAAACGGAGTCGACGACCCCTTCCGGTTTACCCAACTTCTACCAACATAAACCTGATACCCACGCGAAGACCATTTCGGGCTACACCCCGCGTGATTACCTGACCCACTGGCTCAGCCAGTGGGTACGTGACTATGGCATTGACGGTTTCCGTGTGGATACAGCAAAACACGTGGAACTCGAGGCCTGGCAGCAGTTGAAAGATCAGGCAAGCCAGGCGCTGGCAGCCTGGAAAGGCGCGAATCCCGACAAAAAACTCGACAATACCCCGTTCTGGATGACCGGCGAGTCATGGGGCCACGGCGTGATGCAAAGCGATTATTACCGCCACGGGTTTGACGCGATGATCAACTTTGATTATCAGGAGCAGGCAGCAAAAGCGGTAGATTGTCTGGCGGACATCGACCTGACCTGGCAGCAGATGGCGGAAAAACTGCAAAGCTTCAATGTCCTGAGCTATCTCTCGTCGCATGACACACGCCTTTTCCGTGAAGGCGGCCAGCGTGCCGCAGAGCTGCTCCTGCTCGCCCCGGGCAGCGTACAAATTTACTACGGCGATGAATCCGAGCGGCCATTCGGACCGACAGGGTCCGATCCATTACAGGGCACCCGCTCGGATATGAACTGGCAGGACGTGACGGGCAAGCAGGCCTTAACCGTCGCCCACTGGCAGGTTCTGGGCCAGTTCCGCGCCCGTCATCCCGCAATAGGTGAAGGCAAACAAACCACGCTGTCGCTGAAAGAAGGCTACGGCTTCGTTCGCGAGCACAATGGCGATAAGGTCATGGTGGTGTGGGCGGGTAATCAATAACGACGCCAACCGGTTCCCTCTCCCCCTCCGGGAGAGGGATATTTTACCAGAACAATCCACTACCTAAATACCTTCCCGCCACATAAAACAACAATCCCGACCGCATCTCTCGATTTGCACCAGCACGGTGCTAGCGTTATGGTTACCCACTTTCAAAATAAGCTCGACAGATCACCTGCTATGACGTTTTCACTTTTCGGCGACAAATTCACCCGCCATTCAGGCATTACTCGCCTGATGGAGGACCTCAACGACGGGCTGCGCACACCAGGCGCCATCATGCTCGGCGGCGGAAACCCGGCTCAAATCCCGGAGATGAACACCTATTTTCAGACGCTGCTGGCTCAGATGCTGGAAAGCGGGAAAGCAACCGATGCGCTTTGCAACTACGATGGCCCGCAGGGTAAAACCGAACTGCTGACACTGCTTGCTGAAATGCTGCGCAAAGAGCTGGGTTGGGATATCGAACCACAGAATATTGCACTGACAAACGGCAGTCAGAGCGCATTTTTCTACTTGTTTAATCTGTTCGCAGGCCGTCGTGCCGACGGCACTACCAAAAAAGTGCTGTTCCCGCTGGCGCCAGAGTACATCGGCTATGCCGATTCCGGCCTCGAAGAGGATCTGTTCGTCTCGGCGCGCCCGAATATTGAGCTGCTGCCAGAAGGCCAGTTCAAATATCACGTCGACTTTGAACATCTGCATATTGGTGAAGAGACGGGCATGATCTGCGTATCACGTCCAACCAACCCAACGGGCAACGTCATCACCGACGACGAACTGATGAAGCTGGATGCGCTGGCGAATCAGCACGACATCCCGCTGGTGATTGATAACGCTTATGGCGTGCCGTTCCCGGGGATCATCTTCAGCGAAGCACGTCCGCTGTGGAACCCTAACATCGTCCTGTGTATGAGCCTTTCCAAGCTGGGTCTGCCGGGCAGCCGTTGCGGGATCATCATCGCCAATGAAAAAATCATCACCGCCATTACCAACATGAACGGCATTATCAGCCTTTCCCCGGGGGGAATCGGCCCAGCGATGATGTGTGAAATGATCAAACGTAATGACCTGCTGCGCCTGTCGAACGAGGTTATCAAGCCGTTCTATTACCAGCGGGTACAGGAAACGATCGCCATTCTTCGCCGCTACTTACCGGAAGAACGCTGCCTGATCCACAAACCTGAAGGGGCAATTTTCCTGTGGCTGTGGTTTAAGGATCTGCCGATCACCACCGAGCTTCTCTACCAGCGCCTGAAAAAGCGCGGCGTGTTGATGGTGCCGGGTGATTACTTCTTCCCGGGTCTGGATAAGCCGTGGCCGCATACGCATCAGTGCATGCGCATGAACTACGTGCCCGATCCGGAGAAAATCGAAGCGGGCGTGAAAATTCTCGCCGAAGAGATCGAGTACGCCTGGCGCGAAGATAGCTAGTAACGCGTTACGCCAGATTATGCAGCCGTTCGGTGCGTAATCTGGCGGGGTCAACACAGCGCAGCGCGTGGGTTGGGCACGCCTCCACACAGGCGGGTCCAGCCTCGCGATCTGCGCACAAATCACATTTCACCGCCTGAACGCGGTTCCCCACCCGCTGAACCTGCATTGCCCCAAACGGGCACGCTACCACACAACTTTTACAGCCAATACAGCGCGCCGGCTCCACCCGCCAGGCACCCGCGGTGTGGCGAATCGCCTGTGTCGGACAAACAGTGGCACAAGGGGCATCTTCACACTGATGGCAGCCCACAGCCGTAGTGAATGCGCCGCCTTTGACCACCCGAATGCGGGGCGTAAACGCGCCTGCAGAAAGCATTCCCTGATGCGACACCACGCAGGCCACTTCGCAGGTACGGCAGCCAATGCATTTTTCCGTATCAGCCAGGATAAATCGGTTCATCTGTCACGCTCCGCGCACGTTAAAACCCAGCTCTTTTGAGATAGCCTCTGCCGTTTCCCGCAGCGGTTTCAGCAGGTTTTTTTCACCAATTTGCTTCATGCGGGACGTCGAGAGCGAAATGGAGATCGCGTACGGCACGCGGCCATGAATATCAAACACCGGTACGGCAAGACAGGAGACGCCCAGCTCGTTCTCTTCTTTATCCATCGCCATGCTGTGCTCGCGGATTTCCGCCAGCTCGTCATACATCGCGCTCAGCTCAGTAATCGTGTTGCGGGTGAGCGGCTGGATCTGCTCCTGATGGCTCTGCCAGTAGCTCGCCACATAGTCCTGATGACCAAACGCCATGTAGATTTTGCCCATCGCCGAACAATAGAGCGGCATATGCTGACCGATGTAAGCACGCGTGCGCAGCATACCGGTTGTGGGCTCCAGCTTATAAATCAGAATGGCGTGATCGTCCTCGCGGCTTGAGAAGTTCACCGTCTCACCGGTGGCGATATTCAGCGTCTCAAGGTGCGGGGCCGCCACGTGAATGATATTCAGCGACGACAGCGCCTTTTGCCCGACGGCGATAAATTTGGTGGTCAGGCGGTAGCTGCCCGCCGCAGGCGCCGGGGTAACGTATCCGCACGACTGTAATCCCTGCAGTAAGCGGTGCACGGTGCTTTTATTCAGCCCTGCCAGTTCCGATAAATGGGCCAACGGACACCCGTTCGGGTAGTTGCTGAGGATCTCAATCAGCATCAGGCCGCGAAACAAGCTCTGGCTACCTGCTGGCCTCTCTTTTTCTTGCGTCATTTCGCTCTCTTTCGTGCTCATCCAATGGCTCCTTTTTATCGCGCCCTGATGGTAGCGCAAAGTGTGGTTCAGTTCACGATCTCAACAGAAAAAACACAACCAGTTGATTTTAATCGATTTTGAAAATCATGAATGTCGTTGATCTGGCAAAATTTGATCGCTATATTTGAAATCAGATTTCGCATAGTGAAATTTAGCGATAAAAAAGCACTCGCACTTGCCCCGACAAAAACAGGAGAACAGGGATGAAAGTGACCTTTGAAGAGTTAAAAGCGGCGTTCAGGCGGGTCCTGGTCGATCGCGGCGTAAAAGCGGACACCGCCGACGCCTGCGCGGAGATGTTTGCCCGCACCACGGAATCGGGCGTCTATTCACACGGGGTTAACCGCTTCCCTCGCTTCATTCAGCAGCTTGATGCCGGCGACATCATTCCTGATGCCCAGCCAACACGGGTGACCTCGCTGGGTGCCATCGAACAGTGGGATGCCCGACGTTCCATTGGCAACCTGACGGCGAAAAAGATGATGGATCGCGCCACCGAACTGGCCGCCGACCACGGTATCGGCCTGGTGGCACTGCGAAACGCCAACCACTGGATGCGCGGCGGCAGCTACGGCTGGCAGGCCGCAGAGAAGGGGTACATCGGGATCTGCTGGACTAACTCCATTGCCGTCATGCCAGCCTGGGGCTCAAAAGCGTGCTGCATCGGCACTAACCCTCTGATCGTGGCGATTCCGTCTACGCCGATCACAATGGTCGATATGTCGATGTCAATGTTCTCCTACGGCATGCTGGAAGTGAATCGCCTGGCCGGACGCACGTTGCCGGTGGATGGGGGCTTTGACGATGAAGGGCACCTCACCAGAGAACCTGGTGTGATCGAGAAAAACCGCCGCATTCTGCCGATGGGCTACTGGAAAGGATCGGGCTTATCCATCGTACTCGACATGATCGCAACCCTGCTCTCCAACGGATCCTCCGTTGCGGAAGTGACCCAGGACAACAGCGACGAATATGGCGTGTCACAAATCTTTATCGCCATTGAGGTCGATCGTTTGATCGACGGACCCACCCGCGATGCCAAACTGCAGCGCATCATGGACTTTATCATCAACGCCGAGCGGGCTGATGACAACGTCGCGGTTCGACTGCCGGGTCATGAATTCACACGTCTGCTCGAAGAGAACCGCCGCAACGGCATCACCATTGACGACAGCGTGTGGGCGAAAATCCAGTCTCTGTAAGGAGTGGGCCATGATTTTAGGACATATTTCGCAGCCAAATCCGTGTCGCCTGCCGCGGGCGATAGAGAAAGCGCTCGATTTTCTGCGCACCACGGATTTCACGGCGCTGGCACCTGGCGTGGTGGACATTGACGGACGTAACATCTTTGCTCAGGTGCTCGACCTCACCACCCGGACGTGGGATGAGAACCGTCCCGAAGTGCACCGTCGCTATCTGGACATACAGTTTCTGGCATGGGGTGAAGAGAAAATCGGTGTCGCCATTGATACCGGCAATAACGAAATAAGCGAATCGCTGCTGGAACAGCGGGATATTATTTTTTATCACGGCAGCGAAAATGAATCTTTTATAGAAATGACGCCCGGCAGTTACGCCATATTTTTTCCGCAGGATGTTCACCGTCCTGCCTGCATTAAAAATAAGGTATCGGCAATTCGTAAAATTGTGGTGAAAGTAGCAATCAGCGAAATAGATTAATTTTCTGAACTCTATTGGGAATGCGAAATGACTAACACCGGTTTTATAATTGGTGCGTACCCCTGCGCACCCTCGTTTCACCAGCAAGGGGAACAAGAAGAGCAGGACTTCTGGCGAGCGCTTTCCGACACGCCAGATATTCGCGGGCTGGAGCAACCGTGTCTTGAGGATCTCCATCCGTTGGGTGACGAATGGCTGTTCCGCCATACGCCGGGAGACTGGCAAATGGTGGTTACCGCGGTGATGGAAACCATGCGCCGCCGCGGCACAAATGGCGCGTTTGGCCTGGCCTCTGCCGATGAAGAACAGCGCAAAGCCTGCGTTGACTATTACCGCCATCTGCTGCGAAAGATTGATGCCATCAATACTCGCTTTCCAGGCAAAATTATTGCCCTGGAGATGCAAGCCGCGCCGCAGGCGGGAAACCCGTCTGTTGAACAAGCTACCGCTGCGTTTTCCCGTTCTGTACGTGAAATCACCTCATGGGACTGGTCATGCGACCTGGTGCTTGAACACTGCGATGCCATGACCGGCCCCGCGCCACGCAAGGGGTTTTTGCCCTTAGCGCAGGTGCTTGAGGTGGTGAAAGAAACGGATATCAGCGTATGCATCAACTGGGCGCGGTCGGCTATCGAAGGACGCAATACCGCGCTGCCGCCTGAACATGTTAAAGCCGCACTTGAGGCCGGGAAGCTGGGCGCACTGATGTTCTCCGGGACCTCCGTTCGCGGAGCGTACGGCGAATGGCAGGATCTGCACGCGCCATTTTCCCCGTTCTGTGCCGACAGTTTAATGACCACCGAACAGGTAAAAGCACTTTTTACTGCGGCGAGCGCCGCAACATTGAAATTCTCCGGTATTAAATTACTGGAAATAAATGCTAATGCTAACGTCAGCCATCGCATCGCTATTTTGCGCGACGGCATTAGTGAAATGAAAAAAGCAACGCAATAACAATAAAAATCTTATTCCGGTTACATTCACTGAGATATTAAATATGAATATTTCTACTCATGCTCTACAAGCGGATATTCCGCGCCAGCGCTGGTTAAGAATCATTCCGCCTATTCTTATCGCCTGTATTATTTCATATATGGACCGCGTGAATATCGCATTTGCGATGCCAGGCGGTATGGATGAAGAGTTAGGTATCTCTGCCACCATGGCAGGCCTGGCGGGTGGGATCTTCTTTATCGGTTATCTGTTCCTGCAGGTGCCCGGCGGCAAGATTGCCGTGCATGGCAGCGGTAAGAAGTTTATTGGCTGGTCGCTGGTTGCCTGGGCGGTGATTTCGGTCCTGACCGGCGTTGTGACCAACCAGTATCAACTGCTGGCACTGCGCTTCTTACTCGGTGTGGCAGAAGGCGGGATGCTGCCTGTGGTGCTCACGATGATCAGTAACTGGTTCCCGGACGCCGAACGCGGCCGCGCCAATGCGATTGTCATCATGTTTGTTCCCATTGCGGGGATCATCACCGCACCCCTGTCGGGCTGGATTATCACCGCACTCGACTGGCGCTGGCTGTTCATCATTGAAGGGCTGATGTCCATTGTGGTGCTGGTGCTCTGGGTGTTCACCGTCTACGACCGCCCGCAGGAAGCTCGCTGGATCTCCGAGGCCGAGAAAAATTATCTGATACAAACGCTGGCCGCAGAACAGCAGGCTATTGCCGGAAAAGCGGTGAAAAATGCCTCGCTGAGTGCGGTTCTGTCCGACAAAACCATGTGGCAGCTGATTGCCCTGAACTTCTTCTACCAGACCGGGATTTACGGTTACACCCTCTGGCTGCCAACCATTCTCAAAGAGCTGACGCATACCAGCATCGGCCAGGTGGGAATGCTCGCCATCCTGCCTTATGTCGGCGCCATTGCGGGCATGTTCCTGTTCTCCTCACTGTCTGACCGTACCGGCAAGCGCAAGCTGTTCGTCTCCCTGCCGCTGATTGGCTTCGCGCTCTGCATGTTCCTCTCCGTGGCGTTGAAAGAGAACATCTGGCTGGCCTATGCCGCGCTGGTGGGCTGTGGCTTCTTCCTGCAGTCCGCTGCGGGTGTGTTCTGGACGATTCCGGCGCGCCTGTTCAGCGCAGAGATGGCCGGTGGCGCTCGCGGCGTGATTAACGCCCTGGGTAACCTCGGTGGGTTCTGCGGCCCTTACGCGGTGGGCGTGCTGATCACCCTCTACAGCAAAGATGCCGGGGTGTACTGCCTCGCGGTTTCACTGGCGCTGGCCTCGCTGCTCGCCCTGATGCTACCGGCGAAATGCGATGCCGGAGCGGAACCCAACCCCGGCGTGAACCCGCATAAGCACGCAGCCTGATCCCCCCGCCCTCTCCTGAAGAGAGGGCGTAAGACAAGAGAGTCAACGATGAGTGAAAAAGAGCCCTTCTGGCTGGGTATCGATTGTGGCGGAACGTATTTGAAAGCCGGTCTGTACACCCGCCAGGGCCAGGAAGTCTGTATTGAGCGCCGCTCGGTTGCCACACTCAGCCCACACGCAGGCCACGCTGAGCGGGATATGCACCAACTCTGGCAGCAGTGCCACGCCACCGTCGCCCTGCTGCTTAAAAAGGCCGGCATCGGCGGCGCACAAATCAAAGGCGTCGGGATATCAGCTCAGGGTAAAGGACTGTTTTTACTGGACAAGTATGACCAGCCGCTCGGCAACGCCATGCTCTCCTCTGACCGCCGGGCGCTGGAGATTGTACAGCGCTGGCAGCAGGACGGTATTCCTGAAAAGCTTTATCCGCATACGCGCCAGACGTTATGGACGGGGCATCCCGCCTCCCTCCTGCGCTGGGTGAAAGAGAATGAACCGCACCGTTATCAGCAGATTGGCTGTGTGATGATGGCGCACGACTACCTGCGCTGGTGCCTCACCGGCGTTAAAGGGTGTGAAGAGAGCAACATCTCTGAATCCAATCTCTACAACATGAACACCGGGCAGTACGACCCGCAGCTCACACGCTGGCTCGGCATCGATGAAATTGACGGCGCAATGCCGCCGATCGTCGGTTCAGCAGAAATTTGCGGGGAAATCACCGCTCAGGCCGCCGCCCTGACCGGTCTCGCAGCGGGTACACCCGTTGTGGGGGGGCTGTTTGATGTGGTTTCCACCGCGATCTGCGCCGGGTTACATGACGACAGCACGCTCAACGCCGTGATGGGCACCTGGGCTGTCACCAGCGGGATCGCCAACGGTATAGGCCATAACGAGCCGTATCCCTATGTGTATGGGCGCTACGTTCATCCGCAGCACTACATCGTTCACGAAGCCAGCCCCACCTCGTCCGGTAACCTCGAATGGCTGACCACACAGTGGGGCGACATGTCATTCGATGCGATCAACCAGGCCGTGGCCAGCCTGCCGAAAGCCGGAAGCGATCTGCTCTTCCTGCCGTTCCTCTATGGCAGCAACGCCGGGCTGGAGATGACCTGCGGGTTTTACGGCATGCAGGCCCTGCATACTCGCGCGCATCTGTTGCAGGCGGTCTATGAAGGTGTGGTCTTCAGCCACATGACCCATCTTAACCGCATGCTAGCGCGCTTCACGCACGTGCAGGCATTGCGCGTAACCGGCGGCCCTGCCCATTCAGATGTGTGGATGCAAATGCTCGCGGACGTCAGCGGTCTGGCAATAGAACTGCCACAGGTCGAAGAGACCGGCTGTTCCGGCGCGGCGCTGGCCGCGCTGGTGGGTACCGGCGTTTATCCCGATTTCCGAACCGCGCAGCAGGCTGTCAGACATCACATTCGCGTCATCACACCCGACAAGCATGCCCATGCGGCCTACCAGCGCAAGTATCAGCGCTACCAGCTACTGATTTCAGCACTACAGGGCTATCACGCCCATGTTAAGGAGCACGACCTATGAGCCGACCATTACTGCAGCTGGCGCTCGACCATACCTCACTTCAGGCCGCACAGCGCGACGTCGAGCGGCTTGCGGATCACGTCGATATCATCGAAGCAGGCACCATTTTGTGTCTCACCGAAGGGCTTAATGCCGTGCGCGCACTGCGCCAGCAGTGTCCGAAAAAAACGATCGTGGCTGACTGGAAAGTGGCCGATGCCGGAGAAACGCTGGCTGAACAGGCGTTTGGCGCAGGCGCGAACTGGATGACCATCATCTGCGCCGCGCCGCTGGCAACCGTCGAGAAGGGTCACGAGGTGGCTCTGCGCTGCGGCGGGGAAATTCAGATGGAGCTGTTTGGTCACTGGACGCTGGATGATGCGCGTGAATGGTACCGTATCGGGGTCACACAGGCCATTTATCACCGTGGGCGCGACGCACAGGCCAGCGGCCAGCAGTGGGGCGAGGCGGATCTCGCCAGCATGAAAGCCCTCTCGGATATCGGCCTGCAGCTCTCGATCACCGGCGGCATTACCCCCGCCGACCTGCCGCTGTTTAAGCAGATCAATGTGAAAGCGTTTATTGCCGGACGGGCACTGACAGGCGCGGCTAACCCACCGCAGGTGGCCCATGCATTCCATTCACACATCCGCGACATCTGGGGGGAGTCACCATGCGTCAGCATCCGTTAGGTATCTACGAAAAAGCGCTGCCGAAAGCGCTCACCTGGCCAGAGCGCCTGGTGCTGGCAAAAAGCTGCGGATTTGATTTTGTCGAGATGTCGATCGATGAAACTGATGAGCGTTTGTCCCGCCTTGAATGGAACACCGCGCAGCGCGCCTCTCTGGTTGAGGCGATGCTGGAAACCGGGGTCGCGATCCCGTCGATGTGTCTGTCTGCCCACCGCCGTTTCCCGTTTGGTAGCCGGGACGAGACCGTCCGCGAGCGCGCACGCGCCATCATGACCAAAGCCATCCGTCTGGCGCGCGATCTCGGTATTCGCACCATCCAGCTTGCCGGGTATGACGTCTATTACGAAGAACATGACGAAGGTACCCGGCAACGCTTTGCCGAAGGGCTGGCATGGGCCGTGGAGCAGGCCGCCGCCGCGCAGGTCATGCTGGCAGTGGAGATCATGGATACCGCGTTTATGAACTCCATCAGCAAATGGAAAAAGTGGGACGAAATGCTCGCTTCACCATGGTTCAGCGTTTATCCGGACGTCGGCAACCTGAGCGCGTGGGGTAACGATGTGGCCGCCGAGCTGACGCTGGGCATCGATCGCATCGCCGCCATCCACCTGAAAGATACCCAGCCCGTGACTGAACAAAGCCCCGGACAGTTTCGTGACGTACCGTTCGGCGAGGGGTGCGTCGATTTCGTGGGCATATTTAACACGCTGAATCAGCTCAATTATCGCGGCGCATTTCTGATTGAAATGTGGACTGAAAAAGCCAAAGAGCCGGTACTGGAAATCATCCAGGCACGCCGCTGGATTGAAGCCCGGATGCAGGAAGGAGGGATGACATGTTAGAACAACTCAAAGCCGAGGTCCTGGCGGCAAACCTGGCGCTGCCCGCCCACCAGCTGGTGACTTTCACCTGGGGCAACGTCAGTGCGGTGGATCGTGAACGCGGCCTGATGGTGATTAAACCCTCCGGCGTGGAGTATGACGTGATGTCCGCAGAGGATATGGTGGTGGTGGACATTGCCACGGGCCAGGTGGTCGAGGGGGTTAAAAAACCCTCTTCCGACACGCCAACCCACCTGGCGCTGTATCGCCGTTACCCTGAAATTGGCGGCATTGTGCATACCCATTCCCGTCATGCCACTGTCTGGGCGCAGGCAGGGCAGGATTTACCGGCATGGGGTACCACGCACGCTGACTATTTTTATGGTGCGATCCCCTGCACGCGGTTGATGACCCCGGCTGAAATTGCGGGTGAATACGAATACCAGACCGGCGAAGTCATCATCAAAACCTTTGAGGAGCGCGACGTAAACCCGATGCAGATCCCGGCGGTGCTGGTGCATTCTCACGGCCCGTTCACCTGGGGAAAAAATGCGGCCGATGCGGTACATAACGCTGTGGTGCTGGAAGAGTGCGCCTTTATGGGGCTGTTTTCACGCCAGCTTGCGCCACAGCTACCGACGATGCAGCAGGAACTGCTCGATAAACATTACCTGCGCAAGCATGGAGCAAATGCCTACTACGGGCAGTGATCACCCGGAATTAATATGCTCCTTACAGTACCGCCGTTTCCAGACGGCGGGCGTTAAGCCGGTATGCTTTGAAAATATCTGCCGGAAATACCCGACATCATTAAAACCGCAGCGGGTTGCCACTTCGGTCAGGGACGCGGAGTCGTTCAGCAACAGCTTTTCTGCCGCCCTGACGCGCTGGCGATGGATCGCCTCCGTCAGGGTTAAGTGAAAGGTCCGGCGAAATACGCGTCCCAGATAATCGGCATTGCAGTGCAAGGCTTTTGCCAGTTGCGATGTGGAAAGCGGCAGATGAAACTGCGTGCGAATAAGCTGTTTTGCCTTCCATGCCATGGCCGCGCCGGCTTCATCGGCTCTGTCTTCATAACCTGAAGAGATCGACACTTGCTGTAAAATCAGCAGCAAAATCATTTCCAGCGCCACGCTTCGCTGTAATTTTTCCTGCTCACTCAGGAATTGCCGGAATAGCGCAATCACATATTGAGCATCGCGCACGCAGCAATGTTGTTCAATGGCCACCGGAAAAGCATGTGGCAAAGGCGACGATTGTGCTTCGACCTCAAAATGCAGCCAGTAGAACCGCAGGTCCGCCGGGAAATCTTCTGTCCCCACGTGTCGACGCGCCGGCCAGAGCAGTAAGCTCTCTCCCGCTTTCACTTCAAAGAGCGTGTTTTCTTCCTGGATCGTTAATGTCCCTTTTTCGACGAAGATAATCTCCCACGAGGTTAATTTGCGCGCCGGATGCCGGCCCACGCCCCGGGAAATAAAGAGCCCACCATTTTGCACTTTAATCGGAAGCGCTATGGATAATTCAAGCATGGATATTCACCATTCCGCTCTGATTGCCATTAATATTCATCTTATGCTTTGATTATTAATGAATATCTTCCTGCCTTCCCGATCGAAATCACAAATTTATCATCAGGTCGGAATCGTCACCTTTTTATACTTTTCCCTTCCCTTGTTGGCCTGAGCGTTCGGTGCAGAATGAATGGGGTACCTTGCATAAATACGATAAAAATCGATTACCGAGGAGTTACCTCATGACTTCCACACCGATTACAGAATCACAGGTCGTACAAGGGGCTATGGATGACCGCCTGTCAGTCCGCGAAAAAATAGGCTACGGCCTGGGTGACGCGGGTGGCACGGTCATTACCTGCCTGATCATGAATTTTCTTACCTTCTTCTACACCGACGTTTTTGGTCTGACGCCTGCGCTCGTTGGCACGCTGTTTATTGCCCTGCGCGTGTTTGACGCCATTTCCGATCCGGTGATGGGGGTGATTGCCGACCGAACACAAAGCCGTTGGGGGCGTTTTCGCCCGTGGCAGCTGTGGGTGGCGCTTCCTGTCGGGGTTATCGGTGTACTGACCTTCACCGTGCCTGACGCCAGCATGGGGGTGAAAATCGCCTGGGCGTTTGGTACCTATCTGCTGTTGTCAGTGGGCTATACCGCCATCAACGTGCCCTACTGCGCGCTGATCAACACCATGACCACCCGCCACAGCGAGGTCATCTCCTGTCAGTCATGGCGCTTTGTGCTGTGCGGTGTGGCGGGCTTTTTGGTCTCTGTTGGCCTGCCGTGGCTGGTCGCAGCGCTGGGCGAGGGCAACGCCGCGCGAGGCTATCAGCTCGGCGTTGGGGTGTTGTGCGCCATCGCCGTGGTGATGTTCCTCTGCTGCTTCTTCTGGGTGCGTGAGCGCGTCCCGCTGGCGCTGATGGGCAAATTCACCTTAAGCGAGCATCTGGCCGGCCTGCGCAACAACGATCAGCTCCTGCTGATGCTGGTGATGTCATTCCTGCTGATCAACGTCTTCAACATTCGTGGCGGCGGCTACATGTACTTCATCACCTACGTGCTCCAGGGCAGTACCGCTTATACCTCGCTGTTCTTCACGATGGTGACCTTTGCCGCCATTCTCGGCGCGGTGATCGTGAATCCCCTTTCTCGCCGGATTGATACCGTCAAACTCTATTACTACACCAACCTCGTGCTGGCCGCGCTCGCGGCGGGAATGTGGTTTCTGCCAGGCGGTCCGGCTCATCAGATGCTCTGGCTGATCGTTATTCTGAGTAACGGTGTCATTCTCGGTTTTACCCTGCCCCTGCACTTTTCGCTGATGGCATTTGCAGATGACTATGGTGAGTGGAAAAACGGGGTACGTTCATCTGGCATGAACTTCGCTTTCAATCTGTTTTTCATCAAGCTCGCCTGGGCGTCCAGCGCCGGGATCATCAGCCTGGTGTTTATCGCCGTCGCCTACCAGCCGGGCGCGGGCAACCAGACGCCAGCCTCGTTACAGGGAATTACTGCGATGGAGACACTGCTCCCCGCCCTTTTCCACCTGCTGCTGGCGGTCTCAATCCGCTGGTGCAGACTCAACAATCCCATGATGTCGCGCATTGCCACCGATCTGCGCCAGCGTCACGTATCGTCCTGAGGAGAATGACATGTCCATAATGGAAGCCGACCTGCACACACTGAACATCAACGACCCGTTTCTCGGCCAGTATCAGCGGCTGGTGCGTGATGTGGTGATCCCCTACCAGTGGGATGCGCTAAACGATCGCGTTACCGAAGCCGAACCGAGCCACGCCATCACCAACTTCCGCATTGCGGCTGGGCTGGAACAGGGGGAGTTCTATGGAATGGTGTTTCAGGACAGCGACGTGGCGAAATGGCTGGAAGCCGTCGCGTGGTCGTTGTGCCAGAAGCCCGACCCGGAACGTGAAAAAACCGCCGATGAGGTGATTGAGCTGATTGCGGCGGCGCAGTGTGACGATGGCTATCTCAACACCTACTTCACGGTGAAAGCACCCGGTGAGCGCTGGACGAACCTTGCCGAATGCCACGAACTGTACTGCGCCGGACATATGATTGAAGCCGGCGTGGCCTATTTTCAGGGGACCGGAAAACGCCGTCTGCTGGAGGTGGTATGCAAACTGGCGGACCATATCGACCGGGTCTTTGGCCCCGGCGAGGAGCAGCTTCACGGTTATCCGGGCCATCCGGAAATTGAGCTGGCGCTGATGCGGCTTTACGACGTCACTCAGGAACCGCGTTACTTGGCCCTTGTGAAATATTTTATCGACACGCGCGGCACGCAGCCTCATTTCTACGATATCGAATATGAGAAACGGGGCCGGACATCGCACTGGAACACGTACGGCCCGGCGTGGATGGTCAAGGACAAAGCCTATAGCCAGGCGCATCAACCGCTTGCCGAACAACACACCGCCATCGGCCACGCGGTTCGATTTGTCTATCTGATGGCGGGCATGGCGCATCTTGCTCGCCTGAGTCATGACGAGGATAAACGCCAGGACTGCCTGCGGCTGTGGAATAACATGGCCCAGCGACAGCTCTATATTACCGGCGGGATCGGCTCGCAAAGCAGTGGCGAAGCCTTCAGCAGCGATTACGATTTGCCTAACGATACGGTATATGCCGAAAGCTGCGCCTCCATTGGCCTGATGATGTTTGCCCGCCGGATGCTGGAGATGGAAGCGGACAGCCAGTACGCCGACGTGATGGAGCGTGCCTTATACAACACGGTACTGGGCGGCATGGCGCTGGACGGTAAACATTTCTTCTATGTGAACCCGCTGGAGGTACACCCTAAAACACTGGCATTTAATCATGTCTACGACCACGTTAAGCCGGTTCGCCAGCGCTGGTTCGGCTGCGCCTGTTGCCCGCCCAATATCGCCCGCGTGCTCACTTCGCTGGGCCACTATCTCTATACCGTTCGTCAGAACGCGCTCTTTATCAACCTCTATGTGGGGAACGACGTCGCCATACCGGTAGATGAGGGCACCTTACAGCTACGGATTAGCGGTGATTATCCATGGCAGGAAGAGGTCAACATCGAGATCACCTCACCTGCCCCGGTGACCCACACGCTGGCACTACGTTTACCAGACTGGTGCACAAGCCCGGTCGTGTCACTGAACGGCGAAAGGGTCACGGGTGATGTCTCCCGGGGGTATCTGTACCTCACCCGCCGCTGGCAGGAGGGAGATACCCTTACGCTGACCTTACCCATGCCGGTCCGCCGCGTGTACGGTAACCCGCTGGTACGCCAGCAGGCCGGTAAAGTCGCGCTGCAGCGTGGCCCGCTGGTCTACTGCCTGGAAGAGGCCGACAATGGCGCGAACCTGCATAACCTCTCCCTGCCTGAGCAGAGCGAATTTCGGGTCTTTGAAGGAAAAGGGATCTTTGCGCACAAGATACTGATTCAGGCGGAGGGCATCGCGCGTCACGCTGATGAGGAAGGCACGCAGGCACTGTGGCAGTACGATCGCGCCCCGGTGCAGCGCCAGCCCCGGACGTTGACCTTTATTCCGTGGTTTAGCTGGGCAAACCGGGGAGAAGGGGAAATGCGGATTTGGGTGGATGAGGCCTGAAGGCATCTGTCCTGTCAGCCTCACCCCAACCCTCTCCCACAGGCGCGGGAGATAAAAACCGAGGCCGGGTAAGGCAATCGCCACCCGGCTTTAGATCAGAAACGCCAGGACATGCCGGTCATCAGCGCGAAACTGTCTTCGCGGTCGATCATCGGACTGTTCTTCATGTCGTCAGGTAACACGGTATAGACTGCGCTGGCGTTGATGAACAGATTCTGGGTTAACTGATATTTAGCCGCGAGCCCCACATACGGCGTCCAGCTATCACCTGCGGTGTATTCATTGAGGCCTGAGCGGCGAGACTCATTGCCGGATACGCCGTAGTAGTAATCGTTATAGCTTTCGTCGCTGTAGAAAATACCTACCGATGGCGTCAGCGTCAGACGTTCCATCCGAACCGGACGGAAGTATGAGATTTCACCGATCACGCCGCCGCTCTCATCCATCGCATCACCCGAGACCGCCACTTTCAGCGAGCCCCAGTGTTCATGGCGGTAGTACGCCCCGCCGAGAAACGCTGATGCTTTACGCTCATCGAGGTGTTTCATCTGAGCGTCGTCGTTATCTTCAGGATCAAATCGCAGTGGCATCCACGATGCGGTCATGCTGAATTCATTTTTTTCGTCTTTCCACAGGATCCATCCGCCGGTGGTCTGGCGAATATAAAACCGGTCGCCTTCATAGCTAATTAACGGTACCGCCGTGGTATTTTCGTTATATCCTTTATAAGGCGACTCATTAAATACAGCCCCCGCCCCAAGTGAAAAGTCACCAGCCATTGCAGATGATGTTGTAAATAACGTGGCTGCGATGAGTAAATTGTATTTAATAGTCATTACATGTAATCCATTTAGACGCCAAACAAGCGAGGCGAATAATAATGGTTACAAATTTGCCAATGCAACGCTGCAGTTTATATAATATTATATATAAAAACATATAGATGGGTGCGCATGATGAATAAGTTCCAGCTAAAACCACGCGAGTTAAAAATTATTTCCGTCATCGCAGCCACCCACAGTATTGGCGATGCCGCAGCCCTGCTGGGCATGGCACAGGCTAACGTCAGTAAATACCTTTCTGACTTTGAAACGCGTGTCGGTCTTAAGGTATTTGAGCGCACGACCCGTCAGCTGGCGCTAACCCAGTTTGGCGAAGCGTTACTCCCCTACATTGACGCCACGCTGGATAAAAATAGCCAGCTCATTAATTTCATTGCTGATTATAAGCATGAGAAGCGCGGAAAAGTGACCATTTACGCCCCAACGGGTATCGTGATGTATCTGGCGCGACACGTGATCCATCAGATTGAGGACATCGGTGATATCCGCATCTCGTTAAAAACGTACAACCTGGATCGTAATGAATATTCCGAAGGGGTCTCGTTCCCCGATGATTGCGATATTCTCATTACCTATGCTCAACCGAAAGATGAAAGTCTGGTCGCCAGTGTGTTAACGAAATATTCCGTCACGGCATTTGCCACAGAAGAATATTTGAAAAACCACCCCTTAACCGGACCTGAAGATTTAATGAATCACTCCTGTATTTTAATAGACTCGATGCTGGTGGATGAGGCGAACATCTGGCGTTTTCGCGTCCACGGCAGCGAGACCGTATATGATTACAGAGTGACCGGAAATTATATTTGCGACAATACGCAGACGGCACTGGAACTGGCACGAAATAATCTCGGTATTGTTTTTGCGCCGAAAGAAAGCCTGAAAAAAGAGCTTAAGAGTGGTTCTCTGGTTCCCTGCTTCCCCCATCAGGAAGAGTGGTGGCTCGACCTGACGGCGATATTCCGCAAACGTGAATACCAGCCCTGGCGCGTGCAGTACATTCTGGACGGCGTACTGAACTGCCTGCGTCAGCAAATTGCTCAGGCTGCCCAGGGGCAGCCTGAGCTGGAGGGTTAGAACAGCCCCAGTGGTTTATCGGAATAACTCACCAGCAGGCATTTCGTCTGCTGATAATGCTCCAGCATCATCTTGTGGGTTTCACGCCCGATGCCCGATTGCTTATAGCCCCCAAAGGCCGCGTGCGCCGGATAAGCGTGGTAGCAGTTGGTCCACACACGCCCGGCCTGAATGCCCCGCCCCATTTTGTAAGCCAGATTACCGTTGCGGCTCCAGACGCCAGCCCCGAGGCCATACGGCGTATCGTTAGCAATCTCCAGCGCCTCTTCCATCGTTTTGAAGGTGGTGACGGCCAGCACCGGTCCGAAAATTTCCTCCTGGAAGACGCGCATGTTGTTTTTGCCGAACAGGATCGTCGGCTCCAGGTAATACCCGTCCTGCAGATCGCCGCCCAGCATTTTACGCCGACCGCCGGTCAGGACATCCGCCCCTTCTTTCTTGCCGATATCAATGTAGTTGAGGATAGTGTCCATCTGCCCGTGCGAGACCTGCGCGCCCATCTGGGTCACGTTATCAAGCGGGTTACCGCTGCGGATAGACTCGACGCGGCGAATGGCTCGCTCCATAAAGCGCTCATAGATAGACTCCTGCACCAGCGCGCGGCTTGGGCAGGTACAGACTTCACCCTGGTTAAAAGCAAACAGCGCAAAGCCTTCCAGGGCTTTATCGAAGAAGGCATCCTCTTCCTCCATGACGTCGGCGAAGAAAATGTTCGGCGATTTACCGCCCAGCTCCAGGGTCACTGGAATGATGTTCTGGGTCGCGTACTGCATGATCTGCTGACCCACTTCCGTCGACCCGGTAAACGCGACTTTGGCGATCCGTTTTGAGGTCGCCAGATATTCCCCTATCTCACCCCCCGCCCCGTTCACCACGTTAATCACGCCTGGCGGGAGAAGGTCGCCAATGACTTCCATCAGCAGCAGGACTGACAGCGGGGTCAGGCGGGCCGGTTTGAGCACAATGCAGTTACCCGCCGCCAGCGCGGGCGCCATTTTCCAGCTCGCCATCAGCAACGGGAAGTTCCACGGAATGATCTGCCCCACCACGCCCAGCGGTTCGTGGAAGTGGTACGCCACGGTGTCGCTGTCTACCTCGCTAATTCCGCCCTCCTGAGCGCGAATACAGGAGGCAAAATAGCGGAAGTGGTCAATGGCCAGCGGCACGTCTGCCGCCATCGTTTCACGGATTGGCTTGCCGTTATCCCAGGTTTCCGCCGTTGCCAGTAGCTCCAGATTCTGTTCCATCCGGTCAGCGATTTTGAACAATATCGCCGCTCTGTCCTGAACAGAGGTATGCCCCCATTTGTCTTTGGCTTTGTGCGCGGCGTCCAGCGCCAGGTCGATATCCCCCTTGCCGGAGCTGGCTATCTCACACAGCGGCTGGCCGGTAACGGGCGTCAGATTGGAATAGTATTCGCCGTCGACGGGTGCAACCCAGTCGCCGCCGATAAAGTTTTCATAACGGGGCTTCAGCTTGAGGGGAAAACCATACTCGCCAGGCTGGATACGCGATGAGGGAGGATTGTTTGTCATGACCGTCTCCTTGCTGTTGGTGTACAACAAGGGTAGTTCCGGCTGGCGATTTTCTCGCCAGCCGGTAACGGTGTTTACGACGGGGGTCACGGAGTTTCAGGAAATAATAACGAATCCCGCAATAAATGATCGTTGCCACGACGACGGGTAAAGCCGATGCGGTTGAAATATTCCAGGATCTGGATCGCCAGCTTGCGCCCGACGTTCAGCCGATCGCGGAAATCTGCTGCGCAGGTCGTGCCTCGCGCCTGATCCAGCTCGCGGATCAGGTTTGCAAACGCCACAATACGATCGTTACGGTAATAACGATCTTTTACGATCGCGACGATTAATCCCTGCTGCGCCGCATGGCGCAACACCTGGCGCATCACCTGTTCGTCGGTATTCGTTTCACGTGCGAGATCGCGAACCCACCACGGCTCGTCGCCAAACAGCGGTGCCACTTTCTGCCATATCGCCTCTTGCCCGGCGTTAAACCCGGCTTTGTGATCCGGCAGATGCAGCCAGCCATGGTGGCTTTTTATCAGCCCACTTTCGCGCATGTTTTCAATCAGCAGCAGCACCAGCGCATCGTTTTCCATCGGCAACGCCATGCGTCGCAGGCGTTCACGTCCCGGGCCGGGTTCATCCTGATGCTGTTCATGGTAAGTGGCGAGCGTGGTCAGTACCTTGCGCTGCCAGCATGCTGCGACCGGGGCATTCAGTAAATTGTTACCCGCCTGAATAAAACCGGGCTCCTGGGTCAGCAGGCGTAATCCTTCCGCGCTGAGCTGACGAGCCCATGCGAAATCGCTCAGATTGACGGCACCGCGCTCAAGATGAACAAGCAACGCGGCTTTATCATCCGCGGCCTGCGCCAGCGCTCCCAGCCATTGCAGATACTCCGGCTTGCGCTTGCCGCGACGCGGCGGGTTGAGCGTGACTACCCGCGCCCCGGCCAGCGTCTCCCGGGCCGAAATGTCACGCAGTACCAGACGGTCATTATCCGCGAGCCACAGTGGCGAATCGAAAACCAGTTCGGCAAGGTCGTTTTCCAGCAGTGACACGCGCCCGGTGATATGGCTGGCCGCGTGGTGGATATGCAGCGGCTGCCATTGGGTCAGCGGCACATGCGTCTGCAGGGCGACGATCGCCCGCTCAGAAGGCTCTGGCGGTACACCGGCCAGCAGCCAGTCGCCACGGTTAAGCTTCTCTTTTTCCGCATCGCCCGCAATATTGAGCGCGATCCGCTGCCCGGCATGGGCATGCTCTACGGGCTGGTTCTGCGCATGCAAACCGCGCACACGCATCGGGGCGTTGGCACCCGTGAGCCATAAGGTATCGCCCACGTTCACTTCACCGCTCAGCGCGGTACCGGTGACCACCAGCCCCGCGCCTTTAACGGTAAAGGCCCGGTCGATCGCCAGACGGAAACGATGATGGCTGGCATGCTCGCGTGAAGTAAGCCGCTGCAAATGGTGGCGAAGTTCGTCAATACCGCGCCCTTCTGTCGCCACGGTGACGAACAATGGCGCATCGGCAAATCCATACTCCCGCAAGGTCGCCTGCACGGTTTCACGCACCGCGTTGAGTCGCGCCTCATCGACGCGGTCAGCTTTGGTCAGCGCAACGGTCAGCTGTGGGTTGCCCGTCAGCTGTAAAATTGCCAGATGTTCACGCGTTTGCGCCATCACGCCGTCATCACAGGCCACCACCAGCAGAGCATGATCGATGCCACCGACGCCCGCCAGCATGTTAGAAAGAAACTTCTCGTGTCCCGGTACATCAATAAAACCCAGCACCCGGCCATCAGGCTGAGGCCAGTAGGCATAGCCCAGATCGATGGTCATGCCGCGTTTTTTCTCTTCCGGCAGACGATCGGCATTCACCCCGGTCAGGGCCTGTAATAAGGTGGTTTTTCCGTGGTCGACGTGACCGGCGGTGGCAATAATCATTTCAACAGCATCTCCAGAAATCGCGCTTCATCTTCAAGACAGCGTAGATCCAGCCACATTCGGCCATCGTAAATGCGCCCGATAACCGGTGCTGGCAAGGCACGCCAGCGCGCCGACAAAGCGTCAAGCTGGCTGCCGCGCCCGTCACGGGGTGTAAACGTGAGCGCCGCGCTGGGCAGCCTGTCCACCGGCAGTGAACCGCTGCCGATCTGCGACTGACAAGCTTCAAGGCGCACGTCAAAATCGGGGTAGTGCGGCGCAACGTGTGGCAAGAGCAGCTCACCCTGGGCGCGAATTGAGGCGGCATCACGGGCCAGCAGGCGCAGCGTAGGCAGACGTTCAGCCAGTTTTTCCGGGTGGAGATAAAGGCGCAGCGTCGCTTCCAGCGCGGCAAGCGTCATTTTATCGGCTCGCAGTGCACGCTTGAGCGGGTGCTGCTGCAGCTTCGCAATAAGCGCACGTTTACCCACGATAATCCCCGCCTGCGGGCCGCCAAGCAGTTTGTCGCCGGAGAAACTCACGAGACTGACGCCCGCCGCAATCATCTCCTGCGGCATGGGCTCTTTTGGCAGACCGTACTGGCTCAGATCGACCAGCGAACCACTACCGAGGTCGGCCACCACCGGCACACCCAGCTCACGGCCAAGCTCCGCCAGCTCCGCCTCTTCAACGGTTTTGGTGAATCCGGCTATCTGGTAATTACTGGTGTGGACCTTCATCAGCAGCCCGGTATTTTCATTTACTGCCGCGCGATAATCTTTTGCATGCGTGCGGTTGGTGGTGCCCACTTCATGCAGGGTACAGCCCGCCTGGCGCATAACATCCGGAATGCGAAACGCACCGCCAATCTCGACCAGCTCGCCACGGGAAACCACCACCTCTTTACCGCTGGCGGTCGCTGCCAGCATTAACAGTACCGCCGCCGCGTTGTTATTCACGATGCAGGCATCTTCTGCGCCGGTCAGCTCGCAGAGCAGGTCTGCCAGCGCCCGATCGCGATGTCCGCGCCCTGCGCCGTCCAGATCGTACTCAAGCGTCACGGGGGAACGCATGGCCTGCACGACCGCAGCGACGGCCTCTTCTGCCTGTTGAGCGCGACCAAGGTTGGTGTGCAGCACGGTTCCCGTCAGGTTGATGACCGGACGTAACGCGCTTTGTGCTTTCTCCTCGAGCCTCAGCTCCACTTCCTGCCCCCACGCCACACACCAGTCCGGCAATGCATTTTCTGTCTGAATATGGCTGCGGGCTTCGTCCTGAAGCAGACGTAATATTTCTACCGTCGCAGTATGGCCGAACCGCGCAACGGCAGCATGCACGCGCGGCTCGCGAAGAAGACGGTCGGTTGCAGGGATCTGGCTGTACAGGGAGTGATGAGTTGTCATGAAAGCGCCTGGCGAGTAAATATCATCCCCCCTCCCGACGGGAGAGGGAGTCAACATAAGAAGGGATTGTACCGCCTCCTGCTGCGAAGTGTTATAACCCGCATCAAGCCTTTGGCGGTTCGGTACGGGCAAAGCTCTCGCGCTGAAAGAGCGTTTCTGCAAGCTTCACCAGCAATGGACGGTCGACGCACCAGCCGGGGGAAACGCGGCGGAAATTGAGATAACCGATGGCGCAGGCAATGGCTATCGTCGCCAGGTTCAGGCTCTCGGGTTGAATTTTTCCCTCCCGGATAAGTTGTTCGCACCAGTCCAGGCTGCGGCTGATTTTTTCACGCTGGCGTAACAGTTCCGTTTCAGACTGCTGGGCGGCGGGTCTTGCCTGCTCGCGCACGGACGTTAACGCCGCATCCATAATACCGTCGGCCAGCGCTTCAATTTGCTTCATTGCCAGCGCCGCGTTTGGATCGGCCGGTAACATCGCCGGGGCCACGCCGAGCAGCTCGATGTACTCCGCAATAATGGGGGAATCAAACCAGTACTGGCCTTCGTCTGTTACCAGCGCCGGCACTTTTCCCAGCGGGTTGTACTGCGCCACACCGTTTTCAGCGTGATAAGGCTGTTCATTGACGAACTCGAATTCAATCCCTTTCTCCAGCAGGAGAATCGAGATTTTTCGCACGAAGGGACTGGTGTAGCTGCCGATAAGTTTCATTGCCTGATCCTTGATGCCGAAAAAAGTCAGTATGGATCAAGCGATGAAAAAAGGGCAGGTATGCGTGTCGCATTCCTGCCCTGAAGGGGTTAGTGATCGAGATAGAGGTAGTGCATCCAGCTGGTCATACGCAACAGCACCTTACGCATTACCGAGACGTGAGCAAAGTGATCCGAATAGACCGCCACCTGAGCATAAATGCCGTCGGGCAGCGCATCGACATCAGCATTCGGCTCCAGCTCGATAGTGCCTAATACGCCATCGGTACCAGGGATCACGGTCAGCGACTGCAGCGCACCCTGCGCCTGGTATGATCCCCCCGGCACCACCGGCAGAATACTGGTGAGCTTGCCGGAGAAGACCTGGCCCGGCAGCGCGTTGAAGACCACTTCCGCTTCGTCGCCCGGCTTCAGACGCAGCAGCGAGTTCTGACGGAACTGGGCCACAATCTGGCGTTTCTGTTCAGGAATAAAGACCATGACCGGGCGCAGCGGCAGCGCGGCAGCATAGGTCCCCGGACGAATCAGCACCTGCGTGATATAGCCATTGCTCGGCGCACGCACCACGGTCTGATCCAGGTTGTATTTCGCTTCAGCAAGCTGAGCACGCAGGGAAGCAACCTGGGATTGCTCACCGTTGACCATACTGTCTAACTGACTTTGTATTTGCGTCTGTTCAGCCACCGAGCCTTTTACCAGCGCATCCTGCGCCAGATAGTTTTGCCGTGCGTTGTCGATATCGCTTTCAGAGAACGGGTTAACCTTTGCCCGGCTGCCTTTCAGGTAGCGCTGGTAATCTTTATACAGGCGGTCACGTTCAGCGGACACGCGCGTGGTATTGGCGACCGCTTCCGCAAGCTGCGCTTTGAGATTGTCGATATTGTGCGTGGCGGTGACCAGGTCGGCCTGCAGTCTGTCGACGCGCGCCTGATAGCGGCCCGGATCAAGTTTAAATAACACTTCGCCTTTTTTAATTAGCTGGTTATTTTTATCGGTAACTTCACTCACTACCCCAGTAACCTGCGGCGTAATCGGAATGGAAATAACCGCTTTTTGCGCCGTAAAGGTATAGGGATGGTTATAGTTCATCAACAGGATAAGCCCGGCGACAATAAACACCCCACCTAATGTTGCGGTCGCGAGGGTCCACTGGTTTACCGGAATACGGAATATTTTAAAAATGGCCCAGGCAAAGGCCACATAGGTCAAAATAATCAGCAGATCCATGATTAGTGCTCCAGCGTATTCTTGTCAGCCGTGGGAGATACCGCTGCCAGTTTTTGTTCTAATTCGGCCACACGTTTAGTCAGAGCATCCATACCCGGGACCTCATCAGGTTTTGAGATGTGGTTCTGCATCCCCCAGCCGCGATCTTCACGGTACAACGTGGCCCAAATCCACAGGAACGGCCAAATCGCATGGAGCGTAAACAGGCTAATCCATCCCGCCGTATGAATGGCATCCGCATGGGGATGATTCCGTTTTTTGGCCATATTATAAGGAATATCATGGATGGCGATGATTCCGTAAAAAAGAACCAGAAATACAAAAATCAATACGCCCAGCGCAAAATAGTTGAGAAACATATTCTCCTCACTTAAACAACGTCAACTCATTAAATTAATAAAACGGTACGCAACCTAATTAATTTTTTATAAATACGAGGTGTACTTATATTTCAGAGCCGGGGAGTATCGTTTTTTATAATATCTCCATGCAAGTTTATAAGCGTGTCAAAATATATCCTGAATAATAATAGACTTAACCTTACAATATGAGCGTAACGTACCTTATTGCTTTTCGCCATACCACACATGAAAAGTCATTTTTTAGCTTTATGTGTGACTTCATGACATCCTGGCGTTGAATCGCCAGGCAGAATTTGTCACCGATCACATCCGGAGAATTCTGCATAAAAATTTTTTGTGAAATTAGTCACAATCCAGAAACAAACTCACGACAACCAAATGTGATTTACATCACAGAAGTGGGTAGTTTTTGCTTTATTTATCGCCATCGTATTTTTTTTATCCACCATTTTTGTGACGAAGATCACTTCATTCATGTCTGCACCCCCTACATTTACGTGATTCATATCACACAAATTTCCGTCGTCTGGACAGTTGAACGATTCAGTGCCAGATTTCACAGCATCAGAACAGGGCCCGGCTACCTCTGCCGCCTCATTAACAATAAACCTCGGGCCGCAAGCCTAAGCGTAAACAGAAGAAGGGGTGTTTTATGTCATCCGATTTCAAGATCAAAGTTCAAAGCTTTGGTCGTTTCCTCAGCAATATGGTGATGCCAAATATCGGCGCGTTTATCGCGTGGGGTATCATCACTGCGTTGTTCATTCCGACAGGGTGGTTGCCTAACGAAACGCTGGCGAAACTTGTTGGCCCAATGATTACCTACCTGCTGCCGCTGCTTATCGGGTTTACCGGGGGTCGTCTGGTGGGTGGAGACCGTGGTGGCGTTGTGGGTGCCATCACGACGATGGGGGTTATCGTCGGTGCGGATATGCCGATGTTCCTCGGTGCAATGATTGCGGGCCCTCTGGGCGGCTGGGCAATTAAGAAATTCGACGTCTGGGTTGATGGTAAGATCAAATCCGGCTTCGAAATGCTGGTGAACAACTTCTCTGCGGGCATCATCGGTATGATCCTCGCGATTCTGGCGTTCCTCGGCATTGGCCCTGCGGTTGAAGTGCTGTCCAAAGTTCTGGCGGCAGGCGTTAACTTCATGGTTGCGCACGACATGCTGCCGCTGGCGTCTATCTTTGTTGAACCGGCGAAAATCCTGTTCCTCAACAACGCCATTAACCACGGTATCTTCTCACCGCTGGGCATTCAGCAGTCTCATGACCTCGGCAAGTCCATCTTCTTCCTGATTGAAGCCAACCCGGGCCCGGGCATGGGTGTTCTGCTGGCGTACATGTTCTTTGGTCGCGGCAGTGCGAAACAGTCTGCGGGCGGTGCGGCTATCATCCACTTCCTGGGCGGTATCCACGAAATTTACTTCCCATACGTGCTGATGAACCCACGTCTGATCCTGGCCGTTATCCTCGGCGGTATGACGGGCGTGTTCACCCTGAGCGTGCTGGGCGGTGGTCTGGTTTCTCCGGCCTCTCCAGGCTCCATCCTGGCGGTTCTGGCGATGACCCCGAAAGGTGCCTATTTCGCTAACATCGCAGCCATCTGTGCGGCAATGGCCGTCTCCTTCGTGGTCTCTTCTATCCTGCTGAAAACCAGCAAAGTGAAAGAAGATGACGATATCGAAGCGGCAACCCGTCGTATGCATGACATGAAAGCCGAATCAAAAGGCGCCACGCCGCTGGCGGCGGGCGATGTCTCTAACGACCTGAGCCACGTACGTAAAATCATCGTGGCCTGTGACGCAGGTATGGGTTCCAGCGCCATGGGTGCCGGCGTGCTGCGTAAGAAAGTGCAGGATGCGGGTCTGACCAACATCTCCGTCACCAACAGCGCCATCAACAGCCTGCCTGCAGATGTTGACCTGGTGATTACGCACCGCGATCTGACCGAACGTGCGATGCGTCAGGTTCCTCAGGCACAGCACATTTCGCTGACCAACTTCCTGGACAGCGGCCTGTACACCAACCTGACCGAACGCCTGGTGGCCGCACAGCGTCATGAAGATAACGAAGTCAAAGTCCGCGACAGCCTGAAAGACAGCTTTGACGCGAACGACAGCCACCTGTTCCGCCTGGGCGCAGAAAACATCTTCCTGGGCCGCACGGCGTCCCACAAGGAAGAGGCGATTCGCTTTGCCGGTGAACAGCTGGTGAAAGGCGGCTACGTGCAGCCTGAATACGTTGACGCGATGCTGGAGCGTGAAAAGCTGACTCCAACCTATCTGGGTGAATCCATTGCGGTTCCACACGGTACGGTTGAAGCGAAAGACCGCGTACTGAAAACCGGCGTGGTGTTCTGCCAGTATCCGGATGGTGTACGCTTCGGTGAAGAAGAAGACGACATCGCCCGCCTGGTGATTGGTATCGCCGCTCGCAACAACGAGCACATCCAGGTGATTACCAGCCTGACCAACGCGCTGGATGACGACTCTGTCATTGAACGTCTGGCCAACACCACCAGCGTGGAAGAAGTGCTGGCGCTGTTGAACAAGTAACGGAACCTCTTCCCTCTCCCCTGTGGGGAGAGGGTTAGGGTGAGGGCCAAGCCTCACCCCAGCCCTCTCGGGTAAAAACATTGATTAAGGTTAATACTATGAAAGCATTACATTTTGGCGCAGGTAATATCGGTCGTGGCTTTATCGGTAAACTGCTGGCAGACGCAGGCATTACGCTGACATTCGCCGATGTGAATCAGGTAGTCCTGGATGCCCTGAATGCCCGTCATAGCTATCAGGTACACGTGGTAGGCGAAAACGAGCAGGTTGAGACGGTGTCTGGCGTTAATGCGGTAAGCAGCATTGGCGAAGACGTTATCGACCTCATCGCCAGTGTCGATCTGGTGACCACGGCCGTTGGCCCGGTGGTGCTTGAGCGCATTGCCCCTGCGGTGGCGAAAGGCCTGGCAAAACGTAAAGCGCAGGGCATCGACACACCGCTGAACATCATCGCCTGTGAAAACATGGTGCGCGGCACCACGCAGCTGAAAGGCCATGTGCTCGCCGCCGTCGCGGACGAAGATAAAGCCTGGGTGGAAGCGCACGTCGGCTTTGTGGATTCCGCCGTTGACCGTATCGTTCCGCCGTCAGAATCCGCCACCCACGATCCGCTGGAAGTGACCGTGGAAACCTTCAGCGAGTGGATCGTTGATAAAACCCAGTTTAAAGGCGCGCTGCCAACCATTCCGGGGATGGAATTAACCGATAACCTGATGGCCTTTGTCGAACGTAAACTCTTCACGCTGAACACCGGGCATGCTATAACCGCGTACCTCGGAAAATTGGCCGGTCATCAGACCATTCGTGACGCGATCCTCGATGAGAGCATCCGTGCGGTGGTTAAAGGGGCAATGGAAGAGAGCGGCGCGGTGCTGATCAAACGCTACGGTTTTGATGCTGAGAAACATGCAGCATACATCCAGAAAATCCTCGGTCGTTTTGAAAACCCGTATCTGAAAGATGACGTTGAGCGCGTAGGCCGTCAGCCACTGCGTAAACTGAGCGCGGGCGATCGCCTGATTAAACCGCTGCTGGGCACGCTGGAGTATGATCTTGCGCACGCCAACCTGGTGAAAGGGATTGCGGCCGCGATGCATTACCGCAGCGAACAGGATCCACAGGCGCAGGAGCTGGCTCAGCTGATTAACGATAAAGGCCCGCAGGGTGCGCTGGCGCAGATCTCTGGTCTGGATGCCAACAGCGACGTGGTTGTGGAGGCGGTGAACGCTTACAACGCAATCAAATGATGCAGAGTGCGGCGCAGGATAGCCTGCGCCCAAATAACAGATTGTCAGATATGCAGGCAATAATGGAACAAACCCAGGCCTTTGAAAATCGTGTGCTTGAGCGTCTGAATGCTGGCAAAACCGTACGAAGTTTCCTGATTGCCGCCGTCGAGTTGCTAACCGAGGCGGTGAATATTCTGGTACTTCAGGTGTTTCGCAAAGACGACTACGCGGTAAAATATGCTGTAGAACCGTTACTGGACGGAGACGGACCGCTGGGCGATTTATCGGTACGTCTGAAGCTGATTTATGGTCTTGGCGTGTTGAACCGACAAGAGTATGAAGATGCCGAGCTGCTGATGGCGCTGCGCGAAGAGTTAAATCATGACGGTAATGAGTACACCTTTACCGATGATGAGATCCTTGGCCCCTTCGGCGAACTACACTGCGTCACCGCGCTTCCCCCTGCTCCCCATTTTGATAACAGTGACCCTGAGCTGTACGCGATGCAAAAGCTGCGTTATCAACAGGTTGTCCGTTCCACAATGGTCCTTTCCCTGACTGAGCTGATTTCCCGAATCAGCTTAAAAAAAGCGTTTCAGAAGTAAGCCTGGTCACATTGGTGTATCCTTCCCTGTAAATTCCCCGTTTTCAGAGTTATTTGTCATGAAAGAAGTCGAAAAGAACGAAATTAAACGCCTGAGCGACCGCCTGGATCTGATCCGCCACCAGATGGCTGGTCTCTCGCTGGTTGAGTCCGCCGAGAAGTATGCCGAGCTGGAGAAAGAGAGTGAGAAGCTTGAAGCGGAAATCGAGCGTCTGCGCGAAGTCAAAGGCCAGAAGCTGAGCAACGAAGCCCAAAAGCTGTTGAGCATGCCGCACCGTCGCGCCATCACTAAAAAAGAGCAGGCCGACATGGGCAAGCTGAAGAAAAGCGTCCGTGGCCTGGTGGTGGTTCATCCCATGACCGAGCTTGGTCGCGAAATGGGTCTGAAAGAGATGACGGGTTTTTGTAAGACCGCGTTTTGATCGTCCCCTGCCCTCTCTCCCAGGCGAGAGGGCGAAAACCACACCGCGTCGCCCCCCTCACCGCTTAAAATTGGCCCAACCAATCTCCCGGTAATCACTTTCCTGGTTCACAATTCCACTAATTCCCCTCACAAAATCATTGCCGACTCATAACAACTGGTTAACCATTTATTGTCATTCACCCTACAACACAATATTGGCAGGACCACTTTTACACAGTTTGTGACGCAGAGATGAGCGGAGACTCACCCGCTACGCAGACTGTCTGGTCCTCAGGAGACCTGCATGAGCCTCTGGCAACAAAACTACGATCCGGCTGGCAATATCTGGCTGTCGAGCCTGATCGCATCGCTTCCGATCCTGTTCTTCTTCTTTGCGCTGATTAAGCTCAAGCTGAAGGGATACCTGGCCGCGACGTACACCGTTGCCATTGCGCTGATGGTGGCACTGTTCTTCTATAAAATGCCGGTCGATCGCGCGCTGGCCTCCGTCGTCTATGGTTTCTTCTACGGCCTGTGGCCGATTGCGTGGATCATTATCGCGGCGGTCTTTGTCTACAAAATCTCGGTGAAAACCGGGCAATTCGACATTATCCGCTCATCGATACTTTCCATTACTCCGGACCAGCGTCTGCAGATGCTGATTGTCGGTTTCTCCTTCGGGGCTTTTCTGGAAGGGGCGGCCGGGTTTGGCGCACCGGTTGCCATCACCGCGGCGCTGTTAGTCGGGCTGGGGTTCAATCCGCTTTACGCCGCAGGTCTTTGTCTGATCGTTAACACCGCGCCGGTGGCGTTTGGTGCGATGGGGATCCCGATTCTGGTCGCCGGGCAGGTCACCGGTCTGGACAGCTTTGAAATTGGCCAGATGGTTGGCCGTCAGCTGCCGTTCCTGACCATCATCGTGCTGTTCTGGATCATGGCGATTATGGATGGCTGGCGCGGCGTGAAAGAGACATGGCCTGCGGTGGTCGTCGCTGGCGGCTCGTTTGCCATTGCCCAGTATCTCAGCTCGAATTTCCTCGGCCCCGAATTGCCGGACATTATCTCTTCACTGGTGTCGCTGGTCTGCCTGACGCTGTTCCTGAAACGCTGGCAGCCGGTACGCATCTTCCGTTTCGCCGATATGGGGGCTTCACACGTCGATCAAACCCTGGCACGTACCGGTTATACCGCGGGACAAATCATTCGCGCATGGTCTCCGTTCCTGTTCCTGACCGCCACGGTTACGCTCTGGAGTATTCCACCGTTTAAGGCCCTGTTCGCACCGGGTGGCGCACTGTATGAGATGGTCATTAACATCTCCGTGCCGTTCCTCGACAAGATGGTCGCCCGCATGCCGCCCGTGGTGCACGCCGCCACGCCGTATGCCGCGGTGTATAAATTTGACTGGTTCTCAGCAACCGGCACCGCAATCCTGTTTGCCGCTATCCTGTCTGTGGTGTGGTTACGCATGAAGCCAGCGGCTGCAGTACAGACTTTTGCGGCTACCATTAAGGAGCTGATGCTGCCGATCTACTCCATCGGCATGGTGCTGGCGTTCGCGTTTATCTCGAACTATTCCGGCCTGTCATCGACACTGGCGCTTGCGCTGGCGCATACCGGCCACGCCTTCACGTTCTTCTCGCCGTTCCTCGGCTGGCTGGGGGTGTTCCTGACGGGTTCAGATACCTCATCTAACGCCCTGTTTGCGGCCCTGCAGGCGACGGCAGCCCAGCAGATTGGCGTGTCGGACATCCTTCTGGTGGCCGCCAATACTACCGGCGGCGTGACCGGCAAGATGATCTCACCGCAATCCATCGCCATTGCCTGTGCGGCGGTGGGACTGGTCGGTAAAGAGTCGGACCTGTTCCGCTTTACCGTGAAACACAGCCTGATATTCACCTGTATGGTCGGGGTGATCACGACCCTGCAGGCCTATGTCTTAACCTGGATGATCCCATGATAGTCATGCCCAGACGCCTGTCCGACGAGATTGCCTCTCGCGTACGGGCGCTGATTGAAGAACAACAGCTGGAAGCGGGCATGAAATTGCCCGCCGAGCGCCAGCTCGCCGCCCAACTCGGTGTATCTCGTAACTCACTGCGTGAGGCGCTGGCGACGCTGGTCAGCGAAGGGGTACTGGTAAGCCGTCGGGGCGGCGGCACCTTTGTCCGCTGGCAGCACGATGACTGGTCCGAGCAAAACATCGTGCAGCCGCTTAAAACGTTGATGGAAAACGACCCGGACTACAGCTTCGACATCATTGAAGCGCGGCACGCCATCGAAACCAGTACCGCCTGGCATGCGGCCATGCGGGCCACTGAAGCCGACAAAGAGAAGCTCAAAGCCTGCTTTGACGCCACCCAAAGCAGCGACCCGGACATCGCCTCGCAGGCGGACGTGCGGTTTCATCTGGCGATTGCCGAAGCGTCACACAACGTCGTTCTGCTCCAGACCATGCGCGGTTTCTTCGACCTGCTGCAATCCTCCGTGAAGCAGAGCCGCCAGCGTATGTATCTGGTCCCGCCGGTATTTGCCCAACTGACCGAACAGCACGAAGCGGTACTCAACGCCATTCTGGCCGGAGATGCTGAGGCCGCGCGCAAAGCGATGATGGCGCATCTGGGGTTCGTGCACACCACCATAAAACGATTCGATGAAGATCAGGCCCGACAGGCGCGTATTACCCGTCTGCCTGGCGACAGTGATATTTCCAGGGAGAACAAAGCATGATTATTTCAGCAGCCAGTGACTATCGCGCCGCAGCGCAGCGCATTTTGCCGCCGTTCCTGTTCCACTATATCGACGGTGGGGCATATGCCGAATACACCCTGCGCCGCAACGTGGAAGATCTGTCGGAAGTGGCGCTGCGCCAGCGCGTGCTGAAAGATATGTCTGAGCTGAGCCTTGAGACAACGCTGTTTAACGAAACGCTTTCCATGCCAGTGGCCCTTGCGCCAGTCGGTTTGTGCGGCATGTACGCCCGCCGGGGTGAAGTCCAGGCGGCAGGGGCAGCGGATGCCAAAGGTATTCCGTTTACCCTCTCCACCGTCTCCGTCTGCCCGATTGAAGAAGTGGCCCCGACCCTCCAGCGTCCGATGTGGTTCCAGCTGTACGTCCTGCGCGATCGCGGCTTTATGCGCAACGCGCTGGAGCGTGCCAAAGCCGCGGGCTGTTCAACGCTGGTCTTTACCGTTGATATGCCGACGCCTGGCGCCCGTTACCGTGATGCCCACTCCGGGATGAGCGGCCCAAATGCTGCCCTGCGTCGCTACTGGCAGGCAGTAACGCACCCGCAATGGGCCTGGGATGTCGGTGTGAATGGTCGCCCGCACGATCTGGGGAATATCTCGGCCTATCTCGGTAAACCCACCGGGCTGGAAGATTACATCGGCTGGCTGGCGAATAATTTCGATCCGTCCATCTCGTGGAAAGACCTGGAGTGGATCCGCGAATTCTGGGACGGCCCAATGGTGATCAAAGGGATCCTCGACCCGGAAGATGCCCGCGATGCCGTGCGCTTTGGCGCTGACGGTATTGTGGTCTCTAACCACGGCGGACGTCAGCTTGACGGGGTACTCTCTTCCGCACGCGCACTGCCGGCGATTGCCGATGCGGTGAAAGGTGATATCGCTATCCTCGCCGACAGCGGTATCCGCAACGGGCTTGACGTGGTGCGTATGATTGCCCTTGGCGCAGACAGCGTATTGCTCGGACGCGCATATCTTTATGCACTGGCTACGGCTGGTCAGGCAGGGGTGGCGAATCTGCTCAACCTGATCGAAAAAGAGATGAAAGTGGCGATGACGTTGACCGGTGCAAAAACGATTCGCGAAATCAGCAAGGACTCCCTGGTGCAGGAGTTGGGTAAATTACCCGCCGCACTGGCACCGCTTGCCCAGGGTGACGCAGCCTGACGCCCGTCTGATTCCCCTTCCCCTCTCCTCGCGTCCGAACTCCCCTCGGGCGCTTTTTTTTGTCAAAAATAACATCTAGGTAACATATTGGATAAGAAAATTTGACATACCTGTGCCGCACGCAATTGTATAGACAAGCAAATACAAGAACACAAAAACACCATAACATCAGAGGGGAGCGTATGAGATATTCAGGTCAGGTGGATATTCAGCAGGTGATCGACGACAGTCCCTTTTCCGGGTTTCACTGGGTGCTCATCGTGCTGGGCTTTCTGGTGCTGGCGATCGATGGTTTCGATACCGCAGCAATGGGCTACATTGCGCCCACGCTGTCGGCAGAATGGGGCATACACAAACAGGATCTGGGACCGGTACTGAGCGCAGCACTGCTCGGGCTGTCGCTGGGAGCGCTGGTCGCAGGCCCGGTATCGGACCGGATAGGCCGCAAGCGCGTACTGGTCTTTTCTTGTCTGTTCTTCGGCCTTTCAAGCCTGGGGACGGCCTGGGCGCAAAGCCTTAACACCCTGTCGCTATGGCGGTTTCTGACGGGCCTGGGGCTGGGTGCCGCCATGCCGAACGCCATCACCCTCATCTCAGAGTTTGCCCCTCAGCGCTGTCGCGCCATGGCGATTAATACCATGTACTGCGGCTTCCCGCTGGGCGCGGCCGGCGGTGGGGCGATATCGTCCTGGCTTATCCCGCATCATGGCTGGCGAAGCGTACTGCTGACCGGCGCGATAGCACCGCTGATATTAACGCTGCTGCTGATGCTGTTTTTACCGGAATCGGTAAAGTACCTGGTGCAGCGCGGGAAAGACGTGATGCAGATCCGCCGTATCGCCAGCCGTTTCGCCCGCACGACCCTCGATGGCGTCACCGGTTTCTTCCTCGCAGAGGATCGGGTCGCCGCCAAAAAAGGGAGCGTAGCACAGCTGTTTTCACAGCCCTGGCTGCCCGGCACCCTGATGCTATGGGTAACCTATTTTATGGGGCTGGTGATTTATTACGTCCTGCTTAGCTGGATGCCGACGCTGATGCTGGGGATGGGCTATCCCCTCGCGGAATCCGCATGGCTCACCTCGCTGTTCACCTTCGGCGGTACCGCAGGCATCCTTCTCGCGGGCTGGATGATGGATCGCTGGGAGGCACACAAAGTGGTCGCAGGTGGCTTTGTCCTGACCATGCTGCTCATTCTGGCGCTCGGCATTGAACATAACCATATCGCCCTGTTTGGCGGCTTGATTTTCCTGATGGGGATCGCGATGAACGGCGCGCAATCGGGAATGCAGACGCTGGCAGCCACCTTTTATCCTACCGAGTGTCGCGCAACGGGCATTGCCTGGATGCAGGGCATTGGCCGCTTTGGTGGCGTGGCGGGCACCATGACCAGCGCGCAGCTTCTCTCCATGCAGTGGCAGGCAGACAGCATTTTGATGATCCTTAGCCTGCCCGCCCTGCTGGCGGCCGCGGCAACCTTCTACAAAATGCTCCGTTGCCGCTCGCAGGATCTCGGCGTCGCATAAGCGGCCCGGTTTCTGCTATTCTGCCCCCGCAATTAAGGGGGCAGCATGCTTAACATCGTTTTATTCGAACCAGAAATTCCGCCGAATACCGGCAATATTATCCGCCTGTGCGCCAACACCGGTTTTCGTCTGCATATCATCGAGCCGATGGGTTTTACGTGGGACGACAAACGTCTGCGCCGCGCGGGGCTGGATTATCATGAATTTACGGCCGTGGTTCGCCATCATGATTACGCCGCGTTTCTGGAAAGCGAAAACCCACAGCGCATGTTCGCCCTGACCACCAAAGGCACGCCGGCACATAGCGCCGTGCGCTATCAGGACGGTGATTATCTGATGTTTGGCCCGGAAACGCGCGGCCTGCCGGCCACCATTCTTGATGCCCTGCCCGCTGAGCAGAAGATTCGTATTCCGATGATGCCGGACAGCCGCAGCATGAACCTGTCAAATGCGGTGTCGGTGGTGGTGTATGAAGCATGGCGCCAGCTGGGATACCCGGGCGCCATTCTCAGAAGTTAAATACCGTCACCATACTCAAACGTATGGTGAATACCGTTGAAGTGCTGATCCATATCCATCGACGGTTTGTCGCTGTCTGGTTTACCGACAATACGTGCCGGTACGCCAGCGGCGGTCGTGTGCGGCGGAACAGGCTGCAGAACAACCGAACCGGCGCCAATCTTCGCACCACGACCCACTTCGATGTTGCCAAGGATCTTGGCGCCCGCGCCAATCATCACCCCTTCACGGATTTTCGGATGGCGATCGCCGCTGGTTTTACCGGTACCGCCTAACGTGACCGACTGCAGAATCGAAACGTCATCTTCAATCACCGCGGTTTCACCGACGACAATGCCGGTGGCATGGTCTAGCATGATCCCGCGGCCAATTTTCGCGGCCGGGTGAATATCCACCTGGAAGGTCACGGAAACCTGGTTTTGCAGGAAGATAGCCAGCGCGCGGCGGCCTTCATTCCACAGCCAGTGGCCGATGCGATACGCCTGCAAGGCATGAAAGCCCTTCAGATACAGCAACGGCGTAGAGTATTTGTCCACCGCCGGGTCACGCGTGCGCACGGCCTGGATATCACAGGCGGCAGAAGCGATCATTTCAGGGTCAGCGGCATAGGCCTCTTCCACCACTTCACGAATGGCGATGGCGGGCATAATCGAGGAAGCCAGTTTATTGGCGAGCATATAGCTCAGGGCGCTGCCGAGGTTTTCGTGCTTGAGTAGCGTCGCATGATAGAAACTGGCCAGCATTGGCTCGCAGTCAGCCAAAGCCCGGGCTTCAGCTTTAATATTGTTCCAGACGATATCCAGTTCTTCACACGGCATTGCTTACTCCAGACGACATGTTAATGACCGGCCAGTTCTGTGCTGGCCGGGTCATAGTGCTAACAAGAATCCCTGCGACTAGTTACTGCTGCGCTCATCCTTGCGCGAACGACCTAATAAGGTCAATGCTGCCTCGCGCGCATTTTTTCCGCAATACAATACCTGATAAATTTCCTCGGTTATTGGCATTTCGACACCAAAACGGTGCGCCAATTCGCGAACTTCTTTGGTATTGCGATAGCCTTCAACCACCTGACCAATCTTCTCCTGCGCGCCTTTCACATCCATGCCCTCACCGAGCATCATGCCAAAGCGGCGGTTACGGGACTGGTTGTCGGTACAGGTCAGCACCAGATCGCCCAGGCCCGCCATGCCCATGAAGGTGGTCGGATCGGCACCCAGTGCTGCGCCAAGGCGGGACATCTCGGTTAAGCCACGCGTAATCAGTGCGGTACGTGCGTTGGCACCAAAGCCAATCCCGTCGGACATTCCGGCGCCGATCGCAATCACGTTCTTCACCGCACCGCCCAGCTGTACACCGATAAAATCGGGGTTGCTGTAAACGCGGAAGCTTTTACCGCAGTGCAGCAGATGCTGAAGATCGTCGGAGAAGGCCTGATCGGTTGATGCCAGCGAGATCGCCGTCGGCAGGCCAGCGGCCAGCTCTTTAGCAAACGTCGGCCCCGAGATAACCGCCAGCGGGATGTCATCACCCAGCGCTTCGCGGGCGACATCCTGCAACAGGCGTCCGGTTTCGGCTTCCAGCCCTTTGGTGGCCCATACAATGCGCGCATCAGGACGCATCAGCGGCTTGATCTGGCGCAGCACTTCGCCAAACACATGGCTCGGCACCACAATCAGAATGTTGCGGCTGGCCGCCAGCGCGGTCGCAAGGTCACTTTCAAGGTGCAGGGAGTCTGGGAACGGAACGTCCGGGAGGAACGCCACGTTGCAACGGTCCCGTTGCAGCGTCGCGATATGTTTTGGGTCGTGGCCCCAGAGAACCACTTCGTGACCATTTCTTGCCAGCGTGATGGCAAGAGCGGTGCCGTATGAGCCGGCACCGATCACAGTCATTGACGCATTAAGAGTGCTCATCAGGCATCCTGATGTTGTTCAGTACCTTCGCCAGCTTGCTGCTGCAGATAGTTCATGAACAGCGCATCAAAGTTAACTGGCGCAAGGTTCAGTTGCGGGAATGTACCGCGAGAAACCAGGCTGGTGATGCATTCGCGAGCATACGGGAACAGAATGTTCGGGCAGTATGCACCCAGGCAGTGCGCCATCTGGTTGCCTTCGATGCCGCCGATGGAGAAGATGCCGCCCTGCTGAACTTCACACAGGAATGCAGTCTCTTCGCCCAGAGAGGCAGTAACAGTCACACGCAGTACGACTTCATACACGTCATCCGCCAGTTGGGTAGATGCGGTATCAAGATCAAGTTTAACCTCTGGCTGCCAATCTTTCTGGAAAACGTGTGGCGCATTTGGCGCTTCGAAAGAGACATCCTTGGTGTAGATACGCTGGATCTGGAAAGTCATTTCGGTGTTGTTTTGTTCTGACATGGAAAAACCCTTTTTAATTGTCCTAAAGTCTCTTAGCTCAGCAGCGGATCGAGTCCACCACGGGCATCGAGCGCATACAAGTCATCACAGCCGCCAATGTGCTGCGCATCAATAAAAATCTGCGGAACCGTCGTACGACCACTACGTTGGATCATCTCTTCGCGTTTAATCGCGTCACCGTCAATCGGCAGTTCTTTGAACGCTACGCCTTTGCTGTTCAGAAGCGCTTTTGCACGGTGGCAGAACGGGCACGTTGCTTTGGTGTAGATCTCGATATTGGCCATTACTGAACTCCTTATTTACCGCGAACCAAAGGAAGATTTTCCCCGCTCCAGCCGGAAATACCTTCTTTCAGAACCGTTACGTTTTCGAAGCCTGCTTTATGCAGCGCGCTGGCAGATTCCTGCGCCTGCATACCGGTCGCGTCAACAACGATAATCGGCTGGGCTTTATGTTTCTCAAGCTCACCAACGTTGTTTGCTTTGATTTCAGCAGGTAACAGGTTGATAGCACCAGCAATGTGACCTTTACGGAAATCGTCACGCTGACGCAGATCGACCACGACGGCATCTTCTTTGTTAATCAGACGCGTCGCTTCACCACGGGTGATAACCTTAATCTTAGACGTCAGGCCTTTAAATGTGGTGAACAGCACAGCAGCCAGCAGGCCAATCCACGCGATGCTCAGAACCGGATGGCGGCTAACGAATTGCATAATTTCTTGCATGGAGGGTAACTACTCCGACTTAGTGATTAAAAAAACCAGGACAGGAGTATACCTGTGCGTTGTGGCAAATACAGCCAGCGACCATAACCTAATCCATTTTCTGAGGCCTGCCACCTAAAAAATTGCCTCAAAAGCGTCCGCTAAGCACCTTGCCCCTGCGCTTTCTTTGATCTTCTGCGGCTATTTGATCGATTCAGCTGTAGTAAAATTACGCAAATTTTGATTCTTGAGCATGAGGTTGTCGCAATGTCGGTTTCTAAAAAACCTATGGTACTGGTGATTCTGGATGGCTATGGCTACCGTGAAGATCAACAGGATAACGCCATTTTCAACGCCAAAACGCCGGTGATGGACGCGCTGTGGGCAAAACGTCCCCACACCCTGATTGATGCGTCCGGGCTGGAAGTGGGTCTGCCAGATCGTCAGATGGGCAACTCCGAAGTTGGCCACGTAAACCTGGGTGCAGGTCGTATCGTGTATCAGGACCTGACGCGTCTGGACGTTGAAATCAAAGAACGTACCTTCTTCAACAACCCAGCACTTTGCGGCGCGGTGGACAGAGCCGTCGCGGCCGGTAAAGCAGTTCATATCATGGGTCTGCTCTCCGCCGGTGGCGTACACAGCCACGAAGATCACATCATGGCGATGGTTGAACTGGCGGCTGAGCGCGGCGCAGAAAAAATCTATCTGCACGCTTTCCTGGACGGTCGTGATACGCCACCACGCAGCGCAAAAGGTTCACTGGCCTCCTTCGAAAACAAATTCGCCGCGCTTGGCAAAGGACGTGTGGCCTCTATCATCGGGCGCTACTACGCAATGGACCGCGACAACCGTTGGGATCGCGTTGAACAGGCCTATGACCTGATGACGCTGGCAAAAGGTGAATTCCAGTTCGCGACCGCGGTGGAAGGTCTGGAAGCCGCTTACGCGCGTGATGAAAACGATGAATTCGTGAAAGCAACCGTCATTCGTGCTGAAGGCCAGGCTGATGCCGCCATGGAAGACGGCGACGCGCTGATCTTCATGAACTTCCGTGCTGACCGCGCGCGTGAAATCACCCGTGCGTTCGTGAACAATGATTTCGACGGTTTCACCCGTAAGAAAGTGGTGAAGATCGACTTTATTCAGCTGACCGAATACGCCGCTGACATCAATGCGCCATGCGCTTATCCACCCGCATCACTGGCCAATACCTTCGGCGAGTGGATGGCGAAGAACGACAAGACACAGCTGCGTATCTCCGAAACCGAGAAATATGCCCACGTCACCTTCTTCTTTAACGGCGGTGTTGAAGAGCCGTTCAAAGGCGAAGATCGCATTCTGATTAACTCACCCAAAGTGGCCACCTACGATCTGCAGCCAGAAATGAGCTCTGCCGAGCTGACTGAAAAACTGGTTGCGGCAATCGAAAGCGGCAAATACGACACCATCATCTGTAACTACCCGAACGGCGACATGGTGGGTCATACCGGCGTGATGGAAGCCGCCGTAAAAGCGGTTGAAGCGCTGGATCACTGTGTTGACCAGGTCGCGAAAGCGGTTGAATCCGTTGGTGGCCAGCTGCTCATCACCGCTGACCACGGTAACGCAGAACAGATGCGCGACCCGGCAACCGGCCAGGCGCACACCGCTCACACCAACCTGCCTGTTCCGCTGATTTATGTGGGTGATAAATCACTGAAAGCAGTGGAAGGCGGCAAGCTTTCCGACATCGCGCCAACCATGTTGTCGCTGATGGGCATGGAGATCCCTGAAGAGATGACTGGTAAGCCGCTGTTCATCGTGGAATAATCGCTCCCCATGAGGGGAAAGGCGATTTTTTCAATCACATGGGTCGTGAAGCCGCTTAGGTTATCAGTCAGACCTCTGCTTTGCGCCAGCGCACTCAGCGCTGGCGTATTGCTGTGCGCCGCATCCGCCCACGCGGATGACCGTGACCAGCTGAAATCCATTCAGGCCGATATCGCCGCGAAAGAGCGTGCGGTACGCCAGCAACAGCAGCAACGCTCTGCTCTGCTCGCTCAGCTTAAGCAGCAGGAAGAAGCCATCTCCGCTGCCGCACGTAAATTACGTGAAACGCAAAACACCCTCGCCCAGTTGAATAAACAGATCGACGAAATGAACGCGTCGATTGCCAAACTGGAACGCCAGCGTGATGCCCAGGAACGCAACCTTGCCGCACAGCTTGATGCTGCTTTCCGCCAGGGTGAGCACACGGGCCTTCAGTTGATCCTCAGCGGTGAAGAGAGCCAGCGCGGTCAGCGTCTGCAGGCCTACTTTGGTTATCTGAACCAGGCGCGTCAGGAGACTATCGCGCAGCTGAAACAGACGCGCGAAGAGGTCACCACGCAAAAAGCCGAGCTCGAAGAGAAGCAGAGCCAGCAACAGACGCTGCTCTACGAACAGCAGGCGCAACAAGCGAAGCTCGAGCAGGCCCGCAACGAGCGCAAGAAAACCCTTTCCGGTCTCGAGTCCTCTATTCAGCAAGGCCAAAGCCAGCTGAGCGAAATGCGCGCCAACGAATCGAAACTGCGTAACAGTATCGCCCGCGCGGAAGCGGCGGCGAAAGCGCGCGCCGAAAAAGAGGCCCGCGAAGCGCAGGCCGTACGCGACAAGCAGCAGGAAGCCTCACGCAAAGGTACGACCTACAAGCCAAGCGAAAGCGAACGCTCCCTGATGTCACGTACCGGCGGTTTAGGCTCCCCTCGTGGTCAGGCTTACTGGCCCGTGCGCGGTACAATTCTGCATCGCTATGGCGAACAGCTGCAGGGTGAACTACGTTGGAAAGGGATAGTTATCGGTGCGTCTGAAGGTAGCGAAGTAAAAGCCATCGCCGATGGCCGTGTGATTCTGGCCGACTGGCTGCAGGGTTACGGGCTTGTGGTAGTGGTGGAACACGGTAAAGGCGATATGAGCCTTTACGGCTACAACCAGAGCGCACTGGTCAGCGTTGGTACTCAGGTGCGCGCCGGCCAACCCATCGCCCTCGTGGGCAGCAGTGGCGGTCAGGGCCGCCCGTCACTCTATTTCGAAATTCGTCGCCAGGGTCAGGCGGTCAATCCACAGCCGTGGTTGGGAAGATAAGTTTTGCTTCAATTTCGTCGAATTGTTCTCTCCTTCGCCAGTGCACTGGCGCTGGCAGCACCGGTCTACGCTGGCAAACTCGCGATAGTGATTGATGACTTCGGTTATCGTCCGCACACCGAGAATCAGGTGCTGGCTATGCCGGCCGCCATCTCTGTCGCCATCCTCCCGAATGCGCCGCACGCGCGTGAAATGGCGATCAAAGCGCATAACAGCGGCCATCAGGTTCTCATCCATCTGCCGATGGCACCGCTCAGCAAGCAGCCGCTGGAAAAAGATACTTTGCGCCCTGATATGAGCAGCGATGAGATCGATCGCATCATTCGCGATGCTTACAATAAAGTGCCGTACGCCGTCGGGCTGAACAACCACATGGGCAGCGCGATGACCTCCAGCCTGTACGGGATGCTCAAAGTGATGCAGTCGCTGGAACGCTATAACCTCTATTTCCTCGACAGCATGACCATCGGCAACAGCCAGGCGATGCGTGCCGCGCAGGGTACAGGCGTGAAGGTAATAAAGCGCAAGGTGTTCCTCGATGACACCCAGAACGACGCGGATATCCGCGGGCAGTTCAATCGCGCCGTACAGCTAGCACGACGCAATGGCTCGGCTATTGCTATCGGCCACCCGCACCCGTCTACCGTTCGCGTTCTGCAGCAGATGCTGCCGACATTGCCCTCTGATATTACGCTGGTTCGTCCAGGCGATCTGCTGAATGAGCCACAGGTTGATACGTCGCGTCCTGGCAATGCACAGCCACCGGTAACGCAGCCGCGCAATCCATTCAGGGGTGTAAAAATTTGCAAGCCTAAGCAGTCACCAGAGCCTGTATATGCTACTCGATTCTTTACCGTGATAGGGGAAAGTATCAGCCAGAGTTCCTTAGTGAAATATATGCAGCATCAATGGCAAGGCTGGGGTAAAAAAGCATAATTGGCCCGCCAACGCAGGCGGGCAGAGCATGGCAACGAGATGAGTGCCCGTATACTTCCTGTATGCGGGCTATTTTTTATCCTCAAACTGATACCAGGCTTTGAAATATTTGAGAAAACTGTATAGCGTTGCATAGAGTCCCGTCACGACGCCCACTTTCCCCTGCCGCCAGGCACCACTGAAAAGATACCATTTAAAAAACGCCCCAATGGCACTAATAAGGCCTCGTCCAATTGAAGGGCGGATCTTCTGATATTTGACCAGCCTTGTTGTATAGCTATTGAGCTTATTAAACACTTCATTCAGGTCATAAAAGGTATCATGGCGTACATGCCCAGCCATAATGAAAGCATTAAGTTCACCTTCCACCTTGTCATCTACTGGTCGGAGATTAAATCTTGCACAGGTGCGATTAAAAAGACGTACAGGGAAATCTGGCGACGATACTGGATAGATAGTACGAACTTCTTTTCCGAGTACGTACCAGTGTCGAGCAATACGCCAGGCATGATCCGGTGGAGGCTCAGCCCCACTCTTCAGATTCAGAATAAAGGATACAGTCAGGTCATCCAGGATTTCATCGCTATCCATGCATAACACCCAATCATGAGATGCAAGACTCACCGCATAGTTCATTTGGTCCCCATGCATCGTATATTGTCTATAGATAGGGCTTAAATTATAACTTTCACAAATGGATAGCGTGTTATCTTTACTTCCGGAATCAACAACAATCATTTCATCTGCAATTTTAAGAAGAGGAGGCAGAACATGGTTAAGAACCCTGGCTGAATTGCAGGTGAGTAAACAAACAGTTAACTTGAACATTCCCTTACTCTTTTCGAAAATGACCTACACAATTGTAGCAGGGAAAGTCTATTTAAGTGAATATCGAAACAATCAGCAAATAATAAATAAAATCGTCTTTTGTGACATCCATTCCATACTCTTCATTCCTTAAAGTAGGCCTGTAAACATACTTTTACCTTTATTCAGGCACTAAAAAGCACTGTTTGACCAGCAGAGAGTGATCTGCACAGCGCGCCAATCACCCTAACCCTTTGAAATTATTAAACAAAAAATTAATTCCTCATTAAAATAGATGTTCACATTACTTATCATTATGCTTATACTGTTAGCAGAATGTTTAAAATGTGGTTTGTCAAACAAATGAAAAAAATCATCCTTTATTTTAAAGCACTTAATCGCCAACGAAATCATAAGACTCATGAATTAAAACGTCGGCTTAAACTCTATAAATTATCTAAAAATATTCCCGATAAAAGAGGCAAACCTTTCGATAGTTCCTCAGTAAAACGGATCCTCTTTCCTTTTTTAGATTTAGGGATTGGTGATGCCGTTTGTCATACCGGAATGTGGAGAGAACTGAAAAAGGCTGGGTATATTGTCCAGATCGCGGCAGAAGAAAGAAACAGGGCTTTATTTGAAAAAATCGTTGATATTGATGAGATTTTTATCATTGATATCAATGAGTTAAACTCCACCCCACAAATAGAGACTGACCTGATCATTAATCCTTATGCATGGATGAAAAGAAAAGAGCTCTTTAGTGTACAACTGCTGCAGAAAACGCAATATAAATATGCGATGAGTTTTGGTGGCTGGCTTAATAAGCCCTACAATTTACAACTGCCAGCGGAGGGAGACTTTCACATTACTGATCCACAGAAAAAGATGCTTACTGCATTAAATATTCAAACGAAACAATTATCTTACTCTTTACCAGCGTTACCGAGCCACGAAGAGACTATTAATGAGTATCTTCTTCCTTTTAAAGGAAAAAAGTGGATCGTAATCAACCCCTTTGCCAGTGTAGATGAGCGAAGTCTTAGTCGCGAGCAATTAGTAAGCCTAATTTCAAAAATTTCAGAACCAAAAGATAATCATATTTTCATTGTTGGTGAAAGAAAAAAGACTGAAAAATTAAAAATTCAGGATCCTGCAGTTTCCGTATCTATTTTCCCGTCATTATGGGACACCGTTGCGCTAATCAAGCAGGCAGACCTTGTCATTTCAGTGGATACCGCTATTGTCCATATTGCCTGCGCTTTAGATAAAAAGCTCGTAGCTATATATTACTCAATGCTTCTTGATCATAATAAGAATTACGAAGGCAATAAAATATTCGGCCCGATAGGCGAAAATGCAAAACAGCTTATTTTCAATAAATACGATAGAAAAATCGACATAAATTTAATTGCCACTGAAGCCAAGAATATTTTAGATGGCAAATGCGTTATAGAAGAAAAAGATAAATACCTGTGATGAAAGCCGGTCGGATTTAAATCCGGCCGGCTTTTACTCTCAATCCCAGCTCAGGATAACCTTCCCGGACTGGCCAGAGCGCATCGCGTCAAAGCCTTCCTGGAACTCATCGATGGAGAAGCGATGGGTGATAATCGGAGACAGGTCCAGACCAGACTGGATCAGTGCCGCCATCTTGTACCAGGTTTCGAACATCTCGCGGCCGTAGATACCTTTGATGAACAGCCCCTTGAAGATAACCTTGTTCCAGTCGATAGACATATCAGACGGTGGAATGCCCAGCATCGCAATACGTCCGCCGTGGTTCATGGTGTCCAGCATGGTGCGAAACGCCGGTGGTGCGCCGGACATCTCAAGACCCACGTCAAAACCTTCGGTCATGCCCAGCTCTTCCATCACGTCGCTTAGGCTCTCTTTAGAGACATCCACCGCGCGGGTCACACCCATTTTGCGCGCCAGCGACAGGCGATACTCGTTCACATCGGTAATCACCACATTGCGGGCACCAACATGCTTCGCCACCGCGGCAGCCATAATCCCGATGGGACCCGCGCCGGAAACCAGCACATCTTCGCCGACCAGGTCGAAAGAGAGCGCCGTGTGTACTGCGTTGCCGAAGGGATCAAAGATAGAGGCCAGATCGTCAGAAATGTTGTCCGGGATTTTGAACGCGTTAAATGCCGGGATCACCAGGTATTCTGCGAAGCAGCCCGGACGGTTCACGCCCACGCCGATTGTGTTACGGCACAGGTGCGTGCGTCCACCGCGGCAGTTACGGCAGTGACCACAGGTAATATGACCTTCACCCGAGACGCGGTCGCCAATGTTGAAGCCTTTTACTTCCTGACCCATGCCCACCACTTCGCCGACATATTCGTGGCCCACGACCATCGGTACCGGAATGGTTTTCTGCGACCACTGGTCCCAGTTATAGATATGAACGTCAGTGCCGCAAATGGCGGTTTTACGAATTTTGATCAGCAGATCGTTATGACCGACTTCCGGCTCCGGCACGTCGGTCATCCAAATCCCTTCTTCCGCTTTCAGTTTGGATAACGCTTTCATCACACGTCCTCAGGCAATTACGCCCAGCTGTTTGCTGATGCGGGTAAAGGCTTCCACCGCACGTTCAATTTGTTCAGGCGAATGCGCCGCAGACATCTGGGTGCGGATACGCGCCTGGCCTTTTGGTACCACCGGGAAGAAGAACCCGGTAACGTAAATTCCTTCTTTCTGCAGCTCGCGGGCAAAATTCTGCGCCACAACCGCATCGCCCAGCATCACCGGAATAATGGCGTGATCGGCACCGGCGAGCGTAAACCCTGCGGCACCCATTTTTTCACGGAACAGGCGGGCGTTTGACCACAGACGGTCGCGCAGCTCAGCGCCAGACTCCACCATTTCCAGGACTTTAATGGATGCGGCAACGATCGCCGGCGCCAGCGAGTTGGAGAACAGGTACGGACGGGAACGCTGGCGCAGCCACTCAACCACCTCTTTACGCGCAGCAGTATAACCCCCTGACGCGCCGCCGAGCGCTTTACCCAGCGTACCGGTGATAATGTCCACGCGGCCCATTACGTCACAGTATTCGTGAGATCCACGGCCGTTCTCACCAACAAAACCGACGGCGTGTGAATCATCAACCATCACCAGCGCATCGTATTTGTCTGCCAGGTCGCACACGCCCTTCAGGTTGGCAATCACGCCATCCATAGAGAACACGCCGTCTGTGGCAATCAGCACATGGCGGGCACCTGCTTCACGTGCTTCTTTCAGGCGCGCTTCCAGTTCAACCATGTCGTTGTTGGCGTAGCGGAAGCGCTTCGCTTTACACAGGCGCACACCGTCAATGATAGAAGCGTGGTTCAGGGCGTCGGAGATAATCGCATCTTCTGCGCCGAGCAGCGTCTCAAACAGACCACCGTTGGCGTCGAAGCACGAGGAGTACAGGATCGCATCTTCCATCCCCAGGAAGTCCGCCAGCTTTTTCTCAAGCTGCTTATGGCTGTCCTGCGTACCGCAGATAAAGCGTACGGAGGCCATACCGAAACCGTGGGTGTCCATGCCTTGTTTTGCCGCGGCAATCAGCTCAGGGTGATTCGCAAGACCTAAGTAGTTGTTCGCACAAAAGTTGATCACATGGCTGCCATCGGCAACGGTGATTTCCGCCTGCTGAGCAGACGTGATAATACGCTCTTCTTTGAACAACCCTTCCGCACGTGCGGTGTCGAGGTCGCTGTTTAACTGTTTGTAAAAATCACCACGCATTGCAATTCTCCAGACTCGGCAAATTTTGGCACATATTACCCAACCCTGGCCGCCATGACGAGATGACACATTATCTCTTCTCGTTTTTGCAGCATAAATCACGTGTACCCTTGCGCTATGTCGGTGAATGGCTGAAGGGCAGCCATACTAATGATATGATAAGAACATTAGCGTCCGGGATTGTCCCCGGACTCCACACTTCAAAGGTTACAGTTATGATCATCGTTACCGGCGGCGCGGGCTTTATCGGCAGCAACATTGTTAAGGCCCTCAATGACAAAGGCATCACCGACATTCTGGTGGTGGACAACCTGAAAGACGGCACCAAGTTTGTAAACCTGGTGGATCTGAACATCGCTGACTATATGGATAAAGAAGACTTCCTTATCCAGATTATGGCAGGTGAAGAGTTCGGCGAGATCGAAGCCATCTTCCACGAAGGTGCATGCTCTTCCACCACCGAGTGGGACGGCAAGTACATGATGGACAATAACTATCAGTACTCCAAAGAGATCCTGCATTACTGCCTGGAGCGTGAAATTCCGTTCCTGTACGCCTCTTCTGCAGCAACCTACGGTGGCCGTACGTCAGACTTTATCGAATCCCGCGAATATGAGCAGCCGCTGAACGTCTATGGCTACTCCAAATTCCTGTTCGATGAATACGTGCGTCAGGTTCTGCCTGAAGCCAATTCCCAGATTGTGGGTTTCCGTTACTTCAACGTGTACGGACCGCGCGAAGGCCACAAAGGGAGCATGGCAAGCGTCGCGTTCCACCTGAACACGCAGCTGAACAATGGCGAAAGCCCGAAACTGTTTGAAGGCAGTGACGGCTTCAAGCGTGATTTCGTCTACGTAGGCGACGTGGCGGCAGTGAACCTGTGGTTCTGGGAAAACGGCGTCTCCGGTATCTTTAACCTGGGGACAGGCCGTGCGGAATCCTTCCAGGCCGTGGCGGACGCCACCCTGGCGTACCACAAAAAAGGCAGCATTGAATACATTCCGTTCCCGGACAAACTGAAAGGTCGTTACCAGGCCTTCACGCAGGCGGATTTGACCAACCTGCGTGCGGCGGGTTACGACAAACCGTTCAAGACCGTTGCCGAAGGCGTAACGGAATATATGGCCTGGCTGAACCGCGACGCGTAAGTATGAAAATTCTGGTGATCGGCCCGTCATGGGTGGGCGACATGATGATGTCGCAAAGTCTCTATCGCACGCTCAAGGCGCGTTATCCCCAGGCGATAATTGACGTGATGGCACCTGCCTGGTGCCGTCCGTTGTTATCGCGTATGCCGGAAGTTAACGAGGCGATCCCAATGCCGCTCGGCCACGGCGCGCTGGAAATTGGTGAACGTCGCAAGCTCGGCCATAGCCTGCGCGAAAAGCGCTATGACCGCGCCTATGTCCTGCCTAACTCCTTTAAATCCGCCCTGGTACCCTTCTTTGCGGGCGTCCCCCATCGCACCGGCTGGCGTGGAGAAATGCGCTACGGTCTGCTAAACGACGCGCGCGTGCTTGATAAAGACGCTTGGCCACTCATGGTCGAGCGCTACGTCGCGCTGGCCTATGACAAAGGCGTGATGCGCAGCGCAAAAGATCTGCCGCAACCGCTGCTCTGGCCCCAGCTCCAGGTCAACGACGGTGAGAAATCCCACACCTGCAACGCGTTTGGAATTTCATCAGAACGCCCTATGATCGGTTTCTGCCCGGGAGCAGAGTTCGGCCCGGCAAAACGCTGGCCGCATTATCATTACGCTGAGCTGGCAAAACAGCTGATCGATGAAGGTAATCAGGTCGTGTTGTTTGGCTCGGCGAAAGACCACGAGGCGGGTAACGAAATTCTGGCTTCGCTGAATACAGAACAGCAGGCATGGTGCCGTAATCTGGCAGGGGAAACCCAGCTGGAACAGGCGGTAGTTTTACTTGCCGCCTGTAAAGCCGTCGTCACCAACGACTCAGGCCTGATGCACGTCGCCGCTGCGCTCAACCGGCCGCTGGTTGCTCTGTATGGCCCCAGCAGCCCTGACTTTACGCCACCGCTTTCTCATAAAGCGCGCGTCATACGTCTGATCAGCGGTTATCACAAGGTGCGAAAAGGCGATGCGGCTGAAGGCTATCACCAGAGCCTGATCGACATCACGCCCGAGCGTGTCCTTGAAGAGCTCAACGAGCTGCTGTTGAGTGAAGAAGGATAACGGATGCGGGTATTGATCGTTAAAACCTCTTCCATGGGCGATGTCCTGCATACTCTGCCGTCGCTCACCGACGCTATGCAGGCCATTCCCGGCATTCGTTTTGACTGGGTGGTGGAGGAGGGCTTCGCACAGATCCCCACCTGGCATGAAGCAGTAGACCGCGTGATCCCGGTTGCTATCCGCCGCTGGCGTAAAGCGTGGTTCTCAGCACCGATTAAGGCTGAACGTCAAGCCTTCCGTGATGCGGTGCAAGCGCAGCGTTACGATGCCATCATTGACGCACAGGGTCTGGTCAAAAGCGCCGCGCTGGTCACGCGTCTGGCACATGGCGTAAAGCACGGTATGGACTGGCAAACCGCCCGCGAGCCGCTGGCGAGCCTGTTCTATAATCGCCGCCACCATATCGCGAAACAGCAGCACGCCGTGGAGCGCACCCGCGAGCTGTTTGCGAAAAGCCTCGGCTATGCAAAACCGGACACGCAGGGTGATTACGCTATTGCGCAACATTTTTTGCGCGATGCGAAGACGCACACACCGCCCTATCTGGTCTTTCTGCATGCCACAACGCGCGATGATAAGCACTGGCCGGAATCACACTGGCGAAGACTCATTGAGCTAATGCAACCGACCGGCATCCATATTAAACTCCCGTGGGGCGCAGAACACGAAAGGCAACGCGCAGAGCGTTTGGCCGCGGGTTTTTCAAATGTGGAAGTGTTACCTAAACTCACGCTGGCTCAGGTTGCCGCGCAACTGGCAGGCGCCAACGCCGTCGTATCCGTGGATACCGGATTAAGCCATTTAACCGCAGCGCTGGACCGCCCCAATATCACCCTCTTCGGTCCGACCGACCCGGGACTGATCGGGGGGTACGGTAAAAACCAGCATCAAATGGTGAGTCCGACGCAGCAGATGAGAGACATAACCGCAGATGCGATTTTTTCGTTTTTACAGGGCAGCCATCGGCTTTCTAACAGGGATATTTAACCCATGAGTTATGTATTTCTGCTGATTTTACTTTTTCCGGTGAAACTCATCCGGAAGCTGTTTCGCAAAGACACGGGCAGAAACCTTGTCATTCAGACAGCCAAAATCGGTGACTTTATCAATGCAACGCCTCTACTGGCGTATCTGCAAAAAAGCGATGTGCTGATCAGCCGCAGCGTTAACGCATTGGCTCAGCATGACGACAGTATCGAAGAGATCTTTTTTGTGGAGCAGCAAAAGCGCAACCTGTGGCGTAAGCTCTGCTTCGCCTGCCGGATCATGAATCGCTACGACAATGTCTATCTGCTGCAGCCCAACAGTGTGAATCTCTTTTTCGCCTCAGCCTGTAATGCAAAAAACAAACAATTTTTAAGCACTTATACGCGCAGGTGGTATCACGGAATTTTTTATGCCACGGCTGATGGTACCGTTGAGCATGGCAAAAAGACGCTGTCCGTCACTAACTATCTCAAGCTCGCCGATCGCGCGCTCACCTGGCAGGACTCCCCCAAGCACGCCACAAAGCCCCTGTTCAAGCCTGCGGTTTACCCGCAAATTCTCGATAAACCCGGGGTTATCCGAATTGGTATCAGCATTTCTGCAGGCAATAAAGCAAAGACGGTTCCCCCGGTTATCTGGAAACGTATTGTCGATCACCTTGCCGACCTGCCCTGCGAGTTTTATGTTTTTGGCGCACCGAACGAACAAACATGGATGGATGATATCACTCGTGAATACGGTGAAATCCCCAATTTTATCAATCTCATTGGTAAAATATCGCTTGAAGAGCTGCCGTGGGCGATATCAAAAATGGATTGTTATATTGCGTCAGACTCAGGGAATATCTACATTGCCGATGCGGTGGCCGTCCCGGTGGTGTTGCTCTTTGGCCCTTGCTGCCATTATGAACAACGTCCGCTTGGTAAGGTATTGCTGATTGGGAAGGATGAGAATATTTGCTCATATGTATTTGAAACACGCTACTATTTCTCCCAAGATCGGGAAGAACTTTTCGCTGTGACAGACGAATCACTACGTGAGCTTAAAGATTTTATTCGCGAATTACCAAAAGCTAACACAATCACATCTCTCACTGATGCCCAGGGAAACTAATTTTTATGGCTTTTCTAAGCATCATTATTGCCGCGCATAATGCCGAAGATACCCTTCATGCCACTTTAGAAAGCCTGCAGAATGCGATTGGCAGTGCAGGCGATACTGTTGAGATCATCATCTTTAATGACAGCTCAAATGATGGCACACAGGATATTATTGAAGCGTGGTTACCAAAATTACCTCATGCAACAACGCGATGTGTGGATTACCGTAACGTGGGTCAGGTCCGAAACAGTGCTGTTACGCTGGCATCAGGGGACTATATTACGATGCTGGACAGCGATGACCGGCTAAAACCGGGCAGCATTCAGGATGCCGTGGATTTTCTGCAAGCACAGCGTCCAGATATGCTACTGACGCGCTTACGTGAAATTCGTGATATCAAAAAGATCACCTCAACCTGGCAGGGTTTCGACCCTGTGGCAATCTCGCAACAAGACGCGATCTCCCGTTTTTTGCGACATAAAGACTTTCAGGCACATCTGATCGGCCAATTTATTCACAAAGACCTGTATAAAGCTAACCCTATACCTTCGATGGTCTGTTACGAAGATTTCGCTGTGTTCCCCGGAATGATTATGCAAGCGCATAAAATATTTTATCAGCGTCAGGGTCATTATTATTACATCAAACGCCATGGAAGCTTATCCAGCGAACTTGACGCCAGCAAAATCACCTCACTTGTTGATTGCACGCTTCGCATGGAAGAAACTTTTCCGCGCAGTTTTAAACATCTCATCAATTGTCATTGGTTTGATATATACAGTAACCATAAAAAGTATCTCTCGACACCACACTTACATATAGTAAAAACTCGGGTAAGCCAGCTTTATTCGCTTTCGTTCTTTATGGACACTCATATTCGGTTTAGTTATAAGAAAAGGGTTATTAAGGCATTATGGAAAAAATAAAACTTCGACTTTATCAACTGACACTTTTTCTGAGTTTCATCTCTTTGATGCTTGCATTAGTCAATTCAGGGAAGCAACGTGAGTTTTTCTATATTGCAATTTATATCGCTATCCTCGGTTTAGCGTTTGAGTACAAAAAAATTACGCTAAAACCATTTTCAATAGCACTTCCCATACTTCTTATCGGATTACTGAACTTTGCCTGGTATATGGTCTATGAGTACCATAACGAAGGCTTAAACATGTACAGCGATTATCTCGGCGCAAGTAAAAAATTACTTTTGGCGAGTATTCTCGTTTTCTATATTGACCGTTTTAAAGCTTATATCGACAGAGAAAGCTTTAAAAAATATTTTCTTTTAGCGACTGCGACAGGATTTGCTCTCGCAACCGGTTATGGATTGTGGCAGGCATCACAAGGTATGGCTCGTGTTGAAATGGCAATCAATCGAGCCACGGTCTCTGCCTATGTTTACTCCGTGCTGTCACTTGCCTTTGTGTACAGTCTTTACCTCCAGAAAAATGTAAAGTTCTATATCATTGCCAGTTTTACCATTTTGATCTCGTTCTTTATTATTCTTTTAACCGGAACGCGTGTTGCTATGGGGCTCTATTTACTTCTTGCCATCGTAATGACACTACTTCATTTCGGAAAAATTCATCTGAAATCAACCCTGATTTTTTTATGCATTGTGGCGGGTATTGTAGTCGTTAGCTACAAGCCTCTGATTTCACCGAAGATAACGCAAACTCAAATTGAACTTGAGAACTATCAGAAAGGATACGATGGCACTTCTTTGGGCGCACGTTTTTCCATGTGGACCGTTGGAATTCAAAATGGCTTTGCACATCCATTGGGGCAGTCAGTTGAAAATCGGGAAGCATGGACAACGCGCTATGTCAACGACGGGCACCAGCATCTCTCTGCAGCACTCGGGTATATTAGAATTCATCTACACAATGAGTTTATTGAAAAGTATTCATTACAAGGAATACCTGGCCTGGCAATACTGCTCTTTTTCTTCATGTCGATGATTGGCTACGCCATCAGAAATAAAAATGCACTGCTATTAACTGCCATGCTTCTATTATTGCTCTATGGCCTGACAGACGTCATATTGTTGAGTTCGGAGGCATTGATATTCTTTATGATCCTGTTTGCTCTGAGTACACCTTTCTCTCAGACAAAACAACGATGATAAATAATGCCCGCCTGGCGGGCATTATTATTTCTGGTGTTGATAAAACTCCGCCAGCGTCATCCCCACCGTCTTGTCCGACAGCCATGTAAACAACTGTTCCAAATCCTGGTACAACCCTTCAATGGCCGCATCATCTTTGAACGTAGGACTTCCGCCGGGCATAAATTCTGAAGAATGGAGCATAAACTCCACATAATCATTGCCCTGCGACAAGCACTGTTGTGCGACCTTAATCATCTCAGACGCATTTCCACCTGACGGACGCAGCCAGTTAACTGACGGGGAACGGTATTTCCCACGCAGCCGATCGTAGCCCTGTTTAACGGTGTTTAGCCAGGCCGGGTGTTTATACTGAATACTCATCGGCACTTCGAGCAAAGGGCTCTTTCCCGGGCGGGAAATATCCTCTGTATCGATAAAGTAGGCATGGTCGGGGAAATGCTGATAATTCGTTCCTCCGTGACCCTGCGGCGCCCCTTTGGCATTTCGCCAGTTCACCCGTGGGGTGACGGAACAGTCAACCTGATAACCCAGCTCTATCAGCAAGTTTGCGTAGCGACGATCAAACGCCCAACGCCCGGCACGGTGGCTCAGCATTTTGGTCTGGAAGGTCTCTTCCAGTAAGTGCGTCATAAAAAGCACTTTCTCGCGCATAATTTCATCTGAAAACTCAATCAGATAAGGTTGCCAGCGCCAGTCATCACCGGTGAGGTCATGTTCAGGTGGGCTGTTCCACGCATGAAGATGCATGCCAACCTCGCCCTGGCGGCGGGCAATCACATCTTTTGCGAACTCAATGAAAACCGGTTCGATCGCCATCTCATAGTTGGTCAGCCAGACTGGCTTAAAACCAAAACGCTCGCATAGCGCCTGAAATCGTGCCAGGTAGCGTGCGTTTTCCGTTTTGATAACACGGTGGTTTTGCCAGAGATTATCGCCTTCTGTATCAATGGTGATGATAAACGCTGGTTTTTTCATAATGAGTCCGTAAGACGTAAGAGTGAGGGCTATGTTACGCACTCTGCGAAGCAGGAGTAAACCCTTCCAGGGAAATTCCTGACATTATGGAGAAAGAGTGCAAGTCGCCATCAGGTCTATTAGAATTGCTGACAGTATACCGCTGATAAGATGATGATGATTAACCTACTCGACACGCCTGATTTACGTATTTTACTTATCAAACTTCGACATCATGGCGACATGTTACTTACAACTCCGGTCATTAATTCGTTACGTCAAAAATGGCCCACGGCGCAAATCGATGTTCTTCTTTATGAAGAGACACGCGATATGCTCGCCGCGCATCCGGCGATCGGCACCATTTACGGTATAGATCGTAAATGGAAGCAGCTCGGCACCCTGAAACATCTGCAAAAAGAGTGGCAGTTACTCTGTGCCTTAAGAGCGCAGCGTTATCATCTGGTGATTAACCTTGCCGATCAGTGGCGCAGCGCCATTGTCACCCGTTTCACCGGCGCGCCAGTACGCCTCGGGTTCGCGTTTAACAAGCGAAAAAACGCGTTCTGGCGTTTTTGCCATACCGATTTGGTTTCCGTCGCCAATCACCCGTCTCTCCATACCGTTGAACAAAATCTTTCTATTCTTTCACCGTTGCCCGTCCCGGCTCAGCCAGCCGTCACTATGGCCTACCGCGCAGAGGACTGGGATCGTGCGCGCCAGCTACTGACGCAACAGGGTGTGGCTGATAACTACGTGGTGATCCAGCCAACGTCACGCTGGTTCTTTAAATGCTGGGACGAAGGCAAGATGGCGCAAACCATCTCGGCACTCCAGCAGGATGGCCACACTGTAGTTCTCACCGCAGGCCCGGATAAAAAAGAGCTGGCAATGATAGACCGCATTCTCGCCGCGGCGCCAAAAACGGGCGTAGTCTCACTGGCCGGTCAACTCACGTTGCGCCAGCTGGCATCACTTATCGATCATGCGCGCCTCTTTATTGGCGTCGATTCCGTTCCGATGCACATGGCCGCCGCGCTTCAGACGCCGTGCATTGCTCTCTTCGGCCCGTCAAAACGGGTGTTCTGGTCGCCATGGCAGGTCAACGGTGAAGTCATCTGGGCTGGCGATTTTGGCCCACTTCCCGACCCGGACGCCATTGATACCAAAACAACTGAACGCTATCTCGACGCCATTCCCGTTGATGTCGTGGTCTCCGCCGCCAGGAGATACCTGTAATGAAACACCATCGTCTGGCGATTGTTCGCCAAAAATACCGCCCTGATGGCGGGGCGGAACGCTTCGTTTCCCGCGCACTTACCGCACTGAGCAACCAAAACCTGGAACTCAACGTCATCACGCGTGAGTGGCAGGGGGAGAAGCAGGACGACTGGCATATCCATATTTGCGACCCGCGTAAATGGGGCCGAATCAGTCGCGAACGCGGGTTTGCACATGCCGCGCGTGCGCTGTGGGAACAGCAGCAGTTTGACATTGTGCAGAGCCACGAGCGTATTCCTGGCTGCGATATTTACCGCGCAGGGGATGGCGTGCATCGGCGTTGGCTGCTGCAGCGTGCGCGCATTCTGCCTGCCTGGCGTGCACAACTTCTGATGCACGATCGCTACCATCGCTACGTCATGCACGCCGAACGTGAAATGTATCAGGCTCCTGAATTGAAAGCCGTTATCTGCAATGCGGAGATGATCAAACGCGAAATCATCGAAGACTTTGATATTGACGCAAAAAAGATACATGTGATTTATAATTCAATTGATTCCAGCCGCTTCGTTCCGGCAACCGAAGGACAGCGCGCTGCACTGCGTCAGCAGCTCGGATTGCCTGTCGATGCCGTGGTGTGGTGTTTCGTCGGGTCAGGTTTTGAACGTAAGGGGCTGGCCAGCGCTATCCGCGCTATTGCGGGCACACCCGCGTGGCTGATTGTGGTTGGACAGGATAAAGCAGAAAGTCGTTACCGTGACCTCGCCCGTTCATTGGGCTGTGAGGGGCAAATTCGCTTCCTGGGGATGCAAAAAGAGACACTACCATTTTACCAGGTATCCGATGGATTACTGCTGCCAACGCTGTATGATCCTTTTCCAAACGTCATTCTTGAAGCGATGGCCTGCGGTTTGCCCGTCATTACTTCAGTGAGTTGCGGTGGTGCAGAGTTTATTGAGCAAGGTCAGAATGGCTTTTACTGTGATGCACTTGATATCAGCAGATTGAAGGAGGCAGTCATGACCCTTCCATCTTTGGATAAGAATAACGATATGGGGCGGGCAGCGCGTGAGCGCGTAAAAGAAGCGACCCCAGAAAAATTATCAAGTCAGCTTATTTCGCTTTATCAAAAATTACTGGATTAAAAATGCGCATCCTAATGATTATTGATGGTTTGCCCGGTGGAGGAGCCGAAAAAACGGTTCTCACCCTCTCCAGCGGATTGATAGAAATGGGGCATCAGGTCTCCCTTTTCTCCCTGCGAAAGGTGTGCGACTACGCCATCCCGGCAGGCATTGATTATCAGGTCATTCAGGATACGTGTAAAAAGCCCTGGAGAAAGCTCACCGAGATCCCGCGCCGGGCGCAACTGCTGGACAATGCCATTGAGCAGGCTGAGCGCAGCGGGAAGTTCGACGTCATATTCTCGCACCTGCATAAAACCGATCGTATTGTGGCGCACAGTCGTGCGCTGGATCGCGATAAGGTCTGGTTCTGCGTGCATGGCATGTTCTCATTCTCCTACCTGCGTCATCGCCACGGCCTTTCACGCTGGTTTAAGCATTACAAAATTCGTCATACCTACGAAAACCGAAACGTTGTCGCCGTCTCCGCCGCCGTGCTGAAAGATCTCTCAGAGACGCTGTCCATCGACCTTCGTCGCAAAGCGGTTATCCATAATCCCTTTGATATTCCTGAAATCCAGCGTCTGGCGGATGCGCCTTTTGAGATGCAGGGGCAGGATTACATTATTCACGTGGGTCGTTTTCATGAACATAAACGCCACGACCGCCTTCTGCGTGCCTATGCGCAGAGCAAAATAGACGCATCGCTGGTGATGATGGGCAACGGTTCTGACACCAAAATTCAACAGCTTAAACAGTTAGCGAAAGAACTCGGGATCGAAGACAAGGTTATTTTCCGCCCCTTCGAGTCTAACCCTTATCCGTGGATTAAAGGCGCACGGCTTTTAGTGTTAAGTTCTGACTGTGAAGGTTTTGGTAACGTACTGGTAGAATCCATCATCTGCCAGACGCCGCCTGTCAGTACGAACTGTCCTGGCGGGCCCGCTGAAATCCTCACGGGTACGCTGGCGCGCGGGCTGTCGGAGATGAATGACGAATCACTGGCGAAAACACTGGCCGATCTCTATACCTCCCCGCCTGTCGTTGATAGCGCAACGATCGCGTCGTTCGGGATAAATGCCATTTGCCAGCAATATGTTGCGTTGGTAGACAATCAATAATAATCAGGTTTCTTATGCAAAATTCAGCGCCATTATTAAGCGTGGTGGTTGCCGTTTATAACGGCGAAGCTTTCCTGGATCAGTTCTTTACCTGCCTTGCGAATCAACAGATCGACAGTATGGAAGTCATCATCGTCAATGATGGCTCCACGGACAGTTCGATGCAGATAGTCGAAACCTGGCGTGAAAAACTGCCGCAAATGCAGGTTATCGAACAGGAAAATCAGGGTGTATCCATTGCGCGCAATACCGGTCTGGCCGTCGCTACCGGCCAATATCTCTCATTCCCGGATATTGATGATGTCTTTAAGCCCGGCATGTATCAGCGCTTGCTTGATATGGCCATCACGCAGAATCTGGATGTCGCCACCTGCAACGGAAACTACGTCTGGGAAAACAATAAGAAGCCTTCACGGCCGATTTTCCCGGAAGACAAGCTGGCCTCGACAGGCGTCATGACCGGTGCGGCCTGGTTAAAAAAAGCGCTCGACTCACGCAAGTTTCTGCATGTGACCTGGCTGAATATCTATCGCCACGACTTTATTCGTCAGAACGGTTTTCGTTTTGAGCCCGGCCTGCGCCATCAGGATATCCCGTGGACTACCGAAGTCTTGCTCGCGGCTGACCGCGTGCAGTACACCAGTGAACGTTTTTACGACTATTACATTCACTCCGCATCGGTTTCCCATATGCCGGACAATGATGACACGCTGATTCGCTCGGCGCGCCATTACATGAAAATTCTGCAAATGCTGGATGCCATCAACCAGCGTTATCCGGAAAAAGTGAAAGATATCCCCGCCTGCCACTGGCAAATCGCCAAAGAGGGGCTTGGGATCATTCATACCTTCGACAATATGAAGGATGTGCAGAAGAAGTCGATGATAATAAAAGAGTTCTTCGACGCGGGTATCTGGAGGCTTATCTGGAAAAGTGCCAAAAGCCCCCGTTTGCGCTGGCGCCTGGGCCGACGCTACTTCCGTTTAAAACGGTATCTGGCATAAGAGATAGCTTTACCCGGCTTAAATGCTTAGAATTTCCCCGCCGAAACTAAAAAACGGATAATCGCTTGGAATTGTTGTATACCGCCCTGCTCTACATCATCCAGCCACTGGTGTGGCTGCGACTGTTGCTTCGTAGCCGTAAAGCGCCTGCGTATCGTAAACGCTGGGCTGAACGCTATGGTTACTGCCGCAATAAAGTCGTGCCGGACGGTATTTTGCTGCATTCCGTTTCTGTGGGCGAAACGCTGGCGGCGATCCCGCTGGTTCGCGCCCTTCGTCACCGCTATCCGTCACTGCCGATCACGGTCACGACCATGACGCCGACGGGGTCTGAACGCGCATTATCGGCGTTCGGTAAAGACGTTCAACACGTCTATTTGCCTTACGACCTGCCTTGCGCCATGAACCGCTTCCTGAATACCGTTCGCCCGAAACTGGTGATCGTCATGGAAACCGAACTGTGGCCAAATATGATTTCCGCCCTGCATGCCCGTAAAATTCCGCTGGTGATTGCCAACGCGCGCCTTTCAGAGCGCTCGGCGAAAGGTTACGGCAAGTTAGGTAAATTTATGCGCCGCCTGCTCAGCCGAATTACGCTGATTGCCGCGCAGAATGAAGAAGACGCGGCGCGCTTTCTCGCTCTGGGCCTGAAACGCAACCAGCTTGCGGTGACGGGTAGCCTGAAGTTCGATATCTCCGTCACGCCTGAACTCGCCGCCCGTGCGATTACGCTGCGTCGCCAGTGGGCACCGCGTCGCCAGGTGTGGATTGCAACCAGTACCCATGACGGCGAAGAAGCCATTATCCTGCAGGCCCATCGTAAGCTGCTGGAAAAATTCCCCGATTTGCTGCTGATTCTGGTCCCCCGTCACCCCGAACGTTTTAAAGATGCGCGTGAGATGGTGCAGAAAGGCGGCTTCAGCTTTACCCTGCGCAGCAGCGGTGAGATCCCCTCCGGCAGCACTCAGGTGGTGATTGGCGATACAATGGGCGAGCTGATGCTGCTTTACGGCATTGCCGATCTGGCTTTTGTCGGCGGCAGCCTTGTGGAGCGCGGCGGCCATAATCCGCTTGAGCCGGCCGCACACGCCATTCCGGTGCTGATGGGCCCACACACGTTTAACTTCAAAGATATCTGCGCTAAATTGCAGCAAGCCGACGGGTTAATTACCGTGACCGACGCGGACTCGGTGGTCAAAGAGGTCTCAACCCTTCTGACCGACGAAGATTACCGCCTCTGGTATGGTCGCCATGCTGTCGAAGTGCTGCATCAGAACCAGGGCGCACTCACTCGTCTGCTGCAACTTCTGCAACCTTATCTGCCTCAGCGGAGCCACTAATGTCAACGCGTCTGTCGGTCGTGATGATCGCCAAAAACGCCGCCGACCTGCTTCCGGACTGCCTGGCCTCCGTCGCCTGGGCTGACGAAATTGTCCTTCTCGACTCCGGCAGCGAGGACAACACGGTGGATGTCGCCCGTGCCGCGGGTGCAAAGGTCTTTATCGATACCGACTGGCAAGGCTACGGCATCCAGCGACAGCGCGCGCAGCGCTATGCTACTGGCGATTACGTGCTGATGCTGGACACTGACGAGCGCATTACACCAGAGCTCCGCCAGGCCATTCAGGCGGTGCTGGCAGCACCTCAGCCTGGCGCGGTATACAGCATTGCACGTCGCAACTATTTCCTTGGCCGTTTTATGCGCCACAGCGGCTGGTATCCAGACCGCGTAATGCGCCTCTACGAGCGTGAGCGATATCAGTACAACGATAATCTGGTCCATGAATCCCTGGCATGCGACAGTGCCCCCGTCATTCCTCTGACGGGCGATCTGCTGCATCTGACCTGCCGGGATTTCGCCAGCTTCCAGCGCAAACAGCTTAACTATGCCACCGCATGGGCACAGGAGCGCCACCTGCGCGGCAAGAAGGCCACGCTGACCGGTATTTTCACCCACACGCTGGGGGCATTTCTGAAAACACTGCTGCTGCGAGGCGGCGTGCTGGACGGTAAACAGGGGTGGTTACTGGCGGTGGTGAATGCCCAGTATACTTTTAACAAATACACCGAGCTGTGGGCGCTTTGCCGCGGCTACTCAGAGAAAACGTGAGCCATGAGCACAAAAGCGATTTATCCGGGTACCTTTGATCCCATCACCAACGGTCATCTTGACATCATCACCCGTGCGGCATGCATGTTTGATAAGGTGATTCTGGCGATCGCCGCCAGCCCCAGTAAGAAACCCATGTTCGATCTCAATGAGCGCGTTGCACTTGCCACTGACGCTATCTCACATCTGCCAAACGTCGAGGTAGTGGGCTTCAGCGATCTGATGGCCAACTTCGCCCGTGCCCGGCAGGCTAATATTTTGATCCGTGGGTTACGCGCGGTGGCTGACTTCGAATACGAAATGCAGCTGGCGCACATGAACCGCCACCTGATGCCAGAGCTGGAGAGCGTGTTCCTGATGCCCTCAAAAGAGTGGTCGTTTATCTCTTCCTCGCTGGTCAAAGAGGTGGCGCGTCATCACGGTGACGTGACCCATTTCCTGCCGGCTAACGTCCATCAGGCGTTGATGGAAAAATTAAAGTAGCCCTATTTCTGGCACTGACGGCAATAGAACGTGGCGCGCTGAGCGTGCTTCGTTGCAATAATCGGTGTCCCACAGACTCTGCACGGCTCACCCTTACGGCCATATACCTGCAGCTCCTGGGCAAAATAGCCGGGTTTACCGTCGCTCTGCAGGAAGTCCTTCAGGGTGGTCCCCCCTTGCTCAATCGAACGCAGCAGCACCGCTTTAATCACCCGGACCAGCAGTTCACACTCCTGGGATGACAGCGATGAGGCCAGCCGATCGGGATGGATCCCGGCGGCAAACAGCGATTCGCTGGCATAAATATTCCCTACTCCCACCACCAGCTTATTGTCCATCAGCCACGGTTTGATCGGAGTTTTCTTCTTTGCACACTTCGCTTTCAGGTATTCCGCGTTAAACGCCTCTGAGAGCGGCTCTGGCCCCAGATGCGCCAGAACGCTGTGTCCTTCAAGCTCTTTGGTCCACAGCCATGCGCCAAAGCGTCGTGGGTCGGTGTAACGCAGCACTTTACCGTTGCTCATCACCAGATCGACATGGTCATGCTTTTCCGCGGGCAGTTCTTCGGTAAGGATGCGCAGACTACCGGACATACCGAGATGGATGATAATCCAGCCGTCGGGCAGCTCCAGCAGCAGATATTTGGCGCGACGCTGGACGCTGAGAATCGGTTTATCGCTTAACGCATGGATTTCATCGGACACCGGCCAACGCAGGCGACCGTTGCGAACGATAGCATGAAGAATAGTCGCGCCGACCAGATGCGGCTCAATACCGCGGCGGCTGGTCTCTACCTCAGGTAATTCAGGCATGGTTCCTCCGGAGTAAGATGCAGAATGCAAAAAACCCCGCAGTTGCGGGGTTTTTCAATACAAGGAGGCTAAAATTATTTGATTTTAGCTTCTTTGTACAGTACGTGCTGGCGTACAACTGGATCGAATTTTTTCAGTTCCAGTTTTTCCGGCTTAGTACGTTTGTTCTTCGTGGTGGTGTAGAAGTGACCTGTACCAGCAGAAGAAACCAGCTTGATTTTCTCGCGAATACCTTTAGCCATGATTTATTTCCTCTTTAAGTACTTAGTACTTTTCGCCACGGGCACGCAGTTCGGACAGAACTGTATCAATGCCTTTCTTATCGATTACACGCATACCTTTAGCAGATACGCGCAGGGTGACAAAACGCTTCTCGCTCTCAACCCAGAAACGGTGAGAGTGCAGGTTCGGCAGGAAACGGCGTTTAGTCGCGTTCAGTGCGTGGGAACGGTTGTTACCGGTCACCGGACGCTTGCCAGTAACTTGGCAGACTCGGGACATGTCTATTCTCCAAAAATCAAATTAGCTCGAGCTTCGTATGGGGTATCGGCGCCTCGTCAGGCTTTACAGCCCGGTCATCGCATAGTTCTATTGAACTCTCGATTGCCAGGCCCAAATGCCAAACCCGAGATTCTCAAAGGTGGCGTAGTATACGCTGACTCGGCGGTGTGCTCAAGTCCCGAACAGACAAAGATCCCGATGGATCGCGAGAAATAGCCTAAATCCAGCCATGTTCTGCAAAAGAAATGTACTCGCCGCGACCAATTATCAGATGGTCGAGCACACGAATGTCCATGAATTGACAGCATTTGATAATGCGTTCGGTCATCTCTTTGTCAGCTCTGCTTGGTTCTGCACAGCCAGAGGGGTGATTATGCGCGAGTATCACGCCGGCTGCATTCACTTTTATCGCTTCCCGCACAATTTCTCGCGGATGAACCTCAACGTGGCTCAGTGTTCCGGAAAAAAGACGGCTATGTTTTAGTACCCGGTTCCTGTTATCAAGAAAGATCACCATAAAGATCTCGCGCTCCAAATCTGATAGCTGGCTCTGGAGAAATACGCGTGTCATATCCGGGGTGAGTATGGGATCTTCCTCTTCCATACGGACGTCGTAAAAACGGCGGGCCAGTTCAGCAATCCCCCTCAGTTGGGCGAACTTCGCCACGCCAATTCCTTCGACGTGCCTGAATTCCGTCAGATCCGCCGTCAATAAGCCATACAGCGAACCAAAATGGTCGATGAGCTCCTTTGCCAGCGTAAATACCGTTTTGCCGGGCGTTCCGGTGCGTAAAAAGAGTGCCAGCAACTCGTCGTCCTTTAACAACGTGACGCCATAGCGCAGCATTTTTTCACGCGGTAGCAGCAGTTCAGTCTCTTCCATGCCTGTCTCCTTCGGTTTGCCATCATGCTGCCACAGCCACCCCCGGCGCTCGACGCCCACTTTTCATTCCTGCGTAACGCCTCGCAAACTGGCCGAAGGACAAAATCACCCCCTTTTTGGGATTGTGATAAAATGCCCGCTCTCTGGTGAAACCCAACAGGAAAGAATCATGATGAGCCTGGCCGGTAAAAAAATCGTTCTTGGCGTGAGCGGCGGTATTGCTGCCTATAAAGCGCCGGAGCTGGTGCGTCGTTTGCGCGAGCGCGGGGCGGATGTGCGGGTCGCGATAACGGAAGGCGGCAAAGCCTTTATCACGCCTCTGAGCCTGCAGGCCGTTTCAGGGTACCCCGTCTCTGACAGCCTCCTTGATCCGGCCGCCGAAGCCGCGATGGGCCATATTGAGCTGGGAAAATGGGCAGACCTGGTTATCCTTGCCCCCGCCACAGCAGATTTAATTGCCCGCGTAGCAGCCGGCATGGCAAACGATCTGGTCTCGACCATTTGCCTGGCCACGCCCGCACCTGTTGCCGTCGTCCCCGCGATGAACCAGCAGATGTACCGCAACGCCGCCACCCAGCATAATCTGACGACGCTGGCCTCACGCGGCCTGCTCATCTGGGGGCCGGACAGCGGTAGCCAGGCGTGTGGTGATGTGGGTCCTGGTCGTATGCTTGACCCGCTGACCATCGTTGAGCTGGCCGCCGGCCATTTTTCGCCTGTCAACGATCTGCAACATCTCAACATCATGATTACCGCGGGTCCAACGCGCGAGCCGCTGGACCCGGTGCGTTACATTACCAACCATAGCTCCGGTAAAATGGGCTTTGCCATTGCTGCCGCGGCGGCAAAACGCGGTGCAAAGGTCACGCTGGTGAGCGGCCCGGTCTCGTTACCGACACCGCCATTTGTGCAGCGTATTGATGTCACCACCGCCCTGGAGATGGACGCCGCCGTACAGGCGCATGCGCAGAACCAGCAGATTTTTATTGGCTGTGCGGCTGTTGCAGATTACCGTGCCGAAACCATTTCCGGGTCAAAAATTAAAAAGCAAGGCGATGAATTAACACTAAAAATGGTGAAAAATCCGGACATTGTTGCGGGTGTCGCCGCACTGAAAAACCATCGTCCTTACGTTGTTGGGTTTGCCGCAGAAACAAATAATGTGGAAGAATATGCCCGGCAAAAACGTACCCGCAAAAACCTCGATTTGATTTGCGCGAACGACGTATCGCTGGCCACGCAAGGATTTAACAGCGACAACAACGCACTGCACCTTTTCTGGCAGGATGGAGATAAAGTCTTACCGCTTGAGCGCAAGGAACTCCTGGGCCAACAATTACTGGACGAGATCGTTACCCGTTATGATGAAAAAAATCGACGTTAAGATTCTGGACCCGCGTGTTGGTAAGCAATTTGCGCTGCCAACCTATGCCACCTCCGGCTCTGCCGGTCTTGACCTGCGCGCCTGTCTCGATGACGCCGTAGAGCTGGCTCCGGGTGCAACCACCCTGATCCCAACCGGCCTGGCAATCCACATTGCTGACCCGTCGCTGGCAGCGGTGATCCTGCCGCGTTCTGGTCTGGGTCATAAGCATGGAGTGGTACTGGGTAACCTGGTCGGCCTGATCGACTCTGACTACCAGGGTCAACTGATGGTTTCCGTCTGGAACCGTGGTCAGGACAGCTTCACCATTGAACCGGGCGAGCGTATCGCACAGATGGTCTTTGTACCGGTGGTTCAGGCAGAATTTAACCTGGTGGAAGACTTTGACGCCACCGACCGTGGCGAAGGCGGCTTCGGCCATTCCGGGCGCAAATAACCGCCCGACCGACACGTATCTCACAGCGCCATAATGCAATAACAAACCGCAAACGTCAGTTTGCGGTCGCTGTGTGGATGCCAGCCTGGCAAGTGCTTATTTTCAGGGGTATTTTGTAACATGGCAGAAAAACAAACCGCGAAAAGGAACCGTCGCGAAGAAATACTTCAATCTCTGGCGCTGATGCTTGAATCCAGCGATGGTAGTCAACGCATCACCACCGCAAAACTGGCCGCCTCCGTGGGCGTGTCTGAAGCGGCGTTGTATCGTCATTTTCCGAGCAAAACCCGGATGTTTGACAGTCTGATCGAATTTATCGAAGACAGTCTGATCACTCGCATCAACCTGATTCTGAAAGACGAAAAAGACACGACTGCGCGTTTGCGTCTGATTGTGCAGCTCATTCTGGGCTTTGGTGAACGCAATCCGGGCTTAACCCGTATCCTGACTGGCCACGCGCTGATGTTCGAGCAGGACCGATTGCAGGGCCGTATTAACCAGCTCTTCGAGCGTATTGAAGCACAACTGCGCCAGGTACTGCGCGAGAAAAAAATGCGTGAGGGTGAAGGTTACAGCACCGATGAAACGCTGCTGGCAAGTCAGATCCTGTCGTTTTGCGAAGGCATGCTCTCCCGCTTTGTTCGCAGCGAGTTTAAATACCGTCCAACGGACGATTTTGACGCCCGTTGGCCGTTAGTGGCGGCACAGCTGCAATAGTCTTCAGGCCCGGTAAGCAGAACGCCACCGGGCTTGATATTACACGCCGAAAGCTTCGCGATACCCACGTACCGCAGCCAGATGATCCGCCATCTCAGGCTTCTCTTCCAGATACGCAATCAGGTCTTTCAGGGTGATGATCGACGTCACTTTACAGCCGTAATCGCGCTCAACTTCCTGAATAGCAGAGATTTCGCCACGCCCGCGTTCCTGACGATCCAAAGAGATCAGCACGCCAGCAAGCGTAGCGCCGTTGGCCTGAATAATCTCCATCGATTCGCGAATAGCGGTACCGGCGGTGATCACATCGTCCACCAGCATAACGCGACCCTGCAGCGCGCTGCCTACCAGATTACCGCCTTCACCGTGGGTTTTAGCCTCTTTACGGTTAAAGCAGTACGGTACGTCGCGGTCGTGGTGTTCCGCCAGCGCAACCGCAGTGGTAGTGGCAATCGGAATGCCTTTATAGGCCGGGCCAAACAGCAGGTCAAAATCAATGCCGGAGTCCACCAGCGCTTCGGCATAGAAACGGCCTAACAATGCCAGATCGCGCCCGGTATTAAACAGTCCGGCGTTGAAGAAATAGGGGCTCTTACGCCCGGATTTCAGCGTAAACTCGCCAAATTTCAGGACCTGCTTGTTAAGCGCAAACTCAATAAACTCACGCTGCCAGGATTTCATGGGCTTACTCCTCCGACTTTTGCTTTTGTACGAACAAAAAAAAGGCGACTCATCAGTCGCCTTTAAAATCAATTTTCTAACGCCGCCTTCTGCGTCGTTACGATAGATTCAATTCCCCCTCGGGCCAACGCCAGCAAGGTAAGAAGTTCTTCATGGGTGAACGGCTCACCTTCTGCCGTGCCCTGCACCTCAATGATGCGACCGTCTTCAGTCATCACCACGTTCATGTCAGTCTCGGCAGCGGAATCTTCGACGTATTCCAGATCGCAAAGCGCTTCACCGTTAACGATACCCACGGAAACAGCCGCGACCATCCCTTTCATCGGATTCGTTTTCAGCTTACCGGCTGCAACCAGCTTATTCAGGGCATCAGCCAGCGCTACACATGCACCGGTAATCGACGCCGTACGCGTACCACCGTCTGCCTGAATGACGTCGCAGTCCAGAGTAATGGTAAATTCACCCAGAGTTTTCAGATCAACGGCGGCGCGCAGCGCACGTGCGATCAGACGCTGGATTTCCATGGTACGGCCGCCCTGCTTGCCTTTTGCCGCTTCGCGGGCGTTACGGGTATGGGTTGCACGCGGCAACATGCCATATTCCGCAGTGATCCAGCCCTGGCCCTGACCTTTCAGGAAGCGTGGAACGCCCTCTTCGATGGACGCGGTGCACAGCACTTTGGTGTCACCAAACTCAACCAGTACGGAGCCTTCTGCGTGTTTTGTATAGTTACGGGTCAGGGTGACGGGACGCACCTGATTGGCGCTACGACCTGCTGGACGCATAATGAAATCTCCGGCTTGAAACGAATGTGGCTGCGCATTATACGGATAAAGGACGCTTATTCCTATCCTGAGAAGCCCCCGAAAGCTATAATCCCCCCATCTCTCCTTTAAAAACGGGAATGTCTATGATCCGCAGTATGACCGCCTACGCCCGGCGTGAAATCAAGGGTAGCTGGGGTAGCGCTACATGGGAAATGCGCTCGGTAAACCAGCGCTACCTGGAAACGTATTTCCGTATGCCGGAGCAGTTCCGCAGCCTTGAACCTGTTGTGCGCGAGCGTATCCGTGCTCGTCTGACGCGCGGTAAAGTGGAATGTAACCTGCGTTTTGAGCCTGATGCCAGCGCCCAGGGTGAGCTGATCCTCAACGAAAAACTGGCGAAACAGCTCGTTACTGCAGCGAACTGGGTCAAGATGCAAAGCGATGAAGGGGAAATCAACCCGGTCGATATTCTGCGCTGGCCTGGCGTCATGGCCGCCGGTGAGCAGGATCTGGACACGATTGCCGCAGAAATTCTCAGTGCCCTCGACAGCACGCTGGATGACTTTATCATTGCCCGCGAAACTGAAGGCCAGGCCCTCAAAGCGATGATTGAGCAGCGTCTGGAAGGCGTGACCACCGAAGTGGCTAAAGTCCGCACCCACATGCCTGCGGTCCTGCAATGGCAGCGTGAGCGCCTGGTGGCCAAACTGGAAGAAGCGGAAGTTCAGCTGGAAAATACCCGTCTGGAACAAGAGCTGGTGCTAATGGCACAGCGCATTGACGTCGCCGAAGAGCTGGATCGTCTGGAAGCGCACGTTAAAGAGACTTACAACATCCTGAAGAAGAAAGAAGCTGTAGGGCGTCGCCTCGACTTTATGATGCAGGAGTTCAACCGCGAGTCGAACACCCTGGCCTCTAAGTCGATCAATGCTGAAGTGACCAACTCCGCCATTGAACTGAAAGTGCTGATTGAGCAGATGCGCGAGCAGATCCAGAATATCGAGTAACGCTTTATTCAAGCCGCTTTCTCATCATGGCCCCGTTCAGGGGCCATTTTTTTATCGGAACAGGCTATCGGCGGCAAACGCCTATAACATGAGTAATTGTAATGTGAAAATTACCGTTTATCGCCATCACACCCAGCCAAACAACGTTCAGTCATTACCAAAAATAAGGCTAACACCCTCACACAAGAAAAAATAAATCGTGACAGACCGCACAAAACGCTACCCTATTGCCCTCAATATCGGGGGAACACATGCTGCTACATATCCTTTATCTCGTCGGGATCACTGCCGAAGCCATGACCGGTGCACTCGCTGCCGGACGCCGTCGTATGGATACGTTTGGGGTCATCATTATTGCTACCGCCACCGCACTGGGAGGCGGATCGGTACGTGATATCCTGCTGGGGCATTACCCTCTCGGCTGGGTTAAGCACCCCGAGTACATCATCATCGTGGCTGTCGCCGCAGTGCTGACCACTATCCTTGCTCCTGTAATGCCCCATCTTCGACGTCTGTTTTTAGTGCTTGATGCTCTGGGCCTGGTCGTGTTCTCCATCATCGGGGCACAAATTGCGCTGGATATGGGCGAAAGCCCGGTGATTGCCACTATTGCCGCAGTCGTGACGGGCGTATTTGGCGGCGTACTGCGCGATATGTTCTGCAAACGCATTCCCCTGGTCTTTCAAAAAGAGCTCTACGCCGGGATATCCTTTGCATCAGCCGTTCTGTATATCGCTTTACAGCATTATGTTTCCAGCCATGACGTCGTGGTCATCGCCACCTTGTTATTTGGCTTCACGGCTCGCTTGCTTGCGCTGCGCTTGAAACTGGGACTGCCCGTGTTTCATTACACTCAGGACACCCACTGACTGGCCGCTATCTATTCTCCCCGATAAGATAGCGGCGTTTATCCGCGATAAGCGACAGCAAGCGCATGTCAGAATCCTTGCACTCCCTGCTTGCCGAGCCAGGCAACCAGGCCGGCAATGCCGGGATCATGAATAAACGCAACGAGCTGCCGGGCTTTCTCCTTTCCTGTGCCGGGAAGTGCCTGCCAGTCTGCTGCGTTACGCTCACGCATTTTCTGCCACGTCAGGTCTCCCATAGCGTTTAGCGAGGCCTGCGTCAGCGGAACACCCAATGCCATGATCCAACGAATAAAGGGTCGCTCACGTACCAGATTAAAGCGATGCCAGAGCGCCAGCCCGCGTGCTGCGGAAAACCCCGGGGTAGACTGCAGCTGCGCCTGCGTTAATGTCAGCCATGAGAAGATATGTTCAAAATGATGCGCCTGATGCAGCGCCCGCCAGCCTGACTCACCGACTCCTTCAATATTCAGCACGTGCTTTGAACTGAGCCACTTCAGGCGGGCAAAGAACTGCTCCATACACGCCGGCGAGGCGTAAAAACAGCTCTGCGCATGATAATGCGAGGCCGGGGGTGTGGGCTTTTGTCTCTCTTCCCCCCGCCAGACCACCTTATCGAACCGCGGGATACCCTGCCCGGCCAGACTTACCTGTATCTGATCACCCGTCGCAATATCCAGCCTTTGCCAGCGTTCAACGGACCCAAGACTGACCCGTTGTACCTGCTTATCATCCAGCAGGACAGGGACCAGCGCCGCCACGACCGAGATTTTTCCCGTGCGCCCCACGGCAAAATGAATATCTCTTACTTCGGCAATCTGTGCGACCGGGGGGTATTTCCATGCGACGACCCAGCTGCCTTCTCCGGGCAACCAGTTTTCGCCGGGAGGAGCATCCGCGGACCGCACCACAATGCCGTCCGTGGCAAAGGGTAATGCCGTGTTGTGCCACGTCGAGCGCTGTTTCTCGACAGCATCAACAGTCTGTACAGGCAGGGTATAACGCGCCGTCAGGGAAAAGCCGGCTTTAGATAACTCAGACAGCGCACTCGACATCACTTTCGGCCCATCCGGCCAGGCCCAGATAAATATCCCTGTCTGGCTCAGAAGCGGACTGTCCTTTTGCCGCATCATCGCGCCCGCCACTTTTGCCCGTGCGTTCATTCCCCCCATCTGTCGCTGAAGATGGTTGTCGCGTAACCAAAAAAGCTCTCCCTGTAAGACGCTGTTGGTCAGCGCTCCGGTCACTTTTTTGGGCACTGCGGGAATTAAATACACTTGTGCAGTCCAGTCTTCACCTTTAAGCCCATCACCACGACTGATGGCCTGGGTTAACTTTCCGTCGCGATACACCAGCGTCACTGCCACCCCATCGACTTTTGGCTGCATCCAGAGAGTGTCACGACCACGCATCCACTGGCGTAGCTCTTCTTTACTGGCCGCTTTATGCACTCCCGTATGGGCAACAGGATGTCTTACGCTCCCCGTAAGAACCGGTAAGGCCTCCTCAGAAGGTATATCGCCGAAGCAGCGCTGCCACTGCTTTAAACGGCCATTGAGCTGGTCATAGACGTCGTCATTCACCTCGCTCACGCCCTGCTTCCAGTAGGCATCATCCCAGCGTTTGACTTGCGCACTCAACGTCGCAATCTCTTTCTCTGCTTTTGCCTGAGACCACACGGGGCACACCGCCGCACCGTAGCCGCACCACAACAGCATTAATCCGCTCATCCATCGCCACATCGCCACCCCTCCTTTACGTTGGTGGAGGTATAACCCGACGCGGAAAACCGTGCTAATGGCAATCTTTCACTCTGCGAGGCGTTGTCAGAGGTTTATTTTTATTGCTGCAAAACAGCTGTAAAACCTGAAAACGGCGCGCAAAATTCAATAATGCAGGGGAAAAAGTGTGACAAAGGCTACGTCACACAGCGGCGACGTGTATAATAAGCCCGTATGTAGGACTTCTTCGTTAACACATACAAAAGACTCTCATGGCTCAAGGCACGCTTTATATTGTTTCTGCCCCTAGTGGCGCGGGTAAATCCAGCCTTATTCAGGCACTGTTAAAAACCCAACCGTTGTACGACACACAGGTTTCTGTTTCTCACACCACGCGTAAACCGCGTCCGGGTGAAGTGCACGGTGAACACTATTTCTTTGTTGATCACGATGAATTCAGAGCGATGATTGGCAGAGACGCGTTTCTTGAACACGCAGAAGTTTTCGGTAACTACTACGGCACTTCGCGTGAAACCATTGAGCAGGTTCTGGCCACGGGCGTAAATGTGTTCCTGGATATCGACTGGCAGGGCGCACAGCAGATTCGCAAGAAAATGCCTGATTCACGCAGTATCTTTATTTTACCGCCATCGAAAGATGAGCTGGATCGCCGACTGCGTGGCCGCGGTCAGGACAGCGAGGAAGTGATCGCCCGGCGTATGGAGCAGGCAGTTGCAGAAATGAGCCATTACGCGGAATATGATTACCTTATTGTGAATGATGATTTTGATGCCGCGCTGAGCGATCTCAAAACCATTCTTCGCGCAGAACGCTTGCGTATGAGCCGCCAGAAGCAGCGACATGACGCATTAATCACCAAACTGTTGGCAGACTGAACCCACTTTCAGTATCATGCCCAGTCATTTCTTCACCTGTGGAGCATTTTAAGTATGGCACGCGTAACTGTTCAGGACGCTGTAGAGAAAATTGGTAACCGTTTTGACCTGGTGCTGGTCGCCGCGCGTCGCGCTCGTCAGATGCAGGTAGGCGGTAAAGATCCGCTGGTACCGGAAGAAAACGATAAAACTACCGTTATTGCACTTCGCGAAATCGAAGAAGGTCTGATCAACAATCAGATCCTCGACGTACGTGAGCGCCAGGAGCAGCAAGAGCAGGAAGCCGCAGAACTGCAGGCCGTAACCGCCATTGCTGAAGGTCGTCGTTAATTAAACCTGCGGGTCGCCCTTGTATCTGTTTGAAAGCCTGAATCAACTGATTCAAACTTACCTGCCTGAAGACCAGATTAAGCGTCTTCAGCAGGCGTATCTCGTTGCACGTGACGCTCACGAGGGCCAGGCACGTTCAAGCGGTGAACCCTATATCACGCACCCGGTAGCGGTGGCCTGTATTCTGGCCGAGATGAAACTCGACTACGAAACGCTGATGGCTGCCCTGCTGCATGATGTGATCGAAGACACCCCTGCCACCTACCAGGATATGGAACAGCTGTTTGGCAAAAGCGTTGCCGAGCTGGTGGAAGGGGTCTCTAAGCTTGATAAGCTGAAATTCCGCGACAAGAAAGAGGCGCAAGCCGAAAACTTTCGCAAGATGATTATGGCGATGGTGCAGGATATCCGCGTCATTCTTATCAAACTTGCTGACCGTACCCACAATATGCGCACGCTGGGCTCACTTCGCCCGGACAAACGTCGCCGCATTGCCCGTGAAACCCTCGAAATCTACAGTCCGCTGGCGCACCGTTTAGGTATCCACCACATTAAAACCGAGCTGGAAGAGCTGGGTTTTGAAGCGTTATACCCGAACCGCTATCGCGTGATTAAAGAGGTGGTGAAAGCCGCACGCGGCAACCGTAAAGAGATGATTCAAAAGATCCTCTCTGAAATTGAAGGGCGTTTACAGGAAGCGGGAATTCCGTGCCGCGTCAGCGGTCGCGAAAAACATCTGTACTCCATCTACTGCAAAATGGTGCTCAAAGAGCAGCGTTTTCATTCGATCATGGATATCTACGCGTTCCGCGTGATCGTCCACGACTCTGATACCTGCTACCGCGTGCTGGGCCAGATGCACAGCCTGTACAAACCGCGTCCAGGGCGCATGAAAGATTACATCGCCATTCCAAAAGCGAACGGCTATCAATCTTTGCACACCTCGATGATCGGTCCACACGGCGTGCCTGTTGAAGTGCAGATCCGCACCGAAGACATGGACCAGATGGCGGAGATGGGTGTGGCTGCACACTGGGCTTATAAAGAGCACGGTGGCGAAAGCAGTACAACCGCACAAATCCGCGCCCAGCGCTGGATGCAAAGCCTGCTGGAGCTGCAGCAGAGTGCAGGTAGCTCGTTTGAATTTATCGAGAGCGTTAAATCCGATCTCTTCCCGGATGAGATTTACGTTTTCACCCCAGAAGGCCGCATTGTCGAACTGCCAGCAGGCGCTACGCCGGTCGACTTTGCTTACGCCGTGCATACCGATATCGGCCACGCCTGCGTGGGCGCGCGTGTCGACAGGCAGCCTTATCCGCTCTCTCAGCCGCTTTCCAGCGGCCAGACGGTGGAAATTATTACCGCACCGGGCGCACGTCCGAACGCGGCCTGGCTGAACTTTGTCGTGAGTTCCAAAGCACGCGCCAAAATTCGCCAGTTGCTGAAAAACCTCAAGCGCGATGATTCTGTCAGCCTGGGGCGTCGTCTGCTCAACCATGCGTTGGGTGGTAGCCGTAAGCTGGCTGAAATCCCGAAAGAGAACATTCAGCGTGAGCTGGAGCGCATGAAGCTCGCCTCGCTTGATGACCTGCTGGCAGAAATCGGTCTCGGCAACGCCATGAGCGTGGTCGTGGCGAAGAACCTGCAGCAGGGTGATACCACGGCGATCCCGACGACGACGCAAAGCCACGGTCATCTGCCGATCAAAGGCGCGGACGGCGTACTTATCACCTTCGCGAAATGTTGCCGTCCTATCCCGGGTGACCCGATTATTGCGCACGTCAGTCCGGGTAAAGGGCTGGTTATCCACCACGAATCCTGTCGTAACATCCGCGGTTATCAAAAAGAGGCGGAGAAGTTCATGGCAGTCGAGTGGGATAAAGAGACGGCACAGGAATTTATCACCGAAATTAAGGTGGATATGTTCAACCACCAGGGTGCCCTGGCGAACCTGACGGCAGCAATCAATACGGCCTCTTCCAACATTCAGAGCCTGAACACGGAAGAGAAAGATGGCCGCGTCTACAGCGCCTTTATTCGTCTGACCGCCCGTGACCGCGTGCATCTGGCGAACATTATGCGCAAGATCCGCGTGATGCCGGACGTGATTAAAGTCACCCGTAACCGAAACTAGACTTATGAATTCAAAACGTTACGAGCGTATCTGCGAAATGCTCGCCAGGCGTCAGCCTGACCTGACGGTCTGCATGGAGCAGGTCCACAAACCTCATAACGTCTCTGCAATTGTCCGTACCGCAGACGCCGTAGGCGTGCATGAAGTGCACGCCGTCTGGCCGGGTGCCCGCATGCGAACCATGGCTTCAACTGCCGCAGGCAGTAACAGCTGGGTGTCTGTCAAAACCCACCAGACTATTGGCGAAGCCGTATCGCACCTGAAAGGTCGCGGTATGCAGGTCCTGGCCACTAACCTGTCCGCAAAAGCCGTCGATTTTCGTGAGATCGACTACACCCGCCCGACCTGTATTTTGATGGGTCAGGAGAAAACCGGGATCACCCAGGAAGCGCTGGATCTGGCGGATCAGGATATCATCATCCCCATGATCGGCATGGTGCAGTCTCTCAATGTCTCCGTGGCCTCTGCGCTCATTCTCTATGAAGCGCAGCGCCAGCGTCAGAACGCGGGTATGTACAAGCGCAGCAACAGCATGCTGCCGGAAGAGGAGCAGCAGCGCCTGCTGTTCGAAGGTGGTTACCCGGTGCTGGCTCGCGTCGCGAAACAGAAAAAACTGCCTTACCCCCACGTCAACGCGCAGGGCGAAATTGAAGCCGATGCCGAGTGGTGGGCCACCATGCAGTACGCAGGGTAACCGATGAAAGGCCGTCTGCTGGATGCCATACCGCTCAATAGCCTGACGGGCGTAGGTGCGGCGCAAAGCAGTAAACTGGCAAAAATTGGCCTGCACACCGTGCAGGATCTCCTGCTCCATCTCCCCCTGCGTTATGAAGACCGTACCCAACTCTATAAGATTGGCGATCTGCTGCCTGCCATTTACGCCACCGTTGAAGGCGAAGTACTGAACTGCAATATCACCTTTGGCGGACGCCGGATGATGACCTGTCAGATCAGCGACGGCACCGGCATTCTCACCATGCGCTTTTTCAACTTCAATGCGGCCATGAAAAACAGCCTTGCGACCGGCCGCAGGGTGCTGGCCTATGGTGAAGCCAAACGCGGGAAATACGGCGCAGAGATGATCCACCCGGAGTATCGCGTTCAGGGAGATCTGAGCACACCGGAGCTGCAGGAGACCCTGACCCCGGTTTATCCGACGACCGAAGGCATCAAGCAGGCAACGCTGCGTAAACTCACCGACCAGGCGCTGGAACTGCTGGATACCTGCGCCATTACCGAGCTACTGCCGCCTGAGCTGGCTCAGGGCATGATGAGTCTGCCCGAGGCGCTGCGCACCCTGCACCGCCCGCCGCCAACCCTGCAGCTTAGCGACCTGGAAAGCGGCAAACACCCCGCTCAACGGCGTCTTATCCTTGAGGAATTACTGGCTCATAACCTGAGCATGCTGGCGGTAAGGGCGGGCGCGCAGCGTTTTCATGCCCAGCCCTTAAGCCCGCGAGATGAACTCAAAGATAAGCTGCTGGCCTCCCTGCCGTTTAAACCCACCGGTGCACAGGCACGCGTCACGGCCGAGATTGAACGCGATATGGCGCTTGATGTGCCCATGATGCGCCTGGTTCAGGGGGATGTGGGTTCCGGTAAAACGCTGGTTGCAGCCCTGGCAGCCCTGCGCGCGATTGCCCATGGCAGACAGGTGGCGCTAATGGCCCCCACTGAACTGCTGGCTGAACAGCACGCTAATAACTTCCGCGCGTGGTTTGCCCCGCTTGGGATTGAAGTGGGCTGGCTTGCCGGGAAGCAAAAAGGTAAAGCGCGTCAGGCACAACAGGACGCCATTGCCAGCGGTCAGGTACAGATGATTGTCGGCACGCACGCGATTTTCCAGGAGCAGGTGCAGTTTAATGGTCTTGCCCTGGTGATTATCGACGAACAACACCGCTTCGGTGTACACCAGCGTCTGGCGCTGTGGGAGAAAGGGCTGCAGCAGGGCTTCCACCCGCATCAGCTGATCATGACTGCCACACCTATCCCGCGCACCCTGGCAATGACCGCCTACGCCGATCTCGATACATCGACCATCGACGAACTGCCGCCGGGCCGTACACCGGTCACCACGGTCGCCATTCCGGACACGCGCCGGAGCGATATCATCGACCGCGTGCGCAACGCCTGCACTCACGAAGGCCGTCAGGCCTACTGGGTCTGCACGTTAATTGAAGAGTCTGAACTGCTTGAAGCGCAGGCCGCGGAAGCGACGTGGGAAGAGCTGAAGCTGGCGCTGCCCGAGCTGAACGTGGGTCTGGTTCACGGGCGGATGAAGCCTACTGAGAAACAGGCGGTGATGCAGTCGTTCAAACAGGGTGAACTGCATTTGCTGGTTGCCACAACGGTGATTGAAGTCGGCGTAGACGTGCCCAATTCCAGCCTGATGATCATCGAAAACCCGGAGCGTCTTGGCCTTGCGCAACTCCATCAGCTGCGCGGCCGCGTTGGCCGCGGTGCTGTCGCCTCTCACTGCGTGCTGCTCTACAAAGCACCGCTCTCGAAAACCGCACAGATGCGTTTGCAGGTGCTGCGCGACAGTAACGACGGTTTTGTGATTGCACAAAAAGACCTGGAGATCCGCGGCCCAGGCGAACTGCTGGGCACGCGTCAGACGGGTAATGCCGAATTCAAAGTGGCGGATTTACTGCGCGATCAGGCCATGATCCCCGAAGTTCAGCGCCTCGCACGCCATATTCATGAGCGCTACCCCGAACAGGCGGCAGCGTTAATTGAGCGCTGGATGCCGGAAACCGAACGCTATTCCAACGCCTGATCTCAGGCAAACATCGGCAGCATCAGGTAAAGCTTGATCACCAGCGCGTTGACGATATCAATGAAGAACGCCCCGACCATCGGGACCACCAGAAACGCCATATGCGAAGGCCCAAAACGTTCGGTGATCGCCTGCATGTTGGCGATAGCCGTCGGCGTTGCCCCCAGACCAAACCCACAATGCCCCGCCGCCAGCACTGCTGCATCGTAGTTTTTGCCCATCATGCGCCAGGTCACAAACATGGCGTAGAACGCCATAAACAGCGCCTGAACGGCCAGAATAGCCACCATCGGCAGCGCCAGCGAGGCCAGCTCCCAGAGCTTGAGGCTCATCAGGGCCATCGCCAGGAACAGCGACAGGCAGACGTTGCCAAGCACCGATACGGCACGTTCAAATACGCGGTAGAAGCCCATCAGCGCCAGACCGTTACTCAGCAGCACCCCAACAAACAGCACGCACACAAACGTCGGGAGCTCGAACGCTGAACCTGCCAGCCATTGCGCAACCACTTTGCCCACCGTCAGGCAAATGGCAATCATCGCGATAGTTTCAATCAACACCAGCGAAGTGATGGTGCGTCCGACGTCGGGTTTTTCAAAGGCAGTGGGCACCAGCTCATCGTCCGGTCTTCCGTCTGGCGTACCAGAGTGCTTCACCAGATACCGCGCCACCGGCCCGCCGATCAGGCCGCCCAGCACCAGACCGAAGGTGGCGCAGGCCATCGCCACTTCGGTGGCGTTTTCAAAGCCGTAGCGCTCAGTAAACAGCTTGCTCCACGCCGCCCCGGTACCGTGGCCACCAGAGAGGGTGATTGATCCGGCCAGCAGCCCCATCAGCGGATCCAGGCCCAACAGCGTGGCCATCCCGATACCAATGGCGTTTTGCATCACTAGCAGCCCTACCACCACGATCAGAAATACGCCGAGCACTTTGCCACCCGTCCGCAGGCTCGCCAGGTTGGCATTCAGGCCAATGGTGGCAAAGAAGGCCAGCATCAGCGGATCTTTCAGGGACATATCAAAATCAATTTCCCAGCCCATGCTTTTCTTCAGCACCAGCAGGGCCAGCGCCACCAGCAGTCCGCCGGCAACAGGTTCAGGAATGGTGTATTTCTTCAGAAGGGAAACGCTGTGTACGAGCTTACGGCCAAGCAGTAAGACCAGCGTTGCGGCAACAAGGGTCGACAACGTATCGAGATGAATCATAAAAGGCTCCTGTTATGCGCGTGTTCCATACACACGCGGCGTTATCCTGGGCCGGCTTGCGCTCGTCATGAGCCGCCGGCGCAAAAAGTGTAATTTTTTTTCCCCATGGGTTGTAGAAAACCTGCTCACAGCGGCAGATTTTCTTGTCTTTTTTTGTTGGCAATCGTTTGCTTTTACCAGGTGGTCAGATAAAATGCCCGCTTTTCCACCGTGGGATTGCCGCCGATGTCCGTTAACACCCTTGAGTCTCCCGATGCGCAACCGATTGCGCAGAAGCAAAATAGCGAACTGATTTACCGCCTTGAAGACCGTCCGCCTCTTCCTCAGACGCTCTTTGCCGCCTGCCAACACCTGCTGGCTATGTTCGTTGCGGTGATCACCCCGGCGCTGCTGATCTGCCAGGCGCTTGGTTTACCGGCTCAGGATACACAGCACATCATCAGTATGTCCCTCTTTGCCTCCGGCGTGGCGTCCATTATTCAAATTAAAGCGTGGGGCCCGGTGGGGTCTGGATTGTTGTCGATCCAGGGCACCAGTTTTAACTTCGTCGCACCGCTGATCATGGGCGGTACAGCCCTCAAAACCGGCGGTGCGGATGTTCCGACCATGATGGCGGCGCTGTTTGGCACGCTGATGCTGGCCAGCTGCACCGAGATGGTGATCTCCCGGGTACTGCACCTGGCGCGTCGCGTGATCACGCCGCTGGTATCCGGCGTGGTGGTGATGATCATTGGCCTGTCGCTGATTCAGGTTGGCTTGACCTCCATCGGTGGCGGTTATGCGGCAATGAGCGACCACACTTTTGGTGCACCGAAAAACCTGCTGCTGGCCGGCGTGGTGTTGGCAATCATTATTCTGCTTAACCGTCAGCGTAACCCGTATCTGCGTGTGGCATCGCTGGTGATCGCCATGGCGGCCGGTTATCTGCTGGCCTGGACGCTGGGTATGCTGCCGGAGAACACCCCGCAGACCAACAGTGCGCTGATCACCATTCCAACGCCGCTGTACTACGGCCTGGGCATTGACTGGGGTCTGCTGTTGCCGCTGATGCTGGTCTTTATGATCACCTCGCTGGAGACGATTGGCGATATCACCGCCACGTCTGATGTCTCCGAGCAGCCGGTCTCCGGCCCGCTGTATATGAAACGCCTGAAAGGCGGCGTGCTGGCGAACGGCCTGAACTCGTTTGTCTCTGCGGTCTTCAACACCTTCCCGAACTCCTGCTTCGGCCAGAACAACGGCGTGATCCAGCTGACTGGCGTTGCCAGCCGCTACGTTGGTTTTGTGGTGGCGCTGATGTTGATCGTCCTCGGCCTGTTCCCGGCGGTAAGCGGTTTTGTGCAGCATATACCTGAACCGGTACTGGGCGGCGCAACGCTGGTGATGTTCGGGACCATCGCGGCTTCTGGTGTACGTATCGTCTCCCGCGAACCGCTGAACCGCCGCGCCATCATGATCATTGCCCTGTCGCTGGCCGTGGGTCTGGGTGTTTCACAGCAACCGCTGATCCTGCAGTTTGCCCCGGACTGGGTGAAAAACCTGCTCTCTTCCGGCATTGCGGCAGGCGGTATCACCGCGATTGTTCTGAACCTCGTTTTCCCGCCTGAGAAAAATTGATCGCCCTCACGGCAGGCTGTCAACGCCTGCCGTGACATCTCTTTACACCATTCCCGCCTTGAGCATTGCGCATAAATCGTGCATAACTCCCTTATGTGCGTTTCGCGGGATGGAAGACCATGAAATTTATTGGAAAGGTACTCGTCTATCTTCTGGTGGCCCTGCTCATTGTGGTGCTGGCGCTCTATATTCTGCTCCAGACCCGCTGGGGAGCATCTCAGGTCAGCAACTGGATAACGGTGAATACCGATTACGAACTCAATTTCGACCTGATGGATCACCGCTTTTCGTCACCTTCCCACATCATTCTGGAAAACGTCACGTTTGGCCGCGACGGTAAACCCGCCACGCTGGTGGCCAGGAAAGTCGATATTGGTCTGAGTAGCCGACAGGTCACCGATCCGCTGCACATGGACACCATTACCCTGTTCGATGGCACGCTTAATCTTTCTCCTCAGACGGCACCGCTCCCGTTCCAGGCGGACCGTTTGCAGTTGAACAACATGGCCTTTAACAGCCCCAATACGGAATGGGATCTCAGCGCACAGAAAGTGACGGGCGGCGTCAGCCCGTGGCAGCCAGAAGCAGGCAATGTGCTGGGTAAAAACGCACAGATCCAGGTGAGCGCAGGCTCGCTTACCCTGAACGGCGTGCCGGCCACCAACGTGCTGATCCAGGGACAACTCAACGGCAAAGAGGTGGTGCTGAACACCATTGGTGCCGATATGGCGCGCGGTTCGCTCACCGGGTCCGCCCTGCGCAACGCTGACGGCAGCTGGATTATCGACACCATGCGTCTGAATGAGATCCGCCTGCAAAGCGATAAGTCACTGGTGGATTTCTTCGCGCCTCTGACCACCATTCCCTCGCTGCAGATTGGCCGTCTGGAAGTGACTGACGCACGCCTGCAGGGGCCGGACTGGGCGGTGACCGATCTCGATTTAAGCCTGCGCAACCTGACACTCAGCAAAGGCGACTGGCAAAGTCAGGAGGGGCGTTTGTCCATGAACGCCAGCGAGTTTATTTATGGCTCTCTGCATCTGTTCGACCCGATCATGAATGCGGAGTTCTCCCCGCAAGGCGTGGCGCTGCGCCAGTTTACCTCCCGCTGGGAGGGCGGCATGGTACGCGCTTCCGCTAACTGGCTGCGCGAAGGTAACGCGCTGGTGCTGGACGATGTCGCCATCGCCGGGCTGGAATACACCCTGCCGCAGAACTGGAAAACGCTGTGGATGGAGCCGTTACCGGAATGGCTGAACAGCCTGACGCTGAAAAAATTCGGCCTGAGCCGCAACCTGGTTATCGATATCGACCCGGCCTTCCCGTGGCAAATCACCTCTCTTGATGGCTATGGCGCGAACCTGCAGCTGGCGAAAGATCGCCAGTGGGGCGTATGGGGTGGCAGCGCAACGCTGAACGGCGCGGCGGCGACCTTTAACCGCGTGGACGTGCGTCGTCCGTCGCTGGCGCTGAACGCTAACGCCTCAACGGTAAACATTACCGACCTGAGTGCTTTCACCGAAAAAGGCATTCTGGAAGCCACGGCGACGGTTTCACAGCTTCCGCCACGGCAGACCACAATCAGCCTGAACGGACGCGGCGTGCCGCTCAACGTGCTGCAGGCGTGGGGCTGGCCGGCGCTGCCCATTGGCGGTGATGGCAATATCCAGCTAACCGCCAGCGGCAGCGTGCAGGCCAACGCACCGCTGAAGCCGACGGTTAACGGGAAACTGAATGCGGTAAATATGGATAAACAGCAAGTGCAACAGACGATGACGGGGGGAGAGGTGTCGACACTATCCTCACCCCTGCCCTCTCCCTGAAAGGAAGAAGAAGCAAACCCTTCCCTCCCCCCGTTGGGGAGAGGGTCAGGGTGAGGAAAATTAAAGGTGTACTACCACCTCATTACCCTCCGCTTTCACCACCACGCCCCACTCGCTTCCGGCCTCTGAGCCGCCTTTTACGCCACTCAGTTTCTGCACGTTGCGCAAGCAGACCGACCAGTTTCGTGCGTCACCTGTGCCGGTAATGGTCACGGTGTCGCCGCTGCGTGTGGCTTTCAGCGTAAATGCCACAGAACCGTCCGCCGCGGGCACTTCGCTCACCGCCATCGCGCCATCGCCCAGGTTAAACAGCTGGAAAGCTGTCCCTTCGTTCCAGGCGTAGTCCGGTTTCTGTTGATTGTTGCCCAACGCCAGGAGGGTGTTATCGCGCACATAGACCGGCAGGCTGCGGAAATCATGCTGCTGTTTATGCCAGCGGCTGCCCTCGATTTCATCGTTATGCCAGAGATGGGTCCAGCGCCCTTCCGGCAGATAAAACTGCACGTCACCGGCCTCAGAAAACACCGGGGCTACCATCACCGACTCCCCCAGCATGTACTGACGGTCGAGGTAATCGCATGCCGGATCGTCCGGGAACTCCAGCATCATCGCCCGCAGCATCGGTGTGCCATACTCGCGAGCCAGGGCAGCCTGGCGATAGAGATACGGCATCATCTGACATTTCAGCTGAGTGAAGTGACGCACCACATCACAGGACTCATCATCGTACGCCCACGGTACGCGGTAAGATTTGCTGCCATGCAGGCGGCTGTGGCTGGATAACAGCCCAAACGCGCACCAGCGTTTGTAGACGTGTGCCGGCGCGGTGTTCTCAAACCCACCGATGTCATGGCTCCAGAAGCCAAAACCGGACAGACCAATCGACAGCCCGCCGCGCAGGCTTTCCGCCATCGATTCGTAGTTGGCGTAACAGTCGCCACCCCAGTGCACCGGGAATTGTTGCGCACCTACCGACGCCGAGCGGGCAAACAGCACCGCCTCATCCGCGCCCACCGTTTCTTTCAGTACGTTCCACACCAGTTCGTTATAAAGGTATGCGTAGTGGTTGTGCATCTTCTGCGGATCTGAACCGTCAAACCACTGGACGTCCGTCGGGATGCGCTCGCCAAAGTCGGTCTTAAAGCAGTCGACGCCAATATCCACCAGGCCTTTCAGCTTGTCGGCATACCACCGACACGCGTCCGGGTTAGTGAAGTCATAAATCGCCAGGCCGGGCTGCCATTTGTCCCACTGCCACAGGGAACCGTCCGGGCGCTTGAGCAGGTAGCCCTTCTCTTTCAGTTCGCGAAATACCGGCGACTTCTGGCCGATGTACGGGTTAATCCACACGCAAACCTTCAGCCCTTTCTCCTTCAGGCGGCGGATCATCCCTTCCGGATCCGGGAAGGTCACCGGGTCCCACTCAAAATCACACCACTGGAAGGCCTTCATCCAGAAGCAGTCGAAGTGGAAGACATGCAGCGGCAGATCGCGCTCGGCCATGCCGTCGATAAAGCTGTTCACCGTGGTTTCATCGTAGTTAGTGGTAAACGAAGTCGTGAGCCACAGGCCGAAGGACCATGCCGGGGGGAGTGCCGGACGCCCGGTGAAGCGCGTATAACGGTTCAGGACCTCTTTTGGCGTCGGACCGTCGATCACGAAGTACTCCAGATACTCCCCTTCGACGCTGAACTGCACTTTGGAGACTTTCTCCGAACCCACTTCGAACGACACGTTTTCCGGGTGGTTCACCAGCAACCCGTAGCCGCGGTTGGTCAGATAGAACGGGATATTTTTGTATGACTGCTCGGTACTGGTGCCGCCGTCGCGGTTCCACGTTTCGACCGTCTGGCCGTTGCGCACCAGGGCGGTAAAGCGCTCGCCCAGACCGTAGACCGTTTCACCTACGCCCAGATCCAGACGCTCAAAAACATAATTACGATCGGTACGGATATCCTGCACGTAACCGTTGTTTTTCAGCTGACTGCCGGTAATACGCTGGCCGTTGCGCAGAAAATCCAGCGCCCAGCACTCGCCTTTGGTGACGCGTACGCTGAGGTGACCGCTTTTCAGCTCAGCAAATTCGGCATTGTTTTCAATCTCAACGTTCATCTCTTTGATGACATTCAGAGGATAGTGCGGACCGTTGTTCAGCGCGCCCTGGAAGTGCTCGATACGCACGCCAACAATCCCTTCCTGCGGGGAGAAAAGACGGACGGTGAACATCAGGGTATCGAGCTGCCAGGTGCGCTCACGCACGTCGCGCGGCGCCACGTACACCACCAGGTCATTGCCCTGCTGCTCCACGTCGAACACCTGTACCGGATACGTCACGTTCAGACCCGGTTGAATAAGCCAGTTTCCATCACTGATTTTCATGCTTTCGTCCTCTTAGTTCTGTAATTCTTTACTGACCGGCAGGTTGTCAAACTCCTGCTGATTGCGGCGCGCGCCGTGTGCCAGCTCGCTCATGATTTTGGTCAGGAAAGGCGTTTTCAGGGTGTAGTAGCGTTTGGCGATGATGGCGCTCAGTACATAGCAAACCGCCGGGGCCAGGGTGAACAGGCCGATAATGATGCTGATGGTCGCGCTGTTCTGGGTTTTAGCTGCGGCGTCATAACCCCCCCCTGCCAGCATCCAGCCGATCATCGCCCCACCCAGCGCCAGGCCGAGTTTCAACACAAACAGCGTGCCCGCGAAGCTGATGCCGGTAAGACGCTTGCCGTTGGTCCATTCGCCGTAGTCGACGGTATCGGACATCATGACCCACTGGATCGGCGTCACCAGCTGATGCAACACCCCAATCACAAAGATGAAGGTGAACATCACCACCGTGGCATGCATGGGAACGAAGAACATCGCCACGCTGACCACCGCCAGGGCGGCGTTGGTCCACCAGAAGATGCTGACCTTGCATTTCCAGTCGGTGAGCGGTTTCGCCAGCGCAGAGCCAATCAGGTTCCCGACACAGTAGGTGGTGAGGAACGCGACAAAGATTTCCGGTGAGCCCATGATCCAGGTGCAGTAGTACATCATCGCGCCACCACGCACGCAGACGGCGAGGATATTGAGAATGGTCAGCACACCAACAATACGCCACTGGTCGTTGTGCCAGATATCTCGCAGGTCTTCACGCATGGAGGTGGTGCTCGGCGGCACCTGGATGCGCTCTTTGGTGGTGAAGAAGCAGAACGCCAGCATCAGGAACGCGACCACCGACAGCACGGCGATCCCGCCCTGGAAACCGAACGCTTTGTCATCGCCACCAATCAGGTTAACCAGCGGCATCATCAGTACCGTCGAGAGCATGCCGCCCGCGGTCGCCAGCACAAAGCGCCAGGACTGCAGGGAGATACGCTGCGTCGGGTCGTTGGTGATCACACCGCCCAGGGCGCAATAAGGGATGTTAACCACGGTATAGAGCAGCGTCAGCAGCGTGTAGGTAATGGCGGCATAGATCATTTTGCCGTTGAGGCTGAGGTCCGGCGTGGTGTAGGCCAGCACGCAGACAATGCCGAACGGGATAGCACCGAACAGTATCCACGGCCGGAATTTACCCCAGCGGCTGCGGGTACGGTCGGCGATCAGGCCCATGCACGGGTCCGAAATCGCATCCAGCGCACGTGCCAGCAGGAACATCGTGCCGACAAACCCGGCAGGAATGCCGAAGATATCGGTATAGAAAAACATCATGTACAACATAACGTTATCGAAAATGATGTGGCTGGCGGCGTCACCCATGCCGTAGCCAATCTTCTCTTTTACTGACAATACGTCGCTCATTTTTTTATCCTTCACGCTGTAGGGGGCGCTGAGACCGGTTACAGATTTTTAAACCATTGTTTCAGGAGCGGGTATTGCGTTTTCTTGTTAGCTGGTTACGTTTCTTGTTTTTTGTGATCGCGGTAAATATTGGCGAGCACGAAATGCTAACCTGAGGATTTTCTTAGGAATTAACTGAAACAGGGGTGTTAAGGTCAAAAGAGAGGTGAAAAAAGTGTGCCGGGGTATGTGGTAAATGCCTGAAAGTAGCTATAATGCGCCCCGCCTCCATGTAGCAATGCAGGCGCGGAAGATCGTCATCTCCGGTGAGGTGGCTGGACTTCAAATCCAGTTGGGGACGCCAGCGTTCCCGGGCAGGTTCGACTCCTGTGATCTTCCGCCAAAATTCTTTTAATAGATTATTCTCATATTTGTTCCACCATTAAACCCAAATAATAATTAAATCTATTCACTAAAATTTTTTATGTGACTCTTCTGCTTTTCAGTAATTCTTAAGTCATCCTTTTTAGTTTTCTCACCCAGAAATATTCAGGCATTAAACTTTACCCATGTGTTTCAACTAATTAATTACGTTGATATTGATTTGTTCGATTATATTACGGATATCATAATAGCCAAACTGTAATCGTGAGGTATAATTCCTGAACGGCAAAACGCGTTGCATTTCATATCTAACGAGTAGGATATCTGCGTTAAGTTAGCATTCACTCACCCAACCGCATATGCAACAACGGAAACGCATTCCCCTGTCCGTCCCGTTCTGAGCGCCCCACCTGCACAAACCCCATATGCTGATAAAACGCAACGCTCTGCGGGTTTTGCTCGTTTACATCCACTTCATTCGCACCAAAATGCGCAATGGCATAGTTCAGCAGCAATTTCCCTACGCCTTTTCCCCGGCTCGCATCATCCACAAACAGCATTTCAATGCGGTTTTCATCCACGCCTAAAAAGCCATGAATAACACCCGCTTCATCACGGGCAATCATAACCTTGAGATTGGGCAGATAGGCATTGAGCAATAACGGGCGCAGGGTCGCAATATCGCTTTCCTGTAAAAAGTGATGGGTGGCACGAACGGAAGACTCCCAGACTGTGACGAGGCGTTCGAAGTGTGAGGGGTGTGCGGTTTCGATTTTCATGGGGGGGATCATTATAGAGCGCAGCGATTAAATCAAGTATCCAGAAGCATAGAGACAATAAAATGAAGACCTTAAATGAAGTAATAAACTCTCGAACCTGTGAAAGTCGAGAGCGTATCAAGGAAATGGCCCGGAAGTTGGTTCAGGAGACTGGTCAGCAGATAGAGCATGAAAAGCAAGAATCCCCAACAGACATTGAGAATAAAGAAACCAGCTAATCCTTCGTGGTAGTTGTTTGGGTAAACCGAACAACTGAGGAACGGTAAATATTCTAGCGCCCTGTCCCCCCTCACCCTAGCCCTCTCCCTCAGGGAGAGGGAACTGACCGTGCGGTTTGTCATCCCCCACCTTAATCTCCATCACCGCATACACCCCGTCTTTCGGGACGACCACAGTGACGTTTTCCACCGGCACGCCTGCCGCGATATGAATATCCTGCAGCTGCCGGAGCGTCCGCGGGTAAATATCCTCCCAGCCGATACAGCGCAAAATAAAATCGATTTGTGGGCTACTGGCCAGCATATTCGAGACAATCACCGCCCCGCCGGGCTTTATCAGCCGCAGCGCACGCTGGAGAAAAATCACCGCATCGGCATCGTTGAAATAGTCGAAAATCCCCAGCGCATCCACCAGTTCGGCCTGATGCTCGCCCAGCTCATGCAGTAAATCTTCGTTACGCACCAGCGTATGGAGCAAGTTGCGCCTGAGCAGGGTCAGCTGTTCACCCACGATAATGCCTTCCTGCGCCGCCATGGTTTCGGCCCAACTGAGCGCCACAGGGTCTTTATCCACCAGCGTCAGATACACCTGCTGGCCGTCGAGCTTCGCCTCGCGCAGCGCCTCCAGCACGGGAATTGCAGCCCCGCTCGCCAGGCTCACCCAATTGTTATCGTTCCCGTTGCGGATGTATTTATCCACCATCGCAGCCAGTACTTTTGCACGGGAGCGCACACCAATGGCATCGTTCGCATGGATAAACCACTGGCGGCTGTCGCTGTCCATTCGGGTTCCGTCTGGCAGGCGCTCCTCCAGCGGGTTTTGCACCACAAAAAGCGCCAGCGCAGAGGGAACCAGCCGGGTACGCCACGCGGTGAGCGCCGGACGATTGCGGTAGGCTTGCCCGGAATAACGGTTCTGTGGGACAAGCACGGCCTGTCCCCCCTCTTCGTATTCAATCAGCGGAGGACGAAGCGCCGGGTCGGCTTTCAGCGCCCGGTTAATCGAATTGATCTCACAGGCAGTGTCGTCCTTCATCGGCCACTGGTCGCTAATATCCGGAAATGACGCACTGAAAATGGTCATATTTTCCGGTGCGTCGCCGCGAAAAGGCTGCCAGTTCATGTCGTCGTCTCCCGTTGAGCTTTTAACGGAAGTCTATCCAGGCGAGCCAGTAAAACCCTACGAAGAAAGCACGATCTTCACTGCTTAACCCACACCAGCTGATCAACCTTGAAGCCCAGACTGCGTGCGGTATTCAGGTAGTCCTGTTTCACGGCATCCGGAATCGTCGGCGTACGAGACAGGATCCACAGATAGTCGCGGTTCGGGCCGCTCACCAGCGCATACTGGTACTTATCGTCCAGCTTGATCACGTTATAGCCGCCGTAGAAGGGACCGAAGAACGACACCTTCAGCGCTGCCGTCGTCGGTTCGCCAGTAAAGTACGCTTTGCCTTCACTCTCATTCCACTTGTTTTTGACCGGGTCGAAACCCCGGTTAAGCACGCTGATGCCACCGTCGCTGCGCTCGCCGTAGGTGGCGGTCACCTTCTCCAGCCCGCGTTCGAAGCGGTTTTCCAGGCGGGCGACTTCATACCACTTGCCGAGATAGCGGCTGGCTTCAAAATTTGAAATGGGCTTTACGCCTTTCGGTGGCGTAGGGGATTTGCAGGCCACCAGAGTCAGGGCAATGGCGACACCCGTCACAACAGGCCATAGTTTCATGAGAATTCCTTTCATTTGCACGGTTGGAAGTAAAGTGTAGTGCACCGTTACGGCGCTTCATCCCGTGAGGGAAAATTCGTAGTATATTGAGAGTATTCCTCCACTCTGGACACGGACATGGCTTACTCCATCGGCGAATTCGCCAGACTCAGCGGGATCACCGCCACGACGCTGCGGGCATGGCAGCGTCGCTATGGTTTACTCAAGCCACAGCGCACGGAGGGCGGCCATCGCCAGTACAGTGATGAGGACGTCCAGCAGGCACTGAAAATCCTCGACTGGGTGAAAAAAGGCGTGCCCATCGGCCAGGTCAAACCGCTACTGGAACGCCCCGTCCCGCGCCGGACCAACAACTGGCAAACGTTGCTTGAGACCATGCTGCAACGCCTGCAGGACGGGAAAATTGAATCCCTGCGCCAGATGATTTACGACGCCGGCCGCGAATACCCCAGGCCAGAGCTGGTTGCAAATGTGCTGCGTCCGTTGCGCAGCCAGATGTCAGCCAACATCCCTGCCGCCATGACCCTGCGCGAGATCCTCGACGGCATTATCATCGCCTACGCCTCGTTCTGCCTTGAGGGCGACAAAAAAGCGCCGGGTGATAACATCCTGCTTAGTGGCTGGTACCTGAATGACCCGTGTGAAATCTGGCTCGAGGCCCTGACGCGTACCGGACAAGGACACCGTATCGATATTTTGCCTACTCCCTCCACGTCATTGGCGCCTGAGATTTTCCCCGAGCGCAAATGGCTTCTGGTGACCAGCGGTAAACTGACCGCCGCCCGGAAAAAGCAGGTGGCGCAGTGGCAGCAGCAGGTATCCCTTGAAGTGATTATCCTCTGATTATTTTCTCCTGCGGTAAACTTCACGAAAAGTTGAATATTTTTCCGTCCCGCAAATGCTAACGTTTTCCTGTGACTGACAACCCCACAGGAAAACACAATGAAAAAAACAACCCCTCTGCTGATGCTGGCCGCCATGGCCTTTACCCCTGCCGCGTTTAGCGCCCCTGCCGGCACCCTGAGCGTACATATTCTCGACCAGCAAACCGGGATGCCGCCATCTGACGTTACCGTCACGCTGGAGAAGCAGCAGAACACATGGACCCAGATTGCCAGCGGCAAAACCGACCACGACGGACGTATCAAATCACTCTATCCGCAGGATCAGGACATGCAGCCAGGCGTGTATAAAGTGACCTTTAAAACCGCTGATTACTTCCACGGCAAAAAGCTGGACACCTTCTTCCCGGAGATCCCAGTGCTATTTACCGTGACCCGAACCAACGAGAAACTTCACATCCCGCTTCTGCTGAGCCAGTACGGCTACTCGACCTATAAGGGCAGTTAAGCCGCATTGATTTTAAAGGATAATAAAAAATAACTCCGCCAATACTTGGACAAATTACTCATGTTGTGTAAGTTTTAGATATACGAACTGGAGACACACACCATGACAATGAAACCTGTAATCGGTATTAGCGGATGTTTGACCGGTTCCGCCGTTCGCTTCGACGGCGGACATAAGCGTATGGGCTTTGTCATGGACGAACTGGCCCAGTGGGTGAATTTCAGGCCCGTCTGCCCTGAGATGGCCATCGGCTTGCCGACGCCACGCCCTGCACTGCGTCTTATCGTGACGGACAGCGGTGAAACCCAGATGCGTTTTAGCCACGCCCCGCACGAAGACGTTACGCAAAAGATGGCTGACTTTACGGCAGATTATCTGCCTAAAATCGGCGATCTGGCGGGCTTTATCGTCTGTGCGAAATCCCCCAGCTGCGGCATGGAACGCGTGCGGCTGTATGATGAAAACGGCAACCGGGGCCGCAAGGAGGGTGTCGGGCTGTTCACTGCCACCCTCCTTGAAACCCTGCCGTGGTTACCCGTGGAAGAAGATGGCCGCCTGCACGATCCGGTGTTGCGGGAAAACTTTGTTGAGCGTGTTTTCGCGCTTCATGAACTGAACACACTGCGCGCCCAGGGTCTGACGCGCCGTGCGCTATTGGACTTCCACAGCCGCTACAAACTTCAGCTGCTGGCGCACCATCAGGCGGGTTATCGTGAAATCGGCCCGTTCGTTGCCACGCTGCACGAGTGGGAAGATCTGGACGCCTTCTTTGTGGCGTACCGCGAAAAGCTGATGACCATCCTGAAAAAACCCGCCTCGCGGAAGAACCACACCAACGTGCTGATGCATATTCAGGGGTATTTCCGTAACCAGCTAAACAGCCGCCAGCGCGGCGAACTTCGCGACGTGATCCTGCACTACCGTAACGGGCAGTTGCCCATCCTCGCGCCGATCACGCTGCTGAAGCACTACCTGGCCGAATACCCTGACCGGTATCTGATGACGCAAAACTACTTTGATCCCTATCCTGATGATTTGGGTCTGCGTCTGGCAGTCAAGTGATCATAAAAATGCGAAGGCCCCATTGACCCTCAGAGGCCCAAAGCAGTACCCCGTTTAGACGACACCCTCACTGTCGTCTCTTTTTTTGCATTTAACCTTAAAGACTGTAATTATATACAGGCCTACAGTGCAAAAAAGGAGCCTGCCTGTGATCAAAAGCCTGCACATCCAAAACTACCGCTCGATTCGCGACATGTCGCTGGAGCTGGAAGCGCTCAATATCGTCTTCGGCCCCAACGGTACCGGGAAATCGAATATCTACAAGGCGATACACCTGATGCACAGCGCGGCGCAGGGGCAGTTCTCCCAGGCGCTGGCAAATGAAGGCGGTATTCTGAAGGTGTTCTGGGCAGGTAAGACCCGTAGCGACCAGCTCCGGCGGATGAGCCTCGCGGTGGAAACGGACACTTACGAGTACGAGCTGCAGGTGGGCTTTGTCGAGCAACTGCCCTATCCCTCCCAGTTTCAGCTCGATCCGGTCATTAAAGAAGAGTCCATCTGGCTTACCGGTCAGCGCCGTCGCCCTTCATCACAGCTGATGAAGCGCAGGAATCAGGCGGTATTTCTCAACAACGTGCACCACGAAAAAGTGACTCACAGCGGCACGCTGTATGAAAACGAATCGGTGTTCGGGCAGCTCGGCGAACCGCATCTCTACCCGGAAGTGTCGCAGATGCGCGAGTCCCTGCGTAACTGGCGCTTTTACCATGAATTTTCCGTCTCATCCGGCTCGGCGATGCGTGCCCCGCAGGTCGGTTTCCGCTCCCCGGTACTGGCCAGCGACGGCGCCAACCTGGCGGCCGCATTTCAAACCATTGTCGAGATTGGCGATGAAATGTTGCTGATGCGCATTCTCGACCAGGCCTTCCCCGGCTGCGAGTTTTACAGCGACAACACCGGCGGACGTTTTCGCATGATGATGCAGCGCGAGGGGCTGAGCAGGCCGCTGGAACCCGCAGAGTTTTCCGACGGGACGCTGCGCTTCCTGTGCCTGGCGGTAGCGCTGTTAAGCCCACGCCCACCGGCCTTTATCGCGTTGAACGAACCGGAAAACAGCCTGCACCCGCAGATGCTGCCCGCGCTGGCGAGCTTAATCGCCGAGGCCAGCCGCTACTCGCAGATCTGGCTCACCAGCCACTCGCCGGAGCTGGCGAAGTTGATTGAGAAGCAGCGGTCGTTTTCATTGTATGAGCTGTCGATGGCGGAGGGAGAGACGCGGGTGGAGAGGCTGGGGTGACTGCACCTTACTCTGTTCGATGACCAACTTTAGGGGTACAGATCAGGTAGCCAAGGCTTTGGTAATGGTGCTTACATTGAACAAAACGATGAAGGCGAGTATGCCAGAAAGCGTACATATCATCTGCAAATACGATCGGCTACGGGGATACTTGCACGAAACATAATTCATTCAACAAAGCCGCTCTAATCTACTGTTCAGATATAATATGTATTGAAATTTTTACTATCATCAGCGTATTACATATTGAAACCATTGGTTTTATTTTTAAATTCCAGAGGTTATTATTGAGACATCCAGGTACTGGATAAAATATAGAGGTGTAGTTCATGAATAAAAATCAACATATCGAAATAAGTAAATTTTTGAGTTATATATTGCGCCACAAACCTGAAGCAATTGAATTACAATTAGACACAGAGGGATGGGTTAACTTGCCATTTTGCTATATATATCTGCCCCTTCGGGACTAAATGTTTCATTAGCTCTAATTTTTGATTGGGCAAAGTTAGCATTTGCGACGGAGCCTCTCTCAGATATAGTTCCTTTCCCAACGGTATCAGTAACAGGTTTCACCGTTTGCCCTGGCTTAGGTGAAATACTTACACCATCTGCCAGCGATCCATATATTGCAGCCGCCATTCCATCTGCAGTTGTTTTTTGAAGATACGCTGACAGCCACCCGCACTTGCCGTTACAGTTGTCGATAATATCAGCGTACCACTTTGCCGAATCTTCATAGGCTCGACCCGCCAGATTGTCCTGGACACGTAGCGCGGTAAAAGCTTTTTCATCCAGTTCAATCAAGGTGCGCATCTGCACCACACAAGCGGTGTCTCCTGCATCCCAACATGTCTTCAGCTTAAGAATATTTTCCGGTGACTCCTTAGCCATATCCTTACGAACCCCCTGCTCACAAGAGGATTCACCGTTGCAGTTATTGAAACGTTCAGTGTAGAGTTGAGGACTTCCCTTACTCAAAAAGTTATTCTCAACAACAACTCTTTCCGACGCAGGTTGCCGCTATGAACCCGGCTTTCCCATGTACTTTCAGTTAGTTAAAATCTATTTTCCCTGTTGTACTTCCTTCCCGCCAACTTTTTGCCCCGACGCGACTTTTTCGCCAGAACACGCTACCGTCCGGCTAAGAACACCTAGTGCATTGTTACGTCTTATAAAATGATCCCGACTACAACTTCGGGATCTAAAACTATAGATATTTTACTGGGATATGAGATAACTGTTCTTCAGCAGACCAGTTTTCAGGCTCAGATTTTTTATGGTGCCACTTAGCACCACCATCTAGCCATTTTGCCCGATATTTCTTAACCCCTTGCAACGTTGAATCTTCGTAACCGAACTCGACCCCACAACAATCACATATATCGTATGTTGGTGATTCTCCATCATCGCCCCAAGGGGCATCTAATTGCTCAGCACCACATACCCGGCAAATATATAGTTCATTATTTTTGTGCATTGAAATAGTCCAAATTTGTTGGATAACCATGATCTGCGGGATCTGGCCTGAACATTGTTTTAGGTACACCATCAGCATTTTTGACTGCAAATGTGTTTGACGATGGATTGTAGTAAATCGTATCACCGTTTTTACGTGTTGTGGCAAGTGTGCCTATTGGCGGATTTGTAACAAAATTATGTGCTGCATCTACATATTGTTTTGAGTTTTGATACTCTGGGAACTCAGATTTATGTTTATCCCAATGTGAATAAGCATTGGAAACTGGTTCATTCTTCTTAGTGTCTGTCCAAATTTGAGTATCTTTGGATTTACCGCCTTTAGCTATCCCACCACCGCCTTTCAGTGGATCGCCATCAGCCCCTTCAATCCCGACTTTCAGCATCGGGTTTATGTCAAAGATCTTATCCTTGCTGAGCGAGTTATTCTCAACACTATTCTTCCCTGCACTGGCCCCGGCCGCCGCACCAGCCGTATTTCCCCCGGCAAGCCCGCCAGCTATGCCCGCTGAAACAGATGCCAGCGTACTCACGGTCTGCTTTTGCTCTTCCGTCAGCGTCGACGGGTCTGTGTCCGGATAGAGCTGTCTGGCAATCGCTGTCGCAATCAGTTCGCCGGATGCCGCCCCCACAGCGCCCGCTGCGACGCTGTTGCCCTGTAGGGCGGCGGTTACGCCGCCGAGGATGGCATGGGCAATCGCTTTTGCCGCCGCGTCGTCATTAATGCCTGCATGGTGTCCGATGATGTTCGCCAGTTCCGGGGCTGAAGCCCCCGCCAGCGCACCTGCAATATTACCGCCCGCCAGTCCCTGGAGAGCTGCCGTGGCCGCCTGGATGCCACGCTGCATGTCGCTGCCGGTTCCGTACTCCGCCATTTTTTCTTTGTAAGTCTGTGTGTTACGCAGACCCGCAAGATAGTCCTGACGTTGTTCCTCTGTCGCGTTTGCCGGCAGTGTCTCAACGGACACTTTCTGAGCCGCCTTCAACGCATTCAGGTCACCCTGCGTTTTGGCAATATCCGCCACCTGGCTGCCAATATCGCTGATCATCCCGACTGTGCTCAAGCGGTTCTGCTCTTTCTCCTTGTCGAAGATCGGGCTGATGCTGTCGTTGGCATGTTCGGTATCACGGCTCAGGTTTGCCACATCCTGCGTCTGATTATCTCGATCGCGAACGGTAATGGTGCCGTCAGCCACCGCCGCCTGGGTGGTACCTTCCTTATGGCCTTTATTCCCCGCAGCGGAGATCATGCCGCCCGGCATGTTGCCCTGGAATTTATCCCCGAAGCTGCCGCCGCCGCTCAGGCTGATGCCGGAGTGCGAGGTTTTAAAGTCGGCTTCGTTGTGGATATCGCTGAAGCCCAGCGTCCCTGTGTCGAGGCTGTTTTTGTCCGGCGTGGCGGTGGAGGCGATAACCGCACCATCAAGCTGGGTGTGATGATCCACGGTGATATCGAAACCGCCGTCCCCGGCGTACAGCCCGGTTTGTTCTGCCACGGAATCAAAGCGGCTCTTCATCTTGTCCTGGCTGGCGTTGATATAGCCTGAACCGGACATAGTACCAAAGGTGAAGCTGCCCCCTGCTGCGACACTGCTCTGCTTGCTGTCATAGTCGTTGTTGTTTTGCTGGCTGCCCATCAGCAAATCGTGCCCAACATCTGCCACGATTTTATTGCCGTTCACCTGGGCACCGTCGAGTACGGTGTCGTGCCCGCTTTTAAGGGTGACGTTTTTACCGCTGTCGAGGGTGGTTTCGGTCCAGTCGGTACCGTTGCCTTTATCCTTGCCGTGTGCGGCGTTGACGTTGGCAAACACGCTGATACCCGCACCGTTGCCTCCGGCACCGATGCTCACGCCGATACCGCCACCGCTGCTGCTGTTCTTGCCGCTGGTTTTTTGGGTATTCGCCGCGCCGGACAGCAGAATATCGTTCTGCGCATCCAGCGTGGTGTCGCCCCCGGCTTTCAGTTGGCTGCCCGCAATCACGATATCGCCGCTGTTCGCGCCTTTGTTTTTGCCGCTCGCCGTGATGGAGAGATTGTTGCCTGCGTTCAGCGTACTGCCTGCCACCGTATCACTCTCAGCATGCTGCTGTGACTTCGACTTCTGGGTCGTCAGCGAGAGGCTCACACCCATTGCGTTCGGGTCTCCGGTGGTTGCCGCCATATCCGTTGCCTGCCCGGCCTGCACGCCGGACAACACCGTTTTGGTGGCCTGAAGGGCTTTCAGACGTCCGTCACTTTGCTCTTTGGTCTCCTGCGCCGCGCTCACCGCATTGTTAATAGCGCTACCGACAGTGCCGGAGAGCGCCACGGTGAGTCCGCTTTTCTTCTGCTCAAAGGTTTCATCACGGGTGCGCTTGTCGTGACCTGGCTCGATGATGACGCTGTCGCCGCTGAGGCTTAAATCCTTCCCGGCGATGAGGTCTGCACCGCCAATGTGGGCCTGGTTTCCGGCAGAAATCGCCACATTCCCCCCCGTCGAGCCGACAGTACTGAAACTCTGGCTCTGGGTTGTGCCCTTCTCACGGAGATCGTGCGTGCTTTTGCTGCTGCCGATGGTGAAACCAATCCCGCCCGAGCCCATCAGGCCGGATTTTTTCTCTTCTTTGAAGCGCCATGAGGTGTCGCTGTTCGTGGCAGCCACGATATCGACGTTGTTGCCCGCCTTAAGCTGCACGTCACCATCACCCGCTACGGCGGAGCCTTTCACCAGCAGGTTATTGCCCGCCACCACCTGCACGTTATCGCCGCTCAGCAGTGAGCCGGATTCACGCGTCGCGCTGTTCTCCTCAATGGTGTGGGTCGTTTTCTTGCTGAGGAAACCGCTCTTGGTTTTGGTCTGCTCTTTGTAGTGATAATCGCTTTCGGTTGCGGTATTGAGATTGACGTCGCGACCTGCCGCCACGCCGATATCGCCCTTCGCCGTCACCTGCGCGGATTCGGTGGTGATATCGCGCCCGGCGAGGATTTGGGTATTCGCCCCGCTGGCAATCTCGGTTCCCTGCTGGCGTACCGACTCGTTGATAACGGTTTTCTTGCCTGACTTATCGCTGTCGCCCTGCGTGGTCTCTTCCGCAGCCAGATTCACGTCGCGACCCGCCTGCAGCCCGACGCTTTTCTCCGCCGCCAGCGCGGCGGCCTGAGCGTTGATATCCTGCCCGGCCTTCAGCACCAGGTTATCACCTGCGGAAATCGTGGTGCGGTCGAGCCCGGTGCTGTGGAACTCACTTTTCCCTTTCCGGCTGCTTTCGCTGGTTTGCTCCGCGTTCAGATTGAGATCGTTGCCCGCACTCAGCCCCGCGCTGCCGCCCGCCTTCAGGTCGCTGGCGGTCACGTCAAGGTTGTGCCCGGCATTCACCAGCAGGTTGCCGCCCGCAGTGACGTTACTTCCCTGATACGTGATGGATGAACGGCTGGTTTTTACCTGACTGGAGCTGTACGCGTCGTTGATCTGATTCGCGTTGACGGCAATATCGCCCCACGCGTTCAGCAGCATATCACCGCCGGAGGCCAGGTTCGCCCCGGTGACCGTGATGTTTTTTCCCGCCTCAAGCGACAGGCCGTCCTGCGCGGTAATAGACGCCGTGTTGCCCAGAAGCGTGTCTTTCAGACTGATGTTGCTGTACTTCCCTTTGGCGTTGATATCAATCTGCTCAACCTGAGTCAGGTTGTTGATGCTGCCGTCCAGGCTCTCCAGCGCGACCGTTTTACCGCTGATGGTGGAGCTGATGTTATTGATATCGCCGATGGCGCTCAGGTTCAGGTCGCCGCCTGCTTTCATCAGGCCATTGTTGAGGTTGCTGATACTGTTCTGACTGTCGAGCGTCAGGCTGTTTTTCGCCAGCAGCGAGCTGCCGCTGTTGGTGATGCTGCCCCCCTTCAGGGTGACGTTGTTGCCCGCAATCACGCTGCCGTTATTGACGCTGACGTCCTTCGGCGACAGGTAAAGCTTCGGCACCATCACCGTTTCGCCGTTGACGGTGGCCTTCTCCCACCACAGTAAGCTGTGGTCGAGCGCAGCAATCTGATCCGCTGTCAGCGAGACGCCAAACTGCAGGCCCAGCGACTGTTGCGCCGCCGCGGCGTTATCCATCAGATAGCGCATCTGATCCAGATCGGAGCCGATACCGTTCAGGTAGCGGTTACCGGTCTGGTTGAGCACTACGTTGGAAACATAGCGGGTATCGAACGCCGCATCGCCGAGGAAGCGGTAATCGTAATCCGGGTTCAGGTTGAGGCGGCCAAGCATGTAAGACGAGCCGAGGAACTGCTTCTCGTCGGTAAATGCCAGCCGGGTCTCCTGCGGTGCCGTGGACGACGGTTTAACTCCGAGCATGGCGTTCAGGTCGGCAAACAGGGCGGGATCAAGCTGTCCGAGACCATTCAGTTTCGGGTTGATGCTGATCAGGTACGGGCTTTTCGGGTTGTCGGAGAAGACAAAGTAGCCGTTGTTGCCCGATGGCAGCGGGTAAGCGCTGGTATCGACGCGCTGACCCTGATAATGCCCGACGGCACCGCCCTGAGCGGTTTTGAAATCGGCGGTAGTGGCACCCGCATTCGCCAGATCGCCCAGTTTACCCAGATCAGCATTGCCTTTCTGGCTGGTAGAAATGTTGCTTAACGAAGTACTTGTTGCGCCGTTAGTCTCCAGCGCATCGCCTCCGTTAAGTTGCTGGAGGGCATCCTGCAACTGATCGTTCCACTGCGGTGAGTTCACCGCCACGGTGCCGGTATTCGACAGGCTCTGTTTTTGTACTCCGCTATCAATGACTTGGTTGCTGAGTGTGTTCAGCGATGGCGTTGAGATAACGTTGCTGACGCCACCCGCATTGGCGGTGGTATTAGTATTGCTGATGTTACTGGTGAAATTCGCGGTGACGTTGCCACCCGCCTGGATGACAGCGCGGTATATTTCACCATTTTCACTTTCAGTGACATGTCCATCCAGTACATACGTTACGTTATTGTCGTGGTATGTATTGCGATGAGTTGGGGCATAGGATCCCGGAGAACCACTGCCAACAGGGCCGCTTACGTACTTATAAACCGCATATTCAGTATAAGTCCCGCTCTGGTAACTCTGGTTATTAAGCGTATTTCCCGCAAGAGTAATATCGTTATTAGCCAGAATTGTACTGGCCTGATTATTTAAATTTTCGGCAGCTATAGTCAGATTACGCCCGGAAGCAATGCGAGCACTTCCACCTTCGGCATTTACGACCTGAGCAGTCTGATTCAATGCAAATTTGCGTGTTTCATAACCGGCAATTGGTTTGTAATAATAATGCGTATCCTCATACATGAAACAGGGAACACCACCGCATGTGCCGGAGCCATCATGGGTATAAGTGCTGTATTTATCCTGAATAAGTGTATCGAGTCCCAGAATCGAAGCCGGTATATCAACAGTTGCCTGCCCTACCCAATCATACGTTGACGAAGAATTAGTGGTAGTTGTAGTTGATGTCAACCCGGCTCGTTCATTGCGCAAGTTAGCCGTTTTAAGGGCAATATCGCCATTCTGTGTCTCAATATTTCCGGAGGTATTCACCACCTGGCTGTTCGCATTCCCTGCCGCATCTCGCTGCATCCACAGGTTATCGCCTGCCATGATATCGCCGCGCTGGTTGATGATGCTGTCGGCATACAGCGCCAGATTATTCGCTGCATACAATAGCGCTGTATTGACGATAGAACCCGGCGCGCTCAGCGTCAGCGAGCCGCGAGTGCCGGTAAAGCCGTCCACGGTAATGTTGCTGCGGCTTGCAACGGTAATATCGCCTCCGCCCTGTACCGACCCCGCCGCATTCAGCGCTACGGCGCTACCGGAGAGCGTGCTGGCACCGCTACCGGTGGTAATTTGTCCGTTATTGCTGAGCTGACCGCCCGCATTCAGATTGACCGCCTGCCCCTGTAACACATTACGGTTGTCGATGTCGCCAGCGCTGTTAATGGTCAACGTTTTTCCCGCAGCCACAGCTGTTTTGCTGGTAAAGGCGTTGGTGAGTTGCAGTGTAAGATCGCCTAAAGAAACCAACTGGCCGACGGCGTCCAACCCCTTACTCTGGAGCCACAGGTTTCCGCCACTCAGGAGCTTACCGCCAGTACGTTGGGTCACCTGGTCAGCGTTGACAGTAAGTTGAGTATTGCCAAGCAACGTCCCGCTGTTGGTCAGCTGGTTGTAGTTGACCGTAAGCTGCCCCGCCTGGGTAGTGCCCTGGCTGGTAAAGGTGCTACCGGTCAGCGTGGCACGATCCGCGACCCACGTACCGTTGTTAGTGGCGTTAGCCGCATTAAGGATAAGATCGGTGGCCTGCAGCCAGCCTGCGCCGCCAAACTGCGGCGTGCCGAGCGTCAGGCGTGCGCCGGAAAGAAGCTTACCGTCGTTACGTGCCTGCGAGGATGCAGTCACGCGCGTCTCGCCACCGCCCTGAATCAGACCGTAGTTAAACAACACAGGTGTCGTCACCGTCAGACCATCGCGGCTGACGATTTCGCCACTGGCGTTATTGGTCAACGTCCCGCTAAGCGTCAGGGTCGTGCCGTTATCACCCTGCAGGCGCCCGTTATTGGCGAGCTCGCCGGTGTTGATACCAAGCGTGCCCCCCTGAATTTTACCGTCGCTGGAGACGGAGGCCGCAGTGATGTTCAGCGCCCCGCCGGAGAGCATAGTGCCGGTTGACTGCTGGCTGACCGCGCCAGTCTGGCTAAGGGTCAGGCCATTGACCCCACTGATGGCGCCGTTGTTGCTGAGCGTGCCGCTTTTCAGCGTCAGGTTTTTCGCCACCCATTGCCCCTGGTTCGCCAGCGTGGCGGCCTGCAGCGTCGCGCTGCCCAGAGCGGTGATCTTACTGCCTGCGGTGCCGGTGAGCGTATCGGTCAGCGTCATCTGCAACGCATCGGCGCTTTGCACCGCGCCGCTGTTGGTGAGCGACTGCGCGTTAAGCAGGATGTTTTGTGCCTGCCAGCTTCCGGCGTTGGTCACCGTACCGGACGTTATCGTCAGGGTGCCCTGAGTAAGCAGTTTACCGCCTGCACCGTTAATGAGTTCCTGCTGCGGCGCGGCCATCGCCATGCGCGCCATCAGCCGCTGCTGGCCCTGTAAGGTGAGGCTCTGCAGGCCGGTTAATGTGCCCTGGTTGTTAATGCTGTCCTCACGCAGCGTGAGGGTTTTCCCCTGCACGGTGCCGCTGTTTTTGAGGGTGCTACCGCCGAGCTTTACATCGCTTTCGCTGAGAAGCTGCCCGCGGTTATCCAGCGTCTGCGCAGTGATATCCGCCATACCATGGCTCATCAGCGAGCCAGTTGAGGTCAGCGTGCCGTCAGTGTTAGCCGTGAATGTGCCCTGGCTGAGCAGTGACCCGCCGTGCGTCCAGTTGGTGGCGCTGATGTCTGCGCCATTCCCCTGCAGCGTGCCCTGGGTGGTCAGTTGGCCTGCGTCCAGCGTCATCATGCCGCCGGAGAGGGTTCGCGAGGTCACGCCCGTGGTCAGCGTGGTGCCGGTGAGCGCCAGGACGTTCGTTCCCTGCATCAGCCCGCTGTTGTTGAGATCGCGGGCATTAAGGGACAACGTGCCGCCCATAATACGCCCGGGGTTTGCCAGGGTGTCAGCGGTGAAGGTGGTTGCACCACCGCTCTGCAGTAACCCGGTATTGTTCAGCACCTCGCTGAGCGTGCCGCTGAGTCCGGTCTGCCCGTTTATCGTGCCGCTGTTGGTAAGGCTGTTGCCCGTCATGCCGAGCGTCGCGCCCTGCAGCGTACCGACGTTCGTGAGTTGTCCGTTCTTCAGCGTGAAGCCACCGCCGGAGAGCCATTTGCCGTTCAGCTCGTTGATAAAACGATCGGCGGTGGCATTCACGGCGTTGTTGCCCTGCATCAGGCCGCTATTGCGCAGCTCCGTTCCGCTTGCGGTCAGCGTTTTGCCCGCCATCGTGCCGCTGTTGCTCAGGGTCGACGCATTAAGCGTGGCATTTCCGATGGCAACCGTATTTCCCGCGTTCGTCAGGGCATGACTCAGGCTAAGATCCAGGCTCTGTGCCTGAATATCGCCCTGGTTCGTCAGGTCGCGTCCCCGGAGAGTGAACACGCCATTCACCAGCAGCAGACCGGCGTTATCCAGCGTATCGAGATCCAAATCCAGGTTGCTGTTGCTCACCAGCTGTCCGTTGGCGCCGTTACTCAGCGCGCGGGTGGCCAGCGCCAGCGTGTCATTGCCCTGCATAATACCGGAGTTGCTGAGCTGCGCGGCATTTACCGTCAGCGCTCTCCCGGCCAGTTGGCCGTCGTTAAACAGCTGCGCCGCCGTCAGCGTAAAGAGGTTCTGACTGAGCAGGGCCCCGCTGTTGTCCAGCCTGCCGGTCGCGGCAAGCATCAGAGCGTCCAGCGTCTGAATGGTACCCTGGTTACCCAGGCTCTCTGCGCCAAGCGTCACGCTGCGCCCCTGAAGGTTGCCCGCATTGCTGAGGTTTTTTCCGCTCAGCGTCAGGGTCTCGCCGCCCGTCACCTGCCCCTCAGGCTGGTTCGCGAAGGTATTCCCGGACCACTTCAGCGTACTGCTCCCCTGAAGCAGACCGCTGTTCTGCAGATCGCCCCGCAGGGTCAGCACTTTCGCCAGCAACTGGCCCCGGTTATCGGTGCGGTCGGTCTGAACGTCCAGCATCTGCTGGCTAAGCACCTTGCCGCTGTTGGTCAGCGCGCCGCTCACCGCCGCGGTCACGCCCGTTTCCCCCAGCGCATTACCGGTGTTGATCCACTCGCCGGTGGCCAGGTTCAGGGTTTTACCCTGCAAAAGCCCGGCGTTGTTCAGGGTAGTGTGGTGCAGGTCGAGCGCGCCACCGGAAAGCAGCATGCCTGTCTGCTGGTTGCTGAGCTGTGCCCCGGTCGCCGTCAGAGAATGGGTTCCCTGCAGCGTGCCGCCGTTAGCGATCGCCGCGCTGTTAAACTGCGCGTCGGTGCCGGCCATCAGCCCGCTGTTCGTCAGGCTGGCGGCGGTGAGTGTCAGGCCGTCACGGGCAATCATCCGCCCGTCGGCATCATTGCTGGCATGGCGGGTCAGGTCCAGCAGCAGCGCGGTGGCGCTGAGCTCGCCGCTGTTGGAAAGCGTTTCGCCGTTAAGCGTCAGCGTTCCGCTGCTGCGCAGCGCGCCCCGGTTAGTGATATCCGCCACGCCAAGCGTCAGGGCATTATCCGCCTGGACAGTTCCCTGGTTTTGCAGACTGTTTGCCGTGATGTGCAGGTCGCTCGCAGCAATACTGCCCGCGTTGACCAGCTCGGTACCGTTCAGGGTGATATGGTCGTCCGCCAGCAGGCGTCCGGTGTTAGTCAGGCTGCGAGAGTCGCTGTTCAGGCTGACACCGTTGATTTCACCCTGGTTTGTCAGCGTGTCGCCTTTGAGGCGCAGCGTGCCGTCGGTGGTGATAAGCCCGCGGTTATTCAGCGTGGGGATGTTCAGCGTTGAATCCTGCGCGCTGTAGATCGACCCGCCGGTCAGGTTCGCGAGCGATCCGGTCTTCAGGCCGAGCAGGGCGTTTACCTGCAGCAGCCCGCCGTTTTCCACCGAGGCAGCGTCCAGCAACAGGGTATCGGCCACCAGCGAACCGCGGCTGGTGATACGTTCAGGAGCCGTCAGGGTAATGTGGTCCGCTTTTGCGACGCCAGAATGGAGAATGTTCTGGCCGCTGAGGCTGATGGCGCTGGCGGTGAGTTCACCGCCGCTGGTCAGGTCACTGGTCGCGTTAAAACTCAGCGTGTTGCCGGTGGATTTTCCTGCATGCGCCAGCGTGCCTGTCGTCACCGACAGAGCCCCTTTTGCCGCCTGGGTACCGTTCAGCGCCGCATTCTGCGCCTGCAGAGACAGCGCCTGCCCGCTCTGCAGGTGGGCATCCTGGCCGGTGGTAAGGTCGCGGGAGCTGACGGTTACATCCCCCGCCGCGTCCGTCTGTCCGTTCAGGCTGGCGCTCCGGGTCGCGGTAAGCTGGACGTTACCCTGGCTGGTCGTACGGGACGTCTGACCGCTGGTCAGGGTACCAGCCTGCGCTGTCAGCGCCGTCGCGCCGGACAGGATACCGTTTTGTTCAAGCGTATCTGCCGTCACGTTCATCGCGCCGTCAGCCATTAGGCTGCCGCTGTTACGCAGGGTCTGTTGCGCCGTTACGCTCGCATCGCCTTTCGCACTCAGCGTGCCCCGCTGCTCCAGAGTACCGGTGTTTAACACCAGTTTTCCGGCGCTCTGCAGGGTGCCGTTATTGGTCACCGTCTGCCCCTTCAGGCTGACGTCGTTACCCTGCACCGTACCGCCGTTCGTCAGGTCTCCGGCATTAACGTCAAGATGGCTTTTCGCCGCCAGTTGGCCGCTATTTGTGACTTTGTCGCCAGAGAGCACCATGTCGCGCCCGGCATTCACCTGCCCCTGATTACTGACGGTGCCGCCCGTCAGACGGATATCGCCAGAGGCATCGGTCCGGCTCTGACCGTCCAACACCAGCTGCTCGCCGCTGAGCGCCAGACTCTCTCCTGCCGAGACCGCACTGGCCGTGGATGACAGCATGCCGCCGCTGTTCATAGTCACGCGGATATCGCTGCCACTGCGGGTATTGGTCAGCGCAATGTCCTTCCCGGCCGCCACGCTGAGCGCCCCTTTGCTGGTGACGCTGCCGCCGCGCTGCGTCAGGCTACCGTCGGTAGACAGCGTGGTATCCGCCTGGCCGGTCAGCGTCGCATCCGCAAGGGCGATCCCCTGTTGAGCGGTAACGGTCAACGTCCCACCCTGTGCCGACACGCCGCCACCGTTGACGGTGAGCGTGTTTTTACTGTTCATAGTCGCCGCGCCGCGAGAGATCAGCGAGGTATTATTGAGGGTCATCCCCTGCCCGCTGCTGATCGCCAGCGTGCCCGCAGTGTTCGTCCCGCCACCCGTTATCTGCACGTTCCCCTGACCAGAAAGGTGCATATCGCCGTTGCTGGCGAGCGTGCTGTTATTGAGTTCTACATCCTGCGAGCTAGCCACATTCAGCGCGCCACCGGCCTGATGGCTGCCGTTGAGGGTCACCCCTGCACCATTCGCGGCAATCGATCCACTGGCCAGGCTGTTGGTGACCGTCAGTTTCCCACCCGCATCAAGCTGAATATCTCCCTGACGCGCAGTGAGGTTACCGAGGTTCACCCCTACGCCCGTCTCGCTGGAGACCAGGCGGATACGGTTGGCATACATCCCGCCGAGCGCGCCGGTATCTACGGCCACCACGGGTGCGGCCCCCTCACCGGTAATCGGTTTAACGCTGCCATCTGCGCCCACGCGGTTCGCCCCTGCCGTGACCGTCAGGTCGTTCGCGTGAATCGCGGCGTTCACTTCCGTCGCACGCGCAATGATCGACAACGCATCGCTCTTGCTGGCATCCAGCCCCTGGCCTTCAACCGTAATGGCGCCTTTCGTCACCTGCAGCGCCAGCAGGTTGCCGTTGGCGTCAAACTGTGGCTTGCCGGTCGTCAGCGTAACGTTAGGAGTATTGATAAATCCGCATCCGTTACAGGTGATACCGTACGGGTTAGCCACCATGACATTTGCCGCTTTTCCGGCGACTTCGGTATAGCCCTGCAACTGGGAGCGGTTGGCGCCCGTGACTTCGTTAATGATGCCTTTCGCTTCCCGCCCGGCCTGCAGGTTGGGGTTGTTCTGGATAAGCCCGCCCAGTTGGGTCTGGGTTAAACGGTCGGTGCCGTTATTGAGGATAAGCCCCTCTTTACCGACGTTGTAATCACCGAACTGGTTATGCGAAATACCCGCCCCGTTTGGCGTGGCTATGTTAACGACCGGAACCCCGTTCCCTGCCTGATCGACCGTGGTCTGCCCGGACGGCGTCAGTGCCGCCGCGACGGCAGGTGCCATCGGCTGCCAGACCATTAAGCCGCATACAATCCAGCTAATCAGACGCTGCGAGAAACGAACAGGTGAGTGACGAGTATCCATAGTCGAAGAGTCTCTTAAAGCATGAAGGCAATACGCCAGTTAACGCTCACATGATCCGGGCCAAGCCAGTCGGGATAGTGCAATGGCGTACCGACTGAAATCTGGCTGCTGTACCAGCGCCCTGCGCTGCTTAAACCCACTGACGCCCCCCATAACGTGCCGGAGGCAAAACGGTCCTGGCGATCTTTTTCCAGCCAGCCACCGTCTACAGCGATCGTTGCGTTCACTGTGCCAATCACCGGAAGGGTGAAGAGGGAGTAGCCCAGCTCGTTACGCCAGTAGCCGCCGTTATCGCCGGACAGGTACTGCTCTTTAAAACCGCGCACCGAGCTTTCTCCGCCGAGCGTCAGGCGCTCAGAGCCGTACAGCCGGTCGGGCGACCACTGTCCGTAGGCGCTGGTCAGCCACCATGCGTTACGGGCAATCGGACGCTGGAAACTGGCGTTCAGACTCCATTTACGAAATTCTGCGCGCGGCATATCCCCGGATTTATCTTCGTCAGTTTCGGCATTGAACCACGGCATTCCGTGGCTCCAGGTCGGGTTAAAGGTCGCCACGCCACCCAGCATTTTTTGCGTATGTGTAATACCCAGAATCAGGCTGGAGAGGTTGCGTGTACTGCTCTGGAGTGGGGCATCATTGAGCCAGTTTCGGCTTGAGCGTTGTACTATGCCTGCTGCAACCCCTGTTTTCATATCGCCGTTGCGGAAAACGACCCATGACGCGTTAACGCGGTGGTTTTTTGTATCGCCGGTGGAGATCCAGTCGAATCCCTGGTTATTGATGGTGGTACGGTAGTTACTCCATGCGTAGCTGTAATCCAGTAATCCGTAGCCAAACGGCACGCTAACACCTGCCTGAAAGTTCTGTGCATCGTACGCACTGGCAAAATCGCTGCTCCGCCCACCGCTGACAAACCATTTATCCGCCAGCCCCAGCATATTGTTGGCGGTGAGAACGCCTGTAAGCTGGTTTTCACCCGTGCTCTTTTGCCCACTATTGTCGAGACTTACGGAAGCACTTAACGGAAATTCAGGTTTTGCTGTGAGATTAACAATGGAATATCCGGCCTGCGTCCCAGGAAGAATTTCAATCTGAACCGGCTCGGTGCGCAAACGGTTAATTTGCTCCATACCCTGTTCGATGTCGCGTAAATTAAGGATGCTCCCCACGCGTCCCGGAAATGCCATTTTCAACATTCGCGGGGTTTTACCTTCCAGACGGATCGCTTCCAGACGCCCCTCGAGCACAACGATATTCAACTGACCGCCAGAGAGATCCTGCTCGGTCAGAAATGCCCGGCTGGTGATATACCCACGACTGATATACCAGTCAGAAATATGCGCGAGGAGTTCTGTTATTTTTCCCATACCCAGACACTGGCTTTGCCACGGCGCAACAAGGGTATGTTGGGTTTCAGGGGACATTAACGTCGTCCCGGAAAGCGTAATTGTCTTAATAGTAAAACAAGGCCCGGAACCAGGAGTGACAGGCTTTGACCTGGTGGGAGAAGGGCGAGGAATACTCCGCTCCAGCTCTTCACGCTGTTGCTGGTTCTGTAATAAAAGCTGTTGCTGTTGTTGCTGAATGGAATCGCGATCGGCTGGCGAAAGTGGCGCAGCTTGTGCGATCACAGAAAGAAACGCAACAAATAAGATAGCAACAGCATAATTTACAAACGTAATTATTTTGTTTTTTATTTTAGAGGTGCTCATCCATGCCACAAAATCGATAGACAATTATATTTTGTACAATATAAGAGCAATCTGAATGTGAGTATATCGAATTTGCGATATGGAACATTAAAAAATACTTTTTTAGGAAAGTGAGAAGACAATTAAGGTAAAATTCCGAATAATTTTATTTCCTCTTAACTCTTGAGTTAGCAGTAATAAATTAATGACGAAGCCGAAAAGTCTTACGCCACTCTGCCGGACTCACGCCAAAACGCGCCTTAAATTGCTGGCGCCAGGTCACCGCAGAGTTAAACCCTACCAGCTCTGCCACGCTTTCAATGGGCATATTCCCGGCTTCTAACAATATCTGGCTGCGCCGCAGGCGCTCGGTGGTCAGCCAGTCGGCCACGCTCATCCCGGTGGCTTTTACAAAATGGCGGGTAAGCGTGCGGCGGCTCATCGATACCACCTCTGCCAGCGAGTCCAGATTATGCGGTTCGGCAATGTGCTGCTGGAGATAGTCAATCAGGGAGTTGATTCGTCCGTCACGGGTATCTTTCGGTACCGGCTGGGCAATAAACTGTGCCTGCCCCCCCTCGCGGTGTGGCGGCACGATCATACGGCGGGCAATCTGGTTAGCGACCACGCTGCCAAAGCGCTGGCGGATGATGTACAGGCAGCAGTCAAGCGCGGCAGCGGTACCCGCAGAGGTGATGATATTGCCATCATCGACGTAGAGCGCATTGATATCCAGCTTTACGTCCGGGAAAAGCGTCTGAAACTGATGTTCAAACTCCCAGTGCGTGGCCGCGCGTTTACCGTCGAGAATGCCCGCATAACCCAGCACAAACGACCCCAGACAAAGCCCGACGATCTCCGCCCCGTTGTCTCTGGCCTGGACCAGGCTGTCGAGAAGCGTCTGGGGCGGGCGTTGCTGGACATGCTGCCAGTAAGGCACCACGACGATATCTGCCTGGCCGATGGCGGAGAAATCGTGAGTCGCGTTAAGCGCAAACCCGTCTTTGGATGTCAGTAATCCGGGTTTTTCGGCGCAGATCAACACACTAAAGCGCTTTTCGCCGGATACCGTATCACCAAACAAAATGCAGGGAACGGAGTAGTGGAACGGGCTGAACCCGTCTACCGCAACAATCGCGACGTTGATTAGCGCCATGTATCCCTCCTTTCCCTTGGTGATGCTCAGAATATAACGGTTTCACCATCCTCGGGAATGCTCACCGCATCACCAATCAGGTTCGCGTCAACGTACTCACGCAGCGCATGGCGGGTCAACAGGCAGTGGTTGATGGCCTCCATATGGGTCGCCACAATTTTCGCCTGCGGCAGCAGGAAGTGGACGTTGAGCACATCTTCCTGGCCCATGATAATCGGCCCAAACCCGATGACGTGAGCATAGCCCGCGTTAAGCACCACCACATCCGGCTGATGCTTATGCAGATCGGCTGCCACTTCATCACGCCAGATGGTATCCCCGACAATGTAGAGCGTCTTCTCATCAGGATGACGTAAAACCACGCCACAGGCTTCACCCAGCCGTTCCGCCAGCTCCGGCACGGCGTAAGCACGATCGGTACCGTGCTGGCCGCCGCGGGTTTTCGCGATCCGGATATCGCCAAACGCCGTCTCCTCGGTCATCACCGTCAGGTGGGTAAATCCCTGGCTGCGCAGCAGCGCGGCGTCGCTGTCGTTCTGCACAAAGACAGGTTTATCTTTGCCGATCAGTTCGACTGCGGCGCGATCCCAGTGATCGTCATGGGTATGGGTGACGATCACGGCATCCGCCTCCAGCAGCGTGTTGACGTCAACGGGAAGCTCGACCATCGGGTTGCGGATCTCCGCATGCGCCGTGCCGGGGAAGCCCGGATAAGCGCCCTTCGGGGCCAGCATTGGGTCGATTAAAAAGCGTTTCCCGGCGTAGGTAATCAGCTGAGTGGCATTACGAATCTGGGTGATGTTCATGGGTATTCTCCTCATAGTGTGAAGAGGAGAATAGCCCGATGCCGCGCGTAACAATGTGGGCCACAGGGCGATGATCGATGAAATCGGGTCAACGTTATCGCATCCGCAGCGCATCCACCACCAGCGAAAAGGCCGGCGACGGCTGCTTTCGGCTCGGGTAGTAGAGATAATACCCCGGGAAGGGCAGACACCAGGGTTCCAGCACGCGGATTAACCGGCCTTCAGCAATATGATCGCCAAACTCGTCTTCGGGCAGGAAAGCAATCCCGAATCCCGCCAGGGCAGCTTCGACAATATGCCAGGAAGTATTAAAGGTCAGCTGGCCATTCACGCGCACGTTCAGATCGCCACCGTCCTGATCAAAATCCCAGACGTAAATCCCGCCGGATTTAATCATCCTCTGGTTAATACACTGGTGCTGCGTCAGCTCATGCGGCGTTTGCGGAACAGGATGACGGGCGAAGTAGTCCGGCGAGGCGACCGCGGCCATACGCAACTGCGGGCCTATCGGCAACGCGATCATGTCTTTATCGATGGTATCTCCCATACGAACGCCCGCATCGAAGCGGTCGGCAACGATATCGCGAAAACCGTGATTGGCGTCGAACTCAATGTGAATATCGGGGTATTGCCGCAAAAGCGGCGTCAACTTAGGCAACAGGGTGCGCGATAACACATCGGGTCCACAGGTGATCCTCACCGTGCCGGCAGGCTTGTCGCGAAGCTCCGTCAACATGTCCAGCTCCGCTTCGATTTCATCGAAACGGTTGCCAATGGCGTTGAGCAAGCGTTCGCCGGCTGCGGTGGGGGAAACGCTGCGGGTGGTGCGGGTCAGCAGGCGGATCTGCATCCGGTTCTCCAGCCCGGTTATGGCCTGGCTTAACGCGGGCTGGGTCACGCCCAACTGTGCCGCGGCACGGGTAAAACTGCCCTCACGCGCCACGGTGACAAAAGCAAAAAGATCGTTCAGGTTACGCTTCATCACACCCTCATTTATAAGCCAAACTTATAAGCTCATTAAGCATTGATTAGCTAGTCAGAATACACCCGCCGTGTAAAATTTTCACTGTGACCTGACGTCAACCACATTCCAACCTTTCATCTGCATGCGTTATTCCCGTGAATAGCGCCCGGCCCCGGCTTGTCCGAATCTGGCCGAACGAATAACAAGGTAAACACGATGTCCGCTATGGTGAACGAAACATCAGCGCGCCAGTCCCGTGCCTGCTGGAGCGGCGTGCTGGCAATGACCCTCTGCGCTTTTACGCTGGTCGCCTCAGAATTTATGCCTGTAAGTCTGCTGACGCCCGTTTCGCGGGATCTCGCCGTCAGTGAAGGCCTGGCGGGCCTCGGGATCGCGATATCCGGCGCGCTGGCCGTATTGACCAGCCTGTTTCTCTCTTCTCTTGCGGGAGGCATTAACCGCAAATCGCTGCTGCTGGGCCTGACGGCGTTGATGGCCGTCTCCGGTCTGATTATCGCCGTAGCTGAGAGCTATCCCCTTTATATGCTGGGACGCGCACTGCTTGGCGTGGCCATTGGCGGCTTCTGGTCGCTCTCCGCGGCGACCGCAATTCGCCTTGTGCCACCGCATCAGGTTCAACGTGCGCTCGCCATTTTTAACGGTGGCAACGCCCTGGCGACCGTCGTTGCGGCTCCGCTCGGCAGCTGGCTGGGGGCGACAATCGGCTGGCGCGGTGCCTTTTACTGCCTGGTGCCCGTCAGCCTGCTCGCGTTTATCTGGCAGTGGTTCAGCCTGCCTTCCATGTCCGTGGAAAAGCGCACCGCGTCGTCCACCAGCGCCTTCGGCCTGCTGAAAAACCCTCTGGTGGCAAAAGGAATGGTCGCGTGCGGCGTCTTTTTCATGGGGCAGTTCGCGCTGTTTACCTACGTGCGTCCGTTCCTTGAAACCGTGACTTTCGCCAGCGCGACGCAGTTATCGTTAATCCTGCTGGTGATTGGCGTGGCGGGTTTTATCGGCACCCTGTTGATCGGCACGTTTCTGCGCCGCGGATTTTACACCACGCTGGTCGCCATTCCCGTGGTGATGGCGCTGATTGCCGCGGCACTGATGGCCTTCGGCCATCACCTTGCCGCCGTCACCGCCCTGCTCGGCCTCTGGGGACTGGTCGCGACGGCCGCCCCCGTCGGCTGGTGGACCTGGGTTGCCAGAACGCTTCCTGAAAATGCCGAAGCGGGGGGCGGACTGATGGTGGCAATGGTGCAGCTCTCCATTGCGCTCGGCTCCACGCTCGGTGGCCTGGCCTTTGACCACAGCGGCTGGCAAAGCACCTTTGCACTCAGCGGTGTACTGCTTATCGCCGCTGCCATGTTCACGTTTTACACCTCACACAACGACACACTTCACAGGAGTTAATCATGAGAAGATTCACCATGGCGCTCGGGCTGTTAGTCAGCGCCTTCGCCGCCAGCGCTGCCGATATGTCCCGGGGCGCAGATAATTTCTACAAAAGCGATAAGGTTACGCAGCAGAAGGTGACCTTTAAAAACCAGTATCAGATGAACGTCGTCGGCAATCTGTATAGGCCAAAAGAGGCGGATAAAAACGCCAGACTGCCGGCGATCGTGGTCGGCCATCCGATGGGCGCGGTGAAAGAGCAAAGCGCCAGTCTCTATGCGCAAAAGCTCGCGGAACAGGGCTTTGTCACCCTGGCGATTGATCTCTCATTCTGGGGGGAAAGCGAAGGTAAACCGGGGCATCTGATCTCACCAGAAATCTATTCCGATGATTTCAGCGCGGCCGTGGATTATCTGAGCACTCAGTCTTTTGTCGATCCACAGCGCATCGGTGCGCTGGGCATTTGCGGCAGCGGCAGCTTCGTTATTAGCGCGGCGAAAATTGACCCGCGCATGAAAGCGATCGCCACCGTCAGCATGTATGACATGGGCTCCGCCTTCCGCAACGGCCTCAACCATTCCGTGACGGTTGAACAGCGTAAAGCGATGATTGCCTCTGCCGCTGAGCAGCGTCTGAAAGAGTATCAGGGTGCAGAGACAGCCTACATTCCCGGGACGGTAAATAAGCTGGATGATTCTACGCCGGCTATCCAGCGTGAGTTCTTCGATTTCTATCGCACCGAACGCGGCGGGTACACGCCACAGGGCGAGGAAGAGGCGCTGACGACGAAACCGATGATGAGCAGCATCGGTAAGTTTATGAACTTCTATCCGTTCAACGATATCGAAACCATTTCACCGCGTCCGATGCTGTTTATCACGGGTGATAAAGCGCATTCGAAAGAGTTTAGCGAAGACGCCTATAAACGCGCCGGTGAACCGAAAGAGCTGTATATCGTGCCGAATGCAGGCCACGTTGACCTGTATGACCGCACGGATCTGATCCCGTTTGCAAAACTGGCCTCGTTCTTTAAAGCCAACCTGAAATAACCCGGTAAGGCGTATAACACCCTGTTATACGCCTTTGTCCTGACTACCAGCCCGGCACCGCGCCACCGTTAAAGAGGGTCTCTGCGGCCTTCGCCACTTCCGGCGACTGATACGACTGGATAAATTCCTTCACGTTTTCCGCGTCTTTGTTGTCTTCCCGCGTCACCACGATGTTCACATACGGCGAGTTTTTATCTTCAATAAACACGCTGTCATGCACCGGCGACAGCCCGGTTTGCTGGAGATAGGTGGTGCTGATAATGGCAACATCCACTTTCGGATCATCCAGCACGCGCGGCAGTTGCGCCCCTTCCAGCTCCATAATGTTCAAATGCTTCGGATTGGCGGTGATATCCAGCGCCGTCGGCAGCAGGCCAACGTCCGGCTTCAGGGTAATCAGCTTCTCTTTTTGCAACAGCAGCAGTGCGCGGCCAAGGTTGGTCGGATCGTTTGGAATGGCGATGGTCGCGCCGTCCTTCAGCTCAGACACGGATTTGATCTTGCGGGAGTAGCCGGCCATCGGGAAAACAAAGGTGTTCGCCACAGCAACCAGCTTGTAGTGATGCGCCTTGTTATCTTCTGCCAGGAACGGGCGATGCTGGAAGACATTGGCATCAAGATCGCCCTGACTGGTGGCATCATTGGGCAACAGCGAGCCGCTGAACCCCACCAGTTCCACATCCAGACCGTATTTCTCTTTCGCCACTTTTTTAGCGACTTCCGCGACATCCTGCTCAGCGCCGTTAATCACGCCGACTTTGATGTGTTTGGCATCGCTGCCGCCTTGATCGCAACCTGCCAGCAGCAGGCCCGCGAGAACCAGAGCACCCAATCGAAGTTTCACGAGACATATCCTTTTGATAAACGTTTCAGTGACTATATCGACAACGGTACGGCTGGCTAAAAAACGAAAAAGCATCAATAAGACGGATAAGTTATATGTGCGGGGGCGCTATTGATCCGACCTGAGCATGCCCGCACGGCGTAACGGCGTTTCACGTAAAAACCACGACAGTACAAACGCCAGCACCATAATGCTTGCCGCCAGCAGGAACACCGCGTGAATGGCTGAGCCAAACGCGTCCAGGTAATCGAGCCGCAGTGCCTCTGGCAGCCGGTGAATGGCCGCAGGATTGAGCTCATGCGGTAACTCCGCCCCTTGCGGTAAACGGTCCATCAGACCCGATTGCAAAACGTGGGTGAAGACCGCGCCAAAGAGCGCGACGCCGATGGCCCCGCCAATGGAACGAAACAGCGTGACCCCGGAAGTCGCTACCCCGTATTGATCGGCAGAGACGCTGTTCTGCACGGCCAGCACCAGTACCTGCATGACCAGCCCCAGACCCATCCCCAGCACGCCGGTAAAAATGTACAGCTGCCAGGTCGGCGAGTGGATCGAGATGCGCGTCAGCAGCACCATGCCCACCACGCCAAGCAGCGTACCGGCGATCGGGAACAGACGGTATTTTCCGGTACGGCTGATAACCCGCCCGCTGATGATCGAGGTCAGCAGCAGTCCGCCCATCAGCGGGATCAGCTGCAGACCGGCCTGAGTCGGCGTGGCGTCTTTCACTACCTGCAGATAGAGCGGCAGGAAGGTGACCGAGCCAAAGAGCGACATCCCGATAATAAAGCCAATCAGGCTGCAGAGCAGAAAGCTGCGATCGCGGAACAGCGAGAGCGGAATGATTGGCTCCCAGGCCAGACGCTCCTCATAGATAAACCCGGCGATACCCGTCAGGCCAAAGGCCAGAATGCACCACAGCTGCGGGTCGTTCCACTGGCGTATCGTCCCGCCTTCAGTGGTAAACAGGATGATACACAGCAGCGCCATACTGAGGTAAATCGCCCCCAGATAATCAATTTCGTGCTTGTTGCGCCGTGCGCTGCCGTGGAACACCGCGCCTATCACCATCAGGGCAAAGAGACCGAGCGGCAGATTGATATAAAAAATCCAGCGCCAGGAGGCATGCTGCACGATAAACCCGCCGATAAGCGGCCCGATCACCGTCGCCAGACCAAACACGCCGCCAAACAGCCCCTGATAGCGGCCACGCTCCGCAGGCGGAATAACGTCCGCCACGGCGGCCATACTGATGACCATCAGACCGCCACCGCCCAGCCCCTGCAGGCCGCGCATCAGCACCAGTTGGGTCATGTTTTGCGCCAGACCGCAGAGCACCGACCCCGCCAGAAACAGCACAATAGCGATTTGAAGGACGATTTTACGCCCAAACAGATCGCCGAATTTTCCGTACAGCGGCACCACAATGGTCGAGCTGAGGATATAGGCCGTCACCACCCAGGAGAGCTTATCCAGGCCACCCAGTTCCCCAACGATGGTGGGCAACGCCGTGGAAACAATCGTCTGGTCCAGCGCCGAAAGCAGCATCACCAGCAGCAGCGCGCTGAACAGCAGCTTTATCGACGGCGCGTTTTGCGCAGGTTGAGTCATTACGTCGGACTCCATAAGAGATCGCTTGAAATTAATTAACTGGATAATTAATATTTAAGTAAGTGATGAATAAGATCAAGAGATCCTGCGACTATGCCAGCACATAAGGACAATTCTGAACCGCGCCGCCCCGGTCGACCACGCGGCGGAAAGCGGGCAACCGCCAGCCGCGAACAGCTGCTGGATATTGCGTTGAGCCTCTTTTCTCGCCAGGGGATCGCTCAAACCTCGCTGAACGCCATCGCCAAAGAAGCGGGCGTAACGCCAGCGATGCTGCATTACTACTTCAATTCACGAGAACAATTGCTCGACGCGATGATTGAGGAGCGCTTCCTGCCCTTACGTAATCGGATCGGCGCAATTTTCGCCGAAAACCCCGACTCGCCGGTCAACGCATTAACGCAAATGGTGAAGGTACTGGCCGAGCTGGCGGAGCAGCACCGCTGGTTTGCCCCGCTGTGGATGCAGGAGGTCATCGGGGAGATGCCTGTACTGCGCACGCATCTGCACGCGCGGTTCGGTGACGACAAATACCAGGCAACGCTCGCCACCCTTAAACGCTGGCAGCAGGAAGGGCAACTGAACCGGGCACTCGCGCCAGAACTGCTGTTCACCACGCTGCTAAGCCTGGTGCTGGTGCCGTTCTCAAGAATGCGCAACGACGAGAGGCTACACGCCCTCTCGCCAGAGATCATTGTGCGTCATGCGCTGGCCGTGATGGGCAACGGCATCGGCGGTTAAAGGGATTTGGTCAGATAATGCCTTTGCATACCCGGGTACGGGTAATCCGGCAACGACATCTGCAGCTGATAGCCCTGCTTTTCATAGAATGGACGTGCCTGGAAGCTGACCGTATCCACCAGCGCATGGGTGCAGCCTTTGCGTCGGGCTTCGTCTTCTGCCGTTTTGATAAGCTGGCTGCCGACGCCCGATCCCCGCACGGTGTCGCTGACCCACAGAAAATCGATGTTCAGCCAGTCGCCTTTGCGCACGCCAATTAACCCACCCAGCATCACGCCCTTATCGTCTCGCACATAAACGCCAATGTCGCCGCTAAAGTTTGAGAGATCTAAAAATTGTCCGTTGTAGGCACGAAGCCCTGTTAATAATTCTTCTTTTTCATCGTGTGTGACGTTATCCGTTGTGCTCAGATGCATATTTTTCTCCTTATTTTCTGTGCAATCTTAATATTGCACAGCCTTTCCTTCATCAAAACTCCTTTTTTTCTCCATTCTTTAAACATTGAAATATTCATTCAATAAGTACTTAAAAAAAGTCTTTCCAATACGCACCTGAAACGTATAATGAGAACGATCATTCTCACTTTTATAGGGTAACCGACGATGAGCACAAAACTGGAAGAACGCCAAAAGCAGCGTCAGGATGACATTATCGCTGCCGCACGTCAGTGCTTTCGCGCCAGCGGTTTTCATGCGGCCAGCATGTCGCAGATCGCCAGTGAGGCAAAGCTCAGCGTCGGGCAAATCTACCGTTATTTCAGTAACAAAGATGCGATTATTGAAGAGATGATTCGCCGTATCATCGACTCACGCATCGAAGAGATTCAGGGTAAAACGCTGGTCGAGGGGATGCCTCAGGCGCTCGCCTGGCGACAGACCCTGAATGAAGATGACGATGCGCTGATGCTTGAGATGTCGGCTGAAGCCACGCGTAATCCCCAGGTGGCGGCCATGCTGGTCGAAGCGGAAAAGCGGATGTTTGCTAATGCCTGCGCACACCTGAAAAAACAGTTTCCCCACCTGAGTGATGATCATATTCGCTGCTGCGTGGAGATTACTGCGGTAATGATTGAGGGGTCTATTTACCGCCGACTCACCCCCTTAAACGTACCCTCTGAACAATTAGAGCCTCTTTATCAAAATATTTTAAATATGCTTTTCTCTGCGAAGTAATCGCATGTGAATAATTAGCGGGAAGACGTTATTCCCTTATTAACATTTCCGGCTCTGCCGGAGATGCGGTATCGCTGTGCCTTTAAATAGCCCCCTTCCTTGTTAAGCCATTAACAGGGCAGGCATCGTTCACCCTGGAAAAAATTATGAAAGCCATAACAACCTCCATCGCAGCATTATTCCTCCTGACGGGGTGCGATAATGCACAAACATCTGCTCCTCAACATCCCCTCCCGCAAGTGGGGATTGTTACGCTCCTGAGCCAACCCGTTTCCGTGGTCAGTGAACTGACCGGACGCACCACGGCCGCCATGAGCGCGGAAGTGCGTCCTCAGGTGGGCGGCATTATTCAGAAACGGCTCTTTACCGAAGGCGATACCGTGCAAGCCGGACAGGCGCTGTATCAAATTGACCCCTCCAGCTACCGCGCCGCCTACGATGAAGCCGCCGCGGCCCTGAAACAGGCGCAGGCGCTGGTGCAGGCCGATTGCCAGAAAGCTCAACGCTATACACAACTGGTGAAAGACGACGGCGTATCGCGTCAGGATGCCGAAGATGCAAAGTCCACCTGCGCGCAGGACAAGGCCAGCGTGGAGTCGAAAAAAGCAGCCCAGGAAAGCGCGCGCATTAACCTCAACTGGACCACGGTGACCGCCCCGATTGCCGGACGTATTGGCATCTCTTCGGTCACCCCCGGCGCACTGGTCACTGCCCAGCAAGAGACCGCGCTCGCCACCATTCGCGGTCTGGACAATATGTACGTCGATTTAACCCGCTCCAGCGCCGATCTTCTGCGATTACGCAAACAAACGCTTGCCAGCAACAGCGAGACATTGAGCGTATCGTTGATCCTTGAAGATGGCAGCACCTATCAGGAAAAAGGCCGTCTGGCCCTGACTGAAGTGGCAGTGGACGAATCCACCGGGTCGGTCACACTGCGCGCCGTCTTCCCCAACCCGCAGCATCAGCTTCTGCCCGGGATGTTTGTTCGCGCCAGAGTGGATGAAGGGGTAATGAGCGAGGCCATCCTCGCCCCGCAGCAGGGAATTACCCGTGATGCCAAAGGCAACGCCACCGCGCTGGTGGTGGGGGCCGGCAATAAGGTGGAACAACGTCAGCTGGAAACGGGTGACACCTACGGCGACAAATGGCTGGTGCTGAGTGGACTGAAGGCTGGCGATAAGCTGATTGTGGAAGGCACCGATAAAGTGACCGCCGGTCAGCAAGTTAACGCCGAAGAGATGAAAACCGCGGGAGGAAACGCCTGATGTTTTCCCGCTTCTTCGTGCGTCGCCCGGTTTTTGCCTGGGTGATTGCTATTCTGATTATGCTCGCCGGGGTGCTGGCGATCCGTACCCTGCCCGTCGCGCAGTATCCCGACGTCGCTCCGCCGTCGATAAAAATCTCTGCCACCTATACTGGCGCGTCGGCACAGACTCTGGAAAACAGCGTCACCCAGGTCATTGAGCAACAGCTGACCGGGCTGGATAACCTGCTCTATTTTACCTCCACCAGCAGTTCGGACGGCTCGGTAAGCATCACCGTCACGTTCGAACAGGGAACCGACCCGGATACCGCGCAGGTTCAGGTGCAGAACAAGGTTCAGCAGGCCGAGTCGCGCTTGCCGACCGAGGTACAGCAGGCCGGCATTACGGTGCAAAAATCGCAGAGTAACTTCCTGCTGATCATGGGCGTGTACGATAAAACCGACCATGCCAGCAGTTCGGATATCGCCGACTGGCTGGTGAGTAATATGCAGGATCCGCTGGCACGCGTAGAGGGCGTCGGCAGCCTGCAGGTGTTTGGTGCGGAATACGCCATGCGCATCTGGCTTGACCCGGCAAAGCTGGCGTCGTACTCGCTGATGCCATCCGACGTTCAGAGCGCTATTGAAGCGCAGAACGTGCAGGTTTCCGCCGGTAAAATCGGCGCGTTACCCGCGTCCGGTACCCAGCAGTTGACCGCCACCGTGCGTGCCCAGTCGCGCCTGCAGACGGTCGATCAGTTTAAAAATATCATCGTTAAGAGCCAGTCCAGCGGCGCAGTGGTGCGTATTGGCGACGTGGCGCGCGTGGAGATGGGCAGCGAGGATTACACGGCTACCGCCAGGCTGAATGGTCACCCGGCAGCCGGTATGGCGGTGATGCTCTCGCCGGGCGCAAATGCGCTCAATACCGCCACCGCGGTGAAAGATAAAATTGCCGAATTCAAACGGGCAATGCCGGAAGGCTATGATGTGGCCTATCCGAAAGACAGCACCGAGTTCATTAAGATCTCGGTGGAAGATGTGATTCAGACGCTGTTTGAGGCCATTATCCTCGTGGTGGTGGTGATGTATCTGTTTCTGCAGAACATTCGCGCCACGCTCATCCCCGCGCTGGCGGTGCCGGTAGTTCTGTTGGGCACCTTTGGCGTGCTGGCGCTGTTCGGTTATTCCATTAATACCCTGACGCTGTTTGCGATGGTGCTGGCGATAGGTCTGCTGGTCGATGACGCCATCGTGGTAGTGGAAAACGTCGAGCGCATTATGCGCGATGAAGGTCTGCCCGCCCGCGAAGCCACCGAAAAATCGATGGGCGAAATTTCCGGTGCGCTGGTCGCCATTGCGCTGGTGCTTTCCGCCGTGTTTCTGCCGATGGCCTTCTTCGGCGGCTCAACCGGCGTCATCTACCGCCAGTTTTCGGTCACCATTATCTCAGCGATGATCCTCTCGGTGGTGGTGGCGCTGACCCTGACACCCGCGCTCTGCGGCTCGGTACTGCGCCATACGCCTCCTCACAAAAAAGGGTTCTTCGGCGCATTTAACCGCTTCTACAGTAAGACCGAGCATGGCTACCAGAATAAAGTCCTGCGCGCGCTGCGCCGCTCCGCGGGCATGCTGGTGGTCTACGCCCTGCTCTGTGGCGCGATGGCCGTGGCAATGCTGAAGCTGCCCGGCAGCTTCCTGCCCACGGAGGACCAGGGTGAAATCATGGTGCAGTACACCCTGCCTGCCGGTGCGACAGCGGTACGTACCGCGGAGATCAGTCGTCAGGTTCGCGAGTGGTTCCTCACTAAAGAGAAAGCCAACACCGATGTGATTTTTACGGTCGAGGGCTTTAGCTTTAGCGGCAGCGGCCAGAATGCCGGGATGGCGTTTGTCTCCCTGAAAAACTGGTCCGAGCGTAAAGGCGACGAGAACACCGCTCAGGCGATTGCCCTGCGCGCCACTCAGGAACTCGGCTCCCTTCGCGATGCCACCGTTTTTGCCATGACGCCCCCGGCCGTAGACGGCCTCGGCCAGAGCAACGGTTTTACCTTCGAGCTCATGGCCAGCGGCAGCACCGATCGCGACACGTTGCTGAAGATGCGTAATCAGCTGATCGGCCAGGCGAATCAGGACACCTCCCTGCATGCCGTTCGCGCCAATGATTTGCCGCAGATGCCGCAGCTGCAGGTGGATATCGACAACAACAAAGCCGTATCGCTGGGGCTTTCCCTGAGCGACGTCACCGATACCCTCTCCAGCGCCTGGGGCGGAACCTACGTGAATGACTTTATCGATCGGGGCCGCGTGAAAAAGGTCTACATCCAGGGAGACAGCGATTACCGCGCCGTGCCTTCCGATCTCAACAAATGGTACGTACGCGGCAGCGACAGCACCATGACGCCGTTCTCCGCTTTCGCCACCACGCGCTGGGAATATGGCCCGGAGAGTCTGGTGCGCTACAACGGCTCGGCGGCCTATGAAATTCAGGGCGAGAACGCCAGTGGTGCCAGCTCCGGTACGGCGATGACCCGGATGGAACAGCTGGCGAACAACCTGCCGGCCGGCACAACCTGGGCGTGGAGCGGGTTGTCGTTACAGGAGAAACTGGCGAGTGGTCAGGCGATGAGCTTGTATGCCCTCTCCATCCTGGTGGTATTCCTGTGCCTGGCCGCGCTGTATGAGAGCTGGTCGGTGCCGATTTCAGTCATTCTGGTGATCCCGCTTGGGGTGCTGGGTGCGGCGCTGGCCGCCTCGCTGCGCGGGCTGAGCAACGACGTCTATTTCCAGGTGGCACTGCTGACCACCATCGGCCTGTCGTCGAAAAACGCCATTTTGATCGTTGAGTTTGCGGAGGCGAAAGTCGCGGAAGGTTACTCCCTGACGCGTGCCGCGCTGCGTGCGGCTCAGACGCGACTGCGTCCGATCATCATGACGTCGCTGGCGTTTATCGCCGGGGTAACACCGCTGGCCGTCGCCACCGGTGCAGGCGCCAACAGCCGCGTGGCGATTGGGACCGGCATCATCGGCGGGACGCTTGCGGCAACGCTGCTGGCCATCTTCTTTGTTCCATTATTCTTCGTACTGGTGAAACGTCTCTTCTCCGGTAAGCACGCAAACCGGAGGGCATAATGTTTCGTGTATCTGTTTTAGTGTTAGCGCTGCTGAGCGCAGGCTGTGTTTCGTTAGACCCTACCTATCAGCGTCCTGACGCGCCCGTCCCGGCCACGTTGCCGGGCGCCCACGGCGAAGCCACCGCCGTGGTCAGCCAGTGGCAGCAGGTGATGAACGATCACCGCCTGAACAGGGTGGTAACAATGGCACTCACCAGCAACCGCGATGTGCAAAAAGCGATTGCTGATATCGACGCCGCCCGCGCCCAGTATGGTGAGACGCGCTCGTCTCTGTTCCCGTCGGTGGATGCCAGCCTGAGCCATACCCGCAGCCGCACGCTGGCCAGCGGCGTGAGCACCAGCGATGAGGCTAACGGCGCCGTCTCCAGCTTCGAGCTGGATCTGTTTGGTCGTAACCAGAGCCTCTCGCGCGCCGCGCGTGAAACCTGGCTTGCCAGCGAGTTCACGGCGCAGAACACGCGCCTGACAATGGTCAGCGAGCTGACCACCGCCTGGATTACTCTGGCGGCAGATAACAGCAATCTGGCGCTGGCAAAATCCACTCAGGAGAGCGCAGCGAACTCGCTCAAGATTGTGCAGCGTCAGCAGGACGTTGGGGTCGCCGCCGCAACGGATGTCAGCGAAGCAATGGCGGTTTATCAGCAGGCCCGCGCCAGCGTCGCCAGCTATCAGACGCTGGTGATGCAGGACAAAAACGCCCTGAATTTGCTGGCGGGCGAGACGGTACCGGAAAACCTGCTACCCGGTACGCTGGAGAGCCTGAGCGATAACGCCATCACCCTGATCCCGGCGGGCGTTAGCTCCGCCACGCTGCTGCGTCGCCCGGATATTCAGGAGGCTGAACATAACCTGTTGAGCGCCAATGCCAACATCGGTGCTGCGCGCGCCAACTTCTTCCCGACGATTTCGCTTACCGCCAGCGCCGGGGTCGGCAGCGATTCGCTCTCGTCATTGTTCAGCCACGGCATGAAGGTCTGGTCGTTCGCGCCGTCCATCTCCCTGCCGCTGTTCAGTGGCGGCAATAACATGGCGCAACTGCGCTATGCCGAAGCGGAGAAAAAAGGGCTGATTGCCACCTATGAGAAAACCATCCAGAGCGCATTCAAAGATGTAGCCGATGCGCTGGCGCGCCGCGAAACCCTGAGTGAAGAGCTTGATGCGCAACGTGAATACGTGGCGGCAGAGCAAAAAACGCTGGATGTGGCAACGCGCAGCTATCAGGTGGGTGCGGGTGATTACCTGACCGTTCTCACCGCGCAGCGCGCCTTGTGGTCGGCACGGGCATCATTGATTGCCCTGCAGCAGACCGACTTTGAAAACCGTATTACGCTGTGGCAGTCGCTGGGCGGAGGGATTCAATAACCGCCGGTCCAGGTGCAGGTGCAGGTGCAGGTGCAGGATTCTCATACGCAGGAAGACAAAAATTCATACTTTCGGCTGGCGTCGCTACACTGAATGTAACGATATATTTCATGGGAAGCCTGTGACGTCTAAAGGGGATTTTGATGAAAGCTGCACACCTGGTTTGCCTGCTCGTTTGTCTGCTCTTCGCCGCGTTTGTCCATGCCCAGGAAAAAGACGATCCCGTGAAAGAGGCCCAGATAAAGCAGCAGATCCTTAAAGATGTGAAGAAGGCCTGCACGCCCCAGAAAAAGCAGAGCGATAAAGCCTGGCAGGCGATGATTTTGTCGTCTGAGGCCAATCAACTGTTGATCAAAAACGCCATCACGGCCGTGAAGCGCGACAATCTGGATGCTTACTGGGACGCGGTCAGTCAGGTAGATTGTATGGAAGATTATTAAGCGTGAAGCCGGGCTTCACGCTTTTTTTTAGCGCTTTCGTACATCCGGAATAATCAAATCCCCGCGCAGAACATAGGACCCCAGCATCTGCGTTTTCTCCGTCAGCCAGCCCACAATACGTGCCGCCATAGCATCCATCGAGTATTCAATGGCCGGGATCACCGGGATACCCGGCAGATGCAGCGATCCGGCAAGGCTAAAGACCATAATGTCGTCCGGCACGGATTTATTAAATGCCTGCAGCTGCGGGATCACCCGCTGAGCTTCCTGTTCGTCCGCCACCAGCAGCGCGTTAAAATTCAGCGTGCTCGCATTGTTAAGCAACTCCTGCAGCGCAACGGATGAGGAGGTGGCATCCATAAAGACGAGGTTGCGATTAAAGGGCAGGAAATTTTTCTCCAGCGCGTGTTTATAGCCCAGCAACACCTGGTCGGCGAAACCGCTGCCTTGCGGATGGATCAGGGCTATCTGGCGTCGCCCCTGGCTGGTCAGATAGTTACAGGCGGTTTCGGCGGCAAAGGCGTGATCGAACTGGATGCTGTTGGAATTATCGGACTCCATACAGTCAACGAGAATGACATTGTCCATCTCGACGTCCAGCGGGAAACGCGCGCCAATCACCAGGATGTCATCACATAACCCACAGGAAAGTTCTTCCAGGGCGTGCATCACTTCCGCTTTGGTATGCGCGAAGCGCAACAGCAGATGTTTTTGATGCTGGCTGAGGTGCTTTTCCAGCGCGTAAAGATAACCGGTGGTCTGGTTAATATTCTCCTGCGCGCAAATCACCCCAATACACCCCGTCGACTGGCTCAGCAGCGACTGCGCAATTACATTGGGCCGGTAGTTCAGTTCATCAACCGCTTTTAAAACGGCCTGGCGGCTGGCTTCCTTTACGCCACGCGACCCACTCAACACTCGCGATACCGTGGCTTTAGACACCCCGGCAAGACGTGATACATCATTGATTGTCGACATCTCTTTCCCCTGGCAGGCTTACTTCGCACCTGCAAATTCCATCACCGCTACGGCTCATATTATAGCCAGAATGGAGTATATCCTTTTCCGTTTTTCATGGAAACCGATTTTCCATTTCAACTCAAAATGATGTCAAAACGCGCAAATTATGTGACATGCATCTGGTTAATTAGCGTCATAAGTAGTGGATCTTGATGGTTGTCACACTTCTGTCTTTTATAAATGGAAACCGGTTTCCGTATAATGTCCAATCATCCTCGCAATAACTTTTTACATTTAGAGGATGGTTGTCGATGTTCAAGATTATGCTGTGTTGCTCTGCCGGGATGTCCACCAGCCTGCTGGTCAGCAAAATGGTCGATGTCGCGAAAGAGCGTGGGTTGCCAGTAAAAATAGACGCGTATGGCGTTTCCGAATTTGATACGCAGTTTCCGCAGTACCAGGTTGTCCTTCTCGGACCCCAGGTGAAGTACATGTTACAGACACTCTCAGACAAGGCGGCTACAAAGGGCATCCCGGTCCAACCCATCGACATGATGGATTACGGTATGCAACGTGGCGATAAAGTACTGGACTATGCTCTGTCGCTCATCGAAGCGGCACACTAAAAGGTGTTCACATGAGTTCGTTATATCAATCAATGGTCGCGGTTATTGAGCAGTCAATTACCCCGCTGGCCGCGAAGCTCGGCCAGCAAAAGTATGTGATTGCCATCCGCGACGGCTTTACCGCCGCGCTGCCGTTTATGATCATCGGCTCGTTTATGCTGGTGTTCATCTTCCCGCCCTTCTCCGCGGATACGACAAACAGCTTTGCCCGCGGCTGGCTGGATTTCTCCCAGACTTACCGTGAACAGCTGATGCTGCCGTTCAACCTCAGCATGGGCGTGATGACGTTCTTCATTTCTGTGGGGATTGGTGCAAGCCTGGGGCGTCAGTTTAACCTCGATCCGGTGATGTCCGGTCTGCTGGCCTTTATGGCCTTCCTGCTGGTGGCAGCTCCGTATGCCGACGGCAAGATCTCGACCCAGTACCTCTCCGGCCAGGGGATTTTCACCGCGCTGATCACCGCCATCTACTCCACCCGCGTGTATGCGTGGCTGAAGCAGAACAACGTGACCATCCGTCTGCCGAAAGAAGTGCCGACCGGTGTGGCGCGTTCGTTTGAGATCCTGATCCCGGTCATGGTGGTGATCGGTACCCTGCACCCGCTGAACCTGTTTATCGAAGCACAAACCGGGATGATTATCCCGCAGGCGATTATGCACCTGCTGGAACCGCTGGTCTCTGCGTCTGACTCCCTGCCTGCCATTCTGCTCTCCGTGCTGCTGTGCCAGATCTTCTGGTTTGCCGGTATCCACGGCTCGCTGATTGTCACCGGCATCATGAACCCGTTCTGGATGGCCAACCTGTCCGCAAACCAGGCGGCACTGGCGGCTGGCGCGGCGCTGCCACACGTTTACCTGCAGGGTTTCTGGGACCACTACCTGCTGATTGGCGGCGTCGGCTCCACGCTTCCGCTGGCCTTCCTGCTGCTGCGCAGCCGCGTCACACACCTGCGCACCATCGGCAAAATGGGCGTTGTGCCCAGCTTCTTTAACATCAACGAACCGATTCTGTTCGGCGCGCCAATCATCATGAACCCGATGCTGTTTATCCCGTTCGTGTTTGTTCCGCTGGTGAACGCCTGCCTGGCGTACGGCGCCACCAAAATGGGCTGGCTGGCACAGGTGGTGTCGTTAACCCCGTGGACGACCCCGGCCCCTATTGGCGCATCGTGGGCGGCAAACTGGGCGTTGAGCCCGGTGGTGATGTGTCTGGTGTGTATGGTGATGTCAGCGCTGATGTACCTGCCGTTCCTGCGTGCTTACGAGCGTACGTTGATGAAAAACGAAGAGCAGAAAGCCCAGGCAACCGTCGGTGCCGCTGAAACAGCAAGTCATTAAGTCAAAGAGGAAAGGTCATGAAATACGCATTTCCCGATAATTTCTGGTGGGGCAGCGCAAGCTCCGCCCTCCAGACCGAAGGGACACGAGAGGGTGAAACCACCTGGGATTACTGGTTTGCCCGCGAGCCAAACCGTTTTCATAATGGCGTGGGACCGCAGCACGCCTCCACGTTTTATCAACACTGGAAAACGGACATTCAGCTGTTAAAGCAGCTGAACCACAACAGCTTTCGCACCTCGATTAGCTGGGCGCGCCTGATCCCCGACGGTATCGGTGAAGTGAACCCGGAAGCGGTCGATTTTTATCATCAGGTCATTGATGAGCTGATTGAACAGGGTATTACCCCGTTTATCACCCTGTTCCACTTCGACATGCCGATGGCGATGCAGGAGATTGGCGGCTGGGAAAACCGCAACGTGGTGGACGCTTACGCCCGTTATGCGCAGATTTGCTTCGATCTGTTTGGCGATCGCGTGCTGCACTGGTTTACCTTCAACGAGCCGATTGTGCCGGTGGAAGGCGGCTATCTGTACGATTTCCACTATCCCAACGTGGTGGATTTTCGTCGTGCGGCCACCGTGGCGTATCACACCGTGCTGGCGCATGCGCAGGCGGTACGTGCTTACCGTGCCGGGCACTACGCCGGGGAGATCGGTATCGTACTGAACCTGACGCCGTCCTATCCGCGCTCGCAAAACCCGGCTGACGTCAAAGCGGCACACATTGCGGACCTGATGTTTAACCGCAGCTTCCTTGACCCCGTCCTGCGCGGCGAATACCCGGCGGACCTGGTGGCGTTGCTGAAATCTTACGATCAGCTCCCCGCCTGCAAACCGGAAGACAGTTTCCTGATTGCGGAAGGAAAAATCGAACTGCTCGGCATTAACTATTATCAGCCGCGTCGCGTGAAATGCCGTGACAGTGCGGTGAACCCACAGGCACCGTTTATGCCGGAGTGGTTCTTTGATAATTACGAAATGCCTGGCCGCAAGATGAATCCATACCGTGGCTGGGAAATTTATGAGCCGGGTATTTACGATATTCTGATTAACCTGCGCGACAATTACGGTAACCCACGCTGTTTTATTTCTGAGAACGGTATGGGTGTCGAAAATGAACAGCGCTTTATTGAGAATGGTCAGATAAACGATCAATACCGCATCGATTTTATTTCCGAACATTTGGCCTGGCTACATAAAGGTATTAGCGAAGGGTGCCAGTGTCTTGGCTACCATATGTGGACATTTATTGATAACTGGTCGTGGTGTAACGCGTATAAAAATCGCTACGGATTTATCCAGCTCGATTTAACTACCCAGCAGCGCACCATCAAGAAAAGCGGCGAGTGGTTTGCCGCCACCGCATTAAATAACAGTTTTGACAGAGAGTCAGTGTAATGATCGCATTAGAAGAAGCCGTAATGGAAATTATCGTCAACGCCGGTCAGTCGCGTAGCCTGTGCTTTGAAGCCCTGCACGCGGCGCGTCAGGGCAACCTTGACGAAGCCAAAAGCCTGCTGCGCGAAGCCGATGGCTACGCGCGCCAGGCGCACAAAATGCAGACCAAATTGATCGAACAGGATGCGGGCGAAGCCCGCCAGCCGATGACCTTAATAATGGTTCACGCGCAGGATCATTTAATGAATTCCCTGCTGGCACGTGAATTATCCGAAGAAATAATCCATTTATATCAGAGATAATGTATGGCGAAAAAACGTTAATGTAATCACTCTGTACCTAAAATAGAAATCCACTTGTTCTGATGATAGCGACAAACTCTGTCAGATCGGAGCGGGATGGTTATTGTCTGAATAAAATTAAACTATATTGAGATAACCATGAATTATATTAAAAAACTTCCATTAACCATGGCGGTTGTCGCCGCGCTTTGCCCAATTTCTGTACTCGCACAAGAATTTACGCAAGAGCAAATCGACGCCATCGTGGCGAAAGCGGTAGACAAAGCGCTGGCCGAACGTCAGGCCAAAATGGACGCCGCCGTCGCGAAAAAAGCGGACGTGGTCACCGAACCGCAAAGCGCGGCGCAATCACCGGACCTCGCGATTCCGTTTGGGGTTAAATTTACCGGCTATGCCCGCTACGGCGCGCACTTCCAGGCAGCCGATCAGAAATACGTGGCAGTAGACGGTTCCTATAACGGCGCATCCGCAATCGGTCGTCTGGGTAACGAAGGCAACGGCGGTGAATTCCAGCTCTCCAAAGCCTTCAAGGGCGACAACGGTGCCATCTGGGACATCAACGTGATGATCGACCACTGGGGCGACGAGGTTAACCTGAAAAAAGCCTATGCCGGTGTGACCAACATTATGGCCTCCAACCCGAACGCCTACTTCTGGGCCGGCCGTGACTTCCACCAGCGTCCACAGCAGGGTATCAACGATTACTTCTGGATGAACCACGACGGCCAGGGTGCCGGGGTGAAGAACTTCGACATCGGCGGCGTGCAGTTTGACGTTGCCGCGGTGGCCGCGGTGGAATCCTGTAGCCCGGAAGTGATGGAAGATGAGGCGAACCCGTCGCGCATTACCTGTACCGGCGGTTCCGGCACGGGCGACAAAGGTAACTACGCTGCGACCTCTAAAATCCACGGCATGAAAGTCGGCCCGCTGGATCTGGAGCTGTACGCGAACTACGGTTTTGACTCCAAAGCCATTGAGAGTGAAGAGCGTCTGAAGGCCTGGCAGGGCGGGGTGGTGCTGAGCCACACCAACGACAGCGGCGTGAATAAGGTGATTGCCCGTTATTCTGATAACGCGGACAACAGCGTATTCAACAAAACCGAGGATCTGACCACGGTCTACGCCAGCTTCGAAGGGCTGTACAAATTCACCCAGGCCACGCAGGTGGAGTACATCCTCGCCTTCCACGACTATGACAACAGCCGCGACAAGACCGACAACCGTAAGAACTACAACGCCATCGTGCGTCCGATGCACTGGTGGAACGACGTTCACTCCACCTGGCTGGAAGCAGGCTGGCAGCACGTGGATTACGACAATGGCGGTGATAACAAAGGCTGGAAGCTGACCCTGTCGCAGAACATGTCTATCGCCATGGGGCCAGAGTTCCGCCCAATGCTGCGCTTCTACGTGACCGGCGGCAAAGTGGATAACGAACGCACCGCCCGTGTGAACGGTACAAAAGATGAGACGCTGGATGATTTCAACGTCGGCGCGATGTGGGAAGCGTGGTTCTAAGCAAGATAAAAGCAAAACGGCAACGCACGTTGCCGTTTTTCGTGTTTGCACCCTCTCCCCGTGGGAGAGGGCCGGGGTGAGGGCATCAGGCCACACCGCACCCGGCAAGACCCATGTTATGCTACACAAAAACCAACATAACAGGGGAGAACATGGGTTCCACACGTAAAGGAATGCTCAACGTTCTGATCGCCGCCGTTTTATGGGGCAGCTCAGGGGTTTGCGCGCAGTACATCATGGAGAAAAGCCAGATCTCGTCCCCTTACCTGACGATGATTCGCCTGCTGTTTACCGGCGTCATCTTGCTGACCCTCTCCTTCGTGCATGGCGACAAGATTTTCTCGGTCATCAGACATCGTAAAGACGCCCTCAGCCTGCTGTTTTTCTCGCTGGTTGGTGCGCTCACCGTCCAGCTCACCTTCCTGCTGACGATTGAAAAATCCAACGCGGCGACGGCCACCGTGCTGCAGTTTCTCTCGCCAACGATCATCGTCGCGTGGTTCGCGCTGGCGAGGAAAAAACGTCCCGGCGTGTTTGTTTTATCCGCCATTTTGACGTCACTTGTCGGCACCTTCCTGCTGGTCACCCACGGCGATCCGACCTCGCTCTCCATCTCCCCTGCCGCCCTGTTCTTCGGTATCGCCTCGGCCTTTGCTGCCGCGTTTTATACAACCTACCCGTCGACGCTGATCGCCCGCTACGGCACGCTGCCGATTGTTGGCTGGAGTATGTTAATCGCGGGGGTCGTGCTGACGCCGTTCTACGCCGGACGCGGGACCACCTTTGTGATTGATGGCAGCCTGCTGCTGGCGTTTTTCTATCTGGTGGTGATTGGCACGGCGCTGACGTTCAGCCTGTATCTGAAAGGCGCGCAGATGATTGGCGGGCCGAAGGCGAGCATTCTGAGCTGTGCCGAGCCGCTGAGCAGCGCCCTTCTGTCGGTGATTTTGCTTGGGGTGGCGTTTACGCTGCCGGACTGGCTGGGCACGCTGCTGATTGTGTCGTCGGTGGTGCTGATTTCGATGGATTCGAGAAGACGGGTTCAGACATCGGCGTAGCCTGATATCCCCTCTTCCCTGTGGGAAGAGGGGATTTACTTATTTTGCTTTCACCTTACTCGCCACCAGCAGCGCCGTCAGCAGCATCAGGGTTCCTGAAATCACCAGCGGTGACGTCAGCCCCAGATGGTCCAGCGCAACGCCGCCAATCGCCGCACCGCAGGTGTTCGCCAGCTGGATCACCGCGACCTGAATCGACCCGGCTTTTTCCGCCTGATCGGCGAGCGAGCGGGTGATCCACGTCGACCAGCCCACCGGCACCAGCGCAAAAGCAAAGCCCCAGATAATCGCAATTGCCGACGCAACCCACTTATCGCTGCCCCACAGCACCAGCACCGCAGCGCTAATTGCCAGCACCAGCGGCGCACCCGCCAGCGCCACTTTCAGGGAACGCTTCAGGAACGCGGACGACAGCGAGGTGCCGACAAAGCTGGCGATACCGAAGCTCAGGAGCACCAGCGTCAGGCCATCCACATCAAACCCGGCCATGTTCATGAATACCGGGCGGATATAGGTGAAGAAGGCAAACTGTCCGGCAAATGCCATAAAGATGGCGGTCATCCCCGCCAGCACGCCCGGGCGCTTCAGCAGGCTGAACATATTCTGTTTATGGTGTGCCGCCTCCCCCGGTAAGAACGGCAGCGCTTTCCAGACCCAGAGAATGCATAGCACCCCCATCACCGCGGCAGCGTTAAAGACGTTACGCCAGCCGATGATCCCGCCAAGGAAACTGCCCAACGGCGCAGCAATGACCAGCGCAATCGAAACAGCACCAAAGATCACGGAGAGGGCTTTCGGCACGGTGCGCGCGGGAACCAGACGCATGGTGAGCGAGGCCGACATCGCCCAGAAGCCGCCTAATCCCAGCCCCAGACAGGCGCGACCCAGCAGCAGCAGGGTGAAGTTATTGGCAAAAGAGACCAGCAGGCAGGAGAGCGTCAGCAGCACGCTGAACAGAATGACCACTTTACGGCGGTCGATGGTGCCGATCACCTGGGTAATAAACAGGCTAGCGAACATCGCCACAAAAGCGGTCACGGTGACGGACTGCCCCGCCACGCCTTCGGAAATGCCCAGATCCTGCGCCATCGGTGTCAGCAGGCTCACCGGCAGAAACTCAACGGTAATCAGGCAGGCAACGCAAAATGCCACGGAGAAAACCGCCGACCAGTTGGGGCGAGTGACCTCCTGGGTCTGCGGTCTGGGCGTGGGCTGAATGTGTTCTGTCATGGCGTCACCTGAAGATAAAAACGTGCGGAAAAGTCGCGCAGTTTATCATCAAAAGTGTGACGGATTTAACGATTTGACAACTTTTGTCGTTTTTAATGAGCCTGAAGAGAGCGCGTCGTCGACTGATACCTTTTCTGCATAACGAAAATGAAAATTCAGTCTCCACATTTGAGGTGAAACAATCATAGCGTCTGAAAAGGAGAAACTATGAAAACACGTAATTTATCTCAAAATTTTACCGTCAGTGCCGTCGGCTACGGTGCCATGGGTCTGAGTGAATTTTATGGCCAGACTGATGACAACGCCTCGCTGCGGGTATTGCATAGCCTCATCGATCTGAACGTGACGTTTATTGATACCGCAAATTTATATGGCCGTGGTCATAATGAAAGACTAATCGGTCATTTTCTTGCCGGGCTGGATAAAAGCACTCGCGAGCAGTTCAAAATAGCCACGAAATGCGGCATCGATCGCTCTCCCGACGAGTCTTATGCCCGCACCATCAACAATACGCCTGACTATATCATCCGCTGCTGTAATGAGTCCCTCAAGCGGCTTGGCGTGGAGCGAATCGACCTCTTTTATCTACACAGACTGAGTAACACCACCCCGGTCGAAGAGAGTATGGATTGTCTGCGCACCCTTGTGAAAGAGGGCAAGATCAACCACATAGGCCTTTGCGAAGTGTCGGCGTCAACGCTGCAACGGGCCCATGCGGTACATCCGGTCACCGCGCTGCAAACGGAATATTCTCTGTGGACACGCGATATCGAGGAAAGCATTCTGCCGGTCGTGAAAGCGTTAGGCATTGGTCTGGTGCCCTACTCGCCTCTTGGCAGAGGCTTCCTGACGGGAAAATACCTGAACAATAGCGAATTTGCAGAGGGTGATTTCCGTAAAAATAACGAGCGCTTTATGCAGTCCAGCCTCGATCATAATCGCCAGCTGCTCGATGTCATCCACCCGCTGGCGGCGAAATACGGCTCTACCGCGGGTCAGATTGCCCTTGCCTGGCTGTTAGCGCAATACGATCGGCTGGTTCCCATCCCGGGCACTAAGCACACCGGCTATCTGGCCGAGAACGCGCGCGCTGCCAACATTGAGCTTGAGAAGAGCGATATTGAATCATTGAACAACCTGCATCGCCGTATAGCGATTAAAGGCGATCGCTATTCTGCCGAGGGTATGAAGGGCGTGAACGCCTGATACCTCATCATGAAAATAAAAAAACCGGGTTTTCCCGGTTTTTTTATATCGGATACGCCGTGCCGTTAGCGATAAACGCTCAGCGCGGCGACGCCATACTTGCCGTCATTACGGACCAGGGCATGAACCAGCGTCATCAAAATCCGGCAGCCGGATGCGCCTATCGCATGCCCAAGCGCGATTGCCCCGCCGTAAGAACCTGACCCATAATGACCTGAGAGATATCACTGGCCTCTACGCCAGATTCTTTCAGGAGCGCCTGAATGACCCAGCTTCCCAGGTCAGCGGCGGAATGCTCCGCAAGCGCGCCCAGAAATGCGCCCGTCGCCGTGCGGCGGGCTGCAATAATGACAACCTCGCTCATGCGTCACTCCCTTTCAGTCCCGGCAACGTATGACCCGTCGCAGCGATTGCCGCGCGGTAGGCGGTAAGACCGTTCATACAGGCGGGAACGCCGGCATACACCGCCATCTGTATCACAATTTCAAGCAGCTCTTCCGGCGTCACGCCGGTGTTGAGCGCGCCTCTCATGTGCAGTTCCAGCTGCGGCATAGCATTACCCAGCGTCACAAGCGAGGCGACAGTCAGCATTTCGCGCGTTTTGAGCTCCAGTCCCGGACGTCCCACCACATCCCCGAACGCATAGTCGGTTATCAGAGCGGGCAGGCCCGGGTCCAGTTCGCTCAGGCGGCGGGTGACTTTATCCGCGAGCCCTGCTTCAAGACGGTCCATGATCTCTCTGCCATAGCGCGTGCGGTCATTAATTTGACTCATAAGATTTCTCCATACGGGATTGTTTTGCGGTCAAGGTTGCAGGAATAACCGCGACAAGCAGAACGGACAGGCCGATAGCCGTGCCGGCGACGATATACAGGAGCGGCATTGAAAATGATGAAACCATCCAGGCACCGACCGACGCGCCGATACCAATGGCGGTATTGAAAAACGAAACGTAGATTGCGGAGGCCGGGAAGGCTTTATCTTCAGCCATACGTAAAACCCACGTCTGGAAGCCGACAAATATTCCTGACACGGCAACGCCCCAGATAATCATGCTGGTGAATATCAGCGCAGCAGAGAGCGAGGAACCTGACAGGCCCAGGAACAGCAGCACTGCACAGATCAGCAGTACAGACAGCGAAACCGTCAGCTTGAGATACTTATCAATCATCACGCCGGTCAGGAAATTACCGGCCAGACCCGCGATGCCGTAAACAAAAAGCACGGCGGGAATAAAGGCGGTGGACAGTAAACTCTGCGTGTGAAGCCAGGGTTCAATGTACGTAAAGGCGGCAAAGTGCGCCGTAACAGCCAGCAGGGTTGCTGAGTAAATTTTCCACAGGGTAGACGATTTCAGCACGCCCTTAAGCGCATCCAGGCCAAGCGCGCTTTTGCTGGCGATCTGGGGAACAAGCACGCTAATACCCACAAAGGCAATTACGCTCAGCGCGGCCATCAGCCAAAATGCCTGCCGCCAGCCGAAGTGGATACCAATGTAGTTGGAAACCGGTACGCCAAAAACGCTTGCTGCGGAAACGCCACCAAATACGATTGACGTCGCCGCACCAATATATCTGGCAGGAACCATGGCAACCGCCGTTGCGCCGATCATCGCCCAGAATGCACCGTGTGCAAGCGCGCCCAGCACGCGGGCACTAAGCAGCATTCCGTAGGTGTTAACCGTCGCGGCCATGACGTTAGAGATCAGAAGCACCACGGTGAGCACGAGTAAAAGCCGCTTCTTAGCCACATTGCCTAAAAAGACGGAGGCAAACAGCGCACTCAACGCCCCCACCCAGGCATAAAGCGACACGGTCATGCCCACCGCGGATTCCGAAGACCGTAATCCCTCTGCGATTGGCGTTAATAATCCGACCGGCGCCAGTTCGGTAGTGACAATAGTAAACGTTGAAATAGCCAGAATGAATAACGCAAGCCATGACCTTAACGTCATATTTTGCGGAGAGAGTTCTGAAGTCATACTACTTACCTCAATAATGGTTTAAATAATGTGCCAATTTTTTTCTGCTGCATATCGGATAAGCGCGGAATGCTCTCCCACACAGACGGGATGCCCAATGGCTTCGAGCATTGGAATATCCGAAAGATCGTCACCTTAGGCATAACAATCCGCTGGATTAATCTCCTTATCCCGGCAAAACGTCATCAGGGCGTCTTTTTTACCCGCTCCAATTGTTTCGGGCAGGCCGATTTCCCCCGTCAACTCGCCTGCGTCATTTATTATTAACGGAGCACAGAGTATGTCCGTTACCCCAAGATATTTCGCAATGGGTGACAGAATCGGAAGCATAGAGCCCGATATAAATACGATGTACATGTTCTGTCTCTGATGGCTTTTAAGTGCTGAAACGGCACTCTCAATAAAAAATTCGTTTTCTGGCTTACGCCTGAACCATTCATCGCCCATTTCTTCCAGATAACGACAAGACACACCTTTAAACTGGCGATAATACTCTCTGTTCAGCGTCTCCCTTGGCACACCGTTTTTTACGTCGACGCGAAAACGAGACATATAGCGTTGAAGACGATCGTTTTGATTATTTTCCCTGCACCAGAAGTCATAGAAATCAAACATGCTTTTAATATTTATTAGCGTCTCATCAACCTCAAAAAATGCGGCGTGGTTTCATCGCGCCACTGACGATACTACTGATAGTTATGGGCGGGCACCTCAACGTGACGAAACTGAATATAATTAGATTCGGGTAAACTCTTTTTATTATCGATTGGGGATTCAACAAACTTAAGCAGTTCGCGACGAATATCGGCAGAAAGAACAGCAGAGAAACGATGGAACATGGATTCCATTTCACTCTCAGCACACGCAATTTCTTTAATGTCATTGAAAGCGCGCAGTTCCAGCAGTTCATTAACACCGTTTTCTTCACAGGAAAACTAGCGAACGTTTTCATTGCTTTTTAAGGAGGTAAAATCTTTCTCTGTAAAAGTATTTTTTAACGGGAAGCGTGATACCAGTACATATTTAGACGACATAATTACTCCGAATATTGATTGAGTGAGGATTCGGGTAGAAATTTATCAATATAGGAAACAATTGGAATTGTTAAATTTGTAATATATTTTTGGTATTACTGTTGAAATGGGTTTACTGCCCGCATTTAGCGTGTAATATCGAAATGGAAAAAAGACGAAATACCTTTTCGCATTCAGGACCCACGTATGGCCACAGCAGAACATTTAATCAGCAATAACCTGCCCAGTATCAAACAATTACAATGCTTTCTCGCTGTCGCACATGAACTGAACTTCCGTAAGGCTGCCGAACGCCTACGCATGACTCAACCGCCATTGACGCGTCAGATAAAATGCCTTGAAGCGGTTCTGAAACGTCAGTTGTTCAGCCGCAACACGCATGACGTTAGCCTCACAGAAGCAGGCCGTGCGCTGGTTGTTCAGGCTGAAAAAATACTCAAAGACATCAGTAACCTAAAAGAAGATCCTCTCTCTTCTGAAACGAGCCTGCGTATTGGACTCACGCGGACCCTTAATTTTGAATATATTGAACCCGAGAATACCCAGCTTCAAAAAATGAACGCGGGAGATGATGTCGAAACGCCGGACCTGACGTCAGCCCAACTGCTGCAAAGCTTGTCTAAAAACATGCTGGATCTGGTGCTGACCGGTGAAAAAGGAACGGGTCATGAAGACATTGTTCAATACCGCTGGGTCTGCCAGGAACCGTTGCTCATCGCAATGCCCTCTTTACACCCTGCCAGCCTGAAAGAGAAAGTCGCGCTGGAGGATATTAGCGATCTTCCCATTTTCTGGTTTTCCAGAAGTGCCAACCCGTCATTTTACGACAAATGCGAAAGCTACTTTGATACGCTGAAAACGCCTCTGAAGCGGATAAAAGAGCCGGATGATACCCTTGTGATGCTAAGCCGTATCGCAAGAGGGAAAGGATTTGCGCTACTGCCTCAGTCGAAATGCACCTTTAATCAGGAAGGACTTTGCTACCGTGAACTCACGGACGCCGAGGCAAAAAGGTTAAACATAGATATCTATGCCGCCACTCGCCTCAATGAAAATAGAGAGGAGATCCTTAACGCACAGAATGTGTTATGCGGGAAAACGGCTTAATGCAGGTAAAACACGCCCTCTTCCGGCAGGAAAAGCTGGTTATAGCGCAACTGGAAGGCGTTTAGCTCCTGCGGATCGGGCTCCATTTCACGCATAAAACCCAGCGTCAGACGGACCTGCGCGTCCGTGATCGGCGCGGCCAGACGGGCTTTACGCAGCATACGGTGCCAGGCAAGCAAATTCTCTTCACTGCCGTCGACAATGCAGACCTGCCAGATCAGCAGCACCTGGGCGGCATTTTGCAAATGCGCTTCGTCCGGGCGTTCAAGGTAGCGGATAAACTCATTGCCGGGCGTTTTACCGAACTGATCGATCATCGATTCTACAGGAACCGGGGTGATCCCCAGCCGCTCGCTCAGGCGTTTAATTGCGCGACGTGAATCTGAGGTCAGGACCCGAAATCCCACCACAAACACCACGGCAAGCGTTGCCAGCATTATCCAGACCATGCGTTCTCCTCTACGTCAGCCGCTCATCATAGCGGGAAACGCGCGGCGTCGACAGCGGGCAAGGCCATAATAGTGCAGTGAAAAAAGGTGGAAAATCGTTATGAGGGCAGCGCCAGGTATGCTGGCGAGTAGTGTGCGGAAGACAGCCCGCGCAGAACGGGCTGCGGGGCTGTTGCTTTAGACCGGTCAGCGTACCTGCAGCCCTTTCAGCAGCGCGTCATGGAAGCGCTGAGGGTCCTGCATCTGTGGCGCATGGCCCATGTCGTTAAACTCAACCAGCGTCGCATGCGGAATGCGTTTTTCCGTCTCCTTACCCAGTACTGCATAATTGCCCAGCGTCTTGCGGATCGCCGGCGGGGCGAGGTCTTTCCCGATGGCGGTGTTGTCTTTGGTGCCGATCATCAATAATACCGGCATCTTCAGTTCACCAAATTCGTAGATCACCGGCTGGGTATAAATCATGTCGTAGAGCAGGGCTGAGTTCCAGGCGACACGCGTTTTGCCCGGCCCATTGTTCAGCCCGGCCAGCATCGTCACCCAACGCTCATACTCCGGCTTCCACTCCCCGGCATAGTAGGTATTTTTCTCGTACTGACGAATACCATCGGCGCTGGTTTTAAGTTCACGCTGATACCACTGATCGACCGTAATATGCGGTACGCCGCGGGCTTTCCAGTCTTCTAAACCAATCGGGTTAACCATCACCAGCTGTTCCACTTCCTGCGGCCACATGAGCGCGTAGCGGGTCGCCAGCATGCCGCCGGTCGAGTGCCCAATAACCGTCACGCGATCGACGCCGAGCTGCTTAAGCAACGCGTGGGTGTTATCCGCCAGCTGCTGGAAGGTGTACTGGTAATGCTCGGGTTTGGTGGATTTACAAAAACCAATCTGGTCTGGTGCCACCACGCGGTATCCGCTGGCGGAAAGCGCGCGGATAGTCCCCTCCCACGTTCCGGCGCAGAAGTTTTTACCGTGCATCAGCACCACGGTGCGGCCGTTGGGTTTTTCTGGCTTAACGTCCAGATAGGCCATATCAAGCGGCTGATGTTGCGAGGTAAAGGTGAAATGCTTAACCGGCCAGGCGTAATCAAACCCCTCCAGCTTCTCACCGTACGTCGGCGCATCCGCCGCCAGGGCGGGGGAGGCAAGCGCCACCAATAGCGCAAGACAGGATAGTCGTCGGTTTACCATGCAAGCTCTCCATAACAAAACGGACAAAAGCCGCGGGGTGCGGCAGCAAAATTAAAATGTAGAGCATTGCAGGGAGCGGGTCTGTAAAGGGGGGTAAAGGTGGAATGTAAAAAAAAGCCCGGCGGTCAACCGGGCAAAGAAGTTACCTGCACACTCAGGCTACTTTTAATTTCTGCATCCGATTTTCACGGCGGATCTTACGTTCTTCCAGCACCGCGACCATCGCCATCAGGACGATACAACCGATGGCGGCGGCATCCAGCGCGGCAAAGGTGCCCGCCCAGCCGGTGAGGCCGAAAATCGGCGTGCCGTCGGCGATCATACCCAGACCCAGCTTGGCGAAGCTGTCACCGATCAGGTAGGCGAAGGTGCCTTTAATTCCATCGGCAGCGCCGATCGCTTTTTTCGGTACGAAGCCGACTGCTGCCACGCCGATCAGCAGCTGTGGACCAAACACCAGGAAGCCGAGCGCGAACAGGGACGCCAGGTAAACGTACTGGTTGCTGGCGTGCTGGTAGACGCCGAGCGTGGCGATAATCAGCGCCAGCGCGACGCAGGCTACCAGCGCACGGCGACCATTGGCGAGGTCCGAGAGCCAGCCCCACAGCAGCGTGCCGACCAGCGCGCCCACTTCGAACAGGGTGAAGCCCTGAATCGCAACTTCTTTGGAGAGCTTCAGCTCCTGGAAGGCATACACGGTGGACCACTGGTCGATACCGATACGCACCACGTACAGGAAGATGTTGGAGAAACAGAGCAGCCAGATCACTTTGTTTTTCAGCACGTACTCAACAAAGATCTGCCATTTGGACATCTCGTTTTCTTCGGTCTCTTTGTCCTCTTCGCTGATCTCCTCGCCGAACAGCTCTTCGGCTTTGCCGAGGCCGTACGATTCCGGGGAGTCGCTGCCGTAGCGCAGGCCGATAAAGCCGACAATCAGGGCGATAATCGACGGGAAGATAAACATGCCGATCACGTGGCCGTCGAACAGGTAGTTTGCGCCGAACAGCGCCACGCCTGCCGCACCCGCCCCGCCGAGGTTGTGGGAGATGTTCCACATGCCGAGGTACGAACCACGCTTGCGGCGAGGGGTCCATTTGGTGATGGTGGAATAACTGCACGACCCGCCGGTACTCTGGAAGAAACCGCTCAGGGCGTAGAAGGCGATCATCATGAACAGGCTGACGGAGCCCGCGCCCATGCTGGCGCTGAAGCCGAGCATACAGATGGCGGAGAGGATCAGCATAAACGGCAGGAACTGCTTGGTGTTTTTGCCGTCCGCGTAGTAGGAGACGACGGTTTTACCCACGCCGTAAGTGATGGAGAAGCCCAGGCCAATCATCCCCAGCTGCGTCATGCTCAGCCCGTAGGTTGAGATCATGTCGTTCTGCGCGATGTTAAAGTTTTTGCGGATCAGGTACATGGTCAGGTAGCCGATAAAGACCACCAGGTAAGACTGCATGAACGGTTTGAACCACATTTTACGCCGCACATCGAGCGGCAGATCCAGGGTCGGTTTGCGCACCTGATTTAAGAAGGCCAGCATGATTGGTTTACTCCTGAGCTGATTTTTGCAGCATTGTAAAAACCAGCCGGGAGCGACGCCTGAGACAGCGTCCAGGTGAAACCAGGAAAATTTCTTAGTTTTGCGCTATTCGGGATGAAAAGGTGAAGCACATCACGCTTCGTGTGCCTCGCGCGGCGCCTGCGCATGCAGGAACGGCAGCAGCAGCAGGGCCGAAATTCCTGCCGCGATGGCGATCACGGCAAAGAAACCGCTCCAGTGCCAGACGTCGATCACCCGCGCCAGCGGCCAGCCGGAGAGCGAAGCGCCAAGGTAAGCAAACAGCCCGACAAAGCCCGTCGCTGCTCCCGCGGAGTCTTTGTGTGAACACTCCGCCGCCGCCATGCCGATCAGCATCTGCGGGCCAAAGACGAAAAAGCCGGTGGTGAAGAAACACGCCGCCTGCATCACGTAGCTGGCAAACGGCATCAGCCATAGCGAACCAACGGAAAGTAAAATCCCGGCGGCGAAGATCAGGTTCATCGGCCCGCGGTTACCGTTGAAGAGCTTATCCGAGCCCCAGCCCGCCACCAGCGCGCCGATAAAGCCGCCCAGCTCGAACATCGTCACCGCCGAGTTGGCGGTCACCAGATCGACGCCCAGGGTTTCGGACATATACAGATTGCCCCAGTCGTTGATCGCCGCACGCACCACGTAGACCAGCACGTAGCAGAGGGAGAGTAACCAGATATAGGGATTTAACAGCACATATTTGGTGAGGATCTCTTTACGCGTCAGCCCTGCACCTTCCTGCTGTTGAGCGACTTCCATCTCGTCGTGCCGCCAGTCGCCTACCGCGGGCAGGCCCACGGTTTGTGGCCTGTCACGCAGTCGCCAGCAAAGAAACAGCCCGGCAACGATCGCCAGCCCGCCGGCAATCATCATTCCCGTACGCCAGCCGTAGTGCAGCGCCGCCGCCCCGACCACCATCGGAATAAGCGCCCCCCCGACGTTATGCGCCGTGTTCCAGATAGCCCACCAGCCGCCACGCTCGTTGCGCGAGTACCAGGCGGTAAGCAGACGGGCACACACCGGCGCACCCCATCCCTGGAAAAAGGCGTTCAACGCCCACAGCAGCGCAAAGGCCCAGAGCGAGGTGGAAAAGCCAAACAGAATGTTCACCACCCCGGTGGCAATGAGTCCTGAGCCCATAAAATAACGGGCATTCGAGCGGTCGCTGACGATACCGGAGAAGAACTTCGACAGGCCGTAGGTGATGTAAAACAGCGTCGCCAGCAGGCCAATATCGGTGCGTGTCATCACCCCGCTGGCGAGGATTTCCGGCGCGGCGGCATTGAAACTTTTGCGGGTAAAGTAAAAAAGCGCATACCCCAGCCAGATGGTGATCAGGATATGGCGACGCCAGTAACGATAGCGGGCGTCAATTTCACGTTTATCGTTTAGCGGGGCGGCATTCGCCGGGGTTTTAAACATGCTGACTCCTCAGCGGTAAACTGACGCTGACGCGCGTGCCGTGGGTGCAGGAGATCGTCAGGGTGCCACCCAACGCCTTGACGCGCTCACGCATGCCCGCCAGGCCAAAACCCAGCTGGCCGGAGCCCGGCGGCAGACCGCAGCCATCATCTTCAATCACCAGCATCAGGCGTTCATCCTGTTGCCATCCCTGCAGCGTTACCGCGCTGGCGCTGGCGTGCTTAACAATATTATTCAGCCCTTCCTGACAGACGCGGAACAGCGTGACGCGCTGGCCCTCGCTCAGCAAAGATTCATTGATGCGCCAGTCAAGATGGCTGACGATCCCGCGGCTTTCCAGCTCCATCTCGCGCATCAGAGACCGTACCGCCTGCTCAAGCGTAAGATCGTCCAGCTGGCGCGGTCGCAGCCTGCCAAGCAGTCGCCGCACCGAGTCATACACGCCAAGAGAGAGCTGTTCGATATGTGCCCCGCCCTGCTTTACGCCAGCGTTTTCGGCCGCCAGACGCTGAACGATGCCCGCCTGAGTGCGAATGGCGGTAATGGTCTGGCCGATGTCATCGTGCAACTCGCGGGCCACCTCCTGCCGGACGCTCTCTTCCGTTTCCAGCAGGCGTTCTGCCAGACGGCGATTACGCGCCAGCTCGGTTTGTAATGAGTGGTTAAGTTCACGCAGGCGCTGAATCCCGGCCCCCAGCAGCAGCCCGGTCAGGCTCTGGGCCAGCAGGGAGAGCAGTAAATCGACGGGGTGATCGTGCCAGGTCTGGCTGGCAATCAGCGCGATAGCGTTCATCAGGGTGGCAATCAGCGCGCCCTGCCAGCCGTAGTGCCACGCGAGGGCAATAATCGGCAACGCCAGGCAAAACGGGGTAAAGCGCGACAGCTCATCGGGCAGGCCAAGCTGCAGCCACAGGCTGATCGCAAACAGCAGCAGATACCAGATAAGATGCCGGGCGCGCCAGTTTACCGGCTGAGAGACCAGCGCCGGTCCGAGCGGCTGCCAGACGGTACTGGTGAGGTAGTGCCAGATAACCAGACAGGTGGGAGCCAGCGTCAGACCGCCGGTCAGCGTCAGCAGAAGGGCGTTAAGCATCTCCTCCTCGCCGGTCCAGGGCAGGGACTGCAACAGCGCGGCGGCAATCAGCGCAGCCCCCTGACGCAGCAGCGTGCGCCAGTCGCGCTGGTGACGATAACGGGAGATCAGCGCCACCGGGATCAGCGTGAGTACGCTGCCCGTCACCAGTAAAGGCAAGTGCGCCAGCGCCACCTCCTGCGCCAGCCAGATCAGCATCAGCCATTCGGCGCCCAGCAGTACCGGCCAGAAACCGCGCGGGCATTGCAGCATCAGCCCCAGACGCAGGCCAAACGGGAAAAGCAGCACCGCCAGCTCCGGGCGTTCAACCAGATGCAGGCTGATACTCCACAGGCAGAACCAGGCGGCGGAGAAAATGGAAAAACTGGCAGCAACGGCGATCAGCCGTGAAAACAGCGGGTTCATTGCCAGCTGTCGAACATGCGGCGCGCCAGCTCAACGTCATTACTGACGCCGAGTTTTTCCATCAGATTAGCGCGGTGAACGTGAACGGTTTTTGGCGACAGCCCCAGGTCCACGGCAATCTCTTTCACCGACATCCCCTGTGCCAGTTTTTCTGCCACCTGACGTTCGCGTCGGGTGAGCGGGTCCTGTCGCCCTGCCGCCAGCTTGATGGCGATATCCGGCGTCAGGTAGCACCCGCCGGCGGAGACCGTGCGCACGGCAGCGATCAGTTCGTCCGGGCTGCAGCGCTTGGAAAGAAATCCGCGTGCGCCTGCGTTCAGTGCCTGCTCCACCAGCGCCGGGCTGTCATGGACCGAGAGCATCACGATCGCCATCCCTTTCGGCAACTGGCTCAGCAGCTCAAGCCCGGAGAGATCCGGCATCGAGATATCGCAGATACAGACCTGGACACCGCGCCCGGGCAAACCCGCCAGCGCCTCGCGACCGGAGCCGAACTCCGCCACCACCTGAAAATCAGGCTCAAGGTTCAGCAGCTGGGCAAATCCGGAGCGGACGATGAGGTGGTCGTCGATAAGGGCGATGGTGGTCATGGCGCGTTCCTGGCGGGTTAAAAAACGCGCTTACCTTAACGATAAGCGCGTGGGGGTTCAAGCTTTGCGCTATTTACTCGAAGAACACAGCAATTTTGTTAAACATGGTGGGATCGGACTGGTTGCGCTCCACTTTCTCGACATCTTCCAGCTTATCGATCTGCGCAATCATCTGCTCCAGACGCTGATCGTCATTCACCAGTAGCCAGATGCGGCTGTGCTCGCTGCCCTGAATGGGCAGACAGAGGATACCTTCCACGTTAAACGCGCGGCGGGCAAAGAGCCCACAGACGTGCGTCATCACGCCAGGGTGGTTTCGGACGGTGAGTTCCAGAATGACGTTATCATGTTGTTTCTGCATGGCTTATTCCCCCACCATCTCTGTATTTGCCGCACCTGGCGGCACCATCGGGTACACTTTTTGTTCAGGATCGATACGCACGTGGATCAGCGCCGGGCCAGGACGAGAAATCGCCGCCTGCAGCGCCGCATGAGGGTCCGCTTCGGCGTTCAAATCGCAGGTATGCAGGCCAAAACCGGCGGCAATCTGCATAAAGTTAATCGTTCCTGGATAGGTCGCGGCAAACACGCCCTGCGTATAGAACAGACTCTGCTGCTGGTGCACCAGCCCCAGCGCCTGGTTGTTCATCAGGATGATTTTCACGTCTAACTGGTTTTCGGCTGCCGTCGCCATTTCCTGAATGTTCATCATCAGGCTACCGTCACCGGAGAAGCAGATCACCTTGCGATCGGGATTGGCCAGCGCCGCGCCCACTGCCGCCGGCAGGCCAAAGCCCATGGTCCCCAGTCCACCCGAGGTCAGCCACTGACGCGGACGGTTCAACGGATAGGCCTGGGCGGTCCACATCTGGTGCTGGCCTACGTCGGTGGTGATAATTGCGCTGTCATCAACGCAGGCGGCCACGGCGTTAATCAGCCCGTAATGGCTCAGCGGGTCCCCCTCGGTTGGGATAGCGCCCGGGAACTCTTTTTGCAGATCGGCAACCAGCTGACGCCAGTCGGCGCGATCGGAAGCGTTCGTTTGCGGAATCAACTGCGCCAGCACCTCGGCAACATCACCCTGAATCGCCACGTGCGGCTGCTTGATTTTACCCAGCTCGGCACGGTCGATATCCACATGAATGATTTTGGCGTTCGGGCAGAACTGCTCGGTCTTGCCAATCGCCCGGTCATCAAAACGTGCACCCAGAACAATCAGCAAATCCGCTTCTTGCAGAATGTAGTTCGTGCTGCGCGCGCCGTGCATCCCCAGCATACCCAGCGACAGCGGGTGCGCTTTTGGCAACATACCCAGCGCCATCAGGGTCATGGTGGTGGGCAGGCTGGCTTTCTCTGCGAGCTGGCGTACCGCGTCGGAGGCATTAATCGCCCCGCCACCCAGATAAAGCACCGGGCGTCTGGCGGCGTTAATCATCGCCGCTGCAGCCTGCACGCTCTCTGCGCTGAACTGCGGCGCTGGCGCACGTTCACCCGGCTCCGGCAGCACGTCAATCTCGATCTCTGCGGTCTGAACATCCTTAGGAATGTCTATCCACACCGGGCCGGGACGGCCGGATTGCGCAATACGAAACGCATCGCTGATAACCTGAGGAAGCTCGGCGATATCGCGAACTAAATAGTTATGTTTAGTGATGGGGATAGAGATGCCGTAGGTATCCACTTCCTGAAACGCGTCGGTACCGATCATGGAGGACGGCACCTGGCCGGTGATGCAGATCAGTGGAATTGAGTCCAGGCGCGCGTCGGCGATAGCGGTGACCAGGTTAGTCGCACCCGGGCCACTGCAGGCCATACAGACCGCGGGTTTGCCCTGCGTACGCGCCATACCCTGAGCGATGAAACCCGCGCCCTGCTCGTGACGCGCCAGAACGTGACGAATCTGCGTGCTTTGGCTTAACGCATCATACAGCGGCAGCACGGTGCCGCCCGGGATCCCCGCAACCGTGGTGATGCCCTGTCGTTCCAGCAAATGAACGATTAACTGCGCGCCCGTGAAACGCGTTTTGGTGGATGTTGTGCCCGAACTTGCCATGCTCCAGTCCTTTTCTTCTGAGCCGACTTTCCGGGGAGGGTCCTTAAACGAAAAACCCCGCCCGGTTTGCGCCGGCGGGGTTTTGGATTCGTGTGTTGATCCAGTCCCTACGGCGCATTGCCGACGACCACCACCACACGCACGACGACCACTGCGGCTGGTTGCGCAGTTGCTAGTAGGGTCGAGGTGAACATGGATGCTGTCATTGGGGACCTGTGTTTGGAATCTATTGATAGAATTTATACAAACACAGCTTTTCGGGCATGACAATGGAAATATTTTCATCTGCGCAAAAATGCGTCGAAGATCACGTTTCGTTTGTTGCGTGCAGAAAACAAAAAACCTCGCCTGAGCGAGGTTTTTTTTCAGAGGTTTTGCGGTTGGTCGCCGCAGAACACACTGTGTTACGTCAACGCAAAAAGTATACGCGATCGAAGACGAACGCGCAATTCGGGCACGGATTTTGACGTTTTTGAGTATGGACCGCCTTCTGAATTTTGTCCAAAAAATACTGTTCATGCATACAGTATTTATCTATACTGAGGGTGTTCGCAGTGAGCGAGGGGGCCGCAGTTCTACCGGCGCAACGAAGTCCTGGCTGAAACGGGTGGTGCCGTCAGTGCCTTAACCCCCTGAAGTGAGCACACTGTGTTACGTCAATCCAGGTGCTGGTCACAGGCGGCGGAAAGGTACGCCAGCATCGTGCTCCTTTTAACCAAAAGGAGACGCGTATGAGCGTAGTGGATATGGTGATACTTATCCTCAAACTCATTGTTGCTGTATTGCAACTACTTGATGCTGTCCTGAAATACCTTCGGTGATTCAGGTTCAAGTCGCACCTGAGAGGGGCGGGCAACCGCCCCTCTTTAATAACGAGGGAATGCTATGTCGCGTCTGTTAATTGAGCCTGTCACGCCAGAAGAACCTGGCTATATCGCCTTAAAGGCCGAAAGTATTGCATCGAATTTCAACATGCTGCGCCGGCTGGAAGAGAACTGGCAGCGCGGTGAAAACCGTTTTAACGCACCGGGCGAAAAGCTGCTGGGCGCCTTTTTGAACGGCAAGCTGGTGGGCGTATGCGGTCTTAACCGCGATCCCTTCAGCCAGCAGCCGCGCGCCGGCCGCATTCGTCATCTCTACGTCAGCGAGAAGTGCCGCGGGCTGGGCATTGGTAAGCAGCTTCTGACCGTGGTAATGGCCGATGCCAGCATCTGGTTTGATTTTCTCAACACCCACGCGCCGGACGCTGCATACGGGTTTTATCATCAGGCGGGCTTTACGCTGGTCTCGGATGAACCACGGGTCACACACCGTCTGTTTTGCGCGGTGTGACCGGCTGGCAGCATCAGGTTGTGAATGTTACAGTTGAGTGACAATTCACCGCCAGATACGCCATGACCATTACCGTCTTCTGCATTTTACTGTTCGCCGCGCTGCTGCATGCCAGCTGGAACGCCATTGTTAAAGCCGGTACAGACAAGCTCTATTCAGCAATCAGCGTTAGCGGTTCCGCCGCGTTTATCGCCCTGGTATTACTGCCCTTCTCCCCACAGCCGTCTGCTGCCAGCTGGCCGTTTTTAGGGGTCTCCTGCGCGCTGCAGGTGGTGTACACGGTGCTGGTTGCAAAGACCTACCAGGTCTCCGATATGAGCCAGACCTATCCGCTGATGCGCGGTACGGCACCGCTGCTGGTGGCATTGATAAGCGTGCTGGTGCTGGGAGATAGCCTGTCATGGCTCGCGTGGTCCGGCATCGCCGTGATCTGCCTGTCGATTCTGGCTATGGCCATGAACGGCCGCATGACGTCGCGTAAGGGGGTCTGGCTTGCCCTGCTCAATGCCTGCTTTATCGCCGGGTATACGCTGGTCGATGGCACCGGCGTGCGGTTATCAGACACCGCGCTGGGCTATACGCTGTGGACCTTCTTTATGAATGGCTTCTGCCTGCTCTTCTGGGCGATGATGGCACGCCGACGCGAAGCTTCAAGATACCTGCGTACGCACTGGAAAAAAGGGCTGCTCGGGGGTATCGGCACCATGGGCTCTTACGGGCTGGCGCTATGGGCGATGACCCAGGCTCCGCTGGCCGTGGTCGCCGCCCTGCGTGAAACATCCATCCTCTTCGGGGCGCTGATCGCATTTGTGCTGTTAAAAGAGAAGGTTGCGGGCCTGCGTATCGCGGCCGCAGTGGGAATTGCGGGCGGGGCGATCCTGCTGCGCCTGGCATAAATCACTGGCAACATTAGTTGCCGATCTTGTTTACAAATCCTGCCTTTACCCCTTCTGACATTCATCAAAGGAATGCTTAATTTGTCATCTCTCTGTGGTAGATTCCTCGCGCATTTATGGGAATGCGTAGTCACTTATTCTTTATTTCTCTCTTTTGGCAAAAGTATTCAGCGACATGAAAAAACACAGGAACGTTAACTTATTGTTGATGCTGGTGTTACTGGTGGCCGTCGGTCAGATGGCGCAAACCATCTACATTCCGGCGATCGCCGATATGGCAAAGGAACTTAACGTCCGCGAGGGCGCAGTACAGAGCGTAATGGCAGCTTATCTGCTAACCTATGGCGTTTCGCAGCTGTTCTATGGACCGCTGTCTGACCGCGTCGGGCGTCGCCCGGTGATTCTGGTGGGTATGTCCATTTTCATGGTGGCGACGGTGATTGCTATTACCACCCATAACCTGACCATACTGATTGCCGCCAGCGCCCTGCAGGGTGTCGGCACCGGCGTCGGAGGGGTGATGGCGCGAACCCTGCCACGCGATCTCTATCAGGGCACCCAGCTCCGCCATGCCAACAGTTTGTTAAATATGGGGATTCTGGTGAGCCCGCTGCTGGCGCCGCTGATTGGTGGCCTGCTCGATACGATGTGGTCCTGGCGTGCCTGCTACGCTTTCCTGCTGGTGCTGTGCGTGATTGTGACCTTCAGCATGGCGCGGTGGATGCCGGAAACCCGGCCAACGGACGCGCCACGCACCCGCCTTATCACCAGCTATAAAACGCTGTTCGGCAACGGTGCGTTTACCTGTTATCTGCTGATGCTGGTTGGTGGCCTGGCGGGTATTGCCGTGTTTGAAGCCTGCTCCGGCGTGCTGCTGGGTGCCGGGCTTGGCCTGAGCAGCATGGTGGTCAGTATCCTGTTTATTCTGCCCATCCCGGCCGCGTTCTTTGGTGCCTGGTTTGCCGGCCGTCAGACCAAGCGTTTCTCAACGCTGATGTGGCAGTCGGTGATCAGCTGCCTGCTGGCAGGTCTGATGATGTGGATCCCGGGGCTGTTTGGCGTGATGACCGTCTGGACGCTGCTGATCCCGGCGGCGCTGTTCTTCTTCGGCGCGGGGATGCTGTTCCCGCTCGCCACCAGCGGCGCAATGGAGCCGTTCCCGTTCCTCGCAGGCACGGCGGGCGCACTGGTGGGGGGACTGCAGAACATCGGTTCCGGCGCGCTGGCCTGGCTCTCGGCGATGATGCCGCAAACTGGCCAGGCTAGTCTGGGTTTGCTGATGACGCTGATGGGCCTGCTGATTTTACTGTGCTGGCTGCCGCTGGCGTCGCGTGTTCCCCATCACGAGCAGCCGGTTTAACCGCATGATGGCCTGGCTTCTCGCCGGGCTTTTCACAAACAGGCGCGATCATGGCCTGCAGTAGCGGCTCTGGCGCAGGACGCCAGGCGCCCTCTTCCCCGTCGTAAAACTGAATATCCGCGTTGATAGCGTAGGGAATGTTGGCCTTGTGCAGTTCGCAGGCCATAAACGAGGCAAACGCCATTTGCGATGCGGTTGGGGTGAAGTGATTTGATTCACCCACGCCCCAGCCGCCCACCCAGCTGACGTGACCGGTTTTTTGCTGCCAGTGCAGCGCGGTCGCAATGCGATTATGGATAGCCGCTTTCTCCGCCACCGTCCCGGACGTCCACGGATATTTACCGTTACTCTTTAGCGGACCCCACGGGAAAATGTGCCACTCCGCCAGCAGATAATTTTGGCTGTGCGCCGGGAGTTTCAGGCTGGAGAGGTCCTCTGGCGCAGCCCGCAGACGTGGCGCGATGAAGATCATGCGATTAGCATCAATTGCATGAATGTCTTTGACGGTTTTCTCGTAAACCCGGTTAAGCGACGCGGCGTTATGGTTGAGCTTGTCCGCCGGTTCATAAATCAGGTCAAAACCCAGCAGGGGATAGCTTTGGCCGAAGTAGTGCGCCACGGCAATCCACCAGTTAATCACCTCTTTTTCCGTCTCGGCTTTCGGGTCGTTTTTATATTCATCGGCCTGATAAGCGATAATCGGGATCACCCCGTATTGCTCGCAGGCTTCCACCAGCTTACGCAGATGAATCAGCCGCGCTTCCGTCGGTTCATCGGCCACGCGGATACGCACATGGCTGATACCCTTCGCACGAAAATCGCGAACCACCAGCGGATCGAACTCCCGAATGCCGCGCTCGGTGCGCGCCCAGTCTACGTCCATCCCCACGCCCAGCTTTTGCGCATAAAGCGCAGCCGTCAGCGGTGGCTCAGCGGCAATCACCCAGCCGGAAGAGAACAGTAACGCAGTGGCAATCAAAGGCTTTAACACGGTGTACCTTGCGAGAAATCAAAAGCATTACCTGTATTTAGCACGCTTTTTCACATTTGGTGTAGCGCCAAAGCGTAATAATTCTTCAGCCAGCCAGTTCTCTCAGCCAGCTAATAAAGGCATCAATTTTCGGCCACTGTCGTCCCGGCAGGGTCGACATGTAGTAATGCTGATGGCATTTAAGCGTTTTCTCCCCAAACGGTGCAATCAACTCACCGCGTTCGAGCCGCTTTTGTACCAGCCGTTTTCGCCCCATCGCGACCCCGACATGGTTCATTGCCGCGACAATCGCTAAATCAGAACGATCGAAGCCAATGCCCGATGATGATGGCATGTTCACTGCAAAATGTGCCGCCCAGCTGAGCCATTCGTCGGTACCGGAATCGTTGCTCCAGGCCTGGCGATCGTGCAGGAGCGTACAGTGGCTGAGGTGGGCGGGATTTTTCAGCAGGTCATGTTCCCGGGCATACGCCGGCGAGCAGACGGGTAAAATCGCCTCGTCCATCAGGAAGTGATGCGTCAAATTGGCTGGCGGCGTATCGTCGAAATAGAGCGCCAGATCGATACCGGTTCGCTGCATATTGACGTTTTCATTGCCGGTCAGGATGGTCAGCGAGATCGCGGGATAACGCCGGGTGAAATCCCCGAGCATAGGCACCAGCCAGCACTGGGCAATCGACGGGCGAGAGTAAACCGTCAACGTGCCGGACAGCGCCTGGTTCTTGATATCCAGGATCTCCTGGTTCAACGTATCCAGCGACGATTTCAGCGTCCAGTAGACGCGTTTCCCCTCCTGCGTCAGCTCCACTTTACGGTGGGAGCGGACAAACAGCGCTATCCCTAATTCCTCTTCCAGCAGGTTGATACGGTGGCTCACCGCACTGGGGCTGAGCGACAGCTCCTCCGCCGCCAGCGCGAAGGACTCGTGGCGGGCGGCCACTTCAAACGTATACATTTTTGACAGTTGCCAGCCGTTTAACAGCCGGTTTCGACCTTCATTTGCGTCATTCATCGCACTTCTCACACGGACTTTTGCTGCTCAGGATACCGCTCAAAGTTGAATTTATGTGAACCAAAAACGCATTAAGTGCGCTTTTTTGAGTCCAGTCACGCGTTTGATCCAATCTGTCTCACCTGAAAGGCAATTTATATCGTTTGTCAGCACCCGCTGATTTTTCGTCCAATACCCGTAAATAACATAAGGGTGAGGTGAGATATGGGTGCTCAGGTCTGGGTTGTGGCGACGCTGCTCATCAGCATCGCGTTAATCGTATTAACTATCGTAAAACTGAAGTTTCACCCGTTCCTGGCGCTGCTGCTGGCGAGCTTTTTTGTCGGTGCCATGATGGGAATGCGCCCGCTGGACATGGTGAATGCCATTGAAAGCGGTATTGGCGGCACGCTCGGCTTCCTGGCGGCGGTGATCGGGCTTGGCACCATCCTCGGCAAGATGATGGAGGTGTCCGGTGCGGCAGAACGCATTGGGATAGCGCTTCAGCGTTGCCGCTGGCTGTCAGCCGATGTCATCATGGTACTGGTGGGGCTTATCTGCGGCATTACGCTGTTTGTTGAAGTCGGCGTCGTCCTGCTGATCCCGCTGGCCTTCTCCATCGCCAAAAAGACCCATACCTCGCTGCTGAAGCTGGCCATTCCCCTCTGTACCGCGCTGATGGCGGTGCACTGCGTGGTTCCGCCGCACCCGGCGGCACTGTTTGTCACGAATAAGCTGGGGGCGGACGTGGGGACGGTTATCGTCTACGGTCTGATGGTTGGCCTGCTGGCCTCGCTGGTTGGCGGCCCGCTGTTCCTGAAATTGCTGGGCGATCGCCTGCCCTTCAAAGCCGTCCCGGCTGAATTTTCTGACCTCAATGTTCGTGAAGAACATACGCTGCCCTCGCTGGGAGCCACGCTGTTTACCGTGCTGCTGCCCATTGGCCTGATGCTGGTGAAGACCCTCGCCGAGCTGAATATGGCAAGAGAAGGCACGCTGTATACGCTGCTGGAATTTATCGGTAACCCGATCACCGCCATGTTCATCGCCGTGTTCGTCGCCTATTACCTGCTGGGGCTGCGCCAGCATATGGGGATGGGTACGATGCTGACCCACACCGAGCATGGCTTTGGCGCCATCGCCAACATTCTGTTGATTATCGGCGCGGGCGGCGCGTTTAACGCCATCCTCAAAACCAGCGGCCTGGCCGATACCCTGGCGCACATTCTGTCGAACCTGAATATGCACCCGATCCTGCTCGCGTGGCTGGTGGCGCTGGTTCTGCACGCGGCGGTGGGGTCGGCCACGGTGGCGATGATGGGCGCAACCGCCATCGTCGCACCCATGCTGCCGCTCTATCCCAACGTCAGTCCGGAGATCATCACCATTGCCATCGGTTCCGGTGCCATTGGCTGCACGATCGTGACCGATTCCCTCTTCTGGCTGGTGAAGCAGTACTGCGGTGCCAGCCTGAACGAGACCCTGAAGTACTATACGACGGCGACGTTTATCGCCTCGGTACTTGCACTTGGCAGCACATTCCTGCTTTCTTTCATTATCTGAGCGCGAAGAGACGTACTATGGAAAACGCAACTATCAGCACCTTAACCGCACAGTTCCCTCTGATTGAGGATCTGATTGCCCTGAAAGAGACCACCTGGCTAAACCCGCGCACCACCTCGCTTGCTGAAGGGTTGCCGTATGTCGGGCTGAGCAAAGCCGATGTGGACGACGCGCATGCACGCCTTAACCGCTTTGCGCCGTATCTGGCAAAAGCGTTCCCCGAAACGGCGGCCACGCAGGGGATTATCGAGTCCGAACTGGTGGCTATTCCGGCGATGCAGAAAAGGCTGGAGAACGAATCGGGGATAGCCATTCCCGGCACGCTGCTGCTGAAAAAAGACAGTCATCTGCCTATCTCTGGCTCCATCAAAGCGCGCGGGGGCATCTATGAAGTGCTGACTCACGCCGAAAAACTGGCGCTGGAAGCAGGGTTGCTGAGCGTCGAAGACGATTACAGCATCCTGCTGGAACCGCGTTTTAAAGCGTTCTTCAGCCAGTACAGTATCGCGGTGGGATCCACCGGCAACCTCGGGATGTCCATTGGCATCATGAGCGCGCGCATCGGCTTTCAGGTTACGGTGCACATGTCTGCCGATGCCCGTGAGTGGAAAAAAGCCAAACTGCGCAGCCACGGTGTAATCGTTGTGGAATATGAGCAGGATTACGGCGTGGCGGTGGAGCAAGGACGTAAGGCCGCGGAGAGCGATCCGAACTGTTTCTTTATCGACGATGAGAACTCCCGCACGCTGTTCCTCGGCTATGCGGTGGCAGGCGAGCGGCTAAAAGCGCAGTTTGCCGCGCAGGGCCGCGTGGTGGATGCGGAACATCCGCTGTACGTCTATTTGCCCTGTGGCGTCGGTGGCGGTCCTGGCGGCGTGGCGTTTGGCCTGAAGCTGGCCTTTGGCGACAACGTACACTGTTTCTTCGCCGAGCCGACGCACTCCCCGTGCATGCTGCTGGGGGTCTACACCGGGCTGCATGATGCCATCGCCGTGCAGGATCTGGGTATCGACAACGTGACGGCCGCCGACGGGCTGGCGGTTGGACGCGCGTCTGGCTTTGTGGGCCGGGCGATGGAGCGGCTCCTTGACGGGTTCTATACCCTTTCCGATCAAAGCATGTACGACATGCTCGGCTGGCTGGCGCAGGAAGAAGGCATTCGCCTTGAGCCGTCGGCGCTGGCGGGCATGGCCGGGCCGTTGCGTGTTCCTGTCGCATCCGCGAACGCGACCCATCTGGTCTGGGCAACCGGCGGCGGAATGGTGCCGGAAGACGAGATGGCGAAGTACCTGGCTAAAGGGAAAAAATAAACTGCAGATGGGTGACCGCAAACAGCAGTGACAACGACAGTACCGCGAGGGCGATCAGGAACTTATCGCGCACCGCCTTCGGCTGTACAAAATCGTCCTGCGTCACATCCATTACGTTGCGACTGCGGGTATAGCGCCACAAAACGATCGCCACAAGCGCCAGTACGACCAGTGAGATCCAGAATGGCACGCCTGTGCGATGCCAGTTGTGCTTGATGGCGAGGGCAATCAGCGCGCCATACCCCAGTAACGTACGCAGCCAGGCCAGCGACGTCCGCTCCGGCTGCAGGCCGGGGTCGGCTTCGCGTCGCGCTTTGCGGTTATCCACCATACAACACCAGCACCATCACCACACCCGCTACCGCCAGCAAAATCATGCTGATGATGAGTAACCCACGCGTATACGGGAGATCCTGCTTGAGCCGCATCGCCTTTTCGTTACGCAGCCAGCGCAGGTAGCCGTAAATGGCCAGCACACCGGCAAACAGGCACAGCAGCAACGCCAGCACTTCGCGGATCAGCGGCGTGGCAAAATCAGGCGCGAGCTGGTCAAGCCCCACACCCGCGGCGAGAAAGCCCAACGCGGTGCGGATCCATGCGAGGAACGTACGCTCATTAGCCAGCGAGAAGCGGTAGTCAGGGGCTTCACCGAGGCGAGAAATTTTCATGAAGATTCCTTGTCTGCTACAGGCAGGTTCCAGCATAGCGTAAATCGACAAGGACAAGGAGACCGGCATCGGGCGATGCCGGTCAGGACGATTAATGCAGCGCTGGCCAGTACGCTTTGTTGGCCTCGATCAGATCATCCAGAATCGCTTTCGCAACGGAGGCGCTCGGCACCGTTTTCGACAGCGTAATCGCCTGCCACAATTTCTGGTACGAGCGCTGCTCCCAGGCATCCACTACCAGTTTTTCCACCGCTACCTGTTGGCTCATCAACCCTTTCTGGAAGTGTGGAATATCGCCCACCGTTAACGGCTCCGGCCCGTTATGACCGACCAGGCACGGAATTTCTACCATCGCGTCGGCATCAAAGTTATGAATGGCACCGTTGTTGGGCACAATCAGCAGCATGCGCTCCTGAGTGTTGAAGGCAATCGCAGTCGCCAGATCGACGATGTACGACGCATGTTCGTCGATTTCCAGCTCCCCGGCGGACGATACACCGGCTTCGATAATCGCCCGGCAGGCGCTGAACACATGCTTCTCACGGTGATCCATCACCTCGTTAGCGCGCGTGCGTTCCGGATTGGAGTGCGCGACCACGTAGTCCGGGAACAGGTAATATTTCAGATAGGTGTTTGGCATGGTGTCCGGATCCAGCGCCTGCACATCTTTTGCCTTCGCGAACGTGTCGTTCCAGCTGGCTTCGGTATGGGCATTGTCAGAGGGCGGCACATAGCCATTTTTCGCGACATATTCGCGCAGTTTCGGCATTAAATCATTGCCGTTTGCATCTTCAATGGATGTCCACCATCCGAAGTGGTTCAGCCCGTAGTAACGCACGCGCATCTCTTTACGGTCTTTAAGGCCAACTATCTGCGCCATACGCCCTTCAATGCCGATGGGCATATCGCAGATGTTGAGGATTTTGGCGTTGGGTCGCAGGCGACGGGTCGCTTCAGCCACGATGGCCGCCGGGTTGGAGTAGTTCAGCATCCACGCATTCGGGGAGTATTGCGCCATGTAATCGACCAGTTCCAGCACGCCGCCAATAGAGCGCATGCCGTAGGCGATCCCGCCGGGTCCGCAGGTCTCCTGACCCAGTACACCGTGACGCAGGGGGATTTTCTCGTCTTTTTCACGCATCGGGTATTTCCCCACGCGGATATGTGCCATCACAAAATCGACGTCGGTAAAGGCCGCTTCAGGATCGGTGGTGTAGCTAAACTCAATCTCCGGAGCCTGCTCTTTAAGGATGATCTTGCACGCCTCGGCGATGGTCTCCTGACGTGCGCCGTCGTTGTCATAGAATTTCAGCGCGCGCAGCGGAAAACGGTCGCGGTTGGCTAACAGCATCAGGACGATCCCCGGCGTGAAGGTACTGCCGCCGCCTGCAATGACAACTGAGAATTTTTTCATGATATAGCCTCTGTCAGGGTAGTTTGTTCGTTTGTTGAAGGGGTTTTCATCAGCGATTCAAGCTGGTCTCGCACCTGAGGGACGTGCAGTCCAACAATCACCTGAATGCCGTTGCCGCGTCGCACCACACCGTGTGCGCCCAGGGCCTTAAAGACGTCGTCGCGTTGGGTTTGCGCCATGTCGACCAGCGCGATACGTAAGCGGGTGGCGCAGTTATTAATGCTTTCGATATTGGCCGCGCCGCCCAGCGCCTGCAGGAATCCGGCGGCTTGCCCAACCTGCTGGCTGGCGGCAGCCGGTGCGGTGGTTTGCCCGCGTGCCGCTTTATAATCCGCCTTGCTGTAAAGTTTGACTTCGCTCTCTTCACGGCCCGGGGTTTTAAGGTTCAGCCGTTCAATCAGCGTTTTGAAGACCACGAAATAGAGGCCGGTGAAGCAAAGACCGATACCCATCTGGGTGAATACCGTCGAGGCGTGGTTGTGGAACATGGGGATCCAGTTTTGCGGCAGGAACTGGTCCAGCAGTCCGCCGCCCATGTTGCCCACGACGCCGAAGATGTACATCACCGTCGCCATCGTGGCGGCCAGAACGGCGTGGACGGCAAACAGTAGCGGCGAAATGAACAGGAAGGTGAATTCCAGCGGCTCGGTAATGCCCACCAGCACGGCGGTCAGCGTGGCCGGGATCAGCAGGCCTGCCACTTTGACGCGGTTTTCCGGTGACGCGGTGTACCAGAGCGCCAGCGCAATCCCGACAGAGCCAAACACTTTGGCGTTGCCGTGAAGCGCAAAACCGCCTTCCGGGAACAGGGTTTTCAGCGGCAGCGTGCTTTGGCTAAATTCCTGAAGATGCTGCGCCCAATAAACCTGGATGCCGCCCTCGACCGCTGCCGGGCCAAAGATAAACGGACCATAGACAAAGTGGTGTAATCCGGTAGGGATCAGAATGCGTTCCAGGAAGGTATAAACCCACACCCCCAGCGCACCGGCAGAGCGTAAAAAGGCCTGCAGGGACTCAATGCCCAGCTGCACTTTCGGCCAGCCCAGCAGCGTCAGCCAGGCGCAGGGGATCATCACAAAGAACGCGAGGATAACGACAAACGAGGTGCCCTGAAAAATCCCCAGGAAAACAGGCAGCTGCTTGTCGAAATAGCGGTTGTGGATAGCGGTGACAATCCCCGAAATCACAATCGCCCCAATGATGCTGGTATCGAGCGTTTTGATACCGGCAATCATGGCCAGTCCGCTGCCAGCAGTGGGCTCAGCGGCGAAGTCAACGCCAAAGAAATGACCCCATGTCATCCCCATCGCATTGATAAAGTAGTTCCAGGTCAGAAAACTGATCAGCACCGCCAGGCAGGCGCGGCCCTGCGCCTGCTTCGCCAGACCAATCGGTAAACCCACGGCAAAAATCAGCGGCATATTGCGAAACACCGCCCAGCCGCCCTCTTCAATGATGTGAACAATTTGCGCGAACAGATTATCGGGGGCGGTTAAGGCCTCGCCCACAAACAGCGGGTTGCGAAGCATGATGGCGATCCCGACCACGATCCCGGCAAAGGGAAATAACAACACCGGGGTAAACATGGCGCCGCCAAAACGTTGTATTTGACTGAGCATTTTTAAATCCTCACGTAACAACCTGTAGGGGGTAGAGGCCTTTATGATTTTTTGCTGGGCCTGAAGTGAGCATAAGAATTTACCCATGGGCGAACATGACGTGCCGCTGCGATTCGTGATCGCATTCATGGTTTTATTTTGACCAGTCAGGTCTACTTTTCGTTGTTAATATGGACATGTCAGGACGCAATCCACGCGTTAATACAGGCAGAGAGGTCTACTGGTGATCTACAAATCTATCGCTGACAGGTTGCGGCTGCGGCTGAATTCGTCGGACTACAATATCGGGAGTCCGCTGCCGGGTGAGAAAGCGCTGGCGCAGGAGTTTGGCGTGGCGCGGATGACCATTCGAAAGGCGCTGGATCTGCTGGTGAACTGGGGGCTGGTTGAACGCCGACACGGTAGCGGGACATTCGTGGCGCGTAAAGATGTCCACCACGAAACCACCAATCTGACCGGGCTGGTGGAGGTGCTGCGCCAGCAGGGAAAAGAGGTGCAGAGCAAGGTGCTACAGTTCGAAGTGATGCCCGCCCCGCCCGCTATCGCCAGCCAGCTCCGCATTCAGGTGGATGAGCGCATCTACTTCTCGCGCCGGGTGCGTTATGTCGACGGAAAACCCCTGATGCTGGAGGACAGCTTTATGCCCGTGAAGCTGTTCCGCACGCTTTCACTGGCACATCTGGAAGGGTCGAAGTTTGATTACATCGAGAAGGAGTGCGGAATAACCATCAGCGGCAACTACGAGAGCCTGACGCCGGTGCTGGCAGATAAACAGCTCGCCGGTTACCTGAACCTGCCGGAACAGACGCCGCTGCTGCGGATAACGTCTCTCTCCTACAGCGACAGCGGCGAATTTCTCAATTATTCCGTGATGTTCCGTAATACCCGTGATTACCAGGTGGACTACCATCTGCGGCGCATCCACCCGGACGATCTGCTAACTCATCCCCCAGAACAGCACCGCCAGTAGCTGCGGGGTAATAATGCGCAGGAACATCACCAGCGGGTAGACCGTGGCGTATGACAGCGCCGCCGCGCCGCTGGTGGCGTGCAGGTTGTTGGCAAAGGCCAGTGCGGGTGGGTCAGTCATTGATCCGGCGAGCATGCCGCAGAGCGTCAGATAGTTCATTTTGGCGAACATCCGCGCCAGGATCCCCATCGTCAGGAGCGGAATCGCCGTGATAAATATCCCGTAACCGACCCAGCTCATCCCCTCGCCCTTCACCAGGGTATCGATAAAATCGCCCCCGGATTTCAGGCCGACCACCGCCAGAAACAGCACAATCCCCAGCTCGCGCAGCGCCAGGTTGGCGCTTGGCGGCATAAACCAGTAGAGCTTACCGATACAGCCGATACGCCCGAGGATCAGTGCCATAATCAGCGGTCCACCCGCCAGGCCCAGCTTGAGCGCAACCGGAAAACCCGGGACATACAGCGGAATGGAGCCAAGCAGCACTCCCAGCCCGATACCGATAAAGACCGGCAACATCTGCACCTGCTGCAGTTTTTGCTGGGCGTTACCCACCATGTCCGCTACCGCATCAATGGATGACGGGCGCCCAACCAGGTTCAGGATATCGCCGAACTGCAGGCTGGCTTCCGGGCTGGCGACCAGTTCCACCCCAGCACGGTTAAGACGGGAGATCACGACGTCATAGCGCTCTTTAACCTGCAAATCGCGTATTTTCTTGCCAAGCACGTGCTCGTTGGTCACCACGACGCGCTCTACGCGCATATCGGTGCCGCGCGTGGAGAGCGAGGTCTCCACCTCCTGACCAATCACCAGCCGCGCGTTGTTTAAATCCCCGGGCTGTCCGACCAGGTGCAGCAGGTCACCCTGCTGAATAATGGTCCCGGGCGCAGGTACCATCAGCATATCGTCACGTTTAAGGCGTGAGCAGATAATATTGGCGCTGTTCAGGATCGGCACATCCTGAATCGCCATATTGTTGAGGTTGGGGTTATCGACGCGAATGTTGATGGTTTTGATCGGCATATGGCCGTTGGTGAGCGTGGTTTCGTGGTCTTTTGCCTCGTTTTCGACGTTAATGCGAAAGAGTACCCGCACCAGCCACATGGAGAGCAGAATGCCGCAAATCCCAAACGGATAGGCCATGGCGTAGCTCATCCCCATCTGGTCGACAATACCGGGAGAGATGCCAAGGTCGCGCAAAATTTGCTGCCCTGCACCCAGTGCAGGCGTATTGGTGACCGCCCCGGAGAAAATACCCAGCACCACCGGCAGCGGAATATCGAAGAGCTTATGCAGAATGGCGGTGACCAGCCCTCCCATCACCACAATGCCGAAGGCAAACAGGTTCAGCCGTAATCCGGAGACCCGAAGGGAAGCGAAAAAGCCAGGCCCCACCTGAATACCAATGGTGTAGACGAAGAGGATCAGACCGAATTCCTGGATGAAATGGAGCATTTCGGCGCTGAGTACCAGCCCAAGCTGGTCGGCAAAATGGCCGACAAAAATCCCGCCGAACAGCACCCCGCCTATCCCAAATCCGACGCCGCGGATTTTAACATTGCCAATCCACAGACCCACCACTGCGACCAGGGCCAACACGCTAACGGTTAACGCGATATCACTCATGATCCACTTCCTGTGCATAACCTTAGTTATGCTACGGATTCTCTCAGAGCCGCACGCGGTTGTATGGGCGATGGCGCACAAAAAAGCCCTGCCGGGGCAGGGCGTTATCTTTTCATCCTCTCCCTGTGGGAGAGGCAACAACCCGCAGAGGGTTAACTGTTCAGCGCAGGACGCTCGCTAATGGCGATACGCTGCGGTGCAATGGCTTCCGGCACGTTGCGGGTCAGGTCGATATGCAGCAGCCCGTTGGTAAATGTCGCACCGGACACTTCCATATGGTCAGCCAGAGTAAAGCTCAGGCTAAACGGCTGATTAACCAGGCCCTGGTGCAGCCATTTGGTCTCGGTTTCTTGTTTTTCCGGCGTACCTTTCACGGTCAGGCGCGTGCCTTCGAGCTGAATATCCAGATCGTCCTGGCGGAACCCGGCCAGCGCAAGGGTGATGCGATAGTGGTTGTCATCGCTTTTTTCGATGTTGTACGGCGGAAACGTCTGTTGCTCGGTGGTGCTTTGCAGGGCATTAGCCAGTTTGTCAAAACCAATCCACTGACGCAGCAGGGGGGATAAATCGTAGTTACGCATACTAAATCTCCTTCTGAGAAGCGAGTTCGGCACAGTTTATTTTTGTGCGCAGTTGTTCCTGCAAATCCTCATGGATTCACATATGCTCCCATTACGGCAAGCAATTCTGGGTGGGCCGCTCGCGCGACCCGCATAATCAGTTGATCTCGATACGGCGCGGTTTTTTCTCTTCCGGAATCACACGTTCCAGTTCGATAAACAGCAGGCCGTTGACCAGGTTCGCGCCTTTCACGTGAATGTTCTCGGCTAACTGGAACTTGCGTTCAAAGTTGCGCTCGGCGATACCCTGATAAAGGTAGGTACGTTCTTTCTGCTCAGCCGTATGTGAACCTTTCACCACCAGCAGGTTGTCCTGCGCGGTGATCTCCAGTTCGTTCTCTGCAAAACCGGCGACGGCAATGGCGATGCGGTAGTGGTTTTCATCAACCAGTTCAACATTGTATGGAGGGTAGCCGTTGCTCTGGCTTTGGTTATTTTCTAAATGGTTAAACAGGCGGTCAAAACCAATTGCAGAACGGTATAGCGGGGAAAGATCAAAGTTACGCATAAATAAAAGCTCCTGAAATCAGCGAGAAATTGTAGCCTTCCACCATGGACAGGCCAGTGTGCCCCTGAACACCCCGCAGGCGTGTTCGTTATCGGGTTACATTCTTAAAATGGGTCTGGAACCGGTCTTTTCAAGCGCAGCGGACGCACTTTTTTTTGCACTTTCGTGCATCTCGCTTAGACTGGGACAACAGCACAAAGGGTTAAATTGCGATGGCTGCCACAGTGCGGGGTTATCGGGCTATCCATTTTGAACGAGGCTCGCTATAACCCTGAGTTGCAGGTTTATGCAGTGCCATTAACGATGACTGAGTGATGATGAAAAATGTTCTGATAAAGCTGACGACGTTCAGCGGGGTTGTTTTACTTTGCGGGTGTTCGAGCGTGATGTCTCACACCGGCGGTAAAGAAGGAACATATCCGGGGACGCGTGCCAGCGCTGAGATGATCTCCGATGACGATACCAACTGGGGCACAAAATCCCTGGTCATCCTGGATATGCCGTTTACGGCTGTGGCCGATACGCTTTTGCTGCCGTGGGATATGTTCCGTAAGGACAGCTCCGTGCGCTCGCGGGTAGAGAAAAGCGAGCAGCAAAATCTGGCCACCAATTCCGTCATTCCACCCGCTTAACGCCAACGCGTTAACGCTGCCCGGTTTCCGTTAGCCAAAGCTGACGGAAACCTTCTGTCTCTTCCATCCATGCAATAAAACGCCCGTCCGGGGAAAACACGACCGCATCACCAGACGGTGGATTGCCGTGATCGAACGTCAAAAACGTCACCTCTCCGGTTTGCGCATCACAGCAGGCAATCCGCTCTTCCAGTACAAATCCAAGACGGTGACCGGCTGGGTGCCAGGTAAATGCCGACTGAATGTCACTTTCGTTATGCGTCAACTGGCGTAGTTCGCCGCCCTCAGGGGCGATAAGCCACAGCTGCACAATGCCCTTATCATCACGCATCAGAAACGCAATCTGCGTCCCCTGCGGGTTGCAGCGCACCCAGTGACGCGGCACGTTTACCAGCCCCGGGAATGCCCGCTGGTGGGTAAAGGTCAGCCGGCGCTGCATGACACCCGCCGGGGGCGCAGGCAGCGTCTCAGGAGTCCCCTGCAGCGGCGCATCGCCCGCGCGTTTCCATCCCTGCTCGTCGTTGGGCAGATCCACAATAAACAGTTCTGGCACTTTCTCGCCTGTCGCAGACACGGTATCGCCGATAAACGCCAGCCTGTCATTGCCCACCCAGCCCTCTTCATAGGCTCGGTTGATCTCATCGCTGCCGGGCTGAGGCGCGGGCGTCGTGCGGCTCACCAGCACGCTCCAGAAGGTGCCGGAATATTCACGTGGATGCGTCCCTTGCGGCGTCACCGGGCCAAAAGGCGCTGCGACGCCGACGTTACGTAAATCGAGCTTCGGGTCACGCTCATGCAATACATGGTCGTTGTAGGTAAAGCTCACGAACTGTCCGTCAGGGCTAAAAACGTGCACGTGGCTGCCGCCACGCAGCGCGCCTGCGGTATAAGGCGGCGTGATATCCATGGCATCCAGGTTACTCACCTGACCGTTGTGTACAACCACGCCCTGACGATGATGAAAATCGTAGTGCCAGTCTGCATCCGGGTTTTCCGGGCCGTGGATAAAGACATATTTGTCCTGCTGCGGATGAACGGTCACCACGCCAACATGCGCACCGTGACTGGCGCGATAGATCACCTCGACGTCACCCGTAATAACATTGACCCGCTCAATGGTTTCACCGGTAAACGATGCGCCGGACGGACGCACATCGTAGGCCAGCCACTGGCTGTCCGGCGTCCAGGTATTGATATTGGTAAGCTGGTGATGACGGGAGGCGAAGGTGATTTGTTTCATGGCGTTACCCTGATGCGCAGTTATCGCATCAGGGTAAAACATTGCGGGGAATTAGCCTACACGTTTGACGTCACCCACCAGCAGGATGTAGGAGAGCGCACCGAGCAAGGCCACTGCGGAGATATAGATCAGTGCCGGGCCAAAGCCATAGTCCTGAGCCAGATAACCGATGACCAGCGGAACCGTGATCCCCCCCAGGCCGCCGACAAAGTTGAACACGCCACCGGTCAGACCAATCAGGCGCATCGGGGCCAGCGAGGAGACCAGCGACCAGGTGATGGAGGCAAAACCGTTACCGAAGAACGCAATCGCCATCAGCGTCATAATCCAGACCGGATCGTTGGTGTAGTTTGCGCCCATGATGCAGGTGGAGATCAGCAGCCCGCAGATAATAGGCGTTTTACGCGCGACACCCAGCGAGAACCCTTTTTTCACCAGCCTGTCCGCCAGCCAGCCGGAAAGCAGCACACCAAAGAAGGCCGCCAGGAACGGTACGGTGGTCATAAAGCCCGCTTTCAGCGCGGTGATGCCTTTTTCCTGGGTCAGATAGTTCGGGAACCAGGTCAGGAAGAACCACAGCGTGGAGGTCACCGCGAACTGCCCCAGATAAACCCCCACCAGCTTGCGGTGGAAAACCAGCTTCCAGTCAGCTTTAGTCAGCGGCTGACGCGCCTCTTTTTTCACCGGCGCATCGCCATCCACCAGACCGCCACCGTCGCGGATATAGTCCAGTTCAGCTTTGCTGATACTTTTGGTGAGACGCGGCGGTTGATAGACCTTGAACCAGATTAACGACCAGATAATGCCGATCCCTCCGGTCACAATAAAGACCCAGTGCCAGCTCAGCAGTTCCTGGATCCAGATCAGCAGCGGCGTCAGGAACGCCAGGCCGACAAACTGCCCGGAGGTGTAGAACCCAACGGCCGAGGCGCGTTCATGCTCCGGGAACCAGCTGGTCACCATGCGGTTATTGGTCGGAAACGCCGGGGCTTCGAAAATCCCGGTGATCGCACGCAGGCCAATCAGCGACATCAACCCGGTGGCAAAGCCCTGGAACAGGGTCGCCACAGACCAGCCAAAGATGGCAATGAAATAGGTCAGGCGCGAGCCGACACGGTCAAGGAACCAGCCGCCGGGGATCTGGCACAGCGTATACAGCCAGGCAAACGCCGAAAAGACGTAGCCCATTTCCGCTTTGCTGATCCCAAACTCCTCCTGAATATGGGCTGAAGCCACGGCAAGGTTGGCGCGGTCAACGTAACAGATGACCACAGTAATAAAAATCATGACCAGCGTCAGGTAGCGCCGACGCCCGGTTTTTGCAGCAGTAACGGGAATATCCATCGCAATCTGTCTCCAGATTTTGGGCATAGCGAAGCCGCTCACCATGCCCTGTAATTTACAGAGGGTGTGTTTGTTATTGTTGAAATTACTTTTTAGTGGCGATGTGCTTTGGCTGAATTACCACTCAGCGACAGAGCCATCTTCATGACGCCATAACGGGTTGCGCCAGTCCGGCGCGTTTTTACTCAGCTCAATGACTTTGGCTTCGTCGATATCCACGCCAAGGCCCGGCTTCGTTAACGGTTTAAAGAAACCGCCTTCCATGCTGAAATCATCTTTGTTTTTCACAAAGTCGAGCAGTTCCGCGCCCTTGTTATAGTGAATGCCCATGCTCTGTTCCTGGAACACCGCGTTGCGCGAGACAAAATCGACGTGCAGACAGGCTGCCAGTGCGATCGGCCCCAGCGGACAATGCGGTGCCAGCGCCACGTCGTAGGCTTCCGCCATCCCGGCGATTTTGTAGCATTCCGTGATGCCGCCGGCATGCGACAGATCCGGCTGCAATATCGCCAGGCCGCCAGCTTCCAGCACGCGTTTGAACTCGAAGCGCGAGAACATGCGCTCACCGGCGGCAATCGGGATATGCGTCTGTGCGGCCAGTTTCGGGTAGTACTCCGCCTGCTCGGCCAACACTGGCTCTTCGATAAACAGCGGACGGTACGGCTCCAGCTCTTTAATCAGCACTTTGGCCATCGGCGCGCTGACGCGACCGTGGAAGTCCAGGCCAAACTCAATCTCGTTGCCGAACGCTTCACGGATCTGCGCCACGGTATTTACCGCGCGGTCTACCGCCCGTGCGTTGTCGATGACGCCCATCTCTTCGCAGCCGTTCAGTTTAAAGGTGTCAAAACCAATATTGCGCAACTGCCTGATACCGTCGATCACTTCCGCGGGACGGTCGCCGCCTACCCAGCTGTAGGCTTTGATTTTGTCGCGCACCAGGCCGCCCATCAGCTGCCAGACCGGCGCATTCAGCACTTTGCCTTTGATATCCCATAACGCCTGGTCGATACCGGCGATGGCGCTCATCAGAACCGGTCCGCCCCGGTAGAAACCCGCGCGGTACATCACCTGCCACAGGTCGTTGATGCGGGCAGGATCTTGTCCTGTCAGGTACTCGCCCAGCTCATGCACCGCCGCTTCCACGGTACGCGCACGCCCTTCAATGACCGGTTCGCCCCAGCCGACCACGCCTTCATCGGTTTCGATTTTCAGGAACAGCCAACGCGGCGGTAAACGGTACGTGGTGAGTTTGGTTATTTTCATTTCACTGCCTCTCGATACGCTTTCACAAATGCGGCCGCCTGCTGTGCGGTACGTTCGACGGATTGCCCGGCGCGATAGAGATCGCTGCCCAGACCCGCCCCGACACAACCTGCGTTGATCCACTGCGCCAGGTTTTCTGGCGTCACGCCCCCCACGGCAAAGACCGGTACGCTGGCGGGCAATACCGCTTTCAGCGCGCTGATATAGGCCGGACCAAAAGCCGATGACGGGAAAATTTTGAGCGACTGCGCGCCCGCATCGAGAGCCGCGAACGCTTCTGTTGCCGTTGCGCATCCCGGGCAGACGGTCATGCCGTAGCCCACTGCGCGGCGGATCACCTCAGGGTGAATATTCGGCGTCACAATCAGCCTGCAGCCCGTCTGCGCAAGCTGGTCCACCTGCTCCGGTTGCAGAACGGTGCCAGCGCCAATCAGCGCCTTATCACCAAACGCGTCCACGACCGCCGGTATGCTCTTTTCCCACTCTGGGGAATTAAGCGGTATTTCCACGGCGTCAAAACCGGCGTCGATCGCTGCGCCTACGTGCGCTAAAACCTCGTCGGGCGTGACGCCGCGCAGGATAGCGATGAGGGGAAGATTAGTTTGCCACTGCATGAGCGATGCTCCTTATTCCTGCCTGAAATGCCGTGTCGCCTTCTATCGCCGCCACATCCCGCCCGATGGCATTGAACGCCTGGCGGTAGCGAGAGGTCAGCGATGAACCCGCGACGAGGGTGATGGTCTGTTGCCCGGCGAACTGCTCGCTCAGGCTGGCGACTTCCGCGCCAATCAACAGGCCCGATAAAAATTCACTGACCTGCGTACGGGGAAGCGTGCCCAGTACATGCGAAGCGCGAACTTCAAAAAGTTGCAGCAAAACGGCAGGGCTGGCGATACCCCGCTCCAGCCCGGCGGCAAAGGCCTCAGGCGAAGCGTCCTGCTCCGGCAACCCCGCGCCCACCAGCGAGTGCGTCAGCAACAAGTGGTGCAGCTCACCGGTCATCACGGTGCGAAAATCGTGGATGTGCTCAGCGTCGGCCTGCACCCATTTACAGTGCGTGCCGGGCATGACGTAGACAGAAGAAGGAGAGAGCGTGCGCGCGCCAAGGAGCTGGGTCTCTTCGCCGCGCATCACATTGTGGTTATCGTTCCGGGAAACGCACAATCCTGGAATAATCCAGATATTGTCGCCAACGGACGTTAACTGCTCACCAATGGCAGCGAACGCGGCAGGTACGGGCAGATAAGGCGCGACCTTCCAGCCCACGTTACTGCCCACCATGCCCGCCATAACCACCGGCGTGGCGCCCTCGCGCCAGTTGTGTGTCACCTCTGCTAACACCGCCTCGGGGGATTTACCGTTCAGGCGCGTCACGCCTGCTTCTGATTGCCTGCTTTCCAGGCACTGCTCGCCCTGATACAGCCAGGCGCGCAGATTGGTCGATCCCCAGTCAATAGCGATGTAGCGAGATGTCATGTGATTTCCTTCAACCTTCGTGTCGAGCTGGCGATCATCGTAAGTGCCGCCTGCTCTGCCGCGTCGCCGTCCTGATGCCGGATAGCATCGAACAGCGCTTTATGTTCCTGGAGCGTTTTTGGCATGTTGGCCTCATCGCCCATCCAGGTTCGTTCAAATACCGCGCGCTGTAGCGAGCTGATGGCAACGCTAAGCTGCTGTAATACCGGGTTATGAACCGACTGCAGCACCGCTTCGTGATAGCGGATGTCCGCTTCGTTGAACGCATCCCGGTTCTGGTTATTGGCAATCATGTCGTTCAGGGCGGACTCAATCTGAGCCAGGTCTCCTGACGTTGCACGTTCCGCAGCCCAACGGGCGATGGCCGGCTCTACCAGGTTTCGTACCTCACTCATCGCGCCAATCAGCCTTGGGTCGTAGTCGTTTTCCAGCACCCACTGCAGGACATCGGTGTCGAGGTAGTTCCACTGATTACGCGGGGCGACAAAGGCGCCGCGGTAGCGCTTCATTTCAATCAGCCGCTTTGCCATGAGCGAGCGAAACACTTCCCGAATGATGTTGCGCGAGGTTTCAAACTCCTCACACAGCTCTGCCTCAGCAGGCAGCGGTGAACCGGGAACGTACTTTCCACCCACGATCTGGGTGCCCAGCGTGATGACGATGCGATCGGTTTTATTGAGAGTCATGGAGAGTCCTTATGCTCTGTATGTTCAGGACTACTTTACCTCGACCGCTGAATTTCGCCTCACTTTTGCAGTACAAACGTGACGCCTTTCGTCATTACCGTGGCTGTAATGTAGTACAATCAATTAATGTTGTACTACAATCCAGATCACAAAAAGAACAATTCGATAAATTCAGAGCAAAAAAAAGCCCCGGTTGATAACCGAGGCTGATGAGCGTGAAACGCTGTTACTGCAGAACAAATTTCTCGATCGCGTAGGCAACGCCGTCTTCGAGGTTAGATTTGGTCACGAAATTGGCCACGTCTTTCACCGACGGGATCGCATTGTCCATTGCCACACCCATGCCCGCATATTCAATCATCGCAATGTCGTTTTCCTGATCGCCCAGCGCCATGATCTCGTCCGGTTTGATGCCCAGCGTATCTGCCAGCGATTTCACACCTGTGCCTTTATTAACGCGTTTATCCAGGATTTCGAGGAAGTACGGCGCACTTTTCAGCACGGTGTATTTCTCTTTTACCTCAGCCGGAATGCGCGCAATCGCTTTATCCAGGATGTCAGGCTCATCAATCATCATCACTTTCAGGAACTGGGTGCCCGGATCCATTTTCTCAGCTTCGCAGAACACCAGTGGGATCGTCGCGACATAGGATTCATGTACGGTGTAATAGCTGATATCACGGTTAGCGGTATAGAGCGTATTGCGATCGAGCGCGTGGAAATGGGAACCGACCTCGCGGGACAGTTTTTCCAGGAACAGGTAATCGTCATAGTTCAGCGCGGTTTGCGCCACCGTGCTGCCATCCGCCGCCTTCTGTACCAGCGCACCGTTATAGGTAATGCAGTAATCGCCCGGCTGATTCATGTGCAGCTCTTTCAGGTAGCTGTGCACGCCCGCATACGGACGACCGGTGGTCAGTACCACATTCACGCCTTTTGCGCGCGCTGCGGCAATCGCGTTTTTAACGGCTGGAGAAATAGTGTGGTCTGGCAGCAACAGCGTGCCGTCCATGTCGATAGCAATAAGTTTGATAGCCATAGGGTCCCCGGGATAAATGAGTGCTGCCTCATGCTAACGCGATTAAGCCCACAAAAATAGAGCTACATTGCGCAACAAAAGCCCCCTTTTACGCCTGTCCCGGGGATAACGGCTTACTCGCGGGTGAGGACTATTTTGCCAAAAGCACCGCGGTCGAGGTGTACAAGCGCCTCTTCAAGCTGGTTAAAACGGTAGCGGTGTTCAATCACCGGTTTCAGCCCCGTGACATCGACCGCGCGGACAAAGTCTTCCAGCGCACGGCGGTGCCCGACACCAATCCCCTGAATCACCGGTGATTTCAGCAAGAGTTCGCTGGCAGGCAGCGAGATTTCACTCCCGGCCAACACGCCAATGACGGATATGCGCCCGTGAACGGCAACGGCCCGCAGGGAATGTCTCAGGTTCTCCCCGCCAACGGTTTCAATAATATGGTCGATACCGCGATCCTGCGTCAGCGCGTAAATCTCGTCAGCCCAGTTCCCTTTAAGCCGGTTGATGCCCCGATCGGCACCGAGCGTTTTAGCCAGCGCCAGTTTTTCATCACTGCCCGACGTCACAAAAACTTCTGCACCGTGTGCTTTGGCGATTTGCAACGCGAAGATTGCGACACCGCCTGTGCCTTGCACCAGCACCGACTGTCCGGCACGTAACTGTCCGCGCTCCACCAGCGCAAACCATGCGGTAAGCCCCGCGCAGGGTAAGGTGCTGGCCTCTGCGTCATCCAGCGTTTCCGGGGCGGCCACCAGCCAGTTTTCACGCATGATCACGTATTCAGACAGCATCCCCTGAAAGTAACCGCCCAGCGTCTGGTAGGGCAAATTGCGGGCGTCGCCTTTCGGTTTACCGTCTACCCACTCCGGAGAGAAGGTGGAGATGACGCGAGCACCGGGTTTAAAGCGGGTAACGCCTTCACCCGTACTGTCCACCACGCCTGCCATGTCAGATGCCGGAGTAAACGGGAAGGTGAGCGCGATCGGCATGTTGCCTTCGATGACCATTTTATCGCGATAGTTGAGCGCAACAGCGTTTACCCGCACGCGCACTTCACCCGGGCCCGGCTGGGGTACTGGCGCCTGAGTGAGTCTGAGGTTTTCACGCCCAAGGGCGTCCATTGACCAGCGTTGCATCATCTCTGTCATCTTTTTCTCCTGTTATCAAATGCACTTCAGTACTGACAGTCTAACGTTGACTCACGGTCGCCAGTGGCGATATCTTTTCCCACTATTGATTCCTGAATAACGACAATCCATGACCGATACGCTGAAGGATATTCCCGTTTTTGTCGCCGCCGTAGAGGCAGGCAGTTTTGCTCAGGCCGCGGTGCGTTTGCATTTGTCGCGCTCGGCGGTAGGGAAAAGCATTGCTCGCCTTGAAGCACGGCTGGGGGTACGCCTGTTTCAGCGCACAACGCGTAGCCAAAGCCTGACCGATAACGGTGCCCTTTTTTATGAACGCTGCCTGCGAGCACTCCAGGAAATCCGTGGCGCGGAGTCGCTGCTGGAAACAGGGAAACATCAGGTGAGTGGCCGTCTGCGTGTTGCCATGCCGGTGCTGTTTGGCCGCCAGTGCATCGCCCCGCTGCTGATAGCCTTGACGCAGGAGCATCCTGCCCTTGAGCTGGAAATGTCATTCAGCGATCGCGTAGTGGATATCGTCGAGGAAGGGTTTGATATGGCGGTGCGAAACGGCGCACTGCCGGACAGCACCATGCTGGTCGCCAGACGCCTGGGGGAACACCGAATGGTGCTGTGCGCCGCGCCGGAATACCTGAGGAATAACGGCCAGCCTGAAACCGTTGCCGATTTACGCCAGCATAAGGCCATTAACTACCTGCGTGCCGGCAGGGTATTACCGTGGGAACTGGCGGACCACGAAGGCACGCAGCACACCCTAATTCCCCGCTCATCCCTCAATATGGACGATCTGCAGGCTATCTGCGACGCAGCGCTGGCCGGGCATGGTATTGCATGGTTACCCTGCTGGATGGTGCGCAAAGAGCTGCAGAATGGAAGGCTCATCCCACTCTTAAAACAGGCACCGGATGTGCGTTTCGACGTTCACGCGGTCTGGCAGCAGACGCCGCATCTGCCCCTGCGAGTCAGGATTGCGGTCGACATGCTGGTCAGCCGGTTACCGTCAGTCCTGTCGCTGGAGCTGGATGCTGATAATTCTGCGCCCACAAAAAAGCCGCGCTAAATGCGCGGCCTCTGACTTGCGGTGTAACAACCCTTAGATATCGATATTCGCCGCTTTCAGGGCGTTCTCTTCGATAAAGGCACGACGTGGTTCAACCGCATCGCCCATCAGGGTTGTGAACAGCTGATCGGCTGCAATCGCGTCTTTAACGGTCACGCGCAGCATACGACGGCTTTCCGGATCCATGGTGGTTTCCCACAGCTGATCCGGGTTCATTTCACCCAGACCTTTATAACGCTGAATAGACAGACCACGACGGGACTCTTTCACCAGCCATTCCAGCGCCTGCTCGAAGCTTGCTACCGGCTGACGACGTTCACCACGTTCGATAAACGCATCGTCTTCGATAAGACCACGGAGCTTCTCACCCAGCGTACAGATACGGCGATATTCCGGACCGGTCACAAACTCGTGCTCCAGGGGGTAATCGGTATCAACGCCGTGAGTACGCACGCGCACAATCGGTTCGAACTGCTGCTGAGCGTTCTGCTGGACATCAAACTTCCACTGGCTGCCGTGCTGCTCTTTCTCGTTCAGCTCGGTTACCAGGGTGTTCACCCAGCGGGTAACAACCTGTTCATCGCTCAGATCGACTTCCGTCAGGGTTGGCTGATAAATCAGCGCCTTCAGCAGCGATTTAGGATAACGACGCTCCATACGACCAATCATTTTCTGCGCCGCGTTAAACTCGGACACCAGACGCTCCAGCGGCTCACCGGCCAGTGCAGGGGCGTGAGAGTTCGCATGCAGGGTCGCACCATCAAGCGCGATCGCGATTTGGTACTGATCCATCGCTTCGTCGTCTTTGATGTACTGTTCCTGTTTGCCTTTCTTCACTTTGTACAGCGGTGGCTGTGCAATGTAGACGTGGCCACGTTCAACAATTTCTGGCATCTGACGATAGAAGAAGGTCAACAGCAGCGTACGGATGTGCGAGCCGTCGACGTCCGCATCGGTCATGATGATGATGCTGTGGTAGCGCAGTTTGTCCGGGTTGTACTCGTCACGGCCGATGCCGCAACCGAGCGCGGTGATCAGCGTTGCCACTTCCTGAGAAGAGAGCATCTTGTCGAAACGGGCCTTCTCTACGTTGAGGATTTTACCCTTCAGCGGCAGGATAGCCTGATTCTTACGGTTACGGCCCTGCTTCGCAGAACCGCCCGCGGAGTCCCCTTCCACGAGGTACAGTTCGGACAGCGCCGGGTCGCGTTCCTGGCAGTCAGCCAGTTTGCCTGGCAGGCCAGCTAAATCCAGCGCGCCTTTACGGCGGGTCATTTCACGGGCTTTACGCGCCGCTTCACGGGCACGTGCCGCATCGATAATTTTGCCAACCACGATTTTCGCGTCTGACGGGTTTTCCAGCAGGTATTCGCTCAGCAGTTCGTTCATCTGCTGTTCAACCGCCGATTTCACCTCAGAAGAGACCAGCTTGTCTTTAGTCTGAGAGGAGAACTTCGGATCCGGTACCTTCACGGAGACAACCGCAATCAGGCCTTCACGGGCATCATCACCGGTGGCGCTGACTTTCGCTTTTTTGCTGTAGCCTTCTTTGTCCATGTAGGCATTCAGGGTACGGGTCATTGCCGCACGGAAGCCCGCAAGGTGAGTACCGCCGTCACGCTGTGGAATGTTGTTGGTGAAGCAGTAGATATTTTCCTGGAAACCGTCGTTCCACTGCAGCGCCACTTCCACGCCAATACCGTCTTTTTCGGTAGAGAAGTAGAAGATATTCGGGTGAATTGGCGTTTTGTTCTTGTTCAGATACTCAACGAACGCCCGGATACCGCCTTCGTAGTGGAAGTGGTCTTCTCTGTTGTCGCGTTTGTCACGCAGACGAATCGAGACGCCGGAGTTCAGGAACGACAGTTCACGCAGGCGTTTCGCCAGAATCTCATATTCGAACTCGGTAACGTTGGTGAACGTTTCAAGGCTCGGCCAGAAACGCACCATGGTACCGGTTTTGTCGGTGTCACCCGTAACAGCCAGCGGTGCCTGCGGCACGCCATGCGTATACAGCTGACGGTGAATTTTGCCTTCGCGCTGGATAACCAGCTCCAGTTTCTGCGACAGGGCGTTAACCACGGACACACCTACACCGTGCAGACCGCCGGAAACTTTATAGGAGTTATCATCGAACTTACCGCCTGCGTGCAGAACGGTCATGATAACTTCCGCAGCCGATACGCCCTCTTCCGGGTGAATACCGGTTGGGATGCCACGACCGTCATCGGTGACGGAGACGGAGTTGTCCGCATGGATCGTGACCACGATGTCTTTACAGTGACCCGCGAGCGCTTCGTCGATAGCGTTATCTACCACCTCGAATACCATGTGGTGCAGACCGGTGCCGTCATCCGTGTCGCCGATATACATACCCGGGCGCTTACGCACCGCATCCAGCCCTTTCAGGACTTTGATACTGGAGGAGTCATAAGAATTCGACATCAACGTTTCTCGCTCATTTCAACTTGGGTTAATCCGTTATTTTACCCTTTTCCACGGTAAACATCTTCGAATTTTCGTCCGACATGTCTATAACGTGTTCAGCGCTAATCGCACTGACGAAAACCTGTGACTGCGTGGCTTTTAAGCGGCTGGCAAGTAGCCCGCGCCGCGCGTCGTCAAGTTCCGAGGCAAAATCATCTATCAGGTACAGGCAGCGTCGCCCGCTCTCGCGGGTCAAAAACTCTCCCTGCGCCAGGCGCAGCGCACACATCAAAAGCTTGAGCTGCCCACGCGACAGCGTGTCTTCCACCGGCGCACCGTCGGCACGAATGCGGAAATCCGCCTTGTGCGGGCCATGTGCGGTGTAGGTCAGCATGCGGTCGCGCTCGAAATTTCTCTCTAACACTTCGGCATAATCTGTCTCTTTCTCCCAGCCGCGCTGGAAGGAGAAGGTGAGAGAGAATTCAGGTAAAAACTGTTTGCAGGTGTCGGCCATATCGTCGGCGATACCCGCGCTGTATTCGGCACGCCAGCAGCTGATTTGTTCCGCAAGGGGAATTAATTCCTTGTCCCACGGGCGCAGCTGGGCGTAGCGTGTCACCTGGCGCAGTGCAGCGTTACGCTGCTTAAGCAGGCGCTTCAGGTTGCTCCAGGCATTAAAGAAGCCGGCTTCGTTGTGAAAGCATCCCCAGTCAAGGAAGGCTCTTCTGTATTTGGGGCCGCCATTGAGTAAAGTAAACCCCTCCGGCGTAATCAGCTGCATCGGCATCAGCAGCGCGAGCTCAGCCACTTTGTGGCCGTCAGTACCGTCGATACGAACCTTGCTGTCGCCCTGCTTGTCTTTGGTCAGACCGATGGCCGTTTCACGCTCCTCGCCCTGCAAACGCCCGTGCAGAACAAAGGCTTCCTGTTCGTGGCGAATGACGCGGCCAATTTGCAGACTGCGAAACGCCCGGCCATGGCCGAGCGTATAGATGGCCTCAAGCACGCTGGTTTTGCCGCTGCCGTTCGCGCCAACCAGGAAATTAAAGCCAGGGGATAAAGCGAGATCCGCGTTTTCGATATTGCGGAAATCTTTAATTAAAAGGCGCGTCAGTGACATATCTGGATTTCTTCGGGCCAGGGCGTAATCGGCTCAGCCCGTTTCAACGCGGACTGCACGCAGACCCTGGCGCGTACACAAAGTACGAGACAGGGGCGAGCACAGCCCGGGTTGAAAAAGGCAAGAAAGATAGCCCGATAGCGTTCACTACAGCCTCATCGGCATGACAACATAAGCCGCACTTTGGCTGGCCGCATCTTCAATCTGTACACTCGAAACGGAGTCGGTCAGCAGAATGCGAACGTTCTCGCATTTAAGCGCGTTCAGCACATCCAGCACATAGCTGACGTTAAAGCCGATTTCCATCTCAGTCCCGGCATAGGTGACGTCCAGAATCTCTTCTGCCTCTTCCTGCTCCGGGTTGTTGGCGGTGATTTTGATCTGATTTTCGCTCACATACAGACGCACCCCGCGGAATTTCTCGTTAGAGAGAATCGCGGCGCGGGCAAAGGCCTGCTTGAGGCTGTCGCAACCGGCTTCCAGCGTTTTGTCCGGATTCTTCGGCAATACGCGGCGATAATCGGGGAAACGACCGTCAACCAGCTTCGATGTGAAGACAAAATCACCCACGTGAGCACGGATGTTATTGCTGCCGATCTGCACGCGCAGTGGTGTATCACCACCGTCGAGCATACGCATCAGCTCAATCACCCCTTTACGCGGTACGATCACCGAATGGTTTGGCAGCGAGTCGCCAATGGGCATGGAACAGACTGCCAGTCGGTGACCGTCGGTAGCCACGGTACGCAGCTCTTCACCTTCGGTTTCGAACAGCATGCCGTTTAAGTAGTAACGAACGTCCTGATGCGCCATTGAGAACTGCGTGGCTTCAATCAGACGCTTCATCGTTGCCTGCGGCAGGGTGAATTCAACTTCACTCTGCCAGTCGTCCAGGTTCGGGAAGTCCGCGGCAGGCAGCGTGGAGAGCGAGAAACGGCTGCGGCCAGAGCGCACCAGCATACGGTCGCCTTCCAGCTGCACGGCAATTTCAGCGCCTTCCGGCAGCCCGCGGCAGATATCAAAGAATTTACGTGCCGGAACAGTGGTCGCGCCCGCTTCATGCGGCTGAGACAGCGTAACGCGCGCGATCATTTCCATTTCCAGATCTGTGCCGGTCAGCGACAGCGTACCGTCCGCGACCTGAAGCAGCAGGTTTCCGAGAATTGGCAGCGTTGGGCGGCCACCTAATGGGCCACTCACCTGTTGCAGCGGTTTTAATAAATGTTCACGTTCAACGGTAAATTTCATAGCGTCACGATGATAATGTTCTGATTAAATTGGAAAAATCTTCTTTTATGTCGTGGCTTTCTTCGCGTAACTGCTCAATCTTACGACAAGCGTGCAGCACGGTCGTATGGTCACGGCCACCAAACGCATCGCCGATCTCCGGCAGACTGTGGTTGGTTAACTCCTTTGCCAGCGCCATCGCCATCTGACGCGGACGCGCCACCGAGCGGGAACGACGTTTAGACAGCAAATCTGCCACTTTGATTTTGTAGTACTCGGCCACCGTCTTTTGAATATTGTCGATAGTGACCAATTTTTCCTGCAGTGCCAGCAAATCGCGCAGCGCTTCACGCACAAAATCGATGGTGATCGCACGGCCGGTGAAGTTGGCATTGGCAATCACGCGGTTCAGTGCCCCTTCAAGCTCACGGACGTTGGAGCGCAGACGCTTGGCAATAAAGAACGCCACTTCACCCGGCAGGCGAATATCGTTTTCATCGGCTTTCTTCATCAGGATCGCGACGCGGGTTTCCAGTTCCGGTGGCTCGATCGCCACGGTCAGGCCCCAGCCAAAACGTGATTTCAGACGATCTTCAACGCCGTTGATCTCTTTTGGATAACGATCCGACGTCAAAATGATCTGCTGATTACCTTCCAGCAGCGCATTAAAGGTGTGGAAAAACTCTTCCTGGGATCGTTCTTTGTTGGCAAAGAACTGGATGTCATCGATAAGCAGTGCGTCAACAGAACGGTAGTAGCGTTTAAACTCTTCGATCGCATTGTTTTGCAGGGCTTTTACCATGTCCTGAACGAAGCGCTCGGAGTGCATATACACCACTTTCGCATTTGGCTTACGCGCCATAATGCCGTTGCCTACCGCATGCAGAAGGTGCGTTTTACCCAAACCCGTGCCGCCATAAAGGAACAGCGGGTTGTAGGCACCACCGGGGTTATCTGCAACCTGGCGTGCCGCCGCGCGCGCCAGCTGGTTCGATTTACCTTCAACGAAGTTATCGAACGTGTGTTTAACATTGACGTTAGAACGGTAGGTTTGCTCTGCCGGAGCAGGCACGTTGTCCCAGCCCGAACGGGTCGCCGGAAGGGCGCGCGGTGCCGGAGCGGGGGCTGCCTGAGCAGGTATTGCCACATTTACCGTTTCACGCACGGTCTGCGTGACCGGTTTTGTTCCCACTTCAAAGCGTAGCTGTGGCGCATCGGATCCGCAGAAATCATTCAGCAGTCCATTGATGTTATTAAGGTATTTATCCCTTACCCAATCGAGCACAAAACGGTTTGGCGCATACAAAGCCAGCGTGTTATCGCTCAGTTCCGCCTGCAAGGGGCGGATCCACATACTGAATTCTGTGGCTGGTAACTCATCCTGCAATCGGGCAAGACACTGCTGCCAAAGCGAAAGTGACACGGCGGACTCCACTCGAACAATAAAAGAAAACTATTGAATATTCATGATTGTTGGCGCACATCGACATGACCCTGTGCAAAAGGGTGATGTGCGAACCGCTATCTGCGGTTATACCCGGCCAGGATCGCTGGATCCCGATCGGGACCGCGGATCATAGCCTAAACTGAGCCAGAGATCTTCTGTTTCTCACAGATTCTTCCCGATTTATCCACAGGAAGATCGGAAACCGGGTAAGTGTAAACGATCCTGGGGCGAGTACCCTACGATTTAGCCCGCATATTGGAAAAATTAATGAGCACAGACAATTTCTTGCTTAAATGATCTAACGAAGATCCGGGACGATCCTTGCGCTTTGTTTGGGAGGCCGTATAATCCTCGACCCGGCGCGTGATGCTCATCTTCCTGCGTCGTCCGTTGCTCATTTTCCACGCGAAAACGTGCGGAAATACGCGGGAAATAAGGAAAGAGAATTGACTCCGGAGTGTACAATTATTACAATCCGGCCTCTTTAATCACCCACGCTGAGGCGTTAGTCGTTCGAAACTCGTTCGGGTATACGCAAAAGTCAGTGAATTTATTCAAGTTTAGGTAGAAATCGCCATGAAACGCACTTTTCAACCGTCTGTACTGAAGCGCAACCGTTCTCACGGCTTCCGTGCTCGTATGGCTACTAAAAATGGTCGTCAGGTTCTGGCACGTCGTCGTGCTAAAGGCCGCGCTCGTCTGACCGTTTCCAAGTAATAAAGCTAACCCCTGAGTGGTTAAGCTAGCATTTCCCAGGGAGTTACGTTTGTTAACTCCCACTCATTTCACTTTCGTCTTCCAGCAGCCACAACGGGCTGGCACGCCGCAAATCACCATCCTCGGCCGCCTGAATTCGCTGGGGCATCCCCGCATCGGTCTTACTGTCGCCAAGAAAAACGTTAAGCGTGCGCATGAACGCAATCGGATTAAACGTCTGACGCGTGAAAGCTTCCGTTTACGTCAGCACGAACTGCCTTCAATGGATTTCGTGGTGGTGGCTAAAAAAGGGGTTGCCGACCTCGATAACCGTGCTCTCTCGGAAGCGTTGGAAAAATTATGGCGCCGCCATTGTCGCCTGGCTCGCGGGTCCTGATAGCCCTCATTCGGGTCTATCAACGCCTGATTAGTCCGCTACTCGGGCCGCACTGCCGTTTCACGCCAACATGCTCAAGCTACGGAATTGAGGCATTGCGCAGGTTTGGAGTGATAAAAGGCAGTTGGTTGACGGTGAAACGCGTATTAAAATGCCACCCTTTACACCCAGGTGGAGACGATCCCGTCCCGCCAGGACCCTTTGATACCAGAGAACACTAACGATGGATTCGCAACGCAATCTTCTTATCATCGCTTTGTTGTTCGTGTCTTTCATGATCTGGCAGGCATGGGAGCAGGATAAAAATCCTCAACCCCAGCAGCAGACCACGCAGACTACGACCACCGCAGCGGGTAGCGCCGCCGACCAGGGCGTACCGGCCAGTGGCCAGGGGAAACAGATTACGGTTAAGACCGATGTGCTTGAGCTGACTATCAACACCCGTGGTGGTGATGTTGAGCAGGCGCTGCTGTTGACCTACCCAAAAGAGCTGAAGTCTAACGAACCGTTCCAGTTACTGGAAACCACGCCTGAGTTTATCTACCAGGCCCAGAGCGGCCTGACCGGTCGTGATGGCCCGGATAACCCGGCTAACGGTGCGCGTCCACTGTACAACGTCGAGAAAGAGACCTTCGTACTGGCTGATGGTCAGAACGAAATCGCTATCCCGATGACCTACACCGACGCCGCGGGCAACACCTTCACCAAAACCTTCACCCTGAAACGCGGTGAATATGCGGTGAACGTGGGCTACAGCGTTCAGAACACCGGTGCGAAACCGCTGGAACTGTCGACCTTTGGTCAGCTGAAGCAGTCCATCAATCTGCCGTCTCACCGTGACACAGGAAGCAGCAACTTTGCGCTGCATACCTTCCGTGGCGCGGCGTACTCCACGCCTGATGCGAAGTACGAGAAATACAAATTCGACACCATTGCCGATAACGAAAACCTGAACGTCAGCGCTAAAGGCGGTTGGGTGGCAATGCTGCAGCAGTATTTCGCCACTGCGTGGGTGCCAACGAACGACGGTACTAACAACTTCTATACCGCGAACCTGGGTAACGGTCTTGCAGCCATTGGCTACAAATCTCAGCCGGTTCTGGTACAGCCGGGTCAAACCGGTAAGCTGGCAAGCACCCTGTGGGTCGGTCCAGAAATCCAGGACAAAATGGCTGCCGTTGCGCCGCACCTGGATCTGACCGTGGACTACGGCTGGTTGTGGTTCATCTCTCAGCCGCTGTTTAAGCTGCTGAAGTTCATCCACAGCTTCCTGGGTAACTGGGGCTTCTCCATCATCGTTATCACCTTCATCGTACGTGGCATCATGTACCCGCTGACTAAAGCGCAGTACACCTCCATGGCGAAGATGCGTATGCTGCAGCCGAAGATTCAGGCAATGCGTGAGCGTCTGGGCGATGACAAACAGCGTCAGAGCCAGGAGATGATGGCCCTGTATAAAGCAGAGAAAGTGAACCCACTGGGTGGTTGCTTCCCGCTGCTGATTCAGATGCCAATCTTCCTTGCGCTGTACTACATGCTGATGGGTTCCGTTGAGCTGCGCCACGCGCCGTTCGCCCTGTGGATCCATGACCTGTCTGCACAGGACCCATACTACATCCTGCCGATCCTGATGGGCGTAACGATGTTCTTCATCCAGAAGATGTCGCCGACCACCGTGACCGACCCGATGCAGCAGAAGATCATGACCTTTATGCCGGTCATCTTCACCGTGTTCTTCCTGTGGTTCCCGTCAGGTCTGGTGCTGTACTATATCGTCAGCAACCTGGTGACCATTATCCAGCAGCAGCTGATTTACCGTGGTCTGGAAAAACGTGGCCTGCATAGCCGCGAAAAGAAAAAGTCCTGATTCGGTAAGTTAACGCTAAAATAAGGGCGGTCGATTGACCGCCTTTTTTATTTGTATTGAACGAGACCAACCATGAGCCATAACGACACTATCGTCGCCCAGGCAACCCCACCGGGACGCGGTGGTGTAGGCATTCTGCGTATCTCCGGCCTGAAGGCCCGCGAGGTCGCCGAAGCGGTGCTGGGTAAACTGCCAAAGCCGCGCTACGCTGATTATCTGCCGTTTAAAGACACTGACGGCACGCCGCTGGACCAGGGCATTGCGCTGTGGTTCCCGGGCCCGAACTCCTTTACCGGAGAAGACGTGCTGGAGCTGCAGGGCCACGGTGGCCCGGTCATCCTCGACCTGCTGTTAAAACGCATTCTGACGCTGCCGGGCCTGCGCATTGCAAAGCCAGGTGAGTTCTCCGAGCGTGCCTTCCTGAACGACAAGCTCGACCTCGCACAGGCAGAAGCAATTGCTGACCTGATCGACGCCAGCTCCGAGCAGGCAGCCCGCTCCGCACTGAACTCGCTTCAGGGCGCATTCTCGGCGCGCGTGAATCATCTTGTGGAAGCACTTACTCACCTGCGCATCTATGTCGAAGCGGCTATCGATTTCCCGGATGAGGAGATCGACTTCCTCTCTGACGGTAAAATTGAAGCTCAGCTGAATAGCGTGATGGCCGATCTCGATGCGGTGCGTGCCGAAGCACGTCAGGGTAGCCTGCTGCGCGAGGGGATGAAGGTCGTGATTGCGGGCCGCCCTAACGCCGGTAAATCGAGCCTGCTCAACGCCCTGGCGGGCCGTGAAGCGGCGATCGTCACCGACATCGCCGGTACCACCCGCGACGTGCTGCGTGAGCATATTCATATCGACGGTATGCCGCTGCACATCATCGACACGGCAGGTCTTCGCGACGCCAGTGACGAAGTAGAGCGCATCGGTATCGAACGTGCCTGGCAAGAGATTGAGCAGGCTGACCGCGTGCTGTTTATGGTGGACGGTACCACGACCGATGCCGTTGATCCGGCGAACATCTGGCCCGACTTTATTGCCCGCCTGCCGGCAAAACTGCCGATCACCGTGGTGCGTAACAAAGCGGATGTGACCGGCGAAACGCTGGGTATCAGTGAAGTGAATGGCCACTCACTTATTCGCCTGTCGGCCCGTACCGGTGAAGGCGTTGACGACCTGCGCAACCATCTCAAACAGAGCATGGGCTTTGATACCAGTATGGAAGGCGGCTTCCTTGCGCGCCGTCGTCACCTTCAGGCGCTGGAAGACGCGGCACGCCACCTCGATCAGGGGAAAGCGCAGCTACTTGGCGCATGGGCGGGTGAACTGCTGGCGGAAGAGCTGCGTCTGGCGCAGCAAAATCTGAGTGAGATAACCGGCGAATTTACCTCGGACGATCTGCTGGGACGGATTTTCTCGAGCTTCTGTATCGGCAAGTAATTACCGCTGATGAAGGGTGATTTCCTCCCGGGAAATCACCTTTGTCCAAATGGCAACTCGCCTAATCCCTTTTATCCCCCTATTCTGCTTGCCTGCATCTATGGGGGGTTTATGGCTCGTTTTCTGTTTTGTAGTTTTGCGCTGGTTCTGCTCTATCCATCGGGTATTGATATGTATCTGGTGGGGCTGCCGCACATTGCCCGCGATCTGGGTGCCAGCGAGGCGCAGCTGCATATTGCGTTTTCGGCCTATCTCGCCGGGATGGCATCATCGATGGTATTTGCCGGGAAAATCGCGGACAAAGCGGGTCGTCAGCCCGTGGCCATTACCTGTGCCATCATCTTCGCGCTGGCGTCAATGCTCTGCTCCCTGGCCCAGGACAGTACCCTGTTCCTGACAGGACGCTTTATTCAGGGGATAGGTGCCGGTGGCTGTTATGTAGTGGCCTTCGCCATCCTGCGCGATACCTTAAGCGCCCAGCGCCGTGCCAAAGTGCTTTCCATGCTCAACGGTATTACCTGCATCATTCCGGTGATGGCGCCGGTGGTGGGCTATCTGATCATGCTGAAATTCCCGTGGCAGAGCCTGTTCTGGACGATGGCGGCCATGGGTGCGCTGGTCTTTATCCTCTCGATCACGGTGCTGAAAGAGACCCATCCAGGCTCGCAAAACGCAGGCCATACGGCAACCCTTCATCCGGCCGAGACGCTGCTAAACCGCTTTTTCCTGAGTCGCCTGGCCATTACCACACTGAGCGTGGCGGTGATCTTGACGTATGTAAACGTTTCCCCGGTGTTGCTGATGGAGACCATGGGGTTTGATCGCGGTGAGTATTCCACCGTGATGGCACTCACCGCGATGGTCAGTATGGCCGTCTCGTTCTCGACGCCGTTCGCACTGAATATCTTCCGTCAGCGCACGCTCATGCTAACCTCTCAGGTGCTGTTCCTCGCTGCGGGGGGGATTCTGGCGACCACCAGCACACATGCGCTGATGCTGGTAGGGATTACGCTGATTTGCGCCGGCTTCTCCGTCGGCTTTGGCGTGGCGATGAGTCAGGCACTTGGCCCGTTCTCGCTGCGCGCGGGTGTGGCAAGCTCGGTACTGGGTATTGCGCAGGTCTGTGGTTCGTCGCTGTGGATATGGCTGGCGGCGGTCATCGGCCTTAATGCGCTCAATATGCTGATCGGGATTCTGATTGGTTGTAGCATGCTCTGCATCACCTTACTTATGGTCATCCAGCCCGCGGCCCATTATGAAGAAGCCAATCAGCAGTCTCGATCTTAACCTGTTGTTGTGTCTGCAGCTTTTGCTGCAGGAGCGCAGCGTAACCAAAGCCGCGAAACGGATGAACGTGACCCCGTCCGCGGTAAGTAAATCGCTGGCGAAACTGCGCGACTGGTTTGACGATCCGCTGTTTGTGAAAACACCGTTAGGCCTGCTGCCGACACCGCTGACGATGAGTCTGGAGCAGGATCTGGCCGACTGGATGCAGATTGGCAATCAGATCCTCGATAAATTCCATCATGACTCCCCGGGCGGGCTGACGTTCGTGCTGGCCGCGGAAACGCCTCTGATGCTGATCCGCTTTAATGCCCTGCTCGAGCAGGTCAATCAGCGCTATCCACAGGCCAGGGTAAAGATGCGCCACTGGGATTACGACTCGGTGGATGCCATTACGCGCGGAGAAGTCGATCTTGGCTTCACGGGCCGTGAAACGCATCCGCGCTCCCGCGAGCTGTTGAAGCTGATGCCGTGGTTTATCGACTACGAAATTCTGTTCAGCGACCGCCCCTGCGTCTATTTGCGCGAAGATCATCCGGCTCTTCAGGAAGAGTGGAACCTGGAGACTTTCCTGCGCTATCCGCATATCAGCATCTTCTGGGAGCGCAGCGACACCTGGGCGCTTGATGAGGTGCTCAGAGAGATGGGACGTGAGCGTAATATCGCCATGAGCCTGCCCGGTTTCGAACAGTCGATGTTTATGGCGGCGCAGCCAGGCCATAACTACATCGCCACGGCGCCACACTACTGCCATCACTATAATCAACTCCACCAGCGTAAGCTGATCGTCCTGCCCATTCCCATTGATGAAGCCCAGGCTGAAAAACTGACCGTTCCTTTCACGCTGATCTGGCATAAACGAAACAGCCATAATCCGAAAATCCTCTGGCTCCGTGAGACAATCAAAGCGCTATATGCCGCTCCAGCGCTTATTTTTGCCTAAGAAAATGTAAAGTTGGGTGCTCAGGCTTCTCTTACTCCCATTTACTGATTAAAACAGAAGGCAAGTTAAGCGATAATCATGTAACCGTTTAACCGAATACGACCATTATCAAGGAGCGAAAAATGGCAACGCACTTTGCAAGAGGGATACTGACAGAGGGACATCTCGTATCGGCCAGAATTTCATCCGCGTGTCACCAGGAAGCACGTAAACTGCCGGAGCATCGCCGGACGCGGTTTTTGGCATCCCGCGCGCTTCTCGCTGAGCTGATGTTCATGCTGTACGGCACCAGTGAACTGCCGGATATCCTCACCCAACCTGAAGGCCGCCCGGTCTTTGCCGACCCGGAGCTGCCGCGTTTCTCCATTGCCTACACGGGCAATATCATTGGCGTCGCGCTCACCACTGAAGGGGATTGCGGCCTGGACATGGAGCTTCAGCACGCAACCCGCGGCTTCCACGGCGCGAACCCGCACGATGACTACCCGCTTTCCAGTAATGAAAAGCTGTGGGTGCGTAACCAGAACGATCCCATCGAGGCCAGAGCTCAGCTCATTACCTTACGCCAGAGCATTCGAAAGCTCTGTGGCTGTGCATCAGACGACGCCAGCCTGCTGCAATTGCTTCCAGGCTCCGGACGTCTGCGTTCCGCTAAAGCCACGCTGGTAGAGGCGCTCAGCGATGCCGAAGACGTACTGATTTGGTCCATCGCGGTGACCCCCGCCATCGAACGATTGAAAATCTGGGAATTTGACAGTCAACACGGATGGAGTAGCCTTCCGGATGTGCCCGAGCGAGCCAACGAACCCGCCGCGCGCCTGATGAGATTAACCAGTTTACCGGCAGAAAAAGCATATACCCTTAGCTGATCCATTCAGGGTCATCATGATGAAACAGGAGTAATCATGTCTGATACGTTGAAAGTTGTTACGTTACTGGGAAGCCTGCGCAAAGGTTCATTTAACGGGATGGTTGCCCGCACGCTGCCTCAGCTGGCACCGGCAGGTATGGACATTAGCGCCCTGCCATCGATTGGCGACATTCCGCTTTACGACGCGGATGTGCAGCAGGAAGAAGGGTTTCCACAGAGCGTAGAAGCGCTTGCAGAGCAGATCCGCCAGGCAGACGGCGTGGTCATTGTTACGCCTGAATATAACTACTCCGTCCCGGGTGGCCTGAAGAACGCCATTGACTGGTTATCCCGTCTCCCGGAGCAGCCGCTGTCGGGTAAACCGGTGCTGATCCAGACCAGCTCTATGGGCGCGATTGGCGGGGCACGCTGCCAGTACCATCTGCGTCAGATCCTGGTCTTCCTGGATGCGATGGTAATGAACAAACCGGAATTTATGGGGGGCGTGATTCAGAACAAGGTCGACCCGCAGACGGGTGAAGTGGTGGATCAAAGTACGCGTGACCATCTTTCTGGCCAACTGACCGCGTTTGGTGATTATATTAAGCGAGTGAAAGCTTAAACGTAGCCTGACCCCCTCACTCTGGCCCTCTCCCACAGGGAGAGGGCGCAAACACAAAAGCCCTTTTCGACGAAAAGGGCTTTCTGTTTATTTGGCATCAATAAAAACAATCTTCAGCACAAACAGCAGCGCCACAATGATGACGCACGGGCTGAGGTCGCGGAAGCGACCGGTACCAATCTTCATGACGCAGTAGGAGATAAAGCCCAGCGCGATACCTTCGGTAATCGAGAAGCTAAACGGCATCATCACCGCGGTAATAAACGCAGGCACCGCTTCGGTTAAATCATCCCACTTCACGCGCGACAGGCTGGAGGTCATTAACACCCCCACGTAGATCAGCGCGCCGGCTGCTGCATACGGAGGCACCATGCCCGCCAGCGGCGACAGGAAGATCACCAGCAGGAACAGGATACCCACCACAACCGCCGTCAGACCGGTACGGCCACCCACAGAGACACCTGAAGAGGATTCAATGTAAGCGGTAACAGACGATGTACCGATAAACGCACCGGTGACAGAGGAGACACTGTCAACAAACAGCGCCTGCTTCATGCGCGGGAATTTCCCATTCTCATCCGCCAGGCCGGCTTTGTCGGTCACGCCAATCAGCGTACCGGAGGAGTCAAACAGGTTAACCAGCATGAAGGAGAAAATCACGCCCGCCAGACCCAGGTTCAGGGAGCCTGCCAGATCGACGTGCCCAATGACGGTAGATACGCTCGGTGGCGCGGAGACAATCCCTTTGTACTGCACATCGCCCAGCATCCAGCCCAGCAGCGTGGTGACCACGATGGAAACCAGCACGGCCGCATGAATATTGCGCGAGGCCAGGATAGCGATGATAAAGAAGCCCAGCACGCCCAGCAGCACGTTGTGCGAGGTCAGGTGACCGATGCTCACCAGCGTGTCCGGGTTAGCCACGATAACGCCTGCGTTTTTCAGACCCATCATGCCGATAAACAGACCAATACCGCTGGTAATCCCCACGCGCAGGCTCACCGGAATATTGGCTATCATCCAGTAACGTACGCGGAAAATGGTCAACAACAGCAGGCCAACCGCGCCCCAGAAGATAGCGCCCATGCCGACCTGCCATGGCAGACCCATCGCCTGGACGACCACGAACGCGAAGAAAGCGTTCAGGCCCATTGCCGGGGCCAGCGCCACGGGCAGGTTAGCGAACACGCCCATCAGGATACTGCCCAGCGCAGCGATCAGACAGGTGGTCACGAAGACGGCGCTGGTGTCCATGCCAGCAACGCCAAGAATTTGTGGGTTAACAAAAACGATATAGACCATCGTCAGGAAGGTGGTGAAACCGGCGATCACTTCGGTGCGTGCCGTTGTGCCGTGCTCACGCAGTTTAAACACGCGCTCAAGCAGACCCTGACCAGATGTCTGGGTAGTGTGTTGTTGACTCATCATCAATTTCCGAACAAGGAGGGAAAATTCGTCGCTATCCTATACCAAAATGCGACAATAGTGGCGGTTACAAGATACTTTTTTCATTGATTTTGCTTATACGGCAACGATTGCGTCTCATTAAACTGCCGTACGTAAACGTTAAACTTGTAAAAAGGGAAAGGCATGTCCGGAATTGAAGCGGTATTTTTCGACTGCGACGGTACGCTGGTCGACAGTGAGGTCATTTGTTCCCGCGCGTATGTGACCATGTTCAGGGAATTTGGCATTACGCTGGATCTCGAAGAGGTGTTTAAACGCTTTAAAGGTGTGAAGCTCTACGAGATCATCGACATCATTAACGAAGAGCACGGTGTGGATCTGGCGAAAGCAGATCTGGAGCCGGTCTACCGCGCCGAGGTCGCACGCCTCTTCGACTCCGAACTGGAGGTCATTGCCGGGGCGAATGCGCTTCTGGATGCGATGACGGTGCCCATCTGCGTGGTCTCGAACGGTCCGGTCAGCAAAATGCAGCACTCGCTGGGTAAGCTTGAAATGTTGCACCACTTCCCGGAAAAACTGTTCAGCGGCTACGATATCCAGCGCTGGAAGCCAGACCCGGCGTTGATGTTCCATGCAGCAAAAGCGATGAACGTTAACGTGGCGAACTGCATTCTGGTGGATGACTCTTCTGCGGGAGCGCAGTCGGGGATTGATGCGGGTATGGAGGTGTTTTACTTCTGCGCCGATCCGCACAACAAACCGATCGATCATCCAAAAGTGACGACCTTCACCGATCTGGCGCAGCTGCCAGAATTGTGGAAGGCTCGCGGGTGGAATATTACTCGCTAAAAAAAGCCGGATAGCGCTGACGCTTATCCGGCCTATAAGGCTCGCAGGCCCGGTAAGCTCAGCAGCACCGGGCATGTTAGCGCATCACTCTTTCGGATCTTTACCCGCCAGCAGCTTGTCCAGCTCATCGCCGCCAACGTGACGGAAATCCTGTCCTTTCACGAAGTAGAAGATGTATTCGCAAATGTTCTGGCAACGGTCACCGATACGCTCGATTGAGCGCGCGCAGAACAGCGCGGTCAGGACGCTTGGGATCGTACGGGAGTCTTCCATCATGTAGGTCATCAGCTGACGCACGATGCCTTCATACTCCTGGTCGACCTTTTTGTCTTCACGGTAGATACGTACCGCTTCGTCCAGATCCATACGCGCAAAGGCATCCAGTACGTCATGCAGCATCTGCACGGTATGACGACCCAGCGACTCGAGGCTCACCAGCAGTGGCTGGTGCTGCTGAGAGAATTTCTCCAGCGCGGTGCGGCAGATTTTATCTGCAACGTCACCAATACGCTCCAGCTCGGCGATGGTTTTGATGATCGCCATAACCAGACGCAGGTCGCTCGCCGTTGGCTGACGCTTGGCGATAATACGCACGCAGGCTTCATCAATGGCGACTTCCATCATATTGACGTTTTTATCACCTTCGATAACGCGCTTTGCCAGCTCGCTGTCCTGGTTGTGCATCGCGGTAATGGCATCGGAAAGCTGCTGCTCAACCATGCCACCCATGGTCATCACCTGAGTGCGAATACTTTCCAGCTCTGCGTTGAACTGGCCTGAAATGTGTTTGTTAAGATTGAGATTGTCCATAGCGCGCTCCTGAATCAACCGTAACGACCGGTGATATAGTCTTCTGTTTGCTTTTTAGCGGGCTTGGTGAACAGATCGTCCGTATTACTGAACTCAATCAACTCGCCCAGGTACATAAACGCCGTGTAATCGGAACAACGCGCAGCCTGCTGCATGTTGTGGGTCACGATAACCACGGTGTAATCCTGCTTCAGCTCGGTGATCAACTCTTCAATACGGCCGGTTGAGATCGGGTCCAGAGCTGAACACGGCTCATCCAGCAACAACACTTCCGGGCGAATGGCGATACCACGCGCAATGCACAGACGCTGCTGCTGACCACCGGAGAGAGAGTAACCGCTCTGGTGCAACTTATCTTTGGTTTCGTTCCATAATGCGGCCTTGGTCAAAGCCCACTGAACGCGCTCATCCATATCCGTACGGGAGAGCTTTTCAAACAGACGTACGCCAAAGGCGATGTTGTCATAGATGGACATCGGGAACGGCGTCGGTTTCTGGAACACCATCCCGACTTTCGCACGCAGCAGGGCGATATCCTGGCTGTTGGTCAGAATGTTATCGCCGTCCAGGATGATTTCACCTTCGGCACGCTGCTCCGGATAGAGCGAATACATTTTGTTAAAGGTACGCAGCAGCGTGGATTTACCACAGCCAGACGGACCGATAAATGCCGTGACCTGGTTCCTGGCGATATCCAGGTTGATGTTCTTCAGGGCATGGAATTTGCCGTAGTAGAAGTTCAAATCACGAACCTGAATCTTACCCGGGGCAGTATCAACCATACTCATTGACTCATTTCCTCATTCGGCGCCGCGATCTGCCGCGCCGTAAAAATTTAACCGTGTTTCTGCTTCGCGAAAATGACGCGCGCCAGAATGTTCAGCAACAGTACGCAAAGGGTAATGATCAGCACCCCGGCCCAGGCCAGCTGCTGCCATTCCGCGAATGGGCTCATCGCAAATTTAAAAATCGTCACCGGCAGGTTGGCGATCGGCTGCATCATGTCCGTACTCCAGAACTGGTTGGAGAGGGCAGTAAACAGCAGCGGCGCCGTTTCGCCTGCAATACGGGCAATGGCCAGCAGGATACCGGTCATGATCCCGGAGACGGAGGCTTTCAGCGTAATCGCAGAGATCATTTTCCACTTCGGCGTGCCCAGCGCGTAAGCCGCTTCACGCAGGCTATCCGGCACCAGTTTCAGCATGTTCTCGGTGGTACGAATGACGATAGGTACCTGCAGCAGCGCCAGCGCAATCACGCCGGCCCAGCCGGAGAAGTGTTCCATCTGCGCCACCACAATGGTGTAAACAAACAGACCGACCACGATAGACGGCGCAGACAGCAGGATGTCGTTAATGAAACGAATCACCTCTGCCAGCCAGGATTTACGCCCGTACTCCGCCAGATAAATCCCCGCCATAATGCCAAGCGGTGTACCAACTACCGTCGCCCAGAGGATCAGCAAACCGCTTCCCGCCAGGGCATTCGCCAGGCCGCCGCCCGCCGTATTTGGCGGCGGCGTCATCTCGGTGAACAGTGAAAGCGACATCCCGTCGATGCCGCGCACAACGGTCGAGAACAGGATCCAGACCAGCCAGAACAGACCGAACGCCATCGTTGCCATTGAGAGCGTCAACGCAACGCGGTTTTTGAAACGACGCTTCGCCTGCATTTTGCGACGGGATTCCGCCAGCGCAGTGGTGCTTTGCATTTCGAGAGTTGCCATTAGCGTGCCCCCTCATTTTTTGCGAGACGCAGGATCATCAGCTTGGAGATCGCCAGCACAATGAAGGTAATCACAAACAGGATCAGGCCCAGTTCCATCAGCGCCGCGACGTGCAGCCCGGATTCCGCTTCGGCAAATTCATTCGCCAGTGCGGAAGTAATACTGTTACCCGGCATGTAGAGGGAGGCGCTGTCGAGCTGGTAGGTGTTACCGATAATAAAGGTCACCGCCATGGTTTCACCCAAAGCACGGCCTAAACCCAGCATGACGCCGCCAATCACCCCATTTTTGGTGAACGGAAGGACGATGCGCCAGATAACTTCCCAGGTGGTGCAGCCGATGCCGTAGGCCGACTCTTTCATCATCACCGGGGTTTGTTCGAAGACATCGCGCATTACCGCCGCAATGTACGGAATAATCATAATGGCGAGGATCACCCCCGCAGCCAGAATACCGATACCGAAAGCCGGGCCAGAGAACAGGGTGCCGACAAACGGAATGGCGGAGAGAACATTACCCACCGGTTCCTGGAAGTACGTTGCGAACAGGGGAGCAAAGATAAACAGGCCCCACATGCCGTACACGATACTTGGAATAGCGGCCAGCAGTTCAATGGCGATACCCAGTGGACGACGCAGCCAGCCCGGCGCCAGTTCCGTCAGGAACAGGGCAATACCAAAGCTCACCGGCACCGCAATCAGCAGGGCGATAAACGACGTCACCAGCGTGCCGTAAATCGGCACCAGCGCACCGTAGATATCGTTCGGCGCATCCCACTCTTTGGTCCACAGGAAGGAGAAACCGAATTTCTGGATGCTCGGCCAGGAGGAGAAAATCAGGGACACGATAATGCCGCCCAGCAGCAATAGCACAATCAGCGCAGCCAGTTTGACCAGCGCGCTGAAAATCATGTCACCTTTTTTACCCGGAGGGTTAAATGCAGGCTTTGTTGCAGCCATAAATCACTCTTCTGTTAAACGCGTTTACGAAATCGGCGGGTAGCGCGAGCGCCACCCGCCATTTTCGTCAGAATACTAAATTAATACAATGCTTTACCGCTGCTGTCTTTCACGTTGGTTTTCCATGCAGCGCGAATCTGCTCAACCACGTTGTCCGGCAGGGTGGCGTAATCCAGCGCGTTAGCCTGTTTGCCGCCGTTTTTGTACGCCCAGTCGAAGAACTTCAACACTTCAGCGCCCTGCTCAGGTTTCTTCTGCTCTTTGTGAACCAGAATGAAGGTGGTAGAGGTGATTGGCCACGCACCATCGCCTTTCTGGTTAGTCAGATCCTGAGCGAAGGATTTGCTCCAGTCAGCGCCTTTTGCAGCGTTAGCAAAGTTCTCTTCAGTCGGGCTGACTGGCTTGCCATCGGCAGAAACCAGTTTGGTGTAGGACAGGTTGTTCTGCTTAGCGTACGCATACTCTACATAGCCGATAGAACCAGGCAGACGCTGTACGAACGCGGCGATACCGTCGTTACCTTTACCACCCAGACCGGTTGGCCAGTTAACGGTAGAGCCGGAACCGACTTTAGATTTCCACTCTTCGTTCACTTTCGCCAGGTAGCTGGTGAAAACGAAAGAGGTACCGGAACCATCTGCACGACGAACCACTGCGATGTTCTGCGAAGGCAGTTTGACACCCGGGTTCAGTTTGGTGATGGCTTCGTCATCCCATTTTTTGATTTTACCGAGGTAGATGTCACCCAGGGTTTTGCCGTCCAGGACCAGCTCGCCTGATTTCAGGCCTGGAATGTTAACGGCCAGCACAACACCACCGATAACGGTCGGGAACTGGAACAGGCCTTCCTGCGCCAGTTTGTCATCAGACAGTGGAGCGTCTGATGCGCCGAAATCAACGGTATTCGCGGTAATTTGTTTTACGCCACCGGAGGAGCCGATACCCTGATAGTTAACCTTGTTACCGGTTTCTTTCTGGTAGGTATCCGCCCATTTGGCATACACCGGCGCAGGGAAGGTTGCACCAGCGCCAGTCAGGCTTGCTTCTGCAAATACAGAGAACGCGCTCAGAGATAAGGTCGCGGCGACAACAGTTGCGACAGTGGTACGCATAACTTTCATAATGTCTCCTGCAAGATTTTCGTAAATCGTTGTTTAGTGGCTACGATGAGCAAAATAGGACAAACAGGTGACAGATAAATGTACGAATTATGACAGTTTTATGACAATGAAAATTTAGCTTAAATATCAGTAAAAATTCATTTAATTATCATCTAGTTAACCACTTACATGACAGCAAGTTTTCAGAAATATTTTCTTTATGTGACACTGAAAAAAGTAGCTGAAGATGACAGATTGTCATAAATAAAAATGCGGATGGGTTGATTAAAAACAAACCAGGAAGGGTAAAAAAGCTCCACCCGAAGGTGGAGCCTGAGGGGATTATTCTACGGTGACCGATTTCGCCAGGTTACGTGGCTGGTCAACGTCAGTGCCTTTGATCAGCGCGACGTGATAGGCCAGCAACTGCAGCGGAACGGTGTAGAAGATAGGGGCAATCACCTCTTCCACATGCGGCATATCGATGATGTGCATATTGTCGCTGCTCGCAAAGCCGGCGTCTTTATCGGCGAAGACGTACAGTACACCACCGCGGGCGCGGACTTCTTCGATATTGGACTTCAGTTTTTCCAGCAGTTCGTTGTTAGGTGCCACAACGATGACCGGCATGTCTGCGTCAATCAGCGCCAGCGGGCCGTGTTTCAGCTCGCCTGCTGCGTAAGCTTCCGCGTGGATGTAGGAGATCTCTTTCAGCTTCAACGCGCCTTCCAGCGCAATTGGATACTGATCGCCACGGCCGAGGAACAGGGCGTGATGTTTGTCAGAGAAATCTTCCGCCAGCGCTTCAATGCGTTTGTCCTGAGACAGCATCTGCTCAATACGGCTTGGCAGCGCCTGCAGGCCATGAACGATGTCATGCTCAACAGCCGCATCCTGTCCTTTCAGACGCGCCAGTTTCGCCACCAGCATCAGCAGAACGGTCAGTTGAGTGGTAAACGCTTTGGTGGAGGCCACACCGATTTCCGTGCCTGCGTTGGTCATCAGCGCCAGATCGGATTCACGAACCAGCGAAGAACCCGGCACGTTACAGATGGCCAGAGAGCCCAGATAGCCCAGCTCTTTAGAGAGACGCAGCGCCGCCAGGGTGTCCGCCGTTTCGCCAGACTGGGAAAGGGTGATCATCAGGCTATTACGACGCACCGCGGATTTGCGGTAGCGGAATTCTGAAGCGATTTCCACGTCACACGGAACACCGGCCAGGGATTCAAACCAGTAGCGGGAGACCATACCGGAGTTGTAGGAGGTACCGCAGGCCACGATCTGAATATGCTCAACCTTACCGAGCAGCTCATTGGCGTTGGCACCCAGTTCGCTCAGATCCACCTCGCCGTGGCTGATGCGCCCGGTCAGGGTGTTTTTGATGGCGTTCGGCTGCTCGTAAATTTCTTTCTGCATGTAGTGACGGTAAGCGCCTTTGTCGCCTGCGTCGTACTGCAGATTGGATTCGATCTCCGGGCGTTTCACCTGCTCGCCTTTGGTATCGAATACCGTCACGCTGCGACGCGTCACTTCCGCGATATCACCCTCTTCCAGGAAGATAAAGCGACGGGTAACCGGCAGAAGTGCCAGCTGGTCAGAGGCGATAAAGTTCTCGCCCATGCCCAGACCGATAACCATTGGGCTACCGGAACGTGCGGCCAGCAGCGTGGACGGATCGCGTGAATCCATGATTACCGTACCGTATGCACCGCGCAGCTGAGGGATCGCGCGCAGCACCGCTTCACGCAGTGTACCGCCCTGCTCCAGCTCCCAGTGAACCAGGTGAGCAATAACTTCGGTGTCGGTTTCAGAGACGAAGGTATAGCCGCGCGCTTTAAGTTCTTCGCGCAGCGGTTCGTGGTTTTCGATAATGCCGTTATGCACGACCACGATGTGTTCGGACACATGCGGGTGCGCATTGCCTTCAGACGGTTCGCCGTGGGTCGCCCAGCGGGTGTGCGCAATACCCGTGCCACCGTGCAGCGGATGATCTTCCGCAGCCTGGGCCAGCATCTGCACTTTACCGAGACGACGCAGACGGGTCATATGCCCTTCTGCATCCACAACTGCCAGACCGGCAGAGTCGTAACCACGGTATTCCAGACGACGTAAACCTTCGAGAAGGATTTCAGCAATATCACGCTGCGCAACTGCGCCAACAATTCCACACATAGTTTAATTTCCTGATTATGGCGTTATGCCATGCGTTGTCGCTGACCTGTATTTGCCCTTTCCGGGCACCCCGAGCCTTGTAGAGAGTGGGGTTATTGTTATAAGTACTGCCTTTGGGGGGAGGATTATGTTATCCCCTCACCCCATCCCTCTCCCCAGAGGGGCGAGGGCGAAAAACACCGCACCGAACGAGCGCTCTCCTCGCGGGAGAGAGCAGGGTGCAGGTCGTTACTTTTTCTTCACCGGGCGTTTCCAGCCCTGCTTGTGAACCTGCGGCACGCGGCTCAGCACCAGCTCATTGTCGGCAACATCGCGCGTCACGGTCGTCCCGGCGGCAATGGTTACCCCGTTCCCGACCGTCACCGGTGCCACCAGTTGTGTATCAGAACCGACAAACACATCATCACCGATGATGGTTTTAAACTTGTTGGCACCGTCATAGTTGCAGGTGATTGTTCCTGCACCAATGTTCACGTTATCGCCAATCTCTGCATCGCCCAGGTAGGTTAAATGGCCGGCTTTGGAACCTTTGCCCAGACGCGCTTTTTTCATCTCAACGAAGTTGCCAACATGGGCGCCTTCGAGCAATTCAGCGCCAGGGCGCAGGCGTGCGAACGGCCCAATGGTGCATGCCGCGTCCAGATGTGCATCTTCAACCACGCTGTACGGGCTAATGTCGCAGTCGTCACCGATGACGCTGTTTTTGATAACACAACCGGCACCAATTTTGACGCGGTGGCCAAGCGTGACGTTGCCTTCAAGGATAACGTTAGTATCGATTTCAACGTCGCGCCCGTGAGATAAGGTCCCGCGCAGATCGAAACGCGCCGGGTCGCGCAGCATAACGCCTGCCAGGAGCAGTTTTTCAGCCTGTTCGGACTGATAAACGCGTTCCAGGCGGGAAAGCTGAAGGCGGTTATTCACCCCTTCGGTTTCGCTAATCCGTGCCGGATGAACCGCCGCAATCTCACGCCCTTCCTGATAGGCCATAGCGATGATGTCGGTGATGTAGTACTCACCCTGCGCATTATTGTTGTTGAGCTTCGACAGCCAGCGCTTCAGGTCCGCGCCATTGGCAATCAGGATACCGGTGTTGATCTCCTGAATCTGACGCTGTGCGTCGCTGGCATCTTTATGCTCAACGATACCCGTTACGTTACCGTTTTCGCGGGTAATGCGGCCATAGCCGGTCGGATCGTCAAGCACGACGGTTAACAACCCGATACCACCCTGCGGTTTAGCTTCACGCAGGCGGGCAAGGGTGTCGACAGAGATCAGCGGGACGTCGCCGTAAAGCATCAGAATATCTTCGTCATCCGCAAAGAACGGGGCGGCCTGCTGCATGGCGTGTCCGGTCCCCAACTGTTCTGCCTGAAGCACCCAGTTGAGTTTGTCATCGTTCAGCGTCTTTTTAAGCAGATCGCCGCCGTGACCATAGACCAGATGGACCTGACGAGCACCCAGTTCATTAGCGGCATCAATGACATGCTGCACCATCGGCTTTCCTGCCAGCGTGTGCAGTACCTTTGGAAGATCGGAATACATGCGGGTACCTTTACCGGCGGCAAGGATGACCACGCTCATTGTATTGTTCAACATACGCGTCCTGACTGTAATTTGAGTAAGAAGTTAAACCCGTTGACGTTGAAAATTCTACATATTTTGCGTCATAAAATGGAATGGCGGTAAAACGTTCAACATCAGCCAATAATGGCTATTTGAGGCGATTTTTAGGGGCAGAGTAAACCCCTTTTTCTCTGGAAAATAGCCTTCTCGCGATAAGTCGCTAGCACACACAATAGCTTAGCTATTCTTTTGGATCATGAATAAAGATCGGTGTGATACGAAACCATAAAAAAAGCCAGCCTGGAAACCAGACTGGCTTTGTGCTTTTCAAGCCGGTGTTACATCGCTTTTTTGGTCAACTCGATAACGCGCAGTTTCGCGATCGCTTTGGCCAGCTCCGCAGACGCCTGAGCGTAATCCACGTCACCATGAGAGCTGCTAATGTGCTCTTCAGCCTTACGCTTCGATTCCAGGGCTCGTGCTTCGTCGAGATCCTGGCCACGAATAGCGGTATCGGCCAGAACGGTCACGCTGCCAGGCTGCACTTCAAGAATGCCGCCGGACAGATAGATAAACTCTTCATGACCGAACTGTTTAACGATGCGGATCATACCAGGCTTAATGGCGGTGAGCAGCGGTGCGTGACCCGGGAAAATACCCAGTTCACCTTCACTACCCGTTACCTGGATTTTCTCGACCAGACCAGAGAACATTTGTTGCTCTGCGCTGACGACGTCCAGGTGGTAAGTCATTGCCATATCACCCTCCGATTAAGGCGTTAAAGTTTTTTGGCTTTTTCCACGGCTTCGTCGATGGAACCAACCATGTAGAACGCCTGCTCCGGCAGGTGATCGTATTCGCCTTCCATGATGCCTTTAAAGCCACGGATGGTGTCTTTCAGGGAAACGTATTTACCCGGAGAACCGGTGAATACTTCCGCAACGAAGAACGGCTGGGACAGGAAGCGCTGGATCTTACGCGCACGTGCTACCACCAGTTTGTCTTCTTCAGACAGCTCATCCATACCCAGGATGGCGATGATGTCTTTCAGTTCCTGGTAACGCTGCAGCAGGGACTGTACGCCACGCGCGGTGTCGTAGTGTTCCTGACCCACAACCAGTGGATCCAGCTGACGGCTGGTGGAGTCCAGCGGGTCAACGGCCGGGTAAATACCCAGAGACGCGATCTGACGGCTCAGTACCACGGTTGCGTCAAGGTGCGCAAAGGTGGTGGCTGGGGATGGGTCAGTCAAGTCATCCGCAGGTACGTATACCGCCTGAACGGAGGTGATAGAACCGGTTTTGGTAGAGGTGATACGTTCCTGAAGAACACCCATCTCTTCCGCCAGCGTCGGCTGATAACCTACCGCTGAAGGCATACGACCCAGCAGTGCAGATACTTCAGTACCGGCCAGGGTGTAACGATAGATGTTATCAACGAACAGCAGAACGTCACGGCCTTCGTCACGGAACTTCTCAGCCATAGTCAGGCCAGTCAGCGCAACGCGCAGACGGTTTCCTGGTGGCTCGTTCATCTGGCCGTAAACCAGGGATACTTTGTCCAGAACGTTGGAGTCGGTCATTTCGTGGTAGAAGTCGTTACCCTCACGAGTACGTTCACCTACGCCCGCAAATACGGAGTAACCGGAGTGCTCGATCGCGATGTTACGGATCAGCTCCATCATGTTTACGGTTTTACCTACACCCGCACCACCGAACAGACCAACTTTACCGCCCTTCGCAAACGGACACATCAGGTCGATAACTTTGATGCCGGTTTCCAGCAGTTCCTGAGAGCTGGACAGCTCTTCGTAGGAAGGTGCTGCGCGGTGGATAGCCCAACGCTCTTCTTCACCGATGTCGCCTTTCATGTCGATTGGTTGACCCAATACGTTCATGATACGACCCAGTGTTGCTTTACCTACCGGGACTTCGATCGGGTGCTCAAGGTCTTTAACTTCCAGACCACGACGCAGACCGTCGGAAGAACCCATCGCGATGGTACGCACGATACCGCCGCCGAGCTGCTGCTGAACTTCCAGCACCAGGCTCTCGTTACCATTCTGTACCTCAAGCGCGTCGTACACGCGTGGTACGGCGTCCTGAGGGAACTCGACGTCCACCACGGCGCCGATTACCTGGACAATCTTTCCAGTAGCCATCTTGAATCCTCTACGTAATTCGTAAACCTGGTTAAACCGCGGCGGCCCCCGAGACGATCTCGGTGAGTTCCTGAGTAATGCTGGCCTGACGAGCTTTGTTGTAAACCAACTGCAGCTCTTTAATCAGGCTGCCGCCATTATCGGTCGCGGCTTTCATCGCCACCATTCGTGCGGCCTGCTCGCTGGCCAGGTTTTCTACAACGCCCTGATAAACCTGAGATTCAACGTAACGACGCAGCAGGGTATCCAACAGCGGTTTCGGATCGGGTTCATACAGGTAATCCCAGGATTTTTGCTTCAGCTCGTCATCTTCTGATGCCGGTAAAGGCAGCATCTGAGTGAGCGTTGGAACCTGAGACATGGTGTTAATAAATTTGTTGCTGACAACGTACAGTCTGTCCAGACGGCCTTCATCGTAAGCCTGCAACATCACTTTAACCGGGCCGATCAGCTCGGACAGGGAAGGGTTATCACCCATACCCGTCACCTGAGCGACAATGTTGCCACCAACGGAGTTAAAGAAAGAGACGCCTTTAGAGCCGATCATTGCGATATCGCACTGAACGCCTTTTTCAGACCATGCTTTCATATCCGCCAGCAGTTTTTTGAACAGGTTAATGTTCAAGCCGCCACACAGACCACGGTCGGTCGACACCACCAGGTAGCCCACGCGCTTAACGTCGCGTTCTTCCAGGTAAGGGTGCTTATATTCCAGATTACCGTTTGCAAGGTGACCAATCACTTTGCGCATGGTTTCTGCATAAGGACGGCTGGCCGCCATGCGATCCTGCGATTTACGCATTTTGGAAGCGGCGACCATCTCCATCGCTTTAGTGATCTTTTGCGTGTTCTGGACGCTTGCGATCTTACTACGTATCTCTTTTGCGCCGGCCATGAGCTTCTCCTCAATGCCAGGCGGCTTGTCCTGAGACAAGCCGCCGGACGATTACCAGGATTGGGTTGCTTTGAAGGAATCGAGGATAGCTTTCAGCTTGCCTTCGATTTCGTCGTTATAGCCACCGGTCTGGTTGATCTCTTGCATCAGCGGAGCGTGATCACGGTCGACGTAAGCCAGCAGAGCGGCTTCGAAGCTACCGATTTTCGCCAGTTCCACATCTTCGAGGTAACCGCGTTCAGCCGCGAACAGAACCAGGCCCTGCTGAGCAACAGACATTGGTGCGTACTGTTTTTGCTTCAGCAGCTCGGTCACTTTCTGACCGTGGCTCAGCTGTTTACGGGTTGCTTCGTCCAGATCGGATGCGAACTGAGAGAACGCAGCCAGTTCACGATACTGTGCCAGCGCGGTACGAATACCACCGGACAGTTTCTTGATGATCTTGGTCTGAGCAGCACCACCCACACGGGATACGGAGATACCCGGGTTAACTGCCGGACGAATACCGGAGTTAAACAGGTTGGTTTCCAGGAAGATCTGACCATCGGTAATGGAGATTACGTTGGTCGGAACGAACGCAGAAACGTCACCCGCCTGGGTTTCAATGATTGGCAGCGCGGTCAGAGAGCCGGTTTTACCCTTCACTTCACCTTTGGTGAAGTTCTCGACATATTCCGCGTTAACGCGGGAAGCACGCTCCAGCAGACGAGAGTGGAGGTAGAATACGTCGCCAGGGAACGCTTCACGTCCAGGTGGACGACGGAGCAGCAGGGAAACCTGACGATATGCAACGGCCTGTTTAGACAGGTCATCGTATACGATCAGCGCATCTTCACCGCGGTCACGGAAGTATTCGCCCATTGCGCAACCGGCGTATGGTGCCAGGTATTGCAGTGCAGCAGATTCAGAAGCGGTCGCCACAACAACGATGGTGTTAGACAGCGCGCCGTGCTCTTCCAGTTTACGAACCACGTTAGAAATGGTGGACGCTTTCTGGCCGATAGCCACGTACACACATTTGATGCCGGAGTCACGCTGGTTGATGATGGCGTCGATAGCCATCGCGGTTTTACCGGTCTGACGGTCACCGATGATCAGTTCACGCTGGCCACGACCGATTGGAATCATGGCATCAACGGACTTATAACCAGTCTGCACTGGCTGATCAACGGACTGACGGTCGATAACGCCTGGTGCGATAACTTCGATTGGGGAGAAGCCATCGTGCTCAACCGGACCTTTACCGTCGATTGGTGCACCCAGGGTGTTAACAACGCGACCCAGCAGGCCACGGCCAACCGGCACTTCCAGAATACGGCCAGTACACTTAACCTTCATGCCTTCGGCGAGGTCAGCGTATGGACCCATCACAACTGCACCTACGGAGTCGCGCTCCAGGTTCAGTGCGATAGCGTAACGGTTACCCGGCAGGGAAATCATCTCACCCTGCATACAATCGGCCAGGCCGTGGATGCGGATAACACCGTCACTTACAGAAACAATAGTACCTTCGTTGTGAGCTTCGCTCACAACACTGAACTGAGCAATGCGCTGCTTGATCAGTTCGCTGATTTCGGTGGAATTCAGTTGCATGCTCCAGTCCCCTTAAGACTGCAAGACGTCTGCAAGGCGTTCAAGACGGCCGCGTACGCTGCCATCAATGACCATATCACCCGAACGGATGATTACGCCTGCCATTACAGACTTATCGATTTTGCAATTCAGCTTAACTTTGCGTGACAGACGTTTTTCCATCGCGGCGGTAATTTTCGCAAGCTGTTCATCACTCAGTTCAGTCGCAGAAGTCACTTCGACTTCAGCGGTAGCTTCACTAAGGGCACGTAAGTGCTCAAACTGCTCGAGAACATCCGGGAGCACACGGAGACGACCATTTTCTGCCATTACCTTAATCAGGTTCTGACCATTGGCATCCAGTTGCTCTCCGCACACGGCGATAAACGACGCGGCGAGAGTTTCAGGCGCTAACGCACCAGAAAGCAACTCGGCCATTTGTTCGTTTTTCGTCACCTCAGCGGCAAACGCCAGCATATCCTGCCAGCGATCGACATTTTGGTGTTCGACAGCAAAGTCAAAAGCTGCTTTGGCGTAGGGGCGAGCTACCGTAACAAATTCAGACATCAGCCCCTCCCTCCTTACAGTTCAGCGACAAGTTTGTCCACGATGTCGCTGTTAGCAGCTTCATCCACGGAACGTTCGATGATCTTCTCGGCGCCAGCAACAGCCAGAATCGCAACCTGCTTACGCAGTTCTTCGCGAGCACGTTTACGCTCAGCTTCAATTTCAGCCTGAGCTTGTGTCACGATCTTAGTACGTTCCTGTTCTGCTTCAGCTTTGGCTTCGTCCAGGATCTGCGAACGGCGTTTGTTAGCCTGTTCGATGATAACCTGAGCTTCCGCTTTCGCTTTTTTCAGCTGGTCTGTCGCGTTGGCCTGTGCAAGGTCCAAATCTTTCTTAGCGCGTTCTGCAGAAGCCAGACCGTCAGCAATTTCTTTCTGACGTTTTTCGATGGCAGCCATTAAAGGCGGCCATACATACTTCATGCAGAACCAGACAAAGAGAATAAACGCGATGGCCTGGCCGAGGATTGTTGCGTTCATGTTCACAGCACAATACCTCTTTAATATCTGTGGCTTAGGGTTTTAAAACTACTACTACGCGACAGCAAACATCACGTACAGACCCAGACCTACAGCGATCATTGGGATAGCATCCACCAGACCCATAACGATAAAGAACTGAGTACGCAGCAGAGGAATCAGATCAGGTTGACGCGCTGCGCCTTCCAGGAATTTGCCCCCGAGGATGCCGATACCGATCGCAGCACCGATAGCCGCCAGACCCATCATCACAGCGGCAGCCATGTACAGCAGATCCATATTCAGGTTTTCCATGACAGTCTCCAGTTTGTTTCAATTAAAACGTAGTAGTGTTGGTAAAAAATCAGTGCTCTTCAGACGCCATCGACAGATAGACGATCGTCAGAACCATGAAGATAAAGGCTTGCAGCGTAATGATCAGGATGTGGAAAATGGCCCAAGGCACATTCAGAATCCACTGTGACCACCACGGCAGAAGACCCGCGATCAGAATGAAAATCAGCTCACCCGCATACATGTTGCCGAACAGTCGCAGACCCAGTGAAACAGGTTTGGACAGCAGGCTAACGCCTTCCAGGATCAGGTTGACCGGAATAAACGCCCAGTGGTTGAACGGCTGCAAGGTAAGCTCTTTCACGAAGCCGCTTACGCCTTTCATTTTGATGCTGTAGAAAAGAATCAGGATAAACACGCCCAGCGCCATCGACAGGGTGATGTTCACGTCAGCGGACGGCACCACGCGCAGTGCTGGCAGACCGAGGACATGTTCGCCAATCCACGGCAGGAAATCGATTGGCAGCAGGTCCATCAGGTTCATCAGGAACACCCAAACGAACACGGTCAGGGCCAGCGGAGCAATCAGCTTGCTCTTACCATGGTACATGTCTTTGACGCTGCCATGGACGAAGCCGATGATCATTTCGATGAACGTCTGGAATTTCCCTGGAACACCGCTGGTCGCTCTTTTCGCAACACCGCGGAACATGGCCAGGAACAGAAGACCCAAAACGACCGAGAAGAACATGGAGTCGATGTTGATCGTCCAGAAGGTGGCCGGGGGGTTATGCGGATCCACCAGCGAGAATGTACGCAGGTCCAGCTGAAGGTTATTCAGATGGTGACCTATGTAATCCTGCGGCGTCATATTTTCTGAAGCCATGATGCCTTTTACCCTTTGTTGTTGATTACAGCTGGAGCCAGAACTTGTACCACCAGCACCAAAACCCACGTTGCTATCAGCGGCATGAATACCACTTTCAAAACCGCCAGCGCCATCACCAGTAGAGCAAAGGTCAGCAACACCTTACACACTTCACCGAGAGCGAAGGACCAGGCCACACGGCCTTTGGCGGGTGTATGCGCCTGATGACGCCAGGCAAAAATCATAAACAATACGTTTGGCAGAACAACCGCCAAACCCCCGCACACGGCGGAGATGCCCCAGAAGGGGTCTTTGAGGCTAAACAGCAATCCACTTGCTATCACAGCCAGAAACTGAATGAACAGAAGCTTACGAGCAACGTTTCTACTCAAGAGCGACACAGACATCACGTTTTTACTCCTGCTCCCTTCGAGGTATGCCGCGTGTCGTATAAAACGTCCTTTAAGGCTCAGAGTCAAGCATCAAAAAGCGGTCAAATTATACGGTGCGCACCCGTGATTTCAAACATTAAGTAGCGAAAAGGTGAATAAATGTTTAAATATTTTTCCCCGCCGCTATTTTTTAACTTTTCCTGAAAGCCACGACCTTCGACCAAAACTGCAAACAGCGCGAAAACGTTGGCTACAAAGCGTGCACGAGATCACAAAATACACATTTGCGATAAGGGTGTATTTATCAAAGACGCAAATCGGTTTATTTCATCTTTATGAAATTAAAGACAAATTATCGTAACTATTTTCAAAACAGCCCGGTATACAATAAAAACCTTTTATTGACATTCTTAATAAATATTTAACATTCGATTCTGGTTGCCGTATTCCACTTTTAGCAGGCTGATATTTTCGATGTTGACTATCTTCATGCTGAACAATGGCTGTTACGTTAACCGTTAGAAAAACCTTAGTAACACAGAGGTTAAACTCTCTTCGGTAAAACCCGAGAATTTGTGCTGTTATTTAACATGGTCAGAACAGCACGAATTCCACAATTTTTATTAAATATTTAAAAATTGTTTGGCTTAATTATCACCAGATGGCGTTCACCCTCAAGCTGAGGAATGTTTAATTTCTCAACGGATTCGACAGCAAAACCTTCCGGAAGCTGTTCAATTTCATCGCCCGGCAACTGCCCTTTCAGGGCATAAAAGCGGCCATCTTGTGCAGGCAAGTGCTTACACCAGCTCACCATATCATTGAGCGACGCAAACGCGCGGCTGATAACACCGTCAAACGGCGGCTCCGCGGGGAACGCCTCTACCCTGCTCTGTACAGGGGCGATGTTCTCCAGTTTCAGCTCATGCTGGACCTGACGTAAAAAACGGACGCGTTTGCCAAGGCTGTCTAGCAGCGTGAAATGGCTCTCAGGGCGGACAATCGACAGCGGGATCCCCGGCAGGCCAGGACCTGTGCCCACATCGATAAAGCGCTCCCCTTTAAGATACGGCGCAACCACGATGCTATCGAGGATATGACGAACCAGCATCTCGTTGGGGTCGCGAACAGACGTCAGGTTGTACGCTTTATTCCATTTGTTCAGCATATCGACATAGGCCACCAGCTGAGTTTTCTGGTGATCGGTGAGCGAAATACCTGCCTGTTCCAGCAGACGAGAGAGTTTATTGAGCACAGTGGGTACCTGTTTAGACATAAATTGCCCGGTGGCGCTTACCGGGCCTACGAATTAGCAGGGCGGGTAGCGAAGCGCCACCCGCCAAAAGCACTGGATATTATGCGCTACGGCGCAGCATACCTTGCTTTTTCAGCCACACCAGCAGAATCGAAATCGCGGCAGGTGTGACACCGGAGATACGGGATGCCTGACCGATCGACACAGGCTTGTGATCGTTCAGCTTGGCGATCACTTCATTGGAAAGCCCCGTCACCTGACGGTAGTCCAGCATTTCCGGCAGCAGCGTATTTTCGTTGCGCTGCTGTTTTTCAATCTCATCCTGCTGACGCGCGATGTAACCTTCGTATTTGACCTGGATCTCAACCTGTTCAGCCGCTTCAGCGTCTTCAAGGCCAGGCGCGAACGCGGTCAGTTTCACCAGGTTCTCGTAGGTCACTTCAGGGCGACGCAGCAAGTCTTCGCCGCTGGCTTCGCGCGAAAGCGGCGCAGTTAAGTGAGCATTCACTTCTGCAGCGGTTTCCGCCTGTGGATTCACCCAGGTGGTTTTCAGACGCTGACGTTCCTGCTCAATGCGTTCCAGTTTTTCGTTATAGCGCGCCCAACGTTCGTCATCCACCAGACCCAGTTCACGACCCACTTCGGTCAGACGCAGGTCGGCGTTATCTTCGCGCAGCATCAGGCGATATTCCGCTCGAGAGGTAAACATACGGTACGGTTCTTTGGTACCCAGGGTGCAAAGATCGTCGACCAGCACGCCCAGATAAGCCTGAGAACGCGCAGGTGCCCAGCCCTCTTTCTCCGCAGAGAAGCGTGCTGCGTTCAGACCGGCAAGCAGACCCTGAGCGGCAGCTTCTTCGTAACCGGTCGTGCCGTTAATCTGGCCGGCGAAGAACAGACCGTGGATGAATTTGCTCTCCAGGGTTGGCTTCAGGTCACGCGGATCGAAGAAATCGTACTCAATAGCGTAGCCAGGACGAACGATTTTCGCGTTCTCCATACCCTGCATTGAGCGAACAATTTGCATCTGCACATCGAACGGCAGGCTGGTGGAGATGCCGTTCGGGTAAATTTCATTTGACGTCAGTCCTTCCGGCTCCAGGAAGATCTGGTGCTGGTTACGATCGGCAAAGCGCATCACTTTGTCTTCGATCGACGGACAGTAACGCGGGCCGATCCCTTCGATCACGCCAGCGTACATTGGGCTGCGGTCAAGGTTATTGCGGATCACATCATGGGTTTTTTCGTTGGTATGCGTGATGTAGCACGGTACCTGCTGCGGATGTTGAGCCGCATTGCCCATGAACGAGAACACCGGCATGGGGTTATCGCCGTGCTGTTGTGCCAGCACGCTGAAATCAATGGTGCGCGCATCAATACGCGGTGGCGTGCCTGTTTTCAGGCGACTGACGCGCAGCGGAAGTTCACGCAGACGACGAGACAGCGGAATGGACGGCGGATCGCCAGCACGGCCACCGCTGTAGTTATCCAGACCGATATGGATTTTGCCATCCAGGAAGGTCCCGACAGTCAGTACGACGGCTTTCGCGCGGAACTTGAGGCCCATCTGGGTTACGGCACCCACAACGCGATCGTTTTCAACGATAAGATCTTCTACCGCCTGCTGGAAGATCATCAGGTTTGGCTGATTCTCCAGGGCAGTACGTACCGCCTGACGGTAAAGCACGCGGTCTGCCTGAGCACGGGTGGCGCGCACAGCGGGACCTTTGCTCGCGTTTAGTATCCTAAACTGGATGCCGGCATGATCGATCGCTTTCGCCATCAGGCCGCCAAGTGCATCCACTTCTTTTACCAGGTGTCCTTTCCCAATGCCGCCAATCGCCGGATTACAGGACATTTGTCCCAGCGTGTCGATATTGTGTGTCAAAAGCAGGGTCTGCTGACCCATTCGCGCTGCGGCCATTGCGGCCTCAGTGCCTGCATGACCCCCGCCAATGATGATGACGTCAAAAGGATCCTGATAAAACATGGTGGTCTGCCTCGCGTAAAGCGGTATGAAAATGGATTGAAGCCCGGGCCGTGGATTCTACTCAACTTTAGTCTTTCGAGAAAGCATTGGGATCCTGGGCTATTAAAAAGAAGATCTTTTTATTTAGAGATCTGTTCTATTGTGATCTCTTATTAGGATCGAGTACCTCTGTGGATAAGCCCGATCTCACGATGAAGATCATGCAGTTAGAAAGGATCGTTTGCTGTGAATGATCGGTGATCCTGGCCAGTATAAGCTGGGATCAGATCGCGACTTTATACACAGGGCCAAAACGGCCTCAGAGTTATAACTTGGATAACTACCGCTTAATACGAGCTTTTAACCAGAGTTATCCACATCTGTTCGCGCGATCTTTAATCGTTTTTGAGTAAATTTTTCCATTCACCCAGCCAGATCTCCGCTGGATCTTCCGGAATGTCATGATCGAGGATGTTGATCTTCAGTGTTTCACCCAGCTGTTTTGCCCCACAGGCAGTCACAGCGGCTTCGACTTTCTCTATTGCACCGCAAAAGGTGTCATATTCACGACTGCCGATACCCACCGCGCCAAAACGGACGTTTGACAGGTCAGGCTGCTGTTCCAGCAGTTCGTCATATAAAGGTTGCAGATTATCCGGCAGATCGCCTGCGCCGTGCGTCGAGGTGATCAGTAGCCAGACCCCATCAGTCGGGAGATCGTCAAGCAACGGGCCGTGCAGTGTTTCGGTGGAAAAGCCCGCGTCTTCCAGCTTCTCAGCCAGATGTTCCGCAACGTATTCCGCGCCGCCCAGGGTGCTGCCACTGATAAGGGTAATGTCTGCCATTGATCGCTCGCTCAAATAAAGAGGGGCTCATTGTACGCTGTGAACGAGCTGGGATCTACCTGTGGAAAATGTGGGAATGAATTTGCCCGATCAGGGGCGGATGGTACGCATGATCGGGTTCTGCAGGGAGATCAATGTTTCAGTGGACTGAATTTCATCAATTGTTTGGATCTTGTTGATAAGTACCTGCTGGAGGGCATCAATGGAGCGGCACATCACCTTTATAAAGATACTGTAGTGCCCGGTGGTGTAGTAGGCCTCCGTGACTTCTTCAAGCGCGTTGAGCTTCGCCAGGGCTGACGGATAGTCTTTGGCGCTTTTGAGAATAATGCCAATAAAGCAGCAGACGTCATAACCCAGCTGCTTAGGGCTGACGTCGATACGTGCGCCGGTAATGATCCCCGCCTGTTTCATCTTTTCCACGCGAACGTGGATTGTGCCCGGACTGACGCCAAACTGTTTCGCCAGTTCCGCGTAGGCAGTACGTGCATTGGCCATTAAGGCCTCCAGGACGCCGCGGTCCAGATTATCGATCTGATAATTTTCCATAGCTTTTTCTTATGAACATTAATGAATCTCTCTATTCTAGCGCCTTATTTTAATGAATCAAAAGTGAAGAGGGCTTTTTGTTGATGGGTTATTGAATAACAGGCCATTTCTGTTGCTTAATCTCTATCAACAGGACGCAGGAGTATAAATAATGAAAACCGCTTACATCGCAAAACAACGCCAGATCAGCTTCGTTAAATCCCATTTTTCACGTCAGCTGGAAGACAAGCTTGGTCTGATCGAAGTCCAGGCGCCCATTCTCAGCCGCGTGGGTGACGGGACGCAGGACAACCTTTCTGGATGCGAAAAAGCGGTACAGGTGAAAGTGAAAACACTGCCAGACGCCCAGTTCGAAGTGGTGCATTCCCTTGCGAAGTGGAAACGTCAAACCCTGGGACAACACGACTTCAGCGCGGGCGAAGGGCTTTACACGCACATGAAAGCCCTTCGCCCCGATGAAGACCGTCTTACGCCAATGCACTCCGTCTACGTCGATCAATGGGACTGGGAGCGTGTCATGGGCGATGGCGAGCGTCACGTCGGTACGCTGAAATCCACCGTAGAGGCGATCTACGCCGGGATCAAAGCGACCGAAGCGGCAGTGAGCAAAGAGTTTGGTCTGGCACCGTTCCTGCCGGAATCGATCCACTTTGTCCACAGTCAGGAACTGCTGAGCCGTTATCCCGATCTGGATGCCAAAGGCCGTGAGCGTGCGATCGCCAAAGAATTGGGTGCTGTGTTCCTGATCGGGATTGGCGGCAAATTGTCTGACGGTAAACGCCATGATGTGCGTGCGCCGGATTATGATGACTGGAGCACGACGGGTGAGGGCGAACTCGCCGGTCTGAACGGCGATATTCTGGTCTGGAACCCGGTGTTGGAAGATGCGTTCGAGCTCTCTTCAATGGGGATCCGCGTGGATGCTGACGCCCTGAAGCGTCAGCTGGCACTGACCGGGGATGAAGATCGCCTCACGCTGGAGTGGCACCAGGCGCTGCTGCGCGGAGAGATGCCGCAGACCATTGGCGGTGGTATTGGCCAGTCCCGTCTGACCATGCTGCTGTTGCAGCTGCCTCATATTGGTCAGGTGCAGTGCGGTGTCTGGCCACAACAGGTACGCGATCGCGTTGAATCTCTTCTGTAATTAGCGCTGCCAGCGTCTTAGCAGGCGGCTACGTAACCCGGTATCAAAGCGCCAGATATGATCGAAGATGCGCATGATGCCGGGCTTTCCATGGGCAGACATCGCCACAGCATGGAAACGGTGCTGATGCACTCGCTGTAGCTCCTTCACTTTATTCACCACGTCATCCGGTAGCCGCTGGGCAATAAAATCGGAGATGACCACGGCGTCAGCGTCATACCAGTCTCCGCCCTGCATCCGCTCAACGATGCTTCGAAAACAGCTGGCCAGATCGGTACCGCCACGAAAGCGCTGGCTTAAAAAGCGGATCGCCTGCTCAATACCCTGCTGATGGGTCAGTTCATACCCCACAACTTCGCTGGAAAAGAGCATGATGAAGCAGCGACGTCGATCGGCGAGCGCCACGCGCATCAGAGCCAGGCAGAACGCTTTCGCGCACTGTTCGTTAAACCCTCCCATCGAGCCGGACGTATCCACGCACACAATAAAGGGCCCGCGCGGTTGCTCGTCAAAATCCTGATGGATGACCGGGCGCTGGCTGAGCTTTTCACGCCAGGCTTCGCCATGCAACCGGTAGGTCAGAAGCTGTTTTTCCACCAGCCGGCGATAAAACTCGTACTCAAGCTCAGTCATCCCCAGCGTACTCAGCTCCGTGGGCAGCAGGCGCAAAATATCGTCGCTTTGCTGGAGCCCATCCACCTGCTCAGGCACGGTGGCCGGTTCACGGACCAGGGTGCGGAAGGTCTCCATTGGGGCATCTTTCTTTGGGACCGATTTGGCCTCCCGTGAGCGACCCAGCTGTTCGGCAAGCTTCATCAGCTCTGGCTGCTGTGCCAGAAAATCGCCGTACTTGACGATGAGCTGGTAATCTCCGCGCCGCAGCTGACCGGCGCTCATATCCCAAAGACGCCCGGCGGCGTTTTCATTTTCCACCAGCACCTGCTCCAGCTGACCGCTTAAGGTCATGCGTTCCTGCACTTCGCTAAGCAGCTGTTCACGCTCCTCATCCAGCAACTGCTGGTTCAACGTTGTGGCCTGCACAACCAGGCTGAGGCGCCAGCGTTGTAAAAAGAGGGTGTGTAGCGCGGGGGTAAACGTGGCGTTATCCGTGACCAGCGCTCGCGCCTGGCTGGCAAACGGAGAGTGTACCGTGTCGAGTAACGTCAGGGTTTGCGGGAGCTGGGCGATAAACTGTGCTGTAGAGAGCCGCTGGCAGTGCTGATAGCAGGCCACCTCGTCAGTTAATTCAGGGGGGACTTCGGTCTCTTTAAACCGCTGACGCAGGTTTTCGCGCCAGCGCGGGAGATCGTCGGTCATCGCCTTTTTGAGCCGCGGGAATTTTTCAAAAAAAGCCGCCAGTTGCGGGGAGGCCAAAAGGGTGATGACCACCTCTTCGATCAACCCCTCTTCGCTGACGGCCAGCATGACGTTAAGCGTATCCAGCGTTAGCATTGACGAGCCTGTTTGATCTGCGCGCTGACATCCTGCAGGCTGGCTTCGATGCGACCTAACCAGTCGCTATGAATAAAGAGGCATTTTTGCTGCTCGCTGAAGCGCGTATGTTGCTGGTGCCATTCCGTATCCAGCGCTTCAAGCTGGTGTTTAATCTCTTCCGGCACGCTGTCAGAGGCGGTTCCCGGAAGCGCAAGACGTGATCCCTGCAGGCTGACGTCGCGGATCACCAGATGCTGGCTGCTGTCCACTTCCAGCGTCAGCGGCTGGGCAAAACCGATGCCGTTGAGTTTGCCGCGGATCTCCCCGCCCTTATCAAGCCACTGAGCCAGTGGCTCTCGCTCCACGGTGATATGGACCACCTGCATGTCATGAAGCTTAAGGGGCTGCTGAAGCAGGAGCGTCAGCGTTGTACTGGTCAGTTCGGACGGCAGCTCATAATGCGCTTTGCGGGCGAACATGCCGCCAAGGCGGTTTACTTTCAGCGCTGTTTTGTCGCTTTGTTGTTGCTGCAGCTGAATGCGCCGTTGGGCAATCGCCCCGAGCTGGTTGAGCATCGACTGCTGGCCCCAGGCGTGTCCGGTCATCAATACGTCAAGCTGCTGCTGCATCAGGTTCATGCCTTCCGCGTCGTGCCAGAGACAATCTTTTAAAAGGATCAGATCGATTGGCGCAACGGCATCGCGGCCACTGAACAGGGCGCTGGCCTGCAGCAGGCGGATCGCTTTTTTCCAGCGACGATCGGAGACATACGGCGCAGAAGGCAGTAAATCGAGCTGCTGGCGCAGCAGATAGATCAGCTCAAACACCGAATCCGGCAGTGTGATTTTGCCGATATCCTCCTGCCACTGGTAATACTCCTCATCCGTGACCTGCAGCGAAGCGGGGACCGGGTTTTCATTCTCATCCTGCTGGCTGATCAGCATTGAGCGGAAGTTGGATTTATCCTGCACTTTGTCGAGCCACAGGCGGATCAGCATGCGGTCATACAGCGCTTCAAGGCTGCTGTCGGCTTCCGGGAGTTCGTTAGAAGCCGCCACCAGCAGGCGCATCGGGATTTTCTCTTCGCTGGCACCGTTGCGGAATCGGCGTTCGTTTATCGCCGTGAGCAGGGTGTTCAGAATAGCCGGCCCCGCTTTCCAGATCTCATCAAGAAAAACAATTTCCGCTTCCGGAAGATACCCCTCAGTCAGGCGCTGATAGCGCCCCTCATCTTTTAGCGCCTGAATGGAAAGCGGGCCGAAAACTTCTTCTGGGGTGGAAAAGCGGGTCATCAGGTATTCGAAAGCGCGGGCGTTCTGAAAGGCAAATTTCAGCCGGCGGGCAATCAGGCTTTTGGCGATGCCCGGAGGACCAAGCAGAAAGACGCTTTCACCGCTCAACGCCGCCAGTAAACAGAGGCGAATGGCGTGGCTACGCTCGAAAAGGCCTTTTTCCAGCGCGCCGCTGAGGCGGGAAATTCTTTCTGCTATTAAATGTGAGTGAGCCATAATAGTTTTGCATCCTTTCGCCGTCGTGGCGGCCAATTGAAGCGAGTATAGACGTTTCAGTCAGGGCTGGTAATAGACTGAAGTGCGGCGCTATTTTCTTTGCGCTACATTAATGCGGTTGCATTTAGGGGTACGATTTTGCATTGAATCGTGCATACTGTGCGCTTTTTGTGGGCCAAGGGACTAAGCACACATTTGTTATTTAAACGAAAAGACTAGTCTATGAGCACTGATAATAAGCAATCATTACCCGCAATAACGCTTGCGGCGATCGGGGTTGTCTACGGTGATATCGGCACCAGCCCGCTTTATACGCTTCGTGAATGTCTGTCCGGTCAGTTTGGTTTTGGTGTTGAGCGCGATGCCGTCTTTGGCTTCCTGTCCCTCATCTTCTGGCTGCTGATCCTGGTGGTTTCAGTGAAATACCTCTCCTTCGTTATGCGTGCAGATAACGCCGGTGAAGGGGGGATCCTGACTCTGATGTCCCTTGCCGGGCGGAATACCTCCGCCAGAATGACGTCGGTGCTGGTCATTATCGGCCTGATTGGCGGCAGCTTCTTCTATGGGGAAGTCGTCATTACGCCCGCGATTTCGGTTCTCTCGGCGATAGAGGGGCTGGAGATTATCGCGCCACAGCTTGATTCATGGGTTGTTCCGCTGGCGATCCTTGTTCTGACGCTGCTGTTCATCATCCAGAAGCACGGCACCGGGCTGGTGGGCAAGCTGTTCGCTCCGATTATGCTGGCCTGGTTCCTGGTCCTGGCGGCACTCGGTTTACGCAGCATTATTGCTAACCCGGATGTGCTGCATGCGCTGAACCCTTACTGGGCCGTGCATTTCTTCCTGGAATACAAAGTGGTTTCCTTCGTTGCGCTCGGTGCCGTCGTGCTCTCTATCACCGGTGTTGAGGCGCTGTATGCCGATATGGGGCACTTCGGGAAACTGCCTATCCGCGTGGCGTGGTTTTTAGTGGTCCTGCCGTCGCTGGTGCTGAACTATTTCGGTCAGGGTGCGCTGCTGTTGCAAAACCCGGAGGCGATTAAGAACCCATTCTTCCTGCTGGCTCCGGACTGGGCGCTGGTGCCCATGCTGATTCTGGCGACGCTGGCGACCGTTATTGCCTCGCAGGCGGTAATTTCAGGCGTGTTCTCTCTGACGCGTCAGGCCGTGCGTCTGGGGTATCTCTCGCCTATGCGCATTATCCATACCTCCGAGATGGAGTCGGGCCAGATTTACATTCCGTTCATCAACTGGCTGCTCTATTTCGCCGTGGTGATTGTCATCGTCAGCTTCGAGCACTCCAGCAACCTGGCGGCGGCGTACGGTATTGCGGTAACCGGTACGATGGTACTGACCTCGCTGCTCTCCACCACGGTAGCGTACCGAAACTGGCACTGGAACAAATTCCTCGTGATGATGATTCTGGTCGGCTTCCTGTGCATTGACGTGCCGCTGTTCTCCGCCAACCTCGACAAGATTGTCTCCGGTGGCTGGCTGCCGCTGACGCTCGGTCTGGTGATGTTCATTGTCATGACCACGTGGAAAAGCGAACGTTTCCGCCTTCTGCGCCGTATGCATGAGCACGGTAACTCCCTGGAGGCTATGATTGCCTCGCTGGAGAAATCGCCGCCGGTACGCGTGCCGGGCACTGCGGTGTATATGTCGCGTGCGCTGAACGTTATCCCGTTTGCGCTGATGCATAACCTCAAGCACAACAAAGTGCTGCACGAGCGCGTGATCCTGCTGACCCTGCGCACCGAAGATGCCCCGTACGTCCACAATGTCCGCCGCGTGCAAATCGAGCAACTGTCGCCGACCTTCTGGCGCGTAGTGGCAAGCTACGGCTGGCGTGAGACACCAAACGTCGAAGAGGTGTTCCATCGCTGCGGTCTGGAAGGTCTGAGCTGTCGCATGATGGAGACCTCGTTCTTTATGTCCCACGAGTCGCTGATTATCGGCAAGCGCCCCTGGTATTTGCGTCTGCGCGGCAAGTTGTACCTTATCCTGCAGCGTAACGCCCTTCGCGCGCCTGACCAGTTTGAGATCCCGCCTAACCGTGTGATTGAGCTGGGAACGCAGGTCGAAATCTAGGTCCTCGTGTGGCCTGATGCCCTCTCCTGGATGGAGAGGGTGCAACCCTAAAAAAGCGGTAACCAAAGGGTTACCGTTTTTGCATTTATCGCCTTCTCATTTCACGTAGCGAAACGTTTCGACGCCGATCACAAATCTGTTATGTCATGGTGGTTTTCTGAACACCGTTAAGACTAAACTGATTTCAGCGAAACGTTTCGCTAGTGGAGCAAGAAAATGAAGAAAGGCACCGTTCTTAACGCAGAAATCTCATCGGTTATTTCCCGTCTTGGGCATACCGATACGCTGGTGGTTTGCGATGCAGGCTTACCGGTTCCACGCAGCACAACCCGTATTGATATGGCGTTAACGCAGGGCGTGCCCTCGTTTATGCAGGTACTGGACGTGGTGACGGCGGAGATGCAGGTTGAGGCGGCCATTCTCGCGACGGAAATTAAACACCATAATCCGCAACTCCACGAAACGTTGCTCAGCCACATTGAGCAACTGCAACAACACCAGGGAAACACCATAGAAATTCGTTACACAACGCACGAGCAATTCAAACAACAAACCGCAGACAGTCAGGCGGTGATTCGCAGCGGGGAGTGTTCCCCGTATGCGAATATCATTCTCTGTGCTGGCGTCACCTTCTGAGGCCATCATGGACGCATTACTGCAACTGAAAGGGATCGATAAAGCGTTCCCGGGCGTAAAAGCCCTCTCTGGCGCGGCACTGAACGTTTATCCCGGACGCGTAATGGCGCTGGTGGGCGAAAACGGGGCCGGCAAATCCACCATGATGAAAGTGCTGACCGGTATCTATCAACGCGATGCCGGCTCGCTGCTGTGGCTGGGTAAAGAGACCACGTTCAACGGCCCGAAATCTTCCCAGGATGCGGGGATCGGTATTATCCACCAGGAGCTGAACCTGATCCCGCAGCTCAGCATTGCGGAAAACATCTTCCTCGGACGCGAGTTCGTTAACCGGTTTGGCAAAATCGACTGGAAAACGATGTATGCCGAAGCGGACAAACTGCTGGCGAAGCTAAACCTGCGCTTCAAGAGCGACCGTCTGGTGGGCGACCTTTCCATTGGCGATCAGCAAATGGTTGAAATCGCGAAGGTGCTGAGCTTTGAGTCGAAGGTCATCATTATGGATGAACCGACGGACGCGCTGACCGACACCGAAACCGAATCTTTATTCCGCGTTATCCGCGAGCTGAAATCGCAGGGACGCGGGATTGTCTATATCTCTCACCGTATGAAAGAGATTTTCGAGATCTGCGACGACGTAACGGTCTTCCGCGACGGGCAATTCATTGCCGAGCGCGAAGTCGCCACGCTGACCGAAGATACCCTTATCGAAATGATGGTGGGACGTAAGCTCGAAGACCAGTATCCGCATCTGGACAAAGCACCGGGTGAGATCCGCCTTAAGGTGGATAACCTCTGTGGCCCGGGCGTGAACGATGTCACCTTTACCCTGCGCCAGGGGGAGATCCTTGGCGTGGCGGGGTTAATGGGGGCAGGCCGTACCGAGCTGATGAAAGTGCTCTATGGCGCACTGCCGCGTACCAGCGGTTATGTCACGCTCGACGGTCATGAGGTGGTGACTCGCTCTCCACAGGATGGCCTGGCAAACGGCATCGTCTATATCTCCGAAGACCGCAAGCGTGACGGCTTAGTGCTGGGGATGTCGGTAAAAGAGAACATGTCGCTTACTGCCCTGCGCTATTTCAGCCGCAGCGGTGGCAGCCTGAAGCACAAAGATGAACAGCAGGCGGTCAGCGATTTTATCCGTCTCTTCAACGTTAAAACGCCGTCGATGGAGCAGGCGATTGGCCTGTTGTCCGGTGGTAATCAGCAAAAAGTGGCCATTGCGCGCGGTCTGATGACGCGCCCGAAAGTGCTGATCCTTGATGAGCCAACCCGCGGCGTGGACGTGGGGGCCAAGAAAGAGATCTATCAGCTGATTAACCAGTTCAAGGCCGACGGCCTGAGCATCATTCTGGTCTCTTCCGAGATGCCAGAAGTATTAGGCATGAGCGATCGCATTATCGTCATGCATGAAGGGCATCTCGGTGGTGAATTCACTCGCGAGCAGGCCACCCAGGAAGTTCTGATGGCTGCCGCTGTGGGCAAGCTTAATCGCGTGAATCAGGAGTAAGAAGATGACTACCCAGGCTGTTTCTGGTCGCCGTTATTTCACAAAGGCATGGCTGCTGGAACAAAAATCGCTGATTGCCCTGCTGGTGTTGATCGCGATTGTTTCGACCATGAGCCCAAACTTTTTTACCGTTAATAACCTGTTCAATATTCTTCAGCAGACGTCGGTTAACGCCATTATGGCGGTAGGGATGACGCTGGTGATTTTGACATCGGGTATCGATCTGTCCGTCGGTTCCCTGCTGGCGCTCACCGGTGCGGTTGCGGCTTCAATTGTAGGGATTGAAGTCAACGCGCTGGTGGCCGTTGCAGCTGCGCTGGCACTTGGGGCGGCAATTGGTGCCGTGACCGGTGTGATTGTGGCGAAAGGCCGCGTTCAGGCGTTCATTGCGACGCTGGTCATGATGCTCCTGCTGCGCGGTGTCACCATGGTTTATACCAACGGCAGTCCGGTAAATACCGGCTTTACGGATAACGCCGATCTGTTTGGCTGGTTCGGTATTGGTCGTCCGCTGGGTATCCCGACGCCGGTCTGGATCATGGCTATCGTTTTCCTCGCGGCGTGGTACATGCTGCATCACACCCGTCTGGGTCGTTATATCTATGCGCTGGGCGGTAACGAAGCGGCAACGCGTCTGTCCGGGATCAGCGTCAATAAAGTCAAAATCATCGTCTATTCTCTGTGTGGTCTGCTGGCCTCTCTGGCAGGCATCATCGAAGTGGCGCGCCTCTCTTCAGCGCAGCCAACGGCGGGGACGGGGTATGAGCTGGATGCCATTGCGGCAGTCGTTCTGGGCGGTACGAGTCTTGCGGGCGGTAAAGGTCGCATTGTTGGGACATTGATCGGCGCACTGATCCTTGGTTTCCTGAATAATGGTTTGAATTTATTAGGTGTTTCCTCCTATTACCAGATGATCGTTAAAGCAGTGGTGATTTTGCTGGCGGTTCTGGTAGACAACAAAAAACAGTAACTGACGACACTACAGGACATCTTAGATATGAACATGAAAAAACTGGCTACCCTGGTTTCTGCTGTCGCGCTGAGCGCAACCGTAAGTGCTAACGCAATGGCGAAAGACACCATCGCGCTGGTTATCTCCACGCTGAACAACCCGTTCTTCGTCTCTCTGAAGGACGGAGCACAGAAAGAAGCTGACAAACTGGGCTACAACCTGGTGGTGCTGGACTCTCAGAACAACCCGGCGAAAGAGCTGGCAAACGTTCAGGACTTAACCGTACGTGGCACCAAAATCCTGCTGATCAACCCAACGGATTCTGACGCTGTGGGTAACGCCGTGAAGATGGCAAACCAGGCGAAGATCCCGGTCATCACCCTTGACCGTCAGGCGACGAAAGGCGACGTAGTCAGCCACATCGCTTCTGATAACGTACTGGGTGGCAAAATCGCGGGTGACTACATCGCGAAGAAAGCGGGTGAAGGCGCGAAAGTTATCGAACTGCAGGGTATTGCCGGTACGTCAGCGGCGCGTGAGCGTGGTGAAGGCTTCCAGCAGGCTGTTGCAGCGCACAAATTTAACGTACTGGCCAGCCAGCCTGCTGACTTCGACCGCACGAAAGGTCTGAACGTGATGCAGAACCTGCTGACCGCGCACCCTGACGTGCAGGCTGTGTTCGCACAGAACGACGAAATGGCGCTGGGCGCGCTGCGTGCTCTGCAGACCGCAGGTAAATCTGATGTGATGGTTGTCGGATTTGACGGCACGCCGGATGGTGAAAAAGCAGTAAAAGATGGCAAACTGGCGGCGACCATCGCTCAGCTGCCTGAGCAGATCGGCGCAACGGGCGTGCAGACTGCTGATAAAGTGCTGAAGGGCGAAAAAGTTCAGGCCAAATATCCTGTTGACCTGAAACTGGTCATCAAGCAGTAAAAGGCGAATCAGGCAGTTGCTGGCTGCCTGAGGGACACCCTATAAAGAAAAGTGTGGCATACGCCACCGGGTCACACCGGTGGCGCTCTCAGATGGACACCTCAACCATGAAAACCGCAGGCAATCTTGTCGTCCTTGGCAGTATCAATGCCGATCACATTCTTAACCTTGAATCGTTCCCGACACCGGGCGAAACCGTCACCGGTAATCAGTATCAGGTAGCGTTCGGCGGTAAGGGCGCCAACCAGGCCGTCGCCGCAGGACGCAGTGGGGCGAAGATCGCCTTTATTGCCTGCACGGGTGATGACGATACCGGTGAGCGCGTACGCAAACAGCTGGCCAGCGATAACATTGATATTGCGCCTGTCAGCGTTGTCGAAGGGGAGTCAACCGGCGTGGCGCTGATTTTCGTCAACGCGGAAGGTGAGAATGTCATCGGTATTCATGCGGGGGCTAACGCCGCGCTGACCACTGAGCGGGTGAACGCGCAGCGCGAGATCATCGCGAATGCCGAAGCGCTTCTGATGCAGCTGGAATCACCCGTTGAAAGCGTCCTGGCGGCCGCAGAGATAGCGCATCAAAATCATACCACTGTCGTACTCAATCCTGCGCCTGCGCGGGTATTATCAGACGAGCTGCTGGCGCTGGTGGATATCATTACCCCGAACGAAACTGAAGCGGAGAAACTGACAGGCGTTCGCGTTGAAAATGATGACGACGCCGCGCGGGCGGCGAAAGTGCTGCACGATAAAGGCATCGGCACCGTTATCATTACCCTTGGCAGTCGTGGAGTGTGGGCCAGCGTAAACGGGGAAGGCCGTCGCGTGCCGGGCTTTAAGGTTAAGGCGATTGATACCATCGCGGCGGGAGATACCTTTAACGGTGCATTGGTGACTGCGCTGCTGGAAGGCAAGAGAATGGATGATGCTATTCGCTTTGCCCATGCCGCCGCGGCGATTGCCGTAACGCGCAAAGGTGCCCAGCCTTCCGTTCCGTGGCGTAAAGAGATTGATGAATTCTTAAGTCAGCAGGGGTAACGCTTGGCCACAATGAAAGATGTCGCCCGCCAGGCGGGCGTTTCTACGTCGACAGTCTCCCACGTCATTAATAACGATCGCTTCGTTAGCGAGGCGATTCGGGAGAAAGTCGAAGCCGCGGTTAAAGATCTCAATTATGCGCCGTCCGCGCTGGCGCGCAGCCTCAAGCTCAACCAGACGCGCACCATCGGCATGCTGATCACCGCCAGTACCAACCCCTTTTATTCTGAACTTGTTCGCGGTGTCGAACGCAGCTGCTTCGAGCGTGGTTACAGCCTGGTGCTGTGCAATACCGAAGGGGATGAGCAGCGAATGAACCGCAACCTGGAGACGCTGATGCAAAAACGCGTCGACGGGTTACTGCTGCTGTGTACCGAAACACATCAGCCCTCGAAAGAGATTATTCAGCGCTACCCTTCTATTCCCACGGTGATGATGGACTGGGCGCCGTTCGACGGTACCAGCGATCTCATTCAGGATAACTCGCTGCTGGGAGGTGACATGGCCACCCAGTATCTGATCGATAAAGGCTATACCCGCATCGCCTGCATTACTGGCCCCCTGGATAAAACCCCGGCGCGTTTGCGTCTTGAGGGGTATCTTTCTGCGATGGCGCGGGCGGGGCTTACTGTTCCGGATGGCTACCGTATTACCGGTGATTTCGAATTTAACGGCGGCTTTGAAGCTATGCAGAAACTGCTGTCGCAAGCGCAGCGTCCGCAGGCTGTGTTTATCGGCAACGATGCGATGGCGTTTGGCGCGTACCAGGCGTTATATCAGGCGGGGCTGCGTGTTCCACACGATTTGGCGGTGATTGGTTACGATGACATTGAACTGGCCCGCTACATGACGCCGCCGCTCACCACGATTCATCAGCCAAAAGATGAACTGGGCGAGCTGGCCATCGATGTGCTTATCCACCGAATGGCCGAGCCCGGCCTGCAGCAGCAACGTCTGCAGCTTACTCCTGTTCTGATGGAACGGGGTTCGGTTTAGCTTTTGCTTTGTGGCGCTCTTTGATCAGGTTGCGGCCATCTTTGGGTTTTAACAGCATAAAGACCAACGCCGACACGACGGTGAGTGCGCCCATGGTAATAAAGGTATAGTGAAACTGTTCGACGGTGTTCGCACTGTCAAAACCTTCATAAAACCGCAGCACCGCCGCACTGACGGCCACCCCCAGACTGATCGACAACTGCTGAGTCACTGCCAGCACGCTGTTGCCGCTACTGGCGTTATCATCGGTCAGGTCGGCGAGGGTGATGGTGTTCATCGACGTGAACTGTGTCGACATGGCCATTCCCAGCACAAACAGGGGCAGAATCAGCATCCAGACCGGTAAAGAGGCGGATTGCAGGGAGAACTGCGCGATCATCAGCCCGATAAAGACCGTTACACCTACCAGCGTCTTACGATAGCCAAACCAGCGCAACACCTGCGTGACGGTTGATTTGGCCAGAATAGAGCCCATCGCCGTGGGGGCCATCATGCAACCGGCAATCAGAGCCGGGTAGCCGAAACCCACCTGCAGCATCAGTGGCATCAGGAATGGCACGCAGCCCGTCCCCAGGCGTGAGGCAATGTTACCCGCAATCCCCACGGAAAACGTTCGGGTGTTAAACAGCGACAGAGAAATTAACGGCGTAGGGTGACGGTGTGCATGACGTATATAAAGAAGGAACAGCAAAATACCGCCGAGGATGACGGAGAGTGCAATCCATGTCGCGACGATCTTCTCACCAAACAGCTCCATCCCGCTGGAGAAGAGCACCAGGCTCAGGCCAAACAGGAAAAAACCACGCATATCGAAACGGCGTCTTGGGGTGGTGAAGTTCGGCATATATTTGCGGGCATAAAGCAGCCCCGCGACGCCAATGGGAATATTAATCAGGAAGATCCAGTGCCAGCTTGCCCAGGTAACGAATACCCCGCCGAGAACCGGACCCAGTATGGGGCCGACCAGGCCCGGCATCGTGACGAAGTTGAGCACAGGAAGCAGTTCACTGCGCGGATAGGCGCGCAGTAACGCCAGACGCGCCACGGGCATCATCATCGCCCCGCCAACGCCCTGAAGAACACGGAAGATGACCAGCTCTGTAAGAGACGTTGACAGCGCACAGGCCAAAGAGCCGAGCGTAAAGAGCGTCACGGCCAGCATGAATATCTTGCGGGTGCCGAAGCGGTCAGCCAGCCAGCCGCTCACCGGAATGAGCATCGCGACAGTCAGGGTATAACTGATGATGGCGGACTGCATCGCCAGCGGGGATCGGTTAAGGCTTTGTGCAATCGCGGGTAGCGCTGTGTTGAGGATGGTGGCATCCAGTGCCTGCATAAAGAACGCCATGGCTGCAATCCACGGCAATCCGGCCATGCTGCGCGCTTTTCTCTCTCTCATTTATGTACCTGCTGGTGGGTTGGCGCGGCCAGCAATGCCTGGCATGCATCCTGGGCTCGCTGCCCGTCGCTCTCCTGAATGGCATCAACAATCGCCTGGTGCAAATCCAGCTTTACCACTTCGTCTTGCGTAATAGAGGTAAAGTAGGTGTGGTATACCGAATGGAATAAAGAGGCAAAGGATGTCAGGAACGGATTGGCGCTCATCATATAGATGTGTTCATGCCAGGCCATATCGACCTCAATCCAGCGTTCGCGGTTGAAGTGTTTTTTCAGGAACACCATCTCTTCCATCAGGGCATTGAGCTGCGCTTTCTGTTCTGCCGTCCCGAGCGTGGCGGCAAGGAGGCAGGCCTGAGGTTCAAGACTGCTGCGCATCACCAGGAAGTGATCGACGACCTGATGAAAGTTATCCTCCGTCATCCACCATGAGAGCAGTTCCTGATCGAGGAAGTTCCAGTTGCTCTGTGGCATCACACGCGTACCAATGCGAGGACGCGGAAGCACCATGCCTTTTGCCGTTAAGGTTTTCACCGCTTCGCGAACGGCGGTACGGCTCACCCCAAACTGCTCACCCAACTCCATTTCACCCGGCAGGATGCTCCCCGGGGCATATTTACCCGCTAAAATCAGCTGAGCCAGTTTTTCTGCCAGCACATACGACAGGTTTTTTTGGGCAGCCAGTTGTTGTGCGCTTAATGGCATCGCGTTTATTCCTTAAAGATTCATGCTGATAATTATGCCACCTCGGGTGTTATTGTGGTTGCAGATACATCAAATAGAACAATTTGTAGCTTGATTTCACCCCTGTTGGTGAAAAAAAACACGGACAGAAACTTTTTTTGAATTTCCTCTTGTCACTTCAGAATAACTCCCTATAATGCGCCTCCACTGACACGGAACAACGGCACACACGCCGCCGGGTCAGCAGAGATAAGCGAAAATAAATGCTTGACTCTGAAGCGGGAAAGCGTAATATGCACACCCCGCGCCGCAGCGAAAACGAAGCGGCACTGCTCTTTAACAATTTATCAGACAATCTGTGTGGGCACTCAAAGTGACATGGATTCTTAATGTCTTCGGACAAAAAATGAATACCAAGTCTCTGAGTGAACATACGTAATTCATTACGAAGTTTAATTCACGAGCATCAAACTTAAATTGAAGAGTTTGATCATGGCTCAGATTGAACGCTGGCGGCAGGCCTAACACATGCAAGTCGAACGGTAGCACAGAGAGCTTGCTCTCGGGTGACGAGTGGCGGACGGGTGAGTAATGTCTGGGAAACTGCCTGATGGAGGGGGATAACTACTGGAAACGGTAGCTAATACCGCATAACGTCGCAAGACCAAAGAGGGGGACCTTCGGGCCTCTTGCCATCAGATGTGCCCAGATGGGATTAGCTAGTAGGTGGGGTAACGGCTCACCTAGGCGACGATCCCTAGCTGGTCTGAGAGGATGACCAGCCACACTGGAACTGAGACACGGTCCAGACTCCTACGGGAGGCAGCAGTGGGGAATATTGCACAATGGGCGCAAGCCTGATGCAGCCATGCCGCGTGTATGAAGAAGGCCTTCGGGTTGTAAAGTACTTTCAGCGGGGAGGAAGGTGTTGTGGTTAATAACCGCAGCAATTGACGTTACCCGCAGAAGAAGCACCGGCTAACTCCGTGCCAGCAGCCGCGGTAATACGGAGGGTGCAAGCGTTAATCGGAATTACTGGGCGTAAAGCGCACGCAGGCGGTCTGTCAAGTCGGATGTGAAATCCCCGGGCTCAACCTGGGAACTGCATTCGAAACTGGCAGGCTAGAGTCTTGTAGAGGGGGGTAGAATTCCAGGTGTAGCGGTGAAATGCGTAGAGATCTGGAGGAATACCGGTGGCGAAGGCGGCCCCCTGGACAAAGACTGACGCTCAGGTGCGAAAGCGTGGGGAGCAAACAGGATTAGATACCCTGGTAGTCCACGCCGTAAACGATGTCGACTTGGAGGTTGTGCCCTTGAGGCGTGGCTTCCGGAGCTAACGCGTTAAGTCGACCGCCTGGGGAGTACGGCCGCAAGGTTAAAACTCAAATGAATTGACGGGGGCCCGCACAAGCGGTGGAGCATGTGGTTTAATTCGATGCAACGCGAAGAACCTTACCTACTCTTGACATCCAGAGAACTTTCCAGAGATGGATTGGTGCCTTCGGGAACTCTGAGACAGGTGCTGCATGGCTGTCGTCAGCTCGTGTTGTGAAATGTTGGGTTAAGTCCCGCAACGAGCGCAACCCTTATCCTTTGTTGCCAGCGGTCCGGCCGGGAACTCAAAGGAGACTGCCAGTGATAAACTGGAGGAAGGTGGGGATGACGTCAAGTCATCATGGCCCTTACGAGTAGGGCTACACACGTGCTACAATGGCGCATACAAAGAGAAGCGAACTCGCGAGAGCAAGCGGACCTCATAAAGTGCGTCGTAGTCCGGATTGGAGTCTGCAACTCGACTCCATGAAGTCGGAATCGCTAGTAATCGTAGATCAGAATGCTACGGTGAATACGTTCCCGGGCCTTGTACACACCGCCCGTCACACCATGGGAGTGGGTTGCAAAAGAAGTAGGTAGCTTAACCTTCGGGAGGGCGCTTACCACTTTGTGATTCATGACTGGGGTGAAGTCGTAACAAGGTAACCGTAGGGGAACCTGCGGTTGGATCACCTCCTTACCTTAAAGAACCTGCCTTTGTAGTGTCCACACAGATTGTCTGATGAAAAGTAAATAGCAAGGCGTCTTGCGATTGAGACTTCAGTGTCCCCTTCGTCTAGAGGCCCAGGACACCGCCCTTTCACGGCGGTAACAGGGGTTCGAATCCCCTAGGGGACGCCACTTGCTGGTTCGTGAGTGAAAGTCACCTGCCGACATATCTCAAAACTCATCTTCGGGTGACGTTTGAGATATTTGCTCTTTAAAAATCTGGATCAAGCTGAAAATTGAAACGACACACATGTTATGTGTGTTCGAGTCTCTCAAATTTTCGCAAGCCGGTGATGAATCGAAAGAAACATCTTCGGGTTGTGAGGTTAAGCGACTAAGCGTACACGGTGGATGCCCTGGCAGTCAGAGGCGATGAAGGACGTGCTAATCTGCGAAAAGCGCCGGCGAGGTGATATGAACCTTTGACCCGGCGATGTCCGAATGGGGAAACCCAGTGTGTTCCGACACACTATCGTTAACTGAATACATAGGTTAACGAGGCGAACCGGGGGAACTGAAACATCTAAGTACCCCGAGGAAAAGAAATCAACCGAGATTCCCCCAGTAGCGGCGAGCGAACGGGGAGCAGCCCAGAGTCTGAATCAGCTTGTGTGTTAGTGGAAGCGTCTGGAAAGTCGCACGGTACAGGGTGAAAGTCCCGTACACGAAAGCACACAGGCTGTGAACTCGAAGAGTAGGGCGGGACACGTGGTATCCTGTCTGAATATGGGGGGACCATCCTCCAAGGCTAAATACTCCTGACTGACCGATAGTGAACCAGTACCGTGAGGGAAAGGCGAAAAGAACCCCGGCGAGGGGAGTGAAAAAGAACCTGAAACCGTGTACGTACAAGCAGTGGGAGCCTCTTTTATGGGGTGACTGCGTACCTTTTGTATAATGGGTCAGCGACTTATATTCTGTAGCAAGGTTAACCGTATAGGGGAGCCGAAGGGAAACCGAGTCTTAACTGGGCGTTAAGTTGCAGGGTATAGACCCGAAACCCGGTGATCTAGCCATGGGCAGGTTGAAGGTTGGGTAACACTAACTGGAGGACCGAACCGACTAATGTTGAAAAATTAGCGGATGACTTGTGGCTGGGGGTGAAAGGCCAATCAAACCGGGAGATAGCTGGTTCTCCCCGAAAGCTATTTAGGTAGCGCCTCGTGAACTCATCTTCGGGGGTAGAGCACTGTTTCGGCTAGGGGGCCATCCCGGCTTACCAACCCGATGCAAACTACGAATACCGAAGAATGTTATCACGGGAGACACACGGCGGGTGCTAACGTCCGTCGTGAAGAGGGAAACAACCCAGACCGCCAGCTAAGGTCCCAAAGTCATGGTTAAGTGGGAAACGATGTGGGAAGGCACAGACAGCCAGGATGTTGGCTTAGAAGCAGCCATCATTTAAAGAAAGCGTAATAGCTCACTGGTCGAGTCGGCCTGCGCGGAAGATGTAACGGGGCTAAACCATGCACCGAAGCTGCGGCAGCGACGCTTATGCGTTGTTGGGTAGGGGAGCGTTCTGTAAGCCGTTGAAGGTGTCCTGTGAGGGGTGCTGGAGGTATCAGAAGTGCGAATGCTGACATAAGTAACGATAAAGCGGGTGAAAAGCCCGCTCGCCGGAAGACCAAGGGTTCCTGTCCAACGTTAATCGGGGCAGGGTGAGTCGACCCCTAAGGCGAGGCCGAAAGGCGTAGTCGATGGGAAACAGGTTAATATTCCTGTACTTGGTGTTACTGCGAAGGGGGGACGGAGAAGGCTATGTTAGCCGGGCGACGGTTGTCCCGGTTTAAGCATGTAGGCGGAGGTTCCAGGTAAATCCGGTTCCTTGTTAACGCTGAGGTGTGATGACGAGGCACTACGGTGCTGAAGTAACAAATGCCCTGCTTCCAGGAAAAGCCTCTAAGCATCAGGTAACATCAAATCGTACCCCAAACCGACACAGGTGGTCAGGTAGAGAATACCAAGGCGCTTGAGAGAACTCGGGTGAAGGAACTAGGCAAAATGGTGCCGTAACTTCGGGAGAAGGCACGCTGATATGTAGGTGAAGTCCCTGCGGATGGAGCTGAAATCAGTCGAAGATACCAGCTGGCTGCAACTGTTTATTAAAAACACAGCACTGTGCAAACACGAAAGTGGACGTATACGGTGTGACGCCTGCCCGGTGCCGGAAGGTTAATTGATGGGGTTAGCGGCAACGCGAAGCTCTTGATCGAAGCCCCGGTAAACGGCGGCCGTAACTATAACGGTCCTAAGGTAGCGAAATTCCTTGTCGGGTAAGTTCCGACCTGCACGAATGGCGTAATGATGGCCAGGCTGTCTCCACCCGAGACTCAGTGAAATTGAACTCGCTGTGAAGATGCAGTGTACCCGCGGCAAGACGGAAAGACCCCGTGAACCTTTACTATAGCTTGACACTGAACACTGGTCCTTGATGTGTAGGATAGGTGGGAGGCTTTGAAGCGTGGACGCCAGTCTGCGTGGAGCCAACCTTGAAATACCACCCTTTAATGGCTGGTGTTCTAACGTAGACCCGTGATCCGGGTTGCGGACAGTGTCTGGTGGGTAGTTTGACTGGGGCGGTCTCCTCCCAAAGAGTAACGGAGGAGCACGAAGGTTAGCTAATCCTGGTCGGACATCAGGAGGTTAGTGCAATGGCATAAGCTAGCTTGACTGCGAGAGTGACGGCTCGAGCAGGTGCGAAAGCAGGTCATAGTGATCCGGTGGTTCTGAATGGAAGGGCCATCGCTCAACGGATAAAAGGTACTCCGGGGATAACAGGCTGATACCGCCCAAGAGTTCATATCGACGGCGGTGTTTGGCACCTCGATGTCGGCTCATCACATCCTGGGGCTGAAGTAGGTCCCAAGGGTATGGCTGTTCGCCATTTAAAGTGGTACGCGAGCTGGGTTTAGAACGTCGTGAGACAGTTCGGTCCCTATCTGCCGTGGGCGCTGGAGAATTGAGGGGGGCTGCTCCTAGTACGAGAGGACCGGAGTGGACGCATCACTGGTGTTCGGGTTGTCATGCCAATGGCACTGCCCGGTAGCTAAATGCGGAAGAGATAAGTGCTGAAAGCATCTAAGCACGAAACTTGCCCCGAGATGAGTTCTCCCTGAGACTTTAAGTCTCCTGAAGGAACGTTGAAGACTACGACGTTGATAGGTCGGGTGTGTAAGCGCAGCGATGCGTTGAGCTAACCGATACTAATGAACCGTGAGGCTTAACCTTACAACGCCGAAGATGTTTTGGCGATGAGAGACGATTTTCAGCTGATACAGATTACAGAATTTGCCTGGCGGCTTTAGCGCGGTGGTCCCACCTGACCCCATGCCGAACTCAGAAGTGAAACGCCGTAGCGCCGATGGTAGTGTGGGGTCTCCCCATGTGAGAGTAGGGAACTGCCAGGCATCAATTAAAAGAACCCCGTACCGTATGGTGCGGGGTTTTTTGCTTTGGTTTTTTCCCGCCGCCGGAGAGAGCATCAGACAGCACACCAATTCAAAATAAACGCGGCGATCTCCTCAACGTTATTCAAATCCAGTACCGGTACCTCCAGATCCAGGGCTACGTCACTGGCGACTGCAATCACATGCTCATCGAGCGTCAGCTCGTGAACATCATGCCCGGCATGGCTTCTGAACAGTAGGATCTTTGCCACCGCGTCATGCTTAAACCCCTCAACCAGCACCAGATCCAGAGTAGAGTGATCCATCCGGCTAACCAGATACATGAGATCCAGCGGCGCTTCATCCGGTGTTTCAGTCATCAATGCCCAGCGCTGATCACTCGCCACCATCGTTTGGGCTGCTCCCGCCTTACGCAGCTCATAGCTGTCTTTTCCCGGCTTATCGACATCCATATTGTGATGCGTATGCTTAATTAATCCGGGGCGAACACCTTTAGCACAAAGCGCAGGGATCAGTTTTTTCAGCAGCGTCGTTTTCCCGGTACCACTCCAGGCTGAAATGGCCAAAACAGGTATCATTTTTTCTCCTGCATCATCTGCAAATCTTCTGTGGTATTGACGTTCATAAACGCCGATTTCAGATCGCTAAAATCGACGGGATGGCCGCCTGACTGGCGCATAAAAGCCATCACCCTGCGCTCTCCTGCCGTCAGGTACTCCTGTAACGCCGGAACTAACGAACGGTGGATCAACGCAACAGCAGGGTGGTCGCGCTCACCGTCATGGGCCCAGACAACGGGTGCGCTACCACGAAGCCGTACCATGCGTTCGACAAGACAAGACGGAATAAACGGGGTATCACACGGACAGAAGATAAACCACTCCCCGTGCGACTGCTGCATAACCGAAAGCATACCGGCCAGTGGCCCGGGGTAATTCTCCTGCGTATCCTCGTAAACGGGATACCCGCTACGCTGATAAACATCTCTATGCCTGTTAGCGCTGATGGCCATTGTCATGACCTGGTCCGCAAGCGTATCAGCGACATGCTGCCAGAGTGGCTTACCGTTAAGGAGCTGAAGACCTTTATCTTTCCCCCCCATTCGGGTTGCCTTGCCACCCGCCAGAACAACGCCGATTATTTGCTGGCCATGATTCATGAATATCGCCTCTTTTATTGTGGGATTGACCCTGCTAACGTGTCACTCTCAATGAAAGGAGCACCACCATGAAATGTAAACGTCTGAATGAAGTCATTGAACTCCTCCAGCCGGCCTGGCAAAAAGAGCCAGAGCTTAATCTGATGCAATTTTTACAGAAACTGGCGAAAGAGTCAGGTTTTGACGGTGAACTGACAGACCTTTCTGACGATATCCTGATCTACCATCTCAAAATGCGCGACTCTGCCAAAGACGCTGTTATTCCTGGTATTCAGAAAGATTATGAGGAAGATTTTAAAACCGCGTTGCTGCGCGCACGTGGCGTAATTAAAGAGTAAAAGCTTGTAAGCGGCGGCACCGAAATCGCCACAAGATGATATCCTGAATCATTCGTATAATTTCCGGATGATCGGATGAACGACCAGGCTTTTACTTTCCAGACATTACACCCGGATACCATTATGGATGCGCTGTTTGAACAGGGTATTCGGGTGGATTCCGGGTTAACTCCCTTAAATAGCTACGAAAACCGCGTCTATCAGTTTCAGGACGAGGATCGTCAGCGCTTCGTCGTAAAGTTCTATCGCCCTCAACGTTGGTCCGCAGAACAAATTCAGGAAGAGCACCAGTTTGCTCACGATCTGCTGGATGATGATGTTCCCGTTGCCGCGCCGCTTAAATTTAATAACCAAACGCTGCTCACCCACGAAGGGTTTTACTACGCCGTATTCCCAAGCCTGGGGGGCCGCCAGTTTGAAGCGGATAATATCGATCAGATGGAGTGGGTTGCCCGATATCTGGGACGCATTCACCAGACGGGACGCAAAGAAGACTTTATTGCCCGTCCGACAATCGGTATTCAGGAATACCTGCTTGAACCTCGTCAGGTATTTGAAACCTCGGCGCTAATCCCCAAAGCGCTTAAGGATAATTTCCTCAACGCGACCGATAAACTTATTGATGCGGTGAAAACCTGCTGGCGCGATGATATTTCCGTTCTGCGTCTGCACGGCGATTGTCACGCTGGTAATATTCTCTGGCGTGATGGCCCGCTGTTCGTCGATCTCGATGATGCACGTATGGGGCCTGCGGTTCAGGACCTGTGGATGCTGCTCAATGGCGATAAAGCTGAGCAACGGATGCAGCTTGAAACGATTATTGAGGCCTATGAAGAGTTTAGCCCTTTTAATTCAGACGAAATTGTCCTGATTGAACCTTTACGCGCGATGCGTTTTGTTTATTATCTCGCATGGTTAATCAGGCGTTGGGACGATCCTGCATTTCCCCGTAATTTCCCGTGGCTTACCGGAGAGGATTACTGGCGCAGCCAGATATCCACATTTACTGAGCAGGTTAAGGTTCTTAAGGAGCCCCCTCTGCAATTAACGCCGATGTATTAATTGGACACACCCAGGAGAGAGTTAATCATGAAAAAAATTTGGCTGGCGCTGGCAGGTATGATTCTGGCATTTAGCGCTTCTGCTGCGCAGTTTACCGACGGCAAACAGTATACGACACTGGAAAAGCCAGTCGCTGGCGAGCCTCAGGTTCTGGAGTTCTTCTCGTTCTATTGCCCACATTGCTATCAGTTCGAGCAGGTGCTGCATGTTTCCGATAACGTGAAGAAAAAGCTGCCAGAAGGCACCAAAATGACCAAGTATCACGTTGAGTTCCTGGGCCCATTGGGTAAAGACCTGACTCAGGCATGGGCGGTAGCTATCGCGCTGGGCGTGGAAGATAAGATCACTGCACCAATGTTTGAAGCAGTCCAGAAAACCCAGACAGTTCAGACGACTGCAGATATCCGTAAAGTCTTCGTGGATGCCGGTGTGAAAGGTGAAGAATACGACGCGGCATGGAACAGCTTTGTGGTGAAATCTCTGGTAGCCCAGCAGGAAAAAGCCGCCGCAGACCTTCAGCTGCAGGGCGTTCCGGCGATGTATGTTAACGGCAAATATCAGCTGAACACGCAGGGCATGGACACCAGCAGCATGGATATCTTCGTACAGCAGTACGCGGATACCGTGAAATATCTGGTCGAGAAGAAGTAAGATCAATAAAGAAAAAAACGCCGGTCACTGACCGGCGTTTTTGTATGAAGATTTAATCTTTTCTATCTGTTCATCTTTCTCATTCCAGAGCGTATTGAGCCAACGCTGGAAAAGACGTTTGAAATTCTTATCGTTAACGTAATCCCCGTGCAACCCGTCATCAACCGGCACCAGCTCGATGCGTACAACGATCCGCGTCAGCTTGCCGCTGAGCATATCGAAGAAGGGTGTCCTGTCGTTTTCCGGATAGCAGAGCGTGACGTTGAGTAATTTATCGAACTGCGCGCCCAACACGTTAAGCGCCATCGCAATGCCCGCAGCCTTGGGCGGCAGCAGGTGCTGATAAGGAGAGCGAGTTTGTTGACGCTTCTCTTCCGTAAAGCGCGAGCCTTCCACGAAGTTCACAATGGTTGTCGGATGCGCGCGAAATTTTTCGCAGGAACGGCGCGTGGTTTCCACATCTTTACCACGACGCTCCGGATGACGAAGCAAATAGCTGCGCGAATAGCGTTTCATAAACGGCATATCGAGCGCCCAGCAGGCCAGACCGATAAAAGGTACCCAGGCGAGCTGCTGTTTCAGGAAGTATTTGTTCATCGGGATATGTTTGCGGAAAAGCACGCATAACACCACGATGTCAGCCCAGCTGTGGTGGTTGCAGATAAGCAGGTACCAGTTCTTTTTGTTGAGGCCTTCAAGCCCTTCCACATCCCACTTCAGGTGTGGGTTCAGGTACAACAGGAACGCCAGTCCTTCACACCAGCAGTACATCATAAAATTACAAAATGCGGATACGGCTCGCCATACCACGGGCACGGGCAGCAGCAACTTAATGATGCCGGCAATAATGATCGGCACAGAACAGGCGACAGTCACCAGAATAGTTAAAATGATGCTTAAAGGTAATGTTATTGCTGCGAGCAATCTCGACATGATGAGCTTTTTCAGATGGTTAGCTGTAAGTGAGCGGCCGGCTATCCGGTGCAGGGCGCTGATTTTATCAGAAATCAGACAAAATAAGGGTGCTTTCATGCCAGGCGTTGCGGGATAACGCCCGGGAGCAGAAGATTTCGCTATAACGGCATGCGGCCCTGGGCTTATATCCACATAGACTAAATTGTCATCAATTGGCCATGAAGATCAAATGAAACATAATAACTCTATGATATATAGCATCTATTTATTATGAGGTATGTACTTTTAGCGTCTGTTATTCCTGTGACGTAAAAGTATGCACAAACTTATCCACAGATTTATTTTTGCGAGCGATCCTCACGATCGCAAAATCTTTTCCTGTATCTGGCGCTAATAACTGATGTTTTCATCCTTCTGTGGCATCCTTTACGCATAAATTGATTAAAGGCACGGACATTATGGTTCAGATCCCAGAAAACCCTCTTATTCTCGTCGACGGCTCTTCTTACCTGTATCGGGCGTATCATGCGTTTCCTCCTCTGACCAATAGCGCAGGGGAACCTACCGGCGCAATGTACGGCGTGCTAAACATGCTGCGCAGCCTGATTCTTCAGTACCAGCCAACCCATGCGGCAGTGGTGTTTGATGCGAAAGGTAAAACCTTCCGCGACGAGCTTTTTGAGCATTACAAATCTCACCGTCCGCCAATGCCTGACGATCTGCGTGCGCAGATTGAACCGCTGCACGCGATGGTAAAAGCGATGGGCTTGCCGCTGCTGGCCGTCTCTGGGGTCGAAGCCGATGACGTAATAGGTACGCTGGCACGTGAAGCAGAAAAAATGGGTCGTCCGGTACTGATCAGTACAGGGGATAAAGATATGGCGCAGCTGGTAACGCCAGGTATCACCCTGATTAACACCATGACCAACACCATCCTGGGGCCTGAAGAGGTGGTCACAAAATATGGCGTGCCGCCAGAGCTGATTATCGACTTCCTCGCGCTGATGGGCGACTCCTCGGATAACATCCCAGGTGTACCTGGCGTGGGTGAAAAGACCGCACAGGCGCTGCTTCAGGGATTGGGCGGGCTGGATACGCTGTACGCGGAGCCGGACAAAATCGCCGGGCTCTCCTTCCGTGGTGCAAAAACCATGGCCGGAAAGCTGGAAGAGAACAAAGAGGTGGCTTATCTCTCCTATAAGCTGGCAACCATTAAAACCGATGTTGAACTGGAACTGGGTTGTGAGCAGCTGGAAGTGCAGCAGCCTTCCGCAGACGAACTGCTAAGCCTGTTTAAGAAATACGAATTCAAGCGCTGGACCACGGACGTGGAAGCCGGTAAATGGCTGCAGGCAAAAGGGGCCAAACCGGCTGCTAAGCCAAAGGAGACGATTGTCGTTGATGCCGAAGAGCTGGCAGAAGAAGAGGCCATCGCGCTCTCTTTCGACAATTACGAAACCCTCCTTGAAGAGTCACAGCTGGTGGCGTGGATTGAGAAACTCAAAAAAGCGCCGTTCTTTGCCTTCGATACGGAAACCGACAGCCTCGATAACATCTCCGCCAATATGGTCGGCCTGTCATTTGCGACGGAGCCGGGAATGGCGGCCTATGTGCCCGTTGCACATGATTACCTCGATGCACCTGATCAGATCCCGCGTGAGCGTGTGCTGGAGCTGCTGAAGCCGATTCTGGAAGATGACAAGGCGCTTAAGGTTGGGCAAAACCTCAAATATGATCGCGGCATTCTGCAAAACTATGGTATTGAGCTGCGCGGCATTGCGTTCGATACCATGCTGGAATCTTACATTCTCGACAGCGTGGCGGGTCGTCATGATATGGACTCCTTATCCGACCGTTGGCTCAAGCATAAGACCATTACCTTTGAAGAGATTGCCGGAAAAGGTAAAAACCAGCTCACCTTCAATCAGATTGCCCTGGAAGAAGCGGGTCGCTACGCGGCCGAAGACGCCGATGTCACGCTGCAACTGCACCTGAAGATGTGGCCAAAACTGCAGAAGCACGAAGGTCCGCTGAACGTGTTCCAGCACATTGAGATGCCGCTGGTACCTGTGCTCTCGCGCATTGAGCGCAACGGCGTAAAAATTGATCCGACGGTGCTGCATAACCACTCCGGAGAACTGGCGCAGCGGTTGACCGAGCTTGAGCAGAAGGCGCATGAGCTTGCCGGCGAACCGTTTAACCTTTCGTCTCCGAAACAGCTTCAGACCATCCTGTTTGAAAAACAGGGAATTAAGCCGCTGAAGAAAACCCCTGGCGGCGCGCCATCAACGTCTGAAGAAGTGCTTGAGGAACTGGCGCTGGATTACCCGCTGCCAAAAGTGATTCTCCAGTACCGTGGTCTGGCGAAGCTGAAGTCTACCTATACCGATAAACTTCCGCTGATGATCAACCCTAAAACGGGCCGCGTGCATACCTCGTATCATCAGGCTGTGGCGGCGACCGGTCGTCTCTCCTCGACCGATCCAAATCTGCAGAACATTCCGGTACGTAATGAAGAAGGCCGTCGTATCCGTCAGGCGTTTATCGCGCCAGACGACTACCTGATCGTCTCGGCCGACTACTCGCAAATTGAGCTGCGTATTATGGCGCACCTGTCACGCGACAAGGGGCTGCTGACGGCCTTTGCGGAAGGAAAGGATATCCACCGTGCAACGGCGGCTGAAGTCTTTGGGCTGCCGCTGGACAGCGTGACTCACGAGCAACGTCGCAGTGCGAAGGCGATCAACTTCGGTCTGATCTACGGCATGAGCGCCTTTGGCCTTTCGCGCCAGCTCAACATTCCGCGTAAAGAGTCGCAGAAGTATATGGATCTCTACTTCGAGCGTTATCCGGGCGTGCTGGAATATATGGAGCGCACCCGTGCGCAGGCGAAGGAGAAAGGCTACGTCGAAACCCTGGATGGTCGTCGCCTTTATCTGCCGGACATCAAATCAAGCAACGCCGCGCGTCGTGCCGGTGCAGAACGTGCTGCCATCAACGCCCCGATGCAGGGGACGGCGGCAGACATTATTAAGCGCGCGATGATTGCGGTTGATGCCTGGCTGGAAAAAGAGAAGCCACGCGTGAAGATGATCATGCAGGTACACGATGAACTGGTATTCGAAGTCCACAAAGATGATCTGGACACCGTGTCGAAGAAGATCCACGAACTGATGGAAAGCAGCATGACGCTTGACGTGCCGTTGCTGGTGGAAGTGGGCAGCGGTGAAAACTGGGATCAAGCTCACTAAAGGTTCTGCCAATAACGCGCTTTTTATGTAAGTTAGCAACATAACAAAGTGCGTTTTGTGACGATCATTAGAATTCCCTATGTAAAGAATGAAAAAAAACTACAAAAAGTGCTTTTTCTACAGCAAAAAAAGGGGTAGAGTTATTCGCGTAGGGTACAGAGGTAAGATGTTCTATCTTTCAGACCTTTTACTTCACGTAATCGGATTTGGCTGAATATTTTAGCCGCCCCAGTCAGTAATGACTGGGGCGTTTTTTATTGCGGCAAAGAAAAATCCAGGCAAAAAAAAGCGCGGACATCGCCGCGCTCGGTATTACTCTTCTTCCGCTTCCGTCGCGGGTTCCAGCTCGTTGAACCAGCTATCGAGCTTCTGACGCAGCTTGTCGACACCCTGCTTTTTCAGCGAGGAGAACGGCTCTACCTGTACGTCGCCGTTAAAAGCCAGCACCGCTTCGCGAACCATATTCACCTGCGCTTTACGCGCGCCGCTCGCCAGCTTATCCGCTTTAGTCAGCAGTACCAGCACGGCTATCTCACTTGAGACAGCCCAGTCGATCATCTGCTGATCGAGATCTTTCAGGGGATGGCGGATATCCATCAGCACCACCAGACCTTTCAGGCACTGGCGTTTTTCCAGGTATTCACCCAGCGCACGCTGCCATTTGATCTTCATCTCTTCCGGTACTTGCGCGTAACCATATCCCGGTAAGTCGACCAGGCGTTTGCCTTCTGCCACTTCAAACAGGTTAATCAGCTGAGTACGGCCAGGTGTTTTTGAGGTACGCGCCAGGCTCTTCTGATTGGTCAGCGTATTCAGGGCGCTGGATTTCCCCGCGTTAGAGCGGCCAGCAAAAGCCACTTCAATGCCAGTATCAGAAGGAAGGTGGCGGATATCGGGCGCACTGGTGACAAAATGCGTCTGTTGGTAGTTCCAGGTAGTCACGTGGTCGTCTCCAAAATCGTAATCTGAGGGGGATTATACCTGAATGCCGGCAAAAGACTTTTTTGATTGCACAGTGCCTGTAGGTTAAAACCCTGGCGGTTGTGAGAGATCGGCTATGAATACTATGGGAGATTTCAGAGAATTCGCAGGCGTTAAAAAAGCCAAATTGTTTTAAATCATAAGTTTATTCTCGGGTAATTATCTGAAAATCCGTTTTTGTGCCGTTTCGTTGCTTGTCAGTTTAACTGAACAGGGTAAAGTGTGCGTCAGGGCGAGGAAGCCAACAGGAAACAGACTTAAGGATTAGGGTCAGGAGCGCCAGGAGGCGAAGACGCAGGATTGTCAGGATGACCAACGCCTGGAGGCGTTTTAACAGGAAACGGAACCGTATCACGGATGGTATTAGCCAAGGGATAAACAGGGTTTGTTGTTGGCAAACACGGAATGTCTGACCCGTTAAGGGTTGTGAGTCAGGAAAAAAGGCGACAGATTGCTCTGTCGCCTTTTTTCTTTGCTTGCTTTCTGCTAGATTTCGCCGCAATTCTATACTGAAGAAAACGACTTAAAGATAAAACATCATGAAAAAACCGACCTCCGCTGCGGGCGCTAAACGCCCTGCAAAAGCACACCGCAAAACGCGCGAAGAACTGAACCAGGAATCGCGCGATCGCAAACGCGATAAAAAACATCGCGGTCATGCTGCGGGTAGCCGTGCAAACGGTGGTGATGCTTCTGGCGCTTCTGCGAAAAACAAGCAGCAGAAAGACCCACGTATTGGCAGTAAAACACCTGTTCCACTGGGCGTGACAGACACCCCGGTCACTAAGCAGCACAAACCAAAGAGCGAGAAACCTATGCTTTCACCGCAGGCTGAGCTGGATTTGCTGGAGAACGATGAGCGCCTGGACGCGCTGCTGGAACGTCTTGAAGAGGGTGAAACCCTGACCGCCGAAGAGCAGTCATGGGTTGATGCCAAACTGGACCGCATTGATGAGCTGATGCAGAAGCTGGGTCTGTCCTACGACGATGACGAAGACGAAGAAGAAGACGAAAAGCAGGAAGATATGATGCGTCTTCTGAAGGGTGGAAACTAGCATTTGCATCCGGCAGGGACGATAGTCCTGCTAATAACCCTTCCGGTTATATGTTATCTGGTGTGGTTATTCGTTAAACTACGGCGGTTGTCGCGGCGACAGAAGTGGCTGCGCACCCGAGTGATGGCCCGCGATGGGGCCAGAACGGGCCGCCGTATGCGAACGCGACACCAACGGAAGGAGTGAGCATGTCTGTACCAACTATCGACTGGGATTTGGCCCTAATCCAGAAATATAACTATTCCGGGCCGCGTTATACGTCATACCCCACTGCGCTGGAGTTCTCCGATAGTTTCGGCGAAGCGGCGTTTCAGCAGGCTGTCGCGCGCTACCCCGAGCGCCCGCTGTCGCTCTATGTCCATATTCCGTTCTGCCACAAGCTCTGCTACTTCTGCGGCTGCAATAAAATCGTTACCCGTCAACAACATAAAGCCGATCAGTATCTGGATGCGCTTGAGCAGGAAATTCTGCACCGTGCCCCGCTGTTTGCCGGCCGTCACGTCAGCCAGCTTCACTGGGGTGGGGGGACGCCAACGTATTTGAATAAAGCGCAGATCAGCCGTTTAATGACGCTCCTGCGCAACAACTTCCGGTTTAACGACGATGCTGAAATCTCGATCGAGGTCGATCCGCGCGAAATTGAGCTGGATGTACTGGATCACTTACGCGCTGAAGGTTTCAATCGCCTGAGCATGGGCGTGCAGGACTTCAACAAAGAGGTGCAGCGGCTGGTGAACCGTGAGCAGGATGAAGAGTTTATCTTTGCCTTACTCAACCACGCCCGCGATATCGGCTTTACGTCGACCAATATCGACCTGATTTACGGCCTGCCTAAGCAAACGCCGGAGAGCTTCGCCTTCACGCTGAAACGCGTGGCCGAACTCAACCCGGACCGCCTGAGCGTCTTTAACTATGCGCATCTGCCGACGCTGTTTGCCGCTCAGCGCAAAATCAAAGATGCCGACCTGCCTTCTGCCCAACAGAAGCTGGATATTCTGCAGGAAACCATCGCCTCGCTGACCGAAGCCGGTTATCAGTTCATCGGCATGGATCACTTTGCTCGTCCGGATGACGAGCTGGCTATTGCCCAGCGCGAAGGCGTACTGCACCGAAATTTCCAGGGCTACACCACCCAGGGCGACACCGATTTGCTGGGGATGGGCGTCTCCGCCATCAGCATGATCGGTGACTGCTACGCGCAGAACCAGAAAGAGCTGAAGCTTTACTATCAGCAGGTAGATGACGCGGGCAACGCTCTGTGGCGCGGTATCGCATTAACGCGCGATGACTGCATCCGTCGTGATGTGATTAAGGCGCTCATCTGTAACTTCCGTCTTGATTTCAGCGAGGTGGAAACGCAGTGGGATCTGCATTTCAGCGATTACTTTGCTGATGACCTGAAGCTGTTAGCGCCTCTGGCAAAAGATGGGCTGGTGGATGTTTCAGAACGTGCAATTGACGTGACACCCAAAGGGCGCCTGTTGATTCGTAATATCTGCATGTGCTTCGACGCCTATCTGCGTCAGAAAGCGCGTCTGCAGCAGTTCTCACGCGTCATTTAAGACGTGCCAAAATATTTGGCCGGGTAAGGCGAAGCCGCTACCCGGCTTTTTTGTTAGCGACTCTCTAGCTAAACAGCCCAACCAGCGCCGCGCACAGCACAGCAGCAACGGCTGTTTGTGGCGTGTGGCTTTCAGCTGCTCCACTTGAGAGCATATTCACTAATGTTTCCAGCATGATGATCACCCTCACTTTCCGGGCACGATCATACAAAAATCATTGATACAGTAAAGCGCAAAATAGCAGCAATTTGCGCTCAATTAATAACCTTTACACAAGGGTAAAGATCACTCCATGCCAAGCTCTTTCAGCTTACGCGTCAGGGTATTACGTCCCCATCCCAGCAGGCGTGCCGCTTCCTGCTTATGGCCCTGTGTATGGCGGAGTGCGGTGGTCAACAGCGTGCGCTCCATCTCGGGCTGGGCCTCAGACAGCAAGTTTTGATGACCGGAACGCAGCGCGCGATCGGCCCACTGTGCCAGCAGCGTCGCCCAGCTGTCCGGCAATGTATGTCCGGTGCTGCTTTCTGGCGCAGTCGCTTCAAACAGTTCAGCCGGTAAATCCTGAATCAGGACTTCCTGTCCGGCGGCCATTACGGTCAACCAGCGACAGGTGTTTTCCAGCTGACGCACGTTGCCCGGCCACGCCAGGCGGGTGAGGGCGGCATCGGTTTCCGGGTGCAACTGCTTGGCTTCCACGCCCAGCTCACGGGCAGCGACCTGCAGAAAATGACGAGCCAGGCGGGGAATATCTTCACGGCGTTCACGTAGCGGTGGCAAATGAACGCGGATCACGTTCAGGCGATGGAATAAATCCTCACGGAATTTACCTTCCTGGACGCGCTGCTCCAGATTCTGGTGCGTCGCGGCAATAATGCGTACATCGACCTTCACCGGCGCATAGCCACCTACGCGATAAAACTGTCCGTCGGCCAACACGCGCAGCAGACGGGTCTGGACATCCAGCGGCATATCGCCGATTTCATCCAGGAAGAGTGTTCCACCGTCAGCCTGCTCGAAGCGACCCTGGCGAATGGTATTCGCGCCGGTAAAAGCCCCTTTCTCATGGCCAAACAGTTCGGATTCAATTAAATCCTTTGGGATGGCGGCCATATTGAGGGCGATAAACGGTGCTTTTGCCCGCGGGCTGTGGCGATGTAAGGCATGCGCTACCAGCTCTTTACCGGTTCCCGATTCGCCATTAATCAGTACGCTGATGGACGAGCGTGACAGACGGCCAATGATACGAAACACATCCTGCATGGCTGGCGCTTCGCCAATGATGTCCGTCGTGGGCCCGAAGTCAGGCGTGTGACGAGGCTGCTGCTGCTCCTGGTAGTGGCTGATCGCGCGCTCAACCAGGGCGACCGCTTCGTCGATATCAAACGGTTTGGGCAGGTAATCGAACGCCCCTTGCTGATAGGCGCTCACCGCGGCGTCCAGGTCGGAATGCGCCGTCATTATGATGACCGGAAGCATAGGATGGCGTTGTTTGATCTGCTTTAAAAGCGCCAGCCCGTCCATTCCCGGCATGCGAATATCCGAAAGCAGCACATCCGGCGTTTTGGTGGTGAGTGCGTCGAGCACTTCGCTGCCGCTCTCAAACGTCGTGCAGCTTAATCCTGCCCCTGTGAGCGCGCGTTCAAGCACCCAACGGATGGAGCTATCGTCATCGACTACCCAGACTATCCCTCGTTGCATAAACGTCACCTTTATTTTTTAATCGGCAGGAAAACCGAAAACTCGGTATGTCCCGGCCAACTGGTAAATTCAATTTTTCCAGAGTGTTGATCGATCAAACTACGGGCAATGGATAACCCCAGGCCGGTACCGCCTTCGCGACCGCTGACCATCGGGTAGAACAGGGTGTCCTGAAGATGCGACGGAATACCCGGCCCGTTGTCCTCAACGTCGATGCGGGCAGCCAGACGATAGCGCACGCCGTGCAGTGTGAGCTGGAACGCGGTGCGGGTGCGCAAAATAATTTCGCCCCCTTCCGGCCCCAGTGCCTGCAGGGCATTACGCACAATATTCAGCAAGACCTGCTCAATCTGATCCGGGTCGTGCGCCAGTTCCGGCAGGCTTGGGTCGTAATCACGGACCAGCGTGACGTTCTCCGGCAGCTCCATTGAGACGAGTTTCACAACCCGCTCAGCCACTTTATGAATACTTTCTGAAACATGCATGCCGGGCTGTTGCGGCCCGAGCAGACGGTCAACCAGGTTACGCAGGCGGTCTGCCTGCTCAATGATGACGTTGGTGTACTCCGCCAGCGCAGGGTCGGGCAGCGCTTTGGTCAGGAGTTGTGCCGCACCGCGTAAGCCACCCAGCGGGTTCTTGATTTCATGCGCCAGGCCTCGCACCAGGTCACGGGCGGCAATTTGCTGAGCATGTTGAAGTTGTTCCTGGCTCAGGCGGCGCTGATTATCCATCGGCGCCATTTCAAGCAGGATCAGCCCTTCTGGAAGCCGTTGTGCGGTAAGCGATAAAATATGTGAGCGCCCGTCGATCACCAGCGTGACTTCGTTATCGGTAAAGCCCTGACCGGCCTGCAGACTTTCCTGCATCAGGCCAATATTCAGCGAGAAATAGCTCAATAATTCCGGAAGCGGGGTGCCAAACAGTTTGCGTGAGCTCTGGGCGAGCAGCTGCTGCGCCGCCGGGTTGGCGTAATGTACGGCCAGCTCGTCGTCGACCAGCAAAATACTGTTAATCAAAGAATTGAGGATCTGCCCAGCATCGGGCAGCGTGCCAGTTGCCATTCAGCAGTCTCCTGGTGTTGGTTGCACTAATTTAGTGCAGTATAGCTTTTTCGTCGTAAAAAGCGCGTGAGATCAGTTTGTTGGTGGAGAAAAAAGCCCATCCGGAGATGGGCTGAAAGTTTCCACGGCAACAAATAAAAGCTTGTGAGATCGCGCGTAAAAGGGCGCGCGAAACTCATTGAAACTTAAACGCTGTAGTACAGTTCGAACTCAACCGGGTGTGGCGTCATACGCACACGGTCGTTCTCTTCAGTACGCAGGGCGATGTAAGCATCGATAGCGTCGTCAGTGAACACGCCACCCGCAGTCAGGAACTCGCGGTCTGCGTCCAGCGCCTGCAGGGCTTCTTCCAGAGAGCCTGCAACCTGTGGGATCTCTTTCGCTTCTTCTGGCGGCAGATCGTACAGGTTTTTGTCCATAGCTTCGCCTGGGTGGATCTTGTTCTTGATACCGTCCAGACCCGCCATCAGCAGTGCTGCGAAGCACAGGTATGGGTTAGCAGCTGGATCCGGGAAGCGAACTTCGATACGACGCGCTTTAGGAGACGCCACCACCGGGATACGGATAGAAGCAGAACGGTTACGGGCAGAGTACGCCAGCATTACCGGTGCTTCGTAGCCTGGGACCAGACGCTTGTAGGAGTTAGTGGTTGGGTTCGCCAGGGCGTTGATCGCTTTAGCGTGTTTGATTACGCCGCCAATGTAATACAGAGCCTGCTCAGACAGACCGGCATATTTGTCACCAGAGAACAGGTTGGTTCCGTTCTTGGACAGAGACATGTGGCAGTGCATACCGGAACCGTTATCGCCAAACATTGGTTTTGGCATGAAGGTCGCGGTTTTACCGAAACGGTGCGCAACGTTGTGCACAACGTATTTGTAGATCTGAATTTCGTCTGCTTTTTTGGTCATGGTGTTGAAGCGGGTTGCCACTTCGTTCTGACCCGCAGTCGCCACTTCGTGGTGGTGAGCTTCAACCACCAGGCCCATCTCTTCCATCACCAGACACATGGTGGAACGGATGTCCTGAGCGGAGTCGACCGGAGGAACCGGGAAGTAACCGCCTTTAACGCCAGGACGGTGACCTTTGTTACCACCTTCGTATTTGGTGGAGGAGTTCCATGCACCTTCGATATCGTCGATGGCAACGTGGGAGCCAGAAATAGAGGCACCGAAACGGATGTCATCAAACAGGAAGAATTCTGGCTCTGGCCCGAACAGTACGGTGTCTGCGATACCGGTTGAACGCAGGTACTCTTCAGCGCGTTTCGCGATGGAGCGTGGGTCGCGGTCGTAGCCCTGCAGTGTGCCTGGCTCGAGGATGTCGCAACGGATGATCAGGGTTGGTTCTTCGAAGAACGGATCAATGACCGCAGTGGAAGCGTCAGGCATCAGAACCATGTCAGATTCGTTGATACCTTTCCAGCCGCCAATGGAGGAGCCGTCAAACATTTTGCCTTCTTCAAAGAATTCGGCGTTTACCTGATGAGCAGGAATAGTGACGTGCTGTTCTTTACCTTTGGTATCGGTGAAGCGCAGATCAACAAACTTCACTTCATGTTCGTTCAGCATCGTCAAAACGTGTTCAGCGGACATACTTAACTCTCCAGATTGGTCATTGTCGTCGTGGTAACGAGGTCTTCAATTTCTGTCTTGGGCTGGCTGTGTGCCATTTTTTTGCCGTATTTTTATAAAGCGAAATCTGTGCCAACTTTTAAAACACCCCAAAAAGGCGTTATCATGCGCACCATAGTGCAAAAGTGCTGCACCACAATGGTTATGTTGCACCAGTATAGTGCTTCAGTGTGAACACTGAGCACCATATTGGTGCAATTTTCGTTAAAGTGCCCTTTTTACGCTCCGTGAAAGCGATCACAAAGCATCTCTGCAATACTTGTTTGCGGGGGATGTTTGTGATCCTGTTTTGTAGTGCGATTAATCCGTGTACAATAACGCGCTATTTCTAATGCCTGAGGCAAAGTTGTGATCGAAAATTTGCGTAACATCGCCATCATCGCGCACGTCGACCATGGTAAAACCACCCTGGTTGATAAGCTGCTGCAGCAGTCCGGTACGTTTGATGCTCGTGCCGAAACTCAAGAGCGTGTGATGGACTCCAACGATTTGGAGAAAGAGCGTGGGATTACTATCCTCGCGAAAAACACCGCTATCAAATGGAATGACTACCGTATCAACATCGTTGATACCCCAGGGCACGCCGACTTCGGTGGTGAAGTTGAGCGCGTGATGTCCATGGTGGATTCCGTGCTGCTGGTAGTTGACGCATTTGACGGCCCAATGCCGCAAACGCGCTTCGTGACCAAAAAAGCATTTGCCCATGGCCTGAAACCTATTGTTGTTATCAACAAGGTTGACCGTCCGGGCGCGCGTCCTGACTGGGTTGTTGATCAGGTGTTCGACCTATTCGTTAACCTCGACGCGACCGACGAGCAGCTGGACTTCCCTATCATTTACGCTTCGGCGCTGAATGGTATCGCGGGTCTGGATCACGAAAATATGGCGGAAGACATGACTCCGCTGTATCAGGCGATTGTCGATCACGTACCGGCTCCGGATGTTGATCTTGATGGTCCGCTGCAGATGCAGATCTCCCAGCTGGACTACAACAACTACGTTGGCGTTATCGGTATCGGCCGCATCAAACGCGGTAAAGTGAAGCCGAACCAGCAGGTTACTATCATCGATAGCGAAGGCAAAACCCGTAACGGTAAAGTGGGCAAAGTGCTGACTCACCTGGGTCTGGAGCGTATCGACAGCGAACTGGCTGAAGCAGGCGACATCATCGCGATTACCGGTCTGGGCGAGCTGAACATCTCTGACACCATCTGCGACCCGCAGAATGTGGAAGCGCTGCCAGCCCTGTCTGTTGATGAACCAACGGTAACCATGTTCTTCAACGTCAACACCTCTCCGTTCTGTGGCAAAGAAGGTAAATTCGTTACCTCTCGTCAGATCCTTGACCGCCTGAACAAAGAGCTGGTGCACAACGTTGCGCTGCGCGTTGAAGAAACTCAGGATGCTGACGCATTCCGCGTTTCTGGTCGTGGTGAGCTGCACCTGTCTGTTCTGATCGAAAACATGCGTCGTGAAGGTTTCGAAATGGCGGTTTCCCGTCCGAAAGTTATCTTCCGCGAAATCGACGGCCGTAAACAAGAGCCGTTCGAGAACGTAACGCTGGACGTTGAAGAGCAGCATCAGGGTTCTGTTATGCAGGCTCTGGGTGAGCGTAAAGGCGACCTGAAAAACATGAATCCAGATGGCAAAGGCCGCGTACGTCTCGACTACGTGATCCCAAGCCGTGGTCTGATCGGTTTCCGTTCAGAGTTCATGACCATGACGTCCGGTACCGGTCTGCTGTACTCCACCTTCAGCCACTACGACGACGTTCGTCCAGGTGAAGTTGGTCAGCGTAACAACGGCGTTCTGATCTCCAACGGTCAGGGTAAAGCGGTTGCGTTTGCGCTGTTCGGTCTGCAGGATCGCGGTAAGCTGTTCCTGGGTCACGGTGCTGAAGTTTATGAAGGCCAGATCATCGGTATTCACAGTCGTTCTAACGACCTGACTGTAAACTGCCTGACCGGTAAGAAACTGACCAACATGCGTGCGTCCGGTACTGACGAAGCAACGGTTCTGGTTCCACCGATCAAGATGACCCTGGAGCAAGCTCTGGAGTTCATCGATGACGACGAACTGGTAGAAGTGACCCCACTGTCTATCCGTATCCGTAAACGTCACCTGACCGAGAACGATCGTAAACGTGCAATGCGCGGTGCGAAAGAAGAGTAATACGGTCAATCCGTAGGCCGGGTAAGCGCATGCGCCACCCGGCACGTAAAAAGCCGCTGAGCGATCAGCGGCTTTTTTTATTATCAGAACGAATACCTTAACCCCAGGCGGATACGGTACTGCTCGCGGTTGTAATCATTCCATCTGTCCAGCCACTGGAGCTCGAGATAGGGCAGCCAGTTTTTATCGATTTTATAGCTAAATTTGTGAGTGATTTCCCAGTGATGGTCTTTGCCATTTTTGCTGTGGTAATCGTTCACGCGCTGGAAAAAATGCGGTTCAAAGGTATAGAAAAACGCATCCGTGACCTTGAAATTCCAGTAGTTAGCGAATTCGTGGGTGTCGTTTTTATCCATCTGGCCGTTGTAGTCCGGCGTATCGTAATTGTTGTGGTTATAGCGATAGCGGAAGGTCAGGTTAAACCAGTCGAGAAATTTATAATTGGTATCCAGATAGATAGCGCCTCCGGACCCGGCGCTGCTGTCATTCAGTAAACCGCCAGGCTGAAAGGTGAGTTTATCGGTCGGTTTAAAAAGCGGATACCACCCTTCAATTTCGTTATAGCTGTGCTTAAGCTCGTCCCATTTGCCCACGTTATAGGCGTTAGTGAACATCAGCCCCGCGCCCTTATCGAAGTTATAGCCGGCACGCAGGATCACTTCGTGCAGTTCAGAGGCCGTATTATAGGCTTCGCGCGTTTCGACATAGGCGCCGGCAACTGCCGAGCAGGACACAGACGACACAACCAGTGCAGTAACGATTCTTTTCATAATCAGTCCATGTATGAGGTACAGAAAGGCCCCCCTCCTGTTACACAGGAAGGGAATTAGGGCCGGATTTATTGTTATAAAGTGACTGCTGACGCTTTATTGTTGGTGGTTAACTCAGGGGGTTTTGCGGGTTGTTTTTTCCGTTTTCCAATCTCCTCAATAATAAAGGCGAAGCGTGCTTCGTTGAGTTTATAAAAGAGTCCCATGATTATCGCGGCAACGATCGCCAGGCCGCACGGCCAGAGAAAAATTAGCTGACGGAGCCCCAGTAGCGTGCCCGCACTCTGCACGGCGTGTGGAATGTAGCCAATCTGCGTCAACATAATGCCCGGCAGGAAACCGGCGAGGGCGGCGGAGATTTTGCGTGAGAAGGTATAACCGGTATAAACCGACCCTTCGGCGCGAATGCCTGTTTTCCACTCGCCATAATCCACGGTATCGGGCACCAGCGCCCAGTTGAGGCTGTTTACGAATGCCGTACCGAAAAAGGCCATGCAGGAAAAGAGCACAAAGAGCAGGGAGCTGGTTCCCCAGAGGAAGTTCATCACGTCGCCCACGGCCCACAGCGTCAGCCCGCCAAGGTAGACCGGCTTCTTGCCGAAGCGCTTAACCGCGCCAGGCACCAGAAACACGCCAACCAGAATGCAGCCCATACTGAAAAAACCCATCCACGACAGCAGATGCAGATCGTTTAGCACGTACTGGGTGTAGTAGACCTGAATCGCCAGTTTGATATTAAACGCGGCGAGGGTGCAGAGGTTGGCGATACACAACACCAGCAACGGCGGGTTGCGGAAAATGGCACAGAAGGATTTCAGGATACCAGGCTTATGATGATCGGGCGTAACCTCCACATAGCGCTCTTTCACACCGCTGTAGCACCACCACATGCAGAACAGACCACCGGTGACGAACACCAGTGCGGCCACCAGATAGCCGAGGGAGGGCTGGCTGACAAACAGCGCCTGAATTGGCATAAACCCCACGGTGCAGAGCAACAACCCAACCGTTGCGCCACCCTGACGCCAGGCCGCAAGCTGCGCCCGCTCGTTCGGATTTTTAGTGATGGCGGGAACCATCGCGCCATAAGAGCAGTTCATCAGGCTATAACAGAGGCCAAACATCATGAAGAGCAGGGTGGCAATAGCGGTTTTCACCGTCAGGCTAAAATCGGTGGCCACAAACTGCGCCGTGGCCACCAGGGCAACCGGCACCGAGGCATAAAGAATAAACGGCCTGAATTTGCCTCTGGCACCGATGTTACGCCGCGAATCCAGCAACACCCCGGTCAGCATGTCGGTGAATGCGGTAAAGAACTTCGCCACCAGGAAAATAATGCCGCCATAAAAAGCGGGCATGCCCAGTTCATCAGTATAAAACTTCAGCAGATACAGCGTGCCAATACAGAGCATCAGGTTAGAGCCAAAATCGCCCATCCCGTAGGCGCACTTTTCGCGCAGGCTCAGCTTCAGGGTTAACGGATCACTCTTGTGTGTCATGGTCGATCCTCACAGCGCCCCGCAGGGCGCTCTCTCAAGTCAGTTATGCTGTACGTTTGCGCAGTTCAATTTCTTCCACGATGCGCACATACATCTTCTCGTTGAGGTTGTAGAAACAGCCCATCGCCACGATGGTGATGACGGCCAGCAGACTGGGGTAGATAAATATCAGCTGCCGCAGCCCTTCAACCGTTCCGGCGGATTGCACCACGTTTGGCACATAGCCGATTTGCGTGAGCATGATGCCGGGGAAGAAGCCGGCCAGCGCCTGTGAGACCTTCCGGAAGTAGGTAAAGCCGGTATAGACCGTCCCTTCGGATCGCACGCCGGTGCGCCACTCGCCGTACTCCACGGTATCGGACACCAGCGCCCAGTTGAGGCTGTTCACGAAGGCTGAGCCGAAGAAGGCCAGACAGGAGAACGCCACAAAGCTCACCGAACCACCGCCAAAGAAGTAGTTGAGCAGGTCGCCTGCCACCCAAATCAGCAGCCCGCTGATATAGACCTTTTTCTTGCCGAAGCGACGCACCGCGCCGGGCATCATAAAGACGCCGATGAAAATGCAGCCCATGCTGAAAAAGCCCATGTAGGACAACAGAATAGGGTCGTTCAGCACGTACTGCGTGTAGTAAACCTGAATGGCGAGCTTGACGTTAAAGGCCCCCAGCGTGCACAGGTTGGCGATGCAGAGAATAAACAGCGGTCGGTTACCGGCGATGGCGCGAAACGACTGCAGCAGGCCGGGCTTCTGGGCTGGATTGGCGGGCTGCATCTCAACGTAACGCTCGGTCACGCCCTTATAGCACCACCACATAAAGAACAGCCCGAACAGCGAGAAGAGGGTCGCGGCAAAGATATACCCAAGCTGGTCATTGCCTTCAATCAGGTTCATTACCGGCACAAACCCGACGGTACAGAGCAGCAGGCCAAGCGTGGCGCCGCCCTGACGCCAGGCGGCCAGCGAAGCGCGCTCGTCCGGGTTTTTGGTAATGGCCGGCACCATCGCACCGTAGGAGCAGTTCATCATGCTGAAGAACAGGCCGTAAAGCATGAACAGCACGGTTGCCATCACCGTTTTGCCGGTGATTTCAAACGGCGTGCCGACAAAGTTTGCGATGGCCAGTAACGTCACCGGGAACGCCGCATACAGCACGAACGGGCGGAATTTGCCCTTAGGACCGATCTTGCGTCGGGAATCAAGCATGATACCCGTGCCCATATCGGTGAAGGCGGTGAAGAACTTGGCAATCAGGAAGATGATCCCGCCGTAGGTACCAGGCAGGCCAAGAACGTCGGTGTAGAACTTCAGCAGATACAACGTGCCGATATCCAGAAGGATGTTAGAGCCGAGATCGCCCATCCCGTAGGCGAGTTTCTCTTTAAACGGCAGGCGTAGCGTTGCCGGATCGGAAGCGTGTTGACGCATTATTGTTCTCCATCTGCCCGCAGGTTTCCCTGCGGGCGAGCCTTATCAGATATGACGTAAGGTGCTAAACAGGTCTGCCCATTCGCTTTGCTGGCGATAAAACACCGGCGGTTTGCCGAGCGGAGCGTCAACGGTGATGTCACCGCCCTCATGCGTTTCACCCGTCCAGGCATTCACCCAGGTGTCCTCAGGCAAATAGAGCGTCCAGTCACGACGGCCTTCTTCATGGACCGGTGCCACCAGCAGATCGCGGCCAAACAGATACTGGTATTTCAGCGTGTAGCTGCGCGCATCGTTTTCGTAATGCAGGAACAGCGGGCGCATCACCGGCAGGCCGCTTTTCGCGTTCTGCGCAACGGCGGCTTTGATGTAGGGCTTCAGGGTAGTGAAGACGGTCGTCATACGCGCAAAGTGGGCGATGGTTTCGCCGTCGCCATCAAACTGCCAGTTATCGCCAGGGCGGTTGCCCTCGTGGGTACGCATCATCGGTGTGAAGGCGCTGAAGTCGCACCAGCGCAGCAGCAGCTCTTTGCTGCGTTTCATCTCAAACAGCGTGGTATAACCGCCGATGTCGCTGTGATGCAGCCCGTGCCCGGTCATTGCCAGTGAGAGTGCCGCAGGAACCACTGACGCCAGACCGTCGTCCAGGCTCCAGTCGACGTTCTGATCGCCGGCCCACATCATCACCGAGTGTTTCTGGCTGCCGGTATAACCCGCGCGCATAAAGAACAGGATCTCGCCGAGCTTGCCGGTCTCTTCCAGCGCCTCGTAGTTACATTTCGCCCATAGCGCAGGCCAGGCGTTGTGCATGATTTCCGCGCTCACGCCGTTGTGCAGGAAGGTATCAGTCGGCAAATATTCACCAAAATCAGCCATCCAGCCGCCACAGCCCAGTTCTATCAGGTTCTTTTTGATGATCTCTTTGTACCAGTCGTAGGCTTCCGGATTCGTCAGGTCGATAACGCCCGCATAGAACTCGCCGAACTCGACGTGATAGTCCTGACCGTCGGCGTTTTTGGTCAGATAACCGCGTTTCGCCGCCTCTTCACAGAGGTCTCTGTCGCTCGCCACGTAAGGGTTGATATAGGAGAGGAACTGCACGCCTTCCTGCTTCCACTGCGGGATACGTGTATCCAGCTGCGGATACAGATCGCTGTTCCACTTCCAGTTCCACATCACGCGTTTGCCAAAGGAGGTCATCCGGATGCCGGACCAGTCCTGCGCCCAGATACCGTTCACCTTCACACCGCCGTTGCGCATGGTGTCGAGCTTTTGCTGGCACACGTCGGTGCCGCCCTGAACGCCCAGCGTTACCCCGTCGTAAACCCAGTCCGGCAGTTCGGGCTGGCGGCCCAGTAACCCGGTCAGTTTTTCCAGCAGATCGACATACGTTTGGGCACATTCGAAGCGCAGCGTGGCGTTATCTTCCCAGAAGGCCAGCTCATGGAACGCCGGCGCGCTGAAGTCGAAATTCATATAACAGCTGTTATCCACGTGGCAGTAGTACTTCTGGGTACTCACAAAGGTGGGTTGCGGGAAGAAGGTCCAGTAGTAATCGCCGCCCGCGTTCTCTTTGCAGTCTGCCTGCCAGGTGACGTAGGTCTGCTTATTACGGCCCACGCCCTGCTCGCTGGTCCACAACGGGAACGGCTTGCCGCGCAGGTCGAAGTAGGAGAACTGCTCTCCGCAACCATAGATATGATCCTCGGGCTGGGCCGCCAGCCGCAGCCAGATGCGGTTATGGCTGGAGGCATCATTTTTGAGTTTCAGCTCCAGGCGTCCTTCGGCATCCACACCCACCAGTAGCGTGGCGCTGACGGCGTCACCCCGGGTAAAGCGAATCGCCCAGCCCGCATTTTGCGGCGCGACGGTGGCCTCGGTCAGGGCAATTTTTTCGTTGAGTTTGTCTTTGATGCTGAAGTTGCCGCGAAACATCTCGATATCGGCTTCACCTGCGCCGATCCACAGGCACGGGGTGTCGGCGGTGTGGGACAGAATCAGACGATCCTGCCAGCTCAGGGTGAAACCATGTTCACTGCTTTTAAGAATAATATTGTGTAGGGTACGCATAAGATCTCCGTTTTTATTATTTGGCCTGGCTATCCAGTAATCCGGCGGCAACGGCCGGGGCTAACCCTGGCGCCAGCGGTAAGCGAGGGATCACCAGGCAATGCAGCAGATGATAAATATCCTGCTTGCCGTCCCAGACTTTGGTGGTCACTTCGTTATGGATATCCAGCTCCTGCCACCATGAACCGTTCTCGTAGTCGATCAGGTATTTGATGCAGTAATCCCACCATTTCTGATACCAGGCTTCGTACTGCGCCTCGCCGGTGACGGTATAGAGCGCATAGGCCGTTCCCATCGCTTCGACAATCGGCCAGCGCACGCGCTCGCGAACGATGGGTTTACCATCCCAGCCAACGGAATAGACAAAACCGTCGGCACCATCGGGTGCCCAGGCGTCGCGGATTGTGGCGTGGAACAACCCTTTTGCATCTTCCAGCAGCCATGCGGGGGGTGTTTCAAAACGCGCTTCCAGCGCAGCGCGCAGGTGCAGCATCAGGCGGCCCCACTCGATCCAGTGGCCTGGCGTACCGCCGTAGGCGCGAAAACGGTGAGCGGGGTTATCAATGTTGTAATCGCGGATGGGGTTCCATTGCGTATCGAAATGCTCATTAACCCGGTACTCGCCCTTGCGTGCCACGTCGTGAATGATCACCGAGGCAATGCGCAGGGCGCGGTCGAGCCATTTACGGTCATGCGTCACGTCATACACAATCAGGAAGGCTTCGACAGCGTGCATATTGGCGTTGCCACCACGGTACTCTTCGGTTTTGCTGAAGGCCTCATCCCAGGATTCCAGGCACATCTGTTCCTGTTCGCTCCAGAAATAACGCTCAATCACCTCGATGGCATCGTCCAGTAACTTGCGAGCCTGTGGATGGCCGGTGGTGACGGCGCTGGCCGCGCCCAGCAAAACAAAGAAGTGCTGATAGCCCTGCTTGGAGGCATCCATAACGCCTTCATCGTTAATACAGGCGTACCAGCCGCCATATTGCGGGTCACGCAGCGGACCGTTCAGGGCGTTGATGCCATGCTCCACCAGGGCATATGCGCCGGGACGCCCCATGTTTGCCGCCACGGCATAAACGTGCAGCATACGGGCGGTGATCCACAGATGCGTGCCCATATCGCTGCGCACCTGACCGTTATTGCCCAGCCAGCCAAAGCCGGTCGGCACGGCGGCGTTTTTACCGAAATCGAGAATGCGGTCAGTCTCTTGTTCAAGCCAGCGGTTATGGCTCAGGGTGTTAAACCATTTCATGTTCGGGTCCTTTCTTAACGGCGAGCCATCATTTCGTCGACGATCTCACCCAAACGCTGCAGTTTCGGCACAGAAATATCACGGAGCATCAGTTCCGTGTCCGGCAGGCCAATCACTGATGACCAGACGGCGCGGCCAGCTAAAAAGCCGGATGCACCCGCCTGCATCGCAACACTCACCGCCCTTGGGAACAACTTATCGTCCACGCCGGATGAGAGGATCACCCACGGCATGGCGATGTTCTCGTTCAGTTTTTGCGAGGCAGTCAGCAATTCCTGCTGAGAGCCTTTGCCGAACAGGGGCATCTCCACTTTGTAAAGGTCAGCTCCGCTGTCTCCCAGTTCTTTTGCCGCGTCGATAATGGCCTGTTCACGATTAAACGTCGCGCCGCGACGCGGCGGGCGGACTACCGGCTCAATAATGCTGAGCAGTCCATTGTCATGGCACAGCTGATTGAACGCTTTCACCATCTCCAGACGCTGCTGCGGATCTTCGTCGCTACGCCACAGCACCAGTAGCTTCAGCGCTTTACCGCCATCGCGCCTGACCGCCTGGGCATCAACGTTTTTATCGATGACGACGCTATCAACGGGGATCCCGTTTCCCGGAATAAATTCGTCTGCTGCCACAATCATCGCGCAGCTTTTGGCAACGGCCTGTTGCTCAACGATCTGCTGGTAGCAAAACTGCTGATCGACAAGAATGGCGGAGGCATACGGCGACAGAATCTTGGCCGCGTTGACCTTAAAGTCGGTGAGATGCCGATCGGTGACCGGCACCGGTGCGCCAGCCGCAGCAAACATCAGGCGCATCGCTTCGCGCTGGTCAACGGCCAGCATCGCAAAACCGCCGGAAGGTCGGGTGATATCTTTCAGGGTGTACATCGTCATTCCTCAGTCCTTTCGTATCAGTGTGTTTTTTTCAGCCCGGCGGATGCGCGAACCTGTTCAAGAATGGCTGTCCAGTCTTCGCGCCCGCGTCCGGCGGCCCGCGCCTGGTTGTAGACTTCACGGGAGGCGGCGCCCAGCGGCATCGGGACGTGGAGCTGGTTTGCCACGTCCAGCGCGATCCCCAGATCTTTATGCGCGAGGTCGATCATAAAGGCCGGTGTAAGATCGCCTTTGAGCACCTTGTTAGGCCATGAGGTGGTGAAGTGGCCTTTGCCTGCTGGCGTACCGCTCATGACGCTGAGCGCCACATCGAAAGAGAGGCCGAGGGCTTCACACAGCACGGCGGCTTCAGCGGACAGCGCGTTCAGGGCAATGCTCATGTAGTTGTTAATAAGCTTCACGCGGATGCCCATGCCTGGCCCACCTGCGTTTATCAGTTCATTGCCCATCGCCATCAACACCGGCGTGGCACGTTCAACCTGCTGCGCGGTGCCGCCAGCCAGAAGGAGTAATGTTCCGGCGACGGCATGGTCCGATGTGCGTCCGACAGGCACATCCATCATGCTGAAACCACGTTCAGCCATGTCGCGGATCAGGGCATCGGTCTGTAGCGGGTGAATGGTGGACATATCAATGACCAGCCCTTCGCGGGATAACCCTTCGCAGACGCCCTGCTCACCAAACAAGACTGTGCGAACCAGGTCTCCGTTTGGCAGCATGGTAATGACAAATTCGGCCTCCTTTACTGCCTGTGCAGGCGTGGCTGCAGCCCGGGCTCCACGCGCCACCAGAGCCTGTATCGCCTGCGGGTTTACATCAAAAACGTGAAGCTGGTGGCCCTGTTTAAGCAGATTCGTTGCCATGGGCGCACCCATCTGTCCTAACCCGATAAAGGCAATTGCTGACATGCTTCTCTCCTGTCACATCGTGTCAATTATTGAGCGTTTGCGTTGTCTGTTTTTGATCGTATTTGTAATTTATAGTCAAAAAATTGACAGGGGTCACTTTTTAAACATTTCGTGAAATTAAAATGAGAGCATCAGAAAACGCAGAAGGAATCACCATGACTCGCATCGTTTGTGTCGGCATTACCGTGCTGGATCGCATCTGGTATCTCGATGATTTACCGAAAGAAGGTGGCAAATATGTCGCAAAAGACTATACGGAGGTGGGCGGTGGTCCCGCGGCGACTGCGGCGGTGGCGGCAGCGAAACTGGGGGCTGAGGTGGACTTTATTGGCCGGGTGGGTGATGACGATACCGGCAGAAGACTGCTCGCGGAGCTGGAGTCCCTGGGGGTAAACACGCGCTATACGCGGATGGTGAAAGGAGCCCGTTCATCGCAATCGGCCGTGCTGGTGGATGGCCACGGGGAGCGAGTTATTGCTAACTACCCCAGCCCCGATCTCCCGGCTACGGCGGCATGGCTGCAGGATATCGATTTTTCGCAATGGGATATCGTATTAGCCGACGTGCGCTGGCACGAAGGGGCTAAACAGGCGTTCACCCTTGCCCGCCAGCAGGGCGTCAGCACGCTGCTTGATGCCGATGTCACCCCGCAGGACATTGCTGAGCTGGTCGCCTTAAGCGATCACGCGGCCTTCTCCGCGCCGGGTTTGCGGCGTTTAAGCCAGCTGGACGATACGGAAAACGCACTGAGAAAAGCACAAACGCTCACAAATGGACATGTCTACGTCACGCAAGGGTGTGAAGGGTGTTACTGGCTGGAGCAGGGCGCGCTGCGTCATCAGCCGGGATTTGCGGTCGACGTGGTGGATACCACAGGTGCAGGGGATGTCTTTCACGGCGCGCTGGCGGTGAGTCTGGCGCAGCAGGGGGATGCAACAGACGCGGTACGTTTCGCGAGTGCGGTTGCGGCACTGAAATGTACCCGGACCGGAGGACGGGCGGGTATACCTGACTGTGATCAAACCCGCTCTTTTTTGTCACTTTTTGTATAAAATGCGGGGCGTGATGGTTTTCAGAGGACAGCCCATGAGCCTTACCGAACTGACCGGCAACCCGCGGCACGATCAACTGCTTACGTTGATTGCTGACCGCGGCTATATGAACATTGATGAACTGGCGCAACTGCTGGACGTCTCAACGCAAACCGTGCGCCGGGATATCCGCAAGCTGAGTGAGCAGGGGCTGATCACGCGTCATCATGGCGGCGCGGGCAGGGCATCCAGCGTGGTGAACACCGCATTTGAGCAACGTGAAGTCTCCTTGACCGAAGAGAAGCGGGCCATTGCCGAAGCGATTGCCGACTACATTCCCGATGGTTCAACCATCTTCATTACTATCGGGACGACGGTGGAGCACGTTGCCCGGGCGCTGCTCAACCATAATCATCTGCGCATCATCACCAACAGCCTGCGGGTGGCGCATATTCTGTATAAGAACCCGCGCTTTGAAGTGATGGTGCCTGGCGGTACGCTGCGTCCGCATAACGGAGGCATTATCGGGCCTGCAGCGACGGCGTTCGTGTCAGGCTTCCGTGCCGATTACCTGGTGACCAGCGTCGGAGCAATTGAACACGACGGCGCGATGATGGAGTTTGACGTTAATGAAGCCAGCGTGGTGAAAACCATGATGGCCCACGCGCGACATATTTTACTGGCGGCCGATCATACGAAATACCACGCCTCTGCTGCCGTTGAAATTGGTAACGTGTCGCAGGCAACCGCGCTCTTCACCGATGAGCTACCGGGATCTGCGCTGCACAATCATCTCAAATCCAGCAAGGTTGAAGTCGTTGAGGTGAATTCAGGCGACGAACAGCAGGCAGGCTAACCCTTCTTAATGGCCCGATATTCAGGCTCGGGCCTTTCCTTTCTGTAAGCTGAATCTGGCGCATAGCCAAACCTTATCTTTCCCGCTACAGTTACTTTTCCACGGCGAGCAGGAGATAAAAAATGCTTTATATCTTTGACTTAGGAAATGTAATCGTCGATATCGATTTTAATCGGGTGCTGGGCGCATGGAGCGACTTTAGCCGTGTCCCGCTGGCGACGTTAAAGCAGAGTTTCGCCATGGGCGAGACCTTCCATCAGCACGAGCGCGGCGAAATTAGCGATGAAGAATTTGCTGAACGTCTGTGTCATGAAATGGATGTGCCGTTAAGTTACGAGCAATTTTCCCATGGCTGGCAGGCAGTGTTCGTCGCGATCCGCCCGGACGTGATCGCCATTATGCATAAACTCCGCGAGCAGGGGCATCGGGTTGTGGTGCTGTCGAATACTAACCGTCTGCATACCACGTTCTGGCCTGACGAGTATCCTGAGGTGCAGGCGGCGGCCGATAAAATCTACCTCTCCCAGGAGATGGGGATGCGTAAACCCGAAGCGCGTATCTATCAGGCGGTTCTGCAGGCGGAAGGATTCACCGCGGCCGATGCGGTCTTTTTCGACGACAATGCCGATAATATAGAGGGAGCTAACCAGTTGGGTATTACGTCAATTCTGGTGACCGGAAAGGAGACGATACCAAACTATTTTGCGAAGCAGTTATGCTAAAAACCGTTCATCAAAAAGCCACGCATCATACTCGTCCGCTCAGGGCGTGGCTGAAACTGCTCTGGCATCGCATTGATGAGGACAACATGACCACGCTGGCGGGTAACCTCGCCTACGTGTCACTGCTCTCGCTTGTGCCGCTGGTGGCCGTCATTTTTGCGCTATTTTCCGCTTTTCCAATGTTTGCAGATGTCAGCCTGCAGCTTCGCCACTTTGTCTTTGCGAATTTTATTCCCGCCACCGGGGATGTCATACAGAACTACATTGAACAGTTTGTCGCTAACTCCAGCAAAATGACGGCGGTCGGGGCGTGCGGCCTGATCGTCACGGCGCTGTTATTGATGTACGCCATAGATAACGCGCTGAATGCCATCTGGCGGAGTAAAAAGGCGCGGCCCAAGGTTTATTCCTTTGCGGTGTACTGGATGATCTTAACGCTGGGGCCCTTGCTGGCCGGTGCGAGTCTGGCTATCAGTTCGTATCTGCTTTCGCTGCGCTGGGCCAGCGATCTCAACGGCGTTATCGATAACCTGTTGCGTATCTTCCCGCTGATTTTATCGTGGCTCTCTTTCTGGCTGCTGTACAGCGTGGTACCGACCACGCGCGTGCCTAACCGCGATGCGGTCGTGGGCGCGCTGGTCGCGGCATTGCTCTTTGAACTGGGCAAAAAAGGGTTTGCCCTTTACATCACCATGTTCCCGTCTTATCAGCTGATTTACGGCGTGCTGGCGGTGATCCCCATTTTATTTGTCTGGGTCTACTGGACCTGGTGTATCGTCTTGCTTGGTGCCGAAATAACTGTCACTCTCGGCGTATACCGCGAACTTAAAAAAGCAGCAGAAGCTGAAAAACAACAAGAAGCAGACCAACCATGATTGCATTGATACAGCGCGTAACCCGTGCCAGCGTCACCGTGGAGGGAGAGGTGACGGGTGAAATTGGCCCAGGACTTTTAGTGTTGTTAGGTGTCGAAAAGGATGATGACGAACAGAAAGCCAACCGCTTGTGCGAGCGCGTGCTGGGCTACCGCATTTTCAGCGATGCGGAAGGTAAGATGAACCTGAACGTTCAGCAGGCGGGTGGCAGCGTGCTGGTGGTCTCCCAGTTTACGCTGGCGGCCGATACCGAGCGCGGCATGCGCCCGGGTTTCTCTAAAGGTGCCGCACCGGATCGTGCAGAAGCCCTTTACGAGTACTTTGTGGCGCGTTGTCGTCACCAGGACATGAATACGCAAACCGGACGATTCGCTGCAGATATGCAGGTATCGCTGGTGAACGATGGCCCCGTCACATTCTGGCTCCAGGTATGAGCCAACTGGCGGCGTGGCCGCGGGTAACAAGAGAGAGTACAGCTATGTATCACCTTCGAGTACCGCAAACGGAAGAAGAGTTAGAAGCCTATTACCAGTTCCGTTGGGAAATGTTACGCAAGCCATTACATCAGCCAAAAGGGTCTGAGCGCGACGCCTGGGATGCGATGGCCCATCACCAGATGGTGATGGACGAAGAGGGTAACCTCGTCGCCGTCGGGCGTTTGTACATCAATGCCGATAACGAAGCTTCAATCCGCTTTATGGCGGTTCATCCTTCCGTGCAGGATAAAGGCCTCGGCACCTTGATGGCGATGACCCTCGAGTCCGTCGCCCGTCAGGAAGGGGTTAAGCGCGTCACCTGTAGCGCCCGCGAAGACGCCGTCGAATTCTTCGCCAAACTCGGTTTTGTTAACCAGGGGGAAATCACCGCCCCGCAAACCACGCCGATTCGTCACTTTTTGATGATCAAACCCATCGCTACGCTGGATGATATTCTCCATCGCGCCGACTGGTGTGGGCAGCTCCAGCAGGCCTGGTATCAGCACATTCCCCTGAGTGAAAAAATGGGCGTGCGTATTCAGCAGTACACCGGGCAAAAATTCATTACCACCATGCCGGAAATCGGCAATCAGAACCCCCATCACACCCTGTTTGCCGGCAGCCTGTTTTCACTCGCCACGCTGACCGGCTGGGGGCTTATCTGGCTGATGCTCCGCGAACGCCATCTTGGCGGCACCATTATTCTGGCCGATGCCCATATACGTTACAGCGCGCCGATCAGTGGTAAGCCGAGCGCCGTTGCCGATCTTGGCGCACTTGGTGGCGATCTCGACCGCCTGGCGCGCGGGCGTAAAGCGCGCGTACAGATGCGCGTTGAGCTGTTCGGCGATGAAACGCCGGGTGCCGTCTTTGAAGGTACCTACATCGTTCTTCCTGCGAAGCCGTTTGGCGCGTTTGAAGAGGGTGGAAACGAAGAAGAGTAGGCTCCGGCGTCCCGGCATGATTGCCGGGCTAATTCCCCGCGCCGATCCGTCTGGCAATATCCCTCAGAAGATCGCGCGCAGACGGGCTGACCCCGCCAAGCTGGAAAAATCCATGGATAACCCCCAGCCACCGCTGAGCCGTACACGTGACGCCTTGCTCAGTCAGGCGCTGATATAGCGCTTCACCTTCGTCGCAAAGCGGATCAAACTCGGCAGTAATGATGTGCACGGGAGGCAGGCCGCTAAAATCCTTTCGCCAGAGCGGGCTCGCTTCAGGATGCTGGCGTTCCGTGTGGGCCAGATAGAGCTCATATCCGCTCAGCAGCGTATCGCGGGTGATGACGTAATCCGCGCCGTTACGGGTATAACTTTCAAAAGAGGCCGTGGCATCCAGCATTGGGTAGATAAGAATGAGCTGCGCCGGCTGCCAGAGTCCGGAAGACGTGAGCCGCAGGGCAGTCACCAATGCCAGATGGCCTCCTGCGCTGTCCCCGCACAGGGTGATACGGTTTTTATCCACGCCAAACATATCCGCGTATTGCCAGACCAGATGTGCGCCTCTTTCTGCATCATCATGGGCGGCAGGGTAGGTATGTTCAGGAGCAAGTCTGTACTGGATCGCAATGACGCGGCAGTTGCCATAAAACGCTAACTGGCGCAGTTGATTATCGTGAGTATCGAAGCCGCCGCTTATGAAGCATCCCCCGTGGTAGTAGATAACGGTCGGCAGCTTTTCAGCAGCATCTGGCGGAGAGAAGACGCGATATGTGATGCCTTCGAGGTTCAGCGTTTCTACGTCAACGCGCGTTTCTGTCTCACCGGCAAGCGCCGTGCTGGCAATATAGCCTGCTCTCCGGTCATCAATACTTTGGCTACGCGCAGAAGGACGTCCTGCTGCGATGAACGCCTGAACCAGCGTATCAATCCCTTTTTCGAGTGCCATGTGGGTCCCTTTAATCTGTATAAATATACAGTGTTATAACTCAGTTTGTTGTCGAGTGAAACAGGGAAAACGAGGCTGAAAACGATTCTGGAAAGCGGCTCGCAAAAGTAAACATGGATATTAAATTTGGCTTTAGTCCTGAATAACGCACGTGTAGTTTGCCTGAACAGTGATGCTGGAAGATATGCGAGAGGAAGGCGAGGATGTTGCAGTCAACCAGATACAGGCCGGGCAAACCAACGTTGCCCGGCACTGTGAGTGGGGATTACTCCCCTTCACCCGGGAACAGGAACGGGTTAATAGAGCTGCGGGCAAAGCCCTCTTGCTCCATTTTGGCGTCCAGAATCAGCGAGGCGAGATCGTCGGCGACGGCTTCGACTTTCGGGTCTTTTTCCTGATAAAGGATCTTCAGGTAGGTACCGCAGTCACCGCAGCTTTCAGCTTTGACCGCCGCGTCTTCATTTTCCAGCGACCAGTAGTTGAGATCGCGCGTCTGTTCGCAGTTGCTGCATTTAATGCGCACCACGTGCCACTCGGTTTCACACAGGTTGCAGTGCAGATAACGCAGCCCCTGAGTGGTACCGATCTGCACCATGCTGGACACCGGCATTGAGCCGCATACCGGGCAGAATTGACGCGCTTCGCCGTATTCGGCGCGGGCTTTACCCGGGATCAGGCTGGCCATTTGCGCCCAGTAAAGCGACAACGCCGCCCAGATGAACGGCGCTTTGTCGCTGCTGACCAGGGAGAAATCGGACGCAAACAGCGCGCTCGCCATCTCTTCCAGCTCCTGATCGGAGGCTTTTTCCAGATTCTCAATGACCGCCAGCGCGGTACCGCTCATCTCGGGTTTCAGCTCGGCAATCAGGGAGTGCAGCAGCGTATGCCAGTGCTTATCGCGCGGCAGAACGTGAATATCCAGCGGAGGCTTACCCTGCTCGCTGGCCTCTTTGATGCGCGCGGTCAGGTCAATTTGCAGCGGGTGGTCGTAGAGCACCACTTCCTGCGCATGGGCAACCAGCGCGGCAAAACGCAGAAAATCACCCAGTGGGTTGTTCTCTGCCAGCTCGCGCAGACGCTCTGCGCGGCGGTTATAGAGGTTCTTGAGTCTGGGGAATAACAACGGCGGAATATAATCCGCCGTGCGTTTCTCGCTCGAACCCAGCTCATCTTGCGGGATTATGCGAATACTCATTCAGATGACTTTTCCTGTTTCTGGCGGACCTCTCGGTACCAGCGCGGGTGATGTTTCTTCGCCCACGTACTGGTTACCCAGCCTTCCACCATCGCGGTAATGGTGCCTTTCACCCAAAGGGCGGCGTAAATATGCACCATGATAACCACAATTAACGCCACTGCGGCAAATGAATGCAGCATCAGCGCGAATCGGATCACCGGGATTGAGAAAGCAGGCGCAAAATACGGACGCCAGATGATCACGCCGCTCACCAGCAACAGGACCAGGAAGATAATCGCCGCCCAGAATACGCACTTCTGGCCGAAGTTATAACGCCCGGTATCACCCACTTCCTCGTTGACGACGATCTTACGAATATTCTTCGCCCAAAAGATATCATCCCGATTGATTAGGTTATGGTGCCAGTATCGGAAAAACATGATGATGAACGACGCGAACATGATGACGCCAACAAACGGGTGCAGTATACGCGCCAGCTGTGGTGTCCCCATGATCTGCATCAGCCAGTTGAAGGAGGGGAAGAAGAACCCCAGCCCGCTTATCGCCGCCAGCATGAAGCAGAAGGCGGTGACCCAGTGGTTGATGCGTTCCGGCGCGGTATAGCGCACGATGGTGTCACGTTTTTTCATTTGCGCACCTCGTCTTTCTCTTCATGCAGGTTGTCGTCTTCCTCTTCCGCGCGGTTCGGACCGACACCGACATAGTGGAAAATGCTCGCTGCGAAGGTGGCAGCAAAACCCACCGCTGCCAGCGGTTTCCAGATGCCTTTCCAGAACTTCACGGTCGCGCTGATTTCCGGGTTCTCCGGCAGGCCGTGATACAGATTCGGCTTGTCTGCGTGGTGCAGCACATACATCACGTGCGTGCCGCCCACGCCGGCCGGATCGTACAGGCCTGCGTTGTCGTAGCCACGGGTTTTCAGTTCGCCCACGCGTTCAGCCGCCAGCGTTTTCATATCCTCTTTGGAACCAAAGTGGATAGCGCCCGTCGGACAGGTTTTCACGCACGCAGGCTCCTGGCCGACGTTTACGCGGTCTACGCACAGCGTGCATTTGTAGACGCGGTTGTCTTCCGGGTTCATGCGAGGGACATCGAACGGGCAGCCCGCTATGCAGTAGCCGCAGCCAATGCACTGCTCGGACTGGAAGTCGACGATACCGTTAGCATACTGAATGATAGCCCCTTCTGACGGACATGCCTTCAGGCAGCCCGGATCCGCACAGTGCATACAGCCATCTTTGCGGATAAGCCATTCCAGTTTGTCGTTCTGTTCCACTTCCGAGAAACGCATCACCGTCCAGGACTTGGCGGTCAGGTCAGCCGGGTTGTCGTACACCCCGACGTTGTGACCCACTTCATCACGGAGGTCGTTCCACTCAGAACAGGCCACCTGGCAGGCTTTACAGCCGATACAGGTGGTCACGTCGATAAGCTTCGCCACTTCCTGCTGGTGGTCCCGCGCCTGAGGCGCGGGCGTGAAACCGTTAGTCGCGGAACGACGGATAATGTCTTGAGATTGATAAGCCATAAGTCGTCTCCGTTACACCTTTTCCACGTTCACGAGGAAGGCCTTAAACTCCGGCGTCTGCGTGTTCGCATCACCGACGAACGGCGTCAGGGTGTTCGCAATGAACCCTTTCTTCGCCACGCCCTCATAACCCCAGTGAATCGGAATACCGATGGTATCCACCTGCTGACCGTGAACGTTCAGCGTGCGAATACGCTTGGTCACCACCGCCTTGGCCTTGATGTAGCCACGGTTAGAAGAGACCTTCACGGTATCGCCATGGGCAATGCCGAGCTTGTTCGCCAGCTTCTCGCCGATCTCCACAAACTGTTCCGGCTGCGCGATAGCGTTAAGCAGCGCGTGCTTGGTCCAGTAGTGGAAGTGTTCGGTCAGACGGTAAGTGGTGCCCACATACGGGAACTTGTCTTTTTTACCCAGCGCGTCGAAATCGCCCTTAAAGATGCGGGCTGCCGGGTTAGAGACCACGTTCGGGTGCAGCGGGTTGGTGCCCAGCGGCGTCTCAAACGGCTCGTAGTGTTCCGGGAATGGCCCTTCCGCCATCTTATCGATAGCAAACAGGCGTCCCATCCCTTCAGGCTGCATGATAAACGGCCCGACATCGCTGCCTGGAGGGGCAGTACTGTAGTCCGGAATATCCACACCGCCCCATTTCGCGCCGTCCCATTTCAGCAACTGACGCTTCGGATCCCACGGATTACCCTGCGGGTCAGCGGAAGCACGGTTGTAGAGAATGCGGCGGTTCAGCGGCCATGCCCAGGCCCAGCCCAGCGTATTGCCGAGTCCTGACGGGTCAGCATTATCGCGGTTGGCCATCTGGTTACCTTTCGGCGTCCAGCTACCGGCAAAGATCCAGCAGCCACTGGCGGTCGTGCCGTCATCACGCAGGTGCGCGAAGGTACTGAGCTGATCGCCTTTCTTCGCCAGCACCGTTCCGGTGGCCGGGTCGATAACATCTGCCAGCGCTTTACCGTTGCTCTCCATCGCCACTTCTTCCGGCGCTGGGTTTTCCGGCGTCGAGTAGTTCCAGGTCATGTTCAGCACCGGTTCCGGGTTCGCACCGCCTTCTGCCGCATACATCTTACGCAGGCGTAAGAAGATACCGGCCAGGATCTCGCCGTCGTTCATGGCGATGCCCGGGGCGTCCGCACCTTTCCAGTGCCACTGCAGCCAGCGGCCAGAGTTCACGATGGAACCGTTCTCTTCCGCGAAGCAGGTAGAAGGCAGACGGAACACTTCAGTCTGAATCTTCGATGGGTCAACGTCATTCGACTCACCGTGGTTCTGCCAGAAGGTCGACGTCTCGGTGTTGAGTGGGTCAATCGTCACCAGGAACTTCAGTTTCGACAGCGATTCAACCACCTTGTTCTTGTTCGGGAATGAGGCGACCGGGTTAAAGCCCTGGCACAGATAGCCATTCACCTTGCCCTGATGCATCATCTCGAAGTACTGCAGAACGTCGTAACCTTTGTCCCACTTCGGCAGCCAGTCAAAGCCCCAGCTGTTTTCCGCTGTCGCTTTGTCACCGAAGAAGGCTTTCATCATCGAGACGAAGAACTTCGGATAGTTGCCCCAGTAGTTCACCTGACCTTCGAGCAGCGGTTTAGGCGTACTGGCTGTGAGGTAGGTTTGCAGGTCGGTCTGTTTTTCGCTTGGCAGGTTCATGTAACCTGGCAGGCTTTGAGACAGCAGACCAAGGTCGGTCAGACCCTGAATGTTGGAGTGACCACGCAGGGCGTTCACGCCGCCGCCTGCCATCCCCATGTTGCCGAGCAGCAGCTGAACCATCGCCATGGTACGGATGTTCTGCGCGCCGACAGAGTGTTGGGTCCACCCGAGTGCGTAGAGGAACGACGCCGTTTTGTCTTTCGCGCTGGTTTCGGCGATAAGCTCGCACACCTTCAGGAAGTCTTCCTTCGGCGTACCACAGATGTTTTCGACAACGTCCGGCGTGTAGCGGGAAACGTGCTCTTTCAGCAGGTTCCACACGCAGCGCGGATGCTGCAGCGTCGTATCACGCTTCGCAAAGCCTTTCTCGTCCAGCTCATAGTTCCAGCTGGTCTTGTCGTATTTGCGTTTTTCGGCGTCATAACCGCTGAACAGTCCATCTTCGAAGTGGTAATCCTCACGCACGATCAGGCTGGCGTTGGTATAGGCTTCGGTGTATTCGCGGTTATATTTTTCGTTGGTCATCAGGTACAGCAATACGCCTGACAGGAAAGTGATGTCAGTACCTGAACGAATAGGGGTGTAGAAATCCGCCACTGACGCAGTACGCGTAAAGCGGGGATCGATCACAATCAGTTTCGCACCGTTGTGGATTTTGGCTTCCATCGCCCAGCGGAACCCGACAGGGTGCGCTTCAGCGGCGTTACCGCCCATCACCACAATAAGGTTGGCGTTCTTGATGTCGACCCAGTGGTTGGTCATCGCACCGCGACCAAATGTTGGAGCAAGACTTGCTACCGTTGGTCCGTGTCAGACACGCGCCTGGTTGTCGACCGCGAGCATACCGAGTGCACGCGTAAATTTCTGGGTTAAATAGCCGGTTTCGTTACTGGAAGCAGACGCACACAGCATCCCGGTGGAGAGCCAGCGGTTGACGGTGACGCCTTCAGCGTTCTTCGCAATAAAGTTGGCATCGCGGTCTTCTTTAATCAGTTTAGCGATGCGGTCAAATGCGTCTTCCCAGCTGATTTGCTGCCATTTATCGGAACCTGGCGCACGATATTCAGGGAATTTCAGGCGGCTTTCGGAGTGGATAAAGTCAACCAGGCCGGCACCTTTCGGGCACAGCGCACCGCGGTTGACCGGATGGTCCGGGTCACCTTCGATATGGAAGATAGACGCTTTGGCGTTTTTAGCACCGTCGCCGAGGCTATACATCAACAGCCCGCAACCGACAGAGCAGTACGTACAGGTATTACGGGTTTCACGGGTGCGCAGCAGTTTATATTGCCGCGTCTCCGCCAGCGCTACACCGGGTGCAAAACCCAGTGCCGCCGCCGTGGTGCCTGCCATACCGCCAGCGCAGATCTTAAAGAACTGCCTTCTGCTGACCTGCATGGGTCACTCCTTGTTTCGACATTGCTTACATATGTAGTTTTGACTTCGCGGTTGAACGGTGACCGCAAAGGAGAAAAATTTGCGTTAATCCCTCAGTTCTACGAGGGATATCATCAGAATACCACAATGTCGGTACGCCTGTTCCAATGGCGTTAATACAAAGTGAACGTATTATCACTGTGTTGATTATAAAGTGTGACACGAGTCACATTATTGCCCCGGCATGTTAAAGGGCTGTATCACCGCCTCGGTTGCGCCTCTCCCAAATGAGTAGGTAAACTTGATGAGAATGGGTGCTGAAAAGTTGATCCATACTATGCGTATGGCCTGTGGTTTGTGATGCAATAGCAGGCTCACCTCCGTGGTTGTTCAGGAATACCGCTGTGTCTAAACAAAACCGTGTTACCCACTCGTCGCCACTGCCTGCCGGTATCGTGGAACTGTCGGTACACAGACCGCCCCACATTACCCACACCACGCCTGATTTTCTGGCGGAGGAAGTGCCCGTTGCTCTGGTTTACAACGGTATTTCCCATGTGGTGATGATGGCCTCGCCGAAAGATCTGGAGCTGTTCGCGATTGGTTTTTCCCTCTCGGAAGGCATCATTGAGCACCCGCAAGAAATTTACGGTATGGATGTGGTGAAGGCCTGCAACGGCCTTGAAGTGCAAATCGAACTCTCAAGCCGCCGCTTTATGGGGCTCAAAGAGCGGCGACGCGCGCTGGCCGGGCGTACCGGATGCGGGGTTTGCGGGGTAGAGCAGCTCAATGATATCGGTAAGCCTGTCGCACCTCTGCCGTTTACCCAGACCTTCAATCTGGCCCATCTCGACCATGCCCTTGAACATCTGAATGACGTGCAACCTGTCGGCCAGCTGAGCGGATGCACGCATGCGGCGGCATGGGTTCTGCCATCGGGCGATATTGCCGGCGGACATGAGGATGTCGGCCGCCATGTGGCGCTGGATAAACTGATGGGCCGCCGGGCGCGCGAAAGCGACCTCTGGCAGCAGGGGGCGGCACTGGTCTCCAGCCGCGCCAGCTACGAGATGGTGCAAAAGTCGGCGATGTGCGGCGTTGAAATCCTTTTTGCCGTATCGGCCGCGACCACGCTGGCGGTAGAAGTGGCGGAGCGCTGTAACCTGACGCTGGTGGGGTTCTGTAAGCCGGGAAGGGCGACGATTTATACCCATCCGCAGCGATTAATAGTTAATCAGTAAATTTGAAAAAGAATAGCAAATCCTTCCGCTTTTAGTTGTTCATGATGAGGTCTACTATTTACCTCATCAAGGCACGGTGCCTTAAAAAAACAACTAATTGAAAGGGTTTATATCATGAAAAGCATCAAAATTTTTGTCGCAGTAATCGCTCTGGCTACGTCTTTCGGTTCTTTCGCTGCACAAACTGTGACCGCAACCGCCACTACCATTGATGGCGCAGAAGCCAAAATTGCTGCACAGGCTCAGGAAGCGGGCGCGTCATCTTACAAAATTACGCAGGCGTTTACCGGTAACCGCGTACACATGACCGCTGAACTGAACAAATAAGCTGCCACACCGTCGAAAGAGCGCCCCCGGGGCGCTTTTTTTTATTGGATACCCGCCAGACGCAGCAATGCAGTCACGACCGCTGCCGCCACGATCACCACAATTAACGGCATTTTTCGCCATGCCAGAAACACTGCAAACGCCACGCCCAGTACGCGCGCCATACCGGCAAAATGCTCACCTTCATAGAAGGTGGTCGCCAGCGCGACGGAAAACAGCAAAACCGTTGCCGCATCTGAAAGCAGAGCCTGAGAGCGGTCTGACAGCGCCAGTCGGTTGCCGAGTTTTGCCCCGCCGAGACGCATTAAATAGGTTCCCACAGAAAGAAGGGCGATACCGAGAATAAAGACCGTCATATTCCCCATTATTTTTTCCTCGCAGCAAGACCCAGTAAAGAGAGCAGAACCGGTAAACCCACCGGGGCAAACGGCACGGCGGCCAGTGACAATGCAGCACCGCTGCAGGCGCGGATCAGGGTGGTGCGATTTTTAAAAGCCGGCACCACTAACGCCAGTAAAATCGCCGGGAATACCGCATCCAGCCCGATGGTTTCAAGGTCCGGCAACAGTTTGCCAACCATGGTGCCCAGCAATGTACCCAGCGGCCAGACGATCGCCACGCCTAATCCGCATAACCAGTATGCCGCCTTACGCTGTTCGGGCGTTTTTTGCGACAACCCGAATACCACGCTTTCGTCGTTCATGATGTGGCAACCCAGAAAACTCAGGCCACGTTTACCCACCAGTTCACGCACCGTCACCCCAAACGGTACATGGCGTGCATTAACCAGTAATCCGGCAGCAGCCGCCGCCAGAGGGTTACCGCCGCTTGCCACAATGCCGATAAACATAAATTCAGAGGCACCCGCCAGCACGGTAATGGAGAGTAAAAACGGGACCCAGACCGGGAAACCGTAGGCCATTGCCAGCGAGCCATAGGACATCCCGACGACGCCTACCGCGAGACACACCAGGATGATTGCTTTTATCGTGTCGCCTTTCAGGGTTGAGAGATGATGCTTCATACAATTTTAGCCATATCGAACGTATTTCCATTATAATGAACGCATCAGAACCGTTTTTCAAGACGAACGATTCGTTCGATTTATAGAACAAAGGGGCCGTTTTTATGACGCAGCCAATCAGCGTGATCGCTAAAAGTCTGGTGCGAGAACGCCTGCGAACCGGACTTTCACTGGCGGAAATCGCGCGCCGTGCCGGGATCGCTAAATCCACGCTGTCGCAGCTGGAGTCCGGCAACGGGAATCCCAGCCTGGAGACGCTCTGGTCACTCTGTGTGGCGCTGGACATTCCTTTTGCCCGTTTGCTCGAACCGCAGCAGCCGACCACTCAGGTGATCCGCCGTGGAGAAGGAACGAAGGTGGTTGCCGGACAGGCCAACTATGAAGCCATTTTGCTGGCGGCGTGCCCGCCGGGCGCGCGTCGTGACATCTACCTGTTACTCACCCAGCCGGGTGCCGACCGCATTTCTCAGCCACATCCGGCAGGCTCAGTGGAGCATATTATTGTGACGCAGGGTAGAGCGCTGGTTGGTCTGATCGACGCGGCGGAAGAGCTTGGCCCGGGGGATTACATTTGCTATCCCGCTGACCAGCCGCATATCTTTAAGGCCCTGGAGCCGGATACGCACGCGCTTCTGGTGGCTGAACAAAATTAACGCAGATACGGAAAATCATGTCGCTTAAAGCCATTGCCAAAGAACTGGGGCTGTCTGTTACCACCGTCAGCCGCGCCCTTAACGGGTATGACGATGTCTCCCGCGAGACGCGCGCCCGCGTCGAAGCGGAGGCTCAGCGCCGTGGCTACCGGCCAAACACCTTTGCGCGTCGCCTGAAGATGGGCAAAATCGACGCCGTGGGTCTGGTTTTTCCGGTGCATCCTGTTCCGCTCAATAACAGCGTCTTTATGGACATGGTCGGCGAAATTAGCCACGAACTGGCGCGACATGAAATCGATCTCCTGCTGATTGCCGATGACGATCTGGCGGACAAGCACAGCTATATGCGTATGGTGCAAAGTCGTCGCGTGGATGCGCTGATTGTGGCGCACACGCTGGATCATGACCCGCGGCTGGAACAGCTTCAGGCCGCCGGTTTTCCCTTTCTCGCGCTCGGGCGCAGCCAGCTGCCGCAGCCCTATGCGTGGTTTGATTTCGACAACTATGCCGGCACGTATAATGCCACCCGCTGGCTGATTGAAAAGGGACATCGCCGTATCGCCTTGTTGGGCGAAAGCAACAATCAGGCCTTCATCACCCAGCGCCGCCAGGGTTTTCTGGATGCGCTACGCGAAGCCGGGTTATCCAGCGAATGGCTGCGCGCCATGCCGCCTTCGCGCCGCGTGGGTTACGCCACGACGAATGAACTTCTCTCCTTGCCGCAGCCCCCCACGGCCATCATTACCGACTGCAACACTCACGGCGACGGCGCGGCCATGGCGCTGGCGCAGCGGGGTCTTCTCTGCGGTGAAAACGCCGTTTCGCTGGTGGTTTACGACGGCTTACCGCAGGACAGCATTGTCGATGTTGATGTGGCGGCGGTTATTCAGTCCACCCGCCAGGGTGTCGGGAAACAGATCGCTGACATGGTGCGTCAGTTGATTAACGGCGACGATATCGCTCAGCTTCAGGTGCTCTGGCAGCCAGAGTTCTTCCCGGGCCAGACGGCCTAAACACAGCAAAATTCCAAAGCCGATCACAGATCCGAAACGTTTTGGTTTGTATCCGAAACGTTTCGGATCAACACTCAGATCATCCCGATGACAGGAGAGGTCTGATGCACGATTCCATTTTTCGACTCGAAAGTAAGGCGGTTGACCTGGTGATAACCACGCACCCGTTCGCCGAAATTCTCTACTGGGGGCCGCACCTTCACCACTTTTCACCGCAAGATGTGGTAAGTCTGTCTCGTCCTGTGGCGAACGGCAGGCTCGACGTTGACGCCCCGGTGACGCTGATGGCGGAGCTGGGACACGGTCTGTTTGGTTCGCCCGGTATTGAAGGGCACCGCCAGGGGCTGGACGGGTCGCCTGTCTTTAAAACCACCCATGTGCAGCACCAGGGACAAACCCTGACCTTAACGGCGGAAGATGAACATGCCGGGTTGCGTCTGACCAGCGAGCTGGCACTGGATGCAAGCGGGGTACTGGTGGTGCGTCACGGTTTAACTAACCTACGGGCGCAGGCGTGGCAGGTTGATCGTTTTGCCGTGACGCTACCGGTCGCTGAACGCGCGCAGGACGTGATGGCGTTCCACGGACGCTGGATCCGTGAGTTCCAGCCGCATCGCGTGAAGCTTGAACACGACAGCGTTGTGATTGAAAACCGCCGCGGCAGGACCTCTCACGAACACTTCCCGGCGCTGATCGCCGGTACGTCCTCATTTAACGAAATGCACGGCGACGTCTGGGGCGTGCATCTGGGCTGGAGCGGCAACCACCGCCTGCGTGCGGAAGTCAAAACCGACGGACGCCGCTATCTGCAGGCCGAAGCCCTCTACCTGCCGGGAGAAATGGCGATTGAAGAGGGGGAAACGCTCTGGACACCACGCCTGTATGCGAGCTACTCCGCACGGGGTCTGAACGGCATGAGCCAGTCGTTCCACCGGTATCTGCGCGACAACGTTATCCGCTTCCCTGAAAACAAACCGCGCCCGGTACATCTCAATACCTGGGAGGGGATCTACTTCAGCCATGACCCGGCGTACATCATGCGCATGGCCGATGAGGCTGCGGCGCTGGGCGTGGAGCGTTTTATCATCGACGACGGCTGGTTCAAAGGCCGTAACGATGACCACGCGGCGCTGGGTGACTGGTACCTGGACGAGAAAAAATACCCGGACGGGCTGACGCCGGTGATTAACCATGTGAAAAAGCGCGGCATGGAATTTGGTATCTGGATTGAGCCGGAGATGATTAACCCGGACTCAGATCTGTATCGTGCCCATCCCGACTGGGTGCTGGCGCTGCCGGGCTACACCCAGGCAACGGGCCGTCATCAACTGGTGCTCAACCTGAATATTCCGCAGGCTTTTGATTATCTGGTCGAGCGCATGAGCTGGCTGCTGGGCGAACATGACATCGACTACGTTAAGTGGGATATGAACCGCGAACTGGTACAGCCCGGGCACCACGGCAAAGCCGCTGCGGATGCGCAGACGCGGCAGTTTTATCGTCTGTTAGACGTGCTGGGCGAGCGTTTCCCGCACATTGAATTTGAGTCCTGCTCCTCGGGCGGCGGGCGAATCGATTATGAAGTCCTGACCCGCAGCCACCGCTTCTGGGCCTCTGACAACAACGACGCGCTGGAGCGCAATACCATCCAGCGTGGCATGAGTTACTTCTTCCCGCCGGAAGTGATGGGCGCGCATATCGGTCATCATAAATGTCACGCCACATTCCGCCAGCACAGCATTGCTTTCCGCGGCCTGACGGCACTGTTTGGCCACATGGGACTGGAGCTTGACCCGCTCACCGTCGATGCTCAGGAGCGTGAAGGCTATCGCCATTACGCCGCGCTGCACAAGCAGTGGCGGGAAGTCATCCATCACGGTACCCAGTGGCGCGTGGATATGCCGGATGCCAGCACGCTGGCGCAGGGTATAGTGAGCGAAGACAAAACGCAGGGGTTGTTTATGGTCAGCCAACTGGCCATGCCGGATTACACGCTCATGATGCCGCTGCGCATGCCGGGGCTCGACGCGCAGGCGCAGTACCGCATCACGCTGCTCGACCACCCCAACATTCGACTCACCGGTGAGGGCGGGCACACCATGCGCAAGCTACCGGCGTGGATGGAAACGTCCCAGACGGCCAGCGGTGAGTGGCTGATGCAGGCGGGGATCGCACTGCCGATTCTGGACCCGGAAACCGCCATTCTGATTGGCGTTGAACGCGTGTAAGGGTGATGGGCCGGGAGACTGGCCCTCCGTTGAGGATAAAAATAATGAACACAACAACCTGTACCCACAAAGACAACCCTAACTTCTGGATCTTCGGGCTGTTCTTCTTTCTCTACTTCTTCATTATGGCCACCTGCTTTCCGTTTCTGCCGATCTGGCTGTCGGATGTCATCGGCCTGAACAAAACCCATACCGGGATCGTATTCTCCTGTATCTCGCTTTCGGCCATCGCCTTCCAGCCCGTACTTGGGGTCATTTCGGATAAGCTGGGGCTGAAAAAACACCTGCTGTGGATTATCACGGTGCTGCTGTTTCTGTTCGCGCCGTTCTTCCTGTATGTCTTTGCGCCACTGCTGAAAAGCAGTATCTGGCTGGGGGCATTGAGCGGCGGTCTGTATATCGGTTTTGTCTTCTCCGCAGGTTCAGGCGCGATTGAGGCCTACATCGAACGCGTGAGCCGTAACAGCGTGTTTGAATACGGCAAGGCGCGCATGTTCGGCTGTCTCGGCTGGGGGCTGTGCGCTTCAACGGGCGGTATTCTGTTTGGCATCGACCCGTCGTATGTCTTCTGGATGGGATCAGCGGCTGCGCTGCTGCTGATGCTGTTGCTGGTGGTTGCGAAACCGAAGCCAAACCAGACTGCGCAGGTGATGAATGCGCTGGGGGCCAACCAGCCGCAGATCACCGCCAGGACGGTCTTTAACCTGTTCCGTCAGCGTAGAATGTGGATGTTCATTCTGTACGTCATCGGTGTGGCCTGCGTGTATGACGTTTTTGACCAGCAGTTTGCCACCTTCTTTAAAACCTTCTTCGCAACGCCGCAGGAGGGAACGCGAGCCTTTGGTTTTGCCACCACGGCAGGGGAAATTTGCAACGCGATCATCATGTTCTGCTCGCCGTGGATCATCAACCGTATCGGCGCGAAGAATACGCTGCTGATTGCCGGGCTGATTATGGCGACGCGCATTATCGGCTCGTCGTTCGCCACCACCGCGGTGGAGGTCATTGCCCTGAAGATGCTGCACGCGCTGGAGGTTCCGTTCCTGCTGGTGGGGGCGTTCAAATACATCACCGGCGTGTTCGATACCCGTCTGTCGGCCACTATCTATCTGATTGGCTTCCAGTTTTCCAAACAGTCGGCGGCGATTTTCCTCTCTGCTTTAGCCGGGAATATGTATGACCGGATCGGTTTCCAGGAGACCTACCTGATGCTGGGCTGTTTTGTACTGGCGATTACGGTGGTCTCGGCCTTTACGCTGAGCAGTAAGCAGGAGATTGCGGCGCGCCGCGCTGCGGTGGAGGCAAACTAACGCAGGACGCTGCCGCGGATGCGGCAGCGTTAACGCTTTAGGGCAGGTAAAACACCGCTTTCAGTTCGGCACTCACCGGGCTGTTGTCGGGGTTCGAGGGCATTACCTCACCCATGTATTTCCACCAGCGCTGACAAACGTCGGTCTTTGCCACCGCGTTCCAGCGCGCTTCCGATTCAATCTCAACGCTCGCAAACAGCAGGTTACGCGCCTCATCGAGATAGATAGCGTAGTGGTGCGCACCGTGGTCTTTTAATACCGCCTCCAGCTCTGGCCAGATGGGGTTATGGCGACGCGCGTACTCGTCGTGCGCGTCAGGGTTCACCTGCATCACAAATGCTTTGCGGATCATCATGCCTCCAGCCGCTTTCGCGGGCCGCTATGGGTACAAATCCAGTGCCGACTGCATCGGCGTGACGCCAAAGCGTTTACCGAGTGCAATCAGCTCTTCCCGGGTGATGGTCTGCTTCATGCCGCCCATCGACAGAACCTTCACCAGCACCTCGGCGGACTTCTCGGCGGTATCAATCAGACCAAACGTTTCGTCGAGCGTCGGCCCGCTGCCGAATACCCCGTGGAACGGCCACAGCACCAGGGAGTGGGACTGCATTTCGATGGCGGTGGCCTGGCCGATTTCGTCGGTACCCGGCACCATCCACGGCAGAATGCCGACCCCGTCGGGGAAGACCACCAGACATTCGGTGCTGCCTTCCCACAGCTTCCGCGTGAGGTAGTCGCTACTGTTTTCCAGCACGTAGGTCAGGGCGATCAGGTTGGTGGCGTGACAGTGCATGATCACCCGGTCTTTGCCGTGGGTTGCCTTGATACGCTCACAGTGAGAGAGGAAGTGCGCCGGGAGTTCAGACGTGGGCACTGCATCGTCCGTCAGCCCCCAGAGGATGTGATAGCCTGCGCCGTCGCTGTCCACTCTCACCACCCCGAGGTTGGCCTGCGGGTCGAGCTGCACGTTACGGAAGAATTTACCGGAACCGGTGACGATAAACGGCGTACTGGCGAGCTGCGGCATTGGCTGGCTCAGGGCGATATAGCGCGGCTTCTGATGGAACTCGGCGGCGAACGGTTCAATGTCGGCATCATCCAGGCGCAGCGTCAGGTTACCGCCGTTGCGCTCGTCCCAGCCTTTTAGCCAGGCGTCGGAGGTGGCTTTAATCATGCCCTGGACGAACCAGGCGTTAGTGATGGTCTGCATAGTGTTTCATTTCCCGTGATCGCGGTGAGCGTTTCCCTCACCCCGGCCCTCTCACACAGGGAGAGGGGGTAAAAGTGGCCTCTTCCACAGGAAGAGGGTGAGGGCATATTTATCCGCGCTGACTCAGCACGTCTTTCTCATACATCCGCACGTTATCCAGCCACTGACTGCCCGCTGGGGTGTCGTTACGCTGGCAGTACATCTCCCACACCGCCTGCCATGGCAGGGTTTTCTGCTCTTCCAGCAGCACCAGGCGCGCGGTGTAATCGCCGTTCTCTTCCAGCTGTTTCAGGGCGCTGGTGGGCTCCAGCAGCGCACGCAGCAGGGCTTTTTTCATGTTGCGGGTGCCAATCACCCAGGCTGCGATGCGGTTGATGGAGGCGTCAAAGAAGTCGAGGCCAATGTGCACGCGGTCAAACAGATCGTGGCGAATGATTTCGCTGGCAATGGCCTGGGTTTCGTCATCCAGCAGCACCACGTGGTCGCTGTCCCAGCGTACGGGACGGCTCACGTGCAGCAGCAGGCGGGGTACGTAGAGCATGGCGGCGGAGATTTTGTCGGAGATCACCTCCGTCGGGTGGAAGTGGCCGGCATCCAGGCACAGCGCGGTCTGGCGGCTGGTGGCGTACCCCATGTAAAACTCGTTCGAGCCCACGGTGTAGCTCTCCGCACCAATACCGAACAGCTTGCTCTCTACGGCGTCGATGTGGTGCGCCGGGTTCAGTTTTTCGCTGATGGCTTCATCCAGCGCCGCCAGCAGGCGTTGACGCGGGGCCAGACGGTCAACGGTGATGTCTTTCATGCCGTCCGGGATCCAGATGTTCATCACCGACGGCGTGCCGAGCTGCTCGCCAAAGTACGCGGAGACGCGGCGGCTGGCTTTTACGTGGTCAATCCAGAACTGGCGGATGTCGTCGTTCGCGTGGGCAAGGGTAAAACCGTCGGCGCTCAGCGGGTGCGAGAAGCAAGATGGGTTGAAATCCAGGCCCAGCTGGTTGGCTTTCGCCCACGCCACCCAGTTTTTAAAATGCGCAGGTTTGATCTCGTTACGCGCGACCGGCGTGTCAGATTCCAGATAGATAGCATGCAGGTTCAGCCGCTTAGGCCCCGGGATCAGGCTCAGCGCCAGCTCCAGGTCGGCGCGCAGCTCGGTGGCGTTACGCGCTTTGCCCGGATAGTTGCCGGTGGCCTGAATGCCCCCCGTCAGCGAGCCGCCCGGGTTTTCAAAACCGGCAACGTCGTCGCCCTGCCAGCAGTGCATGGAGACCGGCAGACGATCGAGCTGGCGCAGCGCCTCATCGACATCCACGCCGACGGCGGCGTAACGCTGTTTAGCCAGGTCCCAGGCTTGTTCAAGTTGAGTGGTCATGCGCAAAGCTCCTTAGTCAGTCGGTTTTGCTGAAACTGCGCCCGATAGCGGGCAATTTCATGGCAGGGATTGGGGATGAACGTGGTCAGCGTGGCGTTCGCCGACACCACCGTGCGGAAATCGTCCACGCTGGCGAGTTCGTCCAGGGTCATGAGCTGAATGCCAATATTGCCGAGCGTCGACGCTTCAATCGGGCCCGCCACCACGGTGATCCCGCAGGCATCGGCGCAGAGCTGGTTCAGAAGCTGGTTCTGGCAGCCGCCGCCGACAATATGCAGCTGAGTGAACGGCCGGCCGCGAAGGTCGGCCAGCTCGCTCAGGATCTCGGCATACAGCAGGGCGAGGCTGTCGAAAATACAGCGTGCCAGTTCTGCCGGTTTCGATGGCACGGGCTGCCCGGCGTCGACGCAGGCGGCCTGGATTTCGGCGCTCATGTCCGCCGGGTTGATAAAGCGGTCATCATTGGGATTGATCAGGAAACTGCAGGCTTTCAGTCTTTCGGTGTCGGCAATAAGCGCAGGCAGGTCGGTAATGTTCTGCTCTTTAAGCACGCGCTGGAGCAGCCACAGACCCATGATGTTCTTCAGCACGCGGTAGCGCCCCTCGGCACCGCCTTCGTTGGTGATGTTCGCGGCCAGCGCGGCATCGCTGGTGTAGGGGGTTTTGCTCTCAAAGCCCATCAGCGACCAGGTCCCGGAAGAGAGGTAGGCCGCGTCGTTACCGGCAAGCGGTGACGCAATGACGGCGCTGGCGGTATCGTGACTCGCAACCGCCACCACCGGGATCGCATTACCCTGCGGGCACATCCATTGCCCGATCACATTGCCAGGATGCGTCGGCGTGTCGAACCAGGAGGGTGAAGCCCCGGTCCAGGCCAGCAGGTGTTCATCCCAGTTATCGGAGTTGATGTTCACCAGTTGCGTGGTGGTGGCGTTGGTGTATTCCCAGTTCATGTTGCCGGTCAGGCGGTAGCTGAAGTAGTCCGGGATCAGCAGTGCATGCGCCACGCGGGGAACCAGCGCCGGCTGCTGTTCGACCAGCGCGCGCAGTTGATAGAGCGTATTGAATGGCAGGAACTGAATGCCGCTGCGGCCATAAATATTCTCTTTGCCAAGCCCGGCAATCGCACGCGCCATCAGGCCGTCGGTGCGGCTGTCGCGATAGGCTATCGGCAAACCAACGCGTTCACCGTTGCTGTCCAGCAGTACATAATCGACGCCCCAGGTATCGATGCCGATACTGTCGATACGGATCCCCGCATCGCAGACCTTCTGCAGTCCGGTGCGGATCGCTGCCTCAAGGCTGTCGATATCCCACACCTCACAGCCGTCCTGCTTTTGCAGGCAGTTAACAAAGCGGTGCATCTCGCGAAGCGAAAGCGTCTGCCGCTTGCCGTCATAAGTGGCCAGCATTACACGGCCGCTGGATGCACCGAGATCTACAGCCACGCAATGGCGAAAAGTCATGGTTGTGTCCTTCTTAAAGTCATTAGCGGTGAGTGTAAAAAAAGGAACCCATCACCACCTTCTCGCCAGTGACAGCGGTTTTCCGGGGCTGGCAAGAAAGCAAAGATGAACGTGAGGGAGTTCACAGTTTCCAGGCGTGACGGGGTTTGCAGGCAGTGTGACGCTTACCGCATTTCCTGATCTTTCAGCCTGTTTCTTGAAAAACGGACAGTTTTTGCGAGGTTTACGGTCGAAAATTTAAGGTGAGGGGGCGGGGCCTTAATTACTATTTTGAGAACATTTCTCATTGGTGGGGGCCGTTATGACCGTACTGCACAGCGTGGATTTTTTTCCTTCGGGTGGGTCGTCTGTCGCGATTGAACCGCGACTCCCTCAGGTGGCGTTTCCTGAGCATCATCATGATTTTCACGAAATTGTGATTGTTGAACACGGAACGGGGATCCATGTGTTTAACGGCCAGCCGTATACCATCAGTGGTGGGACGGTCTGCTTTGTGCGCGATCATGACCGGCACTTATATGAACATACCGACAACCTGTGCCTGACTAACGTGCTTTACCGTTCGCCCGATGCGTTCCAGTTCCTGTCCGGGCTGAACCATCTCCTGCCGCAGGAGAAGGACGGCATCTATCCTTCGCACTGGCGGGTGAATCAGTCCACGCTGCAGCAGGTGCGTCAGCTGGTGAGCCAGATGGAACAGCGCGACGAGGGACAGGAGACCCACGTCATCGCCACGCGTGAGCTGCTGTTTATGCAGCTGCTGGTGCTGCTGCGGCGCAGTAGCATGGTGGCCGGGCTGGGGAATAACGATGCGCGTTTGACTCAACTGATGGCCTGGCTGGAGGACCATTTCGCCGAGGATGTCTGCTGGGAAACGCTGGCGGATGATTTTTCGCTGTCGCTCCGGACCTTGCATCGTCAGCTGAAGCAGCAAACCGGGCTGACGCCCCAGCGCTATCTGAACCGTCTGCGCCTGATTAAAGCGCGCCATCTGCTGCGTCATACCGATGAGAGCGTCACGGATATCGCCTATCGTTGCGGTTTCGGCGACAGTAACCACTTTTCGACCCTGTTTCGCCGGGAATTTAGCTGGTCACCGCGCGATATTCGCCAGGGAAAGGACGCGTCACTGCAGTAACGCGAGGGTTGTCACCGTTTCCCGTGGGCAAAAACGCTAATAATGTCAGGTTATTTGCTGTCGAGGTGGTGTCGTGGTTGCTCAGCTAATGCTTCGCAAAGTGGATTTTTTTGCCTCCGCCGGCCAGGCCGTCGCGGTGGCGGATCGCTATCCGCAAAACGTCTTTGCCGAGCACACTCATGAGTTCTGCGAGCTGGTGCTGGTGTGGCGGGGCAATGGCTTGCATATCCTCAACGACCGGCCCTACCGCATTACGCGTGGGGATCTGTTTTACATCCGTGCTGAAGACAAACACGCCTACGCTTCGGTCAACGACCTGGTCCTGCAGAACGTGATTTACTGCCCCGACAGGCTGAAACTCAACGTCGACTGGGCGGCTTACATTCCGGGTTTTAATGATACGAAGTGCGCGGCGCACTGGCGACTGAGCAGTAACGGCATGACGCAGGTGCGACAGGTGATTTCTCAGCTGGAGCAGGAGAGCCAGAAAAGCGATCCTGAGGCTCACCAGATGGCAGAACTGCTTTTCGCCCAGCTGGTCATGACGTTGACGCGCCATCGCTACGCCATTGATAACCCGTCGGCTACCGCGCAGGAAGCCCTGCTCGATAAGCTCATTACCACCCTGGCGGGCAGCCTTAACAAAAGCTTTGTGCTGGAGAAATTCTGTGAGCAGGCGCAGTGCAGCGAGCGCGCGTTGCGCCAGCAATTCCGCACCCAGACCGGGATGACGGTGAACCACTATCTGCGCCAGCTGCGCATCTGCCATGCCCAGTACCTGCTTCAGCATACGGAACTGATGGTCAGCGATGTGGCGATGCGCTGCGGCTTTGAGGACAGTAACTATTTTTCGGTGGTCTTTAACCGCGAGGTGGGGATGACGCCGGTTCAGTGGCGTCATCGCAGTCGTAACGCGGCGTAATCAGTTCGCCATGCCGAGACCCACAATGTTGGCCGCAATAATGATCACCACGCACCCCAGACTCAGCACGCCCACCGGGCGACGCCCGGCGTTGTTCCACTCTTTCAGAAGCAGACCAACCAGCCCACCGCACAGCACGTAGAAGCTCATGTGCAGCATCCAGCTCATATAGTCATACTGCGCCGGAATACTGGCGTGACCCCACGCGTAGAAGAAGAACTGGAGATACCACATCAGCCCGCCGAGCGCCGAGAGCAGCACGTTCCCGATAATCATCTGTTTAGCCAGCGAGAAGTCGGCTTTCAGCGACAAGGTCTTCACGTTTGCCAGACGGAAAAAACAGAAACCGAGGTTAACCACCGCTCCGCCACCCATGATCACCACGTAGCTTGGCAGTGCCACGTACAGCGGGTCTACGCCCAGTGCGGCAGCAGCTTCATGCATCGGTTTGGCGGCGTTCATCGCGAATGACATGCCTGCGGAGAAGATCCCGCACATCACCGCCAGCAGCAGGCCTTTCTTCAGGTTAAACTCTTCGGCTCTGATGCCCATTTTGCGCTCTTTCAGCTGCCCTGCGCGGGTGACAATGCCCACGCCAATGACGGCCACCAGCACGCCCAGCAGCGTCATCTGGCCGCCTTTGGTGTTGATCAGCACGTCGACGTTACCGTTGAGGATCGGCGTCATCAGAGTGCCAACAATCAGCGTAATACCAATCGCGATGCCAATGCCCATCGACATGCCGAGGTAGCGCATGGTGAGGCCATAGTTAATGTTACCGACGCCCCACATGGCGCCAAAAAGAAAGACCGGCAGCAGGGTGGAGGCGTTAAAGGAGGAGAAGTAGCCCCAGAAATCCGGGAGCAGCATGGCGCTGATGGTCCAGGGAAGAATTATCCACGAGACCACACCGCCGACGGACCACATGGTTTCCCATGACCACTGTTTGACCTGTTTAAACGGGGCATAGAAACAGGCTGCACTGGCCGCGCCTATCAGATGCCAGAAAATACCCATCGTAATCGCATGATTCATGTTTACATCCTCATCGTTTTTATATGCCGGTGGCTTCCCACCAACCCGATGAGTGTAAAAATTAAGCAGTCGGGTAACCTTCGGAAGGTTGCCGCACTTTGGTTTTGAATGGCAATCAACGCGTTAACCGGGTGAGCAGACTCACAATTTCAGCAATAACCGAAAACCGAATAACCTTATAAAAACTACGGCATTGATAATCATTTTCAATATCATTTAATTAACTATAATGAACCAACTGCTTACGCGGCATTAACAGCTGTGCCGCCCGACAATAATGGAGAGGATTATGAGTTATACACTGCCATCCCTGCCGTATGCCTACGACGCACTGGAACCGCATTTCGACAAGCAGACGATGGAAATCCATCACACTAAACACCACCAGACCTATGTGAACAACGCGAACGCCGCGCTGGAAAGCCTGCCAGAGTTCGCTAGCCTGCCTGTTGAAGAGCTGATCACTAAACTGGACCAGCTGCCAGCTGACAAGAAAACCGTTCTGCGTAACAACGCAGGTGGTCACGCTAACCACAGCCTGTTCTGGAAAGGCCTGAAAACCGGTACCACGCTGCAGGGCGACCTGAAAGCGGCTATCGAGCGCGATTTCGGTTCTGTAGACAACTTCAAAGCGGAATTCGAAAAAGCCGCTGCGACCCGTTTCGGCTCTGGCTGGGCGTGGCTGGTTCTGAAAGGTGACAAACTGGCGGTTGTTTCAACGGCTAACCAGGACTCCCCGCTGATGGGTGAAGCAATCTCTGGCGCATCCGGTTTCCCTATCCTGGGTCTGGACGTGTGGGAACACGCTTACTATCTGAAATTCCAGAACCGTCGCCCGGACTACATCAAAGCCTTCTGGGACGTGGTGAACTGGGACGAAGCAGCAGCGCGTTTCGCCGCGAAAAAATAAGGTTGCATTGACGCCTGTGAGAAGCGAGTCTGATGACTCGCTTTTTTTGTATCTGCAGAAAGGAGCAGCGATGCATTTTCCGGTGAATGTCTTTACAGGCAAGGTAAGGGAGTACGACGGCAGCCGCCCGAGCGCCATCGCCAAAATTCAGGTCGACGGCGAGTTGACGTTAACCGACCTCGGGCTGGTGGGCGATGAGCAGGCCGAAAAGAAAATCCATGGCGGGCCTGACCGCGCGCTGTGCCACTATCCGCGGGAACACTATCAGCACTGGATAACCGAGTTTCCCGAACAGGCGGATATGTTTGTCGCGCCCGCGTTTGGTGAGAATCTCTCAACGGAAGGGCTGACCGAGAAAAACGTCTTTATCGGCGATATCTACCGCTGGGGCGATGCCCTGATTCAGGTGACGCAGCCGCGCTCGCCGTGCTTCAAACTAAACTATCATTTCGGCATCAGCGACATGTCTGCCCGGCTGCAGAGCGCGGGTAAAACGGGCTGGTTATATCGGGTGGTGCTGGCAGGTCAGGTATCGGCAGATGCGCCGCTGGTGCTGGCATCGCGCCTGAGTGATGTCTCGGTATATGACGCCTGCGCGATCGCCTGGCATATGCCGTTTGATGACGACCAGTACCATCGGCTTTTGTCCGCTGCAGGGCTGTCCACGAGCTGGACCCGAACGATGCAGAAACGCCGTTTAAGTAGCAAGATCGAAGATAATTCGCGGAGATTGTGGGGGAAATAGTTTCCCCGCAGAAGAGGCAAGCCGGGTCAGCGATACCGCCGCCCGGCTAAACGGCTACGAACGTTTATACAACGGCAGCCACAGCGTTAACCGCAACCCACCCAGCGGGCTGTCGTCGGCTTTCACCCAGCCGCGATGCTGCTGCATGGCGGTTTCCACAATCGCCAGACCCAACCCCGTGCCGCCAGATTCACGGTCACGCGCCTCATCGGTACGGTAGAACGGACGGAAAATCTGTTCGCGGTCTTCCGGGCTTACCCCAGGACCATCGTCATCAACGATGATGGTGATCCCGTCTTTATCCACCGAGAAGGCTACTTCAATCTTCGTGTGCGAATAGCGCAGGGCGTTACGCACGATGTTCTCCAGCGCGCTTTCCAGCGTGTTGGGGTTACCGTACAGCGGCCATGGCCCTGGCGGGAAGTTGACGGTAAAGGATTTCCCCATCTGCTCCGCTTCGAACGCCGCGTTATCCAGCACTTCATGCCATAGGTGGTTGGCTTTCACCGTTTCGCTCACCAGCGCATTTTTCTGCTGATTGCGCGACATGACCAGCAGGTCGTTAATCATGCTGTCCAGACGATGCGCTTCCGTTTCAATACGTTCCAGCTCTTTGCTCTCACCGCTGCGGCGACGCAGCAGCGCGGTACCGAGCTGTAAGCGCGTGAGCGGCGTGCGCAGCTCGTGCGAGATATCCGACAGCAGGCGTTGCTGTGCCGTCATCATGCGGTCGAGGGCGCTCACCATCTGGTTAAAACTGGTCCCGGCGGCAAGGAACTCCTGTGGACCGGCTTCCAGTTCAGGGTGTTGTCGCAGGTTACCCTGCGCCACTTCGTCCGCCGCGTTTTTCAGCTTACGCGCCGGTTTCGCCAGACTCCACGCCAGCCACAGCAGCAGCGGTGAGCTAACCAGCATGGTGACAATCAGCAGCAGCAGCGGACGGTCAAACAGCAGGTTGATGAAATCGGACTGGGAGTTGCTCGCCGGGCGGATCAGGTAAAGCTGGTAATTATCCTCGCCATCTCTGACGGAGAAGGGGCCCACCATCTCAACCCGACCGTATTTTTTCTTCTGAGGATGGTCGGCGTTATCCGCCTGACCAATGAAGTTACGGATGATCTGCATTTCATTGCGATCGGCGCCAATCACGCGCCCTTCGCTGGTCACCAGCAACAGGCGCTGGCCTGGCGGTGCCCATTTGTCGATAGCGCGAAACAGCCTGCGCCACCACATTAAATCGTTCGGCGGGTCGTTTGCCAGCTCGGCTTCCACGTGCTGCTCGATCATCACGCCCTGACGTTGCTCGCTGTCGAGAAGCTCCGTCATCTGGCGTGAGTCGAGTTTTGGCAACATCAAAACGAGCATTAAAACCAGTGCCAGCGTCAGCCAGAAAATGGCGAAGATGCGGGCTGTTAAGCTTCCTATCATGAAGCGGAAACCATCAGATAACCGCGACCACGCAGGGTTTTAAACCACGGGTGCCCGTCCTTGCGTTCCGGCAGCTTGCGGCGCAGGTTCGAGATATGCATATCGATGGCGCGATCAAACGGAGTGAGGCGTTTGCCAAGCACTTCCTGGCTCAAATGTTCACGCGATACCACCTGGCCGAGGTGCTGGGCCAGCAGATACAGCAGGGTGAACTCGGTGCCAGTCAGTTCCAGCGTTTCACCGTCAAAACTCGCTTCCTGACGGCCCGGATTCAGGCTCAGGGAGTCGACTTCCAGCGTCGGTGAACTGTTGTCGCTGTTCTGCTGCTGTTCGCTCCAGTGAGAACGACGCAGGATAGCGCGAATACGGGCAACCAGTTCACGGTCGTTAAACGGCTTTGGTAAATAGTCATCCGCGCCCAGCTCAAGGCCAAGTACACGGTCAAGTTCGCTGCCGCGAGCGGTCAGCATAATTACGGGCGTCTGGTGTGTCTGGCGAAGCTCTTTCAACGTATCAATGCCGTTTTTCTTCGGCATCATAACGTCGAGCAAAAGTAAATCGATGCTGTCGTCAAGGAGACTCAGCGCCTGCTCGCCATCATGGGCAACCAGAACGTTGAAACCTTCCATGTCGAGCAACTCCTTTAAAAGGGATGTGAGCTCTCGGTCATCATCAACTAACAGGATTTTATTCATTGTTTAAATACCTCCGAGGCAGAAATTACGACATCAAGGCTATCTAATCCATGACTTTACGTTGTTTTACACCCCCTGACGCATGTTTGCAGCCTGAATCGTAGACTGTCTCTCGTTGAATCGCGACACGAAAGATTTTGGGAGCAAGTGATGCGCAAAGTTACCGCTGCCGTCATGGCCTCAACGCTGGCGTTCAGTACATTAAGCCAGGCCGCTGTAGCTATCCCCGGCGATAACGGGCCCTCAACGGAGGGGGCAACGCAGCACAGCAGCCAAAGCCATATGTTTGATGGCATAAGTTTAACCGAACATCAGCGTCAACAGATGCGAGATCTGATGCAGAGGGCACGACACGACCAGCCCCCTGTTAGTGTTAGCGAAATGGAGACAATGCACCGTCTTGTCACCGCAGAAAAATTTGACGAAAGCGCTGTACGCGCTCAGGCCGAAAAAATGGCACAGGAGCAGGTTGCCCGCCAGGTAGAGATGGCGAAGGTCCGCAACCAGATGTTCCACCTGCTAACGCCCGAGCAGCAAGCGGTTTTGAACACAAGACATCAGCAGCGAATGGACCAGTTGCGTGAGGTTGCACGGATGCAGCGAAGCTCAGAAACAACGTTTTTCAGTAGCAATAGCAGTACCCGTAGTAACCAGTAAACCCTGTTTTCCTTGCCATAGACACCATCCCTGTCTTCCCCCACATGATGTGGGGGTTTTTTTGCCCTTCATTCTGCTTCGTTAACCGTTTATTCATCCTTTGACTCCCCATGCTTCCGTTATACTAGCGGCATGACATGACAGGAGCGTTTATGAATCAATCCTATGGAAGACTGGTAAGTCGGGCAGCGATTGCAGCGACGATCGTGGCTTCAAGCCTGTTAGTGATTAAAATTTTTGCGTGGTGGTATACCGGCTCAGTCAGTATTCTCGCGGCGCTGGTGGACTCGTTGATGGATATTGCCGCCTCGCTGACGAACCTGCTGGTTGTGCGTTACTCGTTGCAACCGGCAGATGAAGAACACACGTTTGGGCACGGGAAAGCCGAATCGCTGGCCGCGCTGGCGCAAAGCATGTTTATTTCCGGCTCCGCGCTGTTTCTGTTTTTAACCGGTATTCAGCATCTCGTCTCGCCGTCACCGATGAACGATCCCGGCGTGGGCGTGGTCGTGACGATTGTGGCACTTATATGCACACTTGTTCTGGTAACGTTCCAGCGCTGGGTTGTTCGCAAAACGCAAAGCCAGGCTGTACGGGCGGATATGCTTCATTATCAATCTGATGTTATGATGAATGGCGCTATTCTTATTGCGCTCGGTCTGGCCTGGTATGGCTGGCATCGGGCCGATGCGTTGTTTGCGTTAGGGATTGGCATCTATATTTTATATAGCGCCTTACGGATGGGGTATGAAGCGGTGCAATCGCTTCTGGACCGCGCCCTCCCGGACTCAGAACGTAATGAAATTTTTTCTATCGTGACCTCCTGGCCTGGTGTCAGAGGTGCACACGATCTTCGAACGCGGCAGTCAGGGCCGACCCGCTTTATTCAGATTCATATTGAAATGGAAGACAACCTGCCACTGGTTCAGGCTCACATTATTGCTGAGCAGGTCGAGCAGGCGATTTTGCAGCGTTTTCCTGGTTCAGACGTCATTATTCACCAGGATCCCTGCTCGGTTGTACCCGGACATGTTGAGCTTTCGTAATTGGTTGTAAAAAAGTGAGCCAGGCCAGCATTTTGTGTATAAATTACCGCCATTTGGTCTGACCTGAATCAATTCAGCTGGAAGTGATTGATATACTATTTGCAGTATTCGTTGGTCGATAAATTCTTCCGGCAACAGATTTCAATTTTGCATTCCTAAGTTCAGAGGTAGTCATGATTAAGAAAATCGGTGTGTTGACAAGCGGCGGTGATGCGCCGGGCATGAACGCGGCAATTCGTGGGGTTGTCCGTTCAGCGCTGACGGAAGGCCTGGAAGTTTTTGGTATCTATGATGGTTATCTGGGCCTGTATGAAGATCGCATGGTTCAGCTCGACCGTTACAGCGTGTCCGACATGATCAACCGTGGCGGTACCTTCCTCGGTTCTGCGCGCTTCCCGGAATTCCGTGATGAACACGTCCGTGAAGTGGCTATTGAGAACATGAAAAAACGTGGCCTCGACGCACTGGTTGTTATTGGTGGTGACGGCTCGTACATGGGTGCAAAACGTCTGACTGAAATGGGCTTCCCGTGCATCGGGCTGCCGGGTACGATCGACAACGACATCAAAGGCACTGACTACACCATCGGTTATTTCACCGCACTGGGCACCGTTGTTGAAGCGATTGACCGCCTGCGCGACACCTCTTCTTCCCACCAGCGTATCTCCATCGTGGAAGTGATGGGCCGTTACTGTGGTGACCTGACGCTGGCTGCGGCCATCGCCGGCGGTTGTGAGTTCGTGGTGGTTCCGGAAGTGGAATTCAGCCGTGAAGATCTGGTGGCTGAAATCAAAGCGGGTATCGCAAAAGGCAAGAAACACGCCATCGTAGCCATCACCGAGCATATCTGTGACGTTGACGAGCTGGCGAAGTACATCGAAACCGAAACCAAACGTGAAACGCGTGCTACCGTTCTGGGCCACATCCAGCGTGGGGGTTCCCCGGGTCCATACGACCGCATCCTGGCATCACGTATGGGTGCATACGCCATTGAACTGCTGCTGCAGGGTCATGGCGGTCGTTGCGTGGGTATTCAGAACGAAAAACTGGTTCACCATGACATCATCGACGCCATTGAAAACATGAAGCGTCCGTTCAAGGGTGACTGGCTGGACTGCGCAAAAAAACTGTACTGAGCGGTGACTTTCCCCCGGTCGCGCTGAGTTAACCGGGTCCGCAGTCCACGCTCATAAAGACCGGGTAAGGCGATATCGCCACCCGGTTTTTTTATGCCTGCTCGTTTTTTATTCCTCTACGTTATAGCCAATCTTTTTTTATTCTTTAATCATTGGTTAGCTTTCTGGCACGCTGCAAGCATCAAAACACTACACAAGAGATCCGGGCGATGAATAAATGGGGCGTGGGGTTAACATTATTGCTGGCATCGACCAGCGTTCTGGCTAAGGACATCCAGTTACTGAACGTGTCATACGACCCGACGCGTGAGCTGTACGAGCAGTACAACAAAGCCTTCGCGGCACACTGGAAACAGGAAACCGGCGACAACGTGGTGGTGCGTCAGTCTCATGGTGGCTCCGGTAAGCAGGCGACCTCAGTCATCAACGGGATTGAGGCCGACGTGGTTACCCTGGCGCTGGCCTATGACGTCGACGCCATCGCCGAGCGTGGGCGTATCGATAAAAACTGGATCAAACGCCTGCCGGACAACTCAGCGCCTTACACCTCGACCATTGTTTTCCTGGTGCGTAAGGGCAACCCAAAACAAATTCATGACTGGAACGATTTGGTTAAGCCGGGCGTTTCCATTATCACCCCGAACCCGAAAAGCTCGGGTGGCGCACGCTGGAACTACCTGGCGGCCTGGGGCTACGCGCTGCATCACAACAACGGTGACCAGGCAAAAGCCCAGGCGTTCGTGAAAGCGCTGTATAAAAACGTTGAGGTGCTGGACTCGGGCGCACGCGGTGCCACGAACACCTTCGTTGAGCGTGGGATTGGCGACGTGCTGATCGCATGGGAAAACGAAGCCCTGCTCGCCACCCACGAACTGGGTAAAGACAAGTTCGAGATCGTTACGCCAGGCGAATCTATCCTCGCCGAACCTACCGTTTCTGTGGTTGATAAAGTGGTTGAGAAGAAAGAGACCAAAGCGGTGGCGGAAGCGTACCTGAAGTATCTCTACTCGCCAGAAGGCCAGGAAATTGCGGCGAAAAACTACTATCGTCCACGCGATCCGGCAGTGGCGAAGAAATATGAAAGCGTCTTCCCGAAACTGAAGCTTTTCACCATTGATGAAGAGTTCGGCGGCTGGGCGAAAGCGCAGAAAGAGCACTTCTCTAACGGCGGAACTTTCGACCAGATCAGCAAGCGCTAAACGTTAGCAGGACAGACACGGTGACCCGGCGCGAGAAATCCGCCGGGTTTTTTATTTGGTCATCATTTTGCGTTACTCTTTCGCCACTATCGAAAACAGGGAACGCATTGTGAAAAAAATACTATTACTGATTCTGGTTGTCATCATTCTTGCCGCGGGTGGCTGGTACTGGATGAAAGCGGGTAATCCGAATGCGTTGCGTCATATCGTTCTCGACCAGTGTCTGCCGAATCAACTCCAGCACCGTAACCCGGCCCCGTGCGCGCAGGTGAAGCCTGATGCGGGTTATGTGGTGTTTAAAGACCGCAACGGGCCGCTGCAGTATCTCCTGATGCCGACTTACCGTATCAAAGGAACCGAAAGCCCGCTGTTGACCGAACCGAATACGCCCAACTTCTTCTGGCTGGCCTGGCAATCACGCAACTTTATGAGCATGAAGCGCGGGACCGAGGTGCCGGACAGCGCAATTTCGCTCACCATTAACTCCCCGACAGGCCGTACGCAGAACCATTTTCATATCCATATCTCCTGCCTGCGCCCGGACGTGCGCGAGAAGCTTAATGCCGCGCAGGGGCAAATCAGTACACAGTGGTTACCGTTCCCGGGCGGGCTGGAAGGGCATGAGTACCTCGCCCGTCGCGTGACGGAAAATGAGCTGGTACAGCGCAGTCCGTTTATGATGCTGGCTGAAGAGCTGCCGGAAGCGCGTGACCATATGGGGCGCTTCGCGCTGGCCATGGTGCAGCAGTCGGATGGATCGTTTGTCTTACTGGCGACCGAACGTAACTTGCTGACCCTGAATCGCGCGTCGGCTGAGGAATTGCAGGATCATCAATGCGATATCCTGAAGTGACATCACCATAAATAGCGTTTACTCGTCCTGCCTGTCGCCGTAGACTTGCTGAAAAAAACGACAGGAGACAGGAATGTCGCTCTGGTTAACGCATCCTCTGTTTGTGCCCTCATTGATAGTCGGCGTCACCATCGTGCTGTGGGCGACGTCGCTATTGCCGGAATTTATCACCGCGCTGCTGTTTTTCACGGCGGCGATGGCCGCCAGAATCGCCCCGGCGGAGGTGATTTTTGGTGGTTTTGCCTCGTCTGCATTCTGGTTAGTGTTTAGCGGCTTCGTGCTGGGGGTGGCAATCCGTAAAACCGGTCTGGCGGACAGGGCCGCACGGGCGTTGTCGGCAAAACTCACTGATTCGTGGGTATTGATGGTGGCAAGCGTGGTGGGGCTGAGCTACGCGCTGGCGTTTGTGATGCCGTCGAATATGGGCCGTATCGCGCTGCTGATGCCGATTGTCGCCGCCATGGCCAAAAGGGCCGCCATCCCCGACGGTTCCCGCGCGTGGTATGGCCTGGCGCTGGCCGTCGGGTTCGGAACCTTCCAGCTCTCGGCGACCATCCTGCCTGCCAACGTGCCGAATCTGGTGATGAGTGGCGCCGCGGAGGGCTCGTACGGGATCCATCTGAACTATGTCCCGTATCTGCTGCTGCATACACCCGTCCTCGGGATCCTGAAAGGGGGCATTCTGATCGGCCTGATCTGCTGGTTGTTCCCCGGCAGCCCGAAACCGGCCACCGATCTTACGCCGTCTGAACCGATGGGGCGGGATGAAAAACGTCTCGCCTGGCTGCTGGCGGTGGTGCTGGGGATGTGGGTGACAGAGAGCTGGCACGGCGTTGGACCGGCGTGGACGGGTCTTGCGGCATCGGTCATCGTCATGCTGCCACGCGTTGGGTTTATCACCGGTGAAGAGTTTTCTGCGGGAGTGAACATGCGCACCTGCATTTACGTGGCGGGGATTCTCGGGCTGGCGATTGTAGTGACCCAAACGGGTATCGGTTCCGCGGTGGGGGAGGCGTTATTGCGGATTATGCCGCTTGATGCCAGCAGACCGTTCACCAGCTTCCTGGCGCTTACCGGTATTACCACGGCGCTCAACTTCATTATGACCGCGAACGGTGTACCTGCGTTGTACACCACGCTGGCACAGAGTTTTTCGGACGCCACCGGTTTCCCGCTGTTGTCGGTGATCATGATTCAGGTACTGGGGTATTCCACGCCGCTGCTGCCGTATCAGGCGTCGCCGATTGTGGTGGCAATGGGTTTAGGGAAGGTGCCTGCAAAGGCGGGGATGTTGCTCTGTCTGGCGCTGGCGATTGCAACGTATCTGGTGCTGCTGCCGCTGGATTATCTGTGGTTTAGCGTGCTGGGGAAAGTGTAATTTCCCTCCCCGGTGGGGGAGGGAAGTCGGTTTTTACGCCTGTTTAGCCGCTTCTGCTGCTTTAACGATCACCGCGAAAGCGTCAGCTTTCAGGGATGCACCGCCAACCAGCGCGCCATCGATGTCTGGCTGGGTGAACAGCTCAGCAGCGTTGGATGCGTTAACGGAACCGCCGTACTGAATAATTACCTGCTCAGCCACTTTCGCGTCCGCTTTAGCAATGTGGTCACGGATAAATTTGTGAACCGCCTGTGCCTGCGCAGGGGTCGCTGATTTGCCGGTACCGATCGCCCAGACTGGTTCGTACGCGATAACCGCGCCTTCGAATGCGGCAGCACCCTGTGTTTTCAGCACGGCGTCGATCTGACGAGCACACACTTCTTCCGTTTTGCCTGCTTCGTTTTCGGCTTCGGTTTCACCGATGCACAGAACCGGGATCAGACCCTGCTCTTTCAGCACCGAGAATTTCTTCGCGATAAATTCGTCGGATTCTTTGTGGTAAGTGCGACGCTCAGAGTGGCCGATGATGATGTATTTCGCGCCGATATCTTTCAGCATTTCAGCAGAGGTTTCACCGGTGAATGCGCCTGACAGGTTAACGTCAACGTTCTGTGCGCCCAGAATGATGTGGCTGCCGTCAGCGGCATGTTTAGCCAGATCCAGGTACATATCCGGCGGAGCGATAGCAACCGCGCAGCCCGTCACGCCCGCCAGCTCTTTACGCAGGTTCGCAACCAGTTCGTTTACCATGTGGCGGCTGCCGTTCAGTTTCCAGTTACCCATCACTAAAGGATGTCGCATTTCAATTCTCCACGCTAAATTAGCGAATTAAGGAATATGGCCGCCCTGTCGGGCAGCATGGTCTGTGAATCAGTATAGAGATTTTCCCTCGAAAGGCTTTGCTTTTTGTCATTAATTCGCCCCGCCGAGTGTGTCTGATAGTGCCAGCTTAATCGGTTCAACAGCGAAGGTCAGTCCTTTTTCACCGTTATCTGCCACCACATAGCGTATGGCCCCTTCGGTATCGGCGTAGTAACGCTTGTTTTTACCGGCGGTGAGAAGTTTTTGCAGCTTTTGCTGGCTTTGCTTTTTGGTCAGCGCGGGCGTAAAAGCCTGCAGTATCGCGCTCATGTACTCGAGCGCTTTTGCCTTAGCGGCTTTCTGCTCTGGCCCCTGAATCGGCAGCCAGGTTATCTGCATGCTTTTGATTTTTAGCGTGCCGCGCTCCAGCGCAGTGGAGGCATATAAATTCTCGTTAATCTTGCTCGCAGCCCGGGTCAGGGTTGGCGTATCCCGGGAGCTGTCAATGGCGCGGAATTCATCCAGCGGTAGCGTGGGGTTGGTTTTATTGAAGGTTTCACGAAACTGGCTGATTGACTGATCGAACGAGGGCGCACCTGCCAGCAGATAGGGGGCTGTCGTCGGGGCAGTGGTTTCGGCGGCGTGCAGGGGAACACCCGCGATGAGCATCGCTAAACACAGGAAAAGAGAACGTGCCGAACTTTTCATCAACATTGCCCCTGGCCGTAAGTGTTCATGATTAAATCGATATCTGGTCGGCTTGTCAAAAGGTCACAACTCCAGGGTAAAATGCGCGCTATATGATAATAAGGAACCTTACATGACCATACAGCAGTGGTTGTTTTCATTCAAAGGGCGTATTGGACGCCGTGACTTCTGGATCTGGATGGCGACGTGGATCGTTGCCATGCTGCTTCTGTTTTTCGTGGCCTTCAACGCATGGCTCAGCACACAAACGGCGGCGTTTGCGCTGGTCTGTTTACTGTGGCCAACTGCGGCCGTGGTGGTGAAACGTCTGCACGATCGCGGCCGTTCCGGCGCGTGGGCTTTTCTGATTATTCTGGCGTGGATGCTGGTGGCCGGGAACTGGTCGATACTTCCGTCCATCCTTCCCTGGGTGGTGGGCAGACTGCTACCAACCATTATTTTTGTCATGATGGTGGTCGATCTGGGCGCGTTTATCGGCACCCAGAGCGAAAACAAATACGGCAAAGACACCCTTGAGGTGAAATACCGCTGATCACCAGTAGTGTTCGGCAGTCATATGGCCCGGCCGGCGGCGAAGATGTTTCGTCATCTGCCGGGTATCCTTCAGAAGCTGCTGCGTGTCGCGAACCATCTGCGGGTTGCCACACAGCATGACGTGGCTGGTTTCAGCGCTCATCGGCAAGCCAATTGCGTCTTCCAGTGCACCACTCTCAATCAATGCCGGCACGCGGCCCGTCAGTGAACCTGCTGCGGTTTCGCGGCTGACCACGGTCTGAATTTTCAGTTTCCCGCCGTACTGCTTTTCCAGCGCCTGCATCTGCGGAAGATAGCTCAAGTCTGCGGCATAGCGCGCGGCGTGAACCAGCACGATGTTTTTAAAGCGCTCAAGGTCTTTGCCGTACTGCAAAATAGAGAGATAGGGGCCAATGGCCGTGCCGGTTGCCAGCATCCAGAGGGTGTCGCAGTCCGGGATTTCGTCCAGCACGAAGAAACCGGCCGCTTCACTCACAATTTGCACATCGTCACCGGGCTTAAGCGCGGCAAGGCGTGGGCTGAGTTTGCCGTCCGGGACGGTGACCAGATAGAACTCGAGATCCGGGTTATCGGGGGCATTAACGTAGGAATAGGCGCGCTGCACGCGCTCGCCGTCAACATCCAGTCCCAGCTTCGCAAATTGCCCGGCCGTAAACGGGTGGACGGGAGCATGCAGGGTGAGACTAAATAGCGCATCGGTCCAGAACTGTATCTTTGTGACTTTACCTGTTACCCAGTCCGCCATGATCTTCTCCTGTGCTTTTTCTCTGTTCTATCTTCCGGACTTGTGGTGAAGATTTCCAGCCCATATGGGCCGGAAAGCTCTATCGATCAAACGGTTTTACAGAATGTGCGCCTGCACGTCAGGGTCTTTACGATCCAGATAGTGAACAGACCGAATGCGGCGAATGGTGCGCGATTTACCGCGGATCAGCAGGGTTTCGGTGGTGGCCATATTGCCCTTACGGGTGATGCCATCCAGCAGGTCACCTTTGGTGATGCCGGTTGCGGAGAAGACAACGTTGTCGCTGCGCGCCATGTCATCCAGCGCAAGCACCTTGTTGGCTTCAATACCCATCGCTTCGCAGCGTTTCAGCTCTTCTTCGCCAATACGGCGATTCTCTTCGCTGTCGCCTTTGACTTCATGACGGGGCAACAGACGGGCCTGCATGTCGCCATCCAGAGCGCGGATCACCGCGGCGGAGACCACACCTTCCGGCGCGCCGCCGATGCCGTAAAGGACATCCACTTCGCTGTCTGGCATGCAGGTCAGGATAGACGCTGCTACGTCGCCATCCGGGATGGCAAAGACGCGAACGCCGAGCTGTTGCAACTGGGCAATGGTGGCATCGTGGCGCGGTTTCGCCAGAATGGTCACGGTGAGCGCGCTAAGCGGTTTTTCCAGCGCCCTGGCAACGTTACGCAGATTCTCTTCCAGCGACAGGCTCAGGTCGATAGCCCCTTTGGCGCCGGGGCCGACAATCAGCTTTTCCATGTACATATCCGGTGCGTTGAGGAAACAGCCTTTGTCCCCTACCGCCAGCACGGCCAGCGCGTTGGCCTGGCCCATTGCCGTCATGCGGGTACCCTCAATCGGGTCAACCGCGATATCCACGGCATCACCTTTGCCGGTGCCCACTTTCTCACCGATATAGAGCATTGGCGCTTCGTCGATCTCGCCTTCGCCAATGACGATGGTGCCATCGATATTGACCTGGTTAAGCACAATGCGCATGGCATGGACAGCCGCACCGTCTGCGGTATTTTTGTCGCCACGGCCGAGCCATTTATAGCCCGCCAGTGCGGCAGCTTCGGTGACGCGGGAAAACTCGATAGCCAGTTCACGTTTCATGAGGTACTCGTGCAATCAAAAGGAATTGCACGAAGTTTATCACAGAGTGGGGGTGGGTGCGGTCGGTCCCCTCTCCCCGGCGGGGTGAGGGGACGGGTGAGAGGAGAAATTACTGCTCGTGCTCTTCCCACGCCAGGGCGCGTTTCACCGCTTTCTTCCAGCCGCTGTAGCGGTAGTTACGCTCAGTGGTTTCGATGCCAGGGCGGAATTCGCGTTCGATAACCGCTTTTTCCTGCAGTTCATCCAGATTCTGCCAGAAGCCGACAGCCAGACCCGCGAGATACGCCGCACCCAGCGCGGTGACTTCACGTACTTCCGGGCGCTCTACGCGGGTGCCCAGAATGTCGGACTGGAACTGCATCAGGAAGTTGTTGGCAACGGCGCCGCCGTCCACGCGCAGGGCGTGCAGACGAATGCCGGAGTCAGCCTGCATCGCTTCCAGTACGTCGCGCGTCTGATAAGCGATGGATTCCAGCGTAGCGCGGATAATGTGGTTCGAGTTTACCCCACGGGTCAGGCCGAAAATCGCGCCGCGTGCATACGGGTCCCAGTAGGGTGCGCCCAGACCGGTAAAGGCCGGAACCACATACACACCGTTGGTGTCCTTCACTTTGGTTGCGAAATACTCGGAGTCAAACGCATCGCTGATGAGTTTCATCTCGTCACGCAGCCACTGAATAGACGCACCTGCCATGAACACCGCACCTTCCAGCGCATAGTTCACTTCACCGCGTGGGCCGCAGGCGATGGTGGTCAGCAAGCCGTTTTCTGATTTCACCGCTTTCTCACCGGTGTTCATCAGCATAAAGCAGCCGGTACCGTAGGTGTTTTTCGCCATCCCTTCCTTAACGCACAGCTGGCCAAACAGCGCCGCCTGCTGGTCACCGGCAATACCGGCAATTGGAATACGCGTGCCGCCTTTGCCGCCGATATTGGTCTGACCGTAAACTTCAGAAGATTTACGGACTTCTGGCAACATCGCGCGCGGGATATCCAGCGCGTCCAGCATCTTGTCATCCCACTCCAGGGTATTGATGTTGAACAGCATGGTGCGCGAGGCGTTGGTGTAATCAGTGACGTGGACACGCCCCTGGGTCATCTTCCAGATAAGCCAGGTGTCGACGGTACCGAACAGCAGCTCACCGCGTTTTGCACGTTCACGTGAACCCTCAACGTGGTCGAGGATCCATTTCACTTTGGTACCGGAGAAATACGGGTCAACGACCAGACCGGTTGCGCTACGCACATAGTCTTCCATACCGTCGCGCTTCAGCTGTTCGCAGATTTCTGACGTACGGCGGCACTGCCAGACGATGGCATTGTAAATGGGCTTACCGGTTTCGCGCTCCCAGACGATAGTGGTTTCACGCTGGTTGGTAATACCGATAGCGGCAATCTCGTCGGAACTGATATCGGCTTTCGCCAGCACTTCTACCAGCGTGGAGCTTTGTGAAGCCCAGATCTCCATAGGATCGTGTTCAACCCAGCCTGGACGAGGATAGATTTGCTCAAATTCGCGCTGTGACACGCTGACGATATTCGCGTCATGATCCATTACGACAGCGCGGGAGCTGGTAGTGCCCTGGTCGAGCGCAACGATATATTTTTTTTCGGTCATGGTATGTGTCCCGTAGTCAGATTACAGCGAAGCTTTTTGTTGTGCGGTAGAAGTCGTTTCCTTCTCCTCTTCCACACAGGTGTCGCACGGTAAATGGCGACCAATTAATTTGCGGTAGCTAAATGCACCCAGCGCAGCCCCGACAACCGGTGCAAACAGCGGTACCAGGAAGTAAGGGATATCTTTACCGCCGGTGAAGGCCACGTCGCCCCATCCTGCGATAAAGGCAAAAGCTTTAGGTCCGATATCACGCGCCGGGTTCATCGCAAACCCGGTCAGCGGGCCCATGGATGCGCCGATCACCGCAATCAGCAGGCCAATCAGCAGCGGTGCCAGCGGGCCGCGCGGAATGCCGTTTCCGTCGTCGGTCAGCGCCAGGATAACGCCCATCAGAATAGCGGTAATCACCATTTCAACTGCGAACGCCTGCACAAAATTGATATGCGGGTTGGGATAGGTTGAGAAAATGCCTGCCAGATCCAGACTTTCGACACTGCCACGCACCATATGATGTGTCTGTTCGAAGTCGATGAAAAGATTGTAATAAAGCCCGTAAACTAACGCCGCTGCGCAAAACGCGCCGGCAAACTGAGAAAGGATGAAGGGAACAACTTTGCGTCCGTCGAAGCACGCGAACAGCCACAGCGCGATGGTCACCGCCGGGTTAAGATGTGCGCCGGAAACCCCTGCGGTCAGGTAGATGGCCATCGCCACGCCCAGACCCCAGATAATACTGATTTCCCACTGACCGAAACTGGCACCCGCCACTTTCAGTGCAGCAACACAGCCCACTCCGAAGAATATCAACAACCCGGTACCAAGGAACTCGGCAATGCACTGGCCTTTTAAGGTTGATGTCTGACTCATAATCGGAATCCTGAAGAAATTGATGTTTATTGTTAGCATGACCGCCCGTGACAGCCACGATGCCCTGTAGACATAGTGTTAATTTATCGTTAACGAGCAAAAACGAGAAATATCGAAATCAAAATGTGTGGTCTGCGTCAATAAAATGAGCGTTTTCGCGCCATAAAGCGCATTTTTACACCAATAGCAAAATGTGAGCTGAATCATTTCATTAACGAATCAGTTAACAATTTAGGGGTATATGCCGCGAACGCACCAGGACGAGGCCGAAAAGTGTTGCAAACCACGATCTGCGCGGTCTGCCGCTGGACAGGGGCGACGGGGCTTCATACAATCGGCATATCTGTTGTGCGCGTTTACGTTAAAGCGTCGCCTTGCAATTCAGGAGAGGTAGGATCATGTCTTTAGAAGTGTTTGAGAAACTGGAATCGAAAGTACAGCAGGCGATTGACACCATCACGCTGCTGCAGATGGAAATTGAAGAGCTGAAAGAGAAGAACAACAGCCTGGCGCAGGAAGTTCAGAACGCCCAGCACAGCCGTGAAGAACTGGAGCGCGAAAACAACCAGTTGCGTGAACAGCAGAATGGCTGGCAGGATCGTCTGCAGGCGCTGCTGGGGCGTATGGAAGAAGTGTAATTTCTTTCGGGAAATGCAGAACAGGCCGGGTAAGGCGTCGCCGCCACCCGGCTTTTTTATTACTCGATATCCAGCGGATCTTCGGAAAGGATAATCCCGGTGTTATCGGCATAGAGATGGTCACCGGAGAAGAAGGTCACGCCGCCGAAATTGACGCGCACGTCGCTTTCGCCGATACCTTCACCCGCAGCACCCACCGGAATGGCCGCGATAGCCTGAATGCCAATGTCCAGGTCTTCGAGATCGTCCACCTGGCGCACTGAGCCATACACCACAATGCCTTCCCACTCGTTCTGTACGGCAAGACGGGCGAGCTCAGCATCAATGAGGGCACGACGTACGGAGCCCCCGCCATCAACCAGCAGAACGCGGCCACGGCCGTTCTGTTCGAGCAGATCATAGAGCAACCCGTTATCCTCGAAACATTTCACCGTGACGATTTGTCCGCCAAACGACGACCGCCCACCAAAGTTGGAGAACAGCGGTTCAACGACGTTGACATCTTCCTGGTAGATGTCACAAAGCTCGGAGGTATCGTATTTCATAGGTTTAACGCTCAGTTGCTGCGAATGTGTTCAGTATATCGTGCTAAATGCGTTGTTGGCAAAATCATCAATTGTTAATTGATATTTGTCAGTTAACCCAGCGTCTGACTTAAGACAATCCCGATGACGAACAACAGGTTAGTCAGCAGTGCCCCTTTTACCGTACGCTCCAGCATTGGCGGCATGGCCGCAGGGCTGAGTTCACGCATGACGAATCGCGCCTGCTTAATCAGCAGCGGTGCGGCGAGTACAAACAGCCAGCCCCATATGCTGTGCAGCGAGATAACGTTAAACAGCGCCAGGCACAGCAGAGCGCCCAGCAGCAGACACGCATGATAACGGCGTGCATTAACGGGCCCCAGACGCACGGCCAGCGTGTTTTTGCCGTTCTCACGGTCGCTGTCGATATCGCGCAGGTTGTTGATGTTAAGCACCGCCGTCGCCAGCATGCCGCAGGCGGTTGCCGGCAGGAACAGGGCCGGGATCAGGGTATGTGCCTGTAAGTACCCGCTCCCCATCACGCTCAGCCAGCCGAAGAACACCAGCACGGAGATATCACCCAGCCCAATATACCCGTAAGGGCGGGTACCGACGGTATAGGTAATGGCGGCAATAATGGCGAGCAAACCCAGTACCAGGAAACCAATGAAATCGCTGGGGGTTTTAGACGCGACCGTTACCAGCGCCAGGCCGGAAAGACAAATCAGCGCCACGGTGATGATCAGCGCGCGCTTCATCTGCGCCTGGGTAATGACCCCTTTCTGCATACCGCGCAGTGGCCCGATACGGTCGGGTTTGTCGCTGCCTTTAACCGCATCGCCATAGTCGTTGGCGAGATTGGAGAGAATTTGCAGCAGACCGGCGGTAATCAGTGCCAGCCCGGCAACCAGCGGATCGAAATAGCCTTGCCACCAGGCAAGCGCCGTACCGACGATAATGGCGGCAAAGGCCAGAGGAAGAGTTTTAGGGCGCAGACTTTCGAGCCACGCCTGAGTACGGCTGATGTCAGTCATAGTAATTTAGCCAATAAAAATGGGGGCATTAGCCCCCATTAAACGTGATGAGAATGCAGTAACCGCGATTATAGGATAAAACGGCTCAGATCTTCATCTGCCACTAACGCATCCAGGTGTTTACCCACATATTCTGCGTCAATGGTAATGCTTTGACCGTTCAGGTCGCTCGCATCATAAGAGATATCTTCCATCAGGCGCTCCAGCACGGTGTGCAGACGACGAGCACCGATGTTCTCGGTGGTTTCGTTGACCTGCCAGGCGGCCTGGGCGATGCGTTTGATACCGTCTTCAGTGAACTCGATGTTCACACCTTCGGTTGCCATCAGCGCTTTGTACTGTACGGTCACAGAGGCATTTGGCTCGGTCAGGATGCGTTCGAAATCTTCAGTGGTCAGCGCCTGCAGCTCCACGCGAATCGGCAGACGACCCTGCAGCTCTGGGATCAGGTCAGACGGTTTCGCCACCTGGAATGCGCCAGAGGCGATAAACAGGATGTGGTCCGTTTTGACCATACCGTGTTTGGTGGAGACGGTGCAGCCTTCAACCAGCGGCAGCAGGTCGCGCTGAACGCCTTCACGGGAGACATCCGGGCCTGAGGATTCGCCACGCTTACAGATTTTGTCGATTTCGTCGATAAACACGATACCGTGCTGCTCAACCGCGTCGATAGCATCCTGCTTCAGCTCTTCCGGGTTCACCAGTTTCGCCGCTTCTTCTTCGATCAGCAGCTTCATCGCGTCTTTGATTTTCAGCTTACGCGCTTTCTGCTTCTGGCCGCCCAGGTTCTGGAACATGGACTGCAGCTGGCTGGTCATCTCTTCCATGCCAGGCGGTGCCATGATTTCCACACCCATAGGGGCAGCAGCAAGATCGATCTCAATCTCTTTGTCGTCCAGCTCGCCTTCACGCAGTTTTTTGCGGAACGCCTGACGCGCCGCTGACGGCTCAGCCTGCTGTTCAGCCTGGCCCCAGTTGTTTTTCGCCGGTGGGATCAGGACGTCAAGAATGCGCTCTTCCGCCATCTCTTCGGCACGGTAGCGGTTTTTCTCAATCGCCTGGACGCGCACCATTTTGATCGCCGAGTCGGTCAGATCGCGAATGATGGAGTCCACTTCTTTACCCACATAGCCCACTTCGGTGAACTTGGTGGCTTCGACTTTGATGAACGGGGCGTTAGCCAGTTTCGCCAGACGACGGGCGATTTCGGTTTTACCGACACCGGTCGGGCCGATCATCAGAATGTTTTTTGGCGTCACTTCATGGCGCAGCTCTTCTTCGAGCTGCATGCGGCGCCAGCGGTTACGCAGGGCAATAGCCACGGAACGCTTGGCGTTGTCCTGGCCGATAATATGTTTGTCCAGTTCGCTGACAATTTCGCGTGGGGTCATTTCAGACATGGGAGATCCTTACGCTTTAGACGGTAATTCTTCGATGGTGTGGTTGTGGTTGGTATAGATGCAGATATCACCTGCAATATCCAACGCCTTCACCGCGATATCGCGCGCGTTCATGTCGGTATTTTCCAACAGCGCACGGGCTGCAGCCTGGGCGTACGGGCCACCAGAGCCAATAGCAATCAGATCGTTTTCAGGCTGAATGACGTCACCGTTACCGGTGATGATAAGCGAAGCGGTTTCATCGGCCACCGCCAGCAGCGCTTCAAGTTTGCGCAGCATGCGATCGGTACGCCAGTCTTTCGCCAGCTCAACGGCGGCTTTCACCAGGTGACCCTGGTGCATTTCCAGTTTGCGTTCAAACAGTTCGAACAGCGTGAAGGCGTCAGCCGTGCCGCCTGCAAAACCGGCGATCACTTTGTCGTTGTATAAACGACGAACTTTCTTCACGTTGCCTTTCATTACGGTATTACCCAGCGTGGCCTGGCCATCACCGGCGATTACCACGTGGCCGTTACGGCGTACACTTACTATTGTTGTCACGAGCAGACCCCCTGGTTACAGAATCGGGAAACAGAAGCCCTGAGCCTGTGCTCAGGGCTGAATAGAATGATAGATGGGGGGGAATTTGGGGGTTTCAACCCCCGGTAGCGAGTCGAATGCAGTTTGTGTGTCCCGCCACTTTCAAACGGGAAATGGTTCCGTCAGCATTTTCTTTGCCTTTGACCGGGCCAATCACCACGCGATTCCAGCCGTTATTGGTGGTAATGCGTGAATCAAATCCTTCAAAAGCCAGCTGTGCGCGCACCGTTTCCGCCTGCTCAGCACCTTTGAATGAACCACATTGGACCATCCAGCGGCGTTCGTCTTTTTTCTCAGCAGTCTGCTTCGGCGCATCGGTCTCTTTAGTTACCGGTGCGGCCTGCTGCGTTTTCGGCTGCTGCGCAGTGGTATGCGCCGGCGTCTGCAGCAGATCCTGGTACGGCTGAGCCGCCTGTTTCTGCGGCTGGGCCTTCGGCGGTTGCTGCACTGGCTGGGACTGCGCCGTTCGCGTTTGCTGCTGATACGGCTGTTCCGTCACCCGCGGCTGCGTTTTAGGCTGCTGCACTGGCTGGGTTTGCGCCCACTGCTGTTGTTGCTGTTGTTGCTGCTGTTGCTGTTGGAGCTGCTGCTGCGCCTGACGACGCTGCAGCGTTTGCTGGCGCTGTTCCGGCGTCTGCTCGTTCCACGGCACTTCGTTCAGCTGCGTAGGCTGCTGGCGCATATCGGCCTGCATTTGTGCCAGCAACTGACGCTGTTCATCCGTCAACTGGCTGGCATTTTGCACTTCACCACCCGCTGAAGGTTCGGTCGGCGCACGTACGCCAGGCTGACGGCTTTCCAGCTCTTTGATATAGCGCCAGCGCTCTTCAGGCTTCGGCGGGAGGCCGTTTCCGGCAACCTTGCTGGCCTGAAGCGCCTCGGACTCTTCTTTTTTATGGTGCGTGATAAAGTACAGACCACCAATAAAGGCCACGACTACAGCCGCAGCAATAGCGACCATCGCTGGCGAGACAGCAGGCAGGTTACGTTGCTTTTTCCTTGAGCTACTCTTTTTGCGTCGCGAAGGTGCCGGCTGGCCGCGACGTACATAATCTCGTTGTGCCACTATCGTTTCGCTGTATTTATTCGTTCGTCAGCCCGCCATGTTACTTAAGCGGCGGGGCTTTGACCAGATAAGGGTGTCTGAAAGACATTTACTTTAAGTCAATGCCTGGGTAGAACCGCGCACAATCAATTCACAGTCCAGCAACCGCGAGCCGCTGTTAACTGTTTGACCATGCAGCTGATCCAGCAGAAGAAGCATCGCTTCACGCCCAATATCATAGCGCGGCTGCGCCACGGTCGAGAGTGGAGGATCGCAAAATTCTGACAGCGAAATATTATCGAATCCGATGATCGACAAATCTTTCGGTATGCGCAGGCCGCGGCGCTTCGCATACGATAATGCCCCCAGTGCCATCACATCGCTGTGACAGAACACCGCGGTCGGCGGCTCGGGCAGATCCAGCAGCTTCTCCAGCGCCTGTCCACCGGCTTCAAAGGTGAAATCCCCGCGAGCAATGTAGTGCGGATCGACGGTGACGCCGGTACGGCGCAGCGCCTGAACGTAGCCCTGCAGGCGGTAGTGGCACAATGGCATCTCTTCCGGCCCGGCAATGCAGCCAATACGCTTGTGCCCCAGCTCCTGAAGATAGTTGACGGCGTTGAACGCGGCGGTCAGGTTATCAATATGTACCGTCGGCAGCTCCAGCTCGGGTGCAAACTCGTTGGCCATCACCATCGGCGGTAAATTGCGCTGCTCTTCAATGCTGGCATCAAACGGCAGGCGAGACCCAAGCAGCAACATGCCGTCGATCTGCTTGGTGATAATGAGGTCGATAAAGGTTTTTTCCTGCTGGTTCTGGTGAGCACAGTCGCCAATCAGCACCAGATAACCTTGTTCTGCCGCCGTCACTTCGATACCGCGAATAATCTCGCTGAAGAAGGGATCGCAGATGTCCGGCACAATCACCAGGATGGTGCGCGACTCATTGCGTTTAACGTTTCGTCCCATCGCCTGCGGGAAATAGCCCACTTCCAGCGCAGCCTGCTCTACCCGGTTACGGGTCGCCTGGGAGACTTTATCCGGGTTCATTAATGCGCGGGACACGGTTGCCGTAGAGACTTGTGCTTTCTGGGCAACGTCTTTCATGGTCGCCGTGGCAACCTCTTTCCTGGACTTCAACGTCTTCTCCTCGCCTGAACACCGAACTTCTGACGCCACCATTTTTACAGATAGTTAATGGAATCGGTTACAGAATTTTCATAAAAAGTGTGAGGAGCGTTAAATTTTTCGATCCGTCTTCAGCCTTCGATAGGATCAACGTCCAGCACCCACTTCACTTTGCGCGCTTCCGGTAGGGTATTGATCAGCACCAGCGCGCCGCTGACGATATGTTGCAGGCGGATGCGCGAAGGGTGCTGGAGCAAAATCTGCCAGCGGAAACGTCCACCACGCTTTGGTGCCAGCGCCGGCACCGGCCCCAGTATCCACAGCGGGTTATCCACCAGCGGACTGGCCTGCAGGAGGTTTCTCAACTGCTGCAGGAAAAGCGGTGCCTGCTGGTTGTTGTGATCTTCTGCGCGAATGATGACGTGGCTGGTCCACGGCGGAAGCTGCATCGTCTGGCGTTCTGCCAGCGCCTGCTCCGCAAACGCGTCATAGCCTTTATGCAGCAGGGTTTGCAGTAACGGATGTTCAGGATGGTGGGTCTGTAAAACCACCTCACCCTGTTTGCCTGCGCGACCGGCACGTCCGGCAACCTGGGTATAAAGCTGGGCAAAACGTTCTGCTGAGCGAAAATCGGCCGAAAACAGCGCGCCGTCTACGTCCAGCAGGGCGACCAGCGTTACGTCCGGGAAGTGGTGCCCTTTGGCCAGCATCTGCGTGCCAATCAGAATGCGTGCGCCACCGCGATGCACTTCCGCCAGCTGCTGTTCCAGCGCCCCTTTGCGGCTGGTGGTGTCACGGTCGATGCGGGAAAGAGGAACGTCAGGGAAGAAAGGCTTAAGGGCCTCCTCCAGTTGCTCCGTCCCCAGACCGACCGGCACGATATGCGTTGAGCCACATGACGGACACTGGCGTGGTACCGGCCGCTGGCTGTCGCAGTGGTGGCAGCGCAAATGGCGCTGGGCCTGATGGAACGTGTAGTAGTGGTCGCAGCGCGGGCATTCGGCAATCCAGCCGCAGTCGTGACACAGCAGCGCCGGGGCAAACCCGCGGCGGTTAAGGAACAAAATGACCTGATTACCGGCCTGCAAATGCTGGCGCATCCGGGTGATAAGCGCAGGCGCTAACCCCGCCTGCACCTGCTGGCCTTTTAGATCCAGCACATGCTGAATAGCAGGGCGTGCGTTCCCTGCGCGCCGCGTCAGGCGCAGCATGTGGTATTTACGCTGGCGAACGTTATGCAGCGTTTCGAGGGCGGGCGTCGCGGAGCCAAGAATAATCGGGATTTGCTCGCTATGGGCGCGATAAACGGCCAGATCGCGGGCGTGATAGCGCCAGCCTTCCTGTTGCTTATAGGAGCTGTCATGCTCTTCATCGATGACGATAACGCCGAGGTTTTTAAACGGCGTAAACAGCGAGGAACGGGTGCCAATCACAATCGCCGCTTCGCCGTTTTTGGCTTTCAGCCAGGCGCTGAGGCGCTCGCTGTCGTTCAGGCCCGAGTGTAACACTTCAACCGGCGCATTAAACCGCTCGCGAAAACGGGCGATGGTTTGTGGCGTGAGGCCGATTTCCGGAACCATCACCAGCGCCTGTTTACCCTGCGCAAGCACGTTTTCCAGTACGCTGAGATACACTTCTGTTTTGCCGGAGCCGGTGACCCCTGCCAGTAGCCAGGCGGAGAAATGATCGGAGGCGCTGTGAATGGCTCCTACGGCGGTGGCCTGCTCGGTGTTGAGTCGCAGACGATCCCCTGAAACGGAGAAACTGTCCCGCCAGTCATAAAGGGCAGGCGCCTCGCTTGCCAGTTCGCTCAGCCCTTTTTTGCGCAGGGCCTGTAGCGCCGTTTCACTCACCTCAAGCTCGTCAACCTGATGTCGCCAGATTTTTCCCTGACGCAGGGCCGCCAGCGCCTGCTGCTGTTTCTGCGAGCGTTTCAGGCTATTGATATCGACCGCCTGGCCCTCTTCAGTGGCAAACCAGTACCAGAGGGGAGCGTGGCTGGCACTTTTACCCTGACGAAGCATAATAGGCAGGGCGTGGAACAGGACATCGCCGATAGGGTGATGGTAGTAATCTGCCGCCCACAGCAGGAGCCGCCAGATGCTGGTGGAGAAAACGGGCTCGCTGTCCAGTACCTCTGCGACGGCTTTCAGCTCATTGAGTGGCAATTCGCTCTTATCGCTCACCGACACCACAATCCCAATACGCTGCTGTTTGCCAAATGGCACGGTCACGCGACAGCCCGCTTTGGCGCTCATGCTGTCAGGCAGCAGATAGTCAAAGGTGCGGGGAAGCGGAACGGGCAGGGCAACGTGAGCGACGGGCATCGAATCTTCCTGACTTGAAAAGTGGCGCGTTAGTATACACATTAGTGAAAGCGGCGTGCGGATCAGTTTGCATACGTTGGTCAAATTCTGTATGATTCGCCGCCTTTGGTGTACTTTACGCCAAAGAACTTACATTCAACATCGCGTGGTGTCTGGCGTTAGGGCTGGAAGAGCGACGCGGCCTTAACTGAGGTTCTCCCATGAAAAAAGATATTCACCCGAAATACGAAATGATTACTGCAAACTGTTCTTGCGGTAACTCTATCCAGATCCGCTCTACCGTGGGTCACGATCTGAACCTGGACGTGTGCGGCAAATGCCACCCGTTCTACACTGGTAAGCAGCGTGATGTTGCAACCGGTGGCCGTGTTGACCGCTTCAACAAGCGTTTCAGCATCCCGGGCGCTAAGTAAGTTTCCCGAAAAAAAGGCACCGCAAGGTGCCTTTTTTGTATCCGCTTCTCAGTATTCCCACGTATCCGGGTCGATACCCAGTTCACGCATGATCACCTTCGCCTCTTCCGGAATTTCATCACTACGCTCTTTGCGCAGATCTTCATCGTTTGGCAACGGTTGACCGGTAAACGCATGCAGAAACGCTTCGCACAGCAGTTCGCTGTTGGTTGCGTGGCGCAGGTTGTTCACCTGACGACGCGTACGTTCATCGGTGAGGATCTTCAACACCTTCAGAGGAATGGAAACCGTAATTTTCTTTACTTGCTCACTCTTCTTACCGTGCTCAGCGTATGGGCTGATATATTCGCCGCTCCATTCAGCCATGAGATACCTTTAATCCTCTCAGTCATTAATCTAAAGGTGCAAAACCCGTCATCGCCAGTTTTGACCGTAATCCAGCGTAGTTTACCGTAGAGACGATACCGTGGCACGGATATTGCCGCTGCAGCGTGCACTAAAGCATATAATTTTAACGGCTATTTGCGCATTGCTCAATCTATACGCAAAGAAGTTTAGATGTCCAGATGTATTGACGTCCATACTTTCAGTGTTTACTCTGGTGCCTGACTTTTCACCTCTTTTAGCCAGGAAGCCTTCACCATGACGCGTAAACAGGCCACCATCGCAGTGCGTAGCGGATTAAATGATGACGAGCAGTACGGCTGTGTTGTCCCGCCAATTCATCTTTCCAGTACTTACAATTTTACCGGTTTTAATGAACCCCGTGCGCATGACTACTCCCGTCGCGGCAATCCGACGCGTGACGTAACCCAGCGCACGCTGGCGGAGCTGGAAGGCGGAGCAGGCGCCGTGTTAACCAACACCGGGATGTCTGCGATTCACCTGGTGACGACGGTATTTCTGAAGCCGGGCGACCTGCTGGTGGCACCGCACGACTGTTACGGTGGTAGCTATCGTCTGTTTGACAGCCTCGCAAAACGCGGGTGCTACCGCGTGCTGTTTGTCGATCAAAACGACGAACAGGCGCTGAAACAGGCGCTGGCAGAGAAACCGAAGCTGGTGCTGGTGGAAAGTCCAAGCAATCCATTGTTGCGCGTCGTCGATATTGCGAAAATTTGTCAGCGCGCAAGGGATGCGGGAGCGATAAGTGTAGTGGATAATACCTTCCTCAGTCCGGCCCTTCAGAACCCGCTTGCGCTGGGTGCCGATCTGGTATTGCATTCATGCACAAAATATCTGAACGGTCATTCTGATGTGGTAGCGGGCGTGGTGATTGCAAAAGATCCCGACGTTGTCACCGAACTGGCATGGTGGGCCAATAACATTGGCGTCACTGCGAGCGCTTTCGACAGCTACCTGTTGTTGCGCGGTATCCGCACGCTGTCGCCGCGCATGGAAGTGGCGCAGCGCAATGCTCAGGCGATTGTCGATTTCCTGAAGACCCAGCCGCTGGTGAAAAAGCTCTATCACCCGTCGCTGCCGGAAAACCAGGGGCACGAGATTGCCGCGCGTCAACAAAAGGGATTTGGCGCGATGTTAAGTTTTGAACTGGACGGTGACGAGCAAACGCTGCGTCGCTTCCTGAGCGGGCTGTCATTGTTTACGCTGGCGGAATCATTAGGTGGGGTTGAAAGCTTGATCTCCCACGCCGCGACCATGACGCACGCAGGTATGGCACCAGAAGCACGTGCCGCCGCCGGTATTTCTGAGACGCTGCTGCGTATCTCGACCGGTATTGAAGATTCTGAAGATTTAATTGCCGATCTGGAAAATGGCTTCCGGGTCGCAGCCAAGGGGTAATCATGAGTGTGATAGCGCAGGCAGGGGCGAAGGGTCGTCAACTGCACAAGTTTGGTGGTAGTAGTCTTGCTGATGTGAAGTGTTACCTGCGTGTCGCAGGGATCATGACAGAGTATTCGCAGCCGGGGGACATGATGGTTGTCTCCGCGGCTGGCAGCACCACCAACCAGTTGATTAGCTGGCTCAAACTGAGTCAGACCGATCGCCTCTCTGCGCATCAGGTGCAACAGTCCTTACGTCGTTACCAGAGTGAGCTGATTGCCGGCTTACTGCCTGCGGACGTCGCGGACGGATTGATTAGCGCCTTTACGCATGACCTTGAGCGTCTGGCTGCCCTGCTGGACAGCGGTATTACCGACGCGGTGTATGCCGAGGTGGTCGGCCACGGTGAAGTGTGGTCTGCGCGCCTGATGGCGGCCGTGCTGCAACACCTGGGCGTGGATGCGGCCTGGCTTGACGCGCGTGACTTCCTGCGCGCCGAACGCGCCGCTCAGCCGCAGGTGGATGAAGGTTTGTCATATCCGCTGCTGCAACAGCTGCTGGTTCAGCATCCGGGCAAACGTATTGTGGTGACCGGCTTTATCAGCCGCAGCAGTGCCGGTGAAACCGTGCTGCTGGGACGTAACGGCTCTGACTACTCAGCGACGCAAATTGGTGCGCTGGCAGGCGTTTCCCGCGTCACCATCTGGAGCGACGTGGCCGGTGTCTACAGTGCTGACCCGCGTAAAGTGAAAGATGCCTGCCTGCTGCCGCTGCTGCGTCTGGACGAGGCCAGCGAGCTGGCACGCCTGGCGGCACCGGTTCTGCATGCGCGTACGCTACAGCCGGTTTCCGGGAGCGACATCGACCTGCAGCTGCGCTGTAGTTACACCCCGGATCAAGGCTCTACCCGTATCGAACGCGTCCTGGCGTCCGGTACGGGGGCGCGAATTGTGACCAGCCATGACGACATCTGCCTGATTGAGTTCCAGGTCCCGGCGGGCCAGGATTTCAAACTGGCACACAAAGACATCGACCTGATCCTCAAACGCGCCCAGGTGCGTCCGCTCGCCGTTGGCGTGCATAACGATCGCCAGCTGCTGCAGTTCTGCTACACCGCTGAAGTGGCGGACAGCGCCCTGAAAATTCTTGATGAAGCGGGCCTGCCGGGCGAGCTTCGCCTGCGTCAGGGTCTGGCGCTGGTGGCGATGGTGGGGGCGGGCGTTACCCGCAACCCGCTGCACTGCCACCGTTTCTGGCAGCAGCTGAAAGGCCAGCCGGTTGAATTCACCTGGCAGTCGGAAGAGGGCATCAGCCTGGTGGCCGTACTGCGTAAAGGACCCACCGAGAGTCTGATTCAGGGGCTGCATACCTCTCTGTTCCGTGCGGAGAAACGCATTGGACTGGTGCTGTTTGGCAAAGGAAACATCGGCTCACGCTGGCTGGAGCTGTTCGCTCGCGAGCAGGTGACCCTCTCAGCGCGTACCGGGTTTGAATTTATTCTCGCGGGCGTGGTGGACAGCCGCCGCAGCCTGTTGAACTACGAAGGGCTGGACGCCAGCCGGGCGCTGGCCTTCTTTAACGATGAAGCGGTTGAACAGGACGAAGAGTCGCTGTTCCTCTGGATGCGCGCGCACCCGTATGACGATCTGGTGGTACTGGACGTGACCGCCAGTGAACAGCTTGCCGATCAGTATCTTGATTTCGCCAGCCACGGTTTCCATGTTATTAGCGCCAATAAGCTGGCGGGGGCGAGCAGCACGGACAAGTACCGTCAAATCCACGACGCGTTTGAAAAGACAGGCCGTCACTGGCTGTATAACGCCACGGTGGGCGCTGGCTTGCCGGTTAACCATACCGTGCGTGATTTGATTGAAAGCGGCGACAGCATTCTGGCGCTGAGTGGCATCTTCTCCGGCACGCTCTCCTGGCTGTTCCTGCAGTTTGATGGCACCGTACCGTTCACTGACCTGGTGGATCAGGCATGGCAGCAGGGCTTAACGGAGCCTGACCCACGCGTTGACCTCTCCGGTAAAGACGTTATGCGTAAGCTGGTGATCCTGGCGCGTGAAGCCGGTTATGACATCGAACCTGATGCCGTCCGCGTTGAGTCGCTGGTGCCTGCTGGCTGTGAGGACGACTCTGTCGACCATTTCTTCGAGAACGGCGAAGAGCTGAACGAGCAGATGGTGCAACGTCTGGAAGCGGCAAACGAGATGGGCCTGGTGCTGCGCTACGTGGCGCGTTTCGAAGCGAACGGAAAAGCACGTGTGGGTGTCGAGGCGGTTCGTCCTGAACATCCGCTGGCGGCACTGCTGCCGTGCGATAATGTTTTCGCCATTGAAAGCCGCTGGTACCGTGATAACCCACTGGTGATCCGTGGCCCGGGTGCGGGGCGCGATGTGACCGCCGGGGCCATCCAGTCCGACATCAACCGTCTGGCTAAACTGCTGTAATCTTTCTTGTTCCCTCTCCCGGTGGGAGAGGGACAGAGTGAGGGCATCAGACCGCACTCACCCGCCATCATGAACTCCCTTCATCTTCCCTGAGCATTCCTCACCATTCCTGGCGATTATTTCTGTTGACGTCCCTCCGCTTTTCCGTCATTTTTACATCTGGACGTCTAAACGTATAGAAGTTCGAAACACAACACACAATGACACGCGATTGATGAGGTAAGGTATGAGCTTTTTTCACGCCAACCAGCGGGAAGCCCTGAATCAGAGCCTGGCCGAAGTAAATGGTCAGATTAACGTCTCTTTTGAATTTTTCCCGCCGCGCACCAGTGAAATGGAGCAAACCCTCTGGAGCTCTATCGATCGCCTGAGCAGCCTGAAACCGAAGTTTGTCTCCGTCACCTACGGTGCCAACTCCGGTGAGCGTGACCGTACGCACAGCATCATTAAAGGCATTAAGGACCGTACGGGTCTGGAAGCGGCTCCGCACCTGACCTGTATCGACGCGACGCGCGATGAGCTGCGTGCCATTGCCCAGGACTACTGGAACAACGGTATTCGCCATATCGTCGCCCTGCGCGGTGACCTGCCGCCGGGGAGCGGTAAACCGGACATGTACGCCACCGATCTGGTCGCGCTGCTGAAAGAGGTCGCAGACTTCGACATTTCCGTTGCTGCTTATCCTGAAGTTCACCCGGAAGCGAAAAGCGCCCAGGCGGATCTGCTTAACCTGAAGCGTAAAGTGGACGCCGGTGCGAACCGCGCCATTACCCAGTTCTTCTTTGATGTGGAAAGCTACCTGCGCTTTCGTGACCGCTGTGTGTCCGCGGGCATAGACGTCGAAATTATCCCGGGAATTTTGCCGGTCTCTAACTTCAAACAGGCGAAGAAATTTGCCGATATGACCAATGTGCGCATTCCGCACTGGATGTCTAAAATGTACGAAGGGCTGGACGATGATCCGGAAACACGCAAGCTGGTGGGCGCAAACATCGCGATGGACATGGTGAAGATCTTGAGTCGTGAAGGAGTGAAGGATTTCCACTTCTATACGCTCAACCGCGCGGAAATGAGTTACGCCATTTGCCATACGCTGGGTGTTCGGCCTGGCGCATAATAAATAGAAGCCCTCTTCGGAGGGTTTTTTGATTTATAAGGGTTTTATTTCCCCGCCATATCAGCAATGCTGCCTTTGACGTACAGAACGCACATACTTTCAATGGGAAATTAAACGGAATTAACTATCGAATCTGTGGGTTATCTCAACTATACCTTATCAACAAGGGCGTATATCGTAACGGTAACACTGTAAAAGGGAGCATAGCGATGAGCACGTCAGACGACAGCAATAATGCGGCATCAATCGGCAAGTGCCCGTTCCATCAGGGCAGCGTCGATCACAGCGCGGGGGCAGGCACAGGCAGCCGCGACTGGTGGCCAAAACAACTCCGCGTCGATCTTCTTAATCAACATTCCAACCGTTCTAACCCTCTGGGTGAAGACTTTGACTACCGCAAAGAATTCAGCAAACTTGATTACTCAGCGCTCAAGGGCGATCTCAAAGCACTTCTGACCGACTCTCAGCCGTGGTGGCCAGCCGACTGGGGCAGCTATGCGGGCCTGTTTATCCGTATGGCCTGGCACGGCGCAGGTACCTATCGCTCCGTTGACGGTCGCGGTGGCGCAGGGCGCGGTCAACAGCGCTTTGCCCCCCTGAACTCCTGGCCAGATAACGTAAGTCTGGATAAAGCGCGCCGTCTCCTGTGGCCTATCAAGCAAAAATACGGTCAAAAAATTTCCTGGGCTGACCTCTTCATCCTTGCCGGTAACGTGGCGCTGGAGAACTCTGGTTTCCGTACCTTTGGTTTTGGGGCCGGGCGTGAAGATGTCTGGGAACCGGATATGGACGTGAACTGGGGTGATGAAAAAGCCTGGCTCACCCACCGTGACCCGGAAGCACTGGCGAAGCGCCCACTGGCAGCCACCGAAATGGGGCTGATTTACGTTAACCCGGAAGGGCCAAACGCCAGCGGTGAACCGCTGTCAGCGGCCGCGGCGATCCGTGCCACCTTTGGCAACATGGGGATGAACGACGAAGAGACCGTTGCGTTGATTGCAGGCGGTCATACCCTCGGTAAAACCCACGGTGCAGGTGAAGCGACCCATGTCGGTGCCGACCCGGAAGCCGCGCCAATTGAAGCGCAGGGTCTGGGCTGGACCAGTACGCACGGTACCGGTGTTGGCGCAGATGCGATCACCTCCGGGCTGGAAGTCATCTGGTCGCAAACGCCGACCCAGTGGAGTAACTACTTCTTCGAGAACCTGTTCAAATACGAGTGGGTGCAGACCCGCAGCCCGGCGGGTGCGATTCAGTTCGAAGCCGTGGATGCACCAGACATTATGCCTGATCCGTTCGACCCGTCGAAAAAGCGCAAACCGACGATGCTGGTCACCGATCTGACGCTGCGTTTTGACCCCGAGTTCGAGAAAATCTCCCGCCGCTTCCTGAACGATCCGCAGGCCTTTAACGAAGCCTTTGCGCGCGCGTGGTTCAAGCTGACCCACCGTGATATGGGGCCAAAAGCGCGTTACATTGGTCCGGAAGTGCCGAAAGAAGATCTCATCTGGCAGGATCCACTGCCGCAGGCGGTGTTCAACCCGACCAAAGAGGACATCGAGAGTCTGAAAGCGGAAATCATTGCCTCGGGTCTGTCCGTGAGCGACCTGGTTTCCGTTGCCTGGGCATCTGCATCGACCTTCCGCGGTGGCGATAAGCGTGGCGGCGCCAACGGTGCGCGTCTGGCACTGGCACCCCAGCGCGACTGGGAAGTTAACGCCGCAGCGGTTCGCGCGTTACCCGCCCTGGAAGCTATTCAGCGTACCACCAACAAAGCGTCACTGGCCGATATCATCGTGCTGGCAGGTGTGGTGGGTGTTGAACAGGCGGCGAAAGAGGCCGGCGTTTACGTCAATGTACCGTTCACGCCGGGCCGCGTTGATGCGCGCCAGGATCAGACGGATATCGAGATGTTTAACCTGCTCGAACCGATTGCCGATGGCTTCCGTAACTACCGTGCACAGGTTGATGCCTCCACTACCGAGTCTCTGTTGATTGATAAGGCCCAGCAGCTGACGCTCACTGCACCAGAACTGACGGTGCTGATTGGCGGTCTGCGCGTACTGGGGGCGAACTTCGATGGCAGTCAGAACGGCGTGTTCACCCATCGTGAAGGCGTGCTGAGCAACGATTTCTTCGTGAACCTGCTGGACATGAATACCCAGTGGAAAGCGACCGATGAATCAAACGAGCTGTTTGCCGGCAGCGATCGCGCCAGCGGTGAAGTGAAATACACCGCCACGCGTGCCGATCTGGTATTCGGTTCGAACGCCGTGCTGCGCGCGCTGGCCGAGGTTTACGCCAGCAGCGACGCCCATGAGAAATTCGTCCGCGACTTTGTTGCCGCTTGGGCGAAGGTGATGGATTTGGATCGGTTTGATCTGCAGTAAATACAATCCCCGCTTCGGCGGGGATTTTTTTACCATCCGGAAATACCGGTTACGCCCACTCCCGCAGGAACCGTTGCCCGTACTGATCGGCCACCAGCAGCGCCGCGTAAACCTGATCCGGTGACACCCCGCCTGGCATGTTGTGAATGGTTTCACCCTCTGCGCAGGCAGCCTCGGCAATCAGCCGCATTTTAAGCGGAATATCCTCTTTAATGTTCAGTTGTGCCAGCGTGATGGGCAAACCTACGCTGTGACACAGCGCTGCGACGGTTTCAATTTCCTCTACCGGGGCATTTTCCAGCACCAGTTGCGTCAGCGTCCCAAACGCCACTTTTTCACCGTGATAGAACGAATGTGCCTCCGGCACGGCGGTCATTCCGTTGTGAATGGCGTGCGCGGCCGCCAGTCCACCGCTTTCAAATCCAACGCCGCTCAGATAGGTATTGGCTTCAATGATGCGCTCCAGCGCCGGTGTGACCACGTGCTGCCCGGCCGCGAGCATCGCTTTCTCACCCTCTTCAATTAACGTGTTGTAGCACAACTCGGCGAGGGCTAGCGCAGCCTGGGTACATTTTCCGCCCGCCATGGTGATCGCGCCACTACGGGAACAGGCGCGCGCTTCAAACCAGGTGGCAAGGGCATCGCCTATCCCGGCGGCCAGCAGACGCGGCGGAGCGCCAGCCACCACCCGGGTGTCGACAATCACCATGTTCGGGTTATGCGGCAGCATCAGGTAGCGATCGAATTCACCGCTGTCGGTATAAATGACAGAAAGGGCGCTGCACGGGGCGTCGGTGGAGGCGATAGTCGGGGCGATGGCAACGGGCACGTCCATAAAATGCGCCAGCGCTTTGGCGGTATCCAGCGTTTTCCCGCCGCCGATACCGAGCACCGCCATACAGTCGGCGCCGTCGGCCCGTTTTTTCAGGCGATCGATTTCGTTTTGCGAACATTCGCCACCGAAGGGCGCGATTTCAGCATGAATTTCCGCTTTTTTGAAACTCTCAAGCAAGGTCTCTTGTGCAAAACCCAGCACAAACTTATCGCCCACAACCAACCAGCGTGTTGCCAGTGGTTTTAGATAGTCGCCGAGACGGGTGAGAACATCAGCGCCCTGGATATATTTCCCCGGCGATTGAATGATACGGTCCATAACAGATCTCCCTTAGAGGTTGAGGTTACCAAACGCGTTTTTCCAGTCGTGCTCAAACTTCTCTATGGCTGACTCTACCGCCGGGGTGCCGAGCATTTGTTGCGCTACATCTAAAGGAAGCGTGATTGCTTCACATCCGGCGAGCAGGCAGTCCAGCGCCTGACGTGGTGTTTTGAAGCTGGCGGCCAGCACGCTGCTTTCTGGGGCGTGCCGTTCGAGCAGGGATTGCAGCTCCTGTACCATACGAATGCCGTCCCCGCCCTGAGCGTCGACGCGGTTAACATACGGTGCGACATATTTCGCTCCCGCCAGCGCGGCCAGTAAACCCTGGGCGGCGCTGTAAACGGCCGTGCCCAACGTGGTTATGCCCTCTTTTTTCAGCATTTTTATCGCTATAAGGCCCTGCGCGGTCACCGGGATTTTCACCACGATGTCAGGAATGGCGTTACTCAGGCGTTTGGCTTCTGCCACCATCCCTTCGGCTTCACGGCTCATGGTCTGGGCAAACAGCGTACCCTGTGGCCCGATGGCGTTTTGCAGACGCGGCAGTACATTCCAGAGGGTTTCGCCGCTGGCGGCTACAATGCTCGGGTTGGTGGTGACGCCGGCAATCGGAAAAATGCGCGCCAGGCGCTCAACCTCTGCCACGTTGGCGGTATCCAGATACAGTTCCATTATTTTTCCTTAAGTCAGAAAGGTTAACCTAAGGATAAGGTGGGGCTGCTGGCCGGGGATACAGGTCAATTTTGCCAAATACTGGACAAATGTAATGTGCTTAGTGAAGTGAGAGGGCGATCACAATGCTAGTTTTTGGCAGTCAGCTGGCTGTGATACTGGCGGCGGTACTCGGAAGGGGAGCGTTCGGTATGTTTACGAAAGAGGCGGCAGAAGTAGTTGCTGTCTGTAAAGCCGCAGCGGGCGGCAATGTCTTTGATTTTTAGGTCATAACCCTTGAGCAACTGGCGCGCGTGTTCCAGACGCGTTTGGGTCAGGTATTCATTGAACCCCACGTTCCCGGTCTTCTGAAACAGATGTGAAAGGTAGTTGGGTGAAATATAAAACGCCCGTGCCACGGAATCGCGGGTCAGCGGTGAGGCGTGATGTTCATCGAGATAGCGCCGGATGGCTTCAAACAAAGCACGACTGCGGCTGTCAGTATGAATGTCGCTGCCAAGAAGATCGCGACAGTGGCTGAGCATACTCAGTACCACTAGTCTGGCCGTTTCCTGTTCATCAGGCTGCATCTGCAGTTCGGCCAGCGTTTGCAGGAGAAACGCTCCGGTTCGGGGGCCGCGCCGGGCAACCTGCTGGTGCTGTATAAGCACGTTATCCCGATAAAGACGAAGCGACAGCTGCTGTTTACCGAAGCTGATGCTGAGCGCGTGTCCGGTATGAAGTAACCCCTCTGCAGAGTAAGAAAACCACGCTTCGCAGGCATTATCGAGGTTAATGACCAGGCAAGGCGATGTGCGGGAGTGTGGGTCGGGCGGGGTGAAAAACCGTACGTCACGTAGCGCTACGGTGCCATTAATGAGGTCGGTCAGAAGGGGGCTGATGTCGTGGTGCATGGCGTGAATACCGGATATCGGCCGGCAGCGTTAGCGCTGCCGGGCCTGTATGAAGCCAATGGATTAGCCTGTGTTACGCATACCTGCCGCAACGCCTGCAATCGTCACCATCAACGCCTGTTCGACGCGTGGATCCGGCTCTTTACCTTCTTCTTCCGCCAGACGTGAACGGTGCAGCAGCTCCGCCTGCAGGACGTTCAGGGGGTCGGTGTAGATGTTACGCAGCTGGATGGACTCGGCAATCCACGGCAGATCCGCCATCAGGTGCGAGTCGTTAGCTATGTCCAGCACCACTTTGATGTCGTCTTCCAGCAGTTCGCGCAGCTCTTTACCCAGCGTCCACAGCTCAGGCTTCACCAGACGCTGATCGTAGTATTCCGCCAGCCACAGGTCTGCTTTCGAGAAGACCATCTCCAGCATACCCAGACGGGTGGAGAAGAATGGCCAGTCGCGGCACATGGTTTCCAGTTCGTTCTGTTTGCCATCTTCCACCACTTTCTGCAGCGCCGCACCTGCGCCCAGCCAGGCGGGCAGCATCAGACGGTTCTGGGTCCAGGCGAAGATCCACGGGATGGCACGCAGAGACTCTACGCCACCGGTCGGGCGGCGCTTAGCCGGACGTGAACCCAGCGGCAGTTTACCCAGCTCCTGCTCAGGGGTAGCTGAACGGAAGTAAGGCACAAAATCTTTGTTTTCACGCACGTAGCCGCGGTACAGATCGCAGGAGATATCTGATAGCTCGTCCATGATATGGCACCAGGACTCTTTCGGCTCTGGCGGTGGCAGCAGGTTCGCTTCCAGAATTGCACTGGTGTAGAGCGACAGGCTGCTGATGGTCACTTCCGGCAGGCCGTACTTAAAGCGGATCATTTCACCCTGTTCGGTCACGCGCAGGCCGCCTTTCAGGCTTCCCGGCGGTTGTGACAGCAGTGCCGCATGCGCTGGCGCGCCACCACGGCCAATCGAGCCGCCGCGTCCGTGGAACAGCGTCAGTTCGATGCCCGCTTTTTCACAGGTTTTGATCAACGCATCCTGTGCCTGATACTGCGCCCAGGATGCCGCCATGACGCCCGCGTCTTTTGCGGAGTCGGAATAGCCAATCATCACCATCTGTTTGCCCTGAATAAAGCCGCGGTACCAGTCGATATTCAGCAGCTGCGTCATGACGTCGTTAGCGTTGTTCAGGTCATCAAGGGTTTCAAACAGCGGTGCAACCGGAAGGGCATAGTCGATACCGGCTTCTTTGAGCAGAAGGTGAACGCCCAGCACGTCAGACGGCGTTTTCGCCATGGAGATCACATAGGCAGCCACCGATCCTTTTGGCGCATCAACGATCGCTTTACAGGTGTTGAGCACCTCGCGGGTTTCGTTGCTTGGCTCCCAGTTACGTGGCAGCAGGGGGCGCTTGGAGTTCAGTTCGCGGATCAGGAAGGCTTGTTTGTCCGCTTCAGACCAGCTTTCATAGTCGCCGATGCCGAGATAGCGGGTCAGTTCGCCCAGCGCTTCGGTATGACGGGTGCTTTCCTGACGGACGTCAATACGCACCAGCGGCACGCCGAAACACTTCACGCGGCGCAGGGTGTCGAGCAGTTCGCCATTCGCGATGATGCCCATTCCGCAGGCCTGCAGTGATTTATAGCAGGCATACAGCGGCTCCCAGAGCTGCTCGTTCTGGCTCAGCAGGCCTTCCGGCTTTGGCAGGCGCTGGCCTTTCAGACGCGCTTCCAGCCAGGCCTGCGTCGCCATCAGTTGGCCACGCAGTTTTTTCATCAGGAAACGATACGGCTCGCTGGCACCTTCTTCGCCGGCCAGCGCGCGCAGTTCAGGCGTGGCCTCTACCATCGACAGCTCGGAGATCAATACCTGAATATCTTTCAGGAACAGGTCGGTTGCTTTCCAGCGGCTCAACAGGAGCACGTGGCGGGTAATTTCCGCGGTGACGTTCGGGTTGCCGTCACGGTCGCCGCCCATCCAGGAGGTGAAGCGCACCGGCACAAAATCGACCGGCAGGCGGTAATCCAGATTCGCTTCCAGCTGCTCGTTCAGCTCACGCAGGTAGTTCGGCACCCCTTCCCACAGGCTATTTTCCACCACCGCAAAGCCCCATTTGGCTTCGTCGACCGGGCTTGGACGATGCTTACGAATTTCATCGGTGTGCCAGGACTGGGCAATCAGCTGGCGCAGACGGCGCATCAGCTGGTTGCGCTCGTAGTCAGCAATGTCTTTGTTATCCAGCTGCTTGAGGCAGTTGTTCACTTCCACCATTTTGTGGATCAGGGTGCGGCGAGTGATTTCGGTTGGGTGAGCGGTCAGAACCAGCTCCAGCGAAAGGGACTCCACCGCTTTTTTGATGATGTCTTCGTTGAGGTCTGGCTGGTCTTTCAGTTTACGAAGCGTACGGGCAATGACTTCCGGGTTGCTGGCAGCTTCGCCATTCGGCGAAATGCTGTGGTATTGCTCAGCGGTGTTTGCCAGGTTCAGAAACTGGCTGAAGGCGCGGGCAACGGGCAGCAGCTCATCGTTAGAAAGGTTCTGCAAGGTGGTGAGCAGCTCCTGACGACTGGCCTCGTTACCTGCACGGGAAGATTTTGACAGCTTGCGGATGGTTTCAACGCGGTCGAGGATGTTTTCCCCCAACGCATCTTTGATGGTATCTCCAAGCACTTTGCCGAGCATACTGACATTACTACGCAACGCGGAATATTGTTCGTTCATAAAAACCCAGTCACCCCATCATTTTTGTTTATGCCCAATCGAAAATCTTTTGGACAATATTTTGTCATCTCCCTTTATAAAGCCACGTAAAACCCCCGTCGTCAATTGCTGCGAAAACGGTTCAGCAAACGAATAAATGTGGGTAATTTACGAAATTTAATTCGCTTTGCGTCAGATAAGAGATGCTTATGGGAATGTGACGAAGATCGCGGGATTTGTTGCCCTTACCCTGACCCTCTCCCACCGGGAGAGGGAACCCTCAGGGGCATTTTAATGCCAGCAGAAGTGATGCACGACCTGGGTAATCAGTTCACGGGTCGGTTTGATAAAGCGCGTTTCCAGATATTCATCCGGCTGGTGAGCCTGGTTGATGGAACCCGGGCCAAGCACCAGCGTAGGACACAGGGTCTGAATAAACGGTGCTTCGGTGCAATAGTTCACCACGTCGGTTTTCTCGCCGAGCAGCTTTTCCACGACTTCAACCAGTTGATGATCCGGTGGACATTCGTAGCCAGGGATCGGCGGATGAAGCTCGGAGACCGTCAGGCGGCCCGGCCAGCGCTCGCTGACCGGCGCCAGCGCTTCGGTCAACAGGCCGTCGAGATCGCTCAGCGTCATGCCCGGCAGCGGACGGATATCCATATGCAGTTCGCAGCAGGCGCAGATACGGTTGGATGCATCGCCACCGTGCAGGCTGCCGAGGTTCAGCGTCGGGTAAGGCACGGTGAATGCGTCGTAGTGATAACGCTCTTTCAGCGAGTCGCGCAACTGCATGATGCGGCCGATGGCGTCGTGCATCAGTTCGATGGCGTTGACGCCGCGCGCCGGATCGCTGGAGTGGCCTGACTGGCCCAGCACGCGCACCGCCGTGGAGATATGGCCCTTGTGGGCGCGGATTGGCTGCAGTGACGTTGGTTCACCAATAATGGCGCAATCCGGGCGAATTGAGGTGTTTTCAGAGAAGTAGCGCGCCCCGGCCATGCTGGTCTCTTCATCGGCAGTGGCCAGAATGTAGAGCGGTTTCTTCAGCGTTGTCACGTCCACGTCACGCAGCGCATCGAGGATAAAAGCAAAAAAGCCTTTCATGTCGGCGGTGCCCAGACCGTAAAGCTTGTTGTCATGCTCGGTCAGGGTGAACGGATCGCGCGTCCAGCGACCATCGTCAAAGGGAACGGTATCGGTATGACCGGCCAGCAGCAGGCCGCCGGCACCCTGTCCGGTACTGGCGAGCAGGTTAAATTTATGGCGTGTTCCGGGGACGGGCTGAACCTCAACGTTAAACCCAATATCGCTAAACCAACCTGCCAGCAGATTGATTAAAGACTCATTGCTCTGATCCAGCGCTTCTTCGGTCGCACTGATGGAGGGTGTGGCAATCAGGGCGCGGTAAATCTCGATAAATGGCGGTAAGTTCATTTTCATTGTTGACACACCTTAGGTCGTGATAGTATCAATATTCATGCAATAAATGTGAATAAAAATACATTAACGTTGAGCATAAAGGAACCCGATGTTGAATACGCTGATTGTAGGCGCTAGCGGTTATGCGGGCGCAGAGCTTGTAAGCTACGTGAATCGCCATCCTCATATGACCATAACCGCTTTGACCGTGTCAGCGCAAAGCAATGATGCAGGAAAGTTAATTTCCGATTTGCATCCGCAACTTAAAGGCATTGTTGATCTGCCGCTGCAGCCAATGTCTTACATCCGCGCGTTCACCGACGGCGTCGACGTGGTGTTTTTAGCTACCGCGCACGAAGTCAGCCACGACCTGGTTCCGCACTGTCTGGCGGCCGGCTGTGTGGTGTTCGACCTCTCCGGCGCCTTCCGTGTGAATGACGGCGCGTTCTACGAAAAATATTACGGTTTCACCCATCAACACCCTGAGCTGCTGGAAAAAGCGGTATACGGCCTGGCGGAGTGGAGCACAGATAAACTGAAGGAAGCGGATCTGGTTGCCGTGCCGGGCTGTTATCCGACGGCGGCACAGCTTTCTCTGAAGCCGCTGATCGACGCAGACCTGCTGGATCTGAACCAGTGGCCGGTGATCAACGCCACCAGTGGTGTCAGCGGCGCGGGGCGTAAAGCCGCTATCGCTAACAGCTTCTGCGAAGTGAGCCTTCAGCCGTATGGCGTGTTCAATCACCGCCATCACCCTGAAATCACGACGCATCTGGGTGCGGATGTCATCTTCACGCCGCATCTGGGCAGCTTCCCGCGTGGGATCCTCGAAACCATCACCTGCCGCCTGAAACCCGGCGTGACCCACGAACAGGTGAGCGAAGCCTTTACGCAGGCCTATGCGGACAAACCGCTGGTGCGCCTGTACGACAAAGGCGTGCCGGCGCTGAAAAACGTGGTTGGCCTGCCATTCTGCGACATTGGCTTTGCCGTGCAGGGTGAGCACCTGATTGTGGTGGCTGCGGAAGATAACTTACTTAAAGGCGCTGCCGCGCAGGCAATGCAGTGTGCAAATATTCGTTTCGGTTTCCCGGAAACCCAGGCTCTTATTTAAGGTGTGATGATGAACCCATTAATTATCAAACTCGGTGGTGTACTGCTGGACAGCGAAGAAGCGCTGGAGCGTCTTTTTACCGCGCTGGTGAACTATCGCGAATCACACCAACGTCCGCTGGTGATTGTGCACGGCGGCGGCTGCGTGGTTGATGAGCTGATGAAAGGGCTCAACCTGCCGGTGAAAAAGAAAAATGGCCTGCGCGTCACGCCTGCTGACCAGATTGATATTATTACCGGTGCCCTGGCGGGGACGGCGAACAAAACGCTGCTGGCGTGGGCGAAGAAACACCATATCGCCTCTGTCGGCCTGTGTCTGGGCGATGGTGACAGCGTAAAAGTGACCCAGCTCGACGAAGAGCTCGGACACGTTGGACTGGCACAGCCTGGTTCGCCTAAGCTGATTAACATGCTGCTGGAAGGAGGATTCCTGCCGGTGGTGAGCTCTATCGGGGTGACCGAAGAGGGCGAGCTGATGAACGTCAATGCAGACCAGGCGGCAACGGCTCTGGCGGCTACGCTGGGCGCGGACCTGATTCTGCTCTCTGACGTAAGCGGTATTCTCGACGGCAAAGGCCAGCGTATTGCGGAAATGACCGCAGCGAAAGCCGAACAGCTTATCGAGCAGGGCATTATTACCGACGGCATGATCGTCAAAGTCAATGCGGCGCTGGATGCCGCGCGTACGCTTGGACGTCCGGTGGACATCGCGTCCTGGCGCCATGCGGAGCAACTCCCGGCGTTGTTTAACGGCACGCCGATTGGCACGCGTATTCTGGCGTAAGCAATTTACCGATTCTGCAGGCCCGGTCAGCGCAGCGCAGCCGGGCAATGAAATTCAAAGATATTAAGGAAGCATGTTATGGCACTTTGGGGTGGGCGTTTTACACAGGCAGCGGATCAGCGGTTCAAACAGTTCAACGACTCTTTGCGCTTCGACTACCGCCTGGCCGAGCAGGATATCGTCGGCTCTGTGGCCTGGTCCAAAGCGCTGGTCACCGTGGGCGTCCTGACCGCAGACGAACAGCTGCAGCTGGAAGAGGCGCTGAATAACCTGCTGGAAGAGGTGCGTCTGGACCCGCAGCAGATCCTCGCCAGCGATGCGGAAGATATTCACAGCTGGGTGGAAGGGAAACTCATCGATAAAGTCGGCCAACTGGGTAAAAAACTGCATACCGGGCGTAGCCGTAACGACCAGGTCGCGACTGATCTGAAATTGTGGTGTAAAGATACCGTTGGTGAACTGCTGGCAGCCAACCGTCAGCTGCAGGGCGCGCTGGTGGAAACCGCGCAGAACAACCAGGATGCGGTGATGCCGGGTTATACCCACCTGCAGCGTGCGCAGCCGGTAACCTTTGCGCACTGGTGTCTGGCCTACGTTGAGATGCTGGCGCGTGATGAAAGCCGTCTGCAGGATACCCTGAAGCGTCTGGACGTGAGCCCGCTGGGCAGCGGTGCGCTGGCAGGGACGGCCTATGAAATCGACCGTGATCAGCTGGCAGGCTGGCTGGGCTTTGCTTCAGCCACCCGTAACAGCCTGGACAGCGTCTCTGACCGTGATCACGTGCTGGAGCTGCTTTCCAATGCGTCTATCGGCATGGTGCATCTGTCGCGCTTTGCCGAAGACCTGATTTTCTTCAACTCCGGTGAAGCCGGGTTTGTTGAGCTGTCTGACCGCGTGACGTCAGGCTCCTCTCTGATGCCACAGAAGAAAAACCCGGATGCGCTGGAGCTTATCCGCGGTAAGTGTGGCCGTGTGCAGGGCGCGCTGACCGGCATGATGATGACCCTGAAAGGGCTGCCGCTGGCGTATAACAAAGATATGCAGGAAGACAAAGAAGGGCTGTTCGACGCGCTCGATACCTGGCTGGACTGCCTGCATATGGGCGCGCTGGTGCTGGATGGCATTCAGGTGAAACGCCCGCGTTGTCAGGAAGCGGCGCAGCAGGGCTATGCAAACTCGACCGAGCTTGCCGATTACCTGGTGGCGAAAGGCGTACCGTTCCGTGAAGCGCACCATATTGTCGGTGAAGCGGTGGTTGAAGCCATTCGTCAGGGTAAGGCACTGGAAGCGTTGCCGCTGACCGACCTGCAGAAATTCAGTGCGGTTATCGGTGATGATGTGTATCCGATTCTGGCGTTACAGTCTTGTCTGGATAAGCGTGCAGCGAAAGGCGGCGTGTCACCGAAGCAGGTCGCGCAGGCGATTGCGGATGCGAAAAACCGGCTGGTTTGATGAGTGCGGGCTGGTGCCCTCATCCCGGCCCTCTCCCACCGGGAGAGGGAGTAAACACTAAAAATGGCAACTTCGGTTGCCATTTTGCTTTTATCCCCGGGCTTTTTTACGCAAAAAAAAAGCGGACCACGGGGTCCGCAAAAGTTCACGTTGGCTTTAGTTGTTCGAGTTTTGAGAGAAACTCGCTGACGGTGCGGGGACGTCAAGGGTCAAACACGTGCCCCCTCGTCTATGTGGTGTATTATTCAACAGAATGCTTGATAGGGATAATCGTTCGTTGCTATGCTATCTATCGCCATGAACTATCGTGGCGACGGAGGATGAATAATGAATATTCGTGATCTTGAATACCTGGTAGCGCTAGCCGAGCACCGCCATTTTCGCCGCGCGGCAGATTCCTGCCACGTCAGCCAGCCTACCCTGAGCGGCCAGATCCGCAAGCTGGAAGACGAGCTGGGCGTGATGCTGCTGGAGCGCACCAGTCGTAAGGTACTGTTCACCCAGGCAGGTCTGCTGCTGGTGGATCAGGCGCGCACCGTGCTGCGCGAGGTCAAAGTGCTCAAGGAAATGGCAAGCCAGCAGGGGGAGGCGATGTCCGGCCCGTTGCATATTGGCCTGATCCCAACCGTTGGCCCGTACCTGTTGCCGCACATCATTCCAATGCTGCATCAGACGTTCCCGAAACTCGAAATGTATCTGCATGAAGCGCAAACCCATCAGCTGCTGGCGCAGTTAGACAGCGGCAAGCTCGACTGTGCCATTTTGGCGCTGGTCAAAGAGAGCGAAGCTTTTATTGAGGTGCCACTGTTTGATGAGCCCATGATGCTGGCGATCTATGAAGATCACCCGTGGGCGAACCGCGATCGCGTGCCGATGGCCGATCTGGCCGGTGAAAAACTGCTGATGCTGGAAGATGGTCACTGCCTGCGCGATCAGGCGATGGGCTTCTGCTTCGAAGCGGGTGCTGACGAGGATACCCATTTCCGCGCAACCAGCCTTGAAACGCTGCGTAATATGGTGGCGGCGGGCAGTGGGATCACATTGCTGCCGGCACTGGCCGTGCCGCGCGAACGTAAACGTGACGGCGTGGTTTATCTGCCATGCATTAAACCAGAGCCACGTCGTACCATTGGTCTGGTTTATCGTCCGGGTTCACCACTGCGCAGCCGCTATGAGCAGCTGGCAGAGGCCATCCGTGGTTCGATGGATGGCCATTTTGACAATGCGTTAAAACAGGCGGTTTAAACCGTTCAGTGCCGCGACCCGATAGGCTTCCGCCATGGTCGGGTAGTTGAAGGTGGTGTTAACGAAGTACTCGATGGTGTTACCACCACCTTTTTGCTCCATGATCGCCTGGCCGATATGAATAATCTCCGCCGCGCGTTCACCAAAGCAGTGAATACCGAGGATCTCTTTCGTCTCGCGATGGAACAGGATCTTCAGCGTACCCACGCTCATTCCCACGATTTGCGCCCTCGCCAGATGTTTAAACTGTGCGCGACCCACCTCGTAAGGCACCTTCATTGACGTCAGCTGCTGCTCGGTTTTCCCGACGGAGCTGATTTCCGGGATGGTATAAATACCTGTCGGAATATCTTCGATCAGATGTGCCGTCGCTTCGCCTTTCACCAGCGCCTGCGCCGCGATGCGTCCCTGATCGTATGCTGCAGAAGCCAGGCTTGGATAACCGATAACATCACCGACAGCATACACATGCGGCAGGGCTGTCTGGTACATGCTGTTCACCTTCAGCTGACCGCGGCTGTCGGTTTCGAGCCCGATATTTTCCAGAGCCAGAGAATCGGTGTTACCGGTACGGCCGTTGGCGTACAGCAGGCAGTCTGCTTTCAGCTTCTTGCCCGATTTCAGATGCATGATCACACCGTCGTCGCAGCCTTCAATTTTCTCGTACTCTTCGTTGTGGCGAATCACCACGCCGCTGTTCCAGAAGTGGTAAGAGAGCGAGTCTGACATTTCCTGATCGAGGAAGGCCAGCAGGCGGTCGCGGGTGTTGATCAGATCAACTTTCACGTCCATGCCCCGGAAGATCGACGCATATTCGCAGCCAATCACCCCTGCGCCATAGATAATCACATGACGGGGTTCGTGGTGCAGGCTCAGGATGGAATCGCTGTCGTAAATGCGCGGGTGGGAGAAGTCCACGTCTGCCGGATGGTACGGGCGTGAACCACAGGCGATGACAAATTTTTCCGCCGTGATGGTTTCGACCGACCCGTCGTGGCATTCGAGTGCCAGGGTGTGTTCATCAACAAAGTGCGCATTGCCCTGCAAAATTTCACAGTGGTTACGCTCATAAAACCCCTGGCGCATCCGTGTCTGCTGGTTAATAACGGTATCCGCATGATTCAGGATGTCAGCAAAGGAGGAACGAAGAAGTCGGGAGTGGTCGCTGTAAAGAGGGTTCTGGTTAAATTCAATAATGCGGCTAACGGCATGGCGGAGGGCTTTGGAAGGGATGGTGCCCCAATGGGTGCAACCGCCGCCAACGTTATGGTAGCGCTCTATCACCGCTACTCTGGCTCCCTGTTTCACCAGTCCCATAGCAGCGCCTTCGCCGCCGGGGCCGGAACCTATCACAATTGCGTCGTAATCGTAGGAATGTGGCATGGTAAGGCTTACCTGTTCTTATACATAAAAGCAACAGAATCATAACATCATTGCCCGAGTAACCCAATTATCGTTGTGCTTTTTTCCGGCAGTGGAGCACAAACCGTACGTAAACAATCATTCACAAAGCCAGGCAAACAGATTAATTTTATTCTCTGGTATAGTGCCATCAGGCCTTTGGAAGGATTCAACTATCGTGATGGGCGTAAGAGCACAACAAAAAGAGAAAACCCGGCGTTCGCTGGTGGAAGCCGCATTCAGTCAACTGAGTGCCGAGCGTAGTTTTGCCAGTTTAAGCCTGCGTGAAGTTGCGCGCGAGGCCGGGATTGCGCCAACGTCCTTCTATCGTCATTTCCGTGATGTGGATGAACTGGGTCTGACCATGGTCGACGAGAGCGGGCTGATGCTGCGTCAGCTTATGCGCCAGGCGCGGCAGCGTATCGCTAAAGGGGGGAGCGTGATCCGCACCTCTGTGTCGACCTTTATGGAATTTATTGGCAATAACCCCAACGCGTTTCGCCTGCTGTTGCGGGAACGTTCCGGAACATCAGCCGCGTTCCGTGCCGCTGTGGCGCGTGAAATTCAGCATTTTATCGCGGAACTTGCCGACTATCTTGAACTCGAAAACCATATGCCGCGTGCGTTCACTGAAGCACAGGCTGAGGCGATGGTGACGATTGTTTTCAGCGCGGGTGCCGAAGCGCTGGATGTCAGCATCGAACAACGCAAGCAGCTCGAAGAGCGACTGGTATTACAGCTCAGGATGATCTCCAAAGGCGCGTACTACTGGTATCGCCGTGAACAAGAGAAACTGGCACATCAAACCGAAGAGTGAAGGTGAGTAATGAAACAGTCAGGTCAGGATAAGGGTACGCTGTTGCTGGCATTGATCGCTGGCTTATCAATTAATGGCACGTTTGCGGCTGTGTTCAGCTCGATCGTTCCATTTTCTATTTTCCCGCTCATTGCGCTGGTGCTGACGGTGTACTGTCTGCATCAGCGTTACCTGAACCGCACCATGCCGGTCGGGTTGCCTGGGCTGGCCGCGGCCTGCTTTATTCTTGGCGTGTTGCTGTATAGCACCGTGGTGCGTGCAGAGTATCCGGATATCGGTTCTAACTTCCTGCCGGCGGTACTCTCTGTGGCACTGGTGTTCTGGATTGGCTCGCGCATGCGTAGCCGCAAGCACGAGCTGCCGGAGTAAGAGAGTGGGGTTGCAGGCAGGTTGACCGGCCTGCCATCACGTTACTTCGCGGTAAGAAGTACGCCGCACTCCATATGGTGCGTATACGGGAACTGATCGAAGAGAGCCAGACGTTCAACATTGTGCGTCTGGCTTAATGTTTCGAGATTCTTGCACAGCGTTTCCGGGTTACAGGAAATGTACAAAATACGCGGGTACGCCTGCACCATCTTCTCGGTTTCGCTGTCCAGGCCACTGCGCGGCGGATCGACAAAAATCGTCTCACACTGGTAGCTCTTCAGATCGATCCCCTCCAGGCGATTAAACTGACGTACACCATTCATGGCCTGCGTGAACTCTTCTGCAGACATACGAATGATCTGCACATTGTCGATGTGATTGGCGGCAATGTTGTACTGTGCAGCGGCAACGGACGGCTTGGCAATCTCCGTCGCCAGGACGCGCTCAAAGTTACGCGCCAGCGCCAGGGAGAAGTTGCCGTTCCCGCAGTACAGCTCTAGCAGATCGCCCTTTGACCCTTCAGTCGCCTTCAGCGCCCAGTCCAGCATCTGTACATTCATTGCTGCGTTTGGCTGGGTAAAGCTGTTCTCAACCTGGCGGTACACCATCTCTTTTCCCGCCACCGACAGACGTTCGTCGATGAAATCCTGATCCAGCATGATTTTGGTTTTTGTCGCACGACCAATCAGGTGAACGTTGATGTTCTGCGCGCGCAGGGCATCGCGCAGCGCTTCTGCCTGCTCGCGCCATTCGTCATTCAGCGCTTTGTGATACAGCAGAGAGACGATCGCCTGGTTGCTTTGTGTGGTCAGATAATCAATCTGGAACAGCTTGTGGCGCAGCACAGGGTTGTTGCGTACGCCGTCGATCATCAGCGTCATGAGCTGGTTGATGAGTTCACTCGCCGCCGGGAAACTGTCAACCCGAATGCGGGACTTCGTCTGCTGATCGAAAATGATGTGGTACAGGTCGTCACCGTCGTGCCAGATGCGGAACTCCGCACGCATGCGGTAGTGGCTAACGGGCGAGCGGAACACCTCAGGAACGGGCGCGTTGAAAGGCGTCATCATACTTTGCAGGCGGACAACTTTCTCTGCCAGCTGTGCGTCGTACTGTTCTGTTGGGAGGTGTTCGGGGGTCATGATGCGTCCTGAGTGATAAAGAATTACGCGGGGATTGTAGGGATTGTGCAGTGGATGTCCAGATTTAATGGCCAATAGCTATCTGGACATCTATACGTGTCTAATTGTAGCATTCTGTTTCCGGTCTCCTGAGAGTGAAAAGGGAATCCAGTGAAAATCTGGAGCTGACGCGCAGCGGTAAAGACTGGCGGGATGAGAATTGTAGACACTGTGAAAATGGGAAGTCTTCATCCGCAAAACGCCACCTAGCCCGAAGACCTGCCGGGATCACGTCGCATTTGGTTTCGTCATCGCGTGCTATAGATGAAGCCTGCGGCATCCTTCTTATATTGTGGATGCTTTAACAATGATTAAAAAAGTATCGCTGTTGACGGCGTTGTCCGTCACGGCATTTTCGGGCTGGGCGCAGGATAGCGACGACTCGTTGGTGGTGACAGCAAACCGTTTTGAGCAACCTGTTAATACCGTTCTTGCACCAACGTCTGTGGTGACGCGCGAGGATATTGATCGCTGGCAGGCAAACACCGTCATTGACGTTATGCGTCGCTTGCCTGGCGTGGATACCGCCCAAAACGGCGGAATGGGGCAACTTTCCTCTCTTTTTATTCGGGGAACTAATTCCAGTCATGTTCTTATTCTTGTCGACGGGATCCGTCTTAACCAGGCTGGGGTAACGGGGTCGTCCGATCTCAGTCAGTTCCCGATCGCCCTGGTGCAGCGCATTGAATATATTCGCGGGCCACGCTCTGCAGTCTATGGTTCTGATGCGATTGGTGGCGTAGTGAACATTATTACTACCCGCGCGAAGGACGGCACGACGTTGAATGCGGGCGTAGGCTCGCATGGCTACCAAAATTACGGCGGCAGCACTCAGCAAACCCTGGGTGACAGCACGCGCGTGACGCTGGCGGGTGATTATACCTATACCAAAGGCTTTGACGTGGTCGCGGATGGCAACAACGGTGGTCTGGCCCAGACCGATCGTGACGGCTTTATGAATAAAACCCTCTACGGTGCGCTGGAGCATGCTTTCTCTGATCAGTGGAGCGGGTTCGTTCGCGGCTATGGCTACAGCAACCGTACCGCCTATGACGGCTATTACAGTTCATTTACGCCTGATGTTTTGGTTGATACCCGTCAGCTCTATAGCCAGACCTGGGACGCTGGACTGCGCTTTAATAATGACATCGTCCATTCACAACTTCTCACCAGCTACAGCCACAGCAAAGATTATAACTACGACCCGCATCTGGGACGTTATGATTCCAATGCCACGCTGGATGAGATCAAACAGTACAACGTGCAGTGGACTAACTCCGTTGAGGTGGGCCATGGCAATATTGGCGCAGGTGTCGACTGGCAGAAGCAGAGCACCGAACCAGGAACAAGCTATGTCACAAACGGCTATGACCTGCGTAACACCGGCGTCTACCTGACTGCGCTGCAGCAGTTTGGCGACTTTACCCTGGAAGGGGCAGCGCGTAGCGACGATAACTCTCAGTTTGGTCGCCATGGCACCTGGCAGAGCAGTGCGGGCTGGGAGTTCATTGAAGGTTATCGATTCATTGCCTCGTATGGCACTGCCTATAAAGCACCCAACCTCGGGCAGCTGTATGGTTTCTATGGCAACGACCATCTTGATCCTGAGGAGAGTAAACAGTGGGAAGGCGCGTTCGAAGGCCTGACGGCTGGCGTAAACTGGCGCGTATCGGCCTATCGCAATGACGTTGATAACCTGATCGACTTTAATAACAACCTTCAGGAATACTACAACGTAGGCAAGGCGCGTATTAAAGGGGTTGAAGCCACAGCGTCCTTTGATACAGGTCCACTGACTCATACGGTCGGTTACGATTACGTGGATGCACGCAATGCGGCAACAAACCAGCTTTTGGATCGCCGGGCTAAGCAGCAGGTGAAGTATCAGCTTGATACGCGGGTCTATGAATTCGACTGGAGCCTGACTTACCACTACCTGGGGACACGTTACGACACTGACTTTGGTACCTACCCGTCTGAAAAGGTGAAAATGGGCGGCGTAAGCCTGTGGGATGTCGCAGTTTCATATCCTGTCACCTCTCACCTTACAGTTCGTGGTAAAATAGCCAACCTGTTCGATAAAGATTACGAGACAGTTTATGGCTACCAAACTGCAGGACGGGAATACACCTTGTCTGGCAGCTACACCTTCTAATCCGCGTCCCACCGTGCTGGTATTTGATTCCGGCGTCGGTGGGCTTTCGGTCTATGATGAGATCCGACATCTCCTGCCGGATCTCCATTACATTTACGCCTTTGATAACGTCGCGTTCCCGTATGGGGAAAAGAGTGAAGACTTTATTGTTGAGCGTGTGGTTGAAATCGTCACCGCGGTACAAAAGCGTTATCCCCTCTCGCTGGCGGTCATCGCCTGTAACACGGCCAGTACAGTATCGCTTCCTGCATTGCGCGAAAAATTCCAGTTCCCGGTTGTGGGCGTTGTTCCTGCAATAAAGCCTGCCGCGCGTCTGACGGCAAACGGCATTGTTGGTTTACTGGCAACGCGAGGCACGGTGAAGCGACCTTATACGCGCGAGTTAATCGACCGCTTTGCCAACGAATGCCAGATTGCGATGCTCGGTTCGGCGGAACTGGTCGAGCTCGCCGAAGCGAAGCTACACGGAAAGGCAGTGCCGCTCGAAGAGTTGCGCCGTATTCTCCGCCCGTGGCTGCGGATGCCGGAGCCACCGGACACCGTTGTGCTGGGGTGTACCCATTTCCCTCTATTACAGGAAGAGTTATTAGAAGTTCTGCCTGAGGGCACGCGGCTGGTGGATTCGGGGGCGGCTATAGCCCGACGTACGGCCTGGTTGCTGGAACATGAAGCCCCGGATGCAAAATCTGCCGATGCAAACATCGCTTTTTGTATGGCCATCACTAACGAGACCGAGCAACTTTTGCCCGTTTTACGCCGTTATGGCTTTGAAACGCTCGAAAAACTGGCGCTGTAGCACGATTTTGAGCAAAAAAGAGACGGTTGAACGTTTTTTTTAAAAGAGGGGTTGTCAACGTCTGAGAACTCCCTATAATGCGCCTCCACTGACACGGAACAACGGCTTACAAGCCGCCGGGTTAGCGGGGTTCAGAGATGAACACCAACAGAGAAAAGCAAAAATAAATGCTTGACTCTGAATGAGGAAAACGTAATATACGTGACCTCGCGACGGTGAGCTGTAAGCCGCGTCGCAACTGCTCTTTAACAATTTATCAGACAATCTGTGTGGGCACTCAAAGTGACATGGATTCTTAATGTCTTCGGACACTAAATGAATACCAAAGTCTCTGAGTGAACATACGTAATTCATTACGAAGTTTAATTCATGAGCATCAAACTTAAATTGAAGAGTTTGATCATGGCTCAGATTGAACGCTGGCGGCAGGCCTAACACATGCAAGTCGAACGGTAGCACAGAGAGCTTGCTCTCGGGTGACGAGTGGCGGACGGGTGAGTAATGTCTGGGAAACTGCCTGATGGAGGGGGATAACTACTGGAAACGGTAGCTAATACCGCATAACGTCGCAAGACCAAAGAGGGGGACCTTCGGGCCTCTTGCCATCAGATGTGCCCAGATGGGATTAGCTAGTAGGTGGGGTAACGGCTCACCTAGGCGACGATCCCTAGCTGGTCTGAGAGGATGACCAGCCACACTGGAACTGAGACACGGTCCAGACTCCTACGGGAGGCAGCAGTGGGGAATATTGCACAATGGGCGCAAGCCTGATGCAGCCATGCCGCGTGTATGAAGAAGGCCTTCGGGTTGTAAAGTACTTTCAGCGGGGAGGAAGGTGTTGTGGTTAATAACCGCAGCAATTGACGTTACCCGCAGAAGAAGCACCGGCTAACTCCGTGCCAGCAGCCGCGGTAATACGGAGGGTGCAAGCGTTAATCGGAATTACTGGGCGTAAAGCGCACGCAGGCGGTCTGTCAAGTCGGATGTGAAATCCCCGGGCTCAACCTGGGAACTGCATTCGAAACTGGCAGGCTAGAGTCTTGTAGAGGGGGGTAGAATTCCAGGTGTAGCGGTGAAATGCGTAGAGATCTGGAGGAATACCGGTGGCGAAGGCGGCCCCCTGGACAAAGACTGACGCTCAGGTGCGAAAGCGTGGGGAGCAAACAGGATTAGATACCCTGGTAGTCCACGCCGTAAACGATGTCGACTTGGAGGTTGTGCCCTTGAGGCGTGGCTTCCGGAGCTAACGCGTTAAGTCGACCGCCTGGGGAGTACGGCCGCAAGGTTAAAACTCAAATGAATTGACGGGGGCCCGCACAAGCGGTGGAGCATGTGGTTTAATTCGATGCAACGCGAAGAACCTTACCTACTCTTGACATCCAGAGAACTTTCCAGAGATGGATTGGTGCCTTCGGGAACTCTGAGACAGGTGCTGCATGGCTGTCGTCAGCTCGTGTTGTGAAATGTTGGGTTAAGTCCCGCAACGAGCGCAACCCTTATCCTTTGTTGCCAGCGGTCCGGCCGGGAACTCAAAGGAGACTGCCAGTGATAAACTGGAGGAAGGTGGGGATGACGTCAAGTCATCATGGCCCTTACGAGTAGGGCTACACACGTGCTACAATGGCGCATACAAAGAGAAGCGAACTCGCGAGAGCAAGCGGACCTCATAAAGTGCGTCGTAGTCCGGATTGGAGTCTGCAACTCGACTCCATGAAGTCGGAATCGCTAGTAATCGTAGATCAGAATGCTACGGTGAATACGTTCCCGGGCCTTGTACACACCGCCCGTCACACCATGGGAGTGGGTTGCAAAAGAAGTAGGTAGCTTAACCTTCGGGAGGGCGCTTACCACTTTGTGATTCATGACTGGGGTGAAGTCGTAACAAGGTAACCGTAGGGGAACCTGCGGTTGGATCACCTCCTTACCTTAAAGAACCTGCCTTTGTAGTGTCCACACAGATTGTCTGATGAAAAACAGCAGTAAAAAACCTCTACAGGCTTGTAGCTCAGGTGGTTAGAGCGCACCCCTGATAAGGGTGAGGTCGGTGGTTCAAGTCCACTCAGGCCTACCAAATCTGTCATGCAGATTTGAAGAGGTTGGTCATACGATGGGGCTATAGCTCAGCTGGGAGAGCGCCTGCTTTGCACGCAGGAGGTCTGCGGTTCGATCCCGCATAGCTCCACCATCTTTTACTGCGAAAACAAGAAAACTTCAGAGTGAACCTGAAAAGGTGCACTGCGAAGTTTTGCTCTTTAAAAATCTGGATCAAGCTGAAAATTGAAACGACACACATGTTATGTGTGTTCGAGTCTCTCAAATTTTCGCAAACCGGTGATGAATCGAAAGAAACATCTTCGGGTTGTGAGGTTAAGCGACTAAGCGTACACGGTGGATGCCCTGGCAGTCAGAGGCGATGAAGGACGTGCTAATCTGCGAAAAGCGCCGGCGAGGTGATATGAACCTTTGACCCGGCGATGTCCGAATGGGGAAACCCAGTGTGTTCCGACACACTATCGTTAACTGAATACATAGGTTAACGAGGCGAACCGGGGGAACTGAAACATCTAAGTACCCCGAGGAAAAGAAATCAACCGAGATTCCCCCAGTAGCGGCGAGCGAACGGGGAGCAGCCCAGAGTCTGAATCAGCTTGTGTGTTAGTGGAAGCGTCTGGAAAGTCGCACGGTACAGGGTGACAGTCCCGTACACGAAAGCACACAGGTTGTGAACTCGAAGAGTAGGGCGGGACACGTGGTATCCTGTCTGAATATGGGGGGACCATCCTCCAAGGCTAAATACTCCTGACTGACCGATAGTGAACCAGTACCGTGAGGGAAAGGCGAAAAGAACCCCGGCGAGGGGAGTGAAAAAGAACCTGAAACCGTGTACGTACAAGCAGTGGGAGCCTCTTTTATGGGGTGACTGCGTACCTTTTGTATAATGGGTCAGCGACTTATATTCTGTAGCAAGGTTAACCGTATAGGGGAGCCGAAGGGAAACCGAGTCTTAACTGGGCGTTAAGTTGCAGGGTATAGACCCGAAACCCGGTGATCTAGCCATGGGCAGGTTGAAGGTTGGGTAACACTAACTGGAGGACCGAACCGACTAATGTTGAAAAATTAGCGGATGACTTGTGGCTGGGGGTGAAAGGCCAATCAAACCGGGAGATAGCTGGTTCTCCCCGAAAGCTATTTAGGTAGCGCCTCGTGAACTCATCTTCGGGGGTAGAGCACTGTTTCGGCTAGGGGGCCATCCCGGCTTACCAACCCGATGCAAACTACGAATACCGAAGAATGTTATCACGGGAGACACACGGCGGGTGCTAACGTCCGTCGTGAAGAGGGAAACAACCCAGACCGCCAGCTAAGGTCCCAAAGTCATGGTTAAGTGGGAAACGATGTGGGAAGGCACAGACAGCCAGGATGTTGGCTTAGAAGCAGCCATCATTTAAAGAAAGCGTAATAGCTCACTGGTCGAGTCGGCCTGCGCGGAAGATGTAACGGGGCTAAACCATGCACCGAAGCTGCGGCAGCGACGCTTATGCGTTGTTGGGTAGGGGAGCGTTCTGTAAGCCGTTGAAGGTGTCCTGTGAGGGGTGCTGGAGGTATCAGAAGTGCGAATGCTGACATAAGTAACGATAAAGCGGGTGAAAAGCCCGCTCGCCGGAAGACCAAGGGTTCCTGTCCAACGTTAATCGGGGCAGGGTGAGTCGACCCCTAAGGCGAGGCCGAAAGGCGTAGTCGATGGGAAACAGGTTAATATTCCTGTACTTGGTGTTACTGCGAAGGGGGGACGGAGAAGGCTATGTTAGCCGGGCGACGGTTGTCCCGGTTTAAGCATGTAGGCGGAGGTTCCAGGTAAATCCGGTTCCTTGTTAACGCTGAGGTGTGATGACGAGGCACTACGGTGCTGAAGTAACAAATGCCCTGCTTCCAGGAAAAGCCTCTAAGCATCAGGTAACATCAAATCGTACCCCAAACCGACACAGGTGGTCAGGTAGAGAATACCAAGGCGCTTGAGAGAACTCGGGTGAAGGAACTAGGCAAAATGGTGCCGTAACTTCGGGAGAAGGCACGCTGATATGTAGGTGAAGCCCCTGCGGGTGGAGCTGAAATCAGTCGAAGATACCAGCTGGCTGCAACTGTTTATTAAAAACACAGCACTGTGCAAACACGAAAGTGGACGTATACGGTGTGACGCCTGCCCGGTGCCGGAAGGTTAATTGATGGGGTTAGCGGCAACGCGAAGCTCTTGATCGAAGCCCCGGTAAACGGCGGCCGTAACTATAACGGTCCTAAGGTAGCGAAATTCCTTGTCGGGTAAGTTCCGACCTGCACGAATGGCGTAATGATGGCCAGGCTGTCTCCACCCGAGACTCAGTGAAATTGAACTCGCTGTGAAGATGCAGTGTACCCGCGGCAAGACGGAAAGACCCCGTGAACCTTTACTATAGCTTGACACTGAACACTGGTCCTTGATGTGTAGGATAGGTGGGAGGCTTTGAAGCGTGGACGCCAGTCTGCGTGGAGCCAACCTTGAAATACCACCCTTTAATGGCTGGTGTTCTAACGTAGACCCGTAATCCGGGTTGCGGACAGTGTCTGGTGGGTAGTTTGACTGGGGCGGTCTCCTCCCAAAGAGTAACGGAGGAGCACGAAGGTTAGCTAATCCTGGTCGGACATCAGGAGGTTAGTGCAATGGCATAAGCTAGCTTGACTGCGAGAGTGACGGCTCGAGCAGGTGCGAAAGCAGGTCATAGTGATCCGGTGGTTCTGAATGGAAGGGCCATCGCTCAACGGATAAAAGGTACTCCGGGGATAACAGGCTGATACCGCCCAAGAGTTCATATCGACGGCGGTGTTTGGCACCTCGATGTCGGCTCATCACATCCTGGGGCTGAAGTAGGTCCCAAGGGTATGGCTGTTCGCCATTTAAAGTGGTACGCGAGCTGGGTTTAGAACGTCGTGAGACAGTTCGGTCCCTATCTGCCGTGGGCGCTGGAGAATTGAGGGGGGCTGCTCCTAGTACGAGAGGACCGGAGTGGACGCATCACTGGTGTTCGGGTTGTCATGCCAATGGCACTGCCCGGTAGCTAAATGCGGAAGAGATAAGTGCTGAAAGCATCTAAGCACGAAACTTGCCCCGAGATGAGTTCTCCCTGAGACTTTAAGTCTCCTGAAGGAACGTTGAAGACTACGACGTTGATAGGTCGGGTGTGTAAGCGCAGCGATGCGTTGAGCTAACCGATACTAATGAACCGTGAGGCTTAACCTTACAACGCCGAAGGTGTTTTGGCGTGAGAGAGACGATTTTCAGCTGATACAGATTAACAGAATTTGCCTGGCGGCTTTAGCGCGGTGGTCCCACCTGACCCCATGCCGAACTCAGAAGTGAAACGCCGTAGCGCCGATGGTAGTGTGGGGTCTCCCCATGTGAGAGTAGGGAACTGCCAGGCATCAAATTACGTAGTAAGCCGGTGCATAAATCCGGTGGTTACAGCAGTCTTCGGTGGAGCGGTAGTTCAGTCGGTTAGAATACCTGCCTGTCACGCAGGGGGTCGCGGGTTCGAGTCCCGTCCGTTCCGCCACTTATTAAGACATTAAGCCTGCCTACCCGGCAGGCTTAATGGCAAAAGACTTTAGGGGCGTAGCTCAGTTGGTAGAGCACCGGTCTCCAAAACCGGGTGTCGCGAGTTCGAGTCTCTCCGCCCCTGCCATATATAATCCTTTGCTTCGGCAAAGGATTTTTTTTACCTGAAAGACGCCAGTCCCCTCTTCAGACGTTGCCGCCAGCATTTCTGCTGGCGCGTGCATCAATCCATAATATTAATTTTTAGAAGATCTTTTATCTGCGATTGCTTATCGCTGTTCTGGAGCCAGATGGCATACAGCGGTCTGGAAAGCGTGGTGGAGTCCACAACGGTATGCAACCCGGGTTTTGTGTCTGCCCAGCGAACAGGTAACCAGGTGCACCCCTTCAGCAAGGAGAGCTGCTGACAGGCGATCTCCGCAGAGCTGGTTGTTAACTGTGGCACATCATCCGGAGCAATCAATCCCGCCTCGTGTTGCTGGAAATCTGGCCCCCACTCCAGACGCAGATAGGTCAGGTCGGCTTTCATCATGGAAGGCTCGGAGGCATAAAGCGCAAGGCCAAACTGGCCAACAATCTGGCTGCTAAATTCGTCCATTTTGGGGGCTTCGGTCGTGATCAGAAGATCCAGCTGGCGCTCGTGCAGTTGCTTAACGAGCGACTGACGTTGCGCAATCCGCGCTTCAAATTGCAAATGGTTGTGGGAAGGGTAGAGCCGGGTAAGCCACTGACTGAGCATACATTCCCACAACGATGCGCTGGCCCCAATGGAGAACTCGTTATGCCTCGAGGTGTGCGCAACCTCTTTACGTGCCGCCTGCCAGGTATTCATCAGGGTCTCTGCATACGGCAGCAGTTTTTCACCGGCTGGCGTGAGGCGTATGTTGTTGCGGTGGCGGGTAAAAAGATTCACACCCAGTTGATTTTCCAGCTGTCGAATACGAAAACTGACCGCTGACTGCGTCAGGTAAAGGGCTTCCGCTGCTCGCCCAAAGTGGCGCGTTCTGCTCACTTCCAGGAAAGTTTTTAGCAATTCCGTATCCACATCTTTCTCCGCAAAATAATTTGTCGTTATGATTTAAATGTTTTGTTTTACACTCTGTCAAGCGTAACTAATACTCCGCGCCATAAATAGCTCGGCCAAAGAATTAGGAGCGTGTAGGATGGCGGAAAGCTTTACGACGACTAATCGTTTTTTCGACAATAAAAATTATCCACGCGGGTTCTCTCGTCACGGCGATTTCACCATCAAAGAGGCGCAGATGCTTGAGCGTCATGGTTATGCCTTTAACGAGCTGGATCTGGGTAAACGTGAGCCTGCAACTGAAGACGAAAAACAGTTTGTCGCAGTCTGCCGTGGCGAGCGTGAGCCACAGTCTGAAGCAGAACGTGTATGGATCAAGTATATGGCACGCATTAAGCGTCCAAAGCGTTTCCATACGCTGTCTGGCGGTAAGCCGCAGATGGAAGGTGCTGAAGACTACACTGAGTCTGACGACTAACAAGAAAAGGGGCTGTGGCCCCTTTTTTTATGCCAGTAACTTTTGCAGGTGCAGGAGCAAGCGATCGATCGCACGATAGCTTAACGCTTCCTGCAGATGCCGCGTCTCAATGTCAGGGCACTTTTCCACATCGGCGATGGTGCGGGCGACTTTTATAAGACGCTGCCATGCGCGAATGGAAAGCCCAAAGCGCGTCAACGTATCCTCCAGCCAGCATGAATCTTCAGTCTTAAGAGGACAAAACTGCCGAATCTCAGCGTTATCCAGACGGGCATTCAGCTTATGTTGACGCATATACTGCCGGGCCTGCGCGGCGATAACCCGCTCGCGAACCTCCACCGTACTCTCTCCTCTGGCGCTGCTCTGGCTGAGCAGGCCGGGAGGAGGCAAGGGGATTTCCAGCGACAAATCGAAACGATCCAGGAAAGGACCAGATAACTTCCCCAGGTAGCGCAGCGTCTGTTCAGGCGTGGAGCGATTGTGGTTTCCCTGATAATGGCCCGATGGGCTGGGGTTCATTGCCGCTACCAGCTGGAACCGCGCGGGATAGCTTATTTTGGCGCGTGCACGGGAGATATGGATCTCACCCGATTCGATGGGCTCCCTCAGCGCATCCAGAACGCGGCGTTCAAATTCAGGCAGTTCATCCAGAAACAGGATGCCGTTGTGCGCCAGAGAGATCTCTCCCGGCCCTGGTATGGTGCCACCGCCGACCATGGCCGCCAGTGAGGCACTGTGGTGCGGAGAGCGAAACGGGCGACGTCGCCACTGTTTTTGCAATGACACTGAACCCACCAGACTAAATATCGCCGCGCTTTCCAGCGCTTCATGGTTATTAAGTGGAGGCAGTAAACCATTCAACCTGCTCGCCAGCATCGTTTTTCCTGTACCCGGTGGGCCAATCAGCAACAGGTTATGTCCGCCAGCAGCAGTGATCTCCAGCGCCCGCTTCCCCTGCTCCTGGCCGTAAATATCGCTCAGATCGTCCGGGCTTTCTGCCAGGGGATCGCCTGATTCTTCCGGCTCTGACAGCACATGTTGCCCCTCAAGATACGCGCACACTTCCTGTAAATGCCCGGCTAGCAGACATCCTCTCTCGGCTATCAGGCTCACTTCTGCACCATTTTCATTGGCAACAATGATTTGTCGACCTGCGCGAATGGCCTCCAGCGCACCCGAGATGGCACCAGGAACGCCCCTCAGCGCGCCTGTGAGCGCCAGTTCACCGATGAACTCATATGCGCCTAGTCTGCAGCTGTTAAGCTGCTCAGAGGCGGCGAGGAGCGCTATAGCGATAGGTAAATCATATCGCCCTCCCTCTTTAGGCAAGTCTGCAGGCGCAAGGTTGATGGTGATTTTCTTTGCCGGAAAGGTATAACCGCTATTAATAATCGCACTGCGCACCCGATCTCTGGCTTCCTTTACCGTGGTCTCCGGCAATCCAACCAGCGTCAGCCCGGGCAGCCCGTTGCTGAGATGAACTTCTACCGAAATAAGCGGTGCTTTTACTCCAATGGCCGCACGGGTATAAACAACTGACAGTGACATAAGCACCTCCTTAAGTGATGACTATGCCCGTGACCGATATGCATGTTTAGCCACATTTAGCGGATTTACGCATCCTCTTCCGAGGTTTTAACGTCAAGATGTAACCTTTTCTTTTCTGTGGAACCCTGCTCGCAAAAAAATGAACAGGCGACATGCCGCTCTGTCCGTGCTGAAAAAATGAAAAATATTCACTATCTAATTTCTTCATATAAAACAATACGTTCAGAAAATATGATTCGCAGACTAACGAAACCAGCCATAAATAAATCTTGTGTTTGATTTAAAAACTGTGATACCTCTTTAGGTATTCCTTCGAACAAGATGCAAAAAGAACTGAAAATGACAGCCCTTCTACGAGTGATTAGCCTGGTCGTGATTAGCGTGGTGGTGATTATTATCCCACCGTGCGGGGCTGCACTTGGACGAGGAAAGGCTTAGAAATCAAGCCTTAACGAACTAAGACCCCCGCACCGAAAGGTCCGGGGGTTTTTTTATGACTAAAAAACTTACACGAGGAGCAGAGAATGACTAATAGCACAAAATTCTGTTTCTCCCGATTTATGACGGGGAACTAACTATGAATGGTGCACAGTGGGTAGTACATGCGTTGCGCGCACAGGGAGTCGACACTGTCTTCGGTTATCCGGGGGGCGCAATAATGCCGATTTACGATGCATTGTATGACGGCGGCGTGGAACACCTCTTGTGCCGACACGAGCAGGGCGCAGCGATGGCCGCCATTGGCTATGCACGTGCCACCGGTAAAACCGGTGTCTGCATGGCAACCTCAGGGCCGGGTGCCACAAACCTGATCACCGGCCTGGCGGATGCACTGCTTGATTCCGTTCCCGTTGTCGCCATCACCGGTCAGGTGGCCTTGCCCCTCATTGGTACTGATGCCTTCCAGGAAGTGGACGTGCTCGGCTTGTCACTGGCCTGCACCAAACACAGCTTCCTCGTTCAGTCTCTGGAAGAGCTGCCGCGTGTGATGGCAGAGGCGTTTGAGGTGGCAAACTCTGGTCGCCCTGGACCGGTTCTGGTTGATATCCCGAAAGATATCCAGGTTGCTCTGGGCGATCTGGAACCGCACTTCTCCACCGTTGAAAGCGACGATGCATTCCCGCACGCCGCGGTGGAAGAGGCGCGGCAGATGATTGCCCACGCTAAACAACCGATGTTGTACGTAGGGGGTGGGGTTGGTATGGCACAGGCCGTTCCCGCCCTGCGCGAATTCATCGCGGTTACGCAAATGCCCGCCACCTGTACGTTGAAAGGTCTTGGCGCGGTAGATGCTGACTATCCTTACTATCTGGGAATGCTGGGGATGCACGGTACCAAAGCGGCGAACCTGGCCGTGCAGGCGTGTGACTTGCTGATCGCCGTAGGTGCCCGTTTTGATGATCGTGTCACCGGCAAGCTGAATACCTTCGCGCCGAATGCTAACGTGATCCACATGGATATCGACCCGGCGGAGATGAACAAACTGCGTCAGGCGCATGTGGCCCTGCAGGGCAATCTCAACACGTTATTACCGGCTTTACAGCAGCCTCTGAAAATCGACGCATGGCGTCAGCACACCGCCGATATGCGCGTTGAACATGCCTGGCGTTACGACCATCCTGGTGACGCCATCTATGCGCCACTGCTGTTAAAGCAATTGTCCGACCGTAAACCGGCAGACTGTGTGGTCACGACGGATGTAGGCCAACACCAGATGTGGTCAGCACAGCACATGACTTACACGCGCCCGGAAAACTTCATTACCTCCAGCGGCTTAGGGACGATGGGCTTCGGTCTCCCTGCCGCGGTTGGGGCGCAGGTTGCCCGCCCAAACGATACGGTTATCTGTATCTCCGGTGACGGCTCTTTCATGATGAACGTGCAGGAGCTGGGCACCGTTAAGCGCAAGCAGTTACCGTTGAAAATCGTCTTGCTCGATAACCAGCGTTTAGGAATGGTTCGTCAGTGGCAACAGCTGTTTTTCCAGGAACGCTACAGTGAGACTACCCTGACGGATAACCCCGATTTCCTCATTCTGGCCAGCGCCTTTGGTATCCCTGGCCAGCACATCACCCGTAAAGACCAGGTTGAAGCGGCACTCGACACCATGCTGTCAAGCGAAGGGCCGTACCTGCTTCATGTCTCAATCGACGAGCTTGAGAATGTCTGGCCGTTGGTACCGCCAGGTGCCAGTAACTCACAAATGCTGGAGAAATTATCATGATGCAACATCAGGTCGCCGTGCAGGCTCGCTTCAATCCAGAGACATTAGAACGCGTTTTGCGTGTGGTGCGTCACCGTGGCTTTCAGATTTGCTCTATGAATATGGAGACGGCCACTGATGCTCAAAATATCAGTATCGAATTAACCGTTGCCAGCCCGCGGTCGGTCGACTTACTGTTTAGTCAGTTAACAAAACTGGTAGACGTTGCACATGTTGCCATCTGCCAGAGCACAACCACATCACAACAGATCCGTGCTTAAGCGCGACAGGAAGAGAAAATGACGACAAAAAAAGCTGATTACATTTGGTTCAATGGTGAGATGGTTCGCTGGGAGGACGCGAAAGTCCACGTTATGTCCCACGCGCTGCATTACGGTACCTCTGTCTTCGAAGGCATCCGTTGCTACGACTCACACAAAGGGCCAGTGGTGTTCCGTCATCGCGAACACATGCAGCGTCTGCATGACTCAGCCAAAATTTATCGTTTCCCGGTTTCTCAGAGCGTGGATGAGCTGATGGAAGCCTGCCGCGACGTGATTCGTAAGAACAACCTCACCAGTGCCTATATTCGTCCGCTGGTGTTTGTAGGTGATGTGGGCATGGGCGTGAACCCGCCAGCCGGTTATACCACCGATGTGATCATTGCTGCGTTCCCGTGGGGTGCTTATCTGGGGGCTGAAGCCCTGGAGCAGGGGATCGACGCAATGGTTTCTTCCTGGAACCGCGTGGCACCAAACACGATCCCGACGGCGGCAAAAGCGGGCGGTAACTACCTCTCCTCACTGCTGGTCGGTAGCGAAGCGCGCCGTCACGGTTATCAGGAAGGTATCGCGCTGGACGTGAATGGCTATATCTCTGAAGGTGCAGGTGAAAACCTGTTCGAAGTGAAAGACGGCATTCTGTTTACGCCGCCATTTACCTCTTCCGCTCTGCCGGGCATTACCCGTGACGCCATCATCAAGCTGGCAAAAGATTTGGGTATCGAAGTCCGTGAGCAGGTCCTGTCCCGCGAATCCCTGTACCTGGCCGATGAAGTGTTCATGTCCGGTACCGCGGCGGAAATTACGCCGGTTCGTAGCGTAGACGGTATTCAGGTTGGTGCTGGCCGCTGTGGTCCGGTCACCAAACGTATTCAGCAAGCCTTCTTTGGCCTCTTCACCGGTGAAACGGAAGATAAATACGGCTGGCTGGATCAGGTTAATCAATAAGCATAAATATGGGACGGCACGCACCGTCCCATTCAATAGTCAGACGGGAGTAAATAAAGCATGCCTAAGTATCGTTCCGCCACCACCACTCATGGCCGTAACATGGCGGGTGCCCGCGCACTGTGGCGCGCCACCGGGATGACCGACGCCGATTTCGGTAAGCCTATTATCGCCGTGGTGAACTCCTTCACCCAGTTTGTGCCGGGCCACGTGCACCTGCGCGATCTCGGCAAACTCGTTGCCGAGCAAATCGAAGCCTCCGGCGGTGTGGCGAAAGAGTTCAACACCATTGCGGTGGATGACGGTATCGCGATGGGTCACGGGGGTATGCTCTATTCACTGCCGTCGCGTGAGCTGATCGCCGACTCGGTGGAGTATATGGTGAACGCCCACTGCGCGGATGCCATGGTTTGTATCTCCAACTGCGACAAAATTACCCCGGGGATGCTGATGGCTTCCCTGCGTCTGAACATTCCGGTGATCTTCGTCTCCGGCGGTCCAATGGAAGCGGGTAAAACCAAGCTTTCCGATAAAATCATCAAGCTCGACCTGGTCGATGCGATGATTCAGGGCGCGGATCCAAAAGTTTCTGATGAGCAAAGCGATCAGGTTGAACGTTCTGCGTGTCCAACCTGTGGCTCCTGCTCAGGTATGTTCACCGCGAACTCCATGAACTGTCTGACCGAAGCGCTGGGTCTGTCTCAGCCGGGCAACGGCTCGCTGCTGGCGACCCACGCCGACCGTAAACAGCTGTTCCTCAATGCCGGTAAACGCATCGTTGAGCTGACCAAACGCTACTACGAGCAAGATGATGAAAGCGCGCTGCCGCGTAATATCGCCAGCAAAGCCGCGTTTGAAAATGCCATGACGCTGGATATCGCCATGGGCGGTTCCACCAACACCGTTCTCCACCTGCTGGCCGCTGCGCAGGAAGCTGAAATCGACTTCACCATGAGCGATATCGACAAGCTGTCCCGCAAAGTACCGCAGCTCTGTAAAGTTGCGCCGAGTACTCAGAAATACCACATGGAAGATGTCCACCGTGCGGGTGGCGTACTGGGTATTCTCGGTGAGCTGGATCGCGCCGGGCTGCTGAACCGCAACGTCAAAAACGTGCTCGGCCTGACGCTGCCGGAGTCGCTGGACAAATACGACGTCATGCTCACGAAAGACGATGCGGTGAAAAAGATGTTCCGCGCCGGCCCGGCAGGTATTCGTACCACCCAGGCCTTCTCACAGGATTGCCGCTGGGACACGCTGGATGACGATCGTGCAGAAGGCTGTATTCGCTCACTGGAACATGCCTACAGCAAGGACGGCGGTCTGGCCGTGCTCTACGGTAACTTTGCAGAAAACGGCTGTATTGTAAAAACCGCAGGCGTGGATGACAGTATTCTCAAATTCACCGGCCCGGCAAAAGTGTACGAAAGCCAGGACGACGCGGTAGAGGCTATTCTCGGTGGTAAAGTGGTGGAAGGCGACGTGGTTGTCATTCGCTACGAAGGGCCGAAAGGCGGGCCGGGCATGCAGGAGATGCTCTATCCCACCACCTTCCTGAAATCCATGGGCCTCGGTAAAGCCTGTGCGCTGATCACCGACGGACGTTTCTCTGGCGGTACGTCTGGTCTCTCCATTGGCCACGTGTCACCGGAAGCGGCAAGCGGCGGCAACATTGCGATTATTGAAGATGGCGATTTGATCGAAATTGATATCCCGAATCGCGGTATTCAGTTGAAACTGAGCGACCAGGACATTGCGGCGCGTCGTGAAGCCCAGGAAGCTCGCGGTGACAAAGCCTGGACGCCAAAAGATCGCCAGCGCGACGTCTCCTTCGCCCTGCGTGCCTATGCGAGCCTTGCCACCAGTGCAGATAAAGGCGCGGTGCGCGACAAATCGAAACTTGGGGGCTAATGATGGCCGAGTCGCAACCGTTATCCGCCGCCCCTGAGGGGGCGGAATACCTCAGGGCGGTGCTACGTGCACCGGTCTATGAAGCCGTGCAGGTTACGCCGCTGCAGAAGATGGAGAAACTCTCCTCGCGCCTCGACAACGTGATTCTGGTGAAACGCGAAGACCGTCAGCCGGTACACAGCTTCAAGCTGCGTGGCGCCTACGCGATGATGGCCGGGTTGACCGATGAGCAAAAAGCGCGGGGGGTGATTACCGCCTCTGCGGGCAACCACGCGCAGGGCGTCGCGTTCTCCTCTGCGCGCCTGGGGCTGAAAGCGCTGATTGTTATGCCGGTTGCTACTGCCGATATCAAAGTGGATGCCGTACGCGGTTTCGGCGGTGAAGTGTTGCTCCACGGCGCAAACTTTGACGAAGCCAAAGCCAAAGCGATAGAGCTGGCGCAGCAACAGGGGTTTACCTGGGTGCCGCCGTTCGATCATCCGATGGTCATTGCCGGACAGGGGACGCTGGCGCTTGAGCTGCTGCAACAGGATGCACATCTCGACCGCGTCTTCGTGCCGGTTGGCGGTGGCGGCCTCGCGGCGGGCGTAGCGGTGCTGATCAAACAGCTGATGCCGCAAATCAAAGTGATTGCCGTTGAGGCGGAAGACTCGGCCTGTCTGAAAGCGGCGCTGGATGCCGGTCATCCGGTGGACTTACCACGCGTCGGGCTGTTTGCTGAAGGCGTGGCGGTTAAACGCATTGGCGATGAAACCTTCCGTCTTTGCCAGGAGTATCTTGACGATATTATCACCGTCGACAGCGACGCCATTTGCGCCGCAATGAAAGATCTGTTCGAAGATGTGCGTGCGGTAGCGGAACCTTCCGGCGCGCTGGCGCTGGCGGGGATGAAGAAATACATCGCGCAGCACAACATCCGCGGCGAGCGTCTGGCGCATGTCCTTTCTGGTGCCAACGTGAACTTCCACGGTCTGCGCTATGTTTCCGAACGCTGCGAGCTGGGTGAGCAACGCGAAGCGCTGCTGGCGGTTACCATCCCGGAAGAGAAGGGCAGCTTCCTGAAGTTTTGTCAGCTGTTGGGCGGCCGTTCAGTCACGGAGTTTAACTACCGTTTTGCCGACGCCCGAGATGCCTGCATTTTTGTCGGCGTACGGTTAAGCCGTGGTCTGGAAGAGCGTAAAGAGATCCTCCACCTGCTCCACGAAGGTGGCTACAGCGTCGTGGATCTCTCCGACGATGAGATGGCGAAACTGCACGTGCGTTACATGGTGGGCGGGCGTCCGTCGAAGCCGCTGCAGGAACGTCTCTATAGCTTCGAGTTCCCGGAGTCACCGGGCGCGTTGCTCAAGTTCCTGCATACGCTGGGCACGCACTGGAACATCTCTCTGTTCCACTACCGCAGCCACGGTACCGATTATGGACGCGTGCTGGCCGCCTTCGAACTGGGCGAGCACGAGCCTGATTTCGAAACGCGGCTGAACGAGCTGGGCTATGAGTGTCACGATGAAACCCATAACCCGGCGTTCAGGTTCTTCCTGGCAGGCTAGTGGTTAGGCAGTATCTGCCAGAAGGCATCAATAAGCGGCTCCTGCAGCCGCTTTTTTTGTGCGCATACGCCAAGCTCAAACGGCGTTTTTTCGTCGCTGCGCTCCAGAATCATCACGCGATTACGCACCGGTTCCGGGCTGTTCTCCAGGACCACTTCCGGCAGCAGTGCCACGCCGCAACCCAGCGCCACCATTGACACCATCGCCTCATGCCCGCCAACCGTCGCGTAAATCGACGGGTTGCTGATCTTCTGGCGACGAAACCAGAGCTCAATACGACGGCGCACCGGCCCCTGATCGGCCATGATAAAAGGCACCGTGGACCAGTCCGGTTTTTCCACCGACACCTGATTACGCACCGGGCAGGGTAACGCGGGGGCAATCAACACGACCGCCAGGTTCTCCAGCATTGAGAACGCGACAGCGCCCGGCAGGGTTTCGGGTTTCCCGGCAATGGCGAGATCCGCCTCGCCTGTCACCACTTTTTCCATTGCGTCGGCAGCATCACCGGTGGTGAGTTTAATTTCCACCGACGGTTGTTCTGCGCGAAAGCGGTCAAGAATCGGCGGCAGATGGCTATAGGCCGCGGTCACGGAGCAGAAAATATGCAGCTCGCCGGACAGCGATGGCCCTTTCTGGTCAATGGTGTGTCGCAGCTGCTGATACTGCAGCAGCGTTTGTTGGGCAAAGACCCGTAACTCCTCACCGGCCTCCGTCAGGGTGACGGTACGGTTGTCGCGTACAAACAGAGGCTGGCCGAGGTCTTCCTCAAGGCGCTGGATCTGGCGCGAAAGCGTGGAGGGACTGACGTGCATCGCCCGGGCGCTGCGCCCAAAGTGACGGCTTTCCGCCAGATGCAGGAACATTTTCAGATCGCGTAAATCCACTGATTTCACTCCCCCTTTTTACATTGCAAATATTGCAACGTGACGTTGTGAATATATCAATTTCCGCAATAAATTTCCTGTCATATAGTAAGTTCATTCTCGCAAAAGCGAACCGAACAATAAGCACAACAACACAACATCACGGAGTCCATTATGGCTAACTACTTTAATACACTGAATTTGCGCCAGCAGCTGGCGCAGCTGGGCAAATGCCGCTTTATGGCGCGCGACGAATTTGCCGATGGCGCGAGCTACCTTCAGGGTAAAAAAGTGGTCATCGTTGGCTGCGGCGCCCAGGGTCTGAACCAGGGCCTGAACATGCGTGACTCCGGTCTGGATATTTCCTACGCCCTGCGTAAAGAAGCGATTGCTGAGAAGCGTGCGTCCTGGCGCAAAGCGACCGAAAACGGTTTTAAAGTCGGTACCTACGAAGAACTGATCCCCCAGGCAGACCTGGTGGTTAACCTGACGCCAGACAAACAGCACTCTGACGTTGTGCGTTCCGTGCAGCCGCTGATGAAAGACGGTGCGGCGTTGGGTTACTCCCACGGCTTTAACATCGTTGAAGTGGGCGAGCAGATCCGTAAAGACATCACCGTTGTGATGGTGGCACCGAAGTGCCCGGGTACAGAAGTACGTGAAGAGTACAAACGTGGCTTCGGCGTACCAACGCTTATCGCCGTTCACCCGGAAAACGATCCGAAAGGCGAAGGTATGGCGATCGCCAAAGCATGGGCTGCAGCAACGGGTGGCCACCGTGCGGGCGTTCTGGAATCGTCTTTCGTCGCGGAAGTTAAATCTGACCTGATGGGTGAGCAAACCATCCTGTGCGGTATGCTGCAGGCGGGCTCTCTGTTGTGCTTCGACAAGCTGGTGGAAGAGGGGACAGACCCGGCATACGCAGAAAAACTGATTCAGTTCGGCTGGGAAACGATCACCGAAGCGCTGAAGCAGGGCGGTATCACGCTGATGATGGACCGTCTGTCCAACCCGGCGAAACTGCGTGCTTACGCGCTGTCTGAACAGCTGAAAACGATCATGGCACCGCTGTTCCAGAAACATATGGATGACATTATCTCCGGCGAGTTCTCTTCCGGCATGATGGCGGACTGGGCTAACGACGATAAGAAACTGCTGACCTGGCGTGAAGAGACCGGTAAAACCGCTTTTGAAACCGCCCCACAGTTTGAAGGTAAAATCGGCGAGCAGGAGTACTTCGATAAAGGCGTTCTGATGATTGCGATGGTGAAAGCTGGCGTTGAGCTGGCGTTCGAAACCATGGTGGATTCCGGCATCATCGAAGAGTCTGCCTACTATGAATCACTGCACGAGCTGCCGCTGATTGCGAACACCATCGCCCGTAAGCGTCTGTATGAAATGAACGTGGTTATCTCTGATACCGCCGAGTATGGCAACTACCTGTTCTCTTACGCTTGCGTACCGCTGCTGAAAGAGTTCATGACAACCCTGCAGCCGGGCGATCTGGGCAAAGCGATTGCGGAAGGTGCTGTGGATAACGCGCAGCTGCGCGATGTAAACGAAGCCATTCGCGGCCATGAAATCGAGAAAGTGGGTCAGAAACTGCGTGGCTACATGACCGATATGAAACGTATCGCGGTAGCAGGTTAATAACCGGGCGGGCTGATGCCCTGACCTGACTAAACGTACAAGGCCTTCTCTCAGAGAAGGCCTTGCTGTTATTTGCGGTACAGAACCTTAATTACATGGTAGCCAAACTGCGTATGCAGTGGGCCAGTGGGTTCCAGCACCGGGCAGGAAAAGACCACTTTATCGAACGCCGGAACCATTTGACCCTGACGGAATTCACCTAAATCACCGCCGCGTTTACCTGACGGACAAATAGAGTGTTTCTTCGCCAGTTTGCCGAAGTCGGCGCCGTTTTTGATCTGCTCGAGAAGATCCAGAGCCAGTTTTTCTTCTTTTACAAGGATATGCAGTGCTGCCGCGGTTTTTGCCATGATCGTGCCTTGAGTGGTATGGATTAGGCTCGCTATACTACCACGCTGTTATTCTCCCCTCCTGACTTTCATTGAGTGATCATTTATGCGTTTAAACCCCGGACAACAACAAGCCGTCGAATTTGTCACTGGACCCTGTCTGGTGCTGGCGGGCGCGGGATCCGGCAAAACGCGCGTCATCACCAATAAGATTGCCCACCTGATCCGCGGCTGCGGATATCAGGCTCGCCACATCGCGGCGGTGACGTTTACTAACAAAGCAGCGCGCGAGATGAAAGAGCGTGTCGGCCAGACGCTGGGGCGTAAAGAGGCGCGCGGTCTGATGATTTCCACCTTCCATACGCTGGGGCTGGATATCATCAAACGTGAATACGCCGCGCTGGGGATGAAATCCAACTTCTCACTGTTTGACGATACCGACCAGGTGGCCCTGCTCAAGGAGCTCACCGAGGGGCTGATCGAAGATGATAAGGTTCTGCTGCAGCAGCTGATCTCAACGATCTCCAACTGGAAAAACGATCTGATGACCCCGGCCCAGGCCGCGGCAATCGCCAAAGGCGAGCGGGATCGGATCTTCGCCCACTGCTACGGTCTGTACGATGCGCATATGAAAGCCTGTAACGTACTGGATTTCGACGACTTGATCCTGCTTCCCACGCTACTGCTGCAGCGTAATGAAGAGGTGCGTGAGCGCTGGCAGAATAAAATCCGCTACCTGCTGGTGGATGAGTATCAGGACACCAATACCAGCCAGTATGAACTGGTGAAACTGCTGGTGGGACAGCGCGCGCGTTTCACGGTGGTCGGTGATGACGATCAGTCCATTTACTCCTGGCGCGGTGCGCGTCCGCAAAACCTGGTCCTGCTGAGCAAAGATTTCCCGGCGCTGCAGGTGATCAAACTGGAGCAGAACTACCGTTCCTCCGGGCGTATCCTTAAAGCCGCGAATATCCTGATCGCCAACAACCCGCATGTGTTCGAAAAACGCCTGTTCTCCGAACTGGGTTACGGTACAGAGCTAAAAGTGCTCAGCGCCAACAATGAAGAGCACGAAGCGGAGCGGGTCACAGGCGAACTCATCGCCCACCACTTCGTCAATAAAACCGAATACAAAGACTACGCGATCCTCTATCGCGGCAACCACCAGTCACGCGTCTTTGAAAAGATGCTGATGCAAAACCGCATCCCGTACAAAATTTCGGGCGGGACCTCCTTTTTCTCGCGGCCCGAAATCAAAGATCTTCTGGCCTACCTGCGTGTGCTCACTAACCCGGATGATGACAGCGCGTTTCTGCGTATCGTGAATACCCCGAAACGGGAAATTGGCCCGGCGACGCTACAAAAGCTTGGCGAGTGGGCGATGACGCGTAATAAGAGTCTGTTTACCGCCAGCTTCGATATGGGGCTGAGTCAGACGCTCACCGGACGCGGCTACGATTCATTAACCCGCTTTACCCACTGGCTTGGTGAAGTGCAGCGGCTGGCAGAGCGCGAACCTATCGCCGCCGTGCGCGACCTTATCCACGGTATCGACTACGAGTCCTGGCTGTATGAAACCTCCGCCAGTCCGAAAGCGGCCGAGATGCGCATGAAAAACGTTAACCAGCTGTTCAGCTGGATGACTGAAATGCTGGAAGGCTCGGAGATTGATGAACCGATGACCCTGACGCAGGTCGTTACCCGCTTTACCCTGCGCGATATGATGGAGCGCGGCGAGAGCGAAGAAGAGGCCGATCAGGTTCAGCTGATGACGCTGCATGCATCAAAAGGTCTGGAATTCCCGTATGTCTATCTGGTTGGCATGGAAGAGGGGTTACTGCCGCACCAGAGCAGCATTGATGAAGATAACGTCGATGAGGAGCGCCGTCTGGCCTATGTAGGCATCACGCGCGCTCAGAAAGAGCTGACCTTCACGCTGTGCAAAGAGCGTAGACAATATGGTGAACTGGTGCGCCCGGAGCCGAGCCGTTTCCTGCTGGAACTTCCGCAGGACGACCTCATCTGGGAGCAGGAGCGTAAAGTGATTACGGCTGAAGAGCGGATGCATAAGGGGCAGGCGAACGTCGCTAACATCCGCGCCATGCTGGCGAAAGCCAAAGAGAAGGGATAGGTTGTTACACGCCCGGCAAGCGTAGCGCTACCGGGCATGTCCGCCCTGTTATTTCACCTCAAGCACCCAGTGTACGTAGCTCTGCCACTGACACTCCTGCTCGACCATCTCCGCCCCAAGCGGATGATTATCCAGCCAGTTTTCCGGCAACGTCAGCGAAAGTTTCTCGTCATCCGCCACCAGATTGAGTGCCGGCAGCAAATCATCGCGGCGGCGGCTGGCAAACAAAATAGCCAGACGCAGCAGGCGGCACATATGCTCGGCCACGCGCGGCGGTACGGCGTTTTGCTGATGCAAAGAGGAGAGGTCAACGGCATTGGTCTGGTTCAGCAGCAGCGTTGCCAGCAACTTTTTCTGCGCAGGGGTATAGCCGGGTAAATCGAGGTTACGCACCAGATAAGCGGCATGAGCCGGGGCCTGTTTGAAATCAATGCTCAGCCCGATTTCATGCAGTGCACAGGCACTTAGCAGCAGATCACGACTCAAAGGGTCCAGATCCCAGGCGTTAGCCACATGATCGGCGAAGCGTGACGCCAGCTGTGCCACGCGGCCTGCCTGATCGATATCAACCAGGAAACGACGCTGCACGTTTCGCAGGGTACGGCTGCGAATGTCCTGATCGACCGACAGGTGCAACATCCCGTAGACCAGACCTTCACGCAGCGCGCCACCCGCCAGCGTCATACATTTGATGTTCAGCTCGGTGAAAATGGCGATCAGGATCGCGAGCCCGCTCGGGAATACCAGCGCGCGTTCAAGCGTCAGGCCTTCAATTTCCAGCTCTTCCAGACGCCCGCACTGAATGGCCCGCTGTTTAAGCTGCTGAAGCTTGGCAAGCGTGATTCGCTCATCCATGCCCTGCGCCATCATAATTTCCTGCAATGCCTGCACGGTACCGGAGGCCCCCACGCAGACTTTCCAGCCGTGGTAGCGCAGTTCGTCCATCACCGGGCGTAACACCTCGCGTGCGGCAGTTTCCGCCTCGTCGAAGTTCTCCTGACCCAGATTGCGGTCAGTAAAGTAGCGCTCAAGCCAGGTTACGCAACCCATCGACAGGCTGAATAGCGACGTTGCCTGCGCACCGGTGCCGGTCACGAGTTCGGTACTGGCGCCCCCGATATCCACAACCAGACGACGATCGTCGCCTCCCGTGGTGTGCGCAACGCCCTGATAAATCAGGCGCGCTTCTTCTTCACCGCTGATAACCTGCACCGGACAACCGAGAATTTCCTGCGCTTTGGCAATAAAATCCACGGCGTTAACCGCCAGGCGGAGTGTTGCAGTGGCGACGACGGTGATTTGGGAATGCGGGATATCCTGCAGACGCTCTGCAAAGAGTCGCAGGCACTGCCAGCCACGTTCCATGGCTTCAGGAGAGAGGTGATTATCGCTGCTCAGGCCCGCCGCGAGGCGGACCTTGCGCTTAATGCGCGTCAGCGTTTGTATGCTTCCCGCCACCTCGCGCACAACCAGCATATGAAAACTATTCGAACCGAGATCAATTGCCGCATAAAGCGAGGTGGAGCTGAGCATAATTTTTTAACCTGAGCGACGACGATTACGCGGCGCGCCAGATCGACGCGGGCCATTGCCGGAGCGGGCGCGGGTAAGGCGCTTAGCCGGCGGCAGTTCGCTTAATAGCGCATCCGGGTTGTACTTACTCACCGGAATAGAATGGCCGATGTACGTCTCAATCGCCGGCAGGTTCAGCGCATACTCTTCACACGCGAGGCTGATAGAGTGGCCGCTTGCACCCGCACGACCGGTACGACCGATACGGTGTACATAGTCTTCACAGTCATCCGGCAGGTCATAGTTAAAGACGTGCGTAACGGCTGGAATGTGCAGGCCGCGCGCTGCGACGTCGGTGGCGACCAGAATATCGAGATCGCCACGGGTGAATTCTTCAAGAATACGCAGGCGTTTTTTCTGCGCAACATCGCCCGTCAGCAGGCCAACACGGTGACCGTCTGCAGCCAGATGGCCCCAGATATCTTCACAGCGGTGCTTGGTGTTCGCGAAGATAATGGCGCGGTCTGGCCATTCTTCTTCGATCAGCGTTTGCAGCAGACGCATTTTCTCTTCATTGGAAGGATAGAAGAGTTCTTCTTTGATACGGTGGCCGGTTTTCTGCTCGGGTTCCACTTCCACATATTCGGCGTTGTTCATCTGCTCGAATGCCAGTTCGCGTACGCGATACGACAGGGTCGCAGAGAACAGCATGTTGAGGCGCTGATTCGCGGGTGGCATGCGGCGGAACAGCCAGCGGATATCTTTAATGAAGCCCAGATCGTACATACGATCAGCTTCATCCAGCACCACAACCTGGATGGCACCAAGGTTAATGTGGTTCTGTTTTGCGTAGTCGATAAGACGGCCGGTGGTACCGATCAGGATATCCACACCGCTTTCCAGCACTTTCAGCTGCTTATCGTAACCATCGCCGCCATAAGCCAGGCCGATTTTCAGGCCCGTAGCCTGCATCAGGGGTTCAGCGTCTGCGTGGATCTGTACCGCCAGTTCTCGCGTCGGGGCCATAATTAGCGCGCGCGGCTGGTTAACTTTGCGGTCTGCAATCGCTGGATGAGAAAGTAAATAATGAAACGTTGACGTTAAAAACGCCATCGTTTTGCCAGTACCGGTTTGCGCCTGCCCTGCTACGTCACGTCCCGCCAGCGTCAGCGGCAGGGCGAGAGCCTGAATGGGCGTGCAGTTATGAAACCCTTTATTTTCAAGGGCTTCGATCACTTTTGGGTGCAGGGCGAAGTCGGAAAACTTCTGTTCTGTTAAATGTGTTTTGCTCATAGTGTGGTAGAATATCAGCTTACTATTGCTTTACGAAAGCGTATCCGGTGAAATAAAGTCAACCTTTAGTTGGTTAATGCGACATCAACACGTCGTTGATGAGGGCGAAACCAACGCACCAGGCTTATTCCTGTGGAGTTATATATGAGCGATAAAATTATTCACCTGACTGACGACAGTTTTGACACGGACGTACTTAAGGCTGACGGGCTGACACTCGTCGATTTCTGGGCTGAATGGTGTGGTCCTTGCAAAATGATCGCCCCGATTCTGGATGAGATCGCTGACGAATATCAGGGCAAACTGACCGTTGCCAAGCTGAACATCGACCAGAACCCGGGCACCGCACCAAAATACGGTATCCGTGGCATTCCGACCCTGCTGCTGTTCAAAAACGGCGAAGTGGCAGCGACCAAAGTGGGCGCACTGTCCAAAGGTCAACTGAAAGAGTTCCTCGACGCTAACCTGGCGTAAGGTTTCTTTGCTGCGCGTCCAGAGCGCCTAAATTATGTGGAACTCTGGACGCCCGGCTGAAGTCGTGCTAAGTTAGCTATGACTTCGTTTTAAACATATCTTGTTGTTTGAATCTTGTTTTACCCGATACTTCCCGTTGTTGACACAAACAGTGCGTGAAGTTGCTAAATTCCGGGCTTGTCACTCAATCCGTCTTGTCGTTTCAGTTCTGCGTTTTTTCCCTGTGACCAGACAGCGAACAGACATGAGTTGATGGCCGCTAAACAGGCATGGATGACCCTGCCATACCATTCACAACATTAAGTTCGAGTATCACCCCGAGTTTAAGAACCCACACCATTATGAATCTTACCGAATTAAAGAATACGCCGGTTTCTGAGCTGATCACTCTCGGCGAAAATATGGGGCTGGAAAACCAGGCTCGTATGCGCAAGCAGGACATCATTTTCGCCATCCTGAAGCAGCACGCTAAGAGTGGCGAAGATATCTTTGGCGACGGTGTGCTGGAGATATTGCAAGACGGATTTGGTTTCCTCCGCTCTGCAGACAGCTCCTACCTCGCCGGCCCTGACGACATCTACGTATCCCCTAGCCAAATCCGCCGTTTCAACCTCCGCACTGGTGACACCATTTCAGGTAAGATTCGTCCTCCAAAAGAGGGTGAACGCTACTTTGCGCTGTTGAAAGTGAATGAAGTTAACTTCGACAAACCGGAAAACTCCCGTAATAAGATCCTGTTTGAGAACTTAACGCCGCTGCACGCGAACTCTCGCCTGCGCATGGAGCGTGGTAACGGCTCAACTGAAGATTTAACCGCTCGCGTCCTGGATCTGGCATCGCCTATCGGTCGTGGCCAGCGTGGTCTGATCGTCGCACCGCCAAAAGCGGGTAAAACCATGCTGCTGCAGAATATCGCGCAGAGCATCGCTTATAACCACCCAGACTGCGTACTGATGGTACTGCTGATTGACGAACGTCCGGAAGAAGTGACCGAGATGCAGCGTCTGGTTAAAGGTGAAGTGGTTGCTTCCACCTTTGACGAACCCGCATCTCGCCACGTTCAGGTTGCGGAAATGGTTATCGAGAAGGCGAAACGCCTGGTTGAACACAAGAAAGACGTGATCATCCTGCTCGACTCCATCACCCGTCTGGCGCGTGCCTACAACACCGTCGTTCCGGCTTCCGGTAAAGTGCTGACGGGGGGGGTGGACGCTAACGCCCTGCATCGTCCAAAACGCTTCTTCGGTGCGGCACGTAACGTGGAAGAGGGCGGCAGCCTGACCATCATCGCTACGGCGCTGATCGATACGGGTTCCAAAATGGACGAAGTTATTTACGAAGAGTTTAAAGGTACAGGTAACATGGAACTGCACCTCTCTCGTAAAATTGCTGAGAAACGCGTCTTCCCGGCTATCGACTACAACCGTTCCGGTACCCGTAAAGAAGAGTTGCTCACCACCCAGGAAGAGCTGCAGAAAATGTGGATCCTGCGCAAAATCATCCATCCAATGGGTGAAATCGACGCAATGGAGTTCCTCATTAACAAACTGGCGATGACCAAAACTAACGACGATTTCTTCGATATGATGAAACGCTCGTAACGCAAATAAAGCCAGCAAGCGCCACGTTTTTACGTGGCGTTTTTCTTTTATGGCTTATACGCTATTAATGCAGACTCCCATTTCAGACCAGTCAGTGCGACAATAAGATAATTCGCACAGTTAAAAATATTAATAGCCTGAATAATAAACAAATGGGGTTGTAAGAGGTATGCTTTATGCCTTCTGGCTTGGCGCCAACATGGTTATACTTCGTTGCCTGACATTTGTTGAGAACATCCATTGTGAACCTACTCGATACGTTTACTGAACTAACCAGTATTTTTTTGTTTACCACTTGCTTTTTGTTTCTTGCACGCAAGGTAGCAAAATATCTGGGCTTAGTGGATAAACCCAACTTCCGTAAGCGCCATCAGGGTATGATCCCACTGGTGGGTGGCATCTCCGTCTTTGCAGGCATCTGTTTTACTTTCGCTATCGCCGACTACTACATTCCCCATGCCAGACTGTATCTGATCTGCGCCACGGTACTGGTTTTCGTTGGGGCACTTGATGATCGCTATGATATAAGCGTAAAAATTCGCGCTTTCGTTCAGGCTGCAGTCGGCATTGCTATGATGGCCGTGGCAAAACTTCATCTAAGTAGCCTGGGGTACATTTTTGGTTCGTGGGAGATGGTTCTTGGGCCATTTGGTTACTTCCTGACCCTCTTTGCCGTATGGGTCGCGATAAACGCGTTTAATATGGTAGATGGAATTGATGGTCTGCTAGGTGGCTTATCGTGTGTTTCGTTTGCAGCTATTGGGATCATTTTATGGTTTGATGGTCAATACAGCCTCGCGATGTGGTGTTTTGCCATGATCGCCGCCATTCTTCCATACATCCTTTTGAATCTAGGCGTTTTGGGTCGTCGCTATAAAGTCTTTATGGGCGATGCGGGTAGCACGTTTATAGGCTTTACCATCATTTGGATCTTGCTCGAAACCACCCAAGGTAAAACACACCCCATTAGCCCGGTGACTGCACTGTGGGTTATTGCTATTCCACTTATGGATATGGTGGCGATTATGTATCGTCGACTGCGCAAAGGGATGAGTCCTTTTTCGGCCGACCGCCAGCATATCCATCATCTCATTATGCGAGCGGGTTTCACTTCCCGACAGGCCTTTGTTCTGATTACGCTGGCGGCTGCTATTCTGGCCGCAATTGGAGTTGCAGCGGAATATGCCCACTTTATTCCCGAATGGGTAATGTTGGTACTGTTCTTGCTAGCATTTTCCCTTTACGGCTATTGTATTAAACGCGCCTGGAAAGTAGCGCGTTTCATTAAGCGTATAAAACGCAGGATGCGTCGAGATAGTGACAACAATCCAACTTTAACTAAATAAAATGGGACTGTGATGACTCAACCGTTGGCGGGAGCAAAATCAGAGATGACCGAGAATGAGCTGGATATCCGTGGCTTGTTTCGCGTTCTATGGGCAGGCAAGCTTTGGATAATAGGCATCGCATTAGGATTCGCGCTCCTCGCGCTCGCATACACTTTCTTTGCAAAACAAGAGTGGAGCGCTACGGCAATCACAGATAAACCAACGGTTAACATGCTCGGGGGGTTCTATTCCCAGCAGCAGTTCCTGCGTAATCTGGATATCAAAGCCAGTCTGGGCACTCCAGACCAGACTTCCGTCATGGATGAGGCCTATAAAGAGTTTGTGATGCAGCTGGCTTCATGGGATACGCGCCGTGATTTCTGGAGCCAGACGGATTATTACAAGCAACGAATGGTGGGCAACAGTAAAGCCGATGCCGCGCTGCTGGATGACATGATTAACAACATTCAGTTTATGCCGGGAGATGCGCTGCGTAACGTCAACGACAGCGTCAAGCTGATTGCCGAAACCGCGCCGGATGCCAATAACCTGTTGCGGCAGTATGTTGCCTTCGCCAGCCAGCGTGCGGCAAGCCACCTGAATGAAGAGCTGAAAGGTGCCTGGGCTGCCCGTACTATCCAGATGAAAGCGCAGGTTAAACGTCAGGAAGAGGTGGCTAAAGCCATCTTCGCCCGCCGTGTACACAATATTGAGCAGGCGCTGAAAATTGCCGAACAGCACAATATTTCCCGCACTGAGACGGACGTGCCGGCAGATGAACTGCCGGATTCCGAAATGTTCCTTCTCGGGCGCCCAATGCTGCAGGCTCGACTGGAAAACCTCCAGGCCGTTGGCCCTGATTTTGACCTCGACTACGATCAAAACCGCGCGATGCTGAACACCCTGAATGTCGGTCCAACAATGGATCCGCTTTTTCAGACCTATCGTTATTTGCGAACGCCTGAAGAGCCTGTAAAACGCGATAGTCCGCGCCGCGCATTCCTGATGATCATGTGGGGGATTGTGGGTGCACTGACTGGCGCTGGCGTGGCGTTAACGCGTCGTCGCACTAACTAAAACGCCGTCTACGATGAAGGCTGCGGCCTTCATCGTCTAATCGAAGAGAATCGATGTGAAAGTACTTACCGTATTTGGCACCAGGCCGGAGGCCATAAAGATGGCGCCTCTGGTTCATGCGCTGGCCAGTGATCCTGATATTGAAGCGAAGGTGTGTGTTACTGCCCAACACCGTGAGATGCTCGATCAGGTCTTAACTCTCTTTTCTATCGTCCCGGATTACGATCTCAATATTATGAAGCCGGGGCAGGGGTTAACGGAGATAACCTGCCGTATTCTGCAAGAGCTCAAGCCGATTCTGGAGTCCTTCAAACCTGACGTGGTTCTGGTGCATGGCGATACCACCACCACGGTGGCAACCAGCCTGGCTGCGTTTTACCAGCGAATTCCTGTCGGCCACGTTGAGGCGGGTCTGCGTACCGGCAACCTTTATTCGCCGTGGCCCGAAGAGGCCAACCGCACACTCACCGGCCATCTGGCGATGTACCATTTTGCGCCCACCGAAAATTCACGACAGAACCTGCTGCGTGAAAATATTGCCGACAACAAAATCTTTGTCACCGGGAATACGGTGATTGATGCCCTGATTTGGGTTCGTGACCGCGTGCTGTCAAACAACGATCTTCAGAAAGAACTCGCCGCACGCTACCCCTTCCTGGACAATGGCAAAAAAACCATTCTGGTCACCGGCCACCGTCGCGAGAGCTTTGGACGCGGCTTTGAGCAAATCTGCCATGCCCTGGCGGAAATCGCCGCGCAGAATCAAAATGTGCAGATTGTCTACCCGGTACACCTTAATCCTAACGTCAGCGAGCCGGTCAACCGTATCCTTGGGCATATAGAAAACGTCCTGCTGATTGAACCGCAGGACTACTTGCCGTTTGTCTGGTTGATGAACCACGCCTGGCTGATCCTGACCGATTCCGGTGGTATTCAGGAAGAGGCACCGTCTCTCGGCAAGCCTGTGCTGGTCATGCGTGAAACGACCGAACGCCCGGAAGCGGTGAAAGCGGGCACGGTACGTCTGGTCGGCACCAATGCACAGCTGATCGTCGAAGAGGTGACGCGCCTGCTGCACGACGACGAAGAGTATCAGGCGATGAGCCGGGCCCATAACCCGTATGGTGATGGGCAGGCTTGTGGCCGTATTTTGCATGCACTTAAACACAATCGGGTATCGCTATGAGTTTTACTACCATCTCTGTCATTGGTCTTGGCTACATTGGCTTGCCCACAGCGGCAGCGTTTGCCTCCCGTCAAAAACAGGTTGTGGGCGTGGATATCAACGCGCGTGCGGTGGAAACCATTAACCGTGGCGAAATTCATATCGTGGAGCCCGATCTCGACCGCGTGGTGAAAGAGGCGGTTGATGGCGGATTCCTGCGTGCCAGCACGACGCCGGTCGAGGCGGATGCATATCTGATTGCGGTGCCAACCCCCTTTAAAGGTGACCATGAACCCGACATGGCTTACGTCGAAGCGGCGGCAAAATCGATTGCACCGGTCCTGAAAAAAGGAGCTCTGGTGATCCTGGAGTCCACTTCGCCCGTCGGTGCTACCGAACAGATGGCGCAGTGGCTGGCGCAAGCCCGACCTGACTTACGCTTCCCGCAGCAGGCGGGCGAGCAGGCTGATATCAATATTGCTTACTGTCCTGAGCGCGTGCTGCCAGGTCAGGTGATGGTAGAGCTGATTAAAAACGATCGCGTGATCGGCGGCATGACGCCAGCCTGTTCTGCACGCGCCAGCGCGCTTTACAAGATTTTCCTTGAAGGCGAATGTGTGGTGACCAACTCCCGCACCGCCGAAATGTGCAAGCTCACGGAAAACAGTTTCCGGGACGTGAATATCGCCTTTGCGAATGAACTGTCGCTGATTTGCGCCGATCAGGGGATTAACGTCTGGGAGTTGATTCGCCTGGCGAATCGCCATCCGCGCGTGAATATCCTCCAGCCTGGCCCGGGCGTGGGCGGTCACTGTATCGCTGTCGACCCGTGGTTTATTGTGGCGCAAAACCCGGCGCAGGCCCGCCTGATCCGCACCGCGCGTGAAGTGAATGACAGCAAGCCACACTGGGTGCTCAGTCAGGTGAAAGCCACCGTAGCGGACTGTCTGGCTGAGAGCGGCAAACGCGCCAGTGAGCTGAAAATTGCCTGCTTTGGTCTGGCATTCAAACCGAATATTGACGACTTACGCGAAAGCCCGGCGATGGAGATTGCAGAGATGATCGCTGGCTGGCACACCGGCGAAACGCTGGTGGTTGAACCCAATATTCATGAACTGCCGGCAAAACTGGCGGGCCACTGTACGTTGACCGCGCTGGATGAGGCGCTGGCGACGGCGGATGTGCTGGTGCTGCTGGTGGATCATAAAGAATTTAAAGCGACGTCCGGTGATGCCGTACGCCAACAGTATGTGGTTGATACGAAAGGTGTCTGGCGTTGAGCCACCTGAAGGGGGTTCTCGAGTCCCTTGAGTGGGAGAGTGCCTTTTTTGGTCTGCCATCAGCCATCGTACGCCTGCGCGACGATGCGCCGGTTCTGACTGAGGCCGACTTCACCGCCTGGCCGCGGGTACAGGCCAGGATCCCCGCAGACCGTGCCGACCTGCTCGATGCGCTCCAGCAACAAGGTTTTCAGCTGGTTGAAGGCGAGGTTGATCTGTCCATTACGCTCGTCTGCCATGATTCGCCCGGTGCGGAAGTGGCAACGGAGCAGGATATCCCCGCGCTGCGTCAGATGGCGGCGCAGGCGTTTGCCCGGAGCCGTTTTCGCGCACCGTGGTATGCACCGGACGACAGCGGGCGTTTCTACGCCCAGTGGATAGAGAACGCGGTAAAAGGCACCTTTGACCATGTGTGCCTGGTGTTTCGCACTGCAGACGGCCAGATTGAGGGATTTGTCTCGCTTCGTAAGCTCAACGCGAATGAGGGGCGTATTGGTTTATTAGCCGGGCGCGGCATGGGCGAAAAACTCATGCAGGCGGCGCTTCACTGGGCGCAGCAGCAACAGCTTTTGACTCTGCGGGTGGCAACCCAGATGGGCAACACCGCCGCGCTTAAACGTTATATCGCGAGTGGTGCCAACATCGACGCCACCGCTTACTGGTTATACAGGTGACAAGATGATTCCATTTAACGCACCACCCGTCGTGGGCACCGAACTCGACTATATGCAGTCTGCTATGGGCAGCGGCAAACTCTGTGGTGACGGTGGTTTTACCCGTCGCTGCCAGCAGTGGATGGAGCAGCGGTTTCACAGCGCTAAAGTCCTGCTGACCCCGTCCTGTACCGCATCGCTGGAAATGGCGGCGTTGTTGCTGGATATCCAGCCGGGCGATGAAGTGATCATGCCGAGCTACACCTTCGTCTCTACAGCGAATGCCTTTGTCCTGCGTGGTGCGAAAATCGTCTTTGTGGATATTCGCCCGGATACCATGAACATCGATGAGACGCTGATTGAAGCGGCAATCACGGACAAAACGCGCGCGATTGTACCGGTTCACTACGCGGGTGTGGCGTGTGAGATGGACACCATCATGGCGATCGCCAAAAAACATGACCTGTTCGTGGTTGAAGATGCCGCTCAGGGCGTGATGTCGACCTATAAAGGGCGAGCGCTGGGAACGATCGGCCATATCGGCTGCTTTAGCTTCCACGAAACCAAAAACTATACCGCCGGTGGCGAAGGTGGTGCGACGCTGATTAACGACCGTGCGCTGGTCGAGCGCGCGGAAGTGATCCGTGAAAAAGGCACCAACCGCAGCCAGTTCTTCCGGGGGCAGGTAGACAAATATACCTGGCGCGATATTGGCTCAAGCTATCTGATGGCCGATCTGCAGGCGGCATACCTGTGGGCGCAGCTGGAGGCAGCGGACCGCATTAATCTTCAGCGCTTGTCCCTGTGGCAAACTTATTACGACGCGCTGCAACCGCTGGCCCAAGCCGGGCGAATAGAGCTGCCGACCCTTCCGGCTGATTGCGTCCATAATGCCCATATGTTCTATATCAAACTGCGCGATAACGACGATCGCAGCAAGTTGATTGCCTGGCTAAAAGAAGCCGAAATTCTGGCGGTGTTCCACTATATCCCGCTGCATTCCAGCCCGGCAGGAGAGGCATTTGGGGTATTCGCGGGTGAAGATCGCTACACCACGAAAGAAAGTGAGCGTTTGCTTCGTTTGCCACTGTTCTACAACCTCGCGCCTGTTAACCAGCGTACGGTGATTAACACCCTTCTGAGTTATTTCGGCTGATATGTCTCTGGCAAAAGCATCGGTGTGGACCGCCGCGTCCACACTTGTCAAAATTGGCGCCGGGCTACTGGTCGTCAAGCTGCTGGCCGTCTCATTCGGCCCTTCAGGCGTCGGGCTGGCAGGCAATTTCCGTCAGCTTGTGACCGTCCTTGGGGTACTGGCTGGCGCAGGGATTTTCAACGGCGTCACGAAATACGTTGCGCAGTACCATGATGATGCGGCCCAGCTTCGCCGTGTTGTCGGTACATCCTCGGCGATGGTCACCGGCTTTTCGACCCTGATGGCGGTTATTTTCCTGCTGGCAGCGGCACCCATAAGCCAGGGGTTATTTGGTCACAACCATTATCAGGGGCTGGTTCGTCTGGTCGCGCTGGTTCAGCTGGGTATTGCCTGGGCTAACCTGCTGCTGGCGCTGATGAAAGGCTTTCGTGATGCGGCCGGGAACGCACTGGCGTTAATCCTCGGCAGCGTCATCGGCGTGATTGCCTACTATTTTTGCTATCGGCTGGGCGGCTATGAAGGCGCGTTGCTGGGGCTGGCGCTGGTACCGGCATTAGTGGTCGTTCCGGCGGTGTTCATGCTAATGCGTCGGGGCACCATTCCGTTGAGTTACCTGAAACCTCAATGGGATAAGGTGCTGGCAAGCCAGCTGGGAAAATTTACCCTGATGGCGCTCATCACCTCCGTCACGCTCCCTGTCGCCTACGTGATGATGCGAAACCTGCTGGCGGCGCATTACAGCTGGGACGAAGTTGGGATTTGGCAAGGGGTGAGCAGTATTTCCGATGCCTACCTCCAATTTATAACGGCTTCCTTTAGCGTCTATTTGCTGCCAACCTTATCGCGCCTGACCTCCAGGCAGGATATCACGCGCGAAATTTCCCGCTCACTGCGGTTTGTCCTTCCCGCCGTTGCGGCAGCCAGTTTAACCGTATGGCTATTGCGCGATGTCGCCATCTGGCTGCTCTTCTCCGCGAAGTTTACCGCCATGCGCGATCTGTTTGCCTGGCAACTGGTGGGCGACGTACTGAAAGTGGGGGCTTACGTTTTTGGTTATCTGGTGATTGCGAAAGCCTCGCTACGGTTGTATATCCTGGCGGAAATCAGCCAGTTTGCATTACTGACCGCATTCTCACACTGGTTGATCCCGTCACACGGTGCGCTGGGGGCGGCTCAGGCCTATATGGCAACCTATATCGTTTATTTCGCTGCCTGTTGCGGCGTATTTTTACTTTGGCGTAAACGCGCATGACTGCACTGATTCACATACTGGGATCGGATATCCCACACCATAACCAGACCGTGTTACGGTTCTTCAATGATGAACTGGCATCGGGGGATCCCGACGCTCGTGAGTTTATGGTTGCCGGTCAGGATAATGGCCTGAGCGTGGCGTGTCCGGCGCTGACTCTCTCTTTCTGGCCGGACAAGGCTGCGCTGGCGAAGGCGGTTGTTGCCAAAGCCAAAGCGGATCGTGAGCAACGTTTCTTTTTCCATGGGCAGTTTAATACCGGCCTGTGGCTGGCGCTCCTGAGCGGGGGGATCAAACCTTCGCAGTGCAGCTGGCATATCTGGGGAGCCGATCTTTACGAAGTCTCCAGCGGCTGGAAATTCCGTCTTTTCTACCCGTTGCGGCGCATGGCGCAGGGGCGTGTGGGATGCGTTTTCGCGACCCGTGGCGATCTCAATTATTTTGCTAAACGCCACCCTGACGTACGCGGTGAGCTACTCTATTTCCCGACCCGAATGAACCCGGCGCTGAACAACATGGCGAATGATACGCCGCGCGAGGGTAAACTGACGATTCTGGTGGGTAATTCAGGCGATCGCAGCAATGAACATCTTGCCGCGCTCAGGGCGGTACATCAGCAGTTTGGCGACACCGTGAACGTGATTGTGCCGATGGGGTATCCGGCCAATAACGATGCCTATATCGATGAGGTCCGCCAGCAGGCACTCGCGTTATTTAGCGCCGGGAATGTGCACATTCTCCACGATAAGCTGGAATTTGATGAGTATCTTGCGCTGCTGCGTCGGTGCGATCTGGGCTATTTCATCTTTGCGCGTCAGCAAGGAATTGGCACGCTGTGTCTGCTGATTCAGGCGGGTGTGCCCTGCGTACTCAATCGCGAAAACCCATTCTGGCAGGACATGGCGGAGCAGCATCTGCCGGTGCTGTTTACTTCCGATGTGCTTAACGAAGAGGTGGTCCGCGAAGCGCAGAGACAACTGGCGCTGGTGGACAAAAGTGCCATCGACTTCTTTAGCCCGAACTACCTCACGCCGTGGCACCGCGCGCTGCGTATCGCTGCAGGAGACAAAGCATGAGCCAGTTGCAATTCAGCGGCTTACTGATCGTTTGGCTTCTGAGCACTTTATTCATCGCCACGCTTACCTGGTTCGAGTTTCGCCGGGTGCGTTTTAACTTTAACGTCTTCTTCTCGTTACTGTTTCTTCTGACCTTCTTTTTCGGATTCCCGCTTACCAGCATTCTGGTCTTCCGGTTTGACGTGAGCGTTGCCCCGCCCGAGATCCTGCTCCAGGCGATCCTGGCAGCGACCTGCTTCTACGCCGTCTACTACGCCACCTATAAAACGCGCCTGCGTTCAGCGCAATCCACCGCGCCGCGCCGGGCGCTCTTCACCATGAACCGGGTGGAGACGCACCTGACGTGGGTGATGCTGATGACGATCGCGCTGGTAAGCGTGGGTATCTTCTTCATGCACAATGGTTTTCTGCTGTTCAAGCTCCAGTCCTACAGCCAGATTTTTTCTGCCGAAGTGTCGGGCGTGGCGCTTAAGCGCTTCTTCTACTTCTTCATTCCGGCGATGCTGGTGATCTTTTTCCTGCGTCAGGACAGCAAAGCCTGGCTGTTTTTCCTGGTGAGTACCGTCGCCTTCGGTTTCCTGACCTACATGATTGTGGGAGGGACGCGTGCAAATATCATCATCGCTTTCGCAATCTTCCTGTTTATCGGCATCATCCGCGGGTGGATCTCTTTATGGATGCTGGTGGCTGCTGGGGTGTTTGGCATTGTTGGTATGTTCTGGCTTGCCCTGAAGCGCTACGGGCTCAACGTAGCCGGTGACGAGGCGTTTTACACGTTCCTCTATCTCACGCGCGACACCTTCTCGCCGTGGGAAAACCTGGCGTTGTTGCTGCAAAACTACGACAAAATCGATTTCCAGGGCCTTGCGCCTATTGTGCGCGACTTTTATGTCTTTATCCCAACCTGGCTGTGGCCAGACCGCCCCGGCGTCGTACTCAACACGGCAAACTATTTTACCTGGGAAGTGCTGAACAACCACTCAGGCCTTGCGATCTCACCTACGTTGATTGGCTCGCTGGTGGTGATGGGGGGAAGCTGGTTTATCCTGCCGGGGGCGGTGGTGGTGGGGCTGATCATCAAGTGGTTTGACTGGCTCTACGTGCGCGGCAACGAAGAAACAAACCGCTATAAGGCGGCTATTTTGCACAGTTTCTGCTTTGGTGCCATTTTCAATATGATCGTTCTGGCGCGTGAAGGGCTGGATTCATTCGTGTCGCGCGTGGTTTTCTTCATGGTCGTTTTTGGCATCTGCCTGTTACTGGCCAAACTGTTGTACTGGCTGTTTGACAGTGCAGGGCTTGTGCATAAGCGCGAGCCGCAGGGCAGCACAACGCTGTCGCAAGTGTGAGTAGGGAAAGTCATGACGGATAAAACTTCTGCACCGCGCTATACGCTGCGCGGTCTGCAGCTTATTGGCTGGCGCGATATGCAACACGCGCTGGATTTTCTGTTCGCTGGTGGTCAGATGAAATCCGGTACGCTGGTCGCCATCAATGCGGAAAAGATGCTGGCGGTGGAAGACAACGCCGAAGTGAGAAGCCTGATAGAAGCGGCTGAATTTAAATATGCCGACGGTATCAGCGTGGTGCGTTCAATCCGCAAAAAGTATCCTGGCGCTAATGTATCTCGCGTGGCAGGGGCCGATCTCTGGGAGCAACTGATGGCACGCGCAGGGGCGGAAGGCACGCCGGTATTCCTGATTGGCGGTAAGCCGGAGGTGCTGGCGCAGACCGAAGCGAAATTGCGCAGTCAATGGAATGTTAACATCGTGGGCAGCCAGGATGGCTACTTCAAACCAGAGGCCCGGCAGGCGCTGTTTGAACGCGTTCGCGACAGTGGCGCGAAAATCATCACCGTGGCGATGGGCTCCCCACGCCAGGAGATCCTGATGCGTGACTGCCGTCAGGTGTGTCCGGATGCCCTTTATATGGGCGTCGGCGGAACGTATGACGTCTTTACCGGCCACGTTAAGCGCGCGCCCAAAGTCTGGCAAAACCTGGGGCTGGAGTGGCTGTATCGCCTGCTATCTCAGCCGACGCGGATTACACGACAGATCCGTCTGCTTCGCTACCTTACCTGGCACTACACCGGGAAAATGTAATCAAAATGTAGCGCGATATGCTGTTCGCGCTGCAACTCCCCTGCAAAACTGCTGCGAATCTGTGCAATGCATTCATTTTTTTTATGCATCGTTTGCCATTTGCCGCATTTTAAGAAACCATTCGCCCCGTATTTTAGTACCCCTAAAAAACAATACCCGGCCTTAAGTCGGGAAACAGCAAACACAATCGAGGATCTATGGCAGAGAAAAAACCGGAGCTACAGCGTGGGCTGGAGGCTCGTCATATTGAACTGATAGCGCTGGGCGGCACTATCGGCGTGGGCCTGTTTATGGGCTCCGCAAGCACGCTCAAATGGGCAGGACCTTCGGTCTTGCTGGCTTATATCATTGCGGGATTGTTCGTTTTCTTCATCATGCGTTCGATGGGCGAAATGCTCTTCATGGAGCCCGTCACGGGTTCCTTCGCCGTTTACGCGCACCGATATATGAGCCCGTTCTTTGGCTACCTGACGGCCTGGTCATACTGGTTTATGTGGATGGCGGTCGGCATCTCTGAAATCACGGCGATAGGGGTCTACGTGCAGTTCTGGTTCCCGGACATGGTCCAGTGGATACCGGCGCTGATTGCCGTGGGGCTGGTGGCACTGGCAAACCTTGCTGCCGTTCGTCTTTATGGTGAAATCGAATTCTGGTTTGCGATGATCAAAGTCACCACCATCATCGTGATGATTGTGGTCGGGCTGGGCGTTATCTTCTTCGGCTTTGGCAACGGCGGGCACGCCATTGGCTTTGGTAACCTGACCGAAAACGGCGGCTTCTTTGCGGGCGGCTGGAAGGGCTTCCTGACGGCACTGTGTATCGTTGTGGCCTCTTATCAGGGGGTCGAGCTTATCGGTATTACCGCGGGTGAAGCGAAAAACCCGCAGGTTACGCTGCGCAGCGCCGTAGGCAAGGTGCTGTGGCGTATCCTGATTTTCTATGTGGGGGCGATCTTCGTTATCGTAACCATCTTCCCGTGGAATGAAATTGGCACGACCGGTAGCCCGTTTGTCTTGACCTTCGCGAAGATTGGCATCACGGCAGCAGCAGGCATCATTAACTTTGTGGTTCTGACGGCGGCGTTGTCAGGCTGCAACAGCGGGATGTACAGTTGCGGACGTATGCTCTACGCGCTGTCCAGAAACAATCAGCTGCCAGCGGCAATGGCGAAAGTTTCGCGTGCGGGCGTACCGGTTGCGGGTGTGGCGGTGTCGATTGTGATCCTGCTGATTGGCTCTTGCCTGAACTACATCATCCCGAATCCGCAGCGCGTGTTCGTTTATGTCTACAGCGCCAGCGTGCTGCCAGGCATGGTGCCCTGGTTTGTTATCCTGATTAGCCAGCTGCGTTTCCGCCAGGCACATAAAAAGGCCATCGCCAGCCATCCGTTCCGTTCCATTCTGTTCCCGTACGCCAACTATTTGACGATGGCGTTCCTGGTTTGCGTATTAATCGGAATGTACTTTAATGAAGATACGCGCATGTCGCTGTTTGTCGGGATGATCTTCCTGGCGGCGGTGACCGCGGCGTATAAGCTTTTTGGTCTGGGCCGCCGCGCTACCTCGCAGAAAGTGGAGGAATAAGCGGCAAAATGTGCAAACCATAACCAAACGCGCATTTTTTTCAAAAAAGCACTAGACAGCGGGGTCGGAGGTACGTAATATCCAGCCCCGCAACGGCGCTAAGCGCCCGTAGCTCAGCTGGATAGAGCGCTGCCCTCCGGAGGCAGAGGTCTCAGGTTCGAATCCTGTCGGGCGCGCCATTTTAGTCCCGGCGCTAGAGCTGCGGTGGTCTGAGAAGTAGTCAGTACCGCGTGAAAGAATACAGTGGTGGCTATAGCTCAGTTGGTAGAGCCCTGGATTGTGATTCCAGTTGTCGTGGGTTCGAATCCCATTAGCCACCCCATTATTGAAAGAGTTGTGAATTGCGAAGGTGGCGGAATTGGTAGACGCGCTAGCTTCAGGTGTTAGTGTTCTTACGGACGTGGGGGTTCAAGTCCCCCCCCTCGCACCACGACTTTTTAATGAATTGAACTAAAAATTCAAAAAGCAGTACATCGGCGAGTAGCGCAGCTTGGTAGCGCAACTGGTTTGGGACCAGTGGGTCGGAGGTTCGAATCCTCTCTCGCCGACCAATTTTGAACCCCGCTTCGGCGGGGTTTTTTGTTTTCTGCGCCTTTCCCCCTCTGTAGTGATTCCACGACAACACTGGCTTCCTTGTCGCGATTCAGCGACACATAACACACTGAAAGTAAAAGATATAATAATTTGGCGGCTTTCGTGTCTCCTCCAGACGACATTTCGTCGTGTTTATCAGCAGGTTGTAGGGTCTAAGATACCGCTCAACAACATAATTTCCTTTTATCTTAAAATGTTGCGCGATGTAAAAGTTCTGCGTGTCAAGTTGGCACGTTACGTGCAATAATATACGTGTAGATGCTCATTCCATCTCTTATGTTCGCCTTAGTGCCTCATAAACTCAGGAATGACGCAGAGCCATTTACGGTGCTTATCGTCCACTGACAGATGTCGCTTCGGCCTCATCAGACACCATGGGCATAACGTTGAGTGAAGCACCAAATATGTTGTCTTACAGACCTGTTTTAACGCCTGCTTTTATAGCAGGCGTTTTTTTATGCCTTATTCCCGGTAAACGTACATGATCAGGGCGACAAGTATCAGAGCGGCTGACGAAACGCTGTAAAGCGCTTGTATGGAGCCAAATCCTGCCGCCGCCATCGCGGCAATACCGGTGAAAAGCGAGGCACTGAGCGTTTGCCAGCGCCAGGCTTTACTGCTGGCCGAAGCCATGTGCGTGGTTTGAAAACTGCTGAGTACGGCAAATGTGCCAGCCGCAAAGAGAACATTTGAGGCCAGGTGTGCGACAAAAATCATCCCCAGCGCGCATGCCATCCACCCGGACAACAGCGGGAGCATCCCATACGCAGCAAGGAAGATGCCGAGACACAGTAAAATCCGTGGCGTGCGTGCTGCAAAACGCGTCAGGCTGTCTCTTTTTAGCAGCAGGGGACCGCAAAGTTGTCCCATGCTTCTTGCAAAAAGCAGTGGCAAAGCAAGGCTGGCCGCATCCTGAGGATGGATCTGCTGTGCCATTGCCGGAAGAAGCGCCATGGCCGGTGAACCGACGGCGGCCAGCGCAGGCAAAATCAGCAAACTGCGTTTCTGCCGGATGGTCAACATCTGCCAGCGTAAAGTCGCAGGCGCTTTCTCTTCAGCGGGGACTGCCAGTGTGGGCGCTAAATATACACGACCCGCCAGCCAGAGCATGAACAGCGATCCGAGAAAGCTGGTGGCATCAATGGCCAGCAAGGCGAGGATGGCGATCTTCTGGAAAAGTACCATCCCCAGCCCGGTGCCTAACAAAACCTGAGCGGCAAAAATCACATTCTCAAGGCAGGTTGCGGCAGGCAGTTCTGCTTCTCTGAGTCCGCGTTTAAAGAGCAGCGTCAGGGCAGGCCAGCTCATTCCGCTGAGCAGTGCTTCGGTGGACTGCACGGCCAGTAACGCAGGGATACTGTGATAGTGCACGCCGAGCAGGGGAAAGAGCAGGGCCAGTAAGCCAAGCCCCTCGGTGAGTATCAACAGGGGTATCGGAGAATAGCGCGCGCACAGCTTTTCACTGATGAGGCTGCCGACAAAACCAGGTAACGTGGCGAAAAGAAAGGCGAGGGTAAGCAGCGCGGGCGGGGCGGACCATGCTAACAGTAAGCCGAAGACCACCACCTGGGTTACGCCATTTCCCAGTGATGTAAAGATAAAGGCACAGGCCAGCAGGCGCAGCCAGCGGTGGCAGCGCAGCGCTTCAATAAGCGCGTACAAAAGGGAGTTCATGACGATTTCCTTTCAAAAACGATTCAGTCCACGCGGCACTCGTCGCGTGTATGGAAAAAAGTTAATGAAAAGACGTCGTTACATTGGCGGGTTCGTTTTCAGATGACGTGGTAAAGAATGTAGCAGGCGAAGGGGAATAAAAAAAGGAGGCCGTCTGGCCTCCTTGTTATTTATTGCTGGCTGCCATTATTTTGCAGCGTTAATAACAGCCCATCGCGGCGCATGGCGGCAGCCTCTTCCGGCTTGTGCTGCTTGTCCAGCGAATCGGCAAGCCACGCGTAGTCAAATGCGTCCGGGCGCTGTTTCAGCGCTGCACGGAAGGCGAGACTCGCTTCCTGCCATTCACCGTGCTTCATCAGCGACTGGCCCAGCGTACTCCACAGCAGTGGACGGTCGCCGACGGCTTTAATCTGCTGACGCAGCATTTTTTCAATTTGCTCAGGGTTATTGGTTTTCAGACGCGGGATCACCATAACCAGGCGATCGTCATACTGTCGCTTCAGTCCGTCGAGGAGGATCTCCTGCGCCGTGTCATGATCGTCACATTCAATCAGATGTTCTGCCATCGCAACCTGCAACGGAACCTGCTGACGCGTTTTCCGGCTCTGATTCTTCCACCATGTTTTCAGGCCATCGCTGCCGAGATCGGCACGCGCCTGATCCATCAGGCCAATCCATGCCAGACGCTGAAGTTCATCACGATGTTCATCATCACCGACGTCGGCTTTGGCCATCGACGGAATGATATCCAGCAGTGAACCCCAGGCACCGGTGCGAATATAGGCCTGCTCGGCAAGACGCAGCACTTCCGGGTGGCGTGGCGAGACTTCCAGCAGACGGTCGATACCGTGACGCGCGGCGTGGTTTTCGTTGCGGGCCAGCTGCAGGCGAACGCGGGTGATCTCAACGGGAATCGGGTCTTTCGGAGAAAGTTCTGACGCGCGTTCCAGATGCTGGTTGGCGCGGGCTTCGTCACCGCGCTGTTGCGCTGCCTCGGCGGCCAGCAGATAGTTCACCACCGGCTGTTCGGCATGGTCAGCATTTTTCGACATCAGCTTTTCAACCTGCTGATAGTCACCCTCGGCCAGCTTAAGCAGTGCCTGCTCAGTCTGCTTACGGGCGCGGCGGCGTTTACGGCCAACGAACCAGCCACGCGTATGCGCACCGGTACGGAAAATTCGGCGCAGGATCCACTCAACCGCAAGGAGCACCACCACACCGAGGATCAGAATGATCACCAGACCCGTTACGCTGGTTTCGATGTTGTAGTTATCGGTCTGGATCAGGACGTAACCCTGATGACCGGCAAGCATCGGCCCCAGGACGATCCCGGCGATCAGCAGGATGAAGAGTAAGAGTACTTTAAGCATCATTACTCTCCTTGTGGCGCGCTTTCAGGCGCTGGCGCGGCGGCAGGGGCCTGGGCGTGAGGTTCTGCCGGAACGCCCGGCTGCGCCAGCAGGTTGCGCACGCGCGTCTGCATCAGCTTCTCCAGAATCGGCTGGCTTTCCAGCTTATCCGGCACGTTCATGGTGATGTTCTGCTGGCTCAGTTTATCAATGTCATCGAGGAAAGCCGTGGTCGTGGCATCATCGGTATTGTAGTAAGCACGTACCCATGTCGAGACGTTATCAAGCGCCTGTTTGTAGGTTTCTTCCTGATGACGCGGCACGGCCTGAGCCGCCACCAGCAGGCGGGAGCGAATGTTTTCGCGCAGATAAATGTCCTGATTCGGCGCTAACAGCGGAACGGCGGTTTCGTCGCGGCGGCGGATAGTAATGAAGCTATCCATAAAGTTCTGCCAGCTTTTTTGCAGGTTCACGCGCCATTCGCTCAGGGAGCTGGAAAGCTCGGTGCCGTCAGAATCCATCGGGGAGTCATCGTCGTTGTTATCCGCCAGCTGCAGGTTATCAATCTGGTTTGAAAGCTGATTGACCTTCAGGATGATGCCATCGTAGTCCACCTGCGAAACGGCAGAGAGGCTGGCGATATCTTCGGTAATGGCACGACGCGCGGTAATGAGGCTCGGATCGTTCATGTCTGCCAGGCTCGCATCAGCGCTTTTCAACAGCGCGGCGGCGGTGGTGACGTCCTGATCGCTCCAGAGCTTACGTCCGGCCAGCTTCACCAGGAAATCGGCCTGCGAGAGCAGCCAGGTTTTGGCATCGGTACCGGAAATCGTGGCGACTTTCTGCTGCACGTCGTCCAGCTGTTTGGTCAGCTCTTCCTGTTTGCTGTTCGCCTCAGCGAGCGCCGCGGACTGCTGTTTAATCACCGTTTCCAGTTCAGTTTTCTGCGTCTCCTGCGCTTTTTGCAGGGCGGTAAGCTGATTGACCAGCGTGTCGTTGGTCGCCGTCTGGCTGGAACCTTGCTGTTTCACCAGGCCATAGAGGCCAACGCCTGCGGCCAGCGCAATGGCGATGGCTATCGCGCTCAGCGCGAGGCTGGTTTTATTGCTGCCGTTCTTCTTCTCAACGGTTTTCTCAGTCGTTTCTGACTGCGGCGTGATGTCCACAGTCTCCCTGGTCTCTTCAACCACGGCGGAGGATTTATCGTGTTCCGTCATTATGGCTTCCCATTATGAGAGTTATTGTAATGCGCGCAGCAGCGCATCGTTGTCAGCGTTATCAGCGATCCGAATATCTTGCCAGCCCAGTTCCCGGGCCTGGTTCGCCAGACGCTCACTGACGACCAGAAGCCGGCAGTGGAGTAACCAGTTTTCACGATACCAAAGGGGCACCAGCGACCAGAGCTGCTGCAGCATTTCACCGCTGGTCACCACCAGGGTCGTAATGCCGCGCATATGCCAGCGCATCGCCTCTTCCGCACCATCGTAATGTTTTGCACAACGCTGATAGCATTCGCAGAACGTGACCTCAGCCCCGCGTTCCCGCAGCGTTTCGCCCAACAGTTCGCGCCCACCGTTACCGCGTAAAATGAGTGCACGCTTTCCGGCAATAGTTTGTAATTCAGGTAATTGTAGCAAGACTTCGCTGATTTCCCGATCTAACGGGTAACGAACGTCTGTTCCGCTTACGGTATGCAACGCCAGTGCCGTTGTACGACCAATCGCAAAATAGTGAGGGGCGGTTGGCCAGTTAAGCCCCTGCTGTTGCAGCTGCGCCTGGGCAAATTCCACCGCATGTTGCGACAGCGCAAACAGCAAGTCGCCCTGCTGGAGGGTATTCATATGGTCGGCAAGCGCGGACAGCTCCCGACCGGGGGAGAATTCAATGAGCGGAAAACTCCAGGCCACCTGCCCCAGTGCGCGCAGACGGCTCACTAATTGCTCTCCTGCGGGAGAAGGGCGGGTGACAAGAATACTCATGCAGGGGGTTCTCCATTATAAACCTCAGCCAGGATCTCACGGGCGCCGTTATCCAGCAGCTCTTCTGCCAGCGACACGCCAAGCTGTTCGGCATCTTGCGCTTTACCGCGACGTTCACCGCGGACCATCTGTGAACCGTCCGGTGCGCCAACCAGCGCTCGCAGCCACAGTTCACCGTTAATTAATTCAGCATAGCTGCCAATCGGCACCTGACACCCTCCTTCGAGGCGGGTGTTCATGGCGCGCTCGGCGTTAACGCGGATAGCGGTCTCGTCATGGTTCAGCGGGGCAAGCAGCGCGCGGGTACGCTCATCATCCAGACGGCATTCAATGCCGACGGCCCCCTGACCCACAGCCGGCAGCGACAGCTCAGGCGGCAACGCGACGCGAATGCGCGACGTCAGCCCCAGGCGCTTCAGACCCGCAACCGCGAGGATAATGGCATCGTAATCGCCGTTATCCAGCTTGCTCAGACGCGTACCAACGTTACCGCGCAGCGAACGAATGATCAGGTCCGGACGACGTTCTGCCAGCTGACACTGACGACGTAAACTGGACGTGCCAACCACGCTGCCTCCTGGCAACGCATCGAGCGAATCATAGTGATTGGAGACAAACGCATCGCGCGGATCTTCACGCTCGCAAATGGTCACCAGCCCCAGCCCTTCCGGGAACTCGACGGGCACATCTTTCATCGAATGTACGGCGATATCGGCGCGGTTCTCAAGCAATGCCAGTTCCAGTTCTTTGACAAACAGGCCCTTGCCGCCCACTTTAGCCAGTGGCGTATCAAGGATCACGTCACCGCGCGTGACCATCGGCACCAGCTCGACGCACAATCCACTGTGGCAGGCTTCAAGGCGCTGCTTAACATAATGTGCCTGCCAGAGCGCAAGAGGGCTTTGGCGTGTGGCAATTCTCAAAACATTGTCTAACATGCTTGTTACCGTCATTATCAATCGCTAACCATCCTAACATTGTTGACTCTGGGATGGCAGTTTTACGGTGATGAAGAAGAGAGGGACAGGGCGGGGTTCTCGTCAGCCACAGCCGTATTAAGGAATTTACACGTACAGAACGGTGCTACACTGTATGTAGCGCATCTTTCTTTACGGTCAACCGGCAAGGTGTTAAATTGATCACGTTTTAGACCATTTTTTCGTCGGCACCACCATAATGATAAGGGCGAAAAAAGGTAACGGTTCTCTTTTTGTAATACTGCGGGTCCGCTGTTATTTCTGTTTTGAATAGCGTGCGACACCCGGAAACATCAGGCGATACGTCTTGTACCTCTATATTGAGACTCTGAAACAGAGACTGGATGCCATAAACCAACTGCGTGTCGATCGCGCGCTTGCTGCTATGGGCCCTGCTTTCCAGCAGGTATACAGTCTTCTGCCGACATTATTGCACTATCACCATCCGCTGATGCCTGGCTACCTTGACGGTAACGTTCCCAGAGGCATCTGTCTTTTCACGCCTGATGAAACCCAACAACACTACCTGACCGAACTTGAACTCTACCGTGGCATGCCGCCGCAGGAATCACCGAAAGGTGAACTGCCGATTACAGGCGTTTACACCATGGGCAGCACCTCCTCGGTTGGGCAAAGCTGTTCTTCGGACCTGGACATCTGGGTCTGTCATCAGTCCTGGCTCGATAACGACGAGCGTCAGCTGCTGCAACGAAAGTGCAGCCTGCTGGAAAGCTGGGCCGCGTCGCTTGGCGTGGAAGTCAGTTTCTTCCTGATTGATGAAAACCGTTTCCGTCATAACGAAAGTGGCAGTCTGGGGGGTGAAGACTGCGGCTCAACCCAGCACATCTTACTGCTGGACGAGTTTTACCGTACTGCCGTTCGCTTGGCCGGTAAGCGTATTCTGTGGAATATGGTGCCGTGCGACGAAGAAGAGCATTACGACGATTACGTAATGTCGTTGTACTCCCAAGGTGTGCTGACACCAAATGAATGGCTGGATCTGGGTGGCCTCAGTTCGCTTTCCGCCGAAGAGTACTTTGGCGCGAGCCTCTGGCAGCTCTATAAAAGCATTGATTCGCCGTATAAGGCCGTGCTGAAAACCCTGCTGCTGGAAGCCTATTCCTGGGAATACCCCACGCCGCGTTTGCTGGCGAAAGATATCAAGCAGCGTCTGCACGACGGAGAAATTGTCTCTTACGGGCTGGATGCTTACTGCATGATGCTTGAACGCGTCACCGAATACCTGAAAGCCATTGATGACACCACGCGTCTCGATCTGGTGCGTCGATGTTTCTATCTCAAAGTCTGTGAAAAACTCAGCCGCGAACGCGCATGCGTGGGCTGGCGTCGTGAAGTGGTCAGTCAGTTGGTTAAAGAGTGGGGATGGGACGAAGAACGTCTGTCGATGCTTGATAACCGCGCTAACTGGAAAATCGATCAGGTGCGTGAAGCGCACAACGAACTGCTCGACGCCATGATGCAAAGCTACCGCAACCTTATCCGCTTTGCGCGTCGTAACAATCTCAGCGTTTCCGCCAGCCCGCAGGATATCGGGGTGTTGACGCGTAAACTGTACGCGGCGTTTGAAGCATTGCCGGGTAAAGTCACGCTGGTTAACCCGCAGATTTCACCGGACCTGTCAGAACCGAACCTGACCTTTATCTATGTGCCGCCGGGCCGCGCAAACCGCACCGGGTGGTACCTGTACAACCGTGCGCCAAGCATGGACTCGATCATCAGCCATCAGCCGCTGGAATATAACCGCTACCTGAACAAGCTGGTGGCCTGGGCCTGGTTCAACGGCCTGCTGACCTCGCGTACCCGACTGTTTATCAAAGGCAACGAGGTTGTCGATTTAGCCAAACTGCAGGAGATGGTGGCGGATGTCTCCCACCACTTCCCGCTGCGTCTGCCGGCACCGACGCCAAAAGCGCTCTACAGTCCGTGTGAAATTCGCCATCTGGCGATCATCGTCAACCTGGAATATGACCCGACGGCGGCCTTCCGCAATCAGGTGGTCCATTTTGATTTCCGCAAGCTGGATGTCTTTAGCTTTGGCGAGCAGCAAAACTGCCTGGTGGGCAGCGTAGACCTGCTGTACCGCAACTCGTGGAACGAAGTGCGTACTCTGCACTTCAATGGCGAGCAGGCGATGATCGAAGCGCTGAAAACGATTCTTGGCAAGATGCACCAGGACGCTGCGCCGCCGGACAGCGTTGAGGTGTTCTGCTATAGCCAGCATCTGCGCGGTCTGATCCGTACCCGTGTGCAGCAGCTGGTTTCAGAGTGCATCGAACTGCGCCTCTCCAGTACCCGTCAGGAAACCGGTCGCTTTAAAGCGCTGCGCGTCTCCGGACAGACCTGGGGCCTGTTCTTCGAGCGCCTGAATGTTTCAGTACAGAAGCTGGAAAACGCCATCGAGTTCTACGGTGCCATTTCGCACAACAAGCTGCATGGCCTGTCAGTGCAGGTGGAAACCAACCACGTGAAACTGCCACAGGTCGTGGATGGCTTTGCGAGCGAAGGGATTATTCAGTTCTTCTTTGAAGAGTCGGGTGACGACGCCGGTTTCAACATCTACATCCTGGATGAGACGAACCGCGCTGAGGTTTATCACCACTGTGAAGGCAGTAAAGAGGAGCTGGTGCGCGACGTCAGCCGCTTCTATTCGTCCTCACATGACCGCTTTACCTACGGCTCCAGCTTCATCAACTTTAACCTGCCGCAGTTCTACCAGATTGTGAATGTAGACGGACGTTCGCAGGTGATTCCGTTCCGTACGCAGGCCGTTACGCCAGCGGTTCCCGCCAGCCAGGACACTACCCCGCTGTTGCAGCAGTATTTCTCCTGACAGTTTTTGCCCGGTATGCAGCGTACCACCGGGCAAAACAGACTCAACGAAAACGCACGTCTTCGCCTGCCTGCGCGGTCGCCGCCTGTTCCAGCAGATCCCAGAACGTTTCGCCGCTACGGTCACACACCCATTCGCCCTCTTTCAGATCGAAATGGTAGCCACCCTGTTTGGCGGCCAGCCAGACCTGGTGAAGCGGCTCCTGGCGGTTAATAATAATTTTGCTGCCGTTTTCGAAGCTCAGGGTCAGAATGCCGCCGTTGATCTCACAATCGATATCGCTGTCGCCGTCCCAGTCGTCAAGCCGCTCTTCGATGGTCATCCATAAGGTGTCTGCAAGGCGATGGAATTCACTGTCGTTCATGGTTTTGTTCCTGTTTTTCGTGATGCCGGCAGTATAACGCTAAATAATTCCCGTTGCAGGAAAGCGGCAAACTCTTGCTTTTGTGTCTTCTCCTGCGATGATAGAAACAGATTTGAACTTACGGGCAACTTTATAATGAAAAACGTTTTCCGAACGCTTGCCGTTCTCATCACGCTGTTTAGTCTGACGGGCTGTGGACTGAAGGGACCGCTTTACTTCCCGCCAGCGGATAAAACGGCGCCGCCGCCGACGAAACCTGTGCAAAGCGGTATTGAGTCTTCCACGCCAGACACGAACGATCGTGGCAATAATGGTGGTCCGACTCAGGTTAATCTCTGACGATTACGTTCTGTACCCGCGCAATGGAGCGAATGATGCAGTTCTCTAAGATGCATGGCCTTGGCAACGATTTTATGGTCGTCGACGCGGTAACGCAGAATGTCTTTTTCTCCCCGGAACTGATCCGCCGCCTGGCGGATCGGCATCTGGGCGTGGGGTTCGATCAGCTGCTGGTGGTTGAGCCGCCGTACGATCCTGACCTCGATTTCCACTACCGTATTTTTAACGCTGACGGCAGTGAAGTCTCCCAGTGCGGCAACGGTGCGCGCTGTTTTGCCCGCTTTGTCCGCCTGAAAGGGCTGACGAACAAGCGCGATATCCGCGTCAGTACCGCGAATGGTCGCATGGTGCTCAGCGTCACCGATGACGATCTGGTTCGCGTGAATATGGGCGAGCCGAACTTTGAACCTTCCGCCGTGCCGTTTCGCGCAAACAAAGCGGAAAAGACCTATATTATGCGTGCGGCCGAGCAGACAGTATTGTGTGGCGTCGTCTCGATGGGAAACCCGCACTGCGTGATTCAGGTTGATGATGTGGAGACCGCCGCCGTTGAAACCCTCGGCCCGGTGCTGGAAAGCCATGAACGCTTTCCGGAACGCGCGAACATTGGTTTTATGCAGGTGGTTAAGCGTGAACACATCCGTCTGCGGGTGTATGAACGCGGCGCGGGCGAAACCCAGGCCTGCGGAAGCGGTGCCTGCGCGGCAGTGGCCGTCGGCATCGCTCAGGGGTTACTGGCAGAAGAGGTTCGCGTGGAGTTACCAGGCGGTCGTCTTGATATCGCCTGGAAAGGACCGGGTCATCCGCTGTTTATGACTGGCCCGGCGGTACATGTCTATGACGGGTTTATCCATCTATGAAGCAACCAGGGGAAGAACTGCAGGAAACGGTGACGGAACTGGACGACAGTGCTGTTGTTGATTATCTGCTGAACAATCCCGCGTTTTTTATTCGCAATGCACGTCTTGTCGAACAGATGCGGGTGCCGCATCCGGTGCGCGGGACCGTGTCGCTGGTCGAATGGCACATGGCTCGCGCGCGCAACCACATCAATCAGCTTGAAGAGAACATGACGCTGCTCATGGAACAGGCGAACAATAACGAAAGCCTGTTCTATCGACTGCTGCATCTGCAGGCGCGTCTGGCCTCGGCCCACAGCCTTGACGAGTTTCTCAGCCGTTTCCACCGCTGGGCGCGAGAACTGGGGCTTGCAGGCGCAACCCTTCGTCTCTTCCCCGACCGCTGGCGCATTGGTGCACCGTCTGGTTTCACCCATCTGGCACTGAGCCGTCAGGCGTTTGAGCCGCTACGTATTCAGCGCCTGGGTCATCAACATCATTATCTGGGGCCGCTGAACGGACCTGAATTGCTGGTGGTATTGCCAGAAGCCAAAGCGATTGGCTCGGTGGCCATGTCATTGATGGGGCGCGATGGCGACTTAGGCGTGATGTTATTTACCAGTCGCGACGCGCATCACTATGAGCAGGGGCAAGGTACGCACCTGTTGCAGGAGATCGCCCTGATGCTGCCTGAGCTGCTGGAGCGCTGGATTGAGCGCGTATGACGGACGGACTTCTTGCCACTGACGTCGCGCGCTTTCTGCGCTACCTGGGGGTTGAACGTCAGCTCAGCCCCATAACGCTGCTGAACTATCAGCGTCAGCTTGATGCCATCATGCAGATTGCCGATGAAATCGGCCTGAAAAGCTGGCAACAATGTGACGCTGCGACGGTTCGTGGCGTCGTCGTGCGTAGCCGCAGGAAAGGGTTAGGCCCGGCGAGTCTGGCGCTCAGGCTCTCTGCCCTGCGCAGTTTCTTCGACTGGCTGGTGAGCCAGGGCAGCCTTAAAGCCAACCCGGCGAAAGGCATTGCCACGCCAAAAGCACCGCGTCATCTGCCTAAAAATATCGACGTCGATGATGTCAATCGCCTGCTGGATATCGATCTTAACGATCCGCTGGCGGTGCGTGACCGCGCGATGCTGGAGGTGATGTACGGTGCCGGACTGCGTCTGTCTGAACTGGTCAATCTCGATATAAAACATCTCGATCTGGATACCGGCGAAGTGTGGGTGATGGGCAAGGGCAGCAAAGAGCGCCGCCTGCCGATTGGTCGCAACGCTGTCGCCTGGATTGAGCACTGGCTTGACCTGCGCGGGCTGTTTGGCGCGGAAGAAGATGCGCTGTTCCTGTCGAAACTCGGCAAGCGGATCTCGGCGCGTAACGTGCAGAAGCGTTTTGCGGAGTGGGGCATTAAGCAGGGGCTGAACAGCCATGTTCACCCGCACAAGCTGCGCCACTCTTTTGCGACCCACATGCTTGAATCAAGCGGCGATCTGCGCGGCGTGCAGGAACTGCTCGGCCACGCGAATTTGTCCACCACCCAAATTTATACCCACTTAGACTTCCAGCACCTTGCCTCGGTGTATGACGCGGCGCATCCACGCGCCAAACGGGGGAAATAATGCGTTTTTACCGCCCACTGGGTCAGATATCAGCCCTTACCTTTGACCTTGATGACACCCTTTATGATAACCGCCAGGTGATCCTGCGTACCGAGCAGGAGTCGCTGGCGTTTGTGCAGAACTATCACCCGGCGCTGAAGACGATGCAGAACAAGGACTTCCAGCAGCTGCGTCAGTCCCTGCGGGAGACCGAGCCGGACATTTACCATGACGTGACCGAATGGCGTCGACGTGCGGTTGAACAGGCGATGCTGAATGTTGGCATGAGCGCGCGTGATGCGGCGATAGGGGCTGAAGCGTCCATGGAAAACTTCGCCAAATGGCGCAGCCGTATTGATGTGCCACAGGAGACCCACGATACGCTGGCCGTGCTGGCAGAGAAGTGGCCGCTGGTGGCGATTACCAATGGCAATGCCCAGCCTGAGCTGTTTGGTCTTGGCGATTATTTTGAGTTTGTGCTGCGCGCGGGCCCGCACGGGCGCTCGAAACCGTTTAACGATATGTATCACCTGGCGGCGGAAAAACTGAACCTGCCGCTCGGCGAAATGTTGCATGTGGGTGATGACCTGACCACGGACGTGGCCGGGGCGATCCGCTGCGGCATGCAGGCCTGCTGGATCAAGCCGGAAAACGCTGACCTGATGACAACGCCGGACAGCCGTCTTCTGCCGCACGTGGAAATTTCACGGTTGGCATCCCTCACGACGCTGATATAATCATCAATTGTTCTGTATAAATTAACAGGGTTTTGGCGAAGGAATCACATTCGCCTGCCTGACATTACGTGACGGTGCCAATGGACGTTTCTTACCTGCTCGACAGCCTTAATGACAAACAGCGTGACGCGGTTGCCGCTTCGCGCACCAACATGCTGGTGCTGGCTGGGGCGGGCAGTGGTAAGACGCGCGTGCTGGTACACCGTATTGCGTGGCTGCAGAGCGTGGAAAACTGCTCGCCGTACTCCATTATGGCGGTGACGTTTACCAACAAGGCGGCGGCAGAGATGCGCCACCGAATCGCACAGCTGATGGGCACCAGCCAGGGCGGCATGTGGGTGGGTACTTTCCACGGTCTGGCGCATCGCCTGCTGCGGGCGCACCATATGGACGCTAACCTGCCGCAGGATTTCCAGATCCTCGACAGCGAAGATCAGCTGCGTCTGCTGAAGCGTCTTATCAAGGCGATGAATCTCGACGAGAAGCAGTGGCCGCCGCGTCAGGCAATGTGGTACATCAACGGCCAGAAAGACGAAGGGCTGCGTCCGCACCATATTCAGAGCTTCGGCAACCCGGTCGAGCAAACCTGGCAGAACGTTTATAAAGCCTACCAGGAGGCGTGCGATCGCGCAGGTCTGGTGGACTTTGCTGAGCTGCTGCTGCGTGCGCACGAGCTGTGGCTCAACAAACCGCATATCCTGCAGCACTATCGTGAACGCTTCACCAATATTCTGGTGGACGAATTCCAGGATACCAACAACATCCAGTATGCATGGATCCGCCTGCTGGCCGGTGATACCGGCAAGGTGATGATCGTCGGTGATGACGATCAGTCCATCTATGGCTGGCGTGGGGCGCAGGTGGAAAACATTCAGCGCTTCCTCAATGATTTCCCCGGTGCTCAGACCATCCGTCTGGAGCAGAACTACCGTTCGACCAGCAACATTCTGAGCGCCGCCAACGCCCTGATTGAGAACAACAACGGGCGTCTCGGTAAAAAGCTGTGGACCGATGGCGTTGACGGTGAACCGATCTCTATCTACTGCGCATTCAACGAACTTGATGAAGCGCGCTTTGTGGTTAACCGTATTAAAACCTGGCAGGACAACGGTGGCGCGCTGGAGCAGTGTGCCATTCTCTATCGCAGCAACGCCCAGTCGCGCGTGCTGGAAGAGGCGTTGCTGCAGGTGAGTATGCCGTACCGTATTTACGGCGGCATGCGCTTCTTTGAACGTCAGGAGATCAAAGACGCGCTCTCGTATCTGCGTCTGATCGCAAACCGTAATGACGATGCGGCGTTTGAGCGCGTGGTGAACACCCCAACCCGCGGCATCGGTGACCGTACCCTGGACGTGGTGCGCCAGGCCTCCCGCGATCGCCAGCTGACACTCTGGCAGGCGTGCCGCGAGCTGTTGCAGGAGAAAGCGCTCGCCGGACGTGCAGCCAGCGCCTTACAACGCTTCCTGGAGCTGATTGATGCCCTGGCACAGGAAACGGCCGATATGCCTCTGCACGTACAGACCGACCGGGTGATTAAAGACTCCGGTCTGCGCACCATGTATGAGCAGGAGAAAGGCGAAAAGGGCCAGACCCGTATTGAGAACTTAGAGGAACTGGTGACGGCAACGCGCCAGTTCAGCTACAACGAAGAAGACGAAGATTTGATGCCGCTGCAGGCGTTCCTCTCCCACGCGGCGCTGGAAGCGGGTGAAGGGCAGGCAGACACCTGGCAGGATGCGGTTCAACTTATGACCCTGCACTCCGCCAAAGGTCTGGAGTTTCCGCAGGTGTTTATCGTCGGGATGGAAGAGGGGATGTTCCCGAGCCAGATGTCGCTGGATGAAGGTGGGCGTCTGGAGGAGGAGCGTCGTCTGGCCTATGTTGGCGTGACGCGCGCGATGCAAAAGCTGACGTTGACCTATGCCGAAACCCGACGCCTGTACGGTAAAGAGGTGTATCACCGTCCGTCGCGCTTTATCGGCGAACTGCCGGAAGAGTGCGTGGAAGAGGTACGCCTGCGCGCCAGTATCAGCCGCCCGGTCAGCCATCAGCGTATGGGCTCGCCGATTGCTGAAACGGACACCGGCTACAAGCTGGGTCAGCGCGTGCGTCATGCTAAGTTTGGTGAAGGCACCATCGTCAATCTGGAAGGTAGCGGCGAGCACAGCCGCCTGCAGGTGGCGTTCCAGGGGCAAGGTATCAAATGGCTGGTGGCAGCCTACGCCAGGCTGGAAACTGTGTAACTTTCAGAAAAATATCATTATTTTGTAATAATCTGCTAGCCTTATACGTTGAAGGTCAATTAATGCCCTTCAGCGTTCCGTTGCGTGTTGACGCCACTATTACTGCTGGCGTAACATGCGCGCACGATTACGCTAAGAGGACATTCGCCTTGGACACACCCAGTAGATACTGGCTCAATTCCCTGTCATCCAGGAACAACTCCTAAGGCTATCTCCTCTTGCTGATGGCCTTAGTGGTTGTCAGCGACCTGCATTATTCCCGTCGCGCTGAGTCAGGCTGTTTAATGGTCTGAAACCCAATTTGTTTCTGTGTGCCCACCGAACTGTCCGATATTTTTTGCATTGGGAGTCCCGGTCATGTTGAGCGCATTTCAACTCGAAAATAACCGACTGACTCGGCTTGAAGCCGAAGAGTCACAGCCCCTCATTGATGCCGTATGGGTGGATCTGGTCGAGCCGGACGACGATGAGCGCCTTCGCGTACAATCTGAGCTGGGGCAAAGCCTGGCAACCCGCCCGGAACTGGAAGACATCGAAGCATCTGCTCGTTTTTTTGAAGATGAAGACGGTCTGCATATTCACTCCTTCTTCTTCTTTGAAGACGCCGACGATCACGCGGGTAACTCCACCGTGGCGTTTACCATTCGTGACGGTCGCCTGTTTACCCTGCGCGAGCGTGAGCTGCCCGCGTTTCGTCTCTACCGCATGCGCGCCCGTAGCCAGGCGATGGTCGACGGTAATGCCTACGAACTGCTGCTGGACCTGTTTGAAACCAAAATCGAACAGCTGGCGGATGAAATTGAAAACATCTACAGCGACCTGGAAAAGCTGAGCCGCGTCATCATGGAAGGGCATCAGGGCGATGAATACGACGAAGCGCTCTCGACGCTGGCAGAGCTGGAAGATATCGGCTGGAAGGTGCGTTTGTGTCTGATGGATACCCAGCGCGCGCTGAACTTCCTGGTGCGTAAGGCGCGTCTGCCGGGCGGTCAGCTGGAGCAGGCGCGTGAGATCCTGCGCGATATCGAATCCCTGCTGCCGCACAATGAATCGTTGTTCCAGAAGGTCAACTTCCTGATGCAGGCGGCGATGGGCTTTATCAATATCGAGCAGAACCGCATCATCAAGATCTTCTCGGTGGTCTCGGTGGTCTTCCTGCCACCAACGCTGGTGGCCTCGAGCTACGGGATGAACTTTGAGTTTATGCCGGAGCTTAAGTGGAGCTTTGGCTACCCTGGCGCGATTATCTTTATGATCCTCGCCGGGCTGGCGCCGTACCTCTACTTCAAGCGCCGTAACTGGCTGTAAACTTCAGGCGGGTGGCGTTGTGCCAGCCCGCCTCATCACCGCTTACAATCCTTTGCGCGTTCTGCGCTGGGTATAAAGGGCGTCTGCAACAAAAATCGCCAGCGCCACCCAGATAAAGGCAAACGTCACCATCTTATCTGCGCCCGGTACTTCGCCGTAAAACACTACTGCCAGCAGGAACATCAGCGTCGGACCGATGTACTGAAAGAAGCCCAGCGTGGAGAGACGCAGGCGCGTTGCGGCACCGGTGAAGCACAGCAGAGGAATGGTGGTTACCACACCGGCCGCCATCAGCATCAGATTCAACGACAACGGGTTACTGCCCATATGGCTGGTAGCGCTGTCGGCAATACCAAACAGGTAAATCGCAGCGACCGGCAATAGCCACAGGGTTTCAAACAGCATCCCGGTCTGCGCTTCAACGGCTATTTTCTTCCGGACCAGCCCGTAAAACGCAAAGCTGAACGCCAGGCCCAGAGCGATCACGGGCAGCGAACCGAAGGTCCACAGCTGGACCAGCACGCCGCAAAAAGCGAGGATGACCGCCAGCCACTGCATGCGACGGAAACGCTCGCCCAGGAAAATCATGCCCAGAACAATGTTGACCAGGGGATTAATAAAATAGCCCAGGCTCGCTTCGAGCATGTGATGGTTATTGACTGCCCAGATAAAGAGCAGCCAGTTGCCGCCTATCAGCACGGCTGAGAGGGCCAGCAGGAACACCTTTTTCGGCGTTTTCAGCAGCGTTTTGACGCCAGACCACTGACGGCTAACGCTCATCAGTGCGATCATAAAGAAAAACGACCAAATCACACGGTGTGTGAGGATCTCGTCAGCGGGTACGTAAGCGATAAACTTGAAGTACGCCGGTGCGATACCCCAAATAAAATAAGCGGCAAGGGCGAGTAGTACGCCCTGCCGCGTTTGTTTAGCATCCATCGGGATAATCCGTTACAAAAAAGTGAATTAATTTTACCCGATTTTAGGGTTTCAACCCACCATATAAGTGGCAGTTGCGCTGGCGATATAGACCTGCTCTTCGTTATGCAATTCAACGCGGGCGACGGCAACCTTATTCCCGGCGCGCAGCAGGCTGCTGGTGGCGGTAAAACGGTTTCCGCGCCCGGGACGCAGGTAATCGACGCGTAAATCGATGGTGCCCATACGCGACAAACGCTGGCGCAACTCGTCTTCATTGATGGTGTCATGGCGCGTCAGCGTACTGCCCACACAAACCAGGCCCGCTGCCACATCCAGCGCTGAGGCAATCACCCCGCCGTGCAAAATACTCTGCGCCCAGTTGCCTACCATCATCGGCTGGTTGTTGAAGCTGAGCTGGGCAAACGCTTTTTCGTAGCGCTCGAGTTCCAGACCCAGTGCACGGTTAAACGGCATATGGTAAACAAAAATCTCGCCCACGAGTTTTAACGCTTCTTCGGCGGTAAGCATGGCTGACATGAGACATCACATCCTTATTGTTAATAAAATGTTGATTTTATGCTTCAGCAATAAGGAATTCCACTTTCAGAAACGAGGATGCAGCAGTTGTCGCAGAAGTATGTAGAATATCCGCCACATAACAATTCAACTAATTAACTCTTTGCAGGAGAACACCACCGATGCGGACGTATCTGGCCTGGTTACTGGCGGCGGTTGCGCTGCCCCTCACAGCATATGCCCAGGAAGCGACGATTAAAGAAGTTCACGATCAACCTGCCGTGCAGGGCAGCATTATCGCGAACCTTCTTCAGGAACATGATAATCCGTTCACGCTGTATCCGTATGACACCAACTACGTGATATACACGCAGACCAGCGATCTCAACAAAGAGGCGATAAGCTCCTATAACTGGTCCGATAATGCGCGTAAAGACGAAGTGAAGTTCCAGTTAAGTCTCGCGTTCCCGTTCTGGCGCGGCATTCTGGGACCGAATTCGGTGCTCGGCGCCTCTTACACGCAGAAATCCTGGTGGCAGCTTTCCAACAGTGGCGAATCTTCACCGTTCCGTGAAACCAACTATGAGCCGCAGCTGTTCCTCGGTTTTGCGACCGATTATGAATTCGCGGGCTGGACGCTGCGTGACATCGAGGTGGGCTTTAACCACGATTCAAACGGACGCTCCGACCCTACCTCGCGCAGCTGGAACCGTGCCTATACGCGACTGATGGCGCAAAACGGCAACTGGATGGCGGAAGTGAAGCCGTGGTTTGTGGTGGGCGATACCGACGACAACCCGGATATCACCAAATATATGGGTTACTATCAGCTCAAAATCGGCTATCAGTTGGGTGACGCGGTGCTGAGCGCCAAAGGCCAGTACAACTGGAACACCGGTTACGGTGGCGCGGAACTGGGCCTCAGTTATCCGGTGAGCAAGCACGTTCGCCTCTATACTCAGGTTTACAGCGGTTACGGCGAGTCGCTTATCGATTACAACTTCAACCAGACCCGTGTAGGTGTGGGCGTGATGCTGAACGATATTTTCTAGGCAGCTCGAATGTTTTTTCGTTAAACGTTGAAGTTTCTCTCTCAGGCGCTGAAAATAGCGCCTGTTTTATTTCTGGCAAATGGGGTTAACGTGGCGCAGGCGGAAGTATTGAATCAGGAATCGCTGGCTAAACAGGTTTTGCATGAAACCTTTGGCTACCAGCAGTTCCGCCCTGGCCAGGAAACCATCATTGAAACCGTGCTGGAAGGCCGCGATTGTCTGGTGGTCATGCCTACCGGCGGCGGTAAATCCCTCTGCTATCAGGTGCCCGCGCTGGTGCTCAACGGCCTGACGGTCGTGGTATCGCCTCTTATTTCCCTGATGAAAGATCAGGTCGATCAGCTCCTTGCCAACGGCGTGGCGGCGGCCTGTCTTAACTCCAGCCAGACCCGCGAGCAGCAGCAAGAGGTCATGGCCGGTTGCCGTACCGGGCAGGTTCGCCTGCTGTATATCGCGCCGGAACGTCTGATGCTGGATAACTTCCTCGATCATCTGTCGCACTGGAATCCGGTCCTGCTGGCGGTGGATGAAGCCCACTGTATCTCCCAGTGGGGACATGATTTCCGCCCGGAATATGCGGCGCTCGGCCAGCTCCGTCAGCGTTTTCCCGAACTGCCGTTTATGGCACTCACCGCGACGGCAGATGACACCACGCGTCAGGATATCGTCCGGCTGCTGGGGCTGAACGATCCGCTGATTCAGGTCAGCAGCTTCGACCGCCCGAACATCCGCTACATGCTGATGGAAAAATTCAAGCCGCTGGATCAGCTTCTGCGCTACGTGCAGGAGCAGCGCGGGAAGTCCGGCATCATCTACTGCAACAGCCGCGCGAAGGTGGAAGACACGGCCGCGCGCCTGCAGAACCGTGGTTTTAGCGCCGCCGCCTACCATGCCGGGCTGGAAAACGCGGTTCGCGCCGATGTGCAGGAGAAATTCCAGCGCGATGACCTGCAGATTGTGGTGGCGACGGTGGCGTTCGGAATGGGGATCAACAAGCCGAACGTGCGCTTCGTCGTACACTTCGACATTCCGCGCAATATCGAATCGTACTACCAGGAAACTGGCCGCGCCGGGCGTGATGGGCTGCCTGCAGAAGCCATGCTGTTTTACGATCCGGCCGACATGGCGTGGCTGCGCCGTTGTCTGGAAGAGAAACCGCAGGGCCAACTGCAGGATATCGAACGTCACAAGCTCAACGCGATGGGCGCGTTTGCCGAAGCGCAAACCTGCCGCCGTCTGGTGCTGCTCAACTACTTTGGCGAGGGGCGTCAGGAGCCGTGCGGCAACTGCGATATCTGTCTTGACCCACCAAAGCAATACGATGGCCTGATGGATGCGCGCAAAGCGCTCTCGACCATCTATCGTGTGAACCAGCGCTTCGGCATGGGCTACGTGGTGGAAGTGTTGCGTGGGGCGAATAACCAGCGTATCCGCGACATGGGACACGATAAACTGCCCGTCTACGGTATCGGCAAAGACCAGAGTCACGAGCACTGGGTGAGCATCATCCGTCAGCTGATTCACCTGGGCTTTGCCACGCAAAACATTGCCCAACACTCCGCGCTTCAGCTTACCGAAGCGGCACGTCCGGTGCTGCGCGGGGATATCGAACTGAAGCTCGCGGTTCCGCGCGTTGTCGCCCTGAAGCCGCGGGTGATGCAAAAATCGTACGGCGGCAATTACGACCGCAAGCTGTTTGCCAAACTGCGCAAGCTGCGTAAAGCCATTGCTGATGAAGAGAACATTCCGCCCTACGTGGTCTTCAACGATGCGACGCTTATCGAGATGGCAGAGCAGACGCCGCTCAGCGCCAGCGAAATGCTCAGCGTCAACGGTGTTGGCACGCGCAAGCTGGAGCGCTTTGGCAAAGAGTTTATGGCGCTTATCCGCGCTCATGTCGACGGTGACGATGAGGAGTAGTCAGCCAGCCTAAAAAATGTCAGGATGGTGACTCACTTAATTATTTCCCTGCGAGTTAATTATGTTAATGCTATTTCTTACCGTGGCGTTAGTGCACATCGTTGCGCTCATGAGCCCGGGCCCTGACTTTTTCTTCGTGTCGCAAACCGCCGTCAGCCGCTCCCGCAAAGAAGCGATGATGGGGGTGCTGGGTATCACCATGGGCGTTATGGTCTGGGCGGCCGTGGCGCTGCTTGGTCTGAACCTGATTCTGGCGAAGATGGCCTGGTTGCACAACATCATCATGGTTGGCGGGGGGCTTTACCTTTGCTGGATGGGCTACCAGATGCTGCGTGGGGCGTTGAAGAAAGAAGAGAAAAAGCCGGAAGAGCCGAAAGTTGAGCTGGCAACGGGCGGCCGGAGTTTTATTAAAGGGCTGCTCACCAACCTGGCGAACCCAAAAGCGATTATCTATTTCGGCTCCGTGTTCTCCCTGTTTGTGGGTGACAACGTGGGGGCGGGTGCGCGTTGGGGCATTTTCCTGCTGATCGTGGTGGAAACTTTTGCGTGGTTTACCGTGGTTGCCAGCCTGTTTGCCTTACCGGCGATGCGCCGCGGTTACCAGCGTATTGCGAAGTGGATTGACGGCTTCGCCGGCGCGTTGTTCGCCGGCTTTGGCATTCATCTCATTATTTCTCGCTAAGCATGACGCGCTGACGCAAGCAGCGCGCCTACCAGCATAAACAGCGAACCAAAGACTTTGTTCAGGGCCTTCATCTGCTTAGGCCCTTTAATCCACACCGCAATCCGCTGCGCCAGCGTCGCGTAACCAATCATCACGATGATATCGACAACAATGGTGGTCGCACCCAGCACCACGTACTGCATGACCTGTGGCTGATGCGGGACGATAAACTGCGGGAACAGCGCGGCGAGGAAAACAATACTTTTCGGGTTGGTCAGGTTCACAAACACCGCGCGTTTAAACAGGCGCCCGCGTGTTTGCGTCTGGGCGAGCGTATTAAGATCAATTGAGCCTGCCGCACGCCACTGCTGAATACCAAGCCAAATCAGGTACGCGGCACCGGCCCATTTCAGCACGTCAAAGGCCAGTACCGAGCGGGAGAACAGCGTACCCAGACCAATGCCCACCAGCACGATATGAATGCCCAGACCGGTCTGCAAACCGGCAATGGACGCCGCGGCACCGCGATAGCCGTGGTTGATGGAGGTGGTCATGGTGTTAATGGCGCCTGAACCTGGGGAAAGGCTAAGGATGATGGATGTCAGCAGATAAGCGAACCACCACTCGAAGGTCATTTGAAACTCCCGAATTGTCTGTTTTTATGCCACAATACGCTATTGTTACGTCATTTTGTGACCGGTGACGAAAAAACGATATTCCTTGGCTTACGGGGGTGGAAACCCGATGTTTCAGCAGAAAAAGGACTGGGAAACACGAGAAAACGCATTTGCTGCTTTCTCTATGGGGCCGCTGACCGATTTCTGGCGTCAGCGTGAGGAAGATGAGTTTACGGGTGTTGGCGATGTTCCGGTACGCTTTGTGCGTTTCCATGATGAGAAAAACGATCGGGTGATCGTGGTCTGTCCGGGACGTATTGAGAGCTACATCAAATACGCTGAACTGGCCTATGACCTGTTCCATCTGGGCTTCGATGTGTTGATTATCGACCATCGCGGGCAGGGGCTTTCTGGCCGCTTATTGTCGGACACGCATCGCGGTCATGTGGATAACTTCAGCGATTACGTCGACGATCTTGCCGCCTTCTGGCAGCAGGAAGTTCAGCCGGGCCCGTGGCGTAAGCGCTATATTCTGGCGCACTCCATGGGTGGGGCGATTTCGACGCTGTTTTTACAGCGCTATGACCACCAGTGTGATGCCATTGCGCTCACCGCGCCGATGTATGGCATCGTCATGCGTTTTCCGGACTGGATGGTGCGCCATATTCTCGACTGGGCTGAGGGCCATCAGCGCATTCGTGAAGGGTATGCCATCGGGACAGGGCGCTGGCGCGCGCTGCCGTTTGCCCTCAACGTATTGACCCATAGCCGGCAGCGTTATCGCCGTAACCTGCGTTTTTATGCCGATGAACCGCGCCTGCGCGTCGGTGGCCCGACATATCACTGGGTGCGGGAAGGGATCCTTGCCGGTGAACAGGTGCTTGCTGGTGTTGGTAAAGATGATACGCCGACACTTCTGATTCAGGCTGAAGAAGAGCGTGTGGTGGATAACCGCATGCATGACCGCTTTTGTGAACTCCGCGCTGCGGCCGGTCACCCTTGCGAAGGGGGTAAACCGCTGGTCATCAACGGCGCGTACCATGAGATCCTTTTTGAAAAGGACGCTATGCGCTCAGTCGCGCTCAACGCCATTGTTGAATTTTTCGACAGGCATAATTGATTGTTGTTTTACCACCAGAGGTTGAAATCCCTATGTACCAGGTTGTTGCATCTGATTTAGATGGCACGCTGCTTTCGCCCGACCATACCCTGTCGCCTTACGCGAAAGAGACCTTAAAGCTTCTGACCGCCCGCGGAGTGAACTTCGTGTTTGCCACCGGCCGCCACCACGTGGACGTGGGGCAGATCCGCGATAATCTTGAGATCAAATCGTACATGATCACCTCCAACGGTGCGCGCGTGCACGATACCGATGGCAACCTGATCTTTACGCATAACCTGGATCGCGACATTGCCGCCGATCTGTTCGGCGTAGTGCATAACAACCCGGACATTATCACTAACGTTTATCGCGATGACGACTGGTTCATGAATCGCCATCGCCCGGATGAAATGCGTTTCTTCAAGGAAGCGGTATTTAACTATTCCCTGTACGAGCCAGGCCTGCTGGAGCCGGAAGGGATCAGCAAGGTGTTCTTTACCTGCGAAAGCCACGAAGCGTTGTTACCGCTGGAACAGGCGATTAATGCGCGTTGGGGTGACCGCGTCAACGTGAGTTTCTCGACCCTGACCTGTCTGGAAGTTATGGCCGGGGGTGTTTCCAAAGGGCACGCGCTGGAAGCCGTGGCGAAACGTCTTGGCTTCGAACTGAAAGACTGTATCGCCTTCGGTGATGGCATGAACGACGCCGAGATGCTCTCTATGGCGGGCAAAGGCTGCATTATGCAGAATGCACACCAGCGTCTGAAAGACCTGCACCCGGAACTGGAAGTGATTGGGTCTAACGCTGACAACGCGGTACCAAAATACCTGCGCAAACTGTTCCTTGAATAATCTTCATTTGATTGTTTATTGCTCAGTTGTCAACTAAAGAGTTCGCTACAATGCCTGTCCTTCTTTCTGAGAGACAAGCATTGTGGCGCTACTCATTATTACCACTATCCTGTGGGCCTTCTCTTTTAGCCTGATTGGCGAGTACCTCGCCGGGCACGTCGACAGCTACTTCTCGGTGCTGATGCGCGTGGGGCTGGCGGCGCTGGTATTCCTGCCCTTCCTGCGTACACGCGGGCAATCGCTGAAGACCATTTTGCTGTACATGCTGGTGGGGGCGATGCAGCTCGGCATCATGTACCTGTTCAGCTTCCGGGCTTACGTCTACCTGTCTGTCTCTGAATTTCTGCTTTTCACCGTGCTTACGCCGCTCTATATCACGCTGATTTACGATCTACTCAGCAAACGTCGTTTGCGCTGGGGATATCTGTTGAGCGCGGCGCTGGCGGTGATCGGGGCGGCGATTATTCGCTACGACAAAGTGAGCGACCACTTCTGGACCGGGCTGATGTTCGTGCAGCTGGCGAACCTCAGCTTTGCCATCGGTATGGTCGGGTACAAGCGCCTGATGGAAACCCGTCCGATGCCACAGCATAACGCGTTCGCCTGGTTCTATATGGGGGCAGCTATCGTCGCGGTGGCGGCATGGTTTATGCTCGGCAACCCGCAAAAGCTCCCGACGACAAGCCTGCAGTGGGGCGTTCTGGTCTGGCTGGGCGTGGTGGCATCGGGGCTGGGGTACTTCATGTGGAACTACGGCGCTACGCAGGTAGACGCCGGTACGCTGGGGATCATGAACAACGTGCATGTGCCTGCAGGGCTGCTGGTGAACCTTGCCATCTGGCAGCAGCAGCCTCACTGGCCGAGCTTCCTTATTGGGGGAGCAGTGATTCTGGCTTCGCTGTGGGTCCATCGCCGTTGGGTCGCTCCGCGCTCCGCACAAACGGAAGATGATCGCACGCGTGGTTCCGCGCAGAGCGAATAAACGCTTCCGTAATCGGCTGACGCTGCTCGCCATCGCGCACGGCGGCGTACAGCCGGCTCCATAGTCCCTCACCCAGGGTTTTAGTGACAACCAGACCCTGGCGTTCAAAACTCTCCACAACCCAGTGTGGCAGCGCCGCGATGCCCATTCTGGCGGCAACCATCTGAATCAACAGCAGGGTGTTATCCACGCTTTTGAGCTGCGGGCTAATGCCGGCCGGCTGCAGGAAGTGACGCCAGATATCCAGCCGACTGCGCTGTACCGGGTAAATCAGCAGCGTTTCACTGGCTAAATCTTCCGGGGTGATACGCGTTTTACTGGCCAGCGGATGATCCGGAGCCAGCACCAGACGTACCTCATAATCAAACATTGGCGAATAGTGCAGGCCGCTGCGGGGCAGAATGTCTGAGGTCATCACCAGATCCAGTTCGCCCTGCTGGAGCGACGGCTGCGGGTCGAACGTCACGCCGGATTTGAAATCCATCTCCACCTGCGGCCACCTCTGGCGGAAGTTCTCAAGCGCGGGTGTCAGCCATTGAATACAGCTGTGACACTCAATGGCGATACGCAGTCTGGTTTGTTGCGGCTCGTTACAGGACTGCAGCGCGCTGGCTATTTGCGGCAGCACCTGATTAGCCAGCTGCAGCAGGATCTCGCCCTGAGGCGTAAAGCGTAGCGGCTGGCTCTTACGCACAAAAAGACGAAAGCCGAGGCGTTGTTCCAGATCGCTGAACTGGTGAGAAAGGGCGGACTGGGTCTGGTGCAGCGTGGCTGCCGCCGCCGCGAGAGAACCGCAATTTCGCAACGCTTGTAGCGTTTTCAGGTGTTTAATCTCGATCATGAAAGTCCTTCACTTCGCCATGAACATTTTGCGCTTGAGGAATATACAGTAACTGCCAATTATGGATGTGTAAACATCTGGATGGCTAAATACGAAAAATTCACAGGGGACACACCATGACAATTCGCAATCACACTCTCGGTTTCCCTCGCGTTGGCCTTCGCCGCGAGCTGAAAAAAGCGCAGGAAAGTTACTGGGCAGGTACCTCTGGCCGTGAAGAATTGCTGGCAGTGGGCCGCGAACTGCGTGCGCGCCACTGGGAACAGCAAAAGCAGGCGGGCATTGACCTGCTGCCCGTGGGCGATTTCGCCTGGTACGACCATGTTCTGACCACCAGCCTGCTGCTTGGCAACGTGCCGGCTCGTCATCAGAACAAAGATGGATCGGTAGATATCGACACCCTGTTCCGCATTGGCCGTGGTCGTGCGCCAACGGGAGAGCCTGCGGCAGCGGCGGAAATGACCAAGTGGTTCAACACCAACTATCACTATATGGTGCCGGAATTTGTGAAAGGCCAGCAGTTCAAACTGAGCTGGACCCAGTTGCTCGACGAAGTCGATGAAGCGCTGGCGCTGGGCCACCAGGTGAAACCGGTACTGCTGGGGCCGGTAACGTATTTGTGGCTGGGTAAAGTGAAAGGCGAGCAGTTTGACCGTCTCAGCCTGCTGAACGATATTCTGCCGGTCTACAAACAGGTGCTGATTGAACTGGGTAAACGCGGAATTCAGTGGGTGCAAATCGATGAGCCTGCGCTGGTGCTGGAGCTGCCGCAGGCGTGGCTGAAAGCGTTTAAACCCGCTTACGATGCCCTTACTGGTCAGGTGAAGCTATTGCTGACCACCTATTTTGAAGGCGTGACGCCGAACCTGAGTACCATTACTGCGCTGCCGGTTCAGGGTCTTCATGTTGACCTGGTCCACGGCAAAGATGACGTGGCCGAACTGCACAAACGTCTGCCCGAAGAGTGGCTGCTCTCGGCCGGACTGGTGAATGGCCGTAACGTCTGGCGCGCCGATCTGAGCGAGAAATATGCACAGATTAAAGATCTCGTCGGCAAACGTGAGCTGTGGGTGGCCTCCTCCTGCTCTCTGCTGCACAGCCCAATCGATTTGAGTGTGGAAACCCGTCTGGATCCCGAGGTGAAGAGCTGGTTTGCCTTTGCGCTGCAAAAATGTGAAGAGCTGGCGCTGCTGCGTGATGCGTTAAATAGCGGTGACACCACGGCCATTACCGACTGGAGCGCCCCCATTCAGGCGCGTCGTCATTCGGCGCGCGTCCACAACCCGGCGGTCGAAAAACGTCTGGCGACCATTACCGCGCAGGACAGCCAGCGTCAGAGCCCCTATGAAGTGCGTGCCGAAGCCCAGCGTGCCCGTTTCAACCTGCCAGCGTGGCCAACCACCACCATCGGCTCCTTCCCGCAGACGACGGAGATCCGCGGCCTGCGTCTGGATTTCAAAAAAGGCAACCTTGATGCGAATCACTACCGCACCGGCATCGCTGAGCACATCAGACAGGCGATTGTTGAGCAGGAACGTTTAGGTCTGGACGTGCTGGTGCACGGTGAAGCCGAGCGTAACGACATGGTGGAATACTTCGGCGAACATCTGGACGGTTTCGTCTTTACGCAGAACGGTTGGGTGCAGAGCTATGGTTCCCGCTGTGTGAAGCCACCGGTGGTGATTGGTGACGTCAGCCGCCCGCAAGCAATCACCGTAGAGTGGGCAAAATTCGCCCAGTCCCTGACCGACAAACCGGTGAAAGGGATGCTGACCGGCCCGGTGACGATCCTCTGCTGGTCCTTCCCGCGTGAAGATGTGACCCGTGAAACCATCGCCAAACAGATTGCGCTCGCGCTGCGTGATGAAGTGGCCGATCTGGAAGCGGCGGGTATTGGCATCATCCAGATTGATGAACCGGCGCTACGCGAAGGTTTGCCGCTGCGTCGCAGTGACTGGGATGCTTATCTGAAGTGGGGTGTGGAGGCTTTCCGCCTCAACGCCGCGGTCGCGAAAGACGACACGCAGATCCACACCCACATGTGTTACTGCGAATTTAACGACATTATGGATTCGATTGCCGCGCTGGATGCCGACGTGATCACCATCGAAACGTCGCGTTCAGACATGGAACTGCTGGAGTCCTTCGAAGCGTTCGAGTATCCAAACGAAATTGGGCCGGGTGTCTACGACATCCACTCCCCGAACGTACCGAGCGTGGAGTGGATTGAGAGCCTGCTGAAAAAAGCCGCCCAGCGGATCCCGGCTGAGCGCCTGTGGGTCAACCCGGACTGCGGACTGAAAACCCGCGGCTGGCCGGAGACCCGTGCGGCACTCGCGAACATGGTCAGGGCGGCGCAGAATTTGCGTCAGGCCTGATAAATCCGAAGCCCGGCAAGGCGTAGCCGCGACCGGGCTTTTGTTTTACGCTTTTTTCCCGCCGTACTGGCTGAACCATGCCAGCATCCGCTGCCAGCCATCTTTAGCTGATTCCGCGTGATAGCTCGGACGATAGTCGGCATTAAAGGCGTGGCCGGCATCCGGGTAAACGATGATTTCAGCTTTTGCATTGGCTGCGCGGAGCGCATGGCGCATGGTCTCTACCGTATCAAGCGGGATCCCGGTGTCCTGGCCGCCATAAAGCCCTAAGACTGGGGCATTTAACTCGGTGGCGATATCAACGGGATGCTTCGGCGAGTTCAGCGTTTTCTCCCCCACCAGTTTGCCGTACCAGGCAACGGCGGCTTTAAGCTGCGGATTATGTGCGGCATACAGCCAGCTGATACGTCCTCCCCAGCAGAAACCCGTCACCATCAGACGATGTGCGTCGCCGCCATTGCGCGCAGCCCAGCTGGCCACGTGGTCCAGATCGGCCAGTACCTGTGCATCCGGCACTTTGCTGACCAGGTTGCTGAACAGTGTCGGTATATCACTGTAGTCGTTCGGATCGCCCTGACGGAAATAGAGCTCTGGCGCAACGGCCAGATAACCTTCCAGCGCCAGACGGCGGCAAAGGTCGCGAATATGTTCGTGAACGCCGAAAATTTCCTGAACCACAATCACGATGGGCAGCGGGCCGTCGGCCGATTTTGGCCGCGCGTGGTAAGCAGGCATATTCTCCCCCTGCGAGGGGATGGAGGTCTCACCTGCCGTAATGGCCTCTTCAGGTGTTGAGACGATGGTTGATGTATGAGGGGCCGCTGCAGGTGCAAAACCGGTTTTTTCAGTCATGGCATTCTCCGTACCAATGAGTTAGCGCAAAGGTAAATATAGTCACCAGGTTAACAATTCACAGTGCCTTAAACGGTCTATCTTTTGTGCAGCACCTGACGATATAACTTGTTAATGTGATGTGAATCACTATTTCATGGAAATTTACTGCAATCATTTTCATTCATGGTGAGATGTGTCACGTAATTCTGCTTACTGCTTCTGTAAAGTACCTTTTTACTTCTTCTGACTAACCGACCCACAGAGGAGTCACCTATGTCTAAGTCTGATGTTTTTCATCTCGGCCTCACTAAAAACGATTTACAAGGGGCTACGCTGGCTATCGTCCCGGGCGATCCTGAGCGTGTGGAAAAGATCGCCGCGCTGATGGATAAGCCGGTTAAGCTTGCTGCCCATCGTGAATTCACCACCTGGCGCGCTGAGCTGGATGGCAAAGCGGTGATCGTCTGTTCTACCGGTATCGGTGGCCCGTCCACCTCAATTGCTGTTGAAGAGCTGGCGCAGCTGGGCATTCGTACTTTCCTGCGTATCGGGACTACCGGTGCCATTCAGCCGCATATCAACGTTGGCGACGTGCTGGTGACAACCGCTTCCGTGCGTCTGGACGGCGCGAGTCTGCACTTTGCCCCTATGGAATTCCCGGCGGTGGCGGATTTCGAATGCACCACTGCACTGGTTGAAGCCGCGAAATCCGTTGGCGCAACCACCCACGTAGGCGTGACCGCCTCTTCTGATACCTTCTACCCAGGCCAGGAGCGTTATGACACCTTCTCCGGCCGCGTGGTAAGCCGTTTCAAAGGTTCTATGGAAGAGTGGCAGTCTATGGGCGTAATGAACTACGAAATGGAATCTGCAACCTTGCTGACCATGTGCGCAAGCCAGGGTCTGCGTGCCGGTATGGTGGCGGGCGTTATCGTCAACCGTACCCAGCAGGAGATCCCGAACGCGGAAACCATGAAGCAGACCGAAAGTCATGCGGTGAAAATCGTGGTTGAAGCAGCGCGTCGCCTGATCTAATCCCTTCTTATACGAAAAAAGGCCGACCCGTTCGGCCTTTTTTTTGCGTAGCGCCTCGCAGGAAAATCCTTTCAAACTGGACGTTTATACAGCACAATTCTATTTTGTGCAGGTAATACGTTGATGCAGGGGGCATTGTGGATATCTCAATCCTGATTTATGCAGTGATTGCGCTGGTGGGCGTGGGGGCAGGCTGGCTGATTTCCAGCTACCAGCACGCGCAACAAAAGGCCGATCAGCTGGCCGAGCGCGAAGAGATAGTCGCCGATTTAAGCGCGGCAAAACAGCAGGTTGCGCTGAGCGAACACTGGCGTGACGAATGTGAACTGCTCAACAACGAGCTGCGCAATCTTCGCGATATCAACACCTCGCTGGAGGCCGATCTCCGCGAAGTGACTACCCGCCTCGAATCCACCCAGCTGCATGCGGAAGATAAAATCCGCCAGATGATGAACAGCGAGCAACGCCTCAGCGAGCAGTTCGAGAACCTCGCGAACCGCATTTTTGAACACAGCAACCGCCGCGTAGACGAACAAAACCGCCAAAGCCTGAATAGCCTGCTAACGCCCCTGCGTGAACAGCTGGACGGCTTTCGTCGTCAGGTACAGGACAGCTTTGGGCAGGAGGCTCGCGAGCGGCACACGCTGGCGCATGAAATTCGTAATCTTCAGCAGCTGAATGCGCAAATGGCGCAGGAAGCGGTCAACCTGACCCGTGCGCTGAAGGGCGATAACAAAACCCAGGGCAACTGGGGAGAAGTGGTGCTGACCCGCGTGCTGGAGGCCTCTGGCCTGCGGGAAGGGTATGAATACGAAACGCAGGTGAGTATCGAGAACGATGCCCGCTCGCGTATGCAGCCTGATGTGATTGTGCGGCTGCCGCAGGGCAAAGATGTGGTGATAGACGCCAAAATGACGCTGGTGGCTTATGAGCGCTATTTCAATGCGGAAGATGACTACACTCGCGAGTCGGCGTTGCAGGAGCACATCGCCTCCGTGCGTAACCACATTCGTCTGCTGGGCAGAAAAGACTACCAGCAGTTACCCGGCCTGCGCTCGCTGGATTACGTCCTGATGTTTATTCCGGTTGAACCCGCGTTCTTGCTGGCGCTCGACAGACAGCCTGAACTGATTACCGAAGCCCTAAAAAATAACATTATGCTGGTGAGCCCCACCACGCTGCTGGTGGCATTGCGCACCATTGCCAACCTGTGGCGCTATGAACATCAGAGCCGCAATGCGCAGCAGATTGCCGATCGCGCCAGCAAGCTTTACGACAAAATGCGCCTCTTTGTGGATGATATGTCCTCGGTTGGGCAAAGCCTTGACCGCGCCCAGGATAACTATCGCCAGGCGATGAAAAAACTCTCTTCCGGGCGTGGCAACTTACTGGCGCAGGCCGAAGCGTTTCGTTCCCTGGGTGTGGAGGTGAAGCGCGAGATTAATCCGGAATTAGTTGAGCAGGCCACCGCCCAGGATGAAGAGTTTCGCCTGCGCGAAGGCGCTGGCGAACAAAAGACAAGCAGTGAAGACAATACGTTAGCGACAGATTTAACGTCAGACGAGCGTCCGGCACGTTTCTTTCGCGAAGGTTGAAACGTAGGGCAAACGCGCCCAATCTGTTACACTTCACGAACATTTTACTGATAAGCAGGCTCTGAGATGGTTGACGATTCACAAGACACGACGCACTTTGGCTTTCAGACTGTCGCCAAAGCGCAGAAAGCTGATATGGTGGCCCACGTATTTCATTCCGTGGCGGCGAAGTACGATGTGATGAATGACTTGATGTCGTTCGGCATTCATCGCTTGTGGAAGCGCTTCACCATCGACTGTAGCGGTGTGCGTCGTGGACAAACGGTACTGGATTTAGCCGGCGGTACAGGCGATTTGACAGCAAAATTCTCCCGTCTGGTGGGCGAAACCGGTCACGTTGTTCTGGCAGATATTAACGACTCAATGCTCAAAATGGGACGTGAGAAGCTGCGTAACATCGGCGTGGTAGGTAATGTCGAGTATGTGCAGGCGAACGCCGAAGCGCTGCCTTTCCCGGATAATACCTTTGACTGCATCACTATCTCCTTCGGCCTGCGTAACGTCACCGATAAAGAAAAAGCGCTGCGCTCCATGTACCGCGTGCTAAAGCCGGGTGGACGCCTGCTGGTGCTCGAATTCTCCAAACCGATTCTTGAGCCGTTAAGCAAAGCTTACGACGCTTACTCATTCCATGTGCTGCCGCGCATTGGTGAGCTGGTGGCAAACGACGCGGAAAGCTACCGGTACCTGGCGGAATCTATCCGTATGCACCCGGATCAGGACACCTTAAAGGCCATGATGCAGGATGCGGAATTCGAGAACGTTGAGTATTTCAACATGACGGCAGGTGTCGTCGCGCTGCATCGCGGTTATAAGTTCTGAGTGGAGGTTTCCCGTGCCCTTTAAACCCTTAGTCACCGCAGGCATCGAGAATGTCCTGAATGCCTTTCTTTACCGCGCACCGGCGCTAAAAGCCGCACGTCAGCGGCTTAACGGCAAGGTGCTGCGTGTTGTTCTGAAAGAGTTCTCGACGCCGCTTGTGCTGGTTTTCAGTGAACGCCAGCTTGACGTTCTGGGTGAGTGGGAAGGTGAAGCCGACTGCTCCGTGATTACGCACATGAGCGTGCTGCCAAAATTACGTGACCGTCAGCAGCTTACGGCGCTTATCCGCAGCGGTGAGCTGGAAGTGGAAGGCGACATTCAGGTCGTACAGAATTTCGTTGCGCTCAGCGATCTGGCCGAGTTTGACCCGGCAGAGCTGCTTGCGCCTTTCATTGGCGACATTGCTGCCGAAGGGATCGGTAAAGCCATTCATGGCGGTACGTCTTTTCTTCGCAAGAGTCTGCAACGGCAGCAACGCTATGCGGCGGAAGTGCTGACTGAAGAGTGGCGTATGGCCCCTGGCGCGCTTGAAGTTGCATGGTTTGCGGAAGAGACCGCAGCGGTTGAACGCGCGGTGGATGCCTTAACCAAACGGCTGGAAAAACTGGAGGGCAAATGACGCCTGGTGAAATTCGGCGCCTCTATTTTATCGTCCACACCTTTTTGAGTTACGGGCTCGACGAGCTTATCCCCAAAATGCGTATCACGCTGCTGCTTCGCATCTGGCGGCGGATGTTGTTCTGGATGCCTAATCGCCATAAAGATCAGCCGCTGGGTGAACGTCTTCGCCTGGCGCTCCAGGAGCTGGGCCCGGTATGGATTAAGTTCGGGCAAATGCTCTCGACTCGCCGCGATCTTTTCCCGCCGCAGATTGCCGATGAACTGGCACTGCTGCAGGACCGCGTTGCACCGTTTGACGGTGTGAGAGCGAAAAAACAGATCGAAGAGGCGATGGGCAATATTCCTGTCGAGACCTGGTTTGACGATTTCGAAATAGAACCTCTTGCTTCAGCCTCTATCGCCCAGGTGCATACAGCACGTCTGAAAGAGAACGGCAAAGAGGTGGTTATCAAAGTGATCCGCCCGGACATCCTGCCGGTAATCCGAGCGGACATGAAGCTTATCTATCGGCTTGCACGCTGGGTTCCGCGCCTGCTCCCCGACGGACGCCGTCTGCGCCCAATGGAAGTTGTACGGGAGTATGAAAAAACGCTGATTGATGAATTAAACCTGCTGCGTGAATCGGCAAATGCCATCCAGCTGCGCCGGAACTTTGAAAACAGCCCGATGCTCTATGTGCCGGAAGTGTATTCGGACTACTGCAGCCAGAACATGATGGTAATGGAGCGGATTTACGGTATTCCGGTCTCGGATGTGGCAGCCCTGGAAAAGCAGGGAACCAACATGAAGCTGCTGGCCGAGCGTGGTGTACAGGTCTTCTTTACCCAGGTATTCCGCGACAGCTTTTTCCACGCGGACATGCACCCGGGGAATATCTTCGTCAGTTATGAGCACCCGGAAGACCCGAAATATATCGGTATTGACTGCGGTATTGTGGGCTCGCTGAACAAAGAAGATAAGCGCTATCTCGCTGAGAACTTTATTGCCTTCTTTAACCGTGATTACCGCAAGGTGGCCGAGCTGCACGTTGATTCTGGCTGGGTTCCGCCGGACACCAACGTCGAAGAATTTGAGTTTGCTATCCGTACCGTCTGCGAGCCGATTTTTGAAAAGCCGCTGGCAGAAATTTCCTTCGGACACGTATTGCTGAACCTGTTTAACACGGCACGCCGCTTCAACATGGAAGTGCAGCCACAGTTAGTTTTACTTCAGAAAACATTACTTTACGTTGAAGGTGTAGGTCGACAGCTCTATCCTCAGTTAGACTTATGGAAGACTGCGAAACCTTTCCTTGAATCCTGGATTAAGGATCAGGTGGGCATTCCGGCGCTGGTGCGCTCTATTAAAGAGAAAGGCCCGTTCTGGATAGAAAAAATGCCTGATATTCCTGAACTGATTTACGACAGTTTGCGTCAGAGCAAGAACCTTCAGCACAGCATGGATAAAATCGCCCGCGAGCTTCAGTCCAGCCGTGTTCGACAGGGGCAGTCGCGCTATCTCTTTGGCATTGGAGCAACGCTGCTGCTGAGTGGTACGCTGTTGCTGATCACTCGCCCTGACTGGCAGATGATGCCCGCCTGGCTGATGGCTGGCGGTGTTGTGGTCTGGCTCGCCGGCTGGAGAAAAACGCGCTGATTTTGCGTCGCTATCGACGGGTCGCCTACGTATAATGCGACCTGACTCATTAATCATCTATCCCTGAGGTACATGTATGGGTGGTATCAGTATCTGGCAATTGTTGATCATTGCCGTCATCGTCGTGCTGCTGTTTGGCACGAAAAAGCTCGGTTCTATCGGCTCCGATCTGGGCGCGTCTATCAAAGGCTTCAAGAAAGCGATGAGCGATGATGAGAGCAAGCAGGATAAAACCAGCCAGGATGCTGACTTTACTGCTAAATCCATCTCCGACAAGCAGGAAGAGGCGAAAAAAGAAGACGCTAAACGCCACGATAAAGAGCAGGTGTAATTCGTGTTCGACATTGGTTTTAGTGAGCTGCTGCTGGTCTTTGTGATTGGCCTGATAGTGTTAGGACCCCAGCGTCTGCCGGTGGCGGTGAAAACCGTTGTGGGCTGGGTACGCGCGCTGAGATCGCTGGCTTCGACCGTACAAAATGAGCTGGCGCAGGAACTTAAGCTGCAGGAGTTTCAGGAAAGCCTGAAAAAGGTGGAAAAGGCGAGCATGGATAACCTGACGCCTGAACTGAAAGCCTCAATGGATGAACTGCGTGAAGCGGCAGAATCCATGAAGCGCTCCTACAGCGTCAACGATCCTGAAAAGGCGAGCGATGAAGCCAACACCATCCACAACCCGGTGGTGAAGGACAGCGAAGCGCAGCGCGAGGGCGTTACGCCTGCCAGCGCGGAGCATCAGGCTACCGCGCCTGAACAAACGCCGCAGGAATCTGAACCGAAAAAACAGACGCAGCCGGAAGCACCGGTGGTAAAAGCGGCTGACGTTAAGCCCGCCGCGCCTGTTTCCGAATCATCCCCCTCGTCGAGTGATAAAGCGTAAACATGGCAGTAGATGATACCCAACCGCTGATTACGCACCTCATAGAGCTGCGTAAGCGCCTGTTAAACTGCATTATCGCGGTTTTCCTCATTTTCTTATGCCTGGTCTATTTCGCCAATGATATCTACCAGGTTGTCTCTGCGCCGCTGATCAAGCAGATGCCGCTGGGGGCAACGATGATCGCAACCGACGTTGCATCACCGTTCTTTACCCCTATTAAGCTCACCTTCTGGGTATCGCTGATTGCCTCTGCGCCGGTCATTCTATATCAGGTGTGGGCGTTTGTGGCGCCAGCGCTGTACAAGCATGAACGCAAGCTGGTGATCCCGCTGCTGGTATCCAGCTCGCTGCTGTTCTATATCGGCATGGCGTTCGCCTACTTTGTTGTCTTCCCGCTGGCCTTTGGCTTCCTGACGCATACCGCGCCGGAAGGGGTTCAGGTGTCGACGGATATCGCCAGCTACCTCAGCTTTGTGATGGCGCTGTTTATGGCGTTCGGCGTGGCATTCGAAGTGCCGGTAGCCATTGTGCTGCTTTGCTGGGTAGGAGTGACGACCCCTGATGACCTGCGTAAGAAGCGCCCGTATATCCTGGTCGGCGCGTTTGTGGTTGGCATGCTGCTCACACCACCTGACGTCTTCTCACAAACGCTGCTGGCAATACCGATGTATTGTCTGTTTGAAGTTGGCGTATTCTTCTCGCGTTTCTACGTGGGAAAAGGGCGTCGGTCGGATGACGAAGACGATACGTCGGAAAAGACCACTGAAGAGTAAAACCAGCCGCCCGTCAGGGCGGTTGTGCTATGGGGAATCGCATGTTTGATATCGGACTCAATCTGACCAGCTCGCAGTTTGCGAAAGACTGCGATGAGGTCGTCGCGCGTGCTTTTGCCGCCGGGGTGAAAGGGCTGCTCCTGACGGGAACCAACCTGCAAGAAAGCGAGCAGGCGCAGCAGCTTGCTCAGCGCTATGATCGCTGCTGGTCAACCGCTGGCGTGCATCCTCATGACAGCAGCCAGTGGACGCCGCAGAGCGCTGAAATCATACACAGGCTGGCGAAAACCACTGAAGTCGTGGCCATTGGCGAATGTGGTCTCGATTTCAACCGTAACTTTTCCACGCCAGCCGAACAGGAAAATGCCTTCACCGCCCAGCTCGCCCTGGCAGCAGAGCTTGGAATGCCTGTGTTTATGCACTGCCGTGACGCGCATGAGCGCTTCCTCGCCTTACTGGAACCCTGGCTCGATAAACTGCCCGGGGCGGTACTGCACTGCTTTACCGGTTCACGGCAGGAGGCGCTGGATTGTCTGGAACGCGGGTTATATCTGGGCATTACCGGCTGGGTTTGCGATGAACGTCGCGGGCTTGAGCTTCGCGAGCTGTTGCCGGTGATCCCGGCGGACCGCTTGCTTGTTGAAACCGACGCACCTTATCTGCTGCCGCGAGATATGCAACCCAAACCGGCTTCTCGACGTAACGAACCGGCCTATCTGGGGCATATTCTTGAGAGCGTAGCGCGCTGGCGCGGAGAAGACCCGCACTGGCTGTGCGCACAGACGGATGACAACGTGCGTCGCCTGTTCGGGATAGACGTTTAAACTTTGCGGAAGTCGGTGTTTTTCACGCTCTGCAATACCTGCTTATTCAGCAGGTTGAGCAACAGCATGGAGCGTGCTTCACCGTCAGGCTCGGCGAAAATCGCCTGTAAGCCCTCGAAAGCCCCTTCAGTGATGACGACGCTGTCGCCTGCGTAGGGGGTTTCCGGATCGGTGATGCCTTCAGGTTGCTGGTACACCGAAAGCTGATGAATCACCGTTGACGGGACCGTGGCCGGGTGAGCGCCAAAACGCACAAAGTGGCTGACACCGCGTGTGGCGCTGATGGTCGTGGTGTGAATCACTTCCGGGTCGAACTCAACGAACAGATAGTTCGGGAATAATGGCTCACTAACGGTCGTGCGCTTCCCGCGCTGCATTTTTTCAAGCGTGATCACGGGTGTCAGGCAATTTACAGACTGACGTTCAAGATGTTCCTGCGCGCGCTGAAGTTGCCCGCGTTTGCAATACAGTAAATACCAGGCCTGCATAATCACTCTTTCCCTTAGTTCGGGGCGCAAGCATATCAAAACCCTGGCGGGATCGCTAAGTTGATTATAATGGGGGAAAAGGGAACAGAATGCATAAGTTCACGCTAATTTAACAAAATTACAGCATCAAGCAGGCTTACGCCGTATAATGAAGCGCTTACAGAGAGGCCATGACTAACTGCATGAAATACCACGATCTCCGCGACTTCCTGACGCTGCTGGAAAAGCAGGGCGAACTCAAACGCATTACACTTCCTGTTGATCCTTATCTGGAAATGACAGAAATTGCTGACCGCACCCTGCGTGCCGGTGGCCCCGCTTTACTGTTTGAAAACCCAAAAGGGTATTCGATGCCGGTGCTGTGCAACCTGTTTGGTACACCGCGCCGTGTGGCGTTGGGGATGGGACAGGAGGACGTCACGGCGCTGCGCGAAGTGGGTAAACTGCTGGCGTTTCTGAAAGAGCCAGAGCCACCGAAAGGTTTCCGCGATCTGTTCGATAAACTGCCGCAGTTTAAGCAGGTGCTTAACATGCCAACCAAACGTCTGCGCGGCGCACCGTGTCAGCAGAAAGTGCTGGAAGGCGATGCGGTGGATCTGACAAAAATTCCTGTCATGCAATGCTGGCCTGAAGATGCTGCGCCGCTTATCACCTGGGGGCTCACCGTCACGCGTGGTCCGCACAAAGAGCGACAAAATCTGGGTATTTACCGCCAGCAGCTGATTGGCAAGAATAAGCTCATCATGCGCTGGTTGTCACATCGTGGCGGCGCCCTGGATTTCCAGGAGTGGTGTGCTGAACACCCGGGAGAGCGTTTCCCGGTTTCCGTTGCGTTAGGCGCCGATCCGGCCACGATTCTGGGGGCGGTAACGCCAGTGCCGGATACGCTGTCCGAATATGCCTTTGCAGGCCTGCTGCGCGGAACCAAAACCGAAGTCGTGAAGTGTATTTCTAATGACCTTGAAGTTCCTGCCAGCGCGGAGATCGTTCTGGAAGGTTACCTTGAGCAGGGCGAAATGGCACCGGAAGGGCCATACGGTGACCACACCGGCTATTACAACGAAGTTGATAACTTCCCGGTGTTTACCGTCACGCACATCACCCAGCGTGAAGATGCGATTTACCACTCCACCTATACCGGACGTCCACCGGATGAACCGGCGGTACTGGGAGTGGCACTGAACGAAGTGTTTGTGCCGATCCTGCAAAAGCAGTTCCCGGAAATTGTTGATTTTTACCTGCCGCCGGAAGGGTGTTCGTATCGCCTGGCGGTGGTGACGATGAAGAAGCAATATCCTGGTCACGCTAAACGCGTGATGATGGGCGTATGGTCTTTCCTGCGCCAGTTTATGTATACCAAATTTGTTATTGTCTGCGATGATGATGTTAACGCCCGCGACTGGAATGACGTTATCTGGGCCATTACTACCCGAATGGATCCGGCGCGCGATACGGTGTTAGTCGAAAACACGCCGATAGATTATCTGGATTTTGCCTCGCCGGTCTCCGGCCTTGGCTCAAAAATGGGACTGGATGCCACAAACAAATGGCCCGGCGAAACCGAGCGTGAATGGGGTCGACCGATCAAAAAAGATCCTGCCGTGACCGCGCGCATTGACGCGATCTGGGATGAACTGGCCATAATGAATAACGGTAAACCTGAAACAGGCCGTTAAGCCCTATAGACTTCACGACAGAGAGAGCGAATGACAACCTTAAGCTGTAAAGTGACCTCGGTAGATGCTATCACCGACACCGTATATCGCGTCCGTTTAGTACCTGAAGCGGCATTCTCTTTCCGCGCCGGTCAGTACTTGATGGTCGTGATGGATGAGCGTGATAAGCGTCCCTTCTCTATGGCTTCTACGCCAGCAGAGCAGGAATTTATTGAGCTTCATATTGGTGCGTCTGAGCTTAACCTGTATGCGATGGCCGTCATGGATCGCATTCTGAAAGAACGTGAAATCGTGGTGGATATTCCTCACGGTGATGCCTGGCTGCGTGAAGATGAAGACCGTCCGCTGATCCTGATTGCGGGGGGAACGGGTTTCTCTTACGTGCGCTCTATCCTGCTGACGGCCCTGGCGCGTAACCCGGATCGCGATATCACCATCTACTGGGGCGGCCGCGAAGAGAAACATCTCTACGACCTGTCTGAACTGGAAGCATTAAGCGTCAATCATCCACACCTGCGCATTGAGCCGGTGGTGGAGCAGCCTGAAGAGGGCTGGCGTGGGCGCAGCGGTACGGTGCTGACAGCGGTGCTGCAGGATCACGGCACGCTGGCGGGACATGATATCTATATTGCTGGCCGTTTTGAGATGGCGAAAATTGCCCGTGACCTGTTCTGCAACGAACGTGACGCGCGTGAAGACCGTCTCTTCGGCGATGCGTTCGCGTTCATTTAAATAAAAAACCCGCCCCTGACAGGCGGGAAGAACGGCAACTAAACTTTATCTCTTCGCCACTGGCGCCATAACTGCGATGGCTGCGCGTGCTCACCCGAATCCCTTACTTCCGTAAGCGCATCGGGCGCCGCTCGCGTGCCGCCGTGTTCTGGCGACACTGGCTGTAAGAACCCCTCGAAGATTTACACTCGCTCAAATACCGTCGCGATACCCTGACCCAGCCCGATACACATCGTCGCCAGACCAAACTGAGCGTCTTTGCGTTCCATCAGGTTAATCAGCGTGGTGCTGATGCGTGCCCCGGAACAACCCAGCGGGTGACCGAGGGCGATCGCGCCGCCATTGAGGTTAATCTTGTCGTCTATCTGATCCATCAGGCCCAGATCTTTGATGCACGGCAGGATCTGCGCGGCAAAGGCTTCGTTCATCTCAAACAGATCGATATCACTGGTGGTTAAGCCTGCTTTTTTCAGCGCCAGCTTCGAGGCCGGCACCGGACCGTAACCCATAATGGACGGTTCGCAACCCACCACCGCCATCGAACGCACCCGGGCACGAGGCATCAGGCCTAACTCGCGGGCACGGCTTTCACTCATCACCAGCATCGCGGCGGCCCCGTCAGATAGGGCAGACGAGGTGCCTGCCGTTACCGTACCGGTGACCGGGTCAAACGCCGGGCGCAGCGTAGAAAGGGTTTCTACAGTGGTTTCCGGGCGAATCACTTCATCGTAGCTGAACTGCTTCAAAACGCCGTCAGCATCGTGACCACCGGTTGGGATGATCTCATGCTTAAATGCGCCGGACTGCGTTGCGGCCCAGGCGCGTGCGTGGGAGCGCGCGGCAAAGGTATCCTGCATTTCGCGGCTGATGCCGTGGAGGCGGGAAAGCATCTCAGCGGTCAGGCCCATCATTCCCGCCGCTTTCGCCACGTTACGGCTCATACCCGGGTGGAAATCAACCCCGTGGCTCATCGGCACGTGGCCCATGTGCTCCACGCCGCCGACCAGACAGGCCTGCGCATCACCGGTCATGATCATGCGTGCCGCGTCGTGCAGCGCCTGCATTGACGAACCACACAGACGGTTAACGGTCACCGCCGGAACTGAATGCGGGATCTCCGCCAGCAGCGAAGCGTTACGGGCGATGTTAAAGCCCTGTTCGAGGGTTTGTTGTACACAGCCCCAGTAAATATCGTCGAGCGCAGCGGGATCCAGTGCCGGGTTACGCGCCAGCAGGCTACGCATCAGGTGCGCGGAGAGGTCTTCCGCGCGCACATTACGGAATGCACCGCCTTTTGAACGGCCCATCGGGGTGCGAATCGCATCAACAATGACAACCTTTTCCATTGTGACTCCTTAAGCCGTTTTCAGCTCGCCAACCGGACGGGATGGCTCAACTGCTGGGTAATAGGGTTCGTTATGGCGCGCTTTGTTACGCAGACCTTCCGGCACGTCATACAGCGGGCCGAGGTGCTGGTACTGCTGAGCCATATCGAGATAACGGGCGCTGCCGAGCGTATCCAGCCAGCGGAACGCGCCGCCGTGGAACGGAGGGAAGCCGAGGCCGTACACCAGCGCCATATCGGCTTCTGCCGGGCTGGCGATAATGCCTTCTTCCAGGCAACGCACCACTTCGTTGATCATTGGAATCATCATTCGGGCGATGATTTCATCGTCGGTGAAGTCACGTTTCGGCTGGCTGACGTCGGCCAGCAGGCCATCCACCGCCGCGTCTTCTTCTTTCTTCGGTTTACCTTTGCTGTCTTCTTTATAGCGCCAGAAGCCCAGGCCGTTTTTCTGACCAAAGCGGCTGGCGTCAAACAGGGCGTCAATCGCGTCGCGGTAATCTTTCTGCATGCGCTGCGGGAAGCCTGCCGCCATCACCGCCTGGGCGTGGTGTGCGGTGTCAATGCCGACCACATCCAGCAGATACGCCGGACCCATCGGCCAGCCGAACTGTTTTTCCATCACTTTGTCGACTTTGCGGAAATCCGCACCGTCGCGCAGGAGCTGGCTGAAACCGGCGAAGTACGGGAACAGCACGCGGTTGACGAAGAAGCCCGGACAATCGTTGACCACGATCGGGGTTTTGCCCATTTTGCTGGCCCATGCCACGACTTTGGCGATCGTTTCGTCAGAGGTTTTTTCCCCACGGATCACTTCGACAAGTGGCATACGGTGCACCGGGTTAAAGAAGTGCATACCGCAGAAGTTTTCCGGGCGCTTCAGAACGCCTGCCAGTTCGCTAATCGGGATGGTGGAGGTGTTTGAGGCCAGTACGGTATCAGGACGAACCTTCTCTTCGGTTTCCGCCAGCACCGCTTTTTTGACTTTCGGGTTCTCAACGACCGCTTCAACGACCACATCCACACGGTCGAAACCGCTATAGTCCAGGGTCGGGTGGATTGTCGAGATCACCCCTGAGAGTTTCAGACCGTCAATTTTGCCGCGTTCCAGCTGTTTATTCAGCAGCTTGGCCGCTTCGGTCATGCCCAGCGTCAGGGATTTCTCGTTGATGTCTTTCATCACCACAGGCACGCCTTTCCAGGCCGACTGATAAGCGATGCCGCCGCCCATAATGCCTGCACCGAGTACCGCCGCCTGTTTTGGCGTCTCAACATTTTTGGTCAGCTGTTTCGCCTTACCTTTCACGAATTGATCGTTCAGGAAGATGCCCACCAGTGCGCGAGCTTCATTAGTGTGCGCCAGCGGAACAAAGCTTTGGTTTTCAAGTTTCAGCGCTTCATCACGGCCAAAGTGGGCCGCGGCTTCAATCGTTTTAACGGCGGTAATGGGCGCGGGGTAGTGTTTGCCTGCCGTCTGCATCACCATCCCTTTGGCGATGGTGAAGCTCATGGCGGCTTCAATTTTGCTGAGTTTCAACGGTTCCAGCTTCGGCTGACGTTTGGCTTTCCAGTCGAGGTCGCCATTAATGGCCTGATGGAGAATGGCGAGGGAGCCTTCAATCAGTTTTTCTGGTTTAACCACACCGTCCACCAGGCCTATTTTCTGCGCCTGTTCCGCCCCGACATCTTTACCGGCGGCGATGATCTCCAGGGCGCTATCGGCACCCAGCATGCGTGGCATACGTACGGAACCGCCAAAGCCTGGCATGATGCCCAGTTTTGTTTCCGGCAGGCCGATGCGCAGGTCTGGCGTGGCCAGACGATAGTCGGTTGCCAGCACGCACTCGCAGCCGCCGCCCAGCGCGTAGCCGTTAACGGCGGAGACTGTCGGAACAGGCAGATCTTCCAGACGATTAAAGACGCTGTTGGCAAAGTGCAGCCACTGGCTCAGCTGTTCTTCCGGGACCTGGAACAGTGAAAGGAATTCGGTGATATCTGCACCGACAATAAAAGCCGCTTTGTTTGAGCGCAGCAGCAGCCCTTTTAATTCAGATTGTTTTTCAAGCACATCCAACGCCTGGCCAAGACTGGCCACCGTCGCGGTATCAAGCTTGTTGACTGAGCCGGGGGCATCGAACACCAGTTCGGCAATGCCATCTTCCAGCCAGTTGAGGTACAGGGTGTCGCCTTTGTAGAGCATGTCAGTCTCCTGAATCCAGCAAGTGGATCTGGTCATACCAGATGAGACGGAGTGTGGGATTTATGTTAATAAAATGCAAATTTCTCATTAAGAAATTGCTGCATTGATCACGGTCGGTGGAAATCACGCAGTCGGAGTCAGGTGTGCTAAGATGCGATGACTTGAGCTCAGAAAAATGAAAGGAAGAAAGATGGACTCACTGGCTTCGCTTTATAAAAATCATATCGTTACCCTACAGGAACGTACCCGTGATGTACTGGCGCGCTTTAAGCTGGATGCGCTGTTAATCCACTCCGGAGAGCTGATTAACACCTTCCTGGATGACCATGCGTATCCGTTTAAGGTCAACCCGCAGTTCAAAGCCTGGGTGCCGGTCACGCAGGTCCCAAATTGCTGGTTGCTGGTGGACGGGGTGAACAAGCCGAAACTGTGGTTCTATTTGCCTGTCGATTACTGGCACAACGTTGAGCCGCTGCCGACCAGCTTCTGGACGGAAGAAGTGGACGTTATCGCTTTACCAAAAGCCGATGGCATTGGCAGCCTCTTGCCAGCCGGGCGCGGCAATATTGCTTATATTGGCCCGGTTCCTGAGCGTGCGCTCGGTCTGGATATTCCGGCGGATAAACTCAATCCGAAAGGGGTTCTGGATTATCTGCACTACTATCGCGCTTATAAGACCGACTACGAACTTTACTGCATGCGTGAAGCGCAAAAAACGGCGGTAAATGGTCACCGTGCTGCGCATGAAGCGTTCCAGTCTGGCATGAGCGAGTTCGATATTAACCAGGCGTATCTGACCGCCACCGGCCACCGTGACACTGATGTCCCTTACAGCAACATCGTCGCGCTGAATGAGCATGCGTCCGTTCTGCACTACACCAGGCTCGATCACCAGGTGCCATCCGAGATGCGCAGCTTCCTGTTGGACGCCGGGGCAGAGTACAACGGCTATGCGGCCGACCTGACCCGCACCTGGGCGGCAAATGCGGATACCGATTTTGCACAGTTGATTAAAGACGTTAACGATGAGCAACTGGCGCTTATTGGCACCATGAAAGCGGGAACCAGCTATGTGGATTACCACATCCAGTTCCATCAGCGCATCGCTAAACTGCTGCGTAAGCACCAGATCGTGAAAGACATGAGCGAAGAGGCGATGGTGGAAAACGATCTGACCGGGCCGTTCATGCCGCACGGTATTGGTCACCCGCTGGGTCTGCAGGTTCATGATGTTGCCGGTTTTATGCAGGACGATACCGGTACGCACCTGGCCGCGCCGTCTAAATATCCTTACCTGCGCTGCACGCGTATTCTTGAGCCGCGTATGGTGCTGACCATCGAGCCGGGTATCTACTTTATCGAATCGCTGTTAGCGCCATGGCGTGAAGGCCCGTTCAGCAAGCACTTCAACTGGGACAAAATTGAAGCGCTGAAACCGTTTGGCGGTATTCGTATCGAAGACAACGTGGTGATCCACGAAAACGGTATTGAGAATATGACGCGAGACCTGAAGCTGGCCTGATGGATAGCTGGCTGATACCGGCTGAACCGGTCACCTTTGTTGAGGAAATTAAGAAGAGTCGATTCATTACGCTGCTGGCACATACCGACGGCGTTGAGGCGGCAAAAGCGTTTGTTGAGTCCGTTCGCGCGCAGCACCCTGACGCACGTCACCATTGCGTGGCGTGGGTGGCAGGGCCGCCGAACGATTCACAACAGCTGGGGTTTTCCGATGACGGTGAACCGGCAGGCACAGCCGGTAAACCCATGCTCTCCCAGTTGATGGGCAGCGGCGTGGGTGAAATCACCGCCGTGGTCGTTCGCTACTACGGCGGTATTTTATTAGGCACGGGTGGACTGGTTAAAGCGTATGGCGGTGGGGTTCAGCAGGCACTGAATATGCTGATTACCACCCGCAAAACGCCGCTCACCGAATATACTTTACTGTGCGATTACGGCCAGTTATCCGGCATTGAGGCATTGCTAAAGCAGTTTAACGGCGTCATCGCGCACAGTGACTATCAGGCAATGGTGCAACTGCGCGTGGCGCTTCCGCAGGCGGAACTGGCTGCTTTTTCAGCAAAGCTGGCGGATTTTAGTCGCGGTTCGTTGCAATTGCTGCCGATTGAAGAATAATCCCCACCTCACTTTTTTGAATACCAAAGGAAGCGGCAGAGATGCATTTTCGTGCCATTACCCGAATCGTTGGACTGCTGGTCATACTTTTTTCCGGGACGATGATTCTCCCAGGACTGGTAGCGCTTATCTACCGGGACGGCGCGGGGCGGGCATTTACCCAGACCTTCTTTGTCGCGCTGGCGATTGGCTCACTGCTCTGGTGGCCAAACCGTCGTCAAAAGGGTGAGCTGAAATCTCGCGAAGGCTTTCTGATTGTTGTTCTGTTCTGGACAGTGCTGGGAAGTGTGGGTGCGCTACCCTTTATCTTCTCTGAGCAGCCTAATCTGACCGTCACGGATGCGTTTTTTGAATCGTTCTCGGGTTTAACGACGACCGGGGCGACCACGCTGGTCGGGCTGGATTCCTTACCGCACGCCATTCTCTTTTATCGCCAGATGCTGCAATGGTTCGGGGGGATGGGGATCATCGTCCTGGCAGTGGCCATCCTGCCTATTCTTGGCGTCGGGGGGATGCAGCTCTACCGTGCGGAAATGCCGGGTCCACTGAAAGATAACAAGATGCGCCCGCGCATAGCCGAGACGGCGAAAACCCTGTGGCTTATCTATGTCTTGCTGACGATTGCCTGTGCGTTAGCGTTATGGTTTGCCGGGATGCCTGCATTCGACGCTATCGGGCACAGCTTTGCGACGATCGCCATCGGCGGGTTCTCGACCCACGATGCCAGCGTGGGTTACTTCGACAGCCCCACCATTAACACGATCATTGCCATCTTCCTGCTGATTTCCGGCTGTAACTACGGTCTGCACTTCTCCTTACTCAGCGGGCGTAGCCTGAAGGTGTACTGGCGTGACCCGGAGTTTCGTATGTTCATTGGTGTCCAGCTTACGCTGGTCATCATCTGTACCGTGGTGTTGTGGTTCCACGATGTCTATAACTCCGCGTTGACCACGTTAAATCAGGCGTTCTTCCAGGTGGTGTCGATGGCAACCACTGCCGGTTTTACAACGGACAGTATTGCGCGCTGGCCGCTGTTCCTGCCGGTACTGCTGCTGTGTTCTGCGTTCATCGGGGGTTGTGCGGGGTCGACGGGCGGTGGCCTGAAGGTGATCCGTATTCTGCTGTTGTTTAAGCAGGGGAACCGTGAACTTAAACGTCTGGTCCACCCGAACGCGGTTTACAGCATCAAACTGGGTAACCGTGCCCTGCCGGAACGTATTCTTGAAGCGGTGTGGGGGTTCTTCTCGGCCTATGCGCTGGTCTTCATCGTCAGTATGCTGGCGATTATTGCGACGGGGGTGGATGATTTCTCTGCCTTTGCTTCCGTCGTTGCAACGTTGAATAACCTCGGGCCTGGCCTGGGAGTTGTGGCAGATAACTTTGCCAGTATGAACCCGGTCGCGAAATGGATCCTCATCGCCAACATGCTGTTTGGTCGTCTGGAGGTCTTTACGCTGCTGGTGCTGTTCACCCCAACATTCTGGCGCGAGTAAGGAGTCGTCGGTGAAAACACTTATTCTTTTCTCTACGCGGGATGGGCAAACGCGTGAGATTGCCTCATATCTGGCTTCAGAATTAAAAGAGCTGGGGATTTACTCTGATGTGGTGAACCTGAACCGCACGGAGCAGATAGCCTGGCAGGATTACGACCGTGTGGTTATTGGCGCGTCTATTCGTTACGGGCATTTCCATCCGGCGCTGGATCGTTTTGTGAAAAAGCATACGGCAGTGCTCAATAAACTGCCCGGGGCTTTTTACTCGGTCAATCTGGTGGCGCGTAAACCTGAGAAACGTACGCCGCAGACCAACAGCTATACGCGCAAGTTTCTGTTGAGCTCTCCGTGGCAGCCGGACATCAGCGCCGTCTTTGCCGGCGCGCTGCGTTATCCGCGCTATCGCTGGTATGATCGCTTTATGATTCGCCTCATTATGAAGATGACCGGCGGCGAAACCGATACGCGCAAAGAGGTGGTGTATACCGACTGGTCGCAGGTCGCCAGTTTTGCACGGGAGATCGCACATTTATCAGGCGATTCGCGGCTTAAATAGGCGTGAAGTTTGAAAAGTGAGCGAACGAAAAGTTTTTTGTATTTTGTGCTTGTCACTTCAGAATAACTCCCTATAATGCGCCTCCACTGACACGGAACAACGGCACACACGCCGCCGGGTTAGCGGGGTTCAGAGATGAACACCAACAGAGATAAGCGAAAATAAATGCTTGACTCTGAAGCGGGAAAGCGTAATATGCACACCCCGCGCCGCAGCGAAAACGAAGCGGCACTGCTCTTTAACAATTTATCAGACAATCTGTGTGGGCACTCAAAGTGACATGGATTCTTAATGTCTTCGGACACTAAATGAATACCAAGTCTCTGAGTGAACATACGTAATTCATTACGAAGTTTAATTCACGAGCATCAAACTTAAATTGAAGAGTTTGATCATGGCTCAGATTGAACGCTGGCGGCAGGCCTAACACATGCAAGTCGAACGGTAGCACAGAGAGCTTGCTCTCGGGTGACGAGTGGCGGACGGGTGAGTAATGTCTGGGAAACTGCCTGATGGAGGGGGATAACTACTGGAAACGGTAGCTAATACCGCATAACGTCGCAAGACCAAAGAGGGGGACCTTCGGGCCTCTTGCCATCAGATGTGCCCAGATGGGATTAGCTAGTAGGTGGGGTAACGGCTCACCTAGGCGACGATCCCTAGCTGGTCTGAGAGGATGACCAGCCACACTGGAACTGAGACACGGTCCAGACTCCTACGGGAGGCAGCAGTGGGGAATATTGCACAATGGGCGCAAGCCTGATGCAGCCATGCCGCGTGTATGAAGAAGGCCTTCGGGTTGTAAAGTACTTTCAGCGGGGAGGAAGGTGTTGTGGTTAATAACCGCAGCAATTGACGTTACCCGCAGAAGAAGCACCGGCTAACTCCGTGCCAGCAGCCGCGGTAATACGGAGGGTGCAAGCGTTAATCGGAATTACTGGGCGTAAAGCGCACGCAGGCGGTCTGTCAAGTCGGATGTGAAATCCCCGGGCTCAACCTGGGAACTGCATTCGAAACTGGCAGGCTAGAGTCTTGTAGAGGGGGGTAGAATTCCAGGTGTAGCGGTGAAATGCGTAGAGATCTGGAGGAATACCGGTGGCGAAGGCGGCCCCCTGGACAAAGACTGACGCTCAGGTGCGAAAGCGTGGGGAGCAAACAGGATTAGATACCCTGGTAGTCCACGCCGTAAACGATGTCGACTTGGAGGTTGTGCCCTTGAGGCGTGGCTTCCGGAGCTAACGCGTTAAGTCGACCGCCTGGGGAGTACGGCCGCAAGGTTAAAACTCAAATGAATTGACGGGGGCCCGCACAAGCGGTGGAGCATGTGGTTTAATTCGATGCAACGCGAAGAACCTTACCTACTCTTGACATCCAGAGAACTTAGCAGAGATGCTTTGGTGCCTTCGGGAACTCTGAGACAGGTGCTGCATGGCTGTCGTCAGCTCGTGTTGTGAAATGTTGGGTTAAGTCCCGCAACGAGCGCAACCCTTATCCTTTGTTGCCAGCGGTCCGGCCGGGAACTCAAAGGAGACTGCCAGTGATAAACTGGAGGAAGGTGGGGATGACGTCAAGTCATCATGGCCCTTACGAGTAGGGCTACACACGTGCTACAATGGCGCATACAAAGAGAAGCAAACTCGCGAGAGCAAGCGGACCTCATAAAGTGCGTCGTAGTCCGGATTGGAGTCTGCAACTCGACTCCATGAAGTCGGAATCGCTAGTAATCGTAGATCAGAATGCTACGGTGAATACGTTCCCGGGCCTTGTACACACCGCCCGTCACACCATGGGAGTGGGTTGCAAAAGAAGTAGGTAGCTTAACCTTCGGGAGGGCGCTTACCACTTTGTGATTCATGACTGGGGTGAAGTCGTAACAAGGTAACCGTAGGGGAACCTGCGGTTGGATCACCTCCTTACCTTAAAGAACCTGCCTTTGTAGTGCTCACACAGATTGTCTGATGAAAAACAGCAGTAAAAAACCTCTACAGGCTTGTAGCTCAGGTGGTTAGAGCGCACCCCTGATAAGGGTGAGGTCGGTGGTTCAAGTCCACTCAGGCCTACCAAATCTGTCATGCAGATTTGAAGAGGTTGGTCATACGATGGGGCTATAGCTCAGCTGGGAGAGCGCCTGCTTTGCACGCAGGAGGTCTGCGGTTCGATCCCGCATAGCTCCACCATCTTTTACTGCGAAAACAAGAAAACTTCAGAGTGAACCTGAAAAGGTGCACTGCGAAGTTTTGCTCTTTAAAAATCTGGATCAAGCTGAAAATTGAAACGACACACAGTTAATGTGTGTTCGAGTCTCTCAAATTTTCGCAAGCCGGTGATGAATCGAAAGAAACATCTTCGGGTTGTGAGGTTAAGCGACTAAGCGTACACGGTGGATGCCCTGGCAGTCAGAGGCGATGAAGGACGTGCTAATCTGCGAAAAGCGCCGGCGAGGTGATATGAACCTTTGACCCGGCGATGTCCGAATGGGGAAACCCAGTGTGTTCCGACACACTATCGTTAACTGAATACATAGGTTAACGAGGCGAACCGGGGGAACTGAAACATCTAAGTACCCCGAGGAAAAGAAATCAACCGAGATTCCCCCAGTAGCGGCGAGCGAACGGGGAGCAGCCCAGAGTCTGAATCAGCTTGTGTGTTAGTGGAAGCGTCTGGAAAGTCGCACGGTACAGGGTGAAAGTCCCGTACACGAAAGCACACAGGCTGTGAACTCGAAGAGTAGGGCGGGACACGTGGTATCCTGTCTGAATATGGGGGGACCATCCTCCAAGGCTAAATACTCCTGACTGACCGATAGTGAACCAGTACCGTGAGGGAAAGGCGAAAAGAACCCCGGCGAGGGGAGTGAAAAAGAACCTGAAACCGTGTACGTACAAGCAGTGGGAGCCTCTTTTATGGGGTGACTGCGTACCTTTTGTATAATGGGTCAGCGACTTATATTCTGTAGCAAGGTTAACCGTATAGGGGAGCCGAAGGGAAACCGAGTCTTAACTGGGCGTTAAGTTGCAGGGTATAGACCCGAAACCCGGTGATCTAGCCATGGGCAGGTTGAAGGTTGGGTAACACTAACTGGAGGACCGAACCGACTAATGTTGAAAAATTAGCGGATGACTTGTGGCTGGGGGTGAAAGGCCAATCAAACCGGGAGATAGCTGGTTCTCCCCGAAAGCTATTTAGGTAGCGCCTCGTGAACTCATCTTCGGGGGTAGAGCACTGTTTCGGCTAGGGGGCCATCCCGGCTTACCAACCCGATGCAAACTACGAATACCGAAGAATGTTATCACGGGAGACACACGGCGGGTGCTAACGTCCGTCGTGAAGAGGGAAACAACCCAGACCGCCAGCTAAGGTCCCAAAGTCATGGTTAAGTGGGAAACGATGTGGGAAGGCACAGACAGCCAGGATGTTGGCTTAGAAGCAGCCATCATTTAAAGAAAGCGTAATAGCTCACTGGTCGAGTCGGCCTGCGCGGAAGATGTAACGGGGCTAAACCATGCACCGAAGCTGCGGCAGCGACGCTTATGCGTTGTTGGGTAGGGGAGCGTTCTGTAAGCCGTTGAAGGTGTCCTGTGAGGGGTGCTGGAGGTATCAGAAGTGCGAATGCTGACATAAGTAACGATAAAGCGGGTGAAAAGCCCGCTCGCCGGAAGACCAAGGGTTCCTGTCCAACGTTAATCGGGGCAGGGTGAGTCGACCCCTAAGGCGAGGCCGAAAGGCGTAGTCGATGGGAAACAGGTTAATATTCCTGTACTTGGTGTTACTGCGAAGGGGGGACGGAGAAGGCTATGTTAGCCGGGCGACGGTTGTCCCGGTTTAAGCATGTAGGCGGAGGTTCCAGGTAAATCCGGTTCCTTGTTAACGCTGAGGTGTGATGACGAGGCACTACGGTGCTGAAGTAACAAATGCCCTGCTTCCAGGAAAAGCCTCTAAGCATCAGGTAACATCAAATCGTACCCCAAACCGACACAGGTGGTCAGGTAGAGAATACCAAGGCGCTTGAGAGAACTCGGGTGAAGGAACTAGGCAAAATGGTGCCGTAACTTCGGGAGAAGGCACGCTGATATGTAGGTGAAGTCCCTGCGGATGGAGCTGAAATCAGTCGAAGATACCAGCTGGCTGCAACTGTTTATTAAAAACACAGCACTGTGCAAACACGAAAGTGGACGTATACGGTGTGACGCCTGCCCGGTGCCGGAAGGTTAATTGATGGGGTTAGCGGCAACGCGAAGCTCTTGATCGAAGCCCCGGTAAACGGCGGCCGTAACTATAACGGTCCTAAGGTAGCGAAATTCCTTGTCGGGTAAGTTCCGACCTGCACGAATGGCGTAATGATGGCCAGGCTGTCTCCACCCGAGACTCAGTGAAATTGAACTCGCTGTGAAGATGCAGTGTACCCGCGGCAAGACGGAAAGACCCCGTGAACCTTTACTATAGCTTGACACTGAACACTGGTCCTTGATGTGTAGGATAGGTGGGAGGCTTTGAAGCGTGGACGCCAGTCTGCGTGGAGCCAACCTTGAAATACCACCCTTTAATGGCTGGTGTTCTAACGTAGACCCGTGATCCGGGTTGCGGACAGTGTCTGGTGGGTAGTTTGACTGGGGCGGTCTCCTCCCAAAGAGTAACGGAGGAGCACGAAGGTTAGCTAATCCTGGTCGGACATCAGGAGGTTAGTGCAATGGCATAAGCTAGCTTGACTGCGAGAGTGACGGCTCGAGCAGGTGCGAAAGCAGGTCATAGTGATCCGGTGGTTCTGAATGGAAGGGCCATCGCTCAACGGATAAAAGGTACTCCGGGGATAACAGGCTGATACCGCCCAAGAGTTCATATCGACGGCGGTGTTTGGCACCTCGATGTCGGCTCATCACATCCTGGGGCTGAAGTAGGTCCCAAGGGTATGGCTGTTCGCCATTTAAAGTGGTACGCGAGCTGGGTTTAGAACGTCGTGAGACAGTTCGGTCCCTATCTGCCGTGGGCGCTGGAGAATTGAGGGGGGCTGCTCCTAGTACGAGAGGACCGGAGTGGACGCATCACTGGTGTTCGGGTTGTCATGCCAATGGCACTGCCCGGTAGCTAAATGCGGAAGAGATAAGTGCTGAAAGCATCTAAGCACGAAACTTGCCCCGAGATGAGTTCTCCCTGAGACTTTAAGTCTCCTGAAGGAACGTTGAAGACTACGACGTTGATAGGTCGGGTGTGTAAGCGCAGCGATGCGTTGAGCTAACCGATACTAATGAACCGTGAGGCTTAACCTTACAACGCCGAAGATGTTTTGGCGATGAGAGACGATTTTCAGCTGATACAGATTACAGAATTTGCCTGGCGGCTTTAGCGCGGTGGTCCCACCTGACCCCATGCCGAACTCAGAAGTGAAACGCCGTAGCGCCGATGGTAGTGTGGGGTCTCCCCATGTGAGAGTAGGGAACTGCCAGGCATCAAATAAGTGAAGAGGCCATCCGAAAGGATGGCCTTTTTGCGTTTTTATCCCTTCCTCGTTGCTCTAAACTAATCACCTATCCCCCCGTATATACGGTAAACTATCCCGGTTTTTGTCTCAGGATAGCGTCTATGAATCACTCCCTTAAGCCCTGGAATACCTTTGGCATTCAACGTAATGCTAATAAAATTGTACGTGCCGATACTGCACAGCAGCTGCTGGATGCCTGGCAAAGCGCAACAGAACAAGACGAACCTGTACTGATTCTGGGCGAAGGAAGTAATGTCCTGTTTCTCGATGATTTTGCGGGAACGGTGATCGTTAACCGCATCATGGGAATTGATGTGGAAGAGCGCGCCGATAGCTGGCATCTGCACGTTGGCGCCGGTGAAAACTGGCATCATCTGGTGCAATACACCCTGGACAAAGGAATGCCAGGACTGGAAAACCTTGCCCTTATCCCTGGCTGCGCCGGATCATCCCCCATTCAAAATATCGGTGCCTATGGCATCGAACTGAAACACGTTTGTGAATACGTCGATTGTATTGAGCTGGCGACCGGCGCGGCTCAGCGTTTAACCGCTGAACAGTGCCGTTTTGGCTACCGTGACAGTATTTTCAAGCATGAATATCAGGATCGCTACGTGATTGTCGCCGTAGGCCTGCGTCTGTCAAAAAACTGGCAGCCGGTGCTAACCTACGGTGATTTAACGCGTCTCGATCCCGAAACGGCGACTGCCCGTGACGTCTTTGACTCGGTGTGCCATATGCGCACGACCAAGCTTCCTGATCCTAAAGTGAATGGAAATGCGGGAAGCTTCTTCAAAAACCCGGTTATCAGCAGCGAAAACGCCCAAGCGTTTCTTGCAGGTTGGCCTGCCGCACCCCATTACCCACAGGCGGATGGTAGCGTGAAGCTGGCCGCGGGCTGGCTTATCGATCAATGCCAGTTAAAAGGCGCCTCCGTGGGCGGTGCGGCCGTTCATCGTCAGCAGGCTCTGGTGCTGATTAATCAAAACGATGCGACCAGCGAGGATGTTGTCCGGTTGGCCCATCACGTCCGTCAGCAAGTGGGCGAAAAATTTAACGTCTGGCTGGAGCCAGAGGTCCGCTTCATTGGCCGTACGGGTGAAGTGAATGCCGTGGAGGTTATCGCGTGAAGGACAATACTATCCCTTTAACCCTGATAAGCATTCTTGCCGACGGTGAATTCCATTCCGGCGAGCAGCTGGGTGAACACCTGGGCATGAGCCGTGCCGCCATTAACAAGCATATCCAGACCCTCCGCGACTGGGGTGTCGATGTCTTTACGGTACCCGGAAAAGGCTACAGCCTGCCGGAGCCGATTCAGCTGCTGAATGAAGCGCTGATCCGCAGCCAGGTAGAGCATGGCAATGTTGCGGTCTTGCCGGTGATCGATTCGACTAACCAGTACCTTATGGATCGACTCAGCGAATTATCCTCCGGGGATGCCTGTGTAGCCGAGTACCAGCAGGCCGGGCGTGGCCGTCGAGGCCGCAAGTGGTTTTCGCCATTTGGTGCCAACCTCTATCTCTCCATGTACTGGCGTCTGGAGCAGGGTCCCGCTGCTGCTGTTGGCCTGAGTCTGGTCATCGGGATTGTGATGGCGGAAGTGCTGCACGATCTGGGCGCTGATAAGGTGCGGGTGAAATGGCCAAACGATCTTTATCTGAACGATCGTAAACTTGCCGGTATTCTCGTTGAATTAACGGGTAAAACAGGCGACGCGGCGCAAATTGTCATTGGTGCAGGCCTCAATATGGTGATGCGCAATGTACAAAATGACGTGGTGAATCAGGCGTGGACCAACCTGCAGGAAGCGGGGATCACCATCGATCGCAACACCCTTGCCGTGCGTATGATTAAAGAATTACGCAGTTCGCTTTCGCTCTTTGAACTAGAGGGGCTGGCATCCTTCCTGTCCCGTTGGGAAAAGCTGGATAACTTTATTAACCGTCCGGTGAAATTGCTGATTGGTGATAAAGAGATCTACGGTATTTCCCGCGGCATCGACGCACAGGGCGCGTTGCTCCTGGAGCAGGATGGCGTGATCAAACCCTGGGTGGGCGGTGAGATTTCACTGCGCAGCGCGGAATAACCCATTATGCGAAAACCCGCATGCGCCGCTCTGGCCGTCATGATGAGTTTACTGTTCTCCCCCCTCTCTCAGGCGGGTCAGGCCTGGGAGAGCTACAAAGCACGCTTTTTTACGCCGGAAGGGCGGATTGTCGATACCGGCAACGGCAATGTTTCGCATACTGAAGGCCAGGGCTTCGCCATGCTGATGGCGGTGGCTAACGACGATAAAGCCACGTTTGATAAGCTGTGGAAATGGACTGACGGTACGCTGAAGAACAAAGAAAATGGTCTGTTTTACTGGCGTTATAACCCTGCCGAGTCCAACCCGATTGCCGACAAAAATAACGCCGCCGATGGCGATGTCCTGATTGCCTGGGCGCTGTTGAAAGCGGATACGCGCTGGCATGACAAACAGTACAGCGCCGCATCGGATGCGATAACGAAAGCACTCATTAGCCACACCGTGACCCGTTATGCGGGTTACCGCGTGATGCTGCCCGGCGTCCAGGGGTTTACCCTCGACGGTGAGATCGTGCTTAACCCCTCTTATTTCGTCTTCCCGGCCTGGCAGGCCTTTGCCAGTCGCAGCCATTCGCCGGTCTGGGGCAAGTTGATTCAGGATGGCCATCGCTTGCTGGCAAAAATGGGATCGGGTAAAGCCAGACTTCCCACGGACTGGGTCTCACTGGGCTCTACGGGCACGCTGTCCCCGGCCAAAGCCTGGCCGCCACGGATGAGCTACGACGCGATCCGCATTCCACTTTACCTGGCCTGGTCTGATAAGAAGAGCCCGCTGTTAACGCCGTGGCGAGCCTGGTTCGGTCAGTTCCCCCGCGAACAAACTCCCGCATGGGTAAACGTGACGACCAATGAATATGCGCCTTACATGATGGAAGGGGGGCTGCTGGCGGTACGTGATTTAACGATGGGACAGCCATCCGGAGAACCCGAGATCACTGCAAAGGATGATTACTACTCCGCAAGCCTGAAAATGCTTGTATGGCTTGCTGAGCAGCCATAACGGAACGGGTGAGCCCTCTCCCCTGGGGGAGAGGGAAATGTGGTTTACTGCGGATAAGGTACCCAGTCTCCACCGTTCAGGCGAACGTATGGTTTGTTCTGATACTGAATCACAACCGCGTTCGCGTTCTCAGAGACTTCGGCAGTTTGCGGCAGGTTACTGGTGAGCTGATCCCAGTTCACGCTGTCTTCCACAAACAGTTTGCCGTCAACCGCGCGGGCAACCAGTTCTGAAATGGCCAGATAGCTGGTTGGCTGAGCGATCTCAATCGGTGCGCCCTGATGAGGTGCCTTCATACCAAAGAATTTAATGCCTGCCGGTACGTTGGTAATCGACGGGCTAGGGATATCACGCAGACCTGACACCTGCATTCTGTCGCCTTTCAGCGCGGCGCCGTGTTCAGGTACCACAACCACCATCACTTTACGGCCCGATTTATCCAGCTCCGTAAAGAATGCGTCCAGTTCATCGAAGAATTTCTGCGCACGAACTTTATAATCGGCCGTTTTGCTCACGCCAGGGAAGTGGTTACCATCGTGAAGCGGCAGCGTGTTGTAGAACGTTGCACTGCGCGGATTACTGTCTTTTTCGATGGTCTTCAGCCAGCGTTGCAGCACGGCGGTATCGTCATAAACAGGTGAACCGTCAAAGCCCAGCAGAGTGACCGGCAGTCCGGTTTGATCCATCAGCTGTGCCTGCATACCACCCTGTTCGCGCACCTCTTTCAGGAAGTTACCGAACTGGCCGTTATGTCCCAGCATCAGATGCTGCGTGAAGCCCAGTTTTGAGAGGTTATCGAACAGATAACACTGGTTGCCGGCGGGTTGATACAGGTTCTTATGCGATGTCTGACCGCAGCTTGCGCGAAGCAGGCGAATTGCCGCCGGGCCGCTGTACGAAGTGGCAGAGTTAAAGTCTTTAAACTGGATATCGAAATGGGACCACAGCGGGTGAGACATCAAACCCGCGGCATCGACGTCAGCCCAGGAGAGTGAACAGATGTTGATCACCAGCAGCTCAAACGGCTGAGCATCCGCCGGCAGGGCTTCCGGGAATTTGGTCTGACGTTTATCTTCCGTGGTATAGAAGCTGGAGAGCCAGGCGTTCAGGTTAGTGGACGTCGGCGGTGCGGTCTGCGTCGGGATATCGCCGACCACAGGCGTATCACCTGCCGTCGTGACGGTTGCCGCTGCACTTCCCCCGGTAGTGGTCACCGTGGTCGTGGGTTGACCCGCGGGCCACAGGGAGAAGTCTGGACCCGCAAGCGTTAGCACGTTCAGCCAGATCATAATGGCGACGACAAATACCGTGACGCGGATCCATTGTGACAGGAACAGCCAGGCCACCAGCAGCACAAAGACGGCACCTATCATTTGCCAGTTAATAAAGCGCTCGGTCAGGTCAAGGACATAGCTGGCGCTAAACCCTGCCACCTGCGAACCCTGACTCATAATGCTGTCCGGTCCCGGCAGCCAGGTGTCTTGCCAGAACAGAGCAAAGCCGACAGGGATAGCAATCCAGTGACGCAAGCGATGCAGCCTGATATTGGGCAAAGGCATCAGCAGGAAAGCCATAAACACCAGGTTGAGCAGGGGATGGAAATTCAGATAGCCTGCCCACAGCAGACCAAACTTCACCAGAAAGTAGAAGTTCCAGCCGGAAAGGCCGCGCCAGTATTGCCAGAGCGGCGATGGTGACGAAGCGGTATAGGTAGAATTAGTCATGTTTTCGGTCTGCCTTGACGTGTGATGCCCGTGTCAGTGTTCCGGCTGGTTTTACATAGCGAGGTTTTACAAACAGCACTCTGGCCGTATCGCGGATACGGCGTATGGAATGGCGTGCATAGTAGCCAAGCGGGAAAAAGATCAGCGCACAGAATACGACCAGTTGAATGATATCGCTGATATTCATGATGGTGCGTTCTCCCCATTCTCAGTTAACAGGCGAAGGGGTTCCGGTATTCGCCGCCAGACGTGTCCGTCATGTCGGGCGTTGAGAATCGGTTTGGCATCGCTCTTCACGGTGAGCGGTTTCGCCCATTGTTCAGGCTCGAGGGCACGCATCTGCACCAGCTCTGCACTGATAGAATTATCTTCGAACCAGATCATACGGTTCGAGAAAATATCCCCGGTTGGCAGGGGGAAGATATGGTTAAGGGCGGTATCAAGATCGTTTATCCGGCAGAAGGACAAGAACAGCACCAGGCGATTGTCGCCGATGGTCATGATGTCTCCTGTGCGGTTCGGACGACATAACGTGAGCGCCTGTTCAACGCGGATACCCGGTACCGGGCGCAGGGCAACCATTACCCCTTTCCCGTCTGCAGGAAGCAGCGTGTTGCTCATCATGTTGCCGACGGCGTCGCAGAAGGTATCCCATTTCTGGTATCCACGCAGCTTCATCGGCTGGGTCATGGAGAGCAGGGTGGAGATATCTTCCGGTACGTGACGGTTGAACTGCTGACCCTGAACACTTTCGAGAAGCGTCAGGCAGCGTGATAACGGCGCATTCCACGGAATCACCATATTGGCACCGCAGCCCAGAAGCAGGCGCTCATCCGTGGCGCGAAGGCTGGTGTTATTTTCGCGCACCACTATTTTTAAGGCGCTTCCGCGCTGGCGACGTAAGGTGTGGATCTGTCGCGCCAGCGTTTCAATCTGGTTATTTTGCATGAGCGAAAAAACAATGGTTGCCGCCTGGGTTGTGCGAGCTTCATTAAAAAGCGCTTCGTTAGAATCAAACAACGACCAATTTTCCGAGAGCGCAGGTGCCCCCTCTAAAACGGCAATATGGCTCAGGATTCGTTTTTCATCGCTGCGCGGTTGCACCACGGTTTCTTCCTGCTGCGCCAGGTGCCATTCGCCCTCAATATGTTTAAGGGTGAGCTGTTGTCTGGCACTTACGCCTTTTTCATTACACCAGAACGCAATATCGTAGAGATAGCTGTCTGCCTGGTTCCGAAGACTCGCCAGACCAAACAGGGAGCGATATTCGCCCATTAAAAGGGAAAACAGTTTGTCATTATTACTGCCAGGATTGACTATCAATAGCGTGCAATTTTGAAATTTTGCCCATTTATTGATTTTTTCCAGCCAGGGCAGTAGTTTTTCAGCAGGGATATTTTGCAGGGCGTTATTTGAGCATTTCAGAATCACCAGATAGTGATCCGGATCAATAGAGCACTGAATGTCGCGGGACAAAAAGTATAGACTATCGGCCTCCGCAGGCATGGAAAATAATCGCACCGTCTGCGGACCGCGATCGTTTTCAAGGGTGATAATTTTCTTTGGCTCTTCGCCCATGCTCACGACGGCCACGCGGGAATCCTTGCCCTGAGCGGCAATTGTCTTGTTTACCAGACTGATAGCATCTTCATTACGATCCGTATTAATCCACCAGACTCCTCCGACTGGCATGTGGCTCAATTCGTCCCATAATGACTGGATGCCAATAGAAAATATGGAGTCCACGGTGTCCCTCTTTTCGTTTAATTTCTCTGTATCTCAGTTTACTAGCGAAAGCGTAGAAATAAACCTAACATTGAAATTAAAGAACATCAGATTTAGCATGTAAATGAAATTTGATAGGGCAGGAAGCCTCGCTACTTCTGATTGTGCGATTTTACTCAAAGGGATGGAATAGAATGGATAATAACGAACCCGGCACCCCAGTCGACTCAACCCTGGGTTACACATTCCAGAACGACTTTCTGGCGCTGACGCAGGCGTTTTCATTACCTGAAATAGATTACACCGACATTTCCCAGCGGGAACAGTTGGCCGCGGCTATTAAACGTTGGCCGCTATTAGCTGAATTTGCCCAACAACAATAAGGGAGCCATTGATGGCCATACTTGGATTACAGGGCGTCCGTGGTGGAGTAGGTACAACATCCGTTACCGCGGCGCTGGCGTGGTCATTACAGCTTTTAGGTGAATCGGTATTGGTGATTGACGCCTGTGCCGATAATTTGCTGCGCATGTCGTTTAATGTCGACTTTACGCGTACAGAGGGTTGGGCTCGCGCGCTGCTTGATGATAAAGACTGGCGCGATGCGGGTATGCGTTATACCTCGCAGCTTGATGTACTGCCCTTTGGCCAATTGACCACTACCGAGCGTGAAAATGAAGCTGCCTATCAGCGTCTGTTTTCCCAGTTCACCGTCGCGCTGCAGGAGCTGAAAGAAAAAGGCCATTATAAGTGGATCCTTCTGGATCTGCCGCACGGCGCCGGCACGCTGACCCGACAGCTTATGGCGCAGTGCGATCGCGTGCTGTCGATTGTGAACGTCGACGCGAATTGCCATATCCGTCTGCATCAGCAAGGGTTGCCTGAAAATGGTCATATCCTGATTAACGATTTACGCATTGGCAGCCAGATCCAGGACGATCTGTATCAGGTTTGGCTGCAAAGCCAGCGCCGTCTGCTGCCGATTGTTATCCATCGTGATGAGGGCATGGCGGAATGCCTTGCCTCCAAACAGCCACTCGGTGAATACCGCAGCGATTCCCTGGCGGCAGAAGAGATCCTGACGCTGGCGAACTGGTGTCTGCTGCACTTTGCCAAAGGGGCAGAGCCTGCAGGGAGTTCTGTATGAGCCGTCTCGCCAGCTGGTTACTCATCCCGCCGGTCAGTTCGCGTCTGAGCGAACATTACCGGCATTTTCGCCGGCACGGAGCTTCGGCATTCAGCGCCGCGCTCGGCTGCTTCTGGATGATTCTGGCCTGGACGTTCATTCCCCTCGAACACCCGCGCTGGCAGCGCATTCGTGCGCAGCACAGTGAGTTATATCCGCATATTCATCCCGACCGCCCGCGGCCGTTGGATCCGGCGCGTTATATCATTCAGGCTGTCTGGCTGGTGGCCACGTCGTCCCGCTCAGAACACAAAGCGCCGCGCTGGCGCAGCTTCTCCCGCGTGCAACATTTACGTGAGCGCTACCACCAGTGGCTGGACAGTTTGCCTGACCGCGTGGGTGACAAGACCAGCCATCTGGATAACCATAAAGAGCTCGGGCATCTGCACCCGGGCTTGCGGCGTTTTATACTCGGCGTAATCGTCGTTTTCTCGCTCATTCTGGCCCTGGTCTGTATTACGCAGCCCTTTAACCCTCTGGCGCAGTTCACCTTCCTGATCCTGCTGTGGGGCGTGGCATTGCTGGTGCGCCGTATTCCGGGACGCTTCTCCGCCCTGATGCTGATAGTGCTGTCGCTGACCGTCTCCTGTCGCTACATCTGGTGGCGTTACACCTCAACGCTTAACTGGGATGACCCGGTCAGCCTGGTGTGCGGTCTGGTTCTGCTGTTTGCGGAAACGTACGCCTGGGTTGTACTGGTGCTGGGGTATTTCCAGGTCATCTGGCCGCTCAACCGTCAGCCGGTTCCGCTGCCAAAAGACACGTCACAATGGCCGTCTGTCGATCTCTTCGTGCCGACCTACAACGAAGACCTGAGCGTGGTAAAAAACACGATTTACGCCGCGCTGGGTATCGACTGGCCGAAAGATAAACTCAAAATCTGGGTCCTGGATGACGGCGGCCGCCCGGCGTTCCGTCAGTTCGCGGAAGAGGTGGGTGTCGAGTACATCGCCCGTACCACCCATGAACACGCCAAGGCCGGGAACATCAACAACGCCCTCAAATATGCCAAAGGTGAGTTTGTCTCAATCTTTGACTGCGACCACGTGCCGACGCGCTCGTTCCTGCAGATGACGATGGGCTGGTTCCTGAAGGAGAAAGAGCTGGCGATGATGCAGACGCCGCACCACTTCTTCTCGCCGGATCCGTTTGAACGTAACCTTGGCCGTTTCCGTAAAACCCCTAACGAAGGCACGCTGTTCTATGGCCTGGTGCAGGACGGGAACGACATGTGGGATGCGACCTTCTTCTGCGGTTCCTGTGCGGTTATTCGTCGTAAACCGCTGGATGAGATCGGTGGCATTGCCGTCGAAACGGTCACCGAAGATGCGCATACCTCGCTGCGCCTGCACCGTCGGGGCTACACCTCCGCGTATATGCGTATTCCGCAGGCCGCGGGTCTGGCAACGGAATCTCTCTCGGCGCACATCGGCCAGCGTATTCGCTGGGCGCGCGGCATGGTGCAGATTTTCCGTCTCGATAACCCCCTGATTGGGAAAGGGCTGAAACTCGCGCAGCGTCTGTGCTACGTCAACGCCATGTTCCACTTCCTGTCCGGTATCCCGCGCCTCATCTTCCTGACCGCGCCGCTGGCGTTCCTGCTTCTTCACGCCTATATCATCTACGCGCCTGCGCTGATGATTGCGCTGTTCGTTCTGCCGCACATGATTCACGCGAGCCTGACGAACTCGAAGATTCAGGGTAAATACCGCCATTCGTTCTGGAGTGAAATCTACGAAACGGTGCTGGCCTGGTACATCGCGCCGCCGACGATGGTGGCGCTGATCAACCCGCACAAAGGTAAATTCAACGTCACCGCGAAGGGCGGTCTGGTGGAAGAAGAGTATGTCGACTGGGTCATCTCCCGGCCGTACATCTTCCTGGTGTTGCTGAATATCGTGGGCGTGATTGCCGGTATCTGGCGCTACTTCTACGGCCCGGAAAACGAGATCCTGACCGTGTTCGTGAGTATGGCATGGGTGTTCTACAACCTGATTATCCTCGGCGGCGCGGTTGCGGTGTCGGTGGAGAGCAAACAAGTCCGCCGTGCGCATCGCGTGGAAATCTGCATGCCTGCGGCAATCGCCCGTGAAGATGGTCACCTCTTCTCCTGTACCGTGCACGACTTCTCAGACGGTGGTCTGGGGATAAAAATCAACGGTCAGGCGAAGGTGCTGGAAGGGCAGAAGGTTAACCTGCTGCTGAAGCGCGGCCAGCAGGAGTACGTCTTCCCGACGCAGGTGGTGCGTGTAGCCGGTAATGAAGTCGGTCTGCAGCTGATGCCGCTGACGAAAAAGCAACATATTGATTTTGTGCAGTGTACGTTTGCCCGCGCGGACACGTGGGCTCTCTGGCAGGACAGCTTCCCGGAAGATAAGCCTCTGGAAAGCCTGCTGGATATTCTGAAGCTGGGGTTCCGTGGCTATCGTCACCTTGCAGAATTTGCCCCGTCGTCGGTGAAATTAATTTTCCGGTCCCTTACTTCGCTGGTTTCCTGGATCGTATCGTTCGTTCCTCGTCGTCCCGAGCGGGATGAGGCGAAGCAGGCGGACCCGGTTATGGCTCAACAATGATGATAACGCGATGAAAACTAAACTTTCCTGGTTATGTGCAGTGGCAATGGGGGTAAGTGCGCTCCCCACAACGATGGCTAACGCAGCACCCGATAACGCAGCGGCAACGCCTGCTCCGACGGTGCCTGTGGTCGCCCAGGCGACCGATCCGGTTATCACCGCGGCACCCGGTCAAACGGAAAACGTCATTCCGAACCAGCCTACGGACGGCAACACCCTGCCGGCAGACAGCAATGTCGTCGGTCAGGTGATGCCGGGCGTACAGGGAGCAAACGCGCCTATTGTCGCGGAAGATGCCCCATCACGGGACGTGAAGCTGAGCTTTGCGCAGATTGCGCCGCCGCCGGGCAGCATGGTGTTGCGCGGTATTAACCCTAACGGCGGCATTGAGTTCGGTATGCGCAGCGATGAGGTTGTCTCTCACGCCATGCTGAACCTTGAATACACGCCATCACCGTCGCTGTTGCCGGTACAGTCTCAGCTGAAGGTTTACCTGAATGATGAACTGATGGACGTTCTGCCCGTCACGAAAGAGCAACTGGGTAAGAAAACACAGGCCCAGGTGCCGATTAACCCTCTTTTCATCACCGACTTTAACCGCATACGTCTGGAGTTTGTCGGTCACTACCGTGACGTCTGTGAGAACCCTGCCAGCAATACGCTGTGGGTAGACGTAGGACGCAACTCTTCGCTGCAGATGACCTACCAGTCGCTGGCACTGAAAAACGACCTTTCGTCGTTCCCGGTTCCGTTCTTTGATCCGCGTGATAGTCGTCAGTTAGTGCTGCCAATGGTGTTTGCGGCGTCTCCGGACGTCACCGAGCAGCTGGCGGCCACCATTGTGGCATCGTGGTTTGGTTCACGTTCTGGCTGGCGCGGGCAGAACTTCCCGGTGATGTACGACAAAATGCCGGACAGAAACGCGATCGTGTTTGCGACCAACGCGAAACGTCCTGCCTTCCTGCGCGATCACCCGGACGTAAAAGCGCCGACCATTGAGATGATGAGCCACCCGGATAACCCGTACGTGAAGCTGCTGGTGGTCTTCGGGCGTGATGATAAAGACCTGGTGCAGGCGGCCAAGGGCATTGCCCAGGGTAACGTTCTGTTCCGTGGAAACAGCGTGGTGGTGGATGAGGTTAAACCGCTGCTGCCGCGTAAACCTTATGATGCACCAAACTGGGTGCGTACTGACCGTGCCGTCACGTTTGGCGAACTGAAAACGTATGAAGAACAGCTTCAGGCGACGGGGCTTGAGCCAGCCCCGATTAGTCTGTCACTGAATCTGCCGCCAGACCTGTACCTGCTGCGCACCAACGGCATTGATATCAATCTGAGCTACCGTTACACCGCGCCGGCAACCAAAGACAGTTCACGCATGGATATCAGCCTGAACAACCAGTTCCTGCAATCTTTCAGTCTGACAAGCACGCAGGATACTAACCGACTGATGCTCCGTCTGCCGGTGTTGCAGGGGCTGCTGGACGGGAAAACGGACGTCTCTATTCCGGCGCTGAAGCTTGGGGCGATCAACCAGCTGCGCTTTGATTTCCAGTACATGAACCCGATGCCCGGCGGCTCGGTGGATAACTGCATCACCTTCCAGCAAGTACAGAACCACGTTGTGATTGGTGATGAGTCAACCATCGACTTCTCGAAGTATTACCACTTCCTTGCCATGCCGGACCTGCGTGCATTTGCTAATGCCAGCTTCCCGTTCAGCCGTATGGCCGATCTCTCTGAATCCATTGTCGTCATGCCAAAAGCGCCAAATGAGGGCCAGGTGACGACCCTGCTGGACACCATGGCGTCCGTGGGTGCGCAGACCGGATTACCGGCAATTAACGTCACGTTGACTGACGATGGTAGCCAGATCCAGAACAAAGACGCGGACATCATGGTGATCGGTAACATCCCGGATAAGCTGAAGGATGACAAACGTATCGATCTGCTGGTCAAAGCAGCCCAGTCCTGGGTTAACACGCCACTGCGTCAGACCGAGTTCCCGAGCATTATGCCGGATATCAACGATCGTCAGGCCAGCGTGCAGACAACCGTTACGTCTCAGGGACCAATGGCCGCGGTGGTTGGCTTCCAGTCACCTTACAACGAGCAGCGTAGCGTAGTGGCGCTCCTGGCGGACAGCCCGCGTGGGTATGCGTTACTCAACAGCGCGATGAACGACAGCGGCAAACGTGCCGCGATGTTTGGTTCGGTGGCGGTGATCCGCGAGTCTGGGGTCAATAGCCTGCGCGTGGGCGATGTGTACTACGTGGGCCATCTGCCGTGGTTCGAGCGTCTGTGGTATGCGCTGGCTAACCATCCGGTTCTGCTGGCTATCCTGGCCGCCGTCAGCGTGGTGTTGCTGGCGTGGGTGCTGTGGCGTCTGCTGCGTATCATCAGCCGTCGTCGCCTTAACCCGGATGAGTAACAGGCGATGAAAGCGTTTCGCTGGTGTGTGTTAGCAGCGTTGATGCTGGCGGCGATCCCTCTTCGCGCCGCCTGCACCTGGCCTGCCTGGGAGCAGTTTAAAAAGGATTACATCAGTGAGAGCGGGCGTGTCATTGATCCCAGCGACACGCGCAAAATCACCACGTCGGAAGGGCAAAGCTATGCGTTGTTCATTGCCCTGGCCGCGAACGATCGCAAAGCCTTTGATCAATTGCTGACGTGGACGCGCGACAACCTGGCCGGGGGCAATCTGAACGATAATTTGCCCGCCTGGCTATGGGGTCAGAAAGACCACGACAACTGGGCGATAATCGATACCAACTCCGCCTCGGATGCCGATGTCTGGATTGCCTGGTCACTGCTTGAGGCGGGCCGGCTGTGGAAACATCCGGACTATACCCGCACGGGTAAGGCGCTCCTTAAACGCATTACCCATGAGGAAGTGGTGAAAGTACCGGGACTCGGCTCCATGCTGCTGCCCGGGAAGGTCGGTTTTGCCGAGGAGAAAGCCTGGCGCTTTAACCCCAGCTATCTTCCTCCGCAGATAGCGAGCTATTTCACGCGCTTTGGTGCCCCGTGGACGACCCTTCGTGAAACCAACCTGCGCTTGTTGCTGGAAACGGCGCCAAAGGGGTTTTCGCCGGACTGGGTGCAGTATCAGAAAAACAGAGGCTGGCATTTGCAGCAGGATAAATCGCTGGTGGGCGGCTACGACGCCATCCGCGTCTACCTCTGGGTCGGAATGATGAGTGACAAAGACGCCCAGAAAGCCCGGTTGCTTACACGCTTCCGGCCGATGGCGACAATGACCACGAAACACGGTGTACCGCCGGAAAAAGTGGATGTGGCGAGCGGGAAGCCTGCGGGCAAGGGGCCGGTCGGCTTTTCCGCTGCGATGCTGCCTTTTTTACAGCAGCGTGATGCGCAGGCGGTACAGCGCCAGCGCGTTGCAGATAATTTTCCCGATAATAATGCCTATTACAGCTACGTACTGACTCTCTTCGGGCAAGGATGGGATCAGCATCGTTTTCGCTTCACCGCTCAAGGTGAATTAATACCGGACTGGGGCCAGGAATGCGCAACTTCACAGTAAATCTTCTCAGTTTATCGCTTAGCCTGGCACTGATGCCGCTGGCTCAGGCCGCTAACTCCCCGCAGCAGCAACAGCTGCTGCAACAGGTGCGGCTGGGTGAATCGACGCAGCGTGAGGATTTGGTTCGTCAGTCGCTCTACCGCCTTGAGCTGATTGACCCGAACAACCCCGACGTCATTGCGGCGCGCTTTCGTTACCTGCTTCGTCAGGGTGATAACGCCGGTGCGCAAAAAGAGCTGGATCGTCTGAAAGGGATCGCGCCGGGCTCCAGTGCGTATCAGTCCTCGCGCAATACGATGCTGCTTTCTACGCCTGAAGGCCGTCAGCAGTTACAGCAGGCCCGGTTACTGGCTACAACGGGTCATACTCAGGAGGCCATTGCGGCCTATGACAAGCTTTTTGACGGTAATCCGCCGGGCGGTGACGTGGCGACGGAATACTGGAATGTTGTGGCGAAAGATCCTGCCCGCCGTAGCGTCGCCATTAATCAGCTGAAGAAAATTAACGCCAGCAGCCCGGGCAATACGCAGTTGCAGGGCACGCTGGCCCAGCTCCTGTTCCAGACCGGACGCCGCGATGAAGGCTTTGCGGTGTTGCAGGAGATGGCCAAATCCAGCAATGGCCGCAGCCAGGCATCTGATATGTGGTATGAGCAGATCAAAGATCAGCCTGTCAGTAACGCCAGCGTCAGCGCGCTGCAAAAATACCTGAGCGTCTTCAGCGACGGCGACAGCGTAGCGGCGGCGCGTACTCAACTTGATACGCAGCAAAAACAGCTCGCCGACCCAACGTTCCGTGCAAAAGCACAAGGGCTGGCGGCGGTGGATGCCGGGCAGGGCGATAAGGCGGTGGCGGATCTGCAAAAAGCGGTCAGCGCAAATCATGCCGACAGCGAAGCCGTGGGCGCGCTTGGACAGGCGTACTCTCAGAAAGGCGATCGCGCCCGTGCGGTGGCGCAGTTTGAAAAGGCGATCGCCCTCGATCCGCAGAGCGATAACCGCGGTAAATGGGACAGTTTGCTGAAAGTTAACCGCTACTGGCTGCTGATCCAGCAGGGTGATACCGCCCTGAAAGCGAACAATACGGCGCAGGCGGAACGTTATTACCAGCAGGCGCGTGCCCTCGACAATACCGACAGTTATGCGGTGCTGGGGCTGGGAGATGCCGCGGCGGCGCGTAAAGACACGGCTGCGGCGGAACGTTATTACCGTCAGGCGCTGCGTATGGACAGCGGTAACAGCAATGCCGTTCGTGGCCTTGCCAATGTTTATCGTGCGCAGTCCCCGGAAAAGGCCGCGCAGTTTATCCAGACGCTCTCTGCCAGCCAGCGCCGAAGCATTGATGACATTGAACGTAGCCTGACCAACGAGCAGCTGTCAGCCCAGGCGGAACAGCTGGAAAACCAGGGCCAATACGCTCAGGCGGCGGAAATTCAGCGTCGTCGTCTGGCACTCTCTCCGGGCGACGTCTGGATAACCTACCGTCTGTCGCGCGATCTCTATAGCGCGGGCCAGCGCAGCCAGGCGGATACCCTGATGCGCCAGCTTGCCAGCCAGAAACCGTCCGATCCGGAACAGGTGTATGCCAGTGGGCTGTATCTCTCCGGAAACGATCAGGACCGGGCCGCGCTCACGCATCTGGAGACGCTTCCGCGCAGCCAGTGGAACGCTAATATTAAGGAGCTTGCCGACCGCCTGCAGAGTAACCAGACGCTGGAAACGGCAAACCGACTGCGCGACAGCGGCAAAGAGCAGGAGGCGGAAAACCTCCTTCGCCAGCAGCCGTCCTCTACCCGTATCGACTTAACCCTTGCGGACTGGGCGCAGCAGCGTGGCGATCTGGAGGCCGCGAAAACGGCTTATAACACCGTGCTGGAGCGTGAACCGCAGAACGAAGATGCGATCCTCGGTCTGACCGAAGTGTATAGCGCCCAGGGCAACAAAGAGGCAGCCCGTGCCGCGCTGGCAAAACTGCCTGCTGCGCAAAACGGAGAGCCGCTGTCGCTCAATATGCAGCGCCGGATCGCGATGGCGCAGGCAGGCCTTGGGGATTCCGCCGCCGCAGAGCAGACGTTCAGCAAGATTATTCCTCAGGCGAAATCACAGCCTGCATCTATGGAAAACGCGCTGGTATTACGTGATGCCGCCCGTTTCCAGACGCAAAATGGTCAGCCTCAGCAGGCACTGGAAACGTATAAAGATGCGATGGTGTCGTCAGGTGTTACGACGACACGTCCGGCTGACAATGACAGCTTTACCCGCCTGACGCGTAACGACGAAAAAGACGACTGGCTGAAACGCGGCGTGCGTAGCGACGCCGGTGATTTGTACCGTCAGCAGGATGTTAACGTCACGCTGCAGCATGATTACTGGGGCTCCAGCGGCACCGGCGGCTATTCCGATCTTAAAGCGCATACCACCATGTTACAGGCGGATGCACCACTGGCGGATGGCCGTATGTTCCTGCGTAGCGATTTGGTCAATATGGATGCCGGGTCCTTTTCCACCGATAACGGTACCTACGATCCGAAATGGGGCACCTGTTACGAAACGCCGTGTAGCGGCAACACGCATCAGTCAGCAAATGGCGCGAGTATTGCCGTGGGCTGGCAGAATAAAACCTGGGCGTGGGATATTGGTACCACGCCGATGGGCTTTGACGTTGTCGACGTGGTCGGCGGTGTAAGCTACAGCAGCGACCTGGGGCCAATCGGTTACACCGTTAACGCCCATCGTCGCCCGATCTCCAGCTCTCTGCTCGCCTTTGCCGGGCAAAAAGATACCAACACCGGCACCACCTGGGGCGGCGTGCGCGCAACCGGCGGTGGCGCGAGCATCAGTTATGACAAAGGTGAGGCGCACGGCGTCTGGTCGAGCCTGAATGCGGAAACGCTGACGGGTAAAAATGTGGAAGATAACTGGCGCGTCCGCTGGATGACCGGTTACTACTACAAGCTCATCAATAAAAACAATGAGCGTCTGACCGTCGGCGTGAGCAACATGCTCTGGCACTACGATAAAGATCTGAGCGGTTATACGCTGGGTCAGGGCGGTTATTACAGCCCGCAGGAGTATGTCTCCTTCGCGTTGCCTGTCACCTGGCGTAAACGTACCGAGAACTGGTCCTGGGAGCTGGGCGGATCGGTGTCATGGTCTCATTCTAAAACTAACGACGTGATGCGCTATCCCATTCAGGGACTGATTCCGACCGATGAGCCCGGTCGCTACACCGACAGAGGCGAAATGGAAACCGGCAGCAGCAGCTCAGGCACGGGTTATACCGCACGGGCCATTATCGAGCGCCGGGTCACGTCCAACTGGTTTGTGGGCCTCGGTGTGGATATTCAGGAAGCAAAAGATTATACCCCAAGCCACGCACTGCTTTATGTTCGCTACTCTGCTGCAGGCTGGCAGGGCGATATGGACTTACCGCCGCAGCCGCTGATCCCTTACGCGGACTGGTAATCGGATTTAACTTAATCCATTTGTAAGTCTCTCTTAAAAGTACAGCAATCGGGTATACTCAGGCGCACCAGGTTTACACCCTGGTGCGCCCTGCGCTTCGAGTTTTGTGGAGAGTCATTTTGCGTGTCAGCCGTTCCTTAACTATCAAACAGATGGCGATGGTTTCTGCCGTCACAATGCTGTTTGTACTCCTTTTTTGCGTAATTTTGCTGTTTCATTCCGTACAGCAGAATCGCTATAACACGGCTTCGCAATTAGAAAGTATTGCCCGCTCGGTGCGTGGCCCGCTCTCTGCCTCTATTTTGAAAGGGGATATTCCCGAAGCGGAAACCATTTTAAAACGCATTCAGCCTGCCGGTGTCGTGAGCCGCGCAGACGTGGTGTTACCCAATCAGTTTCAGGCGCTGCGGATGAGTTTTATCCCCGAGCGACCGGTCCCCATGATGGTGATGCGACTGTTTGAACTGCCGGTGCAGATTTCGCTGCCGGTCTATTCGCTTGAGCGTCCCGCGAATCCACAGCCGTTGGCCTACCTTGTTCTGCAGGCAGACTCGTACCGCATGTACAAGTTCGTCATGAGCTGGGTTGTCACGTTAGTGACCACTTGCTTACTTATGACGCTTATTCTGAGCGTGGCGCTGACCTGGTGTATTAACCGTCTGATTGTGCATCCGCTACGCCGGATTGCCCGGGAGTTGAACACGCTTTCACCGCAGGACCAGGTGGGGCATCAGCTTCCGCTGCCGCGTCTTCATCATGATGACGAGATTGGCATGCTGGTACGCAGCTATAACCTCAACCAGCAGCGGATGCAGCGCCAGCAGGATGAGCTGAACAGCAGCGCCACGCGCTTCCCGGTGTCGGAGCTGCCCAATAAAGCCTTCCTGATGGCGATGCTGGAACAGACTGTTGCCCGCCAGCAAACCACCGCGCTGATGGTGATCGCCTGTGAAACCCTGCAGGACACCGCCGGCGTGCTCAAAGAGAACCAGCGTGAAATGCTGCTCCTGACGCTGGTGGAGAAAGTGAAGTCCGTGCTGGCCCCGCGCATGGTGCTGACCCAGGTCAGCGGGTATGACCTGGTGGTGATTGCCAACGGCGTGAAAGAGCCGTGGCATGCGATCACGTTAGGTCAGCAAGTACTCACTGTCATTAATGAGCGGCTGCCCATTCAGGGCATCCAGCTTCGTCCAAGCGCCAGTATCGGTATTGCGATGTACTACGGTGACTTAACGGCGGAACAGCTTTACCGTCGTGCTTTCTCGGCGGCGTTTACCGCCCGGCGCAAAGGGAAAAATCAGATCCAGTTCTTCGACCCGGAACAGATGGAAAGGGCGCAGCAGCGCCTGACGGAAGAGAGCGACATTTTGACCGCGCTGGATAACCGTCAGTTTGCCCTCTGGCTCCAGCCGCAGGTGAATTTGCTGACGGGCGAGGTGATCAGCGCGGAAGCGCTGCTGCGCGTGCAGCAGCCGGATGGTTCATGGGAATTGCCGGAAGGGCTCATTGAGCGCATCGAATCCTGTGGCCTGATGGTCACCGTCGGTTACTGGGTGCTGGAGGAGTCGTGCCGTCAGCTTGCTGCCTGGCAGGAACGAGGCGTGACGCTCCCGCTGTCGGTCAACTTGTCCGCCCTGCAGCTGATGCATCCGACCATGGTGTCTGAGATGCTGGAGCTGATCCATCGTTACCGGATCAAGCCTGATACGCTGACGCTGGAAGTCACGGAAAGCCGGCGTATTGACGATCCTAATGAGGCGGTCGCGATTCTGAAACCGCTGCGTAATGCCGGTATACGCATCGCGCTGGACGATTTCGGTATGGGTTATGCCGGGCTGCGTCAGCTCCAGCATATGAAAACCCTGCCGGTGGATGTGCTGAAAATCGACAAAGCCTTTGTTGAAGGGTTGCCGGAAGACAGCAGCATGGTCCAGGCCATTATCCAGCTGGCCCGCAGCCTGAAACTGCAGCTGATTGCCGAAGGGATTGAGACAGACGCGCAGCGCACCTGGCTGGCTGAAGCGGGCGTGGAGGGCGGACAGGGCTTCCTGTTTGCGCCGGCTGTTCCGTCGGATGTCTTTGAACAACGCTACCTTTCCGGTGGGGACAATAGCGCAAACGTGTAATTTTGTTGCTGGCTTGTGCGAGCCAGCTCAAAGTTCTTAACATTTGTGTTTCAAATTTGAACTGGGTTTATTTCTGTCCTGTTATACGGGTGTTATTTTAAAGCCGCAGGTTAACCATAACCTTACAAAGCCTGTGGTTTTTCTTCCCAAGGACACCCTATGAAAACCTCACTCTTCAAAAGTCTCTATTTTCAGGTCCTGACAGCCATCGCAATCGGTATTTTGCTTGGTCACTATTACCCTGAACTTGGCGCACAAATGAAACCGCTTGGCGACGCATTCGTTAAGCTCATCAAAATGGTCATCGCCCCGGTGATCTTCTGTACCGTCGTGACGGGCATCGCTGGCATGGAAAGCATGAAGGCGGTAGGCCGTACCGGTGCAGTGGCGCTTCTCTATTTCGAAGTGGTCAGTACCCTTGCGCTGATTATTGGTCTTATCATCGTGAACGTGGTGCAGCCCGGCGCGGGGATGAACGTTGACCCGTCGACGCTGGATGCCAAAGCGGTCGCGGTGTATGCCGATCAGGCGAAAGACCAGGGGGTAGTGGCCTTCCTGCTGGACGTTATCCCAGGCAGCGTCATCGGTGCATTTGCCAGCGGCAACATTCTGCAGGTGCTGCTGTTTGCCGTCATGTTTGGCTTTGCCCTGCACCGTCTGGGCAACAAAGGCCAGCTGATCTTTAACGTCATCGAAAGCTTCTCGCAGGTCATCTTCGGCATCATCAATATGATCATGCGCCTGGCGCCCATTGGGGCCTTCGGTGCGATGGCATTCACCATCGGTAAGTACGGTGTGGGTACCCTGGTGCAGCTAGGTCAGCTCATCATCTGCTTCTATATCACCTGTATTCTGTTCGTGGTGGTGGTGCTGGGCTCAATCGCCCGCGCGGCAGGGTTCAGCATTTTTAAATTTATCCGTTATATCCGCGAAGAGCTGCTGATTGTTCTGGGGACCTCTTCATCAGAATCGGCCCTGCCGCGCATGCTCGATAAGATGGAAAGGCTGGGCTGCCGTAAATCGGTGGTGGGGCTGGTCATCCCGACGGGCTACTCCTTCAACCTTGATGGCACCTCGATATACCTGACAATGGCGGCCGTGTTTATCGCTCAGGCGACCAACAGCCATATGGACATTTTCCATCAGGTTACCCTGCTGGTGGTGCTCCTGCTCTCGTCTAAAGGGGCCGCAGGTGTTACTGGCAGTGGCTTTATCGTGCTGGCGGCCACCATTTCCGCGGTCGGACACCTGCCGGTGGCGGGTCTGGCTCTGATTCTCGGTATTGACCGCTTTATGTCTGAAGCCCGTGCCTTAACCAACCTCGTAGGTAACGGTGTGGCAACGGTAGTCGTGGCAAAATGGGTGAAAGAGCTGGATCACAAAAAACTCGACGATACGTTAAATAATCGCCAGTCAGACAGCAAAACTCCTGGTTTATCCTCTTAATATTGTCACAAATGCCCGCATTCCCTTGTCGGGATGCGGGCTCCTGCGCATAATAACTGTTCGTACCTGTCATAATTCGACAAGATTTTTTTTGGGTATATTTCACTTCTGACCGTGACGTTTTGTAGAACACGCGGTCTAATCGACGTGTTTTCATCGTCATCTTTTAGAGTGAAACGCGTCGCGAGACACTCTCTTTAACCAGGAATGTTGATCAGGGGTTCACATGCAGGGCACAAAAATTCGACTCTTAACCGGCGGTTTGCTGATGATGGCAGCAGCCAGTTATGTGCAGGCAGATGCGCTCCAGCCAGACCCGGCCTGGCAACAAGGGACACTAGCGAACGGTTTTCAGTGGCAGGTTTTAGCCACCCCACAACGTCCGAGTGACCGTGTTGAAATCCGTCTGTCTGTCAATACCGGCTCCCTCACGGAAAGCACTCAGCAAACCGGTTTTAGCCACTTTATTCCCCGACTGGCGCTCACGCAGAGCGGCAGTTTACAAGCAGTTCAGGTGCGTTCGCTCTGGCAACAGGCCATTGATCCGAAACGCCCGCTTCCGCCGGCTGTGGTCTCGTATGACTACACCATGTTCAACCTGAGTCTGCCAAATAACCGTAACGACCTGCTCAAAGAAGCCCTTACGTATCTCGCCGATGCGTCGGGCAATCTGGCGATTACGCCGGAAACTGTTAACTATGCGCTGAGCAACAGTGACATGGTTGCCACCTGGCCTGTGGACACCAAAGAGGGCTGGTGGCGTTACCGCCTGAAGGGTTCAACGCTGCTTGGGCATGACCCGGCCGAGCCGCTGAAACAGCCGGTGGACGCTGAGCAGGTAAAATCGTTCTACCAGAAATGGTACACCCCGGACGCGATGACGCTTATCGTGGTGGGGAATGTGGACAGCCGTGCGGTGGTGGAGCAGATCAACAAAGCGTTTGGCGAACTGAAAGGCAAACGCGAAACACCGGCCCCTGTCCCAACGCTCTCTCCGCTGCGCGCAGAGCCTGTCAGCATTATGACGGATACCGTTCGTCAGGACCGCCTCTCCGTCATGTGGGATAACGCCTGGCAGCCAATCCGTGAGTCAGCGGCGCTGCTGCGCTACTGGCGTGCCGATCTGGCACGTGAAGCGCTGTTCTGGCACGTTCAGCAGACGCTCAGCAAGAATAACGTGAAGAATATCGGTCTCGGCTTTGACTGCCGCGTGCTGTTCCAGCGTGCACAGTGTGCCATTAACGTTGAATCGCCGGGCGATAAGCTGAATGCGAATCTGGGCGTGGTGGCAAAAGAGCTGGCAAAAGTGCGCAAAGAGGGCCTGTCGGAAGAAGAGTTCAATGCACTGGTCGCGCAGAAAAAACTTGAGCTGCAGAAGCTGTTTGCAACGTATGCCCGCGCCGATACCGACATTCTGATCAGCCAGCGTATTCGCTCACTGCAGAATCAGGTGGTGGATATCGCGCCGGAGCAGTACCAGAAGCTTCGTCAGGACTTCCTGGAGGGGTTGACCGTTGATATGTTGAATCAGGACTTACGTCAGCAGCTGTCGCAGGAAATGGCGTTGATTCTTCTGCAGCCGAAAGGCGAGCCGGAATATGACATGAAGGAACTTCAGTCGACCTGGAATACCATTATGGCCTCCGCGCCGCAGCCATCGCAGGCTGCTACCGCAGATGATTTGCACCAGGACGCAACGGATATCCCGCAGGGGCAGTAATGCCCCTCATCCAGAACCCTCTCCCTGTCGGAGAGGGTTTTGTTTTTACTGTGGCATTGCCTCACGCGGAATAATTGCCCCGCGATACTGGATCACGGTGCTCGCCGTCAGGTGTCCACGCTGGGCCGCCGCTTCAGGTGTCCCGCCCGTCAGACGCACCGCCAGATAGCCCGCACTGAATGAATCACCCGCCGCCGTCGTATCAATCACTTTCTCTTTCGGCAACGTCACCGCAGGAACGTCGATGACGGCTTCACCTGCGATGGCGACCAGACATGAATCAGCCCCGCGCTTAATCACCACTTCACTTACGCCGGCGGCCTGCGTACGCGCAATCACCTCATCAACGGGTTTCTCACCCCACAGCGCATCTTCATCATCAAGCGTCAGGAAGGCGATATCGGTGCATTGCAGTATCTGCTGATAAACCTGCTGCGTCTCTTCACGGCTGGCCCACAGGCGCGGACGGTAGTTATTATCGAAAATAACCTTGCCGCCATTGGCGCGGCATTCACGCAGTAACGACAGCAGCTTTTCACGGCTGGTTGAGCTTAAAATAGCCAGGCTAATCCCGCTCAGATAAAGATAATCAAAGGTGGCTAACGCTTCGCAGATGGCAGCCGCAGCGTCGCTCTCCAGCCAGAATTTGGCCGCGGCTTCGTTACGCCAGTAGTAGAAGGTCCGCTCGCCGGTATCGTCGGTTTCAATGTAGTAAAGCCCCGGCAGGCGGTTTTCCATACGCTGTATCAGCGAGGTGTCCACCTGCTCACTCTGCCAGGCTTCCAGCATTTGCTGGCTGAAACTGTCCGTCCCCAGGGCGGTGACGTAGTTCACGGTAAGGGCCTCAGGGGCAACCTGACGGGCAATATAAACGGAGGTGTTTAACGTATCGCCACCAAAACCGCGGCTGACTTCCGCGCCTTTTTGTGACAGCTCAATCATGCATTCGCCAATCACGGCAATTTTCTTGGTCATAGTCGTGAACCTGAACAGAGTAATTTTCGGTAGTGTGCGCTGAGTGAATTATGTGGTCAACTATATTAAAACGACGTTCCATTATTTTATTTGAGCCAGCGCGTGTTCCTGTTAATTTCTGCCCGCTTAATTTCATTTTCCGGCTGAATTGAACATAAAGTTCTCAATTGCCGGGCCGATAACCCTTTGACGAGTCCAGAAAGGCCATCCAACAACAGGACATCTGAAATGAAGTCAGAGCAGGTTATCCAGCGGCTGAGCACTACGCCTGAGGCAAGTATTGAGAACTTGCAGGAGCATCGCTACTGGCTGCAATGTGAGCGTGCGTACACCTATCAGCCGATCTACCGAACGGACGGTCGACTGATGGCTATTGAAATTTTGACCGTCGTGACGCACCCGTCAAACCCCTCACAGCGTATCGCTCCGGACCGCTATTTTGCCGAAGTTGCCGTGCGCCAGCGCCTGGATGTGCTGGAAGAACAGCTCCGTATGCTGGCAACCAAACAGGCCTTTTTCGAACAGCACGCCATCCTCGCCTCGGTCAACGTCGATGGACCCACCTTGCTGGCGCTGCGCCAGAACGCGAAATTACAGGAGCTGATCGCCTCCTTACCGTGGATGCGCTTTGAGCTGGTGGAGCATGTTCGTCTGCCACAGGACTCATCATTTGCCTCGATGTGCGAATTCGGCCCGCTGTGGCTGGATGACTTTGGCACCGGGATGGCGAACTTCTCTGCCCTCAGCGAAGTGCGTTACGACTACATTAAAGTGGCCCGCGACCTGTTCATTATGCTGCGCCAGACCCCGGAAGGGCGGAATCTGTTTACGCTGTTATTACAGCTGATGAACCGCTACTGCCAGGGCGTGATAGTGGAAGGTGTGGAAACGCTGGAAGAGTGGCGTGATGTGCAAAATTCTCCCGCGGCGGCGGCACAAGGCTATTTCCTCTCTCGTCCGGTCCCAATGGATACCCTCGATTCCGTGATAACGATCCTCTGATCTGCCCGCTTCCCTTTGTCTGAACTATAGTTTTACAGGTAAGGTCATCAGGAAAGGGGATAACAATGACAAAAACAACCAGGGTAATCGCCTGGACAGCAGGGATTTTATTGTTGTTGATCGTGGTCACCGTCGTCATTATCGCGACGTTTGACTGGAACCGCCTTAAGCCGACCATCAACCAGAAAGTCTCCACCGAACTCAATCGCCCCTTCGCCATACGCGGCGATCTCGGGGTGGTGTGGGAACGCCAGAAAGAGGAGACCGGCTGGCGAAGCTGGATCCCCTGGCCGCATGTCCACGCCGACGATATCATTCTCGGCAACCCGCCGGATATTCCTGACGTGACAATGGTGCATTTGCCCCGCGTAGAAGCCACGCTGGCTCCGTTAGCGCTACTGACCAAAACGGTTTACCTGCCGTGGATCAAGCTTCAGCAGCCCGATGCGCGTCTGATCCGCCTTTCCGAAAAGAACAACAACTGGACGTTTGATCTCGCCAGCAGCGACGAAAAAGATCCCAATGCGCAACCCTCATCATGGTCATTCCGTCTCGACAATATTCTCTTCGATCGCGGGCGGATCGCCATCGACGACAAGGTCAGCAAGGCTGATGTTGAGATCCTGGTCGATCCGTTGGGCAAACCGCTGCCGTTTAGCGAAGTGACCGGCGCAAAAGCGAAGGGCGATAATGCCAAAGCCGGGGATTACGTTTTCGGCCTGAAGGCCGAAGGGCGCTACAAAGGGCAGCCCCTGACCGGCACTGGCAAAATTGGCGGCATGCTGACGCTTCGAAGCGACTCGACGCCATTTCCTGTGCAGGGGGATTTCCGCTCCGGGAACACGCGGGTGGCCTTCACCGGGACCGTCAACGATCCTATGAACATGGGGGGCGTTGATCTGCGGCTGAAGTTTGCCGGTGATTCGCTGGGTGAACTGTATGAACTCACTGGCGTCCTGCTGCCAGATACGCCACCGTTTGAGACGGACGGGCATCTGGTGGCAAAAATCGACACGGAAAAATCGTCGGTATTTGATTATCGCGATTTCAATGGCCGTATTGGCGACAGCGATATCCATGGCTCGTTGACCTACACCACCGGAAAACCGCGTCCGAAACTGGAAGGCGATGTGGAGTCTCGTCAGCTGCGGCTGGCCGATTTGGGGCCGCTGATCGGGATTGATTCCGGTAAAGGCACGAAATCAAAAGAGGTGAAGAAAGATCGCCAGCCGGCGGGGAAAGTCCTGCCTTACGATCGCTTTGAAACCGATAAGTGGGACGTAATGGATGCGGATGTTCGCTTTAAAGGGGGCAAAATCGAACATGGCAGTACGCTGCCGATCAGCAATCTTTCGACCCATATCCTGCTTAAAAATGCCGATTTACGCCTGCAGCCGCTGAAGTTTGGCATGGCGGGTGGGACCCTCTCATCGAACATTCACCTCGAAGGCGATAAAAAGCCGATGCAGGGGCGTGCCGATATCAAGGCCCGCCGGCTCAAACTGAAAGAGCTGATGCCGAACGTGGAATTGATGCAGAAAACCCTGGGTGAAATGAACGGCGATGCGGATATCCGCGGCGTGGGGAATTCCGTAGCTGCACTGCTCGGGAGCAGTAACGGTAACCTGAAGCTTCTGATGAATGACGGGCTGGTGAGCCGCAACCTGATGGAGATCCTTGGGCTGAACGTCGGGAACTACGTCATCGGGCAAATCTTCGGTGATGATGAGGTGCGGGTGAACTGTGCGGCGGCCAACCTGGATCTGGTCAACGGCGTGGCGCGCCCGCAAATTTTTGCCTTCGATACGGAGAACGCGGTCATCAACGTGACCGGCACCGCCAGTATGGCCTCCGAGCAGCTTGATTTAACCATCGATCCGGAAAGTAAGGGGATTCGTATCATCACCCTGCGTTCGCCGCTCTACGTGCGTGGGACCTTTAAAAATCCGCAGGCGGGTGTGAAACCTGGTCCGCTGATTGCGCGCGGCGCGGTGGCGGCAGCACTCGCGACGCTGGTTACGCCAGCGGCGGCGCTGTTGGCGTTAATTTCGCCGTCAGAAGGGGATGCGAATCAGTGCCGGAACATTTTGTCGCAGATGAAAAAATAACGTACGGCTTTCGGGACCTTTACCCTCTCCCTGGGGGAGAGGGTATCAGGCCGCGGTGAATTACAGAGACTGGTGCTTCGTCTCGTGGGTCAGCAGCAGGGCAATCAGCGTCAGCGCTGCCATGGCGGCCAGGTAAACGCCCACGTAGAACAGGCCATAATTTGCCTGCAGCCAGGTGGCGATATAAGGCGCAACGGACGCACCCAGAATAGAGGCAACGTTATAGGAGAACGACGCGCCGGTATAACGCACTTCCGTCGGGAACAGCTCTGGCAGCAGCGCGCCCATCGGGCCGAAGGTCAGGCCCATCAGGCTCAGACCAATGAGCAGGTACGCCATGACCAGCGCAGGGCTACCTGAACCCAGCAGCGGCGGGAAGACGAACAGGGCAAACAGAATGATCAGCGTGGTGATAACAATCATGCTTGAGCGACGACCAAACTTATCCGCCAGCAGGCCGGCAATCGGCACCATGACGCCAAACCCAATGACCGCCATCATCAACATCCACAGCACTTCGTTACGCGGCAGGCCGAGTCCAACCGGCGCGGCGGCGGTGCTGAACGTCATTGAGTAGACCGTCATGATATAGAACAGCGTGTAGGTCGCGAGCATGATAAACGTGCCCAGTACCGTCACGCGGACGTGTTTAGTCAGCAGCGTACCCAGCGGCACTTTTACCTGTTTTTTCGCGGCGGCAACTTTAGCGAAAACCGGCGTTTCGTGAAGCGACACGCGGACATACAGGCCAATCAGCACCAGCACGGCGGAGAAGACGAACGGAATACGCCAGCCCCAGCTCATGAACTGTTCGTCCGTCAGCAGCCAGGAGAGCAGCAGGAAAGTCCCGTTCGCAAAGAAGAAGCCAATCGGTGCGCCAAGCTGCGGGAATGAACCGTACAGCGCGCGTTTGCGTGCCGGTGCGTTCTCCGTGGCCAGCAGCGCCGCACCCCCCCATTCACCGCCCAGCCCCAGACCCTGACCAAAACGCGCCAGCGCCAGCAGCATCGGGGCCAGAATACCAATGGTTTCGTAGGTAGGCAGCAAGCCGATAGCGACGGTGGAGATCCCCATCGTCAGCAGCGAGGCCACCAGCGTGACCTTACGGCCGATGCGATCGCCGAAGTGTCCAAACAGGGCAGAGCCAATCGGACGCGCAACAAACGCGATCGCAAAGGTAGCCAGAGACTGCAGCGTGGCTGCCGTCGGGTCACCCTGCGGGAAGAAAATATGCGGAAAGACAATGACCGCTGCGGTGGCATAAATGTAAAAGTCGAAGAACTCAATGGCGGTGCCAATCAGCGAGGCGACGACAACTTTGTTTCGCGAGTTAACCGGCGCGGTTTCCGCGCCGGAGTCGAGTGTTGTGGCTGTTGCTTGCATAATATTTTCTTATTTTTAGTCGGACGAAAGGCCATATTACGCACAGCAAAAGCGACATTTCAATCTGTAACAAAGCCGCGCACTGGTGATAAAAGCAACAAAAAGCGGATAATGTTCAGGCCAGACAAAACACTTCTATGAAATGCTTCACAGTTTTCAAATATCAGCTGATAAAACTGGTTTTTGGTTAAATAAAAGTTACGGACTGGATTTATATGCTGAAATGATGAATCGGGCTGAAGTTTCAGCCCGGGAGAGACGTTATCGGTGTGTTTTACCCGGCATGCGCGGGTCGTCTTTGTACTCGGCGGTGGCAATCCATGCCGCGCAGAACAAGGTCAGGCGGGCGAAGAAGTAGAAGAACGCCATCAGCCCCAGCACCGAGCCAAACGCCGCGCCAGAAGGGGATTTCACCAGCGATGGCAGAGTGTAAGTCATCACAATTTTGATCACTTCAAAGCCTATCGCCGCAATCAATGTGCCGCGGATCAGCGCCTTCTTACGCGGACGATGGCGGGGCAAGCGCCAGAAGATCCAGAAGAACAGCAGATAGTTGGCGAAGATGGAAATAGCCAGTCCAATGCCGCGCCACGCGGGCTTCAGCCACTCGATGTAATCCAGATAGAGCGCAGAGATAATCATCTGCTGCGCCGAACCGGCGACAGAGGTGATGGAGAGCGTCACAATCAGCGCGACGAGCAGGCCAATCAGCGAAACAAAGTCGCGAAGATACTTAACCCAGATTTTCTCCTGGTCCTGAGGCTTACGCTCCCACACCTCGCGCGACTGGGCACGAATGGCCTCGCGAAGGTTGCCCATCCAGTTAATCCCGGAGTAAAGGGCAATCAACAGACCGACAATACCGACCGTCGTACGTTGCTGTACGGCGGTATTAATGGTGTTTTTGAGCGTGGTAGCGAGGGTCGGATCACTGACGTTATTCAGGATTTTATTGAAGATATCCTGCAACAGCGTTGGGTGTGACGCGAGTACAAAACCGGCTGCGGCAAAGGACACCATCAGGATAGGGATCATCGATAAAAAAGAGAAATAGGTGATGGCAGCCCCAAACTGGTTACCCATGCGGTCATTAAACCGCTCTGTTGCGCGTATCAGGTGCGCAATCATGGGGAACTGCTGTATCCGCTCTGCCAGGCTGGTGACAGTCCCCAGCGCTTTGCTGGCGGTGCCTGGCATTTTTACTTCTTCAGGCCCGGTTTCCATCTTCTGGATGGGTTCGTAATCTAAATGTTGGGTAGGTCGTTGCGGGTTGTTTTCCGGCGTCACGCGACTTTTCCTTTTCGTTTGGCTGGATGTTATTGAATTATAGCTTGCGACTAATCCACGTAAGCTTTTGTGAGTGCAGTAAGCCACTCCATAAACAGATGTACCCGACGGGAGAGGTTGCGCCGGTGGGGATAAATCAGCGATACCGGCATCGGTTCCGCCCGGTACTGTGGGAGAACTTCAATCAACTTCCTGGTGCGCAGAGCGTCACGCACGCCAACGCGCGGCACCTGGATAATACCCAGTCCGGCGATGCACGCCGCCTGATACGTTTCTGTGCTGTTGACGGTTAAGACCCCGCCCGTCTTCACCCACTGCGTCGACGTGCCGTTATAAAATTCAAAGCCCTGGGGACGTGTTCCCAGCGTGGCGGCATAGTGAATGACGGCGTGTGAACCCAAATCTTCCAGCGTGTCCGGATAGCCAAAACGCGTGACATAATTCGGGCTGGCGCAGTTAATCACCGACAGCTTGCCCAGCGGGCGGGCGATAAGTCCCGAGTCTTTGAGCGCGCCGACGCGTACCACACAATCAAACCCTTCACGAATAACATCCACCAGGCGATCGCTGCTGCTAAGTTCTAGCTCGATGCCCGGATATTGCTGCAGAAAAGCAGGCAGTTTGGGGATGACTAAATTTCGAGCAACGCTGACGGGCATATCCACGCGTAACCGACCGCTGATGGTGGAGGGGTCATGCTGGAACATACCGTCCAGTTCATCCAGGTTTGTCAGAAGATCTTTTGCCCGCTCGTAATACACCATGCCGTCCTGCGTCAGGCTTACGCGACGCGTGGTTCGGTGCAATAGCTGGGTTCCCAGTCGGTTTTCCAGCGCCTGAATTTGCCGCGAAACACTGCCTTTCGGCAGCGTCAGTGACTCCGCCGCCCGGGAAAAACTCTCCAGTTCCGCGACACGAACAAACAGCTGCATTGCGTGAATTTTATCCATAGACGAAGCTCATTGTTGTTGCAATTGAAACAGTGAAGCGCTCTGCGACATCTTTATTGATCTTCTATCACCTAATAAGCTCTTTCTCAATCTCCACAACAGTCAAAACGAGGTTTCTTATGTCTGAACGTATTGCATTAGTCACAGGTGGTAGCCGTGGTCTGGGTAAAAACGCGGCGTTGAAGCTCGCAGCAGACGGAACGGGAATTATCCTGACCTATAACCGAAGCCAACAGGAAGCGCTGGATGTTGTGCGCGAAATTCAGCAAAAAGGCATTAACGCGGCCGCATTGCAGCTCAACGTCGGAGATGTTGCCAGTTTCGACCTTTTTGCCGGTCAGCTTCAGGAAACCCTTAATACCGTATGGCAGCGTGAAACCTTTGATTATTTATTAAACAACGCCGGGACGGGCTTGTACGCGCCCTATGCCGAGACAACGGAAGCCCAGTTTGATGAGGCGCTGAATATCCATTTCAAAGGGCCTTTTTTCCTGACGCAGCGTTTGCTTCCCTTGCTGAACGACGGTGGGCGGATCCTGAACGTCTCCAGCGGGCTGGCCCGTTTTACGCAACCCGGTTCCGGCACTTATGCGGCAATGAAAGGGGCGATGGAAGTGCTGACCCGTTACCAGGCGAAAGAGCTGGGCGCGCGCGGTATCTCCGTCAATATCATTGCTCCCGGTGCGATAGAAACCGACTTTGGCGGCGGACGCGTGCGTGACAACGCGCAGCTTAACCAGACGCTGGCAACGCAGACGGCGCTCGGGCGCGTAGGGCTGCCGGATGATATCGGTGATGCCATTGCGGCGCTGCTCAGCGATAAACTGGGCTGGATGAATGCGCAACGTATTGAAGTATCAGGCGGTATGTTCCTGTGATGCCTTCGCTTAAGGGGATGGAACCTCTTAAGGAAATCCTCAAATTGAATGTGTCCAGATACTGGGAGATATAAATAACACTGGTGGATTTGTAACGTCTCCGTTCATTGAGTTTTTTCTTAAATAATGCCTCTGTAGAATCTCCCTTCGCGACTCTCAGGGGGAGAAAAACGATGCGGGTAATTATGTTTGACAGGCAGTCCCTGTTTATTCACGGAGCGATACACAGTCTTCAGAAATTAATTCCGGAAATAAATATTACGGGAAGCTGTCAGGCAGAAGATTTACGGGCGCAAATTTCAGCGTCACCCTCGGCTATCGTCATGATTGACGGGAATTTAATTGAGGATGAGGGGATCGCCTGGCTGGAAGCGATCATGCAGCGTTTCCCGACGATACGCGTGGTAATGGTTCTGGCTAAAAAAGAGGCCCGATGGGTTGAGCAATTGCTGCAGCGAAACGTGATGGCCATTGTTCCCCGCAATGCGCACCCGGAGCGCTTTTCCGCGGTGCTGGATTCGGTCTCCCGAGGAATGGTGTGCTTCCCCGGTGAGTGGGTGAGGCAACCGTCGGCGCCGCAGGCGTTATTATCCTTAAGCGAACGCCAGCGCGAAGTCCTGAAATTACTGGCGGCGGGGGAGTCCAACAAAGAGATCGGGCGCAATCTCAACATCAGCGCCGCCACGGTGAAAGCGCACCTGGAAGCGCTTTTCCGCCGCCTGGAGGTGAAAAACAGAACCCAGGCCGCGATGTACTATACCCGGGCGACGGCCTGAAGAATTGCGGTCGGGAGTGAGGTCGTCTCACCGAAACTGAGCATCATCAACACCAGCGCGTCGTGCTGCTGTTGGGTTAACGGGCGTTTAAATTTTTCCCGCAGCAGCGTTTCGCACAGCTGAATATCATCGTGAAGTAAATATTCAGCCTGTAGCGGCGTGATAAGACGCTGAAAACATTCGCCCTGGCGAATAACATGGCCATAGCCAATAACCCATAAACCGTTTTCATCACGATATTTCTCCAGAGAAAGCCCCTGGTGTTTTTTTATTAACGCAATGGCGGCAGAAGATATCTTCAGCGCATGACCTTTCATATTCGTTTCCTCTTAATGGCAATATTGTAGAGGAAACGACACGCGCAAAATATCCGCCAAATGGCTATAGATCAGGAATGATTGCTGAGATATTCCTGCTTCAATAAACCGAACAGCCAGTCATTATGCCATTGTCCGCCAAGGTAATAACTCTCGCGTAACTCGCCCTCCAGACGAAAGCCCGTTTTTTCCAGCAGGCGTCTGGAGGCGATATTCCCCGCCGTGACGGTGGCGGTGAGGCGGCGTATGCCGCCCTGATGAAAGGCGTAACCGCACAGCGCCTGCAGCGATTCGAAGCCGTAGCCTTTCCCCTGGGCCGCAGGTGCAAAAAGAAAACCCACTTCCGCGCAATCGTCATCGCGATGAATATAACCGGTGACGCCGAGCGGTACGCCGGAGGTGGCGTCACGCACAACGAGGCAAAGCCAGTGCGCGCTGCCCGGCGTCCAGGGCGTCAGACGAGATTCGAACGCCTCGCGGATCGCCTCCACGGGGCGATCTTCCGCGACAAAACGCATCACCTCGGGGTCGTGCTGCAACGCCAGGAAAAAGGGCCAGTCATGGTCTTGCAGCGGTGAACAGATAAGACGCGATGTCGTTAAGACAGGCATTCAGATTCTCCTGAAACATTTAAAATGATTTTCGTGGTGTCACTTTATTTCAACAGAAAGTCAGGTATGGTTAACCTCGTATAAATAAAAAGAAAAACGGCCATTACAGGCCCATTCTGGTTGTCTTCGTTGTCGCTTAAGGAAAACAATGACTCTCAGCACAGCACACCCTATCCGCGAACAGTTCGAACACTGTCTGGCGGTTATTCGCCAGGCCTCGGTTGAAATTTTACTTCTCCTGAATGTACATGTTTCTGAGGGAAAAGATCCACGCTGGTTTCTGGAACAACTGGACAGCGCGCGTTTAGGCCTGGGGGGCTGGAATGCGGTTGCGAAGACGCTCAATTTGAATGACGCGGAGATGTCCGAATTCACGCTGCAATTGCGTCTGCTTCAGCAGCGTGTTCCTCAGTACGAAAGCGGTCAGGATGTCAGTGAAAACCAGCTGATTGCCGCGATGCGGTTTGTGACCACCCTGGAGCACCTTCGTTTGCAACAGCCTCTTCTGACCTACAGCACCGAAGTGGCGCCTGGCAGTGAACTCCAGCAACAACAGGCGCATAAGCAGGTACGTACGATTGAGTTGATGATAAAAGGGCTCATCCAGCAGGCCTGGCCCGATCAGGTGCGGCTGAATAACCATCTTAAAACCCTGTTTAACGCGGACCGCGTGCGGCGCTGGCTGAAGCTTGGTGACATCAATGATGTGCTGAGCGGCATGATGTTCAGTGAGCTGGCACAGATGCTGGTGGATAAAAAAGAGTTCAGCCGCTACTACGCCTCGCTGTTTAACGATCCGTCAATGCTCACGCTGATGGTGGAACCGCGGAAAACCTTGCAAACCTTCCTCGATGATATTCGGCAAATCCGCAACAATATTACCGTGCAGAAGGCGTTAAGTTCGGCGCAAATCCAGCTGCTGGATAACTACTACACGCAGATCACCCGACCGGTTCAACGTGCTTTTGAAGAGGGGAGAACCCGCGTCAACCCGGCCGGACTGATGGCGGTGGATGCCAGCGAGCTGCATGCTTTCTGGGAAAAGGCGCAGAAAATGGATCGTGTGACCGGCGGGGATCTCTTTGAGGTTCGTGACACGATTGAAAAACCGACCCAGCGCGCACCGCGCACGCCAGAACAGCGTGAGCAGCTTATTTCCGGCGCGTTATGGGGGGCGGTTGGCGTGATGGTGATTGCCATTGTGGCGGGCGGCTTCTGGCTGGTAACCAGCAGTAAACCCCAGCCTGCAGCCGGGAACGTTGCAGAAACGGCCCAGCCTCAGGAGATGCGCGAAACCCCGTCCTCGCGCGAGACGCTGTCGCGCATGGGCGTGACCTGGGACGAGAATAATTTCCGCTCGGCGATTAACCGCAATGATACCCGGGTGGCACTGCTGTTTTTGCAGGGAGGGATGGACTGGAAGCTCTCCTGGACGGAAGAGGCGATGTCGGCTGACTATGACGACGTTCTGGAGCTGATGTTGCGCTACCGACAGAACATGGTGGAACAGAAGCCGTGCCGGCGCTTTATCAACACGCTCAGCCATGCCATGTCGAATGGCGAGTCCCTGACGTCAATGCGTAAACAGTATCTGAAGGCGTTTTGCACCGTGCCTGCCGTGGTGAAGCGCCAGCAGCATGATCTGGATTTGGCGACGCGTCGGGCACAGTCACAGCCGGATGCCACCACAAAAAAATGGCAGTCCATCCAGACCGCCATTTATGAAGTGATTCGTTAATCCTGTCTTCTCCCTCTCCCGGGAGGAGAGGGATGGATACGGGCATCAGACCGCAGAAGGTCACGGCTCCCCATACAACCCAATCAACCGCCGTACCACGCCGTTAGTCCAGCCGAAGCCATCCTGCAGCGGGTACTCACCCCCGCCCCCTTCGCGCGGCGTACTGCTGGCGATGTGATATTTCTCAATCAGCTTATGGTGGGCTTTATAGAAATGATTCACCGTCTGCAGCCAGCTCCAGGCAATCTCATCGCCCAGCGAGTCATTGCCGTACTGTTTGAAGCCCTGAATCGCCATCCACTGCAGCGGCGCCCAGCCGTTGGGTTTATCCCACTGCTCGCCGGTTTCGTACTCGGTGGCCAGAATCCCGCCCGGCGTCAGCAGACGTGCTTTTACCGCATCAGACAAGCGTTCAGCCTGCTCGTGGGTCGCCATGCCAACGTACAGCGGCACAATGCTCGCCGCTGAGAACAGCGCCATGACCTCGCGGCGCCAGTCGTAGTCACGGTAACAGCCATTCTCGTCATCCCACAGATACCGGTTCACCGCGGCGCGGCGATCGCTGGCTTTCTGGCGGAACAGTTCCGCGGTCTCTTTATCCCCTTTCGATGCCGAAATATTGGCGATCGCGCTTTCCAGTTTGAACAGGAACGCGTTCAAATCGATAGGAATAAACTGCGTGGTGCGGATGCTGGCAAGTCGGCCAGGCTCCCGCAGCCAGCGCGAGGAGTAATCCCAGCCGGAGGCCGCACCTGCGCGCAAATCGCGATAAACCTCATTCGGCGGACGGCCAGAGTGACGGGCGGTTTCCACATCCTCAATCCATGATTCATCACGTGGCGTGTCACGGTCGTCCCAGTAGCGGTTTAACAGCGAGCCATCCGGCATACGCACCGCGCTGCGATAGGCCTGATTAAGCAGCAGCGATTCCGCCCCGTCCATCCAGAAGGCATGCTCCATTTTGAGGTGTTCAAGGTAGCGCTTTGCACCGCGCACACCATCCTCTTCAAACAGCTCTACCATCAGGGCAAATACCGGCGGCTGGGAGCGGCTGAGATAATAGGTACGGTTACCGTTCGGGATATGGCCGTAGCGTTCAATCAACCACGCGAAGTTATCCGCCATACATTTCAGCAGATCGTTACGTCCGCTCTCTGCCAGACCCAGCATAGAGAAGTAGGAATCCCAGTAATAGGTCTCACTAAAACGCCCGCCGGGCACGATATAGGCCTGCGGCAGCGCCAGCAGAGAAGACCAGGGGATGTGGTCCTGCGGCTCGCGCGTCAGCACGGGCCACAGGCTGTCAATGTGCTCTTTTAGCGACAGGCCGGGGTCGGAGACATATTCCGTGGTATAGGTCTCTGGCAGCCAGAAGTGGTTCTCCACGAACCGGCGCAGGTCGAAATCCCGGTGGCGCCTGACCTTGCGATAGCGGATCAGAATATCCAGAGGATCCATCTTCGGGGCACAGTCGGGGAAGGTTTTGCTGTCCGCAAACAGACGTGTCGACTGCACGTGCTCGAACAGTTCCAGATAGCGATCGGCGGGCGTCAGAGCATCAGAGGCGGGTAGCCCCTCAATCATTTCGGGTTCCGGCTCCGCCTCAATCATTTCATCCAGTTTTAACTCGCAGGGATCGGTCTCGTAGCGCAGCTCTTCTGCAATCTCGAACTCGATGTTCTCGGCAGCCTGTAGTTTCTGGTTGAACATGGCGATAAGGACCTCCGGTTGTGTGTTCAAAATAACAGTTTTTTCCGGGCGTCTTATAAGCGTAGACATTCGCTTCGGTGTTGGCTGAGGGAAATGTGCGGTTGATCACGTTTTTAAACGCGGGGTATTTGCGGAGTTAAAACAGTAATTGCCTGAAAAATAAAGGCTAAAAGGGATTTTTAGACAGATTTATGGGGCAAATAATTCAGAGCATTCGTTGTGCAACGATTTATGTCTGAAACAAACGCCCCTCCGCAGAGGGGCATTTTGCTTAACGCATGGTGACAAATTCTTCGGCCGCTGTCGGGTGGATCGCAACGGTGTTATCGAAGTCTTTCTTGGTGGCACCCATTTTGAGCGCCACGGCGAAGCCCTGCAGGATCTCGTCCATGCCAAAGCCAATGCCGTGGATACCGACAATCTTCTCTTCCGGACCCACGCAGACCAGCTTCATGCGGCATGGCTGACGGTGAGAGGTGACGGCGGTATACATCGCGGTGAACGCGGATTTATACACTTTCACCTGGTCGTCGCCATACTGCTCGCGCGCCTGAGGTTCTGTTAAGCCCACTGTGCCGATTGGCGGGTGGCTGAAGACCACGGTCGGAATGTTACTGTAGTCCAGATGCTCTTCCGGTTTGTTGTTAAACAGACGCTCAGAGAGGCGACGGCCCGCGGCAACCGCAACCGGCGTCAGTTCGACCGCACCGGTGTTATCGCCCACCGCGTAAATGCCCGGAACGCTGGTGTTCTGGAATTTATCGACAACGATATACCCTTTCTCATCGGTTTTAACGCCCGTCGCCGCCAGGTTGAAGTTGTCGTTAGCCGGTTCACGACCAATCGCCCAGATCAGGCAATCCACGGTCTGGCTACGGCCATCTTCCAGCTCAAGCGTCAGGCTACCGTCTGCATTTTTCACGACCGCTTTTGGCACGGCGTGGGTGTGCAGCGTTGGGCCTTCGGTATTCATCACTTCGACCAACGTATCGACGATCAGCGGGTCAAAGTTGCGCAGCGGCGCGTGTTTACGCACGAACAGGTGCGTTTCTGCGCCCAGGCCATTAATCACACCGGCCAGTTCTACGGCGATGTATCCCGCGCCCACCACGGCAACACGTTCTGGCAGAGCAGGCAGCTCGAAGAAACCGTCGGAGTCGATACCGTATTCCACACCGGGAATATCCGGGTGGCTCGGACGCCCGCCGGTCGCGATCAGGATGTGATCGGCAGTGATCGTCTCACCGTTAACGTCGATCGTCTTCGCATCAACAAAGCGCGCAAAACCATGAATAACATCGACGTTGTTCTTGCCCAGCACATTGTCGTACGAGGTATGAATACGGTCGATATAGGCAGTACGGCTGGCGATCAGCTTGTTCCAGTCAAAGTTATTGATGGTGGTGTCAAAGCCGTAATCCGGGCCATACATATGGATTGCTTCACGGATTTGGGCCGCATGCCACATCACTTTCTTCGGTACACAACCCACGTTGACGCAGGTGCCGCCCAGCGCTTTGGCTTCGATCAGCGCACATTTCTGGCCATACATGGCCGCGCGGTTGATGGAGGCGATGCCGCCGCTGCCGCCGCCGATTGCGATGTAGTCATAATGCTTAGTCATAGCTTTTATCCTTAATCGTGAATTGCCGCGATTGTATACCTGAAATCAATAGTTTCCACCGATGACTGCGATTACTCCGGCACGATCCAACTGACGGTGGCATGGCCCGTTCCGGCCGGCACCAGCGTCTTGTGCAGCCACGGCAGCACGTTGTTCATCTGCGCCTCGAGCTTCCATGGCGGGTTGATCACAATCATGCCGGAAGCGGTCATGCCGCGCTGGTCGCTGTCCGGGCGCACGGCCAGTTCAATTTGCAGAATTTTGCGGATACCGGTCGCTTCCAGGTCTTTGATCATGCGTTTAATTTGCGCACGCAGCACCACCGGATACCACAGGGCATAGGTGCCCGTCGCAAAGCGTTTGTAGCCGTCGTTAATACCGCTCACTACCGCCTGATAGTCGGTTTTGATCTCATAAGGCGGGTCGATCAGCACCAGACCGCGACGGGATACCGGCGGCAGTTTGGCCTTCAGCTGCTGGTAGCCATCCGCCTTTTCCACACGGGCGCGGCTGTCTTTCTGGAATTCAGAACGCAGCAGCGGGAAGTCGCTTGGGTGCAGCTCGGTCAGCTGAAGGCTGTCCTGCTCGCGCAGCAGCTGGCGGGCAATCAACGGCGAGCCAGGGTAGTAGCGCAGCTGGCCGTTGCGGTTAAAATGATTCACCACACCAATGTAGGGCTCCAGCTCTGCCGGCAGGTCGTCCTGCTGCCAGATGCGGGCGATCCCTTCCAGGTATTCCCCGGTGCGTTCGGCATGTTCGCCGCTCAGCTGATAACGTCCCGCGCCCGCGTGGGTGTCCAGATAGAGAAACGGTTTATCTTTCTCTTTGAGTGATTCAATGATCAGGCTCTGAACGGTGTGTTTAAGGACGTCGGCGTGGTTGCCTGCGTGAAAGCTGTGGCGATAACTGAGCATGAATGAATGTGTTCCAGGTAGTAAACGTAGGCCTGATAAGCGTAGCGCCATCGGGCAAAAATAGAGCCTATCGCCACAGTATACAGAAAAGTTTATCCTGCCGCGAAAGCGCAACGTCTGGCATTGAAATCCTCTACACTTATCCCCATTCTAGATCGCATATGCACAGCGCCGGATGCGCGCTTCATTCATCTTATTCAACAGGACAGCGTTTATGACCAATCCATTACTGACGCCTTTTTCGTTGCCACCGTTTTCTAAAATCCGCCCTGAGCATGTGGTTCCAGCCGTAACACAGGCGCTGGACAACTGCCGTGCGGCGGTAGAAAGCGTGGTGGCGCAGGGCGCGCCGTACACCTGGGAAAATCTGTGTCAGCCGCTGGCCGAAGTGGATGACGTGCTGGGACGCCTCTTCTCCCCGGTAAGCCATCTGAATTCAGTGAAAAACAGCCCGGAACTCCGTGAAGCGTATGAACAAACCCTGCCGTTGCTCTCTGAGTACAGCACCTGGGTTGGTCAACACGAGGGGCTGTACAAAGCCTATCGCGACCTGCGCGATGGCGACCATTATGCCGAACTCAACACCGCGCAGAAAAAATCGGTTGATAACGCTCTGCGTGATTTCGAACTCTCCGGCATTGGTTTGCCGAAAGAGAAACAGACCCGTTACGGTGAAATTGCGGCCCGTCTGTCTGAGCTGGGCAACCAGTACAGCAACAACGTGCTGGACGCGACCATGGGCTGGACGAAGCTGATTACCGACGAAGCCGAGCTGGCCGGTATGCCGGAAAGCGCGCTGGCGGCGGCGAAAGCGCAGGCCGACGCGAAAGAGCAGGAAGGCTTCCTCTTAACCCTGGACATCCCGAGCTACCTGCCGGTCATGACCTACTGCGACAATCAGGCGCTGCGCGAGGAGATGTACCGTGCGTACAGCACCCGCGCCTCCGATCAGGGCCCGAATGCCGGTAAGTGGGATAACAGCCCGGTGATGGCTGAAATCCTCGCGCTGCGTCACGAGCTGGCACAGCTGCTGGGCTTTGAGAGCTACGCCTCCAAATCCCTCGCCACCAAAATGGCGGAAAATCCACAGCAGGTCCTCGATTTCCTGACTGACCTGGCGAAACGTGCGCGTCCGCAGGGCGAGAAAGAGCTGGCACAGCTGCGCGCCTTCGCGAAAGCGGAATACGGTGTCGATGAGCTGCAGCCGTGGGATATCGCCTGGTACAGTGAAAAACAGAAACAGCACCTTTACAGCATCAGCGATGAGCAGCTGCGTCCTTACTTCCCGGAAAACAAAGCCGTTAACGGTCTGTTTGAAGTGGTTAAACGCATTTACGGGATCACCGCCAAAGAACGTACCGACATCGACGTCTGGCATCCGGACGTGCGCTTCTTCGAACTGTATGACGAGAAGAACGAGCTGCGCGGGAGCTTCTACCTGGATCTGTACGCTCGCGAGAACAAACGCGGCGGTGCATGGATGGATGATTGCGTCGGGCAGATGCGTAAAGCGGACGGTTCCCTGCAGAAGCCGGTGGCGTACCTGACCTGTAACTTCAACCGTCCGGTGAATGGCAAACCTGCGCTGTTTACCCATGACGAAGTGATCACCCTTTTCCACGAGTTCGGTCACGGCCTGCACCATATGCTGACCCGTATCGAAACCGCAGGCGTTGCCGGTATCAGCGGTGTGCCATGGGATGCGGTCGAACTGCCAAGCCAGTTTATGGAAAACTGGTGCTGGGAGCCGGACGCGCTGGCGTTCATCTCCGGCCATTACGAAACCGGCGAGCCGCTGCCGAAAGAACTGCTGGATAAAATGCTGGCGGCGAAAAACTACCAGGCGGCAATGTTTATCCTGCGCCAGCTGGAGTTCGGCCTGTTCGACTTCCGTCTGCACGCCGAGTTTAGTCCGGAGCAGGGGGCGAAAATCCTCGAGACGCTGGCCGAGATCAAAAAGCAGGTCGCCGTTATTCCTGGCCCAACCTGGGGCCGCTTCCCGCACGCGTTCAGCCATATCTTCGCGGGCGGCTATGCGGCAGGCTATTACAGCTACCTGTGGGCCGACGTGCTGGCGGCGGATGCGTTCTCTCGCTTTGAAGAAGAGGGCATATTCAACCGTGAAACCGGCCAGTCGTTCCTTGATAACATCCTGACGCGCGGCGGTTCTGAAGAGCCAATGGTGCTGTTCAAACGCTTCCGTGGCCGCGAGCCGCAGCTGGATGCGATGCTTGAGCACTACGGAATTAAAGGCTAACCGTTACGTGAAGATTTGTTTAGTCGATGAAACAGGCGCCGGAGACGGCGCCTTATCTGTTCTGGCCGCCCGCTGGGGCCTGGAGCATGATGATGAAAACCTGATGGCGCTGGTGATGACGCCGGCGCATCTGGAATTACGTAAGCGTGACGAACCCAGGCTCGGCGGGATATTTGTCGATTTTGTGGGGGGCGCCATGGCGCACCGGCGCAAGTTCGGCGGCGGTCGCGGTGAAGCGGTTGCCAAAGCGGTTGGCGTCAAAGGAAGCTATCTTCCGGACGTGGTGGATGCCACGGCGGGTTTAGGGCGCGATGCGTTTGTCCTGGCCTCGGTAGGGTGTCACGTGCGGATGCTGGAGCGCAATCCGGTCGTGGCCGCGCTGCTCGACGACGGGCTGACGCGCGGCTATGCCGACCCGGAGATTGGACCGTGGCTGCAGGCACGCTTGCAGTTGATTCACGCCTCCAGCCTGACGGCCCTGACCGATATCACTCCGCGTCCGCAGGTGGTCTACCTCGACCCGATGTTCCCGCATAAGCAGAAAAGCGCGCTGGTGAAGAAAGAGATGCGGGTGTTCCAGTCGCTGGTCGGGCCGGATTTAGACGCGGATGGTTTGCTGGCGCCTGCTCGTCAGCTCGCCACGAAGCGCGTGGTGGTGAAACGTCCGGACTATGCGCCGCCGCTGGCGGACGTGGCGACGGCCAATGCGGTGGTCACCAAAGGGCACCGGTTTGATATTTATTCGGGGACGCCGGAACAGGAAGGTTAGGGTGTGCGGTTTGATGCCGTCACCCCAACCCGCGCTGGAAAGAGGCTCGAACGGTTCCCTCTCCCTTTGGGAGAGGGAAAGCAGACTTACTCGTCTTCTTCGTCACGCAGTGGAACAATCAGCATATCCACATGAACGGTGTTAATCAGCTGACGCGCTGAAGACATCAGCTTGCTCCAGAAGTCCTGGTGGTGACCACAAACGACCAGGTCCATATCGTATTTCTTAATCGCATCAACCAGCACCTGACCCAGATCGCCGCTGCCGCTTAAGGTTTCGGTGATAGGGTAGCCCGCGTTGGTGGACAGTTCGCTCAGGGCGTGGTGTGTCTCTTCAGAGATGCGTTTCTGCATATCACCGAGATTGACGTCAATCAGACCGGTATAGAGGTCGGAGTAATTCACATCAACGTGGATAAGAGAAACTTTCGCGTTGTAAGGGCGTGCCATGGATACCGCTTTATCAACCAGCACTTTACTCTCCGGAGAGAGGTCTACCGCGATGAGAATGTGTTTGTAAGCCATAGTGTTACTCCTTCCTTAAGTTATCGATGACTAAATGGAAAAGCCGTCGTCTGATGCTTTCATTACGGCCCAGTAAAACATATTTTTCAAGCTTTGGTGTTGATAACGATTAACCTTGTGGCAAAAAAATTAACGGATCTCCTACACTATTTAATGAGCCGTTCGGATATTAAAACGCGAACCGGATCGACTTTTGTTCATTCTTTCACTGAACTGTCTGTCAGGGCACTGGAGTGCGGTAGCTCAGAGGCCTTGCTTCGTGGGCGTACGCCGGGGAGGATGTATGATTAGCACCGTCGCATTGTTTTGGGCGTTATGCGTGGTTTGCATAGTGAATATGGCGCGCTACTTCTCATCGTTACGTGCGCTGTTAGTGGTACTTCGTGGTTGCGATCCGTTGCTTTATCAGTATGTGGACGGTGGAGGGTTCTTCACCTCGCACGGACAGCCCAGCAAGCAGATGCGTCTGGTAGGGTATATCTATTACCAGCGCTATCGCGATCACCACGATGAAGAGTTTATTCGCCGTTGCGAGCGTCTTCGCCGTCAGTTCATTTTAACCAGCGCCCTGTGTGGTCTGGTTGTGGTCAGTATGATTGCCTTGATGATTTGGCACTGAGCATAAAAAAAGCGGGTCAGTTTCCTGATCCGCTTTTTTATCGCGTTCTGCCGATTAGATAAGCTTCAGCGAAATCCAGTACAACCCACCCGACAGCAGGATAGAGGCCGGAAGGGTAAATACCCAGGCCATCAGAATGTTGGTCACGGTTTTGCGTTGCAGACCGCCGCCGTCAACAATCATGGTCCCTGCCACGGAAGAGGAGAGTACGTGGGTGGTCGAAACTGGCATACCGGTATAGCTCGCCAGACCGATTGAAACCGCCGCCGTCATCTGCGCGGACATACCCTGCGCATACGTCATGCCTTTCTTACCGATCTTCTCGCCGATGGTGGTCGCCACACGACGCCAGCCAATCATCGTACCGATACCGAGAGCCAGTGCGACAGCCATGATGATCCAGATTGGCGCGTACTCAATAGTATTGAGCATATCGCCTTTCAGTTTCTTCAGCAGACGCTGGTCGTCAGCATTCACTTCTGGCAGCTTCGCCACTTTATCCGTGACATCAGAGATGCACAGCATAATGCGACGCAGTTGACCACGTTGCTCAACGGACAGTTTGTCGTAGCTTTCGATATTACCCAGCATGCCTTTGGCACGTTCCAGCGCGTTAATCGCGTTTGCCGGATGGCAGTGGAATTCGCCCGGCGCAGTGGTAGCGCCTGCTTCAGGAGAAGGGATCAACTGGTCAACGCCGGTTGCCTTCTTCAGCAGCTCAGGGTGTTGCTGGAAATAGATTTCAACGTTGTTCACCGCATCACGGGTACGGGTGATTTCGTAACCGGAGGCGTTCATGTTGACCACGAATCCCGCCGGTGCGACGCCAATCAGTACCAGCATTACCAGACCAATGCCTTTCTGACCGTCGTTCGCGCCGTGAGAGAAGGCAACGCCGATAGCGGAAAGGATCAGGGCAATCCGCGTCCAGAATGGCGGCTTTTTCTTGCCGTCTTTCTTCTCACGCTCTGCCGGTGTCAGGTGAATACGGGAGCGTTTTTTCGTATTGCTCCAGTAACGACGCAGGATGAAAATCAATCCGCCTGCGACCACCAGACCCACGATAGGGGAGACAATCAGTGAGGCGAAAATTCCCAGCACTTTCGGGATGTTTAACGCATCAACAACCGAGGTACCGGTCATGAGGGCATTCGTTAACCCAATACCGATAATCGCGCCGATGAGGGTGTGAGAACTGGATGCAGGCAGGCCGAAATACCAGGTACCGAGGTTCCAGATAATTGCAGCAAGCAGCATTGAGAACACCATAGCGAGGCCATGGCCAGAACTAACGTTGAGAAGCAGATCCGTTGGCAACATATGCACGATCGCATATGCAACGCTCAGTCCACCCAGAAGAACACCAAAAAAGTTAAATACCGCCGCCATAACAACCGCGAGCTGCGATCGCATTGCGCGAGTGTAGATAACCGTTGCTACTGCGTTTGCAGTGTCGTGGAAGCCGTTGATCGCTTCGTAAAACAGTACAAAAACCAGAGCAAGCAATAATAAAAGCCCGGTATGTAAATCCAGGCCAGCAAACAAATGTAGCATAGGACGTTACGCCATTTTGAGGACATGAACGCGGCGCATTATCCAGGACAAATGCGCGGCGGGCAAAGTGAAATATAGCTTTTTTTTGATATAACTTCGGCTTTGTTGGCGTTAGGTAAAGAAATATATTTTATATTTCAAGTATATGACTGATATCTCGGTTAATTGCGCTGGTGTGACCACAGAGGAAACTTTACAATCCGCGGCAGTTAACGAAGAGGATTTTGACGTGGAAAGGTTTGATGCCGTGGTAATTGGCGCCGGTGCGGCGGGTATGTTTTGTGCGGCGATGGCCGGACAGGCGGGTCGTCGCGTGCTGTTGCTGGATAACGGTAAAAAGCCAGGACGTAAAATTCTGATGTCCGGTGGCGGGCGCTGCAACTTTACAAATCTCTACGTCGAACCTGCAGCTTATCTGAGCCAGAACCGTCATTTTTGCAAATCGGCCCTGGCGCGTTACACCCAGTGGGACTTTATCGACCTGGTGGGTAAGCACGGTATCGCATGGCATGAGAAGACGCTGGGCCAGCTGTTCTGTGATGACTCCGCCCAGCAGATTGTCGATATGCTGGTGGCCGAGTGCGAGAAGGGCGGCGTGGTGATGCGCCTGCGCACGGAAGTGCTGGAGGTGTCCCGCGATGAGCAGGGCTACACGCTGCAGTTAAACGGGGAAAGCGTCAGCGCCGATAACCTGGTGATTGCCAGCGGTGGCCTCTCCATGCCGGGGCTGGGTGCTTCACCATTCGGCTACAAGATTGCCGAACAGTTTGGCCTGAACGTGCTGCCCACCCGTGCGGGGCTGGTACCATTCACCCTGCATAAGCCCCTGCTGGAACAGCTCCAGACGCTTTCTGGCGTCTCGGTTCCGTCGGTCATTACGGCTGAAGACGGTACGGTGTTCCGTGAAAACCTGCTGTTTACCCACCGTGGTCTTTCCGGCCCGGCGGTACTGCAAATCTCCAGCTACTGGCAGCCGGGGGAGTTTGTCACGGTTAACCTGATACCCGATTGCGACCTGGAGGCTTTCCTCAACGAGCAACGCGCGGCGCACCCGAATCAAAGCCTGAAAAACACGCTGGCCATGCAGTTGCCAAAACGTCTGGTGGAATGTTTGCAGGTGCTGGGGCAGATCCCTGATGTGTCGCTCAAGCAGCTTAACAGCCGCGAACAGGCGGTGCTGGTTGAGACGCTGACAGCCTGGCGGGTGCAGCCCAACGGCACCGAAGGCTACCGCACGGCGGAAGTGACGCTTGGCGGGGTCGACACGAATGAACTCTCCTCACGCACCATGGAAGCGCGCAACGTGCCGGGGCTCTATTTTATTGGCGAAGTGATGGATGTGACCGGCTGGCTCGGCGGGTACAATTTCCAGTGGGCATGGGCAAGTGCCTGGGCGTGTGCGCAGGCACTTGCAGAGAAATAATCACGCAGCGCAATTATTGCACCAACTTTTTTTCTCCGATCCACTAAGCTTCGACCAGGCCAGACAGCTCCAGGTGCCCCGCTGCGTTCGCGGGGTCATTTTTCTTCCCGGTCAGAGCACCTTTCATGCAGCTACTCAGCATCATTATTTTGCTTACCCTTACGGTGGTCATCCATTCGCTGTGGATGTTTTGCGTTTTAAAATTCATTAACTTAGAGGTCGACTCTGCGGTGCGTGTGGTTTTGCGTAACGTCGGGATCGTTATCTCCATGATCTTCGCCCATCTTCTTGAAGCCGGTCTGTTCGCCGGGTTTTATTTTGTTATTGATGCATTTAACGACTGGAACACCAGCTTCTACTTTTCGCTGGTCAGTTACGCCACGGTGGGATACGGCGATGTCACGTTGCCTCAGCACTGGCGGCTGATTGGGGGTGTGGAAGGCCTGGTCGGCGCCTTGATGGTGGGCTGGTCAGTGGCGGTTCTGGTGGCCGTACTGCAGCGTTTGCGCGGCATGAGCGCCTAAACGGCAGATGCGCGACCCCATGGAGTGCGGTAAAGTACCTCTCTTTGCCGGGCCTGGAAGGCCGCGGCTTTAAGGGTTAAAGGCTGGTAAACAGCCTGCCCCTTTCCGTTCCTGGTTTACGCCAGTTTGCATGGTGTTGTGTTTTGTCTGCCAAAAGGGTTGTGTATGTCTGCTGCTCATCTCGGTTTCCCGACTGAAACCGTTGTTGTCTTTGTAGTGATGGCCGTCGGGGCGATGTTTATCGACCTCTTTATGCACCGTCACGATAAACCGATCTCGCTGAAAAGCGCTGCCATGTGGTCCCTCTTCTGGGTCATGATGGCCATGGCTTTCGCCGGGTTCCTGTATGTTCACCACGGCGCAGAGATGGCAAGCCTGTTCCTCACCGGTTACGCGCTGGAAGAGGTGCTCTCCGTCGATAACCTGTTTGTGATGATGGCGATTTTTGCCTGGTTCGGCGTGCCGGATAAATATCGTCACCGCGTCCTCTACTGGGGCGTGCTCGGGGCGATTGTTTTCCGCGGTATCTTTGTGGCCATCGGGACCAGCCTGTTGAGTCTGGGGCCTTACGTCGAGGTTATCTTCGCGCTGGTCGTCGGCTGGACGGCGGTGATGATGCTCAGACGTAATGAAGAGAGTGACGAGGTTGAAGATTACTCCGGCCATCTGGCTTACCGTCTGGTGAAACGCTTCTATCCTGTCTGGCCTAAAATCAGCAGCAATGCCTTTATTCTGACCCAGAAAGAGGTGGACGCGGAGCTGGAGAAACCTGAAAACCAGGACGTAACGGTTGGACGCGTGAAGAAGGCGAAACGCTACGCAACGCCGCTGCTGCTTTGCGTGGCGGTCGTGGAACTCTCTGATGTGATGTTCGCGTTTGACTCCGTGCCGGCCATTATTGCCGTCAGCCGTGAGCCGCTTATTATTTACAGCGCAATGATGTTCGCCATCCTCGGCTTGCGTACGCTCTACTTCGTGCTGGAAGCGCTGAAGCAGTATCTGGTGCATCTGGAGAAAGCGGTGGTGGTGCTGCTGTTCTTCGTGGCGTTCAAGCTCGGATTAAATGCCACCGATCACTTCTGGCACCACGGTTACAGCATTGGTGCCACGGCAAGCCTGTTTGTGGTGCTTGGCGTGCTGGCGCTGGGGATTATCACCAGCGTGATGTTCCCGGGTAAGAAAGAAGCTCATTAAAAGCAAAACGGCAACCTTTGGTTGCCGTTTTCGGGTAGACAGTGTCTAACACTTAATCGGTGAATGTCGACGCTTGCGCGGTGGATGGAAGTGCCGCCAGTGTGCATCCTGCGCCGCCGCCAGCAGTTCATGGTCGCCGCGGGTATCGCCCCACGCGCGCAGGTGGTAGCTATTCAGATCGCCATACACTTTTTCCAGCCTCGCCACCTTCTGGGCACAGCGGCAGTTGTTGCCGGTGATACGCCCGGTCAGCTTGCCGTCTTTCACTTCCAGCTGTGTGCCAATCAGCTTAATCCCCAGCTTGTCAGCCCACGGCTGGAGCACCAGCGCCGGAGAGGCGGAGCAGATGGTCACTTCCGCACCGGAATTCACCTCTGCGGCGACGGCCAGTACGCCGGCAGGGCGCATCAGCTTGTCCCAGTATTTTTCGCAAAACGCTTCCGCCTGCTGGCGTAGCCAGTGTTCATCCACGCCCGTCAGGAACGTTTTAATCAGCACTTCCTTCAGCTCATCGCGCGTCAGCTTACGACGCACGCAGTGCAGCGTGGGTAAGGCCATACGCACCAGGCGGCCCGCGAAGTAACGTTTACCAAAGGCAAAACGCAGGAAAGGGATAAAGCTGTCGTGGTGCGTCAGTGTTCCATCAAAGTCGAAGACGGAGAGCACGTTGGATTTGGCCACGGCCTCGTCGGCAATCATATTGGTCATAAATACGTCTTAGCTAAAATACACATTCTGTTGATTAGTTTACCTGCTTTACCCTGTCTGTCCTTCTGTCTTGAGCATTTTTTTCGCGATCTTGCGATCGGAAAGTGAGTCCATTTTTGGTCTCAATAATAATTGGTTGAAAAGTGAGCTGTCTATATTATCGCCACATTGAGCGCTATTTCGGGGGAACGTTGGCCCCCACCGGTAAGGAAAATATCCACTCACTGAATCTATTTTGATATGACGTTTAGATCGCTTATTTCAATCCTCTCGTTAAGTCTGGCTTCGTTTTCGGCATTGAGTTTTCAACTGCCGGCGTCGATGCTGTCAATGAACCGCGAGCTTGCCCTTTCTCCGGCAAAATCCGCGCTGCTGCACCAGGAAACAGGACCACTGCGTACCCGGATCCTTGATCAATACCAGAAGTGGAAAGGCACCCACTATCAGTGGGGCGGGACCACACATCGGGGCGTGGACTGCTCCGCGCTGATGCAGCATCTGTTCAGCGATGCGGCGCACCTTAATCTGCCGCGCACGACAGGCGAACAGATCCATCGCGGCGTGAAGGTGGCGCAATACCGTCTGAAGGCGGGGGATTTGGTTTTCTTTCAGACCGGTCCAGACCGAAGGCACGTGGGCGTGTACATCGGCAATAGCCAGTTTATTCATGCCTCACGCAGCCAGGGCGTAACCGTCTCAACCCTGACTGATGACTACTGGCAGGCGCACTATATTACTGCCCGACGGGTCACAGACCGTTCTGTCTGAGGGATCAGATGATGTCATCCACCACGCCGCCATCGACGCGCAGTGCCGCGCCCGAGGTGGCGGAGGCCTGGGGCGAGCAGACATACACCACCATATTGGCGACTTCTTCCACCGTCGCGGCACGCTGGATAACCGAGCTCGGGCGGTGAGTCATCACAAACTCTTTCGCCAGTTCCTCCAGCGATTTGCCGGTTCTCTCGATCTCGTCTTTCATCATGCCGGCAAAACCGTCTGAAAGGGTGGGGCCGGGCAATACGCTGTTCACCGTGACACCGCTTCCCGCCACGAACTTCGCCAGCCCGCGAGCGAGCGACAGCTGCGCCGTTTTGGTCACGCCATAGTGGATCATGTCTGCCGGAATATTGCAGGCCGACTCGGACGAAATAAACACCACGCGTCCCCAGCCTTTCTGCACCATACCCGGCAGCAGCGCACGGGAGATACGTACGCCGGACATCACGTTTGTCTGCCAGTAACGCTCCCAGGTGTCATCGTCGGTGCCATAAAAATCCTGCTGGCCGTAAATGCCGGCGTTGTTGACCAGGATGTCGACGTGGGTCGCCACGTTCAGCAGCGATTCCACCCCTTCAGCCGTGCTGAGGTCGGCAATTGCGGCGCGTACCTGCACCCCAGGCACAACCTGTTGTAGCTGCTGGATACCTTTATTCACAGACTCCGTGCTACGGCCATTGATGATCACTTCCGCACCGCTTTCAGCCAGCCCTCGGGCTATGGCGAACCCGATCCCGCCGGTAGAGGCGGTCACCAGCGCGACTTTCCCCGTAAAATCGATCTTCATCATCTGCTCCTTATCGTGTTTAACGTTCGGACCTTAAAGCGTAGCAGGTGAGGATGGCGGCTCCTGGCTAAAAAGGCGCAGCAGGGTCTCAACCTGTTCATCCAGCGGGCCGAGGGAGCGTTTCACAATCAGGTGCAGCGGCGTAGCCCGGCGTGCGCCATGGCTAAGCGGCAGGCGTTTAAGCACCCCCAGATCAAGCTGGGTCTGAATACGCTCCTCTGGCAGCCAGCCATAGCCGACCTGGGACATCACCGCCTCTATGGCTGCATCAATGGTGGAAAAGGTCCACGACTCGCCGGCCGCACGCGCGGCGGTCTGGCTGTCGGCTATCTGAATGAGCGGCCACGGGCGCAGCATATCGTCGTTAAGCGGCGCGTCGAGGCTAAAGAGGGGATGTTGATGATGCGCCACGGCAACAAAGTCGATATTCATCAGCCATTCGCCAAGACCGGTTATGTCCTGGCGGCGGGTTAACACCATCACGTCGGCTTCATCATTAATGACATCGGTGCGGCTATTTTCCAGCACTTCGGTGAGGCGGACCTGCGTTTGCGGATACAGCTGCTGGAACTGACGCAAAATAGCGAACAGGCGTCGGCGCGGGAAAATGCTGTCCACCACCAGATCTAACCGCGTGCGCATTCCGTTACGCAGGCTTGCCGCACGGGTCTCAACATAGGCGAAGGCTTTCAGCAACGGTTTAACCTGGTTGAGCAGGAGTTCGCCGGCCGGGGTTAAGACAGCCCGCCGCCCCTCGGGCACCAGCAGCGCCACGCCCAGCCGCTCCTGCAGCAGCGACAGGTTATAGCTGACCGAGGACTGGCTGCGGTTGGTCTCTTCCGCTGCTTTGGCAAAGCTGCCTGCCTCGACCACTCTTTCCAGTAATGACCATTGTTCAAGCGTCGTCTTATGCATGATTAATCTAAAATTTGGATGAATTTGATTCAAACATAGCGTTATTCATTCATTTTTTGAAGGGGTACGATCGTCTCATCAAAGCAAAGGAGGCACATTATGAACACCTTCGACAAACATGACTTAAGCGGCTTCGTCGGCAAACACCTTGTATATACCTACGATAATGGCTGGAACTACGAGATTTATGTCAAAAACGAAACCACCCTTGATTACCGTATTCACAGCGGGATTGTGGCGAACCGTTGGGTGAAAGATCAGCAGGCTTATATTGTTCGTGTAGGGGAGAGCATCTATAAAATTTCCTGGACAGAACCAACCGGTACCGACGTGAGTCTGATAGCAAACCTGGGTGACAAACTGTTCCACGGCACCATCTTCTTCCCACGTTGGGTGATCAACAATCCAGAAAAAACTGTCTGCTTCCAGAACGATCATATTCCATTGATGAATGCGTATCGTGATGCGGGTCCGGCATACCCCACTGAAGTCATTGATGAATTTGCGACGATCACCTTTGTTCGCGACTGTGGCGCGAATAATGAAAGCGTTATTGCCTGTGCGGCGAGCGAGTTACCAAAAAACTTTCCTGATAATTTAAAATAAGCGCGACAATTAACTAAAAAGAAAAGTTCCCGGCTATTTCTTCTTTTAAAAGAAATAGCCGGGATTTTTTTTGTTTGTTGATGTTAGGTTTAAAAAATTGCAGGCAAAGGTCGAGTTTGATCACACAATAAATAATTCATAATAATTTAACTCTTTGTATTTCAAGTGGTTAATGGCTGGGTAAAGTGAATGGAATGTCTTTCTTAATTTTTCCCTAAGAAATGTTAGCTACCTTGATATAAGTTTATGGTTCGTTGAAATAAACGAGCCGGCATTTGGTTAATATCAAAAGCGTGCCATTCTTATTTCAAGGAAATTAATGATGAGTGATTTTTTGCCTTTTTCCCGGCCGTCCATGGGTAGCGAGGAATTAGCGGCGTTGCAGGAGGTATTAACCTCCGGCTGGATCACCACAGGACCGAAAAATCAGGCGCTTGAAGAGGCATTCTGTCAGCTAACCGGGAATCAACATGCGATTGCCGTCAGCTCAGCGACCGCGGGAATGCATGTCACGCTGATGGCGCTGGGTATTGGTCCAGGCGATGAAGTGATCACCCCCTCCCTGACCTGGGTATCCACACTGAATATGATTGTGCTGCTGGGCGCAACCCCGGTGATGATTGATGTGGACCGGGATACGTTGATGGTCACGCCGGATGCGATCGACGCCGCCATTACGCCACGCACAAAAGCGATTGTTCCGGTTCATTATGCCGGCGCGCCGTGTGATATCGACGCCATTCGCGCCATCGGGGAACGTCACGGTATTCCGGTCATTGAAGATGCGGCGCATGCAGCCGGCACGTACTACCACTCGCGTCACGTGGGCTGGCAGGGCACCGCGATTTTCTCATTCCACGCCATTAAAAACATGACCTGCGCCGAAGGCGGGTTAGTGGTCACGGACGATGCGCAACTGGCGCAGCGGATCCGTAGCCTGAAATTCCACGGCCTGGGTGTGGACGCCTACGACCGCCAGACGCACGGTCGTGCGCCGCAGGCAGAAGTTATCACGCCCGGCTTCAAATACAACCTGGCGGATATCAACGCCGCGCTGGCGCTGGTGCAGTTGGGCAAACTGAAAGAGGCCAACGCACGACGTCATGACATTGCTGAACGCTATCTTCGCGAGCTTGCCGATACGCCGTTCCAGCCGCTGCGTATTCCTTCATGGCCGCACGTCCACGCCTGGCACCTGTTCATCATTCGCGTGGATGAATCCTGCTGCGGGATTTCTCGCGACAACCTGATGGCAGCCCTGAAGGAAAAAGGCATTGGCACCGGCCTGCATTTCCGCGCGGCGCACACGCAAAAATACTACCGCGAGCGTTTTCCTGATGTATCGCTCCCGAATTCTGAATGGAATAGCGCGCGTATTTGTTCTCTCCCCCTTTTCCCGGACATGACTCATGACGACACAACCCGCGTCATTATCGCGCTCCATCAGCTTGCAGGAAATTGATATGTTCAGCGCACCGCCTGTACAAAAAGTTTCTGTGGTTATCCCCGTTTACAACGAACAGGAGAGCCTGCCCGAACTGATCAGCCGCACGACGGCCGCCTGCGACACGCTCGGCAAAGCCTATGAAATACTGCTGGTGGATGATGGCAGTAGCGATAATTCCGCGCCGATGCTGACCGAAGCCGCGCAGGCCGAGGGCAGCCATATTGTTGCCGTGCTGCTTAACCGTAACTACGGCCAGCACTCCGCCATTATGGCCGGGTTCAGCCACGTGACGGGCGATCTGATTATTACGCTTGATGCCGATCTGCAAAACCCGCCGGAAGAGATCCCGCGTCTGGTTGCAAAGGCCGATGAAGGGTACGACGTGGTCGGCACGGTGCGGCAAAACCGTCAGGACAGCCTGTTCCGTAAGCTGGCTTCCCGCACAATCAACCGTCTGATCCAGCGGACCACCGGCAAAGCGATGGGCGATTATGGCTGCATGCTGCGCGCCTACCGCCGCCATATTGTCGACGCCATGCTGCACTGCCATGAACGCAGCACGTTTATTCCCATTCTCGCGAATACCTTTGCCCGTAAGGCGACGGAAATCCCGGTACTGCACGCCGAGCGCGAGCACGGGGAGTCGAAGTACAGCTTTATGCGTCTCATCAACCTGATGTACGACCTTATCACCTGCCTGACCACCACGCCGCTGCGCCTGTTGAGCGTTTTCGGCAGCATCATTGCCGTGTTCGGCTTCGCGCTCTCTGTGCTGCTGGTGTTACTCCGCCTGATCTACGGTCCCCAGTGGGCGGCGGAAGGGGTCTTCATGCTCTTTGCCGTGCTGTTTATGTTCATCGGCGCCCAGTTTGTCGGGATGGGCCTGCTCGGGGAATACATTGGCCGTATTTATAACGATGTTCGCGCACGTCCGCGCTACTTTATTCAACGTGTTGTCCGCCAGGAACACAAAGCATCTCAAGAGGAAATTCACCCATGAAAGCTGTTGTCTTTGCCTATCACGATATGGGGTGTGCGGGCACGCTGGCCCTGCTGGAAGCGGGCTATGAAATCGCTGCAATCTTCACGCATCCGGACACGGCCGGAGAGAATAACTTCTTTGGCTCGGTGGCGCGTATCGCCGCAGAGCGCGGTATTCCGGTTTACGCCCCGGACGATGTCAACCATCCGCTGTGGGTGGATCGCATCCGGGCGCTCGCGCCTGATGCCATCTTCTCGTTCTATTATCGCAACCTGATTTGCGATGAGATTTTAAGTCTGGCCGCAAAAGGGGCATTTAATCTTCACGGCTCTTTGCTGCCCGCCTACCGTGGCCGCGCACCGCTGAACTGGGTGCTGGTGAACGGTGAAACGGAAACCGGCGTCACTCTGCACCGTATGGTGCACCGCGCAGATGCCGGTGCCATCATCGCGCAGCAGCGCGTGGCTATCGACGCGGATGAAACTGCGCTGCAGCTTCATCAGAAGCTCTGCACCGTAGCGCAAAGCCTGTTACGTGATGTGTTGCCAGCGATCCTTAACGGCACCTTCAGCGAGACCGCGCAGGATGAGAGCAAGGCGAGCTGTTTTGGCCGTCGCCGGCCAGAAGATGGCCGTCTGGACTGGAACAAGCCGGCTCGTCAGTTGCACAACCTGGTGCGTGCCGTTACCGACCCCTGGCCGGGGGCGTACAGCTTTGCAGGCGTAAGTAAATTTATCGTCTGGAAATCCCGCGTACGCGACGACATTCCTGCCGCCAAACCGGGCACCGTTGTCTCGGCTTCCCCGCTGATTGTCAGCTGCGGCGAGCAGGCGCTGGAGATCGTTACCGGGCAAACCGATAACGGCGTTTATGTTCAGGGCGCGCAGCTGGCTCAGTCTCTGGGGCTGGTCACTGGCGCACTGATCACCAGCGCACCGGTTGTGGCCATCAAACGCCGCACCCGCGTGCTGATCCTTGGCGTCAATGGCTTTATCGGCAACCACCTGACCGAGCGTCTGCTGAAAGACGATAACTACGAAATTTATGGTCTGGATATCGGTGCCGATGCCATCAGTCGTTTCCTCGACAATCCGCGTTTCCACTTTGTGGAAGGGGATATCAGCATTCACTCCGAGTGGATTGAATATCACATTAAAAAATGTGACGTGGTGCTGCCGCTGGTGGCGATTGCCACGCCGATTGAGTACACCCGTAACCCGCTGCGCGTGTTCGAGCTGGACTTCGAAGAGAACCTGAAGATCATCCGCGACTGTGTGAAATACGACAAGCGCATCATCTTCCCGTCCACTTCTGAAGTGTACGGCATGTGTACTGACAAAAACTTCGACGAAGATACCTCTAACCTGGTCGTCGGTCCGATCAACAAACAGCGCTGGATTTATTCCGTCTCCAAGCAGCTGCTCGACCGCGTGATCTGGGCCTACGGTGAGAAAGCGGGTCTGCGCTTTACGCTGTTCCGTCCGTTTAACTGGATGGGGCCACGTCTGGATAACCTTAACGCGGCGCGTATCGGCAGCTCACGTGCCATCACCCAACTGATCCTGAACCTGGTGGAAGGCTCGCCCATCAAGCTTATCGAAGGCGGTAAACAAAAACGCTGCTTTACGGATATCAGCGACGGTATCGAGGCGCTGTTCCGCATCATCGAAAACAAAGAGGGTCGCTGCAACGGAGAGATCATCAACATCGGTAACCCGGATAACGAAGCGAGCATTCGCGAACTGGCTGAGATGCTGCTGGCAAGCTTTGAACGTCATCCGCTGCGCGATCGCTTCCCGCCGTTTGCCGGTTTCCGTGAAGTGGAAAGCAGCAGCTACTACGGTAAAGGTTATCAGGACGTTGAGCACCGTAAACCGAGCATTCGTAATGCGAAACGCTGCCTGAACTGGACACCGACGGTGAAGATGGATCAGACCATTGATGAAACGCTCGATTTCTTCCTGCGCACCGTGGAGCTGTCGGAAAAGGTCTCATGAGAAAAGTCGGTTTACGCATTGATGTCGACACCTTCAGGGGGACGCGTGACGGCGTACCCAAACTGCTGGAACTGCTGAGCAAGCACAACGTGCGCTCATCCATTTTCTTCAGCGTGGGGCCTGACAATATGGGACGTCATTTATGGCGTCTGGTTAAACCGGCATTTCTGTTCAAAATGCTGCGCTCACGCGCAGCCTCTCTCTACGGCTGGGATATTTTGCTGGCCGGAACCGCATGGCCCGGCAGGCGCATTGGCGCGGGTAATGAAGCCGTTATCCGCGACGCGGCGCAGCACCATGAGGTTGGACTGCATGCCTGGGATCACCATGCCTGGCAGGCCTGGGCTGGCGTCTGGGATATTCCACGCCTGTCGCGTGAAGTTGAGCGCGGCATGCTGGAGCTGGAGGCCATCACCGGTCAGACGATTCGCTGCTCCGCCGTGGCGGGATGGCGTGCCGACCAACGCGTAGTGAAAGCCAAAGAACCCTTCGCGTTTCGCTACAACAGCGATTGCCGCGGCACCGGGCCTTTTTTGCCGCTCATTGGGGAGAATCGCCTGGGGACGGTGCAAATCCCGGTCACGCTTCCCACCTGGGATGAAGTGGTTGGGCGCGAGGTCAGTGCCGGAGGGTTCAATCGCTATATTCTGGACTGCATTCATCGCGACACTGGTACGCCCGTCTATACCATCCACGCGGAAGTGGAAGGGATTGCGTATCAGCATGATTTCGATGCACTGTTGACGATGGCCGCTCAGGAGGGCATTCAGTTTTGTCCATTGAGCGAATTGCTGCCAGAGGATCTTAGCGTCCTGCCCGTGGGCAAAATTGTGCGTAATGAACTGGCTGGCCGGGAAGGCTGGCTTGGTTATCAACAAACCGTGAGTCCGGTATCATGAAAGCAGCCCGTTATGGCTTAGCGCTTCTCGCACTGTTTATCGTTTACTACCTCATTCCGATCGATATCCGCCTGCTGTGGCAGCCTGATGAAACGCGCTATGCGGAAATCAGCCGCGAAATGCTGGCGTCTGGAGACTGGATTGTCCCGCATTTTCTGGGGCTGCGTTACTTTGAAAAGCCGATTGCGGGCTACTGGATCAACAGTATCGGGCAACTGCTGTTTGGGCATACTAACTTTGCCGTGCGCGCCGGCGCCATATTCTCAACCGGGTTGACGGCTCTGCTGGTGATCTGGATGGCGTGGCGCCTGTGGCGGGATAAGCGCGTTGCCATTTTCTCCGGCCTTATCTTCCTGACCCTGTTCCTGGTGTATGGCATTGGTACGTACGCCGTGCTGGATCCCATCATTACCCTGTGGCTGGTGGCCGCTATGTGCAGCTTCTGGCTGGCCTCGCAGGCTGAAACCGTGGCCGGAAAAGCGGGTGGCTACGTGCTGCTCGGGCTTGCCTGCGGCATGGGGGTGATGACCAAAGGATTCCTGGCGCTGGCGGTGCCGGTGATAGGCGTGCTGCCGTGGGTGATTGCGCAGAAGCGCTGGAAAGAGGTGCTGATCTTTGGCTGGCTGGCCATCGTGAGCTGTGTGCTGATCGTCCTGCCCTGGGCGCTGGCCATTGCGCATCGAGAGCCTGATTTCTGGCGCTACTTCTTCTGGGTTGAGCATATTCAGCGCTTTGCCCAGAGCGATGCCCAGCACAAAGCGCCGTTCTGGTACTACCTGCCGTTCCTGCTGGCCGGCAGTCTGCCGTGGCTGGCGCTGTTGCCCGGCGCGTTTCGGCTGGGCTGGCGCGAAAGAGACAACACGGGCGGTGGCTTTTATCTGCTTGGATGGGTCGTGATGCCGCTGCTGTTCTTCAGCATTGCCAAAGGCAAACTGCCAACCTACATCCTGCCGTGTTTTGCACCGCTGGCTATCCTGATGGCTCGCTATGCCTGCATCGCGGCGGACAAAGGGGCCAGAGCGTTACGCATTAACGGCGGGATTAACCTGGCGTTTGGTGTGATTGGCGTGGTGGCGGCGCTGGTGGTCTCGCCGTGGGGGATTGCTAAGCATCCGGTCTGGACATCCGTTGAGCTGTATAAAGTCTTCTGCGCAGTGCTGGCGTTTCTCGTCTGGGCGGCTGTCGGCTGGTTTACCGTGCGGCAAAGCGCGCAGCGCTGGTGGCTGGCGGCGTTGTGTCCTGCTGGCGTGGCGCTGCTGATTGGGTTTGCCATTCCTAACCTGGTGGTGGATTCCAAACAGCCGCAGTCGCTGGTGGATACCATCCGTGACCCGCTTCAGAGCAGCCGGTTTTTGCTGGCGAACAATGTTGGCGTGGCCTCCGGGCTGGCGTGGGAACTTAAGCGTAATGACATCATTCTGTTTGGTCAGAGCGGTGAGCTGAGCTACGGGCTAGCGTACCCGGATGTGAAAGACCGGTTTGTCGAGAAAGATAATTTTGCGCAGTGGCTGGCAACGCATCGCCAGCAGGGGGGCGTGTCACTGGTGATCCTGTTGTCAAAACACGACGATATTAAGCGGGCTCATCTGCCAGAACCGGACAGCCTGTATATTCAGGGCCGTCTGGCCTGGCTGCAGTATTTACCGCAATGACGACCTGGCTCTGGTTGATACTGGCAAGCCTGCTGACCTGCGCAGGGCAGCTGTGTCAGAAGCAGGCCACCCGTCCGGCGAAAGCCGGGCGGCGTGGCGCGCATATTATGCTGTGGCTGGGCCTGGCATTGCTGGCGCTGGGCAGCGGCATGCTGGTCTGGCTGGTGGTCCTGCAGCGCCTGCCTGTCGGCGTTGCCTACCCTATGCTGAGCCTCAATTTTGTCTGGGTGACCCTGGCGGCGAAAGCATTCTGGCATGAAAAAGTCGCGTTGCATCACTGGCTGGGCGTCGGGTTCATCATCATCGGCATTGTTATCCTCGGAGGAAGCCTGTGAGAGGAACGTTCTGGGCGTTATGCAGCGTAATGCTGGTCAGCGCGGCGCAGCTGCTGCTGCGCTATGCCATGCAGGCCCTGCCACCAGTCAGCGAGCTTGATGCGTTTGTCTCCGCGCTCTGGCACTTCTCATCCGGTACTGGCGCGCTGCTGCTGGGACTCATGGGGTATATAGCCTCGATGGGCTGCTGGTATCTGGCGTTGCATCGCATGGCGCTCAGCAAAGCGTATGCCTTGCTGAGCCTCAGTTACATTCTGGTGTGGGCCGCGGCCATTTTGTTGCCCGGCTGGAACGAACACTTTTCCTGGCACGGGCTGGCGGGGGTCGGGATGATTATTCTCGGCGTGCTGGTGATTTTTATGCCACGGACATCCCGTGGTGAGCAATCGTCCCGGCGGTAAGGGTATAAGGCGTTGAGGTGCAGACGGCAAGACTGAGCGAGCCGAACTGGAGCTGGCTTACCGAATGCGTCTGCGACGTGCTGTCGATGCTGACAATCTGCCAGGCGCTGCCGCCTCGCTGCTTCACGATGGCCTCTTTACGCGTCCAGATCCCCCAGAAAGCAGAAAGCTTTGTCTCCGGGTCTTCGCGCTCCAGCTCCGCATGTTCCGCCACGCTGAAGACGGCGTTAGCCAGCGCCTGCCAGTTTTCACGTGGGCGGATAACTTCGATATCACACCCCACTTCGCCTTCGTCGCTCAGCAGCAGCGCGATATTATCGCCGCTGTGACTCAGGTTAAACCAGAAGGGCTGCGCATCCACGAAGGCCGGCTTCCCTTGATCACCATAGACGATCTCGGGTAACGGAGAAGGAGAAAGCGTTTTGGCGAGCAGGGTTCTCCCCGCCAGCCAGGATGCATTTCGTGCACCCGCAGGTGCCATATGTGCAAGCGTCGACGCCAGCGGGTCTGCGCTCAGGGTGGAGATCTTTCCCAGTATAAACTGGTACATAGTTACGCCCAGCGTTTGATGATTATCGACGTGTTGATGCCGCCAAATGCGAAGTTATTGCTTTGCAGATACTCGCAGTCAATCTGACGGGCTTCACCCATAATATAATCTAAAGCACCACATTGCTCATCCGGTTGTCTTAAATTGAGCGTCGGGGCAAACCAGCCCTCACGCATCATCTGCAGACTCATCCAGGCTTCCAGCGCCCCACAGGCGCCTAACGTGTGGCCAAAATAGCTCTTCAGCGACGAAATTGGCACGTTGTCGCCAAAGATGGCGGCGGTGGCCTGGCTTTCGGCGATATCACCGCGATCGGTGGCGGTACCGTGCGCGGAGATGTACCCCATATCCCGCGCGCTTAACCCTGCTAACGCCAGCGACTGCTCCATACAAATTTGCATGGTTTCACGTTGTGGCTGGGTGATATGGGCTGCATCACAGTTGGTGGCGAAGCCAACGATCTCGCCATAGATAGTTGCACCGCGTGCTCTGGCATGCTCAAGCTCTTCCAGAATCAGGGTGCCTGCGCCTTCCCCAATGACCAGACCATCACGCTGCGTATCAAATGGCGAAGGGGTGGTTTTCGGCGCATCGTTGCGCTGGCTGGTCGCGAATAAGGTGTCAAATACCGCCGCCTCTGAAGGACAAAGCTCCTCTGCTCCGCCTGCGACCATCACGGTCTGATAACCGTGACGAATGGCTTCCCAGGCGTAGCCAATGGCCTGACTGCCCGACGTACAGGCACTCGACGTCGGGATAACGCGACCCCGAAGGCCAAAGAACAGGCCGGTATTCACCGCGGTCGTGTGTGGCATCATCTGCACATAGGTCGTACCGGTGATGTTGTGGGTGTGTTTTTCGGTGAGCATGGTGGCGAATTCGCTGACTGGCCCGGTACTGCCTGTGGAGGAGCCATAGGCGATACCGGTTTGGCCATTCGTGAGCACCGCCTCGCCAATCAGCCCCGCCTGCTCCAGCGCCAGCTCGGTGGCGCGGGTCGACATCAACGACACGCGGCCCATGGCGCGAATACGCTTGCGGGTATAGTGTTCCGGCAGGGTGAAATCATCAATCGGCGCGCCCAGCAGGGTGTGGAGGCCATCGTAAACCTGCCACTCCGGCATTTTGCGTACCGCGTTGTCATACGCCAGCAGCCTGCGGGAAACGGATTGCCAGTCCTCACCGAAGGCGGTAACGCCGCCCATACCGGTAATCACCACGCGACGCGTCATAGCATTCCTCCGTTGATGGAAATGACCTGGCGGGTAACGTAGCCTGCAATATCTGACATCAAATAGCTGGCAAGTCCTGCAACCTCTTCGGCCTGGCCCATCCGTTTCATGGGAATGATGGACATTGCCTCTTTCAGCGCAGCCTCTTCCATTTCAATCATGCCGGTATCAATCAGCCCCGGCGCAATGCAGTTCACGGTGATGTTGCGTTTTGCCAGCTCAATTGCCAGTGCTTTGGTCGCGCCAATAATGCCCGCTTTTGCCGCGCTGTAGTTCACCTGACCGCGGTTGCCCATCATGCCGGACACGGAGGATAAGGTGATAATGCGCCCCCCTTTTCGGGTGGCGATCATCGGCATAATGCAGGGTTGAATAACGTTATAAAAACTGTCGAGGTTGGTATGAATGACGCTGTCCCAGTCGTCTTCGCTGAGGGCCGGAAACGCACCGTCGCGGGTGATACCGGCATTACTGACCACGCCATACCATGCGCCGTGGGCCTCGATATTCTGCTCCAGCACGTCACGGCACTGTTCGCGGTTACCTGCATCGAAAGAGAGCAGGCGACCCTGACCGCCCGCCTGTGTGATGGTATCCAGCGTCGCCTGCGCGCCTGCGGCGTCACGGTGGTAATGTACGCCTACGGTAAACCCGTCAGCGGCAAGCTGGCAGGCGATGGCACGACCAATGCCTTTGCTGGCCCCGGTGACCAGTACGGAACGACTCATGCGTGAGATCCCTGATTAAAAAGCGATGTTAATTCTTCTGCGCTCGGCTGGAAGGTATTGACCCGGCCCGTGGCCAGCGTCTCCTCACCTGAGGAGATCGTACATTCAAAACTGCCGAAGCGTTCATCCTGCATCAGCAGTCTGACGGTGATGTCCAGCGTCGCGTCTTTTGCGAAACGTCCGCTGGCGCAGACCAACTCGCGCGCACCCAGCACCATGCCCAGCGCAATATGATCTTGCCCTTTCTGCTGGCGATGCCAGCCTGACCAGACGCCAACGGTCTGCGCCATCAGTTCGAGCGCGTACCAGCCAGGCAAATCGCCCTCGGCATTTAAAAAGGGCGCCAGTACGCTTTGGCCGTTGACCGCGACACGGCATACGGCGGAATCGTCGGTGACGCGTTCAACGGATCCCAGCAGCATCATTGGCGCATCGTGCGGCAGATAGTCGACGGGTGATAAGTAGCTCATGACACTCTCCCCAGCAGGATGCTGGCGTTGTTGCCACCAAACGCGAACGAGTTAGATAAAATGACCGGTTTTTTCAGCGCGGTGCTCTGGTGCAGCACGCCGCACGGCGACAGCGTCTCGTCCGGCGCGTAGCGGGCGAAATCCTGTGGGGGTAACGGCAGGTCACGCGTCAGAATAAGCCAGCTCAACGCCGCTTCGGTGATACCGGCAGCGCCCAGCGTATGGCCGGTAAGGTGTTTGGTAGAACTGCAGGGCACGTTTTCTCCAAAGAGGTCGTGTACCACGTGTGATTCAATCTGGTCATTGAGCGGTGTGGCGGTGCCGTGCAGGTTGATATAGCCAATATCCTCCGGCTGCAGACCCGCGTCATTGAGCGCCTGGGTAATGGCGCGAATGGCGCCTTCACCCTGCGGATGCGGCGCCGAAATATGGTAAGCATCGCTGGACTCGCCTGTTCCCAGCAGCGCGACCCCGGCGGGTTCACGGCTCAACACCATCAGCGCAGCGGCTTCACCAATGGTGATACCCCGACGGTCGCGGCCAAACGGCTCGCAGAGCGTTGGAGAAAGCGATTCCAGACTGTGAAAGCCATTGACGGGCATCCGGCTCAGGGTATCTGCGCCGCCCACAATGGCAATATCCACCAGCCCGGCATCAATCAGACGCCGGCCGCTGATAATTGCCCGCGCGCTGGAGGAGCAGGCGGTCGAGAGGGTATATGCCGGGCCCTCAAGCTGTAACCAGTTAGCCAGAAAGCGGGACGGATCGCCCAGCTCCTGTTGCGGATACTGCCACCGGGTGCTGGCTTCGCCGTTGAGCGTTAATCGTACGTGCTCATCCCCTTCATCGAGGCCGGAGGTGCTGGTACCCAAAACCACGGCCACGCGGTCGCGGCCAACCCGGGTAATCGCGTCGTCAACGGTGGATTGAATCTGTGCCAGCGCGGCCAGCAGCAGCTGGTTATTGCGGGTGCGGTGCGCGGACAGGGTATCCGGAATGGACGGCAACTCGCCTTCCACGCCGCCCAGCACGGCGTCGGGCGCATCCTGCAACCAGCCGGACCGACAATGCATGCCAGGGGCTACGCCTGCCGTAAGGTTAGCGGCAATCTCATCCAGCGAGTTACCCAGCGCGTTGACCATGCCAACAGCAGAAATGTAAATCATCTCAGTCACCCAGATATTGAATGGTGATGTGGTAGTTAAAGACGTGTTGCTCGATGCTGATTGGCACGCGCTTGCCTTTGCGTTGCAGGTAGACAATGTCAGTCACCAGCTTGCCGCTGGCATTGCGTAGCTCGCGCCGATCGCCCTTGTCTTTAAGCGTCCAGCCCTTTGGCAGTTGTGGCTGCCAGGCGCTGAGTGGCCAGTGGCTGAGCATCACATCGGCCAGTACCTGGCTGGCGGGAGGCAGCTGCGGCACAACGATCGACTGTTCGGTGTGGATCCCGGTGTCGTCGTAAGTCGCCAGGAACAGACGGATACCGACGGAAGAGAGCCCGGCAAGCGTCACCTTGTGATCATCCGCGTTGAGCATGACCAGCAGGGACTGCGTTTGTCCGTTGAAGGTTCCGGTCAGCAGCTGCTGCGAACTGACCGCCGGGGTAATACCGGGCGGCGGTAGCGTCACTCGGGTTCCTGGCTGAAGCCAGGCTTGCGGACGTCTCCCTTCAGTATCGGTCGAATGGCTACAGCCTGCCAGCAGCAGCGTCGCGACCAGCGCGGCTGCGCGGTAAAAAGCATTCATTTTCGTTTTCTCTCTTTCTTAACAGGCATCGCCAGCGGCGCCAGCAGGAAGGCGGTAAAAATGCCGCTCACCAGCACAATACCGAAGCTGCTGATGGCCTGCGTGGCGCTGAACACGAGCATGCCTAACGTCAGCAGCGTGGTCATCATCGCCAGCGTGATGGCCAGCATCGACGTCAGCGGCGTACCGCGCGGGTTGCCGAAAAACAGCGTGTAGTTAATGCCAATGCCGAGTACCAGGACCAGCGCCAGCAGTGAAAACAGATTTACCGGATGCCCCGTGACGGCCAGCGCGGCCAGCCCGCAGCTGAGCGACAGCACGGACGGGACCAGACTGATAAGCCCTTTTCGCCAGCCGAGGCGTACCATCGCCCCGCAGGCAATCACCGCCAGCGCGACAAACAAGAGTCCCGTTAACAACGTGCGGTAGAGCGCAAACAGGCTGTCAAAATTGGCCTTGCGATCGACCCAGACGACGCCCGCATGACGGGCGGCTACTTCGCTGAGTGCGGCGCTGTTCCGGGCGTTGTCCACCGGCACTAACACACCGCTTTCGCCGTCAGGCAGGGTCAGCCACAGCAGACGCCAGCCTTCGCTGGCCGGGCTGGCGAGCCACGCCTCCACGCTCACGGGCATGGCATTCAGATTCGGTGTGACGGTGCTCAGCCCCGCGTTTCGCAGCGCGTTCGTTATGGCCGGCGCGGCCTGCTGCAACAGCAGCAGATCGCTTTTCTGGCGCGCCAGCGAATTTAAGGGCAGGGTCCGCCAGCGGGTAATATCCCCCGCTTTTTGGGCCTGGGTTAACGCCGGGGTAAAGGCTTCCAGCCGTTCCAGCGTTTGCTGCGGCGATGCGCCATACACCACAAACCATTTCTGATCGACACCTTGCCCGGTCAGGGCGGTAATGGTTTTCTCCTGCGCCAGAATGTCTTTGGGGAGCGCCTGTAGCTGGGCGATATCGTCGTTGACCTTCAGGGTGGCAAGCCCGGCAGCCGAGACCAGCGCCAGTACCACAGGCAGGCCCACAGAGAGTTTTTTATTGCGTCGCCAGGCGGCCAGCCAGCGCAACATCAGGACCATAAACGGAACCGGACGCACCGGCAAACCACGACACAGCCAGGGATGCCAGAAAATCACCGTCAGACAGGAGGCGCTCAGCCCCACCGCGGCAAACACCGCCATCTGGCGGATCCCGGGGAAGGGGGCCAGCATCATAATCAGGTAGGCGGCAACGGTCGTCAGCAGCGCCAGAAGCAGCGCATTACGCACTTTGGCCAGGCTTTGCCACGGGGAATGTTCTGCGCCGTGCACCATGCGTTCGGTGAGGTAATAGAGCGTGTAATCCGCTGAAATTCCGATGATGCTCATGCTCATCACCAGCGTCATCAGATGCAGTTCGCCAAACAGCAGCAGCGTCACCACCGTGCCCGCCAGCGCACCTGTGGCAATGGAAATCAGACACAGCAGCAGGGGTTTCAGGGAACGAAACACTGCCAGGATCAGCAGGATAACCCCAAGGATCGTGACGATGCCCAGCGTGGAGATGTCCCGTTTTGCCTGCTGGCTGGCGTAATCACTGTAAAACACGGTACCGCGTGAGAGCAGCTGCGCCTGCGGAAAGCGTGTTTTCAGCGTCTCCTGCAGGGCGGTAAGGGTGGTTACCAGCTGATGGGTTTGCTGCATATCAAACGATGAGCCCGCCAGCTCACCGTGCAGCATATACCAGTAATTTCCACTGGCATCCTGGGTGACCAGCCAGCCGTCCATCAGCCGTAGCTTCTGGCTGTTTTGCGCCAGCGCCAGCTGCGAGCCGCGCATCAGCATCAGGGGATCGTTTTGCAACTCTTTGCCACTTACGCCGGAAAAGGCCGAGTAGAGCTGGGATAAAATCCACTGCGCCTGCGCCTCACCGCCGTTTTGCAGGCGGGCCCGGGTGGCTGAATCAATCAGGCCGTTGCGATGCTGCCAGAAGAACTCGCCCCAGGCCTTTTGCCCGGCGGCGTCCATCGGGCCTTTAACCTCCCTGAGCGAATGGCTGTTTTTCAACAGATCCAGCCACTGCTGCGCCACCCGCGGATCGGGTTCTTTACCGGGACTGACCAGCCAGACAAGCTGGCGGTCAAGACGCTGCATAAACGCGTCGTTGAGTGCCGGCGGGATTGCCCCGAGCGTCTGCTTCGGCAGCATAGCCAGTACGCTGCTGTTCAGGCGCGCGCCGGGCAGCAGCGACAGCAACACACCCAACAGAATCAGGCATACCGTCGCCCACAGCAGCGCCGGGCGCAGGGATTTACGGTGCGGCAAAGCGTTGGCGTTCGTCATCGGTCAGGCTGGCGGGCGTCAGTGTGTGGCGGGAAAGGACGATATCGGTACGATCGCCCTGCTTATCGTTGAGGCGAATCGTCTCAAGGTAGGTCGCGCCGCCCAGATCGAGGGTGGCGAAAATTTTGTCCAGCGGTGTCGTTGTGGGGGTCAGCACCAGCGACCAGCGGCCTTCGCCGAGATCGCGAAAATCGATGCGGAAGTTCTCTTCCAGCACCTTGCGGTCGGCCTGGAACAGCGCCCGGAGCAGATGGTTGAACTGGAACATCTGCGGGTTATTGTCGGCGGTAATGGTCTGCGGAGGCTGGCCGTTGATCGTCTGGATCATCCGTTTATCATCCAGCAACAACGTCATGGGGAAAGGCGCTTTTTGATCCCACAGCAGGCCGCTGTCGCGTGCGATCAACATTTCGCCCTGCGAGCGCAGCGGCTGCGGCAGATCCTTAATCGTCCGGACCTGTTCGAAATGCGCACGCACGACAGGTTGCCCGGTAAACCGCTGCTGCAGCTCATCCAGCGTTACGGCGCTCACCAGCGGGCTGATCATCAGTGCCAGCACAGGCAACCATTTCATGGCGTAACTCCCATTCGTTCAAACAATATAGCCGGGCTGACAAAGCACATTTCATGGCTGGCTTCTTCGACGGCCACCTGGATGGTATAGCCTGTGGTGGTGCGTTTACCGGTTTGCGCGTCGAAAATTTGATAGGCGATGCGCAGACGGTTTTCATACTCTTCGATGTGCGCGCGCACACGGATGCGCTGCTCAAAGGTCACCGCATCGCGGTATTTCACCCGGGTATCGACTACCGGCCAGACATAGCCTGACGCCTTCATCTGGCGATAGCCGTAGTTAAACTGGTTGAGCAGCGCCTCGCGGGCAATCTCAAAGTAGCGGAAATAGTTGCCGTGCCAGACCACGCCCATCATATCGACATCGTGGAACGGAACGGTGATTTCTACTTCGGTCGTAAAGCGGGGATCGGTCAGCACCCTTTACTCCTTCTCTTTGGCATCCGGCAGGTGCCAGAAATCGAAAAAATTAAACCAGTCGAGCGGTGACATTAAGGCGTAATGCTCAAGCCGCTGTGCATAGCGATCGACGGCCTGTTGCAGCGCCTGCTGGCGCTCCCCGCGTGGCAGAAGCAGCGGGTCGGCAAACGGTTCGCAGTGTATCGTGAGCGCACCCTGCTGACGCAGGGCGTAAATCAGCACTACCGGGCAGCGCAGAATGGAGGCGAGAATAAACGGCCCTTGCGGGAACGGGGCGGGCTGTCCCATAAACGAACTCCAGATCACCCGCCAGTCGCCGCCGCGCTGTGGCGTGACCGCTATGCGATCGCCCACAATGGCGACCCATTCACCGCGCTCAAGCTTCTCTTTGATGGCGATAGCGGTATCCGGCCCAATGTCCGTCACGGGCATCAGGTTAACCCCCGCCTGGGGTGCCATCTCGGTCATGATCTGTTTAAAGCGCTGCGCGTTATCGCTAAAGACCAGCGCGTTGATGACTTTGCTGCCTTCCAGCTGAACCAGTGCCCGGCAGGCTTCCACATCGCCAAGATGCGATGCGAGCAGCAGTTTGCCTTGCGATGCGTCAGCATCCAGCACGTCATATGCACCGGGAGCAAAGACCACGTCACGATGAAACTTCAGTTCGCCGCGCCAGCTGGCGACTTTATCCAGCATGGCGTTACCGAAGCGCATAAAATGGAAAAAGCTGTTAAGGCGTGGCGGAACAGGCATGTTCCGCTGCGTCAGCACCTGCTTCACTCGTGCTGTCCACTGCTGTGAAGCCTGTCGCGCCGGTCGGGCCGTAAGCCAGTACACCGCGATAACCGGCCACAGCAGCACGGTAAAGGCCCGGCGGCCAAACAGCTGCCAGACGCGCAGCATCAGGCGCATTCCCCACAGGCCTTTCACCTCGTCCTGCTGCGCCCAGTGCTGGCGGCGACGACGAAACAGCAGGGCGGGAATGCGGGGCAGCATGCCGAAGAACAGCCGGGTGTGCATCAGCGAGATCCGCACGTTGTCTTTGAGCGCGTCGAAATGGGATAACCCGTCCGGCGGATAGGTAACGCGGGTCGGCAGAAAATAGCTGGTATTGCCCTGCCAGTAGAGACGGACCATCACTTCGGTGTCAAAGTCCATACGTTTGCCAAGCGGCACGCGTGCGGCCAGCTGCAGCGTGGGCGAGACCGGGTAGACCCGAAAACCGCACATGCTGTCTTTAAGTTGCAGGGACAGGGTTTCAATCCATACCCAGACGTGTGTTATCCAGCGACCGTAGAGGCGGGAGCGCGGAATGGAATCATCGTAAATGGGCTGGCCAGATATCAGCGCCTCCGGGTGACGCTCAGCCAGAGCCAGCATTTTGGGGATATCCTCAATAGCATGCTGGCCGTCGGCATCCACCTGTACGGCGTGGGTATAGCCCGCGCGGGCCGACTCTTCCAGCCCCTTAATGACCGCGGCACCTTTACCTGCGTTTTGCGCCAGACGTACCAGCGTAATCTGGGGCTGCCCGGCGGCCAGACGCTCCAGAATGCGGCGCGTCTGCTCGTCACTTCCGTCATCGACCACCAGGCAGGGCAAGCCGAACGGCGCCAGCCGCGACAGTACCTTTGCCATCATCGCGCCATGGTTGTAGCACGGGATCAGCACGCAGGGGCGGAAGGTTACTGACACAGGCGAATCTTCCCGCTGCTGGCAGTATGGCGATCGTCACCGGCATGGCGCTGGTAGCTGAAGGTCAGTATCTGACGTTCGGCATGCCAGTTAAGGACCAGCGTGACCGTGGTATCCGGCAGCAGAGGGGCCTTGAATTTCACATTTTGGATGCTGTGAAAACGGTAACCCGGTGCCAGCAGCGTGGTGGCGTAGTGCATGACCCAGTCAATCTGTGCCACACCTGGCAGCAACGGCTGTACGGCAAAATGCCCCTGGAACCAGAACAGGGAGGGGTCAATATGCAAAACGATTTCCAGGTGCTGCGGCTGTGCCTGGTGGCGTTCGATTTCATGAATTTTCATGAAACAACTCCTGTAACTGCGCATAGACACGCTTATTCATACTGTTTACCGGCATCTCATCGATAATGCGCCAGTAGCGGGGGACGGCGACCGGCTCAAGCCAGGGCCGCAGGGCGCGGCGCCAGGCCAGTTCCTGCGTTTTTTTGCCCTGCTGATGCCAGCGCTGACGGGTCTTCTCATCCAGAACCAGCAGGACACCTATACCCTGACGACCTCCGCGGGTAACCGGTAACGCTGCGGCTTCACATATGCCCTCAAGCTCCAGCAGGCGACGTTCAATCTCGTTCAGTGAGATACGCTTTTCTTCGATTTTGACCACCCGACCACGACGTCCGGCAATGCTAAAAAAACCGTTACTGTCGAAGTGCAGGATATCGTCCAGCTGTAACCCTGCGGCTTCGTGAATGAGCGGGGAGGTCACGCGGCAGATTTCCCCTTCACTCTGGAACACCACACCGGGGAAGGCGAACCAGGGTACGCTGTCCGCCTGACGGTGCCGCCAGGCGAGGATCCCGGTTTCGGTGCTGCCATAGATTTCATCCGGCCAGACGTTAAGCCAGCCATGGGTCTCCGTGACATCGCACCAGGGCAGCATTCCCCCAGCGGAGATCAGCATCACGACGGGAGGGGCAGTCAGCTCGGTATCCAGCCGTTTCAGGAACGCCGGACTGCTGATAAAAAGGTACTGCCTGTCGTGAGGGAGTGCCGCCAGCTGCTCAGCGTAATAAAGCATGGCGGCGTGCAGCGGAAGCCCCATCGCCATTGGCAACATGATGCGGAACGTCAGGCCATAGAGATGTTGTGGTACGACCGAGGCCACAATGCTGCAGCCCGCCAGGCGTTCGCCAAAACGGTTCGCCAGCAGGCATGCTTCACGGTCCAGGCTGGTGATGTGCTTAATGACCCGGCGTGGGGTGCCCGTGGAGCCCGAGGTAAAAAGCTCAACAAAGCGCGCGTCGTCAATGACGGACAACGGTGCCCATTGGCGCGCGGTCTGGGAGGAGGAGGTCACCACAATGACCTTTCCCTGAATATCCAGCGTCTTATCGCTCAGGACACCGCTAAACAGCGACTGCTGTTCGTCGAGCAGAGAGACCCGGCTATGGCCTGGAATGACCGGGGTTTTACCGGCATGCAGCGAGGCCAGCAGCGCAACAATAAACAGGTAGCTGTTTTCAAAGCACAGCGCCCAGCGTTCACCCTCCTGCTGTCGCAATGCTTCTACCAGCAAGGTGACATCGTGGCGCAACTCACCCAGCGTCCAGGTGCGATCGTCAAGCCAGGCGATCGGCATGTCGTCAGGGCGTGGAGCATTTAACCACTGGCCCAGCGGGAGGGGTTTATTCATCGAGCTTCTCTTTTTTCATCACCCGTTGACGCACCAGCCACTCTGTCGCCATCATCGTGCCCATCAGAAAATAAGCCACCATACCGTTCCACACTGTCCAGACATGCATATCGCCGTGTAGCACGGTAAACAGGGCTATCGCACCGTTACCGAGGAAAAACCCGCACCACACCAGCGTCACCTTACGGGTATATCGCACACCCGCCGGAGGCAAATTCGGTTCACGCAGACGTGCCAGCCGTTCAACCAGCGGCATGGTTGTCCACAGTGAGCCGCCAAACACGGCCAGCATCACGAGATTAACCACCACCGGATAGAGCAGCAGCCACTGGTGCGCTTTCAGCAGATAGCTTGCCGCGCAGAGCGCCAGGCCTGCCAGCGCAATGCACTGCACCACATACCGCATCGGGCCTGCGTTTCGCCGCGCCTGATGCAGACGCAGCACCAGCACCAGGGCCATCAGCGGCAACAGCCAGTGCAGACCGTTGTGCGTCAGCCCCAATCCAATCAGGAATGGCCACGCCAGCAACACGACTCCCGTCAGGAGTGGGATCGCCGGAAACGCTCGTCCTCCAGGCACGGTGGTTTACTCGTCGCGCAAAAGCTGAGCGACAGCGTCAACCACATCCTGCACGGTACGGACAGATTTGAAGGTTTCCGGTTTGATTTTCGTCCCCGTTTTCTTCTGCAGGTGAACAATCATGTCCACTGCATCGATACTGTCCAGATCCAGATCTTCGTACAGGCGAGCCTCAGGCGTGATTTCCTGTGGGTCGAGTTCAAACAGCGTAGCCAGGAGTTCGCAGACTTCCTGATAAATGGTTTCTTGTTCAGTCATAACGGATCACATCTCAGGCGCGTTGAGCGTTGATAAAAGAAGCCAGCGTGGCGACGGAAAAGAAGTGCTGACGCATCTCTTCGCTTTCGGCAGACAGCACCACGCCATACTGGTTTTTCACGGCCAGGCCAAGTTCGAGGGCGTCGATAGAGTCGAGGCCCAGTCCATCACCAAACAGCGCAGCATCGGTATCGATATCCTCGGCGGTAAGCTCGTCCAGATTCAGCGTAGTGATGATGAGATTTTTAATTTCAAGATGAAGCGCTTGCATCATTAATTCCTGACAAAGATTGAAGGCCTGATGTTAATCGATGCTGCAGATGCCGGTTTAACTGCCTTGCCGCCAGTGCCGGTTCTTGTGTCTTCGCATCGTAAAAAGCGTCGATATTCACGCGATCGCGAACATCTACGGTGAAAACAGGTTTTACGGGCGGTACGTCGTACCAGTGACTTTTTTTATCCAGCAGAGGTTCGCTGCAGTGGATCACCACGATGCGCAGGTCGCTGTGGCAGCGCACGGCAATATTTGCCGCGCCGCGCTGGAGGGAAATTGCCTCTCCCGACCGGGTTCGTGTGCCCTCCGGAAAGATTAACAGCGTGTCGCCCTGGGCCAGACGCTGCTGGCTTGCACTGAGGAGCGTTTCCGCTTCGCTGTTAATCAGGTAATCCGCTGCGCGAATGACGCCGCTGACAAAGGGATTGCGAAGCAACGCACTTTTCACCAGACAGTCGGTTTCGGGCATGACGGACGCCAGGATCACGTAATCAATCAGCGTCGGGTGATTGGCCACCACCAGACAACCGCGATCCCCGCGAAGGGCGTCAAGATTGTGAATGCGATAGTCCAGTACCCCGGTGCCACGGGCGACATGTAAGAAAAAGCGGAAGCTGGCCGCGATACTGCGACGCGCCAGGCGACGGCGTCTGGCGCGGTCGCGCTGAACCAGCAACAGCAGATTGAACCACACCAGCGACAGCAGCAACCCGCCCGTGCCAAACAGCACGAAGCAGAAGCCGGTCATCATCAGACGCCATAACCAGTTGATACGGGCAGTCAGGCGGCTCATTCGCGTGTCCATTGCCACAGCAGACGTTCGCCTGAAACCACAAACTGCCGTTCATCGCGGAGGTACCGTTGCAGGAACATCAGGCTCTGCGGCAGGGGAGGTTCTTCACCCGTGCTGCCGCTGCGGGTTTCGCACTGCAGTGTGCTCCCGGCTTCAATCACCAGGGCCAGCGCGTAGGGCCAGGTGGGCATCTGCGGCGGTAAACCCGGATGATAAAAATCGGGCAGGGCACCGTCAAAATCGACCAGCAAGACGCGGGAATAGCCCGCCTGAAGCAGGCTTAACACTTCACATAATGCCTGCTGGAAGGTGTCCAGCCCGGCAGAAACAGAAGACGAGACGATGGGGTGTCGCGCAGTGATCGTCAGGTTGCCCACCGCCGAATTGTGCACGGACATGGCAAAGTCTGTCGGCGAGACGGCCTGACCGGTCGCCAGGGAGTGCAGGATGCGGAAATTACGCTCCAGTTCGCCATGACGGCTGGAATAGACAACGGCATCAATCGCGTGGCGGCGAAGCAGGGTGAGTCCGAGGTCTACCGCCAGTTTACTGCCCGAGTTGAGGCGGCGCGCGGTCATCATCGGCAGTTCGGTAAGCTTAGGCAGCGGCGCAGCCGGGTCGAGGGTAAGGTGCTGGCGTGACCACGCCTGCCACTCTGCGGCATCGCTCAGGCCTGGCGCTCTTGCCTGCCAGTCAATTATGTTCAGTGAAAATTTCATCTACGCGCGTCCGCGGAAAACCATCATTAAAAGACAGGCAAGCCTGCCGGGCAGTTCAACTGCTCTATTGTTCAATTTTTTGACAAATCAATAGGGTATGGCCTACCCCAAGGTTGTCCAGCCGCTGTTCTACGTGGAAACCGGCCCGCTCCAGGTAGTGATAAAATTTCTCTACACTGTAAAACCGGCTGTTGCCGTTCGCCATACAGGTGAAATAAAGCGAGGTAGCATTCAGGCTGAATGAGGCGGCTTCAAATTTTTGGGCATCCCAGAACAGTTCCATGATGCACAGTCGCGCGCCGGGCTTCATAACCTGTGCAACGCGAGTCAACATGGCGACAATCTGGTCCGGAGAGAAACAATCCAGGAACTGGCTCATCCACCAGATATCGGCTTCGCCCGGCAATGTCGCATGACTAAGCATATCGACAGCATGGAAGCCAATGCGATGAGATAAACCTGCTTTTTCGATGTTTTCCTGCGCCAGCGTTATCTGCTGTGGCAGGTCAAGGATCGTCACGGCAACATTGTCGTCATAGCGGCAGCAGCGTAACGCCCATTTACCCGTATTTCCGCCCACATCGTACAATTTTGTCGGCGAGCTTGCGAATATATATGGCAGCGCCGCGTCGAAAGCGGCATCAGAATAGTAATGATCAAAAGCGAACCAGCTCTCTTTTGCCTGCGCGGGTAATTGTGATAATGCAGGATAGATGGTTGGCCAGTTGCCAAACACGGATAATCCCGCCGGTTTTTCTTCCTGCAGGGCATCGGCCAGATGGAATAACCCCTGGTAACAAACATCCTGCGTGAAATCCATATTCACGCGGGTCATGGTGTCATGCAATACGAAATGGCCCACCTTTGCCAGGAAATAGCGCCCTTCTTTACAGGTAACGATCCGCCCGCTTAATCCCATATCCAGCAATACGCTTACGCTATAACTGCTCAGGGTACTGTTTTCGGTTATTTCCTCGAGACTTGCCCCTGTTTTCCCTTTTTTATCCAGCCAGGAAAGCACGCCCGAATTACGCAGACAACGCGCGGTCTGAAACAGCATCGGCGCAAAAGCGATGCGTTGCGCTTCGGTAATGGCGTCCAGCGCGTTGAGGGTGTCCTTTTCGTACATGCGTGCGTAACCTTATGAGGCCGAGAAAAACGTTATCGGGCTATTTCGGCCCGACATGAGGAAAATATTACAGCGCGGCACCTGCAGAGAGGTTCATCTGAATATCGTGGTCGAGGTTATGAACCCAGCGGTTATAGTTTTTGTGAATTTTACCGTCGGCGGCTTTCAGGTTCATACTGCTTTCGTAATTAATTGAATAGTTTGTCGCAGAATAAGGAATACGGATTTCGACCGAGTGGTCGCGTGCCTGCAGACGGCCTTTAATTACGCCCGGACCCGCTTCGCTCATGATCCAGTCGCGCTTCTGGCCTGCTTTCAGAATGGCGGTTTTCACCTGCTCAGCGGTGTGGCCTGTACTGACAGTAGCGTGAACCTGATCGATTGGGGCGGTACGCGCGCAACCGGCCAGTGCGCCGACGACAGCAACAGCAGCAAACCATTTAATGATCTTTTTCATCAACAACTCCGTATCAATAATAACAATTTAAATCAGTAATTTTAAAAAATTATATTTTGGCGGAGTATTATCGCTAATGAGGATAATTTTTGTCGATATAAAAGTGGGTATTTATTTTACGCGAGGGGAGGTGTAATGCATTGAAACGAAAGGGTGAGAATTATATGTCATGTAATTTGCGTTAAATAAATATTTGCATGACGATTCATTTATTAGGGCGGGATAAATAACGCGAAATCCTCCTTAGCGAAAATGAAAATTACCGCGCGGTGAGCGTCGCGGTAATTTTCGGTGTGTTGCACTGTTACGCGTTGTGGGACCCGTTATCCCGGCAGACGGCTTTTCGGTCGCCCGGGACCCAACAGGATCGCCAGTTTGCTGCCACCTTTGGTGGTTTCCATCCAGATCTTACACACGCTGGTCAGCGGGACTGACAGTAACATCCCGACCGGTCCCAGCAGCCATCCCCAGATCAGCAACGACAAGAACACCACCAGCGTCGACATTCCGAGACGGTGGCCCATCATGCGCGGCTCAAGGATATTGCCCAGTACCATATGCACGACCAGGAACAGCGCCCCCACCAGCATGCATTCGTAAAAGCCATTGAACAGAAACGCCTGAATCATCGGCGGCACGGCGGAAAGCACCGCGCCGATGTTGGGTACGTAGTTCAGCAGAAACGCCAGTACGCCCCACATCAGCGCGAACTGCACGCCCATCAGCATCAGTCCCAGCCAGACAATCACCCCGGTCCAGACGCTTAACAGCGTTTTCAGGGCCAGATATTTGGACACGCCCTTCAGGGCCCGGTGTAAACCCGCAATATGAATTTGCGGGTTATTCAGCGCAAAGCGCAGCTTATAAGGAACATGGCGGACCTCGAACAGCATAAACACCACCGTCATCACCAGCAGCAGGATGCTGGCCATCGCGCCGGAAAGGCCGGTCATCAGGGTGGTGGCGTAGGTCATGACCTTCTCTGAATCCATGCGGCGTAACATCCGCTCGGGTGAGATATGCAGGTTAAGAAAAGGCATCATCTCCTGAAGCGAAACGATCTTACGCGTCAGCTCTTTGTTGTACTGCGGAAGCATGGTGGAGAATTCACTGAGCGACGCCGCCAGCACGCCGAAAAGCGCCGTCAGGGCAATCATCATCACGATGACCACGATAGTAATGGCCACCGGACGGCTGATGCCCCGGCGCAAAAACCAGGTCACCAGCGGATTAAGCACAATGGCAAAAAAGAGCGCCAGCAGGAGCTGGACAATGATGTCAGCGGCAGCATGGATACCTGCGAGGATAACCACCAGGCAGGCGAGTTTTAATAAGATGTGAAGTCCTGCTTTGTCGGACTGGTTCGGTATCATGCGGGTTCCTTAATGTGATAGCCCGTTAAGTGTAGTGCCCGGTGGCCGCTTCGTCTGGAGCCGATAATCTGAAAGTCAGTGCTGATTTTCTTATCCTGCCGTGGTAATAGTGAAACACTGTTGTAAAAACTCAGGTTAAACCCCATGCCAGAGCATGCCGCCGAACCGGCGCTGAGCGGATTGCGCCTCAATCTGCGCATTGTTTCCGTTGTGATTTTTAACTTCGCCAGTTATCTGACGATTGGCCTGCCGCTGGCGGTGTTGCCGGGCTATGTCCATGACGTCATGGGTTTTAGCGCATTCTGGGCGGGGCTGGTCATCAGCCTGCAGTATTTCGCCACGCTCCTGAGCCGCCCGCATGCCGGGCGCTATGCGGATCTGTTTGGGCCAAAGCGCATCGTCATTGTGGGGCTCTGCGGCTGTTTTCTGAGTGGTCTGGGCTACCTGCTGGCCGCCACCACCAGCCACTGGCCGCTGGTCAGCCTGGCGCTGCTCTGTCTGGGGCGAGTGATTCTGGGTATCGGACAAAGTCTGGCGGGTACCGGTTCGACGCTGTGGGGCGTGGGTGTGGTGGGTGCGTCCCATATTGGCCGGGTGATCTCGTGGAACGGTATCGTCACCTACGGCGCGATGGCACTGGGCGCACCGCTGGGGGTGATCTGTTATGCCTATGGCGGGCTATCCGGGCTGGCTATCACCATTATGGTCGTCGCGCTGCTCGCGATTCTGTTTGCCCTGCCGCGCCCGAAGGTGAAGGCCAGCAAAGGCAAGCCACTGCCCTTCAGGGCGGTGCTGGGGCGCGTCTGGCCTTATGGTATGGCGCTGGCGCTGGCAACCACCGGCTTCGGCGTGATCGCCACGTTCATCACTCTCTTCTATGACGCCAAAGGCTGGGACGGCGCAGCCTTTGCCCTGACGCTGTTTAGCTGTGCGTTTGTCGGCGCGCGTTTGCTCTTCCCGAACGGTATCAACCGTCTGGGGGGACTGAATGTGGCGTTGATCTGCTTTGCGGTAGAGATTGTCGGGCTGGTGTTGACCGGGATTGCCACCGCACCGTGGATGGCGAAAATGGGCGTTTTCCTCGCCGGCGCTGGCTTTTCGCTGGTCTTCCCGGCACTCGGCGTGGTCGCGGTAAAAGCCGTGCCGCAGCAGAACCAGGGGTCGGCGCTGGCGACCTACACGGTGTTTATGGACATGTCGCTGGGTATTACCGGGCCGCTGGCGGGGCTGGTGATGGCGTGGGCAGGGGTACCGGTAATCTATCTTGCCGCGGCGGGTCTGGTGGTTATCGCATTGATGCTGACATGGCGGCTAAAAAAATGGCCCCCGGTGCAGGCACCGGAGGCCACGTCATCATCGTGAAGAATTACTGGATCACGATGGTGTTAATGATGTTTTCAGCAGCCGTCTGCGCTTTCTGCTGATTTTCCGCCGGCAGAGTGATCTGCAGGGTCAGCAGTTTGTTATCAACCTTACCAAGCACCACGGAAGAGTAAGCGGTCTGGCCTTTTGCTGAAATGATGCTGTCCAGCTGTTGCAGCGTGTGGCCTTTCAGTTCGATAGATTTATTGGTCACGACCTGCAGCTGCGGATCGCGGCTGCGCTGCTGATCTTCCAGACGTTTGGTCATGACGGCCAGGTCTTCGCTGGTGTCGTCGCCCACAATCACAATGACGGCTTTCTGCCCGGTTGCATCGGAGTAAACGTGCATATTGTTCGCCTGGGTACCCAGCTTGCCGCTCTGGTCAGTCATATCTGCTGGCAGAGAGAAACTGAGTTTACCGTCCAGCAGACTCACCGGCTGACCGGTGGCGTTGCTCTCTGCAGACGCGCCCTGAGCAGGCGTTTTCGTGTCGCTATTATCACAGGCTGCAAGGCCCACAACCAGCAGGCCAATCCCGACATATTTAACCAGATTGCGCATTAACTTCTTCCTTTCGATAAACGGCCATAACGGCTGATTGGTTCATCTTATCACAACTGATAAAGCGAACCCTTAACCAGCCTGCAATGCTGTGATTTCAGATTTATCTGCGAGTCTTTTCAGCAGCATATTCAGCAGGACGCCGTACATCGGCAGGAAGAACACAATGCTGATAAGCACCTTGAAGCAGTAGTCCACAAGGGCGATTTCCATCCAGTGCTGGGCCATAAATGCATCCGGGCTACGCCAGAATGCGATAAAGAAGAAGGCCAGCGTGTCGCTGACGTTGCCGAACAGCGTGGACGCCGTGGGTGCCATCCACCAGCGATGATTTTGACGCAGGCGGTTAAACACGTGAACGTCGAGGATCTGCCCCAGCGCGTAGGCCATAAAGCTGGCGGAGGCGATACGGGCGACAAACAGGTTGAAGTGCGTTAACGCCTCGAACCCCTGCCAGCTTCCCATATAAAACAGGGAAGAGATCACGTACGAAATGAACAGCGCCGGCAGCATGACCGCGAAAATAATGCGGCGAGCCAGCGGTGCGCCGAAAATACGCACGGTCAAATCAGTGGCGAGAAAAATAAACGGGAAACTGAACGCGCCCCACGTGGTATGAAAACCAAAGATGGAGATCGGGAGTTGCACCAGATAGTTGCTGGAGGTAATCACCAGCAAATGAAAAAGCGAAAGCCAGAACAACGCTTTAACGCGCTGCGAATCAGAAAACTGCATCATGTTGTAACCTTTTTATACGTTGGGGTGAGGGAACCCAATAAAAACCGCAGCATGATACTGCTTTGGCCGGACATTGCAATGGTTAGTTTTTACGCAATCGTTAACCTGGTTGCATTGCCGACGATGGGGCGTAAACTACAGCCGTTTTTACCTGACCGAGAAGAACATGACCGATCTGTTTTCCAGCCCAGACCACACCCTTGATGCTCAGGGCCTTCGCTGCCCGGAGCCGGTAATGATGGTACGTAAAACCGTGCGCAACATGCAGACCGGTGAGACGCTGCTGATCATCGCCGACGACCCCGCCACCACCCGCGACATTCCCGGTTTTTGTACCTTTATGGAACATGAGCTGGTGGCACAGCAGACCGAAACGCTGCCGTACCGGTATGTGATCCGCAAGGGGTAAATGCGGCCTGATGGCCTCACCCCGACCCTCTCCCACAAGGAGAGGGAGAAAACCTTTCTAAACCATCGTTTCAAAATTTCACGCTTTTGTGAGGCGCTTCACCCCCGCTTTTCCGGCCGTAGTCTAGTTTTTAAGCGTACAAAAATAAAACACTGTTTTAACGCTTATCTCACTACCCTGGAGTTGACCCGATGAAAACGACCCTCAAGCCGTTACTGGCCGCCCTGTGCCTCTCCGCTTTTACCTGCTCCGTCGCTGCGCAAACCATCAAAGCCGCCGATGTGCACCCTGAAGGCTACCCGAACGTGGTGGCGGTTCAGCAAATGGGTGAAAAACTCAAACAACAAACCGACGGCAAGCTGGAGATTAAGGTCTTCCCCGGCGGCGTGCTGGGGGATGAAAAACAGATGATTGAGCAGGCGCAGATGGGGGCGATCGATATGATCCGCGTCTCGATGGCGCCGGTGGCGGCCATCCTGCCCGATATCGAAGTCTTCACGCTGCCCTACGTTTTCCGCGATGAAGACCACATGCACAAAGTGATCGACGGGGATATCGGCAAGCAAATTGGCGATAAGCTAACTGCCAACCCGAAATCACGACTGGTGTTCCTCGGCTGGATGGACTCCGGCACCCGCAACCTGATCACCAAAGATCCGATTGTTAAACCCGACGATCTGAAAGGGAAGAAAATCCGCGTACAGGGCAGTCCGGTGGCGCTGGCGACGCTGAAAGATATGGGCGCTAACGCGGTGGCAATGGGGGTAAGCGAAGTTTACAGCGGAATGCAAACCGGCGTGATTGACGGCGCGGAGAATAATCCACCGACCTATGTCGCGCATAACTATATGCCAGTCGCCAAAAACTACACCCTCAGCGGCCACTTTATCACCCCGGAAATGCTGCTCTACTCAAAAGTGAAGTGGGACAAACTCAGCGCCGACGAGCAGAAAAAGATCCTGACCCTGGCCCGTGAAGCCCAGTTTGAACAACGTAAGTTGTGGGAAGCCTATAACGCCCAGGCGCTGGAAAAAATGAAGGCTGGCGGGGTGCAGTTCCACGAGATCGACAAAACGGTATTTATCAAAGCCACAGAGCCGGTGCGCGCCCAGTATGGCGAAAAGCATCAGGATCTGATGAAAGCCATCGCTGACGTCAAGTAACCGGAGTACGTATGTCCGAACTCTATCTGAAGTGGATGGACCGTCTCTACCTGCTGGCGATGGCCGTGGCGGGCATTTCGCTGCTGGTGATGACGATTGTGATCCCCATCGGCATTTTTTCGCGCTATGTGCTTAACCGCGGTGAATCCTGGCCGGAGCCGGTTGCCATCATCTGCATGGTGACCTTCACCTTTATCGGCGCGGCGGTCAGCTACCGTGCCGGTTCGCACATTGCGGTGAATATGCTCACCGACCGGCTGCCCGGGCCGTTAAAATCCGTCTGCGCACGGGCCGTTGATCTGCTGATGCTGCTGATTGCTGGCCTGATGTTCTGGTACAGCTACTGGCTGTGCGTCGAACTCTGGGAGCAACCGGTCGCCGAATTTCCGGTCATGACCTCCGGCGAGAGCTATCTGCCGCTGCCGGTGGGCTCTGCCGTTCTGATCCTGTTTGTGATTGAGCGCCTGCTGTTTGGCTCGCAGGAAAACCGTCCCGTCGTGCTGATCGGCAACCACAGTTAAGGGGTGAACAATGGATGCATTTGTTTTGTTATTCACCCTCGCCATTTTGCTGGCGCTGGGGATGCCGGTGGCCTTTGCCGTCGGGCTAAGCGCCGTCGCGGGCGCATTGTGGATAGATTTACCCCTCGAGGCGCTGATGATTCAGATAACCAGCGGGGTGAATAAATTCACGCTGCTGGCGATCCCCTTCTTTATTCTCGCGGGTGCGATTATGGCGGAAGGGGGGATTGCCCGACGGCTGGTCAATTTCGCCTACGTGTTTGTTGGCTTTATTCGCGGTGGGCTGTCGCTGGTGAATATTGTGGCCTCCACGTTCTTCGGCGCGATTTCCGGCTCGTCGGTGGCGGATACGGCCTCCATTGGCAGCGTAATGATCCCGGAGATGGAGAAGAAGGGCTATCCGCGCGATTATGCGGCGGCGGTGACCGCCAGCGGATCGGTACAGGCGATTTTGATCCCGCCCAGCCACAACTCGGTAATTTATTCCCTCGCGGCAGGCGGAACGGTCTCTATCGCGACGCTGTTTATCGCGGGGGTGCTGCCAGGGCTGCTGCTCGGCGTAAGCCTGATGGCAATGTGTCTGGGCTTTGCCCGCAAACGTGGCTACCCGAAAGGGGAAAAAATTCCCTTTAAGCAGGCGCTGAAAATCACGCTGGACGCGCTGTGGGGGCTGATGACTGTAGTGATTATTCTCGGCGGGATACTGTCCGGGATATTTACCGCAACGGAATCCGCTGCTGTGGCCTGTCTGTGGGCGTTCTTTGTCACCATGTTTATCTACCGGGACTACAAGTGGAACGAGCTGCCGAAGCTGATGTGCAGGACGGTGAAAACCGTCACCATCGTGATGATACTGATTGGCTTTGCGGCGGCGTTTGGCGCGGTGATGACCTACATGCAGCTCCCGAGCCGTATCACCGAGTTCTTCACCTCGCTCTCCGATAACAAGTACGTGATCCTGATGTATCTCAACATCATGCTGCTGCTGATCGGCACGTTAATGGACATGGCACCGATCATCCTGATCCTGACGCCTGTGCTGTTGCCGGTGACCAATTCGCTGGGCATCGATCCGGTGCATTTTGGGATGATCATGATGGTGAACCTGGGGATCGGGCTGATTACGCCGCCGGTCGGTTCGGTGCTGTTTGTGGCGAGCGCGGTAAGTAAACAGAAAATCGAGCATGTGGTGCGCGCGATGCTGCCGTTTTACGGCATGCTGCTGGTGGTGCTGGCGATGGTGACGTACATCCCAGCCATCTCGCTGTGGCTGCCGCGCGTGTTAGGGATGCAGTAACGCCGTTTTCCGCCCTCTCCCGGTGGGAGAGGGCATCTTGTGTTATTGTCGACGTAATAAGCGGAGCGCGTTCGCCGTCACCAGTACCGTTGCGCCGGTATCCGCCAGCACCGCCAGCCACAGGCCGGTTATACCGAGCAGCGTGGTGACCAGGAAAATCCCCTTCAGGCCCAGCGCAATCCCGATGTTCTGACGGATATTGGCCCGCGTGGCGCGCGCCAGAGCAATCATCTGCGCCAGCCCGGTCAGGCGGTTGTGGGTGAGCGCCGCGTCGGCGGTTTCCAGCGCCACGTCGGTGCCGCTGCCCATTGCAATGCCAATGGTGGCGGCTTTCATCGCCGGGGCATCGTTGATGCCGTCACCCACCATTGCCAGCGGTGCATGGTTGCTCAGTTCCGTTACGGCGCGCACTTTATCCGCAGGCAATAACCCGGCTTTAAACGCCAGCCCCAGCTCACCGGCAATCGCTGCCGCGGCTCGCGGGTTATCCCCGGTGAGGATCACCCCCTGCACGCCCAGTTGATGCAGCGCGGCGACGGCGTCTTTTGCATCGTCACGCAGGGTGTCACGCAGTGCCAGCATCCCTATCGCCACGCCGTTTTGCACCACCATCACCACGGTTTGCCCGGCCTGTTCCAGCGCCTGGACTGGCTGGCTCAGCCCGGCCGCCGGAAACGTATTCGCGGCAACGATCAGGACGTTATTCCCTTCAACGTCGGCTTCAATCCCGGACCCGACCAGCGCCCGCTGTGCGGTGGCGGCAGGGATGTCCAGCCCACGCGACTGCGCTTCGCGGACTATTGCCTGTGCCAGCGGGTGGGTGGAGCCTTGTTCGACGGCAGCGGCCAGGGTGAGCAGCGTGTTTTCACTGACCTCCTGAGGATAAATGCCCGTGACCTGCGGTTTACCCACCGTCAGCGTACCGGTTTTATCGAAGGCGATATGTTGCACCTGGCTCAGCTGCTCCAGCGCCGCACCGCCTTTAATCAGCGCTCCACGACGCGCCGCGGCCGCCAGGCCGGAGGTAATGGCTGCCGGCGTGGAGATCACCAGCGCGCACGGGCAACCAATCAGCAGCAACGTCAGACCTTTATAAACCCAGCCTTCCCAGGCTGCGCCCAGGAACAGCGGTGGAATAATTGTCACCAGCAGGGCGACCAGCATGATGGCGGGGGTGTAGATCCGGCTGAAGCGATCGATAAAGCGCTCAACGGGTGCGCGACGCTCCTCGGCCTCTTCAATCAGCTTCAGGATACGGTCGATGGCGCTCTCACCCGGCCCGGAGAGGACCGTGAGTTGCACCAGACGATCGACGCTGGTGGCGCCTGCAGGCACTTTCTCGCCCGCTGAGCGTTCAACCGGAATCGACTCGCCGGTGAGGGCACTTTCATCGAAACTCGCCGTGGCGGTAAGCAGTTCACCGTCCGCAGGCAGACGCCCGCCGGCGGCGACCTCAATCACATCACCCGGGCGCAGCGTGTTAATAGCCACCGTCTGGCGTTCGCTGCCCGTCACCCGCGTTGCGGTTTCCGGTTTCAGCGCCATCAGCGCGCTGACCCCTTTCCGTGCCCGACTCGCCGCCCAGCCCTCAAGGCGCTCGCCAATTAAGAACAGCAGCAGCACCATGGCCGCTTCCGCCGTCGCGCCAATAAACAACGCGCCGATCGCCGCCACGCTCATCAGCGTTTCGATGGCGAACCAGCTTCCGCTTTTCATCAGCCGCACGGCCTGACGGGCAATCGGGAACAGTCCGACAAGCGTTGTGGCGATGAACGCCAGGTTACCGAACGGGTGGTTAAATTGCTCCAGACCCCAGCTCAGGGCCATCATGATGACAAGGGTGATAATGGGCAGGTTTTCTCGCAGGGCTGACGTCTTTTCGACAGGTGCGGTTTCGCTGCGCAGGCTGTAACCGGCCTTACTGACGGCGGCTTCAACCAGCGTGCTGATGTCATTATCGGCGCTGACCAGCAGCTTCTCGGTGGCGAAGAGCACCTGGACGTGGCTGACGCCGGGGACCTGTTTTACCGCGTTTTCGACTTTACGGGCGCAGGCCGCGCAGTCCATACCGTTGACCACCCAGCTGTAGCGGTTTGCGCTTTCCGGGAGCGGCAGCGTGTTTTGCGTTTCGCATGCGCCGTCGCAGCAGCAGTCGTCCTTCGCGGGAACGGGGCTGAGCTTAAGTGCCGAGAATTGTGGAACTTTTTTAGGTGTTTCTGGAGTCGACATGGCAGTCTCCGGTAATGATAATTTTCTCATTAACCGCAGCATACACTCTGGAGTCGACTCCAGAGTCAAGGCTTATTTAGATATACAGCGAACGCACAATCAGGAAGTGCCCGGCAAAGTAGCAGGCGGCGGCAATCGCGTTATCCGCACGGAAGCGGCGACGATAGTGGCTGCCCAGCCAGACGATATTCCCGAGTAACAGCAGCGTGGCACCAAAGAACGCGGACATTGCCGGTGCCGTCGGACGGAAGAACCACAGTTCACCCGCCAGCCATACCATCACCAGCGTCATGGCGATAAACGTGCAGACAGGCAAGCGCATCTCTTCCAGACGCGTCCAGATCACCGCGATCAGCAGCGCGCCAATGACCAGCAGCACCAGCGGCAGCGGCCAGAAGAAGGAGAGCGTCATCTGGCTGGCGAAGTAAATGGTATAAAGCAGATGCGACAGGAAAAATGCCCCAACGGCATACAGCAGGCGCTGTCGCGGCAGCAGGGTTAAGGCATCACCAATCAGGGACGCACACAGACCGGCAAGAACCAGATAGCTGACGGCGTTAAACATGGGCGCTTGCCAGGCAAGCAGCAGGAGTAACAACAGCGTGACGGGTTTAAACAACCATCGCTGCCAGGCAGGGCCGCGATAGGATGCATCGACGTAAAGCCATGCGGAAAAACAGACAGCGATAAATGACCAAAGCATATTAACTCCCTGTAACTGTTGAGTCTGAATAATCAGTTTCTTATTCAGTGTAGTGATGGGGGCAGGCGTTTGGCAATGCCGGGGAAGGCAAGGTATCCTGAATTCCGTATAATCTGATGGGATTTTTGAATGAGCAAGATGCCGCTTTTTTTCGTTATTGTGGTGGCGATTATCGTCATTGCCGCCTCCTTTCGTTTCGTGCAGCAGCGCCGTGAGAAGGCGGACAACGATGCCGCGCCGTTGATGCAAAAACGCGTGGTGGTAAGCAATAAACGCGAGAAAGCCCTCAATGACCGACGCTCGCGCCAGCAGCAGGTTACGCCGGCGGGAGCCACCATGCGCTATGAAGCGAGCTTTAAGCCGGAAACCGGCGGGCTGGAGATGACCTACCGTCTGGAGGCGCAGCAGTACCATCAACTGACGGTGGGAGAAAAAGGGATTCTGAGTTACAAAGGGTCGCGGTTTGAAGGGTTTACGCCAGATCGGTAATGTTCCCTCTCCCGCAGGGAGAGGGGTCAGCTGAGGCTTGAGGCGCCTTACTTCTTCGCCTGGGCCTTAAATTTCTTCATCCACACCAGCAGTTCAAATACGCCAAAAATAAACACGCGCAGCTGCTGCCAGCCGGTCATCTGCGGACCGTCTTTTGGCAGGCCGTTTTTCAGCATCACCATCTGCAGGGCGTGCATGAAGGTGGTAAAGATAAAGGCCACGTTCACAAAGATGTTCATCGGGCGCGGGAACGGGTGCACCAGATTGAGGAGCAGAAATGCCCAGACGCCCAGCATCAACAAACGTCCCACATTAATCAGTACTGGCATTGGATTCTCCTTGTGCCTGACGGTGATACAGACGATAAGCGACCTGACCTGCCACTTTTTCTCGGTGCAGATCCCAGTGTACCGGGACCGGCGGTAAACCATTTTCGACTTCGCTTTCGACGTAGATTAACGCGTCATCCGCCAGCCAGCCGTTGTTTTCCAGCAGGGATAACGTCTCCTCCAGCAGCCCCTTGCGGAACGGCGGGTCGACAAACACCACGTTGTGCGGCGTGCCCTTTTGCGCGAGGAAGCTCAGTGTGTTGGTATTCACTACTTTGGCGTTGGTCGCTTTCAGCGTTGCCAGATTTTGCTGCAACGTCTGCGCAACGCCGCGCTCCATTTCCAGCAGCGTGGCGCTGGCGGCATAGCGCGAAAGCGCCTCCAGACCCAGCGCGCCGCTGCCCGCGAAGCAGTCCAGGCAGTGGGCATCCACCATTGAGGGGGCCAGCCAGTTAAACAGCGTTTCGCGTACGCGGTCCGTGGTTGGGCGTAGTCCGGGGCTATCCGGCACCGGTAATTTCCGGCCTCGCCACTGGCCGCCGATAATACGAATTTGACCGGCTGGGGCGCGGTTGGTTTTCTTCATCTCTGGAAAGCTCTGTTAACAATTGGCCTGCGATTGCGGGCGGTGATGTCAATTAAGTAAAGTGTTAGACTATTTCATCATTTTTTTAGCTTCCATGTATATAGCGCCGCGAGGAGTGTAGTCGCAGATGGCAAAACAAAAAAAACGTGGCTTCTTTTCCTGGCTGGGCTTCGGTGAAAAAGAGCAAGAAACAGAGCAGAAAACCGAAGAACAACAAGCCGTTGAAGAGCAGTCTCAGCCTGAAACGCCGGTAGAAACTGCCGCCGTTGTCGACGCGGAAGAGCACGCGCACAGCAAAGAAGAGACCGAAGCCTTTGCTGAAGAGGTGGTGGAAGTTACCGAACAGGTTCAGGAAAGCGAGAAGCCAGAACCCGTTGTGGTAGAAGACGTTATCGATACGCCGCAGGCGATTATCGAGCATGAAACGTTGCCGCTGCCGGAAGAGGTGAAAGCCGAAGAGGTTTCAGCGCAGGAGTGGCAGGCCGAGGCAGAAACCGTCGAAATTGTTGAGGCGGTGGAAGAAGAAGCACAAGACGAGCCAGCGCTTACCGACGAAGAGCTGGAAGCCCAGGCGCTGGCGGCAGACGCGGCGGAAGAAGCGGTTATCGTCGTGCCGGTGGAAGCGCAACCAGAGCAGGGTGAAGAGGTTGCTCAGGAGCAGGAAAAACCCACCAAAGAAGGTTTCTTCGCCCGCCTGAAGCGTAGCCTGCTCAAAACCAAAGAAAACTTAGGTTCCGGATTTATCAGTCTGTTCCGCGGCAAGAAGATCGACGACGATCTCTTTGAAGAGCTGGAAGAGCAACTGCTGATCGCCGACGTTGGGGTGGAAACAACCCGTAAGATCATCGCCAGTCTGACCGAAGGGGCGAGCCGCAAGGCGCTGCGTGACGCCGAAGCGCTGTACGGTCTGCTGAAAGACGAGATGGGCGAAATCCTCGCAAAAGTTGACGAACCGCTTAATATTGAAGGCAAAACGCCATTTGTTATTCTGATGGTTGGCGTGAACGGTGTGGGGAAAACCACCACCATCGGCAAGCTGGCGCGACAGTTTGAGCAGCAGGGCAAATCGGTAATGCTGGCGGCAGGTGATACCTTCCGTGCGGCGGCGGTTGAGCAGCTGCAGGTCTGGGGCCAGCGTAACAACATCCCGGTGATTGCGCAGCATACCGGTGCGGATTCCGCCTCCGTTATCTTTGACGCTATTCAGGCGGCGAAGTCGCGTAACGTGGATGTGCTGATTGCCGATACCGCAGGGCGTTTGCAGAACAAAGCGCACCTGATGGAAGAGTTGAAGAAAATCGTCCGCGTCATGAAGAAGCTGGACGAAGAGGCACCGCATGAAATTATGCTGACCATTGATGCCAGCACCGGACAGAACGCCATCAGCCAGGCGAAGCTGTTCCATGAAGCGGTAGGGCTGACCGGGATCACGCTGACCAAACTGGACGGCACCGCGAAAGGCGGGGTGATCTTCTCCGTGGCCGATCAGTTCAATATTCCTATCCGTTACATCGGTGTGGGCGAGCGTATTGAGGATTTACGTCCGTTTAAAGCGGACGACTTTATTGAGGCACTATTTGCCCGAGAGGACTAACAATGATTCGCTTTGAACACGTCAGCAAGGCCTATCTCGGTGGGAGACAAGCGCTGCAGGGGGTGACATTCCACCTGCAGCCAGGCGAGATGGCATTCCTGACCGGCCATTCCGGCGCGGGGAAAAGTACCCTGCTCAAGCTTATCTGTGGGATCGAGCGGCCGAGCGCCGGGAAAATCTGGTTCAGCGGCCATGATATTAGCCGTCTGAAAAACCGTGAGGTGCCGTTCCTGCGTCGTCAGATTGGCATGATTTTCCAGGACCACCACCTGCTGATGGATCGCACCGTTTTCGATAACGTGGCCATTCCGCTGATTATTGCCGGTGCCAGCTATGATGATATCCGTCGTCGCGTCTCTGCGGCGCTGGATAAAGTCGGGCTGCTGGACAAAGCGAAGAACTTCCCGATCCAGCTGTCTGGCGGTGAACAGCAGCGTGTGGGGATTGCCCGTGCGGTGGTGAACAAACCTGCGGTACTGCTGGCGGATGAACCGACCGGTAACCTGGACGACGCCCTGTCAGAAGGGATTTTGCGTCTGTTTGAGGAATTTAACCGCGTTGGGGTGACGGTATTGATGGCGACGCACGACATCGGGCTGATTTCCCGTCGTTCGTACCGCATGCTGACCCTGAGCGACGGTCATTTGCACGGAGGCCTCGGTGAATAAGCGTGATGCAATAAACCAGATTCGGCAGTTCGGAAACCGGTTTGACCGCTTCCGTAAGCCGCAGGGCGGCGGTGACGGCAATCGTAATGCGCCAAAGCGTGCGAAAGCGGCGCCTAAGCCGAACTCCCGCAAAACCAACGTGTTCAACGAGCAGGTGCGTTATGCCTTCCACGGTGCGCTGCAGGACCTGAAAAGCAAACCGCTGGCGACGTTCCTGACGGTGATGGTGATTGCCATCTCCCTGACGCTGCCAAGCGTCTGCTACATGGTCTATAAAAACGTTAACCAGGCGGCGTCGCAGTACTATCCTTCTCCGCAGATCACGGTCTATCTGGATAAGGCGCTCGACGATAACGCGGCGGCGCAGGTTGTGGGGCAAATCCAGGCCGAACAGGGCGTAGAGAAAGTGAATTATCTCTCTCGTGAAGAAGCCCTGGGTGAGTTCCGTAACTGGTCAGGCTTTGGCGGTGCGCTGGACATGCTTGAAGAGAACCCCCTCCCGGCCGTGGCGGTGGTGATCCCGAAACTCGATTTCCAGGGGACCGATTCGCTCAACACCCTGCGTGACCGCATCACCCGTATCAACGGGATTGATGAAGTGCGCATGGATGACAGCTGGTTTGCGCGTCTTGCTGCGCTGACCGGGCTGGTAGGGCGCGTGGCGGCGATGATTGGTGTGCTGATGGTGGCGGCGGTCTTCCTCGTCATCGGTAACAGCGTGCGCCTGAGCATTTTCGCGCGTCGCGACACCATCAACGTGCAGAAACTGATTGGTGCGACGGATGGCTTCATCCTGCGTCCGTTCCTGTACGGCGGCGCATTGCTCGGTTTTTCCGGCGCATTTCTTTCACTGATATTGTCAGAAATTTTGGTGATGCGGCTGTCCTCTGCCGTAACCGAGGTGGCGCAGGTTTTCGGAACGAAGTTTGATATCAGCGGCTTAGGGTTCGATGAGTGCCTGTTACTGCTGCTGGTGTGCTCGATGATCGGCTGGGTGGCAGCATGGCTGGCAACCGTGCAACATTTACGTCACTTTACTCCCGACTAATAAAAGCGTGATATAATCTTTCCCTGCACCGAGATGTTCGCTCTGCAGGGAAAGCGTCCCTGTTGTCTCTTCCCCTGTTATCATCTCCATGTCACAATTTGTGCGTAATTTATTCACCGTTGCACCTGGAACTTGTGGATAAAATCACTGTCTGATAAAAGAGTGAATGCTAATCTCGTGGCTCAAACGCTTTGGCATGGTTGTTGCCTGATGGGGACAGCCTGGACCAGAAGAAACATTGAGAGGAATGAATGACCAAAGAAATGCAAACTTTAGCTTTAGCCCCTGTTGGTAACCTGGAATCTTATATCCGGGCTGCGAACACCTGGCCGATGTTAACGGCCGAGGAAGAAAAGGAGCTTGCTGAAAAGCTGCATTACCAGGGCGATCTGGAAGCAGCGAAAAAGCTGATCCTGTCTCACCTGCGCTTTGTTGTTCACATTGCTCGTAATTATGCGGGCTATGGCCTGCCGCAGGCGGACTTGATTCAGGAAGGTAACATCGGTCTGATGAAGGCTGTACGTCGCTTCAACCCGGAAGTGGGTGTGCGACTGGTCTCCTTCGCCGTGCACTGGATCAAAGCAGAAATTCATGAATACGTGCTGCGCAACTGGCGTATCGTGAAAGTCGCCACGACAAAAGCGCAACGTAAACTGTTCTTCAACCTGCGTAAAACCAAGCAGCGTCTGGGCTGGTTCAATCAGGATGAAGTTGAAATGGTGGCGCGCGAGCTGGGCGTATCCAGCAAAGACGTGCGTGAGATGGAATCCCGTATGGCCGCGCAGGACATGACCTTCGATATGTCCTCCGACGACGACGGCTCTGACAGCCAGCCAATGGCACCGGTTCTGTATCTGCAGGATAAAACCTCTAACTTTGCTGACGGCATTGAAGAGGATAACTGGGAAGATCAGGCCGCGAACAAGCTGACTTCAGCAATGGAAGGCCTCGACGAACGTAGCCAGGATATTATCCGCGCCCGCTGGCTGGACGAAGACAACAAGTCCACGCTGCAGGAGCTGGCCGACCGCTACGGCGTCTCCGCTGAACGTGTGCGTCAGCTTGAAAAGAACGCCATGAAAAAACTTCGCGCCGCTATCGAAGCGTAATTTCCGCGATGTCCCCGATAACCCTCGAATGCAAATTCGGGGGTTTTGTTTTTTTATCTCCCGCTCTGGCGAATTCCCTCCCCCTGGCAAACACTTACAGATGCGCTAAGCAGGTGACTTTCTCAGGGGGACAGGGTGAAAAACAGTGAACTGAATGACCGGCGTTTGCAGGCGACGCCGCGCGGTATCGGCGTGATGTGTAACTTCTACGCCGATAAAGCCGAAAATGCCACGGTGTGGGACGTCGAGGGTAACGAGTATATCGACTTCGCCGCCGGGATTGCGGTGCTGAATACCGGCCATCGGCATCCAAAAGTTATTGCCGCCATCGAAAAACAACTCCACGCATTTACCCATACGGCATATCAGATTGTCCCGTACGAAGGCTATGTGGCGCTTGCCGAGCGTATCAACCAACGTGTACCCGTTGATGGGCCTGCCAAAACGGCTTTCTTCTCTACGGGAGCAGAGGCGGTCGAAAACGCGGTAAAAATTGCCCGCGCGTATACCCGTCGTCCTGGCCTGATCGCCTTTGGCGGTGCCTTCCACGGCCGTACCTTTATGACGATGGCGTTGACGGGGAAAGTGGCGCCGTACAAACTCGGTTTCGGTCCGTTTCCAGGATCGGTTTATCACGCACACTATCCAAATGATCTGTACGGCGTCAGCACGGCAGAAGCGTTAAAAAGCCTCGAACGCATCTTCAAAGCCGACATTGCGCCGGACCAGGTGGCGGCCATTATCCTGGAACCGGTTCAGGGGGAGGGGGGATTCAACATTGCCCCCGCCGATTTTATGCAGGCCCTGCGCGAACTGTGCGATACGCACGGAATTTTGCTGATTGCTGACGAAGTGCAAAGTGGCTTTGCGCGAACCGGCAAGCTGTTCTCGATGGAACACCATTGCGTGAAGCCGGATTTGATCACCATGGCGAAAAGCCTGGCCGGCGGGATGCCGCTCTCGGCGGTCTCTGGCCGGGCGGAAGTGATGGATGCCCCCGCTCCTGGCGGGCTGGGCGGGACTTACGCCGGCAACCCGCTGGCGATTGCCGCAGCCCATGCCGTGCTGGATGTGATTGATGAAGAGGATCTCTGCACGCGCGCGGCGCATCTTGGCCATCATCTGGTGGAAGTGCTGAACAAAGCGAAGGGCGACTGTCCGTTTATCGCTGATATTCGTGCCCAGGGCTCAATGGTGGCGGTGGAGTTTAACGACCCGCAAACCGGGCTGCCGTCGCCGGAATTCACGCGTCAGGTCCAGGAGCGTGCGTTACAGGAAGGTCTATTGCTGCTGAGCTGCGGCGTGTACGGCAACGTTATCCGTTTCCTCTATCCGCTTACCATCCCCGAAGTTCAGTTCCGTAAAGCGCTGGATATTATCTCCGCGTCGCTGACACGTTAAAGCCCTGGCCCGGCGGTGATCCCTGCCGGGCTTATCATATATTCATTTCAAATTAGCTATTCCAAAATCATAAAAATGGGGTATGTTTTAGCAGAGTATGCTGAAAAAGCGCGACTGTCATACCTATAACTGAAATAAAGCGCTACACAACAACATCACGACAATCGTAATAACCATAATAATGGGGAATCTCAGGATGAATATGAAGGGTAAAGCGTTACTGGCAGGATGTATCGCGTTGGCATTCAGCACGATGGCACAGGCCGATATTAAAGTGGCTGTCGTGGGCGCGATGTCCGGTCCGGTAGCACAGTACGGCGACCAGGAATTTACCGGCGCAGAACAGGCGGTTGCAGACATTAATGCTAAGGGCGGCATCAAGGGCGAAAAACTGCAGATCGTAAAATATGATGATGCCTGTGACCCGAAACAAGCGGTTGCCGTGGCGAACAAAGTGGTGAACGACGGAATCAAATACGTTATCGGTCACCTGTGCTCCTCTTCCACGCAGCCCGCGTCTGATATCTACGAAGACGAAGGCATTCTGATGATCACCCCGGCTGCAACGGCGCCGGAGCTGACCGCACGTGGCTATAAGCTGACCCTGCGTACCACCGGTCTGGATTCAGACCAGGGCCCAACCGCGGCAAAATACATTCTGGACAACGTGAAGCCGAAGCGTATCGCGATTGTTCACGACAAACAGCAGTACGGTGAAGGTCTGGCGCGTGCCGTGCAGGATGGTCTGAAGAAAGGCAATGCCAATGTGGTCTTCTTCGACGGTATCACCGCCGGTGAGAAAGACTTCTCCACTCTGGTGGCGCGTCTGAAGAAAGAGAATATTGATTTCGTTTACTACGGTGGCTATCACCCTGAAATGGGCCAGATCCTGCGTCAGGCACGTGCGGCCGGTCTGAAAACCCAGTTTATGGGTCCGGAAGGGGTTGCGAACGTTTCCCTGTCTAACATCGCCGGTGAGTCTGCTGAAGGCCTGCTGGTGACCAAACCGAAGAACTACGACCAGGTGCCTGCGAACAAACCGATCGTAGATGCCATCAAGGCGAAGAAACAGGATCCAAGCGGCGCGTTCGTCTGGACCACCTACGCTGCGCTGCAGTCTCTGCAGGCGGGTCTGAACCAGTCAGCCGATCCGGCTGAGATTGCCACCTGGCTGAAAGCCAACTCTGTCGATACCGTGATGGGTCCGCTTTCCTGGGATGCGAAGGGCGATCTGAAAGGCTTCGAGTTCGGCGTGTTTGACTGGCATGCTAACGGAACGGCGACCGACGCCAAATAAAAGCAAACGGCAACCTTTCGGTTGCCGTTTTAGTATTTGCACCCTCTCCTGTGGGAGAGGGGCGGGGTGAGGGCATCAGGCGGCATTCAGCAAACCTGACGTTTCTCCCACCCGTTTTCCTGCGCCGTAAACCCTAACGCCTGCATAAACGCCGCCATCACGCCGCGGTCTTCCACGCCCACGTCGGCCATCCACCAGGAGGTGACGTTCGGGTTTTCACGGATTATCTCTTCAATTAAATACTGCCCCACACCGCGACGACGGGTCACGTCACGTACGCGCAGTGAGTCCAGCGCCCCTTCGGTGCCGCTCAGCGTCACGCGAACCGCGGCGAGCAGACGCTCGTTAAAGCGCGCGGCGTAGATGCGGTGTGTCTCATCGACACGGAGCGACGAAGGGGAATATTCCGGCCAGATCTTGCCCAGGTCGATATGATCCTGGTCGCTAAAGGTCACCAGACGCACGATAGTCAGTTTCATTAGCTGCTTGTCCAAATCAAATTGAGTAGGGGCAGTGTACTCAATTTGTTCCCTCAGCGGCTTCCTCTTTTTATCCCGGCTCACCAGGTGATTAGTTTTTTGGCAGCGCGAAGGGCAGTTTGAAAACACATGGATCGAAAAATAAGCAGAATTTTAACCTGAATGGCAGTGAATTATTCGGCGCTTTGTACCGTTATTTTATGCTGCAAACTGCAATTTTATTTGTTTATCTCTGCCTTGTTTCAGAATATTATCTTTGCTTAATCGCCTGAAAAATAGAGATTTTAGTCTGGTTTTTATGAAAAAACTGCGCTAAACCATTAAAGGCGCTGGTAAAAATAGCGTTGTGCATTAAAAGTACAGAATGCTTTTTAACCATAATAAAACAAAATATATACACGACATCACGAATGGGGATTCAGAGATGAAAAGGAACGCGAAGACGTTAATCGCGGGGATGGTTGCATTGGCGATTTCGCATGCAGCCATGGCGGAAGATATTAAGGTTGCTGTAGTGGGTGCGATGTCCGGTCCTGTTGCCCAGTGGGGGGACATGGAGTTCAACGGTGCTCGCCAGGCAATCAAAGACATCAACGCCAAAGGCGGCATCAAAGGCGACAAGCTGGTTGGCGTGGAATATGACGACGCCTGCGATCCCAAACAGGCCGTCGCGGTCGCTAACAAAATCGTGAACGATGGCATCCAGTACGTGATTGGCCACCTGTGCTCGTCGTCCACCCAGCCTGCGTCGGACATCTACGAAGACGAAGGCATTCTGATGATTACCCCGGGCGCAACCAACCCTGAACTGACTCAGCGCGGTTATCAGCACATCATGCGTACTGCCGGTCTGGACTCGTCTCAGGGACCAACCGCCGCCCGATACATCCTCGACACCGTCAAGCCGACGCGCATCGCCATTATTCATGACAAACAGCAGTACGGCGAAGGCCTGGCGCGCTCCGTTCAGGACGGGCTGAAAAAAGGCGGCGCGAATATCGTCTTCTTTGATGGCATCACCGCTGGCGAGAAAGATTTCTCCGCGCTGATCGCCCGTCTGCAAAAAGAGAATATCGATTTTGTTTACTACGGCGGCTACTACCCGGAAATGGGTCAGATGCTGCGTCAGGCGCGTTCGGTCGGGCTGAAAACCCAGTTTATGGGGCCAGAAGGCGTCGGTAACGCCTCCCTGTCGAACATCGCCGGGGACGCAGGCGAAGGCATGCTGGTGACGATGCCAAAACGCTATGACCAGGATCCTGCGAACAAGGCTATCGTAGACGCGCTCAAGGCGCAGAAGAAAGATCCAAGTGGTCCGTACGTCTGGATCACCTACGCGGCGGTGCAGTCTCTGGCAACCGCGCTGGATCGCACCGGCAGCAAAGAACCGCTGGATCTGGTGAAAGATTTAAAAGCACACGGGGCGAACACCGTGATTGGGCCGCTGAACTGGGATGAGAAAGGCGATCTGAAGGGATTTGAGTTTGGTGTCTTTAAGTGGCACGCCGACGGTTCGTCCTCGGTCGCCAAATAATTATCCCACCGCCCGGACCGCCGGGCGGGTATAAAAAGGTTTGCATATGTCCGAGCAGTTTCTCTATTTCCTGCAGCAGATGTTTAACGGCGTCACGCTGGGAAGCACCTACGCGCTGATCGCCATCGGCTACACGATGGTTTACGGCATTATCGGCATGATTAACTTCGCCCACGGCGAGGTCTACATGATCGGTAGCTATGTCTCCTTTATGATTATCGCCGCCCTGATGATGATGGGTATCGACAGCAGCTGGCTGCTGGTCGCCGCCGGGTTTGTCGGCGCGATTGTGATTGCCAGCGCCTATGGCTGGAGCATTGAACGCGTGGCGTACCGGCCGGTGCGTAGCTCCAAACGCCTGATTGCGCTGATCTCCGCCATCGGGATGTCGATCTTCCTGCAAAACTACGTCAGCCTGACGGAAGGCTCGCGCGACGTGGCGCTGCCAAGCCTGTTCAACGGTCAGTGGGTGGTCGGTGCCAGCGAGAACTTCTCTGCCTCTATCACCACCATGCAGCTGGTGATCTGGGTGGTGACCTTCGTTGCAATGCTCGCCCTGACGGTCTTTATCCGCTACTCGCGTATGGGACGCGCCTGCCGTGCCTGCGCAGAAGATCTGAAGATGGCGAGCCTGCTTGGCATCAACACCGACCGCGTTATCGCCCTGACCTTTGTGATTGGGGCAGCGATGGCGGCGGTCGCGGGTGTCCTGCTGGGGCAGTTCTACGGCGTTATCAACCCGTACATCGGCTTTATGGCCGGGATGAAAGCTTTCACCGCGGCGGTCCTGGGCGGTATCGGCAGTATTCCAGGCGCGATGATTGGCGGCCTGATCCTGGGCGTGGCCGAAGCGCTCTCCTCCGCGTATCTGAGTACGGAATATAAAGATGTGGTGTCATTTGCCCTGCTGATTCTGGTTCTGCTGGTAATGCCTACCGGTATTCTGGGTCGTCCGGAGGTAGAGAAAGTATGAAACCGATGCATTTCGCAATGGCGCTCCTCTCTGCCGCCATGTTCTTCGTGCTGGCAGGCGTCTTTATGGGCGTCCAGTTAGAGCTGGACGGCACAAAACTGGTGGTGGATACCGCCGCCGACATTCGCTGGCAGTGGATATTCATTGGCACCGCGGTCGTGTTTCTGTTCCAGATGCTGCGTCCTGTGTTCCAGAAGACGCTGAAAAGTGTCTCCGGTCCGAAATTCGTTCTGCCGGCTCTCGACGGCTCAACCGTTAAGCAGAAGCTGTTCTTCGTGGCGCTGCTGGTGGCTGCGGTGGCGTGGCCGTTTGTGGTCTCTCGCGGTACGGTCGATATCGCGACCCTGACCATGATCTACGTGATCCTCGGTCTGGGCCTGAACGTGGTGGTGGGGCTGTCTGGCCTGCTGGTGCTGGGCTACGGTGGTTTCTACGCCATCGGGGCCTATACCTTCGCGCTGCTGAACCACTATTACGGTCTCGGCTTCTGGACCTGTCTGCCGCTGGCGGGCCTGGTCTCCGCCGCGGCGGGCTTCCTGCTGGGCTTCCCGGTCTTACGCCTGCGCGGTGACTATCTGGCGATTGTGACCTTAGGCTTCGGCGAAATCGTGCGTATCCTGCTGCTCAATAACACCGAAGTGACTGGCGGCCCGAACGGGATCAGCCAGATCCCGAAACCGACCTTCTTTGGTCTGGAATTCAGCCGTACGGCTCGCGAAGGGGGCTGGGATACCTTCAGCAACTTCTTCGGCGTGAAGTACGATCCGTCCGACCGGGTGATTTGGCTCTACCTGGTGGCGCTGCTGCTGGTGGTGCTTACCCTGTTCGTGATTAACCGTCTGCTGCGTATGCCGCTGGGCCGTGCGTGGGAAGCGCTGCGTGAAGATGAAATCGCCTGCCGTTCACTGGGCCTCAACCCGACCCGCATCAAGCTGACCGCGTTTACCATCAGCGCCGCGTTTGCCGGTTTTGCCGGTACGCTGTTTGCCGCGCGTCAGGGCTTTGTCAGCCCCGAATCGTTTACCTTTGCTGAATCTGCCTTTGTACTGGCGATTGTGGTGCTCGGCGGTATGGGCTCGCAGTTTGCCGTTATCCTGGCGGCCATTCTGCTGGTGGTCTCCCGTGAGCTGATGCGCGACTTTAACGAATACAGCATGCTGATGCTGGGTGGTTTGATGGTGCTGATGATGATCTGGCGTCCGCAGGGCTTGCTGCCGATGACCCGTCCACAGCTGAAGCTGAAAAACGGGCAAGCGAAAGGAGAGCAGGCATGAGCCAGCCATTATTATCCGTTAACGGCCTGATGATGCGTTTTGGCGGCCTGCTGGCCGTCAACAACGTGAATCTGGATCTGCACAAGAAAGAGATTGTCTCCCTGATTGGCCCTAACGGCGCGGGGAAAACCACGGTCTTTAACTGCCTGACCGGTTTCTACAAGCCGACGGGTGGCACCATCAAGCTGCGCGATCAGCATCTGGAAGGGCTTCCGGGCCAGCAGATTGCCCGCATGGGGGTGGTGCGTACCTTCCAGCACGTGCGTCTGTTCCGCGAGATGACGGTGATAGAGAACCTGCTGGTGGCGCAACACCTGCAGCTCAAAACCGGTCTTTTCTCTGGCCTACTGAAAACCCCGGCCTTCCGCCGTGCTCAGGATGAAGCGCTCGACCGCGCCGCCACCTGGCTCGACCGTATCGGCCTGCTGCAGCATGCGAACCGTCAGGCCAGCAACCTGGCCTACGGTGACCAGCGTCGTCTGGAGATCGTGCGCTGCATGGTGACGCAGCCAGAAATCCTGATGCTCGATGAACCGGCGGCAGGGCTTAACCCGAAAGAGACCAAAGAGCTGGACGAGTTGATTGCCGAACTGCGCGATCATCACGACACCACCATCCTGCTGATTGAGCATGATATGAAGCTGGTGATGGGCATTTCTGACCGTATCTACGTGGTGAACCAGGGCACGCCGCTGGCAAACGGGACGCCGGAAGAGATCCGCAACAACCCGGACGTGATCCGTGCATACCTGGGTGAGGCATAAGATGGAAAAAGCGATGTTAACGTTCGACAAGGTTAATGCTCACTACGGCAAGATACAGGCGCTGCACGACGTCAGCCTGCATATCAATCAGGGCGAAATCGTCACCCTGATTGGCGCGAACGGTGCGGGTAAAACCACGCTGCTCGGCACCCTGTGCGGCGACCCGCGCGCCACCAGCGGGCGGATTGTCTTTGATGGCAAAGATATTACCGACTGGCAAACCGCCAGAATCATGCGTGAAGCGGTAGCGATTGTCCCGGAAGGGCGTCGCGTCTTCTCACGAATGACGGTGGAAGAGAACCTTGCGATGGGCGGCTTCTTTGCTGACCGCGACCAGTACCAGTCCCGCATCAAATGGGTCTATGAGCTGTTTCCACGTTTGTGGGAGCGCCGTATTCAGCGGGCCGGCACGATGTCTGGTGGTGAACAGCAGATGCTGGCGATTGGCCGCGCGCTGATGAGCCAGCCGCGTTTGCTGCTGCTGGATGAACCGTCGCTCGGTCTTGCGCCGATCATCATTCAGCAGATCTTCGACACCATCGAACAGCTGCGTAAAGAGGGGATGACCATCTTCCTCGTCGAGCAGAACGCCAACCAGGCGCTGAAGCTCGCCGACCGCGGCTACGTGCTGGAAAACGGCCACGTGGTGCTCTCCGATACTGGTGACGCGCTGCTGGCGAACGAAGCGGTGCGAAGCGCCTATCTCGGCGGCTAGATAAAAGCAAAAGTAAAAAGGCAACGTCAGTTGCCTTTTTTCATGCAGGGCACCAGACCGTACCGAACTTACCCCAACCGCCTTCACACAACCATCATCCGCCTGACGTTTTGTTGTCATCTCACTGTAAAGAAACAGTTATTTTTCTGTCATTCGAGCATGTCATGTTACCTCGCGAGCATAAAAACGCGTGATATCGCGCATTCGGCACAATAAGAGAGATGACAATGACATCGTTACGACACACAGCTTTGGGTCTGGCAATGGGGCTGACTTTTGCGGCGAACGCAATGGCTGTCACCACCATTCCGTTCTGGCATTCCATGGAAGGGGAGTTGGGTAAAGAAGTTGACTCCCTGGCGCAGCGTTTCAACGACACCCATCCGGATTACAAAATTGTGCCGGTGTACAAAGGTAACTACGAGCAGAGCCTGAGCGCGGGCATTGCCGCTTTCCGTACCGGTAATGCACCTGCGCTGCTTCAGGTTTACGAAGTCGGTACTGCGACCATGATGGCCTCTAAAGCCATTAAACCGGTCTACGAAGTGTTTAAAGACGCAGGTATCAACTTCGACGAATCGCAGTTCGTGCCGACCGTGGCGGGTTACTACACCGATTCCAAAACCGGTCATCTGCTGTCTCAGCCGTTTAACAGCTCCACGCCGGTGCTGTACTACAACAAAGACGCCTTCAAGAAAGCCGGTTTAGATCCGGAACAACCGCCAAAAACCTGGCAGGATCTGGCGGCGTACACCGCTAAGCTGAAAGCGGCGGGGATGAAGTGCGGCTACGCCAGCGGCTGGCAGGGCTGGATCCAGATTGAAAACTTCAGCGCCTGGCACGGCCTGCCGGTGGCCACCAAAAACAACGGCTTCGACGGCACCGACGCGGTACTGGAGTTCAACAAGCCAGAGCAGGTGAAGCACATCGCTCTGCTTGCCGATCTCAACAAGAAGGGCGATTTCAGCTACTTCGGGCGTAAAGACGAATCCACCGAGAAGTTCTACAACGGTGACTGCGCGATTACGACCGCCTCTTCCGGCTCTCTGGCGGATATCCGTCATTACGCAAAATTCAACTACGGCGTAGGCATGATGCCTTACGACGCTGACGTGAAAGGCGCACCGCAGAACGCCATCATCGGTGGGGCGAGCCTGTGGGTCATGCAGGGCAAAGACAAGGGCACCTACAAGGGCGTGGCCGAGTTCCTCGACTTCCTGGCGAAGCCAGAGAATGCCGCCGAATGGCATCAGAAAACCGGCTACCTGCCTATCACCACGGCCGCGTATGACCTGACCCGCGAGCAGGGCTTCTACAGCAAAAACCCGGGCGCGGATATCGCGACGCGTCAGATGCTCAACAAGCCGCCATTGCCGTTCACCAAAGGCCTGCGTCTGGGGAATATGCCGCAGATCCGTACCATCGTAGATGAAGAGCTGGAAAGCGTGTGGACCGGGAAGAAAACCCCACAGCAGGCCCTGGATACTGCGGTAGAGCGCGGTAATCAGCTGCTGCGCCGCTTTGAGCAATCAACAAAGTCTTAATCATTTTACCCTCATCCTGTCCCTCTCCCTGCGGGAAGGGCTGGGGTGAGGGCTACCTACGCTGAGCTAAACTATGTCCTCATCCCGTCCGGTGTTCCGTTCGCGCTGGCTGCCGTATTTGCTGGTCGCGCCGCAGCTGGTCATCACCGTTATCTTCTTTATCTGGCCTGCGGGCGAGGCGCTCTGGTACTCGGTACAAAGCGTCGATCCGTTTGGGCTTTCCAGCCAGTTTGTCGGGCTGGATAACTTTACCGCGCTGTTCCATGACAGCTATTACCTCGACGCCTTCTGGACGACCATGAAGTTCAGCGCGCTGGTCACTGTCAGCGGCCTTGTCGCATCGCTCTTTTTCGCGGCGCTGGTGGATTACGTGGTGCGCGGCAGCCGTCTGTATCAGACGCTGATGCTGCTACCTTACGCCGTGGCGCCTGCCGTCGCCGCCGTGCTGTGGATCTTCCTGTTTAACCCAGGGCGCGGGCTGATTACCCATTTTCTGGCGGAGTTCGGCTACGACTGGAACCACGCCCAGAACAGCGGTCAGGCGATGTTCCTGGTGGTCTTTGCGTCGGTGTGGAAACAGATCAGCTACAACTTCCTGTTCTTCTTTGCTGCGCTGCAGTCTATTCCGCGCTCGCTGGTTGAAGCCGCGGCAATTGATGGTGCAGGGCCGGTCCGTCGTTTCTTTAGGCTGTCGCTGCCGCTGATTGCCCCGGTGAGTTTCTTCCTGCTGGTGGTCAACCTGGTTTACGCCTTCTTCGACACCTTCCCGGTGATCGACGCCGCCACGGCCGGTGGCCCGGTGCAGGCCACGACGACGCTTATCTATAAGATCTATCGCGAAGGCTTTGCCGGTCTGGATCTCTCGGCATCCGCCGCCCAGTCGGTCGTGTTGATGTTCCTCGTCATCCTTCTCACGGTAGTGCAGTTCCGTTATGTCGAAAGTAAGGTGCGCTACCAATGATCGAGAACCGTCGCGGGCTGACGATGTTCAGCCACACCATGCTGATTTTGGGCATCATCGTCATTCTGTTCCCGCTGTACGTGGCCTTCGTTGCCGCCACGCTGGACACCAAAGCGGTGTTTGATACGCCGATGACGCTGATCCCAGGCGGGCATCTTTTCGAAAACATGAAAATCATCTGGACCCAGGGCGTGGGCGCTAACAGCGCGCCATTCTGGCTGATGATGCTGAACAGCTTCATCATGGCGTTCGGTATTACGGTGGGCAAAATCACGGTGTCGATGCTCTCGGCCTTCGCCATCGTCTGGTTCCGCTTTCCCCTGCGTAACCTGTTCTTCTGGATGATCTTCATCACCCTGATGCTGCCGGTAGAAGTGCGTATCTTCCCGACGGTGGAAGTGATCGCCAACCTGAAGATGCTGGACAGCTACGCAGGTTTAACCCTGCCGCTGATGGCCTCGGCCACCGCCACCTTCCTGTTCCGCCAGTTCTTTATGACCCTGCCGGACGAGCTGATTGAGGCCGCGCGTATTGACGGAGCCTCGCCGATGCGCTTCTTCCGTGACATCGTGCTGCCGCTGTCGAAAACCAACCTTGCGGCGCTGTTTGTCATCACCTTTATCTACGGCTGGAACCAGTATCTGTGGCCGCTGCTGATTATTCAGGACGTCAATCTTGGCACCGCCGTGGCGGGCATCAAAGGTATGATCGCCACCGGTGAAGGCACCACGCTCTGGAATCAGGTGATGGCGGCGATGCTGCTCACCCTTATCCCCCCGGTCGTTATCGTTTTAGCCATGCAGCGTGCGTTCGTGCGTGGTTTAGTGGACAGTGAGAAATAACATGGCAGGTTTAAAATTACAGGCAGTGACCAAAAGCTGGGACAACAAAACCCAGGTCATTCAGCCGTTAACGCTCGACGTGGCGGACGGGGAATTTATCGTGATGGTTGGCCCGTCAGGCTGCGGCAAATCAACGCTGCTGCGCATGGTTGCCGGGCTTGAACGTGTGACCAGCGGCGATATCTGGATCGATCGCCAGCGCGTGACCGAGATGGAGCCGAAGGACCGGGGCATCGCGATGGTGTTTCAGAACTACGCCCTTTACCCGCACATGAGCGTGGAAGAGAACATGGCATGGGGGCTGAAAATCCGCGGGATGGGCAAAAGCCATATCGATGAGCGCGTGAAAGAGGCGGCGCGTATTCTGGAACTGGATGGCCTGCTCAAGCGACGTCCGCGTGAACTGTCCGGCGGACAGCGCCAGCGCGTGGCGATGGGGCGCGCCATTGTGCGTGACCCTGCGGTGTTCCTGTTCGACGAGCCGCTCTCAAACCTTGATGCCAAGCTGCGCGTGCAGATGCGCCTTGAGCTGCAGCAGCTGCACCGTCGTCTGAAAACCACCTCCCTGTATGTGACGCACGATCAGGTGGAAGCGATGACCCTCGCCCAGCGCGTGATGGTGATGAACAAAGGCGTCGCCGAACAGATTGGCACCCCGGTGGAGGTATACGAGAAACCGGCCTCCCGCTTTGTGGCGAGCTTTATTGGCAGCCCGGCGATGAACCTGCTGGAAGGGCGGATCAGCAGTGCCGGTACGCACTTTGAGCTGGAAAGTGGGATGGCGCTGCCCGTAAACGGGTACTATCGTGGCTATGCCGGGCGTAAGATGACGCTCGGTATCCGCCCGGAACATATTGGGTTAACCTCACAGGCGGAAGGCGGCGTGCCGCTGGTCATGGACACGCTGGAGATGCTGGGGGCTGACAACCTGGCGCACGGACGTTGGGGTGAACAAAAAATGGTGGTGCGTCTGGCCCATCAGGAGCGCCCTAAAGCAGGCAGCACACTGTGGCTGCATCTGCCGGAAAATCACCTGCACGTATTCGACGGTGAAACAGGACAACGTATATGAGTAACTGGCCTTATCCCCACATCGTCGCCCACCGGGGCGGCGGTAAACTGGCGCCGGAAAACACGCTGGCGGCTATCGATATGGGCGCGCATTACGGTCACACGATGATCGAGTTCGACGCCAAGCTATCGAAAGACGGCGAGATTTTCCTTCTGCATGATGACAACCTCGAACGTACCAGCAATGGCTGGGGCGTGGCGGGAGACCTGCCGTGGCGCGATCTGCTGAACGTCGACGCCGGAAGCTGGTACAGCAGCGAGTTCAAAGGCGAGCCGCTGCCGCTGCTGGCGGAAGTGGCCGACCGCTGTCGCCTGCACGGCATGATGGCCAATATCGAAATCAAACCAACCACCGGCACCGGGCCGCTCACAGGTAAAGTCATTGCGCTGGCCGCGCGTGAGCTGTGGGAGGGCATGACGCCACCCCTGCTGTCGTCGTTTGACATTGATGCCCTGGAGGCGGCGCAGGCGTCCGTCCCGGCGTTGCCGCGCGGACTGTTGCTTGATACGTGGCGTGATGACTGGCGTGAGCTGACCAGCCGTTTAGGGTGTGTGTCGATTCACCTGAACCACGCGCTGCTGGATGAGGCGCGGGTAAAAATGTTGAAAGAGGCGGGGCTGCATATCCTGGTCTATACCGTCAACAAACCCCAGCGCGCGGCGGAGCTGCTGCGCTGGGGGGTGGACAGTATCTGTACCGATGCGATTGACGTGATCGGCCCGAACTTTAGTTCTGCGAAGAATTAAGCATCCCGCCATTCGACGGTGACTGGGACGGCAGCATATGCTGCTGTCCGCTGCCCGACGAGGTCATTCCGCCCAGCATCCCGCCGTTTGGGTTAGGCAGCGGCTGCTCACGCACCTGACCCTGCTGTATGCGCTGGGTGTTGGTGTTCATCTGGTTTTGCAGGCTTTGCTGCTGCATCTGGGTCTGCGTTTTCAACTGCTGGTTTAGCATCCCTTTCTGCTGTTGCTGCTGGCTCATCATCTCCGTTTGCATACGCTGCTGGCTTGGAATGACGTAGCCCTGCTGGTTCGGGTTGTTCATCGTATTGAGTGGCTGTGCGAGCGCGGCAAACGGAAGCAGCGCCGTAAGAATCAGTAAGCGTTTCATTGTCATCTCCCTTCTTTTGAGGCTTCTCTTAAGTTTACCCTGATTTCACCATGACGATGATTTTTTAGGAGTTGTGAACCAGGCTTAAGCGGGGAATATGGCCCTCTTCACCTGGAGAACAATAATGATGAAACCAACGTTTTTGCGCTGGATAGCGATCGCCGCGCTGATGGCAGGCGGCACATTTAGCGTGGCGGCCAACCCGCCAGCGGCTCCGCCAGTCTCGTACGGCGTGGAGGAAGATGTTTTTCATCCCGTGCGGGCAACGCAGGGTATGGTGGCGTCGGTGGATGCGCTGGCAACGAAAGTGGGCGTCGATATTCTCCGTCAGGGCGGTAATGCGGTGGATGCGGCAGTCGCGGTGGGCTATGCGCTGGCGGTGACGCATCCGCAGGCGGGGAACCTGGGCGGCGGCGGCTTTATGATGCTGCGGACCAAAGACGGCAAAACCACCGCCATCGACTTCCGTGAGATGGCCCCAGGACAGGCTTCCCGCGATATGTTCCTTGACGATCAAGGCAACCCGGACAGCAAAAAATCCCTGACCTCGCATCTCGCCTCCGGTACGCCGGGCACCGTCGCAGGCTTCTCCCTGGCGCTGGAAAAATATGGCACCCTGCCGCTCAACAAAGTGGTACAGCCTGCGATTAAGCTCGCCCGCGAAGGTTTTGTGGTGAATGACGCCCTGGCTGACGATCTTAAAACCTATGGCAGCGAAGTGATTCCGAATCACGAAAACAGCAAGGCTATCTTCTGGAAAGACGGCGAACCGCTGAAGAAGGGCGATAAGCTGGTGCAAAAGAACCTGGCGAAAAGTCTGGAGCTGATCGCGGAGCACGGCCCGGATGCGTTCTACAAAGGGGCGATTGCCGACCAGATTGCCGAAGAGATGCAAAAGAACGGTGGGCTTATCACCAAAGCGGATCTCGCGGAGTACAAGGCCGTCGAGCGTGAGCCGATTCACGGAAGCTATCGCGGCTATGACGTTTTCTCGATGCCGCCGCCGTCTTCCGGCGGCATTCACATCGTGCAGATCCTCAACATTCTTGAAAACTTCGATATGCACAAGTTCGGCTTCGGCAGTGCGGATGCCATGCAGGTGATGGCAGAGGCGGAAAAACGCGCCTACGCCGACCGTTCAGAATACCTGGGCGACCCGGACTTCGTGAAGGTGCCGTGGCAGGCGCTGACCAATAAAGCCTATGCTAAATCGATTGCTGATGAGATTGACATCAACAAGGCCAAACCGTCGAGCGAGATCCGCCCGGGCAAGCTGGCACCGTATGAGAGCAACCAGACCACCCACTTCTCGGTGGTGGATAAAGACGGTAACGCGGTGGCGGTGACCTATACCCTCAACACCACCTTTGGTACAGGCATCGTGGCAGGCAACAGCGGGATTCTGCTCAATAACGAGATGGATGACTTCTCGGCCAAACCGGGCGTGCCGAACGTCTACGGACTGGTAGGCGGGGATGCGAATGCGGTCGGGCCGAAGAAGCGTCCGCTGTCGTCCATGTCGCCTACCATCGTGGTCAAAGACGGTAAAACCTGGCTGGTGACAGGCAGCCCTGGCGGCAGCCGTATTATCACCACGGTGCTGCAGATGGTGGTGAACAGCATTGACTTTGGAATGAATGTCGCCGAAGCGACGAACGCACCGCGTTTCCACCATCAGTGGCTGCCGGACGAGCTGCGTGTTGAGAAGGGCTTTAGTCCGGATACCATCAAGCTGCTGGAGCAGCGCGGACAGAAGGTGGCGCTGAAAGAGGCAATGGGCAGCACCCAGAGCATTATGGTCGGCCCGGACGGCACGCTGTTTGGGGCCTCGGATCCGCGTTCGGTGGATGATTTGACGGCGGGGTTCTGATTTTATTGCCCGGTAAGCGTCGCGTTACCGGGCAATTTATCACTTCAGCCGCGCCATGTAATACGCGTCCACATAGTCGCCGTTACGCAGGGCGAAGTTCCTGCCGGTCCCTTCGATTTCAAACCCAAACTTCTTATACAGCGCCAGTGCCGCTGGGTTATCCGCAAAAACCGTGAGCTCAATGCGTTCAATGCGCAACCAGTTGTCGCAGAGATTGACCATTTCGCGCATGAGCGCACGACCCACACCGCGTCCCTGTACATCAGCGGCCACGCTAATGCCGAACGTTGCAACGTGGCTGCGGCGGGGATTTTCCATCACATCGAGTGCCATATGGCCAACCACTCGCTGGTCAAGACAGGCGACGAGATGCCGTCTTCCCGGTTTCGTCGCGACCCGGTCATGCCACATATCCATTGAGGGATGGGGAAGTTGTAGCGTGTCGTGATACACCCCAGGATGCGACATAATGTCACGTAACGCTTCTGCATCGCGGGCTTCGATATGGCGTATCACAATCTCACTCATTCCTTCATCCTCAGTCAGTTAAACGTCCATTCCAACATCAGTGAGATTAAAATTTGAGTCAACTGCTAATTTTTGCAAAAAAGATTGGACAAGTGCGAATGAGAATGATTATTATTGCTCTGCGTTCAGGAAGACCCCTACGGGAACCTGAAAGCACGACATTGCTCACATTGCTTCCAGTATTACTTTAGCCAGCTTTTCGCTGGCTTTTTTTTGTCTTTTTTCGCCCGCTCCCCGTGGAAGAGAGCTGGGGTGAGGGCAAAACTTGCGCTATGGTTGCACTCAGTAACCTTAAAAAGGACTGAGCCATGACATTACATTGCGCATTTATTGGATTTGGCAAAAGCACCACGCGTTACCACCTTCCGTATGTTCTCAACCGCAAAGACAGCTGGCACGTTGCCCATATCTACCGGCGTCGCGCGAAGCCGGAAGAGCAGTCTCCCCAGTACTCCCATATTCATTTCACCAGCGATCTTGATGAGGTCCTCAACGATCCGCAGGTCAAACTGGTGATTGTCTGTACCCACGCTGACAGCCATTTCGAGTACGCAAAACGCGCGCTGGAGGCGGGCAAAAACGTGCTGGTGGAAAAGCCGTTTACCCCGACAATGACAGAGGCGAAAACGTTGTTTGACCTGGCGAAGCGCAAAGGGCTGACCGTCACGCCGTACCAAAACCGCCGCTTTGACAGCTGCTTCCTGACGGCAAAAAAAGTGATTGAGAGCGGTAAACTGGGTGACATCGTCGAGATTGAAAGCCACTTTGATTACTACCGTCCGGTAGTGGAAACGCATCCCGGCCTGCCGCAGGACGGCTCGTTCTATGGTCTCGGCGTGCACACCATGGACCAGGTAATCTCCCTGTTTGGCCGACCGGACCACGTGGCGTATGACATTCGCAGCCTGCGGAATAAAGCCAACCCGGACGATACCTTCGAAGCCCAGCTGTTTTACGGCGACCTGAAAGCCATCGTCAAAACCAGCCATCTGGTGAAAATTGACTATCCGAAATTTATTGTGCATGGCACCAGAGGCTCGTTTATTAAGTACGGTATCGACCAGCAGGAGACCAGCCTGAAGGCGAACATTATGCCCGGCGACCTGGGGTTTGCGGCGGATGACTCCGTGGGCGTGCTGGAGTACGTCAACGCAGAGGGCATCACCGTTAAAGAGGACGTGAAACCCGAAGCGGGTGACTATGGCCGCGTTTACGATGCGCTGTATGAGACCCTGACTAACGGTGCGCCCAATTACGTCAAGGAATCTGAAGTTATGACCAATCTCGAACTCCTTGAACGGGCCTTCGAACAGGCCTCTCCTGCCACGATAACCCTCGCCAGATAAGAAATTATGACTCCTCTTTGCTTGTTCTAAATTTTTGAACAGAGGAGTCAATTTTCACCCTCTATGATCCCAGGCCGTTTGCGTCCACACTTACTCCATCGAAACGAACTGAGGGTGAAACAATGATCTACTTACGCAAAGCAAACGAACGTGGTCACGCGAATCATGGCTGGCTGGACTCATGGCATTCATTCTCGTTTGCTGACTACTACGACCCGAACTTTATGGGCTTCTCCGCACTGCGCGTCATTAACGATGACGTGATTGATGCAGGCCAGGGCTTCGGTACCCACCCGCACAAAGACATGGAAATCCTGACGTATGTGCTGGAAGGGGCGGTTGAGCACCAGGACAGCATGGGCAACAAAGAGCAGGTTCCGGCGGGCGAGTTCCAGATTATGAGTGCGGGTACCGGGGTGCGTCACTCTGAATACAACCCAAGCAAAACGGAAAAACTGCACCTGTATCAAATCTGGATCATTCCGGAAGAAACCGGCATCACCCCGCGCTACGAACAGCGCCGCTTTGATGCTAAACAGGGCAAACAGCTGGTGCTCTCTCCGGATGCGCGTGACGGTTCGCTGAAAGTGCACCAGGATATGGAACTGTACCGCTGGGCGCTGGCAAAAGACGAACAGTCTGTCCATCAGATTGCCGCTAACCGCCGCGTCTGGATCCAGGTGGTGAAAGGCGAGGTGTCTATTAACGGCACGAAAGCCACCACGGCGGATGGTCTGGCAATCTGGGATGAGCAGGCACTGTCCGTGCATGCCGACAGTGAAAGCGAAATTCTGCTGTTTGATCTGCCACCGGTGTAATAAATCATAAATAAATGCCCATCCTTCCCTTTGACAGGGGAAGGATGGGCTTTGTCCGTGATAAACTGAGCAAATCTATCACTTACGATTTCTCAGGACGATGAAAAAGAAACGCCCCGTACTTCAGGATGTAGCCGATCGCGTCGGTGTGACCAAAATGACGGTCAGCCGGTTTTTACGTAACCCGGAACAGGTTTCCGTGGCGTTGCGTGGCAAGATTGCCGCTGCCCTCGATGAACTGGGGTATATCCCTAACCGCGCCCCCGATATTCTTTCGAATGCGACCAGCCGCGCGGTTGGCGTCCTCCTGCCTTCCTTAACCAACCAGGTTTTTGCCGAAGTGTTGCGCGGCATTGAAAGCGTGACCGATGCCTTTGGCTATCAGACCATGCTCGCTCACTATGGGTACAAGCCGGAACTGGAAGAAGAACGTCTTGAGTCCATGCTCTCCTGGAACATCGACGGCCTGATTTTAACCGAACGTACTCACACCCCCCGTACGCTAAAAATGATTGAAGTGGCAGGCATTCCGGTGGTGGAGCTGATGGACAGCCAGTCGCCGTGTCTCGATATTGCGGTGGGCTTTGATAACTTCGAAGCGGCGCGCCAGATGACGGCGGCCATCATTGCCCGCGGCCATCGCCATATTGCCTACCTGGGTGCACGTCTGGATGAACGTACTATCATCAAACAGAAGGGATACGAGCAGGCAATGCTCGACGCCGGTTTAACACCGTACAGCGTGATGGTTGAGCAGTCTTCATCCTATACGTCGGGTATTGAGCTGATGCGTCAGGCACGACGCGAGTATCCGCAACTGGACGGTATTTTCTGTACCAACGATGACCTTGCGGTCGGTGCAGCGTTCGAATGCCAGCGTCTGGGGCTGAAGATCCCCGAAGATATGGCGATTGCCGGTTTCCACGGCCACGACATCGGCCAGGTGATGGAACCCCGTCTGGCGAGCGTCCTGACACCGCGTGAACGTATGGGCCGTATTGGCGCAGAACGCCTGCTGGCGCGCATACGTGGCGAGACGGTGACGCCGAAAATGTTAGATTTAGGTTTCACCTTGTCACCGGGTGGATCTATTTAAGCTGACAAATTTGAAGTGGGTCACACTTATTCACTTCGCGCACGTTTGGATATTGCTTCTCTTTTGCCCCAGCAGGACAATGTTACCGATAACTGTTACCCGTAACAATTGACTGAGGGACACCCTTTGAGCACGACTAATCATGATCACCACGTTTACGTCCTGATGGGCGTTTCCGGTAGCGGTAAATCTGCCGTGGCCAGCGAAGTGGCGCATCAACTTCATGCGGCGTTTCTTGATGGCGACTTCCTCCATCCGCGCAGCAATATCATGAAAATGGCCTCCGGCGAGCCGCTGAACGATGACGACCGCAAACCGTGGTTGCAGGCGCTGAATGACGCCGCGTTCGCGATGCAGCGTACCAACAAGGTCTCCCTGATCGTCTGCTCCGCGCTGAAAAAAACCTACCGCGACCTGCTGCGTGACGGCAACCCGAACCTCTCTTTCATCTACCTGAAAGGCGATTTCGAGGTGATTGAGAGCCGTCTGAAGGCGCGTAAAGGCCACTTCTTCAAAACCCAGATGCTGGTGACGCAGTTCGAAGCGTTGCAGGAGCCGGGCGACGATGAGAAAGACGTCTTAGTGGTTGATATCGATCAGTCACTGGAGGGTGTTGTTGCCAGCACCATCGAGGTCATTAATAAAAGGCAGTAAGTTTTGAGTACATTAACGCTAGTTTTAACAGCAGTTGGTTCCGTATTGCTGCTGCTGTTTTTAGTGATGAAAGCGCGTATGCATGCTTTCGTTGCCTTAATGGTGGTGTCTATTGGTGCAGGTCTCTTTTCCGGTATGCCGCTCGATAAGATCGCAGCGACGATGGAAAAAGGGATGGGAGGCACGCTGGGTTTCCTGGCCATTGTGGTCGCGCTGGGCGCGATGTTTGGCAAGATCCTGCATGAGACGGGCGCAGTCGACCAGATTGCCGTCAAAATGCTCAAATCCTTCGGACACAGCCGTGCGCACTACGCGATTGGCCTCGCCGGTCTGATTTGTGCGCTGCCGCTGTTCTTCGAAGTGGCCGTGGTGCTGCTGATTAGCGTGGCGTTCTCGATGGCTCGCCATACCGGCACTAACCTCGTGAAGCTGGTGATTCCGCTGTTTGCGGGCGTGGCGGCTGCGGCGGCGTTCCTGCTGCCTGGGCCTGCGCCGATGCTGCTGGCTTCTCAGATGCACGCCGATTTTGGCTGGATGATCCTGATTGGTCTGTGTGCAGCGATCCCGGGAATGATTATTGCCGGCCCGCTGTGGGGCAACTTCATCAGTCGTTACGTTGAGCTTCACATTCCGGATGACGTCACCGAGCCGCACCTTGGCGAAGGCAAAATGCCGTCCTTCGGCTTCAGCCTGGCGCTGATCCTGCTGCCGCTGGTGCTGGTGGGGCTGAAAACCATCGCCGCGCGTTTCGTGCCGGTGGGGTCTACTGCGTACGAATGGTTTGAGTTTATCGGCCACCCGTTCACCGCGATCCTGGTGGCGTGTCTGGTGGCGATGTACGGCCTGGCGATGCGTCAGGGCATGCCGAAAGACAAAGTGATGGAAATCTGCGGCCATGCGCTGCAGCCTGCGGGTATCATTCTGCTGGTGATCGGTGCCGGTGGCGTGTTCAAACAGGTGCTGGTGGATTCCGGCGTGGGTCCGGCGCTGGGCGAAGCCCTGACCGGCATGGGGCTGCCCATTGCGGTGACCTGTTTCGTACTGGCTGCGGCGGTGCGTATCATCCAGGGCTCTGCGACGGTGGCATGTTTAACCGCCGTGGGTCTGGTGATGCCGGTGATTGAACAGCTTAACTACTCCGGTGCCCAGATGGCCGCGCTCTCAATCTGCATTGCGGGCGGTTCGATTGTGGTGTCACACGTCAACGACGCCGGCTTCTGGCTGTTCGGTAAATTTACCGGTGCGACCGAAGCGCAAACCCTGAAAACCTGGACGCTGATGGAAACCATCCTCGGCACGACGGGTGCCATTGTCGGGATGATTGCGTTTACGCTGCTGAGTTAAACCCGGCTAAAAGCAAAAGGACAACGTGAGTTGTCCTTTTTTGTTTTTACCTAGCCCTTCATCCACGCGCGGATCCCGTCCAGGAACATCTGCGTCGCCATCATCACCAGAATCAACCCCATCAGGCGCTCCAGCGCGTTTACGCCTTTCTCACCCAGCAGGCGCAGGAACAACGACGACTGCAGCAGAATGATAAACGTCCCGCCCCAGGCAATCAGCAAGGCAATCACCAGATGGCTCATCTGATTGGGGTACTGATGCGACAGCAGCATCAGCGTTGCCAGAATCGTCGGTCCGGCGACAAGGGGAATCGCCAGCGGCACAATAAACGGCTCTTCCCCCGCGGGCAGGCCGCTGCTGCTGCCTTCAGCGCTCGGGAAAATCATCTTAATCGCTATCAGGAACAGGATAATCCCACCGGAAATCGAAACCGTTTCGGCACGCAGATTCAGGAAGGCGAGGATTTTCTCACCGGCAAACAGGAAGATGAACATCACCAGCAGCGCGATAAGCAGCTCGCGGATCATGATCGCCCGACGGCGTTTGGGTTCGGTGTGCTTCAGCACCGACATGAAGATAGGCAGGTTGCCCAGAGGATCCATTATCAGGATCAATAAAACCGCCGCGGATATGATTTCACTCATTAAAATTATCCCTGAAACTCTCTATGGTTATTATGATGATTAGCGCTATTTCTGATTGGCGGGCCATCATCGATTAATTTCGCTTGCGACTTTGGCAGCATTTTGTAATGTGAAGCATATCCCAGTTGAATACTGGTTTGCACAATCAGCACACACCCTCTGCAGGAAAAAAATGCTATGAAAAACGTTGGTTTTATCGGCTGGCGCGGTATGGTCGGCTCTGTTCTCATGCAACGCATGGTTGAAGAGCGCGATTTTGACGCCATCCGCCCGGTCTTCTTCTCCACTTCCCAGCTCGGCCAGGCTGCACCTTCTTTTGGCGGCAGCACCGGTACGTTGCAGGATGCTTTCGATCTGGAAGCGCTGAAGGCACTCGACATTATTGTCACTTGCCAGGGCGGCGATTATACCAACGAAATTTATCCAAAGCTGCGTGAAAGCGGCTGGCAGGGCTACTGGATTGATGCGGCGTCTTCACTGCGCATGAAAGACGATGCCATCATCATTCTCGACCCGGTCAACCAGGACGTCATCACCGACGGCCTGAACAACGGCGTAAAAACCTTTGTCGGCGGTAACTGCACCGTCAGCCTGATGCTGATGTCCCTCGGCGGCCTGTTCGCGCAGGACCTGGTGGAGTGGGTCTCCGTGGCGACTTACCAGGCCGCGTCCGGCGGCGGTGCGCGCCATATGCGCGAGCTGCTGACGCAGATGGGCCAGTTGCACCACAGCGTTGCGACCGAGCTGGCAAACCCGGCCTCCGCTATTCTCGATATCGAGCGTAAAGTCACCGAGCTGACCCGCAGCGGCGAGCTGCCGGTGGATAATTTTGGTGTACCGCTGGCCGGTGGTCTGATCCCGTGGATCGACAAACAGCTGGATAACGGCCAGACCCGCGAAGAGTGGAAAGGTCAGGCTGAGACCAACAAAATACTCAATACCGCGAACACCATTCCAGTTGACGGTCTGTGCGTACGTATCGGCGCGCTGCGCTGCCACAGCCAGGCCTTCACGATTAAACTGAAAAAAGATGTGTCGATTCCGACCGTGGAAGAGCTGCTGGCTGCACACAACCCGTGGGCGAAAGTGGTTCCAAACGATCGCGACATCACCATGCGTGAATTGACCCCGGCTGCCGTCACCGGCACGCTGACCACCCCGGTGGGTCGTCTGCGTAAGCTGAACATGGGGCCGGAGTTCCTTTCTGCATTCACCGTCGGCGACCAGCTTCTGTGGGGCGCAGCCGAGCCGCTGCGTCGCATGCTGCGCCAGCTGGCGTAATAATTTGTTAAACCCCGGGGGGTGATTTTCACCCCCTTTTCCGCGTACTACATGGAGTAAAACGCATATGTCTTATTTTTTATCAGGAGTCATTTAGAGCGTTGGCTATGCTTTAAGGAAGAGTTATTTCTTACCTGAGGTTAGGACGGGGCTGAGAGGATGCCCGTTCAGGTCACATTAAAGTCGTCCCAGGCGCTAAAAAAGGACGACATAAAAAACAGGATGAATACCATGTCCGATCGTGTGGATAGAGACGTGATTAATGCGCTTATTGCGGGTCATTTTGCCGACCCCTTTTCCGTACTGGGGATGCACCGTACCGAGGCCGGGCTGGAAGTCCGGGCACTGTTACCGGATGCCACAGAAGTGTGGGTTATCGAACCCAAAACCGGCCGCAAGGTCGGCAATCTGGAATGCCTCGATTCTCGTGGCTTCTTTTCGGGCGTAATGCCCCGTCGTAAAAACCCTTTTCGTTATCAGCTTGCCGTTATCTGGCATGGTCAGCAAAATCTCATCGATGATCCCTACAGTTTTGGGCCTCTTTTACAGGAGATGGACGCGTGGCTGCTGTCTGAAGGTACCCACCTGCGACCTTATGAAACGCTGGGTGCCCATGCCGATACGATGGATGGCATCACCGGCACGCGGTTTGCCGTGTGGGCGCCTAACGCCCAGCGAGTCTCCGTTGTCGGCCAGTTCAACTACTGGGATGGCCGTCGTCACCCGATGCGTCTGCGCCGTGAAAGCGGTATCTGGGAGCTGTTTATCCCCGGCGCGCACAACGGCCAGCTGTATAAATTCGAGATGATCGATGCGCACGGCAAGCTGCGTATTAAGTCCGACCCGTACGCCTTCGAAGCGCAAATGCGTCCGGAAACCGCGTCAATGATTTGCGGCCTGCCGGAAAAAGTTGTCCAGAGTGAAGAACGCAAGCAGGCCAACCGCTTTGATGCGCCAATTTCCGTCTACGAAGTGCATCTCGGTTCCTGGCGTCGCCATACCGATAATAACTTCTGGCTCAGCTACCGGGAGCTTGCCGACCAGCTGGTTCCGTACGCGAAATGGATGGGCTTTACCCATCTTGAGTTGCTGCCAATTAATGAACACCCGTTCGACGGAAGCTGGGGTTATCAGCCGACCGGGATGTATGCCCCGACGCGTCGCTTCGGCACGCGCGATGACTTCCGCTATTTTATCAATGCCGCGCACGCCGCCGGGTTAAACGTGATCCTCGACTGGGTGCCGGGCCATTTCCCGTCCGATGATTTTAGTCTTTCAGAGTTTGACGGCACTAAGCTGTACGAGCACAGCGACCCGCGCGAAGGCTATCACCAGGACTGGAACACGCTGATCTACAACTACGGTCGTCGTGAAGTGGCAAACTACCTCGTGGGCAATGCGCTGTACTGGATTGAGCGCTTTGGCATTGATGCCCTGCGCGTTGATGCCGTGGCGTCGATGATCTACCGCGACTACAGCCGCAAAGAAGGCGAGTGGATCCCGAACGAGTATGGCGGCCGTGAAAACCTGGAAGCGATTGAGTTTCTGCGCAACACCAACCGTATTATCGGCGAGCAGGTAGACGGTGCGGTGACGATGGCGGAAGAGTCCACCGACTTCCCTGGCGTCTCCCGTCCACCGTCAACCGGCGGACTGGGGTTCTGGTACAAATGGAACCTGGGGTGGATGCACGACACGCTCGACTACATGAAGCTGGATCCCGTCTACCGCCAGTATCACCATGACAAGCTCACCTTCGGGCTGCTCTACAACTACACCGAGAACTTCATGCTGCCGCTGTCGCATGACGAAGTGGTGCATGGCAAAAAATCCATTCTCGACCGCATGCCGGGCGATGCATGGCAGAAGTTCGCCAACCTGCGCGCCTACTACGGCTGGATGTTCGCCTTCCCGGGTAAAAAACTGCTGTTTATGGGCAATGAGTTCGCCCAGGGGCGCGAGTGGAACCACGACACCAGCCTCGACTGGCATCTGCTGGAAGGGGGCGACAACTGGCACCACGGCGTACAGCGTCTGGTGCGGGACCTTAACCTGACCTACCGTCACCACAAAGCCCTGCATGAGCTTGATTTTGACCCGTACGGTTTCGAGTGGCTGGTGGTGGATGACCATGAGCGCTCGGTGTTTGTCTTTGTGCGGCGGGATAAAGCCGGCAACGAAATTATCGTCGCCAGCAACTTTACCCCTGTACCGCGCCATCATTATCGCTTCGGGATTAACCAGGCCGGCAAGTGGCGTGAAATCCTGAATACCGATTCCACGCACTACCACGGCAGCAATGCCGGTAACGGTGGTCTGGTGCAAAGCGATGCCATTGAAAGCCACGGGCGACCGAATTCCCTGAGCCTTACGCTACCGCCGCTCAGTACCATCTGGCTGATCCGGGAGGGGGAATGACCCAGCTTACGGCAGGTAAACCCGAACCGCTCGGGGCACATTTTGATGGAAAGGGGGTGAATTTCACGCTCTTTTCTGCCCATGCGGAGCGGGTTGAACTGTGCGTATTTGACGGCGAGGGTAATGAACATCGTTACGACCTGCCGTCTCGCACAGGAGATACCTGGCACGGCTACCTGGCCGGGGGACGGCCAGGAATGCACTACGGCTATCGCGTACACGGCCCGTGGGCACCTGCGCAGGGGCACTGGTTTAACCCGGCGAAGCTGCTGATCGATCCGTGTGCGCACCGCGTGGATGGCGAGTTTAAAGACGACCCTATTTTCCATGTCGGCTACGGTGAACCCGACCACCGCGACAGCGCCCCCGTGGCGCCTAAAAGCGTGGTGGTGAACGATCTCTACGACTGGGAAGACGATGCCCCACCGCGCACGCCGTGGGGCAACACCGTTATCTACGAGGCGCATGTTAAAGGGCTGACGTATCTGCATCCGTCAATCCCGAAAGAGATGCGCGGCACCTACCAGGCGCTCGGTCATCCGACCATGATTGCCTACCTCAAGCACCTCGGGATCACGGCCCTGGAGCTGTTGCCCGTCGCGCATTTTGCCAGTGAACCTCGTCTGCAGCGGCTGGGGCTCAGTAACTACTGGGGCTACAACCCGCTGGCGATGTTTGCGCTCGAACCCCGCTATGCCACTCATCCGGACAAGGCGCGGGACGAGTTTCGTGATGCGGTAAAGGCGCTTCATGCGGCAGGCATTGAGGTCATTCTGGACGTGGTACTGAACCACAGTGCGGAAAGCGATCTCGATGGACCGACGCTCTCCATGCGCGGAATTGATAACCGTAGCTATTATTGGATCAGGGACGATGGCGATTACTTCAACTGGACCGGTTGCGGTAACACGCTCAATCTCAGCCACCCGGCGGTCATGCATTTCGCGTATGAATGCCTGAAGTACTGGGTGGACACGTTCCACGTCGACGGTTTTCGTTTTGATCTGGCACCTGTTATGGGGCGTACGCCGGCCTTCAGTCAGCAGGCGCCGCTGTTTGAAGCGATCAAAAATTGTCCGGTGCTGTCACAGGTGAAGCTCATTGCCGAGCCGTGGGACATCGGTGAAGGGGGTTATCAGGTCGGGAATTTCCCGCCCCTGTTTGCCGAGTGGAACGATCACTATCGCGATGCCGCGCGCCGCTTCTGGCTGGAACGGAATCTGTCGCTGGGGGAGTTCGCCGGACGCTTTGCCGGGTCCAGCGATCTTTTTAAGCGCGATGGCAAACGACCGTCTGCGACGATCAACCTGCTGACGGCGCACGACGGTTTTACGCTCCGGGACTGCGTTTGTTTCAATCAGAAACACAATGAAGCGAACGGCGAGGAGAATCGCGATGGCACTAACAATAACCATAGCTTCAATCATGGTATAGAAGGGTTAGGCGGAAGCCTTGATGTTATCGAGCGGCGACGCGCCAGCGTGCATGCGCTGCTGACAACGCTGTTATTGTCGCAGGGCACGCCGATGCTGCTGGCAGGCGATGAACATGGTCACAGTCAGCATGGTAACAACAATGCGTATTGCCAGGACAACACGTTGACCTGGCTCGACTGGGGTGAAGCGAACAGCGGGTTGATTCACTTTACCGCTGCGCTGATCCATCTTCGCCAGCAAATTCCCGCGCTCACCGCCGATCGCTGGTGGGAAGAGGGCGACGGTAATGTCCGCTGGCTGAATCAAGACGCGCAACCCTTAAGCGCGCAAGAGTGGCAACACGGCGTACCACGCCTGCAAATCCTGCTTTCGGAGAGGTGGCTGGTCACGCTGAACGCGACGGATGACGTCGCTGAGATTGTTTTACCTGACGGGGAATGGCGCGCTGTTCCCCCATTTGCCGGAGCGGATAATCCGGTAGTAATGGCTGTCTGGCACGGGCCTGCGCACGGAGTGTGCGTATTCCAAAGATGATAAAAAAGGAGTTAGTCATGGTTAGATTAGAGAAGAACGATCCCTTAATGTTGGCACGCCAGCTACCATTAAAAACTGTTGCCCTGATACTCGCAGGCGGGCGTGGTACTCGTCTGAAAGATTTGACCATCAAACGCGCCAAACCTGCCGTCCACTTTGGTGGTAAGTTCCGTATTATCGACTTTGCGCTCTCCAACTGCCTGAACTCAGGCATTCGCCGCATTGGCGTCATTACGCAGTATCAGTCGCATACTCTGGTGCAGCACATCCAGCGCGGCTGGTCATTCTTCAGTGAAGAGATGAATGAGTTTGTCGATCTTCTGCCTGCCCAGCAGCGCGTTCACGGTGAGAACTGGTATCGCGGGACGGCGGATGCGGTGACGCAAAACCTCGACATTATTCGCCGTTATAACGCGGAATACATCGTGATCCTCGCGGGCGATCATATCTACAAGCAAGACTACTCCCACATGCTGATCGACCACGTCGAAAAAGGGGCGCGTTGCACCGTGGCATGCCTGCCCGTGCCTGTTGCTGAGGCGACGGCATTTGGGGTGATGCACGTCGACGCCGACGACAAGATTATCGATTTTGTCGAAAAACCGGCGAACCCACCGACAATGCCTGGGGACGATACCAAATCGCTCGCCAGCATGGGGATCTATGTCTTTGATGCCGATTATCTTTACGCGCTGCTGGAAGAAGACGACAAAGACGAAAACTCCAGCCACGACTTCGGCAAAGACATCATTCCGAAAATTACCAAAGCTGGCATGGCGTATGCACATCCCTTCCCGTTGTCCTGCGTGCAGTCTGATCCGAATGCTGAACCTTACTGGCGCGACGTCGGAACACTGGAGGCCTACTGGAAGGCAAACCTCGATCTCGCGTCGGTGACGCCTGAACTGGATATGTACGACCAGAACTGGCCAATCCGTACCCACATGGAATCGCTGCCGCCGGCGAAATTCGTTCAGGACCGCTCCGGCAGTCACGGCATGACGCTGAACTCGCTGGTGTCCGGCGGATGCATTATCTCGGGGTCGGTGGTGGTGCAGTCGGTGCTGTTCCCCCGCGTGCGCGTGAACTCATTCTGTAATATCGATTCGGCGGTGCTGCTGCCGGATGTCTGGGTCGGACGCTCATGCCGTCTGCGCCGTTGCGTTATCGACCGTGCCTGCGTCATACCTGAAGGCATGGTGATTGGTGAAAATGCGGAAGAAGACGCGCGTCGTTTCTACCGTTCGGAAGAGGGGATCGTGTTAGTAACACGGGAAATGTTGCGGAAGCTGCAGGTCAAACAGGAGCGATAATGCAGGTTTTACATGTATGTTCTGAGATGTTCCCGTTGTTAAAAACGGGCGGTCTGGCGGATGTTCTTGGCGCATTGCCTGCGGCGCAAATCGCCGGGGGTGTAGATACCCGAGTTCTGTTGCCCGCTTTTCCGGATATCCGGCGTGGTATTCCAGATGCAAAGGTGGTCACTCGTCGTGAAACCTTCGCCGGACGCATCACCCTGCTGTTTGGACATTACAATGGCGTAGGCATTTACCTGATTGATGCGCCGCATTTATACGATCGACCGGGTAGCCCGTATCACGATACGAACCTGTTCGCCTATACCGACAACGTGCTGCGTTTCGCACTGCTCGGCTGGGTCGGTGCTGAAATGGCAACCGGGCTGGATCCGTTCTGGCGCCCGAATGTGGTACACGCTCACGACTGGCACGCCGGGCTTGCACCGGCGTATCTGGCGGCGCGCGGCCACCCGGCGAAATCGGTCTTTACCGTTCACAACCTGGCGTATCAGGGCATGTACTATGCCCATCACATGAATGACATCGATCTGCCATGGTCGTTCTATAACATGCACGGGCTGGAGTTTAACGGGCAGATTTCGTTCCTGAAAGCCGGCATCTACTACGCCGATCACATTACGGCCGTGAGCCCGACCTACGCCCGGGAAATTACCCAGCCGGAGTTTGGTAACGGTCTGGAAGGGCTGCTGCGACAGCGCCATCGTGAGGGCCGCCTGTCGGGGATCCTCAACGGCGTTGATGAGCAGATCTGGAATCCGGAGACCGATCTTCTGCTGGCGGCACGCTATGGCCGCGATTCCGTGGAAGACAAAGCGGAAAACAAACGCCAGCTGCAGATTGCGATGGGGCTGAAGGTGAACGATAAAGTGCCGCTGTTCGCCGTCGTCAGCCGTCTGACCAGCCAGAAAGGGCTGGATTTAGTGCTGGAGGCGCTGCCGGGCTTACTGGAGCAGGGGGGGCAACTGGCGCTGCTCGGTGCCGGCGACCCGGTGCTGCAGGAAGGTTTCCTTGCGGCAGCGGCGGAGCACCCCGGGCAGGTAGGGGTGCAGATTGGCTATCACGAAGCGTTTTCGCACCGGATTATGGGCGGTGCTGACGTCATTCTGGTGCCGAGTCGTTTCGAACCGTGTGGCCTGACGCAGCTCTATGGCCTGAAATACGGCACGCTGCCGCTGGTACGTCGTACCGGCGGGCTGGCGGATACCGTATCGGACAGTTCTCTGGAAAACCTTGCGGACGGTATCGCCAGCGGGTTTGTCTTTGAGGACAGTAATGCCTGGTCGCTGCTGCGGGCGATTCGGCGTGCTTTCGTCTTGTGGTCCCGTCCATCTCTGTGGCGTTACGTTCAGCGTCAGGCGATGTCTCTGGACTTTGGCTGGCACGTTGCGGCGCAGTCATACCGCGACCTTTATCAACGCTTGATGTAACGAGGCGAAGTTACTGATATGAATGCTCCTTTTAGCTATTCTTCACCCACGCTCAGCGTTGAGGCGTTAAAGCACTCTATCGCCTATAAGCTGATGTTCACCATCGGGAAAGACCCGGTCATCGCCAACAAACACGAGTGGCTGAACGCCACGCTGTTTGCCGTGCGTGACCGCTTAGTGGAACGCTGGCTGCGCTCTAACCGCGCCCAGCTTTCGCAGGAAACGCGGCAGGTTTATTACCTGTCGATGGAATTTTTGATTGGCCGCACGCTGTCCAATGCGTTGTTGTCGCTCGGTATCTATGACGACGTCAAAACCGCACTGGAAGAGATGGGGTTAGATTTAGAAGAGCTCATTGACGAAGAGAACGACCCGGGCCTCGGTAACGGTGGCCTGGGGCGCCTGGCCGCCTGTTTCCTGGACTCGCTGGCGACGCTGGCCCTGCCGGGCCGCGGCTACGGGATTCGCTACGACTACGGCATGTTCAAGCAGAACATTGTGGAAGGCCGACAGAAAGAGTCTCCGGACTACTGGCTTGAGTACGGCAACCCGTGGGAATTCAAACGACACAACACGCGCTACAAAGTGCGCTTTGGTGGCCGTATTCAGCAGGAAGGAAAAAAATCCCGCTGGGTTGAGACGGAAGAGATCCTGGCCGTGGCCTATGACCAGATTATCCCCGGCTACGACACCGATGCCACCAACACCCTGCGCCTGTGGAGCGCCCAGGCCAGTAGCGAAATCAACCTCGGTAAATTCAACCAGGGCGACTATTTTGCGGCGGTGGAAGATAAAAACCACTCTGAAAACGTCTCCCGCGTGCTTTATCCGGACGACTCGACCTATTCCGGACGCGAACTGCGACTGCGTCAGGAGTATTTCCTTGTGTCCGCGACGATTCAGGACATCCTGAGCCGTCACTATCAGCTGCACAAAACCTACAGTAACCTGGCGGAAAAAACCGCCATTCACCTCAACGACACCCACCCGGTACTTTCGATCCCCGAGCTCATGCGTCTGCTGATCGACGAGCACAAATTCAGCTGGGATGATGCGTTTGAAGTGACCTGCCAGGTCTTCTCGTACACCAACCACACCCTGATGAGCGAAGCGCTGGAAACCTGGCCGGTCGACATGCTCGGTAAAATTTTGCCGCGCCATCTGCAGATTATCTTTGAGATTAACGACTACTTCCTGAAGACGCTGCAGGAGCAGTATCCGAACGATACTGGCCTGCTGAGCCGGGCTTCAATCATTGATGAATCCAACGGTCGCCGCGTGCGTATGGCCTGGCTGGCGGTGGTGATCAGCCACAAGGTGAACGGGGTTTCCGGACTGCACTCGAACCTGATGGTGCAGTCGCTGTTTGCTGATTTCGCGAAGATCTTCCCGACGCGTTTTTGCAACGTGACGAACGGTGTTACCCCGCGTCGCTGGCTGGCGCTGGCTAACCAGCCGCTCTCCGACGTCCTGGACGAACATATTGGCCGCACCTGGCGTACCGATTTGAGTCAGCTGGGCGAGCTTGAACAGCACCTGGATTTCCCGGCGGTGAACAAAGCCGTGCGTGAAGCCAAGCTTCTGAACAAGAAGCGGCTGTCGGTGTATCTTGCGCTGCACCTGAACGTGGTGGCCAACCCGAAAGCGTTGTTTGATGTGCAAATCAAGCGTATCCATGAGTACAAGCGACAGCTTATGAACGTGCTGCACGTCATCACGCACTACAATCGCATCAAAGCCGACCCAACGGCCGACTGGGTGCCACGGGTGAAAATCTTTGCCGGTAAGGCGGCGTCGGCATACTACATGGCGAAGCACATTATTCATCTCATCAATGATGTGGCGAAGGTGGTCAACAACGATCCGGATATCGGTGACAAGCTGAAGGTGGTCTTTGTCCCGAACTACAGTGTGAGTCTGGCGCAGTTGATCATTCCGGCGGCGGACCTGTCTGAGCAGATTTCCACGGCCGGTACGGAAGCCTCCGGCACCAGTAATATGAAGTTTGCCCTGAATGGCGCACTGACCATCGGTACGCTGGATGGCGCGAACGTTGAGATGCTGGAACATGTCGGGGCAGAAAATATCTTTATCTTCGGTAACACGACGGAGGAGGTGGAGGCGCTTCGCAGGAAGGGCTACTCGCCGCGCGAGTACTACGAAGAAGATGAAGAGCTGCGCCAGGTGTTGACGCAAATCGCCACCGGCGTGTTTAACCCTGAAGAGCCGAGCCGCTATCGCGATCTGGTCGATTCACTGATTAACTTTGGTGACCACTATCAGGTTCTGGCGGATTACCGCAGCTATGTCGACTGCCAGGACAACGTGGACGAGTTGTACCGTCAGCAGGAGAAGTGGACCAGCGCCGCGATGCATAACATCGCCAATATGGGGTATTTCTCATCAGACCGTACTATCAAAGAATATGCTGAAACTATCTGGCATATCGATCCCGTACGGTTATAAAAAAACAGAGCCGGGTGGCGGCTTCGCCTGACCCGGCTTATGCAATCTGCAGGCCCGGGAAGCGTAACGCCACCGGGCTTTTTTACATCACGATGCTAATGACAGCTCACGCTTTCCCGCGTTCTGCGCCAGCCACTGCGCCACGCGCGACTGCTGCTCGGCATCCAGCCACATCCCTTCTTTGGTACGACGCCAGATGGCATCATCCAGGCGGCGCACCCACTCGTTCTCAACCAGATAGCGCAGTTCGGCTTCGTAGAGTTCGTGACCGAAATGTTCACCCAGGTCGGCAAGCGTTTTGGCTTCACCCAGGATCCATTCCGTATTACTGCCGTAGGTACGGGCGTAGTGACGCGCCATCCCTTCGGTGATGAACGGGTAACGACGGCGCAGTTTCGCGGCATAATCATCGCGGTTATCCCCAATATCGCCGCCAGGCAATACGGCACCTTTAGTCCAGGCCGGGCCAATGCCCTTGTAGTACGGCACCAGTTTTTCCAGTGCGTGTTCGGCCAGCTTACGATAGGTAGTGAGCTTGCCGCCAAAGACCGACAGCAGCGGTGCCTGGCCGTCCACGTCATGAATATCCAGCGTATAGTCGCGGGTGATGGCCTGCGGTGAGTCCGATTCGTCATCACACAGCGGACGCACGCCGGAGTAAGTCCAGACCACGTCATCGCGTGCCAGCTGTTTTTTGAAGTGCGCGTTATACACTTTCAGCAGGTAGCTGACTTCACTTTCGTCGATCTCGACATTTTTTGGATCGCCTTTGTACTCCACGTCGGTGGTGCCGATGATGGAGAACTCGTCCATCCACGGGATCACAAACACGATACGTTTATCTTCGTTTTGCAGGATATAGGCCTGCTTCTGGGTATGCACGCGTGGCACGACAATGTGGCTGCCTTTGATCAGGCGGATGCCGTACGGCGAAGGCAGGTGCATTCCCTCATCAAAGAACTGTTTCACCCACGGCCCGGTGGCGTTCACCAGGCCGCGCGCTTTCCAGCTGAACTTCTCGCCGGTATCCACGTCTTCCGCTTCAACAATCCACAGGCCGTTTTCACGACGGGCAGCCGTGGCGCGGGTGCGGGTTTTCACCTCGCCGCCTTTTTTCACCACCATCTGCGCATTGGCAAGGACCAGACGCGCATCGTCTACCCAGCAGTCGGAATATTCGAATCCGCGCACGATTTCAGGTTTAAGGACCGATTCTGAGCCAAAACGCAAACCGGTCGATCCTGGCAGGCTGGTACGTTTGCCCAGATGATCGTACATAAACAGACCGATTCGAATCATCCACGCCGGACGCAGATGCGGGCGGTGGGGCAGGCGAAAGCGCATCGGAATCGCCAGATGCGGGGCCATTTTCAGCAGCACTTCACGTTCGGCCAGGGCTTCGCTGACCAGGCGGAATTCGTAGTGTTCCAGGTAGCGCAGGCCACCGTGGATCAGTTTGGAGCTGGCGGACGAGGTCGCGCAGGCGAGATCGTTAGCTTCCAGCATCAGCACGGATAAACCGCGTCCTGCAGCATCGGCCGCAATCCCGGCACCGTTGATGCCACCGCCTATCACAATCAGATCTTTGGTTTCCATAACACCCTCACGCACTTTCGTTAAAGCTCAGAAATGTTCGATATCGCTCATAATAGCAAAGGAACGCGCTTTTGGTAACATCAAAAAAACAATTTAGAGTGATATGGATAACATAATGGCGTTTACCCGCCGCCAGGACGTACACTACGGGGTAAAATAGTGCCGCTTGATGCCCTCGCCCAACCTTCTCACTTCAGGAGAGAGTGGGGGTGAGAGGAAGCGCACCACACCTGAATATAAGATGAGAGCACCATGGATCAGTTTGAATGTATTAACGTAGAAGAAGCCCATCAGAAAATGCACCAGGGAACGGCTGTGCTGGTGGACATCCGCGATCCACAGAGCTTTGCGATGGGCCACACGCCAGGCGCGTTCCACCTGACCAACGACTCCCTGGGCGCGTTTATGCGCGATAACGATTTCGACACGCCGGTGATGGTCATGTGCTACCACGGCAACAGCAGTAAAGGTGCAGCGCAGTACCTGCTTCAGCAGGGCTACGATGCGGTTTACAGCGTTGATGGCGGCTTCGATGCCTGGCATCGTCATTTCCCGGCAGAAGTTGAATACGCGTTTGAGCGCTGATACCGCTATACTGTCCCCTTTTGTGTGGAAATAAGCGACGGCTGCCCATGTTGATGATCACCTCTTTTACCAACCCGCGCGTCGCCCAGGCGTTTGTCGACTATATGGCGACGCAGGGCGTTATTCTGACCATCCAGCAACATCATCAGACCGATGTGTGGCTGGCCGACGAGAGCCAGGCCGCGAGGGTAAATGAGGAGCTGGCGCGATTCCTTGAGAACCCCGGCGACCCGCGCTATCTGGCCGCAAGCTGGCAATCAGGCCAGACGGACAGCGGGCTGCACTATCGCCGTTTTCCCTTCTTTGCCACCGTGCGCGAACGCGCGGGTCCGTTTACGCTGCTGCTGATGGCGGCCTGCATTATCGTGTTCATTATGATGAACGTGGTCGGCGACCAGAGCGTCATGATCGCCCTGGCATGGCCCTATGACCCTTCACTGGACGTTGACGTCTGGCGCTATTTTACCCACGCGCTGATGCACTTCTCGGTGATGCATATTCTCTTTAACCTGCTGTGGTGGTGGTACCTTGGTGGTGCCGTCGAGAAGCGTCTGGGCAGCGGGAAGCTGATTGTGATCACCGTCATCAGTGCCCTGTTGAGTGGCTATGTGCAGCACAAATTCAGCGGCCCGTGGTTTGGCGGATTATCAGGTGTTGTTTATGCCCTGATGGGCTACGTCTGGCTCAGAGGTGAGCGCGATCCTGAAAGTGGCATCTATCTGCAACGCGGGTTAATAACCTTTGCGTTAATATGGCTAATTGCCGGATGGTTTGATCTGTTTGGTATGTCTATCGCCAATGGTGCACACGTCACCGGGCTGGCCGTTGGGCTGGCGATGGCGTTTGCCGACACGCTCCATGCGCGAAAACGAACATAATTCTCAGGGATAATTGATGAAACAAACACAACGTCATGACGCCATTATCGAACTGGTTAAAAAACAGGGATATGTCAGCACCGAAGAGCTGGTCGAGCAGTTTGCCGTCAGCCCGCAGACCATTCGTCGTGACCTGAACGACCTTGCCGATCAAAACCGTATTCTGCGCCACCACGGCGGGGCGGCGTTGCCGTCCAGCTCGGTCAACACCTCATGGCATGACCGTAAAGCCACGCAAACGGCGGAGAAAGAGCGCATTGCGCGGAAAGTCGCCAGCCAGATCCCTAACGGGGCGACGCTGTTTATTGATATCGGCACCACGCCGGAAGCGGTCGCCCATGCGCTGCTGGATCATGAAAACCTGCGCGTCGTGACCAATAACCTGAATGTCGCGAATACCCTGATGCAGAAAGACGATTTCCGCATCATTCTTGCGGGCGGCGAGTTGCGCAGCCGCGACGGCGGCATCATCGGTGAAGCGACGCTCGACTTTATCTCTCAGTTCCGTCTCGATTTCGGCATTCTCGGGATCAGCGGTATCGACAGCGATGGCTCCCTGCTGGAGTTTGATTATCATGAAGTCCGCACCAAGCGCGCGATTATTGAGAATTCACGCCACGTTATGCTCGTGGTGGACCACTCCAAGTTTGGCCGTAACGCGATGGTGAATATGGGCAGCATCAGCATGGTTGATGCGGTTTATACCGACGTGATGCCGCCGGCAGGCGTGATGCAGGTGATTAAGGATAATAATCTGCAGCTGGAACTGTGCTGACGTAAAAGCAAAACGGCAACCGAAGGTTGCCGTTTTTAGTTTCTGCAAAACAGGCCCGGGTGAGGGCACCCACGCGCACCAGAATTACACGCCGTACCCCATCATCTTCAGCAGCTGCTGTGCATGCTGCACCGCATCCTGACGATGGGCGACGCCCAGCTTCTGATAGAGATTGCGGATATGGGTTTTGATGGTGGTCGCCGCCACCGCCAGTTCACCGGCGATCTGCTCGTTGCTGTAGCCTGAGTAGATCAGCCCCAGCACCTGCCATTCGCGCTGAGTGAGCGGGCTGGTGCGGATCAGTTCCGGTACTTCCGGATGGTTCAGCAGACGTTCAACGAAGTTCTCATCAAAGTGCGCAAACTTATGGCGATGGTGTTGGTTAATCTCGCGCAGAATACGCTGGGCACGATGCTGATCCAGCTCTGGCAGCGTATTGAGTTGAATCAACTGTCGCAGCTGCTGGGCCATCACTTCACCTTCAATGACAAAGTGGCTGATAAACCCGGTGCGGTTCGCCAGCTGCAGCGCTTCCAGCAGGACGCGCTGGGCATCGTTTTTGCGGCCCGCCTGCCAGTAAAGCTGGTTCAGCAGAAGCAGATTGCGGTTGAGATCGCTCATCAGACGCAGGCTGCGGGCGTTTTCATTAAGCTCTTCCAGCACGATTTCGGCAGGTTCTAATTCACCGAGCAGGATCTGGACGCGGGCAATGTTGCGCCACTGGCTCTGCAGGAAGTGGTTGTTGGCAAATTCCGGTTTAGGGGTCTGACGTAACCAGTTGGCGGCGGATTTTTTGTCGCCGGTCATCTGCCAGTAAATCACCCGCACCTTATCGGCGTTGGACACCCAGTCGCTGTGGTACTGACCGTTACCGAGCAGGTTTTCCAGACGGTTAAGGTGGTTGCGGGCGTTATCGAGATCGCCACGCGCCAGCGAGCACTGAACCAGCAGCGCCAGACACTGCAATTGCTGCTGTGGCTGGAAGCTGGAGAGAACGTCCACACCCTGACGGGCGCAGCTTTCCGCTTCATCCAGACGCGACCATGCCCAAAGGAGCTGTGCACGAATGCGCAGCAGGAACTCGTGCATCGGCAGCTGTTCCAGATGCTGCTCACGAATCAGCTGGAAGGCCTTTTCCTGATTTTCCCAGGCGGCCTGCAGGAACCCCTGCGCAAACAAAATTTCACTTTGCTGGATCAGGCTCCACAGCGCGTAATGCCAGACATCGTGGCGGCGGGCCATCTGTTCAGTTTGTTGCATGAGCGAAAGGGAGCGCGTCAGCTCGCCTTTGCAGTGCAGAACTTCACCGTGTACCGAGGTGGCAACAATACGGCTGTAGAAATTGGCCAGCGGCAGTTCATCCAGCGCAACCATCGCCAGGCGCTCCGCCTCTTCCGGGTCACCGTCGTTAATCGCCACCTGCGCTCGCAGGGCGTTGAATTCGCCGTGCAGGGTGGCATCCATATCGCTTTCCATCTCCTGCTCGGCACGTGCCAGCAGGGTATTTACTTCACTGTAGCGATGCTGGCTCTGCATCAGCCAGGCCTGCAGCAGCACCAGGCGCGGATTCTCCAGCAGGCTCTCCCACGGCAGGGCTTTCAGTGACTCTTCAAGCAGCGTTAGCTCGCTGTGGTTAAACAAGCCCCATGCGTGGTTAAGGAGGATATCGCGCAGCATGCCGGCATCACCGGCGGCAAGCGCGTGGTGAATCGCCTCGCTCGGGAAACCTTGCGCCATCCAGCTTTCGGCGGCGGCGCGATGGATTTCCGGCAGTTCCGTCGCAAGCTCCCACTGACAGCGCTGGCGCAGGAAGCTGCCGAACAGTGGGTGATAGCTGAACCACTCGCCGGGATCGTCCATTCGGGTCAGGAACAGGCCCTGGCGCTCAATCTCTTCCAGCTGCAGCTGACCGTTTTCACAGCCGGTCACGCGCACGATCAGCGCGTCGTTCATGGAACGCAGCAGAGAACTTTTGAGCAGGAAATTTCGGGTCGACGGATCAACGCTGTTCAACACCTCGTCGACGAGATAATCAGAAAGATGGCTCGCGTTAATCCCCGCCAGGCGACGCGCAGACTGGTGCGTCGGGCTGTTATTTTGCCGGGCAGAGAGGGCAATCAGCTGCAGCGCCGTCGCCCAGCCGGCGACATCATCACACAGGCGGCTGCTTTCGGAGGCCTCAATTGGCGAGTTCAGTCGACAGTCAAAGAACTGTTTGGCTTCCTGATGGGTAAAGGCCAGCTGCTGGCTGCCGACTTCCAGCAGCTGATCGCGCACGCGCAGGTTGGCGATGCCCAGTTGCGGCAGGTTACGCGACAGCACGACCAGGGTCAGATTTTCCGGCTGATGACGCAGGAAGAAACGCATCGATTCATGGATAACCGGGTTAGTGATGAGATGATAATCATCAATCACCACGTACAGCGGGCGATGCCATTCGGCCAGTTCGATAAACAGCTGCGAGAAAAGGGAAGACAGGCTGGCGTACTGGCGCTTTTGCACCATGACCTCACTGGCGACGCAGTGTCCGTTGGTTGCCTGCTGAATGGCGGCAATCAGATAGCTGGCAAAACGCTCTTGCTGGTTATCGCCCTCATCAAGGGAGTACCAGCCAAGGTCGCTCTTACCTGCGGCCCATTGCGAAATGAGCGTTGTTTTTCCATAACCTGCAGGGCTCGTAACCAGCGCCAGTCGGAAATTATGCGCGCCGGAAAGTTTAGCCAGCAGACGCTCGCGGACCACTGTATGGTCAAGACGAACCGGGCGACTTAATTTAGACGGAATCAACATAGTTTTCACTTCACTGTGGGGAACGAGAGAATTTATTTTTTTTGCGCTTCGTAATTAATAGCTATAAGGTCGGCCAGAAAGAGAACTATTGCAAGTTATGTCTGGGTTTTGTGGCTCTGAATTTGCACTCTGTCACAAAACATTCAGGCGAGTACCGGAACTTTTCCAGAATGGCTTTAACACCGCGTCAGCGCTGGCTTGTCCCAGTGTCACACGGTTACGCTGAAACTGGTTTCAGAAAGGTATAGTGACGTCAAATTTAATAAAGTTCGGGTAAAGTTGAGTGAGATTAATAATCCCCTTAGGTAAGGCCCCATTGCAGAAATATTATTCTGCGTAAGTAATCATTTCGGCGCGGATTAATTTCATCCGAAACTGTATTTCATTTTTTTGACATTCTCCCCGGTTATCTTTTTTTCTTCCTGGCACACTCACACTATGCTCTCAGAGTGGCCTTGATCACACTTTTATGCTCATCCCCGCTACTCCTCCCTGCCTAATCCCCTGCGGGATGAGGAAGAGGCGAAATGAGCCTGGCACACTAGCGCCAACATGTGTTTTCTCTCTACAGGATGCCAATTCCCTATGTCACAGCCTACCTTTAACAAAGCTCAATTCCAGGCTGCCCTGACGCGTCAGTGGCAGCGTTTTGGCCTTCACGCTGCAAACGAGATGACGCCTCACCAGTGGTGGCAGGCAGTGAGCGGTGCGCTCGCGGAGCAGCTGGATGCTCAACCGTTGGCAAAACCGGCGAAAGACCAGCGCCACGTTAACTACATCTCAATGGAGTTCCTGATTGGCCGTCTGACAGGTAACAACCTGCTGAACCTCGGCTGGTATCAGGAGGTGGGTGATGTGCTGAAAGAGCATGACATTAACCTGACTGACCTGCTGGAAGAAGAGATTGACCCGGCGCTGGGTAACGGTGGTCTGGGACGTCTGGCGGCCTGTTTCCTTGACTCGATGGCCACCGTCGGTCAGTCGGCCATTGGCTACGGTCTGAACTACCAGTACGGCCTGTTCCGTCAGTCGTTTGCTGATGGTCATCAGATGGAAGCGCCGGATGACTGGCACCGCAATACTTACCCCTGGTTCCGCCACAATGCACAGCTTGATGTGCAGGTGGGCATTGGTGGTAAAGTCACGAAGCAGGGGCTGTGGGAGCCTGCGTTTACCCTGACCGGCGAAGCCTGGGATCTGCCGGTGCTGGGCTACCGTAACGGCGTGGCGCAACCGCTGCGTCTGTGGCAGGCAAAGCATGCTCATCCCTTCAACCTGACCAAATTCAACGACGGCGATTTCCTGCGTGCCGAGCAGCAGGGGATCGACGCTGAGAAACTGACCAAAGTCCTTTACCCGAACGACAACCATCTGGCGGGCAAGAAACTGCGTCTGATGCAGCAGTACTTCCAGTGTGCCTGTTCCATTGCGGATATTCTGCGTCGTCATCACCTGGCGGGCCGCAAGCTGGCGCAGCTGCCGGACTTCGAAGTGATCCAGCTTAACGATACGCACCCGACGATTGCGATTCCTGAACTGTTGCGCGTGCTGATTGACGAGCACCAACTGAGCTGGGATGACGCGTGGGCGATCACCAGCCGTACGTTTGCCTATACCAACCACACCCTGATGCCTGAAGCGCTGGAGTGCTGGGATGAGAAGCTGGTGAAAGCCCTGCTGCCGCGTCATATGCAGATCATCAACAAGATTAACGACGCGTTTAAAAAGCAAGTGGATAAAACCTGGCCGGGCGACAAAGCGGTGTGGGCGAAGCTGGCTGTGGTACATGACAAACAGGTGCGCATGGCGAACATGTGCGTGGTGAGCGGTTTTGCGGTGAACGGTGTGGCGGCGCTGCACTCGGATCTGGTGGTGAAAGACCTGTTCCCGGAATACCACCAGCTGTGGCCGACCAAATTCCATAACGTGACCAACGGCATCACGCCGCGTCGCTGGATTAAGCAGTGCAACCCGCTGCTGGCTGGCCTGCTGGACAAAACCCTGAAGAAAGAGTGGGCCAACGATCTGGACCAGCTTATCAATCTGGAAAAGTATGCCGACGACGCGGCATTCCGCGAGCAGTACCGCGCCATTAAGCTCGAAAACAAAGTGCGTCTGGCGCATTTTGTCAAAGCGCGTACCGGCATTGAGATCAACCCGAACGCCATTTTCGATATTCAGATCAAACGTCTGCATGAGTACAAACGCCAGCATCTGAACCTGCTGCACATTCTGGCGCTGTATAAAGAGATCCGCGAGAACCCGCAGGCTGACCGCGTACCGCGCGTGTTCCTGTTTGGGGCGAAAGCCGCACCGGGCTACTACCTGGCGAAAAACATTATCCTCGCCATTAATAAAGTGGCCGCGGCCATCAATAACGATCCGAAAGTGGGTGACAAGCTGAAGGTGGTGTTCCTGCCGGACTACTGCGTCTCTGCAGCTGAGATGCTGATCCCGGCGGCGGATATCTCCGAGCAGATCTCCACGGCAGGGAAAGAAGCTTCCGGTACCGGCAACATGAAGCTGGCGCTGAACGGTGCGCTGACCGTCGGTACGCTCGACGGCGCGAACGTCGAGATCGCCGAAAAGGTGGGGGAAGAGAACATCTTTATCTTCGGCCATACCGTCGAAGAAGTGAAAGCCCTCAAGGCCAAAGGTTACGACCCGGTGAAATGGCGTAAGAAAGACAAAGTTCTTGATGCGGTTCTGAAAGAGCTGGAAAGCGGTAAGTACAGCGATGGCGATAAACATGCCTTTGACCAGATGCTGCACAGCATGGACAAACACGGCGGTGACCCGTATCTGGTCATGGCGGACTTTACGGCCTATGTGGACGCGCAAAAACAGGTCGATGTGCTGTATCGCGACCAGGAAGCGTGGACCCGGGCGTGCATTCTGAACACCGCCCGCTGCGGGATGTTCAGTTCTGACCGCTCAATCCGTGATTATCAGGCTCGTATCTGGCAGGCAAAACGCTAAGGAAGCGCGATGGAGAGTAAACGTCTGGACAGTGCCGCGCAGGCGGCGGGGATCAGCCTCAGTTACATTAATGCTCACGGCAAACCACAGTCTATTGGCGCCGACACCAAAAGACGTTTGCTGGATGCCATGCACAAGACCGACGCGAAAGCGTCGGTTGCTCCGGTGCCGAACGTGAAGGTGTTTACCGCCGGTAAAAAGATGCCGCTTACGGTAAACGGGCGCGGCGAATTTAGCTGGCTGCTCACGACCGAAGAGGGGCAACAGCACAAAGGCCACGCCACCGGTGGCAAAGCGCTTAACCTTCCGGCAAAACTGCCGGAGGGCTATCACACGTTAACCCTCACGCAGGACGACCAGCGTTTTCATTGTCGGGTGATTGTTGCGCCAAAACGCTGCTATGAGCCGCAGGCGTTGCTCGAGGGTAAAAAGCTGTGGGGGGCCTGCGTGCAGCTCTACACGCTGCGCTCTGACAGCAACTGGGGTATCGGCGATTTTGGCGACCTGAAAAAGATGCTGGCGGATGTGGGCGAGCGTGGCGGTGCGTTTATCGGCCTCAACCCCATTCATGCGCTCTATCCGGCGAACCCGGAAAGTGCCAGTCCGTACAGCCCGTCATCCCGTCGCTGGCTGAACGTGATTTACATTGACGTGAATGCCTTAGACGATTTCAAAAGCAGCAAAGAGGCGCAGGCGTGGTGGAACCTCACGACCACTCAGCAGGCGCTGAAGCAGGCGCGCGAGACGGACTGGGTAGACTATGCCACCGTCACCGCACTGAAAATGGCCGCGTTACGTCTGGCGTGGAAAGGTTTTTCGCAGCGTGATGACGAGCAGATGTCGGCTTTCCGCCAGTTTGTGGCCCAGGAAGGCGAGAGCCTTTACTGGCAGGCGGCGTTCGATGCATTGCACGCTTATCAGGTAAAAGAGGACGAAATGCGCTGGGGCTGGCCGGTATGGCCGGAAGCGTATCAATCTGTCGATACGCCCGAAGTGCAGGCGTTCTGCAAAAAGTATGCTGACGAGGTGGACTTCTTCCTCTGGCTGCAGTGGCTGGCTTACAGCCAGTTTGCCGCCTGCTGGCAGGTGAGCCAGGGCTATAAAATGCCGATCGGCCTGTACCGCGATCTGGCCGTTGGCGTGGCGGAAGGCGGGGCGGAAACCTGGTGTGACCGCGAGCTTTATTGCCTGAAGGCCTCCGTGGGCGCACCGCCGGATATTCTTGGCCCGCTCGGCCAGAACTGGGGTTTGCCGCCGATGGATCCGCACGTCATGGCTGCGCGGGCTTACGAGCCGTTTATCGACCTGCTGCGCGCCAACATGCAAAACTGCGGCGCGCTGCGAATTGACCACGTGATGTCCGTCCTGCGTCTGTGGTGGATCCCTTATGGTGAAACGGCTGACCACGGCGCGTATGTACAGTATCCGGTTGACGATCTGCTCTCGATCCTGGCGCTGGAGAGTAAACGTCATCAGTGCATGGTGATCGGCGAAGATCTCGGTACCGTGCCGGTTGAGATTGTCAGTAAGCTCCGCGACAGCGGTGTTTACTCCTATAAAGTGCTCTATTTTGAAAACGACCATGAGAAAACCTTCCGCGCGCCGAAAGCGTACCCTGAACAGTCAATGGCAGTCGCGACGACGCATGACCTTCCTACGCTTCGTGGCTATTGGGAAAGCGGCGATCTGACACTCGGTAAAACGCTGGGTCTGTATCCGGATGAAGAGGTCCTACGTGGGCTGTATCAGGATCGCGAGCTGGCGAAGCAAGGGTTGCTTGATGCGTTACACAAGCATGGCTGCCTGCCGAAACGCGCCGGGCATAAGGCATCACTGATGTCGATGACGCCTACACTCAACCGCGGATTGCAGCGCTATATTGCCGACAGCAACAGTGCCCTGCTGGGTCTGCAGCCGGAAGACTGGATTGATATGGCGGAGCCGGTGAACATTCCGGGTACCAGCTATCAGTACAAGAACTGGCGTCGCAAATTGTCCATCACGCTTGAGAAGATGTTTGCCGATGACGGGGTGAACAGGCTGATTAAGGATTTGGATAAGCGCAGAAAAGCGGTGGGTAAAACGCGGTAGTCTCACAGAGAGAAGAAAGCCGGGTAAGCGCAAGCTACCCGGCTTTTTGATATCAGATAACCATGTTCAACAGCAGAACCCCGACCAGACCACACACCGAAATAATGGTTTCCAGTGCAGACCAGGACTTGATGGTTTCACCGATAGTCAGGTTGAAATATTCCTTGAACAGCCAGAAGCCCGGATCGTTCACGTGAGAGAAAATCACGCTACCGGAACCTACCGCGATAACCATCAGCTCAGGGCTCACGCCCGTCGTCGCAATCAGCGGCGCAACGATACCACCGGCGGTGATTGCCGCAACGGTTGCAGAGCCGAGCGCGATACGCAGCACCGCAGCGATAGACCACGCCATCAGCAGCGGTGACACATTGGTTTCATGCATCATGGCCGCGATGTATTTATCCACGCCGCTGTCGACCAACACCTGCTTGAACGCACCGCCACCACCGATAATCAGCAGCATCATGGCAATGATTTTGATGGAAGAAGTCAGCGTGTCGTTAATCTGATCCATTGAACGACCACGGTTCAGGCCGAAGGTGAACATCGCAATCAGCACCGCAATCAGCGTCGCCATCACCGGGTCGCCCAGGAACTCGGCAACGGACAGGAACGGGTGGCCTTTTGGCAAGATCATTTCCGCCACGGCACGCATCGCCATCAGGATAACCGGCACCAGAGAGGTCCAGACGCTGACGCCAAAACCAGGCATCTCTTCTTCCGTGAAGGTTTTCGCGCTGTACAGACCTTCCGGGATAGGCTTATCAATCCCTTTCAGGAAGCGGGCATAAACCGGGCCGGCCAGGATCACCGTCGGGATTGCCAGAATCGTACCGAACAGCAGGGTTTTACCCATATCGGCATGGAAGATGGTGGCGATCGCGGTTGGACCCGGGTGTGGTGGCAGGAAACCGTGCGTAACGGACAGCGCGGCGGCCATCGGTACACCGACATACAGCAGTGGAATGTTCGCTGCCGCTGCGATGGTGAACACCAGTGGCAGCATCAGCACGAAGCCCACTTCATAGAACAGTGCGAAACCGACGGTAAACCCGGTTAACACAACCGCCCACTGAATATTCTTCTTACCAAATTTGGCAATCAGCGTGGTGGCAATACGCTGGGCGCCCCCACAGTCCGCCAGCATTTTGCCGAGCATAGCGCCAAAGCCCATGATCAGTGCCAGGCTACCGAGCGTGCCGCCGACACCGGCTTTAATGGAGCTGATGACTTTCACCAGCGGCATCCCTTGCATCAGACCGACTGCAAGTGCCACCAGAACCAGAGCGATAAACCCGTTCATTTTGAAACGGATCATCAAGAGCAGTAATAACACAACACCGATAGCAACGATGACTAATGGCATGATTTACCTGGCCTTTGAATTGTTATGGGTAACGTCATTGTTTCAACGACAAATTCCGATTGTCCCAACTGGGAACAGAGTGTTAACGGCACTAATACTGTTGCCTTGGAAACTATTAAGTTTAGTCGGCTGTTATGAAGGTGCTTAGTGCCCACGAGAATGATACGGGTAACATGTCGTGGTTGAGAATCACCCTGGGGGGCTAAATTTGAATTATGAGACGCAGGTCAACATATGGGGAGGCAAGGCAGGGAGGGGAAAGCAGGCCCGATAAGCATAGCGCCACCGGGCAAAAGCAGGCGGACACTTAGTAGTAAGAGTGCTCGCCGCGCTGGTGTTCGGTCAGATCGCGCACACCTTTCAGTTCCGGGAATTCGTTCAGCAGCTGCTTCTCGATCCCTTCTTTCAGCGTGACATCAACCATTGAACAACCGTTACAACCGCCGCCGAACTGCAGGATCGCCAGGCCGTCTTCAGTGATTTCCATCAGGGAAACACGACCGCCGTGCCCCGCCAGCTGCGGGTTGATCTGAGACTGCAGCAGGTACTCGACGCGCTCCATCAGGGGGGCATCGTCAGACACTTTACGCATTTTGGCGTTTGGCGCTTTCAGGGTCAGCTGAGAACCCAGCTGATCGGTGACGAAGTCGATCTCCGCATCTTCAAGATACGGTGCGCTCAGCTCATCAACGTAAGCCGTGAGCTGTTCAAATTTAAGGGCAGTGTCAGTCGCTTCCACTGCGTCCGGAGGACAATAAGAGACACCACATTCTGCATTCGGAGTGCCTGGATTGATCACAAACACGCGGATCTGCGTCCCTTCTTCCTGATTTGCCAGCAGTTTGGCAAAGTGCGCTTGTGCAGAATCGGAAATACGGATCATAGCTTTGGCCTAATAGTTGACTAAATTACCTGGGTATAATCATACGCCCATTGAAGAAGGGCTACAAGGTACGGCACAGACACCATACCTGAACCGACGCGGCGCCGCTTTGCAAAAGCAGTCGGGAAAGTTCAGCAACGGTACTGCCTGTGGTGACAACATCATCCACAATCGCGATATGGAGGCCTTTGACCGGGAATTCAAGACGAAAGGCATTTTTGAGGTTCCTTTTGCGAAGCCGGGCCGTGAGCTGATGCTGGATGGCCGTATTATGGACGCGTTTGAGCGCACGGGCGTCGTACCGGCAACCGAGCCATCGGGCGAGCGGGCGGCAGAGCAGGTCACTTTGGTTATAGCCGCGTCGCCAGTGTCGGCGACGGTATAAAGGCACGTTAACCACCATGTCGATGTTCGGCAGGCCGCGGGTGCGTCGCGCCTGTAAAACGGCCAGCAGTAACAGGCGGGCGAGGGGACGCGCCAGCACACTCTGGCCGGCAAACTTCAGCGCATGAATAAGGCCGCTTAACGGCGCAACATAATCATCCACAGCCACCAGGGCACACCACGGCGGCGCTTTTTTCAGGCAGCGGCCGCAGGGAACGTCTCGCCCGGTGGCATTTAGCCCACACTGCGGACACGTCATCGCCTGCCTTTTCAGCGAGCGGGTGCAAACGGAGCAGACGCCCCATGCGCTGAGGGCAAGCGGCATCCGGCATAGCCAGCACAAGCCAGGCACTGTTAACATGTGCAACCTCCATGTGAAAAAAGAGAACAGTAACTGATGAAGACGCTGTGGTGGCAGACCGTAGGGACGGGAAATTGCCATCTTGTGCTGCTGCACGGATGGGGCCTGAATGCCGAAGTATGGAATTGCATAACCGGGGAACTCGCCTCGCAATTTACCCTGCATCTGGTGGATTTACCGGGCTTTGGCCGCAGCCGCGGCTTTGGGGCAATGTCGGTCGAGGAGATGGCGCAGCAGGTGCTGGACGCTGCGCCGCAACACGCCATCTGGCTGGGCTGGAGCCTGGGCGGGCTGGTGGCGAGCCAGATTGCGTTGACCCATCCCGAGCGCGTGCGTGCGCTGGTCACGGTAGCCTCGTCACCGTGCTTCAGTGCAAAGGACGACTGGCCGGGCATAAAACCGGATGTGCTGGCCGGGTTCCAGAAACAGCTGAGCGAAGACTTCCAGCGGACCGTTGAGCGTTTCCTGGCCCTGCAGACAATGGGAACCGACACCGCGCGTCAGGATGCCAGAGCGCTGAAGCAGACCGTGCTTTCCCTGCCGATGCCGGACGTTGAGGTGCTTAACGGGGGGCTTGAGATCCTCAAAACCGTCGATTTGCGTGAGCCGCTGGCCGCGCTGGCGATGCCGCACCTGCGTATCTACGGCTACCTCGACGGGCTGGTGCCGCGCAAAGTGGTTCCAGTACTGGATTCACTCTGGCCACAAAGTGAGTCTCTGGTGATAAATAAAGCCGCGCATGCGCCGTTTATCTCTCATCCGGCGGAGTTTTGTTCAGCGCTCGTTGCGTTAAGTCAACGTTTAGACTGATTATTTTCTATCCAGCCTGGAAAAAGTTTCACACCGCAACCATACTCCAGATGTCGTTGCGGTTGTTCTGCCTACGATAATCAAAACAACAATCCTATGGAGAGTCAGGCTATGAAACTTGTTACAGGTATCGTCACTTCTCTGGTTATTGGGTCACTTTCATTTGGCGCCTTTGCGGCACAAGAGCTGGAAAAAGATAAAGTTGCCGGGATGAATCTGACCAAAGTTGGTGAGATTTCTACGTCTGACACGACCGCGCCGATGGACGCTAAAAGAGAGCTGTCTAAGAAAGCGGATGAGCTGGGTGGGAAGTACTACGTCGTCACCAGTGCCGAAAAACAGACCAAAAACGTACGCGCAACGGCGGACGTCTATAAGTAATACGTTAATGCCGGGCAGCGATGCCCGGCTTTATGCGCGCAGTGCCCACCACTCTCTGAGACAGGCTTTTCCTTCCGGGCAGCTTTTACACCTGCCGGACAGGCAGCCCTCCGCCTCTTCCTGAATACGCACCGCTTTTCCCATGGCTTCCAGTCTTTCCAGCATGGCATCGATCATCGGCTGCGGGGTATGCAGGGTGAGGCTCAGCTGTTTCGCCTCCATTCGCCCTTGTAACGCCAGCAGGTCACGTACCTGAATCAACGATGCCATGGCTTACCCCTTAATGACAGTCGCCCGCCGGGCTGTTGCAGCAGGTGGCAGCCGTTTTGCGGTTTGCCAGCAGGTTGATATCAACCCGGCTGCGTGCCCGGCGTAGCAGGCCGAGAACGAGCACGTTAAACAGCACAACCGCCAGGATGCACACCAGGCTATAACGCGGGTGCTGGCTAAAGTTAACGGTCTGATAAAAGAGCGTCGCCAGCGAGTACGCGATGTTGAGCCCCCACAGAATGGAGAAGCCCATCCAGCCACGGCTGGACTCGCGGGCAATCGCGCCCATGACGGAGATGCACGGAATATAGAGCAGAACAAAGATGAGGTAGCTGTAGGCCGCAGAGGCGCTACCAAATTTCTCGCTCATCACGCCCATGGCACCCGTTGCCATTTCGCCGTCACCTTTACTGGCCTCAATAGGGTTCGCCAGCACGCTCAGGCTAAAGGTGTCTTTCAGGCTCTGCCATGTCTCTTCGACGGCGCCCAGCAGTTCGTTACCGAGATGAAACTCTGCCGGATTGAACGCTTGCTCCTGGATGTTCTCCGCGGTGTAGAGCGTATTCAGGGTCCCGACGACCACCTCTTTCGCCATCGCACCGGTGAACAGACCGACGGTCGCCTGCCAGTTATCGTCATGGACACCAATCGGTTTGAAGACCGGGGTTATGACGCGGCTGACGGAGGCGAGGGCGGAGTCGTTGATGTTATCCGCAGCCTCTCCGCTCAGGGTGAAGCTGTTCAGCGCGCTCAGGAAAATACTCACGATAACAATCACTTTACCGGCACGCAGGACGAAGCCTTTCAGGCGCTGCCAGGTCTGGATCACCAGGCTTTTAAGATGGGGGACGTGGTAGACCGGCAGTTCCATGACGAACGGCGACGCTTCGCCGCGCATGATGGTGTGTTTCAGCATCAGCCCCGTGAGAATGGCCATGACGATACCCAGCACGTACAGCGAGAAGACCGCCAGCGCCCCCTGCTGCCCAAAGAAGGCCGCGGCAAAGACCGCGAAGATAGCCAGTCGCGCACCGCAGGACATAAACGGTGCCATCATAATGGTCATCAGACGTTCACGCGGCGCATCCAGCGTACGGGCACCCATAACCGAGGGCACGTTACAGCCGAAGCCCACGATCAGCGGCACGAAGGATTTGCCCGGCAGACCGAGCGCCTGCATCAGGCGATCCATGACGAAGGCGGCGCGCGCCATGTAACCGGAATCCTCAAGGAAGGAGAGGAACAGATACATCATGCCGATTTGCGGCACCAGAGGCAGTACGGTGTTGATACCACCGCCAATCCCCTGGGCAAGGAAGATAGTCAGCCATTCCGGGAAATGCAGGGTGTAACCCACCCACTGAATACCATGAACAAAGATAGCAACGGAACCGGCATCGAAAATCGGCTGGAGTGCGCCACCAATGTTAATGGCGAGCAAGAACATCAGGTACATCACCAGCAAGAAGACCGGCAAACCGAGGAAGCGGTTAAGCACAACTTTATCCACGGCCGCGGTGAAGCGGCTCGGTTCCGCCGTCAGGGCGTTACTGACCACGTCGCAAATCGCGGCGATGGCCTGATAGCGAGCATCAGCGATATGCAGGGCCGGGTCATCCAGCTCGTCGCTCAGACGGGCGAGGACCACGTCCAGTTTATCTGCCGCATGACCAGCATAGGCGCGGCTGTAGATATCCCCTTCCAGCATTTGCAGGCTGAGCCACAGACGCTGTTTCGCGGGCATGCTTTTGTCCATCTCTTGCGCCAGCAGATCCGCTTCGCGCAGGAGCGGCTGGGCGTAGTGCACCAGCTCAACGTTACGATTTCCCGCGTGGCGATCGATAGCCAGTTTCAGGGCATCAATACCGCGGGCGCGCGTCGACACCAGCGGAACGACCGGGCACCCCAGCCGTGCGGAGAGGGCATCGACGTCGATACGCAGTTTCTGTTTCTCTGCAATGTCGAGCATGTTGAGCGCCACGATGCAGGGAATGCCCAGCTCCAGCAGCTGCAGCGTCAGGTAGAGGTTACGCTCAAGGTTTGAGGCATCAACCACGTTGATGAGCAGATCCGCGTCGCCGCTAAGAATATAGTGGCAGGCAATCTGCTCATCGAGCGAAGTTTGCGAGGAGATCGTGGTTAAGGAGTACGTGCCGGGCAGGTCAACCAGCGTGACCTGGTGATCTGTTGTTGAGAACAGGCCTTCTTTACGTTCAACCGTTACGCCAGCCCAGTTACCGACGCGCTGGCGCGCACCCGTGAGCTGGTTAAATAGCGTTGTCTTGCCGGAATTAGGATTGCCAATTAAGCCAATAGTTAATTTTTTCATTTTTCTGGACTCACTGAAACCGCTGGCTTGTTATCGGGATAAGGCTTCGACTTCTATTAATGCGAGATCTTTTTTACGCAATACCAGATTTACGCGTCGGGTTTCGATATGCACCGGATCACCTAACGGGGCGACGCGCACGACCTGAAATGACGAGCCGGGCAGCATGCCCAGCGACAGCAGCTTTTGTCGATAGGCCGGGCTAATTTCGTGGGTAAAACCGGTAATTTTCCATGCACTGTCTGGAGTGAATTGCATAATGCCTGATTCCACGAGAGGTTAAAATATCTACTATGGGATGATAATGAGAATAGTTTTTATCAGCAATAATAAAACTGTGACGGAATGTTGTTTGCGGTATTAATTTACGGCCTGTTTGACCTTGCTCAATATTTACTGATTCTGCGGCAGGGAGAGGAAAGGCTTATTTGTTAATAGTGTGATCACTGATGGTTGAAATATAGATATACAACCGGTTTCATATTTTACAATTAATTTCGGCGGGATAACGGCCCGATGAGTGACGTATCACCGGGCCTTTTTTATGCGGTTAGCGTTTCTTACCCATTGCTGCCGCCAGTGCATCCATCATGGCGCTGTTGCCCGCAGGCTGGGCGTCACGTCCGCGTGGCTTCGCCGCTTTTGCGGCCGGGCGCTGCTGCTCGCGACCGCCGCCGTTACTGCCGCGGCGCGCGTTGGTTTCACCTGGCTGCTCGTCCAGACGCATCGTCAGGGCGATACGCTTACGCTGCAGATCCACTTCCATCACCTTCACCTTCACAATGTCGCCCGCTTTGACCACGGTATGCGGATCTTCAACGAATTTATCGGCAAGGGAAGAGATGTGGACCAGACCGTCCTGGTGCACGCCGATATCGACAAACGCGCCAAAGTTGGTGACGTTAGTGACCGCCCCTTCGAGTACCATGCCTGGAAGCAGGTCATTCATGGTTTCAACGCCGTCGGCGAAGGTCGCGGTTTTAAACTCAGGACGCGGATCGCGGCCCGGTTTTTCCAGCTCTTTGATGATGTCCGTGACCGTCGGCACCCCGAACTGCTCGTCGGTAAAATCGACCGCCTTCAGGTTACGCAGCGCGCTGCTGTCGCCCATCAGGTCTTTCAGCGCCTGCTGGGTTGCGGCCAGAATGCGTTCCACTACCGGGTACGCTTCCGGGTGAACGGTTGAGGCATCCAGCGGGTTATCGCCGTGGTTGATGCGCAGGAAGCCCGCGCACTGCTCAAACGCTTTTGGCCCCAGACGGCTCACCTTCAGCAACTGCTGGCGGTTCTGGAACTGGCCGTTCTCATCACGCCAGGCAACGATGTTTTGCGCCATCATGCGGGTTAAGCCCGCCACGCGGGTCAGCAGGGGAACAGAGGCCGTGTTCAGGTCAACGCCGACGGCGTTTACGCAGTCTTCCACGACCGCATCCAGCTTACGGGCCAGCTGAGTCTGGCTCACGTCATGCTGATACTGGCCGACGCCGATGGATTTCGGGTCGATCTTAACCAGCTCCGCCAGCGGATCCTGCAGACGGCGGGCGATAGAAACTGCACCGCGCAGGGAAACGTCCAGGTCCGGGAACTCCAGGGCGGCCAGTTCAGACGCCGAATAAACGGAAGCACCCGCCTCGCTGACAATCACTTTCTGTGCGGTGACTTTCGGGAACTGTTTCTGCACGTCGAGGTAGAAACGCTCGGTTTCACGGGAGGCCGTACCGTTGCCGATGGCTACCAGCTCCACGTTGTATTTCTCGCACAGCGCCGCAACCACGACGGCAGCCTTCGCCGCCTGGCCGGTATGCGGATAAATGGTATCGGTAGCCACCAGCTTGCCGGTACCGTCAACCACGGCCACCTTTACGCCGGTACGCAGACCCGGATCGAGACCCATGGTGGCGCGCAGGCCGGCAGGTGCGGCCATCAGCAGGTCGTGCAGGTTACGGGCGAAGACGTTGATTGCTTCGTCTTCGGCGCGTTCACGCACGGTGCCCATCAGTTCGGTTTCGAGGTGCATTAGCACCTTGATGCGCCACGTCCAGCTCACCACGCCTTTGCGCCAGCTGTCTGCCGGCGCGTTGTTCAGGCGCAGGCCGAGGTGGTCGATAATGATCTGCTCGCAGTGGCTCTCTTTTGGTGGCTCGTCAAACTGCGGGTCGGCATTCAGGGAGAGCTGGAGCACGCCTTCGTTGCGGCCGCGGAACATCGCCAGCGCGCGGTGTGAAGGGGTGGTAGAGATGGGTTCGTGATGATCGAAATAATCGCGGAACTTGGCGCCTTCTTCCTCTTTCCCGCTGACCACGGTAGAGACGATGTGGGCGTTTTTCCACAGATAGTCACGCACTTTCGCGAGCAGGGCGGCATCTTCGGAGAAGCGCTCCATCAGAATGTAGCGCGCGCCGTCGAGTGCGGCTTTGGTGTCTGCGACCCCTTTATCGGCATCGATAAACTTCGCGGCTTCGGTTTCCGGGTCGTGGGACGGTTCGTTCCACAGCAGTTCGGCCAGCGGCTCCAGGCCTGCCTCAATGGCAATCTGTCCACGGGTGCGGCGCTTCGGTTTATACGGCAGATAAAGGTCTTCGAGTTCGGTTTTGCTCAGGGTGCCGTTGATTGCGGTTTCCAGATCGCTGGTCAGTTTTCCCTGTTCGCCGATGGATTTGAGGATCGCCTGACGACGGTCTTCCAGTTCGCGCAGGTAACCGAGACGGGTCTCCAGGTTACGCAGCTGCGTGTCATCCAGACCGCCGGTGACTTCCTTACGATAACGTGCAATAAACGGCACGGTGTTCCCTTCATCAAGCAGGCGAACGGCAGCTTCTACCTGTTCGGCTCTGGCCTGAAGTTCACCCGCAATAATGCGGCAGAGCGAATCTTTCATCATGGCTTTATCATCTGTTGAGTCGAAAAAATCAGGGGATAGTTATACGGGCTGACACGGCAAAATGCCAGCCGCGGAGGGCGCTCTCGGACTATTTAACGTACGTAATTTCGTTGACGTACCAGCTGGCTTCGCCGCCAGGGGTCTGCACGACGGCCAAATCGCCCACTTCCTTTTTCAGCAGCGCACGGGCCATTGGTGAGTCGATAGAGATGTAATCCTTACGACCAAAAATTTCGTCATAGCCGACGATACGAAAACGCAGGGTGTCACCATCGTCGTTCTCAATCTCGACCCACGCGCCGAAAAACACTTTGCCTTCCTGCTGTGGGGAGTAATCCACTATTTTGAGGTTCTCAAGGCATTTGGTCAGATAGCGGACCCGGCGGTCGATTTCACGTAACCGTTTTTTGTTGTACTGGTAGTCAGCATTTTCACTGCGATCGCCCAGGCTTGCGGCCCAGGTCACTTTCTTGGTCACTTCAGGACGCTCTTCGCGCCACAGGTAATCCATCTCTTTTTTGAGTTTCTCATACCCTTCGCGGGTGATCAGGGGCGTTTTCATGGGGTGACCTTAAGACTCGACATCATTGCATTCTTTGCGCACATTACGTATCACGTAGTCTAACAGACAACGTTAATAATGATTTATGTGATGAAATGTGCAGATAAGCTGCTGTTAAATATGCTTTGTAACAATTTCGACTAGAATTTATACCAGAATTAGCTGGTCGAACACGTGCACTTTTTTAGAATACGCTGTTATTAGACTATCCGAACCTTTGGGAGTACACACAATGCAAGAGAACTACAAAATTCTGGTCGTGGATGACGACATGCGCCTGCGTGCGCTGCTTGAGCGTTATCTGACCGAGCAGGGCTTCCAGGTTCGTAGCGTGGCCAACGCTGAGCAGATGGACCGTCTGCTGACCCGCGAATCATTCCATCTTATGGTACTCGACCTGATGCTGCCTGGTGAAGACGGGCTTTCCATCTGCCGCCGTCTGCGTAGCCAGAGCAACCCTATGCCGATCATCATGGTGACGGCGAAAGGGGAAGAGGTTGACCGCATCGTTGGTCTGGAAATCGGTGCTGACGACTACATTCCAAAACCGTTCAACCCGCGTGAACTGCTGGCCCGTATTCGCGCCGTGCTGCGCCGTCAGGCGAACGAACTGCCTGGCGCACCGTCGCAGGAAGAAGCGGTGATTGCGTTTGGTAAGTTCAAGCTGAATCTCGGTACCCGTGAGATGTTCCGTGAAGATGAACCTATGCCGCTCACCAGCGGTGAGTTCGCGGTGCTGAAAGCGCTGGTCAGCCACCCGCGTGAGCCGCTTTCACGTGACAAGCTGATGAACCTGGCGCGCGGCCGTGAATACTCCGCAATGGAACGTTCCATTGACGTGCAGATCTCCCGTCTGCGCCGCATGGTGGAAGAAGATCCGGCGCATCCTCGTTATATTCAGACCGTATGGGGTCTGGGCTACGTGTTTGTCCCGGACGGCGCTAAAGCATGAGGCGAATGCGCTTCTCTCCGCGAAGCTCATTTGCCCGTACGCTGTTACTGATTGTCACCCTGCTGTTCGTCAGCCTGGTGACAACCTATCTGGTGGTGCTGAACTTTGCGATCCTGCCGAGCCTCCAGCAGTTCAATAAGGTTCTGGCATACGAAGTGCGTATGCTGATGACCGATAAACTGCAACTGGAGGACGGCACGCAGTTAGTTGTTCCCCCGGCGTTTCGCCGTGAAATTTACCGTGAGCTGGGTATTTCGCTTTACTCCAACGAAGCGGCAGAAGACGCTGGCCTGCGCTGGGCGCAGCATTATGAGTTCCTCAGCCAGCAGATGGCGCAGCAGTTAGGTGGCCCGACGGAAGTGCGCGTTGAGGTCAACAAAAGCTCGCCGGTCGTCTGGCTGAAAACGTGGCTGTCACCCAATATCTGGGTGCGCGTCCCGCTGACCGAAATTCACCAGGGTGACTTCTCACCGCTGTTCCGCTACACCCTTGCCATTATGCTGCTGGCGATAGGCGGCGCGTGGCTGTTTATTCGTATACAGAACCGACCGCTGGTCGACCTGGAGCACGCTGCGCTGCAGGTCGGTAAAGGGATTATTCCCCCGCCACTGCGTGAGTACGGCGCCTCAGAAGTGCGTTCCGTGACGCGGGCCTTTAACCATATGGCGGCCGGCGTGAAGCAGCTGGCAGACGACCGTACGCTGCTGATGGCGGGCGTGAGTCATGACCTGCGCACGCCGCTCACGCGTATCCGTCTGGCGACGGAGATGATGGGCGAAGAGGATGGTTATCTTGCGGAGTCCATTAACAAGGACATCGAAGAGTGTAACGCCATCATTGAGCAGTTTATTGACTACCTGCGTACCGGGCAGGAGATGCCGATGGAGATGGCCGATCTGAATGCGGTACTCGGTGAAGTGGTCGCGGCGGAAAGCGGCTACGAGCGGGAAATCGATACCGACCTGCAGGCCGGTGAAATTCAGGTGCGGATGCACCCGCTTTCCATTAAACGTGCGGTGGCCAATATGGTGGTTAACGCGGCCCGTTATGGCAATGGCTGGATTAAAGTCAGCAGCGGGTCTGAGCTCAACCGCGCCTGGTTCCAGGTAGAAGATGACGGTCCGGGCATTAAGCCAGAGCAGCGTAAGCATCTGTTCCAGCCGTTTGTGCGGGGCGATAGCGCGCGCAGTACCAGCGGAACCGGCTTAGGCCTGGCAATTGTGCAGCGTATTGTGGATAACCATAACGGCTTGCTGGAGATTGGGACCAGTGAGCGGGGTGGTTTAAGCATTCGCGCATGGTTACCGGTGCCGGTGACGCGCGGGCAGGTGAGAGAGAGTTAAAAAAGGGTGGCAAAAGCCACCCTTTTTTTTGCAGGTCGTGTCAGCTGTTACAGCTTCGGACCCGCACTCACCAGCGCTTCACCTGCCGGGGTATCGGTATACTTCTCGAAGTTCTCAATAAACAGTTTCGCCAGCGATTCTGCTTTCTCACGCCACTGCTCCGGTGAACCGTAGGTATTGCGTGGGTCGAGAATACGGGTTTCTACGCCCGGCAGCGCCGTCGGGATTGCCAGATCAAACATCGGCAGCGTGAAGGTTTCGGCGTTATCGAGTGAACCATCCAGAATGGCGTCGATAATGGCGCGGGTATCTTTGATGGAGATACGTTTGCCGGTGCCGTTCCAGCCGGTATTCACCAGGTACGCCTGCGCACCGGACGCCTGCATGCGTTTGACCAGCACTTCCGCGTACTGCGTCGGGTGCAGCGACAGGAACGCTGCGCCGAAGCAGGCGGAGAAGGTTGGCGTTGGCTCCGTCACGCCGCGCTCGGTACCGGCCAGTTTGGCGGTAAAACCAGACAGGAAGTGGTACTGCGTCTGGCTGGCGGTCAGGCGGGACACTGGAGGCAACACGCCGAACGCATCTGCCGTCAGGAAAATCACCTTCGTCGCGTGGCCCGCTTTTGACACCGGCTTCACGATGTTGTCGATGTGGTAGATAGGGTAAGACACGCGGGTGTTTTCGGTTTTCGAAGCATCGTCGAAGTCGATCGTTCCATCGGCACGCACGGTGACGTTTTCCAGCAGCGCATCGCGGCGGATGGCATGGAAGATATCTGGCTCCGCTTCTTCAGACAGGCGAATGGTCTTCGCGTAGCAGCCCCCTTCGAAGTTAAACACGCCGTCATCATCCCAGCCGTGCTCGTCATCGCCAATCAGACGACGTTTCGGATCGGTAGAAAGGGTGGTTTTACCGGTGCCGGACAGGCCGAAGAACACCGCCACATCCCCTTTTTCACCGACGTTTGCCGAACAGTGCATGGAGGCGATACCGCGCAGCGGCAGCAGGTAGTTCATCACCGAGAACATCCCTTTCTTCATTTCGCCGCCGTACCAGGTACCGCCGATCAGCTGAATACGCTCGGTCAGGTTGAAGGCGATGAAGTTCTCGGAGTTAAGACCCTGCTCTTTCCACTGTGGGTTCGTGCATTTCGCCCCGTTCATCACGATGAAGTCAGGGGTGAAATCCTGCAGCTCTTTGTCGTCAGGACGAATAAACATGTTTTTCACGAAATGCGCCTGCCAGGCCACTTCAGTGATAAACCGCACGGAAAGGCGAGTGTCGGCGTTAGCGCCGCAGAAAGCATCAACGATAAACAGACGCTTGCCGGAAAGTTGATGGGTAACGAGCCCTTTCAGATGCTGCCAGGTTTCCGGAGAGAGCGGTTTGTTATCGTTCTTCCCTTTGCCTTTATCAGCCCACCACAGTGTGTCGCGGGTGGTCTCGTCTCGGACGATGTATTTATCTTTCGGCGAACGACCGGTAAAGATACCGGTATCGACGGCGATAGCACCAAGGTTAGTCAACACACCTCGCTCGTATCCTTCCAGTGCTGGATTGAGCTCTTCCTGATACAGCGTATCGTAATCGGGGTTGTAGACGATTTCCTGGACGTCGTGAATACCATAAGCCTTGAGATCTTGCGGGGTTAAACCAGTAACACGCATATCACTGCTCCTTAGCCAATATGTACTGTCTGAAATTGTAGGGTTTTTGTGAGGTTGTTAACCGCGACGGGGCTCATAGATTTACGCATCTGGACAAAACCCTTACTAACGGAAAACGCTGCGACTCCAGTCACAGGGCAGGCGGATTATCGCAGGAATCGCTTTTTGGTTGGGGAAAATGTTCCGAAAAGGTTAATGGCTGGTGATTTTATCGGAAGGAATGTGAATGTAATCGCATACACGTAAGAAAATTACGTAAGAGTTACAGTGTTAAAAACGATTCAGCCAGAGAGGGCTTTTTTGCACTTTGCCCTCTCGCAAAAGGGAGAGGGCAAGGTGAGGGCAGGCTTTGCTTAGTGGACCTGAGGATCCGCCGGGGAGGCGTTGTTGCGGATCTCAGCAATATCCATCGAATTGAACACGTAGTGCGTACCGCAGTAGTCACAGTGCATATCGATTTCGCCGTCTTCCGCCATGATGCTGTCGATCTCTTCATCCGGCAGCGTCTTCAGCGCGCCAGCGCAGCGTTCACGTGAACAGGTGCACTTAAATTCCACCGACTGTGGGTCGTAAACCGTCACTTCTTCTTCGTGATAAAGACGCCACAGGACATCTGTCGCCGACAGGGTGAACAGCTCTTCTGCTTTGACGGTTTCCGTCAGAGTCGCGAGGTGCTCGAAGTCGTTGGTCTGCGCGTCCTGCGCAGGCAGAACCTGCAGCAGCATACCGCCAGCAGCAGGCTGACCGTCTACTTCACCGGTGCGGATGAACAGACGCGTCGGCAGCTGTTCAGAACGCATGAAGTAATCTTCCAGGCAGGCCGCCAGCGTATCGCCTTCGAGGCCAACCACGCCCTGATAGCGCTCACCTTCCTCCGGGGAGATGGTGATGACCAGATAGCCATTACCCACCAGCGTTTTCAGGTCCGCGTTTTCAGGAACATCGCCCTGTACGCGCGCCACGCCGCGCATCTGCTGCTGGTTATTACCGTTGATGACCGCCAGGGTCATAGGGCCATCACCCTGCAACTGCACGGTGATATCCCCGGCAAATTTCAGGGTGGCAGTCAGCAGGCTGGTGGCAACCAGCAGTTCGCCCAACAGGGTTTTCACCGGCAGCGGGTAGTTGTGGTTTTCCAGAATCTGTTTCCAGGTTTCGGATACGGTGACCAGCTCGCCGCGCACGGCGAATTGTTCAAACAGATAGCGGTGTAATTGGTCGTGTTGGGCCATAATAGTCTCTCGTGCAGGTGAGGGTTACTCGGTCTCACCGTGTTTAAATTTCATCAGATCGCGGCGCTCTTTTTTATCCGGACGCCGGTCCGGGTGGGGCATTGTCAGCGCATTCATTTTGCGCGCCAGCGCGGTCTTCTCGCGTTTTTCAATGCTCTCAGCCGTCTCTTCATACAGCAGTACGGCTTCGGTTGCGGGCCGTCGTTGTTCAGTAATGGCTTTAATCACCACGGTACGTTCATCGTTGCCCTGACGCAGCGTTAAGGTGGCATTCAGTTCGACCAGCTTGCTCGGTTTGCTGCGCTGGCCGTTGTAATGCACTTTACCGCCGTCGATCATGTCGCGGGCAAGGGCGCGCGTTTTATAAAAACGGGCCGCCCACAGCCATTTATCCAGTCTTACCCCTTCAGAGGGTTTTTCTTTCATGGCCTCTCCTTCACGGTCAGTGAGGGGATCATCTGGCGATAGTCGTTCAGCCCCGGATGACGCAGATAGCTTTTTTCAGCCAGGCCAGAGTCAGGGTTGGTAACGCCCAGACAATAGCGAATGCCAAACCTGGCCGCGGAATCCAGAATAGGCTCGCTGTCATCAATAAACAGCGTGCGTTCCGGCTGCAAACCGGTCTCTTCCGCCACCGCATGCCACAACCGCTGATCCTCTTTCGGATAACCAAATGTGTGGGTGGAAAGTAATAAATCAAGGTGCGAAGCAAGACCCGTATGCTCCAGCTTCACGGCCAGATTGTGAGGATGGGCGTTGGTCAGCAAGATACGGCGCTTGCCGCTCGCTTTCAGCGCATCCAGAAAAGGCACGGTATCCTCACGCAGTACGGCGCGCGGGCCCTGGGCGGTGGTCATGGCACAAATATCCAAACCGAGGCGCTCGCTCCAGTAGTCAAGACAGTACCAGTTTAGCGTATGCTGCACCGCGCTATATTGCGAACGAATGAATTCCTGCGCTTCTGCCGGGGAGATCCCCTGCTGTTCACCATAGGTTTCCGGAACCAGCTTTTGCCAGAAATAGTTATCAAAGGCGAGATCGAGCAGCGTGCCGTCCATATCCAGCAGAACGGTATCAACCTCCTGCCAGGCGATATCAAGATGCATAAGGGGGAACTCCAGCCTGAAGAAACGTGCGCGACAGGGTAGCACATCTTGTCGCGCATCGACGTTATCAGATCAGGCTCTCAGAGGAGGGGATCAGCTTAGGGTTAAGGCAATTTTCGTAATACTGCTGGATGTCGGCAAGCCTGGTGCGTGAGCGCTGATAGCGACGCAGCGCCATAAAACCGTTCCAGCAAATGCATACCAGCATCGCAATCATCAGCAGCGAGGTGCCAATGTAGCGCCACAGGCCAGCGCTGTCCGGCATGCGGTGCAGGCCGATGTGGCGCGTGCCGTTGGCATCGGTAAAGATACTCGTCACAATCCCTTCAGCGCTAAACGGCGTCTGCATCAGCATCTGCGCCAGGCGCTGGAACTGGCCCCATTGTTCCTGAGCCGGGTAGTCATAAAGTGCGACCTGCGGGTAAGGCTGATCGACCAGGTCGCTCCCTTCATCACTGACGATCACAAAGCCGCCCGGTGCCGGGCTGTTCAGCGCCTGCGCCGCGCGGGTGGTTTCGCGCATCACGAAGGGTGCGGTTGACGTGGCGACCAGATTATCCAGCGACTCGGCGCTGACCGGACGCAGCAGCACGTTAACGCCATCCAGCCGGCCCGCTTCCGCGCGTTTCACCAGCGAATCCCAGTCTTTACTGTTACCCAGGTTCACAAGGGCGTTTTTGAGACGTACGCATTCGTCCTGAGCGGAACACAAATCCTGCGTTTTCAGAACGATGTCACCAAAGTCGTCCAGAAGCACCATCCCCGATTTCTGAATGGCCGAGCGCAGGGCAGGGCTCACGCGTGAGTCGTCATCGGGTTTCGGGTGCAGCTGGCGGTTGACCGTCTGGGTAAGCGACGTGGCTTTATTAACAACCTCAGATTCAGGCAGCGGCAGCGGCGGCGCGTCATTCCAGATAATTTGCGAGCAATCGAACGGCATGAACGGCGAGCTCTGACGCGTATTCCATGCGCCAGGCGTATGAATGTTACACATCCCGGTGCCCTTCAGGCGCAGCGTATCACCGACCCGCACGCCAGCCTCGTCCAGTTGGTTGACGCTGGTTGCCTCAATGGTTTGCGCCCCTTTTATCCATGACAGGGTAAATTTAATGGGCATATCCAGCGGGACAAACAGCAGAAGCATGATAAAGACCAGCGCTGCCCCCCCGGCAATAACCGCACTGCGTAACCAGTGCTGAAGCGGGAAATTTTTTACTTCATCATGCAGGGATAAAAAGCGCCCCTGGCGCACCACATGGCGGTCAAGGTAGATATCGATATCGGTTTTCTGCCCTAAATCCTGGGCAATCCACGGCTGCCAGTGGCGCGGGTAGATAAGATCGATAATACCGAGCGAGATATTATTGAGGTGCTCCTGGTCACTCTCACCGAACAGACCCCAGCGCTTAGGGGTACCGCGCAGGCAGTGGATCTCACGTAGCGAGGTTTTTGCCGGCGGAGCAAAGAGCCCCCACAGCCCGGCTGCCAGCAACAGCACCGCACCGCCAGCCAGCCAGGGAACAAACACATCCGGCGTCAGCAGGCAGATGAAAAAGAGCAGGAACGCGGCCACGATCAGAATCGCTTCGCGAATGCCGTCAGGGCGGCTCAGGGCGTACTCTTCATGCGTCTCCTGGCGAATGTTCAGCAGCTCGATCTGCTCTGTCTCTTCGCCACGAATGGAGGCCTGCGTTGAGCTTGCGCGTTCCAGCGCAAAACGCGGGGCTTCCTGAAGATATTCATTCAACGTATGGCCGTTGAGTGAGATAACCAGCGGCAACGAATCGGTATGGATCAGCTCTACGCTGTTTTCGTCATTAATGTACTGCTCCCAGGACGGGGGCAGATGCACTTCAACCGAATCCAGGTAATAGCGCCATTTATTGGGATCGTCTGTGGTGATGCCATAGCGGGTGATGGAGCGCGTCACACTGAGCACTGTGTCACTTTGCGCATTTAACTTGAGCGCCACCGGCGCAGCAGTTGCCCCCGTCGGCCCAGGTGTTAACTGAGAACGGTTCAGTGTTTCGAGATAGTTTTCTACTGCATCGCGCTCTTCTTGCGTCAGTTTACGCGTCGTCGCACCGGCAAAGGCGTTTAAAAAGGGCAGCCGGTAACGACGCCTTACGCGACGCCTGTATACCCACCCTGCAACCAATGCGCCGGCCAGCATAGCAGCGAGAACAATCAAAATGGTGCTCATGCTTTCCCCATCTTACTTATCTTCTTACAGGTGTAGTCAGTAGCACCTTTAACATTGAATGAGAGTCTGTGGTTGGCTATCGGCAAGTATGGAGTCGAACTTGAGCATTCTGAAGCGCATCCCAGTGACCGATGATGATAGCAAAGCCTGTTATGGCGCGATATCAGCAAATTCCTGGAAACATTTCAACCTCTTGACATTTGTTTTGAATTGAGGATTGATTCCTGTTACGTTGCGTAAATGTAAATACAGAACAATTGACATTGCCGAAACCGTGCGGCGTATCGCACAATAAAGCCAGTTCCCACTGCTAAGACCCCATCACGATGAGCAAACCACTACAAAAACCCACCATTCTGAATGTTGAAACAGTCGCAAAATCGCGCCTGTTTAATGTCGAAAGTGTGGATCTGGAGTTCAGCAACGGTGTGCGTCGCGTTTACGAACGTATGCGCCCTTCTTCGCGCGAAGCGGTGATGATTGTTCCTGTCGTCGACGACCATCTGATCTTAATCCGCGAGTATGCCGTGGGAACCGAATCTTACGAACTTGGGTTCTCGAAAGGGCTCATCGATCCGGGTGAAACGGTCTTTGAGGCGGCCAATCGCGAGCTGAAAGAAGAGGTCGGTTTTGGCGCGAACGAACTGACGTTTCTGAAAAAACTGAGCATGGCACCCTCCTATTTTTCCAGCAAAATGAACATTGTGGTTGCTGAGGATCTCTATCCAGAATCGCTGGAAGGGGACGAGCCGGAGCCACTGCCACAGGTTCGCTGGCCGCTGGCCCATATGATGGACCTGCTCGAAGACCCTGACTTTAACGAGGCCCGCAACGTGAGCGCGCTGTTCCTGGTACGCGAATGGCTGAAGGGGCAGGGGCGTTTATAGCAGCCTGATGTCCGCAACGTGTGAGAGAACAAAAAAAACGGCAACCTGAGGTTGCCGTTTTTACGTTGCCCGTTAGAACAACTCGTGCGTTTCGCCGTTATCAATGATTTCTGTACCCACCTCATGCACCGCCTGTGTGGTCGGCTGCGTGCCCTCGATGAAATACTCTGCACGGCTATTGCCGCCATTGGCGAGCTGCCCGGTGCTGCGGTCGATATTGACGGTAACCACGCCCGGTGGTGGCGTCAGCGGTTGCTCCGGAACGCCTTCCAGCACGGATTTCATATAGGCATCCCAGGCCGGTTGCGCACTCTTCGCGCCGCCTTCGTAGCCAGAAATCTGATCTTTAATCGCGCCTGAAGCCGTGGTGCGGCCTAAATCACGGCGATGATCATCAAAACCGATCCAGACTGACGTCACCACGCCCGGGCCGTAACCGGAGAACCACGCATCTTTCGAGCTGTTTGTTGTCCCCGTTTTACCGCCGATATCATGGCGCTGTAAATCACGTCCTGCGCGCCAGCCGGTCCCTTGCCAGCCAGGTTCGCCGAAGATGTTGGTGTTCAGCGCGCTCTTTATCAGGAACGACAGCGGCGTGTTGATGACATGCGGTGCATACTCCTGCGCCCCGCTCTGCGCCACCAGCGACTGGTTAGCCTGTTCCAGCTGCGGCTGCGGCAACACAGGGTTCGTCTGCTCCTGAGACACGGCAACGTCTTCCATGTCTTTGTTTTCAATCACCTCAGATTTTGGCGTATTGCCGTAAATGACCGGAATATCGCAGTCAGGGCAGGCAATTTTCGGCTTCGCTTCAAACAGCACGCCACCCTGGTCGTTCTCGATTTTACTGATGAAGTACGGGTCAATCAGGAAGCCGCCGTTAGCCATCACCGAGTACCCCCGCGCCACCTGAAGCGGCGTAAAGGATGCAGAGCCTAACGCCAGCGATTCGGTGCGCACGATGTTCTGAGCCGGGAAACCGAAGCGTTGCAGATATTCCGCGGCATAGTCGACACCCATCGCACGCATTGCGCGCACCATCACCACGTTTTTCGACTGCCCAAGACCCTGACGAAGACGAATAGGGCCTGAATATTCCGCCGGTGAGTTCTTCGGCTGCCAGTCAGAACCGGCACCGGCATCCCAGCGGGAGATAGGCACGTCGTTCAGGATACTGGCGAGAGTCAGTCCCTTATCCATGGCTGCGGTGTAGAGGAACGGCTTGATGTTAGAGCCAACCTGACGCAACGCCTGGGTGGCGCGGTTAAATTTGCTCTGGTTGAAATCGAACCCACCGACCAGGGCCAGCACGGCACCATTCTGCGGATTGATGGACACCAGGGCCGAGTTAACGTCTGGCACCTGCGCCAGCCACCAGCTGTCGGCCACCTTGCGTACCCAGATTTGCTGTCCGGTCTGGACGACATCCGTCACTTTACGCGGTGTCGGGCCTTGCAGGGTGTCTGAGCGGTACGGGCGAGCCCAACGGATCCCGTCCATACGCAGGGAGACAGACGTTCCATCCGCCAGCGTTGCCACCGCTTCCTGCGGATCGGCCTGAGTCACCACGGCGGGAAGGAGCGGGCCATAGGTGGGCAGCGCTTTCAGCGTACTGGTGATTTTTTTGCTGTCCCAGGCGCTTTCGCCGACTTTCCACAGCACATTTGACGGGCCGCGATAACCGTGGCGCATGTCGTAATCCATCACGTTGTTACGCACCGCTTCCTGAGCCGCCTGCTGAACGTTGCGGGTCACGGTGGTGTAAACGCGGTAGCCATCTTCGTAGGCTTTATCGCCGTAGCGGCTCACCATCTCCTGACGCACCATTTCGGTGAGATAAGGGGCAGAGAAGGCAATCTCCGGCGCATGGTAGTTGGCATCGATGACATCGTTGCGCGCCTGTTCGTACTCGCTCTGGCTGATATAGCCTTCGCTCAGCATACGTGACAGGACGACGTTACGACGCGCCGTAGCGCGTTCAAGCGAGTAGAGCGGGTTGAAGGTCGATGGCGCTTTAGGCAGACCAGCAATGGTCGCCATTTCGCTTAACGTCAGCTGCTCGACAGGTTTACCAAAGTACACCTGCGCGGCCGCACCAACACCGTAGGCGCGGTAGCCGAGGTAGATTTTATTGAGGTACAGCTCAAGGATCTCGTCTTTGCTCAACAACTGCTCAATACGGATCGCAAGGAACACCTCTTTGATCTTACGGGTCAGGGTCTTTTCTGGGCTAAGGAAGAAGTTACGCGCCAGCTGCTGTGTAATGGTACTTGCCCCCTGAGAGGCATGACCGGAGAACAGCGCAATACTTGCAGCACGGAAAATCCCCACCGGATCGACACCGTGGTGCTCGTAAAAACGGCTGTCCTCGGTAGCGATAAAGGCTTTGACCATTACGGGTGGAATTTGATTTAAGGTCAGCGGGATACGACGCTTTTCGCCGTACTGCGCCATTAACTCGCCATCGGCGCTGTAGACCTGCATCGGGATCTGGAGTCGCACATCGCGAAGCGTAGCGACATCAGGCAGCTGCGGCTCAATATATTTGTACAAACCATAAATCGAGCCTGCTCCCAGCAGAATGCAACAGACTGCAAGGATTAATAAATACTTTACGAACTTCACCGGAGATTTCCCATTTGGTTTCACTTGGGCAGTTTCTAAACAATCGCGCGGTAGTATAAAGGCAAGCCTGATTCATTGATATAGCCGTCACCTGACGGGCGATAAGGAGATCGTGAAGCATGGCTTTTAAAACATGGCAAACAGGCGTTCATATTCAACAGGATAGGGTGCAGATAGTGGCGCTGGCCCGGGAGCGGTCGGGCTGGCGTTTGTGCCGCTGGTGGGCTATCACTCTGGCCGACGGGATTATCCGGGATGGCAAAATTTGCCAGCCTGAACAATTGGTTGACGCCCTGCGCGACTGGCGGAAAACGTTGCCCCACTCCCACCGGGTGTTTCTCTCATTTCCGGCGGCACGCACGTTGCAACGATCGCTTCCCCGTCCGGGCGTGGCGCTGCGCGACAGCGAACAGCTCTCATGGCTGGGGGCGACGCTCGCGCGTGAACTGGAGATGGCTGCTGACACGCTCTGTTTTGATTATGCGCAGGATACGTTCAGCAATACATTCCATGTCACCGCTGCACAAAACAACGAGATTCACCCCCTGCTGACGCTGGCAAAGATGTTGCGTTTACGGCTCGTGACGATCACCCCGGATGCCAGTGCGCTGGCGAACCTTCTCCCTGCGGTAGCGCCGGCGCAGTGTGTCGCCTGGCGGGATGGGCATCAGTGGCTGTGGGCGATGCGCCATCAGTGGGGACGGCGTTTTACCACGGAAGCGGAAAACGTGGCCGATCTCGCGGCACTGCTGGCCCTCACGCCGGAGGACATTGCCCTCTTTGATAGCCAGCGAGACCCCTGGGACGCCCTGGTTCGTTGCCATGCTCCTCTGCCGGCGTGCGGCGCTGATTATACCGTCGCGCTGGCGCTGGCCATGAGTGAGGTGCCGGAATGAGCATGACGAACTTTCTGCCGTGGCGGCGGCAGCGACGCGTGCGCTGCCTGCGATTCTGGGGCGTACTGTTTGTCGCTACGTGGCTGCTGATACTGATGGGGGTTTTCAGCCTGCGGATGAACCCTCTCGTGATGTCGCGTGCGCTGCATATTCAACTGGCGGGCATGCAGTCCGTGCAGCAGGTGCTGGTGTCTCGTACAAGGTCAGGCACGGAGACGCCGACACCCGCGCCTCAACGACGCGCCTGGCAGCCGGTGCTGGAGTCCTTTGCCGGGATGATGCCATCCCAGGTCTGGCTGACCGAACTGCGCTATCAGCCCCCTTCACTGATGTTAACCGGATATGCCGCAACACTCCCCGCGCTCTCTGCTCTGCGGGATGGGCTCGGAAAAATGGCGGGGTTTACCCCGGGGCAGACGGGGGAATTACAGCAGGACGACCAGGGGCGCTGGATGTTCACCTTTCATCTGCGAAGCGAGGGCTAATGCGTGGAAACCTTGTTCGAACGCTGGTGCGAAAGCAGCCCCCGATGGCGGGTGCTGTGCTGGTGTCTGAGCGTTCTCTTTCTGGGGAGTACGACATGGGGCATGGTGCTTCGACCGGTTGCAAAGCAGGTGGCTGAACTTCAGCGGCAGGTCAGCGAGGCCGCACAGGCTAATGTCTCGCTATGGCCCGCCGCCAGTCAGGTGCCGCAGCGTCACGCCCCCCGTGAAGCCATGGTAAAGACGCCTTTTTCGCCACTCGAGTTTCAGGGGGCGGGTACAAGACTGGTTCACTGGAAGCCGTTGCAAAACGGAGGGGAACTGACGCTGGATGCTGAATGGCAGGCCATCCCGACTGTTTTCACCCGGCTGGCGCAGTGGGATGTTCAGGTTGCCGCCTTTGCTCTCTCTGCACAGGGTTCGGCATTACGCCTGCGGGTGGAGCTGGAGGAGCCGCATGCGAAATAGCGCGCGTTGCCTGCTGGTGTGTTGCGCCCTGTTAGTGACCGGGATGCGGGATCCTTTTCGCCCGCCGGATGACCCTTGTGCGGTAGGGCAACTGGCGCAGTGGCATTACCACGGGATGGTGGGCGGCACGCAGGACACCGGCATTTTACAGGACGGGCAAAAGCGCTGGCATCGCCTGACACCGCAACAGCATCTCCCGGTGGGCTGGCGGGTAACGGCCCTCAATGAAAGGGAACTGGTCGTCGATGTGGGGGATGCATGTGAACCCAGACAATGGACGTGGCAACGAGAAGGAACGAAAAAGAATGAACATAAGGATAACGCTGTGGCTGCTGGCGTTCAGTCATCCGCTGTGGGCCGCCGCGCCAAAGCCGGTCACGCTGGTGGTGGATGAGGTACCGGTGGTGCAGGTGCTACAGGCGCTGGTCGCGCAGGAGAACCGTAATCTGGTGGTATCGCCAGATGTCAGCGGCACGCTGTCGCTCAATCTGACACGCGTCCCCTGGCGACAGGCGCTACAGACGGTCGTCACCAGCGCCGGGCTTGTTCTGCATGAAGAAGGGGGCATTTTTTATGTTCACACCGCAGCCTGGCAGCGTGAACAGCTGGAACGCAAAGAGCAGGAGCGGACACGCCGACAGCTTGATGCGCCGCTGGTCTCGCACAGCATACCTTTTTCTTACGCTGACGCCGGGGAGCTGCAAAAAGCGGCGGAAAAACTGCTCAGTCCAAAAGGGAGTTTGTCTGTCGACAAGCGCACCAACCGTCTGCTGATACGGGATAACCAGGCGGTGCTTGATACGCTGCAGCACTGGGCGACACAAATGGATATCCCTGTCGAGCAGGTGGAACTGGCGGCGCATATCGTGACCATCAATGAAAAAAGCCTGCGTGAGCTGGGGGTGAAGTGGAATCTCGCCGACGCAACGGAGGCGGGCAAGGTCGGGCAACTCACAACGCTTGGCAGCGATCTGTCCGTGGCAAACGCCACCACCCATGTGGGTTTTAACATTGGGCGGATTAACGGCAGGCTGCTGGATCTGGAGTTGTCGGCGCTGGAGCAAAAGCAGCAGGTCGATATCATCGCCAGCCCACGACTGCTGGCCTCGCATATGCAACCGGCCAGTATTAAGCAGGGCAGTGAGATCCCATATCAGGTCTCCAGCGGTGACAGCGGGGCGACCTCCGTGGAATTTAAAGAGGCGGTGTTAGGCATGGAGGTGACGCCGGTGGTGCTGCCCGGCGGTCGCGTACGCCTGAAGCTGCACATCAGTGAAAATATGCCAGGACAGGTGCTGCAGCAGGCTGATGGTGAAACGCTGGCTATCGATAAACAAGAAATTGAAACCCAGGTGGAAGTAAAAAGTGGAGAAACGCTGGCGCTGGGCGGAATTTTTTCGCAAAAGAATAAAACCGGAAGCGATCGCGTGCCCGGGCTGGGCAACATCCCGTGGCTTGGACAGCTTTTTCGCCATGACGGAAAGGACAATGAACGACGGGAGTTAGTGGTGTTTATTACACCACGACTGGTCGGTATTCGCTGAAGAGTCACGATCCTCCCAATGATTTTGCATTCAGATTGTTGCAGATGTTTGACGTGGGGCATGAATTAGCATACAAGGAGTACCGATTTGAGTTGGACTTACGTCTTATTGCCTTATGCGTCTGGTGCGGTGATTTAATCAGTTGCCAAACAAGCCGGAGTATTGAGATAATTTTTAGTCTGACTCTCGCTCTATTGCATATGAGGTTTCAGTTCATGTCCTGCTACGCCGGGTGTCTGCGAAGCGGGGATTACCATTAACGAATAGTCTTAGTAGTACCGATAAAATGGCAGAGAAACGCAATATCTTTCTGGTTGGGCCTATGGGTGCCGGCAAAAGCACTATTGGGCGTCAGTTAGCTCAACAACTCAATATGGAATTTTACGATTCTGATCAAGAGATTGAGAAACGAACCGGAGCTGATGTGGGCTGGGTTTTCGACGTAGAAGGCGAAGAAGGTTTCCGTGACCGAGAAGAAAAAGTGATCAACGAACTCACGGAAAAGCAGGGCATTGTTCTGGCAACAGGCGGTGGCTCTGTCAAATCTCGCGAAACCCGCAACCGTCTCTCCGCCCGTGGCGTAGTGGTCTATCTCGAGACGACCATCGAAAAACAGCTGGCACGTACGCAGCGCGATAAAAAGCGCCCGCTGCTGCAGGTTGAAACGCCACCACGCGAAGTTCTGGAAGCGTTGGCCGATGAACGCAATCCGCTGTACGAAGAGATTGCTGATGTGACCATTCGTACTGACGATCAGAGCGCTAAAGTGGTTGCAAACCAGATTATTCATATGCTGGAAAGCAACTGATTCTGGCTTTATATATAATCGCCTGCGGGTAAAAGCATTAAAGGTGGATGTCGCGTCATGGAGAGGATTACAGTTACTCTCGGGGAACGTAGTTACCCAATCACCATCGCGGCTGGTTTGTTTAACGACCCAGCTTCCTTTTTACCACTGAAAGCGGGTGATCAGGCGATGCTGGTCACCAATGAGACGCTGGCTCCGCTTTATCTCGACCGCGTTCGCCACCTGCTTGAACAGGCGGGCGTTAAAGTCGACAGTGTGATTCTGCCCGATGGCGAGCAGTATAAAAGCCTGGCGGTACTGGATACCGTCTTTACCGCATTGCTGCAAAAACCGCATGGTCGCGATACAACACTGCTTGCCCTGGGCGGCGGTGTTGTGGGCGATCTGACGGGCTTTGCGGCTGCAAGTTATCAACGTGGTGTGCGTTTTATTCAAATCCCTACCACGTTACTGTCTCAGGTCGACTCTTCTGTCGGCGGCAAAACGGCCGTTAACCATCCGCTCGGTAAAAATATGATTGGCGCGTTCTACCAGCCGGCATCGGTGGTGGTGGATCTCGACTGTCTGAAAACCCTACCGAAACGCGAGCTGGCTTCTGGCCTGGCTGAAGTGATCAAATACGGCATTATTCTGGATGGCGAGTTCTTTGACTGGCTGGAAGAGAATATGGATGCGTTGCTGCGCCTGGATGAGGCGACACTGGCTTACTGCATTCGTCGTTGTTGTGAGCTGAAAGCGGAAGTTGTCGCTGCAGACGAGCGTGAAACGGGCTTACGTGCTTTACTGAATCTTGGGCATACGTTTGGTCACGCGATTGAAGCCGAAATGGGTTACGGTAACTGGCTTCACGGTGAAGCAGTCGCTGCCGGAATGGTAATGGCTGCCCGCACTTCTGAACGTCTGGGGCAGTTTAAACCGGAAGAGACGGCACGCATCATCACGCTGCTTGGGCGTGCGGGCTTGCCGGTAACCGGGCCGAAAGAGATGTCGGCACAAGCGTATTTACCCCACATGATGCGCGATAAAAAAGTATTGGCAGGTGAGATGCGTCTTGTACTCCCGCTTGCAATAGGGAAGAGTGAAGTACGCGGCGGAGTGCCGCATGATGTGGTTCTTGGCGCTATTGCTGACTGTCAGCAGGCGTAACAACTAGAAAGGTCAGGCCACTGTTACAGGTGGTCGTTTAGCTTCAGGCGAAATGCAAAGTCGTTGGCATAAGCCTTTGAGTGGGGTGTTAAATGGATGAATTCAAACCAGAAGACGAGCTGAAACCCGATCCCAGCGATCGTCGTACTGGTCGTTCTCGTCAATCTTCAGAACGTGATAACGAGCCGCAGATCAACTTTGACGATGTTGATCTGGATGCAGACGATCGTCGCCCTTCGCGTAGCCGCAACGCGCGTGATGAGCGAGAAGAAGAAGAGGGTTATGAGTCCGAAGAAGATTCAATGGACGAAGAGCCTGTAGAGCGTCGCCCACGTAAACGTAAAAAAGCCGCTGCGCAGAAACCCGCCTCCCGCCAGTACATCATGATGGGACTCGGCGTTCTGGTGCTCGTGCTGCTGATTGTCGGTATTGGTTCTGCGCTAAAAGCGCCTTCGACCCCTTCCGGTGAGCAAGCGGCATCCACTGAGAAGAGCATCAGCCTCTCTGGTAACGATGCGACCGATCAGGCGAATGGTGCGCAGCCAGCGCCGGGTACCACCTCCGCCGAGCAGACTGCCGGAAATACAACACAGCCGCAGGATGTTTCTCTGCCGCCAGTTTCTTCTACCCCCGCACAGGGTCAGGCACCTGCCACGCCGGAAGGCCAGCAGCGTGTAGAAGTTCAGGGCGACCTGAACAATGCCCTGACGCAGCCGCAAAATCAGGCGCAGGTGGACAATGCCGTGGTTAACTCTACGCTGCCAACTGAACCTGCGACCGTTGCGCCAATCCGCGGTGGTAACGCTCAGCCGCAGACGGCTGCAACCGAAACCAAACCGCGCCAGACGCAACCTGCGACCCGTCCTGAACGTAAGCAGGCTGTGATTGAACCTAAGCGTGAAACCAAACCTCAGGCAGTCGTCAAAGCGCCTGAAGTGAAAGCGCCGGCTCAGACAAAACGTACTGAAACGGCCACGGTGAGCGAACCGGCAAAAGCACCGGTTACGCAGACTGCACCGAAAGCAACGGCGACCACCACGGCACCGGCTGCCACTGCACCTACTGCAACTGCACCTGCAGCGACGGCAACAACCAGCGCCGCAGCAGGCAAGACTGCAGGTAACGTCGGTTCGCTGAAGTCAGCCCCGTCCAGCAATTACACGCTGCAGCTGAGCAGTTCGTCTAACTATGACAACCTCAACGGTTGGGCGAAGAAAACAAATCTGAAAAACTATGTGGTTTATCAGACGACCCGTAATGGTCAGCCGTGGTACGTGCTGGTAAGTGGCGTTTATGCTTCAAAAGATGAAGCGAAACGTGCTGTCGCAACGCTGCCAGCCGACGTTCAGGCGAAAAACCCATGGGCTAAGCCAATTCATCAGGTTCAGGCTGATCTGAAGTAATGTTTAAAGCGCAGGATGCTGTCGGAGCTTTCTCCACAGCCGGAGAAGGTGTAATCAGTTAGTCAGCATGAAAAAAAATCGCGCTTTTCTGAAATGGGCAGGGGGGAAATACCCCCTGCTCGATGATATTAAAAAGCACCTGCCGAAAGGCGAGTGTCTTATCGAGCCCTTTGTGGGCGCTGGATCGGTATTCCTGAATACCGATTTTTCTCGTTATATCCTGGCGGATATCAACAGCGACCTCATCAGCCTCTACAACATCGTCAAGCTGCAGACCGACGAGTACGTGGAAGAGGCTCGGAAGCTGTTTACACCCGAGCACAATAATCCGGACGTTTACTACCAGTTCCGCACTGAATTTAATCAGAGTCAGGATCCGTTCCGTCGGGCGCTGTTGTTCCTCTATCTCAATCGACACGGCTACAACGGTCTGTGCCGGTATAATCTTCGTGGTGAATTTAACGTGCCGTTTGGCCGTTATAAGCGTCCGTATTTCCCACAGGATGAGTTGTATCACTTTGCTAAAAAAGCGCAGAATGCCGAATTCCACTGCCTCTCCTATGAAGAGTGCATGGAGCTGGCAGGCGTAAACTCGGTGGTCTATTGCGACCCGCCTTACGCACCGCTGTCTGCGACGGCAAATTTCACCGCTTATCACACCAACAGCTTCAGTCCGGCCGAGCAGGCCCGTCTGGCGGAGATGGCGGAAAAGCTGGTCAGCAAAAGAATTCCGGTGTTAATTTCGAATCACGATACCCCTGATACGCGCGAATGGTACAAAGCCGCGAAGCATTTTCAGGTCAAAGTGCGGCGTAGCATAAGCAGCAACGGCGGCACACGTAAAAAGGTGGACGAACTCCTGGCGCTTTATCGCCCCTGAGCCGTTTTGCCCGCCGGTAAACACATTTCAAGGAGATGCGGATGAAACAGTTTTTGATTGCTCCCTCAATTCTGTCGGCCGATTTTGCCCGCCTGGGTGAAGACACTGCAAAAGCACTCGCGGCGGGCGCGGATGTCGTCCATTTCGACGTTATGGATAACCACTACGTTCCTAATCTGACCATTGGCCCGATGGTGCTTAAAGCGCTGCGTAACTACGGTATTACCGCGCCGATTGATGTCCATCTGATGGTGAAGCCTGTTGACCGTATCGTGCCTGATTTTGCCGCTGCGGGAGCCAGTATCATCACCTTCCACCCTGAAGCGTCTGAACATGTGGATCGCACGCTGCAGCTCATCAAAGAGAATGGCTGTAAAGCGGGTCTGGTTTTCAACCCGGCTACGCCGCTGAGCTATCTCGACCATGTGATGGATAAGCTGGATGTCATTTTGCTGATGTCCGTTAACCCGGGCTTTGGCGGTCAGTCGTTTATCCCTCATACGCTGGATAAACTGCGTGAAGTGCGCCGTCGTATTGATGAGTCAGGTTACGACATTCGTCTGGAAGTCGACGGTGGTGTAAAAGTGAATAACATTGGTGAAATTGCGGCAGCGGGCGCGGATATGTTCGTTGCAGGTTCAGCGATTTTCGACCAACCGGATTACAAAAAAGTCATTGATGAAATGCGCCGTGAACTGGCGAAGGTAAGTCATGGATAAATTGCAGGCAACCCGGGGTATCGCATTTGACCTCGACGGCACGCTGGTCGACAGCGCGCCGGGCTTAACCAGCGCCGTAGACCAGGCGCTGTATGCTCTTGAATTGCCCGTTGCGGGCGAAGAGCGTGTCATCACGTGGATTGGCAATGGCGCCGATGTCCTGATGGAGCGCGCGTTGACATGGGCCCGCCAGGAGCGTGTGTCCCAGCGTTCCGCACAGGGTAAACCGAGCGTGGATCATGCGGATATCCCGCAGGAAGAACAGCTGCGTATCCTGCGTAAATTGTTCAATCGTTTCTATGAAGAGACGGTCGAAGAGGGCAGTTTCCTGTTCCCGGATGTCGCAGAAACGCTGAGTGCGCTTCATGCCAACGGCATTCCGCTGGGGCTGGTGACAAACAAACCGACACCTTTTGTCGCCCCTCTGCTGGAAGCGCTGGATATCGCGAAGTATTTTTCCGTCATTGTTGGCGGTGATGATGTGCAGAACAAAAAGCCGCATCCGGAACCGTTACTGCTGGTGGCAGGAAAATTATCCTTAACGCCCGCGGAGCTGCTCTTTGTCGGTGATTCCCGCAATGATATTCTGGCTGCCAGAGCGGCGGGTTGTCCTTCAGTGGGATTAACCTATGGCTACAACTACGGTGAGGCCATCACGCTGAGTGAGCCGGACGTCGTGTTCGACCACTTCAAAGATTTGTTGCCCGCACTCGGGCTTTCGCACAGTGATAATCAGGAATTGAATAATGACTAAGCCCATCGTTTTTAGTGGCGCACAGCCGTCAGGTGAATTGACCATTGGTAACTACATGGGTGCGTTACGTCAGTGGGTCAGCATGCAGGATGATTACCATTGCATTTACTGCATCGTGGATCTGCATGCTATCACTGCACGTCAGGATCCTGAGAAGCTGCGTAAGGCCACCCTGGACACCCTGGCGCTGTATCTGGCCTGCGGAATTGATCCTGAGAAGAGCACCATTTTCGTTCAGTCTCACGTTCCAGAGCATGCGCAGCTGGGCTGGGCGCTGAACTGCTACACCTACTTCGGCGAACTGAGCCGCATGACGCAGTTCAAGGATAAATCCGCGCGCTACTCAGAAAACATCAACGCCGGTCTGTTTGATTACCCGGTACTGATGGCAGCAGACATTCTGCTGTACCAGACCAACCAGGTGCCGGTTGGCGAAGATCAGAAACAGCATCTGGAACTGAGCCGCGATATCGCCCAGCGCTTTAACGCGCTGTATGGCGACGTGTTCAAAGTGCCTGAGCCGTTCATTCCAAAATCCGGCGCACGAGTGATGTCGCTGCTGGAGCCAACCAAGAAGATGTCCAAGTCTGACGATAACCGCAACAACGTTATCGGCCTGCTGGAAGACCCGAAATCGGTCGTTAAAAAGCTCAAGCGTGCGGTGACCGACTCCGATGAGCCACCTGTTGTGCGTTACGACGTGCAGAACAAAGCGGGCGTCTCCAACCTGCTGGATATCCTCTCCGGTGTGACGGGGCAGAGCATTCCTGAGCTGGAACAACACTTCGAAGGCAAGATGTATGGTCACCTGAAAGGGGAAGTGGCGGATGCCGTTTCCGGCATGCTGACCGAGCTGCAGGAGCGTTATCACCGCTACCGTAACGACGAAGCTTTCCTGCAGAAAGTGATGAAAGAGGGCGCGGAAAAAGCCAGTGCCCGCGCGTCTGAAACCCTTAAGGCGGTGTACCAGGCGATTGGGTTTGTGGGTAAACCATAACCCTGTTTTGTCGGGTAAGCATGAGTGCTCCCCGACAAAAAACGCGCTGAGCCAGACAAAAAACCGGGAAATTCCCGGTTTTTTTACGCCTGAAAAACGCTTACTGCTGTGCGGCCGGGCCGCAGCCACCGATGATCTTCGAAATGGAAATTGCCGGGTGCAGCAGGTAATCATAGCTGCAATTATTTTTGGTATTTTGAACGTGACCGGTGCAGGCGGTCAGAGTCGATAACATGCCTACCAGAACGGCGGTTTTTGCCAGTTTAAACATACGCATTCCTTGTCTGAAAAAACGAAAATTGGATCTAACGTGAGGGAATAAATGAAAAAATTCCATTTCGCGGGCGGTATGTTATCGGGAGCGGTAAGAGGGGAGTAGTCCGCATAAGGACTACTCCGGGAAGGGGGAATATGCGTTAGTGATTCGAGAACCAGTTCAGTTTATCGCGCAGCTCCACCACGCGTCCGACAATAATCAGCGCCGGGCTTTCAACCTGCTGTGCCAGCTCACCTAACTGTGTCAGCACGCCGTTCACCACGCGCTGCTTAATGGACGTGCCGTTTTCCACCAGCGCGACGGACATATCCTCTTCCATGCCGTGCTCAAGCAGTTTGGCCTGAATGGTCGCGGCCTGGTTTAACCCCATATAGAACACCAGCGTCTGTTTTTCGGCGGCCAGGTTATGCCAGTCCAGCTCACTGCCGGTTTTCAGGTGTCCCGTCACCAGGCGTACGCTCTGGGCATAGTCACGGTGGGTTAGCGGAATGCCCGAGTAAGCTGAGCAGCCGGAAGCTGCCGTGATGCCCGGCACCACGGAAAACGGAATGCCCGCGTTGCACAACGTTTCCAGCTCTTCACCGCCGCGACCAAAGATAAACGGATCGCCACCCTTGAGGCGCACCACGCGTTTTCCTTTTTGCGCTTCGCGCAGCAGGATCTGGTTAATCTCCTCCTGCGGCACACAGTGGTACCCGGCACGTTTACCGACAAATACGCGGTCAGCATCGCGGCGGACCAGGTTCATTATCTCATCGGAGACCAGACGGTCATAAACCACAATATCCGCCTGCTGGATCTGCTGCAGCCCTTTCAGCGTCAGCAAACCGGCATCGCCCGGGCCGGCACCCACCAGCACCACTTCACCACGATGATCCAACGGCTCGCAGAGCAACTGCGCCGTCGTCTCTTCCACCGCTTTATGATCCTGATTCGCCAGCGACTGGGCCAGCCTGTCATTCACAAAGAATTTTTCCCAGAAGCGACGGCGTTCACCCACGGTCGCGAAGGTTTGCTTAACCCGTGAACGCAGCTGTCCGGCATAGTGGGCAATCTGGCCAAGATGCTGCGGCAGGATGGCTTCCAGTTTTTCCCGCAGCAGGCGGGCCAGGACGGGAGAGCGGCCGCCGGACGATACCGCAATCATCAGCGGCGAACGGTCAATGATCGACGGCATGATAAAGCTGGCTTCCTTCGGGGCATCCACCACGTTACAGAAGATGCGGCGCGCTTCACAGGCGTCGCTGACGCGCTGATTCACTTCATCGTCATCCGTGGCGGCTATGGTCAGCCAGCAGGTATCAAGCAGGGATTCATTAAACCCCCCCTGCACCAGCGTGAGCATCCCTTCTTTTTCCCAGGCCTCAAACTGCGGGGCGAAGGCCAGGGCGTTAACGGTGAGTCGGGCTCCTGCTTCTAACAGCAAGCGCGCTTTGCGTTCAGCCACATCGCCGCCGCCTACAAGCAGACAGTCGCGATGGCGTAATTGACAGAAAATCGGCAGGTGGTCCACGACATTACCTCACAGCATTCAAGGAGGGGGTAAGAAATTGAGGTCAGGATAACAGCAGGAATCGTACAGAACATACGGTTTTTCCTGCCGTTACCCATAAGGGGTCATAAGCTTTTCATATTGAAAAGGCGAGAGATTAGCCTTTCAGCTGCACCTTACCGTCCTTCACGCGGACATCGTAGGGCTTCACGGAATAATGCTTATCTTCCATGCAATACCCGTCGCGTAAACGAAAACGCTGTTTCTTCAACGGGCTGGCAACCCAGAGTTCACCCTGATGCTCTGCGATTAATCCCCGGGACAGGACGCTGGCCTCAAAGAACGGGTCGATATTGCTGATGGCAAAAACCTGTTCATCATGGCGAGGGCGGAATATCGCGACCTGCTCGTTACCCAGCAGGGCACAGACCCCGGTGGCAGGCAGAATGTCGTTAATGTTGCAGATGTTTACCCACTGGCTCATGCGTTTTCCTCCACCAGAGTCACCGGAATACGTTCATAAGGTGTCGCCGGACGATGCTGCTCGCGTTCTGCCACAACCTGCACATTCGGGTCGCGCTGGGTGCTGTTGATAAAGTGTCTGAAGCGAGTCTGCGCCGCCGGGGTGTTGACGGTTTCAGTCCACTCGCAGATCACCGCCTCGCGCAGGCGCGCCATTTCCGCTTCCAGATGGTCGTTCAGGCCCAGTTTGTCGTCAATGATGACCGATTTCAGGTACTCGATGCCGCCTTCCAAGTTATCGAGCCAGGACGCGGTACGGGTCAGCTTATCGGCGGTACGGATGTAGAACATCATAAAGCGGTCGAGATACTGAATCAGCGTATCGCGGTCGAGGTCTGCAGCCAGCAGGTCTGCATGGCGTGGTTTCATGCCGCCATTACCACAGACGTACAGGTTCCAGCCTTTCTCGGTGGCGATGATACCCACATCTTTACCCTGCGCTTCCGCACATTCGCGGGTACAGCCGGAGACGCCAAACTTCATTTTATGCGGTGTACGGATGCCTTTGTAGCGGTTCTCCAGCTCCACACCGAAGCCGACGCTGTCGCCTACGCCGTAGCGGCACCAGGTACTGCCCACACAGGTTTTTGCCATACGCAGCGCTTTCGCGTAGGCGTGGCCGGTTTCGAATCCCGCGTCAATCAGCTGACGCCAGATTTCAGGCAGGTCATCTTTCTGCGCACCAAACAGGCCGATACGCTGAGAGCCGGTGATTTTGGTATACAGGTTAAATTCACGCGCGATACGGCCAACGGCGACCAGCCCTTCCGGGGTGATTTCGCCACCGGCGGAGCGTGGGATGACGGAGTAAGTCCCGTCTTTCTGAATGTTCGCCAGGAAGTTATCGTTGGTATCCTGCAGCGGCGTGTGCTCTGGTTTGAGAACGTACTCGTTCCAGCAGGAGGCCAGCAGGGAACCCACGGTAGGTTTACACACTTCACAGCCATAGCCCTGGCCGTGTTTCGCCAGCAGTTCGTCGAAGGATTTGATGCCTTCCACGCGGATCAGGTGGTACAGCTCCTGGCGAGAGTAAGCGAAATGCTCGCACAGGTTATTGTTGACTTCGATACCCTGTTTCGCCAGTTCTGCGTTCAGAACCTGTGTGACCAACGGGATACACCCACCGCAGCCGGTACCGGCTTTGGTTTCTGCCTTTAGGGCCGCGACGGTATGGCAGCCTTTATTGATGGCCGAAATCAGCATGCCTTTGGTCACATCGAAACAGGAGCAAATCTGCGCGCTGTCGGGCAGTTTATCCACGCCGATGGACGGCTTACCGCTGGACGCATGCGCCGGAAGGATCAGCGCGTCCGGGTTTTCCGGCAGTTCGATGGCGTTCAAGACCAACTGAAGCAGGTTACCGTAGTCGCTGGTATCGCCCACCAGCACCGCGCCGAGCAGGGTTTTGTTGTCCTGACTGACGATAAGACGTTTGTACACCTCTTTGCTTTCATCGAGGTAAACATAGCTGCGTGCGCCCGGCGTGCGGCCATGCGCATCGCCAATACCGCCTACGTCTACGCCCAGCAGTTTCAGCTTGGCGCTCAGGTCAGCCCCTTCGAAGGCGTTCTGGTTGCCGAGAATATGGTCAACGGCAACCTGCGCCATTTTGTAGCCAGGCGCGACCAGACCGTACACGCGGTTGTTCCAGCTGGCGCATTCGCCGATGGCGTAGATATCCGGGTCGGAGGTCTGGCAGGTATCGTTAATCATGATCCCGCCGCGCTGAGCGACGGCCAGACCACACTGGGTGGCCAGCTTGTCGCGCGGGCGAATACCGGTAGAGAAGACGATAAAGTCCACTTCCAGTTCGCTGCCATCGGCAAAGCGCATGGTTTTCCGCGCTTCGGTGCCTTCCTGCACAATCTCTTTGGTATTTTTGCTGGTGTGAACCTTCACGCCCATGCTTTCGATTTTACGGCGCAGCTGGTCACCACCCATGTGGTCAAGCTGCTCTGCCATCAGCATCGGGGCAAATTCGATGACGTGGGTTTCAACACCGAGGTTTTTCAGCGCACCGGCGGCTTCCAGACCCAGCAGCCCCCCCCCGACCACAGCGCCACGTTTACTGCGGCGGGCACATGATTCGATCGCATTGAGATCTTCGATGGTACGATAAACGAAGCAATCCTGCGTTTCCGAGCCTTTGATCGGCGGGATCCACGGGTACGAGCCAGTCGCCATGATCAGCTTGTCGTAAAAAACCGTACGTCCGGCGCTGGAGTGGATCACTTTTTCCTGACGGTTGATGGTGATAGCGCGTTCGCCCACCAGCACTTTCACGCCATGCTTCTCGTAGAAACCATCGCGCACCAGAGAGAGCTCTTCAGCGGTATGATGGGAGAAGTAGGAAGACAAGTGCACACGGTCGTACGCCTTGCGGGGTTCTTCACAGAACACGGTAATATCGAACTGGTTAGCATCGGCTTTATCGAGAAGATCCTCAATAAAGCGGTGGCCGACCATGCCGTTACCGATGATAGCGAGTCTGACTTTGCTCATTTTTGCCTCGATTTCTTTTCTATTACTGCCTACCTTAACGATTCAGCAGGGGCACTTATTGATGCAAATCAAATACGCCTTCGCCTACTCCTTAGGTGGTATATGACTGATTTGTCAGGATTTTTATAAGTTGTGGAAATCGCTGGCTTTTCGAGGTCGCCGATTTTGTGTACAAATTAAGGGGCGCGTTGTCAAAAATGCGTACTCCCAAATTTCAGCCGCGTTTTTCAGGGGAAAGGCATGTCTACAACACCGCTTGGGCTTATTCAGAATGTTCGCTTACCGGGTCGCGAAGGGCTGTGGCAAATCGCCATTGAGCAGGGTCGTTTTGGTGGCATAACGCCGATGGGCGATACCGAAGACGAAAACGTAAGAATCTTAAACGCGCGTGGCGGCCTTGCCATCCCCCCGTTTATAGAACCGCATATCCACCTTGATACCACCCAGACGGCAGGCGAGCCGAGCTGGAACCAGTCCGGTACGCTGTTTGAAGGCATTGAGCGCTGGGCGGAGCGTAAGGCACTGCTTAGCCATGAAGATGTAAAAGCGCGCGCCTGGAAGACGCTGAAAGGGCAAATAGCTAACGGTATTCAGTTTGTGCGTACCCACGTGGACGTCTCTGACCCGACGCTCACCGCCCTGAAGGCCATGCTGGAGGTGAAGCAGGAGGTTGCGCCGTGGATCACGCTGCAAATCGTGGCGTTCCCGCAGGAAGGCATCCTTTCTTACCCGGACGGCGCGGCGCTCCTTGAGGAGGCGTTGAAGCTGGGTGCCGATGTGGTCGGGGCAATCCCGCATTTTGAATTCACCCGCGAGTATGGCGTGCAATCGCTGCACATTGCCTTTGAACTGGCGAAGAAATATGACCGTCCGCTGGATATCCACTGCGATGAAATTGACGATGAGCAGTCCCGATTTCTGGAAACGGTGGCCACCCTGGCTTATGAATCCGGGATGGGCCCGCGGGTCACGGCCAGCCATACCACGGCGATGCACTCCTATAACGGGGCATACACCTCGCGGCTTTTCCGCCTGCTGAAGATGTCAGGCATCAACTTTGTCGCCAATCCACTGGTGAATATCCATTTACAGGGGCGCTTTGACGATTATCCCAAACGACGCGGGATTACCCGAGTGAAGGAGCTGCTGGAGGCGGGGATCAACGTCTGTTTCGGGCATGATGATGTCTTCGACCCGTGGTACCCGCTTGGCACCGGCAATATGCTGCAGGTACTGCATATGGGGCTGCATGTGTGTCAGATGATGGGGTATTCTCAAATTGACAACGGTTTGAACCTGATAACCCACAACAGCGCCCGAACCTTTGGCCTGACGGATTACGGTATCGAAACGGGAAATCTGGCTAACCTGATCGTGCTGCCTGCGGAGAGCGGGTTTGAAGCGGTGCGCTGCCAGGTGCCGGCGCGCTGGTCGATTCGGGAGGGGCGAGTGATTGCTACGACGCAGCTTGCGCAGACGTGGATCAAAATGGACGACGTTGCGGAAGAGCACATCTTCACGAAAAACAGCCCCTTCGCTGAGCGCAAAGGGGCGTAGGGGATCAGTGGGACGCCGCTGCCGTATTATGCTGACGGTGGCGGGTCACAAAGCCCAGAACCAGGCACATCACAAACACCACCGCGTACAAACCGTTAGCGGTATGCAGCGCGGCCAGCGGTCCGCTGTGGGCGACGATCGGGCCGGTGACCACGAAGGTCAACATGGTGCCGATGGTGCCGCAGGTCAGCACGAAGTTCACCAGTTTCGGTGACGCTACTTTGGTCTGCAGAGAGCCCAGCGTAATGATAGAGGTGTAAATCGCACTGGAGAAGAAGCCCAGGGTCAGGATGAACCACGGCATATGCTCCGGTGAACCGTTAATGAACAAGTACATCAGCACGGTTGCCATGCCTGCCAGCACAGTCAGAATGCGCTGCAGGTCGAAGAAGCGCAGGATGAAGCTAAACGCCCACATGCCGAACATGTAAGACATCCAGAAATCGCTCACCAGTTTACCCGCGTCGTTCAGACTCATGCCCAGGCCTTTGGCGTATTCCGGTACCCAGGAGATAAAGCCCAGCTGACCGAGGATGTAGCACAGTGCGGCAACGGAGAGGAACAGTACGCCGATACCCCATTTCTCTTTCGCGACCGGCTCGTCCGTGGATTGCGCTTTTTTGCCCAGAACCGGGAATTCACAGCCGAAGGTCAGAATAAAGATTGCCACGTAGACCAGACCGATACAGGCATAAACCCAGTACCACTCAATGCTGCGTGCCAGCAGAACGGCCGCTACCATCGGGAAAATCATCCCCGCCATGCTGAAGAAGGAGTCGGTAAACAGCAGACGTGCGCCACGCTGACGACCTTCATACATATGGGTAATCAGGAACGTACCGATGGACATCGTAATACCGCTCACCAGACCCAGCACAAACATGGCGGCAGAGAACAGGGCGATGCTGTGGCTCACCATTAAACCCGCTACCGCGGCGACCATCAGCACGAAACCAAAACGCAGCTGCGTTTTCAGTGGAACAATTTCCATCAGCCAGGCATTCAGGAAAATGGAGATCAGGATCCCGGCGTTGAGGAAGGTAAAGGTGTTACTCATGCTGGAAACGGGCAGCTGGAAGTAGTCTGCGATATTACCCATCACCATCCCGGTGACGATCACCAACGCGCCGGTCAGGGCGTAGGAGAAGAAGCTGATCCATGTGAGCTTGATACGATTGCTGTTAGTCATGTCTGGCCTGTTCAGGAAAAGAAAAGCGCCCGAGGGGCGCTGAGAGCGGGCAGATTTTAGACATTAAAGTGATCCATTCATATCTTTTAAGAGAAATTCGATCGCTATTGCAGGTTTTTATGTGATTCAGATCACATTAATGGGCGTCATAACCAATCGTTTGCGTGGTTACAACTGTTTCAATTTCGTAAAATTAGGTAAAAGGCTGGTCTCCGTTCATACTGCTCTTTAGAATCAAGCCATTCGCTTTTTATACTGCGCTTTGTTAAGGAATTCTCATGCTCAAATCAACGCTGGCGGCTGTCGCAGCTGTGTTTGCTCTTTCTGCCGTTTCCCCTGCTGCGCTGGCAGCCAAAGGAGACCCTCACGTTCTGCTGACCACCTCCGCCGGGAATATTGAGCTGGAACTGAATAGCCAGAAAGCTCCGGTTTCTGTGAAAAACTTCCTCGACTACGTGAATAACGGTTTCTATAACGGCACCACTTTCCACCGTGTGATCCCGGGCTTTATGGTGCAGGGCGGTGGTTTTAACGAGCAAATGCAGCAAAAGCAGCCTAACGCACCGATTAAAAATGAAGCGGATAACGGCCTGCGCAACACCCGCGGTACCATCTCTATGGCGCGTACGGCAGATAAAGACAGCGCCACCAGCCAGTTCTTTATCAACGTGGCGGATAACGCCTTCCTCGACCACGGCCAGCGCGACTTCGGTTACGCGGTCTTCGGTAAAGTGGTGAAAGGGATGGATGTGGCTGACAAGATTTCTCAGGTGCAGTCCCATGACGTTGGCCCGTACCAGAATGTGCCGACAAAACCGGTTGTGATCCTCTCTGCAAAAGTTCTGCCGTAACCTTCTTTGACACGGGCGCTTCTCGCCCGTGTTTCGCTCCCCTCCCTGCGAAAGCGCGTTTTGCTGCTTATACTTGTGGCACACGGACATCTTCAGGGAGGCGTTAAGTGAAAAAACTCACCGATAAGCAAAAATCCCGTCTCTGGGAGCAGCAGCGAAACAGTAATTTCCAGGCCAGCCGCCGCCTTGAGGGGGTTGATAGCCCGCTCGTTACGCTAAACGCCCAGGATGCGCAAAGCCGTCTTGAAGAACTCAGGAGGCACTATGAGCGATAAAATCGGTGACGATCGTGACCCGTATCTCTACCCGGGTCTGAATGTGATGCGTAACCGTCTGAATATCCGCCAGGCTGACCGTCTTGCAAAGGCATCCTATGAGATCACCGCGCTGCGGGTGGCGACGCTCGGCTTAGGCCCGTCTGCGCCGGGGTTGCCGCATCTCTGTGCAATCCACCGCCACCTTTATCAGGATATTTTTGACTGGGCGGGCGATATCCGCGAAATCGATATTTATCAGGGCGACACCCGCTTCTGTCACTTCGCCTACATCGAGAAAGAGGGCAATGTCCTGATGCAGGATCTCGAGGAAGAGGGGTATCTCAACGGTCTGCAGAAAGAGGAGTTTGTGGCCCGCCTGAGTCACTACTACTGTGAGATCAACGTGCTCCATCCCTTCCGGATTGGCAACGGTATCGCTCAGCGGATCTTCTTCGAACAGCTCGCCATCCATGCAGGCTATCAGCTGAGCTGGAAAGATATCGACCCGGGCAAATGGGCGGCGGCCAACCAGAGCGGCGCAATGGGCGATTTAACGGCCCTGAACGCCATCTTTGCCAAAGTAGTGAGCGAAGCGCGGGAAACTGAGTAGAATAGGGCGGCACGTTTTTCTGGAGCCGCCATGATTCTGCTGATTGATAACTACGATTCCTTCACCTGGAACCTTTACCAGTATTTTTGTGAACTGGGTGCAGAGGTGATGGTCCGCCGCAACGACGACATCAGCCTGGCCGAAATCGACGCGCTTGCCCCGCAGAAAATCGTTATCTCGCCGGGGCCTTGCACGCCGTCGGAATCGGGCATTTCGCTGGATGTCATTCATCATTACGCCGGTAAGTTGCCCATTCTTGGCGTCTGCCTGGGCCACCAGGCCATTGGGCAGGTGTTTGGTGCCACCATTGTGCGCGCCGCCAAAGTGATGCATGGCAAAACCGCGCCGGTGACCCATACCGGCACGGGCGTGTTTACGGGACTTAATAATCCGCTTACCGTGACGCGCTACCATTCGCTGGTCATTGACCCGTCAACGCTGCCGGAATGCTTTGAGGTTACCGCCTGGAGCGATACCCGGGAGATCATGGGGATCCGACATCGTGAATGGGACCTCGAAGGGGTGCAATTCCACCCGGAGAGTATCCTCAGCGAGCAGGGACACCAGCTGCTGGCAAATTTCCTCAATCGTTGAATAGTGGTTGCCTTACTGTGATTTTTTATGCATATTTTGTGATTATATTTTCACAATCACTGTGACATAAAATGGATGGTCATGACATGGCAACTGAACAATCTGCAATTACCCGCGCGACATTCGATGAAGTCATTCTGCCGATTTATGCACCGGCTGAGTTTATCCCGGTAAAAGGGAAAGGCAGCCGAGTCTGGGATCAGCAGGGGAAAGAGTATGTTGATTTCGCCGGTGGGATTGCGGTGACGGCGCTGGGTCATTGCCATCCTGCGCTGGTAGAGGCGCTGAAAACCCAGGGGGAAACCCTGTGGCATACCAGCAACGTCTTTACCAACGAACCGGCGCTGCGTCTGGGCCGTAAGTTAATCAGCGCGACTTTCGCCGAACGCGTGCTGTTTATGAACTCCGGTACCGAAGCGAACGAAACCGCCTTCAAGCTGGCGCGCTACTATGCCTCCACGCGTCACAGCCCGTACAAAACCAAAATCATTGCTTTCCACAACGCCTTCCACGGTCGCTCGCTGTTTACCGTTTCCGTCGGCGGACAGCCAAAGTATTCCGACGGTTTTGGACCAAAACCGGCCGATATTATCCATGTGCCGTTTAACGATCTCCATGCGGTAAAAGCGGTAATGGATGACCACACCTGTGCGGTGGTGGTGGAGCCGATCCAGGGAGAAGGCGGCGTAACGGCTGCCACGCCTGAGTTCCTGAAAGGGCTGCGCGACCTGTGCGATGAGCATCAGGCGCTGCTGGTATTTGATGAAGTGCAGTGCGGGATGGGCCGTACCGGCTCCCTGTTTGCCTACATGCATTACGGCGTGACGCCGGATATTCTGACCAGCGCCAAAGCGCTCGGCGGCGGCTTCCCGGTCAGTGCGGTATTAACGACGCAGGAGATTGCCTCCGCGTTCCACGTGGGTTCCCACGGTTCCACATACGGCGGTAACCCGCTGGCGAGTGCCGTCGCGGGTGCCGCGTTCGACATTATCAACACCCCTGAGGTTCTGAGCGGCGTCAACGCGAAGCGTGAGCTTTTCGTGAAGCATTTGCAGCAGATTGATGACCAGTATGACGTCTTCAGCGAGATCCGCGGGATGGGGTTACTGATCGGCGCGGAGTTGAAGCCACAGTACAAAGGCCGCGCGCGCGATTTCCTGCACGCCGCCGCCCATGAAGGGGTGATGGTGCTCAATGCCGGGCCGGACGTGATGCGCTTTGCGCCGTCGCTGGTGGTCGAAAATCAGGACATTGAAGACGGGTTAAACCGTTTTGCCGCGGCGGTCGCGAAGATCGTAAACGCTTAAGACTCCGTTCGCGTTAAGCGACGGGTTAACCATATCCCGTGGTGAGGGCGCTGACGCCATGCTACCGACGAAATGGTGTGCATGGTGTTCAGATGCCCGAGAACGCGCTGCAGATGCTGCTCCAGGGTACTCATTGGCCCGTGGGTGAGCGTCTCTGGCGCCTCCAGAATGTTCGAATCCCCTGACTCGCCAGGCGCGTCATACTCGAGTCGCTGCTGACACCGCTGCAGGGCAATCTCACACGACTGCAGGTAGCGCTGCGCCAGATCGGGCGTCAGCATCGTATGTTCCCGCGCCAGCGTGGTCATGGCGTTGATATGCTCAACGATAAACTGGCTGTGCGTCACCCAGAGCTTCATGTCCGCCAGATAGTGCGAGTTAAAGCCGGGCTCCTGCATCGCCTGATTCAGCGAGTTAAACAGGGCGTTATGCGCCTGGTTGACCTTCATCCGTTGATACGCCAGCGGGGAGGGCTGCGGGTCGTCACTCAGGATCAGGCGAATGGCCTGCTGGTCGGCCTCCAGCGCATCATGGGCGTTCTGTCTGAGCAGCCCACTTTGCCACTGAGGCCACAGCCAGACCATGCCGCCAAAGGCAATCAGGCAGCCGATCAGGGTATCGACCAGCCTGGCGATAATAAACTGCTCGCCGTTGAGCGTGAGCAACTGCAGGGTATACACCGCCGTTACCGTAAAGCCCACCATCGCCCAGCCGTAGTTTTTGCGAATGATCAGGTAGCTCACCATCGTGATCACCAGCATCCCTGCCAGCGTATAGCCTTCCGGCACGTGAAAGTGCAGCGTAACGCCCGCAATGATCAGCCCCGCCATCGTTCCGCCTGCCCGGTGCAGAATGCGCACCCGCGTCGCGCCATAGCCGTTCTGGGTGACAAACAGGATGGTCATTAAAATCCAGTACGGTTTGGGCAGATGCAGCGCCATGCCCATCAGGCTGGCAATGCTCAGCATCACGCTAATTCGCGCGGCGTTGCGCAGGGCAGATGATTTAAGAGAGAGGTAGCTTCTGAGCGCCGGCAGCAGCGGCAGGCGTTTTTGTTTGTCGGCCATCAGGTCGCGCGGATAAAGCGGACGCTGGGTTCGTAACACGCGGGCGATACGGCTGAAGTGCCAGGCGGCAAACTGACCCACCGGGTTGTCTTCATGCTGACGGGCAATCTTCTCCAGCGCGCCGAGCTGTTTGTCCATGTTAAAGCGCGTGGGGTAGCGGTGATACAGAATATCGTCAGCCAGCACCCGAAGGCGCGCGGAGACGGTTTGCGCGTTCCAGCGGATCACCGCTTCGGCATGGCTGCGCTCGACCAATTTTTGCACCTCCTGCGGCTGGTGCAGGCTCACGGAGATATGCTCCTGTAAGTCCAGCCCCACCTGGAAGACGCGCAGCAGCCGCTTATATTCGTGGTTCTTATTGGCGGCGAGCATATGCAGCTGCTGATAACACTGGCTTATCAGGTCCACCACCTTTTGCTGACGCGTCAGCAGCGGCGGCAGTGATTTTTCTGGATCGGTATGCTGGGTGAGCAAGGTGTATTTGGCTTCACAGTAATCCGCCAGCTGCACGTAGAGCAGGCTCAGGGATTCCCGCAGCGGCTGTTCCCGCCACAGCCAGAACCAAAACCAGTTAAACAGCCCGTACCACAGCGTACCGAGGGCGTAGATCAGCAGCGGCTCCCACACCGGCATGTTGCCCGCAAGGCTCAGCGTGAAGATGGCGGCAATCAGCGACGCGGGAAGCAAACGCGCGTGCAGTGAGCTGATTTCAGCGGTTACGCCCAGGGTCATCGCCAGGACGGTGAGGATCAGCGGCAGCGGGATATCGCGGGCCAGCAAAAGCTGCACGGCGAGGCTACAACCCGCAAACAGCGAGCCGCCCACGATCAGCCGTTTGAAAAAGCGCTTATGCGGTGTATCCAGACCGGCAATGTTGCAGCAGGCGGGAACGAGAGAGAAGAGCAGACCTTGCTGAAGATGGCCCAGAATCAGGCCCACGGCCACAGGAAGGCACAACACCAGCGTTTGTCGCAGTGCGTAGTTAACTTCCGGGTGATAAATCAGCCTGCGCCACATGGGGAATAGAGACAAAAACGGCGTGACACCTTGCGATGGCACGCCGTTTGAGCGGAATTAACGCGTTCCGTAAACCACGATGGTTTTACCGTGTGCGGAGATCAGGTTCTGATCTTCCAGCATTTTCAGAATACGGCCCACTGTTTCACGGGAGCAACCGACAATCTGACCGATTTCCTGACGGGTAATTTTAATTTGCATGCCATCAGGGTGAGTCATCGCATCGGGTTGTTTCGCCAGATTCAGCAGGGTCTGAGCGATACGGCCGGTCACGTCCAGGAAGGCGAGGTTACCCACTTTCTCAGATGTCACCTGCAGACGGCGCGCCATCTGCGAAGAAAGACGCATCAGGATGTCAGGGTTAACCTGAATCAACTGACGGAATTTCTTGTAGGAAATTTCAGCCACTTCACATGCTGTCTTTGCACGAACCCAGGCGCTACGTTCCTGGCCTTCTTCAAACAGGCCCAGTTCACCGATGAAATCGCCCTGGTTCAGATAAGAAAGGATCATCTCTTTCCCTTCTTCATCTTTGATCAGCACTGCCACCGAGCCTTTGACGATGTAATACAACGTTTCCGCTTTTTCACCCTGGTGAATCAGCGTGCTCTTCGATGGGTACTTATGAATGTGGCAATGAGACAAGAACCATTCGAGAGTCGGGTCTGTTTGCGGTTTGCCAAGCACCATGCGCTGTTATCCTCTGTTATAAGCTGTCACCAGAGTCATAAGATGCATCCGGACTCTGGGGTTGCAATCGAATTCTTACCCATACCCTGGGAAGTCGGCTATCGTAACGTTTCGCAGCCAGTAAAGTTTGATGTCCTCTGCATACATGTGTAACGTCAATGTATTACTGTAGCATCCTGAGTGTTTTAGCATAGCTTTCGCCGCGTGTCTCCTGGTGTCTCGCTTCAGCATGACGCAGGTCGCCTTCCATTGCGAGAAATGTAACGCACGCGTAATCTGTCACCAAAAATGCAACGTTGGAGTGAGTGAATATGCAAGCGCGTGTGAAATGGGTTGAAGGTTTAACGTTCCTGGGCGAGTCCGCTTCAGGACACCAGATTTTGATGGATGGTAACTCCGGCGATAAAGCACCAAGCCCAATGGAAATGGTGCTGATGGCAGCAGGTGGATGCAGCGCAATTGATGTGGTGTCGATCCTGCAAAAAGGCCGTCACGATGTGACCGACTGCGAAGTAAAACTCACCTCAGAACGCCGCGAAGAGGCACCACGCCTGTTCACCCACATTAACCTGCATTTCATCGTCAGCGGGAAAGAACTGAAAGACGCGGCGGTCTCACGCGCGGTCGATCTTTCAGCGGAGAAATACTGCTCGGTCGCGTTAATGCTCGAGAAAGCGGTAAAAATTACGCATTCGTATGAAGTGATCGACGCCTGATATTGGGGGGCATCGTTCACCCCGATACCCTCACCGAAACCCTCTCCCACGCGGAGAGGGAAAATCATCAGGCGATTTTCTTCCCTTCTATCAACCGCTGTACCAGCGGCATCATAATTAATTCCATTGCCAGCCCCATTTTTCCGCCCGGAACCACTAACGTATTCATGTGCGAAATAAACGAGCCCTGCAGCATCGCCAGCAGCCAGGGGTAATCAATGCCGTCGAGATTGCGGAAATGGATAACCACAAAGCTCTCATCCAGCGACGGGATACTTTTGGCCGCGAACGGGTTAGAGGTATCGACTGTCGGTACGCGCTGGAAGTTGATATGCGTGCGGGAGAACTGCGGCGTCAGGTAAGTAATGTAGTCTTCCATGGAGCGCACGACGGAATCCATCACCGCCTCGCGTGAATGGCCGCGCTCGCTGATGTCACGCGTCAGCTTCTGGATCCACTCAAGGTTCACGATGGGCACCACGCCAACCAGCAGATCCACGTGACGCGCCACGTCATGCTGCGGCGTCACCACGCCACCGTGCAACCCTTCGTAAAACAGGACGTCGGTTGGTTCCGGCAGCGGTTGCCAGGGGGTAAAAGTGCCTGGCACCTGGTTCCAGGGAACGGCTTCATCGTAGGTGTGCAGATATTTGCGTGACTGCCCCTTGCCGCTCTGGCCGTACTCCTGAAAGGTTTGCTCCAGCAGGCCGAAGTCATTGGCCTCCGGGCCGAAGTAGCTGATGTGTTTACCCAGATCGCGCGCCTTGCGGATAGCCATATCCATCTCTGGGCGCGTGTAGCGGTGAAAGCTATCGCCTTCGACCTCCGCCGCACGGAGATTCAGTTGGGCGAAAATCTTACGAAAAGCGAGGCTGGTCGTGGTGGTTCCCGCACCACTCGAACCCGTAACGGCAATAACCGGATGTCTGGCAGACATAGCAACTCCCTGACTGGAAAGGTTTAAAGATCAGCCATGAAACGCGTTGCGGGGCATGATATTGACCGTCTCATGCAGTTCAGACCATACCAGCACCACGTCGCCGCTTTTGAGCTGGCGCTTCACATCGTTGACCTTTTGCTCAAGCGAACGTTCATGTTCACCATAATCGGTACCTTCGCGCAAGACAAAGCTTTCAATCAGATTATCGAGCGTTTCGGGGGAGAGATCCTGCCACGGAATAATCATTTTGCACCGTCCAGATAAGGGGTAAGCCAGTCAGGAATACGCGACTCCAGCCACATTTTCGGGCGACGCAACGTTCCACCGATGAACCCCACGTGACCACCATGCTCTGTCAGCTGGTAGTGAACGTTGGCAGGCAAAAATTCCTGCGCGGGGATAGAGTGATGATCCATAAACGGGTCATCTTTGGCATGAATGATAAGCGTCGGTTGCGTGATCTTACTGAGCAGCGGCATGGCGCTGCACTGACGATAGTAGTCAATCGCATCGGCAAAACCGTGAATTTTGGCGGTGATCAGATCGTCGAATTCGCGGATGCGACGGACCTTTTTCAACTGACGCAGGCTCACCGGCAGCGTATCCGGATAGGCTTTCAGCTTGCGCGCCGCGTTGGCTTTCAGCAGGTTGAGCAGGTAACGCTGATAGACCCGGGAAAAGCCTTTCTCCATATGGTAGCTGCACTGCTCCAGCATAAAGGGCGCGGAGACAATGACGGCCGCCTCCAGCGGCACGGTGTCGCCCTCTTTTGCCAGCAGGCAGGCCAGCATATTGCCGCCCAGCGAGTAGCCCACGGCCGCTGTCGGGACGGTACCAAAGTTTTCCCGTAACCAGTGTAAAAACCAGGTGCCGTCTTCGGTTTCACCCGAGTGATAGATGCGCTTCTGGCGATTCGGTTCGCCGCTACAGCCGCGAAAGTGCATCACCACGCCGAGCCAGCCCCGCGCTTTGGCTGCCTGGATGAGCCCGTGTGCATAGGGGCTGTGCAGACTGCCTTCCAGACCGTGAAAGACCACCAGACGCGGCTTGTGGCGCGCCTGTTCTGGCTCTTCGCTCCATGCCAGGTCCAGAAAGTCACCGTCCGGTAAGTCCAGCCGTTGCCAGTGCGGCGTGAACTGAACCTTACGGCGGATGAGTCGCGGCAGCATGGTCTGCAGATGGCAATTGGCCACGCCGCGCATGGGCACGAACTCGGTGCTGTCTTCGGCGATGATGTCGAAGTCTGATGGAATGATTTGGCTCATAACGGCGATGCTAATTCTTGTCAGTTATTTTCTATTCTTTCCGAATTGTACCCCGTTTAGCCTGGTTTTCCGAAACATGAACTGATCTCGATCACAAATATTTACCTTGATTATTACTCTCAGGCTAATGATTCCGCCCTGCGCTTAATTGATGGCTTCCTCGCCACAGCGCACACTTTACTCAACGTTAAGCAAATCAGAATGATGTGCTGAATCAGGAGGTTAATAATGTTATCTGGGCAAACACCCACCCGGCAATGGAACACACGACGCACCGAGAAAGCGCGTCGTCTGGCCTCCGTACCGGTGCAGGGCAAGGTACTGCCAACCGGCGATCTTGTCGCCATGCTGGAAAAACTGATCGCGCCTGGCGACAAAGTCGTTCTGGAAGGTAATAACCAGAAGCAGGCCGATTTCCTTTCACGCTCGCTGGCTGAAGTGAACCCGCAAATCGTGCATGACCTGCACATGATTATGCCAAGCGTGGGCCGTAGCGAGCATCTGGATATCTTTGAGAAAGGTATCGCCCGCAAGCTGGACTTCTCCTTCTCCGGTACCCAGAGCCTGCGCATCTCGCAGCTGCTGGAAGATGGTCAGCTCGAAATTGGCGCTATCCATACCTACATAGAACTCTATTCACGTCTGTACGTGGATCTCTCGCCAAACGTGGCGCTGATTGCCGGCTTTAAAGCGGACCGAAAAGGTAATCTTTATACCGGCGCAAGCACCGAAGATACCCCCGCGCTGGTGGAAGCGGCTGCATTCCATGACGGCATTGTCATCGCACAGGTGAATGAGCTGGTGGACGACGAATGCGACCTGCCGCGCGTTGATATTCCCGGCTCCTGGATTGACTTCGTGGTGGTGGCCGACAAACCGTTCTTTATCGAACCGCTGTTTACCCGCGACCCGCGTCTCATCAAACAGGAACATATCCTGATGGCGATGATGGCCATTAAGGGCATTTATGCGGAACATCAGGTGCAATCCCTGAACCACGGGATTGGTTTCAATACCGCGGCGATTGAACTGCTGCTGCCGACCTACGGTGAACAGCTCGGCCTGAAAGGCAAAATCTGTAAACACTGGACCCTTAACCCGCACCCAACCCTGATCCCGGCGATTGAAAGCGGCTGGGTGGAAAGCGTGCACTGCTTCGGCGGTGAGCTGGGGATGGAAGAGTACATTCGTGCACGTCCGGATATCTTCTTTACCGGTGCCGACGGCTCTATGCGTTCCAACCGCGCTTTCTGTCAGCTGGCAGGCCAGTACGCCGTTGATATGTTCATCGGGTCAACCCTGCAGGTTGACGGGTATGCCAACTCCTCAACCGTGACCCGTGGTCGTCTCTCTGGTTTCGGCGGTGCGCCAAACATGGGCCATGACCCGCATGGTCGTCGTCATGCCACCCCGGCCTGGCTGAACATGATCACCGAACCTGATCCGATGCAGCGCGGTAAAAAACTCGTCGTCCAGATGGTGGAAACCTTCCAGGCAGGCGTGAAACCGACCTTTGTGGAAAAACTCGATGCTGTTGACGTTGCGAAAGCGTCCGGGATGCCTCTGGCTCCGGTCATGATCTACGGCGACGACGTTACACATGTGCTGACGGAAGAGGGGATTGCTTACCTCTATCGCGCAGAAAGTCTGGAAGAGCGCCGGGCGATGGTTGCGGCCGTCGCGGGGATCACCGATATCGGTCTGGGCGTCGATGCCAAACGTGTGGCGCAGTTGCGCCAGAGCGGCAAAGTGGTTTACCCGGAAGATATGGGGATTCGCCGCACCGATGCCACCCGTTCTCTGCTGGCAGCAGGCAGCGTGTCAGACCTGGTTGAATGGTCTGGCGGTCTTTACAACCCACCTGCGAAATTCCGGAGCTGGTAATGAAACTTCTGCCCCAGATTCAGGTTGAAGGCGGTGCCGAATGGCTGGCGCGAACCGCCACGCAGTGTCTGATTGACGAAGCACAGTTAAGCCCGAAACCCGGTCTGGTGGACAGTCGGGGGAACGGCGCGCACCACGATCTGTCGCTCGCGTTGATGGAGCGTTCCGCGCGCAGCCTGACCCCCACGTTTCAGGCGCTGGCGCAACACAGCTGGCAGCGTCCGGCGGATATTGCGCTCAGGCAAACCATAGGGCGGCTCGGCCGTGAAGGTGAGCAGCAGATGATGGCGGCTACCGACGGTGTAAATACCCACCGCGGCGCGATTTGGGCGCTGGGGCTGCTGGTCAGTGCCGTGGCGATGCTCGGTGGCGATGCCAGCGCGCAGGCGGTAGCGAATACCGCGGCACAGCTGGCGAAACTGCCCGATGACGCGGCGCCGAAAGTGTTCAGCAAAGGGCTACGCGCCACGCGCCGCTACCGGGTTCCGGGCGCACGTGAAGAGGCCCAGCAGGCATTTCCACACGTGATGCAGCGTGCTCTGCCGCAGCTTCGTCTGAGCCGTCTTAACGGCAGCAGCGAAACGTACGCAAGGCTCGATGCGCTGATGGCCATCATGACGTCGCTTACCGACACCTGCGTGCTGTCGCGCGCCGGGATGGCGGGGCTGGAGGCCATGCAGAACGGTGCGCGTGCGGTGCTGAGCGCCGGAGGATGCGCGACATCCGCAGGCCAGATGGCGCTGGCGAGATTAGACCGTCACATGCTGGCACTCAATGCCTCACCGGGCGGAGCAGCCGACCTGCTTGCCGCCACGCTGTTTCTCGATCGCATCGAAACGCCTTATTCAAAGCATTAAGAGGATGTTATGGAAAAAATCACATTAACCATGCCAGCGAGCCGCGCGTTAAGCGGCAAAGCGCTCGCAGGGGTTGTTGGTTCCGGGGATATGGAGGTGCTGTTTGCCGCCGAACCGGGCCAGACGTTAACCATTGATATCACCACGTCCGTCGACAACAGCCGCGGTCGCTGGGAGGCGTTGTTCAACCGCCTGCACACCGTCAGCAGCCTGCCTGCAGGAAAACTGACGATCCACGACTTTGGCGCGACGCCGGGGGTGGCACGCATTCGTATCGAACAGGTTTTTGAAGGGGTGAGCCATGCGTGATGATCGGAGTTTTATTGAATTAAAAGCTCGCCAGCGTGCGCAGGCATTGCTGGACGACGGGAGCTATCGCGAACTGCTGGATCCTTTTGAAGGCATTATCTCCCCGTGGCTGGGGCCGCAGGGCATCGTTCCTCAGGCCGATGACGGCATGGTGGTCGCCAAAGGCACCCTCAACGGTCAGCCTGCGGTAGTGGTGGCGATCGAAGGTGCGTTCCAGGGCGGCAGTATGGGCGAAGTGTCTGGCGCCAAAATGGCAGCGGCGCTGGAGCTGGCGGCAGAAGATAACCGCAACGGGATCCCGACGCAGGCGGTACTGTGTCTCGAAACCGGCGGCGTGCGGCTGCAGGAAGCCAACCTGGGCCTGGCGGCCATTGCCGATATTCATGCGGCAATTGTTGACCTGCGTCGTTACACCCCGGTGGTCGGGATTGTGGCCGGGACCGTGGGCTGCTTCGGTGGGATGTCTATCGCTGCTGCACTGTGCAGTTACCTGATTGTCACCCGCGAAGCGCGTCTCGGTCTGAATGGTCCTCAGGTTATCGAGCAGGAAGCGGGAATTGAAGAGTATGACTCCCGCGACCGTCCGTTTATCTGGAGCATGACCGGTGGCGAAGTCCGCTATGAAAGCGGCCTGGTGGATGCGCTGGTTGGCGATGGCGTGAACGCGGTGAAAGCGGCGATGAACGACGCGATTGCCAAAGGCGTGCCTGCAAAACATCGCACCGATAACTATGACGATTACCTGAACCGTCTGACGAATTTCGACACCCGCAAACAGGCCGATGCCGAACAGATTAAAGCGCTCTTTGCCCGGGAGGTGAAATGATGACTAACTCAGTAAGCCGTGGCGAACTCTGGCTGCAAACGCTCGCGCCGAACGCCAGACGCCTGGAAGGGTTATGCCCGTCCGTACAGGCGGCCGATGGTGAACTTAACGGTGAAACGGTACGTTTTGTTGCCGTGGTACCGGATGCCAACAACCACTTCCCGCGCGCGGCGAAAGGGGAAGTCGGTCTGCTGGAAGGCTGGACGCTGGCGAAAGTGGTGAGCGAAACCGTTGCCGCCGATGCCAACAGCGCCGTGAAGCGCCCGATCGTGGCGGTGATTGATGTGCCAAGTCAGGCCTATGGCCGTCGTGAAGAGGCATTTGGTATTCACCAGGCGTTGGCCGGCGCGGCGGCGGCCTATGCTAACGCGCGTCTGGCCGGTCATCCGGTGATTGGGCTTATCGTTGGTAAAGCGATGTCCGGCGCGTTTCTGGCGCACGGGTACCAGGCAAACCGCCTGATTGCCTTTAACGATAAAGGCGTGCTGATCCATGCCATGGGTAAAGAGTCTGCGGCGCGTATTACGCTACGTACCGTGGATGCGCTGGAAAAACTGGCGGCAACGATCCCGCCAATGGCCTATGACATCAGCAACTACGCCACACTGGGGCTGCTTTCCAACCTGCTGGACATCAGCAACCCGGATGCCCCTTCTGAAAACGATCTGACGCAGGTGAAAACCACGCTGCAACAGGCCATCCATGACGCTCGTCAGGACAACACCCTGAAAAACCGTCTCGGTGCTGACAATCGCCGCAGCTCTGCCCTCGTACGCGAACGCATGCGGGCAAGCTGGTAAGTAAAAAGAGACCTGCCAGATGCACTCCCCGCGGACGTAACCGTTACGTCCGCGCGGGAACCTGCATCCTGAAAATAATAATCATCGCGCCAGTGCTTAAACTTTTTTACTACAGGTGAATTATGACTTACGTAATTGTTCATGCTCTTGCACCGATTTTCGTCATCATGCTGCTGGGATTCTGGGCCGGTAAGGCAAAGATGGTCGATAACAAAAATGTCTCCCTGCTCAATATTTTCGTCATGGATTTTGCTTTGCCTGCCGCGCTGTTCAGCGCCACGGTGCAAACCCCGTGGACCGGCATCGTAGCCCAGTCACCGCTGATTCTGGTGCTGACCCTGGCGATGTGGATAACCTACGCGGCCATTTACTTCCTCGCGACCAGCGTCTTTAAAAAATCCCCACAGGATGCCGCCGTGCTTACGCTGACGGTTGCGCTGCCAAACTATGCCGCGCTTGGCTTGCCGATTCTGGGCAGTGTGCTGGGTGAAAGCTCTTCAACCTCACTGTCCGTGGCGGTCTCTATTGCCTGTGGTTCGGTACTGATGACGCCGTTCTGCCTGCTGATTCTGGAACGTGAAAAAGCGCGTGCCGAAGGCAATAACTCCGGTTCAACGCTCTCGATGCTGCCGGTGCTGATGTGGCGCTCGATTAAAAAACCGATTGTGATGGGACCCCTGCTGGGTGTGATTTTGTCTGCTATCGGCATCAAAATGCCTGAACTTGTTCTGGCCGCCATTAAGCCACTGGGGCTTTCTGCAACGGCTGCCGCGCTGTTCCTGACTGGGGTGATCCTCTCTGCGCGTAAGCTGCAGATCAACACCATGGTGATTACCTCAACCGTAGCCAAGCTGCTGATCCAGCCTGCGATTGCCTGGGGTATCGTTCTGATCTTCGGTCTGCACGGCTCCGTGGCGATCACCGCTATCCTGATGATTGCGCTCTCAGCCGGTTTCTTCGGCGTGGTGTTCGGTAACCGCTTTGGCGTGCAGTCTCCGGATGCGGAAGCGGTGCTGCTGTTAAGCTCGGTACTGTGTATCCTGTCGCTGCCGCTGTTTATCTCGCTGACTTCAGGAATGTAATCATGACCACAACATTACGCCCTCACGACCTCATCTGGCTTAACGCGCGTGACGCGCTGGAAGGCATCACTGACGACTGGGTGGATGCGGTATGGCATACCGGTTTGCCGGTGGTCGTGCGGCGTGATGTTGATAACGCTGGCCGTATTCCCGTTGGCGTACGCGGTTTACGCCGCGACCAGCGGGCGGCCGGTTGGGTGAAGCCAGAAAAAGTCGTGCGGGTGGTCTCACCCGAGGCGTTGAGCGTGACCGCCGATCTTCTGCGTTCACCGTTTGTGACTCAGCCACCGGTGCAGGTGGCGTTGCAACTTTCTCAGCAGGCATGGCCGTGGACGTGGGGAATTACGGGCAGCACGGGCTACGCCCTGGCGACCGGTATTCCGGTCATTCATGCCGACAGCGATCTCGATTTGCTGGTGCGAGCCCCTCAGCCTCTGTCGGCTGACGCTTTTCGTGTCTGGGCGTCACAGCTCAGCCGCGCGTTATGTCGGGCAGACACCCAGGTCGACACCCCTGAAGGCGGCTTTGCGCTGACGGAGTGGCTGCGCGACGGCAAAACGTTGCTGAAGACCCGCCGTGGGCCACGTCTGGTGGCGGACCCGTGGCACAGGGAGGAGTGATGAAAATACTGTTTACCTTTCCAGGGCAGGGCACCCAGCATGTCGGTATGCTGCAAAACCTGCCTGGCACGACGCTGGAGCAGGCCCGCGAGGTATTGGGTGGCGAAGTCGATACGCTGGATACCGCGGCAGCGTTAACCCACACGCGAGCCGTTCAGCTTTCGTTGTTAATTGCCGGTGTTGCCTGGGCGCGTGAGCTTGAACAACGCGGCGTGGCACCGGATATCGTCAGCGGTCTGTCTATTGGCGCGTATCCGGCCGCGGTCATTGCCGGTGCGCTGGAATTTGCCGACGCGCTGAAGCTGGTCGCGCTGCGTGGCGATCTCATGGAGCAAGCCTATCCGCACGGTTATGGCCTGACCGCGATAATGGGTCTGACCCTGCCTCAGGTTGAAGCGTTGCTGGAAGGCACCGGAACGTATATCGCCAATCTGAACGCGGAAACGCAGATTGTGATCGCCGGCACCGATGAGGGGATGGCGCAGGTGGCGAAACGCGCGCTGGCAAAAGGGGCTAATAAGGCGCATCGGCTGACCGTCAGCGTGCCTTCCCATTGCGAGCTGTTGGCGGAGCCGGCGCACAAGCTGGTGGAGGCATTCACATCCGTCACGCTCACACGCCCGCGCTGTGCTTACCTGAGCGGCAGCACAGGACGCGTGCTCTGGACGCCTGAGAAAATCGCGGACGATCTGGCGATGAATATGGCGCGCACGGTGCGCTGGCAGGAAGCGGTGATTTCTGCCAACGAGCGTGAAGCTCGGCTGGCGATTGAAATGCCACCTGGCGGAGTACTGACCTGCCTGACGCGTCAGGCGGCCTGGGAAGGGGAGTCAGTTTCGCTGGAGCGCAGTGGTGTTGACGTGGCGGTACACCTCGCTAAGCGGCTACAGCGGTAGGGTCTGCGCAGGGTCGGGGGCGATACTGCGGGCATACATTCGCCCTTCGGCTGCCAGTGCCCGCAGGCTGGGGTCTTGCTCGCGGTTGCGGGCAAACACAATGGCAATCAACTGCTGCATCTGATACGGCTGGGCCAGCTTCAGTAGCTGTACTGAGTTCTCATACACTTTCTTCATTCTGCCTGGCATGAGCGTAAAGCCCACGCCCGCCTGCACCAGACTCAGCATCGAGAAAATGTCATTTACGCGGGTGACGATTTCCGGTTCGAAACCGGCAATATGAAACGCCTCCTGAAACCCGGCGTAGGTGGCAAACCCTTCCGACAGCGCGACAAACTTCTGGTCTTTGTAATCACGTAAGTCGGCAGGCCCGCTGGTGTTCAGCGTGGCAGAGGCTGGTGCGGCAAGAAAAATGTCGTCATGGAACAGGGGGAGCACTTCCAGACTGTTGCGATCGATATCGCTTTCGGAAATAGAGATGAGGATGGCGTCGAGCAAACCGTCGTCCAGCATACGCAACAGGGTCTCGTTAGAGCCCATCGTCAGGTCCATCTCCAGGTCCGGACGGCGCAGTTTCATCCCCATAATCAGGCGTGGCACGGTTTCCAGCGTCAGCGAGTAGAGCGTGCCGACGCGCAGTCGTCCCTGGCCAACGCCGGCCGTTTTGCGCGCTTCTTCCAGCCCGCGCGCCATTACCTGCATCACTTCCTGACAATATTCCAGCAGCGTCCAGGCCGAAGGCAGCGCAATGAGATTGCGACCTTTGTGCGTAAAGAGCGGGCAGCGCACATTTTCTTCGAGAGTATGCAGCGCGCGGTGCACGCTAACGCCGCTCAGGCCAAGCGCTTCGGCGGTACGGGCGATATTGCCCTTCTCCATAAAGGTCATGAAGATGCTGAGTTTACGAAATGTAATGTCGCTCGTGATATCGAAACTCATAACCCTCCCGGGGATTTAGTCGGCCTGCAGCATGGTTTCCAGCTGTTCCTGGGCGTCCAGCCACGCCATCTCGCACGCTTCGAGGCTGGATTTCGTCTTAGCCTGTGTCTGCAGGCAGTCGGTCAGTTCCGCCTTACGGCTCTGGTCATACAGACCGCTGTCGCCCAGCTTCTCTTCAACGGTAGCCAGCAGAGCGTTAAGTTTCTCCATCTCCTTTTCGAGACGGGCAATCTCTTTACGCAGCGGCTGGGTTTGAGTACGCAGTTCCGCTTCACGGCGCTTCTGGTCTTTACGCGCCTGGGCGCTGTTGGCGTTATCTTTCGACGAGTCGTCCGGCTGGTTTTCCTGCTTCTGCACGTCCGTTAGCCACTGCTGATAGTCTTCCAGATCGCCATCGAACGGCTCGACTTTGCCATCGTGCACTAAATAGAGATCGTCCGTTGTGGAGCGGATCAGGTGACGATCGTGCGAGACGACAACCAGCGCGCCTTCAAACTCAATTAACGCTTCGGTCAGCGCCTGACGCATGTCGAGATCGAGGTGGTTTGTAGGTTCATCGAGCAGCAGCAGGTTCGGACGCTGCCAGACGATAAGCGCCAGCACCAGACGCGCTTTCTCGCCGCCGGAGAAACGTTCGGTGTTTTCGGTGACTTTATCGCCCTGGAAGCCAAAGCCGCCAAGGTAATCGCGCAGCTTCTGCTCCATCTCCTGCGGCGCCAGTCGCGCGAGGTGCTGGATGGGCGATTCATCCGCGCGTAAGAATTCCAGCTGATGCTGGGCGAAGTAGCCAAGCTTAATGCCTTTTGCCAGGCCGATCTCGCCGCTGACCGGGTTAAGCTCGCCCGCCAGCAGTTTAATCAGCGTCGATTTACCGGCGCCGTTACGCCCCAGCAGACCAATACGTGAACCCGGCACCAGGTTGAGCTTGATGGAGTCGAGAATAATGCGATCGCCGTAGCCAGCGCTCACCTTTTCCATCTTCAGCAGTGGGTTCGGCAGGCTCTCGGGCTCGCGAAAACTGAAGTGGAACGGGTTATCGACGTGCGCCGGGGCGATCATCTCCATGCGTTCCAGCATCTTGATGCGGCTCTGGGCCTGCTTGGCTTTAGACGCTTTTGCCTTGAAGCGGTCAACAAAGCTTTGCAGATGCGCCACGCGCTGCTGCTGGCTTTCGTACATCGCCTGCTGTTGAGCAAGGCGCGTCGCGCGCTGGCGCTCGAATGAGCTGTAGTTGCCGGTGTATTCAAACAGGCTTTGCTGTTCGATATGAATGATTTTATCCACCACCGGGTCGAGGAAGTCGCGGTCGTGGGAGATCAGAATCAGAGTGCCCTGATAGCTCTTGAGCCACTTCTCCAGCCAAATAACCGCATCGAGATCGAGGTGGTTAGTGGGTTCATCAAGCAGCAGCAGGTCGGAACGGCAAATCAGTGCCTGCGCCAGGTTAAGGCGCATACGCCAGCCGCCGGAGAAGTCGCTGACGGGGCGTTCAAGCTGTTCGTTGCTGAAACCCAGACCGTGCAGCAGGCTGGAGGCGCGGGAGCGAATTGTCCATGCGTCGATGGCGTCCAGCTTACCGTGGACGGTGGCTATAGCATGACCGTCATTACGCTCGTTGGCGGCGTTCAGTTCAGCTTCCAGCTTACGGTATTCACGATCGCCGTCGATAACATAGTCGAGAGCGGGTTCGCTCAGGGCAGGCGTCTCCTGATTTACCCAGGCAAGCTGCCAGTTGCCCGGATAGGTAAAGTTACCGCCGTCAGCGCTAATCTCGTTTTTCAGCAGCGCAAGCAGGGTCGATTTTCCGCAGCCGTTTTTGCCGACCAGACCCACTTTTTGACCGGGATTGATGGTGGCGGAGGCGTTATCCAGCAGGACGCGCACGCCGCGGCGAATTTGTAACGAGGAGAAAACAATCATAGAAGCGCCGTATGTTCCGACTATGTTAATTTGTCATTATGATAATGTAAGGTGTGGGCCATTTTCCGCACCGGGCCGCCATGGTAGCCCAAAACAACGACGATACACAAAAACAGAAACAGAACCGGGAGGGGAGTGATGTCTCAGACAGCGAAAGTGCTGCTGCTGTATGCCCATCCGGAATCTCAGGACTCGGTGGCAAACCGGGTTCTGCTTAAGCCGGCTACTCAGCTCAGCAATGTGACGGTGCACGATCTCTACGCGCACTATCCTGATTTCTTTATTGATATTCCTTACGAGCAGGAACTGCTGCGTCAGCATGACGTGATTGTGTTCCAGCATCCGCTTTATACCTATAGCTGTCCGGCACTGCTGAAAGAGTGGCTGGACCGTGTGCTGAGCCGGGGATTCTCCAGCGGGGTGGGGGGCAACCAGCTGGCGGGAAAGTACTGGCGCAGTGTCATTACGACCGGTGAGCCAGAGAGCGCTTACCGCCACGACGGTCTTAACCGTTATCCCATGAGCGATATCCTGCGGCCGTTTGAGCTGACGGCCGCGATGTGCCGCATGCACTGGATGAGCCCGATTATTGTCTACTGGGCGCGTCGCCAGAAGCCTGAAGCGCTGGCGAGCCACGCCAGAGCGTATGGCGATTGGCTGGCATCACCGATATCGGCGGGAGGTCGCTAATGGAAGGATCGAATTTACTCCTGGCCGGCGTGCTGTTTTTATTTGCCGCAGTGGTGGCGGTTCCGCTGGCCGCCCGGCTGGGCATTGGCGCGGTGCTGGGCTACCTGCTGGCCGGGATCGCCATTGGCCCCTGGGGGCTGGGATTCATCAGCGATGTGGATGAAATTCTCCACTTCTCTGAACTGGGCGTGGTGTTCCTGATGTTCATCATTGGCCTCGAACTGAACCCGTCAAAACTGTGGCAGCTCCGGCGATCGATATTTGGCGTGGGGGCGGCGCAGGTCTTGTTCAGTGCCGCGATCCTGGCCGGGCTGTTAATGCTGACCAATTTCTCGTGGCAGGCGGCGGTGATCGGCGGAATAGGTCTTGCGATGTCGTCGACAGCGATGGCGCTGCAGTTAATGCGTGACAAAGGGATGAACCGCAACGAGGCAGGACAGCTGGGCTTTTCGGTACTGCTGTTCCAGGACCTGGCCGTGATCCCGGCGCTGGCACTGGTGCCGTTACTGGCAGGCTCTGGTGACGATCATTTTGACTGGGTCAAAATCTCCATGAAGGTGCTGGCCTTCGCCGGCATGCTGATTGGCGGACGTTTCCTGCTGCGGCCGGTGTTTCGTTTTATTGCCGCCTCTGGCGTGCGCGAGGTGTTTACTGCCGCGACGCTGCTGCTGGTGCTTGGCTCGGCATTGTTTATGGACGCGCTGGGGCTGTCGATGGCGCTCGGTACGTTTATCGCCGGGGTGCTCCTTGCTGAAAGCGAATATCGTCACGAACTGGAAACGGCTATCGATCCGTTTAAAGGGCTGCTGTTAGGGTTGTTCTTTATTTCGGTGGGAATGGCGCTCAACCTGGGCGTGCTCTATACCCATCTGCTGTGGGTGGTGATGAGCGTTGTTGTGCTGGTGGCGGTAAAAACGCTGGTGCTGTACGTCATGGCACGGATATACGGGCTGCGCAGTTCCGAGCGCATGCAGTTTGCCAGCGTCTTAAGTCAGGGCGGAGAGTTCGCGTTCGTGCTGTTCTCCACCGCCTCCTCCCAGAAGCTGTTTAAAGACGATCAGATGGCGCTGCTGCTGGTAACGGTCACGCTGTCGATGATGACCACCCCGCTGCTCATCAGGCTGGTGGATAAGCTGCTCTCACGGCGCTTAAATCCGACAGAGGATGAAGATGAGATGCCGTGGGTGGAGGATGATAAGCCGCAGGTGATTGTGGTGGGCTTTGGCCGCTTTGGGCAGGTGATTGGACGTCTGCTGATGGCAAACAAAATGCGCATCACGGTGCTGGAGCGCGATATCAGCGCGGTGAACCTGATGCGTAAATACGGTTACAAGGTTTACTACGGCGACGCGACCCAGCTCGAACTGTTGCGTTCAGCGGGAGCAGAAGCGGCAGAATCCATCGTGATTACCTGCAACGATCCGGAAGATACGATGAAGCTGGTGGAACTGTGCCAGCAGCATTTCCCGCATCTGCATATTCTGGCGCGTGCGCGTGGACGTGTTGAAGCGCACGAACTGCTGCAGGCAGGTGTGAAACACTTCTCCCGTGAGACATTTTCCAGTGCGCTGGAGTTGGGGCGTAAAGCACTGATTTCGCTGGGCATGCATCCCCATCAGGCTCAGCGGGCCCAGATGCATTTTCGCCGGCTGGACATGCGAATGCTGCGCGAATTAATGCCTGTACACTCTGATACGGCGCAGATCTCCCGCGTGCGGGAAGCGCGTCGCGAGCTGGAAGAAATTTTCCAGCGAGAGATGCAACAGGAACGACGCCAGCTCGATGGCTGGGATGAATTTGAATAAAGGGTAACGAAAGATGGCTGTACGTAAACGCTTTATTGCGGGCGCAAAATGCCCGAGCTGCCAGGCGCAAGATACGCTGGCGATGTGGCGGGAAAATAATATTGATGTCGTAGAGTGTGTTAAGTGCGGTCATCAGATGCGCGAGGCGGATAAAGAAGCCCGCGATCATGTTCGCAAAGAAGAGCAAGTTATCGGGATTTTTCATCCGGACTAGCGATATGCCCTGAGTTTTTTTAAGCTAAAGGGTACACGGGTGCAGATTTCCGCTACAATCTGCGCCAGCAATTTTCCCTTGCTCAGGAGATATCATGAAAGTAGCAAAAGACCTGGTGGTCAGCCTGGCCTATCAGGTACGTACAGAAGACGGTGTGTTGGTTGATGAGTCTCCGGTGAGTGCGCCGCTTGACTACCTGCATGGTCACGGTTCCCTGATTTCCGGCCTGGAAAACGCGCTGGAAGGTCACGACGTTGGCGACAAATTCGACGTTGCTGTTGGCGCGAACGACGCTTACGGTCAGTACGACGACAACCTGGTGCAGCGCGTTCCTAAAGACGTGTTCATGGGCGTTGACGAACTGCAGGTTGGCATGCGCTTCCTGGCTGAAACTGACCAGGGTCCGGTTCCTGTTGAAATCACTGAAGTGGAAGACGACCACGTTGTGGTTGACGGCAACCACATGCTGGCTGGCCAGAACCTGAAATTCAACGTAGAAGTTGTTGCGATCCGTGAAGCGACCGAAGAAGAGCTGGCTCATGGCCACGTTCACGGTGCGCACGGTCACGACCATGACCACGATCACGGCCACGACGGCTGCTGTGGTGGTCACGGCCACGATCACGACCATGGTCACGACCACGGTAAAGGTGGTTGCGGTAACGGCGGCTGCGGTTGCCACTAATTCCGTTATGCGGAAAATAAAAAAGCGGGATAATAATCCCGCTTTTTTTACGCCTCAATAATGAGGTGGTGGCGTCTCTTCTGACTGAGAGGCAATATGTGACGGCTGTGTGGCCTTCAGTTTGTCCGTCAGCAGGCGCATGAGATCCCGCAGTTTCGCCATTTCCAGTTCATGTGCGGTCACGGTCTGGTTTAGCTCTTCGATGGTGATGTCCTGAAAAGCCAGGCGGCTTTCCAGCTCAGCCATTCTCGCTACTAACATTGTGTCCTTCATCATTCACCTCGTTGTATCTCATTAACCACAATCGGCCAGCGGCGGCGAAGTTTAACTGAGTTTATCCTTAAGTTCAGTATCTATCCCCTTGGCAAGAAACTTATTTAAACAAAAATAGTCTGAAAAGTGGCGAGAATCGGGAGAGTCTGTCTGTAGATTTCTTCCGCAACGTTTTATAGTACGTAACTCATTTACGTTTAACGCTGGGGTGAGAGTCCCCAGGCCCTGGAGATATGGATGAAATCACTGTTTAAAGTAACGCTGCTGGCGACGACGATGGCTGTTGCGCTGAACGCGCCGCTGTCCTTCGCTGCTGATACTGCTGCGAAGCCTGCTGCAACTGCAGACAGCAAAGCGGCGTTCAAAAATGACGACCAGAAATCCGCCTACGCACTTGGCGCATCTCTGGGTCGTTACATGGAAAACTCTCTGAAAGAACAAGAGAAACTGGGCATTAAACTGGACAAAGCTCAGCTGATCGCGGGCGTTCAGGACGCATTTGCAGATAAGAGCAAACTGTCTGACCAGGAAATTGAACAGACTCTGCAGGCGTTCGAAGCACGTGTGAAAGGTGCCGCTCAGACTAAGATGGAAGCGGATGCAAAAGACAACGAAGCGAAAGGCAAAGCCTACCGCGATACCTTTGCTAAAGAGAAGGGCGTGAAAACCTCCTCTACGGGTCTGGTGTATAAAGTTGAGAAAGAAGGTACCGGTGATGCGCCTAAAGACAGCGATACTGTCGTGGTTAACTACAAAGGTACGCTGATCGACGGTAAAGAGTTCGATAACTCTTACACCCGTGGTGAGCCTCTCTCCTTCCGTCTGGATGGTGTGATCCCAGGCTGGACTGAAGGTCTGAAAAACATCAAGAAAGGTGGCAAGATCAAACTGGTTATTCCACCGGATCTGGCATATGGCAAAACCGGCGTTCCAGGTATCCCTGCTAACTCTACCCTGGTCTTTGACGTAGAGCTGCTGGACATCAAGCCAGCGCCGAAAGCTGATGCGAAACCAGAAGCGCAGGCAGAACAGAAAGCTGCGACAGACGCGAAGAAGTAATGGAATGAAAACCGCCGCCTTTAAGGCGGCGGTTTTTTTTATTGTGGGGCAGATATAATTAACACTGGAAAGCGTTATGCACGCTGTATTAATTTAGTTGTCCGTGTAGATAATGAGCCTGCCCTGAAAACCTAACGACAGGCTCCTGAAAAGGAGTGTTTTTTTCATGTCCAGGTCGCTTTTAACCAACGAAACCAGTGAACTTGATTTACTGGATCAACGTCCTTTCGACCAGACCGACTTCGATATTCTGAAATCCTACGAGGCGGTAGTGGACGGGTTAGCGATGCTCATTGGGTCCCACTGCGAAATCGTATTGCACTCCCTGCAAGATCTTAAGTGTTCCGCCATCCGCATTGCTAATGGTGAGCATACTGGCCGTAAAATTGGTTCGCCAATCACCGACCTTGCATTGCGTATGCTGCATGACATGACCGGCGCGGACAGCAGCGTCTCCAAATGTTATTTCACCCGCGCCAAAAGCGGCGTACTGATGAAATCAGAAACCATCGCGATTCGAAATCGCGAGCATCGCGTGATCGGTCTGTTGTGCATCAACATGAACCTTGATGTGCCGTTCTCGCAAATCATGAGCACTTTCATACCGCCTGAAACACCGGACGTTGGCTCCTCAGTTAACTTTGCCTCCTCGGTTGAAGATCTGGTGACGCAGACGCTTGAGTTCACTATCGAAGAGGTGAATGCCGATCGCAACGTATCGAACAACGCCAAGAATCGTCAGATCGTGCTGAATCTCTATGAGAAAGGGATTTTTGACATCAAAGACGCCATTAACCAGGTGGCCGATCGCCTGAACATTTCCAAGCATACGGTCTACCTGTACATCCGCCAGTTCAAAAGCGGTGATTTCCAGGGGCAAGACAAGTAATGCGTTTTTCGCTGATGGTGACAGGCCCGGCGTATGGTACTCAGCAGGCCAGCAGCGCGCTGCAGTTTGCGCATGCGTTACTGGCTGCCGGACATGAGCTGGTGAGCGTCTTCTTTTATCGGGAAGGGGTGTATAACGCCAACCAGTTTACCTCACCGGCCAGCGATGAATTTGATCTGGTGCGCGCCTGGCAGACGCTGAACGAGACAAGGGGAGTTGCGCTGCATATCTGCGTGGCGGCAGCCCTGCGTCGCGGCGTGACCGATGCCACCGAAGCTGAACGTCTTGGCTTGCCAGGGGCCAACCTGCAGCCGGGGTTTTCGTTGAGCGGTCTGGGCGCACTGGCACAGGCTGCGTTAACCTGCGACAGAGTGGTGCAATTCTGATGAAACGCGTGGCGTTTGTTTTTTCATCTGCTCCGCACGGTAGTGCGTCCGGCAGAGAAGGGCTGGATGCGTTGCTCGCAACATCAGCGCTGACCGAAGACATCGGTGTCTTCTTTTTAGGGGATGGCGTGTTTCAGCTTCTGGCAGGCCAGCAGCCGCAGGCTATTCTGGCGCGGGATTACATCGCGACCTTTAAAGTGCTGCCGCTTTACGACATTGAAACCTTTTTTGTCTGCGCTGATTCTCTGGCTGCGCGCGGTCTGAGCGATAAGACGTCTTTCGTGCTGGATGTAACACTCCTCCCGGCCGACGCGCTGCGCGACCAACTTTCCCATTACGACACTGTTCTGAATTTCTGAGGCTGACATGCTCCATACCCTGAGCCGTTCACCGTGGCATTGTGATATCGACGCATTACTGAGCATGCTGCGCGAAGGTGATGACCTGCTGCTGATTCAGGATGGCGTACTGGCTGCGCTTGAAGGGAGTCGTTTCGTTGAAATTCTCAGCAATGCCCCCATATCCGTCTCTGCGCTGAAAGACGATCTTGAGGCGCGAGGTCTTTCTGGTCAAATTTCAGCCAAAATTGACGTGGTTGGCTATACTGATTTCGTCAATCTTACTGTGACGCACGCCAGTCAAATGAACTGGTGATCCGAGATCGCTGTATATTTCTTGACACCTTTTCGACGTAGCCCTAAAATTTCGCGTCCTCATATTGTATGAGGTCGTTTTATTACGTGTTTACGAAGCAAAAGCTAAAACCAGGAGCTATTTAATGGCAACAGTTAACCAGCTGGTACGCAAACCACGTGCGCGCAAAGTTGCAAAAAGCAACGTGCCTGCACTGGAAGCCTGCCCGCAGAAACGTGGCGTATGTACTCGTGTATATACCACCACTCCTAAAAAACCAAACTCCGCACTGCGTAAAGTATGCCGTGTGCGTTTGACTAACGGTTTCGAAGTGACTTCCTACATCGGTGGTGAAGGTCACAACCTGCAGGAGCACTCCGTGATCCTGATCCGTGGCGGTCGTGTTAAAGACCTTCCGGGTGTTCGTTACCACACCGTTCGTGGTGCGCTGGACTGCTCAGGTGTTAAAGACCGTAAGCAGGCTCGCTCCAAGTACGGCGTGAAGCGTCCTAAGGCTTAATGGTTCTCCGTTAAGTAAGGCCAAACTGATTTATCTTAATGTCAAACTAAACTCGTAGAGTTTTGGACAATCCTGAATTAACAACGGAGTATTCCCATGCCACGTCGTCGCGTCATTGGTCAGCGTAAAATTCTTCCAGATCCGAAATTCGGATCAGAACTGCTGGCAAAATTTGTAAATATCCTGATGGTAGATGGTAAAAAATCTACTGCAGAAGCAATCGTATACAGCGCGCTGGAGACCCTGGCTCAGCGCTCTGGTAAAAATGAACTGGAAGCTTTCGAAGTCGCTCTCGACAACGTGCGCCCGACTGTAGAAGTTAAGTCTCGCCGCGTTGGTGGTTCTACTTATCAGGTTCCAGTTGAAGTTCGTCCGGTTCGTCGTAATGCTCTGGCAATGCGTTGGATCGTTGAAGCTGCTCGTAAACGCGGTGATAAATCCATGGCTCTGCGTCTGGCGAACGAACTTTCTGATGCTGCAGAAAACAAAGGTACTGCAGTTAAGAAACGTGAAGACGTTCACCGTATGGCAGAAGCCAACAAGGCGTTCGCACACTACCGTTGGTAATCCCTTCGGAGTATTAGTCACCAGGCGGGCGCTTCAGCGAAGCTGCCCGTCCTGGGTTACTTAACTGAACGCCTAAAGAAACAAACGAGGAATCAAATGGCTCGTACAACACCCATCGCACGTTACCGTAACATTGGTATCAGTGCGCACATCGACGCCGGTAAGACCACTACTACCGAACGTATTCTGTTCTACACCGGTGTAAACCATAAAATCGGTGAAGTTCATGACGGCGCAGCCACCATGGACTGGATGGAACAGGAGCAGGAGCGTGGTATTACTATCACCTCCGCAGCGACTACTGCATTCTGGTCAGGTATGGCTAAGCAGTACGAACCGCATCGCGTTAACATCATCGACACCCCAGGGCACGTTGACTTCACCATCGAAGTAGAACGTTCCATGCGTGTTCTTGACGGCGCGGTAATGGTTTATTGCGCAGTTGGTGGTGTTCAGCCACAGTCTGAGACCGTATGGCGTCAGGCGAACAAATATAAAGTTCCACGCATCGCGTTCGTTAACAAAATGGACCGTATGGGTGCTAACTTCCTGAAAGTTGTCGGTCAGATCAAATCCCGTCTGGGCGCGAACCCTGTTCCGCTGCAGCTGGCAATTGGTGCTGAAGAAGGCTTCACCGGCGTTATCGACCTGGTGAAAATGAAAGCCATCAACTGGAACGATGCAGACCAGGGCGTTACCTTCGAATACGAAGATATCCCAGCTGAGATGCAGGACCTGGCTGACGAATGGCACCAGAACCTGATCGAATCCGCTGCTGAAGCTTCTGAAGAGCTGATGGAGAAATACCTGGGTGGTGAAGAACTGACTGAAGAAGAGATCAAAAAAGCTCTGCGTCAGCGTGTTCTGAACAACGAAATCATCCTGGTAACCTGTGGTTCTGCATTCAAGAACAAAGGTGTTCAGGCGATGCTGGATGCGGTAATTGATTACCTGCCATCCCCGGTTGACGTTCCTGCGATCAACGGCATCCTGGACGACGGTAAAGATACTCCGGCTGAACGTCACGCAAGCGACGAAGAGCCGTTCTCTGCACTGGCGTTCAAAATTGCTACCGACCCATTCGTGGGTAACCTGACCTTCTTCCGCGTTTACTCTGGTGTGGTTAACTCCGGTGACACCATCCTGAACTCCGTGAAAACGGCGCGTGAACGTTTTGGCCGTATCGTACAGATGCACGCTAACAAACGTGAAGAGATCAAAGAAGTTCGTGCGGGCGACATCGCTGCAGCAATCGGTCTGAAAGACGTGACTACTGGTGACACCCTGTGTGACCCGGATCACCCGATCATTCTGGAGCGTATGGAATTCCCTGAGCCGGTAATCTCCATCGCGGTTGAACCAAAAACCAAAGCTGACCAGGAAAAAATGGGTCTGGCTCTGGGCCGTCTGGCGAAAGAAGACCCATCATTCCGCGTATGGACTGATGAAGAATCTAACCAGACCATCATCGCTGGTATGGGTGAACTGCACCTGGACATCATCGTTGACCGTATGAAGCGTGAATTCAACGTTGAAGCGAACGTGGGTAAACCTCAGGTTGCTTACCGCGAAGCGATTCGTGCGAAAGTTACCGATGTTGAAGGTAAACACGCTAAGCAGTCTGGTGGTCGCGGTCAGTACGGTCACGTTGTGATCGACATGTACCCACTGGAGCCGGGCTCTAACCCTAAAGGTTACGAGTTCATCAACGACATCAAAGGTGGTGTAATTCCTGGCGAATACATCCCAGCCGTTGATAAAGGTATCCAGGAACAGCTGAAAGCGGGCCCTCTGGCTGGCTATCCGGTTGTTGACATGGGTGTCCGTCTGCACTTCGGTTCTTACCACGACGTTGACTCCTCTGAACTGGCGTTTAAACTGGCTGCGTCTATTGCCTTTAAAGAAGGCTTTAAGAAAGCAAAACCAGTTCTGCTTGAGCCAATCATGAAGGTTGAAGTAGAGACTCCTGAAGAGAACACCGGTGACGTTATCGGTGACTTGAGCCGTCGTCGCGGTATGCTGCGCGGTCAGGAATCCGAAGTAACTGGCGTTAAGATCCATGCTGAAGTTCCGCTGTCTGAAATGTTCGGATATGCAACTCAGCTGCGTTCTCTGACCAAAGGTCGTGCATCATACACCATGGAATTCCTGAAGTATGATGATGCGCCTAACAACGTTGCTCAGGCCGTTATCGAAGCCCGTGGTAAGTAATCCACAGGATTAAAACCTAAGTCCCGTGCTCTCTCCGAAGGGGAGAGCACTATAGTAAGGAATATAGCCGTGTCTAAAGAAAAATTTGAACGTACAAAACCGCACGTCAACGTTGGTACTATCGGCCACGTTGACCATGGTAAAACTACCCTGACCGCTGCAATCACTACCGTTCTGGCTAAAACCTACGGCGGTGCTGCTCGTGCATTCGACCAGATCGATAACGCACCAGAAGAAAAAGCGCGTGGTATCACCATCAACACTTCTCACGTTGAATATGACACCCCGACTCGCCACTACGCACACGTAGACTGCCCAGGCCACGCCGACTATGTTAAAAACATGATCACCGGTGCTGCGCAGATGGACGGCGCGATCCTGGTTGTTGCTGCGACTGACGGCCCAATGCCTCAGACTCGTGAGCACATCCTGCTGGGTCGTCAGGTAGGCGTTCCTTACATCATCGTGTTCCTGAACAAATGTGACATGGTTGATGACGAAGAGCTGCTGGAACTGGTAGAGATGGAAGTTCGTGAACTGCTGTCTCAGTACGATTTCCCAGGCGACGACACTCCAATCGTTCGTGGTTCCGCGCTGAAAGCGCTGGAAGGCGAAGCAGAGTGGGAAGAGAAAATCATCGAACTGGCTGGCTTCCTGGATTCTTACATCCCAGAACCAGAGCGTGCGATTGACAAGCCGTTCCTGCTGCCAATCGAAGACGTATTCTCCATCTCCGGTCGTGGTACCGTTGTTACCGGTCGTGTTGAGCGCGGTATCATCAAAGTTGGCGAAGAAGTTGAAATCGTTGGTATCAAAGAGACTGCTAAGTCTACCTGTACTGGCGTTGAAATGTTCCGCAAACTGCTGGACGAAGGCCGTGCTGGTGAGAACGTAGGTGTTCTGCTGCGTGGTATCAAACGTGAAGAAATCGAACGTGGTCAGGTACTGGCTAAGCCAGGCTCAATCAAGCCACACACCAAGTTCGAATCTGAAGTGTATATCCTGTCCAAAGACGAAGGCGGCCGTCATACTCCGTTCTTCAAAGGCTACCGTCCACAGTTCTACTTCCGTACAACTGACGTGACCGGTACCATCGAACTGCCAGAAGGCGTTGAGATGGTAATGCCAGGCGACAACATCAAGATGGTTGTGACTCTGATCCACCCAATCGCGATGGACGACGGTCTGCGTTTCGCAATCCGTGAAGGCGGCCGTACCGTTGGCGCGGGCGTTGTTGCTAAAGTTCTGGGCTAATTACTTATCCCTGAATTAAAAAAGGACGCTTCGGCGTCCTTTTTTGTTTTCTGCCGTTATGTGTCTGTCACAAATTTTCGCATTTTTCGTCCTCTCCCGCCCCGTATACGGGTGTTTGTGCTATTGTAATCATAACCATTCTCACTTACACTTTGCGCATATTTTGAACGGGAGTCTTTATGTACGTTTGTTTATGTAATGGTGTAAGTGACAAAAAAATACGTCAGGCCGTTCGCCAGTTTCAGCCACAGTCCTTCCAGCAGCTTCGCAAATTTGTTCCAGTGGGAAATCAATGCGGTAAATGTGTACGTGCTGCACGTGAGATCATGCAGGACGAATTGATGCAGATCCCGGAATACAAAGAGATTGCGTAAGCGCCCATCTTTTTTTTGACATCCCTGTAGCCCGATCTACGCTTCAATGAGTGGAAGCGGAGGGACTATATAATGAAAGGTGATGTTAAAATCATAAGTTATCTCAATAAATTATTGGGAAATGAGCTTGTCGCGATCAATCAGTATTTTCTCCATGCGAGAATGTTCAAAAACTGGGGCCTGATGCGCCTCAACGATGTTGAATACCACGAATCCATCGATGAGATGAAACATGCCGATAAATACATCGAGCGTATTTTATTCCTTGAAGGCATTCCTAACCTGCAGGATCTCGGCAAACTCGGCATCGGTGAAGATGTTGAAGAGATGCTACGGTCCGACCTCAGGCTGGAGCTTGAAGGCGCAAAAGATCTCCGCGAAGCCATTGCCTATGCGGACAGTGTTCATGACTACGTCAGCCGCGATATGATGATCCAGATTCTGGCCGATGAAGAAGGGCACATTGACTGGCTTGAAACTGAGCTGGATCTCATCAGTAAAATTGGTCTGCAGAATTATCTTCAATCCCAGATTAAAGTGGCTGACTAAACAGCGTCTGCCAGCCAACGCTTAAACCCGCTGCCGCCAGAAATGGCCCAAAAGGCAGTGGGTTTTTTAATGCCTGTTTATCAGGAGCCGGTAAAGCGAGAATCAGCTGGTAAAGAAGCGCCAACAATGCGGCGGTTAACACCAGTGCGGGCAATATGTGCCAACCGTGCCACGCCCCCAGTGCCGAAAGATATTTCACATCGCCATAGCCCATCCCTTCACGTCCAGTCAGAAGCCGGTAGCCCCAGTAGATAATCGCAAAGCTCACATACCCTGCCATCGCGCCAGCCACTGCGTTCGAAAGAAAGTCAGGATGAAGGCAACGCTGGAAGAGCAGGCCGGTCCATAAGAGGGGACAGAGGTATTTATCCGGGAGAAGGCCGGCACGAATATCTTCACGTACCAGTAAACCGGAGAGTGCGAAGTAAACGAGCAGAAAGGGGAGGGGAATCAGCATACGCAAAGCCTCAAAGATGTTTGGTGCATACTCTTCTCATGATGCAAGGCCAGCAACGTCCGTACACAGGAATTGCGTGAGGGGTTCATAAGAAGAGATGAAAGCAGACAGGTTGCTGCAAATAATGGAATGCCCTACGCATCGCATGTCTTTGGCGCTTAATTTCTAAACGGCACTTGCGTCTTGCTCAGATTTACGTATAATGCGCGGGCTTGTCGTAGTTGACGGCGGGTTCAATCTGAACCGGAGTAGCTAATTTTGTTACTCAACAATGCTCCCAATCGGGGAGCTACGTAAGAACGGTTACACTCTCCCATCAATCGTAATGGGTTTGAGGAGTAATCATTTTCGTTTATAAAATAATTGGAGCTCTGGTCTCATGCAGAACCAAAGAATCCGTATCCGCCTTAAAGCGTTTGATCATCGTCTGATCGATCAATCAACCGCGGAAATCGTCGAGACTGCTAAGCGCACTGGTGCGCAAGTCCGTGGTCCGATCCCGCTGCCGACCCGCAAAGAGCGCTTTACCGTTCTGATCTCTCCGCACGTTAACAAAGATGCGCGTGATCAGTACGAAATCCGCACTCACAAGCGTCTGGTTGACATCGTTGAGCCAACTGAGAAAACCGTTGATGCTCTGATGCGTCTGGATCTGGCTGCCGGTGTAGACGTGCAGATCAGCCTGGGTTAATCAGGTCATCGAGCGATTGAGAGGTTGAAACAATGATTGGTTTAGTCGGTAAAAAAGTGGGAATGACCCGCATCTTCACTGAAGATGGCGTTTCTATCCCAGTAACCGTAATCGAAGTTGAAGCAAACCGCGTTACTCAGGTTAAAGATCTGGCTAACGATGGCTACCGCGCTGTTCAGGTTACCACCGGTGCTAAAAAAGCTAACCGTGTAACCAAACCAGAAGCGGGTCACTTCGCTAAAGCTGGCGTTGAAGCTGGCCGTGGTCTGTGGGAATTCCGTCTTGCTGAAGGCGAAGAGTTCACCGTAGGTCAAGACATTAGCGTTGAGCTGTTTGCTGACGTTAAAAAAGTTGACGTAACCGGTACCTCTAAAGGTAAAGGTTTTGCTGGTACCGTTAAGCGCTGGAACTTCCGTACCCAGGACGCTACTCACGGTAACTCCTTGTCTCACCGCGTTCCGGGTTCTATCGGTCAGAACCAGACTCCGGGCAAAGTGTTCAAAGGCAAGAAAATGGCAGGTCAGCTGGGTAACGAACGTGTAACCGTTCAGAGCCTGGACGTAGTACGTGTTGACGCTGAGCGCAACCTGCTGCTGGTTAAGGGTGCTGTTCCGGGTGCTACCGGTAGCGACCTGATCGTTAAACCAGCTGTGAAGGCGTAAGGGGATAGCAATGGAATTAGTATTGAAAGACGCGCAGAGCGCGCTGACTGTTTCCGAAACTACCTTCGGTCGTGATTTCAACGAAGCGCTGGTTCACCAGGTTGTTGTTGCTTATGCAGCTGGTGCTCGTCAGGGTACTCGTGCTCAGAAGACTCGTGCTGAAGTAACTGGTTCTGGCAAAAAGCCATGGCGCCAGAAAGGTACCGGCCGTGCGCGTTCAGGTTCTATCAAGAGCCCGATCTGGCGTTCAGGTGGCGTGACCTTCGCTGCGCGTCCACAGGACCACAGTCAAAAAGTTAACAAAAAGATGTACCGCGGCGCGCTGAAAAGCATTCTGTCCGAACTGGTACGTCAGGATCGTCTGATCGTTGTCGAGAAGTTCTCTGTAGAAGCGCCTAAAACTAAGCTGCTGGCACAGAAACTGAAAGACATGGCTCTGGAAGATGTGCTGATCATCACCGGTGAGCTGGACGAGAACCTGTTCCTGGCCGCACGTAACCTGCACAAGGTTGACGTACGCGATGCGACTGGTATCGACCCGGTTAGCCTGATCGCCTTCGACAAAGTCGTAATGACTGCTGATGCTGTTAAGCAAGTTGAGGAGATGCTGGCATGATTCGTGAAGAACGTCTGCTGAAGGTGCTTCGCGCACCGCACGTTTCTGAAAAAGCGTCTACTGCGATGGAAAAAACAAACACCATCGTTCTCAAAGTTGCTAAAGACGCGACCAAAGCAGAGATCAAAGCTGCTGTGCAGAAACTGTTTGAAGTCGAAGTCGAAGTCGTTAACACCCTGGTTGTTAAAGGGAAAGTTAAACGTCACGGACAGCGTATCGGTCGTCGTAGCGACTGGAAAAAAGCTTACGTCACCCTTAAAGAAGGCCAGAACCTGGACTTCGTTGGCGGCGCTGAGTAAGTCGGAGGAGTAATACAATGGCAGTTGTTAAATGTAAACCGACATCTCCGGGTCGTCGCCACGTAGTTAAAGTGGTTAACCCTGAGCTGCACAAGGGCAAACCTTTTGCTCCGTTGCTGGAAAAAAACAGCAAATCCGGTGGTCGTAACAACAATGGCCGTATCACCACTCGTCACATCGGTGGTGGCCACAAGCAGGCTTATCGTATTGTTGACTTCAAACGCAACAAAGACGGTATCCCAGCAGTTGTTGAACGTCTTGAGTACGATCCGAACCGCTCCGCGAACATCGCGCTGGTTCTGTACAAAGACGGTGAACGCCGTTACATCCTGGCCCCTAAAGGCCTGAAAGCTGGCGACCAGATTCAGTCTGGCGTTGATGCTGCAATCAAAGCAGGCAACACCCTGCCGATGCGCAATATCCCGGTTGGTTCTACCGTTCATAACGTAGAAATGAAACCAGGTAAAGGCGGTCAGCTGGCGCGTTCCGCGGGTACTTACGTTCAGATCGTTGCTCGTGACGGTGCTTATGTCACCCTGCGTCTGCGTTCTGGTGAAATGCGTAAAGTCGAAGCAGATTGCCGCGCTACTCTGGGCGAAGTTGGCAATGCTGAGCATATGCTGCGCGTTCTGGGTAAAGCTGGTGCTGCACGCTGGCGTGGTGTTCGTCCTACCGTTCGCGGTACTGCGATGAACCCAGTAGACCACCCACATGGTGGTGGTGAAGGTCGTAACTTTGGTAAGCACCCGGTAACTCCGTGGGGCGTTCAGACCAAAGGTAAGAAGACCCGCAGCAACAAGCGTACTGATAAATTTATCGTACGTCGCCGTAGCAAATAATTTTAGAGGATAAGCCATGCCACGTTCTCTCAAGAAAGGTCCTTTTATTGACCTGCACTTGCTGAAGAAGGTAGAGAAAGCGGTGGAAAGCGGAGACAAGAAGCCCCTGCGCACTTGGTCCCGTCGTTCAACGATCTTTCCTAACATGATCGGTTTGACCATCGCTGTCCATAATGGTCGTCAGCACGTTCCAGTCTTTGTTACCGACGAAATGGTTGGTCACAAACTGGGTGAATTCGCACCGACTCGTACTTATCGCGGCCACGCTGCTGATAAAAAAGCGAAGAAGAAATAAGGTAGGAGGAAGAGATGGAAACTTTAGCTCAACATCGCCATGCTCGTTCTTCTGCTCAGAAGGTTCGCCTTGTTGCTGACCTGATTCGCGGTAAGAAAGTGTCGCAGGCCCTGGACATCCTGACCTATACCAACAAGAAAGCTGCGGTATTGGTCAAGAAAGTACTGGAATCTGCCATTGCTAACGCTGAACACAACGATGGCGCTGACATCGACGATCTGAAAGTCGCGAAAATTTTCGTAGATGAAGGCCCAAGCATGAAGCGCATTATGCCGCGTGCGAAAGGTCGTGCAGATCGCATCCTGAAGCGCACCAGCCACATTACTGTGGTTGTGTCCGATCGCTGAGACTCTGGAGACTAGCAATGGGTCAGAAAGTACATCCTAATGGTATTCGCCTGGGTATTGTAAAACCATGGAACTCTACCTGGTTTGCGAACACCAAAGAATTCGCTGACAACCTGGACAGCGATTTTAAAGTACGTCAGTACCTGACTAAGGAACTGGCTAAAGCGTCTGTATCTCGTATCGTTATCGAGCGTCCAGCTAAGAGCATTCGTGTAACCATTCACACTGCTCGTCCTGGCATCGTTATCGGTAAGAAAGGCGAAGACGTAGAAAAACTGCGCAAGGTCGTAGCGGATATCGCTGGCGTTCCTGCACAGATCAATATCGCTGAAGTTCGTAAGCCTGAACTGGACGCTAAATTGGTTGCTGACAGCATCACTTCACAGCTGGAACGTCGTGTTATGTTCCGTCGTGCTATGAAGCGTGCTGTACAGAACGCAATGCGTCTGGGCGCTAAGGGTATCAAAGTTGAAGTTAGCGGCCGTCTGGGCGGCGCGGAAATCGCACGTACCGAATGGTACCGCGAAGGTCGCGTACCGCTGCACACTCTGCGTGCTGACATCGACTACAACACCTCTGAAGCGCACACCACTTACGGTGTAATCGGCGTTAAGGTATGGATCTTCAAAGGTGAGATCCTGGGTGGTATGGCTGCTGTTGAACAACCGGAAAAACCGGCTGCTCAACCTAAAAAGCAGCAGCGTAAAGGCCGTAAATAAGGAGCGTCGCTGATGTTACAACCAAAGCGTACAAAATTCCGTAAAGTGCACAAAGGCCGCAACCGTGGTCTGGCGCAGGGTACGGATGTTAGCTTCGGCACTTTCGGTCTGAAAGCTGTTGGCCGTGGTCGTCTGACTGCACGTCAGATCGAAGCAGCACGTCGTGCAATGACCCGTGCAGTTAAGCGTCAAGGTAAGATCTGGATCCGTGTATTCCCGGACAAACCGATCACCGAGAAGCCGCTGGAAGTTCGTATGGGTAAAGGTAAAGGTAACGTGGAGTACTGGGTTGCCTTGATCCAACCGGGCAAAGTCCTTTATGAAATGGACGGCGTTCCGGAAGAGCTGGCCCGTGAAGCCTTCGGCCTGGCAGCAGCGAAACTGCCTATCAAAACCACCTTTGTAACTAAGACGGTGATGTAATGAAAGCAAAAGAGCTGCGTGAAAAAAGCGTTGAAGAGCTGAACGCTGAGCTGCTGAACCTGCTGCGTGAGCAGTTCAACCTGCGTATGCAGGCTGCAAGTGGCCAGCTGCAACAGACTCACCTGCTGAAGCAAGTGCGTCGCAATGTTGCGCGCGTTAAGACTTTACTGACTCAGAAGGCGGGTGCGTAATGACCGATAAAATCCGTACTCTGCAAGGTCGTGTTGTTAGCGACAAAATGGAGAAATCCATCGTTGTAGCTATCGAACGTATTGTGAAACACCCGATCTACGGTAAATTCATCAAACGTACGACCAAACTGCACGTACATGACGAGAACAACGAATGTGGTATCGGCGACAAGGTTGAAATCCGTGAATGCCGTCCACTGTCCAAGACTAAGTCCTGGACGCTGGTTCGCGTTGTAGAGAAAGCGGTTCTGTAATAGAGTACGCATTCTCAATACGAATAAACGGCTCAGCGATGAGCCGTTTATTTTTTCTACCCATATTGTAGAAGCGGTGTTATAATGCCGCGCCCTCGATATGGGGCTTTTTAACGGCTCTGATTTTAGAGTCTCAGGTAGTAGTTGACATTAGCGGAGCACTAAAATGATCCAAGAACAGACTATGCTGAACGTCGCCGACAACTCCGGTGCACGTCGCGTAATGTGTATCAAGGTTCTGGGTGGCTCGCACCGTCGCTACGCAGGCGTAGGCGACATCATCAAGATCACCATCAAAGAAGCAATTCCACGTGGTAAGGTCAAAAAAGGTGATGTGCTGAAAGCGGTAGTGGTGCGCACCAAGAAGGGTGTTCGTCGCCCTGACGGTTCTGTCATTCGCTTCGATGGTAATGCATGCGTTATTTTGAACAATAACAGTGAGCAGCCAATCGGCACGCGTATCTTTGGGCCGGTAACTCGTGAACTTCGTACTGAAAAGTTCATGAAAATTATCTCTCTGGCACCAGAAGTACTCTAAGGAGCGAATCATGGCAGCGAAAATCCGTCGTGATGACGAAGTTATCGTGTTAACCGGTAAAGATAAAGGTAAACGCGGTAAAGTAAAAAATGTCCTGTCTTCCGGCAAGGTCATTGTTGAAGGTATCAACCTGGTTAAGAAACATCAGAAGCCGGTTCCGGCACTGAACCAACCAGGCGGCATCGTTGAAAAAGAAGCTGCTATTCAGGTTTCTAACGTTGCAATCTTCAATGCGGCAACCGGCAAGGCTGACCGTGTAGGCTTTAGATTCGAAGACGGGAAAAAAGTCCGTTTCTTCAAGTCTAACAGCGAAACTATCAAGTAATTTGGAGTAGTACGATGGCGAAACTGCATGATTACTACAAAGACGAAGTAGTTAACAAACTCATGACTGAGTTTAACTACAATTCTGTCATGCAAGTCCCTCGGGTCGAGAAGATCACCCTGAACATGGGTGTTGGTGAAGCGATCGCTGACAAGAAACTGCTGGATAACGCAGCAGCTGACCTGACAGCAATCTCCGGTCAAAAACCGCTGATCACCAAAGCACGCAAATCTGTTGCAGGCTTCAAAATCCGTCAGGGCTATCCGATCGGCTGTAAAGTAACTCTGCGTGGCGAACGCATGTGGGAGTTCTTTGAGCGCCTGATCACTATTGCTGTACCACGTATCCGTGACTTCCGTGGCTTGTCCGCTAAGTCTTTCGACGGTCGTGGTAACTACAGCATGGGTGTCCGTGAGCAGATCATCTTCCCAGAGATCGACTACGATAAAGTCGACCGCGTGCGTGGTTTGGATATTACCATTACCACTACTGCGAAATCTGATGAAGAAGGCCGTGCTCTGCTGGCTGCCTTTGACTTCCCGTTCCGCAAGTAAGGTAGGGTTACTGAATGGCTAAGCAATCAATGAAAGCACGCGAAGTAAAACGCGTAGCTTTAGCTGATAAATTCTTCGCTAAACGCGCTGAACTGAAAGCGATCATTTCTGATGTGAACGCTTCCGACGAAGATCGTTGGAATGCGGTTCTCAAGCTGCAGTCTCTGCCGCGTGATTCCAGCCCGTCTCGTCAGCGTAACCGCTGTCGTCAAACAGGTCGTCCACATGGTTATGTGGGCAAGTTTGGGTTGAGCCGTATCAAACTGCGTGAAGCCGCCATGCGCGGTGAAGTACCAGGCTTGAAAAAGGCTAGCTGGTAATTACCAATTGAATCACGGGAGTAAAGACAGATGAGCATGCAAGATCCGATCGCGGATATGCTGACCCGTATCCGTAACGGTCAGGCCGCGAACAAAGTTGCGGTCACCATGCCTTCCGCCAAGCTGAAAGTGGCAATTGCCAACGTGCTGAAGGAAGAAGGTTTTATCGAAGATTTTAAAGTTGAAGGCGACACCAAGCCGGAACTGGAACTTACTCTCAAGTATTTCCAGGGTAAAGCTGTTGTAGAAAGCATTCAGCGTGTCAGCCGCCCAGGTCTGCGCATCTATAAGAAAAAAGATGAGCTGCCTAAAGTTATGGCTGGTCTTGGTATCGCAGTTGTTTCTACCTCTAAAGGTGTTATGACTGATCGTGCAGCGCGCCAGGCTGGTCTTGGTGGCGAAATTATCTGCTACGTAGCCTAATCGGAGGAAAGAATGTCTCGTGTTGCTAAAGCACCGGTCGTTATTCCTGCCGGCGTTGATGTAAAAATCGACGGTCAGGTTATTACGATCAAAGGTAAAAACGGCGAGCTGACTCGTACCCTCAACAAAGCTGTTGAAGTTAAACATGCAGATAATGCTCTGACCTTCGGTCCACGTGATGGTTTCGTGGATGGATGGGCTCAGGCTGGTACCGCGCGTGCCCTGCTGAACTCAATGGTTGTTGGTGTTACCGAAGGCTTCACTAAAAAGCTTCAACTGGTTGGTGTAGGTTATCGTGCAGCTATCAAAGGGAATGCAGTAGGCCTGTCTCTGGGCTTCTCACACCCTGTTGAGCATCCGCTGCCGGCCGGTATCACTGCAGAATGTCCGACCCAGACTGAAATCGTGCTGAAAGGCGCTGATAAACAGCTGATCGGTCAGGTTGCAGCAGATCTGCGCGCCTACCGTCGTCCTGAGCCTTATAAAGGCAAGGGTGTTCGTTACGCCGACGAAGTCGTGCGTACCAAAGAGGCTAAGAAGAAGTAAGGTAACACTATGGATAAGAAATCTGCTCGTATCCGTCGTGCGACCCGCGCACGCCGCAAGCTCAAAGAGCTGGGTGCAACTCGCCTGGTGGTACATCGTACCCCGCGTCATATTTACGCACAGGTCATTGCACCAAACGGTTCTGAAGTTCTGGTAGCTGCTTCTACTGTAGAAAAAGCTATTGCAGAGCAATTGAAGTACACCGGTAACAAAGACGCCGCTGCAGCTGTAGGTAAAGCTGTTGCAGAACGCGCTCTGGAAAAAGGCATCAGCAATGTTTCCTTTGACCGTTCCGGGTTCCAATATCATGGTCGTGTCCAGGCACTGGCAGATGCTGCCCGTGAAGCTGGCCTTCAGTTCTAAGGTAGAGGTGTAAGATGGCTCACATCGAAAAACAGGCTGGCGAACTGCAGGAAAAGCTGATCGCGGTTAACCGCGTATCTAAAACCGTTAAAGGTGGTCGTATTTTCTCCTTCACAGCTCTGACTGTAGTTGGCGATGGTAACGGTCGCGTTGGTTTTGGTTACGGTAAAGCGCGTGAAGTTCCAGCAGCGATCCAGAAAGCGATGGAAAAAGCCCGTCGCAATATGATTAACGTCGCGCTGAACAACGGTACCCTGCAGCACCCAGTTAAAGGTGTTCATACGGGTTCTCGTGTATTCATGCAGCCAGCTTCAGAAGGTACCGGTATCATCGCCGGTGGTGCAATGCGCGCCGTTCTGGAAGTTGCTGGGGTTCATAACGTTCTGGCTAAAGCATACGGTTCCACCAACCCGATTAACGTGGTTCGTGCAACTATTGATGGCCTGGAAAATATGAATTCTCCAGAAATGGTCGCTGCCAAGCGTGGTAAATCCGTTGAAGAAATTCTGGGGTAATTGACCATGGCAAAGACTATTAAAATCACTCAAACCCGCAGTGCAATCGGTCGTCTGCCGAAACACAAGGCAACGCTGCTTGGCCTGGGTCTGCGTCGTATTGGTCATACCGTTGAGCGTGAGGATACTCCCGCTGTTCGTGGTATGGTCAACGCGGTTTACTTCATGGTTAAAGTTGAGGAGTAAGAGATGCGTTTAAATACTCTGTCTCCGGCCGAAGGCTCTAAAAAGGCGGGTAAACGCCTGGGTCGTGGTATCGGTTCTGGCCTCGGCAAAACCGGTGGTCGTGGTCACAAAGGTCAGAACTCTCGTTCTGGCGGTGGCGTACGTCGCGGTTTCGAGGGTGGCCAGATGCCACTGTACCGTCGTCTGCCGAAGTTCGGCTTCACTTCTCGCAAAGCAGCGATTACAGCGGAAATCCGTCTGTCTGACCTGGCGAAAGTTGAAGGCGGCGTTGTAGACCTGAACACGCTGAAAGCGGCAAACATTATCGGTATCCAGATCGAGTTCGCGAAAGTGATCCTGGCTGGTGAAGTTTCTACTCCGGTAACTGTTCGTGGCCTGCGTGTTACTAAAGGTGCTCGTGCTGCTATCGAAGCCGCTGGCGGTAAAATTGAGGAATAAGTAGCAGATGGCTAAGCAACCGGGATTAGATTTTCAAAGTGCCAAAGGTGGATTTGGCGAGCTGAAACGCAGACTGCTGTTTGTTATCGGCGCGCTGATTGTGTTCCGTGTTGGCTCTTTTATTCCGATCCCTGGTATCGATGCCGCTGTACTTGCCAAACTGCTTGAGCAACAGCGAGGCACCATCATTGAAATGTTTAACATGTTCTCTGGTGGTGCTCTCAGCCGTGCTTCTATCTTCGCTCTGGGTATCATGCCGTATATTTCGGCATCGATTATTATCCAGCTGCTGACGGTCGTTCATCCGGCCCTGGCAGAACTGAAGAAAGAAGGGGAGTCTGGACGTCGTAAGATAAGCCAGTACACCCGTTACGGCACTCTGGTGCTGGCAATATTCCAGTCGATCGGTATTGCTACCGGTCTGCCGAATATGCCTGGTATGCAGGGCCTGGTATTAAACCCAGGCTTTGCATTCTATTTCACCGCTGTTGTAAGTCTGGTCACAGGAACAATGTTCCTGATGTGGCTCGGCGAACAGATTACTGAGCGTGGTATCGGTAACGGTATCTCAATCATTATCTTCGCTGGTATCGTTGCGGGTCTCCCGCCAGCCATTGCCCACACTATCGAGCAAGCGCGTCAAGGCGACCTGCACTTCCTCCTGTTGCTGTTGGTTGCAGTATTAGTATTTGCAGTGACGTTCTTTGTTGTCTTCGTTGAACGTGGTCAACGCCGCATTGTGGTGAACTACGCTAAGCGTCAACAAGGTCGTCGTGTCTATGCTGCACAGAGCACACATTTACCGCTGAAAGTGAACATGGCGGGGGTTATCCCGGCTATCTTCGCTTCCAGTATTATTCTGTTCCCGGCAACCATCGCGTCATGGTTCGGGGGCGGTACTGGTTGGAACTGGCTGACAACAATTTCGCTGTATTTGCAGCCTGGGCAACCACTTTATGTGTTACTCTATGCGTCTGCGATCATCTTCTTCTGTTTCTTCTACACGGCGTTGGTTTTCAACCCGCGTGAAACAGCAGATAACCTGAAGAAGTCCGGTGCATTTGTACCAGGAATTCGTCCGGGAGAGCAAACGGCGAAGTATATCGATAAAGTAATGACTCGCCTGACTTTGGTTGGTGCGCTTTATATTACTTTTATCTGCCTGATCCCGGAGTTCATGCGTGATGCAATGAAGGTACCGTTCTACTTCGGTGGGACCTCACTGCTTATCGTTGTTGTCGTGATTATGGACTTTATGGCTCAAGTGCAAACTCTGATGATGTCCAGTCAGTATGAGTCTGCATTGAAGAAGGCGAACCTGAAAGGCTACGGCCGCTAAATGGTCGCCTGAGAAGTTACGGAGAGTAAAAATGAAAGTTCGTGCTTCCGTCAAGAAATTATGCCGTAACTGCAAAATCGTTAAGCGTGATGGTGTCATCCGTGTGATTTGCAGTGCCGAGCCGAAGCATAAACAGCGCCAAGGCTGATTATTTCGCATATTTTTCTTGCAAAGTTGGGTTGAGCTGGCTAGATTAGCCAGCCAATCTTTTGTATGTCTGTACGTTTCCATTTGAGTATCCTGAAAACGGGCTTTTCAGCATGGTGCGTACATATTAAATAGTAGGAGTGCATAGTGGCCCGTATAGCAGGCATTAACATTCCTGATCAGAAACATGCTGTGATCGCATTAACTTCGATCTATGGCGTCGGCAAGACCCGTTCCAAAGCCATTCTGGCTGCAGCGGGTATCGCTGAAGATGTTAAGATCAGTGAGCTGTCTGAAGAACAAATCGACACGCTGCGTGACGAAGTTGCCAAATTTGTCGTTGAAGGTGATCTGCGCCGTGAAATCAGCATGAGCATCAAGCGCCTGATGGATCTTGGTTGCTATCGCGGTTTGCGTCATCGTCGTGGTCTGCCAGTGCGCGGTCAGCGTACTAAGACCAACGCACGTACCCGTAAGGGTCCGCGCAAACCGATCAAGAAATAATCGGGGTGATTGAATAATGGCAAAGGCACCAGTTCGTGCACGTAAACGTGTAAGAAAACAAGTCTCTGACGGCGTGGCTCATATCCATGCTTCTTTCAACAACACCATCGTTACTATTACTGATCGTCAGGGTAACGCTTTGGGTTGGGCAACAGCCGGTGGTTCCGGTTTCCGTGGTTCTCGCAAATCCACTCCGTTTGCAGCTCAGGTTGCAGCAGAGCGTTGCGCAGAAGCCGTAAAAGAATACGGCATCAAGAATCTGGAAGTTATGGTTAAAGGTCCGGGTCCGGGTCGTGAATCTACTGTTCGCGCTCTGAACGCCGCTGGTTTCCGCATCACGAATATTACTGATGTGACTCCGATCCCTCATAACGGTTGTCGTCCGCCGAAAAAACGTCGCGTATAACGCTCGTTTTTTAGGTTAGTTGGAGATAGAAAATGGCAAGATATTTGGGTCCTAAGCTCAAGCTGAGCCGTCGTGAGGGCACCGACTTATTCCTTAAGTCTGGCGTTCGCGCGATCGATACCAAGTGTAAAATTGAACAAGCTCCTGGCCAGCACGGTGCGCGTAAACCGCGTCTGTCTGACTATGGTGTGCAGTTGCGTGAAAAGCAAAAAGTTCGCCGTATGTACGGTGTGCTGGAGCGTCAGTTCCGTAACTACTATAAAGAAGCAGCACGTCTGAAAGGCAACACAGGTGAAAACCTGCTGGCTCTGCTGGAAGGTCGTCTGGACAACGTTGTTTACCGTATGGGCTTCGGCGCGACTCGTGCTGAATCACGCCAGTTGGTTAGCCATAAAGCAATCATGGTAAACGGTCGTGTTGTTAACATCGCTTCTTATCAGGTTAAAGCGAATGACGTTGTTAGCATTCGTGAGAAAGCGAAAAAGCAATCTCGCGTGAAAGCCGCTCTGGAGCTGGCTGAGCAGCGTGAAAAGCCAACCTGGCTGGAAGTTGATGCTGGCAAGATGGAAGGTACGTTCAAGCGTCAGCCAGAACGTTCTGATCTGTCTGCGGACATTAACGAACACCTGATCGTCGAGCTTTACTCCAAGTAAAGCTTAGTACCAAAGAGAGGACACAATGCAGGGTTCTGTGACAGAGTTTCTAAAACCGCGCCTGGTAGATATCGAGCAAGTGAGTTCGACGCACGCCAAGGTGACCCTTGAGCCTTTAGAGCGTGGCTTTGGCCATACTCTGGGTAACGCACTGCGCCGTATTCTGCTCTCATCGATGCCGGGTTGCGCGGTGACCGAGGTTGAGATTGATGGTGTACTTCATGAGTACAGCACCAAAGAAGGCGTTCAGGAAGATATCCTTGAAATCCTGCTCAACCTGAAAGGGCTGGCGGTGAGAGTTCAGGGTAAAGATGAAGTTATTCTTACTCTGAATAAATCTGGCATTGGCCCTGTGACTGCAGCCGACATCACCCACGACGGTGATGTTGAAATCGTCAAGCCGCAGCACGTGATCTGCCACCTGACCGATGAGAACGCAGCGATTAGCATGCGTATCAAAGTTCAGCGCGGTCGTGGTTATGTGCCGGCTTCTGCCCGAATTCATTCGGAAGAAGATGAGCGCCCAATCGGCCGTCTGCTGGTCGACGCATGCTACAGCCCTGTAGAGCGTATTGCCTACAATGTTGAAGCAGCGCGTGTAGAACAGCGTACCGACCTGGACAAGCTGGTCATCGAAATGGAAACCAACGGCACAATCGATCCTGAAGAGGCGATTCGTCGTGCGGCAACCATCCTGGCAGAACAACTGGAAGCTTTCGTTGACTTACGTGATGTTCGTCAGCCGGAAGTGAAAGAAGAGAAACCAGAATTCGATCCGATCCTGCTGCGCCCTGTTGACGATCTCGAATTGACTGTCCGCTCTGCTAACTGCCTCAAGGCAGAAGCTATCCACTATATCGGTGATCTGGTACAGCGTACCGAGGTTGAGTTGCTGAAAACGCCGAACCTGGGTAAAAAATCTCTTACCGAGATTAAAGACGTGCTGGCTTCACGTGGTCTGTCTCTGGGCATGCGCCTGGAAAACTGGCCACCAGCAAGCATTGCTGACGAGTAACCGGATCACAGGTTAAGGTTTTACTGAGAAGGATAAGGTCATGCGCCATCGTAAGAGTGGTCGTCAACTGAACCGCAACAGCAGCCATCGCCAGGCTATGTTCCGCAACATGGCAGGTTCACTGGTTCGTCATGAAATCATCAAGACGACCCTGCCTAAAGCGAAAGAGCTGCGTCGCGTAGTTGAGCCGCTGATTACTCTTGCCAAGACTGACAGCGTTGCAAATCGTCGTCTGGCATTCGCCCGTACTCGTGATAACGAGATCGTGGCAAAACTGTTTAACGAACTGGGTCCGCGTTTCGCGAGCCGTGCCGGTGGTTACACTCGTATTCTGAAGTGTGGCTTCCGTGCAGGCGACAACGCTCCGATGGCTTACATCGAGCTGGTTGATCGTTCAGAATCTAAAGCAGAAGCTGCTGCAGAGTAATCTGTAGTAACGTAAAAAAACCCGCTTCGGCGGGTTTTTTTATATCCGCTGAATCCCCACTTCTCTACAATATCTGTATCTTTTCTGTTCATCCTCTGGAGTTATTCATGTGGTTGCTCGACCAGTGGGCAGAACGCCATATCAGCGATGCTCAGCGAAAAGGCGAATTTGATAACCTTGCGGGACGCGGTGAGCCGTTAGTGCTTGATGATGATTCGCATGTTGCCCCTGAATTACGGGCCGGATATCGCTTACTCAAAAATGCCGGTTGTTTACCACCGGAACTGGAGCAGCGTAAAGAGGCCATGCAACTGGCTGACCTGCTGAAAGGGATTCGCAAGGATGATCCCAGCCACCGTGAAATTAGCCGTCGACTGGCTCTCATCGAACTCAAAATGCGTCAGGCCGGAATGAGCACAGACTTTTTGCACGGTGAGTACAGTGACAGGCTAATGCAGAAAATCAATGAGGAATAACCATGTACCGTATCGGTGAACTTGCCAGGCTTGCTAACGTAACGCCGGACACTATCCGCTATTACGAAAAGCAGCAGATGATTGATCACGAGGTTCGTACTGAAGGTGGATTTCGACTCTATACCGATCATGACCTGCAGCGCTTACGGTTTATCCGCTACGCTCGCCAGCTTGGTTTCACGCTGGACTCGATCCGCGAGTTACTTTCGATCCGCATCGATCCTGAACACCATACTTGCCAGGAGTCGAAGAGCATCGTACAGGCAAGGCTTGATGAAGTTGAAGCGCGTATACAGGAACTGCAGACCATGCAGCGTTCTCTGCAACGGTTGAATGACGCCTGCTGCGGTACAGCTCATAGCAGTATTTATTGTTCAATTCTTGAAGCCCTTGAACAGGGGGCCAGTGGAACCCAGGGCTGTTGATTTTTACTTCATGCGGGACTAGACTCCCGTCGACATACACCATGCTCAGGAGAAATTATGAGCCGCTATCAGCATACGAAAGGGAAAATTCAGGACAATGCCATTGAGGCCCTGCTCCACGACCCGCTTTTCAGGCAGCGTATTGAGAAGAATAAAAAAGGAAAAGGGAGTTATTTACGAAAAGGGAAACATGCAAAACGGGGTAACTGGGAGGCCAGTGGCAAGCAAGCGAATCGCTTTTTTACCACTGGCCTTCCTTTTTTCAACGTCTGATTAAGAGCGGTTATTTTGCTCTTTCAACAGATCGCGAATTTCAGTCAATAACACTTCTTCTTTTGTCGGAGCAGGCGGCGCAGCCGGTTCTTCAGCCTTTTTACGGTTAAGCTTATTGATAAGCTTGATAGCCATAAAAATGGCGAACGCCACGATCACGAAATCAAATATGTTCTGAATGAAAACGCCATAATGCATAACAACGGCAGGGACATCCCCCTGTGCATCCCGAAGCGTCACGGCAAACTGTTTAAAATCAATGCCCCCGATTAACAGTCCGAGGGGAGGCATAATAATGTCGGCTACCAGTGATGAAACGATCTTACCGAACGCTGCACCGATAATGACACCCACTGCCAGATCCACCACATTCCCGCGCATCGCAAATTCGCGAAATTCTTTAACTAAACTCATTTTCTTCTCCTTGAGCCAACTGACGATTATAAGTTTAACAAATGATTAGTTAATTTCCATTGGGGATAATTAATCGTTATGAAAAATAAAAGGCATGGGAATAAGAGGGTTAATAATCAGGTGCCCTTTTATAAGCACCTGATTGATTACAGGAAGAATGGACTTGGCTGGAATAAACGTTCGACGTCGGTAATAAATTTTTTATCGGTAAGGAACATAATGACGTGGTCGCCTTGCTCGATACGTAAATTATCATTCGCAATCATCACGTCGTTTCCACGCACCACGGCACCAATAATTGTTCCCGGTGGCAGTTTAATTTCATCGATAGCGCGGCCCACAACGCGTGATGTGGTTTCATCACCATGAGCAACGGCTTCAATGGCTTCAGCCACACCGCGGCGAAGGGAGGATACGCCAACAATATCCGCTTTACGAACATGGCTCAGCAGGGCTGAAATGGTTGCTTGCTGTGGTGATATCGCGATATCAATAACGCTTCCCTGCACGAGGTCAACGTAGGCGCGGCGTTGAATAAGCACCATGACCTTTTTTGCCCCCATACGTTTGGCGAGCATGGCGGACATAATGTTCGCCTCGTCGTCGTTAGTAACGGCAATAAACAGATCAACTTGATCAATATGCTCTTCTGCCAGCAGCTCTTGATCTGAGGCATCACCATAAAACACGATGGTGTTTTGCAGCTTTTCAGCCAGCTCAGCCGCGCGCTGTTGATCGCGCTCGATCAGCTTCACGCTGTAGTCTTTTTCCAGCCGGTGCGCCAGTCCCGCGCCGATATTACCACCGCCAACGAGCATAATGCGTTTATACGGTTTTTCGAGACGCTGCAGTTCGCTCATTACCGCGCGAATATGCTGAGATGCCGCGATGAAGAAGACTTCATCACCTGCCTCGACTATGGTTGAACCCTGTGGGCGAATTGGTCTGTCATGGCGAAAAATGGCTGCAACGCGGGTATCAATATGCGGCATATGCTCACGCATGGTGGAGAGCGCATTACCGATCAATGGGCCGCCGTAATAGGCCTTAACGACCGCCAGGCTCACTTTACCTTCGGCGAAGTTCACCACCTGCAGCGCACCAGGATATTCGATCAGGCGGTAGATATTGTCGATAACCAGCTGTTCTGGAGCGATAAGATGGTCGATAGGGACCGCTTCGGAATTAAACAGCTTCTCTGCATCCCGGACATAGTCCGGGGAGCGGATGCGCGCGATCCGGTTCGGCGTGTTGAACAGCGAATAGGCCACCTGACATGCCACCATGTTGGTTTCGTCAGAACTGGTTACCGCAACCAGCATGTCAGCATCGTCGGCGCCCGCTTCACGCAGGACACGCGGGTGCGAGCCATGACCTTGCACGACGCGAAGGTCAAATTTGTCCTGTAAAACACGCAGCCGATCGCCATTGGTATCGACAATCGTGATGTCATTATTTTCGCCAACAAGGTTTTCAGCCAGCGTCCCACCAACCTGTCCGGCACCCAGAATGATTATCTTCATATCTCGTGACCTGTTCTCAACATCACTCTTTGATTAGCTTAGCGTAAAAGAAGCCATCACCTTCTTCAGCGGCCGGCAGATTCTGCAGGCCTGGGCGTTCAGGCGTGCCCGTGTTGTGTAGCACTGCATCCGGGGTACGTTTAAGGAAGGCTGCAATCTGCTGACTGTTTTCTTCCGGAAGGACCGAACAGGTCGCATAGACCAGCGTGCCTCCTGGCTTCAGGTGTGGCCAAATGGCATCAAGAATGTCGGATTGCAGTTGGGTCAGTTCCTTGATATCGCGATCGCGACGCAACCACTTGATATCCGGGTGGCGACGAATAACGCCGGTTGCCGAGCAGGGAGCATCCAGCAAGATGCGATCGAATTGCGTTTCACCACACCATTCTGCGGGTTTGCGGCCATCGCCTTGCTTAACCTGCGCTTTCATTCCCAGGCGCTTAAGGTTGTCATAGACGCGTGAAAGACGCTGCTCATCGACATCCACGGCCATGACGTTTGCCTGAGGGGCCACTTCCAGAATATGCGTCGTCTTACCGCCTGGCGCGGCACAGAGATCGAGGATGTGCTCGCCGTTTTTAGGTTCCAGCCAGGCCATGCAGCCCTGCGCGGAAGCATCTTGTACGGTCACCCAGCCTTCATCAAAACCAGGTAAAGCATGTACCGGCGCAGGAGAGGCTAAACGCACAGCGTCAGGATATGCTTCATGTGTGAAGCCGCTCATTCCAGCCTCTTCCAGTAAAGCCAGCCAGGCGTCGCGCGTATGGTGATTACGGTTGACGCGTAACCACATCGGCGGACGCTGATTATTCGCGTCGGCAATTGCCTGCCACTGCTCTGGCCAGGCTTTTTTAAGGCGATTCAGGAGCCAGTCAGGATGCAGATAACGTGCTTCACTTTGCCCGAACTCAGCCAGAAGCTCTTCCTGCTGTCGCTGGAACTGGCGCAGAACGCCATTAATCAACCCTTTCAGCATAGGACGTTTAATCACAACGGCACCTTCCACTGTCTCAGCCAGTGCGGCATGAGGCGGGATACGCGTGTGAAGAAGCTGATAGAAGCCAACCATAATCAAATAATGCACGGTGCGCTGCTTGCCGGTCATTGGACGTGACATCAGCTTATTAACCAGCCACTCGAGCTGAGAAAGCGTGCGCAGGACGCCAAAACAGAGCTCCTGAAGCAGGGCTTTGTCTTTGTCGGACACTTTTTGCTGCAAAGCTGGCAGGATATTGCTCAATGACTGGCCCTGCTCGACAACCTGCTCAACGGCCTGAGCCGCCATACTGCGTAAATTTTGTTTTTTCATAACCGTAAAAATAAAAATGCCCGGAAACACCGGGCGCTAAAATTAAATGAGGTCAGGCAAGGCGATTGCCCGGGATAAACCATTCGCGACGAGAATTTAACAAATCCTGTGCGCTCATCGCCTTCTTACCCGCAGGTTGTAGCGATTCCAGATTCAGGATCCCTTGTGCGGTAGCTACCTGAATACCGTTCTTGCTGGCGTCGATAATCGTACCGGGCTCAGCCGTTGTGTGACCGTCAATAAGGGAGGCTTTCCAGACTTTCACCGGCTGCTCGTCGATAACCATCCAGCTCATCGGCCATGGATTAAAGGCGCGAATGCAGAGTTCAAGTTGAGCCGCTGACAGAGACCAGTCAATCCGGGCTTCTTCTTTACTCAGTTTTTCAGCGTAAGTGACCAGCGCTTCATCCTGAACTTCAGGTTTCGCCGTATTATTCGCAATCTGCAGGAGGGTTTCAATCAGCCCTTGCGGGCCAAGCTCTGCCAGCTTGTCATACAGGGTGGCACTGGTATCCTCGGCCGTAATGGGGCAGGCCAGTTTATAAAGCATGTCACCGGTGTCTAAACCTACATCCATCTTCATGATTGTGACGCCCGTTTCAGCATCACCCGCCCATAAAGAGCGCTGAATAGGTGCTGCCCCACGCCAGCGTGGAAGCAAAGAACCATGCACGTTAATGCAACCCAGGCGAGGCATATCAAGCACAGCTTTTGGCAGAATTAAACCGTAAGCCACCACCACCATTACATCGGCATTCAGGTCAGCGACAAGCTGCTGGTTTTCCTGAGGGCGCAAGGATGCTGGCTGGAAAACAGGTAACCCATGCTCTTCTGCCAGCACCTTAACAGGACCTGGCATCAGTTTTTTACCACGGCCAGCCGGGCGATCCGGTTGGGTAAACACGCCAACAACCTGGTGGCCAGAAGATAACAGCGCGTCAAGATGACGCGCTGCAAAATCAGGGGTTCCCGCGAAGATAATACGTAGTGATTTAGACACGATGATCCTTGTATCCGGGGGGACGTTATGCGCGAGAACGCAAACGATCCAGTTTCTCTACTTTCTGACGAATTCGTTGCTGCTTCAGCGGCGAGAGATAATCGATAAACAGTTTACCGACCAGATGATCCATCTCATGCTGAATACAGATCGCCAGCAGGTCGTCAGCTTCCAGTTCGAACGGATTGCCGTCACGATCCAGGGCGCGAATTTTCACTTTTTCGGCACGCGGCACTAAAGCACGCTGTTCCGGAATAGACAGACAACCTTCCTCAATACCTGTTTCGCCACTCTTCTCGAGCAGCTCAGGATTGATTAACACCAGGCGGCCATCGCGATTTTCAGATACGTCGATCACGATGATACGCTTGTGAATGTCGACCTGAGTGGCCGCAAGACCAATACCTTCTTCGGCGTACATGGTATCGAACATATCATCAACGATACGCTGAATTTCTGCATTCACTTCTTTTACCGGTTCAGCGACGATGCGAAGGCGCTCGTCCGGAATATGTAACACTTGCAAAACTGCCATAAATTTCCAGAGTCGTGTTCAGGAGTTGATAAGAATATTATCTCCTATTCTAGACAAAACCCCCATCGATTGACAGCATCAGTGACCAATCGCAATGATTGCGGAGGCCGCTTATGGCAGGGGAAAGGATGACGTCGACTGAGTTATGGCTACGGTTAATACACACCGGTTCTCTTTATGGCGATGTGATGCTGGAAGCGGCAGCACGATTGTACAACCAGACAACCATTGATGGTCCCGTTGTCAGAGACGCCGGTCTGTCTGTCAAACAGGCTGCACGGTTCTTTGCGCTTAGAGAAAGTGAGCTGGAAAGTAGCCTGCTCTGGCTTGAGCAGCCGGGTAACTATCTGATCACGGCGGATCACCCTCTTTATCCTCCTTTACTCCGGACGATCCCGGATTATCCAGGCGCAGTCTTTGTTAAAGGCAACCCTGATGTACTGAATGCAGTTCAGCTGGCGGTTGTTGGCAGCCGTGCACCGTCATGGTACGGCGAGCGATGGGGAAAAATTCTCTGTGAACAGCTTTCTCAAAGTGGTTTAACGATCACCAGCGGGCTGGCCTGCGGAATTGACGGTGTCGCCCACAACGCTGCGCTATCGGCAAAAGGGCGTAGCGTTGCGGTGCTGGGTAACGGTCTCTTTAGTATTTATCCTCGTCGGCATCAGGCGCTGGCTGCGCGGCTTATCGATTCTGGTGGCGCGATAGTGTCTGAGTTTCCGCTGTCAGCGCAGCCCCGGCCGGGACACTTCCCCCGGCGTAATCGAATTATCAGCGGGCTAAGTCAGGGGGTGTTCGTGGTTGAAGCAGCGGTACGCAGCGGTTCGCTTGTGACCGCACGGTGCGCGCTTGAGCAGGGGCGAGACGTGTTTGCCTTACCCGGCCCAATTGGAAACCCGGGATGCGAAGGGCCGCACTGGTTGATAAAGCAGGGTGCAACACCGGTAACGGAAGTCAGGGACATTCTTGAAAATTTGCAATATGGATTGCAATGGCTGCAGGAAGATCCCGAAAAGCGACATTATTCATCAGATCAGGGAAAGGTGGCATTGCCATTTCCCAAGCTCCTGGCTAACGTAGGAGATGAGGTAACACCTGTTGACGTTGTCGCTGAACGTGCCGGCCAACCTGTGCCAGTTACGGTAGCACAGCTACTCGAACTGGAGTTAGCAGGATGGATCGCAGCTGTACCCGGCGGCTATGTCCGATTAAGGAGGGCAAGCCATGTTCGACGTACTGATGTATTTGTTTGAGACTTACATCCATAACGAAGCAGAAATGCGAGTGGATCAGGACAAATTGACACAGGATCTTACCGATGCGGGGTTTGAGCGGGAAGATATCTATAATGCGTTGATGTGGCTGGAAAAACTGGCTGATTATCAGGAAGGCCTCGCCGAACCGATGCAGTTAGCTTCTGACCCATTGTCTGTGCGCATCTACACAGCTGAAGAGTGTGAAAGGCTGGACGCGAGCTGCCGGGGATTCATTTTATTCCTTGAGCAGATTCAGGTGCTAAACCTCGAAACGAGAGAGATGGTGATAGAGCGCGTTATGGCGCTGGATACGGCAGACTTCGAACTGGAAGACCTCAAGTGGGTCATCCTGATGGTTCTGTTTAATATTCCAGGCTGTGAAAATGCCTATCAGCAAATGGAAGAATTACTCTTTGAAGTGAATGAAGGTATGCTGCATTAATTCAATGTGCAGCACCAAGAGTTGTTATGGCCAAATCAGCACTATTCACGGTGCATAAAAATGAGCCCTGCCCGCAGTGCGGGGCTGAACTTGTTATTCGGTCCGGGAAACACGGCCCGTTTCTCGGTTGTTCCCACTATCCGGAATGTGATTATGTCCGTCCCCTGAAAAGCCAGGCGGATGGACATATCGTCAAAATTCTGGAGGGACAGCTTTGCCCTCTTTGCGGCGGCGAGTTAGCGCTACGTCAGGGTCGTTTCGGCATGTTTATTGGCTGTAGCCACTATCCTGAATGTGAACATACAGAACAAATTGATAAACCTGATGAAACGGCTATTGCCTGTCCTCAATGCCAGCGTGGACAGCTCGTGCAGCGCCGTTCTCGTTTTGGTAAGACCTTTCATTCCTGCGATCGCTATCCTGAATGTCAGTTTGTTATCAATTTCAAACCGGTAGCGGGTGTCTGCTCTCATTGCAATTATCCGCTACTTATAGAGAAAAAAACGGCGCAAGGTTTGAAACGCTTCTGCGCCAGTAAACAATGTGGAAAGCCGGTTCCGGCGGATCAAAATAGTGAAGAATAACCTGCCATCAGGCTCCATTGCTCATGCGGTGGATGTCCTGAAAAATGAAGAAGTCATCGCCTATCCAACTGAAGCTGTTTTTGGGGTCGGTTGCGATCCTGACAGCGAAACGGCCGTTGGCCGACTGCTCACACTTAAACAGAGGCCAGTCGAAAAAGGGCTTATTTTAATCGCTGCTAACTATGAGCAGCTTAAGCCTTATATCGATGATTCCATGCTAACGCCGGAGCAGCGGGAGACTATTTTCTCAGCATGGCCCGGCCCCGTGACCTTTGTTTTCCCGGCGAAGCCGACAACGCCGCGCTGGTTGACTGGGCGCTTTGATTCCCTCGCCGTGCGCGTAACGGACCATCCGCTGGTGGTCGAGCTTTGCCTGGCCTTTGGGAAACCACTGGTCTCAACCAGCGCGAATCTGACCGGGCAGCCACCTTGCCGCACAACCGACGAAGTACGGGCGCAGTTTGGGAATGATTTCCCGGTTGCCGTTGGTGAGACGGGAGGGCGCCTCAATCCGTCTGAAATCCGCGACGCCTTGACCGGCGAACGTTTTCGCCAGGGGTAATCCAATGGAAACCTATGCTGTTTTTGGTAATCCGATAGCGCACAGCAAGTCACCGTTAATCCATCAACTGTTTGCCGAGCAACTGCAAATAAATCATCCCTATGGCCGCGTGCTGGCACCCGTTGATGCATTTATTCCTGCGCTGGAGGGTTTCTTCAACGCGGGTGGCAAAGGTGTGAATGTAACGGTACCGTTTAAAGAGGAAGCCTTCGAACGTGCGGATGAACTCACCGAGCGTGCTTCCCTTGCGGGTGCAGTGAATACCTTAAAACGGCTTGAGGATGGACGCCTGCTGGGAGACAACACTGACGGAATTGGATTACTGAGCGATCTGGAAAGGCTCTCGTTTATTAAGCCTGGTTTCAGGGTTCTGCTGATTGGTGCGGGCGGAGCGTCGCGGGGAGTATTGCTGCCTCTGCTGTCACTGGATTGCGCGGTGACCATTACAAACAGGACCTTCTCGCGGGCAGAAGCGCTGGCTACGTTGTTCGCACATACCGGCAGCGTGAGCGCGGTCGCCCTGGATGAACTTGCCGATCGTGAGTTTGATCTGATCATCAACGCCACCTCCAGCGGTATCGGTGGTGACGTGCCGGCGATCCCTGCTTCGCTGGTAAGTGCCCATATTTACTTCTACGACATGTTCTATCAGAAAGGGAAGACACCTTTTTTGAACTGGTGTGAACAGCACGGCGGAAAACACGTAGCCGATGGGCTGGGAATGCTGGTAGGGCAGGCGGCACACGCGGTGTTGCTCTGGCACGGTGTATTGCCTTCGGTCGAACCGGTCATTGAAAAGCTGAAAAGGGAGCTCAGGGCGTGAATCAGGCAATTCATTTTCCGGACAGGGAAAGCTGGGACGAGAGTAAACAGGCGGTCTGTTTCCCGGTGCTGGTGCATGGAATGCAACTTACCTGCGCCATTCGTGGGGAAACGCTGTTGCGTCGCTTTGGTGGTTCAGACCCGTTAGAGGTGTTTTGTGAAAATCGCTGGGATCTTGAAGAGGAAGCCAGCGATTTAATCCGCGATCAGCAGGAAGACGATCAGGGCTGGGTCTGGGTATCCTGACTCAGATAGTCATTCTTCCATTTAACGTAGTTATTCGCCGAGTATTTTAATCCTTCGATCTCTGCCTCCTTCAGGGGGCGGATCTGTTTTACCGGGCTTCCCAAATAGAGATAGCCGCTCTCCAGTCTTTTGTTCTGGGGAACAAGGCTGCCTGCGCCAATCATCACGTCATCTTCTACAATGACGCCATCCAGCAAAATCGACCCCATGCCAACGAGAACTCGATTACCAATAGTGCAGCCGTGAAGCATCACTTTATGGCCGACGGTGACATCTTCTCCAATGATGAGTGGATTGCCCTGGGGGTTATAGGAGGATTTGTGGGTTACGTGCAGAACGCTACCGTCCTGAATATTGGTGCGTGCACCAATGGCCACATAGTTTACATCCCCCCGAATGGCGACGAGCGGCCAGATACTGACGTCATCGGCCATTCGAACATCGCCGATGACCACGCTGCTGGCATCGATCATCACGCGATCGCCTTTTTGGGGGAGAAGATCTTTATAAGGACGTAACACTGCGGACATATCTACCTCGAACGATGAGCACTATATAGAAGACTTGATCATATTAATGGATCGAGGCAAGGCAAAAAGCGTCAATATTTAAGCATATTGGGTGGGATTTCAGCGAAAAGCGCGGAAAATCGACAGTTGGAAAAAAAGATCCAAAAAGTACTTGTGCTAAAAATTGGGATCCCTATAATGCGCCTCCATCGACACGGCGGATGTGAATCACTTCACAGTTAACCCGGTTGGTTGAAGAGAAAAAATCCTGAACTTCAGGGTTGACTCTGAAAGAGGAAAGCGTAATATACGCCACCTCGCGACGGTGAGCTGTAAGCCGCGTCGCAACTGCTCTTTAACAATTTATCAGACAATCTGTGTGGGCACTCAAAGTGACATGGATTCTTAATGTCTTCGGACAAAAAATGAATACCAAGTCTCTGAGTGAACATACGTAATTCATTACGAAGTTTAATTCACGAGCATCAAACTTAAATTGAAGAGTTTGATCATGGCTCAGATTGAACGCTGGCGGCAGGCCTAACACATGCAAGTCGAACGGTAGCACAGAGAGCTTGCTCTCGGGTGACGAGTGGCGGACGGGTGAGTAATGTCTGGGAAACTGCCTGATGGAGGGGGATAACTACTGGAAACGGTAGCTAATACCGCATAACGTCGCAAGACCAAAGAGGGGGACCTTCGGGCCTCTTGCCATCAGATGTGCCCAGATGGGATTAGCTAGTAGGTGGGGTAACGGCTCACCTAGGCGACGATCCCTAGCTGGTCTGAGAGGATGACCAGCCACACTGGAACTGAGACACGGTCCAGACTCCTACGGGAGGCAGCAGTGGGGAATATTGCACAATGGGCGCAAGCCTGATGCAGCCATGCCGCGTGTATGAAGAAGGCCTTCGGGTTGTAAAGTACTTTCAGCGGGGAGGAAGGTGTTGTGGTTAATAACCACAGCAATTGACGTTACCCGCAGAAGAAGCACCGGCTAACTCCGTGCCAGCAGCCGCGGTAATACGGAGGGTGCAAGCGTTAATCGGAATTACTGGGCGTAAAGCGCACGCAGGCGGTCTGTCAAGTCGGATGTGAAATCCCCGGGCTCAACCTGGGAACTGCATTCGAAACTGGCAGGCTAGAGTCTTGTAGAGGGGGGTAGAATTCCAGGTGTAGCGGTGAAATGCGTAGAGATCTGGAGGAATACCGGTGGCGAAGGCGGCCCCCTGGACAAAGACTGACGCTCAGGTGCGAAAGCGTGGGGAGCAAACAGGATTAGATACCCTGGTAGTCCACGCCGTAAACGATGTCGACTTGGAGGTTGTGCCCTTGAGGCGTGGCTTCCGGAGCTAACGCGTTAAGTCGACCGCCTGGGGAGTACGGCCGCAAGGTTAAAACTCAAATGAATTGACGGGGGCCCGCACAAGCGGTGGAGCATGTGGTTTAATTCGATGCAACGCGAAGAACCTTACCTACTCTTGACATCCAGAGAACTTAGCAGAGATGCTTTGGTGCCTTCGGGAACTCTGAGACAGGTGCTGCATGGCTGTCGTCAGCTCGTGTTGTGAAATGTTGGGTTAAGTCCCGCAACGAGCGCAACCCTTATCCTTTGTTGCCAGCGGTCCGGCCGGGAACTCAAAGGAGACTGCCAGTGATAAACTGGAGGAAGGTGGGGATGACGTCAAGTCATCATGGCCCTTACGAGTAGGGCTACACACGTGCTACAATGGCGCATACAAAGAGAAGCGAACTCGCGAGAGCAAGCGGACCTCATAAAGTGCGTCGTAGTCCGGATTGGAGTCTGCAACTCGACTCCATGAAGTCGGAATCGCTAGTAATCGTAGATCAGAATGCTACGGTGAATACGTTCCCGGGCCTTGTACACACCGCCCGTCACACCATGGGAGTGGGTTGCAAAAGAAGTAGGTAGCTTAACCTTCGGGAGGGCGCTTACCACTTTGTGATTCATGACTGGGGTGAAGTCGTAACAAGGTAACCGTAGGGGAACCTGCGGTTGGATCACCTCCTTACCTTAAAGAACCTGCCTTTGTAGTGCTCACACAGATTGTCTGATGAAAAGTAAATAGCAAGGCGTCTTGCGATTGAGACTTCAGTGTCCCCTTCGTCTAGAGGCCCAGGACACCGCCCTTTCACGGCGGTAACAGGGGTTCGAATCCCCTAGGGGACGCCACTTGCTGGTTCGTGAGTGAAAGTCACCTGCCGACATATCTCAAAACTCATCTTCGGGTGACGTTTGAGATATTTGCTCTTTAAAAATCTGGATCAAGCTGAAAATTGAAACGACACACATGTTATGTGTGTTCGAGTCTCTCAAATTTTCGCAAGTCGATGATGAATCGAAAGAAACATCTTCGGGTTGTGAGGTTAAGCGACTAAGCGTACACGGTGGATGCCCTGGCAGTCAGAGGCGATGAAGGACGTGCTAATCTGCGAAAAGCGCCGGCGAGGTGATATGAACCTTTGACCCGGCGATGTCCGAATGGGGAAACCCAGTGTGATCCGTCACACTATCGTTAACTGAATACATAGGTTAACGAGGCGAACCGGGGGAACTGAAACATCTAAGTACCCCGAGGAAAAGAAATCAACCGAGATTCCCCCAGTAGCGGCGAGCGAACGGGGAGCAGCCCAGAGTCTGAATCAGCTTGTGTGTTAGTGGAAGCGTCTGGAAAGTCGCACGGTACAGGGTGAAAGTCCCGTACACGAAAGCACACAGGCTGTGAACTCGAAGAGTAGGGCGGGACACGTGGTATCCTGTCTGAATATGGGGGGACCATCCTCCAAGGCTAAATACTCCTGACTGACCGATAGTGAACCAGTACCGTGAGGGAAAGGCGAAAAGAACCCCGGCGAGGGGAGTGAAAAAGAACCTGAAACCGTGTACGTACAAGCAGTGGGAGCCTCTTTTATGGGGTGACTGCGTACCTTTTGTATAATGGGTCAGCGACTTATATTCTGTAGCAAGGTTAACCGTATAGGGGAGCCGAAGGGAAACCGAGTCTTAACTGGGCGTTAAGTTGCAGGGTATAGACCCGAAACCCGGTGATCTAGCCATGGGCAGGTTGAAGGTTGGGTAACACTAACTGGAGGACCGAACCGACTAATGTTGAAAAATTAGCGGATGACTTGTGGCTGGGGGTGAAAGGCCAATCAAACCGGGAGATAGCTGGTTCTCCCCGAAAGCTATTTAGGTAGCGCCTCGTGAACTCATCTTCGGGGGTAGAGCACTGTTTCGGCTAGGGGGCCATCCCGGCTTACCAACCCGATGCAAACTACGAATACCGAAGAATGTTATCACGGGAGACACACGGCGGGTGCTAACGTCCGTCGTGAAGAGGGAAACAACCCAGACCGCCAGCTAAGGTCCCAAAGTCATGGTTAAGTGGGAAACGATGTGGGAAGGCACAGACAGCCAGGATGTTGGCTTAGAAGCAGCCATCATTTAAAGAAAGCGTAATAGCTCACTGGTCGAGTCGGCCTGCGCGGAAGATGTAACGGGGCTAAACCATGCACCGAAGCTGCGGCAGCGACGCTTATGCGTTGTTGGGTAGGGGAGCGTTCTGTAAGCCGTTGAAGGTGTCCTGTGAGGGGTGCTGGAGGTATCAGAAGTGCGAATGCTGACATAAGTAACGATAAAGCGGGTGAAAAGCCCGCTCGCCGGAAGACCAAGGGTTCCTGTCCAACGTTAATCGGGGCAGGGTGAGTCGACCCCTAAGGCGAGGCCGAAAGGCGTAGTCGATGGGAAACAGGTTAATATTCCTGTACTTGGTGTTACTGCGAAGGGGGGACGGAGAAGGCTATGTTAGCCGGGCGACGGTTGTCCCGGTTTAAGCATGTAGGCGGAACGATTAGGTAAATCCGGTCGTTTATTAACGCTGAGGTGTGATGACGAGGCACTACGGTGCTGAAGTAACAAATGCCCTGCTTCCAGGAAAAGCCTCTAAGCATCAGGTAACATCAAATCGTACCCCAAACCGACACAGGTGGTCAGGTAGAGAATACCAAGGCGCTTGAGAGAACTCGGGTGAAGGAACTAGGCAAAATGGTGCCGTAACTTCGGGAGAAGGCACGCTGATATGTAGGTGAAGCCCCTGCGGGTGGAGCTGAAATCAGTCGAAGATACCAGCTGGCTGCAACTGTTTATTAAAAACACAGCACTGTGCAAACACGAAAGTGGACGTATACGGTGTGACGCCTGCCCGGTGCCGGAAGGTTAATTGATGGGGTTAGCGGTAACGCGAAGCTCTTGATCGAAGCCCCGGTAAACGGCGGCCGTAACTATAACGGTCCTAAGGTAGCGAAATTCCTTGTCGGGTAAGTTCCGACCTGCACGAATGGCGTAATGATGGCCAGGCTGTCTCCACCCGAGACTCAGTGAAATTGAACTCGCTGTGAAGATGCAGTGTACCCGCGGCAAGACGGAAAGACCCCGTGAACCTTTACTATAGCTTGACACTGAACACTGGTCCTTGATGTGTAGGATAGGTGGGAGGCTTTGAAGCGTGGACGCCAGTCTGCGTGGAGCCAACCTTGAAATACCACCCTTTAATGGCTGGTGTTCTAACGTAGACCCGTGATCCGGGTTGCGGACAGTGTCTGGTGGGTAGTTTGACTGGGGCGGTCTCCTCCCAAAGAGTAACGGAGGAGCACGAAGGTTAGCTAATCCTGGTCGGACATCAGGAGGTTAGTGCAATGGCATAAGCTAGCTTGACTGCGAGAGTGACGGCTCGAGCAGGTGCGAAAGCAGGTCATAGTGATCCGGTGGTTCTGAATGGAAGGGCCATCGCTCAACGGATAAAAGGTACTCCGGGGATAACAGGCTGATACCGCCCAAGAGTTCATATCGACGGCGGTGTTTGGCACCTCGATGTCGGCTCATCACATCCTGGGGCTGAAGTAGGTCCCAAGGGTATGGCTGTTCGCCATTTAAAGTGGTACGCGAGCTGGGTTTAGAACGTCGTGAGACAGTTCGGTCCCTATCTGCCGTGGGCGCTGGAGAATTGAGGGGGGCTGCTCCTAGTACGAGAGGACCGGAGTGGACGCATCACTGGTGTTCGGGTTGTCATGCCAATGGCACTGCCCGGTAGCTAAATGCGGAAGAGATAAGTGCTGAAAGCATCTAAGCACGAAACTTGCCCCGAGATGAGTTCTCCCTGAGACTTTAAGTCTCCTGAAGGAACGTTGAAGACTACGACGTTGATAGGTCGGGTGTGTAAGCGCAGCGATGCGTTGAGCTAACCGATACTAATGAACCGTGAGGCTTAACCTTACAACGCCGAAGGTGTTTTGGCGTGAGAGAGACGATTTTCAGCTGATACAGATTAACAGAATTTGCCTGGCGGCTTTAGCGCGGTGGTCCCACCTGACCCCATGCCGAACTCAGAAGTGAAACGCCGTAGCGCCGATGGTAGTGTGGGGTCTCCCCATGCGAGAGTAGGGAACTGCCAGGCATCAAATTTAGCGTGCTGATATGGCTCAGTTGGTAGAGCGCACCCTTGGTAAGGGTGAGGTCCCCAGTTCGACTCTGGGTATCAGCACCACTTTATACTTAGGTTAAAGTTCGGCAAGAAGTAAAAGAATTTGTCTGGCGGCTTTAGCGCGGTGGTCCCACCTGACCCCATGCCGAACTCAGAAGTGAAACGCCGTAGCGCCGATGGTAGTGTGGGGTCTCCCCATGTGAGAGTAGGGAACTGCCAGACATCAAACAAGTGAAGAGGCCATCCGAAAGGATGGCCTTTTTGCGTTATTTTTCCCGGAAAAAGTCAGACCCGGTAAGCGAAGCGCCACCGGGCTAAGACACGCTTAATGGATCACTTGTGACAGGAAAGCCCGTGTACGTTCAGATTTAGGATGTGCGAAGAACTCATCCGGCGGTGCCTGCTCAACGATTTCCCCACGATCCATAAAGATCACCCGATCGGCCACGGTTCTGGCAAACCCCATTTCATGCGTCACACACAGCATGGTCATCCCGGACTGCGCCAGTCCAATCATGGTATCCAGTACCTCTTTCACCATTTCCGGATCCAGGGCGGATGTCGGTTCATCAAAAAGCATAATTTTCGGTTTCATACAGAGCGAACGGGCGATAGCCACACGCTGTTGCTGACCGCCTGATATCTGGCCGGGAAATTTATTGGCGTGCTCTGCGATACGTACCCGTTCCAGGTAGTGCATCGCCAGTGCTTCAGCCTCCTTTTTAGGCATCTTTCGTACCCAAATTGGCGCAAGCGTACAGTTCTGCAGAACGGTCAGATGGGGAAACAAGTTAAAGTGCTGAAACACCATTCCCACTTCCTGGCGCACCCGTTCGATGTTACGAATATCTTCATTCAACTCGATGCCATCAACAACAATGCGCCCCTGCTGATGTTCTTCAAGGTGGTTAATACAGCGAATGGTCGTGGATTTTCCGGACCCGGAAGGGCCACAAAGAACGATCCGTTCTCCCTGCTTAACCTTGAGGTTAATGTCTTTCAAAACATGAAACTGCCCGTACCATTTATTCACGTTTTCCAGCGTAATCATCGCGTCGGCAGGTGTCATAGTAATCTGGCTCATAATTTCCTCAGTGCGGTGTACGCCCGGTGTTAAAGCGCTTTTCCAGATGCTGGCTATAGCGCGACATGCTAAAACAAAAGATCCAGTAGATCAGAGCAGCGAAGACATATCCCTCGGTGGACATACCCAGCCAGGCAGGGTCAACGGTCGCCTGTTGCACGCTGCTAAAGAGATCGAACAGCCCGATGATGATCACCAGGCTGGTATCTTTGAAGAGGGCAATGATGGTATTGACCAGGCCCGGGATAACCAGCTTGAGTGCTTGTGGCAATATCACCAGTCCCTGCGTTTTCCAGTAGCCAAGCGCCAGTGATTCCGCCGCTTCGTACTGACCTTTAGGCAGAGCCTGCAGGCCCCCACGCACCACTTCCGCAACGTAAGCGGACTGGAAAAGGATGACCCCGACCAGGGCACGGATCAGTTTGTCTATCGTTGTCCCTTCTGCCATAAACAGCGGCAACATGACCGAAGACATAAACAGAACGGTGATAAGCGGTACGCCACGCCAGAATTCAATGAAAATAACGGAAAGCACACGTACGACAGGCATTTTTGAGCGCCGCCCAAGCGCGAGCAAAATACCCCATGGCAGTGCGCCGGCTATCCCAACGGACGCGATAATCAGCGTCAGCGTTAACCCACCCCACTGACGTGTTTCAACACGTTCCAGCCCCAGGAAGCCGCCATACAACAGCCCCCAAACAATAATGGGATACACCACTGCCCAACAGGCAATATAACGGCCCCGATGAGGCAGTTTTTTCCAGAACATTACGGCGATGGAGAGCAGCCCGATGGCCAGTGCCAGATTAATCCGCCAGCGCTGTTCATGCGGATACAATCCATACATGAACTGGCCAAAGCGCTCATGGATAAACACCCAGCAGGCCCCTGCTTTTGTGCAGTCTGCGCGAGTGGATCCCGACCAGTTAGCCTGTAAAAAAGCCCAGTTCAGCAGCGGTGGAATTAATTCCCACATAAGCCACAAACATACAATTGTCAGCAGGCTGTTACTCCAGCTGGAGAACAGATTCTTACGCGCCCAGAGAATTAAACGTCCGCCTGTCGAACCGGCAGGGCGCGAGGAGTGCGACAGTATCGCTTTTGTCATCATAGATCCTTAGCGCTCGACCAGTGCTATACGACGGTTATAGAGGTTCATCAGCAACGAAATCACCAGGCTGATGATCAGATAGACAGACATTGTGATGGCGATAGTTTCAATGGCTTGTCCGGTCTGGTTAAGCACGGTTCCGGCAAACAGCGACACCATATCGGGGTAGCCAATGGCGGCCGCCAGCGATGAGTTTTTGACAATATTGAGGTATTGACTGGTCAGCGGCGGAATGATGACCCGTAACGCTTGCGGAATAATGACCTGACGAAGCGTCACCGTATGGGGTAATCCCAGCGAGCGTGCCGCCTCGTGTTGTCCGTAAGGAACGGCCTGGATCCCCGCACGAATAATCTCGGCGATAAATGCAGAGGTATAAATCGAAAGCGCCAGCGTCAGTGCTGCCAGCTCAGGAATTAAAACCATTCCGCCCTGGAAGTTAAAGCCACGCAGCTGCGGAATATCCCAGTGAAGGGCGGCCCCAAACAGCCAGTGTGTCAGGAGTGGCAGGCCAATGATAAGGATGGCGGCGGTTGGCCAGGTTTTACGAAGCTGCCCGGTTTTGAACTGATGCTTGCGGTTATAGCGGAATATGGCAGCTGAGAGAGCAAGCGCTATTACAAGGGCGGCAATGAAGGCATACAACCCTTCACCCGGCTGCGGAGAAGGAATATACAACCCGCGATTACTCAGGAAAAACAGATCAAGAGCATCAATAGCCTGACGTGGCCCCGGCAGGTTGCGCAGCACGGCAAAATACCAGAAAAAGATCTGCAGCAGCGGCGGGATATTACGGAACGTCTCAATATAAAAAGTAGACAGTTTGCGTAGCAGCCAGTTTTCGGACAAACGTGCCAGACCAATAAAGAAGCCCAGTATGGAGGCAAAAACAATACAAAGTGCAGAGACCAGCAGCGTATTCAGTAAACCGACCACGAACACGCGTCCATACGTGTCGCCTTCCTGATAATCAATAAGGTGTTGAACAATGCCAAACCCCGCGCTGCGATCCAGAAAAGCAAAGCCTGAGGTAATACCGCGATTATTCAGGTTGGTTATAGTGTTATGGATGAGATACACGGCGATAAGAACAACCGCAATAATCGCAATAACCTGGAATAGCCAGGCGCGGACCGCGGGATGAGAAAAGGATAGCGATCCTTTTACGGCTGAGCGGCGATGGGACATAAAGAAACCTCGGTAACCATGACTCTGGGGCGGGCACTGCCTTAACAGTGCCCGTTACAGCAATGACTTAACGTACTGGTGGCGCGTACTGAATACCGCCGTTGTTCCAGAGATTGTTCTGGCCGCGTTTGATCTTCAGAGGGCTTTCCGATCCCACGTTGCGCTCAAAGATCTCAGCGTAGTTACCCACCTGTTTGATGATGTTGTAAGCCCACTTGTTATCCAGCTTCAGATCCTTCCCGAAATCGCCCTCTGTTCCCAGCAGATGAGCCATATCCGGCGTGGACGGTTTAGCGGCTTTCTCGTCGACGTTTTTCGAGTTGATGCCCATCTCTTCGGCATTCAGCATGGCAAACAGCGTCCAGCGAACAATGGAGAACCAGTCTTCATCGCCACGACGCACAACCGGTCCAAGAGGCTCCTTGGAGATCACTTCGGGCAGGACAATCCACTCCGCCGGGTTGCTCAGCTTAATACGCAAGGCGTACAGCTGTGACTGGTCAGAAGCCAGCGTGTCGCAACGACCGGATTCCAGCGCTTTGGCCGATTCATCGGAGCGATCGAATGTCACAGGGGTATATTTCATGTTATTTGCTTTGAAATAATCCGCGACGTTCAGCTCGGTATCGGTACCGGCCTGGATACAAACGGTCGCGCCATCCAGCTCTTTGGCGCTTTTCAGCCCCGCTTTATTGTGGGTCAGGAAACCGATACCGTCATAATAGGTCACGCCAGTAAATGCCATTCCCATGCCTGCATCACGGGAGGAGGTCCAGGTGGTATTACGGGAAAGCATGTCAACTTCGCCAGACTGTAATGCAGTAAAACGTTCTTTCGCCGTCAGCGGGGTATATTTTACTTTACTGTCGTCACCGAAAACGGCGGCGGCAACACCGCGGCAGACATCAACATCAATACCGGTAAATTTGCCGTTTGCATCGGCATAAGAGAAGCCAGGTAAACCGTCACTGATCCCACATTGAACAAACCCTTTCTTTTTAACGGCATCCAGTGTCGTACCCGCATGGGCCTGACCGGCTACAGCAAACAACATGCCCGCGGCGGCCAGGCTGGCTATCATCGTCTTTTTCATAATGCATCCTGTGTGGCGAAATTTATCGTTATAGAGGCGTTTTAAACGCTTTACCTGTCTGTGGCTTTGGCCAACGTTTATAAAGCAAACGTAATGCCAGGTTTTGCGCTCAACAAAATAGGTGACCAATGAACGCATAATGCTGAGTGTAGACAGGGTTAAATAAAGAGAGCGCCCCGAAACGGTGCGAAATTACAACCTGTGCCACAAATCGGAGCAAAACTTTCAGCGGCTATACCTTAAAAAGAAGAGATAGTTTCTGGGGTGAATATTGGCAGGGTATTAAATGTAATTAATATGTGAAAATCATCACGATAGAATATGTAATTTAACGCTGTGCATTAAAAATATGTGACTGTCCGCAGAATGAAATAAACAGTCTGGGTAAAGACGGGGCTATTTTTTTACTTATCTGAAAACGCTGCACTCTTTAAAAGCAAAAGCGCGGACAGAGCCGCGCTTTCTACACACATGATACGTTCTGATGTTACTTCGTCAGAGCAACGATACCCAGCGTCAAACCTGCCACTGCGGCAGCACCACCGGCGATAGCACCTGCTGTTTCCCAGTTGTCCTGAGTGGTGCCTTTCATACAGGTATTGGTATGAACCAGTCGGCCTTGATCGTCGTATACCGGTACACATGGAGAGTCGTGCGCGCATCCAGCAAGCAGCGCAGCGAGTAGTGCAACGGAAATGAATCTTTTCATGATGTTACCTCAGTATTATTTCTCATTCGCTATACAGCCAGGAGGGCTATTAACGAACTGGAGACTATTTTACCACCGGGATAAGGCAACGTTGCACGGGGAATAATCTCAAATTATGTTGTTTGTAAAAATCGTGGAGAAAAGTCGCTGTCAGGATGAATTAATGGAGAAAATATGAAGACGTAACGCGGCATTTTTACTTAATGCAAATGGTTAACTATTAATGCTGTGAGTATGACATATCTAATTCATTGTTTATGCTAAAAATAAAAAAGGCACCTGAGGTGCCTTTTTTGAGAAACATTACTCTTTATGTTTCGTAAACCGGCGCCGGACAACCACAAAGAAGACGGGCACGAAGAAAATTGCCAGAAGCGTTGCGGAAAGCATCCCTCCCATAACACCTGTCCCGACAGCATTTTGCGCGCCGCTCCCGGCTCCTCTGCTGATGACCAGTGGCATCACGCCAAGGATAAAGGCCAGCGACGTCATCAGGATCGGTCGAAGGCGCATTCTGGATGCTTCCAGTGTGGCTTCAATGATCCCTTTACCTTCTTTATCCATCAGATCCTTAGCAAACTCGACGATCAGAATGGCGTTTTTCGCCGACAGACCAATCGTTGTCAGCAGGCCGACCTGGAAATAGACATCATTATTTAACCCGCGAATCGATGCGGCGAGAAGCGCGCCCGTGACACCCAGCGGCACAACCAGCATGACCGAGAAGGGAATAGACCAGCTTTCATAAAGCGCAGCCAGGCACAGGAACACCACAATCAATGAAATGGCGTACAGGGCAGGTGCCTGGTTACCAGAAAGTCGTTCCTGATAAGACATTCCCGTCCAGTCATGGCCGATACCGGAAGGCAGTTTTGCGGCGAGGTTCTCCATCAAGGCCATCGCCTCACCGGTACTTTTACCCGGCGCGGACTCACCGAGGATCTCCATCGAAGGCATTCCGTTGTAGCGCTCCAGGCGAGGCGAGCCATACACCCAGTGCGAGCTGCTAAAGGAGGAGAACGGCACCATTTCACCATTCGCGCTGCGCACGTAGAGGTTGTTGATGTCCCCTGGCAACATACGGAAGTGAGCGTCGGCCTGGACGTACACTTTTTTCACGCGTCCATGATCGATAAAGTCGTTCACATAGGTTCCCCCCAATGCCGTCGAGATCGTCTGGTTGACGTCAGAGAGGCTGACGCCCAACGCCTGTGCCTTCTCCTGGTCGACATCCAGTTTGAACTGTGGGGTATCTTCCAGACCGTTAGGACGAACGCGAACCAGCAGATCGGGGTGCGCTTTCACCATGCCGAGCAGTTGATTACGCGCCTGGGTCAGTTGGGTATGCCCCAGGTTAGCTTGATCAATCAACTCAAAGTCAAAGCCCGTTGCGGTACCCAGCTCGATAATCGCTGGCAGGTTAAACGGGAACACGAGGCCATCTTTAATCTGACTGAAGGCCTTCGTCGCACGCCTTACGATCGCCTCAACGCTATTTTCTGCTCCGGGACGCGCTTCCCAGGGCTTTAGGCTAACGAACGCAATACCGGAGTTCTGACCCTGACCACTAAAGCTAAAGCCGTTCACGGTAAACACCGATTCAACGTTAGCCTTCTCGTTGTTGAGATAATAGTTTTGAACCTGGTCAAGCACCTGCTGGGTTCGCATCTGGGTGGCACCGGCGGGGAGCTGGACCATGGTCATAAATACCCCCTGATCCTCTTCGGGCAGGAAGGAGGTGGGTAAGCGCAGGAACAGTACGGCCATGCCCCCGACGATGATGACGTATACCACCAGATAGCGCCCGGTCTTACGCAAAATGCCGCTTACGCTATTGCTGTAATGCTCCACGCTCCGGTCAAAGAGCGCATTAAACCAGCCGAAGAAGCCACCTTTCTTTTCGTGGCTATCGCTGGAGACGGGCTTAAGCAAGGTGGCGCACAGTGCCGGTGTCAGAATCAGAGCGACCAGCACTGACAGCGCCATAGCCGAGACAATGGTCAGCGAGAACTGACGATAGATGGCTCCCGTTGAACCGCCAAAAAAGGCCATGGGGATAAAGACCGCCGAGAGCACCATGGCGATACCCACCAGTGCGCCCTGTATCTGCCCCATCGACTTCTGCGTCGCCTCTTTTGGCGGCAGCTTGTCCTCAACCATGACGCGTTCGACGTTCTCAACCACCACGATGGCGTCATCAACCAGCAGGCCAATCGCCAGCACCATACCGAACATGGTCAGGGTGTTGATGGAGAAACCGAACGCCGCCAGGATCGCAAACGTACCCAACAGCACGACCGGCACCGCAATTGTCGGGATAAGCGTCGCCCGCAGGTTTTGCAGGAAAAGATACATCACCAGGAAGACGAGAATGATCGCTTCGAACAGCGTTTTCACCACTTCGTGGATAGAGATCTTCACAAAAGGCGTGGTGTCATAGGGGTAGACTACTTTCAGCCCCTGCGGGAAGAACTGCTGGAGCTGGGCCAGTTTGCTCTTGATGGCGGCGGCCGTGTCCAGTGCGTTTGCACCGGTAGCCAGCTTAATCCCCAGGCCGGTTGCCGCTTGCCCGTTGATTTTGGTGACCATATTGTAGTTTTCGCCACCCAGCTCAATGCGGGCCACATCTTTCAGATGAACCATGGAGCCGTCCTGGTTCACCTTGAGCGTCACGCGGCCAAACTCTTCCGGAGATTTCAGACGCGTTTGTGCAATGATCGAGGCGTTCAACTGCTGCCCCGGTACTGACGGCGTTCCGCCTAACTGGCCGGCCGCTATCTGGTCGTTCTGCGTTTTCAGCTGATTAATCACATCCAGTGGCGTCAGCTGGTATTTGTTCATCGCGTTGCTGTCGAGCCAGATGCGCATCGCATACTGGGCACCAAACAGCTGCACATCACCAACTCCCGTGGTGCGGCTAATGGCATCTTTCACGTTAGACGCGACATAGTCAGAGATGTCATCCTGCGTGAGGTCTTTGTTATCGGAAACAAAGCCTGCGACCAGCAGGAAGCTGCTGCTGGACTTCTCAACACCGATCCCTTGCTGCTGGACCTCTTGTGGTAGCAGCGGCATGGCGAGCTGCAGTTTGTTCTGCACCTGTACCTGCGCAATGTCCGGGTCTGTTCCAGACTGGAAGGTCAGCGTGATGGTGACATTACCTGCGGAATCGCTGGTGGATGACATATACATCAGGTTATCGATACCGTTCATGTTCTGTTCGATAACCTGCGTTACGGTATCCTGCACCGTTTGCGCATCAGCACCCGGATACGTTGCGGTGATAGCCACGGCGGGAGGGGCAATGGTCGGATACTGCGCTATGGGCAGTTTGAGAATAGCCAGCCCGCCTGCAATCATCAAAATGATGGCAAGCACCCAAGCGAAAACCGGCCGTTGGATAAAGAAATTAGCCATGTCGTCGTCCCTTAACCGGCTGGAGTCGTGGTGGTATCAGGCGTCGCGACGACGGTAGCGCCCGGTCTGACTTTTTGTAAGCCGCTGATAATGACGCGGTCGCCATTTTTCAGCCCTTCCGTCACCAGCCAGCGATCGCCAATCGCCTGAGGGGCAACGACGGTACGTGACTCAACCTGGTTTTTATCGTTAACCACCAGAACGGATGCATCACCGCGCGGCGTGCGGGTCACGCCTTGTTGTGGGACCAGAATCGCATCAGGCTGTGTGCCTTCATCAATGCGGGCCCGGACAAACATGCCAGGCAACAGCAGGTGCTGTGGGTTTGGGAAAATCGCGCGCAAGGTGATAGAGCCGGTACTTTCGTCGACCGTGACATCCGAGAACTGCAGCGTACCTTTCAACGGGTAGGGCTGACCATTCTCCATCACCAGCTCAACGGTGCTGGTGGCCTCTCCTTTTTGCAGGCTCGTCTGCTTCAGACGCATAAAATCACTGCTGGACTGGGTGACGTCGACATACATCGGATCAAGCTGCTGAACCGTTGCCAGGGCTGCGGCTTGCCCGTTCGTCACCAGTGCGCCTTCGGTGACGCTGGATTTACCGATGCGACCCTCGACGGGAGACGTCACTTTGGTATAGGCAAGATTAATGCGCGCGCTTTCAACGCCTGCCTGTGCGGCAACGACGCTGGCATCTGCTTGCTGCGCTGTCGCCACGGCCTGGTCGTATTCCTGCTTGCTGACATACTGCGTGCCAACCAGCGTGAGATAACGTTTTACCGTCAGGTGCGCAATGTTAGCCGCCGCCTGGGCCTTCGCGAGTTCACCTTTCGCGTTGTCATACGCGGCCTGATAGGTGGCAGGATCGATCTGATAAAGTGACTCGCCGGCTTTTACATCACTTCCCTCTGTGAAGTTACGACGCAATATGATGCCGCTTACCTGAGGACGAACCTCCGCAACGCGAAAGGCATCTGTTCTGCCCGGGAGTTCGGTGGTGACAGCCAGAGGGGCGCTTTTCACTATATGCACGCTGACCTGAGGCGCCTGCGGATGCGGTGGTTGGTTTTCCTGACCATCGCATCCAGTGAGCAGTACCGCGCAGACAATAAAACCGGATAAGGGCAAACGTCTGAAATAATTCGTCATTACTGTTCCTTTAAATACCCATGAACCGATATTTGCCGTGAATCGGTAGCAGGGCAGAGGGATAAAAATAAAATGTAGGGCGTATAATAATGAGGGTAATTAATGTTTTTTAATTTATAAGTGCGAATGAACAGGCCTTAAGGCAAAAATCAGAATCAAACCTGGTGTTAGCGAGGATATACTTCTGGCTGGTTAATCAGATAAATGGCATTTAACGTGGTTCAATTATTCGTCTCATGAATTTAATTATATCTATGCATTTGTCTAAATTATTAATTAAGCGATTTGACTTTTTTTGTGCAAAATTAAAACGCAAAGTAGTGAATACTTTCGTGTACCTGATCCGTGTAAATATAAACCTTGTGAGTAACGAGTAGTCGTCTATGGCGCGTAAAAAGAAAGAAGAGGCTCAACAGACCCGTCAGCAGCTGATTGAAGCGGCTATCGGGCAGTTTGCGACGCGGGGCGTGGCGAACACGACGCTGACGGATATCGCGGATGCAGCAAATGTTACACGGGGTGCCATCTATTGGCATTTTACCAGTAAATCAGAAATATTTAATGCCATCTGGGAACAGCAATTACCGTTTCGTGACATCATTCGTGACAGACTTTCTCTTTCTGCGGGCAGCGATCCTTTGTTAATGCTTCGTGAGCAATTTATTGCTGCGTTGCAATATATTGCACATGAGCCTCGGCAATGCGCTCTTTTGCAAATTTTGTATCATAAGTGTGAATTTAATAGCGATATGATTTCAGAGTGTGAAATCAGAAAACGTATTGGTTTTAATTATGAGTCTTTACGTACCACGTTGCAGGACTGTATTTCTCTGAACCTCATTTCGTCACAGGTAAATGTTGATCTGACCCTGATTGTTTTCCACGGTTTTTTCAGCGGAATCATTAAAAACTGGTTAATGAATAACAGCAGCTTTAATCTTTATCAGCAGGCTCCTGCGCTGGTTGATAGCATTCTGGCGACACTCCCTGTCGTGCGGGTGTCGCCTCATGAGGATGATTTTAGCTCAGCGCCAGGTAACATTTCCCCTTGCGCGCAGAGCGTTTCGATGGTCTGAGCACTGACCGGTTTGCCCAACAGATAGCCCTGAAGCGTGTTGCAGCCCAGCGCCGTCAAAAAGGTTTGCTGTGCTTCGGTTTCCACCCCTTCCGCTACGACTTTCAGATTTAGCGTTTTTGCCAGGGCCACGATCGCTGAGACAATGGTGGCGTCTTCGCTTTCACCGCTTAACTCTTTCACGAACGCTCTGTCGATTTTCAATTCACAGGCCGGCAGGCGCTTGAGATAAAGCAGGCTGGAGTAGCCGGTACCAAAATCATCAATGGACGCTTTCACGCCCGCGTCCGTCAGCTCTGTCAGCACGCGCACACTCTCATCCGGGTTGCTCATCGCCGTGGTTTCCGTCACTTCAAGGATCAGCATCTCCGGCGGTACGTTGTGACGTGTCAGGCAGTCGAGCACCGTTTTAACCAGTGAAGGTTGCTCAAACTGCAGTGTCGACAGGTTCACCGCCATCGACCAGTTTTGATGCCCCTGAAGGTGCCACTCCCGCAACTGACGGCAGGCCTCATTAAGCACCCAGTTACCAATCGGGATGATCAGCCCCGTTTTTTCCGCCAGCGGCAGGAACAGGTCTGGCGTCAGCAATCCCTGCTTCGGGTGTTGCCAGCGCAATAGCGCCTCGAACCCAAGGACAGGACCCGCCGGTGCGTGGAATTTTGGCTGATAAAGCAGGCGCAGTTCATTACGATCGATAGCCAGCCACAGATCGTTCATCAACTGGAGATGGGTCTGCGCCAGGGTGTTCATGGAGGGCTGGAAAAAGTGATAACCGTTTCGGCCCATGTGCTTCGTGTGGTACATCGCCGCATCGGCGTTAAACATCAGCTCGCGCTCGGTTTTACCGTCGTGGGGATAGAGCGCGATACCAATGCTAAGGGTTACCACCAGTTCATAGGGATCCAGATTGAACGGGCTATCGATAGCGCGAACCAGCGAGTTGGCCAGCGAGGCCGCATCATTCGGACCTTCTCCTTCTGCCAGCAGAACAAACTCATCACCACCGATACGGGCAAGGGTGAACTGACCCTTCAGGGGCGTGAGCAGGCGCTGCGTCACGGCGACAAGCAGTCTGTCACCGACATCATGGCCGTACGCATCGTTGATGGTTTTAAACCCGTCGAGATCCATGAACATCAGTGCAAAATGGGTGCCTTCACGGTCAGCTTTGCTGATGGCCTGATCGAGTCGGTCCTCCAGCAAAACACGGTTTGGCAGACGCGTCAGCGTATCCTGCAAAGCCAGTTGAGCGAGTTCGCGGTTCGCTTCTGCAAGGGATGAGGCCAGAAGGGAGGTTCGTGCCTGAAGGCGGGCATCCAGCATCGAGACCAGCAGCGTGATCCCCAGTATGGAGAGTGCGACGACGCTGACCAGTACTGCCAGCCAGCTGCCGTTAATACCTTCATGGTGTGTCATGGTCGACATGGGAAACTGAGCGGCTTTCATCCCGGCATAGTGCATACCGGCAATGGCGATCCCCATCGTAACGGCGGCGGCAAAACGCATCAGCGACACCTGAGACGCTTCATGCCGCAAGCGGAACGTCAGCCATAATGCGGCGAGCGAAGCCGCAAGCGCAATGACAACCGAAATGGCCACCCATGTTTTGTCCCAGATAATACCGGGAGAGACTTCCAGCGCCGCCATGCCGGTGTAATGCATCGCCACAATGCCGCAGCCCATCACTAACGCACCGGGCAGCAGACGGCGCAAACGTAACTGCTCACAGCTAACGAGCCACAGCGCAAACAGTGACGAGCCCACGGCGATAACCATGGATAGCACCGTCAGGGTCGCGTTGTAGCGCATGCTCATGGAGAGGTCCATCGCCAGCATGCCGATAAAATGCATGGCCCACACGCCAATCCCCATGGCAATACCGCCGCCGGCCAGCCAGACGCGCGCAGCCACGCCCTGACTCCCGGCAACACGAGCAGCCATATTCAGCGCGGTATAGGCAGCAAGGATAGCAACAACAAAGGAGAGGACGACGAGGATATGGTTGTATTGGCTAACCAGCATGATCGGTTCTACTCGAGTGTGAGGTTACGCAGGCGCGGTTGAGAAGGGCGAGACATTATCATTGTAAGGTAACGGCTCAAAGGGATTTAAATCCCCGTTTTTAGTGGGTCATAACAGTGAGTTTAGCGACGTCAGGCGGTTAGTCGAGTTCTGAGCAGTTCACTAATTTTAGCGGATTTACGGAATTCATATTGCGACACTTATCGGCTTCAGTGCTCATCAGTTCAATCCACTGCATCAGGAGCGCGTCGAAGAGGAAAACCGAGACAGCAAATACAACCAGCCACCAGTATTTACGAATCATGCGTATCGTTCCGGGCGAAGAGGTTCAGTGAGGTGGTGGAAATATACACGAAAAGTCGCGGTTTAAAAGGGGGATAAACGAAGGTTTACACAGCCTTGACGGTGACAGGCGCGGGCAATAAAAAAGGCGCATCCCCATGCCAGGTAGCGCCTTTTTAAACAAGCATTTCGCTAACCGAAATTAGTTCATGCCGTATTTTTTCAGTTTCTTACGCAGTGTACCACGGTTGATACCCATCATCAGGGCAGCGCGGGTTTGGTTACCGCGGGTGTATTGCATCACCATGTCCAACAGTGGCTGTTCAACTTCAGCCAGTACCAGCTCATACAGGTCATTAACATCCTGACCGTTCAGTTGAGCAAAATAGTTCTTCAGTGCCTGTTTAACCGAGTCACGCAGGGGCTTTTGAGTCACCTGATCCTGAGAGTTAACGGTAGAAACGGTCAGTACGTCAGAATTTACGCGTTGTTCGAACATAGTTCTGTCAGCTCTTTATTTCATTACGCAAGATTTTCGAAGTATGCCTCCAACGCCTCCAGCTGTACGCTGGCATCCTCTATGGCGTTGAATGTGCGCCGAAACTGGTCATTTGGAGCGTGCTCCTGGAGATACCAGGATACGTGTTTACGCGCAATTCGGTACCCTTTTGCCTGACCATAAAAGTCATGCAATTCCCGAACATGCGAACAAAGCAAGCGCTTTACCTCTGCCAGTGGCAGTGGGGCAAGCAACTCCCCAGTGTCCAGATAATGCTGGATTTCCCGAAAGATCCAGGGTCTTCCCTGAGCGGCACGTCCTATCATCAGAGCATCAGCTCCCGTATAGTCGAGCACAGCTCTGGCTTTAAGCGGGTCAGTAATGTCACCATTCGCGATAACCGGAATGGAAACTTTCTGCTTAACTGCCCGAATGCTGTCGTATTCAGCTTCACCATTGAACAAACAGGCGCGAGTGCGTCCATGGATGGTCAGGGCCTGAATGCCACAGTCTTCGGCCAGTTGGGCAATCTCTACACAGTTACGGTGTTCCGGCGACCAACCCGTGCGAATCTTCAACGTAACAGGAACGTCCACTGCGCTGACAACCGCGGTCAGGATAGACTTCACCTGGTCGGGGTATTGCAGAAGGGCTGAACCTGCAAGCTTGCGATTCACTTTCTTGGCCGGGCAACCCATATTGATATCAATAATCTGGGCGCCACTTTCCACGTTAATCCGCGCGGCATCTGCCATCTCTTCAGGCACGCTTCCGGCAATTTGCACGGTGCGAATACCTGGTTCATCAACGTGCACCATCCGAAGGCGGGACTTATCGCTTTCCCACACTTGTGGGTTAGACGACATCATCTCGGAAACGGTTAAACCTGCCCCCATCTCATAGCACAGCGTCCTGAACGGCCGGTCGGTAATACCTGCCATTGGGGCTGCGATCAGGCGATTTCTGAGCTGGTAGTGTCCGATGCGCATGAGTTAAGAAATGACCATACTGTGACTGCAAGGCGGCGTATATTACGCATTTTTTGCACGAGATGAAAGGCCAAACTTTGAACAATCCACTGTTGTAGATCAAGGAATCGCCGCTCTGTCCTTCAGGTGAAAATTATAAACCTGTTAAATCATAAAGTTATGATGGAATGATTATTTTATAGCCGCTTACAATTTCCCGTAACTTCTCATCATTTCTGAATAAATGCATCACTTGAGCGGGATAATCTGCTGTTTTTAGCAGCAGATTATCCCGCTTGTTTGCGATCTGAGTCGCATTTTAGAACATGATCTGCATGCGAAAAATGCGCATTATTCGACGACTACGCGACCATGAAGGGGTTGTACCGGGCGGTTATTTTCGTGGTGCATCATGTGGGAGAATTTCTCAAGCTGCTCTGTAGAGACGGTCTGCGGGTGCTTCAGTACAATCCAGGTTACCCCCTCTGAGCACGGCGGTGTGGTCAACGAGCCGCTAAAGCGCCAGTACGTTTTATCTTTTGGAATCAGCTTGTTCAGATTGAGATCCTGCTTAATGGAGACGTTCTGTTCGGCCTGCTCAGGCATGACGCTCCACAGCTTATTCAGTTCCGGGTTCGCGGCCCCTTTATCGAACATGACCGCCACCACCGCCAGCTCACCGGCCGCGTTTTTGTGCACCAGATGCATTTCCATCGCAAATTTCTTGCCATGCACGGTGTTTTCGCTCGGCGCGTGGAAATGGAACTGTTGCAGGGTCCAGGTTTGCTTATCGAGGGTAAGGGTATCGCGGGTTTCCGGCTTTTCACTTGCCTGAATGGTGTGGCCGTTGTTCGTCAGCGTCACAGGGCCATCAATGTAATGTGTTTGCAGCGGGGAGAGGTGCGCGTTAGCAGTGGATTCAATGTTGATGGGGGACTGGTTCATCCCGCTTTGACAGGTTTTATAGGCCTCGTCCAGTTCGCCCCAGTGTTCCGGTGCGCCTTCGCCTTCGTAGCTCCAGTGTGATGCGCAGGCTGAAGCCGAGATAATGCTCAGCGCGAAGAGCGCTGCCTTGCCAGTAAAGTGGGTCATAGTATTCTTCCGGTGAATTATTGTGGTTCAAACCATTTTTATCAATATGTTTTGTGTGGGTATTTTACCGGAGAAGGGCACGGGAAGAGAGGATTATCGGAGTAAGAGAGGCGTGGTCAGATGACCACGCCAATGGCTTACTTTTTACGGCCCGTAATACGACACCACTCTTCTTTTTCGACCACCGGGTCGAGGGCGAAAAGATCGGCGTAGGCTTCGCATACGCTGTCAGCCTGGCTTGCCAGGATCCCGGAAAGCCCCAGCAGACCGCCGTCAACGGGCAGCACGCTGATTAACGGGGCCAGTTCGCGTAATGGGCCGGCCAGAATGTTCGCCACCACCACATCGGCTTTCATGGCTTCTGGCTGCGCATCCGGCAGATACAGTTCAAGGCGGTCAGAAACGCCGTTGCGCTCAGCGTTATCACGGCTGGCCTGAATAGCCTGTGGATCGATATCGATCCCAATGGCTTTGGCCGCGCCCAGTTTCAGCGCCGCGATAGCGAGGATCCCGGATCCGCATCCGAAGTCGATCACCGTCTTGCCGTCCAGATCCAGACTGTCCAGCCACTGCAGGCACAGAGAAGTCGTCGGGTGAGTACCGGTCCCAAATGCCAGGCCCGGATCCAGCATCACGTTTACCGCGTTTTCATCCGGAACGTCACGCCAGCTCGGGCAGATCCACAGACGTTTACCGAACTGCATTGGGTGGAAGTTATCCATCCACTCGCGTTCCCAGTCTTTGTCTTCCAGCTGTTCGATTTTGTGTGCAAAACCCGCACCCAGCAGCGGATGATTTTCCAGGATCGCGACAACCTCTTTCATGTCAGTTTCTGCATCAAACAGGCCAATAACGTCGGTATCACCCCACAGGCGGGTTTCGCCCGGCAGTGGCTCAAACACCGGCGTGTCATGCGTGTCCTGGAAGGTGATGGAGACCGAACCGGCTTCCATCAGCGCATCGCTTAGCTCTTCGGCGTTAGCGCCGGTTGTATTCAGTTTTAGTTGGATCCACGGCATGGCAAAACTCTTTATTTATCAGTAGAAATCGTAGCGGGCTGTGGGACAGGCTGACCGAAACGGTTCCCGACCACAAACGCCAGTAAACTTAACAGTAACGAAGGCACAATAGGATGGAAGCCCAGGTACTGAATTTTAAATGTAGCTAGCACGGCATACAGCACACCGCCGACAATCATGCCGCTCAGGGCGCCGGCAGCGTTGGCGCGCTCCCAGTAGAGGCCCAATACCAGCGGCCACAGGAAGACGGCTTCAAGCCCGCCAAACGCCAGCAGGTTCAGCCAGATGATCATCTCCGGCGGACGCCATGCGGCTAACAGCAGCAGCGCGCCTAAAACGAGCGTAATCACCGCCGACATACGCTTCAGGCGTCGTTCATTTTGAACCTGCTCAGGACGCAGGTTCAGATAGAGATCTTTAATGATCGTAGCGGAACTCTGCAGTAGCTGGGCGTTAATGGTCGACATTATGGCGGCCATTGGCGCGGCGAGGAATATCCCCGCGGCAAAAGGCGGAAGCACTTTGACCATCAGGGTCGGGATCACCAAATCGGGAACCGTAAGGTCGGGGATCACCGCACGTCCTAACGCACCCGCCAGATGCATGCCGAACATCAGGATTGCAACAACGACCGTCCCGATAATAATACCCCGGTGAACGGCTTTGCTGTCTTTATACGAGATACAACGCACGGCGGTATGCGGCAGGCCAATAACACCAAAGCACACCAGCACCCAGAACGACGTCATAAATGTTGGCGAAAGGATATCATCCGCACCCTGCGGGGAAATCAGTTTCGGGTCAATCGCTTCCAGAGTTTCAACGGCATGGCTCAGACCACCTGCGGCGTGAACAATTCCCACCAGCAGAACGATTGTGCCAACGAGCATCACCATCCCCTGCAGCGTATCGTTCAGCACGCTGGCGCGAAATCCGCCAAACGCGGTATACAGCGCAATGCTCACCCCAAAGATGATAAGGCCCGTCTCATAGGGGATCCCTGCAGCGGTTTCCAGCAGACGTGCCCCGCCGATGAACTGCACCGTCATTGCACCAATAAACGCGACCAGCAGGCTCAAGCTTGCCAGCCACACCAGCAGACGGCTCTGGTAGCGCGCAAACAGCATATCGTTGAGCGTCACGGCGTTATAACGGCGTGCCAGAATGGCAAACTTTTTACCCAGTATACCCAGCGAGAGCCAGACGGCAGGCAGCTGAATCATTGCCAGCAGCACCCAACCTAACCCGTATTTATAGGCTGCACCGGGGCCACCGATAAACGAGCTGGCGCTGATATAGGTGGCGGTAAGCGTCATGGCCAGCACGACACCGCCCATCGAGCGACTGCCGAGGAAATACTCATTCAGGAAAGTGCCGGTTGTCCTCTTACGCATTGCATAAACGGACAAACCAAACACGACCACCAGGTACGCGACCAGCGGCAGAATGACTTCAAGCTGCATCATCATCCTCCAGCGGGATATCCCGGTAGATAAATTTCACCATTGCCCAGCACAGCAGGATAAAGACCAGCGGCACCAGCAGGCAGGCCATTTCGAACCAGTGAGGCAGGCCGGTAATGCCAATAGCCGAGTCAGGTAAGTAAGCGGTCACCAACCATGCGGCAAGATAGAGAAGGGTCAGCCACAGCGCCCATCGCGCTTCTTTATGGGCCTGAACAAAACGCTTGTCCATTTTTTGTCCCTTGTGGATGAATAAAGCGGGGATTGTACATGATGGGGCTTTCCGATCCCCAGAAATAAAAAAAGGCCGGATTATCCGGCCTTTTTGGCGTGACTGCGCGATTACTTCTCTTGCAGACCGAGTTTTTTCTCCAGATAGTGGATGTTAGTCCCACCATTCTGGAAGTGCTCGTCGCTCATGATACGCATCTGCAGTTCAACGTTGGTTTTGATACCATCGATGATCAGCTCCTGCAGGGCGTTCTTCATGCGGGCAATTGCCACGTCACGGTTTTCGCCGTAGCAGATAAGCTTACCGATCATGGAGTCATAGTACGGCGGTACGGTGTAACCCGCGTAGATATGAGACTCCCAACGCACACCAAAGCCACCCGGCGCGTGGAAACGCGTGATTTTACCCGGGCTTGGCAGGAAGGTATTCGGGTCTTCGGCGTTGATACGGCATTCCACCGCATGGCCTTTGACCACAACTTCTTCCTGTTTGATGGACAGTGGCTGACCCGCAGCGATACGCAGCTGTTCTTTAATCAGGTCAACGCCGGTAATCATTTCGGTAACCGGGTGTTCTACCTGAATACGGGTGTTCATCTCAATGAAGTAGAACTCGCCGTTTTCGAACAGGAACTCGAAAGTACCCGCACCGCGATAGCCGATATCGACACAGGCTTTCGCACAACGCTCGCCGATGTAGCGACGCAGTTCCGGCGTAATGCCCGGTGCTGGCGCTTCTTCAACCACTTTCTGGTGACGACGCTGCATGGAGCAGTCACGTTCTGCCAGATAGATAGCGTTACCCTGACCGTCAGCCAGCACCTGAATTTCGATGTGGCGTGGGTTTTCAAGGTATTTTTCCATGTACACCATGTCATTGCTGAAAGCTGCTTTCGCTTCCGCTTTGGTCATGGAGATGGACTGAGCCAGTTCAGCATCGCTACGCACAACGCGCATACCGCGACCGCCGCCGCCGCCGGACGCCTTGATGATAACCGGATAGCCAATGCGTTTCGCATGAGCACGGTTAGCATCCATGTCGTCGGTCAGAGGACCGTCAGAGCCCGGTACGGTTGGAACACCGGCTTTTTTCATCGCGGTGATTGCGGACACTTTGTCGCCCATCAGGCGGATAGTGTCAGCTTTCGGGCCGATGAAGATAAAGCCAGAGCGCTCAACCTGCTCAGCAAAGTTGGCGTTCTCAGAGAGGAAGCCATAACCCGGATGAATTGCCACCGCGCCGGTGATTTCAGCGGCGCTGATGATAGCCGGGATGTTCAGATAGCTTTTTACGGACGGAGCCGGGCCAATACAGACCGTCTCATCCGCCAGCAATACGTGTTTTAAATCGCGATCCGCGCTTGAGTGCACAGCGACGGTCTTGATGCCCAGTTCTTTACAGGCACGAAGAATACGCAGTGCAATCTCGCCGCGGTTGGCGATAACAATTTTATCCAGCATGTTCGCCTCGTTACTCGATGACGACCAGCGGCTCGTCAAATTCAACCGGCTGACCACTTTCGACCAGAATCGCTTTCACAGTGCCTGATTTGTCTGCTTCGATCTGGTTCATCATTTTCATCGCTTCAACGATGCACAGGGTATCGCCTGCGTTGACTTTCTGACCCACTTCGATGAACGCTTTCGCATCCGGGCTCGGGGTGCGGTAGAAAGTACCAACCATTGGGGAACGTACGATGTGACCACTGATTTCTGCTGCAGCGGCAGGTGCGGCTTCAGCTGCTGGTGCAACGGCTGCGGAAAGCGCAGGCTGCTGCACTGGCGCAGCATAAGCCTGCTGCATTACCGGGAAGCTAGCGGCTGGGGCTGCACGGCTGATGCGTACAGACTCTTCGCCTTCAGAAATTTCCAGTTCGGAGATGCCTGATTCTTCAACCAGCTCGATCAGTTTTTTAATCTTACGAATATCCATGAGTGGGTTCCGTACTCTTGTTTAGTGTGATTGTGACAAGCGTTTTACCGCTGTCTGTAAAGCGTATGAATAGCCGTCAGCGCCCAGTCCGCAAATAACGCCAGCGGCGATATCTGATAGATAGGAATGGTGGCGGAACGGCTCTCGGGCGTGCACATTGCTCAGGTGGATCTCGATAAACGGGATACTCACTGCGAGCAGTGCGTCGCGAATAGCAACACTGGTGTGCGTAAACGCGGCCGGATTGATCAGGATATAGTCCACAGTGTCTTTAGCCTGATGAATACGGTCGATGATTGCGTACTCCGCGTTCGACTGAAAATGATCCAAATCCACATTCAGCGACGTTGCTTCCGTGCTCAGACGGTTAACAATTTCACTCAATGTTAGCGAGCCGTACTTCTCTGGCTCGCGGGTGCCGAGCATGTTCAGGTTCGGTCCGTTTAAAACTAAGATATGGAACTTATCAGCCATTGTGCCGCTATCTCCTGCGATTCTCCGGTAAAAAACAAAATATACCTTCGAAGCACGATTGTCACCTTTTCAGAGGCCTAAAACCGCTGTCGGGTAAACCAAAGTCGCACATTATAACGATTTCGTAGCATTTGGCAGCTAAATACTGGTCTTATCAGGGAAGATTATCAACCGCTATCCGAAAAAGATTCGCGGTTGACAGGGATTCTGCGGGAAAACGCACAGTTTCGCGAATTATCGCAACCACTGACGGAACTTCTTGTAACGCCATGCTAAAAGCGCCACAGCCAGCAGCGCGTAGAGTATGGGCTGCGGGGAGAGGATCTTCACCGACCACAGATAATGGATGGGTGCGAGGATCGCGACAAGATAGACGAAGTTGTGCAGCAGTTGCCAGCGCCTGCCCAATGTACGTTGTGCATATTGCGTTGATGTCAGTGCTAATGCCAGTAACACCAGCCAGCTCACGATACCTAACGTCAGGTACGGACGGGTGACCAGTTCGCGGCCCAGCAGTGCCAGGTTGTTAATGCCCAGTTCCAGCAAGGCGTAGCTGGTCAAATGGAGCGTCGCCCAGGCAAAACACCATAGCCCCAAAAGCCGGCGGGTGCGTATCAATAATGGCTGTTTAGCGTAGCGCGCTAACGGTGACACCAGCAAGGTCGCCAGTAAAAATTTCAGAGCCATCCGACCGGTAAAGTGCTGGATATCCTTTGCCGGATCAGCGCTAAAAAGCCCCTGGCTGGCGGCCCAGAATAACCAGATAAAAGGAAGCAACCCGGCTAAGTGCAACAGCACTTTCAGCCAGGTTATCTGTTTTGCCGTTAAACGCACTCAGAAGTTCTCCCGTAAATTAAGGCCACGGTAAAGCGACGCCACTTCATCAGCGTAGCCGTTAAATAACAGCGTTGGCTGACGCTTCACATCCAGCGCGCCGCCGGAACCGATAAATCGCTCGGTGGCCTGTGACCAGCGGGGATGATCGACGTGCGGGTTCACATTGGCAAAAAAGCCATATTCGTCGGGTGCCGCCAGGTTCCAGGTCGTGGGGGGACGTTCGCGGGTGAGCTTAATGCTGACGATAGATTTAATCCCTTTAAAACCGTACTTCCACGGCACCGTTAAGCGAACAGGCGCGCCGTTCTGCGGCGGGAGTGCTTTGCCGTAAACACCGACGGTCAGCAGCGTAAGAGGATGCATCGCTTCGTCGAGCCGTAACCCTTCGACATACGGATACGCAAGCCCACCGCCGATAAACCGATCTTTCTGGCCCGGCATCTCGTCCGGGGCGTAGCGCGTCTGGAAAGAGACATATTTTGCGTTGCTGGTGGGTTCAACCATCGCCAGCAGTTTATGCAGCGGGAAGCCTACCCAGGGCACGACCATCGACCAGGCTTCCACGCAGCGCATGCGGTAGATACGCTCTTCCAGTGGAAAGCGGGTAGTGAGATCGTGATGGTCCAGCGTCAGCGGTTTTGCCACTTCACCGTCGATTTTCAGCGTCCACGGATCGGTTTTCATACTCCCCGCGTTGGCCGCAGGATCGGCCTTATCGAGACCAAATTCGTAGAAATTGTTATAGCCGGTCACTTTGTCTTCCGGCGTGAGCGTCAGTGTGTTTTGCCACTGCGCGGGCTTCGTAAAGGTGAGCGGGGCGCCAGAAGGGGCTTTCGGGCGATCGTTACCTTTAAACCAGTCGAGCAGGTCGGCATGAGCCGCAGGGGAAAGCGTCAGTGCGGTGGCGCTGATGCCAAGCATTTTCAGGATCTGGCGGCGCTGTAACATAAAGACAGATTCCGACGTTACGTCGGCTTCCGTCAGTTTTCGGGTTTTCATGGCATCCTCCGTCATGCGTTTTTCTAAGCATGACGGAGGAGAGGGATTAGCGCGAATATGTCACGAAAATTTGAAGATTAGGCAATTTTCACCAGCGCGCGGCCGTGGAACTGGTTGTCCATGATCTTGCTGGCATATTCAGGCGCCTGGCTAAGCGTGATTTCGGTTGCGCTCTGAGTAAAGAACGTGTCCGGCAAATCGCGCTGCAGACGTTCCCAGGCCGCAATGCGGCGCGCCGCCGGGGTCATTACGGAATCAACACCCTGCAGGCGAACGTTACGCAGAATAAAGGGCATCACGGTGGTGGGCAGGGCAAAACCGCCCGCCAAACCACAGGCTGCCACGCAGCCGCCGTAGTTCATCTGCGCCAGCACTTTTGCCAGCACTTTGTCACCGACGGTATCTACCGCACCTGCCCAGAGCTGTTTTTCCAGTGGACGGGTTTCGGCAAACTCGTCGCGGCTCAGGATGCGATTAGCGCCGAGCTGACGCAGGTACGCGTGGGTGCTCTCGCGCCCGGAAACTGCCGCAACCTGGTAACCCAGTTTGTGCAGCAATGTCACCGCCGTGCTGCCCACACCACCGCTGGCACCGGTCACGACGATCTCACCCGATTCAGGGCGAATACCGGCATCTTCCAGCGCCATCACGCACAGCATGGCGGTAAAGCCTGCGGTACCGATGATCATCGCTTTACGACCATCCAGGCCTTGTGGCATCGGCACCAGCCAGTCGCCTTTCACGCGCGCCTGTGTCGCCAGCCCACCCCAGTGATTTTCACCCACGCCCCAGCCCGTGAGCAGCACCTGCTGGCCGGCATGGAAGCGTGGATCTTCGCTCGCATGAACCCGGCCCGCAAAATCGATACCTGGCACCATAGGGAAATTTCGGATGATTTTACCCTTCCCGGTAATAGCCAGCGCATCTTTATAATTTAAACTGGACCAGTCGATGTCGACGGTCACTTCGCCTGCCGGCAGTCGGCTCTCTTCAACGGCCTGCACCGAGGCAAGCGTTTTGCCGTCCTGTTGTTCTAAGATCAAAGCCTGCATACAGGGTCCTCACGACTCAGATGATTGGAAAATAGCTCCTGAAGACTATACTCCCTCAGGGAAAAGCAATGCCGATTTAACGCAATAAATTGCCAGATACGCCAAGTTTGATAGTATGCCGCATTTGAAATGCAAGTTAGCGCTTACTCGCTACCCCCTCAACCCACGGAGTTATCTCAAGGATGCGATTAACGACGAAGTTCTCGGCTTTTATCACCTTACTGACGGGGCTAACCATTTTTGTCACGCTCCTTGGCTGTTCTCTGAGCTTTTATAACGCCATTCAGGACAAGCTGGTTAATCGGGTGCAGTCTGTCGCGTCGGTGATTGATAATCGTCTCCTCACCACCCCGCTGCCGGCGCTGTCCCGCGAGCTGGATGAGTTGATGGTACCTGTCGATATTGTCCAAATCGACATTCTGCAGGGAAAGCATAATGTTTTAAGCCATGCCCGGCAGGACAGCTATCGGCCTGCGGGCGTGGTAAGCCAGTACCGGGAAGTGACGGTGCACTCCCTTAAAAACCCGGGCATGACCATAAACATGGTCTACCTCGATCCAATGGCCAGCTACTTCCGCTCGATGATGACCACCGCGCCGCTCACCGTCGCCGTCGCGTTTATTGTCCTGCTGATTTTTCTCGCGGTTCGCTGGCTGCGCCGTCAGCTCTCTGGTCAGGAACTGCTGGAGATGCGTTCCGTGCGAATACTGAACGGTGAACGTGGCCCGCAGGTGCGTGGCTCGATCCATGAATGGCCTGCGCGTGCCAGCAGTGCGCTGGATACGCTGCTCTCAGAAATTCAGTTCGCCAGCGACCAGCGCAGCCGTATGGACACGCTGATCCGCTCTTACGCTGCGCAGGATAATAAAACCGGGCTGAACAACCGTCTTTTCTTTGATAATCAACTGGCCACGTTGCTGGACGATCCGGAAAAAGTCGGGACGCACGGTGTTGTCATGATGATTCGCCTGCCCGATTTCGATCTGCTGCGCGACACCTGGGGACAGCGCGTGGCGGAAGAGAATCTCTTTACGCTGATCAACCTGCTCTCCACCTTTATTATGCGTTATCCGGGTGCGCTGCTGGCCCGTTATCACCGCAGCGACTTTGCCGTGCTGCTGCCTCACCGTACGCTGAAAGAGTCAGAAAGCATCGCCAGCCAGCTGCTGAAAGCGGTGGATGCGCTGCCGCAGAGCAAAATGCTCGACAGGGACGATATGGTTCATATGGGCATCTGTGCCTGGCGCGGCGGCCAGTCGACGGAACAGGTGATGGAACATGCTGAAGCGGCAACCCGCAACGCCGTGTTGCAGGGCGCTAACGGCTGGGCTGTGTATGACGATTCGTTACCGGAAAAAGGGCGCGGCAATGTGCGCTGGCGAACGTTGATAGAGCAAATGCTCAGCCGCGGCGGGCCGCGCATTTATCAAAAACCGGCGGTGATGAAAAACGGGAACGTTCATCACCGTGAGCTGATGTGCCGTATTTTTGACGGTACGGAAGAGGTCATCTCCGCGGAATATTTACCGATGGTGCTGCAGTTTGGGCTTTCTGAAGAGTATGACCGCCAGCAGATCACCCGACTCATGCCGTTTTTATCCTTCTGGCCCGAAGAAAACCTGGCGCTACAGGTTACCGTGGAGTCGTTAATTCGCCCGCGTTTTCAGCGCTGGTTGCGTGATACATTAATGCAATGCGAAAAATCGCAACGCAAACACATTATTTTTGAACTTGCTGAGGCGGATGTGGGTCAACACATCAGCCGGTTACGTCCGGTAGTACGGTTGATTAATGCGCTAGGTGCCCGTGTCGCGGTCACGCAGGCGGGTTTAACGCTGGTCAGTACTAACTGGATTAAGGAACTGGATGTGGAGTTATTAAAGCTGCATCCGGGGCTGGTAAGGAACATTGAAAAGCGCACGGAAAACCAGCTGCTGGTACAGAGTCTGGTGGAAGCGTGCAAGGGAACGCGAACACAAGTCTTTGCCACGGGCGTGCGCTCCAGAAGCGAATGGCAGATGTTGACAGAGCGCGGTGTGACGGGCGGTCAGGGGGATTTTTTTGCCTCCTCTCAGCCGCTTGACACCAATGTGAAAAAATATTTGCAAAGATACTCTGTTTGACCTGCCGTTTAATCCGTTTTCACGTAGAATATCGCGCCTGTAGCTTTGAGTATGACGAGCAAAAAGCCAGTGAACGACCTTTAGCGGGTTACAAATGTCAGTGAGGGACGCTACTGTGTACTCAGCCCTGAGGGAATCAGGGAAAGATTTGTAACATCAGGATACGTACTGCACAAATTTTCACCGCTGCAGATGATTTTTGCGCCTTGTCGCTGCTGCGTGTGGTTGGTAAAGTAAGCGGATTTTGTTTTCCGCCCCAGCTTTCAGGATTATCCCTTAGTATGTTGAAAAAATTTCGTGGCATGTTTTCCAATGACCTGTCCATTGACCTGGGTACCGCGAATACCCTTATTTACGTTAAAGGACAAGGCATCGTATTGAATGAGCCTTCCGTTGTGGCCATTCGTCAGGATCGTGCCGGCTCGCCGAAAAGCGTAGCCGCTGTGGGTCATGACGCGAAGCAGATGCTGGGACGTACCCCTGGCAACATCGCCGCAATCCGCCCAATGAAAGACGGCGTTATCGCTGACTTCTTCGTGACTGAAAAAATGCTTCAGCACTTCATCAAGCAGGTTCACAGCAACAGCTTCATGCGCCCAAGCCCGCGTGTTCTGGTGTGTGTGCCGGTTGGCGCCACCCAGGTTGAACGTCGCGCAATCCGTGAATCAGCCCAGGGTGCAGGCGCGCGTGAAGTGTTCCTGATTGAAGAGCCAATGGCGGCGGCAATCGGTGCGGGTCTGCCTGTTTCTGAAGCGACCGGTTCTATGGTGGTGGATATCGGTGGTGGTACCACTGAAGTGGCCGTTATCTCCCTGAATGGCGTGGTGTACTCCTCTTCCGTACGTATCGGTGGCGATCGTTTCGACGAAGCCATCATTAATTATGTGCGTCGTAACTACGGTTCCCTGATCGGCGAAGCGACCGCTGAGCGTATCAAGCATGAAATCGGTTCCGCTTACCCGGGCGATGAAGTGCGTGAAATCGAAGTTCGCGGCCGTAACCTGGCTGAAGGTGTTCCACGCGGCTTTACCCTGAACTCCAACGAAATTCTGGAAGCGCTGCAGGAACCTCTGACCGGTATCGTGAGCGCAGTGATGGTTGCCCTGGAACAGTGCCCACCAGAACTGGCGTCTGACATCTCCGAGCGCGGTATGGTTCTGACCGGTGGTGGTGCGCTGCTGCGTAACCTCGACCGCCTGTTAATGGAAGAGACAGGTATTCCTGTCGTAGTTGCAGAAGATCCACTGACTTGCGTCGCCCGTGGTGGTGGCAAGGCGCTGGAAATGATCGACATGCACGGCGGCGACTTGTTCAGCGAAGAGTAGTCATTGTGAAAGGGTAGCGTATCGCTACCCTTTCTCTCTGACACGAGAATACGCATAGCCTATGAAGCCAATTTTTAGCCGTGGCCCATCGCTACAGTTTCGCCTCATTCTGGCGGTCCTGGTTGCGCTTGGGGTCATTATTGCCGATAGCCGCCTCGGTACGTTCAGTCAGATCAGAACGTACATGGATACCGCCGTCAGTCCTTTCTACTTTATTTCAAATGGTCCCCGTGAGTTGCTCGACTCCGTTTCTCAAACGTTGTCTTCACGTGACCAACTCGAACTCGAAAACCGGGCATTACGTCAGGAACTGCTGTTGAAAAACAGCGAGCTGCTGATGCTGGGACAATATAAGCAGGAAAACGCGCGTCTGCGTGAGCTGCTTGGCTCGCCGCTGCGTCAGGATGAGCAGAAGATGGTGACGCAGGTGATCTCCACCGTCAACGATCCCTACAGCGATCAGGTTGTGATCGACAAAGGAAGCGTGAACGGTGTGTATGAAGGTCAGCCTGTTATCAGTGATAAAGGCGTTGTAGGCCAGGTTGTTGCTGTGGCCAAACTGACCAGCCGCGTTCTGCTGATCTGCGATGCCACGCATGCGTTGCCGATTCAGGTACTGCGTAATGACATTCGCGTCATCGCGGCCGGTAACGGGTGTACCGACGATCTCCAGCTGGAACATCTGCCGGCTAACACGGACATTCGTGTGGGCGACGTTCTGGTGACGTCGGGTCTGGGTGGACGTTTCCCTGAAGGGTATCCGGTTGCGGTTGTCTCTTCGGTGAAGCTTGATACGCAGCGTGCCTATACCGTGATTCAGGCGCGTCCAACCGCGGGTTTACAGCGTCTTCGCTACCTGCTGCTGCTGTGGGGCGCCGACCGCAATGGTGCTAACCCCATGACGCCTGAAGATGTTCATCGCGTCGCGAATGAACGCCTGATGCAAATGATGCCGCAGGTTCTGCCGGCACCGGATGCCATGGGACCCCCTGCGCCAGTACCGGCCCCTGCTACGGGGCTAACGCAGCCGCTGCCGGATGCACCGCCACCGCCTAAACTCTCCTCGGGAGGGCAGTAGTGGCAAGTTATCGTAGCCAGGGACGCTGGGTTATCTGGCTCTCATTTCTCATTGCGCTGTTACTGCAAATCATGCCCTGGCCGGACGACATTCTCGTTTTCCGGCCAAACTGGGTATTGCTCATTTTGCTCTACTGGATCCTTGCCCTGCCGCACCGCGTAAATGTCGGCACAGGTTTTGTGATGGGTGCCATACTGGATCTCATTAGTGGCTCTACGCTTGGCGTGCGCGCCTTGTCCATGAGTATTGTTGCGTACCTCGTCGCACTTAAATTCCAGCTCTTTCGTAACCTCGCGCTCTGGCAACAGGCGTTGGTGGTGATGTTGTTGTCGCTTGCTGCGGATATCGTTGTTTTCTGGGCAGAGTTTTTAGTGATCAACGTCTCTTTCCGACCGGAAGTGTTCTGGAGTAGTGTAGTAAACGGTGTGCTCTGGCCGTGGCTGTTCCTGCTGATGCGTAAGGTTCGCCAGCAGTTTGCTGTGCAATAAAAGGTTTCTATGACGTCTCTATATCTTGCTTCTGGTTCTCCGCGTCGTCAGGAGTTGCTCACTCAGCTGGGCGTCTCCTTTGAACGCATCGTTACGGGCATCGAAGAGAAACGCGCCGAAGGCGAAAGTGCCCAGCAGTACGTTTCTCGACTGGCGCGTGAGAAAGCGCAGGCAGGCGTGGCGCAAACGCCGCGTGACTTGCCGGTGCTGGGGGCAGATACCATCGTTATTCTTAACGGTGAAGTGCTCGAGAAACCGCACGACGCTGAACATGCGGCGCGCATGCTGCGCAAAATGTCTGGACAAACACATCAGGTAATGACCGCCGTCGCGCTGGCGGACAGCCAGCACGTGCTGGATTGCCTGGTGGTGACGGACGTGACATTCAGAGTGCTTACCGACGACGAGATCGCCGCTTATATCACCAGCGGTGAACCGATGGATAAGGCAGGTGCATACGGTATTCAGGGGCTGGGTGGCTGTTTTGTCAGGAAGATTAATGGCAGCTATCACGCCGTAGTCGGCTTACCGCTGGTGGAAACGTATGAGTTGCTGAGCAATTTTAACTCACTGCGTGAGGGAAGGGATAATTATGACGGCTGAATTGTTGGTAAACGTAACGCCATCGGAAACCCGTGTGGCCTATATTGATGGTGGCATTCTTCAGGAAATTCATATTGAGCGTGAAGCGCGGCGCGGAATAGTAGGCAATATCTACAAAGGTCGTGTCAGTCGTGTACTACCGGGTATGCAGGCGGCTTTTGTAGATATTGGACTGGATAAGGCGGCATTTTTACATGCCTCCGACATTATGCCGCATACCGAGTGCGTCGCGGGCGAAGAGCAAAAGCAGTTTGCCGTGCGCGATATCTCCGAACTGGTGCGTCAGGGCCAGGATCTGATGGTGCAGGTCGTCAAAGATCCGCTGGGCACGAAAGGCGCCCGTCTGACGACCGACATTACATTGCCTTCCCGCTATCTGGTCTTTATGCCTGGCGCGTCGCACGTGGGCGTTTCGCAGCGCATTGAGAGCGAAAGCGAGCGCGAGCGTCTTAAAAAAGTGGTCAGCGCTTACTGCGATGAACAGGGCGGGTTTATCATCCGTACCGCCGCAGAAGGGATCAGTGAAGACGATCTGGCGTCTGATGCGGCTTATCTCAAGCGCGTCTGGACCAAAGTCATGGAGCGTAAAAAACGCAACCAGACCCGCTACCAGCTTTACGGCGAACTGGCGCTGGCTCAGCGCGTCCTGCGTGATTTTGCCGATGCACAGCTCGACAGAATTCGCGTGGATTCCCGCCTGACCTATGAAGCGTTGCTGGAATTTACCGCCGAATACATTCCCGAAATGCCTGGTCTGCTGGAGCATTACACGGGGCGTCAGCCTATCTTCGATCTCTATGACGTCGAAAATGAGATCCAGCGAGCGCTGGAACGCAAGGTTGAACTGAAGTCCGGCGGCTATCTGATCATCGATCAGACCGAAGCGATGACGACGGTGGATATCAACACCGGCGCGTTTGTCGGTCATCGCAACCTGGATGACACCATCTTTAATACCAACATCGAAGCCACGCAGGCCATCGCCCGCCAGCTTCGCCTGCGCAATCTGGGTGGCATTATCATCATCGACTTTATCGATATGAGTAATGAAGACCATCGCCGTCGTGTGCTGCACTCGCTGGAGCAGGCGCTGAGTAAAGATCGCGTGAAAACCAGCATCAACGGCTTCTCACAGCTGGGGCTGGTGGAAATGACGCGTAAGCGTACCCGCGAAAGCGTGGAGCATGTGCTGTGCAATGAATGCCCAACCTGCCACGGACGTGGCACAGTAAAGACGGTTGAGACCGTCTGCTACGAGATCATGCGTGAAATCGTTCGCGTTCATCATGCCTACGACTCCGATCGTTTTCTGGTCTATGCTTCCCCTGCGGTGGCTGAAGCGCTGAAAGGCGAAGAGTCGCACGCGCTGGCGGAAGTGGAAATCTTTGTCGGCAAACAGGTAAAAGTTCAAATCGAACCGCTCTATAACCAGGAGCAGTTTGACGTCGTGATGATGTAAGACGCGGTACGCCGCGTGACCAAAGCTGACAAGGAGAGATGAGTGAGGCGATTGCCGGGGATTTTATTGCTTACAGGGGCAACGCTGGTCGTGATTGTCGCGTTGCTCGTGAGCGGGCTGCGCCTCGTTTTACCGCATCTGGACAGCTGGCGTCCGCAGCTGCTGGCAAAAATCGAATCCACCACCGGTGTCCCGGTGGACGTGAGCCAGATAAGCGCCAGCTGGCAGAATTTTGGTCCGACGCTTGATGTCCGGGATATCAATGCCAGCCTGAAAGATGGCGGCTATCTGAAAATCAAACGCGTCACCCTGGCGCTGGATGTCTGGCAAAGCCTGCTCCATTTTCGCTGGCAGTTCCGCGATCTCACCTTTTATCAGCTTCAGTTTCTGACCAATACCCCGCTGTCCGGCGGCGATAGCAATCAGAGCCTTGAAACCAACCGCTTCAGCGATCTCTTCCTGCGTCAGTTCGATCATTTCGATCTGCGCGACAGCGAAGTGAGCTTTATTACCCTCTCCGGGCAGCGCGCTGAACTGGCGATCCCACAGCTGACCTGGCTCAACGGCAAAGAACGCCATCGCGCGGAAGGACAGGTGAATCTCTCCAGCCTGAACGGCCAGCACGGCGTGATGCAGGTTCGTATGGATCTGCGCGACGACGACGGTTTGTTAAATAACGGCAAGGTATGGCTGCAGGCCGACGACGTGGATGTTAAGCCGTGGCTCGGCGACTGGTTACAGCAAAATATGCAGCTGGAAACCGCCCGTTTTAGCCTTGAAGGCTGGATGACCCTGACGAAAGGGGTATTTGCCAGCGGCGATATCTGGCTTAAGCAGGGGGGCGCAAGCTGGAAGGGCGAAAAACAGCAGCATCAACTTTCGGTCGATAACCTCACCGCGCACGTGACGAAAGAGAGAGAGGGCTGGCAGTTTGCCATTCCGGACACACGCATCACCATGGATAACAAACCCTGGCCGCGCGGTGCTCTGACGCTGGCCTGGATGCCGGAACAGGATGTCGGTGGGGCGACCAGCAAACGCAGTGACGAGCTGCGTATTCGCGCCAGCAACCTTGATCTGGCCGCAATAGAAGGTCTGCGCTCGATGGCCGCCAAGCTCTCTCCGGACCTGGGGGAGATCTGGCTGGCAACGCAGCCAAGCGGAAAGATAGATTCACTGGCGCTGGATATCCCGCTTCAGGCCACGGAAAAGACCCGTTTTCAGGCCGCATGGAAAGGTCTGGCCTGGAAGCAGTGGAAGATGTTACCGGGGGCGGAAAACTTCAGCGGTAAGCTGGAAGGGAGCGTTGAGAACGGCAGGTTAACGGTCGATATGCATGACGCCAGAATGCCTTACGAAACGGTCTTCCGTGCGCCGCTGGAAATTGAACAAGGCAATGCGGTGCTCAACTGGCTGCGTAACGATAAAGGCTTCCAGCTGGATGGGCGCCATATCGATGTGAAAGCCAAAGCGGTGCATGCGCGTGGCGATTTCCGCTATCTGCAGCCTGAAGGTGAAGAGCCATGGCTGGGTATTCTGGCCGGGATCAGCACTAACGACGGTTCTCAGGCCTGGCGCTACTTCCCCGAGAACCTGATGGGCAAAGCGCTGGTGGACTATCTGAGCGGCGCGATCCAGGGCGGCCAGGCGGATAATGCCACCCTGGTCTATGGCGGTAATCCGCATCTTTTCCCGTACAAGCACAATGAAGGTCAATTCCAGGTGCTGGTGCCGCTGCACAATGCCACCTTTGCCTTCCAGCCGGGCTGGCCTGCGCTGAAAAATCTCGACATTGAACTTAATTTTATCAATGACGGATTATGGATGAAGGCAGACAATGTGGCGCTGGGCGGCGTAACGGCCAGTAACCTGACGGCAAACATTCCGGATTACTCAAAAGAGAAGCTTTTGATCGATGCCGACATTAACGGCCCCGGGAAAGCGGTCGGCCCCTATTTTGAAGACACGCCGCTGAAAGAGTCACTGGCAGCCACCCTTCAGCAGCTGCAGCTGGATGGCGATGTGAGTGCTCGCTTACATCTTGATATCCCGCTCGACGGTGAAATGACCACCGCCAAAGGCGATGTCCGTCTCAATAACAACAGCCTGTATATTAAGCCGCTTGAAAGCACCCTGAAGAACCTCAGCGGGCAGTTTAGCTTTGAGAACGGTAATCTGAAGAGCGAGCCGCTCACGGCCAGCTGGTTTAATCAGCCTGTGAATATTGATTTCTCGACCACCGAGGGCGAGAAAGCTTATCAGGTAGCCGTCAACCTGGACGGCAACTGGCAGCCATCGCGCATGGATGTTCTGCCGAAGCCGATTGAGGAGTCCGTTAACGGTGCAGTCTCCTGGAATGGCAAGGTGGCAATTGAACTGCCTTATCACGCCGGTGCGCGCTATAAAGTTGATATCACCGGCGATCTGAAAAACATTCAGAGCCAGTTGCCTGCACCGCTGGATAAATCGTCCGGTCAACCGCTGCCAATAAAGGTTAACGTCGATGGCAATCTTAACAGCTTCGCGCTGACCGGCAGTGCGGGTGAGAAAAACCATTTCAACAGCCGCTGGCTGCTTAATCGTAAGCTCACGCTCGACAGAGCCATCTGGACGACGGACAGCCGCACCACGCCGCCGCTGCCCGATCACACCGGCATTGAGCTTAATCTGCCGCCAATGGACGGGGCCGAGTGGCTGGCCCTGTTCCAGAAGGGCGTCGGCCAAAACGTTGATGAGGCTGCCCAGTTCCCGCAGAGCATTACTGTTCGTACGCCGTCGCTGATGCTGGGTGGACAGCAGTGGAATAACCTGAGCATTGTTTCACAGCCGACGGCGAACGGGTCAAAAGTCGAAGCCCAGGGCCGCGAGATCAATGGCACGCTGACCATGCGCGACAACGCGCCGTGGCAGGCGGCGATTCGCTATCTTTACTACAACCCGGCCACCGCGAGCGGAAAAGATCATCCGTCAAATACGGCGCCGTTGAATAACCCAACCCGTATCGACTTCAGCGGCTGGCCCGATCTCCAGCTACGCTGTGCTGAGTGCTGGCTTTGGGGTCAAAAGTATGGCCGTATTGACGGCGATTTCGCCATTAAGGGGAATACGCTGAGCCTTGCGGGCGGACTTATCGACACCGGCTTTGGCCGTCTGAGGGCCGCCGGGGAGTGGGTTAATAACCCGGGCGAGCAGCGAACCTCTTTGAAGGGCGACATCAAGGGCAATAAACTGGATTCCGTGGCTAACTTCTTTGGCATCAGCACGCCGCTGCGGGGGTCATCATTTGACGTGAATTACGATCTCCACTGGCGTGCGGCACCGTGGACGCCGGATGAAGCCTCACTGAACGGCATTCTGAAAACCCGCTTTGGCAAGGGTGAGATTGCCGATGTGAGTACCGGGCATGCGGGCCAGATACTGCGTCTGTTGAGCTTTGATGCCCTGCTGCGTAAGCTGCGTTTCGACTTTAGCGATACCTTCAGCGAAGGTTTCTATTACGACTCCATCCGCAGTACGGCATGGATCAAAGACGGGGTGCTGCATACCGACGATACGCTGGTGGACGGCCTGGAAGCGGATATTGCGATGAAAGGCTCGGTCAACCTCGTGCGCCGCGAACTGGATATGGAAGCGGTGGTGGCACCTGAAATTTCTGCCACCGTCGGCGTGGCGGCGGCTTTTGTGGTGAACCCGATTGTCGGTGCGGCGGTGTTTGCCGCCAGTAAAGTGCTGGGGCCGCTGTGGAGCAAAGTCTCTATTCTGCGCTATCGCATCACCGGGCCGGTGGATAAACCGCAGATTAATGAAGTGCTGCGCCAGCCGCGCAAAGATGCACAGCAATGATTTGACGTGGGCAGGTAATTGCCTCACTCTCAATAAATACGATTTATATACCGCCACGGGCGGCAACGAACGAGTAGCAATACGATGAGTCTGAACCTGGTAAGTGAACATTTGCTCGCAGCGAACGGCCTGAGCCATCAGGACCTGTTCTCCATTCTTGGTCAACTGACCGAACGCCGTCTCGACTACGGCGATCTCTATTTCCAGTCGAGCTATCACGAATCCTGGGTTTTAGAAGACAGCATCATTAAAGATGGCTCTTATAACATTGACCAGGGTGTCGGTGTACGTGCCGTCAGCGGCGAGAAAACCGGTTTTGCTTATGCCGACCAGATTAGCCTGGCCGCACTAGAGCAGAGCGCGCTGGCTGCGCGGACTATCGTGCGCGAAACCGGTGACGGTCGCGTGAAGACGCTGGGTGAAGTGCAGCACTCTGCGCTCTATACCAGTATCGATCCCCTGCAGAGCATGAGCCGTGAAGAGAAACTGGATATCCTGCGTCGCGTGGATAAAGTCGCACGCGCTGCGGATAAACGCGTGCAGGAAGTTTCTGCCAGCCTGAGCGGTGTCTATGAACTGATCCTGGTCGCGGCGACAGACGGCACGCTGGCAGCGGATGTGCGTCCGCTGGTACGTCTTTCTGTCAGCGTGCAGGTTGAAGACGACGGTAAACGTGAGCGCGGTTCAAGCGGTGGCGGCGGTCGTTTTGGTTATGACTGGTTCCTGGGCGATGTTGACGGTGAAGCACGCGCTGACGCGTGGGCAAAAGAAGCCGTGCGCATGGCGCTGGTGAACCTGTCTGCCGTGGCGGCACCCGCCGGTACATTGCCGGTGGTACTTGGCGCAGGCTGGCCTGGTGTGCTGCTGCACGAAGCGGTGGGCCACGGTCTGGAAGGCGATTTTAACCGTCGCGGCACCTCCGTATTCAGCGGCCAGATGGGACAACGCGTCTCATCTGAACTCTGTACCGTGGTTGATGACGGCACGATGCAGGATCGCCGTGGCTCGATTTCAATCGACGATGAAGGTACGCCCGGGCAGTACAACGTGCTGATCGAAAATGGCGTACTGAAAGGCTACATGCAGGACAAACTCAACGCGCGTCTGATGGGCGTTGCGCCAACGGGCAACGGCCGTCGTGAATCCTACGCGCATCTGCCGATGCCGCGTATGACGAACACTTACATGTTGCCGGGTAAATCCACACCGCAGGAGATCATCGAGTCCGTTGATTACGGCATCTTCGCGCCAAACTTTGGTGGCGGTCAGGTAGATATCACCTCCGGTAAGTTCGTCTTCTCCACTTCAGAAGCGTATCTGATTGAGAAAGGCAAAGTGACCAAAGCGGTGAAGGGGGCGACCCTGATTGGCTCCGGTATTGAAGCCATGCAGCAGATCTCCATGGTCGGTAACGATCTGAAACTGGATAACGGCGTTGGTGTCTGCGGTAAAGAGGGCCAGAGCCTGCCGGTTGGCGTCGGTCAGCCAACGCTGAAAGTGGATAACCTGACGGTGGGCGGCACCGCCTGACCTGAACCAATCTGAAAAATGGCGCGACTGTAAAAGTCGCGCCATTTTTTTTAACGTGCGTTACCCAGCGGGATTTCCGGGTCGGGCTCGTGCGTGATGCGGTTACGTAGGTCACGACGAATTATTTCAATCGACCAGAACCAGATCAAATGCCCCACGATCTCTGAGACGTGTTCGTACCAGGGCAGTTCGAACAGCGGGGGTGTCAGCCCCATCAGCGGGAAGGAGATCATGTGAACAAAAAGCTGTGCTAACGCACCCGCCAGTAAACCTTGCCAGAGTTTAATTTTTGGGAAGACTTCAGCAACTACACAATACCCTACAGCAAAGACGATAGAGAAAATAATATGTGTTACGCCGACCGCGTTAAATATATGTCCGGCAAAGGTATAAACCGCGGCGTTAGGGTCAGCAATGCCCAGCCAGTCGCGTAAAAATACATAAGGAGGATTTAAAAAATTGCGGGAACAATCAATCTGACCTGCGGCTCTTATTAATTGCTCCGGTCCGCATGCGCTGGTGAATAAATCGGTAGGGCTTCGCGGCGGAAGCGGCACCTCTGCTCCCCATTTTACGAAGGCGGAGACAATCCCTGCAATCAAACCAATGAACGCGGCGAGTCCATAGCGCCTGCGTGAAGGCGGTGTTTGTTCAAATATATTCATTTCTTTTCCTTGTTTAACGTCATCCTGAGAAATACATTTTATTATTCATATCGGTAACAAATTAATAACAGCCTGACTGTCAGACTGTTTATAAGGTAAGGCGCAGATGGCGGCAGTGTCAATTCGCTATTCCTGGCAGGGGTGAAGGAATATTCCTGAATGACGGTCTGTATCATCCTGGAATATTCATCACAAATATACATTTCGGAAATTAAAGGTTATTCCTTTCGTCTTTCGCGCATTCCCTGAAACAACTCCGCCACGTCCACAAAATACTCGGTCAGATAGTTTATGCACACCTGAACCTTGAGCGGCAGTTTGTCTTTCTCGGTGTACAACGCGTACACCGGACGCGGATCGGACTGATAGCGCGGGAAGAGGATCTCCAGTACACCGCTGTTGATCTCGTTGATCACCCACATTAACGGCACATACGCGATCCCGGCGCCGGCCACCAGCCAGCGCGAGATGGTCATCGGATCGTTGGTGACGAACCGTCCTTCCGGCAGCAGTCTGGTGGAAATCCCTTCCGGGGCAATCAGCTCAAATTCATTGTCGGGGCGAACGCTGTACTCCAGCCAGGAGTGGTTGGTGAGATCGGCGGGTTTCTCCGGCACCCCGTACTGAGCCAGATAGCTTTTCGAGGCGCAGACCACCATTGGCATACTGCCCAGCCGCCGGGAGAAGAGGCTGGAGTCCTGCAATGCCCCCACGCGGATCACCACGTCCAGCCCGTCGGCAATCAAGTCCGGGGCGGGAATGCCCGTGACCAGATTGACGGTTAATCCCGGGTACTCTTTCAGCATGTCAGCGGTCATGGCGGCGAGAACATTTTGTGCCATAGTTGAAGAACAACCGATGCGCAGCGTACCGATAGGCGTGTTGTTGAAGGCGTAAAGTTGTTCGTGCACATCCTGCACTTCGAGCAGCATGCGGCGACAACCCTGATAGTAAATCTTACCCGCTTCCGTCAGCCCAATGCTGCGGGTGCTACGGTTGAGTAGCTTGACCTGCAGCTCATCTTCCAGTTTGGACACGGTCTGGCTGATGGAAGAGACGCTCATCTGAAGCTGACGTGCAGCGGCGGTAAAAGAGCCAAGTTCAACCACTTTGGCAAAGACCGACATCCGTTTTAGACGTTCCATTGTTAACTCTGACTTAAAAGTGATTTAGATCACATATTATAGATAACAGCATAACAGTTACGTTAATATATTATTAATTACATAACGGCTGCGCCATTCTCGCCCGGCGTTTCTTGCTCTCCTGCGGTGGCGTGCGCTAAAAAAGTCTGAAGCCTGCACTCTCTCTAATCAAGGTCAACATGAGTCTGTTTCCCGTTATCGTGGTGTTCGGTTTGTCGTTCCCACCGATATTTTTCGAGCTTCTTTTATCACTGGCGATTTTCTGGCTGGTGCGCAAGGTGCTGGTCCCCACCGGGATCTACGATTTTGTCTGGCATCCTGCATTGTTCAATACCGCGCTGTATTGCTGCCTGTTTTACCTGATATCGCGCATGTTTGTCTGAGGTTGATGTGAAAACGCTAACAAGAAAAATCTCCCGCACTGCCATCACCATGGCGCTCGTTATCCTCGCGTTCATCGCTATTTTCCGCGCCTGGGTCTATTACACTGAATCACCGTGGACGCGTGATGCGCGCTTTAGCGCCGATGTCGTGGCAATCGCCCCCGACGTGGCGGGTCTCATCACTGCGGTCAATGTCCACGATAACCAGCTGGTGAAAAAAGATCAGGTACTGTTCACCATCGACCAGCCGCGTTATCAGAAAGCGTTAGAAGAAGCCGAAGCGGATGTGGCCTATTATCAGGCGCTGGCTTCCGAGAAACGCCGTGAGGCAGGTCGCCGTAACCAACTGGGTGTTCAGGCGATGTCCCGCGAAGAGATTGACCAGTCCAATAACGTCCTGCAAACCGTGCTGCATCAGCTGGCCAAAGCGCAAGCGACACGCGATCTTGCCCGGCTCGATCTTGAGCGCACCGTGATCCGTGCACCAGCCGATGGCTGGATCACCAACCTGAATGTTTATGCCGGGGAGTTTATCACCCGCGGCTCAACCGCCGTGGCGCTGGTTAAACAGAACTCCTTCTACGTGCTCGCTTATATGGAAGAGACCAAACTGGAAGGCGTGCGTCCGGGGTTCCGGGCTGAAATTACGCCGCTTGGCAGCAATCGTGTGCTGAAAGGCACCGTCGACAGCGTAGCCGCGGGGGTCACTAACTCCAGCAGCTCTAACGATACTAAAGGGATGGCGACGGTGGATTCCAACCTGGAATGGGTACGTCTGGCCCAGCGTGTGCCGGTGCGTATCCACCTGGATGAACAGCAGGGCAATCTGTGGCCTGCCGGGACCACAGCGACGGTGGTGATCACCGGTGAAAAAGACCGTGACGCCAGCCAGGACTCCATCTTCCGTAAAATTGCCCATCGCCTGCGCGAGTTTGGTTAATCGTTATGGGTATCTTTTCCATCGCCAGCCAGCACATTCGCTTCGCCGTTAAGCTGGCGTGTGCCATTGTGCTGGCGCTGTTTGTCGGCTTCCACTTTCAGCTGGAAACCCCCCGCTGGGCCGTACTGACGGCAGCGATTGTCGCGGCAGGGCCTGCCTTTGCTGCGGGCGGGGAACCTTACTCCGGAGCGATCCGCTACCGTGGGATGCTGCGCATCATTGGGACATTTATCGGTTGTTTCGCCGCACTGACCATCATCATATTGATGATCCGCACGCCGCTGCTGATGCTGATGGTGTGCTGTATCTGGGCGGGCTTCTGCACCTGGCTCTCGTCACTGGTGAAGGTGGAGAACTCCTACGCCTGGGGGCTGGCCGGTTATACCGCGCTGATTATTATCATCACCATTCAAAGCGAACCGCTGCTTGCCCCACAGTTTGCCGTAGAGCGCTGCAGTGAGATTGTCATCGGTATTGTCAGTGCCATTGTCGCTGACCTGCTTTTCTCTCCTCGCTCCATTAAGCAGGAAGTGGATCGTGAACTGGATGCGCTGATTGTTGCCCAGTATCAGTTGATGCAGCTCTGTATTAAGCATGGTGACAGCGAAGAGGTAGATAAAGCCTGGAGCGCTCTGGTGCGCCGCACCACGGCGCTGGAAGGGATGCGCAGCAACCTGAACATGGAGTCTTCGCGCTGGGCCCGTGCCAACCGCCGCCTTAAAGCCATCAACACCGTCTCCTTAACGCTGATTACCCAGGCGTGTGAAACCTATCTGATCCAAAACACCCGCCCGGACGCGGTAACCGATACCTTCCGCGAGCTGTTTGCTGAGCCGGTGGAAACCGTGCAGGACGTACACAAACAGCTTAAACGCATGCGCCGGGTCATTGCCTGGACCGGGGATCGTGATACGCCAGTGACGATCTATACCTGGGTCGGGGCCGCGACGCGCTACCTGTTGCTGAAACGCGGTGTGATCAGTAACACCAAAATCAGCGCGGTAGAAGAAGAGGTGCTGCAGGGTGAAGTGGTGATCAAGGCAGAATCCGCCGAACGCCATCACGCAATGGTTAACTTCTGGCGTACAACGCTTGCCTGTATGCTCGGCACGCTGTTCTGGCTGTGGACCGGCTGGACCTCCGGCAGCGGCGCGATGGTGATGATCGCCGTCGTTACCGCGTTGGCGATGCGTCTTCCGAATCCGCGCATGGTGGCCATTGATTTCCTGTTCGGCACAATTGCTGCACTGCCGATTGGCGCGTTCTATTTTCTGGTGATCATTCCCTCGACCCAGCAGAGCATGTTACTGCTCTGTATTAGCCTTGCGGTGATGGCGTTCTTTATCGGAATCGAAGTACAAAAACGTCGGCTGGGTTCATTGGGTGCCCTGGCCAGTACGATTAACATCATTGTGCTGGATAACCCGATGACCTTCCATTTCAGCCAGTTCTTAGACAGCGCCTTAGGTCAGCTGGTGGGCTGTTTCCTGGCGATGATGGTCATTCTGCTGGTGCGGGATAACTCTCAGGCACGGACGGGCCGCGTGCTGTTGAATCAGTTTGTCTCGGCTGCCGTGTCGTCCATGACCACCAATACCGCGCGTCGCAAAGAGAACCACCTGCCGGCGCTCTATCAGCAGCTGTTTTTACTGCTGAACAAGTTCCCGGGTGACATCGCCAAGTTCCGTCTGGCCTTGACCATGATTATCGCGCACCAGCGTTTGCGTAATGCCCCCGTGCCCATCAATGACGATCTGTCGGCTTTCCACCGCCAGCTGCGTCGGACGGCCGACCACGTGCTTTCTGCCTCCAGCGATGACAAACGACGTCGTTACTTTAAGCAACTGCTTGAAGAGCTGGATATCTACCAGGAGAAGCTGAAAGTCTGGGAAGCACCGCCTCAGGTGACAGAGCCGGTAGGACGGCTGGTGTTTATGCTGCATCGCTATCAGAACGCCCTTACGGATAACTGACTGAAGTAAAAAAGCCGACGCCAAAAGCGTCGGTTTTTTTGTGGCTATACTTATTCCAGCATGCTCTTACATTCAGGAAGGGAGGACACATGACAACCCAGGCGCTTCAGGATAATCACCTTTTTCAGACCGGTTATCTGGTCAACGGCATATGGAAAACGCTGGATACGACGTTTGATGTGCTGAACCCGGCTACCGGTGAGGTTATCGCCAGAGTAGCCAAAGCCGGCAAAGCAGAAACCGAAGACGCCATTGCCGCGGCGGCCAAAGCTTTCCCTGCATGGCGCGCCAAAACCGCGAAAGAGCGTTCGGCAATTCTCTACCGCTGGTACGAACTGATCATTGAGAACAAAAGCTGGCTCGGGCGTTTAATGACCACCGAACAGGGCAAGCCCCTGAAAGAAGCGGAAGGCGAGGTGGAATACGCCGCGAGTTTTATCCAGTGGTTCGCCGAAGAGGCCAAGCGCGCGAACGGCGAAATTATTCCACCGATCAAACCGGGTTCCCGCATCCTGGCGACCCGCGAGCCCATCGGCGTGGTTGCGGCGATTACGCCATGGAACTTCCCGATGGCCATGCTCACCCGTAAATTAGGTCCGGCGCTGGCAGCAGGGTGTACCGGGGTAATCAAACCGGCAAATAACACACCTCTCAGCGCCTTCGCGCTGCTTACGCTGGCAAAACAGGCCGGCGTACCGGATGGGGTACTCAACGCCGTAGCCGGGAATACGCATGAGATCAGTGACGCGATTATGGCGAGCCATGAGGTGCGGAAAATCTCCTTTACCGGCTCGACTTCCGTCGGCAAAACACTGGTGCGTAACGCCGCAGAAACCATGAAGAAAGTGTCGATGGAGCTGGGAGGCAATGCGCCGTATATCGTCTTTGAAGATGCGGATATTGAGGCTGCCGTTAAAGGGGCTATCGCCAATAAATTCCGCAATGCCGGCCAGGTCTGCGTCAGCGTTAACCGTTTCTATATCCAGGAAACCGTCTACGACAAATTTGTGAATAAGCTTGCCGATGCGGTGAAGGCCCTGAAGGTCGGGAATGGTCTGGAAGAGGGCGTCATCGTGGGGCCGCTGATCGAATCCTCCGCCGTCGATAAGGTGCGTGAACACGTTGAAGATGCCGTGGCCCGGGGTGCGACCGTTGTGGCGGGCGGTAAACCCCATTCGCTTGGCGGCAATTTCTGGATGCCGACTGTCCTGGGCGATTGCCATGAAGGCATGAAACTGGCTGAAGAAGAGACGTTTGGCCCGGTTGCGGCCTGCTTCCGTTTTACCTCGGAAGATGAGGTTATCCAGCGTGCCAACAACACGCCATATGGCCTGGCGGCTTACTTCTATACCCAAAATCTGGCACGTGTCTTCCGCGTGTCGCAGGCCATCGAAAGCGGGATGATAGGAATTAACGAATGTGCCGTCTCCACAGAGCTGGGGCCGTTTGGTGGGGTAAAAGAGTCTGGCCTTGGGCGTGAAGGGTCCGTGCTCGGGCTGGAAGAGTATCTGGAAGTCAAAACCCTGCATATTGGGGGATTATAATAATCAGGGCGGCGCAGGCCGCTCGCCTGGACTGGGTGACTGGCAATGAAAACCTATACCTTTGATTTTGACGAGATCGACAGTCAGGATGACTTCTATCGTGAATTTATCCGGGTGTTTGATCTTGAACGGGAAAGCGTCACCAATCTGGACACGCTGTGGGACGTGGTGACCGGCAGCCTGCTGCCGTTACCGCTGGAAATTGAGTTTATCCATCTGCCTGAAAAGTTGCGCAGACGGTTTGGCGCACTCATTTTGCTGTTTGATGAAGCGGAAGAAGAGCTGGAAGGGCAGCTACGTTTCAACGCGCGCCATTGATCAAGCCATAAAAAAGCCCCTGACCAGAAGGCCAGGGGCAAGTCGTATGATGAGATACGACGAGGGTTTATTTATACAGTTGAGCCGTTGCATGCCAGTGGTCACCCTGGTTCAGCTCGGTGACGCGATAGCTGCTGGCGCCTGCTTTTTCAGCTTTAGCGGCCAGTGCCTGACGGATATCCATTGGAGAGCCGGTAACGGACGTCACAGACACACTCCCCATAGACTGCAGATTCTGCGCCTGGTCAGCATTCACTTGCTGTACGGCGGCACTTGCGCCGAAAGAGAGAACGGATGCCAGACCGAGGGTTGCGATGATGAATTTGGTTTTCATAGTTTTTGCTCCTGAATAGGGTTTTTGCTCAACGGCGAGAAGGGTTGAACTGCTATTTTTATGCCTGGTGCCGTTGAGTAGAGATTTTGGTCTTCAGTTATTACTAAAACTTATTTGTACAGCTCAGCGGTTGCGTGCCAGTGGTCACCTGAACGCGCTTCAATGATGCGATAAGATGACGCACCTTGTTCTTCCGCTTTTTTGTTCAGCATCTCATGCATGTCCATTGGAGACGTGCCGATTGCGCCGACGGAAACCGTACCGATTGCCTGGCGGGATTGTGCCTGCTCGGCATTGATAGCGTCAGCGGCGAAAGCACCGAATGACAGGACAGACAGGACGCTGAGCGCCGCTACAGTAGTTTTGATTTTCATGATTCTTTACCTCGTCGAATTTTTAGTGGGGTCTTTGTTTCGTGACCCTCATCACAAAATCAAGTATACACTAATAACGGTAAAAATTAATACCAGACTAATTGTTTCTGTTGTTATTACGTATTAACTAACCTGTTTTTTATAACCTAATGGCATAAAATTGTACGTTTATTGTTCAGTGGGGTGGCTGTATATCTAAGAAAATCATATGGATATCAGATTTTGATTTTTTGTGCGATTTTTTGATTTATCATTCACCAAATGAATGTTAATGGGCGGTAAAAAGCACTATTTGTTAAAGTAAAGGGCGGGATAAAACAGGGGTAAACGCGGCAGAAGCAGAATGATCCCCGCAGCAGGACGCCACGGGGAGGGTAATCAGAGTTCCTGCTCGAACAGGTCCAGAATCGCTTCGTAGAGATCTTTCACTGAGAAGCCATTGGCGGGGGTAGTGAAGATGGTATCGTCACCCGCAATCGTCCCAAGGATGCCTTTGGGCTTACCCAGCGAGTCCAGCATACGTGCAATCAACTGTGCAGCGCCCGGGCTGGTATGGATCACGACAACGGCATCGTTGTAATCGATATCGAGAACCAGATTCTTCAACGGGCTGGAGGTGGTTGGCACGCCAAGTTCTGCAGGCAGGCAGTAGACCATCTCCATTTTGGCGTTACGCGTACGTACCGCACCAAATTTGGTTAACATGCGGGAGACTTTCGACTGGTTGATGTTATCGAAGCCTTGTTCCTGTAAAGCCTGAACAATTTCTCCCTGAGAACTGAATATCTCTTCTTTGAGTAGCGCTTTAAACGCCTTCACTAAATCTTCTTGCTTAGACGAGCTTCGCATAAGTCACCCGGAATATGACGAAAGAAACAACATTATTATGCACGTGGATGAATTTTTATGCAAATTATCTGCCAGCGGTTAGGCTGAAATAATGTTATGAAAGGGAGTGATTTTATCAGATTTCGTTATCAGAAAACATGCCTGGGTCACGGCAAGCAAATAAGCTTAAAAGTAAATTAAATGTTATCAAAATGATGTTGTTTTGGTGGCGTGGCAGGGTGTATTGTAACCCCCTCTTAATTCGTTGTCGTCTGTCGTCAGATAGCCTTCTGGTGAGAGATAAAGTCGCGCGACCTCAAATTATTTAGTGACGAAAATTGTAATTAATTACCTGCTGAATTATGGTCGCCGCAACGGAGTTACAGATACTTAAGTTAACCATAATAAGGAGTTTAGGATGAAAGTCGCAGTCCTCGGCGCTGCTGGTGGTATCGGCCAGGCGCTTGCCCTACTACTGAAAACCCAACTGCCTTCAGGCTCAGAACTCTCCCTGTACGATATTGCTCCGGTAACCCCAGGTGTGGCGGTTGACCTGAGCCACATCCCGACAGCTGTGAAAATCAAAGGCTTCTCCGGTGAAGATGCTCGTCCTGCCCTGCAGGGCGCGGACGTGGTGCTGATCTCCGCTGGCGTGGCGCGTAAGCCAGGCATGGATCGTTCAGACCTGTTCAACGTCAACGCGGGTATTGTGAAAAACCTGGTGCAGCAGATTGCTGAAACCTGCCCGAAAGCGTGCATTGGTATCATCACTAACCCGGTGAACACCACGGTCGCTATCGCGGCAGAAGTGCTGAAAAAAGCCGGTGTTTACGATAAGAACAAACTGTTCGGCGTGACCACGCTGGACATCATCCGTTCCAACACCTTCGTGGCTGAACTGAAAGGTAAACAGCCTTCAGAAGTTGAAGTGCCGGTTATCGGCGGTCACTCTGGTGTCACCATTCTGCCTCTGCTGTCGCAGATCCCTGGTGTTAGCTTCACCGAGCAGGAAGTGGCTGACCTGACCAAACGCATCCAGAACGCGGGCACCGAAGTGGTGGAAGCGAAGGCGGGTGGCGGTTCTGCAACCCTGTCTATGGGCCAGGCGGCGGCACGTTTTGGTCTGTCACTGGTTCGTGCACTGCAGGGCGAGAAAGGCGTTGTTGAATGCGCGTATGTTGAAGGCGACGGCGAACACGCTCGTTTCTTCTCTCAGCCGTTGCTGCTGGGTAAAAACGGTATCGAAGAACATCAGCCGATTGGCAAGCTGAGCGCGTTTGAAAAGAACGCGATGGAAGGCATGCTGGATACGCTGAAGAAAGATATCACTCTGGGCGAAGAGTTCGTTAACAAGTAAAACGGATATCCCCACAGGCCGGGTAAGCCGTCATGCCGCCCGGCAAAAAAAACGGAGCAATGCGCTCCGTTTTTTTATGCCTGTCAGTTGGTGGCCGGGTATTCCTGAATCGTCACCTGCAGCGTCAGCTTCTTATCGTTACGCATGACTTCAACCGGGATGATAGAGCCAGGACGGATCTCCGCAACCTGATCCATGGTCTCCAGCGCCGATACCGCTGGTGTGCCGTTGACCGACACGATGACATCATTAACCTGAATTCCCGCGTTAGCCGCCGGGCCGCCAGGCGACACTTCGTTGACCACGATGCCCTGAATCTGATCGATACCGCCGCCCTGCGAATGCATAGGCGCAATTTCACGACCGCCAATACCAATATAACCGCGGATCACACGGCCATCGCGGATCAGCTTATCCATGATCTTGGTCGCCAGCTGGAATGGAATGGCGAACCCAATCCCTTCCGGCGTCTCACCGTCATTGCTCTTATCGAACGAGAGGGTATTGATACCCATCAGTTCGCCCAGCGAGTTGACCAGCGCACCGCCGGAGTTACCGTGGTTGATGGACGCATCGGTTTGCAGGAAGTTCTGCCGTCCCGACGGGTTGAGGCCAATGCGACCGGTGGCGCTGATAATCCCCTGCGTGATCGTCTGGCCCAGGTTATAAGGGTTACCGATAGCCAGCACGACGTCGCCAATATGAGGGGTTCGTTTACGGTTGATAGGAATAACCGGTAAACCGCCCGTGGCGTTGATCTTCAAAACAGCCAGGTCAGTCAGGCTATCCGAGCCCACCAGCAGGGCCTCAAACACGCGGCCATCCTGCAGGGCAACGATGATCTGGTCGGCATCGTTAATCACGTGTTTGTTGGTAATGATGTAGCCGCGCTCGTCCATAATTACCCCGGAGCCGAGAGTGCGGATCTCCAGCTGGTTATGGGCTGAGCTATTGAGGCCACGGTTATAAACGTTAACCACGGCAGGCGCGGCACGGCGAACGGCCTGGTTGTAGGTCGCAGGCGTTTCATCCGCACTGTCGAACTGAGGCGCCGACAGCTTATTGAACTGGCGTAAAGACGGCATGACGACCAGCAGCAGGCCGGCAACAATCAAACCGATGACAATTGAACGAAAGAGCTTTAAAAGCATGATGCGCGTGTCGTTAATAAAGGAACGATTTGCAGCATAACATGAGTTATCCGGACATCACACGCAGCGGTGATGTCCGGAATCGCAAATGCTTAGCGCAACAGAATATAGATAGACTCGTTGCCGCGCATAACCTGCAGGGCAATGACCGCCGGTTTGCTTTCCAGCACCTTGCGCAGTTCTGCGATGGATTGCACGCGATTGCGGTTCACGCCGATGATCACATCATCCTGATGCAGTCCGGCCTGCGCGGCAGGGCTGCTCTTCTCGACGGTATCGACACTAATCCCTTTCGTCCCGTCTTTCAGCTGTCCATCGCTCAGCGTTGCCCCTTGCAGCGCCGGGGCGATAAGCTCCGCGCTGGCAGAGGATGAGGTGCTCTTATCAAGCGTCACTTCGACATCCAGCGGCTTACCATCACGAATCAGGCCTAACTTCACTTTGGCACCCGGTTCGGTGGTGGCAATACGCGAGCGCAGTTCCGCAAAGCTGCTCAGCGGTTTATCGTTCAGGCTGACAATCACATCGCCCGACTTCACGCCAGCTTTTGCCGAGCCGGAGTTTGGCAGCACTTCACTGACAAACGCACCGCGCTGCACATTGATGTTGAACGCTTTCGCGATGTCAGCGCTCATCTCCATCCCTTTGATGCCCAACAGCCCGCGTTTGACCTCACCGAACTGAATGAGCTGCTGCGCCAGCGTTTTGGCCATATTGCTGGGGATAGCAAAACCGATGCCGATACTGCCGCCGCCCGGCGCCAGGATAGCGGTGTTAATCCCAATCAGCTCGCCGTTGAGATTGAGCAATGCCCCTCCGGAGTTCCCGCGGTTAATTGAGGCGTCGGTCTGGATAAAGTTTTCCAGGCCTTCCAGATTCAGACCGCTGCGACCCAGCGCCGAGATTATCCCGGAGGTAGCGGTTTGCCCTAAACCAAACGGATTCCCCACGGCGACGGCAAAATCACCAACACGCAGTTTATCGGAGTCCGCAATGGCAATTTGAGTCAGATTGCTCGGGTTTTGCACCTGCAGCAGTGCGATGTCGCTCTGGTCATCGCCGCCAATCAGTTTGGCCTCAAACTCACGCCCATCGTTGAGCTGTACGCTGATTTTATCTGCCTGACTGATAACATGATTGTTGGTCAGAATATAACCTTTGGCCGCATCAATAATGACGCCAGAACCCAGACCTTCAAAAGGCTGCGCCTGCTGGTCGGGCGACTCATCGCCAAAATATTTTTTCAGTTCTTCAGGTACGCGTTGATTTTGTAATGCCGTGCCTTCTACCTTCACGCTCACTACCGCAGGCAGAACTTTTTCCAGCATTGGCGCAAGGCTTGGAATTGCCGCCTGGCCGGGTACCTGGGAAGGCAGGGCGGCAGATGCAGGGAAGGACGCCGAGAGAGATAACCCGACACTTAACGCTATAGCGCTCAACAGCTGGTTTTTTTTCTTCATCGATGCTGACTCTCGTAACCTGGAATAAAGGAAAAACGGCCCTAAAACACGTTGATGTTATTGAATTTTAAACCGCTGAACAATGAAGTGCTTAATCAATAATAGCTGGGGTCATGAAGAAAGGACGGGCGCAGTTGCAGCGCCCGTAAAATAAATTCAGGTTGTGCGATTAATCGCGTTTTGCACCGCCGCGCAGCAGGCCAGACGCGCCATCGGAATAGTCGCGTGGCATCTGAACAGGGGCCTGATCGTTACCGGCTTCAGAGTCGGCCAGACGGTTACGGAATGGATTGGATTCCGCGGTCATTTCTGGCAGCAGGCTGCTGGAGCTTTTTGCCATATGTTGATAGAGCTGACGATAGTCGGTCGCCATGTTGTCCAGCAGCTCGGCGCTACGGGCAAAGTGGCTGACCAGCTCTTCACGATACTCTTCCAGTTCGGCTTTGTTCTTTTCCAGTTCGTACTGCAGTGACTGCTGCTGACGCAATTTGCGATTACCGAAACGCATGGCCACAGCACCAATGACGATGCCGACGACTAAACCGATTAGCGCATATTCCCAGGTCATGAACTTCTCCCGTTGTCTTGTTGTTCCGTAGGGTGTTGGCTCGGCTCCTGCCTGTGCCTGATATTGCCACTATAACCGCTATTTCCGCAGAAGTGGAATCCTGACGTATCATCGCGTAGTGTAGAACGGCCTTTTTTTCATCAGTCACGTCTGCTGGTGAGTATTATTTGAAGGAATAACAATACGTTTATGCAAAACCTGTCCCCTGCATCGCGATACCAACTTGCCCTAAATGAGGGTACACATCAGCCGGATGACGTTCAGCGTGAAGCGGTGAATCGTCTGGATACGATTTATCAGGAGCTCACGGCAAAACCTGCAGAGGGTGAACAGACCGGTGGGTTGAAGGCGGCTCTGGGGCGGTTGCTCGGAAAAAAAGAGCCACAGACTCATGCGCCGGTGCGCGGTTTGTATATGTGGGGCGGCGTCGGGCGCGGGAAAACCTGGCTGATGGACCTCTTTTATCTGAGCCTGCCGGGTACCCGTAAGCAGCGTCTGCATTTCCACCGCTTTATGCTGCGGGTTCATGAAGAGCTGACGGCACTGCAGGGCAAAAGCGATCCGCTGGAGATTGTGGCCGACAGGTTCAAGGCGGAAACGGACATACTCTGTTTTGACGAGTTTTTTGTCTCCGATATTACCGACGCCATGCTGCTGGGTGGCCTGATGAAAGCGCTGTTCGCGCGCGGGATAACGCTGGTGGCGACCTCGAATATCCCGCCGGATGAGCTTTACCGCAATGGCCTGCAGCGCGCGCGTTTCCTGCCCGCTATTGATGCCATCAAACAGCACTGCGACATCATGAATGTTGATGCCGGGGTGGATTACCGCCTGCGTACCTTAACTCAGGCGCATCTGTGGCTCTCTCCCTTAAACGATGAGACCACGCAGCAGATGGATAAACTGTGGCTGGCGCTGGCGGGGGCAAAACGGGCTCATGCCCCTGAGCTCGAGATTAACCATCGCCCGCTGCAAACCCTGGGTGTCGAAAATCAAACCCTGGCCGTCTCCTTTGCAACGCTCTGTGTGGATGCCCGCAGCCAGCATGACTACATCGCGCTCTCGCGTTTGTTCCATACCGTGATGCTGCTCAACGTGCCGGTCATGACGCCGCTGATGGAAAGCGAAGCGCGCCGCTTCATTGCGCTGGTCGATGAGTTCTATGAGCGTCACGTGAAGCTTGTGGTCAGCGCCGAGGTACCTTTATATGAGGTGTATAAAGGCGAGCGGCTGAAGTTTGAGTTCCAGCGCTGTCTGTCGCGCCTGCAGGAGATGCAAAGCGAGGAGTATCTTAAGCTTCAGCATATGCCATAAATGCGACCTTCTCCCTGTGGAAGAGGGGCTGGGGGTGAGGGCGGCAGACCGCAAAAACCTTACCCCCGAAAAACCCGCCTCGAATCACATTTAAGGGTCGATCTTTGACCTCAACTTCTCTATAATCTTGCGACCCCACGTTACGAGAAGGTTTTTTTCCCGAAACTTTCTATGTGTCGGCATTAGCTATTCGAAGGGGTAGGTTTGCCGGACTTTGTCGTGTGAACCTCAACTGACTAAACGTTTGGGTGTTCACCAACGTGTAACTTATTATTTGGGTAAGCTTTTAATGAAAACTTTTACAGCTAAACCAGAAACCGTTCAGCGCGACTGGTATGTTGTTGACGCGACCGGTAAAACTCTGGGCCGTCTGGCTACTGAACTGGCTCGTCGCCTGCGCGGTAAGCATAAAGCGGAATACACTCCGCACGTTGATACGGGTGATTACATCATCGTTCTGAACGCAGATAAAGTTGCTGTAACCGGCAACAAGCGTACAGACAAAATGTACTACCATCACACTGGCCACATCGGTGGTATCAAAGAAGCGACCTTTGAAGAGATGATTGCTCGCCGTCCTGAGCGTGTGATTGAAATCGCGGTTAAAGGCATGCTGCCAAAAGGCCCGCTGGGTCGTGCTATGTTCCGTAAACTGAAAGTTTACGCAGGTAACGAGCACAACCACGCGGCACAGCAACCGCAAGTTCTTGACATCTAATCGGGATTATAGGCAATGGCTGAAAATCAATACTACGGCACTGGTCGCCGCAAAAGTTCCGCAGCTCGCGTGTTCATCAAACCGGGCAGTGGTAAAATCGTAATCAACCAACGTTCTCTGGAACAGTACTTCGGTCGTGAAACTGCCCGCATGGTAGTTCGCCAGCCGCTGGAACTGGTTGATATGGTAGAAAAACTGGATCTGTACATCACCGTTAAAGGTGGTGGTATCTCCGGTCAGGCAGGTGCGATCCGTCACGGTATCACCCGCGCTCTGATGGAGTACGACGAATCCCTGCGTTCTGAACTGCGTAAAGCTGGCTTCGTTACTCGTGACGCTCGTCAGGTTGAACGTAAGAAAGTGGGTCTGCGTAAAGCACGTCGTCGTCCACAGTTCTCCAAACGTTAATCCTTTTCTGCTTACGCAGAAACGATTGGCGAAAAACCCGCTTCGGCGGGTTTTTTTTTATGGATAATGTGCAGGTTATCCACAGCATCACTGCATATATCTTCTCTTTTTCCACATTTCCAGAATCCCCTCACCACAAAGCCATCAAAATCTGGTAAACTATCATCCAATTTTCTGCCCAAATATCGGTGAATACTCGTTTTTTGTTCGATTCTTGAACAATGTGTTTTCCCTGGGATGGGCGATACAACATCTGGCTGGCCCTGTTTGGGCTGGTAGCAGTAAAAATTCTGAATATACCTGGAGGTTTTCATGGCTGTCGCTGCCAACAAACGTTCGGTAATGACGCTGTTTTCTGGTCCTACTGACATTTATAGCCATCAGGTTCGTATCGTGCTGGCCGAGAAAGGTGTCAGTTTTGAGATCGAGCATGTGGAAAAGGATAACCCGCCTCAGGATCTGATCGATCTCAACCCGAGCCAAAGCGTACCGACGCTGGTGGATCGCGAGCTGACCCTGTGGGAATCCCGTATCATTATGGAATATCTGGATGAGCGTTTCCCGCATCCACCACTGATGCCTGTTTACCCTGTTGCACGTGGTGAAAGCCGCCTGTACATGCAGCGTATCGAAAAAGACTGGTACACGCTGATGAACGTTATCGTCAACGGTTCCTCTGCTGAAGCAGACGCTGCACGTAAGCAACTGCGTGAAGAGCTGCTGGCGATTGCTCCTGTGTTTGGTCAGAAACCATTCTTCCTGAGCGATGAGTTCAGCCTGGTAGATTGCTACCTGGCGCCGTTGCTGTGGCGTCTGCCAACCCTGGGCGTAGAGTTCAGCGGTCCGGGCGCGAAAGAGCTGAAGGGCTACATGACTCGCGTATTTGAACGCGATTCTTTCCTGGCATCTTTAACTGAACCGGAACGTGAAATGCGTCTCGGCCGAGGCTAATGACTGTGGAAATGTCACAACTTACCCCACGCCGTCCGTATCTGCTGCGCGCCTTCTATGAATGGCTGCTGGATAACCAGCTCACGCCGCACCTGGTTGTGGATGTGACGTTGCCGGGCGTGCAGGTTCCTATGGAATATGCACGTGACGGGCAGATCGTACTGAACATCGCGCCGCGCGCGGTGGGTAACCTTGAACTGGCCAACGACGAAGTGCGCTTTAACGCGCGTTTCGGCGGTGTGCCGCGTCAGGTTTCTGTACCGCTGGCTGCGGTGCTGGCGATTTATGCGCGTGAAAACGGTGCAGGCACCATGTTTGAGCCGGAAGCGGCTTATGACGAGGATGTTGTCGGCCTGAATGACGAAAACGGCGCTTCGGAAAACGAAAGCGAAACGCTGATGTCGGTCATTGAGGGTGACAAGCCCGATCACAATGACGATCCTGATGACGATCCGCCGCCGCGCGGAGGCCGTCCGGCACTGCGCGTTGTGAAGTAGTAAAAGCATTTTTATCGACTATCCAGTTAGTTATTCAGACTAGCTGGATTTTTTTATGTCTTTTTATGTCAAAACGTTTAATAAAGTAAATTATATACATCCCTTCTTTTTTGCTTGCCCCCACCGTTCGGATAATTTCAAGCTATATCTCCGCTGAATATAATATGTCGTTTTAAAGCTATATACACTCTTATAAATAAATATCACTTATTGATAACGTTATTCTAAATCCATAAATTAATTTTTCTAAATTGCTTGTATTTATAAAGATTATATTATCTACGCATGCTCTCAAGCATGACGATAAACAGTATGGGGTAAATTTATTTATCCCTGCTGTATTTAATATTGCAATTACTCATATGTTAAGGAATAACAAGTGAAAAAGGTTTTACTCGCTACTGCGCTCTCTCTGTGTGTGACATCCGCTTTTGCGGCTAACCCGACTGCCGTTCTGAAAGTCAAAGGTACGCTGACTAATTCAGCCTGTACGCCTCAGTTAAGCAACGGCGGAACGGTTGACTACGGCACAGTTAGTTTGGGTGGTTTAAGCTCAACGGCAGTTAACCAGCTGGGCCAGAAAGACATCGATCTGACTATTACCTGCACCGCAGCAACAAAAGTGTCCTGGAATATGATTGACGATCGCGCTGATTCTAACGCGAAACTCACCGTTGAGAATGGCATGTTTGGTGGTGGTTCTAATTCGTCTGAAAGCCAGACTTACGGTGTAGGTAAAACAACAGGTACAACACCAGTGAACATCGGAACATACTCGCTGTTCGTTAAAACTGACAGCGTAATGGCTGACGGCGCTAAAGTTGACCCAATTTACCAGCAGAATGCTACCGGTAACTGGTCAAAGAGCACCAACGGTACAACTCAGGGCGATAACTATCGTGATTTCACCGTTGCAACTGTTGGCACCCTGGCTCCACTGGCGTTCCAGACCGCAACCTTCCCACTGGTGACCTCTCTGGCGATCCAGGATACCACCACGCTGGCGATCACTGATGACACCCAGCTTGATGGTCAGGTGACTATCAGCCTGCGTTATCTGTAAGACTTTTAATCGAGTAAACGTAATTTAATTAACCGGAGAGTAAATGCGCTGCATTTACTCTCTTTTTAACGGCGCGATAAACATGGACTGTTCTGTTGTTGCTTTCAAGGAGATATTATTATGCATTGTTTAAAATCTACTTTATTTAACACGCTGATTACTGCCGCGTTATTATCTGCCAGTGTTGCTGTACATGCAGAAGGCATGGTGCCTGAAACCAGTCTGTTAATCATTGATGAAGCGACGCACAGTGGAACGATTAACGTCAAGAATACCGATTCGCATCCTTCACTTTTATATACAAATGTCGTTGACCTGCCGGACGATATCGGTCTTAAGCTTATTGCAACGCAGCCGGTGGTACGTCTTGAGCCAGGTCAGACGCAGCAGCTGCGCTTTATTCTTCAGAACAAACAGCCATTGGATGTAGAGCATTATAAACGCGTCACATTCGACGGTATTCCGCCTAAAAACGATGATAAAAAAATAAAGATTGGCATTAACATTCGCCAGGATATCCCCGTGCTTATTCGTCCGGCATCCCTGGGAGTGGTCACTGATGCCTGGAAGTTCCTGAAGTGGTCCTCAAACGGCACGTCCGTCACCGTGAACAATCCCAGCAAATATGTGGTCCGTCTTGGGCAGAACGTGATGCTGATGCCTTCAGGTGTGAGTGCCTCTCTGTCCAAAACCTACATTCTTCCTGGCGAAACGCTAACGGCTGATATGAGTAAGAAAGTCAGCGGTGACAGCAGCGTTAAGTTTTTCCCGGCCAGCCGCTATGGCGTTGAGGTACCGAGCTTTACGTCGGAATTAAATAAATAAAATAGGGATATGACGGTGAGTAAACAAAGCCGCCTTGCACTTTGTGTCCGCGCCATTCTTTGCGGCACATTACCTCTGGTGTTACTTGATTCAACATCCGTTCTGGCGAGGGAGGTCACCTTCGACACGGGGATAATGCAAACGCTGGGGTTGAATAAAGATCTCAACCATTACTTCGCAGAAGCACCACGCTTTTTACCCGGAACCCACTCCGTTTCGGTGAAGGTAAACGGGAAAGAGCGAGGAATGGCTGCAGTTCGTTTCAACAACGATGGCATGCTTTGCTTTGATAACGATCTCATGGAGTTTGCTGGGCTGATGCCTGTGTCAATAAAGTCCGGTGAGGAGTGTCATGATATTCGGGATAACTATCCTAAAGCCGTCATCAACGCCTTGCCTAACCAGGAGGCCGTTGAACTCTATCTGCCAGCTGAAGCGGTGAACAGTCTGTCGTCGGATATCAAAAACTTCCAGCATGGCGGAACGGCGGCGCTGCTGAACTATTCATTGTTCAGCACCCATAACGACTATGGTGACAATGACAGCAGCCGCTACTCTCAGGCCAGCCTGGAAGCCGGATTCAACACGATGGACTGGGCGCTGCGCAGCCGTTATATCCTGACGGATGACGACGGTAGCCGGAATGCCGAAAGCATTTACACCTATGCAGAGCATGTCTTTACCGCGCAAAAAATGACGATGCAGGTGGGTGAAATCAACGCCATGTCCAACGTGTTGAGCGGGGTGCCGATTACCGGCGTTCAGTTTATGCCGACCAGCGGTCTGGCGAGAGCAAGCTCTGGCGTGAGCGTTTCCGGTATTGCCCAGTCTTCCCAGGCACGTGTCGAAATCCGCCAGAACGGTCAACTGGTCTTCAGTACCCTTGTGCCAGCCGGCCCCTTCACGCTGGATGACGTGCCCGTGGTTCGCAACAATGTGGATCTGGACGTCTCGGTGGTGGAATCCGACGGCGCAACTAACCGTTTCATCGTCCCGGCGTCTCAGGTAAGGGCACGCAACCTTTCACGCCCGCAGGGTCTAACCCTTTCTGTAGGTCAGGTGCGCAGCATTGACAGCGATTATAACGATCCGCTGGTGATGAACATCTCTGACGGCTGGCGTGTCTCTCCGTGGATGAATCTCCTGGCTTCAGGTGCCGCTGCGGAAAACTATCAGGCGGCAGGCGGCAGGACAGAGTTCCTGGTAAGCGATGACTGGACCCTTTCAACGGGCGCGGCAGTCAGCAATGCGAGCTTTGGTGACAGCAGCAGCGGGGTAAAAACCGAGCTGCAAAGTGATTACATTCTGAACGAGTACGTCGGTCTTTCAGGCAGTGCGACGCATTACAGCGGAGAGTATCGCGAACTGGCTGATGCGATGGACGATGATTATCAGGGATATGACAACACCTATTCCGGCAACGTTCGTTTCTCCTCCCCTCTGGCGGGGGTGTTTAGCGCAGGGTTCAACTACAACCAGACCAGCGGTGACGGTGAAGATTCACGTTACCTCTTGCTGTCATGGGGCAAGACCTTTACGTACGCGTCAGTATCCATGAACTGGCAAAGTGCGGTCGGTAATGTCGATGACGATCAGGACAATGAGATGTTCTACGTCAACGTGAGCATCCCGCTCGGCGGCAGTCAGTCCATCAGTACCTATATGCGTAAACAGGGTGATAGCACCTCCTATGGCGCGTCTAACAGCGGCTCGCTGGGAGACAATACGAACTATTACATCTCAGCCGATCGCGATCAGGATTCGAAAGACAACAGCTTCAACGGCAACATCAACACTAACCTGCGCTATACGCAACTGAGCGTGGGGGGCGGAACCAGTGGGGATAATCAGCGGAACTACAATGCGACATTGTCGGGTGGCGTGGCCATGCATAAAGAGGGTGTGACTTTCTCGCCGTATACGATTCAGGACACCTTCGCGATTGCCAGACTGAGCGAGAAGAAGAGCGGCGTTGAAATCTCCACTCCGCAAGGTACCGTCTGGACCGATCCATGGGGCCAGGCCGTGGTACCTTCACTCAACGAATGGCATAACTCCCGCATAGAAATTGATGCTAATAAGCTGCCGCAGAGTATGACGCTGGCTAACGGCACGAAATATATTGCCGCAGGCCATGCCTCGGTCAGCGAGATTGATTTCAAAGTACTCAACAGCCGCCGCGTCATGCTAAGTGTTAAGCAGGCTGACGGTCAGCCCCTGAGTAAAGGGATCTCGATTGTTGATGAGAAAGGTAACTATATCGTGACCACGGTTGATGATGGCCACGTCTTTATTAACGATGCCGATCAGCTGAGTGCGCTCTACGCGCTAGACGGTGACAATAACCGACTGTGTAAGATTGATTACACCCTGGCTGATAAGCGTGACGAAAATGCCTTCTATGAAGAAGTGAACGGAGTCTGCCGATGAACAGTCGACACTTATCGGGCTTAGTGGCCTTGCTGATGCTCGGTGTGACAGGAATAACCCATGCTGAAGATTGCCAGCTCAGTCTCTCACAGCCGGTGGTGGATTATCATGAGATGCGCCGGGATACGATCGAAACGACGCAGCAGGACTGGCATAAAATGGCCGATCGTGACATCACGGTAAATGTTTTTTGCCCTCAGTCTCAGCAGATGGCGGTGATACTGCGCGGTACAGCGGGAGATAAGGGGCGGTTTCTTTTTGGACAGTCCGGCGGTGTCGCAGTCAAAATTGACAACATGACCGTCGATGGCAAAAGTTACACCGTGGGCAAAACGGTCGATCAGCTGAATTTTACGCCGGAAAACGGTACGCCGACGCCGTTCTATCTGCGTAATAACGAGGCGGTGATTGCGCTTGAGAATAACCAGGTCCCTTCCGGCCAGCAGATGAGTTTCAACGTAACGCTCTCTCCGGTACTCAACGAAAGCGCGTTCAGCCATCTGACAGATCAAACTACGCTGGAAAGTGATTTGACCTGGAGCTTATTGACGAAGTAACCCTTCTTTTTGCGGCACCACAGAAAAGCGGAGCTGCAGGGGGAAAATCAAAGGCGGTTAACCGCATAAAAAAAGCCGGATGGTATTTGCCATCCGGCTTATTTCTTACACTTCCAGGTAGTTCAGAATACCGTCAGCGGCTTTACGGCCTTCGGCAATCGCGGTAACGACCAGGTCGGAACCGCGAACGATATCACCGCCAGCAAAGATTTTCGGGTTGCTGGTCTGGAACGCGTTTTCGTTGCCTTCCGGCGCAATAACACGACCCTGAGAGTCCAGCTCTACGCTGTGCTTCGCCAGCCACTCCATGCTGTGAGGACGGAAACCGAACGCCATTACTACGGCATCGGCCGGGATCACATGCTCGGAACCTGCCACGATCTCTGCGCGACGACGACCTTTCGCATCCGGCGCACCCATCTCAGTGCGCGCCATTTTCACGCCGCTCACTTTGCCGTTGGCATTCACTTCAATACCCAGAGGCTGGATGTTGAACTGGAATTCCACGCCCTCTTCACGCGCGTTTTTCACTTCGCGTTTAGAGCCCGGCATGTTCTCTTCGTCACGACGATAGGCGCAGATCACGTGTGCCGCATTCTGGCGAATGGAGGTACGCACGCAGTCCATCGCGGTATCACCCCCGCCCAGCACCACCACGCGTTTGCCTTCCATGCTGACATACGGCTCATCGGCGGTTTCGCCATAGCCCATGATCTGTTTGGTATTGGCAATCAGGAACGGCAGTGCGTCGAATACGCCCGGCGCATCTTCGTTTTCCAGACCACCGCGCATGGACTGATAGGTTCCCACGCCCAGGAAGACGGCGTCGTAATCCTTCAGCAGGTCGTCGAGCTGCACGTCGCGACCGACTTCCACGTTCAGTTTGAACTCAATACCCATACCGGTGAAGATTTCACGGCGGCGGGTCATGACCTCTTTTTCCAGCTTGAAGGCCGGAATACCGAAGGTCAGCAGACCGCCGATTTCCGGATGGCGGTCAAAGACCACCGCCTTCACGCCGTTACGGGTCAGAACGTCCGCACAGGCCAGGCCCGCCGGGCCCGCACCGATGATCGCCACACGCTTGTCGGTTTGCTTAACGCCGGTCATATCCGGACGCCAGCCCATTTCGAAGGCTTTATCGTTGATATAGCGTTCGATATTACCGATGGTCACCGCGCCAAATTCGTCGTTCAGCGTACAGGAACCTTCACACAGACGGTCCTGAGGACACACGCGGCCGCAGACTTCCGGCAGGGTGTTTGTCTGGTGAGACAGCTCGGCAGCTTCAAAAATACGTCCTTCGTTGGCCAGTTTCAGCCAGTTCGGGATGTAGTTATGGACCGGACATTTCCATTCGCAGTAAGGGTTACCGCAGGACAGGCAGCGGTCTGCCTGTGCTTTGGCCTGGCCTTCTGAAAACGGCTCATAGATTTCTACAAATTCAATTTTACGGATCTTCAGCGGTTTCTTTGGCGGATCAACACGCTGCAGGTCGATAAACTGGTATACGTTCTGGCTCATCTGAATTCCTTACTGCGCCTGCACACGCAGCTCTGCTGCGCTACGACTACGGTGACCCAACAGGGCTTTAACATCGCTGGACTTCGGTTTAACCAGCGCGAATTTCGCAGAGAACGCCGGCCAGTTGGCCAGGATCTCTTCGCCGCGCGAAGAACCGGTATGCTGCACGTGTTCGGTAATCAAACCGCGCAGGTGTTCTTCGTGGATAGCCAGCGTTTCAACGTCCAGCACTTCCACCAGTTCAGGGTTCACGCGTTTGCGGAACTCACCGTCTTCATCCAGGACGTAAGCAAAACCGCCCGTCATGCCTGCGCCAAAGTTCACGCCGGTTTTACCCAGGACGCACACAATCCCGCCCGTCATGTATTCACAACCGTTATCACCGATACCTTCAACCACGGTGATGGCACCGGAGTTACGTACGGCGAAACGTTCACCTGCACGACCCGCTGCAAACAGACGACCACCGGTCGCGCCGTACAGACAGGTGTTACCGATGATGCTGGCATCGCAGCTACGGAAGGCAGAACCGACCGGCGGACGCACCGCCAGCAGACCACCCGCCATGCCTTTACCGACGTAGTCGTTGGCATCACCGGTCAGATACAGTTCAACGCCGCCGGCGTTCCACACGCCGAAGCTCTGACCCGCGGTACCGCTGAAGTGTGCGGTAATCGGGTCGGCCGCCAGGCCCTGGTCACCGTGCGTTTGCGCGATGTAACCGGAAAGCGATGCACCGACAGAACGGTCAGTGTTGCGAATATCAAACCAGAACGTTTTGCTCTGCTTGTCATCCACATACGGCTTCGCTTGCTGCAGCAGCTGCGCGTTCAGCACGCCATTGTCGAACGGCGGGTTATTCTCGGTGCAGTAGACCGCTTTGCCAGGATGTGGCTCGGCAGTTTCCAGCAACTTAGACAGCTCAAGCTTCTGCTGTTTGGCTGTGAAACCTTCCAGCTCTTTGAGCAGGTCGGTACGGCCAATCAGATCCACCAGGCGTTTCACGCCCAGCTGTGCCATCAGCTCACGGGTTTCGCGGGCGATGAAATCAAAGTAGTTCGTCACTTTGAACGGCAGGCCGTGGTAATGGTTCTTACGCAGCTTCTCGTCCTGGGTTGCAACACCGGTTGCACAGTTGTTCAGGTGGCAAATACGCAGGTATTTACAGCCGAGCGCGACCATAGGGCCCGTGCCGAAACCAAAGCTTTCCGCACCCAGAATCGCCGCCTTGATGATGTCGAGGCCGGTTTTCAGGCCGCCATCCACCTGCAGACGGATCTTATGACGCAGACCGTTAGCCACCAGCGCCTGCTGGGTTTCCACCAGGCCAAGCTCCCACGGACAGCCCGCGTATTTTACGGAGGAGAGTGGGCTTGCCCCGGTACCACCGTCATAACCGGCGATGGTGATCAGGTCCGCATAGGCTTTTGCCACACCGGTCGCGATGGTGCCAACGCCCGGTTCGGAAACCAGCTTCACGGAGATCATCGCTTTCGGGTTGACCTGTTTCAGGTCGAAAATCAGCTGCGCCAGATCCTCGATAGAATAAATATCGTGATGCGGTGGCGGAGAAATCAGCGTCACACCCGGTACGGAGTAGCGTAATTTGGCGATATACGGCGTGACTTTATCACCCGGTAACTGGCCGCCTTCGCCCGGTTTTGCACCCTGAGCGACTTTAATCTGAATCACGTCGGCGTTAACCAGATACGCTGGCGTGACGCCAAAGCGACCGGATGCAACCTGCTTGATACGTGAGACTTTGTTGGTGCCATAACGGGCAGGGTCTTCACCACCTTCACCGGAGTTTGAATTGCCGCCGATGCTGTTCATCGCTTCAGCCAGCGCTTCGTGAGCTTCCGGGCTGAGCGCACCGATGGACATTGCCGCGGTGTCAAAGCGTTTAAACAGTTCAGTGGCAGGCTCAACGTCGTCAATGCTGACGGCTTCATCACCCGGGTTCAGCGCCAGCAGGTCGCGCAGCGTCGCCGCCGGACGGCTGTTCACCAGTTCAGCATACTGCTGGTAATCGCTGTACTCGCCGCTCTGAACGGCCTGTTGCAGCGTACGCACCACGTCCGGGTTATAAGCGTGATATTCACCGCCGTGGACATACTTCAGCAGACCACCTTGATCCAGCGGCTTACGTGCCAGCCAGGCGCGTTTCGACAGGTTCATCAGATCCTGCTGGAAGTCAGCGAATCCGGCACCGCCGATACGGCTGATAACACCCTGGAAGCAAAGTGTCGCCACGTCGTCATGCAGACCGACCGCTTCAAACAGCTTCGAGCAGCGGTAGGAGGCGATGGTCGAGATGCCCATTTTGGACATGATTTTGTACAGGCCTTTGTTGATGCCGTTACGGTAGTTCAGCATCACCGTGCGGTAATCTTTGTCGATAGCACGGGTATCCACGAGACGCGCCAGCGTTTCGTAGGCCAGGTACGGGTAAATAGCCGTCGCACCAAAGCCTAACAGCACGGCAAAGTGGTGCGGATCGCGGGCGCTGGCGGTTTCAACAATGATGTTGGCGTCGCAGCGCAGGCTCTTATCGACCAGACGCGTCTGGATAGCACCTACCGCCATTGGGGCCGGTACCGGCAGACGGTTTTTCGCAATATTGCGGTCAGAGAGCACCAGCAGAACGGTACCGTTACGCACCATCTGTTCCGCTTTGTCACACAGCGCATTCACCGTCTCTTCGAGGGTCGCTTCGGTCACGTCGAAAGTGATATCGAGCGTGTCGGCGCGGTAGTGATCCTCTTTCAGGGTGGTGAGCTGTTTGAAATCAGAGTACAGCAGGATCGGCGATTTAAAGGTCAGGCGGTGCGCCTGGCCTTCAGCTTCGCAGAAGACGTTCATCTCGCGACCGATGCTGGTGGCCAGTGACATCACGTGTGCTTCACGCAGCGGATCGATTGGCGGGTTGGTCACCTGCGCAAACTGCTGACGGAAGTAATCATAAATGATGCGTGGCTGGCTGGAGAGCACGGCAAACGGGGTATCGTCACCCATGGAGCCGACCGCTTCCTGGCCATTTTCACCGAGTACGCGGATCACGGAATCCAGCTCTTCGGCGCTGTAGTTAAACTGTTTCTGGAAGCTGGCGAGCGTATCGTCGTCCAGCTCACGACTGCCCACTTCTTCATCCGGCAGATCTTCGAATGGCACCAGGCGACGAACGTTTTTCTCCATCCACTCTTTGTACGGATGGCGGCTCTTCAGATCGTTATCGGTTTCAGCAGAGTGCAGAATGCGCCCACCGCGGGTGTCGATAACCATCAGCTCGCCCGGGCCAACGCGGCCTTTCTCAACCACTTCGTCAGGCTGGTAATCCCAGATACCGACTTCAGAGGCGCAGGTGATGAGCTTATCTTTGGTGATGACGTAGCGTGCCGGACGCAGACCGTTACGGTCCAGGTTACAGGCAGCAAAGCGACCGTCGGACATAACGATGCCCGCCGGGCCATCCCACGGCTCCATGTGCATGGAGTTAAAGTCGAAGAACGCGCGCAGCTCTGGATCCATATCAGGGTTGTTCTGCCATGCCGGTGGCACGAGCAGACGCATGGCGCGCACGATATCCATACCGCCTGCCAGCAGCAGCTCCAGCATGTTATCCATGGAGCTGGAGTCAGAGCCGGTTTCGTTAACGAACGGCGCGGCATCGTGCAGGTCAGGGATCAGTGGCGTCTGGAACTTATAGGTACGAGCACGCGCCCACTGGCGGTTACCGGTAATGGTATTGATCTCGCCGTTGTGCGCCAGGTAGCGGAACGGCTGTGCCAGCGGCCAGCGAGGGACGGTGTTGGTGGAGAAGCGCTGGTGGAAGAGGCAGATGGCCGATTCCAGACGCAGGTCCGCCAGGTCCAGGTAGAAGCGCGGCAGGTCAGCCGGCATACACAGACCTTTATAGATGTTCACCAGGTTAGAGAGGCTACAGACGTAGAACTCTTTGTCGTCCTGGAGACGTTTTTCAATGCGACGACGGGCGATAAACAGACGGCGTTCCATATCACGCGGACGCCAGCCCGCAGGGGCATTAACAAAAATCTGTTCAATTCGAGGCAGCGAGGAGAGGGCGATTTCACCGAGTACCCCTTCGTTGGTTGGCACATCGCGCCAGCCAACAATAGACAGGGTTTCACGTTGAAGTTCTTCTTCGACGATGCGGCGTGAGGCGGCAGCTTTTTCAGGATCCTGATTCAGGAACAGCATACCGACAGCGTAGTTTTTGGCTAAACGCCAGCCGCGCTCTTCCGCAACGATACGGAAGAAACGATCCGGTTTTTGCAGCAGCAGACCGCAACCGTCGCCGGTTTTACCATCAGCAAGGATGGCACCACGGTGCTGCATGCGGGCCAGTGCGTGAATAGCAGTACGCACTACCTTGTGGCTAGGTTCGCCTTCTATGTGGGCGATCAGGCCGAAACCACAGTTATCCTTCTCAAGGGATTTATCGTACAACATATCAGTGAACCTCCCCAGGCTCGTCGGGCTTCCCACTGAACCGTGGCGCACAGGCACAGAAAGAGCATGGCGACGGGGTTTGCGTTTCATACGCGTACCTCGCATTCGCCCTCTTTTTCATCCTTTCGCGCAGGTAAACAAGTTTGAGGACTTGCTTCAGAGGGAATCTCAATTACTGCATAAATATGATGAGCAGGCTGCTCATCCAGAAAGCTTCCAGCGGATTTCCAACTTATCGGGAATTGGTACACAGGTCAAATGGCAATCTTATTTATACAAAAATGTGCTAAAGAGCTATTAACTATTTGTATATAAAAGAAATTCAACTCTATTTACAACGTTTGTAAGCTGTGGTGAGACGCAGCGGAGTGTGATCTGACTCACTATATGAAAGCGGTATTATCGATGTAGCGTGCTGAATAGCCGTTTTTTAGCAGAATAATTCTCTATGATGAAATGCAAACCCGCATAAAGTCACTGTTTTTCAGTGCTGGCGCTATAAGTGAAAAAAACAATCAGAACATAAGGAAAAGTAATCATAATCGGCATGAATGAAATTGCAGTAATCCTGAGTATTTATTCATAGAGATAAAGGCCGTCCAGGGCGATTGATCCAGGTCATCGCCGACAGAGGCTAAAAATGGCAGGCTTGTCCCCTTTCTTTGGGACGGTCTATCAGATTATGCAGTTACAGAAATTAGTCAACATGTTTGGTGGGGATCTTTTGCAGCGTTATGGGCAAAAGGTTCACAAGCTGACGCTGCATGGCGGTTTTAGCTGCCCGAACCGTGACGGGACGATCGGGCGCGGGGGCTGTACTTTCTGTAATGTGGCGTCTTTTGCTGACGAAGCGCAGCAGCATCGTTCCATCGTCGAACAGCTGTCCCATCAGGCGAGTCTGGTCAACCGTGCGAAACAGTATCTGGCCTATTTCCAGGCCTACACCAGCACATGGGCGGAAGTACAGGTCTTGCGCTCCATGTATCAGCAGGCGGTAAGTCAGGCCAGTATCGTAGGGCTGTGTGTGGGCACCCGCCCGGACTGCGTGCCGGAAGCGGTACTGGACCTGCTCAGCGAGTACAAGGAGCAGGGGTATGAGATCTGGCTGGAGCTGGGCCTGCAAAGTGCGCACGACAAAACTCTGCACCGCATCAACCGTGGACATGATTTCGCCTGTTACCAGCGCACCACACGTCTCGCGCGTGAGCGTGGGCTAAAGGTGTGCTCGCACCTGATTGTCGGCCTGCCAGGCGAAGGGCAGCAGCACGGTCTTGAGACGCTGGAAAAGGTGGTCGAGACCGGTGTAGACGGAATTAAGCTGCATCCACTGCACATCGTAAAGGGCAGTATCATGGCCAAAGCCTGGGAAGCCGGGCGCTTAACCGGTATTGAGCTTGACGCGTATACGATGACGGCGGGGGAGATGATTCGGCACACCCCGCCGGAGATTGTCTACCACCGCATCTCCGCCAGCGCCCGCCGTCCAACGCTTCTTGCACCGCTCTGGTGTGAGAACCGCTGGACGGGGATGGTGGAAATCGACCGTTATCTGCAAGAGCACGGCGTACAGGGATCGGCGCTTGGTCGCCCCTGGGTTCCCCGCTTACCGGCGGCGACCGCCTAACAGGCTCCCCAGCATGCCGCGTACAATCTGATTCGTGACCTGACGCGCTGCACTTTTCGCCATGGTCTGCACGACGCCATCGCGTTTGCCGCCGCGTGGTCCGGTTGTACCAAACAGGATATCCTTAAGCCCGCCCAGGATGCCGTCGTCCACGGCAACAGACTGGCCTTTGGCGGTAGGCGCGTCCTGGGATTCGGTGGTGGCCTGTACCCCTTTTTGCAGCATCTCGAATGCCGACTCGCGATCCACGTCGTCCTCATACTTACCATACAGCGGGGAGCGGTTAATCAGGCCGTTGCGTTCATCGTCCGTCACGGGTCCCATCCGGGAGCAAGGGGCAATCACCATTGCGCGTTCCACAACGGACGGGCTGCCTTTTGCATCCAGGAAAGAGATAAGCGCTTCACCGGTGCCCAACGCCTGGATGGCCGCTTCGGTATCAAATGCCGGGTTCGCTCGCATGGTTTGTGCGGCGGCTTTGACGGCCTTCTGATCTTTCGGTGTAAAGGCGCGCAGGGCATGCTGTACGCGGTTGCCGAGCTGTCCCAGCACGTTGTCAGGAATATCGGACGGGTTTTGCGAAACAAACCAGACGCCGACGCCTTTAGAGCGGATCAGGCGGATCACCTGTTCAATCTTATCCAGCAGAACCTGTGGCGCATCGTTAAACAGCAGGTGCGCCTCGTCGAAGAAGAAGACCAGCTTGGGTTTGTCGAGATCGCCGGCTTCAGGTAACTGCTCGTACAGTTCAGAGAGCATCCACAGCAGGCTGGCGGCGTAGAGCTTCGGCATCTGGTAGAGCTTCTCTGAGCTCAGAATATTGATGATGCCTTTCCCGTTGCTGTCGGTGCGCATCCAGTCCTTGATATCCAGCATCGGCTCGCCAAAGAAATGTTCGGCACCCTGTTGCTCCAGGGTCAGTAACCCGCGCTGGATGGCCCCGACTGAGGCGCTGCTGATATTACCGTACTGGTTCTGGAACGATTTGGCGTTATCACCGATGTACTGGGTAATGGCCCGCAGATCTTTGAAATCAAGCAGCAGCAGACCCTGGTCGTCGGCAATACGGAAGATGATGTTCAGCACACCGGACTGCACATCGTTGAGGTTGAGCAGACGAGCCAGCAGCAGCGGACCGAGATCGGAGACGGTTGCACGTACAGGGTGACCTTTCTCACCAAAAATATCCCATAACACGACCGGATTGTTGTGCGGTGTCCAGTCCGTGATGCCGATATTTTTGAGTCGGTCGAGCAGTTTTTCGGACGGAGTGCCTTCCTGAGCCACACCGGTTAAATCGCCTTTTACATCGGCCATAAAGACCGGTACGCCGATCTCTGAAAGCGACTCTGCCAGCTTCTGCAGGGTCACGGTTTTCCCCGTCCCGGTGGCCCCGGTGATGAGACCGTGGCGGTTGGCCATCGCGGACAGTAAAAACAGCTCTTTGTCCAGCGTGCGGGCAATTAACAATGGTGTACTCATAATGCGCTTCCTCTCTTAGTCCTCGGTCGAGTATAGGCAACCTGACGGCAAAATGGCTGAGTAAATTGCTGACTTTGCGGCGCATTATCCAGCGCGGACTATGCTTTTGCATACGGTTCACAAAATTTTGGAAAACTATGTCCAGATTCTTCTTTAACGATCGCAAACAGCTGGTCAACGACGCCATCGAAGGCATACTGATTTCGGCACCACACGCTAATCTCGTCAAACTTGATATCGATCCGGCCATTCGGGTGGTGGCGCGCAGCGACTGGGATAAAAGCCGGGTGGCGGTTATTTCAGGCGGTGGCTCTGGTCATGAACCTGCACACGCCGGGTTTGTCGGCAAAGGGATGCTCACAGCAGCGGTGTGCGGGGATCTTTTTGCTTCGCCGAGCGTTGATGCGGTGCTGAACGCCATTGTGGCGGTAACGGGCGATCGGGGTTGTCTGCTGATCGTGAAAAATTACACCGGCGACCGGCTTAATTTCGGCCTGGCGGCAGAAAAAGCCAAGCGCTATGGCCTGAAGGTCGAGATGGTCATTGTCGCCGATGATATTGCCCTGCCGGATAACAAGCAGCCGCGCGGTATCGCCGGTACGGCACTGGTTCATAAAATCGCGGGCTATGCGGCAGAGCACGGCAAATCACTGACCGAGGTGCGCGATATCGCGCAGCAGGCTTGCGATAATCTCTGGAGCCTGGGCGTGGCAATGCAAACCTGTAACCTGCCGGGCAGTGATGAAGAAGAGGGGCGGATCAAGCAGGGGCACGTGGAGCTGGGGCTTGGGATCCACGGGGAGCCTGGTGCCTCGGTTGTCGATACGCAAAACAGCAAAGCCATCATCGACACGCTGGTCGAGCCGCTCAAAGCGCAGGCCGGTAACGGGCGTTTTGCGGTGCTTATCAATAACCTCGGCGGCGTGTCGGCGCTGGAGATGGCGTTGCTCACCAAAGAGCTGGCCCACTCGGCGCTGAAAGAGAATATCGCTTATCTGATTGGTCCGGCACCGCTGGTGAGTGCCCTGGATATGAAAGGCTTTTCGCTGACGTTGCTGAAGCTTAACGATCTGTTCGAAAAAGCTCTCCATGAAGAGGTGGAGACGTTGGGCTGGCAGAAGCCGGTGGCGTTTGCGCCGCTGCGCGTGCAGGAACATAGCGCGATCCATGACCGCGTGGAATATACCGCCTCGGACAATCCACGGGTCGCAGAGATCGTCTCCACGGTCACGCAGACGCTGATCCAGCTGGAAAACCGCCTCAATGCGCTGGATGCCAAAGTGGGTGATGGCGATACGGGCTCTACCTTTGCGCAAGGGGCGCGGGATATTGCGCAGCGTCTGGAGAAGAAACAGCTTCCGCTAAATGATGTGTCGACGCTGTTGCTGCTGGTTGGCGAGCGACTGGCAACGGTTATGGGGGGCTCAAGCGGTGTGCTGATGTCGATCTTCTTTACCGCTGCCGGGCAGACGTTGCACGACGGTCAGCCGTTGCCGGAAGCGCTCTTAAGCGGGCTGGCGCAGATGAAGCAGTATGGTGGGGCAGATCTTGGCGATCGCACCTTGATCGATGCCCTGCAACCGGCGCTGGAGGCATTGCAGAAAGGCGACCTTCAGGCTGCTGCGCAGGCTGCGAACGCGGGCGCTGAGGCGACAGCGAATATGGTGAAAGCGGGTGCCGGACGTTCGTCGTATGTCAACAAAGAGAACCTGGAGGGGGTGACCGACCCGGGGGCCGTGGCGGTGGCAGAGGTGTTCAAGGCAATGACCGCAGCAAAACGGTAGCGTTTTGAGTATTCCACCCTCTCCCGACGGGAGAGGGTGGCGATGCGTGCAATCAGGCCGCACGCATCCCGCGCGTTCACATCAAAAATCCGCTTTCAACACCACGCGATAACGAGCTTTACCGTCACGCACATGCTGGATAGCTTCGTTGATCTTAGACATCGGATACAGTTCGGTGGTGGGCGCCACTTTAGTGCGCCCGGCAAACTTCATCAGTTTGCGCAATTCGAACGGCGTACCGGTTGCGGAACCGGAGACGCTGCGATCCCCCCCGATCAGCGTAAACGCAGGCACCGGCAGCGGCTTCATCACCGCACCGACGGTGTGGAAGTTACCGCCGTGGGCCAGCGCTTCAAAGTACGGTTGCCAGTCGAGATCGACGTTAACGGTATTGATGATCAGATCAAACTGACCTGCCAGCGATTTGAGCGCTTGCGGATCGCGGCTGTTGACTACCTTATCCGCACCCATCGCCAGCACTTCTTTCTCTTTGGCCGGGTTCGAGCTAAACGCCGTGACTTCACAGCCCATCGCATGCAGCAGTTTAATTGCGATATGGCCCAGACCACCAATCCCGATGACACCCACACGGCTGGTGGCGGTGACATGATGCATCAGCAGCGGTTTGAATACGGTGATACCGCCGCACAGAAGCGGACCGGCAGATTCGATATCAATGCTGTCCGGCAGGGGAATAACCCATTGCCAGTCGGCACGCAGTTTATCGGCGAAACCGCCTTTGTTCAGAATGGTAGGGACTGCGCCTTCGAGGCAGTTGATTTGGTTACCGCTGATACAGGCATCGCAGTGACCACAGCTGCGCGCCGTCCAGCCAATACCCACGCGCTGGCCGACCTTAAGACCTTTGTCCTGTGCGGCGCTACCGAGCGCCACAACGCGGCCAATGACTTCGTGGCCGGCAATCAGTGGATACTGTGAGAAGCCCCATTCATTGTCGATCATGGAGAGATCGGAGTGGCAGATCCCGCAGTAATCAACCTGCACTTCGACGTCTTCTGCTTTTAGGTCGCCCGCATCGTATTCGTACAGCTCAAGTTCTGCACCCGCCTGCGGTGCGGCGTAGCTTTTTATCTTCGACATCGTGTTTCCCCCGTTATGGTGTGAACTGAGAGTGTAGAGCATTCAGTTTACAGTCGCTTAACAGAAGAGGGCAGGAATGCCCTTTACAGAGTTTTCAGCATCCTGACTTCGCAATCGACGTGGCCGGTACAGCCCAGCGGCGCATCAATATGCGTAAAGCCCAGATGTTCATACAGGCCAATGGCCTCTTTGAGGAAGGCGGTTGTTTCCAGGTAACAGCGTTTAAAGCCCTGAGTACGCGCATGTTCAAGGGCGATAAGCGCCAGCTTTTTCGCCAGCCCTTGCCCGCGTACTGATGGCAGGAAATACATTTTTTGCAGTTCGCAGATATCCGGCTCGCTGCAGCTTAAAGGCGCCACGCCACCGCCGCCCACGACCTTGCCGTTCTGCTCAATAACCCAATAGGCGTAGCCCGGCTGGCTGTACAGCTGAAACAGCTCATCCAGATTCGAGTCGGCAACGGTATAACCTTTGTCGGCGGTCAGGCCATACTCAGCGGAAACCGTTCGGATAACGGCGGCAATAGCCGGGTTATCCTGCTCAGTGATCCGACGCATCGTCGTCGCGACGGGGGTAATCACGCTCATAGTCTTACTCATTACAAAAATTGACACACAACTGCTGTTAATAGCACCGCAGTAAAGGGAGCGCAAGCGAGGAGTTTTCAGGAAGGATACCCCTTACGCCCTGAAGCGTAAGGGGTAAAAGCATTACAGGGCTGCAATAACCGCCTGCTGCTCGATCAGTTTGGTCTTAGCATCGGCGAAGGCAACCAGACGCTCACGTTCTTTCGCGATAACCGCTTCCGGCGCGCGGGCAACAAAGCCTTCATTCGCCAGTTTGCTTTCGATTTTGCCAATTTCCACATCGACCTTAGCCACTTCTTTTGCCAGGCGAGCCAGCTCAGCGTCTTTGTCGATAAGACCTGCCATCGGGATCAGCAGCTCGGCGCCGTCGATGATTTTGGTCACGGATACCGGACCTTTGTCATCCGCAGGCAGCACGGTGATGCTTTCCAGACGCGCCATGGTTTTCAGGAAGGTGTTGTTCTCGGTGACACGGCGAACAGCAGCCTCACTGCAACCGCGCAGCAGCAGCTCCAGAGGTTTACCCGGGGCGATGTTCATTTCGGCACGGATATTACGTACCGCCACGATCGCCTGTTTCAGCCATTCGGTATCGGCTGACGCCGCTTCATCGGCCTTCGCTGCATCGAATTCCGGGAACGGCTGCAGCATGATGGTGTCGGCGTTGATGCCGGCAATCACTTTCACACGCTGCCAGATGGTTTCGGTGATGAATGGAATAATCGGGTGCGCCAGACGCAGCAGACCTTCCAGAACGGTAATCAGCGTGTTGCGCGTACCGCGCAGTTCCGCTTCAGAACCGCCGTTCATTACCGGTTTTGCCAGCTCAAGGTACCAGTCACAGAACTGGTTCCAGGTGAATTCATACAGAATGCCCGCCGCGATATCGAAGCGGTAGCTGTCCAGCGCTTCGCGGAAGGCTTTCACCGTCTGGTTGAACTCTGCCAGGATCCAGCGATCGGCCAGAGACAGGGTCATCTCGCCGCCGTTGAAGCCGCAATCCTGATCTTCGGTGTTCATCAGCACGAAGCGGCTGGCGTTCCACAGCTTGTTACAGAAGTTACGGTAACCTTCCAGGCGCTTCATGTCCCAGTTGATGTCACGACCGGTTGAAGCCAGTGCCGCCAGAGTGAAACGCAGGGCATCAGTACCGTGAGGTTCGATCCCATTCGGGAACTGTTTCTCAGTACGCTTGCGGATCTTCTCCGCCAGCTGCGGTTGCATCATGTTGCCGGTACGTTTTTCCAGCAGCTCTTCGAGGGAGATACCGTCAACCATGTCCAGCGGGTCGATAACGTTACCCTTGGACTTGGACATCTTCTGGCCTTCGTCGTCACGAATCAGACCGGTCATGTAGACGGTATGGAACGGAACCTGTGGCTTGCCGTTTTCATCTTTGATGAAGTGCATGGTCATCATGATCATGCGGGCGATCCAGAAGAAGATGATGTCGAAGCCGGACACCATCACGCTGGTTGGGTGGAACTGACGCAGCGCGTCGGTGTTCTCCGGCCAGCCCAGCGTGGAGAAGGTCCACAGTGCGGAGGAGAACCAGGTGTCCAGTACGTCTTCGTCCTGACGCAGGGCGACATCGGCACTCAGGTTGTTTTCCTGACGAACTTCATCTTCGCTGCGGCCAACATAGACGTTGCCTTCACTGTCGTACCAGGCCGGGATACGGTGGCCCCACCACAGCTGACGGGAGATACACCAGTCCTGAATATCACGCATCCAGGAGAAGTACATGTTTTCATACTGCTTCGGCACGAACTGGATGTCGCCGTTCTCGACCGCTTCAACAGCCGGTTTCGCCAGCACGTCGGCGCGCACGTACCACTGGTCGGTCAGCATTGGCTCGATAACAACACCACCACGGTCGCCGTACGGCACGGTCAGATCGTGAGGTTTGATCTCTTCCAGCAGGCCGAGTGCATCCACTGCAGCGACAATCGCTTTACGCGCGGCAAAACGTTCCATTTTCTGGAATTCAGCCGGAATGTCGCTGGAGTAAACGTCGGATTCGTTACCTTTGGTGTCATACACTTCCGCGCTTTCACGGATATCACCGTCGAACGTCAGAATGTTGATCATTGGCAGGGCGTGACGACGGCCCACTTCGTAGTCGTTGAAGTCGTGTGCCGGGGTGATTTTCACACAGCCGGTGCCTTTTTCCATGTCGGCGTGTTCATCGCCCACAACGGGAATGCGGCGGTTAACCAGCGGCAGCACCACGAATTTGCCAATCAGATCTTTATAACGCGGATCTTCCGGGTTAACGGCCACGCCGGTATCGCCCAGCAGGGTTTCCGGACGGGTGGTCGCTACCACCAGGTAATCTTTACCGTCTGCCGTTTTAGCACCGTCGGCCAGCGGATAGCGGATATGCCACATGGAGCCTTTAGACTCACGGTTTTCCACTTCCAGGTCGGAGATAGCGGTGCGCAGTTTAGGGTCCCAGTTTACCAGGCGCTTGCCACGGTAAATCAGGTCTTCTTTGTACAGACGGACAAACACTTCTTTAACGGCGTTGGAAAGGCCTTCGTCCATGGTGAAGCGCTCGCGCTCCCAGTCCACGGAGTTGCCAAGACGGCGCATCTGACGGGTGATGGTACCGCCGGACTCTGCTTTCCACTGCCAGATTTTATCGATGAACGCGTCGCGACCGTAGTCGTGGCGGGTTTTACCTTCTTCAGCGGCAATTTTACGCTCAACCACCATCTGGGTCGCGATACCCGCGTGGTCAGTCCCCGCCTGCCACAGGGTGTTTTTGCCCTGCATGCGCTGGTAGCGGATCATGGTATCCATGATGGTCTGCTGGAAGGCATGACCCATATGCAAACTGCCGGTGACGTTCGGCGGTGGGATCATGATGCAGAAGGACTCTTTGCTTTCATCGCCGTTAGGCTTGAAATAGCCCTGCTGTTCCCAGTGCTCGTAAAGCGGCTGTTCGATATCGCGTGGGTTATATGTCTTTTCCATTATTTCCAGGTTGCCGTATTCAGGTTAAAACCAGCCAGGCGGTACGCTTTATAGCGTTCGCGCGCCAGTTGTTTCAAAGATTCTTCGTAAGGGACAAAGTCTACCACTTCTGTGAAAGCGGTGGCAAAATCTGCAAAATCTATCCGCAGGCTAATCAGAATATCGCGCGCGCTGCTGTTGCGCTTTTGCGGCCAGGCAATCTCTACCGGTGCGCCGCCACGAGGGCCTTCGCCAGACAGATTATGCGGAACAAAACTCTCCGGCGGGCGTGCCCAGAGTGCTTCGTCAAGGCGGATGGCCTGCTGCTCATCTTCGCAGGCAATCAGAACGCGTTTACCTGCGCGCCAACGTTCTGCGGCAATTTCACACACCAGCTGTTCAACTGCGCTGAGGCCGTCCTGATGGGTGTCGTTGTCCAGAAGGTAGAACGTTGCATTCTTCATATATGGGGCTTCTTGTTGTGGATTTAAATGCAAGGCCGGGCTGACCCGGCCTACAAACGGCATCTTTCCGTAGGCCCGGTAAGCGTAGCGCTACCGGGCATCTGACGGCAATTACTCTTCGCCGTTAAAACCCGCACGATTGAGCAGGAACTGCGACAGTAACGCGACCGGACGACCGGTTGCGCCTTTGGCCTTACCGGAACGCCAGGCGGTACCTGCGATATCCAGATGCGCCCAGTTGTACTTACGGGTAAAGCGCGCCAGGAAGCAGCCCGCAGTAATTGCCCCGCCAGGACGACCGCCGATGTTCGCCATATCGGCGAAATTAGACTCCAGCTGTTCCTGGTACTCGTCACCCAGCGGCAGACGCCATGCGCGGTCACCGGCCTGTTCGGACGCGCCAATCAGCTCGTGCGCCAGAGGATTGTGGTTCGACATCAGCCCGGTGATGTGATGGCCCAGCGCAATCACACAGGCACCGGTCAGCGTGGCCACGTCGATGACCGCTTCAGGCTCGAAGCGCTCAACGTAGGTCAGCACGTCGCACAGCACCAGACGGCCTTCGGCGTCGGTGTTCAGCACTTCAACGGTCTGGCCGGACATGGTCGTCAGAACGTCACCCGGACGGTACGCACGACCGCCAGGCATGTTTTCACAGCCCGCCAGCACGCCAATGACGTTTATCGGCAGCTGAAGTTCCGCCACCATACGCATCACGCCATACACTGCTGCTGCACCACACATGTCGTACTTCATCTCGTCCATGCCTTCGGCAGGCTTGATGGAGATACCGCCGGAATCGAAGGTCAGACCCTTACCAACCAGCACAATCGGACGCGCATCTTCAGACGGGTTACCTTTGTATTCGATAACCGACATCAGCGACTCATTCTGGGAGCCGTTGCCGACTGCCAGATAGGAGTGCATTCCCAGCTCTTTCATCTGCTGTTCGCCGATGACGCGGGTGATGACATTCTTACTGTAGGCGTCAGCCAGCTGACGTGCCTGAGAGGCCAGATAGGCTGCGTTACAGATGTTAGGCGGCATATTGCCCAGATCTTTTGCGGCTTTAATCCCGGCAGCAATCGCCAGACCGTGCTGGATAGCGCGTTCACCGCTGGTCAGCTCGCGACGGGTCGGTACGTTAAAGACCATCTTACGCAGCGGGCGACGCGGCTCGCTTTTGTTGGTTTTAAGCTGATCGAAGCTGTACAGGCTCTCTTTTGCCGTTTCGACCGCCTGACGCACTTTCCAGTAGGTGTTACGGCCTTTGACGTGCAGTTCGGTCAGGAAGCAAACGGCTTCCATTGAGCCGGTATCATTCAGCGTATTAATCGTTTTCTGAATAACCTGCTTATACTGACGTTCATCCAGCTCGCGCTCTTTACCGCAGCCAATCAGCAGAATACGTTCGGACAGTACGTTTGGAACATGGTGCAGTAACAGCGTCTGCCCAGGTTTGCCTTCCAGTTCGCCACGGCGCAGCAGGGCGCTGATGTAGCCATCACTGATCTTATCGAGTTGCTCGGCGATCGGGGAGAGTCGGCGTGGTTCAAAGACGCCCACAACGATGCAGGCACTCCGCTGTTTCTCCGGGCTACCGCTTTTTACACTGAACTCCATGCACTACGCTCCTGAATCTTAAAGACAACAGCGGCTGCTACAGATAGAATTGAAACCTTTCGTAACTCATGTCCGCTGTTGTGGTGACTTCGTGTTAATCTTACGTTACTACGGTTTCGACACGTCAGAAAAAGTCCTGAAGCGTGAATCCGCCGGATGTTTTAATCTTAGCGATGATTTCGACGACTCAAGAGAATAAATGACGTTTAAGCCATGAAACAAGCGATTTTCCAGCAAAGAGACGGGTTTTTACGGGCGTATTTAAAGTGATAATCATAAGATATCTGGTGCGGGAGACGCTCAAAAGCCAGCTGGCGATCCTCTTCATCCTGCTGCTGATTTTTTTCTGTCAGAAGCTGGTCAGGATCCTCGGTGCGGCCGTTGACGGCGAAATTCCTACGAATCTGGTGCTTTCCCTGCTTGGTTTAGGGATCCCGGAAATGGCGCAGCTTATCCTGCCGCTAAGTCTTTTCCTCGGTCTGCTCATGACGCTCGGCAAGCTTTATACCGAGAGTGAAATCACCGTGATGCACGCCTGCGGCTTGAGTAAAGCCGTACTGGTGAAAGCCGCTATGGTTCTGGCGCTTTTCACAGGTATCGTTGCGGCGGTGAATGTGATGTGGGCGGGCCCAACGTCTTCCCGTCACCAGGATGAAGTGCTGGCAGAAGCCAAAGCAAACCCGGGTATGGCCGCACTGGCGCAGGGCCAGTTCCAGCAGGCGACGGACGGGAATTCTGTTCTCTTTATCGAAAGCGTGGATGGTAGCCGCTTTAACGATGTGTTCCTTGCTCAGCTCCGCACCAAAGGGAATGCCCGTCCTTCCGTCGTGGTGGCCGATTCGGGTCAACTGTCACAGCGTAAAGATGGCTCTCAGGTAGTGACGCTGAATAAAGGCACGCGCTTCGAAGGCACTGCGATGCTGCGCGATTTCCGCATCACCGATTTCCAGAACTACCAGGCCATTATTGGTCACCAGACCGTGGCGCTCGATCCAAGTGATACCGAGCAAATGGATATGCGTACCCTGTTCAATACGGACAACAACCGTGCGCGTGCCGAACTGCACTGGCGTATCACGCTAGTATTCGCCGTATTTATGATGGCTCTGATGGTCGTTCCGCTGAGTGTGGTTAACCCACGTCAGGGACGCGTGCTGTCAATGTTGCCAGCCATGCTGCTGTACCTGGTGTTCTTCCTGTTGCAGACCTCAATTAAGTCTAACGGTGGTAAGGGTAAAATTGACCCGTTCGTCTGGACCTGGGTGGTCAATGGTCTGTATCTGCTGCTGGCGGTGGGACTCAACCTGTGGGATACGGTGCCTGTGCGCCGCATTCGTGCCCGCTTCTCGCGTAAAGGAGCCCTCTAATGCAGGCGTTTGGCGTTCTTGACCGCTATATCGGTAAAACTATTTTTTCCACCATCATGATGACGTTGTTCATGCTGGTGTCGCTCTCCGGCATTATCAAATTTGTCGATCAGTTGAAAAAAGCCGGGCAGGGGAGCTATGACGCGCTGGGTGCGGGCATGTATACCCTGCTCAGCGTGCCAAAAGATGTGCAGATCTTCTTCCCGATGGCAGCCCTGCTGGGTGCGCTGTTGGGCTTAGGGATGCTGGCACAGCGCAGTGAACTGGTTGTTATGCAGGCTTCGGGCTTCACCCGTATGCAGGTTGCACTGTCGGTGATGAAAACCGCGATCCCGCTGGTGCTGTTGACCATGGCAATTGGCGAGTGGGTGGCACCGCAGGGTGAGCAGATGGCGCGTAACTATCGTGCGCAGGCGATGTACGGTGGCTCATTGCTCTCAACGCAGCAAGGGTTGTGGGCAAAAGATGGTGACAGCTTCGTCTATATCGAGCGTGTGAAGGGCGATGACGAACTGGGAGGCGTGAGTATTTACACCTTCAATGACGATCGTCGTTTGCTCTCCGTGCGTCACGCCTCTTCGGCCAAGTTTGACGCCGAGCATAAGCAGTGGCGGTTGTCGCAGGTGGATGAGTCAGACCTGACCGATCCAAAACAGATCTCCGGCTCTCAGACGGTGTCGGGCATGTGGAAAACCAAACTCACGCCGGACAAACTCGGCGTGGTGGCGCTGGATCCTGACGCTCTCTCCATCAGTGGTTTGCACAACTACGTGAAATACCTGAAGTCGAGCGGACAGGACGCCGGACGTTATCAGCTCAACATGTGGAGCAAAATCTTCCAGCCGTTGTCCGTGGCGGTGATGATGCTGATGGCACTGTCGTTTATCTTTGGCCCGTTGCGTAGCGTGCCGATGGGCGTGCGCGTGGTGACCGGGATCAGCTTCGGCTTTGTATTCTACGTTCTCGATCAGATCTTCGGCCCGCTGACGCTGGTTTATGGCATTCCGCCTGTTATCGGCGCGCTGCTGCCGAGCGCCAGCTTCTTCCTGATCAGCCTCTGGCTGATGCTGAAACGCTCCTGACAGACCTCTCCTCGCTTCCGGCGAACCGGAAGCGAGGCTAATCTCCTGTTTCACCCCGCACTTTTTCTCACAACCTTCAACGCCCCGCCGCGAATTTGAGTATTATTGAGCGATAAAGTCGTGAAGGGATCCTCTATGAAGCAAATTCGAATGCTGGCCCAGTACTACGTCGATCTGATGATGAAGCTTGGGCTGGTGCGTTTCTCCATGCTGCTGGCACTGGCGCTGGTCGTTCTGGCCATTGTCGTACAGATGGCCGTAACCATGGTTCTGCACGGTCAGGTCGAGAGTATCGACGTGATCCGCTCCATCTTCTTTGGCTTGCTGATTACACCCTGGGCGGTCTATTTCCTCTCTGTGGTAGTTGAACAACTGGAGGAGTCCCGTCAGCGCCTGTCAAAACTGGTCGATAAACTGGAAGAGATGCGCGATCGCGATCTGAAGCTCAACGTTCAGCTAAAGGATAATATCGCCCAACTGAACCAGGAGATTTCGGATCGTGAGAAGGCGGAGGCTGAACGCCAGGCGACGCTGGAGCAGCTGAAAATCGAAATGAAAGAGCGCGAGGTGACGCAGATCCAGCTTGAGCAGCAATCCTCTTTCCTGCGCTCGTTCCTTGATGCATCACCGGATCTGGTTTTCTACCGTAATGAAGATAAAGAGTTTTCCGGCTGTAACCGGGCGATGGAACTGCTGACCGGGAAGAGTGAGAAGCAGCTGATTCACCTGAAGCCGCAGGACGTATACTCCGAAGAGGCGGCCGCCAAAGTGATGGAGACGGACGAAAAAGTGTTCCGTCATAACGTTTCGCTGACCTATGAACAGTGGCTGGATTACCCCGACGGGCGCAAAGCCTGCTTTGAGATCCGTAAGGTGCCGTACTACGACCGCGTGGGGAAACGCCACGGTCTGATGGGGTTTGGCCGCGATATCACCGAGCGTAAGCGCTATCAGGATGCCCTTGAACGTGCCAGCCGCGATAAAACCACCTTCATCTCCACCATCAGCCATGAACTGCGTACGCCACTTAACGGAATTGTCGGCCTGAGCCGCATTCTGCTGGACACCGATCTCACCGCAGAACAGGAAAAATACCTTAAAACCATCCATGTCTCAGCGGTCACGCTGGGGAATATCTTCAACGATATTATCGATATGGATAAGATGGAACGCCGCAAAGTGCAGCTTGATAACCAGCCGGTTGATTTCACCGGTTTCCTTGCCGATCTGGAAAACCTGTCGGGTTTGCAGGCGCAACAGAAGGGGCTGAGCTTTGTCATGGATCCCACGCTGCCGCTGCCGCACAAGGTGGTTACCGACGGCACGCGTCTGCGCCAGATCCTGTGGAACCTTATCAGCAATGCGGTCAAATTTACCCAGAAAGGGCAGGTCTCGGTACGTATTCGCTATGACCAGGGCGACATGCTGCACTTTGAGGTGGAAGACTCCGGCATTGGGATTCCGCAGGAAGAGCAGGACAAAATCTTTGCGATGTACTATCAGGTGAAGGACAGCAACGGCGGCAAGCCCGCTACCGGCACGGGAATTGGTCTGGCGGTGTCTAAACGTCTTGCGAAGAGCATGGGCGGTGATATTACCGTCGCCAGCCATCCGGGCAAAGGCTCAACCTTCACGCTGACGGTGCACGCGCCGGCGGTGGCGGAAGAGGTGGAAGATACCTTCGAAAACGACGATATGCCGCTGCCCGCGCTGCATGTCCTTCTGGTGGAAGATATTGAGCTTAACGTGATTGTCGCACGCTCTGTCCTGGAAAAACTGGGCAACAGTGTGGATGTGGCGATGACCGGTAAAGCCGCGCTGGAGATGTTTAAGCCGGGTGAATATGATCTCGTTCTGCTGGATATTCAGTTGCCGGACATGACCGGGCTGGATATTTCCCGTGAACTGACGAGCCAGTACGCTGCCGACGAACTGCCGCCGCTGGTGGCGTTGACGGCGAACGTGCTGAAAGATAAAAAAGAGTACCTCGATGCCGGTATGGATGATGTACTTAGCAAGCCGCTGGCGGTGCCTGCCCTGACCGCCATGATCAAGAAGTTCTGGGATACCCATGATGAAGAGGAGAACACCATGACGTCTGTGGATAGCGCGAAAGCCCAAACGATACTCGATACCGCGATGCTGGAGCAGTACATCGATCTGGTTGGTCCAAAACTGATTACCGACGGTCTGGCGGTATTTGAAAAAATGATGCCGGGCTATCTGAGCGTGCTGGAGTCAAATCTGACAGCGCGGGATCAGAAAGGCATTGTGGAAGAAGGGCATAAAATCAAAGGTGCGGCCGGCTCGGTCGGCTTACGTCACCTGCAACAGCTGGGACAACAGATTCAGTCACCTGATTTACCTGCCTGGGAAGATAACGTAGGTGATTGGGTTGAAGAGATGAAACAAGAGTGGCAGAACGATGTGGCGGTGCTTAAAGCCTGGGTGGACGCCAGAAAAAAATGACCCCGGCTTAACCGGGGTGCGCGAATACTGCGCCAACACCAGGGAAATTGTGGCTGCGCCTGTTTTTTGTGTTGTTTTCGTATGGACGCCGCCTGAAAATTTAGGCCGCACGCAAATAAGATAGCAAATCTTAAATGGTTTGTTACAGGAATCAGTGAAATGTGTGAAGCATAGCGTTTTAATCAAAATTAATTATGTGCTTCAGCGAGTTGCAGAGAAGGATCGTCATGATGAAAAAGATTGGTGTCGTACTGAGCGGATGTGGCGTTTACGATGGTTCTGAGATACACGAAGCCGTCATCACATTGCTGGCCCTGGCAAGAGAGGGGGCTGAAGTCATTTGCTTCGCGCCAGACAAAAATCAGGCTGATGTCATTAATCATCTGACCGGGGAGCCGATGGCGGAAACCCGTAACGTCCTGATTGAAGCCGCGCGTATTGCGCGTGGCGAAATTCATCCTCTGGTTCAGGCGGACGCGGCAGAGCTTGATGCGTTAATTGTGCCGGGCGGGTTTGGGGCGGCTAAAAACCTCAGCACGTTTGCCACGCAAGGCGCCGGGTGTCAGGTTGATCCGCATTTAAAAGCATTATCACAGGCCATGCATGCGGCGGGTAAACCGCAGGGCTTTATCTGTATCGCTCCGGCCATGCTTCCGACAATTTTTGATTTCCCGCTGCGCCTGACCATCGGGACCGATATTGATACAGCGGAAATCATCGAGGAGATGGGAGGCGAGCACATCCCTTGTCCGGTGGATGACATTGTGGTGGATGAAGACAATAAAATCGTCACCACACCTGCGTATATGCTGGCGCAGACTATCGCGGAAGCCGCTTCAGGCATTGAAAAGCTGGTGGCCAGAGTGCTGGTGCTGACTGAATGAGGCGTCAATTCGCCGCAGGCGCCTGGGTAAAACGTATTCTTTGGCGTACCGTGCTGGTGCTGGCGGTGTTCTGGGGCGGCGGACTGGCATTATTCAGCATTCTGCCGGTTCCGTTTTCTGCCGTGATGGTTGAGCGTCAGCTGAGCGCGTGGTTCACCGGTGACTTCAGCTATGTTGCCCACTCTGACTGGGTGAGCACAGATGAAATCTCCCCGTGGATGGGGCTGGCGGTGATAGCGGCGGAGGATCAGAAATTCCCGGAGCACTGGGGGTTTGACGTGGCGGCAATCGAGAAAGCGCTTGCCCATAACGAACGCCATGAAAACCGCGTGCGCGGCGCATCGACGCTGTCACAACAGACGGCCAAAAACCTGTTTTTGTGGGATGGCCGTAGCTGGGTGCGAAAAGGGCTGGAAGCCGGATTGACCCTGGGGATGGAAACGGTCTGGAGCAAGAAACGTATTCTGACGGTCTATCTGAACATTGCCGAGTTTGGTGATGGCGTGTTTGGTGTCGAAGCCGCGTCGCAGCGATATTTCAATAAACCTGCCAGCCGGCTGAGCCTTTCTGAAGCTGCGCTGTTGGCCGCGGTCTTGCCTAACCCAATTCGCTTTAAAGCCGATGCACCCTCAGGCTATGTGCGAAACCGACAGGCGTGGATCATGCGCCAGATGCGGCAGCTGGGAGGGGAAGGGTTTATGGCGAGAAATAAATTGATGTAAGGCGGGTAAGCGTAGCGCTACCCGCCATGAAAGAGGCGTTAGTCTTCGTCAAACCCGGCGTTAAACAGCGCAATCACCGCCGCCAGCGCTTCCTCTTCCTGTGGACCGGTAGCTTCTACTTCAATCTGGCGGCCTTTGGCGGAGTCCAGCATTAGCAGCGCAATCACGCTGTTCGCTTCCGCCTCGGTACCTTCATCGTTACGCAGCAGAACTTCTGCATCGAAACCCTGCATCAGCTCAAACAGTTTCATCGCCGGACGTGCATGCATGCCCAGCTTATTGGTGATCTCAACGGTTTGTTTTACGGTCATGTTTTACGTTTTTCCAGCGTGCGATGACGGGACTGAACGTTCTTTCCGCGTGAGCGGAAATAGTCGGCCAGCTGTTCGGCGATATAGACCGAACGATGTTTACCGCCGGTACAGCCAATCGCCACGGTCAGGTAGCTACGATTGTTTGTCTCCAGCATAGGTAACCATAGCTCAAGGTAGCTTCGCGTCTGGTAGATAAAATTGTGAACTTCTGTGTGTCTGTCGAGGAAGGCCGCGACGGGCTTATCGAGACCGGTCATTGGACGCAGCTTCGGATCCCAGTGCGGGTTCGGCAGGAAGCGCACGTCGAAAACATAATCCGCATCGATAGGAATACCGTGCTTAAAGCCGAATGACTCGAACACCATCGTCAGTTCACGCTCGCGTTTGCCCAGTAAACGGGTACGCAGCATTTCCGCCAGTTCATGCACGGACATTTCGGACGTATCGACAATCAGGTCAGCACGGGAACGCAGCGGTTCCAGCAGATCGCTCTCTTCGTCGATAGCACTTTCCAGCGAGAGGTTCTTGCTGGAAAGCGGATGCAAACGACGGGTATCGCTGTAGCGACGGATCAGAGTATTGCGGTCTGCATCGAGGAACAGCAACTGAGGCGAGAATGAATCAGGCAGGTTGCTCATTGCCTGTTCAAAAATTTCTGGCGATTCAGGCATGTTACGAACGTCGATACTGACGGCGGCAGAGATTTGCCTCTCCGCAAGCGTGCGTGCCAGGTCGGGCAACAGCACGACCGGCAGGTTATCTACGCAGTAAAACCCCATGTCTTCCAGCGCGCGCAGGGCCACGGATTTCCCGGACCCTGAACGGCCACTGACAATCATCAGCACCATGTTCCGTTTCTCCTCAGGACAACAGATGTGAAGGCCATCTCCTGGTTATGCATCATCCTGATTGCCTTCTGCTTCAGTGATAATTTGATATAGCTCTTCATCACTTTGGGCTGCGCGCAGTCGACGGCAAATGGTTTTATCGGCCAGGCGTTTTGCGACCAGCGAAAGCGTATGCAAATGGGTTTTCGTCTGGTCGGCAGGCACCAGCAGCGCGAAGAGGAGATCGACGGGCTGATTATCGATGGCATCGAAGGCGATAGGCGTCTCCAGCTGCACAAACACACCGACGGCACGCAGGGTGTCCTCTTCCAGTTTGCCGTGCGGGATCGCGATGCCGTTGCCGATGCCGGTACTGCCCATTTTTTCACGGGTCAGGATCGCCTCGAACACGACCTGCGGCGGCAGGCCCAGCTGTTTTGCGGCCAGTTCACTGATGATCTCCAGCGCACGTTTTTTGCTCTGGCAGTGAACAGCACTGCGCGTACATTCCTGGTTAAGGACATTGCTCAGTTGAAGAGCGGAATCGTTGTTCATCATAATTTCACCTAAGCGCTAACTGTACAAACGGCCTGTTGTGTTTCACAACAGGCCTTCCTGCACCCGTTAACTGCCCGGACAATTAGTGTTGTTTCAGTTTGTCTTTATGTTTATTGAGCTGTCGTGCAAGCTTATCAATCAAGCCGTCGATAGCAGCGTACATGTCTTGCCCTTCCGCACTGGCATGGAGCTCACCCCCGTTGACATGCAGGGTCGCATCCGAGATATGAGTCACTTTCTCCACTTTCAATACAACATAGACCTGGTTGATCCTTTCGAAATACTGCTCGAGTTTCGCGAATTTAGCATTCACAAAATCACGTAAAGCCTCAGTAATCTCGACGTTATGTCCTGTGATATTGAGCTGCATAGTGTCTTCCTTATCGGTTGTGTCAGACCAGCTGTTTACGCTGGTTAGACGGCGGAATGGATAAAGACTCTCGATACTTCGCAACAGTTCGGCGTGCCACCATAATACCCTGGTCGGACAGTATGGTGGTTAACTTACTGTCGCTCAGTGGCTTCGCGGGGTTCTCCGCGGCGATCAACTTCTTCACCAGGGCGCGAATGGCCGTTGACGACGCTTCACCGCCGCCCTCGGTATTCACATGGCTGGAGAAGAAATACTTAAGCTCAAAAATACCGCGTGGACTGTGCAGATACTTCTGCGTGGTCACGCGGGAAATGGTTGATTCATGCATCTCGACGGCCTGGGCGATATCCGCCAGCACCATCGGTTTCATATACTCTTCGCCCTGCTCAAAGAACGCCTGCTGCTGTTCGACAATACAGCGGCTTACGCGGAGCAGCGTATCATTTCGGCTCTCCAGACTTTTGATCAACCATCGCGCTTCCTGCAAATTGCTACGAATGTATTGATTATCGGAGTCGTTACGCACGCTGGTGCACATGGAGGCATACTGCTGGTTGATTTGCAGGCGAGGGATGCTGTCTGAGTTCAGTTCAACGACCCAGCGGTCATTGTGTTTTCTGACCAGCACATCCGGGATGACGTACTCGGGTTCGCTGGTCTGAATGGACTGACCGGGGCGCGGATCGAGGGACTGAATCAGATTGACCGCCTCTTTCAGCACCTCTTCTTTCAGGCGCGTGACGCGCATCAGGCTGCGGAAATCGTGATTGGCCAGAAGATCCAGATGGTCGCTGATGATTAAGCGGGCTTCATCAAGCCATGGCGTCTCTTTGCTGAACTGAGAAAGTTGGATAAGCAGGCAGTCGCGCAGATCTTTTGCGGCCACCCCAACCGGATCGAAACGCTGAATGCGCTTCAGAACGGCTTCTATCTCCTCGAGTTCAATCTCTTCGTCACCCATGCTTTCCAGAATTTCGTCCAGCGTGACGGTCAGATAACCGGTGTCATCCACGGCATCGACAATGGATGTCGCTATCGCGCGGTCGGTATCGGAGAAGGGGGTAAGTTCCACCTGCCACATCAGGTAATCCTGCAGTGACTGGGTAGTTTCACCCTGATAAACCGGTAGCTCATCGTCCTGGTAGTCTGCACGCGTACCGGAAGGGGTTCCGGCGGTGTAGATTTCATCCCAGCTGGCATCCAGCGGAAGCTCGTCCGGCATCTCTTTTTGTTCGAGCGCATCGGCGGTGTCGAGTGCTTCAGTATCCTGCGACTGCTGGGTATCTACCTCTTCATGAAGATCGGCTTGCTCCAGCAACGGATTACTATCCAGCGCTTGCTGGAGCTCCTGCTGGAGTTCTAAGGTGGACAGTTGCAACAGGCGAATCGCCTGCTGTAGCTGCGGCGTCATCGCCAGTTGTTGGCTGAGCCGTAATTGCAAACCTTGCTTCATGTTCAGAGCATTTTTCTCCGGTTCGGCGTTACATTACCTCTACCCTATCAGAGTCTGAAGTCTTCCCCAAGGTAGACACGCTTAACATGATCATCTTCGAGGATCTGCTGCGGCGTACCGTGGGCGATCAGATTGCCCTGGCTCACGATGTATGCGCGTTCGCACACGGCCAGCGTTTCACGGACGTTATGGTCAGTGATCAGTACGCCAAGCCCGCTGTCGCGCAGATGCTCAATGATACGTTTAATGTCGATAACGGAGATGGGGTCAACGCCTGCAAACGGTTCATCCAGAAGGATAAATTTCGGGTTTGCAGCCAGCGCACGCGCAATCTCAACGCGACGGCGTTCACCGCCGGACAGCGCCTGACCGAGGCTGTCGCGCAGATGTTCGATATGGAACTCTTCCATCAGCTCGTTAGCCCGGTCCTGACGCTGTTCGCTGGTCAGATCGTCACGAATTTGCAGGACGGCCATCAGGTTATCAAAGACGCTCAGGCGGCGGAAAATGGAGGCTTCCTGCGGCAGATAGCCGATACCGCGACGCGCACGCGCATGCAGCGGCAGAAGACTGATATCTTCATCATCAATGACGATGTTGCCCGCATCGCGCGACACAATGCCAACGACCATGTAGAAGGTTGTGGTCTTGCCCGCACCGTTAGGGCCAAGCAGGCCTACAATTTCGCCGGAGTTGACGGTCAGACTGACATCTTCTACGACACGGCGGCCCTTATAGGCCTTCGCGAGATTTTTTGCAGTTAATGTTGCCATAACGAATTAGTTACTCTTCTTCTGTGCCGGGGCCTGACCCTTACCTTTGTCCTGCAGCTGCGACGGAACCAGCACGGTGGTTACGCGTTTGCCTTTCTCGCTGGAGGCCTGCATTTTTTGCTCTTTCACCAGATAGGTGATCTGGTCGCCGGTGATGTTGCTGTCCAGCTGTTCCAGATAAGCGTTACCGGTCAGGATGACCAGGTCCTTCGCCAGCTCATAGTGCATATGCGTGGCGCGACCTTTCACGGGTTTGCCGTTATCCTGCATCTGGTAGAAGGTTGCCGGGTTGCCATAGCCATCAATGATCTCTTTGCCTTGCTCGCCACCGGGACGGGTAACGACCACTTTATCGGCGTTGATTTTGATGGTGCCCTGGGTCATGACGACGTTACCGGTAAAGGTAACGACATTGCCTTGCATATCAAGCGACTGCGTGTCGGACTCGATATGGATAGGCTGGTCAGTATCGCCCGTTACAGCAAGCGCGGGAAGACTGGTCGCCAGCATCGCACTGGCGATAATTACTTTAAGGCTGAGTTTGTTTGTTTTGAATTTCATAGGAGGTTCTAACCTTTTCAATCAGCTCGGCGTTTTTGCTGCGTAAGTTCCCGCGCATTCTTAAACCGCTGGAATTAAATGTTGTGCCATACAGTGTGACCAGATCCTGCGACGTCACGTCCTGGGTCACGAGGTTGATCTGTGCATTATCCGTCGTGATTTTGCGCAGTTGTGAGTCAGCGGTCAGGGCGTTGACTTCAACGTGGCCATACAGATAAAGCATACGGTCATTCGTCAGTTTTGCCCGGTCAGATTTAATCGACCACGTCGGCACTTTGTCTTTATCAAACGTGGTCATGACGGGCTGGGTAAACCACGAAATACCGTCATCTGAAAAATATTCAACATGCTGGGCAATCAGGCGATAGTTCAGCGCACCTTCCGGGCTGTAGACCACGGTGTCACTGTGATCGCTTTTATAGGTTGGCTCGCTCGTATTGACCACTTCCGTCTGCGTATCGTCGCGATCGGCAAGGTTCACGCCAATCAATACCAGTGCGACAAGCGAAAGCAGAATGATAACCCAACGTCTGGTTTTACTCATATCGATTGCCCTTTGGCCTCATCAAGCTTGCCCTGCGCCAGCAAAAGCAGATCGCAGACTTCACGTACGGCACCACGGCCACCGTTGATATGGGTGACATAGTCAGCGCGCGGGATCAGCAGCGGATGCGCATCGGCCACGGCGATACTCAGACCGACTTCAGCCATCACCGGCCAGTCAATCAGATCGTCCCCGACATAGGCCACGTTTTCCGGCGCGACGGCCAGTTTACCCAGTAAATCGTTGAACGCCGCCATCTTATCGGACTGACCCTGATACAGATGGGTAATGCCTAACGTTTCACAACGGTCTTCAACCAGTTTAGCTTTCCGACCGGTGATGATGGCAACGTCGATGCCTGATGTGAGCGCACAACGAATACCGTAGCCATCGCGAACGTTAAACGCTTTCAGCTCTTCACCATTATTGCCCATGTAAATCAGGCCATCAGAGAGTACCCCATCCACATCCAGGATGAGCAGGCGAATATTTTCCGCCTTTGCCATCATATGGGTACTGACCGGACCATAACAGGTTGCAAGGGATGCACCCGCATTACTCATTGTCTTATCCTTCATTACACTACGCCTGCGCGCAGCAGATCATGCATATGTACCACACCCAGCAACTGGTCGCCATCGGCAACCATCACTGAGGTGATATGACGGGACTGCATCAGGTTCAGCACATCCACCGCCAGCGTGCCAGGACGAACACGGATACCGCCGGACGTCATCACATCAGCGATGCCCAGCGTGCGAACATCAACACCCATGTCGAACACGCGGCGCAGGTCGCCATCGGTGAAGATCCCCTGGATCTTCATCAGGTCGTCGCACACAACCGTCATACCCAGATTCTTGCGGGTGATCTCCAGCAGCGCATCGCGCAGGGAGGCCTCTTTACTGACGTGAGGGATCTCATCGCCAGTGTGCATAATATCGTTAACCCGAAGCAGAAGCTTACGCCCGAGCGCGCCACCTGGGTGGGAAAGCGCGAAATCTTCCGGGGTAAAACCGCGGGCTTCCAGCAACGCAACGGCAAGCGCATCGCCCATGACCAGCGCAGCGGTCGTGCTGGACGTTGGAGCAAGACCCAGCGGACAGGCTTCTTTAGGCACTTTCACGCACAGGTGAATATCCGCCGCGCGCGCCATGCTACTTTCCGGGCGGCTGGTCATGCAAATAAGCGGAACCCGCAGCCGCTTCAGCACGGGGATCAGCGCCAGGATCTCATTAGACTCACCGGAGTTCGACAGCGCGATGACGATATCCTGCGGCGTTACCATGCCCAGATCGCCGTGCGCGGCTTCCCCCGGGTGTACAAAGAAGGAAGAGGTTCCGGTGCTGGCAAACGTTGCCGCCATTTTGCGCCCAATGTGACCGGACTTGCCCATGCCCATCACCACGACTTTACCGGCACAGTAGAACATCTTCTCACATGCCAGACTAAAATCCTGATTAATGTACTGATCTAACTGCGCCAGACCTTCACGTTCAATCTCCAGAACCTCTTTGCCTGCTTTCTGAAAGTCAAAACCCGGCTGCAATTCTATTTGCGACATAATGCGTTTCCGTTTACCCAGAGAGAAGAGGCGAAAGCCAGTACAGCATCGCCATCCATACGATAAATCCACCCGTCAGCAGCGCCCCTGCGCCTTTGCCGATCTGTCGTTGCCGCCGCCAGCAGAGCAGGGCAAAAATGACGCTGACCAGCAACATCACCCCGTAATCGCGTGAGAATGCCAGGGGGTTAAAAGGCCCGGGCGTTATCAGGGCCGGCAGGCCCATCACGATGGCGATATTAAAAATGTTTGAACCGATAATATTGCCTATGGCAATGTCATCTTCACCTTTACGTGCCCCTGCGATAGCGGTGGCAAGTTCTGGCAGACTGGTGCCAATGGCAATGACCGTCAGGCCAATGGTGAGCTCACTCATGGCGAAATAGTTCGCCAGCACCGTGGCGTTATCGACGACCATGCGCGTGGCCATCGGCATGATGATCAGCGCGACGCCGAGCCACAGCAGCGCCACAGGCAGCGTGCCTTCACGCGGGAGTTCGGCGACCTGCTCTCGCGTCAGGCTGTCCTGGCCCTGTTTTTCTGCCAGACGGGCGATTTTAACACTATACAATAGCCAGATAACGGCCAGCGCCAGCAAGAAAATGCCGTCACCGTAGCTCAGTACGCCATCATAAAATACGCACCCTGCCAGCAGGCTTACGATTAACATTAGCGGCAATTCACGGCGCAGAACATCAGAATGCACGCGAAATGGATGGAGCAGGGCCGCCAGGCCAAGGATCAGTAAGATATTGACGATGTTGGAACCAATCGCGGTGCCGACGGCAAGGTCTAACTGACCATGCAGTGATGCCGTGACAGAGACGATGATTTCAGGAAGCGAGGTGCCGACACTGACCACGGTCATCCCGATGACGACAGGCGGTACGCCAGTCAGGCGGCACAGGATAGATGCAGCAAATACCAAACGGTCAGCACTGTAGACCACCAAAAGTAAACCAATTATTAACAGTGCTGTTGCTAAAAGCATCAAAAGTCCTTTCTTCAGGTATACTCGTCGGTCCATCGCGCAGGAATGGAATGGCAGGACTGCATACAGTCTGAGGCGTAACGAATTCCTAATTTTGACTTTATGCGCCGGAAAAGTAAAACAAATGCCAGCTTTCGCTAACCTCAACGGCTAATATTCTGTAAAAATGCTGAGTTTAGGGCTGATTCAGTCTGCATGCTTAACGTGAGCAGGGTAAGAAAGGAACCATAAATGAGCCAAACTATGGCGAATTTAGTTGATGTCCGGGGTGTGAGTTTTTCTCGCGCCAACAGATTGATATTCGATGATATTTCGTTGACCGTACCGCGTGGCAAGATCACTGCCATCATGGGGCCGTCCGGGATCGGTAAAACGACCCTGCTGCGCCTTATTGGTGGCCAGATCCCACCCGATAGCGGTGAAATCCTCTTTGACGGCGAAAACATCCCCGAGATGTCACGATCGCGCCTGTATACTGTTCGTAAACGCATGAGTATGCTTTTCCAGTCGGGAGCGTTGTTCACGGACATGAACGTCTTTGATAACGTGGCCTATCCGCTGCGCGAACACACCCGTCTGCCGCCAGAGCTGCTGAAAAGTACGGTGATGATGAAGCTTGAAGCCGTGGGACTGCGAGGGGCTGCAAAACTGATGCCCTCAGAGCTGTCCGGCGGTATGGCACGTCGTGCCGCGCTGGCACGCGCCATCGCCTTAGAACCCGATTTAATCATGTTCGACGAACCGTTCGTCGGGCAGGACCCTATCACGATGGGCGTGCTGGTGAAGCTCATCTCTGAACTGAACAGCGCGCTCGGCGTAACCTGCATTGTGGTTTCTCACGATGTACCGGAAGTGTTGAGCATCGCCGACTATGCCTACATTGTGGCAGACAAAAGGATCGTTGCGCATGGCAGCGCTCAGGCGTTGCAGGAAAACTGCGATCCGCGTGTACGGCAGTTCCTCGACGGCATTGCGGATGGGCCTGTGCCGTTCCGCTACCCGGCGGGCGACTATCGTGACGATTTACTGGGAATAGGGAGTTAAGCCACTGATGCTGTTAAATGCATTGGCCGCTCTTGGACACCGTGGCATAAAAACCATCAGGACGTTCGGGCGTGCCGGATTGATGTTGTTCAACGCGCTGGTCGGCAAGCCGGAATTTCGTAAGCATGCACCGCTACTGGTGCGGCAGCTCTATAATGTCGGCGTGCTGTCGATGCTCATCATCATTGTCTCCGGTCTGTTTATCGGCATGGTGCTGGGGCTGCAGGGCTACCTGGTTCTGACGACCTACAGCGCCGAAACCAGCCTCGGCATGCTGGTGGCGCTGTCGCTGCTGCGTGAACTGGGGCCGGTGGTGGCGGCGCTGTTGTTCGCCGGGCGTGCAGGGTCAGCATTGACCGCTGAAATTGGCCTGATGCGTGCGACCGAGCAGCTTTCCAGCATGGAGATGATGGCGGTCGACCCGCTGCGTCGCGTGATCTCGCCACGCTTCTGGGCGGGGGTGATTTCCTTACCGCTCCTGACGATCCTCTTTGTCGCCGTGGGTATCTGGGGCGGTTCGCTGGTTGGCGTTCACTGGAAGGGCATCGATGCTGGCTTCTTCTGGTCGGCCATGCAGGACGCCATCGATCTGCGAATGGATCTGGTTAACTGTCTGATTAAAAGCGTGGTATTTGCCATTACGGTCACCTGGATCGCCTTGTTCAATGGCTATGATGCGATCCCGACCTCGGCGGGCATCAGCCGTGCAACTACACGTACTGTCGTACATTCGTCGCTGGCCGTACTGGGTCTGGATTTTGTGCTCACCGCACTGATGTTTGGGAATTGAGTTCATGCAAACGAGAAAAAATGAAATTTGGGTCGGCGTGTTCCTGTTACTGGCGTTGCTGGCCGCGCTGTTTATCTGCCTGAGAGCGGCGGATATCACGTCTGTGCGCACCGAGCCGACTTATCGCATTTATGCGACCTTTGATAACATCGGCGGGCTGAAGGCGCGCTCGCCGGTACGTATAGGCGGGGTGGTCATCGGGCGCGTCTCTGACATTACGCTTGATGAGAAAACCTATCTGCCGCGCGTGTCGATGGATATTGAAGAGCGTTACAACCATATCCCGGACACCAGCTCGCTTTCTATCCGCACGTCCGGCCTCCTGGGTGAGCAATATCTGGCGCTTAACGTCGGTTTTGAAGACCCGGAGCTGGGAACGACTATCCTTAAAGACGGTAGCGTAATCCAGGATACGAAGTCCGCGATGGTACTGGAGGATATGATTGGTCAGTTCCTTTATAACAGTAAAGGAGATGATAAGAAGTCCAACGCTGCCCCTGCGCAGAGCGAAGATCCTGCCAGTGTCGCACCGACACCAGGCACGACGAATTAATTTCAGGAGAAGTCATTCATGTTTAAACGACTGTTAATGGTTGCCATGCTGGTCATTGCCCCTCTCACCGCGGCGCATGCTGCGGATCAGAGTAACCCGTACAAACTGATGGATGAGGCTGCGAAGAAGACCTTCGACCGGCTTAAAAACGAACAGCCGAAAATTCGTTCCAATCCTGATTATCTGCGCGACGTGGTTGATCAAGAGCTTCTGCCGTACGTGCAGATCAAATATGCGGGTGCGCTGGTTCTGGGCCGTTATTACAAAGACGCGACCCCGGCGCAGCGCGACGCCTATTTTGCCGCGTTCCGTGAATACCTGAAACAGGCTTACGGTCAGGCACTGGCGATGTATCACGGTCAGACCTATCAGATTGCGCCAGAGCAGCCGCTGGGCGACGCGACTATCATTCCTATCCGCGTCACGATTATCGATCCTAATGGCCGTCCGCCAGTACGCCTGGACTTCCAGTGGCGTAAAAACAGCCAGACCGGTCACTGGCAGGCCTATGACATGATTGCGGAAGGGGTGAGCATGATCACCACTAAACAGAACGAGTGGAGTGACCTGCTGCGCACCAAAGGCATTGATGGCCTGACCGCACAGCTGCAGTCTATCTCGCGTCAGAAAATCTCTCTGGACGAGAAGAAGTAATGTCGGATCAACTGAGCTGGTCGCGTGAGGGTGAGACGTTGAAGCTGACGGGTGAACTCGACCAGGATCTGCTGAACCCGCTCTGGGACAAACGTTTTGAAGCGATGCAGGGCGTGACGGTTATCGATCTGAGCGGCATTTCACGGGTGGACACGGCAGGCGTCGCGCTGCTGGCCCATCTTGTTGCCGTGGGGAAAAAGCAGGGGACAAGCGTTACGCTGCACGCGGCGAGCGATAATGTGGTCACCCTGGCCCAGCTCTATAATCTCCCTCAGGACGTACTGCCTCGTTAATATTTTCAGTGCGTTACTTCTGAAAGCCCTGACAGATTCATCGTCGGGGCTTTTTGCTTGTTTAAGACGACGCCACTTTGCTCTAAGATGTTGGGCTTGTTTTCACTATCAGATGATTAAGAACCCATGGAAAATCATGAAATCCAGACAGTGCTGATGAATGCACTCTCCCTTCAGGAAGCCCACGTCACTGGCGATGGCAGTCACTTCCAGGTTATTGCTGTGGGTGAGATGTTCGACGGTATGAGCCGTGTGAAGAAACAGCAGGCTGTATACGCGCCGCTGATGGAATACATTGCGGATAACCGCATCCACGCCCTGTCGATTAAAGCGTTCACCCCTCAAGAGTGGGCACGCGATCGCAAACTAAACGGTTTTTGAGTTGTGGGCGACACGCCCGCAGCACGGTTGAATTTATAAGAGAGCACACAATGGATAAATTTCGTGTACAGGGGCCAACGCGTCTCCAGGGCGAAGTCACAATTTCTGGCGCAAAAAATGCCGCGCTGCCCATCCTCTTTGCTGCGCTGCTCGCGGAAGAGCCGGTAGAAATTCAGAACGTACCGAAGCTGAAAGATATCGACACCACCATGAAGTTGCTCAGCCAACTGGGCACTAAAGTTGAGCGTAACGGTTCCGTCTGGATCGACGCCAGCAACGTAAACAACTTCTCTGCACCTTACGATCTGGTGAAAACCATGCGTGCATCCATCTGGGCGCTTGGCCCGCTGGTGGCACGTTTTGGTCAGGGTCAGGTTTCCCTGCCGGGTGGCTGCGCAATCGGTGCACGTCCGGTTGACCTGCACATCTTTGGCCTGGAGAAACTGGGCGCCGAGATCAAACTCGAAGAAGGTTATGTTAAAGCGTCTGTGAATGGCCGCCTGAAAGGTGCGCACATTGTCATGGACAAAGTTAGCGTTGGTGCCACCGTCACCATCATGTCTGCGGCAACGCTGGCAGAAGGTACTACCATCATCGAAAACGCCGCGCGTGAACCGGAGATTGTGGATACCGCGAACTTCCTCGTGGCGCTGGGTGCGAAGATTACTGGCCAGGGCACCGACCGTATCACCATCGAAGGCGTTGAGCGTCTGGGCGGCGGTGTGTACCGCGTCCTGCCAGACCGTATCGAAACCGGGACGTTCCTGGTTGCTGCCGCGATTTCAGGCGGGAAAATTACCTGCCGCAACGCGCAGCCAGATACCCTGGATGCGGTGCTGGCGAAACTGCGTGACGCAGGCGCTGATATCGAAATCGGTGAAGACTGGATCAGCCTGGACATGCACGGCAATCGTCCAAAAGCGGTAAACGTGCGTACAGCTCCGCATCCTGCTTTCCCGACCGATATGCAGGCGCAGTTCACCCTGTTAAACCTGGTGGCGGAAGGGACGGGGTTCATTACCGAGACCATCTTTGAAAACCGCTTTATGCACGTACCGGAACTGATCCGTATGGGCGCACATGCTGAGATCGAGAGTAATACCGTGATTTGCCATGGCGTTGAGAAACTGTCTGGTGCTCAGGTGATGGCAACCGATCTGCGTGCATCTGCAAGCCTGGTGCTGGCGGGGTGTATTGCGGAAGGGACGACGGTCGTTGATCGTATTTATCACATCGATCGTGGCTATGAACGTATCGAAGATAAACTGCGCGCGCTGGGTGCGAATATCGAGCGTGTGAAGGGCGAGTAATCGTTCCGGCAGCCCCCTGCCAGAAATGACCGGGGGGTTGCTGTTCCTGTCAAGAAAACCGCTATTCCTGCGGGTCTTTCTTCACTTTCCTCTGGCGGATCATGCGCGATCTGTCGATAAATTCATGGGTAATGGGATCGTGGTAACGCGAAGGCCAGATCACCCACGGATGCGTATCCAGCGCCGTCGCAATGATCAATTCTCCCTTCGGCCAGGGGCGCGTCAGGGCATTTGCCAGGGTTGAAGAACTCAGGCCATGGCGGCGAGATTCCGCAGCCAGTGATGTGCCTTTTTTGCGCAGTGCCGCAATGATATCTGCTGTGTGCCAGTCGATAAATTTCGTATCCATAACGCTGTCCTTAAGTTCGGATTCACTTACGCCATTTCGTCTGAAACGACAGGCCTTACTATACCCATTTCAATTTCTTGTTCTAAAAAGTTCGCGTTACTGGTAGGGATATTCAGAATAAGGCATGGCTTTATTCATGCGGTCTGTAAACCGGTGCGTTTACGTGAAAGAGGAATATACAGGTGTGTACTGGAATCTCCCCGCGAGGGCCGCGGGGAGGGGAGAGCAGGATTAACGGTCGCGCTGAACGGCGATATGGGCAAGGCCAATGAGCGCATCGCGCCATGGGCTGTCCGGGATGACCTGAAGTGCGGCGATGGCTTTATCCGCCTCTTCTTCGGCACGTTGACGTGTCCAGTCCAGCGATCCGCAAATGGCCATTGTTTCCAGCACAGGTTCCAGAAGATGACGACCATTTCCCTGCTCGATCGCTTCACGGATCATTTTCGCCTGGTCGGCTGACCCGTTGCGCATCGCGTGGAGTAGCGGCAGCGTCGGTTTGCCTTCGTTCAGGTCATCGCCCACGTTTTTGCCGAGCGTTTCGCCGTCTGCACTGTAATCCAGCAAATCATCAATCAGCTGGAATGCGGTACCCAGATAACGGCCATAGTCCTGCAGCCCTTTTTCCTGGGCTTCGCTACAGCCAGCCAGAATGCCGGAACACTGTGCAGCCGCTTCAAACAGGCGCGCGGTTTTACTGTAAATTACGCGCATGTAGTTTTCTTCGGTGATGTCAGGGTCGTTGACGTTCATCAGCTGAAGCACTTCGCCTTCAGCAATCACGTTAACGGCTTCAGACATGACCTCCAGCACTTTCAGCGAACCCAGGCTGGTCATCATCTGGAAGGCACGGGTATAGATAAAATCCCCCACCAGGACGCTGGCAGCATTGCCAAAGGCGGCGTTGGCGGTGGCTTTACCCCGGCGCATGTCTGATTCATCCACAACATCATCATGAAGAAGCGTCGCAGTGTGAATAAATTCGATCAGTGCCGCGATCGCGACGTGAGCATTTCCCTGATAGCCGACGGCTCGGGCAGCCAGGATGGCAATCATCGGGCGAATGCGTTTACCGCCGCCGCTGACGATGTAATAGCCCAACTGATTGATCAGCTGAACGTCAGAATTGAGTTGCTCCAGGATTGCTGCATTCACACCCGCCATATCTTGCGCGGTTAACTCGTTGATTTTTTCTAAATTCATCGCAAAAGCCGGGCTTTTTATCCTGTTTATCCCATCTTCAATGGGGTAACGAAGGGTTAGGTTTATCAATAGTAGTGCTGATTGTACTGAAAAAACGGCTCAGATAAACGTTACCTTACGCGTTGTGTTTTTTTTCTTCATGTATTGATGGTAGCACTTGTCAAAGGCTCGCGTTTTGCGTAATATTCGCGCCCTATTGTGAATATTTATAGCGCACTCTGATTCATACGAGGATGTGCGCGGAAGCGGAGTTTATATGTACGCGGTTTTCCAAAGTGGTGGTAAACAACACCGAGTAAGCGAAGGTCAGACCGTTCGCCTGGAAAAGCTGGACATCGCAACTGGCGAATCTGTTGAGTTCGCAGAAGTTCTGATGATCGCAAACGGTGAAGAAGTCAAAATCGGCGTTCCTTTCGTTGATGGCGGCGTTATCAAAGCTGAAGTTGTTGCTCACGGTCGTGGCGAGAAAGTTAAAATCGTTAAGTTTCGTCGTCGTAAACACTACCGTAAGCAGCAGGGCCACCGTCAGTGGTTCACTGATGTGAAAATTACTGGCATCAGCGCCTAAGACCTGAGGAGAGATTTAAATGGCACATAAAAAGGCTGGCGGCTCCACACGTAACGGTCGCGATTCAGAAGCTAAACGCCTGGGCGTTAAGCGTTTCGGTGGCGAATCCGTTCTGGCGGGTAGCATCATTGTTCGTCAACGTGGCACCAAATTCCACGCTGGCAACAACGTAGGTTGCGGTCGTGACCACACTCTGTTTGCTAAAGCAGACGGTAAAGTGAAATTTGAAGTTAAAGGCCCGAACAACCGTAAATACATCAGCATCGTTGCTGAGTAAGGTTTTCTCGGTCCGGTAACGGATTAAAGCCCCGCAACCTGTTGCGGGGCTTTTTACATTGGAAACCCGGTAATTTTTTCTGTAGGGAAAACGGGCATGAAGCAGCAGGCCGGCATTGGTATTCTTTTGGCGCTCACGACCGCAATGTGCTGGGGTGCGCTGCCAATTGCAATGAAGCAGGTACTGGAAGTGATGGAGCCGCCAACGGTGGTGTTTTATCGCTTTCTGATGGCAAGTATCGGCCTTGGGGCCATCCTCGCGATCAAAGGTAAGCTTCCGCCGTTGCGTATCTTCCGTAAACCGCGCTGGCTGGTGTTGCTGGCTATCGCGACGGGTGGCCTGTTCGGTAACTTCATACTGTTCAGTTCTTCCCTGCAGTATCTTAGCCCCACGGCGTCGCAGGTGATTGGTCAGCTTTCACCGGTCGGCATGATGGTCGCCAGCGTCTTTATCCTCAAGGAGAAGATGCGTGGCACGCAAATTATCGGGGCGAGCATGTTGCTCTGTGGTCTGGTGATGTTCTTCAACACCAGTCTGATAGAGATTTTTACCCGACTGACGGATTACACCTGGGGTGTGATCTTCGGAGTGGGAGCAGCAACGGTTTGGGTGAGTTATGGCGTCGCGCAAAAGGTGTTATTGCGTCGTTTGGCCTCACAGCAGATCCTCTTTTTGCTGTACACTTTGTGTACAATAGCATTATTGCCGTTAGCAAAACCGGGTGTGATTACCCAGCTTAGCGACTGGCAACTGGCGTGCCTCATTTTTTGTGGGCTGAACACGCTGGTCGGTTATGGCGCGCTGGCCGAAGCGATGGCGCGCTGGCAGGCAGCACAGGTGAGCGCACTCATTACGCTTACCCCGCTGTTTACGCTGTTATTTTCAGATTTGTTATCAATGGCCTGGCCCGATGTCTTCGTCAGACCGATGCTCAACATGTTGGGCTATCTCGGTGCGTTTGTCGTGGTTGCGGGCGCGATGTATTCCGCCATTGGTCATCGTCTTTGGGGGCGTTGGCGCAAAAATGAAGCGGTCGTAGTAGTCCCCCGCTCAGGCGAATGAGTTACGGAGAGTAAAATGAAGTTTGTTGATGAAGCGACAATCCTGGTCGTGGCAGGTGATGGCGGCAATGGTTGCGTGAGCTTCCGCCGTGAGAAATATATTCCACGTGGCGGTCCTGACGGCGGTGACGGTGGGGACGGCGGTGACGTGTGGCTGGAGGCGGATGAGAACCTCAACACGCTGATCGACTACCGTTTCGAAAAATCCTTCCGCGCTGAGCGTGGTCAGAACGGTCAAAGCCGTGACTGTACGGGCAAACGCGGTAAAGACGTGACCATTAAGGTTCCGGTCGGTACGCGTGTGATTGACCAGGGGACGGGCGAAACCATGGGCGATATGACCAAACACGGTCAGCGTCTGATGGTGGCGAAAGGCGGCTGGCACGGTCTGGGTAACAGCCGTTTCAAATCGTCCGTTAACCGTACCCCGCGTCAGAAAACGATGGGTACGCCGGGCGACAAGCGCGATCTGCAGCTGGAGCTGATGCTTCTGGCCGATGTCGGGATGCTGGGTATGCCAAACGCCGGTAAATCGACGTTTATTCGCGCGGTCTCTGCAGCCAAGCCAAAAGTGGCGGATTATCCGTTTACCACGCTGGTACCAAGCCTGGGCGTTGTCCGTATGGATAACGAGAAGAGCTTTGTGGTTGCTGATATCCCGGGTCTGATTGAAGGTGCTGCAGAAGGTGCCGGTCTGGGTATCCGCTTCCTGAAACACCTTGAGCGCTGCCGCGTACTGCTGCATCTCATCGATATCGATCCAATCGACGGTTCCGATCCGGTAGAAAATGCCCGCATCATTATCGGCGAGCTGGAAAAATACAGCGAAAAACTGGCGAACAAGCCGCGCTGGCTGGTCTTTAACAAGATCGATCTGATGGATAAAGCGGAAGAGAAAGCGAAAGCCATTGCTGAAGCGATGGGCTGGGAAGATAAATACTACCTGATCTCCGCGGCAAGCCAGGTTGGCGTGAAAGATCTGTGCTGGGATGTGATGACCTTTATCATCGAGAACCCGGTTGTTCAGGCTGAAGAAGCGAAACAGCCAGAAAAAGTCGAATTCATGTGGGATGACTACCACCGCCAACAGCTCGAAGAGCTGGAAGTGGAAGAGGAAGAAGACTGGGACGACGACTGGGATGAAGACGACGAAGAAGGTGTCGAGTTCATCTACAAGCACTAATCGCAGTTTAAAGCCCCCGGAAGGGGGCTTTTTTATTGCAGGCTGGACGGCAACCAGCAGCTGGCGATTAAGCCGCCCTCAGCACCATTCTCCAGCGTCAGCTTGCCGTGGTGGAGCTGCACGATACGTTGCACAATGCTCAGCCCCAGGCCGCTGCCACCGTAGCGCTGGTCAAGACGACGGAACGGTTCAGTAATCAACTGGCGGTGCGCTTCATCTATCCCCGGCCCCTGATCGATAACGCTGACCTGTGTCCCCCCGTCAACGTCGGCCAGAGTCACGCGAATCGTTGTGCCTGACGGACTGTAGCGCCCGGCGTTCTCAAGCAGATTGCGCAGCATCAAACGCAGAAGCACCGCATCACCCTGCACCGTGAGCGGGCTTTTGTCCGGCCATATCACCGTATGCTCTTTGGCTTCATGTCCAAGACCGAGCGGCATGATGATATCGTCTGTCCAGTTGACGGTTTCATAGTGACCGCTCGCCATCGCCTGTCCGGCACGGGACAACATCAGCAGTTGCTCAACCGTGTGCATCAGCTGATCGATACGGGTAATTAACGTCGTGGCCTGTGGAGAGCCAGACTGTGCCATCAGTTCCAGATGCAGTCTGATCCCCGCAAGCGGCGTTCGCAGCTCGTGAGCGGCGTCCGCGGTGAAGAGACGTTCCTGTTGAATGGTGTGATCCAAACGGGCGAGGAGCTGGTTGAGCGAGGTTGTGACGGCACCAATTTCTTCCATGTCGGAATAGACAGGGAGCGGGGTTAAGTTATCCGCCGAGCGGTTCGCCAGGCTGACGCGCAGTTGATTCAGCGGCCGGGTTATCCAGGTGACCGCCCAAAATGAGAAGCACAGCGTAAAACCGACCATCACCAGGGAGGGGACCAGCAGCGAGGCAATCGCTTCACGGATCTCTTTCTCGACATGATTATTGCGCGATTTCGCTGAGAGCGTTTCGTTGACCAGAAAACCAATCTGTTCACGGCTTTCATGCCAGAGCCAGATCACGCTTATCAGCTGGAAAAATAACAGAATGACCGCCAGCAGAACCATCAATCGCCGACGCATGCTGTTCATTTCTGGCTCTCCAGACGATAGCCTACGCCACGGACAGTTTTAATCCGGTCTTTACCCAGCTTGCGACGCAGATTGTGAATATGCACTTCGAGGGTATTTGAGCCGGGATCGTCCTGCCAGGAATAAATATCCTGCTGCAGGGTTTCGCGGTGTACCGTTTGTCCGCTGCGCATAATCAGGCGCGTCAGCAGCGCGAACTCTTTAGGGGTTACTTCAACTGGCAGGGACTGGCACAGCACCTGCTGGGTTTGCAGATTCAGCGTAATATCGCCGTCGGTCAGTAAGTTATCGCTGTGTCCCTGATAACGACGAATCAACGCCCGTACCCGCGCCTGAAGCTCCGCAAGGGCAAACGGTTTCACCAGGTAATCATCAGCGCCAGAATCGAGGCCATTGATACGATCTTCAATGGCATCCCGTGCCGTCAGGATCAATACTGGATTGGCGATACCCCGGCGGCGCCACTGGCTTAGCTGCGTAGCGCCGTCTTTATCCGGTAAGCCTAAATCGAGGATCACCAGACTGTACTCGCCGCTCTGGATCAGGGCATCCGCCTCAGCCGCCGTGGCGGCGCAGTCGAGGGCATATCCTTCATTGGCCAGCGCCAGAGCCAGCCCTTCCTGCAATAACAGATCGTCTTCAACTATGAGTAGTTTCATCGCTAGTTATTCTGGTAGATGTCCTTATAAAGCCTGCTTTCGAAGCGAACCAGTGGAATACGACGATTACGCTGGTCGGTCGGTTCGACGGCATAGCCGGAAAGATACTGCACGAATGCCATGCGTTGCCCGCTGGCGGTAGTGATGAAGCCTGCAAGGTTATAAACCCCCTGCAGTGAACCTGTCTTGGCTGAAACTTTTCCGTCCACCCCGGCCGCATGAAGGCCGGCACGGTACTGAAGCGAACCGTCATGCCCGGCAAGTGGCAGCATCGAAATAAAGTTTAGCTCAGTGTCATGTTGTGCAATGTACTGAAGTACTTGCATCATCGTTGCCGGGGAGATCAAATTATGCCGCGATAACCCGGATCCATCGACGGCAATGGTGTTGCCAAGATCGATCCCCGCCTGTTGGCGCAGGATCTGACGCACGGCGTCGGAACCCGCACGCCAGGTTCCTGGCACGCCGAAACGCGCGTGACCAATCATGCGGAATACCGTGTCAGCAATCATGTTGTCAGACTTTTTCAGCATAATCCGTAGTAAATCGTGCAGCGGCGCAGATTGTTTGCTGGCGATGACCGTACCGGGTTGATTAACCTGCGTCTGGCGCAGCAGGGTACCGGAATAGGTTATTCCCGCCTGCTTCAGTTCATCCTTGAGAATGGCACCCGCATAGCTTGCGCCATCCTGTATCGCAAAGGCCAGCGGCAATGGGTCGGCGCGCTGTGTCAGGCACCCGGTCAGCGTGAAGCGGTTAAGATCGCCTGGTACCACGTCCAGCTCGCAATACTGCGCATCCGGGGAGCCTTTTGCGAGGGTACGAACCTGGCTGAACATCGTCACCGGGTAGTAAGACGCCACGCGAATAAACGCTAAGTCATCCGGTTTTGGCGCGCTGTAAAGTGAAATGGAGAAGCAGTTACGATCCACAATCGCGGCGGCTGGCGGAGCGCTAAAGCACTGCGTCATGTCATTCCACGGCCATCCTGGCGCTTTATCGTGGCTGGCAAAAATAGAGGTGTCGATTAACACGTTGCCATCAATCTTCTGCACGCCAGATTTTTTCAGCGACGCGACCATGTTGCGGATATCCTGGCGTTTAAACGTAGGATCTCCCCCGAAACGAGCGATAAGATCGCCTTTCAGTTCGCCACCCTCGATGTTGCCTTTGGTCTCGAGCGTGGTGGTAAAACGGAAGTCAGGTCCAAGCTGAAGCAGGGCGGCGAGTGCGGTGATCACCTTCTGGGTACTGGCAGGCAGCGCCATCTGTTGACTGTGATAGTCAATCTCTGGCGACTGCGCCCCGACCTTCTGCACCATCAAGGCAAGGTTGGCACCTGCGGGTAGCTGATTAATGTACTCATCAACATTCGCGGCCTGAACGCTGAACGCTATACTGGTAGTCAATCCGATGATAAATCTGGAAAATCGCATAATCTCGCGCTAACAACCCGAAAACAAACCGTCATACTACGGTGCATAGCACTGCAAAGTAAACGATGACCCATAGTGAACTTCGCGGTAAAATGCGTATCAAATTGAAAATTGTTGCTGACCTGGGGCTTCGCTCCCGGGTCGGTTTTCTTTTTGCTTCTGGCCCGCTCATGGGGGCCGGGGCAGGGAACACTGCTCCCAACAGGAATGTTTAAGAGGTATAACAAATGCAAGCTATTCCGATGACCTTACGTGGTGCCGAAAAACTGCGCGAAGAGCTGGATTTTCTGAAATCCGTTCGTCGCCCTGAAATCATCGCCGCTATCGCGGATGCGCGTGAGCATGGCGACCTGAAAGAGAATGCTGAATACCACGCGGCGCGTGAGCAGCAGGGCTTCTGTGAAGGGCGTATTAAAGATATCGAAGCAAAACTGTCCAATGCGCAGGTTATCGATATCACCAAAATGCCTAACAATGGCCGCGTCATTTTTGGTTCAACGGTTACCGTGCTGAACCTGGACAATGACGAAGAGCAGACTTATCGCATCGTGGGTGATGATGAAGCGGACTTTAAACAGAATCTGATTTCGGTGAACTCCCCGATTGCTCGCGGCCTGATTGGCAAAGAGCAGGATGATGTTGTCACTATCCGCACCCCGGGTGGTGAAGTGGAATACGAAATTATTAAGGTTGAATACCTGTAATTCGCATCTCGACTAAGATGTTGATACATTGTAAAGAAAAGAAAAAGGCCGCATAGCGGCCTTTTATCAACTCAAGGAGCGTGGCATTTTGCTCACCTGCTGACAGAAATCCCTCGTTTTACACAGAAAATGTGTTCGATTCAGGATATCCTTAGCGTGGCAGCGAGATTTTACGCTCTTTAGATGGGCGATAGAGCACCAGCGTTTTACCGATGACCTGTACATTACAGGCACCCGTTTCACGCACGATGGCTTCCACGATCAGGTTTTTAGTGTCTCGGTCTTCAGAGGCGATTTTCACCTTGATCAGCTCGTGGTGTTCCAGCGCTTGTTCAATCTCGGCAAGCACCCCTTCGGTCAAACCATTGTTGCCAAGCATGACTACAGGCTTGAGCGGATGTGCCAGACCTTTAAGGTGCTGTTTTTGTTTAGTACTCAGATTCATCGTATATTTTTGCTTACGTTGGGATTGAAAACGGTTCATTCTACCGCCATCTCCCTTATATCGCCAAATAGCTGCGTAGAAATTTACGTCACAGGCAAGTAACGATGAACCAGGACGGAAATGTTAAATGACAGGTAAAAAGCGTTCTGCCAGCTCCAGTCGCTGGCTTCAGGAACACTTTAGCGATAAATATGTTCAACAGGCACAGAAAAAGGGGTTGCGTTCCCGTGCCTGGTTTAAACTTGATGAAATACAGCAAAGTGACAAACTTTTTAAGCCGGGAATGACGGTTGTCGATCTCGGTGCAGCACCTGGCGGATGGTCCCAGTATGCGGTTACGCAGATCGGCGGAACGGGCCGAATCATCGCATGCGACCTTTTACCAATGGATCCCATCGTCGGTGTCGACTTCCTTCAGGGCGACTTTCGTGATGAATTAGTGCTGAAAGCGCTACTTGAGCGTGTAGGTGATAGTAAGGTCCAGGTTGTCATGTCAGATATGGCACCAAATATGTGTGGAACACCGGCGGTGGATATCCCCCGCGCCATGTATTTGGTGGAGCTAGCGTTAGAAATGTGTCGTGATGTACTAGCGCCTGGTGGTAGTTTTGTTGTGAAGGTGTTTCAGGGCGAAGGTTTCGAGGAGTATCTTAAGGAAATTCGCTCCCTGTTTGCGAAGGTTAAAGTTCGTAAGCCGGACTCTTCCCGGGCCCGTTCCCGAGAAGTGTATATTGTAGCGACCGGGCGAAAATGATAACCCGCGTCTTTCAGACGAAAGTTTGAATGACACGGGATATAGAGTATCCTGACGCTGTTTTTAACACAGTTGTAATATGAGGTTAATCCCTTGAGTGACATGGCGAAAAACCTAATACTCTGGCTGGTCATTGCCGTTGTGCTGATGTCAGTATTCCAGAGCTTTGGGCCCAGCGAGTCGAATGGCCGCAAGGTGGATTATTCTACCTTCCTGCAGGAGGTCAATCAGGACCAGGTTCGCGAAGCGCGTATCAACGGACGTGAGATCAACGTTACCAAGAAAGATAGTAACCGTTACACGACTTACATCCCGGTGAACGATCCTAAGCTGCTTGATAACCTTCTGACCAAAAACGTCAAGGTGGTAGGTGAGCCGCCAGAAGAACCAAGCCTGCTGGCTTCTATCTTCATCTCCTGGTTCCCGATGCTGCTTCTTATTGGCGTCTGGATCTTCTTTATGCGCCAGATGCAGGGCGGCGGTGGCAAAGGTGCCATGTCGTTCGGTAAGAGCAAGGCGCGTATGCTAACGGAAGATCAGATCAAGACCACGTTTGCCGACGTTGCAGGTTGCGACGAAGCAAAAGAAGAAGTGGGCGAACTGGTTGAATACCTGCGCGAACCGAGCCGTTTCCAGAAACTGGGCGGTAAGATCCCGAAAGGCGTTCTGATGGTAGGGCCTCCGGGTACCGGTAAAACCCTGCTGGCGAAAGCCATCGCGGGTGAAGCGAAGGTGCCGTTCTTTACTATTTCAGGTTCTGACTTCGTTGAAATGTTTGTGGGTGTTGGTGCATCTCGTGTGCGTGACATGTTCGAGCAGGCCAAGAAGGCAGCACCGTGCATTATCTTCATCGATGAAATCGACGCCGTAGGCCGCCAGCGTGGCGCAGGCCTGGGCGGTGGTCACGATGAACGTGAACAGACGCTGAACCAGATGCTGGTTGAGATGGATGGCTTCGAAGGTAACGAAGGTATTATCGTTATCGCGGCGACTAACCGTCCGGACGTTCTTGACCCTGCGCTGCTGCGTCCAGGCCGTTTCGACCGTCAGGTTGTGGTTGGTCTGCCGGATGTACGTGGTCGTGAACAGATTCTGAAAGTTCACATGCGTCGCGTACCGCTGGCACCTGATGTCGACGCGGCAATCATCGCGCGTGGTACGCCGGGCTTCTCCGGTGCTGACCTGGCAAACCTGGTCAACGAAGCTGCACTGTTCGCTGCTCGCGGTAACAAACGCGTTGTGTCGATGGTGGAGTTCGAAAAAGCGAAAGACAAAATCATGATGGGTGCGGAACGTCGCTCCATGGTGATGACGGAAGCGCAAAAAGAGTCCACGGCTTACCACGAAGCCGGTCACGCGATTATCGGTCGCCTGGTGCCGGAACACGATCCGGTGCATAAAGTGACGATTATTCCGCGTGGTCGTGCGCTGGGTGTGACATTCTTCCTGCCGGAAGGCGATGCCATCAGCGCCAGTCGTCAGAAGCTGGAAAGTCAGATTTCAACCCTTTACGGCGGTCGTCTGGCTGAAGAGATTATTTACGGTGCGGAACATGTTTCGACCGGTGCGTCCAACGACATTAAAGTCGCGACCAACCTGGCACGTAACATGGTGACCCAATGGGGCTTCTCCGAGAAGCTGGGTCCCCTGCTGTATGCGGAAGAAGAAGGCGAAGTGTTCCTGGGCCGCTCCGTGGCGAAAGCGAAACACATGTCCGATGAAACCGCACGTATCATTGACCAGGAAGTGAAGCTGCTGATCGAGCGTAACTACAATCGCGCCCGTCAGATCCTGAACGATAACCTGGACATTCTGCATTCGATGAAAGATGCGCTCATGAAATATGAGACCATCGATGCTCCACAGATTGACGACTTGATGGCTCGCCGCGAAGTGCGTCCGCCAGCGGGTTGGGAAGACCCAGGCGCTTCCAACAATTCTGACAACAATGGCACACCGCGTGCGCCGCGTCCGGTCGATGAACCGCGTACGCCGAACCCGGGCAACACCATGTCAGAACAGTTGGGCGACAAGTAAGTCACTGCTGTTGAAGTCTATGTTTGCACCTCAAACCCTGGAGCTTGCTCCGGGGTTTTTCTTTTCTGTAAAACCATATTGATACCAGGGATTTGACCATGAAACTATTCGCCCAGGACTCGCATCTCGATCTCTCACATCCGCATGTGATGGGTATCCTGAATGTCACGCCTGACTCCTTCTCTGACGGCGGCACGCATAACACGCTTATCGAGGCTGTGAAGCACGCAAATTTGATGATTAACGCGGGCGCCACCATCATTGACGTAGGCGGGGAATCGACGCGCCCTGGGGCGGCAGACGTTTCGGTGGAAGAAGAACTGGCGCGCGTGGTGCCTGTGGTTGAAGCTATCGCACAGCGGTTCGAGGTGTGGATCTCCGTCGATACGTCTAAACCTGAAGTGATCCGTGAAGTCGCGAGAGTGGGTGCTCACATCATCAATGATATTCGCTCGCTGACGGAGCCTGGCGCACTGGAGGCAGCCGCGGATACCGGGCTACCGGTTTGCCTGATGCACATGCAAGGACAGCCGAAAACCATGCAGGAAGCGCCAAAGTATGACGATGTTTATGCCGACGTAAATCGCTTCTTTATTGAGCATATTGCACGTTGTGAACGTGCGGGTATCGCAAAAGAGAAATTGCTGCTCGACCCGGGGTTCGGTTTCGGTAAAAATCTCTCTCACAATTATGAGCTGCTTGCGCGCTTATCGGAATTCCATCATTTCGACCTGCCATTGCTGGTTGGTATGTCGAGAAAGTCGATGATTGGTCAGTTACTGAATGTAGGGCCGAGCGAACGTCTGAGCGGAAGTCTGGCCTGCGCTGTAATTGCGGCGATGCAGGGCGCGCACATTATTCGTGTCCATGACGTTAAAGAAACAGTAGAAGCCATGCGTGTAGTGGAAGCTACACTGGCAGCGAAGGAAAACAAACGCTATGAGTAATCGTAAATATTTTGGTACCGATGGTATTCGTGGGCGCGTGGGTGATGCGCCAATCACCCCTGATTTTGTACTGAAACTGGGCTGGGCGGCGGGTAAAGTCCTTGCACGTCATGGCTCTCGTAAAATCATCATTGGTAAAGATACCCGTATCTCCGGGTATATGCTGGAGTCAGCGCTGGAGGCCGGTCTGGCTGCCGCGGGGCTTTCCGCTTCCTTCACTGGCCCAATGCCAACGCCTGCTGTGGCATATCTGACGCGTACTTTCCGTGCTGAAGCAGGGATTGTAATTTCGGCCTCGCATAACCCGTTTTATGACAACGGCATTAAATTCTTCTCCATCGACGGCACTAAGCTGCCGGATGAAGTGGAAGAGGCGATCGAAGCGGAGATGGAAAAAGAGATTACCTGTGTCGACTCCGCCGAGCTGGGTAAAGCGAATCGCATTGTCGATGCTGCGGGTCGTTACATCGAATTCTGCAAAGGTACTTTCCCGAACGAACTGAGCCTGGCCCATCTTAAAATTGTGGTGGACTGCGCCAACGGTGCGACCTATCACATTGCGCCGAATGTTTTCCGCGAACTGGGTGCGAACGTGATTACCATCGGCTGTGAGCCTGATGGCCTGAATATTAACGAACAGGTGGGGGCGACTGACGTTCGTGCTCTGCAGGCGCGCGTTCTGGCGGAAAAAGCCGATCTGGGCATCGCACTGGATGGCGACGGCGATCGCGTGATCATGGTCGATCACGAAGGTAATAAGGTCGACGGCGACCAGATCCTCTATATCATTGCGCGTGAAGGTCTGCGTCAGGGCCAGCTGCGCGGCGGTGCAGTAGGCACGCTGATGAGCAACATGGGTCTGGAGCTGGCGCTGAAACAGCTGGGTATTCCGTTTGTCCGTGCAAAAGTGGGCGACCGCTATGTGCTGGAAAAACTGCAGGAAAAAGGCTGGCGCATCGGGGCTGAAAACTCAGGCCACGTGATCCTGCTGGATAAAACCACCACCGGAGACGGTATCGTCGCTGCGCTGCAGGTTGTTGCCGCCATGGCGCGCAACCATATGAGCCTGCACGATCTCTGCAGCGGCATGAAAATGTTCCCGCAGATCCTGGTGAATGTGCGTTTCACCGCCGGCAAAGGCGATCCGCTGGAAAATGAAAATGTGAAAGCGGTGATGGCTGACGTTGAAGCCGCCCTGGGCAACCGTGGGCGTGTTCTGCTGCGTAAATCTGGAACCGAACCGCTGATCCGCGTAATGGTGGAAGGCGAAGACGAGGCGCAGGTGAATGAATTTGCACACCGTATTGCGGATGCCGTAAAAGCTGCATAGTTTTTCACGTTAAGTGATTAAAAAGGCGGCGCTTGCCGCCTTTGTTTTGAGCAATTGATGGCTTTTTGCTGTTTTTTTCCGCAGTTGATACAATGCGTCAAAATTGCCCTTGCGAAGCACATTCGCTTTGGTTAGTATTCACACCCGCTTCAGTGGGAAACAAAAATCCTGCTAATTGGTCGAAGCATTGGTATGCGGCAAATCCGCAAGGAACAGGTTGATTATGTACGAAGCTCTTTTAGTTATTTTCCTTATTGTAGCCATCGCTCTCGTAGCGCTGATCATGCTGCAGCAAGGTAAAGGCGCTGATATGGGAGCCTCCTTCGGAGCAGGCGCTTCCGGTACGCTGTTCGGTTCAAGTGGTTCTGCGAACTTCATGACCCGCACAACGGCGATTCTGGCTACGCTGTTCTTCATCATCAGTCTGGCGCTTGGCAATATCAACAGCAACAAGACCAGCAAAGGAAGCGAGTGGGAAAATCTGAGCGCGCCAGCGAAAACTGAGCAGACTCAGCCAGCTGCACCGGCTAAGCCGACCAGCGATATCCCGCACTAAGTATTCAGTACCGAGGTGGTGGAATTGGTAGACACGCTACCTTGAGGTGGTAGTGCCCTAACGGGCTTGTGGGTTCGAGTCCCATCCTCGGTACCAATATTCCAGAAGAAAGACGTCGAAAGACGTCTTTTTTTTCGTCTGTAGATTTCGTCTGTAGAAGGAGCGTTTTCGTCGGCAGGTACGTTCGTGCCAGCGGGACCGGTTCTGCAGCGATCGTAAAAAAGGCGCCCACTGGGCGCCTTTTGCATTTCTGCGTAAGCCTTACTTCTTAACGCTGTGCTCCAGGTTTTCAACCTGCGGCAGGCCATTACCGGCGCTTGCGGAGAGCAGGCCATTCTCAACGTAGTTGAACAGCTTCTCACGGGTATCGGTGATGTCCAGGTTACGCATGGTCAGCTGGCCAATACGATCGTCCGGAGAGAACACGGATTCACCTTTCTCCATGGTCAGACGTTCTGCTTTATAAGTCAGGTTGTCGGACACGGTGTTCAGAATCGAGTAGTCATTCCCGCGACGCAGCTCCAGCGTCACTTCGCCGGTGATCGCGCTTGCCACCCAACGTTGCAGTGCATCGCGCAGCATCAGGGCCTGTGGGTCGAACCAACGGCCCTGGTACAGCAGTTTACCGAGCTGACGACCATGAGAGTGATACTGCTCGATGGTGTCTTCGTTGTGAATACCGGTCAGCAGACGCTCATAAGCGATGTGCAGCAGCGCCATCCCAGGGGCTTCATAGATGCCACGGCTTTTTGCTTCAATAATACGGTTCTCAATTTGATCGCTCATGCCCAGACCGTGACGGCCACCGATACGGTTAGCTTCCAGCATCAGTTCCACATCGTCAGAGAAGGTCTTGCCGTTCAGGGCAACCGGGTGGCCGCGCTCGAAACGAACGGTGACTTCTTCCGCCTGGATTTTGACGTTTTCGTCCCAGAACTTCACACCCATGATCGGGTTAACGATCTTCACGCTGGAGTTCAGGAATTCCAGGTCCTTCGCTTCGTGCGTCGCACCCAGCATATTGGAATCGGTAGAGTAGGCTTTCTCAACGGACATCTTATAGTCAAAGCCACAGGCGATCATAAACTCGGACATTTCATGACGGCCGCCCAGCTCGTCGATAAAGTCGGTATCGAGCCACGGTTTATAAATCTGCAGCTCGGCGTTGGTCAGCAGGCCATAACGATAGAAACGTTCGATATCGTTTCCTTTATACGTACTGCCATCACCCCAGATGTTTACGCCATCTTCTTTCATGGCGGCAACCAGCATGGTACCGGTCACTGCACGGCCCAGCGGGGTGGTATTGAAATAGGTCAGGCCGCCGGTAGTATTATGGAAAGCACCACACTGAATAGCAGCAATACCTTCAGCGACCAGTTGCTTACGGCAGTCAATCAGGCGCGCGTTCTCTGCGCCATACTCTTTAGCGCGACGAGGGATTGCATCATAATCGTCCTCATCCGGCTGACCCAGGTTCGCAGTATATGCATACGGAACCGCTCCCTTCTGGCGCATCCACAGCAGTGCAGCGCTGGTATCCAGGCCGCCTGAAAAAGCGATGCCAATACGTTGTCCTACCGGAAGATGCTTGAGAATCGTCGTCATAAAATAAAACCCTGCTTGATTGACTGATTAAGAGACCGCTTTCGCTCTCGATGCATGTTTATGCAAAATAAGTGAGTATTCATTTAATCATCTTTTGTCGATGACCGGAAGAGACTCGTGCGTTTTTTGTAAAATTTTCCCTTTGTTTGACCTGGCGGAAACTGGCTTGACAGGTGGGGTTCACTATCAATATACTAAACGCCGATTTTACGTCCCGTCTTCGGTACCAAATCCCAGCATTATTTGCAAATTCTCTCCAAAACGCGTAGAATTTGCCACGTTTCAGGCGCGGGGTGGAGCAGCCTGGTAGCTCGTCGGGCTCATAACCCGAAGGTCGTCGGTTCAAATCCGGCCCCCGCAACCACTTTCCCATAAAGTTCTTTTTCAAATATACTGTGAAGACTTAGAGCCTTCGTAGCTGGATTTGAAAAAATTCTTTCGGAGAGTGCTCCAGGCCGCAGTTGCGGCTATAGGGTTCAGTTATCTAAAGCCCCGATTTATCGGGGTTTTTTGTTATCTGACTACAGAATAACTGGGCTTTACGCCCTTTTTTTATGTCTTGGGGGTGGGCTTGTCCACATTAGAGCAAAAATTAACAGAGATGATTACTGCACCGGTCGAAGCACTGGGCTACGAACTGGTCGGCATCGAATTCGTTCGCGGCCGCACATCGACGCTGCGCATCTATATTGATAGTGAAGATGGCATCAATGTTGATGATTGTGCTGATGTTAGCCACCAGGTGAGTGCGGTTCTTGATGTTGAAGACCCGATTACCGTTGCGTACAACCTGGAAGTTTCCTCACCCGGCCTCGATCGCCCGATGTTCACGGCCGAGCACTATGTGCGCTTTACCGGTGAAGAAGTGGCTCTCGTTCTGCGTATGGCCGTACAGAACCGCCGTAAATGGCAGGGAATTATCAAAGCCGTTGATGGTGAAATGATCACGGTTACAGTCGAAGGCAAAGATGAAGTGTTCGCGCTGAGTAATATCCAGAAGGCGAACCTGGTTCCCCACTTTTAACAGTCTGGATTGAGGTGAAAAGCCCGCGATGAACAAAGAAATTTTGGCTGTTGTTGAAGCCGTCTCCAACGAGAAATCACTGCCGCGTGAGAAGATTTTCGAAGCGCTGGAAAGTGCACTGGCTACAGCAACCAAGAAAAAATACGAACAAGAGATCGATGTTCGCGTAGAAATCGATCGTAAAAGCGGTGACTTCGATACATTCCGTCGTTGGGTAATCGTTGAAGAGGTGACCCAGCCGACGAAAGAGATCACCCTGGAAGCGGCGCGTTTTGAAGACGAAAGCCTGAACGTGGGTGACTATGTTGAAGATCAGATTGAATCTGTCACCTTCGACCGTATCACCACGCAAACCGCAAAACAGGTTATCGTCCAGAAAGTCCGTGAAGCTGAGCGCGCGCTGGTTGTCGATCAGTTCCGCGATCAGGAAGGTGAGATCATTACCGGCGTGGTGAAGAAAGTAAACCGCGACAACATTTCTCTGGAAATCAAATCTGAAGGGCTGCCAGGTAACGCTGAAGCCGTTATCCTGCGTGAAGACATGCTGCCGCGTGAAAACTTCCGCCCGGGTGACCGTATTCGTGGCGTTCTGTATGCCGTACGCCCTGAAGCGCGTGGTGCACAGCTGTTTGTGACCCGTTCCAAGCCAGAGATGCTGATTGAACTGTTCCGTATCGAAGTACCGGAAATCGGCGAAGAAGTTATCGAGATTAAAGCGGCTGCCCGCGATCCGGGTTCACGCGCGAAAATTGCAGTGAAAACCAACGACAAGCGTATCGACCCGGTCGGTGCTTGCGTAGGTATGCGCGGTGCGCGTGTTCAGGCGGTTTCTACCGAACTGGGCGGCGAGCGTATCGATATCGTCCTGTGGGACGACAACCCGGCGCAATTCGTGATTAACGCAATGGCTCCGGCGGATGTGGCGTCTATCGTTGTTGACGAAGACAAACACACCATGGATATCGCTGTTGAAGCGGGCAACCTGGCGCAGGCAATCGGCCGTAACGGTCAGAACGTACGCCTGGCGTCACAGCTGAGCGGCTGGGAACTCAACGTAATGACCGTTGATGACCTGCAGGCTAAGCATCAGGCTGAAGCCCATGCGGCGATCGATACCTTCACGAAATACCTGGATATTGACGAAGATTTCGCCACTGTTCTGGTTGAAGAAGGTTTCTCTACCCTTGAAGAACTGGCCTATGTGCCAATGAAAGAGCTGCTGGAAATCGACGGTCTTGATGAAGCCACCGTTGAAGCCCTGCGTGAACGCGCTAAAAACGCACTGACCACCCTGGCACTGGCTCAGGAAGAAAGCCTTGGCGATAAGAAGCCGGCTGATGACCTGCTGAATCTGGAAGGTCTTGATCGTGCGATTGCGTTCAAGCTGGCTGCCCGTGGTGTTTGTACGCTGGAAGATCTCGCTGAGCAAGGCGTTGATGACCTGGCCGATATCGAAGGTTTAACCGACGAGAAAGCCGGCGAACTCATCATGGCCGCACGTAATATTTGCTGGTTCGGCGACGAAGCGTAATAAACTGTAGCAGGAAGGAACAGCATGACTGATGTAACTGTAAAATCGCTGGCTGCCGAGATTCAGACCTCCGTGGACCGCCTGGTACAGCAATTTGCTGATGCAGGGATCCCGAAGTCCGCTGATGACTCGGTGAACGCGCAAGAAAAACAAACCTTGTTAGCGCACCTGAACCGTGAACACGGTTCGACGCCTGACAAGCTGACGCTGCAGCGCAAAACGCGTAGCACGTTGAATATCCCTGGTACCGGTGGTAAAAGCAAATCGGTACAAATTGAAGTCCGCAAGACACGCACCTTTGTAAAACGTGATCCGCAAGAGGCAGAACGCCTTGCTGCGGAAGAGCAGGCACAGCGTGAAGCGGAAGAACAAGCTCAGCGTGAGGCAGAAGCGACTGCCAAACGTGAAGCAGAATTAAAAGCTGAACGTGAGGCCGCAGAAAAAGCGAAGCGCGACGCAAGTGATAAAGTGAAGCGTGAAGCTGCGGAAAAAGACAAAGTGAGCAATCAACAGACCGACGAAATGACAAAAACCGCCCAGGCTGAAAAAGCCCGCCGTGAAAATGAAGCTGCCGAGCTGAAGCGTAAAGCGGAAGAAGAAGCCCGCCGCAAGCTTGAAGAAGAAGCTCGCCGTGTAGCTGAAGAAGCGCGCCGTATGGCTGAAGAAAACGAGAAGAACGGTGTGAACCCTGCTGAAGCGTCTGAAGACACCAGCGATTATCACGTCACCACTTCTCAGCATGCGCGCCAGGCAGAAGACGATAACGACCGTGAAGTTGAAGGTGGTCGTGGCCGTACTCGCAGCACCAAAGCTGCTCGCCCAGCTAAAAAAGGCAACAAGCACGCTGAATCTAAAGCTGACCGTGAAGAAGCACGTGCAGCGATCCGCGGTGGTAAAGGCGGCAAGCGTAAAGGTTCCGCACTGCAGCAGGGCTTCCAGAAGCCAGCTCAGGCTGTTAACCGTGACGTAGTGATTGGTGAAACCATCACCGTTGGCGATCTGGCCAACAAAATGGCGGTTAAAGGCTCTCAGGTCATCAAAGCGATGATGAAACTGGGCGCAATGGCCACCATCAACCAGGTTATCGACCAGGAAACTGCGCAACTGGTAGCCGAAGAGATGGGCCACAAAGTTATCCTGCGTCGTGAAAACGAGCTGGAAGAAGCAGTAATGAGCGACCGTGACACCGGCGCAGCGGCAGAACCGCGCGCGCCTGTAGTGACCATTATGGGTCACGTTGACCACGGTAAAACCTCTCTGCTCGACTACATTCGTTCGACGAAAGTGGCCTCCGGTGAAGCGGGTGGTATTACCCAGCACATCGGTGCGTACCACGTAGAAACCGACAACGGCATGATCACCTTCCTGGATACCCCGGGTCACGCAGCGTTTACCTCTATGCGTGCTCGTGGTGCTCAGGCAACGGATATCGTTGTACTGGTTGTTGCTGCAGATGACGGCGTGATGCCGCAGACCATTGAAGCTATCCAGCACGCGAAAGCGGCGCAGGTGCCTCTGGTGGTTGCAGTGAACAAGATCGATAAGCCAGAAGCTGACATGGATCGCGTTAAAAACGAACTCTCCCAGTACGGTGTTATGCCGGAAGAGTGGGGCGGTGAAGCGCAGTTCATCCCAGTATCTGCGAAAGCCGGTACCGGTATCGACGACCTGCTGAACGCTATCCTGCTGCAGGCTGAAGTTCTGGAGCTGAAAGCGGTTCGTAAAGGTATGGCGAGCGGCGCGGTTATCGAATCCTTCCTGGATAAAGGTCGGGGTCCGGTTGCAACCGTTCTGGTTCGTGAAGGTACGCTGCATAAAGGCGATATCGTTCTGTGTGGTTTCGAATACGGTCGTGTTCGTGCGATGCGTAACGAACTGGGCCAGGAAGTTCTGGAAGCAGGTCCGTCCATTCCAGTGGAAATTCTGGGCCTGTCCGGTGTGCCGGCTGCGGGCGATGAAGTGACCGTCGTACGTGACGAGAAGAAAGCGCGTGAAGTTGCACTGTATCGTCAGGGCAAATTCCGTGAAGTTAAACTGGCTCGTCAGCAGAAATCTAAACTCGAGAACATGTTTGCGAACATGACCGAAGGCGAAGTTCACGAAGTGAACATCGTTCTGAAAGCCGACGTTCAGGGTTCTGTGGAAGCGATCTCCGACTCCTTGCTGAAACTGTCTACTGACGAAGTTAAAGTGAAGATCATCGGTTCTGGCGTAGGGGGTATCACCGAAACCGACGCCACCCTGGCTGCTGCATCCAATGCAATCCTGGTCGGCTTCAACGTACGTGCTGACGCGTCTGCACGTAAAGTGATTGATGCTGAAAGTCTGGATCTGCGTTACTACTCCGTCATCTATAACCTGATCGACGAAGTGAAAGCTGCGATGAGCGGCATGCTGTCTCCAGAGCTGAAACAGCAGATCATCGGTCTGGCTGAAGTGCGTGACGTGTTCAAATCACCGAAATTTGGTGCGATCGCGGGCTGTATGGTTACCGAAGGTATCATCAAACGTCACAACCCAATCCGCGTACTGCGTGACAACGTGGTTATCTACGAAGGCGAGCTGGAATCCCTGCGCCGCTTCAAAGATGACGTTAACGAAGTCCGTAACGGCATGGAATGTGGTATCGGCGTGAAGAACTACAACGACGTTCGCGTTGGCGACATGATCGAAGTGTTCGAGATCATCGAAATTCAGCGTACGATTGCTTAATCATCGATGCAGGCCGGGTAAGCAAAGCGCCACCCGGTAATAATTTTAAAAGGGGCTTTTTGCCCCTTTTTTGTCTGGAGAATTTATTATGGCGAAAGAATTTGGTCGCCCGCAGCGCGTAGCGCAAGAAATGCAGAAAGAGATCGCCCTCATCCTGCAACGTGAAATTAAAGATCCTCGCGTGGGTGTCATGACCACCGTGTCCGGCGTGGAAATGTCCCGCGACCTGGCGTATGCCAAAGTGTTCGTGACCTTCCTGAACGATCAGGACGAAGCCGCGGTAAAAAACGGCATTAAAGCGCTGCAGGAAGCCTCTGGCTACATCCGCTCTCTGCTCGGCAAAGCGATGCGTCTGCGTATCGTGCCTGAGCTGACCTTCTTCTACGACAACTCTCTGGTCGAAGGTATGCGCATGTCTAACCTGGTGACCAGCGTGGTGAAACATGACGACGAACGTCGTGTTAACCCAACGGACGACAGCAAGGAGGACTAATGAGTCGTCCTCGTCGTCGCGGTCGCGACGTGCATGGTGTGCTGCTGCTGGATAAACCCCAGGGCGCTTCCAGCAACGACGTGCTGCAAAAAGTTAAGCGTATTTTTAACGCCAACCGTGCGGGCCACACGGGCGCGCTCGATCCGCTGGCGACCGGCATGCTGCCGATCTGCCTGGGGGAAGCGACAAAGTTTTCCCAGTACCTGCTGGACTCCGATAAGCGCTATCGGGTCATCGCCCGACTAGGCCAGCGCACGGACACCTCCGATGCCGATGGTCAGGTGGTAGAAGAGCGTCCGGTGACCTTCAGCGCGGAGCAACTTGATGCTGCGCTGGAAAGTTTCCGTGGCGACACGCTGCAGGTACCGTCAATGTATTCGGCGCTGAAGTACCAGGGTAAAAAACTGTACGAATATGCGCGCCAGGGCATTGACGTTCCTCGCGAACCCCGTCCGATTACCGTGTACGAACTGCTCTTTATTCGTCACGAAGGCGATGAGCTGGAGCTGGAAGTTCACTGTTCGAAAGGCACCTATATTCGTACCATCATTGACGACCTGGGTGAAAAGCTGGGTTGCGGTGCGCACGTGATTTACCTGCGTCGCCTGGCTGTCAGCACGTACCCGGTTGAGCGAATGGTGACCCTTGAACATCTGCGCGAGTTGGTTGAGCAGGCGGAAGCGCAGGAGATTGCGCCGGCCGATTTGCTCGATCCGCTGCTGATGCCAATGGACAGCCCGGCGGCCGATTTCCCGGTTGTTAATCTTCCTTTAACATCCTCCGTTTACTTTAAGAACGGAAACCCGGTTCGTACCACCAGTGCTCCTTCTGAAGGTCTGGTGCGCGTGACCGAGGGGGATGAAGGTAAGTTTATCGGCATGGGTGAAATGGATGGCGAAGGGCGCGTCGCGCCGCGTCGCCTGGTCGTTGAGTATCCGGTTGAAGCCTGATAGCGATAACGGCTCGCCTTGCGATAAGCAGGGGAGACGAGTAGAATATCGCGGCTTAACGTTCGGCAAATTGTTTAACATATTGCGGGACGTATACTGGGATTGCTGAATTAGAGATCGGCATCCTTACATTCTTTATATTCTGGAGTTTGAAAATGTCTCTAAGCGTTGAAGCTAAAGCTAAAATCGTTTCTGAGTTTGGTCGTGGTACTAACGACAGCGGTTCTACCGAAGTTCAGGTTGCACTGCTGACTGCACAGATTAACCACCTGCAGGGTCACTTTGCAGAGCACAAAAAAGATCACCACAGCCGTCGTGGTCTGCTGCGTATGGTTTCTCAGCGTCGTAAACTGCTCGACTACCTGAAACGTAAAGATGTTGCACGTTACTCCGCGCTGATCGAGCGTCTGGGTCTGCGTCGCTAAGTCTTGCGAGTTTCAGAAAAGGGGGCCTGATGGCCCCTTTTTTCAACCAGACGGCAGCAATTCACTGGAAACTATTGTATTGTTGCTATAAATGATCTTCATTGCAGAGGTTCGCGCGGCTAATGAGAGGCTTCACCCATGGGGGTGTTGGTTGTCATTAGTCGCGAGGATGCGAAGAAGGTCGGGTTAAATCGTCAGCACACCGGTGGTGTGCTGTCATACATTTAAGAAAGGACAGAACTTTGCTGAATCCGATCGTTCGTAAATTCCAGTATGGTCAACACACCGTCACGCTGGAAACCGGCATGATGGCACGTCAGGCTACTGCTGCCGTTATGGTAAGCATGGATGACACTGCGGTATTCGTAACCGTAGTTGGCCAGAAAAAAGCAAAACCAGGTCAGGACTTCTTCCCACTGACCGTTAACTACCAGGAGCGTACCTACGCTGCCGGTAAAATTCCGGGTGGCTTCTTCCGTCGTGAAGGCCGTCCAAGCGAAGGCGAAACCCTGATTGCGCGTCTGATTGACCGCCCGGTTCGTCCGCTGTTCCCGGAAGGCTTCGTGAACGAAGTGCAGGTTATCGCGACCGTTGTTTCCGTTAACCCACAGGTTAACCCGGATATCGTTGCGATGATCGGTGCTTCCGCGGCCCTGTCACTGTCTGGTATTCCATTCAATGGCCCAATCGGTGCTGCACGCGTTGGTTACATCAACGACCAGTACGTGCTGAACCCAACGCAGGAAGAGCTGAAAGAAAGTAAGCTGGACCTGGTTGTTGCTGGTACTGAAGCGGCTGTGCTGATGGTTGAATCCGAAGCGGAACTGCTGAGCGAAGACCAGATGCTGGGCGCGGTGGTCTTTGGCCACGATCAGCAGCAGATCGTTATTCAGAACATCAACGATCTGGTTAAAGAAGCGGGCAAACCACGTTGGGACTGGCAGCCTGAAGCCGTCAACGACGCGCTGAATGCACGCGTTGCTGCGCTGGCTGAATCTCGTCTGAGCGATGCTTATCGCATCACCGACAAACAGGAGCGTTATGCTCAGGTTGACGTGATCAAAGACGAAACTATCGCAACGCTGATTGCTGAAGACGAAACGCTGGATGCTAACGAGCTGAGCGAAATTCTGCACGCTATCGAGAAAAACGTGGTTCGTAGCCGCGTCCTGGCGGGTGAGCCGCGTATCGATGGCCGCGAAAAAGACATGATCCGTGGTCTGGACGTGCGTACTGGCGTTCTGCCACGTACTCACGGTTCTGCACTGTTCACCCGTGGCGAAACGCAGGCGCTGGTTACCGCGACCCTGGGGACAGCACGTGACGCGCAGAACATCGACGAACTGATGGGCGAGCGTACTGACAGCTTCCTGTTCCACTACAATTTCCCTCCATACTCCGTAGGTGAAACCGGTATGGTGGGTTCGCCTAAGCGTCGTGAAATTGGTCACGGTCGTCTGGCGAAGCGTGGTGTGCTGGCAGTGATGCCGGATGCTGACAAATTCCCGTACACCGTTCGTGTGGTTTCTGAAATCACCGAATCTAACGGTTCTTCTTCCATGGCTTCCGTGTGTGGCGCATCTCTGGCGCTGATGGATGCAGGCGTGCCAATCAAAGCCGCCGTTGCGGGTATCGCAATGGGCCTGGTGAAAGAAGGCGAGAACTTTGTTGTTCTGTCTGACATTCTGGGCGACGAAGACCACCTGGGCGATATGGACTTCAAAGTTGCGGGTTCCCGCGACGGTATCTCTGCGCTGCAGATGGATATCAAAATTGAAGGTATCACCAAAGAGATCATGCAGGTTGCGCTGAACCAGGCTAAAGGTGCTCGTCTGCACATCCTGGGTGTGATGGAACAGGCGATCAACGCGCCACGCGGCGACATTTCTCAGTTCGCTCCGCGTATCCACACCATCAAGATCAATCCAGACAAGATCAAAGATGTTATCGGTAAGGGCGGTTCCGTTATCCGTGCTCTGACCGAAGAGACTGGCACCACTATCGAAATCGAAGATGACGGTACGGTGAAAATTGCAGCGACCGACGGCGAGAAAGCGAAATTCGCTATTCGTCGCATCGAAGAAATTACTGCAGAAATCGAAGTGGGCCGTATCTACAATGGTAAAGTGACCCGTATCGTTGACTTTGGCGCGTTCGTTGCCATCGGTGGCGGTAAAGAAGGTCTGGTTCACATCTCTCAAATCGCTGACAAGCGCGTTGAGAAAGTGACCGATTACCTGCAGATGGGTCAGGAAGTCCCGGTTAAAGTTCTGGAAGTTGACCGCCAGGGCCGTATCCGTCTGAGCATTAAAGAAGCAACCGAGCAGTCTCAGCCGGCTGCTGCGCCAGAAGCATCGGCAGCAGAACAGCAAGGCGAGTAAGTTGCATTTGCCCTCCGCTTCGGCGGAGGGCCTATTATCAGGCAGGACGCCTTGTTAAGCCGCCGGGGGACAGGACGTTCATCCAATAGTTGTCTTCGGGAGTGGGAAATGAAGCCTTTTTTGCGCTGGTGTTTCGTTGCGACAGCTTTAACGCTGGCAGGATGCAGCAACTCTGCCTGGCGTAAGAGCGAAGTCCTCGCAGTGCCATTGCAACCGACTTTGCAGCAGGAAGTGATTCTGGCACGCATGGAACAAATTCTTGCCAGTCGGGCTTTAACCGATGACGAACGCGCACAGCTTTTATATGAGCGCGGAGTGTTGTATGATAGTCTCGGTCTGAGGGCATTAGCGCGGAATGATTTCTCACAAGCGCTGGCAATCCGACCTGATATGCCTGAAGTATTCAATTACTTAGGCATTTATTTAACGCAGGCAGGCAATTTTGATGCTGCCTATGAAGCGTTTGATTCTGTACTTGAGCTTGATCCAACTTACAACTACGCGCACTTGAATCGCGGTATCGCCCTGTATTACGGCGGTCGTGATAAGTTAGCGCAAGATGATCTGCTGGCGTTTTATCAAGACGATCCTAATGATCCTTTCCGCAGTCTGTGGTTATACATCGTTGAGCAGAAGCTCGATGAGAAGCAGGCAAAAGAAGCACTGAAACAGCGCTTCGATAAATCGGACAAGGAACAGTGGGGATGGAACATTGTCGAGTTCTACCTGGGCAACATTAGCGAAGCAACGCTGATGGAACGCCTCAAGGCGGACGCAACGGATAACACCTCGCTCGCTGAGCATCTCAGTGAAACCAACTTCTATTTAGGTAAGTACTACCTAAGTCTGGGGGATAAGGACAGCGCTACGGCACTGTTCAAATTAGCGGTTGCTAACAACGTACACAACTTCGTTGAGCACCGTTATGCATTGTTGGAATTATCGCTCTTGGGCCAGGAGCAAGACGACCTGGCAGAATCGGACCAGCAATAGCTGACGACATAAACATCAGCCCGTAATCTTTTGATTGCCATCACCTTAACTGGTGAGGGCGTTGTTGTTCGTCAATACATCTACTTTGAGCCGGTTCACACTTTTCAATGAAAATTGCTAATCATTTTCACGATGAGCTAAGTAGACTGGCCGCCATTGACATTGAGGCACTCGTACTACATGGCTGAATTCGAAACCACTTTTGCAGATCTGGGCCTGAAGGCTCCTATCCTTGAAGCCCTTACCGATCTGGGTTACGAAAAACCATCTCCGATCCAGGCAGAATGTATCCCACATCTGTTGTCTGGTCGTGACGTGCTGGGCATGGCCCAGACTGGTAGCGGCAAAACCGCAGCGTTCTCGCTGCCGCTGCTGCACAACATCGATCCGGAACTGCGTGCACCGCAGATCCTCGTCCTGGCTCCAACCCGTGAACTGGCTGTTCAGGTTGCAGAAGCTATGACTGATTTCTCTAAACATATGCGCGGCGTAAACGTGGTGGCCCTTTACGGTGGTCAGCGTTATGACGTGCAGTTACGTGCCCTGCGCCAGGGTCCACAGATTGTTGTCGGTACGCCGGGCCGTCTGCTGGATCACCTGAAGCGCGGTACTCTTGACCTCTCTAAACTGAGCGGTCTGGTACTGGATGAAGCAGATGAAATGCTGCGTATGGGCTTCATCGAAGACGTAGAAACGATTATGGCGCAGATCCCGGAAGGTCATCAGACCGCTCTGTTCTCTGCAACCATGCCAGAAGCGATTCGTCGCATTACCCGCCGCTTCATGAAAGAGCCGCAGGAAGTGCGCATTCAGTCCAGCGTGACCACTCGCCCGGACATCAGCCAGAGCTACTGGTCTGTATACGGTATGCGTAAAAACGAAGCGCTGGTTCGTTTCCTGGAAGCGGAAGATTTTGATGCGGCGATTATCTTCGTTCGTACCAAAAACGCGACCCTGGAAGTGGCTGAAGCGCTGGAGCGTAGCGGCTACAACAGCGCAGCGCTGAACGGTGACATGAACCAGGCTCTGCGTGAGCAGACGCTGGAGCGCCTGAAAGATGGTCGTCTGGATATCCTGATTGCAACCGACGTGGCAGCACGTGGTCTGGACGTTGAGCGTATCAGCCTGGTTGTGAACTACGATATTCCAATGGACTCCGAGTCCTACGTTCACCGTATCGGTCGTACCGGTCGTGCGGGTCGTGCAGGTCGTGCGCTGCTGTTCGTTGAGAACCGCGAGCGTCGTCTGCTGCGTAACATTGAACGCACCATGAAGCTGACCATTCCAGAAGCGGAACTGCCAAATGCAGAACTGCTGGGCAAACGCCGTCTGGAAAAATTCGCCGCGAAAGTACAGCAGCAGCTGGAAAGCAGCGACCTGGACCAGTATCGTGCGCTGCTGGCACAGATTCAGCCTACCGCTGAAGGCGAAGAGCTGGATATGGAAACACTGGCCGCAGCACTGCTGAAAATGGCACAGGGCGAACGTACCCTGATCGTGCCACCAGATGCACCGATGCGTCCTAAGCGTGAGTTCCGTGACCGTGATGAGCGTTTCGAACGTCGTGGCGACCGTAACGATCGTGGTCCACGTGCTGACCGTCCAGAGCGCAGTGGCGAAGAGCGTCCACGTCGTGAGCGTCGTGACGCTGGCGAAATGGAACTGTACCGCATTGAAGTGGGCCGTGATGATGGTGTTGAAGTACGTCATATCGTTGGCGCGATCGCTAACGAAGGCGACATCAGCAGCCGTTACATCGGTAACATCAAGCTGTTCGCATCTCACTCTACCATCGAGCTGCCAAAAGGCATGCCGGGCGAAGTACTGCAGCACTTTACTCGCACCCGCATCCTGAACAAGCCGATGAACATGCAGCTGATGGGCGATGCCCAGCCACGTACTGACCGTGGTGGCGAACGTCGTGGCGGTGGTCGTGGTTTCGGTGGCGAACGTCGTGAAGGCGGTCGTAGCGAAGGCAACCGCGCTGGCGCAGGCGAAGGTCGTCGTTTCTCTGGCGAGCGTCGCGAAAGCCGTGGCCCACGTCGTGAAGAAGGTACCGCTCGTCGTCGTTTCGGTGACGCGTAAGCCTTTCGTTTCTGACGTAAAGTAATCTATACAGCCCCGATAAACACTGTCGGGGCTTTTTTTATTCCTTTTGTACTCTTGTACTGGTACAGTGCTGCACATTAACATGCATAACCGCATTATTGACTGGAGAAAAGGCTGTATGGCGACACTTACCACCACCCAAACGTCACCTTCGCTGCTTGGCGGCGTGGTGATCATCGGCGGAACCATCATTGGTGCCGGGATGTTCTCCCTGCCTGTGGTTATGTCCGGTGCGTGGTTCTTCTGGTCGCTGGCGGCACTGGTGTTTACCTGGTTCTGTATGCTTCATTCCGGGCTGATGATCCTCGAAGCCAACCTGAACTACCGCATTGGCTCCAGCTTCGACACCATCACTAAAGACCTGTTAGGCAAAGGCTGGAACCTGATAAACGGCCTCTCCATTGCCTTTGTGCTCTACATCCTGACTTACGCGTACATCTCAGCGAGCGGCTCCATTCTGCATCACACATTCTCGGAGTTGTCGCTGAACGTGCCGGCAAGAGTGGCGGGCTTGTGCTTCGCGCTGGGCGTCGCGTTTATCGTCTGGATGAGCACCAAAGCGGTGAGTCGCATGACGGCGATTGTGCTGGGCGCGAAGGTGATCACCTTCTTCCTGACCTTCGGCAGCCTGCTTGGGCACGTTACGCCGGCCACGCTGTTCAACGTGGCGGAGACGAATACCGCTTACACGCCGTACCTGCTGATGACCCTGCCGTTCTGTCTGGCATCATTTGGTTACCACGGTAATGTGCCGAGCCTGATGAAGTATTACGGTAAAGATCCACGCACGATTGTGAAGTGCCTGATCTACGGCACGCTGCTGGCACTGGCGCTGTACGTGATTTGGCTGCTGGGGACGATGGGCAATATCCCGCGTCCTGAATTTATCGGCATTGCGCAGAAGGGCGGTAACATTGATGTGCTGGTACAGGCGTTGAGCGGCGTACTGAACAGCCGCAGTCTGGATCTGTTGCTGGTGGTGTTCTCTAACTTTGCCGTCGCGAGCTCTTTCCTCGGCGTGACGCTGGGCCTGTTTGACTACCTGGCCGATCTGTTTGGTTTTGATGATTCTGCTATGGGGCGCTTTAAAACCGCGCTGCTGACTTTCCTGCCACCGATTGTTGGCGGTCTGCTGTGGCCGAATGGTTTCCTCTATGCCATCGGCTATGCCGGGCTGGCGGCGACCATCTGGGCGGCGATTGTGCCTGCGCTGCTGGCACGCAAATCACGTAAACGCTTCGGCAGCCCGAAATTCCGCGTCTGGGGCGGAAAGCCGATGATTGCGCTGATTCTGGTGTTCGGTATTGGCAACGCGCTGGTGCATGTCCTGTCGAGTTTTAACCTGCTGCCGGTGTATCAGTAACATCACCTGTTACCCTCTCCCGACGGAAGAGGGTAACAAACCGCGCTAACCTGACACTTCCTCTTTCACCTGCATCGCCAGGTCAAACGAATGCAAGCGTGCCTGATGATCGAAAATCTGGCCGTTAACCATAATTTCATCCGCCTGTGTCTCACGCAGCACCGCCTCCAGCCCGTGACGCACTTTTGCCTTATCCCCCACCAGCGACATGCTCAGCGCCTGCTGAACGCCATACTGTTCGGATGCCGACCACAGCTGATGCATATTCTCCACCGGCGGCGGCAGCTGGCCGGTCTCACCGCGACGCAGCTTCACAAAAGCCTGTTGCATGGAGGTGAACAGGAATTCCGCATCGCGATTGCTGTCGGCGGCAACGATGTTGATGCACACCATCGCATACGGTTTTTCCAGACGCTCTGAAGGTTTGAAGTTTGTGCGATAGAGGTGAAGCGCCTGGTGGAGCATATCTGGCGCGAAGTGTGAGGCAAAGGCGAACGGCAGCCCCAGCTGCGCGGCAAGCTGCGCGCTGTATAGGCTGGAGCCCAGCAGCCACACCGGTATCTTCTCACCGTAGCCTGGCACCGGGCGCACGTGCGGGTTAGGGTCACGCGCGTCAAACCAGTCCACCAGTTCAGCCACATCGCGCGGGAAGTTATCGATGTCGCCGCTCATATGGCGACGCAGGGCGCGCATGGTCGGCTGGTCGCTGCCCGGCGCACGGCCAAGACCCAGGTCGATACGGCCAGGATAGAGGGTATTCAGCGTACCAAACTGCTCGGCAATCACCAGCGGGGCATGGTTCGGCAACATCACGCCACCGGAGCCAAGATGCAGCGTGGTGGTGTTCGCCGCCAGGTAACCAATCAGCACGGAGGTCGCGGCACTGGCGATACCAACCATATTGTGGTGCTCAGCCAGCCAGTAACGGTGATAACCGCGTTTTTCTGCCAGGCGAGCGAGATCGAGAGAGTGGGTAAAGGCTTCTCGTGCTGAGGACCCTTGAGGGATCGGCGCCAGATCCAGCACCGAAAACGGAATGGTTTTATCAGTCATAACAGCTCACTTTGTCGACGGTGAATCTTTTAATAGTGCATTAAAATTTAATAACCGTTGTTAACAAAGTGAGCTTTTACATTTCTTCTTCAGCCCTGTAGCACCAGCCCGGGGAGGCGTTTCCAGTAGCCGTTACAGTCGCTGTTAGCGGTTAACGGCAGCGGAGCGTCACCGTTTTCATTGGCGCGGAAGGCATCCAGCATGGCGAATACGCCCGTATCCATCGGTGACAGGCGCACCATGTCGACCAGACCGTTCATCGACGCCAGTTCATTGCCGAGGTTATACACATAGCCGCTCATGGTCTGGATACCGTTCAGGACGAACACCTGCTGATTTTCCTGCGACAGCATGCTGCGCCCGTTCGGGTACTTGATGCAGCAGGTTTCACACTCGTCTTTCGGACGGTCTTCAGAGCGGGCGGTGAAGCAGCGGGCAGAATAGGCCAGCGGCAGATGACCATAGCTCAGTACTTCCACCTCAAACTGATTGCGAATGCCCAGCGTTTCGCACTGGTTGAGCAGGTTAGCCAGCCAGTCGCGCGAGAGTTCGACCGGCATGCACCAGCGCGTCATCCCCTGTTTAAGCAGCAGGCGCAGCGTCACGGCGTTATAGCAGTTCAGCGCATGGCCTGCGACAAACGGCAGCCTGCGTTCGGCGCACATGTTCACTACGCCCAGATCGCTGGCTTCCAGCAGGAATTCACCGTTCTCTACGTAGCGTTTGAGTTCACCCAGTTCGGAGGAGGCCTGGACGAGGGCGAGCGTTGAGAGCACCACCTGTTTACCGCTTCCGGCGAGGCTTTTCGCCATATCCAGCCAGTCGCCCGCTTTGGTGGCGCGGCGCTTGCTGCATACCGCTTCACCGAGGTAAATCACATCTGCGCTGCTGGTTGCGGCCTGGTGGTAAAAATCTTCCAGCGTCTCTTTTGGCCAGTAGTAGAGCACCGGCCCTAATGAATATTTCATGATTATCTCACTGCCATTTACGGTGATACGCGCCAAGCGTGGTTTGTGTACCCTCGGACATCGCACCGAGTGTCTCCATCCACGCCGGTTGCGGTGCGTAGTTCTGCGGGTCTGCCATGCAGCGATCGATAGCCTGGCGCCAGACTTTCGCCACCTGGCTTACGTACGCCGGGCTGCGCTGGCGGCCCTCAATTTTCACCGAGGCGATATTGGCGGCCAGCAGTTCTGGCAGCAGTTCCAGCGTATTAAGGCTGGTTGGCTCTTCCAGCGCGTGGTAACGCTCGCCGTCTACCAGATAGCGGCCTTTGCACAGCGTCGGGTAACCGGCATTTTCGCCATCCTGATAGCGGTCAATCAGCACGTCGTTCAGGCGCGATTCCAGCCCCTGCGGCGTTTGTTGCCAGCGAACAAAGCGGGCGGGCGAGCAGGCCCCAACGGTATTGGGGGATTCGCCGGTTAAATAGGAAGAGAGATAGCAACGGCCTTCGGCCATGATACACAGGCTGCCAAAGGCAAAAACTTCCAGTGGTACTGGCGTGACGCGCGCGAGTTGCTTAACCTGATGAATAGAGAGCACGCGTGGCAGCACCACGCGGGCAACATCAAAGTGACGATGATAAAAACGCACCGCCTCTTCGTTAGTGGCAGATGCCTGAACGGAGACGTGACGCTCAATATGGGGATAGCGTTCTGCCGCATACTCAAGCATAGCGAGGTCGGCGAGGATCAGCGCATCGGCGCCCAGCTGTGCTGCCATATCCACCGCGCGTTGCCAACGGGCGTAGCCATCAGGATGGGCGAAGGTATTGATGGCGATATGCAGTTTGCGGCGGTGCTGGTGGACGAAGGTAACGGCTTCCTGAAGCTTTTTCTCCGTAAAGTTGAGGCCAGCAAAATGGCGGGCGTTGGTATCATCTTTCAGCCCGATATAGACCGCATCGGCCCCATTTTCGATGGCCGCCTTAAGCGCCGGAAGATTTCCGGCTGGGCAGAGCAGCTCCATAATTTATCCTGAAGTAGTCGATCGCAAATTTGTTAACGAGCTGGGATTTTAATTAACCCATACGCGACAATTTTTGATTTAAGGCAGCTAATGGCGTATTGATGGCACCAATAATGAGGTACACCTGACGACAGTTTGTTGATTTACGCCGCTATGTTGTGCTTCGGATATGGCAAAATAGCAGGACTATAGCTATCAGGGAGTAAAGCTCGTGCTGGATAAACTGCGTTCACGTCTCGTACAATTTGGTCCATCAATGCTGAGCGTGCCGGTAAAACTGACCCCGTTCGCGCTTAAACGCCAGGTGCTGGAGCAGGTGCTGAGCTGGCAATTCCGCCAGGCACTGCAGGACGGTGAGCTGGCGTTCCTGGAAGGGCGCTGGTTAAGCATTGACGTCCACGATATCGGGCTGCGCTGGTTTACCTCTGTTGAGAATGACCAACTGATCGTCCGTGAGTCCGCCGAGGCGGATGTGAGCTTTAGCGCCAGCGCCAGCGATCTGCTGATGATCGCCGCGCGTAAGCAGGATCCGGACACACTCTTCTTCCAGCGCCGACTGGTTATCGAAGGCGATACGGAACTTGGTCTGTACGTAAAGAATTTAATGGATGCCATTGAGCTGGAGCAGATGCCGAAAGCGCTGCGTGTGATGTTGATGCAAATGGCAGATTTCGTTGAGGCGGGGCTGAAAACCCCGCCGGAAAGTAAACACACTTCAGTAGGTGAGCCATGCTGATTCGAGTCGAAATTGGGATTGATGCACCGGGAATCGATGCGTTGTTACGCCGCTCTTTTGCGCGGGATGACGAAGCGCAACTGGTCCACGATCTCCGCGAAGACGGCCTGATTACGCTGGGGCTGGTTGCCACCGATGACGAAGGTCAGGTGGTGGGCTACGTTGCCTTCAGCCCGGTTACCGTTCAGGGCGAAGAGCTACAGTGGGTAGGAATGGCACCGCTGGCGGTTGATGAGCACTACCGCGGCCAGGGGCTGGCGCGCCAGCTGGTTTACGAAGGGCTGGACTCGCTCAACGAATTTGGCTATGCCGCCGTGGTGACGTTGGGGGATGCTACGTTCTATGGCCGTTTAGGCTTTGAACCGGCAGCGCATTACGATCTCCGCTGCCGCTGGCCGGGAACGGAATCCGCCTTCCAGGTGCACCGTCTGGCGGATGACGCGCTTAATGGCGTGAACGGTCTGGTTGAGTACCACGACCATTTCAATCGCTTTTAATCAGGCTCTCGCGAAGCGCCTCAAAGGAGCCGTCTCCGGTGACGAGGCGCTCTTTCTGACGCTTCGTCAGTTGCTTAATGCGGTATTCCATTCTGAGCGCCAGCGATCTGTCGCCAACGGGCGCTGAAAAGGCGAGCTGTAATTCCCCTTTCCCCCGCAGCGCTTTGGCACCTTTCCCCGTTTGATGTTGCAGAAAACGCCGCGCCACATCGGTAGTGATCCCGGTGTACAGGGCGTTATCGGCGGTACGAACAAGATAGAGAAACCAGCACACGGTAAACAGATTCAGTATGTTAAGGTGAACGCACCTTAGCATGAGAGAGAGCGAAAATGGAAACTCTGACCACCATTAACCGCTGGCTGGCAAAACAGCATGTCGTCACCTGGTGCGTGTATGACGAAGGTGAAATGTGGTGTGCAAACGCGTTTTATTACTACGATCCAGAGCGCGTCGCCTTTTATGTTCTGAGCGAGGATAAAACCCGTCATGCGCAAATGTCGGGTCCGCAGGCGAAGGTGGCGGGCACGGTGAACGGCCAGCCTAAAACGGTCGCGCTGATTCGTGGCCTGCAGTTTAAAGGGGAGATCCGCCGCCTGGACGGAGAAGAGAGCGACGCGCAGCGAAAACGCTACACGCGCCGCTTTCCGGTTGCCATTGCGCTAAAAGCTCCGGTGTGGGAAATCCGCCTTGATGAGCTGAAATTTACCGACAACACCCTGGGCTTTGGCACAAAGCTTCACTGGCTACGCGCCGAGCAGGCGTAGCGCTTCACGGTTAAACGCGGGCAGATCGTCCGGGGTCCTGCTGGTGATCAGCTGGTCTTTGTCGTTCACAACCTCCTGATCGTAAAACTCAGCCCCCGCATTTTTCAGATCGATAACGATCGGTTTCACGGCCGTGAGTTTACGCCCGCGCACGACATCTGCGCTGATGAGCAGCTGCGGACCGTGGCAGATGGCAAAGACCGGTTTGCCCGTCGAGACAAAGTCTCGCGTGAAGGTCACGAACCGTTCATCCCCACGCAGGGAATCCGGTGAATGACCGCCGGGTAACAGCAGGGCATCGAAATCTGACGGGCTGACGTTATCGATGGTTTCATCGATGGTCACGCTGGCTTCGCCCTTATGGCCTTTCACCGTTTTACCCGCCTCTTTCTCAATGGTGATGACCTCATGTCCTGCCTTGCGAAATGCCTCGGCTGGCGAGGTGAATTCTGAATCTTCAAACTCGTCGGTGATCAAGACTGCGATTTTCTTGCCCATGCTTCCTCCGTTGTTTTGGCTTCAGACAGATTTTTCTCCGCTTGTGGTAAATACTTACCTGTAACAGACTTCTAAGTGTGGTCGACGACGCTGAGTTCGCAAACGGACAATTCTGTAAAGGGGAGATGAGATGAGTCAGGTACTGATTACCGGCGCGACCGGGCTGGTGGGCGGACATCTGCTGCGGCTGCTGCTTCAGGAGCACCGGGTTAACTATATTGCCGCCCCGACGCGTCGGCCTCTCGCGGATATCTCCGGCGTCTTTAACCCCCACGACCCGCAGCTTACCGACGCACTGGCGCAGGTACAGGATCCTGTTGATATCGCCTTTTGCTGCCTCGGTACAACGCTGCGTGAAGCGGGCAGTAAAGAGGCGTTTGTGCATGCGGACTACACGCTGGTGGTCGATACGGCGCTGACGGCTAAAAAGCTGGGGGCCACACATTTTGTGGTGATCAGTTCGCTCGGTGCCAATGCCGGGTCACCTTTTTTCTACAACAAGGTGAAGGGCAAAATGGAAGAGGCGCTGATTGCCCAGAAGTGGGAGCAACTGACCATTGTTCGCCCCTCCATGCTGCTCGGGCATCGGGATGAACGCCGTTTTAACGAATCGTTTTTCGCGCCTCTGTTCCGCATCCTGCCGGGTAACTGGAAATCCATTGAGGCAGCAGACGTGGCGCGGGCGATGCTAAAAGAAGGGCTCTCGCCATCGCAGGAGGGCGTGAATATCATCCCATCGGCAAAACTGCGTGAAATCGCACAGGGCGAGGCGTAAACTCCCCCGGCTAATAACCTACTACTCTCCGGGGAATGCTATGACTGGTCAGTCTTCATCTCAGGCGGCTTCACCTGTTCAATGGTGGAAGCCCGCGCTCTTCTTTCTCGTGGTCATCATCGGCCTCTGGTATGTGAAATGGCAGCCGTACTACGGTAAAGCCTTCACGGCCGCCGAAACGCACAGTATCGGAAAATCTATTCTCGCTCAGGCTGATTCCAGCCCGCTTCAGGCGGCGTGGGATTACGCCATGGTCTATTTCCTTGCCGTCTGGAAAGCCGCGGTACTGGGCGTCCTGCTGGGCTCGCTGATTCAGGTGCTTATCCCGCGTCACTGGCTGGTGAAAACCCTCGGTCAGCCCCGCTTTCAGGGTACGCTGCTGGGGACGATTTTCTCCCTGCCGGGCATGATGTGCTCGTGCTGTGCGGCGCCTGTGGCCGCCGGGATGCGTCGTCAGCGCGTCTCAATGGGCGGTGCGCTTGCTTTCTGGATGGGGAACCCGTTGTTAAACCCGGCGACGCTGGTGTTTATGGGCTTTGTGCTGGGCTGGCATTTCGCCTTTATTCGTCTGGTGGCCGGGCTGCTGACGGTGCTGGTCGTGGCGACCCTGGTGCAACATCTGGTGAAAGACAAAACCGTAGCACCTGCGTCAGTTGATGTGGATATCAGTGAACCACAGGGCGGCTTCTTCGCGCGCTGGGGCAGGGCGCTGTGGCAACTTTTCTGGAGCACCATCCCGGTCTATATCCTGGCGGTTCTGGTGCTGGGCGCGGCGCGCGTCTGGCTGTTCCCGCATGCGGACGGGGCTATCGACAACACGCTGCTGTGGGTCGTTGCAATGGCCGTTGCCGGTTGCCTGTTCGTGATCCCAACGGCCGCTGAAATTCCCATTGTTCAGACCATGATGCTGGCCGGGATGGGCACCGCGCCTGCACTGGCGCTGCTGATTACCCTGCCTGCAATCAGCCTGCCGTCGCTTGTCATGTTGCGTAAGTCATTCCCGGCGAAAGCGCTGTGGCTGACCGCGGGGCTGGTGGCGCTGAGCGGGGTGATGGTAGGAAGTATTGCACTGGTATAAAAAAAGCCCGGTAGCGTTACCGCTTACCGGGCTTTCTGTCAGACGTTCTGGTTACTTGATGTAGGTGAAGGCGGTGGTGACGTGTTTCACGCCGCTCACTCGGCTGGCGATATCGGCCGCCGCTTTCCCTTCACGGTCGGTGACCAGACCCAGCAGGAACACTTCGCCGTTTTCCGTTGTCACTTTTACGTTTGAGGATTTCACCTGGTCCGAGCCCAGCAGCTGGGAGCGTACTTTGGTGGTGATCCAGGTATCAGACGACGCGGTACCCAGGCTGATTGGCTGCCCCTGACGGATTTCATTGAAGACTTCCGTGGTGCCCTCAACGCCCATTGCGATCTGTTTTGCGCGGCTGGAGAGTTCGGTATTCGGCGACTGGCCCGTCAGCAACACTTTGCCCTGATAGGCCGTGACGTTGATACGCGCTTCTTTCTTGATTTGTTCGTCTTTCGACAGCGCACTGTTGACGCGCAGCTCCAGCGTACCGTCATCGACCTGTGTCCCTACGGAACGCGGGTCGGTTGCCGCTTTAGTACCAACCGCGGCGGTACCCACGACAGCCGCAGCGATACATCCCTGAAGCAGTAATGCAGACATAAGGACTGCGAGGGTCGATAAAGCCTTCATAAGAACTCCTTAATCATCCTGGTGAGGGAAAAGCGTGTTATCGATCAAATCGCATAAGCAGTTCACCGTGAGCATATGCATCTCCTGAATGCGCGCGCTACGGTGAGAGGGAATGCGGATTTCCACATCCTGCGGCCCAAGCAAACCCGCCAGCTCACCACCGTCATAGCCTGTTAAGGCAACGATAGTCATGTCGCGGGTGACGGCGGCTTCAACGGCTTTGACAATGTCCCGGCTGTTGCCGCGCGTGGAGATTGCCAGCAGAACATCTCCGGCATGACCCAGGGCTCGCACCTGCTTTGCGTAAATCTCATCATGCAGACGATCGTTAGCAATCGCTGTTAAGACCACATTATCGGTATTAAGTGCAATGGCGGGTAAACTCGGTCGTTCTGTTTCAAAACGATTGATCATGCTGGCAGCAAAATGCTGTGCGTTGGCGGCTGAAGTGCCATTGCCACAACAGAGGATTTTGTTGCCGTTGAGCAGGGATTGCACCAGCGTCATGGCGGCACGAGAGATAGCGTCCGGAAGGGCTTCCGCCGCTGCAATCTGAGTCTGGATGCTTTCAGTGAAGCACACTTTAATTCTTTCGAGCACGTTATCCCTTTTAAATCTTAATTATGCGTCTTCGCCAAAAGCGTTTTTCAGCCATTCGATCGCATTGCCGGTGAAGGCTACCACATCGAACCGGCAATCCACAGTATCAAAACTCCCATTATGGCGGGCAAGCCACAAGTGGGCAGTCTGTAATAATTTATGTTGTTTGGCGAGCGTCACGCTGGCGGCAGCGCCGCCAAAACGGGAAGACTGTCGGTAGCGAACTTCTACAAACACGATGACCTCACCGTCTTTCATGATGAGGTCGATTTCGCCGCCACGTCCGCGAACGTTAGCGGCGATAAAGTGCAGTCCTTTGCCTTCAAGCCAGCGACGCGCTTTTAATTCCCACGCGTCACCGGTCTCTTTACGGCTTAACTGGCCGGGACGATTTGCCCCTGCTGGTATTTGAGCCATGATAACTTCCTGTTAATCACACAATCCTGAGTGGCCGTCAGATCGCCGGTATTGCCGTTAAGCTCAAAGCCCGGCACCTGACGCATCTGGGTAAAGTGGTTCGCCAGCGCCCAGGCATCGACACCCATGGCATACAGACGTGCCAGAGAGTAGTCGTTGCGGACGGTGCTCAGCGCCTGCTGCATCAGTGCCGGGTTGCTGCCTGCGAGCATGGGAATTTCGCTGTACTGCAGGCCGTCCATCTCCAGACGGAAATCCGGGCCGGCGGTACCTTGCGCGCTGCGTGAACTGGCGTACAGCGTTGCGCCGCTCTGGCTGCCGTTACGCATTGCAATCATCGGTTTGATGAAGGCGATTTCCTGCGGGGTGGCAACGATATACGCTGCATCCACTTTACCGCCACCGCTGATCTGCGCGTCAGTGGGTGGCGCAGGGATCGACAGACCGCCAATGGTCACACTCTGCTGCTGCGGCAGGCTTGCGCTGACCGGGCTGCCGTTGAGGGCAATGCCCGCTCCACCATTGACGCCCGCGCGCAGTTCAGACGCGGAGCCGAATTTCTGCTGCAGCACAATGCCGCCGCCCAACTTCTGCCACTCATCGGCAAAAGCATTAGCAACGCGATCCCCCAGCGTACTGCGTGGGATGAGCAACAGCGGAGCCTGTTTACCCTGCTCGTGAATATGACGCGCCGCATCGCGGGCTTCATCTTCCGGCGACAGCGCGAAGTAGCAAATATTGGCACGGTTCTGAACCTGCTCTGGCTGGTTGAGTGCCAGCACGTTCAGCGTGGTATTGCTCTTCATCAACTCTTCGACATTGTTTTTCAGCAGCGGGCCGACAACGATGCTCGCACCATCCTGTTGAACCTGCGCCAGTACCTGGTCAAGCGGCTTCGAACTGGTGTCGTAGATTTTCAGCTCAGCCCCCGGGTTCGCGCTGGTGGTGGCCACCGACGGTGTTTGCGCGACAGGTTGTGCCGTTTGTTCTGCGGGCTGGGCAGGCTGAACGTTCTGTGGTTGAGGTTGTTCAGACGCGGTGTCAGCCGCCGGGGCTGCTTGAGTCTCAGCCGGCGTGGCGGGCGGTGCAGGCTGAACGTTCTGCGGTTGAGGTTGTTCAGAAGCGGTGTCAGTCGCCGGAGCTGCTTGCGTTTCAGCCGGCGCTGGCGTTGCCGTCGTAGGGGCCGTTACCGGGTTCTGCATCGTCCCCTGTGCTGGCGTCTGCGCGGTGGTCAGGTCACTGGTTTCAGCGGCGGAAGGGCTAACCACGTCATTCACGTTTGCCGCCTGTGCCGCCTGGGTCGGCACTGCGCTGCCCGTCACTGGCGTCGTGCCGTTTTTCGCGGCTTCAAAACCTTGTTGAATAGTGCGACCGAATACCGCCGCCTGACCGTTTAAGGGCAGAAGGAGTGCAATCTTGCTGGTCGAGGCCGGCTTAAAGTTCTGCACGTTTACCAGCTGCGTCGGCAGCATTTTCGCGCCCGGATTCTGCGGGTAGCGGGTCTGCCAGTCAGTGATACCGGCTTTCAGCATCTTCGGATCGTTGCGGTTGTTAAACCACATCTGCTGCAGATCCAGCCAGCCCTGCAGGACGTTTTCATCTGCATTGATCACCAGTGCACGCGCCTGTTCCTGCGTCATAGAGGCCAGCGCCTGCCACGTGGCATCGATATTTTTCTGCTTATCAGCTCCGCCGAGCAGAGGCTCCTGGGCGATCAGCGCACGGAGCAGCGTCAGGGAAGGGCGGCCCTGTTCAGCGGTAATGCCCGCCTGCCAGAAGCGAGCCTGCTGATTTTTGTCCAGTGCGCTCACGTCGATATCCCCGAGGATCTTTTTCGCGGCATCGTAATCTTTCAGCGCGACTTTCAGCTCGGCAGAGAGCAGGCTCTGCTCACGACGCTGAACATCATTCAGATCTTTTGGCAACTGGTTGAACAATTCGGCAGCCTGCTGGGTTTTACCCTCTTTCAGCAGTGCACGAATGGCGAGTAATTGCCAGTTGGTCTTGGTATCATTTGAGCTCTGCGACATTTGTTGCAGATAAAAGCCAGAGTCAGCCTGAGCAGAACCCTGCAAATGGGCGGTGCTCTGGTCGGGTGCCTGGGTGCCACAGCCTGCAAAGATCAGGGCTGCCAGCAGGAGCGGCACGCTGCGCGTGGCTTTTTTTCGAAGAAACGTTAACGGTACCATACTGTATCCAGTGATTTTTTTACGCAATGCTCAATATTAAATCGGCAATACGGACGAAACAATGAAACAACACGAAACGGCAGATAATTCTCAAGGCCAGCTCTATATTGTACCTACTCCTATCGGGAATTTATCTGATATTACCCAACGTGCGCTTACCGTATTGCAGGCTGTTGATTTAATTGCCGCTGAAGATACCCGACACACAGGATTACTGCTCCAGCACTTCGCCATTAGCGCGCGTTTGTTCGCGTTACACGATCACAATGAGCAACAAAAAGCCGAAACGCTGGTGGCGAAGCTGAAAGAGGGGCAGAACATTGCCCTGGTCTCCGATGCGGGTACGCCGCTGATTAACGACCCCGGCTACCATCTGGTGCGTACCTGCCGTGAAGCCGGGATCCGCGTGGTGCCGCTGCCTGGCCCATGTGCGGCTATCGCGGCGCTGAGCGCTGCGGGTCTGCCTTCCGACCGCTTCTGCTATGAAGGTTTCCTGCCTGCCAAATCCAAAGGCCGCCGCGACGTGTTAAAAGCGCTGGAAGCTGAACCGCGCACCCTGATTTTCTACGAATCTACGCATCGCCTGCTGGAAAGCCTGGAAGATATGGTGACCGTCTGGGGGGAAGCCCGCTACGTGGTGCTGGCACGCGAGCTGACCAAAACCTGGGAAACCATTCACGGCGCACCGGTAGGAGAACTGCTGGCGTGGGTGAAGGAAGACGAAAACCGCCGCAAGGGCGAGATGGTGCTGATTGTCGAAGGACATAAGGCGCAGGAGGACGCATTGCCTGCCGATGCGCTTCGTACACTTGCGCTGCTGCAGGCTGAACTGCCGCTCAAGAAAGCGGCTGCGCTGGCGGCAGAGATCCACGGCGTGAAGAAAAACGCACTGTATAAATATGCGCTGGAGCAGCAGGGGTAATATATCGGCCCGGCAATCACGCCGGGCCAGTTAATTTTACTTCGCGGGAATGGCCTCGTACACCAGCGTTTCCAGCGGCTGCAGCGTAATCACCACGGCCTTTTGATACTCTCCTGGTACGGTTGTGTTACTGCCGTACACGGCGTTCAGACTGAACTGCGCCATGTCCCCTGTCGGGATTTCAAAGTCTTTTGCCAAATCCAGATAATAGCTTTGCGGTTTATCCGACGGGTTTCGCAAGCCCAGAATGGCTTTGTCTTTGCTCCAGGAGGCCCACCCGTAAACCTCAAGCGCCGTCGGGTCGCCACCGATCCAATGCGTATCCACCAGCACGCTGGCGTTATTTCGCGCCCATTTTGCTGCCTGCGCCAGGGTGTCCCATTTCGTCTTATTCAGCATTGATGGCGTGATATATAACTCCTGCAGTTGCGTCCCTGTGGCGAAGTAGCTCCAGACCTGATCGGCAAAATCGCTGTCCGTTTGCACCTTCTCCAGTCCGTAATAGGCATTTTCCGCGCTGACTATCCCGTGGTACATCAGCGAGTTCAGCGGGAACAGTGGGCCTTTACGCACAATAGAGCGGTATGTTTCAGCATCGCGGTAGGTCATCCACTGCTGTACCGGCGTGCCGGGGCCGTAAAGGTTGATGTCATCCCCCTGACGCCAGATGGAGTCGGCATAGAACAGCCAGGACGGGCTGGCGTCGGTACCGGTTGTCAGGTTGATAAACAGATTGGGGTTTGCGCTGCGCATGTTATGCAGCAGGGCGATAGACGCATCAAAATCGGACGCGAACTGGCTGCCAGTAATATGCGAGTTGGCATTGCCCATCCCGTCGAGCTTAAACGAGGTGATATGTTCGTTTTTAATCAGCTTGATGATCTGCTCATTGAAGTTTTTGAAGTAGCGCGGTCCCGAGAGAGCCAGCTTCCCGTCTACCGTTTCGAAGCCGTACTCTTTGGCGTGGGAGACGCGAATATCGCGCGGCTTATTATAACCTCCCCACGGTGAGAGCCACAGCCCGACGGAGCTGTGCAGACTGTCCGCTTTTTCCCTGACCTTACCAAAGCCGTGGCTGAAGGCCGGGCCAAACAGCCAGCGTCCGGTACGATCGTCCCAGCCATCGTCCAGCAGGAACGCATCCAGCGCCACGCCGCGTCCGGTGATAAATTCTTTATTCCACTCATCCATCCGCCCCAGCACATCCTGTTCGGTGTAGGGGTTAAAGAAGCCGATATCCATCCAGCTGTTGTAGTGCAGATAGGGTTTGTACGCCCGTGGGCGCACGGCGTCGATAAACTGGTTTACGCTACGGCGCAGCTGGCTGGTTTCCGGGAACGTGCCAAAGTAGGTGGTAAAGCTGACCGGTGCGTCAGGCTGAACCGGCGTTTTCAGCTCCACGTTCAGATTGGTCGTCGCTTCATAGGCATACGTATTAACGATTGGCTTATCCGGCAGGATAAAGAACGAATCAGCAATAATGGGCGAGCTGTTGATGGCGCCATCAACGTACGGTGCCTGAGACTGTTTTTTCGTCGGGAAGAAGGTGATTTTCGCCACCTCTCGCGGCTGGCCGACGGCCGCAATGGTGTAATCAATACTGGCATATTTTCCCTTCACCAGATTCAGCTTCACCGTCACGTTAAAATCCGGACGGGTGAAATCAATGACAATCGCGTTGTCCTGTTTTTCTACATGCTTAATTGTAAAATCTGCGGTGTGAATTTTGGTCTCATCCGGCAGGGTCAGAAAGAACAGCTCCTGCGGCGTGAGCGGATGGTTAGCCGTTTTGTCTTTCACTACCACCGTTGAACTGGCGTCATCAAACGAGAGGGCAATGGAGTCGTTATCAAGCGCGTATTGCGCTGCCGCCGCGCCATGAGAAACACACAAGGCAAGCATCGAGAGTGTGAGCACTTTTTTCATCAGGGTAAGATCCTTATTAGTAATGCTTCAGCATTCGGGTGATGGACTGCTCCAGCCAGTAGCGCTGGGTGCCGAAATTAATGCGCAGGTAGTGTTCGCCGTTTTGGACGTAGTGGCTGCCATCTTCGAGGACGACGCCAGCCTGATGGGCGAAATGTCGGGTCAATTCAGTGGCGCTACGTTCATCTGCGCTGACGTCAACCCAGGCCAGATACGATGATTCCGGGTTCATCATTTTCCAGGCCGGGAAGTGGGTATGGATGGCCTCTGCCAGATAGCAAGCGTTACGGCGCAGATAGCCGTTCAGCGCGTCGAGCCACGGCAAACCATGCTGGTAGGCAAGAATAATTCCCCATATCCCGAATATATTGGGTGAGGTGATGGCGTTCTTCTCAAGCTGGTGGCGAAAGCGCTGGCGCAGGGTGGCATCCGGAATGATGGCGTAGGAGGTTTTCAGCCCGCCAAGGTTGAACGCTTTATTCGGGGAGGTCAGCAGGATCAGATTGTCCTGCGCCGCGCAGCCGGATGCCAGACAGCTGACGAAATGACCGTCCAGAATATGTTCGGCGTGGACCTCATCAACCACCAGAAGGGTGCCGTAGCGTTGACAGAGGTCTGACACCTGGCGTATCTCATCGGCGTGCCAGATCCTGCCGGAAGGGTTATGCGGCGAGCAGAAGAACCACAGTTTTGGACGGTGCGTTCTGAGCTGTTCTTCCACCAGATTAAAATCAAGCTGGTAGCGATTTTCCCTCACGCACAGTGGGTTTGCCAGTATCGCTACCCCCTGACGCTGGGCGGCCATGGCAAACGGATCGTACACCGGTGTGTTCATCATCACCGTGTCGCCAGGTTTACAAAACGCCTGAACCGTATAATGCAGCGTGGAGACAGTACCGTACGTCAGCGTGATCCACGATTTATCGACGTCAACCTGATGACGTTCGCGCTGGAAGGCGATAACCGCATCGTAAAATTCGTCAAAGCACCAGGTGTAGCCGAAGGTGCCATGCTCCACGATGCGCTGGAAACCTTCTGTCACGGCAGGTGGGGAGGTGAAATCCATATCGGCAATCCACAGCGGGATAAAACCTTCAGGCACATCACCAAAGCGCGAGCGGACAAAGGCGTGATCCCATTTTCGACACCGGTCGCTTTTACGCTCAATGATTTCGTCAAAATTAAACACCACAACCCCCTGTTAAATTAAGGCTTCAATGCCGGTTTTTACGCTTTGCACCTGCGGGCCGATGATCACCTGGACGCTGTGGGCATCCAGCACCACAACCGACAATGCACCGGCCTCTTTTAACGCCTGCTGGTCGATCAGACTCATGTCTTTCACCACCAGACGCAGCCGGGTAATGCAATTATCAAGCGACTCGATGTTCTCTTTACCGCCGAGCGCACGCAGGATAAGCCCATGATCGTATTTCGATTTTCCGCGTGCCCGGGTATTGGCCTCGACGGCCTGCTGTGCACCCTGGGTGTCCACTTCACGGCCCGGCGTTTTAATATCGTGTTTGAGGATGTACCAGCGGAAGACGAAGAAGTAGAGGGCAAACCAGGCAATGCCTACCGGGAATACCAGATACCATTTGGTCGACATCCCTTGCATGACCCCGAAGATAAGCAGGTCCAGAATGCCGCCGTCGGTGTTGCCGATGGTCACCCCCAGCAGAGCCATGACCATCAGCGCCAGGCCCGACATCACAATATGGAAGGCGTAAAGGGCAGGGGCGATAAACAAGAACAGGAATTCAATTGGCTCGGAGATCCCGGTGACGACGGAGACCAGCACGCCGGAGAGCAGCAGGCCTTTAATCACCGGGCGGTTTTCCGGGCGGGCCGTGCGATAGATGGCGTATGCCACTGCCGGTAAGCCGAAGATAAAGGTCGGCATAAAGCCCTGCGACAGGAACGCGGTAACGTGCGGGCTGAACGGCAGACCCGCTTTCAGTTCGGCGTAGAAAATGTTCAGCGCCCCGGCGACTTCATGACCATTGACCATCTCAATACCGCCCGCGGGCGTGAAGCGCACCATCGCCAGCAAAATATGGTGCAGGCCAAAGGGTTTGAGCAGTAGTACCCCTACGCCGTAGAGGAACGGACCGAACACGCTGGTGCTCTGGATAATATGGCCAATCCCGGTAATGCCCAGCGCAACATACTCCCACAGCAGGGGAATAAACAGCCCCACCAGTGAGAGGGTGAGGGCGGTGATAATCGGCACAAAACGAATGCCGCTAAAGAAGGCGAACGCGTCGTGTAAAACGGTGTCCTGAAAACGTTCGTGCAGGAAAAAGGTTATGACCCCAACCACGATACCGCCCAGCACACCCATCTCCAGGGTTTGAATGCCCAGCACCATCGATTGCCCGACTTGTCTCATGGAGGCGGCATCGGCAAGCTGGTGGGTCGCAATCAGGTAATAATTGATGCTCATGTTCATCAGCATATAGCCAACAAACCCGGCAAAAGCGCCCACTGCTTTGTTGCGTCTGGCCAGCCCCATTGGGATCGCCATGGCAAACATGAGGGGAAGATAGGTAAAGGCGAAGCCGCCAACCATGGCAATAAAGCCAAAGGTGAGCTGAGTTAATTCGCCGCCCAGAAAGGGGAAACTTTTGAGGGTGGAGGGGCTGGTAACAGAACTACCGATACCCAGCAATAACCCCATAAAGGCCAGAAGGGAGACCGGGAACATAAAGGTCTTTCCCAGGCTCTGAAAAAACTCCCACGCTTTCGATTTAAACGACTTTTCCTGTGTCATGTAGGGACTCCTCGGAATTATTTATCGTAATGGAAGGCGCTGTCTGGCTTAAGGACGCGCCTTCATATTTGCGAGGCTTATAGTTATTTTTGAGTTATTGATGTTCTATGCGATGAGATCAGGCTTCCGCCGGGAGCAGCAATCGGTTCGCCGAGCCGCACACGGTGATTTTGCTTCTGACCACGTCTTTCATGGCATCCATGCCAACCCGCATGTAGAAACGCGGATCGTTGCCCTGCGGGTTCTCGGCAAACCAGGCCTTAACGGCACCAGAGAACGCAATTTTTAGCTCGGTTGCCACGTTCACTTTGCAAACGCCCAGCTCTATGGTGCGGCGAACATCGTCATCCGGCACATCACTCGCCCCGTGCAGCACCAGCGGTACGCTCACCACGTCGCGGATTTCAGCCAGCCGCCGGAAGTCGATTTTTGGACGTTTGGTATAAAGACCGTGAACGGTTCCGATGGCCACGGCCAGGCTGTCGACGCCGGTCAGCGCAACGAAGCGTTTCGCTTCCTGCGGGTCGGTCAGAAACGCGCTTTCAGCGTCCACGCTCATGTCATCCTCCACGCCGCCCAGGCGGCCCAGTTCGGCTTCAACGCTGCAATCGTTGAGGTGGCAGAAGTCGACCACTGCTTTCACCAGCTTTACGTTTTGCTCAAACGGATAGTGGCTGCCGTCGATCATCGCGCTGCGCACACCCGCGTTAACTTTGCGACGAATGTCGTCGAGCGATTCGTGATGATCGAGGTGCAGCGCCAGCGGCATGTCGTAAGTGGTGGAGTACGCGCTGCACAGGGCGTAGATCTCTTCCAGTGCAATGTGCTTAAAGGTGCCCGGCGTGCCCGCGAGGATCACCGGCGATCGCATTTCACTACACACTTCGAGGATCGCCTGGATCGTCTCCGCGTTATGGATGTTGAACGCCGGTACGGCGTAGCCTTTCGCCTGGGCGTCCAGCAGAAGATATTTTGTCGAAATAATACTCATGATCGGATCCTCTTAAGCCTGCCACGGATGAATAACGACGCCCTGCACGACACGGTTAACCGTGCCGCTGGCGGACGGCGTATCCGGGGTATTGCCCACACGAAGTGACTGAGACAGGGCAAAGACCTGGGCGTACATCAGGAAGCAGAAGGCCTGCTCCATATCGATAAACGTGCGAGCAGGGGGCAGCAGGATATGCGGGCCTGCCTCAATGACCGGATCGGTTTCGGCGGCAATGGCCACCACGCGCATGGCCTGACGATCGCGGCGCAGCTCAGCAAGCAGATCCAGATCGTACTGCCGCGTATAGGGGTGGCTGGAGACAAACACCACCACCAGCGTTTCGCGATCCACCAGCGATTTAGGGCCATGACGGAAACCGGTTGGGGAATCGTAGAACGCCGCCAGCTTGCCTGCCGTCAGCTCCAGCACCTTCAGCGCCGATTCACGAGCGGCTCCCTGCAGCCCCCCGCTTCCCAGATAGACGATCCTTTTCCACGGATCGTTGCCAAAGACGCTCTGGCTGAAATCGCCCAGTGACGTGAGGATCGTCTGGCAGCGATCGGCCACATCGCGGAAGGTATGGCTGTTGATCGTCTCCGGGGCGAAGACTGCCAGGCAGCTTGCCATCATGGTGGTAATGCTGCTGGTCATCGCGAACCCGCGATCGTGTGTTTCGGCAGGCATCAGCAGCGCATACGCGTTATCGCTGTTTACCGCAGTCTGATAAAGGCTTCCCGCCTCATTACAGGTGATCGACAGGTGGTAGCACTCCGGCACACACTGGTTTGCCAGTTCAACGGCGGCTACGCTTTCCGGACTATTGCCGGAACGGGCAAACGACACCAGCAGCAGCGGGTGTGCGGCGCTCAGGTAGTCCATCGGATTCGTGACCAGATCGGTCGTCGGTACGGCGGTAATGTTTTTCCCGGTGTGGCTGGCGAGCCAGGGCGAAATGATGTCGCCGATAAAGGCCGAGGTGCCTGCCCCCGTCAACACGATCCGCAGCTCGCGCTTGCGCAGCAGCGGCGTCAGGAAGTTATCGATCGACGCGCGCAGGTTATCGATATTGTTGAGTGAGCGGATCCAGCTGGCGGGTTGCTGGCGGATCTCTTCTTCGGTCCATGTGCCGGTGGTGGCGGTAGTGTTGGTTTCTGACATAACTCAGTCCTTAGTCGTGTGAATTCCACATCAGACGCTGGCAAACGTGTCGCTATCTTTCGTTTCGTTTCACTTGTTCACTTAAGCAGTTAAATAAAATCTATAGAAAAGAAATCGAAAGTTCAATGAAAGAAAAGAAATAAAACGAAAATTGTGATCGGCAAAGAAAAGGCAATGATTAAGGAAAGGAAAAGAAAGACCTTGCGATCGCTTGCCGCAAGGCCCAATAACGAGATAATGAAAGGTCTAAAGGGGGAGAGCCAAACCCTGGATCCAGATCTGCTGAAGGTGGAAACCTTCATCCAGCGCAATCATATTGGCACGCTTGCCCGGTTTTAAGGAACCGAGCTGGCGATCAATACCCAGCAAGCGGGCAGGGTGCAGCGAGGCCATATGGATCGCATCCGCTGGCGTTATTCCCGCCTGCGCCACCATATTGCGCACGGCGGCATCGAGAGACAGCGTACTGCCTGCAAGCCCACCGGAAGCGGTGCGTACCACCCCACCGTGCATGTTGACCTCGTCGCCACACAGCCTGTAACGTCCGTCGGGCATCCCTGCGGCCTGCATGGCATCGGTAATCAGAACGATCCGCTCTTTGGCGCAGCAGGCGCACAGCCGCAAAGCGCCCGGGTGAACGTGATGCCCGTCGGCAATCAGTTCCAGCCATGCCCGCGTGTCCGTCAAGCCTGCACCGACCATACCGGGTTCACGATGATGGAGCCCGGTCATGCCGTTATAACAGTGCACCAGCCCATCAGCGCCCGCCTCAAAAGCGGCAAGCGTTTGATCGTACGTCGCGGCGCTGTGGCCGAGCATGACCCGTATCCCACGCTGCTTAAGGTGGCGGATGGCCTGCAACGCACCGGGTTTCTCCGGTGCCAGAGCGACAACCCTGAGAGTGTGTTGCGATACTTCAATCAGCGAGTCCAGTTCGCTGACATCCAGCTCACGAAACAGCGCAGGCGGATGTGCCCCTTTGTTCTGTGGCGTAAAGTAGGGTCCTTCAAGATAGCTGCCCAGTATCTGTGCGCCAGGACCCCCGGACATGCAGCGCCGGGCGATGCGTGCGAGCGCCCGGTGGACAGTCTCCAGCGGTGCGGTGACGGTCGTCGGTAAAAAAGCCCCTGTGCCTTCACGCGCTTTATGCATCGCCAGCGTGTCCAGCACCTCTGGGGCATCATCCATCACGTCCACACCCGCGCCACCGTGAACGTGGGTATCGATATACGCCGGGCAAAGCTGGTCGGCATCCCGGGCATGCACGCCAGCTGGGATCGGCTCGATGGCGGTGATAATTCCGCTCTCCATGCGTAGCTGGTGATCCTCCAGCCAGCCCTGCTCGGTCAGCAGACGACGCGCGCGCAGCACCTGACTCATATCCCTTCCTCAGCGGGGGCTTCCTCACGACAGCGCCCCAGCTCATCCACCAGGCTGGTCAGGCCGCGATGCCCGCATTCCAGGGCCTGCAGACGAAAGGCTTCGCTGCTTAACCCGTCGCGCTCCAGTACCATCTCAAGCAACAGTTGCAGGTTTGTACCGGTAATCACTTCGCTGCCGGGTCTTTTCATGGCGAGTGTTGATGCCACCCGGAACGGCGTCCCCCCGAGCAGATCGGTGAGAAACACAATATCGTGCTGCTCGTCCAGTTCACTGACTGCCTGTTCAAGCTGCGCGGTCAGCCGCGCGGTGGTGGAGCTTTCAGGAAAATCGATGGCGATAAACTGCGGCTGCTCGCCGAGGATTTGCTTCATCGCCTGTTCAAGCCCGCTGGCAAACCCGCCGTGACCCGTCAAAATAATGCCTAACATTGCGACCTCTTTGCTTTACAGGAAGTGACAGAACTTACCGACAACCCCCAGCACCACGGTGATACCGATCAGGCGCAGTGGGGTCCAGCCGCGACGAACCAGCCAGAACATGGTCAGGGTATAGACCAGCGGCAGGAAAGCGGGCATCAGTTTGTCGATAACATCGGCTTGCAGCTTGACCACCGCATCCCCGGCCTTGATTTCAAGCGTGGTGTTGAGACGTACGTAGGTTGCCACCAGCGCGCCAATGACCGTCATCCCCACGATGGAAGCCGCGTGGCCGACCTTTTTGGTATTGGCTTTAATCAGCGGGATGGCTGCCACACCCATCCGGTAGGCGTAATGTGCCAGGCCAAAACGCAGGCCAAGATGCACTACGTTAAACAGCACAATAAAGACCACCGCACCCAGTATGGAGCCTTGCAGGGCAAGGCTTGCGCCGATCCCGCCGCAAATTGGCAATAGCGTAAGCCAGAACATGGCATCGCCAATGCCGCCAAGCGGTGCCCCCACGGCGATCTTGGTGCTCTGGATACTGTTGACATCCTGCTTGGAGCGCTCCATCGCCAGGATGATGCCAATGACAAATGTCACCAGAAACGGATGCGTATTGAAGAAGCCCATATGGCCTTTCATGGCGCGGGCCAGATCCCGCTTGTTGGTATGGATCTTTTTCAGCGCGGGCAGCAAGCCATACAGCCAGCCGGAAGCCTGCATACGTTCATAGTTAAACGAGGCCTGCAGCAGCATCGAACGCCAGGCGACACGGTTAATATCCTTTTTCGTCAGCTCGGCACCAATATGTTGATCTTCATAGACGTTTTCATTCACGCCCGTGAGCAGCGTCTCTTCGTGGTCAGAAACGCCAGGCAGCGTAGTTTGATTAGATGCCATCTTCGAATTCCTCTTTCTGGGCTGCAGGTGTCGCCGGTTCAGGCGATTTACGCATCAGGTCAATCAGCGCCATTGCCAGCGCGGCCGCGGCAATCGCCAGCACCGGCAGTTTCAACCAGGCTGCGGCAACAAAGCCGATGATAAAGTAAGGGATATAGACGTTTTTCATCATGATTTTCAGCAATACGGCGAAGCCAATTGCGGGCATGATGCCGCCGGCGACGCCGAGGCCGTCAATCAGACGTTCCGGCAGCACATCAATGGCGGTTTTCGCGTGTTCAGCGCCAAAGTAGATCGGCAGGAAGGCACACAGAAAATAGAAGATACCGAGCGCCAGCAGTGCCAGATAGTTGACCCTTTCGATGCCGTTCGTGTCCGCATTGGCTGCCATGCGGTCACAGCGGGACATCACTCCGGACATGACGGAGAACAGGAAAGTGATCCCCATCTGTACCGCAACCGCAAACGGGACTGCGACCCCAACGGCGACATCCGGCTTCACACCGGTGCTGATCGCAAACGTGGTGCCGACAATCGTGCCGATAATGACGTTTGGCGGTTGCGCGCCGGCCAGCGGAGCCAGCCCCATCCAGACCAGCTCCAGCGTACCGCCCGTTAAAATACCGGTGTGCAGATCGCCCAGAATGAGGCCAACCAGCGGCCCGAGCACCACCGGGCGGTGCATGTGTGTTAACCCGTTAAACATATCCAGGCCCGCGATAAAGGCGAGAATGCCCAGCGCGAATGCCTGCAAGAGACTAATTTCCATTGTGAATCCCTCAGAGCAGTTTAAAGAGATCCAAAGCAGTCTCAGTCGGAACACCCTGAACGAAGCATTCCACTCCGGCGGCTTTCAGGCCGTTAAATGCGGCGATATCGTTCGCATCGACAGAGACCGTTTTGGCAATTTGTTTTTTGCCACTGGCGTAATGCAGGTTTCCTACGTTGATACGGGTGATGGGCACGCCGCCTTCGACCAGCGTCAGAAAATCCGCGGGTGATTTGCAGACCAGCAGAATTTTCTGGCGCTCGGCAGCGCGATGAATGTTGTCGATCACTTTTTGCAGCGACCAGAAACGCACGGCGATCCCTTCTGCGAGCACCATCTCCATCAGGTTTTGTTGAACCGGATCCTCAGCGACTTCATCATTAGCGACCAGCACCAGGTTGGCCCCCGCAAACCCAACCCATTGCACACCTACCTGACCGTGGATCAGGCGTTCATCGATGCGGCATAAGACAATGTTTGGCATAGCGCTTTCCTCTTTTTAATTATGCGTTTTGAGTCGTTACGCCTTCGCAGGCGGCATGGTACTGCTGGAGTATGTCCTGAATGTGGTCGAGGATGAGGTCCCGTGGTGTCGACTTGAGAGCACCCTCGCGAACTTTGCTGTACTGCAACGGCAGGTACTGGCTGATCAGCGGCAGCGGGATCGGTTCGTCTGCCAGGTTGCGTACCAGTCGCGCAAAGGCTTCGTCAATCTGGCTGTCCGGCCAGTAATAGCGCACCCGATCGGAGTAGCTATACCCGCGTGCCAGGCGTCGCGCATTGCCATCACCGTGATAATGGCTTTGCCAGTATTCGGGGCGATCGAGCATCACGTTTTCCAGGACATGACGCAGGCCCGAACAGGCTTTTGCAGGCAGCAACTCTTCTTCAATGGCGGCCAGCGAGAACAACGCTTCACGCAGGGCAAAGGTCAGTGCCGGGCCAACTTTGAGGATGGCGAAGTGATCTTTCACCAGCTGGCGCAGCGCCTGCGGTGTCTGGTAGTCGGTAGAGTGCGCTTCAAATATCAGCGTGTCGTAAGCTTCAACCATATGACTCAGGGCGACGGCGTTTTGCGGTTGATAGTCACACACGTGTGCGTGGTCAAACTCAACGCCAGGCTGAACCACCAGGCCAATAATGCGTGGCCAGATGTCGCTTAACCCTTCTTTCTCGAACGCGTGGCGGTGAGCTTCAAGGGTGGCACGCGCGGCTTCTGGGGTCGTGACGGCAAGCTCGGTGAGCGTTTCATGCGCGCCGCCCGGAACCGGCACTTCCGTACCGATGACATAGACCAGGTCAGCGACATCAGCGTGCGCCAGGCTGGTTTTCTCCGCAATTTTCGCCAGGCGTGCCGCGCGTTCGGCAACGATGGCGTCGGTTAACGGAACCGGATCGTCTTCACAGGACATGCTGCAGTCGAGGTGGATCTTTTTAAACCCGGCAGCGACATAGCTTCTGATCAGATCTTCGGCATTCGCCATCGCCTGCCGGGCAGGCAGGTTTTGCCAGCGGTTTGGCCCTAAATGATCGCCGCCGAGGATCAGTTGCGATGTCGGGAAACCAAGGGATTCCGCGAGCTTACAGACGAACCCGTGAAAATCGGCGGGCGTCATACCGGTGTAACCGCCAAATTGATCCACCTGATTAGAGGTGGCTTCAATCAGCAGCGGCGTGTGATGCAGTTGGGCGTAACGAATTGCGGCTTCAAGTACCAGTGGATGTGCGGAACAAACGGCATAAATCCCGTTCGCATTCCCCCGTTTATGTTGTTCCACCATTTCTGTCAGATGTTTCACTTTCCTCTCCATTTCGGATGGTGATGGTTTTCATCTTTCGTTTTGTTTCATTTAATCCTGCATCATGGTGGTATAAAAATAAAACGAAAGATAATAGTTTTCCGATCTGTTTCACAAAAGAAACATAATGAAAGGTTTCAGCGACGAGAGAGTGCGCTGACTGGAAGCAGGCAGGGCTTGCATTCCCATAAAAGAAAGGCGTTAATAGACAAAACGAAATGAAACGAAAGACCATTTATTAAGGAGCTCGCATGAGCAGCACCGATTCATCCGCGGAGAAGCGCGTCACCGGCACCAGTGAAAGGCGAGAGCAGATCATTCAGCGGTTGCGGGCACAGGGAAGCGTGCAGGTTAACGATCTTTCTCATTTATATGGCGTTTCCACGGTGACGATCCGTAACGACCTGGCGTTTCTTGAGAAGCAGGGCATTGCCGTTCGTGCTTATGGCGGAGCGCTGATTTGTGAAGGCAATGCGCCTGGTACTGAACCCTCCGTGGAGGACAAAAGTTCGCTCAATACTGCAGTTAAGCGCAGTATCGCGCAGGCGGCCGCCGCGCTGGTGAAGCCGGGTCATCGCATTATTCTGGATTCCGGAACCACGACGTTTGAAATCGCCCGTATGCTGCGTCAGCACACGGATGTGATTGCCATGACCAACGGAATGAACGTGGCGAATGCATTACTGGAAGCGGAAGGGGTGGAGCTGCTGATGACCGGTGGGCACTTGCGCCGCCAGTCGCAATCCTTTTACGGCGACCAGGCAGAGCAGTCCTTACAGAATTACCACTTTGATCTGCTTTTTCTGGGGGTCGATGCCATCGACCTCGATCGCGGCGTCAGTACCCACAATGAAGATGAAGCCCGACTGAACCGGCGGATGTGCGAGGTGGCAGAGCGTATTATCGTGGTCACTGACTCCAGCAAATTCAACCGTTCGAGCCTGCATAAAATCATCGATACCCAGAGAATCGACATGATTATCGTCGATGAAGGGATTCCGCCTGAGAGCCTGGAAGGGTTGCGTAAGAGCGGGATAGATGTGGTGTTGGTGAAGGGATAAGTTGCCCCCCTCTCTTTGGGAGAGGGGGAAAACGATCACGTCACCGGTGCCGGGTTAAACACCGCCAGCTGGTTATGTAACCCCCATTGATCGGAGAACGTCTTCTTACGGCCGCTTGCCACGTCCAGAATGAAGTGGAACAGCTTCCAGCCGACATCCTCAATACTCTCTTCGCCAGTGGCAATGGTGCCTGCGTTGATGTCCATTAGGTCATACCAGCGGTTTGCCAGCTCGGTACGGGTGGCCATTTTAATCACCGGTACCGCCATCAGCCCGTACGGCGTGCCGCGCCCGGTGGTAAAGACCTGCACCGTAATGCCGGATGCCACCTGCTGTGTGCCACAGACGAAGTCGCTGGCAGGGGTCGCGGCGTAAATCAGGCCGCGTCTGGTGGGGCGCTGGCCCGGGGAGAGCACTTCAACAATGGCGCTCTGGCCGGATTTGGCAATCGAGCCGAGGGCTTTTTCCACCACGTTCGCCAGACCGCCTTTTTTATTGCCCGGAGAGGGGTTGGCGCTGCGATCGGTTTGTCCCATGTCGAGATAGTTATCGTACCAGGCCATCTCCTCAAGCAGGCGTTTGCCCACCTCTTCATTGATGACGCGTGGGGTGAGCAGATGGATGGCATCACGCACTTCGGTCACTTCGGAGAACATCACCGTGGCGCCACAACGGACAAACAGATCCGAGGCATAGCCCACCGCCGGGTTCGCCGTGACGCCTGAAAACGCATCGCTGCCGCCGCACTGAGTGCCTATCACCAGCTCTGATGCCGGGCAGGTCTCGCGCTGGCGCTGGTTCAGTTTTTCCAGATGGCGCTCCGCCACCTGAAGGATATCGTCAACCATTGAACGGAATCCGACGTGATGCGCATCCTGCAAACGAACAATGCTGGCCTCGTCGACCGGAATGGCATTCACATCTTCGGTGCCCTGCAGCAGACGCTCTGGCTGCAGCTTTTCGCAACCGAGACCAATGACCATCACTTCGCCACCGAAATTCGGGTTCAGCGCGATGTTATGGATGGTACGAATCGGTACCACGGCCGCCGGAGCATTGATGGCCACACCGCAGCCGTACAGATGGTTCAGACCTACCACGCCGTCGACATTCGGGTATTTCGGCAGCAGGTCGCGCTCAATGATTTTCACCACGTAATCCACCACGCCTGCCACGCAGTGCACGCTGGTGGTGATACCGAGCAGATTCTTGGTGCCTACGCTGCCGTCCGCATTCCTGTACCCTTCGAATGTGTACCCTTCCAGCGGGGGCAGTGGCTCAGGAACTCGGGTGGCCAGGGGGAGCGTGTTCAGCGGCGGCGCTTCGGGTAGCTCAACCAGCGACTCCTCAATCCAGCTCCCCTGAGGAATAGCGCGAACCGCATACCCGATAACTTCGCCATACCGCACGATTTCACCGTGGGCCGGGATATCCACCAGAGCGACTTTATGCCCCTGCGGAATATGTTCAGTCAGCTCCAGCCCATCCGGGAAACGGGTGCCCGCTTTTAGACCGTTGTCGTTAACAATTATCGCCACATTATCCGTGTCGTGAACTTTGATATAGAACGCCGTCGGCGACGCTTGTCGAATTTCAATGTCGGCCATTGTTCAATATTCTCCAGCAAAATGTCTGATAGTAAATGCAGCCAGGGGATGTTTATTTTCTTATCGCAGAAATAAAGATGCGGCTTGAGTCAATAAAGAATGTCAGGAGACGAGATATCAAAATGTGATCCCGATCGCTCCTTAAACCCGGCGCAGATGCCACCCGGCCAGCAATGCCTGATTCTGTGCATCAGCGCCCATCACGTTGTGCATATGCTCAAAATATTATCAAAACACGCCGCAATGCTTGAGCATTAAAACAATGTGCTGTCATGACGTGAGGATTATACTGAATGACGATTTTATAACGCCTAAATTAAGTCAGGAAATAAATATAACGCTGACGCTGCGTCTGAAAATATAAATATGAACCTGAATAAGACTGCGGAATTAAAAAGGTAAACGTGATGAATAATGATATCTTCCCGAATAAGTTTAAAGCGGCCCTCGCGGCGCACCAGATCCAGATTGGTTGCTGGTCCGCGCTGGCAAGCCCCATCAGCACCGAAGTACTGGGCCTGGCCGGTTTCGACTGGCTGGTGCTGGACGGCGAACATGCGCCGAACGATATCAGCACCTTTATTCCGCAGTTAATGGCGCTCAAAGGGAGCCATAGCGCGCCGGTGGTTCGCGTCCCGACCAACGAGCCGGTAATCATCAAACGTCTGCTGGATATTGGGTTCTACAACTTCCTGATCCCGTTTGTGGAAACGGAAGAGCAGGCGGTGCAGGCCGTGGCGTCAACACGTTATCCGCCGGAAGGTATCCGCGGGGTCTCCGTTTCCCATCGTGCCAACATGTTTGGCACCGTCCCGGACTACTTCACACAGTCCAACAGCAACATCACCATCCTGGTACAGATTGAGAGCCAGCAGGGGGTCGATAACGTCGACGCTATCGCTGCCACCGACGGTGTGGATGGCATCTTCGTTGGCCCAAGCGATCTTGCTGCGGCATTCGGCCATCTGGGCAATGCGGGTCATCCGGAGGTGCAGCGCGCTATTCAGCACATCTTTGCCCGTGCCAACGCGCACGGCAAACCGTGCGGCATTCTGGCGCCGGTTGAGGCTGATGCCCGTCGCTATCTGGAGTGGGGAGCGACCTTCGTTGCCGTCGGTAGCGACCTCGGCGTATTCCGCTCGGCCACGCAGAAGTTAGCGGACGCCTTTAAAAAATAACCATCATTGAGGAAACGAATTATGACGCTGAAAGTGGGTTTTATTGGCCTTGGGATCATGGGTAAACCCATGAGTAAAAACCTCATCAAAGCAGGTTACTCCCTGGTGGTTGCAGACCATAATCCGCAAGCCGTGGCCGAGGTGATTGCCGCAGGCGCAGAAACCGCAGCACACGCCAAAGCGATTGCTGAGCAGTGCGATGTCATTATCACCATGCTGCCAAACTCCCCGCATGTGAAAGAGGTGGCCCTGGGGGAGAACGGCATCATTGACGGAGCCAAACCCGGCCTGGTGGTGATTGACATGAGTTCTATCGCGCCGCTGGCAAGCCGTGAAATCAGTGAGGCGCTAAACGCGCAGGGCGTCGATATGCTGGATGCCCCGGTCAGCGGCGGAGAGCCCAAAGCCATCGACGGCACCCTGTCGGTGATGGTTGGCGGCGACAAAGCTGTTTTCGACAAATACTACGACCTGATGAAAGCCATGGCGGGATCCGTGGTGCATACCGGCGATATCGGGGCGGGTAACGTCACTAAGCTGGCAAACCAGGTGATTGTGGCGCTGAACATTGCTGCAATGTCGGAAGCGCTGACGCTGGCCACCAAAGCGGGCGTTAACCCTGATCTGGTGTATCAGGCGATCCGTGGCGGCCTGGCGGGCAGCACCGTGCTGGATGCCAAAGCGCCCATGGTGATGGATCGTAACTTCAAGCCCGGTTTTAGAATCGACCTGCACATTAAAGATCTGGCGAATGCCCTGGATACCTCCCACGGCGTGGGCGCGCAGCTGCCGCTGACCGCCGCCGTCATGGAGATGATGCAGGCCCTGCGCGCGGATGGTCTGGGCACTGCCGACCACAGCGCGATTGCGTGCTACTACGAAAAACTGGCGAAGGTGGAAGTCTCTCGCTAATAAAAACGGACGCGGGAACGCGTCCGCTATTTTTGCCGAGTGCGGTAACAGGCGACAACTATGAAAATCGTAATCGCGCCAGATTCCTGGAAAGAAAGCCTTTCTGCCTCCGGGGTTGCTCAGGCGATTGAAAAAGGATTTCGGGAAATTTTCCCCGATGCACTTTATGTTTCGGTGCCGGTTGCTGACGGCGGGGAAGGTACGGTTGACGCGATGATCGCCGCCACCCAGGGCACAGAACAGCATGCCAGGGTCACGGGCCCGTTGGGTGAACAGGTTAACGCCTGCTGGGGCATGTCCGGCGATGGCAGCACGGCATTTATTGAGATGGCCGCCGCCAGCGGCCTGGCACTGGTCCCGGCCACCCAACGTAACCCGCTCGTCACCACGTCCCGGGGTACCGGGGAGCTTATTCTCAGCGCGCTGGATAAAGGTGCTCGACATATCATTATCGGCATTGGCGGCAGTGCCACCAACGACGGCGGCGCCGGAATGATGCAGGCGCTGGGGGCCACGCTCCGCGATGCCAACGGTACTGAAATGGGTTATGGCGGCGGCAGCCTGATGGCGCTCAACAGCGTCGATCTCTCCGGCCTCGACGCCAGGCTAAAAGATTGCACAATCCACGTCGCGTGCGACGTCACGAATCCGCTGGTTGGCGAGAGAGGCGCTTCCCGTATCTTTGGCCCGCAAAAAGGGGCGACAGAGGAGATGATCCTCACTCTCGACGCTAATCTCAGCCACTATGCCGATGTGATAAAAAAATCTCTGCGAATTGACGTGAAGCAGGTTCCCGGTGCGGGTGCCGCGGGAGGCATGGGGGCGGCCCTGATGGCCTTCCTCGGCGCGGAACTGAAGAGCGGTATTGAGATTGTCACCCAGGCACTTAACCTCGAAGAACATATTCACGACTGCACGCTGGTACTGACGGGCGAAGGGCGCATTGACAGCCAGAGCATTCAGGGCAAAGTGCCCGTCGGTATCGCCCGTATCGCCAAAAAATACCATAAGCCGGTGATCGGCATTGCCGGCAGTCTGACCCGGGATGTGGGGGTTGTGCATCAGTATGGCATCGACGCGGTATTCAGCGTGCTGAGCCGCGTCGAGTCGCTGGAAGAGGCTTACCGTGGGGCGTTTGACAATATTTACCGCGCCTCGCGCAATATCGCCGCCACTTTGCAGATAGGGATGCACGCCCAAGGGTGACAGCGGGGCACAAACCCTCTATACTGCGCGCCGAAGCTGACCAGACAGTCGCCGCTTCGTCGTCGTCCCCTTTCGGGGGGAGACGGGCGGAGGGGAGGAAAGTCCGGGCTCCATAGGGCAGGGTGCCAGGTAACGCCTGGGGGGGAAACCCACGACCAGTGCAACAGAGAGCAAACCGCCGATGGCCCGCGCAAGCGGGATCAGGTAAGGGTGAAAGGGTGCGGTAAGAGCGCACCGCGCGGCTGGCAACAGTCCGTGGCACGGTAAACTCCACCCGGAGCAAGGCCAAATAGGGGTTCACATGGTACGGCCCGTACTGAACCCGGGTAGGCTGCTTGAGCCAGTGAGCGATTGCTGGCCTAGATGAATGACTGTCCACGACAGAACCCGGCTTATCGGTCAGCTTCAACTTTTTACACAACCCCGCTACGGCGGGGTTTTTGCTATCTGCATTAAATGAGATGAATGACTGTCCACTCCGCTTTCTAAGAAAGAACGCGGCTTATCGGTCAGCTTCAACTTTTTACAAAACCCCGCTTCGGCGGGGTTTTTGCTGTCTGCGCTAAACGAGATGAATGACTGCCCACTCCGCTTTCTATGAAAGAACGCGGCTTATCGGTCAGCTTCAACTTTTTACAAAACCCCGCTTCGGCGGGGTTTTTGCTATCTGCACTAAATGAGATGAATGACTGTCCACTCCGCTTTCTATGAAAGAACGCGGCTTATCGGTCAGCTTCAACTTTTTACAAAACCCCGCTTCGGCGGGGTTTTTGCTATCTGCGCTAAACGAGATGAATGACTGTCCACTCCGCTTTCTATGAAAGAACGCGGCTTATCGGCCAGCTTCAACTTTTTACACAACCCCGCTTCGGCGGGTTTTTTCTTTTATCGGCCTTAGAAATTGCAAGCAAGTGCCACCTGATGCATCGCTCACACGACATCAATTATCATATTTGCGACATTAAGCACATTTCACTGCTTTTACCCCTTCAGTCTCTTTTTCGCATCTGTTGGCGATCGTAATCACAAAATTTCGCGCTAAATAATCCTGATTCTGCAGTATTGTTAATTTGTTATGAATGTTGCTTTTATGATCGTGAATGTTTTCTTATTTGATATATGTATATTGAATTCAAAAACATTTAGCTCATGAATGTGTGATGCATTCCACTGTTTCCCGAAAGTCAGCAAAATCACCCCAGACAAATTTGATAAATTGAAAGAATGTTTTAAAAGAATTACGGTTATTTATTAATCTTTAATTGCCTGAAAGATAGTCTTTATCGATTTTTTTAACGCCGAAAAATTTACCTGTGTTATCGCCATAAAATAAATTTATTACTGCTCTTTTTGTTGATCAATATCAGCGTTATGGTGTATTTATTTTAATATAAGTTATTGATAATAAAATGTTTTAATGGATTATCGTTATGCTGATTAAGGGTGTGAAAAAGCAAATTGTGAGTTACAGCACATACCCCCGTCAGCCATATTGAGTAGAATCCACCCCGTCATAGGGAAATAAGCGCAGAATATTATGAACACTATTATTCTACCGAAAACACAGCACCTCGTGGTATTTCAGGAAGTCATTAAAAGTGGCTCCATTGGTTCTGCTGCAAGACAACTGGGCCTGACGCAACCTGCCGTCAGCAAAATTATCAGCGATATCGAATCTTACTTTGGCGTTGAAGTCATGGTGCGCAAAAACACCGGCGTTAAACTGACTGCGGCAGGCCAGGTATTACTCTCGTATTCTGAGTCGATCACCCGTGAGATGAAAAACATGGTGAGCGAGATTAACAGCCTCAGTTTCAGTACCGTCATGGATGTCTCCTTTGGTTACCCGTCGCTCATTGGCTTCACCTTCCTGTCCGAAATGATCAAAAAATTCAAGGAAGTGTTCCCGAAAGCGCGCGTCTCGATGTACGAAGCTCAGCTGTCCTCTTTCCTGCCGGCCATTCGCGACGGTCGGCTGGATTTTGCCATCGGCACATTAAGTGATGAAATGCTGCTGCAGGATCTTCATGTCGAGCCGCTGTTTGAGTCTGAGTTTGTCCTGGTGGCCAACAAATCACGAACGTGCACCGGCTCGACTACCCTGGCATCACTCACGGATGAACAGTGGGTGATGCCGCAAACCGATATGGGCTACTACAAAGAACTTCTGACCACCCTGCAAGACAATCACATCAGCATTGAAAACATCGTCCAGACCGATTCCGTCGTGACCATTTACAACCTTGTCCTGAATGCCGATTACCTGACGGTTATTCCCCGCGACATGATTGCGCCATTCGGTTCCGACCAGTTTATTGTACTGCCGGTGGAAGATGAATTACCCATAGCGCGTTATGCCGCCGTGTGGTCAAAAAATTACAGAATTAAGAAATCGGCGTCAGTATTAGTCGAACTGGCAAAACAATACGCGTCACTGACCAGTGAAAGACGACGATGATTAAATAACCCTCTGATAACACGTTAACCTTTTTAAAAACACCCAGAGCTTATTTTATCCGTGCTCTGATACCCTGACTTTGCCTGAAGAAAATGAATTATTATAACGAGGATATTATGCATATTACCTACGATCTCCCGGTGACCATTGAAGATATTCAGGACGCCAGAAAACGACTGGCAGGCAAAATATATAAAACCGGCATGCCGCGCTCAAATTATCTCAGCGAACGCTGTAAAGGTGAGATATTCCTGAAGTTTGAAAATATGCAGCGTACTGGCTCCTTCAAGATCCGCGGTGCGTTTAATAAATTAAGTTCGCTGACCGAAGCTGAAAAACGTAAAGGCGTGGTCGCCTGTTCTGCAGGCAACCACGCGCAGGGCGTGTCGCTCTCCTGTGCAATGCTCGGTATCGACGGCAAAGTGGTCATGCCGATGGGCGCGCCGAAATCTAAAGTCGCCGCCACCCGTGACTACTCGGCTGAAGTGGTGCTGCACGGCGAAAACTTCAACGACACCATCGCCAAAGTCAGCGAAATCGTGGAGCTGGAAGGGCGCATTTTTATCCCGCCGTATGACGATCCGAAAGTGATTGCCGGCCAGGGCACCATTGGTCTGGAAATTCTCGAAGATTTGTATGATGTGGATAACGTGATTGTACCCATCGGCGGTGGCGGTTTAATTGCCGGAATTGCAACGGCCATTAAATCCATTAACCCGACCATTAATATTATCGGCGTGCAGTCTGAAAACGTACATGGAATGGCCGCATCGTATCAGGCAGGAGAAATCATTAACCACCGCGTTACCGGGACATTAGCCGACGGATGTGATGTGTCTCGCCCGGGTAAATTAACCTTCGACATTGTTCGTGAATTAGTCGATGACATTGTGCTGGTCAGCGAAGACGAAATTCGTAACAGCATGATTGCCCTCATTCAGCGAAATAAAGTGGTTACAGAAGGTGCTGGCGCACTGGCCTGTGCGGCGTTATTAAGCGGCAAGCTTGATCACTATATTCAGGGGCGTAAAACCGTTTGCATTATTTCCGGTGGCAATATCGATCTCTCCCGCGTATCCCAAATTACCGGCTTCGTTGACGCATAAAGGATGACCTATGAGCAACACAGAAAGCATTATCGTTGGCCAGACAAAAACGTCCTCCTGGCGTAAGTCTGATACCACCTGGACGCTTGGCCTGTTTGGAACCGCCATTGGCGCAGGTGTGCTGTTCTTCCCGATTCGCGCAGGCTTCGGCGGCTTGATTCCTATCCTGCTGATGCTGGTTCTCGCTTTCCCGATTGCGTTTTATTGCCACCGGGCGCTGGCACGCCTGTGTCTGTCCGGCAGTAACGTGTCTGGCAACATCACCGAAACGGTGGAAGAGCATTTTGGTAAGACCGGTGGGGTGGTGATTACGTTCCTCTACTTCTTCGCCATTTGCCCGCTGCTGTGGATTTACGGCGTCACCATTACGAACACCTTTATGACCTTCTGGGAAAACCAGCTCCAGCTGCCCGCGCTTAACCGCGGCGTGGTGGCGCTGTTCCTGCTGCTGCTGATGGCCTTTGTTATCTGGTTTGGTAAAGACCTGATGGTGAAGGTGATGAGCTTCCTGGTGTTCCCGTTTATCGCCAGCCTGGTGCTGATTTCCCTGTCGCTGATCCCTTACTGGAACTCGTCGGTGATTGACCAGGTCAATCTGAGTGATATTGCGTTTACCGGGCATGACGGCATTCTGGTGACGGTCTGGCTGGGGATCTCCATCATGGTCTTCTCCTTCAACTTCTCGCCCATCGTCTCCTCGTTTGTGGTCTCGAAACGTGAAGAGTATGAACCCGAGTTCGGTAAAGCGTTTACCGAGCAGAAATGTTCCAAAATCATCGGTCGCGCCAGCTTGCTGATGGTCGCGGTGGTGATGTTCTTCGCCTTTAGCTGCCTGTTCACGCTCTCGCCGCAGAACATGGCCGATGCCAAAGCGCAGAATATTCCCGTGCTCTCTTACCTGGCGAACCACTTTGCGACCATGTCAGGCACTAAATCAACGTTTGCCACGGTGCTGGAATACGGTGCCTCCATCATTGCTCTGGTCGCTATCTTCAAATCCTTCTTCGGCCACTATCTGGGCACGCTGGAAGGGCTGAACGGCCTGATCCTGAAGTTCGGTTATAAGGGCGATAAGAAGAAAGTCTCCGTAGGCAAACTGAACACCATCAGCATGGTATTCATCATGGGGTCGACCTGGGTCGTTGCCTATGCCAACCCGAACATTCTCGACCTTATCGAAGCCATGGGGGCGCCAATCATCGCCTCTCTGCTGTGCCTGTTGCCGATGTATGCCATTCGTAAAGCGCCGGCAATGGCGAAATATAAGGGCAGACCCGAAAACATCTTCGTCACGGTTGTGGGCCTGCTGACCATCCTGAACATCGTCTACAAACTGTTCTAAACCCTGGCTCAGGAAGAGCGGAGTAACACCATGATTGAGTTTCCGGTTGTATTGGTTATTAACTGCGGATCGTCCTCTGTTAAGTTTTCAGTACTCGATGCCAGCAGCTGTGATGCCCTGATGACGGGCATTGCAGACGGGATTAACACTGAAAAAGCCTTTATTTCTGTGAACGGGGGTGAGCCAGCCAGACTGGCTCACCATGACTACGAAGGGGCGCTGGCAGCCATCGCCCTGGAGCTGGAGAAGCGTGACCTGATGAGCAGCGTGGCCCTGATTGGCCATCGTATTGCGCACGGCGGCGACCTCTTCAGCGAGTCGACCCTTATCACGGAACAGGTTATTGAGCAGATCCGTCAGGTTTCCTCGCTGGCACCGCTGCATAACTACGCCAACTTAAGCGGCGTCGAGGCAGCCGAACGCCTGTTTCCGGGCATACAGCAGGTGGCGGTGTTTGACACCAGCTTCCACCAGACGCTAGCCCCGCAGGCCTATCTGTACGGGCTGCCGTACCGCTATTTTGAAGAGCTTGGCGTGCGGCGCTATGGCTTTCACGGGACGTCCCACCGCTACGTTGCCGGGCAGGCGCATGCCTTGCTCGGGATTTCGCCTGAGGACAGCGGGCTGGTGATTGCCCATCTCGGCAACGGGGCATCCATCTGCGCGGTACGCAATGGTGAGAGCGTGGATACCTCCATGGGCATGACGCCGCTGGAAGGGCTGATCATGGGGACCCGCTGTGGCGACGTTGATTTCGGCGCCATGGCCTGGATAGCCCAACAGACCGGACAGTCATTTGAGGATCTGGAACGCGTCGTCAATAAAGAGTCCGGTCTGCTGGGGATCTCGGGAATATCCTCCGATCTGCGAGCCCTCGAAAAGGCCTGGCATGAGGGACATCAGCGGGCACAGCTGGCGATCCAGACCTTTGTTCACCGTATCGCACGGCATATTGCCGGGCACGCGGCATCGTTACACCGCCTGGACGGTGTGGTGTTCACCGGCGGGATTGGTGAGAACTCCAGACTGATCCGCACGCTGGTGGCGGAACACCTGGCCGTCTTTGGCATCACCCTCGATGAAGCCAAAAATGCCCTGCCGGGCAGCGCAGGTGAGCGTGTGATCACCACCGATTCGTCCCGCGTGGCCTGCGCGGTGATCCCAACCAACGAAGAAAAAATGATCGCGCTGGATGCCCTCCGTCTTGGGGAGGTCACTCCGGCTGCGGCTTATGCCTGACAGAGCGAGAAATTCATGAAAGTAGCAATCGATACGCGCGTTGCCCCTTACAGCGACGCATGGGCCGGGTTTCGCGGTGAAGAATGGAAAGACACCGTCAACGTGCGCGATTTTATTCAGCATAACTATACCCCTTATGAAGGCGACGAAACTTTCCTCGCGCAGGCGACGCCAGCAACGACGGCGCTCTGGGAGAAGGTAATGGTGGGCATTCGTCAGGAGAATGCCACCCATGCGCCGGTGGATTTTGACACCAACATTGCCACCACCATCACGGCCCACGGACCGGGCTATATTGACCAGCAGCTGGAGACGATCGTCGGCCTGCAAACCGATAAGCCGCTCAAACGCGCGCTGCATCCGTACGGCGGGATCAATATGATCCGCAGTTCATTCGAAGCCTATGATCGTGAGATGGATCCGCAGTTCGAATATCTCTTTACCGAACTGCGCAAAACCCATAATCAGGGTGTCTTTGACGTTTACTCCCCCGAGATGATGCGCTGTCGTAAATCAGGCGTGCTGACCGGGCTACCGGACGGCTACGGACGCGGGCGCATCATCGGCGATTACCGCCGCGTGGCGCTGTACGGCATCCGCTATCTGGTGCACGAGCGTGAGCGCCAGTTCGCGGATCTGCAGGGCAAACTCGAACGGGGTGAAGATCTGGAGGCGACGATCCGCCTGCGTGAAGAGCTGGCGGAACACAAACGCGCACTGCTGCAGATCCAGCAGATGGCAGCGAACTATGGCTTCGATATTTCTCGCCCGGCGATGAATGCGCAGGAAGCGGTACAGTGGGTTTACTTTGCCTATCTGGCCGCGGTGAAATCCCAGAACGGCGGGGCGATGTCGCTGGGACGCACGGCCTCGTTCCTGGATATTTATATCGAACGCGATATGCAGGCGGGTCGCCTGAGTGAGATCCAGGCTCAGGAACTGATCGATCATTTCATCATGAAGATCCGCATGGTGCGCTTCCTGCGTACTCCGGAGTTCGACACGCTCTTCTCCGGCGATCCTGTCTGGGCCACCGAAGTGATTGGCGGAATGGGGCTGGATGGTCGCACGCTGGTCACCAAAAACAGCTTCCGTTACCTGCATACCCTGCACACGATGGGACCTGCACCGGAGCCAAACCTGACGATCCTGTGGTCCGAACAACTGCCCGTCGCATTCAAGAAGTACGCTGCACAGATGTCGATCGACACCTCGTCGCTGCAGTATGAGAACGACGACCTGATGCGCGTGGATTTCAACAGCGACGACTACGCCATTGCCTGCTGCGTCAGCCCGATGGTGATCGGCAAGCAAATGCAGTTCTTTGGCGCCCGCGCTAACCTGGCGAAAACGCTGCTGTATGCGATCAACGGCGGGGTGGATGAGAAGCTGAAGATCCAGGTCGGGCCGAAAACCGCGCCGCTGCTGGATGAGGTGCTGGATTACGACACCGTGATGGCGAGTCTGGATCACTTTATGGACTGGCTGGCGGTGCAGTACATTAGCGCGCTGAATCTCATTCATTACATGCACGATAAGTACAGCTACGAAGCCTCACTGATGGCGCTGCACGACCGGGACGTTTACCGCACCATGGCCTGCGGTATCGCCGGGTTGTCGGTGGCGGCGGACTCGCTGTCCGCCATCAAATACGCCACGGTAAAACCCGTACGCGACCATACCGGCCTGGCGGTCGATTTTGTGATTGAAGGGGACTACCCGCAGTACGGTAACAATGATGACCGCGTGGACTGCATTGCCTGTGACCTGGTGGAACGCTTTATGAAGAAAATTCAGGCGCTGCCGACCTACCGCAACGCGGTGCCGACCCAGTCGATCCTGACCATTACGTCGAATGTGGTCTACGGCCAGAAGACCGGCAATACGCCGGACGGACGCCGCGGCGGTACGCCATTCGCACCGGGCGCGAACCCGATGCATGGACGAGACAGGAAAGGGGCGGTGGCCTCGTTAACCTCTGTCGCTAAGCTGCCGTTCACCTATGCGAAAGACGGGATCTCTTACACCTTCTCCATCGTGCCTCAGGCGCTGGGCAAGGATGAGAGAGTGCGCAAAACCAACCTTGTCGGGCTGCTGGACGGGTATTTCCACCACGAAGCGGCCATCGAGGGGGGACAGCACCTCAACGTTAACGTCATGAACCGGGAGATGCTGATGGAGGCGATTGAGCACCCGGAGAACTATCCCAACCTGACCATTCGTGTCTCAGGGTATGCGGTGCGCTTTAATGCGCTGACGCGCGAGCAGCAGCAGGACGTGATCTCAAGGACGTTTACCCAGGCACTGTGATCGTCGTCTGAAACAGGCCCCCTTTGGATAAGGGGGCTTTTTTGTCCGCGGAACATACAAAAATGTTTATATAATTACTCACACATCTTCATCCGCTTCTGAAAAACAATGCGCCTGCTTTTCCCCTGAAACAGTATGTAAGGACAGTAAGATGATGAAAATGACCCGTATCACCCTGGTTGCTGCCTCGCTGGTGGCGTGCAGTTTTGCCGCACAGGCCGCTGACGTTGAAGCTGCCCCCTCTCCGGCGCAGGATCCGCTGGTGCAACACCTCAAGCTGAGCAACGATCAGATTAAGAAGATCGACGCGCTGCATCAGACGCTGGAACAAAATGTCAGCAAGATCCCGATGACCGGCGTGAAAGACGGTGCGCTGATCGAGATGTTCCAGACCGGGAAATGGGATGAAAGCACGGTGAAAAACCAGCTTGCCGCATTCAGTAAAATTGAAGAGCAGACCCGCTATTACCGCGTCAAATACTACTTTGATGTCAGCCAGGTTCTGACAGCGGAGCAGCGTAAACAGGTGAAAACCGATATGGCGAATGCGCTGGCTAACTGATGACACACCCGCGCATGTCGCGGGTTTTTTATTTCTTGATCGGCGTCACTTTTAGAAAATCACCTCCATTATTCCTCATCTAAGAGTGTTTTTTTCTCTCGCTTGCGAAAAGCCTTATAAATATTGTGACTTTTTTCTCCCGCTCTCCACGTATGATTTGTCCATTCCAATAACACACACCTGCAGCAGTCTGGCTCATTATCGCTGGTGGTCAGAATCCCATAAAAACAACTGGTTACCCTACAAAATAAGCGAGTGCCTTATGGATACGGCAACAAACAGCAGTGTGATTGTGAACGATTCACCCGCGGCAAAGCGGGCAGGGATGAGTGAAAGCGAGTGGCAGGAGGCCATTAAATTCGACAGCACCGATACGGGCTGGGTCATCATGAGTATCGGAATGGCCATCGGCGCGGGGATTGTTTTTCTCCCGGTACAGGTGGGGCTGATGGGACTGTGGGTGTTTCTGCTTTCGTCAGTGATTGGCTATCCGGCCATGTACCTGTTTCAGCGGCTGTTTATTAACACGCTGGCAGAATCGCCGGAGTGCAAAGATTATCCAAGCGTCATCAGCGGCTACCTCGGTAAGAACTGGGGCATCTTATTGGGTGCGCTCTATTTCGTGATGCTGGTTATCTGGATGTTCGTCTACTCCACCGCCATCACCAACGACAGCGCTTCCTATTTACACACCTTCGGCGTGACGGAGGGGCTGCTCTCTGAAAATCCGTTCTACGGTCTGTTCCTGATCTGCATCCTGGTGGCGATCTCCTCCCGTGGCGAGAAACTGCTGTTTAAAGTCTCCAGCCTGATGGTGCTGACCAAGTTATTTGTGGTGGCGGCGCTCGGGTTGTCGATGATTGGCCTCTGGCATTTAGCCAACGTGGGCATGCTGCCACCCGTGGGGCTACTCATTAAAAACGCGATTATCACGTTGCCGTTTACCTTAACGTCGATTCTGTTTATTCAGACATTAAGCCCGATGGTGATCTCCTATCGTTCACGCGAAAAATCGGTTGAAGTGGCGCGCCATAAAGCGCTGCGGGCGATGAACATCGCCTTCGCGATCCTCTTCGTGACGGTCTTTTTCTACGCGGTCTCGTTCACCCTGGCAATGGGGCATGATGAGGCGGTCAAAGCCTACGAACAGAATATTTCCGCACTGGCAATTGCCGCGCAGTTTATCAGTGGCGACGGTGCCGGCTGGGTCAAAATTGTCAGCGTTATCCTGAATATTTTTGCCGTCATGACCGCGTTCTTCGGCGTGTACCTGGGCTTTCGTGAAGCGACGCAGGGCATTGTGATGAACATTCTGCGCCGCAAAATGCCGGCAGAGAAAATCAACGAAAACACCGTACAGCGCGGCATCATGCTGTTTGCCATTCTGCTGGCATGGAGCGCGATTGTGTTAAACGCGCCGGTACTGAGCTTCACCTCTATTTGCAGCCCCATCTTCGGCATGGTGGGGTGTTTGATTCCGGCGTGGCTGGTCTACAAAGTGCCGGCGCTGCACAAATATAAAGGCGTGTCGCTGGTGATCATTATCATCACCGGTCTGCTGCTGTGTGTTTCTCCTTTCCTCGCGTTTTCTTAAGGGCAAACAAGGTCGTAACGATGTCAGAGCAAACTCAATCTTTATGGAATCAATTTATTCGGGCGGTGCAGGAGGAAGTTAAACCTGCACTGGGGTGTACCGAGCCGATCTCTCTTGCGCTGGCTTGTGCGATGGCCGCGGAGCTTCTGCCGGGTGACGTCACACAGATTGAGGCGTGGGTTTCACCGAATCTGATGAAAAATGGCCTTGGCGTGACGGTACCTGGCACCGGGATGGTCGGGTTGCCGATTGCGGCGGCACTGGGGGCCATTGGCGGCAACGCGCACGCCGGGCTGGAGGTACTGAAAGATGCCACTGCCGATGCGCTGGTGCGTGCCAAAGCGCTGCTGGACGCTGACCAGGTGCAGGTCAAGCTGCAGGAGCCGTGCGATGACATCCTCTACTCCCGCGCCTGCGTTCACGCCGGACAGGCCTCGGCGATGGTGACCATCGCCGGTGGGCATACGCGGGTGGTGGAGATTGTCTGTCAGGGCGAAACCCGCTTTACGCTTGATTCTCAACCCGACGAGAGGAATGACGATCCACTGGCGGTACTTTCAAACGCCACGCTATCGCAGATCCTTGAGTTTGTGGAGCAGGTGCCGTTTGACGCGATCCGCTTTATCCTGGCTGCCGGACAATTAAATGATGCGCTCTCCCGTGAAGGTTTAAGCGGAAAATGGGGGCTGCACATTGGCGCGACGCTCAATAAGCAGCGCGCTCGCGGATGGATAGCGCAGGACCTGGGCTCGGATATTGTCATTCGCACCAGCGCGGCCTCGGACGCCCGAATGGGCGGGGCGACGCTGCCGGCGATGAGCAATTCCGGATCGGGCAACCAGGGGATCACGGCCACCATGCCGGTTGTGGTGGTGGCGGAACATGTCCAGGCGGATGATGAACGTCTTGCCCGGGCGCTGATGCTTTCACACCTTTCGGCTATTTATATCCACGCCCAGCTTCCGCGCCTGTCGGCGCTGTGTGCGGCTACCACGGCGGCGATGGGGGCGGCGGCAGGCATGGCCTGGCTGATGGGCGGAAGCTATCAGACGCTCTCAATGGCAATCAGCAGCATGATTGGCGATGTCAGCGGGATGATCTGCGATGGCGCGTCCAACAGTTGTGCCATGAAGGTCTCAACCAGCGTCGGCAGTGCCTGGAAAGCGGTGATGATGGCGCTGGATGATTCGGCTGTAACGGGCAATGAAGGGATTGTGGCGCACGATGTGGAGCAGTCGATCGCGAACCTGTGTTCGCTGGCGTGCCGCGCCATGCAGGCGACGGACCGGCAGATTATTGAGATTATGGCACGTAAAGTGTAACGGTTTCCTCTCTCCCCGCCGGGGAGAGAGGATTATCGGGTGTTAAACCGGTAAATCAATTAACAGCGCGCGCAGCGGCGAATCAGCAACCAGCGTGATATTCGCTTCGTCGCGAATAAACGCCCCGTCACCGCAGGTGAGCGCTTCTTTCTCTTCCGTATGCGTCACCGCATGCACCGTACCGTGAATCGATTGCAGATAGGCGCGCGGACCATGAAGCTGGAAGCTCGCCTGTTCCCCTTTCTTCAGTTCGATATGGTGCAGCCACACCTGCTGGCGCAACTGCAGGCTGCCTTGACTGCCGTCCGGGGAGGCTATCAGCTGCTGCCTGTCGCCCGTCAAATCTAACTTCTGTACCAGCGGGTTTTCCCGCTCAGGGCAGGCATCCAGCCACAGCTGCATACGGGTCAGCGTTTTATCTTTGCTGAGGTTATGCTCGCTGTAACTGATGCCCGGCTGCGTGGAGATTAATAATGCTTCGCCGGCCTTCGCCTGGACATGATTGCCCTCGCTGTCGCGGTATTCTGCTTCGCCTTCCAGGATCAGGTTCAGGATATCGACTTTCGGGTACGTACGCGGCTGGAAGGACGCGCCTGGGGCGAGCACTTCCTGATTCAATACGCGCAGTGAAGCGTAACCGAGCAGTTTAGGGTCAAAGTAGTGTCCAAAGGAAAAGGTGTAGCGGGCCTGCAGCCAACCGAAATCGGCTTGTCCGCACTGTTTAGCTGTTCTTGTCGTAATCATAAACTTGACCTCTCTTTACACTAAACAATGGTAAAGGTATGGACGCTTCATTGTTAGCCAGATATTCTGCCCGGTATGTTCAAATTTCCTGAATGAGAACGAGATGGCTAAAGAGAGAGCATTGACGCTTGAGGCGCTTCGCGTCATGGACGCAATTGACCGGCGTGGCAGTTTTGCCGCGGCGGCAGATGAACTGGGGCGCGTTCCGTCTGCGCTCAGCTATACCATGCAGAAGCTGGAGGAAGAGCTGGACGTGGTGCTCTTTGACCGCTCCGGTCATCGAACAAAATTCACTAACGTCGGACGGATGCTGCTTGAGCGTGGTCGCGTCCTGCTGGAAGCGGCGGACAAGCTGACGACGGACGCCGAAGCGCTGGCGCGCGGCTGGGAAACCCATCTGACGCTGGTGACGGAAGCGCTGGTGCCCACCGAGGCGCTGTTCCCGCTGGTGAACCGGCTGGCCGACAAAGCAAACACCCAGTTATCGATCATCACCGAGGTGCTGGCCGGGGCCTGGGAGCGACTGGAGACGGGCAGGGCGGATATCGTCATTGCCCCGGATATGCACTTCCGTTCCTCATCTGAAATCAACTCCCGCAAGCTCTACAGCGTGATGAACGTCTATGTCGCCGCACCGGATCATCCGATTCACCAGGAGCCGGAGCCGCTCTCGGAAGTGACGCGGGTGAAATACCGCGGGGTTGCGGTCGCAGATACCGCACGCGAGCGTCCGGTGTTAACGGTGCAGTTGCTGGATAAACAACCGCGTCTGACCGTCACGTCGCTTGAAGACAAACGCCAGGCGTTGCTGGCAGGCCTGGGCGTGGCAACGATGCCGTATCCGTTTGTCGAAAAAGATATTGCAGAAGGGCGGCTACGCGTGGTCAGCCCGGAGTACACCAGCGAAGTGGACATCATTATGGCGTGGCGGCGCGACAGCATGGGTGAGGCCAAATCGTGGTGCCTGCGCGAAATACCCAAGCTCTTTGCCCATCACAACAAATAAAAAATCGAGCCCGGTACGCGAAACGCCACCGGGCTTTGTTTTATGCGTTGAGTTTTGGATCGGGCCCGAAGCGGTTTTCGCCCGGCGTGCCGGCCTGACAGTTGAAGACCAGAATGACCAGCCAGCCCACAATCGGGATCAGCAGCAGCAGTAACCACCAGGCTGAACGATCGGTATCGTGTAGCCGTCGGAACAGCACGGCCCATGAGGGAAGCAGGACCAGCAGGCCGTAAATCGTGGTGAGAACACCTTCACCGCCGGCTCGTTCCCAGCCAAGAATTTTATCGATAATGCCCAGCACCATGATGAGGATGAAGTTCACCAGAACGAACATCCAATACTCTTTACGGCGAGCGCGGCCACCAAATCCAATGTAGTTGCGCAGTACTTTTAAATACCAGTCCATTTTCCTTGCCTCATTAGTCAGTCAATCACTTGTTTTTTAAGCGATCGAGGTAAGGATAGATGGAGATTGTGAATTAAAAAAGGGCATCAATTGATGCCCTTGATATTTATCCGAAACGCACGTCGCGACCATGCGGTTCATCCAGGTCCTGCCACGGACCCACAGAGATAATACCCGTCGGGTTGATGGTCTTATGGCTGCGGAAATAGTGGGTGCGGATATGGTTGAAATCGACCGTTTCAGCAATGCCCGGCATCTGATAAATATCGCGCAGGAAACCGTACAGGTTCAGGTAATCGCTGATGCGGTGTTTATCACACTTGAAGTGGGTAACATACACTGGATCAAAGCGAACCAGCGTTGTCCACAGACGAATGTCTGCTTCCGTCAGGCGGTCGCCCGTCAGGTAGCGATGCTGGCCGAGGATCTGCTCAAGACGCTCCAGCGATTCAAATACTTTTCCCACTGCGTCGTCATACGCTTCCTGGCTGGTGGCAAAGCCTGCCTTGTAGACACCGTTATTCACGTTGTCGTAAATCCAGCTGTTCAGCTCATCAATCTTATCGCGCAGCTCAACCGGATAGTAATCCCCGGCGCGGGCCCCGTGGGCATCAAACGCGGTGTTGAACATGCGGATGATCTCTGCGGACTCATTGCTGACAATGGTCTGGTTTTTCTTGTCCCACAGCACGGGTACGGTCACGCGTCCGGTGTAGTGCGGATCGGCGCGCAGATAGAGCTGATAGAGAAAATCGTGGTGGTAGAGGTCATCACCGGTGGCGGCCGGGAAATCACTGTCAAACGTCCAGCCGTTTTCCAGCATCAGGGGGTTGACCACCGAAACCGGAATTAAGGATTCGAGTCCTTTCAGCTTGCGCACAATTAGCGTGCGGTGCGCCCACGGGCAGGCCAGAGAAACATAGAGATGATAACGGTCTTTCTCAGCCGCAAAGCCGCCTTCGCCGCTTGGGCCCGGTGCGCCATCGGCGGTTAGCCAGTTACGGAAGGCCGAAACAGAGCGCTTGAAGCGTCCCCCGGTGGATTTGGTGTCATACCAGACATCCTGCCAGACGCCGTCTACGAGTTGTCCCATTTTTTACTCCTCCGTCAATAAGCAAAAGCGAGGAGATATCTCCTCGCTTTGTGTTCATTCAGTATAGCGTGCTTACCACTTCTTATTCAGAACGCGGTCGATGCTGTATGCGCCTGGGCCAGTGATGGCCAGCAGCAGGAAGCCACCCGCGATGGTCAGGTTTTTCATGAACATCAGAGAGTTCACGCCTTCCGCAAAGTTACTGTGGAAGATGAACGCCGTCAGCAGGGTGAAGCCTGCGGTAAACAGTGCCGTGGTGCGGGTCAGGAAGCCGAACAGAACCGCCAGGCCGCCGCCGAACTCAAGGAGAATAGTCAGTGGCAGCAGGAACCCGGGAACACCCATGGCTTCCATGTATTGCTGCGTGCCCGCATAACCGGTGATTTTGCCCCAGCCTGCGGTGATAAACAGAACCGGCATCAGAATACGCGCTACCAGAACACCAACATCTTCTAATTTTTTCATTTTACTCTCCAGGAAACCACATCAGCGGCTGAACTTTATTTGTGTGCAAATTCGGGTAGATACCGCGTCTTTGCTGTCGATGGAGAGGAGTGTAAACGGGGCAGATGGGAATTGTTAGCAAGGAAAACTGTCAATCTTCTTCAAAGATATTGAGTAACGGGGGAGGGGGAAGTGTGCCGGGTAAGCGAAACGCTACCCGGCATAAGAACTAACGCAGCTGTTGTTGACGAATCGTCGCTTTCACCAGACGCCAGGCGCTCCAGGCACCAAAGCCGCGGCGGGCCCAGCGGATCAGCATATTTGGATGACGAACCGTCCAGATAGCCATCACGCTGCTTCCGACCAGCGCCCATGATCGCAGGCTCAGGAAGGTATTCCAGCCCCGGTCAAAACGACGCGTCGCGTCAACCCAGTCGCGACGACTGGCAGACAAATCCAGCCGTTGCTGCTGGATCTGACTGAGCAGGAATGCTTTTCGCTTCTGACGTTCGGCTTTATCGCTCACGGCTTGTCATCCTCCAGCAGGGCGCGATCGTTGGCCAGTTCCTGGCGCGTATGGCGCAGGAAAGTGGATTTGCGTGCTTTACGCATCGTCCATATGCCGCCAATCAATGCCGCAACCAGCAGAACAACGGTGGTGGCAATCATCGCGTTGAGTCGATATTGCGGGTCAATGGCCCAGATGATTAACACCATCAGGCTCATCAGACCAAACGCGGCGAAGAGCATGGTAAGCCCGAGCATCAGCAGCATCTGGAAAAGGTTCGCTTTCTCCTCTTCCAGTTCAACCACTGCCAGCCGGACGCGCGTTTCGGCAATCCCGACCAGCGTCGTCAGAATACGCTGGCCGATGCCGAGGACGTTATTAGCAGGCCCTTGTGCGTGACGAGGATCTTCCATATTAACGACGCGTCAGAAGGACACCCAGTACCACACCTACCGCGGCACCAATCCCTACACCCGTCCACGGATTATCGCGAACATATTCGTCCGCGCGAGCTGCCGCTTCGCGGGTCTGTTTCGCCAGTGCATCACCGGTTTCACCCAGGCGATAACGGCTCTCTTTCAGCGCCTGCTCAGCTTTGCTGCGCAGTTTGCTGACCTCTTCTTTTGACTTATCTGCAGAGGAGTTCAGCACCTCTTCCAGGGTATCGGCCAGGGATTTCAGTTCAGCGCGCAGATTTTCAGACGTCGTATCTTTTGACATGATTCTCTCCTGTTGAGATTTCCGTTAACTCAATAATCGCGAGCTTCCAGCGCTTTCAGGTCGTCCTGCGCTTCTTTCAACTTCTTCTCGCGCTTAGCAATTTTTTCCGCATCCCCTTTCTCTTTCGCTTCCTGCAGGTCGTGACGGCGCTCGGCTATCTCGTCCTTCTGTTCAGCGATTTTTTTCTGGTGATCGGCACGTAGCTTGCTGTCAGAACAGTTCGCTTTCACTTCGCTCAGCGCTTTTTTGAGACCCTCAACACGATGCTGATTGTTATGCTTTTCGGCATAACTGATCTCACGCTGAATATCCTGTTCTTTCTCCTGACAGAGAGAGTTGGCGAAGGACGCTGTGCTTAAAGAAAAAAGGGCCAGAGCCAGAGTAATGCGGAATTTCATTATCGAAACCTTCCATTGTGTTGCGGCGTGAGCCGCTATCCAGAGTCAAGCGGAGTACATACATGGGGTGCTCCGCGTACTTAAGCATAGTAAGTAAACGGGGGATTCACCAAAGTGAGTGAAAAGATTCGGAATCCTGGTAATTATCCAAATCTATGCGACGAATCGCGAATCAGTGACAGCCAGGCTGCAGGCTGGTTGTCATCTTCCTGCTGGGCAATGATATAACCGTGCGGCAGCGTACGGTCGAGCACCACTTTCGCGGCGGCACTCTGCGCGCGGGAATCAAACTTAATCAGTAAAACATCGTCCTGCGGGGTGATGCTCTTAAAGCGGATGCCGTTGGCATCAAGATGATGCCACACCGAAAAACCGTCAGGCACGCTGACACCCTGACTCACCGGGCGAATGGCCAGCGTCGATTCCTGATGCGAAAGCGTCGTCCAGGCCAGGAACATGAGGCTGAGCAACCCCAGGGCAATCATGGCCACGGCAAAACGGCGCACGGCAAGCGGTGAGATAACCATCGTTAACCTCTGGCCCCGTATTTCTTCTTCCACAGCACCACCAGCGAACCGACCAGACCAAAGACCAGCAGAACCACCGGTAACAGCATCAGGCAGGACATGAGCTGATCTTCATATTTCATGAAGACCGGCGTTTTGCCCAGCGCATAGCCCAGCGTGGTCAGGATCAGAACCCACAGCAGGCCGCTCATCCAGTTGAAGAACTGGAAGCGGGTGCTGCTTAATCCGGAAAGACCCGCAATGGTAGGCAGCAGGGTGCGTACAAAGGCGATGAAGCGGCCAATCAGGAGCGCGGAAAGCCCGTGCTTATGGAAAAGATGGTGCGCCCGCTGGTGATAATGCGCAGGAAGGTGGGAGAGCCAGTTCTGCACCAGACGCGTATTGCCCAGCCATCGTCCCTGGATATAGCTCACCCAGCAGCCAAGGCTGGCGGCGATGGTCAGTAATAAAATGGTTTGCGGAAAGGCCATTGCCCCTTTGGCACACAGCACGCCGACGAGCACCAGTAAGCTGTCGCCAGGTAAAAAGGCGGCAGGCAGTAAACCGTTCTCAAGGAACAGAATCATAAATAAGACGAAGTAGAGCATGCCAATCATGGAAGGGTTGGCCAGCGTTTCAAAATCCTGCGCCCAGAGGGCATGCAGTAGTTGGGTCAAAAGTTCCATTCAGTGTTCCTGGAAATCGGTTAACGTCACGCCTGTTATCCGGGACAAACAGCACGGCGACATTGTTGTGATTTCATTATGGTCGCTCGCGGACACATTGAGGTGTGGCCAACACTGTTCCCTGTTAATTGGCTGGTTAGCAAGCACTAACTTACAAAATAACGAATTGAATCCAATTGTAACAAAGCCCAAGGTTCTGCGTCACAGAATTTGCAGGGGTGAGATGATTTTGGCGTAAGCCATGGAGGGGAGCGAGGGGATTTACAAAGGCTGACACTATATATGTTTTGCTTACCCACCTCTGCCAGAAGGCGCAGCGAAGCGCCTGCCAGCGAAAAGGTAAACTATTTTGCCGCACTGGCTGCCGTATCGAGATGAACGACAGGATTATCGGCAAAAAGATAGCGGTCAGCGTTAAATTCGAAGTCATCGCTGGTTTCATTGAACAGCATCTGCTTGGTGTTTTCCAGGTGCTGCCACATGGCCAGTTTTGCCGCATGGGGATCTTTGCGAATCAGCGCTTTAAGGATCTGATCGTGATCGTCGCACCAGTTATCCACGGTGCGGGAATCGATGTGATCGTGCAGTTTTTTCCAGTACGGGTTGTGAACGCGCTGAGTCCACATTTTTTCCACGATTGCCGCCAGCGCCGTGTTTTGCGTTGCCAGCGCGACCTGAACGTGGAACTGCAGGTCCCACTCTGAATCACGGAAACATTTTTCCTTGCGCGCGTTTTCCTGGATTTCCATCAGCTTCATGATGTCCTGCTTGGTCACCTGAGTCGCTGCAAATTCCGCAATATTGCTTTCGATAAGCTGGCGCGCCTGGAGCAGTTCAAACGGACCGTAGCTGGCGAATTCGAGACTTTCGTCGGCGACCGGGGAGTGTTTCGGCTGATTAGAAATCACGTGAATGCCGGAGCCTTTGCGAACTTCAACGTAGCCTTCCACTTCCAGCATGATAATCGCTTCACGCACCACGGTGCGGCTTACACTTTTTTCATCAGCGATAAAGCGCTCAGCGGGGAGTTTATCACCGACAAGGTAGACACCTTGCTCGATGCGATCTTTCAGCTCGGCAGCAAGTTGTTGATATAAACGACGTGGTTCGGTGATTTCCATATGCGCTCCAGGCAGGGTACGGCGGATTATTTGTTATACCACTTTTGCGTGCCAGTCTCCAGATTTTGCCATGAAAAAAGCCGCCCGGAGGCGGCTTCTGTGACATCAGGAGGGGCGCTAACTTTGCGTTGCCGGTCCCCCCAGGGACTCTTTTAGTACCTCTTCTGCCGACTTACTTTTCAGCACCGTCCAGATAACCACTGCACCCATCAGGTCGAAGATAGCCAGTACGGCAAACAGCGGGCTGAAGCCAATGGTGTCCGCCAGCGCACCCACCACCAGAGCAAACAGGGTGCTCGCCGTCCAGGCAGCCATACCGGTCAGGCCGTTAGCGGTAGCCACTTCGTTACGCCCGAAGACGTCAGAAGAGAGTGTAATCAGCGCACCGGACAGTGACTGGTGAGCAAAACCACCGACGCACAGCAGGGCGATTGCCACATACGGGCTGGTGAAGAGGCCGATCATGCCCGGGCCAATCATCAGCACTGCGCCCATCGTCACGACCATTTTACGGGAAACGATCAGGTTCACGCCAAACCAGCGCTGGAACAGCGGTGGCAGATAACCGCCCACGATACAGCCCAGATCGGCAAACAGCATTGGCATCCACGCGAACATCGCAATCTCTTTCAGGTTAAAGCCATAGACCTTAAACATGAACAGCGGGATCCAGGCGTTGAAGGTCCCCCAGGCGGGTTCGGCGAGGAAGCGCGGCAGGGCGATACCCCAGAACTGACGGGTACCCAGAATCTGCCAGACCGTCATTTTTTTGCCGTTGTTGGTCTGATGCTGAGCTTCCTGACCCCCAATGATGTATTCGCGTTCGTCTTCAGACAGTTTTTTCTGATCGCGCGGGTGTTTATAGAAAATCAGCCACGCCATGGCCCACGCAAAGCTCAGTACACCAGAGATAATGAACGCCATCTGCCAGCTGTGCATCACGATAGCCCACACCACCAGCGGTGGTGCAATCATCGCACCGATGGAAGAACCGACGTTGAAATAGCCGACGGCAATAGAACGCTCTTTCGCCGGGAACCACTCAGAGCTGGCTTTCAGCCCGGCCGGGATCATTGCCGCTTCCGCTGCACCTACCGCACCACGTGCCAGCGCCAGACCGCCCCAGCTGCCCGCCAGCGCCGTGGCGCCGCAGAAAATAGCCCAGGCGATGGCGAAGAAGGCGTAGCCGATTTTGGTCCCGAGAATATCCAGAACATAGCCTGCAACAGGCTGCATGATGGTGTAAGCCGCGGAATAAGCAGCAATGATGTAGGAATATTGCTGAGTGGAGATATGCAGCTCTTCCATCAACGTCGGGGCTGCGGCTGCCACGGTGTTACGTGTCAGGTAGCCCAGCACGGTGCCTAACGTCACCAGTGCGATCATATACCAACGTAACCCTTTAATTTTACGCATCTAAAACCTCATCGTTATGTTAATTCCGTGCCTTGCACGGCAACCTCTCGACCGTGTCCGGGAGCGGTTGTGTAACGGGAGGGGCTTAACCGGGAGATGTCCCGGAACGGCCCGAACCTTGCCATAAGTAAGCGTGCATAAGTCGGTATCCGTACCGTTAAAACCGGTGTTTTCACACCGGGAATGCATTCCGTCGGCTTAGTGTTTGCGACGGCGAAAAGATAACTTGTCATACAACTTTAAAAGGTGAGTGACATCACAAATGCATGATTATTTGTAGGGACATTATGTGTTACGGATAAAGCCAGTTCTGGCGCGGCCTGGCGAAGGGTTTACCTCATTTGAGGTAATTAATTTGTCTGCGTTTATTGATCTAACTCACGAAAAAATGTTCTGTCTCTGGAAATTGGTGTGATAACTTTGCAGCATCTGAGCATAAGCTTTCTGACGCTCTCGTTACGAGGAAGACGATAATGACACCGTTTATGACCGAAGATTTTCTGTTAGATACCGAATTTGCTCGCCGCCTGTACCATGACTACGCCAAAGACCAGCCAATTTTCGACTACCACTGCCATTTACCGCCGCAGCAGGTTGCCGAAAATTACCGTTTCAAAAACCTGTATGACATCTGGCTGAAAGGTGACCACTACAAATGGCGTGCGATGCGCACCAACGGCGTGGCGGAGCGCCTGTGTACCGGTGATGCAAGCGACCGCGAGAAGTTTGACGCCTGGGCGGCGACCGTTCCGCACACCATCGGCAACCCGTTATATCACTGGACGCACCTTGAGTTGCGCCGTCCGTTCGGCATCACCGGAAAGCTGCTCTCCCCGGCTACCGCCGATGAAATCTGGGATCGGTGCAATGAATTACTGGCGCAGGATACCTTCTCCGCCCGCGGCATCATGAAGCAGATGAACGTGAAGATGGTGGGGACCACTGACGATCCGATTGACTCCCTGGAACATCACGCGGTGGTCGCCCGCGATACCTCGTTTGATATTAAAGTGCTGCCAAGCTGGCGTCCGGATAAAGCCTTTAATATCGAACAGGCAACGTTCAATGATTACATGGCGAAGCTGGCGGAAGTGTCTGACACCGACATTCGTCGTTTTGCAGACCTGCAGAGCGCGCTGATCAAACGTCTGGACCACTTCGCGGCACACGGCTGTAAAGTCTCTGACCACGCGCTGGATGTGGTGATGTTTGCGGAATCGAATGAAGCCGAGCTTGATAGCATTCTGGCACGTCGCCTGTCCGGTGAATCCCTGAGCGAGCACGAAGTGGCACAGTTCAAAACGGCGGTGCTGGTCTTCCTCGGTGCGGAATATGCTCGTCGCGGTTGGGTGCAGCAATACCACATTGGTGCCCTGCGCAATAACAACCAGCGTCAGTTTAAACTGCTGGGCGCGGACGTGGGCTTCGACTCCATCAACGATCGCCCGCTTGCGGAAGAACTTTCTAAGCTGCTGAGCAAACAGAACGAGCAAAATCTGCTGCCAAAAACCATCCTCTACTGCCTGAACCCGCGCGATAACGAAGTGCTGGGTACCATGATCGGTAACTTCCAGGGTGAAGGTATGCCAGGCAAGATGCAGTTCGGTTCCGGCTGGTGGTTCAATGACCAGAAAGACGGGATGGAGCGTCAAATGACGCAGCTGGCACAGTTGGGTCTGTTAAGCCGCTTTGTGGGCATGCTGACCGACAGCCGTAGCTTCCTTTCTTACACGCGCCACGAATATTTCCGCCGCATTCTGTGCCAGATGATTGGCCGCTGGGTGACCGCGGGTGAGGCCCCTGCCGATATTCAGCTGCTGGGCGAAATGGTGAGAAACATCTGCTTTAACAATGCGCGCGACTACTTCGCCATTGAACTGAACTAAGGCCGTTTGAGGTTGATATGCAATACATCAAAATCCATTCGCTGGATAACGTTGCCGTCGCGCTGGCGGATCTGGCCGAAGGTGAAGTTGTCACCGTTGATAACCAGACGGTAACCCTGCGTCAGGCGGTGACTCGCGGGCATAAGTTTGCCGTGAAGCCGATCGCCCAAGGAGACAACGTTGTTAAATACGGTCTCCCGATTGGTCATGCGCTGGCGGATATTGCGCCGGGTGAGCATATTCATTCCCACAACACCCGCACCAATCTGAGCGATCTGGACGAGTACAGCTATCAACCTGATTTAGCGGCAGAAGAAGCGCAGGCGGCGGATCGCGAGGTACAGATCTACCGCCGGGCGAACGGTGAGGTGGGGATCCGCAACGAGCTGTGGATCCTTCCCACCGTCGGCTGCGTGAATGGGATCGCGCGTCAAATCCAGACACGTTTCCTGAAAGAGACCCACGACGCCGAAGGTACGGACGGTGTGCACCTGTTCAGCCACACCTACGGCTGTTCTCAGCTTGGCGACGACCACATCAACACCCGCACCATGCTGCAAAACATGGTCCGCCACCCGAACGCGGGCGCGGTGCTGGTGATTGGCCTGGGCTGCGAGAACAATCAGGTGGATGCGTTTCGCGACACGCTGGGTGAGTTTGACCCCGAGCGCGTGCACTTTATGGTGTGTCAGCACCAGGATGATGAAGTGGAAGCGGGCATTGAGCACCTTCACCAGCTGTATGAGGTGATGCGTCACGACAGGCGTGAGCCGGGCAAGCTGAGTGAGCTGAAGTTCGGCCTGGAGTGCGGCGGGTCTGATGGCCTGTCCGGGATCACCGCGAACCCGATGCTGGGCCGCTTCTCAGATTATGTGATCGCCAACGGCGGTACGACGGTGCTGACAGAAGTGCCGGAAATGTTCGGTGCTGAACGTATTCTGATGAGCCACTGTCGCGACGAAGAGACGTTTGAGAAGACCGTCACCATGGTGAACGACTTCAAACAGTACTTTATCGCCCACAACCAGCCGATTTATGAAAACCCGTCTCCGGGTAACAAAGCGGGCGGGATCACCACGCTTGAAGAGAAGTCTCTCGGCTGCACGCAAAAAGCGGGTGCCAGCCCGGTGGTTGATGTTCTGCGCTACGGTGAACGTCTGAAAACGCACGGTCTGAATTTGCTCAGCGCACCGGGTAACGATGCGGTTGCGACCAGCGCGCTGGCCGGCGCCGGCTGCCACATGGTGCTGTTCAGCACCGGGCGCGGGACACCGTACGGTGGCTTTGTGCCGACGGTCAAAATCGCGACCAACAGCGAGCTGGCAGTGAAGAAAAAACACTGGATCGACTTTGATGCAGGCCAGTTAATCCACGGCAAAGGGATGCCGCAGTTGCTGACGGAATTCGTGGATACCATTGTGGAGTTTGCCAACGGCAGACAGACCTGTAACGAGAAGAATGACTTCCGCGAACTGGCGATCTTCAAGAGTGGCGTGACGCTGTAAGTGTGGTGCGGGTGATGCCCTCACCCCTGTGGAGAGGGTCAAATACTAAAACGGCAACCTTCGGTTGCCGTTTTGCTTTACGTTTTGTCACCGGGCTTTTGTTTACCCGCGTAACGCGTTCTTCGCTAAACGCGCGTCTTCCGCCTGGCATGCCGCTGCGGTGAACAGCACGTCCGTTGAGGAGTTCAGCGCGGTTTCGCAGGAGTCCTGCAATACACCGATGATAAAGCCGACGGCCACTACCTGCATGGCAATCTCATTCGGGATACCGAACATATTGCACGCCAGTGGGATCAGCAGCAGCGAACCACCCGCCACACCCGATGCACCACACGCACACAGCGACGCCACCACGCTCAGCAACAGCGCCGTGGGCAGATCGACCGGAATGCCCAGCGTATGCACAGCCGCCAGCGTCAGCACGGTAATGGTAATTGCCGCACCCGCCATATTCACGGTCGCACCCAGCGGGATGGAAACCGAGTAGGTGTCGCGATCCAGATTCAGCTTCTCCGCCAGCGCCATGTTAACCGGAATGTTTGCCGCAGAACTGCGGGTGAAGAACGCATACACACCGCTCTCGCGCAGGCAGGTTAACACCAGCGGATACGGGTTACGGCGGATCTGCCAGAACACCAGCAGCGGGTTAATTACCAGCGCAACCAGCAGCATGCAACCAATCAGTACCACCAGCAACTGCGCATAGCCCAGCAGTGCGCCAAAGCCGGTGGTCGCCAGTGTGGAAGAGACCAGACCGAAGATGCCGATTGGCGCAAAGCGAATCACGATTTTGACCATAAAGGTCACGGCGTTCGACACGTCGTTGACCAGGTTTTTCGTTGTTTCGTTGCCGTGACGCAGGGCAAAACCAAGACCGATCGCCCAGACCAGGATGCCGATGTAGTTAGCGTTCATCAGTGCCGTAATCGGGTTAGAGACCATGCTCATCAGCAGGCCGCGCAGCACTTCCACAATACCGGATGGCGGGGTGATATCACCCGCAGCGCTGGTCAGGTGCAGCGAGGACGGGAACAGGAAGCTGAAAACGACGGCTGTTAAGGCTGCAGAGAAGGTGCCCAGCAGATACAGGAACAAGATAGGGCGAATGTTGGTTTTTTGTCCGTGTTGATGATTGGCAATTGACGCCATGACCAGCATCAGCACCAGCACCGGTGCGACGGCTTTCAGTGCGCCAACGAAAATGGTGCCAAGCAGCCCCGTCGCTTCCGCAGCCGGTTTTGACACCATTGCCAGCAGAATCCCCAGTACCAGCCCTACCAGAATTTGTTTAACGAGACTGCCTTGCGCCAGGCGCGCAAAGAGACCAGTTGATTGTGTGCTCATAAAAATTCCTAAGTGAAATTGCGTTCCATCCTTTATGTGCTCTAAGTCACATTTATGTCCGGATGTAAGAAAATGTTTGCCTGGTTGAGTATAGGGAAACCGGATGCGGAGGGAAGCGTAAAATGCTGCATTTTACGTGTTGCGTCATAGTTTTTAACTATTCATTTACAAAAGTGTGCTGGCCCTCTCCCTGGGGGGAAGAGGGCCAGCGTAAAGGCAGCAGGAAGGACCGTAATTACTCCACCTGTTGCTTCTTATCGTGCTGACGATTAACCCAGGTATTGATAAGCAACGTCACGATCAGAATGCCAAACACCACACCGAGCGAGATAGCGATAGGGATGTGGTAGAAATCGACAATCAGCATCTTGATACCGATAAACACCAGGATCACCGACAGACCATATTTCAGCATTGAGAAGCGCTCAGCCGCGCCTGCCAGCAGGAAGTACATGGCACGCAGACCGAGGATGGCGAACAGGTTAGATGTCAGCACAATGAACGGGTCAGTGGTGACCGCGAAGATAGCCGGAATGCTGTCTACCGCGAAAATCACATCGCTCAGCTCAACCAAAATCAGCACCAGCAGCAGCGGCGTGGCAAAAAGCAGGCCGTTCTTACGCACGAAGAAGTGCTCGCTCTCGATCTTGTCGGTCATGCGCAGATGACCACGGATCCACTTCACCAGCGGACGGTCGCCAATGGCGGAGCCATCTTCTTTTGCCAGCGCCATTTTGATCCCGGTGAACAGCAGGAATGCGCCGAAGACATACAGCAGCCATTCGAACTGCGTAATCAGCCAGCTTCCGGCGAAGATCATAATCGTACGCAGGATAATCGCACCCAGCACGCCGTACACCAGCACGCGACGCTGCAGGGCCGCAGGCACGGCAAAGTAGCTAAACAGCATCAGCCAGACGAAGACGTTATCGACCGCCAGGGCTTTTTCAATCAGATAGCCGGTGAGGAACGCGAGCGCCTGAGGATCGGCAACCGCGCGGCCTTCCGTTGAGGCCAGGTACCACCAGAAGGCAGCACAGAAGAGCAGGGAGAGGGTGACCCACACCAGTGACCAGGCCGCAGCCTGTTTCATGGTCATGCCATGTGCGCCGCGACGCCCCTGCAAAAAGAGGTCGATCGCCAGCATGATGAGCACGACAACCGCGAATCCGCCCCACAACATGGGAGTGCCGACAGAATGCATACTATTTTCCTTACACATAAAAAACAAAAACGGCCATGGTCAGAAGACGATAGCCGTTAGCTTTTTATGCATAGACCTCGCCTTCCGGCAAGGTCTCACTTACAACCAAAAAGACGGGCTTTTTGATTGCCCGGCGACCGGATGCGGTTTTGCACGCATCGTAATGACGATCCACCGGCAAGGAAGTTACTCCCCTTTGCAGGTAACAAAATATGTCAGACCAGTGATTTCGTCAATGGTCTGCACCGTTTCATTACACAGCTTTACGCGATAGCTTCTGCGCCCACGCCATCTGCAGGGAAGACCACGCCGGTTTGACGGCGGATCTCGGTTTGCAGTTTCGCCGTGGTGCGGCTGACCGCCAGCCCAGGGTGATTCACTTCGTTGTCTTCCACCAGACGGGCGAAGACCTCTGCCTCATAGAGCATAGTGTTAATATGCTGAGGCTGCGTCAGCTCCTGCGCTTTGCCGCCACGTGGGACAATGCTCAGCTTCTGACACTCGGAAATCTTCTCGATAACCAGTGAGCCCGCTTCGCCCTGAATTTCGCTGGGCAGAACGGAATCGCTCACCTTGGAGTGCTGCAGCGTAACGCTGAAATCACCGTAATCCAGCACCACAATACCGTGCGCATCCACACCGCTTTCCAGCAGGCTGGCCGTGGCGGTGACGCCGTGCGGCTCGCCCCACAGCGCCACGGCAGAGGCCAGACAGTAAAAACCGATGTCCATAATCGAGCCGTTAGAGAAGGCCGGGTTAAAGGTGTTCGGGTTTTCACCGTCCAGATAACGCTGATAGCGCGACGAGTACTGGCAGTAATTAATAAACGCTTTACGCACTTTGCCAATCTTCGGCAGAGACTGCTGTAACAGCAGGAAGTTTGGCAGGCTGGCGGTTTTGAACGCTTCGAACAGCACCACCTGATTGTCGCGGGCAAGCTGAATCGCGGCTTCCACTTCCTGAATATTCGAGGCCAGCGGCTTCTCGCAAATCACATGTTTTTTATGGCTGAGAAACAGCGACGTTTGCGGAAAGTGCAGGGAGTTTGGGCTGGCGATGTAGACCGCGTCAATGGCGTCACTTTGCGCCATCTCATCGAGCGACGTGAACAGATGTTCAACCAGATAGTCGTTCGCAAAACTCTGCGCCTGCTCCAGGCTGCGGGAATAGACTGCGGTGAGCTTAAATTTGCCGGTTTCATGGGCGGCGTCGACGAACTGGCGGGTGATCCAGTTCGTGCCAATAACTGCGAAACGTATCATAAACGTTTACGTACTCCGTAGCAGGGAACCTTTAGCCACTGTAGCACGTGATTATTGCAAAACCAGTGCGCTACTGCGCATTACTCTTTAACGATAAATGCGTAAGCCATAAACGGGTATCGAACTCCAGCTGGTGGTACTGCGGCTCCATATGGCAGCACAGGGAGTAGAAGGCCTTGTCGTGCTCTTTTTCCTTCAGGTGTGCCAGCTCATGCACCACGATCATCCGCAAGAACGCTTCCGGCGCGTGACGAAACACGGTGGCAACGCGGATCTCCGCTTTCGCTTTGAGCTTGCCGCCCTGAACACGGGAAACGGCAGTGTGCAGGCCGAGCGCGTTTTTCAACACATGGATCTTGTTGTCGTACATCACCTTATTGATGGGTGGCGCGCTCTTCAGATAGGTGTTTTTCAGATCCTGGGTATACTGCCAGAGCGCCTTATCGGTCGCGAAGTCATGCGTCCCCGGATAGCGTTTTTCCAGCACCGCGCCCAGCTTTTGCTCGGCAATTAAGCTGCGAACCTGAGAAAGTAAGTTCTCCGGGTAGCCCTGGAGATAAGTTAGTTGGTTCATCAACGCCCCAATTTGACAATAAAACGGGTATACTCACGCACCCTTTTCAGGGATAACGCCGAAATTTTACCATTCAGGAGGGCCGATGAGCCACTTAGACAACGGTTTCCGTTCACTCAACCTTAAACGTTTCCCGGAAACGGACGACGTTAACCCGCTTCAGGCGTGGGAAGCGGCGGATGAATATCTGCTGCAACAGTTGGATGACACTGAAATCAGCGGCCCGGTTTTGATCCTGAATGACGCGTTTGGCGCGCTGGGCTGTGCTCTGGCAGAACACACGCCTTACAGCATCGGTGATTCCTACCTGAGCGAGCTGGCGACGCGGGAAAACCTGCGCCACAACGACATCGACGAATCCAGCGTTAAGTTCCTCGACAGTACCGCGGACTACCCGCAGGCGCCGGGCGTGGTGCTGATCAAAGTGCCAAAAACAATGGCGCTGCTGGAACAACAATTGCGCGCACTGCGCAACGTCGTAACCCCACAAACGCGTATTATCGCGGGGGCCAAGGCGCGTGATATCCATACCTCAACGCTGGAACTGTTCGAGAAAGTGCTCGGCCCAACCACCACGACGCTGGCCTGGAAAAAAGCGCGTCTCATTAACTGTACTTTCAGTGCCCCCGAACTGGCCGACGCGCCAGAAACTCTGAGCTGGACGCTGGAAGGCACTGACTGGACAATCCACAACCACGCGAACGTCTTCTCCCGCACCGGCCTTGATATCGGGGCGCGTTTCTTTATTGAAAATCTGCCGGATAACCTGGAAGGCGAAATCGTCGATCTGGGCTGTGGTAACGGTGTGATTGGCCTGACGCTGCTGGCGAAGAACCCTGACGCGAGCGTTGTATTTAGTGATGAGTCGCCGATGGCGGTGGCCTCCAGTCGTCTGAACGTTGAAACCAACATGCCGGACGCGCTGGATCGCTGCGAGTTTATGATTAATAACGCGCTGTCGGGCGTTGAGCCGTTCCGCTTTAATGCCGTGTTCTGTAATCCCCCGTTCCACCAGAAACACGCCCTGACGGATAACGTCGCCTGGGAGATGTTCCACCATGCACGCCGCTGCCTGAAAATTAACGGCGAGCTGTATATCGTGGCGAACCGTCACCTGGACTACTTCCACAAGCTGAAGAAGATCTTCGGTAACTGCACCACGGTTGCCACCAACAACAAGTTCGTGGTGCTGAAATCCGTCAAGCTGGGTCGCCGCCGTTAACGCGGGGCGCTGAGTTTACACCGGCCTGCCTCGCGTGCAGGCCCGGTGAGCGTTGCGTCACTCAGAGACTCAAGGCCAGCGTTGTGCCCTGCGCAATGGCGCGTCGCGCATCCAGCTCCATCGCCACGTCGCATCCGCCGATCTGGTGTACCGTTTTTCCCGCCTCACGCAGCGGATCCACCAGATCGCGCTTCGGCTCCTGACCCGCACACAAAATCACATGATCCACCTGCAGCAGCTGCGGCTCACCGCCGATCAGCACGTGCAGCCCCGCATCATCGATCTTCTGATAGCTCACCGACGGTATCATCTTCACCCCGCGAGAGAGCAGGGTTGCGCGATGGATCCAGCCCGTGGTTTTGCCCAGGCCTTCACCGGGTTTGCTGGCTTTACGCTGCAGCATGACGATCTGACGCGGGCTTTTCGGCAGCTGGGGTCCTTCCGGTCGCAAGCCGCCGGACTGGTTAAGGCTGGTGTCGATACCCCATTCCACGCAGAAGTCGGCAATGTTCTGGCTGGTGGGTTCGCCGGGCTGACTTAAGTACATCGCGGTATCGAACCCGATCCCGCCGCAGCCGATGATCGCCACTTTTGCCCCCACCGGCGCTTTGTCACGCAAAACGTCCAGATAGCTCAGGACTTTCGGATGATCGATGCCCTCGATCGCAGGCCTGCGTGGTGCGATCCCGCTCGCCAGGATCACCTCATCGTACTCCATTACATCCGCCGGATTTACAAACTGGTTGAGGCGCAGATCCACGCCCGTCAGGTCGATCATTCGGCGGTAATAGCGCAGGGTTTCGTAAAATTCTTCTTTGCCCGGGATCTGTTTGGCGATATTGAACTGCCCGCCGATCTCAGCGGCGGCATCGAATAACGTCACGCTGTGACCGCGCGAGGCGGCATTCACCGCAAACGCCAGACCCGCCGGGCCGGCACCGACCACGGCCAGGCGTTTTTTATACACCGCCGGGAAAATCGGCATTTTGGTTTCGTGGCAGGCGCGGGGGTTGACCAGACACGAAGTGACCTTGCCAACAAAAATCTGATCCAGACAGGCCTGATTACAGCCGATGCAGGTGTTAATCTCATCTGCACGCCCGCTCTGCGCTTTGGAAAGCAGCTCGGCATCTGCAAGGAACGGACGCGCCATGGAGACCATGTCGGCATCCCCGGCGGCGATCACATTTTCCGCCACCTGCGGGTCGTTAATGCGGTTAGTGGTCACCAGCGGGACAGACACTTTCCCTTTCAGCTTGCGCGTGACCCAGCTGAACGCCGCGCGTGGTACCGGTGTGGCGATGGTCGGAATACGCGCCTCGTGCCAGCCGATGCCGGTATTGATGATGGTCGCGCCGGCGGCTTCAATCGCCTGCGCCAGCTGTACGGTTTCGTCGAACGTCCCGCCGCCCTCCACCAGGTCGAGCATCGACAGGCGGTAGATAATAATAAAATCCGCCCCGGTACGTTCACGCACGGCGCGCACCACTTCCACTGCAAAGCGCATGCGGCGCGCGTAATCGCCACCCCACTCATCGTCGCGCTGGTTTGTGCGGGCCGCGAGGAATTCGTTGATCAGGTAGCCTTCCGAGCCCATCACCTCAACACCGTCATAGCCCGCTTCACGCGCCAGCGCTGCACAGCGGGCGAAGTCGTCAATCAGCGTCAGGATCTCATCGTGGCTGAGGGCATGGGGCGTAAAGCGGTTAATCGGGGCCTGAATGGCCGACGGTGCGACCAGATTCGGTTGATAGCTGTAACGCCCGGTGTGCAGGATCTGCAGGGCAATTTTCCCCCCCTCCCGGTGAACGGCGTCAGTGACCACGCGATGATGCGGCAGCTGGCTGGCGTCGTTCAGCACCGCACCGCCTTCCATCCCCACGCCAGAAGGCGCAGGGGCCACCCCGCCGGTAACAATCAGCGCCACCCCGTGACGTGCACGCTCGGCATAGAAGGCCGCCAGACGTTCGGCCCCGTCCGGATGTTCTTCAAGCCCGGTATGCATTGAGCCCATCAGCACGCGGTTTTTAAGGGTGGTGAACCCCAGATCGAGGGGGGCAAATAACGACGGGTAGTGGCTCATAGTCTCTTCCAGTGTAAAATTATTGTTATGTGGTCGGATGAGTTACTAATTTAGCCAGCGATGAGTAAAAGGGAAAAGGGGAATGCGGCGATTGTGATGGGATTCAAATATTGGTGTGGTCTGATGCCCTCTCCCTGAGGGAGAGGGGGCGTTATAGCTCTCAGGGAGAGGGGGCACGCACTAAACCCGGTGCCTGCCACATCGATGTCGTCAGTCCGCTGTCCACCAGCCCAAGCTGGTCGGCATAAACGGCCTGCCACTTCTGCATCATACCGTCATACAGCTCCCGGTGCGCCGGGTTCGGCGTGAACTCGCGGCTCCATTTCACCAGCCGTTCGCCTGTCGCCGCCATATCCGAAAACAGCCCGGCTCCCGTTCCGGCAGCAATCGCACAGCCCAGCGCTGTCGCCTCTTTCACTTGCGGGACGCGCACCGGCAGACCGGTCACGTCGCTTAAAATCTGGCTCCACAACGCACCTTTCGAGCCACCGCCTGCAAACACCAGACCGTCGAACGTTACCCCTGAGAACCGTGAGATCTGCGTCAGGTTACACGCCGAGACAATCGCCGCGTTCTCTTCCAGCGCACGGAACAGCGTGGCTTTGTTGCATTTTTCCGGGTCGATGGAGAGGTTAATAAACGACGGCGCGGCGTGATACCACTGCTTGAAGTGCATAGCATCTGAGAAGATCGGCATCACACCGTGTGAACCGGCAGGCACGCGGCTGGCCATCTCCTCAAGCAGGGAGTAAGTGTCCATTCCCATCCGCTCCGCGATGAGTTTCTCTTCCGCGCAGAAGGCGTCACGGAACCAGCGCATGGTCAGGCCGGTAAAGAAGCTGATCGACTCCGCCTGCGCCATGCCGGGGATCACATGCGGATTCACGCGGATGTTCATCTCCGGGTCGGTGCGTACCTGCGGCAGGTTGACCACCTGCTGCCAGAAGGTACCACCCAGCACGGCCGTTTGCCCGGCCCGCACGACGCCTAACCCAAGACAGCCAAGCTGCACGTCGCCACCGCCCATCACCACCGGCGTGCCTTCGCGCAGGCCGCTCTGCTGTGCGGCATCTTTGGTGATCGCACCGAGCACGGTGCCGGTCTCCTTCACCGGAGAGAGGATATCGGCACGCAGCCCGGCCATGTCGAGCAGCGCCGGACGCCAGTCGCGGGAGAAGAGATCCAGCATACCGGTAGTCCCGGCATTGGACGGGTCAACGGCCAGCTCGCCGGACAGTTTTGCCGCCAGCCAGTCGCTTATCATGGTGATCGTGGCGGCTTTGCGGTAGATGTCCGGACGATGGTGCGCCAGCCACAGCAGGCGCGGCATAGCGCTCAGGGCCAGGGTCTGGCCGGAGACGTCATACACTTCGGATTCAAAACGGTAGTCGTGGATCTCTTTGAGTTCGGCTACCTCGCGGCTGGCGCGGGCATCGACGTTGGCGCACGCCCAGATGGCGTCGCCGTTGCGGTCATACAGCACGATCCCCTCGCGCATTGAGCAGCAGGCCACGGACTGGATATCCGCTGCGCTCAGGCGGGCGCGCTCCAGCGCCTGATGAATACACTGGCAGGTGAGCCGCCAGTTAATGTCGAGATCAAACTCCATCGAGCCCGGCACATTCTCCACGCTCAGGTGTTTCCACTCGGCCTGGCCGACGGCAACCTGGTTGCCCTGCAAATCGAAAATTACGGCGCGAACGCTGCCTGTCCCTGCATCTAACGCTAAAAGGTAACTCATGAGCATGCCTCGTGTCAGGCGCAGGACAGGCTCTTAACTCGCCAGAGCCAGCACCGCGCGGGCTGTCGTCTCCTCCGTCACCAGGCCATTAATACGGCGGCCTTTGAGTGCGGCATAAATCGCATCGGCTTTCTCTTCACCTCCGGCCACGCCAACGATGGTGGGCAACTGCGCCAGTTCATCGAGCGTGACGCCCAGTAATTCCCGGTGGATCTCCAGCTCGTGCACGCATTCCCCTTCGGCGTTCAGGAAATAGCCGAGGATATCGCCCACCGCCCCTTTACGGGCGTACATCAGCTGTTCACCTTCGCTGATATAGCCGGAGCGCAATATGGTGGCGTCCCGGCGCTGGTTCACCGAACCAATGCCTACCACCGCCACATCGGCCGCGGCGGCGGCGAGGATCACGTCCCGCACGCTGGATTCGCGTTTTAGGATCCCGGCCACTTCGGCGGAGGAAACGCGAAGCGGGGCGGGGATCATGCTGACGCTGCAGGCGGCATCAAGCTGACCGATGCCCGTCATATACGGCCCAACGCCGCCGGAGAGCGTCACCAGGCGGATCTGCTGCGAGCTGATAAAACCGCTTAAGTGCTGCAGGCTGCTCATGGTGGTTTCACCAAATCCCACCGCCAGCAGCTGGCCGGGCTCCAGCACGCCCATCAGCGATTGTGCCGCACCAATGCCCAGCCGGACATTCATGGGCGGGGTATTCAGGGCCGGCAACACGCGAACCAGCTTGAGCCCGAAGCGTTGCTGCAGCTCGGTTTCCAGCGCCAGACACCCCTCATAACGGGAGTTGATCTGCACGCGGATCACCCCGGACTGGCGTCCTTTCTCCAGCAGACGCGAGATCTTCAGGCGCGGCAGTCCGAGCCGCTCGCCGATGTCATTCTGGGTTAATCCGTCGTGGTAGTAGCACCAGGCGACGCGGGCAACCAGCTCTTCTTCCGCCAGTGCCAGCCCGGCAAAACGACCTTCTTCCGCAGTGCGTTTATCGCTCATAATTGAACTCTTATAAAAATTTAGATCATATGTTCGTGATCGCGCAGAAAGAAAGTGTGAACCACGCGACAAAACAGATCTTTTAGATTGATTTGTGTCTGTGTGGATCTTAATCGATAAATTTGTGATCCCTGCACGGTTCTAAATATAGTTCACCGTCTACGCTTTTGAACATTATTAAATCTAAAAATCATTTGTTCAATAGCGGAGCGATAATGACGCCACTTATCGAAGCACGTGATATCAGCAAGCAGTTCTCCGGCGTACCGGTCCTGAAAGGTATTCATTTCACGCTGCTTGCGGGTCAGGTGCATGCGCTGATGGGCGGTAACGGCGCGGGAAAATCAACGCTGATGAAAATCATCGCCGGGGTGGAAACGCCGGACAGCGGTGAACTTTCGGTTGACGGCCACGCGTTTGCGCGGCTTTCGCCCGCGCAGGCCCACAGGCTGGGGATTTATCTGGTGCCCCAGGAACCCCTGCTTTTCCCCAACCTGACGGTGCGGGAAAACATCCTTTTCCGCCTGCCGCGTGAGGCCGGTATGGGGGAACGGCTGGCGGAGAAACTCCAGCAGCTGCAGTGTCAGCTCAATCTTGATGCCACCGCCAGCACCCTGGAAGTGGCGGATCAACAGATGGTGGAGATCCTGCGCGGCCTGATGCGTAACGCGAAGATCCTGATCCTTGATGAACCCACGGCGTCGCTCACCCCGGGGGAAACCGAACGGCTGTTCCGCCAGATCCGCGCGTTGCAGGCGCTGGGCGTCGGCATTGTTTTTATCTCACACAAATTACCGGAGATCCGCCAGCTGGCGAGCCACGTCTCGGTAATGCGCGACGGCGCGATTGTGCTCAGCGGTGAAACTGCACAGTTCGACGATAACGCCCTGATTGCGGCCATGACGCCGGTGAGCCGCGAAAAAGGATTAAGTGATGCACAAAAACTGTGGCTGGCGCTGCCGGGCAATCGCCGCACGCAGCCGCAGGATTTCCCGGTGCTGCGGGTGGAAGAGCTTACCGGTGAGGGGTTTATCGATCTCAGCATGGAAATCTATGCCGGGGAAATAGTTGGCCTCGCCGGGCTGGTCGGCTCCGGGCGTACCGAGTTTGCGGAAACGCTGTATGGGCTGCGCCCGGTGCGCGGTGGGCGAGTCTGGCTGGAAAATCAGGAGATAACCGGCGAACCCGTGGCGGCACGGCTGGAGAAAGGGCTGGTCTACCTGCCAGAGGACCGACAGGTTTCCGGCTTGTTTCTGGATGCGCCGATTCGCTGGAACACCGTGGCGCTGAATGAGCCCTCGGTCTGGCAGCAGCGCAAACGGGAGTCGGCGGTGGTGGAGCGCTATCACCGGGCGCTGGGGATCAAGCTTAACCATGCGGATCAAACCGTGCGCACGCTCTCCGGCGGCAACCAGCAGAAGGTGTTGCTGGCGCGCTGTCTGGAGGCGAATCCGCTGCTGTTGATCGTCGATGAACCGACACGCGGAGTGGATGTGTCGGCGCGGGCCGATATCTATCAGCTCATCAAAAGCGTGGCGGCGCAGAACGTGGCGGTGCTGATGATCTCAAGCGATCTGGATGAGTTCCCCGGGCTTGCCGATCGCGTGCTGGTGATGCACCAGGGCGTGCTCAGCGGCGAGTTGTCCCGGCACGCGGTCAGTCTCGACAGAATGATGGCGCTGGCATTCGGAGGGCAGTCATGAAGACCTTACTGAAAAATCGCGAACTGAGCGCGTTCATCGCCATTCTGGCGTTGTTCGCGGTGCTGGTGGGGCTCAATCCGGCCTATTTCAGCCTGCAAACGCTGGGGATGATCTTCGCCAGTTCGCAAATCCTGATCCTGCTGGCGCTCGGCGCCGCGCTGGTGATGTTGACCCGCAATATTGATGTTTCCGTCGGCTCTACCGTCGGGCTGTCTGCCATTGCCGTGGGGGTGGCCCTGAACAGCGGCTACACCCTGCCGGTATCGATCCTCTTTGCGCTGTCGATTGGCGCACTGGCGGGAGCATTTAACGGTTTTCTGGTGGTGGGGCTGCGTATTCCGGCAATCGTGGCCACCCTCGGCACGCTGGGTCTCTATCGCGGGGCGATGCTGCTGTGGACGGGAGGAAAGTGGATTGAAGGGCTACCGCCGAGCCTGAAATCGCTCTCTGAACCTGCCGCTATGGGGATTTCACCGCTCGGAATGGGCGTGGTGTTTTTAGCCGCGGTCGGCGCATGGACGTTGTCGCGCACCGCCTTCGGACGCGATTTCTACGCCGTGGGCGACAACCTTGCCGCCGCACGCCAGTTGGGCGTGGCGGTGAACCGGACGCGAATGATCGCTTTTACGCTGAACGGCATGCTGGCCGCGTGTGCGGGGATTGTCTTCGCTTCGCAGATTGGCTTTGTACCAAACCAGACCGGCAGCGGGCTGGAGATGAAAGCCATTGCCGCCTGCGTACTCGGGGGGATCTCTCTGCTGGGCGGTACCGGGACGCTTATTGGCGCCTTACTGGGGGCTTTTTTCCTGACTCAAATCGACACCGTGCTGGTGCTGTTCAGGCTGCCCGCGTGGTGGAATGATTTTATCGCCGGGCTGGTGTTGCTCGGTGTGCTGGTGCTCGACGGGCGCTTGCGCCAGGCGCTGGCCCGGCATCAACGGGCACTTAAGTACAGCCGCTTCCAGCCCGGTAACAAAGGGGGGAAGCATGTCACCCCGTTTACGAAACACAAAAAAGAGGTGGCGTAAATGAAGCTTAACTGGGAAAGCGCGCTGCTGATATTACTGGTGCTGGAAATCCTGCTCTTTGGGGCCATCAATCCGCGCATGCTCGATATCAACATGCTGCTGTTCAGCACCAGTGATTTTATCTGCATTGGCATTGTGGCGCTGCCGCTCACCCTGGTGATCATCAGCGGCGGCATTGATATTTCTCTCGGTTCGACCATCGGCCTGTGTGCCATCGCGCTGGGGGTGATGATGCAGGCGGGCTGGCCGATGGCGCTGGCGATACCGTTGACGCTGCTGCTCGGCCTGCTGTGCGGTCTGGTCAACGCTGCGCTGATCCACTACACCGGCATCAGCCCACTGGTTATCACCCTCGGCACGCTCTATCTCTACGGCGGTGGCGCACTGCTGCTCTCCGGCATGGCGGGGGCGACCGGTTACGAAGGCATCGGTGGCTTCCCCGACAGCTTTACCGCGTTCGCTAACCTCACATTCCTGGGGTTGCCAATCCCGCTGGTGCTGTTCGCCGTGATTACCGTCTTCTTCTGGCTGATTACCCATCGCGGACGCTTTGGCCGCCATCTGTTTTTGATTGGGCAGAACCCGCGCGCGGCGCGCTATGCGGCGCTCTCGGTCAACGGGATGCCCTACGCCCTGTATGGCTTGGTGGGCGTTGCTTCGGCCATTGCTGCGCTGGTGATGGTCTCCTATTTCGGTTCGGCGCGTTCGGATTTGGGACGCGATTTACTGATGCCTGCACTGACCGCAGCGGTCCTCGGCGGCGCCAATATCTATGGCGGTTCGGGGTCGGTAATCGGTACGGCCCTGGCGGCGTTGCTGGTGGGGTATCTGCAGCAGGGTTTACAGATGGTCGGCATCCCCAACCAGGTGTCGAGCGCGCTGTCAGGGGCGCTGTTGGTTGTGGTGGTGATGGGACGTTCACTGAGTTTGCACCGTGAATGGGTGCGCTCTCTCCTCACAAAACATACCCGGAGCGTAAGATGAAAACAAAACTGATAGTCCTGGCGATGGCACTCAGCTTCGCGTCGGCACAGGCCGCGGACCGCATCGCCTTTATCCCCAAGCTGGTGGGCGTTGGCTTCTTTACCAGCGGCGGCAATGGCGCGAAAGAGGCGGGTAAAGATCTCGGCGTGGACGTCACCTACGACGGCCCGACCGAGCCCAGCGTCTCAGGCCAGGTGCAGCTTATCAACAACTTCGTTAACCAGGGCTATAACGCCATTATCGTTTCGGCGGTGTCGCCGGATGGCCTCTGCCCGGCGCTGAAGCGCGCGATGCAGCGTGGCGTCAAAGTACTGACCTGGGACTCCGACACCAAACCGGAATGCCGCAGCATCTACATCAACCAGGGCACCCCGGCGCAGCTCGGCGGCCTGCTGGTCGACATGGCCGGTAAACAGGTCACCAAACCGAATGCCAAAGTGGCGTTCTTTTACTCCAGCCCGACCGTTACCGACCAGAACCAGTGGGTGAAAGAGGCGAAGGCCAAAATCGAGAAAGATCATCCGCAGTGGCAGGTCGTGACCACGCAGTTTGGCTATAACGATGCCACCAAATCGCTACAAACCGCCGAGGGGATCTTAAAAGCGTATCCGGATCTGGATGCGATCATCGCCCCGGATGCCAACGCCCTGCCGGCGGCGGCGCAGGCGGCGGAAAACCTGAAGCGAGAAGGGGTGGCGATTGTCGGCTTCAGCACGCCTAACGTGATGCGTCCGTACGTAGAGCGCGGCACGGTGAAAGCCTTCGGCCTGTGGGATGTGGTGCAACAGGGCAAAATTGCGGTCAATGTCGCCGATCGGTTGTTGAAAAAAGGCGATCTTAACGTTGGCGACAGCGTGGAGGTGAAAGATATCGGTACGCTGAAGGTCGAGCCGAACAGCGTGCAGGGCTACCAGTATGAAGCGAAGGGCAACGGCATTGTGCTGCTGCCGGAGCGGGTGGTGTTTACCAAAGAGAACATCAACAAATACGATTTCTGACGGGGGAGCAAATGGCTGATTTAGACGACATCAAAGACGGCAAAGATTTTGGCATCGGCACACCGCAGCAGAACGTGCCGTTTACCCTGAAGGGATGCGGCTCGCTGGACTGGGGAATGCAGTCCAGGCTGGCGCGCATCTTCAACCCAAAAAGCAACCGCACGGTGATGCTGGCCTTTGATCACGGCTATTTCCAGGGACCGACGACCGGCCTTGAGCGTATCGATCTCTCTATCGCCCCGCTGTTTGGGGAAACCGACGTGCTGATGTGCACCCGCGGTATTTTGCGCAGCCAGGTGCCTGTCGCCACCAATAAACCCGTCGTGTTGCGCGCCTCCGGCGGCAATTCGATTTTAGGGGAACTTTCCAACGAGTGCGTGGCGGTGGCGATGGAAGATGCGCTGCGCCTGAACGTCTGCGCGGTGGCGGCGCAGGTGTACATCGGCAGTGAGTTTGAACATCAGTCGATCAACAACATCATCAAACTGGTGGATGCCGGTGCGCGCTATGGCATGCCGACCCTGGCGGTAACGGGCGTTGGCAAAGAGATGGCGCGCGACGCGCGGTATTTCTCGCTTGCCAGCCGTATCGCGGCCGAGATGGGGGCGCAGTTCGTCAAAACCTATTATGTCGACGAAGGGTTTGAAAAAGTAACCGCCAGCTGCCCGGTGCCGATCGTGATTGCCGGAGGCAAAAAGCTGCCGGAGCACGACGCGCTGGAGATGTGCTGGCGGGCGATTGACCAGGGGGCGTCCGGCGTGGACATGGGCCGCAATATCTTCCAGTCCAGCGCCCCGCTGGCCATGCTGAAAGCGGTGAAAAAAGTGGTACATGAGAACATGAGCGCGCGGGACGCGTTCCAGTTCTGGCAGGAAGAGAAACAGGGAGAAGCAAAATGAACGTGACATTAGTGGAAATCAACATCAAACCCGAGCGGGTCGATGAGTTTCTGGAGGTGTTTCGCGCTAACCACGAAGGGGCGATTCAGGAGCCGGGCAATCTGCGCTTTGATGTTTTACAGGATCCGCGCGTGAAAACCCGGTTCTTTATCTACGAGGCCTACAAGGATGAAGAGGCGGTGCTGGCGCACAAGAAAACCCCGCACTATCTGGCCTGCGTGGATAAGCTTGAGGACCTGATGTCAGAGCCGCGCAAAAAACGCAGTTTTGTCGGGTTGTTGCCGGAGTAACAGACCGCCGGGTAGCGCTTACGCTAGCCCGGCGATGCTCAGGCGAGGGCCAGTTCCGCCAGGATCGCCGCCAGCGTTTCGCGCGGTTTCCCGCTCAGCGACGCAAGCGGGAACGGCAGTGCAGGCGCGGCCACTTTCCCTGACATTTCTGCTGCTGCGGCCATCACCCGCAAACTGCCGTACTGGCGGAACAGCGCCCACAGCGGTGCCAGCCGGTCAGAGGGGGCGGTGTCTTTGGCTCGTGCAATCGCCAGTGCCGTCTGCGGATACAGCCCTGCGATAACCGAATACCAGACATCAAATCCGGCCTGCAGGGCTGACGCCGCCCGCCAGTCGCCGCTGATGCCCAGGGTGACGTTTTCAGGAAGACGGGCACGCATGTGGGCGATATCGTCCGGTATGCGCCCGAGCTTGACGGATTTGACGTTCGGTAGCGCCGCCACGGCATACAGCAAATCGTCGTTAAACTCGAACCCGGTGGTGGCCGGGTTGTCGTAAATGCACAGCGGAACAGAGATCCGGTGGGTCACCGTCTCATACAGGGTAAACACTTCCTCTGCCGTCAGGCGCTGGTACGACACGGGGGCCAGTAACACCCCGCGGGCGCCGGCGCTTTGCGCCTCATCCGCCAGACGGAGAATATCGTCGAGGCGAAGCGCGCCAATACTTACGCTCACCGGAATGTTGTCGGCATGCGCCACGGCACTACGGGTGATATGCGTGCGCTCTTCAGGCGTCAGATACGCGTAACTGCCCGTCGAACCGAGGATCCCCAGCGAATCGACACCGGCATCCACCAGCGGGCGCAGCAACTGCACAAACGCCTGCTCATCAAATTTCCCCTCTCGCAATGGCGTCAGAGGGAATGCGCTTAACCCGTGAAACATCCGCTTATCCTTTTAGAGTTCAATCAGTTGAAGGTGAGCAGTGGAGCCCGGCATCAGCCGCTGCAGGTTGCAGACTAACTCATCGCCAGCCTCCTGCAACGCCGATAACGGCATCGACGGCAGACTTTCGAGAATAAACCACATGTGTTGCGCCTGGCTATCGAGACGTGTACGCACGCCCTGGCGCCAGTTCCAGCGACGGCAGGTGACGCCGACATCATCGCGCCAGATAACTTCGCCCGCATCCGGGTATTCGATAACCGGCTGGCCCTCTTTCAGGGTATCAAACGGTTCATTACCTTCGGCAAGCGTCAGACGCGGAGCGCCTGCATAAGCGGCAAGGTTCTCCCCCCCGACGGGAATGGCGTAACGAATGCTGATGGCATTGTAAATATTGACCACTGGATCGAGCGGGGGCAGTGCGCCCTCTTTCAGCACTCGCTTACGCAGGGCCGATGCCGAGCAGGGCGTGCGTTTCGGTTTCGCACCAAATGCCCTGAACACGTCATCCCAGGCGCTGAGGTGCGCTTCCGCCCAGGCGACATCATCAGTGAGGACCTGCTGGCACGCCTGTGCCAGCGCGGCAGAGGCCACGTCCGGCTGGGTTATCGGGGCGGCTTCAACCAGAATGCTCAGCGCCCGAAAGCCGGGGGCAATCCCGGTAAGACGCGGGTCTATTGACGGCGTAACGAGAGACATAAATAATCCTGTATTGACTGTTTTATACTATGGTAGTGACCAATGACTGATAAAGTCAATATAATGACCGATTCGGGTGCCGATATCGCCCAGGTAAGCCTGGCCGTCGCCACCCGCATTCGCAACTGGCGCAAAGAGAAAAAACTGTCGCTGGATGAGCTTTCACGCCGCGCCAGCGTCAGCAAAGGCATGCTGGTGGAGATTGAAAAAGGGGCGGCGAATCCCAGCATTGCCATTCTCTGCAAGCTGGCTGCCGCGCTGGGCGTTTCGGTGGCGGATATCGTAAACGTCTCCAGCGAGCCGCGGGTGCACGTCATAGAAGCAGCGGCGATCCCGGTTCTGTGGCAGGGCCCACAGGGCGGATATGCCCGGCTGCTCGCGGGCACGTCTGGCCCGGATATGATTGAACTCTGGCAGTGGGTGATGCATCCGGGGGAGCGTTTTACCTCGCCGGGGCATCCGGCGGGAACGTTTGAGCTGCTGCATGTCACTGAGGGAGGATTGACCCTGACGGTGGAAGAGACGGTGACGCAGGTGGCGGCAGGCGCTTCGGCGGTGGCGAAAACGGAAGCGGCACACGGCTACGCGAATGAGGGCGAAAATGTGTTGCGGTTTACCATGACGGTGGCGGAGTTTCACCGCTAAAAACGCCCCCTCCGTCAGGAGGGGGAGGGGATATCACGCTTCTTCCACGCTTACCCGCAGGGCTGCCAGCGCTTTACGCGCCGCTTTCAGCACCTGCTCACACTGTTCAACCGTCAGCGTCAGCGGCGGTTCAATGCGAATGGTCTTCGAGTTGTTGAGCGTTCCGGCAACCAGGACCCGCTGGCGGAACATCTCGCTCGCGAAGCTGTAGCCGATTTCGTTGTCGACAAACTCAATGGCCATCAGCAACCCTTTACCCCGCGCATCCTGCACCAGATCCGGATATTCCCGGCCCAGCTGGCGGAAACCGTCCAGCAGCATATCGCCTTTCTGTTCCGCCTGTGCAGGCAGGTTTTGATCCAGCAGCACGTTAATGGTCGCCAGCGCGGCCGCGCAGGCCAGCGGGTTACCGCCAAACGTAGTGGTGTGCAGGAACGGGTTGTCGAACAGCACCGAGAAGACCTCTTCGGTCGCCACCGTCGCGCCAATCGGCATCACGCCGCCGCCCAGCGCTTTTGCCAGACAGAGAATGTCCGGCTGGACGTTCTCATGCTCGCAGGCAAACATCTTGCCCGTACGCCCCATCCCGGTTTGGACTTCGTCGAGGATCAGCAGTGCGCCAAACTCATCGCACAACTGACGCACGGCAGGCAGATAGCCCTGCGGGGGCAGGATCACGCCGCCCTCACCCTGAATAGGCTCCAGGATCACCGCTGCCACATCGTCGCCGGTTTTACGGCATTCGCTCAGCATGGTGCGCATAGCGCTAATGTCACCAAACGGCACGTGGCGGAAGCCCGGCAGCAGCGGCATAAACGGTTTGCGGAAGGTGGATTTGGCGGTAGCCGACAGTGCGCCCAGGGATTTTCCGTGGAACGCGCCGCTGGTGGCGATAAACGTGAATTTGCCGCGCGGCGACTGGTACGCTTTGGCGAGTTTAATCGCCGCTTCGACCGATTCCGTGCCGCTGTTGCTAAAGAAGCTGTACTTCAGTTTGCCGGGCGTTAAGGCCGCGAGCGTTTTCGCGAGCATAGCGCGAAGTGGATCGAGCAGTTCCTGGCTATGGAGAGGTTGTTTCGCAAGTTGATTCTGTACGGCGGAAACCACAACTGGATTACGGTGCCCCACGTTGAAAATTCCAAAACCACCCAGGCAATCTATAAACTCCTGTCCCTGGGTGTCGACAAGCGTATTAAGACTTCCCGCTTGCCACTCTACGGCTCCGTAATCCCCGCCGGCGGTAACAGATTTGCGATACTCCAAAAACCCTGGATTGACATGCTCTTTAAAGTAATCGATGACCTCTCGGTTAAGTTGTTTCATCTCCTCATGATCAAGCGTTCGCTTCTCAATGAGATTCAGTGCGTGCGCGGTACAGGCAAGAGCCGAGGCGCTGGAAGGTAACCTGTTCAAAATGTGCTCCCGGGGATCGCGTATCACATGATACTGGATTAAGTATTGCAGGGATTACGCCACTTCAGATGCCTTAACGAAAATCAGGATAAACACCAGGTTAACATTATGTTGCGCAAAATTTAATCATGCCGATATAACCGATACGGGATTTAGCGGTACGGCGGAAAAGGCCTGGGGAGGTGCGAACAAGAGGCCATTGCACTTATAGAGTGCAGACGCTGCGACTTAAGTGGGCGTTAACGCGTCATACTCTGCAGGTAATTTCTCTACGAAAGTATTTGAAATCAATGAATTATAAAATCTCACAAAAAGTGCGGTTTAAGTGAAATCTGCGATCTCTATCAACTTTAACAACTAAAGATAAATTCTTTACCGCCGAAAAAACATTAATCCACAAAATTAACATTCAAATAACCTGCAAGGGATGCTCACGATGTCCGCTCCAACCTTTGTCACCCAGAATGAATATCCTCTGGACGATGACACCACCTTAATGTCGACCACCGATATCCACAGTTACCTGACCCACGCCAACGACACCTTTGTGCAGGTGAGTGGCTATCAGCTTGATGAGCTGATGGGCCAGCCGCACAATCTGGTACGCCACCCCGATATGCCAAAAGCGGCGTTTGCCGATATGTGGTACACCCTGCAAAAGGGCGAGCCGTGGAGCGGCATTGTCAAAAACCGACGTAAAAATGGCGACCACTACTGGGTGCGCGCCAATGCGGTGCCGATGGTGCGTCACGGGCAGGTGACGGGCTATATGTCGATTCGTACCAAAGCCACGGCAGAAGAGATTGCTGGCGTGGAGCCGCTCTATCGGGATCTGAATGACGGGCGCTGCAAGAAACGTATTCATAAAGGACTGGTGGTAAGGAAAGGCTGGCTGGGGAAACTTCCGGCAATGCCGCTGCGCTGGCGCGTGCGCAGCGTGATGGCGGGGCTGTTTGCGGTGCTGGCTGCCACGCTGGTGGCCACCTCAGCGGGTGCGTACCCGCTGGCTGCCGCCGCGGTAGTCATGCTGCTGGGCACGCTGCTGTTTGAGCAGCAGATTGTTCGTCCGATCGAAAACGTGGCGCGTCAGGCGCTGAAAGTCGCCACCGGCGAGCGCAACAGCGTGCAGCACCTGAACCGCAGCGACGAGCTGGGGTTGACCCTGCGTGCGGTAGGGCAGCTGGGGCTGATGTGCCGCTGGTTGATTAACGATGTGTCAAGCCAGGTGGTGAGCGTGCGTGATGGCAGCGACAGGCTGGCAAAGGGGAATGAAGATCTGAACGATCGGACGCGTCAGACCGTGGCCAATGTGCAGCAGACCGTGGCGACAATGAATCAGATGGCCGCCTCCGTGCAGAGTAATTCAGAAACCGCCGCCGAAGTGGACAAGCTGTCAGTGGCCGCCAGCAGCGCGGCGACCAAAGGCGGAAACGCGATGCAGACGGTGGTGAAAACCATGGATGACATCGCGGATAGCACGCAGCGGATTGGCTCGATTACCTCCCTTATTAACGACATCGCGTTTCAGACCAATATTCTGGCGCTGAATGCGGCGGTGGAGGCGGCAAGAGCCGGTGAGCAGGGGAAAGGCTTTGCGGTTGTCGCCGGCGAAGTGCGCCATCTCGCCAGCCGTAGCGCCAGTGCAGCCAACGATATTCGCAAGCTGATTGATGCCAGCGCCAGCAAGGTGCAGTCCGGCTCTGATCAGGTTCATGCCGCCGGTCGTACAATGGATGATATCGTCGAGCAGGTGAAAAACGTGACGCAGCTTATCGCGCAGATCAGCCATTCGACCTCTGAACAGGCTACCGGCTTGTCAGAGCTCACCCGTGCGGTGGCCGAGCTGGACAGCATCACGCAGAAAAATGCCGATCTGGTTGAGGAAAGTGCCCACATATCCGCAATGGTGAAGCATCGCGCCGGGCGTCTTAAGGATGCGGTCACCGTGCTCCATTGAGCCAGTAAGGTTCCAGAAAGCCGTTTATTTCATCAGGAATAAGCGGCTTTATTTTTTCTGAATGTAATTATTAATGTCTTTTATTGTTAACTTTATATTAAGTAACTAAAGAAAGCACATCAGATATTTACCCCAGCCTAAGTCCGTTTTCCCCGATGCTATTTTGAAAATGCCTCATCAGAGGGTGACGTAACGATCGATTTTCGGATATTAATAGCCTACACCTATCCATTGTCGTGGTTATGAAATAAAAAAACGATCAAAGTCATAAAGTTAGCGGTTTCGTTACCGATAACGGTGATCGTCTGAGAAATAATCACATCGATGGAGAAAATATGTTCTTACATGACGTAAAGATCGGCACGAAATTATTTCTGGCGTTTGGATTCTTTATTGTCCTGATGGTGGTCAGTGCGAGTTTATCCTTGCTAAGCCTGAACCGGGCGAACAACGGAATGCAATCCATCATTACCCGTGATTATCCGACCACGGTAAAAGCGAACCAGTTAATCGACAACTTCCAGGAATTTATTGGCACTCAGCAGCTGATGTTACTGGATGAACAGGGAACGTATACAGCGCAGTCACAGCAGCGTCTTAAAGCGATCAGCGAACAGATTACGGTGATCCTCGGCGAGCTGAATACTGCGCTGCAGGATCCTGAATCACAGCGGGTTCTTGCTGAGATACGCGGCGTGCGTCAGCAGTATCTGGACTCGCGTTATCGCATTTTGCAGGCGGTGCAGAATAACGATCGGGCGGGCGCTATTCAGGAGATGATGACCAACACCCTGAAGCTACAGCAGGCCTATAAAGCCAACGTGCAGGCGCTGATCGCGATTCAGAACCAGGAAATGCAAAGCGCAGGAGTGCAGGTCGAGGGCGATTTCAAATCGAACCGCCTGCTGCTGATCCTGATCACGCTCTTTAGCGTCGCGACCGGCAGCCTGATTGGCTGGTTTATCGTGCGCTCAATCACGCGTCCGCTGGGCGAGGCGGTGGATTTTGCAAAAGCCATTGCTGAAGGCGATCTGACCGGCAGCATCACGCCGCACGGTAAAGACGAAACCGGCCTGCTGCTGCATGCGCTGATGGAGATGAAAACGCGTCTGCTGGACATTGTGCAGCAGGTCCAGACCGGTTCGGAGAATATCTCGAGTGCCGCCGCGCAGATTGTCGCTGGGAACCAGGATCTTGCCGCGCGCACCGAAGAGCAGGCCAGCTCTGTTGAACAGACCGCTGCCTCGATGGAGCAGATCACGGCGACGGTAAAAAACACCGCCTCACACACCGGAGAAGCAACTCACCTCTCGGCGGACGCCGCCATGGTGGTCAAAAACAACGGCGAGATGATGAAGCAGGTCACCAGCAAAATGCGCCTGATTAACGAGACCTCTAACCGGATGTCCGACATCATCGACCTGATCGACGCCATCGCTTTCCAGACCAACATTCTGGCGCTGAACGCGGCGGTGGAAGCAGCACGTGCAGGCGAGCACGGTCGTGGTTTTGCGGTGGTGGCAGGCGAAGTGCGTCAGCTTGCGCAGAAGAGTGCGTCATCCGCCAGTGAAATTCGTCAGCTGATCGAAAGTTCTACCAGCCAGACGCGGGACGGGATGAACCTGGTCGAGAAAGCGAGCGAGTTGATTAACGGTATGGTCGGCAACGTGGAAGAGATGGACGTCATTCTGCGTGAGATCCGCCAGGCCAGCCATGAGCAGACGGAAGGGATCTCGCAGATTAACAGCGCGATTGGCCTGATTGATGCCACCACGCAGCAGAACTCCGCCCTGGTGGAGGAGTCTGTCGCGGCAGCAGCGTCCCTGAACGAACAGGCGATGCACCTGAAAGACCTTGTCCGCGTCTTCCGCGTGAGCGATCGCGTACTGGCTTAATCCAGCTGGGAGATCTCCAGCGCTGCGCGGTCGATCACGCCGATGATCTGCTTAAGCTGCGCATCGCTGAGTTCGCCCTGGTTCACCTTCAGGTCTAGCACCGCTTTGAAGTTATCCAGAGCCCGCTTCATTTGCGGGTTTTTTCTCAGCTGGAAGCCGACGGAGCGCGCTTTGATACGCGCCTGAATTTGCGCCAGCTGCTCCTGATTTTCATCCAGCCACTGCTGGCCGGCCGCGGTAATCGCAATTCTCTTGCGGCCATTCTCTTCTTCGGTGATGGTGATATAGGTCTGATCCTGAAGGTAATCGAGGGTCGGGTAGATAACGCCAGGGCTTGGGGTGTAATTCCCCTGCGTCATGTTCTCGATCGCCTTGATCAACTCGTAGCCATGGCTCGCGTTGTGGGTCAGGATATCCAGTATCACCAGACGCAGATCGCCGTGACCAAAAAAGCGTGGTCGGCGTCCGCCGCCGTCGTGTTCGTTTCGCATACTCACCCCTTCAAATTGATATATCTAAACTATATCTTAGATATATTCAGATGCAATCTAAAAGATCTTGCATTCTTTCTGATTAGCAATCATTATCATTTAAAATTGATTTAGATATATCGTATTCACCTGAGAAGGGTCTCACCATGACATCCACCCGTTACCCACAACGTGTTCGTAATGATCTCCGTTTTCGCAAGCTGGACGTGCTTCGCGTTGAGCGTGTCAGCGCAGGTTTCCAGCGCATTGTTTTAGGCGGCGAGGCGCTGGAGGGCTTTAGCTCTCGCGGTTTCGACGACCACACAAAAGTGTTTTTCCCGGCCCCGGGGGCGACCTTTGTACCACCGGTTGTTACCGATGAAGGTATCGACTGGGGCGACGGTGTGCGTCCGCAGGCGCGAGACTATACGCCCCTGTACGATGCCGCACGGCATGAGCTGGTACTCGATTTCTTCATACACGATGGCGGCGTTGCCAGCCACTGGGCGACAGAGGCAAAAGTGGGTGACACGCTCACGATTGGCGGCCCGCGCGGTTCGCTGGTTGTGCCGGAAGATTATGCCTGGCAACTGTACGTGTGCGATGAATCCGGCATGCCCGCGCTGCGCCGTCGCCTGGAAAGCATCGCAACACTGCCGGTTCGCCCGGACATTCATGCGGTGGTGACGGTTGGTGATGCGTCGTATCAGGACTATCTGGCCCATCTGAGCGCGTTCAACATCACCTGGGTTGTCGGCCACAGCGAACAGGCGGTGGCCGAGCGTCTGGCGGCGTTGACGGTGCCTGCGGAAGATTATTTTATCTGGCTGACCGGGGAAGGGAAGGTAGTGAAAAACCTGAGCCGTCAGTTTGAAACCGACGCAATCGACCAGCAACTGGTGCGTGCCAGTGCATACTGGCACGCTAAATAATCAGGCTGCGGACTCCAGCTGCGCTTCGCTCACCTGATGTTCGAGCGAGGCGCGAACGTCGTGCAGCGCCTTCTCCTGCTGGGCAAAGTAGGCTTCCATATTGCTCAGCGACGAGACCAGCAGCCAGGACTCCTCTTTCTCCAGCTCCGCCAGCTCGTTCACTAACGTGTCAATCTGCTCGCGAACCTGCGCCATTTTTTTGCGGATACGTTCCAGATCGTTCAGCCTGTCGCTGGCCATCAGCGGCTCAAAGCCCTGCTGCAGACGTGCCACCAGCGAACGAATGGCTTTAACGTCACCACGCTGTTTGGCCTGGTTGAGTTGCACCATCATCGCGTTGGCTTCTTCTTTCAGATCGTCAGCGACCAGGTCCGGATGGCAGAGCTTGCTCGCCTGACGCCAGAGACGCTTCAGTTCGTTCTGATCTTCCTCGGAGAGGTTCTTGCCTTTACGCAGACGCATTTCGGCATCGTGATGCTGCTCGCGGTATTTCTCGTACTCTTCATTGGCCTCGTCGCGCGCCTGACGTGCAGGCTCTTCTTCGCGCGTTAAGCCACTCTCCAGCTCCAGCGCTTCGGCCAGCAGGTTAGCAATCAGATTGCTTTGCTGCTGCAGTTGCTTACGCGCCTCGGCGGCCTGTACGGAATCCGCAGGCAGATCGCGCCAGCGCTGGGTCAGCATCGCCAGCACCTCCACCGCCTGCGCCATATAGCGCTGGCAGCGACGGTAGTCTTCCTCACGTCGACGCGCCTCCGCCTGCTGACGTCGCAGGTTCAGCTCCGCCAGCGTTTTACGCAGGGCGAGGATCTGCTGCATCAGCGGTCCGAGGCGGGAGAAATAGAGATCGTTGAATTCATCGAGCTGTTGCACGCGGGCATTGCGACGGTCAATCAAATCCCTCAGGCGCTCTTCCAGCGCTTTCAGCTCCATCTTGCTGGCCGCCACCTGCGGGTCACGCCATTGCGTCATGGCGCGCTGGCCCTGTAGCCAGACAGCGATCGCCGCCATGGCAACGGTATAGTTTTTCTGCTCAAGCGCCGCGACGATTGCCTGTAGCTCATCGTCAAACGCTTCATTTTTCAGCCGTGTCAGCTGGCTCTGGATGATGTCGTCGTCTTCCAGTTCAATCGCATTTTTTATGATTTCTAGCCGTTTGATCGGTGTGCTCATGATGCCTTTCGCTTTGGCGCTTAAGTATTTGAGTTAAGGTTAATTGTTGTAAACGCTACAGGAAATAATACACACGGATGATGATCGGCGCGATGGGGGATTTCTTTAGTTTTTAGGGTTTGTGAAGAAGAGTGGCACGAACAGGAAGCCGAAAGGCTGGCGGGGGAGCGTTGGCCCCGGTTCTTGTTCTGCCAGTCCTGAAGGAATACCTAAGGCTGAATGCCCTGCATAGCGAAATCGAATGATGCCATACGTACCATACGACCCGCCATCAGTTCACCTCGCTGTAGATGCCCACCACACGGCCCACTGTTTTTATCTCATCGATACCGCATTCAAAGGGGACTTTGCCGCCCGCGACGTGGAGTTTTTTCCCCGGCAGCAGGGTTAAATCACGAAGACTGACAGTGCCTTCAATCTCAACCAGCCATAGCCCGTCGGTTAATGACGCCCCTTTTTCAACAAAGTGGAGCTTTGCCTCAGACCGGACTGCGATACCGCGAGTGAGCGGTTTGCTAAAGAGATGTGAATCGATACTCAAAGTGGAATTTTCTTCCAGCTGACCATCACTCAGAGTGAATGTGACAACAGCAACGGGATCGCCAGGCGCAGGGTTACCTTCAAACTGGGCACCCTGTCCGGTCATCAACCAGCGCAGGCTGGCCCCTGTGTCCAGTGCACATTGTACCGCGAAGTCGTAGGAGATGGTGCCGCGCGCGTAGCGGTTTTGAAGGGAACTGGCGGCAATATTGAAGTGCCGGGCCAGCTGGATTTTTTGGGTAAAACCATATACCTGACAGATTCTATCGAGTAACTCTTCATTATTCACTTGAGAATCTAAAATCAAAATATATTCCTTTGGGTATTTACTAATGCTCAATTGGGTATTAGTATCAATGCGAATTCGGGCAATCAGCGGCAGACGTTGGCAAACAGAGGCTAATGATTGCAGACATTATCAAAATGGGAATCATGCAACATGGCTTCTGAAATCGCAATCATCAAAGTGCCAGCCCTGTCGTTAGGCTGACGCAGTTCGCTGCGCTGGAAAGCGGCGTAACGCGTAGGCCAATCCCGTTTTCAGCCCGTTACGGGTGAGTAATTCACACAGTGTGAATCAACGCGAGGGACGTTATGGCAATAGAAGCGACACGTGCAACGGTCCCACTCAAGGTGGGGGCACGTCTTTCCGGGCTTAATCACGTGGCCGAACTGCGTGCCAGGCACTGGGGCGATAACGAGAAAGCGCTGGCGCGGTTTTTGGCCGAGATGCGTGATAAGCGCGATCCCTGTTTTGAAGAGAATAACAGGGCGCTGGCCGCCATCTTTTTCCTGGCTAAATTACCCGCCGCCCGTCACGAATGCGGTATCAATGAGCTGACGACTGAGGAGAAAAGAGCACTTATCGGAGCCATGAATCATTTCCGTGCAGTCGTGAGTTTATTTCCTGAACGGCTGACCATGCCGCTTTAATCCACCCCAAAACGTAATGGCGTAAACCCGCCGGGCATTTTATTGCCTGAATTAAGGAGAATGAGTGATGCGAAATAGCGAAAACCGCACTTTTCTGAACGGGCGAGAGGAACTCCAGCGCCTGCTGGTGCAGGCGAAGATGGAGGAGCGCAGGGCACTCGCACTCGCCGTCTCCCTGCGGCTGGAGGCATTAGCCAGTCACATCTATAAGACCGGAATGTGTGGCGAAGACGCAGCGGAACTGCTGTGTCACGAGGCTGCCCGTTACGAACGCGAATCCCAGGAGCTGCACTGATGGCCGATTTTATCGATCTGGCGCAGGAGCGTGAGCTTGAAGATCGCGAACGTCATATTAATAGCGCCCGCCAGCGATGCGCATCGCCCTCGCGTTTTACCTGCGAGGAGTGCGACATCCCCATCCCCGAGGCGCGGCGAAAGGCGTTACCTGGAGTGGCCTTATGCGTCACCTGCCAGGAGATAACGGAGCTGAAAAACAAACATTTCCGGGGAGGATAAGTTGGTGATGTCATTTGCTTATCCGTGGAATGAACCACGGTCGGCTATTGCCAGCCCCTACCTGACTCACCCCCAATTACAGCGTCGCGACCGTCTGTTCTCGGCGCTGCAGCAAGCCAGAAAAGCGCTCGCTCTGCAGCCTGACTGCGTGCGTTTTGACGTCTGGCGCACGGTTGATGCTCTTGAACTTCATCAGGGCAGCCTGCGAGCCAATGCCTTTTTGATTCGGTTCTGCAACAGGGTATTACCGCGTCTGCAGCAGGTCTCGGCACGGTATGCCTGTTCAGGTGTTGACCGTAACGTCTCCACCGCCGTTTTTGGTGGACACTTCGACACGCCGCTTTCGCAATATCTTGCATCGCGGATGGTTACGCTGATTGCCCGCTTCAACCGTCTCCCGGATATGTCCCGCGCCGATATTGATTTGCTGGCCGCTGACATCGCTGGCTTTATTCGTTCCGAGCTGGCGAATATCAATGACGCTGGCCTCGGCGAATTTCAAACCCTTCATGTCTGGTATCAGCGCGCTGGATTAATCACCCGCCAGTTCAATGTACTGCCTCCTCACTGGGAGCGCGTGTCGAAGATACTCTTTAACAAAGAGGACATTGCGCCAGCGGTGATCCGCATGTTTTCCGAAGAATGGTGGCGTGGACGACTGCGTCGCATTGCGGCCGCCTGGCGTGAACATGTGCAGATTGCACTTGGAAACGTCAGCAAAAAGAAGTCTGCCTATGCGAGTAAACGCTGCATCACTGACTGGCGTGAACAGAAGCGGCGCACGCGTGAATTTCTTAAAGGTCTGGAACTGGAGGATGAAGAGGGCAACCGTATAAGCCTGATTGCCAGGCACGATGGCTCGGTGGCCAATCCCGCGATACGTCGCTGCGAACTGATGACCCGCATCCGCGGGTTTGAAAATATCTGCCATGAGCTTGGCTACGTGGGCGAGTTCTATACCTTAACCGCGCCGTCGAAATATCACGCCACCCTGAACACCGGCTATCGTAACGGCAAATGGAACGGGGCGAGCCCTGCGGATACACAAAGCTACCTGACAAAACTGTGGGCGCGGATCCGGGCAAAACTGCACCGGCTGGCGATTCGTCTGTTTGGCATCCGCGTTGCTGAACCCCACCATGACGGTACGCCTCACTGGCACATGCTGATGTTCATGCTGCCCGAAAACGTTGAGCGCGTTCGCCGCATTATGGAGGAATACACACAGGAGGAAGACGCTTTTGAACTGCAAAGCGATAACGCCAGAAAAGCTCGCTTTCACGCTGAAGCTATAGATCCGCAAAAGGGCAGCGCCACCGGTTATATCGCTAAATACATCTCCAAGAATATCGACGGCTATGCCCTTGATGGCGAGACTGATAACGAAAGCGGCGAGTTGCTTAAAGTGACCGCATCTGCTGTTTCGGCCTGGGCGGCGCGCTGGCATATCCGTCAGTTTCAGTTTATCGGTGGTGCACCGGTGACCGTCTACCGTGAGCTGCGCCGTTTGACTGATACGCAGGCCGCGCACGGTCTGAGCGTAGAATTTGCGGCAGCGCGTGACGCCGCGGACGCCGGAGACTGGGCAGGATACGTCAATGCACAGGGAGGACCGTTTGTCCGTCGGGACGCGTTGCAGGTGCGCACGCTGTATGAGCCCCGTGCCGAATACAATCAGTACGGCGAAGAACGTGTCTGTATTCGCGGCGTCTACGACGCCGCACTCGGCCCGGGCTCGCCGATTTTGACCCGCCTCACGCAGTGGAAAATTGTGCCGAAGCGTGCCGTTGATTTGGCCGTTGACCTTAACGGCACCGCTGCGCGTTCTTGGAGTTCTGTCAATAACTGTACGGTGAGCGACGTCTCTCAACCCCTCAGCCGGCGTGCGAGACGCGCGTTAGCCGCACGCATAACCCTCCCCAGACCGGTTGCAAAGACTCCCTTTGTCTATGAAAAGGATCCGCAGAACGGAGTGGCAGAGAGAGTGATTGATGAGATACGGCTCGCCACCGGAATATCGATCAGCCGGGGGGAAGCCCTGCATCTTATGGCGGGGGGCATTAGCCGTTTTAACGACAAATGGTGCCGGGGATCTGCAGACGGATCGCTATTTCCTGCGGCACCGTCTTATCAGCAAAAGGCCCGGAAAATCCTTGAACGTATAAGGTATTTAACGCATCTGATAAGCAAAGGGATTCGCTAATCTTCATCGATATCATGTACATACCTCGCATGGTTCTGATTTTTTGCTTCACTCTTTTTATGAATACATGCTACTGTATGTTTATACAGTATCTCGTGGTGGAGGTTGTGTGGACAGAGAGTTGAACGAGCAAGTCATGATTGAACGCGTCGAGATGATTGCGCGGCTGACGACAGAAGGAACGTGTCAGGAAAGAGATCGTGAAATTGCCCTGAATTTGATCGCTGAGATTGCGAGAGGAAATTTAATCAGGAACAACGCGTTTACCGTGGTTTTCTCGGCATCACCCGTTCCGGACAGAATCAAAAAAGAGGCCAGCGTGCGGGTGAACATTACCCTGGATAAGGATCAGCTTATTGGTCCGTCCGTCGTGGAGGCGTTTCAGGACGAATTAACCCGCAGGATAAGATCCGTGTTTCCGTCAACGCTGGTTACCGTCAAAAAAGGATCCATGACCGGCGTGGAGTTGCAGGGGATTGAAAGAGAGGCCGATCGCGAAGCGCTGGACAATATCCTCCGGGAAGTCTGGGAAGACGAGAGCTGGCGCTAGGCCCTCTGCCATCTCGCGGGCAGTCTGTTGTGTCCGCGATTGTCCATCCTGCAGTGATAGCAAAAAGGACGCCAGCGCTGGAAACTCAACGGTACCTGGAAATCCGGATGTTGGGAGCGTCTGATGAAAATCTATGCAATGCAGGGGGACACGCTTGATGCCATCTGTGCCCGTTATTATGGGCGCACGGCAGGGGTGGTTGAAACCGTTCTGAACGCCAATTCTGGCCTCGCGGAGTTGGGGGTCATCTTACCTCATGGCACGCCGATAGACATGCCAGAGGTTGATAGCGCACCGACTAAAGAATCAGTGAACCTATGGGACTGAGTCTTGAGAAAATCACCACGTTTATCGCCTACTGGCTGGCCGTAGCGCTGGCCTGGTTCGGGGCGATGTCTCCTGAAAAAGTCGCGCTATACGTGGGAAGCCTCTGCGCCATTTTTACCGCGCTGACGAATTACTGGTTTAAGCGGAAAACCTATCGCTATCTGACCTCTCTTGGACTCGATAAGAAGAGTATTCGTGAACTCAATCATTAAGCGTTGCAGCGCCGCGGGCGTACTGGCCCTGGCGGTGCTGATGCCTGACTTCCGGTTACTGAACACCTCACCGGAGGGGTTGGCGCTCATTGCTGATCTCGAAGGGTGTCGCCTGTCGCCTTATCGTTGCAGTGCGGGCGTATGGACATCAGGCATTGGCCATACGTCAGGCGTCGTGCCGGGACGGGAAATTACAGAGCGTGAGGCGGCAGCGAACCTTGTTGCCGACGTGATGAACGTTGAAAGACGGCTGGCGGTATGCGCACCGGTGGAGATGCCGCCCCGTGTCTATGATGCGCTGGTGAGTTTTGCCTTTAACGTTGGAACAGGGGCTGCCTGCCGTTCCACGCTGGTGTCATTCATTAAGCGTAAACAGTGGCCGCAGGCGTGCAATCAGCTTACCCGCTGGGTGTACGTCAATGGGGTCAAAAATGCCGGACTGGAAAACCGTCGAGCTCGTGAGAAGGCCTGGTGCCTGAAGGGGATGCCATGAAACCTCTTCTGCTGGTACTGGCCGTTCTGCTGGCCATCACGCTGTGGTTTCGTCATGACAACGTGAACCTGTCCTGCTCTCTTGCTAAAGCCAACCAGATCGCCCGCGATCAAAAAAACACAATCAACACGCTGCTTCAGCAGTTATCCGAAGCACAGCGGATTGCCAGGTCGAACGAAGATGCGCAAGTCAGGCTCCGCGAGGATCTTGCTGCCGTCGGCGAGGAGATGGCACGACGCGAAGCGGCTATCGGGAAATGGGTAAATGAAAATGAAGAGTTACGCCGCTGGTATAACGCTCAGCTGCCTGATGCTGTGCGCAGGTTGCACACCCGCGCCGCCTGCGCCTCCGCAGCACATTGTTTACAACGCCTGCCCGAAGGTGAGCGCCTGTCCGATGCCGGGAAGTGAGCCCATCACCAACGGCGATCTCAGTGCTGATATTCGTCGGCTTGAGCATGCCCTTATCGCCTGCGCGCTGCAGGTCGAAACCATAAAAGACTGTCAGGATAAACTCGATGCACAAACTCAACAGCCTGCGTCAGGCATTAATTGACGCCGTTCCCCAACTGAACGATCACCCTGATCATCTGCAGATGTCGGTGGGGAGCGGAAATATTGACGCCCGCCTCGCGTCCTCGCTCTCCTTTGAAAAAAAGTATGAACTGAAAGCGAATATCAGTAGCTTCGCCGGCGACAGCGAGGGGGTCTTCGTCCCGGTACTGGCCTGGCTGCGTGAAAACCAGCCAGATATTTTTACCCTCGATGACGGGCGAAAAAACGGGTTTCTCTTTGGCGTCACTTTCAACGACGATGGTACGGTGAATATCAGCTTTAGCCTGCAGCTCACCGAGCGCATTCTTGTTTCGCAGGAGCAGGGAACGTTGCATGCCACCTATTCCCCGGAGCCGCCGTTGCCAGAGCCCGTCACACGTCCGCTGGAGCTGTATATCAACGGTGAACTGGTCAGTCAGTGGAAAGCGTAAGTTCACCACGCTGATGGCTGTCCAGCCATCAGCGTGAACGATTGTTGTTTCATCCCGCATAAAACTCCGTCTCGTTGCTGCCGATCCCCCTGAAGGGCATTCTCTTCTCATGAATACACTCACTTCCATGCACGGTATCGCTCGCGCGATCCGTAACCTGATTCGTATCGGTGTTGTCACCGATGTTGACCTCAACAGAGGGCTCTGCCGCGTCCAGTCCGGAGGGATGAAAACCACCTGGCTGAACTGGCTGACCTGTCGCGCCGGCCGTTCGCGCGTGTGGTGGGCGCCGTCCGAGGGAGAACAAGTGCTGCTGCTGGCCATCGGCGGTGAGCTTGATACCGCCTTCGTGCTGCCAGGTATCTTTTCCGATGACCACCCGGCGCCGTCAGGTTCCCCTGACGCACTCCACGTCTCGTTCCCTGATGGGGCGGTTATCGAGTACGAGCCCGGGAGCGGAGCACTCACGGCCACAGGCATTAAAACGGCTGACATCACAGCCTCTGAATCACTCACCGCCACCGTACCGGTGGTCCTGGTGAAGTCTGAGACGCGCATCACCCTGGATACACCTGAGGTGGTGTGTACCAACAAGCTAATTACCGCCTCTCTTGAAGTGCAGAAGGGCGGGGTAATGGCCGGCAATATTGAGCATTCCGGCGGTAAATTCACCTCCAATGGGGTGCAGGTGGACAACCATGCTCACGGCAGTGTGCAAAGCGGCGGAAGCTGGACTAAGGGGACGCAATGACGGTGCGCTACAGGGGAATGAACAGTCAGACCGGGCTCAGCATTTCAGAGGCTGAACATATCAGACAAAGCGTGCGGGACATTCTGGTCACGCCGATTGGCTCGCGGGTGATGCGCCGCGAGTACGGTTCACTGCTGGCGGCAATGATCGACAGGCCGCAGAGTCCGGCGCTGCGCCTGCAAATCATGGCCGCATGTTACTCCGCTATCCAGAAATGGGAGCCGCGGATCAGCCTGACGGCTATCACTTTCGAACGTTCGGAGAATGACGGGACGCTGTATGTCGATCTCACCGGCACCCGCCAGACCTCCGGACATTCCTTTTCTATCACTATTTCATTGAGTTAAACGCTATGGCTATTGTTGATCTGAGCCAGCTCGCCGCGCCGGATGTCGTGGAGGAGGTGGATTACGAAACGTTGCTGGCAGAACGAAAGGCCACTTTTGTCTCGCTCTATCCTGAAGAAGAGCAGGAGGCAATTGCACGAACGCTGACGCTTGAGTCAGAACCGATTGTGAAACTGCTGCAGGAGAATGCGTATCGGGAAGTTATCTGGCGCCAGCGCGTTAACGAGGCCGCGCGTGCGGTCATGCTGGCCTACGCCACCGGTAGCGATCTCGACCAGCTTGGAGCTAACGCTAACCTTGCGCGTCTGGTGATAACGCCTGCCGACGACACGACGTTTCCGCCCACGCCGGCAGTGATGGAGTCTGACACCGACTTTCGTTTGCGCATCCAGCAAGCCCCGGAAGGGCTGAGCGTGGCGGGATCGACGGGGGCTTATCAGTTCCATGGCCGCAGCGCGGATGGCCGGGTGGCGGACATCTCTGTCATCAGTCCTCAGCCTGCGAACGTTACCGTCTCCGTGCTGTCTCGGGAGAATAACGGCGTGGCGTCTGAAGAGCTGCTGGCCATTGTGCGCAACGCGCTGAACGATGAGGACGTCAGGCCCGTTGCCGATCGTGTGACCGTTCAGTCCGCCAGCATTGTCGACTACCGCATTGCGGCTTCTCTTTTCCTCTTCCCAGGTCCCGAAAGCGAGCCAGTGCTCAACGCGGCAAGGGCCCGGCTGCAGGCCTATATAACGGCACAGCACCGGCTCGGGCGGGATATTCGTAAGTCCGCCATTTACGCTGCACTGCATGTTGAGGGTGTACAACGCGTCGAACTGACCGCGCCTGCGGCCGATATTGTGCTTGATGAAACCCAGGCCTCATGGTGCAGCCAGTACAGCGTAACCGTTGGGGGAAACGATGAGTAATACCCGATTGTTACCGGTGGGGTCGTCGCCGCTTGAGGTCGCGGCGGCGCGCGCCTGTGCCGACATTGAGAATACCCCCGTCCCGCTTCGTCACCTCTGGAATGCCGACACCTGCCCGGCAAATCTGTTGCCCTGGCTGGCGTGGGCGTTTTCGGTTGACCGCTGGGATGAAAACTGGCCGGAAGCCACCAAGCGCGATGTTATCCGCAATGCATGGTTTATCCATGCACACAAAGGAACGATCGGCGCAGTACGCCGCGTGGTGGAGCCACTTGGCTATCTGATCAACGTGACGGAGTGGTGGCAAACCAACGACCCGGCAGGCACGTTTCGCCTGGACATTGGCGTGCTGGAAACCGGCATCACCGAAGAAATGTATTACGAAATGGAGCGGCTTATTGCTGATGCAAAGCCTGCCAGCCGACATCTTATCGGCCTCAATATCATTCAGGACGTTCCGGGCTATCTCTATACCGGTGCCCTGAGCTATGACGGCGACATCATCACGGTTTACCCCGGATAAGTGAGAGCACAATGACAGTGAAGTATAAAACGGTTATCACCAAAGCCGGCGCCGAAAAACTGGCTGCCGCAACCGTCCCGAACGGGAAGAAAGTGAATTTTACGGCGATGGCGGTGGGTGATGGCGGCGGGCAACTCCCGACGCCAAATGCCAGCCAGACGAAACTCATCAATGAGGTCTGGCGTCATGCGCTGAACAAAATCAGCCAGGACAAAAAGAATAAAAATTATGTCGTGGCGGAGCTGCTGATCCCTCCTGAGATCGGCGGGTTCTGGATGCGTGAAATGGGGCTCTATGATGATACCGGGACGCTGATTGCTGTCGGCAATATGGCTGAAAGTTACAAACCTGCACTCGCTGAAGGATCGGGACGTGCGCAGACTGTGCGTATGGTCATCATGGTGAGTGATATCGCTTCGGTTGAACTCTCTATTGATTCTTCAACGATTATGGCAACGCAGGAATATGTTAACGAGAAGCTGACGGAGCATGAGTTATCACGCCGACATCCGGATGCCTCTCTGACGGCAAAAGGATTTACTCAGCTCAGCAGTGCAATTGACAGTATGTCTGAGATACTTGCGGCTACGCCGAAAGCGGTAAAGGTAGCCTACGATCTGGCGAACGCGAAGTATACAGCAGCTGATGCAACTACGGTGCGAAAGGGGATAGTCCAACTAAGTAGCATGACTGATAGTGTCTCTGAGGCGTTAGCGGCGACGCCGAAGGCAGTAAAGAGCGTCAGCGATGAAATAGTTAAACTTAAAGAAAGCCTCGGTACCGCATCAAAAGCAAATGTTGTTACATCCCTGATTGATTCTACATCAGGTCGCCTCCCTGTTGTTGGTTGGATGGGACTGGGAGGGATTAGAGATACCAGGGTCTCAGAAGAGAATTTTTCATCATTCTGGCGTGATACCACTATCGGAAAATCAGGCATCACTATTCCCTATGATGGTACTCCAACGATTTCTTATCTTGCGGTAGATGCTGCTAATCAACACGCCTACGTGGGGCGTAGAAAAGGAAATGAGGCTATTTCTTGGGTAAAACTATATAGCGAATTTAATAAACCAATGTCTCAGGATGTATTCGGGACGGCAATGGGAATAGGTGGAGGAGCAGACCTTAACGCTTACACCGCGCCGGGGCTTTATTACCAGCCAGCAAATGTTCAGGCACAAAGCGGTAAAAACTATCCTGAGACTGTCGCAGGTTCACTTCAGATATACAAACATGCTGGTATCACTCAGATTTACCGTGTTTATAGTAATTCTCGGTCTTATATACGCACCTTATATAATGGAGTCTGGTCAGCCTGGACAAAACAGTACGATGCTGCAAATAAACCGTCTGCAGATGATGTTGATGCAGTATCTGCCGTAAACGGTGGAACATTCAGGAAATTAGTTAGCTTCAATGAAGGTCTGGAGGTTAGAAGTCGCACAGGAATTGTTAGCGGTAATGATGCCGCCAGTTTTGATAGTGCCAATATGATTTTGAAATCATGGTATGGCATTGGTTTTTATTCAACGCTGTTAGATTCTGTTGGAAAAGAAACTGGAATGACAGGGTATATCAATACTCGTAATGGCCTTTTGCAAATGAAAGGCCAGATTATTCCGGGGGATTATGGTAATTTTGATACTCGATTTATTAGGCTGGCTGGGAGTCAAAATATATCGGGAATTCTGCGTAGTTCTTCCGAATATCAATCAACGTCAGCTAATAGTTACCGTTCTGTTTACGGAAACTATGGCACTTTCTGGCGAAATGATGGTGCCAATTTATATTTGATGGTTACTAATGCAGGTGATCAATACGGTGCATATAATGATCTTCGACCACTCGCGATAAATCTGGCTTCGGGTTATCCAACAATGAGCAGATTGGCACTTAGCGACTACACCAACTTTGATGCTCGTTATTACACTAAAAGTCAGTCAGACGCAGGCTATATGCCAAAAGTTTCCGCTTATACAAAAGCTGAAAGCGACGCTCGTTATCAGACAAAAGGAAACTATATAACTGGAGTGCGTTTTGGGGCATCTGCTGAATATAATGAGCGCGGAAACACTGAGCGTATGACTGGTGGTGTGATGACATCTTTTGCTGATCGGGGAAGCTCAAATTACTGGATTCGTCTTCGTCCGTTGCAGTATCAGATTAATGGCGGCGCATGGGTTACTGCGGCCTACGCATAAGGATAATTAATATGATGTTAATGAAAAACTTCACTGGAACAACAAAACAACTCGATGGCGTTTCCATTATGGTATTTATCGATGAGGATGGAAATGATTGGTATAAATCACAGGGTGAGTTTTCGACTACAACTCTGAAATTTATGTTTGACGAGAAAGGTAATGTTGTTGCTGCATCATGGGATGCTTCCATGCTAGCCCCAGAGAATTTGTCGGTTTCGGAAATCGAAAAAAAAAGCGTGCCGGTTAATTTTTTCGAGCCGGGAAAACGCTGGGTATATGATGGTGAAAAAATCACCCCGTTTGTTTATTCGCAGGAAGAACTGCATCAACAGGCCAAAGACCAACTCGATCGCTTACTCAGCGACGCAAGGGAAAAAATAATTATCCCTCAGACCAAATTAATGGCGGGTAGAACACTGACTGATTCACAGTTAAAGGAGTTAAACACCTGGCTCGATTATATTGACGAACTAGAAGCATGTGATATCACCGTAAGACCTGTAAATTTTCCTGAAACCCCGCAGTAATTAGCTTGTAAACCCGGAATGACCCCAAACCCTCCATCCGGAGGGTTTTTCGTTTGTTGTGTAATCCTTTCTCCAACCCCAATACGTCGCATCAATCGTGCGCTCCACAGACAATAGCCTCACCACTAAACGAAGGAGTTAAACGGATGGGCGACTATCATCACGGCGTGGAAGTCATCGAAATCAACGATGGCACCCGCACCATTTCCACCGTCTCGACGGCAATCATCGGCATGGTCTGTACGGCCAGCGATGCGGACGACAAGACATTTCCTTTAAACGAGCCTGTGCTCATTACCAACGTGCAAACCGCGATTGCGAAAGCCGGGAAAATGGGGACGTTGTCCGCTTCCCTGCAGGCGATTGCCGATCAGTGTAAACCGGTTGTTGTTGTCGTGCGTGTCGCTGAAGGCACCGCTGATACCGCTGAGGAAGCGCAGAAAGAGACTATCTCTAACATCATCGGTACAACCGATGAAAACGGTAAATATACCGGTCTGAAAGCGCTCCTTACCGCGAAAACGGTCACTGGCGTTAAGCCACGTATTCTCGGTGTTCCGGGGCTGGATTCTCAGGAAGTGGCGACCGCGCTGGCCGCCATGTGCCAGAGCCTGCGCGCGTTTGGCTATGTCAGTGCATGGGGTTGTAAAACCATTTCAGCCGCTATCGATTACCGCAAAAACTTCAGTCAGCGCGAGTTGATGGTGATTCACCCTGATTTTCTGGCGTGGGATACCACCACCAACACGACGACCCACGCCTGGGCTACTGCACGTGCTCTCGGCCTGCGCGCCAAAATCGACCAGTCGATTGGCTGGCACAAAACCCTGTCCAACATCGGCGTTAACGGTGTCACAGGTGTAAGCGCCTCCGTGTCCTGGGATCTTCAGGAACAAGCGACCGATGCGAACCTGCTTAACCAGGCCGGCGTCACCACGCTTATTCGTAACGACGGCTTCAAATTCTGGGGCAACCGTACCTGTTCAGACGATCCGCTCTTCGTCTTTGAAAACTACACCCGTACCGCGCAGGTGTTGGCCGATACCATGGCCGAAGCACACGCATGGGCAATGGATAAACCCATTACGCCAACGCTCATCCGCGACATCGTTTCCGGTATCAATGCCAAATTCCGTGAGCTGAAAACCAACGGCTATATCGTTGATGGCACTTGCTGGTATGACCCGGAATCAAATGATGCATCGACCCTGAAAGCGGGGAAATTGTACATCGATTACGACTACACCCCTGTCCCGCCGCTGGAGAACCTGACCCTGCGCCAGCGCATCACCGATACCTATCTGGCAGACCTGTCCGATTCGGTTAACAGCTAAGGAGCTGAAGCATGGCGTTACCACGCAAACTTAAATATCTGAACATGTTCAACGATGGCCTGAGTTATATGGGCGTTGTTGAGTCTGTCACCTTACCGAAGCTCACCCGCAAACTGGAGAAGTATCGCGGCGGCGGTATGCCGGGCTCGGTCTCTGTCGACCTCGGTTTGGACGATGATGCCCTGGCGCTTGAGTGGACCATTGGCGGTCTGCCGGACGTCGCGCTGTGGGCACAGTATGCCTCTCCGGGCGCGGACAGCGTGCCCCTGCGTTTTACCGGCTCCTTCCAGCGTGACGACACGGGCGAAATCTCCGCCGTCGAAATCGTCATGCGAGGCCGTCATAAAGAGTTTGATGGTGGTGAAAACAAGCAGGGCGAGAGCGGCACCACCAAGATGTCCACCGAGTGCGCTTACTACCAGCTGACCATCGATGGCAAAGAGATCATCGAAATTGACATCATCAACATGGTGCTGAAAGTCGACGGCGTCGATCGTCTGGCGGAACACCGTAAGGCGATTGGCCTGTAAACCTTTAACCGGCCGGGACTGCCGGCCGGTAAGTTAACTTTCTGAAGAGTAACGAAATGGAAAATATCAACGAGACCGTCATTAACGAAAGCGAAAACCCGAACACCATTACGCTCGACACCCCCGTTCTGCGCGGCGAGCAAAAAATCGAAAAGGTGACCGTCGCAAAACCCAACGCGGGGACCCTGCGTGGGGTATCGCTGGCGTCGCTGGCACAATCTGACGTCGATGCGCTGATTAAAGTGCTGCCGCGAATGACCTCGCCGGCCCTGACCGAGCATGAGATTGCGCGTCTGGATGCTTCCGATCTGCTCTCTTTTGCGGGCAAGGTGATCGGTTTTTTGTCACCGGCTTCGGCTCGCTAACATTTCCCGAAAACCTGTCGGTCGATGATCTGATGGCGGATATCGCGGTGATCTTTCACTGGCCGCCGTCAGAGCTGTACTCGCTGAGCATGACCGAACTCCTTATATGGCGCGAAAAGGCGCTGCAGCGAAGCGGAAACTACCATGAGTAATAATGTCAGACTTCAGGAGTTGCTTAAGGCAGTCGACCGGGCAAGCCGACCGCTTAACGCTATCCAGAACGCCAGTCTCTCTCTCGCGGCCAGTATCCGCGATTCTGAGGCGGCGTTGCGCGCGCTTGATGAACAGGCGGGCCGCATTAACGGCTTCAGAAAAGCCAACGAACAGCTCGCCGTGACGGGGCAATCTCTTGCCCGGGCGAAACAGCAGACCGCGGAGCTGGCGCTCCAGCTCAAAAACACCCAGAACCCAACCCGTGACCAGGCGGATGCGCTGGCGGCAGCTCGCCAATCAGCCGCCGCGCTTAAGCTTGAGTACAACAGTTTACGCCAGTCAGTGCAGCGCCAGCGCGGTGAGTTGGCGCAGGCAGGGATTAATACGCGCACGCTGTCGTCAGATGAGCGTCGTTTAAGACAGGGTATCAGCGAAAAAACCCTACAACTAAATCGACATAAAGAGGCGCTTGCCAGGGTCAATCAGCAACAGGAGCGGCTTAATACCGTCCAGAACCGCTACGAGTCTGGCAAACGTGTTGCCGCGGGTGTGCAGCAGTTTGCTAATGCGAGCGCAGGAATGGCAAAGGCGGGCTTTAATCAGACGTCCCGCTTTATTGCCCCAGGCATCCGTTTTGAAAAGCAGATGTCTGCCATACAGGCAAGCCTGGGTCTGCAGAAGGGGGATACCAGGCTGGAGGCCATTCGCCAGCAGGCACGGCATGTCAGCGTCAGTACAGGAACCTCTACAGATGTTGTTACCCGGGCGCAGGGCGAGCTGGCCCGGTCAGGCTATGACGCCGACGGGGTGGTGGCCGCCACAGTGCCGACGGTCAACCTCAGCCTCGCTGGGAATATTGATGCCGCCAAAGCGGTCGACATCATCCGCAGCACGCAGGCCTCGTTCAACCTGGCGAATACGGATGTTGAACGCGTTGCAGATGTCCTTACCCGCGGTTTCACTGCGTCAAATACCAGTCTCACCGAACTGAGTACCGCCGTTGCATCCGCCGCACCTGCCGCCGGAGAAGCCGGCGCCAGCCTTGAGGAGACCACCGCGCTGCTTGGTATTCTGATGGAAAAGGGAATGAAAGGGGCAGATGCCGGCGCAGAGGTTAGCGCCATGTTGAGCCGCCTGCAGACGCCGGATGGGCAGCGTTCTGCAGCGCTGAATGAACTGAAGGTGCAAACACGGGATGGTGAGGGTAATCCACTGCCGACCGAGAATATCCTCAAGGCGATCTCTGCCTCATTCGAAAACAGCAAAATCGGTGCGGCTCAACAAACTGAATACCTGAAGGCCATTTTCGGTGCGGATGCGATGCAAGGCGCAGGCGTACTGGTTTCAGCGGCTGGGAATGGAACACTGGATAACAAGCGCCAGACACTCCAGGGCGCGAGGGGGAGCACCGCGCTGACAGCCTCGGTTCAGGGCGATAACCTCGAGGGTGATATCAGCAAGTTCCAGGCTGCATTAAACGGCCTGAAGATTGATGTCTTTGATAAGGCCGATGGTGCCCTGCGCACGCTGATCTCAACCGCGACCGGATGGCTTAGTACGCTCTCTCTCTGGGTCAACGCTAACCCTGCACTGACGCAAGCCCTGGTCAGCGTGGTTATGGGCGCACAAGCCTTTGCCGGTGTCCTGGGCACGCTAGGTATGGTGGTCTCCCCCATTGTGTCAGGCCTGAATCTGGTGATAACCGCTGCCGGGATGCTGGGCACGGTATTCAGCGTAGTGGGGGGGAGCATCATGACGGTGCTGGGCACCCTGAGCTGGCCCGTTATTGCTCTCGGAGCGGCAATTGCCGCCGGCGCTTTACTGATTCTTAAATACTGGGAGCCCATTAGCGCCTTCTTTGGTGGGGTGATTGAGGGGCTTTCTGCGGCCTTCGCGCCGCTGGGCGAGCTGTTCTCTCCGCTGTTACAGGCCTTTGGTTTCATTTCAGAAAAACTGGGCGGGATCTGGCAGTGGTTCATCGATCTGATTGCGCCGATTAAGGCGACGCAGGAAACGCTCGACAGCTGCAAAAATGTCGGCGTGGCGTTCGGTCAGGCGCTGGGAGATGCGCTAATGGCGCCGCTAAATCTCTTTAACAGCCTGCGCGGCAAGGCCAGCTGGCTGCTGGAGAAACTCGGCGTCATAAAAAAAGAGTCGGGCAATATCGACTCGGCTGTACCGAAAGAAGGCACCTCCTCTGCTGACGCCGGCAGTGCCTGGGACCCGGCGTCACCTGTTTACAGCGGCTTCATGGGATACCAGCCGATGGCAGCAGCGGGAGGACGTTCTTACATCGATCAGAGTAAAAGTGAATACAACTTCACGCTGCAGGGGAGCGCAGCCTCCGGAACGGATCTGACTCGTCAAATCCGGGAGGCTATAGAGAGCAGTGAGCAGGAAAAAGCGAGACGGCAGCAATCCAGCTTTATGTATGGTTAAGGAGAGAGAAAATGTTAATGGTGCTGGGTCTGTTTGTCTTTGAACGACGAACCTTACCGTATCAGTCAATGGTATTTACAAAAGACTACCGCTGGGCATCCAATGAACGCATCGGGAAACCCAAAGCCTGGCAGTACCTTGGCGAAGGTGAGACATCCTTTAACCTTTCCGGATTACTTTACCCGGAGCTCACGGGAGGGCGGCTTTCTCTCAAGGCAGTTGAGCTGATGGCGAATGAAGGGCGGGCATGGCCGTTGATAGACGGTACCGGCATCATTCACGGCATGTTTATCATTGAGAAAGTCACGCATACGCATTCGGATTTTTACAGCGATGGCACTGCCCGGAAAATTGATTTTACCCTGGTACTGAAACGCGTGGACGAATCGCTGATGACGACGTTTGGCGACCTGAGAACGCAGGCCTCAGAGCTGGTGGAAAGCGCACGTAATAGCATTGGAGGGCTGGTGGGATGATCACCGAAATGAATATCCGGGCGGGTGGGAAAATCGCCCCTGATTTCATGCTTAAGCTTGACGAGCGCGATATCACGCAAAATTTCAGCCATCGTCTGATCAGTTTGACCATGACCGACAAACGTGGGCTGGAAGCCGATCAGCTGGATATTCTACTGGATGATTCCGACGGGGTGTTAGACCTGCCTGCCCGGGGGGCAAGACTGTCCTTATGGCTGGGATGGGAGGGAACACCGCTCCAGCCTAAAGGGGAGTTTACGATAGATGCGATTGAATTCCGGGGCACGCCGGACACGCTGACCATCCGGGGATGCAGCGCAGATTTTCGTGGGAAGCTCAACGTGCGGCGCGAACAGTCGTGGCATGACACGACGATCGGCGCGATAGTCAACACCATTGCTCAGCGTAACCAGTTTACCGCCAGCGTCGGGGCGGGACTTGCATCCATCGCCATTTCTCATATCGATCAGTCACAGGAGACTGACGCGGCGTTTCTCTCCCGCCTGGCCGAACGTAATGGTGCATTTGTTTCAATCAAAGCCGGGAAGGTTATTTTTATGAAAGCGGGCCATGCCGTGACGGCCAGTGGCACACCGCTTCCCTTAATGATGATTGAACGTGGGGATGGCGATCGGCACCTTTTTTCCGTCGCTGACCGTGAAAATTATTCCGGCGTGACGGCCAAATGGCTGCAAACGCGTGACCCAAAACAACAAAATGCTCAATTGAGTATTGCTCGTCAGCCCGGGGGGCAGCCGACAGAAGGACTACAGCACCCGGATGCCGCTACACCGGTAGCGGGAGCAGGAGGCAAGGCAGAGAAGCCGCAAGAGAGGCTGGTGGGGTCGGCGGAAAACGTTTTTGAGCTCACCACGGTTTATGCCTCTGAAGAGCAGGCGCTCAGGGCTGCGGAGGCGAAGTGGCGCGCGCTTCAGCGGGGTACCGTGAATTTTTCTATCCAGCTGGCGCTGGGACGTGCCGATCTGTATCCCGAAACGCCGGTGCTGGTCAACGGCTTTAAACGGGTCATTGACGAGCAGGCGTGGATTATCAACGAGGTGGTTCATACTCTCAGCGAGAGTGGATTTACCACGCAACTTAAGCTTGAGCTGAACGTCGCGGATGAAAAATTTTCTATCAAAAGTGAGTAATATATTTGCTATTTCGTTCTTTTTGGGTATTATCAATTCACAAATTGTGAATTACGTGGAGGGGTACATGTTTCATTGTCCTAAGTGCAAGCATTCCGCGCATGCGCGTACCAGTCGCTATTTAAGTGAAAATACCAAAGAGCGCTATCACCAGTGCACCAATGTGGACTGCAGCTGTACGTTCGTGACGATGGAGTCCGTGGAGCGTCTGATTGCGACACCTGGCGCCGCTGAACGTATCCGAACGGCTTCGCAGACCCACGGTTAGCGACTGCGCCACCGGCTCAAAAAAAACCAATAAAAAAGCCACTCAATCGAGTGGCTTAATCATTTGATTCTACAGCTAAATTTGGTGGCCCCTGCTGGACTTGAACCAGCGACCAAGCGATTATGAGTCGCCTGCTCTAACCACTGAGCTAAGGGGCCGTGGCGGTGAATTATAGAGGAACTCCCTTCAGCAATCCAGCCATTCACACCTGCCTGCTGTTTTTATAAACAATGCATAATCAATCCTTTATACTTCCATAAGGATGTATCAATGGGAGTAGAGATGATCAACGATATTCTGGCCCCGGGCTTGCGGGTGGTGTTTTGCGGGATTAACCCGGGGAAGTCCTCGGCGCACACCGGTTTTCACTTTGCCCATCCGGGGAATCGCTTCTGGAAGGTTATCTATCAGGCCGGGTTTACCGACAGGCTACTGAAGCCTGAAGAGGAGCAGCACCTGCTGGATACGCGCTGCGGGATTACCATGCTGGTTGAGCGGCCCACGGTACAGGCGAGTGAGGTGAACCTGCATGAACTGCGCAGCGGTGGGCGGGAGCTGATTAAGAAGATTGAAGATTATCAGCCGGCAGCGCTGGCAATCCTGGGTAAGCAGGCTTACGAACAGGCGTTCAGTCAGCGCGGTGCGCAGTGGGGCAAACAGGCCATCACCATTGGCGTCACGCAGGTGTGGGTGCTGCCAAACCCGAGCGGGCTTAACAGGGCAACGCTGGATAAGCTGGTGGAGGCGTATCGGGAGCTGGATGAGGCCCTGGTTGTGCGTGGGCTGTAGGGCGGTGTTTCCTTGTTCCTGAGGGGCGGAGAAAATGCAAAAAAAAAGCTCCCTTTGGGGAGCTTTTTCACTGACAGGATCGATTAATCGTCCAGGAAGCTACGCAGTACTTCAGAGCGGCTTGGATGGCGCAGTTTACGCAGCGCCTTCGCTTCGATCTGACGGATACGTTCGCGGGTAACGTCGAACTGTTTACCCACTTCTTCCAGCGTGTGGTCGGTGTTCATATCGATACCGAAACGCATACGCAGCACTTTTGCTTCACGGGCGGTCAGGCCAGCCAGAACGTCGTGCGTTGCAGCACGCAGGCTCTCGGTCGTTGCAGAGTCCAGCGGCAGCTCGAGGGTGGTATCCTCGATGAAATCACCCAGATGCGAATCTTCATCATCACCGATTGGTGTTTCCATGGAGATTGGCTCTTTGGCGATCTTCAGCACTTTACGGATCTTGTCTTCCGGCATCAGCATGCGCTCAGCCAGCTCTTCCGGCGTTGGCTCGCGGCCCATCTCTTGCAGCATCTGGCGGGAGATACGGTTGAGCTTGTTGATGGTCTCAATCATATGCACCGGAATACGGATGGTGCGCGCCTGATCCGCGATAGAGCGGGTGATAGCCTGACGGATCCACCAGGTAGCATAGGTGGAGAACTTATAACCACGACGGTATTCAAACTTATCAACCGCTTTCATCAGACCGATGTTGCCTTCCTGAATCAGATCCAGGAACTGCAGGCCACGGTTGGTGTACTTCTTGGCGATAGAGATAACCAGACGCAGGTTCGCTTCAACCATCTCTTTCTTCGCACGGCGGGCTTTCGCTTCACCGATGGACATACGACGGTTGATGTCTTTAACCTGCTCAATGGTCAGGCCGGTCTCTTCTTCAATCTGATGCAGTTTCTGCAGGCCGCGGAACACGTCTTCTTTCACGTCATGCAGTTTTTCAGACCACGGCTTGTTCATCGCGATAGCCGCGTTGAACCAGGTTTCGCTGGTTTCGTTGCCGGTGAAGAGGGTGATGAAGTTCTTCTTCGGCATTTTGCACTGCTCAACGCACAGTTTCATGATGATGCGTTCCTGGGTACGTACGCGATCCATCATCACGCGCATGCTGTTAACCAGGTAGTCGAACTGTTTAGGCACCAGACGGAACTGTTTGAAGACTTCAGACAGTTTCAGGATCTCTTCCTGTGCGGCTGCGTGGCTGCGACCTTTTGCTTTGATGGTATCACGCGTGACTTCGTACTGGGTACGCAGCTCGGCAAACTTCTCGCGCGCCAGTTCCGGGTCGATGCTGTTGTCATCATCGGCGGTGTCGTCGTCGGCATCTTCCTCATCTTCGTCTTCGTCATCATCCATCTCTTCCTGAGACAGTTCAGAACCCACGTGAGTGGCGGTCGGTGCCATATCTTCTTCAGCGTTCGGGTCGACAAAACCGGTGATCAGGTCAGACAGGCGCGCTTCTTCCGCTTCAACACGATCGTACTGCTCCAGCAGATAGGTGATCGCTTCCGGGTATTCGGCAACAGAGCACTGAACCTGGTTGATACCGTCTTCGATGCGTTTCGCGATGTCAATTTCGCCTTCGCGGGTCAACAGTTCAACGGTACCCATTTCGCGCATGTACATGCGGACCGGGTCAGTGGTACGCCCGATTTCAGATTCCACGCTGGACAGGACCTGTGCAGCAGCTTCTTCCGCATCTTCGTCAGTGTTGTTGGAGGTTTCAGCCAGCAACAGATCATCGGCATCAGGTGCTTCTTCCATCACCTGAATACCCATGTCATTGATCATTTGGATGATGTCTTCGATTTGATCTGAATCGACGATATCTTCCGGCAGATGGTCATTGACCTCGGCATAGGTCAGATAGCCTTGCTCCTTACCGCGTTGGACAAGAAGTTTCAGCTGTGACTGCGGGTTTTGCTCCATAAGACGGTATCCACACTTAATTCGTTTGATTGGTGTCGGCGATGGGGCTGCCAACCTTTAAAGCGAGGGCGTACTTATATTTGTGCCGCTGCCTCTCAGTGCGGCTGCCGGGGGCTTCCCGATCGATATTCGGCACTTAAGCCGTTGAATTCATTTTTTTGCCAGCTCCTGGTTCAGCATCCAGAGTTCCCGGCGTTCTTCGCTGCTTAAGCCGTGTGTGCGCTCGCGAGCTATCAACTCTTCCTGGCGCAGCTCAAGCATCGAATCAAACATATGGTTGAGTGAGTCGGTGAACGTTTTTTCTGCAATGTCCTTATCTGCTATATCGTCCCACATCGACAGTTTTTCAAGGGTAGCAGCCTCTTTTGTGCCGCGATAATGTTCTAAAAGTTGTCCGGTGGTCAGACCTGGCTGAGACAAACAAGTGTTGACCAATTCTGAAAATAAGCCAAGCCCGGGCAATTTTTCGTGGTTCAAACCCGCCAGTGATGGCACTTGCGGAGCAAGTTCGGGGTTTTGAACCAGTAACCCTATCAGTATACGCATGGTTGTGCGTTTTAGCTGAGGCGCGGGACGAACCGCACCGTTTTCAGACTGTTTAGGCATTAAACGTTCAAGCTGACTGTCATCCAGAATGCCGAGCTTGTTGCCTAGCTCCTGACGCAGATAGATGCGCAGCGTTTCGCCGGGCACCTGACTGATTAACGGCAGCGCCAGCGTGCTGAGCTGCGCGCGCCCGTCAGGGGTACTCAAATCGACCTGCGGCATCAGGCTGTTAAACAAAAACGTGGAGAGCGGCTGAGCCTGCTCCATCCGCGCTTCAAACGCCGCTTTGCCCTCTTTACGCACCAGCGTATCCGGGTCTTCACCGTCGGGCAGGAACATAAAGCGTAACTGACGCCCGTCGGTCATATAAGGCAGTGCGGTTTCCAGCGCACGCCAGGCGGCGTCGCGCCCTGCACGGTCACCGTCGTAACAGCAGATGACATTGTTAGTCACCCTGTACAGCAGCTGAATGTGATCGGCTGTGGTCGAGGTGCCCAGAGATGCAACCGCATAGTTGATGTCGTACTGCGCCAGCGCAACGACATCCATATAGCCTTCGACGACCAGAAGGCGCGGAGGTTCCGCGTTATCCTTCAGCGCCTCATAAAGACCGTAAAGCTGGCGGCCTTTATGAAAAATATCGGTCTCCGGGGAGTTGAGGTACTTCGGCAGGGCATCACCCAGCACGCGACCACCAAAACCAATCACCCGGCCACGCTTGTCGCGGATCGGGAACATCACCCGTTCGCGGAAGCGGTCGTAGCTTCGTCCCTGGTCATTGGTGACCAGCATGCCGGCATCGATAAGAGACTTACGATCTTCGCTATTGCCGCCAAAACGCTTTAACACGTTGTCCCAGCCGGGCGGGGCGTAACCAATAGCGAAACGCGCAATCACATCGTCACTCAGTCCGCGCGCTGTCAGGTACTGACGCGCAGGCTCAGCAGCAGCGTGCTTAAGAGACTGTTGATAAAACGAGTTCAGACCATCCATCAGTTGGTACAGCGTTTGCCGTTGATGGCGCTCGATCTGGCTTGGCCCACTGCCTGCTTCATACGGCACTTCAAGGTTGTGCATCGCCGCCAGCTCTTCGACGGTTTCAACGAACTCGAGCTTGTCGTAGTTCATTAAAAAATCGACAGCATTACCGTGAGCACCACAGCCGAAGCAATGGTAAAACTGCTTTTCACCGTTTACGGTGAAGGAGGGGGTTTTTTCGTTATGGAAAGGACAGCACGCATGGTAGTTCTTGCCCTGCTTTTTCAGCTTTACCCGCGCGTCGATGAGATCGACGATGTCGGTTCTGGCTAGCAGGTCATTGATGAATACGCGTGGGATTCGTCCGGCCATATGCCCCAAAAATTTTAGTAACTCATAAACGAAAACAAGCCGCGCATTCCTTCCGGAAGCACGGCCTTACGACTACAACTCTGTCTGTCATTGAGGGCTGAGGCCCTCAATTGATTAGTACAGACGAGTACGGCGTGCGTTTTCGCGAGCCAGTTTCTTCGCGTGACGTTTCACAGCAGAAGCTTTAGCGCGCTTACGTTCGGTCGTTGGTTTTTCATAGAACTCACGACGACGAACTTCAGCCAGAACACCTGCTTTCTCGCATGAACGTTTGAAGCGACGCAGTGCAACGTCGAACGGCTCGTTTTCACGTACTTTAATTACCGGCATGTAACTCTCACCTTTGATAAATTCGGTTTGCCGCTGGCATCAACGCCAGCTTATTTCAAAATGGTGCGGAATTTTACTGCAAATGCTGCTGCTTTGTAAAGCACCGACGCGTTTTTGAAAGGGACTTTAATAAGGGTGAGGAGTATACACGAGGCTTCTTCCTGGGGCGAACAAAGTTTTACATCAATCCGCATTGGCCCTACACTGCGCGGTATTGAAACGAGGTAAAACAAGTCATGCGTGTACTGGGTATTGAAACATCCTGCGATGAGACCGGCATCGCCATTTACGACGACGAAAAAGGGCTTCTTGCCAACCAACTGTATAGTCAGGTGAAATTACACGCTGACTACGGCGGCGTCGTGCCTGAACTGGCTTCTCGTGACCACGTGCGTAAAACGGTTCCCCTGATTCAGGCGGCGCTGAAAGAAGCCGGGTTGAGCTCTACTGATATTGATGCTGTAGCGTATACCGCAGGCCCGGGCCTGGTGGGTGCGCTGCTGGTCGGCGCAACGGTGGGCCGTTCGCTGGCATTCGCGTGGGATGTGCCGGCCATTCCGGTTCACCATATGGAAGGGCATCTTCTGGCGCCGATGCTGGAAGATAATCCGCCTGCGTTTCCTTTTGTGGCGCTGCTGGTTTCAGGTGGCCATACCCAGCTGATTAGCGTAACGGGGATTGGCAAGTATGAGCTGCTCGGCGAGTCCATTGACGACGCAGCCGGTGAGGCCTTCGACAAAACGGCCAAACTGCTGGGTCTGGATTATCCTGGCGGTCCGATGCTCTCGAAAATGGCCTCGCAGGGCACGGAAGGGCGTTTCGTCTTCCCGCGTCCGATGACTGACCGTCCAGGGCTGGATTTCAGCTTTTCCGGTCTGAAAACCTTCGCGGCCAATACCATTCGCAATAACGACGATAGCGAGCAGACCCGTGCTGATATCGCCCGTGCGTTCGAAGACGCGGTGGTCGATACCCTGATGATCAAATGCAAACGCGCACTGGAAAAGACCGGCTTTAAGCGTCTGGTGATGGCCGGGGGCGTCAGCGCCAACCGCACGCTGCGTGCAAAACTCGCGCAGATGATGCAAAAGCGTGGTGGGGAAGTATTTTATGCCCGTCCAGAATTCTGTACCGATAACGGGGCGATGATCGCCTACGCGGGTATGGTACGTCTGAACGCTGGCGCGACCGCCGATCTGAGCGTCTCTGTACGTCCACGCTGGCCGCTGGCGGAGTTGCCGGAGGCGTAATGCCTGACCCTCTCCCGCCAGGGAGAGGGGATTTAAACGGTTACACCCGCAACATCCCTTTCTCTTCCAGAAATGTCACGATCGTCGCCAGTCCGTCGCCCGCCTTCAGATTGGTGAAGGTCCACGGGCGCTCGCCGCGCATGCGGTTGGTGTCACGCTCCATCACCTCCAGTGAGGCCCCCACATAGGGTGCCAGGTCGGTTTTGTTGATCACCAGAAAATCGGATTTGGTTATCCCTGGGCCGCCCTTACGCGGGATCTTCTCCCCTTCAGCGACGTCAATCACATAGATTGTCAGGTCAGCCAGCTCCGGGCTGAAGGTGGCGCTCAGGTTGTCACCGCCGCTTTCAACGAAGATCAGGTCCAGATTGCCGAACTTTTCGCTTAACGCTTCCACTGCCGCCAGGTTCATTGAGGCATCTTCCCGGATTGCGGTATGCGGGCAGCCGCCCGTCTCCACGCCCACGATGCGCTCTGGCTCAAGGGCGCCCGCTTCGGTGAGAATGCGCTGATCCTCTTTGGTGTAGATATCGTTAGTCACCACTGCCAGGTGATAGGTGTCGCGCATTGCTTTGCAGAGTGCTTCCAGTAACGCGGTTTTGCCCGACCCCACCGGGCCGCCCACGCCCACGCGCAGGGGATGTTTGTAATCAGCCATGTTGTCTCCTCAGGAACGGAATAATCGTGAATATTGTGTTTCGTGGCGCGCAGAGGCGATGGCCGACAGCGGCGTTGCCGCACCCAGCGCGTCGTCGCCACGCAAAAAAGCCGGTTCAAGCCCGGCGGCAAAGTGGTCGCTCAGGTCGATAATCAGCTGCTGCGCCGCCTGTTGCCCGAACGGCACCAGCTTGACGCCCGCCATGACCGCGCTCTCAATCCAGCTGTAGCCCAGGCTCAGGGCCAGCTCATGGGCGCTAATGCCCCAGCGTACTCCGAGCCACGCCATGCCGCTGAGCTGGCTTTGCATAAACAGCGTCCGCCACTCTGCCGGACAGTCCGGCTCCCAGCTTTTGAGCAGGCGCGTAAAGGCCGCCCCGCGGTTGCGTTCCTCTTCACGCAGTTCACGCGTTTCCCGGCAGGCGAGAAGGTAGGCCGTCCAGCGTGTTGCCGTCGCCAAATCGTTTTGCTCGCACGCCTGATAAAATCGGGAAAACAGCGGCAGATCGACACAGAAAAAGCTCTGCTCCATCTGCAGGATCTGCCAGTTTTTGAACGCCTCAGCATCGGGGACCCAGCCTGCTTCTACGGCCCACTCCAGCCCCTGCGACCAGGTGAATGACCCGACCGGAAGGCTGCTGCTGGAGAGCTGCATCAGGCGCAGCCGCTGGCGGACGTGCTCCATCAGCCCATCAGCGCCAGCAGCGCAGAGACAATCAGCCCGCCACCAAAGGTTTTACGTAACCCGTCGTGACGGCGCAGCAGCAACCCGGCGGCGAAGCTGGCGCACAGCACCGTGGCACTGGCAAACATAAAGCCGCTGGTGAAGAGCCAGAAGTTGTGGCCAGACATCTCTACCCCGTGCGCCCAGCCGTGGAACATTGCCAGCGCCGGCACGGCCAACAGCAGGCGATTTTCGGTTTTAAACATCATTGCGCCGCAGACCGCCAGCGAGGCGATAATCAGCATTTCCATGCCGCTAAAGCCGCCAAGCAGGCTGCCTGCAACGGCCCCGGCCAGCATCATGCCGAGAGTGGCAAGAGGCAGCAGCAGCTTGCGCCCGCTCAGGGCCGAAAGTACGCCCGCACCGGTTAGCATCAGCAGATGATCAAGACCCGTCAGCGGATGGAAAAAACCGGCCTGAAAGCTGTCTGTGCCGTGTCCGGGATGCGCCAGGGCAGGAAGAGAAAAGGCCAGCAGTAACAGAGGTAAAAACGTACGCATGATGAATCCTTAATGTGAATGAGCGTGAGAGTGACTATGGCTATGGCTGTGGGCATCGCTGGTATATGCCCCTGCTTCCGGTTCAAACGGGAGGGTGGCAAATGTCACCTCGAGCCCGAACTGGCGCAGCATGTCATCGAGCACATGATCGTGGTGGTAGCGCAGCTCGCCAGGCATGATCTGCAGCGGCACGTGGCGGTTGCCGAGGTGGTAGCAGGCGCGGGCGAGCAGGAACGGATCGTCGCAGCGCACCACGGAGACCGATTCCGGCGCGGCGATCACCTCGATCACCTCGCTGCCGTCGTCAGTGGTCAGCAGATCTCCCCCGCGCAGCAGCAGGCCGCGCGGCAGCATCAGCCCGGCTTCGCGGCCGTCATTCAGCGCCACGCGGGCACGGCTTTTCACCCGGACATCAATCGGCAGCGTGACGCTGGCGGTTATCGGATGGGCATGGTCAAGGCGTTGGGTCAGGTAGATCATCGTCACTCCTTAAAACAGGAAATAGCGTTGGGCCATCGGCAGAACGTCTGCCGGCTCGCTGGTAATGAGCTCGCCATCAACGCGAACCTCGTAAGTTTGTGCGTCAACGGTGATGTTGGGCTGCAGGCTGTTGTGGATCATGTCGGCCTTTTTCACCGTGCGGCAGCCTTTGACGACGGCTATGCCGCTCTGCAGGCTGAGCTGGTGCGAAATGCCCTTCGCATCGGCAGCCTGGGAAACAAACGTCAGCCGCGTCGCATGGCGTGCGGCACCCAGCGAGCCAAACATCGGACGGTAATGGACCGGTTGCGGCGTTGGGATAGAGGCGTTGATATCCCCCATCGGCGCGCAGGCGATCATCCCGCCTTTCACAATGGTGGCGGGTTTGACGCCAAAGAACGCGGGGGACCAGACCACTAAATCCGCCAGTTTCCCGGCCTCAATCGAGCCCACTTCATGAGCAATCCCGTGGGTCAGCGCCGGGTTAATGGTGTATTTGGCGATATAGCGTTTCACGCGGTAGTTATCGTTGTTCCCGGTCTCTTCCGGCAGTGCGCCGCGCTGAACCTTCATACGGTGCGCCACCTGCCAGGTACGAATAATCACTTCGCCGACGCGACCCATTGCCTGGGAATCGGACGAGGTCAGCGAGAAGGCGCCGATATCGTGAAGGACATCTTCCGCGGCGATGGTCTCCCGGCGAATGCGTGATTCAGCAAAGGCCACGTCCTCGGCGATATCCGGGTCGAGGTGGTGACACACCATCAGCATGTCGAGATGCTCGTCGATGGTATTCACCGTGTAGGGCAGCGTCGGGTTAGTGGAGGAGGGCAGAATATTCGGGTGCGCGCAGGCGGTAATAATATCCGGTGCATGTCCGCCGCCTGCCCCTTCCGTATGGAAGGTGTGAATGGTCCGCCCGCCGATAGCCGCCAGCGTGTCCTCAACAAACCCGGATTCGTTCAGCGTGTCGCTGTGCAGCGCCACCTGAATATCCATCTCCTCCGCCACCGCCAGTGAACAGTTGATGGCTGCAGGCGTCGCGCCCCAGTCTTCGTGGATCTTCAGCCCGATGGCACCCGCTGCGATCTGCTCGCGTAGGGCATCAGGGTTGGAACCGTTACCTTTGCCAAGCAGGCCGATATTCACCGGTAGTGTATCGGCCGCCTGCAACATCCGCGCGATATGCCAGGGCCCTGGCGTACAGGTCGTGGCGTTGGTGCCTGCCGCTGGGCCCGTGCCCCCACCAATCATGGTGGTGACGCCAGAGACCAGCGCCTCTTCCGCCTGCTGCGGGCAGATCCAGTGGATGTGCGTGTCGATCCCGCCGGCGGTGACAATTTTCCCTTCGGCGGCGATCACTTCTGTCGCTGCGCCAATCGGGATCGTGACCCCGGGCTGTATATCCGGGTTACCGGCTTTACCCACGGCAAAGATCCGCCCGTTTTTTACGCCAATATCGGCTTTAACGATCCCCCAGTGATCGATAATCAGCGCGTTGGTCAGCACCAGATCCACGCAGCCGTCGGATGTCATCTGCCCCTGGCCCATACCGTCGCGGATCACCTTCCCGCCACCGAATTTGACCTCTTCGCCGTAGACCGTGAGATCGTTTTCCACTTCTATCCACAGCTCGCTGTCGGCCAGACGCACTTTATCGCCAGTGGTGGGGCCGAACATATCGGCGTAGGCCTGACGTGAAATTTCAGCCATTTTTCACCTCTCCCATCACCTCGCCGCGAAAGCCGAAAATACGCTGCGCGCCGCTGACCTGAACCAGCGTCACCTCGCGCTTCTGTCCGGGTTCGAAACGCACGGCGGTGCCTGCCGGAATATTCAGCCGATAGCCTTTGGTGGCTTCCCGGTCGAATTTCAGCGCCGGGTTAATCTCATAAAAGTGGTAGTGCGATCCCACCTGGATCGGTCTGTCGCCATGGTTTTCGACGATCACGTTTTGCGTGTCTCGCCCAACGTTGATCGTAATGTTTCCGGATTGGATCTGGTATTCGCCTGGGATCATCACGCGCTCCTTATACGATCGGGTTATGGACGGTGACGAGCTTTGATCCGTCCGGGAACGTCGCTTCCACCTGAATGTCGGGGATCATCTCCGGTACGCCTTCCATCACCTGGTCGCGCGTCAGGACGTGACGGCCCGCTTCCATCAGTGAGGCGACGGTTTCGCCATCGCGGGCGCCTTCCATAATAAACGCGCTGATCAGCGCGACTGATTCCGGGTAATTCAGTTTTACCCCGCGCGCAAGGCGGCGTTCGGCAACCAGCGCAGCGGTAAACAGCAACAGCTTGTCTTTTTCTCTGGGGGTCAGTTCCATAACGTTTCTCTTATGTCTGCCAGATACGCGGCGAACAGGCGGTTTTGGGGGTTAAAAGCGGGCGAAGCGACTGCCAGATATCGCGCATCACCCGCTGGCAAATCAGGTTGTCGTGGGAGAGAAAACGCACCGACAGCAGATCGTCTGTGAGCGTTGCCCCGGCAAAGTGGCTCAGCGGCGTCAGCAGCTCGCGCACCGTTTCGAGGTGCGCTTCCCTGGCCGGAAAGAACAGCAGCGTGCCGACCCACGGGAGACCTGCAACGGGCGTGAGATCGCCATTGCTGAGGTGCTGACGTTCAATCAGCCGTGGCTCATCGTCGACCCAGATCTCAAGGCGGCTTTCCAGCGTGCCGTGGCTGAAGGTTTCGCCGATCACCGGGCGACCCAGACAGTACAGCTCCCACGCCAGCAGCGTACTGGAAGCCTTCAGATGAAAAACGGAACGCAGGGCGGCATTCGCACCGGGAAAGATAATGGTGTCCTGCGGCAGCCACTCCAGCGTAGCCTCATCGTCGAGCCAGAAGTGCTGATTGAGACAGGCCTGCGGGCCGCTGCTGCGATAGAACTTGCTCGCGCCGGGCATGGTGATCAGCGCATGGCTTTTCGCATCCAGATGCACCGAAATATCCAGCGTATCGCCGCCGACTATCCCGCCTGGCGGGTGCAGTAAATACAGGTGGCAGGTGTCGCCTTCGGGATAAAAAGGCCGCTGTACGGTGAGGGGCCCGATGTGATGAGCAGCGTGCAGGAGGGTTTTCTCAGGGGTGTAACAAAACTGCAGGGCAAGCGATGCCTGCCAGCCTTTGTAAGAATTATCAGTGACCTGAGCTGCTAACATGCTGCATCCATCTGCTCATCATCGGGAGACGTTTCAGTATGCCCTGGCAGAAATGAAGGCTGTCATATGAGTCGCTTATGGATAAAAAAACCGGCTCAAGGAGCCGGTTGAGAAGGTTATCGATAATCCTCTGCATCCACATCATAGCCGGACGGCTCCCAGCGGATCGCCAGCAGCGAAGCCAGCCCGATAAACGGTGCCAGGGCGATCACCCAGAACACGGCGGTATCAAGAGAGGCCACCAGCAGCGGGAACAGAAACAGCGAGAGCGTAGAACTGCTGCGCATCAGCGTCTGGTTAAGGCCCACGCCCACGCCGCGCAGAGAGGTGGGATAGCTCAGGGACGCAAACGTCATGGTATGGGCACCGGGCCCAAAGCCCTGACCGAACAGGAACAGCGCCAGCATCGCGACGGCGATAACGCCTTCCGATACGCCTTCCGGACGACCAATCAGCGCCAGCCCCAGCAGAGCAACAAGCTGACAGGCGTAGCCCGCCAGTGACATCCGCCACGCGCCGAAGCGCGGAACATAGCGCACCGCCAGCAATCCGCCGACGAAGGCAAACAGCAGGTTTAGCACCAGTGAGATCAGAATAGTGGTCAGCATCGACTGCACAAAGAAGCTGGAGATAATGACCGGCAGACCAAATGCGACGGCGTTATAGGCGAAAGACGATACCACCGAGAGCAGGGTAGCGAGCGTGGTACGTCGCAGATAGACGCCACGGAACAGGTGCAGATAGTTTGCCCACTTCGCCTTGTTGACCACCGGTGCCGGTTGGTTAAGCGCATCCTGCGGCACGTGGGCGTTGATGTTATACGATTGCCGCAAGATAGCGGCCGCCTCTTTCAGGTTGCCCTGATTCGCCGCCCAGACCGGGGACTCGCTCATGTAGCGGCTACGAATGGCGATAATCACCAGCGCAGGCACCGCGCCAAACCCCAGGATTAAGCGCCACAGCCAGTCGCTGTGACTTTCTGGCAGTACGGCGTAGAAGAATAACACCAACAGGTAAGAGATGCTGATTGCGGCATACCAGGTTGGGCACCACATTGCCACGCTGGAGGCCTTGTTTCCGGGGCCTTTGAGCCTGGCGAACTCGCTAAGAAACGCCATCGCCACCGGCAGATCGATCCCCACGCCGAGGCCCATCACAAAGCGTGCGCCCGCCAGCGCATATTCGTTCGGTGCCAGTGCACAGGCGATGGCCGCTACCACGAAGAACAGCATATCGGCCATAAAGACGCGGTAGCGTCCGATCTTGTCCGTGAGATAGCCACCCAGCAGCGCCCCGACAATCGCGCCAAAGGTAATGGCCGAGGCCACCATGCCGGTACCGGCGGGGGTGAGATTAAATTCGCGGGTGATGTCTTTGATGCCGAACGCCAGCGCACCAAGGTCGTACGCATCGAGGAAAATACCGCCCAGCGCGATACCGACTACGATGCGGGCGTTGGCCCGACCCTGAGAACCGTCGTTGACCAGACGTGAAACGTCAGAGGCGTTACGTACCCACTTGATGTCGCCATCAGGCGAATGTCCTGCCGTTGAAAGGGGAGTTGTGTCTGTAATGTCTGCCATTTTCTTTTTGTGTGGTTGTGTTGTGTCATTAACAGTTACCACAGGCAGAGGGTGACCAAAATCACATTTGGTTATAAGGCATAACTAACCCCTTACGGGGCGTCTTTTTTCTTTCTCTTGAGCTTCGACCAGATTTTGGTCTCCTGGCGACGCCACAGGCGCTGAATATTATCGTGATGACGCAGCAGGATGAGGCAGGAGAGCATTGACACCGGGAAGGTGAACTGCGGTTTGAACCACCAGACATAGAATGGCGCGATCAGCGCGCTGACGATGGCGCCCAGTGACGAGTAACCGCTCAGAAGAATGGTCAGTAGCCAGGTGCCGGCCATCACGCCGGTTAAGTCCCAGCCGATTGGGGCAATAGCACCAAAGGCGGTGGCGACGCCTTTACCGCCTTTAAAACCAAAGAATACAGGCCAGATATGGCCGACACAGGCGGCGATAGCAATGAGCCCCAGCCAGAACGGCGTAACGCCCAGCGCATACGCTCCCCAGACGGGTAACATTCCTTTCAGAACATCAAAAATCAATACCGCTACGGCTGCTCCCTTGCCGCCAATTCGTAGTACATTGGTCGCCCCCGGATTCCCGGAACCACTTTCGCGCGGGTCAGGTAACCCGGCAATGCGGCAGACCAGAATGGCGCTGGAGATTGAGCCGCAAAGGTAGGCGAGGAGGATCATTCCAGGCGCGATTGCACTCATAACGCTGTTCCGTTTTGAAAATGTATCTGTATTCTCAGCATCTGTGGATAATACGCATAATTCGCCGGAAGTGGTATCCGGTTTAGCCAAAAAGCAGGCAGGTCGTGATGGATATTGTATTTATAGAGCAACTTTCGGTAATCACCACTATTGGTGTTTACGACTGGGAACAGACCATTGAGCAGAAACTCGTGTTCGATATCGAAATGGGCTGGGATAACCGCAAGTCAGCAAAAAGCGATGACGTGAATGACTGTCTGAGCTACGCCGATATCAGTGAAACGGTCGTGGGCCACGTCGAAGGGCAACGTTTTGCGCTGGTGGAGCGTGTGGCAGAAGAGGTGGCCGAGCTGCTGCTGAGCAAGTTCAACGCACCGTGGGTACGCATCAAGTTGAGCAAACCGGGTGCCGTGGCGCGTGCCGCTAACGTCGGCGTGATCATTGAGCGTGGCACAAATCTGAAAGGGAAGATTTAACGTCATAATAGCTAAACCATTTTAGGTTATACCGGTCTTAAAGCTGTATCTTTCACGGTTGTCCGCGTGGGACACCGTTTTTTTTATATCTTTTTAGGGGTTTATAGATGAGCGATATGCACTCGCTGCTGGTGGCGGCAATACTGGGTGTGGTCGAAGGATTGACGGAGTTTTTGCCGGTTTCCAGTACGGGCCATATGATTATCGTTGGCCATCTGCTGGGCTTTGAAGGCGATACCGCAAAGACGTTTGAAGTTGTCATTCAGTTGGGGTCTATTCTGGCGGTCGTTGTGATGTTCTGGCGTCGTCTGTTCGGGCTTATCGGTATCCACTTTGGCCGTCTTCCTCAGCGCGAGGGTGAAAGCAAAGGTCGCCTGACGCTTATCCATATCCTGCTTGGCATGGTTCCGGCAGTGGTTCTGGGCCTGGTTTTCCACGACACCATTAAATCGCTGTTTAACCCGATTAACGTCATGTATGCGCTGGTCGTCGGCGGTTTCCTGCTGATCGCGGCAGAACTGCTGAAGCCGAAAACGCCACGCGCGGAAGGTCTGGATGACATGACCTACCGTCAGGCGTTTATCATCGGTTGTTTCCAGTGTCTGGCGCTGTGGCCGGGCTTTTCACGCTCAGGCGCGACCATCTCTGGCGGGATGCTGATGGGCGTTAGCCGTTATGCTGCGTCGGAGTTCTCGTTCCTGCTGGCAGTGCCGATGATGATGGGCGCGACCGCACTCGACGTCTATAAAAGCATTGGCTTCCTCACCACGGGTGACATTCCGATGTTCGCCGTGGGCTTTGTCACCGCCTTTATTGTGGCGCTGATCGCCATCAAAACCTTCCTGCAGTTGATTAAACGTATTTCGTTTATTCCGTTCGCGATCTATCGCTTTATCGTGGCGGCTGCGGTTTACGTGGTCTTCTTCTGACCGACGGCCCTCAGTCTTTAGGCTGAGGGCAATGCTTTTCCTTCCAGTCCGACACCGCCTGAATTCGACGTTTCGTCAGCTCTTCCCGGATTTCCGGTCCCTTGAAGCCCGCCTCGACAACCGCTTTAGTCGGTACCGCTTTTGCCACGTCCCACGCTGCGCGTAACAGCCGCCCCTGCGGATAATCGCTGGCTTCAAAACCGGTGCGGCCACGTACGTCGGCTTCGCTGGTCAACGCGATCTGCTCGACGCGCTGGGGTTTGCGCCATGCGTCGATGTTATCAAACAGCTTAACGATGGTGGCCGGTTTGAGGATCGGGAAGGTGTGGATCAGGTCGTGAAATTCCGCCACCAGTCTGGCGAGATCGCGGATCTCGTTGGGTACCCGCAGGCGCTGGCAAAGCCCTTCGACCAGCTTCACCCCGGCAGGACCGTGGCCATGGTGGCGCGGCCACATGGCTTTTGGCGTTAATCCTTTGCCGAGATCGTGGCACAGCGTTGAAAAACGCACATCCACCTCGGGGCTGAGCATGGCAGCCATACTCAGGGTCATCAGGGTATGCACGCCGGTATCGATTTCCGGGTGCCATTTCGCCGGGGCGGGCACGCCGAACAGCGCGTCAATTTCCGGGAACAGCACTTTCAGTGCGCCACAGTCACGCAGCACCTGGAAAAAGACCTGCGGGTTGCGGGTAGTAAGGGCGTTTTCCGTCTCTTTCCAGACGCGCTCTGGCGTGAGGTGGGCCAGTTCGCCCGCCTCGGTCATGGCGGTCATCAGTGCCAGGGTCTCATCGGCAATGCGGAAGCTCAGATGCGCGTAACGCGCCGCAAAGCGCGCCACGCGCAGCACGCGGAGCGGATCTTCAGAAAACGCCGGGGAGACGTGACGCAGCAGTCGATTACGCAGATCGTCCTGACCGCCATACGCGTCAATGATCTGGCCGTCTTCGTCCTGCGCCAGCGCGTTGATGGTGAGATCGCGACGCAGGAGATCTTGCTCCAGCGTGACGTCCGGTGCGGCATAGCAGGTGAAGCCGGTATAACCCGAACCGGATTTCCGTTCGGTACGCGCCAGGGCGTACTCCTCACGGCTTTGCGGGTGCAGAAACACGGGAAAATCGCGGCCTACCTGCTGGTAGCCCGCGTTAAGCATCTCATCAGGTGTGGCTCCCACCACCACCCAGTCTTTATCTTTGACCGGCAGACCTAACAACGCATCACGTACCGCACCACCGACCAGATAACTCTTCACGCCCTGTACTCCCGTTTTCTCTTTTCGCAAGATAATACGTAAGTCTGGCAGAGAAGACGAATTAGTTCATCCAGCGGTCTTTACGCTTACGGCTAGGGATCAGGTGAGGAAGCACCAGACCCAGCACCAGGCCAACGCCCAGCACACCGCCACCGTACATAAACCACTGCATGATGATGGTACGTTGTTTGTCATCAAGTTGCAGATTGGCGGCGTTCACCTTCTTCTGCGCGACAATCAGCTCGTTTTTCAGTTTCTGATTTTCGTCTTTCAGACCGTTAATCACGCTGTCGCTCTGGGCCACTTTCTGCTGCATTTCCGCGGTACGCTGGTTCCAGGTACCGTCGATATTGTTCAGCTTGTCGGTCAGCGTTTTCACCTGATTTTCCAGATCCGGCACGCGGGTGCGCAGGCTTGGCACCGCACTCAGCTCTTTCAGTGGGATCCAGGACGTGCGGCCGGTACTGTCGCGAACCTGACCATAATTGGTCTCCGCGTTGGTCTGTAACAGCGTCACTTCCTCGCCGGCATTGACCGTACCCACGAGGCGATAATTATCTCCAGGGCCACTGCGTACCCAGGTGTTCAGTTCGTCAGAAACGTAACGCTTCTCTTCAGCGTGCACGGCGGTTGCGGCGCTAAAAGCGAGGAAAGTAAGTCCAATCAGGCGTAATTTAAGCATCATTAGTCGTTATTTTCATAAATAGTGGAACGATAGTAGTGGCAACAGTGTCTCTACGCAAAGCATTCGTCAGCAATCAGAATCATCTGTGTCACGACCCTAAACATTTACGCCCGTCAAATTGCTCATTGCGTGGCAATTTGGCGCAAAATACTATGTACTGACAAACAAATGGCGAGGAAGTTCGCCCTCATTGACGCGTCTGTGACGCCTGCAAAAGTACAAGGCTATGGCTCAAGAAATCGAATTAAAATTTATCGTCGAAAAAGACAGCGTTGACGCACTCCGTCAGCATCTGCAGACCCTTTCCGGCGAACACCATGAACCGGTACAACTGCTTAATATCTATTACGAAACGCCAGACAACTGGCTGCGCCGCCATGATATGGGGTTGCGCATCCGTGGCGCGAACGGGCGCTACGAGATGACGATGAAAATCGCTGGCCGCGTGGTCGGCGGTTTGCATCAGCGCCCGGAATACAATATCGACATCAATCAGCCAGAACTTGAGCTGGATCGTTTCCCGGCAGAAGTCTGGCCGAACGGCGTGCTGCCAGAAACCTTATCCGCCGAGGTGAAACCGCTGTTTAGCACCGATTTCTGGCGTGAAAAATGGCTGGTAACGGAAGGGAAAAGCCGCATTGAAATCGCCCTCGATCAGGGTGAGGTAAAAGCGGGCGAACTTCAGGAGCCGATTTGCGAGCTGGAGCTCGAACTGCTGGAAGGTGAAGTCCAGGACGTACTGAAGCTGGCGCGTAAGCTGGTAAGCCAGCCGGGCCTGCGTCAGGGCAGCCTGAGCAAAGCGGCGCGGGGGTATCATCTGGCCGCCGGGAATGCGCCACGCCTGCTGAAAGAGACGACTATTTTACACGTGCCACCGAAAGCCAGCGTTGAGCAGGGCATGGAGGCGGCGCTGGAACTGGCGCTCTCACAGTGGCTTTATCATGAAGAGCTGTGGGTGCGTAATGTGAAAAACGCTAAAGCGCACGTGTTAGCGGCGATGAGCCTTGTGCGTCATACCCTGGCGCTGTTCGGCGGCATCGTACCTCGCAAAGCGAGCGCTCACTTACGTGACCTGCTGACCCAGACCGAAGCGCTGCTGCTCTCTGACGTATCCGCGCAAACGGCGCTCTACAGCCCGCAAAACGCCGCCGCCAGGCTGGCGCTGACCGAGTTTCTGGTGACGCGCAGCTGGCGTGCCTTCCTGGATGCAAAAGCGCAGGCCAAAATTGAAGATAACTTCAAACGTTTCGCGGATATCCATCTTTCACGCCACGCGGCGGAGCTTAAAACCACCTTTGCGTATCCGCTGGGAGACCAGTATGGCGATCAGCTGATCCGCCTGTCGCGCAATATCGACAGCATGCTGCTGCTGTCGGGTGCCTATGACGGCCCTAAAGCGCAGGCCTGGCTGGAGAACTGGCAGGGGCTGAAACATGCTATCGAAACCCGTCAGCACATTGAGATTGAGCATTTCCGTAATGAAGCCATTTCGCAGGAGCCGTTCTGGCTGCACAGCGGAAAACGTTAACTCTGGCAAGGAACCCTATAATGCCGCTTTCTTCGCAGTTACAGCAGCAGTGGCAGACCGTTTGCGAACGTCTGCCTGAGTCATTACCGGCGTCATCGTTAAGCGAGCAGGCCAGGAGCGTGCTCACCTTCAGTGATTTTGTGCAGGAAAGTATCACCGCTTACCCGGACTGGCTGGAGGCGCTTGAGAGCACCCCGCCGCAGGCAGACGAGTGGCGGCATTATGCGGGCTGGTTGCAAACCGCACTTGAAGAGGTCGCGGATGAAGCAACACTGATGCGCGTCCTGCGCCAGTTCCGCCGCCGGGTGATGGTGCGTATTGCCTGGGCTCAGGCGCTGGAACTGGTCAGCGAAGAAAGTACCCTGCAGCAGCTGAGCGAGCTGGCACAGACGCTGATTGTTGCCGCACGGGACTGGCTCTATGCCGCCTGCTGTAAAGAGTGGGGCACGCCGTGCAATGAGGATGGGGTTCCTCAGCCACTCTTGATTCTGGGCATGGGCAAGCTCGGGGGCTGCGAACTGAATTTCTCCTCGGATATCGACCTGATTTTTGCCTGGCCGGAGAACGGCTCCACACGCGGGGGCCGCCGTGAACTGGACAATGCGCAGTTCTTTACCCGTCTCGGGCAACGTCTGATTAAAGCGCTGGATCAACCTACCCAGGATGGTTTTGTCTATCGCGTGGATATGCGTCTGCGCCCGTTTGGCGACAGCGGTCCGCTGGTGCTGAGCTTTGCGGCACTGGAAGATTATTACCAGGAGCAGGGGCGCGACTGGGAGCGTTACGCGATGGTCAAAGCGCGGATCATGGGAGACAGCGACGATGCCTACGCCAACGAGCTGCGCGCCATGCTGCGCCCGTTCGTGTTCCGTCGCTATATCGACTTCAGCGTTATTCAGTCGCTGCGCAACATGAAAGGAATGATCGCCCGTGAAGTGCGTCGCCGGGGTCTGAAGGACAACATCAAGCTCGGCGCGGGCGGCATTCGCGAAATCGAATTTATCGTTCAGGTCTTCCAGCTGATCCGCGGCGGACGTGAGCCTTCACTGCAATCCCGTTCGCTGCTGCCGACGCTGTCAGCCATAGAGCAACTGCATCTGCTGCCGGAAGGCGACGCGCAGATCCTGCGTGAGGCCTATCTGTTCCTGCGCCGCCTGGAAAACCTGCTGCAAAGCATCAATGACGAGCAGACCCAGACTTTACCAGGCGATGACCTGAACCGGGCGCGGCTGGCCTGGGGGATGCACGTCGACGACTGGTCAACGTTGACCGGGCAACTGGACGCGCATATGGCCGGCGTGCGCCGTGTCTTTAACGCGCTGATTGGTGACGATGAAAGTGAATCGCAGGACGATACGCTCTCTGAACACTGGCGCGAATTGTGGCAGGACGCGCTGCAGGAGGATGACACCACGCCGGTGCTGGCGCACCTGAGCGACGACGATCGCCATCGTGTGGTGGCGTTAATTGCTGATTTCCGTCTCGAACTGAATAAACGGGCCATTGGTCCGCGCGGTCGTCAGGTGCTGGATCATCTGATGCCGCACCTGCTGAGCAACGTCTGCTCGCGTGCGGATGCGCCGGTCCCGCTGTCGCGCATGATGCCGCTGCTGAGCGGGATCATCACCCGTACGACCTATCTTGAGTTGCTGAGCGAGTTCCCGGGCGCGCTCAAGCATCTGATTACGCTTTGCGCCGCCTCGCCGATGGTGGCCAACAAGCTGGCGCGGTATCCGCTGCTGCTGGATGAGCTGCTCGATCCCAATACGCTCTACCAGCCGACGGCAACGGACGCCTACCGTGACGAGCTGCGTCAGTATCTGCTGCGCGTACCGGAAGAGGACGAAGAGCAACAGCTGGAGGCGCTGCGTCAGTTCAAGCAGGCGCAAATGCTGCGCGTGGCGGCGGCAGATATCGCCGGAACGCTGCCAGTGATGAAAGTGAGCGATCACTTAACCTGGCTTGCAGAAGCGATCATTGATGCGGTGGTGCATCAGGCATGGATTCAGATGGTGGCGCGCTACGGCCAGCCGAAACACCTTGCTGACCGCGAAGGCCGCGGTTTTGCCGTTGTGGGTTACGGTAAGCTCGGCGGATGGGAACTGGGGTACAGCTCGGATCTCGATTTAATCTTCCTGCATGACTGCCCGGCAGACGTCATGACCGACGGCGAGCGTGAAATCGACGGGCGTCAGTTCTACCTGCGTCTGGCCCAGCGTATTATGCATCTGTTCAGCACCCGCACGTCATCCGGCATTTTATATGAAGTGGATGCGCGTCTGCGTCCTTCCGGCGCGGCCGGCATGCTGGTGACCTCAACGGAGTCCTTCGCTGAGTACCAGAAGAATGAAGCCTGGACGTGGGAACATCAGGCGCTGGTGCGAGCCCGCGTGGTGTACGGCGATCCGTCGCTGAAAACGCAGTTTGATGCCATTCGTCGGGAGATTATGACAACCCCGCGTGACGGCAGCACGCTGCAGACCGAGGTGCGTGAGATGCGCGAGAAAATGCGCGCGCACCTGGGCAATAAGCATCGCGATCGCTTTGATATTAAAGCGGATGAGGGCGGCATTACCGATATTGAATTTATTACGCAATATCTGGTGCTACGCCATGCGCACGCTAAACCGAAGCTGACCCGCTGGTCTGATAATGTGCGTATTCTGGAACTGCTGGCGCAAAACGACATTATGGATGAGCAGGAGGCGCAGGCCTTAACGCGCGCCTATACCACGCTGCGCGACGAGCTGCACCACCTGGCCTTACAGGAGCAGCCTGGCCACGTCGCGCTGGACTGTTTCGCCACTGAACGCGCGCAGGTCACCGCCAGCTGGCAGAAGTGGCTGGTGGAACCGTGCGTAACAAAACAAGTGTGATATTATCGCGCGCAAATTGTGAATCTTTCTGGAGTCAGGAATGAAAGTAACACTGCCAGAGTTTGAACGTGCTGGAGTTATGGTTGTCGGGGATGTCATGCTGGATCGCTACTGGTACGGGCCGACCAGCCGCATCTCTCCGGAAGCACCGGTACCGGTAGTTAAGGTCGACACCATTGAAGAGCGTCCTGGCGGCGCGGCAAACGTGGCGATGAACATTGCCTCTTTGGGCGCGCAGTCGCGTCTGGTTGGCTTAACCGGCATTGACGATGCGGCGCGTGCGCTGAGCAAGTCGCTGGCGGACGTGAACGTGAAGTGCGACTTCGTTTCGGTTCCGACACACCCGACGATCACCAAACTGCGCGTTCTGTCGCGTAACCAGCAGCTGATCCGCCTCGACTTTGAGGAAGGCTTTGAGGGCGTTGATCCTGAGCCGCTGCACGAGCGCATTAACCAGGCGCTGAGCACTATCGGCGCGCTGGTGCTGTCCGACTACGCCAAAGGTGCGCTGGCAAGCGTACAGCAGATGATTCAGCTCGCGCGTAAAGCCAATGTGCCCGTGCTGATCGACCCGAAAGGTACTGACTTTGAGCGCTATCGTGGCGCAACGCTGCTGACGCCAAACCTCTCTGAGTTTGAAGCGGTGGCGGGCAAATGTAAGACGGAAGAAGAGCTCGTTGAGCGCGGCATGAAGATCATTGCTGACTTCGAACTCTCCGCGCTGCTGGTGACCCGCTCCGAGCAGGGGATGACGCTGCTGCAGCCTGGCAAAGCGCCGCTGCATATGCCGACCCAGGCGCAGGAAGTGTATGACGTGACCGGTGCCGGCGACACGGTCATTGGCGTTCTGGCGGCGACGCTGGCGGCAGGGAACTCTCTGGAAGAAGCGTGCTACTTCGCTAATGCGGCAGCAGGCGTGGTCGTTGGCAAGCTGGGGACTTCCACCGTTTCGCCGATCGAACTGGAAAACGCGGTGCGTGGTCGTGCCGATACCGGTTTTGGCGTGATGAGCGAAGATGAGCTGAAAGTGGCCGTTGCCGCCGCCCGTAAACGCGGTGAAAAAGTGGTGATGACCAACGGCGTGTTCGACATCCTGCATGCCGGTCATGTCTCTTATCTGGCCAATGCGCGTAAGCTGGGCGACCGTCTGATTGTGGCGGTGAACAGCGATGCGTCGACGAAACGTCTTAAAGGTGAAACGCGTCCGGTGAACCCGCTGGAGCAGCGCATGATCGTGCTGGGTGCGCTGGAAGCGGTGGACTGGGTGGTGTCGTTTGAAGAAGATACCCCGCAGCGCCTGATTGCCGGTATTTTGCCGGATCTGCTGGTGAAAGGCGGCGATTACAAACCGGATCAAATCGCGGGCAGCGAAGAGGTCTGGGCTAATGGCGGTGAAGTGATGGTGCTCAACTTTGAGGACGGGTGCTCAACCACCAACATCATCAAGAAGATCCAGAAAGACAGCAAATAAAGTCAGCAAATAAAAAACGGGCCATCTGGCCCGTTTTTTTCACCCTCTCTTTGCAGGAGGGGGTATCTTCGCAAACAGCCCGTTATACGCGGCTGTTATTCTGCTTCATCAACCGGTGGAATGGCCGGAGCCGGTTTTACTTCCGCTGGCGTATTGCGGTTTTCCAGCTCGTTCAGACGCTGCTCCAGCAGGGCCAGCTTCTCGCGGGTACGCAGCAGAACCTGCGTCTGCACGTCAAACTCTTCGCGGCTGACTAAATCAAGGCGAACCAACTGCGCCTGCAGCGTCTGGCGGATTTTCTTCTCTACGTCATCCCCAAACTCACGAATACCTTTTGGCATAGACTCATGAACCTGACGCGCAATTTGCTCAATTTTCTTCGGGTCAATCATTGTGGCTTCCCTTGATAAGACGGTGTTAATGAACATTGTAGCGCGTCATGCCCCAGGATAAAGGAGATTTTATGTCTGCGCATTGCCCAGGGTAATCAATCGCGTTATAGTTATCTCGCTTATTCTCAGGGCGGGGCGAAATTCCCCACCGGCGGTAAATCAGCGTAACGCTGAAAGCCCGCGAGCGCTTTGGGTCACTACTCAAAGGACAGCAGATCCGGTGTAATTCCGGGGCCGACGGTTAGAGTCCGGATGGGAGAGAGTAACGATCAAGTCGGGCCTGGCCCGCTCACGTTATCTTTTTGCCGCTTATACGGCGCTCCTAAGACTGCCCTGATTCTGGTAACCATAATGTTAATGAGGTTTTTTTACCATGAATCAGACGCTACTTTCCTCTTTTGGCACTTCTATTGAACGTGTTGAACATGCACTGGATGCACTGCGCGAAGGCCGCGGCGTGATGGTGCTTGACGATGAAAACCGTGAAAATGAAGGCGACATGATTTTCGCCGCCGAAAACATGACCGTTGAGCAGATGGCGCTGACCATCCGTCACGGTAGCGGCATCGTGTGCCTGTGTATCAACGAAGACCGTCGTAAGCAGCTCGACCTGCCCATGATGGTTGAAAACAACACCAGCGCCTTTGGAACCGGTTTTACCGTGACCATCGAAGCGGCACATGGCGTGACCACCGGCGTGTCGGCGGCTGACCGTCTGACCACCGTGCGTGCCGCGATTGCCGATGATGCGAAGCCATCAGACCTGCATCGTCCAGGGCACGTCTTCCCGTTGCGTGCGCAGGCTGGCGGTGTATTGACCCGTGGCGGTCACACCGAAGCGACCATTGACCTCGTGACCCTGGCAGGCTTTAAACCTGCGGGCGTACTGTGTGAACTCACCAACGACGATGGCACCATGGCACGTGCGCCGGAGTGCATCACCTTTGCCCGTCTGCATAATATGCCCGTGGTGACGATTGAAGATCTGGTGGAGTATCGCCAGGCGCACGCGCGCAAAGCCAGCTGAAAGGGCCGATGTGAAAAAGCCGGGGAAACCCGGCTTTTTTGTTGTGAGACGTTAATGCGCTATTGTCTTAGCCGATCCCTGCCGTTTGCAGCAGCACCAGGCTCAAGCCCATCACCGACATGCCGCACAGCACGCCATAGCTCGGGTTATTATTCGGATCGATCTCTTTCGCCAGCGGCATCAGCTCATCCACGGAGAGCGCCACCATTATCCCGGCCACGGCGGCCATGATAGCGGCCATCACCACAGGCGAGACCAGACTGCCCAGAATCAACCACGCCAGCACGCCGCCGAGAATTTCGGCCATCCCCGAGATCCCCGCCCAGAAGACCGCGGTCCGTTTCGAGCCCGTGGCGGCATAAACCGGCCCGGCCACCGCCAGTCCTTCAGGAATATTGTGCAAAGCTACCGCCAGGGCGATACCAAAGCCCATCTCCAGATTGCTGCTGGCGGTGACATAGGTTGCCACGCCTTCCGGGAAGTTGTGCAGGCTTATGCCGAGCGTTAACAGAATGGCCGTGCGCTTAATATTGCGCGGTATCGGGGTCACGCTTTTTTGCATTAAATCCTGCGGATGCGCGTGCGGCAGCATGCGGTCGAGGGCAAAGTAACCAAGCAGGCCGAATACAAACATGCCATATCCCAGCACCGGAGACATGCCTTCGGTGCCCAGTGCGGCAGGGAGCATCTCCATCAGAGAGATGAGCAGCATGATCCCGGCAGCAAAGCCCAATGAGAAGGCCAGCACGCGGTTAGACGGCTTTTGACCAAGCACACCGAGAATGGCACCGATGAACGTTGCGGCACCCGCCAGTATAGTCAGGATCAAGGGGACTGACATGCATTGCTCCTTATGATAATGATTATCATTAATATTAATGGTTCATTTCGGTCAAAGCGAGAGGTGAAACCCTGCTTTACACATTCCTTACATTCAAATTTCCTGATGATGATCTTCACGCTTATCAGCGTTCATCCGGGCGAGATTGCGCGTAATGTAGAACCATTAAATTGACACCTTCTGTAAGGATATCACCATGACTTCTTCCCGTATGCCAGCACTGTTTTTAGGCCACGGTAGCCCAATGAACGTTCTGGAAGACAACGTCTATACCCGAGTATGGCGTCATCTGGGCGAGACGCTACCGCGTCCGAAAGCGATTGTGGTGGTGTCTGCGCACTGGTTTACCCGGGGCACGGGCGTGACCGCAATGGAAACGCCAAAAACCATTCATGATTTCGGCGGCTTCCCGCAGGCGTTGTACGACACGCACTATCCGGCACCCGGCTCGCCAGCGCTGGCCCGACAGCTGGTGGAATTACTCGCGCCTGTGCCTGTGGCGCTGGATAACGAAGCCTGGGGCTTTGACCATGGCTCGTGGGGCGTACTGATAAAGATGTATCCCGAGGCGGACATCCCAATGGTGCAGTTGAGTATCGACAGCACTAAACCGGCGGCCTGGCACCTGGAGATAGGGCGAAAACTGGCGACCTTACGCGACGAGGGCATCATGCTGATCGCAAGCGGCAACGTGGTACACAACCTGCGGACAGCGCGCTGGCACGGTGAGAACACGCCATATCCGTGGGCAACATCTTTTAACGATTACGTGAAAGCGAATCTGACCTGGCAAGGGCCGGTTGAGGAGCATCCGCTGGTGAACTATCTGGATCACGAAGGCGGTTCACTCTCTAACCCGACGCCGGAACACTTCCTGCCGTTGCTGTATGTACTGGGCGCATGGGATGGTCAGGAGCCGATCAGCATACCGGTCGATGGCATTGAGATGGGAAGCTTAAGTATGTTGTCGGTGCAGATTGGATAACGTATGCGTGCCTTTCCCAAAGAGAAAGGGCCGGGGTGAGGGCTTCCGCTCGCACCCCGGCACACCCGATCACTCGACGAAAATGTGCGGATAGAACCGTGATAGATCCTGCGTGATCAGCGCGCGATCTTCGCGGATGCCAATCCCAGCTGGCTGATCGTTGATGAGCCAGCTGCCAATCAGGGTATAGCTGTCACCAAACTTCGGCAGTTGATAAAACGCCTGGACGATCATTCCTTCCTCGCCGTAAGGCCCTTCAACGGCTTCCAGCGTTTTGCCATTTTCAATAATCGACACGTTCGCCCCTTCACGGGAGAAGATCGGTTTAACGACGTATTTCTCCATCGGCGGGTGATCGTCTTCCGCAAAGTAAGCCGGCAGCAGGTTCGGATGGTTCGGGAACATCTCCCAGAGCATCGGCAGCAGGGCTTTGTTGGAGATAATGCTCTTCCATGCCGGCTCCAGCCAGCGCACGCCGGCGTCTTCCAGCTTGGTGGAGAACATTTCACGCAGCATGTATTCCCACGGGTAGAGCTTGAACAGGTTGCTTATCACCTGATCCTGCAGGTCAGTAAACTGACCTTTCTCACCCAGGCCGATATCTTCGATATAGAGAAACTCGGTCGCCACTTCAGCTTCAGCCGCGCAGTCCTGCAGATATTGCACCGTGCCACGGTCTTCTTCCGTGTCACGGCAGCAGGCAAGGTGCAGCAGATTAAAACCATGCTGTTCGCGCAGTTCGGCGAAACGCTCAATCAGCTTTTCCTGCAGGCTGTTGAACTGGTCGCTGCCTTGCGGCAGGTTGCCGGCATTGGCCTGGTCTTCCAGCCAGATCCACTGGAAGAACGCCGCTTCGTACAGCGAGGTTGGCGTATCAGCATTGTTTTCCAGAAGCTTAGGATCGCCCACGCCGTCCCACGCCAGATCCAGACGTGAGTAAAGCGAAGGCTGGTGGGTTTTCCACGACTGGCGGACGAAACTCCAGGTGTGCTTCGGAATGCGGAACTTCGCCATCAGCGCGTCGCTGTCGATGACTTTATCCACCACTTTCAGGCACATCTGGTGCAGCTCGGCGGTCACCTCTTCCAGTTTCTCAACCTGGGCAAGCGTGAGCTTGTAGTAAGCGTCTTCACACCAGTATGGCTCGCCGTACATGGTGTGGAAGTTAAAACCGTATTCGGTCGCTTTTTCGCGCCAGTCCGGGCGCTCGGTGATACTGACTCGTTCCATGATCAGCCGCCCATTGAGCGAGTGGACGTGCCTGACGCGCTACGCTGCATGCTGGTCTGTTTCGCCACAGACTCACCGAACCCGCCACGGGTAATGGTGCTGGTGGTCGCGGGTTTCGGAGCCATCGCCGTTTTCGGTACGGTTACGGAGCGGCCAGGGGTGGCTGCGCCATAGCCTTTGCCGCTGGCATCGGTATATTGACCATAAGCCGGGCTGGCCGGGTTTTTCGAGCTAAACAGCGGCTGCTGCTGGTAACCCGCACCGCCACTCATCAGGCGGCCCATCATGTAACCTGCCATCAGCGGCATCCAGAAACTGCCGCTGGACTGGGCCTGTGCCTGGTTTTCAGGGGCCGTGCCTGCCTGAGCCGGTGCCTGCTGGCACTGACCTTCACCGAACTCTGCCACGCAGTCTTCACGTGAAGCATATTTCGGAGCAGTACGTTCCGCCTCTTTCAGGGCGTTGGTATATGCCGTTTTACACTCTGCGGCGTTGCCGGTTGCAGCAGAACAGTCGTCCGCGTTTTGATAAAGCGAAACTGTTTCATCGCTTTTCTCACAGCCTGCCAGCATAAAGACAGCCGTGACGGCCAGCGCAACAGGGGTGAGATGACGCGCATTCCAGCTTTTGCGGAACGAAGCGTGATTGATAGATTTTGTCCGTTTCATCGTTGTCTTCCTGGACCCAGTGGTAATAACGCTCAGGATAGAGGATGAGTGGTTGAAAATGAAGCGATGATGGCCGGAATGAGGGGGATCTTTACGTTGGCTTACGTTCAGGTGTGATTTACGTACGCCCTCTCCCGAAAGGAGAGGGGTATGGCGAGGGCATCAGGCCGCAGTGGGCCCGATGACATGCTTAATTGCGGAACGGATTGTTACCGCTGCTGGCGGGTGCAGTCGTACGTGCGGCAGCTGGCTGCGCGGCAGGTGCAGCACCGTTACCGTTGAAGTTATCAACGGCGGCAACCTGCTCAGGGTTCTCTGGCGCAACATTTTCCGGAGAAGTAGAGACAGGTTTACCCAGGGTGCTGTTCAGCATCTGCAGATCCTGCTCGTTCAACGTACCCAGCGCCTGTTTGATGTTCAGCTGGTTGATCAGGTACTGATAACGTGCGCTGGAGAGCTGCTGTTTCGCGTTGTACAGCGTGGTCGTTGCGTCCAGAACGTCAACGATGGTACGCGTACCCACGGAGTAACCCGCTTCCATGGCATCAAGAGAGCTCTGCGCAGACACAACGGCCTGTTTATAGGCGTTGATACTGCTGATAGAGGCATTCACGTTGTTGAAGGACGAACGGACGGTCTGTACCACGTTGCGGTGGGCACTTTCCAGCTGTTCGCTCGCGCCAACAAAGTTGTACTGCGCCTGTTTCACCTGAGAGGTCACCTGGCCGCCCTGGTACAGTGGCAGCGAGAAGTTCAGACCCACTTTGTTCTGACCCATATTGCTGTCGTCGTACTGGGAGGTGTTCGTTTTAGAACCACTGTAAGTGGTATCAGACACGCCGGTAGACGCGCTCAGGCTCAGGGTCGGCAGGTGGCCGTCCTGTGCCTGACGGATTTGCTCGCGGGCCAAATCCTGGCTCAGACGCGCCTGCAGTAACGTCAGGTTGCGGTTTTCCGCTTCTTTCAGCAGGGCGTTAACGGCCTGCGGTTTATCCGTTTTGAAGCTGTCGACGTTCAGCGACGCCAGCTCAGGGTAGTAATTCCCGGTAACCTGACGCAGGGATTCCAGCGCGTTATCGAGGTTGTTACGTGCAGTCACTTCGTTGGCCAGGACGCTATCGTATTGTGAACGGGCGTTCTGAACGTCAGTGATTGCCACCAGACCCACATTGAAACGCTGGGTGGTTTGATCTAACTGGCGGTAAATCGCCTGTTTCTGCGCTTCGGTGTAGGAGAGCGAGTCAATTGCGCTCAGCACGTTGAAGTATGCGGTGGCGGTGTTCAGGATCAGCGTCTGCTGATCGGTCTGATACGTCACATCCTGGATGCCCGCGCTCTTTTCCTGCAGGGTCAGGGCGCGCCATTTGGACATATCAAACAGCGTCTGTGTTAATTGCAGTGAGGCGCTGGTAGCATTGGAGTTAACGCCATTGGCGTCGCGGAAACCGTTGCTGTAGGTATAATCTGCACCTAAACCTAACTGTGGCAGCAATGGGCTACGCGCTTCGTTAATCTTTTCAAACGCAGCATCACGATCGGCCGCTGATTTACGTAAATCAGGGTTGCCCAGACGTGCCTGCTGGTAGACCTGTAACAGGTTTTCCGCCTGGCTCATTGCACTGAAGCCCGTCAGGCTCAGGCCGATAAGGATGGGGAGCAATTTCTTCATTTGCATTCCTTGTTGTGAAGCAGTATTAGCGCTGATCTAATTAAAAAATAATTGCCGATTCTAACAGAATCTTCCATACCAAAAGGTTGGCGTTACGTGCCATCTGGCGGTAATTTGCACCAATCTACCATATAGCCTTACAAACGGCAGCCAAACAGCCTTGAAATTCATAATTTCATCACCATTGCTACCAGGACTCGACTCATGCAAAAACCAGAAAACTTGCCCGTGACATTCGCGAAAAACGATGTAGAAATTATTGCACGAGAAACGCTTTATAGCGGTTTTTTTTCAATGGAACTTTACCGTTTCAGGCATCGCCTGTTTAACGGCGAAATGAGCGGTGAAATCAGACGCGAAATTTTTGAGCGCGGGCATGCGGCAGTCTTGCTACCCTTTGACCCAGTGCGTGATGAAGTCGTGCTGGTGGAGCAGATCCGCATTGCCGCGTATGACGTCAGCGCCAGCCCCTGGCTGCTGGAGATGGTGGCCGGCATGATTGAAGAGGGCGAATCGGTCGAAGACGTTGCCCGCCGCGAGGCGCTGGAAGAGGCGGGGCTGGTGGTTGGCCGGACAAAACCGGTGCTGAGTTATCTGGCAAGCCCAGGCGGCACCAGCGAGCGCTTGTCCATTATGGTGGGCGAAGTGGACGCCACGACGGCGGAAGGGATCCACGGTCTGGCAGATGAAAACGAAGATATTCGGGTTCATGTGGTGAGTCGGGAGCAGGCTTATCAGTGGGTAGAAGAGGGGAAAATCGACAACGCAGCGTCTGTCATCGCTCTGCAATGGCTGCAACTGCATTATCAGACTTTACGAAACGAGTGGAAAAAATGAAGCGTTATACACCTGACTTCCCAGAAATGATGCGCCTGTGCGAAACCAATTTCGCACAATTGCGCCGCCTGCTGCCGAAAAACGACGCACCCGGCGAAACGGTGAGCTATCAGGTGAGCAACGCGCAGTATCGATTAACGATAACAGAATCAACGCGCTACACTACGCTTGTCGAAATTGAACAAACGGCGCCCAGCATTAGCTACTGGAGCCTGCCGTCGATGACGGTGCGCCTTTACCATGACGCGATGGTCGCTGAAGTGTGTTCAAGCCAGCAGATCTTTCGCTTCAAAGCGCGGTATGATTATCCGAATAAAAAGTTGCATCAACGCGACGAAAAGCATCAAATTAACCAGTTTTTAGCCGACTGGCTAAGATATTGTTTAGCACATGGAGCAATGGCGATTCCGGTTTGTTAGCGTCATAAACCTACCTAAGGACACCATTTGGAAAGCCTGTTGAACCTGACTGTTGCTGGTGGGGCACCAGTCAGGATATTACAAATCACCGATACCCACCTTTTTGCCGAAAAGCATGAAACTCTGCTTGGGGTGAATACCTGGGAGAGCTATCAGGCGGTACTTAGCGCCATTCACGCTGAAAATCGCCCATGCGATCTGATTGTCGCGACGGGCGATCTGGCGCAGGACCAATCCTCCGCGGCCTACCAGCATTTCGCTGAAGGCATCGCGAGTTTTAGCGTGCCTTGCGTCTGGCTACCGGGAAACCACGATTTCCAGCCTGCCATGTACAGCTCGCTGCAGGATGCGGGGATCTCTCCGGCAAAATGTGTTTTTGTGGGTGACCACTGGCAGATCCTGCTGCTGGACAGCCAGGTCTTTGGCGTCCCACACGGTGAGTTAAGCGACTTTCAACTCGACTGGCTTGAAACCAAACTGTCTGCCGAACCTGAACGTCATACGCTGCTGTTGCTGCATCATCATCCTTTGCCGGCGGGCTGTAGCTGGCTTGATCAACACAGCCTGCGCAACTCTGCCGCGCTGGACAGAGTGCTGGCGAAATTCCCGCGGGTGCAGAATCTCCTGTGCGGACACATTCATCAGGAACAGGATCTCGACTGGAATGGCCGCCGACTGCTGGCCACGCCCTCGACCTGCGTTCAGTTCAAGCCGCATTGCGCAAACTTTACCCTGGACACCATCGCACCGGGCTGGCGCTGGCTCGAACTGCATCCCGATGGCCTGCTCACCACGGAAGTCTGCCGTTTAACCGGCGCAAAATTCCGCCCGGACACCGCTTCAGAAGGCTATTGATGTCTACGCTCCTCTATCTGCACGGATTCAACAGTTCGCCGCGCTCCGCGAAAGCGACGCAGTTTCGCCAGTGGCTGAGCGAACATCACCCGCACGTTGAGATGATTATCCCTCAACTGCCGCCTTACCCGGCGGAAGCCGCAGAAATGCTGGAATCGGTTGTGATGGAACACGGCGGCGAATCGTTCGGCGTGGTCGGTTCTTCGCTGGGCGGATATTACGCCACCTGGCTCTCGCAATGTTTTATGCTGCCTGCGGTGGTGGTTAACCCGGCGGTTCGGCCATTTGAGCTGCTGCGGGACTTTCTCGGGCAAAACGAGAACCCCTACACCGGCCAACAATATGTGCTAGAGTCACGCCATATTTACGATCTCAAAGTTATGCAGGTAGACCCGCTTGAAGCGCCCGATCTTATCTGGTTGCTGCAACAGACGGGTGATGAAGTGCTGGATTACCGCCAGGCAGTGGCGTATTACGCATCCTGCCGCCAGACTAAAGAAGAAGGCGGAAACCATGCTTTCACGGGCTTTGAGAATCATTTCACCCAGATTGTCGATTTTCTTGGACTGCACAGCCACTGACAATCAATGCGAACTGCTAGTTTAAATCATGACGCAAACCTATAACGCTGATGCCATTGAGGTACTCACCGGGCTTGAGCCGGTTCGCCGCCGCCCTGGGATGTACACCGATACGACACGCCCAAACCATCTGGGCCAGGAAGTTATTGATAACAGTGTGGATGAAGCGCTGGCTGGCCATGCCAAACGCGTTGACGTCATCCTCCATGCCGATCAGTCGCTGGAGGTCATCGACGACGGACGCGGCATGCCGGTGGATATCCACCCGGAAGAGGGTGTGCCAGCCGTTGAGCTGATCCTCTGTCGTCTTCATGCGGGCGGTAAGTTCTCCAACAAAAACTACCAGTTCTCGGGTGGTTTGCACGGCGTGGGGATCTCCGTGGTTAACGCCCTGTCCAGACGCGTGGAAGTCAACGTCCGCCGCGACGGTCAGGTGTATAACATCGCCTTTGAAAACGGCGAGAAGGTGCAGGATCTGCAGGTCGTCGGCACGTGCGGCAAGCGCAATACCGGAACCAGCGTCCACTTCTGGCCTGACGAAAGCTTCTTCGACAGCCCTCGTTTCTCTGTTTCACGCCTGACGCACCTGCTGAAAGCCAAAGCGGTACTGTGCCCTGGCGTAGAAATTACCTTTAAAGATAACGTCAACAACACCGAACAGACCTGGCGCTATGAAGACGGTCTAAACGACTATCTGTGCGAAGCCGTTAACGGCCTGCCAACCCTGCCGGAAAAACCGTTTGTCGGTAATTTCACCGGTGATACGGAAGCGGTGGACTGGGCGCTGTTGTGGCTGCCGGAAGGCGGCGAGCTGCTGACCGAAAGCTACGTCAACCTGATCCCGACCATGCTTGGCGGTACGCACGTCAACGGTCTGCGTCAGGGGCTGCTGGATGCAATGCGCGAGTTCTGCGAATACCGCAACATTCTGCCCCGCGGCGTGAAGCTGTCGGCGGAAGATATCTGGGATCGCTGCGCCTACGTTCTGTCGGTGAAGATGCAGGATCCACAGTTCGCCGGTCAGACCAAAGAACGTTTGTCCTCACGTCAGTGTGCGGCGTTCGTCTCCGGCGTGGTCAAAGATGCTTTCACCCTGTGGCTGAACCAGAACGTGCAGGCCGCCGAGATGCTGGCAGAAATGGCCATTTCCAGCGCCCAGCGTCGTCTGCGTGCCGCCAAGAAGGTGGTGCGTAAAAAACTGACCAGTGGCCCGGCGCTTCCGGGCAAGCTGGCGGACTGTACCGCGCAGGATCTGAACCGCACCGAGCTGTTCCTCGTGGAAGGGGACTCGGCAGGGGGCTCTGCCAAGCAGGCGCGCGATCGTGAATATCAGGCGATCATGCCGCTCAAGGGTAAGATCCTGAACACCTGGGAAGTGTCGTCGGATGAAGTGCTGGCCTCGCAGGAAGTGCATGATATCTCCGTTGCGATCGGCATCGATCCGGACAGCGACGATCTGAGCCAGCTGCGCTACGGTAAGATCTGTATCCTCGCGGATGCGGACTCCGATGGTCTGCACATCGCTACGCTTCTGTGCGCGCTGTTTGTGAAGCACTTCAGGACGCTGGTGAAAAACGGTCACGTCCACGTGGCGCTGCCGCCGCTCTACCGTATCGACCTCGGCAAAGAGGTCTACTACGCGCTGACGGAAGAGGAAAAAGCGGGCGTACTGGAACAGCTCAAGCGTAAGAAGGGCAAACCGAACGTGCAGCGCTTTAAAGGGCTGGGCGAGATGAACCCGATGCAGTTGCGCGAAACCACGCTGGATCCAAACACCCGCCGCCTGGTGCAATTGACCATCAGCGACGAAGACGAACAGCAAACCAACGCCATGATGGATATGCTGCTTGCCAAGAAGCGTTCGGAAGACCGACGCAACTGGCTGCAGGAAAAAGGCGATATGGCGGATATTGAGGCCTGATGCCCTCTCTTTACCCCTCTCCCACCGGGAGAGGGGATGGAACGAAGGCCCGGTAGGCGCTAGCGCCACCGGGCTTTTTTACATCAAAATTCCATCTTCACCGTAAACTGCACTTCACGCGGATCGCCTGGCTGGTTGCCGAGGTTATTGGTCGCAATCGACGAGGTGTAGTAGGTCTTATCAAACAGGTTCTTCACGTTGACCTGAAGCGTCACCGGATACTGTAGCTTCATTTTATAGGCCGCAAAGGCATCAGCAACAACGTACCCTGGCAAATAATAATCCGCACCGTTGGTCGCGGAGCGACGGCTCACGCCGTGTCCACCGCCGCCAATTGTCAGGGTATTCCCGCCGATGACATTGTGAATATCGTACGTCAGGAACAGCGAACCGGTATGGCGCGGCACGTTTGGCAGCGGTTTGCCGGCGTAATCCGGGTCTTCCAGCACTTTCGCATCGGTGTAGCCATAGCTGGCAATAATATTGGTGTTCTCGGTCAGAGAGCCTGCCAGATCCACTTCCACGCCCTGTGAGTGCACGCGGCCAGCGGTTTTAGCAATGTTTTCACCCGCCACGCTTTCGGTGTACAGCACGTTGCGCTTGTGGATATCAAACAGCGCGATGTTGGCGGTAATACCGTTGAACAGGTCAAATTTAGCGCCGACTTCGTAGGCATTGGACGTTTCTGGTGGCAGGTCGCCAATGTAGCTCGCGATGGACGATTGCGGCATAAACGTCTGGGCGTAGTTAGCAAACAGCGAGACGGATGGCGTGAGCTTATAGACCAGCCCCAGCTTCGGCGTCCACTGCTCGTCGCGGCTGTCGGTATTGACGTTGAATGGTCTGCCCTTGCCCGCGTACTGGGTGTAATACTGATAACGCAGCCCGGCGACGGCAATCCATTTATCCGTCAGGTACAGGGCGTCCTGAGCGTAAGCGGAGTAACTCTCCTGTTTGAGCGTCTGATCGCTGTCCGCGGTGGAAACGGTCGTACACTTGCTCAGATTGCCGTAAGACGGATGGTAAATATTGAAATCTTTTACATTCTTACAGCGAATCATATCCGTGCGCAGCAGGTCGTAATTCTCATACGACACGCCGGTCAGGATCTCATTGTAAAAGCCCGCGATATCCACGTTCCCCTGCAGGTCTGCACGGGTGGAATGCATGCGCTGCGTTGAGCCTTGCGTCGCATCCACACGACGGGTCAGGTTGCCGGTTTTCGCGTCATAGGCCATCACCCGCGCCTGGTTATCGCTGTATTTATCCTGGCTGTAGCTGTAATCGAACTTCGCTGTCCACTGGCTGTTAAGGCGGTATTCCGCGTTGAGCTGCGCCAGATCGGACTGGCCATCGGTAATGTTGAACGGCTCGTCAAATCGGGTTTTACGGTCAACATTCACCGGCTGTTTGGTCGTGAGATCGAAGATCGTGCCGCGATCGAACGGCGTCTTATAATCACGATGTGAATAGAGCACGGTCACGGTGGCGTCATCACCAAACCAGGTCAGCGAGGGCGCGATAAAGGTGCTGCGCGCCTTGCCGAAACTTCGCCAGTAATCTTCGTCCTGGTACTCGCCCGTCAGGCGGTAAGCCAGGCGCGTTCCTTCAATGGGACCTGTGACATCGAGCTGGCCGGTACCGCCGCCAAAACTTGAGGAGGTGCCCGAGATCGAACCGCCAAACTGTTTTTCCGGACGTCGGGTGACCACATTGATAAGCCCTCCCGGATCGAGGATGCCGTACAGCGTTGAGGCCGGTCCCTTGAGGACTTCCACACGCTCGGTGGCCGCGTTAAAGCTGCGCGGCAGCACGGTGCGCAGGCCGTTGGTCATGATTGAACCGTCGCGGTTCGCGCCAAATCCACGGCGTACAAACGCATCCTGCGTGCCGCCCAGCGTGTTGGTCTGCACCACGTTACTGACGTTATAGAGGGCTTCATCCAGCGTGGTAGCGTGCTGATCTTCCAGCACTTTATCGCTGACAGTATTTACCACCTGCGGGATATCCAGCATCGGCATGTTGGTCAGCGTGGCGGTGGAGGTGTTCAGCGGCTGATAGCCGTTGGTGGCATCGACCACGGCATTAGGATCGGCGGTGACGGTAAGCGTTTCGCCGTCCTGAGCCGCGGTGTTGTCTGCTGCCTGCACCAGCGGCGCCATAAACAGCAGTGAAAAGAGCGCGCGCCCTTTTACCCCAGAGAGTGAAGGAGTGAACGTAGCCATTACATCTGTTTTCCCGAAATATCCCGCGAATGAAGCGTCACGGAAGAATGTGTGAGTCATTGCCCTTTACGGTCTGCTCGTTAGCCATCGCTGGCATCGAACATGTAATTGAGAATCATTCAATCATGCGCTGATGTAGTAGTAAATGGAAAAAAGCAAAAATCGACTACAGCAGCATGTCCCCTCTGATACTTAGCGTGGTAAGTAATTAACTTGTTGAAAATAAACTAATTAATGCGTTTAGCGGTTTTCCCATTTCTGCACGATAACCCTGGGGTTTTAAGGGTGTTTCTTCTCTTGACTACTACATGGCGCAGCGGCAAACTCTCAAAAGAGAATGAGTTTTATTTTTATTTGTTAGTTTTTTATTAAGTTGGCGTTCACGTGGCTCACAACACGAATAAGTCAGGACTGGTTCTTGAGAACCTCTCTGCTGGCTATCAGAAAAAAATCATCGTCGATGAGATCTCGCTTGCGATCCCCCCACAGAAAATAACCGTTCTGGTGGGCGCGAACGGCTGTGGAAAATCCACGCTACTGAGCACGATCGCACGTCTGCTGCAACCGCTCGGGGGAGCTGCGCTGCTGGATGGCAAAGCCATTCATCAACAGCCAACCAAAGCGGTCGCCCGTCAGCTGGGCATTCTGCCGCAGTCACCGCTGTTGCCGGAAGGGTTAACCGTGTTTGAGCTGGTTTCGCGCGGGCGTTTCCCCTGGCAAAATTTTATGCGCCAGTGGAGTGACGAAGACGAGCAGGCCGTGGAAGAGGCACTGCGCCTGACCGGTACGGCGGAGTTTGCCCATTTGCCGGTGGAAAGCCTTTCCGGCGGCCAGCGTCAGCGCTGCTGGATTGCGATGGCGCTGGCGCAGCAAACGCCCTATATCCTGCTCGACGAGCCGACAACGTTTCTTGACCTCCGCTATCAGGTGGAAATCCTTGAACTGCTGCATACGCTGACCCGCCAGCACGGGCGCACCGTCGTGGTGGTGCTGCACGATCTTAACTTTGCGGTGAACTACGGTGATTCCCTGGTCTTTTTACGCCAGGGGAAAGTCGAGGGCGTGCTTCACGAGGGCGATACCTGTACGCCGGAACTGATCAAAGCGGTGTTTGAGGTTGACGTACATATGTCAGTTAATCCGCTCACCGGCAAACCGTTCTTCATGCCGTTTCGCCAGGTCGCAGAAAAATCATGATGCGAACGTCACTGGCTTTTCTGCTCTTTGCGCTGCTGCTGGTGATGGGCGCAATTGCACACCTGGGCACGGGCGCGCGCGTTATTTCTCCCCTGACGGTCGTGCAGGCTTTTGTCGATTTCGACCCGCGCAATTTCGACCATAACATCATTATCAGGCTGCGCCTGTTACGCCTCCTTGCGGCCATGCTGACCGGCGCTGCACTTGGCGTGGCAGGCGTCTTGCTGCAGTCCGTTATCCGTAACCCGCTGGGCGAGCCGCATATTCTGGGGCTGAATGCCGGCGCCGCGCTGGCTGTCGTGCTGACAAGCGCACTCGGGTTCACCCTGCCGTTTGGTCGCCCGCTGATTGCCGCCACCGGCGCCGCCGGGCTGTTTCTGCTGGTACTGATGCTCTCCTCTTCGGGACGCACCGGGTTGACGCCGATGAAAGTCACCTTGTGCGGGGTGGCGATGTCGGCGTTCGCCTCCTCGATTACCGCCACGGTCCTGATCCTTGATGAGCAGACGCTTCTCGCCTTACGCACCTGGCTGGCGGGGGATTTGGCGGGGATAACAGAAGGGACGCTTCGCAGCGCTTCGTGGGCCGCTGGCGCGGGTTTCGCCCTTGCGCTCTGGCTGTCGCGGTCACTCAATATGCTGGCACTGGGGGACCGGATGGCCCAGGGGCTTGGCGTATCGCTTCTCAGGACGCGCCTGTTCGCGCTGCTTTCAATTGCGCTGCTGTGCGGCGCGGCAGTCTCCGTTGCCGGGCCGATTGGTTTTATTGGCCTCGTGGTGCCACAGCTGATACGGCGTCTGGTGACGGTGGATCTGCGCGTGATGGTGCCGCTTTCAGCCCTGTGTGGAGGGTTGGTTTTGCTGCTGGCGGATCTCGCCGCCCGCACGCTGTTTACCCCTTATGAACTGGCGACCGGCATTATGACCGCGCTGGTCGGTGCTCCCGTCTTTATCTTTATGGCCTCGAGGGCGTTCAAATGAGCCGGGCCGGACTGCGCGCGTTGCGTATTGGCACCTTTTCTACGCTGGTACGCCCGAGGGCGCTGGCCTGCCTTGCGCTGATTTCGCTCGCGGCCTTTATCCTGCTCGGGTTTGGCCTGACGCACGGCTCGCTGCCGATCCCGACGTCGGTCATCGGACGGGCGCTGCTGTATCCGCAAAGTCTGGAGGCGGATACGCGCTACATCGTGATGGATATCCGTCTGCCGCGTCTGCTGATGGCGGTGTTATGCGGTGCCATGCTTGGCATGGCGGGGGCAGCGATGCAGTCTGTCACCCGTAATGGCCTTGCCGACCCGGGGCTTATCGGCGTGAAAGAGGGATGTAGCGCGGCGGTGCTGGTGCTGATTTTTCAGTTCCCGGCGCTCAGCCTGGCCTGGCGACCGCTGGCGGGAATGGCGGGGGGCATACTCACCGCGCTGCTGGTGGTGGCGCTGGCGCGCGATATTTCGCGGCCGCGATTTATCCTGACGGGGATCGGCGTTTCCTGGGCGTTTGCCGCGGCAATGGGGGTCTTTATGACCACCGCCGACGTGCGTGACGTGCAGACGGCGATGCTGTGGCTGGCGGGAAGCCTGCATGCAGCAAACTGGACGCTGGTAGGCATTGCGGCAGCCTGGACGCTGCCGGCATTTGTGCTATTGCTGTTGACCGCGCGCGCCGCAGACGTGGCCCTGATGGGCAACCCCACCGCAACGGGGCTTGGCGTACACACCTCGCGTCTGGCGCTGCTGCGCGTGCTTGCCCCGGTGGTGCTGACTGCGGCCTGCGTCTCCTGCGTGGGCAGTATCGGTTTTGTGGGACTGATTGCGCCACATATGGCACGCCTGCTGCTGCGCGGCGGACAAACCGCGCTGCTGACGGGAAGTGCCGTGCTGGGTGCGCTGCTGGTTCTGCTGGCAGATAACGTCGGACGTCTGGCTTTCCTGCCGCTGCAGCTGCCGGCAGGCGTAGTCATTTCATTGATTGGCGGACCGTTTTTCCTGCTGCTGCTCTGGCAGCGACGGGACAGATTTTAGGGGATGGTGATGCGTATACTTTTTTCGATGTTGTTGCTGGTGGGGTTTACCGTGAGTGCGGCGGAGCCGACGCAGACGTTTACCGACGATCTGAACCGCAAGGTGACTGTGCCCCTTCACCCAAAGCGAATTGTCTCGCTGCACGATCTGGATATCACCATTCCGCTGATTGAGCTCGGCGTGCCGCCAGTGGCGAGCCACGGGCGCACGCGGCCGGACGGTAGCCATTTTCTGCGCGCCAGCGGCATGCTGACGGGCGTTGATTTTGATAACGCCGACATCAAATTTATCGGCTCCGCGGATATTGACATCGAGGCCATCGCCGCTGCAAAGCCGGATCTGATCATCACCGAACCGACCCGTAACACGCCGGTTGAACAGCTGGAGAAAATTGCCCCGACGGTGAGTATCGATCATCTCGATGGCGGCGCGCCGGAGATCTACCGCAAGCTGGCACAGCTCACGGGCACGGAAGCCCGGTTGAAGATCCTTGAACGTCGCTATCTGGAGCAGATTAACGCCCTGAAAGCGACCATCGACACCCGCAACATCACCGTGTCGGTGATACAGGCCAACCAGGGCAAAATCAACGCCATGCACAGCTACCACTCGCTGGGGCGCGTGCTGCGCGACGCAGGATTCACATTCCCGCCGCTGATTGAGTCCATCCCTGACGGCGGTCGAATTGACGTCAGCGCCGAGCGTCTGCCCGAGCTGGATGCAGATTTTGTCTTTGCCACCTGGCGCGGGGATACCGGCGGCAAACCGCAGGATGAGCTGGCAGCGATGGATGCCGTGATGCCTGGCTGGTGTCAGTTCCTCAATGCCTGTCGCACCGGCCACTACGTACTGATCTCCCGTGAAGAGGCCATCTCGAACTCCTTTGCCTCCTTAGGCCTGATGGCCGCCCAGGTGCAGTCGCAGATTGCCGGTCGACCGCTGCCGGAGGCGTCACAGTGATCAGAAAAGACAAAGCCCGGGTTGATGTCTATGGCGACCGCTTTCGCTCGCGGGGGCACCAGCTCACGCCGCGCCTGCTGCAGGTTGCGCGTTACATCAATGAAAACCGCGAAGCGGTGATGGAGCAGACGGCGATGGAGATTGCCGCGTTGCTGAAAACCTCGGACGCTACGGTGGTTCGCGCCATTCAGGCTCTTGGCTTTGCCGGGCTGCGTGACCTGAAGCAGACTCTGGAGCAGTGGTTTGGGCCGGTGGTCTCCTCCAGCGAAAAAATGTCCACCACGGTGAATACGCTCACCAGCGACGTGAACGCGAGCATCGATTTTGTGCTGGAAGGGCATCAGCATACCTGTGACGTGCTATCCGAGCCGCACAACCGCTACGCAATGGCGCAGGCGGTGTCGTTGCTGGCGCAGGCACGTCAGGTCGCGATCTTTGGGATTGGGGCTTCCGGCATTCTGGCCGAGTACACTTCCCGGCTGTTCAGCCGTATCGGCCTGCCCGCTATTGCGCTCAACCGCACCGGCATTGGTCTGGCAGAGCAACTGATAGCCTTACAGCGCGGCGACGTGCTGGTGATGATGGCGCAAAAATCGGCCCACCGGGAAGGACAAACCACGCTGCGTGAAGCGAAACGGCTGGGTATTCCCACGATATTGCTGACCAATGCTACGGACTCGCGCTTCAGCAAAGAGGCCAGCGTGGTGATCCACGTTCCGCGCGGCGGTGAAAAGGGCAAAATTCCGCTCCACGGCACGGTACTGCTGTGTCTGGAGATGATTATTTTATCTGTAGCGTCAACGGAGCCCCAGCGCACCATCAGGTCGATGAAGCGCATTAACGAATTTCATCGCGGGTTAAAACCGGGCAAGAAGAGCGGGTGAGGGGATCACGCCGCGCCATGATTTTTCCGGTACTGCAGCGGCGTCTCGCCAATCCCTTTTTTAAAGGCGCTGATAAACCACGTCACATCTGAAAATCCCACCCGCGCGGCAATCTCACGCACGCTGGCATCACTGTGCAGCAAGTACTCGCAGGCTTTTCGCAGCCGCAGCGTATTCAGATAGTCGTGGATCTTCTCGCCTGTTTCCGCATGGAATTTTCGCGATACATAGCTGCGTGATTTTCCCAGCTCAGCCGCCAGCGCATCCAGGCGAAATTTCTCCCGATAGTGCTCATCCAGCCAAAACATTACCTGACTTGCCACCCCCTGACTGCTCCCCGGGGCACCGTCGTTATCATCCGGCAGCATGGCAAACAGGCTAATCAACAGCCCGGCAATGTTTTCGCTGTTCAGCGGCGGCTGATAACAGCCAAGAAGATAATCGATATGCTTCTGGCAATGCGCCAGGTCAGCGACCCAGGCCTCGCCACCACGACGAGACAGCTTCTGCAGACGCTGCTGAGCCTGCGGAAAATCACGCAGGGTTTTCAGTACGGCATGCTGGTCGAGATGAATAATGGTGCGCCTGTAAAGGGCCTCTGCCTTCTCGTCCACCATCACCTTATGCAGGGTAAACGGTGGGAAGAAAAACAGCCGCCCGGGGCGCATGGTGTAGTGACGGTTATCGACAATCGCCACGCCAAAGCCTTCTTCCACATAGAGAATTTCCAGACACTGATGCCAGTGGTGATAGCGCACCGTATTGGCGAACAGGCGGCTAAACGACACCACGGTGTCATTTAAGGTAATCAGCTCCAGATGATCGGATGTTGGCGTGTCGCGCATAGTGCAATAAAACTCAACTTTTTCCCGTCAGAATCTCTTTATAAACCACCTTTTTAAATTTTCTTAACTGTGGGTTTATTCATCGCTCTTAGCTGTGACATGGCTAACATTTCTGCCCCGTGTGGATTCACTATGCTTTGCCGCAGTTGATTACGAGGGTGAGCGTATGTGGGCGGCAAATAAAGAAAAATCAAATCCGTTGTCTTCACGCCAGGATATCGTGGCGTCACTGAATACTCTGTTGAGTGCGCTGGATAAAGCGTTTGCGCCGGGCAGTTCACGATTTTCGCTGGGTGAAACCTGTGCGCATTACAGCACGGATATCGCGCAGATGGAGGGACTCTCACGTGCGCTATGGGGGCTGTTTCCGCTGCTGGCATCCGGCGATGCCAGCCCCTTTTGCGAAAAATACCTTACCGCGATCAAACTCGGCACCGATCCGCACAGTGACGGTTACTGGGGCGAAACCGGCCCCTACGATCAGCGTCTGGTCGAGATGGCGGCCTACGGTCTGGGGCTTGCCCTGCTGGGGGATAAACTCACCGCGCACTTCACCGGGCGCGAGGTCATAAACCTGCACGCATGGCTCAACCAGATCGCCCATGCGCAAATGCCGGACAGCAACTGGAACTACTTTGCCATTATGGTGCAGCTCGGTTTTAAGCGCGCTGGCCTGCCGTATGACCAGACGGCGATTGACCGACGGTTTGCAATGATGGAGGCCTATTATCTGGGCGATGGCTGGTATTCCGACGGGCCGGGGCGGCCGAAAGATTATTACATCTCGATGGCATTTCATTTCTACGGCCTGATTTATGCCACCCTGAACGGTGACGAGGAGAGGTCGCAGGTGCTGCGAGCGCGTTCGCGCCTGTTCGCCGAAGATTTTATCTACTGGTCAGCCGCCGACGGTGCCTCGGTACCGTTTGGTCGCAGTCTGACCTATCGCTTTGCAATGGTCGCCTTCTGGAGTGCCGTCGCCTTTTCCGGTCTGGAGGTGTTCACGCCGGGGATTGTGAAGGGCATCGTGCTGCGCCATCTGCGCTGGTGGCAGCAACAGCCCATCACCGATCGGGACGGTATTCTGACCCTCGGTTTTGCTTATCCGAACCTGGCGATGTGTGAGGACTATAACGCCCCCGGCTCGCCATACTGGGCGTTGAAAACTTACCTGATTCTGGCGATGCCGGAGGACCATCCGTTCTGGCAGGCTGAAGAGCAGCCACTGCCCGCGCTTGCGGAAAAACGCGTCATCCCGCATGCACTGCAGATCCTGATGCATGCCGGTCAGTCGCAGCACGTCACCCTGCTTACCGCCGGGCAGCTTGAGCTGAATAACTACGTGAATACGGAAGCCAAATACACCAAATTTGCCTACTCCAGCCGCTTTGGTTTCACGATTGAGCGCGGACGGTTTGGCCTGAAACATGCCGCCTGCGACTCCATGCTGCTGCTGGCAGACGGGGATAACTATTTCCGCGGGCGCCGCGAATGTGAAGCGGTGCGGATCACTGAAGATTATCTCTACTCACGCTGGTCTCCGTGGCATGACGTCCATATCGAAACCTGGCAAGTGCCGTTTGGTGAGTGGCACCTGCGCCTGCACCGTATCAACAGCGCCCGTCGACTGAATACGGCGGAGGGCGGATTTGCGGTGATGAACACCGAACCGCAGATCCGTGAGAACGGATGCTGGCTTGTCGCCGGTAATGGCACCAGCGTGCTGGTCGATCTCTCTCCGGTGATTAACCGTGAACCGGACAGCATCGTCACACCGCCGAACAGCAGCATCATGTTCCCGGAATGCGCTGCCATTCCGCTGTTGAAAACCACGCTTGCGCAGGGGGAGAGCTGGCTCTGTTGTGCCGCCGTCGCCGGCGAAAGCCAGCCGGTTATGGCAGTCCCACAACTGAATATCAGCGAGAACCGGGTTGTTATCCGCGAGCCCGGCAGTGAGCGACAGCTGTCGTTCTCATTATAAAAACTCTGACCCTACACGTCGGCGAGGATGATATGAAAAAGACCGCTACAACAAACAGAACTGAATATTACAAAATCAGCAGTTTTATATTTCTCTATTTCTTTACCTGGTCTGCCAGTATTGGCCTGCTGGCTATCTGGTTAGGCCAGAAAGCGAACCTCAGTGGTTCGGTGATTGGTACGGTATTTGCGGTGAACGGTATTTTCTCCGTCATTCTGAAGCCCATTTATGGCTATATTCTCGATAAGATCGGCATGAGCAAATACCTGCTCTATTTTGTGGTGGCAATGTCTGCCCTGATGGCGCCGTTCTTTATTTATGTCTATCAGCCGCTGTTAATGTCCAACACGCTGCTGGGGATTATTATTGGCGCACTCTATTTAAGCTTTGCCTGGTATGCGGGCGTGGCGGCGTGCGAATCCTATTCTGACCGTTTTAGCCGTTTAAACGGCATGGAGTTTGGTCAGATCCGGATGTGGGGCTCCCTTGGCTGGGCAGTGGCGTCCTCCTTCTCCGGCCTGCTGTTTAATCTCTCCCCAGCGTATAACTTTATTATGGGCAGCGTGGCATCGGTGGTGATGCTGATTGTCCTGTTGAGCCTGAAAGTGAACACTAACTCCGCACATGCCGGCGAAGTGCTGACGAAAGAGAAAATTGCCCCGTCAGACGTTTACGCGCTGCTGCGTAACCGTAAATTCTGGGCCTTCTGTCTGTACGTGGCCGGTGTGGCGTGGATGATGTTTATCGCCGAGCAGCAGTTTTCGCGCTATTTCGTGACCTTCTTTGATGATATTCACCAGGGCAATGCGGTGTTTGGTTATCTGGGGACCGTGCAGTCGGGAATGGAGTTTGTCATGTATATGGTGATCCCGCTGCTGGTGAACGCTATTGGCGCCAAACGAGGGCTGTTAATTGTCGGGCTGGTGGTCGGTGCGCGTCTGATTATTTCCGGTCTGTGTGATTCACATCTGTTAATTTCCATTCTTAAGCCGCTGTACGGTCTGGAAATTTGTCTGCTGCTGGTCTCCGTCTTTAAATATATTGCCGAACATTTCGATAAGCGCGTTAACGCCACCATGTATTTGCTGGGATATCAGGCGATGCTGTACGTCGGCAATGTCGTGGTCTCGTCGCCTGCCGGCTATATGTATGACCGCATCGGTTTCGAGAACACCTATATCATCATGGGCGCCACGGCGCTGATCTTCACGTTTATTTCTGCCTTTACGTTATCTGCCTGCCAGAGTAAATGGCGCGGCCCCCGCGCGCTGAACGTAGCAGAACCCTCATCACGATAATTAAGCCGTCAAAGAAGGAACCGAAATATGTTAAGTCGTATCGCAGAGGAACGCCTGCCCGCTATCCCCGAGCCCGTTGATTCGCGCGTATTCCGCGATGAACTGAGTTCAGCGCGCGACCATGTCCTCGCGCTGATTAGCCGCCATTTAACGGCGTTTGGTGAGCAGTTCCCGGCGGAAACCTGCCAGCAGGGTTTTTATCCGCTGACCGACAACGTGGAGTGGACCACCAGCTTCTGGACCGGGCAGCTGTGGCTGGCGTGGGAGATGAGCGGCGAAGCGAAATTCCGCGCGATGGCGGAAAAACATGTGCGCTCGTTTGGCCTGCGTATCGCCGGGCGCCACGACACTAACACCCACGATCTGGGATTTTTGTATACGCTCTCCTGCGTGGCGGCCTGGCGACTGACCGGTAACCGTGAGGCGCGTGGCTTCTCGCTGCTGGCGGCGGAGGCGCTGCTGGAGCGCTTCCACGAGAAGGCAAAGATTATTCAGGCGTGGGGCGATCTGGCTGACCCGGAACAGGCCGGGCGGATGATTATCGACTGCAATATGAACCTGCCGCTGCTCTACTGGGCGAGCGAACAGACGGGCGATCCGCGCTTTGCCGATGCCGCCAAAGCACACGTGATGCAGGCAGCGAGGTACCTTATCCGTGAAGATGCCTCAACGTTCCACACCTACTATATGGATGTGCACACCGGCGCGCCGCGCTACGGCAATACTCAGCAAGGCTATGCCGATGACTCCTGCTGGTCGCGCGGGCAGGCGTGGGGAATTTACGGCTTCCTGTTGAGCTATATCTATACCGGTGATGCGACGATGATTGCCCTGTCGAAACGGCTGGCGAACTACTTCCTCAACCGTCTGCCGGAAGATTACGTCTGCCACTGGGACCTGGCGCTGGTCGGCACGGATGCGCTACGCGACGCGTCCTCGGCGGCGATTGCGGTATGTGGCCTGCTGGAGCTGGTGAAGCATCTGCCGGTGACCGACCCGGATCGCGAGCGGTATTCTGAATGGGCAAAAGGAATGATGTCGTCACTGACGAAACACTACCTGATGGGCAAAGATGAGAAGGGAACTGGGCTGCTGAAGCACTCCGTTTATCATCTGGCAAGCAATAAAGGCGTGGACGAGTGCGCGAGCTGGGGGGACTACTTCTACGTGGAGGCGCTGGTCAGGTTTACCCAAAGCTGGAAGTTGTACTGGTAATATGCCTCCCTGACCCTCTCCCGAAAGGGGGAGGGCAGGAATCAGGAACTGGGTAAACTTACACCCCTTGCTCCAGAATGCGGATATGCGTTTCCAGCACATCGCCCTTCACCGCGTCGCTCCACGCTTTCATGTGCGCGGTCTGCAGGTGGGCTTCAAGATGGGCCACGGTTTCCCACTGCTCAATCATAATGATCGAGTCTGGGGCAGTAGCCTGGAAGCTGGCGGTGGTGGTGGCGTCGACCATCGGCGCGTAGCCGTGGCAGCCTTCTTCCTTCAGTACGGTGGGGATAATTTTCACGAACTCATCCAGCACCGCCTGGCGGTGATGTTGGCCTGGACGAGTACGGATTTCAGCAATAACAGTAAGCATGGTTAACTCCTTCTAATTCCAGGTTACCAGTTAAGCAAAAATTTCCGCGAGATGCTTGCGATATTCTGCGATATAGCGCGGGACGTCAGGCATTTTGATGACGTCGTTAACGATAAAGGTTGGCAGCGGCGTCATTCCGAGGAACTGGTTAGCTTTGTGGAACGGCAGATATGCGCCGTCAACGCCCACCCCTTCGAAGAACTGATCTTTCTCGGTGAACGCTTCCAGCGGTGCGTTCCAGGTCAGGGACAGCATATATTTTTTGCCCTGAATCAGGCCGCCAGAACCGTATTTTTTGGATGCGTCGGAGCGGGTGCGACCGTCGCTGGCGTACAGTGCGCCATGGCCTTCGGTGAAGACATCATCCATGTATTTTTTCACGGTCCAGGGGGCACCCATCCACCAGCCAGGCATCTGCCAGATAATCACGTCAGCCCACAGGAAGTTCTGCACTTCCGCGTTGACATCGTAATCGCTGTCCGCGCGCACGACCTTAACATCATGCCCGGCGTCGCGCAGAAAACCGTCCGCGACCTCGGTCAGGGTGTCATTCAGCTGGCCTTTAGAGTGCGCAAATTCTTTTGCACCGTTGATAATCAGAATGTTGCTCATGAGGTGTCCTCGAAGATGAAAGTATGGCGAGGATTTTACGCGCGCGAGCGATGCGGTTAAATGAGCAAAATGTGCAAAGTCTTTTGCATTAAACGCAATAATCCCTTACCAGCTGACCTTCACTTCGAAGCCACCTTCTGCCGCATTGCCCAGCGCGACGCGCATACCATGCAGGGCGGCAATGCGCCTGACGATAGATAACCCCAGGCCGCTACCCGTTGCATCCTGTCCCGGTGGGCGATAAAAACGCTCGCCAATACGCGCCAGCGCATCGGTGGAAACGCCGGGGCCGGTGTCACGCACGGTAAAACGCCGGGTGTCCAGCGTGACGTCCACCACGCTGCCCTGCGGGCTATAACGCACGGCGTTGTCCAGCAGGTTACGCACCAGCAGGCTCAGCAGCAGCGGCTGGCCCTGACGTGTGACCTGTGGGGCATGAATGTTCAGACGAATATCAATCCCGGCCTGCTGTGCCGGATGCCAGATATCCAGCACCGCCGACTGCAGGAGATCGGCCATCACGATCGGTTCGATATCGTCGAGGTTATCCAGCGAGTCCAGACGCGACAGCGTAAGGAGCTGATCCACCAGCCGGGATGCGCGATCGATACCCGCATGCAGCTGCGCCAGCGCTTTTTGCTGCGCCTGCGGATCGTCCTGATACAGTTGCGCCACGTCGGTTTGCACCTTCAGGGCCGCGAGAGGGCTGCGTAGCTCGTGCGCGGCATCTGAGGTAAAACGACGCTCGTGGGTCATCATCTCCTGAGTTCGCGTGAACAGATGGTTCAGCGAGTCGAGCAGCGGGCGCACCTCAGTGGGAACCCCCTGAGTCGGAAGCGCGTCGGTGGCATCCGGTGAGCGGGAGCGCAGGGTCTGCGCCAGTTTTTTTAACGGTTTCAGCTCCCGGCTCAGCAGAACAATAAGCAACAACAGCATCAGGGGCAGCGCGACCAGCCACGGGGTCAACTGGGAGCTGACCACATCTACCGCCATCTCCTGGCGATACTCCCACTCCTGGCCGACCACCACGCGGTACTTCCCGTCGGGTGAGGTGAGCCATAAAAAACGCCACTCGTCGTTGTCGCCCTGTAGCCGTCCATTATCAAACCCGTCACGGCGATAGTGGTACGGAATGTCCCGCCCGTTTTCGCCGTCATTTAACATCATCTTGCCGTCGGTGGCGTAGATGGCGAAGGCCAGCGCGTCGTCATCCAGACGACCGTGCTTCGCTTTTTTGGGGATCTCACGCATCCGTTCGGGGGCCCGAATCTCATCCAGATCCATGGTCAACAGCCGTTTGGCAAACAGCATCTGCTGCGTATCGAACAGCTTATCCAGTGTGTGGGTGGTCTGCTGCCAGGCGACCAGGCTTGCGGCAAACCACGCCGTCAGCGACAGCACTAAAAAGAGGAGCGTCAGGCGCAGCTTCAGGCTCAGGCGTTGAGTCAGTTTCATGCGTCACCCAGGGTATAGCCGATACCGTGCACGGTGCGGATAAATTCGCTGCCCAGTTTACGACGAAGATGGTGGACGTGGACTTCAACGGCGTTGCTGGAGACGTCGTCGTCCCAGGTGTAGAGCTTTTCCTCGATCAGCTTGCGCGGCAGCACGCGGCCCGCGTTACGCATCAGCAGCTCCAGCAGGGCGAACTCTTTCGGCTTGAGCGTCAGCGTTTCGCCGTTCAGCGTGGCCACGAGACTGGTGGGATCGAGCGTGACCTTTCCGTGGTGCAATTCGCTGCGGGTCTGGCCGTGGCTTCGGCGCACCAGCGCCTCAAGGCGGGCAGCCACTTCGATCAGTGCAAAGGGCTTGCACAGGTAATCATCCGCCCCCAGACGCAGCCCTTCGACACGCTGGTTCAACGCATCCCGCGCCGTCAGAATCAATACCGGCTCGCGGCGTCCGCTTTCGCGCCAGGCGCGCAGAATCTCCAGTCCGTCGATTTCCGGCAGCGTCAGATCCAGCACTACGGCATCATACGGTGCAGAATGAAGCGCGGTCTGGCCGGTTTTTCCGTCGGTGAACCAGTCCACGCTAAAGCCCATTTTGCTTAACCCCGCCTTGATGCCATCGCCGATCAACTTGTCGTCTTCAACCAGTAAAATGCGCATGTTCCCTCCTTGATAACGTCAGTAAACCCTCTGCATCAGCCTGCTGTACAGTAATAATAAATAAATTTTTCCCTTAAGAAGTTGTTAAGGTTTACCCTGTTAAATGGACTGCGAAACCACATTAAAGGGAGAGTTAATATGAAAAAATTCGCTGCGATTGCCGCCATCATGATGATGACCACTGCCCCTGTTTTTGCTGCACAGGGCGGATTTAACGGCCCCTCTGCCGCACAAACCCAGGCCCAGACGCAGGCGGGCGGTTTTGTCGATAATGACGCGAACCTCACCACCGCGGTGAAAGTGAAGGACATGAAGGACGACAGCTGGGTGAAGCTGCGCGGGAACATCACTCAGCGCCTGTCTGATGACCGCTACACCTTCCGCGATGAGACCGGTACGGTTAACGTGGAGATTGACCACAAGCGCTGGAACGGCGTGACCGTAACCCCGCAGGATAAGGTGGAAATCCAGGGTAAAGTCGATAAAGAGTGGAACGATTTTGAAATCGACGTGAAGCAGGTTATCAAACTGAACAAATAACCCCGAAAGGGCCGCGGATGCGGCCCTTTTTCTTTGTGACTCAACACGCCAGATAAGGTAGTATCTGCGGCAATATTGCCTGAAACCTTTCGGTTTCTGAGTTGAGGAATCACACATAATGAGCGATATGGCAGAGCGCCTCGCGCTACATGAATTCACGGAAAACGCCTACCTGAACTACTCCATGTACGTCATCATGGACAGGGCGTTGCCGTTTATCGGGGATGGCCTGAAGCCCGTTCAGCGCCGCATCGTCTATGCGATGTCCGAGCTGGGGCTGAATGCGACCGCCAAGTTCAAAAAATCCGCCCGTACCGTCGGTGACGTACTGGGTAAATACCATCCGCACGGCGACAGCGCCTGTTATGAAGCGATGGTGCTGATGGCACAGCCGTTTTCTTACCGTTATCCGCTGGTGGATGGTCAGGGGAACTGGGGGGCGCCGGACGATCCGAAATCCTTCGCAGCGATGCGTTATACCGAATCCCGTCTCTCCCGCTACGCTGAAGTGCTGCTGGGCGAGCTGGGTCAGGGAACCGTGGACTGGGTGCCAAACTTCGACGGTACGATGCAGGAGCCGAAAATGCTGCCTGCGCGTCTGCCGAACATCCTGCTGAACGGCACTACCGGTATCGCGGTGGGTATGGCGACGGACATTCCGCCGCACAACCTGCGTGAAGTGGCGAAAGCCGCCATCACCCTGATTGAACAGCCGAAAACCACGCTGGACGATCTGCTGGATATCGTGCAGGGGCCGGACTACCCGACCGAGGCCGAAATCATCACCTCGCGCGCGGAAATCCGCAAAATCTACCAGAACGGCCGCGGCTCCGTGCGCATGCGTGCGGTGTGGACCAAAGAGGACGGCGCAGTGGTCATCACCGCGCTGCCGCACCAGGTCTCCGGCGCGAAAGTGCTGGAACAGATTGCCTCCCAGATGCGCAATAAAAAGCTGCCGATGGTGGATGACCTGCGCGACGAATCCGACCACGAAAACCCGACGCGTCTGGTGATCGTGCCGCGTTCCAACCGCGTGGACATGGAGCAGGTGATGAACCACCTGTTTGCCACCACCGATCTGGAAAAAAGCTACCGCATCAACCTGAATATGATCGGCCTCGACGGTCGTCCGGCAGTGAAAAACCTGCTGGAGATCCTGAGCGAATGGCTGACGTTCCGCCGCGATACCGTTCGCCGCCGTCTGAACTATCGACTGGAAAAAGTGCTTAAACGCCTGCACATCCTTGAAGGTTTGCTGGTGGCGTTCCTCAATATCGACGAAGTTATTGAGATAATCCGTTCCGAGGACGAGCCGAAGCCGGCGCTGATGTCGCGCTTTGGCATCAGTGAAACCCAGGCCGAAGCAATCCTTGAGCTGAAACTGCGTCATCTCGCCAAACTCGAAGAGATGAAGATCCGCGGTGAGCAGAACGAACTGGAAAAAGAGCGCGATCAGCTGCAGGCGATCCTCGCGTCCGAACGCAAGATGAACAACCTGCTCAAGAAAGAGCTGCAGGCTGACGCCGATGCATTCGGTGACGACCGTCGTTCTCCGCTGCATGAGCGCGAAGAAGCGAAGGCGATGAATGAGCACGACATGCAGCCATCAGAACCAGTCACCATTGTGCTGTCTCAGAGCGGCTGGGTGCGCAGTGCTAAAGGTCACGATATCGACGCGCCAGGGTTGAGCTACAAGGCGGGCGATAGCTTTAAAGCGGCCGTGAAAGGTAAGAGCAACCAGCCGGTCGCCTTTATCGACTCGACGGGGCGCAGCTACGCCATCGACCCGATCACGCTGCCATCTGCCCGCGGACAGGGCGAACCGCTTACCGGTAAGCTGACGCTGCCGCCGGGTGCGACGGTTGACCATATGCTGATGGAAGCCGATGACCAGAAACTGCTGCTGGCGTCTGACGCGGGGTACGGCTTTATCTGTACCTTTAACGATCTTGTTTCCCGCAACCGTGCCGGTAAGGCGCTGATCAGCCTGCCTGACAACGCGCATGTGATGCCGCCGCTGGTGGTGGAAAACGATAGCGATATGCTGCTGGCGATCACTGCCGCCGGACGTATGCTGATGTTCCCGGTCAGCGACCTGCCGGAATTGTCAAAAGGCAAGGGCAACAAGATCATCAGCATCCCGTCAGCGGAAGCGGCGAAAGGGGTAGATGGTCTGGCGCACCTCTTTATTCTGCCGCCGCAGAGCACGCTGACCATTCATGTCGGCAAACGTAAAATCAAGCTTCGTCCGGAAGAGTTGCAGAAAGTGGTGGGCGAGCGCGGTCGACGCGGCTCGCTGATGCGCGGCCTGCAGCGTATTGACCGCGTGGAGATTGACTCTCCCGCGCGCAGTACCGCGGGCGACAGCGAAGAGTAACGCCGTTATCTCCCCCTCTGTTCCGGAGGGGGAATTTCAATAAAATTTCCCGTAAAATCGTTGTTAATTCGTGCGTTGCGATTAACAATACGCGCTCGTAATAAAGTCCTTACCTGGCCACAGGTGAAGTATAATTGTCAGCTGTCAGGGCTTCAGAGGTCGCTATGCTATTCATTGTTCGTTTAATTCTTACCATTATTTACTGCATTCTGGTCTGTATTTTCGGCTCTATTTATTGCCTGTTCAGTCCGCGCAATCCGAAACATGTCGCCACCTTCGGCCATATGTTCGGCCGCCTTGCGCCGCTGTTTGGCCTGAAGGTTGAAAAACGCCTGCCGGAAGGGGCTGAGAACTTCGGTAACGCCATCTTTATCGCTAATCATCAGAACAACTACGATATGGTGACGGCCTCCAACATTGTTCTGCCACCGACCGTGACCGTGGGCAAAAAGAGCCTGCTGTGGATCCCTTTTTTCGGCCAGCTGTACTGGCTGACTGGTAACCTGCTGATTGACCGTAACAACCGCGCGAAAGCGCACAGCACTATTGCTGAAGTGGTTAATCACTTCAAAAAGCGCAGGATCTCAATCTGGATGTTCCCGGAAGGGACGCGCAGCCGTGGCCGTGGCCTGCTGCCGTTCAAAACCGGTGCGTTTCATGCTGCAATTGCGGCAGGTGTTCCAATTATTCCTGTGTGTGTTTCCAATACTTCTAATAAGATTAATCTTAACCGCCTGAATAACGGGCTGGTGATTGTCGAAATGCTGCCGCCGGTGGATACCAGCAAATACGGTAAAGATCAGGTTCGCGAGCTGGCAGCACACTGCCGTGAACTGATGGCTCAGCATATTGCGCTGCTCGACAAAGAAGTCGCAGAGAGAGAAGCCGCCGGTAAGAAGTAAGCCGGCGTTAAAAGGGAAAACGAATTCCCGCGTTGTTAGTCGTTTCAGATGGAGCTTATATGTCATTCAGTCGGCGTCAGTTTATTCAGGCTTCCGGGATCGCCCTTTGTGCGGGTGCGCTGCCGCTGACAGCCAACGCCGCCGGGCAGCAACAGCCGCTGCCCATTCCGCCGTTAATAGAATCCCGTCGCGGGCAGCCGCTTTTCCTGACGCTACAGCGCAGCCACTGGTCCTTTACCCAGGGCACGCGTGCGCCGGTGTGGGGCATTAACGGGCGTTACCTTGGGCCGACCATACGCGTGTGGAATGGCGATGACGTTAAGCTGATCTACAGTAACCGTACGACGGAAAATGTCGCCATGACCATCAGTGGTTTACAGGTGCCTGGCCCGCTGCTTGGCGGCGCGGCACGCATGATGTCGCCTAACGCTGACTGGGCGCCCGTTCTGCCGATTCGTCAGAGCGCGGCGACGCTCTGGTATCATGCCAATACCCCTAACCGCACGGCCCAGCAGGTGTATAACGGCCTGGCCGGCATGTGGCTGGTGGAAGATGAAATCAGTAAATCCCTGCCAATCCCGAACCACTATGGCGTGGATGATTTTCCGGTCATTATTCAGGACAAACGGCTGGATAATTTCGGCACGCCGGAATACAGCGAGCCGGGCAGCGGTGGCTTCGTTGGCGATACGCTGCTGGTTAACGGCGCGCAAAGTCCGTATGTCGAAGTGTCGCGCGGATGGGTACGTCTGCGTCTGCTGAATGCCTCTAACTCGCGCCGCTACCAGCTGCAAATGAGCGATGGCCGCGCGCTACACGTCATCTCCGGCGACCAAGGCTTTTTACCGGCGCCGGTTTCCGTGAAGCAGCTGGCGCTGTCGCCAGGCGAACGCCGCGAAATCCTTATTGATATGACCAACGGTGATGAGGTGTCGATCACCTGTGGCGAAGCGGCCAGCATTGTGGACCGCATTCGCGGTTTCTTTGAGCCGTCGAGTATCCTGGTCTCCACCCTGGTGCTGACCCTGCGTCCTACCGGCCTGCTGCCGTTGGTGACCGACAGCCTGCCGATGCGCCTGCTACCGCAGGAGATCATGAGCGGTTCGCCGGTGCGCAGCCGCGATATCAGCCTGGGCGACGATCCGGGGATCAACGGTACGCTGTGGGACGTTAATCGTATCGATATTACCGCGCAGCAGGGTACCTGGGAGCGCTGGACGGTTCGCTCGGACATGCCGCAGTCGTTCCATATCGAAGGGGTGAGTTTCCTGATCCGCAACGTCAATGGCGCGATGCCGTTCCCCGAAGACAGGGGCTGGAAGGATACCGTCTGGGTGGATGGGCAGGTTGAACTGCTGGTCTACTACGGACAGCCTTCGTGGCCGCACTTCCCGTTCCTGTTCCACAGCCAGACGCTGGAGATGATGGACAGGGGATCCGTCGGCCAGATGCTGGTCAACCCGGCACCCTAAACCACGATACGATTCCCGGTTCGCCGGGAATGTTTATGCCCGCCAGAAAAAGCGTGAGCACAGGATCAGTACCGGATAAATTTCCAGACGCCCCATAATCATCGCCGCACACATCAACAGCTTGGCCTCGTCTTTTAGCGTTCCGAAGGTTGACGCCGTTTCGCCGAACCCCAGCCCCATATTGTTAATACAGGCCGCAACGGTGGCAAATGACGTGAACAGATCGTATCCCAGCAGGTTCAGCGCCCAGACGAAAAAGCCCGTTATCATCACGTAGAGAAAAAAGAAGCTCCACACCGAGCGCAGAACGCGCTCATTCACGACGCTTTTGCCGACCTTAATGCTCAGCAGCGCGCGCGGATGCGCGAGTTGATTCATCTCCTGAATACACTGCTTAAACATGATGAGAAAACGCAGCGCTTTGATCCCGCCGCAGGTAGAGCCGACGCAGCCGCCAAAAAAACTGGCGCTCAGCAGCAGGAAAATGGTGTGGGGAGGCCAGTGAGCGTAATCGGCCGTCGAAAGACCGTTGTCGGTCATCATGGAGCTGGCCAGAAAGAAGGCATGTACCAGGCTGTCGGTACCGTTGTACATCCCCGCGTGCCACACCTGCCAGGCGGTAATGGCGATAATGACGGTGGCGGCACCGAGAAAGAATTTCACCTCCGGGCTGCGCCGAATCGGTTTCAGCGTGCGGCGCGCGATGACGACATACCAGAGGGTAAAGTTAAACGCGGAAAGCAGTGAAAAAGCCCCGGCGACAAGCTCAATCGCGTGGCTGTCGTAAAACCCGATGCTCTCACTTCGGGTTGAAAACCCACCCAATGAGACGGTGGAAAGCCCGTGACAGACGGCGTCAAAAAAGGGCATGCCCGCCAGCCAGTACGCCAGCGTGCAGACCAGTCCCAGCGCCAGATAGGTTACCCACAGCGTACGCGCGGTATCGGCGAGTCGGGGCGTCAGGCGCTCCTCCTTGAACGGCCCAGGCATTTCCGACTGATACAGCTTCATGCCACCGATACCGAGCAGCGGCAGGACCGCGACGGCCAGTACGATGACCCCTAATCCGCCAATGAAATTGAGCTGAGCGCGGTAATAAAGGTACGACTTCGGCAGGGCACTGACGTCCCCAATCACCGTCGCCCCGGTGGTGGTGATCCCTGAGACCCCTTCAAAGAGCGCATCGGAAAAGGAGAGTTGCAGACCGTCATCCATCCATAACGGCATGGCGCTAATCAATGAAAACAGCAGCCAGAACAGAACGATAATCACGAAACCGTCACGGGTGCGCAGCTGTATACCGGAATGACGTGTTGCCCGCCAGGTGAGTCCGCCAAGGGTGAAAAAGGTCAAAAAGGTGGTTAAAAAAGCAAAGTAGGTTCGCTCTTTATTCAGCAGGGCGATAACCATCGGCGGCAGCATGGACAGGCTGTACAGAAGAACCAGAAAACCGCAGAGGTGAAGCACAACCCGCAGCTGGGACACATGTAACGAATCGTTGAACTTCACAAAGAAACTCCGTGCCAGAATGCATCCCGGTAACTGATTACCGCAAGATATAGTGGATATTATGATCCAAAATTAACAGTGCGCTGTATTTTAACGGCTTCCAGGATTTTCTGTTTACTTCTTGCATCCTTTTCTTCAAATCCGGCGGACTAACAGCGTATAATCCCGCTCCTTTTGTCTATTTTTTCTTCGGAAGCACTATGAGCGCAATTTCCCTGATCCAGCCGGATCGTGACCTCTTCTCCTGGCCCCAGTACTGGGCGGCCTGCTTTGGACCGGCACCGTTCCTGCCGATGTCCCGGGAAGAGATGGACCAACTGGGCTGGGACAGCTGCGATATCATTCTGGTGACGGGCGATGCCTATGTCGACCACCCGAGCTTTGGCATGGCTATCTGTGGCCGTATGCTTGAAGCGCAGGGCTTCCGGGTAGGGATCATTGCCCAGCCTGACTGGAACAGCAAAGACGACTTTATGCGTCTGGGGAAACCCAACCTGTTCTTCGGCGTGACCGCAGGCAACATGGACTCGATGATCAACCGCTATACCGCCGACCGTAAGCTGCGTCATGACGATGCCTACACGCCGGATAACGTCGCGGGTAAACGTCCTGACCGCGCGACGCTGGTCTACACCCAACGCTGCAAAGAAGCCTGGAAAGACGTGCCGGTTATCCTGGGCGGCATCGAGGCGAGTTTGCGCCGTACCGCGCACTACGACTACTGGTCAGACACCGTGCGCCGTTCGGTGCTGGTGGATTCCAAAGCCGATATGCTGATTTACGGTAACGGTGAACGTCCGCTGGTGGAAGTGGCGCACCGTCTCTCACAGGGTGAGCCGGTGAGCAGCATCCGCGACGTGCGCAACACCGCGATCATGGTGAAAGAGGCGCTGCCGGGCTGGAGCGGGGTGGATTCCCGTATCATTGATATGCCGGGTAAAATCGACCCGATCCCGCACCCGTACGGCGACGATCTGCCGTGTGCGGATAACAAGCCGGTAGAGCCAAAGAAAGCCGAAACGAAAGCTATCGTTGTTCAGCCGCCGCGCCCGAAACCGTGGGAAAAAACCTACGTGCTGCTGCCTTCCTTTGAGAAGGTCAAAGCCGATAAAGTGCTCTACGCGCATGCGTCCCGTATTCTGCACCACGAAACCAACCCGGGCTGCGCGCGTGCGCTGATGCAAAAGCACGGTGAGCGCTTTATCTGGATCAACCCGCCGGCCATCCCGCTTTCCACCGAAGAGATGGACAGCGTCTTCGCGCTGCCGTACAAACGCGTGCCGCATCCGGCATACGGCGAGAGCCGAATCCCGGCGTATGAGATGATCCGTTTCTCAATAAACATCATGCGCGGCTGCTTCGGCGGCTGCTCCTTCTGCTCCATTACCGAGCACGAAGGGCGCATTATTCAGAGTCGCTCCGAAGATTCGATCATCAATGAGATCGAAGCCATTCGCGATACCGTGCCTGGCTTCACCGGGGTGATCTCCGATCTGGGCGGTCCGACTGCCAACATGTACATGCTGCGCTGTAAGTCACCGCGCGCGGAACAGACCTGCCGTCGTCTGTCGTGCGTGTACCCGGATATCTGTCAGCACATGGATACCAACCATGAACCGACGATCAACCTTTATCGTCGTGCGCGTGACCTGAAAGGGATCAAGAAGATCCTGATCGCTTCCGGGGTGCGTTACGATATCGCCGTGGAAGATCCGCGCTACATCAAAGAGCTGGCGACGCATCACGTGGGTGGCTACCTGAAGATTGCCCCTGAGCATACCGAAGAAGGCCCGCTGTCCAAGATGATGAAGCCGGGTATGGGCAGCTACGATCGCTTTAAAGAGCTGTTTGACACCTACTCGAAGCAGGCGGGTAAAGAGCAGTATCTGATCCCATACTTCATCTCCGCGCACCCTGGCACGCGCGATGAGGACATGGTGAACCTGGCGCTGTGGCTGAAACAGCGTCGCTTCCGTCTGGATCAGGTGCAGAACTTCTATCCATCACCGCTCGCGAACTCAACGACCATGTATTACACCGGCAAGAACCCGCTGGGTAAAATTGGCTATAAGAGTGAAGATGTGGTGGTGCCGAAAGGGGATAAACAGCGCCGTCTGCATAAAGCACTGCTGCGCTACCACGATCCGGCTAACTGGCCGCTGATCCGTCAGGCGCTGGAAGATATGGGTAAAAAGCATCTGATCGGCTCGCGCCGCGACTGCCTGGTGCCTGCGCCTACGCTTGACGAGATGCGTGAAGCGCGCCGCCAGAACCGCCATACGCGCCCGGCATTGACCAAGCACACGCCGATTGTGCATCAGCGTTCAAACGGTAACGCCAGTGCGAAGAAACCCGTGAAACGTAAAGCGTAAAAAATAAAAACCCCGGCGAGCCGGGGTTTTTTTATTCATCCGCCAAACTGATCGGGATCCGGGCCTAAACGCTTGCCCTTGTCCAGCTTCGCAATTTCACTCAGTTCATCTTTATCCAGGCGGAAATCCCAGACGTCGAAGTTCTCAGCGATACGCGATGGCGTGACCGATTTCGGGATCACCACTAGGCCGTTGTCCAGATGCCAGCGAATAACGATTTGCGCCGGCGTCTTGCCGTATTTATCCGCGAGATCGCGAATAATTTTCTGGTCGAACACCCCTTCACCGCCCTGTGCCAGCGGGCTCCAGGACTCGGTCTGGATCTTGTGCGTGGCGTTCCAGGCGTGAAGCTGACGCTGCTGCATCAGCGGGTGCAGCTCAATCTGGTTGATAACCGGCGCGACACCCGTCTCGTCAATCAGGCGCTGCAGGTGGTGAACCTGGAAATTACACACGCCGATGCTTTTCACCAGCCCTGCCTGCTGTAGCTCAATCATCCCTTTCCAGGCGTCAACATAGTGATCGATAGCCGGGACTGGCCAGTGCATCAGATAGAGATCGACGAAATCGAGCTGGAGTTTGTCCAGACTCTCCTGCAAGGCTTCGCGGGGGCGTTTTTGATCGTCGTTCCACAGTTTGGTGGTAATGAAAAGGTCGTCGCGGGGCATGCCAGCGCTGGCCAGTGCCTTACCCACGCCGTCCTCATTTTTGTACGCGGCGGCGGTATCAATCGACCGATAGCCGACTTCCAGTGCTTTATGAATGGCGGAGACGACCTCGTCGTTACCGGCTTTCCATACACCTAGCCCCAGTTGGGGCATCACGTTGCCATCCTGCAGCTTGATTACGGTTTGGTTTGCCATTTTTCCTCCTTCAGGTGCTCATCGTCGGAGGGAACCCCCGACGATGTGATGTGCATTAAGTCTGGACGAAATGTCAAAAAACGAAAGGCGGGATGTCAAAAACGCTTAGCGTGCCGCTTCGTAGATACGACGGCTCACTTCCAGCGTAATGTCGCCGTGCTCACCCAACTGGGTCATACCGTGTTCTTCAAGTTTCGCCAGCAGGGCAGGGATGGAGCTGCCATCCAGGCCATAGCCGGACAGACGCGTTGGCACGCCCAGACCTTCAAAGAAGCTGCGGGTTGCTTCGATAGCCGCGTCGATACGCGCATCGTCAGAACCTTCGGTGATGTTCCACACGCGCTCAGCGTACTGCAGCAGTTTGGCGCGTTTGGTATCACGTTTTTCGTTCCACAGTGCAGGCAGAACGACGGCCAGCGTTTGCGCGTGATCCAGACCGTGCATGGCCGTCAGTTCGTGGCCCAGCATATGGGTTGCCCAGTCCTGCGGCACGCCGGCACCGATCAGACCGTTCAGCGCCTGGGTTGCCGCCCACATCACGTTGGCGCGCACATCGTAGTTTTCCGGCTCTTTCAGCGCTTTCGGACCGTCTTCAATCAGCGTCAGCAGAATGCCTTCCGCGAAGCGATCCTGAATTTTGGCATCTACCGGGTAGGTAACGTACTGCTCAACGGTGTGCACAAACGCATCGACCACACCGTTCGCGACCTGACGTGCAGGCAGGGTGTAGGTGTAAACCGGATCGAGGATGGCGAATACAGGCTGAACGTGATCGTTCATAAAGGCCTGCTTATCACCCGTGGTTTTACGGGAGATAACGGCACCTTTGTTGGATTCAGAACCGGTCGCAGGCAGGGTCAGCACGGAACCCATTGGGATCGCGCTTTTGATATCGCTGCCGCGGGTTTCCAGAATGTGCCACGGGTCAATACCGTCCGCGTAGTGCGCCGCAGCGGCGATGAATTTGGTGCCGTCCAGAACGGAGCCGCCGCCGACTGCCAGCAGGAAGGTGACTTTTTCATCACGGGCGATCTTGACCGCGTTCATCAGTGTTTCATAAGACGGGTTAGGCTCGATACCGCCGAACTCACGCACGTCCAGACCTTCCAGCGCGCTGTAAACCTGATCCAGTACCCCGGTTTTTTTCACGCTGCCGCCACCGTAGGTGATCAGTACGCGGGCGTCAGCGGGGATCTGTGCGCGCAGGTCGGCGATAGCGCCTTTACCAAACAGAATGCGGGTTGGGGTGTGGAGATTAAAATTATTCATTGCTCGTTCCCTTATGTGGGTGAAAAACCGTGGTGGCGCTGAAGGCGACCTGATGCTGCACATTGTGGCCGTCCGGGGCTATCCTCTCAATGCACATTCCTGCCGATGTCTTGCCCATTTCTACAGAGCGCTGGAGAAAACACGGTAAACTGCGCACACTGTCAACGTCGGAAACCGTAGCCGGAGTAACGTAAAATGAACCGTGAAGCGATCTGCCTCCAGCTTACTGCGCAGATTAAAAGACTGATTGATAAAGAAAATGGCGTCGGTGAAATGCTGCCTGACATTCGTCTTCTGTATGGGACGCAGCCAGGGACACGCACACCGGTCATGTACCAGCCGGGCATCGTTTTTCTCTTTTCAGGCCATAAAATTGGCTATATCAATGAGCGCGTGTTCCGGTATGACACCAATGAATATCTGCTGCTCACAGTACCTTTACCCTTCGAATGTGAAACTTTCGCGACAGAAGCGGTACCGCTGGCGGGCATTCGTTTAAATGTCGATATCCTTCAGCTGCAGGAGCTGCTGATGGAGATTGGCGAGGACGCATTGTTCCGGCCGTCGATGCCCGCGAGCGGGATTAACTCCGCGACGTTATCCGAGGAGATCCTCTGCGCCATTGAGCGTCTGCTCGACGTTATGGAACGGCCGCTGGATGCACGCATCCTGGGCAAACAGATTATCCGCGAAATTCTTTACCATGTGCTGCTGGGGCCGGGCGGTGGGGCATTACTCGCGCTGGTCAGCCGCCAGACGCACTTCAGCCTGATTAGCCGCGTGCTCAAGCGTATCGAAAGCCAGTACACGGAAAACCTGAGCGTTGACCAGCTGGCGGCGGAAGCAAACATGAGCGTCTCGGCGTTTCATCATAATTTTAAGTCGGTGACCAGCACCTCGCCGTTGCAGTATCTCAAAACCTATCGGCTGCATAAGGCTCGTATGCTGATGATCCACGACGGCATGAAGGCCAGCGCGGCGGCGATGCGGGTGGGCTATGAAAGTGCGTCGCAGTTTAGTCGGGAGTTTAAGCGTTACTTCGGCGTCACGCCGGGGGAAGATGCGTCGCGCATCAGAATGATGCAGGGGACCTGAGGGGAGAGTCCAGCCGGGTAAGCGTAACGTCACCCGGCTTTTTTATATCACGCGCTGCAGTATTTCTTCTTAATCACGACCGCAATCGTCCCGAGCAGTCCCGCGACCAGCAGGAAAAGCGGGAGAATCATCAGGAAGGTCATTACCTGGTCTTCGTGGTGTTTCACAAAGGGGATCATATTCAGCGCGTAGCCAAGCGTGGTCACCACGCCTACCCACAGCAGGGCGCTCAACCAGTTGAAGAACTGGAAGCGGCGGTTTGACAGCCCGGAAATGCCTGCCATGGTCGGCAGCAGCGTGCGAACAAACGCCAGAAAACGCCCGGCCAGCAGCGCCAGCAGACCGTGGCGGTCAAACATGCAGGTCGCACGTTGATGATATTTATGCGGTAACTGCGCCAGCCAGCCTTTCACGACGCGCGTATTGCCGAGCCAGCGGCCCTGCAGATAGCTCAGCCAGCAACCGAGGCTGGCAGCGGAGGTAAGTATGACCATCGTCGGCGTGAAGTCCATGACGCCTTTACCGATTAACGCCCCGGCCAGTAAAAGCAGGCTGTCACCGGGTAAAAATGAGGCTGGCAGTAATCCATTTTCCAGAAACAGGGTTGCGAACATCACGAAATAGACGATACCTACAACGTGAGGGTCCGCCAGCGCGGCAAAATCGTGTTGCCAGAGCGCCGCAATAATATCTTGAATAACAGCCATGGACTTTCCTGTGGAACAGCAGATGCAGATATAGCGCTATTGTACTCCCTAATTCGCCCGTGGGGTTTGATCGCGGGCGCAACTAATGCAGACTTTTCTGGTGGCAGTGTTCACAAAAGCGTCCAGGGAGTACATTTTCAGCATGCACTCTACACGATACGTTCAAACCCTGCCGCTAAATCCGCAATTAAATCGTCAACATCTTCTAAACCAATATGCAGTCGGATCAGCGTGCCGCTGAAATCCACTTCTCCACCGGGGCGCAGGGCCGCAATTTGCTCCGGCTGGTTAGGCAGGATCAGGGATTCAAACCCGCCCCAGGAGTAAGCCATGCTGAAAAGGGTAAAATGATCCAGGTAGTTCGCCAGTTCGTCGTTACTGAGCCGTTTTTTAAGAACAAATGAGAACAACCCGCTACTGCCCGTAAAGTCACGTTGCCAGAATTCATGGCCTTTGCTGCCCGGAAGCGCCGGATGATTAACGCGCTCGACCTGCGGCTGCCGGGCCAGCCATTCGGCCACCTTCAGACTGCTTTCATGGTGCTGACGCAGGCGCACCCCCAGCGTACGGATACCGCGGCTGGTCATGTAGGCCGTATCCGCATCCACCATCTGGCCCATCAGGTAGGCATTCTCCCGAAGTTGATCCCAGCAGCGCGCGTTGGATACCGCAGTACCGATCATGCCATCAGAGTGGCCAATCAGATATTTGGTCGCGGCCTGAATAGAGATATCAATGTCGAATTCCAGCGCCCTGAACAGCACGCCCGCCGCCCAGGTGTTGTCGATCATGATGATTGCCTCGGGGGCTTTGCTGCGCACTGTTTTCACAATAGCCGGGACGTCGTGCACTTCCATGGTGATAGAGCCTGGGGATTCCAGAAACACAATGCGCGTGTTCGGCTGGATAAGTTCAGCGATACCTACGCCAATCAGCGGATCGAACCAGCCGGTGGTCACGCCGAGCTTGCTGAGGATTTTGGTGCAAAAATCCTGGCTTGGTTCATAAGCGGTATTGGTCATCAGGATATGGTCGCCCTGTTCCACAAACGCCAGAATGGTATTGGCGACTGCCGCCGCACCACAGGGGAACAGGGCGCAGCCCACGCCGCCTTCCAGTTCGCACATGGCTTCCTGAAGTGAAAAATGGGTTAGCGTGCCACGACGGCCATAGAACAGCCCGCCTTTGGCGCGGTTGCGCGTGGCGATTTTTTTATCCTCGACGGTATCAAATACCAGTGAGGAGGCGCGTTGAATCACGCTGTTGACCGATCCCTGAGTGTATTTTTTGCTGCGTCCTGCCTGTACCAGCGTGGTATCAAGATGCTTCTTTGTCATGTTCGCTAACCCTGTTTTTATACGTCTGGACGTCCAGACTACCACGATTGTAAAAATCTGCACCCGGGGGCTTATCGAATAAGCAGAAAATATTAGCAAAAATACGCATAAGAAATTTTTACTGCGTAAGCGCAAGGAAAGTGAACGAAAATTACGGCAGTATGTAAATACTAATGAGAACTACTATCAATTCGACGACGTTTTGATATTATTACGGTCAGATTTTGTGATTTGCGTCCTGGAGATACAGAGTGGGTAATAATTTGATGCAGACGGATCTCTCCGTCTGGGGCATGTATCATCATGCTGACATCGTGGTTAAGATTGTGATGATCGGCCTGGTTCTGGCGTCCGTGATCACCTGGGCTATCTTCTTCAGTAAGAGCGTCGAACTGCTGTCGCAGAAGCGTCGCCTCAAGCGGGAGCAACAGCAACTGGCTGAAGCCCGCTCCCTGGATCAGGCCTTAGACATGACCTCATCCTTCCATGGAAAAAGCCTGACCACCCTGTTAGTCAACGAAGCACAGAACGAGCTGGAACTCTCCGCAGGCAGTGAAGATAACGAAGGCATTAAAGAACGTACCGGCTTCCGCCTGGAGCGTCGCGTTGCTGCCGTTGGCCGCCATATGGGCCGCGGTAACGGTTATCTGGCCACTATCGGGGCGATCTCACCGTTCATCGGTCTGTTCGGTACGGTCTGGGGCATCATGAACAGCTTTATCGGCATTGCGCAGACGCAGACCACCAACCTGGCGGTGGTTGCGCCAGGGATTGCCGAAGCGCTGCTGGCGACCGCAATCGGTCTGGTCGCGGCCATTCCTGCGGTCGTCATCTATAACATCTTCGCGCGTATGATTGGCAACTATAAAGCCGCGCTCGGTGACGTCGCCGCGCAGGTGCTGCTGCTGCAAAGCCGCGATCTTGACCTCAATGCCAGCTCCGTTAAACCGGTGCATGCGGCGTCTAAACTGCGCGTAGGTTGATTGTATGGCGATGCGTCTTAACGAAAATCTGGACGATAACGGCGAAATGCATGAAATCAACGTGACGCCGTTTATCGACGTCATGCTGGTTCTGCTGATTATCTTCATGGTGGCTGCGCCGCTGGCGACGGTCGACGTGAAGGTGAATCTGCCAGCCTCTTCCAGCCAGCCGCAGCCGCGTCCTGAGAAACCTGTCTATTTGTCGGTGAAAGCGGATAAATCGATGTTCCTCGGCAACGACCCGGTGACGGATCAGTCTGTTATCCCGGCGCTGGATCAGCTCACCGGCGGCAAGAAAGACACCACGGTCTTCTTCCGTGCGGATAAAACCGTCGATTACGAAACCATGATGAAGGTAATGGACACGCTGCATCAGGCGGGTTATCTCAAGATTGGGCTGGTCGGCGAAGAGAAAGCGGCCGCGAAATAACAAAGAAGCTGGCGAAAGCCGGCTTTTTTTATGCGTGTCGGGCGATCAGTTTTTTGTCTCAGTGGGCGCAGGCGCAGGCGCGTGGGACGCCAGCGCGTCTTCATCAAGCGCAACGCAGGTGACGTTTGACGTGCGGTACTCGCCGTCGGACAGTTTGCGCGTCAGGCGCAGGGTGGCCACTTCTCTGGCGAGCAGATACTGATAATTGGCCTCCAGACGCCCGAGAAGCTTCTCTTTCAGCTCTGGCCGCTGTTCGATGAGGGTATTCATCACCGCGCCGTATATCTCTTCCTTCACCTGCAGAGGATAAATCTCGCGGCGATTATGCCATTTCAGGCGTACCAGCGTCGCCGGGATCGATACCAGGTCCTGAGTTATTCGCGTCATCTCGGCATTTTTTGTGTTTCGCAGTGCATCGAGATTTTGCTTTAAGATAAATTCATCACTTTTTTTGTTATCTAAAGCCAAATAAACGTCGTTATCTTTAATTTCTTTCACGTTACTCTTCCCCCAGCTTATAAAAAATAGGGTTGTTCGTTTCACGCGTAATTAGATTAAGCCAAATTTCATTGCCGGCTTCGTTTATTTCTTTGGTTTTTTCCGCGATTATTTGACTTAGTTTCTGAGCATCTATTTCACCTTCGGCCTGCAGGTCATTCAGCAGGTGGACAAAGGCTTCTATTTTAACGGCGCGAAATAACCGGTCCTTTATATGACGGTCGTGCTCTTCCAGTAACATATTACGGGATTTACCGGTGCGAGAAACGCCTATTAATATGTCAGACTCGTAATCAGAGAGCTTTCTTTTCCCCTGAGTGAAATTAGCCTCTTTTTCTGCTTCCGTCGTTTGCTGTTCCACAGGCGCAATGTGGTACTTAGCCGGGACGAGGTAGTCGGGCAGCATTTTAATTTCCTTTAATTACAGCAGGGTGGGGTTGGTAAAGGCGTGAGATTCGTTGACAATATCATGAGGCAATTTTAAAATCAAAAAAAATGGAGCCTACCCATGAACAGCATTTTTTTTACGGTCATCACATTACTATTACTGACCGCTGGTGTTCTTTTATTGATGCAGGAGTTCAATAAAACGCAAGTGTCGAAAGACGCCAGTGAACCTCCGCTACCTGAACTGATGACAAAAGAGGAAGGCGAAGACCATTTCTCCGTATTGATGAACTCGGTTACACCGGTTTGGTACTGGCGGGTGAACCATGAATATATCGACTTTTTGCACGCGACAATTAAGCGAATGAAAATGTCGGAAATTAATGACACGCCTGGGTTGTTTGAAGCGCAGCGCCGCTGCAGCGACCTGAATTCCGCGGTGTATAAATATTATGACAATATCAAAAAGCGTTGCCTTAACGGTGAGAAGGTCTCCTGTTCCGATCTGGACGTATTAAACCTGCGCCAGTGTTTTCGTGAGTTCAGCCTGGAGGCGTATCCGGAACTGGTGGTGCTGGTCTGGCCGGAGTACGCGCGCCCGGACGTTAATCCTGACAATGTCTGAACGTACAATGAGTGAGTTGTTGCAAACAGTCAGCGCCGTTGAGATATACTGGGCGCTGGTTTCGTTTGCAGACAGGACTTTATGGAACGCTTCTTTGAAAACGCGATGTACGCCTCTCGCTGGATACTGGCACCCGTCTATTTTGGCCTTTCGCTGGCGCTGATTGCGCTGACGATTAAGTTTTTCCAGGAAATCTTGCATGTTCTGCCGAACATCTTTTCCATTGCCGAAGCAGATTTGATTCTGGTTTTGCTCTCGCTGGTGGATATGACGCTGGTGGGCGGATTACTGGTGATGGTGATGTTCTCCGGCTATGAGAACTTTGTCTCTCAGCTCGATATCGACGAGCGCAAAGAGAAGCTCAACTGGCTGGGCAAAATGGATGCCTCGTCGCTGAAGAATAAAGTGGCCGCGTCGATTGTGGCGATCTCATCTATCCACCTGTTACGCGTATTCATGGACGCCAAGAATGTCCCGGACAACAAACTGATGTGGTATGTGATTATCCATTTGACGTTTGTGCTGTCTGCGTTCGTGATGGGGTATCTGGATAAGATCAGTAAGAAGTAATTTCCCCCCCTCTTCCCAGGGGAGAGGGGGGCGTGAGCGCGACAGACCGCGCTATTTATCCGACGATGCCTGCCACAAATTCAATTCCCCATCCGCAACATGCTGGTCAATCCTTTTCAGCTCATCGTCGCTAAAGTGCAGGTTATTCAGGGCCTGCACGTTCTCTTCGATCTGCTCCGGACGGCTCGCACCAATCAGTACGGATGTCACGCGTTCATCCTTCAGCAGCCAGCTCAGTGCCATTTGCGCCATCGTCTGACCACGGGCCTGTGCCATCTCATTCAGTAAACGCAGGCTGTTCAGGTTGGCTTCAGTCAGCATGTTTTCCGTCAGACCGCGCACCTTCTTGCCTTCACGCTGCATACGAGAATCTTCAGGAATACCGTTCAGGTATTTTCCAGTCAGCAGACCCTGCGCCAGCGGCGTAAACGCAATGCAACCCGCCCCGTTTTTCTCAAGCGTATCCAGCAGGCCGGTGTGATCGACCCAGCGGTTGAGCAGGTTGTAAGATGGCTGGTGGATAAGCAGCGGGATCTTCCACTCACGTAACAGGTCCGCCATTTTCTGGGTGCGCTCCGTGGAGTAGGAAGAGATACCGACATACAGCGCTTTACCGCTCTGCACGGCCTGGGCCAGCGCAGCGGCGGTCTCTTCCATCGGCGTATTTTCGTCTACGCGGTGAGAATAGAAAATATCCACATACTCCAGCCCCATGCGCTTGAGGCTCTGATCGAGGCTGGCGAGCAGGTATTTGCGCGACCCGCCCGACCCATACGGCCCCGGCCACATGTCATAGCCTGCTTTGGTTGAGATGATCAGTTCATCGCGATACGCGGCAAAATCTTCCCGCAGCAGACGACCCATGTTTTCTTCCGCGCTTCCCGCCGGCGGGCCGTAGTTGTTGGCAAGATCGAAATGGGTAATGCCGAGGTCGAAGGCTTTATGCAACAGCACCCGCTGAGAGTCGAGAGGCTGTACATGGCCGAAACTATGCCACAGACCAAGCGACAGCGCCGGCAGGCGCAGGCCGCTTTTTCCGCAGTAGCGGTACTGCATATTTTCGTAGCGGGCGGGGTAAGGGTGCCAGGACATGATGTCTCCTTTCTTGTCGATGAATTTTCGAAACAACGTTTTCATTCTGTGCTTATCAAATCACAAATCCTGTTGATAAGCGATGACATGCCTGATCACCCTGAATGATTAAAGCCCGGCAGCATCAGACTGACCGGGCGTTCACTCGTCAGAAGCTGTAGCTCATCCCCGCCTGCACGCTGGCATCGTTGTCCACGTCACCGGTGCCGACATACACCCCGGTATTGAGCGTGAAGTTATGCGCGATGGTTGCATTGATGCCTGCTCCGAAGATCCCCATCGTGTTGTTATGGCCGGAGGTGGTGTGGTAATCCGCCGCCTGAATATCAGTATCGTCGCTGAACTCTTTCTGGAAGCGTGCGTCGATCCACGGCATCATCTGCACGTTCTTGTTCAGATCGCGAAGCGTTGTGGTGAGTCTCAACCCGACCCCACTGTTCCAGGAAGAGACCTGACTGTCGGCGAAGGTCACTTCACTGTCGGAGAAGCCGTTTGCTTTGGTTTGATCCCAGCCTAAGGTGGCGTAAGGTTGCAGCAGGGTTTCACCTGGCAGCAACACGTTCACACCGGTACGCGCCTGCGCCATATACAGGGTGCCATCCGTCGAACCGTGCAGTGCTTCGGTCATGCCGCTGGTATTCCCCGTCACGTTATTCGCAGACAGGGTGTACCGCATATCGCCATAGCTGAAGCTACCGTCGGCAAACATACCCCATGTTCTGCCGTTAAGCGCCTGCTGCCAGCCACCGTACAGGCTGTAGTAATTACCGTAGACGCTGTCATTAAAGCTATCAGCGCCGTCATGGGTATCCTGCACGCGGCTGCGTGTCCATGCCAGTGCAATACCGCCAGTGACGCTATCACCATTGTCCAGATGCGCCGTCCAGTCCACGCCACCCTGAGCGCCCTGGGTGATGCTCTTATAGTCAACATCATTGCTGAAATTGCCATTCTGATAGAGGAAATCACCCCAGACCTGCGCACCTTCCTCCTGCTTGCCGAGCAGGTTAGCCAGATGCACCTGATTCATATGGTTGCTGATATCATCAGCCACCTGATGTCCGGCCTGCTCGGCAGCGTCCAGACCGGCAACAAGGCCCTGAACGTCGCTCGCGAGGCTGCCCTTCTGGCTGTTAAATTCGATATTCCACGACTGCGTATTATCGGCGGTAAGGCGTGTCTGCGGCGCGGTATCTGCGGCCACAATATTCAGACTGTTGTCATAGTTATAAGCGCCGCTACGGTTTTCAACATTCTGTTGGCCATTTGTGAAGGTGGCCGCCGCATAATTTTGCGGGGTGCTGGTGCCTGAAGTGGTGAACGTACCCAGAATCACGTTCTGCTGATTTTGTGCCGAGGGAGTAATGCTGTTGACGACAACGGCGTTATTAACCCCGGTGATATTGCCGAAATCAACAAAGCTGTCGGTGCTCATATTTACCATCGCATTACTGCCGGTGGTAGTAGCGACAAGCGTTGAGCCATTTTGCAAACTCCAGCTGGTGGCATCGTTAATTTTATCAATGGCGATGCTGTTATTGCTGGTCGTGTTCACCGTCTCGAACTGACTAATTTCACCAGAAACAGAACTGCCGGCATCCATCGACAGCGTGTCGCTACCGTCACCGCCATCAACATTGCCGTTAACATGAGAATTATTGGTCAGCACGACCGTATCATCGCCCGCACCGGTTGTAATATCACCATTTACGGTGGCATTGTTTTGCAGCGTGATGGTGGTATTGCCGCTGTTTTGACCGGTATTTACCGCACCATTAATGGTGCTGTTATCCACCAGAACAGAATTCGCTGAACTGCCGTTCAGGGTAATATTGCCATTCACGACGCTCTTATTAGTAAACGTAAGTGATGTCGACCCCTTTTCATTAATAACGCCAATATCGCCAGTGACGGTACTGTTATTCAGGGCCAGGGAATCGGCCTGGGTGCCGTACATAGCGATGGCAAGATCGCCCACGCCATCCAGGTTGATGTCACTGAACGGCTTATACGCGCTGAGTGTTTCGGCCAAATGATCCATGTTCTGCGCGATTTCACTCTGCGAGGCATCGACGGTGGCTCCGGTCAGCGTAATGCGGGTATTTGATTGATCGCTTCCTGCATAAATACCGCCCTTATCCATTGTACTGTTGCTGAGGGTAATATCCTGTTCGCCAGCACCGGCGCTTACAATGCTGCCGTGCAGCGCGCTCCCGTTCTCAATATTGACGGTGTGGTAGCCTTTATCCAGTGGATCGAGATAAATCGCTGAGCCCATCATATAGGTTTTATCACGCTGGTAATTGCCTGTGCTGTTTTCACCGTTCAGCGTCGCGCCATCAACCGTCACGGTGGTATTGGTGGTCGCGCCTCCGCTACCGACTTCAATCATATCGGCCGTAGCGCCGTTATTCAGGGTGATATTCGCGGTATCGCCGTTGCTTCCCTGGATATAGTGGCCTGACATATCCGTTCCGGATACCGTTAATGACTGCGTGTCGCCATCACCTCGATGACCATCCATGAAAATATTATTCGCCGTGGCGTCGGCCATAACCGCATTTGTCACACCGGGATTTTGATAAAAGCTGTCATCGGTATATTTCGTTAATCCACAGGTTTGCGTCGTCACGCCATCCTCACACGGTGTCGCTGCCGTCATTGCTGCCTGGGTACCGAAAGAGGTTAAAGCCATTAAGACACACTGCGAAAGCAATGTGCGGTTCATAAATTTACGCATCTGAAACTCCGTTAATAAAAAATCGTCGACATCCTTGTAAAGGAATTTATTTAATTTAAGGAATTTCTCATAAGTAAAGGATGTAATGAAATTTAAAAAATGGGGAGGTAATTTATTGGGGTGTTTAAATCAGGAAATCTGATAATTAGGTGTTAATATATTTGTGTGATAAATAAAACTGAATAGTTACCCTGCAAATTAAGCGGCTTTTCGCGAAAGGGGAGCGCTATTGATTGACGCTACCTGTTGATGATGTACTCCTCAGGAGGTATGGCCGTTAATTTAATGCGCTGCAGTTTTACATTTATTTATCCACTGACAAAGTAAAACACATTCTTAGCAGGGTAATTTTCCCCTTCGAAAATGTCTCTTTTTTCTGAATGAATGCAGGGGCAGTAAAAATTTTAATAAAAATAATGCGTGAAAGGTGATGAATTTGCTCATTCCTGCCGATAACGAGGGTAAGACTCGCCTCTGGGCGAATTCACCCTCACGGCAAGGAAGACTTATGAATATGTTGCGTAATTTCACGATCCGTTTCGTCATGCTGACGATTCTCGGGATCTTTTGTTTAATGTGGGCGGGCGTGGGGCTTTACAGCACCTGGTCTCTGTCACGGGTATCAGAGGGCAATGAGGTGGATCGCCAGCTGGTCAAACAGATGACCATACTCAGTCAGGGTAACGATCAGTATTTTCGCTTTGTAACCCGGTTGAGTCGCGCGATGGAAGTGAAAGCCGCGGGCGGCACACCGGACCTGGCCCCTGCCCAGCAGGCGCTGGACAATATGGGGAAGAAACTGGCTGAGATGAAGGCAATCTCACCAGGACCGATGGATGAGCAAGTTTCAGCTCAGGTGATCGGTAGCTGGCAGGCTTTGCTTGAGCAGGGCGTAACGCCGCAAATGCAGCAGGCGAAGCAGTCCTCTCTGGAGGGCTACCGTCAGCAGGCGAATAACATCACCCCTCCACTGAGTCGTGCGTTTGGTGCTGCTGCGGAGAACTTTAACAACGCGGCCGCCCGGGCACTCGACAGCACCCGAGTGGTCGTGGACAGCCTGACTAGCATGACCCGCACGGTGATTATCACCGCCACGATTATTGGCCTGTTAATACTGCTCTTCACCGACCGTTACCTGGTGGCGATGCTGGTAAAACCGCTGGCTCGCATTCGCCAGCAGTTCCGCCAGATTGCCCAGGGCGATCTCAGTCAACCGATTGAACCGTTCGGTCGCAACTGCGTGGGTCAACTGGTTCCTCTGCTGAGCGCGATGCAGGATAGCCTGCGAGAAGCGGTGAGCTCTATTCGCTCCGGCAGCGAGAATATCTGGCGCGGCGCGACGGAGATCTCCAGCGGTAATAACGATCTCTCGTCCCGTACCGAAGAGCAGGCCGCCGCACTGGAAGAGACGGCGGCCAGCATGGAACAGCTGACCGCCACCGTGAAGCTGAACGCGGAAAGTGCGCGTCAGGCCAGCCAGCTGGCGGATGTGGCGTCAACAACGGCCAGCCGCGGCGGCTCGCTGGTGGAAGAGGTGGTGACCACCATGAGCGGTATTTCTGAGAGCTCGAAGAAGATTGCTGAAATCACCAATGTGATCAACAGCATTGCCTTCCAGACCAATATCCTGGCGCTCAACGCTGCCGTGGAAGCGGCGCGCGCGGGCGAGCAGGGACGTGGGTTTGCCGTCGTGGCCGGCGAGGTGCGTAACCTGGCAAGCCGCAGCGCCAACGCGGCAAAAGAAATTGAGGGATTGATTACCGATTCCGTTTCCCGCGTAGAGCAGGGCGCAAAGCTGGTGGGCGACACGGGCACCACCATGGATGCCATTTTGCGTGATGTGACGGAAGTGACGACCATCATGAAGCAAATCGCGTCTGCCTCTGAGGAGCAAAGTAAGGGGATTTCGCAGGTGGGTATTGCTATCACGCAAATGGATGGCGTGACACAGCAAAACGCCTCGCTTGTGGAAGAGGTCTCGGCAGCGGCCTCCGCGCTTGAACGTCAGACCGAAGAGCTCCAGCGGTCGGTGCAGAAATTCCGCCTCTCGGCATAAACACTGCTAAAAGGCCGCCGTGTGCGGCCTTTTTTTCGATTAAATGCAGGCGAGCCAAACGGAGCGCCGCCCGCCGCTTATCAGTGGGTGGCTTCACCAATCAGTGCGCCAGAGCCGGCACCGACGGCGGCCCCTTTCAGTACGCTGTTGCCTGTTACCGCTGCAGCACCTGCGCCCACCACGGCGCCCACCGCGCCGCCTTTACGCGCAGCTTTACCTTTGTCGCCGTTTTTGAACATCGCACCGGTACCCGCGCCAACGACCGCACCGCCTACCGTGGATTTCAAATCTTTGCCCGTGGCTGCGCCAATTGCTGCACCGGCCACTGCACCGGCGGCGGTTTTATCTATCGCCATACCAGAAGTGGAAAAGATCAGGGTGCTGATAATCAGCGCTGTTTTCATCAATTTCATAACAAATCCTTTGTGACTGCTGTCGGTTGAGTCCGCTTTTCTCGTCATCTGACCTGAGAAAAACGTCCGCATAGTGCCAGTAATACCGGCTCAACCCTTAAGCAAATCATGCCCCTGGCAGGGATCCCTGTTGCCGGGCGGTGGTCCGCCCGGCAGAGAATTACGCCTGACGCTTGTCTTCCGTATTGGTCTCGAAGTCGCTCGCCGCGTGGCGTTCGTGGAGCTGCTCGTTGAGCTCGCCGCTGGTGCGGTTAACGATACGCCCGCGCTTCACGGCAGGGCGGTGTGCCACATCTTTCGCCCAGCGCTGAACGTTGGTGTACTTCTCAGCGTCGAGGAACTCGGCGGCGTTATACACGCTACCCAGCGCCACGCAGCCGAACCACGGCCAGACCGCCATATCGGCGATGGTGTACTCTTCACCGGCCACGTAGCGGCTACGCGCCAGCTGTTTATCCAGCACGTCGAACAGGCGTTTGGCTTCCATCGTGAAGCGGTCAATCGCGTACTCAATCTTCACCGGTGCGTAGTTATAGAAGTGGCCGAAACCGCCGCCGAGGAACGGGGCCGCGCCCTGCAGCCAGAACAGCCAGTTCAGGGTTTCCGTACGTCCCGCCGGATCTTTTGGCAGGAAATGGCCGAACTTCTCTGCCAGATAGAGCAGGATGCTGCCGGATTCAAATACGCGCGTGGGCGGTGTCGTGGAGTGGTCACGCAGCGCCGGAATTTTCGAGTTCGGGTTCACTTCAACAAAGCCGCTGGAGAACTGGTCGCCTTCACCAATGCGAATCAACCATGCATCGTACTCGGCACCCGTCACGCCAAGCGCCAGAAGCTCTTCCAGCATGATGGTCACTTTCTGCCCGTTTGGTGTGCCCAGAGAATAGAGCTGCAGCGGATGCGAACCCACGGGTAACTCTTTCTCATGCGTCGCACCGGAGATCGGACGGTTAATATTGGCGAACGCGCCGCCGCCGTTCTTTTTCCATTCCCACACTTTGGGTGGCTGATAGGTATTTTCGTCTGACATGTTGGCCTGCCTTTTTTGTGATGTGTTGAGGGAGTGTAGCAGGAGTTCATGGGAGGGTTTAGCGAACTGAGCGCAATACATTTCCCCTTCGCGCCACACTACACAGACAGCGGAACGGGTGTATGATAAATCCCACCTCTGTCAGGTTAATTACAACGTGCAGACGACGACAACCCTTTCAACATTGCCGCCTGCCCGTCTTAGGTTGGATACATGCGTAAAGGAAAGTTAAGCAGTGACGCGCCATTCGGGACGTTATTAGGTTATGCGCCGGGTGGCGTGGCGATTTACTCTTCAAACTACGGCAGTCTCGATCCGCGTCGTTATCCGGAAGACGCGGATTTTCGCAGCTATATTGGCAATGAATACATGGGCCACAAGTGGCAGTGTGTTGAGTTCGCCCGCCGTTTTCTGTTCCTCAATTATGGATGTGTTTTCACCGACGTCGGTATGGCGTGGGAGATCTTCTCTCTGCGCTTTTTGCGCCAGGTCGTGAACGATAACATCCTGCCGCTTCAGGCCTTTGCCAATGGGTCGAAACGCGCGCCGCAGGCCGGGGCGTTGCTTATCTGGCAAAAGGGCGGGGAGTTTCATGAGACCGGCCACGTTGCCGTGATCGCGCAACTGTTAGACGATAAGGTGCGCATTGCCGAGCAGAACGTTATTCACTCCCCGCTCCCGCTCGGGCAGCAGTGGACGCGCGAGCTGCGAATGACCGTTGAGAACGGTACTTACACGCTACATGACACCTTTAACGATACCGAAATTCTCGGCTGGATGATCCAGACGAACGACACGGAGCACAGCATCCCGCAGCCGGAACTCGACGGTGAACTGCTGAAAATCAGCGGTGCGCGGCTGAAGAATAAACGTCAGTTTGACGGGAAATGGCTCAACGAAAACGATGCCCTGCAGCAGGCGTATGTCCGCGCAAACGGCCACTTTATCAATAAAGATCCCTGCCAGTATTTTACCATTACCGAAAGTGCCGAGCAGGAGCTGATCAAAGCGACCAATGAACTGCACCTGATGTACCTGCACGCGACCGACAAAGTGCTGAAGGACGATAACTTACTGGCGCTTTTTGACATCCCTAAAATCCTCTGGCCGCGTCTGCGCCTCTCATGGCAGTGGCGTCGTCACCATATGATCACCGGTCGTATGGATTTCTGTATGGATGAGCGTGGCATCAAGGTTTATGAGTACAACGCCGATTCCGCCTCCTGCCACACGGAAGGGGGATTAATCCTCGAAGAGTGGGTGAAGAACGGTTACCGCGGTAACGGCCACAATCCGGCGGAAGGTTTGCTGGAAGAACTTACCGGCGCGTGGAAGCACAGCCATGCGCGTCCGTTCGTGCACATCATGCAGGACAATGACGTCGAAGAGGATTATCACGCGCTCTTTATTCAGCGCTCTCTGCTGCAGGCCGGGTTTGAAACCAAAATTCTGCATGGGCTTAACGCTCTCAGCTGGGATGCAGCCGGGCAACTGATTGACGATGAAGGCCGTCACGTTAACTGCGTGTGGAAAACCTGGGCGTGGGAGACGGCGATAGAGCAGATCCGCGAGGTGAGCGAAACCGAATACGCCGCCGTGCCGATCCGCACCGGGCATCCGGCAGGTGACGTACGGCTGATTGACGTCCTGCTGCGTCCGGAAGTGTTGGTGTTCGAACCGCTGTGGACGGTTATTCCCGGCAACAAGGCGATCCTCCCGGTGCTCTGGCAGCTGTTCCCGAATCACCGTTATCTGCTCGATACCGATTTCGAGGTTAACGACCTGCTGAAACAGACCGGTTACGCCATCAAACCGATTGCCGGACGCTGCGGCAGCAATATCGATCTGATTAGCGCCGGGGATGAAGTGCTGGACAAGTCGAGCGGCAAGTTTGTCGATCGCAAAAATATCTACCAGCAGCTGTGGTGCCTGCCGAAGGTGGATGGCAAGCATATCCAGGTCTGTACGTTTACCGTGGGCGGTAACTACGGCGGCACCTGCCTGCGCGGGGATGATTCGCTGGTGGTGAAGAAAGAGAGCGACATCGAACCGTTGATTGTGGTGAAAGACAAGTAAGCTGTTCCGGCTGTCAACAAACACCCGCAAGTGTTCCTTGCGGGTGTTTTTCGTTTTCTGGCGGCTCAGGGATGCTCGTCGTGCTGCTGACTTATCTTCAGGTCAATGATGCGGCCGATCTGGTCATGATAGACCGTCAGCAAATTGTACTGACTCATCTCTGAAATGATTTGTGGGGGAACGTTAAAGCTTCTCGCCAGCTCATCGTGACGCCAGGCATCGGGACGCCGCCGCCTTACCTGAGCGCGACGGCGATTGTACTGATACCACAGAATGAGCAACCAGCCGTTAAGCGCGGCGATCAGCAAATAGATCAGCACCGTATTAAACGAGGCAATAATAATGCCCCAGCGGTAGTTGCTCTCCTCGGTTACCTGCATCCACAGATTGGCATAGAGGAAAAACAGAAAACCTCCCCATGCCAGCAGCGTCAGCACCGCATCAAAAAGACGGGGCAATAGCCGATGTTCAGTCAGAATTAGCGTATTTTCGTTCATTGAATGCTTCCTTTTCCCCGGTCCGGACTGATCCAGCGCGCACGTGCACGCTGGCGTTTAAGCATGACTTTTGGAAAGGCGACGAGGGTGGTGAACAGACCAATCATCCAGTACACCATCGGGAACCAGATCACCCAGAAAAGCGAACTCGCCACGTTTCTTTCATAGCGTCGCTCGATATACAAACTGACGAGGAATTGCATCAGACACATGACCCCCAGAAGCAACCCGGTAAATTCAGGAGGAAACAGACTCTCGACGGTCAGGTTTGTGGGTAACGTAATGATATGGCTGACAATGAACAGCAACACGGTCACCGCATAGGCGAATGCCCACAGCGTTGACAGCGCGTACTCTAAAAACAGCGGCCACATGCGATGATGTTCCCAGCACACGATCTTGCGAAGGTTAACCAGAAAGACCTCTGCACCGCCCTGCGCCCAGCGTAAACGCTGTTTCCACAGACCTTTTAACGTCTCTGGCATCAGGATCCAGCACAGCGCCCGCGGCTCAAAAAAGATATCCCAGTGTCGAAGCTGAAGCTTCCAGCTGATGTCGATATCTTCGGTGATCATATCCGGGCTCCAGTACCCCACATCTGCCAGCGCCTGTCGGCGAAAGGCCGCAATAACCCCGGAGACGGTAAAGACCCTGCCGTAGATCCGCTGCGTCCGTTTGATGAGACCAATAATCGATGAGAACTCGCCTACCTGAATACGGCCAATCAGCGTTGATCGTGTGCGAATACGCGGATTCCCGGTGACGGCCCCGACGTGGGGATACTTAATCAGCGGCTCTACCAGATAGGCTGCGGTATCACGATCGAGCAGGGCGTCGCCATCAATACAGACCAGCAGATCGCCGCGCGCCGCCGCCGCACCAGCCTTAAGCGCCACCGCCTTCCCCTGGTTTTCTGCGAGGTGAATGACGCGCAGGCGCGGCTGTTCCTGCGCCAGCTGCTGCAGCACCTCTGCGGTGTTGTCAGAAGAACCATCGTTGATCGCGATAACTTCGATATTGGGGTAGCGCTGATCCAGCGCGGCGCTAATGGTCTCCCGGGCATTTCTTTCCTCGTTGAAACACGGGATCAGGATTGAAATTAACGGATCGCCGTCTAACGTCGGAGCAGGCGTCTGCTTATCCCATGACCAGTGCCGTTCAAGCTGAAACCAGAAATAGAGCCCCCCGGTTATCCAGAGCACGGACATGAACAGTGGCCAGAAGAAGACAAAATCCAGAATCAGTTCTCCGGTAAAGAGGGCAGCCACGCCCAGAGGCAACCCGAATACCAGGCATAAAATAGAGAATGCGATAATGCGATCAGTCATTGTCAGGGTACCAGTACGAAGAAAATTCAGGCCTGATGCGTGAAATATCAGGTTGGTTGTTGATGAAATCGTCGGGGTAGTAACCATAATTTTTGATGCCGTTCAGCTGGAGTACGCGCATCCACTGCGCCAGACGTGTGTCGGGCACGGCACGTTGAGGTTTCTGCTCCCAGTCCCGGGCCTGTAGCTCGAAAATGGTTTTATTGAGCGCACCGGGCCGTGCGGCAACGGCGGCGATCAACCGCGTGAGCCAGGCATCGCTTTCCTCGGCCGGAACGGATTCCATCAGCGGCATAGCCATCGGAACCGTCCAGTCGTAGGTCATCAGAAAATCATCCAGATTTTGTGCAAACCACGCCTCGCTCTCGGGCTGCAGGATGGGCAGGGCGAACATATTCCGCGCGGTTTTAATCTGCGGGCCGCGTATGTTTTTCACCGCCTGGCTAAGGCTGCGGGTAAAGCCGATGAGCGTCTGACTTTTAAAGCGACTCCAGGCATGAAGGGCGGCCGGATCGTGTTGCATCGCGGCGATGCTGCGGTTATTCCAGGCGCGTAGGGCATCCGGGCCGGCATCTTCAAAGTCTGTCAGCACCGCATCGTCGTGAAATAAGATCCCATTGAAGCTGGCGTAGCGGGCAAGATCTTCATAGATTTCCGTGACCTGCTGACGAACCTCGGGGTTCCACGGGGAGAGGCGGATGTAGGGGTCGGTAGCCTCGTGCAATTGGCCCGTTTGACGATCCCAGCGCTGTACCCGCGGGAGTGCGGGTGAGAGATCGAAAGAGAGCACCGGCATCCACGCATAGACTTTTACGCCTGCGCGGGTTTGCAGCTGCCAGGCGACAAAATTAAACAGATCGGCGCGCACCGGAAGCCGGCTGTTAGGGAAGTAGAGCGCTTTGATCGTGCCATCGCCCAGCGGATCGGAAAACGCCTGCAGGAAAACATGACTGATTTTCATGTCGTAAACCCGCTGGACAAGTTTGTTGATGTTGTTGGTTTGCTGGGCCGGATCGGGATCGTAGACATAATCGAGATCGACGTGCATGACGCGCACGGGATCGGCCTCCTGAATCTGGCTGACCGTGCTGGCAAAGGATTTGAGCGAGGGATTTCCGGAAATCAAAAGACGCGGAATATTGCCGAGATCGCGCACATCCGCCAGCCCATCCTCAAGGGTAAAGGCCAGTTGATAACCCTGCTTTCTGGCGATGGCGAGCGATGTGCCGTTCGCGGCGCCATAGGGCCAGACCCAGGCGCGGGGCGCTTTTCCTGTCACCCGGGTAATTTTGTCGGTAACTTTGCGCACGTCATCAGCGATCCGCTGGTTGAACTGCCGATCGGTTTCATAACGCCCCGTCGCTTTATCGTAAAAGCGGTTGGCGATGGCGGGTTCACGGCTTCCCTGTGGGTTAGCCGGTATGCCGTAATGCGAAGCCCAGGTATGCGAGCCAATCTCAACCAGCGGAGACTGGCTTAGCTCCCGCACCATATCCCAGGTTGCAAAGCGCTCGCGGGGCGTCATCAGTCCGCCGAAATTGACCTGCTGATTCGCTGGCGTATCTACCCAACTGCCCACCGGTGCCCACAGCGCAGGGACGTTCCAGGCCTGAAGGAGTGGCCAGACGCGGGTGTAGAAACTGCTGTAGCCATCATCAAAACTGAGTAAATAGGCTCTGGGCGGCAGCGTTTTTTTGCCCTCATGCGCATCCAGAATATCCTGCACGCTAATGGCGTGATAACCGTGATGCACAAGCCAGCCGATCTGCTCGTTTAGGGCGCTGGTACGAACGGACAGGTAGCGCTGATCGGCTGCATCATCTTCAACGTCATGGTAGGCCAGCACCAGAAAATGGTTTTTTGGCCAGGGTTTGCTTGCCTCAGGCTGTGGCCGTTCCTGGGGGGACATAAACGAGAGGGCCTGAGCGCAGACGCTCGCGCTGAGGCATAACCAGCCGATAATTATCAGGCTCACAGAAAAACGTTTGTTCAGCATATTCATCCTTAAAAGCGTAAATTCGCATCAAACGTGACGGAGAGATTGCTTTCTCGTTTACCGTCGAAAGGGCGCTTGTCCCAGTTCAGCATCACGCCGCTATCAATGACGTTGTTCCATTGAATGCGCTGCCCGTAACCCAGCAGGGCGATGGCACCAGCAGGCTGATTTTTCTGCCAGTATTCCCCACCTCCGAACACGATCTGCTGGCTCCAGAGCGTGTCGTAATGGCGGTACATCTGATGATCGACGGACAGGGCCGCCGTTACGGAGAGGTCCCGCTCCGGGTTGTAATAGAGCGTGTCCCGCAGGGTGTTGGTACTCGCTGATATACCCGGTTCGAGATCCAGCGTCAGGGTGGGTGTCTGCCACAGCCGCTCTTTACCCGTAAGGGCGAACTCCTGGCGGCGGTTATGGTCGGAAAAGTGGCTGGCAGAGGCGTTAAACTGGTACTCACGGCGTTCGTTTTGATACCAGCGAACCCAGCCTTCTCCCCGGTTTGCGCTGACGCCATTACGCAGTGCCCGTAAAGGCGTCGTGCGTGAAAGACGTTCAAGGTTTCCACCCACCTGCCAGCTATCGCTCAGGCTGTACGCCGCCGAGAGGCGAGCACCGGGCTTGTTTGCACCGTGATAATGGTTGCCGGAGAGTTCTGCTTCGACCAGAAGGTCGCGAGGCCGCCATTCGACGCCGGCAAACAGGTGGCGGCTGATGCCTTTGCCTTCGTCGAAATTGCCCTGCGCAAATCGGGTTCCACCAAACAGCCGCCAGTTATCCGCGACGGGCGGACCGTAGAGCGTGGCATCCCAGCTCAGATCGTGTGTGCCGCTGACGGGGTTATCAGAGTGCAGTCCTTTGCCCGCGTTCAGACGCAGTTCGGACAGATGATGGACGTTTCTGAGCCTGTCCAGACGTCGGGCGCTCCCGTCGACAGGCGCGCGGGCGATAACGTCATCGGCCAGTAAATCCATCTGTCGCCACTCCTGCAGATCCATTGCGACGTAGGCCTGCTGCCGTTCGAGCTCGATATTGGATGGCTCCAGCGTCTCGGCCATTTTGAGCTTTTGCTCCGCCGCCCGCGGCAGACCCCGCGCCTGAAGTAAGGTGGCGTAGTCAATCTGTAATCCCTGATTTCCCGGCGCTGACGCAGCCAGACGTTGCGCCAGCTTTTCGGCTTGCGGAAGGGCATTGGTCATCAGCAAATAGTTAAAGGTGAGCGACTGCCCGATGAGCCATTGATCGTTGGGTTGCGGGGTTGGCGAACCGAAATCGTAGCGGGTCCAGGGCGTGTTACGGGTTATCTTCTCAACATACTGGCGAGCGGCCTGATACTGCCCGGTATCCAGCCAGGCGTAGAAAAGCGCATGATCGTCGTCCTGCGGATCCGGCGCATAGTCTGGATAACGTTTGAGAAGCGAGAGGGCGGCATCGGCATTTTTCTCCTCCAGATACGCGGAGATAACCCAGCCAATTGCCCAGGTCGGCACGGGATGCTGAGCCGACGTTAACGCCTGATATTCCCTGATGACCTGTGGATAATCACCGTGGGCGTGAAGCGCGCCAAGCCGATCGACACGGGCCCGGATAACGTCCTCCGCAGCCTGAGGTTCGTTTTGCCAGCGGGACAGCAGTTCGTCATAGCGGTTCAGCGCCGCTTGCGCGAGCTGCAAACGCTCTGTTTCGGAACGGGCAGGCACATCGGCAAGGCGTACCATTTCGGCGGCGGCGTTGAGTGCCAGGCGGCGACGTTGCGCGGGGGGCAGCGTCACCGTTTGTGAAAGCCGCAGGGCAGGCGTGTCGGCCCGGTTGTCTGTTAACGCATCAATCAACTCAGTACGAAGGGCGTCATCCGCTGGCGCACTATTCAACGCGCGGATGTCTGCCAAAAGCCGCTCCTGGTTTTTCCCCTGGCGTGAATAGACATAAGAGAGCGTCTGGAGGTGAGCCAGAGAGGGCTTTTCCGCCACCCGTTGCCGGGCTTCCTGCAGAGCCAGTGTATCCATGCGGGCGTCGGCGAGGGTTTTGATGTAGCCGATGCGATAATCGTCGTTATCCGGTGCAAGGTTACACGCCTCCTTCCAGAGCATTAACGCAGGTTGCCACGCCTTTTGGTTTCGCCTTGCCTGAGCAGCAGCAGCCACGCCACGGGCAGGAAGAGCCATATAGACCTTATAACGCAGCCAGACCTGAATAACGTCGTCATCACGACCCGCCCAGGACGCCACCTGCAACCAGTCCGCAACCTGCTCAGGCGTCAGGGCATGTTGCTGCTGATAACGCTGAAGATATTGCAGAAAAGGTGCGTAATTACCGTTACGCGCCTGCTGAATCTGTTGTTCATATACTGATTCTGCTGCCTGAACCAGAAAGGGGAAAAGTAATAACAGAAACAATAAAGCGGGAGTGCGGTAAAAGAATAACGTATTGAAGCGAAGTGATCTTTCCATATCTATTTGCCATTTGTTTATCATAAATCCATTGCATAACACGGCCGCCTTTAAGCACGGGGTTAAAGGCCATAAATGAGAACGTTTAATCTGAATGCAGTTACGTTATGGGGTACTTACTTAAAGGTAATTATGGGTCCTTATGGTCAGGGCTAAGTGGCTGGTAATGTACACCCGATATGTTGGCAGATAAATATGTTGAAAAGCAGGGTGGTTGTTTTGAGATAATTCTGTAATGAGCTGTCCTGAGCGATTATTTTGAAATGAGTTTATATTTGTAAAATTATGATTTTATTGATTTTTATTTATATTGTGACAAATTTGTTTATATTTTTAATGTGCCTTATTGGTGTGAATTAAAGTACTTTCCGGTGCATGTTTGGGAAGTTTCATGACAAAAATTCTTAATATCCATAAAAGTGACTTTTCTGAGATTGTTTTTTACTTATAATTAATGGCAGCCATTGAATGATAGTCTATGGGAAGACGTATCAATGAATGTGCGAATTGAGGGTCAATCAAAGCCAGAATACATTTATCGTTAATATAAAAGCGCTATAAAACGAAGGCGGACTTCTTTCCGAAGGGTCGTTCTTGCTTTAATCTAAAAGGGATGGTTAGTGGCAACTTCAATAGTGTTAGTGACACAGGATCGCTACCTTGTCAGGGGGATGAGGATATTTTTTCCGGATATAATCCTGCTGGACTCCATTGACAGAAAGATATTTGATAACGGCGCAGATGAATATTCTGTATTGATTGATAGCCGTGCACCGCTGCGTTTATATGATTACCTGATACGCCATCCGGCCAGAACGAAAAAAACAATCTGCTGCGTTATGCTCGATATGCGGCATCGCGAGGAGAATCTGCTCAGCATGAAGTTGTTTATGAACACGTCGCTCACGGCACCCGATATGGCGTCGTTATTCAACCTGGTGCTCAACATGAAGGGCAAACGTCTGACAACAAAGTGGCTGCTGAACTTACGGCTGAGCACGCATGAAGCCATTATGCTGCGGTTGCTCAGGGCTGGCATGGCGATGGAAGAGGTGGCACAGGAACTGAATACGTCGATTAAAAGCCTCTACCGTAAACGGACCGCGCTCTCAGAACGGCTGGGGGCAGAGAACTTCAACGAGGCTTGTTTGTTTATCTTTAAAAATAAACTGCTGGATTCGGATGGGAACGATCCCTAGCTTTGCTTTACCCCAAAAGCAAAAACCCGCCACGAGGGTGCGCTACATTATAACTTGTTCCGTTAGTTTGAACCGGAGGTGGGGGCGTTCCATCTCGCAGAATTCAATTAGGTCACGTGGAAGGTTGAACCAGGCTTAAGGTGTACTATGTGTTCCATGAACATACTTTGGACTCTTCAGAGCATACAAGCATTTGAAAGTGGACTCTGATTTTGAACGAGTGTGACAAGGCAAAGACCCCGGTGTAGCGGAGCAAGTTCGATCGCTAAGATATCGTAAATTCAAATGGTTATCGCCTAAAGGGAGGGCGTGGCATCATGGTGACACCCCTCGGCACTTTAGTAAGCAAATTTTAATGATCATAAAAGCTACCATAAAATTTACCATCCTGATGGAACTGGTGGTCGTAATAAATGGGGTGGCGGGACGTCCTGCAGAAAATAGTGGAGGTTTAAAATGATTGTCATTAATGGTTTTAATGAATTGCTACAAATGAAAGATGGTTTGCCTGATGTAGGTTGGCTGTATGTTTCGCCATCGTTCAGCCTTTCTTCAGAAGAAGATATAGTCAATGGTCGTTATTATATTGCTGAAAACGAAGACGAAGAAATGGATTTTGAAGATAACTACGGCACTTTCCTTGAAGCGCCAATTTTTAAGGCGATCATTGACAATAAGCTAGAGCATAATCCTGCCTCAGGGAGTGGTGAGCTTCTCTACGCGGTTCGTTATTACCTGGAAAACGATGATTTTCAGGACTGAAAACTGAAAACCTCTTTAATCGTATAAAGACTTCTATGCAGGCTTGCTAAGCCCGTCGTAGCACCCCGTGTGGATTCTATCTATGCAGGGAGTGCTCGTCATAGAAATCACACGTTGCTGACGCTGTTCCCTCGGCTGATGCTGGCACGGTACCTTGTACCGATTCTTACCTTCCCCTGAGGAACTGCTTGGCGGATATACTAAGCGGCGCCGTTTCGGTATTTGGTGGGTTTTATCATAACGCCCATTTTGTACCACCGGGAAGTGGAGTTGGGGGAGAGGTAAGGGTGTTTACTTCTGGTGAACCAACAAGTTGTTGGCTCAGAAAGCAAAAACCCCCGCCGAAGCGAGGGTTATAAATGAGTGGTGCCCGGACTCGGAATCGAACCAAGGACACGGGGATTTTCAATCCCCTGCTCTACCGACTGAGCTATCCGGGCAACGGGGCGCATTAAACCTGATATGCCCTCTGCCGTCAACGAAATTTGTTGTTTTCGTAACGGACTGCACACTCTCTCACCAGTTCGTCGTAAACTTAAGCAAAAAAGTGCGTCCAGAGCGCGGATAGCGGCATTGCAATCAACAACGCGGGCAGCATATTCACCACCGCAAACATCTTTATTCCGCATATCCGCAGCCCTGTCGCCAGCAGCAGCAGGCCACCGACGGCGGTGAAGTCGGCCATCATCGCCGGCGTGGTGAGAGGAAGGATCAGCGTGGCGCAGGTGGCGAGGGCCAGCTGGATAAGCAGCATGGGCACGCAAATCGCGGCGACGGCGATGCCGAGGGTCGTGGCGAAAATGGTGGCCGTGAAGAAATCAAGAAACGCCTTCGCAATCAATATGCTGGGGTCGCCAGTCATGCCTTCCTGCATTGAACCGAAAATGCCTGTGCCGCTGGCGCAAAAAAGAATAATTATCGCGACGTAGTTCTGAATAAACGACTCGTGAGTGCCGTTTTTCGCCTTGCCCGGGTGGGCAATCAGGTTTTTGGCTTTGCTGACCGCACTGTTAATACCCTTTTCCAGATAGCAGAACTCGCCAATGAGCGCGCCGAGCAGGGTAGCAAGCACCATCACCGGCAGGTTGGCGCACTTGATCACCAGCAAAATGCCGATACCTAACGAGGCCAGGCCGAATATTGAGGGCATGGAAGAGCGAATACGCTCCGGCAACCGCTGACTTAATACGGCGCCAAGTACGCCGCCCAGCAATACGGCACCGGCATTGATAAAGGGTCCGATAACCACCGTGAACTCCTGTTAGTTAATCATGGGTATTGCAGGATTATGACACGCCAGGGGCCTGTTAAGCTTAGGTTTAGGCGGGTTAACACATACTGATTGCTTCTTGCACCTCAAAATAAAAGGTGACATGATTGCGCGAAATTTCTCCTTCCTGTGTACGGAGCCGCCAATGATGATGTTGTCTGTCGCTGCGCGAACGCTCACCCGTATCGATATTATCTACTCCTGTCTCACCGTTCGGTGAGGGTAACTGCACTTATGAAAACCATGAAAATCGCCGTCAGCCGCGAGCTGGTCTCTACTGTGTCTACGCACCGCGAAAAGGTGACGCTGGATAACACTGATTTTACGGATGTGGCGGCAGTCGTCATTACCCCCGCGGAAAGTTGCAGCGGCATTCTGGCATTGCTTAAACGCACGGGGTTTCAGCTTCCGGTGTTTATTTACTCGCAAGAGCCGTCAGAGGTTCCTGATGGCGCAACGGCAGTGATATCAGGTAAAGCTCAGGAGTTTCTGGAACTGGAGACGGCGGCCAGCCGGTATGAAGAGAATCTGTTGCCGCCATTTTTTGACACCCTGAGCCAGTACGTGGCGATGGGCAACAGTACGTTTGCCTGTCCGGGACACCAGCACGGTGCATTTTTTAAAAAACACCCTGCGGGACGGCAGTTCTATGAATTCTTCGGTGAGAACGTATTTCGCGCCGATATGTGCAATGCCGATGTGAAACTGGGCGATCTGCTGATCCACGAAGGCTCCGCCAAGCATGCCCAGAAGTTCGCAGCAAAAGTCTTTAATGCTGATAAAACCTACTTTGTGCTGAACGGCACCTCCGCTGCAAATAAGGTGGTCACCAATGCGCTGCTGACCCGCGGCGACCTGGTGCTGTTCGATCGCAACAACCATAAGTCCAACCACCACGGTGCGCTGATCCAGGCGGGTGCCACGCCGGTTTATCTCGAAGCGGCGCGTAACCCGTTTGGTTTTATTGGCGGGATTGACGCGCAGTGCTTTGACGACGCGTACCTGCGAAATCAGATCCGTGAAGTTGCGCCGGAAAAGGCCATGGAGAAACGCCCGTTTCGTCTGGCGATCATTCAGCTTGGCACCTACGATGGCACGATCTACAACGCCCGTCAGGTGATCGACAAGATCGGCCATCTTTGTGACTACATCCTGTTTGATTCGGCCTGGGTGGGCTACGAGCAGTTTATTCCGATGATGGCGGAAACCTCTCCGCTGTTACTGGATCTGAACGAGAACGATCCGGGCATTTTCGTGACGCAGTCGGTGCATAAACAGCAGGCCGGGTTCTCGCAGACTTCGCAGATCCATAAAAAGGATAATCACATTCGCGGCCAGGCGCGTTTCTGTCCGCACAAGCGCCTCAACAATGCGTTCATGCTCCATGCCTCGACCAGTCCGTTCTATCCGCTGTTCGCAGCTCTCGATGTGAACGCGAAAATCCATGAAGGGGAGAGCGGGCGCCGGCTTTGGGCGGAGTGTGTTGAGCTGGGCATTGAGGCCCGTAAGGCGATCATTGCCAACTGCCATATGATCAAACCGTTTATTCCGCCGATGGTGGCCGGGCGTCCGTGGCAGGATCATCCCACACACGCCATCGCCAGCGAGCGCCGCTTCTTCAGCTTTGAGCCGGGGGCTAAATGGCACGGGTTTGAAGGCTATGCCAGCGAGCAGTATTTCGTCGATCCATGCAAGCTGCTGCTGACCACGCCGGGTATTGATGCGGAAACCGGGGAATATACCGAGTTCGGCATTCCGGCGACCATTCTTGCGCACTACCTGCGTGAAAACGGCATTGTGCCGGAGAAGTGCGATCTCAACTCGATCCTCTTCCTGCTGACGCCTGCCGAAAGCAGTGAGAAGCTGGCGCAGCTGGTGGCGATGCTGGGTCAGTTTGAACAGCATATTGAAGACGATACGCCGCTTGCTGACGTCCTGCCGACCATCTACCAGAAATACCCGGTACGTTATCGCGATTACACCCTTCGCCAGCTCTGCCAGGAGATGCACGATCTCTACGTGAGCTTTGACGTGAAAGATCTGCAGAAGGCAATGTTCCGTAAAGAGAGTCTGCCAGAACGGGCGATGAATCCGCAGGATGCGAATCAGGCGTATATTCGCGGAAAGGTGGAGTTGGTGCGCATCCGTGATGCCGGCGGACGCATTGCCGCCGAGGGCGCGCTGCCGTATCCCCCTGGCGTACTGTGCGTGGTGCCGGGTGAAATCTGGGGTGGGGCGGTACAGCGTTACTTCCTGGCGCTGGAGGAGGGCATCAACCTGCTGCCAGGTTTCTCGCCGGAACTGCAGGGCGTTTACAGCGAAAAGGATCCCGACGGGATTAAGCGACTGTACGGGTATGTATTGTCATAGTCGCCGTCATCCGTAATACTGGCCCTCTCCCCTAAAGAGAGGGTCAGGGCTCACACCGCACTTCTCTTATACATCCTCCGCGGATGCCCAATCTTCCCGTACAACATCTCTACGCTCAGAAACCCCGCCTCCACGCAGTGCTCCAGATAGCGTCGGGTGGTGGTTTTACTTAATCCTGTCTCCTGCACGACCTCGTCGACGGAAAAACAGTGTGTCGCCTTGTCGTTAAACAACGCCTGCACCCGTGCCAGCGTATTCTCCTCAATGCCTTTGCTGCCGTTATCCAGACGGTAGTTTTTCGCCTGCAGCTGGTAGAGCGAGTCGACGTTCTGCTGGTCGACAATCTTCCAGACCCGCTGTTGTTCGGCAAACTGCACAAAGCGTTCAAGCGACTGGCTGAGGCGTTTCCAGGAGACCGGCTTCAGGATGTAATCAAAGGCGCCATTTCGGATGGCCTGGCTGCAGGTGTCCATGTCGCTGGCAGCAGTAATGAAAATTACCGAACAGTTGGCGCGGGTGAGCATGGGGTCATTGATCAGTGTGATCCCTTTACCGTCCGGCAGATAGTTATCCAGCAGCATAAGCTGCGGCTGTTTGCTTTCAAGCTGAACCTGGGCGGCAGCGAGAGACGAGGCGATCCCTACCAGCCTCAGGCGCGGATGTTTACCGATAAGTTCCGCGTGCAGTTGCGCCAGTTCGTTCTCGTCTTCAACAATCAATACGTCGATAAGTTCATGTTGCATAGTCGGTATCTTCCAGTTGCTGGGCGGGACGCCGGGCGGGAATAAACAGTGAGAAAATGGCGCCGCGCGGGGTGTTATCGGCAATTTCTATCGCGCCGCCAGCCTGCGTAACATAGCTTTCGATCAGATACAGGCCAATCCCGTGATCGCCGCGTGTTTTGGTGGTGATGCCGCGTTCAAATATCCTGTCACGGATCTCCGGTTTGATGCCAACGCCCTGGTCGGCCACTTCGATAATCAGCTCCTGCTCGCTCAGTTTGATCAACACTTCGACCGGTGCATGGGGGAGCGGTGAGCGCTGCGTCGCTTCGATGGCGTTATCCAGCAGGTTGCCGATGATTGAGATCAGCTCTTCTTCAGCCAGCGACGGGAACGGCCTGTCCAGCCGGCAGGCCGGGTCAAAACTGAGCTCGACCCCTTTCTCCCGCGCGCGGGCGGCTTTACCCAGCAGCAGGCCACACAGGGTCGGGGAGCTGAAGCGGGAAGAGATAAAGTCCAGCAGCTCCTGAGCGTGTTCCGACTGCGCCTGAATATAGCCAATCGCCTCTTCATAGCGGCCCATGTGCAGCAGGCCGGACAGAGTGGTCATGCGGTTCAACTGCTCATGACGCATGATGCGCAGGTTATCGACATAGCGTTTAACCTGGCTGAGCTGGGCGCTAAGCGAGTCAATTTCATTCCGATCGCGGAAGGTGATCACCCAGCCCTGCAGCGAATCCTCAAGCATGATGCGCACCCGGCTGGCAATCACCGTGAGGGTGTTAAAACGGCAAATTTCATCATGGGTATCTTTTGCCAGCATCGTCTGCGTCGAGAAGAACGGGACAGGGTCGATAACCTGGCTAATCAGCTGCCCGCGCAGTTCACGGGCTGGCTGGCTCAGGCCAAGCAGCTTGCGCGCCGCCTGGTTGATCACCTCGATGCGCAGCTCATCATCAATGGCGATCACCCCTTCATAGATAGACTCCATCATCGCCTTTTGCTGGCGCACCAGCAGGCCGATTTCCCGTGGCTCCAGGGAGAAGATCTGCTTCTTGATACTGCGGGTAAAGAACCAGGAGAAGATAAAGAGTGCGATCAGCAGCAGCACGGCGGCCAGCAGGATATTGACCACTTTGCTGACGGTAATGGTATCAAGGTAGCTGGTGAGATAACCCACCGAGACAATCCCCACCACTTGCCCCGCATCGTTGAAGATGGGCGCTTTGCTGCGCAGCGAAATACCCAACCCCCCTTTGCGGATGGTGGTGGTGCTTTTTCCCTGCAGGACCTCCTCATTGTCTCCACCGATAAGCGTCTTGCCCACTCTGTCGGCAAAAACCGAATGAAAAAGATGCAGACCTTTATTATCCCCAATCACAATAAAGCTGGCATCACTGTGAGCGGCAATTTTCTGCATAAAATCATGGATGGCTTTGATATCTTTTTGTTCAACCTCATCACGTAATGAGGGAATAAGTGCGATCTCTTCCGCCTGTATTTTGGCACGTGCGCTCATTTCCTGATAAAGCTGCTTGCCGACATCGACGTAATAATATCCGCCCAGTAACGCAAAAAGTACTGAGAAAAAGGCGACCAGCGAAATAAACAGCTTAATCTGAAACGATACTTTCATAACTATCACGCGAGGTAGCAGCAAAGATTGCCAATATATCATCTTTTTTCGCGCGGATACCCGGTTTGCCGAAAACTTGTGATCCCTTGCACAGCAGGCCCTGTAAAAGAATTTTCCGAATAGCCTATGCGCCTGAAGCCGTCTGGAGAAATGTTATTTGATTGTTCGTTTTAGAAAAGAAACCATAAAAACCACGGCAATAAATAAGGCGTGAATCACATTAAATAAAAGAAACCATTAAAACCATAGCTGCCATAAAAACTTCGCTTTTAATATGCCATCCCTCACATAAAGTAAGCCTTTGTGACTCTAAGCTGAACGCACAAAATAACTAAGGGGCTTATTATGAGCACAACTGACGATTCTTTCTCTGTTACCCACGACCCGATTGATATTCAGCGACCATCACTCAAAGAGCGCTGGTGGCATATTATGGATACGTGGAAAATCGGAATTATCCCTCTGCCACTGTTTGTCCTGGCCGGCGCGCTGATTGCCATTGATTGCCTCGGCGGCAAACTGCCCAGTGATATCGTGGTGATGGTCGCCACGCTCGCGTTCTTCGGCTTTGCCTGCGGTGAGTTTGGCAAGCGCCTGCCGATTGTCGGTAAACTCGGCGCGGCGGCGATTTGTGCCACCTTTATTCCTTCGGCACTGGTCTATTACGGTCTGCTGCCGGATGTGGTGGTGGAGTCCACCACGAAGTTCTACAAATCCACCAACATTCTGTATCTCTACATCTGCTGCATCATTGTCGGCAGCATCATGAGCATGAACCGCACCGTGCTGATTCAGGGCTTCCTGCGCATCTTCTTCCCGATGCTGTGCGGCGAAATTGTCGGCATGATTGTTGGCATGGGCGTAGGGATAGCGCTGGGCCTTGAGCCATTCCAGATCTTCTTCTTTATCATTCTGCCGATCATGGCGGGCGGTGTTGGGGAAGGGGCGATCCCACTCTCCATCGGCTATGCCACCCTGCTGCATATGGACCAGGGCGTGGCGCTCGGTCGCGTTCTGCCTATGGTTATGCTCGGCGGCCTGACGGCAATCATCATCTCCGGCTGCCTCAATCAGCTCGGTAAACGTTACCCGCACCTGACCGGCGAAGGCCAGCTGATGCCTAACCGTGCGAATACAGATGAAACCACCGCACAGCCTGCGTTCTCCGGTAAAGCAGACGTCACCACGATCGCTTCTGGCGCACTACTGGCCGTTCTGCTCTACATGCTGGGGATGCTCGGCCACAAGCTGATTGGCCTGCCCGCGCCGGTTGGCATGCTGTTTATGGCGGTGCTGGTCAAGCTTTGCAATGGTGCTTCTCCGCGTCTGCTGGAAGGCTCTCAGGTGGTGTATAAATTCTTCCAGACGTCAGTAACCTACCCCATTCTCTTCGCCGTGGGCGTGGCCATTACCCCCTGGCATGAACTGGTCGCCGCATTCACGCTGACCAACCTGCTGGTGATTGTCAGCACCGTCTCCGCGCTGGTGGCGACCGGTTTCTTCGTGGGCAAAAAGATTGGCATGCACCCGATTGATGTCGCCATCGTCTCCTGCTGCCAGAGCGGCCAGGGCGGTACCGGTGACGTGGCGATTCTGACCGCAGGCAACCGTATGAGCCTGATGCCCTTCGCCCAGATTGCTACCCGTATTGGCGGCGCGATTAACGTCTCCATCTCTCTGCTGATACTGGGCAACTTCCTCGTTTAAGTTTTCAGGAAAGAACAATGAAACTCGCAAGCTTTTTATACCAGGGAACACGCAGCTACGGCATCGTTCAGGCCGAAGGTGTGATTGATTTAGGTCGCCGTCTCGGCGACCGCTACAGCGACCTCAAAGCGCTGCTGCAGGGCAACGGGCTGGCCGAGGCCACCCGTTATCTCAACGACGCCGTGGATGTCCCTCTGAATGCCATCACCTTCTTACCGGTGATTGAGCAGCCGGAAAAAATCCTCTGCGTGGGTATGAACTACGCCGACAAACGCAAAGAGTTTGACCAGCACAACCCGGCGCCGACGCTGTTTGTCCGCTTCCCGGATTCGCAGACCGGCCACAACGAACCGGTGCTGAAGCCGCGTCACTCCAGTGAATTCGACTACGAAGGAGAGCTGGCGGTCATCATCGGCAAAGCCGGAGAGAACATCAGCCGTGATGAGGCGTTGCGCCATGTGGCGGGTTACAGCTGCTATATGGACGGCTCCGCCCGCGACTGGCAGCACACCTGGTTTACGGCGGGCAAGAACTGGCGTCAGACCGGAGCGTTTGGCCCGTGGATGGCGACGGCTGATGAGATCCCGGACCCGCACCAGCTGGCGATCCGCACCTGGCTTAACGGCCGTATGGTGCAGGAAGACAACACCAGCAGCATGATCCACAAGGTCGCGGAGCTTATCGAATACATCAGCACCTTTACCCGCCTCAGCCCGGGCGATGTGATCATCACCGGCTCCCCTGGCGGCGTGGGCAAAAAGCGCAACCCGCCGCTGTTCATGAAAGAGGGCGATCGCATTGAGGTGGAGATCGAGCATATCGGTCATCTGAGCAATGTGATCATGGAAGCGCCCGCCACCGGGCTTGCGGCAGCACACTGAGTAAAACGGCATGAACAGTCAACCCACTATTGATTTTCGCCACACCCTTGTGGCGAAACACCCGGAACGCTTAAGCCAGATCCGTTACCTGCTGGCAGACAGCGGCCTTGGCCTGGACAACGACATCACGCTGTTTGTCGAAGCCTGGTCCGGCACGCAGCTGGTGGGTTGTGCCGGGCTTGCCGCTAACGTCATCAAGTGCGTGGCGGTAAACGAGCAGCTTCGTGGGGAGAACCTCAGCGCACGGTTGCTGGCAGAGGTGGAAAATGCGGCGCTGGAGCGCGGCCATTTTCACCTCTTCCTCTGCACCCGTCCGTGCAACAAGGAGCGCTTTGGCCGCAGCGGCTTCTGGCCGATTGCCCAGAGCGGGAACAACGCGGTGCTGATGGAGAACACCCCGCAGGGGATCCAGCGCTACTGCCGCGCGCTCAAGTGTCAGCGCAAGGCCGGGAAGAAGATTGGCGCGATCGTGATGAATGCGAATCCGTTTACCCTCGGCCACCGGCATCTGGTCGAGCAGGCCGCGGGGCAGTGCGATGCGCTGCATCTGTTTGTGGTGCGCGAGGATGCCTCGTTCTTCCCGTTCAGCGCCCGGCTAGAGATGGTACGGGCGGGCGTGGCGCATCTGCCGAACGTGATTGTGCATGAAGGATCGCAGTACATCATCTCCCGCGCCACGTTCCCGGCCTACTTCCTGAAAGAGACCGGCAAAGTGCAGCAGGCGTGGAGCGAAATCGATGTGCTGATCTTTCGGGACTTCATCGCCCCGGCGCTGGGTATTACGCATCGCTTTATCGGTTCGGAGCCGTTTTGCGATATCACCCGTCAGTACAACCAGACCCTGCACGACCTGCTGGCCTCACAGATTGACGTGGTGGAAATGCCGCGCATCAAGGTCACCGGCAACGCTATTTCCGCGTCGGAAGTCCGCCGCTTGCTCAAGACACAGCAGTTTTCCCGGATCCGGGAGATTGTCCCGGACTCCACCTTCGCGCACCTCGAAACGCATTACCGTGCGAGTGCGGAAGTCGCATAACTATCAGGAATTTATCATGAAAATTGTAAGGGAGGCGCTGGCCGGTACGCAGGAGTCCAGCGACCTGATGGTAAAAATTGCCCCCGCTCAGGGTGAGCTGGAAATTATCATCCACAGTGAAGTGATTAAGCAGTTTGGCGAACATATTCGCCAGGTCGTTAACGACACATTGCGCGCCATGAACGTGCACCAGGGATTAATTATTGTTGAAGACAAAGGGGCGCTGGACTGTGTGATCCGCGCCCGCCTGCAAAGCGCGCTCCTGCGCGCAGCCGATGAGCCGACACTCAACTGGGGGGCGCTGAAATGAGCAAACTCCGCCGCAGTATGCTGTTCCTGCCGGGCGCAAACGCCGCCATGCTCTCTACGGCATTTATCTACCGCCCGGACTCCATCATGTTTGACCTTGAAGACGCCGTCGCCCTGCGCGAGAAGGATACCGCGCGCATGCTGGTGTTTCATGCCCTGCAGCACCCGATGTATCAGGATATCGAAACCGTGGTGCGCATTAACCCGCTGAGCACGCCGTTTGGCTTGCTGGATCTGGAAGCCGCCGTGCGGGCAGGGGTGGACGTGATTCGATTGCCGAAAACCGACACCCCAGAGGATATCGATGAGCTGGAAGGGCATCTGGCACGTATCGAGCGTGAATGCGGGCGCGAGCCGGGCTCGACCCGCGTCATGGCGGCTATTGAATCGGCGATTGGGGTGATTAACGCCGTGGCCATTGCCCGCAGTTCTCCGCGCTTAATCGGGATCGCGCTGGCTGCCTTTGATTATGTGATGGACATGCAGACGGAACGCGGGGATGGCACTGAGCTGTTTTATGCCCGCTGTGCCGTGCTGCACGCCGCCCGCGCCGCGGGTATCGACGCTTTCGACGTGGTGTGGTCGGACGTTAACGATGAAGCCGGCTTCCTGCGTGAGGTCGATTTGATCCGCAAGATGGGCTTTAACGGTAAATCGCTGATTAACCCACGTCAGATTGACCTGTTACATAACGCCTATGCCCCAACCCAGCAGGAAGTGGATCACGCGAAACGGGTGATTGAAGCTGCAGAAGAGGGGGAGCGTAACGGCCTGGGCGTCGTGTCGCTCAACGGCAAAATGGTCGATGCCCCTATTATTAACCACGCGCAGATGGTGCTGGAACGCGCGGCGGCCTCCGGCGTGCGTCGTTAAGGATTACACAATGAATCAGACAGAACTTCTCCATGTGAATTTCCCCCATCTGCGGGACTTAAAACCGTTTGATACCGCCCACAGCGCAACGCCATGGCTGAACAGCCCTGACGAAAAACACACCCGTAAGCTCTGTGCTTCGGTCGAAGAGGCGGTGTTACGCAGCGGGTTACAGGACGGGATGACCGTCTCCTTCCACCATGCGTTTCGCGAAGGCGACCGGGTGATCAATACCGTCGTGGCGCTGCTTGCGCGTATGGGCTTTAAAAACCTGACGCTGGCTTCCAGCTCGCTGATGACCTGTAACGACGCGCTGATCGAACACATCGAAAGCGGCGTTATCACCCGGATTTACACCTCCGGTATGCGGGGCAAGCTGGCGGACGCTATCTCACACGGGTTGATGGCCGAGCCGGTACAAATTCACTCCCACGGCGGGCGCGTGAAGCTGTTGCAGGACGGCGAGCTGAATATCGACGTGGCGTTTCTTGGCGTGCCGTGCAGCGATGAATTTGGCAACGCCAACGGCACGCACGGGAAATCGTGCTGCGGCTCGCTTGGCTATGCAATGGTGGACGCGCATTTCGCCCGCAAGGTGGTGCTGCTGACCGAAGAACTGGTGCCGTTCCCGAATATGCCTGCCAGCCTGGTGCAGGATCAGGTGGATTACATTGTGCAGGTGGAGAGCGTGGGTGACCCGGCGAAAATCAGCGTCGGTGCAGCTCGCGTGACCAGTAATCCGCGTGAGCTGATGATTGCCCGCTACGCGGCGGATGTGATTGAACATTCAGGCTATTTCAAACCCGGTTTTTCCATGCAGACCGGCTCCGGTGCGGCGGCTACCGCCTGTACCCGCTTTATGGAGGAGAAAATGGAGCGCAGCGGCGTGAAGGCGCGCTTCGCGCTCGGGGGCATTACCGGCAGCCTGGTGGATCTGCACGAGAAAGGCCTGATCGAAAAGCTGCTCGATACCCAGTGTTTCGACGGCCAGGCCGCGGCCTCGCTGGTACGAAATCCGAATCATGTGGAGATCTCCACCAACGTTTATGCCAACCCCGGCAGCAAGGCAGCAAGCTGCGACCAGCTTGATGTGGTGATCCTCAGCGCCCTGGAAATTGACGTCGATTTTAACGTCAATGTTATTACCGGCTCTGACGGCGTAATGCGTGGGGCATCCGGCGGACATTGTGATGTGGCCGCGGCGGCGAACCTGACCATCGTGGTCGCCCCCCTGCTGCGTAGCCGTATTCCAACCGTCGTGAAGCGGGTGACCACCCGGCTGACGCCCGGGGAGAGCATCGACGTGCTGGTTACCGATCACGGCATCGCGGTTAACCCGGCACGCCCGGAAATCCGCGAACGACTGCTTGCCGCAGGTCTCAACGTTGTCGATATCAACGCGCTTTTCGAGCGGGCGATATCACTGACCGGCGTACCAAAACCCATTGAGTTTACCGACAAAATCGTCGGTGTGATCCGCTACCGCGACGGCAGCGTCATCGACACCGTTCGACAGGTGAAGGAGTAATGATGACTGTAGCGACACCCGTGCGGGCGGGTGTCAGCCTGGAGGAGCTGCTGGCGGCGAAAGAGCGCCGTGCAGCACGCCAGACTGACTGGCTCACGCACTATCAACAACCGGTGATTTCTCTCACGCTCGTTACCCCCGGGGAGATCAAAGACAGCCTGCGCTATCGCAATACGATGGGCGTGGCATTGCAGATGTGCGACCAGCTGCTGTGGGAAAACCGCTGGCAGGTGCTGGACCGCCAGGTGCTGTGGCTGCCCACCGGGCCAGAAGCAATCTGGTGCGTGGCGCATCCGGCGGCGGAAATCAAAGCGCACTGTACGGATCTGGAGCAGACTCACCCGCTCGGCAGGCTGTGGGATTTGGATGTGATCTGCCCGGTACAGGGGCATGTGGGGCGCCAGTCTTTAGGGGCACACCTCCGGCGCTGTCTGGTATGTGATGAGCCTGCCCACGCCTGTTCCCGTTCGCGTAAGCATCCTGTAGAGCAGGTGGTGGCTCGCGTGGAGAAGATGATCGATGACTGGTTTGCTCGCGACTAACCCGCAGCCATGCGATGTGCCAGGGCTCGCCGAAGAGGCGTTATGGCAGGAGCTGGCGTTGACGCCAAAGCCGGGTCTGGTGGATAAGCTCAACAACGGTGCACACCGCGATATGGACCATGCGCTGTTTGCCCGCAGTATTGCGGCTATCACCCCGTGGTTTGCGCGCTTTGCAGAGCTGGGTCATACCCATGCGGATAAACCCGTGGCGGAACAAATACGGATCATTCGCCCGATGGGCATTGCCTGTGAACAGGCAATGTACGCTGCAACATGCGGGGTGAACACGCATAAAGGCGGCATTTTTGCCCTCGGTTTGCTGTGCTTTGCCGCCGGACGTGTGAAACACGCCACGGCTGAGAGCCTCTGTAGTGAGGTGAGTCACCTCTGTCGCGGGCTGGTGGCGCGTGAGCTGGCAGCGCGCAGTGGACAGGCGACGGCAGGGGAGCGGCAGTTTCAGCAGTATGGGTTAACCGGCGCGCGGGGCGAAGCGGAAAGCGGTTTTGCTACGGTGCGTGCAGCGCTGGCGCAATGGAACGGGCACGCGCTTCATGACCTGCTGCTGCGCCTGATGGCGATGAATCAGGACAGTAACCTGGTGTCGCGCGGCGGTATGGAAGGGCTGCGCTATGTGCAGGGTTATGCGCGGGCATTACTGACGCGTGGCTGGGATCGTGATGCATTAATACAGATGGACAATGCGCTCATTGAACGGAATTTAAGCCCGGGGGGCAGTGCGGATTTATTGTCGGTAGGATGGGTGCTGGCGAAATTACCCCTCTCCTGAAAGGAGAGGGGTAATCATTAATGCGCGATAGGCTGCGCAGCGTGCGGTTCGCGTACGTGCTTGTACTTGAACAGTGCGATAAACGCGAAGAACAGTACCAATGAGTACGCGGCGAAGATAAGCCACACGGGCTGCCAGTTGGTGATGCCGTTAGTGGTGTACATCTCAACCACTTTACCGCTCACCACACCGCCCAGAATACAGCCGAAGCCGTTGGTCATCATCAGGAACATACCCTGAGCACTGGCGCGAATTTCAGGTTTCACCTCTTTTTCCACAAACACCGAACCAGAGATGTTGAAGAAGTCGAAGGCGCAGCCGTAAACAATCATCGACAGAACCAGCAGCACGGTACCGAACGGGCTTGGGTCGCCGTAGGCAAACAGACCGAAGCGCAACATCCATGCAGCGATACTGATCAGCATGACGTTCTTGATGCCGTAGCGGCTCAGGAAGAACGGGATGGTCAGGATGAACAGCGTCTCAGAGATCTGAGAGATGGACATCATCACTGACGCATGTTCAACGATAAAGCTGCCAGAGAACAGCGGGTTATTGTCGAAGCTGTGCAGGAAGGTGTTGCCGAACATGTTGGTGATCTGCAGTTCCGCACCCAGCAGCATGGAGAAGATAAAGAAGATCGCCATGCGTTTGTTTTTAAACAGCGCAAAGGCGTCCAGACCGAGCATGGTGCTCCAGCTCTGGTTTTTCTGCTGGTTAGACACCGGAATATGCGGCAGGGTCAGGGTGAACAGCGCCAGCACCACGGAGAGTGCCGCCCCGATGTAGAGCTGCATATGGCTCAGTTCGAAGCCTGCGAAGCTCACGCCCCACATTGCCATGATAAAGCCGATGGTGCCCCAGATACGGATTGGTGGGAAATCGGTGACGATTTCCATACCGGCAGATTTCAGGCGGTAGTAGGAGATGGTGTTGATCAGGCCAAGCGTTGGCATATAGGCCAGCGAGTTAAACAGGATCACCATGAACATCGCCCCCGGCGTGGTGACCTGGGCTGCCATAAACAGCGTCCCCGCACCCACCAGATGGCAAAGCATGTACAGCCATTTCGCACTTAACCATTTATCCGCCACGATCCCCAGCAGCGTTGGCATAAAGACAGCCGCAATGCCGAGCGAGCTGTAGACGGCACCGATAGACGCACCATCGAACTTGAGCGTCACAAACATATAGGAGCCGAGTGTAGTCAGCCAGCTACCCCACAGGCAGAACTGCAGAAACGACAATATTTTAAGCTGCAGCTTAAGGTTCATGTTACTTTCCTCACAAGTGAGCGGGAGATATGTTGTTATAGGAACATTCAGGGTTGTTATTTGATGCAATTCTATCAGCAGGCGAGGTTATGTTTTGTTACCTCCCGCAAAAAAATGCAATCCACATTAATTTGCAGTTTGGATTGTGATGCAAATAACATTTTCGTATGGGTGGGAGCGGGGAGGGAGCGGTCTGATGCCCTCACCCTCTCCCACAGGAAGAGGGCAGGGTAAAGGGTTTAGCGTCGACGGTAGTTTTTTTGCGCCGTGTTCACTTTATACAGATAACGACGCGATTCCGCAGACGGGTGTCGGGTGGTGAGCGTGGAATAGACATCCCCCGGCGCCATACTGTTGATGATATTCGCCGCCTGCACTTTGTCACTCGAGAAGACGCGCAGGACGCTGCCCGCCCCGCCGTTATACGCGGTGATCACCGCATAGCGACGTGATGTCGGGTTATCAATTCCCCCCAGGTAGACATTGTTGAGCATCGCCAGGTAGGCGGTGCCGGTATCAATGTTGCTTTGCGGATCGAACAGATAACTGCGGCTCGGCGTACCGGATTTCCCCTGAGCGCGGAAGACGTCTTTACCTGCGCTGTGTTGCACGACCTGCATCAGTCCCAGCGCGTCGGAACGGCTTACCGCGTACGGGTTAAACGACGATTCGGTCTGCATGATCGCCAGGATCAGCGACTCATCCACGCCGTACTTACGCGAGGCCTGACGCACCATGCCAATGTACTTATGCGCACGTTTATCGAGGTGGTTCGGCACGAGGTTAATGGTGACGCTGTAGATGATCTTCAGGCCGTTAGAGCGGCTTTTCAGGCGCGTCTGCAGCAGATAATCGGCAAATTTTGTGGCACGCCCTTCCCAGCGAATGGCCTGTCCGGTCTGATCGACAACCTGGCCGTACAGGAACGGTTCTTTGGAGATGGTGATGTCATCGGCGTCGGAGTAGAGATCGATTGAGCCTGGATCGTCACCCATCAGCAAGGTTTTCACGATCGCCTGACGTAACCGTGCGGCAGGTTCGGTGCCTGCGATGGTTTCAACCGTGATAGTCCCCTCATCAAAGTTGATGTGGCTACGGGTCTGATAGGCGTCGGTGTACTTAACGTAGTCCTTAGGTCCGGCAATAAGAACTTCGTTAAATCCCCATATATTTTCGATGTTATGGGCAAACTGCCCCATCAAAATGTCAAAACCGTTGGTGTCCTTTATCCAGGCTTCGTTGTAATCATCGCCTTTTTTGGAAGAACAAGAGACAAGCAACGGCGCAACAAGGGCTAGCGCTAAAAATTTTTTCATCATTCCGGGAGTGCGTGTTGTGTTTGCTTGTACGGCGGAGTTGCCCCCGCACGCTGTTATTTTTCCGGCGGCGTATAGCCTTCGATGTGGACGTCTTTGCCTTCGAACAGGAAGTTCACCATCTCCTGCTCAAGCAGCTTGCGGTGCTCCGGGTTCATCATGCTGAGTTTCTTCTCGTTGATCAGCATGGTCTGTTTTTTCTGCCACTGTCCCCAGGCTTCTTTGGAAATTTCGTTATAGATGCGCTTACCCAATTCGCCCGGATAAAGCTGGAAATCCTGGCCTTCAGCGTCACGCTGCAGGAAAGTACAAAAAATAGTTCTGGCCATACTCATTCCTCTGTTGGTGGCTGATGCTAAACCATTGCACCGGCACGTAATTGCTGTAACAGGCGCTCCACGGGAGCCGCCAGCCCGACTGATGGCGGTTGCGCTAAGTTATACCAGAGAGCCGCTCCTTCATCCATGCAGGCGGTGATTGAGGACACGGGAAGCCACATCGGTACAATATCCAGATGGAAATGGCTAAAGGTATGACGAAACGCGGTCAGCTGCGTCAGGTTATCGGCAGCGATGCCGCGCTGTTTAAGCCATTCCCGTAACAATTCTTCATCTTCAAACTGTGGGAAGCAGTATAGACCACCCCACAGGCCGCTCGGCGGCCGCTGCGCCAGAAAGACGCCATCGCCATGCTGCATCAACAGCATGTAGCCGGTGCGCTCTGGCAGCGTCTGCTTTGGCTTTTTGCCCGGATACTGCGCCCATGCGTGGTTTGCATAAGCCACGCAGAGATTATTGACCGGGCAAAGTTCGCATTTCGGTTTTGATCGCGTGCAGACCATGGCCCCCAGGTCCATCATCGCCTGGTTAAAGCGCTCCACGCCTTTTGCCGGGGTAACCGCTTCGCTGATCTCCCACAGCCGTTTTTCCACCTCTTTTTTTCCCGGCCAGCCGTCAACGGCATAGCATCGTGCGAGGACGCGCTTCACGTTGCCGTCGAGGATCGGGAAATGCTTGCCCAAAGACAGGGAGAGGATCGCGCCTGCGGTTGAACGTCCGACGCCGGGCAAATCGGCCACTTCATCGAAGGTTTCCGGAAATGTGCCGTGGTGTCGGGTCGCCACCTGCTGCGCGGCTTTATGCAAATTGCGCGCACGGGCGTAGTAACCGAGACCGGTCCACAGGTGCAGCACCTCGTCTAATGGCGCATTGGCCAAGTCGGTCACCGTTGGGAAACGTGCCATAAAGCGCTCGAAGTAAGGAATCACCGTGGCGACCTGCGTTTGTTGCAACATCACTTCGGAGAGCCATACTTTGTAAGGCGTTTTTTCAATTTGCCAGGGCAGGGTTTTACGCCCGTATTTGTCGTACCAGTCCAGCACCTGGGCTGAAAATTGAGAGGCTTGCATGGTCATCGATTCGCATAATCAGGGACGCCGATTGCAGCACAGCGTCAATCTGCTGTAAACCGGATCTTTCCCATGCTTGCATAGAAGCCTTAACTTTGGATAATGCCCGTTTCCCGAACATTCTCACAAGCAGACAACTCTTTTATGAAAAACGACGTCATTTCACCGGAATTTGATGAAAACGGTCGCCCGCTGCGCCGTATTCGCAGCTTTGTCCGCCGTCAGGGTCGCCTGACCAAAGGGCAGCAACATGCGCTGGACAACTACTGGCCGGTGATGGGCGTTGAGTTCAGCGAGCAGCCTCTGGACTTTACCGAGCTGTTTGGTCGCGACGCGCCGGTAACACTGGAGATTGGCTTCGGTATGGGGTCTTCACTGGTTACCATGGCCCACGCGCGCCCGGAGCAAAATTTCCTCGGCATTGAGGTGCACTCACCAGGCGTAGGCGCATGTCTGGCAACGGCTCATGAAGAGGGCGTTGAGAACCTGCGCGTTATGTGTCACGACGCGGTTGAAGTGCTGCACAAAATGATTCCTGACAATTCTTTGACCATGGTTCAGCTCTTTTTCCCTGACCCGTGGCACAAAGCACGGCATAATAAACGCCGTATCGTTCAGGCGCCGTTTGCTGAGCTGGTAAAAAGTAAGCTGAAACTGGGCGGTGTCTTCCATATGGCGACCGACTGGGAACCTTATGCGGAACATATGCTGGAAGTCATGTCGTCTCTGGACGGGTATAAAAACCAGTCTGCAAGCAACGACTATGTACCGCGTCCGGATTCACGTCCGGTGACAAAATTTGAACAGCGTGGCCATCGTCTTGGTCACGGCGTATGGGACTTAATGTTCGAGAGGGTGAAATAATGGCAAAGAATCGTAGCCGTCGTCTGCGTAAAAAAATGCACATCGAAGAATTCCAGGAAGTGGGCTTCTCCGTTGCGTGGCGTTTCCCGGAAGGCACCAGCGTAGACCAGATCGATCAGGACGTAGATGCGTTCATTAATGAAGTGATCGAGCCAAACAAGCTGGCCTTTGATGGTAGCGGTTATCTGGCATGGGAAGGTCTGATCTGCACCCAGGAAGTCGGTAAATGCACCGAAGAACATCAGGCGCTTGTACGCAAATGGCTTGAAGACCACAAACTGGAAGATGTCCGCGTCAGCGAACTTTTTGACGTTTGGTGGGACTAATTAAGCAGTAAGGGGCCAGCATTAGCTGGCCCATTTTGTCTGAGGGAGTGTTTAAGATGCGCAAAACGTTGCTGGCTGTTGCCTTAATGGCAACCGGATTCACCGCTCATGCGGAGTATAAATGTAGCGTCACCCCGCGTGATGACGTGGTGTTAAGCCCGCAAACCGTGCAGGTCAAAGGCGAGAACGGTCATCTGGTGATTACGCCGGACGGGAACGTCACATTTAACGGTAAACAGTACAACCTGACCCCCGCTCAGCGTGAGCAGGCGAAAGACTACCAGGCCGATTTGCGTACCGCGCTGCCGTGGATTGATGAAGGTGCCCTGACGCGCGTAGAGAAGAGCCGCGTCGCGCTGGATAAGATCATCACCAAAGAGGTGGGAGAGAGCAGTAACATGCGCACCCGCCTGACGAAGCTCGACAAACAGCTGAAAGAGCAGATGAACCGCATTATTGAGCATCGCTCCGACGGCCTGACGTTCCATTACAAGGCAATAGATCAGGTTCGTGCCGACGGTCAGCAGCTGGTGAACCAGGCAATGGGTGGCATTCTGCAGGACAGTATTAACGAGATGGGGGCTAAAGCGGTGCTGAAAGGCGGCGGTAACCCACTGCAGGGCGTGCTCGGTAGCCTGGGCGGTCTGCAGACCTCGATTCAGAACGAGTGGAAGAACCAGGAAGACGATTTCCAGCAGTTCGGCAAAGACGTCTGTAAACGCGTAGTGTCGCTGGAGGATAGCCGCAAGGCGCTGGTGGGGACGCTGAAGTAATTTCCCCTCACCCTAACCCTCTCCCCAAAGGGGCGAGGGGATGGTTTGCTCCCTCTCCCTTTCAGAGAGAGGGCCGGGGTGAGGGTTGCAGCATTTGCAGTGTTTCAAGGATCTTTTCTAACACCGCCTCTTCGTTATTCCAGAGTTCGTTGTTCCAAAATCGAATGACATACCAGCCTTTCTCGTTAAGCCAGCACGTTCTTTGACGATCGTATTCCTGCTTTTCATCATGTTGCTCGCCATCCAGTTCAATAGCCAGATGAGCCGCACAGCAGGCGAAATCCAGAATGTAGTGATCTACAGGATGTTGTCGACGAAATTTATAATTTTCGAAACGGCGGCTGCGCAGTAGATACCAAAGCCGTCTTTCTTCTTTTGTCAGCTCCCGTCTGAGCTGTTTTGCATAAGTTCGAGTAATATCCATCCCCACACTTTGCCAGCCTTTCCCTCAGCCGGCAGAATGGGGTGCAAAATCCTGAATCAGCCTTCAGGAATCTTCTGCGAGGAACAACTCAAGGAGGGAGTTTAAAAACAGTTTGCCGTGCTCGGTGATCTGCCAGTAATCCTCACACTCGGTGAGATATCCCTGCGCCAGCGCCTCGTCAATCTGCGGACGAATCGTGGTTTCCGGCAATCCGGTATAACGCGCAAACTCCGCACGTGGTGCGGGTTCCAGCAAGCGGAAGCGGTTCATAAAGAATTCAAACGGTTTATCCGCCGCCTCAACATCATGCTGACGTTCAAGGTAGCGGCCTTCCATGTAACCACGCGGATGACGCGTTTTGGCGGTACGCAGGATGCGCCCGTCAGGGAAGGTCACTTTACCGTGTGCGCCACAGCCAATCCCCAGATAATCACCAAAGCGCCAGTAGTTCAGGTTGTGCTGACACTGGTAACCCGGCTTCGCGTATGCGGAGGTTTCGTATTGCTGATACCCTGCCGCGGTCAAAAGCTGATGACCTTGCTCAAAGATATCCCACAGGGCGTCATCATCCGGCAGCACCGGCGGACGGGAACCAAACAGCGTGTTTGGCTCAATAGTCAGCTGATACCAAGAGAGATGCGGTGGGTTAAGCGCGATCGCCTGACGCAGATCGTCCAGCGCTTCCTCCAGCGACTGATCCGGCAGGCCGTGCATCAAATCCAGGTTAAAGCTGCGCAGGCCTAAGCCAGTGGCCAGGTTTGCCGCGCGCTTTGCCTCTTCCGGGCCGTGAATGCGTCCAAGACGTTTCAGCTTCGGCTCGCTAAAGCTCTGGACACCGATCGAGATGCGGTTCACGCCTGCACGTTGATAATCGACAAAACGGTCGGCTTCAACGGTGCCGGGGTTGGCTTCCATTGTTATTTCAGCATCCGCGGCCAGGTTCAGGCGCGCACGCACGCCGTCCAGCAGCGTTTGCATCGCCGGGCCAGAAAGCAGGCTCGGCGTACCGCCACCAATGAAAATGGTCTTAACTTCACGTCCCTGTGCGTAAGGTACATCGGCATCGAGGTCGGCCAGCAGATGCGCAACGTAGTCATCATGCGGCACTTCACCTTTCAGCGCGTGCGAGTTGAAATCGCAGTACGGGCATTTCTGCACGCACCACGGGATGTGAATATAAAGACTCAGAGGTGGCAAATTAGCCATTACGCAGTGCTTCCAGTAACAGTTTCAGGGCGCGTCCACGGTGGGAAATCGCGCTTTTCTCTTCGCGGGACAGTTCCGCAGCGGTTTTGCCCTCAGACGGGACAAAGAAAATCGGGTCGTAGCCAAAGCCACCACTGCCTGCCGCTTCACGGGTAATCACACCCGGCCAGCTGCCGTGGCAGACGACTGGCGTAGGGTCTTCGGCATGACGCAGATAGACCAGTACGCAGTGGAACTGAGCCTGGCGTTTATCATCTGGCACGTCTTTAAGCGCGACAAGCAGCTTTTCCAGATTCTGCTGGTCGGTGGCATCGACGCCAGAATAGCGTGCGGAGTAGATACCCGGCGCACCGCCAAGGGCATCTACCGCCAGACCGGAGTCGTCGGCAATCGCGGGCAAACCGGTAATCTGTGCGGCATGGCGCGCTTTCAGGATCGCGTTTTCGATAAACGTCAGCCCTGTCTCTTCGGCGGAATCCACACCCAGTTCGGTCTGTGCAACGACATCCAGTCCAAAATCATTTAATAGCGAGGCCAGCTCGCGCACTTTACCGGCGTTACCGGTAGCGAGAACAACTTTCTGCATGGTTTAATCCTGCTCTGTCAGCGCCGCGACTTCCGTCGGGATAGATTGCGGGTTAAGAATTTTTACCTGTTTATGCCGCCCAAGTTCACCTTTCTCGATGATCACCTGGCTTTTGGCGACACGAAACTGTTTTGCCAGATATTTGGTCAGATGCGCATTCGCCTGGCCATCAACCGGTGGGGCAGTGATGGCGACTTTTAGCTCGTCGCCATGCAGTCCAACAATACTGTCACGGCTGGCTTTCGGCTGAATATACAGCCGTAAAACCAGCCCGTCAGCGCAGGTGCTCACTGCACTCATAGCGCCATCCACAGCCCCGGCAGCAGCATATCGCCCGTGGACTGTAACAGCTCAGCGATCCCCATATTCACGACGTACAGCAGCAGAACCAGGATCATCGGAGAGAAATCGATGCCGCCCATAGACGGAAGCAGGTTACGGATTGGACGCAGCAGCGGCTCAGCCAGCTGAATTAACGCGTACTCCACCGGACTACGGCCCTGGCTTACCCAGCTCATGATCGCCATGACCAGCAGCACCCAGAAGATCAGCAGACCGACGGTTTTTATCAGAATCAGTACGGCGGCAATCCAGATTATCGGCTGGAAGGTGATAACCATAAACAGCACAATCGCTTTGATAACGCTCAGAATAAACGCGACCAGCAGAGAAGCACTGTCAATGGGGCCCATCGCCGGAATGACGCGACGCAGCGGTCCTACGATAGGTTGCGTGATTTTCACGACAAACTGCGAGAACGGATTGTAAAAATCACAGCGGGCCCACTGCATCCAGACGCGCAGTAACAGCGCCATCGTATACAGCTCAATGACCGTTGAAAGCAGGAAAGTCAACGTCTTCATGGCGTTCCTCAGGTTTCCTTATTATTGGGTGTAATCGCGCGCACCGAAAATTGCCGTGCCGATGCGCACCATAGTGCTGCCTGCCGCGATGGCGGCTTCCATATCATCCGACATGCCCAGAGAAAGCGTGTCTACCGTTTCATAGCGCGCTTTAAGCGCCTCAAATGCTACAGCCATTTGCTGTGCCACGGCAAACTGCCTTTCATAACTTGACTCCGGTGCCGGGATGGCCATTAACCCGCGCAGAGTTAAGCGCGGCAGTGCCGCGACATCTGCTGCCAGCGCATCCAGTTCTTCCAGTGCAATACCGGACTTGCTGTTTTCGTCACTGATGTTGACCTGAATCAGCACATTTAGCGGCGGTAACGCTTCAGGGCGCTGGTCGTTCAGGCGCGAAGCAATACGCAAACGGTCAATGGTATGGCACCAGTCGAAATGTTCAGCGACCAGACGGCTTTTGTTCGACTGCAAGGGGCCAATAAAGTGCCATTGCAGATCCGTCTTCCCCTGTTCCTGGAAGAAGCGAATTTTATCCACGCCCTCCTGCACGTAGTTTTCACCAAACGCATGCTGACCCGCCTCAATCGCATCTGCGATGGCGCTCGCAGGCTTGGTTTTACTCACTGCAAGTAACGTAATTTCTTCTGAAGCACGGCCGCAACGTGTTGCTGCAGCTGAGATTTTGTCCCGGACCTGTGCCAGGTTGTGCGCAATGTCGTTCATTTTCCGAGGAGTATTGTATGGATGTGGAAGAAATTGTGGCCCTTAGTGTAAAGCATAATGTCTCCGATCTACACCTGTGCAGTGATTCGCCACCGCGCTGGCGCAGATCAGGTCGTCTTGAACCCGCGCCGTTTCCGCCGCCCGAAGTCGATACGCTATTAAAAGCGTGGCTCAACGATGAACAGCAGGGAACGTGGTGGGCGAACGGGCAGGTGGATTTTGCCGTTACCCTGGCGGGCAATCAGCGCCTGCGCGGAAGCGCGTTTAAACAGACAAGCGGCGTCTCAATGACGCTGCGGCTGTTGCCCGGGGTCTGCCCGCAACTCTCCGTGTTGGGGGTGCCCCGGGTTGTTCCTGAGCTGTTATCCAGTGACAACGGGCTAATTCTGGTCACCGGGGCAACCGGCAGCGGTAAGTCCACTACGCTGGCAGCGATGGTGGATTTTCTTAATCACCATACTGACGGGCATATTCTGACGCTCGAAGACCCGGTGGAGTTTCTGTACCAGAGCGAACGGTGCCTGATCCAGCAGCGCGAGATTGGCCAACACAGCCCGTCATTTGCCGACGCGCTGCGCGGGGCGTTACGCCAGGATCCTGATGTCATACTGCTGGGTGAGCTGCGCGACAGTGAAACAATCCGCCTCGCGCTGACGGCGGCAGAAACCGGACATCTGGTGCTCGCGACACTGCATACCCGCGGGGCAGCGCAGGCGATTGAGCGGCTGGTCGATACGTTTCCGGCGCAGGAGAAAGATCCGGTGCGCAATCAGCTGGCCGGCAGCCTGCGGGCGGTGCTGGCGCAAAAGCTCCTCCCCGATGCGCAGGGCGGGCGCGTGGCGCTTTATGAGCTGCTGGTGAATACTCCGGCGGCGGCGAATCTCATTCGCGAAGGAAAAACGTGGCAATTGCCCGGTATTATTCAAACCGGCCAGCAGGCGGGGATGCAGAACTTTGACCAGAGCCTGGCTGAAAGACGGGCGCAGGGGCAACTCCAGGCCCCGGCGCTCAATAACCCTGTTCGAAATAGCTTTCGAGAATGATGACAGCAGACGCGGAGTCAACGCTGCCTTTGTTGAGAGCCCTGAAGCCGCCGTGTTCAAAAAGACCTGCACGTGCTTCAACGGTGCTCAGACGCTCGTCGTGGAGCTTCACGGAGACGCCAAAGCGGCCATGGATTTTATTGGCGAACTTACGCGCTCGGGCGGTAAGCGGTTGTTCAGTGCCATCCATGTTCAGCGGTAACCCAACGATGACGTCATCCGGCTGCCACTCTTTTAGCAGGCGCTCGATGAGGTTCCAGTCCGGTGTGCCGTCACTGGCCTTCAGGGCCGTGAGTGGACGTGCGGTACCCGTGATTCGCTGACCCACGGCGACGCCTATGCTTTTGGTGCCAAAATCGAAGGCCAGAAGTGTTCCGCTCATCAGGCATGCCCCGCTACGCCAGGCATAGTCAGGATATCAATGCCGATCAGTTTTGCGGCGTCACGCCAGCGATCGGCAATAGGGGTTTTAAACAGAATGTTCATGTCCGCAGGCGCGGTCAGCCAGGCGTTATCGAGGATCTCTTGCTCAAGCTGGCCTTTCTCCCAGGAGGAGTAGCCCAGCGCCACCAGCACTTCCGACGGCTGCTCAGCGGTACCCAGCGTTTCGAGTACGTCGCGAGAGGTCGTAATGACGGTGTTGTCAGAGATGCGAATACTGGAAGAGAAGACCGGCGGCGTATGCAGGATAAAACCGCGATCCTCTGCGAGTGGCCCGCCCAGCATCACCGGTTTATCAAGCCTGATTTCCGGCAGACGCTCTTCAGCCGAAATTTTCAGCTTGTCCAGAATCCCTTCAACCTGCAGGTTTTCCAGCGGTTTGTTGATGATAATGCCCATCGCGCCGTCTTCATTGTATTCACAAATATAAACCACGGCGCGGCGAAAAATCGGATCCTGGAGAGCAGGCATGGCAATAAGAAAGTGATGCTGTAAATTCATTGTCAGAGGTACTGTTTCCTGGTTTAAAAAGCGACAGCCCCAGTATGCGGACAAACCGGGGTGCTGTCACTAATAGTATTGAAAGGTTATTTCTGTAAACGTTTCTCGATGGCGTCCATCAGCATTCCGGTGATCGAAATCGGGAATTCCGCTTCGATTTCACGAATACAGGTTGGGCTGGTCACGTTCACTTCGGTCAGACGATCGCCGATGATATCCAGGCCGACAAAAATCAGGCCCTTGGCTTTCAGTGTCGGGCCAACGCGGCGGGCAATTTCCCAGTCGCTTTCACTTAACGGGCGCGGCTCACCGCGGCCACCGGCCGCCAGGTTACCGCGGGTTTCGCCGCCCTGCGGGATACGCGCGAGGCAATACGGCACCGGTTCACCATCCACCACCAGAACGCGTTTATCGCCATCTTTAATGGCCGGGAGGTAGTTTTGTGCCATGCAGTAACGCGTGCCCAGCTCGGTCAGCGTTTCGGCAATCACCCCAATATTCGGGTCGCTCTCCTTCACGCGGAAAATAGATGCGCCACCCATGCCGTCCAGCGGTTTCATGATGATGTCGCCGTGTTTCTGCCAGAACGCTTTCAGCTGTGCCTTGTTGCGGGTCACCAGCGTTTCAGGCGTCAGGTCAGAGAACCATGCAGTGTAGAGCTTCTCGTTACAGTCGCGCAGGCTCTGCGGTTTGTTGACGATCAGCGTTCCTTTCTCTTCCGCGCGCTCAAGGATATAGGTGCAGTAGATGTATTCGGTGTCGAACGGAGGATCTTTACGCATCAGAATGACATTGAGGTCGGCAAGGGCAATATCCTGCTCGGTGCCGAATTCATACCATTTGTCGTAATTCTGCTCGACGTTAACGATGCGGGTGCGTGCGCGGGCTTCACCGTTGATCAGGTAAAGATCGTTCATCTCCATGTAGTGGAGTTCATAGCCGCGACGCTGCGCTTCCAGCAGCATCGCGAAGCTGGAATCTTTCTTGATGTTAATGTTTGCGATGGGATCCATCACGATGCCGAGCTTGATCATTTTCATCTCCGTTAAAAGCCTGAGGGCTCAGGCTTAGCGTTAACCCAGATCGCCAAAACGCACCTGTAGCGCGGTAATGGCTGTGAGTGCCGTTGTCTCAGTACGCAGAACGCGAGGTCCCAACAGAATATCAGTAAACTGGTAACGCGCCGTCATGGCAATTTCGTCAGCGGACAAGCCGCCTTCCGGACCAATCAGCAGGCGAACACGTTCAACGGGTAGCGGCAGCGTATTGATGCTGGCGCTGGCGCGTGGATGGAGATTGAGCTTCAGCCCGCTTTCCTCTTCAGCACACCAGTCCTCCAGATCCATCGCCGGGCGGATCTCCGGAATACGGTTGCGGCCACTCTGTTCACAGGCAGCAATGGCAATTTTCTGCCACTGCTGGATCTTTTTATTCAGACGTTCCGCATCCAGTTTAACGCCACAGCGCTCAGAAAAAAGTGGCGTAATGAGGCTTACACCCAGTTCAATGGATTTCTGGATGGTGAATTCCATCTTTTCTCCGCGCGACATCACCTGTCCCAGGTGTATGTGCAGCGGAGATTCACGGTCATCCACTTCGCCGCGCAATATCGTTACATGCACGCTTTTTTTATCAGCACGCGTAATTTCCGCGTCGAAAACCTGATTAGAACCATCAAACAGCTGAATAGCTTGTCCTGCTCCCATGCGCAGTACGCGACCAACATGGTTGGCGGCATCGTCAGAGAGGGCAATTTCGCGGCCGACGGTAATCAGCTCAGGGTGGTAGATGCGAGGAATGCGCATAGTCAGAAATTCCATATGTCATGCGGTGTAAGCGAATTGCCGCTAGTGTAGGTTAGCTCTTTTGCGCCTGGCAAGCCCGCTGGACGTAAGGGTTGTGATTACCCTGAACTTTCGCGATGCGCGCGTCACGCTGGCATTCCCATTCCGTCACCGGATATTGCTTGTCCCACGCGTTGAACAGCTGCGTCTGCTGGCGGGAAAGGTTGAGGTCGTAACGGTCACGCATATAGAAATAGGTGCGGGCGATACTGCCGCGCGCGCGGGCCGGGGGCTCAGCGACTTTCTCTTTAAAATCAACCTTCATGCCGCACTGGCCGTACTGACCCTCTCCGCCGTTCCACTGGCTGTACATAAAGTTGCCGCGATCGCCATTCACCTCGCCAACCGCGGGTTGCAGGTTGTGCATATCGCTTTCCATCTGGCGATAGACCGGATCTTTGGCGCAATTTTTACGACCGCCATCCTGCCAGCACTGACGCTGGTGGCCAAACTGCCATGCCGGCACCACGTGTTCCCACTCGATGCGGCTGGCGCGGTTTTCATTCTTACGCACTTTATAGCCGCAGGATTCGAGATCAACGATCCCTTTTTTACCCTGCCAGTTAATCTTACAGCCGCAATAAAAATCACCGGGAACATCCGCGTTGACCTTTACGCCTGCCGCTTTTGCCTGGGAGAAACTGTTAATACCGTCGGCCAGAACCTGGCCGGAGAGTGCTGTCGCCAGAAAAGCGACCGCGAGAGAAAAATTACGGGACATCTTACACTCCGTGTCAAAACGAGCCCGCAACGTAACGAATGTTGTTCCTGTATGCAATCAGTCAGATCAGGAAAGTTCCTGAAAGTTCAGTTGGTTATTCCGCGACCAGCGGTTCACCACATTTGACGCAACGGTAGGTGGCCTCGCCGCGCACCACGCGATTATGACGGCGAACGGTAAGCTGATGCTGCTGACACTGGCAGCGGTAGGGGAAGGTATTGCGGCGTACCGACTCAAGTTCAAACTGATGGGTTCTGCGTGCCGGAACGCCCAGCACGGCTTCCATCATCCACTTCCACTCTTTGCCGTGGGGTGCCACGCGGCCAAAGTGTTTCCATACCAGCAGGTGCGCCAGCTCGTGCGGCACCACTTCCTCAATAAACGCCTGCTGATTTTCCAGCATCAGCACCGGGTTCAGACGGATCTCATAGGATTCGAGCCACGCCGTACCCGCCGCCGTGCCACGCTGTTGGTAGACGAGTTTCGGCTCAGGGTAATTCCGGCCGAGTTTCAGGTTGGCCTGGGCGAGTTTTTCCCGCAGGCTGCGCATAACGGCTTGCTGAAGGGCGATGGGGAGACGGGGTGCTTTCATAGGGGCAGAGCATAAAGCGCGAAGCGGGGAGGTGCAAGAGGCACCTCCCGCCAGAGAATTAGTCGTGTGCGCCAATCTCGCGCAGTGGACGACCTTTCATCAGGTTACGTTCAATATGTTCCAGTGACACGTGTTTGGTTTCAGGAACCAGCCACAGCGTCAGAACAATAAAGAAGATGTTCAGGCCGGAGTAGACCCAGAAGGTGTTCGCGTTGCCCAGCGTATTGAGCATGGTCAGGAACGTCGCACCGACAATCATGTTGGCAATCCAGTTGGTCGCGGTGGAGCAGGTGATACCGAAATCACGCCCTTTCAGCGGCTGGATTTCAGAGCACAGCACCCAAATCAGCGGACCGGCGCTCATCGCAAACCCGACGATAAACATCAGCAGCATGCCCACCGCGAAATACTGGGCGGTTGGAGAGTGAATCCCCACGTGCATCATCGTGCCGAGAACCCCCATACCGGCGGCCATCACCAGGAAGCCCAGCGTCAGGGTTGGCTTACGGCCCCAGCGGTCCACCAGACCGATAGCGATAAAGGTCGCCAGAACGTTGGTCAGCCCAACGATGACGGTCCCCCACATCTGCTCGGTGGTATTGGTATACCCCGCCAGTTCAAAGATTTTTGGTGCGTAGTACATGATGACGTTCATCCCGGTGAACTGCTGCATCACCTGCAGGAGCACGCCCAGGAATACCGCACGACGGAAGTTGCTGTTCTCTTTAAACAGCGCCCAGCCTGACTGTTTTACCTTCAGGCTCTCGCGGATCTCTTCCAGTTCGTTTTTCGCTTCCGCGCTGGTATCGCGCAGTCGCAGCAGCACGCGCTCGGCATCGACGAAACGACGCTTCGCTGCAAACCAGCGTGGGCTGTCCGGCAGGAAGAAAACGCCAATCAGCAGCAGAATGGCAGGGATAATGATCACGCCAAGCATCCAGCGCCATGCGCCGCTGTAGCTGAACGCGGTATCGGAAAGGTAAGCTCCGAGGATGCCGATGGTGATCATCAGCTGGTACATCGAAATCATACTGCCACGGATTTTCTCGGGTGCGATTTCAGAGAGATAGAGTGGGGCGGTATACGACGCCACACCCACGGCCAGACCAAGCAGCACACGGGAAAGCAGCAATACCTCAACGTTTGGAGCCGCTGCTGAGAAGAGCGAACCTGCAACAAACAGAATTGCACCGATCATCAGGCTCTTTTTGCGGCCCAGCCTGAAAGAGAGCCAGCCGCTGCCCACGGCACCCACGGCCGCACCAAACATCATGGAACTTACTACCCACTCCTGGGTGTGAGCGCTTATCTGGAACTCTTCAGTGATAAAGGGTAGCGCACCGGCAATCACGCCAATGTCCAGGCCAAAAAGTAATCCTGCCAGGGCGGCGAGGAAGCAGACGAAAAATGTCATCGCCTTATTGGACGTACGCCCCTGTTTTTTATTGTCAGGCATTATGCCCTCCAGTTGGGTTATCAGTTTTATCGATGTTAAGGGTAAGTGAGCAACCCGTATAAATATGTGAGATAAATCACATTGGTGTAATCGGTTACACTAGTGTGCAACCGTAAATAAAATTAAAGCTTTGAAAATATAGAGGTAAATTAGTTGATGCGCATCGCGTTTGAATGAATTTCAGACTTAACTGAAAGGAAATGTAACAGCATAAGACATGCGATCATGCAAAGAGATTATTCTGAAAGCGAGGTATATCGGGTGGGGTGTAATCGGTTTCACGCAAAGCGCAATGTCAGGCTCTCTGGCTGACAAAAGCAAAAGGCCAGCACGGGGCTGGCCTTTTTTAACATTCGCTGTCAGTTGATTATTTCAGACCGGCAGCTTCACGCAGCAGAGCGGCTTTGTCGGTTTTTTCCCATGGGAAATGTTCACGACCAAAGTGACCGTATGCAGCGGTTTCTTTGTAGATTGGGTGCAGCAGATCCAGCATCTGAATCAGACCGTATGGGCGCAGGTCGAAGAACTCGCGCACCAGCAGCGTCAGTTGCTCGGATGGCACTTTCTCGGTACCAAAGGTTTCAACCATGATGGAGGTCGGTTCAGCCACGCCGATAGCGTAGGAAACCTGAATCTCACAGCGGTCAGCCAGGCCAGCAGCAACGATGTTTTTCGCAACATAACGCGCAGCGTACGCAGCAGAACGGTCAACTTTAGACGGGTCTTTACCGGAGAAGGCACCGCCACCGTGACGCGCCATGCCGCCGTAGGTATCAACGATGATTTTACGGCCGGTCAGACCGCAGTCACCCATTGGGCCGCCGATTACAAAGCGTCCGGTTGGGTTGATGAAGTATTTGGTTGCGGAGCTCAGCCATTCAGTTGGCAGAACCGGCTTGATGATCTCTTCCATCACTGCTTCCTGCAGGGATTTCTGGTCGATCTCTTCGGAATGCTGAGTAGACAGAACGACCGCGTCAATACCGACGATTTTGCCGTCGTCGTACTGGAAGGTCACCTGGCTTTTCGCATCAGGACGCAGCCATGGCAGGGTGCCATTCTTGCGCACTTCAGCCTGACGCTGCACCAGACGGTGTGCGTAGGTCACTGGCGCTGGCATCAGCACGTCAGTTTCGTTGGTTGCATAACCAAACATCAGGCCCTGGTCGCCCGCGCCCTGTTCCAGCGGATCGGCACGGTCAACGCCCTGGTTGATGTCCGGAGACTGTTTGCCAATTGCGCTCAGTACCGCGCAAGAGTTGGCATCAAAGCCCATATCAGAATGGACATAACCGATCTCACGAACCGTGTTACGGGTGATCTCTTCGATATCCACCCATGCGCTGGTGGTGATCTCACCGCCAACCAGAACCATGCCGGTTTTGACGTAGGTTTCACACGCGACGCGCGCTTTTGGATCCTGCGTCAGGATCGCATCAAGCACCGCATCGGAGATTTGGTCAGCAATTTTATCTGGATGTCCTTCTGATACGGACTCGGACGTAAACAGGTGTTTTGCCATGTTTTATTTCACCTAAAAGGAATTTGTTTAGCTCAAGCTGCTGTGTGGAATAGCCAAAGGAGATAATTCTACCAAGGCCTGCAGGTTAATGACACTGGCAGTCTGAGTGTTAATCAGTATGGATGGATTAACATCTGGATGGCTATTTTAGGTCAGTTCTTCGCCCGATTTCCAGTTTTTTTTGACTAACCTCTCACTGAGTTGAATTCGCTGCTGGAAATTTTTCCTGACGGCGCTGGCAACCCGCGCATTTATCTTTTGCAATTTACCCCTGTTCTCGGTATAAAACGCGGCGCGCGGCTCATACCAATAAGCGCTCGATGAACTCATCGTGTCGCCACTTCCAGCCGGGTTAAGCAGTGAACTTTTAGCTTTGGCTTGTGGTCCGTTTCAGCAGGAGCGGCCGTGGAGGTGATACGAGATAATGAACCAGTGTTTTCCGCTAATTCAGCGCAGCCGTTCTGGCGCGTATTTGATTCCCGCAACCCGCATTTCTAATCTGCAAACCTGCCGATGTTATACCCATCTCGGGGCTTCTCAGGATTCCAGGGCCGGTCACGCTTTGTGAAAACTGAACAAGGGCGCTCTTGTTAAGACAAGAGTTTTCTCGTGGTTTCGCCGAACGTTGTCATAATTAAGTTTGGACACGTGTTTACAATGATATGAATATGAAACCGGTCGCACGGTCTGGTTTTCAGCATAGTCTGCTGGGAAATGGATCCGTTTATGGGTTGTTATCGCCGTATAACGCTGCGATAGTAGTCAACTGTTTTACACTTAATACAAAGAGTTGAGGTTCGCTATGTCTGACGACATGTCTTCGCTTTCGCCTTCGTCAGCGGGCGAACAGGGTGTACTACGTTCCATGCAGGAGGTTGCGATGAGCTCCCAGGAAGCCAGCAAGATGCTGCGCACTTACAATATTGCCTGGTGGGGCAATAACTACTACGACGTCAACGAACTGGGCCATATCAGCGTTTGCCCGGATCCTGACGTTCCTGAAGCGCGCGTGGATCTCGCCAAACTGGTGAAAGCACGCGAGGCGCAGGGCCAGCGTTTGCCTGCACTGTTCTGCTTCCCGCAGATCCTGCAACATCGTCTGCGTTCCATTAATGCCGCGTTTAAACGCGCGCGTGAATCTTACGGCTATAAAGGCGATTACTTCCTGGTTTACCCTATCAAGGTGAACCAGCACCGCCGCGTGATTGAATCATTGATCCACTCCGGTGAACCGCTGGGCCTGGAAGCGGGTTCCAAAGCGGAGCTGATGGCCGTGCTGGCACATGCTGGCATGACCCGTTCGGTGATCGTCTGCAACGGTTATAAAGACCGTGAATACATTCGTCTGGCGCTGATTGGCGAAAAGATGGGCCACAAGGTCTATCTGGTTATCGAGAAGATGACAGAGATCGCTATCGTGCTGGAAGAGGCGGAGCGTCTGAACGTTATCCCGCGTCTGGGCGTGCGTGCGCGTCTGGCGTCGCAGGGCTCCGGTAAATGGCAGTCCTCAGGCGGCGAAAAATCCAAATTTGGTCTCGCGGCGACCCAGGTTCTGCAGCTGGTTGAGATTCTGCGTGAGCGTGGTCGTCTGGACAGCATTCAGCTGTTGCACTTCCACCTCGGCTCGCAGATGGCCAACATTCGCGACATCGCCACCGGCGTACGCGAATCAGCACGTTTTTACGTTGAGCTGCACAAGCTTGGCGTAAACATTCAGTGCTTCGACGTGGGCGGTGGTCTGGGCGTGGATTATGAAGGTACCCGCTCGCAGTCCGACTGCTCCGTGAACTACGGCCTGAACGAATATGCCAATAACATCATCTGGGCGATTGGCGATGCCTGTGAAGAGCACGGCCTGCCGCACCCAACGGTGATCACCGAGTCTGGTCGCGCGGTTACTGCCCACCACACCGTGCTGGTATCGAACATTATCGGCGTTGAACGCAGTGAAATTTCCGAGGTAACCCCACCGGCTGAGGACGCGCCTCGTGCGCTGCAAAGCATGTGGGAAACCTGGCAGGAGATGCACGAGCCGGGTACCCGCCGTTCGCTGCGCGAGTGGCTGCACGACAGCCAGATGGATCTGCATGATATTCATGTGGGGTATTCATCGGGCACGTTCAGCCTGCAGGAACGCGCATGGGCAGAACAGCTTTATCTGAACATGTGCCACGACGTACAGCAGCAGCTGGACCCGAGCAACCGTGCTCACCGTCCGATTATTGACGAACTGCAGGAGCGCATGGCGGACAAAATGTACGTCAACTTCTCGCTGTTCCAGTCGATGCCGGATGCCTGGGGTATCGATCAGCTGTTCCCGGTTCTGCCGCTGGAAGGGCTGAACCACGCCCCGGAACGTCGTGCGGTGCTGCTGGACATCACCTGCGACTCCGACGGTGCTATCGATCACTACGTCGACGGCGACGGTATCGCGACCACGATGCCTATGCCAGAGTACGATCCTGAGAACCCGCCGATGCTGGGCTTCTTCATGGTCGGTGCTTATCAGGAGATCCTCGGCAACATGCATAACCTGTTCGGTGATACCGAAGCGGTTGACGTGTTTGTCTTCCCTGACGGCAGCGTGGAAGTTGAGCTGTCCGACGAAGGGGACACCGTGGCGGATATGCTCGAATACGTTCAGCTGGATCCGAAAAAGCTGCTGACCCAGTTCCGTGACCAGGTGAAGAATACCGGTCTGGACGACGCGCTGCAGCAGCAGTTCCTGGAAGAGTTTGAAGCGGGTCTTTACGGATACACCTATCTGGAAGACGAGTAAGTAAACCTGCCTCTCTCTGTTGGAGAGGGGCGGCGTGAGGGCAAGGGGCAATACCCTCGCCTATACTCACTTGAACCCGTATGAATTAGCGGCGATAATTCGCCCCAATAAGCGATTTACGAATCAATCCCTTCCTCGTCGGGTTTAACGACGCGGAGGGGATTTTTTTTCATCTGTTTTTAATGTATCGACTTTAAAGAGGTCAGGACATGAGCACTTTAGGCCATCAGTACGATAACTCTCTGGTATCTAACGCGTTTGGTTTTTTACGTCTCCCGATGAACTTCCAGCCGTACGACAGTGACGCTGACTGGGTGATCACCGGCGTGCCGTTTGATATGGCCACGTCAGGCCGTGCTGGTGGCCGTCATGGTCCGGCAGCTATTCGTCAGGTCTCCACTAACCTGGCCTGGGAGCACAACCGCTTCCCGTGGAACTTCGACATGCGCGAGCGCCTGAACGTGGTTGACTGCGGTGACCTGGTGTACGCCTTTGGCGACGCGCGCGAGATGAGTGAAAAACTGCAGGCCCATGCCGAAAAACTGCTGGCTGCCGGTAAACGCATGCTCTCCTTCGGGGGTGACCACTTCGTCACGCTGCCGCTGCTGCGTGCTCACGCGAAGCACTTCGGTAAGATGGCGCTGGTGCATTTTGATGCCCATACCGACACCTACGCGAACGGCTGTGAATTCGACCATGGCACCATGTTCTTCACCGCGCCAAACGAAGGTCTGATCGATCCAAACCACTCTGTGCAGATTGGTATTCGTACCGAGTTTGATAAAGATAATGGCTTCACCGTGCTGGATGCCGGCCAGGTGAACGATCGCGGCGTGGATGACATCATCGCTCAGGTAAAACAGATTGTCGGCGATATGCCGGTTTACCTGACCTTCGATATCGACTGCCTGGATCCGGCGTTTGCCCCGGGCACCGGCACGCCGGTGATCGGCGGCCTGACCTCTGACCGCGCCATCAAACTGGTGCGCGGCCTGAAGGATCTGAACATCGTGGGTATGGACGTGGTGGAAGTGGCTCCGGCTTACGACCAGTCAGAGATCACTGCTCTGGCAGCGGCCACCCTCGCGCTGGAAATGCTCTACATCCAGGCCGCGAAAAAAGGCGAATAAGCCTTACGCCCGGATTGCTGCTGCGCGACGCATGCGCAGCAGCAACATGCCTCCTGCAAGCAGGGTGATAACCTGCGAGACGACCAGCACCGAAAACCCTGAGCTGACTGAACCCACCGATTTCATCACCATCCCCATCAGCAGCGGAATAAACGCCGCGCAAATATTCCCAATCCCGTTGATGATCCCGTAGGCACTGCCAACGGCTTCCCGCGCCGCATGATGCTGGATAACCGCCGGAATGGCGGCCCCCTGAAGTCCCCAGAAAATATTGGCAGAGAGCATAAACAGCGCCAGCCAGCCGGGCTGGTGGCTCAGCATCAGCATGACGACGGAACTCGCCGTTAAGATCCCGCCCACCACAAACAGCAGCGGTGCCTGGTCCGGGCGCATTTTGTCGAGCAGCACACCGCCCAGAAACTTTGAGCCAAGACTCAGCAGGAAGGGGATAGCCGCGAGAAAGCCGGTCGCGTGCAGGGAGAAGTGGTGTTCATCGCGCAGCCAGGCCGGAAGCCAGGCGCTGCTGCCCCAGAGATAACTCAGCGTGGCGATTTCAACCAGCAGGATCCAGCCCAGAAGCGGCGTCTGCCAGGCAAGCGTAAAGGTCTGCACAAACCCGGACGTTCTGCGCTTTTCCGTATGTTGAGGGGCCGGCAGGAAACGCCAGATTAACCCTCCACCCAGCGCCAGATTGATCGCCGCGAGGGCATAAAATGAGCCCGCCCAGCCAAGGTGTGCCATCAGCCAGGTGATCAGCGGAAAGCCTACCGCCAGCCCCAGTGAAACGCCCAGCGCGGTAACGGCGTTGGGCTTACCAATTTCCCCGGCGCTAAAGTTATCGCTGATAAAGCGTGTTTTCAGTGAAAAGAGTGGGCCTTCGGCAATGCCCAAAATCAGTCGGGCGATGAGCATGCCCATCAACGACCCCAGCAGTGGCGAGATGGCGCAGACCACGGCCCATATCGCAATGCTGGTTAACAATCCCTGTCGGTAATGTAATTTGCTTTCGATAACTGGAGTCAATAGTAAAGCGGAAAAACCATAACCCAGCAAAAAGCAGGTCATGAGCATTCCTTGTAACATTCTGTTTTCATTTAGCTGAAAATGTTCGGCAAATTCAGGGTTTAAAATCATCACCGAGATATTTACGCGGTCAACGTAGGAAATAATAATGAGCACCAGAAGTGCCAACGTGCCTTGCCATCTTGCCGTCATTTAATCCGCCTTAATCGTGCTGTCTGTTTATATTTTTTATGAACGTTATTGTCACGTAACTAAAATGATTCACCTGTGAAACTCTTTGTTTTAATGGGATAAATTAAATTAAAGTTTCACAGGTGAAACACCAGAGGTATGCGCGTATATAATTTTTAAGGAATAAAAAGAAAAGAAGTCAATCTCTATTTTAAAAAATAAAAGATCATCAAAAAAATGTATTCATTCACGCCTGAATAATGAAAATTTCATATCGCTGCATTTTTTCGTGATCGCTTGCACACTTAGCTAATTAAACCTCGACTGATTAACAAATTCGTCACATTCGCGCTTGACGAAACATTCATCGCTTTTATATTGACCGTATTAAATAAGAAACAGAGTTTCATATATGAAACAAAAGCCTGGAGGATCGTGATGAGCTGGATAGGCGTATGTGACGCAGAACAAGTACAGGAAGATTTCCCTTTTAGCGGTAACATCGAGGGGAAAGAGATCGGCGTTTATTTGATTGATGGCGATTATTACGCGCTGGAAGACGTATGCCCGCACGCTTACGCGCTGCTGAGTCAGGGTTTCGTCGAGGACGGTAAAGTGGAATGTCCGCTGCATGAGGCGGTTTTCGATGTCAAAACCGGCCAGTGCCTGCACGGCCCCGGCGGACGTAACCTCAATCGTTACCCGGTTCGGGTATTTGAAAACCAGATCCAGATTACCTTCGTCGAGGAGACAGTGGCATGAGCGAAAGTCTGAACTTCAACCCGGCGCTGCCGGAAAGCCGTCAGTTTACCCCTCCGGCTGAGGGCGGTAACGGCGCCATCCATAAGCCCGGTGATTACCAGAACCTGATCTGGCAGACCCGCAGCCGCGTACCGGAAAACTGGGAAATCACGCTTATCTCCACGCTGGAAGACCTTTTCGAACAGGGCGCGGAAACCGTGCCGGAACTGGTCAACGGACTGAACGCGGTACGTATGCACGATCAGCAGGGCGAGCCATGGAGCGATGCCAGCTTCCAGGCTTTCTTACAGGTTAACGGCTACTGAGGGCAATGCGATGACGACTACCGTACAAAACTATCTTGATAAAGGTCTGCGCGGCCTCTGGTACCCGGTGCTGGCCAGTTGGGAAGTTCAGTCTGCGCCCGTGGGGATCACCCGTCTGGGTGAACAGATTGTGGTCTGGCGCAACAAAGATGGCCAGGTGCAGGCGCTGGAAGATCGCTGTCCGCACCGTGGCGCGCGTCTGTCGATGGGCTGGAATCTGGGCGATCGTATCGCCTGCTGGTATCACGGCGTGGAAGTGGCGGGTAACGGCGAAGTGAAGGATGTGCCTGCGGTGGATAAATGTCCGCTGGTCGGCCAGCAGTGTGTGCGCAGCTACAACGTGCAGGAAGTACACGGGGCCATCTTCCTCTGGTTTGGCGTTACCGCCGATCAGCAACCCGACGAACTGAGCTTCCCGGACGAACTGGCTGACACCGACGCCTACAGCAATTTTCTCTGCACCGCCGCGTGGAAATGCAATTACCAGTACGCACTGGAAAACGTGATGGACCCGATGCACGGCACCTATCTGCACTCTTCGTCGCACTCCATGGCGGAAGGGGATCGCAAAGCGGATATGGTTCTGCAGCCGACGAAAACCGGGTTTATCTTCGAGAAAAAAGGCCAGAGCGGCGTCAACTTCGACTGGGTTGAACTGGGCAACAGCGGCACCTACTGGATGCGTTTGTCCATTCCTTATAAGAAGCGTTTCGGGCCGGGCGGTCACTTCTTCATTGTTGGCATGGTGGTGCCGGAAGATAACGATAACTGCCGCGTCTTCTTCTGGCGTATCCGCCGCGTGCAGGGCTGGCAGCGCGATATGTGGCGTTTCATGTACCGTAACCGTCTGGAAAAACTGCACTGGGAAGTCCTTGAGCAGGACCGCGTGGTGCTGGAGAGCATGGCGTCAGATGCACGGGAACACGAATACCTTTACCAGCATGATGTGGGCCTCTCGCGCCTGCGCCGCATGATGCAAAAAGCGGCGAAAGAGCAGCTGGCGGCGCGTGAAGCTCAGCAGGGAGCCGCCTGATGAATGGGCTGCTGAACGGGAAACGCATCGTGGTGACCGGTGCCGCGCGTGGGCTGGGCTTTCATTTCGCGAAAGCCTGCGCAGAGCAGGGCGCGGCGGTGGTGATGTGCGACATCCTTCAGGGCGAGCTGGCTGAAAGCGCGCATGGCTTAAGTGAGAAGGGCTATGCGATTGAATCACACGTTATCGATTTGGCCGATCCGCTCTCCATTTCGCGGGTGTTCAGCACCATTGGTAAACAGGGACCGATCGACGGTCTGGTCAATAACGCGGCGATGGCTACCGGGGTCGGCGGCAAGGACATGCTTGATTACGATCCGGATCTGTGGGACCGGGTGATGAGCGTTAACGTTAAAGGCACCTGGCTGGTTACCCGGGATGCGGTACCTCTGCTGCGCGAAGGGGCAGCCATTGTCAATGTGGCTTCCGATACCGCGCTGTGGGGCGCGCCGCGTCTGATGGCCTACGTGGCCAGCAAGGGCGCCGTGATTGCCATGACCCGTTCAATGGCGCGCGAGCTGGGTGAAAAACGCATTCGTATTAACGCCATCGCCCCGGGCTTAACCCGCGTCGAAGCGACGGAATATGTTCCTGCAGAGCGGCATCAGCTTTACGAAAACGGCCGGGCGCTCACCGGGGCGCAGCAGCCGGAAGACGTCACCGGCAGCGTGGTCTGGCTGTTAAGCGATCTGTCGCGGTTTATCACCGGACAGCTGATTCCGGTCAACGGCGGTTTTGTCTTTAACTGAGGTAAAGCAAATATGGCAAGCGATCACGAAGTGAAGTACCTGGTGCCGGGGCTGGAGCGAGGCTTACAGCTGCTGCTGGCCTTTGGCGAGCAGCACCGTGAACTGACCTTTGCCGAGCTGCACAGGCTGGTCGATATGCCGAAAGCCACCGCCTACCGCGTGGTACAAACGCTGGAATACATGGGTTTTCTGGAGCGCAACACGCGAACCAATACCTTCTCGCTTGGCATGAACGTCCTGCGTCTGGGCTTTGAATACATCGCCTCACTGGATGTGGCGCAGGTCGGTCAGCCGGTCATCGAGCAGCTGCGTGACGTCAGCCAGTGCAGCAGTCATCTGGCGATCCGCGACGGGCGCGACATCATCTATATCGCCCGCGTCAGCGCCGCCGGTTCTCGCATCAATCAGGTGAGCATTGGTACCCGTTTGCCGGTGCACTGTACGTCGCTGGGACGCATGCTGCTGACCGATATTTCGCGAGCCGATTTCGAACAGCTGTTCCCGCACGAGCGTCTGCCGGGCAACACGCCGGGCCAGATCCACGACCGTGAAGCGTTGTGGCAGATGGTGCAGCAGGACAAAGCACGCGGCTATGTGATCGGCGAATCCTTCTTCCGTCATGGCATCTCCTCCATCGTTTATCCGGTGTATGACCGCAGCGGAAGGGTGGCAGCCGTGGTGAGCATTCTGGTGCCTTCGGAGGAGATCCCGCAGACCGATCGCGAGCGCCTGCAAAACGATGTCCGCATGGCGGCGGATAAAATTTCTGGCTTCTTAGGGTATTTGTCACAGGCCAGTTAAATCATCAGGTTAACGCCAGGCGCTTCATTGCGTCGGGCATGTTTTACGCCCAATCTGGGCCAGACGAGGCAACGAACGATGTGTATAACCGGAATTGAAAAGCTGGAATTTGGCGTCGAGAACCTGACGCACTGCGCCAAATTTATGCGTGATTTTGGCCTGACGGGCGATGCCAGCGGCCAGCGTTTTACTACCCTGAGCGGCGCGCGCGTGGAGCTAAATCCTGTCGACAGCCCTGACCTGCCACCAGCGTTTGAAGCAGGAAATACGTTGCGCCGGATGACCTGGGCAGTCGCCACCCGGGACGATCTGGAGGCGCTGCGCCCGAAGCTTGAGAAGCAGTCCGGTTTCCGTGAGGTGGGCGACGCGCTGGAGTGCCGCGATCCGAACGGCATGACCCTGCGCGTACAGGTCAGCCATCAGGTGCCGGTGGAGCTGAACGTCGAGCCGATTAACCAGTGGGGCGATGCCCGCCGTATCGACACGCCAAGCCCGGTCTACGATCGCGCCCAGCCTATTAACGTGGGCCACGTGGTGTTCTTCGTGGAGGAGCTGGCGGCGGTGGAGACGTTCTACCGTGAGGTGCTTGGGTTCCAGGTGTCTGACCGCTACATCAACCGTGCGGTGTTCCTGCGCTGTGGCGTGCGCGGCGGGCATCACAACTTGTTCCTTCTTCAGCTGCCTAACCGTAAGCGGGGTTTGAACCACGTGGCCTTTACCGTACGCGACATTCACGAGGTGATCGGTGGTGGGATAGCGATGAACAAAAACGCCTGGAGCACCTTTATTGGCCCGGGGCGTCATCCGGTCTCCTCGGCCTATTTCTGGTACGTCAACAGCCCAACTGGCGGGGCGTTTGAATACTACACCAACGATGATTACCTCACCGAAAACTGGCAGCCGCGCGAGCTGGAACATTCGCTGGTGTCGTTCACCGAGTGGGCGGTTGAGGGTGGGATTGACCACGACACTCGCCGTCAGCAGAAAAAGCCGGAGGCGGTATGACCTCGCGCATTGTCATTATTGGCGGCGGTCAGGCAGGTGGCTGGGCGGCGAAAACCCTGCGTGACGAAGGCTTCGACGGCGAGATTTGCGTCGTGGCGGAAGAGGCGTGGGATTTCTACGAACGCCCGCCGCTGTCCAAGGCTGCGTTACTGGAGCCGGACGCGCCGCTACCGCGTCTCTTTCCTGAAGCGGCGCAACAGGCATTGAACCTGACATGGTGCCGGCCGGTGCGCGCGGAATCTCTCGATCGTCACGCGAAAACGGTGCGCTTAAGCAACGGTGAATACCTTAGTTACAACATTCTTTTAATCGCTACCGGTGGTCGGGCGCGTCTGCCGGGCGATGCATGGGCGGCCCACCCGCAGGTCTATACCCTGCGCCACTGGCAGGACGCACAGCGGCTGAAGGCGCGCCTGGCAGAGAGTCAAAACCTGGCGATTATCGGCGGAGGCTGGATTGGCCTGGAGATTGCGGCCTCCGCGCGTAAATGTGGCGTCGCCGTGACGCTGTTTGAGCAGCAGCCCGCGCTGTGCATGCGTTCGGTGAGCGCCGAGGTATCGCAGCAGCTGGAAACACTTCACCGCGAACAGGGCGTGGATATCCGCACCGGCTGCGGAGCGCTGGAGCTGGAAGATAACAATGGTCTGCCGGTCATTCACTGTGACGGCCAGCGTGAAACCTTTGATGCCGTGGTCGTCGGGATCGGTGTTGATCTCAATCTCGAGCTTGCACGTGATGCGGGTCTGCAGACTGAACGCGGGATCGTGGTGGACGCTCAGGGGCGAACGTCGGATCCGTTTATTTATGCTGCCGGTGATGTGGCCCAGCACCATCACTATGGGCTGTGCATTCAGTCGTGGGCCTTTGCCCAGAATCAGGCGGTTGCCACGGCAAAGGCGATGCTCAATCCCGATGCCCCCGGCTATGACGACGCGCCGTGGCTGTGGTCGGATCAATACCAGCACAACATTCAGATCCTCGGTATTCCGCAGGCCGACTGCACAACCCTTGCCCGGGATAATACGCTGTTTTTCTCACTGGATGAAAACGGACGGCTGACCCAGCTGGTGGCGTTCAACGATGCGCGTACCGTCAAGCTGGCGAAACGCTGGATGGCTGCCGGAAGGGATCTGTCCGATGTGCCGCTGGCTGACCCGACTTTTTCACTGATGTCATTGCGATAGCTAACCCGCACCCGTAGGGGGAGACATGACCACATTTGAGACTAACACCGCGCCGGTTGAGGCAAGCGGTGAGGGCACCCGCACGCCCGAAAAAGCGGTGCGCTGGGCCATCCCGCTGTCTTTGCTGGCCTGCGTGCTGCTGGCATTTTTCGACAAAATCAGCATTGCGGCGCTCTTTTCCGACAGCCATTTCCAGCAGGCGATGGGCATAGATTTTGACACCACGCGCCTCGGCATTCTGATGAGCGCCTTCCTGCTGAGCTATGGCTTCTCATCGGTCTTTTTAAGCGGACTGGGGGACAAGATTGCACCGCTTCGCCTGCTCACCGGCATGATGGTGGTGTGGTGCGTGCTGATGGTAGCCATGGGGTTTACCCATAACTACACGATCATGATCGTCCTGCGCATTTTGCTGGGCGTGGCAGAAGGGCCGCTGTTTCCGCTGGCGTTTGCCATTGTGCGGCATAACTTCCCGCAGCATCTGCAGGCGCGAGCCACCATGTTGTGGCTGCTGGGTACCCCGGTAGGCGCGGCGATTGGTTTCCCTCTCTCTATCTGGCTGCTGAATGCCTTCGGCTGGCAGAGCACCTTCTTTGTGATGGCGATGCTCACCGTGCCGGTGCTGGTGTTCGTGCGCATCGGTCTGCGCGGGATCCGTCTGGGTGCCAAACCGGCTGCGGATCGCGAATCACAAGATGAACGACGTGCCGCGCGGCGCGAGCTGTTTGTCAGCCCGCACTTCTGGATTATCTGCATCTTTAACATCGCGTTTCTCACCTACCTGTGGGGAATCAATGGCTGGCTGCCGGGTTACCTGATTAAAGGGAAAGGCATTCATCTTGAACACGCGGGCTGGCTGTCGTCGATGCCGTTTATTGCCATGCTGGCGGGTGAGGTGATTGGCGCATGGCTTTCTGACCGGGTCGATAAACGCGCGGTGGCCTGCTTTATCTCGATGGCTGGCGCGGGATTAGGCCTGACGGCGGTCATGCATCTTGATACCCCGCTGGCCGTTATCGCGGCGATGAGCTTTAGCACCTTTATGTGGGGCACCGGTGCGCCGAACATTTTCGCACTGCTGGCGAAGGCGACCCATCCCCGGGTGAGCGCGACGGCGGGCGGTATTTTCAACGGACTGGGAAACTTTGCGGGCGCGCTGTCGCCGGCGGTGATGGGCGCGTTGATCGCCTTCACCCACAGCATGGATTCCGGGCTGATTTTTCTGGCGGTGATGGCGGCGGTGGGCTGCGTCCTGTTACTGCCGCTGCTGAGACGTTACTGAGGAGAGTGTCATGACTGATTCAACCGTAACTGCAAAACCAGGCATTAAACCTGACCATCTGACCATGGAAGAGTGGATCGAGTCGCGCATTGCGCGCTTTGAAGGGCGTAAATATGACTGGAATGCGCTGAAGTTCCAGGCCGATTTCGATCCTAAATACCGCCGTGCGCAGATGCGCTACATCGGTACCGGGGCGACGGGCGTGGCAAGCGATACCAATACCGTGCCGGCTGAGCACTTTACCTTCTCCACCATGGTGCTGCCGTCGAAGTGCGAGGGACCATTGCATCTGCATGACGATGTGGAAGAGGTGTTCTTCATGCTTAAAGGGCAGATCACGCTGATGATCCAGGACGGCGATCACTACACCGAAACCGTGCTGCGCGAACGCGATCTGATCTCCGTTCCGCCGGGCATCTATCGCGGTCTGTTCAATCATGGTGAAGAAGAGGCGCTGATGTGCGTGATGCTCGGCACCAACAAGCCGGAAATCCCGACCTATCCGGCCGATCACCCGCTGTCGAAAGTGAAGCGGAACTAAGGGGGCGCGATGACGGGCTTTCGTGAACAGGGAAGCGGCATCCCGCTGATGCTGCTCCACGGCATCAGCTCCGGTGCTGCCTCCTGGCATAAACAGATGGCGCTGAACGGTTTTCGCGTGCTGGCGTGGGACATGCCCGGTTATGGCGAAAGCCCGATGCTGGCGGTTGAGCGCGCCAACGCGGGGGATTACGCCGACGCGCTGGCGGCCATGCTGGATCGCGCGGGCGTCTGGCAGGTCGTTCTGGTCGGGCATTCGCTTGGGGCGCTGGTGGCAAGCGCCTTTGCGGCGAAGTATCCCGAACGCGTGCTGCATCTGGTGCTGGCCGATGCCGCGCAGGGTTACGGCCAGGCCGAGCCGGCGCAGCGCGAGCAGGTCTGGCGTAACCGGGAGCAGCAGATGGCGCTTGGGGGCGAGATCCTGGCGCAAACCCGGGCCGCTAAATTATTACGCCCGGGCGCGCGTGAGGACGATATTGCCACCGTTGCGGCGGGCATGCGCAAACTGCGCCCGGAAGGCTACCTCGCTGCCGCATGGATGCTGGCACATGACGATATTCACGGCTGGCTGAAGCGTTACGCCGGTGACTTTGAAGTCTGGTGCGGCGAGCAGGACGCCATTACCCAGCCTGAGCTGGTTCAGGGGCTGGCGCTACGTTACGGCATGCCGTTTACCGCGATTCCCCTGGCCGGGCACGCCAGCTATCTCGATAACGACGCGTTTTTTAATCAACAGCTTTTACGTATCAACGAAGAGGTGCGCGATGAATGCACAAATTGACGGGCGCGTAGCGGTAGTCACCGGCGGTTCTTCTGGCATTGGTTTTGAAACACTGCGCTTGCTGCTGGGCGAGGGGGCAAAAGTGGCGTTCTGTGGCCGCGACCCGGACCGGCTTGCCAGCGCGCATGCGTCGCTGCAAAACGAATTCCCTGATGGCGAGATTTTCTCTCACCGCTGCGACGTGCTGGATGCAGACCAGGTTCAGACCTTTGCCCAGGCCGTTAAGTCCCGCTTTGGCGGGACAGACTTGCTGATTAATAACGCCGGACAGGGGTATGTGGCGCACTTCAATGACACCCCGCGCGAGGCCTGGCTGCATGAAGCCGAACTGAAACTGTTTGGGGTGATTAACCCCGTACAGGCTTTTCAGCTGCAGCTGGAGCAATCGGATATTGCCTCCATTACCTGCGTGAACTCGCTGCTGGCGCTGCAGCCAGAGGAACACATGATTGCCACCTCCGCAGCACGTGCCGCGCTGCTCAATATGACGCTCACGCTCTCGAAAGAGCTGGTGAGTAAGGGCATCCGCGTGAATTCCATTTTGCTTGGCATGGTGGAATCCGGCCAGTGGCGGCGTCGCTTTGAGAACCGGGCGGATAAAAGTCAGAGTTGGCCGCAGTGGATGGCGGATATTGCCCGCAAACGCGGCATTCCGATGGCGCGTCTCGGTAAGCCGCAGGAGCCTGCGCAGGCTCTGCTGTTCCTCGCTTCGCCGCTGGCTTCGTTTACCACCGGTGCGGCGCTGGACGTTTCCGGCGGCTTCTGCCGTCATCTGTAAGGACACATCATGAAAAAAATCATGTTAATCGGCTACGGTGCCATGGCGCAGGCGGTCATTGAGCGTCTGCCCGAGCAGGTTGCCATCGGCTGGATCGTGGTGCGCGAGACGCATCATGCTGCTATCCGCCAGCAGTTTGGCGATGCGGTGGTGGCACTGACCTCGCCCGCATTATGTACGGATACTCCCGATCTGGTGCTGGAATGTGCCAGCCAGCAGGCGGTGGCGCAGTACGGGGAAGCGATTTTACGCCGTGGATGGCATCTGGCGGTGATCTCCACCGGCGCGCTGGCAGACAGCGGGCTGGAACAGCGTCTGCTTAACGCAGGCGGAAAGCTGACGTTGCTCTCCGGGGCGGTGGCGGGCATTGATGGCCTGGCAGCGGCAAAAGAGGGCGGGCTTGAGAAGGTGACCTACCAGTCGCGTAAAAGCCCGGCCAGCTGGCGCGGCAGCTATGCCGAGCAGCTTATCGATCTTAACGCCGTGTCCGAGGCGCAGATCTTCTTTGAAGGCAGCGCACGTGAAGCGGCACGACTGTTTCCGGCCAACGCCAACGTGGCGGCGACCGTGGCACTTGGCGGCGTGGGGATGGATGATACCCGTGTGCAACTGATGGTTGACCCGGCCACTCAACGCAATACCCACACGCTGCACGTCGAAGGGATGTTTGGCGAGTTCCATCTGGAGCTGAGCGGGCTACCGCTTGCCAGCAACCCCAAAACCTCCACCCTGGCGGCACTCAGCGCGGTTCGCGCCTGCCGTGAACTGACGCAGCGCTGAGGAGCGACGATGGACGATCTTAACATTTTCATTGGCGGCAACTGGCGGCGTGGCGGCGGTAACCTGATGCAGAGTCATTTCCCGGCAGACGGTGCGGTGAACGCCACGCTCCACGCGGCAAGCCTGGAGGATCTGCAGGAGGCTATCGACGCCGGAGAGCGCGCGTGGCGCGATCCTGCCTGGCGTAACAGCCTGCCGCATGCGCGTGCGAAGATCCTGCATAAGGTGGCGGATCTGATCGAATCCCGCGTCGATGAACTGGCCCGCATGCAGAGTCGCGACAACGGTAAACCGCTGGCGGAAGCGCGGGGGCTGGTGATGAGCGCGGCAGGCACGGCGCGTTATTTTGCCGCCGCCTGCGAGCTGCTGGAAGGTGAACTGCCGACCCCACGCCAGCCTGATGTGCTTACCCTCAGCCGATATGAACCGCTCGGCGTGGTGGCGGCTATCACGCCCTGGAATTCCCCCATTGCCAGCGAAATGCAGAAAGTGGCGCCGGCCATTGCTGCCGGTAACGCGGTGGTTCTCAAACCAGCCGAAGCCACCCCGCTGATGGCGCTGGAGCTGGCGCGTATTTTTGAGCAGGCAGGCTTACCCGCCGGGCTGCTGAGCGTGCTGCCGGGCAAAGGCTCGGTGATTGGCGATGCGCTGGCGCGTCACCCGAAAGTGCGAAAAATCTCCTTTACCGGTGGCACCACCACGGGCCGTCATCTGGCGCACGTGGCGGCGGAAAAATTGATCCCGGCCTCGCTGGAACTGGGCGGTAAATCCCCGACCATCGTGCTGGAAGATGCCGACGTTGAGCTGGCTGCGCGCGGGATCTGCTACGGTATTTTCAGCTCTGCAGGTCAGGCCTGTATTGCCGGTTCGCGACTCTTTATCCATGAGCGCCTTTACGCCCCACTGATGGCGAGGCTGCTCGAATTAACGCGCGGCCTGCGGGTCGGGCATCCCTTTACCGACGGCACCCATGTGGGACCGCTGATTAACGACGCGCACCGCCAGAGCGTGCAGGCTTACGTTGAACTGGCAAAGCGTGAAGGGGGCCGCGTGCTGTGTGGCGGGGAGATCCCTGCCGATCCACTGCTGGCAAACGGCAGTTACTTCCAGCCCACCATCATCGAAGGCCTGACCAACAGCGCGCGCGCCTGTCAGGAGGAGATCTTCGGCCCGGTGCTGGTGGCGATGCCCTTTAGCGATGAAGCCGCGTTGATCCGTGAGGCGAATGACTCCGTTTATGGCCTTGCCGCCGGGATCTGGACGCGGGATACCGGGCGCGCCCTGCGCCTGAGCGAGCAGCTTGAAGCGGGCACGGTGTGGATAAATACCTACAAAGTGTTTGCAATTTCGACCCCGTTCGGGGGCTTTAAAGAGAGCGGTCTGGGCCGCGAAAAGGGCATTCAGGGGCTGAAAGCCTGGATGCAGCAAAAGAGCATTTATCTGGCGACGGGTAACAGCGTCAACCACTGGTGCGACTGAGAAAGGGTGAGTAATGAGCGAAATGATAACCGTCGGCGACGCCATCGCCAGAACGCTGGAGCAGTATCAGGTTGAGGCCATCTACGGCGTCATCTCCATCCACAATTTACCCATCGCCGATGCGGTAGGGCAGCGCGGGAATATTCGCTTTGTGCCCGCACGTGGCGAAGCGGGGTCGGTCACCATGGCCGATGCCCACGGCCGTTTTTCCGGGCTCGGCGTGGCGCTGACCAGTACCGGTGCCGGGGCAGGTAACGCCGTCGGCGCGCTGGTGGAAGCCATGAATGCCTGCACGCCGCTGCTGCATATCACCGGCCAGGTGGAAAAAGCCTGGCTGGATGCCGACACCGGCTTTATCCACGAAACCCGCGACCAGCTGACCTTCCTGAAGGCCAGCTCAAAACGGGCATACCGCATCAGCAACGCAAACCAGGCGATAGCGATCCTTCACAAGGCCATTCAGGAGGCGCAAACTCCGCCGTGCGGGCCGGTCTCCGTGGAGATCCCGATTGATATTCAGGGGGCGAAAATCCCCGTGTCGCTGATCACCGCTCCGGTGAAACCGACGTCGGTTTCTGCGGTTGATACGGCAGTGGTCGACACGCTGTGGGCGCAGCTTAAACAGGCCAGACAGCCGCTGCTGTGGCTGGGGGGCGGAGCGCTCGGTAGCGCTGATGCGGTAAAAAAACTGGCGGATGCGGGAGTGACGGTTATCTCCAGCACCCACGCGCGCGGCGTGCTGCCGGACAGCCATCGCGCCAGCCTGCGGGCGTTTCATAACTCGCCGTCAGTTGAGGCGTTGATCGCCCAGTGCGACTTTACGCTGGTCGCCGGCTCACGCCTGCGCAGCAACGAAACCCGCTCGTGGACGCTTGAATTACCGCATCCCCGCGTCCAGATCGATATCGACCCCGCGGCGGCGAGCCGCAACTATCTGATGGACACAACCCTTGTGGCGGACTGCGCAGCGCTGTTAACCGCGCTGGCGGCTAAAGCGCAGGGGCGTGAATGGGGCGATGCACAGTGGGATACACAGGTGCAGCAGGCGCTGGCGAAAGCCGTTGCGGGACTGCGTGAGCAGTGCGGTGCTTATGCGAAGCTCAACGACGCCATCGAGAACGCGCTGCCGCAAGATGGCCTGCTGGTCCGTGATATCACCGTATCCGGAAGCCTGTGGGGCAGCCGTTTGTTCCGCGCCAACGGACCGCTGATGAACATTCACTCGCTGGCAGGCGCCATCGGCATGGGGCTACCGATGGCGATTGGCACGGCGATTGCCAACCCGCAACGCAAAGTGGTGGGGCTGGTGGGCGATGGTGGCGTAAGCCTGAATCTGGGCGAGATGGCAACGCTGGCGCAGGAGAAGGCCAACGTGACGCTGCTGGTGATGAACGACGGCGGTTACGGCGTCATGCGCGGCATTCAGGATAAGTATTTCGGCGGGCGTCAGTATTATAACGAGCTGCATACCCCGGACTTTACGCAGCTGGCGCATGCGATGGGGTTACAGGCGTGGAGCGTCGAACGGGCTGAGGATTTTGACGCGGTGATGACCGAAGCGCTTGCCATGCCAGGACCGTCGGTAGTGGAAGTGCGGATGGGACAGATTGGCGCGCTGAAGTTTGCCGGGCCGCCGCAGAAGACGTTGTACTAAGCGTGTTTACCCTCACTCCAGCCCTCTCCCTTAGGGAGAAGGGCGGGTGAGGGGTTTAATCAGAACACGTTAAACGGGTATTCCACGTACGCGCGGATCTCATCCCCGCCCACGTTATAGTCGCTGGCGTTGCTGGACACGCGCAGGACGGAGTAACGGAGTTTCAGTTTCAGATCTTTAGCCGGGCCGTCCTGCACCTGATACTGGATCTGGTTAAACCACTCATGCTCTTTACCGTTGCTGGTTTCAGAGGTCTTGATGTTGTCGCCACGCACGTAAGCTGTGGTCCAGCTCAGGCCTGGTAAGCCCAGACCGCCGAAGTCCAGCGCGTAAGAAGCCTGCCAGGAGCGCTCGTCTTCGCCGTTGAAATCAGACCAGTAGGAGTTCGCCAGCCAGATGGTATTGCCGCCGTCACCTACGCCACCCTGATCGCGATAGCTGCCATAGTGATAGCCGGTGCTGCCGCTGCTCTGCTGATACGCCACCTTGAAGGTATGAATATCCCAGATGTAGCTTGCCGCCAGGCTCCAGATGCTATTGCTGCGTCCGGTATCAAGGCTGTCTGCGTAGCGCTGATCCAGGCGTGAGTTATAGCCGTTGAAATCGAGCACCAGCTGTTGCCCGGTGCTGAACGGCTGTTTGAAGTTCATTCCCAGGTACTGCTTGTTCATCACCTCTTCCACATGAGAGGCATACAGCGCACCGCTGAACTGGTCGTTGAACTGGTAGCTCGCACCGCCGAAGGAGAGGCTCTTCAGGCCGCTGTCGTGGCGGTCGTCACTTTTGCGCTGCTCATCGGTGAAGTAACCGGCGTTCACTTCCAGGCCCGCGATCTCTTTTGAGGTCAGCATGGTGCCGGTAAAGCTTTCAAACAGCAGACGGGAATTGTCGGCATTCACAATCGGTAATTCCGGACGCTGGTTACCGTAGCTCAGCACGGTATTGGAAATACGCATTTTTGCTGTGGCGCCAAATTTCGCCAGATCGGATTTAGCCCGGCCATCGTCTTCCTGTTTAAAGAAGTCAATGCCGCCCGCGCCGCTCTTTCCACGACCGCCGTCCAGACGCACGCCATACTGGGCAATGCCGTCCACACCAAAGCCAACCAGCCCTTCGGTATAGCCGGATTCGAACGTGGCAACGATACCCTGACCCCATTCGGCTTTGTCCTGCTGGCCCTGATGATAATCACGACTGATATACGCATTGCGTAAAAACAGATCTAAATGGCTGTCGTCAACAAACCCTTTGCTGTCGGATTGCTGGCTTGCAACGGCGGGTAATGCGGCGAATAAACTTAACGCAATTAATGAAAATTCTTTTTTCACGGAGGGAACGTCTCTGTCTTAATATTGTAAATTGAATTACTGCGAGCTCGATAATTACCCGAATGGTATATGATTGCAATAATTATGTGACGAGACGTTTCAGGGCAATAAGCCAGTGTTTGCGCGGCTTAGAAAGGTACTCAAGCGCTATTACCGATATGTGCGGTTAAATTAACAATTCATGCGAAATAAAAAGGAGGCAAATATGCCTCCTTTCGAATTATTTAATTCCGTCTGCGGCCATACGGTCGCGAATATGCTGTGCGCGCTCTTCTGACGCCGGGTGGTCATCAAACATAGAGCTCTGGCGACCGACTTCCAGTTTGGCCAGTTTTTCGAAGCTGGTGGCTAAACCTGATGGATTAATGCCGCGTTTGCGCAACAGATCGTAGGAGTAGTCATCCGCTTCGGATTCCTGACGCTGCGAGAACTGAGAGTTAACCAGTTTTTCACCCACATCGCCAAGCTGCGACTGTGACAGGCTGCCGACGATACCGCCCGTAGACGCCGCCGCGGCGCGGATGGCGTTAGTGCCTAACGCAACCTGCATGCCTTTCTTCACGTGGCCAAGTGCAACGTGGCCCATTTCATGGCCGATAACCGCTTCAACTTCGTTGTCGGTCATCATATCCATCAGCCCGCTGTAAACGCGGATGCAGCCGTTCGCCATCGCGAAGGCGTTTACATCTTTGGCCATGTACACCTTATAGTTCACCGGCTGGCCGTTAATGTTATCACCCAGCGCGGAGGCTATCTTATTCAGACGCTGCGTGTAGGTACTATTGGCCGGGGCAAGCGTGGCTTTTCCGTCCATATCTTTACAGGCCTGGTCGCTCAGCGCTTTAACCTGTGCGTCGCTCAGGGAGTAGGCCTGAAAGGCCTCTGCGCCTGAGGACATCAGGCCGTTAGAATCCATATTCTGACAGCCGCTCAGCAGGAGCGTTGTACCCAGGGCCAGCACTATTGCACGCATTTTCATGATGTCGCTTCCGTACTCGTTAATCTGAATAAAATCTGAAAAGTGCACCGGCAACGAAGCCGGGGTCGGGCTAAGTATAAGGAATATCTACGGGGCCGGGCGAGCAGATTGCGCAACATGCGAGCATGATCCAGAGATTTCTTAAGCTGCAAAAGAATGCTCCATGTACATGACATGCCGCTTGGGTTACATTGTTGGCACTTTTTTCCGGCGTAGCCCAAAACGCGCTGTCGTCAAGGGCATGGCCTTTAACAGTCCGATCTGGAGTTAAAATGTCCTCACGTAAAGAGCTTGCTAATGCTATTCGTGCGCTGAGCATGGACGCAGTACAGAAAGCCAAATCCGGCCACCCGGGCGCCCCTATGGGGATGGCTGATATCGCCGAAGTCCTGTGGCGCGATTTCCTGAACCACAACCCGCAGAACCCTTCCTGGGCTGACCGCGACCGTTTCGTGCTGTCTAATGGCCACGGCTCAATGCTGATCTATAGCCTGCTGCACCTCACTGGCTACGATCTGCCAATTGAAGAGCTGAAAAACTTCCGCCAGCTGCACTCCAAAACGCCAGGTCACCCGGAAGTGGGTTACACCGCAGGTGTAGAAACCACCACCGGCCCGCTGGGTCAGGGTATTGCTAACGCGGTGGGTATGGCGATTGCCGAGAAAACCCTGGCCGCGCAGTTCAACCGTCCAGGTCATGACATTGTTGACCACTTCACCTACGCATTCATGGGCGACGGCTGCATGATGGAAGGCATTTCTCACGAAGTGTGCTCCCTGGCAGGTACCCTGAAGCTGGGCAAACTGGTTGCGTTCTATGACGACAACGGCATCTCCATCGACGGTCACGTTGAAGGCTGGTTCACTGACGACACCGCGAAGCGTTTCGAAGCTTACGGCTGGCACGTTGTGCGTGGCGTTGACGGTCACGATGCTGACTCGATTAAACGTGCAGTAGAAGAAGCGCGCGCAGTGACGGACAAGCCGTCACTGCTGATGTGCAAAACCATCATTGGTTTCGGTTCTCCAAACAAAGCGGGTACCCACGATTCCCACGGTGCGCCACTGGGCGACGCGGAAATCGCACTGACGCGCGAAGCGCTGGGCTGGAAATATCCTGCTTTCGAAATCCCATCTGAAATTTACGCGCAGTGGGATGCTAAAGAAGTGGGTCAGGCGAAAGAATCCGCATGGAACGAGAAGTTCGCTGCCTATGCGAAAGCCTTCCCACAGGAAGCGGCTGAATTTACCCGTCGTATGAAGGGTGACATGCCGTCTGACTTCGACGCCAAAGCGAACGAGTTCATTGCTAAACTGCAGGCGAACCCATCCAAAATCGCCAGCCGTAAAGCCTCTCAGAATGCGATTGAAGCGTTCGGTCCGCTGCTGCCAGAATTCCTGGGCGGCTCCGCTGACCTGGCGCCATCTAACCTGACAATCTGGTCTGGTTCTAAAGCAATCAACGAAGACACTGCCGGTAACTACATCCACTACGGTGTGCGTGAATTCGGTATGACTGCGATTGCGAACGGTATCTCCCTGCACGGTGGTTTCCTGCCGTACACCTCTACCTTCCTGATGTTTGTCGAGTACGCGCGTAACGCCGTGCGTATGGCTGCGCTGATGAAACAGCGTCAGGTGATGGTCTACACCCACGACTCCATCGGTCTGGGCGAAGATGGTCCAACTCACCAGCCGGTAGAGCAGGTGGCTTCCCTGCGCGTGACGCCAAACATGAGCACATGGCGTCCATGTGACCAGGTTGAGTCCGCCGTGGCGTGGAAATACGGTGTTGAGCGTCAGGACGGCCCAACCGCACTGATCCTCTCCCGTCAGAACCTGGCACAGCAGGAGCGTACTCCAGAGCAGCTGGCGAACATCGCCCGTGGTGGTTACGTGCTGAAAGATTGCGCGGGTCAGCCAGAGCTGATCTTCATCGCGACCGGTTCTGAAGTTGAGCTGGCTGTTGCCGCATGGGAAAAACTGTCTGCCGAAGGCGTTAAAGCGCGCGTGGTTTCCATGCCGTCTACCGATGCGTTCGACAAGCAGGATGCCGCCTACCGCGAATCCGTACTGCCTAAAGCCGTTACCGCGCGCGTGGCAGTAGAAGCAGGTATCGCTGACTACTGGTTCAAATATGTGGGCCTGAACGGCGCCATCGTCGGCATGACCACCTTCGGTGAATCTGCTCCGGCAGAGCTGCTGTTCGAAGAGTTCGGCTTCACCGTTGAAAACGTTGTCGCGAAAGCAAAAGAACTGCTGTAATTGTTTGTAGGGGAGGGGCGCGAGCCCCTGTCCATGCTCTCACTGAGAAGAGGGCGCAAACACCCTAAACGGTAACCTTTGGGTTACCGTTTTGTTTTTTTCACGCTATCCGCCTTATATGTCCACTATTCCTCAAACATGTAACGTTCCTGTGAATTATTCCATCCAAAATGTGACGCAAGTCATATAGCGCGCTTATTGCTCTGGACAGACATTCCTTTTATTCCCTGATTCGCTTATTCTAGCTGAAGCGTTTCAGTCGATTAAATGTTCGACAATTGACCAATCAATCGCAGTTTGTGACAGCAAGGATTCCCCTTCGGGCGTAGCTGGATTACTCTTTCAGCCACCTCAAACTCAGGGATAGCTTTGCAGGAGATCTATGACCGTACGCGTAGCGATTAATGGCTTCGGTCGCATCGGGCGTAACGTGGTTCGTGCTTTATATGAATCCGGGCGTCGGGCGGAAATAACCGTGGTGGCTATCAACGAACTGGCGGATGCTGCGGGCATGGCGCATTTGTTGAAATATGACACCAGCCACGGACGCTTTGCCTGGGATGTTCGCCAGGAAAGAGATCAGCTGTTTGTCGGCGACGATGCCATCCGCGTGCTGCATGAGAGCAGTATTGCCGGGCTACCGTGGCGTGAACTGGGTGTGGATATCGTACTTGACTGTACTGGCGTATACGGTAACCGCGAGCATGGCGAAGCGCATCTGACAGCAGGTGCGAAAAAAGTCCTGTTTTCCCATCCTGGCAGCAACGACCTCGACGCGACCGTCGTATTTGGCGTGAATCAGCATGAGCTGCAAGCCGAACACCGCATTGTTTCCAACGCCTCCTGTACCACCAACTGCATTATTCCGGTCATCAAACTGTTAGACGATGCGTATGGCATTGAATCCGGCACCGTAACCACGATTCATTCAGCGATGCACGATCAGCAGGTGATTGACGCCTATCATCCGGACTTACGACGCACGCGAGCCGCGAGCCAGTCAATCATTCCGGTGGACACAAAACTGGCGGCAGGTATCACCCGTTTTTTCCCGCAGTTTAACGATCGTTTTGAAGCAATTGCCGTACGTGTACCGACGATTAACGTCACCGCAATTGACCTGAGCGTGACGGTGAAAAAACCGGTAAAAGCCTGTGAAGTCAACCTGTTGCTGCAAAAAGCGGCACAGGGGGCATTTCATGGTATAGTTGACTATACGGAATTACCGTTGGTCTCAGTAGATTTTAACCACGACCCGCACAGCGCCATTGTCGATGGCACTCAAACGCGCGTCAGTGGCGCACACCTTATCAAGACGCTGGTCTGGTGTGATAACGAATGGGGCTTTGCTAACCGAATGCTCGACACCACGTTAGCAATGGCCGCTCAAGGTTTCAGGTAAGACGCATCGTGCGTCTGCAAAACTTTAAGAATCAACGAGAGGATTCACCATGTCTGTAATTAAGATGACCGATCTGGATCTGGCTGGTAAACGCGTTTTCATCCGTGCTGATCTGAACGTACCGGTTAAAGATGGCAAAGTGACCAGCGACGCGCGTATCCGTGCATCTCTGCCAACCATCGAACTGGCTCTGAAGCAGGGCGCTAAAGTGATGGTGACCTCCCACCTGGGTCGTCCAACTGAAGGCGAGTACAATGAAGAGTTCTCTCTGCTGCCAGTTGTTAATTACCTGAAAGACAAACTGTCCAACCCGGTTCGCCTGGTAAAAGATTACCTGGACGGCGTAGACATCGCTGCCGGTGAACTGGTTGTTCTGGAAAACGTTCGCTTCAACAAAGGCGAAAAGAAAGACGACGAAGCGCTGTCCAAAAAATACGCTGCACTGTGTGACGTATTCGTGATGGACGCCTTCGGTACTGCTCACCGTGCGCAGGCTTCAACCCACGGTATCGGTAAATTCGCAGACGTCGCGTGTGCCGGTCCTCTGCTGGCTGCTGAGCTGGACGCACTGGGTAAAGCGCTGAAAGAACCTGCTCGTCCAATGGTTGCAATCGTTGGTGGTTCTAAAGTTTCTACCAAACTGACCGTACTGGATTCGCTGTCTAAAATCGCTGACCAGCTGATCGTTGGTGGTGGTATCGCGAACACCTTCGTGGCGGCACAAGGCCATAACGTCGGTAAATCCCTGTACGAAGCGGATCTGGTTGACGAAGCAAAACGTCTGCTGACCACCTGCGATATCCCGGTTCCAACGGATGTTCGCGTCGCGACTGAGTTCTCTGAAACAGCGGCTGCGACCCTGAAATCTGTTAACGACATCAAAGATGATGAGCAGATTTTGGACCTGGGCGACGTTTCTGCACAGAAACTGGCTGAAATCCTGAAAAACGCAAAAACTATCCTGTGGAATGGTCCTGTTGGCGTGTTCGAATTCCCGAACTTCCGCAAAGGTACTGAAATCGTTGCTAACGCTATCGCAGACAGCGAAGCGTTCTCTATCGCAGGCGGCGGTGATACGCTGGCAGCAATCGACCTGTTCGGTATTTCTGACAAGATCTCCTACATCTCCACTGGTGGCGGCGCATTCCTCGAGTTCGTGGAAGGCAAAGTACTGCCAGCAGTAGCAATGCTCGAAGAGCGCGCTAAGAAGTAAGCCATTCAAGGGCAGGGAAACCTGCCCAATTTTCAGCGCGCTTTAAGAGCTCGCACCTTTTCTAACGGCCGAAGATACAGGACTAAGCAACATGTCTAAAATTTTTGATTTCGTAAAACCTGGCGTGATCACTGGTGATGACGTTCAGAAAGTGTTCCAGGTAGCTAAAGAAAACAACTTCGCTCTGCCAGCAGTTAACTGCGTTGGTACCGACTCCATTAACGCCGTACTGGAAGCTGCTGCAAAAGTTAAAGCACCGGTTATCGTTCAGTTCTCTAACGGTGGCGCAGCATTCATCGCTGGTAAAGGCGTGAAAACTGACGTTCCTCAGGGCGCGGCAATCCTGGGCGCAATCTCTGGTGCGCACCATGTACACCAGATGGCTGAACACTACGGTGTTCCGGTTATCCTGCACACTGACCACTGCGCGAAGAAACTGCTGCCGTGGATCGACGGTCTGCTGGACGCGGGTGAAAAACACTTCGCAGCGACCGGTAAGCCACTGTTCTCTTCTCACATGATCGACCTGTCTGAAGAGTCCCTGCACGAAAACATCGAAATCTGCTCTAAGTACCTGGCGCGCATGGCCAAAATGGACATGACCCTGGAAATCGAACTGGGTTGCACCGGTGGTGAAGAAGACGGCGTGGACAACAGCCACATGGACGCTTCTGCACTGTACACCCAGCCAGAAGACGTTGATTACGCTTACACCGAGCTGAGCAAAATCAGCCCACGCTTCACCATCGCAGCGTCCTTCGGTAACGTACACGGCGTTTACAAACCAGGTAACGTGGTTCTGACCCCAACTATCCTGCGTGATTCTCAGGAATACGTTTCTAAGAAACACAACCTGCCGCACAACAGCCTGAACTTCGTCTTCCACGGCGGTTCCGGTTCTTCTGCTCAGGAAATCAAAGACTCCGTAAGCTACGGCGTAGTGAAAATGAACATCGATACCGACACCCAGTGGGCAACATGGGACGGTATCCTGCAATACTACAAAACGAACGAAGCTTACCTGCAGGGCCAGCTGGGCAACCCGAAAGGCGAAGACCAGCCGAACAAGAAATACTACGATCCACGTGTATGGCTGCGTGCTGCGCAGACTTCCATGGTGGCACGTCTGGAGCAGGCTTTCAAAGAACTGAACGCGGTTGACGTTCTGTAATTTAAGCTGCTCATAGCATCAGAAGGCCCGCGAATGCGGGCCTTTTTTTATGCTTTTTCAATGGTCTGCCCGGTCCGTTTATGTGATCTGTTTGGCAAAACCGGTCCTTTTTGTTTACCCTTTACTGACCTGCCTGTCTCCATGGGGGATGGATTTTGTGTTTTTGGGATAACAAAAGGAAGACTAAATGGAACAACTCGATGTTGTAGACAGCATCAATAATGCCGGTAACTGGCTGGTGCGCAACCAGGCGCTGCTGCTGAGCTATGCCGTTAACATCGTCGCGGCGATTGCCATCATCATTGTCGGGATGATCGTGGCGCGTATCGTATCAAACGCCGTAAACCGCGTGATGCTGGCGCGTCACATTGACGCTACTGTGGCTGACTTCCTCTCTGCACTGGTGCGCTACGGTATTATTGCCTTTACGCTGATTGCTGCACTGGGGCGTGTTGGCGTACAGACTGCCTCGGTGATTGCTGTTCTCGGTGCCGCCGGTCTGGCCATTGGTCTGGCACTGCAGGGGTCGCTCTCGAACCTGGCTGCGGGTGTGTTGCTGGTAACCTTCCGTCCGTTCCGCTCTGGCGAGTACGTTGACCTGGGCGGTATTGCCGGTACCGTACTGCAGGTGCAGATTTTCTCAACCACTCTGCGAACTGTTGATGGCCGTATCGTGGTGGTACCGAACGGGAAAATTATCGCGGGCAACATCATTAACTTCTCCCGCGAGCCGGTGCGTCGTAACGAGCTGATTATCAGCGTGGCGTATGACTCTGATATCGATCAGGTGAAATCGCTGATCGCCAATATCATTGCCTCCGACGATCGTATTCTGAAAGATAAAGAGCAGACCGTTCGCCTGAACGAGTTGGGGGCATCCTCCATCAACTTTGTCGTGCGCATCTGGAGCAAAAGCAGCGATCTGCAAAACGTTTACTGGGATGTTCTGGAACGTATCAAACGTGATTTTGATGCCAACGGGATCAGCTTCCCGTATCCACAGATGGACGTGAACCTTAAACGCGAGAAAGAAGCCGAGTAATCCTCTTCCTCAGGAGGCCCGGTGAGCGGCAACGCCACCGGGCCTTTTTATTAGCAATACTAATCACCAATTAATATTATCAATTTCCTCTAATAAGGTTCTCGCAGTATAGTCAGCTCCCAGGACAACTTGCTGAGAATTTATTCATGTTATCTTATTATTTTCAAGGCCTTGCATTAGGCGCGGCCATGATCCTTCCCCTTGGCCCGCAAAACGCGTTCGTGATGAACCAGGGCATTCGCCGTCAGTATCATCTCATGATTGCTCTGCTGTGCGCGGTGAGTGATTTGCTGCTGATCTGCGCCGGAATCTTTGGCGGCAGTGCACTGCTGATGCAGTCTCCCTGGCTTCTGGCGCTGGTGACCTGGGGTGGGGTAGCGTTCCTGCTGTGGTATGGGTTTGGGGCGCTGAAAACGGCAATGAGCAGCAATCTCGAACTGGCGAGCGCCGAGGTCATGAAGCAGGGCCGCTGGAAGATTATCGTCACCATGCTGGCGGTCACCTGGCTCAACCCGCACGTTTATCTGGATACCTTTGTGGTGCTGGGCAGCCTGGGTGGGCAGCTCGACGTTGAGCCAAAACGCTGGTTTGCCCTGGGTACCGTCAGCGCCTCATTCCTGTGGTTCTTCGGTCTCGCGATTCTGGCGGCATGGCTGGCCCCGCGTCTGCGTACCGCTAAAGCCCAGCGGATCATCAACACGCTGGTGGGCGTGGTGATGTGGTTTATCGCCTTTCAGCTGGCAAAAGAGGGGATTCATCATGTTCAGGAATTGCTCAACTAAGCGTTGTCTTATGGACAACTGAGCGAGAGCCGCTAAGCTTGCTGGCATGCGCCCTGTTGTTGGGCACTCTTCGCAACATGGAGGAATGACAGTGAAGTTTAAAGTGATGGCCCTGGCGGCATTAGTGAGTTTAGGTGCGGTGTCGGTGCAGGCAAGTGAATTGCCTGATGGCCCGCACATCGTCACTTCAGGCACCGCAAGCGTGGATGCGGTACCCGATGTTGCAACGCTGGCAATTGAAGTGAACGTGGCCGCGAAAGATGCCGCTTCTGCCAAGAAGCAGGCTGACGATCGTGTTGCGCAATATCTCTCTTTCCTGGAGCAGAACGGTGTCGCTAAAAAAGACATCAGCTCTGCCAACCTGCGTACCCAGCCTGATTACGACTACCAGAACGGTAAAAGCATCCTGAAAGGCTACCGTGCCGTGCGCACCGTTGAAGTGACCGTGCGTCAGCTCGATAAACTGAACTCGCTGCTGGATGGCGCGCTGAAAGCGGGTCTGAACGAAATTCGTTCCGTCTCACTGGGCGTTGCGCAACCGGAAAAATACAAAGACCAGGCGCGTAAAGCCGCCATTGATGATGCAATCCATCAGGCGCAACAGCTGGCGTCCGGGTTCAACAGTAAGCTCGGTCCGGTATACAGTGTGCGTTACCACGTCTCAAATTATCAGCCAAGCCCGATGGTACGGATGATGAAGGCCGACGCGGCGCCGGTGTCTGCTCAGGAAACTTATGAGCAGCCGACGATTCAGTTCGACGATCAGGTTGATGTGGTGTTCCAGCTGCAGCCGACCCAAAGTCAGCAGACTGAGCCGGCAAAAGCGCAGTAATCTGTCTTCACAATTCCCCTCTCCCGTCAGGAGAGGGGAATTGTTCCTTAATCCTGTCTCAACACCTTATGCCCATACGCCAGCAGCGCGTCGGTGACGTTGCGCATCATGCGGCTTTCTGGCGCAAAACGGTGCCAGTAGAGCATCCGGCGCTGATACAGCCCCGGCGTTAAGTCAATCAGCTCACCGCTTTTCAACTCTTTCTCTATCTGCAGGTGCGGGATCATACAGCATGTCGTGCCCTGACGTGCGAGCTGCACAAACGCTTCAGACGAGTTCACGATATGACATGGCACGCTGCCCGGCGGCAGATCGAAGTTTTGCTGCAGGAAGGCCTGATGCATATCGTCCAGATGGTCGAACGCCACCGCAGGGGCTTTCAGCAGCGCGGCGCGGGTGACGCCGTTCGGGAAGTAGCGCTCGGCAAACGCTTTTGAGCCGACAAACAGGTAGTCCAGTGCGCCCAACTGATCGACAAGACAGCTCGGCAGCGCCTGAGGCTGGATACTGACCGCCCCAACCACTTCACCGCGACGCAGGCGCTCCTGCGTACGGGTTTCATCTTCAACCTGCAGATTCAGGCGAATCGGGGAGTCCGCTAACACCGGCGCAAGGGCCGGCAACAGCCAGGTTGCCAGACTGTCGGCGTTCACCGCCAGCGAGAGCAGCAGCGGCGTTGAGCCGGTCTGTTCGTCGCCCAGCCACTCATCTTCGAGCAGTTCAACCTGGCGCAGCAGGGCGAGGAGCTTTTGTCCTTGCTCCGTTGGACGCGGTGGAACAGTACGTACCAGCAGAGGCTGCCCGAACATGTTCTCCAGCTGCTTGATGCGTTGTGATACGGCGGACTGAGTGATACAAAGCTTTTGCGCTGCGCGCTCAAAACCGCGTTCACGAATAACTGCATCAAGTGCCTGTAGTGTTCTGTAGTCCGGACGTTTCATTGCTCTGGCTGACTCCTTAATTTTGCTTAATCTGCACTATGACACAATTTTCCCTTCGTGGCAGACGAAATCCACCCGACGTGTTCTATAATGCGGCCTACGTTTTCACACCACAGGCTAAACGATCATGACGCAGGATGAACTGAAAAAAGCAGTAGGATGGGCCGCTCTCCAGTATGTGCAACCGGGTACCATTGTCGGTGTTGGTACGGGCTCGACGGCGGCACACTTTATCGATGCGCTGGGCACGATGAAAGGGCAGATCGAGGGCGCAGTTTCCAGCTCCGACGCTTCCACGGAAAAGCTGAAAAGCCTTGGCATCACCGTTTTCGATCTGAATGAAGTTGACCGTCTTGGCATCTACGTTGATGGCGCGGATGAAATCAACGGCCATATGCAGATGATCAAAGGCGGTGGTGCGGCGCTGACGCGTGAAAAAATCATCGCCTCCGTGGCGGATAAATTCATCTGTATCGCCGATGCGTCAAAGCAGGTTGATATCCTGGGTAAATTCCCGCTGCCGGTAGAAGTGATCCCAATGGCGCGTAGCGCTGTGGCGCGTGAACTGGTGAAACTGGGTGGACGCCCGGAATATCGTCAGGGCGTCATCACTGACAACGGCAACGTGATCCTCGACGTTCACGGTCTGGAAATTCTCGACGCCATTGCGCTGGAAAATGCCATTAACGGTATTCCAGGCGTAGTGACTGTAGGGTTATTCGCCAACCGTGGCGCGGATGTCGCGCTGATCGGCACGGCAGATGGCGTGCAAACCATCGTAAAATGATCTGATGGGGGGAGCCCTCCCCCCGCTAAAAAAATTTTGAAAAGCTAAATTCGGTGACTTGTGTCACGCTTTTTACCTCTCGTTTGCCGATCCTGCCGCATTCGCAAATTTCTACAGCATTTTCCTCTGTCATTTTGCTCTGTATGACTTTTCTTCAGAGTGCCGACGCAAACGTTCATATTGCTGCAATAGTTTTTTTTGATATGTTGGCTACAGCGGATTTTAATCCAGCACAACATCAGTTCAGACAAAAACAGGGTCGGGTAAGGTAAATGGCAAAGGTATCACTGGAGAAAGACAAGATTAAATTCCTGCTGGTTGAGGGCGTGCATCAGAAAGCGCTTGATAGCCTTCGTGCAGCAGGTTACACCAACATCGAATTTCACAAAGGCGCGCTGGACACCGAAGAGCTGAAAGCGTCCATCCGTGATGCCCATTTCATTGGCCTGCGATCCCGTACCCAACTGACTGAAGACGTGATTGCCGCGGCGGAAAAGTTGGTTGCCATCGGCTGTTTCTGCATCGGTACCAACCAGGTTGATCTGAATGCCGCCGCAAAACGCGGTGTGCCTGTCTTTAACGCCCCGTTCTCCAACACCCGTTCCGTGGCGGAGTTAGTGATTGGCGAGTTGCTGCTGTTGCTGCGTGGTATTCCGGAAGCTAACGCCAAAGCGCACCGCGGCGTGTGGAACAAACTGGCTGCGGGTTCATACGAAGCCCGTGGTAAAAAACTCGGTATCATCGGCTATGGTCACATCGGTACTCAGCTGGGGATCCTGGCTGAATCCCTGGGGATGCATGTCTATTTTTATGATATCGAAAGCAAACTGCCGCTGGGCAACGCCACTCAGGTTCAACACCTCTCTGACCTGCTGAACATGAGCGACGTGGTCAGCCTGCACGTGCCGGAAAATGCGTCGACGAAGAACATGATGGGTGCTGAGGAACTGGCGCTGATGAAGCCGGGGTCACTGCTGATCAACGCCGCGCGCGGTACGGTTGTCGATATTCCGGCGCTGTGCGATGCGCTGAAGCGTAAGCATCTGGCGGGGGCGGCAATCGACGTCTTCCCGACTGAGCCTGCTACCAACAGCGATCCGTTCACCTCTCCGCTGTGCGAATTCGACAACGTGATCCTGACGCCGCACATCGGCGGCTCGACGCAGGAAGCGCAGGAAAATATCGGTCTGGAAGTCGCGGGCAAGCTGAGCAAATACTCCGACAACGGTTCTACGCTCTCTGCTGTGAACTTCCCGGAAGTGTCTCTGCCGTTGCACGGTGGCCGTCGTCTGCTGCACATCCATGAAAACCGTCCGGGCGTGCTGACTGCAATCAACCAGATCTTTGCCGAGCAGAGCGTCAACATTGCCGCGCAGTATCTGCAAACGAACTCTCAGATGGGTTACGTGGTAATTGATATTGAAGCGGACGAAGATGTAGCGGAAAAAGCGCTGCAGAGCATGAAGGCCATTCCGGGTACCATTCGCGCCCGTCTGCTGTACTGATTCTGTTTCTGTGAGCATAAAGCCGGGTCGCTACCCGGCTTTATTTTACCAGCGCCAGGTTTTGCCCGGCGTCACTACCGCAGGCAGCGGAATATCCCACTTCTCTATCGGCAAGGCTTCCACGCCCTGACAGTCATGTGCGTACCCCACAGGCTGTAAATGATACTGCTGCCAGTTTTGCAGCGTCCTGTCATAAAAACCGCCCCCCATCCCTAAGCGCTGACCCTGCTCATCAAACGCCACCAGCGGCGTGATCAGTACATCCAGTTCTGAGAGGGGGAGGACGTCGCGGACGTCGAGTTTTGGTTCGGTGATTTTCAGACGATTCACCACCAGTTCGCTGTGCGGATGGTAGTGTAAAAACAGCAGATTTCCCTGGCTAAACGGATGCAGCACCGGCAGGTACACTCTCTTCCCGGCGCGCCACAGCTGTTCGATCAGCGGTTGAGTATCCAGCTCGCCATCAAACGAGAGGAACAGGGCGACGGTACGCGCCATCACAACAGGGGGATAGGCCATCATACGGGCTGCGCCTTGCTGGGCAAACTGTGCTTGCTGTTCGGGAGTTAACGCACGACGGCGTTGACGCATGAGCTGACGGATGTCCTGGCGTGAGGAAGAGACTTCAGGGAGTTGGGTCATGGTAGTCGGTAGAAGAAAAAGAGAGGGAATCTCCGAGATGCCGCCGCAGGCTGTAACCCTTGAACCCTTGGTTCAAGGTGAATGTGTCGTCATAGTTTTAAGGCTTCTCGGACGAACCGAGCATGCTCACCAACCATGGAGCGCCACATTCTTGTGGTATGAAATATCGGCTCAGGGGACTGGCCCGCTTGCGAACATCTCAGAGAAATTTTGTCTTCACAGTTACTCTACCATAGTCAACTGAGAAGTGTTATTCAAACTTTGGTCCCGGTCTTTCGGGATTGCGACCTTGATCAAGCAATGCCTGTTCTATGGTCTGCTGGAGCATTTTAATGCGCTGCTCCATGCTTGCCGCGTAATCGCGGGTCTTCGCTTTTTCCTGAGTCAGTTCATAACTGATGTTCAACGCGGCGATGAAAACCAGCTGCTCAGTATTTGTGACTCTAGTGCGTTCTTTGAGATCTTGCAACCGCTGATTCAAATCGTCCGCAGCCTGATTCAAGGCATCCCTTTGTTCAGGCGGACAATTCACTCGCAGTGAACGGCCAAAAATCTGGAGATCGACGGGTTGTGCAGACATGCCACCTTCCTGCTGATTGACTGCGCTGCCTTCGCTTACTGCCCCGGGGGCTGCGAAGGGGCGACACTATAGCTACCCTGATGTGAAGATACAAGCCCTTTTCTGGTATCACCAGGGTCCAAAGTGGTAGCATATCATGAATATTCCTCCCAACGATGACGAATGCGCATGTCTATACAGAACGAAATGCCTGGTTACAAGGATTTAAACCAGTTACTGAACCAGCAGGGAGTCGGTTTAACCTCTGCGGAAATGCACGGTCTGATCAGTGGCATGCTGTGCGGCGGAAACAGCGACAGCTCATGGCAGCCGCTGATCCACGACCTGACGAACGAAGGGCTGGCGTTTGGTCACGAGCTGGCGGAAGCCGTGCGTAAAATGCACTCCGCGATCAGCGATTCGCTGGAAGACGATGGCTTCCTTTTTCAGCTTTATCTGCCTGAAGGTGATGACGTCAGCGTCTTCGATCGTGCCGATGCGCTCGCAGGTTGGGTCAACCACTACCTGTTGGGGCTGGGCGTCACGCAGCCGAAACTCGATAAAGTGACCGGCGAAGCGGGTGAGGCGATCGACGATCTGCGTAACATTGCGCAGTTGGGCTACGATGAAGACGAAGACCAGGAAGAGCTGGAAATGTCTCTCGAAGAGATCATCGAATACGTTCGCGTTGCTGCTTTGCTGTGCCACGACCACTTTACGCGTTCGCAGCCGACCGCGCCGGAAGTCCGCAAGCCAACCTTACATTAAGAAAAATAACGCACAGGAGGGTGTCATGGTTATCTCAAATCAAGAGTATTCGCGCCGTCGTCAGGCGCTGCTGGCCAATATGCAGCCGGGCAGCGCCGCGCTGATTTTTGCTGCGCCAGAAGTGACGCGCAGCGCCGACAGCGAATACCCCTATCGCCAGAGCAGCGATTTCTGGTACTTCACCGGCTTCAACGAGCCGGAAGCGGTACTGGTGCTGATTAAGAGTAATGACACCCACAACCACAGCGTGATTTTTAACCGCGTACGCGATCTCACTGCGGAAATCTGGTTTGGCCGTCGCTTAGGGCAAGAGGCTGCGCCAGAGAAGCTGGGGGTGGATCGGGCGCTGGCATTCAGTGAAATCAACCAGCAGCTCTATCAACTGCTGAATGGCCTGGATGTGCTTTACCACGCGCAGGGCGAGTATGCGTATGCCGATGAGATTGTCTTTACCGCTCTGGATAAACTGCGCAAAGGTTCGAGGCAGAATCTGTCCGCCCCGGCCACCCTGACGGACTGGCGTCCGGTGGTGCATGAGATGCGTCTGTTCAAATCGCCGGCAGAGCTGGACGTGATGCGCCGCGCGGGTGAAATCAGCGCGCTGGCGCACACCCGCGCCATGGAGAAATGCCGCCCGGGAATGTTTGAATACCAGCTGGAAGGGGAAATTCATCACGAATTTAACCGCCACGGCGCGCGTTATCCTTCTTACAACACCATTGTCGGTGGCGGTGAAAACGGCTGCATTCTGCACTACACCGAAAACGAAAGTGCGCTGCGCGATGGCGATCTGGTGTTGATTGACGCCGGATGCGAATTCCAGGGGTATGCGGGCGATATTACCCGTACGTTCCCGGTGAACGGTAAATTCACCCCCGCACAGCGCGCGGTGTATGACATCGTCCTCGAATCGCTCGAGACGGCGCTCAGGCTGTACCGTCCGGGCACGTCTATTCAGGAAGTGACCGGCGAAGTGGTGCGCATCATGATCACCGGTCTGGTGAAGCTCGGTATCCTGAAAGGCGACGTGGATACCCTGATTACCGAGAACGCGCATCGTCCGTACTTTATGCACGGCCTGAGCCACTGGCTGGGGCTGGATGTGCATGACGTGGGAGCATACGGTGCCGATCGTTCCCGCGTGCTTGAGCCAGGCATGGTATTAACCGTTGAGCCGGGGCTGTATATCGCGCCGGATGCCGACGTGCCGGAAGCATACCGTGGGATTGGCATTCGTATCGAAGACGATATCGTCATTACCGAAACCGGCAACGAAAACCTGACCGCCAGCGTCGTGAAAAATGCTGACGATATCGAGGCGCTGATGGCAGCGGCACGCGTATGAGCGTGATTATCGTTGGCGGCGGGATGACCGGAGCCACGCTGGCACTGGCCATCTCGCATTTTACGCAGGGAAAACTGCCGGTGCATCTGGTGGAGGCCGTTGCGCCAGAGGCCTCTGATCACCCCGGTTTTGATGCCCGCGCCATTGCACTGGCGCAGGGTACCTGTCAGCAACTCTCACGCATTGGCATCTGGCAGGCGATAGCCGACTGCGCGACGGCGATTAACACCGTTCACGTCAGCGATCGCGGTCATGCCGGTTTCGTTACCCTGGATGCGCATGATTACCGTATAGATGCGCTGGGCCGGGTCGTGGAGCTGCACGACGTCGGGTTACGCCTGTTCCGCCTGCTTAAGGATGCGCCAGGCGTGACCCTGCATTGCCCGGCGCGTGTGGCCAGCTTTAGCCGCAGTGACGCGTCGGTCAACGTGGTGCTGGAAAACGGTACCGTCCTTGAAGGCCAGCTTCTGGTAGCGGCAAACGGTTCGCGCTCTTCGCTCGGCACGCAGTGCGGCGTGGAGTGGCGACAACAGCCCTACGGGCAGGTGGCCGTCATTGCTAACGTTTCGACAGCGGGCGCTCACAACGGCCGCGCTTTTGAGCGTTTCACCCAGCATGGCCCGCTGGCGATGCTGCCCATGTCCCACGATCGCAGTTCGTTGGTGTGGTGCCATCCGCAGGACAACGCGGCTGAGATACAAACCTGGTCTGACGAACGTTTTTGTACCGAGCTGCAAAAAGCCTTTGGCTGGCGGCTGGGACGTATTACCCACGCGGGAAAGCGGAGCGTATACCCGTTGTCGCTGACCACCGCCTCGCAGTCTATCTCCCATCGCATGGCGCTGGTCGGCAATGCCGCGCAGACATTGCATCCCATCGCCGGGCAGGGGTTTAACCTCGGGCTTCGCGACGTGATGAGCCTGGCAGAAACGCTTTCACAGGCGTGGAGCGAGCAAAAAGACTGTGGTGCCTGGTCGGTGCTCAGCCATTACCAGAAGCGACGCCGGGCAGATAAAGAGGCGACGATTGGTGTGACGGATGGTCTGGTGCACCTGTTTGCCAATCGCTGGGCACCCCTGGTTGCAGGCCGCAATCTTGGGCTAATGGCGATGGAATTATTCATTCCGGCACGTGACGTGCTGGCGCAGCGGACTCTTGGTTGGGTCGCGCGTTAAGGAGTTATCACCGTGCAAAATGTTGATGTCGCCATCGTTGGCGGCGGAATGGTAGGACTGGCGCTGGCCTGTGGTTTACAGGGCAGCGGCCTGCGCGTTGCGGTACTGGAGCAAAACGTGCCTCAGCCTGTCGCGCAGGACGCGCCGCCAGGACTGCGCGTCTCGGCAATCAATGCGGCCAGTGAAAAATTGCTGACGCACCTTGGCGTCTGGTCAGATATCGTGGCGCAGCGTGCCAGTTGTTATCACGGCATGGAAGTGTGGGACAAAGACAGCTTTGGTCATATCGCGTTTGATGATGAAAGCATGGGCTACAGCCATCTGGGACACATCATCGAAAATGCCGTTATTCACCATGCGTTGTGGCAAAAAGCGCAGTCCTGCAGCGATGTCACGCTGCTGGCACCGGCGCAAATCCAGCAGGTCGCCTGGGGAGAAAACGACGCGTTTATCACCCTGCAAAGCGGTGACATGCTGACCGCGCGACTGGTTGTGGGCGCTGACGGTGCCAACTCCTGGCTGCGTAACAAGGCGGATATTCCGCTGACGTTCTGGGACTATCGCCATCATGCTCTGGTGGCAACGATTCGCACTGAAGAGCCGCACGGTGGGGTGGCGCGCCAAATCTTCCACAATGACGGCATTCTGGCATTCCTGCCGTTGAGCGATCCGCACCTATGTTCGATTGTCTGGTCTCTGGTTCCTGATAAAGCGCAACAGATGCAGGAAGCGACTCCCGAGGCATTCAACCAGGCGCTGTGCGTCGCGTTTGATAACCGTCTTGGGCTATGCACCCTTGAGAGCGAGCGGCTGGTGTTCCCGTTAACCGGACGCTATGCGCGTCAGTTTGCGGCGCACCGTCTGGCGCTGGTGGGTGACGCGGCGCATACGATCCACCCGCTGGCCGGGCAGGGCGTGAACCTTGGCTTTATGGACGCGGCAGAGCTGGTAGAAGAGTTGCGTCGCCTGCATCGCGAAGGCAAAGATATCGGCCAGCATCTCTATCTGCGTCGCTACGAACGCAGCCGTAAGCACAGTGCAGCGGTGATGCTGGCAGGCATGCAGGGTTTCCGTGAGCTGTTTGCCGGCGCGAATCCAGCGAAAAAACTGCTGCGCGACCTCGGCCTTAAACTTGCCGATACCCTTCCGGGCGTAAAACCTCAACTCCTTCGCCAGGCGATGGGTCTTAACGACCTGCCGGACTGGCTGCGCTAATATAGACCCCCGTCACACTTTGTTTTCCCGGCCTCTGCGCCGGGGAAATTCACTCGTTTGAAATAATCTAATTTCACCGCATTTTTCGCATTAGAAAATCTAATCTTACTGTTTTTATGTTACGGAAATTCCGCCCGTTTTTCCGCATGAAATATCACCATCTGCTAAATCCTGTTAGAGCAATGTTAATTTTATGCGGGTTTAATCGCAGTTTGCCAGTGAATAACTCTGTAAGCTTTTTCGTGTTTTTAGGTCATAAGCTAATGTGATGACCCGTTTTACCTTATGGTTAATCGCCGGTTTCGGTGGTAAGTTCAGGTAAAAGAGAACGTTTGCGTCGGGGTCCAGAAAGCGATCGCGGCGCCGGGTTTCGTGGCACTGTTCAGGTGTGCGAAACGCAAGACAGCCCTGCTTATTCAACGAGGAAAAGATGGCTCAACAGACTCCTTTGTACGAACAACACGTGTTATGCGGCGCACGCATGGTGGACTTCCATGGCTGGATGATGCCGCTGCACTACGGCTCGCAGATTGATGAGCACCACGCGGTGCGCACCGATGCCGGTATGTTCGACGTGTCACACATGACGATTGTCGACCTGCATGGCAGCCGCACCCGGGAGTTTTTACGTTATCTGCTGGCAAACGACGTCGCCAAACTGAAGACGCCAGGCAAAGCGCTCTACACCGGCATGCTGAATGCCTCCGGCGGCGTAATTGATGACCTCATCGTCTATTACTTCTCTGAAGATTTCTTCCGCCTCGTTGTAAACTCCGCCACCCGCGAAAAAGACCTCTCCTGGATTACCCAACACGCTGAACCTTACGCCATCGACATCACCGTCCGCGATGATCTGTCGCTGATCGCCGTACAGGGGCCGAACGCGCAGTCTAAAGCCGCCTCTCTGTTCAGCGATGAGCAGCGTAAAGCCACCGACGGCATGAAGCCGTTCTTCGGCGTACAGGCGGGCGATCTGTTTATCGCGACCACCGGCTACACCGGTGAAGCGGGCTATGAAATTGCCATGCCGAATGAGAAAGCCGCCGATTTCTGGCGTGCGCTGGTGGAAGCTGGCGTTAAGCCGGCAGGTCTGGGCGCGCGCGATACGCTGCGTCTGGAAGCCGGTATGAACCTCTACGGGCAAGAGATGGATGAAGGCGTGTCACCGCTGGCGGCCAACATGGGCTGGACCATCGCCTGGGAACCGGCTGACCGTGAGTTTATTGGCCGTGAAGCGCTGGAAATGCAGCGTGAAAAGGGCACTGAACAGCTGGTAGGCCTGGTGATGACCGAGAAAGGCGTGCTGCGCGGCGAGCTGCCGGTGCGTTTTACAGATGCTGACGGCAACCCGCGTGAAGGCGTGATCACCAGCGGTACCTTCTCCCCGACGCTGGGCTACAGTATTGCACTGGCGCGTGTTCCGGCGGGCATTGGCGAAACGGCAGTGGTGCAAATCCGCAACCGTGAAATGCCGGTCAACGTGACCAAACCGATTTTTGTTCGCGCCGGTAAGCCGGTCGCCTAATCATTTTTATCAGGAGAACTTCAATGAGCAATGTGCCAGCAGAACTGAAATACAGCAAAGAACATGAGTGGCTGCGCAAAGAGGCGGACGGCACTTACACCGTAGGGATCACCGAGCATGCGCAGGAGCTGCTGGGCGACATGGTGTTTGTCGACCTGCCTGAAGTCGGCGCATCCGTGGAAGCAGGCGATGACTGCGCCGTGGCCGAGTCCGTTAAAGCGGCTTCTGATATCTACGCCCCGGTAAGCGGTGAAATTGTTGCCGTGAACGACGCCCTGAGCGACTCCCCGGAGCTGGTGAACAGCGAGCCTTATGAAGGCGGCTGGATCTTCAAGATCAAAGCCAGCGACGAATCGCAGGTCACCGCGCTGCTGGATGCCACCGCGTACGAAGCGCTGTTAGAAAACGAGTAAGCCTTAACCCTCTCCCCTTTGGGGGAGGGTAGGGTGAGGGGAACAGACGACACCCTCACCCCAGCCCTTTCCCTCAGGGAGAGGGAGAAAACACATTCACTGCACGTTTCAGGAACCATCGCTCATGACACAGACTTTAAGCCAGCTTGAAAACCGTGGCGCCTTCATTGAACGTCACATTGGGCCGGATGCTCAGCAACAGCAGGAGATGCTGAAGACAGTTGGCGCGGATTCATTAAATGCACTGATCGGCCAGATTGTGCCAAAAGACATCCAGCTTGCCACGCCGCCTCAGGTGGGTGAAGCCACCACTGAATTCGCCGCTCTGGCGGAGCTGAAGGCGATTGCCGGCCTGAACAAGCGCTATAAGTCTTACATTGGCATGGGCTACACCAACGTGCAGTTACCTCCGGTTATTCTGCGTAATATGCTGGAAAACCCGGGCTGGTACACCGCCTACACCCCGTATCAGCCAGAAGTTTCTCAGGGCCGTCTGGAAGCGCTGCTGAACTTCCAGCAGGTTACGCTGGATTTGACCGGCCTGGATATCGCGTCCGCTTCACTGCTGGATGAAGCCACCGCCGCCGCCGAAGCAATGGCAATGGCGAAGCGCGTGAGCAAACTGAAAAATGCCAACCGCTTCTTCGTGGCAGCGGACGTGCATCCGCAAACGCTTGATGTGGTTCGTACCCGTGCCGAAACCTTTGGTTTTGACGTGATTGTCGACGACGCCGACAAAGTCCTCGATCATCAGGATGTGTTTGGCGTGCTGCTGCAACAGGTCGGCACCACCGGCGACGTTCACGACTACAGCGCACTGATTGCTGAGCTGAAAGCCCGCAAAGTGGTTGTCAGCGTCGCGGCTGATTTTATGGCGCTGGTCCTGCTGACGGCTCCAGGTAAACAGGGCGCGGACATTGTTTTCGGTTCTGCACAACGCTTTGGTGTCCCGATGGGCTACGGTGGCCCACATGCGGCGTTCTTTGCCGCAAAAGATGAATTCAAACGTTCTATGCCTGGCCGTATCATCGGCGTTTCAAAAGATGCCGCCGGTAACACCGCGCTGCGCATGGCAATGCAGACTCGCGAGCAGCATATTCGTCGCGAGAAAGCGAACTCCAACATCTGTACCTCGCAGGTCCTGCTGGCCAATATCGCCAGCCTGTACGCTGTCTTCCACGGTCCGGTTGGCCTGAAACGCATTGCCAGCCGTATTCACCGTCTGGCGGATATTCTGGCCTGCGGTCTGCAGCAGAAAGGCCTGAAACTGCGCCACGCCCATTACTTTGACACGCTGTGCGTTGAAGTGGCTGACAAAGCCGCGGTGCTGGCTCGTGCTGACGCGGCAGAGATCAACCTGCGTAGCGACATCCATAACGCGGTAGGCATTACCCTGGATGAAAGCACTACCCGCGAAGATATCGTAAACCTGTTTAACGTCTTGCTGGGCGATGTGCACGGCCTGGATATTGATACGCTCGATAAAGATGTCGCGCTCGACAGCCGCTCTATCCAGGAAAGCATGCTGCGTGATGATGCGATCCTGACTCACCCTGTGTTCAATCGCTACCACAGCGAAACCGAGATGATGCGCTATATGCACTCTCTGGAGCGCAAAGACCTGGCGCTGAACCAGGCGATGATCCCGCTGGGCTCCTGCACCATGAAGCTGAACGCTGCGGCAGAGATGATCCCAATCACCTGGCCTGAATTTTCCGAACTGCACCCGTTCTGCCCACCAGAGCAGGCGGAAGGTTACCATCTGATGATCAACCAGCTCTCCGACTGGCTGGTGAAGCTGACCGGTTACGATGCACTCTGCATGCAGCCAAACTCCGGGGCGCAGGGGGAATACGCGGGCCTGCTGGCAATTCGTCACTATCACGAAAGCCGCAATGAAGGGCATCGCGATATCTGCCTGATCCCAAGTTCTGCGCACGGCACCAACCCGGCGTCTGCCCAGATGGCGGGTATGGAAGTGGTGGTGGTGGCCTGCGACAAGAATGGCAACATTGACCTGGCCGATCTGCGTGCGAAAGCCGAGCAGGCGGGCGAAAAACTCTCCTGCATCATGGTGACCTACCCGTCCACCCACGGTGTGTACGAAGAGACCATCCGTGAAGTATGTGAAGTGGTCCATCAGTTCGGCGGTCAGGTTTATCTCGACGGTGCGAACATGAACGCACAGGTTGGCATTACCTCTCCGGGCTTTATCGGCGCGGATGTGTCGCACCTGAACCTGCACAAAACCTTCTGCATTCCGCACGGCGGTGGTGGTCCGGGTATGGGCCCAATCGGTGTGAAAGCACACCTGGCGCCGTTTGTCCCAGGCCACAGCGTAGTGCAGATTGAAGGCATGTTGACCCGTCAGGGCGCGGTCTCTGCGGCACCGTTCGGTAGCGCCTCAATCCTGCCCATCAGCTGGATGTATATCCGCATGATGGGCGCGGAAGGGCTGAAGCAGGCAAGCCAGGTGGCTATCCTCAATGCTAACTACATCGCAACGCGTCTGAAAGAAGCGTATCCGGTGCTCTACACGGGCCGTGATGGTCGCGTGGCGCACGAGTGCATCCTCGATATCCGTCCTTTGAAAGAAGAGACAGGTATCAGCGAACTGGATATTGCTAAGCGTCTGATTGACTACGGATTCCATGCGCCAACCATGTCGTTCCCGGTGGCGGGTACGCTGATGGTTGAACCCACCGAGTCTGAAAGCAAAGTTGAGCTGGACCGCTTTATTGACGCGATGCTGGCTATCCGCGCTGAAATCGACCGCGTGAAAGCCGGTGAGTGGACGCTGGCTGATAACCCGCTGGTTAACGCACCGCACACCCAGAATGAGCTGGTCTCCGGGTGGGAGCACGATTATACCCGTGAGCAGGCGGTGTTCCCGGCTGGCATAGCAAACAAATACTGGCCGACCGTGAAACGTCTCGATGACGTCTACGGTGACCGTAATCTGTTCTGCTCTTGTGTGCCAATGAGCGAATACCAGTAATCGTTCCACGGTTATAATGTGTACAGGCCGGGTCAGCGTTAACGCTACCCGGCTTTTTTTATAAGGAGACATAGATGGCAATTGCACTGGTCACCGGCGCCAGCCGCGGTATTGGTAAAGCCACCGCGCTGCAGCTGGCGCGCGAAGGCTACACCGTGGCGGTGAACTATCACCACAACATTAAAGCCGCGACGGACGTGATCACGATGATTACCGACGCGGGGGGGACTGCGTTTGCCGTGCGCGCAGATATCAGTGATGAAGCTCAGGTGCTGGCAATGTTCGACAGTATCGATCGTGAAGCCGGACCGCTTACCGCACTGGTGAACAACGCCGGGATCCTGTTTGAACAATCCACGATTGAACACCTCTCCGCTGAACGGATCAACCGCGTGTTAGCCACGAACGTGACCGGTTATTTCCTCTGCTGCCGCGAAGCGGTAAAACGCATGTCGTTCAGACATGGTGGCAAAGGCGGCGCGATCGTGAACGTGTCATCCGCGGCATCGCGCCTCGGTGCTCCGGGTGAATATGTGGATTACGCCGCGTCCAAAGGTGCTGTTGATTCGTTGACGACGGGATTGTCGCTGGAAGTGGCAGCGCAAGGGATCCGCGTAAACTGCGTACGTCCCGGGCTGATTTACACCGAGATTCATGCATCTGGCGGTGAGCCGGGCCGGGTGGATAGGGTCAAATCCATGCTGCCTATGCAGCGTGGCGGTCAGCCAGAAGAGGTGGCGCAGGCGATTGTCTGGCTGCTGAGCGAGAAAGCCTCGTATGTGACGGGAAGTTTTATTGAACTGGCGGGTGGGAAATAAACATCTCCTCTCCCCGTCGGGGAGAGGAGAAAAGCGTTAAAGCGTCTCGCCGTTGCTGGCAATCACGTCTTTGTACCAGTTAAAGCTCTTTTTCCGCGAGCGTGACATATCGCCGGTACCGTCGTCGTGCTTGTTCACATAAATAAAGCCGTAGCGCTTGCTGTACTGGCCGGTAGTGAACGACACGCAGTCGATGCAGCCCCACGGGGTATAACCCATCAGATCCACGCCATCATACGTGACGGCTTTCATCATCTCTTCCACGTGCGCACGCAGGTAGTCGATGCGGTAGTCATCGTTGATGCTGCCGTCTTCTTCTACTTTGTCGTAGGCGCCAAAGCCGTTTTCCACGATAAACAGCGGTTTCTGATAACGCTCGTACAGTTCGCACAGGGAATAGCGCAGACCCACCGGGTCAATCTGCCAGCCCCAGTCAGAGGCTTTCACATGCGGGTTCGGTACGCTGCCTTCAAAGCCTGAGATAGCATCGCCAGTACCGCCTTCCGCTTTCACGGCGTTGGTCATGTAATAGCTGAAGCCCAGATAGTCACAGGTGCCTTCACGCAGGATCTGCTCGTCACCCGCTTCCATATGGATGGTGAAGCCACGGCGTTCCCATTCATTAAGCACATAGGATGGGTAGTAACCGCGCAGCTGGACATCGGTAAAGACATAGCGTTCACGCATGGATTCCTGTGCAAACATCACGTCCTCTGGTTTACAGGAGAACGGATAGAGCGCCACCATTGCCAGCATACAACCGACTTTCATTTCCGGGTTAATACGACGCGCCGCTTTCACCGCCAGCGCGCTGGCAACGAACTGGTGGTGCAGCACCTGGTACATGGTCTCTTCCGGATTGTCATGCTCGGTATAAACCACGCCTGAGCAGCAGTAGCCAAACAGCGGCGCACGCCAGTTACGCTGGTTGTTGATCTCGTTAAAGGTCATCCAGTATTTGACCTTATTTTTGTAACGCTCAAACACCACTTCCGCGAAGCGCACAAAGAAATCCACCACTTTACGGTTGGTCCAGCCGCCGTACTCCTGCACCAGGTGGAGCGGCATTTCGAAGTGGGAGAGGGTGATGACCGGTTCAATATTGTATTTCAGCAGCTCATCGAACATGTCGTCGTAGAACTTCAGGCCTTCTTCATTCGGCTGTGTTTCATCTCCTTTCGGGAAGATGCGCGTCCAGGCGATAGAGGTGCGGAAACATTTGAAGCCCATCTCAGCAAACAGCTTGATGTCTTCTTTGTAATGGCCATGGAAGTCGATAGCTTCGTGGTTCGGATAGTATTTCCCCGGCACGACTTCCTGCGTGATTTCGCGCGGCACGCCGTGCGCACCGCCCGTTAAGACATCGCAGATGCTCGGCCCTTTACCGCCTTTGTTCCAGCCGCCTTCAACCTGGTGAGCGGCCACTGCACCGCCCCATAAAAAGTCTTTTGGTAGGGTAAGTTTTTTCATCGCTGCTATTCTCAGTAAATGACATATTGCGTTCGAGTCTAGCAAAGCGGAATTAAATGTCACGATATAACAATTCGCTGAAAATGTAATTTGTCACATCGAAAAAACAGGGTGTTTTATTCTGTCAGTTTCTTCGCCAGTTTCCGGCCAAGCGATTCGAGAATATAGATGACGGGTATTTGTGTGGTGATATCGTACACGCCGCCTATCCGCATCTGAGGGACATGCCAGGAGAGGTTAAAGTCCGCGAGCTTTGCCAGGCGCGAGTGCTCGTGGCTGGTAATGGAGAGCACTTTGCAGCGATGCAGGCTAAACTGGCTGGCAAAGCGCAGGATCTCTTCGGTTTCACCGGATACCGACAGCACAATCGCCAGCGCGTTTTTAGCCATATCATTGGTGACCGGGAAATAAGGATCGTCGATGTGGTTGCTGAATTTACCGATATTCGAAAAGAAGCGTGCGCCATATTTTGCCAGCGAGCCAGACGTGCCCGCGCCGACAAATATAATACGTTCGGAAGATAAAATAATATCGACCGCCTCATCTAATAAAGCATCGAACTCTTCGTTATTAACGCCTTTAAAGAAGCTGATAATTTCGCTGGCACCAAAATTTGCCTGCTGGGGTTCGTTCTGCTCTAAATAGAGCTTAAAGCGCACGCGGAATTCAGAGTAGCCTTCGCAGTTGAGTTTGCGGCAAAAGCGCAGGATAGTGGTCGTTGAGACGCCAGCCGCATCCGCCAGCTCGCGGATGGTCATGTACATGACTTTGTCACGATTTTTAATGACATAGTTGTAGACCATCATTTCCAGATTATTGAGACTGGCAATGGCGGCGTGGGTGAACATACTCACAATGGCGAAACTCTCATTCAGACATCATTTATCCATCATAACATGCAGCAAGTCGGCAGGATCCAATTTTATGCCCTTGATTCTTAATGATTAAATTTTAATGTGAACAAATGTTAGGTGAATAATTTGTTTATGTTCATGATTTATAGATAAAAATTATGTTTGTGAAATTATTTTAGCTAACAGGTGTTCACTGGAATCATTCTCAGTTAGCATAGACAGGTGATGAATATTCATCGTTAGTTTTCCCGGAGTTTTGTATGGTGAGCAGACCATTAATTGCACAGGGATATTCGCTGGCTGAGGAAATAGCCAACAGTATTAGCCACGGTATTGGCCTGGTTTTTGGGATTGTCGGTTTAGTGTTATTGCTGGTGCAGGCGGTGGATACGAATGCCAGCGCAATGGCCATCACCAGCTACAGTCTGTATGGCGGGAGTATGATCCTGCTGTTCCTGGCGTCGACACTGTACCACGCTATCCCGCATCAACGGGCCAAGATCTGGCTCAAGAAATTCGACCACTGCGCTATCTATCTTCTTATTGCAGGGACCTACACGCCTTTCCTGCTGGTGGGTCTTAACTCGCCGCTGTCGCGTGGCCTGATGATTGTTATCTGGAGCCTGGCGCTGCTGGGGATCCTGTTTAAGCTGACCATTGCGCACCGGTTTAAGGTGCTGTCGCTGGTGACCTATCTCACGATGGGCTGGCTTTCGCTGATTGTGGTTTATCAACTGGCGATCAAGCTGGCGGTAGGGGGCGTGACGCTTCTGGCCGTTGGGGGCATCGTCTACTCGCTGGGCGTCATTTTCTATGTCTGCAAGCGTATCCCGTACAATCATGCTATCTGGCATGGGTTTGTGCTGGGCGGTAGCGTGTGCCACTTTTTAGCGATTTATCTCTATGTGGGGCAGGTTTAATTTCAGAACGTTGATCTTCTTGCCTCCGCCCTCTCTTCGTGAGAGTAAGCAAAAAAAAACGGTAACCGTCAGGTTACCGTTTTTTTATCTCGTCGCCGGGCAATGACGCCTTACTCTTCCAGCGAATACGGCAGTGGCTCAATGCTCAGTGTATTGGCATCGTCACGCACGCGGAACACGCTGTCGGCTTCCATATCGTTGTTCATGACGGCCTGAACCAGAAGGCGGCCATCATCCAGTTGAACTGCGGCTAACACCGTGCCGGTACGGCGCCAGTTCTCGCCCATCTTCAGCTCTAAATCTTCACCAGCGTCAGGCACGCGGCTGGCGTGGCCCGCCAGGGTCCACAGTGCGCGTTTGTTGGCTCCGCGGAATTTGGCGCGTGCCACCATCTCCTGGCCGGTATAGCACCCTTTCTTAAAGCTAATGCCACCCAGCGCCTGCAGGTTGGTGGCCTGAGGAATGAACTGCCCGCTGTTTGCGGCGTCAATCACCGGCAGACCGGCTTCAATGTTCAGCGCCAGCCACTGTTGGCTGTTATTAAACTGGGCTTCACCGCGCAGCGCCTCGGTGACGCGTTCGGCGGTCGCGGTATCCGTGACTAACAGAAAGCGTTCCGCCGGGTGTTCAAACCACAGGATAGACGTTGCGCCTTCGCTGACGACCTGTTTCTGGGCATCCGGGAGCTCACTGAACAGATTTTTCAGCGCCGCACGGGCCTGGAAGCCTGCCACGCCCAGCAGAACGTGTTCATCATCCGCGGCGATAGTGACTTTTGAGAAGACCGCGTATTTTTTCAGCTCGGTGAGCTGCGCGTCGCGCAGGTTGCGGCGCTCAATAAAGGCAAAACCCTCCTGACGACGGAAAAGGCGCAGGTTGCTCCACATCTTCCCTTTTGGATCGCAGTGTGCGACCAGCAGATGCTGGTGTTCGTCCATCTGGCTGACGTCGGCGGTTACCTGGCCCTGCAGGTATTTTTCGCTGTCTGCACCGGTGAGTGTCGCCAGCGCCCAGTCATCAAGAGTAATAAGCGTCAGCGGCAGACGCGCAGAGGCGGCGGGCTGGCGAGGAGAAAATGGTGTAAAGGCCATAACGATATCCTGAATTGCTTAACGCTTTGATAATGCCTAATGGTAAAAGAGCCTGCTGGCATTGCAAGCGCTTTCAACAGGCCATTTGTGCCATAACCCGGTTATGCGTAGCGCCACGCAAAATAGTGTAATCCGCTGTTTTTATAGGGTTTATTGTGGAAGCGCGCTCGTGGTTCGCAATATTCCAGTAAAGAAACGGTCAAAAACACGTTACACTAGCTGGTGTCCCCGCAGAGAAATCAAGAACACTGGACGGGGTGCCGACTGTGCCAAACGTAATGCAGGAAACAGAACATGGATATTAACAACAAGGCCCGTATTCACTGGGCGTGCCGTCGCGGCATGCGTGAACTTGATATTTCCATCATGCCTTTCTTCGAATATGAGTATGACAGCTTAAGCGATGATGATAAGCGTCTGTTTGTTCGCCTGCTTGAGTCTGACGATCCTGATTTATTTAACTGGCTGATGAATCACGGCAAACCCGCCGACACCGAGTTGCAACGGATGGTGCAATTAATTCAAACACGGAATCAGGAACGTGGTCCTGTGGCAATCTGACCTTCGCGTCTCGTGGCGCTCGCAGTGGATGTCGTTGTTGCTCCACGGCCTGGTCGCGGCCTTTGTGTTACTGATGCCGTGGCCGCTTAGCTATACGCCTCTGTGGCTGCTGTTGCTGTCGTTTGTGGTGTTTGACAGCGTGCGCAGCCAGCGCCGCATTCATGCCCGTCAGGGGGAGATCAAATTACTGATGGATTCCCGCCTGCGCTGGCAGGGAAAAGAGTGGGAAATTCTCGGTATGCCCTGGATGATCGCTTCCGGCATGATGCTGCGGCTACGTAGCGTGGACAGCGGGCGTCGCCAGCATCTGTGGCTGGCTGCGGACAGTATGGATAGCGCTGAGTGGCGGGACCTGCGTCGGATGTTATTACAGCAGCTGACGCAGGAGTAATTCGCGTTAGCTAAACTGTTCTGCCATTTCGCCCAGAATCTGCTCACACCAGCTTTGCAGGCGCTCATCGCTGAGATCGTACTGGTTGGTTTCATCCAGTGCCAGCCCGACAAACAGCTGCCCATCGGCAATAATCGGTTTCTTACTGGTGAACTCGTACCCTTCGGTTGGCCAGTAACCGATAAACGTGACGCCCTTCGGTGCCAGTTTGTCGTGCAGCATGCCAAGTGCGTCCAGGAACCACTCACCGTAACCCAGCTGATCTCCCATGCCGTACATGGCAATGATTTTGCCGTCGAGGTTAAGCGTATCAAGCTGGTCCCAGATGGCTTCCCAGTCTTCCTGTATTTCGCCGAAATCCCAGGTCGGGATGCCGAGGATCAGCACGTCGTACTGCTCCATCAGCGTAAGCGCGTCATCTTTCAGGTTATGCAACGTCACCAGTTCCGGGCCAATGATGTCCCGAATTTTCTCTGCCGCCATTTCGGTGTAGCAGGTGCTGGAACCATAGAACAGACCAATATTCATCGCGTGACTATCTCAATTCTTGCTTTGACTTTGTGCGTAGTGTACCAGAAACCGGTAGCAATCAGGCATAATGGCCTGACTGCAGAATCAAAGGGGCTGATGTGGAAAAGGATCTCGCACTCATCGAACAGTTTCTCGATGCACTGTGGCTGGAGAAGAACCTGGCCGAGAATACGCTCAGTGCCTACCGGCGCGATCTCACCATGCTGGTGGAGTGGCTGGCGCACCGTGGGCTGTCGCTGGCGAACGCCCAAAGCGACGACCTGCAGGCGCTGCTGGGCGAGCGGATGGAAGGGGGCTACAAGGCCACCAGTTCCGCACGTTTGCTCAGCGCAATGCGTCGGCTGTTCCAGCATCTCAACCGTGAAAAAATTCGCGAAGACGATCCCAGTGCGCTCCTGGCCTCCCCGAAACTCCCGCAGCGGCTGCCGAAAGATCTCAGCGAAGCACAAGTTGAGAGATTATTACAGTCACCCGCAGTTGACCTGCCGCTGGAGTTACGCGATAAAGCCATGCTTGAGCTATTGTATGCTACCGGTTTGCGTGTTTCTGAACTGGTCGGCCTGACGATGAGCGACATTAGCCTTCGTCAGGGCGTGGTTCGCGTAATCGGTAAAGGAAACAAGGAAAGGCTGGTGCCGCTGGGTGAAGAGGCGGTGTACTGGCTGGAAACGTATCTGGATCACGGTCGTCCATGGTTGCTTAATGGCGCTTCAATCGACGTCTTGTTCCCCAGCCAGCGCGCACAACAGATGACGCGGCAAACGTTCTGGCATCGCATCAAACATTACGCCACACTGGCGGGTATCGACAGTGAAAAGCTTTCGCCACACGTTTTGCGTCATGCCTTTGCGACGCATCTGCTGAACCATGGCGCCGACCTGCGCGTGGTGCAGATGCTGCTGGGACACAGCGATCTTTCCACGACCCAAATTTATACCCATGTCGCGACGGAACGGCTGCGGCAGCTACACCAACAGCACCACCCACGAGCGTGAGTGCCGACGAATTAGGATCTTATATGAAAAAGTCTTTCGCGCTGTTCACCCTGCTGGCAGCCTCATTTACCGGTTTTGCCCATGCGGATGACGCCGCTATCAAACAGTCTCTGGCGAAGCTTGGCGTCACCAGCAGTGATATCCAGTCTGCACCGGTTGCCGGCATGAAAACGGTTCTGACGAACAGCGGCGTGCTGTACGTGACCGAAGACGGAAAACACATTATTCAGGGGCCAATGTACGACGTGAGCGGTGCACAGCCGGTCAACGTAACCAACCAGCTGTTGATGAAAAACCTGAACGCGCTCGAAAAAGAGATGATCGTTTATAAAGCGGCGCAGGAAAAACACGTCATTACCGTCTTCACCGACATCACCTGTGGCTACTGCCATAAGCTGCATGAAGAGATGAAAGATTACAACGCGCTGGGGATCACCGTGCGTTATCTGGCCTTCCCGCGCGCGGGCGTTGAGAGCAAGCCAGAGCAGGATATGAAAGCTATCTGGTGTGCGAAAGACCGCAACAAAGCCTTTGATGACGCGATGAATGGCAAAGGCGTGCAGCCTGCATCCTGCGACATTGATATCGCTAACCACTACGCGCTGGGTGTGCAGTTTGGCGTGAACGGTACGCCAGCGATTGTCCTGAGCAATGGCTATGTTGTTCCGGGTTATCAGGGACCTAAAGAGATGAAAGAGTTCCTCGACGCGCACCAGAAACAGTTTGGTGGTAAATAATTCGCGTGAAAGCCCCAATAAAACTGCGCCGCCGCGAGGCGGTTGAACATGCTGATTTGCCTGACGACCTCCCGCCGCTGTTAAAGCGGCTTTACGCCAGCCGTGGCGTGCGTACCGCTGCCGACCTTGAGCGCAGCGTTAAAGGGATGTTGCCATGGCAGCAGTTAAACGGCATCGAAAAAGCCACAGAAATTCTCTACAACGCGCTGTGTGAAGGTACGCGCATTGTGGTGGTGGGGGATTTTGATGCTGATGGCGCAACCAGTACCGCGCTGAGCGTGCTGAGCCTGCGCGCGCTGGGCTGCGACAACGTGACATATCTGGTGCCGAACCGGTTTGAAGATGGTTACGGCCTCAGCCCGGAAGTGGTCGATCAGGCCCATGCCCGCGGCGCACAGCTTATCCTGACCGTAGACAACGGGATCTCTTCCCATGCGGGCGTCGATCATGCGCATCAGCTGGGGATCCCGGTGCTGGTTACCGATCACCACCTGCCGGGTGAAACGCTGCCTGCCGCGGAAGCGATCATCAACCCGAACCTGCGCGACTGCGATTTCCCGTCGAAATCACTCGCAGGCGTCGGCGTGGCATTTTATCTGATGCTGGCGTTACGCACGCTGCTGCGTGATAAGGGCTGGTTCGACGCCCGCGGTATTGCCGTGCCGAACCTGGCCGAGTATCTCGACCTGGTCGCACTGGGGACCGTCGCAGACGTGGTGCCGCTCGATACCAATAACCGTATTCTGACCTGGCAGGGCTTAAGCCGCATCCGGGCGGGCAAATGCCGTCCCGGTATCAAAGCGCTGCTTGAGATTGCTAACCGCGATCCGCTCAAGCTGGCGGCAAGCGATCTGGGCTTCGCCCTGGGGCCTCGCCTGAACGCGGCCGGCAGACTGGACGACATGTCCGTTGGCGTCGCGTTGCTGCTGTGCGACAACATTGGTGAAGCGCGCGTGCTGGCTAATGAGCTGGACGCCCTGAACCAGACCCGTAAAGAGATTGAACAGGGAATGCAGGTTGAAGCGCTGACCCTGTGCGAAAAACTGGAACGCAGCGGCGATACGCTGCCGGGCGGCCTGGCGATGTATCACCCTGAGTGGCATCAGGGCGTGGTGGGCATTCTGGCTTCGCGTATTAAAGAGCGTTTCCACCGCCCGGTCATTGCGTTTGCACCGGCTGGTGATGGCACCCTCAAAGGCTCCGGGCGTTCGATTCAGGGGCTGCACATGCGCGATGCGCTGGAGCGTCTGGATACCCTCTACCCGGGTCTGATGCTCAAGTTCGGCGGCCATGCCATGGCGGCAGGTTTGTCGCTGGAAGAGGCGAAGTTCGACGAGTTCCAGCGTCTGTTCGGCGAGCTGGTCACCGACTGGATTGACCCGGCCCTGCTGCAGGGCGAAGTGGTTTCCGATGGCGAACTCACGGCGGTTGAGATGACGATGGAAGTGGCACAGATGCTCCGGGATGCAGGGCCGTGGGGGCAGATGTTCCCGGAACCCCTGTTCGATGGCCGCTTCCGTCTGCTGCAACAGCGCATTGTTGGTGAGCGCCATCTTAAAGTGATGGTCGAGCCTGTAGGCGGTGGCCCGCTGCTGGACGGTATTGCCTTTAACGTCGATACCGCTGTCTGGCCGGACAACGGCGTGCGCGAAGTTGAGCTGGCTTACAAACTGGATATAAACGAGTTCCGCGGTAACCGCACCCTTCAGATCATCATCGACAATATCTGGCCAATTTAGCGGCAGTAATCTCTATAAAAAAGGGCGTGGATTCGGTACAATCCCGCTCTTATCACCGCATTTTGACAAGTCCATAAAAGAAAACAGACCATGTTTGAAATTAATCCGGTAAAAAACCGTATTCAGGACCTCACGGAGCGCTCTGACGTTCTTAGGGGGTATCTTTGACTACGATGCCAAGAAAGAGCGTCTTGAAGAAGTAAACGCCGAGCTGGAACAGCCGGACGTCTGGAACGAACCTGAACGCGCGCAGGCGCTGGGTAAAGAGCGTTCCTCTCTCGAAGCTATCGTAGATACGCTGGATCAAATGGCTCAGGGGCTGGAAGATGTTTCCGGTTTACTGGAGCTGGCCGTCGAAGCTGACGACGAAGAAACCTTTAACGAAGCCGTGGCTGAACTCGACGTGCTCGAAGAGAAGCTGGCACAGCTTGAATTCCGTCGCATGTTCTCCGGTGAATACGATAACGCTGACTGCTATCTCGATATTCAGGCAGGTTCTGGCGGTACCGAAGCCCAGGACTGGGCCAGCATGCTGATGCGCATGTATCTGCGCTGGGCGGAAGCCCGCGGCTTCAAAACCGAAATCATCGAAGAGTCTGAAGGTGAAGTGGCCGGTATTAAATCTGTCACCATCAAGATTATTGGCGATTACGCCTACGGCTGGCTGCGTACCGAGACGGGGGTTCACCGCCTGGTGCGTAAGAGCCCGTTCGACTCCGGCGGCCGTCGTCACACCTCCTTCAGCTCCGCGTTTGTCTATCCGGAAGTTGACGAAGATATCGATATCGACATCAACCCGGCGGATCTGCGTATCGACGTTTACCGCGCATCCGGCGCGGGTGGTCAGCACGTTAACCGTACGGAATCTGCGGTGCGTATCACCCACATTCCAACCGGGCTGGTGACGCAATGCCAGAACGACCGTTCCCAGCATAAGAACAAAGACCAGGCCATGAAGCAGATGAAAGCGAAGCTTTATGAGCTGGAGATGCAGAAGAAAAATGCTGAGAAACAGGCGATGGAAGATAACAAATCTGACATCGGTTGGGGCAGCCAGATCCGTTCTTACGTCCTTGATGACTCCCGCATCAAAGACCTGCGTACCGGGGTTGAAACCCGTAACACGCAGGCGGTGCTGGACGGCAGCCTGGACCAATTTATCGAAGCAAGTTTGAAAGCAGGGTTATGAGGAACCAACATGTCTGAACAACAAGCACAGGGCGCTGACGCGGTAGTCGATCTTAATAACGAACTGAAAACCCGCCGCGAGAAGCTGGCAGCACTGCGCGAGCAGGGCGTGCCGTTCCCGAACGATTTTCGTCGTGACCATACCTCAGACCAACTGCACGCTGACTTCGACGGTAAAGAGAACGAAGAGCTGGAAGCGCTGAACATCGAAGTGGCCGTTGCTGGCCGCATGATGACCCGTCGTATCATGGGTAAAGCCTCCTTCGTGACGCTGCAGGACGTTGGCGGCCGTATTCAGCTGTACGTCTCCCGTGACGACCTGCCGGAAGGCATCTACAACGAGCAGTTCAAGAAGTGGGACCTGGGCGATATCCTGGGGGCGAAAGGTAAGCTGTTCAAAACCAAGACCGGTGAGCTGTCTATCCATTGCACCGAACTGCGTCTGCTGACCAAAGCCCTGCGCCCGCTGCCGGACAAATTCCATGGCCTGCAGGATCAGGAAGCGCGCTACCGTCAGCGTTACCTGGATCTCATCTCCAACGATGAATCCCGTAAGACCTTCAAGATTCGCTCTCAGATCATGGCCGGTATCCGTCAGTTCATGGTTAACCGCGACTTTATGGAAGTGGAAACCCCAATGATGCAGGTGATCCCAGGCGGTGCGTCTGCACGTCCGTTCATCACCCATCACAACGCCCTCGATCTGGACATGTACCTGCGTATCGCGCCGGAACTGTACCTGAAGCGTCTGGTCGTCGGTGGTTTTGACCGCGTGTTCGAAATCAACCGTAACTTCCGTAACGAAGGCATCTCCGTGCGTCATAACCCAGAGTTCACCATGATGGAACTCTATATGGCGTATGCGGATTATAAAGATCTGATCGAGCTGACCGAATCACTGTTCCGTACCCTGGCGCAGGACATTCTGGGCACCACTAAAGTGCCTTACGGTGAAGAAGTCTTCGACTTCGGCAAGCCGTTTGAAAAACTGACCATGCGCGAAGCGATCATGAAATACCGTCCAGAAACCAACATGGCCGATCTGGATAACTTCGACTCTGCGAAAGCGATCGCGGAAAGCATCGGTATCAACGTTGAGAAGAGCTGGGGTCTGGGCCGTATCGTGACCGAGATCTTCGAAGAAGTGGCCGAAGCGCACCTGATTCAGCCGACCTTCATCACCGAATACCCGGCAGAAGTTTCTCCGCTGGCGCGTCGTAATGATATGAACCCGGAAATCACTGACCGCTTTGAGTTCTTCATCGGTGGCCGCGAAATCGGCAACGGCTTTAGCGAGCTGAACGATGCAGAAGATCAGGCTCAGCGCTTCCAGGATCAGGTTAACGCGAAAGCGGCGGGCGATGACGAAGCGATGTTCTTCGACGAAGACTATGTGACTGCACTGGAGCACGGTCTGCCACCAACCGCAGGTCTGGGGATTGGTATCGACCGTATGGTTATGCTGTTCACTAACAGCCACACCATCCGTGATGTGATCCTGTTCCCGGCGATGCGCCCGGTGAAATAAGCCGTTAAGACAGTAAAAAAAGCCCCGAAAGGGGCTTTTTTATTGCGCCGCGAAGGCCCTGAGCGCATCGCGGGCGACCGTCGCTTCCTGCACCATCCACGGGCTAAAGCTCCAGGGGGCAGCGTCCAGTGCGCGGAACAACGCTTCCAGCTCGACCCATTCATACTCCATCACTTCATCGTGATTAATATGCAGTTCGCTGGTGACGCGTGCTGCGAATACCGGGCAAATCTCGTTCTCCACGATCCCCGAAGGATCGGCTTCACGATAACGGAACTCAGAGGCGATGGGAGTGATATTGGCGATCTCCGCGCCAACCTCAAAGCGGCAACGGCGGATGATAGCCTGTTCCGTCTTTTCACCAGACTGAGGATGTCCACAAACGGAGTTGGTCCAGACGCCTGGCCAGGCTTTTTTGCTTAAGGCGCGTCGGGTAACCAGACACTCACCTCTGGCGTTAAAAAGCCACGATGAGAAAGCCAGGTGCAGCGGGGTGTGGGCGGTGTGCGCGGCGTACTTTTCCTGAGTGCCAATCACCATTCCCTGGTCATTTACCAAAATAACGTGTTCTTGAATACTCATTGATGCTCCAGTGCCAACGATGCGGATGGCTCTGCACCATCAGCAGCTGCATTATACTGCATTCCTCCATGCGCCGTTTGCTCTCAAGAGCGGAAAAGGGCTGACCCATATCAGTCTGGGCTGGTATCATAGTGCGCCATTCACGCTGACCGAGGATCTGTTTTGTTTGCAGGAAGCCTGACGAGAAATCCCATTACCGCCGTTTTTTGTCTGACGCTGACGCTATTACTGGCAGGCTGTTCAGGAAGCAAGTCGTCGGATATGGGCAGCTATTCCGGTGCGGTTTATACCGTTAAGCGCGGGGATACGCTGTATCGGATTTCGCGCGCAACGGGGACCAGCGTGAAGGACCTGGCGCGTCTGAATAACATCTCTCCACCCTACACCATTGAGGTGGGGCAGAAACTGAAGGTTAACGGTGGCGCGTCTTCAACGAAGAAACCCTCAAAAGGCAAAACAGCTAAAGTGACGCCGTCTTACGCGGTGCCGCAGTCCTCATGGCCTCCGGTCGGCCAGCGTTGCTGGGTCTGGCCTGCCAGCGGCAAGGTCGTGTTGCCTTACTCCTTGTCTGAGGGGGGCAATAAAGGCATTGATATCGCTGCTGCGCGCGGCACGCCAGTCTATGCATCAGGGGCAGGGAAGGTGGTCTACGTCGGCAACCAGCTGCGCGGTTACGGTAACCTGATCATGATTAAGCATGGGGAAGATTACATCACTGCCTATGCCCACAACGATACGATGCTGGTGAACAACGGGCAGAATGTGAAGGCTGGGCAGAAGATTGCCACCATGGGCAGTACCGGTACGGACTCGGTGAAGTTACACTTCCAGATCCGCTATCGCGCCACAGCCATCGATCCGCAGCGTTATCTTCCGGCGCCAGGCAGTAAGCCAAAGTGCTAAGTGATTATATAATCGCCATTTAGTTGCAAAGAGGCTTGTATGAAGAGGCGTAAGGTCTATAATGCCTTACGCACCTCAAAGCGGGCGTAGTTCAATGGTAGAACGAGAGCTTCCCAAGCTCTATACGAGGGTTCGATTCCCTTCGCCCGCTCCAATCTCCTGATAAATCAACAAGTTATGATTTATCAGTTAGTTACGTTGCCCCGCTTTAGCAGGTACAACTTAAACTACCCATTGTTCTACGCCCGCACCTGTCGCGTGATTGGTCTGTGGTACAAGGGAGCATATTATCACGCTGGCGGTGGTTCCAAGTTCTTACCGCGACAGTACAACAACGAACAAAAAGCTACATACCTGGCATAACTCCCGAACAGATTGAACACACGCATTTAAGCCCGATGTGTGGCCCTATAAGCCACGTAAACAGGTGAATAGTGGTAATGCCCCGGTAGCTACAGATCCGGCTCTGCCAGCGCTTCGCTCACGCTCCGAAAGGTACACGAGCACCCTGATAAGGTGTTATCTCTCTGAACATTGATGTAGTCGCCTAACGGCTCCGCTTGTTGCTTGTACCACTAACGGGGCTTTATGGCTTCTATTGTCTGAAATCTGATACATTGCACAAACATCATGTGGATTGCTGTAAAGTTCATCAGTATGATTGCTTGCACAATCAGCGATTGGGAAAGCACTTCTGGAAGATAAGGGACGAGACAATATGAAAGTGACTGATGAGGCGTTGTTACGTTCAGGATTTACACCATCGGATTTGCAGAAAATAAAAAACAACGTTGAAAGCTATGGTGGAACGTTGGGGGAAGCGATTCAGGATCTGGCTAATCGATTCAGGGTTGTTTTATGGATAACATCGGCATGTCTGATGGTTTTTATCCTTTTAGTGTTGTTTACTGCGAAAGAAACCGTCGTGGGTGGTGGGATATCAATTCTGATCGCAATAGTCATCGTTGCATTTATTCAGCCGCCAGTCCTTTCTTACAAATCCTGGCGGTTCTGGAGAAAATTCAGAGGCTAATGGCTCGCTGTGTCAGTAGAAAGCAGGTCAAAAATTACTTTGGCCTTAAGTCCATAACCTACTATTTTCATTGTTAATTTGGGACGGCTCATCGTGTCGACCTTGCGATAAAAATCACGGGGCATCCATTTAAATAGCCTCCATGCTTCGGGTCTTCTGGCTAATCCAAAGATGCTATATACACTTGCAGTTAACGTAATAGCGTTATAAATCGCAAGTCCTGTTTCAGGCTTGAAACCCATAAACTGGGCCGCTTCCATAGCACCATCAGCCACAAATCCCTCTGTGTGATATTGTTTTCCATATATAGCAGGGATGATTTCTTTTGACAGACCGTTAATGCCATCTGTTACAAGGATGGCCCCTGCCAGCATACCTAAAGGTGTCATCGTAGCGACCATCAACGCACCGCCAGCAATTGCTATTCCAGAAACCACAATGTGAATAGCTGAAATCATGTAGCCGACGATTTTATTATTTTCCTTAACAAACTCGACCTTCGCGTAAAGCTGTGCGGACTTGGTTCTTAACAGACGTTCTTGTTCTTGTAGATTATCTGTTTCAGCACGCAGATTTTTGATGCATACAATGCATTCTTCATCGGTTTTAGCTCGTCGTGCTGTTTCAAATTCTTTCTCTACAACCTGTTTTATCTCTTCAACAAACTTGATACGAGTTATCCCATCTTGCAAATAGAATGCTGACAGCCGGTTTGCTGTTTCGACGAGTTTCCGGGCTTCAAGATTCACCATGGTATCTGACCATGTTCTGTTCCAGCCCCTGTTGAGCAGTGCGATATCCATAAAGACTCCTTCCCAAAATGTGTCTGGTCATTTTACGTGCAATAAGGTCGAAGACAACAGGAAATACTTTCACAACCCCCCCCCGTGTGTGTCCTGTACCTTTATCCTCCCATTTTACATTCTCCTGCTGAAAATATTCCCGGCTCTGTTGGACCGCTGCTAGACGTGACAGGCCAGCAGTCAATACTTCCTTGTCTTCTTGCTGAAATATCGGACATCCCAGCCACATCTGTTCAGATAGATAATTTGTTAAAAAATGGGTCTATTTAACATAATGTACGTTATACGACTAACCGGATCGGCACTCATTGTCTAATCAGGCTGTATGCCTTATTTAGGAAGGTTTTCTCGTGAAAAGGCGATCAAAGTGAGTGCATAAACACTGCATAAAAGAGGGGTGTTTTTGCATAGCCTTTTTACAGAGTCTGATGCTTGTTTTCTGATGTTTTCCCACAATAAAGGGTTGTATAGGCTCAGTATTATTTCATGCGTGTGCAGAGCGGCCTGCGGCACAATAACAGATACATTCAACCGGTTTCACTACCAGACAACCCACCAACAGGCGAAATTCTCCCGCCCTAGCAGGTCACCGATGCGTACCTTTTCCACACAATTGTGAACTGCTCAACCAATAGCCCCATATGCTCCACCAGAATCCCGTAACGGCGATTTCTAGCATCAGATGTAAATAAACTGCGTACCGATAATCCACGACGTCCCACAGCGCACTACAGGCGGCTCAATGCATCCAAAAATAGACGGATTTTCAGAAGGTTGTGAAAAAAATTTATTTTTTCGATATGGGAGGGCGGATCGGTGATGGTGTTTAGCTACAATATGGCTGGCAGATCTGCCGAGGCCCTGCCACTACTGGCTTCGTTATGTATCCGATACCATAACGATCACCATTCCCCACAGGCGAGCCAGTGACAACAGACAGGATTTTCTATCAATTAACCGCAATTTATGGGTATTTAAATCCTATTATTTCCCGCCGAAAATCCAACCTATGACTGCACCGATCACCGCAGAGCGGGTCTCACCTGCTGCACTTTTGAGGACGTTAATAATGGTATCACCTGAAGTCGGGGCTTTCTGAGTAAGGACGCTTACACCAAGTGGGGTTAACTTGGCAGCGTAGTCCATATCTGTTGAGGTGGCCAAATTCAGTAAACCACTACAGACAGATATACGAGCACACCTGATAAGGTGTGACCCTCAGACAATCTGATGAAGTCGCTACGCTCCGCTCGTTACTTGTACCACTAACGGGGCTTTATGGCTTCTATTGTCCAAAATCTGTTAGTTGCGCATTTTATGCACCCTGGATACCCTGAGATTAATCCTATTAACTCAAGGGTGAGCATGGCTATCGGGAAGAGACAGAATCAAAAAGAATTACCTGAAGAAGAGTTGGATCGCTTGCTGGATGATCTTGAACTCACACAGGAGCAACGAGAGTTTATAGAATCCATGCGGCAAAATAACGAGAATAAAAACAACGAGGAGTAGTGTTTATGGCGGGGATCTGTGAAGGGGGCAGCCGTAGCTGCTAATCTTCATCTTTCTAAACAAAATGGGCTAAACTCTTTATTTGAGCTTTTTTCAAATACGCATCAGGCCTATTATAGAGTAAATTCTCCGCATCCTTATTTATCCAATGCTCATTCTATTAATCCTATAAGCAGAAATTTTTTAACCTAGATCGTTAAGCATTTTGGAAGAGGCGAGAGTAAGCAGAATTAAAAAACCTCTCGAAAAGAAAAATGGGTGATAAATTATGTTATCTGAGAACATAAAGTTATTGAGTCAATCTCGATGTTGGTAGTGTTATGATATAATTCAAGGGTATAGTGATGCTTTTCTTTCTATATGAGTCGACCTTTCTTCTGATTTTTCTCAATTTTATTTGCACATCAAGAACGGCTCTACTTTTTATAGCAGAAGTCAATAAATTTATCAGGTCAGTTGGTTTGTTATAAATTCCTCTTGCCAACTTAATCTTAAAAGACCTCATTAAATATTAAAAATATCGAAAGAATATATCCCTATGGATGGATTACAAAGTGAGAGTGGGTGTTTTTTATAACAAACTAATTATTTTATTGAGTGTTTTTTGATATTAATTAATGAATGATAATGCGCCGAAAATATTAATTCTCCAGATTTCTTAAATCTATATATTCATATATATTTCATTAAATACGTTCCTACTCCTTTGCCAGAAAAATTATCGCCGGTGAGCTGTGGATGTCAGAGTGTAACCGGGAAGTGTACTTCATTCTCGTCAGCAGGGGATTGCCTGTATGAATCAGCAAGGTGAACGGCGTTTGCCGCGCAACAGAACGAAAACTAACATTCATTACAATTTGAGTTATCTACTGCAGCCTTATATAAATCAGGCTCGATGACTAAATCTTCACATTCCTGACCACTCCGTCAATAACTATCTCTTCTGGCTCTTTACCGGGCCATTCATTGCCGCACAAATTCAGGGATCAGGACAACCGGATGCCGGTCATGTATATCTACCAGACCTTGAGCTGGGCCTCCGTACGCGTAAAATCGTCACCACGGCGCATGGCATCACCGAAACGCGCTTCCTGTGGCGGGGCTACCGCCTGTTGCAGGAGGAGCAGGAAACCAGGGGTTCAGCACTTATGTTTATGACCCGAATGAATCCTGTAGCCCGCCGGCTGGGATGATCATCTGCGTGACCAGAGCAGCGGTGAGATTTACTGGTTCAGTACCGATTTGAATGGTGCGCAACTGGAGGTGACCGATGCGCGTGGCGAGGTACACTGGAGCGGCCAGTATTGCAGTTTTGGCGAAGTCCGCTATCAGACTGCAAGGGCTACAAAGCTTGTTCAGCGCACGGTGATGCCGCATCAGCCGTTTCGCTACGCTGGGCAGTATGCTGACGGTGAAACGGCTGCTCTATGTTCTGCTACTACCCTTTGCGCGCAGTCGGGCGACAGCAATAAGCCGAGCATGGGGAGAAGAAAAAGAACTGGTTGCGGCTGGAGGAGGAAGCCGGGACTGGACGGCCGCTGAACGCGAAGTAATACTAAGTACAAAAAATAATCGCCAATTATCGTCGGTTATGTCCGAAATGGGCTATACAGGCCATCATATCAATAGTGTGAAAGGGAACGGTGTTTTAGGAGGAAAATGGCAAGGCGATCCAAGGAATATTGTATTTCTCCAGAATGCTAATCATCCAAGCGGCTATGATGAACATTTACATGGTTTGCAAGGTCACCGAGGAAGTTATGACACTCCAGGTAAAGGACGATTGATAGACCGTAACCTGACCCGTAAGAATTTAAAGAGCTGTCAATAATATCAGTGAATGTGATAAATATGAGGTGTTATTATGAGTGAAATTGAAGAGTCATTAAAAAAATTTGTTGCTATTTGCAATAAATATTCACTGTCCGGGAGTTTCAATATCGTTAATGACATTGACAACGTATTCCCCTCCAACTTACCTCGCTCGGCAGAGTTGGATTATTTATATGGAAAAAATAATCCTGAGAAGTTAAAAATAGAAACAGGTTTTACGCCAATTAAATTTTATTCAGTCAGCGAACTTGCGAAAGCTCAAAGTGGTTATGAATACTTACCAGATAATTATCTTGTAATTGGCGATGATTTAGGTGGTGGTAAGCCTATAATTGCTGTTGTAGATGAAGGTAATACCTCTATTTATGCGTCTTATGACGTAGTTGAACCGTTTAAAATAGCTGACAATCTCTCTGGCTTTTTACTTTCTCTAACAGAACTCATTGATTTGGTATATGGTTATTACGATATTTTTGATATAGCAGATGATAATGATGAAGTAAAAAAAGATTTTATGGATGAGTTAAAGGTAAGGGTTGTTCCATTTATCGGAGATGAAAATTTCAATGCATTTTATGATTATTTTTATGGGTGAATCTCTGTGTTTCCTTTGATGGGGGATGTGGGAGTATAATTATACGGGCCGTCTTGTAGGTGGTCCGCCTGATTATTTTTGATCTATAATACGATGCTTGATATTATTTTCTTGGAGAAATTATATTATTCCACGTCAGATGAAAGGTCATGAGCTAGTCAGCAAGTTACAGTTGAGTTGATAAGAAAATTTGACCCAGCCTGCGTGTGAATAACTGCACCCACTTTGCCTTCATCCCCATCTCCAGCGCTAATCGGGAGTTAGCCAATTCTACTACATCAATATCCGATTAGTCTCGCTTGATATCTACTGTAAGGACATTTCCCTTCGTAAATGCAAGCCTCATGCCGGTGCTAATTATTACTGGTACCTTTTCCGTATAGCTGCGATCGGTATATTGGGGGTAATATTCACTTTAAGAGCAAAAGACCGGTTCATTAATGAAGATGTAAATGTTTGCCGGTCAAATGACTTAGAAAGTTAAATAGGAACGGTATTTTGCTCCGCCCCCCAAAAAAACAGCATCCTATCTGCAATCAGGACTGTTTTGCCGCTTTACTCTGTGGGCAATCGTTGCCGCCCTGCATCACAACTTTTTCACTGCGCGAAGCATCGCCATACACGCATAACGTACCTTCATCGGTATGAATTTGCTCTTTCAGCGGCAGGGACGTTTCCTGGGCGATGGCATAGCAGGAGAGCGCCGGGAAAAGGGTGAGGGCACTTATGAACAGAAAGGTTTTCATCATCTCGCTCCAGAACAGGGATAACGTTTACTGTGTTATCACACCCTTAAGCCGGCAATCGCTGCGTACCCGCTAGCTTTTTTCCATCACCGACTGGCGAGGTGTGAGTTTACCAATCACGGGGGAGAGCTCTGACGTGCGAACAGGTCGGCCATCCACCAGGCTTTTAATGCGCTCAACGCACTGAGTGAGCAACTGATCCATTGGCCACGAGATACAGGTCAGCTGTGGATAGAGCTGGGTTGCCAGAGGCGAATCTTCCAGACTCAGCAGCGATACTTCCTGCGGAACGGAAATGCCAAATTCCCGGAACAGACGCATCGCTTCAGCGGCATAGGCATCACGTTTAACCACAATGGCGGAAAACTTGCTCAGGCTGTTGATAAGCGTCAGCAGCGCCTGTTCAACATCTTCATTCGCCGTTAACACCAGCTGGCGATTAAACGGCAAAGAGTAGTTTTGCAGGACGTTGCGATAGCCTTCCACCATCTTTTTACTGTTGTCATCGTGTTCGCTGTCAATCACCAGTGCGATATTGCGATGGCCCTTGCCCGTCATGTAACGACAGGCGCTTTCCGTCGCAAAGGCAAAGTCATATCCCTGAGGTTTCGCATCCACCACGGGACGATCGAAGGAGATAACATTCTCTGCGCTACCGGCCGCAACCGGCCCAAAGACTACGACAGCAACGCACTGGCGCTGAAGATCATCAACGGTGACAGCCTGCTCAACAGGGTCGTTTACGTACTCTACGATGAGCGTTTTATTCAACGCTTTCATGGCGCGGGAGAGCGCAGGCAGCAAACGTGCTCCGCTGCTTTCATCCTTCGCAGAGAGAACCAGACCAACGTAGCTTGATGACTGACTTGCCAGGTTTTGCGCGGCAAAGCTTGGGCGATAATTAAGCTCTTCTACGGCGCGCAGCACGGCTTCACGGCTCTCTTCGCGCACGCCGCGCGTCCCCGTCAACACGCGTGAGACGGTTGCTCGTGAGACATTGGCTAATCGTGATACATCGTCAATCGTTGGCATAGCATTTTCTGCGTGGTGGGTTTTGGTTATCTTAACATAACCCACCTTAAGAATCTTAGCGCCCCCCACAGGCGGTTTCACGTCTGCGCGGCGTGCAAACCCGGTAGCCACGCCGCGCCACGCACGCCACTGGCGTCGCCGTAACGGGCCGGGACGATACGGGTACGGCAGCTTTCCGAGAAGATGTAGGGCCTGATGGCGGCCGGAAGTTCGTCGTACAGCTGGCTGACATTTGATAACCCACCGCCCAACACAATAACCTGCGGATCAAGAATATTGATCACCGAGGCCAGACTGCGGGCAAAAGCGTCGATAAAGTGTCGCCAATGGGCCCGCGCGGTCAGGTCTCCCTGGGCCGCCGCTTCAATGATGGCCTGCGCGCTCAGTTCGCTGGGATAACGGCGGGCAAAGCCGGTGCCAGAGATAAAGGTTTCGATACAGTTATGTTTCCCGCAATAGCAGGACTGCGCCGGACCATCCGTCTCGGGGGCATAGCCAGGCAACGGGTTATGTCCCCATTCGCCAGCGATGGCGTTTGGCCCCTGAAGCAGACGCTTATGTACCGCCACGCCACCGCCGCATCCGGTACCGACAATTACGCCAAAGACGGTTTCTGCTTCTGCGCCTGCGCCATCAACCGCTTCAGACAGCGTGAAGCAGTCCGCGTCATTGGCTATCCACACGGGCTGATTGAGCTGCTTTGCTAAATCATGCTTCAGGTCGTGACCGTTGAGCACCAGGCAGTTGCAGTTTTTAATCAGCCCGCTTTGTGGGTCGATGGCCCCCGGCAGGCCAATACCGATACTGAATGGCACTTCACTTACCGCGCGCGCTTCGCCGATAAACGCCAGCAGATGGTGCATAAAGGCGTCATAACTCTCTTTTTGCGTCGGACGACGCTCACGCCAAAGGCATTCGCCCTGAGGCGAAAGCAGGACGGCTTCCATTTTTGTGCCGCCAATATCGAGTCCAAGATAGTGCATACGTTCCTCGAAAAGGAGAGGCCAGCGCCTCTCCTGAATGGTTATGCCTGACGAGTGCGGTACAGTTCGATCAGCTCCGTCACCAGTTCTTTCGCCAGAATCGAGGTCATCAAATGATCCTGAGCGTGCACCATCACCAGCGTCATTTTGGTTTTGCCTTCCCCTTCGTCAGCTTCGATCAGTTGGGTTTGCACCAGATGCGCTTCACGGCCGAAGTGCGCCGCCTCTTTCATCCGCGCGTCGGCTGAGGCAAAGTCACCTTTTTTTGCGAAGCCAAGCGCTTCGTAGCAGAGACTGCGTGACTGACCGGCATTGATAATAATGCCCATGACCTGTTCTTCTAATTCCATCAGTAACCTCTGTGTTTTCACTATCAGGCGGACTGTGCCGCTTCTTCAGATTGTTCAACCGCATTTTCATGCTCTTGTTCCAGCAGCTGCTTCTCGTACGCTTTGAGGAACGGGAAGTACATGGCCGCTGAGGTAACCATGCACAGCAGGCAGAGGATCACCGGGCTAAAGCTCCAGTTGGCCGCCCAGGATGCGCCGATAGGGGCAGGCGTTGTCCACGGTGTCATCGAGACCACGCGACTGACCAGATCGAAATCAAGGGCAAAGTAGGCGAGGGTGGCGTTGACCATCGGAACCAGCACGAACGGCAGGAAAAAGAGCGGATTCATGATGATAGGGGCACCGAATAAAATTGGTTCGTTGATATTAAACATCCCCGGCACCACACCCATACGCCCAATGGTACGCAGATGCACCGCTTTGCTGCGCAGCAGCAGTAACGCCAGCGGCAGCGTGGAGCCGACCCCGCCAATCAGCAGGTAGTGATCCCAGAATCCCTGAACATAAATGTGCGGGATCGCCTGACCGGCAGCCATTGCTGCCTGGTTAACCGACAAGTTCGCCATCCAGAACGGGTTCATAATTCCGGTGACAATCAGCGCGCCGTGGATGCCCGCAAACCACAGAACCTGGCACACCAGCACCGAGAGCAGAATGGCAGGCAGCGTATCGGAGGCGGCAACCAGCGGTTTCACCAGCGACATAATCGCTTCCGGAATAATCATGCCGAGCTGAGCCTCAATGAAGAGGTTGAGCGGATGCAGAGTGACAACAATTGCCAGCACCGGGATCAGAATTTCGAACGAACGCGCAACGCCCGTAGGCACTTCTGGCGGCAGGCGGATGGTAATATTGTGACGCTTCAGGAAGGCATACAGCTCGGTAGAGTAGATAGCCACCAGAATGGCCGTGAAGATCCCTTGCCCGGAGAAATAGGCGGTAGAAATTTGCCCGTCTTTTAACGGCGCAGCCACCAGCAGAAATGCCATTAGCGACAGCATGCCAGCGGTAAGGGCATCCAGATCGTGATGTTTGGCCAGGCTCGCGGCGATCCCGACTGAAATGAAGATCGTCATGATCCCCATGCTGAAATTGAACGGCAGCATCAAAGCTTCACGGTGATCCAACGAGAATTGCAGCCATGCCCGGGCGAAACCCCAGGACGTGTCGGGTGAGAAGGGCGGGAAAATAAACACCAGCATAAAGGAACCGACGATCATGAACGGCAGGGCGGTGATAAAGCCGTCACGAATCGAGGTCACATACTTCTGCTGCCCGACGGCGCCTGCCATCGGGGTAATTTTCTGTTCAATGACCTGGATAAGTTTCGCGTACAGAGAGCTCATGGGTTTTCCCTTCGTTATTTGTTATCTATCAGGGAGAGGGCGAAATCGAGAACGGCGCCCCCTTTTTGCATGCCGTAATCCATCATGTTGATAGGCTCAACACGGATCCCGTATTTATCAGCTTGTTTCTGAAGATCGCTTTGCATGTACTTCACCTGCGGTCCAAGCAGCACCACCTGATAGTGACCGACCTGCTCGGCGAATTCGGCCACGCCAAACGCTTTGATCTCCGCTTCCAGGCCACGCTTTTGCGCTTCGTCGACCATTTTTTTCACCAGCAGGCTGGTGGACATCCCGGCAGAACAACACAACATGATTTTTTTCATAACGTCTCCTTTGAACTTATGGCTGGAATATAGTCATCATGGAACAAAACGGAAAGCGCTTTCCGTTGGTGGATAAGGTAATTGTGACCGCGATCACCTGAGGGAATCTTTCACTTTGTCCGGATGTGCGAGATCATCGCGGCTATTCACGAACTATTAAGGTCGAGTTATGAACATTCATTTGATGAATGTTGCTGTGGATTTGATTGAGCAACGTCTCACACCAGCAGCCAATATAATCACCAGAAATCAACATATTACCGCGATGAGGGACGGCTTTTCCCTCGCCATGCCTTTTGTGATTGTGGGAAGCCTGATGGTGCCGCTGCTGTTTCCACCGTTCGCCATTTCAAGTGCATCGCGCCTCGGACACGTCTATCTGCTGCTGCGTCCGATGCTGTTGCCAACCTTTGAGCTGACGCTCGGACTGGTGGCGCTGATTGTCGCGTTTGGTGCCAGCGCCAGTCTGGCCAAGCAGTATCAACTGCCGGAACGGCTGTGTGGACTCACCGGCTGCCTCTCCTTTTTGCTGTTCATTGGCTTTCGGGATAACGGTGCAACGAATATTTTTCTGGGCGGGATGGGGCTTTTTACTGCGCTCATTTCAAGCGCTTACTCTATTGAAATAATAAGGTTTTTCTACAAAAGAGGGTGGTGCATTCGTCTGCCGGAGGAGGTACCGGTGATGACGCGAAATGGTTTCCAGCTGCTGATGCCGCTGCTGGTGATCATGCTCTCCATTAGCGTAATGAATGCCGTGATGCTGCAGACGACCGGACAAATTTTGCCGCAGCTGATTGGCGAGGCGTTACGCCCGCTTATCGTGGCATCTGATACCCTTACGGCGGTGCTTATCTCCTTGTTTCTGTGTAATCTTTTATGGTTCGTCGGTATTCATGGCGCCCTGATCATTACGGGCATCATGAACCCGTTCTGGCTCACCTATCTGTTTGAAAACCAGCGGGCCCTGGCCGCCGGGGAAGCCGTGCTGCCCCATATTTATCTGCAGGGATTCTGGGATTTTTATCTGCTGATTGGCGGTATCGGCTCTACGCTGCCGCTGGTCTTTATGGCGATGCGAAGCCGATCCCGGCAGTTGAAGAGCGTCGGGAAAATTGGCCTTCTGCCGTCGCTGTTCAACATTAACGAGCCGATATTGTTTGGTTTTCCCGTCATCATGAACCCGGTTTTTTTACTGCCCTTTGTGTTTGTACCACTGATAAATGCCTGTATAGCCTGGTATTTAACCCAGCTTGGCGTGCTCGACAGAGCCGTCGCCATGCTGCCCTGGTCTATGCCTTCACCGCTGGGCGCAGCCTGGTCGGCGAACGGCAGCTGGAAAAATATGTGCATGTGCCTGTTCGCCTTTTTCAATGCATGGATGCTCTATCGCCCCTTCTTCAAGGTTCATGAACGCCAGTTGATGCAGCTGGAAAAATAATCCCCGCCTCCCTGCTTCTGCCCATTTCTGATGGGTAGAAGATTATTTCGTGACATTCTTCACAAAAATTTTCTCTTTGATCTTAAATTTGTGATTCAATCCGGCAAACATGGAAAGCGCTTTCCGTTTGTGGATGTACATTTCCAGATTTGATCCTTACATTTCCCCTGCAAGTTTAACCGTGAAAATAAAAATTCAAAGGGAACCTATGCAAACGTTAATGAAATCAATACCTCTGTCCTTGATTGCTCTTACTGTCATCAGCGGTTATGCCAGCGCCGATGAGAAATATGATTTCGCCCTCCACGGCTATTTACGCTCGGGTATTCTTGCCAATAGCGATGGCAACCGGGTCGATTCGGTGGGGCTGATGCCTGACGGGAAATGGCGTCTGGGTAACGAAGAAGATACCAAAATTGAGCTGATCCCGACGGTGACGCTGAAGTCGGATTCAGGTGCAGTCGCACGTATTCAGGCCAACCTGACGCACCAGACCAAATGTACTGCCGACTGGAACTGTACTGACGATGACGGCAAAGAGACCCAGTTCCGCGAAGGGTTTGCTGAATTAACGAATCTCGATTTTGCCCCGGACATGACCTTCTGGGCCGGTAAACGCTATAGCAGCTCCAACCTTTCCAGCCACCAGTTCGACTGGGAGTACATTCAGTACAACGGAACCGGGGGCGGGTTCGATAACCTGGACTTAGGCTTTGCGCGCTTTGATGCGGGTGTGTATGCCTTCTCGACCACCGACGAAGCCAAAGCTTATCCGCTAGATCTGGGGGATCAGGGCTATCCGGACGACTATTCGCTTAACCTGTGGTTTAAAAAGATCGGCGGCACCGGGCTCGACGTCGAACTTATCGGCCACCACATGAACCGCAATGAAAACCATCCTACCTCGGCTGAGAAGGGGTACGGCGTGACGGCGCTGTACAACTTTGACAGCTTCTACGGCCTGACCAACGGATACTCCCGCATCGCTTTCCAGTATGGCAAAGGCCTGGCCGCTGCGGATTCGCTGGGTAAAAACGGCTGGGGCTGGGCAAACCTTGAGGATACGCAATCCTGGCGCGTCGTGCTGGACAGCATGGCCAACCTGGGTGACGTGGAGGTATCGACCTTTGCGTTTTATCAGAAAGACAAAAACTACCGCTGGTGGACCAACGACGATGACGGCTGGGGACGCTCCATGTGGGTCGCGGGTATCCGTCCGTATCATCAGATAACCAAAAACTTCGCCATGCAATATGAGGTGGGCTACGAATATCTGGATGATAAAAACTACATGGGCGTAAACGGTAAAGGGAAAGGTGGCCTGACCAAGGTGACCATTGCGCCGACCCTGACCTTTGATTCAGGTTTCTGGAGCCGTCCGCAGCTGCGCTTCTTTGCCACCTACGCAAAATGGGATAAAGGCGTCTCGGATGCGATGGACAGAAATTACGACTGGAGCACTGGCACCCTGAGTCCGGGGGGATATTCACGTAGCGGCGATACCGATACGCTGAATTTTGGTGTGCAGGCTGAAGTCTGGTTCTGAGGAGAAAAGAGATGGCTTTCCCGATTCGAAAACTGCTTCTCGTCTCCTTACTCTCCGCGCTGGGAAGCGCGGGGGCTCTGGCGGCTGAGCAATCCCATTTTGAACACTTTATTACTCGCGATGGCGCAGCGTTAAAAGATGGCGATCGCGTCTTTCGCTTCGCCGGGATCCACGCCCCGGAGCTGCATCGTATAGAAGATGACGCGCGCGGAACCTGTAAGGCCGATCCGCGCGGCTGGGGGCAATACTTTAGATGGCCGACTGCTGAAGAGCAGGAGAACTGGATCAAAGCGCTGGTGCAAACCGGTGCTAAAGCACAGCGCGTATATGTGCTTTCCGTGCAGCAGGAAAATGATGCCGCCTGCGGACGTGAGACACATATTCTGGCACCGGCAACGCCGGACGGCATGCCGCGGCTGAATGAAACGGCCATGAAAGTGTATGACAACATGATTGCCGAGGCGGATAAGCAGGGGCTGCGCCTGATTCTGCCGTTTATTGACCACTGGTGGTGGTGGGGAGGACGCGAACAGCTGGCCGCGTTTTATCATGAAAAGCCGGAAGATTTTTATCGAACTGACAGTAAAACCTACCGTGCTTATCAGGATGTGATCCGTCAGGTGATTACCCGTACCAACACCATTACGGGACGCCATTACTACGATGAAAAGGCGATCATGGCCTGGGAAACGGGTAATGAGCTGGAAAACACCAACGCTGATTTCCTGCAGAAAACGTCGGCCTGGATCCGCAAGTGGGCGCCCCATCAGCTTGTCGTCGATGGTACCTATAAAAAGGTGAATGATTTCGCGCTCAACGATCCGAACGTCGACATCATCAGTAACCACTATTACACCAACGCCGAGAACAACCACCCCGAGCAGGTTCGTAAAGATCTGGAGGCGATTGGCGGCAAAAAGGTCTATCTGGTTGGCGAATTTGGTCTGCTCGATCAAAAAGACCTTAACACTATCATGCAGGCCATTGTGCATACCGAGGTCAATGGCGCGCAGGCAGCGGGGGGCTTTATCTGGGGCTTCCGTGGTCATCGCCATGATGGTGGTTTTTACTGGCACAAAGAGTTTACCGGGCACTACAGCTACCATCTGCCTGGCTTCCCGGTCGAGGGCAAAGCAAACCAGGAGATGGAGGTCGTCAATCTGGTGCGAACCGCCTCGGCGCAAATGGCGGGGCTGAGCCAGGCGCCAGCCCTGCCGGTCCCGGAAGCACCTAAGCTGCGCGAGAGTAACTCACCGTTTGCCATTAACTGGATGGGATCCCCCGTCGGGCGTTATTACGATGTGGAGAGAGCGACTCAGCCACACGGCCCGTGGACCCGCGTTGGTCAGGATATCTCTGACGGCAAAAATGAGTGGGATCCGGCAAAAATGGATCTCTTCCGTGATGACTATCGCAGCCTGACGCTGGGCCAGACTTACTACTACCGGGTGATCGCAAAGAACGAAAGCGGTCAGTCTGCGCCTTCAAACGTGATTCGCCTTGAGCATACGCAGAAAAACCTGCCGCCGGTCATCACTCTGCAGGATGCGCTCTCTACCACCGTGGATAAAGGCGTTCAGCTCACCGCGGCCTGGCAGGATGACAATCTGCCGGAGCCGAAGGTCAGCGTGGCATGGCATCACGAAGGCAAGGATAACGTCCACTTTTGTGACAGCACCAAAGCGGAAACCCGTGCCTGGTTCTCGGCTCCCGGTGACTATGCGTTGACCTTTACCGCTGACGATGGACTGCTGAAAAGCAGCAAGACGGTAAACGTTAGCGTGAAGGCCGCGGCGGGACCCGTGCCGGCGGACTACTGTCATTTTGGCGGCGGAACGCTGGACGTCAGCAAGGGGAAACTGAACATTACCAAGAGCGATAAAGATACGTTAGCGATTGGTGAAGACGGTTTCCTTGGTCCTTTTGCCAATGACGGAGACAGCGTGACCTGGCAGGTTAACGCCCCCTGGGACGGTAAGTTTGCCCTGCACGTGAAATTTAACGGCAAATGGGGGAGTAAGAAAAACTCGTTCATTGTGAACGGCGGAACGCCGGTGAGCATTGAATTCCCGCAAACGGATGAGAAAGGCCAGACGATGATCGTACCGGTCACGCTCAGGGCAGGGGACAACACCATTAGCTTTGGCAAGTTCTCTGGCGACTGGGGATATATGTTCATCAAATCAATTGAAGTCACTGCAGAGTAGTTATTTGGCTGCCCTGTTCGGGGCAGCCCTTTTTTTCATTCAGGAGGCGTTATGAACCGGTATCAATTCCCGGAAGGTTTTTTTTGGGGCGCAGCGGCATCAGGTCCGCAGACGGAAGGCATAGCCAATAAGCCGCACCGTTCTGTCTGGGACAGCTGGTTTGCCGAACAACCGGAGCGTTTTTTTCAGCAGATTGGTCCGCAGCACGTTTGTGAAACCTACAGTAAATATAAAGAAGACGTTGCCCTGATGAAGCAAACGGGGTTTAACTCGTTTCGAACCTCTATTCAGTGGTCGCGTCTGATCGATGATTTCAAAACCGGACAGCCAAACCGCGACGCCGTCCGCTTCTATAACGATTACTTCGATGAAATGATTGCCAACGGCATCGAGCCCATCATCAATCTTTACCATTTTGATATGCCCGAGGCGCTGCAAAAAGCATATGGCGGATTTGAGTCATCCTACGTAACCGAGCTTTTTGCCCGCTTCGCCCGCACCGCGTTCGAGCTGTTTGGCCATAAGGTGAAATACTGGATAACCTTTAATGAGCCGATCGTGCCGGTGGAAGGCGGTTATTTATATGACTTCCATTATCCGTGTAAAAAAGATGGCAAACTGGCGGCTCAGGTCGCCTTTAATATTATGCTGGCGCACGCCAGGGCGGTGAATGTCTACCGTGAAATGGGCTTGCCGGGTGAGATTGGTGTCGTGCTCAACCTCACGCCTTCTTATACCCGCAGCGACAGCGAGGCCGATAAAAAAGCGGCCTGGTATGCCGACCTGCTGTTTAACCGCAGCTTCCTCGACCCGCTGGTTAAACATGAATTCCCCAAAGAACTGTGCGAAATCTTAACCGCAAACGGCTGCTTACCAGAGGTTTCACGGCAGGATGTGGAGACGATCCTGCAGTCGAGAATTGATTTTCTGGGGGTGAATTATTATGTGCCGAGAAGGGTGAAAGCGCGGGAAAGCGTTTACGCGCTCGATTACTTCACGCCGGAAGTCTATTTCGAAAATTACATTGATCCTCAGGGACGGTTTAACCCTTATCGCGACAATAACGAGATCCACCCGGAAGCTATCTATGACATTGCCTGCAATATTCGCGATAACTACGGCAACATCAAATGGTATCTGGCGGAAATTGGCATCGCGATGGATCTGCAGTCCGAAGGGCCGGTGCAGGCCGATGGCGTGATAGATGACACCTTCCGTATCGCTCTGATGGAGGAACATCTGGCTCAGCTGCATCGTGGTATCGCTGACGGCGCCAACTGTTTTGGTGTTCATCAGTGGACCTTCATTGATAACTGGTCCTGGATCAACAGCTTCAAGCGGCGATATGGCTTCTGGCGTCTGGATTTAGCCACCGGGGAGCGACAAATCAAACGTAACGCATTGTGGTTTGCGCAGCTGGCGGCTGAAAATGGCTTCACCCCTGGCGAATGTGAAAAGGATACGCAATGAGTCAGCCTTTTTACCGGATGCGTAACGGCATCAAAAATTACGCCTGGGGCAGTCGCGTAGCGCTTAATCATCTTTTTGGCCTGCTCAACCCTGACGATCAACCCCAGGCCGAGGTCTGGATGGGAAGCCACCCCGCAGGCTGCTCGGAGATTGAAACCGATACAGGGTTACGCTCTTTACAGGACCTTATTTCACAGAGGCCGGCAGAGATGTTGGGCGCGTGCGCGGGAGAAACTGCGGGGCAGTTGCCCTACCTGCTGAAGTTGCTGTCAGCGGAGCGCGCACTGTCGCTGCAGGTACATCCCAATAAGCGCCAGGCAGAAGACGGGTTCGCCCGTCAGGGCAACCTGCCCGGAGAGGATTACACCGATGCGAACCATAAGCCCGAGCTGGTTTTTGCCCTGACGCCTTTTATGGCCATGAACGGCTTCCGGCCGTATCAGGAGATTGCTAATCACTTTTTGCGCCTGGATGCCCCGGCCCTGACGTCCGCGCTGTCGCTGTTTCGCAACAACCTGCATGCTGAAGGGCTTAAGGCCTTTTTTACGCGTCTGATGGCGCTTGAGCCGGCGGAAAAAGAGGGCGTGCTGACGTGTCTTGAAGCGCGACTTGCATGCGGGGTGTTTGCTCCGGTAGCGCCCTTTATCGAACGGCTACTGCGAGACTACCCGGGGGACATCGGGGCTCTGGCCCCGCTGTATCTGCACTGCATTACGCTTGCGCCGGGTGAGGCGATGTTCCTGCGCGCCGGTACGCTACATGCTTATGTGAATGGTACGGCAGTTGAGGTCATGGCCAGTTCTGACAACGTGCTGCGTGCGGGCTTAACCCCCAAGAACATCAACGTGGCAGAATTGGTGCGCTGTACGGTGTTTGACGAAACCCCAGCCGACCGCCTCAGGATGCATCCGCAGCGGGAAGAGGGGATGCAGCAATACCCGATCCCGGTAACGGATTTTCGCTTTAGCGTCATTGAACATTGCGAGCAGCAAAACATCCGGACAGACCGTGCGCAAATTCTGCTGGTGCTGAAGGGGAGTGCCACGCTCAGCCACGCCGAGGGTGCCACCATGACGCTGAACGCCGGTCAGTCCGCGTTCATCCCGGCGGTCACAACCTTATGGACGTTGACTCAGCACGGGCAGTCTTGCCTGGTAAGCTGATGACGTAAGGCTTTCACTGCCGTGTGCAGGCAGTATGTCGGGCATAAAAAAGGCTGCTTATCGCAGCCTTTTTACATTTAGTTTTTCGGGAAGATCCACACGTGCTTTTCAGGCAGCGAAAGGTGGCAGTGCAGCGGGTCCCGGGCCTCGTGACCATAGGCGCGAATGACAAAATCATCCCCCGGCGTGCGGAACAGGTATTCCCAACGGTCACCGAGATACATGCTGGTCAGTAACGGGAGCGCCAGCTGGTTTTCCCCCGGCCCCTCGACCACCGCCACGCGCTCGACGCGGATCACCGCGGTGGCGTCTTCACCGCTTCGTACCCCTTCACCGGCCTGGCCCCACAGCACCCAGCCTTTGCCTTCGATACGCGCTTTGCCGTCGCGTACTTCCGTTACCTTGCCGTGCAGGCGATTATTGCTGCCCATAAACTCAGCGGTAAACAGCGTTTTCGGCGAGCCGTACATCTCCTGCGGTGTGCCCTGTTGCTCGATTTTACCGTTGTTAAGCAGCAGGATACGGTCGGAAATCGACATCGCCTCATTCTGGTCGTGCGTTACCATCAGCGCGGATAAGCCCAGCTTGATAATCAGTTCACGCAGGAATACGCGAGCCTCTTCGCGCAGCTTGGCGTCGAGGTTAGAGAGCGGTTCATCCAGTAAAATGACCGGCGGGTTGTAGACCAGCGCCCGGCCAATTGCCACGCGCTGCTGTTGTCCACCGGAGAGCTGGTGCGGGTGGCGTTTGCCCAGATGGCCCAGCCCGAGCTGGTCCAGCACGTCCTGTACGCGCTGCTGGATCTCTTTGGCCGGAACCTTGCGCAGCTTGAGCGGATAGGCCACGTTTTCAAAAACGGTTTTGTGCGGCCACAGCGCATACGACTGAAACACCAGGCCCAGGTTACGCTCTTCCGCCGGGATCTCACTGCGCGGCGTGCCGTCATAGACTTTGTTTTTGCCAATGATAATCGAGCCCTGAGTCGGTTTTTCCAGGCCCGCCACCGCACGCAGCAGGGTGGTTTTCCCGCTGCCGGATGGCCCCAGCAGGGACACCACTTCGCCGCGGTTGAGGTTCATGGAGACCCCTTTTAAAACAGGATTGTCACCGTAGGTCAGGTGCAGATCGTTAACCGCTAATTCAATCATGTATTTTGACTCCGAAACGAAGGGCAATGCCCAGACCTACCACCACCAGCAGGATGTTAATAAAAGAGAGCGCCGCCACAATATCAATGGCTCCCGCGGCCCAGAGGGATACCAGCATTGAGCCGATGGTTTCCGTGCCGGGTGAAAGCAGGTATACACCCGTTGAATATTCGCGTTCAAAAATCAGGAACATCAGCAGCCACGAACCGATAAGGCCGTAGCGGGAGAGCGGGATCGTGACATGGCGGGTGATCTGGCCACGCGTAGCCCCCGTACTGCGGGCGGCCTCTTCAAGCTCCGGCGCGACCTGCAGCAGGGTGGACGAGATGAGTCTCAGCCCATACGCCATCCAGACCACCGTATAGGCCAGCCAGACGCTGAAAATGGTGCTGCGCAGCGAACGTAGCCAGACAATCAGGTTTTCGCGCATCCAGTCGCTCCAGGCGAACCCGGAAAGCCAGCCCGATTTCAGCGAGTTATCCAGCCACATTGGCAGGAACAGGAACACCCAGAGAAAGGCCAGACCCGCGAGCAGGCCAGGCACGGCGCGCGGCACCAGGACGCTGTAATCCAGGAAACGCGTGGTATTGTCCGGTTTGCGGTGCATGGCGATACCGACAAACAGGTAGCACGCCACGGCCAGCGCGCCGCCAATGACCCCAATGGACATGGAGTTGACGATGGCGCGCAGCAGGTTCGGCTGCGCCCATATCGTGCGAAAAGTACTCAGGGAAAGCTCGTCCCACAGCGAAACGCCCACGCCCCAGTTTGAGATAAACGCGCGCAATACCACGCCGAGCAGGGGAACGCCGATCGTGACGGTAAGCCAGAAGGCGACCACCGCGCCCGCCACCCAGCGCCATTTACCCAGAGGTAAGGCCCGGGCCTGAGACGCTTTGCCTTTCATGGTCACGAATCGGTTGGCGGTACGCATCAGGCGACGCTGCAGCATGACCAGCGGAATGGTGATACAGATAAGCACCACCGCAACCGCCGCCATCAGGTGGTAGGAAGGGGTACCAAGCTTGTTGGTCAGCTGGTACAGGTAGGTTGCCAGCACCATGTTGCCTTCCGGATCGCCGAGGACCAGCATCAGACCAAACACTTCAAGACCGAGGAAGAACAGCAGAACGATGGCGTACAAAATGGACGGTCGCACCATCGGCAGGCTGACCGAGGTCATCACCTGTAACGGCGACGCACCCGCGGTACGTGCGGCCTCTTCCACATCGGAACCGACGCTTCGCAGCGCGGACGAAATATAGAGATAGGCATGCGGAACATGCGTCAGGCCAGCAATGACCACGATGCTCGACATGTCGTAGATATTCCACGGTACGAAACCAATCAGCGCCTGCGCCCAGAGGGATAAAAAGCCCACCGGACCGGCGGCCACCACGTAGCCGAATCCCAGCACCATTGGCGACACGAAAACCGGAACGAGGATCAGCGGTTCAATCAGGCGGCGGCCGGGCAGGTCGGTACGCACCATCAGAAAGGCCAGCACGCCCCCTAACGGAATGGCGATGATGACCAGCCCGAAAGCGAGAATAAAACCGCTTTTCAGCGCCTTATAGAAATCAGGGTCGGTGAAGATAAAACCAAATGATTCAAGGCTCCACTCTTTTGCCGGTGAAAAGAACGGGGCGGACAAGAAGCTCTGTATCACGATAAACGACAGCGGCGTGTAGATAACCAGGGCGGTTATCAACACGACAATACCGCGCGGCAGGCTTTGCCACTTTCTGCGTAATGTATTCATGGGGTATCCCTGGTGTTGCAGCCCAGCAAAACGAACTCAGGTAACAGGAGCGCGACGACCCGCGTCGCGCTCAGACGCTTATTTGGCGGCGGCGGTACGCCACTGTTTGATGTACTCCAGGCGTTTTTTCGGCTGCAGATACTCCAGCAGGCTTTCATCAACCGGGATAGGTTTCAGCGCATTGCCGAGCACTTTCGTCAGGCCGTCGATATCATTTTTGCCGTCGATATCGTTACGAATGGACGGGATATCCGCCTGGCTTGCCAGAATACTTTGTCCTTTTTCAGACAGGACGTAGTCCAGCCACAGTTTCGCGGCATTGCTGTTTTGCGCCTGCTGGCTGATGAACGACACGCGTGATAACACCAGGGTGTAATCTTTTGGATAGGCGATCCCCAGCGACGGATCGTTCTTCGCACGCGCTTCCGCGTAGGAACCGAGGATATTAAAACCGATCAGGTTTTCCCCTGATGACACCCTCTCCATCATGGTGCCGGTTGAAGACTGAACGGCTAGGCCCCCTTTGGCGATATCGGCCAGGGTTTTGAAGTAGTTAGGATCGGCCTTGTGATCCTGCACCGAGAGCATAAAGCCCAGACCCGATTTTTCGATGTCGTAGGTGGTGACTTTGCTCTTGAATTTATCCGTCTGGCTGGCAATAAGCTTAGCCAGCGCCGCATGGGAATCTGGCACGTCGCCCGCCGGGATCAGCCGTTTGTTGTAGATAAACACGACGGGTTCATAGGTGGTGCCGTAGGCTTTATCTTTCCAGACCGCCCATTTCGGCAGCTGGCTTTGCTCCGGTGATTTGTACTCCATGGCGTAGTCGGTAGCGAGCTTCAGCCCGGTGTCCATGGAGGAGCTCCAGACCACATCGCCGCTACCGCCACCCGAGGCCTGTTCGCTGATAAAACGGTTGTACAGCTCGGTGCTGTTCATGTCGTTATATTCAACTTTTATGCCCGGATAGGTTTTTTCGAAGCCCTCAATCAGCGGCCCGGCAGCTTTGGTGTCGGTGGTGGAGTAGATCACCACTTTGCCCTCTTTGGTCGCGGCATCGACCATTTTTTGATAGTCAGCAGGATAGCCCTGCGGCAAAGCAGACAGTGCGGAAGCAGAACACAGTACGGTAGCGGTAATCAGAGAAATTCGGAAGATGTTCGACATTATAGTTAACCTTTTAGTTACATTTGAGGAACTAATTGTCAACATAGCGTATGGCTCCGCGCCGACAATAGGGGGGCGCGGGTTGCGGTTCCGAAGTGTGATTGTCGGCGTCGTTTCAGCAATTAACACCATAAAATCCGCGACGCTTAGCAAACGAACGGTTGCGGATTACGTTTTCTCCGCCGCTTTGCGGTAAAGCCTTCTGGGATGACCGATATTGCCATACAGCATTTCGATGCTGATTAACCCACTTTCCACGCAGTATTCCAGATAACGGCGGCCCGTGGTTTTGCTGATCCCGACGTATTCCACCACCTCTTCCACCGACATTGTTTTTTCGGGGTGTTCCGCAAATAAACGCTTAATACGGTCCAGGGTGTGGGGCTCAATACCCTTTGTGGACGGGGTCTGCGAGGTGTCCGCGGCGGGGAGGTTAAACAGGCGATCCAGCGCATGCTGGTCGACAACCTTCACCTGCTGCACGGTGTGGATGAAACGCATAAAACGCTCCAGCGAGGCGTGCAGACGCTGGAAAAAAACGGGCTTAATCAGGTAGTCAAACGCGCCGCTGCGCATGGCATGGCTACAGGTCTGCATATCGCTGGCTGCGGTGATAAAGATCACCGAGCATTCATAGCTTTTCAGGAGCGGGTTATCGATTAACGCCACGCCTTTACCGTCCGGGAGATAATTGTCCAGCAGTATCAGCCTCGGCTGATGCTGGCGTATCAGGTTACACGCCTGCTCAATCGACGCGGCAATGCCCACCACGCGCAAATGGAAATTTTGCTCGATATACTCGCGATGCAGTTCCGCCAGGTGCGGCTCATCCTCAACAATCACAACATCAAGTGCTCGGGTCGTGGTCATGCGTTAGCCCTGTCGAACGGGGAGTGGATTGGGAATAAACACAGAGAATATCGTGCCTTGAGGAGCGTTATCCGTTATCTCAATGCTGCCGCCCGCCTTGTTGATATAGCCTGCCACCAGAAACAGGCCAATACCGTGCTCTGTGCCCACAATGTCGTTCTCGCTTTCCGGCTTACTGCTGAATCCCTGGCGGAAAAGATGCGGTTTCATCGCCTCATCCACCCCGCAACCCCGATCGGCCACCTCTATCAGCAACTCCTGGTTGCGATCGGAAATGTAAAGCTCTACAGGTGCGGGAACCGGGGCTTTCAGGGTGGCGTCAACGGCGTTATCCAGCAGGTTGCCAATCACCGACACCAGCTCCGTTTCCGTGATGCTGGCAGGCATGCGGGTGAGCTGGCAGGCGGGATCAAACTGCAGTTCAACGCCCTTTTCCCGGGCGCTGACATATTTCCCTAGCAGCAATCCGCACAGGGCCGGCGAGACAAAATGGGCTGAGACGAAGTCCAGCACGCGCTGCGCTCCTTCTGACTGTGCCTGGATGTAACGGATCGCCTCGTCATAGTGTTTCATCTGCAGCAACCCCACCAGCGTGGCGGTCCAGTTCAGCTGTTCATGACGCATAATGCGCAGGTTATCCGCATAGCGTTTAATCTGGCTTAGCTGGCTGCTGAGAGTGTTGATATCATTCTTGTCGCGAAAGCTATAAACCCAACCGCTTTCAACACCAGGTTCAACCTCAATCGCCACGCGGTTCACAATCACCTCGCGCTGGTTAAGCACCGCAATCTGGTCGTGGCTGCCGCGGCTAACCGAGGCGTAGCGCTGAGATAAAAAACCGGGGGACGTTTGCAGAACGTCTTCCAGCGGTTTGCCGATAAGCGCTTTCTCACTTTGATGAATATCCAGCATCTCTCTGGCGGCACGGTTAATTAAAATCAGCTGCTTTTCTTCATTGACGGCAAATACCCCTTCATACATTGCTTCCAGCAGCGCGCGTTGCTGTAAGACCAGTTGCGCAATATCTTTTGGCTCAAGGCGGAACATCTGCTTTTTAAGATTGCGGGTAAACAACCAGGAAAAAATAAACAGTAACAGCAACAGACCCATACCGTATAACCCGGACTGCCAGAGAATACGCGCATTGATATTAGCAATGTACGACGTCAAATAACCGACCGAGACAATCCCAATCACCTGATGCTGCGCATTAAAGATGGGCGCTTTGCTGCGCAGTGATACCCCAATCCCACCCTTACGCACCGAAATAATTGTTTTGCCTTGTAATACCTCCGCATTATCCCCGCCGATCATCGGTAAATTGATGCGTTCCGGTGATTCTGAATGATAGAGATGCTGTTCCCGGGTATCGCCAATGACAATATAACTGGCATCACTTTCGGCCCGTATAGGCTGAATTAAACGGGCGATGGCGGGGATATTTCTGGCCGCGACGTTTTCCGCCAGACCCGGCATCAACGCGATTTCGCTGGCCTGAACCCGGGCGCGCTGGCCGAGATCGTGATGCAATTGCCGGTCAATAAAATGAAACAGGATGGTTCCCAGCAGAACTAACAGCAGGCAGGAGAAGCACACCAGCGCTAAAAAAAGTTTTACCTGAAAAGAGAGTCTGCGTTTCATACGACCTGACGCGGGGAGTCTGATTAGAGCGGTCTGCGCAGACTGACATGAGGAAATGGGGGATGCAATCTGGCGAAAACAGAGTTGTGACCTGGCTTTTCGTTTTGGGGGTTATAGCTATCAGGATCGCGTAAGGCTATGCTTCATTCAGCACCCGAATAATTACAGAGGCAATGTCGTGGATAAAGCGCTACTGGATGCAGGCTACCGGGCCTATACCGGAGAGAAAATTGACGTTTACTTCAACACCGCGATCTGCAAACACTCAGGAAATTGCGTGCGCGGGAGCGCTAAGCTCTTCAACCTGAAACGTAAACCGTGGATTATACCGGATGAAGTGGACGTCGAAACGGTTGTACATGTGATTGATACCTGCCCGAGCGGTGCGCTGAAGTATCGCCAAAAATAAGCGAGGAACCATGGATATTCTGGAAGGCCATAACAAGTTTTACGTCAACGATGCTGACGGTAACCAGGTTGCAGAGATTGTCTTCGTACCGACCGGTGAGCATCTGAGCATTATTGAGCACACCGATGTGGATCCGAGCCTGAAAGGGCAAGGTGTGGGTAAAAAGCTGGTGGCAAAAGTGGTCGCGAAGATGCGCGGTGAAAATCGAAAAATTATCCCGCTATGCCCGTTTGCCAAACATGAGTTTGATAATACGCGGGAATATGACGATATTCGGGCGTAGAAACACACCGGCAATGGCCGGTGTTTTTTCATCCGATCTGTTCAAACAGCAGCACCACCGCAATCACTACCATCATTCCCCCTGATGCTCTGCTCACCAGACGCGCGGCCTGCGGGCGGGTGGCCAGGATGGCTTTTGAACCGTATCCCACCAGCAGATAGACCAGCGTACAGGTGATGAGGTGTAGCAAGCCCAGCGCGGACATCTGCATCGCAACCGACCAGCTTCCCTTCGGGTCAGTAAATTGTGGAAGCAGGGCCAGGAACAGCAAAAAAACTTTCGGGTTAAGGCCGCTGATACATAATCCCTTCACCGCCCACTGTTTCCAGTTTGCCGCCGAGGTTGTGGCGCTTTCCGGTGCGCCAGGAGCGCGTAACAGTGAGATACCAAGCCACAGCAAGTAAAGCGCTCCCGCTATCGTCAGCCCGGATAATGCCAGCGGATGTTGCGCCATCATGACGCCCACGCCCGCGACCACAATCAGTGTCGCCAGCAGATGCCCGGACATGAGGCCCATCACTGCGGGTACCACGCGCCGCCCGTGGATGCCGGCGCTAATAGCGTAAGCCCAGTCGGCGCCCGGCGTCATGATGAGCAGGAAAGACACCACCCAAAACCCAGCCACAATACTCATTTCCATCGTCTGTAAAACTCCAGAATTACGCCCGTCAACAGAGAGAAAGCATATCGGTATCCGGACGAAATGAGTTTTCAATGTTATGCTCAAAAGACGGTGAAATTGACAAAATCTTCCACATGGACAGCATCGATCGAAAAATTCTTGCGCAGTTGCAGGCTGATGGCCGTTTATCTCTTACGGAGCTGGCTGAACGGGTGAACCTGAGCCTCTCGCCGTGTCACCGGCGCGTGCGGGCACTGGAGCAGAGCGGGGCCATTACGGGATACCGGGCCAGTCTCGATCCCGCCAAAATGGGGTTTAACTTTCTGGCGATCGTGTTTGCGACGCTGAAAGAGGGCGACAGAAAGGCGGTGAGCGCATTTGAGGAGGCGGTGGAAGAGATCCCGCAAATTGTGCTGGCGCAGCGTTTATTTGGCGATCCTGATTATCTGATGCACGTCGTGACCCGCGACCTGCCGGCTTTTCAGAAACTCTATGATGAGAAGCTCTCTGCGATGCCCGGCGTTCAGCATCTTCGCTCAACGCTGGTCATGAAAACGGTCGTGCAGGACAGGCCGTTTCCGCTCGACATCTCAGGGCGTGACGAATAACGCGCCCGGCAGAACGCCGGGCGCAGGGGCGTTTAACCTACAAACATCACTGACACGCACAGTACGCCAACGATCAGCGTCAGCAGGTTGCCGACAGATCGGTACGGTTTCAGGGACGGGATCAGGTACGTCGACAGCGTCGGCATGATAAACAGGATCATGGCGATAAGCGGACCGCTGATGGCATAAATCATCGAAATGGCATTCGGATTAATGCAGCACACCGCAAAGGTGATTAACGACACCCCCATGATGGAGATCGCGCGGTTAAAGGCGCGGCTCTTTTTCACGCCCACCTGGTTCAGCGATGACTTCACAATCTCCGTCGCCCCTTCGATCACCCCAAAATAGGTGCCGAGGAACGATTTCGACATGGCGATAATCGCCACAATAATCCCGGAAATCCCCAGCCATGCCGGAGAAGAGGGCATCATCGACAGCGCCGACAGAATGGTTACCCCTTCCTGTTTTGCCGAAACGATATAGGACGGTGGAATAGAGAGCAGGCAGCTGAACACGAAGAACAGCACGCTCAGGCAGATAATCAGGTACGCCACCTTCATGATTTTCTTGCACTTGTCCATGGCGGCGTCGCCAAACTTCTCACGGCGGTCAACGGCAAACGTCGAGATAATCGGCGTATGGCTGAAAGCGAATACCATCACCGGGATCGAAATCCAGACCTGATGCAGCGTATGGCGGTCAAATGCCATCTGGCTTGTGAGCAGCGCGGGTTGCCAGCTTCCGGTCAGATAGAGCGAGACAAACAGGAAGTAGGCAATCAGCGGAAACACCAGGAAGCCCATCACTTTTATGGTGATATGCCGTCCCATCAGGAAGATCAGATTTAACACCAGCACCACGCCAAAACTGACCAGCACGCGAACGGCGGTATCCACCGTCATGTGTTTTGCCAGTTGCTCAGTGAACGAGTTGGTGATGGCCACTGCATAAATCTGCACCACCACGAAGAAGGCGATGAAATAGAGCGTGGTGATCAGGTTGCCTATCTTCCTGCCGTAATAATGGGAAACGGCGCCGGTGATCCCTTCATTGCCTTTTGTTTTCGACGACAGGATGAATTGTGCCAGCGCGCGGTGCGGCCAGTAGGTTAATGGGTAGGCCACAAGGGCAGTGATAAACAGGACGATAGCGCCTGCGGAGCCCAGCTGAATGGGCAAGAACAGCGTTCCTGCGCCCACGGCCGTGCCATAGAGAGCGAAACTCCAGAGAGTCTCATCTTTTGACCAAATTTTCGACATTAGAGCAACGTATCAACTATCAAACCAACAGAATGGAGCGCAATTTACCATAATTATGGGTTGAGAGCGCAGTTGCTTCGAAGGAGTTTGGCCGGAGCGGGCGTCCGGCCAGAGGGAATTAGCCTGCGAGGGCGCGTCGCTGCTGGCGACGTTTAAGGAATTTCTCGCGCAGCGTATCGTAAGCCCAGTTATAGAACATGGTGTACGGCAGGAAGAACAGGAAGAAACCAATTTCCAGTGTGAATGCCTGCAGCAGCGTGACGCCCAGCACCGCGGCGACTATCGACACGCCGATCACAATAAACCCGCACTCGAATCCCAGCGCATGCAGTGCGCGGATTTTTGCCGTGCGTGTGATGCGGTGAACCGGCCAGAAACGGTCGAAGCCGACGTTATAGATAATGTTCCAGAGCATGGCCGTGGTTGCCAGGATAATGGTCAACCCACCCATCTCCACCACGGAACGTTGCATAAGCCACGCCGCCGTCGGGGCGAGGATCGCCGTGGCAATCCCTTCGAAACAGACGGCATGAAAGATCCGCTCCGGCAGTTTACGTTGGAGTGCATCCTGATGTTGCATAGTTTTAGACCTCGTGAATACGCATTTTGGCGTTGATGCGGCCTATTGTTATCGCTAAAGGTGATATATTAAAGATGGTATCCATCGATAAAGTAGATAGTGCATGCGTTATTCACCTGAAGCCCTTACCGCATTCGTTGAGACCGTCGCGGCGGGCTCTTTTTCTGCCGCCGCGCGTCGGTTACGTAAAAGCCAGTCGACCGTGAGCACATCGATCGCCAATCTTGAAGCCGATCTGGGCTTCGATCTGTTTGACCGTTCGGCCCGTCAGCCGGTGTTAACCGCCCAGGGCGAACAGGTGCTGGGTTATGTGCAGGCGATCCTCGCGGCCAGCACGCGGCTTGACGAGCTGGCGGTGTCGTTAACGGCACAAACGGAGGCGCGCCTGACGTTTGTTCTTTCCGATACCCTCAACCCGGACGTGCTGGAAGACCTGATGAACCAGTTCGACCAGCGCTTTCCCCATACCGAATTTGAATGCCTGATTGGCGAGGAAGAGGACGTTATCGATCTGCTGCAGAAGTCGCGTGCGCAGGTTGGTCTCACGGAAGCGCGTGACAGTTATCCGACCGATATTGGTTTTACCCGGTTGCCGATACAGACCCGGATGGCAATCTATGTCGCGACCAACCATCCTCTGGCCGGGCAGCAAGAAATCCAGGCCGATGAGCTGCACGGCTGGCGGGAATTGCGGCTCAGCACCTATCTGGAGCGGGAGGCAACGCTCGCACGCGGACCCGTCTGGTCGGCACCCAACTACCTGTTACTGCTGAGTATGGCCGTGCAGGGATTTGGCTGGTGCGTGCTGCCGTGCGCGCTGGTGGATGAATTTGCCGCCGCGAAATCGCTGGTGCAGCTGAATGTCCCCGGCTGGCCACGGGCGATCGGTATCGATCTGCTCTGGAATAAACGATCCCCGCCCGGCGTTGCCGGAAGCTGGCTGCGGCAGTATCTGCAGGATGCGCGCTAATCCTTGTGATTAAACTCACTATTTTTAAACAATTAAGATAATTGCTAATAACAATCCACTACTATCGTCATGTCATTTAACACAGAGGTTGTGATGAAAGATGTCGTTATAGTGGGTGCGTTGCGTACGGCTATCGGCTGTTTTCAGGGGGCGCTTGCACGCCACTCGGCTGTTGATTTGGGCAGCGTAGTGGTGAAAGCGCTGGTGGAACGCAGCGGGATTGCAGCACATGAAATTGATGAGGTGATCCTGGGACAGGTGCTGACCGCCGGTGCCGGGCAAAACCCTGCCCGTCAGGCGGCGCTCAAGGGTGGCCTGCCCAATACCGTCTCCGCTATCACCATCAACGACGTCTGTGGCTCAGGGTTAAAAGCGCTGCATCTGGCGACGCAGGCCATTCAGTGTGGTGAAGCGGATGTCGTGATTGCCGGCGGACAAGAAAATATGAGCCGGGCACCACACGTGCTGACCGACAGCCGTACCGGCGCGCAGCTGGGCAACAGCCAGTTGCTCGACAGTCTGGTGCATGACGGTCTGTGGGATGCGTTCAATGACTATCATATGGGCGTGACGGCGGAAAATCTGGCACGTGAGTATGGTATCAGCCGTGAGTTGCAGGACGCTTACGCGTTAAGCTCGCAGCAAAAAGCGCGCGCGGCGATTGATGCCGGGCGCTTTCGGGATGAAATCGTCCCGGTCAGCACGCAGCGTCAGAACGGTGAGGTTGCCGTGGTGGATACCGATGAGCAGCCGCGCACCGACGCCAGCGCTGAAGGGCTGGCGAGGCTCAATCCTGCGTTTGAAACTCAGGGCTCAGTGACGGCGGGAAACGCCTCCTCCATTAATGATGGCGCTGCGGCCGTGATGATGATGAGTGAAAGCAAAGCCCTCGAGCTGGATCTGCCCGTTCTGGCCCGCATTAAGGCATTTGCCAGCGTGGGTGTTGATCCTGCGTTAATGGGTATCGCCCCGGTTTATGCTACCCGTCGCTGCCTGGAACGCGCAGGGTGGCAACTCTCTGATGTGGATCTGATTGAAGTCAACGAGGCCTTTGCCGCACAGGCAATCTCGGTTGGCAAAATGCTGGAATGGGATCCCCTGCGGGTAAACGTGAACGGTGGGGCAATCGCACTGGGTCATCCTATCGGCGCGTCCGGTTGTCGAATTCTGGTATCGCTGGTGCATGAGATGAAAAAGCGCAATGCCCGCAAAGGCATTGCGACGCTCTGTATCGGTGGTGGACAAGGTGTCGCCCTCGCCATTGAACGCTAAAATCCCGCCCGCATAAAAGAGCCTCCCTTCAGGAGGTTTTTTTTTACATAACGTATGACGAATTAACCGTTATTAGCACACTCTCACTCTGTTATTGAATAATTACGGCCTTAATTATTATCGTTGTTAACATCTTAGTGTGATCCCCCTCCGGTAATTTCACGTTAATACACCCTGTTTGTTGATGGGTGTCACGTCCATCTTTGCCAAAAAAAATGAAACAAATAATTACGATCTTTGTCACTAAAATAATGTTCTTTAAAAAATAAACTGCAGTTTCATAAATAAGAAACATTATTTCAGTTGAGGGTTTTTTCATGTTTAAGAAATCTCTGGTCCTTACTTCCCTTATCGGTACGTCCTTCATGGCTCAGGCCGTTACCGTCGATCTGCGCCATGAATATATCGACAGTGGTGCCAATGCTGACCGTGTCTCGGTCTCACATCGCTTTGCTAACGGGGTCGGTTTTTCTGTAGAAGCTAAATGGAAATCCGGTGGTGATAAAGCCGACCAGCCGTTTGCGGATGTGGTGGGTAACGGGCATGAAGATCAAATTAGCTGGCGCTGGAAAGCGACTGAGAATATTGCACTGACGCCGGCGTTTACCCTTGAAAGTAACGACAGCCGCACAATATATAAACCGAATCTGCATCTGCAATATAGTTTCGACAATGGCTTCTACGTTGCCGCGCGTTATCGTTATGAATATACCCGCTACCCGTCAAGCTCGAATAAAGATGACGACAAAGTTAACCGTGGTGATGCCTGGGTTGGCTGGGTAATGGGTGACTGGCGTACCGAACTCAATTATGTTTATGCGAAGAGTTCTGAAGGTATGGTTCGTAATAATAACAAAGATTATTCCAACGAATATAACGCCAAGCTGGCGTATAAATGGGATAAAAACTGGGCACCGTATGTTGAAGTGGGTAACATCGGCGTGAAAGACACCGATGAACGCCAGACCCGCCTTCGTTTAGGCGTGGCCTATTCTTTCTGATATCACGTTATTCCGCTGAACATTGCCGGGTAGCGCCAGTGCCTACCCGGCTTTCCCATGTCTGATAAGCGCCGCCCAACGGGCAAAAGCCCACTGAAAAAAAAGCCCTCCGAAACGGAGGGCAAGGCCAGTTACAGAAACACAAACTCAAATCATGCATGCAACATTTCAGGTTGCTCAGGAAGTTTCGCGATATAGAGGGCGGGTTGACCGTCTTTATCGGAACTGAACAGCACCGCTTTCTCGTCCGGAGTAAAGGAGGGATGCGGGTGGGTGACCTGGCGGCTATTTGCCACCGTTGCCCAGGAGGTGTCGTGACGGGCAATGCGGAAGTAGCTTTTTTTCGCCACGTCAAAGGCGTACAGATAAGGATCGTTATCGATGGTGTAACCGTGCGTATCCTTCACATCAACCGGCGTGCCTGAACCGTCGCCCACCAGCAGGGAGCCGTCAACGTTGCTCATCAGATGGGAACAGGCGGGCATTGGCATGACTGCGTCATTGACGCCCGTATCCGGATTGAAGCTGCAGATGGTGCGGCCCTTTTGGCCCTTCAGATAAGAGACATACACAAGGGCAGAACCGTTCGGCACCCAGAATTCATGGGTACAGCTTTCGCCTTCCGCATGCGTTTTCACTTTGCGCACGTGCGTACCATCTTCGTTGACCAGCCACATGCGGGCGTCGACCAGGTCGTGCGGCCCTTCATGGCAAAACGCCACCGTGTTGTCATCAAACGGACGATAGATAGGGTGGCCAAGCCAGTTTTTCTCTTCGTGGATTGTGGTGCTTAAACCGGTTTTCAGATCCACCCGCAGCAGTCGACAGTGCGGCCCCTTATGGAAGAAGTCGTGGAAAATTTTCCAGTCGTTGAGCGGCGTCCAGTCACGTCGGGCGATTTCTATCCCAACCAGTTTGGTGCAGTCGCTGTTGGCGACCCAGGTACCGTAACCGACCCAGTCATCGGGGACACGGTACACCTCGCGTTCTACCAGGGTATGGAGATCCACCTCCAGCAGCGTGCGGTCGTTCTTCACATAGTAGAAGGATTTATCATCCGGAGAGAGGAACCCGCCAAAGGTATTATCCCCCGCGCCTTCCGTCAGCTGTACCGCTTCGGCCTTCTGCAGATCCAGCAGGTAGTAGTTCCAGTGACCGTCAAACGCTCCTGCGAACAGCAGGTGGCTGCCATCATTAAAGAAGCACTTCTGGTAGAAGTAGTTGCGGTGACAGGTCACGTCGGGTGGGGTCAGGCGGGTGACTTCCACGCCTGTATCCGGATCGTGGCTGACCTCGTAGTTCAGCTTGACCCGCATACCTTTAGCCATAATGCACTCCTTTGAACGATAAAAGTAGATTAAAAAGTGAGTATTAAATTATCAAAACAATGTTTCATTATGTGTGACTGATGGCGCACTTTGTCTGTTTCATTGGCGAGATTAATGTCTGGCTCTCTTTATCGTGATCCGAACGCCATTTCTGGTATAAACAAACAGAAAAAATGAAACGTTGTTTTAAATGTAATTGAAAACCCCCTTCTCTGGAGCTAGACTGTGCTCATCATTAAAACGGAACGTCGTTTCGTTAATTTTCTGCCTGCGGGCACGATCATTTCTGGAGGTTACGGTGGACGTCAGACAAAGCATCCACAGTGCGCACGCCAAAACGCTGGATACTCAGGGGCTGCGCAATGAGTTTTTAGTCGAGCAGGTGTTCGAGGCCGATAAGTACACCATGGTCTACAGCCATATCGACCGTATTATCATTGGCGGGATTATGCCGGTGACGCAGACCGTCTCCGTGGGCGGTGAAGTGGGTAAACAGCTTGGTGTGAGCTATTTCCTTGAGCGTCGCGAGCTGGGCGTGATTAACATCGGTGGCCCCGGCACCATCACTGTAGACGGACAGTGCTATGAGATAGGTCATCGCGACGCGTTGTATGTCGGTAAAGGGGCGAAAGAGGTCGTGTTCGCCAGCATCGACAGCGGTAAACCGGCGAAGTTTTACTACAACTGTGCGCCCGCACATACCCCGTATCCCACCAAAAAAGTGACCCCGGCGGATGTCGCCCCGGTGACGCTGGGTGACAACCTCACCAGCAACCGTCGCACCATCAATAAATACTTTGTTCCGGATGTGCTGGAAACCTGCCAGCTCAGCATGGGGCTGACCGAGCTTGCTCCGGGCAACCTGTGGAACACCATGCCGTGCCATACCCACGAGCGCCGTATGGAAGTGTATTTCTACTTCAACATGGACGAGGACGCCTGCGTGTTCCACATGATGGGGCAACCGCAGGAAACGCGCCATATCGTGATGCATAACGAGCAGGCGGTGATTTCGCCGAGCTGGTCTATTCATTCGGGCGTAGGCACGAAAGCGTACACCTTCATCTGGGGTATGGTCGGTGAAAACCAGGTCTTTGATGACATGGACCACGTCGCGGTTAACGAGCTGCGCTAGCCGCAGGCAGTTAAGCATAAACCTGCCTGTTGGTGACAGGCGCTGAAAGATTAAGGAACAAACATGATTCTGGATGCATTTTCTCTGCAGGGTAAAGTGGCTGTGGTGTCCGGTTGTGACACCGGACTGGGCCAGGGTATGGCGTTAGGGCTGGCGGAAGCGGGCTGCGATATCGTCGGGATTAACATTGTTGAGCCTACTGAAACCATCGAGCGCGTCACCGCGCTGGGGCGTCGTTTTCTGAGCCTGACCGCCGATCTGCGTAAAATTGACGCCATCCCTGAACTGCTGGATCGCGCGGTGGCGGAATTCGGCCATATCGACATTCTGGTGAACAATGCCGGACTGATTCGCCGTGAAGACGCGATTAATTTCAGCGAGCGCGACTGGGACGACGTGATGAACCTGAACATTAAGAGCGTGTTCTTTATGTCCCAGGCGGCGGCGAAACACTTTATTGCCCAGGGGAAAGGCGGCAAGATCATTAATATCGCCTCTATGCTCTCCTTCCAGGGCGGTATCCGCGTGCCGTCTTATACCGCATCCAAGAGCGCGGTGATGGGCGTTACCCGTCTGCTGGCAAACGAGTGGGCGAAGCACAACATCAACGTCAACGCGATTGCGCCGGGGTACATGGCGACGAATAACACTCAGCAGTTGCGTGCTGACGAACAGCGTAGCGCGGAAATCCTCGACCGTATCCCGGCGGGCCGCTGGGGCCTTCCGGACGATCTCAAGGGGCCGATTGTATTCCTGGCCTCTCCGGCATCCGATTACATCAACGGCTATACCGTGGCGGTCGATGGCGGCTGGCTGGCGCGTTAATTGCGTATTCCGTCTTAAACCTCTGCCGGTGGGTGGAGGTTTTTTTTGCCCAAAAATTGCCATTATCCATATGGCTCAAGACGAAAAATCCATACTAAAAAATCATAAATGATATGCATCACAGTTTTATTGCTTAAAAATTAAATGATTAATAAAAACTGGCGGTATTTCATCGTTAGTTGAAATTGTAATGTCCATCACAGATCGCTATGCCACAGCGAAATAATCCATATCTTCGCGAATTACGGCCTGACACTTTTCCGCGCTATCTCGTAATTTCAGTTAACGAATTTCGCTGTTCAGGCAGGAAAATATGACATCTATAAATGACTCTACCCTTATGCCCGCCGCGTTGCGTGATACCCGACGCATGAATCAGTTTGTCTCCATCGCGGCTGCAGTGGCCGGTTTACTGTTCGGTCTGGATATTGGCGTGATCGCCGGGGCGCTGCCCTTTATCACCGCTCACTTTACGTTGAGTAACCGCCTGCAGGAGTGGGTGGTCAGCAGCATGATGCTGGGTGCGGCCATCGGCGCGCTGTTTAACGGCTGGCTTTCGTTCCGCCTCGGGCGAAAATACAGCCTGATGGTGGGGGCGATTCTGTTTGTCGCCGGCTCCATTGGGTCAGCATTTGCCACGAACGTGGAAATGCTGCTGCTCTCCCGCGTGCTGCTCGGCGTGGCGGTGGGGATTGCCTCTTACACTGCGCCGTTGTACCTCTCCGAAATGGCGAGCGAGAACGTGCGCGGCAAGATGATCAGTATGTACCAGCTGATGGTGACGCTGGGTATCGTGCTGGCGTTTCTGTCTGACACTTATTTCAGCTACAGCGGCAACTGGCGTGCGATGCTGGGCGTGCTGGCGCTCCCGGCGCTGGTGCTGATTGTTCTGGTGATTTTCCTGCCAAACAGTCCGCGCTGGCTGGCGCAAAAGGGCCGTCATGTGGAAGCGGAAGAGGTGCTGCGGATGCTGCGTGATACCTCAGAAAAAGCACGTGAAGAGCTGAATGAGATCCGCGAAAGCCTGAAGCTGAAGCAGGGGGGCTGGACGCTGTTTAAGATCAACCGCAACGTACGTCGCGCGGTGTTCCTCGGCATGCTGCTGCAGGCGATGCAGCAGTTCACCGGGATGAACATCATCATGTACTACGCGCCACGTATCTTCAAAATGGCGGGGTTCACCACCACGGAACAGCAAATGGTTGCCACGCTGGTGGTGGGGCTGACCTTTATGTTCGCCACCTTTATCGCGGTGTTCACCGTGGATAAAGCCGGACGTAAACCGGCACTCAAGATTGGCTTTAGCGTCATGGCGCTCGGTACGCTGATCCTTGGCTACTGCCTGATGCAGTTTGATAACGGCACGGCCTCAAGCGGTCTTTCCTGGCTCTCTGTTGGCATGACCATGATGTGTATTGCCGGATATGCGATGAGCGCTGCGCCCGTCGTGTGGATCCTGTGTTCCGAAATTCAGCCGCTCAAATGCCGCGACTTTGGTATCACCTGTTCCACGACCACCAACTGGGTGTCGAACATGATCATCGGCGCGACCTTCCTGACGCTGCTGGATTCAATTGGCGCGGCAGGAACCTTCTGGCTCTATACGGTGCTCAACGTCGCGTTTATCGGGGTCACGTTCTGGCTGATCCCTGAAACCAAAGGTGTCACGCTGGAGCATATCGAGCGCAGGCTGATGTCCGGCGAGAAGCTGCGTAATATTGGCGTGTAATCTGTTGCCGGGTGGCGAAGAGGCCACCCGGCTTTTTGTTAGCGCATCGCGCGTTTCAGAATACGTTCAGCCTGACGCTGGAAGTCAGCGGCGGTCTCTTCCACGGATTTCTGTCCATAATCGATGTACTGCAGAGAGGTGCCGAACTGGGCCACAATCTGCGGATCGTCAAAGTAAGGTGACACGGAAAGTTTGGCCGGCAGAGACTGCGCCAGACGCAGCCCCGCGACCGACGGATCGCTCTCTTTGATGGTGCCGTCTTCGGTCAGGAACTGCACCGCGGCTTTACTCAGCGGCACGCCACGCTCCAGACCCAGCGTGTCTACTCCCTCTTTGCTGTTCAGCAGGAAGTTAATCAGTTTCGCCGCCGCTTCCGGGTTTTTGGTGGATTTACCAATCGAGAGCATCTGCGCCGGTTTGAAGAAAAGGCCCGCATCGGTTGCGCCCGGCAGCATCGGGTAACTACCCAGCACCAGTTTTGCCGGTGGCTTCAGGTTATCGGAATACTTATTGATGGTGGAGTTCCACATGTAGGTTCCCGCCCATTCTCCCTGGATCCACGGCTTCATCTCATACATGTTACTCTTACCAAACGACGCATAGTATTTGGTGTCCGGCATGACGTGGCTATCCACCAGCGTTTTGTAGGTCTGGAAGAATTCCACCCACTGCGCTTTGCTGTAGGCGAACTTCTTGGTTTTTTCGTCCACGGCAGGGATGTTGTACTTCTGAATCATGTACGAGTTCAGCAACGCCAGCGTGTCCTGATGCTCCAGCACGACCGGGTAATACTGCTTGCCGAGTTTACTCTCGAAGGTTTTACCCGCCGCCATTAGCTCGTCCCAGGTTTTCGGGTATGCAATACCGGCTTTTTTCCATGTCTCGTCGTTGAAGTAGAACACGCGTGCGGTGACGGAGATCGGAATGCCGTTCAGCTTGCCGTTGATGGTGGTGGACTGAAGTTCTTTGGGATCGAACTGGGTCAGGTCGATCACGTCTTTCATTTTGTTCAGGTCGTAGAACCCGTCGCCGGTTTTCGAGAAGATTGGCAGCCAGTTCCAGTTGGTCTGCATCACATCCGGCTCGGTGCCGCCCGCAATTTGAGTGGTCAGGCGGGAGAGGTGCCCATCCCAGCCGGTGTACTCTGCTTTAACGTTGATATCCGGGTTCTGCTTATGGAATTCCTCCAGCGCTTTCAACGTCACCTGATGGCGGCCATTACCGCCCCACCAGGACATGCGTAATTCGACATCTTGCGCCATCGATGGCAAAGCGGTAAGGGCCAGCGTCGCGGAGATTGCTGCGCTTAAAAGCACTTTTTTCATTTTTATAAACTCCATCAGAGAGAGAGGTTCTGTTCAGTTTTTGCGTCAAAAATATGACATTTATTCATATCAAATTTGAAATACACCTTGCGATGAAGGCCTTTATCAATCATTGGCTTAGCTTCATCGGATGGAATTCTGGCGGTCAGTTCGTAGTCCGCAACCTTCAGATAGACGAAGAATTCGTGGCCCATGTTTTCCACGCGAACCATTTCGCCACTGCAGCCCCCGTCAACGAATGGTGCGTCGGAGAGGGAAACGAATTCCGGACGTACGCCGTAGTAAATGGCCTGCCCGGCATAAGCGGAGACTTTCTCCTGCATCCCGGCGTTCAGCGGCATGGTTTCATTGCCGATGGCGATGTGCAGTTTCCCGGCGCTTTCCACCAGCTGGCTTTGACGAATGTTCATCTCCGGCGCGCCGATAAAGCCTGCCACGAACATGTTTTTCGGCTTGTGGTAGAGGTTGTCCGGGGTATCAACCTGCATGATGTGGCCGAGTTTCATCACGCAGATGCGGTCGCCCATGGTCATCGCTTCGGTCTGGTCGTGGGTGACGTAGACGGTGGTCGCCGGTTTACCGGATTTCTTCAACTGCTTGTGCAGGTCGGAAATACGAATGCGCATTGAGGCGCGTAGTTTGGCGTCGAGGTTTGACAGCGGTTCGTCGAACAGGAATACATCCGGCTTTTTCACAATCGCACGGCCTACCGCCACGCGCTGTGCCTGGCCGCCGGAAAGCTGGCGTGGCAGGCGGTCGAGTAACTCTTCCAGCTCAAGGATTTTGGCCGCTTCGTTGACCTGAGATTCAATCTGATCTTTTGGCAGTTTGCTCAGCTTCAGACCAAAGGCCAGGTTTTCGCGCACCGTCATGTGGGGATAGAGCGCGTAGTTCTGGAACACCATCGCAATCCCGCGCTCTTTCGGCGCGAGGTTGTTCACAATCTTATCGCCGATGCGGACTTCACCCCCGCTGATGGTTTCCAGGCCGGCCAGCATGCGCAGGGTGGTGGATTTGGCGCAGCCGGAGGGGCCAACGATCACCATGAACTCTCCTTCAGCGATTTTCAGGTCAATGGCATGTACCGCTTTAAAGCCGTTGGAGTAGACCTTTTCCAGTTTGTTGAAGATAACTTCAGCCATAATATTTCCCTCTTAACCTTTAATTCCGCTGCTGGTGACGCCCTGGACGAAGTAGCGCTGTGCCAGGAAGAAGACAATGATGGATGGCAGAATGGAGATGCTCGCCATTGCCAGAATTTCGTTCCACGGCGCCCCTTCGGTGACGTCGATGGACATTTTCAGAGCCAGTGCTATCGGGTATTTATCCACGCTGTAGACATAAATCAGCGGCCCGATAAAGTCGTTCATTGACCACATGAACTGGAACAGGGCGACGGAGATAATGGCCGGTTTCAGGATCGGCACCACCACGTACCACAGCACCTGAAGCGAGTTACAGCCGTCAATTTGCGCCGCCTCCTCCATGTCACGCGGCACGCCGCGCAGGAACTGGATAAGCATGAAGACGAAGAACCCCTGGGTGGCGAAGGCCAGCGGCAGGTACAGCGGCATATAGCTGTTGAGCATGCCCATTTCACGGAACATCAGGTACTGCGGGATCAGCAGCACGGTGCTGGGGAGCAGCATGGTGGTGATGAGGGTAGCGAACCAGAATTTCTTCCACGGGATTTCAAAGCGCGCAAAGCCGTACGCCACGATGGTGGAGGAGATAATGGTCAGGATCACTTTCGGGATCACATACTTAAAGGTGTTCAGCATGTAATGGCCGAAGTTGTATTCGGTACCGGTTTTCCAGCCATTCACAAAACCGTCCCAGGTCGCATGGGCAGGCCACAGGCTGAGAGTGGTGAAAATCTCGTGGTTCGGTTTGAACGACGCCGAGAACATCCACACCAGCGGATAAAGCATCAGCAGGCCGACAAACAGCAGGATCACGTAGCGCACAGCGGCGTTAATTTTCTCTCTGCGCAGCGTGCGGGCGACTTCACGCTCGGCAATCGTCCTCGCCGTGGAAAGTTGTTGGATATCAGCCATTTTTGCCTCCTTTATCGGCGGAGTAGAACACCCAATATTTCGATGACTTAAAGGCGATACCGGCAAAAATGGCCACCACCAGGAACAGGATCCACGCCAGTGCTGCGCCGTAACCCATGTCAAAGTATTTGAACGCGGTGTCGTAGATGTAGAGTGAGAACAGGTAAGTGGAATACGTTGGCCCGCCGCCGGTAATGACATACGGTCCGGTAAATTCCTGGAACGCCTGGGTGGTCTGCATAATGAAGTTGAAGAAAATCACCGGCGTGATCAGCGGCACGGTCACTTTCGTGAACATCTGCCATTTGGATGCCCCATCGATCATCGCCGCTTCATACTGCGACTGCGGAACGTTTTGCAGCGCGGCCAGGAAGATGACCATCGCGGAACCGAACTGCCAGACGCGCAGCAGGGTGACCGACATCAGGGCCAGCGAGGGCTCCCCCAGCCAGTTCACCGGGTCAAAACCAAATACGCCAATAAAGCTGTTCAGCAGACCATCAATGGCAAAGAGCGCGCGCCACAAAACAGCAATGGCCACGGAGCTGCCGAGGATGGACGGAATATAGTAGGCGGTACGGAAGAATCCAATACCGCGTAATTTAAAGTTCAGAACAAACGCAATCCCTAATGCAAAGGCGAGCTTCAGGGGGATGGTCAGAAATACATACGCAAACGTCACTCCCATTGATGTCCAGAAGAGCGTGTCTTCCGTAAACATGTAGCGATAATTTTCAATGCCGTTAAATACCGGCGGGCTCATCAGGTCGTAATCCGTAAAACTCAGGAAAAACGATGAGACGAAGGGGAAAGCCGTAAAGAGTATCAACCCAATGATGTAGGGTGATATCCACGCGAGCCCCAGCAGCTTGTTTTCATTCATACTTACCTACCTGGTAATCAATGGTTTAAAACGGAATCTGCGTCTGTAACAACCTTTCAGGCTGTCGAAACCGAGCCTGAACGGCAATGTTCTGGGTAATACGTGTCACGGTTACTTCATTTAACTTTGTTTTATAAGACTTTTTCCGATTTCATCGTTGAGCGAAACGCCTGGGTTTCAATACGGTAGAACTCGTGTTCCTGGATAATAAAACGCCGTTTTATTTTATATTATTGCTATTTGTTTCTGCGTCATTCGCTTAATAGCGGAAATGTGATCAAAGTCGGAACAGTGTTTCAATAAGGTGATGAGGATGGCATTTTTGCGCTATTTCAGGCGTTCAAAGAAGAGAGAGGCGGGCGGGGCGGAAAGAACCGGATGATTAGTAAAGAAAATACCGTGGAGAAACTAACTACTAATTCTGATAGCAGGTCTACAGCTGGATCATTCTTTCGTTCAGATAATTCTTACTTTCTTGTATCATCGGACCACTGTAACCAATCAGGCAGAAATGGTCTGCACCCTCAAAAGAAGAATGGCTATGTCAGCAATGGATTTAAAAAAAAATACGGATCTCGACTTCCCCCATTACGCGGCCCCGGCAGTCAGTTCCAAAGAAATTGACCTTCTGGGACTGTTAGAAGTTCTTCTGGCGGCAAAAAAACGTATCATCGTGATTGCCTTCGCATTCGCACTGGTTGGACTGGCCATCGCGTTCTTACTGCCACAAAAATGGACCAGTAAAGCGGTGATCACACCGGCGGAACAGACGCAGTGGAACCCGCTGCGCCAGATGATGGTCGCCCTGCAGGTGCTCGACGTGGACGTGAAAATTACCCGTCCGGACGTGTTTAATCAGTTTATTAAAAAGTTCCAGTCGCAGTCGTTGCTTGAGGAGTACATGAAATCCTCACCTTACGTGATGGCACAGCTGGAAGGCACTGATGTGGATCCGCTTGAGCTGCATCGTGCGGTGGTCAATATCTCCGAAAAGATGAAAGCGGTAGATAACACCCTGGCAAAAGACGCGGATAAAGCGCCGTACGTCTCGTGGACATTGAGCTTCACCGCGCCGACGGCGGGGGATGCGCAAACGGTTCTTAAAGGTTACGTGGATTACATCTCGCAGATTGTTGAGCAGGAAACCATGGAGAATATCCGTAACCAGATCACCCTGAAAACCAAAGTGGTGGAGCAGCAGCTGGAGCTGGATCGGGTACGTCTGACGAATGTTCACAACACCAATCTGCAGCGTCTTAACTATTCTCTGGAAGTGGCCAACGCGGCGGGTATCAAAAAGCCGGTCTACAGCAACGGTCAGGCGGTTAAAGACGATCCGGATTACTCCGTCGCGCTCGGTGCCGACGGTATCGCGCAAAAACTGCAGATTGAAAAAAATCTCAAGGATATCGCTGAGCTGAACGCGGACTTCCAGAACCGGGAATACTACCTGGCGCAGCTGAAAAAGCTGTCGGTCGAAGACGTCAAACTTGAACCGTTCAAGTATCAGCTCTCTCCATCTATGCCGGTGAAAAAAGACGGTCCGGGCAAAGCCCTGATTGTGATCCTGGCGGGACTGCTGGGCGGGCTGTTTGCCTGTGGCAGTGTATTACTGCGTGAGGCCATGCTCAGCCGCAATCCTCTGGTCGAGCCTGTAACGGAATAAAAAACGCAGACGAGAAGGGCGCTGTCATCAGCGCCCTTTTTTTATTTCAAAAAATCCTCACGTACCGGCGTGAAGGTATCCAGCAGCGTGCCGGGTTTAAGACACACGCAGCCGTGCATCACATGTGGCTTTTTGTAGAGGGTATCCCCGGCTGTCACCACATGTTTTTCATCTCCAATCGTGAACTCAAACTCGCCGGACAGCACATAGGTTAACTGTTCATGAGGATGGTTATGCAGTGGGCCTGTCGCGCCCTGTTCAAAATTCACCTCCACCGCCATCATTTTACCGGCATGGGCAAGAATACGGCGCGTCACGCCGTTCCCCAGATCGTCAAGCGTGGTCTCGTTGTGGAAAATAAACATATCGTCACCCCAGAATGTATTAAAACAATGTTTCATTTAATTTATATCACCATGGGTTAAAAAGAAACGACGTGACAAAGAACTGGAAACACGATCACAAGTTTGCTTCACTGGGATAAACACATAAGGAGGGATGATGAAAACGATCGGCCTGTTAGGGGGGATGAGCTGGGAATCGACAATCCCCTATTACCGCCTGATTAATGAAGGGGTGAAGCAACGTCTGGGGGGCCTGCATTCTGCCAGCCTGCTGCTGCACAGCGTAGATTTCCATGAAATCGAAGCCTGCCAGTCGAGCGGTGAATGGGATAAAGCCGGGGAAATACTGGCCGAGGCCGCGCTGGGGCTGGAGCGTGCGGGAGCAGAGGGGATTTTGCTCTGTACCAACACCATGCATAAAGTCGCGTCCCATATCGAAGCGCGCTGTTCGCTGCCCTTCCTGCACATTGCTGATGCAACCGGGCGGGCCATCACCGCAACCGGATTACGTCGTGTGGCGCTGCTGGGAACGCGCTACACCATGGAGCAGGATTTTTACCGCGGTCGGTTGAGCAGCCAGTTTGGCATTGAAAGCCTGATCCCGGATGAGGTAGACCGGGCCCGCATCAACCAGATTATCTTTGATGAACTCTGCCTCGGCACCTTTAGCGAATCATCCCGGGCATATTACGTCAGCGTGATTGCAAAACTCGCGCAGCAGGGGGCGGAAGGGGTGATCTTCGGCTGTACGGAAATCGGTTTACTGGTGCCGGTTGAGCAAAGCCCGATTCCGGTCTTCGATACCGCCGCGATTCATGCCGCCGATGCCGTGGAGTTTATGCTGTCATAAATTTTGCCGATCGGATAAGCGAAGCGCCACCTGACGGGCATGGGCTATCAGGTGCTCCGTAAACGCCTCCACCAGCGCTGAGACCGGGCGATGGAGGGGGCGGATCAGGCTCACGGTGAACGGGACTGACAGGCTAAACGGGCGGATCACAATATCGCGCCCGGCGTAATCCAGCGCCGTCAGTGGATTCACCACCGAAACGCCCACCCCGGCGCGCACCATGGCGCAAATGGAGGCCGCACTGTGGGTCTCGACCACCATCCTGCGCTTCACCTGATGCTCGGCAAACAGTGAATCCAGCAGCTGCCGGTAGCTGTCGGTTTGTGACAGGCTAATGTAGTTCTCACCGTGAAAATCCGCTGGCGTCAGAATCTGCTTGCGGGCAAGCGGGTGCCCGGCTGGCAGCACGCACACCTCATCTAAAGAGAGCAATTCCGTTCGTTCCGTTCCCGCGGGCGTAGAGAGGGTTTCGGTCAGGCCTAAATCATGGCGCTGTGCGGAGAGCCACTCCTCGAGCAGCGGTGACTCCTGCGGGACAATCGTGAGATTCACCTCCGGATATCGGGCCAGAAAAGGCTGGAGCAGCGTCGGCAAAAAAGACTGCGAAAAGACGGGCAGGCAAACAATCGATAGCTCGCCCTGCCGAAACTCGCGCAGGCTTTCCGCCGCACTGACAATGCGATCCAGGCCGTACCATGAGCGCTGCACTTCCTCGAACAGGCGCAGCCCCTGTACCGTCGGGTGAAGCCTGCCGCGGGTGCGTTCGAACAGCTTCAGTCCCAGCACTTTCTCGAATCGCGCCAGCTCGCGGCTGACCGTTGGCTGCGAGGTATGGAGCATCTGCGCAGCCTCGGTGAGGTTGCCCGTGGTCATCACGGCGTGAAAAATCTCGATATGGCGTAAATTGACGGCGGGCATAGGTCACCTGAATACAAAGAACTGTCCATATCATTTTTGCATAGACTCGCGATAAAACGATATTTTTTATTCTCTTCCTGCTGTGGCGTAATCATAAAAAAATATCACCCCGGAGAAAGACCATGCCACGCCCGCTTAACCAGACTGATACTGATTTGAATGCCGAAAACCTGCTACGCCTGCCTGCCGAGTTTGGCTGTCCGGTGTGGGTCTACGACGCGCAGATTGTTCGCGAGAAGATTGCTGCCCTGCATCAGTTTGACGTGGTGCGTTTTGCCCAGAAGGCGTGCTCCAATATCCACATTCTGCGTCTGATGCGTGAGCAGGGTGTGAAGGTCGACTCCGTCTCCCTGGGGGAGATTGAGCGCGCGCTGGCGGCCGGGTTTGATCCGAAAGCCGATCCTGACGCGATTGTGTTTACCGCCGATGTGATCGACGACGCCACGCTTGCTCGCGTCCATGAGCTGCAGGTGCCGGTAAACGCCGGGTCCGTGGATATGCTGGAACAGCTTGGGCAAGTTTCTCCGGGCCACCGCGTCTGGCTGCGCGTGAACCCTGGTTTTGGTCACGGTCATAGCCAAAAAACCAATACCGGCGGCGAAAACAGCAAGCACGGTATCTGGTATGCCGATATGCCCGCTGCCCTGGACGTATTGCAGCGCTACAATCTGAAGCTGGTGGGCATTCATATGCACATCGGCTCCGGCGTGGATTACGCGCACCTTGAGCAGGTCTGTGGCGCAATGGTGCGCCAGGTGATCGAGTTTGGTCAGGATCTGGAGGCGATCTCCGCCGGGGGCGGTCTTTCCATTCCTTACCGTGAAGGGGAAGAGGCGATCGACACCGATCACTATTACGGCCTGTGGAGCGCCGCGCGTGACCAGGTCGCCGCGCATCTTGGTCATGCCGTGAAGCTGGAAATTGAGCCGGGTCGTTTCCTGGTGGCTGAATCCGGGGTGCTGGTGGCGCAGGTTCGCAGCGTGAAAGAGATGGGCTCGCGCCACTTTGTGCTGATTGACGCGGGCTTTAACGATCTGATGCGCCCGTCAATGTACGGCAGCTATCACCACATTTCGGCTCTGGCTGCCGATGGCCGCGATTTAACTCACGCGCCGCGTATCGAGACGGTTGTTGCGGGCCCGCTGTGTGAGTCAGGTGATGTCTTTACCCAGCAGGAAGGGGGGAAAGTGGAAACCCGCGCGCTGCCGGAAGTTAAACCAGGCGACTATCTGGTGCTGCACGATACCGGTGCCTACGGGGCGTCAATGTCCTCAAACTACAACAGCCGCCCGCTGCTGCCAGAAGTGTTGTTTGATAACGGCAAGGCGCGGCTGATCCGCCGCCGCCAGACCATTCAGGAACTGCTGGCGCTGGAACTCGTCTGAGTGAAGTACGGCCCCGTCGTGACCGAGTCGCGTAATACCAGCGTACCGGTGAACGGCGGGATCGCGTCGACCGGTTGGTTTTTTGCCAGCCGGATCGCCTGATCGATAGCCGTAACGATCATATTGTCGATAGGCAGGTAAACCGACGAGAGCGCAGGCTCCAGCCATTTCGCGCATGGGGCATCGTCAAAGCCAAACAGGGAAATATCCTGTGGGATCCGCAACCCCGCCTGGTGTAGCGCCTTGGACGCACCCAGCGCCATATCATCGTTACAGGCAAACAGAGCGCTAAACGCTATACCGTCGGCAATCAGCTCTTTGCAGAGTTCATATCCTCGCGTCATTCCCGCATCGCCATACTTAATCCGCCGCTCGTCCAGACGAATGCCGTGCTTTTCCAGCGCCTTACGGTAGCCCATCAGCCTCGCTTTCCCGGTTGGCGTGTGGATCGGGACGGTGATACAGGCGATCTCCCGGTGGCCCTGGTTGATCAGGTAATCCACGGCCTTAAAGGCGGCATCCTGCTGTTCGAAGAACACGCAGCGATCGGGCGCCTGGCTGACTTCACGGTTGATGACCACCAGCGGGGTTTGCACTGAATGGATCAGCTTCATGATCGCTTTTTCGCTCATGTAGCGGGTGTAAAGCACGATGGCATCGCATTTGCGATCGGCCAGCATTTGTACCGCCTGCTCTTCCTGCTCCGGGGCGTCGTGACCATCCGTGACGATCAGCTGTTTGCCGTGGGTTTCCGTCTGCCGGGAGGCCTGCTGAAGAAGACGACCAAAGTAAAAACCATCAAAGGTAGAGACCACCAGACCAATGCTGTTGCTGGTCTGGTTTGCCAGCGAACGCGCGAGAAAATTTGGGCGGTAGCCCAGCTCTTCCATCGCATTAAACACCTGCTGACGCGTACTCTCTTTAACCTGACCTGTGCCGTTCAGCACGCGCGATACCGTGGCTTTCGACACGCCCGCGCGCAATGAGACATCCAGCATTGTTGCCATTAGACATTCCTGATTCCACGTAACGATCTGCAGTTTAACACAGACCATCCGGTGCATAAGCGATGCGGGAAGGGCAAAACTTCCAGCACGATCACGCTTTTAGGTAACGATCGGTCAGTTCGAAATACCGGGTTTTAAGTGGTATGCCAAAATCGATATAAACCGCATTTTGGAATACCTGTCACGTCGTTGAGAGCTTAATCACAGAACAAAACCCGACATGAAGCTATTTTTGGTATGCCAATAGTATCCGGCTGTACACCTTATCCAATAAAAGCCCTTTTACTGAGGTATTACCCTATGGCATTACAGGAAAAACTGATCGACGCTCTGGGCAGTTTTGCCACAAAATTCAACAGTTATCGCTATATCATGGCGATCAAGTCTGCCTTTATTACCTTAATGCCGGTCATCATCGTTGGGGCATTCTCTGTCTTGATCTCCAATATGGTACTGGATCCGAAAAATGGCCTGGCGAGCTTCCAGTCCCTCTCTTTTCTCGCCACGCTAAAACCCATCACCAGCGCGCTCAATTACGCCACCCTGAATTTCCTTAACATTGGCGCGGTGTTCTTAATCGGCATCGAACTGGGCCGCATCAACGGGATCAAATCCTTATTCCCTGGCCTGCTGGCGGTGATCTGCTTTATCTGCGTGACGCCGACCACCGTCGAGATGCTGGTGGATGGTGAAATGCACGTGGTGAAAGACGTGCTGCTGCGTCAGTTCTCTGATACCCGCAGCCTATTCCTCGGCATGTTTATCGCGATTCTGTCGGTAGAAATTTACTGCTGGCTGGAAAACCGCAAGGGGCTGAAGATCAGGATGCCGGACACCGTACCGCCAAACGTGGCGGCATCGTTCTCCGCGCTGATCCCGGCGATCATCACCACTACCGCGATTGCCACTTTGGGTTTCGTCTTCCATCAACTCACCGGCATGTATCTCTATGACGCGGTCTATCAGGTGGTGCAACAGCCGCTGGAGCGCGTGGTGCAAAGCCTGCCGGGCATTCTGCTGCTGATGTTTGTCGCACAGCTTTTCTGGGTGATTGGTATTCACGGCAACCAGATGATCAAACCGATCCGCGAGCCGCTGCTGTTAGGCGCCATCACCGTTAATATGAGCGCCTTTGAGCAGGGCAAAGAGGTGCCGAATATCATCACCATGCCGTTCTGGGATGTGTACATGAGCATCGGCGGGTCGGGGCTGACCATCGGCCTGCTGATCGCGGTCATGATTGCCACCAAACGCAAAGAGATGAAAGAGATCGCCAAGCTTTCCATTGGTCCGGGGCTCTTTAATATCAACGAGCCGGTGATCTTCGGCATGCCAATCATGCTTAACCCGATCCTCGCCATTCCTTTCATTATCACGCCGCTGGTGACCGGCTCTATCGGTTACTTTGCCACTGTGACCGGCTTTGCCGGTAAAGCCGTGGTAATGGTGCCGTGGACCACGCCGCCGCTGATCAACGCCTGGCTCTCCACCGCCGGATCGATGGGGGCGGTCATCACTCAGCTTATCTGCATTGTGACTGCCGTCATTATCTACCTGCCGTTTGTGAAGATTGCTTCACGACGTGCCGAACAGGCCGCACTGCAACAGGCGACCGACAATGCATGAGGATGTGATGACGACAAAACAGATAACCATTCCGCAGGATTTCATTCTGGGCGCGGCCGCGTCAGCCTGGCAAACCGAAGGCTGGTGCGGCAAAAAGGCGGGGCAGGATTCGTGGATCGATCTCTGGTACAAAAACGATCGTCACGTCTGGCACAACGGCTATGGCCCGGCGGTGGCGACCGACTTTATCAACCGCTTTCGTGAGGATGTGGCGCTGATGAAGCAGGCGGGGCTGACGCACTACCGAACCTCGATTAACTGGTCACGTTTTTTAACCGACTATGAAAAAGTGACGGTGGACGAGGAGTACGCCGCCTATTACGACGCGTTGTTCGATGAGATGCACCGTCAGGGTATTGAGCCGATGATCTGCCTTGAGCATTACGAGCTGCCGGGCGTGCTGCTTGACACTTACGGCGGCTGGGCTTCAAAGCAGGTTGTCGACCTGTTTGTCCGCTATGCGGAAAAAGTCTTTGAACGCTACCACGGTAAAGTCACCCGCTGGTTTACCTTCAATGAACCGATCGTGGTACAGACCCGCGTTTATCTCGATGCGCTGCGCTGGCCCTACGAGCAGAATACCGGTAAATGGATGCAGTGGAACCACCATAAGGTTCTGGCGACGGCAAAGGTTCTGCAGCTGTTTCGCGCCAAAGGGTACCCTGGCTCGGTTGGCTGTATTCTCAACCCCGAAGTCACCTATCCTCGCTCGTGCGCACCGCACGATGTTAACGCCGCAGAGAAGTACGATCTGTTCTATAACCGCGTATTTCTCGATCCGCTGGTGCACGGGCGCTACCCGCCAGAACTCTTTACGCTGCTGGAACAGCATCAGGTGGCGTGGGACTACACCGCAGAAGAGCTGGAACTGATTGCGCAGAACACCGTCGATGAGCTGGGGATAAACCTCTATTACCCGCATCGGGTGAAAGCGCCGTCTCGTGCCTGGCATCCGGAGACACCGTTCCACCCGGCGTACTACTACGAACCGTTCGAACTGCCAGGACGGCGAATGAATAAATCCCGCGGCTGGGAAATCTACCCCCGCATTATCTACGATATGGCGATGCGGATAAAAAATGACTACCGCAACATCGACTGGTTCGTGGCGGAGAGCGGGATGGGCGTGGAGAACGAAGCGCAGTTTCGCAACAGTGACGGGGTCATTGACGACGAGTACCGCATTGCGTTCATTCGCGAGCACCTCTATTACACGCTGCTGGCGCGGGAGGAGGGGGCAAACTGTCATGGCTATATGCTGTGGGCCTTCACGGACAACGTATCGCCGATGAACGCCTTCAAAAACCGCTACGGGCTGATTGAGATCAATCTCGATAACAATCGCGCCAGGCGGGCGAAAAGGTCGGCGAGCTGGTTCCGGCAGCTGCGCGATGCGCGCGTGCTCACGCTCCCGGTCGATGATGAATGGAAGTAAGCGAAAACCATGCTGGTTCTGGTAAAATAGCGCACAAACTGGCCGGGAGGACGCCCGGCCTGCGCATTAACTGAAAAAACAGGTGAAAACGTGGATAAGGCTGTCATCCTGCCGGAAAAAAAACAGTACCAGGAAATTGGCGAGGATTTACGGGCGCAAATTATCCAGGGGCACTATCCCGTAGGTTCCCGTCTGCCGCCCGAGCGTAATATTGCTGAGAAGTACGGCGTAAGTCGTACCATCGTGCGTGAGGCATTGTTGATGCTGGAGCTGCAGGGCACGGTGGATATCCGCCAGGGTTCTGGCGTTTATGTGATGCGCATTCCTGAAGAACACGAAAACGAAGAAGAGCGTTTTCTGAACAGCGACGTCGGCCCCTTTGAGATCCTGCAGGCGCGCCAGCTCCTCGAAAGCAACATCGCCGCGTTTGCTGCCAAAATGGCGACACGCGCAGACATCGACAATCTGCGCCGTATTATTGAGCAGGAGCAACGCGCCATTGCCGCCAACGATAACAGCCAGGACAACAATAAAATGTTTCACCTGGTGCTGGCGGGGGCAACGCAAAACCAGATGCTGCTGGCAACGGTAGAGAGTATCTGGCACCACATGGACAGCAGCCCGCTGTGGCAGCAATTCAATGGGCATATCGCCAGCCGTGCATACCGCCTGAAATGGCTGGGCGACAGACAAACCATCCTCGCGGCGCTTCGCCGTCGTGACGTGATGGGCGCCTGGCAGGCGATGTTCCAGCATCTGGAAAATGTGAAAAAGAGCTTACTTGAACTCTCCGATGAAGATGCGCCGGATTTTGACGGTTATCTTTTTGAATCTGTGCCCGTGTTTCAGGGGAAGCTGGTGTGACTATTCTGCCTCTCTATGCCGCGCCTCAGTATGCGGAACAGGTAACTGACTGGATCTGGCAGGCGTTCGGTGACGGGCTTACGCGGGCGTTTTTCCAGAGCATCGTTGAACATAGCCAGACGCCGGGCGCGTTACCGTTGACCTTTATTGCTCTGAAGGGCGAACAGCTTCTGGGTACGGTCGGGATCTGGCGCTGCGATTTAATCACCCTACAGGATCTTTGTCCGTGGCTGGCTGCGCTGTACGTTGATGAAGCGGCGCGTGGTAACGGACTGGCGGGAAAACTGCAGCAGCATGTTATCGCCTATGCCGCGCAGGCCGGGTATCACGAACTGCATCTGTGGTCTGCCTGCCGCGACTTCTACGAACGTTACGGCTGGCAGTACATTGGCGATGCGCTCGAATACCCGAACAAAACGGTACATCTGTATCGCTATTCCTCTCCCGCTTCTGCTGGCGAACCTACGGAGTGACGGCGGACTAAGGTGGGGCTGAACAGGTGGGTGATATCCGGTGGCTGGCGTTGTTCGGCCAGCGCCAGTGCCAGCTCCGCAGCCTGCGTTGCCATTGTGATAATCGGGTAACGTACGGTGGTCAGGCGGGGACGCACGTAGCGGGACACCAGCACATCATCGAAGCCAATGAGTGAAATTTCTTCCGGCACCTCGATTCCATTGTCATTTAACACCCCCATTGCCCCGGCGGCCATCGAGTCGTTATAGCTGGCAACCGCCGTGAAATTCCGTCCACGCCCCAGCAGCTCTGTCATTGCCTGTTCGCCGCCACTCTCATCCGGCTCGCCGTAGGCCACCAGCCGGTCATTACACGGCAAACCGTTTTCGCGCAGGGCATCGTAGTAGCCCTGCAGGCGATCTTCGGCATCGGAAATCGGGTGATTGGAGCAGAGATAACCAATGCGGGTATGGCCCTGCTGAATCAAATGGCGGGTAGCAAGCCAGGCGCCGTAGCGGTCGTCGAGTGCCACGCAGCGTTTCTCAAAACCGGGAATAATTCGGTTGATGATCACCATGCCGGGGATCTGCTTCATCAGATGAATGAGTTCAGCATCGGGGATCATTTTGGCGTGAACAACCAGCGCAGCGCAGCGGTGGCGCATCAGCTGTTCGATAGCCTGGCGTTCTTTTTGTTCGTTGTGATAGCCATTGCCGATCAGCAGAAAATTGCCGGTCTGATAAGAAACCTGTTCAACCGCTTTTACCATGGCGCCGAAAAACGGGTCAGACACATCGCCCACCACCAGTCCGATGGTTTCAGTAGACTGTTGGGCAAGGGCGCGGGCGTTGGCATTGGGATGATAATTCAATGATTCCATGGCGTTTTGCACCGCCTGGCGTGATGCGTCACTGGCTTTAGGGGAGTCGTTAATCACGCGTGAGACGGTCGCCACGGAAACACCAGCCAGACGGGCCACATCCTTTATTGTCGCCATTACATACCTTCTTAGTGGGGGTAAGCGTTTACACACGAAATAGTGTTGCGGAAAAGCGCCGTGCATTCAAGGGGCGCGGGGGTTCGCCCTCCACAAACGTGACGCAGCACAACCCTGGCCGTGTAATCGTTACACGGGCAGTCATGTCTGAATAATGTCAATCTGAACCTTTAGTTACACTTTGCCTCAGGCTGTTGCGATTGTCCGATGGCGAGGATGAGGGGGAGATTGATAGAGTCGAGATCCCAGAGGTATTGATTGGTGAGAATTCTTAGTACGGTTTCGTACTCTTCTCTTGCACCAACCTGCGCGGATGCGCAGGTTTTTTTTCGCCTCAACTTTGCAGTCGCTCCCGTATCACTTCTCGTGTAATCTGCCACCATTTACTATCAACCCTTCACACTGGCTGGCAAAGGGAGTTGAGATGCTTTTTGGGTTCTTCCGTACACTCTTCCGTATTCTCTTTCGCATTCGCGTCACTGGCGATGCTCAGGCGCTTCGCGGCGAACGCGTTCTTATCACACCAAACCATGTTTCCTTTATCGACGGCATTCTGCTGGCGCTATTTCTGCCCGTGCGTCCGGTGTTTGCGGTTTATACCTCCATCAGCCAGCAGTGGTACATGCGCTGGCTCACGCCGCTGATTGATTTTGTGCCGCTCGACCCGACCAAACCGATGATGATTAAACATCTGGTGCGTCTGGTAGAGCAGGGGCGTCCGGTGGTTATTTTCCCGGAAGGGCGCATCTCGGTGACCGGTTCACTGATGAAAATCTACGACGGCGCCGGGTTTGTCGCGGCGAAGTCAAAAGCAACCGTGGTGCCACTGCGTATTGAAGGGGCGGAGCGCTCCTATTTCAGCCGTCTGAAAGGGCTGGTAAAGCAGCGCATGTTCCCAAAAATTACGTTGCATATCCTGCCGCCAACGTCGTTACCGATGCCTGACGCACCCCGTGCACGCGATCGCCGTAAAATTGCCGGAGAGATGCTGCACCAGATTATGATGGAAGCGCGTATGGCGGTCCGCCCGCGCGAGACGCTGTATGAATCCCTGCTGTCGGCACAGCACCGCTACGGCGCGAAGAAAAACTGCATCGAAGACATCAACTTTACCCCGGATACCTATCGCAAGCTGCTGACCAAAACATTGTTCGTGGGCCGTATTCTTGAGAAGTACAGTCAGCAGGGCGAAAAGATTGGCCTGATGCTGCCCAACGCAGGCATCAGTGCGGCGGTGATTTTTGGAGCCGTTTCCCGTGGCCGTATTCCGGCGATGATGAACTACACGGCGGGCGTGAAAGGGCTGACTAGCGCCATCACGGCAGCGCAAATCAAAACCGTCTTTACCTCCCGCCAGTTCCTCGACAAAGGCAAACTGTGGCATCTTCCTGAACAGCTTACCCAGGTACGCTGGGTCTTCCTGGAAGATCTTAAAGCGGACGTGACGACAGGCGACAAACTGTGGATTTTTGCTCATCTGCTGATGCCGCGTCTGGCCCAGGTGAAACAGCAGCCGGAAGACGACGCGATTATCCTCTTCACCTCTGGCTCTGAAGGCAACCCGAAAGGTGTCGTCCACAGTCACAAGAGTATTCTGGCGAACGTTGAGCAGATCAAAAGCATTGCCGACTTTACCGCGAAAGACCGGTTTATGTCAGCGCTGCCGCTGTTCCACTCTTTTGGTCTGACGGTGGGGCTTTTCACGCCGCTGCTGACCGGTGCCGAAGTCTTCCTTTATCCAAGCCCGTTGCATTACCGCATTGTGCCGGAGCTGGTGTATGACCGTAACTGTACCGTGTTGTTTGGAACCTCAACCTTCCTCGGAAACTACGCGCGTTTCGCTAACCCTTATGACTTCTTCCGCGTGCGCTACGTGGTTGCTGGCGCGGAAAAACTGCAGGAGAGCACGCGACAGATCTGGCAGGACAAATTTGGTCTGCGCATCCTCGAGGGGTATGGCGTGACAGAGTGTGCGCCGGTGGTCTCTATCAACGTGCCAATGGCGGCGAAACCGGGGACAGTAGGCCGAATTCTGCCTGGGCTGGATGCTCGTCTGCTGGCGGTGCCTGGTATTGAAGACGGCGGCCGTCTGCAGCTGAAAGGGCCAAACGTGATGAACGGCTATCTGCGCGTGGAAAACCCCGGCGTGCTGGAAGCACCGACCGCAGAAAACGTTAATGGCGAGATTGAATCGGGCTGGTACGACACCGGCGATATTGTACGTTTCGATGAGCAGGGCTTTGTGCAGATCCAGGGGCGTGCAAAACGCTTTGCCAAGATTGCGGGTGAAATGGTCTCTCTTGAGATGGTTGAACAGCTGGCATCGGGCGTCTCCGCCGACAAGATGCATGCCACGGTTGTGAAGAGTGATGCAAGTAAAGGCGAGGCGCTGGTGCTGTTCACCACCGACAGCGAGCTTAAGCGCGACCAGTTACTGAGCTATGCCCGCGAGCACGGCATTCCGGAGCTGGCGGTACCTCGTGATATTCGCTACCTGAAACAGCTTCCGGTGCTCGGCAGCGGTAAGCCCGACTTCGTGACCCTCAAGGGCATGGTTGAACAGGCGGAACAACATAATGCGTGAGTCAGTACACACTAACACCTCTCTGCGCTCAAAAGGCATGATGGCGGTGATTGCCGCCCAGTTCCTTTCCGCCTTTGGCGATAACGCGCTGCTGTTTGCCACGCTGGCACTGCTCAAGGCTGAGTTTTACCCCGACTGGAGTCAGCCGGTTCTGCAGATGGTGTTTGTGGGCGCTTACATTATCTTTGCACCGTTTGTCGGACAGGTTGCGGACAGCTTCCCGAAAGGCCGGGTAATGATGTTTGCCAACGGTCTGAAACTGCTGGGAGCGGCCAGCATTTGTTTCGGTTTCAATCCGTTTATTGGCTATACGCTGGTCGGCATTGGCGCCGCAGCCTACTCCCCGGCGAAGTATGGCATCCTCGGGGAGCTGACCACCGGTGATAAGCTGGTGAAAGCCAATGGGCTGATGGAGTCCTCCACCATTGCGGCAATCCTGCTTGGCTCCGTCGCAGGCGGTGTCCTCGCTGACTGGCACGTGCTGGCGGCCCTCGGCGTGTGTGCCGTGGTGTACGGTGGCGCGGTAGTCGCTAACCTGTTTATTCCGAAACTGCCGGTGGCGCGTCCGGGGCAATCCTGGCGCTTTAAGCCGATGACCGGCAGCTTCTTCAATGCCTGCCGCGTGCTGTGGCGTAACGGTGAAACGCGATTCTCTCTGATGGGCACAAGTATGTTCTGGGGCGCTGGCGTTACGCTGCGCTTCCTGCTGGTATTGTGGGTGCCGGTGGCGCTGGGGATCACGGACAACGCGACGCCAACCTACCTTAATGCGATGGTGGCGATCGGGATTGTGGTGGGCGCGGGGGCAGCGGCAAAACTGGTGACGCTCGACACCGTTGCTCGCTGCATGCCGGCAGGGATCCTGATTGGCGTTGCGGTGCTTTTTTTCGCACTGCAACACGCGTTATTGCCAGCCTACGTACTGCTGATCCTGATTGGTATTCTGGGGGGCTTCTTCGTGGTGCCGCTGAATGCGCTATTACAGGAGCGTGGCAAGCAGACGGTCGGGGCGGGCAATGCTATTGCGGTGCAAAACCTCGGTGAAAACCTGGCGATGCTGCTGATGCTGGGCCTGTATTCGCTGGCGGTTAAAGCCGGTGCGCCTGTGGTGGGGATTGGCGTCGGGTTCGGTGGACTGTTCGCGCTGGCGATTGCCGGCTTGTGGGTCTGGCAGCGCCGCCGCTGATTCGGGTCGTCTTCAGCGCCTTTTCACAAGCGGGTGCAAACATTAAAAACGGCAACAGAAGTTGCCGTTTTGTTTTTTTACGGTGCCGGATAGGTATAAACCTGATGCACCGCGTCAATCTCCGCCAGCACGTCCTCGCTCAGGTCCAGATGGAAACTCTCAATGTTGGTTTTCAACTGTTCCATCGTCGTTGCGCCCAGCAGGGTACTGGCCACAAACGGCTGACGGCGTACGAAGGCCAGCGCCATCTGGGCAGGGTCGAGCCCGTGACGCTTCGCAATATCAACGTAGGCCGCGACGGCTTTCTGCGTCTGCTCGCCGCTATAGCGGGTAAAGCGGCTGAAGAGCGTATTACGCGCGCCGGCTGGCTTCGCACCGTTCAGGTATTTACCCGTCAGCGTACCAAAGCCCAGGCAGGAATAGGCGAGCAGCTCAACCTCTTCATATTGCGTCACTTCGGCCAGACCCACTTCGTAGCTGCGGTTGAGCAGGCTGTAGGGGTTCTGGATGGTGACAATGCGCGGCAGATCGTGTTTATCAGCCAGGTGCAGGTAGCGCATAACGCCAAAAGCCGTTTCGTTAGACACGCCGATGTAGCGGATTTTACCCGCTCGCTGGCATTCGGTCAGCGCTTCCAGCGTTTCAAGCAGCGTAACGGCGGGAGCGCTTTCGTTCCAGCTGTAGCCGAGCTTACCAAAGCAGTTGGTTGGACGCTGCGGCCAGTGTACCTGGTAGAGATCAAGATAATCGGTTTGCAGGCGCTTCAGGCTGGCATCCAGCGCGGCACGGATATTCTTGCGATCGAGGATCTGGTTTGGGCGGATCCCGGCATCGCTGTTACGCGCAGGGCCGCTGACTTTCGAGGCGACAACCAGTTTCTCGCGGTTGCCGCGTTTTGCCAGCCAGTTGCCGACGTAGGTTTCGGTAAGCCCCTGCGTTTCCGGGCGTGGAGGAACAGGGTACATCTCTGCGACATCAATCAAGTTAATGCCCTGGCTGACGGCATAATCGAGTTGTGCATGGGCATCGGCTTCGCTGTTTTGTTCACCAAATGTCATCGTGCCCAACCCCAGTTGGCTTATCTCCAGAGAGCTGTGGGGGATACGGTGATAATGCATAGCCGGCTTCCTTCAATAGACATGTAGACCGCGTCAGGAACCTCCCGACAAAGGAATATAAACATGGCAGAGGGGAAGCAAAAGGGGAAGAAAAAAATCAAAAAGGCCAGCAAGGTACTGACCTCTCTCTGTTTATCGCTCGATAATTTGCGAGACTTCGTCGCGATTGATCTGCATTTTATTCCCGGACTGATCGCGGTAGCTGACCAGACCGGTGTCATCATCGACTTCCGGCTTGCCGTCTGTCAGGATCATCCGGCCATCTTTTGTCGCCATCACGTAATCGCTGCTACAGCCCGATACTGCAAACGCTAATCCGACTGCTGAAATTAACACTGCCCATTTTTTCATCGTTATCGTCCTCACCTGGCTCGTATCAAATCATAGTGTAGTAATAACCCGATATTTCGACAGGAGGAAGCGGTAAAATCTTAAAAACCAGGTGATTATGTTTGAGAGCTCTCAAAATAAGTAAAAAACTACGTTTTGAGTAAGAAATGGCGAGCAAGGAGCGCCCCGGTAAAGTTCTTTTTGAGATAAAAACCACGTGGCAATGTCAGTATCGGCTCGCCCCGGGCACCGATTGCTTCCGTGAGCGCTTTACTGTTCGCCGCCTTTGGCCGCAGCTGTAACACCTCTCCGTGTCGGGCGGTGATGCGCTCAACCTGACCGAGGACAATCATATCCATCAGCTCTTCCCAGTCCAGACGCAGCTGATGCTCTTCATCTTCATCCGGACTCCACAGCAGCGGTGCGCCAACCCGGCGTTCAGCCAGCGGGATCTGACGTTCTCCTTCTACGGGGACCCAAAGCACGCGCTTCAGTTTATGGCGAACGTGACTGGTTTCCCACGTCACACCGGTATTCCCGGTTAACGGTGCAACGCAGACGAATGTCGTTTCCAGGGGCTTACCAAGGCTATCGATGGGAATGGTTTTTAACTCTACGCCCAGGGCGGCGAAATCCTGCTCCGGTTTACTCCCTGCGCTTGCACCCAACCACAGCTCCAGCAGCATGCCGATCCAGCCTTTATCCCGCTTCAGATCCTGAGGGATCGGCAGGCCAGCCATTGCCGCCAGCTCGCCAAGCGAAAAGCCAGCCAGACGCTGCGCCTGCTGTAGCAACTGGGTTTCGCTGGACGGCGGTGAAAGCAAGGGTAAAAGCGAATGCATGAAGGTAACCTTTTGATTAAAAAATACACTAAGAAATTGTCCCCTGTGGATAGAGTTTAACTTTTTCTGTACGAATATGCCATGTGTATGATTTATAGGTTTTTTTAGCACGCTAAAAATGGATGGCAAAGGACAAAAATTCGGTTGTTCAATTCTGGTCACTGACAATGAACAGGATCTTACACCATGTTATCCACAGAAAAGTGGGATAACTGGGCATAACCCTGACTACTGTTTCAATTTACAGCCTTGACGTGCGACGAAAATCCAATTTTCAAACAAATTGTGCCTAACTTATTGGCACAATCTGTGGATAAAACCGACGCTGTTCGATCTTTCATCAGCACAACGATCCCTGATGTGACGATCGTCACGCTTAAGCAGTGTGGGTTGGTTTTATTGTGATTAACTTTATGAAAATAATGATTTTATTTTCTTTCGGTAATGGAGAGGGATTGACGGCGGCTGAGGTTGTTCATCGGTAATCAGACACTTCTTCACAACTATATCCACAGAAAAGGTGAATAAAATTCCCCTCAGAGCCGCTCATCTGTTTATAACTCTGCCTGTATTTGTGAGTTATTCAAATGTTATTAGGTTGCAGCCCTGTAAGAGAGTGGTTTACCGCCTCCCTGTAGTGTGAAACAATCATTCATATATAAGGTTTAGTTTGGGGTAGTCCGGTGATTGATGACGATGGCTACCGCCCGAACGTAGGAATAGTAATTTGTAATCGTCAGGGCCAGGTGATGTGGGCCCGTCGATATGGTCAGCACTCCTGGCAGTTCCCGCAAGGCGGGATCAACCCGGGAGAGTCCCCAGAACAAGCGATGTACCGGGAGCTGTTTGAAGAGGTTGGTTTAAGCCGAAAAGATGTTCGCATCCTGGCTTCGACCCGCAACTGGTTGCGTTACAAGTTACCGAAACGTTTGGTGCGTTGGGACACAAAGCCGGTTTGTATCGGCCAGAAACAAAAATGGTTTCTACTGCAGTTGGTGGGCAACGATTCAGATATCAATATGCAAACCAGCAGTACGCCGGAGTTTGATGGCTGGCGTTGGGTGAGCTATTGGTATCCTGTTCGTCAGGTCGTGTCATTTAAACGCGATGTTTACCGTAGGGTGATGAAAGAGTTCGCAAGTGTTGTCATGCAGCTTCAGGAGATCCCGCCTAAGCCGCAGAGCGCACCTGCCTGGCGACGTAAAAGAGGTTAAGCTACGCAAATCATGCTCACCCGCTTGCGAGAAATAGTCGAGAAGGTGGCCAGTGCGCCGCGTCTGAATGAGGCGCTGAACATTCTGGTTACCGACATCTGTCTTGCGATGGAGACCGAAGTCTGTTCGGTGTATCTGGCCGACCATGATCGGCGTTGCTATTACCTGATGGCGACCCGTGGTTTGAAAAAGCCACGTGGACGCACCGTAACGCTCGCGTTTGATGAAGGTATCGTTGGTCTGGTTGGGCGACTCGCCGAACCTATCAACCTTGCCGACGCGCAAAAACACCCCAGCTTTAAATATATCCCCTCCGTAAAAGAAGATCGTTTCCGCGCCTTCCTGGGCGTGCCGATTATTCAGCGCCGTCAACTGCTTGGTGTGCTGGTGGTACAGCAGCGTGAGTTGCGTCAGTACGATGAAAGCGAAGAGTCTTTCCTCGTCACGCTGGCCACGCAGATGGCCGCGATCCTCTCCCAGTCCCAGTTGACGGCACTGTTTGGTCAGTACCGCCATACGCGTATTCGCGCGCTTCCGGCGTCGCCGGGCGTCGCTATCGCCGAAGGCTGGATGGATGCCACCCTGCCGTTGATGGAGCAAGTGTACGAAGCCTCAACGCTTGATGAAGCGCTTGAGCGCGAGCGTCTCACTGCCGCACTGGAAGAGGCGTCGAATGAGTTTCGTCGCTACAGCAAGCGCTTTGCCGCTGGTGCGCAAAAAGAGACGGCGGCCATTTTTGACCTCTACTCGCACCTTCTCTCCGATGCACGTCTGCGCCGCGAGCTTTTTGACGAAGTCGACAAAGGTGCGGTTGCGGAGTGGGCGGTTAAAAAGGTCATCGAAAAATTTGCCGAGCAGTTTGCGGCACTGACCGACGGTTACCTGAAAGAGCGGGCCGGTGATTTACGCGCCCTGGGGCAGCGTTTACTGTTCCATCTTGATGACACTATTCAGGGCGCGAATGCCTGGCCAAAACGTTTTGTGCTGGTTGCCGATGAACTCTCCGCGACAACGCTGGCTGAACTGCCTCATGACCGCCTGGCGGGCGTGGTGGTACGCGATGGCGCGGCGAACTCGCACGCGGCCATTATGGTGCGCGCGCTGGGAATTCCCACCGTTATGGGGGCGGATATCCAGCCATCGGTGCTGCACCGACGCACCCTGGTGGTCGACGGTTATCGCGGTGAGCTGTTGGTTGATCCTGAGCCGGTTCTGCTTCAGGAATACCAGCGCCTTATCAGCGAAGAGAATGAATTAAGCAAGCTGGCAGAGGATGACGTTAATCTGCCCGCGCAGCTCAAAAGCGGCGAGCGAATCAAAGTCATGCTCAACGCAGGTTTAAGCCCCGAGCATGAAGAGAAGCTTGGCAGCCGCATCGACGGTATCGGCTTATACCGCACCGAAATCCCGTTCATGTTGCAAAGTGGCTTTCCCTCTGAAGAGGAGCAGGTCGCGCAGTATCAGGGCATGCTGCAGATGTTTAACGACAAACCGGTCACCCTGCGCACCCTTGATGTCGGGGCAGATAAACAGCTGCCGTACATGCCGATCAGTGAAGAAAACCCGTGCCTGGGCTGGCGTGGGATACGCATTACGCTCGATCAGCCTGAGATCTTCCTGATCCAGGTGCGTGCCATGCTGCGCGCGAATGCGGCGACGGGTAACCTCAGCATTTTACTGCCGATGGTCACCAGCATTGATGAGATTGACGAGGCGCGGCGTCTGATTGAGCGTGCCGGTCGTGAAGTCGAAGAGATGATTGGCTATGCGATCCCCAAACCACGAATTGGGGTGATGCTTGAAGTGCCGTCAATGGTCTTTATGCTGCCGCAGCTGGCTAACCGTGTCGACTTTATCTCGGTCGGTACCAATGACCTGACGCAGTATATTCTGGCCGTCGACCGTAACAACACGCGTGTTGCCAGCATCTATGACAGCCTGCACCCTGCGATGATCCGGGCGTTAGCGATGATCGCGCGAGAAGCCGAACAGCACGATATTGATTTGCGCCTGTGTGGTGAAATGGCCGGAGATTCGATGTGCGTTGCAATCCTGATTGGGCTGGGATACCGCCACCTCTCCATGAACGGCCGTGCGGTTGCCCGCGTGAAGTACCTGCTGCGGCATATCGATATTGAGGATGCCCGCGAGCTGGCTGAACGCAGTCTTGAAGCGCAGCTGGCCGCCGAAGTGCGTCATCAGGTGGCTGCTTTCATGGAACGACGCGGTATGGGCGGCCTGATTCGCGGCGGTCGCTAATACGTACTTTTCCCCTTACTCCGTCCTCGTCCTTTGTGACAGGGCGGCGGTGAGGATATAACACCCTCCTCTATACACATCTTTTACATCTCTGGCGCATCCTCCGCGTCCGCCTTATGCTATGATTCGCAACTTTGGAGCCTCTGCTAACAGCAGAATCGCATTTCTACCGCTGTCCACTTTCAGCGGAATAACAACATCTTGTGGTGACAGATGAACAGTGGTTATCTGCATTTTCCGGAATTTGATCCGGTCATTTTCTCAATAGGACCTGTTTCGCTTCACTGGTACGGTCTGATGTACCTGGTCGGCTTCATTTTTGCCATGTGGCTTGCTGGCCGTCGCGCCAGTCGTCCCGGCAGTGGCTGGACCAAAAACGAAGTCGAGAACCTGCTGTATGCAGGCTTCCTTGGCGTGTTCCTGGGCGGCCGTATTGGCTATGTTCTGTTCTATAACCTCCCGGTATTCCTGAACGATCCACTCTACCTGTTCCGCGTCTGGGATGGCGGCATGTCCTTCCACGGCGGGCTGATTGGTGTGATCCTGGTGATGGTGATTTTTGCCAAACGCACCAAACGCAACTTCTTCCAGGTGTCAGATTTTATCGCGCCACTGATCCCGTTTGGTCTGGGAGCAGGACGTCTGGGCAACTTTATCAATGGTGAGCTCTGGGGGCGTGTCGACCCGAGTGTCTCCTTTACCATGCTATTCCCGGGCTCGCGTGCAGAGGACATGGCGCTGCTGCCGTCTCATCCTGAGTGGCAATCCCTGTTCGATACTTACGGTGTTCTGCCGCGCCACATGTCTCAGCTTTACGAGCTGGCGCTGGAAGGTGTGGTGCTGTTTATCATCCTGAATCTGTTTATCCGTAAACCGCGTCCGATGGGGTCTGTCTCCGGTCTGTTCCTGATTGGCTACGGTGCATTCCGTATCATCGTCGAGTTCTTCCGCCAGCCGGATGCACAGTTCACCGGCGAATGGGTACAGTACATCAGCATGGGGCAGATCCTCTCCATTCCGATGATTGTCGCGGGTGTCATTATGATGATTTGGGCGTATCGTCGTCGTCCACAGCAACAACTTTCCTGAGGAACCATGAAACAGTATCTTGAACTGATGAAAAAAGTGCTCGATGAGGGCACGCCGAAAAATGACCGTACCGGTACCGGCACGCTCTCCATTTTTGGCCACCAGATGCGCTTCAATCTGCAGGAAGGTTTTCCGCTGGTAACGACAAAGCGCTGCCACCTGCGCTCGATCATTCATGAACTGCTTTGGTTCCTGCAAGGCGATACCAACGTTGCGTATCTGCATGAAAACAACGTCTCTATCTGGGACGAATGGGCAGATCAAAACGGCAACCTGGGCCCGGTGTACGGTAAGCAGTGGCGCGCATGGCCTACGCCGGATGGCCGCCATATTGACCAGATCACCACCGTGATGAACCAGCTGAAAAACGATCCGGACTCGCGCCGTATTATCGTTTCCGCCTGGAACGTCGGCGAGCTGGATAAAATGGCGCTGGCACCGTGCCATGCGTTCTTCCAGTTTTATGTGGCAGACGGCAAGCTCTCCTGCCAGCTCTATCAGCGCTCCTGCGACGTGTTCCTCGGCCTGCCGTTCAACATTGCCAGCTATGCGCTGTTAGTGCATATGATGGCGCAGCAGTGCGATCTGGACGTGGGCGATTTCGTCTGGACCGGTGGGGATACCCATCTCTACAGCAACCATATGGAACAGACGCATCTCCAGTTGACCCGCGAACCGCGCGCCTTGCCTAAGTTGATTATCAAACGCAAACCGGAATCCATTTTTGATTACCGCTTTGACGATTTTGAGATTGAGGGTTATGACCCTCATCCAGGCATCAAAGCGCCCGTCGCTATCTGAGGCCGTCAATCGTGACATAACCGGTGCTGTTTAGCGCCGGTTTTTTTTCGCCTTCTTCCCGCTTTCCGACGCGTTATCCAGAACGTATGCAACGCGCTGCAACCGTTTAACTTTCCTTGATAAGGGCTCGTAAAACGGTCATCCGTAGCTCGTCAATTCCAGGCCATTTCGCCACACTCCCGGCATGAAAAAAGAGAACGGTTTTACGCTTATCGAAACCCTGGTGGCTATCTCGCTGGTGGTCATTCTCAGCGCCTCCGGGCTATACGGCTGGGACAACTGGCAACGGCAGCAACGGCTCTGGCAAACTGCCGGGCAGGTGCGTGATTACCTGGTCTTTCTGCGTAATGACGCAAACCGGCACAACCGTGACCACCAGGTCACACTGCGACGCGACAGGGGCGTCACCTGTCTGATGAGCGCATTCGTGCAGGGCTGTGATAAGGGCAGTCCGTTTGTATTTATTCCCCTGTGGCCGGAGGTCACGGTAAGTGAAATAACGCCGTTATTTGGCTTCTATGGACTCAGGGATACGGCATGGGCAGGGCGAATACGCCTGCAAAGTCGTGCAGGAGAATGGCTCGTCATTGTCTCGAATGGAGGGCGAATCAGGATGTGCAATGTCACAGGAGAAGGTTCATGTCCCTAAACCAGCAGGGTTTCTCACTGATGGAAGTTCTGATTGCCACGGCGATCAGCAGTCTTGTACTGATAAGCGCCTCGCGCTTTTTACCGGGCTTGCAGCGGGCTGTTTTACAGCAATCCGGTCAGCGGGAGCTTGAGGAGGAGGTGTGGCAACGCCTTTTTTCCCTCGGCAAACAGCTTCAGCGTGCGGGGTATTGCGCCGGAAACTGTGCGGGGCAGGGACTGACGATCGGCAGGCAAGGTCGCTGTGTCATTGTACGGTGGGATGCAAACAGTAACGGTAACTGGGATAGCTCGTCTTCGGAAAACGACAGTACAGGTTTTCGTCTGGAATCAGGTGCACTGGAGACCCTGCATGGGGCGACCTCATGTGAGGGTAAAGGATGGGAGAAACTCACTGACCCCAACAGGCTTCTCATCCAGCACTTTGTGGTGAGTCAAGTTGAGCATGCGGGGTTTGCCCCCCAGTTGAATATTGAAATGACCGCCCTTCGTCAGGGCGAGCAGGGGGCGCCCTGTCAGGCTTTTTATGGCGTCACGGGGTACAACCTGTGAACCGGCAACGCGGAATGTCCTCGCTGGCGCTGGTATTACTTTTACTGGTGTTGGGCACGCTGATCCTCACCGGCCTCAATCAGCAGCTGACCACGTTTAGCGCACTGGTGGGCGGTGAGAGCCGCTCGGTTCAACAGCAGGCATCCGTGCAGTCAGCGCTTGAATGGGGACGCGTTCAGAGCTGGTTGTCTGAGCCTGAGATCCAGTGCAAAAAGGTATCGGCATGGCGAGTTTGCCTGCGGCTACTGAATGAAACGCGTGTGCTGCTTATCGCCGGGAGTGATGACCTGCTGCTATGGCGCAGAGGCGAAATCATCGACGGTAAGATCTATTTCTCGCCACACGGCTGGAGTGATTTTTGTCCGCTTAAGGAGAATGCGTTATGCCAGCTGCCGTGAGCAGAGAAAAAGGCTTTAGCATGGTTGAGGTATTACTGGCGATGATGCTGCTGGTGATGATCGTCACGGCACTGTCGGGTTATCAGCGGGCACTGGCGACGCGGTTCTCCATGTTTAATCAGTATCGTCAGCTCTGGCACCATGCCTGGAATCAGTCTCAGCTTTCAACAATTGCTCTCCCGGCAGGCTGGCAGGTCAGTCGGGGGCAGACAACACTCTCTGGATGTGTCAGCATCACGGTTACACTTATTTCTCCTCTGGGGCGGCGCGGCGAGATAACGCGTCTGCATTGCCCGGTTAGCCAGTAGTCGGGAGCGTCTATGTTAAGGGTCTACCACTCAAATCGTCTGGATGTGCTGGAAGCGCTGATGGAATTTATCGTTGAGCGCGAGCGGCTTGACGATCCTTTTGAGCCAGAAATGGTGCTGGTGCAGAGCACCGGTATGGCGCAGTGGCTGCAGATGTCGCTTTCGCGTAAATTCGGCATTGCCGCAAATATCGATTTCCCGCTGCCCGCGAGTTTTATCTGGGAGATGTTTGTCCGCGTGTTGCCGGACATCCCGGAACAGAGTGCCTTCAACAAGCAAAGCATGAGCTGGAAGCTGATGGCATTGTTGCCGGACATGCTGCAGCATGATGAATTCGTCATGCTGCGCCACTACCTCAATGACGACACCGATAAACGCAAGCTGTTCCAGCTGGCATCGCGCACCGCCGATCTCTATGACCAGTATCTGGTGTATCGCCCGGAATGGCTGACTCGCTGGGAAGCGGGCGAGCGGGTCGACGGGTTACCGGAGGCGCAAGTCTGGCAGGCGCCGCTCTGGAAAGCGCTGGTGGAACACACTGAGAAACTTGGCCAGCCGAAGTGGCACCGTGCAAACCTCTACCAGCGGTTTATCTCCATACTGGAAAACAGCGCTGAGCGACCAGCCCGGCTGCCCTCTCGCGTGTTTATCTGCGGCATCTCGGCATTGCCACCGGTGTATTTGCAGGCGCTGAGTGCGCTGGGTAAACACATCGACATACATATCCTCTTTACCAATCCGTGTCGCCAGTACTGGGGCGACATTCAGGATGAACGCTGGCTTTCGCGGCTGGTGTCTCGCCAGAGACGACGCCTGTTTGAAGAGCGTACCGTGCCACTGTTTAAAGACAGCGCGTCTGCCGCACAGCTCTTTGATGAGCACGGCATTCAAAACCTGCCAAACCCGCTGCTTGCCTCTTGGGGAAAGCTGGGCCGTGACTACATTCACATGCTCTCAGACATCACGTCGTCAGGCGAAGGGGATGTGGATGCCTTCGTCGAGATCGCTCCGGATAGCCTGCTGCATAATATTCAGCTCGACATTCTGGATCTCGAAAACCGCGCCGTCATGGGTGTTACGGCGAAAGAATTTGAACGCAGCGACAGTAAGCGCAAGCTGGACGGCGACGATCGCAGCGTCACGATCCACGTTTGCCACAGCCCGCAGCGCGAGGTTGAAGTCCTTCACGATCAACTGCTGGCGATGTTGCAGGACGATCCTGAGCTGACGCCACGTGACATTGTGGTGATGGTGGCGGATATCGACAGTTACAGTCCCTTTATTCAGGCTGTTTTTGGGAGTGCGACGGGTGAACGCTACCTGCCGTACGCCATTTCTGACCGACGGGCCCGCCAGTCTCATCCGGCCTTGCAGGCCTTTATTACTTTGCTTTCATTACCGGATAGCCGGTTTATCTCCGAAGATGTCCTGGCATTACTGGATGTCCCAGTCCTAGCCGCACGTTTCAATATTAATGAAGAGGGGCTGCGTTACCTTCGTCAGTGGGTTAACGAGTCCGGCGTACGCTGGGGCATTGATGATGACAACGTTCAGGCGTTCGAGCTTCCTCCTACCGGCCAGCACACCTGGCGGTTTGGCCTGACACGTATGCTGCTGGGCTATGCGATGGAAAGCAGCCAGGGCGAGTGGAATGAAGTCCTGCCCTACGATGAGTCCAGCGGGTTGATCGCTGAACTGGTCGGTCATTTAGCTTCCCTGCTGATGCAACTTAACCGCTGGCGGCTTGAGTTGATGCAGCCGCGTCCGCTGGATGCGTGGCTCCCGGTTTGCAGGGCATTGCTCAATGATTTCTTCTTGCCGGACAGTGATACCGAAGCCGCTATGGCGCTCATTGAAACGCAGTGGCAGGCAATCGTCGAAGAGGGCGTGAGTTCCCACTATAACGAGGCTATCCCGTTGTCATTGCTGCGCGATGAGCTGACGCAACGGCTCGATCAGGAGCGAATTAGCCAGCGTTTCCTGGCAGGCCCAATCAATATTTGCACCCTGATGCCAATGCGTTCTATCCCGTTCAAAGTGGTGTGCCTGCTCGGAATGAATGACGGTATATACCCACGCGCCCTGGCGCCGCTAGGTTTTGATCTGATGAGTGCGAATCCAAAGCGGGGCGATCGTAGCCGTCGTGACGATGACCGCTATCTCTTCCTTGAGGCGCTCATTTCGGCTCAACGTCAGCTGTATATCAGCTATATCGGCCGCTCTATCCAGGACAACAGCGAGCGCTTTCCTTCTGTTCTGGTGCAGGAACTGGTGGATTATATCGGGCAGAGCCACTATCTGGCGGGGGATGAAGCCCGTAACTGTGATGAAAGCGCGCAGCGAGTGAAGGCGCATATCACCCGCTTCCATAGCCGCATGCCGTTTGACCCGGTGAACTACGTGGTCAGCGATCATCAGAGCTATGCCCACGAATGGCTGCCTGCGGCGAAAAAAGAGGGGAGAGCGCATACCGATTTCATTCAGGAGCTTGATCCTCGCCCGATAGACACCCTGACCTTTGAACAGCTTCAGCGGTTTTGGGGGCATCCGGTACGCGCTTTCTTCCAGCAACGGTTGCAGGTCAATTTCCGTTCTGAAGAGAGTGAAATTCCTGATGCAGAGCCATTTACGCTGGAAGGGCTGGAGCGGTATCAGCTAAACCTGCAGCTGCTGAACGCGCTGGTTGAAGAGGAAGATGCCGACAAGCTTTACCGCCGCTACCGTGCTGCGGGGCAGTTACCCTACGGGGCGTTCGGAGAAATTGTCTGGGAGGCGCAGCGCCAGGAGATGGAAGCTCTGGCAGAACGCGTGAGGGAATGCCGGCAACCCGGAACCAGTCTTGAAATCGATCTCAACTGCCAGGGTGTGCAGCTCACGGGCTGGCTAACTCAGGTACAGCCGGATGGGCTCCTGCGGTGGCGTCCTTCCATGCTTAGCGTTTCACAAGGTTTGCAACTCTGGCTCGAACATCTTGTCTACAGTGCTGGCGGCCATAAAGGCGAAAGCCGTATTTTTGTCCGCAAAGAGGGTGAATGGCGCTTTCCGCCGATGGACGCAGAGCAGGCGTTACGTTATTTATCCTTGTACGTTGAAGGCTATCTGCGGGGAATGAATAAACCGCTCCTGCTACTGCCCGAGAGTGGTGGCGCCTGGATAAAAGCTTGTTATGACGCACAGAATGATGCCATGTTAACGGATGACGCTTCACTGCAGAAAGCACGGAGTAAATTCATGCAGGCGTATGAAGGTAACATGATGGTGCACGGCGAAGGTGAGGATGTCTGGTATCAACGTTTATGGCGAACGCTTGAGCCTGAATACTTCGAGGCTATCACGGAAGAAGCACAACGCTACCTGTTACCGTTGTTCAAATTTAATCAGTCCTGAGTGCTGTATAAAAATTGCGCAGCATGGGGTGTTCATTTATGATGCACTTCTTATCACGGACTGATGTACCCAAAGAAAGAGATGTTGGTGAGTCCAGCACGCAGTTTGTTAATGATGTAGCCGTGATAAAGAGGTCGTAATGCCAGGCAGCACCTTGTTCAAAGCGTTTGTTTTGTTTGTCGCCCTTTGGGCACCTTTCACTCAGGCAGGCTCCGGTTGGCAACCCATTCAGGAAACTATCCGTAAGAGCGAAAAAGATACCCGTCAGTATCAGGCTATTCGCCTTGATAACGGGATGACTGTGCTGCTGGTTTCCGATCCGCAGGCGGTAAAATCCCTGTCGGCACTGGTGGTGCCGGTTGGGTCGCTGGAAGATCCGGAAGCCCACCCTGGGCTTGCACACTATCTGGAACATATGACGCTTATGGGTTCCAAAAAATACCCACAGCCAGATAGCCTGTCCGAATTTCTCAAAATGCATGGCGGCAGCCACAACGCCAGCACGGCGCCGTACCGTACAGCCTTCTATCTCGAAGTTGAGAATGATGCGCTGGGAGGTGCAGTGGATCGTCTGGCGGATTCTATCGCGGCTCCCCTGCTGGATAAAAAATACGCTGACCGCGAACGCAATGCCGTTAATGCTGAACTGACCCTTGCCCGTACGCGAGACGGGATGCGCATGGCGCAGGTGAGTGCAGAAACCATTAACCCGGCGCACCCGGGATCGCGTTTTTCCGGTGGTAACCTGGAGACGCTGAGCGATAAACCGAACAGCCCGGTGCTGGATGCCCTGCATGCCTTTCGCGATAAATACTACTCCGCCAATCTGATGAAAGCGGTCATCTACAGCAACAAACCGTTGCCTGAGCTGGCAAGCATGGCGGCACAGACGTTTGGCCGGGTACCGAATAAAAATATCGACCTGCCGCAGATAAACGTTCCTGTGGTCACGGACGCGCAAAAAGGGATCGTTATCCACTACGTTCCTGCACTGCCGCGTAAAGTGTTGCGCGTTGAGTTCCGCATTGATAACAATACGGCGCAGTTTCGCAGCAAAACCGATGAACTGGTCACCTACCTGATTGGCAACCGTAGCCCGGGAACACTTTCTGACTGGCTGCAAAAACAAGGGCTGGTGGAAGGTATCCGTGCCGACTCCGATCCGGTTGTGAACGGCAACAGCGGCGTGCTGGCGATCTCCGCCACCCTGACTGACAAAGGTCTGGCTCACCGTGATGACGTCGTGGCGGCTATCTTCAGCTACCTCTCTTTGCTACGCGATAAAGGCGTCGATAAACGTTACTTTGATGAACTGGCGCACGTGCTGGATCTCGATTTCCGTTATCCGTCCATTACCCGCGACATGGATTACGTTGAGTGGCTGGCAGATACCATGATCCGTGTACCGGTGGAACATACCCTCGACGCGGTCAATATTGCCGACCAGTATGACGCCGACGCGGTAAAAGCCCGCCTGGCGATGATGACGCCGCAGAATGCCCGCGTCTGGTATATCAGCCCGAACGAACCGCATAACAAAATGGCCTATTTTGTCGATGCCCCTTATCAGGTGGATAAAATCAGTGACCAGACCTTCGCCGACTGGCAGAAAAAGGCCGGTGAGATCGCGCTTAAATTGCCGGAGCTGAACCCCTACATTCCGGATGATTTCTCGCTGATTAAAACCACGAAAGCCTATCCGCACCCGGAACTTATCGTTGATGAGCCGACGCTGCGCGTGGTGTATACGCCAAGCCGCTATTTCGCGAGTGAACCGAAAGCCGATGTGAGCGTGGTTCTGCGTAACCCAAAAGCAATGAACAGCGCTAAAAATCAGGTGATGTTTGCGCTCAATGACTATCTTGCCGGTATCGCACTCGATCAGCTTAGCAATCAGGCGGCCGTCGGCGGGATAAGCTTCTCGACCAACGCCAATAACGGTCTGATGGTCAATGCCAACGGCTACACCCAGCGTCTGCCGCAGCTGTTCCAGGCGTTACTGGAAGGTTATTTCAGCTATACCCCGACGGAAGAGCAACTTGAGCAGGCCAAATCCTGGTATGCGCAGATGATGGATTCTGCCGAGAAGGGTAAAGCGTATGACCTGGCGCTCATGCCGACGCAAATGCTTTCGCAAATTCCCTATTTCCAGCGCGAAGATCGCCGGGCGCTACTGCCCTCTATCACCTTAAAAGATGTGCTGGCGTATCGTGATGCGCTGAAAACGAACACGCGTCCGGAGTTCCTTATCGTCGGAAACATGAGTGACGTACAGGCTAAAACACTGGCAGAAAATGTCCGTACGCAGCTTGGTTCGAAGGGCGATGAGTGGTGCCGCAATCAGGACGTACTGGTTGAGAAAAAACAGAATGTGATTTTTGAAAAGGCGGGTAACAGCACGGATTCTGCCCTGGCCGCTGTGTTTGTACCCACGGGTTATGATGAATTCACCAGTACCGCGCAGAGTGCGGTGCTGGGGCAGATTATTCAGCCGTGGTTCTACAACCAGCTGCGTACAGAAGAGCAGCTTGGTTACGCGGTCTTTGCCTTCTCCATGAACGTAGGTCGCCAGTGGGGGCTGGGCTTCCTGCTGCAAAGCAGTGATAAACAGCCTGCTTATCTCTGGCAGCGTTATCAGGCATTCTTCCCACAGGCGGAAGCGAAGCTGCGGGCGATGAAGCCGGAGGAGTTTGCTCAGATTCAGCAGGCCGTCATCGCGCAGGTGATGCAGCCGCCGCAGACGCTGGGTGAAGAAGCATCACAACTGAGCAAAGATTTTGATCGCGGTAATCTGAAATTTGATTCGCGTGATAAAGTAGTGGCCGAGATAAAACAGCTGACGCCGCAGAAGGTTGCTGATTTCTTCCACCAGGCGGTAGTTAAACCGCAGGGAATGGCGATTCTGTCGCAGGTTTCCGGTAGTCAGAACGGGAAAACGGACTACGTTAACCCGAAAGGCTGGACGATCTGGAAGAGCGTCAGCGCGCTGCAGCAATCTATGCCCTGGAGTAAGAAAGAATGACCGATACCGCTGAGCCCCTTAATCCCTTACGTTTACCTCTACAGGGTGAACGATTGATTGAAGCCTCAGCGGGAACGGGAAAAACCTTCACCATTGCCGCGCTCTATCTGCGTCTTCTGTTAGGGCTTGGTGGTAACGCCGCTTTTCCACGTCCGTTAAGCGTGGAAGAGCTGCTGGTGGTCACCTTCACCGAGGCCGCTACCGCTGAGCTGCGCGGTCGTATTCGTGCCAATATTCACGAGCTGCGCATCGCCTGCCTGCGCCAGACCACGGATAACCCTCTCTACGCCAGCCTTCTTGAAGAGATTGCAGATAAGCAACAGGCCGCCCAGTGGCTGCTGTTGGCGGAACGGCAGATGGACGAAGCGTCCGTTTTCACCATTCATGGTTTTTGTCAGCGCATGCTGAGCCTGAATGCGTTTGAATCCGGAATGCTGTTTGAACAGCAGCTAATTGAAGATGAATCTGTGCTTCGCTATCAGGCCTGTGCGGATTTCTGGCGTCGCCACTGTTACCCTTTATCGCGCGATATCGCTGAAGCGGTCCATGCGTTGTGGAAAGGTCCCGAAGAGCTTCTTCGCGCTATCGACCGTTACCTTCAGGGCGAAGCGCCGGTTATCAAATCCCCGCCACCTGCAGACGAAACGCTGGCTTCACGTCATGAAAAGATTGTCGGAAAAATTGCTGCGCTCAAGCAAAAATGGAATGAGTCTGTCGGTGAGATTGAGGCGATCATCGAAAACTCCGGGATCGACAGGCGTAAATTTAACCGCGGCAACCAGGGTAAATGGATCGAGAAGATCAGCGCCTGGGCGCAGGAAGAGACGCGCGGTTATCAGCTTCCGGACGCACTGGAGAAATTCTCGCAGCGTTTTTTGATTGAGCGGACTAAAGCCGATGGCATTGTGCCTGAGCACCCCCTGTTTGTTGCGATTGAATCACTGCTCGCTGAGCCACTCACGCTCAATGACCTGATGATCACCCGCGCCATGACGGAAATTCGCGAAGCCGTATCACGTGAGAAACGTCGCCGTGGCGAACTGGGTTTTGACGATATGCTGAGCCGCCTTGATGCGGCGCTGTGCAGTGAAAACGGTGAAGCCCTTGCCTGCGCGATCCGCACCCGCTTCCCGGTAGCGATGATTGACGAATTTCAGGATACGGATCCTCAGCAGTACCGTATTTTCCGCCGCATCTGGCGACAACAGCCCGACACCGCGCTGTTGTTAATCGGCGATCCGAAACAGGCCATTTACGCCTTCCGCGGTGCGGATATTTTCACCTACATGAAGGCCCGCAGTGAGGTAGAGGCGCATTATACGCTGGATACCAACTGGCGCTCTTCCCCGGGCATGGTGCAAAGCGTCAATGCGCTGTTTAGCCGCATGGATACGGCGTTTATGTTCCGTGAGATCCCCTTTCAGCCGGTAAAGTTTGCCGCAAAAAACCGCTCGCTGCGTTTCGAATTCAACGGGGTGACGCAGCCAGCCATGAACTTCTGGCTGCTGGACGGTGAAGGCTGTGGCGTCGCGGACTATCAAAATGCCATGGCCCAGCATTGTGCCGCGCAGATCCGTGACTGGCTCAGCGCTGGTGCGCGTGGCGAGGCGCTGTTGTGGAAGGAAAATGAGTCAGCCCCCGTGAAGGCGTCTGATATCACGGTGCTGGTGCGCAGTCGTCAGGAGGCGTCGCTGATCCGTGATGCGCTTACCCTGCTGAACATCCCGTCCGTGTACCTCTCAAACCGTGACAGCGTTTTTGAAACCCTGGAAGCACAGGAGATGTTGTGGCTGCTTCAGGCCGTGCTGTCCCCGGAGCGCGAAAGTACGCTTCGCAGCGCACTAGCCAGCGCAATGCTCGGTCTGAACGCCCGTGACATTGATGCACTCAATAATGACGAAGCCGCATGGGATGCGGTCGTCGAAGAGTTTGTTCACTACCGTGAACGATGGCAGAAGCGCGGTGTGATGGCGATGGTGCGTGAGCTCATGGCGAAGCGACACCTTGCGGAGAATATGCTCGCGACAGCAGGCGGTGAACGCCGTCTGACCGACATTTTACATATCAGTGAGCTGTTGCAGGAGGCGGGCACGCAGCTTGAAAGCGAACATGCTCTGGTGCGCTGGCTGGCGCAACAGATTGCCGACCCAAACAGCAACGCCTCCAGCCAGCAGATGCGTCTTGAGAGTGATAAACATCTGGTACAGATCGTCACGATTCACAAGTCGAAAGGCCTGGAATATCCGCTGGTCTGGCTGCCGTTTATCGCCAATTACCGCGTGCAGGATCAGGCCTTTTACCACGATCGCGAGTCGTTCGACGCGGTGCTCGATCTCAGTAAAGCGGAGTCCAGCGTTGAGCTGGCCGAGGCCGAACGTCTGGCGGAAGATTTACGCCTGCTCTACGTGGCATTGACCCGTTCGGTCTGGCACTGCAGCCTGGGCGTGGCGCCGCTGTTCCGCCGTCGTGGCGACAAGTCTGGGGAGAGCGATTTCCACCTGAGCGCGCTGGGGCGACTCATTCAGCTCGGCGAGCCCAAAGATGCTGCCGGATTGCGCCAGTGCATCGAGTCGCTGTGCGGCGAGCATGTTGCCCTGCACATTCCGTCGCCACCCGATAACAGCCGCTGGCAGATGCCGGACTGGCGGGAATCTGAACTGGAAGCCCGGCAGATTCTGCGCACCATTGCCGACGACTGGCGCGTTACCAGCTACTCCGGGTTACAGCAGCACGGGCAGAGCATTGCGCAGGACCTGATGCCAAAGCTGGATATTGATGCCGCCGGAGCCGGTAGCGTACCTGTTGAGCCTGCGCTTACGCCGCATCAATTTCCACGCGGCGCGTCACCGGGAACCTTTTTGCATAGCCTGTTTGAAGAGCTTGATTTTACCCAGCCTGTCTCTGACGAATGGGTCCTGAAGATGTTACAGAGTGGGGGCTATGATGCACAATGGCAGCCGGTCCTCACCGAGTGGATCCGCGCTATTCTGCACGCCCCGCTCACGGCAGAGGGCCTCTCTCTTAGCCAGTTGACCGCCAAAGATAAACAGGTGGAGATGGAGTTTTACCTTCCCATCGCCAGCCCGCTGCGGGCTGACGCGCTTGATGCGGTGATCCGCGAGTATGACCCGTTGTCTGCCGGTTGCCCGCCGCTGAACTTCCGCCAGGTGCAGGGGATGTTAAAAGGCTTTATCGACCTGGTTTTCCGTCACGAAGGGCGCTACTACCTGCTGGATTACAAATCAAACTGGCTGGGTGAGAACAGCGAAGCCTACACCCAGCAGGCGATGGCATCCGCCATGCAAATGCATCGCTACGATCTGCAGTACCAGCTCTACACTCTGGCGCTGCATCGTTATCTGCGCCATCGCATTGCTGACTACCGTTACGAAGAGCACTTTGGTGGGGTGATTTACCTTTTCCTGCGCGGTGTGGATGCGGCTGACCCGCGTTCAGGCATCTTTAGCACACGCCCGCATGCGGCACTGATCGAGAAAATGGATAACTTATTTGCAGCAAACACGGAGGAAGTGGCATGACGATGCAGGAATTGTTGCTGGAAGCGGTAGAACAGCGACTACTGCGCCACCTGGACGTACAGTTCGCCATGATGGTGTCAGGTGATGAGCCTGCCGTGATGCTCGCCGCTGCCATCCTGAGTAAAGACGCAGGGGAAGGGCACGTTTGCCTGCCGCTTTCGCGTCTGGCGATGGATGAGAAAATGCCCGCGGCCCTGCAGTCCTGCTTTGCTCTGCTGGGAGAATCCGTGGACTGGCCGACGGTATTACACCGTTCGCCTGCCGTCAGCGCAGCCGATAGCCAGACACCCATGATCCTGACGGGCGATCGTTTGTATCTCAACCGACTGTGGCGTAATGAACTGGCGGTCGCGCGTTTTTTCAGCGAGACCAATGCGCCTCTTCCCTGCGATGAAGCCCAACTGCGGCAAACGCTGGATACCTTGTTTACCTCTGTTGAGGCGACAGACTGGCAGAAAGTGGCGGCGGCCGTGGCCTTAACACGGCGGATCTCCGTCATCTCTGGCGGCCCGGGAACCGGTAAAACCACCACCGTGGCCAAACTGCTTGCCGCCCTGATTCAGTTATCGGGTGAGCAAAAGTGCCGTATTCGTCTGGCGGCCCCTACCGGCAAAGCGGCGGCACGCCTGACCGAGTCGTTAGGTGGTGCGCTGCAGAAGTTGCCACTCACCGGGGAGCAGCTTGCCCTTTTCCCAAACGAAGCCAGCACGCTGCACCGGCTGCTGGGCGCTCAGCCGGGAAGCCAGCGTCTGCGCTATCACGCCGGTAACCCGTTGCATCTGGATGTGCTGGTGGTGGATGAGGCGTCAATGATCGACCTGACGATGATGTCGCGGTTGATTGATGCTCTGCCAGCGCACGCCCGCGTCATTTTCCTGGGCGATCGCGACCAGCTTGCCTCGGTGGAAGCCGGGGCGGTGCTGGGAGATATCTGCACTTATGCAAGCCTGGGATATACCGCTGAACGCGCTGAGGAGCTGTCCCGTCTGACCGGCTGTTCGCTCGCCAGTGAAAACCATTCCCTGGCGGGGGCGCTGCGCGACAGCCTGTGCCTGCTGCAAAAAAGCTACCGTTTCGGCAGCGACTCGGGCATCGGTCAGCTGGCTTCGGCTGTGAACAGAGGCGACCGGCACACGACCTGTGCGGTATTTGACGGTCAATTCACCGATATCGAGAAAAAATCGCTGCAAACCGGGGAAGAGTATCAGGCGATGCTTGATGACGCCCTGCAGGGGTATCAGCATTTTCTGACGGGTGTACAACAGCAATACACGCCGGCACAGGCGCTCGCCGCCTTTGGCGAGTATCAGCTACTGTGCGCACTGAGGGAAGGGCCATTTGGCGTAAGCGGTCTGAACGACAGGTTCGAACAGTTGCTGGGCCAGAAACGCAAAATCCACCGCACCCCGCACTCGCGCTGGTATGAGGGACGCCCGGTGATGATCGCCCGCAACGATAGCGCGCTGGGGTTGTTTAACGGGGATATCGGGATTGCCCTCGATCGTGGACTGGGGCTGCGCGTCTGGTTCCAGATGCCGGATGGAAGCGTGAAGTCCGTTCAGCCCAGCCGCCTGCCTGAACATGAAACGGCCTGGGCAATGACGGTGCATAAGTCTCAGGGCTCCGAGTTCAACCATGCGGCGCTGATCCTGCCGACACAGCTTTCGCCCGTCATTACCCGCGAGCTGATTTATACCGCCATTACGCGCGCGCGTCAGCGCCTGTCGCTGTATGCTGATGAACGTGTGCTGCTACAGGCGATTGCCACCCGCACGGAACGTCGAAGCGGCCTGAGCGCGATATTTGAAGCCCTTTAAGCGATAGCCCCCACCGGGTGGTGAGGGCTTCGTATTATCCCAGATCGGCCATCAGCACTTTTGACCGGCGCTGATAGTTGTACATCTCTTTCTTACTCTCCGGCAGTGATTCAATGTCCACCGGTGTAAATCCGCGCTCCTGGAACCAGTGAATGCTGCGCGTAGTCAGCACGAACAGCTTGTTCAGCCCCATCTGACGCGCCTGAGCCGCCACGCGCTCAAGCAGCATTTCACCCCGTGAAGAGCTCCGGTAGTCAGGATGCACCGCCACGCAGGCCATTTCTCCGATCTGCTCTTCCGGGAACGGATAGAGGGCGGCGCAGGCAATGGTCAGGTTATCGCGCTGAATAATGGTGAATTTGTCGATCTCCATCTCCAGCTGTTCGCGGGAGCGCCGAACCAGAATGCCCTGCTGTTCCAGTGGGCGAATCAGCTCCAGAATTCCGCCGATATCATTGATGGTGGCGCGACGGATCTGCTCCGCGCTCTCCATCACAATCTGGGTGCCGATACCATCGCGGGAGAACAGTTCCTGCAGCAGGGCACCGTCTTCCTGATAGCTGATCAGGTGGCTACGACGTACGCCGCTGCGGCAGGCCTTCACGGCACCGCGCAAAAAACGTACGGTACCCGAGTGGTAATCCCCTTCGGCTTCCAGCGCTTCCACGCGAGCCTGGGCCTCATTCGGGAAGAGCTCTGGCACAATCACCCCTTCATCATTCACGACGCCCTGGGAAGAGCAAAACCCAATCATTTTCTCCGCCTTCAGCTTGATGGCCAACTGAGTGGCAATCTCTTCTGAGGTGAGGTTAAAGCTTTCACCGGTCACGGACACCGCTACAGGCCCCATCAGCACGATGGCACCGCTGTCCAACTGGCGGTGAATGGCCTCTTCATCGATACGACGAATACGTCCGCTATGGCAATAGTCCACGCCATCGTCCACGCCGAGAGGCTGAGCGATGATAAAATTGCCGCTCACAACGTTGATGTGCGCGCCCTGCAGCGGTGTGTTGTTAAGGCTCATCGACAGGCGAGCGGTGATATCCAGCTGCAGCAGACCCGCCGCCTGTTTCACCAGCTCAAGGGTTTTCGCATCCGTGACGCGGGTATGTTTATGGTAAATCGGCTCGTGGTGATGCGCGGCCAGGTTGGCATCAATCTGCGGGCGCGCGCCATACACCACAACCAGGCGGATCCCGAGGCTGTGCAGCAGGCCAATGTCATTGACGATGCTGGAAAAGTTTTCATGCTCAATGGCTTCGCCGCCGAGCATGATGACAAACGTTTTTCCCCGATGGGCGTTGATATAGGGAACAGAATGGCGGAATCCCTGGACCAGTTCGGTTCTACGTTCCTTCACCATGACACAACCCTTAATGAATGTTTATTCGTAATTTCTGTATTTTTATTCGATTGTGGCCGTGTGTGCAAGCCTAAATTTTCTGCGACCCACAGAAATTGATAAGTAATCCGTGCGTTAGCGTATGAATGTTTACCCTTTTATAGATGACAGTTTATGCGTCATTCGTTAAAGTTTTCGGTCAATTTAGCGATTTTGTAAATCAATCACTTTTCTTGCTCGGGAGAAGCATGTCGGGATCCAATTCAGCAATAAGCCGCCGCCGGTTGTTAAAAGGGGCAGGGGCGATGTGGTTGCTTAGCGTCAGCCAGGTGGGTCTTGCCGCCACCAGTCAGGTGGTGGCGGTGCGTGTCTGGCCGTCGTCGACCTATACACGCGTCACGGTAGAATCCAATCGGGTGCTGAAATATAAGCAATTTGCTCTCAGCAATCCTGAGCGTGTGGTGGTGGATCTCGAAGGTGTTAACCTCAACTCTGTGCTTAAGGGAATGGCGGCGCAGATCCGCGGCGACGATCCGTTTATCAAATCGGCGCGCGTGGGTCAGTTTGATCCGCAAACCGTGCGCATGGTGTTTGAGCTGAAGCAAAACGTTAAACCGCAGCTGTTTGCCCTGGCGCCTGTTGCGACGTTTAAAGAGCGTCTGGTCATGGATCTCTACCCGGCGAATGCGACGGATATTCAGGATCCGCTGCTGGCATTACTGGAAGACTACAACCAGGGCAACCTGGAGAAGCAGGTGCCACCGGCCCAGAGCGGTCCGCAGCCCGGAAAAGCAGGGCGCGATCGCCCGATTGTGATCATGCTTGATCCTGGCCATGGCGGCGAAGACTCGGGCGCAGTGGGGAAATATCGTACCCGGGAAAAAGATGTGGTACTGCAAATCGCCCGCCGGCTGAAGGCGCTGATTGATAAAGAAGGCAATATGCGCGCCTATATGACGCGAAACGAAGATGTCTTTATTCCACTGAAAGTCCGCGTGGCGAAAGCCCAGAAGCAGCGTGCAGACTTGTTCGTCTCGATCCATGCCGATGCGTTTACCAGCCGCCAGCCGAGCGGTTCGTCGGTGTTTGCGCTCTCGACTAAAGGGGCAACCAGCACCGCCGCAAGATTTCTGGCTGACTCTCAGAACGCCTCGGACCTGATTGGCGGCGTGAGCAAAAGTGGCGACCGCTATGTCGACCACACCATGTTTGATATGGTGCAGTCGCTGACCATCACCGACAGCCTGAAATTTGGTAAAGCGGTGCTGGGCAAGCTAGGCAATGTTAATAAGCTGCACAAAAACAGCGTTGAACAGGCCGGGTTCGCGGTGCTGAAGGCCCCGGATATTCCGTCGATTCTGGTCGAGACCGCGTTTATCAGTAACGTGGAAGAGGAGCGTAAGCTCAGGACGGCAAAATTCCAGCAGGAAGTGGCAGAGTCGATTCTGGCAGGGATCCGGGCGTATTTCTCAGATGGGGCGACGCTGGCAAGGCTTGGGTAGTTGAGTGCGCCGGGTAAACGCCCGGCAGTTTCACACACCGCAGATACAAAAAAACACCCTGAAGGGTGTTTATTGTTTTAGAAGTGTTGGTTGCGGGGGCCGGATTTGAACCGACGACCTTCGGGTTATGAGCCCGACGAGCTACCAGGCTGCTCCACCCCGCGTCCGTCTTTCTACTCTTGTAGAAACTTACTTCTTCAAATTTGATTGGTTGCGGGGGCCGGATTTGAACCGACGACCTTCGGGTTATGAGCCCGACGAGCTACCAGGCTGCTCCACCCCGCGTCCGTCTTCCTACTGTCGTAGAAGATACTTCATCAAATTTTAATTGGTTGCGGGGGCCGGATTTGAACCGACGACCTTCGGGTTATGAGCCCGACGAGCTACCAGGCTGCTCCACCCCGCGTCCGTGGAAGCGCACTATACTCGGTTAGGTTTGTGATGCAACCCCTTTTTCACATAAATCATTAACTTTGTATGTAAATTGAACGGCGTTGCGATATTTGGACTATTTTTTGCTCAGAATTTGCCAAAGGGCATGTGATTCCGTTTCTTTAGAACAGTGGGTTTGTTATCTTCATCACGCGGTAATGGGCAACTTTAAGACGAGATATAATGAAAGGACGTTGGGCGAAGTATCTAATGACAGGGGCAATGGTAGCCATTCTTGCGGCCTGCTCTTCTAAACCGACCGATCGCGGTCAACAGTATAAAGACGGGAAGCTATCCCAGCCTTTCTCTTTAGTTAATCAACCTGATGCCGTTGGCGCACCGATCAACGCCGGAGACTTTTCCGAGCAGGTTTACCAGATCCGCAACGCGTCGCCACGTCTGTATGGCTCACAGAGCAGCGTTTATAACGCGGTACAGGACTGGCTACGCGCGGGCGGTGATACGCGCAATATGCGCCAGTTTGGTATCGACGCCTGGCAGATGGAAGGGGCGGATAACTATGGCAACGTCCAGTTTACCGGTTACTACACCCCGGTTATCCAGGCGCGACACACGCGTCAGGGCGAGTTCCAGTATCCCATTTACCGAATGCCGCCTAAACGCGGTCGTCTGCCGTCCCGCGCTGAGATCTACTCCGGTGCGCTGAGCGAAAACTACGTTCTGGCCTACAGCAACTCGCTGATGGACAACTTCATCATGGATGTTCAGGGCAGCGGCTATATCGACTTTGGCGATGGCTCCCCCCTGAACTTCTTTAGTTATTCCGGTAAAAACGGTCATGCCTATCGCAGCATTGGTAAAGTGCTGATCGACAGAGGCGAAGTGAAAAAAGAAGACATGTCGATGCAGGCGATCCGCGAGTGGGGTGAAAAACACAGCGAAGCCGAAGTGCGTGAGCTGCTGGAACAGAACCCGTCGTTTGTCTTCTTTAAACCGCAAAACTTTGCGCCAGTGAAAGGGGCGAGTGCCGTTCCACTGATTGGCCGCGCCTCGGTAGCTTCGGATCGTTCTATTATTCCTGCGGGCACCACGCTGCTGGCGGAAGTGCCTCTACTGGATAACAACGGCAAATTTAACGGTCAGTACGAGCTACGTCTGATGGTCGCGCTGGATGTCGGCGGTGCGATTAAAGGTCAGCACTTCGATATTTATCAGGGCATTGGCCCGGATGCGGGGCACCGTGCAGGCTGGTATAACCACTATGGGCGCGTATGGGTGCTCAAGGCAGCCCCTGGCAGCGGTAACGTATTCAGCGGCTGATTGTGGTATTCTGAGTCGTACTGAATTAACAGAGAAGGGTGAGGAATAACCTCACCCTTTTGACATCTGAGGTTTTATGTCTGTAGTAATCAGCGATGCCTGGCGTCAGCGTTTTGGCGGCACGGCACGTCTATATGGTGAAAAAGCCCTGCAGCTGTTTGCGGATGCGCATGTCTGCGTCGTGGGAATTGGCGGTGTTGGCTCCTGGGCGGCGGAAGCGCTGGCGAGAACCGGCATTGGCGCGATCACGCTGATTGATATGGATGACGTTTGCGTCACCAACACCAACCGTCAAATCCATGCCCTGCGCGATAACGTCGGGCTGGCGAAATCTGAGGTGATGGCGGAGCGTATTCGCCTGATTAACCCGGAATGCCGCGTGACGGTGATCGATGACTTTGTGACGGCAGATAACGTCGCCGAATACATGAGTAAAGGCTACAGCTATGTCATCGATGCTATCGACAGCGTGCGTCCAAAAGCGGCGTTGATTGCCTACTGTCGGCGTTACAAGGTTCCTCTGATTACCACCGGGGGGGCTGGCGGGCAAATCGATCCCACGCAGATTCAGGTGGCCGATTTGGCAAAGACGATTCAGGACCCGCTGGCGGCCAAGCTGCGCGAGCGCTTAAAAAGCGATTTTAACGTCGTGAAAAACAGCAAAGGCAAGCTGGGCGTTGACTGTGTCTTTTCGACTGAAGCCTTAGTCTACCCGCAGGCTGACGGTTCGGTGTGTGCGATGAAAAGCACGGCGGAAGGGCCAAAAAGGATGGATTGCGCCTCAGGCTTTGGCGCGGCCACCATGGTGACCGCCTCTTTCGGCTTTGTAGCCGTCTCTCACGCCCTGAAGAAAATGATGGCGAAGGCGGAACGTCAGGCCTGAGCCTGACGCGCGGCATCCTGTACCGCCTCACTGAGTGCGACCAGGCCCTGACCGCGCGAGGCGCTGAGCTGCGCCCGTAGCCCCAGCTCATCGAACAATGCCAGCGGCGAGTGCGTCAGCAGCTCCGCCGCGCTTTTCCCTTCCACGGCGGTTAACAGTACCGCCAGCAGCCCGCGAACGATACGCCCTTCGCTGTCGCCAAAGAAATGCAGTTTTTCACCGGATACCGTGCATCCCAGCCAGACACGGTTCTCGCAGCCGGAAATCTCTTTCGCCTGCGCTTTGCGTTCGTCTGACAGCGCCGGCAACTGCTTGCCGAGCAGGATCAGCTGGCGATATTTATCTTCCCATTGCAACAGCGGGGCGAAAGTCTGTTTTAAGGTCTCTTCTGTGATGACCGTGCCAAACGGATGCTCGGCTAACGCTGAATTCGTCATTAATCCACCAGTATTTCAAGGGCGCGGTCAACGGCATCAACCAGCGCATCCACATCGCTTTGCGTATTATACGGCGCAAACGACGCACGCAGTGTACCGCTCACACCCAGCGCGGCCAGTAATGGCTGCGCGCAGTGCTGGCCGGCACGCAGGGCAATGCCATACCCGGCAAGCAGCGTAACCATATCGCTATGATGAACGCCGGCAAAATCAAAGGCCAGCAGGCTTGAGTCCTGCACGCGGAACGATCGAAAACCCGGACGTTTCTGCAGCGCCTCTTCTGCAAGCGTCGCCAGACCCCGGCTCCAGCGTTCTGCCTGAGCGATATCCGTTTCAGCCAGCCATTCAAGCGCGGCACTCAGGCCGATGACGCCTGCGACGTTCGGCGTTCCGGCTTCCAGACGGTAAGGGACATCCTGAGTTTTAAAGCCCTCAAAGGTCACTTCGGTGATCATTTTGCCTCCCCCAAGCCACGGCGTCATTTGCGCCAGCAGGGCCGGTTTTCCGTACAGCACCCCGATCCCGGTTGGGCCGTACAGCTTATGTCCTGAGAAGGCATAAAAATCAATACCCAGCTTTTGTACATCAGCGGGGAAATGCACCACGCCCTGGGCACCGTCGACCATCACCACCATGTCGTTAGCGTGGGCCACGTCGATGGCCAGAGCCAGATCCGGGCAACCCCCTGTGACGTTCGACATTTGTCCGAGTGCCAGAATGCGGCTGCGGGGGGTAATGAACTCAGATAAGCGCGCTACGTCTGGCAGAAGATCTGCACCCAGCGGCAGTTTCACAATGCGCGCGCCCGTTTGCTCAGCCACCATCAGCCATGGAACCAGGTTGGCGTGATGTTCTGCCTCGCTGACAATAATTTCATCGCCGGGCTTTAGCCGCGGGCGCGCATAGCACTGGGCCACCATGTTAATGGCTTCAGTTGTGCCTCGCGTCCAGACGATGTTTTTCCCGCTTTCGGCGTTGATCAGGCGTGCGACCTGATCGCGCGCGGCTTCATAGCGCGCGGTTAATCGCTGTGCTTCGGCAAACTGGCTACGGTGCACGTTCCCGGCGCTCAGGCTGTAGAACTGCTGCGTCGCCTCAATGACTGCCTGAGGCTTAAGGGCGGTGGCAGCGCTATCAAGGTAAATACCGGCATCGGCCAGCGCCGGGAACTGTGCGCGAAACTGCGCGGGACTGAAAGCGTTCATGGAATTCCTCATCTCAATAGTGAGATCGTCGCGCAATTTCATCGGCAGGGCAAGGAGGTTGATATCTATCAGATTTGTCTGCTAATCCTTACTTATCCTGGCGACTCTGAAAAAGCAGGTTATGCTAAATAAGGTTAGGTGAATGTTTAAGCCTGTTATAAATCGATGTTTGAATAGCATTAATTGCTAAAGGAGAATAAGCATGAAAAAGACAGCCGCCATTATCTCTGCCTGTGCGTTGACCTTTGCCCTGAGCGCCTGTTCCGGTAACAACTACGTAATGCATACTAACGATGGCCGTTCTATCGTCTCTGAAGGGAAACCGACAACCGATAACGACACCGGTATGATTTCGTATAAAGATGCGAACGGGAACAAGCAGCAGATTAATCGCACTGACGTGAAGGAAATGAAAGAAATCGAGCATTAATCGATCGCAGGCGAAAAAAAAGCACCGCAAATTGGCGGTGCTACATTAATCACTATGGACAGACAGGGTAAATGTACAGGAAGTGAAAAATTGGTAGCGTTGCTACCGTGGTCTGAATCGCAGACCAATTGCAAACACAACAACACAACATCACAACCGTAAGCCAAAAGCCCTTCAGAACACGCATTCCGAAAAAAGCTCTTCGTTCCGGCTCAGGAAGTGCCGCCACTATAGGTATTTGCTGGTAGTTCCTCAACGGACAAATTATAATGGCTCAGATAAAAAAAACTAATAGGTTAAACATTGTTTCCTGTTTGTTAAATCTCGTTAACATCTAAGCCAGATAACCATGTCGAAGCGATTGCCACCCCTAAATGCATTACGTGTTTTTGATGCAGCAGCACGTCACCTGAGTTTCACGCGCGCAGCCGATGAGCTTTTTGTGACACAGGCCGCAGTAAGTCACCAAATCAAGTCTCTGGAGGATTTCCTGGGCCTTAAGCTGTTCCGTCGGCGCAACCGTTCATTACTGTTGACCGAAGAGGGGCAGAGCTATTTTCAGGATATTAAAGAGATTTTTTCCCAGCTCACGGAAGCCACGCGCAAGCTGCAGGCCCGCAGTGCAAAAGGCGCGCTGACGGTAAGTTTATTACCCAGTTTTGCCATTCAGTGGCTGGTGCCAAGACTCACAAGCTTTAACTCAGCTTATCCGGGAATCGACGTTCGAATCCAGGCGGTGGACCGTCAGGAAGACAAGCTGGCCGATGATGTTGACGTCGCCATTTTTTATGGCCGCGGTAACTGGCCAGGCTTGCGTGTCGAAAAATTATACGCAGAATATCTGCTGCCGGTCTGTTCACCGCTGCTCTTAACGGGTGAAAAGGCGCTGAAGACCCCCGCTGACCTGGCGCGACATACGCTTTTACATGATGCTTCTCGCCGTGACTGGCAAACTTATACCCGTCAATTAGGTCTTAATCATATAAACGTGCAGCAGGGCCCCATTTTTAGCCACAGCGCAATGGTGTTACAGGCTGCCATTCACGGGCAAGGCGTGGCGTTGGCGAATAACGTCATGGCGCAGTCCGAAATTGAGGCAGGCCGTCTGGTTTGTCCATTTAATGATGTGCTGGTCAGCAAGAACGCGTTTTATCTAGTTTGTCATGACAGTCAGGCAGAACTGGGTAAAATAGCCGCTTTCCGACAGTGGATTCTGGCGAAAGCGGCGAGTGAGCAAGAAAAATTCCGCTTCAGGTATGAACAGTAACTTTTGTGTGCCGGGCACGCATCACTTTAGGATTTAAACATGACCAGCCGATTCATGCTGATTTTTGCCGCGGTGAGTGGCTTTATTTTTGTTGCACTGGGCGCCTTTGGCGCACATGTATTAAGCAAGTCGTTGGGGGCGGTAGAAATGGGCTGGATCCAGACCGGCCTTGAATACCAGGCATTCCACACGCTGGCGATTTTTGGGCTGGCGGTGGCAATGCAGCGCCGCATCAGCATCTGGTTTTACTGGAGCAGCGTATTCCTGGCGTTAGGCACCGTGTTGTTCAGCGGTAGTCTGTACTGCCTGGCGCTTTCGCATTTACGCCTGTGGGCGTTTGTTACACCTGTCGGCGGCGTCAGCTTCCTGGCAGGTTGGGTATTAATGTTTATCGGAGCTATCCGTCTGAAACGCAAGGGCGTTGTTCATGAATAAGGTTGTTTTATATTGTCGCCCGGGGTTTGAGAAAGAGTGCGCCGCGGAAATTACTGATAAAGCGGCGAAGCGCGAAGTCTTTGGCTTTGCACGCGTTAAAGATAATGCCGGCTACGTCGTATTCGAGTGCTATCAGCCTGAGGATGCGGATAAACTGGCGCGTGAGCTGCCGTTCAGCTCACTGATCTTCGCTCGCCAGATGTTTGTCGCCGGTGAACTGCTAAAAGATCTTCCGCCGGAAGACCGCATCACGCCGGTTGTGGGTATGCTGCAGGGCGTCGTGGAAAAGGGTGGCGAGCTGCGTGTTGAAGTCGCGGACACCAACGAAAGCAAAGAGCTGATGAAGTTCTGCCGTAAGTTCACCGTACCGCTGCGCGCTGCACTGCGTGACGCAGGCGTGCTGACAAACTACGAAACACCAAAACGTCCGGTGGTGCATATATTCTTTATCGCCCCCGGCTGCTGCTATACGGGTTACTCCTACACCAATAACAATTCTCCCTTCTTCATGGGCATTCCGCGGCTGAAATTCCCTTCAGATGCGCCAAGCCGTTCGACCCTGAAGCTGGAAGAGGCGTTCCACGTGTTTATCCCGGCGGATGAATGGGATGAGCGTCTGGCGAACGGCATGTACGCGGTCGATCTCGGCGCGTGTCCGGGCGGCTGGACCTATCAACTGGTGAAACGCAACATGTGGGTCTCTTCGGTTGATAACGGCCCGATGGCCCAGAGCCTGATGGATACCGGACAGGTCACCTGGCTGCGTGAAGATGGTTTCCGCTATCGTCCCACCCGCAACAACATCTCCTGGATGGTGTGCGATATGGTTGAGAAGCCGGCAAAAGTGGCCGCGCTGATGGCCTCCTGGCTGGTGAACGGCTGGTGCCGTGAGACTATCTTTAACCTCAAGCTGCCGATGAAAAAGCGCTATGAGGAAGTCTCGCAAAACCTGGCCTATATCCAGGCGCAAATGGATGAGCACGGCATTAACGTGGAGATTCAGGCGCGCCAGCTGTATCACGACCGCGAAGAAGTGACGGTGCACATTCGTCGCTGGTGGGCTGCTGTTGGCGGACGTCGCGACGAGCGATAATACGCGTTACATTGCCCGGTGGCGTTTTGCTTGCCGGGCGATTCATCTGAAAACGATTTAACGTTCTAAGCGCAACTGCTGCAAGTTCCCGTCCAGCTGTAAATCCGTCTGTAACGTCGCCACATCCCGGCAGATAAAGGCCATCTCTTTATGCGCCTCCAGCTTCTTGCGCCATTTTTCCGGGACCTCGTCCAGCCTGGCGTAAATCCCTTCCAGACTCTGAAAATCCGTCAGCAGTTGGGCGGCACTCTTCGGCCCGATGCCTGCCACTCCCGGAACCTTCGAGCTGCTTATTCCGGCCAGTCCCCAGTAGTCAGGAAGTTGTTCCGGCGAGACGCCAAACTCACTGGCGATAAAAGGGGCATCAAGCCAGCGCTTCTGGAAGTAATCGCGAATGCGGACGGTGGGCGAAAGCAGCTGGCAGTAGCCTTTATCGGTTGAGACGATGGTGGCCTGATGTCCGGCGCTCGCGACCTTGACGGCTAACGTGGCAGCCAGATCATCGGCTTCATTGCCATGGGCTCCCCAGCAGGGAACGCCGCGCTGTTCAAAGGCGGCGCGAATGGCCGGCATTTCGGCATGCAAATCGTCAGGCATTGGTGCGCGCCCGGCCTTGTAGTCGGGAAGGCGCTGGTGTCGCCAGCCGCTGTTACGCGCTTCGTCATCAAAAACGGCAACCACATGGGTCGGTTCGCTATGGCGGATAAGTTGCTCCAGCGCGTGCAGACACGTGTCCTTACAGGGCGTACCTTGCACCGCATGGATCCGGCGAATGAGGTTGAGCGCATCGACGATAAGCAAATGAACAGCCACAGATAATCTCCCTTCTGTTTAATGGGGGAAGGGTAACATTGTCAGCGGTGGGAAACTATGTGCGGCGGGGAAAACAGGAAGAAGCCTCGCAAAACGAGGCTTCCTGAAAGGCTTAATCGCAGGTCACGATCTTCATCGCCAGGCCGCCGCGAGATGTTTCGCGGTATTTGGCGTTCATATCTTTACCTGTTTCGTACATGGTTTCGATAACTTTATCGAGGCAAACGCGCGGTTCACTGGTACGACGCAGCGCCATACGTGCGGCGTTGACCGCCTTCACAGAGGCGATGGCGTTACGCTCGATGCAAGGCACCTGTACCTGTCCGGCAACCGGGTCGCAGGTCAGTCCCAGGTTATGTTCCATGCCGATTTCAGCCGCAATACAGACCTGTGTCGGGCTTGCGCCCAGCAGTTCTGCCAGACCCGCCGCAGCCATGGAGCAGGCGACGCCAACTTCACCCTGACAGCCTACTTCTGCACCGGAAATGGAGGCGTTCATCTTGTACAGTGAACCAATCGCACTGGCGACCAGCAGGTAGCGTGCCAGCGAGTTGGCGTTCACTTCGCGGATAAACTTGTCGTAGTACGCCAGTACTGCCGGAACGATACCGCAGGCGCCGTTAGTCGGTGCTGTCACCACGCGGCCACCCGCAGCGTTCTCTTCGTTTACCGCCAGTGCGAACATATTGATCCAGTCAACGACCGCCATAGGGTCCGTGGTCGTTTTGTCGGTGCTCACGAGCATCCGACGCAGCGCTGCCGCACGGCGTGGTACGCGAAGCTTACCGGGCAGAACGCCTTCGGTAGTGATCCCGCGTTCGATACCGCCGCGCATGACTTCCCAGACGCTGGTGAAGTGCTGCTCCAGTTCCGCTTTGCTGTGCAAGGCCAGCTCGTTTTTCATCATCAGGCCGGAAAGGGAGAGCCCCGTTTCCTGGCAGTGACGCTGAAGATCCGCCGCGGTTTTGTACGGATAAGGCACGTCAACGGAAGATGTGCTGGTTTCACCAAAGTGGTCTTCGTCGACGATAAACCCGCCGCCGATAGAGTAGTAAGTCTGGCTGTATACCGCTTTGTCACCTGCCAGTGCGGTAATACGCATTCCGTTTTCGTGCAGTGACAGGTTGTCTGCATGGAAATTCATGCAATGATCAACCGGGAATTCCACTTCATGTTCGCCATTTGCCAGCAGCAGGCGACCGTGGGTATTGACGTCCTGGATGAAACCAGGGATCGCATCAATATCAACGGTATCCGGCAGGTTTCCTGCCAGGCCCATGATAATGGCGATATCGGTATGGTGGCCCTTACCTGTCAGGGAGAGAGAGCCGTACACATCGACAACCACGCGGGTTACGTCGTGCAAAATGCCGCGCGCAATCAAGTCATCCGTGAACTGCTTACCGGCTTTCATTGGTCCGACGGTGTGAGAGCTGGAAGGACCAATACCGATTTTGAAAATATCGAATACGCTAATCATGATGCGTCCATTGCTTTCAGTCAGAGGGGGAGGAGTGCGCCGTCCTGAGACGGCGCGGGTGATAATCAGAACATGGTGTACAGGGAGTAGAAGATTGCGGAGATAGCGATAAGCCCCATGATAACCACGAAGATATTGCTAATCTGACCGCTGTACTTGCGCATGGCAGGTACTTTCTGAATCGCGTACATCGGCATCAGGAACAGAATCATCGCGATAACCGGGCCGCCCAGGGTTTCAATCATGCCCAGGATGCTTGGGTTCAGCGTGGCAACTGCCCAGGTGGTGACCAGCATGAACAGCGCGGTCATCTTGTTCAGTTTGTTGACTTCAATGCTCTTACCTTTACCGCGCAGAGATTTAATCACCATACCGTTGAAGCCTTCACGTGCGCCCAGGTAGTGGCCGAGGAAGGATTTGGTAATGGCGATGATCGCGATGATAGGTGCCATCCACGCGATGATCGGTGCGTTAAAGTGGTTCGCCAGGTAAGACAGAATGGTGATGTTCTGCTCTTTCGCTGCTGCCAGATCCGCCGGGGAGAGGCTCAGTACGCAGCTGAAGACGAAGAACATAACGGTCAGCACCATCATGATGTGTGCACGCGCCAGGATGCTGGAGCATTTCTTCTCTGCACCGTCGCCGTACTCTTCACGCTTCGCCACGGCGAAGGAGGAGATGATCGGTGAGTGGTTAAAGGAGAATACCATCACCGGGATCGCCAGCCACAGGGTCATCAGCAGGCCGTTACCGGTTGCAGATGCGCTGCTCAGGGAGAGCGTTTCCAGCGCGGCACCGTGCCACTGTGGAATCAGATACAGCGCCAGTACCATCAGTGCAGCCACAAACGGGAACACCAGGATGCTCATCGCTTTCACGATCATCTGCTCACCGAAACGGACAATGGTCATCATGCCCACAATCAGGATCAGAGACAGAATGGCACGCGGTGGTGGCGTCATGTGCAGCTGGTGCAACATGAAGCTTTCAACGGTGTTAGTGATTGCAACGCTGTAAACCAGCAAAATGGGGTAAATCGCGAAGAAGTAGAGCAGGGTAATCAGTTTACCTGCGCCCACGCCAAAATGTTCTTCAACGACTTCAGTAATGTCTTCGCCAGGATTTTTACCGGACAGCACGAAGCGGGTCAGGCCGCGGTGCGCAAAGTAGGTCATCGGGAAGGCAATGATAGCCATGATGATCAGCGGAATCAGACCGCCGACGCCTGCGTTAATAGGAAGGAACAATACACCAGCGCCGATAGCTGTGCCGTAAAGGCCAAGCATCCACATGGTATCTGATTTGCGCCAACCACTTCGGGATTCAATCGAAGCAACGGTGCTGGTTTGAGTGGTTTCCATCTGTATCTCCTGGAGGAAGCAAATTGTCAGGTTTGTAGTCAAATCCGATGAAAAAGTGCCTGACGGTAATATGAAATTCGTTCAGTGACGGTTTTTTAATAATTTTCGCCCGTAACTATTGGCGGGCGGAAAGATACATTCTCGTTATGAATCTATCAGTGATCCCGATCCCAATTGCAATAATCCACTTTTGATGTGGGCATCTTTAGACCATTTATCTATTAAAAAAACATCGAATAGGATTTACGGGCGCGAAGGCTACCATCAACAACATGTGAGCTAAAAGAGAACCCGCGAAGATAGGTGTCTTACGCTGTAAAGAAATGGGTTTTTAGGATTTTCTGGCAGGTAATTTAGTTTAAGGCTGATAATTTACGGTTGTAAAAACGAGGTAATCGTTTGCGTGGCTTCATAGTTTGTAAAAGGTATAAGCAATATCTATGAGTTGTTTCGGTAATAAAAAAGCCGGGCCCCACAGCATCGTGGCCCGGCTTTTATCAGGAGAGTGAAAATGTTACGTGCAGATTTCGTAGCAAGGAATGTACGCTGACCCGGGTAGCTTCATGCGGTGCTGGGCAACAAAGCCCTGCAGCATGTCATCCATGCGGCGCATCATTTCGCGATCGCCATGAATCTTATACGGACCATACTTCTCGATAGCACGGATGCCCATCTCTTTCACGTTACCCGCCACGATGCCGGAGAAGGCGCGTCGCAGGTCGGCAGCCAGGACTTCTACCGGCTGGTCCGGGTACAGTTTCAGGTTGGCCATGTTTTCGTGCGAGGGTTCGAACGGGATCTGCAGGTCCGGCGCGATGCGGATTGACCAGTTAAAGCTGTAGGCATCTCCGGTGTCGCGACGGTTCTCTTTAACCAGCGGCATCGCTTTTTTCATCTGACGCGCCACTTCTGCCGCATCGTCAATGATGATGCGATAGTGACGACGCGCGGTTTCCCCCAGCGTATGCACGATAAACTCGTCCAGTACGCGGAAGTAGTCAGCGCTCTCTTTCGGCCCGGTCAGGATCAACGGCAGAACCTGATCTTTGTTAGCCGGGTTCATCAGAATACCCAGCAGGTAGAGCAGCTCTTCTGCGGTTCCCACGCCGCCCGGGAAGATGATTATCCCGTGAGCGATACGGACAAACGCCTCAAGGCGCTTCTCGATATCCGGCATAATAATCAGTTCGTTAACCAGCGGGTTAGGTGGCTCAGCGGCGATGATCGACGGCTCGGTCATGCCGATAAAGCGCCCTTCTTTGTAACGCTGCTGAGCGTGTCCCACTGCCGCGCCTTTCATTGGCGCTTCCATCGCCCCGGGACCACAGCCGGTACAGATATTCAGCTCACGCAGGCCGAGCTGGTTTCCTACCCGACGGGCATAGAGATATTCGGTTTCGTTAATCGAGTGACCACCCCAGCAGACGACCATATTAGGGGCTTCGCCCACGTGCAGGGCGCGGGCGTTACGTAAAATGGAGAACACCAGATTGGTGATATGTACCGAGCTTTCCAGGTCGAGATGCTGGAAGCGGCCTGCGTTGTGGATCTGCCCGTTAACAAACAGGATGTCACGCAGCACGGCAAACAGGTTGGCCTGAAGGGAGCGAATGATGCGCCCGTCCACAAAGGCCTCTTCCGGCGGGTTGATCACTTCAAGTTTCACGCCACGCTCGCGGCGTAGCACGTTGATATCAAAGCTTTCGAAGCGGGACAGCAGCTCTTTACTGTTGTCGGTCAGGCTTCCGGAGTTCAGTACGGCAAGTGAACAGTTACGAAACAATTGATAAAGATCGCTGCTGGCCGTGCGTTTAAGCATGTCCACTTCCAGCTGCGACAACATATCCATTGAGCCAAGAGGGCTAATATGTGTAATCAAGTGAGCTCCTTACGGGACGATTATCGTCTTTCCCTGTTGATTACAATAGCCCTGGCTTACGACGTTTCACAACCTAAAGCGCGGAATAGACCGCGCATATTGCGAAAATATTTAGGTTACTGGCGTACAAGACGGCCGGTGGCAGGCACAAAGTCCGTGTTGGTGCGCCATGGATTGATATCCAGACCACCACGGCGGGTGTAGCGCGCATAAACGCTTAACGTTTCGGGATGACAGAAACGCTGAATATCATTAAAGATGCGCTCCACGCACTGCTCGTGGAATTCGTTGTGATGGCGGAACGACACCAGGTAGCGCAGCAGTTTTTCCCGGTCAATCTTCGGACCGCGATACTGGATCTGCACGGAGCCCCAGTCCGGCTGATGGGTGATCAGGCAGTTGGATTTCAATAAATGACTTACCAGCGTCTCTTCAACGGTCTTTCCGCTTGCCGCATTTTCGAGGTAATCGGTACTGAATTCGTAATTATCCACTGCGATATCCTGATCGTCGATGCAGGTGCCGTTGAAGTGGGCAACCGGCTGCCCTTCCAGCTCATTCAGACGATAGAGTGACACGCTCACCTTGCCCTGTGCACAGGCGCTTAAATCCCGCTCCAGGGTATGCTGAACCTCTTCCTGACTGTCGAATTTGGTCTGGTTAAAGCTGTTGAGATAGAGCTTAAAGCTTTTGGATTCCACCAGGTTCTGGCTGGCATAATCCAGTTCAACATGGCCCACTGCGACCTGCGGCAGACCGCGGGCGTTGAGCCAGGAAAGCTCGTAGAGCGTCCAGATATCACCGCCAACAAACGGCAGCGCGTCAGCGCGCAGGCCCAGAGGATCGCGATTCAGACTGCGCGGTACGCCCTGCAGCAGGCTTGCATCGTAGGTGTCGCGGTAATCGGTCGATTTACCCAGCGTTAAGCCCGTTAACGCCTGATGATTTTCGTAAGACATGTTTCATAGCCACTTTACAGGTACACTTATGGGCTGAGTTTATCCTGTCTTACAAGAAGAGAGAAATCGGTGGACATCGAAACTGCAAATGCCCTCACTGCCTTCACGACCCGCTATTGCGATGCATGGCATGAAACGCACGGCACATGGCCGCAAAGCACTGACTTATATGGTGTACCTTCGCCGTGTATTATCTCTTCTCCGGATGATTACGTTATCTGGCAACCGCAACCCCCGACGGGTGAGCAAAATGTAAATGCGGTTGAACGGGCAATGGACATTGTGGTACAACCAGCGGTTCACGCGTTTTATACCACGCAATTTGCAGGGGATATGCCTGCGCGATTTGCTGGTATCACGCTGACGCTGTTGCAGACCTGGAGTGAAGACGATCTGCAGCGTGTTCAGGAAAACCTGATTGGTCATCTGGTCACGCAAAAACGCCTTAAGCTTTCTCCGACGCTCTTTATTGCCACGCTGGACAGTGAACTGGACGTTATCTCTGTCTGCAACCTGTCTGGTGAAGTGGTTAAAGAGACCATCGGTACCCGCAATCGCGAGACTCTCGCCCCCTCACTTGCGGAATTCCTCACCCGACTTGAGCCACTTCTGTAATCCACGATGCTATCGCGCGTGTGAGAGATCTCTTACAGAGTTGTGAGAGATCGCTGGATCATTCAGTATTGCCTTATTTAATTAAGATTAACATTACTCTATTTTTCAATATGTTAATGAGGTATCGCCGCGTCCAGGGGGGCACGGGACGGCTTACAGCGCTGCCAGCATGGGTTGTAAGACGAAGCAGAATAGCGGATTCTAGTTGTGTCGACAGGACGCCGACACGAGAAACGAACATCAGGATGATGGCGTTTCTCACCAGGAACACGTCAGGATGACGCTGCAGGAAGGCTTCAGGATGAAGCAAAAGGATCGCGCAGGATGCGTAAGGGACACCTCCAGGAAGGGAGAATGAGAGCCGGTCAGGATGGTCGGTGGGTCAGGATGGCCAGGACGTTTCAGGATGAAACAAACACATCAGGACGATGTGAGCAGGATGCACAAGGTGAAGGATGACCAGGCCTTCGGGCTTCAGGAAAAGTTGTCACGGATGAGCAGGGAGCACGAATTGTAGCTGGATTGCTGCGGAACGAACCGGGAGCACTGTTTTTACAGTGCTCCCTTTTTTTATTTCTGTCTCCTGCAATGCTATGCTGCGCGCCGTTCACTTTTTCAGTTGAGGTTACTATGACGCAACACGATAGCGTTCGTGCCCGGTTGCACGCCATCGAGGCATTATTGCGCCAACATCAGCTGTGGCAGGAGACCGCGCCGCAGCCAGAAGCCTTCGCAAGCACTCAGCCGTTCTGTCTGGATACGCTGGCACCGTTCGAATGGCTCCAGTGGGTATTAATTCCGCGCATGCACGCGCTGCTCGACGGCGGCCACCCGCTGCCGCAGGCGTTCGCTGTTGCGCCTTATTATGAAATGGCGCTGGACGCGACCCACCCTGCGCGCGATGTCATGCTGATTGAGCTGGAAAAGCTGGATGCTGTGTTTGCCGGTGAAGATGCATGACGCTTGAGATCCTCTATCAGGATGAGTGGCTGGTCGCGGTAAACAAACCGTCTGGCTGGCTGGTGCACCGAAGCTGGCTGGACCGCGATGAAAAAGTGGTGGTGATGCAAACCGTGCGCGACCAGATTGGTCAGCACGTCTTTACGGCTCATCGTCTCGACAGGCCAACCTCCGGTGTGTTGCTGATGGGACTTTCCAGCGAAGCGGGCCGCCTGCTGTCGCAGCAGTTTGAACAGCACCAGATCCAGAAACGCTACCACGCGATCGTTCGTGGCTGGCTGACGGAGAGCGCTACGCTCGATTATCCGCTGGTGGAAGAGCTGGACAAGATTGCCGATAAATTTGCCCGCGATGACAAAGGTCCGCAGCCTGCCGTGACGGATTACCGCGGCATGGCGACCACGGAAATGCCGGTGGCAACCAGCAAGTTTCCGACCACCCGCTACAGTCTGGTTGAGCTGTTGCCCAAAACCGGGCGCAAACACCAGCTCCGCCGTCACCTGAAACATCTGCGTCATCCGATTATTGGTGACAGCAAGCACGGCGATTTGCGCCAGAACCGCAGTGCTGCCGAACATTTTGGCTGCGACCGCCTGATGCTGCATGCCAGTGAACTGAGCCTGACGCACCCGTTTACCGGCGAACCGCTGACTCTCCATGCGGGGCTGGACAACGTCTGGATGCAGGCGCTGTCACAGTTTGGCTGGCTGGGGCAACTCCCCGAAAATGAAAGGGTTGAGTTTGTATCGGGCAACGTTCAGGATGAACAACAAGCGCAATAATCAAGGAAATACATCATGGCTGAAGTGGGCATTTTTGTCGGCACAATGTACGGCAACTCGCTGCTGGTAGCAGAAGAGGCTGAGGCGATACTCGCAGGCCAGGGCCATAAAGCCACGGTCTATGAAGACCCGGAGCTGGCAGACTGGGAAAAGTACAAAGATAAATACATTCTGGTGGTTACCTCCACTACCGGGCAGGGCGATCTGCCGGACAGCATCGTGCCGCTTTTCCAGGCAATCAAGGATCAGCTTGGCTATCAGCCAGATGTTCACTACGGCATCATTGCTCTGGGCGACAGTTCTTACGCCAATTTCTGTGGCGGTGGTAAGCAGTTCGATGCGCTTTTGCAGGAACAGAGCGCGCAACGCGTCGGTGAAATGCTGCTGATTGATGCCGGTGAACACCCTGAGCCAGAGAGTGAATCGAACCCGTGGGTTGAACACTGGGCAACGCTGCTTAAATAACGCTCTGGCCGGGCAGCCCTTCGCATACCCGGGCCCCCGCGCCCACGTGGCGCGAGCGCAAACACAAAACGGTAACGTCGGTTACCGTTTTGCTTTTCTCCCGCCTTCCGGCGAATTCCGTGAACTACCTTCCACTGCTTTGGGCTTATGCCCCAAACAACTTCTCATTGACCCCTCAATGTTGTGTTCATGCACGGTGAGGGACAGAGGCACTTCTCCCTATACTTTTCCGGTCAGTCATCAAAAAGGCAGTGCGCACTATAAAACGGCATCAAGCCGTACCAAAACTGCCAAATACTAACCCTCATTCTGGTTACCCTACCGGTGCTGTACAGAATGAACTGGCGAGAGCCTGGATTCAGGAGTGCAACAATGAGTACATTAAGCCACGCGGCGAGCAGCGCTGAGAAGCGCACAAATGCGCGCTACTGGATAGTGGTGATGCTGTTTATCGTCACATCCTTTAACTATGGTGACCGTGCCACGCTGTCGATTGCCGGTTCTGAAATGGCAAAAGACATCGGTCTTGATCCGGTTGGCATGGGCTACGTTTTCTCCGCATTTTCATGGGCCTACGTTATCGGCCAAATTCCTGGCGGCTGGCTGCTTGATCGTTTTGGCTCCAAACGCGTCTATTTCTGGTCCATCTTCATCTGGTCGGCATTTACCCTGTTGCAGGGCTTCGTCGATGTGTTCAACGGATTTGGCATCATCGTTGCGCTCTTCACCCTGCGTTTCCTGGTGGGCTTAGCTGAAGCACCTTCCTTCCCCGGTAACAGCCGTATTGTGGCGGCGTGGTTCCCGGCGCAGGAGAGGGGAACGGCGGTAGCAATTTTTAACTCTGCGCAATACTTTGCGACAGTGATCTTTGCACCCATTATGGGCTGGCTGACGCATGAAGTGGGCTGGTCACATGTCTTCTTCTTTATGGGTGGGCTTGGGATCATCATTAGCTTCGTCTGGCTGAAAGTGATCCACGAACCGAACCAGCATCCCGGCGTGAATAAAAAAGAGCTGGAGTACATTGCTGAAGGCGGGGCGCTGATCAACATGGATCAGAAATCGGCAAAAGCAAAAGTGCCGTTCAGCCAGAAATGGGCGCAGATCAAACAGCTCGTCGGCTCGCGCATGATGATCGGCATCTATCTGGGCCAGTATTGCATTAACGCCTTAACCTACTTCTTCATCACCTGGTTCCCGGTTTACCTGGTGCAGGCGCGCGGGATGTCGATCCTGAAAGCGGGCTTTGTGGCGTCAGTCCCGGCTATCTGCGGTTTTGTAGGAGGCGTGCTGGGGGGCGTGATTTCCGACTGGCTGATGCGTCGTACAGGCTCTTTGAATATCGCGCGTAAAACGCCGATTGTGCTCGGCATGCTGCTCTCCATGACCATGGTGTTCTGTAACTACGTCAGCGCCGAGTGGATGATTATTGGCTTTATGGCGATGGCCTTCTTCGGTAAAGGGATCGGTGCCCTCGGCTGGGCGGTCATGGCGGATACCGCACCGAAAGAGATCAGCGGCCTGAGCGGTGGACTGTTCAATATGTTTGGCAACATCTCCGGGATTGTGACCCCCATTGCCATCGGCTACATCGTGGGAACCACCGGCTCCTTCAACGGCGCGCTGATTTACGTTGGCGTACACGCGCTGGTGGCGGTCCTGAGCTACCTGGTTCTGGTGGGTGATATCAAGCGCGTGGAACTTAAACCTATAGTGGAGCGCGGCTGATGACGACTCAATCAAGCCCGGTGATTACCGACATGAAGGTCATACCGGTGGCCGGACAGGACAGTATGCTGCTCAACATCGGTGGCGCACATAACGCCTGGTTTACCCGTAATATCGTGGTGCTGACGGACTCCGCGGGCCACACCGGCGTTGGGGAAGCGCCGGGGGGCGAGGTTATCCACCAGACGCTGGTAGACGCCATTCCGCTGGTCGTCGGGAAGGAGGTCGCTCGCCTCAATAACGTGGTGCAGCGGGTGCACAAGGGCAATCAGTCGGCAGACTTTGACACGTTCGGCAAAGGCGCCTGGACGTTCGAATTGCGCGTCAACGCTGTCGCCGCGCTGGAGGCTGCTCTGCTTGATTTACTGGGTAAGGCGCTGAAGGTCCCGGTCTGCGAACTGCTGGGGCCAGGAAAACAGCGCGACGCGGTGACGGTGCTCGGTTATCTGTTTTATGTTGGCGATCGCAACAAAACCGACCTGCCTTATCTGGCGCATTCCCCTGGCGACCACGAGTGGTATCACCTGCGTCACCAGGAGGCACTTTCCGGTGAGGCGGTGGTTCGGCTGGCGGAAGCCGCGCAGGATCGCTACGGATTTAAAGATTTCAAGCTGAAAGGCGGCGTATTGCCCGGCGAGCAGGAGATTGAAACTGCCCGCGCGCTCAAAAAACGCTTCCCGGATGCGCGCATCACGGTGGATCCGAACGGTGCATGGCTGCTGGATGAGGCCATTGCCTTATGCAAAGGGCTGGACGACGTGTTGACCTACGCGGAGGACCCGTGCGGGGCCGAGCAGGGCTTCTCCGGTCGTGAAGTGATGGCGGAATTCCGGCGTGCCACCGGTCTGCCGGTGGCCACCAATATGATCGCCACCAACTGGCGTGAAATGGGCCATGCGGTGATGCTGAACGCGGTCGATATTCCGCTGGCGGACCCGCATTTCTGGACACTCTCAGGTGCCGTTCGCGTCGCACAGCTCTGCGACGACTGGGGACTGACCTGGGGTTGTCACTCCAACAACCATTTCGACATTTCGCTGGCGATGTTTACGCACGTTGGCGCGGCGGCTCCGGGCAACCCGACCGCCATTGATACCCACTGGATTTGGCAGGAGGGAGAAGCCCGCCTGACGAAAGAACCGCTGGTAATCAAACATGGCAAGATTGCCGTACCAGATGCACCGGGGCTGGGCGTTGAGCTTGACTGGGATCAGGTTCATCACGCGCATGAGGCGTATAAAAAACTGCCAGGCGGCGCGCGTAACGACGCGGGGCCGATGCAGTACCTGATCCCCGGCTGGACATTTGATCGTAAGCGCCCTGTTTTTGGACGTCACTGATAAAAGGATTGAACGATGAATACTTTTACTACCCCTGTAGTCACTTCCATGCAGATCATTCCGGTCGCCGGCCATGACAGCATGTTGATGAACCTGAGCGGAGCGCATGCGCCGTTTTTCACCCGCAATATTGTCATTATCAACGATAACTCCGGGCATACCGGCGTGGGTGAAATCCCCGGTGGTGAGAAGATCCGCAAAACGCTGGAAGAGGCCGCTCCGCTGGTGGTGGGAAAAACGCTGGGCGAGTACAAAAATATCCTCAATACCGTGCGGAGCACCTTCGCTGACCGTGATGCCGGTGGTCGTGGTCTACAAACCTTCGACCTGCGAACCACCATTCACGTGGTCACCGGTATCGAAGCCGCGATGCTGGATCTGCTTGGCCAACACCTGGGCGTTAACGTTGCGTCGCTGCTGGGCGAAGGCCAGCAGCGCAGTGAAGTGGAAATGCTGGGCTATCTGTTCTTCGTTGGCGACCGCACGCTGACGCCGCTGCCGTACCAGAACCAGGCGGATGAAAAATGTGACTGGTACCGACTCCGCCACGAAGACGCGATGACCCCGGATGCGGTGGTGCGCCTGGCGGAAGCCGCGTACGAAAAATATGGCTTCAACGATTTCAAACTGAAGGGCGGCGTGCTTGCGGGTGAACAGGAGGCGGAAGCCATTACCGCGCTGGCAAAACGTTTCCCGCAGGCACGCGTCACGCTCGACCCGAACGGTGCCTGGTCTCTGGATGAAGCTATCCGCATTGGTAAACAACTGAAAGGCGTGCTGGCGTACGCGGAAGATCCGTGCGGGGCTGAGCAGGGCTTCTCGGGCCGTGAAGTGATGGCGGAATTCCGTCGCGCCACCGGTTTACCCACCGCGACCAATATGATTGCCACCGACTGGCGTCAGATGGGGCACACCCTGTCGTTACAGTCTGTCGATATTCCGCTGGCAGACCCCCACTTCTGGACGATGCAGGGGTCGGTGCGTGTGGCACAGATGTGTCATGAATTTGGCCTGACCTGGGGCTCGCACTCCAATAACCACTTTGATGTCTCGCTGGCGATGTTCACCCACGTGGCCGCTGCCGCACCGGGCACGATCACCGCTATCGATACCCACTGGATCTGGCAGGAAGGTAATCAGCGTCTGACCAGAGAGCCATTTGAGATCAAAGGAGGCATGGTGCAGGTGCCAACCACGCCCGGTCTGGGCATTGAGCTGGATATGGATCAGGTGATGAAAGCCCACGAGCTGTATCAGAAACATGGCCTGGGGGCACGCGACGATGCGATGGCCATGCAATATTTGATACCTGACTGGAAATTCGACAATAAACGTCCGTGCATGGTACGATAAACGCATTGGGACCGCTCCCATGAGCGGTCGTTTACGTGGTGTATGCTTAACGTAATGACTATGCGTAAGGATGGCTTATGAAGATTGTTATCGCACCGGATTCGTATAAGGAAAGCCTGAGTGCCCTTGAGGTAGCCACCGCGATTGAGCAGGGTTTTCGCGAGATTTTCCCCGCGGCTGACTTTGTGAAATTGCCGGTCGCCGATGGTGGAGAAGGTACCGTAGAAGCTATGGTGGCGGCGACGCAGGGGCGCATTGTCCATGCCTCTGTCTCAGGCCCGCTGGGTGAGCCTGTGGACGGGTTCTATGGCATCTCCGGTGACGAACAGAGCGCGTTTATTGAAATGGCGGCGGCAAGCGGTCTGGAGCTCGTCGCGCCTTCGCAACGCAATCCCCTTCTTACCACCTCCTGGGGGACCGGCGAGCTTATCCGGCACGCGCTGGATGCGGGCGTTAAGCATATTATTATTGGTATTGGCGGCAGTGCCACCAATGACGGCGGTGCCGGCATGGTGCAGGCACTGGGGGTAAAGCTGCTGGATACCAACGAGCAGCCCCTTGGACAGGGGGGCGGCGAGCTGGCAAAACTGGCCCGTATAGACCTGAGCGGGCTGGATAAACGTCTGGCGGAGTGCCGGATTGAAGTCGCCTGTGACGTCACTAATCCGCTCACCGGAGACGAAGGGGCATCCGCGGTCTTTGGCCCGCAAAAAGGCGCCACGCCGGAGATGATTGTGACCCTGGATAACGCCCTGGCGCATTACGCGCAGGTCATTGCCCGGGATCTGGATATCGACGTCATCAACCTTGCCGGCGGCGGTGCGGCGGGTGGGATGGGGGCGGCACTCTACGCTTTCTGCGGTGCGCAGCTTCGTCAGGGGATTGAGATTGTCACCGATGCGCTGCATCTGGCAGAGCAGGTGGCTAACGCCGATCTGGTGATTACGGGAGAAGGGCGCATCGACAGTCAGACGATCCACGGCAAAGTGCCGGTGGGCGTCGCGAAGGTGGCTAAACGCTTTAATAAACCGGTCATCGGTATTGCGGGTAGCCTGACGGCGGATGTCGGGGTGGTACATAATCACGGCATCGACGCGGTATTCAGCGTGATTTATACCATCTGTTCGCTGGAGGACGCGCTGGAAAATGCCAGCGACAATGTGCGGATGGCCGCACGCAATATCGCTGCAGTGCTGAAAGTGGGGCAGGCGTTCAGGCTCTGAACGGCGGGCAATCCTGTTTGCCCTCTCCCGGCGGGAGAGGGCAACGCTAGTTACCTAACACCTTCATGGCTTCCCGCGTCACATTATCCATCTCGTCCAGCAGCTCCAGAAATTCCGGTTCAAGCTCTGTTTCCGGCGTGCCCGCGCGAAGCTGTTGCTCCAGCAACTGGCAGAGATTCTTCAGCCGCGGCACACCGCTGTAGCCGCAGCTACCGTGCAGCTTATGAATGGCTTCCAGCAGATCTTCCGGGTTTTCACCCACCAGCTGCTCTTCGACCTTATTACGAATTTCCGGCAGAAACGCGACCAGCATTTGCAGCATGTCGCGGGCCAAATCAGGCTTACCCGCCGCCTGGCGCAGCGCAAGCTGCCAGTCAAAGGTGGCGTTTTGATTGACGCTGATTTCCACCGGTTCGGACGATACCGTGTACGTTCCGCCGATATGCCCCGGCTTATAGCGTAACAGCAGGCTATGCAGCTTCTCTTCGTCGATAGGTTTGGCCAGATAATCATTCATTCCGGCACTCAGCAGCTTCTCTTTCTGACCGGCCATCGCGTGGGCGGTGACCGCAATCACTGGCGTTTGCTGCTGATGCGGGAGCTGACGGATCAGCTCGCAGGCACGAATGCCATCCATGCCGGGCATCTGAATATCCATCAGAATTAAATCGAACTGCATCTGTTTCGCATGCTCAACCGCCTGCGCACCGCTGGTACACAGCTCTACGTGCTGAACCTGATCTTCAAGCAACACGCCAATCAGCTTCAGGTTGGCCGGATTATCATCCACCGCCATTACGCTCATCGGCAATTTTTGCTCATCGTCAATCAGCGGCAGAGCGTGCTGGCTCAGACGACAGTATTCCGTCAGTGCTGGCAGCAGGCGGGTCGCGGTAAGTGGCTTAAGCAGGCAGGCGGCGGCCCCGTCATTTTTTAACTCTTCCGCATTGATCTGGGCATGACACGGCAGGGCCAGCAGCAGGTAGTCGGTCATCGATGCGGCTTTCGCCAGCCGTTCCTGTTGCATGGTGAGCTCGCCGGTAAAGGTGACCGGGACCCCCAACAGCAGGATGTCGTAATGCTCCACGGCAAGCGCTGAGAAGGTAGGGCTGTAGATCACCTCCAGCGGCGTGGTGCTTAAGATATCAAGCGTACACTGCGCCGCTGCGGCGTTCGGCTCAACGTAGGCAAGGCGCATTCCTTTCAGGCAATTGGTTACCGGACCGTCGGTCAGCACGTTCGGGTTAAGGTCCAGATTGATATGGAACCAGAACGTGGAGCCCCGGTTTGGCTGGCTGTGGAAAGAGATATCTCCCCCCATCTCCTTAACCAGTTTCTGTGTGATAACCAGACCCAGCCCCGTGCCGCCATGGCGTCTGGAAATACTCGCATCGGCCTGACGAAACGCCTGGAACAGACGGGACTGATCCCGCTCCGGAATACCGATGCCAGTATCGCGGATCTGAACTTCAATCTGAACCTTGTTATTACTGATGGAGCGCTTTTCCACCAGAATATCAATGTTGCCGCTTTCGGTGAATTTGATGGCGTTACCGACAAGGTTTGTAATCACCTGCTGCAGGCGCAGCGGGTCGCCAATGACGTTATCCGGCACGTCATTTTTAATGTTGAGCGTCAGCTCCAGGCCTTTATCGTGCGACGAGTGTGCGAGCAGCGTCACCACTTCATCGAGCGTGCTGCGCAGCGGGAACGGGATGCTCTCCAGGATCAGCTTGCCGGCTTCCAGCTTGGAGAAGTCCAGCACGTCGTTGATGATCGCCAGCAGGTTGTTGGCCGAGCGCTCAATGGTGTGCAGATGATCGCGCTGGGTTGGGTTCAGCTCGCTTTTTAGCGTCAGACGGGTAAAGCCAATCACGCCATTGAGCGGCGTACGCAGCTCGTGGGACATATTCGCGAGGAACTCGGATTTGATACGTGCGGCTTCCTGCGCGCGTTTTTTCGCCAGATCCAGCTCAACGTTCTGAATCTCCATCTGCTCCAGGGTTTCGCGCAGGTCAGAGGTCGCCTGGTCGACGTTGTGCTGCATCTCTTCGTGATACGCTGCCAGCGACATCGCCATCGAGTTAATGCCGTTTTTGAGCATATCGAGCTCGCCCAGCATAAACCCTTCCACCCGGCTGTCGAGCTGGCCCCGGCGAATGCGGTCGACGGTGTTAACCATGTTGCGAATGGGCCCCGTCACGTCACGCATCAGGCGCCAGCCGAAGATAAGTGCAATCCCGATACAGAACAGCATCATAACGCCGGAGATGAAAATTTCTTTGTACTGCTGCAGACGCACCGACTTGAGATCCAGCTCCAGCGCCACATATCCGAGCATATTGTCGCTGGATTTGGCGTCAGATTGGGCGGATTCATCGGGTGAATAGCTTTCCGAAATAATCGGGGTGCGCAGGATCATGATATCGCCGCGTCGCAGCACGGTGAGGTGGCGCGGGAAGGGCGTACCGTCAGGAATTTTCAGGGCCGCTGGATCCAGATGAAAATTCGAGGTGACAAAGAGGCGGTTATGCTCGTCGTAAACGGAGATGGCACGCACGATATCCGAATGACGGCGGTGCAGCACGCTGATTAACTGACCTATCGATTCGCGGTTTTGCAGGTTCATCCCATACTCACTGGAGACGGCCAGCGGTTCGATAATGCTGGCACCGGCATCTTCCAGTTGCCGCTGCAAATCGTTATAGCGGTGCACCACAAAAAAGATACTCAGCAGCAAACCGATGAGAACGGTGGGGGCGAGGATCAAAATCATCATGCGCGCGCGCAGGCTGTAGTTGGTCATGGCGTTCCGTTATGGGACAATTAGGATAATTATGTTTATGTGAGAAAAATCTCGGCGATGGCGCAATTCTACTCTGCAAAGCGACGCGTGACGACGCGTCAGATCATAACTGTTGAAGCCACTGACCTCGATCCCTTTGGCCAGGGGGTTGCGCGTCATAATGGTAAGACACTGTTTATAACAGGTTTACTGCCAACAGAACGAGCAGAAATTACGCTGACGGAAGATAAACGCCAGTTTGCACGCGGGCAGGTTAAGCAGCGTCATAACGATAGCCCGGACCGCGTGAAGCCTCGCTGCCCGCATTTTGGCGTCTGCGGTGGCTGCCAGCAACAGCATGTCAGCACAGAATTACAGCAAAAAAGTAAAAGCAGCGCCCTGGCCCGCCTGCTTAAGCGCGACGTCAACGAGATCATCGCCGACCAGCCCTGGGGCTATCGTCGTCGCGCGCGATTGAGCCTGAACTATCAGCCAAAAACTGAGCGGCTGGAGATGGGGTTTCGCAAAGCCAGCTCCAGCGATATCGTCAATATCAGGCAGTGCCCCATTTTGGTGCCCCGTCTTGAGGCATTGCTTCCTGACGTGCATGCCTGCCTCTGCGGACTGGACGGCGTTCGCCACCTCGGGCACGTCGAACTGGTCATGGCCAACAATGGCCCGCTGATGGTGCTGCGCCACACCGCGCCGCTGTCGACAAAAGATCGGGAAAAACTGGAACGCTTTTCGCATTCCCACGAGCTGGCGCTTTTCCTTGCCCCCCAAAGCGAGATACTTGAGCAACTGACAGGTGAAGCGCCCTGGTATGCGTCAAACGGGCTACGCTTAACGTTCAGTCCGCGCGATTTCATTCAGGTAAATGATGGCGTCAATCAGCAAATGATTGAGAAAGCGCTGATGTGGCTCGATGTGCAGAAGAGCGATCGGGTACTTGACCTGTTCTGCGGAATGGGCAATTTCACGCTGCCTTTGGCCCGCCAGGCGGCAAGCGTTGTGGGTGTCGAAGGCGTTGAGGCGCTGGTGGCTAAAGGGCAGGAGAACGCACGACAGAACGGCTTGCAAAATGTGACATTCTTTCACCAAAATCTTGAGGAAGATGTGACGCAGCAGCCGTGGGCGATGCAGGGGTTTGACAAAATTCTTCTCGACCCGGCGCGCGCAGGTGCACCGGGTGTAATGCAACATATAATTAAACTCGCGCCCAGGCGCGTGGTCTATGTTTCCTGTAACCCGGCAACGCTTGCCCGAGACAGTGAGGCATTAATCCGTGCGGGTTACCAGATTCAGCGTCTGGCAATGCTGGACATGTTCCCGCACACTGGGCATCTGGAATCGATGGTGTTGTTTGAGCACATCTAATTAGTTTGGCTTGTCGACTTCGACAGGCCCTGGTCCCTAAAGGAGAGGACAATGGTTGCGGTAAGAAGTGCACATCTTAATAAAGCTGGGGAGTTTGACCCACAAAAATGGATAGCAAGTCTGGGGATTTCCAGCCAGCAGTCGTGTGAACGCTTAACCGAAACCTGGGCCTACTGTCAGCGCACCACTCTGGGGCATCCTGACGCCGAACTGTTATTGTGGCGCGGCGTGGAGATGGTTGAAATCTTATCCATGCTGAACATGGATATCGAAACGCTGCAGGCCGCGCTTTTGTTCCCTCTTGCCGATGCGGATGTCGTCACTGAAGACGTGCTGCGCGACAGCGTCGGGCAATCCGTCGTGGCATTGATCCACGGCGTACGGGATATGGCGGCAATCCGCCAGCTCAAAGCCGCACATACCGATTCCGTCTCCTCGGAGCAAGTTGATAACGTTCGCCGGATGCTGCTGGCCATGGTGGACGATTTCCGCTGCGTGGTCATCAAGCTCGCTGAACGCGTTGCCCACCTGCGCGAAGTAAAAGATGCGCCGGAAGACGAGCGCGTACTGGCCGCGAAAGAGTGTACGAACATCTATGCACCGCTGGCGAACCGCTTAGGGATTGGTCAACTGAAATGGGAGCTGGAGGATTACTGCTTCCGTTACCTGCACCCGGCAGAATATAAGCGGATTGCAAAACTCCTGCACGAGCGCCGCATTGACCGCGAGCACTATATTGAGGAGTTCGTCAGCGGATTGCGCCAGTCGATGAAAGAAGAGAATGTGCGGGCCGAAGTCTATGGTCGACCCAAGCACATCTACAGCATCTGGCGCAAAATGCAGAAGAAACATCTCGCCTTTGATGAGCTGTTTGACGTGCGCGCCGTGCGCATCGTTGCGGAGCGTCTGCAGGATTGCTACGCCGCGTTAGGGATAGTACATACTCACTTCCGCCATCTGCCAGATGAGTTCGATGACTATGTCGCGAACCCGAAACCTAACGGCTATCAGTCTATTCATACCGTGGTGCTGGGGCCTGGCGGCAAAACGGTCGAGATTCAAATTCGTACCAAACAGATGCACGAGGACGCTGAGCTTGGCGTCGCGGCGCACTGGAAATACAAAGAGGGGACGTCAGGTGGCGTGCGCTCTGGTCATGAAGACCGCATTGCCTGGCTGCGTAAGCTGATTGCGTGGCAGGAAGAGATGGCGGATTCCGGCGAAATGCTGGATGAAGTGCGAAGCCAGGTCTTTGACGACCGGGTCTACGTCTTTACGCCGAAAGGTGACGTGGTCGACCTGCCAGCAGGCTCCACGCCACTGGACTTTGCCTATCACATCCACAGTGATGTGGGGCACCGCTGCATCGGGGCGAAAATCGGCGGGCGTATCGTACCGTTTACCTATCAGCTGCAGATGGGCGACCAGATTGAAATCATCACGCAGAAGCAGCCTAACCCGAGCCGTGACTGGCTTAACCCGAACCTGGGCTATGTCACCACCAGCCGCGGGCGCTCAAAAATTCACGCCTGGTTCCGTAAGCAGGATCGTGACAAGAACATTCTTGCCGGTCGCCAGATCCTCGACGACGAGCTGGAACATATCGGCATAAGCCTGAAAGAGGCCGAGAAATTCCTGCTGCCGCGCTACAACTTCAACGAGCTGGATGAACTGCTGGCGGCGATTGGCGGCGGTGATATCCGTCTTAATCAGATGGTGAACTTCCTGCAGGCGCAGTTCAACAAGCCAAGCGCGGCGGAGCAGGATGCGGCGGCGCTGAAGCAGCTGCAGCAGAAAACCTATGCGCCACAACAGCGCAGCAAAGACAATGGCCGCGTTGTGGTGGAAGGGGTGGGTAATCTGATGCATCACATTGCCCGCTGCTGCCAGCCAATCCCGGGTGATGATATCGTTGGCTTTATCACTCAGGGACGCGGGATTTCCATTCACCGTTCAGACTGCGACCAGCTTGCTGAGCTGCAGTCGCATGCACCGGAACGTATTGTGGAAGCGGTCTGGGGCGAGAGCTACTCGGCGGGGTACTCGCTGGTGGTTCGCGTCACCGCAAACGACCGTAGCGGCCTGCTGCGTGATATTACGACCATTCTCGCGAACGAGAAGGTCAACGTGCTGGGCGTGGCCAGCCGCAGCGATACGCGCGAGCAGCTTGCCACCATCGATATGACCATCGAAATCTACAACCTGCAGGTGCTGGGCCGCGTGCTTGGCAAACTGAACCAGGTCCCGGATGTGATTGACGCACGTCGTCTGCACGGCGGGTAAGCCCACCTTTCTGTAAGCCGGGTAAGGCGTAGCCTTTACCCGGCATTTATTTTTAATCAGGACAGAATTATGACCCAAATTGACCGTCTGCTTGGCATCATGAAACGACTGCGCGATCCGGAAAACGGCTGCCCGTGGGACAAAGAGCAGACTTTCGCCACCATCGCCCCGTACACCCTCGAAGAGACCTATGAAGTGCTGGACGCCATTTCACGCGAGGATTTTGATGACCTGCGTGGCGAACTGGGTGACCTGCTGTTCCAGGTGGTGTTCTATGCGCAAATGGCGCAGGAAGAGGGGCGTTTTAACTTCGACGACATCTGCGCTGCCATCAGCGACAAACTGGAACGCCGTCATCCGCATATCTTTAGCGATGCCACCGCAGGCGATAGCGCGGAAGTGCTGGCGCGCTGGGAACAGATTAAAAGCGCCGAGCGCGCGGAGAAATCCCAGCACTCGGCACTGGATGACATTCCCCTGAACCTGCCTGCGCTGATGCGGGCGCATAAAATTCAGAAACGCTGCTCCGCGGTTGGCTTTGACTGGACGTCTCTCGGTCCGGTGCTGGAAAAAGTGCATGAAGAGATCGACGAAGTGATGCACGAAGCGCAACAGGCCGTGGTAGATGAAGCAAAGCTTGAAGAAGAGATGGGCGATTTGCTGTTCGCGACCGTCAACCTTTCTCGCCATCTGGGTGTAAAAGCGGAAACCGCCCTGCAAAAAGCCAACATTAAGTTTGAACGACGCTTTCGCGAAGTTGAGCGGATTGTGGCCTCGCGCGGCCTGGAAATGAGCGGAATTGACCTCGATGCGATGGAAGAAGTCTGGCAAGAAGTAAAACGCCAGGAAACTGATCTCTAACGAAATTTTGCGATCAAGCGCAATTTGTGTGATTTTTTAAATGACAAGCGCTTGATTTGCGTCAAAAACATTTACCCAAAAGGGGCTATTTTCTCACTCCTTATGTTTGTCATTGGCTGGACAGGAGACGGAGAATGAAAGTTTGTGGCGCTCGCCGTGTTCGGGTATACTACTTTCCCGTCCTGGTTATTCCATCGTTTCACCCTAACTTCTCAGGTTCAGCATGACAACGAACTATATTTTTGTGACCGGCGGGGTCGTATCCTCTCTGGGTAAAGGCATTGCCGCAGCCTCCCTCGCAGCCATTCTTGAAGCCCGTGGCCTCAATGTGACCATGATGAAACTGGATCCGTACATCAACGTCGATCCGGGCACCATGAGTCCAATCCAACACGGGGAAGTGTTCGTTACTGAAGACGGCGCTGAAACCGATCTGGATCTTGGCCACTACGAGCGTTTCATCCGCACTAAAATGACCCGTCGTAACAACTTCACGACAGGCCGTATCTACTCCGACGTTCTGCGTAAAGAGCGCCGTGGTGATTATCTTGGTGCTACCGTTCAGGTTATCCCACACATCACTAACGCTATCAAAGAACGCATTATTGCGGGCGGCGAAGGCCACGACGTGGTGCTGGTTGAAATCGGCGGTACCGTGGGTGATATCGAATCCCTGCCATTCCTGGAAGCGATTCGTCAGCTGGCGGTTGATATTGGCCGTGAAAACGCGCTGTTCATGCACCTGACGCTGGTGCCTTACATGGCAGCCGCAGGTGAAGTGAAAACCAAACCTACTCAGCACTCAGTTAAAGAGTTGCTCTCCATCGGTATTCAGCCAGACATCCTGGTTTGCCGTTCCGATCGCGCGGTTCCGGCGAACGAACGCGCGAAAATTGCATTGTTCTGTAACGTGCCGGAAAAAGCCGTTATTTCAATGAAAGATGTCGATTCCATTTATAAAATCCCGGGCCTGTTGAAATCACAGGGCCTGGACGATTATATTTGTAAACGATTCAGCTTGAACTGTCCGGAAGCTAACCTGTCTGAATGGGAACAGGTTATTTACGAAGAAGCGAATCCGGCTGGCGAAGTGACTATCGGCATGGTTGGCAAGTACATTGAACTGCCAGATGCCTATAAGTCAGTTATCGAAGCGCTGAAACACGGTGGTCTGAAGAACCGCGTCTCCGTTAACATCAAGCTGATTGATTCGCAGGATGTTGAAACGCGTGGCGTTGAAATTCTGAAAGATCTGGATGCGATCCTTATCCCTGGCGGCTTCGGCTACCGTGGTGTAGAAGGCAAGATCGCCACCGCACGCTATGCGCGTGAAAACAATATTCCATACCTCGGTATCTGCCTGGGTATGCAGGTTGCGCTGATCGAATTTGCGCGCAACGTAGCGGGAATGGAAAACGCGAACTCTACGGAATTTGTGCCAGACTGTAAGTACCCTGTCGTGGCGCTTATCACTGAATGGCGCGACGAAGAAGGTAACGTCGAAGTCCGTACCGAGAAGAGCGACCTGGGTGGCACGATGCGTCTTGGCGCACAGGCCTGCCAGCTGTCCGACGATAGCGTCGTTCGCAAGCTGTATGGCGAGCCGGTTATCACCGAACGTCATCGTCACCGCTATGAAGTCAACAACATGTTGTTGAAACAAATTGAAGCTGCGGGTCTGCGTGTTGCGGGCCGCTCCGGGGATGATCAGTTAGTCGAGATCATCGAAGTGCCAAACCATCCGTGGTTTGTCGCCTGCCAGTTCCACCCGGAATTTACTTCAACGCCACGTGACGGGCATCCGCTGTTTGCAGGCTTTGTGAAAGCCGCCAGCGATTACCAGAAGCGCCAGGCGAAGTAAAAAAAGTTAGAACGGCAACGCGTACCTCTGGTACGCGTTGTTTGTCTGGAGTTTTAGTTTAACTTGTACTGAGGAAAATCTAATGTCCAAAATCGTTAAAGTCATCGGTCGTGAAATCATCGACTCCCGTGGTAACCCGACCGTTGAAGCCGAAGTTCACCTGGAAGGTGGTTTCGTCGGTATGGCAGCTGCTCCGTCAGGTGCTTCTACTGGTTCCCGCGAAGCGCTGGAACTGCGCGATGGCGACAAATCCCGTTTCATGGGCAAAGGCGTACTGAAAGCTGTTGGCGCCGTAAACGGCCCTATTGCTCAGGCAATCATTGGCAAAGACGCTAAAGACCAGGCTGGCATCGACAAGATCATGATCGATCTGGACGGTACTGAAAACAAATCTAACTTCGGTGCTAACGCAATCCTGGCCGTTTCCCTGGCGAACGCCAAAGCTGCAGCGGCTGCTAAAGGTATGCCACTGTTCGAACACATCGCTGAACTGAACGGCACTCCAGGCAAATACTCCATGCCTGTACCGATGATGAACATCATCAACGGTGGTGAGCACGCAGACAACAACGTTGATATTCAGGAATTTATGATTCAGCCAGTTGGCGCGAAATCCCTGAAAGAAGCAGTACGTATGGGTTCTGAAGTGTTCCACAACCTGGCTAAAGTTCTGAAAGCTAAAGGTATGAACACGGCTGTTGGTGACGAAGGTGGCTATGCGCCAAACCTGGGTTCTAACGCAGAAGCACTGGCTGTTATCGCTGAAGCGGTTAAAGCAGCAGGCTACGAGCTGGGCAAAGACATCACTCTGGCGATGGACTGTGCAGCGTCTGAATTCTACAAAGACGGTAAATACGTTCTGGCTGGCGAAGGCAACAAAGCGTTCACCTCTGAAGAGTTCACTCACTTCCTGGAAGACCTGACCAAACAGTACCCAATCGTTTCTATCGAAGACGGTCTGGACGAATCTGACTGGGATGGCTTCGCATACCAGACTAAAGTACTGGGCGACAAAATCCAGCTGGTGGGTGACGACCTGTTCGTAACCAACACCAAGATCCTGAAAGAAGGCATCGAGAAAGGCATCGTTAACTCCATCCTGATCAAATTCAACCAGATCGGTTCTCTGACCGAAACGCTGGCTGCGATCAAAATGGCGAAAGACGCTGGCTACACCGCTGTTATCTCTCACCGTTCTGGCGAAACTGAAGACGCTACCATCGCTGACCTGGCTGTTGGTACCGCGGCTGGCCAGATCAAGACCGGTTCTATGAGCCGTTCTGACCGAGTTGCTAAATACAACCAGCTGATTCGTATCGAAGAAGCACTGGGCGAAAAAGCACCATACAACGGTCGTAAAGAGATCAAAGGCCAGGCATAATCGCTAAGCCTTAAAATGAAAATGCCAGTCGCAAGACTGGCATTTTTTTTGGCTATTTAAAATCGACCGCCATTTGTTCCGGAATGGTCAGCCCCTGAGTGGTTTGCACGCAGCGGGCAATATAGTCCGTAAAGCGGGGTGGCTTAGGCATGCCCATGCTAAGCAGCTTATCATTGCTGAAGCGCACGTTGAGTGTGGCAAAAGCACCGTATAAACGCATTGCTTTCAGCATCAGGCGCTCGTTGCACGGCCCAAAAATATCCTTCAGTTCGCGGCGCATTCTGACCAGCGTTTCGTAACTCACCTGGGCGTATCGATCTCCGACAGGGGCTTTCTCCAGCGCCTGCGCCATTGCCTTATCAATATCAGCAAAGCGAACGCTGTTCTCTTCCCCGGCAGAAATATGTACCACTTCCCCTGAACGTGCATTACTGGTAAGCAGCATTAACAGCGCGTCGGCACAATAGTCCACCGGAACGACATCGATTTTGTCTTCCATCGAACACATGAATTTTTGCAGCATTAACCCCATGCTAAAGACCCAGAAAATACTGCTTGAAGGTGTGCAGCCGTGACGGGTATGGCCGACGACGATAGACGGGCGGGCGATGAGCAGCGGCAGGTCAGGACAGTGCTGGCGCATCAGCTGTTCAATGGTGGATTTCGAATAGGTATATTCCACCAGATGCTCGGCGTTCTCTCTGAATTCTGCACTTTCGGCGACCAGCGAATCCTGCTCCGGCGTGCAGGACATCGCCGTGCCAACGTGCAGGAAGCGCTGTAGGGTCGACACCTGTTCCATGCGGCGCGCCAGCGCCAGGGTTCCCTCGACGTTCACCTTCCAGATAAGCGGGTTGTTGCCAAATGACGCGACGGCCGCGCAGTTAACGACATGCGTCACCTGTTCAAGGCGCGGATCGTTCAGGAAGGCTTCCGGCTGGCTGAGATCGCCAATGAGGATATTCTCCACGCTCAGCGAGGCCAGTGCATGCTCAGGCACGTTGAACTTACGCATATTCTCCTGCACTCGCGCCAGCCCACCTTGCGGGTCACTGGCGCGCGCAAGCAGAAGTAAATTTACGGCGCTTTCGCCGGTCAGGATTTTTTCAAGTACTGCACCACCCAGAAATCCGGTCACGCCTGTAATCAGTAAGGTTTTCATTGATACCGTCTCATTATGATTGATGAGGCGGATTGTAGGCGGGCGAAAGTAAACGGCGTTTAAATAAAAAAATGGCCAGCCTTACCGTTTCTTAAGCTTATTTTAAGGTAAGGAATTCAGGGGATGAGATTGGACATTGCAGGAGGGAAGAAAATTCAATTTATAAAGATATTTATTTTAACTTGCTGATTTATATATTATAAATTCGCTTCCTGTATCGTGATGATATTAAGTCAAAATGTAATTATAAAAATACTTTGTAACATCATTCATTGATGCGGTAAATAATTTAACGGATGCTTAAGAACACTCAAAATAACAAACTCGCAGGCTATTGATATATAGCCTGCGAAGGTTTTCTACAGCAACAGAGGAAGCGTTGCGCTGGCGGTTTGTTGGCTGACCTCGCCGTAATGACCGTCTATTGCAATAAGGGAGTGGGTAAGCAACTCGACCAGCAGCATAACACCCACTTTGGCATTGAGTGCGCCTGCGCTAAGCGGCCCCTCGGGTTTGGCTGCAACCAGTAGCATATCGCTAAGGGACGCCAGCGGGCTACGCGGCGTATTGCTGAGCGCCAGCACGGGGACGCCACGTTTGCGCGCAAGTTTTACGACGTGAAGTAAATCCCGCGTTGAGCCTGAACTGGAGATGGCTACCACCAGCGACGCTTTAGAGAGGGTGGTCGCATTCATGGCTGCACGGTGCATATCGCTGAAGAGCTGCACAGGTTTGCCCAGGCGCAACAGCTTATAATGCAGATACTCGCCGAGGATCGCACTGGCAGCGACCCCATAAATCTGGACTGACTGCGCCTGATGCAGTGCCTGCGCCGCCTTTTCCAGCAGCGCTCTGTCGAGCAGTCTGGCGGTATCCTGCAGAGCCTGTACAGACTCTTCCACTACGCTATCAATTTCATCCCCGGCCTGACGCTCTGGCTGACCCTGCTGAATGTCCAGCGCAAGCGCCATTTTGAATTCCGTGTACCCCTTACAGCCCAGCGTGCGGCAAAGACGCGTCACGCTGGCCTCGCTGGTATGACTTTCGCGCGCCAGCTCAGTGATCGTCAGGTAAAGCACCCGGGCAGGATCGTTGAGGACAAACTCACCCAGTTTTCGTTGCGTTGGGCTGTATCCGGAAGCCTCCTGGCGTAGCTTCAGCAGCAGGTTTTCATGGTCTGACATGCGAGATCCTTAATGCATTCTTCTGTCGACTAGTGTGGCGGAAAGCGGGGGAAAGATGCCAGTCATTTCGAAAAAGTATGATCGTCATCCTGGTTATTGATGATAATTTTCACTATTAATAATTAATGTGGTAAAAATTTTCATCTATACACGAGGGGATGAAAAAATGATGCAAATGTTCAGTGGGGCTTCTTCTGGCGGATGGTTTGAGAAAGCGCAGCGCTTTGGCAAATCATTTATGTTGCCCATCGCCGTCTTGCCCGCGGCGGGTTTGTTGCTGGGGATTGGAGGCGCGTTATCAAATCCCAATACCCTCACGGCCTACCCGTTTTTAGATGTTGCGTGGCTGCAGGCCATCTTTACCATTATGAGCAGTGCCGGTTCGATTGTGTTCGCCAACCTCTCGGTGCTGTTTGCTGTCGGGGTCGCCGTCGGGCTGGCAAAAAATGATAAAGGAACCGCGGGGCTGGCGGCATTGCTCGCTTTTCTGGTGATGAATGCCACCATCAATGCGCTGCTGATCCTGACCGGAAAACTGGCGCTTGAGAACCCGGGTGCCGTAGGGCAGGGAATGACGCTGGGGATCCAGACGCTGGAAACCGGCGTATTTGGTGGGGTCGTCATCGGGCTTGTGACCTGTGCGCTACATCATCGGTTCAATAAGATCGCGCTTCCGCAGTTCCTGGGTTTCTTTGGCGGCTCACGTTTTGTACCGATCGTCAGCTCGCTGGCGGCAATACTTGTCGGGGCATTAATGACCGTCATCTGGCCGCATTTCCAGAAGCTGATCTTCGGTCTGGGCGGGCTTGTGGATGCCACCGGTTATCTGGGAACGATGCTGTACGGTTTCATTTTGCGCATGCTCGGGCCGTTTGGTTTACACCACATCTTCTATCTTCCCTTCTGGACGACAGCGCTTGGCGGCAGCGAGATCGTTAACGGTCAGCTGGTAGAAGGTACGCAGCGGATCTTCTTCGCCCAGCTTGCTGACCCGACAACACGCCAGTTTTATGAAGGCACGTCGCGTTTCATGTCCGGACGCTTCATCACGATGATGTTTGGTCTGCTGGGTGCCTGCCTCGCGATGTACCACACGGCAAAGCCGGAGAACAAAAAACGCGTCGCGGGGCTGTTACTTTCGGCGGCATTGACCTCTTTCCTGACGGGGATTACTGAACCTATTGAGTTCTCATTCCTTTTTGTTGCTCCTGTGCTGTACGTCATTCACGCCCTGTTTGACGGGCTGGCGTTTATGCTCGCCCATATTTTACACATCACTATCGGGCAAACCTTCTCAGGCGGTTTTATCGACTTCGTGCTGTTCGGCATTCTCCAGGGCGAGGCCAAAACCCACTGGATGTTCGTACCGCTGGTAGGGGTGCCGTGGTTCTTCCTTTATTACTTTACGTTCCGTTATCTGATTAATCGCTTTGATTTTGCCACGCCGGGGCGTGAGAAAGAGGCGATGGCGGATGAAGTGACCTTTTCGCAGAGCGAGCGTGCCGTTGCGGTTATCGCCGGGTTAGGTGGCAAAGACAATCTCGAAGAGGTGGACTGCTGCGCGACGCGTCTTCGCGTCACGGTGAAGGATGGCAGCAAAGTGAATGAATCGGCGCTGAAAGCGACCGGCGCGCGCGGCGTTATCGTCCGCGGCAACGGTGTTCAGGTCATTTATGGGCCGCATGTCACGATTATTAAAAACGAAGTGGAAGAGATCTTATCGTAATGAAAACTGTACTGGATAACCTGAAGGGAAAACTGGTCGTCTCCTGCCAGGCGCTGGAGAATGAACCTCTGCATAGCGCGTTTATTATGTCACGAATGGCGCTGGCCGCCGCGCAGGGTGGGGCGGCAGCGATCCGTGCCAATAGCGTGGTGGACATCGAAGCCATCAAGCAGCAGGTGGCTCTGCCGGTTATCGGCATCATCAAACGCGATTATCCGGATAGTGAGGTGTTTATCACCGCCACGATGAAAGAGGTGGATGAGCTGATGACGGTTTCTCCGGAAATCATTGCCCTGGATGCGACTGCGCGACAGCGCCCTGGCGGCGAAGACCTGGCGACGCTGGTCGCGCATATCCGCACGCGGTATCCGTCGGTATGCCTGATGGCGGATATTTCCACAACAGAAGAGGCCGTGACGGCGCAGGCGCTGGGTTTTGATTGTGTGGGGACCACGCTTTACGGTTATACGGCAGAAACCGCAGGCCATGCGCTACCGGACAATGACTGCGCATTTCTGAAAGAGGTACTGGCTGCCGTCGACATTCCCGTGGTGGCCGAAGGCAACGTTGATACACCTGAACGGGCGGCGAGGTGTCTGGAACTTGGTGCCTTTATGGTCGTTGTCGGCGGGGCCATCACCCGTCCACAGCAAATTACTGCGCGGTTTATGGCAGCGATTGGCGCTCAAAGCACCGATGGAGCATGACCATCTGACGGGGATCTGCGATACTTATCGTTTATCCCCTTAACTGAGATGACTATGCAGTACCCGATTAACGAGATGTTCCAGACCCTGCAAGGCGAGGGTTACTTTACCGGCGTTCCCGCCATCTTTATTCGATTACAGGGATGCCCGGTTGGCTGTGCCTGGTGTGATACCAAACATACGTGGGATAAACTCGCAGATCGGGAAGTGTCGCTGTTTAGCATTCTGGCTAAAACCAAAGAGAGCGATAAGTGGGGCGCGGGAAGTGCAGAAGATCTGCTGGCGATCATTGGCCGTCAGGGCTGGACGGCGCGCCACGTGGTGATTACCGGGGGTGAACCCTGCATCCACGACCTGACGCCGCTGACCGAGCTGCTCGAAAAGAACGGCTACAGCTGTCAGATTGAAACCAGCGGCACGCATGAAGTGCGCTGTTCTCACACCACCTGGGTGACGGTTTCGCCGAAAGTTAACATGCGCGGCGGCTACGATGTTCTCTCTCAGGCGCTGGAGCGTGCTGATGAGATCAAACACCCGGTTGGCCGCGTGCGTGATATCGAAGCGCTGGATGAACTGCTCGCCACGCTGACGGATGAAAAGCAGCGGATCATCGCGCTGCAGCCTATCAGCCAGAAAGAGGATGCCACGCGCTTGTGTATTGAAACCTGTATTGCCCGCAACTGGCGGCTGTCGATGCAGACGCACAAGTACCTGAACATCGCCTAAAAAAAAGCCCGGATATTCCGGGCTTTTTTTACTCACCGCGATAGATACAGCCCGCGGTGCAGGTCTCTTTGATCATCACCGCGCTCAGCAGAGGAACCTGCGGTTTCATCTGATCCCAAATCCATTTAGCCAGCACTTCACTGGTCGGGTTTTCAAGACCCGGGATATCATTCAGATAGTAGTGATCCAGACGATCGTAGGTCGGCTTGAATGCCGCCTTCAGCTCGGCAAAGTCCATGATCCAACCGGTATGCGGATCGACGTCACCGGTTATCTCAAGACGCACCATAAACGAGTGCCCGTGCAGACGGCCACATTTATGCCCTTCAGGAACATGCGGAAGGTGGTGGGCGGCTTCGAAGGTGAAATCTTTAAACAGTGTGGTGGACATTATTGCTCTCAGTAATGCGGAAAAAACCGCCGCATAGTACCGGAAAGCACAATTTTTATCATTAACTAAAACGGCTCTGTTGCCGCAACGTGGTGCATACGAGAAAGGACTACTATTTTATGATTGAATTTCAATGGGTTAGTTAATCGCTTTTACCGTTAAGAACGATAACTAAAACAGGTTAGTCCATTTGGTTATTTATTATTTCCATCCCTTCTTTAATTGTTATTATCCTCGCCGTTAACCTTATCTTCAGTTTGGATTTATTCGCTTAAAGTCCGCTTGGCTACTGGAACATAACGACGCATGACAACACAGGCCCCACCTTCAAATTTGCTTCCCCTGAACCCGGAGCAACTGGCGCGCCTTCAGGCTGCCACCTCTGATTTTTCTCCCACCCAGCTTGCCTGGGTCTCCGGCTATTTCTGGGGAATGCTTAACCAGCAACCGGGCGCTGTGGCTGCTGCACCGGCAACTGCGGTAGAAATTCCGGCGATTACGCTGATTTCTGCCTCGCAGACGGGCAATGCTCGCCGTGTGGCCGAAGCGCTGCGCGACGACCTGCTGGCCGCCAAACTGAACGTGAACCTGGTGAACGCCGGGGACTATAAATTCAAACAGATCGCGTCCGAAAAACTGCTGGTGGTGGTGGCTTCAACCCAGGGTGAGGGTGAGCCGGCTGAAGAAGCGGTAGCCCTGCATAAGTTCCTGTTCTCGAAAAAAGCCCCAAAACTGAACGGGACGGCGTTTGCCGTGTTTGGCCTGGGTGACACCTCCTACGAATTTTTCTGCCAGTCCGGTAAAGATTTCGACAGCAAACTGGCGGAACTGGGCGCTGAGCGCCTGCTGGACCGCGTTGATGCGGATGTGGAATACCAGACCGCAGCCGCTGAATGGCGTGCGCGCATCGTTGACGTGCTGAAAGCGCGCGTGCCAAAAGAGACGCCAGCGCAGGCTGCCGTCACCGCGGTGGGTGCAGTCAATGATATTCACACCAGCCCGTTTACCAAAGAGGCACCGCTGGCAGCGAGCCTGGCGGTTAATCAGAAAATTACCGGCCGCGACTCTGAGAAAGACGTGCGGCATATTGAAATCGATCTCGGTGATTCCGGTCTGCGTTACCAGCCGGGCGATGCACTTGGGATCTGGTACCAGAACGATCCGGCGCTGGTTAAAGAGCTGGTCGAACTGCTGTGGCTGAAAGGCGATGAGCCTGTCACCGTCGACGGTAACACGCAGCCGCTCTCTGAGGCGCTGCAGTGGCATTTCGAGCTGACGGTCAACACGCCAAACATCGTTGAAAATTATGCCACCTTAACGCGCAGTGAATCGCTGCTGCCTCTGGTGGGAGATAAGGCGAAGCTGCAGCATTACGCCGCGACGACGCCGATTGTCGATATGGTGCGTTTCTCTCCGGCACAGCTGGATGCGGATGCGCTAATTGGCCTGCTGCGTCCGCTGACGCCGCGCCTCTACTCCATTGCCTCTTCGCAGGCCGAAGTGGAGAGCGAAGTGCATATCACCGTGGGCGTGGTGCGTTATGACATCGAAGGCCGTGCCCGTGCGGGCGGGGCATCAAGCTTCCTGGCCGATCGCGTGGAGGAAGACGGTGAAGTGCGCGTGTTTATCGAGCACAACGACAACTTCCGTCTGCCTGCGAACCCGGAAACACCGGTCATCATGATTGGGCCGGGTACCGGTATTGCGCCATTCCGCGCCTTTATGCAGCAGCGCGCTGCAGATGAGGCGCCGGGTAAAAACTGGTTGTTCTTCGGCAACCCGCACTTTACGGAAGATTTCCTCTACCAGGTTGAGTGGCAGCGTTACGTCAAAGAAGGCGTCCTGACGCGCATCGACCTGGCCTGGTCCCGCGATCAGCAAGAAAAAGTATACGTACAAGACAAACTGCGCGAACAGGGCGCAGAGCTGTGGCGCTGGATCAATGACGGTGCCCACATTTATGTCTGCGGCGACGCCAATCGCATGGCGAAAGACGTTGAGCAGGCATTGCTGGAAGTGATTGCCGAATTCGGCGGTATGGATGCCGAAACGGCGGATGAATTTTTAAGTGAGCTGCGCGTTGAGCGCCGTTATCAGCGAGATGTCTACTAATGAGCGAAAAACATCCAGGGCCACTGGTGGTCGAAGGTAAACTGACAGACGCCGAGCGCATGAAGCTGGAAAGCAACTATCTGCGCGGCACCATTGCTGAAGATCTGAATGACGGTCTCACCGGCGGCTTTAAAGGCGACAACTTTCTGCTGATCCGTTTCCACGGTATGTATCAGCAGGACGACCGTGATATCCGCGCCGAACGTGCAGAACAGAAGCTGGAGCCGCGTCATGCGATGCTGCTGCGCTGCCGTCTTCCGGGCGGGGTGATCACCACGAAACAGTGGCAGGCGATCGATAAGTTTGCGGGTGAAAATACCCTTTATGGCAGCATCCGTCTGACCAACCGTCAGACCTTCCAGTTCCACGGCATTCTGAAGAAGAACGTGAAGCCGGTACACCAGATGCTGCACTCTGTCGGGCTGGACGCGCTGGCCACGGCCAACGACATGAACCGTAACGTGCTCTGCACCTCGAACCCGTACGAGTCCGAGTTGCACGCCGAAGCCTATGAGTGGGCGAAGAAGATCTCTGAGCACCTGCTGCCACGCACCCGCGCCTATGCGGAGATCTGGCTCGATCAGGAAAAAGTGGCCACCACCGACGAAGAACCGATCCTCGGCCAGACCTATCTGCCGCGTAAGTTCAAAACCACCGTGGTGATCCCGCCGCAGAACGATATCGATCTGCACGCCAACGACATGAACTTCGTGGCGATTGCCGAAAATGGCAAGCTGGTGGGCTTTAACCTGCTGGTGGGCGGCGGTCTCTCCATCGAACACGGTAACAAGAAAACCTATGCCCGCACCGCAAGCGAGTTTGGTTTCCTGCCGCTGGAGCATACGCTGGCCGTGGCTGAAGCAGTTGTCACCACGCAGCGCGACTGGGGTAACCGTACGGATCGTAAAAACGCGAAAACCAAATACACCCTGGAGCGCGTGGGCGTAGAGACGTTCAAAGCGGAAGTGGAGCGTCGCGCGGGGATTAAGTTTGAGCCGATCCGTCCGTATGAATTTACGGGACGTGGCGATCGTATTGGCTGGGTTAAAGGCATCGACAATAAATGGCACCTGACGCTGTTTATTGAAAACGGCCGTATTCTTGATTATCCGGGCCGCCCGCTGAAAACCGGTCTGCTGGAAATTGCGAAGATCCATAAAGGTGAATTCCGTATCACCGCTAACCAGAACCTGATCGTTGCCGGCGTGCCGGAAAGCCAGAAAGCGAAGATTGAGAAACTGGCGCGCGACCATGGGTTGATGGACGCGGTGAAGCCGCAGCGTGAAAACTCCATGGCCTGCGTGTCGTTCCCGACCTGCCCGCTGGCGATGGCGGAAGCAGAGCGTTTCCTGCCGTCATTCACCGATAAGGTGGAAGCGATTCTGGAAAAACACGGTATTCCGGACGAGCATATTGTTATGCGTGTCACCGGCTGCCCGAACGGCTGTGGCCGTGCGATGCTGGCCGAGCTGGGTCTGGTGGGTAAAGCGCCGGGTCGCTATAACCTGCACCTTGGCGGCAACCGTATCGGAACGCGTATTCCGCGCATGTTCCGTGAGAACATCACCGAGCCGGAAATTCTTGATTCTATCGACGAGCTTGTCGGGCGCTGGGCGAAAGAGCGCGAAGCGGGTGAAGGCTTCGGCGACTTTACGGTGCGTGCGGGCATTATTCGCCCGGTGCTCGATCCCGCAAGGGATTTCTGGGAGTAAACACGAGAGGTAATTATGTCCGTACTCGATCTAAACGCCCTAAATGAACTGCCAAAAGTCGATCGCATTCTGGCGCTGGCAGAAACCAATGCGCAGCTTGAAAAGCTCGACGCCGAAGGCCGCGTGGCATGGGCCCTGGAAAACCTGCCGGGTGATTATGTGCTCTCGTCGAGTTTTGGTATTCAGGCAGCGGTGAGTTTGCATCTGGTGAACCAGATTCGTCCGGACATTCCGGTGATCCTGACCGATACCGGCTACCTGTTCCCGGAAACCTACCAGTTTATCGATGAGCTGACGGACAAGCTCGGGCTGAATCTGAAAGTCTACCGTGCGGAGCAAAGCGCGGCCTGGCAGGAGGCGCGGTATGGCAAGCTGTGGGAACAAGGCGTTGAGGGCATTGAGAAATACAATGAGATCAACAAGGTCGAGCCGATGAACCGGGCGCTGAAAGAGCTTAACGCGCAGACCTGGTTTGCGGGGTTACGCCGCGAGCAGTCTGGAAGTCGCGCCACGCTCCCGGTGCTGGCGGTTCAGCGCGGGGTGTTTAAAGTGCTGCCGATTATCGACTGGGATAACCGTACGGTTTACCAGTACCTGCAAAAACACGGACTGAAATACCACCCGCTCTGGGACCAGGGTTATCTGTCCGTGGGCGATACCCATACCACGCGTAAATGGGAACCGGGCATGGCGGAAGAAGAGACGCGATTCTTTGGACTCAAGCGCGAGTGCGGATTGCACGAAGGGTAAATTCTGTTCCCTTGTCCCTCACCCTCTTACAAAGGGTGAGGGACATGTTCTGTTCTACGCTTTCCCTGCTTTTGCCAGCTCTTTCACCAGCGGCAGCATCACTTTAACCACATCCCGACTGCGGTGTTCAATCCGCTGCGGCAGTGCGCTATCAATATGCTGCTGATTATCCAGCAGCACGTTATGCCAGCTCGTCCCGTCCGGGAAAGCCTTCGATTTCACCCGCTGCTGATAACCGTCTTTCTTACCCAGCATCCAGTTAGTGGCTTCCACGTACAGAACAGGAATGCCCGCTTTATCGAACACTTCACCATCATTACAGCAGCCGGTTCCGCGAGGATAATCGGGATTCCCGCCCGGGTTGCTGGTGGCATACACCCCATGGCTGCGGGCAATCGCCAGCGCGCGGTCGCGCGTCAGTTTACGCACGGAACCCGGCGTACTCTGTCCGCTGTTGAAATAGAGCTTATCGCCGACGATCAGGTTATCGAGGTTAATCACCAGCAGCGTATTTTTCCTCTCCTCAGCACTCATGCGTTTCAGGAGATTCTCCGCGCCAAGTTTTCCCTCTTCTTCACCGCTGGTGGCAACGAAACGGATCCCGTATTGGGTTGGAATGTCTTTCATTCGCTCTGCCAGTTCGAGCATCACGCCCAGACCCGCCGCGTTATCGTCCAGCCCCTGTAACGTCAGCCCGCCGAGATTATTGTCGGTATCGGCGTCGCTCATTGGCGCGTAGGTGTCCAGGTGCGCCATGATAATGATCTGTTCCGCCGCGCTACCTTCATGCGCCGCAATGACCGTACTGCCGGTCACGTTATGCCAGTTTTTTGTTTTATTGCGCGAGGTATAGACGTAGCGGCTGTGAAACGATCGGATATCGCTCTGGTAACCCATGTCAGCAAATTGCTGGCGAATATAATCGGCGGAAAGCATTTCCGCTGGCGTGCCGGTCATACGACCCGGAAAGACGGTCGCAATATGCCGCGCCTGCATATTCGCGATTTCACCATAGGGCTGATTTTTTGCCTGGGCCGGAAGGATAAAGCAAACGCCGAGCGCCAGGGCAGCGATACGGTGGCGCGTTGCGGAAAACATAGTGAGTCCTTAAAAACAGAGCAAAATTTTAACCCGCCTAGTATGAAACTGTGATCGACCATACACAATTTGAATTGCTCTTAAATGCCCGAAAATTCGCGTGTTAAGCACTTTTTGATCTTTGCTTTTCCATGGCGTTATTCCATTGAGTAACTACTCATTCCAATTCGTAATTTCATTCGATCTAAGCCGCCCCCTATAGTCCCACTATTCCTTGTTGTTAGTGAGTTGTAGCTTGTGGACTATCTGCCCCTTTTTGCCGCGATAAAAGACAGACCTGTGCTGGTAGTCGGCACCGGTGAGGTTGCCGATCGCAAAATCGCGTTTCTGCAGCGAGCGGGGGCGCAGGTACGGATAGTCGACGAGGCGGATTTCGACGAGTCGCAAATCGACAGCGTGGTGCTGGTGATTGCGGCAACCGATAACCGTGAGCTCAACCGCCGTATTTCAGAGGCGGCTCAGGCCCTTCACCGTCTGGTGAACGTGGTGGACGATCGGCCGCTGTGTTCGTTTATCTTCCCGTCGATTGTTGACCGTTCGCCATTGCTGGTGGCCATCTCCTCCGGCGGGACCGCGCCGGTGCTGGCACGCGTGCTGCGGGAAAAAATCGAAGCACTTTTGCCTACCAGCCTTGGGCGGATGGCGGAGAAAGCGAGCTTCTGGCGTAACCATCTGAAAACGCGCCTGACCAGCGTGACGGAACGCCGTCGCTTTTGGGAACGCGTGTTCCGCGGTCGTTTTGCCAGCCTGATGCATGCCGGGAATGAAACGGCGGCGCAGCAGATCCTCGAAGATGAGCTGGATAACCCTGGCAGTAGCGGCGGCGAGATCATTCTGGTCGGTGCGGGGCCGGGTGATGCCGGGCTGCTGACCCTGCGCGGCCTGCAGGTGCTTCAGGATGCCGATGTGGTGTTCTACGACCATCTGGTCACCGACGGGGTGCGCGAATTGATTCGCCGTGACGCAGAACAAATCTGCGTTGGCAAACGGGCGGGCGAGCACTCTGTACCGCAGCATGACACCAACCAGATGCTGGTGGCGGCGGCAAAAGCGGGCAAAACGGTGGTGCGGCTTAAAGGTGGCGACCCGTTTATCTTTGGTCGCGGCGGGGAAGAGCTGCAGGCGGCGGCTGAAGCGGGCGTGCCGTTCCAGGTCGTCCCGGGTATCACGGCGGCTTCCGCAGTGACGGCCTACGCCGGTATACCGCTTACTCACCGCGATTACGCCCAGAGCGTGACCTTTGTCACGGGCCATTACAAGGCGGACAGCACCCCGTTTGACTGGTCGCATCTGGCCCAGAGTCGTCAGACGCTGGCTATCTATATGGGCACGATGAAGGCGGCGGACATCAGTGAACAACTTATTCAACACGGTCGAGAGGCAACCACGCCGGTCGCCGTGATTTCTCGCGGCACGCGCGTCGATCAGCATGTGGCTATCGGTACGCTACAGGATCTTGCCACCCTGGCGAAAGAGGCCCCTATGCCCGCGCTTATCGTGGTGGGGGAAGTGGTGCACCTGCACAGCACACTCGCCTGGTTTCAACATACAACAGACTCAGAGGGGTTTGGCTCCTCTGTGGTGAATCTGGCTTAAGGAACGGTTATGGACCAAAAACGACTTACTCACCTGCGGCAGCTCGAAGCGGAAAGTATCCATATTATCCGCGAAGTGGCAGCCGAATTCTCTAACCCGGTGATGATGTATTCCATCGGTAAAGATTCCAGCGTGATGCTACACCTGGCGCGTAAAGCGTTTTACCCGGGTACGCTGCCGTTCCCGCTGCTGCACGTTGATACCGGCTGGAAGTTCCGTGAAATGTATGAATTCCGCGACCGTACGGCAAAAGCCTACGGCTGCGAACTGCTGGTGCATAAAAACCCGGAAGGGGTGGCGATGGGTATTAACCCGTTCGTGCACGGTAGCGCCAAACACACTGACATCATGAAAACCGAGGGGCTGAAGCAGGCGCTGAACAAATACGGTTTTGACGCGGCCTTCGGCGGCGCACGTCGTGACGAAGAAAAATCCCGTGCGAAAGAGCGTATCTACTCTTTCCGCGACCGCTTCCACCGCTGGGATCCAAAAAACCAGCGTCCGGAGCTGTGGCATAACTACAACGGCCAGATCAACAAGGGCGAAAGCATTCGCGTGTTCCCGCTCTCCAACTGGACCGAGCTGGATATCTGGCAGTACATCTATCTGGAAAATATCGAGATCGTGCCGCTGTACCTGGCCGCTGAACGTCCGGTGCTGGAGCGTGACGGCATGCTGATGATGATCGATGACGATCGCATCGACCTGCAGCCAGGCGAAGTGATCAAAAAGCAGATGGTGCGTTTCCGTACCCTCGGCTGCTGGCCATTGACCGGTGCCGTGGAGTCCAGTGCGCAGACGCTGCCGGAGATCATTGAAGAGATGCTGGTGTCGACCACCAGTGAGCGACAGGGCCGCGTGATTGACCGCGACCAGGCAGGCTCCATGGAGCTGAAGAAACGTCAGGGTTATTTCTAAGGAGCCGCCATGAACACGACCATTGCTCAACAAATTGCCAATGAAGGCGGCGTAGAAGCTTATCTGCACGCGCAACAACACAAAAGCCTGCTGCGCTTTCTGACCTGCGGCAGCGTCGATGACGGGAAAAGCACGCTGATCGGCCGTCTGCTGCACGATACGCGACAGATTTACGAAGATCAGCTCTCTTCCCTGCACAATGACAGTAAACGTCATGGTACCCAGGGCGAGAAACTCGACCTGGCGCTGCTGGTGGACGGCCTGCAGGCCGAGCGCGAGCAGGGCATCACCATTGATGTGGCGTATCGCTATTTCTCCACCGAGAAGCGCAAATTTATTATTGCCGACACCCCGGGGCACGAGCAGTACACCCGTAACATGGCGACCGGTGCGTCTACCTGTGAACTGGCGATCCTGCTGATTGACGCCCGTAAAGGGGTACTGGATCAGACTCGTCGCCACAGCTTTATCTCCACGTTGCTGGGGATCAAACACCTGGTGGTGGCGGTCAACAAAATGGATCTGGTGAACTTCAGCGAAGAGAAGTTTGATGAGATCCGCCAGAGTTACCTGACGTTTGCTGAACAGCTGCCGGGTAACCTGGATATTCGCTTTGTGCCGCTCTCTGCGCTGGAAGGCGACAACGTGGCTTCCCAGAGCGCCAACATGCCGTGGTATAGCGGCCCGACGCTGCTCGAAGTGCTGGAAACCGTGGAGATCCAGCGCGTGGTCGACACCCAGCCGATGCGCTTCCCGGTTCAGTACGTTAACCGTCCTAACCTTGATTTCCGCGGTTTCTCCGGCACTCTCGCGTCGGGCACCGTGGCGGTCGGGCAGCGCGTTAAAGTTCTGCCGTCTGGTGTGGAATCCACCATCAGCCGTATCGTCACCTTTGATGGCGATCTGCCGCAAGCCGGTGCGGGTGAAGCGGTCACGCTGGTATTGAAAGATGAAATTGATATCAGCCGCGGCGATCTGCTGGTGGACGCTCAGGAGACGCTGGCAGCGGTGCAGGGGGCTTCCGTTGATGTGGTGTGGATGGCTGAACAACCGCTGACCGCTGGTCAGAGCTACGACATTAAAATCGCGGGTAAGAAAACCCGTGCCCGCGTGGACGGTATCCAGTTCCAGGTGGACATCAATAACCTGACCCAGCGCGACGTCACCGAGCTGCCGCTGAACGGCATTGGTCTGGTCGACGTGACCTTTGACGAGCCGCTGGTGCTGGATCCCTACCAGCAGAACCCGGTAACGGGTGGGCTGATCTTTATCGATCGCCTCTCCAACGTGACCGTGGGTGCCGGTATGGTGCGTGAGCCAAATGAACAAGCTACGGTAGCCTCTGAGTTCAGCGCTTTTGAGCTGGAGCTGAATGCGCTGGTGCGTAAGCACTTCCCGCACTGGGGTGCGCGCGATCTGCTGGGAGGCAAGTAATGGCCGCCCATGATGAGAACGTCGTCTGGCATCCTCATCCGGTCACCGTCGCGCAGCGCGAGAAACTTCACGGTCATCGTGGTGTGGTACTGTGGTTTACCGGGCTATCCGGCTCTGGTAAATCCACGGTAGCGGGCGCGCTGGAAGAGGCGCTACACCAGCAGGGGGTCAGTACCTACCTGCTGGATGGCGACAATGTGCGCCACGGCCTGTGCAGCGATTTGGGCTTCAGCGACGGCGATCGTAAAGAGAATATTCGCAGGGTGGGGGAAGTGGCCAGCCTGATGGCGGATGCCGGGTTAGTGGTACTGACCGCGTTTATCTCACCGCATCGTGCCGAACGCCAGATGGTGCGCGAGCGCGTCGGGCAGGATCGCTTTATCGAAGTGTTTGTTGATACGCCGCTGGAAATTTGCGAAGCGCGCGATCCCAAAGGGCTATATAAGAAAGCGCGTGCGGGAGAGCTGCGAAACTTCACCGGCATTGACTCAGTGTACGAAGCGCCTGAATCGCCTGAAATTCACCTGGAAGGTCAACAATTGGTAACAAATTTAGTAAGCCAATTATTAGACCTGCTCAGACGGGACGATATTATCAGATCCTGAGACGGTATCGTTCGGGAGCTGTCTTCCCGAACGATGAGTCACGGTCACAGGATCAGCTATGCGCAACAGTGAGAACTACATTATTACCACCGGGTCGGAGCCGTTAGCGACCGACGACGAGACGACCTGGTCCTTTCCTGGGGCCATAGTCGGCTTCGTCTCGTGGTTGCTGGCCCTGGGCATCCCTTTTCTTATCTACGGCGGTAATACGCTGTTCTTCTTTCTCTATACCTGGCCTTTCTTCCTGGCGCTGATGCCTGTGGCGGTTGTCGTCGGTATTGCGCTGCACTCGCTGCTTAATGGCAAACTCCTTTACAGTACCGTGGTCACGATTGTGACGGTGGTTCTGATGTTTGGTCTGTTATTTTTGTGGCTCATGGGCTAACTTCAGCCATAATTCAAACCGTAAACAACTGTGTGACGATATTGAGCAAGGCGATTCTGCGGAAAAAATGTGGTACATTTGCCCGCGATGTTGCGGCATCTCTGTTACCCCGGCAAAGAGATCTGGGGGCGTTTTGGGATGATGATGCCGTTTTTCAGGGGGCAGGATGGGTAAACTAACGCTGCTGTTGCTGGCTTTGCTGATCTGGCTGCAATATTCGCTGTGGTTCGGTAAAAACGGACTGCACGACTATAGCCGGGTAAGCGATGACGTCGCGGCTCAGCAGGCAACAAACGCCAAACTTAAGGCGCGAAACGATCAACTCTTTGCTGAAATTGATGACCTCAATGGCGGGCAAGAGGCGATTGAGGAACGCGCACGCAATGAACTCAGTATGACTAAGCCGGGCGAAACTTTTTATCGTCTGGTTCCGGATGCGTCTAAACGCAATCAGGGCTCAGCACAAAACAATCGATAATCAGGCCCAGGATTACGACATGGCAGTAACTTTTTCGGACGTATGCGCCGTGGTGCCGGCTGCGGGTTTTGGCCGGCGCATGCAGACAGAATGTCCCAAGCAATACCTCTCTATTGGCGATAAAACGATCCTCGAACACTCCGTGGCGGCGCTGCTGGCGCATCCGCGGGTGACGCGCGTGATTATCGCTATCAGCCCGGGTGATGCGCGTTTCGCGCAGTTACCGCTGGCAAATCATCCGCAGATTACCGTTGTTGACGGCGGCGCCGAGCGTGCCGATTCCGTGCTGGCGGGCATTCAGGCCGCCGGTGAGGCACCATGGGTTCTGGTCCATGACGCTGCCCGTCCGTGCCTGCATCAGGATGACCTTGCGCGCCTGCTGGCGCTTAGCGAAACCAGCCGGGTAGGTGGTATTCTTGCCGCCCCGGTACGCGACACCATGAAGCGCGCTGAGCCGGGCAAGCAGGCTATCGCGCACACCGTTGAGCGCGTCGATTTATGGCACGCGCTGACCCCCCAATTTTTCCCCCGAGAATTACTCCACGACTGCTTAATGCGTGCGCTTAAAGAAGGTGCGACCATCACGGACGAAGCCTCGGCGCTGGAGTATTGCGGTTTCCATCCTGAGCTGGTTGAAGGACGCGCTGATAATATAAAAGTGACGCGTCCGGAAGATTTACAGCTCGCGGAATTTTATCTTACCCGTTCGACCCATCAGGAGAAGGCATAATGCGAATTGGACACGGTTTTGATGTACACGCCTTTGGCGGAGAAGGCCCAATTATCATTGGCGGCGTACGCATTCCTTATGAAAAAGGGCTGCTTGCGCATTCTGATGGCGACGTAGCATTACATGCCCTGACCGATGCATTGCTGGGTGCTGCGGCACTGGGCGATATCGGTAAACTGTTCCCGGACACTGACCCGGCCTTCAAAGGTGCGGACAGCCGTGCGCTGCTGCGTGAAGCCTGGCGTCGTATTCAGGCGAAAGGCTACGCCCTCGGCAACGTGGATGTGACGATCATCGCTCAAGCCCCCAAAATGCTGCCGCATATCCCGCAAATGCGCGTGTTCATTGCAGAAGATCTCGGTTGCCACATGGATGATGTTAACGTCAAAGCGACGACGACAGAGAAACTGGGCTTTACCGGTCGTGGTGAAGGGATTGCCTGTGAGGCCGTGGCGCTGCTGGTGAAGGCAAGCCAATGACGGACTTCGACAACCTGACCTGGCTGCACGGTAAACCGCAGGGGAACGGGCTGCTGAAAGCCAGCCCTGAAGATTTTGTTGTGGTGGAAGACCTGGGATTCGCACCGGATGGCGAAGGCGAACATATCCTGGTACGCATTCTGAAAAATGGCTGCAATACCCGTTTTGTGGCCGATGCGCTGGCAAAATTCCTCAAAATTCATGCCCGCGAAGTGAGCTTTGCCGGGCAGAAAGATAAACACGCCGTCACCGAACAGTGGCTCTGCGCGCGCGTGCCGGGTAATACGATGCCTGATTTAAGCAAATTTGAGCTTGAGGGCTGTAAGGTACTGGAATACGCGCGCCATAAGCGCAAACTGCGTCTGGGCGCGTTGAAGGGCAACCATTTTACGCTGGTACTGCGTGAGATTTCGGACCGTGACGATGTGGAAAAACGCCTGAACGCTATCAACGCGTGCGGCGTACCAAACTATTTTGGCACACAGCGCTTTGGTATCGGCGGCAGCAACCTGCTCGGCGCACTGCGCTGGGCGCAAAGCGATGCCCCGGTCCGCGACAGGAATAAACGCAGTTTTTGGTTGTCGGCGGCCCGCAGTGCGTTGTTTAATCAGATTGTGAGCGAACGGCTGAAAAAACCGGACGCGAATCAAGTTGTTGTCGGCGATGCGCTACAATTAGCGGGACGCGGGAGCTGGTTTGTGGCAACGGCTGAAGAAATGGCCGATGTGCAGTCGCGCGTGGATACTCAAACGCTGATGATTACCGCAGCTTTGCCCGGCACGGGCGACTGGGGTACGCAGGGCGATGCGCTGGCTGCTGAGCAGTCTGCCGTCGCTGATATGCAGGCATTACAAACACTGCTGGTGCGGGAAAAAGTCGAGGCGGCACGCCGTGCGATGCTGCTCTATCCGCAACAGTTGAGCTGGAACTGGTGGGACGACGTAACCGTCGAGTTACGCTTCTGGCTGCCGGCAGGTAGCTTTGCCACCAGTGTTGTCAGGGAACTTATCAACACGTCGGGTGATTATGCGAATATTGCTGAGTAACGATGACGGGATCCATGCGCCGGGTATACAGACCCTGGCGAAACACCTTCGCGAATTTGCGGAAGTGCAGGTCGTGGCACCCGATCGTAACCGCAGTGGAGCGTCTAACTCTCTGACGCTGGAGTCGTCGCTTCGCACCTTTACCTTTGAAAATGGTGATATCGCCGTCCAGATGGGCACGCCGACCGACTGCGTTTTTCTGGGCGTGAACGCGCTGATGCGCCCGCGCCCGGACATCGTCGTCTCCGGTATTAACGCCGGGCCCAATCTTGGCGACGATGTGATTTACTCCGGAACCGTGGCCGCCGCCATGGAAGGGCGCCATCTGGGGTTCCCTGCACTGGCCGTTTCGTTAAACGGCCACACGCACTACGACACGGCGGCAGCGGTGACCTGTTCTCTCCTGCGGGCGCTCAATCGCGAGCCGCTGCGTACCGGGCGCATCCTCAATATTAACGTGCCGGATCTGCCGCTGAGTGAAATCAAAGGCATTCGCGTAACGCGTTGCGGAAGCCGACACCCGGCTGACCAGGTGATCCCGCAGCAGGATCCGCGTGGCAATACGCTTTACTGGATTGGTCCTCCTGGCGACAAGTGTGACGCCGGACCGGATACCGACTTTGCCGCCGTTGATGAAGGATATGTCTCGGTTACGCCGCTGCATGTAGATTTAACCGCGTATAGTGCGCATGATGTGGTGTCGGGTTGGCTGGATCGCGCAGGAGTGAACGCGCAATGGTAAGCAAACGTGTACAAACTCTTCTGGAACAGCTACGCGCTCAGGGGATCCGCGACGAGCATGTGCTCGACGCGCTCGCCCAGGTGCCGCGTGAGAAATTTGTAGACGAGGCGTTTGAACACAAAGCGTGGGAAAACGTGGCGCTGCCTATCGGGCAGGGTCAGACGATTTCACAGCCTTACATGGTGGCGCGTATGACGGAGCTGCTGGAGCTCACGCCCCATTCGCGCGTGCTGGAAATTGGCACCGGGTCGGGGTACCAAACCGCGATCCTGGCGCATCTGGTGCACCATGTTTGCTCCGTTGAGCGTATTAAAGGTTTGCAGTGGCAGGCGCGTCGTCGCCTGAAACAACTTGATTTACATAACGTTTCGACACGACACGGTGATGGATGGCAGGGTTGGCAGGCACGCGCCCCGTTTGACGCGATCATCGTGACGGCTGCTCCACCTGAAATTCCCGCTGCTCTGTTATCGCAGCTGGATGAAGGCGGCATTCTTGTTCTGCCTGTCGGGGACGAGCAACAGCTCCTGAAGCGCGTTCGTCGGCGTGGCGGCGAGTTTATTATCGATACCGTGGAAGCCGTGCGCTTTGTTCCTCTGGTAAAGGGGGAATTGGCCTGAGACTCAGAATTATCCAGGGTTATTAAGGCAAATTCAGCGTATGGTGTGGCGCGAAAGATTCGTGTCATCACGGTAAATTTTAAGTCACTGGTAGTTAACACATTCCTGGGGGATAAATGAGCGCGGGAAGCCCTAAATTCACCATCAGCCGTGTTGCGGCATTATCACTGGTTTCGCTCTGGCTGGCAGGCTGTACAAGTTCTAATAATGCACCTGCGCCCGTCAGTTCCGTGGGGGGATCCAGCAGCTCGGGTAACACGTCCAGCGGAATGTTGATCACGCCTCCGCCTAAAATGGGCACTGCTGCGGCACAACAAAATCCGCCCATTCAGCCAATGCAGCCTCCTGTTACGCAGCCAACACAGGTTCAGCCAGTGGAACACCCTGTGCAGACTCAAAATGGCCGCATAGTGTATAACCGCCAGTATGGGAACATTCCGAAAGGTAGCTATACCGGTGGGAGCACCTATACCGTAAAACGAGGCGACACGCTGTTCTATATTGCGTGGATCACCGGGAACGATTTCCGTGACCTGGCGCAGCGTAATAACGTCCAGGCCCCGTATGGTCTGGAAGTCGGCCAGACGCTCCAGGTGGGCAATGCGACGGGTACGCCGCTCACGCCTGGCAACACCGTTTCAGCGGCCGATGTCACTGCGCAAAATAACAGCGTTAAGCCTGCACAAAAATCCACCACGGTGGTTGCTTCACAACCGGTAATTACGTATTCTGAGGATTCAGGTGATCAGACTGCTAACAAAATGTTGCCGAATAATAAAGGGACTGCGACTGTTGTCACAGCACCGACTACGGCACCTGTGGTTAGCTCTACTGAACCGACTGCCAGCAGTATGACCTCCAGTTCGCCAATTTCTGCATGGCGCTGGCCAACTGACGGCAAGGTTATCGAAAACTTCTCTTCCTCCGAGGGAGGAAATAAAGGGATCGATATCGCAGGGAATAAGGGACAGGCTATTATCGCGACCGCAGACGGTCGTGTGGTATATGCCGGTAACGCTCTGCGCGGTTACGGTAATCTTATTATCATCAAACATAACGATGATTACCTGAGTGCCTACGCCCATAACGACACAATGCTGGTCCGGGAACAACAAGAAGTTAAGGCGGGGCAAAAAATCGCTACCATGGGTAGCACCGGCACCAGTTCTACACGCTTGCATTTTGAAATTCGTTACAAGGGGAAATCCGTAAACCCGCTGCAGTATTTGCCGCAGCGATAAGTTGACGGGGCATGCCAGCCAGGGTGTCTCGTTCAGGGATCACGGGTAGGAGCCACCTTATGAGTCAGAATACGCTGAAAGTTCATGATTTAAATGAAGATGCGGAATTTGATGAGAACGGAGCAGAGGCTTTTGATGAAAAAGCCTTAGTAGAAGAGGAACCCAGTGATAACGATTTGGCTGAAGAAGAGCTGTTATCGCAGGGCGCCACACAGCGTGTACTGGACGCGACTCAGCTTTACCTTGGGGAGATTGGTTACTCCCCACTGTTAACGGCCGAAGAAGAAGTCTATTTCGCACGTCGTGCTTTGCGTGGTGATGTTGCCTCGCGCCGTCGCATGATTGAAAGTAACTTGCGTCTGGTCGTGAAAATTGCCCGTCGTTACGGCAATCGAGGTCTGGCTCTGCTGGATCTGATTGAAGAGGGCAACTTAGGTCTCATCCGCGCAGTTGAGAAGTTTGACCCGGAACGCGGGTTCCGTTTCTCAACCTACGCGACCTGGTGGATTCGTCAGACCATCGAACGGGCGATTATGAACCAAACCCGTACGATTCGCCTGCCGATTCACATCGTCAAAGAGTTGAACGTCTATCTGCGTACTGCGCGCGAGTTGTCCCATAAACTGGACCACGAGCCAAGCGCGGAAGAGATCGCCGAACAACTTGATAAACCGGTTGATGACGTAAGCCGTATGCTGCGTCTCAACGAGCGCATTACCTCCGTTGACACCCCGTTGGGTGGCGACTCCGAAAAAGCGCTGCTGGACATCCTGGCCGATGAAAAAGACAACGGTCCGGAAGACACCACGCAGGACGATGACATGAAACAGAGCATCGTCAAATGGCTGTTCGAACTGAACGCCAAACAGCGTGAAGTGCTGGCACGTCGTTTCGGTTTACTGGGGTATGAAGCTGCAACACTGGAAGACGTCGGCCGCGAAATTGGCCTGACCCGTGAACGTGTTCGTCAGATTCAGGTTGAAGGTCTGCGTCGCCTGCGTGAAATCCTGCAGGGACAAGGTCTGAATATCGAAGCGCTGTTCCGCGAATAAGCAATCTTTCATCAAAAAAGGCCCGTCGTGAGACGGGCCTTTTTCTTTTGCGTTACGGTTGTGCCGTTTCGTGCAGCAAACGCCACGTTATCTTGCCATCCTTCTGATTGAGCACGGCGGTTGACCAGCGTACATTGACGGGCTGATCCGGGCGAGTTTGCGTTTCCCGGTAGTGAAGCACTGCGCCGTTGGCCCACGTCTGTAGCGTCGTTATCTCATCAAGAACAATCTCCAGACCAGGACGGCTGCCGCGCTGAAGGTCCAGGAAACCGACAAGCGCGTTATAGTCAAAATGGACGCCACCTGGGGTGAGCATCATAAAATCCGGCTGAAAGTGGGCAAGCAGGGCGTCAACATCCCCTTCGCCCTTACCCAACCAGTTCTCCAGCATAACGTGAACGTCGATAATGTCCTGTTCGAAATGGGTCATGGTTTCTCCTGTTGCACCTCTGAAAGCACCTGCGTGTTGTTAAGACGAAAGACGTACACGACGGGCAGTAATGTGATGGCCGCAGCAACACTAAACATCCCGTGCCATGCGGCGAGCGGCGTGAAAAACGCCAGTGTCAGGTTCAGCACCTGCGAGAGCAGGAATGCCCCGGTAAAAAAACTGATCTGACGATTAAGATTCCATAGCGCGCTGGCGTCAGGCATATCGTCGCGCGCCGTCGTTAAAAATGCGCTGCTTTGCGCCGTACTGCTGCAAAGACTGCCGCCCGCGCCCATTAACGTAAACGCGGCGCCAGGCAACAACACTGTGGTAGTCGGGCTGACGTTAAGCAGCAGTAAAACGCCCAGCGCCTGTAACAGGCAACCCACGACAATGAGAGGCCGGGGACCCACGCGGTTAAAATAACGTCCGGTCGCGGTGATCGCCATAAACGAGGCCAGAGACCATGGCAGCATCAGCATCCCCGTTGCGGCAGGTGTCATGTGCGCCTCGCTCTGAAGATAATACATCCCCGTGACGTTCACCCCAATAAACATGCCGGGTACGCACAAATAGACAAGCATGGAAAAACGCAGCAGCGGGTCGGCCAGCAGGGGCAGGTTTAACAGCCTGCTCGCTTTCACGGGGGGCCTCTCATTCTTAAGCCACACGCAGGCCAGGAAAAACGTCACGGCGGTGACAGGCGTTGTGGCAAAAAATATCCATCGCCAGCTGAGTGCCTGAACCAGCACTCCCCCCACGGCGGGTGAGCATGCAGGCGCAAGCAATGCAACCAGCATGACCGCTGAGGAGAGCCTGGCACGCTCATGGGGTTTAAACTGTTGCCAGGTCAGCGCCTGTCCGACCGGGATCAGTAAACCCCCTCCCATGCCCTGCAGCACTCGCCAGGCAATCAGGCTCTCAAGTGAGGACGACAAACCTGCCGCAACGGAGGCGGCGCTAAAGAGAAAAAGCGAAAGCAGAATGACATGCTTCGGCCCGAGCCTGCACGTCAGCAGGGTGCTGAAGGGGATGACGAGTGTCAGACCGGCAATATAGCCGTTACTGACCCAGGCAAGCGATGAGGGCGTGGTGTTGAACGCCTGAGCCATTGCCGGGAAAGCGACGCTGGCGATAAACATATTAATTAAATCAAGAAAAAAGCCCAGCAGATAGACAACGGCGACTTTGCTGCGATACGACATGGCGGCACCTCCAGTGAGGGGCGTATCGTATCGGGCAGGGAGGTACGGATAAACGTTATAAAGCGCGATATACTGTCAAAAAATTTTTGACAGTAATAGGGCTGACCATGATTAATTTGCAGCGTACCGCGATGTTTGTCGCCGTCGCAGATACCGGCAGTTTCACCGCCGCAGCAGAGGCAATGGGGCTGACAAAAGCGGTGGTCAGCTTCAATATCCGCCAGCTGGAAGATGAACTGGGTGTCACCCTGTTGCTGCGTTCCACCCGCCGACTGACGTTAACCGAGGCAGGGAGGCTTTTCCATCAACGGAGCGTCGCGCTTTTAAAGGACGCGGAACGCCTGAAGGACGACGTCCGTGCAAACCACGCAGGTCTCACGGGGGAGTTGCGGATCACCACCACACCGGAGTACGGCTCGCAGGTTGTGGTCCCGTTACTGGCTGAGTTTAGCCAGCAACACCCGGACCTTCGCGTGCGTCACGTTTCGTCTTCACTGCATGCCGATTTGATTTCAGAGCGCTTCGATGTCGCCATCCGGCTGGGAACCCTTGCCGATTCACGCTACCACGCGGCACTGATAACGCAGTTCACTATTTTCCCCGTAGCGACGCCCGGCTGGCTGCGTAACCATCCTGTAGAATCGCTTGAACAGCTGGCGAAAGCTGACTGGATTATTCATGAGCGCTTAGCCTCGCCGCTGCGCTGGCAGGTGAACGATGCCTGCGGTGAGCCCGCCACGCTGGAAATTAAAAAAGCACCGCGTTTGTTTGCGGACAGTGCTCAGGCGCTGATGGCCTTTGCGCTCGCGGGATGTGGCGTGGCGCTGTTGCCGGAGTGGCTGGTGCGCCATGCGCTTGATGACGGCAAGCTGGTGTCGGTTTTACCGGAATATACCTTTGCGCGGCAGGGCATCTATGCGGTTTATCCCGATGCCCCGCATGTGCCTGCGAAAGTGCGCACCTTTATCGACTTTATGCGCACCCGGGTTAACTAGTCGCGCATCATTTTTTTGACGAGTGCGGAGAATTGCGCCCGCTCGTCGTTGCTCAGCCGCCCTAAAAACGCCTCGTCCACGTCATTGCCGATCGGTTTACAGCTGGCAAGCAGCGCTTCACCTTCCGGCGTCAGGAAGACGAAACGACGACGCTTGTCCGCCGGATCGTGCTCGCGTTTTACCAGTCCACGCGCCTCCATGCGGCTCAGCATCTCCGCGAGCGTCGCCTTTGTGCTGACCGCCACTTCTGTCAGAGCAACTTGCTCAATCCCCGGGTTTTCGGCAATGGATCGCAATACCGCGTACTGCGGTTTGGTCAGTTCCGGCAATGCATGTTGCCAACGGGCAGTATGCTGTTGAAAAAGCTGGCGTAACAGGTGAAACGCCTCTTGTCTCAGTTCCATGAACACTCCGACGAAAAATTCTCTCCCTATGATAGCCGCTCTTGCCCAGGATTTTAACGCGGCAATTTTTAGCAATTAATGTGATCGTGTACGAACAATATTGTCAGAAACAGGATCCGGGAGTAACGTATTTAATATGTTCGTATGCGAACGAATTAATTGAGGTGCTGAATGAGATTGATAGTTGGAATGACGGGCGCAACGGGAGCGCCGCTGGGCGTAGCGTTGCTGCAGGCATTACGTAACATGCCGGAGGTGGAGACCCATCTGGTCATGTCGAAATGGGCAAAAACCACCATTGAGCTGGAGACACCCTACACCGCACAGGATGTGGCTGCGCTGGCCGATGTTGTCCACAGCCCGGCCGATCAGGCTGCCACTATCTCATCCGGCTCGTTTCGCACCGACGGCATGATCATCATTCCCTGCAGTATGAAAACCCTGGCAGGCATTCGCGTAGGCTACGCCGAAGGACTGGTGGGCCGTGCGGCAGATGTGGTGCTGAAAGAGGGGCGCAAACTGGTGCTGGTTCCTCGTGAAACCCCGCTCAGCACCATTCATCTCGAGAATATGCTCACACTGTCCCGTATGGGCGTGGCAATGGTGCCGCCGATGCCCGCGTATTACAACCACCCGCAGACCGCCGACGATATCACCCATCACATTGTGACCCGCGTGCTCGACCAGTTTGGTCTGGAGCACAAAAAAGCGCGCCGCTGGAACGGGTTGCGGGAAGCAAAACATTTTTCACAGGAGAATAAAGATGGCATTTGATGATTTGAGAAGCTTCCTGCAGGCGCTCGATGAGCAAGGGCAACTGCTGAAAATTGAAGAAGAGGTGAATGCAGAACCGGACCTGGCCGCGGCAGCCAATGCCACAGGCCGTATTGGTGACGGCGCACCGGCGCTGTGGTTCGATAATATTCGCGGGTTTACCGATGCCCGGGTGGTAATGAACACCATTGGTTCATGGCAGAATCACGCCATTTCTATGGGACTGCCCGCGAACACCCCCGTCAAAAAACAGATTGATGAGTTTATTCGCCGCTGGGATAAATTCCCCGTCACGCCAGAGCGCCGTGCAGATCCCGCCTGGGCTCAAAATACGGTGGAGGGTGAAGACATTAACCTTTTCGACATCCTGCCGCTGTTCCGTCTGAACGACGGTGACGGCGGTTTTTACCTCGACAAAGCGTGCGTCGTTTCGCGCGATCCGCTTGATGCGGATAACTTCGGCAAGCAGAACGTCGGTATCTATCGTATGGAAGTGAAGGGAAAACGCAAGCTGGGTCTGCAACCGGTTCCGATGCACGATATCGCCCTGCATTTGCATAAAGCGGAAGAGCGCGGTGAAGATCTGCCGGTCGCGATTACGCTTGGCAATGATCCGATTATTACACTTATGGGCGCGACGCCGCTGAAATACGATCAATCTGAGTATGAGATGGCCGGTGCGCTGCGCGAAAGCCCCTATCCCATTGCGACGGCACCGCTGACCGGCTTTGATGTACCGTGGGGATCTGAAGTCATTCTGGAAGGGGTGATTGAAGGCCGCAAGCGCGAAATCGAAGGACCCTTTGGTGAGTTTACCGGGCACTACTCTGGTGGCCGTAACATGACGGTGGTGCGTATTGATAAAGTGTCTTACCGCACAAAACCCATTTTTGAATCCCTCTACCTCGGCATGCCGTGGACCGAAATTGACTACCTGATGGGCCCGGCTACCTGTGTACCGCTCTACCAGCAGCTGAAAGCAGAATTTCCGGAAGTGCAGGCGGTCAATGCCATGTATACCCACGGTTTGCTGGCGATTATCTCCACCAAAAAACGCTACGGTGGCTTTGCCCGCGCAGTCGGCTTACGTGCTATGACCACGCCGCACGGCCTGGGCTACGTGAAGATGGTGATTATGGTGGATGAAGACGTTGACCCGTTCAACCTGCCGCAGGTGATGTGGGCGCTGTCCTCGAAGGTGAACCCGGCGGGCGATCTGGTGCAGTTGTCGAATATGTCGGTGCTTGAACTGGACCCGGGCTCCAGCCCGGCAGGCATTACCGACAAACTGATTATTGATGCCACCACGCCTGTTGCACCCGACAACCGGGGCCACTTCAGCCAGCCGGTACAGGATTTACCTGAAACCAAAGCCTGGGCTGAAAAACTGACCGCGATGCTGGCTGCACGCCAATAAGGAGGAAAAGATGATATGTCCACGTTGTGCTGATGAGCATATTGAGGTGATGGCAACATCACCGGTGAAAGGGGTCTGGACTGTCTATCAGTGCCAGCATTGTCTGTATACCTGGCGTGACACGGAGCCGCTACGCCGGACCCACCGCGATCATTATCCGCAAGCGTTTCGCATGACGCAGAAGGATATCGATGACGCACCACAGGTGCCGACGATCCCGCCGTTACTGGCCGACGATAAGCGCTAAAAAAAGCCGGGTGGCGGTTTCGCCTTACCCGGCCTGTGTGTTTCAGATACCGCTACTTCCCGGCAGACCCGGTAAGCATTGCGCCACCGGGTGCAGACTACACCAGGCTTTTCAGGCGATAAATCCACTCCAGCGCCTGACGCGGCGTGAGCGAGTCCGGATCGAGATTTTCCAGCGCCTCAACGGCCGGTGACGTCTCTTCTGCCGGGGCTAGCAACGACATTTGCGTACCATCAATCTGCGTGGCCGCGGCATTCGGTGACAGGCTCTCCAGCTCACGCAATTTCTGGCGCGCACGTTTGATCACCTCTTTTGGAACCCCCGCCAGCGCGGCCACGGCCAGGCCATAACTCTTGCTCGCGGCACCATCCTGTACGGTGTGCATAAAGGCGATGGTATCGCCATGTTCCAGCGCATCGAGGTGGACGTTTGCCACGCCTTCCATCTTTTCTGGCAACTGTGTCAGCTCGAAATAGTGGGTTGCGAACAGCGTCATTGCCTTGATCTTATTGGCAAGGTTTTCAGCGCAGGCCCATGCCAGTGACAGACCATCATAGGTTGATGTTCCGCGCCCGACTTCATCCATCAATACCAGGCTGTATTCGGTCGCGTTATGCAGAATATTGGCGGTTTCGGTCATCTCCACCATAAAGGTTGAGCGGCCGCTGGCCAGATCGTCCGCTGCCCCGACACGGGTAAATATACGGTCGATAGGGCCAATCTCCACTTTTTGCGCAGGAACGTAGCTGCCGATATAGGCGAGCAGAGCGATAAGCGCCGTCTGGCGCATATAGGTACTTTTACCGCCCATGTTTGGACCGGTAATGATCAGCATTCTTCTCTGCGGCGACAGGCTTAGCGGGTTGGCGATGAACGGCTCGTTCAGCACCCGTTCCACAACCGGATGACGGCCTTCGGTGATGCGAATACCGGGTTTATCGGTAAAGGTCGGGCAGGTGTAGTTCAGCGTTTCAGCGCGTTCTGCCAGGTTGACCAGCACGTCCAGCTCTGCCAGTGCGCTGGCGCTTGACTGCAGGTCTGCAAGGTGCGGCATCAGCATGTCGAACAGCTCTTCATACAGCTGTTTCTCCAGCGCCAGCGCCTTGCCTTTCGAGGTGAGAACTTTGTCCTCGTACTCTTTCAGTTCAGGGATAATGTAACGCTCAGCGTTTTTCAGCGTCTGGCGGCGCACGTAGTGGATGGGGGCCAGATGGCTTTGTCCACGGCTGATCTGAATGTAGTAACCGTGAACCGCGTTATAGCCCACTTTGAGGGTATCGAGCCCAAGGCGTTCGCGCTCGCGAATTTCCAGCTTATCCAGGTAGTCCGTGGCACCGTCGGCCAGCGCACGCCATTCATCCAGCTCTTCGTTGTACCCCGGGGCAATTACGCCGCCGTCACGCACCAGAACCGGAGGGGCGTCAATAATGGCGCGTTCGAGCAGCTCGCGCAGCTCGCTAAATTCACCCATGGTTTCACGCAGTTTCTGCACCGGCGCGCTATCCACATCGGCGAGCAGGCTGCGCAATTCCGGCAACTGCTGGAAGGCATGACGCATGCGGGCGAGGTCGCGCGGACGTGCCGTACGCAGTGCCAGACGCGCAAGAATACGTTCCAGATCGCCGACCTGACGCAGCACGGGCTGCAGTTCACTGTAGCGATCCTGCAACGCGGCAATCGTCTGCTGACGACAGGTAAGCGTGTCGGTATCGCGAATGGGCATATGCAGCCAGCGTTTTAACATACGGCTGCCCATCGGCGTCACCGTGCTGTCGAGGACGGAAGCGAGGGTGTTTTCCACGCCTCCGGCCAGATTCTGGGTGATCTCCAGATTTCGACGCGTCGCGGCATCCATAATGATGCTGTCCTGCTGACGCTCCATCGTGATCGAGCGGATATGCGGCAGGGTGGTGCGCTGGGTATCTTTGACGTACTGCAGCAGGCAACCCGCGGCACACAGTCCGCGCGGGGCGTTTTCCACACCAAAGCCAATCAGATCGCGGGTGCCAAACTGCAGATTCAACTGCTGGCGCGCGGTATCAATTTCGAACTCCCACAGCGGACGACGGCGCAGACCGCGGCGGCCTTCAATCAGCGCCATCTCGGTAAAATCTTCGGCATAGAGCAGTTCTGCCGGGTTCGTGCGCTGCAATTCAGCCGCCATCGTTTCACGATCTGCCGGTTCGCTCAGACGAAAACGTCCGGAGCTGATATCCAGCGTCGCATAACCGAAACCTTTGCCGTCCTGCCACAGTGCCGCCAGCAGGTTATCCTGGCGCTCCTGCAGCAGGGCTTCGTCGCTGATCGTACCAGGCGTGACGATGCGCACGACTTTGCGCTCAACCGGCCCTTTTGAGGTTGCCGGATCGCCGATCTGTTCGCAGATGGCGACTGACTCACCCTGATTCACCAGTTTCGCAAGGTAGTTTTCTACCGCGTGATGCGGAATACCGGCCATGGGAATGGGCTCGCCTGCAGATGCGCCACGCCGGGTCAGCGAGATGTCGAGCAGCTGCGACGCACGTCTGGCATCGTCATAAAATAGCTCGTAAAAATCGCCCATACGGTAGAACAGCAAGATTTCCGGATGCTGTGCTTTCAGCTTCAGGTACTGCTGCATCATCGGCGTATGTGCGTCGAAATTGTCGATTGTGCTCATGGAGTTATGATGTCCATTTCTTTGAAAATAATACGCTTTGGGCGGCTCAGTGGCCGTTAGTTCCTTCTATTGTCGCATGAAAAAAAGGTACGGCGCAGAAAAATGTCGCGGCTTTACGAGGTGCCTTCCTGCACTAACTCAATGACAATTTTTCCATGCTCAACCCCCACTCTGACCTGCGAATGGGTGGTAAACCCCGCTTTTTCAAGCCAGTCGCCCTTTAAGCTCAGCGCCGCATGCACGCTGTAGCGTTTGGGTATCTTGGTGTTACGGTCTTCATGACGCTTTCTGAAATACCCCACTTTCAAATGACGATAGGATTTGGTGATAGCGATCTCGTGCATACGGCCTCCGGACAACGTGGACAAGGGTCATTCCTGATGCTGTATAAAATACCAGTGATTTACTGCAGGTGTGGGCTTAATACTGGAATCAGCCTTCAGAAAACAGAATGCAACACCTGAAATCAGTATCTGAAAGGCGTATTATAAATGCACTTTATTATCTGGTGAGCCGTTATGTCCGGAAAACGCATTACACGTGAGAAAGCGACGATCGCGAAAATGATCGCGCTGTATGAAACACAGTGTCCCCAGGCTTCGCAGGAAGAGGGGCATTATCAGGCGCTGAAAGCGTATGCCAATAAGCGCCTGGATAAATGCGTTTTTGGTGAGGAAAAACCCGCCTGTAAACAGTGCCCCGTTCACTGCTATCAGCCTGCCAGGCGCGAAGAGATGAAGCAGGTGATGCGCTGGGCTGGCCCACGCATGTTATGGCGTCATCCCATTCTGACGGTACGCCACCTGATGGATGACCGTCGCCCGGTACCGGAATTACCGGAAAAGTATCGCCCGAAAAAGTAACCGTTCAGGCGCTTCGCTGACAACCGTATCCCAACGCCTGCATGCGGGATCTCAGCCATAATGACGCTACATCAGGCTCTCTTTATCAATCCCGAGACGTTTCATGCGCGAGAGCAGCGTGGTGCGTTTTAGCCCCAGTCGCTGGGCGGCACCTTTCGGTCCGGCCACGACACCGTTAGTCTCTTTCAGCACGCGCATGATCAGCTGATATTCGTCTTCACCTTCCTGCGCCACGTCGGTGGCTGTAACCGGGGTTTCGGGCAGGGAAACTTCGGGCAGGGAGAGTTGCAGTACGTTACCGCGCGTCAGCAATACCGCGCGCTCAATGACGTTTTCCAGTTCACGGACGTTACCCGGCCACTCCATCGAGGAGAGGGTACGTAGCGTCTCGGCGGGGATACTGTCGATGTTGCGGCCCATCCGGCGGGCTATTTTGGCGGTAAACGCTTTGACCAGCAGAGGGATATCTTCCGGCCGTTCACGCAGGGGCGGCAGGCAGATTGGGAAGACGTTCAGGCGATAATAGAGGTCGCTTCGAAACTCGCGGTCGGCGACCATTTTTTTCAGGTCGCGGTTGGTGGCGGCAATGAGCCGCACGTCAGTCTGGATAAGTTTGTTACTGCCAAGACGTTCAAACTCCTGCTCTTGCAGGACGCGAAGCAGTTTGGGCTGCAGCTCCAGAGGCATGTCGCCCACTTCATCAAGGAACAACGAGCTTTTGTCCGCCAGCTCGAAACGGCCCAGGCGCTGGCTGCTGGCACCGGTAAACGCGCCGCGTTCGTGGCCAAAGAGATCACTTTCCAGCAGGCCTGCGGGCATAGCGGCGCAGTTCATCTTCACCATGCGGCGGCTGTTACGGTTGCTGAGGTTGTGGATCGCACGGGCAATCAGCTCTTTACCGGTGCCGGTTTCACCGAGGATCAGCACCGTACTGTCACTTTGCGCCACCATCTCCACCTGTTTCAGCACGCTGTACATGGCATCGCTGCGGCCGATGATTTCGCCAAACTCGCTGTCCACGTTATTGAGCTGTTCCGTCAGCGCCAGGTTTTCATCCACCAGCCGTTCTTTCAGACGGTGGATCTCCTGATAGGCCAGCGCGTTATCCAGTGCGATGGAGATACGCTCGGCAATCTGGCGCAACAGTTTCAGGTTGGCGGTGGTAAAGACGCCCTCTTCACACTGCGCCAGCTTCAGGACACCAAGCATAGTATTGCCGGACATCAGCGGCAGCAGGCACAGCGTCTGGATTTTATTCCCCCAGGTGTTAAACAGCATCCGCTCATAAGGCGCGAGCGCATCCTGCTCGTTGAGGTTGAGCAGCAGGATCTCTTTGCTTTTAAATACCCGCTCAGAGAGCGTGCCCGCCTCATCCACTTCACTCTGTTCGTGGGCGGGGTTTGCCTCATCAAGATAGTGGGTGGAGTAGATGTTCAGCTTGCCTTTCCGGTGCCCCCGGAGCGCAATACTGATGGCGTCGATTTTGAAATAGTGGTGGATCTCTTTTGAGACTTCGCTGACCAGCTCATCCATATCGAGGCGCGAAAGCACCGCGTTGGTGATGGCCACCAGGATCCGGAAATTGTCACGTTCGCGGCTCAGCAGGTCGTAATCCACATTATTGGTGACGCGGCTTTGAATTTGCTCTGCGACCACGGCCACAATCTGGGTGAAGGTGTGCAGACGCTCGTATTCCGCCTCGCTCCACGGCTGGTCGGTGTGACGAATAAACTCGCAGCCGCCGAAGATATGCCCTTCCACCGCCAGTGGCAGCAGGCTGTAGTGGCCGAAAGGCGGGTATAACTGACTCTGCGCCAGCATCGGCCATGCTTCGCGGAATTCCTCAAAATTGCAGTGCAGCACCTCCGGGCGGGAAAGAATACGCCGGACAGGACCATGAGCGAGGTAGGTTTCATCCTCGTACTCAAACGCTTTGCCATTGTCGCGCGTTGAATAGTAGCTCGCGCGATGGCTTGCGCTATGCCAGAGCACAATTGCGGCGCTGTCTGCCAGCGCTGATTGCCTGACCAGCCGCGTGAGGGCATCGCTCAGCGCGCCAAGATCGGGCTGCTGTAAAAGTGTGCGCGTAATGTCAAACAGGCCCTGCTGTCCAAGATCGCTCATCGGTGTATACGGCATATTGCTTTCCAATAGAAACTGGCAAAAAAGAGAAAGTCAGTGCTGACCGCTTTTGGCGCGGTTCTAGCAAATGCGGGGTAAAGGTTCCGCGTGCGGCAGATCCAGCGTCCGCTTGACGCCATACAACCCGGTCAGGCGCACCCCTTTGCGCTCAACCACTTCACCAATCAGCGCGGCCTCTTTCCCGAAAGGATGTGCCCGCAGCTGTTCAAGTACGGATTCGGCCGCCGCGCGCTCCACGCCAATGACCAGCTTGCCTTCATTTGCAAAGTTTAGCGGGTCGAGCCCGAGGAGTTCGCACAAGCCGCGAACGGCAGGCTTAACGGGCAGCGCGCGTTCAGTGAGTTCGATACCCAGACCGCAGCGCGCCGCGAACTCATGTACCACGGCGTTAACCCCGCCGCGGGTCGCATCACGCAGGGCTTTCACGCCTGGAAGGGAACGCAGGGTCTGGATAAGCGGGGTCAGTACCGCGCAATCACTGCGTAATTCTCCGTCCAGCCCCAGGCCTTCACGCAGGTTCAGGATCGTCGCCCCGTGGCAGCCCAGCGATCCGCTGACGATCAGCACGTCGCCGACGGCAAGCTGCTGCGCGCCCCAGTGAATGTCGGCAGGGATCGCCCCCATGCCGGCGGTATTGATGAACAGTTTGTCGGCTGCGCCACGCTGGACCACTTTGGTGTCGCCGGTGACGATGGCGATACCCGCCTCGCGTGCCGTGTGCGCCATGCTGCTGACGACCGCAGAGAGCGTCTCCATCGGCAGCCCCTCTTCAAGGATAAAGCCGCAGGAGAGAAAGCGCGGAACAGCGCCGCTGACGGCCACGTCGTTTGCCGTGCCGCAGACCGCGAGCTTGCCGATATCGCCGCCCGGGAAGAACAGCGGGTCAATCACGTAGCTGTCGGTGGAAAAGGCCAGCCTGTCGCCCTGCGCGGTCAGGGTGGAGAGGTCAATGCGGGCCTGATCCTCCTGCTCCGCCAGCCAGGGGTTATCAAACGCGTCCATAAACAGACGGTTAATCAGCTGCTGCATCGCCAGGCCGCCGCTGCCGTGTGCCATTTCAACCGTATTCATGCTTCAGACTCCTGATTGCGATACTGATACCACGCGGCACACGCCCCTTCGGAAGAGACCATCAGCGCGCCAAAAGCCGTTTGCGGGTTACAGGTGTTGCCAAATAACGGGCAGTGATGGGGTTTGCATTTACCGGTGAGCACTTCGCCACAGCGGGCCCGCGGGTCGTCACACACCTGTTGCGGCTGCGGGCGGAAGTGGGCTTCGGCGTCAAACGACCGGTAGGCTGGCGTCAGGCGCACGCCGGACTCTGCAATCAGCCCCAGACCACGCCATTCGCTGTCGCCCTCGACGCTAAATACCTCGGCTATCGCCTGCTGGGCCACCACATTTCCACTGTCGGGGACGACACGGCGGTACTGATTTTCTACTGCACTCTGGGCTGCTATTTTCTGCTCAACCAGCATGGTCACGCCTTGCAGTAGATCAAGAGGTTCGAAACCAGCCACCACTAAAGGCCGTTCGAATTGTTCAGCGATAAAGCCGTAGGCCGCCGTACCGATAACCATGCTGACATGGCCCGGCGCCAGAAAAGCGTCAATTCCGTTGTCCGGCTCTTCAAGCAGGCTGCGTAACGTCGGGATGAGCGTAATGTGCTGGCAAAAAAAGAAAAAGTTATCAATGTTGCGGGCTTTGGCCTGCTGCAGCGTGATGGCCGTGGCGGGCATGGTGGTTTCAAAACCAAGCCCGAAAAAGACGACTTTGCGGCCGGGGTTATGGGTGGCCAGCGTCAGGGCATCCATCGGCGAGTACACGATCCTGATATCCGCGCCCCGGGCTTTTGCCTGCAGCAGCGAGCCGTTTTTGCCCGGCACGCGCATCGCATCGCCAAAGGTACAGAAAATCACGTCAGGCTGGTGGGCTATCTCAAGGCAGGCGTCGATGCGTCCCATCGGCAGGACGCACACCGGGCAGCCGGGGCCATGGATAAACTCGATGTTTTCCGGCAGAAGCTGGTCGAGGCCAAATTTAAAGATGGCATGCGTGTGCCCGCCGCAGACTTCCATAATACGCAGCGGCTTTTCGGCGGTATAGCTCAGCCGTGCCGCCCGTGTTTTCAGATGTTCAATCAGCTGCATCACCTGCTCAGGCGCGCGATATTCATCAACGTAGCGCATGGTTTACCGCTCCTCGCCGTACAGCAATGCCCCGACGTCCGGCTCCACGTCGAACATATTCTGAAGGGCATCAAGCGTGTCGCGGGCCTCCGCTTCGTTGATGATGCTCATGGCAAACCCCACGTGCACCAGCACCCACTGACCAAGGCGTGAGGCGCCGGTTTCGTCGGTGCTGCCGACAAGCGTCAGGTCGACGTCACGCAATATGCCACACACCTCAACGCGGGCCTGATTCCCGTCAATGGCGTGAATTTGTCCGGGGACGCCTATGCACATCGTTCGCTCTCCAGCCAGTTCAGCCAGGCGTCCATCCCGTCGCCGCGGGTGGCGGACACCAGCATGATGTCAATATCCGGGTTCACTTCACGGGCATAGGCCATGCATTTATCCACGTCGAAATTCAGGTACGGCAGCAGGTCAACTTTGTTCAGCAACATCAGCGAAGCGGCGGCAAACATATGCGGATATTTAAGCGGCTTGTCTTCACCTTCGGTCACCGAGAGCACCGCGACCTTATGTCGCTCACCGAGATCGAAGCTGGCCGGACAGACCAGGTTGCCCACGTTCTCAATAAACAGGATGCCGTTGTCCGCCAGCGGCAAGCGAGGCGTGGCGTCGGCAATCATTTGTGCATCCAGATGGCAGCCTTTACCCGTATTAACCTGAATGGCGGGCGTGCCGGTTTCGCGTATACGCGCGGCGTCGTTCACCGTCTGCTGATCGCCTTCGATCACCGCACAGGAGATGCGTCCGTTCAGGCGGTAGAGCGTTTGTGTCAGCAGCGTGGTTTTGCCGGAGCCGGGGCTGGAGACCAGGTTCAGGACCAGCTGTTTACGCGTGGCAAAGCGGGCGCGGTTGCGTGCTGCAATCTGGTTGTTTTTATCCAGAACGTTGATTTCCACCTCCAGCATCTGACGCTGGCTGATCCCCGGCGCGTGGGTACCGGCGACGCCATGCCCGTAATGCAGGTCGCCCGCAGCGGAGTGTTGGGGGGCGAAGGTGATACCGGTTAATGCCGCTGCAGGACGAGGGGCAGGTGAAAAGGGTGCGGAGCGAAACGCGGCGTGAGGACGGTGTTCATCCCCTTCTATATACAGGTTGCCTTCAGCGCAACCGCAGGTACTACACATATTTTACTCCTTCTCGATTTCGAGACGTTGGATCTGCATGCCGTCATCCGCCACGATGCGAAGCTCGCTGCTCTGGCACTGCGGACAGCGCTGAACCTTCGATGAAAGCAGAGTGACGTATTGCTGACACTGCGCGCACCAGCACTCCGCCTGCTGTTCTTCAATATGCAGTTCACAGCCTTCCGCCAGCGTGCCGCGGCACACCAGCTCAAAGCAGAAGGTCAGGGCGCTGGTTTCAACGCAGGAAAAGGCCCCGACCTGTAGCCAGACGCCGGTGACGCGTTTTGCATTGTTTGCCCGCGCCTGCTGTTCAATTAACTCGACGGCCCGCTGGCAGAGGGTGATTTCGTGCATGACGCCTCCTCAATGAATTGCCCCGATAATGCAATAACGGTGCCAGCTTGATTTTTGTTAAGGCGTGACGATGTCAATGCTGTCGAAATGACACGTCGACACGGCGCGATTGACACGCTTCTTTTGATTAAAATAGTTAAAAATCAATCTGTTAAAAACTGGCATGGAATCTGCTTAACAGCCGCTATCTCCATTAACCGGATACCTTTTATGACTATTTGGGAAATTAGCGAAAAAGCGGATTACATTGCGCAGCGCCATCAGCAGTTACAGGAGCAGTGGCACCTTTACTGCAACTCTCTGGTTCAGGGCATCACCCTGTCAAAAGCCCGTCTTCACCACGCCATGAGCTGTGCAGCGCAGGGGGATATGCGCTTTGTGCTCTTCGGCCATTTCACGATAAACGTCACCCTGGCAGACACCTTCAACAGCCACACCATCGAGTACTACGTCGAAACAAAAGAAGGTGAAAAACAGTGTATTGCGAAGGCGCAGCTGATGGCCGACGGGATGGTCGATGGTCACGTCAGTAACCGCGATCGCCAGCAGGTGCTGGAGCACTATCTGGAAAAAATCGCGCCGGTTTATAACGGCCTGTACGCCGCTGTTGAACACGATCTCCCGGTCAACCTGAAACAGCTGATGGATGGAAATCCCTCAGCGAACGTGGCCTGACCATTGCGTGTCGAGAAGTGTCGACAAGACAGTTTTTCGTCAAAAATGACTATCACCAGAGGATGACCCGGTGAACCGTTTTGTAATTGCTGACTCGACGGTCTGTATTGGCTGTCGAACCTGTGAGGCGGCCTGTTCGGAAACGCACCGTCAGCACGGGCTACAGTCCATGCCGCGCCTGCGCGTCATGCGTAATGAAAAAGAGTCTGCGCCGCAGCTCTGCCACCACTGTGAAGATGCCCCCTGCGCGGGAGTCTGTCCTGTTAATGCCATCACCCGTGTCGAGGGGGCGGTGCAGCTGAATGAAAGTCTGTGCGTGAGCTGCAAACTGTGCGGCATTGCCTGCCCGTTCGGTGCGATTGAATTTTCCGGCAGCCGTCCGCTGCATATCCCGGCGAATGCCAACTCCCCGAAAGCGCCGCCAGCGCCACCTGCGCCGGCGAAGGTGAGCACGCTGCTTGACTGGGTTCCCGGCGTGCGTGCCGTTGCGGTCAAATGCGACCTGTGCAGCTTTGATGAACAAGGGCCGGCTTGTGTGCGCACCTGCCCGACGAAGGCGCTGATTCTGGTCAATATTCGCGACATCGTTCGCACCAGTAAACGTAAGCGTGAGCTGACCATTAACAGTGATTTCGGCGATCTTTCTCTGCTTCAGGCGCTGAACGAGGGGGCGAAATGAACGCGGTGATGATGATTACCAGCGCGGTGGCCTATTTTGCCGCCGCCGCTGTGTTGGCCTTGATCTTCTCTTTCCATAAAACCCTGAGCGGCTGGATAGCCGGCATCGGCGGGGCGGTTGGCAGCGTGATGACGCTGGTGGCCGGTGGCCTCGTGTTAACAGGCGGACAATCCGTCGAAGCGGTAATGCCGCTGATACGGCACACCGTTGAAATTACGCCGCTGAATGCCATCTGGCTGGTGACCTTTGGTCTGTGCGGCGTGTTTATCAGCCTGTTTAATATTGACTGGCACCGCCATCAGCACACTCAGCCCAACGGTCTGCTGGTCAATCTGCTGATGGCCGCGGCGGTCTGTACCGTGACTGCCAGCAACCTCGGCGCGCTGGTGGTGATGGCCGAGATCATGGCGCTGTGCGGTGTGTTCCTTACGGGCTGTAGCACCTCCGGCAAACTGTGGTTTGCGCTGGGGCGTCTTGGCACGTTGCTGCTGGCACTGGCCTGCTGGCTGGTGTGGCAGCGCTTCGGCACGCTGGACTTCTCCGCCCTTAACGGTCAGTCGCTGGGGAATGATGTCTGGCTCCTTGGCGTGATCGGCTTTGGCCTGCTGGCCGGGATTATCCCGCTGCACGGCTGGGTGCCACAGGCACATGCACATGCCTCCGCGCCTGCCGCAGCGCTCTTCTCGACGGTTGTCATGAAGGTTGGTCTGTTCGGCATTCTGACGATAACGCTCACCGGTGGGCAGCCACCGCTGTGGTGGGGCGTTGTTGTGCTGGTCGCCGGGATGATCACTGCCTTCGTCGGCGGCCTGTACGCCCTGATGGAGCACAATATCCAGCGACTGCTGGCGTACCACACCCTTGAGAACATCGGCATTATCCTGCTGGGTATTGGCGCAGGGGTTACCGGGCTGGCGCTCAATCAACCGGCGCTGATTGCGGCCGGCTTTATTGGCGGCCTGTATCACCTGATCAACCACAGCCTGTTTAAAAGCACCCTGTTCCTCGGGGCAGGTAGCGTCTGGTTCCGCACCGGTCATCGCGATATCGAAAAACTCGGCGGCATCGGCAAAAAAATGCCCGTTATCTCTCTGTGCATGCTGGTGGGGCTGATGGCAATGGCTGCGCTGCCGCCGCTGAACGGCTTTGCCGGTGAGTGGGTTATCTATCAGTCCTTCTTCGCACTCGGTCAGAGCGAAGTGTTTATCGCCCGGTTGCTCGGCCCGCTGCTGGCGGTTGGGCTGGCGATAACCGGTGCGCTGGCGGTGATGTGTATGGCTAAAGTTTACGGCGTGACCTTCCTGGGTGCACCGCGCACGCGTGAGGCCGAAAACGCCTGCTGTGCACCGGCATTGATGGGGGCGAGCGTTGTCGCGCTGGCGCTGTGCTGCATCGCGGGCGGGGTGGCCGCCCCGTGGCTTCTGCCGCTGCTGGGTAACGCCATTCCTCTGCCGCTCACCACGGCGCATACCACGGTGTCCCAGCCGATGATTGCGCTGCTGCTGATTGCCGCGCCGCTGCTGCCGTTCATGCTGATGCTGTTCTTCAGACGCGACCGTCTCTCCTCCCGCGCACGCGGTACCGCCTGGGCTTGCGGTTACGCACACGAGCAATCCATGGTGATCACAGCGCACGGCTTTGCCATGCCGGTCAAAGAGAACTTTGCCGCGGTGCTGAAACTGCGGGACTGGCTTAACCCGGTGGGGTGGGTGCCGGGCTGGCAGAGCGCTGCCGTGCCCGTGCTGTTCCGCCGACTGGCGTTGATCGAGCTGGCGGTACTGGTTGTGATTGTGATTTCACGAGGAGCCTGACATGAGTCTGTTACTGGCAATACTTCAGGCGCTGGTGCTATTTGCCATGGCGCCGTTGCTCTCCGGGGTGAGCCGCGTGGCGCGTGCCCGGATGCATAACCGTCGCGGGCCTGGTGTACTCCAGGAGTACCGTGATTTGTTCAAGCTGATGGGACGTCAGAGCGTTTCCCCGGACGCGGCAGGATGGGTCTTTCGCCTGACACCGTTTGTGCTGGCTGGCGTCATGCTCACCATCGCCACGGCGTTACCGGTCGTCACCGTCGGATCGCCGCTGCCGGTGCTGGGCGATCTCATTACGCTTATCTACCTCTTCGCTATCGCGCGTTTCTTCTTCGCGATTGCCGGCCTCGATACCGGCAGCCCGTTTACCGGGATTGGTGCCAGCCGCGAGGCCATGCTCGGCGTGCTGGTTGAGCCGATCCTGCTGCTCGGCCTGTGGGTCGCTGCGCAGGTCGCGGGGTCAACCCATATCAGCTTTATCACTCATACCGTGTATCACTGGCCCGTGGACCGTTCCCTTCCGTTGCTTTTGGCGCTCTGCGCCTGCGCTTTCGCGACGTTTATCGAGATGGGCAAACTGCCGTTCGACCTCGCGGAAGCGGAGCAGGAGCTGCAGGAAGGTCCGTTGACCGAGTACAGCGGTTACGGCTTTGCGGTGCTGAAATGGGGCATCAGCCTCAAACAGCTGGTGGTGCTGCAGATGTTTGTCGGTGTCTTCTTCCCGTGGGGGCAGATGACGCACTTTTCCGCGGCCGGCCTGGTGCTGGCGGTGGTCGTTGCCGCGCTCAAGCTACTTGTCGGCGTGCTGGTGATTGCCCTGTTTGAGAACAGCATGGCGCGTCTGCGTTTTGTGGCGACGTCGCGCATCACCTGGGCCGGTTTTGGTTTTGCATTTTTAGCGTTCGTCTCCTTGCTGGTGGCGTGATTAAAGAGAGTTTTTATGTCTGAAGAAAAGAAAGGTCAGCAGTATCTCGCCGCGTTGCACCAGGCCTTCCCGGGCGTGGTGCTGGAGGAGTCCTGGCAAACCAAAGACCAGATAACGGTGACCGTGAAAGTGAACTACCTGCCGGAAGTGGTGGAGTTTCTCTACTACCAGCAGGGTGGCTGGCTGTCGGTGTTGTTCGGCAACGACGAGCGTCAGCTGTGCGGAAACTATGCGGTTTACTACGTGATGTCGATGGAGCAGGGCGAGAAGTGCTGGCTCACCGTGCGTGTCGAAGTGGATCCCAACAAACCGGAATACCCGTCTGTCACCCCGCGCGTGCCCGCCGCCGTCTGGGGCGAGCGTGAAGTGCGCGATATGTATGGTCTGGTCCCGGTTGGGCTTCCGGATGAGCGCCGTCTGGTGCTGCCGGACGACTGGCCAGACGAACTCTATCCCCTGCGTAAAGACAGCATGGATTACCGTCAGCGTCCGGCCCCGACCACCGACAGCGAGACTTACGCGTTCATCAATGAGCTCGGCAGCAAAAAGAACAATGTGGTGCCGATAGGCCCGCTGCACGTCACGTCTGACGAGCCGGGCCACTTCCGCCTGTTTGTCGACGGCGAGAATATTATTGATGCCGACTACCGCCTGTTCTACGTCCATCGCGGGATGGAAAAGCTGGCGGAAACCCGGATGGGATATAACGAAGTGACGTTCCTCTCTGACCGCGTGTGCGGCATCTGCGGGTTTGCCCACAGTACCGCCTACACCACCTCGGTGGAGAACGGCATGGGGATTGTGGTGCCGGAACGCGCGCAGATGATCCGCGCCATCCTGCTGGAAGTGGAGCGTCTGCACTCGCACCTGCTGAACCTCGGTCTGGCCTGTCACTTTGTCGGTTTTGACTCCGGCTTTATGCAGTTTTTCCGCGTACGTGAAGCCTCCATGAAGATGGCGGAGATCCTGACCGGGGCGCGTAAAACATACGGTCTGAACCTGATCGGCGGGATTCGTCGCGAGCTACTGAAAGATGACATGATCCAGACCCGCCAGCTGGCGCAGCAGATGCGTCGCGACGTTCAGGAGCTGGTGGATATGCTGCTCAGCACGCCGAACATTGAGCAGCGTACCGTCGGTATTGGCCGACTGGATCCGCAAATTGCCCGCGATTTCAGTAACGTTGGCCCCATGGTTCGCGCCAGCGGCCACGCCCGCGATACCCGCGCCGATCATCCGTTCGTCGGCTACGGCCTGCTGCCTATGACCGTGCACAGCGAGCAGGGCTGCGACGTTATTTCGCGTCTGAAGGTGCGTATCAACGAGGTCTTCACCGCGCTGAACATGATCGACTTCGGTCTGGATAATCTGCCGGGCGGTCCGCTGATGGTTGAGGGCTTCACCTACATTCCAAACCGCTTCGCGCTGGGGTTTGCCGAAGCCCCGCGTGGAGACGATATCCACTGGAGCATGACCGGTGACAACCAGAAGCTCTACCGCTGGCGCTGCCGTGCGGCAACCTACGCCAACTGGCCAACCCTGCGCTACATGCTGCGCGGCAATACGGTATCCGATGCGCCGCTGATCATTGGCAGCCTCGATCCGTGCTACTCCTGCACCGACCGCATGACGGTGGTGGATGTGCGCAAGAAGAAAAGCCAGGTAGTGCCGTACAAAGAGCTGGAGCGCTACAGCATCGAGCGTAAGAACTCGCCGCTGAAATAGGGGATTTTGTGCAGGCTGATGCCCTCACCCTGACCCTCTTTTTGATGAGAGATCCGGGGTGCGGAGCACAGGCAGCACATAAGCAGGAGTCAACATGTTTACCTTCATCAAAAAAGTGATCAAAACCGGGACGGTGACCAGTCGCTATCCGCTGGAGCCGATGCCGGTCGATAAAAACTTTCGCGGCAAGCCGGAGCACAACCCGCAACAGTGCATCGGTTGTGCTGCCTGCGTTAACGCCTGCCCGTCAAATGCCCTGACGGTGGAAACCGATCTGAAAACGGGCGAGCTGGCCTGGCAGTTCAACCTCGGGCGCTGCATTTTCTGCGGCCGCTGCGAGGAGGTTTGCCCGACGGTGGCGATCCGTCTTTCGCAGGAGTACGAGCTGGCGGTCTGGAAGAAAGAGGATTTTCTGCAGCAGTCGCGTTTCGCGCTGTGCAACTGCCGTGTCTGCAAACGCCCGTTTGCCGTACAAAAAGAGATCGACTACGCCATCGCGCTGTTGCAGCACAACGGTGATGCCCGCGCGGAGCATCATCGCGAAAGCTTTGAAACCTGCCCGGACTGCAAACGGCAGAAATGCCTGCTGCCGTCGGACCGCATCGATATTACCCGTCATATGAGAGAGGCCAGCTGATGGAAAACCTGATCGGCCCACGCGACGCTAACGGCATTCCGGTGCCGATGACGGTGGAGGAATCCATCGCCAGCATGAAGGCCTCGCTGCTGAAAAACATTAAACGTTCGGCCTATGTGTACCGCGTGGACTGCGGCGGCTGCAACGGCTGTGAGATTGAGATCTTTGCCACGCTGTCGCCCCTGTTCGACGCCGAACGCTTCGGTATTAAAGTGGTGCCTTCGCCGCGTCATGCGGACATTTTGCTGTTTACCGGTGCCGTTACCCGTGCCATGAGATCGCCAGCATTGCGTGCCTGGCAGTCCGCACCGGATCCAAAAATTTGTATCTCTTACGGTGCCTGCGGCAACAGTGGCGGCATCTTCCATGACCTGTACTGCGTCTGGGGCGGCACCGATAAAATTGTTCCGGTGGATGTCTACATTCCCGGTTGTCCGCCAACGCCTGCGGCCACGCTGTACGGTTTTGCCATGGCGCTCGGGCTGCTGGAGCAGAAAATACATGCCCGTGAACCGGGTGAGCGCGACAACCAGGCTGCCGCAATTCTGCACCCGGATATGGTGCAGCCGCTGCGCGTGAAGGTCGATCGCACGGCGCGCCGGCTCGCGGGGTATCGCTATGGTCGCCAGATTGCCGACGATTATCTGCGTCTGCTGAGCCAGGGCGATCATCAGGTCACGCGCTGGCTGGAGGCGGAAAACGATCCCCGTCTTAATGAGATCGTCGCGAACCTGAATCAGGTGGTGGAAGAGGCGCGTATCCGATGAGTGAAACGGTGGTGTTCAGTCAGCTGAGCCGTAAGTTTATTGATGAGAACGATGCCACGCCGGATGCGGCGCAGCAGGTGGTCTATTACAGCCTGGCCATTGGGCATCACCTCGGGGTGATAGATTGTCTCGAAACGGCATTAAGCTGCCCGTGGCCTGACTATCTGGCGTGGATCGCCACGCTGGAGGAGGGCAGTACGGCGCGCCGCAAAATGGAAGGCGTGCCGAAGTACGGTGAGATCGTTATCGACGCCAACCACATTGCGATGCTCGCCAGTGCTTTCGACGCCGCGCTGAGCGTGCAAACCCCACAGCAGCAGGCCTGGAGCAAAATTTTGCTCAGCATGCTGCATGATATTCATCAGGAGAGTGCCATTTACCTGATGGTGAGGAGATTACGTGACTGATGTTTTACTGTGTGTCGGCAACAGCATGATGGGCGACGACGGCGCGGGCCCGCTGCTTGCACAAATGTGTGCCGCGCATCCGCAGGGTGAATGGGTGGTTATTGACGGCGGCAGCGCGCCGGAAAACGATGTGGTGGCGATCCGTGAGCTGCACCCGGACAGGCTGCTGATTGTGGATGCAACCGATATGGGACTTAATCCGGGGGAAACCCGCCTGATTGATCCGGATGACATCGCCGAGATGTTTATGATGACCACCCACAATATGCCGCTGAACTATCTGGTCGATCAGATTAAAGACGACGTGGGTGAGGTATTGTTTCTGGGCATTCAGCCGGACATCGTTGGGTTTTATTATCCGATGACGCCGCCGGTGAAAGAGGCCGTCGAAGAGGTTTACTCCCGGCTTGCCGGATGGCGTGGGGACGGCGGTTTTTCCCGACTGTGAGCAGTGCCGGGTGGTGGTAGCTTCCACCCGGCCTGGACACCTCCTCGTCCGCATCCTGTGGGAGAGGGCGGAGGAGAGAGCAACAGCCTACGCCAGATCCGCGCCGTTACTTGCAATGACCTTCTTATACCACCAGAACGATTTCTTACGCGTTCTGTCCAGCGTACCGTTGCCCGCGTCATCGCGGTCAACATAGACAAACCCGTAGCGTTTGCTCATCTCGCCCGTGGATGCGGCCACCAGGTCAATGCAGCCCCAGGTGGTGTAGCCCATCAGCGGCACACCGTCTTCTATGGCATCGCCCATCGCACGAATATGTTCGCGCAGGTAGCTGATACGGTAGTCGTCATTAATCTCACCGTGTTCATCCATGACGTCTTTCGCGCCGAGGCCGTTTTCCACCAGGAACAGCGGCTTCTGATAGCGGTCGTACATCATGTTCATGGTGATGCGCAGCCCCAGTGGGTCGATACCCCAGCCCCATTCGCTGACCTGGATGTGCGGGTTGCGCAGGGATTTCACGATATTCGCCGCATTGGTATTACTGGCGTTCATGTCCGCCGACGCGCAGCGCGAGGCGTAATAGCTGAACGACACAAAATCGACGGTGTTTTTCAGCAGTTCATCGTCGCCAGGGTCTTTGACAATCACCACCCCTTTTTCGCGGAACACGCGGGCAGAATAGGCCGGGTAGCTGCCGCGCGCCTGCACGTCGATAAAGAACAGGTTTTCGCGGTCCTTCTCCAGCGCCATCCACACGTCTTCCGGTTTGCAGGAGTAGGGGTAGAAGTTGCCGCCGGCCAGCATACAGCCGACCTGGTTTTCCGGGTTCACCTCATGGGCGATTTTGGTCGCCAGGGCGCTTGCCACCAGTTCGTGATGCGCGGCCTGATATTTCACCTGATCTTCGTTCTCACCCTCTTCAAACACCAGACCCGCGCCGGAGAACGGGCTGTGCAGCATGATGTTGATTTCGTTGAAGGTGAGCCAGTACTTCACCAGACCGTTAAATTCTTCGAAACAGGTACGGGCATAGCGGGCGAAGAAATCGACCATCTTGCGGTTGCGCCAGGATCCATACTCCGTGACCAGATGCATCGGTACGTCGAAATGGCACAGGGTGACCAACGGTTCGATGTTGTATTTTTTGCACTCTTCGAACACTGCGCGGTAGAAGGCAATCCCCTCTTTATTGGGCAGTGGCTCATCGCCGTTCGGGTAGAGGCGGCTCCAGGCAATTGAGGTACGAAATACCGTAAAGCCCATCTCCGCCATCAGGGCGATGTCTTCTTTGTAGCGATGGTAAAAATCAATCGCCTCGTGGCTCGGGTAAAACTCGTCGTCACGCAACGTAAAACGTTTTTCCTTACCGACCTTCACCGCCAGACGATTCGCGCCGTGGGGGATCATATCGACCGTCGTCAGCCCTTTGCCGCCTTCACGGTAAGCCCCTTCACTCTGGTTGGCGGCAAGCGCGCCGCCCCATAAAAATCCTTGTGGAAAAACAGACATCTTTACCTCGCTATAAATTTAGACTTGTGCTGCTTTGGCCTGAACCGGAGCGCTCTGCAGGGCGCGTGCTTTCTCAGCCTCGTCTTCGACCGGGATATCTTCAAAACCTAAAATCAGGGTCAGAACAAACGAGAGCACAACCGCCAGCGCCATGACTCCGAATACCCAGACGATGGTCATCGGGTTGGCCGGATCGAAGAACTGTACGCTGGTAAACAGCCCCGGCGCCGCCATTGAGTGGCTGGCAAGACCGGCTATGCCAGCCACTGCCCCGCAGATGAAGCCGCTGATAAGGCTCGCAATCAGCGGGCGTTTCAGACGTACCGCCACACCATAGAGGGCAGGTTCTGAAATGCCTGCCATGATGGCAGAAGCCGCTGCCGCCAGCGCCGTCTGGCGCAGTTCCGGGTTTTTCGTTTTCCACGCCACCGCCAGCGATGAACCGCCGAGCGACAGGTTGGCTCCGATTTCCGACGGCATAACCATTCCCTCTTTGCCCGTCTCGGCAATGGTCTGAATGATCGTCGGCGTAAATACGCGGTGCATCCCGGTCATCACCAGCAGCGGCCAGAGGGCACCCATAATGGCCACGGAGAGCCAGCCCAGATAGCCGTGAATAGTGTAGACCAGCGCTGAAATCGCGCTCCCGATCCAGATCCCGAGCGGCCCTATCAGCACAATGGCGAGCGGGGCGGCAATCAGAACGATCAGCATCGGTTTAAGGAAGTTTTTCGTGACCGCCGGCGTAATACGATCAACCCAGCGTTCGATGTACGACAGGCACCAGGTCATCACCAGCGCCGGGATGACCGTGTAGGTGTATTTCACTGCCGTCACCGGAATAAAGGCGAATTCAACGTGCTCGCCCTGTGCGGCTTTCGCCATCAGTTCGATAAAGCCCGGGTGTACCAGCACGCCCGCGATGGCAATCGCCAGCGACATGTTGGTTTTGAATTTCACTGCGGCAGAGGCGGCGACCATCAGCGGCAGGAAGAAGAACGCGCCATCGCCAATCAGCGTCAGAAGGGTGAGCGTCGGCGCCCCTTTTTCCAGCGCGCCGGTCATCTCCAGGATCATTGCCAGCAGTTTGACCATTGAACCGCCGATGATCGCCGGGATCAGCGGTGACATGGTGCCGATCAGCGCATCGAGGATCCCGGCACCGATGCGGCGCAGGGTCATTTTCTGCGGGCCTTCCGGTACGGCAGGCTGCAGGTCGGTGGGCAGCAGGCTTACCACTTCGCGGTAGGCCTGAGACACGGTGTTGCCAATGATCACCTGGCACTGGTTGTCGTTGCGGACCACGCCGAGCACGCCGTTAATGCTTTTCAGGCGCGGGGCATCGGTGAGGCTTTCGTCTTTGAGGACGAAACGCAGTCGCGTCATGCAGTGGGTGACGGCGACGATGTTGTCTCTGCCGCCGAGCGCGCTGACAATGTCATTCGCCAGCGCAGCGTAATTTTTGGCCATCGGATGTAATCCTGTTATCGTTGTGAGAAATGTAGGAAACCGGTTCCACACAATCATCAATAGTTTCTTTGAATGAAACAAGATCACATTTTGTACATTTTTTCATTTCGTGATGATGATCACCTGGAGGGGTAAAAAGCGTGATATCGCCGCTGCGACAATTTTTCTGCAGTGCAGTACACTGCGCCCTGGTAGTTTCAAACGGAAGATTACGATGACCACGATGCTTGAAGTCGCGAAGCGGGCAGGCGTTTCGAAAGCGACGGTTTCCAGGGTATTGTCGGGCAATGGCTACGTCAGCCAGGAGACCAAAGACCGGGTGTTTCAGGCGATTGAAGAGAGCGGCTATCGCCCGAATTTGCTGGCACGAAATCTGGCGACCAAACGTACCCAGACGCTGGGTCTGGTGGTCACCAACACCCTTTATCACGGCGTCTATTTTAGCGAACTGCTCTTTCACGCCGCCCGCATGACGGAAGAGAAAGGGCGGCAGCTGATCCTGGCGGACGGTAAGCACAGTGCGGATGAAGAGCGCGAGGCCATTCAGTATTTGCTCGATATGCGCTGTGACGCGGTGATCATTTACCCGCGTTTCCTGAGCGTGGATGAGATGGACGACATCATTGAGAAATGCGAACAGCCGATTATGGTCCTCAACCGCCGCTTACGGAAAAACAGCAGTCACAGCGTCTGGTCAGATCATAAAGCCTCCTGCCAGGACGCCGTGTCGCAGCTGATTCAGAAAGGGCACCGGGAGATTGCGTTTATCACCGGTTCGCTGGATTCCCCCACGGGCGTTGAGCGTCTCTCGGGCTACAAAGACGCCCTGGCACAACACCAGATCCCGCTGCGCCCGTCGCTGATTGCGCAGGGGAAATGGAACCCGGCCAGCGGTGCGGCGGCGGTGTCTGAGCTGCTTTCGCGCGGTGAAACCTTCTCGGCGCTGGTGGCGAGTAATGACGATATGGCGATTGGTGCCATGAAACAGCTGCATGAGCGCGGGATCGCCACCCCGGATGCCGTGTCGGTGATTGGCTTTGACGATGTGGCCATCGCCCCCTACATCGTCCCCTCGCTCTCCAGCGTGCGCATTCCGGTGACGGAGATGATCAAAGAGACCATTAGCCGCCTGATCTTCCTGCTGGATGGCGGTGAGTTTAAGTACCAGCAAACCTTCTCCGGCGAGCTTATCCTGCGTGACTCGGTCATTGACGGGCCTCACCGCTGATGTCGACAGCTGTCATCGTCAGAAGTGACGATGACAGCCCTGCTGTCATTTTATAAATCGCATAAAATCAACAGGTTAATAATTGGCACGGTTTATGTATATCTCCGCGCAGGACTGTAATGCTGGAGAAGCAGATGAACCGTTTTATTATGGCCGATGCCAGTAAATGCATTGGCTGCCGTACCTGTGAAGTGGCGTGTGTGGTTTCCCATCAGGCGGAGCAGGATTGCGCGTCGCTCACCCCTGATACCTTTTTACCGCGGATCCACGTCATTAAAGGCGTGAATATCTCCACGGCCGCTATTTGTCGCCAGTGTGAGGATGCGCCGTGCGCTAACGTCTGCCCAAACGGGGCCATCAAACGTGAGAAAGGATTCGTGCATGTGATGCAGGAGCGCTGCATCGGCTGCAAAACCTGTGTGGTTGCCTGCCCGTACGGTGCGATGGAAGTCGTGGTGCGTCCGGTTGTGCGCAACAGCGGCATGGGGCTGAGCGTGCGCGCGGAAAAAGCGGAAGCCAATAAATGCGACCTCTGCTACCACCGTGACGCCGGCCCGGCCTGTATGGAAGCCTGCCCGACGCACGCCCTGGTCTGCGTGGATCGCGACAAGCTCGAGCAGATGAGCGCGGAAAAACGCCGTCGTGCCGCGTTCGACACGTCATCGTCACTGCTGTTTTAAGTTGCGATGGGCGATAACGGCGTACAGTTGCGGGTGCGCGGCAAGGTGCAAGGAGTAGGGTTTCGTCCCTTCGTCTGGCAGCTGGCGCATCAGCTACAGCTGACGGGTGACGTTTGTAATGACGGAGAGGGCGTGCTGGTGCGTCTCGCGGGTAATGGGGGGGCCTTTACCGCGAGGCTGCATCAGGACTGCCCACCGCTGGCACGTATCGATGCTGTCGACAGCCAGCCGTTCACCTGGGCAACGGTGCCGCAGGCGTTCACCATTCGCCATAGCGCGGGCGGAGCGATGGACACCCAGATTGTGCCGGATGCCGCTACCTGCCCGGCGTGCCTGGCTGAAATGCGCGATCCCCGAGCGCGGCGTTATCGCTATCCGTTTATCAACTGTACCCATTGCGGTCCACGTTTTACCATCATTCGCGCCATGCCCTATGACCGCCCGGCCACGTCAATGGCGGCATTTCCCCTCTGTGAGCCGTGTGAAACCGAGTACCGCAATCCCGCTGACCGCCGTTTTCACGCGCAGCCGGTAGCCTGTCCGGATTGTGGACCCGAGCTGGAATGGCGCGCGGGCGAGACCGTTGCCACCCGCGAGTCTGCGCTGAGTGCGGCGGTCCACATGCTCAAACATGGCGGGATTGTCGCCATCAAAGGGCTGGGCGGTTTTCACCTTGCCTGTGACGCATCCAACGCGCAGGCGGTGGCAACCCTGCGGGCGCGCAAACAGCGCCCGATGAAGCCACTGGCGGTCATGATCCCGCAGGCGGAGGGAGTGCCGGAATCAGTGCAAACGCTGCTGCGCTCGCCTGCAGCGCCCATCGTGCTCACGCCAAAAGCATGGTGTCCTCCGCTTCCTGACGCGATCGCGCCAGGGCTGGACACCGTTGGACTGATGCTGCCCGCTAACCCGCTACAGCATGTGCTGATGATGGACTGTCAGCGCGCGCTGGTGATGACCTCCGGCAACCTCAGCGGGCGTCCGCCGGCCATCACCTGCCAGCAGGCACTGGATGAACTGGGCGACATCGCTGACGGATTCCTGCTGCACAACCGCGACATCCTGCAGCGTATGGATGATTCCGTGATGGATCAGGACGGTATGATGCTGCGTCGCGCGCGCGGTTTTGTGCCGGATGCCATCACGCTGCCCGCCGGTTTCAGCGCTGTCCCGGCGATGGTGTGCACCGGTGCTGATATGAAAAATACCTTCTGTCTGGTGCGCGGTAACCAGGCGGTACTGAGTCAGCACTTTGGCGATCTGAGTGACGACGGTGTCGAGGCCCAGTGGCGTTCGGCGCTGTCGATGATGCAGCAGATCTATGCGTTTCAGCCGCAGCGCGTGGTATGCGACGCCCATCCGGGCTATCACGCCCGACAGTGGGCGCAAGCCCAGGCTTTGCCGATCGACACCGTGCTTCACCACCACGCTCACGCGGCGGCATGCATGGCAGAAAACGGCTGGCCGCTTGAGGGCGGAGATGTCATTGCCCTGACGCTGGATGGGATCGGCATGGGTGAAAACGGCGCGCTGTGGGGCGGGGAGTGCCTGCGGGTAAACTATCTCGACTGCGAACGTCTGGGCGGTCTGCCTGCGGTTGCGCTGCCGGGCGGGGACAGGGCTGCCATGCAGCCGTGGCGCAATTTACTCGCCCACTGCCTGGCGTTTGTGCCGGACTGGCAGCAGTACCCGGAAACGCGTGACGTTCAGCGGCAAAACTGGCCGCTGCTGGCTACGGCCATTCAGCGCGGTTTAAACGCGCCGCTGGCCTCATCCTGCGGACGTCTGTTCGACGCGGTGGCCTGCGCGCTCGGCATCACGTCAGAAAACCAGAGCTATGAAGGTGAGGCCGCCTGCCGGCTTGAAGCGCTGGCCGCGCAGTGCCACGACGTTCAACATCCGGTTACGCTTCAGGCTGATAACCTTACGCGCTTCTGGCAACAGTGGCTGAACTGGCAGGCGGAACCCTGCGAGCGGGCATGGGCGTTTCACGATGCGCTGGCGAAAGGGCTGGCGGAGCTTGTCACCTCCCATGCACGGCGACTGGGGCTTTCCACCGTAGGCTTCAGCGGCGGCGTGTTACATAACCGTCTGCTGCGCGCGCGACTGCGCCATTACCTCTCAGACTTCACGCTGCTTTTTCCTCATCATCTGCCGTCAGGTGACGGCGCTATCTCCTTCGGGCAGGCGGTGGTTGCTGCCGCCCGGTCATGTTCACAAAGGATGTAAAATGTTACGACTCTTACGCAATGAACCCCGCGCGGCATTTCTGCTGCTGGCTCTGGTAATGGCTAATCTTCTGGCATGGGGCTGGGCATGGCAAACCTTCAGCGGCAGTACGGCGCTGATGGCCGCCAGCCTGCTGGCCTGGTGTTATGGACTCCGTCATGCGGTGGATGCCGACCACATCGCGGCCATTGATACCGTCACGCGTAAGATGATGCAGCAGGGTAAACGCCCATCCGGCGTGGGGGCGTGGTTCTCTCTGGGACACTCCACCATTGTGGTGCTGGCCTCCATTGCCATTGCGGCCACCGCCACGGCGTTTCAGAAGAATATGGCATGGTTTCATGAAACCGGCAGCCTGATTGGCACCGCCGTTTCTGCAACGTTTCTGCTGGCGATGGCGCTGGTCAATCTGGTGATTTTGCGCGGCGTGTGGCGTAATTTTCAGGCGCTGAAGAACGGTCAGGTCACGCGTGACGACATCACGCTTCCGGCATCAGGCGGAGTCATGAACTGGCTGTTTGGCGCAACGTTCCGCCTGGTGAACAAGAGCTGGCAGATGTACCTGGTCGGTTTCCTGTTTGGTCTGGGGTTTGATACCGCGACGGAAATCGGTGTGCTTGGGATTTCAGCCGCCAGCGCGTCAAACGGGATGTCAGTCTGGTCCATCATGATCTTCCCGGCGCTGTTTGCCAGCGGTATGGCGCTGGTCGATACCCTCGACAATCTGCTGATGGTCGGCGCTTACGGCTGGGCGTTTAACAAGCCGCAGCGCAAGCTTTACTACAACATGACCATCACCGGTACCTCCGTGGTGGTGGCGCTGTTTATCGGCGGGCTGGAAGCTCTGGGTCTGTTGATGGATAAGTTTGCCCTCAGCGGAGGCTTCTGGGATCGCATTGGCGCAGTTAATGACAACCTCGGTAACGCCGGGTTCGTGGTGGTCGGGCTGTTCGTTGCCTGCTGGCTGATTTCCATGATCAATTATCGCTGGCGCGGCTACGATGCGCTTGTCGTGCGTTCCTGACGCGGCGTCTGAACATCATTGTCGTTATCTGGCTAAACGACGTTGAAAAAAAAGCCCCGGGACATCGGGGCTGTGGACCATAAAATCCAAAGGTTACGTTAGCGTGGCAGGCGAATCAGCGTTAAGCGGGTAATGATTTCAGCAGAGCGAAAGCCTCTTTCATCCGGTCTTCGCTCACCACAAAGGCGCGCATCTGTCCTTCGCTGTCGCACCCACGAGCCACCATTCCCTGAGGTTCAATGGTGAGTTGCCAGTGCAGGTCCGGACGCTCGGTTTCGCCTGCCAGGTGCAGCGGGAGCGCCGGCGTTTTTACTTTTACCAGCATGGCGGGTAATTTCAGTGGCGCACTGCCGCCAGACAGGTTTTTCGCCAGGTACATGGCGCTCAGTTGAATGGGCTGCAGGAAGGGCAGGACCTGTCCGTTAATTTCAGCGCAGTCACCCAGGGCGTAAATATCGGGCTGCGTGGTTTGTAGGTAGCTGTCTACCTTCACGCCACGGCCTGTTTCCGCGCCGGCGCGATGCGCCAGCGCCGTTTCCGGACGCAGGCCCGTGGCGGCAACCACCACATCCACCTCAACGCTGCGGCTGCGGTCGAGCGTTGCATGAATACCACTCCCGGTTTTCTTCAGGCTTTGCAGCTGGGATTTCAGCAGCAGATGTACGCCCATATCGGTCAGACGATGCTGTAAGCGACTACTTACTTCTGCTGGCATCAGCGCCGACAAAATGCTTGCCGCATGGTCGACCAGGGTGACGGATTTACCCGCCCGGTTAAAATCCATCGCCAGCTCTGTGCCAATCAACCCTGCGCCGACAATCATCACCCGCTTCGCGTCACGCAGCAGGGTTTCACTGGCCTGATACGCCTGCTGGCTGTTGAGGGTGATCATCAGTTCCCGGCCTTCCACCGGCGGCACAAAAGCAGACGCCCCTGTCGCCAGCACCAGTTTGTCGTACTGCCAGGTTTTGTCTTTTGCTTTTACCACATGGGCGGCGGCGTCGATATCGGTTATCCAGGTGTGCGGAAATAACCGCAGACTAAACTGTTCCGCGAACGCCCCTGCGGTCTGGCGGGTGAGGTCTTCGGCTCGCTGATTCTGGCTGATAACGTGGCTTAAATCAGGCTTGTTGTACTCGTCCATGCTATCGGCGGCAATGAGCGTCAACGGCACGCTGGCGTCTTGTTTGCGAATGTTTTTCACCAGCTGGCGGGCGGCAAAGCCCGAGCCGATGATAACGATACCGTGGTTCATTGTGCCTCCGTCGCCAGTTCGTCAAAGACCTCTTTTCCCAGGGAACATTCCGGGCAGAGGAAATTGTCCGGCACGTCGCACCAGGGTGTACCGGGGGCAACATCCTGCAGCGGCTCGCCCTGTGCCGGGTCGTAAATCCACTGGCAGACGCTGCACTGCATGCGAGGGCCAACGTCAGCGACCGCTGCGGCGCAGGCTTGTTGCGGCGCGGGGTTTTTGGCGTTCATGTCGGGGAGCGGCGCGAGCGCCCACTGACGCGCAATGTCACGGCCATGCTGGCGGCACAATTCAAGCGCGTCGATGTCCGGACGCCATTTCGCCTTCAGGCTCATGGACATCTCAAAACCGGCATCCTGCAAACGCGTGGAGAGCCGGTCTACTGCGCCGCCGCTCCAGCCGTGGGAGCCAAATGCACTGGCCCGTTTATTACGAAAGCGCAGGCCGGTCATCTCTTCCACAAGGCCCGCAATTTTCGGCATCATCACGTTGTTCATCGTGGAGGTGCCCACCAGCACGCCCTTGGAGCGAAAGACGTTGGTCAGGATCTCGTTTTTATCGCTACGCGCCACGTTGAAGATTTTCACCGCCACGTTCGGGTCGACTTCGTTAATACCCTGCGCAATGGCGTCCGCCATCATGCGGGTATTATTAGACATGGTGTCGTAGAAAAGCGTGATACGGTCTTCCTGGTAATCCGCGGCCCATTTGAGGTACAGCTCCACGATCTGGTTGGGGTTTTCGCGCCACACCACGCCGTGAGAGGTGGCAATCATATCCACGGGCAGGTTAAAGCCGAGGATTTCGGTGATTTTTGGCGTCACCAGACGGCTGAACGGCGTCAGGATATTGGCGTAGTAGCGCTGACACTGTTCGAATAGCTCAGTTTGATCCACTTCGTCGTTAAACAGGCGCTCGTCACAATAGTGCTGGCCGAAGGCATCGTTGCTGAACAGCACCGCATCGCCGGTCATGTAGGTCATCATACTGTCGGGCCAGTGCAGCATCGGGGTTTCAACGAAGATCAGCTGTTTGCCGTTGCCGATATCCAGTGTGTCGCCGGTTTTGACGGTGTGGAAATTCCACTCCGGGTGGTGGTGATGGCCGTTAATCGAGTCGATGGCGTTGGTGGTGCAGTAAATCGGGGTGTCGGGAATGCAGGACATTAACTCGGTCAGCGCCCCGGCATGATCCTCTTCCGCATGGTTAATGATGATGTAGTCGATATCCGCAAGATCGATTTCGCTGCGCAGATTTTGCACGAACTCCCGGCTGAATTTGTGATCGACGGTATCGATGAGCACGTTTTTGCCTTCACGGATGAGATAGCTGTTGTAGCTGCTGCCGCGCAGCGTTTTGTACTCCGTTCCGTGGAAGTCACGCACTTCCCAGTCACGTTGGCCAACCCAATGAATGTTATTTTTAACCAGAATAGACATAGCAACCTCAATTAATACGGCGTTTTTCAAATAAGATGTCTAGCCTTTATCAAGTTGCGTGCCAGTTTTTCATGTTGCTGTTTTTTATGGTTTTTAAATTTTATTATCCGTAATGGGTAGTCAATATGACTATCTGATTTATGGTCATTGTGACAATATGAATGGTCAAAATGACAGTGAGGCGCAGATGAGCTTTTCCGTGGACGTACTGGCAAAAATTGCCATTGAACTGCAAACCGGTATCGGTCATCAGGACCGTTTTCAGCGGCTGATTTCGACGCTGCGCCACGTGCTGGCGTGCGATGCGTCGGCACTGCTGCGCTACGACGCCCGGCAGTTTATTCCGCTGGCTATCGACGGGCTGGCGCAGGACGTTCTAGGGCGACGCTTCTCCCTGGAAGGCCATCCGCGTCTGGAAACCATCGCCCGGGCCGGTGACGTGGTGCGCTTTCCGGCGGACAGTGATTTGCCCGACCCTTACGACGGGCTGATCCCGGGGCAGGAGAGCCTGAAAGTTCATGCCTGTATCGGTCTGCCGCTGTTTGCCGGACAAAACCTGATTGGGGCACTAACCCTCGACGGCCTGTCGCCGGATCAGTTCGACACCTTTAGCGATGAAGAGCTGCGGCTGATTGCCGCGCTGGCCGCCGGTGCGCTGAATAACGCGCTGCTGATCGAACAGCTGGAGAGCCAGAACATCCTTCCCGGTAGCCCGTCGACGTTTGAACCGGTGGCACACACGGAGATGATTGGGCTGTCACCGGGGATGGTGCAGCTAAAAAAAGAGATCGATATTGTGGCGGCCTCGGATTTAAACGTGCTGATTTTCGGGGAAACCGGCACCGGTAAAGAGCTGGTGGCGAAGGGCATCCACGAAGCCTCGCCGCGCGCGGTCAACCCGCTGGTGTACCTCAACTGCGCCGCGCTGCCGGAAAGCGTGGCGGAAAGTGAGCTGTTTGGTCACGTCAAAGGGGCGTTTACCGGGGCGATCAGCAACCGCAGCGGCAAATTCGAAATGGCGGATAACGGCACGTTGTTCCTCGATGAAATTGGCGAACTGTCGTTGTCGCTTCAGGCCAAACTGCTGCGCGTCCTGCAGTACGGCGATATTCAGCGCGTCGGCGACGATCGCAGCCTGAAAGTCAACGTGCGTGTGCTGGCGGCAACCAACCGTGACCTGCGCGAAGAGGTGTTGGCCGGGAATTTCCGCGCTGACCTGTACCATCGTCTGAGCGTGTTTCCGCTTACCGTGCCGCCGCTACGCGAGCGCGGCGACGATGTGGTGCTGCTGGCGGGGTTTTTCTGCGAGCAATGTCGGTTACGAATGGGCCTTTCCCGCGTGGTATTAAGCCCCGGCGCGCGAGCCCATCTGATGCGCTACGGCTGGCCGGGAAACGTGCGCGAACTGGAACATGCGATTCACCGCGCCGTAGTGCTGGCGCGGGCGACACGTTCGGGAGATGAGGTGGTGATCCACGCGCGGCATTTCGGATTGCAGGATGACACCGCCTCGTTCGTTACGCCTGCCACGCCGGAAATGGCCCATGAGAACCTGCGGGAAGCAACAGAAGCGTTTCAGCGTCAGACGATCGCCCGCGCGCTGGAGCAGAATAACCGCAGCTGGGCGGCGTGCGCGCGAGCGCTGGAAATGGACGTCGCCAACCTGCACCGGCTGGCGAAACGTCTGGGACTCAAAGGTTAAATAATCCCGGCCTGGTAGAAATCCTGCAGGTTGATGGCGCCGCACAGCTTGCCGTGCTCATCCACCACCGGCGCGGCGGTGATTTTGCGCTTCATCAGCACCTCTTTGGCTTCGATGGCGCGGCTCTCGGCGTTCAGGGTCAGCCCGCCCCGGGTCATCGCTTCCGAAACCTGGGATTCCAGCTTGCCGCCGCCCACCAGCCAGCGGCGCAGGTCGCCGTCGGTAAACACGCCTTTAACGCTACCGGTTTCATCGCACACCGCCACCAGACCCAGCCCGGTGCGGCTCAGTTCCAGCATCGCATCCATTACGCTGGTGTTGAGTTTGACCTGCGGAATGGCCTCGTCGGTCCGCATCAGATGATGAACTTTATTGAGCAGTCGCGCACCGAGCGCGCCCGCCGGGTGCGAGCGGGCAAAATCTTCTTCGTTAAAGCCGCGTGCCTGCATTACCGCCATTGCCAGCGCGTCGCCCATCATCAGCGTATTCACGGTGCTGGAGGTGGGGGCGAGGTGCATCGGGCAGGCTTCGCGCTCAACGGAGATATCAAGCGTGGCCTTGGCCGCCAGTGCCAGCGGTGAGCGGGATTTACCGGTCATCGCCAGCAGCGCGACCGATTTTTCCTGCAGACGCGGGATGATGAGATCCAGCTCTTTGGCCGAACCGGAGTAGGAGATAAACAGCATCACGTCGCGGCTTTCAATCATCCCCAGATCGCCGTGCAGCGCTTCGGCCGGATGCACGAAGAACGCCGGTGTGCCGGTGCTGGCAAGCGTAGCGGCAATCTTTTTGCCGATATGACCGGACTTGCCGATCCCGGAGACCACCACTTTACCTTCGCACTGGATAATGGTGTTTGCCGCGCGCACAAAATCCTCGCCCAGACGTTCCGGCAGGCGGCTGGCTTCCTGCAGCTCCAGCATCAGGGTCTGGTGGCCTGCGTTTAACAGAAAATCACTCATCTCTCTCTCCGGTTACAATCACGTCGATCCCTTTCTCTTCCAGCGCTTTTTTGAACGCCGGGTCGATACCTGCGTCGGTAATGAGCTTATCGACGCTTTCAAGGCTGCAGACTATGTTGGGACTTTTACGGCCAAACTTCGACGAGTCTGCCATCAAAATCACTTCGCGCGCGGCGTTGCACATCGCTTTGCTGACGCTGAACACCTCGTTAAAGGTCGTCACGCCGGCGTTCAAATCGATACCGTCCGTGCCCATAAAGAGTTTATCAAAGCTGAAGTGTTCAAAGGCGTTTTCCGCCAGTTGACCGTGAAACGACGCAGATTTTTTACGGAACGTCCCGCCGGGCATCAGAATGGTTTGCTCGCTGTCGAACTCCGACAGGGCGTTGACGATGTGCAGACTGTTGGTCATCACCGTGATGTTGTTAAAGCGGCTGAGCATCGGGATCATCTGCAGCACGGTGCTGCCTGCATCAAGGATAATGGAGTCGCCATCATGGATAAATTTTACGGCGGCCTCGGCAATCAGCGCTTTCTGGTGAGTATTGATCAGCGTTTTGTGATCGATAGGCGGGTCGGCTTCATCTTTGTTGAGCATCACGCCGCCGTAGGTTCGGATGACTGCACCAGAGTTTTCGAGCAATACCAGATCCTTTCGTATTGTCGTGCCGGTGGTGTCAAAGTAGTGGGCCAGTTCTTCTACCGAGCATTTTCCCTGCTTTTGCAGATGCTCCAGAATGGCCGCCTGACGCTGACGTGGTTTCATAGGCGCTCAATTCCTTAGGTTGCGAAATGATAATTTCGCAAGCTTATCGCGTTCACAACGAAATTATCCATGTTTCAGATTAAGCGCTAATGATAGAGCATTCTGACAGAGCGGATCATGGGGAAAGATCACATCGGGTTGTAATTCCTGCAGCGATATCCCGTTAATCGCCTGGATTTTCGCCGGGCGGGCAAAAACGGTCATCCCGCGCATGATGAGGGAATCGCAGACCCTATTGTGTTCGTCCAGCGCAATGGCAACCACCACGCGCGGTTTGAAACGCCCGCCGGAACGCCCGACGCCCACGCGCCCTTTCTGACACAGGGCATCAAACGCGCGGTTAAACTGGCGGATTTGCCAGCCGCCAAAGATCAGCTGGCACATCCAGGCGATGGCGGCAACGGTAATGAGTGCGGTAACCATACGAGCTCCTTGTTGTTCCCTCTCCCGAAGGAGAGGGGGATACGGGCATCAGCGTGTTCGATCAGAACATCACCTGTCCGCCGGTGACATTAATGGACTGCCCGGTGCAATAAGAGGCTTTGGGGCTGGCATAAAACAGCAGCATGTTCAGCACGTCCTGATAATCGCAGCCGCGCTTCAGCGGCACTTTGTCGATGTAATACTGCTCCACTTCCTCCTCTTTCAGCCCGAGCTTGGTGGCATATTGCGGCAGCAGGGACTGGAACATCGGCGATTTCAGCAGGTTGCCCAGCATCAGCGAGTGAACGGTAATGCCATATTCGGCCAGATCGAGGGCCAGAGATTGCGTCAGCCCAACGCCGCCAAATTTCGCCGCGCTGTAACCGGAGTTGTGTTTGCTGCCCACTTTGCCCGATTTCGAGTTGATCTGGATGATGCGCCCCTGAATGCCATCGCGGATCATCAGACGGGAAAACTCGCGCGCGCAGAGGAAATAGCCCACCAGGTTAACCTGCAGGGAGCGGTCGAAATCCCCCAGTTCGAAATCGCTGATAAAGGCCGCTTTGGCTATCCCTGCGCTGTATACCAGCAGGTCGGTACGGCCAAAAATCTCGTCCACGCCGCGGGCCAGCGCCATTACGCTCTGCTCGCTGGTGGCATCAGCACCAAATCCGTAGGCCATCCCTTCACCCAATTCGGTGTTGATGGTGTCCGCCACGCGTGCCGCTTTTTCACTCTGAATATCCACTACCGCCACGCGGTAACCCTCTGCAGCAAGCCCACGGCAGAGGAACTCGCCTAAGGTTTGTCCCCCACCAATGACAACGGCAACCTGACTCATATCTTTCTCCTTAAATTACGCAACAAACTTCAACGTGCAGCCTGGGGTGACAGCCTGCGGAACCGGGCCATCCACATGAACCGTACCGGGATATTCCGCCTGCGGCTGGCCATCAAAACGCAGGGTGATATGGCCGAGCTCCCGCAGGTTTTGTTCGGCCACGTCGCCGACGGCGGTCACGGCGTAGCGCGCGTCACCCAACTCCAGCTGGCTCCCGGCCTTCAGCTCACCGTTCATCTCGCCGTGACAGTGGATAAAGCAAAACTCTTCGATATCCGCGGGCGCACCTTCGCGGAAGGTAATCAGCATCTTGTCGCTGAGCGCATCGGCCGCGCTCTGGCCAATGCGGGTGATGGTGGTCTGGTAAATTACGGTCATCACAGGAACCTCTTATTGGTAAATAAAGCCGGAGACAAACCAGGCGATCAGCACCGTCGGTGCGCCGGTCAGGAAACGGCTGACCAGTACAGACGGCACGCCAACGCGCACGGTGTCCTGGCGCGCTTCTGCCAGCGACAGCCCGACAGGAATGAAATCACACGCCGCCTGGGCATTAATGGCAAACAGGGCGGGCAGAGCCAGATGCGGGGGAATGTTGCCAAGGCCAATCTGCACGCCAATCAGCACGCCGATAACCTGCGCAATGACCGCGCCTGGGCCGAGAAACGGCGACAGCAGCGGGAAGGAGCAGATCAGCGCCAGCGTCACCAGCCCGAGCGGGTGGCTCGCCAGCGGGGCGAGGCCGTGGGCAATCCAGTCGCCAAGACCCGAGGCCATGATGATGCCGATCAGCGCCGAAACGAATGCCATAAACGGCAGAATGGTTTTCAGCACCGTGTCGATGGTGTCGCGCCCGGACTGGAACAGCACGGCCACGGCAGAGCCCATCCCCATTCCGACTTTTGCCAGCAGGCCGTCACTCTGTTCGGTGATTTTTTTACTCGTGTCGTAATCGCGCGGGGCCGCTTTCTGAGGGGCAGCAGACCCTTGTGCCAGGTGAATGTTTTCCTCTTTCACGCCGGAGACATAAATGTCCTCCAGGATGTACTGCGCCAGCGGACCTGATTTACCGGTGGAATGGATATTCACGGTAGGAATACGCCGCTTGGGGTAGATGCCGCAGCGCAGCGTGCCGCCGCAGTCGATCACCGCCACACCAATTTCCGCTTCAGGCGGTTCGCCCTCTTTGAAGCCGTCGACCGCTTCCCAGCCGGTCAGCTCACGCAGTTTGTCGACAATGGCCGGACGTGTGCCTGCGGTGATATAGACGATTTTTTTGCCTTCAGTGGCGTCGAATTCCAGCGGGCCGCCCCAGCCGCCCGTTCCTTTTTCAATGCGAATACGGCTCATGCTGCGGCTCCTGAAAGATGGACTTTCTGTTCAAGCTGGATACCCATTTTCTTCTCGAAAATAGCGGTGGTGAGGTCCGTGACCCAGCCGCGGAAAAAGTTGGTGACCAGACCGACCAGCAGATAACTCACCGCCAGCGGACCGAGCGGCAGGCCAAGCGTGGTCAGGCCGCTGGCAATGCCCAGATAGACAAACAGCTCGCCGGGGTTGATATGCGGGAACAGGCCATTCATGGAGTGGCAGCTGTAGGAGGCTGCGGCGTAATAGCTTGGCTTGTATTTTTCAGGCATAAAGCGGCCGAGGCTCAGCGTCATCGGGTTGCAAAAAACAAACGTGCCGATGAAGGGCAGAACCAGGTAACGGGACAGCGGATTGCCGGCGCAGCGCTGGGCAAAGCGTTCAATGCGTTGCTGGCCGATAAAGTTAATCAGCGCGTTCATGATGACCAGCAGGCTAATCAGCAGGGGCAGGATCCCGGTCACCATGCCGGTGAACACTTCTCCGCCTTTCTGAAACAGCCCGATGAACCACTCGGCGCCGTGGGTGATGGTTTCTATCATTCTTCTCTCCTGTGGGGCTTTTTTGTTTTTGTATAACCGAGGCTAATAATAATCACTTTGAAAGGTTTTAAAGTGTTAATTAGATCTCACAATGAAAGAAAAATGGATTATTTTGAAAGTTAATTGCCAATGAGAGTCTTGTGTGGATGAAAATTGCACAGATTTGCGATGGGGAGCGTAAAGATTTGGTGGGGGAGGTGCGTACCACTTCCTTGAGGTGTTGCGGATGCTTTACCATACTGGGTTCTTATCGAACCCGTTAAATGGATGTCACATGTTCAAGCGTCGTTATGCAGCGTTGTTACCTGCGCTTATTCTGCTGTCTGCCTGTAGTAGCAAACCCAAGACCGAAGCCGTGCAGCAAACGGCTGGCGCGCCTTCCGGAGGATTCCTGCTGGAGCCGCAGCATAATATGATGCAGATGGGCGGCGACTTTGCGAATAACCCGGCGGCCGAGCAGTTCATCGATAAAATGGTGAGCAAACACGGTTTTGACCGCCAGCAACTGCATGAAATTCTGTCGCAGGCGAAGCGACTGGATTATGTTCTGCGTTTGATGGATCGCCAGGCACCGACGGCTCAGGTACCGACCGGGCCAAATGGCGCATGGCTGCGTTATCGCAAACAGTTCATTACGCCGGATAACGTGCAAAATGGCGTGGTCTTCTGGAACCAATATGAAGATGCGCTGAACCGTGCGTGGCAGGTGTATGGCGTACCGCCTGAAATCATCGTCGGGATTATCGGCGTGGAAACCCGCTGGGGCCGCGTGATGGGCAAAACCCGTATCCTCGATGCGCTGGCGACGCTCTCCTTTAACTACCCGCGTCGCGCTGAATATTTCTCGTCTGAGCTGGAAACCTTCCTGCTGATGGCGCGCAATGAACAAGATGACCCGTTAGATCTCAAAGGCTCGTTTGCCGGTGCGATGGGCTACGGCCAGTTTATGCCGTCCTCCTATAAGCAATATGCCGTCGACTTTAACGGAGATGGCCACATTAACCTGTGGGATCCGGTGGATGCCATCGGCAGCGTGGCGAACTACTTTAAAGCGCACGGCTGGGTGCCGGGCGGTCAGGTGGCGGTGCAGGCTAACGGCCAGGCACCAGGGCTTGAGAACGGCTTTAAAACCAACTACAGCGTTTCGCAGCTGGCCGCTGCAGGCTTAACGCCAACGCAGCCGCTGGGAAATACGCAACAGGCGAGCCTGCTGCGTCTGGATGTCGGTACGGGTTATCAGTACTGGTACGGGCTGCCTAACTTCTACACCATCACCCGCTATAACCACAGCACTCACTATGCGATGGCCGTATGGCAGCTGGGGCTGGCGGTGTCACAGGCGCGCGTGCCTGCCGCGTCGCCGTTCAGTCAGTAACGCTTGATGTTCAACCCTCTTCCGCCGGGAGAGGGTTGGGCTGATATCCAGAAACATTTCGCCACACTCCCGTTAATCTCCGCTCATTTACATCCGCATTATCTTTCATTATTGTTATGTTATAACATTTGATGTGGTGATGAGATGTCTACTTCCTTTTTTTCTCTGTCTGCGCCGGTCCGGCTTCTGATGGCGCTGGCGCTGATTGTCTTTATCGGACTGGCCGTGTGCTGGGCGGTGGCATTGCCATGATTGTGATGAATCAACTCACGGCGGGTTACGACCGCGAGCCGGTCACGCGCCCTCTGTCCGGGGTGATTGAATGCGGGAGCATGACCGCCATCCTCGGGGCCAACGGCTGCGGTAAATCAACGCTTCTGAAAACCCTCGCCGGGTTTATCCCGCCGGTAAGCGGCAGTTTTCACTGGCAGAAAAAACGCCCGGTAATGGGCTGGCTGGCACAGCGTCATGCCCTGGAGGCGCAATTTCCGCTAACCGTGCAGGATGTGGTCAGCATGGGCTGCTGGCCTGAAGCATCGCTTTTTTCTGGCCTTCGCCGTGAAATGCGGCTGCGCATTGCCGGTGCGCTTGAGCGGGTGGGGCTTGGAACGATGGCGCTAACGACCATTGATGAACTCTCCGGCGGTCAGTTTCAGCGCATGCTGTTCGCGCGGGTATTAGTGCAGCAGGCGCCGCTGGTCATGCTCGATGAGCCCTTTACCGGCGTTGATGAAGCTACCTGTAATGTGCTGATGGACCTGATGCTGGAAATGTATATGCAGGGGCAAACGGTGCTTGCGGTGTTGCACGACAGCGAGCGTGTATCGCGCCACTTCCCGCAGACGTTACGGCTGGACGCTGATATTCCCCAGTGGAAAACCGAGCGGGTGCGGGTGGCATGATCTGGCATATCTTTTTTCAGCCTTTTATTGAGTATGGCTTTATGCGCCGCGCGCTGGTGGTTTGCCTGGCGTTGTCCGTCAGTACCACTGCTCTGGGCGTTTTCCTTCAGCTGCGCCGGATGAGTCTGATGGGCGATGCCCTCTCTCACGCCATTTTGCCCGGTGTCGCGGTGGGGTATTTGCTCAGCGGTATGTCGCTGCTGGCCATGAGCGCGGGAGGCTTTATTGCCGGTATTACCGTGGCGCTGGTGGCCGGGCTGGTCAGCCGTCGAACGCCGCTTAAAGAGGACGCCAGTTTTGCCGGGTTCTATCTTGGTTCGCTGGCGCTGGGCGTCACGCTGGTATCACTGCGCGGTTCGAACGTCGATCTTCTGCACCTGCTGTTTGGCTCCATCCTGGCGGTGGATAACGATGCCGCGCTGTTTGTGGCAGGCGTTTGCATGTTCACCCTTATCACGCTGGCGATTTTCTACCGTGGGCTGGTGACCGAGGCCTTTGACACCGCCTGGCTGCAGGTAAACGCCCGCCATGTTCCCGGCTTATTACACGGCCTGTTTCTGGCGCTGCTGGTGCTTAACCTCGTTGCCGGTTTTCAGGTGCTTGGCACGTTGATGGCGGTCGGGCTGATGATGCTCCCTGCGGTAGCGGCACGCTGCTGGGCACGCACCTTACCCGGACTGCTATTGATGGCGGGTATCAGCGGTATTTTCTGCGCGTGGCTCGGGCTCAGTCTCTCCTGGGCCGCCAGCCTGCCCGCGGGGCCGTCCATCGTGCTTACCGCCAGCGCGCTGTTCTTTATTTCCATTTTATTTGGCACGCGCAGCAGGCTGGCTGGCAGCCTGCGTGCGCTTTTTTAACGCAAGGGGAAACGATGAAACGTACGGGATTCGTAGTAGCGCTCGCGCTGGGGATGATGTCGCAAACGGTGATGGCGAAAACGCTCAATGTGGTGACCAGCTTTTCCATACTGGGAGATATGACCCGGGAGGTGGGCGGTGACCATGTGAACGTCACGACGCTGGTGGGGCCGGACGGCGATCCGCATACCTTCGAGCCCTCGCCAAAAGATAGCGCGGCGCTAAGCAAGGCAGATGTTGTGGTGGTCAATGGTCTGGGGCTGGAAGGGTGGCTGGATCGCCTGGTGAAAGCCTCCGGATTCAAAGGCCAGCTGGTGGTGGCGTCGCGTGGTGTGCAGACGCATACCCTCGAAGAAGAGGGCAAAACCGTCACTGATCCGCACGCCTGGAACAGCGCGGCGAACGGGGCGCTGTACGCGCAAAATATTCTCAACGGGCTGGTGAAAGCCGACCCAGAAGATAAAACCGCGCTGGAAGCGACCGGAAAACCGTACATCGCGCAGCTTAAGCAGCTGGATAGCTGGGCCAAAACGCGTTTTAGCCAGATCCCGCTGGTGAAACGTAAAGTGCTGACCAGCCATGACGCGTTCGGCTATTTCAGCCGCGCCTACGGGGTGACGTTTATGGCGCCCCAGGGGTTGTCATCAGAGAGCGAGGCCAGCGCGGCACAGGTCGCTGAGATCATTAATCAGATTAAAGCGGACGGCGTGAAAACCTGGTTTATGGAAAACCAGCTCGACCCGCGGCTGGTTAAACAGATTGCTACAGCCACCGGCGCGCAGCCGGGAGGCGAGCTTTACCCGGAAGCGCTCTCGGCAAAAGGGGGCGTGGCAGAGACCTACGTTAAGGCGTTCCGCCACAATGTGGATACCCTCGCTGACAGCATGAAATAATCCTCGCCACCGCCGGTGCGCTCGCATCGGCTTTTTTCTGAAGCCCCCTCGTAAATCCTGCAGCGCATCCCCATATCTGACGAGAAAGTGCTATCTTGTGCTGCATGTTTTTCTAAGGCCTGGAGCGAGAATGACTGACCATGAATTGATGCAGCTTAGCGAAGTGGTAGGGCTGGCGCTTAAGCAACGCGGGGCGACACTCACCACCGCGGAGTCCTGCACCGGCGGCTGGGTGGCGAAAGCGATTACCGATATTGCCGGCAGTTCCGCCTGGTTTGAACGTGGTTTTGTGACCTACAGTAATGAAGCTAAAGCGCAAATGATCGGCGTGCGGGAATCTACGCTCGAACAGCATGGCGCGGTCAGCGAGCCGGTGGTGATTGAGATGGCTATTGGTGCGCTCAAAGAGGCGCGCGCGGATTATGCAATATCGATTAGCGGCATCGCGGGCCCGGACGGGGGCAGTGACGTGAAGCCTGTCGGCACCGTCTGGTTTGGTTTTGCTACCGCCAGAGGTGAAGGGATCACCCGCCGGGAGTGCTTTAGCGGCGATCGCGAAAGCGTGCGTCGTCAGGCAACCGTTTATGCATTAAAAACGCTCTGGCAACAATTTCTACAAAATACTTGATACTGTATGACCATACAGTATAATTGCACCAACAGAACAGAAATCCACGGTGAAGCACAGTCGCTTCTCCCGGCATGACAGGAGTAATAATGGCTATCGACGAAAACAAACAGAAAGCGTTGGCGGCAGCACTGGGCCAGATCGAAAAGCAATTCGGTAAAGGCTCCATCATGCGCCTGGGTGAAGACCGTTCCATGGATGTGGAAACTATCTCCACCGGTTCGCTTTCTCTGGATATCGCGCTGGGCGCTGGCGGCCTGCCAATGGGCCGTATCGTAGAAATCTACGGGCCCGAGTCCTCAGGTAAAACAACCCTGACGCTGCAGGTTATCGCTGCGGCACAGCGTGAAGGTAAAACCTGTGCGTTTATCGATGCCGAGCACGCGCTGGACCCTGTTTATGCTCGTAAGCTGGGCGTTGATATTGACAACCTGCTGTGTTCTCAGCCGGACACCGGTGAGCAGGCGCTGGAAATTTGTGACGCGCTGGCCCGTTCCGGTGCGGTTGACGTTATCGTGGTCGACTCCGTTGCCGCTCTGACGCCAAAAGCTGAAATCGAAGGCGAAATTGGTGACTCTCACATGGGCCTCGCGGCACGTATGATGAGCCAGGCAATGCGTAAGCTGGCCGGTAACTTGAAGCAGTCCAACACGCTGCTGATCTTCATCAACCAGATCCGTATGAAAATTGGTGTGATGTTCGGTAACCCGGAAACCACTACCGGTGGTAACGCGCTGAAATTCTACGCTTCTGTCCGTCTGGATATCCGCCGTATCGGCGCGGTGAAAGAGGGTGAAAACGTAGTGGGTAGCGAAACCCGCGTGAAGGTTGTGAAGAACAAAATCGCAGCGCCGTTCAAACAAGCTGAATTCCAGATCCTCTACGGTGAAGGTATCAACTTCTACGGCGAACTGGTTGACCTGGGCGTGAAAGAGAAGCTGATTGAAAAAGCGGGCGCATGGTACAGCTACAACGGCGACAAGATTGGTCAGGGTAAAGCAAATGCAATCTCCTGGCTGAAAGAGAACCCGGCTGCGGCGAAAGAAATTGAGAAGAAAGTGCGTGAGCTTCTGCTGAACAACCAGGACGGTACGCCTGATTTCGTGGTGGATAACGCGGGTGCTGAAGAAACCAACGAAGATTTCTAATTCTCTCGTTTAAAGATGAAGGGCTGCTAATGCGGCCCTTTTTGCATTTCTGAATCAGCAGGTTTTTTATGAGTGAATCGACTTCACGCCGCCCTGCCTATGCACGCTTACTGGACCGTGCGGTGCGCATTCTTGCCGTCCGTGACCACAGCGAACAGGAGTTGCGGCGAAAACTGTCGGCCCCCGTCATGAGTAAAAACGGGCCGGAAGAGATTGATGCGACCGCGGAAGATTACGACCGCGTCATTGCCTGGTGCTATGAGCACCGCTATCTGGATGACGAGCGTTTCGCTTCCCGGTTTCTTGCCAGCCGTGGCCGCAAAGGATATGGCCCCGCGCGTATCCGCCAGGAGCTGAACCAGAAAGGGGTCGCCCGTGAAACCATTGAAAAGGCCATGCGCGAATGCGACACAGACTGGTGCGCGCTGGCAAAAGAACAGGCCATTCGCAAGTACGGCGAACCCTTGCCACGTGAATTTTCAGAAAAAGTTAAAATCCAGCGCTTTTTGCTCTACCGCGGCTTTCTGATGGAAGATATTCAGGATATCTGGCGTAATTTTGCGGATTGAACGCATGCGGGATTTTACTTCCCACTAAAGAAAACTTATCTTATTCCCACTTTTTCCAGTAGCTGGTCTGTCCAACGTTTTACCGATACAGGCTTGCTACGACATTTCGTTAGCTTGATTTCAGGATAATTATGAGCAAGAGCACCGCTGAGATCCGTCAGGCGTTTCTCGATTTTTTCCATAGTAAGGGACATCAGGTAGTTGCCAGCAGCTCCCTGGTACCGAACAACGATCCGACTCTGCTGTTTACCAACGCCGGGATGAACCAGTTCAAGGATGTGTTCCTTGGTCTCGACAAACGTAATTATTCCCGCGCCACAACCTCACAGCGTTGCGTGCGTGCGGGCGGTAAACACAACGACCTGGAAAACGTCGGTTACACCGCGCGTCACCACACGTTCTTCGAAATGCTGGGTAACTTCAGCTTCGGCGACTATTTCAAACACGATGCCATTCAATATGCGTGGGAACTGCTGACCGGTGAAAACTGGTTCAACCTGCCGAAAGATCGTCTGTGGGTTACCGTCTATGAAACCGATGACGAAGCCTACGAAATCTGGGAAAAAGAGGTTGGTATCCCGCGCGAGCGTATTATTCGCATCGGTGATAACAAAGGCGCACCTTATGCGTCTGACAACTTCTGGCAGATGGGCGATACCGGTCCTTGCGGTCCGTGCACCGAGATCTTCTACGATCACGGCGACCACATCTGGGGTGGTCCTCCAGGCAGCCCGGAAGAAGACGGCGATCGTTACATTGAGATCTGGAACATCGTCTTCATGCAGTTCAACCGTCAGGCTGACGGTACGATGGAGCCGCTGCCGAAACCGTCCGTTGATACCGGTATGGGTCTGGAGCGTATCGCGGCTGTTCTGCAGCACGTTAACTCCAACTACGAAATTGACCTGTTCAGCACCCTGATTAAAGCCGTTGCGCAAGTGACGGGGGCAACCGATCTGAACAACAAATCGCTGCGCGTTATTGCAGACCATATCCGTTCCTGCGCGTTCCTGATTGCCGACGGCGTGATCCCGTCGAATGAAAACCGTGGCTATGTGCTGCGTCGTATCATTCGTCGTGCTATCCGTCACGGCAACATGCTGGGCGCGAAGGACACCTTCTTCTATAAACTCGTTGGGCCACTGATTGGCGTGATGGGCGCAGCCGGTGATGAGCTGAAACGTCAGCAGGCGCAGGTTGAGCAGGTTCTGAAAACGGAAGAAGAGCAGTTTGCTCGTACTCTGGAGCGCGGACTGGCGCTGCTGGATGAAGAGCTGGCGAAACTTCAGGGCGATACGCTGGACGGCGAAACCGCTTTCCGCCTGTACGACACCTACGGTTTCCCGGTTGACCTGACGGCGGACGTTTGCCGTGAGCGCAACATCAAAGTGGACGAAGCAGGCTTTGAAGCCGCAATGGAAGAGCAGCGCCGCCGTGCGCGCGAGTCCAGCGGTTTTGGTGCTGACTACAACGCGATGATCCGCGTTGATGGCGCATCAGAATTCAAAGGCTACGAAAATCTGGAACTGACTGGCAAAGTGACCGCCCTGTTTGTTGACGGTAAAGCCGTAGACAGCATCAACGCGGGTCAGGATGCGGTTGTCATTCTGGACAAAACGCCGTTCTACGCGGAATCCGGCGGCCAGGTTGGCGATAAAGGCGAACTGAAAGGCAACGGTTTCAGCTTCAGCGTAAGCGACACCCAGAAATACGGTCAGGCGATTGGCCATCAGGGCAAACTGACTGCCGGTTCTCTGAAAGTGGGCGAGGGTGTCCAGGCGAACGTTGATGAAGCTCGTCGTGCGCGCATTCGTCTGAACCACTCAGCTACGCACCTGATGCACGCTGCCCTGCGTGAAGTTCTGGGAACGCACGTTGCACAGAAAGGTTCTCTGGTTAACGATAAAGTGCTGCGCTTCGACTTCTCTCATTTTGAAGCGATGAAGCCGTCAGAAATCCGCGCGGTGGAAGATCTGGTGAATGCGCAGATCCGTCGTAACCTGCCTATCGAAACCCATATCATGGATCTCGAGGCGGCGAAGAAGAAAGGCGCGATGGCACTGTTCGGCGAGAAATACGACGACCGCGTTCGCGTGCTGAGCATGGGCGACTTCTCGACTGAGCTCTGCGGCGGGACGCATGCCTCCCGTACCGGCGACATTGGTCTGTTCCGCATTGTTTCCGAATCAGGAACGGCGGCGGGCGTGCGTCGTATTGAAGCGGTAACCGGTGAAGGCGCGATTGCCAGCCTGCATGCGCAGAGCGATCAGCTGCACGACATCGCGCAGTTGTTGAAAGGTGATAGCCAGAACCTGGGCGAGAAAGTGCGCGTTGCGCTGGATCGTACGCGTCAGCTGGAAAAAGAGCTGCAGCAGCTGAAAGAGCAGGCTGCGGCGCAGGAGAGTGCAAACCTCTCCAGCAAAGCTGTAGACATTAAGGGTGTCAAACTGCTGGTCAGCGATCTGGCAGGCGTTGAGCCTAAGATGCTGCGTACTATGGTCGACGATCTGAAGAACCAGCTCGGTTCCACAGTTATCGTGCTGGCGACAGTGGCAGAAGGTAAGGTTTCTCTGATTGCGGGCGTCTCTAAGGATGTGACCGACCGCGTAAAAGCAGGGGAACTGATTGGTATGGTCGCCCAGCAGGTGGGTGGTAAGGGTGGCGGTCGTCCGGACATGGCGCAAGCCGGTGGTACGGATGCGGCGGCACTTCCTGCGGCATTGGCCAGTGTTGAAAGCTGGGTGAGCGCGAAACTGTAATAACTACAAAGCACAAGCAGACGCCATAGCGGTAACGTTATGGCGTCTTGTTCACTGCGCTATCGATAACGATAAAGTCAGGTTGAGTTTGTGTATATCGGCTAAACTTACGTTTAACAGAATGTGATGCCGTGACTGCTTACACTTTACGTGTTTGTCATCGCTTACTTTTTGGCGTTATATGATGGATAATGCCGGGATACAAGAGACCCGACTCTTTTAATCTTTCAAGGAGCAAAGAATGCTGATTCTGACTCGTCGAGTTGGTGAGACCCTCATGATTGGGGATGAGGTCACCGTGACAGTTTTAGGGGTAAAGGGTAACCAGGTACGTATTGGTGTAAACGCTCCTAAAGAAGTATCTGTCCACCGTGAAGAGATCTACCAGCGTATCCAGGCTGAAAAATCCCAGCAGTCCAGTTACTGATATTGTCGCGTCTCGCTGTCGGGCGAGACGCAACCTCTCCCGCCATTTTTCCTGCTTAAAGTTACCGTTTAATTTCAATCGCTCTGTTTTTAACCACTCTCTTACCCTTAACTCGCCTCAACATCACTATTCTGTCATCAGTTTTCTGAGAAGATGCCTGCAAAATCCGCTTATAAAACACCCTCTTTGCAGCTTTTGCATGCGAATTGCGTGTGATTTGTGCAAACGATAAAAGCTTTTGGAAAATTGTTTGACTTATAAGTCCCAGAAAGTAATATATGCGCCACGCAGCGACGAGAAGCTCTTAACGAGTTACTCGAAGCACTCGAAAGAGGCGTTGTGTGGTGAGGTGGCCGAGAGGCTGAAGGCGCTCCCCTGCTAAGGGAGTATGCGGTCAAAAGCTGCATCCGGGGTTCGAATCCCCGCCTCACCGCCATTTTGCATCCGTAGCTCAGCTGGATAGAGTACTCGGCTACGAACCGAGCGGTCGGAGGTTCGAATCCTCCCGGATGCACCATCTATTACTTCATATTGCTTTCGAAGTGATATGAATATCGAGTAGTACAATAGTAAATCCCGATGCATCCGTAGCTCAGCTGGATAGAGTACTCGGCTACGAACCGAGCGGTCGGAGGTTCGAATCCTCCCGGATGCACCATCTTCTCCGAGATAACAGCAAAGCTGTTGTTTCAAGGTCTGCGGGTTAGCCGCAAGCACCAGGGAGGATAACGTTGCTTTAGCAACGGCCCGAAGGGCGAGGCGCAGCCGAGTAATCCTCCCGGATGCACCATTTACTATTTCTGAAAGCAGTACCCTGATGCATCCGTAGCTCAGCTGGATAGAGTACTCGGCTACGAACCGAGCGGTCGGAGGTTCGAATCCTCCCGGATGCACCATCTATTACTTCATATTGCTTTCGAAGTGATATGAATATCGAGTAGTACAATAGTAAATCCCGATGCATCCGTAGCTCAGCTGGATAGAGTACTCGGCTACGAACCGAGCGGTCGGAGGTTCGAATCCTCCCGGATGCACCATCTTCTCCGAGATAATAGCAAGGCTGTTGTTTCAAGGTCTGCGGGTTAGCCGCAAGCACCAGGGAAGATAACGTTGCTTTGCAACGGCCCGAAGGGCGAGGCGCAGCCGAGTAATCCTCCCGGATGCACCATCTTCTTTTCTGTACCACTCTCTTTCTCCCTGGTTATTCCTTCGACGTTCCGTCAGCAATCATTTCTCTTTGAGCGACAAAAACCACCGTTTACGATAAAGTAATGCTTTGTTAATCGTTTAGCGAGAGCACGATGTACGCACAGTATGACGGTTTGATCTTCGATATGGATGGCACTCTCCTGGATACCGAACCCACGCATCGTCAAGCCTGGACTGATGTCCTTGCTCGTTACGGTATGCGTTTCGATCTTCAGGCGATGATCGCCCTCAACGGAGCCCCAACCTGGCGTATAGCGCAGGCCGTGATTGAACGTAATCATGCCGATCTCGACCCGCACCTTCTGGCCCGTGAAAAAACCGATGCGGTAAAAGCGATGCTTTTAGATACCGTGCGTCCGTTACCGTTAATTGACGTCGTAAAAGCATGGCACGGGCGTCGTCCTATGTCCGTTGGCACGGGCAGTGAAAGCGCTATTGCGGAAGCGCTGCTCACCCATCTTGGCCTGCGCCATTATTTCTCTGCGGTGGTTGCCGCCGATCATGTTCAAAATCACAAGCCCGCACCGGACACCTTCCTGCGTTGTGCAGAACTGATGGGTGTGCCTGCGGTGAAATGTGTTGTGTTCGAAGATGCTGATTTTGGTATTCAGGCCGCGCGGGATGCCGGGATGGATGTTGTGGACGTCCGCTTACTGTGAGTGACGCGCTGTCACTTTTATCATTATTCGCCAGCAGTTTTTTAAGCGCCACGCTCTTGCCGGGAAATTCGGAAGTGGTGCTGGTGGCGATGCTGTTGTCTGGCGTGAGTCAGCCCTGGTTGCTCGTGTTAATAGCAACAATGGGTAATAGCTTTGGAGGGCTGACTAACGTTATTCTTGGGCGTTTCTTTCCGCTGCGTGAAAAATCGCGCTGGCAGGAAAAGGCAGTCGGCTGGCTAAAACGCTATGGCGCTGCCACGCTGTTATTAAGCTGGATGCCTGTAATAGGTGATTTACTGTGCCTGCTGGCGGGATGGATGCGCATCTCCTGGGGGCCAGTGCTCTTTTTTTTGTGCCTTGGCAAGGCGTTGCGCTATGTTCTCGTGGCATGGGCAACACTACAGGGTATGACGTGGTGGCACTAATTGGTGGAATGAATACGCGACCTTCAATCGTCAACCATTACAATTATGCTGAGTAACAATACTTTGACAGGCGGGAGGTCAATTTGATCCCGGACGTATCTCAGGCGCTGGCCTGGCTGGAAAATCACCCTCAGGCACTGAAGGGTATTCAGCGTGGTCTTGAGCGTGAAACGCTGCGCGTTAACGCGGACGGTAGCTTAGCGACAACGGGTCACCCGAAGGCGTTAGGCTCGGCGCTGACACATAAATGGATCACAACCGATTTCGCTGAAGCGCTGCTGGAATTCATCACGCCAGTGGATGGTGATATTGATCATATGCTAACGATTCTGCGCGACATCCATCGCTACACTGCCCGCAATCTGGGTGATGAGCGTATGTGGCCGCTCAGCATGCCGTGCTATATCGAACAAGGCCAGGAGATTGAACTGGCGCAATACGGCACGTCAAATATCGGTCAGCTGAAAACGCTCTATCGTGAGGGGCTGAAAAACCGCTACGGTGCGTTGATGCAGACCATCTCTGGCGTGCATTACAATTTCTCTTTACCCATGGCGTTCTGGCAGGCGAAGTGCGGCGAAACGGATAAAGACGCGATCTCCGCGGGTTATTTCCGCCTGATCCGCAACTACTATCGTTTTGGCTGGGTCATTCCGTATCTGTTTGGGGCATCGCCTGCGATATGCTCGTCATTCCTGCAGGGGAAACCGACCACGCTGCCGTTCGAGAAGACAGAGTGTGGAATGTACTATCTCCCGTACGCCACCTCCCTGCGTCTTAGCGATCTGGGTTATACCAATAAGTCGCAAAGCAATCTCGGTATTACGTTTAACGAATTGCACGAATATGTGGCAGGATTGAAGCGGGCGATCAAAACGCCGTCGGAAGAGTACGAGAAAATCGGCCTCGAAAAAGACGGTAAGCGCCTGCAGATCAACAGCAATGTGCTGCAGATTGAAAATGAACTGTACGCGCCTATTCGTCCGAAGCGCGTTACGCGCAGCGGTGAAACCCCGTCGGATGCACTGCAGCGCGGCGGGATTGAATACATAGAAGTGCGCTCGCTGGATATCAACCCGTTCTCACCCATCGGCGTTGATGAGCAGCAGGTTCGCTTCCTGGATCTGTTTATGGTCTGGTGCGTACTGGCGGATGCGCCGGAAATGAGTTCAGAGGAACTGCTCTGTACCCGTACCAACTGGAACCGCGTGATTCTGGAAGGGCGCAAGCCGGGTCTGACGCTGGGTATTGGCTGCGAAACAGCGCAGTTCCCGCTGACGAAAGTGGGTAAGGATCTGTTCCGCGACCTGAAGCGTGTTGCCCGGACCATGGACAGCATTGACGGTGGGGAAGCCTATCAGAACGTGTGCGACCAGCTGGTTGAATCGTTTGATAACCCGGAACTGACGTTCTCAGCGCGTATTCTGCGTTCTATGATTGATCAGGGTATTGGCGGCACCGGGCGTTCGCTCTCTGCGGAATACCGCGAGATGCTGAAGCAGGAGCCGTTAGAGATTCTGAGTGAAGCCGATTTTGTGGCAGAACGAGACGCCTCTGTCGTGCGTCAGAAAGAGGTTGAAGCGGCGGATACGGAGTCGTTTGAGGCGTTTCTGGCGAAACAGGCTTAACAGAAAAGAAAAAGGCCACATCGCTGTGGCCAAAATATACATCTCTGAATTCAGGGATGATGATAACAAATGCGCGTCTTTCATATACTCAGACGTGCATTTTGTAGAAGAGTTCAGTTTATTTTAAAAAAAATCACTATCGGAGGTGACGTATGCCGTTATTAGATAGCTTTACTGTCGACCATACCCGTATGGAAGCACCTGCAGTACGTGTGGCGAAGACCATGCACACCCCGCACGGCGACACGATCACCGTATTCGATCTGCGTTTCTGCGTGCCTAACAAAGAAGTGATGCCAGAGAAAGGCATTCACACCCTGGAGCACCTGTTTGCCGGGTTTATGCGCGACCACCTGAACGGTAATGGCGTTGAGATCATCGATATCTCTCCGATGGGTTGCCGTACCGGCTTCTACATGAGCCTGATTGGTCAGCCTGAAGAGAAACGCGTCGCGGATGCCTGGAAAGCGGCAATGGAAGATGTGCTGAAGGTGAAAGAGCAGAACCAGATCCCTGAGCTGAACGTATATCAGTGCGGAACTTACCAGATGCACTCTCTGGAAGAAGCCCAGGAGATCGCGCGTCATATCATCGAGCGTGACGTTCGCGTAAACAGCAACGAAGAGCTGGCGCTGCCAAAAGAAAAACTGCAGGAACTGCACATCTAGTGCACCTTTTCCCTCTCCCTCAGGGAGAGGGTAGGGTGAGGGGTGTTTAACCTCATGACCACAACCTCAACCTTCTCCTTTACCCATCGCCCACTTGTTCCTTATGCCCATGATTACCTTCATGGCGACAGCGAGCCGTGGCATCAGCACGACTGCGCGCAATTGCTGCACACCCTGAGTGGGGTGGTGAGAGTCGATACCGCATCAGGTTGTTGGGTGGTGCCGCCCGGACGCGGCGTCTGGCTGCCCGCGGGCACTCCGCACTCTTTGCGTATTACCGGTAACGTTGCGGCGCGCACGCTGTTTATCGATCCCCTGGCGCGAGCCGATCTTCCGGCAACCTGTCAGATAGTCCAGATCTCCGGTCTGTTACGCGAACTTATCCTCACCTCGCTGACGCTTGAGGCGTCCTACTCGCCAGGCAGTCGTGATGAGCGCGTATATGAGCTCATTCTGGATGAAATCCGCACGATGCGGGTGCTGCCGTTTCACCTGCCTGAGCCGGAAAGCGAGCCGTTGCGTACCCTTTGCCAGCAGATCCGGCGGTTGCCAGGGGAAAGCTGGGGCAGCATGCAGGCCGCAAACACGCTTGGTATGAGTGAACGTACGATGAACCGCCATTTCAAGCAGCAGACGGGGTTAAGCTACGGTGAGTGGCTAAGAAGGGCGCGCCTGCTGGAAGCGCTGCTGCGCCTGGGACAAGGTCAGCCAGTGCTACGTGTGGCGCTGGATCTGGGCTACGGCAGCCACAGTGCCTTTACGGCGATGTTTCGCCGGGTGATGGGGATATCACCCAGCGATTATTTCAAAGACAGCTAGCTGACAGCATTGAACAGGGCCTGAAGAGACGCGCGGGCCACGTCGCTGTCAATGCCGACGCCCCAGCGGCTGCTACCATCCTGAAACAGACAGCGGATATACGCCACCGAGCGGCTGTCGCTGCGCTCCCCAAGCGTATGTTCGTGATAGTCCTTAATCACAAACGGGGTCGTGACCCAGCGGCTTATACCATTGGCCGCCGCGGATAACAGCCCGTTGCCTTGCCCCTCCAGCTGGCGCATCCCGCCCTGCGTCGTGACGCTTGCCGTCAGATGTAACTGCCCGTCCTGCTGGCTGTCGCTACGGTAAGCGTGCAGGGCAAAGCCCGGCGTCTCTACCAGCCCATAACGGGTGCGGAACAGTTGCCACAGCGCATGCTGCGTCATCTCTTTACCGTGCTGGTCGGTTTCCTGCTGTACGTGCTGGCTAAAGTCCTGCTGCAGGGCGCGGGGTAATTTCAGACCATGGTTTTGTTCAATAAGCCACGCGCTGCCGCTTTTTCCTGACTGGCTGTTAACCCGGATCACCGCTTCGTAGGTGCAACCAATATCCTGTGGGTCAACCGGCAGATAGGGCATCTCCCAGCGTTCGTCAGGCTTGCGGGCATCAAAGCCTTTCTTGATGGCATCCTGGTGTGAACCAGAAAATGCGGTATACGCCAGCCGTCCTGCCCACGGATGGCGTGGATGCACCGGCAGCTGGTTGCAGGTTTCTACCACCTCCACCACGTGATTCATGTCGCTAAAGTCCAGATTCGGGCTAATCCCCTGGCTGTAGAGGTTCATCGCCAGCGTGACCAGGCAGACGTTACCGGTTCGTTCCCCGTTACCAAACAGACACCCTTCGACACGGTCTGCACCGGCCATCAGGGCCAGCTCCGCGCTGGCGACACCGGTGCCGCGGTCGTTATGCGGATGGACGCTGATGCAGACATCGCTGCGGCGGCTGAAATGACGGCAGAAATACTCAATCTGATCGGCATACACATTCGGTGTACTGACCTCAACGGTGGCCGGTAAGTTGATCACCATCGGGCGTTCGGCGCACGGCTGCCAGATGTCTGCCACGGCTTCGCAAATCTCCAGCGCAAAGTCCGGCTCGGTAAAGCAGAAAGTTTCCGGAGAGTATTCGTATTGCCAGCGGGTGGCGGGATTCTCTTCGCACAGCGTGCGGATAAGACGCGTGGAACGGGTCGCCAGCTCAACGATTTGCGCTTTCTCCATGCCGAACACCAGGCGGCGGAACAGCGGGGCGGTGGCGTTATACAGGTGTACGGTGGCCTGCTTCGCCCCGCGCAGCGACGCAAAGGTACGAAGGATAAGGTCTTCTCGCGCCTGGGTTAATACCTGAATGGTGACGTCATCCGGAATGCGGTTTTCGTCGATCAACTGACGCACAAAATTGAAGTCCGTCTGTGAGGCAGAGGGGAAAGCGACTTCGATTTCTTTGAATCCGCAACGCAGTAACAACGCCCAGAACTGCAGTTTGCGGTTGCTGTCCATCGGCTCGGCAAGGGCCTGATTACCGTCGCGTAAATCGGTGGAAAGCCAGCGCGGCGCCTGCGTGAGGCGTTGCTCAGGCCAGCGGCGATCGGGCAGGGAAATAGCAGGTTGAGGTTGGTATTTGTCGGAAGGTGTTTTCAGCATGGTGCGCTCCTGTTGTCTTTTCACTATCGTGAATCGATTTCAGGAGCGCTGCTTTATCGTTACTGACAATCGCTGTCGCGATCTGGACACCGCACGTTAGTGCGCACCGCCGCCACCGCCTCCGGCGCCAAACGGTGGTCGGGCAAACCATACCAGTCCCAGCAGGATGATAAAGATCCCCGCCGATATCCAGAATATCTCGTTTGCCGAGATAATCAGGCCCTGGTTGGTGATCTGCTGGGCGATCCAGCCGGATGCCTGCTGCTCCGTCATCCCCATTCCCTGAAGCTGACTGTACATCTGCTGCGAGTTAGGGTTGAACGGGTTCACCGCTTCGGTCAATTGCGCATGGTGCATCGACTCGCGGTTGGTCCAAAGGGTCGTGGTGATCGACGTCCCGATGGAGCCTGCCAGCGTACGCGTAAAGTTCGACAGGCTTGATGCCGCCGCCATGCGCTCAGGCGGCAAGCCGGAAAGCGTAATGGTCGTCAGCGGCATAAAGAAGCACGCCACGGCGAAGCCCTGAATGAACTGCGGCCATGCGGATGCGCCAAAGTCCATGCCCGGCTCGAACGTATACGCGCGCCAGTAGAAGCACACCGCGTACATGATAAAGCTGAAGGTCACCAGCCTGCGCATGTCGAGCTTGTGAGCGAAGCGGCCGATAATCGGCGACAGCAGGACCGGAATTAACCCCACTGGCGCAGAAGCCAAACCTGCCCAGGTTGCGGTGTAGCCATATACCTCCTGCAACAGCTGCGGCAGCAGAACGATTGCGCCGAAGTAGAGCATGTAGGCCAGGCTGATACACAGGCAGCCGATGGTGAAGTTTCGCGACTTAAACAGCGAGAGATCGACGATTGGGTTATCGTCCGTCAGCTCCCAGACGATCAGGAAGCTCAGCGATATCACCGCCACAACGGTCAGGATGATAATCTCTGTCGAGTTAAACCAGTCCAGCTCTTTACCCTGATCGAGCATCACCTGCAGGCTACCGATCCCGACCACCAGCAGCGCCAGACCAATGGCGTCAATTCGCCGCTGCTCTGTTCGGGTTTCGCGACCGCGCAGCGTTTGCAGGGTCAGCATCACCACCAGCGCACCAATTGGCACGTTGATGAAGAAGATCCAGCCCCAGTGGTAGTTGTCGCTGATATAGCCGCCGAGGATAGGCCCGCAAATCGGTGCGACAATCACCGTCATTGACCACAGCGCCAGCGCGATAGAGCGCTTAGCGGGCGGATAGTTGTTCAGCAGCAAACTCTGCGACAGCGGAATCAGCGGCCCGGCCACAATCCCCTGAATGACGCGGAAGATGATCAGCATCGTCAGGCTGTTGGACATGCCGCACGCCCAGGAGGCGAGCACGAACAATACCGTTGACCACAGGAACAGCTTCACTTCACCGACGCGCTTCGCCAGCCAGCCGGTGATAGGGATGGAGATGGCGTTTGCCACCCCAAACGAGGTAATAACCCAAGTCCCCTGGCTCAGTGACGAGCCAAGGTTACCGGCGATGGTTGGGATCGCCACGTTTGCGATGGTAGAGTCCAGCACCTGCATGAATGTCGCCAGCGACAGCGCAATGGTCATGATAACCAGTTGCGCCCCCTCCAGCGGTTTTTGCGGCTTTTGCTGTTGCATAACGCTCACCTTCGGATTAACCGGCGTTTGCCTTCACGATGTCATCGATCAGTTTATTGACCGGATCGAGGCTAATTTCACGGGCGTTACTTTCATAAGCCGGGGTGCTGCGCACCTGACTTGCCAGGATCTGACCATCGCGGTTGGCGGTATCAACCGTTACCAGCGTAGAGAGGCCAATACGCAGCGGATGGTCCGCCAGCTGTTTTGCATCCAGTTCAATACGTACAGGCAAGCGCTGAACCACTTTGATCCAGTTCCCGGTGGCGTTTTGCGCTGGCAACAGGGAGAAGGCACTGCCGGTCCCCATATCCAGGCCGACCACTTTCCCGGTGTACTTCACGTCATCACCGTAAATATCGCTGATCACCGTCGCGGTCTGGCCGATACGCATATGGGCAAGCTGCGTCTCTTTAAAGTTTGCATCAACCCACAGGTTGTCCGCCGGAACGACCGCCATCAGCGGCGTGGTTGGGCTAATTTGGGCACCAGGCTGGACGGAACGACGAGAGACGTAGCCGGTCATCGGGCTGACAATTTTAGTACGCTGCAGGGCAAGCCACGCGTTGCGCACGTCGGTGGCAGCCTGTTGCACGGCAGGCTGGTTTTCCAGGCTGGTGCCCAGCACCATCGCCTGGTTGGCATTGTACTGTTGAATCGCCACGTCCAGCTGCGCCTGTGCGCTGGCAACAGCATCACGCGCGTGCTGCAGCTCTTCACGGCCAATCAGGTTGGCAGTGCCGAGGGGAACGCGACGGTTCAGGTCGCTCTGCGCCTGCGCCAGTGCGGTTTTCTGCACGTCAATGTTGGCCTGCAGCTGCTTGCTGTTGATCATCAGCTGGCGGGTCTGACGGACGCTGGAGGCCAGCGCGGTCTGGGCTTTTTCAAAAGCCTGTTGGGCGTCGGTCGGATCGAGCGTGACCAATACATCCCCTTTTTGCACAAAATCGGTGTTATCAGCCCAGACTTTCGTCACGCTGCCCGATACCTGCGCCATAATTTGTACCTGGTTCCCTGCCACGTATGCATCGTCTGTCTCTTCAGCATGACGCAATACTAAAAACCAATAGATCCCATATGCCACGGCAATAATAATAAAGAGCAATGTCAGTACAATAAGGGCGCTTTTGCGTTTGCCCTTTTTATTGACCGGTTGCTGCGGGGTAGTGCTCTCCGCATTTGCGCTCATTGTTGTTCTCCACGATCTTCTTATTTTCACATCGGCTGAGCCGAGCTGTTGTCAGAAAGGCCAGCAGTGTGACGTGCTGGCCTGTCGGTTTTCTTATGAGTCTGGGATTGTTGAGCGTGTTGTCGCGTTAGCGCAGCGCCTCTAGAACCGCGCCGTCTTCATCCATCTGGTCCAGACGGGTCAGCAGCTTGCGAGTAATGTGCTCAAGCTGGTCGCGCTCGGTGGTGCTGAGGGCAGACCACAGTTGATGCAGGCAATTATGCTGAGGTGGCAGCACCTCACGCAGGAATTGGTGGCCTTTGTCGGTCAGCTGCAGATGTAGGCAGCGGCGATCGTTATCGCTTTCACGGCGTTCAATCCAGCCGCGTTTTTCCAGTTCATCGGCAATACGGGTGGCATTAGTACGGGATGAACCCAGCGCGCAGCTCAGCTCTGACGGCTGAATGCTGTGATTTTCCTGAGACTCCAGCGTAATTAACGCCATAAACAACGTCTCGTTAATCCCTTGAGCTTTCAGCATCTTATTACGATTTTCCAGTAGCTTACCCTGCATGTGCATGCACAGGCGGGTCAGCAGGATCTCCTGATACGGGAAGTCCTCATGACGACTGGCGCGGAATTTAAGCATTTGTTCAATGGGCGTAAACGAACTATCCATTTGGGCATAACCTCATTAATTACAGCCGATATAGTAACGACAGTGACAAATAATGTAAATGAATTATTTGTGCGGTTATATCCGCCAAACTTATGTCACCATCAGAAAGCGCCGGGTAAGTCCGTGACCCGGTGAGCACAGAGAGCGTTGGGAGTGAACCCGCGGAAGAGAGGATGTGAGGACGGGGGTCTGAACTATTCATGCCGGTAGAAAATATGTCACCCACATTAAAATTTCTGGGATAAATGATTACGTTTACATTAACAGACTGCAGGGCCCCTTTACACCCTAAGAGGCCCAAAGCAATGTAAAACTTAGTTAATTACGTCCTGGCGATGGTACCCACGCCACCATACTAGCAGATTCAGCGCGGCGACGATTGCGCCTATCCCGCACACGCCTGACCAACCGGCATGCTGCCACGCCGAGGCTGAAATCAACGAACCCGCTGCGCCGCCAATAAAATAGCTGGTCATGTATCCGGCCGTGAGGCGGTTACGCGCCTCTGGCTTCACGCGGTAGATGACGGTCTGGTTAGTGATATGCACGCCCTGTACGGTGAGGTCGAGTACCAGAATACCGACGATCAGCGCCAGCACAGAGGTATGGCCATACCATATGGCTGCCCAGGAGAGCAGGAGCAGAACCAGCCCGGCAGAGGTCGTCAGATGGGATTTGCCTTTATCCGCCAGTCCGCCCGCCGGACGCGCGCCCAGGGCTCCCGCAGCGCCCGCCAGACCAAACAGACCAATCACCGCTTCGGAATAATTGAACGGCGGCGCGGCCAGCAGAAACGCCATTGAGGTCCATAAGATGCTGAAGTTGGCGAAGGTCAAACAGCCCAGCAACGCACGCGTACGCAGCAGTTTATCGTGTATGAAGAGGCTGAAAACGGAGGCGAGAAGCTGCGGATAATTAAGGTGATTTTCCTGCTTCACCTTTGGCAGCCCGCGCCACAGGGCAAGCGCCATCACGGCCATCAGTACGCTCGCCACCCAATACACGGTACGCCAGCCACCAAGACTCGCCAGCAGCCCGGCGACGGTCCGCGCCAGCAAAATCCCCAGCAACAGGCCGCTCATGATTGTTCCCACCACCTTGCCGCGCTTTTCCGGTGAGGCGAGAGTGGCGGCGAGCGGAACCAGAATCTGCGCCACGACGGAGAACAGACCCGTTAACGCGGTGCCGATAATCATCATCGTTAACGAGTGGCTGCTGGCGGTGATCAGCATCCCGCCTGCGGCCAGCAAGGTCATGGAGACAATCAGCATCCGACGCTCAAACATATCGCCCAGCGGCACGAGGAAAAGCAGCCCGGCGGCATAGCCAAGTTGCGCGGCGGTGACAATAAAGCCAGCTGAGCTGGCAGAAAGGTTAAACGCGCGGGCGATGGTATCGAGCAGTGGCTGCGCGTAGTAGTTACTGGCGACTGCCAGACCCGTTGCCACGGACATTAAAAGGATGAGTGCCGGGCTAAGCCCTTGAGTTGTTTTAGTCATCAGGTTCAGGAATCGTGAGTTAAGTGATTATTTTTCCGTGAACCATAATAGCGAATGATTGTGAATGTGGTCGGATTGTTACGTGCTGGATTGTGCGGTTTAGGGGGAGTTAACCCTCTCCCGTGGGGAGAGGGCAGGTCTGAAGGGCTCTTATGACTTCTGCGCGTCCATCGCTTCTTTTACCCAACCATCAAACTGCTGCTGGTGGGCTTTGATCCAGCCATCCACGTGGCCTTTGATGTCAGCTTCGGACGATTTCCCCGCGTGCATCATTGCATTCTGGGCGTTGATGTCCGCCAGAGGCAGTTTCATCACCGAGAACAGCTTCGCTGCCGCCGGGTTTTTCTCAGCCCAGGCTTTGTTAGCAACGATATGCATCGTGTTGACCGGGAAGCCATAGTTCATGCCGTTTGGCAGTTTGGTGTCGATATCTTTCTGCTCGCCCGGCAGGGAAGAGAAGGGCACCTGCAGCCACACCACGTCTTTCCCCGGCTTCAGCACGTCGCTCACCCAGTACGGTGTCCAGGTGTAATAGATAACCGGTTTACCTTCTTTGAAGCGGGCAATGGTGTCGGCCATCATCGCCGAGTAGTTACCGTGGCTGACGTCGACCGTTTTCGCCAGGTCAAAGGCTTTGTTCTGGTGATTAATCACCGCCTCACAGCCCCAGCCCGGCGAGCAGCCCATCATGTCAGCTTTGCCGTCACCGTTGGTGTCGAACAGTTTGGCAATCTTCGGATCCTTCAGCTGCTCGATATTGGTGATGTGGTACTGGTCGGCTGTTTTCTTGTCGATCAGATACCCCTGCGCCGCGCCGGTCACGAAGGTGCCTTCGCGGTAGAATTTCTTATCCCCGCCGGCGGCGGCATACATATCGTCGTGCAGCGGCTGCCAGTTGACGGCGGTAAAGGTGGCATCACCGGAGGCAATCGAGGTGTAGCCCACGTTGTAATCCACTTCACTTGGGGTGTTGACCGTATAGCCCAGTTTTTCCAGCGCGCGGCTGACTAACAGCGTCTGGAAGGTCTCTTCTGAAATGGTGCTCTGCACCGGTTGCACGGTAATGCCTTTGCCCGGCAGGTCTGCAGCAAACGTGCTGGTGGAGACAAGGGTGGCAAACGCTGTGGCAAAAAGTACGCGATGTCGCATCGTTGTTCCTTATTTTCTGAATGGGCGGGTGATTAACCCGACAGGGCCGGTGCTATACCAGCGACGGTTGCCGCGACTGCGTGAATCACGACCGACAGCCTGCGTCAGGCGGTCAAGGATAATGGCGAGGATCACAATGCCGACGCCGCCCACGGTGGCCAGTCCCATATCAAGACGACCAATGCCGCGCAGCACCATCTGACCCAGTCCGCCGACGGCGATCATTGAGGCAATCACCACCATGGAGAGGGCCAGCATCAGCGTCTGGTTAACACCCGCCATGATGGTTGGCATCGCCAGCGGAAGCTGAACTTTAAACAGCATCTGGCGCGGGCTGGCACCAAATGAACGCGACGCCTCGATAAGATCGGCCGGTACCTGGTTAATCCCGAGTATCGTCAGACGAATGACCGGCGGCAGGGCGAAGATAATGGTCACCACGACGCCCGGCACGTTGCCGATACCAAACAGCATGACGATCGGCACCAGGTAGACAAACGCGGGGGTGGTCTGCATCGCATCCAGCAGCGGACGAATAATCTTCGCCGCCCGAGGACTGCGCGCCAGCCAGATCCCCATCGGCAGGCCGATAGCGACGCAGAAGAGCAGGGCGGTGAGCACCAGCGCTAAGGTGATCATTGCCTGTGACCAGGCGCCAATCGCGCCGATGGCAATCAGTGAGATCAGCGTGGCGACACCCATGCCGGCGCTGCCAAACTGCCAGGCAATCAGGGAGAAGAGCACAATAGCGACCGGCGCGGGCATGCCGAGCATCAGCTGCTGGAAACCGTTCAGGATGTAATCCACCGGTACGCGGATCCCCTGAAAGACCGGACGGAAGTGAGTCACTACCCAGTCGATCCCCTCCGTGACCCAGCTATCCAGCGGGATCAGCGTTTTATGAAACGGATCCATAATATTGAAGTGCTCTGGCGCAGGAGCCGGTGCACTGTTGAGCCAGTCCGCCGTGCCGCCATCGGTTGGCGCAGGCGTGGAAGACCCCCACGCATCGGTAGATTGAGCAGCGCTGTCCGCCGCCTCGGTGGTTCCCCACGAGTTAGATTGATCAGCCATTGTTTGTCCCCTCGCGATCTAAAGCCTGCAGCAACATGCGTTTTGAGATGATGCCGACGTACTGTTGTTCCTCACTGACTACCGGTACGGCACACGGGGCCTGACCAACGTGAGAGAGCAGCTCGCTGAGCGGCGTTTCGGCGTCCACGGCAAGCGGGGAGTCGATAACCGCCGCATCAATGCCCTGATTTTCGCTGAGTGCGGTTTTCAGGGAGTCGATGGAAACAATGCCTACAAATTTATTACCGCGTTCGATCAGATAACCGTATTCCCGATCTTCATCCTGCAACAGTTTCAGTGCAGAGCGCGGACCAAAGCCCGGTGTTTTGCGGATAAGACCGTTCGGTGAACGACGGGCGATATCTTTCGCACTAAAGACCTGACTAATATCCACGCCGCGGAAGAAGGTGCGCACATAATCATTGGCCGGATTATTCAGAATTTCATCCGGCGTGCCGACCTGCACCACTTCACCATTTTGCATAATGGCAATACGGTCACCAATACGCATGGCTTCATCAAGATCGTGGGAAATAAAAACAATAGTACGTTGATGTTTAGCTTGTAATTTTACCAGCTCATCCTGCATCTCGGTGCGAATTAATGGATCGAGTGCCGAGAAGGCTTCATCCATTAATAAAATGTCTGGGTTAATGGCTAATGCGCGGGCTAATCCGACACGCTGGCGCATCCCGCCGGAAAGCTCATCCGGGTAGGCATGCGCATAATTCTCGAGGCCCACCTGACGTAATGCATCCAGCGCTTTTTCCTGACGTTCATTAGCGGTAACGCCCGCTAATTCCATGCCAAAGGCGGCATTATCCAGCACCGTCATATGCGGCATCAGCGCGAATGACTGGAACACCATTGCAATCTTCTTTCTGCGCACCTCGCGAAGTTCAGCCTCTGATATTCTGGCGATATCAACGCCATCTATCAGCACCTGTCCACGGGTGGGTTCAATCAGGCGATTGAGAAGGCGAACCATAGTGGATTTACCCGAACCGGATAACCCCATGATGACAAAAATCTCGCCTTCTTCAATGGCCAGACTGGCGTCTTTAACGCCAAGCGACAGCCCGGTTTTTTCCAGAATTTGCTCTTTTGAAAGGCCTTTCTCAATATATTTGAATGCGCGCTGAGGATGCTCGCCAAATACTTTATAAAGATTTTTCACTTCTAATTTAATTGCCATGCAATAGAGAGTGTCCTGTTATTTGTTTATGTCGATATCATTACCATGGTAAATAGTTAACTGGCATTACCCTAACATACTGAGAATCTGAGACAACCCTGGGTTTGCTTATGGCAGGAATTTTGCCGTAAGCGAAACGGCTGAATTTCCCATGAGTAAAGGGCTGAGCGTGGTTTGAATTTTTCTGAATTTTTTGCTTTTGCACAGCGACATTTCGCCTGAATCGGAGTGATTCAGGCGAATATGAACGGGGAATTACAGTGTAGTTGCCCGTAAAATATTAGGGAGGAAATTGTTAGATTTATATTAAATTAATGAACGTTAACCCGCGCATTAAAAATCCCAGTCCTCATCTTCGGTCTCCACCGCTTTGCCCATCACATACGACGAACCAGACCCGGAGAAGAAATCGTGGTTTTCATCGGCGTTGGGTGACAGTGCCGCCAGGATCGCCGGGTTCACGTCGGCCATTTCCGGTGGGAAAAGCGCTTCGTAGCCGAGATTCATCAGCGCTTTATTGGCGTTGTAACAAAGAAACGCTTTTACCTCCTCCTCCCAACCGGTACCGGCGTACAATTCTTCGGTATAACTCAGTTCGTTCTCGTACAAATCCATCAGCAAATCGAGGGCAAAACCTTTTAACGCTTCGCGCTTATCTTCGCTGACGTTCTCCAGCCCTTTCTGATACTTATAGCCGATGTAGTAGCCGTGTACGGCTTCATCACGAATGATGAGGCGAATTAAATCGGCGGTGTTGGTCAGCTTGCCGCGGCTCGACCAGTACATCGGTAACCAGAAGCCAGAATAGAACAGGAAGGATTCGAGAAACACGCTGGCAATTTTTTTCTTCAGCGGTTCGTCGGCCTGATAATACTCCAGCACCAGGCTGGCCTTTCGCTGCAATGACTCGCTTTCTTCGCTCCAGGAGTACGCCGCGTCCACATCTTTGGTCTGGCACAGCGTCGAAAAAATCGAGCTGTAGGAACGGGCATGGACTGCCTCCATAAAGCTGATGTTCGACATCACCGCCTCTTCGTGAGGCGTCAGCGCGTCGGCCATCAGCGCAGGGGCACCGACGGTATTTTGGATGGTGTCCAGCAGCGTCAGGCCGGTGAACACACGGATCGTCAGCTGCTGTTCGGCGTGGCTGAGGGTTTGCCAGGCCGGAATATCGTTTGAAAGCGGGACTTTTTCCGGCAGCCAGAAGTTGCTGGTCAGGCGGTTCCACACCTCCAGGTCTTTATCATCCTGAATTTTATTCCAGTTAACGGCACTCACGCGTGACAGTTTCATCCTTTCTCCTTACAGCGCGCAGGACACGCAGCCTTCAATTTCGGTGCCTTCCAGCGCACGCTGGCGCAGGCGAATGTAGTAGAGAGTTTTGATCCCTCTCTTCCAGGCGTAAATCTGTGCCCGGTTGATGTCGCGCGTGGTGGCGGTGTCCGGGAAGAAGAGCGTCAGCGACAGCCCCTGATCCACGTGTTTTGTCGCCTCGGCGTAGGTATCAATAATTTTCTCAGGGCCAATCTCATACGCGTCCTGATACAGGGCCAGATTGTCGTTGGTCATAAACGGGGCAGGGTAGTAAACGCGCCCGGTCTTACCTTCCTTGCGGATCTCAATCTTCGACACAATCGGGTGGATACTCGACGTGGCGTGGTTAATGTAAGAGATTGACCCGGTTGGCGGTACGGCCTGCAGATTCTGGTTATAGATGCCGTAACGCATCACATCGTCCCGCAGCTGCTGCCACATCTCGCGGGTAGGCATGAGAACACCTGCATCGGCAAACAGCTGGCGCACTTTGTCGGTTTTCGGCTGCAAGTCTCCTTCCAGATATGGCCTGAAGTACTCACCGCTGGCGTAACGCGACTGTTCAAAGCCCGCAAAGCGCTGGTTACGCTCGCGCGCCAGCATCATTGAGGTATGCAGCGCATGCCAGGTAATGGTGTAAAAATAGAGGTTGGTGAAATCCAGTCCTTCCGGGCTACCGTAGGCGATACCTTCCCGCGCCAGATAGCCGTGCAGGTTCATCTGCCCAAGGCCGATGGCGTGCGAGGCGGCATTACCGGCTTCAATGGACGGCACGCTGCGGATGTGGCTCATGTCCGATACCGCGGTCAGCCCGCGAATGGCGGTCTCCACCGTGCGGCCAAAATCGGGGGAATCCATGGTGTGGGCAATATTCAGCGACCCGAGGTTACAGGAGATATCTTTGCCGATGTCGGCGTAGTCCAGGTTTTCGTCATACGTGGATGCGCTGTTCACCTGCAATATCTCCGAGCACAGGTTGCTCATATTGATTCGCCCGGCAATCGGGTTCGCACGGTTGACCGTATCTTCATACATGATGTACGGATAGCCGGACTCAAACTGAATTTCGGCCAGCGTCTGGAAGAAATCGCGGGCGTTAATGTACTTCTTACGAATGCGATCGTCGGCCACCAGATCGTGATACAGGGCGCTTATCGCCACATCACCAAACGCTTTCCCGTAAATACGCTCAATGTCGTAGGGCGAGAAGAGCGCCATCTCGGCATTTTCTTTGGCGAGTGCAAAAGTGATATCCGGAATCACCACCCCAAGCGACAGGGTCTTAATGCGGATTTTTTCATCGGCGTTTTCACGTTTGGTATCCAGGAAGCGCAGGATATCCGGATGGTGCGCGTGCAGATAGACCGCCCCCGCGCCCTGACGCGCCCCCAGCTGGTTAGCATACGAGAAAGCATCTTCCAGCATTTTCATGACCGGAATCACGCCGGAGGACTGGTTTTCGATGCGCTTAATTGGCGCACCGGCTTCACGCAGGTTCGACAGCAGAAACGCCACACCGCCGCCGCGTTTAGAGAGCTGCAGCGCCGAATTCACCGCGCGACCAATCGACTCCATATTGTCTTCGATGCGCAGCAGGAAGCAGGAGACCAGCTCGCCGCGCTGGGCTTTTCCGCAATTGAGAAAGGTCGGTGTGGCGGGCTGGAAACGGCCGGAGAGCATCTCATCCATCAAGCGTTCTGCCAGCGTTTCATCGCCCTGCGCGAGCGTGAGGGCAACCATCACCACGCGGTCCTCGAAGCTTTCAAGATAGCGTTTGCCGTCGAACGTTTTCAGGGTATAGCTGGTGTAAAACTTCCATGCGCCAAGAAACGTCTGGAAACGAAAACCACGGCTATGGGCCTGCCCGAAGAGCGTCTCCACAAAGGCACGATCGTACCGGGCCAGCACGCGCTCTTCGTAATAGCCTTCCTTGACCAGATAATCGAGACGTTCATTCTGGCTTGCAAAGGTCATGCTGTTGGGGCGGACGTGGGTGGCGATAAACGCCTCCACCGCCTCATGATCTTTGCCAAACTGAATGTGCCCCTCACGGTCATAGAGGTTCAGCATTGCGTTTAATGCGTGGTAATCCGGTGTCGCCTGAATTACACGTTCTGCGGTTGTCGTTGCCAAAATTCGTTCACTCCTTTACGCACGTTCTCTACGTCCTGCTGTGTCCCCATCAGTTCAAAACGATAGAGATACGGCACGCCGCATTTTTGAGAAATGACATCCCCGGCACGGCCAAAGGCATCGCCGAAATTGCGATTGCCCGCCGCGATAACGCCGCGAATAAGCTGTCGGTTGTGGGGATCGTTGAGAAAGCGGATCACCTGACGAGGCACGGCCCCCGCGGTGCCACCTCCACCATAGCTCGGGACCACCAGAATGTAGGGGTCGTCTGCCCGGATTCGTTCCCGCTCATTAAGCGGGATACGTATCGCAGGCAGCCCGACGCGCTCAATAAAGCGGAGCGTGTTTTCCGAGCTGCTGGAGAAGTAGACCAGCCCACTCATGCCCTGGCGGCCTGGGCGGCGAGGCGGTTAATCATGTCGGGGCGAAAGCCGGACCAACTGGTCTCCCCGGCGACGACGACCGGCAGCTGGCGAAAACCTTGCGCCCGCAGGGTATCGGCAGCTTCGGGTTGCAGGTCAATGTTCACCATCTTAAAGGCCACTCCACGGCTTTCCATTGCACGTTTTGTCGCGTGGCACTGAACACAATCGTTACGAGTGTAAATAATAATGCTCATGATTCGTATTTCCATTTAAAATGAGAGAGCGGCGCGAATCATCGCGTCAGGTTGTGTGTATCTTGCTAAAGGGAATACTAGATGTAGTTGTCGTAAGATTCAACCATACAAGATATGGGAATTTCAGATTAATATGGCCCCGATGATGAGCACAGCGGGGCAGGGCGGGCTGTACGGCTTTTTCAGGCGCGCAGGCAAAGAAAAGCCCCGGGGGCTAACGCGACCGGGGCGGATACGGACAGGCTGAGACGACTATTTGCGCAGGCTAAGCAGCGCCCCCACGAAGATACCCACCGCGGCTACCGTACCAAGCGTACAGAGGGGTTTTTCGCGAACGAAGGTATTGGCGCAGCTAATGGCATCGCAGGCAGCCTGCGTGGTGCGCGAACGCCCATTCATGCGGGCGCGGGTTTCACGTAGCAAAGACTGAGCCTTACGTTTTGCGGCATCCGCTTCGTCCTTCGCACCGGAACCCCAGGATTTCAGCACTTCTTCCAGCGAGTCCGCTAATTGGCTGACATCGTTACGAATATCCTGCGTGTCGTCGTTAATATCGTTTCGGTTCGGTCTGTTAAACATACGATCCTCCGTAATTTTGCGTTCCCGTTTAGTTTAGTCCAGAAATTTAATATCTGAAGCGCGTCACGCGTTATCTGGCAGTTTATGGAATATTCTGAAAGCCCTGCTAATGCTGAATACTGTAAGGTTGCCGGGCAGGAAAAGATAACGAGGAAAAGATATGTATTTACGACCTGATGAGGTGGCGCGCGTTCTTGAAAAAGAGGGATTCACCATGGATGAGGTGACATCAAAAGCGTATGGATATCGCCGTGGCGAGAATTATGTTTACGTTAATCGTGAAGCAAGAATGGGACGTACCGCTCTCATTATTCACCCGACGCTGAAAGACAGAAGTTTGTCATTTGCTGAGCCTGCCTCGGATATTAAAACCTGCGATCATTATCAGCAATTCCCACTGTATTTAGGTGGTGAAACGCATGAACATTATGGTATTCCGCATGGCTTCAGTTCGCGTATGGCGCTGGAGCGGTTTTTGAAGGGACTGTTTGGCGACGTACAGTAAATCTGCGACTGGCATTCGCCAGTCGCCTCACATCATGCTTTGGCCTGGCTGTACTGGCTGACCTTAAACAGGCGGCGACAGTAGTCGAGAAAATAGCCATACACCGCACCCATCAGCATTGAAATCACGATATTTGAACTGACCGCTGCGACGATTTGATGCCAGTCTGCGCCCACTGTCAGCAGAATAGCCACGTAAACCGGCGACTGGAACGTCACGTATGCCAGAACGTCGGCGAGGTTTTTCACCCACCCTGACGGGCTAATACGACGCGCAAAGCGCATGACCGCATCGCGGTATAATCCGTAAGGCCACGCAATAATAATGTTGACAGGAATTGCCACCAGACGAGAAGAAAGTGACTGCTCAAAGGACATTCCGGAGAGGAAAATTTCGATCAGCATGTTCACGACGGAACAGTAAACAACCATCGCGAAGGTATCCGCTACCGCATGGCGCAGGCGAGATTGCGGTGAGAACATGTCTGAACTCCTTGAGAAGAACACAATAGAAACGATTTTCCCTCAGCGGTTAGTGCTTTAGGTTGGTTTGTCAGTCGTGCATAGCGTATATCTCTGCCTTTGAACTAACAACTAGTTATTAATTTTTATTTAGTCGCGTTTTGTCCACAAAATTCTCTAAAATTGCGTGTTTTTTGTTCGGTTCGTTATAATCTGTCCCTGCCGTCAGTTTTTGTATGTAAATCAATCTGTTGATCTTGAGCGTGCCGAAGCGAACGTTCTGCCCGAACGACGACAGTGCGGCATGCTTTGATTTGGATTAAATCTAACCGTTTATACTGAGATAAAGATTGAATCCGGCGGTATCGACAGTTATCCGCCGATATTATTAAACGCGATATTTTAAAACATTTACATTTTTAGCAAGACGTGCCCGCGGGTAGATATTCCAGGCGAAATGAATTATTCTCTTGTCGATTTTTCGATTTACCCTAAAGAAAAGGTTTTCAAATATATGTCTTTGACGTTACAGAATCTTAATAATATCCGAACTCTGCGTGCGATGGCGCGTGAATTATCCCTGGACGTTCTTGAAGAAATGCTGGAAAAAGTCAGGGTCGTTGCTGAAGAGAAACGGAGTGAGTTGGCGGAATTAGAGCAACAACGCGCTGAGCAGCAGGAAAAAATTAATGCCCTGCTGGAACTGATGAAAGCTGATGGTATTTCACCGTCCGATCTCCTCGGTTCAGATATGGCGCAGGCCGGTAAGCCAGCGAAAAAACGTAAACCGCGTGAAGCGAAATATCGCTTTATTGATCTCAACGGTGAAGAGAAAACATGGACCGGTCAGGGGCGTACGCCAAAGCCTATTGCCAATGCACTGGCAAACGGTAAATCACTGGATGATTTTCTGATTTAATCCATGAGCCGGGCGGAGGACTCCGCCCGGTTGCCTGTTTAGCAGACGCCGAAATCACCCTCTTCGGTATACAGGGCCAGGTCTGCGGCCTTCAGGGTAAATTTCTCGCCTTGCTCATTGCTGGCCTGAACCGCCACAACGCTATCGCCGTTCACTTCGAGTACTTTCAGTTTTGGGCCGCCTTTACGCGGTTGCACATAATCACCGACAGAAAACATACTACCTCCTCATCGTTTCAATGATCTTCACCTTAGCCCACGTCTGATGCCGGGTACAGCGTATTTCACCGATTACTGCTTATGAGGTACGCCGGTTCCAGGGCATCACTTTCAGCAGTCTCGCCATTCCGCAAAACCCGGTCAGCCCGGCAAACAGCAGCCCGGCACCCACAAAGCCGCTCAGCAGGAAAAAGCCGCTGGAGAGCGTAAAGCCCAGCACGACCCCGCACAGGGTGAGCAGCCCGGCGGCAATTTGTACCTGGCGCATCAACGGCAGCGGCTGTGATGTGTCTTCCTGCGTGATCAACCCAGCCTGCTTCCACCCCTGAATTCCGCCTTCAACGATAAACGCCTGAGCAGGCGCGGCAGCCTGAGCAAGGCGGGCTGCGTTCGAGGATGTCCGGGCGCCAGACTGGCAGTGAAAAATCACCGTTTCGCCCGCGTGCGTCTCAAGCCCGCCGGGTAAGGTGTCCAGCGGCACGGACCGGGCGGCGGGAATATGCTCGCGGGCATATTCGTCGGGATCGCGAATATCGATCAGTTTTGCACCTTCAGCAACGAGCGCATTGGCCTGCAGGGGTGAAATGAGCGGTAGTGACATGGTGGCTCCTTACGGGCAATAGAGGCTTTTCAGGGTACTGATAAGCTGATGCACCGCATCGTTTTTAATGAAATACAGAATGCGCTGCGCTTCACGGGTGCTGTCGATAAGCCCCTCTTCACGCATACGCGCCAGATGTTGTGACGTGGCGGATGGGCTAAGCCCCGTCGCCCGCGCCAGATCGCCCGCGCTGGTACCCGGTGTACCGCACAGCATGCAGAGGATCAGCAACCGACGCGGATTGCTCATCGCTTTTAACAGGGCTGCGGCCTGTCCGGCGCTGGCCTGAAGTTGTTCGAGTTCAGTCATATTAGTTTAGTCTTTACTTAATTAAGGAAACTCTAAACTAATGGGGAGGATTAAGCCAGTGTCAAAAGCGTAAAAGAGGGTAAAAGGGCGATAAAGAGATGGCGCAGGCCGTTAAACTGGCTACGCTTAGAGAATGTTCTCTTTTGTATTTTCAATTGGTTAGCTTGCACGGAGTCGTTATGGGTTTTTGGCGTATTGTCTTTACTATTATCCTGCCACCGCTGGGCGTGCTGCTTGGCAAAGGGTTTGGCTGGGCGTTTATCATTAACATCGTTCTGACCTTACTGGGCTACATCCCAGGTCTTATTCACGCGTTTTGGGTGCAAAGCAAAAACTAAGCGCGCCACAGTAGATCGCTGTATATCCCGGTCAGTACGCCCTGTGGGCTAAACTGCTGTTTGATCCAGCGCGTGACCTGGCCGGTCGCCGCATGCTGCGTGGCAAGCAGCATGCGTGAATCCTGACGCGGATTATTGATTCGCCGCGTGACCAGCAGCCCGTCCTCCACCGCCTCGCGGGCCATATACTCCGGTAAAAAACCAATCCCGTCCCCAAGGATCTGACACTGGCATTTGGTGTTGAAGTCGGGCACCAGAATCGCCTCCTGGCCGTGCAGCAGCCAGCCGACCTTCTTGTTTATGGTGTGCGCCGTGTCTTCCACCATGATGTTGGGGTACAGACGCAGCTGGCTTTCGGCTATCGGCTCCGGCACGAAGGCCAGCGGGTGTTCCGGCGCGATGGCGAATACCCAACGGATGGCACCGATCTCGGTGTAATCAATGCCGCCGCCGTCGAGCAGCGTATCCGGTGCGCCAATCGCGATATTGGCCTGGTTGTTGATAATGGAGTCCCAGACGCCGTTGTAGACCTCGGTCGTGACGGTGATCTGGCAGGTAGGAAACTGTTTTTTCAGCACCTGCAGCAGCCGCGCCGTATGGCGTGGGGTGTACAAAAGCTGATTGATGCAGATGCGGACCCGTGCCTCAATGCCCTGTGAAATGGTGTCTATCCCGCGCTTAATGGCATGAAAATCATTCAGCAGGTCGGTCGCTTTACGGTAAAAGTAAAACCCCGACTCGGTCAGCTCAATGCTGCGCGTATTGCGTACAAACAGCACCACATCCAGCCCGGTCTCCATTCGCTTGATGGTGTAACTGATGGCAGAGGTGGTTACGCCAAGCTCGGTGGCGGCTTTGCTGAAGCTGCCAAAGCGTGCCGCCGTGGTGAAGGCCAGCAGGTTCTCTTCAGTAAAGATGGAATTCATATTACGGCTCCTGTTAGCCATCAGTTTTGAACATATTTTAACAGCGCTGTTACAACGCATATGACGGCGGTCACAGTTCTGATTATTCGCGTCGAGCCGCGTCATGTCAGGCTTCATCAGGCATAAGCAGAATGCTGTCTGAGGCGAATAAAAGCGCTAAAACATAAGTAAAAGATTGCACGGCCGCACATTTTGGCTGAATTGTTGAATTTAACTCAATAATGAATTGACTGTCGATGAATGATTTTTAAGCGGATTCTTTTCTCACCAGGCTGTTGCTATTCTCAGGTCATGAGCAATACATCATGGGGAGTCTGAATATGTCTGCGAACGAACTCGTTACTGAATTTTTGCTGGCGGCAGAGCAGGGCAATATTGACGGGCTAAAAGCCTGCCTTGAAAAAGGTGTCGATATTAATGCCACTCAACGCCAGAAAAGAACGGCCGTTATTATTGCCAGCCTGAAAAAACATTATGACTGCGTGGCATTTTTAATTGCTGCCGGAGCAGATATTGATCAACAGGATCAGACCTGTTTTAACCCCTTCCTGATTAGCTGCCTGACAAATGATTTAACCCTGCTGCGAATAGTCTTACCCGCCAACCCGGATCTTGATCGCCTGACCCGCTTCGGTGGTGTCGGCATTACGCCTGCCAGCGAGAAAGGGCACGTTGAGATTGTGCGCGAGCTGCTGGAGAAAACCGATATTAACGTCAACCACACCAACTTCGTGGGCTGGACGCCGCTGCTGGAAGCGATTGTCCTCAACGATGGCGGCGCGAAACAGCAGGAAATTGTAAAGCTGTTACTGGATAACGGCGCAAATCCGCACATGACCGATAAATACGGCAAAACACCGCTCGAACTGGCGCGGGAAAAAGGCTACCACCAGATAGCAGACCTGCTGCTGGCCGCAGGCGCGTAATTCCTTCGGCCAGCCTTTTCCGGCTGGTCGCTCATTCAGACAGTATTTTACCGACGTGCCTATTGCACGACGGCGGCCCCCTTTTATCCTCATTCAGGAGAAAATAATGCCCACCAAAATCGTCATAAAAAAGAATACCTATTTTGACTCGGTGTCATTGATGTCGGTTTCCACCAAGGCCAATAAATTGCCGGGCGTTGAGCAGGCTTTTGTGGCTATGGCGACAGAAATGAACAAAGGCGTTTTAAAAAATCTCGGGCTATTAACGCCGGAATTAGCGGATGCCAAAAACGGCGACTTAATGATTGTGATTAAAGGCGAGGCGGCGAATGACGAAACGCTGGCAGCCATCGAAGCGCTTTTCACCCGCAAGGAGAGCGGCGGGAGCCATGAAGCGCGTTATGCCACCCTTGCCAGTGCGAAAACCCATCGTCCTGAGAGCAACCTGGCGGTGATTTCGGTAAACGGCACGTTTGCCGCCCGCGAAGCACGTCAGGCGCTGGAAAACGATCTCAACGTCATGCTCTTCTCCGACAACGTCAGCCTTGATGACGAGCTGGCGCTGAAGCAGCTGGCACACCAGAAAGGGCTGCTGATGATGGGGCCGGACTGCGGCACGGCCATTATCAACGGTACCGGGCTATGCTTCGCCAATGCGGTGCGTCGCGGACCGATCGGTATTATCGGGGCGTCCGGGACCGGCAGCCAGGAGCTGAGCGTACGGATCCATGAATTCGGCGGCGGCGTGTCGCAGCTGATTGGCACCGGCGGGCGCGATCTGAGCGAAAAGATAGGTGGCCTGATGATGCTGGATGCCATCGCGATGCTGGACGCTGACGACGCCACCCAGGTGATTACCCTCATCTCTAAACCGCCTGCGCCGTCGGTGGCAGAAAAAGTGCTGGCCCGCGCCCGCACCTGCCGCAAACCGGTGGTGGTCTGTTTCCTCGGTCGTCATCAGCCGCCGGCTGATGACGGCAACCTGCAGTTCGCCCGTGGCACCAAAGAGGCGGCGCTGAAGGCCGTGCTGTTAACGGGGGTGAAAAAAGAGTCTCTCGACCTGCATCCGCTGAACTGGCCACTGATCGAAGAGGTGCGGGCCCGGCTGACGCCCCAGCAGAAATACATCCGCGGCCTGTTCTGCGGCGGCACCCTGTGCGATGAGGCCATGTTCGCCGCGCTGGAAAAGTTCGACGACGTCTACAGCAACATTCAACCCGATCCGGCAAAACGGCTGGACGATATCAACGTCAGTAAAGCCCACACCTTCCTTGATTTTGGAGATGACGATTTCACCCACGGCAAACCGCACCCGATGATCGACCCGACCAACCGCATCAGCCGCCTGTTGCAGGAGGCGCGTGACCCCGAGGTGGGGGTGATCGTGATGGACTTTGTACTGGGCTTTGGCGCGCACGAGGATCCGGTCGGCGTGATGCTTGAGGCCATAAAAGAGGCGCAGGCGATGGCGAAAGCCGATAACCGTCCGCTGGCAATTCTCGGCTATGTGCTCGGAACCGACCAGGACTCACCGTCCCTGACACAGCAGTGTCAGCTTCTGACCGAGGCAGGGGTGATCTGGGCGAGCAGCAGCACCAACACCGGATTACTGGCACGTGAATTTGTCTTTAAAGGGGAGACTGCCTGATGACGACCTTATTTAACCAGCCGTTAAACGTGATTAACGTCGGTATCGCGCTGTTCAGTGCGGATCTCAAAAAGCAGCATATCCCCGTGACCCAGCTCGACTGGACGCCGCCGGGGCAGGGGAACTTGCAGGTAGTAGAGGCGCTGGATCAGCTGGCCCTTGCGCCACTGGCTGACAAAATCGCCGCCGCCAATAAGATTGCCCTTGAGCGCATTATCCAGTCCCATCCGGTGCTGGTGGGCTACGACCAGGCGATCAACGTCGTGCCGGGCATGACCCGCACCACCATTCTGCACGCCGGTCCGCCCGTCAGCTGGGAAAACATGTGTGGCGCAATGAAAGGGGCCGTGACCGGGGCGCTGGTGTTTGAAGGGCTGGCACGCGATATCGACGACGCGGAGCGCGTGGCGGCGTCAGGGGCAATCACCTTCTCGCCCTGTCACGAGCACGACTGCGTAGGCTCAATGGCGGGCGTCACTTCGGCATCGATGTTTATGCACATCGTTGAGAACAAAACCTACGGCAACCGGGCGTTCACTAACCTTAGCGAGCAGATGGCGAAGATCCTGCGCATGGGCGCCAACGACCAGAGCGTTATTGACCGCCTGAACTGGATGCGTGACGTGCTCGGCCCGATGCTGCGCGATGCCATGAAAATCATTGGTGAAATCGACCTGCGCCTGATGCTGGCCCAGGCGCTGCACATGGGCGACGAGTGCCATAACCGCAACAACGCCGGCACCACGCTGCTGATCCAGGCGTTGACGCCCGGGCTGATTCAGGCCGGGTATCCGGTGGCACAGCAGCGTGAGGTGTTTGAGTTCGTCGCCAGCAGCGATTACTTCTCCGGCCCGACGTGGATGGCGATGTGTAAAGCCGCCATGGATGCCGCACACGGTATTGAATACAGCACCGTGGTCACCACCATGGCGCGTAACGGCTACGAGTTCGGCCTGCGCATCTCCGGGCTGCCGGGGCAGTGGTTCACCGGCCCGGCGCAGCAGGTGATAGGGCCCATGTTCGCGGGCTACAGGCCGGAAGACTCCGGGCTGGATATTGGCGACAGCGCCATTACCGAAACCTACGGTATCGGTGGTTTTGCGATGGCCACAGCCCCGGCGATCGTGGCACTGGTGGGTGGCACGGTGGATGAAGCCATCGATTTCTCCCGTCAGATGCGCGAGATCACCCTCGGTGAAAACCCGAACGTCACCATTCCGCTGCTCTCGTTTATGGGCATTCCAACCGCCATCGACATCACAAAAGTCGCGGGCAGCGGCATTCTGCCGGTCATTAACACCGCCATTGCCCACAAAGACGCAGGTATTGGCATGATTGGGGCGGGCATCGTTCACCCGCCGTTTAGCTGTTTTGAAAAGGCGCTGTTGACCTTCCGCGATCGCTACTTTTTATAAGGCATGCATCCATGAAAAACATGAAACTGGAGTGGAAAAGAGGTGACTGGGCGGCGTATTTCGGGTTGATGACCAACAACCTGACCAATTTGCTGACCATGATGGGGCTGCTCATTTTTGTCGTCGGCATCCCGAAGGAGATTGTTTATGGACGCATTGCGCCAGCCTTCGGGCTGGCGGTGCTGGTCGCGAGCGTCTGCTACGCGTGGTTTGGCCTGCAGATGGCGCGCCAGACCGGGCGTACGGATGTCACCGCGCTGCCGTCTGGCCCAAGCGCGCCGTCAATTTTCACCGTGACCTTTCTGGTGCTGATGCCGGTCTACCAGCAAACCGGTGATGCGGATTTCGCTATCCAGATTGGTCTGGTGTGGTGCTTCGTGGAGGCGATGATTCTGGCGGGCGGTTCGTTCCTGGGGGAAACCATCCGCAAGATGATCCCGCGTACCGTCCTGTTGTCGTGCCTGTCCGGGCTGGGCCTGCTGCTGCTGGCGATGAACCCGATGCTGCAGGCGTTTGAGGCACCTACCGTGTCGTTCATCGTGCTGCTGCTGATCTTTATTAACTGGTTTGGTAAAAAGCCGATCTTCGCCAAAATCCCAACCGGCCTGCTCTTGCTGATTGCCGGTACCGCGCTGGCGTGGATCTCCGGTCTGCAAAGCCCGGAGGCCATCAAAGCCTCGATGTCGTCGTTTGGCTTTAACCCGCCGGAAGTGCATGTCGACAGCTTTATGCAGGGACTGCCGCACGCATTACCGTACCTGGCCTCTGCCGTCCCGCTGGGTCTGGCGAACTACATTTTTGACCTGGAAAACATCGAAAGCGCCCACGCGGCGGGGGATGAGTACCCGACCCGCAAGGTGATGCTGGCAAACGGGCTGGCCTCCATGCTCGGGTGTCTGATGGGTAACCCGTTCCCGGTGACGGTTTACGTCGGTCACGCGGGCTGGAAAGCGATGGGGGCCAGCATTGGCTACACGCTGGCCTCCGGTGTGACCATGTTTATCGTGCCGCTGTTCGGGCTGGGGGCGTTTATGCTCGCCATCATACCGATGACCGCCATCGTGCCGATTCTGGTGTTTATCGGGGTGGTGACCGCCAACCAGGTAGTAAGGGAAACGCCCAAAGTGGAGGTTCCCGTGATCTTCATCTGCCTGTTCCCGTGGATCGCCAACTGGGCGCTGACCATGATGAACAGCGTGATGGGCGCGGCGGGGACCAGTGCGGCGAAAATTGGCACCGACGTGCTGCACAGCAAAGGGATCTACTACCAGGGACTGGTGCATCTGGGTAACGGCGCACCGCTCGCCAGTATGCTGTGGGGCTGCATCGCTATCTTCGCCATCATCAACAAACCGCTGCGCGGAGCCGTGGCCGCCGCCGTTGGAGCGTTGCTGGCGCTGTTCGGCGTGATCCACGCGCCAGTGGTTGGCTTTGCCGAAGGCAGTTCGCTGATGTTTGTCACGGCCTACCTGATGATGGGGGGCATGTTTGTGGTGAAGCATTTTCTTGATAGCCGCGACGCGGTGAGCGCGGCAGCGCCGGTTTCGGAGTCCTGATAATGGCTGATGTCCTCACCCCGCACCATTTCAAAGGAAACACTATGAAAGAGCTCATGGTCGTCGCCATTGGCGGCAACAGCATTATCAAAGATAACGCCAGTCAGTCCATTGAACACCAGTCACAGGCCGTGAAATTGGTTGCAGAGTCAGTGCTGGAGATGCTGGCGTCTGACTATGACATCGTGCTCACTCACGGCAACGGCCCCCAGGTGGGGCTGGATCTGCGCCGCGCTGAAATTGCTCACGAGCGGGAAGGGCTACCCCTCACGCCGCTGGCAAACTGCGTGGCGGATACCCAGGGCGGTATCGGCTACCTGATCCAGCAGGCGCTCAATAACCGCATGGCCGCCCACGGCGAGCAAAAAGCGGTCACGGTCGTCACGCAGGTGGAAGTGGATAAACACGATCCGGGTTTCGCCCATCCCACCAAACCTATCGGCGCGTTTTTCAGTGAGACGCAGCGTGATGCGCTCCAGCGTGCCCATCCTGACTGGCATTTTGTTGAAGACGCCGGGCGCGGTTATCGCCGGGTGGTGGCCTCACCGCAGCCGCTGCGTATCGTTGAAGCGGAGGCTATCAAGACCCTGACGCAAAAAGGCTTTGTGGTGATCGGGGCGGGCGGTGGTGGTATTCCGGTGGTGCGCACAGCGCAGGGGGATTACCAGAGCGTCGATGCGGTGATTGATAAAGATCTCTCGACCGCGCTGCTGGCCCGCGAGATCCATGCCGACGTGCTGGTGATCACCACCGGGGTGGAGAAAGTGTGCATCAACTTTGGTAAGCCGGACCAGCAGGCGCTGGATACGGTGAACATGGCGCAGATGAAACGCTACGTGGCGGAGGGGCACTTCCCGGCGGGCAGCATGCTGCCGAAAATCGTCGCCTCGCTGGCGTTTCTGAACGACGGCGGCAAGCGCGTGATCATCACCTCGCCGGACTGCCTGCCTGCGGCGCTGCGCGGTGAGACCGGTACCCACATTGTGAATGCGTAAGTAAAAGGAAGAGAAGATGAGTGAGAATAAAAGCCGACGCGAGTTTATTAGCCAGAGCGGCAAAATGGTTACCGCCTGCGCCCTGTTTGGCACCACTGGCTCCGTCGCGTATGCTGCAGAGACCGCGAAACCACGTTGTGAGACAGGCAAACCGATGAACATTACCGCCAGACACTACTACCTGGATAACGTGCTGCTGGAGGCCGGGTTCAACGTTGACGGCGGCGTGGCGACAAGCACCCGCACCGAACTGAAAACACTCGAAATTAATGACGGCAAAATTGTCGCCCTGCGTGATAACAAAAGCCATGGCGATGCCACGCTGCCACACTATGATGCAGGCAGTAAGCTGATGCTGCCCGCGATGCGCGACATGCATATTCACCTGGATAAAACCTTTTACGGCGGTCCCTGGCATTCCCTTAACCGCCCGGCGGGCACGACCATTCAGGACATGATCCGTCTTGAACAAAAATTGCTGCCAGAGTTACAGCCCTACACGCAGGAGCGTGCGGAAAAGCTTATCGATCTGATCCAGTCGAAAGGCTCCACCCTCGCCCGCAGCCACTGCAATATTGAGCCGACATCCGGCCTGAAGAATCTGGAAAATCTCCAGGCCGTCTTAGCGCGCCGCAAGCCGGGGTTTGACTGTGAAATTGTCGCCTTCCCGCAGCACGGCTTGCTGTTGTCGCACTCCGAAACGCTGATGCGCGAGGCCATGCAGGCTGGCGCACACTACGTGGGCGGTCTGGATCCGACTAACGTGGACGGTGCGATGGAAAAATCCCTCGACACGATGTTCCAGATTGCGCTGGATTATGACAAAGGGGTGGACATCCACCTGCATGAAACCAGCCCGGCAGGCGTCGCGGCGGTGAACTACATGGTAGAGACCGTGGAGAAAACGCCCGCGCTGAAGGGCAAGCTGACCATCAGCCATGCCTTCGCGCTGGCCACGCTCAACGAGCAGCAGGTCGATGAAATCGCCACCCGCATGGCGGCGCAGCAGGTGACCATTGCCTCTACGGTGCCGATTGGCACCCTGCATATGCCGCTGAAGCAACTCCGTGACAAGGGGGTGTTCGTCATGACCGGCACCGACAGCGTCATTGACCACTGGTCGCCGTATGGGCTGGGCGATATGCTGGAAAAAGCCAATCTTTACGCCCAGCTCTATATTCGCCCGAATGAACAGACGCTCTCCCGTGCGCTGGGTATCGCCACCGGTGATGTGCTGCCGTTGAACGACAAAGGCGAGCGCGTGTGGCCAAAAGCGCAGGACGATGCCAGCTTTGTGCTGGTGGACGCTTCCTGTTCCGCCGAGGCCGTGGCGCGGATTTCACCGCGCACCGCGACCTTCCATAAGGGCAATCTTGTGTGGGGCACCGTCTCCTGACGCCACGTCGGGGTATTGCTACAGGTGATACCCCGACAGACGCAGCTCGCGATCAATCCACTCAACAAACTGCTGGATCTTCCAGGTGCGCTCGTTCATGTGCGGCATCACCAGATGATGCGCATTAATGGCGATCCCCGTTTCATCTGGTAGCACCTGCACCAGGGAGCCATCGTTCAGGTGATCGGTGGCCATCATCTTGCTTTCCAGAATAAATCCCAGCCCCATGCGCGCGGCTTCAAAGCTCATGTAGGAACGATCAAAACTCAGGCTGAAGTTGAGCCAGGGGCGGTCGATATTGTGCCAGGCAAACCATTTTTCCCAGTTGACGAGGGTGCTGGTCGACGAGATAAGCGCCTGTGAAAGCAGGTCCTGCGGCGTGTTGACGGGATGTGCGTGCAGATATGCCGGTGAGGCCAGCACCACCAGCGCATCGTTTTTAATGGTCATGACCCTGTAAGCGTCCCAGTCCGGGATGCCGTGGCGAATATCAATATCGATGTTATCGCGTGCAAACTGCAGGTTCTCGTAGGAGCAGGAAAGATTGACCGTAATATCCGGGTATTCACTGCGAAATTTGCCGAGCCGGCGCAACAACCACGTCAGGCCAAACGTTGGTGAAGAGTGAACGCGCAATACCGGATTATCAGCCTCTTTCATCACCTGTTCGGTTGCACGGCCGATGGCGCTCATTGCTGCGGAGACGTCGCGCAGATATTTTTCCCCCGTCGGGGTCAGGGTCACGCCTTTGCCGCTGCGGATAAATAACTTCTTCCCCATCCAGGATTCCAGCGAGGCGATCTGATGACTGACGGCTGACGCGGTGACGTTAAGCTGTTCGGCTGCCAGATGGATACTGAGAGAGTTGGCCACGGCGATAAAGGACTGAATATTTCGCAGCGAGGGTATGGGGAGGGTCTGGCGATCCTGCGCGGGCATGGCCCACTCCTTTTAAACGAGACAATTTTAAAAAACATAACATTGCGGCATCGCGTCAGCAATTTTTACCCGGCTGAATGGATTAAACATGATCCTGTTCACAGTGTTTTATCGATGAATATTGATGAGGGTTAGATTTTATTTTTATGACCTGCATCGCGTATCAAATTTATCTCAGCAATAAATGAGTTTTATTGAATGGTGTTTCGTTCGATAGCCGATATATTGACGTTGAACGCATAAATAAAACGACTCACGTTGTTCGAATAATGAGGTAAAACATGTCTCGTATAGAACAAGTTGCCCCCTACATAGCGACAAAGAAAACCAATTACCGTTTCGTTGTGCTGGCGTTAATTTTTATTGTGTATGCCATTAACTATGCCGACCGAACAAATATTGGTGCTGTCCTTCCTTTTATCATCGACGAGTTTCATATCAATAATTTCGAAGCCGGTGCGATCGCCAGTATGTTCTTTTTGGGATACGCCCTGAGCCAAATACCGGCGGGCTTTTTTATCGCCAAAAAGGGCATTCGCGGAATGGTGGCGCTGTCGATATTTGGCTTCTCGGCGTTTACCTGGTTGATGGGGACTGCGACCTCAGTGCTGGGCCTGAAGTTTATCCGCCTGGGGCTGGGGTTAACCGAGGGGCCATGCCCGGTGGGGTTGGCATCAACGATCAATAACTGGTTTCCACCAAAAGAGAAGGCCACGGCGACCGGCGTCTATATTGCTGCCACCATGTTTGCCCCCATTCTGGTGCCGCCGCTGGCAGTGTGGATTGCCATGACATGGGGTTGGCGCTGGGTCTTTTTCTCTTTTGCCATTCCGGGGCTGGTCATTGCTGTCCTGTGGTATTTACTGGTACGTACACGGCCTTCCGAGAGCCCTTTCGTGTCAAAGGCCGAACTGGAGACCATTACCGCAGGTCAGGCGACACCGGATGCCAGACGGGAAAATATCGTGATTTCCCCCGGCTTCTCCCGCCTTGACCGTCTGATCCGCGTACGGGATCTGTCGCCCATCAGCACGGTAAAAGGTCTGTTCACATCGAAAAATATTCTCGGTGACTGTGTGGCCTACTTCATGATGGTCAGCGTGCTGTATGGCCTGTTGACCTGGATACCGCTTTATCTGGTGAAAGAAAAAGGCTTTACGTTCATGAGTATGGGCCTCGTCGCGAGTATGCCGTGTATCGGCGGTTTTATCGGCGCGATTTTTGGCGGCTATGTCTCCGATAAATGGCTCGGGCGAAGGCGTAAACCGACCATGATGTTTACAGCCATCAGCACCGTACTGATGATGATCATTATGCTGAATATCCCGCAAAGCACCGTTGCGGTTTGTGTCGGCCTCTTTTTTGTTGGTCTCTGTCTGAATATAGGCTGGCCCGCCTTCACCGCTTATGGAATGGCCGTCGCAGACAGCAAAACGTATCCCATCGCCGCATCAATTATTAATAGCGGCGGCAATCTCGGCGGATTTGTTTCGCCGATGCTGGCAGGTTATCTGCTGGATAAAACTGGAAGCTTTAATTCTGTCTTTATTTATTTCGGTATTTGCGCAGCAATTGGATTAGTCATGATTATCTTGCTGGAAGAACCGAAATAATAAATAAAACCTCTCTTACAATACTGGAGTAAATATATGCTTCTGAAAGATAAAGTCGCCGTGATTACCGGCGCGGCCTCTGTGCGCGGTTTGGGTTTCGCCACGGCAAAATTATATGCCGAGCAGGGCGCGAAAGTGGTCATTATTGATTTAGATGCCGAGGCCAGCCAGCGTGCGGCTGCATCTCTGGGTGAAGGGCATCTGGGGCTTGCGGCAAACGTCAGCAACGAGTTGCAGGTGAACGCAGCCATTGAGCAGGTTCTGGGTAAATATGGGCGCATCGACATTCTGGTGAATAACGCCGGGATAACCCAGCCGCTCAAACTGATGGATATTAAGCGCGACAATTACGATGCCGTACTGGATGTCAGCCTGCGCGGTACGCTGCTGATGTCCCAGGCGGTGATTCCCACTCTGCGCGCGCAGAAGTCCGGCAGCATTGTCTGTATCTCTTCAGTTTCGGCACAGCGCGGCGGCGGTATTTTTGGCGGCCCGCACTACAGCGCTGCAAAAGCCGGCGTGCTGGGGCTGGCCAAAGCCATGGCCCGTGAGCTTGGGCCGGATAACGTGCGCGTGAACTGCATCACCCCGGGGCTTATCCAGACGGACATCACCGCTGGCAAGCTGAGCGATGAGATGAAAACCGCCATTCTGGCGGGTATTCCGCTCAACCGTCTTGGTGATGCACAGGATGTTGCCCGTGCCGCGCTGTTCCTGGGGAGCGATCTCTCTTCTTATTCCACCGGTATCACGCTCGACGTGAACGGCGGCATGCTGATCCATTAAGGGGAGACGAGAATGACGAATACGACAGTTCAACAGGTTGCCGCGGCCGCGTGGCGCATTCGCCGCTACGCGCTGCGAATGGGCGAAGTACAAGGTCAGGGCTATATCGGTCAGGCGCTGGGCTATGCCGACGTGCTGGCAACTGCGTTTGCGCACGGTATGACCTTCAGGGCTCAGGAGCCGGAGTGGGAAGGCCGCGACCGCTTCCTGCTCTCCCACGGACATTACGCCATTGCGTATTATGCGGCGCTGATCGAGGCGGGGATCGTTCCTGAAGAGGAACTTGAAACCTACGGCTCGGATGACAGCCGCCTGCCGATGTCCGGCATGGCAACGTATACGCCCGGCATGGAGATCTCCGGCGGTTCTCTGGGGCAGGGACTCAGCATTGGTGTGGGAATGGCGCTGGGGCTGAAGCACAAACAGAGCACGGCGTGGGTAATTAACTCCATGTCTGACGGTGAGCTGGACGAAGGTTCAACCTGGGAAGCCGCCATGTCAGCCTCGCATCATGGGCTCTCGAACTTGATTGTGCTGGTGGACATTAACCGGCAACAGGCGGACGGTAATTCACATAACATCCTCGGTTTTGAGCCGCTGGAAGATAAGTGGACCTCCTTTGGCTGGTATGTACAACGCGTTAACGGTAACGATATCCCCGCGCTGGTGTCGGCGTTTGATAATGCCAGACGCTATCCCGAACAACAGCCGCGCGTCATCTTATGCGACACGCTGATGGGCAAGGGCGTGCCTTTCCTCGAGCAGCGTGACAAGAACCATTTTATTCGCGTGGATGCCGATGAGTGGCAACAGGCGCTCGCCGTGCTCGATGCGAATAAACCAGAAGGAGTCCTGTAATGAGCCAGCCCGTCGAAAATAAACCGCGTTTAACCACCTCCGCCATGATTGCCTCGATTGCAGAGGAAGGGCAGGAAACCCGGGCCGCGCCGTTTGGCCACGCGCTGGTGAAACTGGCGGCTCAGCGCCAGAACATTGTCGGCATGACGGCAGATTTGTCGAAATATACCGACCTGCATATCTTTGCCCAGGCATACTCTGACCGTTTCTTTCAGATGGGAATGGCGGAACAGCTGTTAATGGGGGCGGCAGGTGGGATGGCCAAAGAGGGCTTTATTCCCTTTGCCACCACCTATGCCGTGTTCGCCACCCGCCGTGCCTACGATTTTATTCATCAGGTCATTGCTGAGGAACACCTCAACGTCAAGATTTGCGCCGCGCTACCGGGGTTGACCACCGGCTACGGGCCAAGCCATCAGGCAACGGAAGATATTGCGATCATGCGCGGCATTCCGGGCATGACCATTATCGATCCTTGCGATGCGATTGACACCGAACAGGCGGTGCCTGCCATTGCCAGCCACGAAGGGCCGGTTTATATGCGTTTGTTACGCGGTAAGGTTCCGGTGGTGCTGGATCAGTACAATTACCGGTTTGAAATAGGCAAAGCCGCGCTGCTGGAAGAGGGCAGTGATGTGCTGATTATCGCCTCAGGGCTGATGACCATGCGCGCACTGGAGGCGGCAAAGCAGTTGCGCAAGGATAATGTCAGCGTGGCGGTACTTCACTCACCCACGATTAAGCCCCTGGATGAAGCGACCATTCTGGCGCAAGCCGCGAAACCCGGACGTCTGGTTATTGTGGCTGAAAACCACAGTAGCGTTGGCGGGCTTTGTGAAGCCGTGGCGTCGCTGTTGATGCGCCATCGCGTTAACGTCGACTTTGACACCGTTGCGTTGCCGGATGCTTTCCTTGATGCGGGTGCGCTACCGACCCTTCACGCGCGTTACGGGATTTCGACTGCCGCCATGGTGCAGAAGATCCGGCGCAGGCTCTGATTTTCAGACGGGTATGTTGTCAACGGGCGAGGGGTGTTTTACCCTCGCCTCTGTTGCGATAAAGGAGTCCGTCATGGCACAAAACATCTACGACAACCCGGCGTTTTTTGAAGGCTATGCCCGGCTACCGCGTTCGGTGCAGGGTCTGGACGGCGCACCGGAATGGCCTGCGCTGAAAAACATGCTGCCACCGTTATCCGGCAAGTCAGTTATCGATCTTGGCTGCGGTTACGGCTGGTTCTGTCGCGCTGCGCGCACGCTGGGGGCGGCAGAAGTGACCGGCGTTGATCTCTCCGAAAAGATGCTCGCCCGGGCGGCTGAACTGACGGATGACGTGCAAATTCACTATCAGCGTAGCGATCTGGCATCTCTGGCGTTACCTGAGCACAGCGTTGATTTGATCTACAGTTCACTGGCGCTGCACTACCTGCCGGCGCTGGAGACCCTGTTTGAGAAAATCCGGCGGGCGCTTAAACCCGGCGGCAGCCTCGTCTTTTCAATGGAACATCCGATTTACACCTGCGCCACACGTCAGGGCTGGCTAACCGACGACAACGGCGAGCGTTTCTGGGGCGTTAATCGCTATCAGGATGAGGGCGAGCGCGTCAGCAACTGGCTGGCAGAGGGGGTGATCAAATACCACCGTACGCTGGGTACCACGCTCAATGCGCTTATTAAGGCGGGGCTGACAATAACGGAAGTGAACGAATGGGGACCAACGCAGGCACAAATTGATGCCTGGCCCGCGCTGGCCGAAGAGGCGGAACGTCCGATGCTGGTCCTGATTTCTGCCGCTAAGACTCAGTAACCCACTTTATACACCCGTCCATTCTGCACCCCTTCCACGCTGCGACGATAGGCCTGCGCCACCGTTGCGGCGGGAACACTTTCAAAGCCCGGGAAGAAGCCTTCGTACGCTTCCGCTGATTCGGTAAGCACCGTCGGGCTAATCAGGTTGATGCGGATCCCGCGCGGCAGTTCACAGGCCGCGGCGCGGACAAACCCTTCCAGGGCGGCGTTCACCGTGGTGGCATTCACCCCCTGTGCGATAGGCTCATGCGCCACGATCCCGCTTATCAGGGTGATGGAGCCGCCTTCGTTGAGGTAATGCTGGCCGGTCAACGCCAGACGAACCTGTCCCAGCAGCTTATCCTGCAAGCCCTGGTTGAAATCGCTGTCTTTCATGGTCGCGAGCGGGCCGAAGTGCAGGCCGCCACTGGCAGAGACAATCGCATCCACCGCACCGATGTTTTCAAACAATGCCTGGACGCTGGCCTGAGAGGTGATATCCACCTGGTAGTCGCCCTGGGTACGACCCACGCGGATCACGTCGTGGCGACGGCTCAGCTCTTCTGTTACCGCACGACCGACCGTACCGCTGGCACCAATAATCACGATTTTCATAGCTGACTCCTTAGGTTGTGAGCTTTCATTCTTTAATAAATCAAAACTCAGATAAACTGGGCTAAAGTTAGAGGATTGCTAACCAGGGGTTTGGAATATGGATAAGCTTCGCAGCATGGAGACCTTCATTGCTGTCGTTGAGAGCGGCAGTTTTACCGGCGCGGCAGGCCGGCTGGAGATGTCAGCGGTGATGGTGGGGAAGTACATTGCGTTGCTGGAGTCTCAGCTCGGCACCCGGCTGCTGGAGCGAAACACGCGGCGTCAAAGTCTGACGGATGCCGGGCGGGTCTATTTCGACGAGGCGAAGCGGGTGCTGGAGCAGGTCTCTATCGCCGAAAGCGCGGTTGAGCGACTGCGTGCCGCCCCAGCCGGGACCTTGCGGGTCACGGCGCCCACCTCGTTTGGCGGTTGTGTGATAGCCCCCCTCACCGCGACCTTTTTGCAGCGCTACCCGGACGTGCGCGTGGAGCTGGATCTGACCAACCGGATGGTGGATCTGGTGGATGAAGGGGTCGATCTGGCCATTCGCATCGGTGATATTCATAACGACGATCTGGTGGCGAAATTCCTCTGCCCGTACCGAATGGTGATCTGCGCGGCCCCGGCGTATCTGGCGCGTTACGGCACGCCGCGAACGCCTGCCGATCTGGCGGATCATCTCTGCCTGTCACACACGGTGTGGACCGCGCGTAACGAATGGCGGCTGCCGGGGGTTGAAGGTGAGATGCGCTGGAAGCGCGATGCCATTCTGCGCTGCAACGATGGCTATGGGCTACGGATGGCGGCGAGAGCGGGGGCGGGATTATTACTGCAACCCGAAGTGCTGGTGGCAGAAGAGCTGGCGAGCGGCAGGCTGGTGCAGGTGCTGGAGAACTATACGCCTGCGCCACGACCGGTACATTTGCTGTGGCGCCAGGATTTACGTCCGCTACCCAAGCTCACGCAATTTGTCGCGCATATTCTGCAGGGTGCGGAATATTTTGGCCATGCCGTTGAAGAAAAGTAATTATCAAAGCCGCAGACTTATGCTACTAAGATTAGGCACATTATAAAAAAGAAGGTAAGCAAAGAATGTCTGTGAATAAACTCGCCAGCAGCGCACAGGGCCTGCAATCATCTGCCATCCGTGAATTATTAAAACATAGCAAAATGGCCGGGGTGATTTCGCTGGGTGGCGGTATTCCTAACCCTGCACTGTTCGATCATGAAGGCCTGAAAATTGCCGCTGATGCCGTATTATCACAGCATTTTGGTGAAGCTTTTCAGTACGGTCTTACCGAAGGCATCCCGGGGCTGCGTGAAGAAATTAAGCTCATCAGTGAAGGCCGTGGGATCTCCTGCAAGGCCGATGACGTGGTCATTACGTCCGGTTCGCAACAATCTCTCGACGTGCTGGCGCGGGCGTTAATTAACCCGGGCGATACCGTCGTCGTCGAACGTCCAACGTATCTCGCGGCACTGCAGGTATTTGGTCTGGCACAGGCCAAATTTGAATCCGTGGGCACCGATGGCGACGGAATGAAAGTGGATGAACTTGAAGCACTGGTGGCGAATAAAACCATCAAGGCGGTTTATATTGTTCCGACATTTGGTAACCCGGGTGGGGTAACGCTTTCTGAGGTGCGTCGTAAACAGCTGGTGGAATTATCGAAGCGCTATGACTTCGTTATTATCGAAGACGATCCGTACAGTGAAATTAATTATACCGATGAAGTGTTCCGCCCGTTAATTGCCCATGCCAAAGATATCGGCAATGAAGAGAACGTCGTCTATACCTCGACCTTCTCCAAAATCCTCGCCCCGGGCACTCGTGTGGGCTGGGTGCTGGTACCGGAGTGGCTGAAACGCGCGGTGGTTAATCTCAAGCAAACCACCGATCTGCACACCAGCACGCTGTCACAGCTGATGACCTATGAGTACCTGAAAACCGGTCGTCTGGCCGATCAGATTAAAATGATCCGTGAAGCATACCGCCAGAAATACCAGACCTTTGCAAATGAACTGGAGGCGGAACTGGGTGATGTCATGTCGTTCCATAAGCCGAAGGGCGGAATGTTCCTGTGGGCCAAAATGAACAATGGCATCAACACCACGCGCTGGCTGGAAAAAACGTTAAGCAACGGCGTGGTTTTTGTGCCGGGTGAGTTCTTCTTTTGCAATGAGCCAGACCATACGACGCTGCGCATGTCGTTTGTCACGCCAACCGATGAAGAGCTGAAAGAGGCGGTTCGTCGCCTGAAAAAATCGCTGTAACAGACCTGCGCATAATGGCACCTGTGTTGTTATGCGCATTACTTGTGCAGTGCGGCCAGCGCCGCAAGCGTTCATGGTGAATCCCATGTTTGAATTTCTGATCGGTATCCTCACGCACACCCCCGTCTGGGTGTGGGTTCTGTTTATCTTTCTTATCTCACGCGGCCTCAATGCCCGTAAGCCTGCCACCGTGACGCTGGAAAGGCTGGCCATCATTCCTGCCATCTTTCTTATCTGGGATATCTACGATCTGGTGGTCTATCGCGATCTTACTCTCGCGACGGTGGCCCTTTGGGTTGCGGGGATTGTGGCGGGCGCGGCGCTGGGGTATGTGCTGATTAAGCAGACGGTCATCACCCGCACCGACGCGCCGCGCACCCTTTATCGCCAGCCGGACTACACGGCACTGCCGTTTATGATGCTGGCATTTGGGGTGAAATACGTGCTGGGGGTGATGAACGCCCTCTCTCCCCAGACGTTGCAACAGCCCGCCATGAGCGCGCTGGCGATAGTCTCCGGCGGGGTATTTGCCGGGGTCTTTATCGGGAAGTTTACGCGCTATGTAGGGGTATATCTCAGCAGCGCACCGCAACCGGCTGAGTAACGTTAGCCCGTTGCATGGGCCAGCGCGCGAGCAGAAGCTTCACCGTTGGCTACTCGCGTGACTTCGTGGATCCGGCAGATTTTTCCTGCGCACAGCGTGGCAAACATATAAACCTCTATTTCTGCCTGATGGCCTTCGGGATACGTGACGGTCACGATATGCCGGTCAGCCAGCAGTGTGTCATGACACCCTATCTGTTCCACGCGGAAGGCGATATCGCGGATCTGCGAACGCACGTGCTCCAGGTGCTGAATAAAGCCAGAATAATCAAGAGAGTGACCGTCCGTGATCTGCTGATACTCTGGCGAAAAAACGTCTTTCGGATCAATTTCGCCTTTAAACAGGCCGGTCAGTAAACGGGACATTTCCTCACGCAAAATAGCATTGTCAGACTGGGTAATCAGGCGGGTGATGAAGTTCATGGTGATTCCTCGTTGCGTTGAGCCGCCATTATCCTTGACAGACAGAGACGTAGTTTCTGTAATAAGCCAATGAATAACGATTTTCGGCCAAATAACGTGGTCAGCTTCGAGACACTTTTGCATTCAGGTGGATACCATACGCCGTGGCACAGCCATCAGGCCGGTCAGCTCTGGCGGATTACGACGGGTCTGCTGGTTGTCGAAACAGCGTCTGGGCGTTCGGTTGTACCGGCGCAACATATCGGCTGGATCCCGCCCGGTCAGGAGCATGCTGCCTTTTCCGGGAGTGCGATTGACGGTCATGCGATCTATCTGGATCCCGCATGGTGTAAAGCGCTGCCCGGTGAAACGACGCTTTTCGAACCCGGTGAGCTCACCAGCGCGCTGTTTTCACGCTTAAATGCTGAAGGCAGCGGGTACGATCCGCGAAAGCTCGCCCTGCTGCTGGATGAACTGGCGCGGGGCCGTCAGGTGCGCTATCTGCTGCCCATGCCAGCCGATCCCCGATTAAAGAAGGTAGCCAGCCATCTGATGCAACGTGTGGACGACAACCAGACGGTTGAGCACTATGCCTCCCTTGCGGGAATGAGCGTGCGAACATTCCACCGTCGGTTTAGCGCGGAAACGGGAATGAACGTTGTTAACTGGCGGCAACTTGCCCGCGTCATGCGGGCAATGGAGTGGCTGGCAGCAGGTAAACCGGTTGGCTGGATCGCGCTGTCGTGCGGCTACAACAGTATCAGCGCGTTTATTGAGGTTTTCAGGGCCTTTACCGGCAAAACCCCCGGGCAGTGGGCGCTTAAAGAAGCCCCTTCTGTGCGAAGGTAATGCGCGTGGCTTCGTTCAGATCCAGTGCTTTAAGTGCTTCCGGGCGGACCCAGGCAACCTCCTGAAACTCGTCGTTAAACGTTACCTGCCGATTTGTGCTGATGCAGTCGAAAATCAGGTAAATCATATAAATCTCTTCCGTGGTGCCATCGGCATAGGTTTTCACCCGAATGTCATCGCGAAACACCCAGGGTTTGACCTCCGTGATCTCCAGCGCGTCGCCCAGCTCTTCGCGAATTTCACGGCGCAGCGCCTGCTCCATGGTTTCTCCCGGCTCCATCCCGCCGCCCGATAATGCCCACTGGCCGGGAAATACGCCGCGGTCATCGGCCATTTTGCACAGCAGATACGCCCCGTCGTTCTGAATGATGGGGCAGACAATAGTTCGTTGACGCATGGTTTCTTCCTGAAAAATGAGTTTGGGCTATTTTAACAGAAGGCGGAAAGGGAAAAGGTAAACGAGGTCAGACTTTCGCCGCTGGCTTAAGCGGTATTGTTGCGGGTTATGGATGCCATGACTCCGGCCCTCTTCCACGAGGAGAGGGCCGGAGAAACAAACAGCCAGTGATTAGCGCTCTCGCAGCGCCTCTTTCGCCCGGTTGAACGGCTTGATCATGTAATCCAGCACCGTTTTCTCACCGGTTTTAATGTCCACCGTCGCAATCATCCCCGGCACGATTGAGAAGTGCCTGCCTGCTTTATTCACCAGGTAATCCTGGCTGGTGCGGATAAATACCCTGTAATAGAACACCTCCGGCTTGGCTTCGTCCTGAATGGTGTCCGGCGAAATGGTTTCAACCACGCCGTGCAGCCCGCCATAAATGGCGTAATCGTAGGCGGTGATTTTTACCAGCGCTTCCTGATTCGGGTGGATAAAGGCGATATCGCGCGGGGAGAGGCGGGTTTCGATCAGCAGGTGATCGTCCACCGGCACAATCTCCATCAGCTCGCCGTTAGGCGGGATGACGCCACCGATGGTGGTGACTTTGATGTTTTTCACGATCCCGCGCACCGGAGATTTCACCGTTAAGCGGGTCACTGAATCCTCGCGGCCTTTGAGGATCGCCGAGACCATATCCACTTCAGCGTTGGCCTTGGATAACGCCTCGCGGGCCTGCACATAATACTGGGATCGCACGTCGGTGAGTTTCAGCTCCAGATCGCTTTTCTGCCGCTGCAGGCGCAGTACCTCCACGTGGCTGGCGGCGCCGGTTTTCACCAGACGCTGAGTGATCGCCAGCTCCTTATTCGCAAGATCCAATGCTGCACGCAGCTCCCGCTGGGTATCTTCCAGCTGCGCACGGCGTGAATTATAGAGCCGGGTTTCGGCGGCGGTCAGATCGGTCCACTTCGCCAGCGAAGGGGGAAATTTCAGCGGCAGATCGTTTACCTCGGCGTACAGTCGCACGCTGGAGGCCAGCGAGGCTCGGTAGCGCGCCGCGCTTTCACCAACGTTAGATTCTGAACGCGTGGGATCGAGTCGCGCCAGCACTTGTCCGGCCTGCACCTGGTCACCCTCATGGACGTTCAGCTCGGTGAGGATCCCCCCGTCGAGCGACTGTAAAACCTGCTCGCGCGAACTGGGGATCACTTTGCCCGTGCCGGTTGAGACTTCATCCAGCACGCCAAACCACGCCCAGACGCCAAGTACCACGAACATCAGTAAAGAGAAGATAACAATCCGCCGCGCACCGGTGTAGCCGCTTTCGGAGTCGAGCGCATTGTCCAGGTCGTCCATTGCGGCGACGTCACGCTGACTGATTTTCATTTTTCCACTCCCTTCCGGTTGCTGCCTGCTGCTGCTGTTGTTGCATGCGGCTGTTGTTCAGTGCCTGTGCTTTCGGCGCGTCCATCACCAGCATTCCCTCTTTGAGCACCACGACCCGCTCCACCAGTTCCAGCACCGGCACGCGATGCGTGGCGACAATCAGGGTGCGGTTGCCAAGCCAGGCGCTCAGACGCTGGATAAATTCCCGCTCGGTGTGCTCATCGAGCGACGCAGTCGGTTCATCCATCAGCACAATATTGGGGTCGCGAAGCAGCATGCGCGCCAGCAGAATGGATTGCCGCTGGCCGCCGGATAACCCCACGCCGTTCTCCATAATCGGGTAGTCCAGACCCTTCGGCAGTTTCTGCACAAAGCCCGCAGCGCCGGTTAACTCCAGCACCTCGAAAATCGCCTCATCGGTGGCGCGCGGCATACCGAGGGTGATGTTTTCGCGCAGGGTGCCATAAAAGAGCCGGGCGTTCTGGGTCATAAAGCCGACGTTACGCCGGACATCGGCGACATCGAGGTGCGGGAGGCTGAAGTTATCGAGCCGCAATTCACCGCCGGCGAGATCCATTCCGCCCGCCATCGCCTGCAGCAGGGTCGATTTTCCGGCGCCGTTACGCCCGAGGATCGCCACTTTTTCACCTGGCTTAATCTCCAGACGGTTAATGCGCAGGGCCATGCGCGGATCTTCCGGGTGATAGCGGAACTGCGCCTGCTCGAAAAGATAGTGACCGCGCAGTACGTCCTGGCGGATCGGCGTCTCCTCACGCTGGTTTTCTGTGGGGAGCTGCATAATGCTGTCCAGTCCCTCTTTCGCCGCTTTGACCTGCTGCCAGCGCGCCAGCACGCCGCACAGCGTGGCCATCGGAGCGATCATGCGCGAGGCCAGCATCGAGGCGGCGACCACCGAACCGGTCGTCAGCGTGCCGTCGATCACCATCGGCGCACCGACCACGATCACCCCGGCATAGACCAGGCTCTGAATCGTCATTCCCCAGCTGATCAGGTTCTGGGTCAGTTCACGGGTGCGCAGGCCAGATTCAGCGGTGATCTGGATGTAGCTGTTCCACTGCTGCAAAAAGCGGTTTTCCGCCTGCATTAGCTTTATGTCCTCCAGCCCCTGCACGCTCTCCACCAGCACGGCGTTGCGCAGGGTGGATTCATGCGCCGACTGCTTCGCGAGCTCTGCCAGCTTTTTCTGCAGCAGCAGACCGGGCAGGACCATGATCACCGCGGCGACCGGTGCGATCCACGCCAGTTGGGGAGCGATGATTGCCAGCACCACCACGAACAGGAAAAAGAAGGGCAGATCGACAATTGTGGAGATGGTGGAGGAGGTGACCATCTCGCGGATCTGCTCCAGCTCGCGTAGCTGGGAGATAAAGCTGCCGGTCGAGCGAGGGATGGCGCTGTTGCGCAGCCGCAGGGCGTGACCGAAGACCCGATCCGATACGCGCAGATCGGAGCGTTTACCCAGCAGATCCATAATGTGCCCGCGTGCCACGCGCAGCACAAAGCCAAACAGGGTGGCGATCAGCACGCCGATAGTCAGGACATACAGCGTCGGGTAGGACTGCGCGGGGATCACCCGGTCATACACCTGCATGGAAAAGACAATCCCCGACAGGGACAGGACGTTAATGAACAGCGCGGCGAGCATCACCCAGCTGTAGGGGCGCAAGTCGCGCATTACCAGCCGGTAAAGCCAGTCCGGACGGTATTTCGAAATATAGGCATCCACGCGGCTGTCTTTCAGCGCGGCCAGTGGACGCAGGGCAATGACGTGGCGGATGGCGGGCAGCATGGCGGTCATCGAAAGCCGGTTGGTGTAGGTCTGATCGTCGAAAAAGCTGACCTCCAGCGTATCGTCGCCATCGAAATGTTCGATCACGCCGATCCTGCCGTCGTTCATTGCCGCCACGACCGGCAGACGCCAGCTGTTGATCGACTGCTGATCCGCCGTCAGCAGCTGAAATGACAGCCCTGCTTCTCGGGCCAGCTGAGTCAGTGCGGGCACCATCGGTTTGCCTTTTAGCCACGGCGCGCCCGCGAGCAGCGCACCGGGGGAGCAGGCGACGCGGTAGCGCGTGGCGACAAAACCAAAGGCCTGCGCCCACTGCGCCAGGGCCTCATCCGTCATGGTCTCACCTTGCGGGATATCGCGTTGCTTCATGGCTGGATCTCCACGGTCTGGATGGTGCGGTTATCAAGATCGAACGCGTGACGCAATTGCCCGGTGTTATAGAGGCAGTTGAGCTGCAGCTGGTGCAACTGTCCGAGGGTCTGCTGCTGGGTAAAACGCGCCTGATAGACCTCCTGCTCGGCGTTAAGCACATCGAGCAGCGGGCGAGAACCCAGATCCAGATATTGCTGCTGATAGAGTTCACGGGTGCGGGCGCTGAGCGCCTCCTGACGGCCCTGAATCTGCAGCGTGCTCAGCAGGCTTAATACCTGGCTGCGCGACTCCAGCAGCTTCTGGCGTACCTCGAGGCGGGTACGCTGAATGGTGGACTGTGCGGCTTCTACCGCGTGGCCTGCGGCATTACGCCGGGCGGTGAGGCCGCCGCCCTGATAGAGCGGCATCTGCACTTTCACCCATGCAGAGTATTGGGTGCGATCCCGCGTTTCGTTACCCGCATAGCGTTCGTTCAGGTAGTGGCGCACCTCCGGCTCCAGCGAGACGGTCGGTGTCATCTGGGCGTCGGCGTAGTCGAGATTGGCCTGGGCGACGTTAGCCTGCGCCCAGGCGGCTAATACTGCCGGGACCAGACGATCGTCCGGCTCGGCAATGTCGCAGCTGCGGGCCAGCTTTTGTGGAAAATCGTTGCTGATCGTGTTGAGGGTGTTCCAGCCAAGAAAGCTCATCAACGTGGCACGGGCGCTGTCGAGGCTGGCCTGGTACTGCATCAGCTGGGCGCGCGCGCCTTCGATACGTGCATCGGTCTGCACCACGTCAGAGAGTGAGGTGGCCCCTTCGTCATTACGCTGGCGGGTGAGGGTACCAATCGAAGAGAGCGCCTCAAGCTGCTCTTTGGCGGTGTCGACCATTTGCTGCCAGGTTTGTACCTGCACCATCGCGATGGCGGTATCGTGAGCGATGGTGTCGATGCTGACCAGCACGTTGGCCTGCTGCTGGGCGACGCCGGCACTTTCTGCACGCACCTGGCTTGCCACCTTGCCAAAGTCGTACAGCATTTGTGAGAGGGAGAGTACCAGCGACGGGGTAAAGCCATTATCGTCGCCGTCATGGGTATAACCGTTATCCATGCCGGCATTAATTTGCGGATAGTATTTCGATTTGGCGACGTCCACCTCTTCGCTTTGTTGGTAGAGTTTCCCCACGGCTTCACTGATGGCCGGGTGCCAGGTGACGGCGCGGTTGACGGCTTCGCCAAGCTGCAGCGTGCCGGGGGCAGCCTTGCCGACGACAGGTGCCACGCGGCCATTCAGAGAGGGGAGTTCCTGCGTTTCACGGAGTTGTCCGGTATTGATCATCGCCGCCGGCGTCGCGGAGAGGGCGGGCACAGATATCAGGCAGCACGAGAGCCACCAGTAAGGCATCTTCATTCCCATGTCTTATCCCTAATAAAAATGTACTGCTTTATTGTTTATGCCCGGGCGCTGTGCGCCCGGGTCATTTGTGCAGGTGCTATCAGGTAACGATGTGTTGCTGGTTCACTAACTCGTCGTAGGTGGTCTGGACGTTATCCAGCGTCACGAGCGTCGTATTAGTGTAGGTGCTCCCTGAACCATCACGGTCGATGGAGATCACGGTATTGCCATTACTATTAGTAACATGCAGATAATTACCGAGCGTTGAACTGCTCCCGTTCCAGCCCACCAGCAGATCGCCGATATCGATTTTGTCCCCCTGCGTGAGCGAGAAGTTGGTCCAGTGATCGCCAGCAGTGCTGCTGACGTTGCCCGCGGTCGCGTTGCCTGCGGTGGCGTTCAGCACCTGGTAAATCAGGGTGTCGCCGTAGGCGGTGCCGGTAATGACGTCGTTATGTTCCGAACTGATGAACTGCGGCGCCATATTGATGGTCAGCGTGGCACTGTCTGTTTTCCCGTCGGCATCGGTCAGGGTGTAGTTGAAGGTCTCCTTCGAGGTGATGGTTGAGAGCGACACCCCGGTGTTGAGGGTGTAGGTGTAGTGGCCGTCCGCACCAATTGCCAGCGTGCCGTAATGGCCGACGACGTTGACCGTTGCGCTGCCGGTGTACGGATCCAGCGTGGTGGTCACGCCGTCGTAGCCGGTCACGCTGAGGCGGGTATCCACCGAGTGCAACTGATCCAACACGCCGCCAGAGTCGGTGCCGTCAAAGATATTGCCGTTCACGCTGTGGCTGCCGGTGACGTCGAAATCACTCAGCGAGTAGGTGGTGCCGTTCACGCTTGGGGTGATCGTAATATTCCCCACACTCAGCCCCGGTACGCTGCCGGTATAGCTCAGCGTATAGGTTCCGGCATTCAGATCCAGCCCGGTCAGCGGAACGTCGATATTACCGCCCAGCAAAGAGCCACCACTGAAGGAACCACTACGGATAACGCCTGTGCCATCACTAATTGACCAGTTCACCGTCAGGCCGCCCAGAGCCAGCAGCGATGCCACGTTAAAGTGCAGCGACGCGTTATGCAGCGCGGTGTTCGGATCCACCACGAAGGTTCCGCTCCCGCTGCCCTGGGTTGATGACAGCAGCGCGGTTGTCCAACTGGCCGTCCCGACGGTGGTATCCGAGTAGGTTGTCGTGTGATGCACCGAGGTGACGTCCATCACGGTACTGACATCGTTGACCGCATCCATCGCTTGCGCGGTTGGGGTGATGTTGAGCGATGCCGTATCCTTTGTCCCGTCTGGCGCGGTGATGGTATAGACAAACGTATCCGGCGTGCTGATATGGTCCGCACCCACACCGGTTTTTAGGGTGTAGGTGTACTGTCCGGACGCATTGATGCTCAGCGTGCCGTATTCCCCCTGAATGTCGGTCAGGCCGCTGCTGTTCACCGCCACGCCGTTCACTTCTGATACCACCGCGCCGGTTGCGACATCGTTGTCCAGCACATCTCCGGTGGTGGTCTCGCCAATGCTCGATACGCTGTAGACATGATCTTCCAGCACGTTCAGCGTGTAGGCGGTCAGGGCGGTGATCCCTGCAGCCGTATTCAGCAGGAAGAGGTACTCCCCGGCAGGCAGGTTCAGCGTCAGCTGAGACGAGGTACCGCCCAGCAACGGCGCACGCAGCCAGCCCGGTTCGACGCGCATCTGCTCGAAGGTCTGCGTCGCGTTATTGAACTTGTAGACATACAGGTCGAATACCGACGCCAGCGCCACTCCGCCCACGGAAGCCTGTATGGTCATGGTGCGGGTAGTGCCTTCCTCCACGTTATAGATAATGGGGTTGGTCATGTCGTCCAGCAGGTTCAGCCCCAGCGTGTTGCCGAGATTAATACCCACCAGGGTAAAGCCGCCCTGCGACGAGGTGCCGTTATTAATGTCACTCACGGTCGTGTCAAAGGTCAGCGAGGCCGTGTCATCTACCGCCACAATACCGTTGACGAGAGTGCCTTCACCCAGCGACAGCACAAGGTTCGCCGACGCGCTGACGCCGTTATGGGTGATGGTGTAGGTGAAACTCTCTGTGCGACCTATGACCGCTGCGCTGGTGTCGGTCAGGTTGTAGGTGTAGCTGCCATCGCGGTTAATGGTCAGCGTACCGTACTGGCCCTGAACAACCGTGCCGTCGGCGTTCACGCTGGTGGTGACACCCAGTGCGTTGGTGACAGCAGAGACAGTAGTGCCTGCCGGGGCGTTGTCGCTGCCTGCGGTCGGGTCGGCGTCGAGAATTACGTTACCGTTCAGGCTGGTGTCGCCCGTCACGGTACCGGCGCTGGTTTCTTTCACCGCCACATCGAGGCTGGTGTAGGAGCCGGTCGCCAGCAGGTTGGTGTTGTAGCTCAGCACCCGGTAATCGCCATCAGCCAGCCCGGTCAGGTTCAGCGATACGCCGGTGGCCCCGAGGGTCAGCAGATCGGCAAACTGCGGTTGTCCGGTATCCACCACGGTGGTCCAGACACCGTTGACGTTATGTTGAACCACAAGTTCAAGGGTGTTGAGCAGAGAGAGCACCGCGCCCGTAGCGTTGGCGTTCACCACAATATCCGCGCTGCCACCGCTGCCCACCGTGAAGTTCACCTGGGCAGTATCATTACCCAACAACGTGAGAACGTTGCCTACGGCACCCACCAGCAGGAAACCGTAATCACTGTACTGGCTGTTGGTGACAGTGGCCGTGGTGCTGAGGTTCAGCTCTTCGACGTTATTGCTGGCGGAGAGCGGAACGACCGGCGCAAGTACGGAGCCAGGCTGTGAGGTATTGCCCGCGACGTCAGTGGCGGTGATCTGCAGCGTCTGGCCTTCGGTCTGTTTGTTCGTAAAGGTATAACTGTACGTGCCGTTGCTGTCCGCCGTGGCGGTCACCGTGGAGCCATCTGCAAGGCGAATAGCAACGGTGCTGCCTGCTTCCGCGTTACCAGTCAATACGCTACCGTCAGCGTTAAAGGTACCGGTTGGTGCCGTGGGGGCGGCAGTATCAACAATAATCGTCGTCACGGTTGAAGCCGCGCTGATGTTGCCCGCCGCATCGGTGGCCGTAGCGGTGAAGTTATGCGTGCCTTCCGTCAGTATGGTGCTGGTTTGTGGCAGGGTCCAGTTGCCGCTGGCATCGGCGGTTACCGTGCCGACAAGCGTTACCCCGTCATAGATACGCACTGTCGCATTGGCTTCGGCGGTTCCGTTCAGCGTTGGACGTGTGTCGTTGGTCGGGGTGGTGCCGATAACTGGCCCAGTGACGCTACCGACATCATCGACAACCGAGCCGATAACCGGGGCGATTGGCGCTATGGCATCCACGTTGATCACATAGGGGGTGGTGGGTGCGCTGGTATTGCCCACCGCATCGGTGGCGGTAAACGTCAGGCTGTGCGACCCGTTGCTCAGCGCCGGAGAAGGGGTAAAGCTCCATGCCCCGCCGGTCGCGATCGCGCTACCAATCTGGACGCCGTTATCGAAAATGTTCACTGTGGCCCCGGCTTCCGCTGTACCGGTGAGGGTTGGCTGCGCGTCGTTGGTCAACCCTCCGTCGGTGACTGGTGTAGCCACGTTACCCACATCATCCACAATGCTGCTCAGCACCGGCAGGGCTGGCGGCGTCGTGTCGATAGTCAGGCTAAAGGCCGCTGACGAAACGCTGGTATTACCCGCTGCATCCGTGGCCTGAGCGGTGAAGCTGTGCGCGCCCGTGGCTAAGGTGGTCGTGAGCAAGATACTCCAGTTGCCACTGGCATCCGCGGTGCCCGTTCCGACAAGCGTTGTGCCTTCGTAGATATTCACAGTCGCAAACGGCTCACTGGTCCCGACAAGCCGTGGCACGGTGTCGTCGGTCGTCTGTCCTGAACTGAGCGGGCCGGTGATGCTGCCCGCATCGTCAACGGCCTGGCTGATAACCGGCGCATTAGGTGCACTGGTATCAACAATCAGCGTAAAGCCAGGCGACGCCGGGCTGACGTTCCCCGCCGCGTCGGTCGCGGTCGCGGTCCAGGTATGACTGCCATTGTTCAGCGCTGATGACGGCGTAAAGCTCCATGCTCCGGTGCCGTCCGCCAGCGCGGTGCCGACCGGCTGTCCGTTCTCATAGATGGTCACCGTGGCGTTGGCTGCCGCGGTGCCCGTCAACGTTGGCGTGGTGTCGTCGGTACTTTGCCCGGAAGTCAGCGGCGTCTGTACGCTGCCTGCGTTGTCTCCCGCGGTCGTGATGGCCGGTGCCGCCGGTGGTGCCGTATCCACTGTCAGGTTAAACGGTGCCGTCGTGCTGCCGGTGTTGCCAGCCGCATCGGTGGCATTGAAGGTGATGGCATGAGGCCCGTCACTCAGGGCGATGTCAGGCGTGTAGGTCCAGTTCCCCTGGGCATTAACCACCGCGGTGCCAATCTCGTTGCCATCCACAATGATATGCACTGTGGCACCCACTTCGCCCGTACCGTTGAAGGTCGGACGCGCGTCGTTGGTGCTGTTGCCGGTAGTGAGCGTACCGGTGACCGGGCCGACGTCGTCAATCACACTGCTGACCAGTGGCGCAGCAGGGCCTGCCACATCCACGGTAAAGGCAAAGACCGACGAGTTTGCTGACGCATTGCCTGTCGCATCGGTGGCGTAGGCGCGAAGGAGATAGTTGCCTTCGCCCAGCGGCGTGCTCGGGGTAAAGGTCCAGTTACCACTTCCGTCGACGGTCGCAAGACCAATCTCCGTACCATTATTCATGATATGGATTGTACTGCCCGATTGTCCGGTGCCGCCGATCGTCGGGGTGGTGTCGTTGGTGACTTGCCCGCTGGTGAGGTTGCCGGTCACGCCGCCAGGGGCATTGTCGTTAACCGTATCCAGCGTTGGAACCGTTGGCGCCGTCAGGTCAACCACGACGTTCCAGCCGTTAGACACCTGGCTAACGTTGCCCTGTGGATCGGTGGCGGTAACGGTGAAAGCGTGAGACCCTTCGCCGAGCGCGGTGTCAGGGGTGAACGTCCAGGCACCGGTGCCGTCAGCCGTGACCACGGCAATCTGGGTACCGCCGTCGAAAATTTTCACCACGCTGTTCGCTTCCGCCGTCCCCGAAAGGGTTGGCGTCGCGTCATTAGTCGGATCGCCGCTCACAATCGTGGTGGCAGCATTGCCCACATTATCCGTTACGTTAGTGATCACCGGTGTGGTGGAAACCGTATCAACGACGATGGTGAAGTCCGCGGAAGGGCCGCTCTCATTTCCCGCCGGATCGGTCTCACGGATGGTCAGGACGTTATTGCCTTCCGCCAGGACGGGCGTTGTGTAGCTCCAGTTACCCGTATTGCCCACGACCACGCTACCCAGCAGCGTCCCGTTGCTGTAGATGGAGATGGTATCGCCTATCGCGCCGGTGCCGGTAAGAGTCGGCTGGTTGTCATTGGTGGTCTGCCCGCTGGTGAGCGGACCGGTGCCTGGGCTGACGTCATCAATTACCGCGCCGATAGTCGGTGTGCCCGGTGCAGTCAGATCGACGGTGACGCTGGCGGCCGGAGAGCGGCCGCTGGTCGCGCCATTGAGGGTCGCTGTGACCTCAAAGGTATGCAGCCCTTCGCCAAGTACGGTCGGGGTATAGCTCCAGTTGCCGCTGCCGTCGGCGGTGACCGTCGACACGGCTGTTACGTCACCGTCCTGATAGATGGTGATCAGGCTGCCTGCTTCGGCCGTGCCGGTGAGAGTAGGGGTAGTGTCGTTGGTGGTTTTGTCTTTCACATCGCCGGTGACCGGATCGACGTCATCGACGATCGCCGTGATAACGGGCACCTGCGGCAGGTCGAGCGGTGAATCAACGACGTTAAACGTCGCGCCTGGGCTGGCATTCCCTGCGGCATCAGTAGCGCTTACGGTCAGGGTGGTCGGATCCAGCTGTGCCGGACTCAGCGCAATGGAGAAGCTGCCGTCGCCGGCGGCAGTGCCGGTACCAATGACGGTACCAACGCTATTTTTCACGGTAATGGTACTTCCTGCCTCGGCAGTACCCGTCAGAGGCGTTCCCTCCTGAGCAAGGGCCATGTTGATCGGGTCGGCTGGCGCGGCGGTATCCACCGTCACGCTCAGCGGCGCAGAGCTTCCTGAAGCGTTACCGGCCAGGTCGACTGACGAGACGGTGAAGGTATGCGTGCCTTCCGCGAGCGTGCTGTCGGCGGTCCAGCTCCAGTTGCCGTCCGGCTGTACCGTTACCGGCACCGTGGATGCTGTACCGTCTACAGAGACGATAACGGTGGTACCCGGTTCGCCGGTGCCCGTGAGGGTCGGCGTACCGTCACGGGTATAAAGCACATTGCTTGTGAGCTGGCTGTCAGACACCGCGTTAATCAGCGGGATTTCTGGCGCAGTGGTATCAACGGTGACGGTGAAGACCGGGCTGAGGCCGCTGACGTTACCCGCAGCATCGACTGCCGCAACGGTGATGTTGAGTGGGCCATCAGTCTGGGTCGGAAGATCGAGAGACCACTCGCCATTGCTGCCGATTTCGACGCGTCCTACCTCAACGCCATTGTTATAAACGATGACCGTTTCGCCCGCAGGGCCGGTACCGCCCACTCCGGGGGTAGTATCCGTGGTAACACCACCGTCTGGCTTACCGCCAACGGCGCTAATGACCGGCGTATCAGGTGCCACGGTATCAACGGTGATAGTGATCCCCGGTGACGCCGCCGAAACGTTACCGGCTTCGTCGGTGGCGGTGGCGGTAAATTCGTGGCTTCCCTCATCAATGCTGGCGTCAGGGCGCCAGCTCCAGTTGCCGTTACTGTCTACGGTGACGCGACCCACTTCGGTGGCAGGCTGACCATTAATGCTGTCATAAATAATAACCACATCGTTCGCTGTGCCGGTGCCGCTCAGGACCGGACGCGGATCGTTCGTGGTTTCCCCATCGGCAACCGGTCCGGTTATCTGGCTGACGCTGTCCGTAATCACCGGTGCTGCTGGCGTAGCTGGCGGGTCGGTGTCAATGGTGATGGTCACCGGCTGGGACGGGGCGCTTTCGTTCCCCGTGCCGTCCACGTTGGTGACGGTCAGGGTGATGTCATAGGTACCGTTGGGCAGTGGGGTTGTCGGTGTCCAGGACCAGTTGCCGGAGCCGTCCACTACGGCGTCACCTATTTTGACGCCGCCGTTGTAGATCGTCACGGTATCGCCGACCGTGCCGGTACCGCTCAGGGTTGGCGTGGTGTCACGCGTGGTTTCACCCGGATTCAATGGCGTTTGCGTTGCACCGCCGTCAGGATTCACGGTGATGTCCGGAATATCCGGTGTGGCTGGCGCAATGGTATCTATCGTTAATTCAAACGGGCTGGAGATGGTGGTATTTCCGGCGGCATCCGTGGCGTGAACCGTCAGCGAATGTGTGCCGTCGGTGAGTGGGGTCGTTGGCGTAAATTGCCAGCCGCCACTGCCGTCGAGGGTGGCGGTGCCGAGCAGGGTCGTACCGTCATAGACGGTGATAATCGTATCAGCAGGCGCGGAGCCCTGCAGCAGCGGTAGGGTGTCATCCGTGGTATCGCCGCTACTGAGCGGTCCCTGAACGCCGCCAACGTCATCGATGACGGTGGCGATAGTTGCAGCCACTGGCGCGGTGGTATCGACGATAAAGGTGAAGTCGTTTGACGGCAGGCTGGTGTTACCCGCCGCGTCGGTCGCGACGACGGTAAAGGTATGAGGACCCTCGCCAAGCGGCACGGTGGGGGTATAGGACCACGTGCCGCTGCCGTCGACCGGGATCGTGACAATATCGGCGCCATCCAGGCGGATGGTGACCGTCGAGCCCGGCTCAGCCGTACCGTTGAGCGTCGGGGTAGTGTCGTTAGTGCTGCCGTTAGGGGAGAGTGTACCGAGGCCCTCCGGGACATCATCCACCACCTGGGTAATGAGCGGGGCGGCAGGTGCCACGCTGTCAATCGTAATGCCCCAGCTGTTGGAAATCCCACTGATGTTGCCTGCCGCGTCGGTTGCGACTGCGGTCAGGGCATGCTGCCCCTCGCTAAGCGGTGTGGAAGGGGTAAAGATCCACGCACCGCTGCTATCGGCAACGGTGGTACCAATATCAACGCCGTCCATGCGGAGGGTGATCGTCGCATTTGCTTCGGCAGTCCCGCTGAGCGTCGGGGATGCGTCATTGGTGGTCTCATTATTACCGATCGTACCAGTGCTTCCGGAAACATCGTCCACGACTTGTAATATCACCGGAGCGGTTGGTGCCGTGCCGTCAACGTTGATTGTCCAGGTGTTTGATGGCCCGCTCTGATTACCCGCGGCGTCCGCCGCAATTGCCATTAGCACATGGGTTCCATCTAACAGTGGAGAAGGCGGTGTAAAACTCCACTGGCCGGAAGACGGAACGACCACCGTCCCGATAATATCGCTGTCGCTGGAAAAGGTGATGGTCGAGCCGGGTTCGCCCGTTCCGTTTAACGTTGGGGACCGGTCGTTAGTCAGTCCACTCTGCTCGACTGGTCCGGTGGTGGCAAGGACGTCATCAACCACTGAAATAATGACCGGGGCCTGCGGTGGGGTAATATCCGGTGCAACAACGGGTGCTGTCGGACCCGTGTTGCCTGCCGTGTCGGTGGCTTCTGCGGTTAGGTTTTCGCCATTGATCTTCGGCGGGTTCAGCGGCAGGGTAAAATTGCCCTGGCCATCAGCCACAGTATCACCAATGAAGACACCACCTTCACGGATGGTTACTGTGCTCCCGGGCTCTGCGTTGCCGCTGATGGTGGTGCCATCAGCCGAGACAACCACGTTTTCAGGAGTAAGCGGCGGCGTAGTGTCCACAGTGAAGGTGATAGGTTGCGATGTTGTGCTCTGGTTTCCTGCAGCATCGGTTTCACTGACGGTTATCGAGTGTGTCCCTTCCGGGAGCGGATTGTCTGGTGTGACACTCCAGGTGCCGTTGGGCTGCACCGTCGTGGTCCCAATCGCCACGCCATTGTCGTAGATGGTGATAGTTCCACCAGGCTCGCCAGTCCCTGCCAGGACCGGCAGGGAAGCATCGGTGGGCACGCCCGAGGTAATGGTTCCTCTAATTTGGCCCGTGTCGTCGGTTAGCACAATCGTACTTGGTGCATCCGGCGGGGTAATGTCGACCGTGAGGGTGAATACCGGTGAGACTGGACCGGAGTTACCGGCGGCGTCGGTTGCCTGCACGGTAATCTGGTGGGTGCTTTCACTGAGGTTTACTGACGGTGTGAAGGTCCAGGTGCCATTGCTGGCCACGACCGCACTCCCAATCGCGATACCACCGTCATAAATCGTCACGGTGGAGCCCGCTTCGGCAGTGCCGGTAAGCTGTGGACGCTGATCGTTGGTGCTACCGCCGTTACTGATTGCCCCCGTCTGCGGGTCAATATCATCTGTTATGCTGGTGATGGCCGCTGCATCAGGCGCGGTGGTGTCCGGTGCGATTACATTCGTGCCCTGGCTGGTATTCCCGGCAGCATCCGTAGCTGTGGCGGTAATTTGCTCACCATTGGTCAGTGGCGTCCCGAGAGATACGGTAAATGTGCCGTCGCTACCGGTTTGACCTGTACCGATCACATTCCCGTTCATGTCTTTCAGCGTAATCGTACTGCCGGGTTCGGCAGTACCTGTGACAGTTTTACCATCCGAAGAAAACTGAAGACTGGAAGGCGCATTTGGCGGTGTGGTATCCGGATCGGAAGGATTGCCCGGCGTGCCGGGGTTCGTATTGTCATCATCATCGTCGCCACCCCCTCCGCCGCCGCTGCTTGCCGCGACAGCGATCCCGCCTGCGACAGCAAGACCACCGAGTACCCATGGCCAGATGGCTGCGCCACCGGTATCACCGCCTGAGGCCGCCAGTAATACGTCCGTGGAGGCGATAGATTCGTAGGTGGCAGCCCCGGTAGGATCTTCAATCCACCACAGCGCACCGTCACTCTCTTCCAGGACCAGCTGACTCACCCCCTCCGCGTCGGTGACGTAGAAATTCTTCAGGGTAATGACCTCGCCAGAGTGCAGCGTGACCACCAGATCGTTACCACTGCGGGCGAAGTGGGAGACATCGGCTCGCTCTACATGAAGCTCAACGATAGAGGAATGGCTCAGCGTAACCTGTGTGCCTTCCGTGGTAGTTTCCACGCCAGTGAGTTTCGATATAACAGAGATTTGGCTCATTTAGGTATTACTCCAGCAGAGTTGTCGTGAACGGCGTGCAAGATGCGCCATCTCTGCGGAAGGTAAAGCACGCCCCCGGCGGAGTTGCTGTTATTTACGCAGCACTCACCGTTATTTTTTTTAGAGCGAACGATGCCCGCCATAATCCAGAGTGGCAACATCAGAGCGAATCTAATTACTCATGAGAGAGAATGTCGTTTATTTGTATTTTGTGTTGTATAAAACCCTGTAATTAATAGAGGTATTGGTTTTGACGATATAAAAATGATATAGCCAGAAAAGTCTGAATGTGCAAATTAAGCATCTGTAAACACTGTGTGAAGCGTTGAAGGGGGCATTAATTCATAGCTGGCTATTATAATTTAAAAAATATAACATGTTGTATTTATTGTATTTTTATTTGTTTGTAAATTGCGGTGTTTTATCATTTGCCATGAATAAATATTTAGTAGGGGACTTTTTATAGGATGGCGTTAAACGCTATTGTTTATGCCGGCTTAATGTGCGTTTAAGTTAGGGTAACGTTTTTGATATAACATATATTATGTTGGTAATTAATTAAAGATATATTCTTGTGCGGTGCCGGGATTCTGCTACTGAGAGAAAAATAATAACTAACAGGGAGTAAAGATAAAATATCCCGTTCAACATTTAATGGGGATACGACGCCAACATGATTCTGAGAAAAAAGAGGGGCCCGGGAATGAATAAAATGCATCGCTCACGCGTTTACTGACGTCATTCCCATTTCACCCTGGAGCCTTTTATGAACACCACCTCTGTGCGTTTGATCCCGGTGCTGATTTTTTCCCTGTTGTCTCCTCTCGCGCTGGCGATGGGCGATAATAGTACCGAGAGCAAAACACCCGACTGTCCGTCCGGACAGGTGTATGACAGTGCAACTCAGAAATGTGTGCCCGATAAGAGCAGCAGCCTTAGCGATCAGGACAAAACCAACTATGCCTATCACCTTGCTAAAAAAGGCGAGTACCAGGCGGCGCTGAACCTTCTTGATTCGCTAAAAAATAACAACACGGCTGAAGCATGGAACTATCGCGGATATGCCACCCGCAAACTGGGTCGTACGGATGAAGGTATCGGTTACTATCAGCGTGCGCTGGCTATCGCCCCGGATTATGCCAAGGCCCGTGAATACCTGGGCGAGGCGTGGATGGTCAAGGGACGTCCGGATCTGGCCAAAGAGCAACTGAAAGTGATTGCCGGTATTTGCGGCCAGTCCTGTGAAGAGTACCGTGACCTGCAGGCTGCCATTAACGGACATCCGGAATCCTGATTTTCTCGTGGAGGGAAAACACATCGCTACCCGTGAGGTTCGCCAACAGTTAGCCGCACACCTCTCACGTCTCTGGCGTTATGGGCTGGTGTTGTCGCGAAACAGGGATGTCGCCGAAGAGCTGGTTCAGTCCACCTGCGTCCGCGCGCTTGAAAAAAGCAGTCAGTACATGCCCGGTACGCGTATCGACAGGTGGCTGTTTGCGATATTGCACTCCATCTGGATCTCTGAGCTTCGGGCACGCCATGTTCGTCAGGGGCAGGGGTTTGTCGCCAGCGACGAGCTTCTGGCACCGGATACCCGTGAACAGGATGAGACGCACCTGCATTACCTGAAGGTGATGCAGCGCGTCAACGCGCTCCCGGAAGCCCAGCGCAACACGGTTTTTTTGGTGTATGTCGAAGGCTTTACCTATCAGGAAGCCGCGAACACCCTGGCGGTGCCGATCGGTACCGTAATGAGCCGACTGGCGACGGCACGGGCAACGCTGGCAGCGTCTGCCGATGCCTTGCCCCCGGTTAAGGAGAAACGCTCTTGAACGCGCACCGTTTTACAGCGCCCTATAACGATGAGGCTATCGTGGCATGGATAGATGGCGAGATGTGTCATGCCGACGCGCAAAAATTTGAAGAACAGTTGAGACGTGACGAGCGCCTCTCCGGGCGGACCGCCGAGTTAATGAAAAGCAATGCGGATTACCCCGGCGCGTTTGCCGCTATGCTGGATGATGCTCCTCTGGAGAAGATGCAGGCCCGGCTGGCGGAACTGCCCGATCCGAAGCCCGCTACCCCGGCTGGCGTAAGCCGGCGCGCACTCATTGCCGCGTCGGTCAGTTTCCTGGTGGTCGGTTCCGGCGTGGGATATGGGTTGCGACCCGCTTTCGCACCTACTGATGAAAACGCCCATATTCGTGACCTCGAGGCGCAATACATGTCGCTTTACAGCGTCGAGACATTGCTGGATATGGACAGCGCGCCGCATGTTCTGCAGCGTGGGCTGGAACGGGCAGCGCAGGATATCGGCCTGCAACTTCAGGCGTCACAGCTTATCCTGCATGGAGCAGAGCTTAAAATGGTCCGCATGCTGCGCTATGAAACCACCTCTATCGCGCAAATAGCCTGGATAAATGCCGACTACGGCCCAATGGCGCTGTGTATCTCCCCGACAGAGCAGACAACGACAGCCGCTCAACAGGAACAGCGGCACGACATGAACCTGGTGTGGTGGCAGAAAGCGGGATATCAGTTTGTGCTGATCGGCCGCAACCCGCTCCCACAGTTGCGGGGCAGTGCAGAGCAGCTGCAAAGCCTGATTTCAGGATGACGGGATGCCGTTAGCCTGAATCGCAATGGTGATGGCAATCCTGTCATCAACGACCAGCGCAAATTTATCCATGCCGTAGGCCGCGCGCGAAATGGTTGTTGTCGCATCCAGCGTAAGGACCGGCGCGTGCGAATCTTTCACGACGGCGTCCAGAATGACCGGGCGGGCAATGTCGCGTACGGTCAATGTTCCGAACACCCTGAACGTTCCTGAACCCTGAGCGACCACGCGTGAGCTGATAAATTCGATAACAGGATAACGTTCAGATTCAAAAAACATGTCGCTTTTCAGTTGCCAGGTGAGCAGGCTGTTTGAGGCAACCAGGGTAGCCACGGGAAGGGTGACATGAATATGGTCATCGATATCCTTATCCGGGTTAAGCGTTACGGAACCTGTGACGCCACTGAATCTGGCCCAGGAGAGGATCCCCCCGAAGGCGTGCCAGGATAACCGAATGGCGGTGTTTTCAGTATCAATGGTATAGCTCTGCGGGGCGGCCTGCGCCAGCGGACAGAGCAACACGAACAGAATAACCAGGCGTCGCAGCATCTCAGGATCTCTTTAGGGGTGGCAAGGCGTTAACGCGCAACCCCGGGGATCTATTCGGCTTTTAGGCGTCAGGACGTCTTAATAATATCCACCGAGATCTCGACGGCGGTTACCGGACCCCGGTTTTCCAGCCAGTGGACCGTGTTGTGATCTTCCGGCCAGCCGACACCGGGACCGTAGTCAGTCGCAATACCGTGACGATGATCGGTGATGGTACCTTCAAGGATAAATACGGTGCCGGGCCTGTCGATATGATTATGCACCGGACCAAAGACCGCGCCGGGAGCGAGAGTGACCCTGCGCATACGAAGCTGGCGACCGGCCATGCCCGCTATTTCCGGACCCAGATCGACGACGGAGAGTAATTCAACGGTAACGCCCTGGGTTTCAGGTGCGGTGTGTTTGCTGTTCATGATGGAGTCCCCCTGAGTCAAGTTTAGTCTGCAGGGAGCAGGGCAGGAGGGAATAAAAAAGGCCGCGTCTGCGGCCTTTCGAAGGGATTACTCAGTGACTTTCTTTTCCAGCTCGCTGGCACCTTCTTTGGTCTTATTCCAGCCTTTCTCAGCACCTTCTTTGGTGGCATCCCACCCTTTCTCGGTGCCTTCTTTGGTTTTATGCCAGGCTTTCTGGGAATCTTCGCTGACCTTGCTGCTTAAGTTTTCGGTTTTACCCTCTGCAGCATGCTTCTGTTTCAGCTTCAGCTCTTCGCCTTTATTCTGCTCTTCGTGCAGTTTTTGCTTCGCGTCGTTGGCGTTTGCCTTCGCCGCAGCGACGGTATCGTCAGTTGCATGTGTGGTCGCAGCAAATACTGGGGAAGCCAGCAGAACGGCAGATAATGCGATAATTGTTTTTTTCATAATATCCTCATTTAACGTTATCGGTTATGAGCGTGATTCAGCATGGCACAGACGAAGCGGTGTGGCTTTAGGAAAAAACTGTAATGTTATTTTGGCGTTATACCGTGAAGCGTATTTAGTTACGCAGAGGAATTAATTACTTTCAGGTTCAATGCCGTGTACCTGGGGCGTGTATATACATATTACTGGTGGCTTTTGGCCATGAGTAAAGTTAATTAACTCACTGAGCTTCGCAAAATATATTTTGACTCTCGCCGCTTGTTGGGGAGAGTTCGCAGAACAGTTTCACGCTGTCGCTCCTGGAATAGCCTGAAAAAGGCCCGCCAAAGCGTTGGGAGGTGTAAATATCGCGTTTTTGTCCCTGAGGGTCGATTGTTGTCAGTGTCCAGCTACTCAGGCGATCTTGCGGTCCGATGGGTATAAAAACATGCCAGTCACCCTGCGGTACGAAAGAAAAATACCCGTTATTATCCGTTTGTGTCGTGGCAATGTGTCGGTCGAATTCCACTAACGAAACGGTTACCCGGGGCAGCGGTTTCCCTGCGTTATTCAATGTGCCCTCAATACGAGGGGAGGGATAATCATGGTAAACGCAACCGCTGAGCAATAACGTGAGAGCCACGATAGCCTGGCTTGCGATGCGGTTTGAGGACGCTGTCATGGGTGCGAATCCTTTTGCGTTGAGGTGTTTTTCGGTGGCGTGAATGCAGTATACGCGGGGGGCGTAATTTCGGAACTATAGATTCTGTTAAGGATGTTGATTTACTGAGTTTTTCCAGACTTATGCCTGGATAAATTGAGCGTGTGAATAGATACTGGCACCTCCAGGAGAATGTAGCTTTACGAGTTAAATAATCAGAACCTCAACTGTTCACCTTTTACCTTACTGTATTATCTATATTTTTATTAAAGGTGAGCATTGGTGAATAGTTATAAGTAAATAAACAAATGGAGAGTAAGGTTTTGCCAGGACCTTTCTCTGGTCAGCCGGGTTTTGAGTGCTGCTTGTGCCAGAACTGCCACAACTGCAATGAATCGAGATGTTGTGTGATGAAGGGCAGAATCATTTGAGGTTGAACATAATTAGAACCTGAATATGAAACAGTCATTACCACCCTGCAGAATGTAGCCGCTCAACAGTCCGTAGAGAGCAGCCAGCGCATCACCGACAAGCTGAGTGCATTTACTGCGGCCAGAGACATGCACGCGGCCAGCATGCAGGTGCTGAAAGAAATTGATACGTCCATTGAACGCTGTAAGTAAGAACGGCAGACCGCCCTCGATGAGAGCGCAGAAGCGGAACAGGACTGGCGTAGCCGCTTCAGTAACCTGCGCGGCAGTCTCACTCCTGAAATGAAAGCTGAGCCCAGCAGGCGTATCACCAGCCGCGAGCTGGCCGACGAGTTCACCGGCCTGATTGCGGAACTGGAGACCGACCGGACACGCGCCATGCTGAATGCCTGCTCCACCGGCAATAAATATCGCTCTGTGCATGGCGAAGTGTTTACCGCTTACGCCGGGGCGGAATGGGTTAAAGCTATCAACGCTGTTCCCGTCGCGTTTATTCGCGCTTTCCTACTGCGCATTCGCGCCCTGGAAATGAATGGGGAAAGCGCACCGCAATCTGTGACCATCGGTGAACTGCGTGATGCCTTCAACCGTCAGGGCAGTCTGTGTCACTTCGATATCAAATAGGAGCCGGTCTTATCCGTGACGGGTATGCAGCGGCCGCAAATTACCGGCGTGGATATGGAACTGTTACGCAGCCCGCTCAAGCGAACCATGCTCGCCAGAAAACTGGCTGAAAATGGCGAGACAAAAGCGGAGGAGTAAGCATGTTTCACTGTCCGTTCTGCAAAACCAGCGCGCATTCCCGCACCAGTCGGTATCTGTCCGATAACGTCAAACAGCGCTATCACCAGTGCATGAACATCGAGTGCTCGGCCACGTTCCGCACGCTTGAATCTATCGACGGGTTATTCATTCACCGGCGACAGAACCGGTTATCCCTGTACCCGCACCGGCGGCCACCGTTAACCGTGCCGGTGCGTAAGCACGGCTAGTTATCAGGAGAAACATACGTGACCACACTGACGTTACAGAAAGTCTTTGAGGCCTGTCAGGTAAACAAATCTGCCTGGCTGCAACGCAGGGATGAACTGACGCAGGCCGAACAGGCATACCACGAACAGCTTGCAGGCAGCGGCCGGAGTCTGCAAACACTGCGCGAGATTATTGACGCGAAAAAATGGGAAATTAATCAGGCTGCTGGTCGCTACATCCGCTCGCATGAGGAGGTGCAGCGCATCAGCATCCGCGACCGATTAAATGATTTTATGCAGGCGCACGGCGCGGAGCTAGCCACCGCCCTCGCCCCGGAGCTGATGAATTATTCCGGGCAGCATTCCGCCATTCAGCGCTGCGCCATGCAGCACTCACGCGACTATCTGCGTGAGGCGCTGCAGGTCTGGCTGGCCGTCGGTGAAAAAATTAATTATTCGGCGCAGGATAATGACATTTTAACGGCCATCGCATTCAGGCCTGATGCGGCTTCGCGCGATGAAAGTCGTGAAAAATTCACGCCTGCACAGAACCTGAATTACACCCGCCGTCGTGCAGAACTGGACGTGCAGTAGCCCGCTTAAAAATCTCCGAAAATCCCGCCATTTTTACGTATAAAAGCCATGCATGCATAAGGTACATGGTTTTGCATGCGTTTTACCGACACTGAATTCCCCGCCAGCGCCAGCACTGGCGCGCCCTGAGGCCGGTCATGTACCTGCATTAAAAGCGCCCGCTTAAGCGGGCAGGCGGAGTGGGGAGAGCACTGCGCGCCATGGCTCTGAATTAAATTTTTTATTAGATGATAATGATTTCATGTCTTGAATACATCAAAACTGCATTGTTTGTATAATGAAGGTTTTTAAAACCATAGAGCAATAGCTTGCTGGTTTTTTTGATTTCAATTTGCTCCTAACAGGCCGCCAAAATAATAAGCGGCCTGTTAGATTGAATATTACGGAAGGAATATGTAGCTTTCGATGTCTTTTATATCGTCAGTATTGCAATACTGACTTACCCGATGCTTAAGGTTAAGGTTGCTGATGCGTGTGTTAACAATGCTTTTCATTCTAGTAATTATTAATGGGAGTAGGTAGTCTTTACCTGAAATATACTTCTTAATATTGAAGTTACCGTCAATAGTAGCGTAAATATTAGCTTTCTCTTCGAGGTAATTTTTTTCAGATATGATTTTTTGTATTTCAGTCTCAAGTTCAGTGATTCTCGCTCTAACCTTTTGGTTATCTACAATACCAGAGTTATTACTAACGAGTTTACTTATTTGATAATGTACATTAGGGGTTTCAGGAATGTATTTTTTTGTGAGGAAATATACGATAAAAAGCTCAATTAAAGGTTCGATGTTTAATTGATTCCATTCAGAAAAATTGAATAGTTGACTGAGCTCGTCCCTCTCCCTCTCAGGGTCTTCTTCAACGAGTATATTAAGTAGTGAATTTTCGCATAGAAAAATGTTTTCGATGCAATAGTACGGTAGCGTATACAGCCCAGCTTCGCATCTTCGAATGCCGCCTAATAAATCTATGTCTCCATCTATGATGTAAAGTTGTGGCCTGTTGCGCTTGTTCCCATTGCTTTCCCATGAATGAATAACTGCAGACTTACCACCTAAAGGGAAAACATCATTAATAAGATACTTTTCCCCTAATACTCTATTCAGGATACATTTATAGATTTTTTTATAGCCAACTGCCGTGTCTTCTATATATATATCTATAGTATTTCTTTCTTCAAAGAACACTGATTTTGCTTTGCGTGCAGCCAAACTACGTTCTAACATTTTATTGCACTCCCACCAGAATACATTTATCAGTTAAGTCGCCTACGATATCAGGGGAGTGTGTCGCCATAATAAATTGTGTTTCTGGATTAATTGCCAATATAGTTTCTGAGAATCTTTCCTGCCAATTTAAATGTAGCGAAATTTCCGGTTCATCGATAATAATAACCCTGCTGATATTTGTGAATTTGTTAAGCATGACATTTGCTATTATTACCAATAACTGACGTTCGCCAGAAGATAAAATATCAATTTCACATTTTTCGGTGTCTGGGCGAGAAACAACAAGCCTGCCAACAGTATTTACTTCAACCTTTTTCCTTGAGTCAATCAAGAATGAGTTTATTGTGTTCAAGAAGTTATTTATAGGTCTGTACATTCTGGCTATTTTTTCATTATATTCGTCAATTACATCAAGGATGTCAGAAATTCTATCAATTTGAACTTTGTTAAGTAGCCAGTTTATATTAAGTCCATCACTGTTTTTTAATTCTTCAAATAGATCGCTCAAGTTATCGAAAAACTTCTCAATATCTATCATTAATGATTTATCTAAGCTACCGATTTTTTTAACTGCTTCTGTGATTTCTTTTTTTCTTTTGAGTATTTTTTGTTTGTCCTCCCAAACAAGATCGTGTCCATTTGAGAACATTTCATTATAACTGTTGAATTTAAACGAGGATTTTAAAATCCTGTCCCTAAGATAAATAGCTTGTTTGTCTTCAAATTCTCTTATTTTTCTGTATTTATCTTGGATAATCATTTCTACAGATAATAATGCCTCTCCTAAGCTCCCGGTAATTAATCTTTTCTTTGATGCAAGCATTTTTCTATGCATCAAAATCTCATTTCTTCGAGAAATTGTCGTGTCATAATCTAAATCAAAATCATCAAAGCCGAAGGTTTTTCTATCTAGTCCTAGAAACACAGGAGGGACTATGGATTTTATTTTTCTAAGTGTGGCATTAGCAGCTAAATCTCTATCAGCATGACTAAAAACTTTAACATCTCTATCGCTGCCAATAAATTCTTCTTTGACGAGTATAGGGATGACAAGTGCTTCTTCGATATCTGTATGTACTATCCTTATGTGCTGCCGATCTTTTCTTGAAACTATTTTATATTTCTCGTTTTTGTTGGTATATGTGAGCATTATCTGTTCGTATGGAATTGCTAACAACTCTTTAACGTCAACAGTTATTAATGCTTGAATTAATTTTATTACTGTGCTTTTACCAGTTCCATTGCTACCAACTAAAAAAGATAGGTCATCATTAAAATCAATATTGAAATTTAAATATCCATATACTGATTCGGCTTGAAAACTATTAATCTTCAATTTTACTCTCCTCTTTTAACCATGTTTCCCCACCACTGCATTAAGGAAACTCTTTGACTTAGATAAGTTGTACGATTGTAAGCCCTACGCACTTCATTTTTATCTTTATGTGATAAAGCTGCTTCGATGATTTCTGCATTAAATCCTGATTCATTTAAGGCAGTGCTAGCTATAGACCTTAGCCCGTGTGCTACTAATTTACCACCATAACCAATACGTTTTAAAGCAGCATTAGCTGTCTGGCTATTCATCGCTTGCTTTGGATCGTTCCTACTTGGGGAAACATGTTCCCTATGAGCGCTTATGGGCTTCATCACATCCAGAATCTCTAATGCCTGTGGTGATAAAGGAACGATGTGTTCCCGCTTAGCTTTCATCCGTTCGGCTGGAATAGTCCATAGCTTCGCATCGAGATCGATCTCTGCCCACCGAGCACCGGAAGCCTCTGAAGGGCGCACAAGGGTCAAGAGCTGCCACTCAATAAGACAGTGAGTCGGAACAGACAGATTTGACATGACTAGAGAACGCATTAGCTTTGGCAATTCCTCTGGTCGCAGCGTCGGCATGTTTTGTTTTTTGGGCTTCTCAAAGGCCATTCCAACACCTGATGCTGGATTAGCATCAATTAGGCCAGTGTTTACTGCATAAATCATTATCTCGTTAATGCGCTGACAAAGGCGGCAACAGTCTCTAATGCACCTCTTGCCTGAACCGGCTGAACTGCTTTAACCAGAGTATGAGCCTTAATCTCAGTGACACTGATATCACCGATTGCTGGGAAAACATCTCTCTCAAGCGAGCGCCAGATATCGTCGGCATAGTCCTCTGTTACGCTGGCTTTCTTCACATTCCACCAACGCTCCGCAACTAACAGGAAAGTGTTGGTTTTGGCTTCTTAAGAATTTCTAACCTGCTCTTTCTGATGTCCCTGAGGATCAATGTCTTTCGCCAACAAAACTCGAGATTCAGCTCTGAGTTTACGCGCATCAGAAAGGGAGACAGCAGGGTAGGCTCCGAAGCTTTGCTTGGTTCGCTGTTTTGTCAGAGGTCGATAGTAACGGAACTGCCAGAGCTTACTACCACTGGACTTGATTAACAGAGTAAGCCCGTCACCATCATACAGCTGGTAATCGGCATCTTTAGGTTTGGCGGCTTTGATTTCCGTATCGGTCAACGGCTTGGTTTTTCTTGCCATGGGGAGTCTCCATGCGTTTAGGCCCAACGAAAACAATAGAGCTTTTCGTTGGGCCTATCAATGGGCCTAAAAGGTTCGGATTTAATTAGTTCTCTTCGGACTTCACGGGACAAATTGAGGGCACAAAAAAGCCCACAGGACTTGCGCCGTGCGGGCTCTTAGGACTTCATCGGATGACTCTGGTAATCACCGATGGAGAATTTTGGTGGAGCTGGCGGGAGTTGAACCCGCGTCCGAAATTTCTACATCCTCGGTACTACATGCTTAGTTTGTCTTTACATTCGCACGCCAGCTGCGAACAAACACGCCACTAACGTACTAGCCTGATTAGTTTTAACGCTTCAACCCCAGGCAGGGCTTCCACGCGATCTCTTTTGGGTTTGACCTCTCTTGAATCCCCGTCTTAAGAGCGGAAGCTAGGGAGAGAGGGCTCAGAGCAGGTTATTAAGCTGCTAAAGCGTAGTTTTCGTCGTTTGCGACTATTTTTTTGCGGCTTTTTACGAGGCAAACCGCCCCTCGGCATGCACCTTGGGTTTCGCAAATCCCGTCGAATCCAGAATCAGCCCCAATAGTGTTGAACTGAGTATACCAGATTTTAGATCCTGGATACCAGCCCGGAACGCTAACTTATTGAATAGTACAATAAGTGCGCAGAATCAACGTCCTGCGTTTTTCATAATACGTGCTTTGTCGAGCTGCCATTCGCGCTCTTTCAGATCGGTACGTTTGTCGTGCTGTTTTTTACCCTTCGCGACGCCAACTTTCACTTTGCACCAGGCATTTTTCCAGTACAGCGACAGGGCAACCACGGTGAAGCCTTCACGGTTAATGCGCCCATAAAGGGACTCCAGTTCACGCTTGTTCAGCAGCAGCTTACGGGTACGCGTTGGGTCACACACGTAGTGTGACGAGGCGACGGTCAGCGGCGTGAAGTTGGCCCCGAACAGGAAGGCTTCGCCATCTTTCAGGATCACGTAGCTATCACCGATGTTGGCTTTCCCGGCGCGCAGCGATTTTACTTCCCAGCCCTGCAATGCAAGGCCAGCTTCGAATTCTTCTTCAATAAAATACTCGTGGCGAGCACGCTTGTTGAGCGCAATGGTCGCCGAGCCTGGTTTATGTGCTTTTTTCTTCGTCATAAGTATCGTAAAGCCATCGGTAATCTGATTTCAAAAAGTCACCTCATTGCGTCCTGTGAGGTCTAACGCGCTATATTAGCACGAGATGAGGCTTAGCGTTTTTTTAACAGGTGATAAATGTTATTATTTGTCGGTTGTGTGACCATGGGAAATGCTATGCCTCAGATTAGCCGTACTGCGCTTGTTCCATACAGCGCGGAACAAATGTATCAGTTAGTGAACGACGTTCAGTCTTATCCAGAGTTTATTCCGGGATGTACCGGGAGCCGAGTGCTGGAGTCTGGCCCGACGCAGATGACGGCGGCGGTCGATGTCTCCAAAGCGGGGATCAGCAAGACGTTCACCACCCGCAATACGCTGACGAGCAATCAGAGTATTTTGATGCATCTGGTAGATGGTCCGTTTAAAACCCTGATGGGTGGCTGGAAGTTTACCCCCCTCAGCGCTGATGCCTGTCGCATCGAGTTCCAGCTGGACTTTGAGTTTACCAATAAACTGATTGAGCTGGCGTTTGGCCGCATCTTTAAAGAGCTGGCCTCGAATATGGTTCAGGCGTTCACGACCCGCGCCAAAGAGGTTTACAGTGTCGCATAAGATAGCTGTCGAGGTGGTGTATGCGCTGCCGGAGAAGCAATATCTGCAGCGTGTGATGCTGGACGAAGGTGCGACCGTTGAGGCGGCTATTCGCGCTTCTGGCATCCTTGAGCTTCGTCGTGACATCGACCTGGCGAAAAATAAAGTCGGCATTTACAGCCGTCCGGTCAAACTGACTGATGTGGTGAATGAGGGTGACAGGGTCGAAATTTATCGCCCGCTGATTGCCGACCCGAAAGAGCTGCGTCGCCAGCGTGCGGAGAAATCGGGTAAGTAGTTCGCTCTTCACCTTAAGCCTGATCTCAAAGGGGCGAGGGGGATGAAGGAAAACAAAAAAGGTGCTCATTGAGCACCTTTTTGCATCTCTGACACCTGATTATTTGGTCAGGGCAGGCTTGTTGTCGATGTTAGTCAACACACCGGCGCTGCTGAAGGTCAGCGTCAGGGTCTGCTGGGACGCGTCTTCATGGCCCGGCTGCTGACGGAATACATAGAACCAGGTGTTTGTGCCGAACGGATCGGACATCATTGGGGTTCCAAGTGCATAAGCGACCTGCTGTTGTGTCATCCCCACACGGATTTTGGACACATCGTTAGGGGTAAGGTAGTTCCCCTGGTTGATGTCAGGACGGTAAACCACTTTCTCCAGAGTGGAACAGCCTGCGGTCAACATCAGAAGAACCGCTGCGGCAGCGGTCAGCATTTTACAACGCATAGTGATTTGATTCCTTTTCGGGCCCGAGCAGAACGCGGCTCATATGTTATATGCCGATGATAATAGACCTTGCCCCACTTTGAAACCGGTCTGGCGGCGTTTTTGTTGTTCTCTATGACCCTGAGATCCCGAAAAAGTTTATGCCGCCAGCAGTTCTTTCGCGTTCGCGAGCGTATTTCGCGTGACTTCACTGCCGCCCAGCAGGCGTGCCAGCTCCTGCAGACGTGCGCGTTTATCCAGTGGCTTCATATGCGTTTCCGTCATTTCACCGTCAGTTTCTTTGCTGACGATAAAGTGATGATGACCACACCCGGCCACCTGCGGCAGGTGGGTAACACACATGACCTGCGTTGATTCACCCAACTGGCGCAACAGTTTGCCGACGACCGCCGCCGTAGGGCCGCTGATCCCCACGTCCACTTCATCGAAAATCAGCGCCGGGGTTTCCATTTTACGTGCGGTAATTACCTGAATCGCCAGCGCGATACGCGACAGTTCACCGCCGGAAGCCACTTTAGAGATGGGCTGCAACGGCTGCCCCGGGTTGGTAGTGACGCGGAATTCGATACGGTCCGCACCTTCCGCCGTCAGATGGTTCTCTTCGAAACGGACATCGATGGTGAATACGCCGTGCGGCATCGCCAGCGTGTGCATGCTGTCGGTGATGTGCTGACTCAGTTCCTGGGCGTAATGTTGACGGATCTCATGCAGCTGTTTCGCCGTCGTCAGCGCCTGTTCATGGTGCAGGTTCACCGCCAGTGACAGGGTTTCCAGCGAGTCAGCCTGATCGTCAAGCTGCTGCTGTTCATCAAGCAGGGACTGATAATAGCCAGGCAGCTCTTCTGGCATAACGTGGTGCTTGCGCGCCAGCGAGATCTGACGGGAGATGCGTTGCTCCAGCTCAAACAGACGGTTCGGGTCGAGATCCAGACGTTCACAGTAGTGGCGAAGTTCGTCACTGGCTTCTGAAATCTGAATCGCGGCCTCTTCCAGCATATCCAGTACGCCAGAGAGTTTGCTGTCCATGCCGGCCAGCTCGGTGATGAGCTGACGAACATTATACAGCTGGCTCTGCAGGTTCACGTCTTCACCGTCAGCCAGCATGTTAAGGGCATTCTGGCTGGTTGAGAGCAGGTGACCGCTGTTAGCCAGGCGCTTGTACTCTTCGTCGATAAGCTCAAATTCACCCGCCTGCGGGCTAAATTCGTTGAGTTCTTTAAGCTGGTATTCCAGAAGCTCAGCGCGGGCGGCACGCTCCTGGCTTTGCTGCTGGTGCTGGGCAAGCTCACGGCAGCTTTGATGCCACTGGCGATAGTGCTCCGCCATGCGCTGAGTAAGTGCGTACTCACCAGCATAGCCATCAAGCAGCGCTTTCTGCTGCTCCGGTTTAATGAGTTGCTGGTGCGCGTGCTGGCCGTGGATCTGAATGAGTAACTGGCCGAGCTCGCGAAGCTGGGAAAGCGGGACTGCAGTGCCGTTGATAAAGCCGCGGGAACGACCATCGCTGCTGATAACGCGACGAAGTAAACACTCACGTCCGTCTTCCAGCTGGTTCTCTTCGAGCCAGCGCAGGGCGGCAGGGGTATCTTTCAGGGAGAAGCGAGCGCAGAGATCGGCACGGTTTGCCCCCCTGCGCACCATGTCACCTTCTGCACGGCCGCCGAGGCACAAGCCGAGGGCATCTATGGCAATGGATTTACCCGCACCGGTTTCCCCGGTGATCGCCGTCATGCCGCTGTGGAAATCGATCTCAAGCTCACGAACTATGGCAAAGTTGCTGATGGTCAGTTGTGCCAGCATAATTGTTTTCCTGTATGAAAAACCATAACTGTGTTTTCATACAGTATAAACTGGTTTTATATACAGTAAAGTACTGGATGCAAAATCAGAACAATTTTTTTGACCAGCCAAGCTTCGAGCTTAATGTATTGAAATAGCTGTAATCTTTCGGGTGAATAAGATTCAGGTGGTAATCACACCGACGAATGAGAACATCTTCACCTTCCTGAATAGGCAGCGCAATCTGGCTGTCGCAGCTGATCTCCAGATCGTTACGGCGGTGCGAGAAACGCAGACGAATGGTGCTGCTGCTGTTGATCACCAGCGGACGCGCGGAGAGCGTGTGCGGGAACATCGGTACCAGGGTGATGGCATCCAGTGAAGGGGTGAGGATCGGGCCACCCGCAGAGAGGGAGTAGGCAGTCGACCCTGTCGGCGTGGAGATAATCAGCCCGTCAGAACGCTGCGAGAAGGCGAAGATTTCGTCGATATAGACTTCGAACTCAATCATGTGCGCCACTTTGCCTGGATGGAGCACCACTTCATTAATCGCGGTGCTGATGCGCTTCTGGCAGTCTTGCTGACACACCTGCGCTTCCAGCAAAAAGCGTTTTTCGCTGATATAATGACCTTCCAGCACGTCGGCCAGCTGCTGCTGGGCGTTGTCCGGATCGAGGTCGGTCAGAAAGCCGAGATTGCCGCGGTTGATACCGATGACCTTGATGTCATAACGCGCGAGCGTTCGGGCCGCGCCGAGCATATTGCCGTCGCCACCGACCACCACGGCGAGATCCGCCTGCTGGCCAATTTCCGCCAGCGTGCCGGTTTTGACGCTCTTCAGCTGCAGCTCCTGAGCAATCTGCTGTTCGACCATCACTTCATAGCCTTTGCTACACAGCCAGCGATACAACATTTCATGTGTCGTCAATGCGGTAGGGTGACGCGGATGCCCGACGATCCCAATACACCTGAAATGATTATTCATTTTCTGGAGGTCCTTGTGCCTGATGAATGATGACAATCTGTCTTGTTCCCTTGAATCCCGGAAACTGATCCCCATAATAAGCGAAGTTAGCGATATGAATGCAGAAAAACGCGGAGAAATTCATGAGTAGTAAAGAACAGAAAACGCCTGAGGGGCAAGCCCCTGAAGAAATTATCACGGAACAGCACGATGATGTTGAGGCTGTAGAGCCGGACGCATCTGCTGAGCAGGTGGACCCGCGCGATGAAAAAATTGCGAATCTGGAAGCTCAGCTGGTAGAAGCACAGAATCGCGAACGCGACAGTGTTCTGCGCATCAAGGCGGAAATGGAAAACCTGCGCCGTCGTACCGAGCAGGACGTTGAGAAGGCGCATAAATTTGCGCTGGAGAAATTCATCAACGAACTGCTGCCGGTGATTGATAGCCTGGATCGCGCACTGGAAGTGGCTGATAAAGCTAACCCGGACAACACCGCGATGATCGAAGGTATCGAACTGACGCTGAAATCCATGCTGGATGTGGTACGTAAGTTTGGCGTGGAAGTGGTTGGCGATACCAACGTTCCGCTGGATCCAAACGTACACCAGGCGATTGCGATGGTGGAATCAGAAGACGTTGAAGCCGGTAAAGTGCTTGGCGTGATGCAGAAAGGTTATACCCTGAACGGTCGTACCATTCGTGCTGCAATGGTTACCGTGGCGAAAGCGAAAGCGTAATTTGCCATCTGTAGTGCCGGGTGGCGGCTTGCGCCGTACCCGGCCTACTCTCTACTCAGCAATACTTTCCCGAATCGGTTTTACCGGCAGGACTTTCACCTGCTTAATCATATTGTCCTGCACGTCCAGGATATCAATATCGTATTGCTCAATGCGCACCCGCGTGCCCGCCGCCGGGATCTCTTCCAGTGCTTCCAGAATCATCCCGTTTATGGTGCGCGCTTCATCTTCCGGTAAATGCCAGTTAAAGGCTTTATTGAGTTCGCGAATGTTCGCGCTACCGTCGATCAGCACCGAGCCGTCGTTTTGCGGGGTGACTTCTTCCGCAAGGGAAGGGGACATTGAGGTGGTAAAGTCGCCAACAATCTCTTCCAGAATATCTTCAACCGTCACCAGCCCCTGAATATCCCCGTACTCATTGACCACCAGGCCGACCTTCTTCTTGTTACGCTGGAACTTCACCAGCTGGGTGCTGAGCGGCGTTCCTTCCGGCACGTAATAAATTTCGTCGGCGGCGCGGAGCATCACCTCTTTGGTGAACTCTTTTTTCTCGGTCATCAGACGATAAGCTTCGCGCACGCGCAGCATGCTGATGGCATCGTCCAGAGAGTCGCGGTACAGCACGATACGGCCGTGCGGGGAGTGGGTCAGCTGGCGGACGATGGCTTTCCAGTCGTCATTGATATCAATGCCGACGATCTCGTTACGCGGCACCATGATGTCGTTAACGCTGACCTTTTCCAGATCCAGTACCGACAGCAGCATGTCCTGATTACGCCGGGAGATCTGCGAGCGTGATTCATGCACGATGGTGCGCAGCTCTTCTTTGCTGAGCGCGCTGCTGATGGTGACGTCTGCTTTGATACCGATCATCCGCATCAGAATACGCGTCACCATGTTCAGTAACCAGACCAGCGGCATCATCAGGATCAGCAGCGGTGCCAGCAGGAAGCTGCTGGGGTAGGCCACTTTTTCCGGGTAGAGCGCGGCGATGGTTTTAGGCAGCACTTCTGCAAACACCAGCACCACAAACGTCAGCACACCGGTGGCAATGGCGACGCCGGCGTTGCCGTACAGGCGCATCCCAACGATAGTACCGAGCGCAGAGGCAAGAATGTTGACGAGGTTGTTACCGATAAGCACCAGACTGATCAGACGATCCGGTTGACGCAGCAGTTTTTCGACGCGACGGGCGGCACGGTTACCCTGTTTAGCACGATGACGTAACCGGTAGCGGTTTAAGGTCATCATGCCGGTTTCCGAGCCGGAGAAATAGGCGGAGATGACCACCATGACGATCAGCGTAATGATCAGCGTGGTGGTAGAGATGTGTTCCAGGGGGAACTCCTTTGTTACTTAGCCAGCAAATTGCTGTATGAAGCGGCTGCCAAAATAGGCAAGGGTGAGAATGCCCGCGCCCGCGACGTTGAACCAGACCACGCGACGACCGCGCCAGCCTTCATGATAATGGCCCCATAACAGGACAATATAGACAAACCACGCGATGATGGAGAGGACCGCTTTATCGATATTCTCCACGCTGAACAGGTTTTTCATATAAAACAGGCCCGTGCACAGCGTTAACGTCAGCAGCACGACACCGACCTGCGTGATGTGGAACATCTTACGCTCAATCACCATCAGCGGCGGCATCTCATGGTTAAAGGCCAGCTTTTTGTTTTTCAGCTGATAGTCAATCCAGGCGAGCTGCATGGCATAGAGCGCGGCGATAATCAGCGTTGCGTAAGCGAAGAGTGACAGGCCGATATGCACCAGCATTCCCGGCGTCGCTTCCAGATGCGTAATAAACTCATTGGGCATAAACGTGGCCAGGGCCAGGTTGATCAGCGCGAAGGCATACACAATCGGCAGTAGCAGCCAGCCACGGTTTTTAGAGGCGACAATGGTCATCACCGTGCAGATCATCAGGCTGACCAGCGAGCCGACGTTGAGCACGCTCAGGTTCTGTACGCTGCCATCGCCGGGGATAATGCGCGATTCCAGCGCGAACGCATGGCTTATCAGTGCGATCACCGCCGAAAGAATAGCCATGCGTCGCCAGCCGCTGTTTTTTTGCAGCAGTCCAGGAATGATCAGCGCGAGGCTGACAGAGTAGGCAACAAGGGCGATCAGTGCGAAAACAGGCATATAGGCATCGACAGTTGTCTTAATAAGAAAGAGAAGCAGTATAACGTTACGTGACGCCTGCTCCAACCGTTGCATAACAACAAAGCCGCCTTCATGTTATACTCCGGCAAAATTCTGTGTATGTGTCGCTGCCAGCGACCCAACGTTTCTACTCAGGCGAGAGACAATGTTTGATAATTTAACCGATCGTTTGTCGCGCACGCTGCGCAACATCAGCGGCCGCGGACGCCTTACCGAAGACAACATCAAGGAAACGCTGCGCGAAGTGCGCATGGCGCTGCTGGAAGCAGACGTCGCGTTGCCGGTTGTTCGTGATTTTATCAACCGCGTTAAAGAGAAGGCGGTTGGTCATGAAGTTAACAAGAGCCTGACCCCGGGTCAGGAGTTCGTCAAAATCGTCCGTAACGAACTGGTTTCGGCGATGGGCGAAGAGAACCAGGTGCTTAACCTGGCGGCACAGCCGCCGGCCGTCGTGCTGATGGCGGGCCTGCAGGGTGCGGGTAAAACCACCAGCGTGGGTAAGCTGGGTAAATTCCTGCGTGAAAAGCACAAGAAAAAAGTGCTGGTCGTTTCTGCGGACGTCTATCGCCCGGCGGCGATTAAACAGCTGGAAACCCTGGCGCAGCAGGTCAGCGTGGATTTCTTCCCGTCTGACGTTGCCCAGAAGCCTGTCGACATCGTTAACGCGGCGCTGAAAGAGGCGAAGCTGAAATTCTACGACGTGCTGCTGGTGGATACCGCCGGTCGTCTGCACGTTGACGAAGCGATGATGGATGAGATCAAACAGGTGCATGCCGCTATCAATCCGGTAGAGACCCTGTTTGTTGTTGACGCCATGACCGGTCAGGATGCGGCGAACACCGCGAAAGCGTTTAACGAAGCGCTGCCGTTAACCGGCGTAGTGCTGACCAAAGTGGACGGTGACGCCCGCGGCGGTGCGGCGCTTTCGATTCGTCATATCACCGGCAAGCCGATTAAATTCCTCGGTGTGGGTGAGAAAACCGAAGCGCTGGAGCCATTCCACCCGGACCGTATCGCCTCCCGTATCCTCGGCATGGGCGACGTGCTGTCGCTTATCGAAGATATCGAGAGCAAGGTTGACCGCGCCCAGGCTGAGAAGCTGGCCAGCAAGCTGAAAAAAGGCGATGGTTTTGACCTGACCGATTTCCTTGAGCAGCTGCGTCAGATGAAAAACATGGGCGGCATGGCAAGCCTGATGGGCAAACTGCCGGGCATGGGCCAGATCCCTGACAACGTAAAAGCGCAGATGGATGACAAGGTGCTGGTGCGTATGGAGGCGATCATCAACTCGATGACCCTCAAGGAACGTGCTAACCCGGACATCATCAAAGGGTCCCGCAAACGCCGTATCGCAGCCGGTTGCGGCATGCAGGTGCAGGACGTAAACCGCCTTCTGAAACAGTTCGACGACATGCAGCGCATGATGAAGAAAATGAAGAAAGGCGGCATGGCGAAGATGATGCGTGGCATGAAGGGCATGATGCCGCCGGGATTCCCTGGCCGTTAATCGCCTGGCTGTTGGCTATTTTAATGCCAGGGTGTGCCCGAAAAGCACACCCTGGACGTCTTTTGCAGCAGAGTTTTAACTGCTGATTGCATTTTCCCCAGAAATCAGTAAAATTTTCGGGCTTTTAATATGACACCCGGGCTCCGTTCCTCGATGGGGCCCGGTTGTTTTATTCACACAAGAGGATGTTATGGTAACTATTCGTTTAGCACGTCACGGCGCTAAAAAGCGTCCGTTCTACCAGGTTGTTGTTACTGACAGCCGTAATGCACGCAACGGTCGCTTCATTGAGCGCGTTGGTTTCTTCAACCCGATCGCTTCTGGTTCTGAAGAAGAAACCCGTCTGGATCTGGATCGTATCGCTCACTGGGTTGGCCAGGGCGCTACTGTTTCCGATCGCGTTGCTACGCTGATCAAAGCAGCAAACAAAGCAGCTTAATCTGTCACGGTGGTCATGATGAGCAATAAAGCACCTGTTGAACCGATTGTATTGGGCAAAATGGGTTCTTGCTACGGTATTCGTGGTTGGCTCAGAGTGTTTTCCTCCACTGAAGACGCTGATAGCATTTTTAATTACCAGCCCTGGTTTATCCAGAAAGCCGGTAAGTGGGAAGAGGTCGAGCTGGAAAGCTGGCGTCACCACAATCAGGACATCATCATCAAGCTGAAAGGCTTTGACGATCGTGATGCCGCGAATGCACTGACTAATTGTGAAATTATCGTGGATTCGTCGCAGTTGCCGCAGCTGGAAGAGGGCGACTACTACTGGAAAGACCTTATGGGTTGCCAGGTGGTCACCACTGAAGGTTATAGCCTGGGGAAAGTCATCGACATGATGGAAACCGGGTCAAATGACGTTCTCGTCATTAGGGCAAACCTGAAAGATGCATTTGGCATCAAGGAGCGGTTGGTTCCGTTCCTCGATGGACAGGTTATCAAGAAAGTCGATCTCGCTACTCAAACGATTGAAGTAGATTGGGATCCTGGTTTTTAAATTCTCCGGATAAACGGTAAAAGACGGCGCTATGTGGATTGGCATAATTAGCCTGTTTCCTGAAATGTTCCGCGCGATTACCGATTACGGGGTAACTGGCCGGGCAGTAAAGAATGGCCTGCTGAACATCCAGAGCTGGAGTCCTCGTGACTTTACGCATGACCGGCACCGTACCGTGGACGATCGTCCTTACGGCGGCGGACCGGGGATGTTAATGATGGTGCAACCCTTACGGGACGCCATTCACACAGCAAAAGCCGCGGCAGGTGAAGGCGCGAAGGTGATTTATCTGTCACCTCAGGGACGCAAGCTTGATCAAGCGGGCGTCAGCGAACTGGCGACGAATCAAAAATTGATTCTGGTCTGTGGTCGCTACGAAGGGATAGATGAGCGCGTAATTCAAACCGAGATTGACGAAGAATGGTCTATCGGCGATTACGTACTCAGCGGTGGTGAGTTACCAGCGATGACGCTGATTGACTCCGTTGCCCGGTTCATTCCGGGTGTACTGGGCCATGAAGCTTCGGCAACGGAAGATTCCTTTGCTGATGGGTTGCTGGACTGTCCACACTATACTCGTCCTGAAGTGTTAGAAGGGATGGAAGTACCGGCGGTGTTACTGTCAGGAAACCATGCTGAGATACGTCGCTGGCGTTTGAAGCAGTCGCTGGGCCGAACCTGGCTTAGAAGACCTGAACTTCTGGAAAACCTGGCTCTGACTGAAGAGCAAGCAAAGTTGCTGGCCGAGTTCAAAAAAGAACACGCGCAACAGCAGCATGAACATGATGGGAATGCGTAATACGCTCCCGAATATCAGTTTACCCAGGATAAGAGATTAAATTATGAGCAACATTATTAAGCAACTTGAACAAGAGCAGATGAAGCAGGACGTACCTTCCTTCCGTCCAGGTGACACCGTGGAAGTGAAAGTATGGGTTGTTGAAGGTTCCAAAAAACGTCTGCAGGCATTCGAGGGCGTGGTTATCGCTATTCGTAACCGCGGTCTGCACTCTGCATTCACTGTTCGTAAAATTTCCAACGGCGAAGGCGTTGAGCGTGTCTTCCAGACTCACTCTCCGGTAGTTGACAGCATTGCTGTTAAACGTCGTGGTGCTGTACGTAAAGCTAAACTGTACTACCTGCGTGAGCGTACTGGTAAGTCTGCTCGTATTAAAGAGCGTCTGAACTAAGATTCGCTTAAGCGACATCCTGTTAAAAAGGGCTGGCCGAAAGGCTGGCCCTTTTTTATTCCATCGCACCTCTCGTATTAACCCTTTCGTCATAAATCATTTACAATGCTGGCCTCTTAACGGGAGGGAAAGTGGATAACGTACTGCATCGGCATAACTGGAAACGCGCAGCGGCTTTGACCGCGCTGTTTGCGATCCTGCTGATCGTGGTTGCGCCGCTTATCTCCATCTCGCTGCAAAAAGATCCCATGAGCGCCATGCCGGGAATGCATCATGACATGAGCATGATGTCGATGGATGAACACCATGGCGATATGCCGCACTCGATGCCCGTCGACCATGCGGAAGCGTGTGGCTACTGTGTACTGTTAGCGCATGTGCCGGGCGTGATGCTGGCGCTGATTGTACTGCTCAGTGTGGTACTGCAAAGGAGTCGCGTTACACCGCCGCAACCGCCGGTCAGCCACTGGCACTTTTTCCCCTGGCTCTTTCCTGATACCCGCGCGCCGCCGCGGCAGTCTGCTTTTTCCCTTTAAAAAAAAATCGATAACTTTTTGCCTTAAAAAGGAAAAGTATGACTACCTGCACTCCGCGCGCGGCATGGGGAAACCTGCTGCGTCGACTCCATTTCTATGTCGGGCTGTTTGTTGGCCCGTTTATCTTCTTCGCCGCGCTGACCGGTACGCTGTATGTGGCGACGCCGCAGCTGGAAAACACGCTCTACCGGCACGCGTTGCACACGGATTCGCTGGGAGAGGCACGGCCTCTGGCCGAGCAGATTGCCGTGGCGGAAAAAGCCGTGGGTTCAGATCTGCGCCTGCATGCCGTTCGTCCGGGGCTGGTTGACGGTGATACTACCCGCGTGATGTTCGCTGACCCGGCGCTTGGCTCGTCGGAGAACCGCGCTATCTTTGTGGATCCCGTGAGCCTTGAGGTGCGGGGCGATATGACGGTGTACGGCACGAGTGGCATTCTGCCGTTGCGCCAGACCATCGATTATCTGCATACCTCGTTGATGCTTGGCGATGTCGGGCGGCTCTATAGCGAGCTGGCCGCCTCCTGGATGTGGGTTGCCGCGCTGGGTGGAATCGCCCTGTGGTTTTACACCCGACCAAAACGTCGGATGAACAACCGTTTCCAGAACCGCCGTCGTGTGCATGTGGCACTGGGCTGGGTGTTGCTGGGGGGAATGTTATTGTTCTCAGCGACAGGCCTGACGTGGTCTCAGTGGGCGGGCGGTAACGTGGATACACTGCGTGCCCGGATGAACTGGCTTACGCCGCAGGTCAATACTACGCTCTCCGGGGTGCCTGCCATCATGGACGAGCACGCTGAGCACCGGGGGCATCATAGCGGGATGATGATGCCCGGGATGGTGATGGATCCGACGCTTTTTGATGACGTCCTGCATGCCGCCCGCACGGCGGGTATAGATGCCAGCAAGCTCGAAATCCGCCCGGCGAAAACGGCTGAACAGGCCTGGACCGTGACGGAAATCGATCGCAGCTGGCCGACTCAGGTCGATGCGGTGGCGGTCGATCCGCACTCCATGCACATTCTGGACAGAACCCGGTTTGAAGATTTCCCGTTAATGGCAAAGCTGACCCGCTGGGGTGTGGATTTCCACATGGGGATCTTGTTTGGGCTGGCCAATCAGCTGCTGCTGATCGCGTTCGGTATTGCCCTGTGCGTGCTGATCGTCTGGGGATACCGGATGTGGTGGATGCGTCGTCCGGCGCAATCGGCCGTGAACCCGGTTCAGACGCTCTGTCAGAGCTGGCTGGCGCTATCGGGATGGGGAAGAGCCGTCACGGCGATGGTGAGTGTCCTGCTGGGGCTGGCGATGCCGGTGATGGGTGTGAGTCTGGCCCTGTTTGTGCTGGTCGACTGGCTGCGCTGGCGAGCGGCAACAGGCGTGTCGCTCGCAGAATCATCGGTTAAATAACCTTATGGCGTGCTGATAACCACCGCAACCCGGCGGTTTTCAGCGCGCCCTTTTGCAGTACTGTTGCTCGCAACAGGGTATTTTTTGCCTAACCCCTGCGTGGTGAGGTTGCTGCGCGGGATATTGGCTCCCTTCGCCCAGGCGTCGGCTACCGCATTTGCACGTTTCAATGACAGCGCTTCGTTGTAGCGCTCTTCGCCGTAGTTGTCCGTGTGACCGTCCATACGCGCGTGGTTCAGGCCGGTTGCCGCGAGGCGAGAGGCCATGGTCTTGATCTGCGTTTCACTTTCCGCACGCAGCCTGGCGTCGTTTTTATCAAACAGGATGGTATCTGACAGGCCAAGAGACCAGTCGCCGTTCAGTTCGTTAAAACCGTAAGACTTCATCGCCGCAATCTGCTCAGGAGTGAACTTGCCTTGCGGCGGTGACTGGCAACCTGCCAGCACGACTGAGGCTAATAACAACGGCGCGAAGTATCGCTTTAACATATCGTTTCCCTTCTAATTTATCGTTTTTGTACGCTGGTTTTTAACCTGGTACATATTGCGGTCGGCTTTCTCCAGTAATGCTTCCACAGAACCATTTTCCCACGCCAGAGCAAAGCCAATACTGAGTGACATTGATGCTTTTTGCCCGTTATGCAATTCGAACGGGCGGATAAACTGCTGCGATAAGGCAGCACAAAGATGTTGAACCTCAGGCTCTGAATGGACGCCGTACAGCACCATGGCAAACTCGTCGCCGCCAAGGCGGTATGACTGATGGCGCTTATCACCGAACTCGACCATTCTTCTGGCGACTTCAATCAGCACACAGTCTCCTGCCGCGTGTCCCCAGGTGTCATTAATAAACTTAAAATTATCACCGTCGAGGAAGAGCAGGGCCGAGTTTGTTTTTGCTGAGGGGTCATTCATTAATGCCGCGATGCTGTTACGAAACGCCGCACGGTTGGCAAGACCCGTCAGCGGGTCGTGCATGGCGGTGCGTAATAGCTGGGCGTTTTTCGCCTGCAGTTTAAGCTGCCACTCCTCCATTTCATCCAGAAGGCTGTTGAAGTCCTCGCCAAACTGGTGAAATTCTTCAATGCGCCCGTCTTTCACCCGTCGGGAGAAGTTACGGTTAGTGCGTACGTCATGAACGACGTCAGTAATGTTTTGCAGCGCTGTAACCATGCCGTGATGCAAGGATTGCGTAATGGTCAGTGCGACCACCGTCGCAAACAGAATACAGCCGGTGAGAACGGCAAACGACATCCAGATGAAGTGGCTTATCAGGCTGTCACGCGCGGTAAGGCGTATTTCGCCAATCGTTGAGCCGTTATGGAATACGGGCTGGGAAATCGGCTCGGGGAAAAGCCAGCGGCTGACCAGTGCGCCCAGAGTGTCGTTGTTATCCGCCGGGTTCCACGACCAGTACGCAAAGCGTTTTTTGTGCACGTTGAGGACTTCAGCCACGGCAAACTGGCCCTGTTTGCCAAGGGCGGCAAGCGTTTCATTGGCTGCCACTGAATCGTTGAACACCAGGGAGGCTTCAAGGCTGTGGCTCATGGTGGCGCCGGTTAATTCGAGATTCTTTTGTGCGTATTGCTTTAATGTCACGACGGAGGCAAAACAGAGGAGCAGCCATATTAATGTCATCGTGATGATGACGCTTATCATGCTGATTCGTCTGAGTGTTCTTTTAAACGTCGGACGTGGCGCTGAAGTGAAATCTTTATCCATGCTGCTTATTCCGTGCGAGCATTAATACATCCGGATTGACTCTCACGCCACTGCGAGTCAGCGCATCCAGATTGACGGAAAACCGGACATGGTTGCGATCAATTATCAGGCAAAAGGCGCTGCCAATAATACATTCCGGATTTTGCTCTGAGATTAATAGCAATGCTCTGCCCTGATACTGACTTATTAATTCACGTTGTTTTACGGGGGATTCCGCCCCGAAATAAATAGCATCACACGTAGCGGACAGGGCTTCCTGATCGTTACGCACAATAACGGGGGTATAAGGTAATTCGCTTTGCCCGTCCTTGCTGGTGAGTGCATGCGTGTAGTGAGAAGAAGCATAAACACAGAGTTTTGGCTGGCCGGAAAGTGACGGCCATCGGGCGTAGCTCACAATACCTGAAACGATCGAACGTACCGATTTATCGGTTTCGGTGAACGTGCCTGCCGCCGCTGCGCCCACCATAAGGAACAGCATTAGCACCAGAGTGAGTCGGAAAAAAGAGATCAAGGATAAATTTCTCACCAGAATCCGCCACTTCGCTCCGGAAATAGATGTCCTTAAGAGTTGTGGGCAGAATACCATTGTTTACCAAAGCCGTCATTATGTCAGAATTTTCCCTGCCTCGACCTAAGCTAAATCCTACACTTTGTTATATTCCGGTGAATAAAAAGAGGCTTAATTAAGTCTGCTGGAGCGCATGCTTTCATCCATGCCTTTTTGCCATGACTCGTGCAGTTTTGCTGCATTTTCAGCAGTATCGCAGCTGGCAGGAAAAGATTTGCCCGCTAATCCCCAGGCGTGGAGAAAACCTTCTTCACACACTTTCTTCTGTCCGTCTGCATATCCCCGGAGATATTCACTACGATCAACATGCGGATCATTAAAATTATCGGCCAGCGTCTGGTTATCTTTAACCGGCAGACCATTCATAGCGTCTTCTTTACCTGCATCAAACCAGCTGGGGCTGGTCCAGTCCGGGTGGAAGGTATAAGGATTGATTTGGCAACCCGATAAAATGAGCGACAACAGCACCAGAGCAATTGAACGCATAGCCATTCTCCTTTTTTCTTCAGCATAGCCTGGTAACGGAAAGAAGGGGTGTAATTTAAAGTTTACGGATATGGCGGCTGATTTTTGCAATAAATTGGCATTCGTAAAGAAAAGTGTACGTATTTTGGATTGAAATCTTTACTTGTTATGGTATCGTTGTTTCACCTCTTCGAGGAAAAACAACTATCGCAAACGAGCTTTACAGGATCGCAATCATGCAAAAAGACGCGCTGAACAACGTACACATCACTGACGAACAGATTTTGATTACTCCGGATCAACTGAAAGCGGAATTCCCGCTGAGCGTCGCGCAGGAGGCTCAAATTGAGCACTCGCGTCAGACCATTTCAGACATTATCGCTGGCCGCGATCCGCGCCTGCTGGTGGTATGTGGTCCTTGTTCTATTCACGATCCTGAAGCCGCCATTGAGTACGCTCGTCGATTTAAAACATTAGCGGAGGAGGTCAGCGATAGCCTCTATCTGGTAATGCGCGTCTATTTTGAGAAGCCACGTACCACCGTTGGCTGGAAAGGGTTGATTAACGATCCGCACATGGATGGCTCGTTTGATGTGGAAGCAGGGCTGAAAATTGCGCGTCGCCTGCTGGTGGAGCTGGTCAGCATGGGGCTGCCGCTGGCCACTGAAGCGCTGGATCCGAACAGCCCGCAGTACCTGGGCGACCTGTTTAGCTGGTCTGCCATTGGGGCACGCACCACAGAATCACAAACCCACCGCGAGATGGCGTCTGGTCTGTCGATGCCGGTTGGTTTTAAAAACGGTACCGATGGCAGCCTGGCCACCGCAATTAACGCCATGCGTGCCGCGGCAATGCCGCACCGTTTTGTTGGCATTAACCAGGCGGGGCAGGTTTGCCTTCTGCAAACGCAGGGTAACCCGGATGGTCACGTGATCCTGCGCGGTGGTAAAGCACCGAACTACAGCCCGGCAGATGTGGCACAGTGTGAAAAAGAGATGGAGCAGGCGGGACTGCGCCCGGCACTGATGGTAGATTGCAGTCATGGTAATTCGAATAAAGATTACCGTCGTCAGCCTGCGGTTGCGGAATCTGTGGTGGCACAGATAAAAGACGGCAACCGTTCTATTATCGGTCTGATGATTGAGAGCAATATTCATGAAGGCAATCAGTCATCTGAACAACCGCGCAGCGCAATGAAGCACGGCGTATCCGTCACGGATGCCTGCATCAGCTGGGAAACCACCGACGCGCTGCTGCGTGAGATCCATAAAGATTTAAGCGGCCAGCTGGCGACGCGTCTGGCTTAAGAGGGTAGTTATGGTTGCTGAATTGACCGCGTTACGCGATCAAATTGATGAAGTGGATAAGGCGTTGCTGGACCTGCTGGCGCGCCGTATGGCTCTGGTTGCCGAAGTGGGTGAGGTAAAAAGCAAATACGGCCTGCCGATTTACGTCCCGGAGCGTGAGGCATCCATGCTGGCCTCGCGGCGCAAAGAGGCCCAGGCGCTGGGCGTCTCGCCGGATCTGATTGAAGATGTCTTGCGTCGCGTAATGCGGGAATCCTATTCCAACGAAAACGATAAGGGCTTCAAAACCCTCTGTCCGTCCCTGCGCCCGGTGGTTATTGTGGGTGGTGCGGGCCAGATGGGGCGTCTGTTTGAAAAAATGCTGACGCTTTCTGGTTATCAGGTTCGCATTCTGGAAAAAGAGGACTGGGAACACGCGCCAGCGCTGATGGCCGATGCGGGGATGGTTATCGTCAGCGTGCCTATCCACGTGACGGAGCAGATCATCGGCAAGCTTCCACCGTTGCCGAAAGATTGCATCCTGGTTGACCTTGCATCGGTCAAAAATGGCCCCCTGCAGGCGATGCTGGCGGCGCATACTGGCCCGGTGCTTGGCCTGCACCCGATGTTTGGTCCGGACAGTGGCAGCCTGGCGAAGCAGGTTGTGGTGTACTGTGATGGTCGTCAGCCGGAGGCCTATCAGTGGTTCCTGGAACAAATTCAGGTATGGGGTGCCAGGTTGCACCGGATCAGCGCGGTAGAGCACGATCAGAACATGGCGTTCATTCAGGCGCTGCGCCACTTTGCGACCTTTGCCTACGGTTTGCATTTGGCGGAAGAGAATGTGCAGCTTGAACAGCTGCTGGCGCTCTCTTCGCCGATCTATCGCCTGGAGCTGGCGATGGTCGGGCGTTTGTTCGCTCAGGATCCACAGCTTTACGCCGACATTATTATGTCCTCTGAGAACAACCTGGCGCTTATCAAACGTTATTACCAGCGGTTTGGTGAAGCGATCACCTTGCTGGAGCATGGCGATAAACAGGCGTTTATCGACAGCTTCCGTAAAGTCGAGCACTGGTTTGGCGATTATGCGCAACGTTTTCAGAGTGAGAGCCGCACGCTTTTGCGTCAGGCAAATGACAGTCGCCAGTAATGCGATGATGTATATACTAAAAGCCAGCAATGCTGGCTTTTTTCATTTTGGGGAACTGTTATGGCCGAACCGCAGCCGCTGTTGAATTACACCGGGCATCTGCCCGAATGTCCGACGTGGAGTGCCGAAGAGCATGCGCTCTACTGGGCAGATATTCTGGAGGGGGAGATCCACCGTTATCATCTGCCCACCGCGGAACACACGGTACTCTCTTTCCATGAAGAAGTAGGTTGTTTCGCTCTGCGTGAGCGTGGCGGCTTTATCGTCGCGATGCGCAATGGCATCTGGCTTGCTGACAAACACGGCCTGCTTCAGCGCAAGGTGTGTGATAACCCCTCTAACCCGCAACTGGCGCGTTTTAATGATGGAGGTACCGATCATCATGGACGGTTCTATGCGGGAACCTTCTGGGGGCCGGGGGATTACAACGGCGCCATGCTAATGCGTATCGATAATGATCTGACGCCGAAAGTGATCCAGTGTGATATTCACGGACACAACGGTCTGGCATTCAGCCCCGACAAACAGTGGATGTTCACCTCTGATACGCCAAATGGCGTTATCTACCGCACGCCGCTTGATGAGCAAGGTGAGCCGGGGAAACGCGAGATATTCCGCCGCTTTAAAGAGGGGGAGGGCATACCCGACGGTGCTGCGATGGATGAAGAAGGCTGCTACTGGAGCGCAATGTTTGATGGCTGGCGTATTGCGCGCTTTTCACCGCAGGGGGAGCAACTGGAAGAGTATCGCATGCCGGTTCGTTGTCCGACGATGGTCTGCTTTGGCGGCGAGGATATGAAGACCCTGTTTATCACGACCACGCGGGAAAATATGGATGCGGATGAAGTGGCGCAGTATCCGCTCTCCGGCGCCATCTTCACCCTGCCCGTCAGCGTGGCAGGGATGAAGAAAAGCCGCTTTATCGAACGTTAAGCGGGGTCAACCGGCACGACGTTTTCGCTCGGATAGCAGCCCAGCACTTTCATTGAGCGGGTGATTTCACCCAGTTCACGCAGGGCTTTCTGCATGGATGCAGATTCCAGGTTGGCCTGGATATCCAGATAAAACATCTCTTCCCACGGATTACCATGAATCGGGCGCGATTCCAGCTTCGTCATGATCAGGTTGTGGTTACGCAGTACCAGCAGGGCCTCAACCAGCGCACCCGCCTGCTGCCCGGTCGCCATCAGCAGCGTCGTTTTAGCCGGAACCTGCTCAGAGACATTGATGGCTTTACGGGCCAGTACCACGAAGCGGGTGATATTTTGCGTCTGGTTCGCCAGGTTGCGTTCCAGTACCTGCAGCCCATACAGCGCTCCGCCCGCCTCGCTGCCAAGCGCGGCCACCGTCGGGGAATTTGCCTGCATCACTTTTTCCATCGCCGCAGAAGTGCTTTCGGTGTACTCAATTTTCCAGTTCGGATAACGGTTGAGGAATTGACTGCACTGCTGGAACGGTTGTGGGTGACTGTACACTGTCTCGATTTGGCTCAGGTCGGTTGAGCCAGAGACCAGTACGCAGTGATCGATAGGGATGGTCATCTCGCCAACCAGCGACAGCGTAGTGTGCTGCAGAAGATCGTACACGTCGTTAATGGCACCAGAGCTGGTGTTTTCAATCGGTACGACGGCGTAATCCGCCTGTCCGGTTTCGACCTGATTGAAAATATCAGCAAATTTTGCGCAGCCGCTTTCAATAAACTCTTCGAAATGACGTGCTGCGTACTGGCGCGCGGCAAGGTGAGAGTAAGAGCCTTTAGGGCCGAGGAAGGCGACACGTGCAGAGTGCGGGTTCGTTTTATTCAGATGCTGCTGGAGTAGCGCTTGCTGGGTCAGAACGGAGTCTTCGATGATGAGCTGGAACAAACGGGTGATGTAATGGGCGTCGAGGTGGTGCGCTTTGCCAAGCTGAATCAGGCGTTCCAGCAGGTCGCGTTCACGATCAATATCACGCACCGGCCGATGGGAGTCCAGCTTGGCTTTTCCCACTTCGATGGCGAGTGTGCGACGTTCTGCCAGCAGGGCCAGTAATTTTTCGTCCAGTGCGCTGATTTTCACTCGCAGGTCCAGTAACGGGTTTTCCGGTGTCATAGTGTTGCCTGTCTCGTTTATCGTTATTAATAAAAAAGGCCTCCCGGTGTGGGAGGCCTTGTTGTTCGTCTTCGCATTCTTTATCACACGACGAAACGCCTCCCAATCAGGGGAAGGTAAAAAAGAATGCGAAGAAAAACGGTGTGTGTTTCATGAAATCATCCTGTCGTTGATACCGTTAAAGTACCCGTACTGTTTTCACGCTGTCAATAAAAAACGCGCCCGAAGGCGCGTTGGCGGTAAACTCAATTTAAAGGATTACTCTTCTTCAACTTCTTCCGCGAAGCTGGCGTCTTTCACCGACGTTGCGGCGCGACGGGCTTCACCTTTGTGTTGCACTTTATTGAGCTGCCGTTCCAGCTTGTTGATCAAATCGTTAATAGCGGTGTACATATCCTCATGTTTTGCGCTGGCGACCAGATGGCCGTTTGGAGTATTGATAGTTGCGTCAGCGATGAAACCTTGCGGCTCCTTGGACAGGATGATATGTGGGTTAATCAAATGTGTTTGCCATTTATCCAGTTTGGCGAGACGGTCTGCGACGTGTTGGCGGATTGCCGGAGTAATTTCCATTTGTTTACTGGTAATGTTCATTGTCATAAATTTTACCTCTTGTCTTTCCGTCTTGGTGATTCCAGCATACCTGTCCTAATGTCAAAATGTGTGATTTATATCACGTTATTTTGTCGGTTTTTGTCAGGGAATGTTTTTTGTGAGGCAGGGCAGGAAGAGGTGATATTTACCTTGTGGAAGGCCCGATTTGCGGTCATAGTTGATAGGATGTGTTGAGGCTAAACCGCTTCAGCTGATCTCTGAACGCATAAAAAAAAGGCAGCCCGAAGGCTGCCGTTTTGCTTTGAGGCAATATCAGGTGTTGCTGCTGTTCGCGGCGATGATTTTCGCCACTTTGTCAGCCTGTGCGGTCATCTGCATCTGACGGTAAGCATTTTCCATCAGCTTCAGGCCATCACGCGTTGCCTGTGTATCCGGGTAATCACGCAACATACCTTCTACACGATTAACCACGGCAACCCATGCGCCACGGCGGGTATAGTATTCCGCAACGGAGTATTCGTATTTCGCCAGACGATCTTTCAGGAACACCAGACGTTTGGTCGCGTCAGTGACGTACTGGCTGTTCGGGTAGCCGCGCACCAGTTTAGAGAAGTCGTTGAAAGCATCACGCGCATGCTGCGGGTCACGGTCAGAACGATCCACACCGAAGAAACCTTGCAGGGCACTGTCGTCCAGCGCCATGTTGGTAAGACCGCGCATGTACATGACGTAATCGATGTTAGGATGAGTCGGGTTCAGACGCATGAAACGATCGATGGTTGCCTGAGCCAGCGGCAGATCGGCATTTTTATAGTAGGCATAGATGAGATCTAACTGTACCTGCTGCGAATACGGACCAAATGGATAGCGATTATCCAACGCTTCCAGTTGCGTTATCGCCTGTTTCCAGTTACCGTCCTGCAACTTTTGTTGTGCAGTCGCATAGATTTCATTCGGCGGATTGTCAGGGACCTGTTCATTTGAACCGGAGCAGCCCACCAAAGCCAGGCTCAACGTGGCCGCTGCCACCAGATATTTCATGCGCGTCATGACGTTTTGACTTTCCTCAAATGTTTGTCCGGGAGAAACTCTGTTCCTGCTCCCGATTAAGACCAGCTACAATAGCACACTATATTAAACGGCAAAGCCGTAAAACCCAACGTTAAACGAAGAAGCAGTTTATGGCACAACGAGTAGAACTCACCGCAACAGTCTCCGAAAATCAGCTCGGTCAACGCTTAGATCAGGCTTTGGCCGAATTGTTCCCTGATTATTCGCGTTCACGCATAAAAGAATGGATCCTTGACCAGCGCGTGCTGGTAAACGGCAAGATCTGGGACAAACCAAAAGAGAAAGTGTTAGGTGGGGAAGCCGTCGCCATCAATGCTGAAATCGAAGAGGACATCCGCTTCGAGCCGCAGGACATCCCGCTGAACATCGTCTATGAAGATGATGACATCCTGGTGATCAACAAGCCACGTGACCTGGTTGTTCATCCGGGCGCGGGGAACCCTGATGGCACAGTGCTTAACGCACTTCTCCATTATTACCCGCCTATCGTGGATGTTCCACGCGCCGGCATCGTTCACCGTCTGGATAAAGACACCACGGGTCTGATGGTGGTGGCAAAGACCGTTCCAGCTCAGACACGTCTGGTGGAATCTCTGCAGCTGCGTGAAATCACCCGCGAATATGAAGCGGTGGCCATTGGTCATATGACCGCTGGCGGTACGGTGGAAGAACCTATCAGCCGTCACCCAACCAAACGTACCCATATGTCGGTGCACCCGATGGGTAAGCCTGCGGTAACGCACTACCGCATTATGGAACACTTCCGCATTCATACGCGTCTGCGTCTGCGTCTGGAAACCGGTCGTACTCACCAGATCCGTGTTCATATGGCGCACATTACCCATCCGCTGGTGGGCGATCAGGTCTACGGTGGTCGTCCGCGTCCGCCAAAAGGCTCATCGGATGAGTTCATTAGCGTACTGCGTAAGTTTGATCGCCAGGCGCTGCACGCAACGATGCTGCGTCTTTACCATCCTATCACCGGTATTCAGATGGAATGGCACGCGCCGATCCCACAGGATATGGTCGACCTTATTGACGCCATGCGCGTTGATTTTGAAGAACATAAAGATCAAGTGGACTGGTTATGACCAAACTGATTGTCCCGGAGTGGCCACTGCCTGAGGGCGTGGCTGCCTGCAGTTCAACCCGTATCGGCGGTGTGAGCCAGGGCGCGTGGGAATCTTTGAATCTCGGCGCACACTGTGGTGACAACCTGGAGCACGTTGAAGAAAACCGCAAACGCCTGTTTGCTGCCGGGAATTTACCGTCGAAGCCGGTCTGGCTGGAACAGGTACACGGTAAAACGGTACTGACGTTAACGGGCGAACCCTATGCGTCTAAACGGGCCGATGCGTCTTACAGTGATACCCCGGGAACGGTATGTGCGGTAATGACTGCCGATTGCCTGCCGGTTCTGTTCTGTAACCGTGCCGGTACCGAGGTGGCAGCAGCGCATGCGGGCTGGCGTGGTCTGTGTGAAGGTGTGCTCGAAGAGACCGTCGCCTGCTTTAAAGATGACCCTGCGAATATCATGGCCTGGCTCGGCCCGGCCATTGGTCCTCGTGCGTTTGAAGTGGGGCCAGAGGTCCGCGAAGCCTTTATGGAGAAAGATCTGCAGGCCGCGGATGCTTTCCTTCCTGCCGGTGAAAAATATCTGGCCGATATTTACCTGTTGGCCCGCCAGCGCCTGAATAATGTCGGCGTGACGCAGATCTTCGGCGGCGATCGCTGTACCTTCACCGAAAAGGGTGATTTTTTCTCTTATCGCCGCGACAAGACGACAGGTCGTATGGCAAGTTTTATTTGGCTGATATAACCTAAAGAATCAAGACGATCCGGAACGTGCCGTTTTCTTTTCACATAATTCAGGTCATTAACCTTGAATAATTGAGGGATGACCTCATTTAATCTCCAGTAGCAAATTTGACCTGTTATGGGAGGAGTTATGCGTCTGGATCGTCTTACTAATAAATTCCAGCTTGCTCTCGCCGATGCCCAGTCCCTTGCACTGGGGCACGACAACCAATTCATCGAACCTCTTCATTTAATGAGCGCCTTGCTGAATCAGGAAGGGGGATCGGTACGTCCGTTATTAACGTCTGCCGGCATTAATGCTGGCCAGTTACGCACCGCCATCGATCAGGCTCTGAGCCGTTTACCCCAGGTAGAAGGTACCGGTGGCGACGTTCAGCCGTCTCAGGATCTGGTGCGTGTGCTGAATCTTTGCGACAAGCTGGCGCAAAAACGTGGGGACAACTTTATTTCGTCAGAACTTTTCGTTCTGGCGGCGCTTGAATCACGCGGTACCTTGACCGACCTGCTGAAATCTGCCGGCGCAACCACCGCCAATGTGACTCAGGCGATTGAGAAAATGCGCGGAGGTGAAAGCGTGAACGATCAGGGAGCCGAAGACCAACGTCAGGCTTTGAAAAAATTTACGGTCGACCTGACCGAGCGTGCCGAGCAGGGCAAGCTTGACCCGGTGATCGGCCGTGATGAAGAGATTCGCCGTACTATCCAGGTACTGCAGCGTCGTACCAAAAACAACCCGGTGCTGATTGGTGAGCCGGGGGTCGGTAAAACCGCCATCGTCGAAGGTCTGGCGCAGCGCATTGTGAACGGTGAAGTGCCGGAAGGGCTGAAAGGTCGTCGTGTACTGGCGCTCGACATGGGTGCGCTGGTGGCCGGGGCGAAATACCGCGGTGAGTTCGAAGAGCGTCTGAAAGGCGTGCTTAACGACCTGGCGAAACAGGAAGGCAACGTCATTCTGTTTATTGACGAACTGCACACCATGGTCGGCGCAGGTAAAGCGGACGGCGCGATGGATGCCGGTAATATGCTGAAACCAGCCCTGGCACGTGGGGAACTTCACTGTGTAGGGGCTACCACGCTGGATGAGTACCGTCAGTACATCGAAAAAGATGCTGCGCTGGAGCGTCGTTTCCAGAAAGTGTTTGTTGCTGAGCCTAGCGTTGAAGATACCATCGCGATTTTGCGTGGGCTGAAAGAACGTTATGAACTGCACCACCATGTGCAGATTACTGACCCGGCGATTGTTGCAGCGGCCACGCTTTCGCATCGTTATATCGCTGACCGTCAGTTGCCCGATAAAGCAATCGACCTTATTGATGAAGCGGCCTCGAGCATTCGTATGCAGATTGACTCGAAACCGGAAGAGCTGGACAGGCTCGACCGTCGCATCATCCAGCTCAAACTGGAACAGCAGGCACTGAAGAAAGAGTCTGATGAAGCCAGTAAGAAACGGCTGGATATGCTCAACGAAGAACTGGACGATAAAGAGCGTCAGTACTCTGAGCTGGAAGAAGAGTGGAAAGCGGAGAAAGCATCACTCTCGGGTACTCAGACAATTAAAGCTGAACTGGAACAGGCGAAAATTGCCATTGAGCAAGCGCGTCGTGTGGGTGACCTGGCGCGAATGTCTGAACTGCAGTACGGCAAAATTCCTGAGCTTGAGAAACAGCTTGAGATCGCCACGCAGTCGGAAGGCAAAACGATGCGTCTGTTACGAAACAAAGTAACGGATGAGGAGATCGCTGAAGTGCTGGCTCGCTGGACCGGTATTCCGGTTGCGCGCATGATGGAAAGCGAACGTGACAAACTGCTGCGCATGGAGCAGGATCTGCATCAGCGCGTGATTGGTCAGAACGAGGCGGTTGAAGCGGTCTCTAATGCCATTCGCCGTAGCCGTGCAGGGTTGTCTGACCCTAATCGTCCGATCGGTTCGTTCCTGTTCCTGGGGCCTACGGGGGTCGGTAAAACCGAACTGTGTAAGGCGCTGGCTAACTTCATGTTTGACAGCGATGATGCGATGGTGCGTATCGATATGTCCGAGTTTATGGAGAAACACTCCGTTTCGCGACTGGTTGGTGCGCCTCCAGGATATGTGGGTTATGAAGAAGGTGGCTACCTGACAGAAGCGGTGCGCCGTCGTCCTTATTCCGTCATCCTGCTGGATGAAGTGGAAAAAGCGCATCCGGATGTGTTCAACATTCTGCTGCAGGTTCTTGACGATGGACGGCTGACTGACGGACAGGGGAGAACGGTCGACTTCCGTAACACGGTAGTGATCATGACCTCGAACCTGGGTTCCGATTTGATTCAGGAACGTTTCGGTGAACTGGACTACGGCCATATGAAGGATCTGGTGATGGGCGTGGTAAGCCATAGCTTCCGTCCAGAGTTCATTAACCGTATTGATGAAGTGGTAGTGTTCCATCCTCTGGGTGAGAAACATATTGCGTCGATTGCGCAGATTCAGCTGCAGCGTCTGTATAAACGTCTTGAAGAGCGTGGATATGAAATTCACATCTCCGATGATGCGCTGAGGCTCTTGAGCGCAAATGGGTACGATCCGGTTTATGGGGCGCGTCCGCTGAAACGCGCAATCCAGCAACAGATCGAAAACCCACTGGCGCAGCAGATACTCTCCGGGGAGCTGATTCCGGGCAAAGTTATCCGTCTGGAAGCCAACGACGACAAAATTGTGGCAGTGCAGTAAGTCACAAAACGCAAAAACGGGCCGCTTGCGGCTCGTTTTTGTTTAAAAACCAGGCCAGAATTGAGGTGTGGGATGCAAATTGCCTGGAAAGTGAGCAGTCAGTAAATAATTTTCACTTTATCCTTGCAGCTTCAGAATTACCCCCTATAATGCGCCTCCACTGACACGGAACAACGGCACACACGCCGCCGGGTCAGCAGAGATAAGCGAAAATAAATGCTTGACTCTGAAGCGGGAAAGCGTAATATGCACACCCCGCGCCGCAGCGAAAACGAAGCGGCACTGCTCTTTAACAATTTATCAGACAATCTGTGTGGGCACTCAAAGTGACATGGATTCTTAACGTCCTCGGACGAAAAATGAATACCAAGTCTCTGAGTGAACATACGTAATTCATTACGAAGTTTAATTCACGAGCATCAAACTTAAATTGAAGAGTTTGATCATGGCTCAGATTGAACGCTGGCGGCAGGCCTAACACATGCAAGTCGAACGGTAGCACAGAGAGCTTGCTCTCGGGTGACGAGTGGCGGACGGGTGAGTAATGTCTGGGAAACTGCCTGATGGAGGGGGATAACTACTGGAAACGGTAGCTAATACCGCATAACGTCGCAAGACCAAAGAGGGGGACCTTCGGGCCTCTTGCCATCAGATGTGCCCAGATGGGATTAGCTAGTAGGTGGGGTAATGGCTCACCTAGGCGACGATCCCTAGCTGGTCTGAGAGGATGACCAGCCACACTGGAACTGAGACACGGTCCAGACTCCTACGGGAGGCAGCAGTGGGGAATATTGCACAATGGGCGCAAGCCTGATGCAGCCATGCCGCGTGTATGAAGAAGGCCTTCGGGTTGTAAAGTACTTTCAGCGGGGAGGAAGGTGTTGTGGTTAATAACCACAGCAATTGACGTTACCCGCAGAAGAAGCACCGGCTAACTCCGTGCCAGCAGCCGCGGTAATACGGAGGGTGCAAGCGTTAATCGGAATTACTGGGCGTAAAGCGCACGCAGGCGGTCTGTCAAGTCGGATGTGAAATCCCCGGGCTCAACCTGGGAACTGCATTCGAAACTGGCAGGCTAGAGTCTTGTAGAGGGGGGTAGAATTCCAGGTGTAGCGGTGAAATGCGTAGAGATCTGGAGGAATACCGGTGGCGAAGGCGGCCCCCTGGACAAAGACTGACGCTCAGGTGCGAAAGCGTGGGGAGCAAACAGGATTAGATACCCTGGTAGTCCACGCCGTAAACGATGTCGACTTGGAGGTTGTGCCCTTGAGGCGTGGCTTCCGGAGCTAACGCGTTAAGTCGACCGCCTGGGGAGTACGGCCGCAAGGTTAAAACTCAAATGAATTGACGGGGGCCCGCACAAGCGGTGGAGCATGTGGTTTAATTCGATGCAACGCGAAGAACCTTACCTACTCTTGACATCCAGAGAACTTAGCAGAGATGCTTTGGTGCCTTCGGGAACTCTGAGACAGGTGCTGCATGGCTGTCGTCAGCTCGTGTTGTGAAATGTTGGGTTAAGTCCCGCAACGAGCGCAACCCTTATCCTTTGTTGCCAGCGGTCCGGCCGGGAACTCAAAGGAGACTGCCAGTGATAAACTGGAGGAAGGTGGGGATGACGTCAAGTCATCATGGCCCTTACGAGTAGGGCTACACACGTGCTACAATGGCGCATACAAAGAGAAGCGAACTCGCGAGAGCAAGCGGACCTCATAAAGTGCGTCGTAGTCCGGATTGGAGTCTGCAACTCGACTCCATGAAGTCGGAATCGCTAGTAATCGTAGATCAGAATGCTACGGTGAATACGTTCCCGGGCCTTGTACACACCGCCCGTCACACCATGGGAGTGGGTTGCAAAAGAAGTAGGTAGCTTAACCTTCGGGAGGGCGCTTACCACTTTGTGATTCATGACTGGGGTGAAGTCGTAACAAGGTAACCGTAGGGGAACCTGCGGTTGGATCACCTCCTTACCTTAAAGAACCTGCCTTTGTAGTGCTCACACAGATTGTCTGATGAAAAGTAAATAGCAAGGCGTCTTGCGATTGAGACTTCAGTGTCCCCTTCGTCTAGAGGCCCAGGACACCGCCCTTTCACGGCGGTAACAGGGGTTCGAATCCCCTAGGGGACGCCACTTGCTGGTTCGTGAGTGAAAGTCACCTGCCGACATATCTCAAAACTCATCTTCGGGTGACGTTTGAGATATTTGCTCTTTAAAAATCTGGATCAAGCTGAAAATTGAAACGACACACATGTTATGTGTGTTCGAGTCTCTCAAATTTTCGCAAGCCGGTGATGAATCGAAAGAAACATCTTCGGGTTGTGAGGTTAAGCGACTAAGCGTACACGGTGGATGCCCTGGCAGTCAGAGGCGATGAAGGACGTGCTAATCTGCGAAAAGCGCCGGCGAGGTGATATGAACCTTTGACCCGGCGATGTCCGAATGGGGAAACCCAGTGTGTTCCGACACACTATCGTTAACTGAATACATAGGTTAACGAGGCGAACCGGGGGAACTGAAACATCTAAGTACCCCGAGGAAAAGAAATCAACCGAGATTCCCCCAGTAGCGGCGAGCGAACGGGGAGCAGCCCAGAGTCTGAATCAGCTTGTGTGTTAGTGGAAGCGTCTGGAAAGTCGCACGGTACAGGGTGACAGTCCCGTACACGAAAGCACACAGGTTGTGAACTCGAAGAGTAGGGCGGGACACGTGGTATCCTGTCTGAATATGGGGGGACCATCCTCCAAGGCTAAATACTCCTGACTGACCGATAGTGAACCAGTACCGTGAGGGAAAGGCGAAAAGAACCCCGGCGAGGGGAGTGAAAAAGAACCTGAAACCGTGTACGTACAAGCAGTGGGAGCCTCTTTTATGGGGTGACTGCGTACCTTTTGTATAATGGGTCAGCGACTTATATTCTGTAGCAAGGTTAACCGTATAGGGGAGCCGAAGGGAAACCGAGTCTTAACTGGGCGTTAAGTTGCAGGGTATAGACCCGAAACCCGGTGATCTAGCCATGGGCAGGTTGAAGGTTGGGTAACACTAACTGGAGGACCGAACCGACTAATGTTGAAAAATTAGCGGATGACTTGTGGCTGGGGGTGAAAGGCCAATCAAACCGGGAGATAGCTGGTTCTCCCCGAAAGCTATTTAGGTAGCGCCTCGTGAACTCATCTTCGGGGGTAGAGCACTGTTTCGGCTAGGGGGCCATCCCGGCTTACCAACCCGATGCAAACTACGAATACCGAAGAATGTTATCACGGGAGACACACGGCGGGTGCTAACGTCCGTCGTGAAGAGGGAAACAACCCAGACCGCCAGCTAAGGTCCCAAAGTCATGGTTAAGTGGGAAACGATGTGGGAAGGCACAGACAGCCAGGATGTTGGCTTAGAAGCAGCCATCATTTAAAGAAAGCGTAATAGCTCACTGGTCGAGTCGGCCTGCGCGGAAGATGTAACGGGGCTAAACCATGCACCGAAGCTGCGGCAGCGACGCTTATGCGTTGTTGGGTAGGGGAGCGTTCTGTAAGCCGTTGAAGGTGTCCTGTGAGGGGTGCTGGAGGTATCAGAAGTGCGAATGCTGACATAAGTAACGATAAAGCGGGTGAAAAGCCCGCTCGCCGGAAGACCAAGGGTTCCTGTCCAACGTTAATCGGGGCAGGGTGAGTCGACCCCTAAGGCGAGGCCGAAAGGCGTAGTCGATGGGAAACAGGTTAATATTCCTGTACTTGGTGTTACTGCGAAGGGGGGACGGAGAAGGCTATGTTAGCCGGGCGACGGTTGTCCCGGTTTAAGCATGTAGGCGGAGGTTCCAGGTAAATCCGGTTCCTTGTTAACGCTGAGGTGTGATGACGAGGCACTACGGTGCTGAAGTAACAAATGCCCTGCTTCCAGGAAAAGCCTCTAAGCATCAGGTAACATCAAATCGTACCCCAAACCGACACAGGTGGTCAGGTAGAGAATACCAAGGCGCTTGAGAGAACTCGGGTGAAGGAACTAGGCAAAATGGTGCCGTAACTTCGGGAGAAGGCACGCTGATATGTAGGTGAAGTCCCTGCGGATGGAGCTGAAATCAGTCGAAGATACCAGCTGGCTGCAACTGTTTATTAAAAACACAGCACTGTGCAAACACGAAAGTGGACGTATACGGTGTGACGCCTGCCCGGTGCCGGAAGGTTAATTGATGGGGTTAGCGGCAACGCGAAGCTCTTGATCGAAGCCCCGGTAAACGGCGGCCGTAACTATAACGGTCCTAAGGTAGCGAAATTCCTTGTCGGGTAAGTTCCGACCTGCACGAATGGCGTAATGATGGCCAGGCTGTCTCCACCCGAGACTCAGTGAAATTGAACTCGCTGTGAAGATGCAGTGTACCCGCGGCAAGACGGAAAGACCCCGTGAACCTTTACTATAGCTTGACACTGAACACTGGTCCTTGATGTGTAGGATAGGTGGGAGGCTTTGAAGCGTGGACGCCAGTCTGCGTGGAGCCAACCTTGAAATACCACCCTTTAATGGCTGGTGTTCTAACGTAGACCCGTGATCCGGGTTGCGGACAGTGTCTGGTGGGTAGTTTGACTGGGGCGGTCTCCTCCCAAAGAGTAACGGAGGAGCACGAAGGTTAGCTAATCCTGGTCGGACATCAGGAGGTTAGTGCAATGGCATAAGCTAGCTTGACTGCGAGAGTGACGGCTCGAGCAGGTGCGAAAGCAGGTCATAGTGATCCGGTGGTTCTGAATGGAAGGGCCATCGCTCAACGGATAAAAGGTACTCCGGGGATAACAGGCTGATACCGCCCAAGAGTTCATATCGACGGCGGTGTTTGGCACCTCGATGTCGGCTCATCACATCCTGGGGCTGAAGTAGGTCCCAAGGGTATGGCTGTTCGCCATTTAAAGTGGTACGCGAGCTGGGTTTAGAACGTCGTGAGACAGTTCGGTCCCTATCTGCCGTGGGCGCTGGAGAATTGAGGGGGGCTGCTCCTAGTACGAGAGGACCGGAGTGGACGCATCACTGGTGTTCGGGTTGTCATGCCAATGGCACTGCCCGGTAGCTAAATGCGGAAGAGATAAGTGCTGAAAGCATCTAAGCACGAAACTTGCCCCGAGATGAGTTCTCCCTGAGACTTTAAGTCTCCTGAAGGAACGTTGAAGACTACGACGTTGATAGGTCGGGTGTGTAAGCGCAGCGATGCGTTGAGCTAACCGATACTAATGAACCGTGAGGCTTAACCTTACAACGCCGAAGCTGTTTTGGCGTGAGAGAGACGATTTTCAGCTGATACAGATTACAGAATTTGCCTGGCGGCTTTAGCGCGGTGGTCCCACCTGACCCCATGCCGAACTCAGAAGTGAAACGCCGTAGCGCCGATGGTAGTGTGGGGTCTCCCCATGTGAGAGTAGGGAACTGCCAGGCATCAATTAAAAGAACCCCGTACCGTATGGTGCGGGGTTTTTTGCTTTGGTTCTTTCCCGCCGCCGGAGACGGCATCAGACTGTACACCGCCACACCAGCCAACGACCCTTAGTCTTTATCCTATAACTTACCTTGCTAACAGAAAATGTGATCTTACTCTCAATGTTATTTATAACAAAATAATAACATTTGCTTTACAAGATCGTGAGTTCTCAGGACTCAGCATGCCGTTTTTATGGCAGGAGCATAATCACAATGACAGAAAGCATAGCATCGAACGGGACGCTGGCTGCCAGTGATTCCCGTAGAAGGGTATGGGCAATCGTCAGTGCCTCTTCAGGGAACCTGGTGGAATGGTTCGACTTTTACGTCTACTCATTCTGTTCACTTTACTTCGCACATATCTTCTTCCCGTCCGGAAACACCACCACACAGCTTCTGCAAACGGCTGGCGTATTTGCTGCGGGCTTCTTAATGCGCCCCATTGGTGGATGGTTGTTTGGACGGATCGCAGACCGTCGAGGACGTAAGGCATCCATGCTGATTTCGGTCTGCATGATGTGCTTTGGCTCGCTGGTGATCGCCTGTCTTCCCGGTTATGACGCTATCGGGACATGGGCGCCGGCTCTTTTGCTACTGGCTCGTTTGTTCCAGGGGCTTTCTGTTGGAGGAGAATACGGTACCAGCGCCACTTACATGAGTGAAATTGCCCTTGAGGGCCGGAAAGGATTTTACGCCTCTTTCCAGTACGTCACGCTTATTGGTGGCCAGCTTCTGGCCATTCTGGTGGTGGTTATTCTGCAGCAGGTCCTTACCGACAGCCAGCTTCATGAGTGGGGATGGCGAATTCCTTTCGCGATGGGTGCTGTACTGGCGGTCGTCGCACTCTGGTTGCGTCGTCAGTTGGATGAAACTTCGCAAAAAGAGGTCCGGGCGCTGAAGGAGGCGGGGTCGTTTAAAGGGCTGTGGCGTAACCGCAAAGCTTTCCTGATGGTTCTCGGGTTCACCGCGGGCGGTTCTCTCAGCTTTTACACCTTCACCACCTACATGCAAAAATATCTGGTGAACACCACGGGCATGCACGCCAACGTCGCCAGCGCTATCATGACCGCCGCGTTGTTCGTCTTTATGCTGATTCAGCCACTTATTGGCGCGCTCTCCGATAAAATAGGGCGTCGCACGTCAATGCTGATTTTTGGCGGCATGTCCGCGTTATGTACTGTTCCTATTTTAACTGCGCTTCAGCACGTTTCCTCACCGTATGCCGCCTTTGGTCTGGTCATGCTGGCGATGGTCATTGTCAGTTTTTACACATCGATCAGTGGGATCCTGAAGGCTGAGATGTTCCCGGCACAGGTACGCGCTTTGGGGGTAGGGCTTTCTTATGCGGTCGCCAATGCGCTGTTCGGTGGCTCTGCGGAGTACGTCGCGCTGTCGCTTAAATCATGGGGAACGGAAACAACCTTCTTCTGGTACGTGACGGTGATGGGGGCACTGGCCTTTATTGTCTCCCTGATGCTGCATCGAAAGGGTAAAGGTATTCGTCTCTAATAGCGAGCCATCTGCCACACGGCATAGCCGGTCGTGGCACCGGCTACGTCCCAGGCAAAGTCTTTCCAGCTCCAGCCGCTCCCCGCGGGGCGGCTATCCCACAGTTCTTTTGAAGCCCCAAGGCTTACAGAGAACATCAGGCCGATTGCCGCACTACGATCCCGACTGTACCCCTGATGTTGTGCATACTCATTACCGGCAGCGGACAACATCGCGGAGGCGAGAAAGTGTTGCGCTTTATCCTGCCCGGACCAGCTATCGTTAGCCATGTGGCTACAGCCACTGAGAAAGAGAGCACTCAGCAAGAGAAGAATACGCATTAGCGGACTCCAAAAAAAGCCCTGTCGCTGACAGGGCCCGGACATCACAGAATACGGCTGATAAGTCTGTCAATACGGATTCGACGCAGGCGACGAATAAGCTTGCGGACTTTCACCGGGTAATCGGCAATGCTCTGCAGTTCACGGTAATGCTGAACCACAGTGGTATGCGTGCGAATAAGCTCGAGCTCACGTTCACGACTGGTCGCTAACTCATGTTTCGGGTCATGGATCAGGATGGCATTTTCGAGATCCAGACGCCAGGCGCGAGGGTTGAGGTTATTGCCCGTAAGCAGCATCCATTCATCGTCGACCCACATCCCTTTCAGATGATAACTGTTGTCTTCATCTTTCCACAGACGCACGACCAGCTGGTCAGTGTTAACGTAATACTGTAAACGGCTCAGGAAACGGCGCAGGTTAATCTCATAGAGATAAGGGAGGGCACCGATAATCTTGAACGGTTGATCTTCAGGAATAAAGAAGTCGTTAGCCGTTTTGTCACCGACGATAATTTCAACTTTTTTACCATCACGCAGCAGCTGAATGATATTACGCACCAGCACGGCGGGAAGGTTGAAGTAAGGGGTGCAGATGATGAGTTTCTGCTCCGCACACGGCATCAGGTGGAAAATCGTTTTGTTCAGCAGGCTTGATTTGCCTAACCCCACCAGCGGTGTAACGGATAGCTCTTCGTTATTGGCATCGCCCTGGAAATGGTAGACCGCATCACGCAGTTCCTGGCGGAACGCGCGGATATCATTTTTAATTTCCGGGCTTTTAGGACGGTGTGGATCGTCAAGACGATTTACGCCGCGACCCTGTACTAAGTTCTTATCAACCCAGTTAAACATGATATCCGCCATCTGGGGATTACGAACCAGATGGTAACGGTCATATCGATATTTATCGAGCTGATGAAGGTAAACATCATTCAGGCTCGCGCCGCTGTACAGCACGCTATCATCAATGATGAACCCTTTGAAATGAAGGACGCCGAGCGCTTCTCGGGTATTTACAGGTACGCCGTAAACGGGCACATCGACGCCAGGATTTTCCTGCGCCGTGCGGCAATACCAGTCAGCATTGGTGTTTGAAGCAGCAGCGCCTATACGGCCACGCTGAGCGCGGTGCCAGTCGACCAGCACGCGAACATCCAGTTCCGGACGTTGACGCTTGGCTTCATAGAGCGCATTTAAGATCGCGCGCCCACCTTCATCTTGTTCAAGATACAGGGCCACAATGCAAATGCGACGCGTGGCACTGGCAATCTTTTCCAGAAGCGTCTCCCGAAAATGGGCGGGAGCGTAAAAGAACTCTACATCATCAACTGACTGAGAAATCTTCGGTAGTTGAGCAAGGTGTTGTTGATGTTTATTACGCTTAAATTTTGACAACATCACAGTGCGTTTCTTCTCTGTTCATTGAAGGGTTGTCTGTACCATGCAAACAACATAAGCGGACAATGATACCACCAGTCCCGTCCAAAGTGGGTAACATTTCCAGTAGCTTACTCGGCTTTATCCGCTGATATCAGGCTCAGGGATAAGGCCACAATACCTTCGTCCAGCTGAATATCAACGTCAAATCCAAGTTTTCGCGCCAGGGTCACCATACCGCGATTGTTAGGCATAGTAATGCCATTGAGGCGTAACAATCCGTGATCTCGCGTATAACTGATGAGTTTTTCCAGCAGCCGTCGCCCCAGACCCAACCCTTTCAGATCGGAGCGCACCAGCACAGCAAACTCCGCATCAACATTATCCGGGTCGGAAATAGCACGCGTAACGCCGAGGATCTCATCGCCCTTATCGGAACGACGAACGGCGACAAATGCCATTTCTCGATCGTAGTCGATCTGGGTCATATTGGCTAAATCATCGTGGGTAAATTCGTTGATTTCGCTAAAATAGCGATAGTAAAGATCCTCTTTCGTTACCTGAGAGATGAACGTGCGCAGCTGCGGTTCATCTTCCGGCAGGATAGGGCGGAACAACGCGCGCTCTCCGTTTTTCATCTCCACCCACTCCTCCAGTTGCAGAGGATACGGGCGGATCGCAAGGCGGCTCTCTCTGTCACCCTCGAAAGGCGCGATATCCAGCGTGACGTCCAGGGCCGTAAACTCACTGCCGGAGGCGAGCAGCGGGTGGATGTCCAGCCGCTGGATCTCCGCGCAATCAACAATCAGGTTAGACACCTGCACCAGGAACTGACTCAACCCGGCAATATCAAGAGGGCGCAGCGCGCTTCGGCCCCGGATTTTTTTGCTTTTGATGGCCTGAATGATCAGATAGCGCGCCAGGTTCATGTTCAGTGGTGGCAAAGCCACGACCGCCTGCTCCTCAGGACGCCACTCGACGCCGCCTTCCCCCAGCATGATAAGCGGGCCAAAGACAGGATCGTATTCAACCACCACGCGCAGCTCCTGAGCGCCCGCGCGATTAGCCATGCTTTGCACCAGCAGCCCGTGGATCCGCGCCTGAGGCCAGGCCATTTTGACCCGGTCGAATATGGCATCAGCGGCTTGCTGTACCTCGGTCGCAGTCCGCAGGTATAACATCACTCCCTGGACATCAGACTTATGCGGGATATCCGGTGAGCGAAGCTTGAGGGCAACGGGATAGCCAATTTGTTCGGCAATATGCACGGCTTCGGCGCTGTCGCCGGCAATCCAGGTGGGCAGGGTTTGCATCCCGTAACTGCCCAGAATCGGCTGCACTTCGTGCGTATCAAGCGAGGTGGCTCCCTCTTCGATAGCCTGCTGTAAAAGCCGATGAACATCGGCGGTGTTCGCCGTCAGGTTACCCGGTAAAGCCGGGGTTTCACGGAGCTGCTTCTGGTTGCGGCGATACTCAACCATATGCATAAACGCCGTAATCGTGCCTTCCGGAGTGCGGTAGGTGGGCAGACCGGCTTCACTGAACAGGCGTCGTGCCTCCTGGGAAGAGAACTCACCGCACCAGTTGGTCAGCAGGGTGACATATTTTCCACGAGGATGGTTCCGGACGGCGTCAATCAGTGCGCGCGCGCTTTCACTCCCGGGAGCGACCGCGCTGGGGGAGTGAATAATCATCAGCGCGTCGAAATCCTGGCTATCCAGTAAAAGGGAGATCGCCCTGATATAGTGATCGCTACTTGCGTCATCGCGTAAATCGAGGGGATTGCCTGGGCTAACGCTTGCCGGCAGCGCCTCTTTCAGGCGTTGTAGCGTCTCCTCACCCAGGGTGGCCAGCTTGCCATTGCGCAGCCACAGTTCATCCAGTGCAAGTGCGGCAGGAGCCGCGCCATTACTGACAATCATTAACTTCTCACCGCGTAATGGACGCATATGGCTTAACGTCTCGACGGCGGAAAAAAGCTCGTGTGTATCCTGAACCCGTAACAAACCTGCGCGTTGAATCGCGGCATCCCAGGCGGGATCCATGCCGGAATGCGACTGCAGCAGACGCTGGGCGGCGGGGCTACGCCCGCTTTTGATCACCAGAATCGGTTTGTTACGGGACGCGCTACGGGAAGCTGATACAAAACGACGGGCGTCGCTCAGGTGCTCAAGATAAAGAAGAATGGCGCTGGTTTTGCTGTCGCGAGCCAGAAAATCGAGCAGTTCATCAACGTCGATGTCCAGGCTGTCACCCAGAGCAATGAAGTAGGAAAACCCCATCTCACGCTGTTGCGCCCAGTCGAGGATCGTGTTCGATACCGCAGCCGATTGCGAAATAAATGCGAGTTTGCCTTGGCGGATAGGGACCGGGGAGAAGCTGGCATTCAGCCCTTGCCACGGGGCGAGCAGGCCCAGACTGTTTGGCCCAAGAATGCGCATCTGGTAGCGACTGGCGCATGCCAGAAGCTCCGGCTGCTGTTCGGGCGGAGACGAGAGAATAATGCAGGTTTTACATCCTTTCCTGCCGAGCGACTCCAGCAGGGCTGGATTACGTTTCGCATTTGTACACAGGATGGCAAGGTCCGGTATGAAAGGCAGGCTCTGCACGTCCGGCCATGCCAGCACCCCCTGAACAGCCTTATAGGCAGGCGTCACGGGCATGACGGGGCCATTAAATCCGCCGGCCAGCAGGTTACGCATCATCAGATAGCCTGCGCGATCCGGTTTCATTGATGCGCCGATAACGGCAATGGATTTAGGACGAAGTAGCGCTTCTAACCCTCGCTGGCTCATGCAGGCCTCCTGTGAATGCAAGCGACCTGATGATTTTAAACGTTTTCTGTCTCAGTTGCTGTGACGCTGCCCTTATGAACGGTTTTTCCTGCCAGGTAACGTTCACGAAAGCAGGAGAAATGGCTCCCCAGCGCACCTGCCGCGACGGTATCTCCCGCTAAATCCAGAAGGGCAATCGCCACTTCAGCGGTACAGTATTGCCCGTCAGCATGCGCTTCTCGCAGGCGGTAGGCCGAGACGCGTGAAAGGTCGACCGAAATCACCGGCAATGAATCGAGATAAGGACTTTTGCGGAACATTTTTCGCGCTTCGGTCCAGGTTCCGTCCAGCATAATAAACAGCGGCGGTTTACCTGATGGCGGTGCCGAAAGCACCTGGCGATCTTCGCCAGCATACGAGGCCGGAAATACGACCATTGGCTGATAGTCCGGGTTTGCTACTAAGTCGAGCAGGGCTTGAGGCGGTTCCGTGCGTGACCACTGAAATGCCGCGGTATCCGGCAGAATGTCGGCAATAAGGCGTCCGGTATTGCTGGGTTTCATTGGTTCGGTATCGAACATGACCAGGCAAAAACGACTCTTCGCCGTGCTCGGCGCAAGGGTCTCGCACAGACAAACTTTTAGCGGCAGCAGACAACGCTGACAGCGGCGAACACGATTGCCGCGGGCAAGAAAAGGGCGAGTCGCGCGGGCCAGGCGTGCGGCGCGCAGTTGAAGAACAGCGTTATCAGTCATGGGCGAAGTGCAGGAAAAACCCTATTTTCGCAGAGGAAGGAACGGGGCACAAGATGCGCCCCGTTAATGTTACAGCGATTCGTTTAACCAGCTATCAAACGGTGCTTTAGGAACGGCACCGTTAAGCATGTCGATCACTTCACCATTTTTGAAAATCATGATGGTTGGGATGCTGCGAATGCGAAAGCGTGCGCTCAGCTCACGTTCTGCTTCGGTATTGACCTTAACAAAACGCATTTTGCCGCTACGTTCTTCGGCAACATCTTCGAAGACTGGCGCGAAGCTACGGCACGGACCACACCACGGTGCCCAAAAATCGACAACCACCGGAAGATCGTCCTTGAGGAGTTTGTCCAGCGTAGCACCCGTAGCGTTGATAACATCGCCATCAAACAGTTCATGGCCACAACGCCCGCATTTCGCACCATCTTCAATCCGATCGTCCGGAATGCGATTAAGAGCCTGACAGTTGGCACATACGGTATTCATAACTAACCTCTGAAAGAGCCGTGGGACAGCGGCAGAATGCCGATAATGTTTCTAATATGTTACATATTATCATTCAGCCTGTTTGAAACGACAATGCGTTTTATTCAATGAGAACAATAGTCACAGGCTTTTGTACGAATTTATGGCTATGAGCTTGCACATCGGGTAATCTGCGCGCTTCGCGCAGCGCTGGTGGAGAAAAGCATGAACGACGAAATGAAAAACAAAAGCGGCAAGGTCAAAGTGATGTATGTCCGCAGTGATGATGACTCTGATAAACGCACCCAAAATCCGCGTACCGGAAAAGGTGGCGGGCGTCCGGCGTCTTCTCGTGCAGACGGTGGCCGTCGCCCCGCCCGCGATGACAGAAATAACCGCGGTGATGACCGCAAACGTGATGACCGCATGCGTGACGATCGCAAACGCGATGATTTCTCGCGCGAGGGTTCATCCCCCTGGCGTACCGTTTCTCGCGCCCCTGGTGATGAGGCGCCTGAAAAAGCCGATCACGGCGGTATCAGCGGGAAAAGCTTTATTGACCCGGAAGTGCTGCGCCGTCAGCGTGCAGAAGAGACCCGAGTCTATGGCGAGAACGCCTGCCAGGCGCTGTTCCAGAGCCGTCCTGAGTGCATCGTTCGCGCATGGTTTATCCAGAGCGTAACCCCGCGCTTTAAAGAAGCGCTGCGCTGGATGGCGGCAAACCGTAAAGCCTACCATGTAGTGGATGACGCTGAGCTGACGAAAGCATCAGGCACTGAACACCACGGTGGCGTGTGCTTCCTGATCAAAAAACGTAACGGGACTACCGTACAGCAGTGGGTTAGCCAGGCGGAAGCCGATGACTGCGTGCTGGCGCTTGAAGATGTGGGCAACCCGCATAATCTGGGTGCAATGATGCGTAGCTGCGCGCACTTTGGCGTGAAAGGCGTGCTGTTACAGGATGCCGCGCTGCTGGAATCGGGTGCCGCGATCCGTACCGCAGAGGGCGGGGCAGAGCATGTTCAGCCGATCACCGGCGACAGCGTTCTGGATGCCATTGAGCAGTTCCGTAATGCGGGATATGCCATCGTCACGACCTCCAGCCATGCCGCTACGCCGCTGTTTAAAGCGACACTGCCGCGTAAAATGGTGCTGGTGCTGGGTCAGGAGCGTGATGGCCTGTCGGATGCTGCGCTTTCCAGCGCGGATCTGAGCGTCTCTATCGACGGTACAGGCAATGTTGAAAGTCTGAACGTTTCCGTTGCGACTGGCGTACTGCTGGCGGAATGGTGGCGCCAGAATAAAGCATAAGACTGTGCGTCGGATGTGCCCGCTAAAACGGGCACATCCGCTGCGTTACTCACTCTCAGCCGGTAACACTGGCATCCAGTCAATTGGCGTTTCGCCACGTTTTTCCAGCCACTCGTTCGCCAGAACAAAATGATTACAACCAAAGAAACCACGATGCGCTGACAGCGGTGACGGATGCGGTGCCTTCAGGACATGATGACGCTGCCTGTCGATAATCGCCCCTTTCTTCTGCGCGTGGGAACCCCACAGTAAAAACACCACCCCTTCACGATGCTGGTTGATAAGGCTGATGACTTTATCGGTAAAGGTTTCCCAGCCCAGGCTGGCGTGAGAATGTGCCTGACCGGCACGTACGGTGAGTACCGTATTCAGTAACAGCACGCCCTGGCGCGCCCAGCTTTCCAGATAACCATGAGTGGGCCGGGTAAACCCGGGCACGGTCTTTTCGAGTTCTTTGTACATGTTCAGAAGCGAAGGGGGGATAGCAACCCCAGGACGTACAGAGAAAGCAAGCCCGTGAGCCTGTCCCGGTCCGTGGTAAGGATCCTGACCGAGGATAACAACTTTCACATCGCTGAGTTCGGTATAGCGAAACGCGTTGAAAACATCTTTTTGTGGCGGATAAATCGTCTGGCCAGACTGCCGCTCTGCCGCAACGGTGCTGAGGGTGTTAATAAAATAGGGCTGCTGTTTCTCTTCTGCCAGCACATCGTGCCAGGTCAACGGTGTCGTCATCTCGCTCTCCTGCGAATCACATTCTGCGCCTAGCTTAACCGCTAAAACCCGGGGTGCAAAATCCCAGGCATAAAATCACCGTAAGTCATTCAATTTATTTTGAATAGATGCGAAAGGAGTTGAGCTGGCAAAGCAATGAAATTGATCTGGAACAATAAAATCAAACCACACTCTTTGTGTGGTTGGTGTTTTTGTTGATTTAAATCAATAAATGACCGGGGTGCGAGTGATATATATACACACAAGAAACAATGGTTTTACCAATTGGCCGCGCAAGGCCGACACCAGTTAATGTAGCCTAAGGGAGGCAACACATGATTACAGGTATCCAGATTACTAAAGCTGCAAATGACGACCTGCTCAACTCTTTCTGGCTGCTGGACAGCGAGAAAAATGAAGCGCGCTGTGTAGTAGCGAAAGCGGGTTTTGCTGAAGATGAAATCGTTCCGGTGAACAAACTGGGCGAAATCGAATACCGTGAAATCCCAATGGAAGTAAAACCGGAAGTGCGCGTTGAAGGTGGTCAGCACCTGAACGTGAACGTGCTGCGCCGTGAAACGCTGGAAGATGCGGTTAAGCACCCGGAAAAATACCCACAGCTGACCATTCGTGTATCAGGTTATGCAGTACGTTTTAACTCTCTGACCCCGGAACAGCAGCGCGACGTTATTGCGCGTACCTTTACTGAAAGCCTGTAAGGTTTCAGTCTCGGGGGTGGAATAAAAAAGCCGGGGTTTTCCCCGGCTTTTTTTACTCTTCAGTTTTCGTCTCTGGTGCGGCAGAGCTTGGTTTACGGCGCTTACCAATATTCTTGGTATCGCGGTGGCGCTGCTTCACGCGCGGCTTCTCTTTTTCTTTCTCTTTTTTCTCAGCACGTTTTGCGAGCGCTTTTTTAGACGGTTTGCCCGTCATTTTTTCACTCGGTGCACGTGTGGTCGGGCGAAGCTCATCAATAACGCGTGCTTTCAGTGGCTCATCAACGTAGCGGCCAATTTTCTGCAGCAGCAGGTAGTCATGCGCTTCGACCAGAGAGATCGCGATACCTTTGCGTCCGGCACGACCGGTACGGCCAATGCGGTGCAGATAGGTGTCGCCGCTGCGTGGCATATCGAAGTTAATGACGTGACTGACGTCCGGAATGTCGATCCCGCGTGCAGCAACGTCTGTTGCGACCAGCACGTTCACGCGACCATCAGTCAGACGTTTAATCCCTTCGGTACGCTTAACCTGCGCCATCTCGCCTTCGAGATAGCAGTTATTGATTCCGGCATTACGCAGCATTTCAGCCAGTTCATGCACACGCTCGCGCTTACGCACAAAGACGATAGTACGGGTGGCATCGTCCTGCTTCAGCAGGTGCTTAAGTAACTCAACCTTGTGTTCAAGGTTATCTGCACGGTAATACCACTGGTGGATCTTCTTGCGTTCGCGCGTGGACGGCGTCGCGGAAACTTCCACCGGATCTTCCAGCAGGCGCTCTGCGAAGTCTTTGATCGCGTCCCCTTCAAGGGTGGCAGAGAACAGCATCGTCTGGTTACGCCAGCGTGTCTCACCCGCGATATGTTCGATATCCTGCGCGAAGCCCATGTCCAGCATGCGGTCAGCTTCATCCAGAATCAATGTTTCTACCGCGCGGCAGTCGAAGTTCTCTTCTTTAATGTACTGCAGCAGGCGACCGGTCGTCGCAACGACGATGTCCTGATTTTCGCTGAACACTTCGGCGTGGTTCATATACGCAACGCCGCCAGTGATCGTGGCGATATCCAGATGGGTATTGGCCGCCAGCTCGCGGGCGTGATCGGCAACCTGCATCGCCAGCTCGCGCGTCGGCGTCAGAATCAAAATACGCGGCGGGCCTGATTTTTTACGTGGAAAATCGAGCAGATGCTGCAACACAGGCAGCAAGTAAGCTGCTGTCTTCCCCGTGCCGGTTGGCGCAGAACCGAGCACATCGCGGCCCTCAAGCGCAGGCGGAATGGCCGCTGCCTGAATGGCGGTCGGGCGTGTAAAGCCTTTGCTCTCAAGTGCATTGAGCAGGCTTTCATCGAGTTCAAGTTCGGAAAAAGTCGTTACAGTCATGTTCTACCTCTGTGTGGGGCGCTGATTATAGACGTTACGGCTGTAATCTTCATCTGTTTGTATGGATATCGCTTTGCGGCCACTTCGCTTTCCCCTATGCTACTCCAGTTTCACTTAGAAGGTTGCCCTGACATGTCTCAACTCAAAGCGCAGTTGCGCCGCGATGGTTTTACGTTTAAACAATTTTTTGTCGCTCACGATCGCTGTGCCATGAAAGTCGGTACAGACGGTATTTTACTGGGTGCCTGGGCACCTGTCGCAGGTGTAAAGCGTATTCTGGATATTGGGACGGGCAGCGGGCTGTTGGCGCTGATGCTGGCGCAACGTACCGAAGCGCATGTCACCATAGATGCGGTGGAGCTGGATGCGCAGGCGGCAGAGCAGGCGAGTGAAAATGCGGCTGAATCTCCGTGGGCCGCCCGGATTAACGTTGAATGTGCAGATGTGCTCGACTGGACGCCGGAGCAAACCGCGCGTTACGACCTGATTGTCAGCAATCCTCCCTACTACGCGCCCGGAGTTGAGTGCGGAACGCCTGAGCGTGAACAGGCCCGTTATACCGGCTCCCTCGACCATAAGGCGATGCTGATCAGTGCCGCAGAGCTTATTTCAGAAGAGGGGTTTTTCTGCGTGGTTCTGCCAGAAAGCACCGGCAATGCGTTTATTGGTATAGCGCAAGAGATTGGCTGGAAATTACGTTTACGCACCGATATTGCAGATACCGAAGGGCGATTGCCGCACCGCGTGCTGCTGGCGCTCTCACCCAAAGAAGGTGAATGCTTTAACGACCGAATGGTGATCCGTGGGCCAGACCAGCGTTATTCCGAAGATTACACCGCTCTGACCCAGGCGTTTTATCTGTTTATGTGAACCTGCGGGGAGAGGATCGACGGGCCGGACTCGGCCAACTGATCGGGGTAGTCGAGGGTATAGTGCAAACCGCGGCTCTCTTTGCGCATCATCGCGCAGCGAACAATCAATTCGGCAACCTGAACCAGATTGCGCAGCTCCAGCAGATTATTGGATACGCGGAAATTGGCATAATATTCATCGATTTCCTGCTGCAGCATCGTGATACGGCGTAATGCGCGTTCAAGACGTTTCGTGGTCCGCACAATCCCGACGTAGTCCCACATAAACAGCCGCAGTTCGTGCCAGTTATGCTGAATAACGACCAGCTCATCCGGGTTCTCCACGCGGCTTTCATCCCAGGCAGGCAGATTTTCTGTCTGACGGGCGTAAGGCATGCGCTTCGTGATATCTTCCGCGGCAGACCAGCCGTAAACCAGACACTCCAGCAGTGAGTTCGACGCCATCCGGTTCGCGCCATGAAGCCCGGTATAACTTACTTCACCGATAGCATACAGGCCATCCACATCGGTGCGACCATGATCGTCAACCATTACGCCCCCGCAGGTATAGTGGGCGGCAGGCACGATGGGCACCGAATCGCGGGTTAAATCAATCCCCAGACCCAGCAGCTTTTCGTAGATCATCGGGAAATGCTGGCGGATAAACTCTGCCGGCTTATGGCTGATGTCCAGATACATGCAGTCCACGCCAAGACGCTTCATTTCATGGTCGATGGCGCGGGCAACGATATCACGCGGTGCCAGCTCGCCTCTGGGGTCAAAGTCCGGCATAAAGCGGGAGCCGTCAGGGCGTTTCAGGTATGCGCCTTCACCGCGCAGGGCTTCCGTCAGCAGGAAATTACGCGCCTGAGGATGGAACAGGGCGGTCGGGTGAAACTGGTTGAATTCAAGGTTTGCCACGCGACAACCGGCGCGCCAGGCCATGGCGATCCCGTCTCCGGAGGCAATATCGGGGTTGGTTGTATACTGATACACTTTGGATGCACCGCCAGTCGCCAGTACCACGGCCTTCGCCTGACAGGTCTCAACCTTTTCTTTATTGCGATTCCAGACCCAGGCACCCACGACACGACGCGTACCCGGAAGGCCAATCTTGTCGGAAATAATCAGGTCAACGGCATTGCTGCGCTCAAGGACCCGAATGTTAGGATGGCTGAGGGCTTTGCTGACCAGCGTGGTTTCGACTTCTTTACCGGTAGCGTCTGCGGCATGCAGGATACGGCGGTGGCTATGCCCGCCTTCGCGGGTCAGGTGGTAGCTCTCTTCACCGTTTGGCTGCACCTGTGTATCAAATAATACGCCCTGATCGATCAACCACTGCACGCAATGACGGGCATTACTGGCCACAAACTCTGCGGCATGTGCATCCACGATCCCGGCCCCGGCAATCAGCGTATCGTCGACATGCGACGCAATGCTGTCTGTCTCATCAAACACGGCGGCAATACCGCCCTGGGCATAAAACGTAGAACCTTCACTTATTGGCCCTTTGCTCAGAACGATAACGCTCTGATGTTCGGCCAGACGCAGTGCCAGGGAGAGACCGGCAGCGCCGCTACCGATGATCAGTACATCACAATGCAGTTCAGGTGTTGTGTTCATGATTTTTGTTTAATTTACTAAACAGTGTTTGGTCAGAATAGCATCCGAATGCGAGATATCGCACGTTTTATTTGATGTGAGTTGTAACCGCTAAACTCGAGGCGGAGGATTAAAACCACGTAAAAGAAAGAAAATATTTTGCGAAGCAGATCGTTAGCGTCAGATTTTGTGGTGAAATAAAGACTGGGTTGCGTTACTCTTCTGGCGGGAAAAGAGATGTTTCTTGTCATAAAGTGGTGCGTATCGTGAACAGACTTATAATGAGAGAAAATGAACAGTCTGCGGCGCGATGAACAAAAACAAAGGCGTTACGGAACTTATTGAAGATCAGACACTCTAATTCGGTGCTTGCTCAAAGTGCGGTTTTTTAAGAGTGGCGTTTCGATAACGCGTGGAATTTAGGTTTGGGGAGACATTACCTCGGATGAGCGAGCAGTTAACGGACCAGGTCCTGGTTGAACGGGTCCAGAAGGGAGATCAGAAAGCCTTTAACTTACTGGTGGTGCGCTACCAGCATAAGGTGGCGAGCCTGGTTTCCCGCTATGTACCGTCAGGCGATGTGCCTGATGTAGTACAAGAGTCTTTTATTAAGGCCTATCGCGCGCTGGATTCATTCCGGGGAGATAGTGCTTTTTATACCTGGCTGTACCGTATTGCGGTCAATACGGCAAAGAATTATCTGGTCGCTCAGGGCCGCCGTCCGCCTTCAAGTGATGTGGACGCAATCGACGCCGAAAACTTCGAAAGTGGCGGTGCGCTGAAAGAAATTTCGAACCCTGAGAACTTAATGTTGTCAGAAGAACTGAGACAAATCGTTTTTCGCACGATCGAGTCGCTCCCGGAAGATTTACGCATGGCAATTACGTTACGGGAGTTGGATGGTCTGAGCTATGAAGAGATAGCCGCCATCATGGATTGTCCGGTCGGCACGGTACGTTCACGTATTTTCCGTGCGCGAGAAGCAATTGATAATAAAGTTCAACCGCTTATCAGGCGTTGACGATAGCGGGATACTGGAAAAGGTATTAGGCATGCAGAAAGAAAAACTTTCCGCTTTAATGGATGGTGAAACGCTGGATAGTGAGCTGCTCAACGAGCTGTCTCATTCTCCCGAAATGCAAGAGACCTGGGAGAGTTACCATCTCATTCGTGACACCCTTCGCGGTGACACCGGCGAGGTTCTCCATTTCGATATCTCAGCTCGCGTGATGGCGGCCATTGAAAATGAGCCTGTCCGTCAGACCACTCCGCTGATTCCTGAAGCTCAACCTGCGCCTCACCAGTGGCAGAAAATGCCGTTCTGGCACAAGGTGCGTCCGTGGGCCAGCCAGCTCACCCAAATGGGTGTGGCTGCATGCGTATCGCTTGCAGTTATCGTTGGCGTCCAGCACTATAATACTCAGTCTGAAACTAATCAGCAGCCAGAAGCGCCAGTGTTCAACACACTGCCGATGATGGGCAAAGCCAGCCCGGTAAGTTTGGGTGTTCCGGCTGATGCATCCGCCAGCGGCGGCCAGCAACAGCAGGTTCAGGAGCAACGCCGTCGCATTAATGCGATGTTGCAGGATTACGAGTTGCAGCGTCGTCTGCACTCTGAACAGCTTCAGTTTGAGCAGGCACAAACCCAGCAAGCGGCTGTGCAGGTGCCCGGAAACCAAACTTTAGGAACGCAATCGCAGTAATGAAGCAACTTTGGTTCGCCATGTCTCTGATGGCGGGTAGCCTGTTCTTCTCTGCCAACGCCTCGGCTGATGTTTCATCCGGGGCGTTGTTGCAGCAAATGAATCTGGCCAGCCAGTCACTCAATTACGAGTTGGCATTTATCAGTATCAATAAGCAGGGCGTCGAGTCGTTACGATACCGCCATGCCCGTCTTGATAACCAGCCGCTCGCCCAGCTTTTACAGATGGATGGCCCGCGTCGGGAAGTTGTCCAGCGTGGTAACGAAATCAGTTATTTCGAACCCGGTCTGGAGCCTTTCACGCTGAATGGCGATTATATCGTCGATTCTCTGCCATCGCTTATCTACACCGACTTCAAACGTCTTGCGCCTTACTATGATTTCATTTCGGTAGGGCGTACGCGCATTGCGGACAGACTGTGCGAAGTAATCCGCGTTGTTGCCCGTGACGGAACGCGCTACAGCTATATCGTCTGGATTGACGCCGAAACCAAGCTGCCAATGCGTGTAGACCTACTTGACCGTGATGGTGAAACGCTGGAGCAGTTCCGCGTTATCTCCTTTAGCGTGAACAATCAGGTGGGTAATAGTATGCAGAATCTGGCGAAAGCCAGCCTGCCGCCGCTGCTTTCGGTACCGGCGGGTGATTCCGTCAACTTCAACTGGGTTCCTTCCTGGATCCCGCAAGGGTTTAGCGAAGTCTCCAGCAGCCGTCGTCAACTGCCAACCATTGAAACACCGGTTGAATCGCGTCTTTATTCCGATGGTTTGTTCAGTTTCTCGGTGAACATTAACCGCGCATCGGCAAACAGTTCTGAACAAATGCTTCGTACCGGACGCAGGACGGTCAGCACCACGGTTCGCGATAACGCAGAGATCACCATTGTGGGTGAATTACCACCACAAACGGCGAAGCGTATTTCCGACAGCATTAAATTCAGGGCTGCACAATGATTAAAGAGTGGGCTACGGTCGTATCGTGGCAGAATGGCATTGCGCTGGTGAGTTGTGATGTTAAGGCCTCATGCAATAGCTGTGCTTCCAGAGCCGGTTGCGGTAGCCGCGTGCTGAATAAGCTCGGGCCGCAAACCTCGCATACCATTTCCGTGCCAAGCGATCGGCCGCTGATGGTGGGGCAAAAGGTGGAGCTGGGAATTGCAGAAGGTAGCCTGCTCACGTCCGCCATGCTGGTTTATCTCTCTCCGCTGGTGGGGCTGTTTGTTATGGGCGGCGTATTTCAGATGCTGTTTGGTACCGATGTGGCCGCCATGTGTGGTGCTGCATTGGGCGGCGTAGGGGGATTCTGGCTGGCCAAAGCTCTTTCCCCGAAGCTTGCCGCACGCGAAGAGTGGCAGCCTGTTATTCTCAGCGTTGGGCTAGCACCCGACCAGCTTCGTGTTGAGACGCTCTCTTCTGAGGCCCGGTGATCCATCGGGCTTTGTCCTTTTTTTCGTCCTAAAACAGAAAACGTCATTTCTTCACGCTATACCTGGCGCTAAGTACATTTCCAGGTAACGGGGATGTAGTGTAGAATGCGGCGTTTTCGCACTGAAAAACGTCAGGCTAAGAACAGCGGCCTCCAGGAATTCGTAAGGCATAATTATTTAACTATATGAAGAACATACGTAACTTTTCGATCATTGCTCACATTGACCACGGTAAGTCGACGCTGTCTGACCGTATTATCCAGATTTGCGGTGGCCTGTCTGATCGTGAAATGGAAGCCCAGGTTCTGGACTCCATGGACCTGGAACGCGAACGCGGTATCACCATCAAAGCGCAGAGCGTTACGCTTGATTACAAAGCGGCTGATGGCGAAATCTACCAGCTGAACTTTATCGACACCCCAGGCCACGTTGACTTCTCCTATGAAGTTTCACGCTCGCTGGCGGCCTGTGAAGGCGCGCTGCTGGTTGTGGATGCCGGGCAGGGCGTTGAAGCCCAGACTCTGGCAAACTGCTACACCGCGATGGAAATGGATCTCGAGGTTGTGCCGGTTCTGAACAAAATTGACCTGCCAGCTGCCGATCCTGAGCGCGTAGCGGAAGAGATTGAAGATATTGTCGGCATCGACGCGACCGATGCGGTGCGCTGCTCCGCTAAAACGGGCGTGGGCGTGACCGACGTGCTGGAACGCCTGGTGCGTGATATCCCGGCACCAGAAGGTGACCCGGATGCCCCGCTGCAGGCGCTGATCATCGACTCCTGGTTTGATAACTACCTGGGCGTTGTCTCACTGGTGCGTATTAAAAACGGCACCATGCGTAAAGGCGACAAAATCAAGGTAATGAGTACTGGTCAGGTTTACAACGCTGACCGTCTGGGTATCTTCACGCCAAAACAAGTTGACCGTACCGAGCTGAAATGTGGCGAAGTAGGCTGGTTGGTCTGCGCCATTAAAGACATCCTCGGCGCGCCAGTGGGCGATACCCTAACCGGTGCACGTAACCCGGCAGACAAAGCGCTGCCAGGCTTTAAAAAGGTTAAACCGCAGGTTTACGCGGGTCTGTTCCCGGTCAGCTCTGACGACTATGAAAACTTCCGTGATGCGCTCGGCAAGCTGAGCCTCAACGATGCTTCCCTGTTCTATGAACCAGAAAGCTCCACGGCGCTGGGCTTCGGCTTCCGCTGCGGCTTCCTTGGTCTGCTGCACATGGAGATCATCCAGGAGCGTCTGGAGCGTGAATACGATCTGGATCTGATCACCACGGCACCGACCGTTGTGTACGAAGTGCAGACCACCAACAAAGAGATCGTCTACGTCGATAGCCCGTCCAAGCTGCCACCGCTGAACAATATCGAAGAACTGCGCGAGCCCATTGCAGAGTGTCATATGCTGCTGCCGCAAGAGTTCCTGGGTAACGTTATTACGCTGTGTATTGAGAAGCGTGGCGTACAGACCAACATGGTTTACCACGGTAATCAGGTTGCGCTGACGTACGAAATCCCTATGGCGGAAGTGGTCCTCGACTTCTTTGATCGTCTGAAGTCTACCTCTCGTGGCTATGCATCACTGGATTACAACTTCAAACGCTTCCAGGCGTCTAATATGGTGCGTGTGGACGTGCTGATCAACGGCGAGCGTGTAGATGCGCTGGCACTGATCACTCACAACGACAATGCGCCATACCGTGGCCGTGAGCTGGTTGAGAAGATGAAAGAGCTGATCCCGCGTCAGCAGTTTGATATCGCGATTCAGGCCGCCATCGGTAACCACATTATTGCCCGTTCTACTGTGAAACAGCTGCGTAAAAACGTTCTGGCTAAATGCTACGGCGGTGACGTCAGCCGTAAGAAAAAGCTGCTGCAGAAACAGAAAGAAGGTAAGAAGCGTATGAAGCAGGTCGGTAACGTCGAACTGCCGCAGGAAGCATTCCTTGCCATCCTTCATGTTGGTAAAGACGGCAAATAACCCTAAGGAGTTGGCATGGCGAACATGTTTGCCCTGATTCTGGTCATTGCTACCCTGGTGACAGGTTTGTTGTGGTGTCTGGATAAGTTTATTTTCGCCCCAAAACGCCATGAACGTCAGGCTGCCGCACAGGCAGCCACTGGCGATGGGCTGGACGCGAAAACCCTGAAGAAAGTCGGCCCGAAACCGGGCTGGCTGGAAACCGGGGCATCGGTATTTCCGGTGCTGGCGATTGTGCTGGTTGTCCGCTCGTTTATTTACGAGCCGTTCCAGATCCCGTCTGGTTCAATGATGCCAACGCTGCTGATTGGCGATTTTATTCTGGTTGAGAAGTTTGCCTACGGGATTAAAGATCCGATCTACCAGAAAACGCTGATCGAAACCGGTCATCCAAAACGTGGCGACATCGTGGTGTTTAAATACCCGGAAGATCCGCGTCTGGATTACATCAAGCGTGCCGTGGGACTGCCGGGTGACAAAGTCACCTACGATCCGGTGGCGAAAGAAGTTACCGTTCAGCCTGGCTGCAGCTCCGGTACCGCGTGTGAAAACGCGCTGCCAATCACTTACTCAAACGTTGAGCCAAGTGATTTTGTGCAGACCTTTGCTCGCCGTAACGGCGGTGAAGCGACCAGCGGTTTCTTCCAGGTGCCCAAAGGCGAGACCAAAGAGGACGGTATTCGCCTGGTAGAACGTAAAGAGACGCTGGGTGATGTGACCCACCGTATCCTCACCGTGCCAATCGCGCAGGATCAAGTGGGGATGTACTACCGGCAGCCGGGCCAACAGCTGGCCAGTTGGATCGTACCACCGGGACACTACTTCATGATGGGTGATAACCGCGATAATTCCGCGGACAGCCGTTACTGGGGCTTTGTGCCGGAAGCGAATCTGGTAGGTAAAGCGACCGCTATCTGGATGAGTTTTGAGAAGCAGGAAGGCGAATGGCCGACCGGCGTTCGCCTGAATCGTATCGGCGGGATCCATTAATTCTCATTAAATGAACGCGTAGCCGCTTTAATTAGCGGCTACGTGAATTATTTCAGCGATAAATCTCTTTGGACTAACGACATCCCCTGTCGTTGTGTATAGAATATTCCCCCGAAGTTTAAGGTTGGCCCTGCAAGGGTGCCACGGCACACGAAACCGCGTTGGTCTTCTCAGGTCGGTTTCGTGTGCTGCATTTTTGACGCATTCATTTACTGGTATCGCATGAACCCCATCGTAATTAATCGGCTTCAACGGAAGCTGGGCTACACTTTTCATCATCAGGAGTTGTTGCAACAGGCATTAACCCACCGCAGTGCCAGCAGCAAGCATAATGAGCGCCTCGAGTTCCTGGGTGACTCTATTTTAAGTTTCGTGATCGCGAATGCGCTTTATCATCGTTTCCCACGTGTGGACGAAGGTGATATGAGCCGCATGCGCGCGACGCTGGTTCGGGGTAATACCCTGGCGGAAATCGCTCGTGAATTTGAACTGGGCGAATGTCTGCGACTTGGGCCGGGTGAACTGAAAAGCGGCGGCTTCCGTCGTGAATCTATTCTTGCCGACACGGTCGAAGCATTAATTGGTGGTGTGTTCCTGGACAGCGATATTCAGACCGTAGAAAAGCTGATCCTTAACTGGTATCAAACCCGTCTGGACGAAATCAGTCCGGGCGATAAACAAAAAGATCCGAAAACGCGTCTGCAGGAATATTTGCAGGGTCGCCACCTCCCGCTGCCATCCTATCTGGTGGTACAGGTGCGGGGCGAAGCGCACGATCAGGAATTTACCATCCATTGCCAGGTCAGTGGCCTGAGTGAACCGGTGGTCGGCACAGGTTCTAGCCGTCGTAAGGCTGAACAGGCTGCCGCCGAACAGGCGTTAAAAATGCTGGAGCTGGAATGAGCGAAGAAAAAACGTATTGCGGGTTTATTGCTATCGTCGGACGTCCGAACGTTGGCAAATCTACCCTGTTGAATAATCTGCTTGGGCAGAAAATTTCCATTACTTCCCGTAAGGCGCAGACCACGCGTCACCGCATCGTCGGTATCCACACGGAAGGCGCCTATCAGGCGATCTACGTTGATACCCCGGGCCTGCACATGGAAGAGAAGCGCGCCATCAACCGCCTGATGAACAAGGCGGCGAGCAGCTCGATTGGCGACGTAGAGCTGGTGATTTTCGTGGTGGAAGGCACCCGCTGGACGCCTGACGACGAAATGGTGCTGAACAAACTGCGCGACGGTAAAACGCCGGTGATCCTTGCGGTCAACAAAGTGGACAACGTGCAGGAAAAAGCCGATCTGCTGCCGCACCTGCAGTGGCTGGGAAGCCAGATGAACTTCCTTGATATCGTCCCGCTGTCTGCCGAGACCGGTCTGAACGTCGATACCATCGCAGGCATCGTGCGCAAACATCTGCCGGAAGCGATTCATCACTTCCCGGAAGATTACATCACCGATCGTTCTCAGCGCTTTATGGCCTCTGAGATCATCCGTGAAAAACTGATGCGTTTCCTTGGCGCGGAACTGCCGTACTCCGTAACGGTTGAGATTGAACGTTTTCAGACCAACGAACGCGGCGGCTATGACATCAACGGCCTGATCCTCGTTGAGCGTGAAGGGCAGAAGAAGATGGTGATCGGCAACAAAGGTGCCAAGATCAAAACCATCGGCATTGAAGCGCGCAGAGACATGCAGGACATGTTTGAAGCCCCGGTTCACCTTGAACTGTGGGTGAAGGTGAAATCAGGCTGGGCCGATGATGAGCGTGCATTGCGCAGCCTCGGTTACGGCGACGACGTCTAAGACTGAACATCGTGGATGGATGGCAGCGTGCCTTTGTCCTCCATAGCCGTCCGTGGAGCGAGACCAGCCTTATGCTGGACGTTTTCACGGAAGAGTCGGGCCGTGTGCGCCTTGTTGCTAAAGGCGCACGTTCCAAACGCTCCGGCCTGAAGGGCGCCTTACAGCCTTTCACTCCGCTGCTGGTACGCTTCGGCGGGCGTGGGGAAGTCAAAACCCTGCGCAGTGCCGAAGCCGTCTCTCTGGCGCTCCCCCTTTCTGGTATCACGCTGTACAGCGGTCTCTATGTCAACGAACTCATCTCACGTGTTCTGGAGCATGAGACTCGCTTCTCTGAACTTTTCTTTGATTACCTGCACTGTATCCAGGCGCTGGCCGGCGCTACCGGTACGCCCGAACCTGCCCTGCGTCGTTTTGAACTGGCGCTGCTTGGACACCTGGGCTATGGGGTCGATTTTTTGCATTGTGCAGGGAGCGGAGACGAGGTAGAGGATGCGATGACCTATCGCTACCGTGAAGAAAAAGGCTTTATCGCCAGCGTTGTGATAGATAACAGCACCTTTACCGGGCGACAGCTTAGAGCGCTGTATGCGCGCGAGTTTCCCGATCAGGATACCCTTCGCGCAGCAAAACGCTTTACCCGGATTGCGCTCAAGCCGTATCTTGGCGGCAAGCCCTTAAAGAGCCGCGAATTGTTCAGGCAGTTTATGCCGAAACGTTAACGTATCAGACCCTCGCTCCAGCCCTCTCATTGAGGGAGAGGGAGGCAGGGACACGAACTAAAATACCGAGGATTGTCATGGCTGAATTACTGTTAGGCGTCAACATTGATCACATCGCCACGCTGCGTAATGCACGCGGCACGGCTTATCCCGATCCGGTTCAGGCGGCGTTCATCGCTGAGCAGGCTGGCGCCGATGGCATTACCGTTCACCTGCGTGAAGACCGCCGTCATATTACCGACCGCGATGTGCGCATTTTGCGTCAGACGCTGGACACCCGCATGAACCTGGAGATGGCGGTCACGGAAGAGATGCTGACGATTGCCTGCGAGACGAAGCCGCATTTCTGCTGCCTGGTACCGGAAAAACGTCAGGAAGTGACCACCGAAGGGGGCCTGGACGTGGCGGGTCAACGCGACAAAATGCGTGATGCCTGCAAGCGTCTGGCTGAGGCAGGTATCCTGGTCTCTCTGTTCATCGACGCCGATGTAGCACAGATCAAAGCGGCTGCCGAAGTGGGCGCGCCCTATATTGAAATTCATACCGGCTGTTACGCTGATGCGAAAGACGAAACTACGCAGGCCAAAGAGCTGGAGCGTATCGCCAATGCGGCCACCTATGCCGCGAGCCTGGGGCTGAAAGTTAACGCCGGGCATGGCCTGACCTACCATAACGTCAAGGCCATTGCAGCCCTGCCAGAAATGCATGAGCTGAATATCGGCCACGCTATTATTGGCCGTGCGGTAATGAGTGGCCTGAAAGAGGCGGTCTCAGAAATGAAACGCCTGATGCTGGAAGCGCGTCAGTAATGGCTATTCTGGGCTTAGGCACCGATATCGTTGAAATAGCCCGCATTGAAGCGGTGATCGCCCGTAGCGGCGATCGCCTGGCACGACGCGTGTTGAGCGATAACGAATGGGCCATCTGGGAGACGCATCAGCAGCCGGTACGTTTTCTGGCCAAGCGCTTTGCCGTCAAAGAGGCGGCAGCCAAAGCCTTCGGCACCGGTATTCGTAACGGTCTGGCGTTTAACCAGTTTGAAGTGTTTAACGATGAGCTGGGTAAACCGCGCCTGCGTTTATGGGGTGAGGCGCAAACGCTGGCAGAGAAACTCGGCGTAAATCACATGCACGTGACGCTCGCCGATGAACGCCACTACGCCTGCGCGACGGTGATTATCGAAAGTTAAAGTTTGTCCGCGTGATGCAGCAGGACAAACTTATCCCAAAGCTGCTCTTCGCTCTCGACGTGTGCCGGATCCTTCAGGATGGTATTGGGGATTGGGCACACTTTCTGACAGGTCGGCGTTTCGTAGTGGCCGATGCATTCAGTGCAGCGGTCGCTGTTAATCTCATAAATGCTCTCGCCCATCGAAATCGCCTGGTTCGGGCATTCCGGTTCGCACATATCGCAATTGATGCATTTTTTGGTGATTAACAGCGTCATCAGGAAATTCTCAGAAACAACACAAACAGGGCGGGCATTATACGCTCATTACCTGTTCAAACCAGTTTTTTTACCAGCTCTTCACTGTGCCGGATACGCTCTGGCGCGTGCTCCAGATCCTGTTGCACCAGGGCCATAAACAGCAGGTCGGTCAACATCATCTGCGCACTTGTCGAGGAGATCGCCGCGCTGCGCGTGGCCTGCTCTTCCGCGATAGTATATAAACAGCGCGTAGCCCGCTGCTGCAGCGCGTTGGGAGTAAACCCGGTGATGGCCAGAATCTTACCGCCTACGCGTAAGGCTTCATCGGTAGCCATATTGATCTCGCGGCGTTCGCCGGAATAGGAGATCGCCAGCAGCAGATCGTTAGCATCCATCGCCTGCACGGTCGCCAGCAGGGCGTGCATATCCTGCTCGACAATGGCGTTGTAACCTATTTTTGTCAGCTTCCAGCCAAAGTTACGTGCCACCAGTCCGGACGCGCCTATCCCGGTCAAAATAATACGTCGCGCTGCACGCAGCATCGCCACGCTTTCCAGTAATTTTTCTTCGGTATTCACATCAAGGGTGGCATGCATGGCCGCGACATTCTCTTTGATGAGCTTCTCTCCCACCAGACGCATCGGGTCATCGCCACGAATCTGATTATGTACCGGCATCGACTGCGGATTGGGGTTACTCACCAGGGCTTCGCTAATCGCCAGCTTGAGAGCCGGGAAGCCTTTAAAGCCAATCTTCTGGGCAAATTTTACCACGCTCGACTGACTCACTCCGGCCTCGCTCGCCAGCTGCTGCGAGCTGAGATGGCGGGCATGGTCGGGCTGAGAGAGCAGAAAATCCGCCAGTTTTTTGTCGCTTTGAGCAAAGCCTGCATACCGCTGGCGAATGCGAATTAAACAGTTCATAGGTTCTCCTGGCGAAATTGTGATTGTCTGCGCAAATACGAATTTTGCTCGCCTGAATGAATTTTATATTCCATTATAGTGAGATTATTATGAATTAAAAATTCTTGAGGTACAAAAGATGAATCTTGGCTCACTTGTTTCTGAAACGCGTAACCCACAAACCATGGATCTGGATGCGCTCAGCACCCTGGAGCTGGTTAACCGTTTTAATCAACAGGATACGCTGGTCGCGCAGGCAGTGAAAGAGACATTACCCGAGGTGGCGAAAGCTGTCGATGCGGCGGCGGAAGCACTGAAGGCCGGTGGTCGCATTATCTACATGGGCGCCGGAACCAGCGGGCGTCTTGGTGTGCTGGATGCCTCTGAATGCCCGCCAACGTTTGGTGTGCCGCACGGTCTGGTGGTCGGGTTGATTGCTGGCGGCCCTGGCGCGCTGCTGAAAGCCGTGGAAGGGGCGGAAGATAACAAACAGCTCGGCGAGGATGACCTGAAGGGGCTAAATCTGACCGCTCAGGATCTGGTTGTTGGGCTGGCGGCCTCCGGGCGTACGCCGTACGTTATCGGCGGTCTGGAGTATGCCAACAAGACGGGCTGTACCACGGTGGCGATTTCCTGTAATCCTGGCTCGCCGATTGCGCAGGTCGCTGCTATCGCTATCTCTCCGGTTGTCGGCCCGGAAGCGTTAACCGGCTCTACGCGTCTGAAATCCGGCACCGCGCAAAAGCTGGTGCTCAACATGATCTCCACTGGCGCGATGGTGAAGTTTGGCAAGGTTTATCAGAACCTGATGGTGGATATGCAAGCGACCAACGTCAAGCTGGTGGACAGAGCCTGCCGTATGGTCATGGAGGCGACGGGAGCAAGCCGCGAAGAGGCGGAAGCGGTACTGAAACAAACCGATCACGATGTTAAACCGGCCATTCTGATGATCCTGAGCGGACTGGACGCTGCGGCCGCCAGAGCAAGGCTCAATGCCCATAACGGGTTCTTACGGGCGGCATTAGAAAACTAACAGAGGCGTGTATGGACAAAACAGCAGCGCTCGCCAGCGATATCCTGCAGGGGATCGGTGGGGAAAAAAATATTCAGCGTCTGGAAAACTGCATGACGCGCGTGCGCGTCGAGGTACATAACGACGAGCAGCTTGATGTGCCGCGTCTGAAGCAGCTTTCCGGCGTGAGTGGTTACGTTAAACAGGGGCAACAGCACCAGCTGATTGTCGGGCCGGGAAAGGCGGCGCAGGTTGTGGATGCCATGCGTGCGCTGATGGTCGGCGGCGAGAGCGTGGCGATCGATGACGTCGAACGTACGAAGGCGCAGGCAAAGGCCCGATACAAAGCCCCCATGAGCGATGCGCTGCGACAACTGGCCAACGTCTTTATTCCGCTGATCCCGGCGTTTATTGCCTCTGGCTTAATCACCGGGATCATCAATATTCTTAAGCGTCCGGATATCGTAGGGGACTTCGCGACCCAGTATCCTAATTTATTAGGCATTCTCGGGATTTTCGGCAGCGCCGTGTTTGCCATCATGAACATTCTGGTGGGGGTCAACACCGCGAAGGTCTTTGGCGGCTCGCTGGCCATGGGCGGGGTGATGGCAGGTATTCTGTCCAGCCCACAACTGGCGCAGATAACCCTGTTTGGTGAGGCGCTCCAGCCTGGCCGCGGCGGGGTGATTGCCGTGCTGCTGGTGGTCATCCTGATGTGCTGGATCGAGAAGAAACTGCGCACCCTCCTGCCTGGATCAATTGAGCTGATCCTCAATCCACTGTTAACGACGTTGATCACCGGCAGCGTGGCTATTGTGGCGTTGCAACCGCTGGGAGGCTGGATCTCTGAGGCCATCGCCCATGGCGCATCGCTGGCTATCGATCGCGGCGGTCTGTTAGTGGGGGCCGTGCTGTCAGGCACCTTCTTGCCGCTGGTACTGACCGGTCTGCATCAGGGGCTGGTGCCGATCCACGTCGAGCTGGTACAGGCGCACGGTTACAACGCGCTGCTGCCCATCCTGTCGATGGCTGGCGTGGGGCAGGTCGGGGCGGCGATTGCCGTACTGATGAAAACCCGCAACGCGCGGCTGAAAAAAGTGATCAAAGGTGCGCTGCCGGTCGGATTACTCGGAATTGGCGAGCCGCTGATTTTCGGCGTCACGCTGCCGCTGGGGAAACCGTTCCTCGGTGCTTGCCTGGGAGGGGCGGTAGGCGGAGCGCTGATCAGCTACTGGAAAGTGGCAACGGTGATCACCTTCGGGATCTCCGGGCTGCCGCTGGCGCTCACCATCGTGACCGGAAAAGTTATGCTCTATCTGTTAGGCTATCTGGTAGCGGTGATCGCCGGGTTCCTGTTTACCTGGCTGTTAGGATTCAACGATCCAGAGGAGTAAGGTTTGGCAAATCACGAGCGTCGCGTTGTTTTTTTCGACCTGGACGGTACGCTGCATCAGCAGGATATGTTTGGTACGTTTATGCGCTACCTGCTGCGGCGTCAGCCTTTGAATGCGCTGCTCGTATTACCTCTGTTACCCGTAATTGGCATTGCGCTGCTGCTAAAAGGCCGGGCAGCGCGCTGGCCAATGAGCCTGTTGCTCTGGGGCTGTACCTTTGGACGCAGCGAAGCGCGGCTTAAACAGCTTCAGCAGGATTTTGTGCACTGGTTTCGCGGACATGTGACCGCGTTTCCGGTTGTTCAGGCAAGGCTTACCAGCTATCTCGACGCGAACGATGCCGACATCTGGTTGATTACCGGATCCCCGCAAGCGCTGGTGGAACAGGTCTATTATGATACCCCGTGGCTGCCGCGGGTGAATCTTATCGCCACGCAAATTACCCGCGGGTACGGCGGATGGGTACTGACCATGCGCTGCCTGGGACATGAAAAGGTGGTGCAACTGGAGAAGCGAATCGGTACGCCACTGCGTCTTTACAGCGGCTACAGCGACAGTAAGCAGGACAACCCACTGCTCTATTTTTGCCAGCATCGCTGGCGCGTCACGCCCGCAGGCGAACTTCAGCAACTCGAATAGTCTTATCTATAGCGGGTGTGTATAATGCCGCCCGCTTTTAGACTGGAGTATCAACCGTTGTGCAACCCTGAACGCGATCATGAATACTGGATGCGCCATGCGCTTACGCTTGCCCAGCGCGCCTGGGACGAGGGGGAAGTGCCCGTGGGTGCTGTGCTTGTCCACAATAACCAGGTGATAGGGGAAGGGTGGAACCGCCCGATTGGCCGTCACGATCCGACTGCGCACGCTGAAATCATGGCCCTTCGTCAGGGCGGAATGGTGCTGCAAAACTATCGTCTGCTTGATACCACGCTGTATGTCACGCTTGAGCCGTGCGTTATGTGTTCCGGCGCGATGGTGCATAGCCGTATCGGCACGCTGGTCTTTGGCGCGCGGGATGAAAAAACCGGAGCGGCCGGTTCGCTGATGGACGTACTGGGACACCCGGGGATGAACCACCAGGTGCAGACTATCGGTGGGGTACTTGCACCAGAGTGTGCGGGGCTATTAAGTGATTTCTTTCGAATGCGCCGTCAGCAGAAAAAGCAACAAAAGGCAGAATTGAAGTTGTCGGGCGAGTAAGTTCGTCCGGTGCCACCACCGGATAACTCTGGGCCAGTTGGTTTGCTTCTGCCGCCTCTTTTTCCTTCTCCAGCAGATAACCCACCAGGCTAATCTGATATTTACGGATATTTTCCACGTAGGCGTAGGCTTCATGCCCGCGCGCGTAACCGTAGGTCAGCTTGTTGTACCACGGCTTCTGGCTCAGCAGCGGCAGGCGCTGTTTTACGTCTGACCAGCTGTCCGGGTTACCTTTCGTTTTCGCCGTCAGCGCGCGCGCGTCAAGCATGTGCGCGTAACCCATGTTATAGGCTGCCAGTGCAAACCAGATCCGTTCCTCTTCAGGCACCGTCTCCGGTACTTTGCCCATCATATCCTGCAGATACCGTGCGCCGCCGCTGATGCTCTGTTCTGCATCGGTGCGGTCGGTCAGACCAAGGCTCTGAGCGGTATTTTTAGTGAGCATCATTAAGCCGCGAACGCCAGTGGGCGAGGTGGCCTGAGTATCCCAGTGGGATTCCTGATAAGAGATCGCTGCCAGTAATCGCCAGTCGATCTCCTGGGCATACTTCTCAAATAACGGCTGCAGGTCTGGCAGCACGCTATCGACCGCGCGCAAGAAGCTTCGGGTGTCGACGTAATCAAAATCGTCACCGTGGCCGAGGTATTTCTCTTCCAGACGCGCCAGCGTACCGTCTTCATTGATGGTGTTGAAGAAATCGAGCATCGCCGCAGAGAGGGTCTGATCGTCATCAAGCTGGCTAAACCAGGTCACCGGCTGTTCGTCTGTCACGTCCAGCGCCACCGCAATTTCGGGGTGCACGCGCTGGAAAAGGCTGATCGCGACCGAATCAGCGATGGTATAGGGCAGTTTTTTATCTTTTACCTGGTCCAGCAGCTCAGTCGTACCGAGCTTAGGATCAACCGTCCAGCTCAGGTCCGGGAATTTCTTCTCCTTGAGCTCACGCAGATCGTCAATCACGACGTGGCCCGGGGCGATGGTCAACTGTTGAGCATTAATCGCCGCCAGCGTTCGCGGGCGCAGGCTCCCGACCCGGTAGACCAGCTGTTGCGAAACGGAGTAGTAGGTTGGGCCTGGCTGATAGTTCTTGCTGCGCTCGCTGTTGTAAACCAGCCCGGCCGCAAGGATATCGGCATCGTTGTTATCCAGGTCATCAAACAGCTGGCTGATATTCTGACGGACGGTAATTTTGAGCTTCACGCCAAGATAGTCGGCAAACTGCTGCGCCAGTTCATAATCCAGGCCAATCGTTTTGCCGTTAATGTCGCTGTAAATCAGCGGCGAGTTGAGGGTACTGACACGCAATTCCCCCCGCTCCTGTATGGCGGCGATACGGTTTTCGGCTTTACCGAACCAGGGGATGGAAGGCCAGAGGGCCACTGCCAGCAGCAACGTTACAATGCCGATGAGCAGATAATTAATCTTTAATTTTTTCAATTAGTTAATTCTCTGCGACGCCGGGTGCCTCAGTATGCTGTAGCCATGTTAAGAATAAGGTTTGCCATTGAATGAGCGGCATTTTGCGTAAAGTTACGCCACTTGGCAACAAATTAGAGAGAGAGGTCACATCTATTGTTAAACGTAAACGTTGATTTTATTTCGACGCAAACGGTTTCGTCGACGCTCAGGATTCTCTATAATGACGCCCGTTTTCCCCCCTTGCGCACACTGTAAGCGCCCCGGCGCTTCGAAGACGAGAGACTTATGATGGAAATTCTGCGTGGTTCGCCTGCACTGTCTGCCTTCCGTATCAATAAACTGCTGGCACGTTTTCAGGCAGCCGACCTTCCGGTAAGCAATATTTACGCTGAGTATGTCCATTTTGCTGACCTGAATGCACCCCTGAATGCAGAGGAGCGAGTACAGCTGGAACGCCTGCTCAAATATGGTCCAAGCCTGAGCAGCCATACGCCAACCGGCAAACTGATCCTTGCGACGCCTCGTCCAGGCACCATCTCCCCCTGGTCTTCCAAAGCCACCGACATCGCCCACAACTGTGGTCTGAACCAGATTAACCGTCTGGAGCGCGGCGTGGCGTACTACGTTGAAGCCTCTACCCTGACCGATGCGCAGTGGCAAACCGTTGCCGCTGAGCTGCACGACCGCATGATGGAGAGTGTCTTTGCCTCTCTGGACGATGCGCAGAAACTCTTCTCCCACCATCAGCCTGCGCCGGTACAGAGCGTCGATTTGCTGGGGCAGGGCCGTCAGGCGCTGATTGACGCCAACCTGCGTCTCGGTCTGGCACTGGCAGAAGACGAAATTGACTACCTGCAGGATGCGTTTGTTAAGCTGAACCGCAACCCGAACGACATCGAACTTTACATGTTCGCTCAGGCAAACTCTGAGCACTGCCGTCACAAGATTTTCAACGCCGACTGGATTATCGACGGTGAAGAGCAGCCGAAGTCGCTGTTCAAAATGATCAAAAACACCATGGAAAAAACGCCTGACCACGTGCTGTCTGCCTACAAAGACAACGCCGCGGTGATGGAAGGTTCTGACGTGGGCCGCTTCTTCGCCGATCGCGAAGCAGGGCGCTATGATTTCCATCAGGAGCCGGCGCATATCCTGATGAAAGTCGAAACGCATAACCACCCGACGGCGATCTCGCCGTGGCCTGGTGCGGCGACCGGGTCTGGCGGGGAAATCCGCGACGAAGGCGCAACCGGACGGGGTGCTAAACCAAAAGCCGGTCTGGTCGGTTTCTCCGTCTCCAACCTGCGCATCCCGGGCTTTGAGCAGCCGTGGGAAGAAGATTTCGGCAAGCCGGAACGTATTGTGACCGCGCTGGATATCATGACCGAAGGCCCACTGGGCGGGGCGGCGTTCAACAATGAATTTGGACGTCCTGCGCTGAACGGTTACTTCCGTACCTACGAAGAGAAAGTGGAGAGCCACAATGGCGAAGAGCTGCGCGGCTATCACAAACCGATCATGCTGGCTGGCGGGATCGGTAACATTCGCGCCGATCACGTGCAAAAAGGCGAGATCGTAGTTGGTGCGAAGCTGATCGTTCTGGGTGGCCCGGCAATGAACATCGGCCTGGGCGGCGGGGCTGCCTCCTCTATGACCTCCGGTCAGTCTGATGCGGATCTCGATTTTGCATCCGTACAGCGTGATAACCCGGAGATGGAACGCCGTTGCCAGGAGGTCATTGACCGCTGCTGGCAGCTGGGTGATGCCAACCCCATCCTCTTTATTCACGACGTAGGCGCGGGCGGTCTGTCCAACGCCATGCCGGAGCTGGTCAGTGACGGTGGTCGTGGCGGTCGTTTCAACCTGCGCGACATCCTGAGTGATGAGCCAGGCATGAGCCCGCTGGAAATCTGGTGTAACGAATCCCAGGAACGTTATGTTCTGGCCGTCGCTGCCGATCAGCTGCCGCTGTTTGACGAGCTGTGCCGCCGCGAGCGTGCCCCGTATGCCGTCATCGGTGAAGCGACCGAAGCGCTGCACCTGTCCCTGAGCGACACCCATTTCGACAACCAGCCGATCGATCTGCCGCTGGACGTGCTGCTCGGTAAAACGCCGAAGATGACCCGCGACGTTGAGACCCGTAAAGCAGCTGGCAAAGCGCTGGATCGTCAGGGTATTACCGTGGCTGACGCGGTCAATCGCGTTCTGCACCTGCCGGCCGTGGCGGAGAAAACCTTCCTGGTCACCATCGGCGACCGTACCGTGACCGGTATGGTGTCGCGCGATCAGATGGTTGGCCCGTGGCAGATCCCGGTGGCTAACTGTGCCGTCACCACCGCGAGTCTCGACAGCTTCTACGGTGAAGCGATGGCGCTGGGCGAACGTACCCCGGTCGCTCTGCTGGACTTCGCCGCGTCTGCTCGTCTGGCCGTTGGTGAAGCACTGACCAACATTGCCGCAACGCAGATTGGCGACATTAAACGTATCAAACTTTCCGCGAACTGGATGGCCGCAGCGGGCCACCCGGGCGAAGATGCGGGCCTGTATGAAGCCGTGAAGGCGGTGGGTGAAGAGCTCTGCCCGGCACTTGGCCTGACCATTCCGGTGGGTAAAGACTCCATGTCGATGAAGACCCGCTGGCAGGAGGGTAACGAGCAGCGCGAGATGACCTCTCCGCTGTCGCTGATCATCTCCGCGTTTGCCCGCGTAGAAGACGTGCGCCATACCGTGACGCCACAGCTGGTGACTGAAGATAACGCCCTGCTGCTGATTGACCTGGGTAAAGGCCATAACGCGCTGGGAGCGACCGCGCTGGCGCAGGTTTATCGTCAGCTGGGTGATAAGCCGGCAGATGTGCGTGATGTGGCGCAGTTAAAAGGTTTCTACGACGCCATCCAGGCCCTGGTGGCACAGCGTAAACTGCTGGCCTACCACGACCGTTCCGACGGTGGCCTGCTGGTTACTCTGGCTGAGATGGCCTTCACCGGCCACTGCGGCGTCGAAGCGAACATCGCGACGCTGGGCGAGGATCGTCTGGCGGCGCTGTTTAACGAAGAGCTGGGCGCGGTGATTCAGGTGCGTGCCGCAGATCGTGACGCGGTTGAAAGCGTACTGGCTCAGCACGGCCTGGCAGATTGCGTGCATTATCTGGGTAAAGCCGTGCAGGGCGACCGCTTTGTCATTGAAGCGGATGGCCACGCGGTGTTCAGCGAGAGCCGTTCTACCCTGCGTATGTGGTGGGCTGAAACCACCTGGCAGATGCAGCGCCTGCGTGACAACCCGGAGTGTGCCGATCAGGAACACAACGCGAAGGCTAACGACAACGATCCTGGCCTGAACGTGAAGCTCTCCTTCGACATCAACGAAGATATCGCCGCGCCGTACATTGCGACCGGCGCGCGTCCGAAAGTGGCCGTACTGCGTGAGCAGGGCGTCAACTCCCACGTTGAGATGGCTGCTGCCTTCTACCGTGCGGGCTTTGATGCCATCGACGTTCACATGAGCGACCTGCTGGCCGGGCGTACCGGTCTGGAAGATTTCCAGGCGCTGGTCGCCTGCGGTGGTTTCTCTTACGGCGACGTGCTGGGGGCAGGTGAGGGTTGGGCGAAGTCCATCCTCTTCAACAGCCGTGTTCGCGACGAGTTTGAAACCTTCTTCCACCGTCCGCAAACGCTGGCGCTGGGCGTATGTAATGGCTGTCAGATGATGTCCAACCTGCGCGAGCTGATCCCCGGTAGTGAAGCCTGGCCGCGCTTTGTGCGTAACCAGTCTGACCGCTTTGAAGCGCGTTTCAGCCTCGTGGAAGTGACCCAAAGCCCGTCTCTGCTGCTGCAGGGCATGGTAGGGTCTCAGATGCCAATCGCCGTTTCCCATGGCGAAGGCCAGGTTGAAGTGCGCGATGCAGCTCATCTGGCTCAGCTTGAAAGCAAAGGCCTGGTGGCGCTGCGCTTTGTCGATAATTTCGGCAAGGTGACAGAATCCTACCCGGCTAACCCGAACGGTTCGGTGAACGGTATCACTGCGGTGACCAGCGAAAGCGGTCGTGCGACCATTATGATGCCGCACCCGGAACGTGTGTTCCGTACCGTGAGCAACTCCTGGCACCCGGAAAACTGGGGCGAGGACAGCCCGTGGATGCGTATCTTCCGTAATGCGCGTAAACAGCTAGGTTAAGCGTACCGCTACTCCCACAGCAGGCCCGGTGCGCGAAAACGCCACCGGGCTTTTTTGTGCCTGTCGCAAAACCGCGACAATCCGCTATTCGTGGTGTCTCCAAAAGGAGACATTTAACTCATTGAATTGTATAGAGTGTGATGGGTTGTCGTTAAGGTGTTGCTTTTTAGCGACACTTAGCCTGGAAATCATTCAGCTGGCAATTAACGGCATAATTGCATAAAATAGTTAAATATCAACAAGATAATTTATTGTTTTGCATTATGGCACGAGTGTTGCATAATATTAATCAGTGGCTCATTCACCTTCTTATGTCAGCCCCTTCGGGACGTGCTACATAAACTTCGAATGACGCACAAAAAGGTGCCTGCCGTCCAACTACTGATCATAGCGTTGCTTTATCAGGCCAGGGCGAAACGTCGAGTTAGGCACCGCCTCATTCCATGACAAAGCCGGGTTTTTACCCGGCTTTGTTGTATCTGAAGGGCAGACTCAGTTACGCTCTCCTCAAACCCCGATAAAGAGAGTAATGCGTTGAAACGCTGGCCCGTTTTTCCTCGTTCCCTGCGACAGCTTGTCATGATGGCCTTTCTGCTGATCCTGCTGCCTTTGCTGATCCTGGCATGGCAGGCGTGGCAGAGTCTCAACGCGCTGAGTGCGCAGGCGGCACTGACTAACCGCACGACGCTGATCGACGCCCGACGCAGTGAAGCGATGACTAACGCCGCGCTGGAGATGGAACGCAGCTATCGGCAGTACTGCGTGCTTGACGATCCTACTCTGGAAAAGGTCTATCAGAATCAACGTAAACGCTACAGTGAAATGCTGGACGCCCATGCAGGGGTGCTGCCGGACGATAAGCTTTATCAGGCGTTACGTCAGGATTTGAACGATCTGGCGCAACTGCAGTGTAAGAACAGCGGCCCGGATGCCGCAGCGGCTGCCCGTCTGGAAGCCTTTGCGAATGCCAATACCGAGATGGTGCAGTCTACCCGCACGGTTATCTTCTCGCGCGGGCAACAGCTGCAGCAGGAGATTGCGGAACGTGGCCAGTTCTTTGGCTGGCAGGCGCTGGTGCTGTTCCTCGTCAGCCTCGGTCTTGTTCTGCTCTTTACCCGCATGATCATCGGCCCGGTGAAGGGTATCCAGCGCATGATTAACCGCCTGGGCGAGGGGAAGTCTCTCGGGGATACGGTCGCCTTTAAAGGTCCTCGCGAGTTGCGCTCCGTTGGCCAGCGCATTATCTGGCTTTCTGAACGTCTGGCATGGCTGGAATCCCAGCGCCATCAGTTCTTGCGTCATATTTCCCATGAGCTTAAAACGCCGCTTGCCAGCATGCGCGAAGGAACGGAACTGCTGGCAGATGAAGTGGCGGGGCCGCTTACGCCCGAACAGAAAGAGATTGTCGACATCCTGGATGCCAGCAGCCGCAATCTGCAAAAGCTGATTGAGCAACTGCTGGACTACAACCGCAAGCTGGCGGATGGCGCGGTGGTGCTGGAAAACGTCGATATTGCGCCGCTGGTGGATATGGTGATCTCCGCCCATAGCTTGCCAGCAAGAGCTAAAATGATGCATACCGGGGTGGAGCTCAGTGAGCCAACCTGCCTCGCGGAACCGATGCTGTTGATGAGCGTTCTGGATAATCTTTACTCCAATGCGGTGCACTATGGTACTGAATCCGGTAACATTTATATCCGAAGTTATACGAATGGTTCACGGGTGTTTATTGACGTCGCTAACACCGGCACTCCAATCCCTGATGACGAAAAAACCATGATCTTTGAACCCTTTTTCCAGGGAAGTCATCAGCGGAAAGGGGCGGTAAAAGGAAGTGGGCTGGGCCTGAGTATTGCCCGGGACTGCATACGACGCATGCAGGGTGAGCTGAAAATTGCCACGGACGAACGGTCAGATGTTTGCTTCCGTATTGAACTGCCCCTGAGCCGGAAAAATCAATGAAATGAATCTATGCCTGGTGAGTATGTCACACGTCTTTTCCCGCGCCGTGCGCGCGGTGTTTTCCAGCAATATGTTTCGCCTGAGCCTGCCCTGTTTATTTCTGGCGGGCTGTGTTTCCCATGTGCCGCAAAGTGCGATTAGCGATAAACAACAAGATAAATGGCCAGATAATCAGCTGGCAGATTTTCTGTCGACCCGCTGTGACGACATCTGGAATCTGTCGGGGCATGACGTCGAGAGCAATCCGCTGTTCTGGCTACGTGGAATAGATTGCGCTCAGCGTCTGGCGCCGGTCGAGGCGCGCTCGCAAGCGGCGATGCTCAATGACGATACCTGGCAGGACGCGTTCAAGCGTGGAATTTTACTCGCGGATGCGAAAATCACCCCCGTCGAGCGTCGCACCAACGTCACGCGGCTGGACACGTTTGTCGGAAATCTTCCGGCGCAGGTGCGCCCGGTGTATCAGCTCTGGCGTGATGGTCAGGCGTTACAACTGCAGTTGTCTGAAGAGCGTTTTCGCTACAGCAAATTACAGCAATCCACCGACAGCGAGCTTGATACGCTGCGCCAGCAGGAGCAGCACTTGCGTGCTCAACTGGATACCACGACGCGCAAGCTTGAAAACCTGACCGACATCGAAAGGCAGCTCTCGACGCGTAAACCGGCCGGAAATTATCTGCCTGACGCGCCAAAAGGGTCAGCCGCGACGCCAGACGGTGATGCGCAGAAACAAGAGGATGTGAAGCCATGACAAGCCGAAAACCTGCCCATCTCTTACTGGTGGATGACGATCCGGGGCTGTTAAAGCTGCTGGGGATGCGTCTGGTCAGTGAAGGCTACAGCGTGGTGACGGCGGAAAGCGGGCAGGAGGGGCTGAAAGTCCTGAGCCGCGAGAAGGTTGATCTGGTGATTAGCGACCTGCGAATGGATGAAATGGATGGCCTGCAGCTGTTCGCGGAGATCCAGAAGCAGCAGCCTGGCATGCCGGTGATCATCCTGACGGCGCACGGATCGATTCCGGATGCCGTTGCCGCGACGCAGCAGGGGGTATTCAGCTTCCTCACCAAGCCGGTAGATAAAGATGCCCTCTATAAGGCTATCGACAGCGCGCTTGAGCACGCGGCTCCGTCGAATGATGAAGCGTGGCGGGAGTCTATCGTCACCCGCAGCCCGATTATGCTGCGTCTGCTCGAACAGGCCCGGATGGTGGCACAGTCAGACGTTAGCGTGCTGATTAACGGCCAGAGCGGTACCGGGAAAGAGATCCTTGCCCAGGCTATCCATAACGCCAGCCCGCGCAGCAAAAACGCCTTTATCGCGATTAACTGTGGTGCGCTCCCTGAACAACTGCTTGAGTCTGAACTGTTTGGTCATGCCCGCGGGGCGTTCACCGGGGCGGTGAGCAGCCGGGAAGGGCTTTTCCAGGCGGCAGAAGGCGGCACACTTTTTCTGGACGAGATTGGCGATATGCCGGCACCGCTGCAGGTCAAATTGCTGCGTGTTTTGCAGGAGCGAAAAGTGCGCCCCCTCGGCAGTAACCGCGATATCGATATTAACGTGCGTATCATTTCGGCCACGCACCGCGATTTACCAAAAGTCATGGCGCGCAACGAGTTTCGTGAAGATCTCTACTACCGTCTGAACGTGGTGAACCTGAAAATTCCGGCACTGGCCGAGCGGGCGGAAGATATTCCGCTGCTGGCAAACCATCTTTTGCGCCAGGCGGCCGATCGGCATAAGCCTTTTGTCCGGGCGTTTTCCACCGATGCGATGAAACGGCTGATGGCTGCAAGCTGGCCGGGCAACGTGCGCCAGCTGGTGAACGTTATTGAACAGTGCGTGGCGCTGACCTCGTCACCCGTCATTAGCGACGCGCTGGTGGAGCAGGCGCTGGAAGGGGAAAACACCGCGCTGCCGACGTTTGCAGAAGCGCGTAATCAGTTCGAAATGAACTATCTGCGCAAGCTCCTGCAGATAACCAAAGGCAACGTAACCCATGCGGCGCGTATGGCCGGGCGCAACCGTACTGAGTTCTACAAGCTGCTCTCCCGCCATGAGCTGGAAGCAAACGATTTTAAAGAGTAGTACCGCAAAATCTGAATGAGTATGATACTGTGAGCAACCGATTACGAAGCAGCTTACAGGCAAGAGTTTAAGGACCCACCATGAAAAAGATTGATGCGATTATTAAACCTTTCAAACTGGATGATGTGCGTGAAGCGCTGGCGGAAGTGGGCATCACCGGGATGACAGTGACGGAAGTGAAAGGTTTTGGTCGCCAGAAGGGCCACACCGAACTTTACCGTGGCGCAGAGTACATGGTGGACTTTCTGCCAAAAGTGAAAATTGAAATCGTGGTGAGCGACGATATCGTGGATACCTGTGTGGATACCATTATCCGTACGGCGCAGACCGGCAAAATTGGCGACGGTAAAATCTTCGTCTTTGATGTGGCACGCGTGATCCGTATCCGTACCGGTGAAGAAGACGACGCCGCGATTTAATCGTCAGTACCTGATTCCTGATTCAGCCGGGTGGCGCTATGCTTACCCGGCCTGCAAAACTCACCGGCCGGGAAAGTGTAGCGCCATCGGGCGATTACAGTACTTTATGCGGCCCGAAACATTCGTAATGAATGTTGTCTTTATTCACACCCAACTCCACCAGCTGCTTCGTGGCATACTGCATAAACGCTACCGGTCCGCAGACGTAAAACTGCATCTCCGGCGCGCTGAATGCCCCTTCGTGCTGACTCAAATTCATGAGACCTTCGCTGTCAAAGCGTGCGGCTGCACGGTCGGCATCCGTCGGCAGACGATACCAGGTATGGGCGGTAAAGCGTGGCAGAGAGGAAGCCAGCGCATTCACTTCATCGGCAAACGCGTGCACTTCACCGTTCTCGGCGGCGTGGAACCAGTTTATCTGCGCGCTGTGGTTTGATTTAGCGAGGGTATCGAGCATCGCCAGCATTGGCGTCTGGCCCACCCCGGCTGAGATCAAGGTGACCGGCGTATTCGCCTCAACCGCCATAAAGAAATCGCCCGCAGGCGCGGCCAGATGAACCACATCACCCACGTTAGCCTCGTTATGCAGCCAGTTTGATACCTGGCCACCATCTTCGCGTTTTACGGCAATGCGATAACGTTTACCGTCTGGTTTGCGGGTCAGGGAGTACTGGCGAATCTCCTGGTGCGGGAAACCTTCAGGCTTCAGCCACACGCCCAGATACTGCCCCGGCTGATAATCAGCGACCGGCTTGCCATCCACCGGCTCGAACTCAAAACTGGTGATGAGCTGGCTGCGCGGCGTTTTCTCGACGATGCGGAAAGCGCGGGTACCTTCCCAGCCGCCTGCCTTACTGGCGTTTTCGCTGTAGATCTGTGCTTCACGGTTAATGAACACATTTGCCAGCACGCCGTAGGCTTTCCCCCACGCATCCAGCACCTCCTGGCCCGGGCTAAACATCTCATCCAGTGTGGCCAGCAGATGGCCGCCGACGATATTGTACTGCTCGGGTTTGATCTGGAAGCTGGTGTGCTTCTGCGCAATTTTTTCCACGGCAGGCAGCAACGCCGCCAGGTTTTCGATATTGCTGGCGTAGGCTGCGATGGCGTTGAACAGGGCTTCGCGCTGATCGCCGTTACGCTGGTTGCTCATGTTGAAAATCTCTTTCAACTCCGGGTTATGCGTAAACATACGATCGTAGAAATGGGCGGTGAGTTTCGGGCCGGTTTCGACCAGCAGGGGAATAGTGGCTTTAACTGTGGCGATGGTTTGAGCGTCGAGCATAGCAGCGTCCTTCAGTGGTGTTTTTAATGATGTATTTTAAATGCATCTTATAAAAAATACCCCTGCGTTGTAAATGGTTCTTTGCAACGTGAAAAATATGCATCACAAACCTGAAAAGAAATCCGTTGAAAATGATGAGGGCTTTATTCCTCAAACCCTTGCGTGGCGGGTAGGAAAACGTTTGCGTAAAATCGTTTGTCAAGACCTGTTATCACAGAACTAATCAGTTATACTGTTGCCCGTCGTCCAACAGGACTGCCTTTTCAGGCCAAAATTTTATTGTTAGCTGAGTCAGGAGATGCGGATGTTAAAGCGTGAAATGAACATTGCCGATTATGATGCCGAACTGTGGCAGGCTATGGAGCAGGAAAAAGTACGTCAGGAAGAGCACATCGAACTGATCGCCTCCGAAAACTACACCAGCCCGCGCGTAATGCAGGCGCAGGGTTCTCAGCTGACCAACAAATACGCTGAAGGTTACCCGGGCAAACGCTACTACGGCGGTTGCGAGTACGTTGATATCGTTGAGCAACTGGCCATCGATCGCGCTAAAGAACTGTTTGGCGCCGACTACGCTAACGTACAGCCGCACTCTGGCTCTCAGGCTAACTTCGCGGTCTACACCGCGCTGCTGCAACCGGGCGATACCGTTCTGGGTATGAACCTGGCGCAAGGCGGCCACCTGACTCACGGCTCTCCGGTTAACTTCTCAGGCAAACTGTACAACATCATTCCTTACGGCATTGATGAGTCCGGTAAAATTGACTACGAAGACATGGCGAAGCAGGCGCAGACCCACAAACCGAAGATGATTATCGGCGGTTTCTCTGCTTACTCCGGTATCGTTGACTGGGCAAAAATGCGTGAAATCGCTGACAGCATCGGTGCTTACCTGTTCGTTGACATGGCGCACGTTGCCGGCCTGATTGCTGCAGGCGTTTATCCGAACCCGGTTCCGCATGCTCACGTTGTGACCACCACCACGCACAAAACCCTGGCGGGCCCACGCGGTGGTTTGATTCTGGCAAAAGGTGGCGACGAAGAGCTGTACAAAAAGCTGAACTCTGCCGTATTCCCAAGCGCGCAGGGCGGCCCACTGATGCACGTTATCGCGGCGAAAGCGGTGGCGCTGAAAGAAGCGATGGAGCCAGAGTTTAAAGTTTACCAGCAGCAGGTTGCTAAAAACGCCAAAGCGATGGTGGAAGTCTTCCTGAACCGCGGTTACAAAGTGGTTTCCGGTGGTACTGAGAACCACCTGTTCCTGCTGGACCTGGTTGATAAAAACCTGACCGGTAAAGAAGCTGACGCTGCCCTTGGCCGTGCCAACATCACCGTGAACAAAAACAGCGTGCCAAACGATCCGAAGAGCCCGTTCGTGACCTCCGGTATCCGTATCGGTTCTCCGGCTGTTACTCGCCGCGGCTTTAAAGAAGCGGAAGTGAAAGAGCTGGCAGGCTGGATGTGTGACGTTCTGGACAATATCAATGACGAAGCGGTTATCGAGCGCGTTAAAGGTAAAGTTCTGGAAATCTGCGCACGCTTCCCGGTATACGCTTAATCTTTCTGTTTGCAGAAATAAAAAAGGCCGCGATTGCGGCCTTTTTTTATGGGTTAACGCCGGTCAAGGGAGAGGGCTCCCGGTCCCACTATCGCCAGTAAAATAAACGCTCCGGCAATACTGATATTCTTGTAGAAGTTAATCATATTCGGCATGACGGCATCACCGGTCATATCCCAGTAGTGGTGGCCGATAATCGCGGTACCCAGCGTGTAAAATACAAAGAGTACGGCAACAGGGCGGGTGAAAAAGCCCAGCACGATCAGAATGGCGGCAGGCACCTCCATTACCACCGCAATAATGGCCGCCAGCATGGGCATGGGTGTACCCAGCGACGTCATATATTGTACGGTCCCGCTAAACCCCGTCAGTTTTGGATAGCCGAAGATAATAAACAGTACGACAAGCGCGATACGACCTATTAACAGCAACAGGTGACGTGCCTGGCCGAAATCTAAATAGCGAAGTGAGTTCATGGCAGAAATACCTCTGCAAGTGGAGTAATTTAAACGTAATACACATTTTCATTCCCTGCCATAAGTCAGATGACTGCACAATATGTTAAATTTTCGTTAATTTATAGCAGACTATCGACTTGCTTAATTTTTGTATTCTCGCCAGACTATGGCCTCCATTTCGGGAGGGATTCATGGTCTTGCATTCCACGCGCTGGCTGGCGCTCAGTTATTTCACCTATTTCTTTAGCTACGGTATTTTTCTGCCTTTCTGGAGCGTCTGGCTCAAGGGGATCGGCCTGACGCCCGAGACCATAGGTATCCTGCTTGGCGCTGGTCTGGTGGCACGTTTCCTGGGAAGCCTGCTGATCGCACCGCGCGTCAGCGATCCCTCCTTGCTGATTAAGGCGGTACGCATTCTGGCGCTGTTGACGCTGGTCTTTGTCGCCTGTTTCTGGGTGAGCCACCAGTTTGCATGGCTGATGGTGGTGATGGTCGGTTTTAACCTCTTTTTCTCGCCGCTGGTTCCGCTGACGGATGCCCTGGCAAACACCTGGCAAAAACAGATAACGATGGATTATGGCCGCGTGCGGCTGTGGGGCTCAATTGCCTTTGTCATCGGCTCTGCACTGGTGGGTAAACTGGTTAGCCTTTACGATTACCGTGCGATCCTTGCGCTGCTGAGTATCGGCATTGCCTCCATGCTGCTGGGGATGCTGTTGCGTCCATCGGTAATGCCGCAAGGTGAGAGCCGTCATCAGGAAAGCGCCGGCTGGCCGGCCTGGCGAAGCCTGGTGGCACAAAGCTGGCGTTTCCTGGCCTGCGTCTGTCTGCTGCAGGGCGCGCACGCGGCGTACTATGGTTTCAGCGCCATCTACTGGCAGGGGGCAGGATACTCCGCATCTGCAGTGGGTTACCTGTGGTCGCTTGGTGTGGTCGCTGAAGTGATTATCTTCGCGCTGAGCAAAAAGCTGTTCCGGCGCTTCGGCGCGCGCGATCTGCTCCTGCTTTCTGCTGTCTGTGGTGTCGTACGGTGGGGCATTATGGGCTGGACGACGGAGCTGCCGTGGCTGATCGTGGCGCAAATTCTGCACTGCGGCACCTTCACGGTATGTCACCTGGCGGCTATGCGCTATATCGCCGCGCGTGAAGGCGGGGATGTCATTCGGTTGCAGTCGGTTTATTCGGCAGTGGCGATGGGCGGCAGCATTGCGGTGATGACGGTCTTTGCGGGCTTCCTTTACCAGCATCTGGGACACGGGGTCTTCTGGGTCATGGCGCTTGTCGCCCTACCGGCGATGTTCGTTCGTCCTAAAGTCGCCGCGCGCGCGTAGCTACGATTCCAGCATGGCGCGAATATGTTCTTGCTGCTGCGTGTTCAGCGTCTCAACGGCGTGGATCAGCGGTGGTGAGAACAGGGGCAGGGCGGTCGGATAAGGGGTGATGACCAGCGCCGCTTCGCGCGGTGCCCCCTCTTTCTGATAGGCCTGCAGTGTCTGATATCGAATGTTGAGCGGCAGCAACGTCAATTCGCGCAGTTGCTGCTCTATCACGTCCTCACAGGATTTATCCTCTCCCGTCAATAACACCACCTGCTTCTCATGCAGATCGGTCTCCTGCATCAGCCAGGCGCCGAAAATGACCGCCACCAGGCTCATCTCTTCATCAGAAAAACGCAGCCCGAATTCCGCTTCCAGCTCAAACAACGCCTCTTTGGTGGTGCGTAACAGGCGGGGGTAGAGACGATGGATCTCTTCCGGCAGGCTATTGTCGATGCCTATCTCAAACAGCGAACGGTCCAGCGCCTGGGCCAGATGAATATAAAGCTGGTCGGTCAGCCCCTGTTCATCGCTGAAGTTCATCCCGGTTTGCGCCCGAAAACGGGCGACCATGCGCACAATTGCCCGACGCAGGCGCTGATCCTGCTGATGCTTATCAAGCACAGGGTCAGGGGTGCGCAGCATCATAAACAGCAGTGCAAGAAACAGTTGTTCATCGCTGTGGGTCCCTTGTGGCACACGGCGTTTCCAGTGACGAACAATCTCCTGAGCGGTGAAATATTCCCCTCTTGATTGCGTCCAGTTACGCTGCACCGATGAAAACTGCGGGGTATTCCCCAGATGATGCTGCATCAGGCAATACTGCAGATAGAGCTGTAAAAACTGTACGTCCCGGCAATCAAACGGGCGCTGAAGCTTGCGCGAGCAGAAGCTGATCAACGCCCGCAGGTTGGTATCGTCATAGAGAGGCCGGGCAATGCCCTGCTGTTTAAGCGCGGTTTTCAGCGCGGGGGTAAACTGATGCGAAACGAATTGCGGACACAGCCGCATAGCCCTGCGCAGCCAGTGCAACAGGCATAAACGTTGATTCAGGGCTGAGCCTTCAATCCGGTAGCTACCGTCATGGTACGTGACGATGTCGAGCCGGTGATAGCGCTGGATTTCATCGCGCGTCTCGGCTATATCTTGCCGTGCCATAGCGTCGTCCACGCCATTGGCAGCGATAATGCTCTGTGCGGTAACGGCAGCATCGGGCAGGTAAAGCATTAAAAGCACCTGGCAGCGGCGCTGCGAACTGGAAAGCACAGATGGAATTTCAAGCGTCGTCATCATCTGTCGGGTATCCAGTGGGAATGTTTGATAAGAATAGCTAAAGGATGGGCGCTGAAAAGCGCGCCGGCAGGCCTTTCACTCAGGATTGCTGGCGAACATCACAGAATTTATGACGTGAGGAATTGATGCAAACAGTTAAACAAAGCGCAATGGCGTTATTTTTGACGGTGATCCCCTTTGCTGTCGTCGCGCATCCTCACAGTTTTATCAGCCTGAAAACCGAGCTGGTAACGGACGGAACGCAGCTCAGTGGCCTGAAAATGCGCTGGACGATGGATGAAATCACCTCGGCTGACCTGCTGTACGATGCCGGGAATGCAAAACCCGGGGATGAAATCTGGAAAAAGCTGGCGTCGGAAGTAATGGCCAACGTGCTTGGTCAGCACTATTTCACCGAGTTCTGGCACAACGGACAAAAAGTGAAATTTATGAATAGGCCGACGGAATATGGCATGACCCGCGACGGACATCAGGCGGTACTGACGTTTGTCCTGCCGCTGGCGCATCCGCAGCCGCTGGCTGGGCAGACCTATACGTTTTCCACCTTTGATCCCACTTACTATGTCGATATGCATTACGCAGAGGAGAGTGATGTGACGCTACCGGCAGCCCTGCAAAAAGCCTGCACGATGGCAATGCACACGCCAAAACCGAGCGAAGAGACGCTCAATTTTGCGGTCTCTCTCGATAAAGAAGATGCACCACCCGAAGACATGGAGTTGGGTAAACAGTTCGCACAGCAGGTGACGTTGCAATGTCAGTGATCGCATCTCCGGCACGAAAATCACGCCGCTGGCTTCATCTCTGGCCGCTGGCGCTCTTTTTGCTGCTGGCCGTGTGCGGCGCATTGTGGCTATGGCACGCCTGGCCGCAGGTGATGATGAAAAGCATTGTCTGGCAGCGCGAGGTCAACCAGCAGATGAGCGGCTTACTGAAGGCGGTGGCGGAAAACCCGACGAAGGCAGGCGGTTCTCTTCTGGCCTTCAGTTTTCTCTACGGTGTCCTGCATGCGCTGGGGCCGGGACACGGCAAAATCGTGATCGCGACCTGGCTTGCGACCCATCCCTCCAGGCTCAAATCAAGCATTGGGTTGACCCTCGCATCTTCGCTACTTCAGGGCGGCGTGGCGATTGTGCTGGTGGTGGTCGTCCTGTCGTTATTACGCCTTCCTGCTCGTCAGCTGCATATCAGCAGTTTCTGGCTGGAGAAGGGGAGTTACGCGCTGGTCGGTGTGCTGGGTCTGCTCCTGTGCTGGCGGGCACTGAAAAAATTGCGGGCTTTGCTGCACAAACCCCAGTTCAGGGCTTTTACGCCGCACCATGAACACACTGCGAACTGCGGCTGTGGACATCAGCATCTGCCGACCCAGGCGCAGCTGCAGAACGGTGATGACTGGCGAGCGCGGCTGATGGTTGTGCTCTCAATGGGCATGCGTCCGTGTTCAGGGGCAATCATGGTGCTGCTGTTCAGTAAGGTGATGGGTGTATTTGGCTGGGGAATGCTCTCGGCATTGGCCATGGCGGCCGGGACGTCACTCACGATTTCGTCACTGGCACTGCTGGTGCATAGTTTCCGTCAACTGGCGGTCAAACTCAGCGGCAATAAAACGCCGGTGCTGTGGCGGCAGGTCGGATGGACAACGCTCGCGCTGGCGGGCGGGATGATTCTGCTGGTGGCTGCGGTAACGATGTGGATGAGCGCGGTGCCGGTGGGAAGGGGATTAAGGCCGTTTTAGTCAGGTACAGCATGGTGCCCTTTCCCGGCGGGAGAGGGCACCGCAGGCTGGATTAACGCTTCAGCGCGTCGCTCAGCTCATCACGCATGTTTGCCAGCATGGCTTTAACAACACGTGGGTTACCTGCAACGATGTTGCCGGTCGTCAGATGGTTGTGGCCGCCAGTGAAATCGCAAACAATGGCGCCTGATTCACGCGCGATCAGCTCGCCCGCTGCAAAATCCCACGGCTTCAGTGACAGCTCAAAGTAACCGTCAACGCGACCGGTAGCCACATAGGCCAGGTCCAGCGCGGCAGAACCGGTGCGACGGAAGTCAGCGCATTCGGTGAACAGTTTGCCCAGAATATTCATGTAAGTGGTTGCGTGCTGCTTCGCCTTGAACGGGAAGCCGGTCGCCAGAATGGTACCGTCGAGGTCGCGTGCATTGCTGCAGCGCAGACGGTAGCCGTTCAGCTGCGCGCCCTGACCGCGGGTTGCGGTGAACAGTTCGTTACGCATTGGATCGTAAACCACAGCGACTTCAGTACGGCCTTTAATGCGTACAGCGATAGACACGGAGAAGTGTGGCAGACGTTTGACGAAGTTGGTGGTGCCATCCAGTGGATCGATAACCCATTGAACATCCTGATCGGTACCTTCAAGTTCACCGCTTTCTTCGGTGATGATGGTGTGCTGCGGGTAAGATTTGCGGATGGTATCGATAATAATCGCTTCAGCGGCTTTATCGACGTTGGTTACGAAATCATTGCTGCCTTTCTGGCTGGTTTCAACAGAATCTGGCGTTTCGTAGTGTTTGGCAATTACATTACCCGCCTTGCGCGCTGCGCGCACGGCGATGGTCAGCATCGGATGCATCGGTCTCTCTCACTGGATGTTAAAGAACGGGAAAATCGGCGCAGAGTATAGCAGCGAGATCGGAATATGTCTCTCGTTTATGATAATATGGCCGAATATTCTTCAGACACAGAATCCAGACATTAAAACTATGCTGCAAAACATTCGAATCGTGCTGGTCGAGACATCGCACACTGGCAATATGGGCTCCGTAGCCCGCGCTATGAAAACCATGGGCTTAACGAACCTGTGGCTGGTTAACCCACTGGTGAAACCCGACTCACAGGCTATCGCTCTGGCTGCGGGCGCCAGCGATGTCATTGGTAACGCGCAGATCGTTGATACTCTGGACGAAGCCCTGGCAGGGTGCAGTCTGGTGGTCGGGACCAGCGCCCGCTCCCGTACACTGCCGTGGCCGATGCTGGATCCGCGTGAATGCGGTCTGAAAAGCGTCTCTGAAGCCGAACAGGCTCCTGTAGCGCTGGTATTTGGCCGTGAACGCGTGGGCCTGACCAACGATGAACTGCAGAAGTGCCATTACCACGTGGCCATTGCCGCTAACCCGGAATATAGCTCCCTGAACCTGGCAATGGCCGTTCAGGTGATTGCCTATGAAGTGCGTATGGCGTGGCTGGCGACGCAGGAAAAAGCAACGGCAGAGCCGCAGGAAGAGGCCGTCTACCCGCTGGTGGACGATCTGGAGCGCTTCTATGGTCACCTGGAGCAGACCCTGCTCTCTACCGGTTTCATCCGTGAAGGTCACCCGGGGCAGGTAATGAACAAGCTGCGGCGCCTGTTTACCCGTGCGCGTCCGGAAAGCCAGGAATTGAACATTCTGCGCGGGATCCTGGCGTCGATTGAGCAAAAGAATAAAGAGTAGTGCCCATCCTGGTGATACGGCACGGAAGGTTAAATACCTGACTAAAACAGTCAAGTAAATAGTTGACCATTTTAGTCAGGAATGTCAGACTTGGCCCTGCTATGCAATACCCCCATTTTACTATAAAAAACCCCGGGCAGGGGCGAGTTTGAGGTTAAGTAAGACATGAGACTGACATCTAAAGGGCGTTATGCCGTGACCGCGATGCTGGACGTTGCGCTCAACTCCGAAGCGGGCCCGGTTCCGTTGGCTGATATTTCTGAACGACAAGGGATCTCCCTCTCCTATCTGGAGCAGCTGTTCTCCAGACTGCGTAAAAATGGACTGGTTTCCAGCGTTCGTGGCCCAGGCGGCGGTTATCTGCTGGGTAAAGACGCGGGCAGTATTGCAGTTGGCGAAGTGATCAGTGCCGTTGACGAATCCGTTGATGCGACCCGTTGCCAGGGTAAAGGCGGCTGCCAGGGCGGCGATAAGTGCCTGACCCACGCGCTGTGGCGCGACCTGAGCGATCGTCTGACCGGCTTCCTGAACAACATCACCTTAGGTGAACTGGTAAATAACCAGGAAGTTCTGGATGTCTCTGGCCGTCAGCACAGCCAGGACTCCCAACGCAGCACTCGCGGGCAGGACGCGATCGACGTCAAATTACGCGCGTAATAAAAAGATAAGTATTTCAGAATCAGGCCGGAGCGTTCGCTCGCTCCGTGTACTCGGTCGTACATCCAGCCGGTTGCCTGATTCCTTGCATTGAAGCGATGTACGGAGTTTATAGAGCAATGAAATTACCGATTTATCTCGACTACTCCGCAACCACGCCGGTGGACCCGCGTGTTGCCGAGAAAATGATGCAGTGTCTGACCCTGGACGGAAACTTTGGTAACCCAGCTTCCCGTTCACACCGTTTTGGCTGGCATGCTGAAGAGGCGGTAGATATCGCCCGTAATCAGATTGCTGACCTGGTAGGTGCCGATCCGCGTGAGATTGTATTCACCTCCGGTGCGACCGAATCCGATAACCTGGCGATCAAAGGTGCGGCCAACTTTTATCAGAAAAAAGGCAAGCACATCATCACCAGCAAAACCGAACACAAAGCCGTGCTGGACACCTGCCGTCAGCTCGAGCGTGAAGGTTTCGACGTGACTTACCTGGCACCACAGAGCAACGGTATCATCGACCTGAAAGAGCTCGAAGCGGCCATGCGTGATGACACCATTCTGGTTTCCATCATGCACGTAAACAACGAAATCGGCGTTGTGCAAGATATCGCGACCATCGGCGAAATGTGCCGTGCGCGCGGTATCATCTACCACGTAGACGCCACCCAGAGCGTGGGCAAACTGCCTATCGATCTGAGCCAGCTGAAAGTGGACCTGATGTCCTTCTCCGGCCACAAAATCTATGGCCCGAAAGGTATTGGTGCACTGTACGTTCGTCGTAAACCGCGTATCCGCATCGAAGCACAGATGCACGGTGGCGGTCACGAGCGCGGTATGCGTTCCGGTACGCTGCCTGTTCACCAGATCGTGGGTATGGGCGAAGCTTACCGTATTGCGAAAGAAGAGATGGAAACCGAGATGGCGCGCCTGCGCACGCTGCGTAACCGTCTGTGGGATGGCGTGAAAGATATGGAAGAAGTGTATCTGAACGGCGATCTCGAACAGGGCGCACCAAACATTCTCAACGTCAGCTTCAACTATGTTGAAGGTGAATCGCTGATTATGGCGCTGAAAGACCTGGCGGTTTCTTCCGGTTCTGCCTGTACGTCTGCAAGCCTGGAGCCATCCTACGTGCTGCGCGCACTGGGCATGACTGACGAGCTGGCACACAGCTCTATCCGTTTCTCTTTAGGTCGTTTCACTACCGAAGAAGAGATTGACTACACCATCAAGCTGGTTCGCAACTCCATCGGTCGTCTGCGTGACCTTTCTCCACTGTGGGAAATGTTCAAGCAGGGCGTGGATCTGAACAGCATTGAATGGTCACATCACTAATCGGTACATAAGGAGAATTCAACATGGCATACAGCGAAAAAGTTATTGATCATTACGAGAACCCGCGCAACGTTGGCTCTTTTGACAACAGCGACGAAAGCGTAGGTAGCGGTATGGTCGGTGCGCCAGCGTGTGGCGACGTGATGAAGCTGCAGATTAAAGTCAACAATGAAGGTATCATTGAAGACGCGCGCTTCAAGACCTACGGCTGCGGTTCTGCTATCGCCTCCAGCTCCCTGGTCACCGAATGGGTGAAGGGCAAGTCTCTGGACGAAGCACAGGCAATCAAGAACACGGATATTGCTGAAGAACTCGAACTGCCACCCGTGAAAATTCACTGTTCTATCCTGGCAGAAGACGCGATCAAAGCCGCCATTGCGGATTACAAAAGCAAACGTGAAGCAAAATAATTGAGGTTTGAGTATGTCGATTACCCTTAGCGACAGCGCTGCCGCGCGAGTAAGCTCTTTTCTGGCGAACCGTGGTAAAGGCTTTGGCCTGCGACTGGGCGTACGTACCTCCGGCTGTTCTGGTATGGCTTACGTACTGGAGTTTGTTGACGAACCGGCGTCTGATGACACCGTGTTTGAAGACAAGGGCGTGAAGGTGGTGGTCGATGGCAAAAGCCTGCAATTCCTCAATGGCACTCAGCTGGACTTTGTAAAAGAAGGCCTGAACGAAGGGTTCAAATTCACGAACCCGAACGTCAAAGACGAGTGTGGTTGCGGCGAAAGCTTCCACGTTTAACCGCGCGTCATCCGAAACCCCACCGCAGGACTCCTGTGCGTGGGGTTTGTTCTAACAGGCTACCCCTGAGATTGTTATGGATTACTTCACTCTCTTCGGACTACCCGCTCAATACCCGATTGATCTGCAGGCGCTGACGATCCGCTTCCAGGATCTGCAGCGTCAGTATCATCCGGATAAATTCGCCAGTGGTACTCAGTCAGAGCAATTGGCTGCGGTATCGCAATCTGCGACCATCAATCAGGCCTGGCAGACGCTGCGCCATCCACTGTCTCGCGCTGAGTATCTGCTCTCGCTTCATGGCTTTGATCTGGCGAGTGAACAGCACACCGTGCGTGATACGGCGTTTTTGATGGAACAGCTGGAACTGCGTGAAGAGCTGGATGAGATTGAACAGGCCAAAGATGAAGCGCGTCTGGAAAGCTTCATCAAGCGCGTAAAAGGCATGTTCGATACCCGCCATCAACTGATGGTGGAGCAACTGAACAACGAGACCTGGGATGTGGCGGCAGACACTGTGCGCAAACTCCGTTTTCTCGATAAACTGCGAAGCAGTGCTGAACAACTCGAAGAAAAGCTGCTCGATTTTTAATTTCGGAAGCAATTATGGCCTTATTACAAATTAGTGAGCCTGGCTTAAGTGCCGCACCGCACCAGCGTCGTCTGGCGGTAGGTATTGATCTGGGCACCACCAATTCTCTCGTGGCGACCGTGCGAAGCGGCCAGGCGGAAACGCTGGCTGACGAGCAGGGCCGTCATCTGCTGCCTTCCGTGGTCCACTACCAACAGCAGGGCCACGCGGTTGGCTACGACGCACGCGCGAACGCCGCGCGCGATCCGGCGAACACCATCAGTTCCGTAAAACGCATGATGGGCCGCTCCCTCGCCGATATTCAGACCCGTTATCCGCATCTGCCGTATCAGCTGCAGGCCAGTGAAAACGGCCTGCCAATGATTGCCACGGCAGCGGGGCTGCTGAACCCGATCCGCGTTTCTGCTGATATCCTCAAAGCGCTGGCGGCGCGTGCTACGGCAACGCTCGGCGGCGATCTCGATGGCGTGGTCATTACCGTTCCGGCCTACTTTGATGATGCACAGCGTCAGGGCACCAAAGACGCGGCGCGTCTGGCGGGACTGCACGTTCTGCGCCTGCTGAACGAACCGACGGCGGCCGCCATTGCCTACGGCCTGGACTCCGGTCAGGAAGGGGTGATTGCGGTTTACGATCTGGGGGGCGGGACCTTTGATATCTCTATCCTGCGCTTAAGCCGTGGGGTGTTTGAAGTGCTGGCTACCGGCGGTGATTCTGCGCTGGGTGGCGATGACTTCGACCATCTGCTGGCCGATTTCATTCGCGAGCAGGCGGGTATTCCCGATCGCAGCGATGCACGCGTGCAGCGTGAACTGCTGGACGTGGCCATCGACGCGAAAATCGCGCTGAGCGATGCGCAGTCTGTCACCGTCAACGTGGCGGGCTGGCAGGGGGAAATCACCCGGGAACAGTTTAACGACCTGATCGCGCCTTTGGTGAAACGCACTCTGCTGGCCTGCCGTCGCGCACTGAAAGATGCGGGCGTTGAGGCTGACGAGGTGCTGGAAGTGGTCATGGTTGGCGGCTCCACGCGCGTACCACTGGTGCGTGAACGGGTGGGTGAATTCTTTGGCCGCACGCCGCTGACGTCCATCGACCCGGATAAAGTGGTTGCCGTGGGCGCGGCTATCCAGGCGGATATTCTGGTCGGCAACAAGCCGGACAGCGAGATGTTGCTGCTGGATGTTATTCCGCTCTCCCTGGGTTTAGAAACCATGGGGGGACTGGTGGAGAAAGTCATTCCGCGTAACACCACCATTCCGGTGGCGCGCGCGCAGGAATTCACCACCTTCAAAGACGGCCAGACCGCGATGTCCATCCATGTGATGCAGGGCGAGCGCGAGCTGGTGCAGGACTGTCGTTCACTGGCGCGCTTTGCGCTGCGCGGTATTCCTGCGCTGCCTGCGGGCGGTGCGCATATTCGCGTTACCTTCCAGGTGGATGCGGACGGCCTGCTGAGCGTCACGGCGATGGAGAAATCCACCGGCGTTGAGTCGTCTATCCAGGTGAAGCCGTCCTACGGCCTGACCGATGGTGAGATCGCCTCCATGATTCAGGATTCAATGAGCTACGCCGAACAGGATGTGAAGGCGCGTATGCTGGCAGAACAGAAAGTTGAAGCCGCACGCGTGCTGGAAAGTCTGAACGGTGCGCTCGCTGCCGACGCCGCGCTGTTAAGCGCCGCTGAGCGTCAGGTGATTGACGAGGCTGCCGCGCGCTTAAGCGCAGTGGCCGAAGGCAATGATGCTGATGCAATAGAAGAAGCCATTAAAAACGTTGATAAACAAACCCAGGACTTTGCTGCTCGCCGCATGGACAAATCTGTCCGCGTCGCGCTGAAAGGCCAGTCCGTGGACGAGGTTTAATATGCCAAAGATTGTTATTTTGCCTCATGCGGACCTCTGTCCGGATGGTGCTGTTCTGGAAGCGAAGACCGGTGAGACCATTCTCGATGTTGCCCTGCGTAACGGTATCGAAGTGGAACACGCCTGTGAAAAATCCTGTGCCTGCACAACCTGCCACTGCATCGTGCGTGAAGGTTTTGACTCTCTGGCCGAGAGCACCGAAGATGAAGACGACATGCTGGATAAAGCATGGGGTCTGGAGCCAGACAGCCGTTTGAGCTGCCAGGCTCTGGTGACCGATGAAGATCTGGTCGTGGAATTCCCACGCTACACCATCAACCACGCACGCGAGCACTGATATGGGACTGAAGTGGACTGACAGCCGTGAAATCGGCGAAGCGCTCTACGACGCTAACCCGGATCTCGATCCTAAAACCGTACGCTTCACCGATATGCATCAGTGGATCTGCGATTTAGACGATTTTGACGACGATCCAAACGCATCCAATGAAAAAATTCTGGAGGCGATTCTGTTAGTCTGGTTAGATGAAGCAGAATAAATCACCTTACGGGCTGCCTTCAGGCGGCCCGTTTGCTAATAAGGATAAATAAAATGACCGAAGCGATGAAGATTACGATCTCGAATCAGCCTGCTGACGCGCGCTGGGGCGAGAAAGCCACCTACAGTATCAACAACGACGGTATTACCCTGCACCTGACTGGCAACGATGATTTGGGTCTGATCCAGCGCGCGGCGCGCAAAATTGATGGTCTGGGCATTAAACATGTCACCCTTGACGGCGAAGGCTGGGATATCGACCGCAGCTGGGCATTCTGGGCGGGTTACAAAGGACCGAAAGGCAGCCGTAAAATCGAGTGGGCGACGCTCGACGAAGCGGGTCAGAAAGAGCTGGAAAGCCGTCTGACCATTATCGACTGGGTGCGCGATACCATTAACGCCCCGGCAGAAGAGCTGGGTCCTGAACAACTTGCGCAGCGCGCCGTTGACCTGCTGTGCGGCGTGGCGGGCGACAAAATGTCTTACCGCATCACCAAAGGTGAAGACCTGCGCGAGCAGAACTATATGGGGATCCACACCGTGGGTCGCGGTTCCGAGCGTCCTCCGGTATTGCTGGCGCTGGATTACAACCCAACCGGTGATAAAGCAGCACCGGTATTTGCCTGCCTGGTCGGGAAAGGCATCACGTTCGATACCGGCGGTTACAGCCTGAAGCAGAGCGCGTTCATGGACTCCATGAAGTCCGATATGGGCGGCGCGGCAACCATCACCGGCGCGCTGGCGTTTGCCATTACGCGCGGTCTGAACAAGCGCGTGAAGCTTTACCTGTGCTGTGCGGACAACATGGTGAGCGGTAATGCCTTTAAGCTCGGCGACATCATTCGCTACCGTAACGGTAAAAACGTGGAAGTGATGAACACCGATGCGGAAGGTCGTCTGGTGCTGGCCGATGGTCTCATCGACGCGTCTGCGCAGAAGCCAGAGCTGATTATCGACATGGCGACCCTGACCGGTGCGGCGAAAACCGCGCTGGGCAACGACTACCATGCGCTGTTTAGCTTTGACGACAAACTGGCAGCCCGTCTGCTGGCAAGCGCGGCCGCGGAGAACGAACCGTTCTGGCGTCTGCCGCTGGCCGAATTCCACCGCAGCCAGTTGCCGTCTAACTTCGCCGAACTGAACAACACCGCGAGCGCAGCCTATCCGGCGGGTGCGAGCACGGCGGCCGGCTTCCTGTCTCACTTCGTTGAGAACTATCACGAAGGCTGGCTGCATATCGACTGCTCCGCAACCTACCGTAAAGCGGCCGTTGAGCAGTGGTCTGCAGGGGCAACGGGACTGGGCGTGCGTACTATCGCGAACCTGCTGACTGCCGAGTAATTGTCTTTGTCCGGCGGCACTGTGCTTGTCCGGGCCTACGGTTTTGTAGGCCTGTAGGCCTGTGAGCCTTGCGCCAGCCGACATTATGTTGAAGTAGCCAAACTATGTCTGAAACGAAAAACGAATTAGAAACTCTGCTGGAACAGGCGGCGACCGAGCCCGCCCACCGTCCGGCATTTTTCCGCACGTTGCTGGAGTCCACCGTCTGGGTTCCGGGTACCGCAGCGGAAGGCGAACAGGTTGTTGAAGACAGCGCGCTGGACCTGCTCCACTGGGAGAAAGACGACGGCACGTCGGTGATCCCGTTCTTCACCTCGCTGGAAGCGCTGCAGCAGGCTGTTGAAGACGAGCAGGCGTTCGTGGTGATGCCGGTGCGCACTCTCTTCGAAATGACGCTGGGCCAGACCTTGTTCCTCAACGCCAAACTGCCAACCGGGAAAGAGTTCACCCCGCGTGAAATCAACCATCTGATTGGCGAGGAGGGCAACCCGCTCAGTACGCAGGAAGTGCTGGAAGGGGGCGAAACGCTGCTGTTGTCTGACGTAGCCGAACCCCCTGCGCAGATGATTGATTCGCTGACCACGCTGTTCAAAACCCTCAAACCCGTGAGGCGCGCGTTCCTCTGCTCTGTTAAAGAGAGCACGGATGAACAGCCGGTACTGCTGATTGGCATTGAAGCAGACGGCGATATCGAGGAGATTATTCAGGCTGCGGGCAGTGTTGCCACCGATACGCTGCCGGGTGATGAGCCGATCGATATCTGTCAGGTGAAGAAGGATGAGAAGGGCATCAGCCACTTTATTACCGAGCACATCACGCCGTTTTACGAGCGTCGCTGGGGCGGATTCCTGCGCGATCTCAAAACCACCCGCATTATCTGATTACGCGGGGTGATTTTTCACCCCGTCGCTTCCAGCAGCAGTAAATCCATCAGCAGGACCAGATTCGACTCAAACGACGTCACGCCAGCGGCTTCTGCGGCGTAATGTACCGCCTCGTCATATAAGGCAAAGTGCAAATCTGCCATTCCCGCCAGCGTATTGGCCGAAGCGCGCGTAAAAGCCACGACCGTCATACCCACGTTTTTCGCGATTCGCGCTTTATCCAGCACCTGTTCGGTTTCACCGCTGCGTGAGACGGCGATAAACACCTGATACCGCGCAGCGTTGCTGAGGAAAATGTTCCGGCTATCCCCCGGCCCGGAAATAAACGCCGTTTTGCCCAGCACCTGCAATTTCTTGGTGAGGTACTCGGCGAAGAGATAAGAGAAGCCGGCGCCATAAAGAAAGAAGCTCTCTTTCTGGCGCAGTAACGTCGAAAATTGCGCGCGCTTCTCCTGCGTTACCCACTGAAAGGTTTGCTGATAGTTCGCGATAAATTGACTGAAAAGCGCCGGCAGTTCCGGGCGCTGTTGTGCCTGTGCGGCGATATACGGCGTCTCGGTTAACAGCTGTTTGCAGTGCCAGATAAATTCGCTGAAACCGCTGAAGCCTAATTTCTGACACAGACGCATAATGGTAGCGGTTGAGACGAACGTCGCCTGCGCCAGTTCGCGCACCGTAATATTGCCCACCAGCAGAGGATGCTCTGTCAGGTGGGCCAGCACGCGATATTCTGCGCGGGTCAGTGACGCCCCGCGCGTTAACAGCGTGGCCAGACGGTTATCCATTATTTGGCCGGTTCAACGGGCAAATCGTCTCGTGCACCCCATTCACTCCAGGCGCCATCATAGAGCGTCACGTCGTTTACACCGAGTGTGGCGAGCGCCAGAATCACCACGCAGGCCGTGACGCCGGACCCGCAGCTGGCAATAACGGGACGATGCAAATCCACGCCCTGACGATCAAAAATAGCGCGCAGCTCATCGGTCGTTTTTAATTCACCTTCAAACACCAGATCGCCCCACGGCACATTCAACGCGCCGGGAATATGGCCGCGCTTCAGCCCCGGACGCGGTTCATCCGCCTGGGCGTTAAAGCGCGCTGCAGGGCGGGCATCGACAATTTGCGCCGTTTTTTCATGGCTGACCACCAGCACGTCGGTCAGACGTTTTACCTGATGCGCATCAAACGTCGCGTCGAACTCGCCTTCCGGCAGCGTCACGTCGCCCTGCTGTAATGGCAGTTCATCACGCTTCCAGCCCGCGAGGCCGCCTGCAAGAATTGAGACTTTCTCCACGCCAAAGTTTTTCAGCATCCACCAGGCGCGCGGTGCGGAGAAGAGATTACCTTCATCGTAAACCACGAGGTGTTTGTCACGATTGACGCCAAGTTCGCGCATCGCCACGGAGAATGCTTCCGGACGCGGCAGCATGTGCGGGAGAGGGGAGTTATGGTCGGACAGGGCTTCAATATCAAAAAATACCGCGCCCGGCAAATGCCCTGCGCGGTATTCTGCGACCATATCGCGAAGGTGTTCCTGCCCGGCAGGTGCCATACGCGCGTCAATAATCTGTACTTCCGGATCGTCACCGTGCTCAATCAGCCAGTCGGCGGCGACAAAATATGAGGTGGACATGGGTTGCCTCCATTCTTTTCCGTAAAAAAGGATTGTCGGTGTTTTTTCTGACACCGACAAGCAAACCACGTTCAACTCGCGAGCACGACCCTATTTTTTCACCGCTTCACCGTTCTGCCAGGCTTTTTGCAGCGCAGGCCAGTAGTCACGGTTGGCGTCAATCATCTCATCAAGAATCGCTTTTGCGTGCTCCATGGTGGGCACGGTGCGGTTCAGGGTGAACGCCTGCAGTGCTTTTTCGTAGCTGCCTTCAATGGTCGCTTCCACCAGCAGCTGTTCAGAGGCGAGCTGCTGCTGTAGCAGCGTCTGATGGAACAGCGGGACCCGACCCACGCGGATAGGCTCTGGCCCTTCAGAGGTGATGTAGGCCGGGACTTCCACCACCGCGTCGTACGGCAGATTGGTTATCGCCCCGCGGTTTTCCACCATTACCAGATGACGCTGACGCAGGTTAAATGCCAGCGAGCAGGCGACATCGACAATAAACTCGCCGTGGACGCCCACGTGGAAGGCATCCGGTAAAATCCCGGTACGCTTATACTCTTCTGCGGCGGCAAACAGCTTTTTCTCACGCCCGTTCATCACTTCGTTCGCGCGGGTATAGTCCGGGTTCTGATGCTCCACAATCTGGTTTGGCATCAGGTAGTACTGCAGATAGGGGTTTGGCAGATATTCCGGGAAGTTATCCATGATGGGCTTGATGTTGCGCCAGGTTTTCACCCACGACGGATCCGAGTGCTGCGGATCGGTTTTGGCCGCATCTTCCGTCAGCAGGCCGAACCTCGCGATATGCCGACGCAGTTCCGGCAGCTTGTCCTCGCCGTCCACCCGCACGCGGGTAAACCAGCCGAAGTGGTTCAGACCAAAGTAGTCCACCTCCAGCTTGTGGCGGTCCACACCCAAAATGGCCCCCATGTTACGCATCGCCGCCACTGGCATATCGCAGATATTAAGCACGCGGGCGTCCGGTCTCAGGCGGCGCACCCCTTCCGCAACAATCGCTGCCGGGTTGGAATAGTTCACGATCCAGGCTTTTTCATGCGCGTAGCGATCCACCAGATCGATCAGCTCGACCATCGGCAGGATCGTGCGCAGGCCGTATGCCAGCCCGCCAGGACCGCAGGTTTCCTGGCCTACCACGCCGTGGCGCAGCGGGATCTTCTCATCCTGCTCACGCATTCTGTACTGGCCGACACGCATCTGGGCGAAGACAAAGTGCGCCCCGCTGAACGCGACTTCCGGGTCTGTGGTCACGGTGAAGGTAATGCTCTGGCTATGGTCGCGAATGACCTTCTCCACCACCGGTGCAATGGTGTTCTGGCGTGCTTCGTCGATATCGTAGAGGCGAATCTCGGCCAGCGGGAAGTCCTGCAGGCGTACCATCAGGCTTTTCACGATACCTGGCGTATAGGTGCTGCCGCCACCGGCAATCGACAGAATAAAAGGGGGTGTAAACATCTTTAGCTCCTCTCAGAGAAACGTCTCAACGGCTTCTCGCATTTTTTTGACATGCAGCCCGTAGACCACCTGAACGTTGTTACCTTGTTTGATAATCCCTTTCGCGCCGGTCGCTTTCAGGCGCGGCTCGTCGATGATGGAGACATCCTTCACCGTGACGCGTAAGCGGGTGTAGCAGTTATCCACTACCTCAATGTTTTCCCGGCCTCCCAGTCCCACCACGATGGATTCACCCAGCCCGTCATTGTTCCCCTTCGCCTGATACTCCTGTTTGCTGTACAGGCGCGTCTCCTGATCGTCATCCTCGCGTCCCGGCGTCTTCATGTTGAAGCGCAGGATCAGGAAGCGGAACACCACAAAATAGAGCGCGAACATGATGAGCCCGACCACGATGTACATCGGCCAGTTGGACTTCTCCGTGCCGAGCGGCAGGTTATAAAGAATAAAATCGATAATTCCGTTAGCGCCGATGGCATGAACACCGAACAGGGAGAAAAGCATCATGCCGATGCCGGTCAGCACCGCATGTACCACAAACAGCAGCGGAGCGACGAACAGGAATGAAAACTCAATCGGCTCGGTAACGCCCACCAGCAAAGAGGTTAACGCTGCCGGGATCAGGATGGCTTTGGCTGCCGCTTTGCGCTCCGGCCTGGCGGTCATGTACATCGCCAGCGCCGCCGCGGGCAGGCCAAACATTTTGCTGATGCCGCGCGCGTCCCACACTACCGTGCTGCTCAACTGCTTCACTTCCGGACAAGCCATTTCGGCGAAATAGATATTGCGTGCGCCCTGATAAACCGTGCCGCATACCTCTTGCGTCCCCCCAAGTTCGGTATACAGGAAGGGGGTATAGACCAGATGATGCAGGCCGGTCGGCACCAGAATGCGTTCCAGGAAGCCGTAAATGGCCACCCCAAAAGGCCCGGAACCTTTGATCGCCAGCGCCAGTGCGCTGATGCCATGCTGGGCAAATGGCCACAGTTCGCTCATCACGACGCCGAGCAGCATTGAGACAGGAAGCATGACGATGGCGACGAAACAGTGGCCGGAATAGATGGCCATCGCGCCGTTAAACTGTACGCCGGAGTATTTGTTGTACAGGTATCCGGACAGCGCCCCGGTCAGGATCCCGGCGAAAACGCCCATCTCCAGCACCTGCACGCCCAGCACCATACTTTGCCCGGCGGCTTTCATCTGGTCAGCGGGGGCCAGTTCGCCCTGGAGCTGCAGCGTAACGTTCATCGCGTTAATGAAAACAACAAAGGTCACCAGGCCAATCAGGGCCGCATAGCCTTTATCACGCGTGGCCAGGCCAATCGGTATCCCGACGGCAAACACCAGCGCCAGGTTAACCAGTACTGACACGGCCGATTTCGCGATAAGCTGACCAACATGCTGAATCAGCGGATGGCCGAGAAACGGCACATACTCTGCGAGGTTACCGTTCCCCAGGACGTTACCAAATGCGATAAACAGACCGACGATCGGTAAGATAAGTACCGGTCCGTACAACGATTTTCCGAAATTTTGTAGGGCGTTCACGGCTCGTTTCATGACTGTCTCTCTTAGTGAACCGCGCACTCGGGGTGCGTCTCGAGCTTAAAGCTAGCAGGCTAAAGGCGAGGTAATCCAGCTATCTTCTTGTTTTAAAAACAAATGACGTAAAAGGTAACATGTGACGTTTGCGACTGTGATCGGCATAGCAGTGCCTGAGTAAAGGCGTCGTCGCTCTGCGAGGTGCTTTCCAGATTCTAAAATTAGACTTTTTGTATTAATGAAACTTGCGGATAATACTTATCCGGAAGACGACCAACAGGCTCCATGGGCCAGGGACAAAGGATGACACCGTTTCGCTTAGCCGCGATTTCTCTCGCGCTGCTTACCACATTTTCGCTTGTCGGCTGTGATAACAGCGACGATAACTCTCAGGTTGCGGCTCCCGCAGCATCCACAGCAACGACACCGAAAGCACCGGAAAAGCCGGACGCTGAAAAGCTGGCAACGCTGGCGGCACAGAGTCAGGGCAAAGCGCTCACCCTGCTGGATACCTCAGAGGTGCAGCTTGATGGCGCGGCCACGCTGGTGCTGACCTTCTCTGTTCCGCTCAATCCCGATCAGGATTTCGCCAAAACAGTGCATGTGGTGGATAAAAAAAGCGGCAAGGTTGACGGGGCGTGGGAACTCGCACCTAACCTGAAAGAGCTACGCCTGCGCCATCTGGAGCCCAACCGCAATCTGGTTGTCACCGTTGAACGTGATCTGCAGGCGCTGAACAAAGCGACATTTGGTATCGATTACGAAAAAGCCCTGACTACCCGGGATGTTGAACCGACGGTCGGTTTTGCCAGCCGTGGCTCGCTGCTGCCGGGCAAGGTGGTGGAAGGTCTGCCGGTAATGGCGCTCAACGTCAACAATGTTGACGTGAATTTCTACCGCGTGAAGCCTGAATCCCTGGCCTCCTTTGTCAGCCAGTGGGAGTACCGTAACTCCCTGACTAACTGGGAGTCCGATAATCTGCTCAAAATGGCGGACCTGGTGTATACCGGCCGGTTTGACCTCAATCCGGCACGCAACACCCGTGAAAAACTGCTGTTGCCGCTGCGGGATATTAAGCCGCTCCAGCAGTCAGGCGTGTACATCGCGGTCATGAATCAGGCCGGGCACTATAACTACAGCAATGCCGCGACGCTCTTTACCTTAAGTGATATTGGGTTGTCCGCTCACCGTTATCATAACCGTCTGGATATTTTCACCCAGAGCCTGGAAGATGGCGCGGCGCAATCCGGCGTTACCGTCACCCTGTTGAATGATAAAGGGCAGACGCTTGCCGAAGCGAACAGCGATGCTGACGGCCACGCAAAACTTGAGACTGACAAAGAAGCCGCGCTGATTCTGGCCAGTAAAGACGGGCAGACCACGCTGCTTGACCTCAAGCTTCCGGCCCTCGATCTGGCGGAGTTTGATATCGCAGGTAGCCCAGGCTACAGCAAGCAATTCTTTATGTTTGGCCCGCGCGATCTCTATCGCCCTGGCGAAACGGTGATCCTCAATGGTTTGCTGCGCGACAGCGACGGTAAACCGCTTCCTGCCCAGCCGGTTAAACTCGACGTACTGCGCCCGGACGGACAGGTGGCGCGCACGGTTGTCGTCCAGCCTGAGAACGGCCTCTATCGCTTCAATTATTCCCTGGACGGCGGGGCGCAGACCGGTATGTGGCATATCCGCGCCAATACCGGCGATAACCAACAGCGCCTGTGGGATTTCCACGTTGAAGATTTTATGCCGGAGCGTATGGCGCTTAATCTGACGGGACAAAAAGCGCCGGTTTCCACCGAGGATAACGTCGACTTTAACATTGCGGGTTATTACCTGTATGGCGCACCTGCCAACGGAAATTCCCTGCAAGGCCAGCTTTTCCTGCGACCGCTGCGCGAAGCTGTTGCTGCACTGCCGGGCTTCCAGTTCGGTGATATCGCCGAAGAGAACCTGAGCCGCAGCCTGGATGAAGTTCAGCTAACCCTTGATGAACAGGGGCGCGGACAGGTCTCGACCGAAAGCCAGTGGAAAGAGGCGCATTCACCGCTGCAGCTGATCCTGCAGGCCAGCCTTCTGGAATCGGGCGGTCGCCCGGTGACGCGCCGTGCTGAGCAGGCCATCTGGCCGGCGGCCGAGTTGCCGGGTATTCGTCCTCAGTTTGCCAGTAAGGCCGTTTATGACTACCGCACTGACACTACCGTCAACCAGCCGATCGTGGATGAAAACGGCAATGCCAGCTTTGATATCGTCTATGCCGATGCTAGCGGGGCAAAAAAGGCGGTTTCCGGGTTACAGGTTCGCCTGATCCGTGAGCGCCGTGACTACTACTGGAACTGGTCAGAGAGCGATGGCTGGCAGTCACAGTTTGATCAGAAAGACCTGGTGGAGGGCGAGCAGGAGCTGACCCTCAAGGCCGATGAAACCGGTAAAGTGACCTTCCCGGTGGAGTGGGGCTCGTACCGTCTGGAGGTCAAAGCGCCGGACGACATGGTCAGCAGCGTGCGCTTCTGGGCCGGCTACAGCTGGCAGGATAATAGCGACGGCACCGGTGCCGCTCGCCCTGACCGTGTGACCATTAAACTGGACAAGCCTTCCTATCAGCCGGGAGATACCATCCAGCTGCATATCGCTGCTCCGGCGGCGGGTAAAGGCTATGCGATGATCGAGTCCAGCGAAGGGCCGCTGTGGTGGAAAGAGATCGACGTACCGGCCAACGGGCTCGATCTCTCAATCCCGGTGGATAAGGCCTGGAAACGTCACGATCTCTATCTCAGCACGCTGGTGGTACGCCCTGGCGATAAATCCAAATCAGCGACGCCGAAACGTGCCGTCGGGTTACTGCATCTGCCGATGGGCGATGAGAATCGCCGCCTGAATGTCGCGCTGGAAAATCCGCAGAAAATGCGGCCAAACCAGACGCTGTCCGTGAAGGTGAAGGCCAGCGTCAAAGACGGCGCCGTTCCGCAGAAAGTGAATGTGCTGATCTCGGCAGTGGACAGCGGCGTGTTGAACATCACCGATTACGTTACCCCGGATCCGTGGGAAGCGTTCTTCGGTCAGAAGCGCTACGGCGCGGATATCTACGATATTTACGGTCAGGTCATTGAAGGGCAGGGCCGCATGGCTGCACTGCGCTTTGGTGGTGACGGCGATGAGCTTAAGCGCGGCGGTAAACCACCGGTGAACCACGTGACTATCATTGCCCAGCAGGCGCAGCCGATCGAGCTCGATGCTAACGGTGAAGGGACCGTGACGCTGCCCATTGGAGACTTCAATGGCGAGCTGCGTCTGATGGCGCAGGCCTGGACGGAAGATGATTTCGGCAGCAGCGAAGGTAAAGTGATTGTCGCCGCCCCAATCATTACCGAACTGAACACGCCGCGCTTCCTGGCAAGTGGCGATACCTCACGCCTGACGCTGGATGTGACCAACCTGACGGACCAGCCGCAAACGCTGAACGTTGCCTTTACCGCTACCGGCAAGCTGTCGCTTGAGGGCGCACAGCCGCAGCCCGTGAAGTTACCGCCGGGCGCGCGCAGCACCCTGTTTATCCCGGTACGTGCGCTGGATGGCTACGGTGATGGTGAAGTGACCGCTCAGGTGACCGGCCTGCAGCTGCCGGGCGAGACTTTCGCTGCACAACAGAAGAGCTGGAAAATCGGCGTTCGTCCGGCATTCCCGGCGCAGACCGTTAATACCGGTGCCATGCTGAATCCTGGTGAGTCGTGGAGTGCACCGGCGCAGCACCTTAATGGCTTCTCTCCAGCCACGCTACAGGGACAATTGCTGCTGAGCGGGAAACCGCCTCTGAATCTGGCGCGCTATATTCGTGAGCTGCAGGCATACCCGTATGGCTGTCTGGAGCAAACCACCAGTGGTCTGTTCCCGTCGCTCTACACCAACGCGGCGCAGTTGACCGCGCTTGGCATCAAAGGGGATACGGATGACAAGCGCCGTGCGGCCATTGATATCGGAATCTCCCGTCTGCTGCAGATGCAGCGTGATGACGGAGGTTTCGCGCTTTGGGATAAAAACGGTCCGGAGGAGTACTGGCTCACCGCCTATGTCACTGACTTCCTGGTTCGTGCAGGCGAGCAGGGCTACAGCGTGCCTGCTGAGGCGGTTAACAACGCCAACAGCCGCTTGCTGCGTTACCTGCAGGACCCGGGCATGATGTCCATCCGCTACAGCGATGATACCCAGGCCAGTAAATTTGCGGTGCAGGCCTATGCCGCGCTGGTGCTGGCTCGTCAGCAAAAAGCCCCGCTTGGTGCGTTGCGTGAAATCTGGGAACGTCACGGACAGGCCGCTTCCGGGCTGCCGCTGATGCAGCTGGGGATGGCGCTTAAATTGATGGGCGACGCACCGCGCAGCCAGCAGGCGCTGGGTCTGGCCATCAAAACGCCGCGTAACGACAGCAAAAACTGGATGGCCGATTATGGCAGTGCGCTTCGTGATAATGCGCTGATGCTCTCTCTGCTTGAGGAGTACAAGCTTCTGCCGGATGCGCAAAATACGCTGCTGAACGCCTTGTCGGAACAAGCTTTCAGCCAGCGCTGGCTCTCGACCCAGGAGAGTAACGCCCTGTTCCTGGCCGGACGCTCGCTGCAAACTTTGTCCGGTGCATGGCAGGCGCAAACGTCTCTGGCGGATACCGCATCAGGCGGTGATAAAGCCCTGGTACAGAACGTGAACGGCGACCAGCTTGGCGCGCTGCAGGTGACCAATACCGGTAGCACACCGCTGTGGGTACGCCTTGATAGCACCGGTTATCCGGCATCTGCACCTCAGCCATCGTCTAACGTGCTGCAGATTGAACGCCATATTCTGGCAACCGACGGCAGCACAAAGTCGCTCACGTCACTGAAGAGCGGCGAGCTGGTGCTGGTATGGCTTGAAGTGAAGGCCAGCCAGAACGTGCCGGATGCGCTGGTTGTCGATCTCCTCCCGGCGGGACTGGAACTGGAAAACCAGAACCTGGCGAGCAGCAGCGCCAGCCTGCAGGACAGCGGCAGCGAAGTGCAGAACCTGCTCAGTCAGATGCAGCAGGCGGATATTCAGCATATGGAATTCCGCGACGATCGCTTTGTGGCGGCGGTGCCGGTTAACGAAGGGCAGCCGGTCACGCTGGTTTATCTGGCGCGCGCCGTGACGCCGGGAACTTATGAGGTGCCGGTCCCGATGGTGGAGTCTATGTATGTTCCGCAGTGGCGGGCAACAGGTGCGGCCAGTGGCCCGCTGATTGTTGTACCGTAATATGCGGCTTGTACGTCTGATACGCTCCCGCTGGCTGTGGCTGGCGGGAGCGCTTCTCGTTTTATGGGGGCTTATCCTGGCCGCTGATCGCCTGTGGCCGTTGCCTCTGAAAGAGGTCAACCCCGCACGGGTGGTGGTGGACGAAAAGGGCACGCCGCTCTGGCGTTTTGCCGACAGCGAAGGGATCTGGCGCTATCCGGTCACTCTCGAAGAGGTTTCTCCCCGCTATCTTGAAGCCTTGATCCAGTATGAAGATCGCTGGTTCTGGGACCATCCAGGCGTGAATCCGTTCTCTGTGCTGCGCGCCGCCTGGCAGGATCTTACCTCCGGGAGGGTTGTCTCAGGCGGTAGCACGCTCACCATGCAGGTGGCGCGCCTGCTGGATCCGCATCCGCGCACTTTTGGTGGCAAAATTCGTCAGCTCTGGCGAGCCATGCAGCTTGAGTGGCATCTCTCTAAGCGCGACATCCTCACGCTTTATCTTAACCGCGCCCCGTTTGGCGGTACGCTGCAGGGGATTGGTGCGGCAAGCTGGACCTACCTCGGCAAACCACCTTCGCAGCTCAGCTATTCCGAAGCGGCGCTGCTCGCCGTATTGCCGCAGGCACCAAGCCGGTTACGTCCTGACCGCTGGCCGGAACGTGCAGAAGCGGCACGCAACAAAGTGCTCGACCGGATGGTGACGCAGGGCGTCTGGCCGGCAAGCCAGGTTAAGGAGTCTCATGAAGAAGCGGTATGGCTGGCGCCCCGGCAAATGCCGCAGCTGGCACCGCTCTTTTCGCGCATGATGCTGAGCAAAAGTCGCGATACTAAAATTGTGACTACCCTGGATGCGTCCCTGCAGCGGCAGCTTGAAGAACTGGCGATGAACTGGAAATCTCGTCTGCCGGCTCGCAGTTCGCTGGCAATGATCGTCGTCGATCACACGGATATGAAAGTGCGTGGCTGGGTGGGATCGGTCGACATTAACGATGACACCCGGTTTAGCCATGTGGATATGGTGAATGCGATCCGATCGCCGGGATCGGTGCTCAAGCCCTTTATCTACGGTATGGCGCTGGACGACGGTTTGATCCACCCGGCATCGCTGCTCCAGGATGTTCCAAGAAAAACGGGGGATTATCGCCCGGGTAATTTCGACAGTGGGTTTCATGGGCCGGTGAGTATGAGTGAAGCGCTGGTACGTTCCCTTAATCTGCCCGCCGTGCAGGTGCTCGAGGCATACGGACCAAAACGTTTTGCTGCGATGTTGAGTAATGCAGGTTTGCCGCTGATTTTACCTGCTGGCGCACAGCCGAATTTATCGCTGATCCTGGGCGGGGCAGGGGCGCGGCTGGCCGATATCACCGCGGCCTACAGCGCGTTCGCCCGACACGGTAAAGCGGGCCGGCTGCGATTACAGCCAGGCGATCCCTTGTCAGAGCGGCCGTTGTTATCCCAGGGCTCGGCGTGGATCATTCGCCGTATTCTGGCCAATGAGGCGCAGCCGCTGCCGGACAATACGTTGCCACAGGTGGTACCTCTGGCATGGAAAACGGGAACCAGCTATGGCTACCGTGATGCATGGGCGGTAGGGCTGAATGCCCGTTACGTTATTGGGATCTGGACCGGACGACCGGACGGCACGCCTGTGGCGGGTCAGTTTGGGTTTGCGAGCGCGGTACCTCTGCTTAACCAGGTAAATAATGTTCTGCAGTCTGGTTCAACGCTCGATCAGGCGCGTCTGCCACGCGACCCGCGTCCTGACGGTGTGGGACGCGGCGTCATCTGTTGGCCGGGCGGCCAGTCGCTGCCGGAAGGGAGCGAAAATTGCCGTCGTCGTCTGGCGACCTGGCTGCTGGACGGCAGCGAGCCGCCGACATTGCTCTTACCGGAACAGGAAGGTATTCGCGGGATCCGTTTCCCGGTCTGGCTGGATAAAGAGGGCAAACGCGTGGCGGCAGACTGCCCGGATGCGACCGAGAAAGTTCTGGATGTCTGGCCGCTGCCGCTGGAACCCTGGCTGCCTGCAGCCGAGCGGCGCTCAGCACGGATCCCTTCGCCATCGGCTACCTGTCCGCCCTTGTCGCAGGACTCACCTGCACCGCTGATGTTGACTGGCGTGCGTGAAGGCGCGGTTATCAAGCGTCTGCCGGGGGAATCCCGCGTCTCGTTACCGCTACAGGCCACCGGCAATAGCGGTGAACGCTGGTGGTTTTTGAATGGCGAACCGCTGGCGGTGAAGAGCCGGGTTTACACCTTGCAGCTTGATAAATCAGGCGATTATCAGGTGCTGGTGATGGATGAAGCGGGGCAGGTGGCGACGGTGAATTTCACGCTGCAGTAGCGTTAAACGTCTCTTCTGCTGTGAGCTGTTGCTAATCTTCGTCTCATTTTAAAAAAATGTTACCTGAATCCATAGGCAATGGCGCTATTGCTCATTATAATCCGCGCCACACCATACTCAGGTATGAAAAACAACAGAACATTTACAGAGGTTATCATGGCTATTGAACGTACTTTTTCCATCATCAAACCAAACGCGGTGGCAAAAAACGTTATTGGCAGCATCTTTGCTCGCTTTGAATCAGCAGGGTTCAAAATCGTTGGCACCAAAATGCTGCACCTGACCGTTGAGCAGGCTCGCGGTTTCTACGCTGAGCACGAAGGTCGTCCATTCTTCGACGGTCTGGTTGAGTTCATGACTTCTGGCCCGATCGTTGTATCCGTACTGGAAGGCGAAAACGCAGTACAGCGTCACCGTGACCTGCTGGGTGCGACCAACCCGGATAACGCACTGGCTGGTACCCTGCGCGCTGACTATGCAGACAGCTTCACCGAGAACGGCACCCACGGTTCCGATTCTGTTGAATCTGCCGCTCGTGAAATCGCGTTCTTCTTCGCTGAAGGCGAAGTGTGTCCACGTACCCGTTAATTTAACGGTTTCGTTTACACATTATTTTCGTAAATGCCGAGTGCAGACGTGGCATCCCTGCGCCAGACTTTGTACAATGCAACGCCCCGGACGAGCAGACTGCTTTCCGGGGCGTTTCTTTTCAACCCTCCATGGGCCATAACGTGTAACAACGAGGCCGGAAAAAATTATGTCTGAATTAGTGAATACCTCCGAAGTCGCCATTCCTGCGGTTCCAAATAAAAATGGAAAAATTAACCTGCTGGATCTGAACCGTCAGCAGATGCGCGAGTTCTTTAAAGAGATGGGCGAGAAGCCGTTTCGTGCCGATCAGGTCATGAAATGGATGTACCACTATTGCAGCGACAACTTTGATGACATGACTGACATCAACAAAGTGCTGCGCAATAAGCTCAAAGAAGTGGCTGAAATCCGTGCACCAGAAGTGGTGGAGGAGCAGCGCTCTGCCGATGGCACCATCAAATGGGCGATTGCCGTTGGCGATCAGCGCGTTGAAACCGTCTACATCCCGGAAGAAGACCGCGCCACGCTGTGCGTCTCCTCTCAGGTAGGCTGTGCGCTGGAGTGCAAGTTCTGCTCAACCGCTCAACAGGGATTCAACCGTAACCTGCGCGTGTCTGAAATTATCGGCCAGGTGTGGCGTGCGGCGAAAATCGTCGGTGCGGCGAAAGTGACCGGGACCCGTCCAATCACCAACGTAGTGATGATGGGCATGGGCGAGCCACTGCTGAACCTGACCAACGTCGTTCCGGCGATGGAAATCATGCTGGATGACTTCGGCTTTGGTCTGTCCAAGCGTCGCGTAACGCTGTCGACGTCAGGCGTAGTGCCTGCACTGGACAAGCTGGGCGACATGATTGACGTTGCGCTGGCGATCTCCCTGCATGCACCGAACGACGAAATCCGTGACGAAATTGTACCCATCAACAAAAAGTACAATATCGAAACTTTCCTCGCCGCCGTGCGTCGCTACCTGGAGAAATCCAACGCGAACCAGGGCCGCGTGACGATCGAGTATGTCATGCTCGATCACGTAAACGACGGTACCGAGCATGCGCATCAGCTGGCTGAACTGCTGAAAGATACGCCGTGCAAAATCAACCTGATTCCATGGAACCCGTTCCCGGGTGCGCCTTATGGCCGTAGCTCGAACAGCCGTATCGACCGTTTCTCCAAGGTGCTGATGGAGTATGGTTTCACCACTATCGTGCGTAAAACCCGTGGTGATGATATCGATGCTGCATGCGGACAGCTGGCAGGTGATGTGATTGACCGTACCAAACGTACCCTGCGTAAACGTATGCAGGGCGAGACGATTGCGGTCAAAGCTGTTTGATTCTTATGCACTCACGGCGCATTATTTGCGCCGTGAAGCATAATCTTACTGAATAATCAGTCAGATTCGTGATGACTGATCAATAATTACGGTGCGTTTCATCCGACTTTCGGGCAGTATGTAACGACGTAACAACAGTTTATCCTGACGGGCAGGGCTGTGCTGTCATCTCCGGGCTGACAGACTTATACTGTCTGTTCAAGGTTAACTGATCAGAACTTTCGCGGTGCGGGTGGCATTGTGACTTACCGGCACCTGAACCCTTTTTTTTCACGTACCAGTAGTTGTAGCGAATGAATACTGAAGCCACTCACGACCAACATGAAGCACTCTCCACTGGCGTTCGTCTTCGCAACGCCCGTGAACAACTCGGACTCAGCCAGCAAGCCGTTGCAGAACGCTTATGTCTGAAGGTTTCCACGGTTCGCGATATTGAAGAAGATAAGGCTCCGGCCGATCTGGCTTCAACATTTCTGCGTGGTTACATCCGCTCTTATGCAAAACTGGTGCATATCCCTGAAGAAGAATTACTGCCAATGATGGAGAAGCAGGCACCGGTCCGCGCAGCAAAAGTTGCGCCGATGCAGACCTTCTCCCTGGGAAAACGTCGTAAAAAACGTGATGGCTGGCTGATGAGCTTTACCTGGCTGGTGCTGTTTGTGGTGATCGGCCTGACGGGCGCATGGTGGTGGCAAAACCACAAGGCGCAGCAGGAAGAGATCACCACCATGGCCGATCAATCCTCCGCCGAGCTCAATCAGTCCGGAAATGACAACGCTCAGAGCGTGCCGCTGAATACCGAAGGTGCTGCCACCTCCAGCGAGCCGCAGACTGCCGCGACCGATGCGCCTGCAACCGATGCCGGGCAGGCACCCGCCGCAACGGCTAATACCCCTGCGCCTCAGGCTCAGGATCCAAACGCGGTGGTTGCCCCTTCTCAGGCAAACGTGGATACCGCGACCAACGCGCCAGCGGCCACTCAGCCTGCGGACAACGGTGCTGCGTCACTGCCAACCAATCCGGCCGGAACGGCTGCGCCGGCGGCGGACCCAAATGCGCTGGTGATGAACTTCTCAGCTGACTGCTGGCTGGAAGTGACCGATGCAACAGGTAAAAAACTGTTCAGCGGTCTGCAGCGTAAAGATGGCACGTTAAACCTAACCGGCCAGGCACCGTATAAACTTAAAATCGGCGCTCCGGCAGCAGTACAGATCCAGTATCAAGGAAAACCTGTCGACCTGAGCCGCTTTATCAGAACTAACCAGGTTGCGCGTCTTACCGTTAATGCCGAACAATCAGCAGCACAGTAACAGACGGGCAACGCGGGAGATTTTTCATGCATAACCAGGCTCCGATTCAACGTAGAAAATCGAAACGGATTTACGTTGGTAATGTGCCAATCGGCGATGGGGCTCCTATCGCCGTCCAGTCGATGACCAACACGCGCACCACAGACGTGGAAGCGACGGTCAATCAGATCAAAGCGTTAGAGCGTGTAGGCGCGGACATTGTTCGCGTCTCCGTGCCGACAATGGATGCCGCTGAGGCGTTCAAACTGATCAAACAGCAGGTCAGCGTTCCGCTGGTTGCTGATATCCACTTCGATTACCGCATTGCGCTGAAAGTTGCTGAATATGGCGTCGACTGCCTGCGTATTAACCCGGGCAACATCGGTAACGAAGAGCGTATCCGCATGGTGGTGGATTGCGCCCGCGATAAAAATATTCCTATCCGTATCGGCGTTAACGCCGGTTCCCTGGAAAAAGATCTGCAGGAAAAATACGGTGAGCCAACGCCGCAGGCGCTGCTTGAATCCGCGATGCGTCACGTTGATCATCTTGATCGTCTGAACTTCGATCAGTTCAAAGTCAGCGTAAAAGCCTCAGATGTGTTCCTGGCAGTAGAGTCTTATCGCCTGCTGGCAAAACAGATCGATCAGCCTTTGCACCTCGGGATTACGGAAGCCGGTGGCCTTCGTAGCGGTTCCGTTAAATCGGCGATCGGTCTGGGGCTGCTGCTCTCGGAAGGGATCGGTGACACCCTGCGCGTTTCGCTGGCGGCCGATCCGGTAGAAGAGATCAAAGTCGGTTTCGATATCCTCAAATCACTGCGTATCCGCGCACGTGGGATCAACTTCATTGCCTGTCCAACCTGTTCACGTCAGGAATTTGACGTGATTGGCACGGTGAATGCGCTTGAGCAACGTCTGGAAGATATCATCACCCCGATGGACGTCTCCATCATCGGGTGCGTGGTGAACGGTCCGGGTGAAGCCCTGGTGTCAACGCTCGGCGTCACCGGCGGTAACAAGAAAAGTGGTCTCTATGAAGATGGCGTGCGTAAAGATCGTCTGGATAATAGTGATATGATCGACCAGCTTGAAGCCCGCATCCGTGCCAAAGCAACAATGATGGATGAAGCGCAGCGCATCAGCATTCAGCAGGTTGAAAAATAACGTGATGGGAAGCGTGGCGCTTCCCATGTATGATTGAACCCATTCTTTGGGTTCTTTTTTGTATATAGAAAGAGAATAAACGTGGCAAAAAACATTCAAGCCATCCGCGGCATGAACGATTATCTGCCTGGCGAAACCGCCATCTGGCAGCGCATTGAAGGCACACTCAAACAGGTGCTCGGCAGCTACGGTTACAGCGAAATCCGTTTGCCGATTGTAGAGCAGACCCCGTTATTCAAACGCGCGATCGGCGAAGTGACCGACGTGGTTGAAAAAGAGATGTACACCTTTGAGGACCGCAACGGCGACAGCCTGACACTGCGTCCGGAAGGTACGGCGGGCTGCGTACGCGCCGGCATCGAACATGGTCTCCTGTACAATCAGGAGCAGCGCCTGTGGTATATCGGCCCGATGTTCCGCCACGAACGTCCACAGAAAGGTCGTTATCGCCAGTTCAACCAACTGGGTGTGGAAGTCTTTGGCCTGCAGGGCCCGGACATTGACGCCGAACTGATTATGTTGACTGCCCGCTGGTGGCGTGCGCTCGGCATTGCTGAGCATGTCTCACTGGAACTGAACTCCATCGGTTCTCTGGAAGCACGTGCGAACTACCGTGACGCACTGGTTGCGTTCCTGGAGCAGCACAAAGAGAAGCTGGACGAAGACTGCAAACGTCGTATGTACAGCAACCCACTGCGTGTGCTGGATTCCAAAAATCCTGACGTACAGGCGCTGTTGAACGATGCACCTGCATTGGGCGACTACCTGGACGAAGCGTCACGTGAGCACTTTGCGGGTCTGTGCAAACTGCTGGAAGCCGCGGGCATTGCTTATACCGTGAACCAGCGTCTGGTGCGCGGTCTGGACTACTACAACCGCACCGTGTTCGAGTGGGTGACATCCAGCCTCGGTTCCCAGGGCACCGTGTGTGCCGGCGGTCGTTATGACGGTCTGGTTGAGCAGCTTGGTGGTCGTCCAGCCCCTGGCGTTGGCTTCGCCATGGGCCTTGAGCGACTTGTTTTGCTGGTTCAGGCAGTTAATCCGGAATTTAAAGCAGATTCCGTTGTCGATATATACCTGGTAGCCTCAGGCGCGGAAACGCAGCCTGCGGCAATGCAGCTTGCGGAACGTGTGCGTGATGCACTGCCGGACGTGAAGCTGATGACCAACCATGGCGGCGGCAACTTCAAAAAACAGTTTGCTCGTGCCGATAAATGGGGCGCAAGTATTGCACTGGTGCTGGGCGAGTCCGAAGTGGCTAACGGCGAAGTGGTTGTGAAAGACCTGCGCTCTGGTGAGCAGACAACGGTAACGCAGGACGGCGTTGCGGCGCACTTGCGCACTCTATTGGGCTAAGGAGAAGGACTGCGTGGAAATTTACGAGAACGAACACGATCAGGTCGACGCGATTAAACGCTTCTTTGTCGAAAACGGCAAGGCGCTGGTTGTTGGGGTTATTTTAGGTGTCGGTGCGCTGGTAGGCTGGCGTTACTGGAACAGTCATCAGGCGGACTCCGCGCGTGACGCGTCGCTGTCGTATGAAAATACCGTTAGCGCAATCCGTGCCGATCAGCCGCAAACGCTGACGGCGGCAGAGAAATTTGCCGCTGACAACAAAAACACCTACGGTGCGCTGGCCGCACTGGAAGTGGCGCAGCAGTACGTTGATAAGAACGAGCTGGATAAAGCCGCTAGCCTGCTGTCACAAGGGCTAACCGCCGCCAGTGATGAAAATCTGAAAGCGGTAATCAATCTGCGCCTGGCTCGTATTCAGGTTCAGCAGAAAAAAGCTGACGATGCGCTGAAAACGCTCGATACCATCAAAGGCGAAGGTTTTGCTGCCATTGTTGCCGATCTGCGCGGTGAAGCACTGCTGAGCAAAGGTGACAAAGCGGGCGCGCGTAAAGCGTGGCAAGCTGGCGTAGAGAGCAAAGCTTCACCTGCGCTGAGCGAAATGATGCAGATGAAAATAAATAATTTGTCCGTCTGAGAGGGACCCGATGCAATTGCGTAAATTACTTCTGCCAGGACTGCTTTCTGTTACGTTATTGAGTGGCTGTTCACTGTTCAGTGGCGAAGAAGACGTTGTGAAAATGTCCCCACTGCCGACTGTTGAAAACCAGTTTACCCCGTCCACCGCGTGGAGCACCTCCGTGGGCGATGGTATTGGTGATTTTTATTCCAACCTGCACCCGGCTTTTGCCGACAGCGTTATCTATGCGGCTGACCGCAAAGGTACCGTGAAGGCGGTTAACGCCGATGACGGGAAAGAAGTGTGGTCGGTTAACCTGGCGGAAAAAGATGGCTGGTTCTCTCGTAAACCGGCACTGCTTTCTGGCGGTCTGACCGTTGCCGGTGGGCATGTGTACGTGGGTAGCGAAAAAGCCCAGGTCTATGCTCTCAACACCAGCGATGGTTCTGTTGCATGGCAAACCTCCGTGGCCGGTGAGTCTCTGTCTCGTCCGGTCGTGAGCGACGGCATGGTACTGATCCACACCAGCAACGGCCAGCTGCAGGCGCTGAACGAAGCCGATGGTCTGGTGAAATGGACCGTGAACCTGGATATGCCTTCCTTGTCCCTGCGCGGTGAATCTGCGCCGGCTACCGCCTTTGGTGCTGCCATTGTTGGCGGTGACAACGGTCGTGTAAGCGCGGTATTGATGCAGCAAGGCCAGATGATCTGGCAGCAGCGTATTTCTCAGGCGACAGGCTCAACGGAAATCGATCGTCTGAGCGATGTCGACACGACCCCGGTTATCGTAGACGGTGTGGTTTACGCACTGGCCTATAACGGTAACCTGACCGCGCTGGATCTGCGCAGCGGCCAGGTCATGTGGAAACGTGAACTGGGCTCGGTAAATGATTTCGTGGTTGATGGCAACCGTATCTATATGGTCGATCAGAACGACCGTCTGCTGGCGCTCAGCACCGAAGGTGGTGTTACGCTGTGGACGCAAAGCGATCTGCTGCACCGTCTGCTGACCGCACCAGCACTGTATAACGGTAGCCTGGTGGTGGGTGATAGCGAAGGGTATATGCACTGGATTGACCCGGACAACGGTCGTTTTGTTGCTCAGCAAAAAGTCGACAGCTCAGGTTTCCTGACGGAACCGGTCGTGGCTGACGGCAAACTGTTGATTCAGGCAAAAGACGGCACGCTGTACGCGATCACGCGTTAATTACCCAGCGGTTGTAGTATACTAAACGGCTCCTGTTCACTCAGGAGCCGTTTTGACATTTTTAAAAACGCCGCAAATGCGACGTTTATTTGAATTTTATGAGGCTTCAAACATGGTACCTGTGGTCGCGCTTGTCGGGCGCCCTAACGTTGGAAAATCCACTCTTTTTAACCGTTTAACACGCACCCGTGATGCGCTGGTTGCGGATTTCCCGGGGCTGACGCGTGACCGTAAGTACGGTCGTGCAGAAGTAGAAGGACGCGAGTTCATCTGTATTGATACCGGTGGTATTGACGGGACAGAAGATGGTGTTGAAACCCGCATGGCGGAACAGTCGCTGCTGGCGATTGAAGAAGCTGACGTGGTTCTGTTTATGGTGGACGCTCGCGCAGGCCTGATGCCGGCGGACTCCGCTATTGCGAAACATCTGCGCTCGCGTGAAAAACCCACTTTCCTGGTGGCGAACAAAACTGACGGTATTGATGCAGACCAGGCGGTTGCGGATTTCTGGTCCTTAGGTCTGGGCGAAATCTACCCGATCGCGGCATCTCATGGTCGTGGCGTGACCAGCCTGCTGGAAACCGTTTTGCTGCCGTGGGTTGATGAAGTTAACCCGCCGGAAGAGATCGATGAAGACGCCGAATATTGGGCGCAGTTCGAAGACGGCGAAGCGGGCGAGGAAGAGCCTGAAGACGACTTCAACCCGCAGGATCTGCCGATCAAACTGGCTATCGTGGGCCGTCCAAACGTAGGTAAGTCTACACTTACTAACCGTATCCTCGGCGAAGAGCGTGTGGTCGTTTACGACATGCCGGGCACCACGCGCGACAGTATTTATATCCCGATGCAGCGCGATGAGCGTGAGTATGTACTCATTGATACTGCAGGCGTACGTAAGCGCGGGAAAATCACCGATGTGGTGGAAAAATTCTCCGTTATCAAAACCCTGCAGGCGATTGAAGATGCCAACGTGGTCATGCTGGTCATCGATGCGCGTGAAGGTATCTCCGATCAGGACCTTTCTCTGCTCGGCTTCATTCTGAATAGTGGGCGCTCACTCGTTATCGTGGTCAACAAATGGGACGGCCTGAGTAATGAGCTGAGAGAGCAGGTGAAAGAGACGCTCGACTTCCGTCTGGGCTTTATCGACTTTGCTCGCGTGCACTTTATCTCTGCGTTACACGGCAGCGGTGTAGGTAATCTGTTTGAGTCCGTGCGTGAAGCGTACGACAGCTCCACCCGTCGTCAGAGCACCGCCATGCTGACCCGTATCATGAACATGGCAGCAGAAGACCATCAGCCGCCGCTGGTGCGTGGTCGTCGCGTGAAGCTGAAATATGCTCACGCCGGTGGTTATAACCCACCGATCGTGGTGATTCACGGCAACCAGGTTAAAGACCTGCCGGATTCCTACAAGCGCTATCTGATGAACTACTTCCGTAAATCACTGGACGTCATGGGCACGCCAATCCGCATCCAGTTCAAGGAAGGGGAGAACCCGTTCGCCAACAAGCGCAATACCCTGACGCCAAACCAGATGCGTAAGCGTAAGCGTTTGATTAAGCACATTAAGAAAAGCAAATAAGCTTTGCCGTTCTTTCTGAAGCCCGCGTTGATCGCGGGCTTTTTTTCGCCCGCTCATACCGCCAGTCCTCTCTGTGTGATGTCAATCACTATTCACTTTTAACCAAGTTTAAATCTAAGAAAGTAGACAATCATCGAATTTTCATCTTAAAGTCCAGGGTCCGGTACTAGACAAAACTAGCGACTGGTTATCAAATGGTTAACTAACTTTTCGCCGCATGTAAAAAATCGGTCAGATACGTAACTGGCCGGCGTACATGCTGGTGTTTACAAGCACGACACATACCTTCCTGGGAGAATTATGCAATCCTCTGTTAATCAAAAAGAAAGCCGAACGTTCTTCGGCCACCCTTATCCGCTCGGTTCGCTGTTCTTTACCGAGATGTGGGAACGTTTCTCGTTTTACGGCATTCGCCCATTACTGATCCTGTTTATGGCCGCCACCGTGTATGACGGCGGGATGGGGCTGGCACGTGAAAACGCGTCGGCAATTGTGGGCATCTTTGCCGGCACCATGTACCTGGCCGCACTGCCGGGTGGCTGGCTGGCGGATAACTGGCTCGGCCAGCAGAAAGCCGTCTGGTACGGATCCATCCTGATTGCGCTCGGCCACCTGTCGATTGCGCTCTCGGCCATCATGGGCGATAACCTGTTCTTTATCGGCCTGATGTTCATCGTGCTCGGTTCTGGTCTGTTTAAGACCTGTATCTCGGTCATGGTGGGGACGCTGTATAAAAAAGGCGATGCGCGTCGTGACGGCGGTTTCTCGCTGTTCTACATGGGCATCAACATGGGCTCGTTTATCGCGCCGCTGATTTCTGGCTGGCTGATTAAATCTCACGGCTGGCACTGGGGCTTCGGCATTGGTGGCATCGGGATGCTGGTTGCCCTGATCATCTTCCGCGTGTTTGCCGTTCCGGCAATGAAACGCTATGACAGCGAAGTGGGGCTGGACTCGACCTGGAACAGCCCGGTGGTGAAAAGAAACGGCGTGGGCGCATGGTTGCTGGCGCTGGCCGTTGGGGTGGCTGTTATCGTTACGCTGATCGCGCAGGGTGTGATTGTGATTAACCCGGTTGCGGTAGCCAGCGTGCTGGTTTACGTGATTGCGGCGTCCGTTGCCTTCTACTTTATCTACCTGTTCCTTTTTGCGGGCCTGAATCGTAAAGAGCGTGCCAGACTTCTGGTCTGTTTTATTCTGCTGGTCTCCGCCGCGTTCTTCTGGTCCGCCTTCGAGCAGAAGCCAACGTCATTCAACCTCTTTGCCAACGACTACACTAACCGCATGATCGGTGATTTCGAAATCCCGGCAGTATGGTTCCAGTCGATTAACGCCCTGTTCATCATCCTGCTGGCACCGGTATTCAGCTGGGCCTGGCCGAAACTTGCCAGCATGAACATTCGTCCGAGCAGTATCACCAAGTTTGTTATTGGTATTTTGTGTGCCGCCGCAGGCTTTGGTCTGATGATGCTGGCTGCGCAGAACGTACTGAATAACGGTGGCGCGGGCGTGTCGCCATTCTGGCTGGTGGGCAGCATTCTGATGCTGACGCTGGGGGAACTGTGCCTGAGCCCGATTGGTCTGGCGACCATGACGCTGCTGGCACCGGAAAGAATGCGTGGGCAGATGATGGGCCTGTGGTTCTGCGCAAGTGCGCTGGGCAACCTGGCGGCAGGTCTGATTGGCGGTCACGTGAAGGCCGACCAGCTGGATATGCTGCCGGATCTCTTCGCACGTTGCTCCATCGCGCTGCTGATTTGTGCCGCGGTGCTGATCGTCCTCATTGTTCCGGTACGTCGCATGCTGGAAAATGCGCAGACTAAACCGGCCGCTAACGCCTGATAACGCCTCGCTCGTCAATACCGGGGCAGGCGTTTGCCCCGGTAATTTACTCGACGAGGTAGAATATGCTGTTAGGGTTTGTTGGTCTTGGCGCGGTGGTGGAAACCGCGTACTTACCCGCACTACACAATCTGTATGGCGATTCACTGCACTGCCTGGGGTTTGATGTTCAGCCTGGCAGACACCCTGAAGGCGTGACGCGCTGCGCCTCTCTCACCGAACTTCTCTCGCATCCTCTTGATACCCTGTTTATTACCACGGCTTCTCTGCAGCATCTTGAGGTGCTGGAGCACGCCCTGGCGTCTCCTGCGGCGCGGATCGTGGTTGAAAAACCCATCGTCGCCACGCTCGCGCAGCTCGAAAAACTGAACAGGCTGCTGGCGTTGCCCGGTGCGGCGTCCCGTGTGCTCGCACTTGACCACTGGATGGCGCGCCTCGCAACGGTTCAGCTTGGGCTGATCGGGACTTTTGCAGATATCGCCAGAATTGACGGTTTTTTGCAGGAACCGAGCGGGTTTAACGCAAAAGGAGAACCTGTCGCGCTTAACTTCGCCACGGGTGAAGTGGACACCCGCACGCTTCGCCATCCTGACGGCGTTATCCTGGACATCGGCACGCATGTGCTGGCGATGCTGCGTGAAACGGTGCGTTATCTGGGGGGCGGGGATGATATGACGCTGCAGGTGGTGGCCGCTACTGACCGGCTTGGGCGTGAGATCAAACAGGGCGATCTCACCACGGCAGAGGGCAGCGTTCATCTTCGCGGGCAGCTTAGTGGCATTCCGGTGGAGATTTGGCTCAACAAATATGCGGGACCGTCAGGCGGGCAAAAAGGGTTACGGCTGTATCTGCATGACGGGCGCGTCATAAGCCACGATCGTCACGGAGCAGAAGATGTGCTCGTGCTGACGGACGGCGATCGGGTTCAGCGCTGGCATATTCCAGGCACGATTTATATGCACTGCCTGGCAGAGCGCATTCTGGGGCAGAAAAGTCTGTTCGAATGTGACCCGGAAGAAGTGAGCCGGACGACACGCCGTCGAATGGCGGAAGTAGAACTGCTGCTGACCTTACAGCAACAGCTGCGTGGCCCGCACTGAGTGCTGCGTGTTAATATCAACGTATTACAGAATGCCCAGCAAAGGAGTCATCATGTCGATTACCTGCCCGGATTGCCACGCAGAGCTTGAAGTGCAAAATGGCGTCGCCCACTGTGAGCACTGCGATAAGGATATCGCGCTCGAAGCCCGCTGCCCGGAGTGTCATCAGCCACTCCAGGTCTTAAAAGCCTGCGGTGCGGTGGATTACTTCTGCCAGAACGGCCACGGCCTGATTTCGAAAAAGCGCGTGGAGTTTGTCCCGGCTGAAGCTTAATCACACACGCAGCCTTCGCCTTTCTGCCACAGCTCGACCAGCGACTCAGGGGCTTCCTGCTCAGGCACCAGCACAATCATATCGGTGTACTGGGCCTGATTGTGCTGAGTCCAGATTATCTGGATACGAAAATAACGCTGATCGCCACTCCCCGGCGAGGAGGGTTCACCCGGCGGCTGGCCGCGTGGAATTGCCTGCTCCAGGATGCTTACCACGCGCTGACGCTGGGCCTCATTGAGTGACGAAAGCGTAATGGTGCGTTGGCCGCTTAGCTTAGGGATAAAAGCGACGCCGCCTTCCCGGGCCAGCTCAACGACGGCGTCGTCTGTGAGTTCCGGAACCTGCATTTACAGCACTCCCACCTGTTCCCAGGCTTGTTTTATCGCAGCCGCCACGTCGCCACCGGACCGTTTCTCGCCGTGGGCAACCGTCAGTTTTGCGAAGGCCTCAAAATCGGCATCTTGCGCCAGGTGACGGTCGCAAACTGTGTCGTACCAGGCATATCCCGCTTTTTCCCAGGCATGACCCCCAATCGCCTTCGCGGCCAGATAAAACGCCCGGTTGGGAATACCTGAATTCAGGTGTACGCCGCCGTTGTCTTCGCGCGTTTTGATAAAGTCTTTCATGTGCCCAGGCTGCGGGTCTTTACCGAGCAGAGGATCGTCATAGGCGGTGCCGGGCGCTGACATGGAGCGCAGCCCTTTGCCGTTAATACCGTCTGCCAGCAGCCCCTCACCAATCAGCCAGTCGGCTTCATCGGCGGTCTGTTTGAGGTGGTACTGTTTGACCAGCGAGCCAAACACATCTGACAATGATTCATTCAGCGCGCCAGACTGCTCAAAATAGATAAGCCCGGCTTCGGTCTCGGTGACACCGTGGCTTAGCTCGTGGGCCACGACGTCAATGGCAATGGTAAAGCGGTTAAATATTTCGCCGTCGCCATCACCAAAGACCATCTGCTGACCATTCCAGAAGGCGTTCTGATATTCCCGGCCATAGTGCACGGTACCGGTCAGGATGAGGCCTTTATTATCAAGCGAATCGCGCTGATACATTTTCCAGAAGAAATCATGGGTGACCCCCAAATAATTGTAGGCTTCATCAACCGCCACATCGCCATTTGACGGCTGGCCCTCATAACGCACCTGAGTACCCGGCAGCTCCTGCGTCTGTCTGGCATCGTAAATATCACGCTCCAGTTGACCGGCTTTATTGACGTGCGGCGCGGCGGGTTTGCCCGGCATATGCGCCATGAGCGTTTGCACATGCGTTAACGTCTGACGGGCGCAGCGCTGCTGCGGCTCAGAACCACTTTCGATAATGCGACGAAGAATATAGGGGGGAATGACGCTGTGAAGATAAGACATGCTGCTCTCCTTAGTTCGGGCAAGGCCAGATAAAAGGGAATAGCAGCAGTATAGTTTGTAACCGACGAAGAATTATCCGGTTTTTCGCTGGCGCGTTTTTTTCACCGGTTTAATCTCTTTCACTTCGCTCTCCACCCAGCCGTCTGACAGACGGGTGGTGAGAACATCTCCGGCTTTCACCTGCTTCGTTTGCTTCAGCACTTTACCGTCGGTGGCGGTCGTTACGCTATAGCCTCGTGCCAGCGTCGAGAGCGGGCTGACCGCCTCGAGGTGGGTGACCGCGTTGCCAAAGCGTTCACGTGTGGTGCTAAGACGTGCGCGGATAGTGTCTGCCAGTCGATACTCAAGCTGTTGGATACGCGTTTGCGCGCGATAAATCTTCGGCTGTGGGTTCTGCTGGTTCAGGCGCTGAGTAATACGCTGCTGGCGCGAGACCGCGCGCTTGAGCTGAATATCCAGCGCGACGTTCATTCGCTGACGCAGACGCTCCAGCACGGTTTGCTGACGGGCCAGCCGCAATTGCGGGTGCTGCTGTTGCAGGCGATGATGAAGCTGGGTAAACCGGCGCGTCCGATTGGCCAGGAAATAGTCCATCGCCATTTCCAGACGCTGCTGACCATTCTGCAGCTGACGCAACAGCTCCAGCTGATTGCGGCTCACCACTTCCGCGGCTGCGGAGGGCGTTGGCGCGCGTAAATCCGCCACAAAATCAGCTATCGTTACGTCCGTTTCGTGGCCGACGGCGCTGACGACTGGGATCTGGCTTGCGAAAATGGCCCGTGCCACACGTTCGTCGTTAAAGCTCCACAGGTCTTCCAGCGAACCGCCGCCACGCCCGACAATCAGCACGTCGCACTCCTGACGTGCGTTTGCAAGTTCAATGGCGCGGACAATCTGACCCGGTGCGTCATCACCCTGAACAGCGGTCGGGTAGATGATAACGGGCAGGGACGGGTCGCGGCGTTTGAGGACATGAAGAATATCGTGCAGTGCCGCCCCGGTTTTTGACGTAATCACCCCAACGCAGTGGGCAGGTGAGGGGAGCGGTTTTTTGAACTGCTGATCGAACAGACCCTCTTGCGAGAGTTTGTCTTTTAGCTGCTCGTACTTCTGCTGCAACACACCTTCGCCCGCAGGCTGCATACTTTCGACGATGATTTGATAATCGCCGCGCGGCTCATACAGGGTGATATTGGCGCGAACCAGAACCTGCTGACCATGCTGAGGGCGAAACGTCACGCGGCGGTTGCTGTTGCGGAACATTGCACAGCGCACCTGAGCGGTGTCGTCTTTTAATGTGAAGTACCAGTGACCAGATGAAGGCTGCGTGAAGTTAGAAATTTCACCGCTGATCCAGACCTGCCCCATTTCCTGCTCAAGCAGCAAACGAACCGTCTGATTAAGGCGGCTGACAGTAAAAATTGAGGGGGATTGAGTGGATAACATGTGAGCGGGATCAAATTCTAAATCAGCAAGTTATTCAGTCGATAGTAACCTGCTGAGAGGGGAGTGCAAGGTTTTTTTATAAAAAAGTGTGGATGCAATCGGTTACGCTCTGTATAATGCCACGGCAATATTTAACCACCCACCAGGTCAGAGATATTGCCCATGCTACGTATCGCTAAAGAAGCACTGACGTTTGACGACGTCCTCCTCGTTCCCGCTCATTCCACCGTTCTGCCGAATACTGCCGATCTCAGCACGCAGTTGACGAAAACGATTCGCCTGAACATTCCTATGCTCTCTGCGGCAATGGACACCGTGACTGAAGCGCGCCTGGCTATCGCCCTGGCACAGGAAGGTGGCATCGGCTTTATTCATAAAAACATGTCTATCGAGCGTCAGGCTGAAGAAGTTCGCCGCGTGAAGAAACATGAATCCGGCATCGTGTCTGACCCACAGACCGTTCTGCCAACCACCACCCTGCACGAAGTGAAAGCCCTGACCGAACGTAACGGTTTCGCCGGTTACCCGGTTGTCACCGAAGATAACGAACTGGTGGGCATCATCACCGGCCGTGACGTGCGTTTCGTGACTGACCTGAACCAGCCTGTCAGCGTATACATGACCCCGAAAGAGCGTCTGGTAACCGTCCGTGAAGGCGAAACCCGTGACGTCGTGCTGGCTAAAATGCACGAGAAGCGCGTTGAGAAAGCACTGGTTGTGGACGCGAACTTCCACCTGCTGGGCATGATCACCGTTAAAGATTTCCAGAAAGCAGAACGTAAACCTAACGCCTGTAAAGACGAGCATGGCCGTCTGCGCGTAGGTGCTGCCGTTGGCGCGGGTGCAGGTAACGAAGAGCGTGTTGACGCGCTGGTAGCTGCGGGTGTTGACGTACTGCTGATTGACTCCTCTCACGGCCACTCCGAAGGCGTTCTGCAACGTATTCGTGAAACCCGTGCGAAATACCCAGACCTGCAGATCATCGGCGGTAACGTTGCAACGGGTGCAGGCGCTCGCGCACTGGCTGAAGCAGGCTGCAGCGCGGTGAAAGTCGGTATCGGTCCTGGCTCTATTTGTACCACCCGTATCGTGACTGGCGTAGGCGTTCCGCAGATCACCGCGGTATCCGACGCGGTTGAAGCGCTGGAAGGCACCGGTATTCCGGTTATCGCTGACGGCGGTATCCGCTTCTCTGGCGACATCGCGAAAGCGATCGCTGCAGGTGCTGCAGCCGTCATGGTTGGCTCCATGCTGGCCGGTACTGAAGAATCTCCGGGCGAAATCGAACTCTACCAGGGCCGTTCTTACAAATCATACCGTGGTATGGGCTCCCTGGGCGCGATGTCCAAAGGCTCTTCCGACCGTTACTTCCAGAGCGATAACGCCGCTGACAAACTGGTACCGGAAGGTATCGAAGGCCGCGTTGCCTATAAAGGCCGCCTGAAAGAGATCATTCACCAGCAGATGGGCGGCCTGCGCTCCTGTATGGGTCTGACCGGCTGTGGTACCATCGACCTGCTGCGTACTAAAGCGGAATTCGTACGCATCAGCGGTGCGGGTATCCAGGAGAGCCACGTTCACGACGTGACGATCACCAAAGAGTCCCCGAACTACCGTCTGGGCTCCTGATAAATTTCCGCGCCCGGCTCATGCCGGGCGCTCTGTATTTGTTTCACTTGCCTCGGAATTAGCGTCAATGACGGAAAACATTCATAAACATCGCATTCTCATCCTGGACTTTGGTTCTCAGTACACTCAACTGGTTGCACGTCGCGTGCGTGAACTGGGCGTTTACTGTGAACTGTGGGCATGGGATGTCACGGAAGCACAGATTCGCGAATTCAATCCAAGCGGCATCATCCTGTCCGGCGGCCCGGAAAGCACCACCGAAGAGAACAGCCCACGCGCACCGCAGTACGTGTTTGAAGCGGGCGTGCCGGTATTCGGCGTTTGCTACGGTATGCAGACCATGGCCATGCAGCTGGGCGGCCACGTAGAAGGGTCTAACGAGCGTGAGTTTGGCTACGCGCAGGTTGAAGTCGTCACCGACAGCGCGCTGGTTCGCGGTATCGAAGACTCCCTGACCGCAGACGGCAAACCGCTGCTGGACGTGTGGATGAGCCACGGCGACAAAGTCACCGCCATCCCGTCTGACTTTGTGACCGTTGCCAGCACCGATAACTGCCCGTTTGCGATTATGGCGAACGAAGAAAAACGCTTCTACGGTGTGCAGTTCCACCCGGAAGTGACCCACACCCGTCAGGGTATGCGCATGCTGGAACGCTTCGTGCGTGATATTTGCCAGTGTGAAGCACTGTGGACGCCAGCAAAAATCATCGACGACGCCGTTGAGCGTATCCGCCAGCAGGTTGGCAATGACAAAGTGATCCTCGGCCTGTCCGGCGGTGTTGACTCCTCTGTCACCGCGATGCTGCTGCACCGCGCAATCGGCAAAAACCTGACCTGTGTATTCGTGGACAACGGTCTGCTGCGTCTGAACGAAGCGCAGCAGGTTATGGATATGTTCGGCGACCACTTCGGTCTGAACATCATTCACGTGGAAGGCGAGAAGCGCTTCCTCGACGCGCTGGCCGGCGAGAACGATCCGGAAGCGAAACGTAAAATCATCGGTCGCGTCTTCGTTGAAGTGTTCGACGAAGAAGCGCTGAAGCTGGAAGACGTTAAATGGCTGGCGCAGGGCACCATCTACCCTGACGTGATTGAATCTGCGGCTTCCGCAACCGGTAAAGCACACGTCATCAAATCTCACCACAACGTGGGCGGCCTGCCGAAAGAGATGAAGATGAGCCTGGTTGAACCGCTGCGTGAGCTGTTCAAAGATGAAGTACGTAAGATCGGCCTGGAACTGGGTCTGCCATACGACATGCTCTACCGTCACCCGTTCCCGGGTCCAGGTCTGGGCGTGCGTGTGCTGGGCGAAGTGAAGAAAGAGTACTGCGACCTGCTGCGTCGCGCGGACGCTATCTTCATTGAAGAGCTGCACAAAGCTGACCTGTACAACAAAGTGAGCCAGGCGTTCACCGTGTTCCTGCCGGTGCGCTCTGTCGGCGTGATGGGCGATGGCCGTAAGTACGACTGGGTTGTTTCCCTGCGTGCGGTGGAAACCATCGACTTCATGACCGCGCACTGGGCGCACCTGCCGTACGACTTCCTGGGCCGCGTCTCTAACCGCATTATCAACGAAGTGAACGGTATCTCCCGCGTGGTGTATGACATCAGCGGTAAGCCACCGGCTACAATTGAGTGGGAATGATTTTCCCCTGATATCACCCCAAACCCTCTGCTTGCGCAGGGGGTTTTTTTATTCTCCGTTACTTCCCACTGCCCAGCCGATATGCCAGCGCTACCACCAGCGACTGCACGAGGCACAGCGTCGCCGACTGCGAGCGAAACGCATCTACCTGCGCCTCTTTCACCACAAAACAGAGATCGCTGAAGGTGGCCAGCGGGCTTATCTGGCTGTCGGTGATCACAATCTGCCGCGCGCCGACGCTGGCGGCGGTTTCGCTGACCATCACCGTCTCTTCCGCATACGGCGAGAAGCTGATCGATACCACGATGTCCTGCGCCTTGATGCGGTTGATCTGCTCACGCAGCATCCCCCCCATTCCGTCGAGCAGAATAGGGCGGCACTCCAGGTGGCTCAGGGCGTAGGTCAGATAGGCGGCGACGCTAAACGAGCGGCGTAACCCGGCGATATAGATTGTGTCGGCGTCGGCCAGCAGTTGTACGGCGCGTTCCAGCATCTCCGGCTCGGCGCGGGCGGCCAGCTGCTGGAGGGCCTGCGCATTTGAACGGGCGAACTCCTGCAGAATATCGAGCGGGGTTTCCGGCACGGCCTGACTTTCCATTTCGCGAAACAGCCGGGCGCGGTCACTGTAGCTGGCGGTCTCTTCCACCAGGTTCATGCGAAACAGCTGTTTCATCTCGTTGAAGCCGGTGAAGTCAAAAGCATTGGCAAAACGGATCAGCGTTGACGGCGGCACATCGGCACGCTCGGCAATGACGGCGACCGTATCAAAGGCCACGCTGTTGGTATTATCCAGCACATAGCGGGAGACCTGCTGCAGCCTCTTGCTCAGGCTATCGTAGCGATCGCGGATTTGCTGCTGCAGCTCATTCAGGCTGGTTGCTGTGGTCATTTTACCCCCTATGCATAGTTTTATGATTCTAAACGCAAAACCGCGTCTTTTAAATGCCGGCCGTCCATCTGGCCTCAAAAATGAAACAGAAGCTTCACGCATTTCAACGCCTGAAATGCCTTAATAGCGCAGGCTGCACCAGTGATGGTGGCTGTTAACATAAAAATCCATCCTTGATCACAATAATTATCATTTATTTTATTTCAACTTAAAATGGAATATTTGTTTCATATATAGTGTTCAGGTAACAGTCACGTATCAACAGCGAGAGGTTAAGGATGGAGACGGTAGCGAATTTTATTCACGGCGAGTGTGTCACCGGTTCAGGCCAGCGCGTTCAGGCAATCTTCAACCCGGCCACCGGAGAGCAGATCCGCCAGGTGGTGATGAGTACGGCACAGGAAACCGAACAGGCGATTGCCGCAGCACAGCAGGCATTTCCTGGCTGGGCGCGTCATTCTCCACTTAAACGCGCACGCGTGATGTTCCGCTTCAAAGCGGTGCTGGAAGAGAACATGGAGCGCCTGGCCCGCATCATCAGCGAAGAGCATGGCAAAGTCTTCTCCGACGCGGTGGGCGAGCTGACCCGCGGCCTGGAAGTGGTGGAGTTTGCCTGTGGCATCCCGCATCTGCAAAAAGGTGAGCACTCCGCTAATGTCGGCACCGGTGTCGACAGCCACTCGTTGATGCAGCCGCTCGGCGTATGTGCCGGGATCACGCCGTTTAATTTCCCGGCAATGGTGCCGATGTGGATGTTCCCGATTGCGCTGGCCACCGGCAACACGTTCGTGCTGAAACCGTCGGAAAAAGATCCCTCTCTGGCGCTCGCGCTGGCAAAACTGCTGAAAGACGCCGGCCTGCCTGACGGCGTGTTTAACGTGGTGCAGGGCGATAAAGAGTCGGTTGACGTGCTGCTGACTGACCCACGCGTGCAGGCTGTGAGCTTTGTCGGTTCAACGCCGATCGCCCAATACATTTACGAGACCGCCTCCGCCCACGGTAAACGCTGTCAGGCGCTGGGCGGGGCAAAAAACCACTGCATCTTAATGCCGGATGCCGATATGGATATGGCGACGAACGCGATTATGGGCGCTGCCTTCGGCGCGGCGGGAGAACGTTGCATGGCGCTGTCGGTGGTGCTGGCGGTGGGGGATAACACCGCTGATGAACTCTGTTCCCGGCTGGAAAAACAGATTGCCGCGCTGCGCGTCGGACCGGGTCTGGACCAGACGCCAGAGAACGAAATGGGGCCGCTTATCTCCTCGGCACACCGTAACAAAGTGCTGGGCTATATCGGCAGCGGGGAAACCCAGGGAGCCCGCCTGCGCGTGGATGGCCGTGGGTTCAGCGTGAAAGGCCACGAGCAGGGCTATTTTGTCGGACCAACGCTGTTCGATAACGTCACGCCGGAGATGACCATTTATAAAGAAGAGATTTTCGGGCCGGTACTTTCTGTGGTGCGTGTTGCAGATTACAGCAGCGCGGTGGACCTGATTAACCGGCATGAATATGGTAATGGCTCGGCAATATTTACCCGTGACGGTGGCTGCGCGCGCCGCTTCTGCGAAGAGGTGCAGGCGGGGATGGTTGGGGTGAACGTGCCGATTCCGGTGCCGATGGCGTTCCACAGTTTTGGTGGCTGGAAGCGTTCGATCTTTGGTGCGCTGAATGTGCACGGCAACGACGGCGTGCGTTTCTACACCCGAATGAAAACCATCACCGCACGCTGGCCGGAAATGCAGCAGGAGACTGGCGCTGCGTTCTCCATGCCGACGCTGGGCTGACAGGAGGTTTTATGCAAACCGAACGTATGACCATGGCTCAGGCCCTGGTCAGATTCCTTAATCAACAATATGTCTCCATTGATGGACAAGAAACGCCCTTCGTGGAGGGCGTGGCGACCATTTTTGGTCACGGCAACGTGCTGGGTATCGGCCAGGCACTGGAGCAGGATCCTGGCCACCTGCAGGTGATGCAGGGGTGTAACGAACAGGGCATCGCCCATATGGCGACCGGATTCGCCAAACAGCATCGCCGTCGGCGCATTTTTGCCGTCACCTCATCCGTCGGGCCCGGCGCGGCGAATATGGTGACGGCCGCGGCGACCGCCACCGCGAACCGCATTCCGCTACTGCTGTTACCGGGGGATATCTATGCCAGCCGCCAGCCCGATCCGGTTTTGCAGCAAATCGAGCAGTACCACGATCTCAGTATCAGCACCAACGACTGCTTCCGTCCCGTTTCACGCTACTGGGACCGCATTAACCGTCCGGAACAGTTAATGAGCGCGATGTTAAATGCGATGCGAACGCTTACTGACCCCGCAGCGACGGGGGCTGTGACCATTTGCCTGCCGCAGGACGTACAGGGCGAAGCCTGGGATTATCCCCTGAGCTTCTTTGCGCGTCGCGTGCATCACATTGAACGCCGTCCGCCTGATCCCCAGCGTCTGGCCCAGGCACAGGCGTTGATTGCCCGTAAACGCCGTCCGCTGGTGGTGTGTGGCGGGGGCGTGCGTTATTCCGGCGCGCATGAGGCATTTCGGGAATTTGTCGAGACGCTGCAACTGCCGTTTGCCGAAACCCAGGCCGGAAAGGGGGCGCTGGTAAGCGATCACCCCCTTAATCTGGGAGGGATCGGTGTGACGGGCGGAATGGCCGCTAACCAGCTTGCACCCAGGGCGGATTTGGTGATTGGCATCGGCACGCGCCTGACGGACTTTACCACCGGCTCCAAAGCGCTCTTTTCCCATCCGGACGTCGAGTTCCTGCTTTTAAACGTCGCCGAGTTTGATGCCGTGAAACTGGATGCCACGGCGCTGATTGCCGATGCGCAAACCGGGCTACACGCTTTAACGCAGGCGCTCCCGGCGTACCGAAGCCACTGGGGAGAGGAGATTGCTCAGGCGAAATCTGCCTGGCATGCGGAGTGCCAGCGCTTATGGGGCCGTCAGTGGCATCCCGACGATGCGCCTGAAGTGGCAGGGCACCTTGATGCGCAGCTGGCGGAATACGGTGAGGCGCTCAACACCCGTCTGACCCAGACGCGGGTGCTGGGGCTTATCAATCAACATATCGAAGATAACGCCATCGTTGTGGGCGCAGCCGGATCGCTGCCCGGAGATTTACAGCGCCTCTGGCAGGTGAAGACGCCGGACAGTTATCACCTGGAGTACGGCTACTCCTGCATGGGGTATGAGATTGCGGCGGCGATAGGCGCGAAGCTTGCCAGCCCGCATCAGCCGGTTTACGCCATGGTGGGGGATGGCTCCTACATGATGCTGCACTCCGAGCTACAAACCGCGGTGCAGGAGGGGATCAACGTCACCGTTTTGCTGTTTGATAATGCCAGCTTCGGCTGCATTAATAACCTGCAGATGGGGCACGGGATGGGGAGCTTCGGTACGGAAAACCGTCATCGAAATCCAGATTCAGGCCGGCTTGACGGGCCGCTGGTAAAAGTCGATTTCGCCCAGAACGCGGAAAGCTATGGCTGCCGCGCGTGGCGGGTCCACGACGAGCAGAGTCTGCTGGCGGCGCTGGAGGCGTCGCGGGCGCATCCTGGCCCAACGCTGCTGGATATCAAAGTGCTGCCAAAAACCATGACCCATGATTACGCGTCATGGTGGCGAACCAGTGATGCGCAGGTCGCGGGATCGTCTGCGGTGCGCAAAGCCGCCGAGCAAACCCAGGCGCAGCTGAAAAAAGCACGCCAGTATTAAGTATTTCCCGCCATAACGAAATTTTCATTTCATTTTTCACTGCCTTCATTCTCACCCTCTCCCGCCACGGGAGAGGGCACACCTGTCGCCATTTTGTCTCCTGCGTTCCTGTGGCAAGTGCATCACGGAGCGGCTGCAATGTTGTGATATTGATAACAAAATTTATCTCAATCATCTCAAAAGTGTTAACCCGCACTCAAAAATATAATTTTCACTATTTATAAAAATGAAATAAATGTTTTATTTAAGGGGTCGTTAGTTCACAGCATTCACCAACACCGGGAGCCGTTATGTTTAACATTGCTTTACTGGGCGCTGGCCGAATTGGCCAGGTACATGCAGCTAACATCGCCAGCCACAGTGAGACCACGCTCTGGTCTGTGGTCGACCCGAATCAGGAATTTGCCACCCGCCTCGCCACGCAATATCAGGCTCGTCTGCAGAGCCTGGAGGACGCGATGAGCGACCCAAACGTTCATGCCGTGCTGATCGCGTCTGCGACGGACACCCACGCGGATCTGATTGAGATGGCCGCCCGCCACGGCAAAGCGATCTTCTGTGAAAAGCCGGTACACCTGGATCTTGCCCGCGTGCGCGACTGCCTGAAAGTGGTTAACGAGTACAACGTACCGCTGTTTATCGGTTTTAACCGCCGCTTTGACCCGCAGTTTCGCCGGGTCAAAACCGAGGTGCAGGCCGGGCGGATCGGTAAGCCCGAATCGCTGCTGATTATCTCCCGCGACCCGTCCCCGCCACCGGCGCAATATGTGCGCGTTTCCGGCGGTATGTTCCGCGACATGACCATTCACGATTTTGATATGGCGCGCTTCATCATGGGCGAAGAGCCGGTGTCGGTGTATGCCCAGGGCAGCAATCTGGTGGATCCGGCGATTGGCGAGGCGGGGGATATCGATACCGCGTTTATCGTACTGAAGTATGCCTCCGGCGCGATGGCGACCATCGTCAACAGCCGCCGCTCTTCTTACGGCTACGACCAGCGTCTGGAACTGCACGGCTCAGAAGGCCTGCTGTGTGCGGGCAATATTCTTGAAAATCAGGTGCAGCACTACGGCAAACAGGGCTGCACCGGCGCGCTGCCGGAACACTTCTTCCTGCAGCGCTACAAATCCGCTTACGCCGCGGAATGGGAACACTTTGTTGCGGTGCTGCGCGGCGAAGCGACGCCTGACTGTAGCGGCAATGATGGTGAACGTGCGCTGTACCTGGCGGATAAAGCGCTGGAATCCCTGCGTAGCCAGCGTGAGATCGTCCTCTAAACACAACAACCCTACACAGAGAGACATAATAATGAAAAAACTGATCTTAGCCGCCCTCATCGCCATGACCGCCGGGGCAGCAATGGCCGAAAACGAGCAAATTGTTTTCAGTACACCAAACCTGGCGATGCCGTTTGAAGTTCACATGCAGCGTACCGCGGTAAAAGCCGCAAAAGAGATGGGCGTAAAGCTTCAGGTACTGGACGGGCAGGGCAGCTCGCCGAAACAGGTCGCTGACCTGGAAAACGCCATCACCCGTGGTGCGCAGGGGTTCATCGTCTCCCCGAATGACGTCAATGCCGTCTCCAGCGCGGTGGATGAAATTCAGGATGCGAATCTGCCCGTTGTGACGCTTGACCGCTCCGTCGACAGCCAGAAGAAGGTGCCGCATTTTGGTGCCAACAACTACAAAGGCGGTCAGGCGATTGGCGACTTCGTAAAAAGCAAATTCCCCAACGGGGCAGACATTATTCTGCTCACCGGCCAGCCAGGTTCCTCCTCCAACATTGAACGTACCAAAGGGATCCGCGACAGCCTGAAGGCGGGCGGGGACAAGTACAAGATCGTTGCCGATCAGACCGGCAACTGGATGCGCTCTGAAGGGATGCGCATTGTGGAAAGCGTTCTGCCGTCACTGCCGAAACGCCCACAGGTGATCCTCTCCGCCAATGACGACATGGCACTGGGCGCAATTGAAGCGCTGCAGGGCCAGGGCGTGAAGCCAGGTGAAATTCTGGTGACCGGATTTGACGCGGTCCCTGAGGCGCTGGCGCGCGTGCGCGACGGCTGGCTGGCGGTCACGGCGGATCAACGCCCGGGCTTCGCGGTACAAACGGCGATGAGCCAGCTGGTGGCCAACGTGCGTGAGAAGAAAGCCATCACCGGCGCGGACTACCCGCCAACGCTTATCACCAAAGAAAATCTGCAGCAGGCTGAGCGCATCAGTGAGGCCGGTAACTGATTTATCCGGAGCCGCCGCACAGGTGGCGGCTCACTATTAAGGAGGAGCAGACCGATGTCGCAACCCTTACTGAAAGTGACCGACCTGGCAAAAAGCTTTTCTGGTGTCTGGGCGCTGAGCAGCGCACAGCTCACCGTCGGTGCCGGGGAGATCCACGCGCTGCTGGGTGAGAACGGAGCGGGGAAATCCACGCTGCTGAAAGCCCTGGCGGGCGCACAGCCGCAAACGCGCGGGGATATCTGGTTCAACGGCGACACGCTGCCGGTGGACGATTCACCGGTTGAGCGGCAGAACAAGGGCATTATCACTATCTATCAGGAATTTAACCTGCTGCCCAATATGACCGTCGCGGAAAACATGTTTCTCGGGCGTGAGCCGCGTAAACGTAACCTGATTGTCGACGAAAAAGCGGTGAGCCAGGAGGCGCAGGTGATCCTCGATTATCTGCAGCTGAACGTTGCGCCAACCACGCCTGTTGCCCGTCTGAGCGTAGCCCAGCAGCAGATGGTCGAGATTGCCCGGGCGCTGACGCTGAACGCCAGGCTGATCATCATGGATGAACCCTCCGCGGCGCTGAGCGACAGCGAGGTGGAAAGCCTGCACCGCGTGGTGCGCGAGCTGAAAAACCGGGGGGTTAGCATTATTTACGTTACCCACCGACTGCACGAAGTTTTCCAGCTTTGCGATCGCTTTACCGTTTTCCAGGACGGCCGTTTCACCGGCAGTGGCGCCGTGGCGCAAACCAATGTCGAGCAGCTGATCCGTCTGATGGTGGGGCGTGACGTGGCCTTTAATCGTCGTCCCGCCAGCGAAACCCATCATGAAAACAAGCCGGTCCGTCTGGCAGTAAAAGGGCTAAGCCGCGAAAAACCGCCGCTGGATCCGCACGGCATTGCCCTGCATGACATCAGCTTCCATGTCCACGCCGGAGAAGTACTGGGCATTGCCGGCCTGGTGGGAGCAGGGCGCACCGAAGTGGCGCGCTGCCTGTTCGGGGCGGATGCCTTTACCTCGGGCAGCTTTGAACTGGACGGCGCCCCGTATCAACCGCGCGACCCGATGTACGCCCTTGAGCAGGGCATCGCGCTGGTCCCGGAAGATCGCAAGAAAGAGGGGGCGGTGCTGGGGTTATCGATTCGCGACAACCTGTCGCTCTCCAGTCTCTCTTCTCTGATGCAGTGGCGCTGGTTTGTGAATACCCGCAAAGAGGACGATCTGATTGAGTCCTACCGCAAGGCGCTGCAGATCAAAATGGTCAACAGCGCGCAGGAGGTACGCAAGCTCTCCGGCGGTAACCAGCAGAAAGTTATCCTGGCGCGCTGCATGGCGCTGAACCCTCGGGTGCTGATTGTCGATGAGCCGACGCGCGGTATCGACGTGGGCACCAAGTCGGAAGTGCACCAGGTGCTGTTTGATATGGCCAAACAGGGCGTGGCGGTGATCGTGATCTCCTCCGATCTGCCTGAAGTGATGGCGGTATCCGATCGGATCATCACGCTCAGTGAAGGCCGGGTGACCGGTGAGATCCACGGCGACGACGCTAACGAAGAGCGGCTGATGACGATGATGGCCATCAACCACAACGCCCTCAACGCGGCATAACGGAGTTTTCCATGACGCAGATGATTTCTAAAACGCAGGTTCCGGTGAAACGCAGCGGACGCCTCGATCCCATCGCCTTCTTCGAGCGCTTCGGGGTACTGATTTTCATGATCCTGCTGCTGATTTTCTTTCAGTCGCAGAACAGCAATTTTTTCTCTGAACGCAATATTTTCAACATCCTGACCGAGGTGTCCATCTACGGGATCATGGCCGTGGGGATGACCTTCGTCATTTTGACTGCCGGTATCGATCTTTCTGTCGGCTCCATCCTGGCGGTCTGCGCCATGACCGCTGCATACGTGATTAAGGGCGACAACTTCACCACCGTTGATCCGAACGCCTGGGGCGGCATGAGCTGGCTGATTGGGCTGGGGATTTGTCTGGCGATGGGCACGGCGATTGGCTTCCTGCACGGCCTGGGCGTAACCCGCCTGCGCCTGCCGCCGTTTATCGTCACGCTCGGCGGGATGACCATCTGGCGTGGTCTGACGCTGGTGATTAACGACGGCGCGCCCATTGCAGGTTTCGACCCGGGTTACCGCTGGTGGGGACGCGGGGAGCTGCTTGGCATCTCCATTCCAATCTGGATTTTCGCCATCGTGGCGCTTGGCGGGTACCTGGCGCTGCATAAAACCCGCTGGGGACGCTTCGTCTATGCCATCGGCGGTAACCCGGAGGCAGCGCGCCTGGCGGGGGTCAACGTGAAGCGCGTGCTGGTGAGTGTCTATGTGCTGATTGGCTGTCTGGCGGGACTGGCGGGCTTCATTCTCAGCGCTCGTCTTGGCAGTGCGGAAGCGGTCGCCGGGATCTCCTTTGAACTGCGCGTTATCGCCTCGGTGGTCATCGGCGGCACTTCGCTGATGGGCGGCTATGGACGCATCGGCGGCACCATCATCGGTTCCATCATTATGGGGATCCTGATTAACGGTCTGGTGCTGATGAACGTCTCGGCCTATTACCAGCAAATAATCACCGGATTAATTATCGTTCTGGCGGTGGCATTCGACACCTATGCCAAGAGCCGTCGCGGCGCATTGTGAGGATCAGGATGAAAGAGGTTCGTATTGGATTGATTGGCACCGGGTATATCGGCAAGGCACATGCCATCGCCTATGCCCAGGCGCCGACGGTATTTACCCTGCGCGGCAAACTGGTGCGCGAGATGGTGGCGGAAGTGACGCCCGCGCTGGCAGCAGAGCGGGCGCAGGCCTTTGGCTTCAACCGCTCAACCAGCGACTGGCGGGCACTGGTGGCTGACCCGGCGATTGATGTCGTGGATATATGCTCGCCCAACCATCTGCATAAAGAGATGGCGCTGGAGGCCATTCGCCACGGTAAGCATGTCTACTCGGAAAAGCCGCTGGCGCTGAATGCCCATGACGCACGTGAAATGGTGGACGCCGCGAAGCGGGCAGGGGTGAAAACGCTGGTGGGTTTTAACTACATGAAAAACCCGACGGCACAGCTGGCGAAAGAGATCATCGCCCGCGGCGAGATTGGCGAGGTGATCCACTTCTACGGTACCCACAACGAAGATTATATGGCCGACCCGCTTTCTCCCATTCACTGGCACTGTTTTAAAGAGACCGCCGGGTTGGGTGCACTGGGGGACCTGGCGGCGCATATCGTCAACATGGCGCAGTATCTGGTCGGGGACATTCAGCAGGTCTGCGGTGATTTAAAAATTGTTGTGCCTGAACGCCCGGCGCAGGCCGGTTCGTCGCAAAACGTTGCGGTTGAAAACGAAGATCAGGCGCACGCGATGGTCCGTTTCGCCGGCGGAGCACAAGGGGTGATTGAAACGTCCCGCGTCGCCTGCGGGCGCAAGATGGGACTGTCGTATGTGATAACCGGCACCAAAGGGGCCATCAGTTTTACCCAGGAGCGGATGGCGGAACTGAAGCTCTATCTGCATGACGACCCGGTAAACCGCCAGGGATTCCGCACGCTGCTTGTGGGTCCGTCACATCCGGACTATGGCGCGTTTTGCATGGGGGCGGGTCATGGTATCGGCTTTAACGATCAAAAAACGGTGGAAGTACGCGACCTGGTCGACGGTATTGCCGCTGATGTGCCGATGTGGCCGGACTTTGAAGAGGGCTGGAAGGTTTCGCGGGTGCTGGACGCCATCGCACTCTCGCACCAGGAAGGCCGCTGGCTGAACGTGAACGACATTGTCTGATGAGGTATCAACGTGGAAAAGCAGTTTGATGTGATATGCATGGGCCGCGTGGCGGTAGACCTCTACAGTCAGCAAATTGGTGCCCGTCTTGAGGATGTGTCGAGCTTCGCGAAATATCTCGGCGGCTCGTCCGGCAACGTGGCCTACGGGACGGCGCGTCAGGGGCTGCGCTCATCGATGCTGGCACGCGTCGGTGATGAACATATGGGACGCTTCCTGCGAGAAGAATTACACCAGGTGGGCTGCGATACCAGCCATCTGATCACCGACAAAGAACGCCTGACGGCGCTGGTGCTCCTCGGCATTAAAGACCGGGACACCTTTCCACTGATTTTTTATCGCGATAACTGCGCGGATATGGCCATCACGGCCAGCGATGTGGACGAACGCTACATTGCCTCCGCACGGTGCCTTGCCATCACCGGGACCCATCTCTCGCACCCTCAGACCCGTGACGCGGTGCTGACGGCGCTTAACTATGCCCGCCGTCACGGTGTTCGCACGGTGCTGGATATCGACTACCGGCCGGTACTGTGGGGGCTGACCTCGTTAGGGGACGGGGAGACGCGCTTTATTGCCGCGGAAAACGTGACCCGTGAACTGCAGGAGGTGCTGCACCTTTTCGACGTCATTGTCGGCACCGAAGAAGAGTTCCACATTGCAGGTGGCAGTACCGATACCCTGCAGGCGTTGGGTCGCGTGCGCGCCGTGAGTAACGCCACGCTGGTTTGCAAGCGTGGCGCGCTTGGCTGTTCGGTGTATATCGACGCTATACCGCCCCGGCTGGATGAGGGGCTGACGGTGACCGGCGTGCGCGTTGAGGTGCTGAACGTGCTCGGTGCGGGCGACGCGTTTATGTCCGGCCTGCTGCGCGGTTACCTGAACGACGAAGGCTGGGAGCAGGCCTGCCGCTATGCCAACGCGTGTGGTGCGCTGGTGGTTTCCCGCCACGGCTGTGCCCCGGCGATGCCGAGCAAGGCTGAGCTGGACGACTACCTGTCGCGTGCGGCGTCGGTACCGCGTCCCGATCTTGATGCGCGCCTGAACCATCTGCATCGCGTCACCACCCGCCGCCGTGAGTGGCCGGAGCTGTGCGTGATGGCCTTCGATCATCGCAGCCAGCTGGAAGATATGGCGTTGCAGTGCGGAGCATCCCTGAAGCGCATCCCGGCGCTGAAGCAGCTTATTCTGCAGGCCAGCCGTGAGGCGGCCAGCAGCGCAGGGCTTGAGGGCAAAGCCGGTCTGCTGTGTGATGGTACTTTTGGTCAGGATGCCCTTAACGCGATTACCGGTGAAGGGTGGTGGATAGGCCGCCCTATTGAGCTGCCGGGCTCCCGGCCGCTGGAGATGGAGCACGGTAACATCGGCACGCAGCTCATCAGCTGGCCGCAGGAACATGTGGTGAAATGCCTGGTCTTTTTCCATCCGGAAGATGCGCACGGCCTGCGTCTGGAGCAGGAGCAGAAAATCGCAGAGGTCTACCACGCCTGCTGCCAGTCCGGTCATGAACTGCTGCTGGAGGTGATCCTGCCTGCGAGCATGCCGCGCAGCGATGAGCTTTACCTGCGCGCCATCTCGCGTTTTTACAACCTGGGGATCTCTCCCGACTGGTGGAAACTGCCGCCGCTCTCTGCCGATGGCTGGACGGCGCTGAGCGAGATTATTGAACGTCGGGATCCGCACTGCCGTGGCGTGGTGATCCTCGGGCTGGACGCCCCGGCTGAGCAGCTTCGTGCTGATTTTAAAGCCGCCTCGGGACATGCGCTGGTGAAGGGCTTTGCCGTAGGACGCACGCTGTTTGGCGATGCGTCCCGTGCATGGCTGAAACACGATATTGACGATGCGCAGCTGGTGGCACGCATCCGGGACAATTACCTGCAGCTTATCGCCTGGTGGCGCGAGCGCGGACACGCATAATTCAGGAGACGACAATGAGTGTGCAATTAGGCATTAACCCGCTGACATGGACGAACGACGATCTGCCTTCACTCGGCGCGGAGACGCCGCTGGATACCTGTCTGAGCGAAGGGAAAGAGGCCGGTTTTGCCGGTTTCGAACTGGGCAATAAATTCCCGCGTGAGGCGCGCCTGCTTGGCCCCATTTTGCAGCGCCACGATCTGCAGCTGGTCTCCGGCTGGTATTCAGGGCGTCTGCTGGAGCGTAGCGTGGAGGAGGAGATTGCCGCCGTGCAGTCCCACCTGACGCTGCTGCGCGAACTGGGGGCAAAGGTGCTGGTATTCGCCGAAGTGAGCGGCTGTATTCACGGCGAGCAACAGACGCCGGTTCATCTTCGCCCGCGCTTCCCGCACGCGCGCTGGCAAGAGTACGGTGAGAAGCTGACCGCTTTTGCCCGCTACACGCAGCAGCAGGGGGTGCAGATTGCCTACCATCACCATATGGGAACGGTCATTGAGTCCGCTGAAGATGTCGATAACCTGATGACCCATACCGGTGAAGAGGTGGGCCTGCTGCTGGACACGGGCCATCTGACCTTTGCCGGGGCTGATCCGCTGGCGGTGGCCCAGCGCTGGGCATCGCGCATTAACCATGTTCACTGCAAAGACGTGCGCGCCGACGTGCTGGCGGACGTCAAAAACCGCAAAACCAGCTTCCTTGATGCGGTGCTGAGTGGGGTCTTCACCGTACCGGGTGACGGCTGCGTGGACTATCCGCCCATCATGCGGCTGCTGAAGGCGCAGGATTATCACGGCTGGCTGGTGGTGGAGGCGGAGCAGGATCCTGCTATCGCTCACCCGCTGACCTACGCCCGTCTGGGGTATAACAACCTGAGCCGTCTGGCGCGCGACGCCGGGCTTATCTGAGGAGGTGACATGTCACGTCTGTTATCACGCTGGCAACCGCCGAGTGCGGAGGGCCGTACCCAGTCCGTCACGCCGGAACGCGCGGGCTGGGGATACGTTGGCTTTGAAGCGTATGAACTGCAGGAAGGGCAGACGCTGACGCTGCCCGCCGTCAGCGAAGAGCGCTGTCTGGTGCTGGTGGCCGGACGGGCCTCTGTCAGCACACCTACCGCGCAGTTTACTGACATCGGCGAGCGGATGAGCCCGTTTGAGCGCATAAAGCCCTGGGCGGTCTACGTCACGCCGCAAGAGACGGTGCAGATTAAGGCGCTGACGACGCTGGAGCTGGCGGTCTGTGCCGCACCCGGCAAAGGGACCTTCCCGACACGGCTTATCGCTCCGCAGGATATCGACGCGCAGGCGCGCGGCAAAGGCCATAACCAGCGCTACGTGCACAACATTCTGCCGGAAGATCAACCCGCCGACAGCCTGCTGGTGGTTGAGGTCTGGACCCACGAAGGCTGCACCAGTTCATACCCGAGCCATAAGCACGATACGGATAATCCACCGCAGGAAACCTACCTGGAGGAGACCTACTATCATCGCCTCAACCCCGGGCAGGGGTTCTGCATGCAGCGGGTCTATACCGACGACAGATCGCTGGATGAGTGTATGGCCGTTTATAACCGCGACGTGGTGATGGTGCCGAAGGGGTACCATCCGGTGGCGACGCTGGCTGGTTATGACAGCTACTATCTCAACGTGATGGCCGGTCCGGTGCGAAAATGGATGTTCACCTGGGAAGACGATCACGCGTGGATCAACCGCGACTATCCACGTTGACGTTGCAGAAGCCCGCACCCCGCGGGCTTTTTTTATCACCCTTATCCTGTCTTGCGCGTTACCCACCAGAACACCAGCGCCACCAGGCTCACCGCTGCGCCAGTCAGGCAGACGCCCTGCCAGCCCGCGATGGCATACGTCATCGTGGTGCTCAGCGCGCCCAGACCGCTGCCGACAGCATAAAACAGCATATAAAGCCCGACCAGCCGGCTATGCGCCTCGGGGCGGGCACGAAAGATCAGGCTCTGGTTGGTGACATGCAGCGCCTGCCCGCCCAAATCGAGCAGCACGATGCCAATGAGCAAAATGCCGAGCGAACGATCCATCAGTGAAATCGGCCACCACGCCAGGATTAACAAGACTAGGGCAGCCGCGCTGGTGCGCCGGGCATATCCTCGATCGGCCCACTTTCCGGCCCGGGTTGCCGCTAACGCGCCTGCCATTCCGGCCAGGCCAAAAGCACCAATGGCGGTATGCGATAAGTTATAGGGTGGGTCACTTAACGGCAGCACCAGAGCGCTCCAGAAAATATTGAACGCAGCGAACATCAGTAAAGCCAGTACGCCGCGCACCTGCAGGACTTTTTCTTCCCGCAGCAGGGTCAGCATTGAGTGAATCAGGCCCGGGTAACTCATCGTTTCAGGCACCGCAGGCAAGCGGGGCAGCCTCCACCACAGCGGAAACGCAATAATGATCATCAGCCCGGCGGCAGAGAGATACACGCCACGCCAGCCCGCGATATCACTGATGCCTCCGGAGACGACGCGGGCCACTAACAGGCCCATAAATACCCCGCCTTGTGCCGCACCAATAACGCGGCCTTGCTCATGCGGCGACGCGGCGTTGGCGGCATAGGCGATAAGCCCTTGCGTCATGGCCGTTCCTGCCAAGCCAGTGGCGAGCATACCCGCCAGCAGCATCGTTGACGTCTGCGCCATGCCGACCGCGACCAGAGCGGCCACCAGTACGACAAGCTGTAGCGCCATCAGGCGCCGGCGATCCACTTTATCCCCCAGAGGAACCACGAACAGCAGAGCCAGAGCACAGCCAATCTGCGTGGCGGTGACCACGCCGCCAATGGCACCATGGCTGATGCCAAAGTCTCTGGACAACGCGTCAAGCAACGGCTGTGCGTAATAGACGTTGGCCACGCTTAAGCCGCTGGCGAGGGCGAACAGCCACACCAGGCTACGCGGCATGTCGCCTGAGCGGACGTGCCCGGTTTTTCGATCTGACGGTAGTGGTGACGCGTGTGACATGTTCAAATCCTCGCCCTGGGTAAAGTGGTTTTAAAAAGAAACCAGTTGAAGGCTAGGCTATGCAGTTTTAAAATGCAACCAGTTATTGTTGACTGACCTGCCGAGGTAACGCTGTGCCGTCTCGTAAACCGATTGAACAGGAATTTTGTCCTGTTGCCCGCAGCGTCGATCTGATTGGCGATCGCTGGTCGCTTCTGATTGTGCGTAATGCTTTTGACGGCATGCGCCGTTTCGGGGATTTTCAGCGGGATCTCGGGGTTGCGCGTAACATTCTGGCTGACCGGCTGCGCAAGCTGGTCGACGCGGGCATTCTCGCGATGCAGGGGGCGTCGGACGGTACGTCGTATCAGGAATATGTCCTGACGGACAAAGGCGAAAGCCTGTTTCCCATCGTCGTTGCGCTTCGCCAGTGGGGAGAGCAGCATCTGTTTGAGCGCGGGGAGCGCCACTCGCTGTTGATCGACAGGCGTACCGGCAAGCCGGTTCCCCTGATGGCGCCAGCAGCGCAGGATGGAACGGCGCTGAAGGCGCAAGATACTGAAGTGCAGAAAGTGAAGTAACCCGACGCTCTGCTAGCCCGCGCTACGCGGGCTGTTGTGTCATGCTTAATGGTTTGTGATTGCCTGCTCAATCGTGCGGGCAATATCATCCGGCTGACTCACCATCGACACGTGGCTTGCTGCCACTTCCGTGGTTTTCGCGTGGATCGTTTTCGCCATCGCACGTTCAAGCTCCGGGTTAATCATCCGGTCATTTTTGCTGACCACAAACCAGCTTGGCTTTTCATGCCAGGCCGCATGGCTCACTTTTTCCGCAAACGCGTCGGCCTTGATCGGCCCCTGAGTGGCTGCAATCGTCTGCTGTTCAACGGCGTTTGCATCCGGTGCGAAGTCTTTCATCACGGCTTCTGGCGGGAGATACAAATACCCGTCTGCCGTTTTTGCGATATCCGCACTCCCCGCTGGCGGTGGGTAACTTCCCGCCAGGTCCGCCGTCGACTGGCCGGAATCAGGCGCAAAGGCCGCTACGTACACCAGGGATTTTACCCGTGCATCGTTGCCCGCTTCGCTGATCACCGTTCCGCCCCAGGAATGACCTACCAGCACCACATCACCATGCGCCCGTGCAATGGCGCGCCGGGTGGCGGCAACGTCATCTTTAAGCGACGTGAGCGGCAGCTGGACGGCAATCACCTCGGTATGCTGTTTTTGCAGCCGGGTAATGACCTTGTTCCAGCTGCTGCCATCGGCAAACGCGCCATGGACCAGCACCACGCTGGTTTTGCTCTCAGCAAAGGCGCTGGCCGAAAGCGCCAGCAGACCCGCCGTCAGTACAAAGCGTGCTTTCATTGTCTGGCTCCTTAAAAATGATGGACCGTTGCGTGAGGCGGTACGGTGAATTCAATGGTTTTATGGTCGATGGGTTTATGCGTGGGGTCGGCCAGAATTATGGTCACTTTATGCTTCCCGGCGGGTAACCCAACCAGAATGATTGGCTCTCCGCTGGTATCGGCCCAGTGCCAGGGGGCGTCATCCACCACGACATGGATATGGCCGATACGTGGTGTGACCTTCAGCGCATCGGGCCCGAATACCGGCTCGATGCGCAGGTTTTCAGCCCGGTATTGAATAAAGACCGCCCCCTTGCTCAGCGGGCCGGCAAGCGGTGGATCGACAATCAGCTTAGCGGCCGGCTGTGGACGTTCCAGCGGGGCAACAGCGGCAGGGCCGTTGACGTCGGCAGCGCTGAGGTTATCCAGCGGTGCGGCCCAGGAGCAGGTTGCTGACGCCAGAACAAGTGCAGGGAGCAGTAAATAACGACGGATCATCTGAGTCTCTCCTCAATCGGTTTCAAATTCGGTTTCAAACAATGACAGACACAGAAAACCATTTTTATGTATCCGGGATGTTTGCGGGGAACGGCGTTTTGTACCGGCTTGTCAGCGTGGCGCTCCGGATACAGTGGGATACATTTCATCATTTCGCGCGTGGTTGGTACTGCGCACAATCGCTATCGCCAGCCCGGCAATCACCAGCGTCAGCGCGGTGGAAACCCACATTGCGCCGGCGATCCCCAGCGTTTTGTTTAGCCACGCATAGGCAAACGGCGATGCCGCGGCCATAAGCTGTGCGGGAATGAGCAGCATGCCGGTGCGGCGGGCATAGCTTTCGGCGCTGAAAAGCGTCAGCGGCAGGGTGGCTTTTACTATCGTCATCAGCCCGTTGATGGCGCCGTAGCCCAGCACAAAACCAGCGGCACACCCGACAAACAGCGAGCTGCTTAACCCGATAACAAAGCAGAGCGGCATGGCGAGGGCGGTCAGGAGCGTCAGGTTGAGCGGGGTTAAGCGTGCACCCGCCAGCACCTCCGTGGCGCGTGCGCCCGTCTGGCCAACTCCCCACAGCATGCCGATGGCGACCGGCAGGCCAAAACTGGCAATAAACTCTGGCAGATGGGTGGACGTGCCGTTAGAGACAAAGGTCATGAGGGCAATAAACGTGGCATACCGCCAGCCGTTACGCCGTTCCTCGCGCACGGGCGGCGCGGTAACGTGCGGGGGGGCCGCCAGCTGCTGGTGGGGAAGCGTGCGAATCAGCACCGCGCTCAGCAGGCCAAAGAGGGCGTAGATCTGCAATGCGTGTTGCCAGCTCATCACTTTCAGCAGCCCATCACCCAGCGGCCAAAAAACCGCTGATGCCAGACCGCCAGCGAGCGTGATGCGCGAGATCGTTCTGCGTGCCTGCTGGCCGTACAGGTTCACCAGCGCGGCGAACAGCGCATCATACAGCGACAGCCGCATCCCGATACCGGCAACCAGCCAGGCACCGTACCAGCCGAACAGCGTCTGCGTATATGCCATGCCCGCGCAGCTTGCGGCAATCAGTAACGTTCCGCTCATCACCACGTTCTGCCCGCCAGCGTACGCCAGCAGTCGGGCGACAAAAGGGGAGACCATCGCCATTACCAGCATCGCCAGCGTCAGGCCGAGGTAGAGCTGCGGTGATGACCACCCCCGGTCGGCCACAATCGCCTGGGCAAAGGTCCCGGGCATATAAAACGAGATCCCCCAGTTGATAAGCTGATGACAACCTGCCCGGAGGGCGAGGTGACGGGGAAGGGCAGGTGTTTTCATTGTTTTTCATTCCGTTATGCAGTTGTCCTGAGCATAGCGAGCGCGCTATTGTGCTGGCAGGTCAGTCACCTTATGCGCTGTATAAGAGAAACTTTGAATGACAACGCTCAACCTGGGCTATCTCGCGACGTTCCGTCTGGTTATCCAGCGCGGCAGTTTTTCCGCGGCGGCGGACCTGCTGGGCATTTCCCAGCCGGCCGTCAGCCTGCAAATCCGCCAGCTGGAGCAGTTTCTGCAAACCCGGCTGGTAGAGCGTACCGGGCGGGGTATCAAACCCACGGCTGCCGGGCAGGCGTTGCTGGTGCACGGGGAGCGTATTCAGCAGGCGGTGGATGAAGCCATTCGGTCCGTGAGTGAGTTCAGCCACGACGTGAGTGGCACCATTACGCTTGGTACGGGCGCAACGGCCTGCATTCATCTTCTGCCGCCGCTGTTACAGCAGCTCGGACGTGACTATCCGCTTCTCAGAGTGGGCGTGACGACCGGCAATACGCTCGACATCGTCCGGGCAATTGAAGAAAACCGTCTTGATATGGGGCTGGTGACGTTACCGGTGAGCGGAAGAGCGCTCGACGTTACGCCGGTGATGGACGAAGAGTTTGTTTTTATCGCGTCGCTGGACCAGCAGGACGGTTTTCAGCCGTTGACGCCCGCTGCGTTGCACGCGCAGCCATTCATTGCTTTTGAATCAGGCAGCGGCACCCGGGCGCTGATCGACGGCTGGTTTGCGGCCGAGGGGCGAATCCTCACGCCGGTGATGCAGCTGGGCAGCATCGAGGCGATCAAGCGGATGGTACGTGCGGGGCTTGGCTACAGTATCGTGCCGCGTATGGCCGTAGACCTGGCGGCTGACCGCGAAGGGCTATGCGTGATGTCGCTCACCCCCGTGCTGCAGCGACAGCTGGCTGTGGTGATGCGCCAGGATAAAATCCTGAGCAAAGGAATAGCAGGGATAATTCGGATATTACAAAATCCTTCGACGCGTTAGCGATCGGCTGAATCAACGGTCAGGCTGGATTGCTGTGACTGGGCCTTGTCCTGATGGTGATACCAGGCGCCAATAGAGGAGTAAACGAAGCGGCCGAAGAAAAACAGGAAGCTGATAAGCAGTATGATGCGGGTCATCCGGGTGTTGAACTGATGTCGTTTTCGCATACGCGTGGCCTGACTCACTGTGTTTTTCCTGGGCATGCCCTTTTGGGCGACAGGGATATTAAGGCACAGCGGGAAGAGAGGGTCAATTCGCAAATGTGTAAATAACCGTCAATAGTTACATTAATTAATGTTATTGAAATTAATAATTGCATTTACCATATTGATAATATGAAGAAAACTATTTCAAAAAAAATGTAAGAAAGGATCGTTTGAGTAAATTAGTTTGATTTAAGTCAACGGTTTCCCTGGCCTGGTATTTAAAATCCCACCTCCATACTGTTCGCCCCGCACGTTGTCGGGCGGCAGGTACGTCAGGTTGGATGCCTGTCTTCATTTCCCTCTGGAGCGAAAGGGGTTTAAACGGGCATCTATGAACATTATTTCTTTCCTGAAAAACAATAAAGACCGCTGGTGGGCTTTACCGCTTATTTTACCGGTGGGTTTACTGCCTGTATTAAGCGTTGCCAATACCTTTACCCGATTGGGCGATGGTCTGGTGGCACTCTATTATTTACCTCTCTCCTTTCTGCTTTCGGTGATGATGTTTTTTGGTCTGGAAGCGCTTCCCGGCATCGTATTGTCACTGTTCATCCGCTACTACCCGTCGGTTGGGTTGTTCGAAACCATTGCCGGCATTTTTCATTTTATTGTCCCTGTTGTGCTCAGCTGGGGGGGGTATCGGGTGTTTGCGCCCAGACGCAGCATGACGGCTTACGGGGATGTCAGACTGATGGCGCAGCGTATCTTCTGGCAGGCCTTTTGCCCCGCGACGCTGTTTCTGGTGCTGTTCCAGTTTGCCCTCTATCTGGGGGTGTATGAGAGCCGTCAGAGCCTGGAGGGGTTGACCCCGCTTAATATTCGCACGCTGATTAACTATCAGGCGCTGCTGGTCAGTGGGCTGACGGGCGTGCCGTTAAGCTATTTACTGATCCGTCTGATTCGCCATCCGCGGTATATCAGAAGTCTTGTCTCGCAGGTGCGAATGCAGATAGACAAAAAGGTGACGGTCATTGAATTTCTGCTGTGGGCCATTGCGCTTGGCGGGCTGCTTACCCTGCTGCTGCTCCCGATGAACGAAAACAGCTCGATTTTCACCACCAACTACACCCTGTCGTTGCTGATGCCGGTGATGCTCTGGGGAGCGATGCGGTTTGGCTATAAACTGATGTCGCTTATCTGGACCCCGGTGCTGCTGGTGTCTATCCACTATTTTTACCGTTATATCCCTCAACAGTCCGGATATGACATTCAGCTGGCAATTACCTCTTCCAGCTATCTGGTCTTTTCGTTTGTGGTGATTTACATGTCGATGCTGGCTACCTGCCAGCGCGCCGCGAATAAACGTTCCCGCAGGCTGGCGCTACTCGACCCGGTTGTCCATATGCCGAACCTGCGGGCCTTGTCGCGCGATCTTGCTAAAAACCCGTGGTCGGCGCTCTGTCTGCTGCGCATTCCGGAGCTTGAGGTGCTGGGCCGAAATTACGGGGTGTTGTTGCGGATCCTGTATAAACAGCAGCTGGCGCAATGGGTCAATGGCACCTTGCAGCCCAGTGAGCGGGTCTATCACCTCACCGGCTGTGACCTGGCGGTTCGCCTTAACGCGGAATCGCACCAGCAACGCATTGAGGCGCTGGACGAGCATATTAAACAGTTCCGCTTTGTCTGGGATGGGATGCCGCTGCAGCCTCAGGTGGGCGTGAGCTACTGCTATGTGCGCTCACCGGTGACCCATCTCTATCTGGTCCTCGGTGAACTGGGGGTGATTGCCGATCTGTCGATTTCGACCAACCATCCGGAAAATCTGCAGCAGCGCGGTGCTGTCCATCTCCAGCGTAGCCTGAAGGACAAGGTTGCGATGATGAGCCGTCTGCAAAGTGCGCTCGACAGTAACGCGTTTACTCTGCTGGTCCAGCCGGTTTGCGGCGTGCGGGGCGATTGCTACCACGAGGTGTTGCTGCGGATGTCGGATGCAAACGGGGCGTTGCTCTCTCCCTTGCAATTCCTGCCCGTCGCCCAGGAATTTGGTCTGTCGTCGCGGGTTGATTTGTGGGTACTGGAGAACACGCTACGCTTCCTGGCAGAGCATCGGGTAAATCTGCCTGGCCAGCGTTTTGCCATTAATCTGGGCCCTTCCACCGTGTGCCGTGCGCAGTTCCCGGCTGAGGTGAGTCGTCTGCTGGCGAAATACGCCGTCGAACCCTGGCAGCTGATATTTGAAGTGACCGAGTGCAGCACCTTCGGCAGTGGTGAGCAGGCGTTACATACCCTCAGGAAGTTGCAAAAAATGGGGGTACGCATTGCGATTGATGATTTCGGTACCGGCTATGCGAGCTACGCGCGGCTGAAAAGCGTGGACGCCGATATCCTTAAGATAGACGGAAGCTTTATCCGCAATATCGTCAACAACAGTCTGGACTATCAGATAGTGGCCTCGATTTGCCATCTGGCGCGAATGAAGAAAATGCTGGTGGTCGCCGAGTATGTCGAAACAGAAGAGATACGTAGCGCGGTTCACGCGCTAGGTATCGATTATGTACAGGGTTATCTGATTGGCAGACCGGTGGCGCTTGAGTCACTGCTGGAAGCAGAGGCGTCGCCGGTCGAGACCTGAGCCGTTACGCCGCGACGTCTGAGCTCTCTTCTTCGATTTTGAGTAGCCAGCCGGTGACCGCTTCCCAGTACTGCTGCTCTTTTTCCAGATCCAGCAGCACCAGCGCATTCTGGCTAAACCAGTCTGGCGGGAAGCTCAGGGTCCAGTGGTTGTCATCCGTTTTGAGCTTCAGCGTGGGCGGGGTGGTGGTGGCCTGACGCTGGTTATTGAGCAGCACGCCGAGACGCAGCAGCTGGATAAGCGGCAGGAATTGCTTCTTCTTAAACAGCGTGAAGCGCGGCAGATCGTCAAGCTTGATGGCTTTACGATGGTAGCGCACCAGGGTCGCCATCATAGTTTGCTGCTCCTGGTTGAAGCCAGGCAGATCGCTGTTTTGCAGGATATAGGCTGAGTGGCGGTGCATTCCGCTGTGGTTAATATTCAGTCCCACTTCGTGCAGCATCGCTGCCCATTTCAGCAGGGCGGCAAGCTGCGGATGCGCCAGCTTAGGGTTCTGCTCCTGCCACTGGTCGTATATCTGAACGGTTGTTTCCAGCACGCGCTTCGCCTGTTCACGGTCGATATTGTACTGGTTTGCCAGGCTTTGTGCGGTGCGGCTACGAATATCCTGATGGCGGAAACGGCCTTCCATTTCATACAGCACACCTTCACGCAGCGCGCCGTCGGAAAGACGCAGCTCTTTAATTGCCAGCGCATCAAATACGCCGCACAGAATAGCCAGCCCCGGTACGAATACCGCTTTGCGCTCGTCGGAAAGACCCGGCAGGCTTAAGGCGTCAAAGCTTTTATGTTTCAGCACCTCTTCGGTCAGCAAGGTCAGGCGCTCTGGGGTGATAAACCCATCTTTTTCACCCATCGCCAGCAGCACTTCATGTGCCGCTTTGATGGTGCCCGATGCGCCCAGCGCTACGTTCCAGCCCTGAATACGGTACTGCCAGGCCAGGTTCTCCAGTTTCTGGATTGCGGCCATGCGCGCGCGCTGGAAGTTTTCGCGGCTGATTGCGCCACCCGGGAAATACATCTGCGCAAAGCTGACGCAGCCCATACGACGGCTTTCGACCAGACGCGGCTCAAAATCTTCGCCGATCACCAGTTCCGTAGAGCCGCCGCCGATGTCGATGACCAGCTTGCGTCCTTTTTCCGGCTGAGTGTGTTCAACACCCATGAAAATCAGACGGGCTTCCTCGTTACCGGAGATGATCTCAATGGGGTAGGGGATCACTTTTTCGGCCCGCTTGAGGAATTCAGGCGCGTTCAGCGCCTGGCGCAACGTGTGGGTGCCCACAATGCATACGCTGGAGGGCGAGAAGCCCTGCAGGCGTTCAGCAAACAGCGACAGGCAGTTTAAGCCTCGCTCCATTGCCTCTTCGCTGAGCATGCTGCGCTCATCAAGACCATCCGCCAGGTGTACACGCTGCTTCAGACGACCGATGATCTGCAACGCGCCATCCACCTCACGGGCGATGACCATGTGGAAACTGTTAGAACCAAGATCGACCGCGGCGAATTCCTGCGGGCGTGGGGTCTTATCATTTATCGGCATAGGTTAATCGGGTTGCTCGAGTGATTTGATATAGTCGTAAATCGCCAGTTGCGACCGCACTTTACGGCGATTGCCGCGCGGTACATAGCGGTTACTGAGTTCTTTGTCGATATAGCGTGCTTTCACCGTATCGCTGAACAGAATCTCGATGATATCGAGGATCTGCTGCTTCAGCCGCGGATCCAGGAGCGGTGTCGCGACTTCAATTCGGTAGTCAATATTGCGCGTCATCCAGTCTGCAGAAGAGAGATAGACCTGTTTATCACCCGCATTATCGAAAATATAGACCCGATCGTGTTCCAGGTAGCGGTCAACAATGCTGATCACGCGAATATTGTCGCTGATGCCTTCGAGTTCAGGGATCAGTGAGCACATACCGCGTATCAGCAGATTGACCGGAACGCCGGAGCTGGACGCCGCATACAGACGATCCACCAGTCCTTTGTCGACCAGGTTGTTGAGTTTCAGCGTAATGCCCGACGACAGCCCTTTCTGGGCATTGGCGATCTCTTTATCGATCATGTCGTACAGCAGGCGGCGTGAGTTCTGCGGCGAGACCAGCAGATAATCGAAGCTGACCGGGCGGTACGGGTTCTCAATAAAGTTGAACACCCGGCGAACCTCGTTAGTGATGCGCGCATCGGCAGTCAGCAGCGAGTAGTCGGTATAAATTCGCGCGGTTTTTTCGTTAAAGTTCCCGGTCCCGATGTGGGCATAACGCACCACGTCCTCCCCCTCTTTACGGGAGATAAGGAACAGCTTGGCGTGAATTTTCAGCCCGGGCGCTGAGAAGATAACGTGGACACCGGCTTCCGTCAGACGGCGCGCCCAGTGAATGTTTGCCTCTTCGTCGAAGCGTGCCTGCAGCTCAACCACCACGGTCACTTTTTTGCCGTTGTGCGCCGCATGGATCATCGCGTCGATGATGCGGGAATCTTTTGCCACACGGTAGATGTTGATTTTGATCGCCAGTACGTTCGGGTCGAACGAAGCCTGACGCAGCAGTTCCAGCACGTGTTCAAACGTATGGTACGGATAGTAGAGCAGGACATCGCGCTCGCGAATGGCGTCGAAACCGTTGCGGAATTTATCGAACCAGAGATGGCGCAGTCGCGGCAGCGGTTTGTTCACCAGATTGGCCTTGCCGACGTTCGGGAAGCCAATAAAGTCTTTAAAGTTATGGTAACGACCGCCCGGCACGATGGAGTCATAGCGAGAAATGGTCAGCTTGTCGCGCAGCATTTCCACCATGGCATCTGGCATATCGCGCTGATAAACAAAGCGCACCGGCTCCGCCGTCAGGCGCTGTTTCAGGCTGGATGACATCAGCTCCATCAGGCTGGCTTCCATCTCGTGCACCAGATCGTATTCGGCGTCACGGGTCATCTTCATGGAGTAGGCGTTTAACGCGTCGTAATCGAAGAAGCCCTTGAAGATGTCGTCCAGGCAGTAACGCAGGATGTTATCGAGCAGGATCATTGGCTTGCGTCTGCGCGGGGTTTCCGGCGGCAGGTTCACAAAGCGCGGCACCTTATCGGACGGAATCTCAAGCAATGCGTAACGAATCGTGTCGCCACGAATAATTTCCACCGCGAGGTAGGTGTAGTCATCTTTCAGGAACTGCACCAGATCGGTTTCGCGGTTGATCAGAATAGGGGTAATGTGCTGGCGCAGGTAATGTTTGAAATAGTGACGCAGCCAGGTTTGTTGGTTAACAGAAAGCTGCCGCTCGTTAATCAGGAAGATTTGATTGCGTGCCATTTCCAGCAGCAGTTCGTTATACAGGCCGTCAAACTCCTGATCGGCTTTCAATACGCGCGACTGAATTTTGCCCAGCAGATGGCGCGAGTGAGAGTTTAAGCCCTGTTCTTCGCTGATGATGATTCGCCGTTTCAGTTCGGCAAAGCGAACCTTGTAGAACTCATCCAGGTTGTTGGAATAAATCCCCAGAAAACGCATACGCTCGATAAGCGGGTTACTTTTGTCTGCCGCTTCCTGGAGTACACGTTCGTTGAATGCTAACCAGCTTAGCTCTTTCTCGATATATAACTTTTCCTGACCCATTACAGCTCACACTCCAGTTCAATCACAGGACGTGGTAAATCCGTCTCGTCCTTATTATGGCGAGCATTTCCACGATATGTCCAACAGTGCCAGAAAAGTATGACAGTTATTTTTTTTCTGGGGGATTTTAGAGGGTTGGGGGAAGGGCATGTCGGGAAGCGCGGTGCTCACCCGACAGTGAAGACCACAGGCCCGTGCAGGCGTCGCGCCGCCGGGCACATCAAACAAACTACTCGTCAGCGGCATAACCCTGTGCAGGGAGCCTGACGCCGTCCAGCCAGGCGGCACCGTCGCGCATCTGAAGACGCCCGTCAACAAACCAGCTTACCACCAGAGGATAAATGGCGTGTTCCTGCGTCTGCACGCGTTCGGTAACATCGTCTTCGCTGTCACCTTCAAAGACCGGCACTTTTGCCTGCAGGATCACCGGCCCGCCGTCCAGCTCGTCGGTAACGAAATGCACGGAGGTACCGTGCTCTTCATCGCCGTTTTCCAGAACCTGACGATGGGTGTGCAGGCCGGGATATTTCGGCAGGAGGGAAGGGTGGATATTCAGCAGACGACCAGCGTAGTGCCCGACAAAGGCCGGGCTCAGGATACGCATATACCCCGCCAGCACGACAACGTCAGGCGCGTAGGCATCAATCTCCTGAACCAGTTCCCGGTCAAACGCTTCACGTCCGGAAAACTGGCTGGCTTCCAGCGCGTGCGCGGGAATGTTCTCTTCCCGGGCACGTTCAAGGCCGAACGCGTCGGCCTTATTGCTGAATACTGCCCGAATGGTGCCGTTGATTTTCTTCTGTTTGCAGGCGTCAATTATCGCCTGCAAATTGCTTCCGTTACCGGAAATGAGCACCACAATGTTTTTCATTCAATGACCACACGCTGTTCGGAATCGGATGCTTTGATAATACCGATTTTCCACGCGTTTTCACCTTTGTCGGTCAGCAGTTTAATCGCCTTATCCGCTTCGCTTGCTGGCAGCGCGATAACCATGCCCACGCCACAGTTAAAGGTGCGGTACATCTCGTGTGAACTCACGTTGCCCGCAGTCTGCAGCCAGTTAAAGACGGACGGCCACTGCCAGGACGATTCGTCAATCACCGCCTGGGTGTTGTCCGGCAGTACGCGCGGAATGTTTTCCCAGAAGCCGCCACCGGTCAGGTGGGCAATGGCGTGCACGTCAACCTTCTCAATAAGCTCCAGCACGTTTTTCACGTAGATGCGGGTCGGCGCCAGCAGATGGTCAGCCAGTGGCTTGCCATCAAGCTCGGTGGTCAGTGGATCGCTGCCGCTCACGTCGAGGATTTTACGCACCAGAGAGTAGCCGTTCGAGTGCGGGCCGCTGGAGGCCAACGCGATCAGCACATCACCATCAGCCACTTTACTGCCGTCGATAATTTCTGATTTTTCTACTACGCCAACGCAGAAGCCTGCGACGTCATAATCTTCGCCGTGATACATACCGGGCATTTCGGCGGTTTCACCACCGACCAGCGCACAGCCAGACTGCAGACACCCTTCGGCAATGCCGTTAATGACGCTTGCTGCGGTATCCACGTCCAGTTTCCCAGTCGCGTAGTAATCCAGGAAGAACAGCGGCTCTGCGCCCTGAACCACCAGGTCGTTAACACACATCGCGACCAGATCGATACCGATCGTGTCGTGACGTTTTAAATCCATCGCCAGGCGCAGTTTCGTCCCTACACCATCAGTACCCGAGACCAGAACAGGTTCACGATATTTTTGCGGCAGTGCGCACAGTGCGCCGAATCCACCCAGACCACCCATCACTTCCGGGCGGCGGGTTTTTTTCACCACACCTTTGATTCGGTCAACCAGCGCATTACCTGCGTCAATATCAACACCGGCATCTTTGTAGCTGAGAGAAGTTTTGTTGGTCACGGCTCAAGTCCCCACGCGATTGCATAGCTAGTAAGAAAAATCGGCGCAATTCTAACAGTCCAGGCAAACGTTTGCGAGCCTATTCTCGGCGAGAGGATTTTTTTTTCAGCAGGCCCTGCGAATGCGCCTAAAGTTGAGTCTGTTCACGAAAATGAAACCGGTTTCGGTTTTCTCCTTGCAACAAAAAGCCCCTTTGCACATCATCAGGATGAAACCGGTTTCTGTAATTGTTTTTGCAGAAAATAACGCAGAATGAGGGAAAGTGTATGTCTGGATTCAAAGCAGATTTTCTGTGGGGTGGTGCGGTCGCAGCGCATCAGCTGGAAGGGGGCTGGAACGAGGGCGGTAAGGGGATCAGCGTTGCCGATGTGATGACGGCCGGCGCGCACGGCGTGCCGCGTGAAATCACCAACGGCGTGCTGCCAGGGAAAAATTACCCTAACCATGAAGCCATCGATTTCTACCATCGCTATAAAGAGGACATCAAACTCTTTGCCGAGATGGGCTTCAAATGCTTCCGTACCTCCATCGCCTGGACGCGTATCTTCCCGAAAGGGGACGAGCTGGAGCCTAACGAAGCTGGCCTGAAATTCTATGACGACCTGTTTGACGAGTGCCTGAAGTATGGCATCGAGCCGGTTATTACCCTTTCCCATTTCGAGATGCCGTTCCACCTTGTCACCGAATACGGTGGCTGGCGTAACCGTAAGCTGATCGACTTCTTTGTTCGCTTTGCGGAGGTTGTGTTCAGACGTTACCAGCATAAAGTGAAGTACTGGATGACCTTTAACGAGATCAATAACCAGGCCAACTTCCACGAAGACTTTGCACCGTTTACCAACTCCGGCCTGAAGTACGAGCCGGGCGAAGACCGCGAACCGGTAATGTTCCAAGCGGCACACTATGAGCTGGTGGCCAGCGCCCTGGCGGTGAAGGCCGGGCGCGACATTAACCCGTCGCTGCGGATCGGCTGCATGATTGCCATGTGTCCAATCTATCCGCTGACCTGTGCCCCAGACGATATGATGATGGCGATGAACGCCATGCACCGTCGCTACTGGTTCACCGATGTCCACGTGCGCGGCAAGTACCCGCAGCATCTGCTTAACTACTTTGCTCGTCGCGGTTTCACGCTGGATATCACAGAAGAAGATAACGCGGCGCTGACGCAGGGGTGTGTCGATTACATTGGCTTTAGCTATTACATGTCTTTCGCCACCAAAGCGACGGCGGATAACCCGGAGCTGGATTACGACGAAAGCAAGAGCCTGGTCTCCAACCCGTACGTGCAGAAATCTGACTGGGGCTGGCAGATTGATCCGGTGGGCCTGCGTTACTCCCTGAACTGGTTCTGGGATCATTATCAGTTGCCCCTGTTCATCGTGGAGAACGGCTTTGGCGCCATCGACGTGCAGGAGAGCGACGGTTCGGTGAATGACCAGTACCGTATTGATTACCTTGCCGCGCACATCCGCGAAATGAAAAAAGCGGTGGTCGAAGATGGCGTTGATCTGATGGGGTATACCCCGTGGGGCTGTATCGACCTGGTGTCTGCCGGAACGGGTGAAATGAAAAAACGCTACGGCTTTATCTTTGTCGACAAAGACAATGAAGGTAACGGCACCCTGAACCGCAGTAAGAAGAAGTCGTTTGACTGGTATAAGCAGGTGATAGCCAGCAACGGCGACACTCTTTAATTCCAGCAGAGTAAAAACGCAAAAAGCCGGAGCTTGCCCTCCGGCTTTTTTGCCTCTAAAACACTTTGCTTGATGTACGTCAAGCAAGTTGGGTATGGTGCAATCCGAAAAAAGCGGTATAATCCCGCGATTTTTTTGCGGTTGCCCCCTCAGAGGAGAAAGAGAATGAAGATTGTGGAAGTGAAGCACCCACTCGTTAAACACAAGCTGGGCCTGATGCGTGAGCATGACATCAGCACGAAGCGTTTTCGCGAACTGGCTTCTGAAGTCGGCAGCCTGCTGACCTATGAAGCGACCTCTGACCTGGAAACGGAAAAAGTGACCATCGAGGGCTGGAACGGCCCGGTTCAGGTTGAGCAGATCAAAGGTAAGAAAATTACCGTTGTGCCCATCCTGCGTGCCGGCCTCGGCATGATGGAAGGCGTGCTGGAGCACGTGCCAAGCGCGCGCATCAGCGTGGTTGGGGTCTACCGCGACGAAGAGACCCTGGAGCCGGTACCGTACTTCCAGAAGCTGGTGTCTAACATCGACGAGCGTATGGCCCTGGTGGTTGACCCGATGCTGGCGACCGGCGGTTCAATGATTGCCACCATCGACCTGCTGAAAAAAGCCGGTTGCAGCAGCATCAAAGTGCTGGTGCTGGTTGCTGCACCAGAAGGTATCGCGGCGCTGGAAAAAGCGCACCCGGACATCGAACTCTATACCGCGTCTATCGACCAGGGGCTGAATGAGCACGGGTACATCATCCCGGGGCTTGGCGATGCCGGCGATAAGATTTTTGGTACTAAATAATCGAATAACGATAATGAAGCCGACTTTGATAGTCGGCTTTTTTTTGAATAAAACGCCAACAACAATACTACTCAGAGGAAAACACTATGACGCGCCGTGCTATCGGGGTGAGTGAAAGACCGCCGCTTTTACAGACAATCCCGCTTAGTCTGCAGCATCTGTTCGCCATGTTTGGCGCAACCGTGCTGGTGCCAATCCTGTTTCACATTAACCCGGCTACCGTGCTGTTGTTCAACGGTGTGGGTACGCTGCTTTACCTCTTTATCTGTAAAGGCAAAATCCCTGCCTATCTCGGCTCAAGCTTCGCCTTTATTTCACCGGTTCTGCTGTTGCTGCCGCTGGGGTATGAAGTGGCGCTGGGCGGCTTCATTATGTGTGGCGTCCTCTTCTGCCTGGTCTCTTTCATTGTGAAGAAGGCCGGTACCGGCTGGCTGGACGTTATGTTCCCGCCAGCCGCAATGGGGGCCATTGTCGCCGTCATCGGTCTGGAGCTGGCGGGCGTGGCGGCCAATATGGCTGGCCTGCTGCCTGCTGACGGGCAGTCACCGGATTCCAAAACCATCATTATCTCGATGGTGACACTGGGCGTAACGGTGTTTGGTTCCGTGCTGTTCCGCGGTTTTATGGCGATTATCCCGATCCTGATCGGTGTGCTGGCGGGGTACGCGCTCTCCTTCGTGATGGGCGTTGTTGATACCACGCCTATTGCTGAAGCGCACTGGTTCGCACTGCCAACCTTCTATACCCCGCGCTTTGAATGGTTTGCCATTTTCACGATCCTGCCCGCGGCGCTGGTGGTTATTGCTGAGCACGTAGGTCACCTGGTGGTGACGGCAAACATCGTTAAACGTGACCTGATCCGCGACCCGGGTCTGCACCGCTCGATGTTTGCCAACGGCCTCTCTACCATTATCTCCGGTTTCTTTGGTTCTACGCCTAACACCACCTACGGTGAGAACATCGGCGTGATGGCGATTACCCGTGTCTACAGTACCTGGGTCATTGGCGGCGCGGCAATCATCGCCATCCTGCTCTCCTGCGTGGGCAAACTGGCGGCGGCTATCCAGATCATTCCGGTACCGGTAATGGGAGGCGTCTCTCTGCTGCTGTACGGTGTGATCGGCGCGTCCGGTATTCGCGTGCTGATTGAATCCAAAGTGGACTACAGCAAAGCGCAAAACCTGATCCTCACCTCCGTGATCCTGATCATCGGCGTGAGCGGCGCGAAGGTGCACATCGGTGCGGCTGAACTGAAAGGCATGGCGCTCGCGACCATCGTGGGTGTGGGCCTGAGCCTGATCTTCAAACTGATCTCCGTCCTGCGCCCGGAAGAAGTGGTGCTGGATGCTGAAGACAGCGAAAAAGCGTCACATTGATCGTAAAACCGGGCGGACGATCCGCCCGGTTCTCTCCTTGCACGTTCCGTGCTAAACTCACCGCCGATTTTATGTAAGATCTGGTTGAGGTACTTCTGAACGGACCGGCACAGCTCTCTCTGCCACTCTATCTCCCTGACGACGAAACTTTTGCGAGTTTCTGGCCGGGTGATAACCCCTCTTTACTGGCTGCACTGCAAAACGTGCTGCGTCAGGAACACAGCGGATACATCTATATCTGGTCACGCGAAGGCGCGGGGCGCAGCCACCTGTTGCATGCCGCCTGTGCGGAGCTTTCCGCGCGGGGTGATGCGGTAGGCTATGTGCCGCTGGATAAACGTACCTGGTTTGTGCCTGAAGTCATGGAGGGAATGGAACATCTCTCACTGGTCTGCATCGATAATATCGAATGTGTGGCGGGGGATGAGCCGTGGGAAATGGCGATCTTTAACCTCTATAACCGCATTCTGGAGTCGGGGAAAACCCGGCTGCTGATCACCGGCGATCGTCCGCCGCGCCAGCTGAATCTGGGGCTGCCGGATCTGGCTTCCCGTCTGGACTGGGGGCAAATCTACAAGCTGCAGCCGCTGTCGGATGAAGACAAACTTCAGGCGTTACAGCTGCGCGCAAGATTGCGCGGCTTTGAACTCCCGGAAGACGTGGGGCGTTTCCTGCTCAAGCGCCTGGACCGGGAAATGCGCACGCTCTTTGATACGCTCGATCAGCTCGATCGCGCTTCGATTACCGCGCAGCGCAAGCTGACCATTCCTTTTGTAAAAGATATTCTGAAGCTGTGATGCGCTTTTCTCCCTCTGCCTGGCGCAGAGGGAGAACCAGTGCCACTGGCTAAAACTCACCTGTCTTCCAGCAAATGCTCAACCAGAAGTGGAATGGGTCTGCCCGAGGCCACGCTTTTTCCGTTCTCACGCCACAGCGCCGTGCCGCTAATATCCAGATGGGCCCATGGAATGGTCGGCGGGCAAAAATGGTGTAACAGCCAGGCCGCCGATGCGCTGATCGCCGCATTATTGGGTGGGGTATTGCACAGGTCGGCGATGGCGCTGTCGGTCTGTTTTTTTAACCGTGCATCCAGCGGCAGGGACCACACCTCATCACCGCTCCGTTTCCCCGCGCGGGTGAGCGCCTGACGCAGCGCTTCGTCCTGCGTCATTAACCCATTCAGCTCGTACCCCAGCGCTTTCACGACGGCACCGGTTAAAGTCGCCATATCAATAATATAGCGAGCCTGCGGATGACGCTGGCTGGCCCAGGCGATCGCATCCGCCAGTACCAGCCGGCCTTCGGCATCGGTATTGTTGATTTCAACCGTGATACCGTTGCAGGCGTTGGCCACCGTGCCCGGCTGCATCGCATCCGGTCCTATGGCGTTTTCCGCCAGCGCCAGTACGCCCATAATACGAACCGGCAGGCCGAGTTCTGCCACGCTCAGCATCAACCCGAGCACGTTCGCTGCCCCGCACATGTCATATTTCATGGTGTACATGCCCGCGCCTTCCTTCAGCCACAGGCCACCGGTATCAAACGTTATGCCTTTGCCCACGTAACAGCGTACCGGGCCATCAGCGATGCCGTTATAGTGAATGGCCAGCAGCCGCGGTGGACAGGTCGCGCCTTTACCGACGGCATGCAGAAGCCCCAGACCCTGTTCAATAATTTGCTTTTCATCAAGCACTTCACACCGCAGGGCGGGGAAGGCGGCGCACAGCTTTTGCGCTTCGTCGACGACATACTGCGGCGTACAGCGATCGGACGGCATATCCGCCAGACGTCGCGCGGCGACCATTCCTCGGGCAATGGCCTGCTGTTGCTGGAAGAGAGCGTCCAGCCTTTCACGCTGTTGCGGATGACACAGGGCGGTGACATGGCGAAGGCGAACGCTTTTGCCATCGGTTTTCTTAAGCTGCAGATCGCGAAGGTCATACGCCTGGTTAAAGAGAAAACGCAGAACCTGCGTCAGCACCACCTCGTCAATATCCGTGACATCCAGTACCACATCGGCGCTGACCGGGGCTGCCAGCAGTGGACGGAGGGCGGCGAGTAACCCTTCTGTCAGACTGTCCTGCCAGAGCGCATCCGGCAGCAGCGTGATTCTGGCAAACGGAGCACAGCCAAAGCGGGTATCTGCGACGGCGTTTTGTTCACGCATTTCAGCGATGAGTGCGGTGTCCGGCAGTAACGCGCAGGCGGCCCGGGCAATAAGATGACTCTGGGGCTTTGCGTCTGCAAGGTCGGTGATAAGCTCAAAGGTAATCATTGTGACTCCTCAACTGGCGCGCGGATCCGCGCGGCATAGGCCTGCATCCATTCCTCATCCACGGGCTGATAGTGCGTTTTTTCCCGCAGGCGCTCGGCGCGAAATACGGTGAGAGGCTGGCGGGCCGTTGCCACCACAAATGAGAAGGTTTTGATGTTGGTTGCGGCGCCGAATTCGCCTTTATTATTCATGCACACCACCGAGAGATCGCCCGCGCGGCCAAAGCGCGACATCAGTTTGTCTTCCAGTTCGAAGACCACCGAGTCCGCCGCCTGCTGCGGTGACATGCCCTGTGCCATGCGGCGAACAATTTCGTAGCTGGTGCAGCCTTTCATCAGGTCTTCCCCCACGCCGGTGGCGGTGGCGGCACCGGTTTCACTGTCGCAGTAAAAGCCGGAGCCGATAATCGGCGAGTCGCCAATACGGCCGCGCTTTTTCATAAACAGACCGCTGGTGGAGGTCGCCACGCTCATCGACCCCCTTTTGTCGAGGCCAATAATCCCGACGGTGTCATGCCCATCGTACGGGCTTAAGCCTTTGTCCAGCGTCTCCCGGCAGCGCTTACGGTAATGCTGCATCGCGCGGTCGGTAAGCATGGTTTTGTTGGCAAACCCCTGACTCAGCGCCCATTCGCGCGCGCCCTGGCCGACCAGCAGGCTGTTATAGCGCTGGCGGCTTAGCGCATGGGCGACACGCACCGGGTTCGCAATATCAACCAGATCTCCCACGGCCCCAAACGCAAGCGTATCGCCATCCATATACGCCGCGTCCAGTTCGACTTCGCCATTTTCGGTTGGCAGCCCGCCGTAGCCGACGGATTTATACAACGGGAAGTCCTCGACGGCAGCAACGGCATCGACCACCGCTTCTGCTACCGGTTTCCCCGCAGCCAGCGCAGACGCAGACTCCGTGACCCCTTCAAGCGCCATTCGCCAGGTTGCGATAATTCCCCACATGCTTTACTCCTGTTTTGCAAGGGTTGGGTCGGTTTGCGTCACGGTGGCAATCTCCGCGGCGCGGTATTGTTTATCCACGATACGCATGAAAGGCAGATACAGCATGGCGCCAATCAGCAGGTTGATAAGCTGCATCACGCTGCCGCTGAGATGCCCCGTGACGATAAACCCGCTGATCACCGGCGGTAACGTCCAGGGGATAAACACCCCGGTGGTCACAGCGACGGCACCCATTTTCATCGCAGCATATTGCACGGTAACCAGGACCAGCGGCACCAGATTGAACGGGATCAGCATGATGGGGTTCATGATAACCGGCAGACCAAACAGAATCGGCTCGTTGATGTTAAACACCGAGGCCCCCGCGCCGAGACGCGCCACCTCGCGCATGTTTTTGCTGCGGGCAAAAATCAGCATCGCAATCACCAGCGAGAGCGTTGCCCCTGCGCCACCCATCCAGATCATGTCAAAAAACTGTTCGGTGATAATGTGCGGTGGCGTCGTACCCGCCTGAATGGCGGCGATGTTATCGGTCTGGTTCTCCATCCACAGCGGGCGAATGATGCCGTTGATCATTGAACCGGAGTTAATGCCCACAGACCACAGAATGGTGATGCTGAACACCGTCATCAGCGCGCCGAAATAGGAGGTCCCGTAGTGGCGAACCGGCGTGGCGACCACTTCGTAAATAAACTGGTGAATGGTGTTGTAGTGAGTGTTTTCGAAAATGATGCGGATAATAAGCACCAGAATCATTACCAGCAGGGCCGGGATCAGCGCGGCGAACGATTCCTGCACCGCCGGCGGCACGCCATCAGGCATTCTGATGACCAGCTTTTTGCGCTTCAGCCAGCAGAACAGCTCCGTCCACAGCAGAGAGCCAATCATCGCCACGAACAGCCCTTTGCTGCCAATCCACTCCACCGGCATGACCGTGATACCGCCGTTTTCGGCCACTTTGATAAAAGGTGTCAGGATTAAAAAGGCGACCAGAGCCAGAATGCCGCAGGAGATGCGATCTTCGCCGTAGTGTTCAGCCAGGCGAAACGCCACCAGGAAGCTGATAAACAGCGACATGGTTGAGAACACCGCGTTGAACGGAATTTCAATGATGGCACTCCAGCTTTCACCAAATGCCTGAGACATAAACTGCTGATAGGTTTGGTTCGGAAAAGAGGAGATGACCAGCAGAATCGAGCCGACGATGATAAACGGCATGAAGGAAACATAGGCCCCGCGTATGGCGCCCAGATGCCGCTGTTGCGCGGTTTTGGCCGCCAGCGGCATCAGTTTTGCTTCAAGAAATCCCAGAACATTGTTCATTGTGAACTCCGTACAAGATTGAGGGGTGTTGTTATGTTATGTCTGTGGATTATCAGTGAAGCGCGGTGGCTGAAAGGTGAAACAGGTCACAAAGCACTCGCTAAGATATTATAAATCTCATGAGATTGGTTATGGAGTTACAGCGATGGAAATCAAATTGCACGCCAATGCCACCACCACGCCGCGGATCCGTCGCTATCTGCAACAATCCGACAAAAGCGACAGAGAACTGGCTATAGAGCTGGGTATTTCCGTGACGACCGTGCGGCGATGGCGCAATCGCGATCGGGTTTCTGACAACCATACGACCCCAAAAGTGATACACAAAGCGATGAGACAAGAGCAGGTTGACCTCGTTAATGCGCTGCGTGATATCACGGGCGCACCGCTGGATGAACTGCTGCTGCTGGTTAACGAGGTGCTGGGGATTTCCGTTTCGCGGGCGACACTGAACCGTTATCTCCGTCCCGCTTCTGCGAAACGCAAGGGCGTTGAACTTCAGGGGAAAAAAGCGCTAAAGGCAGGCGTTTTACCCACAAAACTGCTGGTGCATCACCAGCCTTTATCGCTGCATATGGATGATGGCGGGGAGCAGCATTTGCTGTGGGGGCGCGAACCGGTGAGCGGCTGGTGTTATGCCCGGCTCTATGCGGGAATTTCATCACAGCTGCTGAACAACTGGATGTGTGAGTTGCTGAACGCCTGTCCGGCTGATATCCAATCTGTTGAGACTTTCGGTTTTGAACGCGACTTACCCGCGGGTGAACCTGTCGTAAAAGTACAGCCGACCAGGCACAAGGCCGTGCAGGTTGCGGTACCGCTCGGCGACATCATTCCACGAGTGAATGCTGTTCCGTTAGGGCAGGTGTTGATCGAGATGTGCGAGTTTTACAATCGGGGCAAAGCGCAGAAAAAGCTGGGAGAGAGCACGCCGCAGGCCTTTCTGGAAGCGCTGCGGCGTAAGGATTAGAGAATTTCGAGCACCTCTTCCGGCGGGCGTCCAATACGCGCCTGACCGTTTGCGACCACAATGGGGCGCTCAATCAGTTTCGGATTTTCAACCATCGCCTGAATCAGCTCAGCCTCGGTTAGACGACTGTCATTCAGATTGAGCGACGTATACAGGTCCTCTTTCTGGCGCATTAGCTCTCTGGCACTGCCCATTCCCAGCATGTGCAGCAGCTGACGAAGCGTCTGTGCATCGGGCGGTGTCTCCAGATACAGCACCACTTCCGGGTCAATGCCGTTCGACTTCAGCAGGCTAAGGGTGTCGCGGCTCTTCGAGCAGCGTGGGTTGTGGTAGATTTTTACCGCGTCTGTCATGACCTGAATTCTCCTTTATTACATCTTCTCGTACGGCTTAAAGCGCTGCTGCAGACCGCGAAGCTGATCGATACGTGCATCGTAGCGGGCCTGCTGCAGACTGCCGAGCTTAACCTGGGAACTGGCACTGCTCAGGAGGGAAATCGCCTGGTCAAGACGTCCCACCAGGGCAAAGCCTTCGGCGCGTGCCGCAAGCTCTTGATCGCGGTTGCCCAGCTGCGCTTCTGCCTGGGCAAGCAGATCCCAGCCGTTCTGATCGTCTTTATTGTTAAAGGTGTAGCGGTTCAGAATGTTCGCCGCTTCAGCAGGCTGACCACCCTGTAAGTAAGCATTCGCCAGGTTAAGCTGCAGCACCGGGTTAGTCCGCACCTCTTTTGCCCCTTTCAGGCGATTAATCGCATCGGTGGCTTTTTTCTGCCCCAGATCGATATCTGTGGCCAGATCGAGATACCACGGGTTATTCGGATCGGCGGCGAGAAGTGGCTGCAGCGTTTTACGCGCTTCGTCATATTTGCTGGCTTCCATCGCCTGTAACGCCTGGCCATACTGAGCCGCGTTTTTCTCACGCACGTTGCCTTTCGCCAGCGCATCCAGCAGGTCGCTGGTCAGTTGGTTACGCCCGGAATTGTACATGCCAAGCGTTCGCACTTTTGCCATGTAGAAATCCTGCGACGACTGTACCACGACCGGGCGCATCTGGTTCGCACGGTTACGCGCATCCGACAGACGGCTTTCCGGTAAGGGGTGCGTCAGCAAAATTTCCGGCGGGCGGGAGGAGTAGCGCGCCTGGTCGAGCAGCTTTTCGAGGAAGCTCGGCATGGCCTGCGGGTCAAAGCCCGAACGTTGCAGCACCTGAATGCCAATACGATCCGCTTCCTGTTCATTTTGCTGGGTGAAACTGATCATCCCCTGACGTGTTCCCGCCAGCGTACCGGTTAACGCCGCCATCCCGGCCTGCGGGCTGGCCATTGCCAGCAGAATGGAACCCAATGCGCCCACCCAGGTCAGCGGAGCGTTACGCTTCTGGTCTTCCATTGCCCGGGCAAGGTGGCGCTGGGTGACGTGAGAGATTTCGTGCGCCATGACCGAGGCCAGCTGACTTTCGTTATCAGAGTAGCGGAATAACGCCGAATGCAGCACCACGTTGCCGCCAAAGAAGGCGAAGGCGTTGATTTCGTCATTATTGATTAAATAGAAGTGGAAGGGGGTTTTTACCGAGTTGGCGTGCGCGACCAGGCGCATGCCCAGCCCGTTAATGTACTGAACCAGCAACGGGTCGTTAATCAGCGGCGCGCTGCCACGCAGCTGACGAACGTAATAATCCCCCATCTGCATTTCCTGCCCAATGGAGAGCGTGCTTCCTGCTGTAGTGCCCATGTCCGGCAATGAATCGGACGAGTCAGCGAAAGCTGGCAACACCTGACCGACCGTCAGTGCGGCAATCAGTGTCGCAACCAGTGTTTTTCTCAACTGCCTGAACATAACCACTGTCCTGTATTTGGGATGTGCTAATTTGACCGATGAACCGGCATATCGTTCATCTCCACTGCCCTGCGAGTGTAGCCGTGTTGAGGCATGAAGAAAATCCCATTCATCAGGGTTTTGCGGATCGTGGCAGGGAGACAAAAAGCGAAAGTCTTTTTTGTGACAGTTAGATACAATTCACGTTCTCACTCCCGCCATCCGATTCAGGGAAGGGTTGTATGCTCGAAATGTTAATGCAGTGGTACCGCCGTCGGTTTAGCGACCCGGAAGCCATTGCTTTGTTGGTTATTCTCGTCGCCGGGTTCGGCATTCTGTTCTTCTTCAGCGGTCTTCTCGCCCCCCTGCTGGTCGCGATTGTGCTGGCGTACCTGCTGGAGTGGCCAACGGCGCGTCTGGAAAATATAGGCTGTTCCCGTCGCTGGGCGACCAGTATCGTCCTGGTGCTGTTTGTCGGCATTCTGCTGTTAATGTCGTTTGTTGTTATGCCTGTGGCCTGGCAACAGGGGATTTACCTTATCCGCGATATGCCCGGCATGCTGAATAAGCTTTCTGATTTTGCCGCCACGTTGCCGCGCCGATATCCCGCCCTGATGGATGCCGGGATCATTGATGCGATGGCCGAAAACATGCGCGCCCGCATCATGACAATGGGCGATTCCGTGGTGAAATATTCCCTGGCGTCGCTGGTAGGGTTGCTCACGCTGGCCGTCTACCTTGTCCTCGTTCCGTTAATGGTTTTCTTCCTCGTCAAAGATAAAGAGCAGATGCTGAACGCGGTGCGGCGCATTCTGCCGCGTAATCGCGGGCTGGCCGGGCAGGTGTGGGAAGAGATGAACCAGCAGATCACCAACTACATTCGCGGCAAAGTGCTGGAGATGATTGTGGTGGGTGTGGCTACCTGGATTGGTTTTTTAATTTTCGGGCTTAACTACTCGCTGCTGCTGGCGGTGCTGGTGGGGCTGTCGGTGCTCATTCCCTACATCGGTGCCTTTGTGGTGACCATTCCGGTTGTCGGCGTTGCGCTGTTCCAGTTTGGTCTGGGGACCGAGTTCTGGAGCTGCTTCGCGGTGTACCTGATCATTCAGGGACTGGATGGCAACCTGCTGGTGCCGGTGCTGTTCTCCGAAGCGGTGAACCTGCATCCGTTGGTGATTATCTTATCCGTGGTGATTTTCGGCGGGCTGTGGGGATTTTGGGGCGTGTTCTTTGCCATTCCGCTGGCAACGCTGATCAAAGCAGTGGTTCACGCGTGGCCGGATGTGCCTGCGGTTGAGGATAAGTAGATAGTTGTGCGGCCTGATACCCTCTCCCGTGGGGAGAGGGGCAAATATCAAAAACGGTAACCTGCGTTACCGTATTGCATTTACCGCGTAGGTCGGGTCAGGCGAAGCCGCGGCCCAACGATCAGGCGCTTTGTTTGAGCCAGTTCAGCACCACGTCGTGGTGGTTGCTGGTTTTGAAGTCATCAAACACATGTTCAACTTTACCGTCAGCGTCAATCAGGAAGCTGATACGGTGAATGCCGTCGTAGGTTTTGCCCATAAAGGTCTTCTCGCCCCAGACGCCAAACTGCTCGCATACCTGGTGGTCTTCGTCAGAAAGCAGCGTAAAGTTAAGCAGCTCCTTTTCAGCAAATCGTGACAGCTTTTCTGGCTTATCGGTGCTGATACCCAGCACTTCCACGCCGACTTTTTTCAACTCGTCCATGTTGTCGCGTAAGCCGCAGGCCTGTACGGTGCAGCCCGGGGTCATGGCTTTCGGGTAAAAATAGACCAGAACACGCTGTCCCTGGAAGTCGGTCAAATTTACTTGCTCACCATCCTGGTCAGGTAAGCTAAATTTCGGTGCGATGTCACCGGCTTTCAGTGGGTTCATTACTCAACTCCATCCTGTTCATGCTGCGAATAATTGACGACGCTTATACTGCCTTGCGCGTTTAATTCTGTACAGAGGGCTTTGAACGCTTGCTCGATATTTGACGCATCCTGCGAGGCAGGGCTGTGCGCGGTAATCTGAATAAAAAGGGTGGGAATGGCGCTGCCGTCACCCGGCTGCGTTCGGGAAACGAGTTCGGCAATATTCATCTGATGGCTGTCAAATAACGCGGTGAAGCGCTCAATCAGATGGGGGGAATCGGGGACTTCAACCTGCACCCAGACGGTCGCGGGCAGGGCCGGACGTGGGCGAGCAGTAGTGCGTTTCATCACGATCAGCAAATCCAGCTCCGCACCTTTGAGCGGCAGGGTCGATTCGATAAGGGTAATGGCATTCCATGTCCCGGACAGCAGCATAATAAACGTGAACTCTTCGCCCAGCATAGCCAGACGGCTGTCCTCGATATTACAGCCGCAGCTGCTCACATGGCGGGTGATGGTGTTCACGATACCCGGCCTGTCAGCACCCAGCGCAGTGATAACCAGGTAATGTTGTGATGAGGTTGTCAAACCTGTTCTTCCTTTGCATGGTTAAGTCTTCCTAAGGAAAGCATAAAAAAAACATGCATACAACCGCCTGAGGGCCTCAGGTCGCTTGCTTTTATTACAGTTCCAAACGTACCATTGAGGCTCTTGTTCGCACAGAGGATGGCTCATGTTCACGGGAAGTATTGTCGCGCTTGTTACACCGATGGATGAAAAAGGTAATGTCTGCCGGTCAAGCATGAAGAAGCTGATTGATTACCATGTCGCCAATGGAACCTCGGCGATCGTTTCGGTAGGGACTACCGGTGAATCTGCAACGCTAAGCCACGAAGAGCACGGCGATGTGGTGATGCTGACCCTGGAACTGGCTGACGGGCGTATCCCGGTCATCGCAGGGACAGGCGCTAACGCCACGGCAGAAGCTATCAGTTTGACCAAACGTTTTAACGACAGCGGCATCGTGGGCTGTCTGACGGTGACCCCTTATTACAACCGTCCTACTCAGGAAGGTCTGTTCCAGCATTTCAAAGCCATCGCAGAACATACTGACTTGCCACAAATTCTGTATAATGTGCCGTCCCGTACTGGCTGCGATATGCTGCCGGAAACCGTTGGTCGTCTCTCGAAAGTAAAAAATATTATCGGGATTAAAGAGGCGACAGGGAACTTAAGCCGCGTTCATCAGATCAAAGAGCTGGTTTCAGACGACTTTATCCTGTTGAGCGGCGATGATGCGACCGCACTGGACTTTATGCAGCTCGGTGGCCATGGCGTGATCTCCGTAACGGCGAACGTTGCGGCCCGCGATATGGCTGAAATGTGCAAACTGGCGGCTGCCGGTCACTTTGATGAAGCTCGCGTGATTAATCAGCGTCTGCTGCCGTTGCATAATAAATTATTTGTCGAACCCAATCCGATCCCCGTGAAATGGGCGTGTAAGGAGTTGGGACTTGTAGCAACCGATACGCTGCGTCTGCCAATGACACCGATTACCGACCACGGTCGTGAAATTGTCACAGCAGCGCTGAAGCATGCCGGTTTGCTGTAGAGTTTAGGGAGATTTGATGGCTTATTCAGTACAGAAGTCGCGCCTGGCGAAGGTTGCGAGTGTTTCGCTTGTTATGCTGCTCGCTGCCTGTAGTTCAGACTCGCGCTACAAGCGCCAGGTGAGCGGTGATGAATCCTATCTGGATGCGACCCCGCTTGCTGAACTTCACGCACCGGCTGGTATGATCCTGCCGATTCAGAACGGCGATTACAATATTCCCGTGACCAACGGCAGCGGCCTGGTCGGTAAAGCGCTCGATATTCGTCCGCCAGCACAGCCTCTGGCGCTGGTGAGCGGGGCGCGTACCCAGTTCACCGGTGATACGGCGTCGCTGCTGGTTGAAAGCGCCCGCGGTACCACCCTGTGGCCGCAGGTTGTGAGCGTCATTCAGGCGAAGAACTACACCATCGATAAACGCGATGATGCCAGCCAGACCTTAACCACCGACTGGATCGAGTGGAACCGTCTGGACGAAGATCAGCAGTACCGTGGGCGTTATCAAGTCTCCGTTAAACCTCAGGGTTATCAGCAGGCGGTTACCGTTAAGCTGTTGAACCTGGAGCAGGCGGGTAAACCGGTTGCGGATGCCGCATCAATGCAGCGTTATAGCACTGAAATGCTGAACGTGATTGCCGCGGGTCTGGATAAGAACGCCAGCGACGCCGCTAACGCAGCGCAGAGCCGCAACGGCGCGACGTTTGACGTTCAGAGCGGTGCGGATGACACCGGTCTGCCAATGCTGGTTGTGCGTGCACCGTTTAACCAGACCTGGCAGCGCCTGCCAGCGACGCTGGAAAAAGTGGGCATGAAAGTGACCGACAGCACCCGTTCAACCGGTAGCATGACGGCAACCTATAAGCCGCTGTCTGACAGTGCATGGCAGGAACTGGGCGCCACCGATCCACAGCTGGCTTCCGGCGACTACAAGATTCAAGTAGGTGACCTCGATAACCGCAGCAGTCTGCAGTTTATCGATCCGAAAGGCCACACGCTGACCCAGTTGCAGAACGATGCGCTGGTGGCCGTCTTCCAGGCTGCATTCAGCAAATAAATACGAGGGCTGGTTAATCCAGCCCTTTTTATTTTCGTGCTACGCAAACGTGTGCGTGGCATAATATCCCCAGTTTTGAACACCAATCATCACACCAGGAGTAATGAAGATGCAGAAGCAAGCTGAGTTGTATCGTGGCAAAGCGAAGACCGTATACAGCACGGAAAACCCGGATCTGTTGGTGCTCGAGTTCCGCAATGATACGTCAGCAGGGGATGGCGCACGCATTGAGCAGTTCGATCGTAAAGGCATGGTGAACAACAAGTTCAACCACTTCATTATGACCAAACTGGCCGAAGCGGGTATCCCGACCCAAATGGAAGCGCTGTTGTCCGATACGGAATGTCTGGTGAAAAAACTGGATATGGTTCCGGTTGAGTGCGTCATTCGTAACCGCGCAGCAGGCTCCCTGGTGAAGCGTCTTGGTATTGAAGAAGGTATTGAGCTGAATCCACCGCTTTTTGACCTGTTCCTGAAAAACGATGCCATGCACGATCCGATGGTCAATGACTCTTACTGCGAAACCTTCGGCTGGGTGAATAAAGAGAACCTGGCGCGCATGAAAGAACTGACCTACAAAGCCAACGACGTGCTGAAAAAACTGTTTGATGACGCGGGTCTGATCCTCGTCGACTTCAAGCTGGAGTTCGGCCTGTTCAAAGGCGAAGTGGTTCTGGGTGATGAGTTCTCTCCGGACGGCAGCCGTCTGTGGGATAAAGAAACGCTGGATAAAATGGACAAAGACCGTTTCCGTCAGAGCCTGGGTGGCCTGATTGAAGCGTACGAAGCGGTTGCTCACCGTTTAGGCGTTAAGCTCGACTAACTCCCTCATCGCCAAAGGATATGTATATCCTTTGGCGTCTTACCCTTGTTTCCTATGGTAATCTTGCCGTTAACCGCCTACGATCATAGCTATTATTAATGGAATAGTTCGAGGTGGTTATGCGCTGGCAAGGGCGTCGTGAAAGTGACAATGTAGAAGACAGGCGCAGCGATAGCGGCGGCGGTCCTTCAATGGGTGGGCCTGGCTTCCGGTTACCCAGCGGAAAGGGCGGGATTATTCTGCTGATTGTGGTACTGGTCGCGGGGTACTACGGTGTCGATCTGACCGGTTTAATGACCGGCCAGCCTCTGCAGCAACAGCAGCATTCTGAGCGCTCAATCAGCCCGAACGAGGATGAAGCGGCCAAATTTACCTCCGTTATTCTCGCCACCACAGAAGAAACCTGGGGTCAGCTGTTCGAGAAAATGGGGCGTACCTATCAGCAACCCAAGCTGGTGATGTACCGTGGCGCCACCCGTACCGGATGCGGCACCGGACAGTCGGTGATGGGGCCGTTCTACTGTCCGGCAGACAGCACCGTCTATATCGATCTCTCTTTCTATGATGACATGAAACGCAAGCTTGGCGCTGACGGCGATTTTGCCCAGGGCTACGTCATTGCGCATGAAGTCGGGCACCATGTGCAAAAACTGCTGGGGATAGAACCCAAAGTACGCCAGCTTCAGCAAAACGCCTCTCAGGCTGAGGTAAACCGTCTTTCCGTACGCATGGAACTGCAGGCGGACTGCTTCGCGGGCGTCTGGGGGCACAATATGCAGCAGCAGGGCGTACTGGAATCCGGTGACCTGGAAGAGGCGCTCAATGCCGCGCAGGCTATCGGTGACGATCGTCTTCAGCAGCAGAGCCAGGGCCGCGTCGTGCCGGACAGCTTTACTCACGGCACGTCACAACAACGATACAGCTGGTTCAAACGCGGTTTCGACAGCGGTGACCCGGCGCAGTGTAATACCTTCGGCAAAGCCATGTAATGGTGGCGTTTGAACATCTGATTCGCGAGCTTGAGCACAAAGGTCATCGTCAGCTGGTGGTGCTCAGCGGCGATGAGCAGTGGACATTCACGCAGGCATCAGCCCTGCGTGATGCCTTGCCCGGAGACTGGCTGTGGCTGGCGGATAACGCGTCCAGAGCCATCAGCGGGCTGCTGGGACGCGAGTTCCGGCACGCAATTTTTGATGCCCGCGCCGGGTTTGACGTCTCAGCCTTTGCGGCCCTGAGCGGGACGCTGCGTGCCGGTAGCCTTCTGGTGCTGCTGGTACCGCCCCCTGACGTGTGGGCGGAACAACCTGACAGCGATTCCCTGCGCTGGAGTGACAGCGCCGAACCCATCGCCACGCCAAATTTTATTCACCACTTTTGCCGGACGATTGCCGAGGATCCTGAGGCGATAGTCTGGCTTCAGCACCAGCCTTTATCGCTTCCCGCACGATCCGACGCCCCTGACTGGCAGCCCGCCAGCGGTGCGCCGCAGCGCGAGCAGGCTGAGATCCTGGCAGCACTCCTGGCCATGAAACGCGGCGTTGTGGCCGTTACGGCCCCGCGCGGACGCGGGAAGTCTGCGCTGGCGGGAATGCTGCTGAGCCGCACGCAGGGCAGTGCCATTGTCACCGCGCCATCAAAAGGGGCGACGGAGGTTATCGCCCGTTTTGCCGGCGAACGTTTTCACTTTATGGCCCCGGACGCGCTGCTGGCCTCTGAAGAGCAGGCCGACTGGCTGATTGTCGACGAAGCCGCCGCTATCCCCGGACCGCTGCTTGAAAAGCTGGTCGACCGTTTCCCGTGCGTCCTGCTGACCACAACGGTGCAGGGTTACGAAGGAACAGGAAGAGGCTTTCTGCTTAAGTTCTGTAGCCGGTTCAGCGGGTTGCAGCGGTATACCTTATCAACCCCGGTACGCTGGGCTGCAGGATGTCCTCTTGAGCGGGTCGTCGCCAGCGCACTGCTGTTTGACGATACGCTTATCGATCGCAGCCCAACAGGCGCCATACAGTTGATCTCTCTGGCTCCGGAAGCCTGGGCGAGCAACCCGGCGCTGGCGGCGAGTGTGTATGAGCTGCTTTGTGCGGCACATTACCGCACCTCACCGCTTGATTTACGCCGCATGATGGACGCGCCCGGCCAGCACTTCGCCGTCGCCCAAACGGACTCTGTCATTGCCGGGGCGCTCTGGCTGGTGGAAGAGGGGGGATTAACGGCACAGCTCAGCCGTGCCGTCTGGGCGGGGTTCCGCCGTCCTCGCGGGAACCTGGTGGCGCAGTCCCTTGCCGCGCATGGCGGCTCCCCGCTGGCGGCGACGCTCAAAGGCCGACGGGTGACCCGAATAGCGGTACATCCTCGTCGTCAACGGGAAGGCATCGGACAGGCACTGATCCGCAACGCAAGCGGCGAGGATTACCTGTCGGTGAGCTTTGGCTATACCGATGAACTGTGGCGTTTCTGGCAGCGATGCGGCTTTGTGCTGGTGCGCATGGGCAGCCATCGCGAAGCCAGCAGCGGCTGTTATACCGCAATGGCCTTGCTGCCCCTCAGCGACGCGGGGCGACAGCTGTGTGAGCAGGCGCATCAGCGACTGCGCCGCGATGCGCGCGTGTTATCGGCCCTGAACGGTGAAAAGATCCCGGTGGACGATGGCTGGGAGGCTACCCTTAATAGTGACGACTGGCTGGAGCTGGCGGGCTTTGCCTTTGCCCACCGCGCGTTTTCTACCTCCGTCGCGGCGTTAACACGGTTGCTGCTAAGCGTGGACATGCCGCTGCCCGCCCTGCGCGGGAAAGTGGAGGCGAGAAGTGATGACGCCCGGCTCAGCGCTGAACTGCTTCTTTCGGGGCGAAAAGCGTTACTGGCCAGGCTTCGCAGTGAAACGGCGCAAGCGCTTGAAAGCCTTGAACCTGCACGCTGTCAGCAGCTGAAAGACGACATTTTGCAATGGCAATTTTTTCAATGACTTCTTCAGTAAAGTGGCATGGTTATTCCTCCTGAGAGGCGTAGAATCCAGGCCATCAAATAAGGAGACCGTCATGAAACACGATCATTTTGTTGTTCAAAGCCCTGATAAACCGGCTAAACAGTTACTGCTTCTGTTTCATGGTGTTGGCGATAACGCCGTCAATATGGGCCAGATTGGCAGCTGGTTTGCCCCGATATTTCCGCAGGCGCTGATTGTCAGTATTGGCGGACTGGAGCCGTGTGGTCCGAACGGACGGCAGTGGTTCTCCGTTCAGGGCGTAACGGAAGAGAACCGTCAGGCACGTATTGACGCCGTCATGCCTGTCTTTATCGACACCGTGCGTTACTGGCAGCAGCAGAGCGGCGTTGGTGCCGATGCGACCGCGCTGATTGGCTTTTCGCAGGGGTCTATCATGTCCCTGGAGAGCGTAAAAGCGCAGCCAGGTCTGGTGTCGCGTGTGATTGCTTTTAACGGTCGCTTTGCGACGTTACCGCAACGTGCGACGACGCAGACCACGATCCATCTGATCCACGGTGGTGAAGACCGTGTGATTGAACTTTCGCATGCGGTTGCCGCGCAGGAAGCACTGATCCGCGAAGGCGGGGATGTGACGCTGGATATTGTAGACGATCTGGGGCACGCGATTGATGACCGCAGCATGCAGTTTGCGCTCGATCATCTGCGTTATACCGTACCGAAGCACTACTTTGATGAAGCGCTCAGCGGCGGCAAGCCAAATGACGATGATATCGTCGAGTTTATGTGATGTAGCCCCCTCTCCCACAGGAGAGGGGACAGAGAATCACTTCTTCTGGTCTTTCTTCGGCCAGTCGTCATCATCGTCCCACTTATCGTTAAAATCACGATGCGGTGGAAGATCCGGTTTGTTGGCGAGAAACTTTTTGTGATCAACGCGCTTAAGATCTTTAATGACGTTAAGTAACACGCCGACCAGAAACACTAACACCAGAATCCACCAGTACTTTGAAAGCCAGTCCATTCGCTATTCCTCTCAGAGCGTTCGTCAGGCGACGAGTTGCTCCATAATTCGTTGATACATACGGGCCAGCAGCTGCAAATCAGCAGCATTCACACATTCATTTATTTTATGAATGGTTGCGTTCACCGGCCCCAGTTCGACAACCTGGGCCCCCATCCGGGCAATAAAGCGTCCGTCTGAGGTGCCACCTGTCGTCAGCAGTTGTGGCTTAATTTCATTATAGTGCTCGATGGCGTTCACTACCGCATCCACCAGTTTGCCGCGCTGGGTCAGGAACGGCTGGCCGGAAAGCCACCAGTCCACGGTGTAACGCAGATTATATTTTTCCAGCAGCGCGATAACGCGCGCTTTGATCATCTCATCGGTCAGTTCAGTGCTGAAGCGGAAGTTAAACTGGACAAAGAAATCACCCGGGATCACGTTGTTGCTGCCGGTACCGGCCTTCAGGTTTGCAATCTGCATGCTGGTCGGCGGGAAGAACTCATTGCCTTTGTCCCACTCAATGGTCACCAGTTCGTTCAGCATCGGTGCCGCGCGATGGACCGGGTTATCGGCCAGGTGTGGATAGGCAACGTGCCCCTGAACGCCATGAAGGGTCAAATTGCAGGTCAGCGAACCACGGCGACCATTTTTGACGACGTCTCCCACCACTTCCGTACTGGACGGCTCACCAACCAGGCAGTAGTCGAGACGCTCATTGCGGGCCATCAGCGCCTCAACGACCTTCACGGTGCCGTTGTGGGCGCTGGCTTCTTCGTCAGAGGTGATCAGAAACGCGAGGCGGTTTCTGTGGTTCGGATGTTGGGCAACGAAGCGCTCTGCCGCCACGACCATCGCCGCCAGCGAGCCTTTCATGTCTGCCGCACCGCGCCCGAACAACATGCCATCGCGGATGGTCGGTTCAAACGGCGGGTTGATCCAGCGATCCGCATCACCTGCGGGAACGACGTCGGTATGTCCGGCAAAGGCCAGCGTTTCGCCCTGACCGCGCCACGCCCAGAAGTTCTGGGTGTCGCCAACGTCCATGCGTTCAACGGTGAAACCGATGGCACGCAGGCGCTCAATCATTAATGCCTGACAACCTGCGTCGTCCGGGCTAAGGGAGGGACGGCGAATAAGCTGCTGAGTCAGCTCAATGACCGGGCATGACATAAACTACACCTCAACGAAAAAAGTCGGAATAAAGGGTTTCACTGAAACCCAGCAGCATAGGCTGCCCGGGCGCGCAGAGCAATGGGCGTTTGATGATTGCCGGCATTTCGAGCATCAGTTTGGCGGCACTGTCGGCGTCGTTGATGCCAGCCCGGACGGCTTCATCCAGTTTACGCCAGGTGGTACCACGGGTATTCAGCAGCGCCTCCCAACCCAGTTCCTTGATAGCGGTATGCAGAAATTCTGCATCAAGCCCGTCAACGCGATAGTCATGGAAACGGTACTCCACGTTGTTCGCTTCCAGCCAGCGGCGTGCTTTTTTGATGGTGTCGCAATTTTTAATGCCGTACATCACAACCATGGTGAATCCTTTTGTTCTTATGATGATTAAATGTTCAGTAATTTCGAAGATATATCCTTAAGTGGAATATAACACATTCAGGAATTGTCTTGATTTACACTTCTTCTTAATTCAACTCACAACTGTACGCTGAATATTCTTTCATCATTTAAGCATAGATGTCCATAAGACCGAAAATGCTAATGAACTCAGGCGGTAATTTAAATCTCACCTGCCTGTATGGTTATTTCAAAATATTGCTGAGCGTCACACAAAATTTAAGGCCCTGCGTTCATATTTATCATAAATCCCTGACAGTAGCGGGGTACAATCACAGCGATAGGTTAGACGGTCTTCACAATGATGATACGTTTTCGTAGAATGCGCATAATAATAAGAGAGGTAGTTATGATTGAACGTGAACTGGGGAACTGGAAAGATTTTATCGAAGGCATGCTTCGTAAATGACATTCAGTAAGAATTGCAAGAGCACTTAAATAAGTAAAATAACCATAGTGTGAATTAATCACACACCCTAAAAGGCGGCCCTGAGAGCCGCCTTTTTTATTACGTACTGTTATTCAGGACGTTCCTTCAGCGGGAAGCGGCGACGCACCAGCACAAAGAACAGCGGTACAAAATAAATGGCCAGGACGGTTGCCGAAATCATTCCTCCCATCACCCCTGTACCTACCGCATGCTGGCTGCTGGAGCCCGCACCGGTGCTGGTTGCCATCGGTAATACCCCAAAGACAAATGCCAGCGACGTCATCAGGATCGGACGCAAGCGCTGACGGCAGGCGTGCAGTGTGGCCGCCATCAGCTCGTGGCCTTTGGCATTCATCTCGTTGGCAAACTCAACAATCAGGATCGCGTTTTTCGCCGACAGGCCGATCACGGTGAGCAGCCCAACCTGGAAGTACACATCATTCTCCAGACCGCGCATCCAGGTCGCCAGCAGCGCACCGATGACGCCAAGCGGCACCACCAGCATGACCGAGAATGGAACGGACCAGCTTTCATACAGCGCGGCAAGACAGAGGAAGACCACCAGCAGGGAAAGCGCGTAAAGCGCAGGCGCCTGTGCCCCGGAGAGCCGCTCCTGATAAGACATCGCCGTCCACTCCAGCCCAAACCCGGCAGGCAGCTGTTGCACCAGTTTCTCCATGGTGTCCATGGCGGTACCGGTACTGACGCCCGGCGCAGCTTCACCGACGATTTCTACCGCCGAATAGCCGTTATAGCGTTCCAGACGCGGCGAACCACTCTCCCAGTGCGACGAGGCGAACGCCGAGAACGGCACCATCCCGCCTGCGTTATTACGAACAAACCAGCGGTTAATATCATTCGGCAACATACGGAACGGCGCGGCGGACTGGACATACACTTTTTTCACACGCCCACGATCCATAAAGTCATTCACATAGCTTGAGCCCCAGGCCGTCTGCAGGGTGTCGTTAATGTCGTCGATGGAAACACCCAGAGCCTGCGCCTTACGCTGATCAATATCCACCTGCAGCTGCGGGCTGTCATCCAGGCCGTTATGACGAACGCGGGTCAGGTCAGCGTCTTTGCCCGCCAGCGCTAACAGCTTATCGCGCGCCGCCATCAGCGCCGTGTGGCCTGCACCGGCGTGATCCTGCAGCTCCATGTCAAACCCGGCAGAACTGCCCAGCCCGCTAATGGCCGGTGGGCTGCTGGCAAAGACGCGCGCTTCGTTGATCTTCGTAAACGCGTGGGTGGCGCGTTCAATGATGGCCGACGCGGTCCCTGTTTTTGTGTCGCGCTCGTCCCAGTCCTTCAGGCGTACAAACATACGGGCGACGTTCTGCCCGTTACCGCCCGGGCCAGAGCCCACGGTGGAGAAGACCGACACCACATTATCTTTCTCTTGGGTAAAGAAGTACTGTTCGACTTTTTCGACCACTTTCAGCGTCTGCTGCTGCGTCGCGCCGCTCGGAAGTTGCACGGAGGTGGTGAACATTCCCCGGTCCTCCATTGGCAGGAACGAGGTAGGCAGATGCAGGAACAGCCAGACCATTCCACCCAGCAGCACTACGTAAATCAGCATCCAGCGCAGGCTGCGGTGCAGCACTTTACCGACGGCGGATTCATAACGTGCGGCATTGCGGTTAAACATGCGGTTAAACCAGCCGAAGAACCCTTTCTGACCATGCTGCTCGCCTTTGTGCAAAGGCTTAAGAAGGGTAGAGCAGAGCGCAGGGGTCAGGATCAGCGCCACCAGTACCGAAAGCACCATTGCCGAGACGATGGTTATCGAGAACTGGCGGTAAATGGCACCGGTTGTGCCACCAAAGAAGGCCATCGGGATAAAGACCGCCGAAAGCACCATGGCGATGCCGACTAACGCGCCCTGTATTTGCCCCATCGATTTACGCGTGGCCTGGCGCGGGGAAAGACCTTCCTCGCTCATGATGCGCTCGACGTTTTCAACCACCACGATGGCGTCATCCACCAGAAGGCCAATTGCCAGCACCATTGCAAACATCGTCAGCGTGTTGATGCTGTAGCCAAACGCGTAAAGCACCGCGAAGGTGCCCAGCAGGACCACGGGGACGGCTATGGTCGGGATCAGCGTCGCCCGGAAGTTTTGCAGGAACAGGTACATGACCAGGAAGACCAGCGCGATGGCTTCCAGCAGGGTCTTCACCACATCCTCAATCGACGCTTTAACGAAGGAGGTGGTTTCGTAGGCGACTTTGTATTCAAGGCCGTGAGGGAAATAGTTCGACAGCTCGTCCAGGCGGTCTAACACCAGTTTCGCCGTCGCCATTTCATTTGCGCCGGAGGCCAGTTTAATCCCCAGGCCGGAGGCGGGATTACCGTTAAAGCGGCTCAGGTAGTCGTACTTTTCCGCGCCCATTTCCACCGTGGCGACATCGCCCAGCCGCACTTCTGAACCGTCCTGATTCACGCGCAGGGTGATGTTGCGGAACTGGTCCGGAGTCTGAAGCAGCGATTGCGAGTTAATGGTGGCATTCAGGGCTTGTTTTTCGACGGAAGGCGTTCCTCCCAACTGCCCTACGGCAATCTGGGCGTTCTGCGACTTGATGGCGTCCGTCACGTCAGTCGCCGTCATCTGGAAGCTGTTCAGCTTGTCAGGATCGAGCCAGATGCGCATTGAATATTGTGACCCGTAGGCGTCGATATCCCCTACGCCGTTAATACGGCTGAGCGGGTCCTGAATGTTACTGGCAACGTAGTCCGCAATATCCTGCTTATCCATGGAACCATCGGTGGAGACAAACGCGATGGTCAAAATATTGGTATCCCCCGTTTTACGTACGGTAACGCCCTGATTTTGCACTGCCTGCGGCAGTTTTCGCATGGCTGACTGCAGCTGATTTTGTACCTGCTGCACCGCTTCGTCCGGGTCAGTCCCGGCCGTAAAGCTCAGGGTCACCGTCGCCTGGCCCGTGGCGCTGCTTTGTGAGGACATGTACATCAGGTTATCCAGACCCGTCATGTTCTGCTCGATAACCTGCGTCACGGTATTTTCCAGCGTCTGTGCCGAGGCGCCGGGATAGTTTGCTGTGACACGCACGTTAGGAGGTGCCAGATCGGGGTATTGCTCAACGGGAAGTGAAGTAATGGCCAGGACACCTGTCAGACACAACAGAATGGCAAGTACCCAGGCAAAAATGGGGCGATCGATGAAAAAATTCGCCATGAAAAATTGACCTCGTTTTGCTGCACGTCATTATTGTTTATTGCCCGCACCACTTTAGCGGCAAGACGAAGACCAAACGTGGAGAAATAAAGGAGATAATGTAAATTATCATGCGCGTTTCTCTGCGCTGCCCCCTTTACGGTTATTTACCTGTTAACGCCAGCGACGAAGGGAATGTCACGCTCACCTGCGTTCCCCCATTTTGTGGCTGCGAAAAGTGCAGGGTACCGCCGAGCCGTTCCGCGCGTTCACGCATAATATTCAGCCCGTAATGTCCCGGCGGCTCGCTGGCTTCGCCAATCCCGATGCCATTGTCGCGAATGCTCACGCTGTGCGTGCCGTCCACGGCGGTGATACAGCTTACGGTGATCTCGCTGGCCTGCGCGTGCTTGATTGCGTTCAACACCGCTTCACGCACGATCTGCAGCAGATGCACCTGCTTTTGTGCGTCAAGGGCCAGCGAGGAGAGGCGACAGTCAAGATGCAGCTTTGCCTGCGTCTGGCTCTGCAGGCCGTCGAGTGACTCCTGAAGGGCTGCCGGCAGGTTAGCGTGGTTGAGCGTCAGGCGGAAGGTGGTGAGCAGCTCGCGAAGCTGATGCCAGGCATTGTTAAGCTCGCGGGAGAAGTCGGTGATGATGGTCTGCGCCGGGGCATTCTCTTGCGGTACGGCACGCTTAAGCAGCGCAAGCTGGATCCGCAGATACGACAACACCTGCGCGAGGGAATCATGCAGTTCGCGGGCAATCGTCGCGCGCTCTTCCATCAGCAGCAACTGCTGGTAATGCTTTTGTGCCTGGTTGAAGTAAAGCCCGCGCCCGAGCATTGTCGCCACGCTTCTCATCAGCGGAAGCGGGACGCTGTCCGTCTCGCTCTGCCAGCGCAGCTCGCCGTAGAGCGTGTCCTGCATCAGCACCGGCAGGTTTTGCAGCGGCATGTCGACTGCCTCACTCCCTTCACACAGACGCCAGTCGTCGCTGGTCCGTAACTCCAGATAATTCATCCGGGTGTATTCATGGACGATTTGCAATATATGCCGGAAACAGTGGCTGTCTATCTGTCCGGTGTTGAGCGCCTGCGAACATTTGAACAGCATTTCGAGCTGCTGGTGCGCCTCGTTCAGGTGCCGGGTCTTTTCCGCAACTGAATCTTCAAGCGAGCGATAGAGGGTATGTAACTCCGCCGACATATGGTTAAAGGCCCGGGACAGCTGACCGAGTTCATTCGGCAAAGCGGTATCCGGTGCCGGGGTATCAAATTGTCCCCGTTCAACGCGTTCGCTTGCGGCGACCAGATTGTTGAGCGGCAAGACCACCTGACGACGGATGCCTCGCAGGGTAAACACCGTCAGCAGCAGGATCCCCAGCGCGCCAGCCAGAGAGAGCAGGGTCACCGTCTGAATTTTATGTTCGGTATAGTGCTGAAGGGCGAGCACAAAGGCATCAATGCGGCCAACAAAATCTTCGATATGGGTTTGATACCACACGAGATCGCCGTGGGCGATGTGCGTATCCATCTCCTGCCAGGCCAGATGCAGCTGCTGGTAGCGCTGTTTGACATCGTCCGGCACGTACCAGCGGTTCAGCTTTTGGAGTGCAGGTGCGCTCAGGGTGTGTTGCCAGTGTTGGCGATGCTGTGTCAGGGAAGGGCTGTTGCGCTGCATCTCATAGCCCAGCCGGTAACTCTGCATACGCAGTGAACCCGCAATATTGATGGCTTCGGCGTCACGCTGGCTGCTGGCAAGCGTGAGCAGCGCGACGGTGCTGGTCAGAACGGATAACACAATCATCGAAAAGAAAGCCCAGGCCAGGCTTGCGGAAACAGGGCGTTTAACGGTCACAGAACGGCTTCCTGAATAAAATTGATCTGCCACAGGTTCACTGGAAATAGTTTGGCATTCCGGGCAATTGAACATTGCCTGACGACGCTGTGATGAGTAAATACCATATTCATACAAAGAATAAGGTTATTGAACCAAAAACAGGTGTCGTTATGAATCGTTTTATTATGGCTAACAGCCAGCAATGTATTGGGTGCCACGCCTGCGAAGTTGCCTGCGTAATGGCGCATAATGATGAGCAACATGTCCTGAGCAAGCGCCATTTCCATCCCCGTATTATGGTCCTTAACTCTGGCGCGCAGAACAGCCCCGTCACCTGTCACCACTGTGAAAATGCCCCGTGTGCACTCAGTTGCCCGAACGGCGCCATCAGCAAACGCGATGACAGCGTACAGGTGAATCAACAAAAATGCATCGGTTGTAAAGCCTGCGTGGTTGCCTGTCCCTTCGGCACAATGGAGATTATCATTACGCCGCTCGACAACGGCAGTGCAAAAGCCTCGGCGTATAAATGCGATCTCTGCCTGACCCGCCCGCAGGGCCCGGCCTGTATCGAAAATTGCCCGGCAGATGTGCTGACGCTGGCGACGCCTGACGTGCTGGATAACCTGGCAAAATCGCGCCGTCAGCGCACCGCCAGGCTGAAGGCGCAGCCCTGGCACAGTGAGGCAGTCAGCGAGGAGACAGCACCCACCAAACTGCAGCAGATGCACAACACACCGCCACGCGGCGAGCCCGACAAACTGGCTGCCGAAGAGCGGGTTGGCCATTTCAATGAAATATACCTGCCGTTTCGGACCGAACAGGCCAGACGCGAGGCATCGCGCTGCCTGAAATGCGGAGAGCACAGCATATGTGAATAGACCTGCCCGCTGCACAACCACATTCCGCAGTGGATTGAACGGATTAACGCCGGTGACATCCTCGGCGCGGTCGAACTTTCTCATCAGACCAACTGTTTACCTGAAATTACCGGCCGGGTCTGCCCGCAGGACAGGTTATGTGAAGGTGCCTGCACCGTGCGCGATGCGTCAGGGTCGGTGACCATTGGCAACCTCGAGCGCTACATCTCTGACCAGGCGCTGGCGTTGGGCTGGCGACCGGATATGTCTGGCGTTTCTTCGGTGGGAAAACGCGTCGCGATTATCGGCGCGGGGCCTGCCGGACTGGCATGCGCGGATGTGCTGGTGCGCAGCGGAGTGAGCGTGACGGTCTATGACAGGCATCCCGAAATCGGCGGCTTGCTGACCTTCGGCATTCCGGCCTTTAAGCTGGATAAATCCCTGCTCGCACGACGCAGAGAGATTTTTACTGCGATGGGGGTTCACTTCGAGCTGAACTGCGACGTGGGCAGCGATGTGTCGTTGTCTCAGTTGCAAACAGATTACGACGCCCTGTTCATTGGCGTGGGAACCTATCGTTCGATGAAAGCAGGCATCCCCCATGAAGATGCGCCGGGCGTCTACGATGCGCTGCCGTTCCTGGTGGGGAACACGCGCCACGTCATGGGGCTGGACGCGACGGCCAACGAACCGTTTATCGACACCCGTGGGCTTAACGTGGTGGTGCTGGGCGGGGGCGATACCGCAATGGACTGCGTGCGCACCGCGTTACGTCACGGCGCGGCAAAAGTCACCTGCGCCTATCGCCGGGATGAAGCCAATATGCCGGGCTCGAAAAAAGAGGTGAAGAATGCGAAAGAAGAGGGAGCCGCATTTGAATTTAACGTCCAGCCCGTTGAATTGACCCTTGCTGCTGACGGCAAGGTTAACGGCATCCGGATGCTGCGCACCCGGATGGGAGAGCCGGATGCGCAGGGGCGTCGTCGGCCCGTCCCGGTGGAGGGCAGCGAGTTTGTCATGCCAGCCGATGCGGTGATTATGGCTTTTGGTTTTAACCCACATGCCATGCCCTGGCTGGAGAGTCAGGGCGTCAACACCGATGACTGGGGGCGAATCATTGCCTCGGTGGAAAGCCGCTATCGTTACCAGACGTCTAACCCGCAAATTTTCGCCGGCGGTGATGCGGTGCGCGGCGCTGATCTGGTGGTGACGGCGATGGCGGAAGGGCGTCATGCGGCGCGGGGGATCCTCGACTGGCTTGAGGTCAGTGTGCCGAAAACGCACTAAACCAGGCGGGCGACAAAGCGGGTTTCACGGCGTACTATAGGAAGACTCATTGTGTCGTGGAGCCCGTATGACCCTGAAAATTGACGTTATCAAAGACAAAATCCTTTCTGAAAACTACTTTGTCCTGCGTAACATCACTTACGATTTAACCCGTAATAACGGTGAAGTGATCCGCCATAAACGCGAGGTCTATGACCGCGGCAATGGCGCCACCATTTTGCTCTATAACCGTGAAAAGCAGAGTGTGGTGCTGATCCGTCAGTTCAGGGTAGCAACATGGGTCAATGGCAACCCTGACGGCAGGTTGATTGAAACCTGTGCGGGCCTGCTTGATGACGACGAGCCGGAAGTGTGCATCCGCAAAGAGGCCGTCGAAGAGACTGGCTTTGAAGTGGGAGAGGTCAAAAAGGTCTTCGAGCTGTTTATGTCTCCTGGCGGCGTGACGGAAATCGTCCACTTCTTCATCGCGGAATACAGCGATGCGCAGCGTACTCACCGCGGCGGTGGCGTGGAAGATGAAGATATTGAAGTGCTGGAGTTGCCGTTTTCCCGGGCGCTGGAGATGATGCATGCCGGGGAAATCAGGGATGGTAAAGCTGTGATATTACTACAGTATCTTCAAACGACCGGGCTGATGAACGCCTCTTTCGAACGGTGATAGAATGTATTTCGGATAAATCTATCCGATAAATCCGATTGAGCAACCCGGGCGGGAACACGAAGATACAGCCCAGTTAAGCGTTTTCGTTCCGGGATTGTGCCATTCATGCGCTATTGCGTCTCTCTTCTCTGCCTGTTTTGCGTGCTCACCTCCTCGCAGGTGTGGGCTGCGCCTGCCCAGCAATTATTTTCTGACTGGCAGGTGACCTGCAATAACCAGAATTTTTGCCTCGCACGCAATACCGGTGAACACCGGGGGCTGGTCATGACGCTCAGCCGCAGTGCCGGCGCGAAAACCGACGCTACGCTGCGTATCGATCTCGGCGGCCTTGCTGACCCTGCCGTGAAAGAAGCGGATATTGCGCCGCGGTTGTTGCTGGATAAGGTTCCTCTCAAGCTGGATCGGCAGCACTGGCAGTTAACCCCGTGGCATCTGAAAAGTGATGATGCCGCCACCATCACGGCGTTTCTGAAAAATATCCAGGAAGGAAAAGCCCTGACCTTGCGCGGCGGTGACCAGGTTATCTCCCTGAACGGCCTGAAAGCCGCGCTGTTGTTTATTGACGCGCAGCAGAAACGTGTCGGGAGTGAAACGGCCTGGATTAAAAAAGGTGACGATCCGCCGTTAAGCGTGCCGCCTGCACCCGCCTTAAAAAAGGTGGCGGTAGTCAATCCGACGCCGACGCCGCTCTCCCACGCCGAATTGAACGACCTGCTGGATTATGGCACCTGGCGGATGAACAACAGCCAGTGCTCGCTCGATCCTAACCGCCGTGAAGTGCGCGTCACCGCGTTAACCGATGAAAAAGCATTGCTGATTATTAGCTGTGAGGCGGGGGCGTATAACACGGTCGATCTGGCCTGGCTGGTATCGCGCAAAAAGCCGTTTTCGTCTCGCAGCGTAAGGCTGCGTCTGCCTTTCACCCCTGCAGACGATAGCAGTGAAATCGAATTGATGAATGCCCGCTTTGATGAGAAAACGCGCGAGCTGACGACGCTCGCGCTGGGGCGCGGTATTGGCGATTGTGGGGTCCAGACGCGCTGGCGTTTTGACGGCCAGCGTTTCCGCCTGGTGCGTTATGCAGAAGAGCCCAGCTGCGATAACTGGAATGGGCCAGATGCCTGGCCCACGTTGTGGATCACGCGCTAAATTACGCTCAGCGCCTTCTCAACCACATTCTCAACGGTAAAGCCAAAATACGGGAACAGCTTGTCGGCAGGCGCCGACTCGCCGTACCCACGCATCCCGACGATAGCGCCTTTCAGCCCGACATATTTGTACCAGTAGTCGGCGATACCCGCCTCGACGGCCACACGGGCTGCGACGTTAGAGGGCAGGACCGATTCACGGTAGGCCTCATCCTGTGCATCAAAAATGTCGGTGGACGGCAGGGATACCACGCGTACCGCATGACCTTCGGCGGTCAGTTTTTCCGCGGCCTTCACGGTAATTTCCACCTCAGAACCGGTAGCAATCAGGATGACATCCGGTTTGCCGCCGCTGTCTTTCAGGATGTACCCGCCGCGGGCGATATTTTTTACCTGCTCCGGCGTGCGTTCAATCTGGGCCAGGTTTTGCCGCGACAGAATTAATGCCGTTGGCCCCGTGTGGCGCTCAACCGCCAGCTTCCAGCCAACCGCCGCTTCGACCTGATCGCACGGACGCCAGGTGCTGAAGTTTGGCGTCAAACGCAGGCTCGCCAGCTGCTCAACGGCCTGGTGCGTGGGACCGTCTTCACCCAGACCAATCGAATCGTGGGTGTAGACCATGATCTGCCGCGCTTTCATTAATGCCGCCATACGCGCCGCGTTACGGGCATACTCAACGAACATCAGGAAGGTAGCAGTGTAGGGCACAAACCCGCCGTGATGGGCGATGCCATTGGCAATGGCGGTCATCCCGAACTCACGCACCCCGTAGTGGATATAGTTCCCGGCAATATCCTCTTTCAGCGATTTTGAGCCAGACCAGATGGTCAGGTTACTTGGAGCCAGATCCGCGGAGCCGCCCAGCAGTTCAGGCAGGAGGGGGCCGATGGCGTTGAGAGTGTTTTGCGAGGCCTTACGGGTGGCAATTTTTGCCGGGTTAGACTGCAGATTTTCAATCAGCGCCTGGGTTTTCTCTTCCCAGTCCTCCGGCAGGCCACCGCTCATGCGGCGCGAGAATTCAGAGGCCAGTTCCGGGTGGGCTTTTTGATAGGCGGCAAATTTTTCATTCCACGCGTGCTGGGCTTTTTCACCCTCTTCGCGGGCGTCCCACTCGCGGTAGATCTCTTTCGGGATCTCAAACGGTGGGTATTTCCAGCCCAGTTTCTGCCGGGTCAGCGCCACTTCTTCTTCACCCAGCGCCGCGCCGTGGGCTTCCTCTTTACCCGCTTTGTTCGGTGAGCCGAAACCGATGGTGGTGCGACAGATGATCAGGGACGGTTTGTCCTTCACGCTTTGCGCTTCCTGAATCGCTTTTTTCACCGCTTCTGGGTCGTGGCCGTCAATTTCATGCACTACGTGCCAGTGGTAGGCCTCAAACCGTTTTGCCGTGTCGTCGGTAAACCAGCCTTTGGTCTCCCCGTCGATGGAGATACCGTTGTGATCGTAAAATCCGATCAGCTTGCCCAGTCCCAGCGTGCCCGCCAGCGAACAGACTTCGTGAGAAATCCCCTCCATCAGACAGCCGTCGCCCATAAACACATAAGTGTAGTGATCGACAATCTCGTGGTCTGGCTGGTTAAACTGCGCCGCCAGCGTGCGTTCGGCAATCGCCAGCCCGACCGCGTTGGCTAACCCCTGGCCGAGCGGCCCGGTGGTGGTCTCCACACCCGGCGTATAGCCTATCTCCGGGTGGCCCGGCGTTTTTGAGTGCAGCTGGCGGAAGTTTTTTAACTCGGATAGTGGCAGGTCGTAGCCGGAAAGGTGCAGCAGGCTGTAGAGCAGCATGGAGGCGTGGCCGTTAGAGAGAATAAAACGGTCACGATCGTACCAGCTGGGGTCGTTCGGGTTGTGCTTCAGGAAATCATTCCACAGCACTTCGGCAATGTCAGCCATGCCCATGGGGGCGCCAGGGTGGCCGGAATTGGCTTTCTGCACGGCATCCATGCTGAGGGCGCGAATGGCATTGGCTAGCTCTTTACGGGACATAATTCACTCCGTGGCAAGGTTAAAGTTTGGCGGCAAGAAGATCTTCAAGTTTGCGCTGGTCGACGGCGAACAGGCGGATGCCTTCCGCCAGTTTTTCGACGGCCATTGCGTCCTGATTGTGCTCCCAGCGGAATTCCGCTTCGGTCATGGCTTTAGGTTTGGGGAGGACGGTTGATGTGGGCACCAGTTTGCGGATAACCGTTTCCTCTTTGTCCTGCAGCTCTTTAAGCAGGTTAGGGGAGATGGTCAGGCGGTCACAGCCTGCCAGGGCGAGGATCTGCTCGGTACGGCGGAAGCTGGCGCCCATCACGATGGTTTCGTAGCGGTGCTGTTTGTAATAGTCGTAGATATTACGCACCGATTTCACGCCCGGGTCCTCATCCACCACGTACGGATCCATCGGCTGTTTAGCCTGATACCAGTCATAGATTCGCCCGACGAATGGAGACACCAGGAAGACGCCGGCTTCGGCACAGGCGCGCGCCTGCGCAAAGGAGAACAGCAACGTCAGGTTGCAATGGATCCCCTCTTTTTCCAGAACTTCCGCCGCGCGGATCCCTTCCCAGGTTGAGGCCAGCTTAATCAGAATGCGCGATTTATCGATGCCCTGCTCCTGGTAGAGCTCAACCAGGCGGCGGGCTTTCGTGATGCTCTTCTCCTGGTCGAAGGAGAGGCGGGCGTCCACTTCGGTAGAGACGCGTCCCGGGATGCTTTTCAGAATTTCCGCACCGAAATTAACGGCCAGCTTGTCGCTCGCTTCGGCGACCTGCTGCTCCTGTGTTTTACCGCGCTGTTTACCGTAGTCGATAGCGTCATCAATCAGATGACTAAAATGAGCAAGACCGGCCGCTTTGAGCAGCAGCGAAGGGTTAGTGGTCGCATCTTCGGGCTGATAGTGGCGAATCGACTCGATATCACCGCTGTCGGCGACCACGGTAGTGAATTGTTTGATGCCGTCTAGTTGGTTCATAAATAATTACTCCTTGGAAATAAAAGAGTTACTCGAGTGCGTTAGTTCACACTTCTGCGAAAATCATGATGGACTTAACAAAAAAGCATAGCAGACGGGGGAGGCATTGCTTTCTGAGACGGGTAACATGGCTGTTATAAATTGATAACAATTTTTATTCTGCAATGGTGAGAGTTTGGCAGCCTTCAAAGTTTATGTGGCTGCCTGCGGCGATACTAGGCGGCACACCAGGGTGTGCTTCAGGATCGCAAACGTCACCCTTTTGACCGATACGTGAAAGGAAAAATAAGATGGATGATCAGTTAAAACAGAGTGCTCTCGATTTCCATGAGTTCCCTGTCCCAGGTAAAATTCAGGTCTCCCCGACAAAACCGCTGGCGACTCAGCGCGATCTGGCGCTGGCCTACTCACCCGGAGTCGCGGCGCCGTGCCTCGAAATCGAAAAAGATCCGCTGGCAGCCTATAAATACACCGCGCGTGGCAACCTGGTCGCCGTGATCTCTAACGGGACGGCGGTGCTGGGATTAGGCAATATTGGTGCGCTGGCCGGTAAGCCCGTGATGGAAGGCAAGGGCGTTCTGTTCAAGAAATTTGCCGGTATTGACGTGTTCGATATCGAAGTGGATGAGCTCGATCCTGATAAATTCATCAACGTGGTTGCCGCGCTGGAACCGACCTTCGGTGGGATCAACCTCGAAGACATCAAAGCGCCGGAATGTTTCTATATCGAGCAGAAACTGCGCGAGCGTATGAACATTCCAGTGTTCCATGATGACCAGCACGGTACCGCGATTATCAGCACCGCGGCCATTCTGAACGGTCTGCGTGTGGTCGAGAAAAATCTCTCTGACGTCCGTATGGTGGTCTCCGGCGCAGGCGCAGCGGCAATCGCCTGTATGAACCTGCTGGTGGCGCTGGGCATGCAGAAGCACAACATTGTGGTCTGCGACTCCAAAGGCGTTATCTACAAGGACCGTGAGCCGAACATGGCGGAAACCAAAGCGGCCTACGCGGTAGAAGATGACGGTAAACGCACGCTGGAGGACGTGATTGACGGCGCGGATATCTTCCTTGGCTGTTCAGGCCCGAAAGTGCTGACCCAGGAGATGGTGAAGAAAATGGCGCGTGCGCCAATGATTCTGGCGCTGGCAAACCCGGAACCGGAAATTCTGCCGCCGCTGGCAAAAGCCGTGCGTGAAGATGCCATTATCTGTACCGGTCGTTCCGATTACCCGAACCAGGTGAACAACGTTCTCTGCTTCCCGTTCATCTTCCGCGGGGCGCTGGACGTAGGCGCGACGGCGATCAACGAAGAGATGAAGCTCGCGGCCGTTCATGCCATTGCGGAACTGGCGCACGCCGAGCAGAGCGAAGTGGTCGCCTCGGCGTATGGTGACCAGGATCTGAGCTTTGGCCCGGACTACATCATTCCAAAACCATTCGACCCGCGTCTGATTGTCAAAATCGCCCCGGCGGTTGCTAAGGCGGCAATGGACTCCGGCGTGGCGACGCGCCCCATCAAAGATTTCGATGCTTACGTCGATAAGCTCACCGAGTTTGTCTACAAAACCAACCTGTTTATGAAGCCCATTTTCTCCCAGGCGCGTGCCGACGCGAAACGCGTGGTGCTGGCGGAAGGGGAAGAGGCGCGCGTTCTGCATGCCACGCAGGAGCTGATCACCTTAGGTCTGGCGAAGCCAATCCTGATCGGTCGTCCGAGCGTTATCGAGATGCGTATTCAGAAGCTGGGGCTGCAGATCAAAGCGGGTGTGGATTTTGAGATCGTTAATAACGAATCCGATCCGCGCTTTAAAGAGTACTGGAACGAATACTACGCGATCATGAAACGTCGCGGGATCACCCAGGAGCAGGCGCAAAAGGCCGTGATCAGCAACACCACGGTGATCGGGGCGATCATGGTCCACCGCGGTGAAGCGGATGCGTTGATCTGCGGCACGATCGGTGATTACCACGAGCACTTCAGCGTGGTGCAGGAGATCTTCGGCTATCGCGAAGGGGTCCACACCGCCGGGGCGATGAACGCGCTGCTGCTGCCAAGCGGCAACACCTTTATTGCCGACACCTACGTTAACGACGATCCGAGCCCGGAAGAGCTGGCGGAGATCACCGTGATGGCGGCAGAAACCGTGCGTCGCTTTGGTATTGAACCGAAGGTAGCGCTGCTGTCGCACTCCAACTTCGGTTCGTCGAAATCAGCGGCGGCGTGCAAAATGCGCCAGACGCTGGAGCTGGTTCGCCAGCGTGCGCCGGAACTGATGATTGACGGCGAGATGCACGGTGATGCTGCGCTGGTGGAGAGCATTCGTAACGAACGCATGCCGGACAGCCTGCTGAAAGGTTCTGCAAACGTGCTGATTATGCCGAACGTGGAAGCGGCCCGCATCAGCTACAACCTGCTGCGTGTCTCCAGCTCTGAAGGGGTCACCGTAGGACCGGTACTGATGGGCGTGGCGAAGCCAGTGCACGTGTTGACGCCGATTGCTTCGGTGCGTCGTATCGTGAATATGGTGGCACTGGCGGTGGTTGAAGCGCAGACGCAGCCGCTGTAAGCGCTGCGCCTGCCGGTATTACACCCAGTCCCGAATCGTAATAAAGTCTTTCAGGGCAGCCTCCGGGCTGCCTTCTTTTGGTTCGTAGCTGTACTCCCAGCGAACCAGCGGCGGCATCGACATCAAAATGGACTCCGTGCGCCCGCCGGTCTGCAGGCCAAACAGCGTACCGCGATCCCATACCAGGTTGAACTCTACGTAGCGCCCGCGGCGGTAAAGCTGGAACTCGCGCTCGCGCACGCCGTAGTCGGTATCTTTACGCCGCGCCACGATCGGCAGATAGGCCCCGGTATACCCTTCACCTACCGCCCGCATAAAGCTGAATGCGGTATCAAAATCTGGCGTGTTGAGATCGTCAAAGAACAGCCCGCCAATGCCGCGCTGCTCATCACGGTGCTTCAGATAAAAATAGTCATCGCACCATTTTTTAAATTTCGGGTAGATGTCGTCCCCAAACGGCTGACAGAGATCGCGTGCGGTGGTGTGCCAGTGCACGGCATCTTCTTCAAACCCGTAGTAGGGCGTTAAGTCAAAACCGCCGCCAAACCACCAGACCGGATCGGCCCCGGGTTTTTCAGCAATGAAAAAGCGCACGTTGGCATGGCTGGTCGGCACATACGGGTTGTGCGGATGAACCACCAGCGATACGCCCATTGCTTCGAAGCTGCGGCCTGCCAGTTCTGGTCGATGAGCCGTGGCGGAAGCGGGCATCGCGTCTCCGTGGACGTGGGAAAAATTGACGCCAGCCTGCTCAAAGATGCCGCCGTTACGCAGCACGCGGCTGCGTCCGCCGCCACCGGCTTCGCGTTGCCAGCTATCTTCCTGAAATTCACCGCCATCTGCGGCGGCCAGTTTCTGGCAAATCTCATCCTGCAGCTGCAGCAGGAATGTTTTTACCAGCTGTGCATTGGGTTTCATCAACGTTTCCTGGAGTGCGCTTTCTGGTTATCGAACCAGTTGAAGTAACTGATTATGCCTGAGGCGATGGCGTTGGCGATCTTCTGGCGAAACGCGGTGGTGCCGAGCAGGCGTTCCTCCTCCGGGTTGGTGATGAACGACGTCTCCACCAGCACGGACGGAATTGACGGCGACTTAAGCACCACGAACGCCGCCTGTTCGGTGCTCCTGCTGTGCAGGCGATGCACCGGTTTAATCTTCTTCAGAATATGCGAGCCGAGCGTCAGGCTGTTTTTAATGGTGTCCGTCTGAACGAGGTCAAACAGCACCTGCTGTAACAGATGATCTTTGTCGGTGGCTTTTTTCCCCGCAACTTCATCCGCCCGGTTTTCACGATCGGAGAGATATTTCGCCATGGCGCTACTCGCCCCACGGTTGGAGAGGGCGAACACCGAAGCCCCCGCCGCCGACGGGTTGGTAAAACCGTCCGCGTGAATCGACATAAACAGATCGGCACCGTGCTGGTGGGCGATCTCTACGCGGTCGTACAGCGGAATAAACGTGTCGCCAGAACGCGTCAGGCGGGCGTCAATGCCATTGCTGCGTAAAATTGCGCGCACATTTTTTGCAATCGCTAACACGACATGCTTTTCTTTCGCACCGTTTTTACCAATAGCGCCGGTGTCAATTCCGCCGTGACCGGGGTCCAGCATGACCAGACGCTTCGCGCCCGGCTTTTTCGATTTCGGTTTACTGTGTCCGTTACTGGTTTTGAGCGTGCTCTCTTCTTTAGCCTGAGCCTGCTGTGCGATGCCCGTTAACGTTAAGGCCGCCAGCCCCGCTTTGAGAACCTGACGACGCGATGTGAGTGCTTTTAATGGTTTGAATGTGCTCATGCGGCCTGAATTGTAAAAATTGGGGTCCTGGTGTTATATCGTATCGTGATTAGCGTTACGACAGTCCTTATTGAGAATTGTTTTACTTTTCATTTCAATACGTGACAAAGTGACATTATGCCAAATTTTGGCGAGTTTTTCCCCGGTTATTGGCTAAACGCGATGTTCACGCCATAATCACTGTTTTTAAACCCGAAAAGGCGGTTAATACCATGGAGATACGCGTTTTTCGCCAGGAAGATTTCGAAGAGGTGATCACCCTTTGGGAGCGCTGCGATCTGCTGCGTCCGTGGAACGATCCAGAAATGGATATTGAACGTAAGCTGAATCACGACGTCAGTCTGTTTCTGGTGGCAGAAGTCAACGGCGAGGTGGTGGGAACAGTGATGGGCGGGTACGACGGCCATCGCGGCTCGGCCTATTATCTGGGCGTGCACCCGGAATTTCGTGCGCGCGGCATCGCCAATGCGCTGCTCAATCGACTGGAAAAGAAACTCATTGCCCGCGGCTGCCCGAAGATTCAGATCATGGTGCGGGAAGATAACGACGTGGTGCTGGGCATGTATGAACGCCTGGGTTATGAACACGCGGACGTACTGAGCTTAGGTAAGCGCCTGATAGAAGATGAAGAGTACTGAGATCCATCCGGCAGATTATGATGCGCAAGGGCGTGTCAGGCTGCCCTTTTTGTTCTGGTGCGTTTTGCTGCTGCAGGCCCGTACCTGGGTGCTGTTTGTGATGGCCGCCGCGTCGCGCGGGCAGGGCGATACCCTTCTGACGCTCTTTTATCCCGATCACGATGCCTTCTGGCTCGGCTTGCTGCCGGGCGTGCCGGCAGTGATGGCGTTTTTATGCAGCGGGCGACGGCATACGATCCCGCGCCGGTGGGGTGCGCTTCGCTGGCTGCTGATCCTCGCTCAGCTTGCGCTGCTCGTCTGGCAACCGGTGCTCTGGTGGAGCGGTGAACCGCTTACGGGGATCGGTATTGCGCTGCTCGTGGCGGATATCGTGGCGCTGCTGTGGCTGCTGACGAATCCCCGCCTTCGCGCCTGTTTTACGCATCAGGAAGATTAACCTGGCACTTTTTGCCGATACCGCACTCCAACAAGCGTTGATTTAACACGTAAGGACGTTTCAATGAAATCGCTGCGTTTACTTTTATGCGCTCTCCCGCTGGCGTTAACCGGCTGTTCAACGCTCTCATCAATTAACTGGTCTGCGGCCTATCCGTGGAACTGGTTTGGCTCTTCAACGGAAGTGACCGAGCAGGGCGTGGGGAAAATTACCGCCGCGACGGCACTGGATCAGGACACCCTTCAGGATGCTCTGGGTGGCGGTTATCGCCTGCGCAGCGGCATGAAAACAGAAAACGGCAATATCGTGCGTTATTTCGAAGCGCTGAAGGGTGACACGCTGGCGCTGGTGATTAACGGTGATAAAGGCACGGTAAACCGCATTGCTGTGATGGACGACGACATCCCAACCGAAAGCGGTGTGAAAGTGGGAACCCCGTTTAGCGAACTCTATAAACAGGCCTTCGGCAACTGCACCAGTGCCCCGTCTGACGACGGCGTGGCGGTGGAATGTAAAGCGCAGGGCAGCCAGCATATCAGCTATCTCTTCACCGGTACCTGGAGTGGTCCGGAAGGTTTAATGCCATCTGACGACACGCTGAAAAGCTGGAAAGTGAGCAAAATTATCTGGAAGCAGTAATTTGCGCCTGGACAAACCGTCTCGCTGAAATACGGGTATAATAGCCGCCATCAATGCCACGCTGACGTGGCATCTTTATTTCAGGAGGAGCGATGTCTCAGGTTCAGAGTGGCATTTTGCCAGAACATTGCCGCGCGGCGATTTGGATTGAAGCCAATGTTAAAGGGGATGTGGATGCCCTGCATGCGGCCAGTAAAGCGTTCGTTGATAAGCTGGCCACCTTCCAGGCCAAATTCCCGGACGCCCATCTGGGCGCGGTCGTTGCCTTTGGTCATAACGTCTGGCGTCAACTGAGCGGTGGCGAAGGCGCCGAAGAGCTGAAGGATTTTATCCCTTACGGTAAAGGCCTGGCACCCGCAACGCAGTTCGACGTGCTGATCCACATTCTCTCGCTGCGTCATGATGTGAACTTCTCCGTTGCCCAGGCGGCGGTTGCGGCTTTTGGTGACAGCATTGACGTTCAGGAAGAGACCCACGGTTTCCGTTGGGTGGAAGAACGCGACCTGAGCGGCTTCGTTGACGGAACTGAAAACCCGGCGGGTGAAGAGACGCGTCGTGAAGTGGCAGTGATCAAAGACGGCGTCGACGCGGGCGGCAGCTATGTGTTCGTCCAGCGCTGGGAGCACAACCTCAAGCAGCTGAACCGCATGAGCGTGCATGACCAGGAGATGATGATTGGCCGTACGAAAGAGGCCAACGAAGAGATCGACGGCGATGCCCGTCCTGTCACCTCTCACCTGAGCCGTGTTGACCTCAAGGAAGACGGAAAAGGTCTGAAGATTGTTCGCCAGAGCCTGCCATACGGCACAGCAAGCGGTACCCACGGTCTTTACTTCTGTGCGTACTGCGCGCGCCTGCATAACATCGAACAGCAGCTGCTGAGCATGTTTGGCGATACCGACGGCAAGCGTGACGCCATGCTGCGCTTCACCAAACCGGTGACCGGCGGCTACTACTTCGCCCCGTCCGTCGAGCGTCTGCTGGCGCTGTAAGTGCTTTCCACCCTCTCCTGCACGGAGAGGGCTGGGGTGCGGACCACGACGGGCTGCACCCTTATTCTCTTTTCTGCTTGTAAATCACCAAACGGTATATAAAACCGTTACTCCTTTCGTCCTCGTTATAAATATTATGACTATAAGATAGTCATCACATTTATAAGGGTGCGCAATGGCCGTTACTGTACTGAAAAAAGGATCGCTGGCACTGGCAGGTTTGCTGCTGGTGGCACAGGCGCAGGCTACTGAGCTGCTGAACAGTTCGTATGATGTTTCCCGCGAGCTGTTTGCCGCCCTTAACCCACCGTTTGAGCAGCAGTGGGCGAAAGACAACAACGGCGACAAGCTGACCATTAAACAGTCACACGCAGGGTCGTCCAAGCAGGCGCTGGCCATTCTCCAGGGGCTGAAAGCGGATGTGGTGACCTATAACCAGGTCACTGACGTGCAGATCCTGCACGACAAAGGCAAGCTGATCGCCGCTGACTGGCAGAGTCGTTTGCCGAACAACAGCTCACCGTTCTACTCCACCATGGGTTTCCTGGTGCGTAAGGGCAACCCGAAAAATATCCACGACTGGAATGACCTGGTGCGTTCCGACGTGAAGCTGATTTTCCCGAATCCAAAAACCTCCGGTAACGCGCGCTATACCTATCTGGCAGCGTGGGGCGCGGCGGACAAAGCTGACGGTAACGATAAAGCGAAAACCGAGCAGTTCATGACCCAGTTCCTGAAAAACGTCGAGGTGTTTGATACCGGCGGTCGCGGCGCGACCACGACCTTTGCAGAGCGCGGCCTGGGCGATGTGCTGATCAGCTTTGAGTCGGAAGTGAATAATATCCGCAAACAGTACGAGGCGCAGGGTTTCGAGGTCGTTATCCCGAAAACCAATATCCTCGCCGAGTTCCCGGTAGCGTGGGTAGATAAAAACGTGCAGTCCAACGGCACAGAGAAAGCGGCAAAAGCTTACCTCAACTACCTGTACAGCCCACAGGCGCAGACGATCATTACCGATTACTACTACCGCGTGAATAACCCGGATGTGATGAACAAACTGAAGGATAAATTCCCGCAGACCGAGCTGTTCCGCGTGGAAGACCATTTCGGCTCCTGGCCTGATGTCATGAAAACGCATTTTGCCAGCGGCGGTGAGTTAGACAAATTGCTGGCGGCGGGGCGTAAGTAATGTTTGCAGTCTCTACCAGACGCGTGCTGCCGGGCTTTACCTTAAGCCTCGGGACCAGCCTGCTGTTCGTCTGCCTGATCTTATTGTTACCGCTCAGCGCGCTGGTGATGCAGCTTGCGCAAATGAGCTGGGCGCAGTACTGGGAAGTGATAACCAACCCGCAGGTCGTCGCAGCCTATAAGGTGACGCTGCTGTCGGCGTTTGTGGCGTCCATTTTTAACGGGGCCTTTGGCCTGCTGATGGCGTGGATCTTAACCCGCTACCGTTTCCCGGGCCGTACGCTGCTCGACGCGTTAATGGACCTGCCGTTTGCGCTGCCGACGGCGGTGGCGGGGTTAACCCTCGCCTCGCTCTTTTCCGTGAACGGGTTTTACGGTGAGTGGCTGGCGAAGCTTGATATCAAAGTGACCTATACCTGGCTCGGTATCGCGGTCGCGATGGCGTTTACCAGCATTCCTTTTGTTGTACGCACCGTGCAGCCAGTGCTCGAAGAATTAGGCCCTGAATACGAAGAAGCGGCGGAAACGCTGGGTGCCACGCGCTGGCAGAGCTTCCGCAAGGTCGTCCTGCCTGAGCTTTCTCCGGCGCTGCTGGCCGGTATCGCGCTGTCGTTTACCCGTAGCCTCGGTGAGTTCGGCGCGGTTATTTTCATTGCCGGGAACATTGCGTGGAAAACCGAAGTCACCTCGCTGATGATTTTTATCCGCTTGCAGGAGTTTGATTACCCGGCGGCGAGCGCGATTGCCTCGGTCATTCTTGCCGCATCGCTGCTGCTGCTCTACTCAATTAACACTCTGCAAAGTCGCTTTGGTCGACGCGTGGTAGGTCACTGATGGCGGAAGTTACTCAATTGAAGCGATACGATGCTCCCCGTATCAACTGGGGAAAATGGTTTCTGATTGGTACGGGCGTGCTGGTGTCCGCCTTCATTCTCGTCGTGCCGACGATTTATATTTTTGTTCAGGCGTTCAGCAAGGGGTTGATGCCCGCGCTGGAAAACCTGGCGAACCCGGATATGCTGCACGCCATCTGGCTGACCGTCCTGATTGCGCTTATCACGGTGCCGGTCAACCTGGTGTTCGGTACGCTGCTGGCCTGGCTGGTAACGCGCTTTAACTTCCCGGGACGTCAGCTGCTGCTGACCCTGCTGGATATCCCGTTTGCCGTGTCGCCGGTAGTGGCCGGTCTGGTTTATCTGCTCTTCTACGGCTCTAACGGCCCGCTGGGCGGCTGGCTGGATGAGCATAACCTGCAGGTCATGTTTGCCTGGCCGGGCATGGTGCTGGTCACGGTGTTTGTAACCTGTCCGTTTGTGGTGCGCGAACTGGTCCCGGTGATGTTAAGCCAGGGCAGCAACGAAGATGAAGCGGCAATTCTGCTGGGCGCATCCGGCTGGCAGATGTTCCGCCGCGTGACGCTGCCGAATATTCGCTGGGCGCTGCTCTATGGCGTCGTGCTGACCAATGCCCGCGCCATTGGCGAGTTCGGTGCAGTTTCGGTCGTCTCGGGCTCCATTCGCGGCGAAACGCTGTCGTTACCGTTACAGATTGAATTACTGGAGCAGGACTACAACACCGTAGGTTCCTTTACTGCCGCAGCGTTACTGACGCTGATGGCGATTTTGACCCTGTTTTTGAAGAGTGTGGTGCAGTGGCGTTTAGAGAACCAGGAAAAACGTCAGCACCAGGAGGGAAATCATGAGCATTGAGATTGCCAATATTAAGAAGTCTTTTGGTCGCACCCAGGTGCTGAATGATATCTCGCTGGATATCCCTTCCGGACAAATGGTGGCACTGCTCGGGCCGTCTGGCTCGGGTAAAACCACGCTGCTGCGCATTATCGCCGGGCTTGAGCATCAGACCAGCGGACATATTCGTTTTCACGGTACCGACGTAAGCCGTTTGCACGCCCGCGACCGTAAAGTGGGCTTTGTGTTCCAGCATTACGCGCTGTTCCGCCATATGACCGTGTTCGATAACATCGCTTTCGGTCTGACCGTCCTGCCTCGCCGCGAGCGTCCGGATGCGGCCACCATCAAAGCGAAAGTGACCAAACTGCTGGAGATGGTACAGCTTGCGCATCTGGCTGACCGCTTCCCGGCGCAGCTTTCCGGCGGCCAGAAGCAGCGCGTCGCGCTGGCGCGGGCCCTGGCCGTTGAGCCGCAAATTCTGCTGCTGGATGAGCCGTTTGGCGCGCTGGATGCGCAGGTGCGTAAAGAGTTACGCCGCTGGCTGCGTCAGCTGCATGAAGAGCTGAAATTCACCAGCGTCTTCGTCACCCACGATCAGGAAGAGGCGATGGAAGTCGCAGACCGCGTGGTGGTGATGAGCCAGGGGAACATCGAGCAGGTTGATGAACCAGAGCAGCTCTGGCGTGAACCGGCGACCCGATTTGTCCTCGAGTTTATGGGCGAAGTTAACCGGCTGCAGGGCACCATCCGCGGTGGGCAATTCCACGTGGGCGCACACCGCTGGCCGCTGGGATACACCTCCGCACATCAGGGGCCGGTCGATCTGTTCCTGCGTCCCTGGGAAGTGGACGTGAGCCGCCGGACGAGTCTGGATTCACCGCTGCCGGTGCAGGTGCTGGAAGCTAGCCCTAAAGGGCACTACACCCAATTGGTGGTACAGCCGCTGGGCTGGTATACCGAGCCGCTGACGGTAGTGATGCGTGATGACGAGCCGCCGTACCGGGGCGAACGCCTGTTTGTTGGGCTGCAGCATGCCCGTATTTATCATGGCAATGAGCGCATAGAGACGCGCGAGGATATTGCTCTGGCGGAGTCAGCCTGATAGGTTAATGACACGTAGTTTGACCGGAGGCGCTGCGCTTAGCCGGTCTGGAATATGATCTCCGTATGCCCGGAGCGCTGCGCGCCACCGGGCTTTTTATTGGACAGCGATCTTGAACACATTAGAACACACCATCGGCAACACCCCTCTGGTCAAACTTCAGCGCATGGGGCCGGACAACGGCAGCGAAATCTGGGTCAAACTCGAAGGCAATAACCCTGCCGGTTCGGTGAAGGACCGGGCTGCGCTCTCCATGATTGTGCAGGCCGAAAAACGCGGTGAAATTCAGCCCGGCGACGTGCTGATTGAAGCCACCAGCGGTAACACCGGTATTGCGCTGGCGATGATTGCCGCGCTGAAAGGCTATCGCATGACGTTGCTGATGCCCGATAACATGAGCCAGGAGCGCCGTGCGGCGATGCGCGCCTATGGTGCCGAACTGATTCTGGTCTCTAAAGAAGAGGGGATGGAAGGGGCGCGCGACCTGGCGCTAGCCATGGCCGAACGCGGTGAAGGCAAACTGCTCGATCAGTTTAATAACCCGGATAACCCGTACGCTCACTACACCACTACCGGTCCGGAAATCTGGCAGCAGACCAACGGGCGCATCACTCACTTCGTCTCCAGCATGGGCACGACAGGGACCATTACCGGCGTATCCCGTTTTCTGCGCGAGCAGGAAAAGGCGGTAACGATTGTGGGTCTGCAGCCGGAAGAGGGGAGCAGCATACCGGGTATTCGCCGCTGGCCGGCGGAATACATGCCGGGCATTTATAACGCCCAGCTGGTGGATCAGGTGCTGGATATTCATCAACGCGAGGCGGAGAATACGATGCGTGAACTGGCCGTGCGTGAAGGTATCTTCTGCGGGGTCAGCTCGGGTGGCGCGGTAGCGGGAGCATTGCGTGTTGCGCAGGCACATCCCGGGGCTGTCGTGGTGGCGATTATCTGCGACCGCGGCGATCGCTATCTTTCTACCGGCGTCTTTGGTGAAGAGAGTTATACGCAGGGGGCGGGGATTTAAGCGTCATGGAGATGATTTTATTCCGGGATAACACCCGGGCGCAGCAAACCGATATTGTCGCGGTACAGTCGCAGGTGGTTTACGGCAGCGTGGGGAACAGCATTGCGGTGCCGAACATTCGTACCCACCGGCTAACCGTCACCGCCGTGCCGACCGTGCTGTTCAGCAACACGCCGCATTACGATACCTTTTACGGTGGCGTGATCCCCGATGAGTGGTTCAGCGGGTATCTTAAGGCGCTGGAAGAGCGCGAGATCCTGCGCGAGCTTAAAGCCGTTACCACGGGCTACATGGGCAGCGCCAGCCAGATAAAATGCCTGGCGCAGTGGCTCACCGCGATCAAAGCGCAGCATCCTGACCTGCTGGTGTTGGTTGACCCCGTTATTGGCGATATTGACAGTGGGATGTATGTGAAACCTGATATCCCTGAGGCGTATCGGGAGTACCTGCTGCCACTGGCGCAGGGGATCACGCCTAACGTCTTTGAGCTGGAAGTGTTAAGCGGTAAACCGTGTCGTACGCCTGAAAGTGCCATAGCGGCAGCGCAGGGGTTACTTTCCGACACGCTGAAATGGGTGGCCATCACCAGTGCGCCGGTGGCGGACGATCCGGAGATTATTCACGTAGTGCTGGTTACCCGAGACGGTGTGACCGTCAGTGCGCATCCGCGTGTTGAAACGGACCTGAAAGGCACGGGCGACCTCTTCTGTTCAGAGCTGGTGAGCGGGATCGTTGAGGGCAAAACCGTTGCCGATGCGATTCGCATGGCCGGAGACCGCGTCACAGATGTGATGATTTATACGCAGTCGAAAGGCTACGACGAGCTTATCCTGCCCGCATAAACAAAAATGGCGCCCGAAGGCGCCATTTTTCTGTGCGGCAAGAATTACTTCTTGATGCGGATAACCGGGGTTTCACCCACGGTGACGCTGCCAGACAGTTTGATCAGTTCTTTGATTTCGTCCATGTTGGAGATAACAACCGGCGTCAGGGTAGACTTGGCTTTTTCTTCCAGCAGTGGCAGATCGAATTCAATGACCGGGTCGCCAACTTTAACACGCTGGCCTTCTTCCGCGATACGTTTGAAGCCTTCGCCTTTCAGTTCAACGGTGTCGATACCGAAGTGAACGAACAGTTCGATACCGCTATCAGATTCGATAGAGAACGCATGGTTGGTTTCAAAAATTTTACCGATGGTGCCGTCAACTGGAGCAACCATTTTGTTGCCAGTTGGTTTGATAGCAATGCCATCACCAACGATTTTCTCAGCAAACACTACATCCGGCACGTCTTCGATGTTGACGATCTCGCCGGAGAGCGGAGCAACAATCTCAATAGTTCCGGAGTCTTTCTTATCATCAGAAACCAGAGATTTCAGTTTATCGAACAAACCCATGATCTTCTCCTAAGCAGTAATTTGGGCCGCATCTCGTGGATTAGCAGATTGTTTTTTCTTCAATGAACTTGTTAACCAGCGTCATTAACTCGTCCGTTGTCGGTTGAGCAAGAGCCTGCTCTGCTAACACCTTCGCATCTTCGAAGTTCGTGTTACGGATAATCTTCTTAATGCGCGGGATGGAAATGGCGCTCATAGAGAATTCGTCCAGACCCATACCCAGCAACAGAAGTGTAGCACGTTCGTCGCCTGCAAGCTCACCACACATGCCAGTCCATTTACCTTCTGCATGAGAAGCATCAATAACTTGCTTGATCAAGTTCAGTACGGACGGTGACATTGGCTGGTAGAGATGTGAAATCATATCATTACCACGGTCAACTGCCAGGGTGTACTGCGTTAAATCATTGGTACCGATACTAAAGAAATCAACTTCTTTGGCTAAATGACGCGCAATGGTCGCCGCCGCAGGTGTTTCCACCATCACGCCGATCTCAATTGACTCGTCAAATGCTTTACCTTCGTCGCGCAGTTCCTGTTTGTAGATTTCGATCTCTTTCTTCAGTGCACGCACTTCTTCAACAGAGATGATCATCGGGAACATGATGCGCAGTTTACCGAAAGCAGACGCACGCAGGATAGCGCGAACCTGATCGCGCAGGATCTCTTTACGATCCATCGCGATACGAATCGCACGCCAGCCCAGGAACGGGTTCTCTTCTTTCGGGAAGTTCATGTACGGCAGCTCTTTGTCGCCACCGATATCCATGGTACGGACGATAACCGCCTGAGAGCCACACGCTTCAGCCACAGCTTTGTACGCAGCAAACTGTTCTTCTTCAGTTGGCAGCGCGTCACGGTCCATGAACAGGAATTCAGTACGATAGAGACCCACACCTTCCGCGCCGTTGCGCTCAGCGCCATCGACGTCACGTACGGTACCGATGTTTGCGCACACTTCAACCTGATGACCGTCCAGAGTGATGGCTGGCAGGTCTTTCAGCTTAGCGAGTTCCGCTTTTTCAGTCGCAACCTGCTCCTGAACCGCGCGCAGTTTTTCGATCTCTTCGTTAGTTGGGTTGACGTAAACCACGTTGTTTACGGCATCCAGAATCAGATAATCGTCGTTTTTAACCTGAGAGGTGACGCTACCGGTACCCACAATGGCAGGCAGTTCCAGAGAACGCGCCATGATAGAGGTGTGGGAGGTACGGCCGCCCGCGTCAGTGATGAAACCGAGGACCTTTTTCAGGTTCAACTGTGCGGTTTCAGACGGGGTCAGATCGGCGGCAACCAGGATGACTTCATCCTGAATAGCGCTCAGGTCGATAATGGCCAGACCCAGGATGTTGCGCAGCAGGCGCTTACCGATGTCACGTACGTCAGCCGCACGCTCTTTCAGGTATTCATCATCCAGTTCTTCCAGGGCAGTTGCCTGACCTTCGATAACTTCATGCGCAGCAGCGTCTGCCGTCATGCTTTTATCTTTAATCAGGGCTATGATTTCCTGCTCCAGCTCCTCATCTTCGAGCAGCATGATGTGCCCTTCGAAGATGGCTTCTTTTTCTTCACCGAAAGTTTCGCCAGCTTTAGTCTTGATTGCTTCCAGTTGCGCAGATGCCTTGGCACGACCGCTCAGAAAACGTTCAACTTCCTGATCAACCTTGTCGGCAGAAATTTTTTTCCGGTCGATGACGATCTCGTCTTCTTTCAGCAGCAGTGCTTTGCCGAAAGCGATACCCGGGGATGCTAAAATGCCTGAAATCATAACCCTACCTTACTTGTGACTGATATTTAAAAGAACCCGGAAACTTACTCGAGCTCAGCCATCAGTTTTACCAGATGCTCAACTGCTTTCTGCTCGTCTTCACCTTCAGCAGAGATGGTGACAACGGTACCCTGAGTCAGACCCAGAGTCTGCAGTTTGAACAGGCTTTTTGCGCTGGCGCTTTTGCCGTTGGAAGTCACAGTGATTTCAGAAGTGAAGCCTTTCGCTTCTTTAACAAACTGAGCAGCAGGGCGGGTGTGCAGACCGTTCGGAGCGGTAATGGTAACTTCTTGCTGGAACATTGTATTTCCCCAACTTATAGGTTTAGTGTTGTGGAACTAAAGTCTAGCCTGGCGACTTAACTTTAGCCTGTATTGTTAGCGCTGACGTTTCGATCGTCATTAAACATTATGCAGCGAAAGCAAGACTTGAACCAAATCATAAAATCGATTCAGCAAGGCTATTTCGTTCACTGATTAATTTCACGCATCAAAATAATTGCTGGTTTAAATACCAGACCCAACGGGGTGAATCAATGCCAGGAGGGGTAAAACTTTGAAGCAGGCCACAAAAAAGCACCCAAAAAGGTGCTTTTTTACGCGTTATTAACATGCTGGCATTACTGTTGCAGTTCTTTTTCAGTGAACAGATCGGCAAACAGTGCGGTGCTCAAGTAACGCTCACCCGATGAAGGCAGGATAACCACAATATTCTTGTTGGTAAAGGCCTCATCTTCCTGAAGTTTGAGCGCTGCCGCAACAGCAGCACCGGAAGAGATGCCCGCCAGAATACCTTCCTCGTCCATCAGACGACGTGCGGTAGAGATAGCTTCTTCGTTGGTGATGGTCACCACTTTATCAATAAGCTTCAGATCCAGGTTGCCCGGAATGAAGCCGGCACCGATACCCTGAATTTTATGTGGGCCGGGTTTGATCTCTTCGCCCGCCAGCGCCTGGGTGATCACCGGTGAGTCGGTTGGTTCCACGGCAACGGTAATCAGGTCTTTTTTACCTTTTGTGCCTTTTATATAGCGCGACACGCCAGTCAGGGTTCCGCCGGTGCCTACACCGGAGATAAATACATCAACCTGACCGTCGGTATCTTCCCAAATCTCCGGGCCGGTGGTCTTTTCGTGAATTTCCGGGTTCGCTGGGTTGCTGAACTGCTGCAGCAGCAGATATTTCGCCGGATCGCTGGCAACAATCTCTTCTGCTTTCTGAATCGCACCCTTCATGCCTTTGGCACCTTCGGTCAGCACCAGGTTCGCGCCCAGCGCTTTCAGCAGTTTGCGACGTTCGATGCTCATGGTTTCAGGCATGGTCAGCGTCAGTTTATAACCGCGCGCCGCCGCAACATAGGCCAGTGCGATACCGGTGTTACCGCTGGTCGGTTCAACCAGCTCAACGCCTGGCTTCAGCACGCCACGTTTTTCAGCATCCCAAATCATATTTGCACCGATACGGCACTTCACGCTGAAGCTCGGGTTACGTGATTCGACCTTCGCCAGAATGCGTCCATTACCGATACGGTTCAGTCGAACCAGGGGCGTATGACCGATAGTCAGCGAGTTGTCTTCATAAATCTTACTCATGGCCTGTCCTTAACTGTATGAAATTGGGATACCGTCCCAGCATACCTGTTGAACAGGTAGGGGGAAGTAAGGAATTCGCATATCTATATACTGCAAGGAAATAATGGGGATCAGTATGGAATAAGGGGCGGCATAAGCCACCCCCTTTTTACACATTTTTGCATTACTTCCATAACGCGTGCTTAGCACGGTAGCAGTCAACCCACATCGCCGTTGCGCCGCAAACGGCGACCGGCATGATGAACAGGTTGAGCACCGGGATCATGGTGAACAGACTGGTCAGCGCCCCGAACTGCATATTCGCGACTTTTTGCGTACGCAGGGCGCTGCGCATCGTTTTGAACGGCACCTTGTGGTTATCGAACGGATAATCGCAGTACTGGATTGCCAGCATCCAGGCGCTGAACAGGAACCACAGCACCGGGGCCACCGTCTGACCGACGCCAGGGACAAAATAAAGGATAAGCAGCACAATGGCGCGGGGAAGATACCAGGCAAACTTCTGCCATTCGCGCTTCATGATGCGTGGGATATCTTTCATGATCCCCAGCATGCCCGTATCCGGCGGCGTTGCACCGGTAAGACGTGCTTCCAGCTGTTCTGCCAGCAGGCCGTTAAACGGCGCAGCTATCCAGTTTGCAATCGTCGAGAAGAAGTAGCCGAACACCAGCAGCACGGAGATGACCGCAACCGGCCAGAGCAGGTAGTTCAGCCACTGCAGCCAGTCCGGCACATGGCTCATCAGCGAAGGGATCCAGCTCTCCAGTCTGGTGAACAGCCACCAGAACGCGCCGCCCATCAGGATAATGTTAATCAGCAACGGCAGAATGACGTAGCGACGAATCCCCGGCAGTGAGACCAGTTTCCAGCCCTGAGAAAAATACCAGACGCCGCTGCGCGGGGGAGAAGATGATGTTGAAACCATAACCAGGCTGTACTCCTTTTTTCACAACCAGTGGAATTGCCCGCCTATATTATCCACTTACGGACCAATGACCAGTTCGGAAATGTTCGAAAAAACAGCAAAAAGCACGATTTAGTTCATCTTTATGCTGTGAATGCTCTGCACACACTTGCACTTGACGTAAACGGCAAATACTCTTAGTGAGTAAATGTTTGCCGTGGTGGCAAGGTGTTAGAACAACAGAGAATATAATGATGCAGGATTTGCGTCTGATATTAATCATTGTTGGCGCGATCGCCATAATCGCTTTACTGGTACATGGTTTCTGGACCAGCCGTAAAGAGCGTTCCTCTATGTTTCGCGATCGCCCACTGAAGCGCATGAAGTCCAGTCGTGATGACGATGACAGTGAAAATGACATCGACGGAAGCGACGACGACGGCGTGGGTGAAGTTCGTGTTCATCGGGTCAATACTGCGCCCGGCGCGGCTCATGGGGAGCATGAAGCCCCTCGTCAGCCTCCGCAGCACCAGTATCAACCGCCGTATGCTTCTGCACAGCCGCGCCAGCAGGCGCCGCAGCCTGGAGAAGAGCCGGTGCGTCAGCCGCCGCAACAGCCTGTCCATCAGCAGCCTGCTGCGCCACAGCCGGTTCAGCAACAGCCTGTGCAGCAACCCGCGCCACAACAGCCTGCGCAGCCGGTACACCAACCGCAGCAGCCTGTTCACGTGCAGCCTGCACCTCAGCCTGCGCCGGCCCCGCTCGTTGAACCAGAGCCCGTGGTTGAGCCAGAACCGGTTGTTGAAAAACCGCAGCGTAAAGAAGCGGTCATCATCATGAACGTGGCTGCGCATCATGGCACCCACCTGAATGGCGATGTCCTGCTTAACAGCATTCAACAGGCAGGCTTCAAGTTTGGCGACATGAATATTTTCCATCGTCACCTGAGTCCTGACGGTAGCGGTCCGGCGCTGTTTAGCCTGGCCAATATGGTTAACCCTGGCACCTTTGACCCGGAAATGACCGGTGATTTCGTGACGCCGGGTGTCACTATCTTCATGCAGGTGCCGTCCTACGGTGATGAACTGCAAAACTTTAAGCTGATGCTGCAGTCCGCACAGCACATTGCTGACGAAGTCGGTGGTGTGGTGCTCGACGATCAGCGTCGTATGATGACGCCGCAGAAATTGCGCGAATATCAGGACCGCATCCGCGAAGTTAAGGAAGCCAACGCGTAATCATCGCGTTTACATCGACTCCTCCTCAACCCCCGCATGTCGGGGGTTTTTTCTCATTGATGGTGTGATATGGACTCAATCGAACAACAACTCACTGAACTGCGAACCACGCTTCGCCATCATGAATACCTCTATCATGTTATGGACGCGCCGGAAGTGCCGGATGCGGAGTATGACCGTCTGATGCGCGAGCTGCGCGAGCTAGAGGCGCAGCACCCGGAATTGATTACGCCCGACTCACCCACGCAGCGCGTGGGCGCGGAGCCGCTGGGTGCTTTCAGTCAGGTACGTCATGAAGTGCCAATGTTGTCTCTGGACAACGTCTTTGATGAAGAGAGCTTCCTCGCGTTTAACAAGCGCGTGCAGGATCGCCTCAAAAGCAGCGACTCCCTGACCTGGTGCTGCGAGTTGAAGCTGGATGGTCTGGCGGTCAGCCTTCTCTATGAAAACGGTGTGCTGGTGCGTGCCGCGACGCGGGGTGATGGTACGACGGGTGAAGACATTACCACCAACGTACGCACCATCCGTGCGATCCCGCTGAAGCTGCAAGGGGATAATATTCCAGCCCGTCTGGAAGTGCGCGGTGAGGTATTCCTCCCGCAGGCGGGCTTTGAGAAAATCAACGAAGAGGCGCGCCGTACCGGCGGGAAAGTGTTTGCTAACCCGCGTAATGCGGCGGCAGGCTCCCTGCGCCAGCTTGATCCCCGTATCACTGCGAAGCGACCGCTTACTTTCTTCTGCTATGGCGTTGGGATTCTGGAAGGCGGTGAACTGCCGGATACCCATCTCGGACGTTTATTGCAGTTTAAAGCGTGGGGCCTGCCGGTGAGTAACCGTGTTCAGCTGTGCGACTCCCCGGAAGCCGTGCTGGCGTTCTACCACAAAGTGGAAGAAGACCGCCCGACGCTTGGTTTTGATATTGATGGCGTGGTTATCAAGGTTAACTCACTTGCGCTGCAGGAGCAGTTAGGCTTTGTGGCGCGCGCGCCACGCTGGGCAGTGGCGTTTAAATTCCCGGCGCAGGAGCAGATGACCTTTGTCCGTGACGTGGAGTTCCAGGTGGGCCGTACGGGCGCGATTACCCCGGTTGCCCGTCTGGAGCCGGTGCAGGTTGCCGGCGTGCTGGTGAGTAACGCCACGCTGCATAACGCCGATGAAATTGAACGTCTCGGCCTGCGCATTGGTGACAAAGTGGTGATTCGTCGCGCGGGCGATGTTATCCCGCAGGTGGTGAACGTGGTTGAGTCAGAGCGTCCTGACGATACGCGCGCCATCGTGTTCCCGACGCATTGCCCGGTATGTGGATCTGACGTTGAGCGCGTTGAAGGTGAAGCGGTGGCTCGCTGTACGGGCGGCTTAATCTGCGGGGCACAACGTAAAGAGTCACTGAAGCACTTCGTTTCCCGTCGGGCGATGGACGTCGACGGAATGGGCGACAAAATTATCGATCAGCTGGTAGAGAAAGAATATGTTCATACGCCTGCAGATCTCTTCAAACTGACCGCGGGTAAACTCACGGGTCTTGATCGCATGGGACCGAAGTCGGCCCAGAATGTGGTTAATGCCCTGGATGCTGCCAAAGAGACAACCTTTGCCCGATTCCTTTATGCGCTCGGTATTCGCGAAGTGGGCGAAGCCACAGCGGCGGGGCTGGCGGCGTATTTCGGTACGCTGGAAGCTCTGGAAAAAGCGAGTATTGACGAGCTGCAGAGAGTCCCGGACGTGGGGATTGTCGTCGCGACGCATGTCTTTAACTTCTTTGCCGAAGAGAGCAACCGCGAGGTGATCGGCAAGCTGCTGGAAGAGGGCATCAGATGGCCGGCTCCGGTCGTGGTCAACGCTGACGAGATCGACAGCCCGTTTGCCGGCAAAACGGTCGTGCTGACCGGCAGCCTGAGCCAGCTTTCACGTGATGATGCTAAAGCGCGACTGGTTGCGCTGGGCGCAAAAGTGGCAGGCAGCGTGTCGAAGAAAACCGACCTGGTTATTGCCGGGGAAGCCGCCGGTTCGAAGCTTGCTAAAGCTCAGGAGCTGGGCATTGAGGTTATCGACGAAGCGGAAATGATGCGCCTGTTAGGAGAGTAACGTGGAGAAAGAGCAGCTCGTTGAGATCGCCAACACGGAGATGCCATTCGGTAAATATAAAGGCCGCAGGCTGATTGATTTACCGGAAGATTATTTGCTGTGGTTTGCCCGCAAAGATGGGTTCCCGGCTGGACGACTGGGTGAGCTGATGGCTATCACGTTACTGATTAAAACCGAGGGGCTGACGCAGTTGGTTCAGCCCCTGAAACGTCCTTAAGCTTTCGCGGCGCGGGTCTCTTCCTGCGCCTGTTTTTCCGTCTGGCGTTTGTAACGACGCGCCAGCACCGCGCAGACCATCAGCTGGATCTGATGGAAAATCATCAGTGGCAGTACCATCATCCCTATCATTGAGGTCGGGAAGAGAATGTTTGCCATAGGAATGCCGTTCGCCAGGCTCTTCTTCGAGCCACAGAAGACAATGGTAATTTCATCGGCTTTGTTGAAGCCGCACTTGCGGGCCACAAAGACGTTTACGCCAATCACAATCGCCAGCAGAACAAGGCTGACCACCACGATAAACAGCAGCGAGCCTGCGCCCACCTTATGCCAGATGCCATTCACAACCGCTTCACTGAAGGCCGAATAGACCACCAGCAGAATCGACGACTGGTCGGTTTTTGAGATCCATTTTTTGTGCTTTGCAACAAACGCGCCCGTCCACGGACGAGAGAGATGACCCAGCACAAACGGCAACAGCAGCTGCAGACAGATTTTACCTACCTGTTCCAGGTTACCTTCCGCGCCGTGCATGTTCATCAGCAGACCCACCAGCAGCGGCGAAACGAAAATCCCTAACAGGCTGGATGCCGACGCTGAACAGACTGCGGCTGCGACGTTACCGCCCGCCAGAGAGGTAAACGCGATAGCGGACTGCACGGTGGCCGGCAGAATGCACAGATACAGGAAGCCGGTATAAAGGGCCGGGTCGACATTCACCGGCGCCCACCATGCGAACAGCACGCCGAGTACAGGGAAGAGGATGAACGTGCTGCACATCACCCACAGGTGCAGTCGCCAGTGGCTCCCCCCCGCAATAATGGCTTCGCGCGAGAGCTTTGCGCCGTGCATAAAGAACAACAGCGCGATGGCCGCGGTCGTCAGTCCTTCAAAAAAAGGAACGAACCCGCCCCGCGCGGGGAAGAAGGAGGCCAGTAATACCGTGACAACCAGAGTAAGCGTAAACGGATCAAGAATACGAAATAGTTTCATAATGACTCCTGAAAACAGATATCGCTATTGTGCTTTTTTCCGTTTGAGAAATAAAATTGATTTATTGCATCCATTCATGAATTAAACAGATGAATTATTCCTTACGCCAGCTTCGCATCTTCGTCACCGTAGCCCATGCCCGCAGCTTCAGTCGGGCAGGGGAGATCATCGGCCTGAGCCAGTCCGCGGTAAGCCACAGCGTGAAAGAGCTGGAGAGCCAGACGGGTGTCCGGTTGCTTGATCGCACCACGCGTGAAGTCGTGCTCACGGAAGCCGGACAGCAGCTGGCTCAGCGCCTTGAACGGCTGCTGGACGAACTCAACAGTACGCTCAGAGATGTAGGTCGACTGGGGCAGCAGCTGTCGGGTACCGTGCGGGTTGCGGCCAGCCAGACGATATCCGCGCACCTTATCCCGCAGTGTATTGCGGAGGGTAATCATCGCTATCCGGATATCGATTTTGTTTTGCATGACAGGCCGCAGCAGTGGGTGCTGGAGAGCATCCGTCAGGGCGATGTGGATTTTGGTATTGTTATCGATCCCGGTCAGGTGAGTGACCTGGAGTGTGAAATTGTGCTTTCTGAGCCGTTTCTGTTGCTTTGCCGGGACGACGATCCGCTAGCCGCGCAGCCGTCTGTTCTCTGGCAGGCGTTGCAGGGAGCGAACCTGGTATTACAGGATTATGCCTCAGGCAGCCGTCCGCTGATTGATTCTGCGCTGGTGACGCAGGGCGTTAAGGCGACCATTGTGCAGGAGATTGGACACCCGGCAACGCTGTTTCCCATGGTGGAGGCCGGCATAGGGATCAGTGTATTACCCGCCCTGGCGCTCCCTTTGCCGCAGGGAAGCCGTCTGGTCGTGAAGCGACTGACGCCTGCTATTGAGCGAAAACTGATGCTGGTACGGCGAAAAAACCGTTCGCTCTCCGGGGCTGCGCAGGCTATCTGGGAAGTGGTGCGTATCCAGGCGCAACGATTAACCGAGGCCCGTATACGCGATCCACTGTTTAACTCAACAGAGCGTTAGACGTAGATGTCTATTTGATGATTGTCTGATGCGTTCTTCGGACCTTCCACGTTGACCAGACTTTGCTCTTGTTTCTTCTGGGCTTCTTCCGCCTGCTGGCGCTGCAGCTGTGCGAGCTGTGCCTGCAGCACTTTGATTTGCACCTGGATAAGCTCCTGCTGTTTCTTCTTCTCTTCCGCACTGCCGGAACCGTTCGCAACCTCTTTTAACTGTTGAGTCAGCTTGGTTATCTTGTCAGTGATACGGCTGATCTGGGCAGCGATATCGTTGCCGCCGGAAGAACGACTCCCGCCACCGCTGGTTTGAATGGGCTGGGTTGTAGCCTGAATGGTCGTCATACTTTTTCCTCTCGCTGTAAAACAGAGGTATCGGCGCCAACGCAATTAGCTTGAGCAAAACTGCCATATCTGGCAGGGAAAGGTATTGATACCAAATCAGTATTGATGGTGCAGAGAAAGTGTATTGGAGGTAACCCGCAGGCTCCAGATATAAGACTAAGGTCATGCGATCGGTGATATCGCGATCTTAATTATCAAGGAGCTTTTATGACCCTCTCGAATAATCCCTGGTTCTCTGCCGACATCATTCGTGCCGCTAAACCTGATTTCACTCCGCGGGTTGCGTTTATTCTCGGCTCAGGTCTTGGCGCGCTCGCCGAGCAGATTGTTGATGCTGTGGTACTGAGCTATGAAAAACTGCCGGGCTTCCCGGTGAGCACCGTTCACGGTCACGCCGGTGAGCTGGTGTTGGGGCATCTTGCCGGTGTTCCGGTCGCCTGCATGAAAGGGCGCGGTCACTTCTATGAGGGCCGCGGCATCGCCGTCATGACCGATGCAATCCGCACCTTCAAACTGCTGGGCTGCGAACTGCTGTTCAGTACCAATGCCGCCGGTTCATTACGTCCGGAGGTTGAACCGGGAAGCCTGGTTGCCCTCAGCGACCACATCAACACCCTGCCGGGTACCCCGATGGTCGGGCTGAACGATGACCGTTTTGGCGACCGTTTTTTCTCGCTGGCCAATGCTTATGATGCAGATTGCCGTGCCCTGCTGCAGACCGTGGCGAGCGAGAAGGGCTTTCCATTGCATGAGGGGGTGTTTGTCTCTTATCCAGGCCCTAACTTCGAAACTGCGGCTGAGATCCGCATGATGCAGATCATCGGCGGAGATGTGGTGGGAATGTCAGTGGTGCCGGAAGTGATCTCGGCGCGCCACTGTGGCCTGAAGGTGGTCGCCGTTTCGGCCATAACCAACCTTGCTGAAGGTCTGAGCGATGTAAAACTGTCGCATGAACAAACGCTTGCCGCCGCCGAACTCTCTCGCCAGAACTTCATCGATCTTATCTGCGGTTTTCTGCGCCAGCTTGCCTGAGCGAAACAACACCGTGGCCCGTGAGGGCCACTCTGCTATAAGGAATCGGGTATGAACATCACGACGCGCTTAAAGATGATGTCCTTTATGCAATATTTTATCTGGGGAAGCTGGCTCGTTACTCTCGGCGCTTACATGATTAACACCCTAGGTTTTTCCGGCTCTGACGTGGGTATGGTCTACAGCTCGAAGGGGCTTGCCGCGATCGTGATGCCCTCGCTGGTGGGCATTATTGCCGATAAGTGGCTGCGGGCAGATCGTGCATATGTGATTTGCCATCTCGTCTGTGCCGTTGCGCTTTGCTATGCCGCGCAGGTCAATGAACCGGGGCTGATGTTCTGGGTCATGCTGGTTAATGCCATGGCCTTTATGCCGACCATTGCGCTATCGAATACCATTTCCTACTCCTGTCTTGAGCAGGCAGGGCTGGACACGGTGACCCATTTTCCAACGGTGCGGGTCTATGGCACGGTAGGCTTCATTGTGGCGATGTGGGCCATAAGCCTGATGGGGGCAGAGTTAACTAACATTCAGCTCTACATTGCTGCTGCCGCGTCGCTGGTGCTGGCAATCTATTCACTGACGTTACCAGCCATTCCGGTGGCGAAGAATAAAACCTCATCGACGCTGGCAAGTAAACTTGGCCTGAATGCGTTCGTTCTGTTTAAACAGCCCCGAATGGCGGTGTTCTTTTTGTTTGCGATGCTGCTGGGCGCCGTGCTGCAAATCACCAATACTTTCGGTAGCCCCTTTCTGCATGATTTTGCGCGTAATCCGGCGTATGCGGAAAGCTTTATCGTGAAATATCCTTCTATTTTGCTCTCCGTCTCGCAGATGTCAGAGGTGCTGTTCATCCTGACCATTCCTTTCTTCCTCCGACGTTTTGGCATAAAAACCGTGATGCTGATGAGCATGGTGGCCTGGATGCTGCGGTTTGGACTCTTTGCGTATGGCGATCCTTCCGCGACAGGCGTCGGGCTGTTGATGCTGTCAATGCTGGTCTATGGTTGCGCGTTCGACTTCTTCAACATCTCCGGCTCGGTGTTTGTCGAACAGGAGGTAAGCGCTGATATCCGCGCCAGCGCGCAAGGGCTGTTTATGACGACCGTTAACGGTATCGGTGCTTATTTCGGATCGGTATTGAGCGGCGCGGCGGTAGATTATTTCTCCGTGGACGGGGTGAAAGACTGGCAGACCATCTGGCTGGTATTTGCGGCGTATGCGTTGGTGCTCGCCGTGGTGTTTTATTTCAGCTTTAACTATCGCCACACCAGTAAAAACAGCGAGTTGCGCACAGTTGCGCATTAAAGTTTTCCCGGCTGGCGGTGAAAGGCTTTAAGGTGGGAGCATAAGTGTTATCGCCAGGATATGTGTTGATGGAACGCGTCTACCGAACCGACCTTAAGCTGCTGCGCTATTTTCTGGCCGTCGCTGAGGAACTTCATTTTGGACGGGCTGCGGCCCGTCTCAATATGTCGCAGCCGCCGTTGAGCCTGCATATAAAAGAGCTGGAAAGTCAGCTCGGTACCTTACTGTTTATTCGCCACTCACGAAGCGTCGCCTTGACCCATGCGGGTAAAGTATTGATGGAAGAGTCCCGTCGACTGCTTGCCAGCGCAAACCAGGCACTGGCGCGGGTCGAACAAATTGGACGGGGTGAGGCGGGGCGGATTGCACTGGGCATTGTCGGTACCGCCATGTGGAGCGAAGTGCGTACGGTCATGCGCACATTTTTGAAAGAGCATCCGAACGTTGATGTCATCTTTCGCGAAAAGTCACCGGTAATGCAAATGGCGCTGCTGGAGCGTCGGGAGCTGGATGTCGGGATCTGGCGAATGGCTATCGAGCCCACCGCAGGGTTTACCAGTATCCGCTTACGGGATGCGGCATTTCTGGTTGCGCTGCCGGAGGATCACCGGCTGGTGGGGGAAAGCGCAATTGCGCTCACCGAACTGCAGAATGAGTACTTTGTCACTATGCCGTCTGCGCATTCTGACTGGTCGTTCTTACAGCGAGTGTGTCAGCAGGCCGGTTTTTCACCGATGATAGTGCGTGAAGCCGATGAACCACAGACGGTGCTGGCAATGATCAGCATGGGAATGGGGATTACGTTAGCTGCTGACAGCTATGCGCAAATGCAGTGGCCCGGTGTGGTATTTCGTCCATTACAGGTACGTATACCGGCAGATTTGTATGTGGTGTATGACGAGAAGCAGGCGACACCGGCGATTAAGTCGTTGATAGCAACGTTGACGGAAGAGTGATGTTATACCGCAGATAGCAAAAAAGCGCCTTTAGGGCGCTTTTTTGCATTGGTGGGGCGTGCAGGATGACTCGCTTCGCTCGCCCTTCGGGCCGTCGCCGTAAACGGCTCTGTTGCCTCACTGCGTTCGGCTCGGACCTGCTGCAGGTTCGAATCATCCATACCGCAGATAGCAAAAAAGCGCCTTTAGGGCGCTTTTTTACATTGGTGGGTCGTGCAGGATTCGAACCTGCGACCAATTGATTAAAAGTCAACTGCTCTACCAACTGAGCTAACGACCCGAAATGGTGGGCGATGACGGGCTCGAACCGCCGACCCCCTCCGTGTAAAGGAGATGCTCTACCAACTGAGCTAATCGCCCATTTCGGAACTGCTGCGATAAGGTGAGAATGGTGGGCGATGACGGGCTCGAACCGCCGACCCCCTCCGTGTAAAGGAGATGCTCTACCAACTGAGCTAATCGCCCAATCTCAATACTTATCTACACTGCGAGTCTACTTAAGTAGATGGTGGGTGATGACGGGCTCGAACCGCCGACCCCCTCCGTGTAAAGGAGATGCTCTACCAACTGAGCTAATCACCCCCGCTGTGTGGAGTCGCATTATAGGGAGAGTTGAAAATGAGTCAACGCATTTTCTAAAGTTTTTATTCGTTCGTCGTAAAATTAAACAAAACGATCGCGAAACGGACGATGACGCATGATTTCTAAACAAAAATCGCAAACTCCCTCACGATAAAGGGATCAACATTGAGGAATCCCCCCACAGTGATAGAATATTGCCCATTGTTTTTTTCCCAGGATTTGCCGATTGCCGGCATCTTTATAACGTAAGGCCATTTCATGAAAATCAAAACTCGCTTCGCGCCGAGCCCGACAGGCTATCTGCACGTCGGTGGTGCACGTACCGCTCTCTATTCCTGGCTTTTTGCACGCCACAACAAAGGTGAGTTCGTACTGCGTATTGAAGACACCGATCTCGAGCGCTCCACGCCGGAAGCAATTGAAGCCATTATGGATGGTATGAACTGGCTCAATCTGGAGTGGGACGAAGGCCCGTATTTCCAGACCAAACGTTTTGACCGCTACAACGCCGTGATTGATGAGATGCTGGTCGCGGGTACAGCGTATAAATGCTATTGCTCCAAAGAACGCCTTGATGCGCTGCGTGAAGATCAGATGGCGAAGGGTGAAAAACCGCGTTATGACGGCCGCTGCCGCCATGACCATAGCGAGCATGCTGCTGATGAACCGTGCGTGGTGCGTTTTGCTAACCCGCAGGACGGCTCGGTAATTTTTGACGACCAGATCCGGGGCCCGATCGAATTCAGCAACCAGGAGCTGGACGATCTGATCATCCGCCGCACCGACGGTTCCCCAACCTATAACTTCTGCGTTGTGGTTGACGACTGGGATATGGAAATCACGCATGTTATCCGTGGCGAAGACCATATCAACAACACCCCACGTCAAATCAACATCCTGAAAGCGCTGAACGCCCCTGTTCCGGTCTATGCGCACGTGTCCATGATCAACGGCGACGACGGCAAAAAACTGTCTAAACGCCACGGTGCAGTCAGCGTCATGCAGTATCGCGACGACGGCTATCTGCCGGAAGCGCTTCTGAACTATCTGGTGCGTCTGGGCTGGTCGAGCGGCGATCAGGAGATCTTTAGCCGTGAAGAGATGATCAATCTGTTCTCTCTGGGCGCGGTGAGCAAATCTGCGAGCGCGTTTAACACTGATAAGCTGCTCTGGCTGAACCACCACTACATCAATACCATGCAGCCGGAATATGTGGCGACATACCTGCAGTGGCACATCGAGCAGGCAAATATTGATACTCGTACTGGCCCTGAACTGGCGGAACTGGTGAAACTGCTCGGCGAGCGTTGCAAAACGCTGAAAGAGATCGCTGAAAGCTGCCGCTACTTCTATGAAGAGTTTGACGAGTTCGACGCGGACGCGGCGAAGAAGCACCTGCGTCCGGTTGCGCGTCAGCCACTCGAAGTGGTGCGTGACAAACTGGCGGCGATGACTGACTGGACTGCCGAGAATGTGCATCATGCCATTCAGGCGACGGCAGATGAGCTGGAAGTTGGTATGGGCAAAGTGGGTATGCCACTGCGTGTGGCAGTCACCGGTGCGGGTCAGTCTCCGGCACTCGATGTTACCGTTCATGCCATTGGTAAATCACGCAGCGTAGCGCGCATTAACAAGGCGCTGGATTTTATTACTGAGCGCGAAAGTCAGCAGTAATAACGCCTGAACCATGAAAAACGGCAGGGAAACCTGCCGTTTTTTTATGCATTAAATTCAGCAATGCCGAGACGTGCAAGAAAGCCGCGTATCCCTTCACGCTTTAGTAAGGCATCCAGACGCTCCTGCTCAAGGTGCGTCATATTCTCCAGCGTCTCGATGATCCCAGGACGCAAAGTAGAGGAGGGTTCACTGTACAACGATGTCACCTCCGCCAGATGGTACACCGCCTGACGGTTACGGACAGCCGGGAGGCTCATGATGTGCTCCTTCACGCGGGCATCAATGTGAATCAGCCGTGCACGTCCGCCTTTCACCCCATTGACGCCCTCGGTTTTCCATCCCTGCTGGCGTATCCAGCGGTTCACCGTTTGCCGTGCAACACCCAAATTTTCTGCCAGCTCTTCGGTGGTCATTTTGCTACGGAATCTTTTCATATCAGTTCTGATCGCGTATCCCTAAACGTTGCAACAATCCGGTAATCCCTTCCCGCAGTAACAGTGATGTCATCTGCCTTTGCTCTTCCGGCGTCATTTCATTTGCCAGCGTCAGGAGCAGAGAGTGAAGCGAGCCATCATGGCTGGCACTTTCTGGTATCTCAGACGTTTCACTTGCCCGGCGCGCGCTGCGGATAAACTCACGCACTTTTTCATTAACGTGCACCAGACGCGCTTTGCCGCCCTGGACTCCTGGTTTTGGCGATGTAATCCAACCCTCTTTGCGTACCCATTTATTGATGGTCTGGCGGCTATAGCCAGTGAGCAGGGCTAACTCTTCTGGCGTCATTCGTTCCTTGATCATGCAATTTCCTGAATATTCGTGGGGTTAATTAACGGCTCATTTTATAGCACCGTTTTAGAGGAAAATGTGACAGGCTTAACTCATGACTGCGAGCAGACTCGCAAAGTGATTCATTTGCATGATTTTTCGGCGATTGAACCGCCGTCATTGATTTTGCCGTTGACACTCCGCAGCGGAATTCATATTATGCCGCCCGTCAACATGACAGCTTTACGATGGGGCTATAGCTCAGCTGGGAGAGCGCTTGCATGGCATGCAAGAGGTCAGCGGTTCGATCCCGCTTAGCTCCACCACACTCTGAACCCAACAGAGTGCGGTCAGTAAAGTCAACATGTGGGGCTATAGCTCAGCTGGGAGAGCGCTTGCATGGCATGCAAGAGGTCAGCGGTTCGATCCCGCTTAGCTCCACCAAAATTTGAACCCTCGTCGAAAGACGGGGGTTTTTTTTATGCTTTTGTAAAACTCTTCACCCTAATTTGTTGCTGAAATAGAGGTATTTTTGTACCTCACCTCAATCAAAATCAATAAAGCGGTCTATAAATAGACTTCAACTTGATTCGCGCAATTAATAAACCTATTATCCATCCGGGCAATGATACGAATGGAAAATAGATTATCTAACTTAATGAATAGAAAAACTTACAATAATGTAAAGATATTTATAACTGCCCTGGCGCTTTGCCTGGTTGCGGTGCCATTCTCCCGTTATATCTCTCCGCGCGCTGTTGTTAATGGTCATGACGTATATTTAGCATGGCTGCCTTTAAGCGTAATGCTGGCGGTTATTCTGGTATTTGGGCGTCGGGCGGTTATTCCTGTTCTGTTAAGTTTTACTATCACTAATATATTCAGCATTGATTTAGCACCGCTACAATATTCAGTTTTATTGTTCTGTCAGACCTTCTCGGTGTTTGCGGGGTGCGGCATCCTCAGGATCATACTGGGCAAGCGCTGGCGCTACTGCGTGCCGAACAAGCATATTGGGTTACGGATATTTTGGCTCGGCTTTATGGTACCGATAGGCATAAAAGTGTCGATGTACCTGGCAGGTTATTTGTTCCATTTCCCGGTTACTATCTCAACCTTCTTCGGTGAAGGTACCGCAATTTATAACGTAGTCGATATACAAAGTCTGATCTGCGCGGCGTTGATATTTACCATGATGTTCTATTACCCGTTAAGAATGATAATTAATCCACGTTATGCCATCACCTTCTGGCGACGCAGTGTGAAGCCCGTGTTTTTTCAAAAGAAATCGCTATATATATTAGTCTGGCTGATGCTTTTAATCGTTATCCTCGCAATTTTATGTGCTCCTTTTGAGTCACCTATTATTGCGGGCTATTTAATGCCAGTGATTTTTATTCTCTTTACGTTAGGGATCAGTCGCCTGAGCTACGCGCTCATTTCTCTTTTCTGGGCGGCATCCGCACTTCTGCTGTTGACCTATAACTATAATTTCCTCAATGGTGTGGAGTCAGGCCATTCGCTCTCCTTTATTTTGTCTGTCCTTATCTCTTTCGCCATCTGTTTGCTCTACATGTCGCGGATTTATCAGCGCAGCGAGTGGCTGAAGCAGGACTGGCAGGACAGGGCGCTAACCGATCCGCTGACCGGTTTACCGAACATTCGTGCACTGGAAGATTTTTTGCAGGATCACCCTGATGCCAAAGTGTGCTGTCTGCGAATGGACAACCTCGAGTTCTTGAGTCGTCACTACGGCATTCTTATGCGGGTGCATTGCAAACGGATGGTGACCACCTCGCTGCAGCCATTTTTGCAAAAAGATGAGCGGCTTTTCCAGCTCCCGGGCAGCGAACTGGTGCTGGTATTGCTGGGGCCGGGAACCGCTGAGCGCCTCCAGCATATGGTCGATCAGCTGAACAGCCGTAAGATTGTCTGGAACAACACCGGGCTGGATATTGAATTTGGCGCTTCCTGGGGAATGGTTGAGAACGGTGAGAAGTTACACCATACGCTGGGGCAGCTCAGCTGGCTGGCTGAGCAATCTTGCGGAGCGCATAATGTACTGGCGCTCACCAATAGCCTCGAGGTGGCATCAGGACAAACAACCGAGCGGGTTTTGATGTTAGCACGTATTAAACATGCTTTGGATGCCGGACAGTTTCATTTATACGCTCAGCCAATCCAGAAGGCAGATGGTAGCGGGTATTACGAAATACTGACGCGCATGGAAAGCGAGGGCGAGATCATCACCCCAGACCGCTTTATACCCCTGATAGCCCAGTTTAACCTGAGCCACCGCTTCGACATGTGCGTGATGGAAAAATTACTGGTGTGGCTGCGCGATCATCCAGCGACGCATGCCGGAGTGCGTTTTTCTGTCAATCTGATGCCCCTAACGTTGATGCAAAAAGAGGTGGCCATCGAGATTTGCTCGCTCTTTGAACGCTATGGGGTTGCACCACAGGCGGTGGTGATTGAGATCACCGAAGAGCAGGCTTTCTCTAATTCGGGCAGCAGTATCAAAAACATTCAGCAGTTGCGGGACTGCGGTTTCCGGATCGCGATTGATGATTTCGGCACCGGATATGCCAACTACGAACGTCTCAGACGTTTGCAGGCGGACATCATCAAAATTGACGGGTGCTTTGTGAAAGATATCTGTACCGACGATATGGATGCGATGATCGTGCAGTCGATTTGCAACCTGGCGAAGACGAAATCGCTGAGTGTGGTGGCCGAATATGTTGAAACGCCGGAACAGCGGGAGAAGCTGCTTCACTTCGGGGTCGACTATCTGCAGGGTTACCTGATTGGCAAACCCAAACCGCTTAATGAATTACGGACATAAAAAAACCGGGAGCTGAGCTCCCGGTTTTTATTTCGCTGCAGGTGTTACAGTACCAGTGCCGCAATAGAGGCAGACAGTACGCTCACCAGCGTAGAACCGTAAACCAGCTTCAGACCGAAGCGAGAAACCACGTTACCCTGTTCTTCATTCAGACCTTTAATCGCACCGGCGATAATACCGATGGAAGAGAAGTTAGCGAAGGAGACCAGGAACACGGACAGGATGCCTTCCGCGCGTGGCGAGAGCGTGCTGGCAATTTTCTGCAGATCCATCATCGCAACGAATTCGTTAGAGACCAGTTTAGTCGCCATGATACTGCCTACCTGCAGCGCTTCATGTGCAGGAACACCCATCACCCAGGCAACCGGGTAGAAGATGTAGCCCAGAATGCCCTGGAAGGAGATACCCAGAACCGCTGCGAACAGGGCGTTCAGAGCAGAAATCAGGGCAATAAAGCCGATCAGCATCGCCGCAACGATAATCGCCACTTTGAAACCAGCAAGAATGTACTCACCCAGCATTTCGAAGAAGCTCTGACCTTCATGCAGATTTGCCATCTGCAGGTTCTCTTCGCCTTCGTCAACACGGTACGGGTTGATCAGAGAGAGAACGATAAAGGTACTGAACATGTTCAAGACCAGCGCGGCAACCACGTATTTAGGTTCCAGCATCGTCATATACGCACCCACGATAGACATGGAGACGGTAGACATTGCGGTGGCTGCCATGGTGTACATGCGGTTGCGGGACATCTTACCGAGGATGTCTTTATAGGCGATGAAGTTCTCAGACTGACCCAGGATCAGGGAGCTAACGGCGTTGAACGATTCCAGTTTACCCATGCCGTTAACTTTGGAGAGTACAGTACCAATGGCGCGGATAACGACGGGCAGAACACGAATGTGTTGCAGAATACCGATCAGCGCAGAGATGAAGACGATAGGGCACAGTACCTTCAGGAAGAAGAACGCCAGACCTTCGTCGTTCATTTTACCGAAGACAAAGTTCGTCCCTTCGTTGGCGAATCCGAGCAGTTTTTCGAACATTTCGGAGAAGCCTTTTACGAAGCCAAGCCCCACGTTGGAGTTCAGGAAGAACCACGCGAGCAAAACTTCAATAACGAGAAGCTGAACAACAAAGCGGATGCGGATTTTTTTACGGTCATGGCTGACCAGTAACGCAAGCGCAGTAACGACAACGAGTGCCAGGACAAAATGAAGGACGCGGTCCATATTTGCTCCAAATATGAGGCAGGTTTAATTTTCGTGCACATTCTATGTAACAAGCGAAAAGAAAACGAGATCAAGGACACACTATAGTTACATCCTGTGACGAGTCTCAAAATTAGTGATCCACAATACATTTTTGTTATGTTAGGTAAATGAGTGAAAAGTTAAGTTTGTGTGCTAGTCTTCACAAAAGCGTGCGCGATTGCAGGTTTTGTTAGATCGCCCCACCTTACCCGCCCGTCTATTGTTCAAAGCTATCAGAGAAATCACTATAAACTCACTAAATGATCTTGATAATCATTCTCATTTTGATAGCATTAAACATAGCAAAGGCTATATTTCCAGAGGCAGAAATGACAAACAGTCGCGTAGAGGGTAGCAGTGGCAGAGCAGCGCGCAAGTTGCGGTTCGCGTTAATGGGACCTGCGTTCATTGCTGCCATCGGCTATATCGATCCAGGTAACTTTGCGACCAATATTCAGGCCGGGGCCAGCTTCGGCTATAAGCTGCTCTGGGTGGTCGTGTGGGCTAACCTGATGGCCATGTTGATCCAGATGCTGTCCGCGAAGCTGGGGATTGCCACGGGCAAAAACCTGGCTGAACAAATTCGCGATCACTATCCGCGTCCGGCGGTATGGCTTTACTGGGTTCAGGCGGAAATTATCGCCATGGCAACCGACCTCGCCGAATTCATCGGGGCCGCGATTGGTTTTAAACTGATCCTAGGCGTCTCGCTGCTTCAGGGCGCGGTGCTCACCGGGATTGCCACTTTCCTGATCCTGATGCTGCAGCGTCGCGGTCAAAAACCGCTGGAAAAAGTTATCGGCGGGCTGCTGCTGTTTGTGGCGGCGGCCTATATCGTCGAGCTGATTTTCTCTCAGCCGAATCTGGCACAGCTCAGCAAAGGGATGATTATCCCGAGCCTGCCAACCTCTGAAGCGGTGTTCCTGGCCGCCGGGGTGCTGGGCGCAACCATCATGCCGCATGTCATTTACCTGCATTCCTCGCTGACTCAGCACCTGCACGGCGGGACGCGCAAAGAGCGTTACTCTGCGACGAAATGGGATGTGGCGATCGCCATGACCATTGCCGGTTTTGTGAACCTGGCGATGATGGCGACCGCTGCTGCCGCTTTCCATTTCAACGGTCACACCGGTATTGCCGATCTCGACCAGGCATACCTTACGCTGGAGCCGTTACTGAGCCACGCTGCTGCCACGATATTCGGGCTGAGCCTGGTGGCGGCCGGTCTCTCGTCAACGGTTGTGGGGACGCTGGCAGGGCAGGTGGTGATGCAGGGCTTTGTCCGTTTCCACATTCCGCTTTGGGTTCGTCGCTCCGTGACCATGCTGCCCTCCTTTGTTGTGATTCTGATGGGGCTGGATCCCACGAGAATTCTGGTCATGAGCCAGGTACTGCTAAGTTTTGGTATCGCGCTTGCACTGGTGCCGCTGCTGATCTTTACCAGTGACAAAAGCCTGATGGGCGAACTGGTGAACAGCACGCTGGTGAAACGAACCGGCTGGGTCATTGTGGCGGTAGTGGTGTCGTTGAACCTGTGGCTCCTGGTCGGCACTGCTCTGGGGTTATAGCATCGCGTTGAACCAAAGAAAAAGGAGCCGGGAGGCTCCTTTTTGCATTATTGATGATGCATTACTGATGACGCATTAGTGATGATGGCCGTGACCACCGCGTCCTCTGCCACCGTGACCCCAGCCACCGCGGCGGTCGTCACGATCGTTCCAGCCTTCACGGTAACCACGCTCATAGGCGTTGTTTTTGTACCAGCCGCGATGCAGGCCATTATCATGTCTGCGCCAGCGGTCGCCGCGCCACTCATAGTGACGGTTCCAGTAATCACGGTCGCGCCAGTAGCCACCGTCCCAGTATCTGCCGTAGTCGTCACGATCGCCAATTTGTAATTTAACTGATGGCAACAGGGTGATTTCGCCCGCAGTGGCGATCAGCGGGGCCGAAGCCAGTAATACCGCTGCAAGAATCAGTGACCTGAACATACTCTTTCTCCTTCACGATCGGGGCCTTTGTGGGGCCTGTTAACGCAATATTACGAGTTGGTAAAGGCTCGTTTCATCGCCTCAACTCCTAATTCATGAATGAGAGCACTTTTTGCTAAAAGTGATTTTATTTTGAGCTGTTCAGGATCCCATCAATGATTGCCAGTTCTTCCGCCGAGAAATGGCGGTTTTCCAGCATGGCCACGGCATCGTCAATCTGGGCAGTTTTACTGGCCCCAATCAGCACTGACGTTACCGACTCGTGGCGTAAAATCCACGCCAGCGCCATCTGTGACAGTTTCTGGCCGCGGCTTTCCGCCAGCGCGTTCAGTTGACGAACCTTCTCCAGCTTCTCTTCGGTGATCTGATCGGGGTTAAGGAACTTACTGCCGCTTGCCGCACGCGAGTCTGCAGGAATACCGTGCAGGTAGCGGTTAGTCAGCTGTCCCCCCGCCAGCGGCGAGAAGGGAATGCAGCCGACGCCTTTTTCCTGCAGCACGTCCAGCAGGCCTTCCTCTGGCGCACGTTCAAACATCGAATATTTCGGCTGGTGGATCAGACACGGCGTCCCAAGGTCGTTCAGGATATCGATAGCCTTGCGGGCCTGTTCTGCAGGGTAATTTGATAACCCGACGTAAAGGGCTTTTCCCTGGCGCACCACATGGTCAAGCGCTTTCATGGTTTCCAGCAGTGGCGTTTGTGGGTCAGGACGGTGATGATAAAAGATATCCACATATTCCAGCCCCATACGCTTCAGGCTTTGATCCAGGCTGGCAACCAGATATTTGCGTGACCCCCAGTCGCCGTAGGGGCCATCCCACATGGTATAACCCGCTTTGGTCGAGATGATCAGCTCGTCGCGCCATGGCAGGAAATCTTCCTGCAAAATGCGACCGAAGTTACGTTCGGCTGAGCCGGGAGGAGGACCGTAATTATTGGCAAGGTCGAAATGCGTAATACCCAGATCGAACGCGCGTTGTAAAAGTTGACGGCTGTTTTCGACAAGCGTGGCGTCGCCAAAATTGTGCCACAACCCGAGTGAGATGGCAGGCAACCTGAGTCCGCTTTGCCCGCAGCGGCGATACTGCATTGTCTGATAACGATTTTTGTCCGGCTGGTAACCCATTCTGATGCCCTCTGGCGCTGAAAGGAAAAATCAGTGTATACGTTTACATTTACATGAAAAAAAAGAGCATAGCGCAGCCTTTTTTGTAAAGCATTCTTTCCATGCCCTTCTTACGACCAATTCTGGACAGCCATCACGCTTCTTTAATACTCAAAGTGAGGTCAACGTCAGAAGGACACCTGTTATGCGAACCCCATACTGCGTCGCCGATTACCTGCTGGACCGTCTTACAGATTGTGGTGCCGATCATCTGTTTGGCGTGCCGGGCGACTATAACCTGCAGTTTCTCGACCACGTAATAGACAGCCCGGATATTTGTTGGGTGGGCTGTGCCAATGAGCTGAACGCATCCTATGCCGCTGACGGATACGCCCGATGTAAGGGCTTTGCCGCGCTGCTGACCACATTCGGCGTTGGGGAGTTAAGTGCCATGAATGGCATTGCCGGCAGCTATGCCGAGCATGTCCCGGTTTTACATATTGTGGGGGCGCCGGGTACGGCGGCACAGCAAAGGGGAGAGTTGCTGCATCATACGTTGGGGGATGGGGAGTTCCGTCACTTTTATCATATGAGCGAGCCGATCACCGTCGCACAGGCGGTCCTTACCGAACAAAATGCCTGTTATGAAATCGACCGTGTGTTGACAACCATGCTTCGGGAACGCCGCCCCGGTTATCTGATGTTACCCGCCGATGTGGCAAAAAAAGCCGCCACGCCGCCTGTAAACGCTCTCACTCATAAGCAGGCTCATGCCGATAGCGCCTGCCTGAAAGCGTTCCGGGATGCTGCTGAGAACAAACTGGCGATGAGCAAACGTACCGCGCTGCTGGCCGACTTCCTTGTTCTGCGCCATGGCCTGAAGCATGCGCTACAGAAGTGGGTGAAAGAGGTACCGATGGCGCACGCCACCATGCTGATGGGGAAAGGGATTTTCGACGAGCGTCAGGCGGGTTTTTACGGTACATACAGTGGTTCAGCCAGCACCGGTGCGGTAAAAGAGGCGATTGAAGGGGCTGACACGGTATTGTGTGTTGGCACGCGTTTTACCGATACCCTGACGGCCGGGTTCACGCACCAGCTTACCCCGGCGCAAACCATTGAAGTTCAGCCGCATGCCGCACGCGTCGGGGATGTCTGGTTTACCGGCATCCCAATGAACCAGGCGATTGAGACGCTGGTCGAACTCTGCAAACAGCACGTGCACACTGGGCTTATGTCGTCATCATCCGGCGCAATACCGTTCCCGCAGCCGGACGGTTCGCTTACCCAGGAGAATTTCTGGAGAACGTTGCAAACCTTTATTCGCCCGGGGGACATTATCCTTGCCGACCAGGGAACATCGGCCTTCGGCGCGATTGATCTGCGTTTACCGGCTGATGTGAATTTTATCGTCCAGCCGCTGTGGGGCTCGATTGGTTACACGCTGGCGGCGGCGTTTGGTGCACAAACCGCATGCCCGAACCGACGCGTGATTGTGCTGACGGGGGATGGCGCGGCCCAGCTCACCATTCAGGAACTAGGCTCGATGCTGCGTGATAAGCAGCACCCCATTATTCTGGTGCTCAACAACGAAGGCTACACGGTTGAGAGGGCTATCCACGGGGCGGAGCAGCGGTATAACGACATTGCTTTGTGGAACTGGACGCACATTCCGCAGGCGTTGAGCCTCGATCCTCAGTCTGAGTGCTGGCGGGTCAGTGAAGCGGAACAGCTGGCGGACGTACTTGAAAAAGTGGCGCACCACGAGCGGCTCTCGTTGATTGAGGTGATGCTCCCGAAAGCGGATATCCCGCCGCTGCTCGGGGCGCTTACCAAAGCTCTGGAAGCGCGTAATAACGCCTGATTACTTGTCGTTTCGCCAGGCCATCATCATCGGTTTGCCCGCCAGCAGGAGCCAGGCGGGCAACATCACGATACAGAGCAGGGGGAAGAGCGTTGAATCTGGCACCACTACCGCCGCCATAAACAGGCTCAGCCACGCATCGCGCGTCACCACCAGCACCAGCCCCAGAATTGAGCAAGAGACCGTTATCGCTGCCGGCACCGCATCCACATGTTCATGCAGCATCAGCCCCAGCGCCACGCCGATAAACACCGCCGGGAAGATACGCCCACCGCGGAACCCACATGCTGCAGCCACCACCAGCGCCGCCAGTTTAACCAGCGCAAACAGCAGGTAATCAGACACGCTGAACACCTGGCTGAAAGCCAACTGCTGCATTTCATCAAGGCCTTTAAACAGCGTTACCGTTCCGCCGATAGCCCCTAATACGCCCAGCATCAGACCACCCGCCCCCAGAATCAGCACCGGGTGCTTCAGCCGGTGCATCAGACGGTGCAGGCGCGGAAGGCACCATACCGCAATCATCCCGAGTGCAATGGCGATCGCGACGACGATGGCACCGCTGAAAATATCGGCAATATGCATCTGGCCGTAGTGGGGCAGAGAGAGTGAGAAATGAGGATGGAAAAACAGACTGGTCGTGAGCGCGCCAGCCGCAGCGGCCATCAGCGGCGCAAAGAGTTTATCCCAGAGCGGGACGTCGTTATTGCTGGTAAGCGTCTGAGAAAAAATAAGGGCGGCGGCAACGGGCGTGCCGAAAAGCGCCCCGATGGTGCCTGCAGAGGCGAGGATGGTCCAGTCCAGCGCACCGACCCGGGGTAAAATGCGCGAACCGAGAAAGACCGCCATACCAATGTTTACCGCCATGATGGGGTGTTCAGGACCAAGGCTGACACCGCCCGCCAGACCCAGGATCAGCGCGATAATCAGCCCCGGCAGCGCCGAGGGGGGAACGGGCGCACCGATCAGTGGCTCAAGCGCCGGATCCGGCCCGGCGTGCCCTGGGCTAAAGCGGATCACCAGACCCACCGCAACGCCGGTGAGCGTCAGCATCAACATGATCCATCCCGGCGAATCCACGCTGACGCCCAGTTGTGCAGGAAGCGCCGTCCATAACATCGCCTGCAACACCGACGCGACTTTCATCACGACAATGAGCACCAGACTTGAGGCAACGCCAATAATCAGCGCCGGTATTGCCAGTAAGAGCATGGTTCTGGCTCGCGGATGGAGCATGATGATTTCCTTGTACAAAACGCTATTACGTTACTTTGCACAATCAGCTTTATGGCAATAGTGCAAAAGGTGCTGAAACGGTAAAGTTATTCTGTGACGAAGATCGATAATCCACGGGCATTCACCTTCCGGTCGTTGTTGTTATCACGCCTTGAACTTACAGTGTCCCAAAGATTTATTCTGACTTTAGCGGAGCAGTAGAAGAATGACAAAGTATGCTTTGGTAGGCGATGTGGGCGGCACGAATGCTCGCCTTGCCCTATGCGATGTAAATAGCGGTGAAATTTCCCGGGCGAAAACCTATTCAGGGCTGGATTATCCAAGTCTTGAGGCCGTTGTTCGGGTCTATCTTGAAGAGCAACAGGTGAGCATCGAAGACGGATGTATCGCCATTGCCTGCCCGATTACCGGTGACTGGGTGGCGATGACCAACCATGTCTGGGCATTTTCCATCGCTGAGATGAAAAAAAACCTTGGTTTTTCGCATCTTGAAATCATCAATGACTTTACTGCCGTGTCCATGGCGATCCCGATGCTGAAGCCAGAGCATCTGATTCAGTTTGGCGGTACAGCGCCAGTAGAAGGTAAGCCGATTGCGGTCTACGGTGCCGGTACCGGTCTTGGCGTTTCACATCTGGTTCACGTCGACCAGCGTTGGGTAAGCCTGCCGGGTGAGGGCGGTCACGTGGACTTTGCGCCCAACAGCGAAGAAGAGGGCATTATCCTCGAAGAGCTGCGTGCTGAAATCGGCCACGTCTCCGCCGAACGCGTGCTTTCCGGTCCGGGTCTGGTGAATCTGTACCGTGCGATTGTAAAATCAGACGGCCGTCTGCCGGAGAATCTGCAGCCAAAAGATGTGACCGAACGCGCGCTGGCGGACAGCTGCATCGACTGTCGCCGTGCGCTGTCGCTGTTCTGTGTGATCATGGGGCGGTTTGGCGGCAACCTGGCGCTGACGCTGGGTACCTTCGGGGGAGTCTATATCGCGGGCGGGATCGTACCGCGTTTCCTCGACTTCTTTACAGCCTCAGGCTTCCGCGGTGCGTTTGAAGACAAAGGTCGCTTCAGAAGCTATGTGCAGGACATCCCTGTGTACCTGATTGTGCACGATAACCCTGGCCTGCTTGGCTCGGGCGCGCACCTGCGTCAGGTACTGGGTCAAATCCTCTGACAACTATCCCTCTCCTGCGGGAGAGGGGATTTTTACAGATGCATCAGCTGGCGGAACTCTTTCACCTTGCTGCGACTCACCGGGACCTGAAAATCAAGATCCTTCAGACGCAAAATATAGGTGTTGTTAAACCACGGTTCGATCTCGCGGATCTTGTTTAGATTGACGCAAAACGAACGGTGGCAGCGGAAAAAGTGCGCCGCCGGCAGTTTGTTGCAAAACTCGGTGATGTTCATTGCCATCACGTATGATTCACGCCGTGTATAGACAAACGTCATCTTCTCGTGCGCTTCGGCATAGTAGATATCGTCGATAGGCGTCACGATGATGCGTTCATCCTTGACCAGGTTTATGGTGTCGTTTTCACGTATCGCCGGGCTTGCGTTAGCAGGCGTGGCCTGTTGTTGCCATGCGGCTTCCAGCTTTTGCAGCATGCTGACAATACGCGATTCCTGGTAAGGCTTCAGAATATAGTCAAACGCTTCAAGTTCGAAGGCTTCTACGGCGTGCTCTTTCCAGGCGGTGACGAAAACAATAAACGGCTTATGAGCAAACTGATTAATATTTTGCGCCAGTAATACACCGTCCAGTGATGGAATGTTGATATCCAGAAAAATGGCGTCGACCCGGTTATGCTGCAAGAACTTGAGCACGTCCAGACCATCCTCAAAGGTACCCACAATCTCCATCTGGCTGTGCGTTTTGATAAGCCAGCTCAGCTCCTGTTGAGCCAGAATTTCATCTTCCACGATGATGACTTTCATTGATTACTCCGGCCTATGGCAACAGTGATGTCGCCGCATGAACGGGGGAGCGTTCATTCGGGACGTAAAAAGCAATTTCGGTGCCGGGTTCGAGACGGTGAATGTGCAGTCCGTCGCCGAACAACAGCTTGACCCGATGGTGCACGTTCAGCAGTCCAATTTTATTGCCCGGCATTTCGTTAGACTCCACGCGCTCAATGACTTTTGGATCAATACCGTGGCCGGTATCGCGCACGGCAATGCGCACGCGGTTACCGCTTTCGGTTACGCTGATGGTGACCACGCCTTTACCTTTACACGGCTGAATGCCGTGAACAATCGCGTTTCCCACCAGCGGCTGGATCAGCAGGCTTGGGATCACACAGTTGACCTCTTCATCGATATCGTAAATCACCGTGAGCTTGTCGCCAAAACGGGCCTGCTCAATCGCGATATAGTCCTTGATCTGATACAGCTCTTTTTTGATGTCGATCTGCTCGTCATCGTTCAGTTCAATGTTGTAGCGCAGGTAGCGCGACAGATTGAATATAAGCTGACGCGCGGTGTCCGGATTCATCCGGATGGAGGACGAGATGGCGTTCAGCGCGTTAAACAGAAAATGAGGATTGATTTTGCTCTGAAGCGCGCGCAGCTCTGCCTTATTTGCCATCTCGCGCAGCTGTTCTGCACGGGAAACTTCCAGCTGGGTAGAGATAATCTGCGACAGGCCGATGGCCATCTCCTGAAGCGTGGAGGTGATCTGGTGCGCGTGGCAGTAGTAGATTTTTAGTGTGCCCGTTACCACGCCTTTTTCCCACAGCGGAATCACCAGCATGGAGTGGATTTCCGGCGTTCGGTGAGCTTCATCATTGTTCTTAATGATGATTTTACCGTAGTTGATCGCCTGTCGGGTGGTGGGGCTAATGGTATCGTCATTATCGCGGTAATTGTGTTCCCCGACGCCGACGTAAGCCAGTACGTGGTCGTTATTGGTAATGGCGACCGCATCGGCATGAATATCGCGGCGGATAATATCGCAGACCTGACGTAACGACTCCGCGTTCACATGGCGGAAGAGTGGCAGCGTTTTGTTGGCGATATCCAGCGCCAGCTTCGCCTGACGCGCGGCACTGGCCTCTTTTTCTCCCTCAACGCTTTGTACCAGCAGCACGATAAAACCGATGCAGACGCTGCCGAGGATCATGGGAATACCGATTTTCGAAACGATATCCAGCCCCAGTGCGATAGTGGGGGCCCACACCACCACCAGGATCATGGTCAGCGTTTCGCACACCATGCCGGCGATGATCCCGGCGCGCCAGCGCTGCTTTTTCTGGATCTTGCGGTTAATCCATCCTGACAGTACCCCGGCAATAATACTGGTAATAAAACAGGGAATTGCCGTCACGCCACCGATATCAATCAGGTAACGGTGCGTACCGGCAATCAGTCCGGTGATGACGCCGACCCACGGGCCAAACAAAATCCCGCCGGACATGACGGCAATGATACGCACGTTAACCAGCGATCCCTCGACCGGCACGCCGGACCATGTGCTGAACAACGCGAACAGCGAGAAGATCGCGGTTACGGCCAGCAGCTCTTTTGGCGAGTGCGCAGACTTGTGCAAAAGCTCGCGGAACAGGCGAATGCGGATGAGGAAAAACAGGCAAATCAGCATTAATGCCGCACGGTCAAAAACTGCCAGCAGCATATTGAATATTTCGTGCACGAGTAGACCAGGGAAAACGGGAAAGAACCATGATAAAAAACCTGGCGCGTATTGACCAGCTATCCGTCAGGTTTATCAAATGGGGAAAAAACCTGTTTTGCAAAGGGGATTATCAGGAGAGGGCTGAAGTCTCCCGATTTTTTTGTGATAACGCCTGAGCAGGTAACGGTTTTGATATCATCGTGTTACACAACAGATATCAGAAAGAGGCTGTCACTTCGGACGCTTCCGCTTTTCAATGCAGCAGGGTTCCGATTTTAGCGCGCACTCTTTTTTTTCATTTCCCTCTCGACAGCATGTTTTTTTTCAGGTTATTTTCTAAACATGCCACATCGGTGGCAGCGTCGCTCGGACGGTCCGGGCGCTAACGTTAATCTGAGGAATCTATGGCTGAATTCAGTCCTGAACGCCGTTTTACGCGTATCGATCGTCTCCCCCCTTATGTATTCAACATCACTGCTGAACTGAAAATGGCTGCGCGTCGGCGCGGCGAAGACATTATTGATTTCAGCATGGGTAACCCTGACGGCCCAACACCGCCGCATATTGTTGAGAAGTTATGTACGGTTGCTCAGCGTCCGGATACGCACGGCTACTCCACCTCTCGCGGTATTCCTCGATTACGTCGTGCAATTTCTCGCTGGTATCAGGATCGCTACCAGGTTGATATCGACCCTGAAAGCGAGGCGATTGTCACCATCGGCTCAAAAGAAGGTCTGGCGCACCTGATGCTGGCGACACTGGATCATGGTGATACTGTACTGGTGCCCAATCCGAGCTACCCGATTCACATTTATGGCGCAGTGATTGCCGGAGCGCAGGTTCGCTCCGTACCACTGGTGGAAGGGGTCGATTTCTTTAACGAACTGGAACGTGCGATTCGCGAAAGCTATCCGAAACCTAAGATGATGATCCTCGGTTTTCCGTCGAACCCGACGGCGCAGTGCGTAGAGCTCGATTTCTTTGAAAAAGTGGTCGCCCTGGCCAAACGTTACGATGTGCTGGTGGTGCATGATTTAGCCTATGCCGATATTGTCTATGACGGCTGGAAAGCCCCTTCGATTATGCAGGTTCCTGGCGCACGCGATGTGGCGGTTGAGTTCTTTACGCTGTCGAAAAGCTACAACATGGCTGGCTGGCGCATCGGCTTTATGGTGGGCAACAAGACGCTGGTGAATGCCCTGGCGCGCATCAAGAGTTATCACGACTACGGTACCTTTACCCCGCTTCAGGTCGCGGCTATTGCAGCACTTGAAGGCGATCAGCAGTGTGTGCATGAGATTGCTGCGCAGTATAAGCGTCGCCGTGATGTGCTGGTCAAAGGGTTGCATGAAGCGGGCTGGATGGTGGACATGCCGAAAGCGTCCATGTACGTCTGGGCTAAAATTCCGGAGCCGTATGCGGCAATGGGATCGCTGGAGTTTGCCAAAAAGCTGCTGCAGGACGCGAAGGTATGTGTCTCGCCGGGCATTGGCTTTGGTGATTATGGCGACACCCATGTGCGATTCGCTCTGATTGAAAACAGTGACCGCATCCGCCAGGCGGTGAGGGGCATCAAGAGTATGTTCCGCGCCGACGGACTTCTCTCATCGAAAAGCGTCACCGAACATCACGCGTCATCATGACATAAAAAAACAGGAGCCATCGGCTCCTGTTTTTTTTGACTGCATGTTCTTCACTAGATCATCAGGGCAAACGTTCCGGCCCAGACTAAAACAATCACCGAAATGCCCATAAAGAAATATTTCACGTTTCATCGCTCCGCGTATCTTGTGGTACGCATTTAAAAACAGAGTCCACCTGATTATAGAGAGCTGAAGTTGGCTTATAGCGGAAATAAGATTTTTCCCGTAATACCGCCGACTCCCGCTCAGAATTCTGTGCTTTCCTGTTGCCAGACGGCGCTAATGTACGCCTAAAAATGGGGGGTGACAAGAGGGATTTTTTTAAATAATTTCCGTCACTTACGAGTGTCGTGGAACGGCGACAGTTTGATTTCAGAACGCAATAAATTCACTTTGAGCGACGCAAAGAAAGACAGTACACAGCGTGATTACAGGTCATTGAAAAGGTTAGTTTCTTAACGAAACTAACCTTCTGGAATTTAGATATACAGCGAGGCTTCGCCAAGAGGGCGTGTTTTGAAACGGCGATGCATCCAGAGATATTGCTCGGGCGCACGCATGATTTCCATTTCGATAACTTTATTGATGAACGTAGCGGCTTCGCCTTCGTTTTCCGGATAGTTAGCCATCTCAGGGGAGATATGCAGGCGATAGCCTGATTTATCCGCTTTTCTGACCATCGTGACGGTCAACATGGATGCACCGGAAAGACGTGAAATCACAAAGGTACCATTGGTCGTGGCGACATCTTTCACCGCAAAGAACGGAGCGAAGCTACTGCCTTTACGCCCATAATCCTGGTCCGGTGCGAACCAGACGGCCTCACCTTTTTTCAGTGCGCCAACCATGCCGCGCAGGTTGTTACGGCTGATCATCGCCTTATTCGAGCGCATACGACCACGTGTCTGCACCCATTCCATCACGGCGCTGTTGTGCGGACGGTAGGTTGCCATCATCGGCTGGCAAAGCCCCATGACGCGACCCCCCAGTTCCAGAGACATAAAGTGAACGCCGACTACCATCACGCCGCGGTTTTGCAACTGGGCACGTTTCAGGTTATCCAGGCCTTCCACATCAAACCATTTACGAACACGTTCATCAGACCAGAACCATGCCATACCGGTTTCAAGCAGAGCCATGCCGATAGATTTAAAGTTTTCAGCAATCAGTTTTTCGCGCTGTTCCGCATTGTACTGTGGAAAGCAAAGTTCGAGATTTTTACGCGCAATAGACTCACGACGTTTAAGGAAGTGGCGCGATGCGCTGCCAAGCCTGGAGCCCAGAATGCGGATTACGGGATAAGGAAGCTGAACCAGTAACCAGAGCACGCCAAGACCAAACCATGTGAACCAGTAACGCGGGTGCATAAACGCGCGTTTGAATTTGGATTGTGACAAAATAATGGGAACCTATATAAAGTCGGTGAAAGTCACGCATTGCGTAACCACGTACCTGTTAGACCGTAGTACAAGGTCATGGTTGCAGGCTTTACCGATCTTTACGGCGTTGCCTGGCCATTGCTGACGTTGGGTGGGCGGTATAATGTAGCACCCTTTATACGGTATGTGCTATTACTCGTTCTTGATTAAAAAAGCGGCAATTTGAAAGGTCTTTGATTTTTCTGTTTTTATAAACCAGAACAGATGCGCGACGGCATCTGTTTGGATATTTTGAAAGCAGTCACTATGCTTTCCAGGCCGCATCGCCAGGCTGTACCTGTTTATACCATGCCATCAGCGCGGCTGTATCGGCCTCTCCCTCGGCGGGGGCCCAGGTAACGAAATCCTCATCAGCCACCGGTTGATAGCCACCGTGTTTAACTTCAAAAATAACGCCGCCATGATCCAGTGACAGCACGGCATGCCAGGTTCCCGCCTCCATCTCCAGCGCCATACACGCTTCACCTAATACGACGCGACGGGTGACGATGCCCTGGTCGTCAAAATTCAGCACGACAAAACGCCCGCGAAGGGGAAGTAACAGCTCAAAGGTATGCGGATGACGATGAGGGCGAACATAGGTGCCAGGTTCCATCGCGATGGCCAGCCGCTGAACCGGGTCGCTCAGTTCAGGATGAAAGTTACGATGTGCGCGTAAACGCGGGGCGTTAGCCGCCGCTTCACTTTGTTGCTTCAAATCGGAGAGCGTGATTTGTTTCATGATGGTTCCCTAAAGAGAAGAGGGCCTGTGGAGTAAAGCAGTGGAATTGTAATACGGAATAACATAACCCGTATAAATGAGGGTTCAATCACTGCACATCACCTCTGGAGCATAATAACCTGTGCTGCTAAATTCTCTTTAGCGGCTAAAACGTGACTGACAGGGAAAAGCGGGTGACAGAGCAAGTCGATTATCAGATTGAAAAATACAAATTTACCGAGGCGAATGAACCTCCGCGTCTTACCCGTCAGTGGGCCGACGTTTTAAGCGAGTGCAAGGCAATCCAGGCCGGGGCCGAGGCGCGTCTGCGTATTGCCCTGACCAATGTCGATTACGTTACCAGCTTTGAGCTGCCTTTCCGCCTGCTGCTCGTGCGGACACCTCAGTTAATTGCCGGCTTGCGTGATGAACTGCAGCTCAGCCAGAAGAATGTCATTTTTAACGGGAAACGGTTTGGCTGTGTCTGGAGCGTGAAGTCCGATTTGAGCGATGTACCTGATGTTTTTCAATATCATCTGTTCACACGTATACGGCGAACGGAAGCGACACAATTGACCGCGGAACCTTTTCTGCAGATAGCCAAAGAAATTAAGCCCCCCACGGAACGTCTGAAGCGTGCTCTGTTAAGTGGTCTGGAGGTAACCGCACTCGATGCGCTGTTTTGGTTTGGGATCCAGCGGATTGCTGCTGAGGTGTCGCGTCTGAGAAAGGCCGGAATGAGAATTACCACTGCGGAAAAACAGGTATTTGATAATCTTACCGGAACCACTCGCCTTGTGCCGGTGTATCGGCGCGCCGATGAGAGCATGGTGTCCTCTGCAGGAATGCAACGGCAGGAATGACCCTTTATTATGTAAAGTGAGAGCATGCTTTGGGTTACAGAGGGGGCCCGGTTAAGGGCGTGATGATATCTTTCAGGAAAGTTAAATCAACAACGTTGCACCAGACGGTGTTATACAGATTTCAAAACCAACTTTAATGACGTCGTGTCAGCGTCGTCCCCTCTGTATCCCTGGAATCCTGATTTTAGCAACAAGATAGGGTTGTTGTTCAAGGTTGTGCCCACTCCTCGATTGATGCCTGAGATTTACCTATCACTGGCACTGGGATGAGGCATCCATAAAGTCCCCGTGATATTTACTTTTCTGATGAAAATAATAAAACTCATTTAAGTAAATAATAAAAAATGGTGAAGGCCTGTAAATGTCGCCAATTTTTTCACATAGGCAGGCATGTTCTGCCTTTCATTTTTGATAAAAGTACAAAATCAGATATTTCATGTGATTGATGAGATTTTATACAAAATAGCCCCTAAATTAAATTGATCACTTACTGTACACCCTTATTTCATAAGGGTTAAAGGGGTGTGCAAGAAAATTCTTATAAATCAGAAAGATGATCTTTGGTTGTTAAGATTTTTAGCGGCAACGTTTTGTTACATTTTTTGGTTTCCGATCGGGCAGGGAACGTTCCTACACTCCGGCTATTGGGTCTTATCCGAAATTTTTTTCATTTCAGACAAAAGCTCAAAAACACAATGTCGATATGCTGGTGAATGGAATGTGCCCGCTTTTAATTCCGGGGTTTTGATTTTCGTCCGATGACGTGAACCTGGAAGCTGTTCTGGCTGGGTTTGCCTTTCTTATTAATTTCTCACTGGCATTGACCGTTTTTATAACTCCATAAAACAGGGATAGCCATGTCTAACTCTTCTTTTCAGTCCGAAATACCCAAGGCACGTATTAATTTAAAGCTTGATTTGCATACGGGCGGAGCGAGCAAGAAAACTGAGCTCCCCCTGAAATTACTGGTGGCGGGAGACTTCAGTAATGGTCAGGAGACTGCACCACTATCGGAGCGCAAAAAAGTTAATCTGAATAAAAACAACTTTGACTCTGTTCTTTCCGAATATTCCCCAATCGTAAATATTACCGTTAAAAACACGCTTGCTGGTGATGGTAGTGAGGACAACATCAATCTGACATTCCAGAGTATTAATGATTTCTCTCCGGAGCAGGTTTCGCGGCAAATACCTCAGCTGAAGGCCATGCTTTCCATGCGCAATTTGCTTCGCGATTTAAAAGCCAATCTCCTTGATAACCAGGCTTTCCGAAAAGAGCTGGAAAAAATTCTTCTCGATCCTGCATTAAGTGCAGAACTCAGAGCCGAACTCTCAGCCCTGGCCCCGAAACAGCCATAACGGCCATGTGCTTTTAACGGATTAATAAGGAATATGTTGATGTCTGTAAAAAATGAGAATGCCGCGGGTAACGAGAGCGTAGTGCTTGAACGTCCTGCAGCAGGCGGGGTATATGCGTCCCTGTTTGAAAAAATCAATCTTAACCCTGTCTCTGAGCTAAGTGCGCTTGATATCTGGCAGGATGCACAGGCGATGTCGGATGCAACAGCAGACGAACGTTTAACTGCCGGCATGAAGGTGTTCCTGGAATGTCTGACAAAAGCGGGCTCAAAAGTTGAGAAACTCGATAAAAACCTGATTGACCACCATATCGCGGAACTGGATTACCAGATCAGCCGTCAGCTTGATGCTGTTATGCATCATGAAGACTTTCAGGCGGTAGAAAGTCTGTGGCGCGGTGTGAAATCTCTTGTCGACAAAACCGATTTTCGCCAGAACGTGAAAGTTGAACTACTGGATATGTCTAAAGAAGACCTGCGTCAGGACTTTGAAGATTGCCCGGAAATCGTCCAGAGTGGGCTGTATAAACATACATATATTGATGAGTATGATACCCCGGGTGGCGAGCCGATTGCTGCGCTGATTTCCGCTTACGAATTTGATGCGTCTGCCCAGGATGTAGCCCTGCTGCGCAGCATCTCTAAAGTGTCTGCTGCTGCACATATGCCATTTATCGGTTCTGCCGGCCCGAAATTCTTCCTGAAAGACAGTATGGAGGATGTGGCGGCCATCAAGGATATCGGCAACTACTTTGACCGCGCTGAGTACATCAAGTGGAAATCCTTCCGCGAGACGGATGATTCCCGCTATATCGGTCTGGTTATGCCGCGTGTACTGGGGCGCCTGCCTTATGGTCCGGATACCGTACCTGTGCGTAGCTTCAACTACGTCGAAGAAGTGAAAGGTCCGGATCACAATAGATATTTGTGGACCAATGCTTCCTTTGCCTTTGCGACCAATATGGTACGCAGCTTTATCAACAACGGTTGGTGTGTACAGATACGTGGCCCGCAGGCTGGTGGTGCTGTACAGGATCTGCCTATCCATTTATACGATCTGGGCACTGGCAATCAGGTGAAGATCCCGTCTGAAGTGATGATCCCTGAGACGCGTGAATTTGAATTTGCCAACCTGGGTTTCATTCCATTGTCGTACTACAAAAATCGCGACTACGCGTGCTTTTTCTCTGCGAACTCCACGCAGAAACCGGCGCTTTACGATACCGCCGATGCGACGGCCAACAGCCGCATTAACGCTCGCCTGCCGTATATCTTCTTGTTGTCGCGTATCGCGCACTACCTGAAGCTCATTCAGCGCGAAAACATCGGCACCACTAAGGATCGTCGTCTTCTGGAGCTGGAGCTGAACACCTGGGTTCGCGGTCTGGTGACGGAAATGACCGATCCTGGCGATGAGCTGCAGGCGTCCCACCCACTGCGCGATGCGAAAGTGGTGGTGGAAGATATCGAAGATAACCCGGGCTTCTTCCGCGTGAAGCTGTACGCCGTACCGCACTTCCAGGTGGAAGGGATGGACGTCAATCTGTCTCTGGTTTCTCAGATGCCGAAAGCCAAATCGTAAGGCGAGGGGAAATCAGGGATGAAAATTTATCGCCCGCTTTGGGAGGATGGGGCAGCTCTTGCCCCACAACAGTTCCAGCAGCAGGCACGCTGGAGTGAGCATGTTGCCGACATGGTCGCCCGAATGGGAATTTCGCATCCCTGGGGTGTGGTTGCGGCTGAATTTGATGATGCCGCACTGGTGCTCTCGCGCCTGAATGCCACCCGTCTGGTGGTTCGTTTTCAGGATGGCACGATTGTTGATACGGGCCTGGCGGATAATGTTCCGCCGGTCTGTGATTTATCCGCCGCAAACGGTTCTGAGGCTGTTGACGTGGTTGTCGCACTGCCCCTGCTGAGCGCCAGGGGCGGCAACCTCGATAACGGGCAGGACAGTGAACGCCCGCGTCGCTGGAAAGCCGAACGTATAGTGGTGCAGGAACTGGCTGGCCATGAAAGCGGAGAAATCGCCATTCTGCGTAATGCGCTCACCCTGCGTCTGTCCAGTCAGGAAAACACGGCCTGGCTGACCTGCCCGGTGGCACGTCTGGTGCGTAATGCGCAGGGACAGTGGAGCAGGGACCCGGCTTTCATCCCGCCGATGCTTTCCGTTTCTGCAAGCCCACTGCTGACCACCGAACTGGGCGACCTGGTGGTCCGGCTGCAGGCCCGCCGCCGACGTCTGATGGCGATGCGTCGTGAGAGCAATGAGCGGATGGCCGACTTTGCGGTTGCGGATGTCTCCCTGTTCTGGCTGCTTAATGCCCTGAACAGCGCCGAGCCGGTGCTGACGGAACTCCTGCAGACACCTGCACGGCACCCGGAACTGCTGTATCGCGAACTGACCCGTCTGGCCGGCAGCCTGCTGACCTTCTCACTGGAGCACGATGCCGGAGACATTCCTGCTTATCAGCACGATACACCGGAACGGGTATTCCCACCGTTGTTGGCACTGCTCGATAAGCTGCTGGAAGCGAGCCTGCCGTCGAGAGTAGTGAGTATCCACCTCGAACATCAGGACCAGATCTGGAAGGGTGTCCTGCACGAGGCGCGTCTGCGCGAAGGGGCGGACTTCTATCTCTCCGTACGCTCCACCATGCCGAACCATGAACTTCAGACGAAGTTCCCGCAGTTGTGTAAAGCGGGCAGCTTTGATGATGTTTCGGATGTAGTGAATGTGGCCCTGAGCGGGATGATTATCAAGCCTCTGACGCATGTTCCGGCCGCTATCCCGTTACGTCTTCAGAACCAGTATTTCTCTCTTGATCTCAATACTCAGGCGGCAAGAGCGATGCTTGAAATGGGCAACTGCACCTTCTATACCCCGCGTTCGCTGGGGGATGTGAACCTTGAACTCTTTGCGGTGCTGCGCACATGAACAAATCCGAACTCAGCCAGTTAGAACGTATCTTCTACCCTGGCTGGCTGATGGCCAGCCAGCTACGCGGTGGGCAGGAAGTCCGTGATGGAGAAGGGCTCTATCGCCGGGCCAGCCGTCTGGTGCAGGAGGCGAAGATTGCGCTCACGGAGGCAGGCTACAGCAATATCAGCCGCGACCATATGGTGTATGCCCTGTGTGCACTGCTTGATGAGAGCGTGATGAACAGGGGAACCACCGATGATGGATACCTGACCTGGCGGCGTGATCCGTTGCAGGCACATTTTTTTGGCACCCTTAATGCCGGGGAGGAACTGTGGGAACGGATCCGGAAACTGCTGAAAGAAACCGCCCCTGATGCCGCCGTCCTGACCTGCATGTACCGGACCCTGCAGCTGGGATTCGTTGGTCAGTATCGCGCCCAGGACGACGAGCGTCGCGAGGATATTGTTCGCGCGCTCGCTGAACGGGTACCGGCCTTCACGTTGGCACAGGACGCCCCCATTGTTTCCCGCGCTTCACGCCTGCGCAGCGGCCGTCGGTGGTACTGGCTGTCCTGGATTGCGGCCACTGTTGCCCTGGCGGCTCTCTGGTTCTTCCTTTCGTCTTCGCTTGCCGAGCTGGTAAGCCAGACTGTCAGGCCGGGGTAAGCGATGCGGGATGTGTACCGAAGTCTGTTAACTGCCCTGGGTGCCGTGCTGGCGCTGTGGCTCATCCTGGGATTCTGGCCACTGTCCACGGGCAGCCGTGTGGCGCTCAGCCTGCTGGTTGTTCTGGTGTCCGGGGTAATGTTCTGGCGTCAGCATCAGGCTTCTCAGATCCGCGTCACCGCTGTCCGGGGGATTATGGATGAAAACCTGCCGCCGGAAGATTTTCAGGGGGCGGTGATCCTCGCCTGTGGTGATAACGTCCTGCTGTTTATGTCTGGATACCGTCACCGGGAAACCCGACAGGGCTGGTATTTATGGGTGAAGGATGCGGAACAACTGCCTCTCTTTGCACAGCACCTGAGTCTGGTTCGCCCGGCCCTGGTATCGCAAATCTCCGTCATGCTGGCGGTGGCACCCGAGCTACACACATCCGGTGATGATTTTACACAGTCGCTGCGGGGCTGGCAGCGTGCTGTCGTCCAGTGCCGTGCGGCATTCGGCACGATCCCTCTACTGTGGACCGTGACCTGGGTATCGCCACCAGCGGCCTGCATGGATGCAGAGTCCGTCTGGTTTACCTCCGTAAGTCAACGGAGCGGTATTCAGGTATATCAACCCGGTCAGGGAAATATGTCACTGACGGAATGGACCCGCGAGACCGAAACAGACGGACGACTTTCCCGTCTGAGCCAGAGCCTATGGCTGGACAGTCTGCTTGCCTGGCAGAGTTGTGCGGTCAATGACCTGCTGTCGGTACGACAGGGCGAGCTGCCGGTGATGACGCCCTGCGTGCAGGGCATATGTATGGCGCCGGTGAACGGTATCACGGGCAATCTCTGGCAACAGCACATCACCGCCGTGACGGCGCTGCCACCGGATACTGCCGTTACCCCAGAACCCCTGCCGCTGCCTGAATTACTGCTGGCGGCGTTACCGCGCCGACGTGGCGTCAGCCGCAGGATGGTGTTCTGGCGTTATGCCGGGCTGCTGGGGGGCATTTTCCTTGCGCTGGCTATGCTGGCGTCCTGGGTGAACAACCAGCGCTTGATCCGCAATGTCAGCGACCATCTTGCATTATACCAACATCTGACCGGCACACCGGCTGCGCCGAAATTGCGGGCGCAGCAGCGGTTGCGGGCTGATCGGGCATTGCTGGACGACTGGCAGCGCCGTGGGGAACCGCTGCGTTATCGCCTGGGTCTGTATCAGGGACTGCGGCTGGTTCCGCCTGTTGAGGCAGCCGTCAGCGACTGGGCACCTCCGCCACCGCCTCCACCGGTCATTAAGAAAATCATTCAGGGTCCGAAAACCATTCGACTCGACAGTATGTCGTTGTTTGATTCCGGTAAATCGGCACTGAAGGCCGGGTCAACCAAAATGCTGGTGCATTCTCTGGTCGGCGTTAAGGCGAAACCGGGCTGGCTGATTGTCGTGTCCGGACATACCGATAACACCGGCAATCCGCAACTGAACCAGACGCTGTCACTGAAACGTGCTGAAGCGGTGCGCAACTGGATGCGTGACACCGGCGATGTGCCGGAAAGCTGTTTTGCGGTGCAGGGCTATGGCGAAAGCCGTCCTGTCGCAACCAACGACACTGTGGAAGGGCGTGCGCTCAACCGTCGTGTCGAAATCAGTCTGGTACCGCAGGCCAATGCCTGTCAGATACCGGGCAAACATCCGGCGCCATCGCAGGATGATGGCGCATCACAATTAAATGGAGAGTAATTCCATGGCAATTCCTGTTTATCTTTGGCTGAAAGACGACGGCGGTGCGGACATTAAAGGGTCTGTAGACGTCCAGGATCGCGAAGGCAGCATCGAAGTGGTCGCTCAGGAACATAATCTGTACATCCCTACCGATAACAACACCGGCAAGCTGACTGGCACCCGTATCCACACGCCGTTTCTGTTCACCAAAGAAATCGATTCGTCCAGTCCCTACCTGTACAAGGCTGTGACCACCGGTCAGACCCTGAAATCTGCAGAATTCAAGTGGTACAAAATCAACGATGCGGGCCAGGAAGTGGAGTACTTCAACACCAGACTGGAAAACGTGAAAGTGGTGAAAGTAAATCCTGAAATGTATGACATCAAGGATCCTGCAAAAGAGAAGCACAACCACCTTGAGCGTATAGAACTGCGTTACGAAAAAATCACCTGGACCTACAAGGACGGCAACATCATTCATTCCGATTCCTGGAACGAACGCGCCACCGCGTAAGTCACGAAGCGGACAGGGCTTTTCTGTCCGCTTTTTTGCCGAGCGTCTGTCATTACGGGCGCTGAGCAAAGAACCCCACAATCTGCCTGCCCGACTGTATGCGCTTTGGTCCCCTGAACGGGAAGCAGCGAAGGGCGGTAGCGTGCCCGGAGCCATCAAGAGAGAGAAAAATGGAAAATCCAGCCATCCTGTTACGTCGTCTGAATCCGTACTGTGCCCGCGCGATGGAAGGGGCGGCTTCACTCTGCCAGACCCGTGCCCATGCAGAAATCCTGCCTGAGCACTGGCTGCTGAAATTGCTGGAGCAGGGGGAGGGAGACCTGACGGTACTGGCACGTCGCTACGAGTGGGATATGGACAGCATCTGGCAGGGTTTGCTCGGCTGGCTGGATAATCAACCGCGTTCGGTGCGCACCCGCCCGCAGTTATCCGCCGAGCTTCAGAAATTGATGCAGGAAGCCTGGATGCTGGCTTCGCTGGCAGGTGAAGAGCACATCCGTAGCATTCACCTTCTTATGGCGCTGACGGAAAATCAGCGACTTGCTCACTGTGACGGGCTGTGGCCTTTGCTGACGCTGGGCCAGAGTCAACTTGCACGCCTTCGTCCTTTGCTGGATGCGCAGTCAGACGAACGCCCAGAGGTGCAACACGAAGAGCAACTGGCACAAGAACATGGCGGTGAAGTGGAGTTTGTCGGCCGTCCGGTCGGTGCAGAACTGAGAGAAGGCGAACTCAGCCCGGCGCTGCAGAACGCACTGGATAAATTCACCCTCGATGTCACCGCCAAAGCTAAAGAGGGCAAGATTGATCCGGTGTTCGGGCGTGATACGGAAATCCGTCAGATGGTCGACATTCTCTCGCGCCGTCGTAAGAACAACCCGATTCTGGTCGGTGAGCCGGGCGTGGGAAAAACCGCGCTGGTGGAGGGGCTTGCATTACGCATCGCCGGGGACAACGTACCGGAAGCCCTCAAGCAGGTTGTTCTGCGCACGCTTGACCTCGGTCTGCTGCAGGCGGGCGCGGGCGTGAAAGGAGAATTTGAACAGCGTCTTAAAAATGTCATCGATGCTGTGCAGCAATCGCCAGTGCCGATTTTACTGTTTATCGATGAAGCTCACACCCTTATCGGTGCTGGTAACCAGGCGGGCGGGGCAGATGCGGCCAACCTGCTAAAACCTGCGCTGGCTCGCGGCGAACTCAGAACCATTGCTGCCACCACCTGGTCTGAATATAAACAATATTTTGAGCGCGATGCCGCGCTGGAGCGCCGCTTCCAGATGGTGAAAGTGGACGAACCGGACGACGATACCGCTTGCCTGATGCTACGTGGCCTGAAATCGCGCTATGCCGAACATCATAATGTGCATATCACTGATGACGCGGTCCGTGCCGCGGTCACGCTATCTCGTCGCTATCTAACCGGTCGTCAGCTGCCTGACAAGGCCATTGACCTGCTGGACACCGCCGCTGCCCGCGTGCGTATGAGCCTCGATACCGTACCCGAACAGTTGACCCGCATTCGCGCGCAGATGACCTCGCTTGAAATGGAGAAGCAGGCGCTGCTGGAAGATATCGCCGTCGGCAACAAGGGCCATGGTGGTCGACTGACCGCCATCGAGCGGGAAGAAAATACCCTTATCATTGCACTTGATGAACTTGAAACCCAGTACGGCCAGGAACTGAAACTCACCGAACAACTGCTGGAATGCCGTCAGGATATATCCCGCCAGAGTGAGGCCCATAAGCTGCAGCAAGCGCTGAATGGTATGCAACACGACAACCCGCTACTTTCCGTTGATGTGGATGTGCGTACCGTGGCCACCGTTATTGCCGACTGGACAGGCGTGCCGCTGTCTTCCTTGATGAAAGACGAGCAGACTGAACTGCTGAGTCTGGGAAACGAAATGGGCAAGCGCGTGGTCGGCCAGGATAGGGCGCTTGAAGCCATCGCCCATCGCCTGCGTGCCGCGAAAACCGGGCTTACGTCGGAGAACGGCCCTCAGGGGGTATTTCTGCTGGTTGGCCCGAGCGGTGTGGGGAAAACCGAAACAGCGCTGGCGCTAACCGATGTGCTGTACGGCGGCGAAAAGTCGCTGATTACCATCAACCTTTCTGAATACCAGGAGCCGCACACGGTTTCCCAGCTGAAGGGCTCGCCTCCGGGATATGTCGGTTATGGCCAGGGCGGCATTCTGACCGAAGCGGTGCGCAAGCGTCCGTACAGCGTGGTGCTGCTGGATGAAGTGGAAAAGGCGCACCGCGACGTCATGAACCTGTTCTATCAGGTCTTTGACCGCGGCTTTATGCGCGACGGAGAAGGGCGAGAAATCGACTTCCGTAATACCGTAATTCTGATGACCTCCAACCTCGGCAGCGACCACATCATGCAACTGCTGGACGAACAGCCGAAGGCCAGCGAAAGCGATCTACAGGAACTGCTGCGCCCGATTTTACGTGACCACTTCCAGCCGGCGCTGCTGGCCCGTTTCCAGACGGTGATTTACCGCCCGCTACATGAGGCTGCCATGCGCACCATCGTGGAAATGAAACTCTCGCAGGTGCGCAGGCGCCTGCATCGTCATTACGGCCTGACCACGCAGATTGATGAGAGCCTGTATGACGCGCTGACTGCCGCCTGTCTGCTGCCGGATACCGGCGCGCGTAACGTTGACAGTCTGCTCAATCAACAAATTCTGCCTGTGCTGAGTCAACAACTGCTGACTCACATGGCCGCGAAACAGAAACCAACGTCTCTGACGATGGGTTGGAGTGAGGAAGAGGGTATCGGGCTGGAGTTTGATGTGCGCTCTGGTTCTGTAATTGATGGGTAGTGATATGGAAAGCGCAAAAGAGGTTGCCAGAGATATGCTTGAGGCCATTAATATCGATGGATCCGGTTTTGTCGGCGCCGTGGCTAAAGGCGTTATTTCCTTACCCGTTAGCTTTGCCTATCTTGGCTATGATTTTATAGACACTGAACACCGCAGAGAGAATCAGGATGATAAATTTCGGTTAGCAAGGCTGATCAAAACTATCACTTTTGATAAAGAAACTGTTTATAACATTATCAAGCCATTTATCGATGATTTCATCTCCCGGGTTGATATATCTGCTGTCGGTCTTCAAATTACTGGCAGTAGTGTGGGGAAAGCACTTTTTTCACAATTGACCGGCGTGCAGCTAGGATATGTGATTTCGGATCGAGCAACAACGGCACTGTTTGCGGGGACCGTCATTGGATCATTACTTTCGATTGGTGCAGAAGCATCACGTGCTATTTATACGTCACGATATTTACGAGGCAGGAATCCTAAAATTTATTATAAATTAAAAGATATGGGGGATGTGGGCCTTTTATATTTTCTTGTTGAAGATACAGTAAAGCCATTTGAAATGGCATGCGCCATTGGTGAATGCAAATCAGAAGAGTTTAATGAGATTTGTAAATACTTTTTTGGTGACTTATGAATTTTAAAAGCACTATTATTTTTGTCATTTTTAAGGGTGTTTGTGCTGTTGGGGCAACTTTAGTCCTTGTGGGACTTATTATGTCTTGTTGGTTCTTTTTTGTATCAGAGCAAGAGAACAAATTCTGCTTTGGAGGGCTGGCTTTTGTTGTTACATGCGTTGGATATGTAATCTATCTATATGCATTCCCAAAAATTCATAAAAAATGGGAGGATCATTATTAGTTTTATTAGGCACCTGGTTTAAATTGAACGTTATGAACATAAAAGATTTCATACTTATCATTGTTTCACGGATCATTGCCAGCATCGGGATGACACCAGGAACTATCAGTATAGTTTACTCTGTATACTGCTACTTCTTTTCTGCCAATCCTTACCGCTTTATTCCAGTCGGGGAAGGTGTAGTGGTCTTTCTCATAAGCTATGGACTTTATAAACTCGCCCTGAAATATATTTATGTTGAGTGGGGGCATTATAGATAGTATTCATCATACAGTGGAGTTTGATTTTATTCAATATCATTCTGGCCCGGGACAGGAGCTATAGAAATGGAAGATATATTTAAAATGACAGAGGGTATCCTTAATCGCTATAAACTCGATATTCCTTCCTGTCCTTATCCATTAGATGTGGAACATTTTGATGGTTTAGAACAAATGAGTGCTCTTTATCATTATACTATTCGTTTTACCAGTTCACATCCGGACATTACGGCTGAAATGATGTTGAGTAAAACCGTTACGCTGAGCATGGGGGTGGGGGAACTATTTAATTCTATGGTCGGTAAAATTGTTCATGGTGTAGTGACAAATTTCCGACGTCTGACCGGTTCACGCGATCAGGTTACATATGAAATTATTCTGGAACCTTTTATATCCTTACTGGACAAGCAGTTTCGTACTCACCGTTTCTTCGTCAACAAATCAGTGCCGGAAGTGGTAGAGCAAATTCTTGGCGAGCATGGTTTGAAGGGGTGGGAGTATGAATTCAAGCTTAAACAAACTTACCCAAAACGGGAACAGATAAACCAGTACCAGGAAAGTGACCTGAAGTTTATCGAACGCCTGCTGGCCGAGGTGGGAATTTTCTACTTCTTCACTCTGCAGCCGGACACGCAAACTGAAGTGGTGCACTTTGCTGACAAGCAGAGCGCCTGGACGTTTGGCAAATCGCTACCTCTCAGCAGCCCGTCAGGGATGAATGATAATGCTGCCGAATCGGTGTGGGGCGTTAACGTTCAGCAGAACGTGGTGGAGCGTTCTGTCACGGCCAGTGACTATAACCACCTTGAAGCCCAGAACATCCTGACTTCAGTACCGGCTGACATGACCCGCGGCGACGGGGAGGGGAATACTTACGGTGATGTGTATCACTACCGGCCACGTCACCTTGAACGTGGCGATAAAATCACGCCGGCGGCAGAAACCGGTAACTTCTGGGCGCGCCTGGAGCATGAGCGCTTTCTGTCCACCCAGACCACGGTAACCGGCAGCAGCACCGACCACACCCTGGGGCCGGCGCAGGTGCTGACCATCACCGAAATGGCTATCCCACCAACACTGCCCCGCGAAACGGAGAACGGTGTTGTTATTATTCGCACTGGCTACACTGCCAGCCGTAAGAATGCCCTGAAGGTGGCATGGGTAGCGATGCCTTACTACGAGAACCGCTGCTGGCGTCCTGCCGCGAAAAAGCGCCCGGTGGTCAGCGGTACCCTGATGGCACGAGTGACCAGCGCCAAAGAGAACGATATCTACGCCTGGCAGGATGCATCGGGGATGTACCGCGTGAAATTTGATGCTGACCGCGACGACAAGCGTCAGGGCATGGAAAGTATGCCGGTACGTTTTGCCAAACCTTATGGCGGTGACAAATACGGCTTCCACTTCCCGCTGATACAGGGTACTGAAGTCGCCATTGCGTTCCATGAAGGCGATCCGGACCGTCCTTATATAGCGCACGCAATGCATGACTCCCGCCACGTTGACCACGTCACTGAAGCCAACAGTACGCGCAACGTTATCCGCACAGCTGGCCTGAACAAGCTGAGGATGGAGGACAAGCGCGGCGAAGAGCACGTTAAGCTCAGTACAGAATACGGAGGTAAGACCCAACTTAATTTAGGGCACAACGTTAACGCTTCCCGCGAACTTCGTGGCGAAGGCGCTGAGTTACGTACTGACCGACACGTTTCCATTCGCGGTGGTGGTGGTGTGTTTATTACGGCGGATAATCAACCAAAAGCACAGGGTGTAATGCTGGATATGAATGCGGCTGTCGCCCAGTTACAGAGTGCGCTACAGCTGGTCACCGCTCTGGCACAAAGTGCCGGAACTTCCGGGGCACTGGACGCGGATATCCCTTCGCAACAGCAGCTTGCCCTGACACTGAATCAACTTAAAGAAGCCGGATTATTATTGTCTGCGCCCGCGGGGATTGGGGTCACTACGCCTAAAAATATTCAACTTACCGCAGGCCACACCCTTACGGCCACCGCAGGTGAAAATACGGATATGACGATTTTCAAACGGCTGACCGTTGCGGCGGGTGAAGCAATCAGCTTATTTGCCCAGAAAATGGGCATGAAGATCATTGCTGCAGGGGGCAAAGTAGATATTCAGGCACAGTCTGATGCTATGAGACTTCAGGCCGATCAGCAGATGGCCATTAATAGTGTTAACGGTGAAATTGTATTGAATGCGGCAGAAGGAATTATCCTGACCAGTAAAGGCGGTGCTTATATCAAAATCAAAGATGGATCTGTGGAAATTGGAGCGCCCGGAAAAATCGATCTGAAAAGTACAAATATTCTGTGGGGTGGTGGGGCCTCTCTTGAACAGGCGCTGAAGCCTGCAACAGTAAAAGATCCGCAGTATCAATTCCCTGTAAGCGGTGGGTTTCAGGTTGTGGACAAGGTCACTCAAAAACCTAAACCTTGGGTGGCATATCGAATAGAAACGCCTGAGGGCAAAATTGTTTGTGGCAGGACTGACGAAAATGGCTATACGCAAAAACACTATGGTATTGACCCACAGAATATTAAGCTATTTTTTGAATAAATAAGGTGGCCAGAGTATGGATACTAAAGCGAATGCTGAATGTCAGCTAAGTAAATCTGAAAATAACATTACTCAAGTCTGTCATGAATCAGGCGTGCTCTATTTCCGTCCTGAAACTGAAGAAATTATTGTTGTCCCTGCACAGGATGCGGGCGATTTTGAAACTCACTGTCTGGAGATGATGGGGCATGTTGATGAATTTCATCAGGCAAACCATGCTTATTCTTCCGCAGTAGAGAAATATGGGCTGCAAAGACAGCAAGCTGGTATAGATATTGACTCCCTCATTGCGGAGGTTGTTGCCGCAGAAACTACGCTGGAAAAAAAGCGGGAAGCGTTGTTGGAAAAACTCGCAGAGGGAGAAACAAGTAATATGGGATATCAGGATGTGGTGGAACTGCTCCCGTTACTCGATACCCGCGGAAGGGAACCAGGTAATCAGCGACTGGGGCGGCGTTATGCTTATGCCCGCCAAAGCTATTATTCTGAACGTTCCGGCGGGCGTTCTCAGGCCGGGGCTAAAAAGAAGTGGCGTACTGTCTCGCTGAAGAATAAGGACACAGCAACCGGAAAAGAGAGTATCTATACTGTTGACGGTCACGGCCGCCGAAAGATTGATACCAAAAAGCTGAAAGAGCAGTTGACCAAAGAGATATTGCCTACGATAAAACTTGAACTTAAAGATTACGTCGATCTGAATGACTATAATGTGGATGAAACACTGTTTGACTGGGCGGATAGCTGGAATAAAAGTCTGGCGGGGAGTCATGCCTTTGATAATGGCGTAGATGTGTCGGGGGCTGCTCAGTTCATGCGTTTTGTTTCTAATATCGGTGCCGAGGCAGAATTTAACCCTAATGAAGGGAGCGTCAAAATTAAGGGTGAAGCAAAAGGGACTTTAACTGTTGCATCAGGTATTGGTTGTGCAGAATTTTTTATTCCTGACCGACTGGGCTGGGAGCTGAAATATACGCCTGAAAAAGAGGCTGACAGCAACACTGCTACACAGACTCCGACAAGTTTTAACATGGGGGTGGTGCGAATATATATTGAAAATCAGCTCATTGGTTTTGTTGGTGCGTCAGCCCAGGTCGAGGCCCAACTTCAGGTCATGGTAAAGGATAACGAGCAACAGATTGTTACTGGTCAGCCACGGGGACGACTACCGCGCTTTCAGGAACGTCAGTCAGGCCGCAGCAGTCAGTTTTACCAGCAGATGAAAGAAGAAGATGAAGGGGCTTCAATTACTGCTAATGCCTTTGCTGGTGCGAGTGCGGAGTATTCGCTAAAGGGCGCCGTTCAATGGCTAAAGCCCACGCCTGCGCCATCTGCGGATAGTACGGCTATCACCAAAACGGTAGGGGAATTTACCGATTTTGCTGCTATTGGTGCCAGCATTGGGGGTCTGGCGGGGATTGGTGCAGGAGCTAAATTCTTGTGTACCTTTATTAATGGTAAATTCTGCTTTAAGGTTGCTGCCAGCTTGTGCTGCGGAGTCGGAGCAAAAGGGGCGTTTCTTTGTGAAGTGGGGGGGAAAGCCTTGCTGGAGTTTGGAAGCTGGCTGGCCTATCAGCTATTTGCCCTGGACTATCGCTTTTTAGACCTGGTATTTGAGGACGCTTTTAAAACTTTTACCCGAATATGTGTGATGCAACTGGCTGATTTAAAAAAAGATATATATCAAGTATATAATGAATTAATGTCTGACGCTGGTGACGTTGCAGTTGAATTTAAAATTTTCATGTTAAATTTAATTGATGATAATAAAATAAATATTGAGGCTTCTAAAAAACGTAATCAGTTAGCCGCAAATATTATTGCTAAACCGGAGCGGCTATTAACCTATACCCCGGAGGCCAAGGGGATTTTACTCTATCTGTTGACCCGCCATGGAAAGTGGGATCATGTCGATCCAGAAAACCGCAGCAGCTTGCTGTTGGATATCTATCCTGAACGGAAAGAGGCAATTATTCAGGTACTCTGTAGCATCCAGACCCGGCGTGAGTGGGTTAAGGTGATGTGCCATCGTAGTAAAGATGGTTCTGATCTGGCGCAGATTGGCGATAAGCAATTGGTGGTAAAAGAGCAGGAACAACAGTTACTTGAATTTCTTCGGGAAGGCTTTAATCGTGACCAGGATATGAAACGTAGGGCCGCTGAACTTGCGGCACAGGAGCTATCAGAAATCTACCTCCGTCTGAAAACCGGGCAGGAACTCTCCTGGGGCTATGCGCTGGCGATGAATAACACTCGCTGGTATAACCTGAACCGTGCGCCGAATCCCCACTTTCCGCAGCGCTGCGAGTTTGGTCCCAGTGAAGCGACGATGACGCGAATGGCTTAAGGAGATAATTATGAACAAATATGGAATTTGGCTATTAGCTCCGCTAATGTTGGGCGCCTGCGATAATAATGTAACTACAAAACCAGTTGTGGGCTCCGGGCAGAACCAGCAGCACAGCGCGGAATTACAGAGCCTGATTCGTCAGGTAAAAGCAAATCTGGTGTTTGTGGAAGGCGGTAATTTTCTGATGGGCGACTTCGGAGCAAAATACGGCCCAGAAAAGATTCAACTCGACGCCCAAAAGGACAGTAAACCACTGCATAAGGTGACGCTGAGCAACTATTCCATCAGTAAATTTAAAACCACCAATCAGGAATATCAGCTTTACCTGAAACTAAATAAACTGTATTTAAGAGAAAATAATAATCCATTAATGCAAAAGCGAATGGATGCGTTAAATAAGTTGCCTGATACGCCAGCGCATATGGACTGGTACGATGCGGAGAAATATTGTGCCTGGCTGGGTAAGGTGAGCGGTCTGCCGTTTGCCTTACCAACCGAAGCCCAGTGGGAGTATGCGGCTCGCAACCGGGGGCAGTTCATTATTGCTGGAACCAATAGCGGTGTACTGGAGATGGATGGGATCCAGCGTGGAATTAATATTTCTGGCTCACTGGATCGTAAGGAGTTTGCCCGGAAGATGGGGCTTAGTACTGAAATAGATACAGCAATGCCAGTGGATCGTTATCCCCCCAACCCACTGGGGCTCTATGATATGGCAGGTAATGGGTATGACTGGATAAAGGACTGGTATGATCCAGATTATTATAAGAATTCCCCGGTTGTTGATCCCCAGGGACCAGAAAAACCGGTATTTAAGCGTCGTGAGGGGATTTACGATGCAGAAGAAAAATATCAGAAGGTGCTGCGTGGTGCGGGAACTTCAGGTCCCTTTAACGGCTTGACGGTCGCCCGTTTTAAGCGCAGCCAGGATACAAAAGTTACCTTTATAACGACGGTTCGCTGTGTCGTTAACAGTCCACAGCCAGTGAAGTAACGGGGGAGTCTATTATGATAGCTCGAATGGCTTTTTTGCTACTGACTCCGCTACTGTTGAGCGCCTGCGATAATGATGCGTCCACAAAACCTGCGTTGGACTCGGGGCAAAATCAGCAGCACAGTGCGGAATTACAGAGCCTGATTCACCAGGTAAAAGCGAATCTGGCGTTTGTGGAAGGCGGTAATTTTCTGATGGGCGACTTCGGGGCAAAATACGGCCCAGAAAAGATTCAACTTGACGCCCAAAAGGACAGTAAACCACTGCATAAGGTGACGCTGAGCAACTATTCCATCAGCAAATTTAAAACCACCAATCAGGAATATCAGCTTTATCTGAACCTGAATGGGTTACAGCTAAAACAAGAGGATAACCCCTTACTTCAGGAGTGGGCAGATGCGTTAAATAAGCTGCCTGATACGCCAGCGCATATGGACTGGTACGATGCGGAGAAATATTGTGCCTGGCTGGGTAAGGTGAGCGGTCTGCCGTTTGCCTTACCAACCGAGGCCCAGTGGGAGTATGCGGCTCGCAACCGGGGGCAGTTCATTATTGCTGGAACCAATAGCGGTGTACTGGAGATGGATGGGATCCAGCGTGGGATTAATATTTCCGGCTCTCTGGATCGTAAGGAGTTTGCCCGGAAGATGGGGCTTAGTACTGAAATAGATACAGCAATGCCAGTGGATCGTTATCCCCCCAACCCACTGGGGCTCTATGATATGGCAGGTAATGGGTATGACTGGATAAAGGACTGGTATGATCCAGATTATTATAAGAATTCCCCGGTTGTTGACCCCCAGGGACCAGAAAAACCGGTATTTAAGCGTCGTGAGGGGATTTACGATGCAGAAGAAAAATATCAGAAGGTGCTGCGTGGTGCGGGAACTTCAGGTCCCTTTAACGGCTTGACGGTCGCCCGTTTTAAGCGCAGCCAGGATACAAAAGTTACCTTTATAACGACGGTTCGCTGTGTCGTTAACAGTCCACAGCCAGTGAAGTAACGGGGGAGTCTATTATGATAGCTCGAATGGCTTTTTTGCTACTGACTCCGCTACTGTTGAGCGCCTGCGATAATGATGCGTTCACAAAACCCGCGTTGGACTCGGGGCAAAACCAGCAGCACAGCGCGGAATTACAGAGCCTGATTCACCAGGTAGTTGATGAGGGCTTCGGGGCAATATATAGCCCGGAAAAAGATTCAGCTCGACACCCAAAAGGATAGTAAGCAGCATAATATAACACTCACCCGCTAATTCATCAGTAAATTTGAAACCATCCATCAGCAATACCATTTTTATTTAAAACTTAATTATCGGTCACTAAAAAAACCAACAATGCACTGATACAAAAGTGAATAAATGCATTAAATAATCTGCCTTATACGCCTGCGTATATGGATTGGAATGATGCGAATAAATATTGTACCCAGCTGGGCAAGTTCATTGGTCTACCGTGAATTGTTTCGACGAAGCCCAGAAGACATATGCGGCCCGTAGTCGGGGTAGACATTTATTAGTGGAGACAATAATGGTGTGCTTGAGATAAATAGCATTAATCGCGTTATTAATACTTTCTGAGTATTCGATCGCGATGATAGTGTAAAAATAGATAGAATTGACTACTGGAACTATGACAGCGTGCCTGTAATAGGCATCCACTCATCCCCTCTGGTATTTACGATATGACAGGTAATTTTTGGAGTGAACGAATGATTAGTTCGATCCTGACTAATACCAACACTCCTATTTCCAAAGAACCCTAAGGGGCGGGGAAATCATAAATTTTACGAAGGGAAATTATACGATTGTCATACGTGGTGCAGATTTATGGGGGGAGGCTTAATGGTCGCCAGATACATCAGTAAACCAGATGCTGAAATGACTGGTGATAAAACGGTTTGCTTCGTAGTTCATAGCCAAAAAATAGATGGAAGTCAATTATGACAGGAGTATGCATTTTTTAGTAACTGTTTTATGAATGTTAAATCGTTAATTCCAATTTTTTATGTTTTTATATAAGGAAAGGATTTTCTATGAATGTAATAGCGCGTATCATTAATGGTTTTTGTTCTGTAATCGGTGTTTTTCTTGGTTTGCTGGGATTTTTACTCAGTGGTGTGATGGCATCATTTGTTCCCGAGGTGGCGGCATTTACCGCACTCACAACACTTCTTCCTTTTATTATTATATTATTGTCTGTGATAGGTCTTTATGGTGTTATCAAAAACAACATAAAAATACAAATTGCATTTGATATTTGCTTGTTGCCTGCATGGTATATCGGAACGGTTATTGGAGGGTTATGCCTGTTAATTTTTTATATTTCCAATAAAAACAGTATGCTACAAAATAGCGAAGCGTAACTGGCGGCAATCCGGATTGATTTTAAATTGAATCACTATCTCATCAGGAGGTAGTGACTCTCATTTCAGTTCCGACCATCATTGTTAATGATTAAAATCGATTCTTTTTGGTAATAAATAAATGTTGTAGACGAGGATGGATTATGCAAGGAGTTATTCGAATTGGTGATGCCATATCAAGTGGTGGGAAAGTCTTGCAAGGCAGCAGTAGCGTTAAATTTCAGGGAAAAGAGGTATCCTGTTTTGGCGATAAAGTATCATGTTCCGCTCACGGCATAACGACGATTGCGGAAGGTGATGAGGGTTCAAAAATCAATGGTAAACCGATTGCACTTCACGGACATCTCTGCGGTTGTGGTTGCTCACTGATTTGCTCTCTCCCCAATGCCGGAAGGCGTTAGCTATGCCCATTGAATTAAAAAAAATACCAGAGAAAATACCGCTTCCTGAACCACCTTCAGCATTCCGGTGGTTTATTACTATTGTGCTGATATCCGTACTGGGGGGAATACTGGCGCTTTATTTATGGCCGGAGAAAATGTCTACGCATTCCGCATGGTTCTGGTTTTGCATTTTTGTCATACCGCTGTCTACTGGATTGGCCTGTTATGCCTTTCGGCTACGCGTTTATGAAAATGAACGTGATCGCGTGAACTACTGGAATCATCTTCATCAGGAGCAGCATGATATACAAGTGAAGAGAGGACGGCGTCCGGCAGGCCTACTGGGGAAAGCGTATATCACTCCGATTGCCTGTAATAAACTTGCTTCCGCCCTCATAAATCATGGTAGTCAGTTACAATCAACCTATTTTGCCCATTTTCAGCAGGCCTTCACTACGGCCCGACTTGAGCCTTCCACTTCGCACTTCCTAAAGGAAGGCTACAGTACAAGGTTAACCGGATATATCACCCAGCTTCTTCGCATGCTGGAGCCGGATTTGTCGGTGCTACCCGCAGACAGATTGTCTGTTCGTCTCCGTCACGACGGGTCTCTGGATAATATGCAAATCACACAGATTTGGCAGGCGATATTTCCGGCGACATATCACATGGATTCAATTGTGGTAGAGCAAGAAGGCGATGGCATTATGTGGCTAGATGCTTTGCTTGACCAGCATGAAAAGGTGCTGATGCTTTCTGTTGAAATAAATTTATTTGTTGATCCTGTGGATTATCAGTCTGAATCGGTATCGGCACTGTTGTTGGCCTCTCCGGCGTGGCTTGTTCAACATGATGTTAAACCTGAGGTCGTCATTCATCGTCCCGTCATCGCCACGGAGGATGTCAGTACCCTGGAAGATATGTTGCGTTGGGGAAAGCTGTCTGCGGAAGAAGCACATACGCTCTGGCGATGGCGGGTCGATAAAGGGGCTATGACGCGGTTAATTCAGCAGTCAGAAAGGCTTGGTTATTCTCCGGGTCAGATCGAAGGTTATATGCCAGATGATTTATTTGGTAACCCCGGAGCGTCATTGGGAAATATTGCATTGCTCTGTGCCTGTGAATACGCCATGACATCTGGTAAACCGCAGTGGGTAATAATGACCGATAAAACCACGCATCAGGCGATTGTGCGTCAGGAAGAGTGTTGAAGGAAAACAGCATGATAAAGAAAAAACGGATAAGCATCTGGCTCATTGTTGCAATTATTATTAGCGTGAGTGCTGGATTAATTTGGTTAAACAATCCGTTTGTACGCCTTGCCGGGCAAGAACAAAAAATGATGGCATCGCTTATCGTGACCGCTGTCTGTCTTGGGATTTTGCTATTTGATTCGCTGTTTGTGCGGTTATGGGACGGGCTGGTCTCTAAAAGTTTTATTCAGAGATTTAAATTCCTGAGAGGGATGAAACCAGAACAGCCAGAATATGAACATAATAACAACCTACATTCTAATGTAGTTAAAGAAATCCACCAGTCTCTTCGCACTATTTATAACTGCAACTGGGCCAGCAAAATCCGTGTTCTGATCATCACCGGCACTGCCAGCGAAGTGGAACAGCTCACTCCCGGCCTCACCAGCCAGCTCTGGCAGGAAGACCGTGGCACACTGTTGCTGTGGGGCGGTGACCTCAACACGCCAGCAGACAGTGCCTGGCTGACCGCACTGCGCAAACTGCGCCGCCGTCCGGTGGATGGCATGGTGTGGGTCACCTCGGCCTTTGACCAGCTGTCAGCACCTGGGCTGGAGCTGCCGCTGCCGGTACCGTCAGAAAGCACCATGGATTCCCTGTCTCACGCCATCAGCGCACGTATGGAAGCGCTTGGCTGGCAGATCCCGCTGTATGTCTGGTCCCTGCACCCGCGCGCCGGTAAGCCGGAAGGACGGGTTGTACAGGCAGCCGGCTGTCTGCTGCCTGCCGGTTGTCGTACCGAAGGGCTGGCAGAACAACTGTCCTCCCTGGCGCCGGAACTGACCTCACTGGGCCTGCAGCAGACCTGCGGTGAAGTGAAACATAACTTCTTACTGGCGCTTGCCGACCAGCTCATTCGTGAGCCACAGAGCGTGACCACACCGCTGTCGGTGATGCTCAATCCGTACCGACCGCTGCCGCTGGCCGGTGTGGTGTTCAGCCAGCCTTCTGCGGGGGCTGAGCGCGCAGTGGCGCATCACTGGGGCATGGATAATCGCTGGGAGGTTCTGCCGGAGTCAGTCCGGACTCTTCCTGCCGGACTGCGTCCGCGCAAGCCAGGCATTCCATGGCGTAAGCTGTTGGCATCTGCTGTCACCGTGGCAATGGTGGGCTGGGCGGCGTGGATGGGGACAGCGTACGTGACCAACCGCAGCCAGATTGACGGTGCGAATGCCCAGGCTGCACTTGCCGCACGACAAAACCAGCCTCTGGAACAGCGTCTGCACGCGCTGTCTGAGCTACAGAAAACGCTGGCCCGTCTGCAGTACCGGTCTGAACACGGCGTGCCGTGGTACGAGCAGGCTGGGCTGAGCCAGAATAACGCCCTGCTGGCAGCCCTCTGGCCACGTTATCAGGACAGCGCTCTGCCGCTGTTGCGGGATGCGGCTGCTGACCATTTGCAGATGCAGGTCAGTGCCTTTAATGCGTTGCCGCCGGGTAGCCCGCTGCGTGAACAGATGGCAAAAAGCACGTATGACCAGCTCAAACTCTACCTGATGCTGGCGCGTCCGGAGCATATGGATGCTGCCTGGTTCAGCTCTGCTTTGCTGAACGACTGGCCGAAGCGTAACGGTGTGAAAGACGGTGTCTGGCTGGGGATGGCTCCGTCTCTGTTGTCGTTCTGGGGCGCGCAGCTGGTCGCGCACCCGGAGTGGAAACTCCGTGCCGATGAAAACATGGTCAGCCAGGCCCGCTCCCTGCTGGTTCGCCTGATGGGAGTACGTAACAGCGAATCGGCTCTGTACCAGAAGATGCTCTCCGGGGTGGCACACCTGTATGTCGATATGCGCCTCGAAGACATGACCGGCGATACCGATGCATCCCGTCTGTTCAGCACTCATGAAGTCGTGCCGGGGATGTTTATCCGCCAGGCCTGGGAGCAGGCGGTGCAGCCTGCCATCGAGAAGGTCGTGAAGGCCCGCCGGGACGAACTCGACTGGGTGCTCACTGACGGCAGGCGTCAGGCGAAAACGCAGGACGAAACCTCCCCGGAAGCACTGAAAAAGCGCCTGACGGAGCGGTACTTTGCTGACTTTGGCGGAGCCTGGCTGGCATTTCTGAACAGCCTGCGCTGGAACCGGGCCACCACGCTGTCTGATTCAATTGACCAGCTCACCCTGATGGCCGATGTGCGTCAGTCACCTCTGGTTGCGCTGATGAACACCCTGAATGTGCAGGGGCGTACCGGGCAGACGGGCGAAGCCATTTCGGATTCCCTGGTGAAATCGGCCAAAAATCTGCTCGGCGGTGATAACAATGATGCCATTGACCAGAGTGCCGGCGTTCATGGTCCGCTGGATGCGACCTTTGGCCCGGTACTGGCGCTGATGGACAAGAACCGTTCAGGTGTACAGGAGCAAAGTCTGCAGTCCTTCCTGACCCGCGTGACGCAGGTGCGTCTGCGCCTGCAGCAGGTGACCAATGCCGCTGACCCGCAGGCAATGACCCAGACCATTGCCCAGACCGTATTCCAGGGCAAAGCCGTGGACCTCACCGAAACCCGTGACTACGGCAGCCTGATGGCCGCCGGTCTGGGTCAGGAATGGAGTGGCTTCGGTCGCACGGTGTTTGTAAACCCGATGGAGCAGGCCTGGCAGCAGGTGCTGACCCCGGCGGCCGACAGCCTCAATACCCAATGGCAGCAGGCGGTGGTGGCGGAGTGGAACAGTGCATTTGGGGGCCGTTATCCGTTTAATAACTCCAGCAGTGATGTTTCTCTGCCGCTGCTGGCTAAATATCTGAATGCCGATTCCGGGCGTATCGCCCAATTCCTGCAGACCCGTCTTAAGGGCGTGCTGCATAAAGAGGGCAACCACTGGGTACCGGACAGCATCAATTCGCAGGGGCTGGTGTTTAATCCAGCATTCCTCAATGCCATCAACACCCTGAGCCACATCTCGGATGTGGCCTTCACGGAAGGCAATGCTGGCATGAACTTTGAGCTTCGTCCGGGCACCGCTGATGGCGTGATGCAGACCGACATGATTATTGACAGCCAGAAACTGACCTACGTGAATCAAATGCCGGTGTGGAAGCGCTTCACGTGGCCTGCAGATACGGAAGCCCCCGGCGCGAACCTGAGCTGGATTAGTACTCAGGCCGGGACCCGTCAGTACGCGGATATACCGGGGCACTGGGGCCTAATCCGTCTGCTCGATGAAGCCAGCGTTAAAGCCTATCCGGGCGTGGGCAGCAGCTACAGCCTGAGCTGGAAAGCGCAGGATGGTCGCTCGCTCAATTACACTCTGCGTACCGAAGCGGGAGAAGGCCCGCTGGCACTGCTGAAGCTGCGTAATTTCCGTCTGCCGGAAACCATCTTCAGTACCACCGGTGTCGCATCGTCAGACCCGGTGGCAGACGTGTCCAGTGACGACGGAGAGGTGTACTGATGAGCACGCTAAATGCCTTACTCAGTACCTGTCAGGCAGAGCAGGCACCACTGCTTGCCGCTACCCGTGAGCATGTGGCGCAGTGGGATAATTGGCTGCTGCCGCTGACCGGATCATCCCCCGTAGGCGAAGACCCGGGTTATGACGATGATTTCCAGCAGATGCGCGAGGAGGTTAACAAACTTTCCGGTGCGGATACTGAGCTCATCTGCCGGCTTGCAGAGAAACTGCTGACCACGACTGCCAAAGATATCCGTGTTGCCACCTACTACTGCTGGGCAAAGCTGCACCGCGAGGGTGAACAGGGGCTGGCAGAAGGACTCGAACTGCTGGCCGGTATGCTGGAGCGCTTTGGTACACATTTGCACCCGCAGCGTGACCGCAGCCGTAAGGCGGCGCTGGAGTGGCTGGCGGGTTCGCGCATGACTGACTCTCTTTTCCTGTACCCGGAAGTAGTCAGGGAAGAGGCTGTGCGTACTACCGGGGCGTTGCTGCTGATAGCGCAGCTGACTGAAAATGAGCCGGATGAAACACGGCCGGAACTTAATGCGCTGTACGGTGCGCTGGAGAATCGTCTGCAGAAAGCCGGCGGTGTGGATGCCGTGGTACCGCAGAATGCCAGCGCAGGAGAAAACCCTCCTCCAGTGAGTCACAGCGATGTGCCGTCAATCGGGCGAATCACTTCAGGCCAGGATTTGCTGGCCCAGGCCCGCACACTCACTGAATACCTCCGAGAGCAGCCTGATGGCTGGCTGTCAGCACACCATCTGATGAAAAGCCTGCGCCATGATACCCTGCGGGCCATTCCTGCCCCGGATGCGCAGGGTCGTACCCGCATCGAACCACCAAGAGCGGACCAGCGAGCTCTGCTCAAACGCCTCTACTTGCAACAGAACTGGGCTGAGATGCTGGAAACAGCAGACAGCACGTTTTCCCGCGGTGCCAATCACCTGTGGCTGGATCTGCAATGGTATATCCATCAGGCGCTGACGAAGTCCGGCAAGGAGGCGCTGGCCGACATCATTGCCGCTGACCTGAAAGGACTGCTGGCCCGGTTATCCGGGCTCGAAACGCTTGCCTTCAGTGACGGTACCCCGTTTGCGGATGAAGTGACGCTGAACTGGATCCAGCAAAGCGTGCTGGATACCAGTGGCGGGTGGGGTAATGACACAGCTTTGGCACGGATGTCCGGCGGCAACGATGACATTTTGGCACTGGAGCCGGAAGCGATGGCCCTGGCGGACAATGAAGGCCCGGATATGGCGCTGGCCTGGCTACAGAACCGCCCTGGCGTCACCACTGCCCGACAGCAGTGGCTGTTGCGCCTGCTGATGGGGCGTATCGCGGAGCAGTACGGAAAAAATGAACTGGCGGTGCATCTGTTTGCTGAGCTGGGCGTGCGCGCTGGCGAGGTCACTCTCACTGAGTGGGAGCCAGAACTGCTGTTTGAAGTCCACGCCCGCCATCTGAAACTCCTGCGCCTGAAAGCCGGTCGCAGTGAGGCTGATAAGGCCCGACTAATACCCGTAATGGACCAGTTACTTGCCGGGCTGATCGCTGCCGATCCTGCCCGCGCCGCCGTACTTTGCGGTTAAATCCACAGGAATTGAATAAATGGAAGATTTGACCCTGCGTTATTACGACGCGGAAATGCGCTACCTGCGTGAGGCCGCGAAAGAATTTGCCCAAACCCACCCCGCTCGCGCCGCGATGCTGGACCTCGACAAGGCCGGTACACCAGATCCGTATGTTGAACGCCTGTTCGAAGGCTTTGCTTTTTCGATGGGGCGCCTGCGTGAAAAGATAGATGACGATCTGCCGGAACTGACAGAAGGGCTGGTCAGCATGCTCTGGCCACACTATCTACGCACTATTCCGTCGCTCTCGGTAGTGGCATTTACCCCTGCGCCGCATGCGATGAAAATGGCAGAAGTGGTGCCAGCGGGTCTTGAGATATATTCCCGTCCGGTAGGGCCAAAGAACACCGTCTGTCGTTACCGTACCACCCAGGATGTGAGGCTTAATCCCCTGGGTGTTTCGGGCATTACCATGACAACTGAACCCGACGGTCGGTCGCTGTTGCGGATACGCTTTGCCTGCAGCAGCCAGGCAGACTGGTCCAGTGCTGACCTCAGCCGTCTGAGCCTGTATCTCGGGGCGGATGCCCCCGTCAGCAACCAGTTACATCTGATGCTCACCAAACGGCAGGCGGCGCTGTACATGCGCCTGCCCGGGCAGACTGATCGTATCCGGCTTGACGGTTATTTCTCGCCGGGCGGGTTTGCTGAAGAGGACGGCCTGTGGCCGAAAGGTGACGCCGCTTTCAGTGGCTACCAGTTGCTGCTGGAGTACTTCACTTTCCGCGACAAGTTTATGTTTGTCCACCTCAATGGTCTGGCCGGTATCACGCCACCTGCCGGGGCAGAGTACTTCGACATTGAGGTCGTGTTCAGTACGCCGTGGCCATCAGACCTGCCGGTCACCGATGACGCGGTTCGTCTGCACTGTGTGCCAGTGATTAACCTTTTCACGCTGGAGGCGGATCCGCTCACCATTACGGGGCTGGAAAGTGAGTACCTGCTGCGCCCTAAACGGCTGCAGGATGGACACACCGAGATTTATGCCGTCGATTCAGTCACCGGCTCAAACAGGACTCGTGATGCCGAATACGTGCCGTTCAGCAGCTTCCGCCACAAGGGTGGAATGATGCGCCGTCATGCGCCGCCCCGGTATTACCACACCCGTGTAAAGCGTGGCATCACTGGGCTATATGACACCTGGCTTATCCTTGGCGGGCACCAGTGGGAAGATGACCGCCTGTTTGAGCGCGAAGCTGTCTCGCTGCAAATCACGGGTACCAACGGTCAGTTACCGCGCCGGGCACTGCAGAGCACGCTGCTGGACCGCTGCGAGCAGGTGGTGGATACGCAACTGACGGTTCACAACCTCTGTAAGCCCACGCTGCCGGTATACCCGCCTGCGGAAGACCGTTTCCACTGGAGGGTATTGAGCCACCTGGGCTCCGGGTTCCTGAACATGATGAGCACCGCCGAAGTGCTACGCGGGACGCTTGCGCTCTATAACTGGCAGGAAGATGAGCTGAACACCCGGCGTCTGGAAGCGATACAGCATGTTGAGCACCACCGCCTTCAACGTTTTGAGCAGGGCTACCTGTTGCGGGGGCTGGATATCGAAGTGACCCTCGACAGCAACGGCTTCACCGGTGAGGGCGATATTCACCTGTTTGGTGAAATGCTTAACCGGTTCTTTTCGTTGTATGCCGATATGAATCAGTTCAACCAGCTCACCCTCATCGTTCAGCCAGAAGGAAAATGCATCCGGTGGAAAGAGAATCACAGTCCGCGCCTGCCAGGCTGATAAAGCGGCTGGGCGATCGGCTGCCATATATTAACTTTTACCGCTTCTGCCAGTTACTGGAACAGAGCCAGCCTGACAAACCGGTTACGGGCAGCACCTGGCAGGTACGTCATGAACCGGTACGCTTCCGGCCCCATCCGGGCATGGGCTTCCCGGCATCTGAAATCAAAGGGATTGAACAGTCTGAGCATTCGCATCTTCCACCAACGGTGCGTATTACCTTTATGGGGCTCTACGGCGTGGAGTCTCCGCTGCCGACACACTACATTGATGACATCACCCAGCGGCGGGAAGGGTATGAAGCCACTGCGGATTTCCTCGATATCTTTAACCACCGACTGATTGCCCAGTACTACCGCATCTGGCGGAAATATTCGTATCCGGCAACCTTTGAGGAAGGGGGGAAAGACAAAACCTCGCAGTACCTTCTGGGGCTTGCCGGCCTAGGAATTGATGGATGCACAGACAGCATAGCGACGCCGGCCTCACGCTTTCTGGCGCTGCTGCCGGTCATGCTATTGCCGGGGCGGACTGGGGAAGGTATGACCTCGCTGGTGCGTCTGCTGGCACCCAACACGCAGGCGAAAATCTGGCACCATGATAAACGCCGTGTGCCGCTGAAGAAGCCCCTGACCATGAGCGTTAGCCAGCCTGTCACCCTGACAAATCGTCCGGTGATGGGCAACTATGCCACCGAGGTGAACAGCCAGGTACTGATGCGTCTGGTCACAACCGACCCGGATGAAGTGCAGGGCTGGTTACCGGGTGGGGAGCTTCACACGGACCTGATGGCGCTGCTGCACGTGTATCTTGGGTCACGGCTTGATGTCCGCCTGCAGCTGTGTGTCGACCGTAGCCTGTTGCCGGACGCGACGATGAGTATTCACCCTAAAGCTGGCGCAGTACAGTTGGGCCGCACTGCCGTTATGCGACCGCTGAATGCGGCGAACATCGCCGCGCACCCCAAAACCATAACCATCAATCTTGGCCGCTATGAGCGGGTACAAGAAAATATTCACCGCAGGGAGACCGATGAAGATGGCGATTACCGCTGGTAAATTTCCTCTGGCTGCGCTGGTCGCTGGTATCACAATGATACTCGCGGGCTGTGGGCTGACTCAAAAAGTGACAGACGGCACCGTTGCTGTGACCAGGTCGATTTTTTATAAGCAGGTAAAAACCCTGCATCTGGATATACGCGCCCGCGAAGGCGTGAACAGCAATGCCGGCGGAGTGGCATTGTCCACTGTTGTCAGAATTTATCAGTTGAAAGATCGAAAGACCTTCGACAGCATGGACTACCCGTCACTGTTTAAAACCGACAGTCAGGCTATCAGGGCTGACCAGGTGGCCGAAAAGGATATCCGCCTGCAGCCGGGCGGCGCGGTGACGGTCGATATGCCAATGGAGGAAGACGCTCAGTATGTGGCAGTAGCCGGGATGTTTATGTCACCGGATCAGGTGAACAATACCTGGCGCGTGGTACTGAGCCGCGATGACCTTGATCCGGATAAGGCCCGGGTGATTGAAGCGGACAATAACCGGCTGACCCTGCAGGCGCTGAAAGATGAGTGAGTCAGCCCGTCCTTCGTTGTATGAAACGCTCTACGGCAACTTTACCGGCAGCCTCGACCTGCATCAGGTCAGTGAGCAGAACCAGGTCATTCTGTCCGTACTCGACAACATGCAGCGTATTCTCAGCAGCCGTGCGGGCACGCTGGCGCATCTGCCGGACTATGGTTTGCCGGATATGGCAAAAATTCTGCAGGGCATGCCGGGCACTGCCCATGAGCTGATGGGCACCCTGTCGGCTGTTTTGCTCAAATATGAGCCTCGTCTGAAAAAAATAACGGTTGTCCTGCTGGAGCAGGACGTCCCGGGCGAAATGCGCTATGCCATTGATGCCGAACTCAAAGGTGTTGGTCTGGTGCGCTATGGCACCGAGTTTATGCCAGAAGGGCGGGTTCTCCTGCGACATCTTAAGCAACAGCATTATCTCGACACGACGACCCGCCTGTAAGATCAGACAGCCCGCGCAGGCTCCATCTGTCAGTAAAAGTCTGGCTGATATTGCAGAAACAATAACCTTCTATAGCTCCTCCTTATATGTCAAATGGACAACTGGTCATGCATGACATCACTCCACGTAAACTAAAAACCGGTGGCGATCCGCGCACGCTAGCGGATTATGCCACCCTGCGTGATGAACTGAGTAAGCTGACACATCCGGCTCGTCCGGATGTGAACTGGCATTATGTCGAAAAACTCTGCCTTTCACTGTTTGAGCAAAACGGTGTGGAGTTACAGACGGCGGCCTGGTACACGCTGGCACGGACGCAGCTGGCCGGCTTATTCGGCCTCAATGAAGGCCTGGCGATACTGGATGCGCTGATAAGCCATCAGTGGGGGACACTGTGGCCGCAGCCGGTACATGCCCGCATGGAAATCCTCAGCAGTCTGAACCAGCGTCTTCAGCAGCGGATGCGCTCGCTCCCGCTCAATTACAGCGATCTCAGACAACTGTATCGGGCTGAGCAACTGCTTGGCAGTCTGGGGGAGGTACTTCAACGTCTGGAGCTTAAGCATCTGAGCCAGCTCGATACGTTGCGTTCCCTGATGCACAACAGCGCTGTCCGGCTGGAAAACAGCAACGATACAACCGGTACCGGGTCGAATATTCAGTCTGGGATTGTCCTGCCTGCCACCGTAAAGAATGGTGCAGTAATATCAACAGGCTCTCATACCGGTAGTCTCTCTGAAGAGACCCCAGCGCCAGACAGCCCAGTGAAGTGGGTATTCGTTGCACAGCCAGAACACCACCCAAATGTGGAAGTACTGACGGCAATGCCCACTCAGGTAAAAAAGTGGAAATCCTTCGCTGCCGGAATGTGTACCATGCTGATAATAAGTACGAGCGCAGTGTGGAGCTGGCAATTTCTTCACCGGCCAGACCCGCTACAGACTCAGCTTGCTGCCTCACTGGCTCCGTTACCTGCACCTCTCGCGCCTGAAAAACTGGATATGTTGCGTCAACAATCTCCGTCATCACAAACAATGATAGAACAAACACAGCAGCAGCTTGCCCGACTGGATAAATTGCCTCCTGACTGGAGTATTACTTACAGCCGAAAACTTACAGAACAGGCTCAGGTGCTGTGGCCGGAGCAAGCAAAACCCCTGATACAACAGTGGCAGCAACACCTTAATGCTGCCGCATTACCGGTAGAACAGCTCAATGGCTGGTATAAGGGAATGTCAACGCTACAAAAATTGAGTGACCGGCTGAACGGGCTTGATGAGCAGAAAGGCAAATACATGACGGTCAGTGAACTGAAGTCCGTTGTATTTTCCGTCCGGCAGTCTTTTAACCAGTCCATTCCGGCTGAAGAGCAACTGCGTATCTTGTCCGAAAATCCTCCTGGTGTACCTTTACCTGCAGCTGCGAGGTCTCAGCTGGAGATGCATCTGAAACAACTGGCAGCCCGATACGCTGAAATAAAACGGAATTCACCAGAGTAAAATGGTGCTAAAAATTTTATGAAATTCAGTCTGTTACCGAGATGGGTGAGTGACCAGAGCGGACTTCAGATGCGGTAGGGGTGATGGTGGAGACGTCTGGAGTGCAAAGTGGTCGTATCTGACGCGATGAGCAACTTGATATTCTTAAAGCGGACTATCCCTGAGTAGGCACAGCTGTAACCATCAGGATCAAAAGAGCGATTGAAAAAGCGCGAAGTCGGTTGAGATCGGGTAGCAAGAGGAGAGAGTGTATCACTGTTTATAAGGGAGTTTTCTTGAGTCTGGTAGACATCAGGAGAGGGGGTACATGGTGTCCCCTGCAGGAATCGAACCTGCAACTAGCCCTTAGGAGGGGCTCGTTATATCCATTTAACTAAGGGGACAAGGCGGCACGAGTATAGCCTCATTTACACTTTGCGTTAAGCTCATCGCCGCCTGACTGCTCAAAGAGTCACCATTCAGGTCGATTTTTTTGCAGATTTATCATCGTTTTCCCGCGCTTTCTGTTCGGCCTTGCGCTTATTAGACATGTCGTTACGGATTTGCGCATGGCTTAACAGTGCGAAGATAAACGTTCCGCCGCAGATATTGCCTGCCAGCGTCGGCAGGGCGAACGGCCAGAAAAAATCGCTCCAGTGAAGCGTACCATTAAAGACCAGATAGAGGATTTCAACAGTTCCGACCACGATGTGCGTGGTGTCAGCCAGCGCTATCAACCAGGTCATTAATATGATCACGACAATTTTGGCACTGCCCGCGGAAGGAAACATCCACACCATGGTCGCGATTATCCAGCCGGAGATGATGGCATTCGAGAACATTTCGAACGGCGTGTTTTTCATTACGTCCATACCGATTTTCACGAAGGCATCCCGGGTGGGCTCATCGAATATCGGCATATATTCAAATGCCCATGCCGCCACGCCTGTACCGATGATATTCCCCAGCAGCACCACGCTCCATAAACGCATCAGTAAACCGAAATTACCGAGGGTAGGGTTTTGCATCACCGGGAGAACGGCAGTAACGGTGTTTTCAGTAAACAGCTGCTGGCGCGCCATAATGACAATCACAAAGCCAAAGGTGTAGCCGAGATTTTCAAGTAAAAATCCACCGGGTACCCCTTCCAGTTGCACATGAAATATGCCCTTGGCGAGGAGTGAGGCGCCCATCGACAAGCCTGCCGCGATGGCCGACCAAAACAGAGCCATGGCATCACGCTCCATCTCTTTTTCGCCATCCTGTCGGATATGTTCATGGATCGCCATCGCACGGGAAGGAAGGCGATCTTCATTGATTTCTATCTCCTCACCGCGCTCTTTTTCCTCGCTTTCAATTTCAATTTCCTCATTACTCTCGCCAATTTTTTCTTCGCCCACTTCTTTCATAGCCACTCCAACACGATGATCTTTCTATAAAGCGTAGCGGCTTTTAATGAAATGCCCGTGGGGATGCTCTTAAATTGGCGGCAATGGCAACAAAGGCGATACATCTCATTAAAAGACATTATAAAATTGCCAGCGAAACGAATTCTAAAAGCCAGGCTATGCTGAGATCAGAGTGACGGTGGTTACTGCCCGTAATTGTGCTCGTAGACATCGGTAAACGTGCTGTTACAATCACTTGCACGTTTACAGGCGGAGCAACCCATGCTCCGTTACGGATGGCAATCAACGATAGCCATACTGAACAGGGAGATATTTATGAAACTTCGGCTGTCGGCGCTTGCGCTGGGCGCGACGATGCTTGTGGGCTGCGCCAGCTCTGGAGAGCAAACGGGACGCTCCGATCCTCTCGAAGGATTTAACCGCTCAATGTACAGCTTCAACTACAACGTGCTGGACCCGTATGTGGTTCGCCCGGTGGCAGTTGCATGGCGTGATTATGTTCCACAACCTGCGCGTAACGGGTTGAGTAACTTCACCAGTAACCTGGAAGAACCTGCGGTGATGGTGAACTACTTCCTGCAGGGCGATCCGTATCAGGGTATGGTGCACTTTACCCGCTTCTTCCTGAACTCATTGCTGGGGATGGGGGGATTCATCGATGTTGCCGGTATGGCGAACCCGAAACTTCAGCGTGAGCAGCCGCACCGTTTCGGCAGTACGATGGGGCATTATGGCGTGGGTTATGGTCCGTATGTTCATCTGCCATTCTACGGCAGTTTCACCGTACGTGATGACGGCGGCGACATGGTGGATACGCTGTATCCGGTTCTGTCGTGGCTGACCTGGCCGCTGTCGGTAGGAAAATGGACGGTGGAAGGGATCGAGACGCGTGCGCAACTGCTTGATTCGGACGGTCTGCTACGTCAGTCTTCTGACCCGTATATTATGGTCCGCGAAGCTTACTTCCAGAATCACGACTTTATTGCCAATGGCGGCAAGCTGAAGCCGGAAGAGAATCCGAACGCGAAAGCAATCGAGAACGAATTAAAAGATATCGACTCGGAATAGAGATATCGACCCGGAATAAAGAAAAAAGGTGAGCCATGCTCACCTTTTTTAATCCCTGCGCGATTAGAACGCGTAGTTGAAGTTCATGCCATACAGCCAGGCTTTACCTTCAGAAGAGAACTCATACGGCCCCTCCTTAAAGTTAACTTTTTGACCGTGCATGTAAGAGATGCCCGCATCGATAGAAGCATCTTTATTGAAGGCATAGGTTGCACCTGCGCTCAGCCAGAAGCGGTCCTGGTCCGGAATGGAGATGGAACGCTTGTCAGCCGGTACCGGACTATCATCGAAGGCAATACCGGTACGGAATGTCCAGTTGTCATCCATATAGTAGGTGGTACCCAGCGCGATACGGTAGGCATCACGGAAGCTTTCATCTTTATAGAAGAGCGTGTCACCATTGCTGTTGGTCGCTTTCAGCTCCTGGAACTGACTCCAGCTGGTGTAGGTCAGGCTATAGTGAACCGCCCACTGCGGCGCCACTTTGTTATAACCCGACAGTTCCCACATTTCTGGCAAGTGCAGGCTCAGAGAACCGCCAGTGGTACGGCCGTCGGTGCCCATTGGCAGGCCGAAGCTACCCAGAATCTGATTGTAGGCTGAAGGCAGGCTGCTCTTATAATCGCCATCGAAGTCAATTTTCACTTCGGAACGGTAGGTTAAACCGTAGCGGTTATTTTTATCGATTTCATAAAGGATACCGGCGTTCCAGCCGAAGCCCCATTCGTCACCCTTAAGGTAAGCAATCTGGGTATCTGCCGGAATACCTGCAACCTGCTGTGCCAGACCCGGAATCGGCGGCAGAGCGCCTGAGCCAGCAACGACTTTACCCAGGTCACCCGCGTAGCGCTCGATCTTCGCTTTAGCATAAACCGCATCAAAGCCGACGCCGAAGCTCCAGTGGTTGTCCAGACGGTAAGCACCACTCAGGTTCAGGTTCAGGGTTTCAAGGTCGGTTTTACCGCCATACGCCCCTGCGGCGTAGTTATTATTAAACTCGGTAGCCAGACCGTAGTTAGACGTCACGGAAGCGCCCCAGCCGAACTGGTCATTAATTGGCGCAACGAAGTGGAGGTTTGGCACCCAGGCTGTTGGCGCGATGTTGTCTGCCTTCAGGCTGGCGCCTGTTGGCGAGCGGCCCGAGATATCAACACCCGGATCAACAAAGATTGCACCAGCAGAGAAGGTCGGACGATCGAACATCATGATCAGTGCAGGGTTACGACTCGCGTTGCCCGCATCATCAGCAATTGCGCCTTCCCCGGAATACGCACGGCCAAGGCCAGAGGAAGAAAATTCGTTTAACTGAAAGCCCGCGGACCAGGCGGACGTAGAGACGATTGCCACTGCGACTGCCAGCGCAGTCTTTTTGAACAGGGTTTTCTGGCTCATGACCATAACCTCATTGAGTTATTTTTATTCAATAATTGTTACATACCGTAACAGGAGCGCGAAGTGTAGGGTCTGAGGTATGACATACAAATCAGACCAGTGGCGAGAGTATAGGTCTGACCAGCCAGAATGTTGCAAGTTTGTTTATTAATATTTTCAAACATGTTTCTTGAAACGAGATCTGGTTGGCAAAATTGTGACCATTGCGAATCGTCTGAAAGGGTGATTTTTGTTCTAGATCATTTTTTAGTGTGATATTGGTCACTTATCCGCTTTTGCGCCATTAACGGCTGGAGAGAGCCAGCCCCGGGGCGTAAAATAGCAGCATCGTGTTTATCTCGCGCCTTGCGCGAATACAGAGGAAATTGAGCTATGAGTAAATGCAGTGCTGATGAAACCCCGGTTTGCTGCTGTATGGATGTTGGTACCATCATGGACAACTCCGATTGCACCGCCTCTTACAGCCGTGTATTCAGCAACCGCGCCGAAGCGGAAGAAACCCTGGCCGCGCTGAGCAAACGTGCACGTGAGGTCGAATCCGATCCGTGTGAAATCAAATCCACCTTTACTGACGTGGACGGCGGTGTGAAGCTGGATATCGACTTTGTGTTCGCCTGCGAGGCGGAAACGCTGATTTTCCAGTTGGGTCTGCGCTAACCTCAACGGCGTAATGCCCTCATCCTGGCCCCTCTCTCACAGTAGAGGGTGCACACTAAAACGGTAACCTTCGGGTTACCGTTTTGCTTTCATTTTCGCAGAGGCATTTTCTTTTTCTTCTCTGTGCCTTAGCTCGCACTTTTTCGTTTCCCTGATTGGCTGAATGTAAAAAAATGGTTAAGACTGTTATCAGGTCAGACCACTTTATGTTTGAGTAAAAAATTTTACAGGGGAAGGTTATGAGTCAGGCGTTACCGCTTATTACCCGTCAGGGCGATCGCATTGCCATTGTCAGTGGATTACGTACGCCATTTGCACGTCAGGCGACAGCGTTTCATGGCATACCGGCTGTCGATCTGGGGAAAATGGTGGTGGGGGAGATGCTGGCTCGCAGCGAAATTCCGCCTGAGGTCATCGAGCAGCTGGTTTTTGGCCAGGTTGTGCAGATGCCTGAAGCACCCAATATTGCGCGCGAAATCGTCCTCGGTACGGGGATGAACGTCCACACTGATGCCTACAGCGTCAGCCGGGCATGTGCTACCAGCTTCCAGGCGGTGGCTAACGTGGCTGAAAGCCTGATGGCAGGTACCATTCGCGCTGGGATCGCCGGCGGGGCGGACTCCTCTTCGGTTCTGCCGATTGGGGTCAGTAAAAAGCTGGCCCGGATCCTGGTTGACGCCAACAAAGCCCGTACCGTCGGTCAGAAACTCAAACTTTTCTCCCGCTTACGCCTGCGTGACCTTATGCCTGTACCGCCCGCAGTGGCGGAGTATTCCACCGGTCTGAGAATGGGCGATACCGCCGAGCAGATGGCAAAAACTTACGGGATCACCCGTGAGCAGCAGGATGCGCTGGCTCATCGCTCACATCAGCTGGCGGCGAAAGCCTGGTCGGAAGGCAAACTGGCTGATGAAGTCATGACGGCGTACATCCCGCCATACCGTGAACCGCTCTCAGAAGATAACAATATTCGCGGCAGCTCGACGATGGCGGATTACGCCAGGCTCCGTCCGGCATTTGACCGCAAACACGGTACCGTCACGGCCGCCAACAGTACTCCGCTGACGGACGGTGCCGCCGCGGTGATCCTGATGACGGAATCCCGTGCCAAAGAGCTGGGCATAAAACCGCTGGGCTACCTGCGCAGCTACGCCTTCACGGCGATAGATGTGTGGCAGGACATGTTGTTAGGGCCGGCGTGGTCCACACCGCTGGCGCTGGAACGCGCGGGACTTACCCTCGCGGATTTAACCCTCATTGATATGCACGAAGCATTTGCCGCACAAACCCTGGCAAACATACAACTGCTGGCGAGTGAACGTTTCGCGCGCGATGTTCTTGGCCGGGCGCATGCCACTGGCGAAGTGGATCAGAGCAAATTTAACGTCCTGGGTGGCTCCATCGCCTACGGTCATCCATTTGCGGCGACGGGGGCGAGGATGATCACCCAGACATTACATGAGTTACGCCGCCGGGGCGGTGGTTTTGGTCTCGTAACCGCCTGCGCAGCGGGTGGTCTGGGCGCGGCAATGGTTCTGGAGGCTGAATAATGGATATGCCATCTGCATTTAATCTGACGGTACGCCTCGATAACGTCGCTGTTATTACTATCGATGTTCCCAACGAGAAGATGAACACCCTGAAAGCCGAGTTCGGCGTTCAGGTGCGCGCGATGCTAAAGCAGATCCGCGAGAACAAAGCGATTCGCGGCCTGGTGTTTATCTCGGCGAAACCGGACAACTTTATTGCCGGAGCCGATATCAACATGATTGCCAGGGCGCAAAACGCTCAGGAAGCCGAAGAGCTGGCGCGTCAGGGGCAACAGGTCATGGCGGAGATCCATGCGTTGTCTATCCCTGTTATCGCGGCGATCCACGGTGCCTGTCTGGGCGGTGGGCTGGAGCTGGCGTTGGCCTGTCACAGCCGCATTTGTACCGACGATGCGAAAACCGTTCTGGGCCTGCCTGAAGTGCAGTTAGGCCTCCTTCCTGGCTCCGGCGGGACGCAGCGTCTGCCGCGTCTGGTTGGGGTCAGCACTGCGCTGGAAATGATATTAACCGGCAAACAACTGCGTGCCCGTCAGGCGCTGAAAGCCGGCCTGGTCGACGAGGTGGTTCCTCACTCAATTTTGCTTGAGGCGGCGGTTGAACTGGCGCTCAAAGGACGGCAGGCAAAACGTCCTCTGCCGGTGCGTGAGCGCGTGCTGGCCGGGCCACTGGGCCGCACACTCGTGTTCAGCATGGCGGGCAAGAAAACCGAACAAAAAACCAAAGGCAACTACCCGGCGGCGAAACGTATCCTTGAGGTTATTGAAGTGGGCTTATCTCAGGGCAGCAGCAGCGGCTATGCCGCAGAAGCAAAAGCCTTTGGCGAGCTGGCGATGACGGCGCAGTCTCAGGCGCTGCGTAACATCTTTTTTGCCAGTACAGAGGTAAAAAAAGACCCCGGCAGCGAGGCGCAGCCTGCCCCGCTGCATGCCATTGGCGTACTGGGGGGCGGGCTGATGGGGGGCGGAATATCTTTTGTTACCGCTAGCAAAGGCAAATTGCCTGTACGTATCAAAGACATCAATGCGAAAGGAATCAATCACGCGCTGCAGTACAGCTGGCAGAACCTTGATCAAAAGGTTAAACGCCGCCATATCAAGGCCAATGGGCGTGATAAAACCCTGGCACTGATCTCCGGCACGACAGACTACAGCGGTTTTGCCCATCGCGATCTGGTGATTGAAGCGGTGTTTGAAGACCTGGCGCTTAAGCAGCAGATGGTGGCTGACGTTGAGCAACATTGCGCACCCCATACCATTTTTGCGTCGAACACCTCGTCATTGCCCATTGGTGATATTGCGGCCAGAGCCCAGCGTCCGGAGCAGGTGATTGGCCTGCACTATTTCAGTCCGGTTGAAAAAATGCCGCTGGTGGAGGTTATCCCGCACGCCAGCACCAGCCCGCAAACCGTTGCTACCGTGGTTAAACTGGCCAAAATGCAGGGGAAAACACCGATAGTGGTGGCGGACAAAGCCGGCTTTTACGTTAACCGCATTCTGGCGCCTTATATAAATGAAGCGATGCGGCTGCTGACGGAAGGGGAGAAGATCGAACACGTCGACGAGGCGCTGGTGAAGTTTGGGTTCCCCGTTGGCCCAATCCAACTTTTGGATGAGGTGGGAATCGACACCGGCACTAAAATTATACCTGTGCTGGAAGATGCTTATGGAGATCGTTTTAGCCCGCCTGCAAACATTGTTTCTGCAATTTTGAAGGACGATCGCAAAGGCAGAAAAAATGAACGCGGTTTCTATCTTTACGGCGCGAAAGGGCGTAAAAGCAAGAAACAGGTCGACCCTTCGGTTTATGGGCTTATTCCGACAACCGGTCAGGGAAAACTGTCACCCGTTCAATGTGCTGAACGCTGTGTGATGATGATGCTTAATGAAGCGGCACGCTGCTTTGGTGAGCAGGTGATTAAAAGCGCGCGCGATGGTGACATCGGTGCGGTATTTGGTATTGGTTTCCCGCCGTTCCTCGGCGGCCCGTTCCGTTACATGGACACTCTCGGTGCGGGTGAAGTGGTTGCAATCCTGCAACGTCTGGCCTCGCAATACGGTCCGCGGTTTACACCGTGTGACGAATTATTGCAGATGGCGGAACGGGGCCAGACATTTTGGCCTTCAAGGGAAACTGTCCTCGTAAGTTGAGGTCAAAAAAGGGTAAATCCTGAAGTGTATGAACCTGTTTTGGCGATTTTGTAAACAGAGATTGACTATACTTACGCCATTGAGGTAAAAAACAGCGTTTCATTCACCGAATGGATCAGGCACAATGCCCGACCATCGGGTTTTCTACCTCGGAGCGGTAATCGCGGGTAGTCAACGCCGGTGATTCTGGTTAACAAAAGCGGTGCAATATGCAAGTTTTTATCATGCGTCACGGCGACGCGGCACTCGATGCCGCCAGTGACTCAGTACGTCCTTTGACCGTCTGTGGCTGCGACGAATCTCGTCTGATGGCGACCTGGCTTAAAGGTCAAAAAGTGGACATCGAACGCGTTCTGGTGAGTCCGTTCCTGCGTGCAGAACAGACGCTGGAAGTGGTGGGGGAGTGTATGAACCTGCCAGCCAGTGTGGATGTTCTCCCGGAACTCACCCCGTGCGGTGATGTCGGCCTTGTCAGCGCTTATCTTCAGGCGCTGTGCAATGAAGGTGTCGCTTCCGCGCTGGTCATTTCCCACCTGCCACTCGTTGGCTATCTGGTATCTGAGCTGTGCCCGGGCGAGACGCCGCCGATGTTCACGACTTCCGCCATTGCCAACGTCGCTCTCGACGAAACGGGCAAAGGGGTCTTCAACTGGCAAATGAGTCCGTGCAATCTGAAGATGGCAAAAGCTATCTGATGTGACGTGCGATATGGCGGGGAGCAGAATATGCCTCCCGCCGTCCTGTCAGGGTAATTCTGGCGGCTGCCACTCTTCTACTTCAATCAACACCAGTAATGCGGCATCTCCGCCGTACTCTTTGGGTGCCTGATGAAACGCCATCACGTGGGGATGCTGAGCCAGCCATAGCGGTGTTTGCTGCTTCAGAATATGTTTGCCGTGGCCGTGCATCACGCAGGCGCAGAAAACATGTTCGCGACGACAGGCGGCAATTAACGCTCCCAGCTCCTGCTTCGCCTGCATCTGCGTCAAACCGTGCAGATCAAGAAACAGTTCGGGCGAGTAATCCCCCCGGCGTAATTTTTTCAGCTCAAAGTGGCTGACATCTTCCCGTACGTACTTCACCGCGCCCTGCGTATTGAGCAGCGGCTGAAATTCATCTGAAAAATAGTGGCTATTATCCGCCTGCTCCTGGAGCAATCGCTTGACCGGGACTTCCGTGATTTTTTTGCGCATCGGACGGTGGACAATGATGTCCTGCTTGATTTGACGCGTCCCGGTCATCAGCTGACGGAAGAGCGCCTGATCCTCCTCGCTAAGGGATGTTTTCTTTTTCATGGGTCATTCTCATCTCGTATTTCCGACAGTGTACCCGACTAAACGCATTTTTTAACCTCAAGCGCGACGCGTCATTGCTGATTTATCGCCGTCTTCATGGCAAACTAGCCGCCGAAAATTATGCGAGCATGCCCTGGAGGAAAGAGTGGATAAAATTTTTGTCGATGAAGCAGTAAACGAGCTGCATACCATACAGGACATGTTGCGCTGGTCGGTTAGCCGCTTCAGCGCCGCAAATATCTGGTACGGGCACGGTACCGATAACCCGTGGGATGAGGCCGTTCAACTGGTGCTGCCGTCCCTCTACCTGCCGCTCGATATTCCGGAAGACATGCGTACCGCACGCCTGACCTCCAGCGAAAAGCACCGTATCGTGGAGCGTGTTATCCGCCGCGTTAACGAGCGCATTCCGGTTGCCTATCTGACCAACAAAGCCTGGTTCTGTGGTCACGAGTTCTATGTTGATGAACGCGTTCTGGTGCCGCGCTCGCCGATTGGCGAACTGATCAACAACCACTTTGAAGGCCTGATTAACCATCAGCCAGAGCATATCCTTGATATGTGTACCGGCAGCGGCTGTATCGCGATTGCCTGTGCGTACGCCTTCCCGGAAGCGGAAGTGGATGCCGTGGATATCTCCACCGATGCGCTGGCTGTGACCGAGCACAATATTGAAGAACACGGTCTGATCCATCACGTTACGCCAATCCGCTCCGATCTGTTCCGCGATCTGCCAACGCTGCAGTACGATCTGATCGTCACCAACCCGCCGTATGTTGATGCGGAAGACATGTCCGATCTGCCAAACGAATATCGCCACGAGCCGGAGCTGGGTCTGGCGTCAGGCTCTGATGGCCTGAAGCTTACCCGTCGCATTCTGGCCTGCGCGCCGGATTATCTGACCGACGACGGTGTTCTGATTTGTGAAGTGGGCAACAGCATGGTACATCTGATAGAGCAGTACCCGGATGTGCCGTTCACCTGGCTTGAGTTCGATAACGGCGGTGACGGCGTCTTTATGCTGACCAAAGCGCAGCTGCTTGACGCGCGCGAATACTTCAGCATTTACAAAGATTAATCCAGCGGGCTTCGGCCCGTTTCACAACGCTCAAACACAAATAACGACATCGGAGCCGTGATGGCAGGAAACAGTATTGGACAATTATTCCGGGTGACCACCTTTGGTGAATCGCACGGGCTGGCACTGGGCTGTATCGTTGACGGCGTACCGCCAGGCATCGAACTGACCGAAGCTGATTTACAGCACGACCTCGACCGTCGTCGTCCGGGGACTTCTCGCTACACCACGCAGCGTCGCGAGCCGGACCAGGTCAAAATTCTTTCCGGCGTTTTCGAAGGCCGCACCACCGGCACCAGCATCGGGCTGCTGATTGAAAATACCGATCAGCGCTCGCAGGATTACGGCGCCATCAAAGATGTGTTCCGTCCTGGACACGCCGATTACACCTACGAACAAAAGTATGGCTTCCGTGATTATCGCGGCGGCGGACGTTCGTCTGCCCGTGAAACCGCGATGCGCGTTGCGGCAGGGGCTATCGCCAAAAAATACCTGCAGCAGAAATTTGGCATTGTGATCCGCGGCTGTCTGACCCAGATGGGCGATATTCCACTGGCTATCAAAGACTGGGATCTGGTCGAGCAAAATCCGTTCTTCTGTGCCGATGCAGATAAGCTGGAAGCGCTGGACGAACTGATGCGTGGCCTGAAAAAAGAGGGCGACTCCATTGGTGCCAAAGTCACCGTCGTGGCTGATGGCGTACCGCCAGGCTGGGGTGAACCGGTATTTGACCGTCTGGATGCGGACATCGCTCACGCACTGATGAGCATCAACGCGGTGAAGGGCGTAGAAATTGGCGACGGTTTTGACGTCGTTGCGCTGCGGGGCAGCCAGAACCGCGACGAAATCACCAAAGACGGTTTCCAGAGCAACCACGCGGGCGGCATCCTCGGCGGTATCAGCAGCGGTCAGCAGATTATTGCCAATATTGCGCTGAAACCGACTTCCAGCATTACCGTGCCAGGCCACACGATTAACCGCTCTGGCGAAGAAGTTGAGATGATCACTAAAGGACGTCACGATCCCTGTGTGGGGATCCGTGCGGTGCCGATCGCAGAAGCGATGCTGGCGATCGTACTGATGGATCACTTCCTGCGCCAGCGCGCGCAGAATGCGGATGTGACGACCACCATTCCACGCTGGTAAACATGAAAAAAACCGTCATTGCTCTGCTGGCACTGCTTGCCAGTGGAGCCAGTCTGGCCGCGACGCCATGGCAGAAAATCACCCATCCTGTGGCGGGCAGCGCGCAGTCTATTGGCGCGTTCTCGAACGGCTGTATCGTTGGGGCACAGGAACTTCCGCTGCAGTCCGATACCTATCAGGTGATGCGTACCGACCAGCGTCGTTATTTTGGCCACCCGGATCTGGTGCTGTTTATCCAGCGTCTGGGAAACCAGGTGCATAACCTGGGGCTGGGCACGATGCTGATTGGCGATATGGGGATGCCTGCCGGCGGTCGGTTCAACGGCGGACACGCCAGTCACCAGACCGGTCTCGATGTCGATATCTTCCTGCAACTGCCGAAAGCGCGCTGGAGTTCAGCCCAGTTGCTGAAACCGCAGGCGCTGGATCTGGTGGCGCGCGACGGTAAAAACGTCGTGCCATCGTTGTGGACGCAGGACGTCTTCAGCATGATTAAGCTGGCGGCGAAAGATAACGATGTCACGCGGATTTTCGTGAACCCGGCCATCAAGCAGCAGCTCTGCCTGGATGCCGGCACCGATCGCGACTGGCTGCGTAAAGTGCGCCCGTGGTTCCAGCATCGTGCACATATGCACGTTCGTCTGCGCTGCCCGGCAAACAGCCTGGAATGTGAAGATCAGCCGTTACCCCCGCCAGGCGATGGCTGTGGTGCGGAACTGCAGAGCTGGTTTGAGCCGGCAAAACCTGGAACCTCTAAGCCTGAGAAGAAGACACCGCCTCCGTTGCCGCCTTCCTGCCAGGCGCTACTGGATGAGCATGTACTTTAATGGATAATTTCGTCGAACTGTTTATGGTGTCGCCGCTTCTGTTGGTGGTGCTTTTCTTTGTGGCGATGCTGGCCGGGTTTATTGATGCTCTGGCGGGCGGCGGTGGTTTGTTAACCGTACCGGCGCTGCTGGCCGCGGGCATGAGCCCGGCACAGGCGCTCGCCACTAACAAGCTTCAGGCGTGCGGCGGCTCGCTCTCCGCGTCGCTCTATTTTATTCGCCGTAAGGTCGTCAGTCTGGCTGACCAGAAGCTCAATATCCTGATGACCTTTATTGGTTCGACCTCGGGTGCACTGCTGGTTCAGCATGTACAGTCCGATATTCTGCGCCAGATCCTCCCCATTCTGGTTATCTGCATCGGTCTCTACTTTTTGTTGATGCCAAAGCTCGGGGAAGAAGACCGGCAGCGACGTCTGCATGGCCTGCCGTTCGCTCTTATCGCGGGTGGCTGCGTCGGGTTTTACGATGGCTTCTTTGGCCCCGGAGCAGGCTCGTTCTATGCCCTTGCGTTCGTGACGCTGGCCGGCTTTAATCTCGCTAAATCCACCGCCCACGCCAAAGTGCTCAATGCGACGTCAAACGTCGGCGGCCTGCTGCTGTTTATCATTGGTGGCAAAGTTATCTGGGCAACCGGATTTGTGATGATGGCAGGGCAGTTTTTAGGCGCACGCGCGGGCTCGCGTCTGGTATTAAGCAAAGGACAGAAGCTCATTCGCCCGATGATTGTTGTCGTCTCAGCGGTCATGAGTGCCAAACTGCTTTATGACAGCCATGGACAAGAGATCCTCACCTGGCTGGGAATGAATTAATGAACACAACCCATAAATACGAACAGCTGATTGAGATTTTTGATGGCTGTTTTGCTGATGATTTTAATACCCGTCTGATTAAAGGCGACGACGAACCGATCTATCTTCCTGCTGATGCGGACGTGCCGTATAACCGTATCGTGTTCGCGCACGGCTTTTACGCCAGCGGGTTACACGAGATTTCGCACTGGTGTATAGCGGGGAAAGCGCGTCGTGAGCAGGTGGACTTCGGCTACTGGTATTGTCCGGACGGCCGTGACGCCGCCACGCAGAGCCAGTTTGAAGATGTGGAGGTGAAACCGCAGGCGCTGGAATGGTTATTCTGTGTGGCGGCAGGTTTCCCGTTCAACGTCAGCTGTGACAACCTCGAAGGAGAGGTCGAGCCAGACCGTATTGTCTTCCAGCGCCGCGTTCATGCGCAGGTGATGGAGTATCTTGAGAAAGGCATCCCGGAACGTCCGGCGCGCCTGATCGAGGCCTTACAGAATTATTACCACACGCCGGAGATCACGGCGGAATGCTTCCCTTGGCCGGAAGATCTTTAACAGAGGAAAGAAGATGATCGCAGAATTTGAATCACGCATTCTGGCGTTAATTGATGACATGGTGGAACACGCCAGTGATGATGAGCTGTTCGCCAGCGGTTATCTGCGTGGTCACCTGACGCTGGCTGTCGCTGAGCTGGAAGCAGGGGACGATCACTCTGCCGAGGCCATTCATGATGAAGTGAGCCGCAGCCTGGAGAAAGCGATCCAGGCAGGGGAACTCTCTCCGCGTGACCAGTCATTAGTGCTGGGTATGTGGGACACCCTGTTCCAGCAGGCAAAAGCCAGGTAGTCATTTCTCCTCCCTCTCCCGGTGGGAGAGGGAGGGCATTAGCCCGCACGTTACTTCACCCTTTTTCCTTTCAGTAACTTCCGTACCCACAAACGGTTGGGATTGAGCCCCGCAAGCGTAACGCTGTCCAGCGGAACGGGCTCATCACTCATCTGTGCCGCCAGCACTTCGGCCAGCAACGGCGCTGAGCACAATCCCCGTGAACCGAGCCCCCCGAGCATAAACAGCTGCGGATAAACTGGCGCACTCACCGCGGTATCACGGTTTTCAGCAAGATCCTGATAGGCCTCAAGCGTTGCTTCATAGTCAGGCACATTTCCCGCCATCGGCAGATGGTCCCGGGTGGCACAGCGTACGCCACAGCGCGCGTCACCGGCGCTGATATCAACCTCTTTTGCCCAGTCGGCCTGCGGGAAGCAGTTGAGCAGGCGCTGGCGATTTTGCTGCTGATCGTCTTCGCTGTAGCGCATGTCGGTCTCACCGCGATGGTAGCTGGCACCAATGCAGTGGTGGCCGTTGGACGGATTTTGTGGCGTCAGATAGCCGTCGTAGCAGAGTACCTGCTGCAGTTTTTCCAGCGCTGGCGAGGTGGGGATATGGCTGACCTGGCCGCCGACAGGGTAAAGCGGCAGCTTTTCCGTCTGGTTGAACTGGCTGATAGGGTGACCGTTGGCCAGCACTACGCAGGTATGCTGCGCCTCTTCGCCCGTGGTGAAATGCAGGTTCCAGTGCTCCGTGTGGTGAAGTGAGGCGACCTGGCGGGAATAGTGCACCGTCAACCCGCGCGACTGCGCCAGCGCAATGGCTGCCGTCGTCAGATCTGCCGGACACAGCCAGCCACCGAGCGGATAGTGGATACCGTCGCAGCCCGTATCGACGCCCGCGGTTTCGGTTATCTGCTGCGCATTCACCGCCCGGGCAATTTCGAGCGGCAGACCCAGCGACAACATGTGCGCGATTTTTTGCTGGCTCTTCTCATCCCAGCCCAGTTGCGTAACGCCACACCAGTCGTGGTCAAACGCCACAGGCAGGGCATCATACAGGCGCCGGGCAAAGGTAAAGGCTACCGGGAAAAACTGGCTCAGCGCCGGATCGTGAGCGCTTAACAGTGGGTAGAGCGCCCCCTGGCGGTTGCCGGAAGCGCCCTTTGCCGGCGCGTCGTCGGCGCAGTAGAGCGTTACCTGCCAGCCACGGTGTAAAAGCGCGAGCGAAAGCAGGGCGCTGGCAATCCCGCCGCCGACAATTGCTACCTCTCGTGATGTGCTGGCGCTGCGTGAAAACCAGGGCGTCTGAGCGGGGATCTCCAGCGTCTGATCCATTCTTCCGACCAGCATGTCGCGCTTGCGACCAAAACCTTTGGTCTTTTGCATGGTAAAGCCGGCCTCCTGCAATCCGCGGCGGACAAAGCCTGCCGAGGTGAAGGTCGCGAGCGTTGCGCCAGGACGCGCCAGGCGTGCCATTGCGTTAAACAGATGCTGGCTCCACATGTCCGGATTCTTGGCGGGGGCAAAACCATCAAGGAACCATGCGTCCACTTTCTGATTCATTGAATCATCAAGCTTATCGGTCAGTTCATTGATGTCGCCGAGCCACAGATCCAGCGTGACGCGCCCGCCGTCCAGCAGCAGACGATGACAGCCGCCGAGGTGCGGCGGCCACTGCGCCTGAAGCTGCTCCGCCCATGGCGCAAGTTCCGGCCAGTGCTGATGGGCGAGACGAAGGTCATGCGCGGTGAGCGGAAATTTTTCAAAACTGATGAAATGTAATCTTTGCAGTGTAGCGTCAGAGTGAGCAGCGTGAAACTGATCGAACATCTGCCAGAGGGTGAGAAAATTCAGACCGGTACCAAACCCGCTCTCAGCGACCACGAACAGACTGCGCGGATGCGTGGGGAAACGGGCGTTTAACTGGTTTCCGTCGAGGAAAACATAGCGGGTTTCTTCCAGTCCGTTATCATTAGAAAAGTAGACGTCATCAAAATCTCGGGAAACAGGTGTACCCTCAGCGTTGAATTCGAGGTTGGCGGGTTGTATAGCGTTTTGTTTCACGTAAGTTACTCGTCTGACAGGCAGTGACACGATCTTAACGATGTGCGTCCATCGGTGCAAATTTCCGCAGAAAATGTCTGATCGGACTTGTTCGGCGTACAAGTGTACGCTATTGTGCGACTCGAAACTTAATATAGTGCGACTTACAGAGGTATTGAATGAAACGTGCAGTGATTACTGGCCTGGGCATCGTTTCCAGCATCGGTAATAACCAGCAGGAAGTCCTGGCATCTCTGCGTGAAGGACGCTCCGGGATCACTTTCTCTGAAGAGTTTAAAGATTCAGGTATGCGTAGCCACGTATGGGGTAACGTCAAACTGGACACCACCGGTTTGATTGACCGTAAAGTGGTTCGTTTCATGAACGATGCCTCTATTTATGCTTATCTCTCCATGCAGGAAGCGATTGCGGATGCGGGTCTGAGCGCGGAAGTTTACCAGAACAACCCACGCGTAGGTCTGATCGCCGGTTCCGGTGGCTCATCTAAAGCGCAGGTCTTTGGTGCCGACGCAATGCGTAGCCCACGTGGTCTGAAAGCGGTAGGTCCTTATGTTGTGACTAAAGCCATGGGTTCAGCGGTTTCCGCTTGCCTGGCGACCCCGTTCAAAATCCACGGCGTTAACTACTCCATCAGCTCTGCCTGTGCGACCTCCGCACACTGCATCGGTAATGCGGTTGAGCAGATCCAGCTGGGTAAACAGGACATCGTGTTTGCTGGCGGCGGCGAAGAACTGGGTTGGGAAATGGCCTGTGAATTCGACGCAATGGGGGCACTGTCCACCAAATATAACGAAACTCCAGATAAAGCATCCCGTACCTATGATGCGCACCGTGACGGTTTCGTTATCGCAGGCGGCGGCGGTATGGTTGTGGTTGAAGAGCTGGAGCACGCGCTGGCGCGTGGTGCGCACATCTACGCTGAGATCGTGGGCTACGGTGCAACGTCTGACGGCGCTGACATGGTGGCTCCATCCGGTGAAGGCGCAGTGCGCTGCATGAAGATGGCGATGCACGGCGTTGACACACCAATCGACTACCTGAACTCCCACGGTACCTCTACTCCGGTAGGCGACGTGAAAGAGCTGGGTGCGATCCGTGAAGTGTTCGGCGACAACAGCCCGGCTATCTCCGCGACCAAAGCCATGACCGGTCACTCTCTGGGTGCTGCTGGCGTTCAGGAAGCGATCTACTCTCTGCTGATGCTGGAAAATGGCTTTATCGCCCCAAGCATCAACATTGACGAGATGGACGAGCAGGCCGCAGGTCTGAACATCGTGACCCAGCCAAAAGAAGCGACACTGACTACCGTCATGTCCAACAGCTTCGGTTTTGGCGGTACTAACGCCACGCTGGTGATGCGTAAGTACAACGCATAAGTTCTGACTGATTCAAAAGGGGAGCCTGACGGCTCCTTTTTTTATGCATTGACAAGCGGCTGATCTCGCAGGCAAACTTCCTACCTCAACATTATCCTCACGATAATGCGTAAGCGTTCAACGTCAACCAACGCACCTAAATCCTGGTTATCAGGAAGAGGGGGCGTGGTTTTTCCCCGCCTTACTCTTCATTTCGGAGTAAAGCATGACTGCAGTCACTCAAACAGAAACAACCTCTTCAGCGAACGTCTCGCTGTTTCGCATCGCGTTTGCGGTGTTCCTGACCTATATGACCGTCGGCCTGCCGCTGCCGGTGATCCCGCTGTTTGTTCATCAGGAGCTGGGCTATGGCAACACCATGGTCGGCGTCGCCGTGGGTATTCAGTTCCTGGCTACGGTATTAACCCGCGGTTACGCCGGACGTCTGGCGGATCAGCACGGGGCAAAACGCTCGGCGTTACAGGGCATGTTTGCCTGTGGTCTGGCGGGAGGTGCATGGCTGCTGGCCGCTCTCCTGCCAGTTGATGCTGCGTATAAATTTGCGCTGCTGATCGTGGGGCGTTTAATCCTGGGCTTTGGTGAAAGCCAGCTCCTGACCGGTACGCTGACATGGGGTATGGGACTGGTGGGGCCTGCACGCTCCGGCAAAGTCATGTCCTGGAATGGTATGGCCATTTATGGCGCGCTTGCCGCAGGCGCCCCGCTCGGGTTGCTTATCCACAGCCACTTTGGCTTTGCCGCGCTGGCAGCGACTACCCTGATGCTGCCTCTGCTGGCATGGGCATTCAACGGTCCGGTACGTAAAGTCCCTGCCCATAAAGGGGAGCGCCCGTCTTTGTGGAGCGTGGTGGGCCAAATCTGGCAGCCGGGCCTTGGCCTGGCCCTGCAGGGCGTCGGTTTTGCGGTAATCGGTACGTTCGTCTCGCTCTACTTTATGAGCCGCGGCTGGGCGATGGCAGGTTTTACGCTGACCGCCTTTGGTGGCGCATTTGTCTTAATGCGCGTGCTGTTCGGCTGGATGCCGGATCGTTTTGGTGGCATGAAGGTTGCAGTGGCATCACTGGTGATTGAAACCCTGGGTTTGCTATTACTGTGGAGTGCACCCGTTGCGTCCGTAGCGTTGTTAGGCGCGGCGTTGACCGGCTGCGGATGTTCGCTTATTTTCCCGGCGCTGGGTGTGGAGGTGGTAAAACGTGTCGCCCCGCAGGTGCGTGGCACGGCGCTTGGCGGCTATGCGGCGTTTCAGGATATCTCATACGGGGTAACCGGGCCGCTGGCAGGTCTGTTAGCGACGTCGTTCGGGTATCCGTCTGTTTTCCTGGCGGGCGCGGTTGCAGCGGTTGTGGGCATTGTGGTGACGCTGGTGGCTTTTCGGCAGTCTTAGCTAGTTAAGTGCCGGGGCGACATGCCTTCCCCGGTGTGCTGTCGGCCCGGCAGGCGTAGCGCCACCGGGCGAAACCGTTATGCGACCAGCCAGAAAATCGCCAGTGCAATCATTAACGCAATAAACATCAACCCTGGACGGGCAGAGAGGGTTCTGAACGTTTCCACCACCGGCGCAAACAGCGGATTGTAGATTGGCTGAATGTTTCGTGCTTCCGGCACGCCCCCTTCGCGTTCGGCGCGGCGAACGAAAATCTGATTGAGCACATCCTGCACCTGCGCGGTGGTCAGTACCGTTTGCGGTGTGGCCTGCCAGGTTTGCTGGGCGTAATCACGAATGGCGTCAAATTCGTTCGGCTCCAGCGGCTGCTTAAGTGCCGCCTGAACCGTGTGCAGGGTTGGAGCGGTCTGGGTGCTGAGCGTCTGACGCGCCTGTAGCCAGGTCACCAGATGCGTAAACTGTTTCGCCGGGATCAGCTCGCCCGCTTTTACGCCGGAGAGTTCCAGCATTGATTGCCAGATAAGCTTCGTTGGTTCGCCGGTGGCGGCGGCCAGCTTGGTCACCATCTGCTTGAGCGTGTTGTGCTCGGCAGGCAGCAGCGGACGCTCGGTCGCAGGGCGTTGCTGAGGCTGTGGAATTGACAGCTGATTGGTTTGCAGCAGCGTCAGTACGGTTTTGAGCTGTTCCGGGGTCAGCTGGCTCAGGGCGGTCTGACCAAACTGCTGGCGAATAAAATCACTCACCGCCTGGCGGTTATTTCCCTGGCCCAACAGCTCGGTCAGCTGCGAGACAATCTGGCGCGTGCTGTGATTCTGCTGTGCAGTATCAATCCGCTGGTTCAGGTTTTGCTCGGCAGCAGGGAAATGGCGCGACTGCAAAGGTGCGTCGTTCCTGACACCTAAATCGTGCTTTACCCCAGCCCAGACTTCCGCGTTTTGCTGCGACGTCAGCGCGATCAGACGCGTGATCAGTCGCTCCAGCACGGTGCGCTGTTGTGTGGATAGCGGTTGTTCGCCTGCAACGTTTGGCGTGACAGGGCCTTCACCCGGAGGGCGCGGCGGCGTACCTGAAATGGGCTGCATCGTCAAAAATCCTTAAAGTCAAAACTCAGCGTAAACCTGGCAGACGTATATGCCTGGCGGCCAGATTATGGCACACTTGACGGGTTTTCTTCCTCTCAAACAGGTACTCAGACGTGAAAATCCTCGTTGATGAAAATATGCCTTATGCCCGCGAGCTCTTTAGCCGCCTCGGCAACGTTAAGGCTGTCCCGGGTCGGCCGATCCCGGTAAACGAGCTGGATGATGCAGACGCGCTGATGGTGCGCTCGGTAACCAAAGTAAATGAGGCGTTGCTCTCCGGCAAAGCGGTGAAATTTGTCGGGACCGCAACGGCAGGGACGGATCATGTGGATGATAAATGGCTTAAGCAGGCGGGGATCGGTTTTTCAGCCGCGCCGGGCTGCAACGCCATTGCGGTCGTGGAATATGTCTTCTCCTCCCTGCTGATGCTGGCAGAGCGCGACGGTTTTGCGTTGCAGGACCGTACCGTCGGGATTGTTGGTGTGGGCAACGTGGGCGGGCGCCTGCATAAACGTCTTGAGGCGTTAGGCATTCGCACCCTGCTGTGCGATCCGCCGCGTAAAGACAACGGTGATGAAGGCGACTTCCGTTCGCTGGATGAACTGGTTGCACAGTGCGATGTGATCACTTTCCATACGCCACTGTTTAAAGAGGGGCCTTATAAGTCGCTGCACCTTGCTGACGAAGCCCTGATCCGTCGTCTGAAGCCTGGCACTATTCTGATAAATGCCTGCCGGGGCCCGGTGGTCGATAACCTTGCGTTGCTGAAATGTCTGGACGAGGGGCAAGCGCTTAGCGTGGTGCTGGACGTCTGGGAGCCGGAGCCTGAGCTTAACGTTGCGCTGCTTAACAAGGTGGACGTCGCAACGGCGCATATAGCCGGTTATACCCTTGAAGGAAAAGCCCGCGGCACGACGCAGGTCTTTGAGGCCTATAGCGCCTTTATCGGCCATCCACAGCAGGTGGCGCTGGATACCTTACTGCCTGCGCCTGAATTTGGCCGCATTACCCTGCACGGGCCACTCGATCAGGCAACGCTGAAACGACTGGTCCATTTGGTGTATGATGTGCGCCGCGATGACGCGCTGCTGCGTAAAGTGGCGGGTATTCCGGGTGAGTTTGATAAGCTGCGCAAGAACTATGTTGAGCGCCGCGAGTGGTCTTCCCTGTATGTGATTTGCGACGACGCAACGGCTGCGACGCAGCTGCATAAACTGGGTTTTAACGCCGTTCATCACCCGGCACATTAATGTCTTCTTAATGCTCCCTGTTGGATACTCCGACAGGGACGCTTTTTTATTTCTGGAGTAAACCACCATGTCTGAAGGCTGGAACATTGCCATTTTAGGTGCCACGGGTGCCGTGGGTGAAGCCCTGCTCGAAACCCTTGCTGAGCGTCAGTTCCCGGTGGGTGATATCTATGCGCTGGCGCGTACAGATAGCGCGGGTGAACATCTGCGTTTTGGCGGTAAATCTGTCATGGTTCAGGATGCGGCCGGGTTCGACTGGACTCAGGCGCAGCTGGCGTTTTTTGCAGCCGGTGCTGAGGCTACGGCGTCTTACATTGAAGAGGCCACCAACTCGGGTTGTCTGGTGATTGACTTAAGCGGCCTGTTCGCGCTTGAGCCGGATGTGCCGCTGGTGGTGCCGGATGTGAACCCGTTTGTGCTGGCAGACTACCGTAACCGCAACGTTATCGCCGTACCGAACAGCCTGACCAGTCAGCTGCTTACCGCGCTGAAACCGCTGATCGATGAAGGCGGCCTGTCGCGTATCTTCGTCACCAGCCTGCTGTCTGCGTCTGCCAACGGCAAGCAAGCGGTTAACGCGCTAGCCGGGCAGAGCGCGAAATTGCTGAGCGGCGTTCCGATTGATGAAGACGACTATTTTGGTCGCCAGCTGGCGTTTAACATGCTGCCACTGCTGCCGGATCGCGAAGGCAGCGTGCGCGAAGAACGCCGTATTGTCGATGAAGTCCGTAAAATTCTGCAGGATGACGGCCTGATGATCTCTGCCAGCTGCGTGCAGTCTCCTGTCTTCTACGGCCACGCGCAGATGGTTGGTTTTGAAGCGCTGCGCCCGCTCGCCGCAGAAGAAGCGCGTGACGCGTTTGGTCGCGGTGAGGATATCGCCCTCTCCGAAGAGAGTGAGTTCCCGACGCAGGTTGGTGATGCGACCGGTAGCGCACATCTGTCTGTTGGCTGCGTGCGTAACGATTACGGAATGCCTGAGCAGATCCAGTTCTGGTCAGTTGCCGATAACGTTCGCTTTGGCGGTGCGCTGATGGCGGTGAAAATTGCGGAGAAACTCGTGCAGGAGTACCTGTACTGATGTCAGAAGTGGATCACAAGCCCGTTCATAAAATTGCCCTCGGTATTGAGTACGATGGCAGTAAGTATTATGGCTGGCAGCGTCAAAATGAGGTGCGCAGCGTCCAGGAAAAACTGGAAAAAGCGCTCTCACAGGTGGCGAACGAACCGATAAGCGTTTTCTGTGCCGGGCGTACGGATGCCGGCGTTCACGGCACGGGGCAGGTGGTTCATTTTGAAACCACCGCTGTGCGAAAGGACGCTGCATGGACGCTGGGGGTGAATGCGAATTTACCTGGAGACATTGCGGTTCGTTGGGTTAAAGATGTTCCCGAAGATTTTCATGCGCGTTTCAGCGCCACCGCGCGCCGTTACCGCTATGTCATCTACAATCAGCGTCTACGTCCGGCGGTGTTAAGCCAGGGCGTGACGCATTTTTATGAACCGCTTGATGCTGAACGTATGCATCGTGCGGCGCAGTGTCTGATTGGTGAAAATGACTTTACCTCGTTCCGTGCGGTGCAGTGCCAGTCCCGTACGCCGTGGCGTAATGTCATGCACATAAACGTCAGCCGTTATGGCGCGTATGTGGTGGTGGATATCAAAGCCAATGCCTTTGTACATCATATGGTGCGGAACATTGTGGGCAGCCTGATGGAAGTGGGTGCCGGACACCAGCCGGAGAGCTGGATTGCAGAACTGCTGGCAGCGAAGGACAGAACGCTTGCGGCAGCCACGGCGAAAGCGGAAGGGCTGTATCTGGTCTCGGTAGACTATCCGGATCGGTTTGACCTGCCGAAACCGCCAATGGGCCCGCTGTTTTTAGCGGACTAATCAAAGGTGCAATTAAGGCTTAGACAAAATGGACGTAATACGTTTTTTGATTGATTTCATCCTGCATATTGATGTTCACCTGGCGGAGCTGGTCGCGCAGTACGGCGTCTGGGTTTACGCTATTCTGTTCCTCATTCTGTTCTGTGAAACCGGTCTGGTTGTCACCCCGTTCCTGCCGGGGGATTCACTGCTGTTCGTGGCCGGCGCGTTATCCGCGTTACCGACTAACGATTTGAATGTGCATCTGATGGTTGTGTTGATGGTTATCGCCGCGATTATTGGTGATGCGGTGAACTACACGATTGGGCGGGTGTTTGGTGAGCGGCTTTTCAGCAATCCGGACTCGAAAATTTTCCGTCGCAGCTATCTCGATAAAACCCATGCGTTCTATGAACGCCATGGCGGCAAAACCATTATCCTTGCCCGTTTTGTGCCTATTGTGCGTACATTTGCACCGTTTGTGGCGGGAATGGGGCATATGTCCTATCGTCACTTTGCGGCATATAACGTTGTTGGCGCGCTGCTGTGGGTGTTGCTGTTTACCTATGCCGGCTACCTGTTTGGCGATCTCCCGGTGGTCCAGGAAAACCTTAAGTTACTGATTGTAGCGATTATTGTGCTTTCGGTACTGCCTGGGGTTATTGAGATTATTCGTCACCGACGTGCGGCAGCAAAGCAAGCGAAGTAAATGCATACTGGCGGTTCGACCACTTTTTTATCCAAAGTTTCGGGCTGTTATGTTTTAATGTGCAACATTCATGGTCTGTTGGAGGCAAAAATGGCATTATTCGCCTCTTATAGCAAAACTGGCATACGACCAGGTTCAGGCAGAAAGGTTATCAATGAGCTGGATTGAACGAATTAAAAGCAACATAACCCCGACTCGTAAAGCGAGCATTCCTGAAGGGGTATGGACGAAGTGTGATAGCTGCGGCCAGGTTCTGTACCGCGCAGAGCTGGAACGCAATCTTGAGGTGTGTCCGAAATGTGACCACCACATGCGTATGACGGCGCGTAATCGCCTGCATAGCCTGCTGGACGAAGGTTCTCTGGTAGAACTGGGTAGCGAGCTTGAGCCAAAAGACGTGCTGAAGTTCCGTGATTCCAAAAAATACAAAGACCGTCTGGCCTCTGCACAGAAAGAGACCGGCGAGAAAGACGCGCTGATCGTCATGAAAGGCACCCTGCACACGATGCCGGTGGTGGCTGCCGCGTTTGAGTTTTCCTTTATGGGTGGCTCAATGGGCTCTGTCGTGGGTGCGCGCTTCGTGCGTGCCGTTGAGCAGGCGCTGGAAGACAACTGCCCGCTGATCTGCTTCTCCGCCTCCGGTGGTGCACGTATGCAGGAAGCGCTGATGTCGCTGATGCAGATGGCGAAAACCTCTGCTGCGCTGGCGAAAATGCAGGAGCGCGGTTTGCCGTACATCTCCGTGCTGACCGACCCGACGATGGGTGGCGTTTCCGCAAGCTTTGCCATGCTGGGCGATCTGAACATCGCTGAGCCGAAAGCGCTGATCGGTTTTGCGGGTCCACGCGTTATCGAACAGACCGTACGTGAAAAACTGCCGCCGGGTTTCCAGCGCAGTGAGTTCCTCATCGAGAAAGGCGCTATCGACATGATCGTCCGCCGTCCGGAGATGCGCCTGAAACTGGCAAGTATCCTGGCGAAGCTGATGAATCTGCCAGCGCCGAACCCGGACGAGCCGCGCGAAGGCGTGGTGGTACCGGATCAGGAACCCGAGGCCTGATAACTGAAAAGGGCAGGGCCGGATGGCGCTGCCCTTTTGCTTTCTCAACTGTTAATGACCGGGCATCATGGAAAATAAAAGCATTCCCCAAGCCACGTCGCCCCTGGCCGCGTGGCTTTCTTATCTGGAAAACCTGCACAGTAAAACCATCGATATGGGGCTTGAGCGCGTAAGCCAGGTTGCCGCGCGTCTCGACGTACTGAAACCAGCGCCGTTTGTGTTCACCGTTGCCGGAACGAACGGTAAAGGCACGACGTGCCGCACGCTGGAATCTGTCCTGATGGCAGCAGGCTATAAGGTTGGCGTTTACAGCTCTCCACACCTCGTGCGGTATACCGAGCGGGTGCGTGTGCAAAATCGCGAGCTGCCGGAATCAGCGCATACCGCCTCTTTCGCGGAAATTGAAGCTGCGCGCGGTGAAATTTCATTAACCTATTTTGAATACGGCACCCTGTCGGCACTGTGGTTGTTTAAGCAGGCGCAACTGGACGTGGTGATTCTGGAAGTCGGCCTCGGCGGGCGTCTTGATGCCACCAACATGGTGAATGCGGATGTGGCCGTCGTGACCAGCATTGCGCTGGATCATACCGACTGGCTGGGGCCGGATCGCGAAAGCATTGGTCGCGAGAAAGCCGGGATTTTCCGGGCGAATAAACCTGCCGTGGTCGGCGAGCCGGATATGCCGCACACCATTGCAGAGGTGGCGAATGAGACGGGTGCGCGTCTGCTGCGCCGTGGCGTAGAGTGGCAGTATGAGGTTCAGGCAGACGGCTGGCGCTTTAGCGATGCGCAGGGCGCACTGGACAACCTGCCATTGCCGCAGGTGCCGCAGCCTAACGCGGCAACCGCGCTGGCGGCACTGCGCGCAAGCGGTCTGGCGGTGAGCGAGCAGGCGATTCGCGAGGGCATTGAGCGGGCGATTCTGCCCGGGCGTTTCCAGATTGTCAGCGAGTCACCGCGCCTGATCCTCGATGTGGCGCACAACCCGCATGCCGCGGCGTATCTCGCGGGACGTCTCAAATCGTTACCAAAAACCGGGCGCGTGCTGGCGGTTATCGGTATGCTTCATGATAAAGATATTGGCGGTACGCTGGCCTGCATGGAGAGTGTGGTCGATAGCTGGTATTGTGCTCCTCTGGAGGGGCCACGCGGGGCGACCGCTGAGCAGTTGATGGAACATCTCGGCAAAGGCGCAATCTATAATAGCGTGGCTCAGGCCTGGCATGCCGCGATGGCGGATGCTAAACCAGAAGATACCGTGCTGGTGTGTGGTTCGTTCCACACGGTGGCACATGTCATGGAAGTGATGGACGCGGGGAGAACCGGTGGCGAGTAAGTTTCAGAACCGTTTAGCAGGAACAATAGTGCTGGTGGCGCTGGGAGTCATTATTCTCCCGGGCCTGCTCGACGGGCAGAAAAAGCACTATCAGGATGAGTTTGCAGCCATTCCTCTGGTACCGAAACCGGGCGATCGCGACGAGCCGGATATGCTGCCTGCGGCGACACAGGCCCTTCCTGCTCAGCCGCCGGAAGGCGCAGCGGAAGAGGTTCGCGCGGGCGATGCGGCTGCGCCGTCTCTTGATCCGTCTCGTCTGGCGGCGAGCAACACCAACGATATCGATCCGGTACCGGTTCCGGTCGTGCAGCCTAAACCGGCTGAGAAACCGAAGCCGGTCGAAAAAACGCAGCCGAAACCGCAGCGTGATAAAACGAGCGAACAGCTTGCCGCAGCGACTGAGACACCGCCTCCGGCGAAACCGGCTCAGCAGGAAGCCGCACCGACGGGCAAAGCCTACGTCGTGCAGCTGGGTGCGCTGAAAAATGCCGATAAGGTCAATGAGGTGGTGGGTAAACTGCGCAGTGCGGGATATCGTGTTTACACTTCACCTTCCACGCCGGTACAGGGTAAAATTACCCGTATTCTCGTGGGGCCAGAAGCGTCCAAAGATAAGCTTAAAGGATCGCTGGGTGAGCTGAAGCAGATCTCCGGCCTGAGCGGTGTGGTGATGAGCTACAGCGCGAACTAACCCCTCCCTCACCCTTATCCTTTCTATGAGGAGAGGGTGGGGGGAAGAGTGACGGCAGACGTCCACAGAGACGTAAAAAGCCACGGCGTTGAACATTTTTTCAGCGCCTTTTTTATTTACGCGCGGGAAGGAAATCCCTACGCAAACGTTTTCTTTTTCTGTTAGAATTCGCCCCGAACTGGATGACAGGGCGTTAAATCGTGGGACACATATGGTCTGGATTGATTACGCCATCATTGCGGTGATTGGTTTTTCCTGTCTGGTTAGCCTGATCCGTGGCTTTGTTCGTGAAGCGTTATCGCTGGTAACCTGGGGTTGTGCTTTCTTTGTTGCCAGTCATTACTACACTTACCTGTCTGTCTGGTTCACGGGCTTTGAAGATGAACTGGTCCGAAATGGAATCGCTATCGCGGTGCTGTTTATCGCGACGCTGATTGTCGGCGCTATCGTAAATTACGTGATAGGTCAGCTGGTCGAGAAAACCGGTCTGTCAGGAACAGACAGGGTACTCGGGATCTGTTTCGGCGCACTACGAGGCGTGCTGATTGTGGCCGCGATCCTGTTCTTCCTGGATACCTTTACCGGGTTCTCCAAAAGTGAAGACTGGCAAAAATCGCAGCTCATTCCAGAGTTCAGTTTCATCATCAGATGGTTCTTTGACTATCTGCAAAGCTCGTCGAGTTTCTTGCCCAGAGCGTAATGCGCTCTGAGATGTGGCTTAACGAGGAAAAGACGAATGTGCGGTATTGTCGGTATCGCCGGTTTCATGCCGGTAAACCAGTCGATTTATGACGCGTTAACGGTGCTTCAGCACCGTGGGCAGGATGCTGCGGGTATCATCACCATTGATGCAAACAACTGCTTCCGTTTACGTAAGGCGAATGGTCTGGTAAATGATGTGTTTGAAGCCCGCCATATGCAGCGTCTGCAAGGTAATATGGGGATCGGTCACGTTCGTTATCCTACTGCTGGCAGTTCCAGCGCCTCTGAGGCTCAGCCTTTCTACGTCAACTCACCGTATGGCATCACGCTTGCCCACAATGGCAACCTGACCAACGCGCACGAGCTGCGTAAGAAGTTGTTCGAAGAGAAACGTCGCCACATTAACACCACCTCTGATTCTGAAATTCTGCTCAATATCTTTGCCAGCGAGCTGGATAACTTCCGTCACTACCCGCTGGAAGCAGACAACATTTTTGCCGCCGTTGCCGCGACTAACCGCCAGATCCGTGGTGCGTATGCCTGCGTGGCGATGATTATCGGCCACGGGATGGTTGCCTTCCGCGATCCAAACGGCATCCGCCCGCTGGTGCTCGGTAAGCGCGATCTCGGTGATGGTCGTACCGAATACATGGTTGCCTCTGAAAGCGTGGCGCTGGATACCCTGGGCTTCGAGTTCCTGCGTGATGTTGCGCCTGGCGAAGCGGTCTATATCACTGAGAAGGGCCAGCTGTTCACCCGCCAGTGTGCTGACAACCCGGTGAGCAATCCGTGCCTGTTTGAATATGTTTACTTCGCCCGTCCGGACTCGTTTATCGACAAGATTTCCGTCTACAGCGCGCGCGTGAACATGGGGACAAAACTTGGCGAGAAGATTGCCCGCGAATGGGACGATCTGGATATCGACGTCGTTATTCCTATTCCGGAAACGTCCTGCGATATCGCTCTGGAAATCGCCCGCATTCTGGACAAGCCATACCGTCAGGGGTTTGTGAAAAACCGCTACGTTGGTCGTACCTTTATCATGCCGGGTCAGCAGCTGCGCCGTAAGTCCGTGCGTCGTAAACTGAACGCAAACCGCGCTGAGTTCCGCGACAAAAACGTCCTGCTGGTGGATGACTCCATCGTTCGCGGCACCACCTCAGAACAGATTATTGAGATGGCGCGCGAAGCGGGTGCGAAGAAAGTGTATCTGGCCTCAGCCGCACCGGAAATTCGTTTCCCGAACGTGTACGGCATCGATATGCCAACCGCCAATGAGCTGATCGCTCACGGTCGTGAAGTGGACGAAATTCGTCAGATCATCGGTGCCGACGGCCTGATTTTCCAGGATCTGAACGATCTTATCGACGCAGTACGCGCTGAGAACCCGGATATTCAGCAGTTCGAATGCTCCGTGTTTAATGGCGTTTACGTGACGAAAGACGTTGACCAGCAGTACCTCGACTACCTTGATTCGCTGCGCAACGACGATGCGAAAGCCGTCCAGCTGCAAAACGATCTCGAAAGTTTAGAGATGCACAACGAAGGTTGATGTCTGTGCAAGTGAGGGCATTTGCCCTCACTTGCAACTCCCCGCAAAATCCTGCACAGTCTGCCCTGAAATCAGTTAGGGCGAAAATCATGAAACGACTCATTGTTGGGCTCAGTGGTGCCAGTGGCGCGATTTACGGCGTACGTCTGTTACAGGTGCTGCGCGACGTGGCAGAAGTGGAAACGCATCTGGTCATGAGCCAGGCGGCACGTCAGACCCTCTCTCTTGAAACCGACCTCTCACTGCGTGATGTCCAGGCGCTGGCGGATGTGGTTCACGATGCCCGCGATATCGCCGCCAGCATCTCCTCTGGCTCGTTTAAAACGGCGGGCATGGTTATCCTGCCTTGTTCCATTAAAACGCTCTCTGGCATTGTAAACAGCTATACCGACACGCTGGTGACCCGCGCCGCGGACGTGGTGCTGAAGGAGCGCCGTCCTCTGGTTCTCTGCGTGCGGGAAACGCCGCTGCACCTGGGACATCTGCGTTTAATGACTCAGGCTGCTGAACTCGGCGCGGTGATCATGCCACCGGTACCGGCGTTCTATCACCGACCCGTTTCACTGGATGATGTGATTAATCAGACGGTTAACCGCGTTCTCGATCAGTTTGATATCGACCTGCCTGAAGACCTTTTCACCCGCTGGCAGGGTGCCTGAATCTGTGCACCCACAGCGTGCATGAAAAGATAACGTGCCCTGTTTCAGGGCAATTATGCAACGGCGATCATATCCTCGACATTTAATTCGCTTTTTCCCTTTTTCTCTTTCCGGTTCGTTCGGCAGACCTGCTATCTTTCACCATTAAGGCAATATCGCAACGTTTTATTAACATATTTAACGTCGAACTTTTCACCAGACGGCAATGTGGCATAAGACCTGCAAGAGAAGCCTGCAACACAACACACAACACAATACATAATAAAATCACGGTACTTGAGGGTAAATGTATGAAGAAGACGGTTCTGGCTCTGTCTTTGCTGGTGGGGTTAAGTGCGGCAGCAGGTAGCTACGCAGCGCTTCCACAGACAGTTCGTATCGGTACAGACGCAACCTACGCGCCATTCTCTTCCAAGGATGCGAAAGGCGATTTCGTTGGGTTTGATATCGATCTGGGAAATGAAATGTGCAAACGCATTGCGGTGAAATGCACATGGGTGGGCAGCGACTTTGATGCGTTAATCCCGTCGCTGAAAGCCAAGAAAATCGACGCCATTATCTCTTCTCTCTCTATCACCGAAAAACGTCAGCAGGAGATTGCCTTCTCTGACAAGCTTTACGCTGCAGATTCACGTCTGATTGCCGCTAAAGGCTCCCCGATTCAACCCACCATCGACTCGCTGAAAGGCAAGCATGTCGGCGTGCTTCAGGGCTCAACGCAGGAAGGGTTTGCCAATGCGAACTGGCGTGAAAAGGGCGTCGATGTGGTGGCGTACCAGAACCAGGATCTGATCTACTCTGACCTGGCGGCAGGCCGTCTGGATGCGGCATTCCAGGATGAAGTCGCCGCGAGCGAAGGCTTCCTGAAACAGCCAGCGGGCAAAGAGTACGCTTTTGCTGGCCCGTCCGTGAAAGACAAAAAGTACTTTGGTGACGGTACGGGTATCGGCCTGCGTAAGGACGATACCGAGCTGAAAGCCGCCTTCGACAAAGCGTTTGCTGAGCTGCGTAAAGACGGTACCTACGACAAACTGGCGAAGAAATACTTCGACTTCAACGTCTACGGTGACTAATACCTGACGACAATGCACTGCTGAGGTGCATTGTCGGGCGGGATGATCCAACATGGTGCAATTAATGCACTGTATTGGATCGCTGTGTGCATACTTACGCATTTATAATGCAAAAAATCCCGGCTCAAAGGCATTATTCTTTGCCTGACGGAGGGGATTGATGGCACATTAGCACCACCCCGTCGTCGTAAAAATCCCGTATGTAGACAGTTTGTTGAGGACAGATATGAAAAAACTAGTATTGTCACTTTCTCTGGTGCTGGCCTTTTCCAGCGCCACCGCGGCATTCGCAGCAATTCCGCAGAAAATTCGAATCGGTACCGATCCTACCTATGCACCGTTCGAATCGAAGAATTCTAAAGGTGAATTGGTTGGTTTTGACATCGATCTGGCCAACGAACTGTGCAAACGCATCAAAGCGCAGTGTACCTACGTTGAGAACCCACTGGACGCGCTGATCCCGTCGCTGAAAGCGAAAAAAATCGACGTGATTATGTCCTCGCTCTCCATCACTGAAAAACGCCAGCAGGAGATTGCTTTCACGGACAAACTCTACGCGGCAGATTCACGTCTGGTTGTCGCCAAATCTTCCGACATTCAGCCCACTCTCGAGTCGCTGAAAGGCAAACGCGTGGGCGTGCTGCAGGGGACCACTCAGGAAACCTACGGTAACGAACACTGGGCGCCGAAAGGGATTGAAATCGTCTCTTATCAGGGCCAGGAAAATATCTACGCTGACCTGACGGCAGGTCGCATTGACGCAGCGTTCCAGGATGAAGTCGCGGCGAGCGAAGGCTTCCTGAAGCAGCCGGTCGGCAAAGACTATAAGTTTGGCGGTCCATCCATCAAGGATGTGAAGTTGTTTGGTGTAGGCACCGGTATGGGCCTGCGCAAGGAAGACAACGAACTGCGTGAAGCGCTGAACAAAGCGTTTGCCGAAATGCGCGCTGACGGCACGTACGAGAAAATTGCGAAAAAATACTTCGATTTCAATGTTTACGGCGGCTAATCGCCCCGTCAAATAACGTGCAGCCCCTCCCACTGTGGGAGGGGAAAAGACACGGTTCCACCACTCACGATACGACAGGGCTCGCGGTATGCTGTACGGATTTTCTGGCGTTATTTTACAGGGCGCGCTTGTCACCCTTGAGCTGGCTCTCAGCTCCGTGGTGCTGGCGGTGCTGATAGGTCTGGCGGGCGCAGGGGCGAAGCTTTCGGCTAACAAGCCGCTGGCGCTGATTTTTGAAGGCTATACGACGCTGATTCGCGGTGTTCCCGATCTGGTGCTGATGCTTCTGATCTTTTACGGTCTGCAGATTGCGCTTAACAGCGTGACGGACGCAATGGGTATGGGACAAATCGATATCGACCCGATGGTGGCCGGTATTATTACGCTCGGTTTTATCTACGGGGCCTACTTCACCGAAACCTTCCGCGGCGCGTATATGGCTGTGCCGAAAGGCCACATTGAAGCGGCAACCGCATTCGGTTTCACCTCCTCACAGACGTTTCGTCGAATCATGTTCCCGGCCATGATGCGCTATGCGCTTCCAGGTATCGGTAACAACTGGCAGGTTATTCTTAAGGCAACCGCGCTGGTCTCTCTGCTTGGCCTGGAAGATGTGGTGAAAGCGACCCAGCTTGCCGGCAAAAGCACCTGGGAGCCGTTCTACTTTGCGGTGGTATGTGGCGTAATCTATCTGGTCTTTACGACCGCCTCCAATGGTGTGCTGCTTTTGCTCGAACGTCGCTACTCCGTGGGTGTGAAGAGGGCTGATCTGTGATTGAGATTATTCAGGAATACTGGAAATCGCTGCTGTGGACAGATGGCTATCGCTTCACCGGCGTTGCCATTACGCTCTGGCTTCTGATCTCCTCCGTGGTGATGGGCGGCATTCTGGCGGTATTTCTTGCCATTGGTCGTGTGTCGAACAATAAATTTATCCAGTTCCCAATCTGGCTGTTTACCTATGTGTTTCGCGGTACGCCGCTGTACGTGCAACTGCTGGTGTTCTATTCGGGGATGTACACGCTTGAGATCGTAAAAGGCACTGAAATGCTCAATGCGTTCTTCCGCAGCGGTCTGAACTGTACGGTGCTGGCATTGACGCTCAATACCTGCGCCTATACCACCGAGATTTTCGCAGGGGCGATTCGCTCTGTCCCGTACGGTGAAATTGAAGCGGCGCGTGCGTACGGCTTCTCCTCCGTGAAGCTTTACCGTTGCATCATTCTGCCGTCGGCGCTGCGTATTGCGTTACCGGCGTACAGTAACGAAGTGATTCTGATGCTGCACTCCACGGCGCTGGCCTTTACCGCCACGGTGCCGGACTTACTGAAGATTGCCCGGGATATTAACTCGGCAACCTATCAGCCGTTTACCGCATTCGGTATTGCGGCAGTGCTTTATTTGATAATTTCATACGTCCTGATTAGCCTGTTCCGTAAGGCAGAAAAACGCTGGTTGCAGCATATAAAACCTTCTTCGACGCACTGAGAATGATGATGGCTGAGAACAAATTAAACGTTATTGATCTGCACAAACGCTACGGCGAACATGAAGTGCTGAAAGGGGTGTCGCTGCAGGCAAACGCGGGCGATGTCATCAGTATTATCGGCTCATCCGGCTCCGGTAAAAGTACTTTCCTGCGCTGCATTAACTTCCTCGAAAAACCGAGCGAAGGCTCAATTGTGGTGAGCGGGCAGAACATCAATCTGGTGCGTGACAAAGACGGCCAGCTGAAGGTGGCGGATAAAAATCAGCTGCGTCTGTTGCGTACGCGCCTGACGATGGTTTTCCAGCACTTTAATCTCTGGAGCCATATGACGGTGCTGGAGAACGTAATGGAAGCGCCAATCCAGGTGCTGGGTCTCAGCAAACAGGACGCCCGCGACCGTGCGGTGAAATACCTGGCGAAAGTGGGTATTGATGAGCGCCAGCAGATGAAGTATCCGGTACATCTGTCCGGCGGGCAGCAGCAACGTGTATCCATTGCCCGCGCGCTGGCGATGGAGCCGGAAGTCTTACTGTTCGACGAACCGACCTCCGCGCTGGACCCGGAACTCGTTGGCGAAGTGCTGCGCATCATGCAGAAGCTGGCCGAAGAGGGCAAAACGATGGTGGTGGTGACGCACGAGATGGGCTTTGCCCGGAACGTCTCTAACCACGTCATCTTCCTGCATCAGGGTAAAATCGAAGAGCAGGGGCATCCCGATGAGGTGTTAGCGAACCCGCAAAGCCCGCGTCTGCAGCAGTTCCTGAAGGGGTCTTTGAAGTAGGTTTTGCCTTTCCCCTCTCCCTGTGGGAGAGGGCCGGAGTGTGGGCATCAGACCGCACCACACTCCAGTCGATACACCCAGTCGTCATACCGCACACCGTTAATCTCATACGCTTTTTCCAGCACCTGCGTGCGCACAAAACCCGCTTTCTCCAGTACCCGGACTGACCCGCCGTTGTCTGCCAGCACATATGCGTTAATCGCCTTTACACCCGTCTGGTTAAATGCGTAGTCACACACCGCGCGCAGTGCCTCACTGGCGATGCCCTGGCCCTGCGCGGCAGGCACGACCGTATAGCCGATATCCGCCTCTTCACGATTTTCAGCGCTGATTTGCAGGCCGATATCGCCCAGCGGGGTCTCTTCATCGCGTAAGCGGATAACGAACACATGCGCTGCCGTCAGACGTGCGGCAAACAGGCGTCGGGTCTCTTTTTCCGGGGCGATAGCGGCCATATACTGCATGATGGCGCGATCCTCGCGCAGGGCACGGAAAAAAGGCCAGTCAGTGGGTTCGAAGGGCGTGAGATGGAGCCGGGGAGTGGTAATGGTTGCCATAGATATGCCATTTCGTCGGAACATGGCATATCACTGTAACATTATCTCACCACATCCCCCAGCGCCTCTTCTAAGTCATACCAGCGGAACGCAAACCCGGCCGCTTCCAGCCGTTTTGGCAGGGCCCGTTGCCCGCCTAACACCAGCACGGACGCTTCACCCATCATCAGGCGGATCATCGTAGCAGGCACGCGCAAAATCGCCGGACGATGCAGGGCATGTCCGAGAGCATGGGCAAACTGTTCATTTCGTACCGGGTAGGGCGCAACCATATTAAACGGCCCGCGCAGATCGTTATCCAGCAGCCAGAGAATACCGTTGACCATATCGTCGATATGGATCCACGCCAGATACTGACGGCCATTGCCGATTGGCCCGCCAAGACCGAGCCTGAAAGGGGGGAGCATCTTCGCCAGAATGCCGCCTTTCGGGGCAAGGACCACACCGGTGCGTAGCAGGCAGACGCGGGTATGATCGCTTTGCGCAGCACAGGCGATACGCTCCCACTGGGCGCAAAGTTTATGGGTGAACTCGTTGTGGGGCGGCTCTTCTTCCGTTACCACCACCTCGCCGAGATCGCCGTAATACCCTACGGCGGAACCCGAAATGAGAACCGACGGCGGGGTATGACTGTTACGGATAAGCTCAACCAGCTTTTCGGTGAGGGTCCACCGGCTGCTGCACAAGAGCTGTTTTTGCTCTTCCGTCCAGCGCTTATCGGCGATCGGTTCGCCTGCCAGGTTGATGACGGCGTCAAACCCGTCCAGATTCTGCTGCTCGGCCAGATTTCTCCAGATGTCGATACCTGCGCCCAGCACCTGGCGCGCTTTCTCTGGACTGCGCGTCACCACGGTAATGTCGTGATGCAACGCCTGCAGACGCGCAATGAGATGGCGACCAATCAGGCCGGTACCGCCGGTCAGCAAAATCTTCATACAACCTCCAGGGTTACGCCTGGCGTTGCCAGCTTAACGTCATCGAGACGGAATCGGCGTAACGCAGGGCGTGAAGTTTATCGATCTCTACTTCAGCATAAGTGACCCAGTGATGATCGCGTGCGATGTCGAGCACATCCTGAGTTAATTTTTCCAGTAAAGAGAAGCGGTTGTTTTCCACGTACTGGATGATTTTTTTGGTTATCGTGCGGTAGTTCAGCGCATCATTAATATCTTCGCTGGCCCGCGCTTTCTCAGCCGGGTAGTGGATAACCACATTAATCACGATATCCTGACGGTTGGCGATCTCTTCCTCTTTGATACCGATGAAGGTGCGTAGGCGTAAATTTTTTATACGAATAATAGCGTCATGCTGTGACATTGCAGGTCTTCTCCGTGTCAGAATTTCCTTCACATAATACATGAGAGCCACTCCGGCACACACCAGCCACCGGCTTAAATTTGCTGGATTTTTTGCATGGCGCGTTCGGTGGCCGGACGCGTGCGGATTCGTTCAAACCAGTTGTTCACCGCCGGGTAAGACGCCAGGTCAATGCGGTGCTTTTCATGGGTATTCACCCAGGGCCAGCAGGCAATGTCGGCGATGCTGTAATGATCCCCACCGAGCCACGGTGCTTTCTCCAGCCGACGGTTCAGAACGCCGTATAACCGCTGGGTTTCCACCTGATAGCGTTCGATAGCATAAGGAATCGGCTGCGGTGCGTAGGCGGTAAAATGGTGGTTTTGTCCGAGCATCGGCCCCAGACCGCTCGTCTGCCAGAAAAGCCACTGCAGCGTGTGGTGACGCTCGCGCAGCTCTCCGCTCAGCAATTTGCCTGTCTTCTCTGCCAGATAGAGCAATATTTCTCCGGATTCAAACAGGCTCAACGGCTTGCCCCCATCGGCAGGATGGTTATCAATAATGGCCGGGATTTTATTGTTTGGCGATATAGCCAGAAAGAGAGGACTGAACTGATCGCCTTTGCTGATATCCACGCGAATGATCCTGTAATCCAGTTCGGCTTCCTCAAGAAAGAGGGTGATCTTATGGCCGTTCGGGGTAGGGGCATAATAAAGGTCGATCATTCTCAACTCCTGTCAGTGAAAATAGTGACGCCATGAAAAATGAGTATAGGTGGTTGTTGTAAATCGTGAGTTTTCATCAAGTGACAGCGAGGCAAAGAGATTATATGTTGAATGAAAACCGATCAGCCGATGAGGATGTTATGAACCAGCCCGTAATCACGTTATGGTCCGATGCAGATTTCTTTTCTCCCTATGTTCTGAGCGCGTATGTGGCGCTGGCCGAAAAAGGACTGTCATTTACGCTAAAGACGGTGGATCTGGACGGCGGTGAACATCTGAAACCACAGTGGCAGGGCTACGCCCTGACCCGTCGCGTGCCGGTGCTGGACATTGATGGCTTCGCGCTGAGTGAATCGTCGGCGATCGATGAGTATCTGGAAGATCGGTTCGCACCACCTGAGTGGGAGCGCATCTACCCTCACGATCTGCAAAAACGTGCCCGCGCTCGTCAGATCCAGGCGTGGCTGCGCAGCGATCTGGTGCCGATTCGCGTGGAACGCTCCACGGATGTGGTGTTTGCCGGGGTGAAAAAACCGGCGCTGAGTAAAGACGGTGCGGCCAGTGCCCAAAAACTGATCGATACCGCGACTTCTCTGCTGGCTCATGGTAATCCGAATTTATTCGGCGAGTGGTGTATTGCCGATACCGATCTGGCGCTGATGCTGAACCGTCTGATCCTCAATGGGGATGAGGTGCCTCAGCTGCTGGTGGATTATGCCGCGTTTCAGTGGCAACGCGCCTCAGTGCAGCGCTATGTGGCACTCTCCGCTAAGCGGGCGGGCTGATATAGCCTGACGCTTCAGGTATGATAGGGCAGTCTGATTTCCAGGGAGTGACTGATGAAACTGATGTTTGCGTCTGATATCCATGGTTCGCTGCCCGCGACCGAGCGTGTTCTTTCTCTGTTTGCTCAAAGCAGGGCGCAATGGCTGGTGATTCTGGGGGATGTGTTAAATCATGGTCCGCGCAATGCGCTGCCGGAAGGCTATGCACCGGCGCAGGTAGCGGAAAAACTCAATCAGTATGCTTCGCGCATTATCGCCGTTCGCGGTAACTGCGACAGTGAAGTGGACCAGATGCTGCTGGATTTTCCCATCACTGCCCCCTGGCAACAGGTGCTGATGGAAAATAGCCGTCTGTTCCTGACCCATGGTCATCTTTTTAGCCCGGAAAATCTCCCGGCACTGGCGGCTGGCGATGTCCTGGTTTACGGTCATACTCATATTCCGGTGGCAGAAAAACGCGGCGAGATATATCACTTTAACCCCGGTTCGGTCAGCATACCGAAAGGTGGAAATTCAGCAAGCTATGGCATGCTCGATGAGAATACGTTAAGCGTAATCGCACTTAATGATCAGCAAGTTATTGCGCAAATAGCGATTAATCCGTAAGTTACACCTCAACTGCAAACGCGCCGAAAGAGCGCTTAGACGAGAAGGTTTCCCGATGGTGGAGCAGAGTCATTTGGCAAGTACAGAGTGGGTTGACATTGTCAACGAAGAGAATGAAGTGATCGCGCAGGCCAGCCGCGAACAAATGCGCGCGGAGCGTCTGCGTCACCGTGCGACATACATCGTTGTGCATGACGGGATGGGCAAAATTCTGGTTCAGCGCCGCACGGACACCAAAGATTTTCTCCCTGGTATGCTGGATGCAACTGCAGGCGGCGTTGTTCAGGCGGATGAAGTTCTGCTGGACTCCGCGCGTCGTGAAGCGGAAGAAGAGTTAGGGATTGCCGGCGTGCCGTTTGCCGAGCATGGTCAGTTCTATTTCGAGGACGAGCATTGCCGCGTCTGGGGCGGGCTGTTTAGCTGCGTTTCCCATGGCCCGTTCGCCCTGCAGGAAGAAGAAGTGAGCGAAGTGAACTGGATGACGCCGGAAGAAATTACCGCGCGTTGCGACGAGTTCACCCCGGATTCGTTAAAAGCGCTGGCGCTGTGGATGACCCGCAACGCTAAAAACGAATCCACGAAAGCGGAAAAAGAGGAAGAGGCGGAGTAAGCCTCAACAGCTCTCCCGCAGACACAGGCTGGACGCGATAGGTTTATGATCGCGCCAGTCTCCATCATTCAGACGTTCCAGTAACGCGCGTCCCGCTTCAATCCCAATCTTACGATGTGGCACAGCCATGGTCGTCAGCGGTGGCTGACAGACCCGGCTGACGTCGCTATCGCCAAAACCTACCACGGCCAGATCGTCCGGTACTTTTATACGCCGACGCTGGCATTCATAAAGTGCCCCGCAGGCCAGTTCATCCGACACGCACACCAGTGCATCCAGCTCCGGCCACGCCAGCAGGAACTCCGGCAGTTGCGCCGCACCCGTGGAAAAACTCGGTGGCATGGCGGCGTTAATCACCCGGTTTGGTGACATATGGTGGCGAAGCATCGCTTTGTACCAGCCCTGTAAATGCTGCTGGAAAATCCACTGCTCCTGGTTAGCGCACAGCAGGCCAATATTCTGGTAGCCACGCTTAATAACCATCTCCGTCAGTTCGTACATCGCCGCGACGTTATCAATCCCGATATTCATATCGATAGGATCGGCGCGCATGGCCCCCATTTCCATGACCGGAATGGAGGCGTTTTTCAGCCAGTGGCGGACAGTATCGGAGTGTTCAACGCTGAGCAAAATCGCAGCGGCAATGTTCGACGCCAGCAGCGTCTCCAGCAATTTTTCTTCCTGCTCGAGTCGATGCTGTGATTCGGCCAGCATGATCTGGTATCCGGCAGGCTGCAGTACCTGCTGAAGCCCGGCGAACATCTCCGAGCAACCGGATTCGGAGAGATTAGGAACGACCATCGCAATCGTCCATGACGATGCCGAGGCCAGCGCGCTGGCAGCGAGATTAGGCATGTAACCCAATTCCTGTACAGCGGCTTCTATTTTTTCTCGCAGTTTATCGGAAACCTGTTCAGGCGTGCGGAGTGCACGGGACACGGTCATCGTGCCCACCCCGGCAAGCTGTGCGACATCGGCGAGTGTCACTTTACCGGTACTGCGCCGTTTTCGGGTTAGAGACATACACCTTCCTGCTGACCAGACGCGTTTTTATTATCATCCTTCGTTTCACGTGAAACGCAGTATACGCCTTAAATCCCTTTTTTTGCTGTGAATTCACACCATGATTACAATTTGATAGCGCTATCACACTTCTGAATGTTAGCGATTGGTAGCGCTATCTTTGTGATCCCGATCGCAGTCAATAAGGGATGTGTTGAATAAAGTTTGCTCATCTTTTGCATTGTGGCGGGACGGAGAAATGCTGAAAAAGTGGATATATGATACAACCATCACGCTGCAGGAGAGCGTGGAAAGCTGGCCGCAGGCGCTGGAAATATGCGCGAAACCGTTGCTGAATCTGCAGGTGATTGGCCCGGAATACGTGACGGCCATCATTGAGCAGCATCATGCATTAGGACCTTATTATGTGCTGGCACCAGGGCTGGCCATGCCGCATGCGCGGCCGGAAGAGGGGGCCAAAGGATTAGGCCTCTCATTATTAAAACTGAAAAAGGGAGTCTCTTTTGGTGCCGGCGAGTTCGATCCCGTGGATGTTATTATTATGCTCGCGGCGCCGGATAAACACAGTCACATCGACATGATCTCTGCCCTCGCTGAATTATTTTCCAGCGACGACGATATGGCTGAATTGCATCAGGCGAATACCCTGGAGGACATTAAAACGATTATTGACCGCTTCTGATTTAATTCTCTCATCCGATTTATCACAACATTACGTTTAGCGTGATGGGGCGTGCTCTACTCAAAAAAAGGGGACAACAATGAAAATTATGGCTATTTGCGGTTCAGGCCTGGGCAGTAGTTTTATGGTCGAAATGAATATTAAAAAGGTGCTCAAGAAGCTGGCCATTGACGCCGACGTTGAACACTCCGATCTCTCCTCGGCAACGCCGGGTGCCGCCGATCTTTTCGTGATGGCGAAGGACATTGCCGCCAGTGCCAGCGTGCCGGAAAGCCAGCTGGTGGTGATCAACAACATCATTGATATCAACGAACTCGAAGCGCAGCTCCGCGCCTGGTTCGACAGACAATAATCCTGATAAGGCGAGGTGGATATGTTTATCCTTGAAACGCTGAATTTCGTTGTTGATATATTAAAAGTCCCGTCGGTGCTGGTGGGCTTAATAGCCTTAATTGGCCTGGTCGCTCAAAAGAAATCTTTTTCTGATGTGGTGAAAGGGACCATTAAAACCATACTCGGTTTTATTGTGCTCGGCGGCGGGGCCACGGTGCTGGTTGGGTCATTAAATCCGTTAGGCGGAATGTTTGAACACGCCTTTAATATTCAGGGCATTATTCCCAATAACGAGGCAATTGTTTCCATTGCGCTGGAGAAATACGGTGCCTCTACCGCGCTGATTATGGCATTCGGTATGGTGGCAAATATCATTGTCGCCCGCTTTACGCGTCTGAAGTATATCTTCCTGACCGGGCATCATACCTTCTACATGGCATGCATGATTGGGGTCATCCTCACCGTGGCGGGCTTTGAGGGCGTTGGTCTGGTCTTTACCGGGTCGCTGATCCTCGGTCTGGTGATGGCCTTCTTCCCGGCGCTGGCGCAGCGTTACATGAAGCGCATTACCGGCAACGATGACATCGCTTTTGGTCACTTCGGTACCCTGGGCTATGTTCTCTCCGGCTGGATTGGCAGTAAGTTCGGCAAAGGCTCTCGCTCGACTGAAGAGATGAACCTGCCGAAGAACCTGAGCTTCCTGCGCGACAGCTCTATCTCCATCTCGCTGACCATGATGATCATCTACCTGATCATGGCGGTGAGCGCCGGGCGTGACTACGTTGAGGCGACCTTTAGCGGCGGTCAGAACTACCTGGTCTATGCCATCATCATGGCCATCACGTTCGCCGCGGGGGTGTTCATCATCCTGCAGGGTGTGCGCCTGATTCTGGCGGAAATCGTCCCGGCCTTTACCGGCTTTTCTGAAAAACTGGTGCCGAATGCACGTCCGGCTCTGGACTGCCCGGTTGTCTATCCGTATGCGCCAAATGCGGTGCTGATTGGCTTCCTGTTCAGCTTCCTTGGCGGGCTTGTGGGTCTGTTTATCTGTGGGCAGTTCAGCTGGGTGCTGATTCTGCCTGGTGTGGTGCCGCACTTCTTCACCGGCGCTACCGCGGGCGTGTTTGGTAACGCCACCGGGGGACGTCGTGGAGCGATGATTGGTGCGTTTGCCAACGGCCTGCTGATCACCTTCCTGCCGGTTCTGCTGCTGCCGGTGCTGGGGGCAATTGGATTTGCCAATACCACGTTCTCGGACGCTGACTTTGGCGCTGTCGGGATCGTGCTGGGTAACCTGGCGCGCTTCCTGTCGCCGCTTGCCATCACCGGCCTTGTTGTGGCGTTGTTCGCACTGCTGGTGGCGTACAACGTATTCGCTAAAAACAAATCTGCGGGCGATAACGCGCAGGAAAACACCGGAGCCAAATCATGAATGAGAATGAGATAACCCATCTGGCGCGTCAGATCCGCCTTGAAACGCTGAAAATGCTGACCCAGCTGGGCTTTGGTCACTACGGCGGCAGTATGTCGGTTGTTGAAACCCTGGCCGTGTTGTACGGAGCAGTGATGAAAATTGACCCGGCCGACCCGGACTGGCCAGAGCGTGACTACTTTGTCTTGTCAAAAGGACATGCTGGTCCCGCGCTGTACAGCACCCTGGCGATCAAAGGCTACTTCCCGATGGAAGAACTGAGCACGCTGAACCAGAACGGTACGCGTCTGCCGAGCCATCCGGACCGGCTAAAAACGCGCGGGGTGGATGCCACCACCGGCTCGCTGGGGCAGGGGATTTCCATCGCCGGTGGAATGGCGCTGTCGCATAAGCTGGCGGGACGCCCCAACCGGGTTTTCTGTATCGTCGGCGACGGCGAGCTGAACGAAGGGCAGTGCTGGGAAGCGTTCCAGTTTATTGCACACCATCGACTGAATAGCCTGACGGTATTCGTTGACTGGAACAAACAGCAGCTTGATGGCGAACTCGACGACATTATCTGTGCGTTCGATCTGGAAGGAAAATTCCGTGCCTTCGGGTTTGACGTGGTGACGGTGAAAGGAGATGACATTCCGGCACTGCTGGAGGTGACATCGCTGGTTCCGGCGGCGGATGCTCGCCCGCTGGTGGTGATCCTCGACAGTATCAAAGGGCAGGGCGTGCCGTATCTGGAGCAACTGAGTAACTCGCACCATCTGCGATTAACCGCCGAGAGCAAGGCGGCCCTCAACGAGACGATTCGCCAACTGGAGGCTTCACATGATTAAGGTTGCACCTGCAGGTCAGAAAGACGCCGTTGAGATGCGTAAAGTCTACGCGGGGTTTGTGGCACAGCAGATTGAAGCCGGGAGCGACATTATCGCCCTCGAGGCGGATCTGATGAGCTCAATGGCGATGGATGGCGTGGCACGTGATTATCCGCAGCATGTGATTAACTGCGGCATCATGGAAGCTAACGTTATGGGGACGGCGGCGGGGCTGTCGCTGACCGGACGCAAGCCGTTCGTGCATACCTTTACCGCCTTCGCCAGCCGTCGCTGTTTCGACCAGCTGTTTATGTCCCTGGACTACCAGCGTAACAATGTGAAGGTCATTGCTTCAGATGCCGGCGTGACGGCCTGTCATAACGGCGGCACGCATATGTCGTTTGAAGATATGGGCATCGTGCGGGGGCTTGCCCATTCGGTGGTGCTGGAGGTAACGGATGCGGTGATGTTTGAAGATGTACTGCGCCAGCTTATTGACCTCGAAGGTTTCTACTGGGTGCGTACCATCCGTAAGCAGGCCCCGAGCGTGTATGCGCCGGGTTCGACATTTACGCTTGGCAAGGGCAACGTACTGCGCGAAGGCAGTGATATCACCCTGATTGCCAACGGCATTATGGTGGCGGAAGCGCTTGAAGCGGCGCGTCAGCTCGAACAGGAGGGCGTCAGCGCCGCGGTGATCGATATGTTTACCCTTAAGCCGATTGACCGGATGCTGGTGAAAAACTACGCCGAGAAAACCGGACGTATCGTGACCTGCGAAAACCACAGCATTCATAACGGGCTGGGATCGGCAGTGGCGGAAGTGCTGGTGGAAACCTGTCCGGTGCCGATGCGTCGGGTGGGCGTGAAGGAGCGTTACGGCCAGGTGGGGACACAGGACTTCCTGCAGAAGGAGTATGGCCTGACGGCACACGACATTGTGTCGGCGGCGAGGGAGTTGTTGTAAATAAAAAAGGCGACCTTCGGGTCGCCTTTTTAGTCAGTAACGTATTACTGCTGTTGTGAAGACTGGATCGCGGTCAGAGCGATGGTGTAGACGATATCGTCAACCAGCGCGCCACGGGACAGGTCGTTCACAGGTTTGCGCATACCCTGCAGCATTGGCCCGATGGAGATCAGGTCTGCAGAACGCTGCACCGCTTTGTAGGTGGTGTTACCGGTGTTCAGATCCGGGAAGATGAACACGGTAGCGCGACCCGCAACCGGTGAGTTCGGTGCTTTGGATTTCGCAACGTCAGCCATAACCGCGGCATCATACTGCAGCGGACCGTCGATCATCAGGTCAGGACGTTTTTCCTGTGCCAGACGTGTCGCTTCACGGACTTTCTCTACATCGCTACCTGCACCAGAAGTACCGGTGGAGTAGGAGAGCATTGCCACGCGAGGTTCAATACCGAAGGCAATCGCGGAATCGGCAGACTGAATAGCAATCTCAGCCAGCTGCTCTGCAGTTGGATCCGGGTTGATCGCACAGTCACCGTAAACGTAAACCTGTTCAGGCAGCAGCATGAAGAACACGGAAGACACCAGAGAACTGCCTGGCGCCGTTTTGATCAGCTGCAGCGGTGGACGGATGGTGTTCGCCGTGGTGTGAACCGCACCGGAAACCAGACCGTCAACTTCGTCCTGCTCCAGCATCAGCGTGCCCAGCACAACGTTGTCTTCAAGCTGCTCACGCGCTACGGCTTCGGTCATGCCCTTGCTCTTACGCAGCTCAACCAGGCGCGCAACATAGCTTTCGCGAACCACTTCCGGGTCGACGATTTCAATACCTGCACCCAGCTCAACGCCCTGAGAGGCAGCAACGCGGTTAATTTCATCCGGGTTACCCAGCAGCACACAGGTCGCGATGCCGCGCTCTGCACAGATGGCAGCCGCTTTAACGGTACGTGGTTCGTCGCCTTCTGGCAGAACAACACGTTTGCCCGCTTTACGCGCCAGCTCGGTCAGCTGGTAACGGAAGGCCGGAGGAGACAGACGACGGCTGCGCTCGGAGGTCGCCGTCAGGGATTCAATCCAGTCTGCGTTGATGTAGCCCGCCACGTATTCCTGCACTTTTTCGATACGTTCATGGTCATCAACCGGCACTTCCAGGTTGAAGCTCTGCAGGCTCAGAGAGGTCTGCCAGGTGTTGGTGTTCACCATAAAGACTGGCAGGCCAGTGGCGAACGCACGTTCGCACAGCTTGCTTACGCGTGGATCCATCTCGTAAGCGCCGGTCAGCAGAATGGCACCGATTTCCACACCGTTCATCGCGGCCAGGCACGCAGCAACCAGCACGTCAGGACGGTCAGCGGAGGTCACGAGCAGAGAGCCTGCGCGGAAGTGTTCCAGCATGTGCGGAATGCTACGCGCACAGAAGGTCACAGACTTCACGCGGCGGGTATTGATGTCGCCTTCGTTAATCACGGTAGCGTTCAGGTGACGCGCCATGTCGATTGCACGGGTAGCAATCAGGTCGAAGCTCCATGGCACCACGCCCAGTACTGGCAGCGGGCTGGAATCCTGCAGAGTCGCCGGATCAACTTTAACCACTTTCGCTTTAGAAGAGTCATCGAAGATTTCGGACAGGTCAGGACGGGTACGACCTTGTTCATCAACCGGTGCGTTCAGTTTGTTAACGATAACGCCAGTGATGTTGGTATTTTTCGCGCCGCCGAAGCTGCTGCGGGTCAGTTCGATACGCTCTTTCAGCTGTTCCTGGTTATCGGTACCCTGGGACATGACGAACACGATTTCCGCATTCAGCGTTTTCGCGATTTCGAAGTTCAGAGACTGTGCGAACTGGTGTTTGCGGGTCGGGACCAGGCCTTCAACCAGCACCACTTCCGCGTCTTGCGTGTTAGCGTGATAGTTGGCGATGATCTCTTCCATCAGCACGTCTTTCTGGTTGCTGGACAGCAGAGATTCAACGTGGCTCATCTTCAGCGGTTCAGCCGCTGGCAGATTGGAGTTCTTACGCACGATGGTGGTGGTCTGGTCTGGCGCATCGCCACCGGCACGAGGCTGGGCGATAGGCTTAAAGACGCTCAGACGAACGCCTTTGCGTTCCATAGCACGGATAACGCCAAGGCTGACGCTGGTCAGACCGACGCTGGTTCCGGTAGGGATCAGCATAATAGTACGGGACACGGTTTATCCTCTTTCGTTACCGCCGACAGGGGGCGGGCTACAAAACAGCACCGCCAGCATTGCTGGCGGTGTGGAATCAGGCAGTCAGGCGGTGCGCGTCTTGCGCGATGACCAGCTCTTCGTTAGTTGGGATAACGATAGCCGGACGGGTGCCTTCTTTGTTGATGAAGCCAGACTTGCCGAAGCGGGCAGCCAGGTTACGCTCGTGGTCAACTTCGAAGCCCAGAACGCCCAGTTTACCCAGGGACAGTTCACGAACCATTGCCGCGTTCTCACCGATACCACCGGTGAAGATTACCGCGTCCAGACGACCGTCCATCAGCGCAGTGTAAGAGCCGATGTACTTCGCCAGACGGTGGCAGTAAACGTCCATTGCACGTTTAGCGTCTGCTTTTTCTGCGTAGTTGTCTTCAACATAACGGCAGTCGCTGGTGACTTCGGTCAGACCCAGCAGGCCAGACTCTTTGGTCAGCATTTTGTTGATCTGATCAACGCTCATGCCCAGGGTGTCGTGCAGGTGGAAGATGATAGCCGGGTCGATGTCACCGGAACGGGTACCCATCACCAGACCTTCCAGCGGGGTCAGACCCATGGATGTATCAACACATTTACCGTTGCGGATGGCAGAAACAGAACCACCGTTGCCCAGGTGGCAGGTGATGATGTTAACTTCTTCAACCGGCTTGTTCAGCACTTTAGCGGCTTCCTGAGTCACATAGAAGTGGCTGGTGCCGTGCGCGCCGTAGCGACGAACGCCGTGCTCTTTGTACAGGCTGTACGGCAGGGCATAGAGGTAAGATTCTTCCGGCATGGTCTGGTGGAACGCAGTGTCGAACACAGCCACGTTTTTGTCTTTCAGCTGCGGGAAGGATTTCAGCGCTTCAGCGATACCGATCAGGTGAGCTGGGTTGTGCAGCGGTGCGAAAGAGGCAGAGTCTTTAATGCCCTGAATAACCGTTTCGTCGATAACGACGGAACTGGTGTATTTTTCGCCGCCGTGGACGATACGGTGACCAATCGCAGTCAGCTGAGCAGACAGTTCTGGTTTTTGTGCCAGAATAGTGTTAACGATAAAGTTCAGCGCTTCACTGTGAGCGGCGCCTGCACCTAAAGCCGCTTCCTGTTTGCTGCCGTCCATCTTCCACTTGATACGTGCTTCAGGCAGATGGAAACATTCGGCCAAACCAGAGAGGTATTCGTCACCGTTGAGCGCATCGATGATGGCGAATTTCAGTGAGGAGCTACCGCAGTTCAGAACCAGTACTAACTTACTCGACATGGAAGTACCTATTATTGATACGTGGCTAAAAAAACGTCAGGGAGTCTAAAAGCGTAACGCATAATGACTCAGACATTTATGATTAACATCATGCCAAACGAACATTGTGGCATGATGGAAGAAATACATATGATTTTATGCCATTTTGAACATTTTTCAGCCAATGGCATAATATGCGATAATTTGACGAGTTAATGGTTCTCGTCTAAGGGCCTATCAGGCTGGCACAGAATACCCGATACGGGGTGCTGATGACAAAATATTTTGAACGTTGTCATAGCCTGTTGTGGTTTTGCGCGAAAATTTTAATTTTTATATGTGAAGTTGAGGTACAGCCATGTCGACACCAGAGAACCCGTCCGTGAATTTTTTCAGTCTGTTTCGTCGGGGACAGCATTACGCAAAGACGTGGCCAATGGAAAAGCGCCTTGCGCCCATGTTTATTGAGAATCGCACGATCCGCGCCACGCGCTATGCGATTCGCTTTATGCCACCTGTCGCCATCTTTACGCTCTGCTGGCAAATCGCGCTGGGCGGGCAGCTTGGCCCGGCCGTTGCGACGGCACTTTTCGCGTTAAGTCTGCCGATGCAGGGTCTGTGGTGGTTAGGTAAACGTTCTATCACGCCACTCCCGCCTTCTATTTTACACTGGTTTTATGAAGTTCGCGGGAAACTGGAGGAAGCCGGGCAGGCGCTTGCCCCGGTCGAAGGCAAGCCCGATTACCAGGCGCTGGCTGACACGCTCAAGCGCGCTTTTAAGCAACTCGACAAAACATTCCTCGATGACTTGTGATTGATCATCGAAACGACGAATAAAAGAAGGCACAGTAACTCACCGTTACCGTGTCTTTTTTTTACAGTGCAATGCGCTACAGGAGTCGAAAGATGGAAATGACCCATGCTCAACGTCTGATTTTGTCCAACCAGTACAAAATGATGACTATGCTTGATCCCGATAACGCTGAGCGCTACAGCCGCCTGCAGACAATCGTCGAACGTGGCTTTGGTTTGCAGATGCGTGAACTGGACCGTGAGTTTGGTGAGATGAAAGAAGAAACCTGCCGCACCGTGATCGACATTATGGAGATGTATCACGCCCTGCATGTTTCCTGGACCAATCTCAAAGATCAGCAGTCCATTGACGAACGTCGCGTCACCTTCCTGGGCTTTGATGCCGCAACGGAAGCGCGTTATCTGAGCTATGTGCGTTTTATGGTGAACACGGAAGGGCGCTATACCCATTTTGACGCGGGCACACACGGCTTCAATGCGCAGACCCCAATGTGGGAAAAATATCAGCGCATGCTGAGCGTCTGGCACGCCTGCCCGCGCCAGTACCATTTAAGTAACAATGAGATTCAACAAATTATTAATGCCTGACGGAGGTGCTTGTGCAGTGTAGAGGTTTTCTGTTTGATTTGGACGGTACGCTGGTGGATTCGCTGCCGGTTGTGGAGCGTTCATGGTGCCATTGGGCGGACAGACATGGCATTGACCATCAGGAAGTACTGAATTTTATCCATGGCAAACAGGCCATAACCTCATTGCGGCACTTCTTAGCAGGACGTTCTGAGGAAGAGATTCAGGCGGAGTTCAGCTATCTTGAGCACATTGAAGCCACCGACACGGATGGCATCACAGCGCTGCCGGGGGCGCGTGAACTGCTTGAACATCTGAACGAAGCACAAATCCCGTGGGCGATCGTCACCTCCGGCTCGGTGCCCGTTGCCCATGCCCGCCACAAGGCCGCAGGGTTACCGACGCCCGAAGTGTTTATCACGGCAGAGCGCGTGAAGCGCGGCAAGCCTGAACCGGATGCCTTTTTACTCGGTGCCGAACTGCTTGGCCTGGCACCAGCCGATTGCGTGGTGGTGGAGGATGCTGCAGCAGGCGTCCTGGCGGGGTTGAACGCCGGAAGCCACGTTATCGCCGTTAACGTTCCGGCGGGTTCACCCCGCCTGAACGAGGCGGATCTGGTGCTTAACACGCTGACGGCGATTAACGTTGCGAAGGCACCGGACGGAGTTGTAACCGTCTCGCTTAAAATGTAATCCCATGATTTAGCCCCACATTGTTGGGGCTTTTTTATGGCAAAATTTTGTCTCCTCCACTGACAAGGATATGTTGTGAACGGTGAACTGATTTGGGTCCTGAGCCTGCTTTTAATCGCCATCCTTCTCTTTGCCTCAGGCAAGGTGCGCATGGATGCCATCGCCTTGTTTGTCATCGTTGCCTTTGTGCTGAGCGGTACGCTCACGCTGCCGGAGGCTTTCTCCGGATTTTGTGATCCCAACGTTATCCTGATTGCCGCCCTGTTTATTATTGGCGACGGACTGGTGCGCACTGGCGTGGCGACCATTATGGGGTCGTGGCTGGTCAAGGTGGCCGGCAACAGCGAAACCAAAATGTTGATCTACCTGATGCTGACGGTTGCCGGGCTGGGGGCTTTTATGAGCTCCACGGGCGTCGTCGCCATCTTTATCCCGGTGGTGCTGAGCGTCTCCATGCGGATGCAAACCTCGCCGTCGCGCCTGATGATGCCTCTGAGCTTTGCCGGTCTTATCAGCGGGATGATGACGCTGGTGGCGACCCCGCCGAACCTGGTCGTCAACAGTGAGCTAATCCGCGAAGGGTTTGAAGGCTTTAGCTTTTTCAGCGTGACCCCACTTGGACTGGTGATTCTGGTGCTGGGCGTGGTCTACATGCTGTTAACCCGTTTTGCCCTGAAGGGGGAAAAACAGGATAAAAGCAAAGACGGCTGGAAACGACGGACCTTCCGCGATCTGATCAAAGAGTACCGTCTGACCGGGCGGGCGCGCCGTCTGGCTATCCGCCCCGGCTCGCCCCTCATTGGCCAGCGTCTTGACGACCTGAAGCTGCGCGAGCGCTATGGCGCGAACGTGATCGGTGTAGAGCGCTGGCGTCGTTTTCGGCGGGTGATTGTTAACGTCAACGGGGTGTCGGAATTCCGTGCACGCGACGTTTTGCTGATTGATATGTCCACCGCCGATGTCGATTTGCGCGAGTTTTGCAGTGAACAGTTGCTGGAACCCATGGTGCTACGTGGGGAGTATTTCTCAGACCAGGCGCTGGATGTCGGCATGGCCGAAGTGTCGCTGATCCCGGAATCAGAATTACTGGGTAAAACCGTGCGCGAAATCGGCTTCAGGACCCGCTATGGGCTAAACGTGGTGGGCTTAAAGCGTGATGGCGTGGCGATGGAAGGGGCGGTAGTGGATGAGCCTATCCTGCTCGGTGATATCTTCCTGGTCGTCGGCAACTGGAAACTGATCGGTCAGCTCGGGCAGAAAGGCCGCGACTTTGTGGTACTCAATATGCCGGTTGAAGAGAGCGATGCTTCTCCGGCGCACAGCCAGGCACCGCATGCGATTTTTTGCCTGGTGTTGATGGTCGCACTGATGCTGACTGACGAAATTCCAAACCCCATTGCGGCCATTATCGCCTGTCTTCTGATGGGGAAATTCCGCTGTATTGATGCCGAAAGCGCCTACAAAGCCATTCACTGGCCGAGCATCATTCTGATTGTCGGGATGATGCCCTTTGCCCTGGCGTTACAAAAAACCGGTGGGGTGGATTTGATCGTCAAGGGACTCATGGACGCAGGCGGTGGATACGGGCCTTACATGATGCTGGTCTGCCTGTTTATCATGTGCGCCACGATAGGCCTGTTTATCTCCAATACGGCCACGGCCGTCCTGATGGCACCCATTGCACTGGCGATGGCGAAATCAATGGGGGTTTCGCCGTACCCGTTTGCCATGATCGTCGCTATGGCGGCATCTGCAGCGTTTATGACTCCGGTCTCGTCACCGGTCAATACGCTGGTGCTTGGCCCGGGAAATTACAAATTCAGTGATTTTGTGAAGATAGGCGTGCCCTTCACCGTGCTGGTGATGGTGGTGTGCGTGATACTGATTCCCGTACTGTTCCCGTTTTAAACCCTAATGCCGGGTAGCGATGTCGCGACCCGGCATACCGTCAGAGAGGGGAGTCCTGACTGATCTCGTCCAGCGACAAATGGAAGCTCGGCACAAACACCTGCATGAAATAATCCATCTCTTCGCTGCGGCGTGATTCCAGCGTTTTTTCCAGACGCGTTTTCGCCAGCAGAAATTCGTTATTCCCCGCGGACAGCTCTTCCAGACATTTCAGGTAAGCGCATAGCGCATCCGCCTGCTTAACCAGTAATTTTTCCTCTTCCGTGTACTGATGCTCATCAATCAGCGGCTCAAAAATATCGCGCAGCTCGTCCGGCACCATGTCGATCAGTTTCTGCTGAGCAATCTTCTCAATGGCCTTATATTCCTGGGCTATCTGCGAGTTGAAATATTTCACGGGTGTCGGTAAATCCCCGGTCAGCACTTCCGAGGCATCGTGATACATCGCCAGCAGGGCAATACGCTCAGCGTTAACCTGCCCGTTGAATTTCCGGTTTTTAATGGCAGCCAGAGCGTGAGCGACCATCGCAACCTGCAGACTGTGCTCCGACACATTCTCGGTGCGGACATTGCGCATCAGCGGCCAGCGGTTGATCAGTTTAAGGCGGGAGAGGTGGGCAAAGAAATGACTCTGACTCATAGGTTACCTTTTGTCTTCACTGCGACAGACTTCATTGTGCGGGGAGGGGAGGCAAGATGCAAATCAGGCTACCGAAGTAGCCTGATTTTAAGATTACTGGTGGTAACCTGAGAGGAAACGTCCAAAGCGGCTGATGGCCATCTCGAGGTCATCTTCACGCGGCAGGGTAACGATACGCACGTGATCCGGCCACGGCCAGTTAAAGGCGGTACCCTGAACCAGCAGCACTTTTTCCTGCAGCAGGAAATCGAGCACCATCTTCTGGTCGTCATGAATATTAAAGCGTTTCGCGTCGATTTTCGGGAACATGTAGAGCGCGCCGTTCGGCTTCACGCAGGAGACGCCTGGAATATCGTTGATAAGCTCCCACGCGCGGTTACGCTGCTCATATAAACGCCCGCCTGGCACGATAAACTCGCTGATGCTCTGATAGCCGCCGAGTGCGGTCTGGATAGCATGCTGCGCCGGCACGTTGGCACATAAACGCATAGAGGCGAGCATTTCCAGCCCTTCAATATAGCCTTTCGCATGTTTTTTCGGGCCGTTTAAGACCATCCAGCCCTGACGGAAACCGGCCACACGGTAGGTTTTAGACAGGCCGTTAAAAGTCACGGTCAGCAGGTCCGGAGCCAGTGCGGCGATAGAGTGGTGCTGCGCCGCGTCATACAGGATCTTGTCGTAAATTTCGTCGGCAAAGATGATCAGGTTGTGCTGGCGGGCGATCTCCACGATCTCCATCAGCAGCTCTTTTGAGTAGACCGCGCCCGTTGGGTTGTTCGGGTTAATAATAACGATGCCGCGCGTGCGTGGGGTAATTTTCGCACGAATATCATCGAGATCCGGGAACCAGTCAGAGGACTCGTCGCAAAGATAGTGCACGGCTTTACCGCTGGACAGGGATACGGCCGCCGTCCACAGCGGATAATCCGGCGCGGGAACCAGCATTTCGTCACCGCTGTTCAGCAGCGCCTGCATGGCCTGCACGATCAGCTCAGAGACACCGTTGCCGATATAGATATCTTCAACGGTAACATCACGCATATCGCGCGCCTGGTAGTGCTGCATGATGGCTTTTCGTGCGGAGTAAAGTCCTTTTGAATCGCAATAGCCTTGCGCAGTAGGCAGGTTGCGGATCACATCAACCAGAATTTCATCCGGCGCTTCAAAACCAAATGGCGCAGGGTTACCAATGTTGAGTTTTAGAACCTTATTGCCTTCTTCTTCAAGGCGTTTAGCCTCTTTCAGAACCGGGCCACGGATGTCGTAACAGACGTTATCTAGCTTGCTGGATTTTTCGATAGGGGACATGAACCTTTAACCTTTTCGCGATTGTTGCCACTCCCTGCCGTGGAAGTCAGCACGGAATAATGTACTCCCCCCTCGCTGCGTTTTGAAGGGCGGGCAGGAGAAGATTTTGTGGAGTGAATGAAAATGGTGTGAATCTTTTTCGCTATCAGCGAACAATTTAACTGACGTAAAGTAAGGTTAATGGTGTGAAAGTAGGTTTATTGTGCTGTTAAATAATATAAATGTTGTATATTGTTCTGATAAAAATAAATAATATCCGCAACCTGCGTGGCAGTTACGCTGAGTGACCTTTCGTAAAACCTGAATGCTTCGTTACGTGGGGTTGTAATAGTGTGCATTGGCTAAAAGTTACTCATGTGAAATTAATGTTAAGTGTTATTAATGAATGGCCTTAATCTAAATTAAAATTTATTTATTATTAACCAACAAAATGCAACTTTAGTTAATTTTAATAAAATTAGTTGAGAAGCTTAACAACCCTCATAAATCCTCAATATTGCAATAAGACTTATAAATAAAGTGGATTTGGGTTAAGATGTCTTTCAGGAAAGCTGGGCACAGATACATATGTTTTGTATTTGTGGAACAGGTTTTCTGAATTAATTGATTGTTATTGTTAGAGTTATCTCTGGCCGGAATGGGTTAAACATCTCCTGCTACGTTGACAGCACTGCGAGAAAGATGGCAGAAAGGGTGTATCACCCTTAATGGAATTTACATAAACCTGCAAACATCTAAATATCCTGAACGTTTAAGAGAATAAAAATAACGTCATGAAACGTGCTTTCTGACTGTTGATATTAAAACAGCACAATAACTATCTGTCAGGCAGTCTGCCGGGCCGGGATGCGAGGGAAAACCTTCAGAGGGAATTGCTTAACTGTTACACACACAGCTTCAACCCGGGCAGCTCCGCACGAGCAACCTGAAAGTGAAAAGATATGATAAATGCAAATCGTCCGATAATGAATCTCGACCTCGATCTGCTGAGAACGTTTGTTGCGGTCGCCGATCTCAACACTTTTGCAGCTGCTGCTGCCGCCGTTTGCCGAACCCAGTCCGCCGTTAGCCAGCAAATGCAACGGCTGGAACAACTGGTTGGTAAAGAGCTCTTTGCCCGTCACGGGCGTAATAAGCTCTTAACGGAACACGGTATTCAGCTTCTGGGTTATGCCAGGAAAATACTTCGCTTTAATGACGAAGCATGTATGTCATTAATGTATAGCAACCTGCAAGGGGTGCTAACGTTAGGTGCGTCTGATGAGTCAGCAGACACAATATTGCCATTTCTTCTCAATCGAATTAGTTCGGTTTATCCGAAGCTTGCGCTGGACGTTAGCGTAAAACGAAATGCTTTTATGATTGAGATGTTAAATGAGAATAAGGTCGATCTGGTGGTGACCACGCACCGTCCAGGGCAATTTAATTGCCTGACGTTGCGCACGTCTCCGACGCATTGGTATTGCGCCGCTGAATATGTGCTGCAAAAAGGTGAGCCAATTCCATTGGTATTACTGGATGATCCGAGTCCGTTCCGCGATATGGTGTTGGCGGCGCTCAATGAGGCCAATATTCCATGGCGTCTGGCTTATGTGGCTTCCACATTGCCAGCGGTACGTGCTGCCGTGAAAGCGGGGCTTGGAGTAACGGCCCGTCCGGTAGAAATGATGAGCCCGGATCTGCGCGTACTGGGTAAATCAGATGGTCTTCCTGCTTTGCCTGATACGGAGTATCTGCTCTGCCACAATACGTCCAGCAATAACGAACTGGCGAAAGTCGTGTTCGAGGCGATGGAAAACTACCATAATCCATGGCAGTTCGAACATGTTACCTCCGAAGGGGGGGATGATTCCCTGATCGTTGAAGGGGACTTTGAGTGATCGACAGCTCAAAATTCTGGTAACAATTTGTAAATGTAAAAAAAAGCCACTCACGCGATTTTCGCCTGCAGTGGCTTTTTTTTGGCAGTAATACCCGCGATCACCGCGTGGATTTTTAGGATAGTGTCTATTTATCAGTGAGATAAATGCTTTTGTTCAAATGTTGTGCGTTTCCCGTTCAGTCTCCCTCCAGCTCGCCTCGATGTTAATAAAACAGGAAATATGTTGCTGGTTTTTTGGGTGAATTAACAAAAGCGTGTCTCAGATCAAGAAAATACTCCTCTTTGGGGGGAGGAATCGTTGGCAAATCCTGTCAAAATAGGAGGGTTATTTTTTTTACTTCCAAAACGGACACGATTCAACAACATGCATTTGACGTAAACTCAGGTACCCACCAGGGTTAAAGGGCACCAAATGTTAATGAGAATCGCTCGATGTAATTTAATGTGAAGAAACCTTTGTTAAAGTTGACAAAAGGTTATAGAAAGGAGTAAAAAACCCCATCATTTTGCTGTCTACGTCTCATTTCTGACAGTTAGTGTAAGGTTTTTCGTTCCTCCCCATGAATCGATGTGATGCCCATCTGCCAGCAAGAGCAGTGTCGTAGGTATCACTTTTGATGAGTAAGCAATGAGTATGTCAACATCCACAGAAGTCATCGCTCATCACTGGGCATTCGCAATCTTTCTTATTGTAGCCATTGGCCTGTGCTGCCTGATGTTAGTCGGCGGCTGGTTCCTGGGCGGTCGCGCCCGTGCAAGGCACAAGAACACACCTTTCGAATCAGGTATTGATTCAGTAGGTTCCGCTCGCTTACGCCTGTCTGCCAAGTTCTATCTGGTAGCCATGTTCTTCGTCATCTTTGACGTGGAAGCGCTTTACCTTTTCGCATGGTCAACTTCCATCCGCGAAAGTGGTTGGGTGGGCTTTGTCGAGGCCGCAATTTTCATTTTAGTGTTACTGGCCGGTCTGGTTTATCTGGTGCGTATTGGCGCGCTTGACTGGACGCCTGCGCGTTCACGTCGTGAACACATCAACCCGGAAAACAGTATCTCTAATCGTCAGCAGTAACAGCGAGGCAATAAGATGGATTATACGCTCACCCGCATAGATCCTAACGGTGAGAATGACCGTTACCCCCTGCAAAAACAGGAGATCGTAACCGACCCCCTGGAGCAAGAAGTCAATAAAAGCGTGTACATGGGCAAACTCGAGCATGCCATGCACGATATGGTCAACTGGGGTCGTAAGAACTCCATCTGGCCTTACAACTTTGGCCTTTCTTGCTGCTACGTTGAAATGGTGACGTCATTCACTGCGGTGCATGACGTTGCGCGTTTTGGGGCAGAGGTACTGCGTGCTTCCCCACGTCAGGCTGACCTGATGGTGGTGGCAGGTACATGCTTTACCAAGATGGCACCTGTTATTCAGCGTTTGTATGACCAGATGCTGGAGCCAAAATGGGTTATTTCCATGGGCGCATGTGCAAACTCTGGCGGTATGTACGACATTTATTCCGTCGTACAGGGCGTAGATAAGTTTATTCCAGTGGATGTTTACATCCCGGGTTGTCCGCCGCGTCCGGAAGCTTACATGCAGGCGCTGATGCTGCTGCAGGAGTCTATCGGTAAAGAACGTCGTCCGCTCTCCTGGGTGGTTGGCGATCAGGGTGTTTACCGCGCCAACATGCAGTCTGAGCGCGAGCGTAAACGCGGCGAACGTATTGCAGTAACCAATCTGCGTACGCCTGACGAAATTTAATTTGCGCCTGTGGGCATGGAGTAAACCTTCGCATATCACTACTCAAATAGCGCGAAGCCACGCCCTACAGTCACCACGGACCATTTGCAATGGTGAACAATATGACCGACTTAACCGCGCAAGAAGCCGCCTGGCAAACACGGGATCATCTGGATGACCCTGTCATTGGCGAACTGCGCAACCGTTTTGGGCCGGATGCCTTTACTGTTCAGGCGACCCGCACCGGGGTACCCGTTGTTTGGGTGAAGCGTGAGCAATTACTGGAAGTGGTCGATTTCCTCAAGAAATTGCCAAAACCTTACGTCATGCTGTTTGACTTACACGGCATGGATGAACGTCTGCGTACGCACCGCCAGGGTCTCCCTGCTGCGGATTTTTCCGTTTTCTACCACCTGATCTCAATAGACCGTAATACGGATATCATGCTCAAGGTGGCATTGTCTGAAAACGACATGCATCTGCCGACGATCACTAAACTTTTCCCGAACGCTAACTGGTATGAGCGTGAAACCTGGGAAATGTTCGGGATGACCTTCGACGGCCACCCGCATCTGACGCGCATCATGATGCCGCAGACGTGGACCGGCCACCCGCTGCGTAAAGACTATCCGGCACGTGCGACTGAATTCGACCCGTTTGAGCTGACGAAAGCCAAGCAGGATCTGGAGATGGAAGCGCTGACCTTCAAGCCGGAAGACTGGGGCATGAAACGCGGGACGGAAAACGAGGACTTCATGTTCCTCAACCTCGGTCCAAACCACCCCTCTGCGCACGGTGCTTTCCGTATTATTCTTCAGCTTGATGGCGAAGAGATTGTCGACTGCGTACCGGACATCGGTTACCACCACCGTGGTGCTGAGAAGATGGGCGAGCGTCAGTCCTGGCACAGCTACATTCCGTATACCGACCGTATCGAGTACCTCGGCGGTTGCGTAAACGAAATGCCTTACGTGCTGGCCGTTGAGAAACTGGCAGGTATCACCGTACCGGATCGCGTTAACGTCATCCGCGTGATGCTCTCCGAACTGTTCCGTATCAACAGCCACCTGCTGTATATCTCCACGTTCATTCAGGACGTTGGCGCGATGACCCCGGTCTTCTTTGCCTTTACCGATCGTCAGAAAATCTACGATCTGGTAGAAGCCATCACCGGTTTCCGTATGCACCCGGCCTGGTTCCGTATCGGCGGTGTGGCACACGATCTGCCGCGCGGCTGGGAGCGTCTGCTGCGTGAATTCCTCGACTGGATGCCAAAACGTCTGGCTTCTTACGAGAAAGCCGCACTGCGTAACACCATCCTGAAAGGCCGTTCCCAGGGCGTTGCAGCCTACGGTGCGAAAGAAGCGCTGGAGTGGGGTACGACAGGTGCGGGTCTGCGCGCAACCGGTATTGATTTCGACGTGCGTAAAGCCCGTCCTTACTCTGGCTATGAAAACTTCGACTTCGAAGTCCCGGTTGGCGGCGGTGTTTCCGACTGCTACACCCGCGTGATGCTGAAAGTTGAAGAGTTGCGCCAGAGTCTGCGCATCCTTGAGCAGTGCCTCAACAACATGCCGGAAGGCCCGTTCAAGGCGGATCACCCGCTGACGACGCCGCCGCCGAAAGAGCGCACGCTGCAACATATCGAAACCCTGATCACCCACTTCCTGCAGGTTTCCTGGGGTCCGGTCATGCCGGCGCAAGAATCCTTCCAGATGATTGAAGCGACCAAGGGTATTAACAGTTACTACCTGACCAGTGACGGCAGCACCATGAGCTACCGTACCCGCGTGCGTACACCAAGCTTTGCGCACCTGCAGCAGATCCCGTCCGCCATCCGCGGCAGTCTGGTCTCCGACCTGATTGTGTATCTGGGTAGTATCGATTTTGTTATGTCAGATGTGGACCGCTAATTATGCACGAGAATCAACAACCACAAACCGAGGCTTTTGAGCTGAGTGAAGCAGAACGTGCTGCTATTGAGCACGAGATGCACCACTACGAAGACCCGCGTGCGGCGTCCATTGAAGCGCTGAAAATCGTTCAGAAACAGCGTGGTTGGGTGCCGGATGGGGCGATCTATGAGATCGCAAAAGTGCTGGGCATTCCGGCAAGTGACGTAGAAGGCGTAGCCACGTTCTACAGCCAGATCTTCCGTCAGCCGGTGGGTCGCCATGTGATCCGCTACTGTGACAGCGTGGTTTGTCACATTACCGGTTATCAGGGCATTCAGGCAGCGATTGAGAAAAAGCTCAATATCAAGCCAGGCCAGACCACGTTCGATGGCCGCTTTACGCTGCTGCCAACCTGCTGCCTGGGGAACTGCGACAAGGGGCCGACCATGATGATTGATGAGGATACTCACAGTTATCTGACGCCGGAAGCCATTCCTGACCTGCTGGAGCAGTACAAATGAAAACTGTAATTCGTACTGCTGAAACTCATCCACTGACCTGGCGTCTGCGTGATGACAAACAGCCGGTATGGCTCGACGAATACCAGAGCAAAAACGGCTATGCCGGTGCGCGTAAAGCCCTGGGCGGCATGGCACCGGACGATATCGTCAGTGCGGTTAAAGACGCTGGCCTGAAAGGGCGCGGCGGCGCAGGCTTTTCCACCGGTCTGAAGTGGAGCCTGATGCCAAAAGACGAATCCATGAACATCCGTTACCTGCTGTGTAACGCTGATGAAATGGAACCGGGCACCTATAAAGACCGCCTGCTGATGGAACAGCTGCCGCACCTGCTGGTGGAAGGCATGCTGATCTCCGCGTTCGCGCTGAAAGCGTACCGGGGTTACATCTTCCTGCGCGGTGAATACATCGAAGCGGCTGAAAACCTGCGTCGCGCGATTGCCGAAGCCACTGAAGCGGGCCTGCTGGGTAAAAACATCCTTGGCACCGGTTTCGACTTCGAGCTGTTCGTGCACACCGGGGCAGGGCGTTATATCTGTGGTGAAGAGACCGCACTGATTAACTCCCTTGAAGGCCGCCGTGCGAACCCACGTTCCAAGCCACCGTTCCCGGCAAGCTCTGGCGTCTGGGGTAAACCGACCTGTGTAAACAACGTCGAAACCCTGTGTAACGTCCCGGCAATCCTCGCCAATGGCGTGGAGTGGTATCAGGGCATCTCGAACAGTAAAGATGCCGGTACCAAGCTGATGGGCTTCTCCGGTCGCGTGAAGAACCCTGGCGTCTGGGAACTGCCGTTTGGCACCACTGCACGTGAAATTCTTGAAGACTACGCTGGCGGCATGCGTGATGGCCTGAAATTCAAAGCCTGGCAGCCAGGCGGTGCAGGGACCGACTTCCTGACCGAGGCCCATCTTGATCTGCCGATGGAATTCGAAAGCATTGGTAAAGCAGGCAGCCGTCTGGGTACGGCGCTGGCGATGGCCGTCGACCATGAGATCGGCATGGTATCGCTGGTGCGTAACCTCGAAGAGTTCTTTGCTCGCGAGTCCTGCGGCTGGTGTACACCGTGCCGTGATGGTCTGCCGTGGAGCGTGAAGATCCTGCGTGCTATCGAACGTGGCGAAGGCCAGCCTGGCGATATCGAGACACTTGAGCAACTGTGTCGATTCCTGGGCCCCGGGAAAACCTTCTGTGCCCACGCACCAGGCGCCGTTGAGCCACTGCAGAGCGCGATTAAATATTTCCGCGACGAATTCGAAGCAGGCATCAAGCAGCCGTTCAGCAATACCCATGCCATCAATGGGATTCAGCCGAACCTGCTGAAAGCGCGCTGGTAAAACAGAATTTTGATTAACGCTCAGTTACGACTGAGCCAACTGGAAGCATGCTAATGGCTACGATTCATGTAGACGGCAAAGAGTATGAGGTCAACGGGGCGGACAACCTGCTGGAAGCTTGTCTGTCGCTCGGCCTTGATATTCCGTATTTTTGCTGGCATCCGGCGCTGGGCAGCGTCGGTGCTTGCCGCCAGTGTGCGGTGAAGCAATATCAAAACGCGGAAGACACGCGTGGTCGCCTGGTGATGTCCTGTATGACGCCAGCCACCGAAGGCACTTTTATTTCGATTGATGACGAAGAAGCCAAACAGTTCCGTGAAAGCGTTGTGGAATGGTTGATGACTAACCACCCGCACGATTGCCCGGTCTGTGAAGAGGGCGGTAACTGCCACCTTCAGGATATGACCGTAATGACCGGTCACAGCTTCCGTCGCTATCGCTTTACCAAACGTACCCACCGCAACCAGGATCTGGGGCCGTTCATCTCTCACGAAATGAACCGCTGCATCGCCTGCTACCGCTGCGTGCGTTACTACAAAGATTACGCAGACGGACAAGATCTGGGCGTGTATGGCGCGCATGACAACGTCTACTTCGGTCGTCCGGAAGACGGTACGCTGGAAAGCGAATTCTCCGGTAACCTGGTCGAGATTTGTCCAACCGGCGTCTTCACCGATAAAACCCACTCCGAGCGTTACAACCGTAAGTGGGACATGCAGTTTGCACCAAGCATCTGCCAGCAGTGTTCGCTGGGCTGTAACACCAGCCCGGGTGAGCGCTATGGCGAACTGCGTCGTATTGAAAACCGTTATAACGGTACCGTTAACCATTACTTCCTGTGCGACCGCGGTCGTTTCGGCTACGGCTACGTGAACCTGAAAGACCGTCCACGTCAGCCCGTTCAACGCCGTGGTGATGACTTCATCACCCTGAACGCTGAACAGGCGATGCAGGGCGCGGCAGATATTCTGCGCCAGTCGAAGAAAGTGATCGGTATCGGCTCCCCGCGCGCCAGCATCGAAAGTAACTTCGCGCTGCGTGAGCTGGTTGGGGCGGAAAACTTCTACACCGGTATCGCTCAGGGCGAGCAGGAACGTCTGCAGCTGGTACTGAAAGTGCTGCGTGAAGGCGGTATTCACACCCCAGCGCTGCGTGAAATTGAATCTTATGATGCGGTTCTGGTGCTGGGTGAAGATTTGACGCAGACCGGCGCTCGCGCTGCCCTGGCGGTTCGTCAGGCGGTCAAAGGTAAAGCTCGTGAAATGGCGGCGGCTCAGAAAGTGGCTGACTGGCAGATTGCGGCAATCCTCAACATCGGTCAGCGTGCGAAGCATCCTCTGTTTGTGACAAACGTCGACAACACGCGTCTGGACGATATCGCGGCGTGGACCTACTGCGCGCCGGTTGAAGATCAGGCCCGTCTTGGCTTTGCGATTGCTCATGCGCTGGACAGCAATTCTCCGGCCGTTGAAGGTCTCGATCGCGACCTGCAGAACAAGGTTGATGTGATTGTTCAGGCCCTGGCGGGTGCGAAGAAACCCCTGATTGTTTCCGGGACTAACGCCGGTAGCGCGGAGATCATTCAGGCTGCCGCGAACGTGGCTAAAGCGCTGAAAGGCCGTGGTGCAGACGTTGGCGTGACCATGATTGCCCGTGCGGTGAACAGCATCGGTCTGGGAATGATTGGCGGTGGCTCTCTGGAAGCTGCGTTAAGCGAACTGGAATCCGGTGCCGCTGACGCCGTTGTGGTGCTGGAAAACGACCTGCATCGCCATGCTTCTGCCGCACGCGTTGACGCAGCGCTCTCCAAAGCGCCGCTGGTGATGGTTATTGACCATCAGCGCACCGCGATCATGGACAAAGCGCACCTGGTGCTCTCTGCGGCAAGCTTCGCGGAAAGCGACGGTACGGTTATCAACAACGAAGGCCGCGCACAGCGTTTCTTCCAGGTGTATGACCCGGCGTACTACGACAGCAACACCATAATGCTGGAAAGCTGGCGCTGGCTGCACTCTCTGCACAGCACCGTTCAGAGCCGTGAAGTGGACTGGACGCAGCTCGACCATGTTATCGACGCGGTCGTGGAAAAACTGCCTCAGCTGGCTGGCATCAAAGATGCGGCTCCTGACGCAAGCTTCCGTATTCGTGGCCAGAAACTGGCGCGTGAACCGCACCGTTACAGCGGTCGTACCGCGATGCGTGCCAACATCAGCGTTCACGAACCTCGTCAGCCGCAGGATAAAGACACGATGTTTGCCTTCTCAATGGAAGGGAACAACCAGCCGTCTGCACCGCGCTCTCAGGTTCCGTTCGCATGGGCACCAGGCTGGAACTCCCCGCAGGCATGGAACAAATTCCAGGCTGAAGTGGGCGGCTCTCTGCGCCACGGTGACCCGGGCGTGCGTCTGATTGAAGCTTCCGACACCGGTCTGGACTTCTTCACCACCGTGCCGGCGAGCTTCCATGCGCAGGAAGGGAACTGGCGTATTGCGCCGTACTACCATCTGTTCGGTAGTGACGAATTGTCCCAGCGTTCTCCGGTATTCCAGAGCCGCATGCCGCAGCCGTACATCAAGCTTAACCCGGCAGATGCCGCGAAGCTTGGCGTTAACGCGGGTGCGAACATCGCCTTTAGCTATGATGGCCAGACAATCAGCTTGCCGCTGATTATCTCTGAAAGGCTGACAGCAGGGCAGGTGGGTTTGCCGATGGGTATGCCTGGCATCGCGCCGGTACTGGCGGGTGCGCGTCTTGATAATCTGCAGGAGGCAAAAGCATGAGTTGGTTAACGCCGGATCTTATCGACATCCTGCTGAGCATTCTGAAAGCGATAGTTATCCTGCTGGTGGTCGTCACCTGTGGCGCGTTCATGAGCTTTGGTGAACGTCGTCTGCTCGGTCTGTTCCAGAACCGTTACGGACCGAACCGCGTGGGCTGGGGTGGTTCACTCCAGCTGGTAGCGGACATGATCAAGATGTTCTTTAAAGAGGACTGGATCCCGCGCTTCTCGGACCGCGTGATCTTTACTCTGGCACCGATGATCGCCTTTACCTCGCTGCTGCTGGCGTTCGCGATTGTTCCTGTCAGCCCGACCTGGGTGGTGGCTGACCTGAACATTGGCATTCTGTTCTTCCTGATGATGGCAGGCCTCGCCGTGTATGCGGTGCTGTTCGCGGGCTGGTCCAGTAACAACAAATACTCCCTGCTGGGTGCGATGCGTGCTTCTGCGCAGACGCTGAGCTACGAAGTATTCCTGGGGCTTTCCCTGATGGGTGTGGTGGCGCAAGCCGGTTCATTCAACATGACCGACATCGTCAACAACCAGGCTGACATCTGGAACGTTATCCCGCAGTTCTTTGGTTTTATTACCTTTGCTATCGCGGGCGTGGCGGTGTGTCACCGTCACCCGTTTGACCAGCCAGAAGCCGAACAGGAACTGGCCGACGGTTACCACATCGAATATTCCGGTATGAAATTCGGTCTGTTCTTCGTGGGCGAGTACATCGGTATTGTCACCATTTCCGCGTTGATGGTAACGCTGTTCTTTGGTGGCTGGCATGGCCCGTTCTTACCGCCGTTCATCTGGTTCGCGCTGAAAACCGCGTTCTTCATGATGATGTTCATTTTGATTCGCGCAGCGTTACCGCGTCCGCGTTATGACCAGGTAATGTCCTTCGGCTGGAAAGTGTGCCTGCCGCTGACGCTCATCAACTTGCTGGTAACGGCGGCTGTCATTCTCTGGCAGCAGCCATAAGGGGCTATAGACCATGACCTTAAAAGAATTATTGGTAGGTTTCGGCACTCAGGTACGCAGTATCTGGATGATCGGCCTGCACGCGTTTGCCAAACGCGAAACCCGGATGTACCCGGAAGAGCCGGTATATCTGCCGCCGCGCTACCGTGGCCGTATCGTGCTGACGCGCGATCCGGACGGTTCAGAGCGCTGCGTTGCCTGTAACCTGTGTGCGGTAGCGTGTCCGGTGGGCTGTATCTCTCTGCAGAAAGCAGAGACGGTAGATGGCCGCTGGTATCCTGAGTTCTTCCGCATCAACTTCTCACGCTGCATTTTCTGCGGTCTGTGTGAAGAAGCGTGCCCAACCACGGCGATTCAGCTGACCCCGGACTTCGAACTGGGTGAGTATAAGCGTCAGGACCTGGTGTACGAGAAAGAGGATCTGCTGATTTCCGGTCCGGGCAAATACCCGGAATATAACTTCTACCGGATGGCGGGTATGGCAATCGACGGCAAAGATAAGGGCGAAGCAGAGAACGAAGCTAAGCCTATCGACGTCAAGAGCCTGTTACCGTAAGGAGAGGGCAATGGAATTCGCTTTTTATATCTGTGGCCTTATCGCCATCCTGGCTACGCTGCGAGTGATTACGCACACCAATCCGGTGCATGCGCTGCTGTACTTAATTATCTCGCTGCTGGCTATTTCCGGGGTGTTCTTTGCGCTGGGCGCGCACTTTGCTGGTGCGCTGGAGATCATCGTTTACGCCGGGGCCATCATGGTGCTGTTCGTCTTCGTGGTGATGATGCTGAACCTGGGCGGCTCTGAAATTGAGCAGGAACGTCAGTGGTTAAAACCGCAGGTCTGGATTGGCCCGGCGATCCTGTCGGCCATCATGCTGGTGGTCATTGTTTACGCCATTCTGGGCGTGAATGATCAGGGCATCGACGGCACGCCAATCGGCGCTAAAGAGGTGGGTATTACGCTGTTTGGCCCATACGTCCTGGCGGTTGAACTGGCCTCTATGCTGCTGCTGGCGGGCCTGGTTGTTGCCTTCCACGTTGGCCGCGAAGAGCGTGCTGGTGAGTTGCTGAGCAACCGCACTGACGACCGCGCGAAAAGAAAAACGGAGGAACGCGCATGATCCCCTTAACACATGGACTGATCCTCGCTGCGATTTTATTCGTTCTGGGCTTAACCGGTCTGGTTATCCGCCGCAATCTGCTGTTTATGCTGATCGGTCTGGAAATCATGATTAACGCCTCCGCGCTGGCCTTCGTGGTCGCCGGAAGCTACTGGGGCCAGACCGATGGTCAGGTGATGTACATTCTCGCCATCAGCCTCGCGGCTGCCGAAGCGAGTATTGGCCTGGCGCTGTTACTGCAGCTCCATCGTCGCCGCCAGAACCTGAACATCGATTCAGTAAGTGAGTTGCGTGGATGAACATGCTTGCCTTAACCATTATTTTTCCGCTGATTGGCTTCGTGCTGCTGGCGTTTTCTCGTGGCCGCTGGTCTGAGAATCTGTCCGCTACCGTCGGCATGGGCTCTGTGGGTCTGGCTGCGCTGGTGACAGCGTATGCGGGTATCGACTTCTTTAATAACGGGCGTCAGGCCTTCAGCGTACCGCTGTGGACCTGGATGTCGGTCGGTGATTTCAACATCGGTTTCAACCTGGTGCTGGATGGTCTCTCTCTGACCATGCTCTCCGTGGTAACCGGCGTGGGCTTCCTGATCCACATGTTTGCCTCCTGGTATATGCGTGGTGAAGAGGGTTACTCCCGCTTCTTCGCCTACACCAACCTGTTTATCGCGAGCATGGTTGTTCTGGTGCTGGCCGATAACCTGCTGTTGATGTATCTCGGCTGGGAAGGCGTGGGTCTCTGCTCTTATCTGCTGATCGGCTTCTACTATACCGATCCGAAGAATGGCGCAGCGGCCATGAAAGCGTTTGTCGTGACCCGTGTGGGTGACGTCTTCCTCGCCTTCGCGCTGTTCATTCTCTACAACGAACTGGGCACGCTGAATTTCCGCGAAATGGTAGAACTGGCGCCAGCGCACTTCGCTGCCGGCAATGACATGCTGTGGTGGGCAACGCTGATGCTGCTGGGTGGTGCCGTGGGTAAATCCGCGCAGCTGCCGTTGCAGACATGGCTGGCCGACGCGATGGCAGGTCCAACGCCTGTCTCCGCGCTGATCCACGCCGCAACCATGGTTACCGCTGGGGTCTACCTGATTGCGCGTACGCATGGTCTGTTCCTGATGACGCCGGAAATTCTGCATCTGGTGGGTATCGTTGGTGCGGTAACGCTGGTGCTGGCAGGCTTTGCCGCGCTGGTGCAAACCGACATCAAACGCGTTCTCGCGTACTCCACCATGAGCCAGATTGGTTATATGTTCCTGGCACTGGGTGTTCAGGCATGGGACGCAGCCATTTTCCACCTGATGACGCACGCGTTCTTTAAAGCGCTGCTGTTCCTCTCATCCGGTTCCGTGATTCTGGCCTGCCACCACGAGCAGAATATCTTCAAGATGGGCGGACTGCGTAAGTCCATTCCGCTGGTTTATGTCTGCTTCCTGGTGGGCGGCGCGGCGCTGGCGGCACTGCCGCTGATTACCGCGGGCTTCTTCAGTAAGGACGAAATCCTTGCCGGTGCCATGGCGAATGGTCATATCAATCTGATGGTTGCGGGTCTGGTCGGTGCGTTCATGACCTCCCTGTATACCTTCCGTATGATTTTCATCGTATTCCACGGTAAAGAACAAATTCACGCTCACGCAGGGAAGGGGATTACTCATCACCTGCCGCTGATTGTGCTGCTGGTACTCTCCACCTTCGTTGGCGCACTGATTGTGCCACCGCTGCAGGGCGTACTGCCGGACACCACCGAGCTTGAGCACGGTCGCGTTCTGACGCTTGAAATCACCTCGGGTGTGGTCGCTATCGCGGGCATCCTGATCGCAGCATGGCTGTGGCTGGGCAAACGTACGCTGGTGACTGCCGTTGCCAACAGTGCGCCAGGCCGCCTGCTGGGGACCTGGTGGTACAACGCGTGGGGCTTCGACTGGCTGTACGACATGATCTTCGTCAAGCCGTTCCTGGGCATTGCGTGGCTGCTGAAACGCGATCCGCTGAACTCCCTGATGAATATCCCGGCGATCCTTTCCCGCTTTGCAGGTAAAGGCCTGCTGTTCAGCGAGAACGGTTACCTGCGCTGGTATGTGGCGTCCATGAGCATCGGTGCGGTTGTCGTGCTGGCGCTGCTGATGGTGTTGCGTTGATCGTTAAGTGAATTTTATTCGAATTCGTTGAAAATCAGGCCCCTGCTGGGGGCCTTAAAAAGGAATGTAAATCGCCATGTTACTACCCTGGCTAATATTAATTCCCTTCATCGGCGGCTTCCTGTGCTGGCAGACTGAACGCTTTGGCGTGAAGATGCCGCGCTGGATCGCGCTGATCACCATGGGATTGACGCTCGCGCTTGGTCTGCAACTGTGGTTGCAGGGTGGCTACTCTCTGACGCAGTCTGCGGGGATTCCGCAGTGGCAGTCTGAATTTATTCTGCCGTGGATCCCGCGTTTTGGGATAACCATTCACCTGGCTATCGACGGTCTGTCGCTGCTGATGGTGGTGCTGACGGGTCTGCTCGGCGTTCTGGCGGTACTGTGCTCCTGGCGAGAAATTGAAAAATACCAGGGCTTCTTCCACCTGAACCTGATGTGGATCCTGGGCGGCGTTATCGGCGTGTTCCTTGCCATCGACATGTTCCTGTTCTTCTTCTTCTGGGAGATGATGCTGGTGCCGATGTACTTCCTGATCGCGCTGTGGGGCCATAAGGCGTCCGACGGTAAAACGCGTATCACGGCGGCAACCAAGTTCTTCATCTATACCCAGGCGAGCGGTCTGGTGATGTTGATTGCGATTCTGGCGCTGGTGTTTGTTCACCATACGGCGACCGGTATCTGGACCTTCAACTATGAAGACCTGCTGAAGACCCCGATGTCTCACGGTGTGGAATACCTGCTGATGCTGGGCTTCTTCATTGCCTTCGCGGTGAAAATGCCGGTGGTTCCCCTGCACGGCTGGCTGCCAGACGCGCACTCACAGGCGCCAACGGCGGGTTCCGTTGACCTGGCGGGGATCTTGCTGAAAACCGCGGCCTACGGTCTGCTGCGTTTCGCTCTGCCGCTGTTCCCGAATGCGTCCGCTGAGTTCGCGCCAATTGCGATGTGGCTTGGTGTGATCGGTATCTTCTACGGTGCCTGGATGGCCTTCACGCAGTACGACATTAAACGTCTGATTGCGTACACCTCCGTTTCCCACATGGGCTTTGTACTGATTGCCATCTACACCGGCAGCCAGCTGGCTTACCAGGGTGCGGTTATCCAGATGATTGCGCACGGTCTGTCCGCAGCCGGTCTCTTCATCCTGTGTGGTCAGCTGTACGAACGTCTTCACACCCGTGACATGCGTATGATGGGCGGTCTGTGGAGCAAAATTAAATGGCTGCCAGCGCTCTCTATGTTCTTCGCGGTGGCCACGCTGGGTATGCCAGGCACCGGTAACTTCGTCGGCGAATTTATGATTCTGTTCGGCAGCTTCAAAGTGGTGCCGGTCATTACCGTGATCTCCACCTTTGGTCTGGTGTTCGCTTCCGTTTACTCGCTGGCGATGCTGCATCGCGCTTACTTCGGTAAAGCGAAGAGCGAAATTGCTGCAAAAGAACTGCCGGGGATGTCGCTGCGTGAGCTGTTCATCATCCTGCTGCTGGTCGTACTGCTGGTGCTGTTGGGCTTCTTCCCGCAGCCAATTCTGGATACCTCGCACTCCGCGATGGGGAATATCCAGCAGTGGTTTGTTAATTCTGCTTCTACTACAAGGCCGTAATTCGCCATGACAATAACTCCACAACAACTGATCGCGCTGCTACCGCTGCTGATCGTCGGATTGACGGTGGTGGTTGTGATGCTCTCCATTGCGTGGCGACGCAATCACTTCCTGAATGCCACGCTGTCGGTCATCGGTCTGAACGCCGCATTAGTCTCTCTCTGGTTTGTTGGCCAGGGCGGGGCGATGGACGTCACTCCACTGATGCGCGTTGACGGCTATGCCATGCTGTACTCGGGTCTGGTTCTGCTGGCGAGCCTGGCAACCTGTACGTTTGCGTACCCATGGCTGGAAGGCTACAACGACAACAAAGAAGAGTTTTACCTGCTGGTACTGATTGCCGCGCTGGGCGGTATTCTGCTGGCGAATGCGAACCATCTGGCTGCGCTGTTCCTCGGTATTGAGCTTATCTCTCTGCCGCTGTTCGGTCTGATTGGTTACGCTTTCCGTCAGAAACGTTCTCTGGAAGCGAGCATCAAGTACACCATTCTGTCTGCTGCCGCGTCGTCTTTCCTGCTGTTTGGTATCGCGCTGCTGTACGCACAGTCCGGAAACCTCTCTTTCATGGCGCTCGGCAAGAGCCTCGGCGACGGTATGCTGCACGAACCGCTGCTGCTGGCGGGTCTGGGCATGATGATTGTTGGCCTTGGCTTTAAGCTCTCTCTGGTTCCGTTCCACCTGTGGACGCCAGACGTCTACCAGGGCGCGCCTGCTCCAGTCTCAACCTTCCTGGCGACGGCGAGCAAAATCGCTATCTTCGGGGTGGTGATGCGTCTGTTCCTGTACGCGCCGGTGGGTGACAGCGAAGCGGTTCGCGTGGTGCTGGGTATCATCGCGTTTGCTTCCATCATCTTCGGTAACCTGATGGCGCTGAGCCAGACCAATATTAAACGTCTGCTGGGCTACTCATCTATCTCCCATCTGGGCTACCTGATGGTGGCACTGATTGCGCTGCAGAGCGGTGAGATGTCGATGGAGACCGTCGGTGTTTACCTGGCCGGTTACCTGTTCAGCAGCCTCGGCGCGTTCGGCGTGGTGAGCCTGATGTCCAGCCCGTACCGTGGTCCGGATGCAGATTCCCTGTTCTCCTACCGTGGTCTGTTCTGGCACCGTCCGATTCTGTCCGCCGTTATGACAGTAATGATGCTCTCTCTGGCGGGTATTCCGATGACGCTGGGCTTTATCGGTAAGTTCTACGTGCTGGCAGTGGGTGTGCAGGCACACCTGTGGTGGCTGACGGCGGGCGTGGTTATCGGCTCTGCAATCGGTCTCTACTACTACCTGCGTGTGGCCGTGAGTCTGTATCTGAGTGCACCTCAGCAACTGAACCGCGATGCGCCGCGTAACTGGCAGTACAGCGCCGGTGGTATCGTGGTACTGATCTCCGCGCTGCTGGTACTGATCTTCGGTATCTATCCACAGCCGCTGATCACCATCGTGCAGCACGCGATGCCGCTGATGTAATCACGTTGCTGTTTGACCGCAGTGAATAAAAAAACCCGCCTCGGCGGGTTTTTTGTTGGCTTGCGGCCTTGCCCTGTCGGGAAGGCGTGAGCCTGCTGAAAGTTAAGCCAGCTGTTTACGGCTAATCAGCGGACCGTCAATCTTCTTCATTGACCGATCCAGAACTTCTTCAATGACTGACGAGAGTTCATTGAGTTCAAACTTTGCCACGTAACCGTCGGCTTTCACCTTACGAATATGATCTTCGTTAGCATTGCCGGAGAGGGAAGAGTGGATCACCACCGGAATATCTTTCAACAGCGGATCGGTTTTGATTTTACGCGTCAGGGTAAAGCCGTCCATCTCCGGCATTTCCAGGTCGGTCAGCACCAGTGCAATCTTATCGGTAATCGGCACACCTTCAGCCTGAGCCTGCGCCGCCAGCACGCTAATTTTCTCCCACGCGTCTTTGCCGGTGATATGCAGCTGCGCCGGGATCTCCATCGCCTGCAGACCTTTTTCCAGCATCGAGCGTGCCACTTTAGAGTCTTCGGCGACAATCGCGACGGCACCGGGCTTGATGTGGAATTTCGTGGTCTTCAGATCCGTGGCATGCAGGTCGTGGTTGGCCGGGGTGATGTCATACAGGATCTGCTCAACGTCGAGCACCATCGCCAGCTCATTGGTATCGGTCTTCTCATCCAGACAGGCGATACTGGTGATGTACCGCCCGCTGACGGCAGTTTCCGCCGCGTGCACCTGCTTCCAGTCAAGACGCATGATGTTCTCAACGGATTCCACCGCAAAAGCCTGCACGCTGCGGGCATATTCCGTGATCAGCAGGATGTTCAGCCCGGTGGTTGGCTTACAGCCCGCCACGGCAGCCAGGTCGATTACCGGGATAACCTGATCGCGAATATTCACCATGCCCATCAGCGGTGATTTCATCCCGGCGGGTTTCGTGAACTCTGGCATCGGCACAATTTCACGCAGCTTAAAGACGTTAATGCCAAACAGCTCGGATTTATTTGCGTTCAGAGAGGTGCCAAGACGGAACAGCAACAGTTCAAAACGGTTCGACAGGGTGAGATTCGCCCTGTCATCAATATCTTTCTGGAAATTATCCATTCTACCCTCGAGAGAAATGCTGACCTTTTAATCGTTATCGGCACTCTGAGAGAAAAATGAAGGACTAAACGCTGACCTTAGCGAAATCTTCGGCCAGCTCACATTCCTGGAACCGTTCACGGCACTCTGCCAGCAGGCGTTCACAGCCCCGGGCATCGTAGCGCGAGCTGACATGGGTGACGATCAGTTTCCCGACGCCCGCGTCACGCGCAAGCTGCGCCGCCTGGTACGTAGAGCTATGGCCCCGGCTGTTGGCTTTCTCTTCCATCGCCGCCTCGAGGGTGGCTTCATGCACCATGAGATCCACACCCTGCGCCAGCAGCAACGCCGACGGGCACGGGGCCGTGTCGCCAAAAATCGCCAGTTTTTTCCCGGGCTGCGGGGCGGCGAGGTAATCCTGCCCGTTGATGACGCGCCCGTCTTCTAGCGTCACGGTTTCGCCCTGCTTCAGACGCTGGAACAGCGGCCCGGGTTTAATCCCGTCGGCCAGTAACGCCGACGCATTGAGCGCGCCGGGTTTATCCTGCTCCTCAATGCGATAACCATAGCACTCTACCGGATGGCTCAGGGGTTGGGCTGTCACCCGATACACACCGTCATCCAGCACCAGACCGGCGGTTATCTCCACCACCTCCAGGGGATAATCTGTCCATGAGCCGCTCAGGCGCAGCGTGGTGTCGACAAATTCCCGGATACCCGCAGGCCCGTAAATCGTCAGCGGGTTGGCATTGCCCGCCATTGAGCGGCTGCACAGCAGGCCAGGCAGGCCAAACAGATGGTCGCCATGCAGATGGGTAATGAAAATGTTATCCAGTTTGCCGGGATGATACGGGGTATGTAACAGCTGATGCTGCGTTCCTTCACCGCAGTCAAAAAGCCATAATCCACCCCGCGTCGGGTGCTGCAAATCCAGCAGAATCGCGGTCACATTTCGTGATCGGGTTGGCACTCCAGCGGACGTACCGAGAAAAATCAGTTCCATAACGTAATCAGCCCTTTGCCGAACGGGGAGGGGTTTAGTATAACGTGAGGAACCCAGGAAGGAGACTGACATGATCCAGTGGCAAGATTTACACCATAGTGAGCTCACGGTAACGTCACTTTACGCGCTGCTTAAACTGCGTTGCGAAGTGTTTGTTGTTGAACAAACCTGCCCGTATCAGGATATCGATGGCGATGATCTTATTGGTGAGAATCGCCATATTCTTGGCTGGCGGGACAACGCGCTGGTGGCGTATGCGAGGATTCTGAAAAGCGAAGACGATTTTGAGCCTGTCGTGATTGGTCGCGTGATTATCAGCGGCAACGCGCGTGGTGAAAAACTGGGCTATCAGCTGATGAAAAAAACGCTGGAAGCGTGCCAAAAACAGTGGCCGGACAAGGCGTTATATCTGGGCGCGCAGGCGCACCTGCAACCGTTCTATGGGCATTTTGGGTTTACCCCCGTGACGGACGTGTACGATGAGGACGGTATTCCACACATCGGCATGGCGCGGGAAGCGAAACAGGCGTAATGGCGAGTCGTTGGCTATAGTTAGCGGACTGGTGTACTAACATGGAGAAAAATATGTCATTTCAATCCTGGGATACCCGTATCGATGACGACCTGGCCTTGCTGAGCGAAACGCTGGAAGAGGTGTTACGTTCGTCGGGCGACCCTGCCGATCAGAAATATATTGAGCTGAAAGCCCGTGCCGAAAAAGCGCTGGATGATGTTAAAAATCGCGTCAGCCATGCTTCGGACAATTACTACTACCGCGCGAAAAAGGCGGTATACCGTGCCGATGATTACGTCCATGAAAAACCATGGCAAGGCATCGGGGTAGGGGCAGCTGTCGGGCTGGTGTTGGGGCTGCTTTTAGCCCGCCGTTAACGTTCCTTATACGGTTAACCACTCCCTATACGTGGGTACTGCTATTTATGGTCAGTACCCCGTATAATATGCGGTTTTAACAGGGAGAGGTTCGCGTGAATTCGATTTCCACCGCGCTGGAGCATCTGCGTAGCCAGCTTACGCAAGCGTTACCCACTGCACCCGGTTTACATCACTTCGACGTCTCTTTCCCGTTAAACGACGCCTTCGATCCCCTGGCCTGGTTGGGCGTTCAGCATTGCTATCCTCAGTTTTACTGGCAACAGCGTAACGGTGATGAAGAACTTGCTGCGCTTGGTGCCGTCGCGCATTTCTCCTCTCTGGCATTTGCCTCACAGTTTTTGCAGGCGCATGATGCGGCCCGTGACACGCGTATCTGCGGCCTGAATGCGTTTAATCCCGAGCAGGGCAGTCTGTTTTTACCGCGTCTGCTGTGGCGACGTACCGCCGGACAGGCCACGTTACGCCTGCAGCTGTGGAGCGACAGTTCACTTCACGATGATGCCCGCGCCGCGCTGGATTTTCTCCAGCAGCTCGGTGAGGCAAGACCCATTCGTCCGCTGTCCGTTGAGGTTGTGCAGGAAAAGCATCATCCGGAACAACCCGAATGGCTGCGCCTTATCCGCAAGGCAACCCAGACCATCGCTCGCGGTGATTTTGAAAAGGTGGTGCTCGCCCGGGCAACCGACCTGCAGTTTAAGCACTCTGTTAACCCTGTCGCACTGATGGCTGCCAGCCGCGCCCTGAACCTGAACTGCTACCATTTCTGCATGGTATTCGATGCCAGCAACGCGTTTCTCGGCTCGACCCCCGAGCGCCTGTGGCGCAGACGCGGCAAGCTGCTGCGCACGGAAGCGCTGGCAGGCACCGTCGCCAGCCATACCGATGATAAACAGGCTGAACGGCTGGGCGACTGGCTGATGAACGACGACAAAAATCAGCGAGAAAATATGCTGGTGGTGGAAGATATTTGCCAGCGGCTCCAGCACCATACCCAGACGCTGGAGGTGCTGCCCGCCCAGGTTGTACGGCTGCGTAAAGTACAGCATCTGCGTCGCTGTATCTGGACCGAGCTCAAACACGCTGACGATGCACAATGCCTGCATGTTCTGCAGCCCACGGCGGCCGTCGCCGGCCTGCCGCGTCAGGCGGCGCGCGACTTTATCTACCACAACGAGCCGTTCGACCGCGAGTGGTACGCAGGTTCTGCCGGGTATTTATCCCCTGAACAAAGCGAGTTCTGCGTGGCGTTGCGTTCTGCCCGTGTTTACGAAGACGCCCTGCGGCTGTACGCCGGGGCAGGAATTGTCAGCGGCTCTGACCCGGAGCAGGAGTGGCAGGAGATAGAAAACAAAGCGGCCGGACTGCGCTCTCTGCTCCTAAGGGATTAATACTGATTCGCGCAATCCCGATTCATATCAAAATTCCAATTTTTTCTATTATTTATACTGTGTCGCATTCTTGATACCGGACAATCTCATGTCAGTAAGTTCTTTTAACCGACGCTGGGCGGCGGTGATCCTTGAAGCCCTGACTCGCCATGGCGTCAGGCACGTGTGTATTGCACCGGGTTCTCGTTCAACGCCGCTGACGCTGGCGGCCGCTGAAAACCGGGCATTTATTCACCACACTCATTTTGATGAACGCGGGCTTGGCCATCTGGCGCTGGGGCTGGCGAAAGTCAGCAACGAGCCTGTGGCGGTGATTGTGACCTCCGGTACCGCGGTGGCAAACCTCTATCCGGCGCTGATCGAAGCCGGATTAACCGGGGAGAAACTGATCCTGCTGACCGCGGATCGTCCCCCCGAGCTTATCGACTGTGGCGCCAACCAGGCCATTCGTCAGCCGGGCATCTTTGCCTCGCATCCTTCACAGGCAATCGCGCTACCGCGTCCTACTCAGGATATTCCGGCAAGCTGGCTGGTCTCGACAATCGATCATGCCATCGGGACACTGCGCAGCGGGGCGCTGCATATTAACTGTCCGTTTGCCGAACCGCTGTATGGTGAAATGGATGACACCGGTCTTGAATGGCAGCGCACCCTGGGTGAGTGGTGGCAAAGTGAAAAGCCGTGGCTGCGTGCACAACCGCATCCTGAAAGCGCCAGACAACGTGACTGGTTCTTCTGGCGGCAGAAGCGTGGCGTGGTGGTTGCCGGGCGCATGAGCGCCGCGCAAGGCAAGCTGGTTGCGGAATGGGCGCAAACCCTTGGCTGGCCGCTGATTGGCGACGTGCTTTCCCAGACCGGTCAGCCGCTGCCGTGTGCCGACCTCTGGCTGGGGAATGCGAAGGCGGTCACCGAGCTTTCGCAGGCGCAGATTATTGTCCAGCTCGGCTCAAGCCTGACCGGTAAACGGTTACTGCAGTGGCAGGCAACCTGTGATCCAGAAGAGTACTGGCTGGTGGACTCACTGGAAGGGCGGCTCGACCCGGCACACCATCGTGGTCGTCGTCTGGTCAGTGAGATTGACGCCTGGCTTGCACTCCATCCGGCTGAAAAACGCAAGCCCTGGGCCGTTGCGATCCCGGCGCTTTCGGAACAGGCCTGGGCGTTAACCCAGGCGAGCTGCGAAGCATTCAGTGAGGCCGGGCTGGCACACCGTATTCGTCAGTATCTGCCCGAGCAGGGGCAGCTCTTTGTCGGCAACAGTCTGGTGGTTCGCCTGATAGATGCCTTTTCAAAGCTGCCAGCCGGTTACCCGGTCTACAGTAACCGGGGGGCCAGCGGCATTGACGGGTTGATCTCCACGGCGGCGGGCGTACAGCGTGCCAGCGCGAAGTCTACGCTGGCGATCGTCGGCGATCTCTCCGCGCTGTACGACCTCAATGCCCTGGCGCTGCTGCGTCAGGTTTCGGCACCGTTTGTGCTGATTGTGGTTAACAACAACGGTGGACAGATTTTCTCCCTGCTGCCCACCCCGCAGAGCGAACGTGAGCGTTTCTATCTGATGCCCCAGAACGTGCAGTTTGAACACGCCGCGGCAATGTTCAGCCTGAAATACCATCGCCCGGAAAGCTGGGAGGCGCTTGATGCGGCCCTCAGCAGCGCCTGGCGACAGCCCGGTGCGACGCTGATCGAACTGGTGGTGAACGATGCTGACGGCGCGCAGAAACTGCAAAGCCTGCTGGCCCAGGTAAGCCACCTGTGATCCTCGCGGGCGTGCAGCAGGCTGGAAAGCCGGGTTATCCCTGGCTGGTCTTTTTGCACGGTTTTTCCGGGGATTGCCGCGAGTGGCAGACGGTCGGGGCGGCGCTGAGCGATTACCCGCAGCTGTATCTCGACCTGCCGGGGCACGGTGATTCCGGCAATACTGGCGTGACCGGGTTAGAGGAGATGAGCGATTTGCTGACCCGAACCCTGCTTAGTTACAACATACTGAATTTCTGGCTGGTGGGGTACTCCCTCGGCGGCCGCATTGCGATGTTCCATGCCTGCCAGCAGCCAGAGGGGCTGAAGGGCATTATTGTGGAAGGCGGCCATCCCGGGCTACAGGACGCCGGTGAGCGGAGTGCGCGGCTGGCATCCGATCGCCGCTGGGCGCGGCGCTTTCGTACCGAGGCGCTCGACGTGGTTTTCACTGACTGGTACCGACAACCCGTATTTGCTTCCCTGACGGACGTTCAGCGGCAGGCGCTTATTCGCCTGCGTAGCCAGAACAATGGCGCGACTCTGGCGATGATGCTCGAGGCCACCTCGCTGGCCGTGCAGTCTGATTTGCGTCCGGCACTGAGCGCCTGCAACGTCGCTTTTGATTATTTATATGGTGAACGTGATGAGAAGTTCAAAGCCCTTGCGGCTGAACTGCACGCCGTACGCCATGCGATCCCCCATGCCGGACACAACGCCCACCGGGAAAACCCCGCTGCGGTTGCTGCGAGTCTGGCTCAGATACTGCGTCTTCGAATAAAGGACTCTCTATGATCTATCCTGATGAACACATGCTCTATGCGCCGGTTGAATGGCAAGACTGCTCCGAAGGTTACTCCGACATTCGTTACCACAAATCCGCAGACGGCATTGCCAAAATCACCATCAACCGCCCGCAGGTGCGTAACGCGTTCCGTCCGCTGACCGTCAAAGAGATGATTCAGGCGCTGGCAGACGCGCGCTATGACGACAACATCGGTGTTATCGTCCTGACCGGCGAAGGTGAAAAAGCGTTCTGTGCCGGTGGCGATCAGAAAGTGCGCGGCGATTACGGCGGATACCAGGATGACTCTGGCGTTCACCACCTGAACGTGCTCGATTTCCAGCGCCAGATCCGCACCTGTCCAAAACCGGTGGTGGCGATGGTGGCAGGCTACTCCATCGGCGGCGGCCATGTGCTTCACATGATGTGTGACCTGACCATTGCCGCAGAGAACGCCATCTTTGGCCAGACGGGCCCGAAAGTGGGTTCGTTCGATGGTGGCTGGGGGGCTTCCTACATGGCTCGCATTGTCGGTCAGAAAAAAGCCCGCGAAATCTGGTTCCTGTGCCGTCAGTACACTGCTCAGGAAGCGCTGGATATGGGCCTGGTGAACACCGTGGTGCCAATTGCCGACCTCGAGAAAGAGACCGTGCGCTGGTGTCGTGAAATGCTGCAAAACAGCCCAATGGCGCTACGCTGCCTGAAAGCGGCCCTGAATGCCGACTGTGACGGTCAGGCAGGTCTGCAGGAGCTGGCAGGTAACGCCACCATGCTGTTCTACATGACCGAAGAAGGGCAGGAAGGTCGCAACGCCTTTAACGAAAAACGCCAGCCTGACTTCAGCAAATATAAACGGAATCCGTAATGCGTCGCGCGCAGGTTTACCGCTGGCAGATACCGATGGACGCGGGCGTGGTGCTGCGTGAACGGCGGTTAAAAACCCGTGATGGCATGCTGGTGCATTTGCAGCAGGGCGAGCAGGAAGGCTGGGGCGAGATTTCGCCGCTGCCGGGTTTTAGCCTTGAATCGCTGGATGACGCGCAGGCGGTATTGCTGGCGTGGGCCAGTGAGTGGCGTGAGGGCGCGAACCCGGCGTTGCCGGAGGTGCCTTCCGCGGCTTTTGGTATTAGCTGCGCGCTGGCGGAGCTGGACGGTAGCTTGCCTGCAGAGGCTAATTACCGCGCGGCACCGCTCTGTACGGGCGATCCGGATGAACTGTTTGCGCTGCTCGCCGCCATGCCGGGCGAGAAAGTGGCGAAAATCAAAGTCGGTCTCTATGAAGCGGTGCGCGATGGGATGGTCGCTAACCTCTTACTGGAAGCATTGCCCGACCTGCATCTGCGTCTGGATGCTAACCGCGCCTGGACGCCGCTGAAGGCGCAGCAGTTCGCGAAGTACGTAAACCCGGCGTACCGCAGTCGCATCGCGTTTCTGGAAGAGCCGTGTAAAACCCGCGACGATTCCCGGGCGTTTGCCCGTGAAACCGGCATTGCCATCGCGTGGGATGAAAGCCTGCGTGAAGACGGCTTTGCGTTTGTCGCCGAACCGGGTGTCCGCGCGGTGGTCATTAAACCGACGTTGACCGGCAGCCTTGCTAAGGTACGTGAGCAGGTCGCGGCGGCCCATGCCGCCGGGCTGACGGCGGTCATTAGCTCTTCGATTGAGTCCAGCCTGGGGCTAACTCAACTGGCGCGCATTGCCGCCTGGTTAACGCCAGACACTGTCCCCGGTCTCGATACGCTGAACCTGATGCAAAATCAGCTTATCCGTCCGTGGCCAGACAGCACGCTGCCGCTCCTTGACGTTGAGGGGCTGGAGCCGTTGCTATGAGTTTTACCGACTGGCCGTGGCGACACTGGTGCGCGCAGTATGCTGATAAACCGGCCCTGAGGCTGAACGATGAGACGCTCAGCTGGCAACAGCTGTGTGCGCGCATCGACAGACTGGCCGCAGGCTTTCAGCTGCAGGGTGTGCAGGAGGGCGACGGCGTACTGCTGCTGGCGCATAATCACCCGCAAACCCTGATGGCGTGGCTGGCATTGCTTCAGTGCGGGGCACGTATTCTTCCCGTTAACCCGCAGCTGCCGCATCCGCTGCTGGACGTGTTGCTCCCGCAGATGACGCTGCGCTTTGCCCTGGTGCTGGACGGCGTCTACGACGGGCTGGTGGCACTCAGCATGCGCGAGGCGCCGGGCGGGTGTCGCGTGGCGTGGCAACCATCGCGGCTGGCTTCCATGACGCTGACATCCGGTTCAACCGGTTTACCCAAGGCGGCGGTCCATACCTGTGCCGCCCATCTTGCCAGTGCACGCGGCGTGCTTTCGCTGATGCCCTACGGCGATGAAGACGACTGGCTGCTCTCCCTGCCGCTGTTTCATGTCTCCGGGCAGGGGATTTTGTGGCGCTGGTTGCAGGCCGGCGCGCGCTTAACCGTCCGCGAGAAGCAGCCGCTGGCGCAGGCCCTGCAGGGCTGTACGCATGCCTCACTGGTACCGACGCAGCTCTGGCGTCTGCTTAATGCACACCAGCCTGTCGCGCTGAAAGCCGTACTGCTTGGCGGGGCCGCGATCCCCGTTGATCTGACTCAGCAGGCGAGCCAGCGGGGGATCCGCACTTTCTGTGGCTACGGTCTGACGGAGTTTGCCTCAACGGTTTGCGCCAAAGAGGCGGACGGTGAACCGGACGTCGGCGCTGCGTTGCCGGGCAGAGAGGTGCGGGTGGTTGACGGTGAAGTGTGGATCAAAGCGCAAAGTATGGCCGCAGGTTACTGGCGGGACGGTGCATTGATTCCGCTGACCAATGCTCAGGGCTGGTTTGCCACCCGCGATCGCGGGGAATGGCATGACGGGCGCCTGACGATCCTTGGCCGAATGGACAACCTCTTTTTCAGCGGGGGCGAAGGGATCCAGCCGGAAAGCCTTGAGCGGGTTATTGCCCGTCATCCGCAGATAAACCAGGCGTTTATCGTCCCACTCGATGACGCCGAGTTCGGTCAGCGTCCGGTGGCGGTGGTGGAGTGTGAACCGGGAACCGATATCACCGGCTTCCCGGCATGGGTGCAGGGTAAACTGGCGCGCTTTGAGCAGCCGGTGCACTGGCTGATGCTGCCGGCAGAGCTTAAAAATGGCGGGATTAAGATCTCCCGCCAGGCATTAAAACAGTGGGTCACCCGTCTGTTGAAAGGATAATCAACCGATATCCGGTGCCGGTTTGCGCTGGCGGCGACGCAGCAGACGCAATACCGGCGGAACCACAATCACCAGGATGGCCATCGCTAACAGCACCTTCGTCACGCTGCTGTCCCACAGAATAGACATATTGCCGTTGCTGATGGACAAGGCGCGGCGCAGGTTCTGCTCCAGCATCTCTCCCAGCACAAAGCCTAAAATCAGCGGTGACATCGGGAAGTGCATCTTACGCAGGATGTAGCCCAGTACGCCAAGCAGCACCATCAGCACCAGATCGAAAGTGGTGCTGTGTACCGCATACACCCCCACCGCAGAGACGGCCGCGATAGCCGGCACCAGGAACCACAGGGGAATTGTCAGCATCCGGGTGAACAGACCAATCAGCGGAATGTTCATGACCAGCAGCATCACGTTGGCGATCAGCAGCGCTGCAATCAACCCCCAGACAATATCCGGCTGCTCGGTAAACATGGCCGGTCCAGGCGTAATGTTATAGAGCGTCAGCGCGCCCATCATCACCGCCGTGGTGCCCGAACCCGGTACGCCAAGGGTCAGCATCGGGATAAACGAACCGCAGGCCGAGGCGTTATTCGCAGCCTCTGGTGCCGCTACCCCGCGAATGTCCCCCTTGCCGAAGCTGTCACTGTTGCCGCTGAGCTTTTTCTCGGTCATGTAAGTGATGGCGCTGGCGATGGTGGCCCCGGCCCCCGGCAGAATGCCGACGAAGAAGCCAATCACCGACGAACGCAGCGTCGCGCCGATACACTGTGCGCCCTCTTTGGCACTGAAAAGCATGCGGCCCGTTTTACGCACCAGCGTCTGTCCGCTGCTGGTATGTTCCAGCATCAATAAAATTTCAGAGACCGAGAACAGGCCAATCACGACCACGATAAACTGCACACCGTCGGAAAGGTGCACGCTGTCAAAGGTAAAGCGATAAACCCCGGTGTTGGCATCCACGCCGACGGTGGCTAACCCTAAACCAATCAACGCGGACAAAAACGATTTCAGCGGATTCTGCGCCATCATGCTGCCGAGACAGGCGATGGCAAAGACCATCAGCGCAAAATACTCTGCCGGACCAAACGCCAGCGACCACTGGGCCAGCGCAGGGGCAAAAAGAATGATACCGCCGATGGCAATCAGCGAACCACAAAACGAACTGACCGCGGAGATGGACAGCGCCACGCCACCGCGACCCTGCCGTGCCATCGGGTAGCCATCCAGCGCGGTCATAATGGCCGCCGCATCGCCTGGCACGTTCAGCAGGATGGATGAAATACGCCCGCCATATTCACAGCCGATATACACCGTCGCCAGCAGGATCAGCGCCGATTCCGCAGGCAGATGCAGGGCAAACGCCAGCGGGAGTAAAATGGCGACGCCGTTAATCGGCCCAAGGCCGGGCAGCAGACCCACAATGGTCCCGACAAAGCAGCCGATCAGGGCTATCACCAGGTTTTCGGGGGTCATCGCCACGGCGAACCCCTGCGAGAGATAAATCCAGGTATCCATAGCGTGCTCCGTTAATTAAACCATGCGCCGAGCGGTAAGGTCACATCCAGCAGGCGGTCAAAGGCAAACCACAGCAAGATCCCCATTACCGCGCCGGAAATCCCCGCCGCCGGGAGGGTGGCGTTAAACAGCATGCCGATCACCATCGTCAGGATGGCGGTTGCCACCGGAAAGCCGAGCCACTCAAAACCCCAGGCGTACATCAGCAGAACGATGACCATCACCAGCAGACGCTGCAGAATACGGCGCGGTGGCCACTCTACGGTATCCGGATGACGGAGCAGCAGGGCCACCGAGCAGAGCAGCATCAGTCCAACAATGCCCATCGGGAAGGGGCGCGGCCCCACCGGTTCATAGCTGTATTCGCTGTGGATCTGCCAGGCGACGAACATCCCACCGACGCAGAGCAGCAGCCAAATCCCGGCAAAAATACGATCGCTCATACCGCCTCCGGTTATTTGGCAAGGCCAAAGGCTTTCGCCTGTTCGCGATAGTCATTGACCTGTTTTTTGACGTACTCATCCAGCGGTTTGCCGCTCAGGTTGAACTCAAACAGCCCGCGCAGATCGCGCTGCTTTTTAAACGCTTCGGTCTGCTGGAGTTTATTGAAGGTTTCGACCCACCACTGATATTCGGCATCGGTCACTTTTGGCCCGACGAAGAAACCGCGGATAATCGGCCAGACCAGGTCATAGCCCTGTTCTTTTGCGGTAGGGACGTTCGCCAGCTGGCCCGGCAGGCGGTTCTCAGAGAAGACCGCCAGCACGCGGATTTTATCGCCGTTCAGGTAGGGCACCATTTCACTGAGATCGCCGGATACCGCCTGAACGTGATTTCCCATCAGCGCCGTCACCGGTTCGCCGCCCCCTTCAAACGCCACGTAGCGCATCTTGTGAGGATCAACCTTCGCCTGCTGTGCCAGCAGGGCGGCTTTCATCCAGTCCTGGCTGCCGATGGAGGCACCGGCGCCAATCACCACGCTGTTCGGATCTTTTTCCATGGCGGTCAGCAGGTCTTTCAGGGATTTCCACGGTGAATCCGCGCGCACGGCAATCATGCCGTAGTCGGTACCGACGGTTGCCAGCCAGCGCACGTCATCCACGCCGTAGCGGCCAAACTTCCCCTGAGACAAGTTCAACAGCGAGCCACCGGAGAAAGCCACCACCGTGCCGGCTTCCGCAGGGCGTTGCGCGACAATCGCGTTGTACGCAACGGCACCCACGCCGCCGGGCATATAGGTCACGCGCATGGGTTTTGCGATAGCGCCGGTCTCCAGCATGCTGACCTGAATGAGTTTGCAGGTGAGATCGAAACCGCCGCCGGGTTTCGCCGGCGCGATGCACTCGGTGCGGGACGGGGCATCCTGCGCCTGAACGACAGAGGCACTTATCATCAATACGCTTGCAGCAAGAGTCGAAAGTAATTGTTTTTTCATCGTTTATCCTCACGCCGGAGTTCCGGGAGTACGGGTACGGGTCTTTTTTCTGATTATGTGAACCACCTTGTAGCGGTTCCGTTGCGTGATTGTTAAAACAATAACCTTTCATTTCCCTTTCAATGCGACACCAACTTTACAGGATGTGATATGCGTCTCTTACTCGCGGAAGATAATCGTGAGCTGGCTCACTGGCTGGAGAAAGCGCTGGTGCAGGAGGGCTTTGCCGTGGACTGCGTTTCTGACGGGCGCGCCGCCGACCATCTGCTGCAGGGAGAAAGCTATGCGGTTGCCATCCTGGACATCGGAATGCCCGGCTTTGACGGTCTGGAGGTCGTGCATCGTCTGCGTAAACGCGGTCAGACGCTGCCCGTCCTGTTTCTCACCGCGCGCAGCAACGTGGCGGACCGGGTGAAAGGGCTCAACGCCGGGGCGGATGATTATCTGCCGAAACCGTTTGAGCTGGAGGAGCTTGACGCGCGGCTGCGCGCCCTGTTGCGCAGAAGCGAAGGGCGAACGCAGGAGCGTCAGCGCCTTGGGGAGCTGGAATATGACGACGAAGGCTTTTTCCTGCTGCGCGACGAGCCTCTGTCGCTCACGCCGCGTGAACTGTCGCTGCTGAAGGTGTTGATGCATCGCCGGACCCGCCCCGTATCCCGGCAGCAGCTGTTCGATCAGGTGTTTAGCCTGAATGACGACGTCAGCCCGGAGAGTATCGATCTCTATATTCATCGTCTGCGCAAAAAGCTCAGCGGTAGCGGCGTGAGGGTCACCACCCTTCGCGGACTGGGTTATGTGCTGGAGTGCGGCGATGAGGTGGGTTAAGCCGCAGTCGCTTTACCTGCAGCTGCTGCTGTTTCTTGGGCTTCCGTTGCTGTTGCTGTGGGGATTGTCGGCATTTAACAGCTATGTCAGCGCATTGCAGGCGGCCACGCAGGCTTACGACCGCACGCTGTTATCCTCTGCCCGAACAATATCGGAACGGCTGGAGGTTCACGACGGCAGGCTGGGCGTGAATGTTCCCTGGGTGGTGCTCGACAGCTTTGAACTCAATATGAACGACCGGCTCTATTATAAAGTGGTCGATCCCGACGGGCGGGTGATCTCGGGTTATGACGATCTCCCCCGGATGCCCCCGGCAACATCCCGTACCACGCTCTATCCGGCGCTGGCCTGGTTTTATCACACCGAATACCGCGGGCAGGCGATCCGTGTCGCGCGTCTGCTGCAGCCCGTCAATGAAGGGAATATCGTCGGCATGGCGGAGATTTATGTCGCGGAGACGCTCCAGTCCCGCCGCTATCTCGCCAGTCAGTTGCTCTTTTCATCATGGGTCTCTCAGGGATTGCTGGTGCTGCTGACCCTGGTGCTGACCGCGTGGTTGTTGCGTCGCGTACTGCGCCCAATGCGCCAGCTCTCTTCGCTGATGGTGCGCCGTGATCCAGGCCTGCTCGCGCCGCTGCCGGAGTTGTTGCCCTGGTCTGAGACCCGGCTGCTGATTGTGGCGTTCAACCGCTATATCGACAGGCTGCGCGGCGTGCTGTCGCGTCAGGAACGCTTCAACGCGGATGCCTCGCATCAGCTCAAAACCCCGCTGGCGGTGCTGAAAACCCAGGTCTCCGTTGCCCTGACGCGTCAGGATCCCGCCCTGTGGCAGGAGAGCCTGCGGGCAATGAATGCGACCCTGGATGACACCATTGTACTGACCGAACGGCTGCTGCAGCTTTCCGCGGTGAAGCGTAAGGAGCAGGGGGAGGGCCAGTTTGCGCCGGTGGATTTGGTTCAGGTGGTGCAAAACAGCTGCTTCTCCCGGCTGGCGCAGGCGCGCAGTAAAGCGATTGACCTGGGCTATGACGGTCGGCAACAGCCGGTCATGATCGAAGGCGATGACGTGCTGCTGGGGGAGTTGTGCGCCAACCTGCTGGAGAATGCGATCAAATATACCCCTGCAGAAGGGACAGTGACCGTGTTCCTGCGAACAGATCAGGGCGCCGTTGAGCTGAGCGTGGAGGACAGTGGTCCGGGCATCGAAGAGGACCAGATCCAGCAGGCGATGCTGCCTTTCCACCGGCTGGATAACGTCGGAGATGCCGCCGGGTCAGGGATCGGGCTGGCGCTGGCCGCTGATATTGCCCGTCTGCACCGAAGTCCTTTGCAGCTGACGCGCAGCGAAACGCTGGGTGGCCTGAGCGTTAAAATGCGTTTTCTGCTGCTCACGTAAAAAAACACCGGGTATCAAATCGTTACAAACTACTCGCCTGCCGCACGCAGAGTGCTTGATCCCCGGGCGACTCAGGTTAAAATCTCGCGGTTTTGGGACTTCTCTATAAAATTGTGCGGGATCACGACAATGAAAAAAGTGGCATTAGTGGGCTTAGGCCTGATGGTTGTTTCTTCGGCGGCGAACGCCATCAGCTTCAACGGCTCGGCGGGTCAGGATTATACTCACCTCGGCTTTGGCCTTGGGACCGAGACCTCCGGTCTGGCGATGACCGGCGGCTGGACACATAACGATGACGATGGCGATGCGGCAAGCCTCGGCCTGGGTCTGAACATTCCGCTTGGCCCGTTCCTGGCCACCGTGGGCGGTAAGGGGATTTACACTAACCCGAACGACGGTGATGAAGGTTACGCGGCGGCGGTAGGCGGCGGCCTGCAGTGGAAAATTGGTGATAGCTTCGGCCTGTTCGGCGAGTATTACTACTCACCGGATTCGCTCTCCAGCGGTATCGACAGCTATGAAGAAGCCAACGTGGGCGCGCGCTGGACCATCATGCGTCCGATTACGATTGAAGCAGGCTATCGCTATCTGAACCTGGCGGGTAAAGACGGCAACCGCGACAACGCACTGGCTGACGGCCCGTACGTGGGGGTCAGCGCAGGGTTCTAATCACGCCGGCGCGGCATTCTGTCGCGCCAGTTTCTCTCTTCTCCCGACATCCATTTGCGCTATAGTGTTTTGACCATATAAGCGGGAGAACACAATGATTAACGTGGAGATGTTATCCACCGGCGACGAAGTGCTGCATGGACAAATTATTGATACCAATGCTGCCTGGCTTGCCGATCTTTTCTTTGAGCAAGGATTACCGTTAACGCGTCGCAATACGGTGGGCGACAATCTTGAGTCACTGGTGAATGTGCTGCGTGAGCGTAGCGAACACGCCGACGTGTTGATTGTGAACGGCGGGCTCGGTCCCACCAGCGACGATCTCAGCGCCCTGGCCGCCGCGACCGCAAAAGGTGAAGGGCTGGTGCTTCATGAAGAGTGGCTGGCGCAGATGGAGCGTTTCTTCTCCGAACGTGGCCGTGTTATGGCACCCAGCAACCGCAAGCAGGCGGAAATTCCCGCCAGCGCCGAACTGGTCGATAACCCCGTGGGTACCGCGTGTGGGTTTGCCATTACGCTGAACCGCTGCCTGATGTTCTTCACGCCGGGCGTACCGTCAGAATTTAAAGTGATGGTTGAGCAGCAGATCCTGCCGCGCCTTCGCGAACGTTTTACCCTGCCTGAGCCTCCGCTCTGCCTGCGTCTGACCACGTTTGGCCGTTCCGAAAGCGATCTGGCCCAGAGTCTTGATCATCTTTCCCTGCCACCCGGTGTCTCAATGGGCTACCGCTCCTCCATGCCCATCATTGAACTCAAGCTGACAGGACCGGCCTCAGAGAAGGCGGCGATGCTGGCGCTCTGGCCGGAGGTGCAGCGCGTGGCAGGTGAAAGTCTGATCTTTGAAGGCACCGAGGGGCTGCCGGCGCAGATTGCGTCGCATCTGCAGTCTCGCCAGCTGAGCGTGACCTTAAGCGAACAGTTCACCGGCGGCCTGCTGGCGCTACAGCTGTCGCGCGCCAGTGCGCCGCTGTTGGCCAGTGAAGTGGTGCCGTTCCAGCAGGAAACGCTGGCGCAGACCGCGCGCTGGGCTTCGGAAAGAAGGGTGAAACATTTTGCTGGCCTGGCGCTGTTTGTGGGGGGGCTGGATGAGGAACATCTCAACTTTGCGCTGGCGACGCCGGAAGGCACGTATGCTTTGCGGGTTAAAATGAGCATTACTCGCCACAGTCTGGTGGTACGCCAGGAGGTCTGCGCCATGATGGCGCTGAACATGCTGCGCCGCTGGCTGAAGGGTAAAGAGGTGGCCAGCGAGCACGGCTGGATTAATGTTGTCGAATCGCTGTTTGTTGAGTGATGCCTTTGCCGGGGCGTTTTGCCCCGGCACGGTTTAGCCCAGCGCCTTCGCCAGCAGAGTGATCGGATGCTCGCAGCGCTTGCTGGTAGACATCTCTATCTGCCACTTGCAGGTTTCGCAGTCGGTGACCACGATGTCTGCGCCGCTCTCTTCAATCTGGCGAAACAGCGGGGCGCCGATCGCCTGTGACGTTTCGTAGTTTTCCCGCTTAAAGCCGTAAGTGCCTGCGATGCCGCAGCAGCGCGAGTCCAGCACCGTCAGCTCCAGCCCCGGAATGAGCCGCAACAGCTCAAGCGTATAGAGCGACCAGCCCATTTTCTCCATATGACACGGTGTGTGATACACCACTTTCAGCGGTAGTTCCCGCAGCGGCAGCGTCTGCCCGCTGTCCAGTTTGCGCCACAGGAAACGCGTCGCCAGCTCAATGTGCTCGCGCAGACCGGTGTTATCCACGTCCAGCAGGTGCGGATACTCATCACGCAGGGTGAAGGTACAGGTGGACGAGGTGGCCAGTACCGGAATTCCTTTATCAACGATGGCCTCGCGCAGGGACGTGACGTTGCTTTTGGCTTGTTTGCGCGCCTTATCGGTAAAACCGTTGGCAATCAACGGCACACCGCAGCACTTCTCTTTATTCAGGAGCTGCACGCCGGTCCCCATCGCGTTGAGTACCTTCAGCAGATCTTTTCCCAGTTGCGGGTGGTTGTAGTTGACATAGCAGCCGTGGAAGAACGCGACCTGATCGGTGTACTGCGCCTGTTCCGCTGCCACGGATGTATACCAGCGTCGGAAGGTACCGTGAGAGTATTTTGGCAGGCTGCGGTGGTGGTCTATCTTCAGCGTCGCATCCAGCAGTTTTCGCACCGGCTTGAGAGACGTTGCAGCATTCACCAGCGGGGCAAAAGGCGTGGAGACACTGCCCATCAGGTCGGTGTGACTCAGGATCGCATCGCGCAGGGACGGCTTTTGCGTGCTGTAACGCGCGCGGGCTCGCTGGATGATATCGCCGATCTTCACGTCCGACGGACAGGCCACTTCGCAACGTTTACAGTTGATGCAGTATTTCAGCGCCTCATCGTACAGCGCACCGTCTTTAAGACGCAGGCGCTCGCCGTCAGGCCCGGCCTGTTTCGGGCCCGGGTAGCGCGGATTCACACCGCTGACCGGGCAGACGGTGGTACAAACTGTGCATTTGATGCAGCTTTCAAACCGGGTATCGTTCATTGCTCAGCCTCCATGCGCTGGCCAATTTGCTCTGCCACATACAGCGCCGTGATGGCGCAGACCCCGCCGCCGCAACCCTGAGCGATGGGATCGTATCCCCCCAGAAGAGAGCCAATGGCATAGAGATTACTGACCGGCTGACCAGAAAGTCGCGGGTGCAGTTGCTTATCGACAATCACGCCGAACTGCTGCCAGGGTTGTGGGGTGAAGAAATCACTCTGATACCAGTCCGCGCGGGAGGGCGTTTGCCGGACATCCAGCCCCATAATGGCCTCCTGGATGCCGTCCCGACGGCTCAGCAGCCCGTTGCTGAAGAAACTGCCGCTTGCCAGCACCGTATAACGCGCGCGAAGCGGAATATCAGCGTGATTACGCGTCCAGACTTCGCTCACCGAACCATCCGTCAGGGTGATTTTTTTCACCTCGTCACCCGCCATCCACACGCCACCCTGAGCGATAAACCGCCGCTGAAGCTGGGTATGCAGGCGAATGCCGGGGACAGAAGGGGGAAGCGTCGGCAGCAGGCCAAGCGAGCAGGGCAGGCGATCCGAGAGCCAGCGCCAGAGCCGGTTGTCGCTTAAGCCAAAGCAGGCGGGCATAAACAGCGTGTCGCAACCTTCGGCAAGCGGCCGGAGCGCGGCATACAGCAGCGGCCATTTATCGTCGTTATCGAGAAAACGGGCAATATTCACCGCGCGAAACTCGCTCGGGTTGTCGCGCAGGACGTCAAGCTCAGGAAGCTCTATCTCAGCCGTTTGTGCGTTCACGCCCTGGCGACAGAGCGATGCCGCAGCGAGGTGGGGCTGGAAATCAAGAAAACCGCTAATACCCACGACCAGGACCCGTCCTGCGTTGAAGGGGGCAACAGGCACCTCTTCCGGGCTGAGCCAGGCAGAGCGCAGGGTGCCGAGCGGAGTAACCCGATGATGATTTTTCCGGGCGTTACCCTGCAGCCGTGCGCCGCACTCGGCCAGAAGGGTTTCGGCTTCATGGGCGAAGCGGTCGACGGTGTCTCTGCCCGTCAGGTTATAGGGATGCTCTGGCGGCAGGGCATCGCGATATGCCTCATCCAGCAGATCCAGCGAACCCGACGAGAAGTGCAGTGCGCTCTGGCCCCGGGTGATGATGGCGCAGCGCAGCCCCTGCTTCGTTAGCCTGATACCACAGAGCAGACCCGCCAGCCCACCACCGACAATCACGGTATCAAATTTCATCCTGTTGCTCCTTTTCAAGACCGCACAGCCCCTGGTAGACCCAGCGGGTAAACTCGCTTTCACGCAGGGCATCACCCCAGGCGACAGGCTGAATACCTTTCCAGCGTTCGTTCAGGAAATCACTGAGTTGTGCCAGCGACTGGGTGGCAGTGGTGGTATGAAAACGTTGTAACAACCCGGCGGCACGGCAGGCGCACAGCTCACCCTGGCAGGTGCCCATGCCCACGCGGGTGCGCCGACGTAAATCAAGCAGGCTGTTGACGGTCAGATTCTCCACGGCGTATTGCACTTCACCCGCCGTGACGGCTTCGCATTCACACACCAGGCTACGGCTCAGCCGTCCTTCCCCCAGCCAGACTGGCGTGCGGTCTCCGTGGCGATAGATGGCGGAACCGCGCAGGGGGGCGGAAAGGGAGATGATTTTTTGCAGCGTTTTCTCGGTGGACTGACGCGAGCCGGGCAGAGGTTGCTCTGCGGTCACACACCGTTCGCTATTACCCAGCTTGCGGCAGACGGCATCGGTTGCCCACTCGGCCATCAGGCGGTAAGTCATCAGCTTGCCGCCGGTGATGGTGATAAACCCGTCCAGGCCATCGCGTGCGGCGTGGTCGAGCAGCACGATGCCACGGCTGACGTTGCGCCCGCTCGGGTCGTTATCGCTCGCCACCAGAGGGCGCACGCCGGCATAGGCGCGAAGAATTCGGGTCTGCGCCATCACGGGAGCCAGCTTTTCCCCTTCGCGCAGCAGGATATCCACCTCGTCGGCGGTCACGCGGTTGTAATCAATCTCGCTATAGTCCACGTGGGTTGAAGTGGTGCCGATAAGCGAAATGGTATCGCCCGGCACCAGGATGTCGGCATCAGAAGGTTTGCGGCAGCGGTTGATCACGTGGTTGTTAATGCGGTGGTCGAGGATCAGCAGCGAGCCTTTTGCCGGGAACATGCGCACAGACAGCTCGGCGTACTCCGCGATGCGTTGCCCCCAGATCCCCGCCGCGTTGACCACCACGGCGGCGTACAGTTCGCCATGCTCCTTATACTGCGTATCAAAAACACGTACGCCGCAGACGCGGTTCCCTTCCCGGATAAGCCCGGTCACTTCCTGCCCGGTCAGAACCTGTGCGCCGTGTTCACGGGCGTCCAGCATGTTCGCGGCGGTCAGGCGGAAAGGGTCAACCGTGCCGTCCGGGACCTTCACCGCACCGATAAGGGCCGGGTTGACAGACGGTTCCAGGCGACGCGCGAGTTCGGGGTCGATGACGTCAGCCTCAATCCCTGCAGCGCGGCAGGCGGTCACAAAGGTTGGCTGAAATGAGAGATCGTCTTCGGGAAGCGTAATGAACAGACCGTTGGTCGGTTCAATGCAGTGGCGGGCAATGCGTCTGAGGATCTGGTTTTCAGCAATGCATTCCCGCGCGGATTCGGGGTCGGTCACCGCGTAACGGGCACCACTGTGCAGCAGGCCATGATTGCGCCCGGTTGCGCCCGTCGCAATGTCATGGCGCTCCAGAAGCGTGACGCTCAGCCCACGCAGGGCGCAGTCGCGTGCGATGCCGGCGCCGGTCGCGCCACCGCCAATGATAATCACATCGCTGTAGCGAGGATCGTGAATTGTCATTGTTATCCCTCTGTGTTCGTTTTTTACCATTTAGCCACATCAAAACTGTGGTTTGTTTGATTTCGAACATAAACGAACGAAATTCGAAAGTGAAACGTGATTCCATGCGCTTTTCTGCGCACATTGTCATATTTCTGTAACAATTTGTGCGTTGATTCACAGTAACAATCACCGTGATTTCTTAACATCGCCGCCTCTCTGGAGTGTGGGGCAGTTAAACCCCTGTAAATTCAATACCTGGCCACGGAGGCTGTCATGCTCAGTATCTTCAAACCTGCGCCGCATCGGGCGCGTCTGCCAGAGGCAGAAATTGATCCGCTATACCGTCGTCTGCGTTGGCAAATCTTCCTGGGGATCTTCTTCGGGTACGCGGCGTACTACCTGGTACGTAAAAACTTTGCGCTCGCCATGCCGTATCTGGTGGAGCAGGGCTTTTCTCGTGGCGATCTGGGGTTCGCGCTGTCGGGGATCTCTATCGCCTACGGTTTTTCCAAATTCATCATGGGTTCAGTGTCCGATCGCTCGAATCCACGCGTGTTCCTGCCTGCGGGTCTGATCCTGGCGGCAGCGGTGATGCTGTTCATGGGCTTTGTGCCATGGGCAACCTCCAGCATCGCCGTGATGTTCGTGCTGCTGTTCCTCTGTGGCTGGTTCCAGGGAATGGGGTGGCCGCCTTGCGGGCGCACCATGGTGCACTGGTGGTCGCAGAAAGAGCGTGGCGGCATCGTGTCGGTGTGGAACTGCGCGCATAACGTCGGTGGCGGTATTCCACCTCTGCTGTTCCTGCTGGGGATGGCGTGGTTTAACGACTGGAAAGCCGCGCTTTATATGCCTGCCTTTGGTGCCATTCTGGTGGCGGTTATCGCTTTCGCCCTGATGCGTGACACGCCGCAGTCCTGTGGCCTGCCGCCGATTGAAGAGTACAAAAACGACTATCCGGATGATTACAGCGAGCAGCATGAAGAAGAGCTGACGGCCAAACAGATCTTCATGAAGTACGTCCTGCCCAACAAACTGCTGTGGTATATCGCGGTGGCCAACGTCTTCGTGTACCTGCTGCGTTACGGCATCCTCGACTGGTCACCTACCTATCTGAAAGAGGTGAAGCATTTCGCGCTGGATAAATCCTCCTGGGCTTACTTCCTCTATGAGTACGCCGGGATCCCGGGGACGCTGATTTGCGGCTGGATGTCGGACAAAGTGTTCCGGGGTAACCGTGGTGCGACGGGCGTCTTCTTTATGACGCTGGTGACCATTGCCACCGTGGTTTACTGGCTCAACCCGCCGGGTAACCCGTCAATCGATATGGCCTGTATGATCGTCATCGGCTTCCTGATTTACGGCCCGGTGATGCTGATTGGTCTGCATGCCCTGGAGCTGGCGCCGAAGAAAGCGGCAGGTACGGCGGCCGGCTTTACCGGTCTGTTCGGTTACCTTGGCGGTTCGGTCGCGGCGAGCGCCATTGTGGGCTACACCGTTGACTTCTTCGGCTGGGACGGCGGCTTTATGGTGATGATTGGCGGTAGCGTGCTGGCGGTGCTGCTGTTGATTGTGGTGATGATTGGTGAAAAACGTCATCACGCCGAAATGCAGGCGCGTCGTCAATAAGGAGAAGGCTGATGAAATTAACTTACGTAGCAACGGGCCTGCTGCTGGCGGGCCTGATGACAGGCTCAGCGCTGGCTAACGAGAAAATGGTTATCGCCCATCGCGGCGCAAGCGGCTATCTGCCAGAGCACACGCTCCCGGCAAAAGCGATGGCCTATGCGCAGGGGGCAGATTATCTCGAGCAGGATCTGGTGATGACCCGTGACGACCAGCTGGTCGTCCTTCATGACCACTATCTTGACCGCGTGACGGACGTGGCTGAGCGTTTCCCGGCCCGCGCCCGCAAAGATGGTCGCTACTACGCCATTGACTTTACGCTGGATGAGATTCGTTCGCTGAAGTTTACCGAGGGTTTCGAGGTTGAAAACGGCAAGAAGGTGCAGGTCTATCCGGGACGTTTCCCGATGGGTAAATCTGATTTTCGCATTCATACCTTCGAAGAAGAGATTGAGTTTGTTCAGGGACTGAACCACTCAACCGGGAAAAACATCGGCATCTACCCGGAGATAAAAGCGCCGTGGTTCCACCATCAGGAAGGGAAGGACATTGCCGCGAAGACGCTGGACGTGCTGAAAAAGTACGGCTACACCAGCAAGCGCGACAAAGTCTATCTGCAGTGTTTTGACGCCGCTGAGCTGAAGCGCATTAAAACCGAGCTGGCGCCAAAGAGAGGGATGGATCTCAATCTGGTACAGCTGATTGCCTACACCGACTGGAATGAAACTCAGGAGAAACAGCCCGACGGCACGTGGGTGAATTACAACTACGACTGGATGTTTAAGCCGGGCGCAATGAAACAGATCGCGCAGTACGCCGACGGTATCGGACCGGATTACCATATGCTGGTGGCGGAAGGCTCAACGCCAGGCCACGTCAAGCTGACGGCAATGGTGAAAGAGGCGCACGCCAGCCATATGCAGGTTCATCCGTATACGGTGCGTGCGGACCAGCTACCGGCTTATGCGACGGACGTAAACCAGCTGTACGACGTGCTGTATAACCAGGCCGGGGTGGACGGGCTGTTCACCGATTTCCCGGATAAAGCCGTGCAGTTTTTGAAGTAAAAGAAAAAGGGCCGTAAGGCCCTTTTTTATGTCGCCCGGAGGGGCGGTTTACATCTCAATCTCTATATCGCCTTTTGCCCGGCAGCAGCAGGGCAAAATTTCACCTTCGTTGATGAAGGCCAGCGGTTCGGTCAGCCAGTCCACTTGTCCGGCGACTAAACGGCAGCGACATGAGCCGCAATAGCCTGAGCGGCATTGATACTCCACTTCAACCTGATGCGCCTCAAGCGCAATCAACAGGGAAGGGTGTTCTTCCCGGCACAGCACTTCGGTACCGGAAAGGCTAAGCGTTACGCGGCTCATCAGAGCTGGAAGTCGCTCAGGTCGTCGGTGTTAACTTCAGAGTCAATCTGCCCGACCAGATAAGAACTGACTTCCACTTCCTGTGGCGCAACCTGCACGTTATCGGATACCAGCCAGGTGTTGATCCACGGAATTGGGTTAGAGCGGGTTTTGAACGGCAGCTCAAGCCCGACCGCCTGCATACGGATGTTGGTGATGTACTCAACATACTGGCACAGGATGTCTTTGTTCAGGCCAATCATGGAGCCGTCGCGGAACAGGTAGTCTGCCCACTCTTTCTCCTGCTGAGCGGCCAGCACGAACAGGTCATAGCACTCCTGTTTGCACTCTTCGGCAATCTCAGCCATCTCCGGATCGTCTGTACCGCTGCGCAGCAGGTTCAGCATATGCTGGGTGCCGGTCAGGTGCAGGGCTTCGTCACGGGCGATCAGACGGATGATTTTGGCATTACCTTCCATCAGCTTGCGTTCCGCAAAAGCGAAGGAGCAGGCGAAGCTCACGTAGAAGCGGATGGCTTCCAGTGCGTTAACGCTCATCAGGCACAGGTAAAGCTGTTTCTTCAGCGCGCGCAAGCTCACGGTGACGGTTTTGCCGTTCACGGTGTGGGTGCCTTCGCCCAGCAGATGCCAGTAGCTGGTCATCTCGATCAGTTCGTCGTAGTAGTGCGCAATACCTTCAGCACGTTTCTGGATCTGCTCGTTAGTGACGATATCGTCAAACACCACCGCCGGATCGTTAACGATGTTGCGGATAATGTGGGTGTAAGAGCGGGAGTGGATGGTCTCAGAAAACGCCCAGGTTTCCACCCAGGTTTCCAGCTCCGGAATGGAGATCAGCGGCAGCAGCGCCACGTTCGGGCTACGGCCCTGAATGGAGTCCAGCAGCGTCTGGTACTTCAGGTTGCTGATGAAGATATGCTTTTCGTGCTCCGGCAACGCCTGGAAATCGATACGATCGCGAGAGACGTCAACTTCTTCCGGGCGCCAGAAGAAGGAGAGTTGCTTTTCAATCAGCTTTTCGAAGATGTCATATTTTTGCTGATCGTAGCGTGCCACGTTGACCGGTTGCCCGAAGAACATCGGCTCTTTGAGCTGGTCGTTTTTCGTCTGTGAAAAGGTGGTGTATGCCATGAATTGGAGTCCTGTCTTACGAAATAAAGGCGGGGATATCCCCGCCCTTCATTAGATCTTACATGCGCCGCTTTCGCAGCCATCGTCCTGGATTGACGGTGCCATGTCATCCTGAGCGTCTTCCGCACCATCACGGGTGTTGTGATAGTACAGGGTTTTCACACCAAATTTGTAGGCGGTGAGCAGGTCTTTCAACAGTTGCTGCATCGGTACCTTGCCAGACGGGAAGCGCGTCGGGTCGTAGTTGGTGTTAGCAGAAATCGACTGGTCGATAAACTTCTGCATGATCCCCACCAGCTGCAGGTAACCGTCGTTGTTTGGCATTTCCCACAGCAGCTCGTAGTTGTCTTTCAGCAGCTCGTAGTCAGGCACAACCTGACGCAGGATACCGTCTTTCGACGCTTTAATGCTGACGTGGCCGCGCGGTGGTTCAATACCGTTGGTGGCGTTAGAGATCTGCGAAGAGGTCTCAGACGGCATCAGGGCAGACAGCGTGGAGTTACGCAGGCCGTGAGTCTTGATGGATTCACGCAGCGCTTCCCAGTCCAGATGCAGCGGTTCGTTAGAAATCGCATCCAGGTCTTTCTTGTAGGTATCGATCGGCAGAATGCCTTTCGCATAGGTGGTTTCGTTGAACCACGGGCACGCGCCTTGCTCTTTCGCCAGCTCGTTGGAGGCTTTCAGCAGGTAGTACTGAATCGCTTCGAACGTTTCGTGGGTCAGGTTGTTCGCGCTGCCGTCGGAGTAACGCTTACCGTGTTTCGCCAGCCAGTAGGCAAAGTTGATAACGCCGATACCGAGGGTACGACGGCCCATTGCTCCACGTTTTGCCGCCGGGATTGGGTAGTCCTGGTAATCCAGCAGGGCATCCAGCGCACGCACGGCCAGCACCGCCAGCTCTTCCAGCTCTTCCAGGCTCTTGATAGCGCCCAGGTTGAAAGCAGAGAGGGTGCAGAGCGCGATTTCGCCGTTTTCGTCGTTAACATCTTCCAGCGGTTTGGTCGGCAGGGCGATTTCCAGGCACAGGTTAGACTGGCGCACTGGCGCAACCACCGGGTCAAACGGGCTATGGGTGTTGCAGTGGTCAACGTTCTGAATGTAGATACGGCCGGTAGAGGCACGTTCCTGCATCATCAGGGAGAACAGGTCAACCGCCTTAACGCGCTGCTTACGGATGCTGTCGTCTTTTTCGTATTTGGTGTACAGACGCTCGAACTCATCCTGATCGGCGAAGAACGCGTCATACAGGCCCGGAACGTCGGACGGGCTGAACAGGGTGATGTCTTCACCTTTCAGCAGACGGGTGTACATTAGCTTGTTGATCTGTACGCCGTAGTCCATGTGACGAACGCGGTTGCCTTCAACGCCACGGTTGTTTTTCAGTACCAGCAGGCTTTCCACTTCCAGGTGCCACATTGGGTAGAACAGGGTGGCTGCACCACCGCGTACGCCGCCCTGAGAGCAGGATTTTACCGCGGTCTGGAAGTGTTTGTAGAACGGGATACAGCCGGTGTGGAACGCTTCACCGCCGCGAATCGGGCTACCCAGTGCACGGATGCGACCGGCGTTGATGCCGATACCGGCACGCTGGGAGACATATTTCACGATGGCGCTGGAGGTCGCGTTGATGGAATCCAGGCTGTCACCACACTCGATCAGGACGCATGAGCTGAACTGACGGGTTGGGGTGCGCACGCCAGACATGATTGGCGTAGGCAGAGAAATCTTGAACGTGGAAACCGCATCGTAGAAACGCTTCACGTATTCCAGACGGGTGTCACGCGGGTAGTTAGAGAACAGGCAGGCGGCCACCAGAATATAGAGGAACTGGGCGCTTTCGTAGATCTCACCGGTCACACGGTTCTGAACCAGGTATTTGCCTTCGAGCTGCTTCACCGCCGCGTAAGAGAAGTTCATGTCGCGCCAGTGATCGATAAACCCGTTCATCTGCTCGAACTCTTCTTCCGTATAGTCTTCCAGCAGATGCGTGTCGTATTTACCCAGCTCAACCATTTTCACCACGTGATCGTAAAGCTTTGGCGGCTCAAACTGGCCGTACGCTTTTTTACGCAGGTGGAAAATCGCCAGACGTGCAGCGAGGTACTGATAATCCGGGGCTTCACGGGAAATGAGATCCGCCGCAGCCTTGATGATGGTTTCGTGGATATCAGATGTCTTGATGCCATCGTAGAACTGAATGTGAGAGCGCAGTTCAACCTGGGAGATAGATACGTTATTCAGTCCTTCTGCTGCCCAGTCGAGAACACGATGGATTTTGTCCAGATTGATACGCTCGGTGGTACCGTCGCGCTTAGTCACCAGCAGACTCTGATTCATGTGGGTTTTACCTGTCCGTGAAATAAAAAATATCCCCCGCTTATCCACAGATCCGTCTTGTGACTAACTCTGTGGATAAATACTACATATAGGGGGTTTGCGATAAGAAAAACGCTATATGGTGAGTATTCTAGTATCGAATCTTTTCAGCACAAGGGTTGATTTTGACGTTAAATTGAGGTTGTCAAAGGGTAAAAAAGGCTAAGTCCTCGTACCGTAAGGCCTGGAAGAGATGTCAATAATTAAGAAAAAAAATTCAAAATTTGATCGAGTGCTGATTTCTTCAACGGGAGGTCAGAATTGCGCAACATGATGTCGCGCAATCTTTATAAGAATAATGGATGACGTCAGTCGTTTTTGGCGGTTGTATGCAACATATAGTTAACATCTACACCCGGTGCGAGTTTGAATTTATCGGTCAATGGATTGTAATGCAGACCGGTGATGTGCTGCTCCTTGAGCCACGTTTGATCAACCCAGCTCAGTAATTCAGCAGGCTTGATGAATTTCTTCACGTCGTGCGTGCCTTTTGGCACCATACGCAGCACATACTCCGCCCCGACGACCGCCATCAGCCAGGCTTTTCCGTTTCGGTTGATCGTCGAGAAGAAGACCTGGCCGCCCGGTTTCACCAGTTTTGCACAGGCGTGAACCACGGACTGGGGGTCGGGAACGTGCTCCAGCATCTCCATACAGGTCACCACGTCGTACTGATGGGCATGCTTTGCCGCATGTTCTTCGACGGTTTCCTGCACATATTCCACCTGCACTCCAGATTCCAGCGCATGAAGACGGGCAACCTGCAGCGGTTCAAAGCCCATATCCAGACCGGTGACGGTGGCCCCTTCGCGCGCCATGCTTTCTGCCAGAATGCCGCCGCCGCAGCCGACGTCGAGCACTTTCTTACCGAACAGGCCGCCGGAACGCTCCGCGATATAGCCCAGACGCAGCGGGTTAATGCGGTGCAGAGGTTTAAACTCACCTTCGAGATCCCACCAGCGGGATGCCACCGCTTCGAATTTGGCAATCTCTTCATGGTCAACGTTGTGAGCCACCGGGGATTTTTCGGCATTCATGGGCGCTTTTACTCCTTATTTTGCAAGACTTCGGAGTATATCAGCCCGCGCGGTTGAATAAAGCTTATTGGTTTACCTCAATCACCGCGGCTGTGTTATAATTTGCGACCTTTGAATCCGGGATACAGTAGAGGGATAGCGGTTAGATGAGCGACCTTGCGAGAGAAATTACACCGGTTAACATCGAGGAAGAGCTGAAGAGCTCCTATCTGGACTATGCGATGTCGGTCATTGTTGGCCGTGCGCTGCCGGACGTCCGCGATGGCCTGAAGCCGGTACACCGTCGCGTACTATACGCCATGAACGTATTGGGCAATGACTGGAATAAAGCCTACAAAAAATCTGCCCGTGTCGTTGGTGACGTAATCGGTAAATACCATCCCCATGGTGATTCCGCGGTGTACGACACTATCGTCCGAATGGCGCAGCCATTCTCGCTGCGTTACATGCTGGTAGATGGTCAGGGTAACTTTGGTTCTATCGACGGCGACTCCGCCGCGGCAATGCGTTATACGGAAATCCGTCTGGCGAAAATTGCCCATGAGCTGATGGCTGACCTGGAAAAAGAGACGGTTGATTTCGTTGATAACTATGACGGCACGGAACGCATTCCGGACGTTATGCCAACGAAAATCCCTAACCTGCTGGTGAACGGTTCGTCCGGTATCGCCGTCGGTATGGCAACCAACATTCCACCGCATAACATCACGGAAGTGATCAACGGCTGCCTGGCCTATATTGAGGATGAAGACATCAGCATTGAAGGGCTGATGGAACACATCCCGGGTCCAGACTTCCCGACGGCGGCGATCATCAACGGTCGTCGTGGTATTGAAGAAGCGTACCGCACCGGACGTGGCAAGATTTATATCCGTGCCCGCGCCGAAGTGGAAGCGGACGCCAAAACCGGCCGTGAAACCATCATTGTTCACGAGATCCCGTATCAGGTGAACAAAGCGCGTCTGATTGAAAAAATCGCCGAGCTGGTAAAAGAAAAACGTGTTGAAGGCATCAGCGCGCTGCGTGACGAATCTGATAAAGACGGCATGCGCATCGTGATTGAAATCAAACGCGACGCGGTGGGCGAGGTTGTACTGAACAACCTGTATTCCCAGACTCAGCTCCAGGTCTCCTTCGGTATCAACATGGTTGCATTGCACCATGGTCAGCCGAAGATCATGAACCTGAAAGATATTCTGAGCGCGTTTGTGCGTCACCGCCGTGAAGTGGTGACTCGCCGTACTATTTTCGAACTGCGTAAAGCCCGCGACCGTGCACACATCCTTGAAGCGCTGGCCGTTGCACTGGCAAACATCGACCCAATCATTGAGTTGATTCGCCGTGCACCAACCCCTGCGGAAGCGAAAGCGTCTCTGATTGCCCGTCCGTGGGATCTGGGCAACGTGGCCGCCATGCTGGAACGCGCTGGCGACGATGCTGCGCGTCCTGAGTGGCTGGAGCCTGAGTTCGGCGTGCGTGACGGTCAGTACTACCTGACTGAACAGCAGGCCCAGGCGATTCTGGATCTGCGTCTGCAGAAACTGACCGGCCTTGAGCACGAAAAACTGCTCGACGAATACAAAGAACTGCTGGAACAGATTGCCGAGCTGTTGCATATCCTGGGTAGCGCAGAGCGCCTGATGGAAGTGATCCGTGAAGAGCTGGAACTGGTCCGCGATCAGTTCGGCGATGAGCGTCGCACCGAAATCACGGCGAACAGCTCTGATATCAACATTGAAGATCTGATCAACCGCGAAGATGTGGTGGTCACCCTGTCTCACCAGGGCTATGTGAAGTATCAGCCGCTGACCGACTACGAAGCACAGCGTCGTGGCGGTAAAGGCAAATCGGCAGCACGTATTAAAGAAGAAGACTTTATTGACCGTCTGCTGGTGGCAAACACCCATGACACGATCCTCTGCTTCTCAAGCCGTGGTCGTCTGTACTGGATGAAGGTCTATCAGCTGCCAGAAGCGAGCCGTGGTGCGCGTGGTCGTCCAATCGTGAACCTGCTGCCGCTGGAAGCGAACGAACGTATCACCGCGATTCTGCCTGTACGTGAGTACGAAGAAGGCGTGAACGTCTTTATGGCGACCGCCAGCGGTACCGTGAAGAAAACCGCGCTGACCGAATTCAGCCGTCCACGTTCTGCCGGTATCATCGCGGTGAACCTGAACGACGGTGACGAACTGATTGGCGTTGACCTCACCTCCGGTTCCGATGAAGTGATGCTGTTCTCCGCCGCCGGTAAAGTGGTGCGCTTCAAAGAGAACGCGGTTCGTGCAATGGGCCGTACTGCAACAGGTGTTCGTGGTATCAAACTGGCCGGTGAAGATACCGTCGTTTCCCTGATCGTTCCGCGCGGTGAAGGTGCTATCCTGACCGTCACGCAGAACGGCTACGGTAAACGTACTGCCGAAAGCGAATACCCGACCAAGTCTCGTGGCACGCAGGGCGTTATCTCTATCAAGGTTACCGAGCGCAACGGATCCGTTGTGGGTGCGGTACAGGTAGACGATGCCGACCAGATCATGATGATCACGGATGCCGGTACGCTGGTGCGTACACGCGTATCTGAGATCAGCGTGGTTGGCCGTAATACTCAGGGTGTGATCCTCATCCGTACCGCGGAAGATGAAAACGTCGTGGGTCTGCAGCGTGTAGCTGAGCCTGTGGATGACGAAGAGCTCGACTCCATCGACGGTAGCGTCGCAGAAGGTGATGATGAAATCGCACCAGAAGCCGATACCGAAGATGATGCAGCGGATGACGCTGACGAGTAATGTCTCCTGATGCAAAAAGGGCCGGTTTCCGGCCCTTTTCTTTTGCACAAGCAGATAAGTGAACGTTGCGACAAGGCGCGTTTACCGCTACCTTAACCACATTCTTTTTGACCCCGACGGCGGAGCCTCGCCCCTTTGAAATACCTCGTCTCCTTTCGTACCACGCTGAAAGTCTCTCGCTATCTGTTTCGGGCGCTGGCGCTCTTGCTTTGGTTGCTGGTGGCATTATTGTCGGTGTTTTACATCGTTAACGCCCTTCATCAGAAAGAAGCGGAGATCCGCCAGGAGTTTAACTTAAGCTCCGATCAGGCCCAGCGCTATATTCAGCGAACGTCCGACGTGATGAAGGAGCTGAAGTACATTGCCGAGAATCGGCTGACCGCGGAAAACGGCATTCTTGCCATCCGTGGGCGTAATGACAAAACCGAAGTACCGAATTTCGAGCCGCTGTTTCCGGATTCCGATTGCTCTGCGATGGGCAGCACCTGGCGTGGTTCACTGGAGTCGCTCTCCTGGTTTATGCGCTACTGGCGTGACAACTTTTCCGCCGCCTATGATCTGAACCGCGTCTTCCTGATTGGCAGTGAAAATCTCTGCATGGCCGACTTTGGCCTGCGCGATGTGCCCGTTGAGCGCGATGATGCGCTGAAAAGCCTGCACGAACGTATTGTGAAATATCGCAATGCGCCGCAGGACGAGCGCGGGAATAACATCTTCTGGATAAGCCAGGGGCCACGCATGGGCGTGGGCTATTTCTACGCCCTCACGCCGGTCTATCTGGGCAATCGTCTGCAGGCGCTGCTGGGGATTGAACAGACCATTCGCATGGAAAACTTCTTCACGCCGGGCAGTCTGCCGATGGGCGTGACCATTCTGGATGAAAACGGACATACCCTGATCTCACTTGCCGGTCCGGATAATCGACTGAACGTCGATCCGCACTGGATGCAGGAGCGGTCGTGGTTTGGCTATACCTCAGGCTTCCGTGAGCTGGTGCTTAAAAAGAGCTTGCCGCCTTCGTCGCTGAGTATTGTCTATTCGCTGCCCGTGGATATGGTGCTTGAGCGGATCCGCATTCTTATCATGAACGCGATTTTGCTGAACCTGCTGGCCGGGGGGGCGCTGTTTACCCTGGCGCGAATGTATGAGCGCAAAATCTTTATACCCGCCGAAAGCGACGCCCAGCGGCTGGAAGAGCACGAGCAGTTTAACCGCAAGATTGTCGCCTCGGCGCCGGTGGGGATCTGCATCCTGCGCACGCAGGACGGGACCAATATCCTCAGTAACGAGCTGGCGCATAACTACCTGAACATGCTGACGCATGAGGACCGACAGAGGCTGACGCAGATTATCTGTGGCCAGCAGGTGAACTTCGTTGACGTGCTGACCAGCACGCACACGAACCTGCAAATCAGCTTTGTGCACTCCCGCTATCGTAATGAGAACGTGGCAATTTGCGTCCTGGTAGACGTCTCGGCGCGTGTGAAGATGGAAGAGTCGTTGCAGGAGATGGCGCAGGCCGCCGAGCAGGCCAGCCAGTCGAAATCCATGTTCCTTGCCACCGTCAGCCACGAGTTGCGTACCCCGCTGTACGGGATTATCGGTAACCTTGATCTTCTCCAGACCAAAGAGCTGCCGAAAGGGGTCGATCGCCTGGTGACGGCGATGAATAACTCCTCCAGCCTGCTGCTGAAAATCATCAGCGATATTCTCGATTTCTCCAAAATTGAGTCGGAGCAGCTGAAAATTGAGCCGCGGGAGTTCTCTCCGCGCGAGGTGATGAACCACATCAGCGCCAACTATCTGCCGCTGGTGGTGCGTAAACAGCTGGGCCTCTACTGCTTTATTGAGCCGGACGTGCCGCTGACGCTGCATGGCGATCCGATGCGTCTGCAGCAGGTCATTTCTAACCTGCTCAGTAACGCCATTAAATTTACCGATATCGGCTGCATTGTGTTGCACGTGTGTCGGGCAGGGGACTACCTGAGTATTCGCGTGCGTGATACCGGCGTGGGTATCCCGGCGAAGGAAGTGGTGCGTCTGTTTGACCCGTTCTTCCAGGTCGGTACCGGCGTACAGCGTAACTTCCAGGGGACCGGGTTGGGTCTGGCGATCTGTGAGAAGCTCGTGAGCATGATGGACGGCGATATCTCCGTTGATACCGAGCCAGGCATGGGCAGCCAGTTTACTATCCGCATTCCGCTCTATTCTGCCCAGTACCCGGCAAAAGCGGTGGTGGACGGCCTGAGCGATAAGCGCTGCTGGCTGGCAGTACACAATGCCTCACTAAATGATTACCTGACGGCGCTTCTTACCCACAGCGGCGTGCGCGTGTCCCGCTATGAAGGGCAAACGCCGGATGTCGACGACGTGCTGATCACCGACGAGGTGCTGGAACAACCCTGGCAGGGCAGAGGGGTGGTTCACTTCTGCCGTCGCCATATCGGTATTCCGGTCGAACGAGCTCCGGGTGAATGGGTGCACAGCGTGGCGACGCCGCATGAGCTCATGAGCCTGCTGGCACGTATCTACAGCGTGCAGCTGGAAGATAGCGATGGGGCGACGGAATTGCCGTCACCGGATGCGCTGGCATCGCTGAATGACGATATGATGATTCTGGTGGTGGATGACCATCCGATTAACCGTCGCCTGCTGGCAGACCAGCTGGGTTCGCTTGGCTATCAGTGCAAAACCGCCAATGACGGCGTGGATGCGCTGAACGTGCTGAGTAAAAACCACATTGATATCGTTCTTAGCGACGTCAACATGCCGAATATGGATGGCTACCGTCTGACGCAGCGTATACGCCAGCTTGGCCTGACGTTGCCGGTCGTGGGCGTGACGGCGAATGCGCTGGCGGAAGAGAAACAGCGCTGTCTGGAGTCAGGGATGGACAGTTGTCTGTCGAAACCGGTGACGCTGGACGTCCTGAAACAGACGATTTCCGTGTATGCGGAGCGGGTCAGAAAAGCGAGAGAATAAAAAAAGGCCCGTCAGGGCCTTTTTTGTTGTTTCCCTCACACGCCGGGAGGGGGGGGAAGTGAGGCCATCAGGCCGCACACCCGGTAAACATCAATCCTTATCCGACGCGCTCAGCGTAACGGAGGAGAGATAGTTCAGCAGCGCAATATCGTTATCCACACCCAGTTTCATCATTGCTGATTTCTTCTGGCTACTGATGGTTTTAATACTGCGGTTCAGCTTCTTGGCAATCTCGGTGACCAGGAAACCTTCGGCGAACAGGCGCAGAACTTCGCTCTCTTTCGGAGACAGGCGTTTGTCGCCATAGCCACCGGCGCTGATTTTTTCCAGCAAACGAGAGACGCTTTCAGGCGTGAACTTCTTGCCTTTCTGCAGAGCTGCGAGCGCTTTTGGCAGATCGGTCGGCGCACCCTGTTTCAGCACAATCCCTTCGATATCCAGATCCAGCACGGCGCTGAGAATGGCCGGGTTGTTGTTCATGGTCAGAACAATGATCGAAATGTCCGGGAAGTGACGTTTGATATATTTGATGAGTGTGATCCCATCACCGTATTTGTCCCCAGGCATGGAGAGATCGGTGATGAGCACATGCGCATCAAGCTTTGGGAGGTTATTGATCAGTGCTGTAGAGTCTTCAAATTCACCGACTACATTCACCCACTCGATCTGTTCAAGTGATTTGCGAATACCGAACAGTACAATCGGATGGTCATCGGCAATAATTACGTTCATATTGTTCATGTATAAGGCTACCTTGCTACAGCAAGCTTTTGACGTAGGCGTCAATGTCGCTGATGTATTTTTCAATGCCAGAGGCATCTTTCTCACGAATTAGATGTTCCAGCGTTTCACATAACTGCTTGCCGGGAACCAGATTAAGCATGGCAAACACCCCTTTAAGCCGGTGTGCTGTCTGTGCCAGCGCTGCAAAATCATTCGCAGCGGACTCAGTATACAACCGCTTAACATCATCTGGTACTGTATCAACAAAGAGTGAATAGTATCCGCTGGCGTGAAGCTCGGCATTTTCATTGCCGCCTAACGGTGATTCCGCTATCTCTTCCTGCGCCAGTTGCTCTTCTATTAGTTGTAGTACAGCTTCCTGCATCGCATTGCTTATATTAAAGTTGACGCGCAGCTGGCCTGGGCCGATTTTTCGCACGCCTGGCTCATCATCGCTTAAAAGCAAGCCGGAGGCAGTAAGATTAGACGGATTATCAGTTAAAAACAGATCAAATTCTTGACTTGAGAGTCTTTCATCCGGCGTTATGCAGGCCGCGCCCCAGTTTTCTAACTGACGAACCACAATATTGCGGATCTCATTCGAGGTCACATCCACCATCACGACCACATCATCCAGCAGGCGTTCTTCGTCTTCTTCCTGTGGATTCGCCGCCATTTTAACGTGCAGTGAGTAACGCGTGCCAAGTGATTCGCGGGCCTTGATATTCAGATGGCCACCGAGCTTACGTGCCAGCTGATCGCACAGCCAGAAGGTCAGGGCATTGGCCTTGCCGTAATGATCGCTCTGGGTGTCATTCAGGAACGGGAAATGCAGATTATCGATTTCACTTGTCGTTACGCCTTCCCCGGTATCCAGGATACGGAACGTCAGGCGATCTTCAGCCGACTCGTCGGTACTGACTTCCAGGGTGATCTTGCCGATCTGGGTGGTGGTGACGGCGTACTGAATAATCATCAGCAGAATGCGACGCAGCGCTTCGCGATCGCCGTGACGTTCATCATTCGCCGGTAAATGGTTATTGATCAGCAGCTGCAGCCCTTTGCGCTTAATCACGGGCAGGACCTCAGGCACCACTTCATCGATCAGATTCTGGATAGAGAAGAGGGTCGGCGTTCCTTTCCAGAAATCATTTTCGAGCATATTCGCCAGCTGGATCTCATCTACCATGCGCACCAGCGAGTCGGCCTGGCAGGCAAGCTGATGACTTTCCGATGTATTCAGCGCCGCCGCCTGGGTCGCCAGCATTTTTAACGGCTTCTTGAAGGCATCACCAATATTTTGCATAAAGGCAGCGCGCCCCTGCTGGTTTTTCTCATACAGACGTTGTGCCTGCTTGAGCTTTTTATTCACCAGCACTTCACGATCCTGATCGCGGATGATGAAGATCTGCGTGCGGGAGGCGATCTGGCTGCGGAACTGTCGGATCTCATACAGCTCGTTATTAATGGTGGCCTGAATCACGCCCTGATGTTGATCCGCCATAGCGGTGATGTTCTGCAGATTGAGATGAGGCAGCAGGTGGTCAGCAATTTTATTGCTCATCACCGTACGGTTGGCTTCCTGATCGTGAACCAGCACCCCAAGCGGCAGCACGGAAATAATCTCTTCATTCAGCGCGCGCAACACGCGCAGTTCGTTACTGGTTCCTGCCGGGACCGGAGCGGCATCGCTTTGACGCCCTGACTGGAAGCGGAACGTGCTGTAGCCAAACAGCGCCAGCGCCAGCAGGCCGATATTCAGCAGCAGGGGCAGCAGGATATTTTGCAGCGTATCAAGCAGCAGGGTGCCGAACGGCACTTGCCACACCAGACGCATACCGGTTGAGTTCAGCGAAGAGGCAATTTCGATTTTCGAGCCGTTAAAGGAGATCGATACGCTCTCTGCGGCCTCTTTATCCGATGCGGCACGCATATTCTGAGTGCTGCTGTCCGGCTCCAGACGGAAGCTGTCGAGCGGCATATCCGGTGGAATCAAGTCATTGATAGGCAAATCAAAGGCCACTACCGTTGCCAGATGGCCTGGCTGGTTAAAGGTGGTACGCAGCGTAAAGTAATGGCCATTCTGCCAGGCGAGGCGGCGCAGAGATGAGAAGCTCTCACGTTCATCAAGGGCGTTCGCCTGCTGCAGCATTTCTGCCCGGCGGGAATCGACAATGGTGCCCACAGTCGTCTCTTTGAAACCGGAAGAGAGATCTTTTAGCGGCAGGGTTGAGATCAGGATCATGCTGTTGTCCTGACCGTTCAAATAGTACATCGACCACGGCACCGTCTCGGCACCCCAAAGGGTATCAAGATAGGTTGAGATGCGCTGGGTCATCTCAAGCGTCGCGCTGTCATGAGAGCCGAAGATCAGCGCTTCGGTTTTGCGCTGTGGTTTTTCCAGATAATAGACGTCCTGCTTCAGGCGAGTCTCCTGAAGCCCGTCTCCGGAGGAGGTTGCCGGCGCGGCCGCGATGTTGTCGTAAATCTGCCAGGTTGCATAGCGCCAGGTATCAATGCGCTTGTGGACGGCGTGGGTGATATCAACAACCTGATAGCTCTTGTCCTTCAGCCAGGCGTTAACCGCGCTCTGAACCATAACCCCCATTGTGACTAGCAGCACAACGATCAAAAGAAGAAAGAAACGGGTGATGCTCCCGGGTAAGAGGGAGAATTTGCTCGGAGCGGTAGTTTCAGTCTGACTCATTGATATCTTTAACCCGTAATGGTCGTGCTCTATGGCGATAGGGCAGTATAAAGGGTAATACCTGAATTTCCAGCGTCACGCTCTTTGAACCCGCCACTTTTTCGACTGACAATATCGGAGAACGCCATTGCATGAAACATGTACAAAGCGAGTGAGCGTGTACAAATAAAAAACGATACATACCGGTAAATAGCACGAATTAACAAGAAATTGAGATTTGCAGTAATGACGCGGTTCTCGAGGAGAGAGGAAACGAATTTAGTTAATAGTCGTTACAATTTCAGTGCGGTAGCACAAAAAAACGCATGCTACGTAAAGAAAGGTAAAAAAAAACCGAATGCCAGGCATTCGGTAGAATTAGGGATAAACAGACATTCAAATCTGAATGACGGTAATAAATAAAGTTAATGATGATAGCGAGAGTTATTTTAGAGATAACGGCCGATCTTGTTTTGTCATTCAGTGCTGTAAATATTTTTAATGTAGTTTACTGAATTTAAATGTTTTTTCTTCTCGCTTGATGATAAGTGCTAAATTCTTAAGCTCTCTGTGCTTTGTAAAAGTTCCTTGATATTTACATTTTGAAACATGTTTATCGTGAAATGAAACATTTTCAAAGTTTTCGTATCATATTCCCGTTGGATTATTCTGTAATTTTGCGGAGAATGAAATTGCCGACTGGTTAATGAGGGTTAATCAGTAAGCAGTGGCAATTATAAGGCATATAACAGAGGGTTAATAAAATGAAAGTTAAAGTACTGTCCCTCCTGGTACCAGCTCTGCTGGTGGCAGGCGCAGCAAATGCGGCTGAAATTTATAACAAAGATGGCAACAAATTAGATCTGTACGGCAAAGTTGATGGTCTGCACTATTTCTCTGACGACAAGAGCAATGATGGCGACCAGACTTACATGCGTCTTGGCTTCAAAGGCGAAACCCAGGTTAACGATCAGCTGACCGGTTACGGCCAGTGGGAATACCAGATTCAGGGCAACACCTCTGAAAGCGACAACCAGTCCTGGACGCGTGTGGCGTTTGCGGGTCTGAAATTCGCTGACGCGGGTTCTTTCGATTATGGTCGTAACTACGGTGTGATCTACGACGTAACGTCCTGGACTGACGTTCTGCCAGAATTTGGCGGCGACACCTACGGTGCAGACAACTTCCTGCAATCCCGTGCTAACGGCGTAGCAACCTACCGTAACCAGGACTTCTTCGGTCTGGTTGATGGCCTGAACTTTGCTCTGCAGTATCAGGGTAAAAACGGCAGCGTAAGCGGTGAAAACGATTCCGGTCGTAGCACCCTGAAACAGAACGGTGACGGTTACGGCGCGTCTGTGACCTACAACCTGGGCGAAGGCTTCAGCATCGGTGGTGCGATGTCTTCTTCTAAACGTACTGCTGACCAGAACGACACCACTAACCTGGCGCTGAAAGGCGAAGGCGATCGTGCTGAAGTTTACTCTGGTGGCCTGAAATACGACGCCAACAACATCTACCTGGCGGCGCAGTACTCTCAGACCTATAACGCAACCCGTTTTGGTAACTCTCAGAGCAGCAGCGACATTTACGGCTTTGCTAACAAAGCACAGAACTTCGAAGTGGTTGCTCAGTACCAGTTCGACTTCGGTCTGCGTCCATCCGTGGCTTACCTGCAGTCCAAAGGTAAAGACATCGAAGGTTACGGCGATCAGGATCTGCTGAAATATGTTGATGTTGGTGCGACTTACTACTTCAACAAAAACATGTCCACCTACGTTGATTACAAAATCAACCTGGTTGATGAAAATGAATTCACCCGTCAGGCGGGTATCGGTACTGATGATATCGTAGCGCTGGGTCTGGTTTACCAGTTCTAATCGCTTCATCGTGTGACAAAGGGGGCCTTATGGCCCCTTTTTCGTGCCTTTTCGGTTCTTACAATTCACCCTTTTGGTGTACTCTTGCCGCCCTGGCATGAGGATAATAATGAATGGACATGACTTTTTTACGCGCCAGCTTCCTGGCTATACTTTTTTTCCTGACAGCATGTGACTCTTCCACGCCTGTGGCCAAAACGGATGCTCCCGCGGCGACGGTGCTGGAAGGCAAAACGATGGGCACATTCTGGCGTGTCAGCGTGATGAATCTCGATAAGACACGCGCTGAAGAGCTTCGCAGCAAAATTCAGTCGCAGCTGGACGCCGACGATCAGCTTCTTTCGACCTACAAAAATGACTCTGCGCTGATGCGCTTTAACCTCTCCACCAGCACTTCCCTGTGGCCGGTGAGCGAAGCAATGGCCGATATCGTGACCGAATCAATGCGCGTGGGCTACAAGACCAACGGCGCGATGGACGTGACCGTGGGGCCGCTGGTTAACCTGTGGGGGTTTGGCCCGAACAAGCAGCCTGTCACCACGCCTGACCAGGCGGCGATAGATGACGCCCGGGCCCGGACAGGGTTGCAGCACCTGACGGTGATCAACCAGTACGGACAACAGTACCTGCAAAAAGATATTCCCGATCTGTTTGTTGATCTGTCGACGGTAGGGGAAGGGTATGCGGCAGATCATCTGGCCGCGCTGATGGCCCAGGAAGGTATTTCACGTTACCTGGTGTCCGTGGGCGGTGCGTTAGTCAGCCGCGGCATGAATGCCAGCGGTAATCCGTGGCGGGTGGCGATTCAAAAACCGACCGACCAGCAAAACGCCGTACAGGCGATTGTGGATATCAACGGCCACGGTATCAGCACCTCCGGGAGTTACCGTAACTATTATGAGCTCGACGGGAAGCGGATTTCGCATGTCATCGATCCGCAGACCGGTCGCCCAATCGCGCATAATCTGGTCTCGGTGACGGTCATTGCCCCCACCGCGCTGGAAGCCGATGCCTGGGATACCGGTTTAATGGTCCTCGGTCCGGAGAAAGCCAAAGAGGTGGTCCGCCAGGAAGGACTGGCTGTCTATATGATCACCAAAGAGGCTGATGGCTTCAAAACCTGGAGTTCGCCGCAGTTCGACAGCTTCCTGGTAAGTGATAAGAATTAAAAAGCAAGGTTGCGGGTTTTTAATCAGTGGCACTCGGGCACGCTGTATGTATGCTTGTAAGAGGAGCTGATGATGAAAAACCCGACCTTTACTACCGATGACGATCGCTGGCTGGCCGTGCTGGCTCGCGATCCGCGTGCTGACGATCAGTTTGTCTTTGCCGTGCAAACGACGGGGATCGTTTGTCGTCCGTCCTGCCGTGCCCGCCACGCGTTACGTAAAAATGTCCGCTTCTACCCCGATGTAGATCATGCCCTTCAGGCAGGGTTTCGCCCGTGTAAACGCTGTCAGCCGGACAAACGCGATCCGCAGGAACAGACGCTGGCAAAAGTTGAACATGCCTGCCGTCTGCTGGAGCGCGATACCGCGTTAACGCTGGAAATGCTGGCGCAGCAGGTCGCCATGAGTCCTTTCCACTTCCACCGCTTGTTTAAGTCCGTTACCGGTATGACGCCTAAAGCCTGGCAACAGGCGGCGCGGGTACAACGCCTGCGTACCGCGCTTGCGCAGGGGAACAAAATTACCGATGCCGTGCTGGCCGCCGGGTTTCCTGACAGCAGCAGCTATTATCGTCAAGCCAACGCTGCGCTGGGCATGACGGCGAAGCAGTACCGCAAAGGGGATGTGGCGGTGCGTTATGCGATTGGTGAGTGTTCGTTAGGCCGTTGCCTGGTGGGTGAAAGCGAGCGCGGGATCTGCGCGATTCTGCTGGGTGACGACGATGCGACATTAACCGAGGAGCTTTTGACGCTGTTTCCCAAAGCAGAGCGAGAAACGCTGGAAGGAGAATTCGCCCGGCGTATTGAGCGGGTGATTAGCGCTATCGATGACCATACCGTGCCGCTGGCACTTCCGCTGGATATTCGGGGCACCGCTTTCCAGCAGCGTGTGTGGCAGGCGCTTCGTGACATTCCCCGCGGTGAAACGGCAAGTTATCGCCAGGTGGCGCAGACGATCGGTAGCCCAGGCGCTGTCCGTGCGGTGGCGGGAGCCTGTGCCGCAAATAAACTGGCCGTTATCATCCCCTGCCACCGTGTTGTTCGTCACGACGGTGCGCTTTCGGGCTACCGCTGGGGGACAGAACGAAAGGCGTTGTTACTGAAACGTGAGGCAAAGAACCCGGAGGGATAATGCTCGATCTTTTTGCAGATGCGGAACCCTGGCAGGAGCCCCTTGCGCCCGGCGCGGTGATCCTGCGCCGCTTTGCGCTTTCCCGCGCGGCGGCGCTGCTTGCCGGCATCGATGAGGTGGCGGCGGTCTCGCCGTTTCGACACATGGTGACGCCCGGGGGGTACACCATGTCGGTGGCGATGACGAACTGCGGAGAACTGGGCTGGGCGACAAACGCGCAGGGCTATGTATATGCCCCGGGCGATCCTGTAACCGGCCAGCCATGGCCGCCGATGCCTGACGTTTTTCGGGCGCTCTGCCATGACGCCGCCGTTGAAGCGGGCTATGCCGACTTTCGCCCGGATGCCTGTCTGATTAACCGCTACGCCGTGGGGGCAAAGCTCTCGCTGCATCAGGACAAGGATGAACCCGATCTGCGCGCGCCGATCGTCTCGGTATCCTTAGGCCTGCCCGCGGTCTTCCAGTTTGGCGGATTACGCCGTAACGATCCGCTGAAACGGCTCATGCTGGAGCACGGTGATGTGGTGGTTTGGGGCAGGGAATCGCGGCTTTTTTATCACGGCATTCAGCCCCTCAAACCGGGAGTACATCCTCAGACCGGCGAGTTCCGTCTTAACCTGACGTTCCGGCAGGCATCCCGTGGCCAATAAAAATAAGAATTATTCTTGATGTAACCGTCCGGCAGTTTAAACTGCTGGCTGATTTTTATTGCCCGGATTGCCTGCATGCAACTACTTCTCCTCGTCTGGCGTCAGTATCGCTGGCCCTTCATTGCCGTCATGGCGTTAAGCCTCGCCAGCGCCGCGTTAGGTATCGGCCTGATCGCGTTTATTAACGTGCGCTTGATTGAAATGGTCGATACCTCACTCGCCGTCCTGCCGGAGTTTCTTGGCCTGCTACTGCTGTTGATGGCGGTGACGCTCGGCTCGCAGCTGGCGCTGACGGCGCTGGGACACCATTTCGTTTTCCGTCTGCGCAGTGAATTTATCAAGCGTATTCTGGACACGCAGGTAGAACGCGTTGAGCAGCTTGGAAGTGCCTCCCTGCTGGCAGGGCTGACCAGCGACGTGCGCGCCATTACCATTGCCTTCGTTCGTCTGCCGGAGCTGGTGCAGGGCATTATTTTGACCTTTGGTTCGGCGGCGTATCTCGCCTGGCTCTCCACAAAAATGCTGGCGGTCACTGCGCTGTGGATTGTTATCACCATCTGGGGCGGTTTTCTGCTGGTGTCGCGCGTCTATAAACACATGGCGGTGCTGCGTGAAACCGAGGATAAGCTCTATAACGATTACCAGACCGTGCTGGAAGGGCGTAAAGAGCTGACCCTGAATCGCGAGCGTGCCGAGCATATCTTTAACCATCTCTATATTCCCGATGCCCGCGAATACCGGCATCACATCATTCGCGCCGATACCTTCCACCTGAGCGCGGTGAACTGGTCGAACATTATGATGTTGGGCGCCATTGGCCTGGTCTTCTGGATGGCGAACAGTCTGGGATGGGCGGATACCAACGTCGCGGCGACCTATTCACTGACGCTGCTGTTTTTACGTACACCGCTCCTCTCCGCCGTGGGCGCATTGCCAACGTTGCTGAGCGCTCAGGTGGCGTTTAACAAGCTCAATAAATTCGATCTCGCACCGTTTAAAGCCGAATTCCCACGCCCGCAGGCCTTCCCGAACTGGCAAACCCTGGAACTGCGTAACGTCATGTTCCGCTATCAGGACAACGCTTTTTCCGTCGGACCGGTAAACCTGACGATTCATCGCGGCGAACTGCTGTTCCTGATTGGCGGTAACGGTAGCGGGAAATCCACGCTGGCGATGCTGCTCACCGGTTTATATCAGCCGCAATCGGGCGAGATTTTGCTGGATGGCAAAGCGCTGAGCGCGGAGAAACCTGAGGATTATCGCAAGCTCTTCTCGGCAGTCTTCACCGATGTCTGGCTCTTTGATCACCTGCTGGGGCCGGAAGGGCAGCAGGCTAACCCTGCGCTGGTGGAGAAATGGCTTGGGCAACTGCAGATGTCCCATAAGCTTGAGCTTCAGGACGGTAAAATCCTGAACCTGAAACTCTCGAAGGGGCAGAAAAAGCGCGTGGCGCTGCTGCTGGCATTGGCTGAAGAGCGTGACATCATCCTGCTTGATGAATGGGCGGCAGACCAGGACCCGCATTTCCGCCGCGAGTTTTATCAGGTGTTACTGCCGCTGATGAAGGCGATGGGCAAAACTATTTTCGCCATCAGCCATGACGATCACTACTTCATTCATGCCGACCGTCTGCTGGAGATGCGCGACGGCAAGCTCAGCGAGTTGACCGGCGAGGAGCGCGATGCAGCGTCTCGTGATGCGGTAGCGCGCACGGCCTGATGTCTCGTCTGACCCTCTCCGACCGGGAGAGGGGATAAAATCGCGGCCGATGTGCCGCTTTTTTATGCATCCCGTCCCGTTGTTTATTCTTATTTACATATCCCCGCGCTATGCTTAATGCCATCTCATTTCATGGATTTATGATTGATGTCGGTATTAAAGAAAAACAGCGCCCGGCAGCGTGACCAGGAACGTGCGCGTCTCATCTGGCTTCTCACGACCGATAAAGCGGTCACGTCTGCGTTACTGGGAAAACTGACCCTGGCTGAGCAATATGATGTCGGCACTTTAGCCGACGATATTGCTGAGGTAGGTGCACTGGTTGCCCATTTGCCTCCGCCCGACCTGGCGGATACCCTCGAAGCACTTCCCTCGGAAGAGCGTCACGCCCTGTGGCGTCTGGTGCAGGATCACGAGCGCGGGCAGGTGCTGCTGGAGGCGTCGGAAAACGTCTGGGATGATCTTATCTATGAGATGAGCGACCGGGATATTCTTGATGCCCTGCAAACGCTGGATATCGACGAGCAGATTTACCTTGTTCAACACCTGCCGCGTAACCTGACCGGCCGACTGCTGGCCTCGCTGCCTGCCGATGAGCGGGCGCGCGTGCGCCAGGTGATGCACTACGATAAACACAGCGTTGGCGCAATTATGGAGTTTGGCGTCATCACGGTGCGCCCGGACGTCACGCTCGGCACGGTGCAGCGCTATTTACGCCGCCTGGGCAGTATGCCCGACAACACCGATAAACTGTTCGTGACCTCGCGGGATAAAACCTTGCTTGGTGAGCTGGAGCTGAAAACGATCCTGCTCAACAGCACTCAGCGGCGGGTGAGCGAGGTCATGGAAAACGAGCCGATGGTCTTCTCGCCGGAGGATGACGCGGAAAAAGCCGCGCGTACCTTCGAACGTGACGACCTCGTGAGTGCGGCGGTCGTGGACTCGGTCGGCAAGCTGATGGGACGTCTGACAATCGATGAGATCGTTGACGTGGTCTACGAAGAGACCGATAACGATCTGCGTGCGCTTGGTGGGATCAGCGCCGAAGATGACGTCCATGCCTCCGTGGGCAAGGCGGTCAAAACCCGCTGGGCCTGGCTTGCCATTAACCTCTGTACCGCGTTTATCGCCTCCCGCGTGATTGATGGCTTCGAACACACCATTTCGCAGCTGGTCGCGTTAGCCTCGCTGATGCCGATTGTGGCCGGGATAGGCGGCAACACCGGCAACCAGACCATCACCATGATTGTTCGCGCGCTGGCGCTGGAGAACATTCAGCCGGGTAACTTTGCCTTCCTGATCTTCAGAGAGATGGGCGTGGCGCTGATTAATGGCCTGGTGTGGGGCGGAATTATGGGCGGCATTACCTGGTGGCTGTACGACGATATGGCATTAGGCGGCGTGATGATGCTGGCGATGGTGCTGAACCTGCTGGTTGCGTCGATGATGGGCGTCATCATCCCGTTGACGATGACAAAACTCGGGCGCGACCCCGCAGTGGGGTCGAGCGTGATGATCACTGCCATCACCGATACGGGCGGCTTCTTTATTTTTCTTGGGCTGGCAACGCTTTTTCTTCTTTAACCCGACGCTTAATTCGGGCGGGAAGGAGTGCCATCACGATAATCCCGCCCAGCACGCCAATGGCCAGGTTACCGGTTGATACCGTGGCTGCAACGGTCACCAGCATCACGACCGTTTCCGCAAGGGGGGCATTTTTCACCGTCGCGGGCTGCAGGCTATGCCAGCTGAAGGTTTTGACGGCGACAATCGCCATAATCCCGGCCAGCACGGCCATCGGGATGCTGGCCATCACTTCACTCAGCGCCGTCACCAGCACCAGAAGCACCAGACCGGCCGCAACAGTGGAAATGCGGCTGCGGCCTTTGCCCATCTCCACGTTGACGATGGTTTGACCAATCATGGCGCAGCCTGCGATACCGCCATACCAGCCGGCCAGAATGTTACCGATGCCCAGACCAATGCTTTCGCGGCGCTTGCCGGACGGGGTCGCCGTCAGCTCATCCACCAGTTTTGCCGTCAGCAGCGACTCCAGCAGGCCCACAAACGCAATGCTTAATGCGCATGGCCAGATAATGCTCAGCGTATCGGTGTTCAGCGGGACAAGCAGCTGCGTCAGCCCGGGCAGGCCACCGCTCATGGTGCCTTCGTCACCCACGGTCGGCAGGATTTGCCCGGTGGTCACGGTAAACAGGGTTAACACCACAATGGCAATAAGCGGCGCGGGGATACTTTTGATATAGCGGGGCACCCAGAGGACGATCAGCAGCGTCAGCACGAACAGGCCCACAATCAGCGGGCTTCGGCTCCAGAAATGGGGAACCTGGGCGAAGAAAATCAAAATACCGAGCGCGTTAACAAACCCGGTCATCACCGACTGCGGAATAAAGCGCATCAGTCGCGCCATACCGAGCACGCCGAAGAGGATCTGGATCGCCCCGGCCAGCAGAACGGCCGGCAAAATGTACTGCACGCCATGCTGATGCACCATCGGGCCAATCACCAGCGCCACGGAACCCGCTGCCGCCGTGACCATTGCCGGGCGGCCGCCGAGCACGGACAGGGCAAGACACAGCACCACGGAAGCAATCAGGCTGACTTTAGGATCAACCCCTGCCACGACAGAAAACGAAATCACTTCAGGAATAAGCGCCAGGGCAGTAATCACGCCCGCCAGCGTTTCACGCATCAGCAGCCGGGGAGAGCGTAACACCGAGGCGACATGGCCTTCATGGGGTAAAGAAGAATCGGGTAATGACATAACACTTCGCAGGTTAGGGCAGGCTTCCGTGCGCGCGATCACAAAACGCAACATACTAGCCAGAAAAGCCGCCTTTTGCCAGCCGCATAGGTAATCCCTCACAAACAATCCATCATTAAATTTCACAATTACAATAATTTCTTAACCTTTAAACACCATTTAAAAGTTGTTACCGTTCCCGCGCAGCTTTTTTCACCTGCAATTTCCACGCATCACGCACTTTTACACTAAGGCATAAATTATGAAAAAAATGACTGCCATGCTCTTGTCTCTGGCCGTGGGGCTGAATACCGTCTCAATGGCGGCAAAAGCTGACACGCCAAAAGAGCAGGAAACGGACGTCCTTTTAATTGGTGGCGGTATTATGAGCGCCACGCTGGGAACCTATCTGCAAGAACTGCAGCCAGACTGGTCTATGACCATGGTCGAGCGCCTCGATGGCGTGGCGCAGGAGAGCTCGAACGGCTGGAACAACGCCGGTACGGGCCATTCGGCACTCATGGAACTGAACTACACACCGCAGAAAAAGGACGGTTCCATTAGTATCGAGAAGGCGGTTGAGATCAACGAAGCATTCCAGATTTCTCGCCAGTTCTGGTCTCACCAGGTGAACAGCGGCGTAATGCACGATCCGCACTCCTTCATCAACACCGTGCCGCACATGAGCTTTGTGTGGGGCGAGCAGAACGTTAACTTCCTGCGTGCGCGCTATGCGGCTCTGCAGCAGAGCACGCTGTTCCGCGGCATGAAATACTCCGAAGATCACGCGCAGATTAAAGAGTGGGCTCCGCTGGTCATGGAAGGTCGTGACCCGAACCAGAAAGTTGCCGCGACCCGTACTGAAATTGGTACTGACGTGAACTACGGCGAAATTACCCGCCAGCTGGTAGGTTCCCTGCAGAAAAAAGAGAACTTTAATCTGCAGCTCAGCACCGAAGTGCGTGGCTTCAAGCGCAATGCGGATAACAGCTGGAGCGTGACCGTTGCCGATCTGAAACACAATGAAGAAGAGCACGTCATCAAGGCGAAGTTTGTCTTTATTGGTGCGGGCGGCGCGGCGCTGAAACTGCTGCAGGAAACCGGTATTCCGGAAGCGGACGATTACGCAGGCTTCCCGGTGGGCGGTCAGTTCCTGGTGTCTGAAAACCCGGAAGTGGTGAATCGTCACCTGGCAAAAGTCTACGGTCAGGCTTCCGTTGGTGCGCCACCCATGTCCGTTCCGCACATCGACACCCGCGTGCTTGACGGTAAACGTGTGGTGCTGTTCGGGCCATTCGCGACCTTCTCCACGAAGTTCCTGAAAAACGGTTCCCTGTGGGACCTGCTGAGTGCGACCACCACCTCTAACGTTAAGCCCATGATGGACGTCGGTCTGGATAACTTCGATCTGGTGAAATACCTGATTAGCCAGGTGATGCTCTCTGACGATGAACGCTTTGACGCGCTGAAAGAGTACTATCCGCAGGCGAAGAAAGAAGACTGGCGTTTATGGCAGGCGGGTCAGCGTGTACAGATCATCAAACGCGATCCGAAAGAGGGCGGTGTACTGCGTCTGGGTACCGAAGTGGTCAGTGACAAAGAAGGCACTGTTGCTGCGCTGCTGGGTGCGTCACCGGGGGCTTCTACCGCTGCGCCAATCATGCTGCATCTGATGGAAAAAGTGTTTAAAGACAAAGTTGCCAGCCCGGAATGGCAGGCAAAACTGAAAACCATTATTCCTTCTTACGGCACTAAGCTGAACGGTAACGTTGACGCGACGGAACAGGAACTGGAATACACCAGCCGCGTTCTGCAGCTGCAATATGTGAAGCCGCAAGCTGCTGCTGACGCAGCACTAAAGGCAGAGCTGAAGCCTCAGGCGGAAAACAAACCGGTCGCGGATATCGCACTCTGATGTGAAAAAGCCGGGTAGCGTTAGCGCTTACCCGGCTTATTAAACCGCACAGTATCATGGCCGGGTCAGGCGAAATCGCCACACGGCTTATCCTTAACGGACTTCTGCGGTGCCCGTCTCTTCTTCCGCCTTCCACACGCGATATTTCACTTCCACGTTTGCAGGCGTATAAACGACGATTGGCAGCTTGCTGTTATAGCGCAGCAGACTGTTGTCACCCAGATACGCGGTAACAAATTTCTTCTCTTTCTTGCCATCCGGGCAGGCCATCATGGTCGAAACCGGAGACGTCACTTTATCAAAGACGTAATAGTCGTAGCCCCAACCTTCCAGGGTTTTGCTTTCCAGCTGACCGCCCAGACGGTGCTGGTTGCAGTCCACTTCCAGCGTCTGGCCAATTAACAGTTCCACTTTGAAATTCGCTTCATCCTGCTGAGCGGGTAACTGAATGACCTGACGCTTCATCCCTTTTTCCGCTTGCGGATAAGGCGCTACTTTTTCCAGAGGCTGCGCTTTAGGGGGGTCGCTGGCGAAAGCGCTGGTGCTAACGCATGCGGCGGCAATCAGGGCAATGGCAAATTTAGGTGCTTTTTTCACAGTCATTCCTTTATGTCAAACTATCAGGCACAGGTTAACATAATGTTCGTGAATGGTTAGTGTAATTTACTTACATTTTCAATATTGGCAGCGTATAAAACTCTATTAATGCGCAATGAGTGGTTGTTTGTACTGTATTGGAGTCTGGCGGCAGATCGTGTTATTTTAAGCGCCACATAATGTTATTCATCTGTGAAGGGAAGAGAGAGATGGTACGTGCAAAACTGAAAACACCTGAAGGCCGCAAGTTCCTGTTGGCGTTACTGGTTGTGTTTATGATTGCTGCCGCGTGCGTTGGGCGGGCAACCATTGTTGGCGTTATTGAACAATACAACATTCCTCTCTCTGCCTGGACGACCAGCATGTATGTCCTGCAATCAGCGATGATCTTTGTTTATAGCCTGGTGTTCACCGTGCTGCTTGCCATTCCGCTGGGTATTTTCTTCCTGGGTGGGCGTGATAAACACTAAACGCCTTTCCAGCGATAAAAAAGCCAGCCTGAGCGCTGGCTTTTTTATTGGCTCGTTGTTCTTCCTCAGGTTTTTTAATCCGTCGTATCCTATTCTGTAAGCAGTCAGGCCACTGTTTTCAGAGCAGGAGTTACAGATGCTTTCCAGATTTACGGTACTCAGCCGGATCCCTCGTGGGGTCTGGGTAGTGGGTGGCGTCAGTATGTTGATGGACATCTCGTCAGAGAGTATCCACAGCCTGCTTCCACTGTTTATGGTGACTATGCTTGGAACGAGCGTGTTGGTTATCGGCCTGATTGAAGGGCTCGCGGAGGCTACCGCTCTCTTTATCAAAGTCTTTTCGGGGGCGATTAGCGACTATCTTGGCAAGCGTAAAGGGCTGGCGCTACTCGGGTATGGCCTCGGTGCGCTGAGCAAACCCTTTTTCGCCCTCGCATCCTCTTCGGGGATGGTTTTAGGCGCGCGCCTGATGGATCGTGCGGGGAAGGGGATCCGCGGTGCTCCACGGGATGCACTGGTCGCAGATATCACCCCGCCGGAACTGCGCGGGGCGGCATATGGCCTGCGTCAGTCTATGGATACCACCGGCGCATTTCTGGGGCCACTACTGGCCGTGGGGTTAATGCTGCTGCTACACAATGATTTTCGCGCGGTTTTCTGGATAGCCCTGATCCCCGGCTTTCTTTCGGTTGCGCTGCTGTATTTCGGCCTGAAGGAGCCGAAAACCCCTGTCGAACATAAACGCACTAATCCCATCAAAAGAGAGAATTTAACGCGGCTGGGAAAATCGTGCTGGTGGGTCATTGGCCTGGGGGCGGTATTCACACTGGCACGTTTTAGCGAGGCTTTTCTTGTCCTCCGTGCGCAACAGTCTGGCGTTCCCCTGGCCTTAATCCCGCTGGTGATGGTGGTGATGAACGTGATCTATTCTTTCTCGGCCTATCCGTTTGGCAAACTCTCTGATGGTATGAGCCATACCCGGCTTCTGCAGTGGGGACTAGTCGTATTGATTGCCGCTGATATCGTTCTGGCCCTGAGTACCCACTGGATCGGTATTATTGTCGGCGTTGCGCTCTGGGGCATGCATATGGGGATGACTCAGGGGCTGCTGGCCGCGATGGTGGCCAAAACAGCGCCTGCGGATTTGCGCGGTACGGCGTTTGGTCTTTTTAGTCTGGTCAGCGGGGTCGGGTTACTGATGGCCAGCGTGGGTGCCGGCGCTATCTGGGAACTGTGGGGCGCAGAATATACCTTTTATGCCGGCGCGGTGATTTGTTTGCTGACGCTGCTTTATCTGCGTAAAACGCCTGCCGAAGTGCGGTAAGAATACGGTTATTAAAATGCTTGTCTTTTTTTAGTCGTACGAATCAGGGCTGGACAGCATTCATGCTGATTCAACCAGCCCTGTCATCAATTGCAATAAATTCCTGCCTCTGTAATTAGACCCCACGCTATACCGCCACGTTGTTCAATTATCACATCTCTTATCGCGTGAAATCCGGGTATATATCCCTCTCTGCATTGCTGACCGTGTCTGGCTTGGGGCCGCACCAGCTACGCAGGGACAGAGTGCTTTATCCAGGGTGAGGGATGCTTTCGTTACGTCAATGCACGTGCACTGAAACATTATTTCACTTTTTTATGCAGGATAATGAACCGGAAAAATTCACCATCTGAGTGTTATCCACTAAAAAAATGATTTGTTGCGATAACAATAGAGATGTTTTGAAGCGAATTAACAGGGAAATATAGTGGCTGAGTTGATTGTTATTTCTACGATTTGAATTAGGGATATTGATAAATATCAAAAGTGTAATCGTTTACAGTCGTTATTATGCGCGGTTTGAAGTGCTTGTTTCGTTTGTTGAAAAAAGTCCCCGACATGTGCCGGGGTAGTTAATTGTTGTTTCTGTTTTCCCTTAACGTAAATTAAAGGTAATTATTGTAATGAACCGCCATTCTATCATTTCTTTATCTGTAATAATTGCGCTTTCATGCGGAAGTGTGAACGCCTTCGCTTCTAATTTCATGACCATGGATGAAAAAGCCACTGCTATTCAGTCGATTCGCAATGAAGCCAATCAGGCCATGGAGGATAAGCAGGCTGCATTAAAGGCTTACAATGCCGACCGTTCACCTGAAAATATGGCCCGTTTAGGGGACATCGAAAACAGCTTACGCACTGCAGGCGATCGTATTAATGCAGTACAGGCAACTGAAATGGCTCCCGATGCGCCGCGACCTGTAACACAAAGAACGCCGCAACCCCTGCAGCAGAAAACGCCACACATTACGGGCACGACTTACCGGAACGCTGTAATTTCAATGCAGCAAGTCACAACAGGGCCAGCCTTACCTGCAGGAACTGCCGTTAACACCCCTGACGCCACCAAAATGTCTGCAGTGGCTGCGCCACAAATCACAGGCACAACTTACCGCGCCGCAGTGGTATCTATGCAGCAAGCGACAACAGGTCCAGCCTTACCCGCTGGCACGGCGGTTACTGCGCCCTCGCTTACTCATACTCCAGCCACCACGAAAGCACCTGATAACGTTACAAGTGTTGCCATAACAAAAGACACGGGCTCGATTAACGTTGCTGTGTCCAGTATGAAGCCGGGGACGCCTGTGAATATCACTGTTAACGGTGTCACTACTACCACCACCGCAGGGGAGATCGCCAAAGTCGATCCGAATGTGCAAATCGCAGTTCCGCATGTAGACGCGTTGATCGTCTCTCAGCGTCAGGGAAGCGATCATAGCCGTAATAACTCACGACATGAGCATGGAACGGGGAACGGCAGCAACAATGCAGCCAACAGCAACAGCGCCCACGGCTTAGGCGGTGGCAATCATATTGGTGGTGGTAGCGCGCAGTCTGGCTCCAGAAACGTGGGTCACTGGTGATAGTCAATCTCTTGATGGGTTGGTTTTTGGGGGTTGTCAGTGGCTGGTGTATGGCTGGAATAGTGGCAAACCTGAAAGAAATCAGGCGACAACATGTCGAATTTGGGAAGTATTTTAAGTGAAACCCTTAAAAAAAGTGTTACTGATGAAAAAGGCTCGGTGGATATTAATCATTCTGGCAGCGGTGACTACAACAGGATGTAGCATTGCTTCTCAACCCGAAACGGATGCATTAAGCACCCGGCCTTTCATGGGGGGGAACGGTAAACGTGTTGCGGCAATGTCAGATTTTCAAATCTGCGAGGCGTTGGGCTATGCACAGGCCCACCACGAAACGAAAGTTTACAACACGCTTTCCGCATTGTTGGAGCAACGCCAACAGGCGGGCACGCTCAGGATCGCTCAGGGTGATTGCACCGCAGCAGCGCTAAACGTCATCAATGAGGAAAAGGCCAAAGTGAAACCGTAACGCATCAGGGGGGCCTAAACGGGCCCCTTTTTTTCCAGTAAGTTACATCACACCCATTTCCCTTTGCAGAAATACAAAAACAACCCGGAAGGGTTGGTTTTCAAGAATATGTTGGTCGGAAAAACGCTTCTTGGGGATGTCCTCATGTGGCTTATGAAGACATTACAAACATCGCGGTGTGTTAATCAATGGGGAGCAGGGTAGGGTTAGATATGTATCAGCTCAGACTCGTTTTGGCTGTCTCAATACACCGAACCAAACCTAATATGGCAGTAAACGCTCAATCGCGACGTAACAGATTTGGACTTACACTCGTAGCCCATCCACACTTACTCGTGGCAGATCAATTACTGTCTTAATGCTTGTTTCAATGCAGTCAATGATGGACTCACGAGGCCCGCAGCGCCAGTCTGCGCTCGCATAGAAAGAATTAAGCACCGTATTCATATTTTCAATACTTTCAAAGGCTCGAATGAGATAGTAGCAATCAAGATCGTGCAGAGAGTGACCAAACGACACCACATCGATGCCGTGGCGTTGATGTAGAGGAACGCTAATTTCTGCCATGACGTTATGAAAAAATGGTCCGGTGCCTTTGTGTAAATTGTATTGCAGTATCTCGACTGTTTTCATCATCACTGCTCCAGACGTTGGTGTATCGCACTAAGTCGATTGTCCAATGTTATTGTGTTACACAAAGGAAAATTATCAGCTAAAGTCCGCGCCAGTACATTCGATATGAGGGCTTCAAAGAAATTTATTCATTTGTAAGCCACATATCAGACTCTTCAAACATATCCTCCAGCATGCGGTTCAACTTTTCACGATCGCTTTTGCTGGCATCGCTATTGAGTCCGTTAGCCTGCATAGGCTTAACCTTCACTTCAGCATCAGGGAAGATGTTATGCACTCGCTTCGTAAGCTCGGCCAATATAATTTCTCTGGCTCCATCCAGGCCCTGAACATTTCGCTTATCGTAAACCAATTCAACAAACATAAAACCTCCGTAATAACTTCAAGTGGGGGAGGTATTTTTACTGTAAAAATATACAGCGTCAAGCGTGGCGGAGTGTTTTAAGGGGGGGTTGTCGACCGTTGGTGCTGAAACTACAGGTACTAATTCCCATCAGAAATTAAGCAATAAAAAAACCAGCCATAACCGGCTGGTTTTAAAGAGTATTTTTGGTCGGCACGAGAGGATTTGAACCTCCGACCCCCGACACCCCATGACGGTGCGCTACCAGGCTGCGCTACGTGCCGACGCATAAAAAGAATACTACTCGATTCCGTTTTGAATGCAAGGGAATCTGTTGCTAACTGGTTTATAATTAATCAGTTAGCGATAAAGCGCTTCTCATCCGTCAGAACCTGCAGCAGCAGGCTCAGCTGCGGTTTTTGGTCTTTCAACCGCTCACCCTGCAGATTATACGTCTGATACTTCCCATTGTTGTTCAGCACCAGCGTCAGCGCTGGCGTAGTCACCACCAGCGTGCTCTCTCCGGCAGCCGTCACCCAGTTATGGCGGCGGGTGGCACTGAAGAGATCCTGCCCCTGTGAATATTCGTTTGCTGGCGTGCTGACGTGCAGCAGACGTTGCATCAGGGTCGTCATCACATCTTTATGTTCAGTCAGCATATTAATGCGCTGCGCCGGCGTTCCCGGCCAGTGGATCACCAGCGGAACATGCAGATTTGGACGCGACCACTCCATGCTCTTCGTCTCGTCACCCAACGGGATACCATGACCGGCCGTGACGATCACGACGGTGTTATCCAGCTTGCCAGACTCGCGCAACGCGTCGAGCACGCGGCCGATTTGTGCATCCACATCACCGGCAGCGCGGCTATAGCGGCGCGCAAAGCTTTTCTGATTCGTGTCCTCAAGGTTGGTGCCGTTTAAGGCAACCCACGAGAACCAGCGGTTATCTTCCTGGGCGTAGCGTTGCAGCCAGCTTATCCACTGACTGGCGGTCTGTTCATCTGTCTGGCTCTGTGCCGCCGGCAGTGAGAAGTCTGACAGCAGCGCCTGGCGATAGAGCGCGCTGTTAAAGCCATCCGAAGAGAATAGCCCTAACTGATAACCCTGCTGATTAAGTCCGGTGATCAGTGCCGCAGGAATACGGGCGGACAGCACGCCGTCCATGTATCCGGCTGAAATACCGTAGAACAGACCAAAGATACCCGCGTCGGTCGAGTTACCGGAACTCATATGCTGTGTAAACGTCACGTTCTTACTGGCGAAATCAGCCAGAGCAGGCATCTGCTTCTCGTAACGTGAATAATTCAGGCCATCGACGGTGATTAACAGGACGTTTTGCCCGCGGCCCATATCGCGATAGCGTAGTTCGCTCAGCGGATACTGAACGCTGACCGCTTCCGGATTACCCTGTTCGACCAGACGGCGCTGATACTCCTGCGCATCCAGCAGGCCGTGTTTTTCGAGGAAACGGCGGGCCGTCATCGGATAAGAGAGCGGCAGGTTAGCGCGCTGCATGGTAATAGGGCGATAGAAGTTCGCATCCGCCCAGATATACATGATGTGCGAGCTAATAAAGGAGACGAAAAAGAGCGTCGCAACGGGCTTCGCGTAATGGCGGCGCCGGGTCAGGCTGCGCAGTTTTTGCCAGCTCCAGGTGGCAAACAGCATCTCAATAAGCAGGATCACCGGAACGCTGATAAACATCAGCTGCCAGTCACGGGCCGTTTCGTTTTGATCCGGGTTGATCACCAGTTCCCAGACGATGGGGTTGAGATGCAGGTGAAAACGGGTAAAGACTTCGCTGTCGATAAGCAGCAGCGTTATCCCCGCCGTCGCGAGGATAGCGGACAAGAAACGCATGAGCCGCTGCGACATGACGATAAACGTCAGGGGGAACAGGATCAGCAGATAGGTGGCGAAAACCAAAAAGCTAAAGTGACCCACAACGCTCATCCAGGAGTAAATACGCCCGGTTAGCGTTGTCGGCCAGTCTGCGACAAACAGATAACGACAGCCAATGACCGTCGCTAACAGAATGTTGAACAGGGCAAACCAGTGTCCCCAACTGACCATCTGGGAGACTTTTTCACGGTAGCGCTGACGATTCGTCACCATAAACTGTTGTTCGTTTCCCTTAATGGGCCTGGTCGTCGCTGACGGAGGACTGTAACGCCTGGGCGAAAGATTTGGCGATCGCCTGACGCTGAGCCGGAGCAACGCTGGTATTGATAAGGTTGGTGACCATATTTCCCAAAACCATCAGGGAGAGATCGGTCGGCGTTTTATGTTTTTCCAGTACGTTGACCAGCTCACTGAGCAGTTGTTCAACGTGTTCATCACTGTAGCGGGAATGTTGTGGCATAAATCAAAATCAGTTTGTTGATGAAAGGGCAACATATTACCGTAGCGACAGCTTTTTTTCCCCTTTTTTATCTGTTGTTGCACACATGACCTGGTGGTGGTTGAATACCGCCCGGTCTAAAAGGAGAGTTTATCATGAGTCTGGAAATCAACCAGATTGCCTTGCACCAGCTTATCAAGCGTGATGAGCAAACCCTTGAAGTGGTGCTTCGCGATTCGTTACTGGAACCCACGGCGACCGTTGTGGAAATGATGGCGGAGTTGCACCGCGTCTACAGTGCTAAAAATAAAGCCTATGGTCTGTTCAGCGAAGAGAGCGAACTGGCTGATAGTCTTCGTCTGCAGCGTCAGGGCGAAGAGGATTTCCTGGCGTTTAGCCGCGCCGCCACCGGACGTCTGCGTGACGAACTGGCAAAATACCCGTTCGCAGACGGCGGTATCGTCCTGTTCTGTCACTATCGTTACCTGGCAGTAGAGTATCTGCTGGTCACCGTGCTGAACAATTTAAGCAGCATGCGCGTGAATGAGCAGTTGGATATCAGCTCTACCCATTATCTTGATATCAACCATGCGGATATCGTGGCGCGTATCGATTTAACCGAGTGGGAAACGAACCCGGAATCGACCCGCTACCTGACCTTCCTGAAAGGCCGCGTCGGCCGTAAAGTGGCTGATTTCTTTATGGACTTCCTCGGCGCCAGCGAAGGTCTTAACGCCAAAGCGCAGAACAAAGGGCTGCTGCAGGCGGTTGACGACTTTACCGCTGAAGCGCAGCTCGATAAATCTGAGCGTCAGACCGTGCGCCAGCAGGTGTACAGTTACTGCAACGAACAGCTGCAGGCGGGAGAAGAGATTGAGCTGGAGTCGCTGTCAAAAGAGCTGGCGGGCGTCAGTGAAGTCAGCTTCCAGGAATTTACTGCTGATAAAGGCTATGAGCTCGAAGAGAGCTTCCCGGCGGATCGCAGTACGCTGCGACAGCTCACTAAATTTGCCGGTAGCGGCGGTGGGTTGACCATCAACTTTGATGCCATGCTGTTGGGTGAACGCATCTTCTGGGATCCGGCCACCGATACGCTGACCATTAAAGGCACGCCGCCGAACCTGCGCGATCAGCTTCAGCGCCGCACCTCTGGCGGGAAATAACAGGCATAAAAAAAGCCCCGCAGAAGCGGGGCTTTTTTTTCGACGTGTTTGCGATTACGCGCGAACGAAGTCGATGTGAGTGACTTTTGGCTTGAACGCGTGACGCTGAACAGCCTGAACTTTCACTTTTTCTTCTTTACCGCCAACAACGATGGTCAGAACTTCGCTGTAGAATTCAGGTTTGTTCTGCAGGTTCCACACTTTGTCGTGATCCAGTTCGATTGCAACTGGAGCAGCTTCGCCACCGTAAACGATAGCCGGGAACTTGTTAGCGTTACGCAGGCGGCGGCTCGCACCCTTACCCTGCACGTTACGTACTTCTGCTTCGATAGTAAACATTGATTTCTCTCTGTATTTTAAACCCTACTACAGGCGACCCAGCAGCAGGTGAGTGTTCTGCTTCACGGATATGAAGCGGGCGGCATTTTATACTCAAATGCCCCTCACATCAATGAAAAGTCCCCTTAACCGCGTAATTCGTTGGCGCGACGAAAACGGCCTTCGTAATCAAACACCTTTTCCCGAACCTGCCAGAACTGTCCTTTCATACGAGCCACAACAAAATCCGGGTGGCGCAGTAACACCTGCTGGCGCACGATATCGGCCACGGTAATCCAGCGCAGCGGTACACCGGGCGTACGGGTGTGCGGGCGAATAAAGAGTTGTTCGAAGGCCATACGCTGGGCAGGCGTATGTACCCTGAAGCGCTCGCTGACGTCTGCGCCGTCTTCATCGTAATAGGTGATTTTCAGCCACTCGCCTTTGTCATCCGCGCCGGGTTGCAGTGCCATACCGGAACAGCGCAGCACCAGCGCATCTTTTAACTTCAGCGCTGCTTTTAGCATGTCATCAGGATCGACCAGAACCGTATCGCATTCGCGACAGCGACGGGCGGCAATATCGTTTTCCGCATTGCACTGCGGGCAGTTTTTAAAGCGGAAACGGAAATCGCACTGTTCGCGATGTCCTTCGTCATCTTCAAACCAGCCCTGACAGCGGCGGCCAAAATGTTCAATCAGCGTGCCGTCTGCGGTGGTTTTACCCCAGAAGGTATTGGCAAAACCACAGGCAGGGCAAAAGACCTGAACGGGGACGTTGTCGCTTTTGCCTTTTGGCGTGCCGACTTCCGGAGAGTAGAGATCGTGCGGGTTACCGGCGTAATCCAGAATAAGACAGTCGGTTTTCCCGGGCGCCAGGCGCAGGCCGCGGCCCACAATCTGCTGATAAAGACTGACCGATTCGGTCGGACGTAAAATGGCAATCAGATCGACATGCGGGGCATCAAACCCGGTGGTTAACACCGACACGTTCACCAGATAGCGGAATTGTTGCGCTTTGAAGGCGTCGATCAGGCGGTCGCGCTCCGGCCCGGGCGTCTCGCCGGTGATTAAGGCCGCGTCCTCGGCGGGCAGCAGCCCGGTAATTTCTCGCGCATGCTCCACGGTGGCGGCAAAGATCATGACCCCTTTGCGCGTCGCGGCGAACTCTTCTATCTGGCTAATGATATGCGGGGTAATGCGCTTTTGCTTTTTCAGCTCCTGGTTCAACTCCGCTTCGCTGAATAACCCGTTGCTCTGCGCCTGTAACCGGCTGAAATCGTACTGCACCACCGGCATGTCCAGCCGCTCGGGCGGCGTCAGGTAGCCATGCTTGATCATGTAGCGCAAAGGAAGTTCATAGATACAGTCGCTGAACAGCGCTTTCTCATCGCCGCGCACCATACCGTGGTAATGGTAGCGATAGATCCAGCCTTTACCCAGGCGAAACGGGGTTGCCGTCAGGCCAAGCAGCCGAAGGTGCGGGTTCACCTCTTTCAGGTGAGTGAGGATTTGCTGATACTGGCTGTCGTCGTCATCGCTGATGCGGTGACACTCGTCGACAATCAGCAGCGAAAATTCACTGCGAAACAGATCAAGGTTGCGGGCCACCGACTGTACGCTGCCAAAGACCACTTTGCCGTGGCTCTCTTTACGCTTTAGCCCGGCAGCGAAAATGTCAGCTTCCAGCCCGAGCGCGCAATACTTGGCATGGTTTTGCGCCACCAGCTCTTTGACGTGGGCCAGCACCAGCACGCGTCCGCGTGCCAGACGCGCCAGTTCGGCGATCACCAGGCTTTTGCCAGCACCGGTCGGAAGCACAATGGCCGCCGGTGCCTGGTGTTTACGAAACCAGGCGAGAGTGGCGTCAACGGCTTCCTGCTGATAAGGACGAAGTGTAAAAGTCATGGGGTCTCGGTTTAGTTATTTCGCATATAGTATGCCACGAAACTTTTTCCCTTGAGTGGCGCAACCAGACCATTATACTGAGCCATTCCAGACTGCTTCTTTTTCGGACCTGTTGTCCGACTTCCAGCACCATTAAGGCTAAAAAGATTTCATGCGACTTGATAAGTTTATCGCTCAGCAACTCGGCGTAAGCCGCGCTATTGCCGGGCGTGAAATTCGCGCCAGCCGCGTTACCGTGGATGGCGACATTGTGAAAGACACTGCGTTCAAACTCCAGCCTGACCATCAGGTTGAATATGACGGCAACCCGCTGACCCAACAGCACGGGCCGCGCTATTTCATGCTCAATAAGCCGGAAGGCTATGTCTGTTCTACGGACGATCCGGATCATCCAACGGTGCTTTATTTCCTCGACGAACCGGTCGCGCACAAGCTGCATGCCGCTGGCCGTCTCGATATCGACACCACCGGGCTGGTGCTGATGACCGACGACGGGCAGTGGTCGCACCGTATCACGTCTCCCCGTCATCACTGCGAGAAGACGTATCGGGTGACGCTGGAGTCTCCGGTCGCGGATGACACGGCAGAACAATTTGCCAACGGCGTTCAGTTGCATAATGAAAAAGATCTGACCCGGCCTGCAGTGCTTGAAGTGATCGCGCCTACCGAGGTTCGTCTGACCATCAGTGAAGGGCGCTACCATCAGGTGAAGCGTATGTTTGCCGCGGTGGGTAACCACGTTGTCGGTCTGCATCGTGAACGTATTGGCGCAATTGAACTCGATCCTGAGCTGGCGCCCGGCGAATATCGCCCGTTAACGGAAGAAGAGATCGCCAGCGTTGGTCTGCCTTCGCATTAATTTCAGGAGAACTCTGTGACCACCAGGCCACACTCGTCATTCAAAATCGTCTTCATTCTTGGCCTGCTGGCCATGCTGATGCCGCTGTCTATTGATATGTATCTGCCTGCGCTGCCGGTTATTTCCGCGCAGTTTGGCGTACCGGCAGGCAGCGCGCAGATGACGCTCAGCACCTATATTCTCGGTTTTGCCCTCGGTCAGCTGTTTTATGGCCCGATGGCGGACAGCTTTGGCCGCAAGCCCGTTATTCTTGGCGGGACCCTGATTTTTGCAGGGGCGGCGGTGGCCTGTGCGCAGGCGCAAACCATCGATCAACTGATTGTCATGCGCTTTTTCCACGGTCTGGCGGCGGCAGCGGCAAGCGTGGTGATCAATGCCCTGATGCGCGATATCTACCCGAAAGAAGAGTTCTCCCGGATGATGTCGTTCGTGATGCTGGTGACGACGATTGCACCGCTGGTGGCCCCTATGGCCGGTGGTGCGGTACTGGTATGGTTCAGCTGGCATGTGATTTTCTGGATCCTGGCGCTCGCCGCGCTGCTGGCCTCGGCAATGATCTTCTTCTTTATTGATGAAACGCTACCCGCGGAGCGCCGACAGAAGTTCCACATCCGAACCACAATGGGGAATTTCGCCTCACTGTTTCGCCATAAGCGCGTGCTGAGCTATATGCTGGCGAGCGGTTTCAGCTTCGCCGGGATGTTCTCATTCCTGAGCGCCGGGCCGTTTGTCTATATCGAACTGAACCATGTTTCTCCGCAGCACTTCGGTTATTACTTTGCGCTTAACATCGTCTTCCTGTTCATTATGACCATCATTAACAGCCGCTTTGTCCGCCGAGTCGGGGCGTTGAACATGTTCCGCGCCGGGCTTTGGATCCAGTTTGTGATGGCTATCTGGCTGGTGCTGAGTGCTTTTACAGGCATGGGCTTCTGGGCGCTGGTGGTGGGGGTTGCGGCCTTCGTCGGCTGCGTGTCGATGGTTTCCTCCAATGCGATGGCGGTGATCCTCGACGAATTCCCGCATATGGCAGGCACCGCCTCGTCGCTGGCCGGAACATTCCGCTTTGGCATCGGCGCCATCGTCGGGGCGTTACTGTCGATGGCCACGTTTAATACGGCCTGGCCGATGCTGTGGGCGATGGCGTTTTGTGCAACCAGCTCCATTCTTTTCTATCTCTACGCCAGTCGGCCGCGAAAGGTGGCCAGCTAACGCGCAAATAAGGCCCAATCAGGGCCTTTTTTGTTGACACACATCAACCAAAGCTGCGTTCGTTTACCCTGTGTTTGTTTCTTTTATGTAAAATCTATTTGTGTAAAAAGTCACATCATTGTATTTAAAAAGGTTGAGTTAGATCGCAGAAACGGGTACATATAGCGCCGACGCGAGCCAGAACACCTATAAAAAAGCGCCGAATAGTGCAGGCTGGCGATGATGTGTTACTATAAATGTAAATAAATTGTGAAGTAAATTTTGCTTCCGGGGAACGAACGTGAATACATTACAACTCTCCATAGTCCATCGCTTGCCCCAGAGCTATCGCTGGTCGGCGGGTTTTGCAGGTTCGAAAGTTGAACCGATTCCGCAAAGCGTCGCGGGTTGCGAGAATTGTCTGGTTGCACTTAAGTTGCTGAGCCCGAGCGACGAAAATGCATGGCGAGTCATGGAGCGTCTCAGCGAGGCCCTGACGGATATTGAAGTGGACAGCTCCGTACTGGAGTGTGAAGGTGAACCCTGCCTGTTCGTGAAAAGCCAGGATGAATTTGCCGCGACCTGCCGTCTGAAAAACTTTGGTGTTGCTATCGCTGAGCCTTTCTCGGGCCAGTATCCTTTCTGAGCGCTAGTCTGCGGACAACAGCTGGCGCGTGTAGCTCTGCGTTGGCGCAGCAAATACGCGCTGGCACTCTCCCTGCTCGACCACTTCTCCCTGTCGCAACACAATCACCTGATGGCATAACGCCCGCACAACCTGTAAATCATGGCTGATAAAGATATAGGCCAGCCTGTGCTTTTCCTGCAATCCTTTCAGTAATGCCAGGATTTGAGCCTGAACGGTTCTGTCCAGCGACGACGTTGGTTCATCCAGAATGATCAGCTCCGGTTTGAGGATCAGCGCGCGGGCAATGGCGATACGCTGGCGCTGACCGCCGGAAAATTCAGCCGGGTAGCGGTGCCGGGTATCCGGATCTAAGCCAACTTCTTCCATAACGCGTATCACTTCTTCTTCCCGCTGCCGGACGGTCAATACCGGCTGATGAACGCGCAGACCCTCTTCGACAATCTGTAATACGTTCAGCCGTGGGTTAAGCGAGGAGTTTGGATCCTGAAACACAACCTGCATGCGGGGACGAACGGGCAACATCTGGCGACGGTTCCAGTTGTGCAGCGGCATACCGTCAAAGAGGATCTCACCCTGCGAGGCGATTAAGCGCAGCAGTGCCAGGCCGGTGGTGCTTTTTCCCGAACCGGACTCGCCCACCAGCCCCAGCGATTCGCCCGGACGCAGGGAAAAATGGATATTTTTCAATACCGGATTCTGGTCGACGATGCGCCGCAGAATCCCTTTGCGAACAGGAAACGACACGCCCAGCCCCTCAACGCGCAGCAACGGCGCGCTGTCAGCCGGCAGGGGAACCGGGTCACCCGTGGGCTCGCTATCAAGCAGACGCTGCGTATAGGGGTGCTGAGGCGCTTTCAGCAGGGTGGCTGCGGTGTTCTGCTCGACGCAGCGTCCGTTTTGCATCACGGCGACGCTGTCGGCGAGCTTTCTCACAATGCTGAGATTATGGGTGATAAACAGCAGGCTCATGTTCAGTTCGTCACGCAGCTCCCGCAGCAGCCGCAGAATTTGCGCCTGCACCGTCACGTCCAGCGCGGTGGTGGGCTCATCGGCAATCAACAGTTCGGGTCGCGTGAGCAGGGCCATTGCAATCATCACCCGCTGACGTTCGCCGCCGGAAAGCTGATGGGGGAAATCGTTCAGCCGTTTTGCGGCATTGCGAATGCCGGTTCGTTCAAGACAATCCAGAATCTCCCCCCGCGCCGCCTCTTTGCGCATGCCCCGGTGCAGGGACAGCACTTCATAGAGCTGTTTTTCCAGCGTGTGCAGCGGGTTAAGGGAGACCATCGGCTCCTGGAAAATCATGGCAATGTTATTGCCGCGAATTCCGCGCAGGGTTTTTTCGTCGGCATGCAGCAGCGAGCGACCGTGAAACAGAATGTCGCCTTGCGGATAGCTGACGGGCGGAGACGGAAGCAGGCGCAGGATCGACAGTGCCGATACGCTCTTGCCGGATCCTGACTCGCCTACCAGCGCCAGCGTTTCGCCGCGCTGGATCTGCAGCGACAACTCCGTGACCACGGTACGCGCCTCACCCTGTTTTGAAAAGGCAATCGACAGGTTATCAATACTGAGAAGGGGCTGCGTCATCTTATACCGCCTTGTTGGGATCAAAAGCATCGCGCACGGCTTCGCCAATAAAAATCAGCAGTGAAAGCAGCACGGCCACGGCAAGAAAGGCGGTGATGCCTAACCACGGTGCCTGCAGGTTGTTCTTGCCCTGCAGCAGTAGCTCGCCGAGCGACGGGGAACCGAGAGGGAGCCCGAAGCCAAGGAAATCAAGCGAGGTGAGGGTAGTGATGGAACTGCACAGAATAAACGGCAGGAAGGTGAGGGTCGCTACCACGGCGTTAGGAAGCATATGGCGGAAAATGATCCCGCGGTCGCTCACCCCCAGCACTTGGGCAGCGCGAATGTAATCGTAATTACGGGTGCGCAGGAATTCCGCCCGCACCACACCTACCAGCGCCATCCAGCCGAAGATGACGGTAATGCCTAACAGCCACCAGAAGTTTGGCTGTACCACGCTTGAAAGCAGAATGATCAGAAACAGCGTCGGCATGCCTGACCAGACTTCAATAAAACGTTGGCCCCACAGGTCGATTTTCCCGCCGTAGTAGCCCTGAACGGCACCTGCTACCACACCCATCACGCTGGAAAAGACGGTCAGCATCAGCCCAAAGAGGATCGAGATCCGCGTGCCGTAGAGGATGCGTGCCAGCACATCGCCACCGTTGGCATCCGTTCCCAGCCAGTTTTGCGCGGAAGGCGGGGAAGGGAAGGGGGTGGTGGTCGCAAAGTTAATGCTGTTTGCGCCAAAACGCACCGGCGCCCAGAGTGCCCAGCCGTGCTGTTCAATTTGCTGGCGAAGCCACGGATCCTGATATTCAGCGGGCGTCGCAAACGGGCCACCAAAATCGCTTTCGCTGTATTGGGTGAGAACGGGCACATACCAGCGGTCGTTAAAGTGCACCAGCAGCGGTTTATCGTTGGCAATCAATTCCGAACACATGCTTAAGACAAACAGGACGGCAAAGATCCACAGCGACCAGTAGCCGCGGCGGTTGTGGCGAAAACGGGCCCATCGGGCCTGGTTGACGGGGCTTAAACGCGGCATCAGCGGCCCTCAAAATCAATTCGGGGATCAACCAGCGTATAGCTGATATCGCTGATGATATTCAGCAGCAGGCCAATCAGGGTGAAGATATAAAGTGTGCCAAACATGACCGGATAATCGCGCGACACGGTGGCTTCATATCCCAGCAAGCCCAGTCCATTGAGGGAGAACATCACCTCTATCAGCAGCGAGCCGGTAAAAAACATACTGATGAACGTGGCAGGAAATCCGGCAATCACCAGCAGCATGGCGTTGCGAAAGACATGTTTCCACATGATCTGCTTTTCGCCGACGCCCTTCGCACGGGCAGTCACAACGTACTGTTTACGGATTTCATCGAGAAAGGCGTTTTTGGTCAACATGGTCAGGGCCGCAAAGCCGCCAATGACGGTCGCAAGCACCGGCAACGTGATGTGCCAGAAATAATCGGAGATCTTCTTGTACCAGGGCAGGGTGCTGAAATCCGCTGACACCAGCCCCCGCAGCGGAAAGATATCGAAATAGCTGCCACCGGCAAAAAAGACAATCAACAGAACGGCAAACAGAAACGCCGGAATGGCATAGCCGATGATGATAAACGTGCTGCTCCAGACATCGAAGCGGCTGCCGTTGTGAACCGCTTTACGGATCCCCAGGGGGATAGAGACGAGATAAATAATCAACGTTCCCCACAGCCCCAGGGTAATCGACACCGGCAGACTTTGCTTAATCAATGTTAAAACCGACGCGCTGCGAAACAGGCTGTCGCCAAAATCAAAGCGGAGGTAGTCCCAGAGCATGTTGAAATACCGCTCGTGAAGCGGTTTGTCGAAGCCATAACGATGGGTGATCTCGGCGATGACTTCCGGATCCAGGCCACGTCCGCCGCGATAATGGCTTTCACTGATATTTCCCAGGCCGGTGCGGGCATGGCTCGCGCCCATTCCTTCGCCACCGCCGCCAGGCATGCCGCCGCTGTTGCCAAATTCAATGGCTGCAATAGCCTGGTCGACCGGGCCGCCGGGCGCGATTTGCACAATAAAAAAGTTAATCGTGATGATTGCCCAGAGGGTCGGGATAATCAGCAGGAGACGGCGGATCAGATACGCACCCATGATGATTCCTTATCGCCGCTCAGCGGGAAGTCTGGCGGCTTTGTTAACGTCATACCACCAGGTGTCGAAGCCCAGTGAATAGACAGGGCGTACGGCAGGCTCGGAGAACTTGTCCCAGCGCGCAAGCCGGTCTTCGCCCATATACCACATTGGCAGCATGTAGTAATTCCAGGTTAAGACCCTGTCGAGGGCGCGTCCCAGCGGCAAGAGTTTTTCTTTATCACCCTGCGCCGCCACGATTTTCGCAATCAAGGCATCAATCGCCGGGCTTTTCACCCCCGGCGCATTGTAGGAGGAGTCGATATAGCTGGATGCCCAGGAGATTTGCAGATCCGAACTGGGCCACGGCTGCGCGGGCCACAGGGTTTGCATCATGTCGTAATCACGGCTGCGTTTGCGGTTGGTGAGCTGCGCGTTGTCGACCTGGCGAATGTTCATGGTAATCCCCAGCCGTTCAAGATTGTGCTTAAACGGCAGCACCCACTGATCGTTGCTTCCGGACGCAAGCAGCAGCTCAAAGCTTAACGGTTTGCCCGTTCTGGAATCGACGCGTTTTTGATTCTTCAGTGGCCAGCCTGCGTCATCCAGCAGTTTACTGGCTTTAAGCAGGTTGTCGCGATCGTAGCCGTCACCCTTTGACGCCGGAGGCTGAAATACCGTCGTGAACACCTCCGGCGGCAGTTCTGCTTTTAGCGGTGCCAGCAGGACAAGTTCGTCCGCTTTTGGGTAATCGCGAGCGGCATATTCAGTGTTCTGGAAATAGCTATTTGCCCGGCTGTAAGCGCCGTAAAATAGCGCTTTGTTCATCCATTCAAAATCAAAGGCCAGGGTAATGGCTTCCCGCACCCGACGGTCAGTAAATACCGGACGCTGAATATTAAACGCCAGCCAGCGCGTATCCTGAGCGGACGCGTTTTTATGCTCGTCTTTAACGATATACCCGTTAGCGAAGTTTTTGCCGATATACCGTGTCGCCCAGTTTTTAGCGCTGCTCTCCACGCGCATATCGAACGCACCAGCTTTGAAGGCTTCAAATGCCACGTTATCGTCAAGGTAGTAATCGTAGCGAAGGGTATCAAAATTCCAGCGGCCACGGTTTACCGGCAGGTTTGCCGCCCAGTAGTCTTTGACCCGGGAATAGACAACATACTGCCCCATGCGCCAGTCGGTGATGCGGTAAGGGCCACCCGCCAGCGGGGGTGTGGAGAGCGGGTCGCTAAGTTTGTGATCTTTCCAGAACGATTCAGGCATCACGGGCAGGGAGAACAGGCTGAGCATGTTCTCTTTATTCGGCTCACTCAGCTCAATACGCACCGTGAGCGGGGCAATGGCTTTGACCGTCACGCCTTTGTAGACAATGCGGAACTGGGGAACGCCCTCAGTCATAAATTTGTGAAATGTGAAGGCAATGTCGCTGGCTTTGACCGGCGTCCCATCGTGAAAACGCGCCCGTGGGTTAATCGAAATTTCCGCCCACGCAAAGTTATCCGCGTAACGCACGTTGTCCGCAATCAGCGGGTAGTAACTGCCGGGTTCATCATCAGACGTAACAAACAACGTATCGTAGAGCGATTCTGTTCGCGCTGCCGCCACGCCGCGCAGGGCGAAGCGGTTGAAGTTGTCGAACGTCCCCGTGGCGGAGAGGGTCACGTTTCCGCCTTTTGGCGCGGCAGGATTGACGTAATCAAAGTGCGTAAAATTGACCGCGTACTTTGGCTCACCAATCACAGAGAACGCGATGTTCTCTTTGATGGTTTGCGCCTGGCTGGACAGGCTCGTTAATGCCAACAGCAGCAACATAAAGCGCATAAGCATCTCGCGGCGGCTCCCTTTCGACTGACCGGCTCAGTTAAGCTGAATAATAAGTGACGTCACGGGCAATGTGAAATCATTCAACGTTCAGGCTGCCATTGGCGGAACTGCTCCAGCGGCATCGGGCGGCTAATCCAGTAACCCTGAAGGAAAACAACGCCATGTTCGCGCAGCCAGGCTGCCTGCTCCGGCGTCTCCACCCCTTCGGCGACGGTCGACATATTCAGTCGTCTTGCCAGGGTGAGTACGGCATCAAGCACCGGGGAGGTGACGGTTTCCGTCCCGATCGCGTTGACAAAACCCCGGTCAATTTTGATGTAATCCATGGTGAAACGCTCAAGGTAAATCAGCGCACTGTGGCCGGTACCAAAATCATCAATCGCAATTTCAAAGCCTTCATTGTGCAGCCATTCGAAAAGATTGTTGGCTTCCCGATGGTTAACCATGTCGCGTTCGGTGATTTCCAGCACGATCTGGAAATGATCCGGCGGCATTAAGTCCAGGAAAGTGCGCATATCCTCTTTGAAGCTTTCTGCATGCAGATGCCCCGGCGCAATGTTAATGCCCAGTTTTGCGCCCGGCGGCAGAAGGGTCTGTAATACCGGCGCGTCGCGAATGATGAGGTCAAAGAGATGCAGCGTCAGCGGCACAATCAGCTTCTGCGCTTCGGCGAAGTTGATAAAGGCATCAGGCGGAATTTCCCCCATCGTCGGGTGTTTCCAGCGCATCAGGACTTCGACACCACGCATTTGCAGCGTCTCGGCATCCACAACAGGCTGATACACCACATAAAACTGGCCGCGTTTAATGGCGCTCAGGATCTCTTTGCCTGGGTTAAGACGCGTAGTGAGGATATAGAAATTAAGCGAGCCGGCCGCGATCCCGCAGACCAGTCCAAAGAACACCGCGAACAGGATTTCATCGCTCGTCCACTCTTCGGCGTACAGTTTGATCGTCAGCGGAACCTCTTTTAGGGTCGCGGTACGCGCCGGCGTTTCATGTAAATCCTGTGCCTTCACCAGTGTGGCGGACCTGGTCGACAACGCATTGTCGCCAATGATGATAGCAATACCCGCGAACTCGTTCTGGCGTGCGGTATAAAGCATGTACGGAGTCAGGTTGATGTTTACCGAAGTAAACACGCCGCCGTCCTTCACCAGCGGATTTCGATACCAGATGGCAATCGCGGGTCTGTGCGGCATCATCGGTGTACCCGGCAGTAACGCCATATCAATCTGTTTATCGATGTGCAGCTCGGGTATCAGCTCTTCCATCGGGACGTTCATCGGACCGGTGGCTGAAGAGCAGTACGCCAGTTTATCCCTGACCAGCAAAAAGGCGCGCACGTTAAGGCTAAAGGCCGCGCGAGAGGTCAGCTCAGCGTTGACGTCGTGGCAGCTGTTCAGCGTGAGCGGCTGAAGGAGATCGATAGAGCTTTTTAACTCATCGAAGTAGCTTTCCATGTAGATGCTCACGTCGTCAATCAGGGTGTCGAATCTGACTTCCCGCTTGTGGTAGCTCCAGAAAAATTGCAATGAACCCAGGAGCAGGGCTGTGATCAGGCCGGTGATAAGGCTGAGGAAAAGTATCTTGCGATTACTGGAGAAGTAGCGGGTGAACATAGACGTCGTGGTTCCTGGATTGCCGCTGAATGTATTCAGTGTAACGGGCAAAAAAAAACACCGCCGAAGCAGTGCTTTTTTTTATCATATCGCCGGCCAAGGGATAACCAACGATACAATGATTATTTTAACTGCGGGTCAGTACGCGGCGCGCTTCGTTATAGCGCTTCTTCCAGTAAGGTTCGTTCATGCTGGAAATGGTCACACCGCTGCTGGTGGAGGCATGTACAAACTGGTCATTGCCAATGTAGATGCCAACATGTCGACCTGTCGAACCCGCACGGAACAGGACTAAATCCCCGGTGCGCAGTTTAGTGCGTGAAATCGACTTGCCCATCTCCTGCTGTTCGTAAGTTGAACGCGGAAGATCTAACCCAAACTGCTCACGGAAAGTACGCTGTACGAAACCGGAACAATCAATGCCTTTTTTGGTGCTGCCGCCAAGACGATAACGCACGCCTTTCCAGTCAGCATACTGGTCCATAATACGGGACTTCACGTCCAGATTACGTACCATATTTTCAAATTCATCCTGAGAGGCTTGCAGTGACGAGGAATCTTCCATTCCCACAACACGCGTCTCAGGATGCATATTCTTTGCGGTGTTCGATGTACTACATGCAGATAACAGTACCGCCACTGCTATCGCCGGGATCCCCCGTAAGATATATCTCAAAATCGGTTGAGATTTGACCATTTTGTTTATTATCCCTTGAAGTCCTTAACGACAAATATCGTTATAAAAAATGCCAAACGTGACGAGACTAATTATCTGTTCACAATGAGACAATTCTTTCTGATCACATTTGTGGCGTAGCGCACAAATTTATTCACCAGCGAAATAATTATCTCTATGGGGCAAAACGAGTTCGAGATTAACCGATTGCCTGGGGTATTGCGAGCAAAAAAAGCCTTTTTTTTATAAGAAATTGTGATACAGAAAGTAAAAATTGATAATTGTTCAAAAAACGCACGATAAAGGTTAAAAACCGTGCAACACATTCATTTTTATCACGAATATTGTGACGAAATGATGACGGGAGGGGGCGGAAGGAGAGAAAAATACATCAAGGATCAAAACGATCCCTGATGCATAGTGTTAATTAAGGTTAATTATTGGTTTCTGATTTGTTGCGTTTTGCCGGGGAGGTAGCGATCGAACACGGCTATTATCTTGTCGCTCAGCGGTGTCATCAGACACCACGGCAGCGCAACCAGCACAGAAGAGAGCGAACCGACAGCAATATCAGTAAACCAGTGAGCGCCAATCATTACCCGTGGGAAGGCAAAAACCACAAAAATAATCAGGGCTATCGCAAAGGCTTTTCGGCCGAAATAGCGGAGCATCACGCCGGAAAAAATAAGCAGCATCATTCCGTGATCGCCCGGGAAACTGGCCTTCGACGCATCTTTCGTTGGAATATGCAGCAGCTCGCTGACGCGATAAATATCGGGGAAGAAGAGCGTTGGGCTGGAACGCTTAACCGGAATAATGGCCGTTGCCAGCTGGTTAATTACCACCGCAAGCAGCAACATCATCAAACCAATAATCAGAATACGGCGGCGTCCTGTTTTGTCCTCTTTCAGCCAGAAAGAGAGCATCAGGCCGCCCATCGCCAGCAGCGAGCAGCCGTCAAAGGCGCGGTTATTCGTGATAGCAACCAGCCACAGGAAGGCTTCGCTCTTCACCAGTTCCTGGTTGAAGAAGTGAAAAATGGCAGAATCCAGCGGAAACCAGACACCATGATTCGCCGGGATATACCAGGAGAAAAAGAGCGCCAGACCGGCGACATTAAGCAGTAATATCAGGGGAAGTCGAGTCGTCATAACATTCAGCATAGAGTGAAATCTGGGGCAACGTTAGCCGCCCAAACTTAAACGAAGCTTCAACAGGCTGGACTGCAGGGCATTCCAGTCGGCGTTAACCGCACTAATTAACTCTATTCGGCTATCAGGTGGCGCCAGATTTTGCGTTTCGATAAAGAAATCTTCGCCCTGACGGTTGATCCGCACCAGCCCGTCCGGTGTGCGCATGATCCCTTTAACACGATCGACCGGAGCCAGTCTGGCCCATTCGAGTATGCCGATGGTGTCGAATACGGTATCCGCATCGAAAATCCATCCGCAGGCCTGATAGCCCTGGCCGCTGTTAAGGTTACGACGCCAGCGCTGGTGCTCCGGCAGACTCAGGGCAGCCAGACCCTGTTTTTGCGGATGGCTGTGGGCATGTTCCGCGCTTGCCGGGAGCGCCGCCAGGTTCAGGCGAGGCAGGTCAAGCAGGGCGTTATCAATTTTCCCCTGGGTGGTCTGCACCCGCTGACGGTTGCCACCGAAGTGCTGCCACCATGTCTCCAGCGCGGACTGGCTTTCCGCCGTTGCGCGATCCTCTTTATTGGCGACGATAATATCTGCCGAGGCGAGCTGGTCGCGGAAGTTCTCGTTGGTCACGGCTTTTTCATCCAGCAGCTGACGGGGGTCCAGCAGGCACAGCGTGGCACGCAGATCGATCCACGGCTCGTAGACCGGTGCGGTCAGTAAATCGAGAATTTGCTTCGGATGACCCAGCCCGGTCGGTTCAATCAGCAGACGGTCTGGTTTGCCCTGACGCAGCAGCGTATTCAGCCCGACCTGCATCGGCAGACCATTTACGCAGCACATGCAGCCACCGGGGATCTCTTTGATCATCGCGCCGCTGTCTGCCAGTAATGCGCCATCAATACCCACTTCGCCAAATTCATTGACCAGTACGGCCCATTTTTCTGCCGGATCCTTATTGGCCAGCAGGTGGAGAATTGAGGTGGTTTTACCGCTGCCGAGAAAACCGGTAATGAGGTTGGTTTTGGTCACGTGCGCTCCAGTCGATAATTGTGATGCTATAACAATTATCCATCATCCTGGCGAAAAACGGGCGCAATGAGAAGGGGGAGGGCGAACGGAGGCAATCGCCGTTCGCCTTAAGCGCAATAATCGCTAAATATTTAACGTTTCGATAACAGCCTGACGCGCGCCATGGCGGGCGATGCGCTGATAGGCCTGGCTGATGGCCTCCACGAAAATGCTATTTTGTGCGAGATCGTGACCAAAGATTTCACTCAGCCCCAGCAGGGCGTTGACGCGCTCAGCGTCGCTGCTGGCTGCAACAAGGGTGCGGATTTTATCGCTCAGCGGATCGCGCACATCAATTGCGTCGCCACGCTCGTCGGTTCCGCTGACGTAGCGGATCCAGCCTGCAACGCCCAGGGCCAGCAGCGGCCACGCGGTTTTACGTTCAAGATGGATGCGGATCCCATCCAGCATGCGTTGCGGCAATTTCTGGCTTCCGTCCATCGCAATTTGCCAGGTCCGGTGCTGCAGTGCCGGATTGGCAAAGCGTTCAAGCAGGCTATCGGCATAAGCCGTGAGGTCGACATCCTTAATACGCAGCGTAGGAGCCTGCTCATTCAGCATTAACCGACGTGCGGCTTCGCGAAAAGCGGTGTCTTCCATACATTCGTTGATGTGCGCATACCCGGCGAGGTAGCCCAGATACGCGAGGAAAGAGTGGCTGCCGTTGAGCATGCGCAATTTCATCTGTTCCCACGGCAGCACGTCCTGCACCATTTGTACACCAGCCACTTCCCATGCCGGGCGTCCGGCAACAAAGTTGTCTTCCACTACCCACTGAATAAACGGTTCGCAGCTGATAGCACAAGGATCTTCTACTCCAAGCTCTTTCGTGATTTCTGCCAGCGACGCCTCGGTCGCGGCAGGGACAATTCGGTCGACCATGGTCCCCGGAAAGCTCACATGTGAATTAATCCACTCTGCCAGCGCCGGGTCGCGTTTCTGGGCCATCCCTAGTACCGCGTTTTTCACCACATGGCCGTTATCAGGGATGTTGTCGCAGGAGAGGACGGTAAAAGCGGACAAACCGCGTTCACGGCGGCGGTGGAGCGCCTCGACCAGGATCCCGGGTGCGGAGTGCGGTTCAGACGGGTTCTCCAGATCGTGAACGATCCGGAGGTTGTGCAAATCCAGATTACCGGTGGCGGGATCGATGCAATAACCTTTCTCTGTGATGGTGAGCGACACAATGGCGACCTGAGGTTCACAAAATTTCTCAATGATGGCAGGCAGAGAATCCAGTTTTGCGTTCAGACATTCATGGACGGCACCGACGATAATCGGCTGGTTTCCCTCCGCCCCTTTTTCCAGCACGGTGAAGAGATGATCCTGTGCGCGCAACTGGCTCATCAGCACGTCGCCGCTGAAGAGGCTAATCTCACAAATACCCCAGTCGCCGCCTTTCTCATTCAGCACCCGGTTTGTTAACAAGGCCTGATGCGCGCGGTGAAATGCGCCGAAGCCAAAATGGACGATGCGAGAGCGTAACTGCTTACGATCGTAGCGAGGGAGCTGGACATGGGCAGGAAGCGAGGTGGAGGCAATTGTCTTCATGAAATACACACCTGATTAACCATTAATTAACAACGCCAGTGTAAAGTTATATGACAGCAAATAAAATTGGTGAGCCGTAAATATCCCCGAAGTGTGAGTTTGATCAATCAATGTGTGGCGGTGTGTTGACCCTTTACGGCAAACATGTATGGTAGTCGTCATCGTAGTCATCCATATTGGTATAACAACTTTAGAGGTGAGGCAATGGAACAGACCTGGCGTTGGTACGGGCCGAACGATCCGGTTTCTCTTGATGATGTGCGTCAGGCTGGCGCAACGGGTGTCGTGACGGCGCTGCATCACATTCCTAATGGTCAGGTATGGCCGATTGAAGAAATCAAAAAGCGTCAGGCGCTGCTGGCGGAAAAAGGCCTGACCTGGTCTGTGGTGGAAAGCATCCCGGTTCACGAAGATATCAAAACCCATTCAGGTGATTATCAGACCTGGATTGCCAACTACCAGCAGAGCATTCGTCACCTGGCGGCCTGCGGTATTGATACTGTTTGCTATAACTTCATGCCCATTCTTGACTGGACGCGCACCGATCTTGAGTACACGTTGCCGGACGGCTCAAAAGCGCTGCGTTTCGATCAGATTGCCTTTGCCGCATTTGAGCTGCACATCCTGAAACGTCCTGGTGCAGAAGCCGATTACACGGCTGAAGAGCAGCAGCAGGCGCTCGCGTGGTTTAACGCAGCCAGTGACGCCGAGATTGAAAAGCTGACCCGCAATATTATTGCTGGCCTGCCGGGCGCTGAAGAGGGCTATACGCTGGATCAGTTCCGCGCGCGACTGGCGGAATACGGGAATATTGATAAAAACCAGCTGCGTGAAAACATGGCGTTTTTCCTGCGCGCTATCGTACCGGTAGCGGAAGAAGCGGGCGTACGCCTGGCTGTGCACCCGGACGATCCTCCGCGTCCTATTCTCGGTTTACCGCGAATCGTGTCCACGATTGAAGATATGCAGTGGCTGAAAGAGACCGTGGACAGTATCTATAACGGATTCACCATGTGTACCGGCTCTTACGGCGTGCGTGCGGATAACGATCTGGTGCAGATGATTGAAACCTTCGGCGATCGTATTCACTTCACGCATCTGCGTGCGACCTGTCGTGAGGATAATCCAAAAACCTTCCATGAAGCAGCGCACCTGGGCGGCGATGTGAATATGGTCGCGGTAGTGGATGCGATTCTGGCGGAAGAGGTACGTCGTAAGCACGCGGGTGACGTTCGTCCTATCCCGTTCCGTCCCGATCATGGTCACCAGATGCTGGACGATCTGCGTAAGAAAACGAACCCAGGTTATTCGGCAATTGGTCGTCTGAAAGGCATGGCGGAAGTGCGGGGCGTTGAGCTGGCGCTGAAGATGACGAAATACCCGGAACTGCTGTAACGTCTGTTGCCCGGTGGCGTTGTGCCACCGGGCGAATATCGCATTAGTCTGCGCGACCCATATAGCGTTTTTCTTCGATATGGATGCGGATTTTCTCGCCCGCGGAGAGGTATTCTGGCACCTGCACCACCAGACCGGTCGTCAGGGTTGCTGGTTTGTTGCGGGCACTTGCGGATGCACCTTTGATGCCCGGAGCCGTTTCCACGATTTCCAGATCTACGGTCTGCGGCAGCTCCAGCGCCAGCAGCACGCCATCCCAGGTCAGAACCTGCATGTCAGGCATCCCGCCTTCAGGAATAAAGAGGAGTTCTTCTTCAATCTGATCTTTGGTGAAGATATACGGGGTGTAATCTTCTTTATCCATGAACACGTATTCGTTGCCATCAATGTAGGAAAAATCAACATAGCGGCGGGTCAGGGTCACGGTATCAACGATATCGTCACCTTTAAAACGTTCTTCCACTTTCAGACCGGTACGCACATCGGCGAAACGCATTTTGTACAGCGTTGCTGCACCACGGGCGCTCGGGGCCTGAATATCGATATCTTTCACAATCAGCAGCTTGCCGTTGTAATTCAGTACCATACCTTTCTTAATTTCGTTCGCTCTTGGCATTGCAGTAATCCTGTTTACGGGTGGTAAAAAATATCGCGCCAAATTACTCGTGCTCGGCCTTTCAGGCAAGCGGAATTCGTGGCTTTTGCTATCAATACACAAAAGGTGTTACTGTGCGCGCAATGCCCGACTGCGCGGGCGTTCTTCAGCGAAAGAGAGCCTGTATGGATTGTCGTCCCGATTGTGGCGCGTGTTGTACCGCACCGTCCATTTCAAGCCCCATTCCTGGCATGCCGGACGGCAAGCCTAATGGTCAATTATTCGCAGTATAAAAATGACAAAGCTAAGCAGAAATGACTTTTTTGCTAAGAGTTTCGATTGAATGTGAAAAGCTTTCTCCATAGCCAGTTTTAGACAGTTGTAATAACTCATTTAGTCCAGAATGACTTGTAAACGAAAGGTTTTCATACAGACATATAGGAAGTTCTGAATTGTCTTTAAATCTTCTGTCTGGGCCTCCAGACTTGTTCACATACTTCCATGTCCTGCCAACGACTATGGCATCTCCAGGTACACCTTCGCTTTCAATGAATCGGCTATCACCAACATTAACGAATAGCTGGTTATAACCAACAGCGCCTACACCTTCACGGTCATAAACGAGTACTCTGTCTGGAAAAAAATGTAATGTTTGGCGACCGACATTGATAGCAATCGTCTCAATATTTGTTTTAACAAAGGGAGGCTTTGATTTGCTGATAGAGGTTACTTTTCTGCGTAGTAAGTTACCAGCTCCGGCATGATACTTGGGGTCATAAACGGCTCCAGAAGCCTCTATATGCCATACTTTTGAGCAGCTTGCGAGCTTTGCTCCACTATCATGAAGTTGCTGGTAACATGCCATCATTTGATCATCAAAGTCATAAAAAAGCACAGTAGTCTTTCTTAGCTGATCGTACATGTAAGCAAAAACAGAGATTGCTACCCCTGCGATAAATCCTATAGCGATGCACCACTCAGGCCATGCCTGTGAAAAACCGTAAAGTAACAGCGCAATCGAAAGGCACATGACCAAGGGCCATATTTGTGACTTCTTACGTTTGTTGTTCAACTCTTCAAGTAGTTCTCGGGAACTTGAATCAACGATTTCCGAGATATGGGATGACTCGATTTCCTCAAGAGGTGCATGTGTAGTGGCATGTTCTATTGGGGAGTCGTCTGGTAAATGTTGAACCTTCTTTCTGTTCTGTGGGACCAGGCTTGGTGAAAGCGAAGCACGATAATAGACCCCGCCAGCGCCGATGTGGATGTAATTTCCTCTTGGGCCAGTACCAAACCTCAGCCCTTTTATACCAATAGATGCACCGACTCCTGATTTGGATAGGTTGAATCTCATCGGTCCAACGCGAATGCTCTTCTTAACATAAAAGCTCATAGTAACTCCTTGTAATAAGTTGCATGAAAATGCATCTGAGCAAGATTTTACACTGAAAAAATGAAGAGGTTAAGAAAAGCATATGGGGGTATTTATGCTTCTATTCCCATATTTTCAATACATTGAAAATGAATAGTCACATTACTTTAAAATGTGGACATATACGGCAAACTATCAGCCAGTAAGACATTCTGTTACTGTCAATGACCAATGGACGATGAGCAAGGAATCAGTAATGAAATGTCGTACCGATTGTGGGGCTTGTTGTACTGCCCCATCGATTTCAAGCCCAATCCCAGGAATGTCGCAGGGTAAGCCTGCTAATGTAAGATGTGTTCAGTTATCTGAAGATAACCTGTGTAGCATCTTTGGGTCGCCCCTACGCCCAAAAATATGCATTAGTCTTAAACCATCAATAGAAATGTGTGCTACGAACCGCGATGAGGCTATGATTTACCTTATACAGTTGGAAGAGGCAACAGCGCCTTCGGATGAGAACGGCGTCCACCTATAATTTTATGTGACATTGTTTTGTTTTTTTAACCTCTCATTTTCTTTGCGCAAAGTTTTAACTTCCTCTAATAAGGAGGCGTCGGAAGCTGCAGTTAGCGACGATTTCTCAATCTTCGATGGCCCACGTCTTTTCGTGACAAGTTTATATTCAGAATCAAAACGCAAGTTAACGTAACTATGCTTCGAATCGGGTTTGGTGGCCTTGTAGGTCGTTTCATAAACCGAGCATCTTTTTGTTGAGCTTATGAACATAGAATCGCCACAGAAAACCATTTCAGGTGCTGACAGGTATGCTACGTTGCCTTCACAGACGAAAAGATAACACAACGCTGATTGGCGATTTTTTAATATAGTTATGCTCAGGCGAGCAACGCCTATGTGTTTGTGCTGAGGAAGACGTTGTTTAATCTTTCTAACTCGATCTACTTCGCTTTTATCGAGTCCCCGTCTTTGGGCTATGGTTGAGAAAGAACGCTCAAAATCGAGATGTAAATCAACTTCTTTATTGTCAACCCGGTTCAGTTTTACGTTGGAATCGCGAAGAAAATAAGATTCGCTTTCTGTTCTTTTGGGAAAGATTGTAAAGTACAATTTCATGGTTACATCCACTTGGATTTGTTGTTGATGCCATTATTTATCATCTTTCACGGACAATCAAAATTTGTATGTCCCATAAGTCGTGACATATAAAGACATGCATTTATAACTTATTGATATATATGTTTTTTTATTTGCGTTAAAACCCTTGAATGAGACATGCAAAGGACATCTATTTTTGTATGTTATTGTTTTTTAATGTTTTAATTTTTCATTATAATATATAGCAACTTCGGCTGCGCCTCGTTGAAATCATACCCAAGCAATAATTCTGAAAGAACTCGAGCGAAGCGAGTTCAGACGTGAGCGTAGCGAACGGATGACAGGGATCAGCCTAATCAGAACTTTTAATAACATAATATAACTACTACGAGTCGCGTAGCGACGAAGTATCACGCAGTGAGCGAAGCGAACAAGTGATAGTCCTACTGTTAACATTCAAAAATGCTGTGTGTCACTTCGGCTTCGCCTCGTGAAACTTCGTCGCTACGCGACTCGTCGGTAATAATTAGGTCGGTAGATTTGGTAAGGTAAAAGACAGTGATCTGAATATACGTTAATTGTATTTGTTTAAAGCTGTAATGTTCTTCGTTCGTGATTCATCATCCTTCCAGATCTCACACATTGGTTTTCCTGTATCGTTTCATTGCTGTGCTCCCCAATTTCAAAGAGGATACAGTCTTCGATTGGCTCAACCTTTTCGCTCTAACGAATACATACGCAAACTGTTCAAACGATTACGTGCCCGCCTGGAGTCAGGGAACAACGGTTTATCGGAACCTATTATCGATTTTGCTTACGGTTGGGTTTGCGAACAGGAAAAGGCTTCACAGCCCCATTACCATTGCTGGATTGCACTTCCACATCGTTCGGTAAGGTGGTTTGGAACTCCTGAAAGAGGGATCGCTGGTATTATTACGGAAATCTGGATGAAACTGACAGGTGGTAAAGCAACGCTGGTAAACTTGTCTAAAGCCACTAAAGACTATCCCGAGCACTACGTCATTCATGGAGATGCTCATGAATCACTTGATGACCCGGTATTCTGGCTTTCTTATCTGGCAAAAGAACGAGGGAAGTCGCAAACAGGGAAGGGAACGCGCTTGTATTCAACATCAAAATTGAGTAGTAAAGCACTGAATTCGTAAATATCGCACAGGAAGCCCGTAGAGCGTTTTTCTTTACAAGGCATGCAATTGTATTACCAATATCATAAAAATCGATTACAGCTTAGCTCAGAGCGTTTTAAGGCATGATTTGAACCTGATTAACTTTGGCTTCGGTCAGTTGCTTGATAGTTCAACGATAGTTGCTTTGCTTATAGATTCATACATTTCTTCAAAATTCCGAGCGAAGCGAGGGACTCGAACGTAGTGAGTGTCTAATGTCTACTATTATATTTTTATATTTTATATATAGAGAAAAGTAGACATATCCGTATGCTTTTTAACCAGCTTAGCTATCCGTCTTCGCTTCGCTTGACGAAACTCGCTTCGCTCGAGGTCTTGTCTTTTTAGTTGATCTAAACGAAGTAAAGGAGGGGGATGATGAGTTTCAATCAGTCTGATTTGGATATTTAACTTGATACCCTTCAAAAAACGTACTTAGCGTACGGTTGAACTTCAGACCCCGATACTATCAACAAGTATAAAACTTGAATATCCGGGAAACAGCTGAAGCAACTGGCTACAGCTCTTCACAGGCCTGTCGGATACAAGCATCTTATCGAGATATGCCAGTGAATAAAATCAATAAGCAATAAAAAGCAAACTCAATTCAATCAGTCAATAGGTTGCGTTTACATTTATTTACATAAATTCACTTTATCCATACATTTCTGTCGTGTGATAGTGCAATCGCACTTTATGTTAAAATGTAAAAGAGGGATTTTTATGTCAAATATCAAAGAATTAACTTTAAGTGAAATAGAACTAGTTAGCGGTGGTGGAAACTCTGGTGACCATGAACATAACTTCAACAGTCACTCTGAAACTGGAGCACGTAACACGCTGGGACGGAATGCACCGACACATATTTACAGTGATCCGGACACATCTAGGTGTGGTGATGCTGTGTTTAGTGGGATGGTCGGTGGTGCAATCAAAGGTGGCCTTGTTGGAATGGCAAGAGGAACTATTGGTGGAGCAGTTACCGGCCAGTGTCTCTCCGGTGGTGGAAATGGTAACGGGGGAGGAAATACAGCCGGTTCCAGTCATTGTTCAGGAGGTGACATCGGCGGTACTTGTAGCCGATAAGTAAGTATCAACGGAGGATGCTGCAATGGTTATTAAAATATTGTCTTTTATATTAAGTTTATTACTGGGTTTTGCGCTATTAAGTGGCTCCTCCATTATTGACCTATCCTGGTTTTCCTTACCTGAGGAGTTTTCAAAGATAGTAATTACATTGATTACTCTGTTTTCCACTGCTAAATTTACAGATATGATTTTAGCAAAAATAAAAACTTTCATAAAGTGACGCCTTGTAATGAATGAGCGTACGGGCCAAGTTATATATAGTAAACAAAGTGCTATCGTTTTTCTTATAGTGGTTGTTATATCAACCGTTGTAACCCTATCCCCGGCTTTTATGCTGCGCTATGTCGGACTGGATACTGCTTTTACTATTATATTTATTACCGAAATTCTAATTTCAACTTTCGTTTATTTTTTTTATCTGAAAAAGATTCCTGGATGTATAATAAAAATGAGTGGAAGTCCGGCTTCAGTTAAATTTTCAGTATTTTCATTCCTCATAATTATTTTTATACAACTTACTGTTTATTGCTACAGAAACTATTTATACCATTACGAACCATCACAGATAAACTGGATAACGGTTATAGTAATGACATTAGTAGTTCCCTATTATGAGGAGATCATCTACAGAGGCTGTGCCTTCGAGGTTGCATGCTCAATTTACAGAAAAAACCTGGTCATTCCGTGTGTAATAACTTCTTTGTTTTTTTGTCTAATGCATGGGCAGTATTACAATATGCTGGATCAGATGATTCTTTTTGTTGTATCGATGTTATTATTTGCTGTTAAAATAAAAAGTAGATCTCTTTTCTACCCTATATTAATACATTCAAGTATGAATGCATTTGTTATATTATTAAATATTCAGAGTGTTTTATAACTATGAGTATATTCAGGGAAGAAGCTTTAAATCATCACAGTGATACTGGGTACGGAGATATTGTCTTACCCACATCATTCGGCATGACAGTATACGCCCTTACAACAATATTCCTGGTTTTGAGCATCGCATTATTTATTTATTTTGATAGTTATACCCGTAAGGCACATCTTACAGGCATCGTTATGCCTTCATCAGGACTGGTGAAAATAACACCTCAATATGCCGGATACGTCACCCGACAGACTGTTTCAGAAGGTCAGCATGTCATCGCAGGTGAGCCCGTTTACCATATCAGCGGCGAGCATTATAACGAACAGGGCACAGGTACGCTGGCTGCCATGGGCATGTCCCTGAGAACTCAGTATGCCATGCTGTCTTCTCAACAGGCTCTCGAAATGCGTGACAACAGTCAGCAGCAGCACGCCATAAAACAGCGAATTGCCTCCCTGAAACCTCAGATTAAAAGTGCAGAGCAGCGCCTGTCGCTTGCCGGGCATCAGGTTGCGCTGGCCGTGTCCGTCATGGAGCGTTATAAAAAACTTGCCGGTACGCATTACGTTTCAGATATCGAATACCAGCAGAAGCAGATTGACGTCTCCACGGCACAGCAAAATGTTGAGGATCAACGTCAGGGGCTTCTGCAATTACGCACAGCAATGGAGGCCGCTGAAGACGACCTTATCCATCTCATCGTTCAGGGCGAAAGCCGGAAAGCTGAACTGGACAGGCAGTTACAGGGGATAAGACAGCAGCAGGGCGAACTGGCCGGACAGGAGCATTTTACGCTCACCGCTCCGGTATCCGGAACCGTTGCCGCCGTGCTGGTCAGGCAGGGGCAGTCGGTCAGAGCATCTGAACCTGTCATGACGCTGGTCCCCGACAATGCGCGTCTGCAGATAGAACTCTATGCCACCAGTCAGAACGCCGGATTTGTCCAGCCGGGGCAACGTGTTGCACTCAGGTTCGCTGCTTTCCCCTATCAGAAGTTTGGTGTTCAGTACGGGACTATTCGTGAGATAAGCCGTACAACGCTGACGCCGTCAGATTTACTCTCCGTATCCCCTGTCACCTGGAGGGAGAATGAAGGGCACTACCGTGTGATTGTCGAACCTGAGAATACTTTTATTCTGGCTTATGGCAAAAAAGAACCTCTTCGTCCCGGTATGACCCTCGAAGGGGATGTCAGCCTGGATACACGTCATTTGTGGGAGTGGCTGACAGAACCGCTCTGGAGCCTGAAAGGAAAACTGTAATGGGAGCATTGAACTGGACAGGGAGAAGACAGCTTCCCCTCATCCGCCAGACAGAGTCAGCGGAGTGTGGCCTGGCGTGTCTGGCAATGATGGCCAGCTGGCACGGTCTGCAGACGGATCTTCCCACCCTTCGTGAACGCTTCAGTATCAGTACTCAGGGAATGACCCTGCAGAGGCTGATTGAATGTGCTGCCGGTATCCGTTTGTCTTCCCGCGCCGTCAGGCTGGAGCCGGAAGACCTGAAGTCTCTTTCTCTACCCTGTATTCTCCACTGGAACATGAATCATTTCGTTGTACTTCATAAGGTTCGTGGGAGCAGGCTGGTTATACATGATCCCGATAAGGGGAAGGTGACAATTTCCCTGACGGACGCAGGGAAGCACTTCACCGGCGTCGCGCTGGAGCTAATGCCGGCAAGCGATTTCACTGCAAGTGATGAAAGAAAGAAAATTCGTCTACGCCAGCTGACAGGAAAAACACCCGGCCTACTGGCGGCAATGTCCCGCATCATCGTTTTTGCCCTGGCGCTGGAGATACTGACATTAGGAAGTCCTCTTCTCAACCAGCTGGTTATCGATGAAGTCCTGGTCGCCGCCGATCGAAGCCTGTTGACCGTTATTATCATCGCCCTATTACTGCTGTCACTTACCCAGATGCTGCTGTCGTTGGCCCGTCAGTGGGCCAGTATTACCTTGTCCGTTAATTTTAATATGCAGTGGACTGCCCGGGTGTTCCATCATCTGGTTCGTCTCCCTCTCTCCTGGTACGATGCACGCAGTAAGGGGAGTATTAACGCGCGTTTTGATGCGGTAGACACCATCCAGCAGGCGCTGACCACGCAGGTACTTGAAGGCATTCTGGATGTGCTGCTTGTGGTGACTGCGCTCTGCATGATGTTGTTATACAGTCCTGAAATGACGCTGATAGCGGTACTGGCAGCAGTCATTTACGGCGTGCTGAGAGCGCTCTGGTATCCGTCTCTTCGACAGTCTGCAGAAGACGTCTGGGATGCTGGGGCCAGGGAATCAGGATATTTTCTTGAAACCCTTAACGGGATCCTGAGCCTGAGAATAAACGGTGTGACTGCATTTCGGGAAGCCGCTTGGCTGAATCTTAACGTCACCCGGAGAAATACGCAGTTGCGCCAGAGTCGTCTGCTGATGTGCTATGACATTGCGCACACCCTGACCGGCAGTGTGGTATCGGCGGTTATTTTGTGGAAAGGTGCCGGTGAAGTGCTGAATGGCACCTTTACCGTCGGTATGCTGGTTGCCTACTTGTCTTATCAGATGCGTTTTTCTTCAAGTATTAGCAGCCTTACTGACAAGTTTTTTTCGTGGCGAATGCTTGCTGTTTATAATGAGCGTCTGGCTGACATTGTGCTAACCCAAACAGAAGGGCATCAGCAACGGCCCGTTCATGAAGACGTCAATACTTCTGTCATTACCTCCGTAGTCAGTGGGAATCCGGAAGCTCATCCCCCGTTATCTATCGAGCACATCTTATTCAGCCACAAGGGCGGGAACAAACCGATACTTCGCGGAATTTCACTGGCGCTGCAGCCGGGTGAAGTGGTGGCCATTACGGGTAAATCTGGGTGCGGAAAATCGACGCTGGTGAAACTTATCCTGGGGATTCATATTCCTGATGAAGGGACAATCAGAACATTTGGCATACCGCAAACGCACCCCGATTATTTTCAGGTACGACGTCGGATTGGTACCGTATTGCAGGATGATCACCTTTTCAGGGGATCCATTGCAGATAACATCATTTTCTTCAGCGAAGACCGCAATCAGGAAAGAATGATCCAGTGTGCCCGTCTTGCGCTGATTGACACTGATATCATGGCAATGCCAATGGGATATCAGACATTAATCGGTGAAACCGGTGGTGGACTCTCCGGAGGGCAAAAGCAACGTATTTTGCTGGCAAGAGCGTTGTACAAACAACCGGGGTTTTTATTACTGGACGAAGCGACCAGCCACCTTGATGTTGAGAGTGAAATCCAGATAAGCCAGACACTACGCCAGTTGGGGCTACCTGTCCTGCTGGTTGCCCATCGCCCGGAAACCATTGCCTCTGCAGACCGGATTCTGTATCTCGCAGATGGATATTTGGAAGAACAGAAATGCCAGTACACAGGGGATAATGATTATACAGCTTATGAAGCCAATGATGATAATGTGGTTAAGGAGACCTGACTATCAAATATGCTATATTCAGCGGGATATTTACACTTGAATGACCAAAAGATAGTATGCAATGTCTGCACCTTACTCAAGGCGGGCGGTCATATCCGAGAGCATTCTTCCGATGTAATTCTAATATAATTAGCTTACTAACTCCTTCTTGATTCGGTAGAAGGTGGCACGGCTGATATCTGCCGCTTTCATGATGTGGGCTGGTTTAACGTTCTGGGCCAGCATTTCGCGAACAGTCTCACGGGCTTCCATATCTTTTTCTTTCCCCGTATATAAACCTGCCTGTTTTGCTCTCTCGATCCCCTGTGCCTGGCGTTTACGGCGGGTTTCATAATCTTGTCGTGCCATTGTCGCAAGGATATCGATCAGCATAGAGTTGACTGCCCGAAGAATGCCGCTGGTAAGGTCGTTACCGGACATTTCAACCATCTGCCAACTCGTCGGTAAGTCCATTGATACGATCACCAGCCCTTTACTGTTCAACGTAGCTTTGAGTTCAGCCCATTCTTCATGTTGAAGACGACTGAGACGGTCAATCGCTTCAATTAGAAGCAAATCGCCAGGCTGTGCTTCCGCAAGTAGGCGCATCAGTTCCATACGTTCCAGCTTCGCACCACTTGCATTCTCAATGTATTCTCCGGCAACCGACCAGTTTTTGCTTTGCGCAAATTCGCGCAAGCTTACTAATGCACGATCAGCATGTTGGCCTTCAATAGATGCACGGCAGTAGATTCGGATATTCATTATGAATTCTCTTTTGAATATCGAGTTGATACCCATATGATACATCACGTCGTTATGCTGTCAATAGAGTTTAATTTAACCCTATTGAGACTTTGTATCATGGTCTTAATCAGGTATACCCAAAAGAGATATCTTATCAGCAATTTCCCTTGCGGATATTTGGGGGCTTGATGGTACAAAACAGGGTAGTCAAAAAATCTAGGCTAAATTCATTCTCCAATCGCGCCCCTATATGGGCTTCCTTGTAAGTGTTGTTGCGCATCATCATTGTTCAGGTGTAATTTTAGGTAACCTCCTAAAAACACAGAACATCAAATGATGAAACGCCTCGTAAGAAATCCTGGAAAATTTGAAGCTCTGGAAGTATTTACAGCATTTAGCCGTGAACATGACTACAAACTAAAATCACCAGAGGACACTGAAAAATTTCTTGAACAGTTTGGCGAATCGCTCAAAGCTTCACAGGAAAATCAGATACTACTTCACGGGAAACGCATGGAAGCGTGTTTTGGTCAAGTTGCCGCCGGACTACAAGGGTGTCGCCTGATAAAAACTGAAGACACTGGTGACGTCATTTCTGATGATGCTGATATTTTACTACCTGACTATAGACTCGTCCTGAAGGACGGTCGGCAGATATTCGTTGAGGTGAAAAATACTAGTGTCCCAAACCCAACATCAACATACCTACTGAGAAAGGACTACGTAGCAAAACTTCAACGCTATAGTGAGCTAAATGGTGTTCCATTGTATTTTGCAATCTATTACCGTTGTCTCAGGATGTGGACATTGCTGCCTGTGAATTCATTTATTGAACTGAAACACAAGTACGAAACAACACCGATACATTCACTTGCAAACAATGAAATGGCGATGCTCGGTGACGTGAACGTCGGGACTAAGCCCCCTCTTGTTTTCGAACTGGTAGCTGACAATAGTAAAGATGCCTCTGTCGATGAAGAAAATCGTGCAAGTTTCATTTGCGGTGACGTGAAGATGTACTGTGCCGGGAAAGAGATTGAAGATCACGATGAGAAGAATATTGCTTTCTACCTGATGCGGTTTGGTCGCTGGGAATGTGGCGAACCAGAGGGAGAAATGGATGAAAACGGGAAACTTCACAGCGTGCGCTTCACGTTTAACCCTGAATCATTAGAGGACTTTGAACGCAACGGTTTTGCCATGTTTGGTAGCCTCAGTTCGATGATAACTGAAGCATACAACGAGCATACCGTATATGAGCAAGAAGTGACTGCTATAACTCCGAAAGCTGACCCTGACGTATTCTCTGTTGAGATTCCCAAGGATTACAAAGGTAAGGCTCTTGGTTTGTGGTGTTTCATTATGCAAGCAAATCCTGATTTCAAAATAGGGTCTGAGGAGAAAATGCATTACGAGTACACGGTGGATAAATCATGACATTCACTGACTGGCTAATTCTAAACCAGCACACCAGCGATATATCTAAAGCCATTGAGTCATTACGACCAACAACAGATTATGTGAAAGATTACATCTTCCCTGTTACGATGGCATTTGCTTCAGCCTTTCTGGGAGGGGTGTCAGCGGTCTATATCAACAAAAGACAAGAGCAACAAAAAATCGCTAGAGATAATCTGATTACTTCCATACAAGCTGTAGCGCTAGCACAAGATTGCCTGAGTAACCTAGTTGCCATCAAAACCAATTACCTTAAGATAGACAGTGATGAGCCACTTGTAAGGGCTGGTGCTTTTACAACGATAATCACTAAGTTTGATGATGTAACATTTAGTACAAACAGCTTGTATTTTATACGTCCAATACCGACCGCGAACAAAAAACTGTATGAGTCAGTCGTATGGAAAATTAAGCATCGTATTTTACGAATGAAGATTAGAGCCCCGTCATCTGAAGAGCTAAGGGGAACCTGGCGAAACAGTGTCAGAGTAGGGGCTTTGTTCGGAAACTACAACGAGGCAATGGGTTTACTCAGATACAGAAACGAGTTGAACGAACAAGTTAAAGATAAGATTTCGATGTATGGTGACATTCTGACGCTCGAACATGTCCAACAGACGCTTGGAAAAAAACTTTGTGGGGGCTTCATTGACATCACTGAAACCTCTATCGCGCTGATAGATCATGTAATCGTTGAACTTTATCACTTTCTTTCTGAGTTTCCTGCTATCGCAGAAAGCAACATTGAGTTAAGTCGAGTCAGGGAATGGGGAGGTGTGCCGACTTATGAGAACAAACAAGCGGCGTTTTTGAAGTGTATAGAACCAATTAAGAAACCAGACTTTAAAAAGTTCTTTGCTTACACAGGGATGTCAGAGCAGGAAGCGCGGGACAAGTACACGTTCAAGTCATGGTTTGACTAATAGAGAAGCGTAATCTTAGTGTTAAGTATGACTCTCGTGACACAAAATGTCCCGTAAACTTGTTCCAGTTACATTGCTGTAGATGTGCAAGAAACTTGTTAATGGTTAGTCAGATCAGAAGCAAATACATACCTACTACAAATGAGATACAGAATGGGATACATTGTGGGCTACAACCCGCATTCCACCGCCCCTGGTGCCTGATGAAATGGGATACAAAGCTGACTTATCGGTCGGGTATACTTTTTTATCGAATCCTAAACAGCAGAACATGTATTGATTAAATAACTTAATCCGTTGGCGAGTAATGCAGGGGGGATTCGCCCCTGCATTTGAAAATCCTGTAGAACGTTACTTATGGCAAATTTCCCGGTCATAGACTCCACCATTTACAGCCAGCATTTGCCTTTTCTTCTTTGAAATCATACCCGTCATGATTTGCGAGCCATCTAAAAAAATACCTTCAAATGTTCCAGGGCGTGCATTCCTTCCGGCAATAATCACAGTATCTCCCACGTTTAACGCAGCAACTTTATCGTTATCATAATCCGTATTTTCGAAAATGAATTTTAATCCTTCATTCGAATCAGGGACATATAACGTTACTAACGGTTTTTTACTGAAAGTGGCTGTACCGATGCTTTTAATTTTACCAATCACCATCAAACGACACTTCTTGAAGTCATTCGTTGCCCTGAATTCGTGTTCTTTAAACCGCGCATAAACTTCCCCGGTAGTATACGCTCTTGGAAGTATATCGATTATTGATGGTTTGGATGGTTGTTGTTTTTGTTGAAAATAAGTTGAGCCTCCATTTGATACCTGTATTGATTCGGATGTACTGGCTTGGCATGGTGTTATTAATAATCCGTTCAACACATAAAGCCCGAAGGAGATGGCGACAGTTGCAATCGATTTTTTAAAGTGACGTTTAGAGTGTGCTCTCATTTTGCTTTTCCATAACTTCTATCTTAACAATATGTTCCCCATTGCGGTATATTTTCACGTTGTCAGTTGGGGACTTAACTGCATTACGGATCTCATTCATTGTATCGTTAGATAACATACCGCAGCCTTCCATATACATAACCTTACGGATATTGGTATCTGATGTATTAGTGAAGCAGCTGCTTATCCATGAAACAGGTATTTCGACTCCATGTATCAGCTTCATATATTCAACGATAAACGTATCTGTCAAGTGAAAATGTCCAACCATGTATTTCCCGTTATAGGTTTGACTAGAAGACGAAGTTATCCAGTCGTTTTTTAAAACCAAAGTCAGTGCATTATTTTTCATTTTCAGATTCTAGTTCAATAATACGGTTGTTCGTCATGTCGGTAAGACATTTCTGTTCATTATTGCAACCGGATTTTTGCTTTATCCATTCTCTTTGGGAAGGGAGTAATCGTTTTCTAGTTTCAGGGCTAAGGTTTTTCCAGACCGAATTTAGTTTCTCATCGCTTGCTTTATAACTATGTGTATCGACATTTGAGGTTACTGCATTGTTTTTGGTGGCTTCGCGGTTGTTATTATAGAAAATGGGTGCGCGAACTCCTTGAGCGTAGTCTTTAGCTGCTTTGTCCCACACACCTTGACCATTGGCAGTCAGTATTTTTCTGAACTCTGTAGTGTTGAAACTGTAACTGCGGATCTCGCCATTGAAATCTAGTTTCACGTTGACGGTGGTTGAGTTCGCAATGCCAGTCAAGAAATCCCCAGCTTCTGAACCAAGTGAACAGACTAATTCCTTCGTATCGTCGTTATTCTTTGGGCGTAGTCCGTGCATCGTGAATCTGCCGTTATCAGTTGTAGCAGTGATATCTACCAGCGGCACGATCGAGGATGATTGCTTTGTTATCGCGAAGCATATTCCCTTCAGATTTACATCCCTGTCCATTCCGAGAAACATCAGGGCGTTTTTGTCGTTGCTGGCGACACCTGCTGATTTCGCCTCTGGCAAGAAATAGACGGTACTGGAGGCGGCGGTAATACCTGAAATGAGCACAACGCCTGACGCCATGATTTTTAATGTTTTTATAAGGATAGTCATTCTGGATACCTTCTTTCTACTGCAGTCCATCGGGGGGCAGAGCACCATCCCGTGAGTCTTGCTTGTAAGAAACACTACTCGAAGAATCATGATCTTACATTGATCTGTAAAAACTATCAATAACTTGAAATTGATCTATAAAAACGATCATTTATGGTGTGAAGAATCCCGAGAATGCTTTGATGTAACTGAAACGGAGATAAGGCTATTGGGAGCGTTGGTAAGCTCCCCCTTGACAGGTATGCAAGGGGAGAGTGATTTACTGTGAGAGTTTTTTTAAGTCTTCCAGAGAGTTAATCTCGTATTTAATACCGTTGACTGTTGCATACGATTTACTTGTCGTACTATCTACCTTGATAGCCAATCCATTGCCTTCGTCTTGGTTTACACCATCCTCCAGCTTGGTTATAAACGTCGGGTTTAGAATGCTGACTTCATGCTTGTCCTTAATATGCTGTGCAAATTTTTCAGGTGAAATCAGTTCATCAATGAAGGAGTGCAACACTAGTCCTTGCATTTTTAGTAAGTCATGATCATTTACTGTCTGTGCTTCTACATACGAAACACCAGGTGATCGGTTTCGATTGAACTTAATCACGATTCTCTGTTTTGTCTCGTCGGCGAAGGTTACTTCAAAATGACTATGCCGCCCATCAATGTCATAACAATCAATACGTTTGATAGCTTGCTTAATCTTCAGCCTAATTCGCTTACGGTCAGGGTTCTTAGTGTCATGAACATCGAAATTTCGAAATTGATCCCAGCCAGTAGTTTGGATTTCAGAGCGACGGATTTTGTACTGCTGAAATTCTCGCTCAAGCGTTATTTTTTTCTGGTTATTGGCATTAATCTGATCTGCCAATTCTTCGAGTTCATCTGTCAAAGTTGCAAGCTTTAGCAGCTTTTTAACAGCTTCTGATGCCTTTTCAATTTCAGATTCATACCAGGCCGTTTTATCTTCTTGGTGATTGTTCCAGACATGATCAGCGATTAGTTGCAAAACAGTGTGCTCAAGCTGGTATGACGTAAAACCTTTTTTACCGCAAGGTTTACCCTGAACAATTTTCGAACCACATATATAACGGTACTTGTTTTCACTTGAACCAGATTTGAACATGAAAGAACCACATTTGCCGCAAAAAAGAATACCGATACCTGAGAGTAGCGGGATTTCTGGTTCAGGGTTACCTGCTGGGTATTTTGATGAATTACGAGTGATGGCGCGGTGTCGATCTAATTTCGAAAGTGTCAAGTAGTCCACTTCCGACATAAGAGCAGGGTAGTAATCAGGAATAATGAAGGTTTCTTTTAACGGCTCATCTGATTCGGAATCGTATATGATGACACCTGATTCATCGCGTTTATCCAGCGTGAAGGTTTTTTGTCCATGAACAGTGGGGTTCAAAAAGGTTCTGATCAAATGTTTACCCCATTGTTCAGTTTTGGGGGGGAGCGCTTGACCGGTCTGGTCTTTATAAACCCTCTTTTTAGGGGCAGGGTAATGTTCGTTAAGATATCGTTGGATTCCAAGAAGAGTTTCGCCGTTTTGTTTAAGTTCGATAATCTTCTGAGCAGCGGTAAAATATATAGGATGTGGAGTAACGTATCCTGATTTTGTATCTACCCACCAAACATTCTGACCGACAGATTCTATTGCTTTTGCTGGTGTGCCCGATTTTCTTGTCAGGTTCTGTCGTATCAACGAACGGGCCTGGGCTTCAACTCGATTCTTTTTTGTCAACGATTCGTCGTGGGCGCGTGTGAACATCAACAATGAAATGATTAAATCAGTTGGATTATTCTTTACGTCAGCGTACTTATAGACCTTTTCATCCATGCCAGTAACAACGACTATCCCCCTGCTAAGTATGTTCTTGAATATATCCAAAGCGCTCCAGGCATCATCACGACTAATGCGGTCAAGATTTTCGACTACTAGCCACGAGCCAACGGGAACTTTAGCCCCAATCTGCTTGATGAACTCCGATAGCTTCCCTTCATGAGCATTTTTTCCTTTGAACGCAGACATGCCGAGATCGTGGAAAGCCGTTGTATCAAGTTCGAGATTATAGCGGGCCGCAATTTTTAAAGCGGTATCTTGCTGACGCTCCAGGGAGTTACCTTCCCGTTGTTTCACAGATGAAAAACGTACGTATGAATACAGCTTGGGTTTCATTGAGTGTGATTCCCTTCGGATGATATTGATTGATCAGATAGACCTGATGCTAACAGCATGAATGTGAATTTTAAACAGTGAATAATTATATGTTAGTCAAGCCAGCAAATGTAAGGTGTGTTCAGTTATCAAAAGATAATCTATGTAAGATTTTTGGATCCAACCTTCGTCCTAAAGTTTGCAGTAGTCTACAACCGTCTCTGGGAATGTGTTCAACAAATCGAACAGATGCCGTGACCTACCTTATCAAACTTGAGAATCAAACTTGCCCTGTAACCGTAAGCATCTCACATAATAGTTTCATTCACATTTAGAGAGACGCGGGCATAATCAATCAGCCAACAAAGGAGATCGCCATGCGTATAGTCCGTTTTACTGAATAGCAGATCATCGCCATGATTAAGTCGGTTTAAGCCGGACGAAATGCCAAAGGTGTAGGGCTGAAGGCAGACCTTTCTGAAGACACCTGCTACAACTGGAAGCCCCATTACTGCGATATAGACGTTTCTGATACTAAAGATACTGGATCTTAAGTACGAGAACAGACATCTTAAACAGATGATTACCAGCCTCTAATCCTGAGCTGGTCATTTATCTAATCAATACATCCGGACTCAGTATCCGTCAGCCCAGTAGTTGTATAAACTAAGCTGAGGGGTTTTACCATTACCGTCCGGATATCTCATGTGACGAACCCGTTATTGCTGCATTGCAGGCGGTAGTAGAATGATATCCACGATACGATTTTTGCTAGCTGTACTTGATTCTGCGACGACAGGGATACCCGTGGCATCACAATAGGATCCACCCTATTTATACTCTGCTGAAGCTGAATTATTGCCGTCAGGGCAAACAACTGTTATCGGTGTGTAATCCCTCAACACTTGTCCTTATGGAAACACTAAACCAAAGATGATCGATTTTATGCATGATTCCTTAGTCTGTTGTCGTCGTTTTCGAACGTTTAAAGTAGTTCCAGAATGTAACCGAGAGGAGTTGCCGATTTAAATTGGCCTTATTTACCCGCTCCATGAGTGGTCTAGGGATCCGATAGGATTACGATAAAGTGCGGCTATCCGGCTATGGTGCGCATGGATAAAGGTCCGGAGTGTATTTTGCTGGTAATGACGAATGTACAGAGAAACATACTGAAACTGGAATTTAACCAGTCGGGTAAACCGAAGCAGATTGCTTTCAAGAGCATTTTAACCGGAGATACCATATAGGAGAACCTGATTATTATCTGTACAAATCACTGAATGAAGCACGAGAAATGACGGAAAAAATTGTTGTCAGAATATAGCCGTGAACGCCTGCATTAATTGTTGAATGATATGATAACGGAGGAATACTGCAAAAAAATATCTGGTCGGGATCTCAAAAATGCATGGGACAAAAAGGATCTATTAACAAATTTTACTAGGAAGTTTAGCAACGTTAGTGACAATTATGTTAAAAAATATAAATACATTATATTATTAAGAAATTGTATGCTATTTGTTCATGTTAAACAATTGTCTTTGCATTTCCTCGCGTGTAAAATGTACAAATGTATTAATGAAATGTTAGGTTGTATAAAGTTTATAACATTAATAGAAAGTATATTTGGATATTGATTTATAAAAAGCATGTTGCTTACGAGGTAAGGTTTTATGATCATTCGAGTATGCTTGATTATATTAATGCACTATCAGTTGGTTGTTCTACAGAGGGGGCAATCACTTATTGTTGAGCTTCTTGAGGAATCTAATGTTTGTCCGATAGGAATTGATAGTGTATCTCACGAATGTCGATGATATATCAGGTGGAAAATTTTTAAGTATAAACTGACATGATGGCTTATATCCATGATATTAATCTAGGTTATGCATGTCAGTAATATACACTATATACAGAGAAAATGCTATTCTGTTACTAAAATTGTACTCGAATCAAGGCTGAGTTATTCTTATCAGAAGTAAGTTTATTGTTAAATCAAAAAAAGATAATAAATACCAGCAGTTTATCTGCTGGTAATTTATAAAAAACTATACAGGATTCACTAATCCAACACAGACCGTGTAAATACTGCTTTGCTTATCTTTCTGAAAGTCTAAATCTATAATATAATCGATCTTAAGTTGTGGCCATTGAGTTATTGCTTTAGTAAAGCTTGAGTTTTCACATTGTCCATCTGCATGACCGATAATCAAAGCACCAAATTTCTGAATGTCACTAAACTCGATGTTTTTGTTGTAAATATTAGGTTGGGTATTTTCATCCCAGCGGGTTATGACTTGTGGTCGTGAAGAAGCATAAAAAGTGATCCATTCAGAAAGATACTCGCCTCCAACATACTTGAAAGGAGAATTATAATGTTTCTGCCATATTGCTTCAACTTTTTGGCTAAAAGTGATTACTCCTTGCATTTTTTGACCAGAATTGCTGATGTTCAATGCTAATACTGATATATATCCTATTAGAAAAAGTAAACCTGCTGCAAATAAAGCTAAAAATGCTTTGCTAAAAGATTGTCCATTATAATTTCTAACGCAAGCGACAATAATAGGAGGTGCTATAATGAAAAAAGGCTGAAGCCACTCTGTTAAACGACCTCCGTGATGAAAAAGGAACCATAGCCAAATGAAGAACTGTGGTATGAAAGCGATGTATATAATGACGAGTATAGAAACTTCAGTGGGCCATTTTAAATGGAGCTTATAATGATGCAATATTAATAGCATAAACAAAAGTGGGTAAAATATGCTAATTATTTTTACAATGATTTTAGGATTAAATTGTCTAATTATCTGTGAATCAACCCAATCTACAGCAGCAAAGTTATGATTCCAAAGCCATAAAATATTAGGAGTTACAATGCATACACAGAGGAATATCGCGAGGTAGAAAAAAGGCGAACGGTAACAATAGCGAATTTTTGGCACAAAAATTGTGGCGATGAAGATGGCAAAGACGAATACAAAAGTAGAATATTTAGCCATCATTCCCAATCCAGCTGCAATGGAGAACAATAACCACCACGCCGGATGACGAGTAATTGAAAAATAAAAAAATAAAAACATCCATGGCCACAACATAACAAGTAAATAATTGTCGTTGTAACTTATTATGTCGAAATTTATAATGCCAGAAAGGTTCAAAGTTAATAATGCTAGCCATGCCAATTGATCGTTACCGCTTAGGTATTTTGCTAAATACCAACAACCAAGCATGCCTATAGCAATTGCAGTAAAATGCGTACAATACCAATATAAGCTCATAGGAAAATCAATAAGCCATAATGCCGGTCGCCATATCATACCAACTAACCATGGATTCTTAGGTGAACCCCAACTAGCATTTTGTGCCCAATTGAGAGCCTCAATTGCGTCATAAGGAACAGTTGGATCAAGCCAAGTAGTCGCAATTGTCCAAAGAAGAGCGTATACGCTGATCCAAGAGAATAAATATAATTGTCTCATCAGTTCTCAAAATTTATAAAGTAAATGGTAATTTTTAATAAATGACTCTAATTAATAAAAGGTAAAATTAATGCGAGCCTTAATAATATAATAGAATCAGAACGTAAATTCTCAGCAGTTTTTTGTAATTCTTACAAGCGATGCTTTATGAATGTGTTCTTCATCCGATGAAAATGAAGCTACTCCTCTAATTGGTTTTCAAAAAAATAAGAACACCAGCGCTTAACACTTCGTCAAATGAATCTAGGTCATATTCATTTTGAACCGTTGTATAAGCTTTAAAGCAGTGTTCAGATAAATCTATAGATTCCTTACTGAGCAGTGTAACTATCAATTTAAAAGTTTTTATAAATAAATGTTTATCTCCTACTGGTATAGCCCACAGGGATTTTTCAGTTGCACGAACAGCAATGGAGTCTAAGTTATTGGCTTGAAGAGGAAAGCTGATCAATGCCAACATATTGATAAATAATAATATATACAATTTCGTCATTCTATTTAAGTGTATTGAGAAAGCGGTTTATGTAATATTTTTGCTATTTTTATAATATAAGATCATGGTTAAACTGAAGTTAAATAGAATTCCTTTTGCAAAAAAAATTTACGAGAAATATCTGAAGGATTTGCTTTTTTTATATTATCGTAATTGAGCGGTCATAGGTAGATTGAATGAAGAAAAAAGGAAGCTGCTTTCTAAGCCATGCTGGAGGGAATTTTGCTTGTTCACATGTGTTTTAATAGTGAGAACTTAGTGCCACGATATGATTTATCATGTTTGTTTTCTTTAGTAAGCTTTTCTAGTTATGATGTTGATAATGTTTTTTTAAGATTAAGTGCTATAATTATAATTGGTTCATTAAACTACTGTGTAATAAATAAGGTATACAAATGAATAAAACCAATTTTGAAGAAAAACTTGAGAAATCATTGTCAATTATGAAGCAAAAGAATATGTGGGAGTTAAATTATGCACCACCTTTATATAAAAGGTTATGGAAAAAAGGCTATCAAATCCCGCCACCTCCGTTTGCATCTGTATGGCTAAATGCATTAATATTTGGGATGTATTTTTCGATTGTATGGGGTGGGCTTATGTTAGTCCTGCTATTATTGCTTGATCTCTTCGAGATTAAAACTTTTCTAATATATTCAGTCTCGGCAGGTTTCCTTTTTGGTATATCAATGAGTATTTATCATTTATGGCGAAGAGTGGTAAATGAATTGCCTGAATGGGACGATTTATAATGAATTTTAGATAGTGTTTGGATATGCAGTTTATTAAGTGATTATAAATATACTGCATATCCTTTTTTAATCAATAATGGGTAATAAACTGTTTTTATAATATTAAATCATCGTCGACCATTACATATCTTACAAATCGAACAGGATAAGTCATTTCAATAGTATGACCGTCAATATAATGATTGATCATGTCAAATGTATAATACAAATAAGGTATGCTTTGAATTTGCGTTGAGCTCCAGTAAGGCGATGCTCCTTCACCATTATCTTGGGGTATGTCAAAATATGATTTGAAAAGGTTATTTTTAAGACAGCTTTTTGAAGAGAGTAAAGATAATTCCTCGATACTTGGCAGTCTCCATCCATTCCCTTGTTTTATTGCTTCACCAAAAGCTGTACTCAAAGTAAGGGGAGTTGGTTCTCCAGTACATCCATTCTCTATATTCCATTGCATGCCGAAAGTACAAGCCTGCCATTCTAGATTGTTTTTAAGATCTATCACTGTCGAATCTTCGGTGATAAAATCACACTGAGCATATGCTGACAAACTACTCATAGCTAATGATAAAAAAATTAAAATTTTCATTTTTTTCATGATGAAGTTAAGCCATCATAATGAAATGATGGCTACAGTTAGGTTTATTTAAGGTTATCAATTGCAATTCTTGAAGCTTCTGCGATTACTTTATCCTCATGCTTGGCTTCTTTTTCGTTTTTTGTTGTGTATACAGAAATTATAAGAGGAGCCCGGTTCTTTGGCCAGACTACCGCATAATCATTTGCCGTACCGTATGCTCCGCAACTACCAGTTTTATCGCCAACTACCCAATCGCTTGGTACGCTAGCACGAATACGCGCTGCACCGGTTGTGTTACCCTTTAACCATGTCTGATAGGTTTCCTTTTCATGTTCACTAAGTATGTTACCCAGAGCAAGGGTTTTCAGACTCTTGGCTACTGCTGCAGGTGTAGATGTGTCACGCTCATCGCCTGGAATAGCTGTGTTTAGATCTAACTCCCAACGATCGAGTCTAAAATCTTCATCTCCAATCGACCGCATGAATTTAGTCATACCCTCTGGACCACCGATATAACGTTCAAGAATAATATTAGTAGCACCATTGTCGCTATATTGTAAAGCAGCAGCAGCCATATCACCTAATGACATTCCATTATCTTTATATTTAGTTGTGATGGGTGAATGGAACTCTAAACTTCTTGTATTATAATTCACAATCTGATTAAGATTAAGTCGATTATCTTGAGAGCCTTTTAATACAGCAGCAGCTAAAAAACCTTTAAAAGAACTACATAATGGAAATCGTTCATTTGCTCTGTACGAAAATGATTTACCCGAGCCAGTGTCTAAAGCGTAGACACCAATCCTGCCATTGAAATCTGTTTCAAGGTTTTTAATCTCATCAATGCCCTTCGTATTGGCCTGTGAGAAAAATGATATTGAAATTAAACAAGAGCTAAACAAGATGGCTATTCTACTTTGCTTTACATTAAGTGACATGGTTTTACCTTATATACAATTTTCTATATTAACTAGGACATAGCGTGTATTAACTTTCAACAGCGAGCGATTATACAGTTGTTATTTTTTCTTTGAAGCAATATAATTTTTATACAGACATAACTTTTTCTTTGGGTTACCATGCGTGCCAGATTACCTTTAAATGCATTACGAGCTTTTGAAGCCTCAGCAAGATATCTAAATTTTACTAAAGCCGGACTAGAACTTCATGTAAGCCAGGCCGCCGTAAGCCAGCAGGTCAGAACACTTGAACAAATGCTTGGTGTGGCTCTTTTTACAAGAGTACCGCGTGGGTTACAGTTGACAGACGAAGGCATGCATCTTTTGCCTTCGATTACAGAAGCTTTGCAGATGATGAGTTCTGCGATGGATAAATTCCATGAAGGTAAGATTAAAGAGGTGCTTACTATTGCTGTCGTAGGGACTTTTGCAATAGGATGGCTCCTTCCTCGGATTACTGCGTTTCTTAATGAAAATCCATGGATTGATATTAGAATTTTAACGCATAATAACGTTGTCAATCTTGCTGCAGAAGGTATTGATGCATCTATTAGATTTGGAACAGGCGGCTGGATTAATACGGAAAATATTTTACTCTTTCAGGCGCCGCATACAGTATTGTGTTCCCCGGAAACATCCAAGAAATTGTACATTCCATCAGACTTAAAAAAAGTTTGCTTACTGCGTTCCTATCGAAAGGAGGAATGGAATAATTGGTTTAAAGCTGCTGGGATCGACCCTTGGACTATTACAGGGCCTATCTTTGATTCTACCAGACTTATGATAGATGCTGTAAAGTTAGGTGATTATGCAGCACTAGTTCCTTATCATATGTTTCAAAAAGAATTAAATGAGCGATCCGTGGCAAAACCTTTTGAAATTTATGCCACGCTTGGCGGTTATTGGCTTACTTTGCAGAAATCTCGGGTTAATCATAATAGTGAAGCACTTAATGTTTTCAAGGAATGGATTATCGAGCATAGCAGAGAGTTTGTATTAAAATCCTAGTCTCTGCTAAAGGTATATCAATGCTTTTTATTTAAGTAATCGTACCAAAAACTTCTCTTACCTTTATAATTGACCGTTGTAAGACATCTGATGATATGCCGGCTAATTTTTTTTGAATCAATGTTTAATATTTCACTAATCTGAAAATAATTAAGCTGCAAGTAAAAATAGTAATAAAGAATTTTTAATCCTAAAAAATGATGTTTTTTATATCTCATAAATGATTCGACATATAAACTACTTAAGACGTTATCTTTAGACAAGGTTTCACTTTGAAAGTGAAAAGCAGAGGTTCCATTAAACATTAATGAAATCAAGTCACGATATTTTTTGTCATAAATAAAAATTATTTTATAGTATTTTGAAATAGATAAAAAATCAATAAAGTCAATAAACTCCTCTTTTGTATAAACAATTGCATCGTTACGCGATATTATATTGTATACACCCAATGATAAATAGCTGTTATCACTAAAGATTAAAATTAAGTTTTGTTTCTTGTCCATGTAAATTTGTTAGTTTCAAATATTATTTATAGGTTATGTAAATTTTTTCAGTTTATGTAAATTACAAGTAAATTTTTGGTTGAAATGCTCCTTGTGTATTTTATGGCTTTTGTTTTATGATGCTATCATTAAATTTATTATTTAAAACTATTAAATGTTAAACGCTTGCTAAACGAATGTACTATTACATCACAAGTAATTGCAGTTTTTAACTTTTTGTTTATGATGTTGTGAGGGTAATTTGTTTAAATAAAATGTGTATATCATAAACTTTTTAAAGATAATGCTATGTTAGAAAAGAAGAATGTATTTTTTAATAATAAGAATTTTATTCTTATTACAGTTATTTTAATGTATTTACCCGTATCTTTAGATGCTACTATCCTACATGTTGCAACTCCATCTGTAGCTTTAGATCTTAAAGCTTCTTCAAAGGAAGTTTTATGGATTATAGATATCTATTCGTTGGTTATGGCATGTCTTTTGCTGCCGATGGGGGTATTCGCCGATAAAATTGGGTTCAAAAAGATATCTCTGATTGGAATGCTATTATTTTGTATTGCATCATGTTTAGCATATATATCTTCTAATACCATAATGTTAATTTGTGCAAGAACTTTATTGGGCATTGGGGCCGCAATGATCATTCCTGCAACTCTCTTGGCATTAAGGCTATCTTTCGTCAAGCCAAAAGAGCGTGCTGTTGCACTAGGTGTATGGTCCGCTATAGGTACTGGTGGAGCTGCATTCGGTCCATTTGTGGGTGGTCTTTTAATAGAAAATTATTCGTGGAACTCTGTCTTTTTTATCAATATTCCTATTTGCTTCATTGTTTTTTTTATGTTAATCGGTCTTAAAGAATATAAAGTATTAGGCAGTTCTAAAATTATAAATTTACTTGATCCTTTGCTTTTAATGTTTTCTATATTAATGATTGTTTTAGGTGTTAAAAACTTAGGGGCTTCTGAAGAGTTTATTACTTATTTATCATTCATTATGTTGGGACTAGTTATGTTAACGATATTTTGGAAAAGGCAGGTGATGCTCGTTCATCCAATGATAGATATTGAACTCTTCAAACATAAGCCTATATTGGCGGGGCTAATTCTTGCGTTTATCGCTATGGCCACGCTGGTTGGATTCGAATTTTTTGTTTCTCAGGAATTACAATTAGTATTTGGGTTATCACCTTTTCAAGCTGGACTGTTTCTATTTCCATTTATTATTGCGAGCTCTATATCCGGTCCTTTCGTTGGATTCACACTTACATGGTTAGGAGTTAAAAAAATTGGATTTTATGGTGTTTTATTAAGCTCGTTATGTTTCTTTTTCATGGCATTTATGGATTTTAGTTCTAATAGATGGGAGGTTTGGGTTGCAATGATTATTTTAGGGTTTTGCATAGAAGCAGCTTTAATCTCTTCTACATATGTAATTATGAATGCCGCAAAAAAAGAGAAAGCAGGGGAAGTTGGAGCAATTGAAGGAATGGCGTATGAACTCGGAGCAGGAACTGGTATCATATTATTCGGGATGATTATGACGGCTTCATTCACAGCTAATCTGTCTCTTGATTTTCTTGCTGATATCAAGCAAGCTCCTCCATTATCACTAAGTGAGGCGATCGGTATTGCAGATTCATTACCACACTGGCAAGGACAAGAATTAGTTCATGCCTCAAAAATTGCCTTTCTAAATTCTCACGGTAATGTAATGCTTGTTGCAGCAATTTTGTTGATTTTATTATCATTTATTGTTTCACATTTGCTTAAAGAGTACTCGGAACCTAATGAATAGATTTTTATGTTCTTCGTTAATTATTATATGCACACCTCAGATTAGATATTGAAATAATTAATTTAGAACTCCGATACAAATTGATATGTCTAATATCAAAGTTAATTTAGTTAGTTCTTTATCTCGATAAGTTCTAAGAATATCGGGCCTATTAGCATTTTAATTAATTATCAAATGTTGATGATTAGTAGAGGTTGACTAAATTAAGCTATGCTTCCTTATTTTTTGTTCACTTTGTTATAAACTGAAGGTTTCGTATTATATTATGCATACTCTAGAACAATTTCTCCGAGCAGTATTATTACTGAAAGAAAGAATTACAGATTATGAAAGGAATCAATACCCCTATAACATTCCAGCTTTGAAAAATTTTCATTGCTTGGATCTGCATCCGAGGGTAACTTTTTTAATGGGAGAGAATGGTAGTGGAAAATCAACTTTGATTGAAGCCATTGCAGTAGCGGCAGGATATAATGCAGAGGGAGGGTCACGTAATTTTAATTTTCATTCAAATGAAAGTCATTCTTCACTTCATCATGCAATTCGACTGGTCAGAGGAGTTAGGCGACCAAAAGATGGATTCTTTCTCAGAGCAGAAAGTTTTTATAATGTTGCAACTGAGATTGATAGTTTAGGTGTGCAAGGAGCCTATGGAGGACGTTCCCTACATGAACAATCGCACGGGGAATCATTTATGTCATTATTACTGAATCGCTTTTCACCAAATGGCCTATATATTCTAGATGAACCTGAGGCAGCTTTATCACCTACCAGACAAATGGCTGCGCTTGCTCATATTCATCGTTTGGCTCAGAGCAATTCACAATTTATAATAGCAACCCATTCTCCTATACTAATGTCATATCCAGATTCGAAGATCTTGCATTTTAGTGAAGATGGGATCGAAGAAACTAAACTTGAGAATACTGATCATTACATTGTGACTCGTCGATTTGTAAATAACCCTCGCTCTATCTTAAATGAGCTGTTGGACTATGAATAATAAGGTTTTTGTTGAAAATGTACATATAAATTGCTTAGTACCTTTTTAAGGTGTTTGTTTAAAAACAATATATTAAAAATATAGTTTTGGTAAAATGAGACAATATATAATAGGATGCGATTATTTTTCTCGAATTCTAATGTCATCGTATGGTTTGTTATATCATTTCTATATGTTTTGAATACGAAACTCATTTTCAATCATCTCTCTTTTTATTGCATGTGATTATTTTTTTAAATGATATTTTACGGAAGAGATATATTCTCTTTGTATCCAAAATAACCATTTTCATAATCATACAAAATGTCATATCCATTTAAAAAATTGAATCCTGTATTAACGAATATATGTTGCCTAGTTGTGTTTAAAAATATTTCTTTAGGAGAAGTGTTTCTTTTGTGCCCCCCAATTTTAATTTCATATTCTATTCCATCTGCTAGTTTAATATCTAATGTTGTTCCGTTAGGTAATTGTCCACCATTTAAAGTGTAGTTTGGTATTGTTAAAAACATACTTTTTACTCCTGTGTCAATAAGGACCGTACCACACTGATACCCTTGCCAACCAGTTATTTTGATACATGCTGGCGGTGCTATCCATTCATGTTTATTTTCTTTTGAAGGTTGTAATTTAATAAATGAGAACCCTTCGGCAATATCCTTATTAATTCCAACATATATGCCGTTGCGCGTAAGTTTATAACCATTATTGCTTCCTGAATTTGTGTTTAAAAGAGGATTTGTGTTTGGAGTACTTTCGCTCTGCAAGCTACTTTCTCGATCAAAACCGATGCCCATCATTGATACATGCTCAGGGTTTAGTTCAGGTTTACAATTTCTTGCAAGAGCAAGGCACTGGATTTCGTTAACAGCCAATACTGGGATAATATTCGTAGAAATGTATTTATCCCCATCACCAATAGTAACAGTTGTATTGAGCCAAGATCCAATCATAATACGTCCGGAACTGTTGTACGTGATTTTACCTGGCCTAGGTGATAGCTTACTTGCATTTGGTATTGCAGAAGCTGAAATTACTAAGCCTGTGGAGCCAGTATCAACTACCACCTCTCGTTCAGCGCCGTCTGGAAATGAGACAAATAACTTCGGCGTAGTCGCATCAATATTTAGATTGTCGTTATTGATAAATTTTAAATATACTGAATCATTGTTTTCTGAATAAATCGGATTGCTTATTTTTGCATCAGAGATGGCAGCATAAGAAGTTGTTCCTAACGGAAAAACCACATATACAATAATTAGGATGGTTAATTTTATCAGTATAGAATGTTTTTGCATGTTCGCGGCCTTTAAGATTTAGAGAAATCGTGAAATTTACATCATATATCATGCATGATATATCTTATCCTTTTTTTATTCATATCCTATACAAATATTAAAGTAACATACATCTAGTTTTTTTCTAGGAAAATTTTAATAAACAAACTATGCGTGATCTCGATCAGATTTTTCGATTATATAATGTGATTCTTTAGGTGCGTCTTGACATAGTAGCACTTATAGCTAACATTTAAAATTACTGAATCTAATACTGTACAGGTATTATTTTCAGTTGATTAAGAATTGTTTGATCTTACCCGTAATTCGTAAAAGTTATCGATTCTTCTTATATGAAAATATTACATGCTTCTAAAATTCTTGGAGTAATCGAATGAAACTCTCAAAATATTTGTGTTGTATTATAGTATTGTTTAATTCTACTGTATTTGCTGCTGAGGAAATTGATGCGGAAAATGCAAGTAAATACACCAAAATTGGAACGTTATCAGTAACTGAAGATGGTTTTACAATGTCTGACGATGATCTTTCCCAAAAGGTAGATAGTAAGGGTGGAAAGTACTACGTTATTACTTCGAAGGAAGGGAAAGAGGAGCATAAGACTATTAACGCTGACATTTATAAGTGATACCTTAGTAATACCTTATAAGGTGGTGATTTTTTTGCCACCTTCATTGATAGTCTTCAAACCCAAATTCACTATTTATCATTTTATTTTTTTGTGGCGTTGCGTGGATGGTGGATGAATGTATATTTTATTTATGCTTTCACATTATATGTAAAATTATTAAATGCTCCATTTTGTATTTGTTTTTTTTAGTTCTCGAATTTTTTCTTCCATACAAACGATTTTTCCTATGAAGAGTGAAATATTAAGACCGCCGAAAGTAGTTGTAAGAAGTTGATATAGATTTGAAATTTAAGATCTATACAGTGTAGACGTTTGATTAAGTTTACTTTCTTTACTTCGATATATTAATAAGTTACATCTGAATAAAGGTGGGGTAACATACAATACGATCAACTTAGAGTGGTATATAATAGATAAATTAGCCAGATATTAATGGAACAATGTTTTTGATAAACTATGAATAATGGTTCATTAGGCAAACCTGCCAATACCCGCTGTGTGCAGCTTGCTGAAAATAACCTGTGCATGATCTTTGGTTCCCCGCTGCGCCCGAAAGTCTGTTCCGGCCTTCAGCCGTCCGCGGAGATGTGCGGCAGCACGCGCACGCAGGCGATCACCTACCTTCTTGAGCTGGAAGCGCTCACCGCCCCTTAAACGTCCTTAATTCGCGCCAGACACCCTATCGTCAGCGTACACATCACCAGCGCAATCCAGAATACCGTGTGATAGCTCCAGATCTCGGCCACGATGCCGGCCATTGAGCCTGCAATAATCCAGCCCACGCGAGTGGTATTGGTATAAAGGGTGGTGGCGGAGCCTGCCTGGCCTGGCATCAGGTCCTGGAAATAGAGCATGCCAATCCCGGCGAGTATGCCGATATAAATGGCGTTGAGAAGCTGCAATGCCAGCAAGAGTCCTGGCGTGTGCACCGTCAGCATACCGATATAGAACAGCAGTCCTGCGACAGCCGCGATGCGCATTAAAAAACGCTTTCCGAAACGCTTCGCGTAATAGCCCGCGATCAGCATGGTCGGGATCTCAAGCCCGGCCGCGGTTCCCATCATAATGCCCGCCAGCTTCTCTGGCAGATGCAGCTCATCAATAATAAACAGCGGCATGTTGATAATATAAAGGCTGTTTGTTCCCCACATCAACGTACAGATAACAAACAGGAGCAGCGCATCACGACGGTTACGGCGCGGGGCTTCCAGTACGCCTGAAGCCACTTTGGGCTCTTTGCGCATCGACGGCAGGAAGAACCACACCATGGTGCCGCACACCACAAACGCGACAGCCGCACTCAGGTACATCACCGTAAAGCCAAACCCCATCGCCAGGGCATACGCCAGCGGCGGGCCAATGACCCATGCCAGCGACACCTGGGCACGCAGAATAGAGCTGAACATCACCGCTTCACGACCGGTATGGTCGGCGTGCTCGCGGGCGAGGGCGAACATCTGCGGGTTCGCCGTGGAACCGAAGCTGCTCAGGAACACCCCCACGAACAGCAGGATGAAATAGTTGCGGTTAAAAGCAAACAACACGCAGGCAAACACCCCGAGAAGGCAGCAAAAGACGATCAGACTTTTACGATCGCCTTTTCTGTCGGAACGCCCCGCCAGAAACTGACTCACCAGAATGCCGATGATGGCACTGCCGGTAAAAAAGAAGCCAACCATTGCCGGACGGGCGTGGACTTCATTGGTCAGAAACAGGCTCAGCGTGGGCGTCTGTAACGCCCCGGCAATGCCGGTAAGGAAGGCAACAATCAAAAACGCCGTGGACGTCAAATCAAAGGGTTTTGGCGAGGCGGCGGCAGGGGTGTTATGCATACTTTCAGTATCAGCAAGTCATAAAGAGACGCGGAGTGTACGACGCTTGTCAGAAAATAAACAGGTACTGCGGTCAATTTCGCCACGAAAAATCAAAATGCCATTTCAATTAACAGGCTCGGGCTGAACTTAGCTGAAACTGACTTGCTGAACGTCAGCAAGATTCAGCTGAGCGAAGAAGAAATGTGCTGTATCTCTAAATTCTGCATCGCCATTTGTAACTTTTCTTGCAAGGTTAAGCAGAAAGCGCAAGACTTTTTGAAACGTTTCAGCGCTATCTTGTTTTAACAAACGGAGCAGGCTAGCGCATTTTTTCTCATTTAAGCTGAAACGATTCAAGTTCAGCAGGAGAGGAGAACCATGTTCCAGTTATCTGTTCAGGATATCCACCCGGGCGCTCAGGCCGGGAACAAAGAAGAGGCCATTCGCCAGGTTGCCGCTGCCCTTGTGCAGGCGGGTAATGTCGCGGACGGCTACGTTAACGGCATGCTGGCGCGCGAGCAGCAGACCTCCACTTTCCTCGGCAATGGCATCGCCATTCCGCACGGTACAACGGACACCCGCGATCAGGTGCTGAAAACCGGCGTTCAGGTTTATCAGTTCCCTCAGGGTGTGGTGTGGGGCGACGGTCAGGTTGCTTACGTGGCAATCGGTATCGCTGCCAGCAGCGACGAGCACCTGGGCCTGCTGCGTCAGCTGACGCATGTGCTGAGCGATGATTCGGTGGCTGAACAGCTGAAGTCCGCGACGACGGCGGAAGAGCTGCGCGCGTTGCTGATGGGCGAAAAACAGAGTGAAGCGCTGAAACTGGATAATGAAACATTGACCCTGGATGTTGTGGCGAGCGATCTGGTCACGCTGCAGGCGCTGAACGCAGGCCGTCTGAAAGAAGCCGGTGCGGTAGACGCGTCCTTTATCACGCGCGTTATCAATGAGAAGCCGCTGAACCTGGGACAAGGTATCTGGCTGAACGACAGTGCTGAAGGCAACCTGCGCAGCGCTATCGCGGTGAGCCGCGCGGCCAACGCGTTTGACGTTGAGGGCGCGCACGCTGCGATGCTGGTCACCGTCGCGATGACCGATGAACAGCCGGTTTCCGCGCTAAAACGTCTTGGCGATCTGCTGCTGAATGACAAGGCTGAAAAACTGCTGAACGCTGACGCAAGCACGCTGCTGGCGCTGCTGACCAGCGATGATGTGCTGACTGATGACGTGCTGACCGCTGAGTTTGTAGTGCGTAACGAGCACGGCCTGCATGCCCGTCCTGGCACCATGCTGGTGAATACCATTAAACAATTCGAAAGTGAGATTACCGTGACTAACCTTGATGGCACGGGCAAACCGGCCAACGGCCGTAGCCTGATGAAAGTTGTCGCGCTGGGCGTGAAGAAAGGTCACCGTCTGCGCTTTACCGCACAGGGTGCTGATGCTGAACAGGCGCTGAAAGCGATTGGCGACGCCATCGCGGCAGGTCTGGGGGAGGGCGCATAATGAGCAGACGTGTTGCGACTATTACGCTGAACCCGGCATACGACCTGGTGGGGTTTTGCCCGGAGATTGAGCGCGGCGAAGTAAACCTCGTGCGTACCACTGGCCTGCATGCTGCAGGTAAAGGGATTAACGTCGCGAAAGTGCTCAAGGATCTCGGTATCGATGTCACCGTGGGCGGATTCCTCGGTAAAGATAACCAGGATGGTTTCCAGCAGCTGTTCAGCGAACTGGGGATTGCTAATCGTTTTCAGGTTGTTCAGGGCCGTACCCGTATCAACGTCAAGCTGACGGAGAAAGACGGCGAAGTGACCGATCTGAACTTCTCAGGCTTCGAGGTGACTCCGTCAGACTGGGAGCGCTTCGTGAACGACTCTCTGACCTGGCTTGGTCAGTTCGACATGGTCTGCGTCAGCGGCAGCCTGCCGTCCGGCGTGAGCCCTGAAGCGTTCACCGACTGGATGACGCGTCTGCGAAGCCAGTGCCCATGCATTATTTTTGACAGCAGCCGTGACGCGCTGGTCGCCGGCCTGAAAGCCTCGCCGTGGCTGGTGAAGCCGAATCGCCGCGAACTGGAGATCTGGGCTGGCCGTAAGCTGCCAGAATTAAAAGATGTGATTGACGCTGCCCATGCGCTGCGCGAGCAGGGTATCGCTCACGTGGTTATCTCTCTTGGTGCAGAAGGGGCGCTGTGGGTTAACGCTTCTGGCGAATGGATCGCCAAACCGCCATCGGTTGACGTTGTCAGCACCGTTGGCGCAGGGGATTCAATGGTTGGCGGTCTGATTTATGGCCTGCTGATGCGTGAATCCAGTGAACATACTTTACGTCTTGCCACCGCCGTTGCTGCCCTGGCCGTTAGCCAGAGCAATGTCGGTATTACCGATCGTACCCAGTTAGCCGCGATGATGGCGCGCGTTGACTTAAAACCTTTTAACTAACAGCAGGAGAGGAATAATGAAAACGCTGCTGATCATTGACTCCGGTCTCGGACAGGCTCGCGCCTATATGGCGAAGACCTTGCTGGGAGCGGCGGCGAACAAAGCACATCTTGAGATGACGGATAACCCGGGCGACGCCGAAATGGTGATTGTTCTGGGGGATAAAATTCCCGCTGACAGTGCGCTGAATGGCAAAAAAGTGTGGCTGGGCGACATCAATCGCGCGGTGGCACACCCGGAACTTTTCCTGAGCGAAGCGAAAGGTCATGCGTCTGTTTACAGCGCACCGGTCGCGGCGCCGGTTGCCGCGTCCGGACCAAAACGTATCGTGGCGATCACGGCCTGCCCGACGGGCGTGGCTCATACCTTTATGGCGGCTGAAGCCATTGAAACCGAAGCGAAAAAACGCGGCTGGTGGGTAAAAGTTGAAACACGTGGATCCGTTGGTGCGGGCAACGCAATCACCCCTGAAGAGGTGGCTGAAGCCGATCTGGTGATGGTTGCGGCTGACATCGAAGTGGACCTGGCGAAATTTGCCGGTAAGCCGATGTACCGCACGTCAACGGGCCTGGCGCTGAAAAAGACCGCTCAGGAGTTTGATAAAGCGCTGGTGGAAGCGAAGCCGTATCAGGCAACGGGGTCCACGCAAACTGCGACGGAAGGTAAGAAAGAGTCAGCTGGCGCCTATCGCCATCTGCTGACCGGCGTGTCTTATATGCTGCCGATGGTGGTGGCGGGCGGTCTGTGTATTGCCCTCTCGTTCGCGTTTGGTATTACCGCGTTTAAAGAAGAAGGCACGCTGGCTGCTGCCCTGATGCAGATTGGTGGTGGTTCCGCGTTTGCCCTGATGGTGCCGGTGCTGGCAGGCTTTATCGCCTTCTCCATCGCTGACCGTCCGGGCCTGACGCCGGGTCTTATCGGCGGTATGCTGGCGGTGAGCACCGGTTCTGGCTTTATCGGCGGTATCATTGCCGGTTTCCTGGCGGGTTACGTTGCGAAGCTTATCAGCTCGAAGCTGAAACTGCCGCAGAGTATGGAAGCGCTGAAACCGATTCTGATCATCCCGTTGATTTCCAGCCTGGTGGTGGGCCTGGCGATGATTTACCTCATCGGTAAACCGGTAGCGGGTATCCTGGCGGGTCTGACCCACTGGCTGCAAACCATGGGTACTGCGAATGCGGTACTGCTGGGAGCTATTCTCGGTGGCATGATGTGTACCGACATGGGTGGCCCGGTGAACAAAGCAGCATACGCATTCGGTGTTGGCCTGCTGAGTACCCAGACCTACGCGCCAATGGCAGCGATTATGGCGGCCGGTATGGTGCCACCATTGGCTCTTGGCCTGGCAACCATCATTGCACGTCGTAAGTTCGACAAAGCGCAGCAGGAAGGGGGGAAAGCCGCCCTTGTACTTGGCCTGTGCTTTATCACCGAAGGGGCAATTCCGTTCGCGGCGCGTGACCCAATGCGCGTGCTGCCATGCTGTATCGTGGGGGGCGCGGTAACCGGTGCTATCTCCATGGCGGTTGGCGCGAAACTGATGGCACCACATGGCGGTCTGTTCGTGCTGCTGATCCCTGGTGCAATCACGCCAGTGCTGGGTTATCTGCTGGCGATTGTGGCCGGTACGCTGGTGGCAGGTCTCTCTTACGCGGTGCTGAAACGTCCGGAAGCGGAAGGGGTCGCGAAAGCGGCGTAAGCGGTAAAACAATAAAAAAGCCGGGTGCTTATGCGACCCGGCTTTTTTTATGCCGCCTGTTCAGCGGTTTGCTGTGCCTTCAGCCAGGCAATCTCTTCTGCCCAGATGTCCGGATTAATGGTTTCCAGCACCATCGGGATACCGTCGAAACGGGCATCCTGCATAATAAAGCGGAACACATCGTGGCCGATATTGCCTTCACCGAGGCTGTGATGGCGGTCCACGCGACTGCCAAACGCGCTTTTCGCATCGTTCAAGTGCATTCCGCGCAGATACTTGAAGCCCACAATGCGTTCAAACTCATCGAAGGTCTTTTTCGTCTCATCAAGCGTTCGCAGATCGTAACCCGCGGCAAAGGCATGGCAGGTATCAATACATACGCCCACGCGGGATTTATCCTCCACGCCGTCAATAATGGCCGCCAGATGTTCGAACTTAAAGCCGAGGTTACTGCCCTGACCGGCGGTGTTCTCGATGACCGCCGTCACGCCCTGGGTTTTATCCAGCGTGATGTTGATGGATTCGGCAATGCGCGCCAGACAGGCATCTTCGTCAATCTGCATCAGATGACTTCCCGGATGGAAGTTCAACAGCGTCAGTCCAAGCTGCTCGCAGCGCTGCACTTCATCAAGAAAAGCCTCGCGGGATTTCTCCAGCGCCTCCTGCACGGGATGGCCGAGGTTAATGAGATAGCTGTCGTGGGGAAGGATTTGACCCGGCCCGTAGTGGTATTTCTCACAGGCGGCTTTGAAATCATCAATCACTTCAGAGGTGAGCGGGGCGGCGCGCCACTGGCGCTGGTTCTTGGTGAACAGGGCGAAAGCGGTCGCCTCAATTTCGGCGGCGCGAATGGCGGCATTCGCAAGGCCACCTGCAGCGCTGACGTGCGCTCCAACATATTTCATAAAGGGACTCCTGTTAACCCGAAATACGTATGATAGCGGGTTAACAGGAGAAGGATGAAGTGGTTTATGCCATCAGGCTATGTACCGCGAGGTTAATCGCACCGCCGCCAACGATCAGCCAGATGAAGAGTACCAGCGCCATCAGCAGCGGTTTTGCACCTGCTTTTTTCAGCGCGCTAACGTGTGTCGTGACCCCGAGCGCCGCCATCGCCATCGCCAGCAGGACGGTATCAAGCGTGACCAGCATATCCACCACGGCTTTCGGCAGCAGGTGGAAGGAGTTAAATACCGCCACCACGATGAAAAGAATCGCAAACCACGGAATGGTGATTTTACTCTTCTGGCTACTGCCTGCCGGCGCGAGTTGTTTTACGCGAGCGGCCAGGATAATCAGGAACGGAGCCAGCATCATGACGCGCAGCATTTTGGCAATGACCGCGGCATTTTCCGCATCCGGATTAATGGCGTGACCCGCCGCCACCACCTGAGCCACTTCATGCATGGTTGAACCAATATAAATGCCGTAGGTCTCCGGGCTAAACCAGTGCGCAACCAGCGGGTACATGGCCGGGTAGAGGAAAATCGCCAGCGTACCGAAAATAACCACGGTCGCGACGGCAACCGTCACTTTGCTGGATTCTGCCTTAACGACAGGCTCGGTTGCCAGTACCGCGGCAGCCCCGCAGATGCTGCTGCCGGCACCAATCAGCCAGCTGGTTTGTTTATCCAACCCAAACACTTTCTGGCCAATAAAGCAGGCCAGTAAAAAGGTGCTGGTCAGGGTCAGGACGTCAATAGCGATCCCGCTGACGCCGACATCCGCAATCTGTGAAAAGGTCAGGCGGAAGCCGTAAAGGATAATCCCGAGGCGCAGCAGATGCTGTTTGGCGAAAATAACCCCGCCATCACAGGACTTCCAGATATGGGGGTAAACGGTATTTCCCACCACCATGCCGAGCAATATTGCCAGCGTTAAGGCACTAAAACCTGCCCCGGCGACGGCCGGAATACTGCCGCCCCATAACGCTACGCCAGTTACCACCGCGCTGAGCGCAAGACCCGGCACGAAGTGCCACAATGTACGTTGATGCTGTAAGGTGTGTTCTGACATAACCTTCTCCTTTATCTGGCTAAAAGGTTACGGCGTTGTGGCTTAAAAATAAAATTGATTATATACTTATAATCAATCTATATAAGTGGTAAGTGACCATGCACATTACGTTGCGTCAGCTGGAAGTTTTTGCCGAAGTGCTGAAAAGCGGGTCGACGACGCAGGCCTCGCAAATGCTGGCGTTGTCCCAGTCCGCGGTCAGCGCGGCCCTGACCGATCTGGAAGGGCAACTGGGGGTTCAGCTTTTCGACAGAGTGGGGAAACGGCTGGTCGTCAATGAACATGGCCGCCTGCTGTACCCGCGCGCGCTGGCACTGCTGGAGCAGGCGACTGAAATCGAACAATTGTTCCGCGAAGAGAACGGGGCCATCCGCGTTTACGCCAGCAGTACGATCGGTAATTACATTCTGCCGGAAGTGATTGCCCGCTATCGCCGGGATTTCCCGACCCTGCCGCTGGAGATGAGCGTTGGCAATAGCCAGGATGTCATCAATGCGGTGATCGATTTCCGCGTGGACATTGGTTTGATTGAAGGGCCGTGTCACAATGTCGATATCATTGCTGAACCCTGGCTGGAAGATGAGCTGGTGGTGTTCGCCTCGCCTGCCTCTTCTTTATTACAGGGTGAAGTGACGCTGGAACGGCTGGCTCAGGCGCAGTGGATCCTCCGGGAACAGGGCTCCGGTACCCGTGAAATTGTCGATTACCTGCTGCTCTCCCACCTGCCGCATTTCCGGCTGAGTATGGAGCTGGGCAACTCGGAAGCCATCAAACACGCGGTCCGTCATGGGCTGGGCATCAGCTGTCTCTCCCGGCGGGTGATTGCTGAACAGCTTGAGGCCGGCACGCTGGTCGAAATACCGCTCCCGTTGCCTAAACTGGTGCGCACGCTGTGGTGCATTCATCATCGTCAGAAACACCTTTCCAGCTCGCTGCAGCGTTTTCTGCGCTATTGCGACATGTAAACCCGCAATGCGGATCCTCTCTCCGTTGGGAGAGGGGAGATGCAGATGCGTGCTTTACTTATAATCCTGGCCGAGTCATGAAGCTCTCTTATAACTGAGCATTTCTGCCGGAAGGAACGCGTATCGTCTGCTACAATCGCGCCTCATTTGTTGAAGGGACAGCATTTTCACATGGTTTCAGAAATTAAAACCACAGAAGCGCCCGCGCTACGTCGCGAACTTAAGGCGCGTCACCTGACGATGATCGCTATCGGCGGTTCAATCGGTACAGGTCTTTTTGTTGCCTCTGGCGCAACAATTTCGGCAGCCGGCCCAGGTGGGGCACTTTTCTCTTATATCCTGATTGGCCTGATGGTGTACTTCCTGATGACCAGTCTGGGCGAACTGGCGGCGTACATGCCGGTATCCGGTTCGTTTTCGACCTACGGTCAAAAATACGTTGAAGAAGGCTTCGGCTTCGCGCTGGGCTGGAACTACTGGTACAACTGGGCCGTTACTATCGCCGTTGACCTGGTCGCCGCACAGCTGGTGATGAACTGGTGGTTCCCGGACACGCCAGGCTGGATCTGGAGTGCGCTGTTCCTGGCGGTGATCTTCCTGCTCAACTACATCTCCGTGCGTGGTTTTGGCGAAGCGGAATACTGGTTCTCTTTGATCAAAGTGGCAACCGTCATCATCTTTATCGTCGTCGGTGTGGCGATGATCGTTGGTATTTTCAAAGGCGCTCAACCTGCAGGATGGAGTAACTGGAGCATTGGCGATGCGCCATTTGCGGGTGGATTCTCGGCCATGATTGGCGTGGCGATGATTGTCGGCTTCTCCTTCCAGGGAACCGAGCTGATCGGGATTGCTGCCGGTGAATCCGAGAACCCGGAGAAGAACATTCCACGCGCGGTGCGTCAGGTATTCTGGCGTATCCTGCTGTTCTATGTGTTTGCGATTTTGATTATCAGCCTGATCATTCCTTACACCGATCCAAGCCTGCTGCGCAATGATGTGAAAGACATCAGCGTTAGCCCGTTCACGCTGGTCTTCCAGCATGCCGGTCTGCTCTCCGCCGCGGCGGTGATGAACGCCGTTATCCTGACCGCCGTGCTCTCAGCGGGTAACTCCGGCATGTATGCGTCTACCCGTATGCTCTATACCCTGGCATGCGACGGCAAAGCGCCACGCATCTTTTCTAAGCTGTCCCGTGGCGGCGTACCGCGTAACGCCCTGTATGCCACAACGGTGATTGCCGGTCTGTGCTTCCTGACCTCCATGTTTGGCAACCAGACGGTGTACCTGTGGCTGCTCAATACGTCCGGTATGACGGGCTTTATCGCCTGGCTCGGGATTGCTATCAGCCACTATCGCTTCCGTCGCGGTTACGTTATGCAAGGTCATGACATCAATGACCTGCCGTATCGCTCAGGGTTCTTCCCGCTGGGGCCTATTTTCGCCTTCATTCTGTGCCTGATTATTACGCTGGGACAGAACTATGAAGCGTTCCTTGCGGACCGTATCGACTGGGGTGGTGTAACGGCGACCTACATCGGTATTCCGCTGTTCCTGATAATCTGGTTTGGTTACAAACTGACGAAGGGGACGCGCTTTGTTCGCTACAGTGAAATGGAATTTCCGGGACGCGTAAAACAATAACCGCACTTCCTCTCTTTAGCCCGCTCGGTTGAGCGGGCTTTTTTATTGGCGATCAGAAGCTGTAGGTCATGCCGACAGTGTAACGGCGGCCATCAAGTACGGTATCGTAAGTCTCGTAATCAATCTGTTTATCCAGCACGTTATACACGCCTGCGGTTACCAGCAGGTTCTTGTTGGCGTTATAACGCAGACCCACATCAACCTGCGTGTAAGACGGTGTGCCCTGTGACATTGAGGTTCGGCTGAGATACTCAGAAGATTTGCCGCGGAAGTTCAGGCGGCTCCAGAAGCCCACATCCTGCGTGGCCTGCCAGTCCAGCGTGGTGTTGAACATATGCTTAGGCATTTTATTTAGTGGCTTACCGGAGAACTGACCGCTCTTCTGCTCGGATTCGGTATAGGTGTAATTAGCCGTCCAGTTAACATCCTGGGTGATTTTCCAGCCGAAGGTGGATTCCACTCCGCGCATGTTGGCTTTGTCGACGTTGACCCGGTCGCTGACAAAATCGTAGGCATGGCCGCCAATCGTACAGGCAGGGTCGGCACTGCTGTTACAGCGGCGTACTTCAGTGATTTTGTTTTTGAAGTCGGTATTGAACAGCGTAATGCCAGCGTTAAGACTGTGATTGTTATCCCAGAGCAGGGCGATCTCTTCGCTCAGGCTCTTCTCCGGCTTGAGGTCCGGGTTACCCACGATCATGCCATCCAGCCGACCGCCGCCCGTTGCCTGGCCCCAGCTGGCGGAGGACTGACGCAGATCCGGTGCACGGTAACCGGCAGAAACGCCCCCTTTTAACGTCCACTGTTCTGCAAGGTGCCACACCCCATAACCGCGAGGCGTCCAGTTGGTGCCATAGTTCTGGTCTTTATCCATACGCAGACCACCGGTCGCCGTGAAGCTATCGGTCATCGCCCACTCATCTTCAGCAAACAGCGCCCAGCTCCAGCGCGTCAGTTTGTTGAGCCCGTCCGCCGCCTCAAGCTGGTTACCGTTGTCACGCAGCTTCTCATAGCGATATTGACCGCCGAGGGTCAGGGTATGGTCGCCGAGGAAGATCTGGTTCTGGTTGTTGAAAGTGGTGTTATACGAACGCATTTTGCGAACCGGGTTATTGGTCTCTTCCTGCTGGATGTAGCTGGTGGTGTTGAAGTCGCTGTAGTAACCGCTGTGGGTAAGGGAATAGGTCGTATGTTCGTAGCGGGTTTCGCTTTTGCTGTTTGGCGTGCAGGTTGTCCCGCGGCAGGTTTCAGTCGCTTTCGACTTGCCAGGCGTGCTGTTTCGGTCCTGAAGTTCGCGGGCAAAATCGAGGTCAAAATCGTTCTGCTCGTCCGGGGTAAAGTTCAGCGTGACCCCGCCGTTACGCATTTTCTGCTCATTGAAACCGTTCAGGATCTGATCTTCCGCGCGACGTGAGAGGAGGCCTGTCACTTTTGCACCGAGCAGTCCGTCAATTAACGGGCCGGAAGCGTAGGCGTTGGTCTGGAAGATATCCCCGGAATCATGGTTCTCCTGGAACGTGGCATCGCCGTGTAACGATCCGGTCCAGGCTTTGGTATTCGAGACTTTTTTGGTAATGATGTTGATTACGCCGCCCATTGCATCTGAGCCATAGAGCGATGACATGGGCCCGCGGATCACTTCGATGCGCTCGATAGACTCCAGCGGCGGTAGCCAGCCTTGCTCAATGCCCGAGTTATCGCTGTTCGGGCGCGTGCTGCGTGTGCTGACGCGCTTGCCATTGACCAGGAACAAGGTGTATTGGGACGCCATGCCGCGAATGCTGATATCGCTGCTGCTTCCGCCGCCCGTGACGACGACGCCCGGGACATCTTTTAGCGCATCGGTCACATCGCGGTAAGCCTTGTCTTCAATCTGCTGCTTTGAAATGACGGAGATAGAGGCCGGGGCATTCTGGATTTTTTGCTCAAAACCCGTGGCGGTCACCACCACGGTATCCGGGTCGGCTGCGTGAGCAAGAGGGGAGAGCATGGCGGCGCTGATGGCAACAGCCAGTAACGTAACGCGTGGTATTGTCATTTGAACATTCCATATCAAAAAGAAAAACACTCCATCGGGTAACCCTGAGAACTGTATGTATTTGTCTTGTAAGAACTCTTTGTGATGGAGAAGAGCCTGGAATTGTACAAAAGAATGTGAAATTGTAAACACAAATGATAATCGAAATCATTTGTGTTTTGATGTTGGTTGGTGAAACTGGCTTTTATTCAAAGGGATAGGGTTTTGAGGCCCGGCAGACGGAGCGCCTCCGGGCAAGAAGGGAGGAACTTACTTAAACAGATGCGCCGCATGGAAGCGGAGATGATCTTCAATAAATGACGCCATAAAGTAATAGCTGTGGTCATACCCTGGCTGGATACGCAGCGTCAGCGGCCAGTCCTTCTGGCGTGCCGCTTCGGCCAGCACCGCAGGTTGTAGCTGACCGGCGAGGAACTGATCCGCATCGCCCTGATCGATCAGCGTCGGGATGGCGTCCCCCGTGTTGCTGGCCAGCATCAGCGCACAGCTGTCCCACGCCTGCCATTTATCCGTGTCACTGCCCAGATAATGGGTGAAGGCTTTCTGACCCCATGGCACCTGGGTGGGGTTCACAATCGGGGCAAATGCCGACACGCTGGTGTATTTTCCCGGATTTTTCAGCGCCATTATCAACGCGCCGTGTCCACCCATGGAGTGTCCGCTAATGGCGCAGCGGTCGCTTACCTCAAATTCGGCCTGAACCAGCGCAGGCAGTTCGTCACGAATGTAATCATACATGCGGTAATGACGTGCCCAGGGCTGCTCTGTCGCATTCAGGTAGAATCCGGCGCCTTTGCCCAGATCGTACCCGGCATCATCGGCGACATCATCGCCACGCGGGCTGGTGTCAGGCATGACCAGCGCAATCCCCAGTTCAGCCGCAATACGCTGCGCGCCCGCTTTGGTGGTGAAGTTTTCGTCGGTACAGGTTAAACCGGACAGCCAGAACAGCACGGGTGGCTTTACGCCCGTTTCAGTTGGCGGCAAAAAAATGCTGAACGTCATGGCACAGTTCAGTACGCTGGAGTCGTGCCGCCAGCGCTGCTGTCGACCTTCAAAACAACGATGCTCTTCGAGCAGTTCCATGCAGGGCTCCTTAATACGAATTGCTATTCACTCGGCCCATAATACAGAGTTTTCATTTACCTGTGAGTAACTTTCACTTTCGCAGGACGGTAAGATGCGGCATCATAAATTAACTTTTCTTTAACAATTGGAGCGGTCATGGCGCTGCGTATCGCGCTCAGTGGGTTTGTGGTTCTGGTGGTAGCAATGGGGATAGGGCGCTTTGCTTTTACCCCTCAGGTGCCGCTAATGATTGCTGCCGGGCAACTCACGCTCACCAGCGCGGGCCTGGTGGCGGCGATGAACTATCTGGGCTATCTGGTGGGAGCATGGGATGCAATGCGTGCGCACCGCTTCGTTGAAACACGCCTCTGGTTGGGTATTTTTGGTGCGGTTGCGCTGACGCTGCTTTCCGCTGCGGCCGATAACGCCGTGGTACATGGCCTGCTGCGCTTTGTGATTGGCTGCATGAGCGGCTGGTCGATGGTGCTGATTGCCGCCTGGACCAACGAGCGGCTGGGACAACTGGGGAAACCGGGTCTCAGCGCCGCGGTATTTGCCGGGCCAGGTGCAGGTATTGCGCTCAGCGGGCTGCTCGCCGTCTATATCCAGGCTAAGGCGCTCTCCGCCGGTGCAGCATGGCAAATCTACGGCGTACTGGCGCTGGTGCTTATCGCGCTGGTGGCCCGGTATCTGCCGCGTGCGGGTCAACTTCACCGGCCGGGCAGCGCACCGGAACCGCTCGTCCTGACGAAGAATTTAAAGCGCCTGGTCTGGAGCTACAGCCTGGCCGGGTTTGGCTATATCCTTCCGGCGACCTTTTTATCGCAAATGGCGGCCGTGCGTTTTCCCGGCAGTCTGTTTGCCCAGTTTGTCTGGCCGATATTTGGTATTGCCGCCGTGGCGGGCATTGCGCTCAGCATCGTTTTACGCCACACCTCAACCTCAAACCGCAGGCTGGCTATCGTATTGTGGTTGCAGGGGGCCGGCGTACTGGCAGCCTGGCTGTTGCCGGGGATTGGCGGGTTACTGACCGGCGGCTTGCTCGTTGGGGGCGGGTTCTTGTGTGCCGTTCAGCTCTCTTTACTTTATGGGCGCGAGCTGGCTCCAGATCACACGCGCTACATGGCGGGACTGCTTACTACTGGTTATGCCATCGGTCAGTTGATTGGCCCGGTAACGTCGGCGTTGTCGACGTGGCTCACGCACCGACTGGAGCCTGCGCTGGGGCTGGCGGGCGTCGCGCTGTTCATCGGCGGCGCACTGGTCTGGGATCGTCAGGCCGAAAGGCAACAGCAATTGCAATAATTATCGTCGTGAATACTGGATTATGTGCGCCGCCTCACGCACAATGAGCGCACACTTTTGCCACAACGAGGGCAAAAGACGCCACACCTGCAGGAGAAAAGAATGCCATCACTCAGTAAAGAAGCAGCCCTGGTTCACGAAGCTCTGGTTGCGCGTGGTCTTGAAACGCCACTGCGTCCACCCGTTCAGGAACTGGACAATGAAACCCGTAAGCATCTGATTGCTGGGCATATGACCGAGATCATGCAACTGCTGAATCTCGATCTGAGCGACGACAGTCTGATGGAGACGCCGCACCGTATCGCAAAAATGTACGTTGACGAAATTTTCTCCGGCCTGGATTACGCCAATTTCCCGAAAATCACCGTCATTGAAAACAAGATGAAGGTGGATGAGATGGTAACGGTACGTGATATCACGTTAACCAGTACCTGCGAACACCACTTCGTGACCATCGACGGTAAAGCGACCGTGGCTTATATTCCTAAAGATACGGTGATTGGTCTGTCGAAGATCAACCGCATCGTGCAGTTCTTTGCTCAGCGTCCACAGGTGCAGGAGCGTCTGACGCAGCAGATCCTGACCGCGCTGCAAACGCTGCTGGGCACCAATAACGTGGCAGTATCTATCGACGCCGTTCACTACTGTGTGAAAGCGCGCGGCGTGCGTGATGCCACCAGTGCGACCACCACGACGTCGCTGGGCGGTCTGTTTAAATCCAGCCAGAACACCCGCCAGGAGTTTCTGCGCGCCGTGCGTCACCACAACTAATCTGACAGGGCAGGCTACATGGAGCGAAACGTCACGCTCGATTTTGTTCGAGGCGTCGCTATTCTCGGTATCCTGCTGCTTAACATCAGCGCCTTCGGCTTGCCGAAGGCGGCGTATCTCAATCCTGCGTGGTATGGCGACATTACCCGTAGCGATGCCTGGACGTGGGCCATCCTCGATCTCTTTGCCCAGGTCAAATTCCTCACCCTGTTTGCCCTGCTGTTTGGCGCGGGCCTGCAGTTACTGCTCAGGCGCGGCACGCGCTGGATCCAGTCGCGTCTGACGTTGCTGGTGATCCTCGGCTTTATTCACGGGCTGTTCTTCTGGGATGGCGACATTCTTCTCGCCTATGGCTTAGTCGGGCTGATTTGCTGGCGGCTCATTCGCGATGCGCACAGCGTAAAAAGCCTGTTTAACACGGGCGTGATGCTTTACGTCATGGGCCTTGGCGTGCTGTTACTGCTGGGGATAATCTCCGGTGATGCGGCAAACCGTTCATGGATCCCCGATGCCGCCAACCTTCAGTACGAGCAGTACTGGAAGCTGAAAGGAGGCACGGAAGCGATAAGCAACCGTGCGGATATGCTTGGCGATAACCTGCTGGCGCTGGGGGCGCAGTATGGCTGGCAGCTGGCAGGGATGATGCTGATGGGGGCATCACTGATGCGCACCGGCTGGCTGAAAGGGGAGTTTTCCCTTCGCCACTATCGCCTGACGGGAGCCGGGTTAATTCTTCTCGGCGTGCTGATTAATCTGCCGGCCGTGATCATGCAGTGGCATCTGCACTGGAACTACCGCTGGTGTGCGTTTCTGCTTCAGGTCCCGCGCGAGCTGAGCGCGCCCTTCCAGACGATTGGCTATGCGGCACTCATTTACGGCTTCTGGCCACAAATGTGTCGCGCATGGATTGTCAGTGCCATTGCCTGCGTAGGCCGTATGGCCCTCAGCAATTACATTCTGCAGACGCTGATATGCACCACGCTTTTCTATCGGTTTGGCCTGTTTATGAAATTCGACCGGCTTTCGCTGCTGGCGTTTGTTATCCCGGTCTGGATGGTTAACCTGGCGTTTTCTGTTCTCTGGCTACGTTATTTCCGCCAGGGGCCGCTGGAGTGGGTGTGGCGTCAGTTAACCGCACATGCTTCAGGGGTATCATTGAGAAATACATCCAGATAACGATCTGGATCACAATCATTAACAAAACGGATGTAAACGTTTTCATCTGTGTGAGCTTCTTCACGTAGTCCCCTTTCTCTCGCTGCCAAAATAGCCACCTTGCTAAACACAGGGGGTGTCTGTGAGTTGCTGCAATCCTTTGAAGGATGGTGAATATGATCACCATTCGTGACGTCGCCCGTCAGGCGGGTGTTTCTGTGGCTACCGTCTCACGCGTGCTGAACAACAGCGCGCTGGTCAGCCCTGACACCCGCGAAACCGTAATGAAAGCCGTGACCCAGTTGGGTTATCGCCCTAATGCCAATGCGCAGGCGCTTGCCACGCAGGTCAGCGATACCATTGGCGTGGTGGTGATGGATGTCTCTGATGCCTTTTTCGGTGCGCTGGTTAAAGCGGTAGACGTTGTCGCTCAGCAGCATCAGAAATACGTGCTGATTGGCAACAGCTATCACGAGGCTGAAAAAGAGCGTCATGCGATTGAAGTGCTGATCCGCCAGCGTTGTAACGCACTGATTGTGCACTCAAAAGCCTTAAGCGATGACGAGATTTCCGGGTTTATGGAGCAAATCCCGGGCATGGTGCTGATTAACCGTATTGTGCCAGGGTATGCCCACCGCTGCGTCGGGCTGGATAACGTCAGCGGGGCGATGATGGCCACCAAAATGCTCATCAACAACGGGCATCAGCGGATCGGTTTTTTGGCCTCCAGCCATCATATTGAAGATGATGAGCTGCGGCGCGAAGGCTGGCAAAACGCCCTTAAAGAACAGGGTATTACGCCGTCTGAAAGCTGGGTCGGAACCGGAACGCCGGATATGCAGGGCGGGGAGGCGGCGATGGTGGAGTTGCTGGGCCGTAATCTGCAGCTGTCTGCCGTGTTTGCCTATAACGATAACATGGCGGCCGGGGCGCTGACTGCGCTGAAGGATAACGGCATTGCGGTGCCACAGCATTTATCGTTGATTGGTTTTGATGATATTCCCATTGCCCGTTACACCGACCCGCAGCTGACCACCGTGCGTTACCCCATTGCCTCTATGGCCAAACTGGCCACTGAGCTGGCGTTACAGGGGGCGGCAGGGCTGCTGGATCCGGGCGCAACACACTGTTTCATGCCGACTTTAGTGCGTCGACATTCTGTCGCTGCCCGGCAAATTGTGGTTCCGATCACTAACTGATTACATCAGCTGATGTAACCGTTTTCAATCTGTGAGTAAATTCACAGTATCTTAACAAGGCGCTGACTATGATGTCAGCGTTTTAGGGGCTGAAACGCTATGTAACAGTGATTAATCACTTTCACCATAGCCAATGTGCCGCAAACAACGAATAAAACGCATTTCTGGAGCGTTACCGAACACGGAAGATAGAAATTTTATAAGTGAACTTCGGCTGTCAGTAACGTTTCATTAACACCTGCCTGCTGATCGTTATTCACAAGAACTACCCTGCATAAAAAAAACCGGAGATACCATGAATAAGAAGGTGTTGACCCTGTCTGCTGTAATGGCAAGCATGCTTTTTGGTGCAGCAGCGCACGCTGCGGATACCCGTATTGGTGTGACCATCTATAAATACGACGACAACTTCATGTCTGTTGTCCGTAAAGCTATCGAGAAAGATGCTAAAGCAGCGCCAGATGTTCAGCTGCTGATGAATGACTCCCAGAACGACCAGTCCAAACAGAACGACCAGATCGACGTTCTGCTGGCAAAAGGCGTGAAGGCACTGGCCATCAACCTGGTTGACCCCGCTGCGGCAGGCACGGTCATTGAAAAAGCGCGCGGCCAGAATGTGCCGATTGTCTTCTTCAACAAAGAACCTTCCCGTAAAGCGCTGGACAGCTATGACAAAGCGTTTTACGTCGGTACTGACTCCAAAGAGTCCGGCATTATTCAGGGCGATCTGATCGCTAAACACTGGGCGGCGAACCCGAACTGGGACCTGAACAAAGACGGCCAGATCCAGTTCGTGCTGCTGAAAGGCGAACCAGGCCATCCGGATGCTGAAGCCCGTACCACTTACGTTATCAAAGAGCTGAATGATAAGGGCCTGAAAACCCAGCAGCTGGCATTAGATACCGCGATGTGGGATACCGCTCAGGCGAAAGATAAGATGGACGCGTGGCTGTCCGGCCCGAACGCTAACAAAATCGAAGTGGTGATTGCCAACAACGATGCGATGGCTATGGGTGCGGTAGAAGCGCTGAAAGCGCACAACAAATCAGCCATTCCTGTGTTCGGTGTGGATGCACTGCCAGAAGCTCTGGCCCTGGTGAAATCCGGTGCAATGGCCGGTACCGTGCTGAACGATGCCAACAACCAGGCGAAAGCAACCTTCGATCTGGCGAAAAACCTGGCCGATGGCAAAGGTGCGGCAGACGGTACGACCTGGAAAATTGAAAACAAAATCGTTCGCGTACCTTACGTCGGCGTAGACCAGTCCAACCTGGCTGAGTTTATCGGTAAATAAGTTATTTGAATTGTCTTCACTGGGCGCAACTTGTTGCGCCCTTTTATAACGCGATATGCGAGGCCAACAAGGTATAATTATGGTCAGCACAAATACTCAGTCATCTGGTGAATACTTGTTGGAAATGAGCGCCATCAACAAGTCATTTCCCGGGGTTAAGGCACTCGATAATGTTAATTTAAAAGTTCGTCCTCACTCTATTCATGCATTAATGGGGGAGAACGGCGCAGGTAAATCAACATTATTAAAATGTCTTTTTGGGATCTATCAAAAAGATTCTGGCAGCATTCTTTTTCAGGGGAAAGAGATCGATTTCCATTCAGCAAAAGAAGCACTGGAAAACGGTATCTCAATGGTTCACCAGGAATTAAACCTGGTGCTGCAGCGTTCTGTTATGGATAACATGTGGTTGGGCCGTTATCCGACCAAAGGTGTCTTTGTCGATCAGGATAAAATGTATCGCGACACCAAAGCGATTTTCGATGAACTGGATATTGATATCGATCCGCGCGCCCGCGTGGGAACGTTATCCGTGTCCCAAATGCAGATGATCGAAATTGCCAAAGCGTTCTCCTATGATGCGAAAATCGTCATCATGGACGAACCGACATCGTCATTAACGGAAAAAGAGGTTAACCACCTTTTTACCATTATTCGTAAGCTCAAAGACCGCGGCTGCGGCATTGTTTATATCTCTCATAAAATGGAAGAGATCTTCCAGCTGTGTGATGAGATTACCATCCTGCGCGACGGCCAGTGGATTGCCACCCAGCCTCTCGAAGGGCTGGATATGGACAAGATCATCGCCATGATGGTGGGGCGCTCTCTGAACCAGCGCTTCCCGGACAAAGAGAACAAGCCGGGTGAAGTGATCCTTGAGGTTCGCAATCTCACCTCGCTGCGTCAGCCGTCTATTCGCGACGTCTCTTTTGACCTGCATAAAGGCGAAATTCTCGGTATCGCAGGTCTGGTCGGGGCAAAACGTACTGATATTGTCGAAACCCTGTTCGGTATTCGTGAGAAAGCCGCGGGCACCATCACGCTGCACGGTAAGAAAATCAATAACCACAGCGCCAACGAAGCCATTAATAATGGTTTTGCGCTGGTCACGGAAGAGCGTCGTTCGACCGGTATTTATGCGTATCTGGATATTAACTTTAACTCGTTAATTTCCAATATTCGCAACTATAAAAACAAAGTCGGGCTGCTGGATAACTCCCGCATGAAGAGCGATACCCAGTGGGTGATTGACTCCATGCGCGTCAAAACGCCAGGTCACCGCACGCAAATTGGTTCGCTGTCAGGCGGTAACCAGCAGAAGGTCATTATTGGTCGTTGGTTATTAACCCAGCCAGAAATCCTGATGCTGGATGAACCGACCCGCGGTATTGACGTCGGCGCGAAGTTTGAGATTTATCAGCTGATTGCCGAGCTGGCGAAAAAGAATAAAGGGATCATTATTATTTCTTCCGAAATGCCGGAATTGTTAGGGATCACAGATCGTATTCTGGTTATGAGCAATGGTCTCGTTGCCGGTATTGTTGACACCAAAACGACAACGCAAAACGAAATTTTGCGTCTTGCGTCTTTGCACCTTTAAGATCAGGGGCTCCTCATGAGTGCGTTAAATAAAAAAAGTTTTCTCACTTACCTGAAAGAAGGCGGTATTTACGTTGTTCTTTTAGTACTGCTGGCTATCATCATTTTCCAGGACCCTACGTTCTTAAGCCTGTTGAACCTCAGTAACATCCTGACCCAGTCCTCCGTGCGCATTATTATCGCGCTGGGCGTGGCGGGACTTATCGTGACGCAGGGGACTGACCTGTCAGCGGGACGTCAGGTTGGCCTCGCGGCGGTTATCGCGGCAACGCTGCTGCAGTCGATGGAAAACGCCAACAAGGTGTTCCCGGAAATGGCGACCATGCCCATTTTCGTGGTGATCCTGATTGTCTGTGCGATCGGCGCAGTGATTGGTCTGATTAACGGCATCATTATCGCTTACCTGAACGTGACGCCATTTATCACTACCTTAGGTACGATGATCATCGTTTACGGTATCAACTCCCTGTACTACGACTTCGTGGGGGCGTCGCCAATCTCTGGCTTCGACAGCGGGTTCTCGACCTTTACGCAAGGGTTTATCGCGCTGGGCAGTTTCCGCCTGTCGTACATTACCTTCTACGCCCTGATTGCCGTCGCTTTTGTCTGGATCCTGTGGAACAAAACCCGCTTCGGTAAAAACATCTTCGCTATCGGCGGTAACCCGGAAGCGGCGAAAGTGTCCGGCGTCAACGTTGCCCTGAACCTGCTGATGATCTATGCCCTGTCAGGTGTGTTCTACGCCTTTGGTGGGATGCTGGAAGCGGGCCGTATCGGCTCTGCAACGAACAACCTGGGCTTCATGTACGAACTGGATGCGATCGCAGCCTGTGTGGTCGGCGGCGTCTCCTTTAGCGGCGGCGTGGGTACCGTGTTCGGCGTGGTAACCGGTGTCATCATCTTTACCGTAATCAACTACGGTCTGACCTACATCGGTGTGAACCCGTACTGGCAGTACATCATCAAAGGCGGCATCATCATCTTTGCGGTCGCCCTGGATTCACTCAAATACGCGCGTAAAAAATAATCGCCTCTGGCATTACCTGGCCCGCTCATCGAGCGGGCTTTTTTGTGCTTCACGCCAGACTCGACTCCTCCCGGGTGACAATGCTCTCGAACCAGTCGAGCTCAGAGAGCTTGCAGGCAACCCACTGTTGAGAAAAAGCCTCTCCCAGGCTGCCGGTGAGATACTGACAGCGTGCAAATGTCTCAATCGCCTCCTGCTGAAACAGCGGCAGATCCGGCCCGTCCTGCTGAGGTTCAGGTAAATCCTGCTCGTCAAAATTTTCCAGCCCGTACAGCATTCCGCTCAGAAGCGTTGCCGCCACCAGATACGGGTTAGCATCAGCCCCGGCCAGCCGGTACTCAATACGCCGGTTATGGTCATCGGAGCAGGGAATACGCAGCGCGGCGGAGCGGGTATTATAGCCCCAGGAGTTAAATAGCGGTTCCGTGAGGTTTTTACGCAGGCGGCGGAATGCGTTAACGCCAGGGGCGAGAATGGCGATGGAGGCGGGCATCAGCGCCAGCTGGCCAGCGATGCAGAGGCGCATCATGCTGTTCAGCGCTTCCACCGGAGATGCGAATACGTTTTCGCCATGAATATCGTTCAGGCTGAAATGGAAGTGCAAACCGCTGCCGGACTGCTGGCTGAACGGTTTGGCCATAAAGTTGGCCTGCAAACCCTGTTTCTCCGCAACGTAGCGGGTCAGGCGTCGCAGGGCCAGCACGTTATCGCAGACTTCAACGACGCGATGGCTATGCTTCAGGTTTAACTCGAACTGGCCAGATTCGGCTTCGGCCACGATCCCGGTCAGGGGGATACGCTGCAGGTGCGCCAGCTGCTCCAGCTCGTCAAACAGTGCCGCGTGTGCCGTTGAGGTATCCATATGAAAGCAGCCCTGATTTTGTGGATCCTGCGTGCCGCGTCCGGTCAGATAAAACTCAATTTCCGGGGCAATCACCGGGAAGAGCCCGTGCTGATGGAAACGAGCCAGAACGTTTTGCAATATCACCCTTGGCTCAAGCGGGCACGGTTTGCCGTCACTCTCTTTCATGGTCAGCAGGATCTGCGCGTTATGCTGAGGGTCTTGCGAACAGGGGCGCAGGGAACCGCCGACGGGAACGCAGAGCCGGTCGGGCTCATCATCAAGCGGGGCGGCTATTTTGCCTTTATGGTCCATGGAGTAGACGGAGAGGGGGAAGTAACAGCCTTTTTCCAGATTTAGCATGCTTTCCACCGAGAGCCGCTTGCCGCGCATAATGCCATTGATATCGTTCAGGTAAACGTCAATATGTTTTGTCTGCGGGTAACGTTCCAGGTAATCCGCCACTTCCAGCGAGACGTTGTGCTGCATGGCATCAAGTTTGTCATCAAGCCAGAGGCCAGCGTTGAGTGCCGTCGGGAGAGATAAACCCGGGAAGTTAAAATAGGGGCGGATATTTTTCAGGAAAAACGCATTCATTATTGAGTTCATAGTCATTCTTCAATGAAGCCGTAGCGGCAGTGAACTCAGCTTAAAAGGGGCGGCGTAAAGGCGGGATAAAAAGCGTTACGCCCGGTATAAAGAAAGTATAAAGGCGAGGCTATTTGTTCTCTTTTTTCTGCATATCAAGCAGTTGTTCTGGCGTGACGGCCGGGTAGCCCTGCGCATCTTCCGGCACTTCATGCATCGCCGGAATGGGTACCAGCGGGCCTAAAAAGCGCGGTTCACGTTTGAAGATGTACAGATCGGCCAGAGCGCCAAAACGCGCGCCAAACTCACGTACGCGGACGCTCAGCATATCTTTTGGCGACGGCACGGCGTAGCACTGCGCCTGGATACCCATATGCAGCGCGATAAACAGCGCGCGTTCGCAGTGGAAGCGTTGGGTGATGATGATGAAATCGTTGGTGTCGAACACCTTGCGCGTACGCACGATGGAATCCAGAGTACGGAAACCCGCGTAGTCGAGCACGATATCGGCCGGATCGACGCCAGCGGCAATCAGGTCTTTGCGCATGGTGACCGGTTCGTTATAGCTTTGCAGCGCATTATCGCCGCTCAGCAGCAGGTAATTCACTTTGCCGCTGTTATACGCGTTCAGCGCGCCCTGAATGCGGTAACGGTAATACTGATTAATCACCCCGGTGCGGTAATACTTGGCGGTACCCAGCACAACGCCGACCTGACGATAGGGCAGGTCCTGCAGGTCGTCAAAGATATACGGAGCCGTTTTCCAGCTCATCCAGCGATCAAGACCCAGCACGATCAACAGCAGTATGCCGACCAGGACAGACAGGCTGTAAAAAGCGCGCTTTAACATGCAGATGGCTCGTACCGAAGGTGAAATTTAACTCAGGCTACTTTACCCGCCTGGTTAGCGCAAGAAACAGCGAATCAACTGAGGGGTTTTTCAGCAAAGCGGCGGGCATTTCTGCCCGCCGGAGGCATTACGCAAGCAAAACACGGTCAATAGTTGAGCAGCCGAGCGCTTTCAGCGTTGCGGCGGTGGCATCCCACTGGATCAACGGCGCGTCGGCTTTCTCTGCCAGAATAGCGCGCTGAATGTCCGGGTAGTCATAGCCATTGAGGCTCAGCAAATTCAGGGCGCCCTGAAGCGGTGGCAGCGTCGGGTTAAAGGCGGCGTTTTCGGCATAGCTTCCGGTAAAGATGCGACCATCACGACACTGCAGCGCCACACCGCTTGGGGAGTGACTGTATGGTGTGTGGCTCTTGTTCGCCGCGCGAATCGCGGCTTCGCTCAGCGCATCACCGGAAAGGGCAAAACCGTGATCCTGTTCATCCATCAGCAGCGTTTTGATGTCGAGATCTTTCGGACCAAACGCGTCAGGCAAGTAATCCCCGAGGGTATGTGGCGCACGGCCTGGCAGATTGATGCGTAACTCCAGCCCGCTGTTCAGCTCGTTCATGAACTGGCGGCAGTGGCCGCAAGGGGTGTAGTTAACGGTAATGGCGCTCAGCGATTGTTCACCGCGCAGCCAGGCGTGGCTGATGGCGCTTTGTTCCGCGTGAACGGTCTGCTGCATGGTCGCGCCGAGGAACTCCATGTTGCCACCGAAGTACCAGGTTCCACTTACGCCGCGTGCAATCGCACCGACGTTGAAATGAGAGAGATCGGCGCGGGCGCAGGCTGCCGCCAGCGGCAGCAGCGCGAAGGCCAGCGCGTCGTCGTCCAGCCCTGTGGCTTCTTTCAGTGCCGTGACGTGTTCAGCCGTCAGCAGGGCCGGGAAATGCTCATCCGCCAGAATCGGGGCCAGAGCTGATTGCACATTCTCTGCAAGCTGGGCGAAAGCAGCTTGAAAACGTGGATGCATGGCGTTTGCCTCATAAAGGTTAATGGATCGGTAGTTTACGGAGCCGCTGAGGCTTTATATGTGATCCATTTCTCATTATGTATGCAACTTATGAAAACAAAATGAAATTTGCGCGACGCATCGCAAATTTTAACCCATGACCGCCACAATCAGCGGGAAAATAAACGGTGCGAGCAGGGAGGTGATAATCCCGCAGATCACCAGTGCGAGTGAGCTAAACGCCCCTTCCTGATAATCCAGTTCAGCGCAGCGCGCGGTGCCCAGGGCGTGCGACGCGGTACCCATCGCCAGACCTCGTGCCGCTTTGGTGTGGATACGCATCGCATTCAGCAGGGTATGTCCAAAGACCGCGCCGAGGATCCCCACGAATATCACACACATGGCGCTGATGGCCGGAATCCCCCCCAGGCTGCCGCCCACGGCCATCGCAATAGGCGTGGTGACCGACTTAGGCAGAATAGAGGCCGCAATTTGCGGGGACGCGCCCATCAACAGCGCCACCGAGGTGCCGGTGATCATCGCCACCAGGCTCCCGACAAAACAGATGGTAATGATGGATTTCCAGCGGGCGCGGATCTGGTGCAATTGCTCATATAAAGGAAAGGCGAGCGCCACCACGGCGGGCTGCAGAAGGTCGTTCAAAATTTTGCTGCCGGCAAAGTAGCGTTCATAAGGAATGCCGGTGAGAAGCAGGAACGGGATAATCACCACCATCGCCACCAGCAGCGGATTAAGCAACGGCATTTTGAAACGTGCGGCGAGTTTGCGTGCGGCGAAGAACACTGCCAGCGTTAACGGCAGCGACCACCAGATATTGGCCATCATTGTTTTGTTCCTTTCTGCCCAACCACTTTACGTTCGCCATGCACCAGATGCGAACTCCAGCTTACTACCAGGAAAACCACCAGCGTACTGACCGCGCAGGAGACCACAATGGGTCCGAACTGCGCCTGGAGCAAATCAAAATACTGCATAACCCCGACGCCGATAGGCACGAACAGCAGCGCCATATAGCGAATAAGGACAAAGCAGCCAGGGTTAACCCATTTGGCAGGCAGAATTTGCAATGCCAGCAAAACAAAGAGGATCAACATTCCAATGATGCTGCCGGGAATGGTAATGGGAAGCAGGGATGCGATAAAGATTCCGGCATACAGGCAGGCGTAAATCAGAACGAATGCGCGAAGATATTGCCAGATAATGTTCAATGATTTTCTCATGGTGAAAGTCCTTGATGAAACGCATTCATCATACAATTAAACCTAAAAATGTGCCACGGATCACATCATGAATTTTGAGCATACCAGACATTCCGAAATGGAACGTCTGGTATAACCTCACCGGGTTAACCGCCGGGCTTTCCTCATGCCGGGAGAGCGGCTACTATAGCGCGTCTTTTTTCACAGGTACTGCTATGCGTGTTTTACTGGCCCCAATGGAAGGCGTGCTCGACTCCCTCGTGCGCGAGCTTCTGACCGAGGTGAACGACTACGATCTCTGCGTGACGGAGTTTTTGCGCGTGGTCGATATGTTGTTGCCAGTTAAATCATTCTATCGCCTTTGCCCGGAACTGCATCATCAGAGCCGCACCTCTTCCGGCACGCTGGTGCGCATTCAGCTATTGGGTCAGTATCCCGAATGGCTGGCGGAGAACGCGGCCCGTGCCGTAGAGCTTGGTTCCTTTGGGGTTGACCTCAACTGCGGTTGCCCATCAAAACTGGTGAATGGCAGCGGCGGCGGCGCCACCTTGCTGAAAGATCCGGAGCTGATTTACCGTGGCGCAAAAGCCATGCGTGAGGCTGTACCGTCGCATCTGCCGGTGACGGTAAAGGTGCGTCTGGGATGGGACAGCGACGCGCGGCAATTTGAGATTGCCGATGCCGTGCAGCAGGCCGGGGCCACTGAGCTGGTGGTGCATGGCCGCACCAAAGAAGATGGCTATAAAGCCGAACGTATTAACTGGCAGGCGATTGGCGAGATCCGCAAAAGACTCACCATTCCCGTTATTGCCAACGGGGAAATCTGGGATTACGAAAGCGCGCAGGCGTGCCTGAAAGAGACTGGCTGCGATGCGGTGATGATTGGCCGCGGCGCGCTTAACGTACCAAACCTCAGCCGGGTGATTAAATATAACGAACCACGTATGCCGTGGGCTGATGTGGTCACGCTGCTGAAAAAATACAGTCGCCTCGAAAAACAGGGTGATACCGGGTTATATCACGTCGCGCGAATTAAGCAGTGGCTCAGTTATTTACGCAAAGAGTACAGTGAAGCACTGGGGTTATTTCAGGAGATCCGCACGCTGCAGACTTCCGCTGATATTGCACGGGTGATTCAGTCCAAATAATAAGCGTTAATTTGCTCACACTTTTTTAAAATATAAAACAAAGCAGGTTTTCAACGTGACGCCACGATGTTAAGGTGCCACTGTATTCAACGCAGGATTGTTACTGGTTAACAGGCAAAACCTAAGCGTTTCACAGCACGTATCGCTGTGGAGCGCTTAGGTTTTTTTTTGCCTGTCATTTACGCAGGAGAGAAATTTGGCTTAACAATTTTTACTGACGTCTTTCACTGAAATGAATAATTAATCGCGACAGGAAAAGAGAATTTTCCTGCGACGGCTTACGCACTCAATATTCACTCACAGGTTGTTATGATGGCATATAAAAATATACACACTACACTGTGCGCGCTCGCTTTAATAACATTCCCCCCTTTATCAGGGGCACAGGAATGGAATGGAACGGTGTTAGGTTTTGAAGCGCCACCGGACCCTCTCCTGGGCGATATGGGCGGCATCCGCAAGATCATTAACGATAACGGGTTTACTTATAATCTGGGCTATCTGAACGAAATCGCCTGGAACGGAGGTGGCGGCTATAACCACGATTCTCACGTGGCGTATATTGATCAGTTTGCGCTGACCTTTAATCAGGATCTGGAGCGCTGGACAGGCGTGCCGGATGCGCGGATCGAAGGAAATATCGTCAACCGTAATCACAATGACGATCTCACCACCAGGCGTGTTCAGGATCCGCGCGTTAACTTTAACGACCTGACCCAGGAAAGCTGGGGAGGGCAGTCTATTACCCGCCTGGGCTGGCTCACCTTTGCCCGCAGTTTTGACGATCGGCGTCTGACCTGGCGCATCGGGATGATGAACAAAGTGCAAACCTTTGATCAAATCATCCCGTGTGACTTCCAGTTGCTCTCGCAGTGCGGCGGGAAATCTGCCAACTCACTGACCTGGAACAACTGGAACGTGCATACCTGGGGCTCCACGCTAGCGTATAAAGTAACGCCCACGCTGACCATAAAAGGCGGTGTGATGGAGCAAAACCCGGACGCGTCAAGCCGCAGCCATGCCTGGAGCTGGTCAACAAAGGGCAGTAAAGGAATATTACTCCCGGTTGAAATCGAAGCGCGTCCGCATATCAACGGTCTGCCGGGCGCGTACAATCTGGGCGTAGTGTTTACCAATGCGCCGCAAACCGATCTTTTTCGGGGTAAATCCGGTGGGGCGGGTGCGAGCGACCCGGATGGATTTGATAAGCACAACCGCACCTGGTTTATGTATGCCGGGCTAAACCAGCAACTGACCCAACATCAAAATGATCCGAATCGTGGGTTGAGCGCCTCTTTCAGCATGAGTCTTGCCGATCAACGCACGAACTCTATGCACCAGGTATACGCAGCCTCTTTGCGATACCGTGGGTTGTTTGATGCGCGTCCACAAGACTGGATTGGCTTCGGTCTGACCTGGATTGATATGAGCAGCCAGTACGCACGCAACCAACGTTACCTGAACAGCCTGAGCGGGGCTTCCGATTATAACGATCCGGCATTCCATCCTGTGCCGGACCATTCGCTGAACGGTGAGTTCTACTATCGCTTTCGTCCGCTGTCATGGCTGGAGCTACAGCCGGGCATTCAATACTGGCACCATCCTGGTGGGGTTTCCCGCACGCAGGATGCCTGGGTAACTGAGCTGAAAACGGTGGTGACCTTCTGAGATCACCGTCGCAAGTTCGATCTGCGTCACGTTTCTAACTCGTGACATATTGAGGCTACGAATGAAACTGATAGAGTGCCAGAACTGGATTGTTACTGCTTAGGCAGGCAAAACCTGATTTTCTGGCATCTGCCGGAGGTCAGGTTTTTTTGTTTCTGGGGTTCCGATGAAAATCGCCAAAATTCTTAATAATAATGTGGTGGTTGTTCAGGATGAACGCGGATGTGAACAGGTCGTGATGGGGCGTGGGCTGGGGTTCCAGAAACGCGTCGGTGATGAACTGGATACCGCGCTTATTGAAAAGGTGTTTGCATTACAAAGCGATGAGTTGATGCGTCGACTCGGAGAGCTGCTGAGCCAGATCCCGCTTGAGGTGATGACCACCTGTGACTGCATTATTGGGCAGGCAGCGCAGCGGCTGGGGAAACTGCAGGACAGTTTGTATATCACCTTAACGGACCACTGCTACTTTGCGATTGAACGCCAAAAGAAAGGGCTGGCAATCAAAAATGTGCTGCTGTGGGATATTAAACGTCTCTATCCGAAGGAGTTCGAATTAGGGCAGGAGGCGCGGGCCATTATCGCCAAACGCCTGAATGTTGAACTCGAGGAGGATGAAGCCGGGTTTATCGCGCTGCATCTGGTGACGGCGCAACTGAATAGCGAAATGCCGGAAGTGATGCACGTGACGCGGGTGATGCAGGAGATCCTGCAACTGGTGAAGTATCAGCTACAGCTTGAGTATGACGAAGAGTCGCTCAGTTATCAGCGTTTTGTCACCCATCTGAAATTTTTTGCTCAGCGGATGCTTACCCGCACCGTGGTAGAAGATGATGATGTTTCGTTGCATACGGCGGTAAAGGACAATTACGCGAAAGCCTGGAAATGCGCAGAGAAAATCGCGCAGCATCTGAATAAGAGCTATCAGCGTGAGCTGACAACCGAAGAAATTATGTTCCTCGCGATTCATATTGAGCGGGTAAGAAAAGAGGGGCGCTAAGCCTCAACAATGGGATTGTTACTGCATAATGCAGGCAAAACCCGGGTGCGGTCTTTGAAAAAAGACCGTTCTCGGGTTTTTTATTTTGTACTCAGTCAACAGGTGCCTTCGGGCATCGGATGTAAGGAAATCGAGATGGAATACCAGGCTTTAGCACAGGATATTCTCGGGCACGTTGGCGGGAAAGCGAACATCGTCAGCCTTGTTCACTGCGCCACCCGGCTTCGCTTCAAACTGAAAGAGAATCAAAAAGCGGATGCGGAAGGGTTAAAGAAAAACCCGGGGGTGATCATGGTAGTTGAAAGCGGCGGTCAGTTTCAGGTCGTGATTGGTAACCATGTGCATGATGTGTGGCTGGCGGTACGCAAGGAAGCAGGGCTGACAGATGATACCCCTGTGGTGGACGATAAGACGGAAAAAGGCAACCTGCTGGGCCGTCTGATCGACATCGTTTCCGGGATCTTCACGCCGTTTATTGGCATCCTTGCTGCGTCCGGTATTTTAAAAGGGCTGCTTGCGCTGGCCGTAGTGTGCGGCTGGCTCACGACTGAAAGTGGCACCTATAAAATCTGGTTTGCCGCAAGCGACGCGCTGTTCTTCTTCTTCCCGCTGGTGCTGGGCTATACGGCCGGGAAAAAATTCGGCGGCAACCCGTTTATTACCATGGTGATCGGCGGGGCGCTTACCCATCCGATGATGATCGCCGCCTTTAATGCGAGCCAACAGCCGGGGGCGGTATCGGAAGCCTTTCTTGGTATTCCGGTTACCTGGTTCAACTACAGCACGTCGGTGATCCCGATTATTCTCGCCTCGTGGGTAAGCTGCTGGCTGGAAAAGCAGAGCACCAGGTGGCTGCCATCATCGATGAAAAACTTCTTCGCTCCGCTGATCTGTTTAGGCGTTACTGTTCCACTGACGTTCCTGGTCATTGGTCCGCTGGCGACCTGGCTGAGTCAGATACTGGCGAACAGCTATCAGGGGATCTATGTGCTGGCACCGTGGCTGGCGGGGGCGGCAATGGGGGCACTGTGGCAGGTATGCGTAATTTTTGGCCTGCACTGGGGGCTGGTGCCGCTGATGATTAATAACCTGGCGGTACTGGGGCATGACTCGATGCTGCCCATGTTGCTGCCAGCAGTATTTGGTCAGGTGGGTGCGGCGCTGGGCATTTTCCTGCGTACCCACGATGCCCGCCAGAAAATGCTGGCAGGCTCATCCGTCACGGCCGGGATCTTTGGCATCACCGAGCCAGCCGTGTATGGCGTAAACCTGCCGCTGCGCCGTCCGTTTATCTTTGGTTGTGTCGCTGGTGCTATCGGCGGGGCGATTGTCGGCTTCAGCGATACCCACGTTTATTCCTTCGGCTTCGCGAATATCTTTACCATCGCACAAATGATCCCGCCGGGTGGGGTGAATGCCACGCTGTGGGGCGGCGTTATTGGTACGGTGGTTGCGCTGGTACTGAGCTGTGGCCTGACACTGGTGGCCGGTATGCCGGGGCGCACAATGCCTGAGTCTGCAGTGTCGGTCGGAGAAAACGACGTGTTATCCCCGATGACCGGTACCGTTCTGGCGCTCGATCACGTGCCGGATACCACCTTTGCCAGCGGCCTGCTGGGCAGCGGGGTTGCCATTATTCCTTCAGATAACAAAGTGGTTTCCCCTTTTGCTGGCGTTGTAGCTTCGCTTTTCCAGACCAAACACGCCATCGGCCTGCTCAGTGACAACGGTATTGAAGTGTTAATCCACGTAGGTATCGACACCGTGAAGCTCGACGGCAAGCCATTTACCGCTCATGTGAAGGTGGGGGACAAGGTACAGCCGGGGGATCTGCTGCTGGAGTTTGATCGTCAGGCGATTATCGATGCCGGATACGACCTGGCGACCCCGATTATTATCAGTAATAGCGACGAGTACCGCGAAGTGGTGACCGTGGCGGCAACCTCCGTGAATGCGGGAGCACCGTTACTCAGCGTAAACCATCAATAACAGGAGAATGGAATGAAGACTTTCCCGGATGATTTTTTATGGGGCGGTGCGGTTGCCGCGAATCAGGTAGAAGGCGCTTATCGGGAAGACGGTAAAGGGTTGTCCACCTCTGACGTCCAGCCGCAGGGAGCTTTTGGCCCGGTGGTTGAGCGCGTCGAGGGCGACAGCGGCATCAAGGATATCGCGATTGATTTCTATCATCGATACCCCGAGGACATCAAACTGTTCGCCGAGATGGGCTTTAGCTGCCTGCGCGTTTCCATTGCCTGGACACGCATTTTCCCGAACGGCGACGAGCAGCACCCTAACGAAGCGGGGCTGGCTTTTTACGACAAACTGTTTGACGAACTGGCCGCGCACAACATCACGCCGCTTGTCACACTGTCGCATTACGAAATGCCGTGGGGGTTGGTGAAGCAGTACGGAGGCTGGGCCAGTCGTCAGACCATTGGGTTCTTTGAGCGCTATGCCCGTACCGTATTTACGCGCTACAAAACGAAGGTAAAGCTGTGGCTGACGTTCAATGAGATCAATATGTCTCTGCATGCACCGATGACCGGCGTCGGCCTGCCGGAAACCAGCAGCAAAGGTGAGGTGTATCAGGCTATCCATCATCAACTGGTGGCTAGCGCGCTGGCAGTGAAAGCCTGCCATGAGATCATTGCAGACGCCCGGATTGGCAACATGTTGCTGGGCGGTCTGATGTATCCGCTGACCTGCAAGCCGGAAGATGTCCTGGAAACACTGCAGGAAAACCGCGCCTGGCAATTCTTTGGCGATGTGCAGTGCCGTGGTGTTTATCCGGGGTATATGCAGCGCTTCTTCCGCGATAACGATATCCAGATTGATATCACCGATGCCGATCGTGAGGCGCTGAAATCGACCGTCGATTTTATCTCGTTCAGTTACTACATGACGGGATGTGTCACCGCGGATGAGGCGCTTAATCAGCAGGCTCGGGGCAATATCCTTAGCATGGTACCTAACCCGCATCTGGCTAGTTCCGAGTGGGGCTGGCAGATTGACCCTGTCGGCCTGCGTACCTTGCTGAACGTGCTCTGGGATCGCTATCAGAAGCCGCTATTTATCGTGGAAAACGGTCTGGGCGCGAAAGACACGCCGGATGCTGACGGCGTAGTGCAGGATGATTACCGCATCAGCTACCTTAACGACCACCTGGTACAGGTGCGTGAAGCCATTGAAGATGGTGTGGAGGTAATGGGTTACACCAGTTGGGGGCCGATCGATCTGGTCAGTGCGTCTAAAGCAGAACTCTCAAAACGTTATGGCTTTATTTATGTCGATCGTGATGACAGTGGAAAAGGGACGTTAGCGCGCAGTCGTAAGAAAAGCTTCTACTGGTATAAAGAGGTTATTGCCACAAAAGGCGCTTCCCTGAAAGCATAATGATGTGAATTTGCCCGGCGCTGAGCCGGGCAATGAAATCAGAAAATCATCTTGAATACACCGGTTACCACCAGCAGCCCTATCAGAAATATAATTAAAATAACCCACAGTAATATTTTCATTCGTTTCTCCTGCGTCTGTTTGTCGAAAGTAAGTGTAGCAGTGAATTTATAATGAAGATGAATTCACTCATTTAATTCATTCTTATGATGAATAATTTTCTGAGTATGAAAATGTATGACAAATTGCGGGTTGCCACGCGTTACTAAAAAAAAGAGCGACGTCTGGCGTAAGTTGCGCCTTTATTTTTCGCGTGAATGGCGTAATGAAACCTTTATCTCTGAGTATTCCCCTGGTTTTTATTCTGGTGGCCTGCGCGCCGGAACATGCCTCGGTTTCCCCTGTAAATATGCAATCAACAACGGCTGCGGTGAATACTACGCTGAGCCATACCGCGTGGCCGAAAGATGCATGGTGGAAAACGTATAACGATCCTGAACTCAATTCGCTGATTGCGAAGGCGCTGAACGATGCGCCGGATATGCAAATTGCCCGTCAGCGCATCACGCTGGCGGAAGCGCAGGCAAAAGCCACCCTGGCCGCCGGGGGGCCGGAAATTGATTTCGCAGCGGATGCTGAACGGCAAAAAATGTCGGCCGAGGGGCTGATGGGGCCCTTTGCGATAACCGATCCGGCGGCGGGAACCACCGGACCGTGGTACACCAACGGTACTTTTGGTCTGAGCGCGGGCTGGGATCTCGATTTGTGGGGGAAAAATCGTGCACGGGTTGAAGCCCGAATTGGCCGGGTAAACGCGCAAAAAGCGGAGCTTGAGCAAACCCGGCAACTGCTTGCCAGCAGCATCGCACGTCTTTACTGGGCGTGGCAAACCCAGGCCGCGGTGGGGGATGTCCTCACGGAGATTAAACACCAGCAGGACACGATTATTGCAGCCGACCGCGAACTGTATCAGCATGGAATCACCTCTTCCGTAGAGGGCGTCGAAACCGACATCAACGCCAGCAAAACTGACGAGCAGCTGGCAGAAGTGAACGGAAAAATGAAAGCCGTTGAGGCGCGTCTGAGCGCCCTGACGAACACCCCCTCAGTGACGCTTACACGCCACGCCTTACCCACGGTAGAAGCCTCGCTCCCGGCCACGCTGGGGTATGAACTGCTGGCACGTCGACCTGATTTGCAGGAGGCTCGCTGGTATATCGAGGCCTCCATGAGTGACGTTGAGGCCGCCAGAGCAGCCTTCTATCCCGATGTGAATCTGATGGCTTTCTTACAGCAGGATGCCCTGCACCTGAGCGATTTGTTCCGCTCTTCTGCGCAGCAGATGGGCGTCACCGCCGGTCTGACGCTGCCCATTTTCGACAGCGGCAGGCTAAACGCCGAGCTGGATATTGCCCAGGCGCAGAACAATCTCTCCGTCGCGCGTTATAACAAAGCGGTGGTGGATGCGGTGAATCAGGTGGCGCGCACGGCCAGCGAAGTCGAAACACTGACCGCAAAAAACCAGCACCAGCAGAGTGTCGAAAAAGAGGCTGCCCGCGTTGTTGCACTGGCTCAGGCCCGCTTTCGCGCCGGCATTATCGCCGGCTCCCGCGTGAGTGAGGCCAGAATACCGGCCCTCAGGGAGCAGCTCACCGGGGTGATGCTCAAAGGCCAGTACGTTGACGCCACGCTGCAGCTGACCTCGGCGCTGGGTGGCGGCTATCATCAGGGCTAAAAAGCGCGATTATCTATACTTACCTCTTTGCAGCTTTTCTGGAGGTGAGTATGACCAAAGTCGCGATTGTTACCGCATCGGATTCCGGGATTGGGAAAACCACGGCCCTGATGCTGGCTGAACGAGGGTTTGATATCGGCGTCACCTGGCATTCTGACGAAAAAGGTGCGCTGGAAACCTGCCGCGAAGTCGAGGCGAAGGGCCGGCGTGCAGAGGCGGTTCAACTTGATTTAAGCACTCTCCCGCAGGGCGCGCAGGCCATTGAAACGTTAATTACGCGCTTTGGTCGGCTGGACGTGCTGGTCAACAATGCCGGGGCGATGACCAAAGCGCCGTTTCTCGACATGCCGTTTGAGGAGTGGCGGGGAATTTTTACCGTTGACGTGGATGGCGCGTTTCTCTGTTCACAGATCGCTGCGCGTCAGATGGTGAAGCAGGGAGAAGGGGGGCGAATTGTGAACATTACCTCGGTGCATGAACACACGCCTTTACCGGATGCCAGTGCGTATACGGCGGCCAAGCATGCCCTGGGCGGATTAACCAAATCCATGGCGCTGGAGCTGGTCGAGCATAACATCCTGGTGAATGCCGTTGCGCCAGGTGCCATTGCCACGCCAATGAATGATATGGACGACAGTGAAGTGAAGGCCGGTTCGATGCCCGCGATCCCGCTCGCGCGGCCGGGGCATACCAAAGAGATTGCCAGCCTGGTGGCGTGGCTGTGTGACGGTGACGCCAGCTATGCTACCGGGCAATCATTTATTGTCGACGGCGGTTTTATGCTGGCGAATCCACAATTTAAGCCCGCCGGGTAGAAACTTTTCGCCCTCTCTTTGTGCGAGAGGGCGCCATTGCACTTACTCTTCATCCCGCGTCTTTTCCCGATGCTTCAGCCACAGCCGGACCGCAATTACCACCACGACAATCAGGATAACCCATGCCCAGTGCTTCAGATGCTGGTCAACATTATGCAGCCACGGACCAATCACTTCTCCACCCACATAACCGAGCGTGGTAAAGATCAGGGCCCAGGCAATCGCGCCAAGAATGTTCAGCGGCAGGAAAATTTTCGGCGGTAAATGGCTGGCGCCAATCAGTATTGGGCCGATAATCCGAAAGCCGTACATAAAACGGGTGCCAATCACGAACAGGTAAGGGTGACGCTGGATAAGCCGTTGGGCACGGTGAATTTTCTTGCGGTGCTTTGAAAAGCGCTTCAAAAGCGTGGGGCCAAAGCGCAGTCCCAGAAAGTAGAGCAGCTGATCGCCAATCATCCCGCCGAGTGCGACTGCGGCAACAACAAGTGGGAATTTGAGTAACCCCTGATGCGCGGCCACCCCGCCGAGCAGCGTGATGGTTTCTCCTTCCGCCACGCTGCCAACGACCAGTGCAGCGTATCCATATTGTTCAATAAGACTGTTGATATCCATTACGTCAATGTCATCTCCCTTATTATGCCTCGGTTAATCATATACCCCATGAATCAATAACGGGGCAATCAACGGAAATTTCCCACTGTACATAAAATAATCTCTGGCCTGCATTATACTTAAGATATTGCTGACGGGCCGACAACAAGGGGGCGTTATGAACCATGTCTGGGGACTTTTCTCCCATCCCGATCGTGAAATGCATGTCATCAAAACGGAGAACGAAACGGTCTCGCATCATTACACGCATCATGTGCTGCTGATGGCAGCGGTGCCTGTAATCTGCGCGTTTATTGGCACAACACAAATCGGCTGGAACTTTGGTGATGGCACCGTGGTTCAGCTTTCCTGGTTTACCGGTCTTTCACTGGCCATTCTCTTTTATGGCCTGATGCTGGCGGGTGTGGCTGTCATGGGGCGTGTCATTCACTGGATGGCGCGTAACTATCCGCAACGTCCATCGCTGGCACACTGTATGGTTTTCGCCGGGTATGTCGCGACGCCGCTGTTCTTAAGCGGTATTGTGGCGCTGTATCCACTGGTCTGGTTGTGCGCGCTGATCGGTACTATTGCCCTCTTTTACACCGGTTATCTGCTGTATCTGGGGGTACCAACCTTCCTCAATATCAATAAAGAAGAGGGCCTGAGCTTCTCCAGTTCAACGCTCGCCATCGGCGTGCTGGTGCTGGAAGCGCTACTGGCTCTGACGGTTATTCTGTGGGGTTATGGATACCGTCTCTTCTAGGCTCACTGCATTGCTGGCGTAAATGCCAGCAATGCAGCATCTGTTCACGATTATCCTCTGGCGACAAAGCCCGGTGACCGCTATGATGCCGAAGCCAGCCTGCGTTTCTCCATCGACACAGGCGGTGTACGTCATAACGTGCGTGAATAATTATCAGAAGTCTCACCATGCTGAAATTCCGAGTCTCTTTACTTAGCCTGGCCCTGTTGCTGGGAGCGTCCGCTGCCGCGCCAGCGATCGCCAAAACGCCCGCCGTGACCACCGCTGCTGCCCAGCCGCAAATCGCTTCCGGCAGTGCGATGATTGTTGATCTCAACACCAATAAGGTGATTTACGCCAGCCATCCGGATCTGGTACGCCCGATCGCCTCGATTACCAAATTAATGACCGCGATGGTGGTGCTTGATGCACATCTGCCGCTGGACGAAAAACTGAAAGTGGATATCAGCCATACGCCGGAGATGAAAGGGATCTACTCCCGCGTGCGACTGAACAGCGAAATCAGCCGTAAAAACATGCTGCTGCTGGCGCTGATGTCTTCTGAAAACCGCGCGGCGGCGAGCCTGGCCCACCACTATCCGGGTGGCTACGACGCATTTATTCGTGCGATGAACGCAAAAGCCAAATCGCTGGGGATGACCAATACCCGTTACGTCGAGCCGACTGGCCTGTCGATTCACAACGTCTCCACGGCCCGCGACCTGACAAAACTGCTGATTGCCAGCAAACAGTACCCGCTGATTGGTCAGCTCAGTACGACCCGTGAAGAGATGGCGACCTTTGCGAACCCGGCCTATTCGCTGCCGTTCCGTAATACTAACCATCTGGTGTACCGGGATAACTGGAATATTCAGTTAACGAAAACCGGGTTTACCAACGCGGCGGGCCACTGCCTGGTGATGCGTACCGTATTCAACGGTAAACCGGTGGCGCTGGTGGTGATGGATGCCTTTGGTAAATACACCCACTTCGCGGATGCAAGCCGACTTCGTACCTGGATTGAGACGGGGAAAGTGCAGCCGGTACCGGCCGCGGCGTTGACCTACAAAAAGCAGAAAGCAGAGCAGATGGCAACCGCCCAGAACGACTGAGCCGGATTGCCGATGACTGTGTTTTCGCCCTCTCCCGCGGGAGAGGGCAACAGACCTCGCTGCGCCTTACTCCGGCAGCGTCCAGTCTCCGTCATTGAGTGAGCGCTGCATGATCACCGTATCCCGCCAGTCACCTTTCTTATACCCGACGCTGCGTAACTGACCGACGATTTCGAAGCCGTATTTCTTATGCAGCCGTAACGAGCCGGCATTGTTGTTGCCATCCCCCACAACGGCAATCATCTGCCGCCACGGACCTTGCTCGCAGCGGGCGATCAGCGCATCCATCAGGACGGAGCCAAAACCACGACCGGTAGTACTCGCATCCACGTAAATCGACTCTTCCAGAGTGTAGCGATAGGCATGGCGCGGACGGTAAGGCGTCGCGTAGCAGTAGCCTACGACGATGCCGCGATACAGCGCGACAAGCCACGGTAAGCCATTCTCGGCCACGCTTTTCATTCGCTGACGCATTTCATCAATGGTGGGGGGAACTTCTTCAAAGGATGCGCGCCCGTGAAGCACATGCCAGGCGTAGATAGCGGCGATAGCATGCACATCGTCGGGAAGGGCATCGCGCACTTCCACTTCGGTTTCGGATAAAATATCAACAGCCGACATGATGTGCCTGCTCCTCGTAACAGATGCCGGAGAAACGTTTCTCCGGCGACAGAACGCTACTCTAGTATGATTAAGGCGCGCTTAACAATCTCTCAAATTTGGCTGTGGGAATTAATCAGACGCTTGCGTCACGGGCTGCTCCGCGTCAGGACTCTCTTTCCAGTATTTATTCCGCGTTGTTTTACCAATGCCGGGGTTCATGCTGTTTGTGGGGTCATTCTCGCGATAAAACTGCTTAAGTGCGTCAGGAGCCTTATAAAGATGCCCCACGTTATGTTCCGCAGGATATTGTGCGCCTCGCGCGTGCAGCAGCGCGAGCATCTGCTCTTTCAGCGCGTGCGCATCCACCCCTTTCTTAACGATGTAATCCTGGTGGAAGACGTAGCACATAAAGTGGCCGTAATAGAGCTTGTGGACCAGCTTGCTGTCAATTTCCGGCGGCAGGTGTTCAAACCACTCGGTATCGTTGCGGCGAAGGGCGATATCCAGCGCCAGAATGTCTTCCACCTCGTCTGAATGCACCGCCTGATAACGAATGGCGGCACCCGCAGCGGCGAAACGGTGCAGGAAGGCTTTGCTGCCCTCTTCAGGGGTACAGGCAAAGAAATCGCCTTCGGCAGTTTTGAAGAATTCACTGAGCCAGGTTTGCGCTTCGGCAATTCCGTCCCCGGCCATTTTCAGCAGCAGGTGATGCTCGTACTTATCGCGCCAGGTTTTCATCCGCTCCGGCAGATGTGACGGGAAGACGTTGCCCAGTTTCTGCATAAAGCGGTCGGTAAAGTGGGGTTTAAACAGCGGCACTTTTTCCAGCATCGCGTCGGTACGGCCCTTCATGGTGAAGAAGAACGGCATTTTATCGGTGCCGAGCTTGTCGATCATCAGGAACGTATCTTTGCCGTAGCGTTCCGCGATGTCGTAAATATCACGGTGCATGTACTCGCCCGCCACCGGCAGGTGAGCGAACTCGCCCAGAATATGACGACGGATCTCAGTCAGCACGTCCGGCTGATTGGTGCCGATGTAGAACACCTGCTGTTTTTTCTCGGCCGGGAAGGTGTCGAGGCGCACGGCAAAAACAGCCAGCTTGCCCGCACAGCCCGAAGATTCAAACAGGCGGTCAGGGTCGGCGTTGTAACGTGCCGGGGTATCCGCTTCGATATCCCGCACGCGGGTGATGTAATCGTGGTCGTGAGCATGACGACCGTCGTGCTGGACGTCTTCATCTTTCACCCGATCGTCGTCGAGCTTACTCAGGATCTGCTCCGGCGTAACGCCAAGATCAATGCCCAGATGGTTGACCAGGGTCAGCTTGCCGTTTTCGTCGATACGGGCAAAAAGTGACATCTCGGTGTAAGCCGGGCCGCGCTGCACCAGCGAACCGCCGGAGTTATTGCAGATCCCGCCGATCACGGAGGCGCCAATACAGGATGAGCCAATGACCGAATGCGGTTCGCGTCCCAGCGGCTTAAGCGCTTTTTCAAGGGAGTAGAGCGTCGTGCCAGGGAACGCGAGCACCTGCTCGCCTTTATCCAGCAGATGCAGTTTGTCGAGACGCAGGGTGCTGATGATCACGATGTCACGATCGTAATCGTTGCCGTTCGGCGTTGAGCCTTCCGTCAGACCGGTGTTAGCCGCCTGCATGAGAATAATTTTGTCGGCGGCCACGCAGGCGCTCAGGACGCGCCAGAGTTCAAGCAGCGTGCCGGGAAACACCACCGCCAGCGCCTCGCCCTGACCGGAACGAAAGCCCTTACGGTAGCGGGCGGTTTTTGCCGGGTCGGTAAGCAGGTGAGAGGAGCCAACCAGGCGCGACAGTTCGTTAATAAACGTCGTGTTATCGTGAGTTCGAACAGAAGACATCTTCCACTCCTTGTGGTGGGGCAAATTTCTCGCTGTAAAGCATAGCGCGATTAACTGTTAAGCGGTCGAGTATTCATGAGAAAAATCAGAGAATAACCCTGCAACGTTCTGAGGGTTTGTGGCACACTGCGCTTTTCGCACGGTCTGGCCGAGTTCTTCCGGCGGTTATTGATGAGAGAGTAAAACGACATGAAATGGCTATGTTCTGTAGGTGTCGCCGTCAGCCTGGCGCTGCAACCTGCGCTGGCAGAGGATTTGTTTGGCAATCACCCGCTCACGCCTGAAGCCCGGGACGCGTTTGTCACGGAATTGCTCAAGAAAATGACGGTCGATGAGAAAATTGGCCAGTTGCGTCTTATCAGCGTCGGCCCGGATAACCCGAAAGAGGCCATCCGCGAGATGATCAAAGACGGGCAGGTCGGGGCTATTTTTAACACCGTCACCCGCCCGGATATCCGCAAAATGCAGGATCAGGTAATGGAACTCAGCCGCCTGAAAATTCCGCTGTTCTTCGCCTATGACGTGGTGCACGGTCAGCGTACCGTCTTCCCGATTAGCCTTGGTCTGGCATCGTCCTTTAACCTTGATGCGGTGAAAACCGTGGGGCGCGTTTCCGCCTATGAAGCGGCGGATGATGGCCTGAATATGACCTGGGCACCGATGGTGGACGTCTCCCGCGATCCGCGCTGGGGCCGCGGCTCAGAAGGGTTCGGTGAAGATACCTATTTAACAGCCACGATGGGGAAAACCATGGTGGAAGCGATGCAGGGTAAGAGCCCGGCAGATCGCTACGCGGTGATGACCAGCGTCAAACACTTCGCGGCCTATGGCGCCGTGGAAGGGGGTAAAGAGTACAACACCGTGGATATGAGCCCGCAGCGGCTGTTCAACGACTACATGCCACCGTACAAAGCGGGGCTGGATGCCGGCAGCGGCGCGGTGATGGTGGCGCTGAACTCCCTCAACGGCACGCCGGCGACCTCCGATTCGTGGCTGCTGAAAGACGTTCTGCGTGACCAGTGGGGCTTTAAGGGCATCACCGTCTCTGACCACGGCGCCATTAAAGAGCTCATTAAGCACGGTACCGCCTCCGATCCGGAAGATGCGGTACGCGTGGCGCTCAAGTCCGGCATCAACATGAGCATGAGCGACGAGTACTACAGTAAATACCTGCCGGGGCTGGTGAAGAGCGGTAAGGTGACCATGGCGGAGCTGGATGACGCCACGCGCCACGTGCTGAACGTGAAATATGATATGGGGCTGTTTAACGACCCGTACAGCCACCTGGGGCCGAAAGATTCTGACCCGGCGGACACCAACGCGGAAAGTCGTCTGCACCGCAAAGAGGCCCGCGATGTGGCACGCGAAAGTCTGGTGCTGCTGAAAAACCGCCTCGACACGCTGCCGCTGAAGAAATCCGGCACCATTGCCGTGGTGGGCCCGCTGGCTGACAGCAAGCGCGACGTGATGGGGAGCTGGTCTGCAGCGGGGGTGGCCGATCAGTCCGTCACGGTGCTGACCGGTATCAAGAATGCCGTGGGTGAGAACGCGAAAGTGGTTTACGCCAAAGGGGCGAACGTCACCAACGATAAAGACATTGTCACCTTCCTCAATCAGTACGAAGAGGCGGTGAAGGTCGATCCGCGTTCGCCGAAAGAGATGATTGATGAAGCGGTGAACACCGCTAAGCAATCTGACGTGGTTGTCGCGGTAGTGGGTGAAGCGCAGGGGATGGCGCATGAGGCCTCCAGCCGTACCGACATCACCATTCCGCAAAGCCAGCGCGATCTGATTGCCGCCCTGAAGGCGACCGGCAAGCCGCTGGTACTGGTGCTGATGAACGGTCGTCCGCTGGCGCTGGTCAAAGAAGACCAGCAGGCCGACGCGATCCTGGAAACCTGGTTCGCCGGTACCGAAGGCGGTAACGCGATTGCCGACGTGCTGTTTGGCGATTACAACCCGTCAGGGAAGCTGCCAATGTCCTTCCCGCGCTCGGTCGGGCAGATCCCGGTTTACTACAGCCACCTGAATACCGGCCGTCCGTACAACGCCGACAAACCGAATAAGTACACCTCCCGTTACTTCGATGAAGCGAACGGCCCGCTGTATCCGTTTGGTTACGGTCTGAGCTACACCACCTTCAAGGTTTCTGACGTCAAAATGTCTGCGCCGACCCTGAAGCGTGACGGCAAAGTTACCGCAAGCGTCGAGGTGAGCAACACCGGTAAACGCGAAGGGGCAACGGTCATTCAGATGTACGTCCAGGATGTGACCGCCTCCATGAGCCGTCCGGTGAAACAGCTGCGTGGCTTCGAGAAGGTCAACCTGAAGCCGGGCGAAACCAAAACCATCAGCTTCCCCATCGACGTGGATGCGCTGAAGTTCTGGAACCAGCAGATGAAATATGATGCGGAGCCAGGCAAGTTTAACGTCTTTATCGGGGTCGATTCCGCCCGCGTAAATAAAGGCGAGTTCGAGCTGCTCTGACGTTTCCCTCCCTTGCATCCCCCGCTTTGCGGGGGATGCGTCTTACCTTATGTTAAAAAGGCATTTTGACGGTTAATTCCGCCGTTTTAAGCTACGCTTTTCTCTCAAGCCTCTGAAAAAGGCAGCAAAAAAATGAGGACAGTGGAATGACGATTGCAAAGGGGATGTTGGGTTCAGCGGTGTTACTGGCGGCGCTGAGTCTGCCATTACAGGCGGCAGAACCGGTAAAAGTGGGTTCCAAGATAGATACCGAAGGTGCGTTGCTCGGTAACATTATTCTGCAGGTACTGGAAAGCCACGGTGTTAAAACCGTCAATAAAGTCCAGCTGGGAACCACGCCTGTGGTACGCGGCGCGATTACCTCCGGCGAGCTGGATATCTACCCGGAATACACCGGCAACGGCGCGTTCTTCTTCAAAGATGAAAACGATCCGGCGTGGAAAAATGCCAAAGCCGGGTATGAAAAAGTCAAAAAACTCGACGCTGAGCAAAATAAGCTGGTCTGGCTGACGCCGGCGCCGGCCAACAATACCTGGACCATCGCGGTGCGCAAGGACGTGGCGGAGAAAGGAAAGCTGACCTCGCTTGCGGATTTGAGTCGCTACCTGAAAGAGAAGGGTGACTTTAAGCTTGCGGCTTCCGCTGAGTTTATTGAGCGTCCGGATGCGCTGCCGGCGTTTGAAAAAGCCTATGATTTCAAACTGGATCAGGCCCAGCTGCTCTCTCTGGCGGGCGGTGATACCGCGGTGACCATCAAAGCCGCTGCGCAGCAAACGTCGGGCGTTAATGCGGCGATGGCTTACGGCACCGACGGCCCGGTCGCGGCGCTTGGCCTGCAAACCTTAACCGATCCAAAAGGCGTCCAGCCGATTTACGCCCCGGCACCTGTCGTGCGGGAAGCGGTACTTAAAGCGTACCCGGATATTGCTGAATGGCTCAAACCGGTCTTCGAAAAGCTGGATGCAAAAACGCTGCAACAGCTGAATGCCAGCATTGCCGTTGAGGGACTGGATGCCAAAAAAGTGGCCGCCGATTTCCTGAAACAACAAGGGCTTGTGAAGTAACAGGACAGGGCTGTGCCAATAAAATGTCATAATCGCGTACTGCTGCTGTTGGCCTGTGTGGCCATCGCGGCGGTCGCGTTACCGTTTGTGAATGTGGCCCCGAATCGTCTGATGTCGGGGGAGAGTCGCTCGCTCTGGCAGGTCTGGTCATTTACGCCGTGGTTACTGGTGACGGCACTGGGCGCGTGGGTTGCGTTGTCGCTCTGGCAAGGACGCACGGCCCAGTGGCTGACGCTGCTGCTTTGTGAAGGGCTGTTTATCGCCTTATTCTGGGGAGGCGGGCTTGCGGCAACACACATGACCTCGGCGGAAAGTCCGCTGGCAAGAACCTCTGTGGGTAGCGGTTTGTGGCTCTGGCTGGCGCTGTGTCTGCTGGCCTGCAGCGACGCTATTCGCCGTCTTATCTCAACATCCGTCTGGCGCTGGATACTCAATGCCCAGATATGGTGTATTCCGCTGCTGCTGCTGTTTAGCGGTGAGCTGAATAATCTCTCGCTGTTAAAAGAGTACGCCAACCGTCAGGAGGTGTTTAATGACGCCCTGGCGCAACACCTCACGATCCTCTTCGGCACCCTGATCCCGGCCTTACTGCTCGGCATACCGCTGGGTATGTGGTGCTATCGCCACCCTTCACGTCAGGGCGGGGTGTTTGCCGTGCTGAATGTGATTCAGACTATCCCGTCCGTCGCTCTGTTTGGCCTGTTGATTGCTCCGCTGGCCGGGCTGGTGAAGTCGTTCCCGGTGCTGGGAACGATGGGGATCGCCGGAACCGGTTTAACGCCAGCCCTTATCGCGCTGGTGCTCTATGCGCTGCTGCCGCTGGTGCGCGGTGTGGTGGCCGGGCTGAGCCAGGTCGCGCCGGACGTGCTGGAAAGTGCCCATGCAATGGGGATGAGCGCGAGACAATGTTTCTGGAAGATCCAGCTGCCGCTGGCTTTGCCCCTGCTGCTGCGCAGCCTGCGGGTGGTGGCGGTGCAAACCGTTGGCATGGCGGTGATTGCGGCGCTGATTGGCGCGGGCGGCTTTGGCGCGCTGGTTTTCCAGGGGCTGTTGAGTAGCGCCCTGGACCTGGTGTTATTGGGCGTGGTGCCCACGATTGCGCTGGCGGTTGTCATCGACGCGCTGTTTGCCTTATGGCTCGCGCTGCTCAGGAGAAGAGCCAATGATTGAATTTCACGATGTCAGTAAAACCTTTGCGGGTCGTCCGGCGGCAAGCCATCTCAACCTGAATTTTGCCGAGGGCGCATTTTCCGTGCTGATTGGCACATCGGGGTCGGGAAAATCCACCACCCTGAAGATGATTAACCGCCTGGTTGAACATGACAGCGGTCTGATCCGCTTTGCCGGAGAGGAGATCCGCAGCCTGCCTGTGCTGGAACTGCGTCGTCGTATGGGGTATGCCATCCAGTCTATCGGCCTGTTCCCGCACTGGACGGTCGCGCAGAACATCGCCACCGTGCTGCAGCTGGAGAAATGGTCGCGGGCAAAAACTGCCGACCGGGTTGATGAACTGATGTCTCTGCTCGGGTTAGAACCTGCGCTACGTGACCGCTACCCGCACCAGCTTTCCGGAGGCCAGCAGCAGCGGGTGGGCGTGGCGCGTGCGCTGGCGGCCAATCCGCAGGTGTTACTGATGGATGAACCCTTCGGCGCGCTGGATCCGGTCACGCGTGCCGCACTGCAGGCGGAAATGACCCGCATTCATCGCATTCTGGGGCGAACAATCATTCTTGTGACGCACGATATTGATGAGGCGCTGCGTCTGGCCGACCATCTGGTGCTGATGGACCATGGTGAGGTGGTGCAGCAGGGGACGCCGCTTGAGCTGCTGACCTGGCCGAAAAACGATTTTGTGCGTGAGTTTTTTGGCCGCAGCGAGCTGGGTGTCAGGCTGCTCTCGCTGCGTACGGTCAGCGACTATATGCGTCGACAGGACGCGACGGTGCGTGGCGAGCCTCTGCAGGAACAGATGAGCTTGCGGGATGCGCTTTCGGCGTTTGTTGCCCGTCAGTGTGAAGTGTTGCCCGTTGCGGATGCCCGGGGCGCGCCAAGTGGCACCCTGCATTTTCGCGATCTGCTGGCAGGGGAGGTGACACGTGAAGGCACTTCGTGATCCGCTGCTCTGGCTGGTCGTGCTCTTTGTCGCTTTGCTGTTTCTGATGCCGCACAGCGCGGCGCTGTTTAGCACACTCTTCCCCGACTTGCCGCGCCCGGTGTATCAGCAGGAGAGTTTTATTAATCTTGCCCTGGCCCATCTCTGGCTGGTGGTGCTCTCAAGTGCCATCGCTATTGTACTGGGCGTGGGGGCGGGCATCGCGGTCACGCGCCCCGCGGGCCGGGAGTTTCGCCCGCTGGTGGAGACCATTGCGGCGATTGGCCAGACGTTTCCGCCGGTGGCGGTGCTGGCGATTGCAGTGCCGGTGATGGGTTTTGGTCAGCAACCGGCCATCATTGCGCTGATTTTATACGGTGTGTTGCCCATTCTGCAGGGTACGCTGGCCGGTATTGCGGCGGTACCTGCGTCGGTACTGAGCGTTGCTGAAGGGATGGGGATGAGTCGCGCAGAGCGGCTGCGCAAAGTTGAACTCCCCCTGGCGGCACCGGTCATCCTTGCGGGGATCCGTACGTCGGTGATCATCAACATCGGGACGGCGACCATTGCGTCGACGGTGGGGGCCAACACCCTGGGAACGCCGATTATCATCGGCTTAAGCGGGTTCAATACGGCCTATATTGTGCAGGGGGCGTTGCTGGTGGCGCTGGCGGCAATCGTCGTCGATCGCGTTTTTGAGCGTCTGGCGCAGTATCTCAGCCGACACCGCCACGAACAATAAACGAATACCCGGCCAGCATCACGCCGCCGATACCGCTTACGGCCATCAGAACAAAAAGGGTAATTACGGCCAGTTTGGTTGCCTTCATCATGTGCTCCTGTTGTTAACGGAACAATTATACGGTGAAGCGCAGCTGTTAATGAACCATTAAATGCCGTTACGGCTCTTCCGGGCCAAGCGAGTAAACCGGGTAGCCATGTTCACGCCATTCCGTCATCAGCTGTTGCTGCGAGGCGGAAGGCACTTCTCCGCACCAGACCAGCAGGGTCTGGCCGTCGAACAATTCAGGGCGAAATTGCGCCAGCGAGTGCACAAGGACGTCAACGCGCCAGCCATTCTGGGTGGCAATCCAGGCCTCCAGCCACAGGCGAGTAGTATCGTGCACGTTCCAGCCGACCACCAGCGCGTCTTTTCCGTGCTTGTTCTTCGCCGAGGCAAGGCAGACGGCAATATAGTTGATCAGGACGCCGTCGAGCATACTCAGCAGCGCCTGCAGGGTGGTCTGCTGACACTGCAGGCGTCGACGGAGCGGGATGAAAAGATGCGTAATCAGCGTTTGCGCAGGATAATCGCGCCCTTGCTCTTTTATCCATGCGCGCAGGCGCTGCAGATTGCCCGCCTGCAGAAGGCGCAGCAACGTTTCCTGTTGTTCGCGCCAAAGAAGCTGCGTGTCAGGATCGTCATGGCTGAGCAGGGATTTCACTTTGCCAACCTGCACACCGTTATCGATCCAGCTTTTGATCTCGCGGATCCGGTCGATATCGGCATCGTTGAAGAGACGATGGCCTCCGTCCGTTCTCTGCGGTTTGAGTAATCCATACCGTCGCTGCCATGCCCGTAGCGTGACGGGATTGATATCACAAAGGAGTGCCACTTCACCGATTGTGTAAAGCGCCATATTCGCCCCCTGGCTTACGCGTCCCCAGCTTAACTGTAGTCCCTGTTTACTGAACCAGGAAGAAATGGTTGTTTTTTGCACGAATAATGCGAAGCAGGCGTTAGGTTCGGCAAAAGGTGTGATGCCGGGCACGAATTGCAGCTTTTTTGCCGCGCTTCAAAGAAAGTTTACCGCCAGCAGTGTATGTTACGCGTTTTGAGGGTGTGCGGTTTTGAGTATGTACGAGTTTAATCTGGTGCTGCTGTTGCTTCAGCAGATGTGCGTGTTTCTTGTCATCGCCTGGTTGATGAGTAAAACGCGTCTGTTCATTCCGCTGATGCAAGTTACCGTACGCCTGCCGCACAAGCTGCTCTGCTACGTGACCTTCTCTATTTTCTGCATTATGGGAACCTATTTTGGTCTCCATATCGAAGACTCCATTGCCAATACGCGAGCCATCGGTGCCGTGATGGGCGGGCTGCTTGGCGGCCCTGTGGTCGGTGGGCTGGTCGGGTTAACCGGTGGCCTGCATCGGTATTCGATGGGTGGCATGACGGCGCTGAGCTGTATGATCTCAACGATCGTCGAAGGGCTGCTCGGCGGCCTGGTTCACAGCTACATGATTAAGCGCGGTCGTCCGGATAAAGTCTTTAGCCCGCTCACCGCCGGGGCGATCACCTTTGTCGCTGAAATGGCGCAAATGGCCATCATCTTGCTGATTGCCCGACCGTTTGACGATGCGCTTCATCTGGTGAGCAATATCGCCGCACCGATGATGGTGACGAATACCGTGGGTGCTGCGCTGTTTATGCGTATTTTGCTCGACAAGCGCGCCATGTTTGAGAAGTACACCTCGGCGTTTTCCGCGACGGCCCTGAAGGTCGCCGCCTCGACGGAGGGGATCCTGCGTCAGGGCTTTAACGAAGAGAACAGCATGAAGGTGGCGCAGGTGCTTTATAAGGAGCTGGATATCGGCGCGGTGGCGATAACCGACCGTGAACGGTTGCTGGCTTTTACCGGCACGGGCGACGATCACCATCTGCCCGGGAAACCGATCTCCTCCGCCTATACGCTGCGCGCCATTGAAACCGGCGAAGTGGTGTATGCCGACGGCAACGAAGTTCCTTACCGCTGTTCGCTGCACCCGCAGTGCAAACTGGGCTCCACGCTGGTCATTCCGCTGCGCGGGGAAAACCAGCGGGTAATGGGCACCATCAAGCTTTATGAAGCGAAAAACCGTCTGTTCAGCTCTATCAACCGTACGCTGGGAGAGGGCATCGCTCAGCTGCTCTCCGCGCAGATCCTCGCCGGGCAGTATGAGCGTCAGAAAGCGTTGCTGACGCAATCCGAAATTAAACTCCTGCACGCTCAGGTGAATCCGCATTTCCTGTTCAATGCGCTTAATACGCTCAAAGCGGTGATCCGCCGCGACAGCGATCAGGCCGCGCAGCTGGTTCAGTTCCTGTCGACGTTTTTCCGCAAAAACCTTAAACGTCCGTCCGAGATTGTGACCCTGGCTGATGAAATAGAACACGTTAATGCTTACCTGCAGATTGAGCAGGCACGCTTCCAGACTCGTCTGCAGGTGTCGTTATCCGTCCCGGATGAGCTGGCGTATCAGCATCTTCCGGCCTTTACCCTGCAGCCTATTGTGGAAAACGCCATAAAACACGGTACGTCACAGCTGTTGGGGATTGGGGAAATCACCATTTCCGCCAGCCGCTTTAACCATCATCTGGTGCTGGATATTGAAGATAACGCCGGGCTTTACGTGCCTTCCACCTCAGGCGGATTAGGGATGAGCCTGGTGGATAAACGCCTGCGCGCGCACTTTGGTGATGACTGTGGCATTACCGTTGCCTGTGAGCCCGACCGATTCACCCGTATTACGTTACGACTGCCGCTGGAGGAAAACGCATGCTAAGAGTGCTGATTGTGGATGATGAGCCGTTAGCACGGGAAAACCTGCGCGTTCTGTTGCAGGAGCAGCCTGACATTGAGATTGTGGGGGAGTGCGCAAACGCCATTGAGGCCATTGGCGCCGTGCACAAACTGCGCCCGGACGTGCTGTTCCTCGACATTCAGATGCCCCGAATTAGCGGCCTGGAGATGGTCGGAATGCTCGACCCGGAGCATCGCCCCTACATTGTGTTTTTGACCGCCTTCGATGAATACGCCGTCAAAGCCTTTGAGGAGCACGCATTCGATTATTTACTGAAACCGATTGAAGAGAAGCGTCTTGAAAAGACCCTCAGCCGTTTGCGCCAGGAGCGCACCGTGCAGGATGTCACGCTGTTGCCGGAAAACCAGCAGCCGCTGAAATTTATCCCCTGCACCGGCCACAGTCGGATTTACCTGCTGCAGATGGACGATGTGGCGTTTGTCAGCAGCCGTTTGAGCGGCGTATTTGTTACCAGCGCGGAGGGGAACGAAGGCTTTACCGAGCTGACGCTGCGGACGCTGGAGAGCCGAACGCCGCTCGTTCGTTGCCATCGCCAGTATCTGGTGAACATGGCGCACCTGAAAGAGATCCGGCTGGAAGACAACGGACAGGCAGAGCTGGTGCTGCGTGCCGGGCAAACCGTCCCCGTCAGTCGCCGCTACCTTAAGAGTTTGAAAGAGGCGATCGGCCTGTAAAACTGGTACACTGCGCCCCATTGCATCATCGACAGTTAAGTTAAAGGCACCCATGCTCAGTAATGATATTCTCCGTAGCCTGCGCTACACCCTGAAAGCAAACAATAACGATATGGTGCGCATTCTTGCGCTTGCTGGCATGGAGTCCACCTCTGCCGGTTTCGACACCTGGATGACAAAAGAGGATGAAGAGGGGTTTGTTCGCTGCCCTGACATTATCCTGTCTGGCTTCCTGAACGGCCTCATCTATGACAAGCGCGGGAAAGATGACTCAGCACCAGAACTGGCGCTTGAGCGTCGGGTGAATAACAACACGGTGCTGAAAAAGCTGCGTATCGCGTTTTCACTGAAAACAGACGACATTCTGGCGATTATGACAGAGCAGAAGCACCGCGTGTCGATGCCGGAGATCACCGCCATGATGCGTGCGCCGGACCATAAGAACTACCGCGAGTGCGGCGACCAGTTTTTGCGTTATTTTTTACGCGGACTGACTCACCGGGTGCATCACGCTAAGCCGTGAGTGGTAGCGGGGCGTGAAGGATGAAGAGGCAAAAAAAAGCCGGAGATTATCTCCGGCTTTTTTATTATTTCACCTGCTGACCTGGTTTGGCGCCTTCATCAGGGCTTAACAGGAAGATATCTTTCCCGCCAGGACCTGCCGCCATCACCATGCCTTCCGAGATGCCGAAGCGCATTTTGCGCGGTGCCAGGTTGGCGACCATCACGGTCTGACGGCCAATCAGCACCTGCGGATCAGGATAGGCAGAACGGATACCGGAGAAGACGTTACGCTTCTCTCCGCCCAGATCCAGCGTCAGGCGCAGCAGTTTGTCCGAGCCTTCGACAAATTCCGCGTTTTCAATCAGTGCGACACGCAGATCGACCTTGGCGAAATCATCAAAGGTAATGGTCTCCTGAATCGGATCGTCTGCCAGCGGGCCAGTCACCGGCGCAGCGGCAGCCTTCACCTCTTCTTTAGACGCTTCCACCAGGGATTCTACCTGCTTCATCTCGATGCGGTTGTACAGCGCCTTGAAGGTATTCACCTTGTGGCCGAGCAGCGGCTGCTGGATAGCATCCCAGGTCAGCTCGGTGTTGAGGAACGCTTCAGCGCGGGAGGCCAGCTGTGGCAGTACCGGCTTCAGCCAGGTCATCAGCACGCGGAACATGTTCAGGCCCATGGTGCAGATCGCCTGCAGGTCGGCGTCGCGGCCTTCCTGTTTCGCGACAACCCACGGTGCCTGCTCGTCAACGTAGCGGTTAGCCACGTCAGCCAGCGCCATGATTTCACGAATCGCTTTACCGAACTCACGGCTTTCCCAGGCTTCGCCAACCGCCGCGGCGGCGTCGGTGAAGGTTTTGTACAGCTCAGGATCGGCCAGTTCGGCAGACAGCACGCCGTCGAAACGCTTGGCGATAAAGCCTGCGTTACGGGAAGCCAGGTTCACGACTTTGTTGACGATGTCGGCGTTCACGCGCTGCACGAAATCTTCCAGGTTCAGGTCGATATCGTCGATGCGGGAAGAGAGCTTCGCCGTGTAGTAGTAACGCAGGCTGTCCGCGTCGAAGTGGTTCAGCCAGGTGCTGGCTTTGATGAACGTACCGCGAGATTTGGACATCTTCGCGCCGTTGACCGTCACGTAGCCGTGCACAAACAGGTTGGTTGGTTTACGGAAGTTACTGCCTTCCAGCATCGCCGGCCAGAACAGGCTGTGGAAGTAAACAATGTCTTTGCCGATAAAGTGATACAGCTCGGCGTCGGAATCTTTCTTCCAGTATTCGTCAAAGCTGACGGTGTCGCCGCGCTTGTCGCACAGGTTCTTGAAGGAACCCATGTATCCGATTGGCGCATCCAGCCAGACGTAGAAGTATTTACCCGGTGCGTTCGGAATTTCGAAACCGAAGTACGGTGCATCGCGGGAGATATCCCACTGCTGCAGACCGGATTCGAACCACTCCTGCATTTTATTCGCGACCTGCTCCTGCAGCGCACCGCTGCGGGTCCACGCCTGCAGCATTTCGCTGAAGGACGGCAGGTCGAAGAAGAAGTGCTCGGAATCACGCATTACCGGTGTGGCACCCGAAACAACAGATTTCGGATCGATAAGCTCGGTCGGGCTGTAGGTTGCGCCGCACACTTCGCAGTTATCGCCATACTGATCCGGTGATTTACATTTCGGGCAGGTACCTTTGACAAAGCGGTCCGGCAGGAACATGCCTTTTTCCGGATCGTACAGCTGAGAGATGGTGCGATTTTTAATAAAACCGTTCTCTTTCAGGCGAGAGTAGATCAGCTCCGACAGCTCACGGTTTTCGTCGCTGTGCGTGGAGTGATAGTTGTCATAGCTGATGTCAAAGCCCGCAAAATCGGTCTGATGCTCCTGACTCATTTCGGCAATCATCTGCTCTGGGGAGATCCCCAACTGCTGCGCTTTCAGCATGATCGGCGTGCCGTGGGCATCGTCCGCGCAGATGAAGTTAACCTCGTGGCCGCGCATTCGCTGGTAACGGACCCAGACATCAGCCTGGATATGCTCCAGCATGTGGCCGAGGTGGATTGAGCCGTTGGCGTACGGCAGTGCGCACGTTACCAGAATTTTCTTCGCGACTTGAGTCATAGTAGGCATTACTTCTTTTAACTGTGAAAAGGGTTTTTGATATTACCAAAAGGGGCATTATTAAGTAAGCACAAACCACGGCCTTTCAGGTAAACTTGTTCATCTAAGGTCTTATTCACAAGAACAAAGGAGTCGGGATGAGTTCTCAATCCCAGGCCAAATCACCGGAAGCCTTAAGAGCAATGGTCGCCGGGACGCTGGCTAACTTTCAGCATCCAACCCTGAAGCACAATCTCACCACGCTGAAAGCGTTACACCATGTCGCATGGCTGGACGATACGCTGCACATCGAGCTGCAGATGCCCTTCGTCTGGACCAGCGCGTTTGACGCGCTGAAAGAGCAAACCAGCTCTGAGCTGCTGCGCATTACCGGCGCGAAAGCCATTGACTGGAAGCTGACCCACAGCATCGCCACCCTCAAGCGTGTGAAAAACCACCCGGGCGTGAACGGCGTGAAAAACATCATTGCCGTCAGTTCAGGCAAGGGTGGGGTGGGTAAATCCTCCACGGCGGTAAACCTGGCGCTCGCGCTGGCAGCCGAAGGGGCGAAAGTCGGTATTCTGGACGCCGATATTTACGGACCGTCTGTGCCTAACATGCTGGGCGCGGAAAACCAGCGCCCAACCTCGCCGGATGGCACGCACATGGCACCGATCATGGCCCACGGTCTGGCAACCAACTCCATTGGTTATCTGGTGACTGACGATAACGCCATGGTGTGGCGTGGCCCGATGGCCAGCAAAGCGCTGATGCAGATGCTGCAGGAGACAATGTGGCCCGATCTGGATTATCTGGTGCTGGATATGCCGCCGGGCACCGGTGACATTCAGCTGACACTGGCGCAAAACATTCCGGTTACGGGAGCGGTCGTGGTGACCACCCCGCAGGACATTGCGCTGATCGACGCCAAAAAAGGCATCGTGATGTTCGAGAAAGTGGACGTGCCGGTGCTGGGTATTGTCGAGAACATGAGCATGCATATCTGCAGCAACTGCGGACACCATGAGCCTATCTTTGGCACCGGTGGGGCAGAAAAACTGGCTGCGCAGTATCACACCCAGCTGCTTGGGCAGATGCCGCTGCACATCTCGCTGCGTGAAGATCTGGACAGCGGGAAGCCGACGGTCGTCAGCCGTCCGGACAGTGAATTTGCAGAGATGTATCGACAGCTGGCGGGGCGCGTTGCGGCGCAGCTTTACTGGCAGGGCGAAGTCATCCCGAGTGAAATTGCGTTTCGCGCGGTGTGAGTGCTTTAGTCTGAATTGCCGGGCGGCGTTTGCGCCTGACCCGGCCTACGGAGATAACGTGTTGTAGGCCGGCTCAGCGAAGCGTCACCCGCGTTTAACGCTGTACGTAATGCATTAAAAAGTACTCGCCTTCCGGCGAGTCACCCTTCGCTTCAATATGCCAGCCGTGGCGCTGGTAAAAGGCAACAGCCCGGTCATTCTTTACCAGACACTTCAGCGAACCCGTACTGGTGAACGCCTTTTGCACCTGTTTAAGGAGCAAATGACCGACGCCCAGACCTTGATACTGCGGATCGACAAACAGATTGTGCAGGAAATTGTCGTTCGTCCACACCGAAGCAAAACCCAGTCGATGCCCGTCCTGAACGGCCACCCAAATCACTTCGTCGCGGGTTGCCGCGTCAAAGTCTTCAAGCTGCCACTCGGAACCGTCCAGCCATGGCCAGGCCTCGCGCCGTGCGTGGAGATAGAGTGTTCGCAAAAAGGGGCGATCGCTCTCCTGCCAGGGCCGGATTAAAATGTCATTAGCGGTGATAGAAGATATCTCCATTGTAGGCTTTGTAGATTTTGCCATCGGCATCGCCAATCAGGACGTAGTTCTCGCCCATATAGGTCCAGTGGGTACCCGCATCCGGGGCCGGCAGGTTACGCAGCTGGTACTGTTTAATGGTGTACTCAGGCGTTTGATACTGCGCCGGTGCGGTGTCGCCAATCTTGAATTTGGTGAAATCAGCGATGAACTCTTGTTCCTCATAGGCTTTAATGCCTGATGGCGCAGCGGCGGTTTGCGGGGCAGAAAACGCGGAACCCGCCAGAGACAGTAATACACCCAGAAGCAGCAATTTACGCTTAGCCATTTTTTCTCCAGTGATATCGTTACAGATACTTTTCGTCTGCGGGTTCATGGAACGCGAGGCAGACAGTCCATTTTAAGTACCAAAGCATGGTGTGTTTGAAAAAAAATGTAACAAAAGTGGACGGTTTTGTGTAGTCGTAATGACGCGCGCAGTATCACTACAGTCAATATCTCCCGAATTTGATATTTCCAATATTTATTATTTCATTAATCAATTCTGAAAATACCTTCTCACTTCGCAAATGGACTGTTCAACGCATGCTTTCCCACGTAAGAACATTTAATATCGCCTCCGTATGACATCAATCTCTTTCCATTTTTTTCAAAAGAATGGGAACGATTTTGCTTTTTTTATCGCCAGGAAGGGAAACGTTGTCCGTTTTTTGTAATACGTCCGCTAAAACAATAACCCGTTGAAAATTTTAATGTAAATGAATTTATTTTTTATCTGTTTAACAACAAACACAACAATAAAAGAACTTTTTATATAAATGAAAAATACAACGCTATTTTCACTTTTATTTCTTTCAGTCGGCCAGTTAACTGGTTGCGTATTTTCGCCAGGTCAGGATCTCAGCATTACCGGGAAAAAAGTCATGGCTGACGGAGAAGCGAATTATCAGCTCGATCAACACGTGGAAATTTATCCCCTGACCCCGGCGCTCATTGAAAGATTGCGACCGCCTGTCCTCAAATCTCAGGCAAATCCTACTCTGGATGAGCAGGTCAAAAACTGGGAATACCGCATAGGCACCGGCGACATCCTGACGGTCACCGTCTGGGATCATCCGGAATTAACCACGCCCGCAGGGCAGTATCGTGCCGCGAGTGACGCGGGTAACTGGGTGAATGCGGATGGAACGCTCTTCTATCCCTACGTCGGAAAACTGCATGTTGCAGGCAAAACGGTCGCGCAGGTGCGTGAAGCAATCACCGCGCAACTGGAGAAGGTCATTGAGAGCCCGCAGGTGGATGTCAGCGTGGCGTCTTTCCGCTCACAAAAAGCCTATGTGACGGGAGAGGTGGCAAAATCAGGCCAGCAATCGATAACCAATATTCCGTTGACGGTAATGGACGCAGTCAACGCCGCAGGTGGGCTTTCCGCGGATGCCGACTGGCGTAACGTGGTCCTCACGCATAATGGCCAGGACGCGCGCCTTTCGCTGTATGCGCTGATGCAGCACGGTGATTTAAGCCAGAATAAGCTGCTGTATCCGGGCGATATCCTCTTTGTTCCGCGTAACGATGCCTTAAAAGTGTTCGTGATGGGTGAGGTGGTGAAGCAGAGCACATTGAAGATGGATCGTAGCGGAATGACCCTGGCGGAAGCCCTGGGGAATGCAGGCGGGCTGGATCAGAATATGGCCGATGCAACCGGGATTTTTGTTATTCGCTCGGTAGCCAAAAAAGGGGCGACGGACAAAATTGCCAATATCTATCAGCTCAATGCGAAGGATGCCTCCGCGATGGTACTGGGGACGGAATTCCAGCTTGAACCGTATGACATTGTCTACGTCACCACCGCGCCGTTGTCACGCTGGAATCGCGTGATCACACAGCTGGTACCCACCATCAGCGGTGTCCATGACCTGACCGAAACCGTCCGCTTCATCCGTTCATGGCCGCAATAATGTTCAACTCAATCTTAGTGGTTTGCACCGGCAATATTTGCCGTTCGCCGATGGGGGAGCGGCTGTTGCGACAACAGCTGCCCGGCAGACTCGTGACATCGGCTGGGATTTACGGATTTGAAGGACGCCCGGCGGATGCAACTGCACGGGAGGTGGCCCGGTGTTACGGCGTTTCGCTGGAGGGGCACGTGGCACGCAAGATGACGCGCAGCATGTTGCAAACCTCCGATTTGATCTTGGTGATGGAGCCGGAGCACCTGCGTTTTATTGCCGCTGTGTCGCCCGAATGTCGCGGAAAATCGCTGCTGTTTGGCCAATGGCTGGAAAACAGGGACATTCCCGATCCTTACCGCAAAAGTCGTGAAGCGTTTGAATATGTTTTCGGGCAACTGGTAAAAGCCAGTCAGGAATGGGCTCGTCGTGTGGGTCAAAAAGGAAGGAAGCATTAATGTCTTCTCATACATCAGACAAATACGGTGCTGCCGCACCGCACAGTAATGAAATCGATCTTATGCAGCTACTTGCTGAGATGATTGATCACCGCATGTTAATCGGGCTGGTCACGCTCCTGTTTACGGTGTGCGCGGGGCTCTACGCGTTTAGCGCCACGCCGGTCTACCAGGCGGATGCCCTGGTACAGATAGAAGCAAAGCAGGACAACTCGTTGCTTAAAAGCTTAAGCCAGTTTGGGTCTGACCTTTCACCCGACGCTGAACCTGAACTGTTGCTGCTTAAATCGCGCATGATCCTGGGGGGAACCGTTGATAATCTGGGGCTGACATATCAGGTAAAACAGCGCGTTCTCCCGGTTGTGGGGCGTCTCTGGGAACGTCTACGCGGCAGCAAACCGGGCAACATGACGATAGGTGAGCTTAACCTGCCCCAGCAGGAGGGGAAACCGCAAGCGGTTGTCCTGACCGTGCTGGGGCAGGGCCGGTATCGTCTGGAAGGGGAGACGCTTAAGGCTGACGGTAGGGTTGGCAAACGGCTGGTGAAAGACGGGATCACGCTTCTGGTGACCTCGCTCAGCGCGGAGCCAGGGACCCAATTCACCCTTCAAGCCTTTACCAGGCTTGAGGCAATTAACGCGCTGCAGAAGAGACTCTTTGTCGCGGAATCCGGTAAACAGAGCGGTATGATCACCCTGACGCTGACGGGTGAAGACCCGGACAGGATAGCGGTGGTGCTCAATACGATTGCAGAAAATTATCTCAGCCAGAATATTGCGCGCCAGGAGGCACAGGATGCCCGAAGTCTGGCGTTTTTACAGGAGCAGTTGCCTAAGGTCCGTCACGAACTGGATGAGGCCGAAGCACGACTGAATGCCTATCGGGCGCAGCGCGATTCCGTCGACTTATCCCTTGAGGCGAAGTCCGTACTGGATCAGGTCGTTAACGTGGAAAATCAGCTCAACGAACTGACCTTTCGTGAGGCAGAGGTTTCTCAGCTTTTCAAAAAGGATCACCCGACCTATCGCGCATTACGGGAGAAGCGACAAACGCTCGAAGAGGGACGCGCGCGCCTGAACAGCCGGGTTTCATCTATGCCTTCTACCCAGCAGGAAGTGTTGCGCCTGAGCCGTGATGTCGAGTCCGGGCGTACCATTTACCTGCAGCTGCTGACACGCCAACAGGAACTGAATATTTCACGCTCCAGCGCCATCGGCAACGTGCGGATCATTGATACCGCGGTTACGCAACCTGAGCCAATAAAGCCCCGTAAAGCGCTTATTATTCTGCCTGGCGTGCTGTTAGGGCTGATGGTCTCCATGGGCTGGGTGTTGGTTCGTACTGCCTGTCGGCGAGGGATCACCTCGTCAGAGCAAATAGAAGAGCAGGGGATGCCGGTTCTGGCGACGCTGCCGCGCTCGGTCTGGCTGTGGAAAAAAACGCATTTGCGCCGAAAGCACTTTTTGGCGCCCCACGGGAAACACAAAACTTCGGATATCCCCTTCCTGCCCACAGACCGGCCAGCGGATATGTTTGTTGAAGCGATGCGCGGACTGCGTACCAGCCTGCACTTCACGATGATGGACGCCTCAAACCAGATCGTGGTGATTACGGGCCCCACGCAGAATTGCGGCAAAACGCTGGTCAGCACGTCACTGGCATCAATAGCGGCTCAGGCCGGAAAGCGGGTGCTCTTTATCGATGCGGATATGCGTAAAGGCTATGTGCATAATCTCTTTAAGCTGAACAACCATCACGGATTATCCGCTGTACTTGAGGGAAATGTGGCGTGGCAGGAGGCGATCCAGCGCGTTGATAAGGCGGGATTTGATGTTCTGACCTGCGGTCCCCAGCCGTTACGTCCCGTGGAGCTGCTCATGGGAGAACGCTTCCAGGAGGTGATGTCGGGGATGAATGCACATTATGACGTTGTTATTGTTGATACACCGCCGGTGCTGGCCGTGACCGATGCGGTGCTGATTGCCAGAGTGGCCGCAACCACGTTACTGGTTGCCCGCTTTGGTAAAACCAACGTGAAAGAGACGGAAAACTGTGTAAAGCGTCTGCAGCAGATGGGTGTGCAGGTGAACGGTGCCATTCTCAATGATATCGTGAAATCTGCGGCGCTGTATTACAGCGCGGGGTATAGCCATTTCGATTACGGCTATACCCCGAAGGAAAAGCGGCGCGAGGGTTAGTGCTTCACCAGCGTGGCGAAGTAATACACCAGGGGAATGGCGAGGATCCAAAGACCGACGGGGATATCGCGCCATTTCCCGGCAATCGCTTTGATAACGATATAAAACAGCAGCCCGCCCGCAATACCGGTCCCGAAACTGTTGGCAATCAGCGTAATCATCACCATCATCAACACCGGCAAGCCGTCGGTGAAGTTCGCCAGATCAACCTTACGTAAACCGCTAAACATATTCAGCCCGATGAGGATCAGGGCGGGCGCCGTGGCTTCTTTCGGGATCATCAGCGCCACAGGGGTAAACAGCAGCATCAGCAGGAACATTACCGCCGCGGCCAGCGCGGTCATGCCGGTTTTGCCGCCGGCTTCTGCGGCTGCGGACGATTCAATCAGCGCCGTGGCGGCAGGAATACCTACCCACGGGCCAATTGCGGCGGCAATGGAGTCCACCATAAACGGGCGGTTAATGTTTGGCATATTGCCTTCTTCATCCAGCAGCCCTGCTTCCCCGCCCACCGCCAGCGTTGTTCCCATGGTGGAGAAAAACTCGGAGGCGAAGAAGACAAACAGGAACGGCAGAAAGGCAATATTCAGCGCGCCCAGCATATCGACATGCCCGAGGACGGGAGCGATGGAGTGGGGCACATCGATAAAACTGGCGGGTAATTTCGTGACGCCCATCGGAATACCCACGAGGGTCGCGAGCAGGATAGCCCACAGGATCGCACCCGGAATACGACGAGCCTGCAGGCCGATAGCCAGGAACAGGCCGAGCAACGCCACCAGCGCACCGGGTGATAAAAAATCTCCCAGCATCAGTGCGTTCGTTTTGGCATTCGCCAGCACCAGCCCGGCGTTGCGGAAACCGAGTACGGCGACAAACAGCCCGATGGAGGCCGTCAGCCCCAGCTTGATGGACTGTGGCACCGAGCGGGTTACCACTTCGCGCAGGCCAAACCGGGTCAGCAGAAAGAATAAAATCCCCGACCAGCAGGCGATACCCAGACCAATTTGCCAGCCAATGCCTTCACTGCCCGCAAGCGTCACACCGACCAGCACCGAGCCACCAATTCCTGGCCCGACGATAAACGGCAGGTTGGCGTAAAACGCCATCAGCAGCGTCCCGGCAACGAAGACCAGAATGGTGCCCGTGGTCGCGGCGCCTTTGTCCATTCCCCCCACGGCCAGCAGCCCTGGGATCACCACCAGCAAATAGGCGGCGGCGAGAAAACCGGTGATACCCGCCAGGCACTCGGTGCGCACGGTGCTCCCGCGTGCACGGAGTGCAAAACGACGTTCAAGCCAGCGCCCTGGTGCTGGCGAATTAACGGTATTGTCGGCCATTATCCGGCTCTCCTTCGGTATTATTGTGTGTTGTCCGGGGTTTCCCGGTAAGAAATCAGCGGATCGACAATCTGGCGCGTGCTGCCATCGGTCAGTCCAAGATCGGTCAAATGTGGCCCGGCATTACAGGCAAGGCAGGTTCCTTCGATGGCCTTAAAGACCCGATACGGCGGTTCCCAGTCGGCAATCAGACTGCTGCGATCGCGCAGCGTCCTGAACTGCAGCGCCAGCTCGGCAGGTGGCAGTTCCGACAGCATGCCCGCAATCGGCATGGCAACGTGGGCAATCACGTCACCCTGTTGCGCCAGCGCCATGCCACCACCGCTGTTGATAAGCGTATTGGCAGCCAGCGCCATATCGTTCGGATCGCGGCCCAAAACCACCAGGTTGTGAGAGTCGTGCGAGTAGCTGGTGGCAATCGCCCCGCGCAGTTCCCCCCAGCCTTCAAGCAGGGCAATTTGCGGTTTTGCTGCATGACGGGCATGGCGATGCTGAACCCAGATCAGGCTAAAACCGTCCGGGATCTGCACGCACCCGTCGCGCACCTGCACATCTGTTTCACCCCAGCGGGTAAAGCGCGCGCCGCAGATGTGGCGCAAGCGAGCCACGCCATGGTTCGCGTTGCCAATGCGCATGTAAAAATCATCAGCGGTCAGGGCAGACAACCGTACGGTATCACGCGGCAACGTAAGAGGCGTATCAGCAACAGGTTCGAGCGTTGCCCCGTCCCGGGCAATCAGCTTTCCGGCGACGTAGACCTGGCGCGCCGTCAGTTTATCCAGCGAGTCAAACACCACCAGATCCGCGCGACGCCCGGCGGCAATCAGCCCCAGGTCGTTACGCTGCAGGCGAATGGCTGCATTGAGCGTTGCAAAACGCAGTGCGTCGGTGGCCGCTAATCCATGTTCAATCAGCAGGTTCAGCAGCGCGATGATCCCGCCTTTTTCCATGAGGATGTCTGGCGGAACATCATCGGTACAAACCGTGATGTGAGACGAAAGATGGGGGAGCGTTTTCAGGGCGCTGACAATATCGGGCAGCAGATAAGGGTGCGAACCGCGGATCTCCAGCGTCAGCCCGGCACGCAGTTTTTCCAGCGCATCGTCAGCCGACGTTAACTCATGGTCAGAAGTCACGCCTGCTGCCAGATAAGCCTGTAAATCCGCACCGCTGAGACCGCGGGCATGGCCTTCAATCAGCTTTCCGCTGTCGAGCCCGGCCTGCATAATTTCAAGCATACGCTGGCTGCCATTAAGCACCCCATGCATGTCCATCACTTCAGCCACACCGCGCACTTCCGGCCAGCCAAGCAGGGTGTTCATCTCGTCTCCGGCAAAATCCGCCCCGGACATTTCCAGGCCGGGCGTTGAGGGCACGCTTGAAGGCGCGGCGACCATCACCTGCAGCGGCAGATTGCGGCTGGCCTCAATGGCAAAACGGACGCCGTCAATGCCCAGCACGTTGGCCAGTTCATGCGGATCCCAGAAGACCGCCGTGGTGCCCTGTGCAAGCACAATCTCCGCGTAGCGGGCGGGCATAAGATGGGAGCTTTCAAGGTGGACGTGGGTATCGATCAGCCCTGGCGACAGAAACTGGTTGTTCAGCGCGTGGGTCTCATGTGCGTCGTTGCGGCTGCCGCGCGGATGGACACTGGCAATCAGTGATCCCACGATACCAACATCCGCTTCGCGGATCTCACCGGTGACCATATCCACAATACGGGTATCGGTGAGCAGCAGGTCAAAGGGCATTTCGCCTCGTGCAGCCTGAACGGCGCGGCGTCGGGTTTCAGCAGTCATGCAATTAACAGTTCCAGCATCAAAATAATGACGCTACTCTATGCACACGGCAAACGTTTGCCCAGCTGATAAAATTTATCGCCCGATAACCCCGGGTTATTCTGTGACGCGTGTAATGGATAATCATGACGGAACCCTGGCAGCGCTTGCCCGCGCTCTCTCTTCGACAGCTACAGTATTTTGTCACTCTGGCGCAGCTGCGTCATTTTACTGATACCGCCAGCAAACTGGCTATCAGCCAGCCGGCCCTCAGCAGTGCGTTGCGGCAAATCGAGACGGTGCTTGGGGGCAAACTGGTTAACCGGACCGCCTCGGCCGTGACGTTGACGGAGCTTGGCAATGCCATCCTGCCGCACGCGCAGCGGGTGCTCAGCGTGGCGCAGCTTGCGTTTGACGACATGCAGCACATTGTTCAGGCGGGCGGAGAAGGTACGGTGCGTATCGGGCTGATCCCTTCCGTGAGTTCGCTGCTGTTCCCCTTGTTGCCCCGGACGCTCGCGCAGGCTTTTCCCCGCCTCAGGGTGGAATTTCACGATCAAACCAACGATGCGCTGGTGGTCCAGCTGCTGAAAGGGCAGATTGATTTCGGCATTGGTGCGCTCGATAACTCTGTTCCCGACCAGCTGAACGTGTTTCCCTTACAGGATGACCCGTTTGTCGCGGTCATTCACAGCGACGATCCGCTGGCCGCGTCGGCGCACCTGCCCTGGAAGCAACTGGCAGGGCGGGATATCGCCGTGTTCTCAAAAGGCAATATTCAGCGTCTGGTTGCGGCGCTCGCGGAAAGCCACCGTTTGTCGTTGCCGACACGCTATCAGGTGGACTACATCGAAACTTTGTATGGTCTGGTGCGCTCGAAACTCGCCGTGGCGATTTTACCGCAGCTCTATACCACGCACCTCCAGGACCCGCAGCTCAGGGTGGTACATCTTCAACAACCGGCCCTGGCCCGCACGGTGGCGTTAATGCGCGCCCCGCAGCCGCTTCCTCCGCTTATCGAATCCTGCTTTACGCTGATGGCCGACACGTTGCGAACGAAATGACCCGACACTTCTTTACAGCGTGATGGCGCATTGCTCGCTAAGATGACCGTCGATTCATCAAGAGGTCACAATGGAAAACCGCAAATTCAGTCGACTGCGCCGCTGGGCGCGGGAAGGGATCATCTTCTTTCTGCTCGCGCTGGCCGTAATGTGGGGTGTGGATCAATACCGCAAGCCCACACTCCCCGCCAGCTTTAGCGCTACACCGATGCACAGCATCGACGGAAAGATCCACGATATAACGGCACTCAGCCAGGAACGCCCGCTGCTGATATACGTATGGGCAACCTGGTGCAGCATCTGCCGGTTTACGACGCCCTCAGTCAATACGCTGGCAGAACAGGGTGGCAACGTCGTAAGTATCGCCATGCGTTCCGGCGACGATGCAAAGCTGGCGCGCTGGGTCGACAAGAAACAGCTGGTCATGCCGGTGGTCAACGATGCCAACGGTGCGCTGTCGCAGGCGTGGCAGGTGAGCGTAACACCGACGCTGGTGATCGTGTCGAAGGGGAAAGTGGTCAGTACTACTACGGGGTGGACAAGTTACTGGGGAATGAAGCTCAGACTGTGGTGGGCAGGGCTGTAAAGAGAGCCCCTCTTCCGGCGGAAGAGGGGCTGGATATTACTTCGCCAGAACTTCCTGTGCGGTACGCTCAACCAGCGACAGCAGGACTTTAATGTCCTCCAGAGTCACGGTTGGGTTCAGCAGAGTCAGCTTCAGGCAGGTGACGCCGTTATGCTCGGTCACGCCGACGTTAGCACGGCCGGATTCCAGCAGCGCATCACCAATTTTCTGGTTCAGCAGGGCGATACCCGCGTCGTCCATCTGTACCTGTCCACGGAAGCGGAACAGTACGCTTGCCAGCTGCGGCTGCATAACCAGTTCCAGAGCAGTCTGCTCTTTCACGTAAGCCGCAACCTGCTGTGCCAGCGTAACACCGTGATCGATGATCGCCGCGTATTGTTCCTGACCCAGCGCTTCCAGGCTCATCCACAGCTTCAGCGCGTCGAAACGACGGGTCGTCTGCAGAGATTTGGACACCAGGTTAGGCACGCCAGCTTCTTCATCGAACTCAGAGTTCAGATAGGCAGCCTGATAGCGCATCAGCTCATAGTGGCGCGCTTCTTTGAGCAGGAACGCACCGCAGCTGATAGTCTGGAAGAACTGCTTGTGGAAGTCCAGAGTAACGGAATCCACCAGCTCGATACCGTCCAGGTAGTGACGATACTGCTCAGACATCAGCAGCGCGCCGCCCCAGGCCGCATCAACGTGTACCCAGATATTCTGTTTCGCCGCCAGTTCAGCAATGGCACGCAGCGGATCGATTGCACCTGCATCGGTAGTACCGGCAGTGGCAACAATCGCCAGGATCTGCTCGCCGTTAGCATTGCACTGCTCAATTTTCGCTGCCAGATCGTTGAGATCCATGCGCGAGAATTCATCCGTTTTCACCTGCACGACGGACTGGTAGCCCAGACCCATCAGCGCCATGTTTTTCTGCACGGAGAAGTGTGCGTTTTCAGAGCACAGCACGCGGATTTTACGCAGATCGCCAACCAGGCCGTCCTGCTGAACGGAATGACCCTGACGCGCGAAGAACGCATCACGGGCCAGCATCAGACCCATCAGGTTACTCTGCGTGCCGCCGCTGGTGAACACACCGGCGTCGCCAGCCTGATAACCCACGCGGGTACGCAGCCATTCGATCAGCTTGATCTCAATGATGGTTGCGGACGGGCTTTGATCCCAGGAGTCCATGCTCTGGTTAGTGGCGTTAATCAGCACTTCCGCTGCCTGGCTAACCACCAGGCTTGGGCAGTGCAGGTGCGCCACACACTGCGGGTGATGAACGGACAGGCTGTCTTTCAGGAAGAACTCCACGGCGCGTTCAATTGCCGCTTCGTTGCCCAGCCCTTTCGGGTTGAAATCCAGCTTAATACGGTCGCGCAGTTCCGCGACCGTTTTGCCCTGATACATCTCAGGCTGTTTCAGCCACTGCATCACAGCCTGAGTGCTTTGTTCAATCGCCTGCTGGTAAGCTTCAATGCTCTGCGCAGAGGAGAACAAAATTGGGTTTGAATCTGACATCGTGTTCAACAACTCCGGTTACGCCGGGCGAACGCCCGCAGCAAGCAGCGCCTGCTCGAATTTATCCAGGAAGACTTTCAGCTCATCATCGCTGATCAGCAGGGAAGGCAGCAGACGCAGAACAATACCGTTGCGACCACCGCGCTCCAGAATCAGGCCGGCTTCGAAGCACTTCTTCTGAATCAGTGCAGACAGCTCGCCATCACCCGGGTAGCAACCCATGTGGTCTGCCGCTTCGTGTGGCTTAACGATCTCAATCCCGATCATCATGCCCAGGCCGCGAACGTGACCGATAACCGGATAGCGTTTCGCCATCTCGTTCAGCTGGCCTTTCAGCCATTCGCCCTGTGCGGCCACTTTGCCCGCGATATTCTGGTCTTTCAGGATTTTCAGCGTTGTCAGACCGGTTGCCATTGCCAGCTGGTTGCCGCGGAAGGTACCGGTGTGGTGGCCTGGTGCCCACGCATCGAACTGTTTTTTGATGCCGAGTACCGCCAGTGGCAGACCGCCGCCAACCGCTTTAGACATCACGATGATGTCTGGCTCAATGCCCGCGTGTTCGAAGGCGAAGAATTTACCGGTACGGGCAAAGCCAGCCTGAACTTCGTCGAGGATCAGCAGAATGCCGTGTTCCTGAGTCACTTTACGGATGCGCTGCAGCCACTCAACCGGAGCCGGGTTAACGCCGCCTTCACCCTGAACGGCTTCAAGGATCACTGCCGCAGGTTTACGCACGCCGCTTTCAACGTCGTTGATCAAGTTTTCGAAATAGTAGGTCAGCGCTTTCACACCCGCCTCACCGCCGATACCCAGTGGGCAACGGTACTGGTGTGGGTAAGGCATGAACTGCACTTCTGGCATCATACCGTTAACCGCTTCTTTCGGAGACAGGTTGCCGGTAACGGCCAGTGCGCCGTGAGTCATACCGTGGTAACCACCAGAGAAGCTGATGATACCGCTACGACCGGTCACTTTTTTCGCCAGTTTCAGCGCCGCTTCAACGGCATCAGCACCGGATGGACCGGTGAACTGCAGGCAGTACTCTTTGCCCTGACCAGGCAGCAGAGAGAGCAGATATTCTGAGAACGCGTCTTTCAGAGGCGTAGTCAGATCCAGAGTATGTAACGGCAAGCCGCTGGTAATGACATTTTGGATGCTTTTCAGCACATCAGGATGGTTATGTCCAAGCGCAAGGGTGCCTGCGCCTGCTAAACAGTCAAGGTATTCTTTATTGTCTGCATCGGTGATCCACACGCCTTCTGCTTTAGTGATTGCTAAAGGCAGTTTGCGCGGATAACTCCTGACGTTAGATTCAAACTCGGCCTGACGGGCCAGATAGGTTTCGTTGCTTTTGTGGGCATCTACGGTGTCAATACGGACTTTATCCGTCATCATATCACTCCTACAACCGCCGCTTCGTTATGAGCAACGATTGAATAAAAAGTTAAAAAACAGATGGGGGCCTGAAAAAAACGCCGCCAATATAGAGCCTTTTGTCACGAGGCTCAATGGTTAATTTGTTTACTGTTTTATGACATGCGGTACGGGGGAGGGAATATCCTCATTTCAAGAATAAAAATTGCGCTTTATGCCAAACAAAAACAGCCGGTTACGCGTATTTTGTCAGGACTGTAAAAAGAGAGAAAAGTGTGTGACAAATCGTGCCATTGAGGGACGTTAAGGGGGGCAGATAGCCCCTTTAAGCGCATTATCTCGACATTACCTGCAAAATATTTAGCTGGCTGGGTTGGTAGCCTGGCACACTTGCAACAGGTGGTAGGACATGAGAAAAGCGGTTCAGGGATTACAAGACGCTTTTTGCACACTTTTCCTTTATGTTCAGTTTGTTACGTGATTCATGGTTTGGACTGGTTGTAACGTCTTGGTACTTAGGGCTAAGGAAAGGGGCGGTAGAGTCTGCCGCAAAGTTTCGGCTGGATTGCTGTAAAGTTCATCAGTATGATTGCTGACTCAAGCAGGGATTGAGAAACCATTTATGGTAGACAAGGGTCGATACGATATGAAAGTGACTGATGAGGCTTTGTTACGTTCTGGTTTTACGCAGCCCGAATTGCAGAAGATAAAATGCAATATTGAAAAATATGGAGGAACGCTTGGAGAGGCCATAAATGACCTCGCTAGACGATTTGTTACCTTGGCGGGAGTGGTGAGTGCGTGTACCTTTGTCCTATTGCTACTTGTCGTCTTCAGCTCACCTGACAGAGCAATTGCATGGGGGCTGGCGATGGTCTTTGGGGTTGCCATTATGTCCTTCGCACAGCCTCCGGTAATTTCCTATAAATCCTGGCGTTACCGTAAAACCATCAAGGATTAACTGGTTCCATTTTCTGTTGTCAAAAGGTCGAAAATCACTTTTGCTTTAACACCATAACCGACAATCTTCATTGTTAACTTAGGGGGGCTCATTGTACTGACTTTGCGATAGTAATCGTGTGGAAGCCAGCGGAATAATCTCCAGGCTCCGGTTTTTCGAGCGAGTCCAGCTATGCTGTACACACCGGCAGCAAGAGTAACACCATTATAGAGAGCCAGGCCCGTGTTAGGATTAAATCCCATAAACTGGGCCGTATGCATCGCAGAGTCAGCAATAATACCTTGCGAGGGTTTATGTCCTGCTGGCTGATCAAAGTTGAGCACTTCTTTCGTTAATCCGTTCATTCCATCGGCAATCAAGACTGCCCCAGCCAGCATACCAATCGGCCCCATAGTGGATAACATCATAAAGCCACCAAAGAGAACCACGCCTGATAGAACCACATTTACAGCTGATATAACATAACCAACGATTTTATTATTTTCTCGAACAAATTCTATCTTCGCGTAAAGCTGTGCGGACTTGGTTCTTAACAGACGCTCATGTTCAATAGATTGTGTGTTTCAGCACGCAGATTTTTGATGCATACAATGCATTCTTCATCGGTTATAGCTCGTCGTGCTGTTTCAAATTCTTTCTCTACAACCTGTTTTATCTCTTAAACAAACTTGATACGAGTTATCCCATCTTGCAAATAGAATGCTGACAGCCGATTTGCTGTTTCGACGAGTTTCCGGGCTTCCAGATTCACCATGGTATCTGACCATGTTCTGTTCCAGCCCCTGTTGAGCAGCGTGATATCCATAAAGATTCCTTCCCAAAAACTCGCTTTCATGTCATAGCTATGCTGTTATTTTGTGTAGGTTATAACGGATAAGGGCTTACCATGCAATCCATTACAAATGAAAAAGACAATTCATTACAAAACAATCACTTCCAAAAAAATATCGATTATTTTGCCGCAATATTAGGTGAAGAAGTTTATAAACAATCAGCTCCAACAGAGAAACAATTAACTATATTAAGTGAAGCATATAAGCAAACGCTGGATACAAGAAAATTTGAGATTGAATTATACTGGAAAAGGGCTACTTTTATGTGGCCTGTAAATGGAGCATTACTTGTTCTTATTGGTATATTTGCAAAACTATTTTATGATGCCCCACTTGAGAAGCGGACAGAATACTTTTTAGCAATATCAGTTATTTCTTTATTAGGATACCTGATTTCCATGATTAGTAGTGGTATTTCTCAAAGCGGGAAGTACTGGCAAGAAAACTGGGAGTACCATTTAGATATGCTTGAGCCTTTCTTTTGTGGACATCTTTTTAAAACTCATATTTCACGCCGCCCTCAGCCATATTCAATATCTGAATTACAAGATACAGTCAATCTAATATTGATATTGTTATGGGTTCTTATTCTTACTTCTTCAGCAACCCAAACACCATTCTCTACCTGGCAGCAACTTACAGTTTTAGTATTTTCTTTTATATTGATTACCTACAAGTTAAAATACAACCCTTTCAGCAAGAAAAAATGGAACATAAAGCAGAGAGAGGTATAGTCTTCCATAGTTAGTCTGGAATGGTTGCCAGTAAATGTAATAAAGCGAAGTTCATGTTTTTATTTTAGGAAAGCCCCCTGTGCAACGTTTAATCAATAGGGGGCGGTTTACAGAGATAGTACTTACTTGACTGCTTCAAGTATTTCTTTTAGAAAATCATAGAAATTGTCAAATGATCCAAATACACTTTCTGTAGATATATTATCCCTAATTTCAAATAGATTGGATTTAGTGTCATATGTGAATAATGATATGCTATTTTCACCTATTACTAATCTTTCTGCAAGATCAGGATCTATAAAATCTTCATTATCTCTATAGAAATCATTCATTACAAATAGATTTTTAACTAATGGTTCAGGGGTAGACAAACTGAATAGAGTAAGACCGTCATATTCAAATCCGTCCATATACTCTAAAAATGTGATGTAGTCGGGTTGGTTGGAAAATAAAACACACAGTTCGTCTACTAAATTTTCTAACATTGGTGTTGTAGTTGAATCAGGTTTTCTGTTCAAAATACTATTAAGAAATGATTTCCCAATTGGGTCTTGAACTGGATACTCCCACTTAATCATTTCACTTTTCAGTTCTGCAAGAATGTTTTCTATTTTCATTTTCTTGATTCCATAAAGTTATTTAAGTGGGTAAATTGAACCAGTAGGTATTGCCCACGGTGTTACTCTACTTTCCCCTGGTACTAAATTTTTAACTGCTGACCTCTGCATGTTTGTAAAAATCTTATGAAATGGTTCCTTTTCGATTAACACTAAGTTCTTAAAAGAATTAGTACCACCATCATCTAATGGAAGTTTGTGGTGAACATCCCATCCATCTGGAGACTTCCCACTATTCATCCTAAGTAACTGTGATGGTGAAAAAATATTAGCTGCATCAGGAGTAGCAGCAATTTCTTTAACAAATTTCTTTCTTACTGTGCTATCGAATTCTTTTCTTAATAATGCTGCTTCTGCTGGATTTCTTTTAGTATAATTAATATCGGTAACTGTAATTCCATTAACTAATCTGGATTCACCTCTGAGTTTCCCCAGATAGCTTGTCATTTCATCATATAGTTGTGGGTTAGGTCGTTTCGCTAACAGAATGGAAGCCGCCGCAATAGCTGTACCTGCTGTTTGCTCATTCAGTACTTGATCATATCCCTTAACAGCGTCTCCACCTAACTGCTCTGCTGTTTTCCTGAAGCCCTCAACATTACCATTGTAGACACCGCCAGCCGCCAGTAGGCGTCCTGCGGCCTTGCTGTTAATCGTCTGGTATGTCGGCTCAGAAGCTGGTGCTGATGTTCCACCGGAGAAAGATAGTAAAAACGAAGTTGGGCGGGGCTTTCCTGAACAGTAGTACCTGCATCCTACAGAACTCCTGTATTCTTTCAGGATCTGTTCAGCACCATTCATTTAAACGCCTGGTACTTCTTACAGATAAGCTGACCTTGGTCGTCGATATAGAAAAGCTCTCCAGGGGAACCATAGCGGTCTAACATCACGATTTCACCTCTGAAGACAAGGTATCTCAGGCGTCTTTCAGTATTGAACCCATAGGTATGATTGTTTTGGTAAGCATAGCTACGTGAATATGACGGGCGAGGTCTTAGCCCTTCAACGTGATAATGATCGCGATATCTGTCATCGAACTCGTATTCCTGCCTGATGTAATCCCATGTAACAGAAGGACGGGTTATCAGTTCATACTTCTCTGGTTCAAGGTTATCCCTTGAAAGGTAGAACAAGTTAAACCCCGGCAGACTAAAACTCATAACCAGCTCCTTTTGGTAACGGTTTTTGCATTTTATAACCAGAGAACACTGAAAACAAATGATTGCGTCTCAGCATCATTCATTATGAAAAAGGCCGCTTACGCGACCTTTTTTAACACAGCAATCATTGAGAGCGATCGAGTACCATGTACGCAGGCTCGCACATTTAATCTGACGCCGTATATATATCGATTGATATTGATTATAGAGATTGTGATGGTGGATCAGGTCAGAAGTTGATTTGAAAAGTATTAAGTTCTATTGTTTTCCTATGAGGTACAAAATGGGGTACAAGGTGAGGTACAGCGTGAAGATGTAATATTCGTAAGATCAATCTTGTATCAGCACGTGACTTGGCGTAACCTACTAATTGATAAAGAAATGTAATCTTCATGACTCGGGGTGCCCTTCTTAAATGAAGGCTGAGAAATACCCGTATTACCTGATCTGGATAATGCCAGC